>NZ_CP152389.1 GCF_038806765.1 Mucilaginibacter sp. CSA2-8R | reverse complement strand
GTAAGGTTCTGATAGTTACCAAAGCAAGCGAAGACGAATCGAATACCAAGTATGCACAAGGCGGTGTGGCTGTAGTTGTGGATAACGTTGGCGACTCTTTTGAAAAACACATTGAAGATACTTTGATTGCCGGCGATGGCCTGTGCGACCCGGAAGTGGTAAGAATTGTGGTAGAAGAAGGCCCTGAGCGTATCCGTGAGATTATAGACTACGGTACCAACTTTGATAAAACCAACGATGGTATGTATGACCTGGCTAAAGAAGGCGGCCACTCAGAATACCGCGTATTACATTATAAGGATATTACCGGTTTTGAAATGGAACGCGCCCTGCTCGAGCAGATCCACCAGAATGAAAATATTGAAATACTGACCCATCATTTTGCCGTAGACTTGATTACTCAGCATCATTTGGGTGAGTTTGTAGATAAAAATTCAACGGATATCAAATGCTATGGTATTTATGCTTTTAATACCGAAACCAAGGTAGTGGATACCATTCGTGCCAAGGTTACGGTAATGGCTTCGGGTGGTGCAGGCCATATATATGCTATTACTACTAATCCGGTAATTGCTACCGGTGACGGTGTAGCTATGGTTTACCGTGCTAAAGGCAAAGTGCGTAATATGGAATTTATCCAGTTCCACCCTACTGCTTTATATAACCCGGGCGAGTATCCCTCCTTTTTAATATCTGAAGCGGTACGTGGTTTTGGTGGTGTATTAAAGCGTACCAACGGCGAAGAATTTATGCAGGAGTATGATCTGCGTAAATCATTAGCGCCTCGCGACATTGTAGCTCGTGCCATTGATGCCGAAATTAAAAAATCGGGTGAGGATTATGTTTACCTCGATGTTAGGCATAAGAGCAAAGCCGAAATTTTAAGCCATTTCCCTAACATTTATGCCAAGTGCCTGGACATTGGTATAGATATGACGCGCGATATGATTCCGGTATCGCCTGCCTGTCATTATATGTGCGGCGGTATTATGGTCGATCATTCAGGCCGTTCCTCTATCCGCCAGTTATATGCCTGCGGTGAGTGCTCGTCTACCGGTTTGCATGGTGCCAACCGTTTGGCTTCAAACTCATTGTTAGAAGCACTGGTGTTTGCGCATCGTATTTACGAAGATGCCATTGCTCAATTTGAAGGGTATACGGTGCCGGATAACATTCCGGACTGGGACGAAAAGGGCGTACAATTATCTAACGAGGATATCTTAGTAACTCACAACATCCGCGAAATGCAAAAGCTGATGAACGACTATGTGGGCATTGTACGTTCGGATTTTAGGTTAGAACGCGCTATGCGGCGTTTACGCTTATTGTACGAAGAAACCGAGGAGTTTTACAAGCGTACCAAGCTATCCGTAAAGCTATGTGAACTGCGTAACCTTATACAGGTGTCTTACATCGTGGTAAAATCGGCCATGGCTCGCAAAGAGAGCCGTGGGCTGCATTATACTACGGATTACCCGCAGCATGCGGAGGAATTACAGGATACGATATTTTAAGTAGTGAGCGGAAAACGGGATTCGAACCCGCGGCCTTTAGTTTGGGAAACTAATGCTCTACCAACTGAGCTATTTCCGCTTTTATTAAACCAAATATATAAAAACATTTAAGGGTGGATACAACTGTCGTGATTTAATTAGTAAGAGGCAGCCCTGCTTAAAACGGATAAAGAACATTATGAAGATTATCACTTATAACGTTAATGGTATACGCTCTGCCATGAGCAAAAACTGGCTGTCGTGGCTGCAGGCTACTGATGCTGATGTGGTTTGTTTGCAGGAAATTAAGGCTTCGCCTGATGTTTTAACTGACCTGATACTGATAGAGCAACTGGGTTACCAGCATTACTGGTACCCGGCCGAAAAAAAGGGTTACAGCGGTACCGCCATTTTTACCAAGCAAACGCCTTTACATGTAGAGTATGGTTGCGGTATTGAAGATTTTGACCGCGAAGGCCGTAACATCAGGGTAGACTTTGAGGATATTTCGGTGATGAGTGTTTACTTTCCGTCAGGGTCGAGCGGTGATGAAAGACAAACATTTAAATACCGTTTTTTGGATGAGTTTGGATCTTACCTTAACCAGCTAAAATGGGCTTACCCGAAGCTCGTAGTTTGTGGCGATTATAACATTTGCCACAAACCGATTGATATTCATAACCCAAAATCAAATGCAAACTCATCCGGGTTTTTACCTGCCGAAAGGGCCTGGATGGATGAATTTGTGGAGTCGGGTTTTATTGACACCTTCAGATACCTGAACCCAGAGCCGCATAACTATAGCTGGTGGAGTTTCAGGGCCAATGCACGTGCTAAAAATTTAGGCTGGCGTATTGATTATAACATGGTAACTACCGAGCTGAAAAGCGCCATTAAAAGCGCCCGGATTTTGCCGGAGGCCCGCCACTCCGACCATTGCCCGGTATTGTTGGAATTAGCTTTATAAATTATATAAAAATAAAAAGACCGGTGGGCATTCCATCGGTCTTTTTGTTTTAAGGTAACTTTTTGCTACTGTAGCTTAACCAGTTTTTCGCCATCCAGTACAGGTATAGCGGTGGTTAAATCAATCTGCTGGCAAAAGGCAATATCTTTTTCGATACCTAACTTTTTCAATCTTTCGCCGTGCGAGGTCTTTTTTAAATAGTCGCTGATATCGTGCTTACCTAACTGGAACAAGTCGTTAGCGGCCAAGGCCGGGTCGTCAAGTTTGTAATCACCGTCTTTTAGCTGGTCAATCACCGCACCTGCAAAAAGCGTATCCTCCAGGTTGAAATTGTTTTTCCAGCCGGCACATACCAGCAGTATGTTATCGTTTTGCGTTTTTAACCAGTTGCATATAGCAGTAAGGTTTAAAAACGAGCCAATTACAATGCGTTTGGCATTACGCGATAAATGCAGCGCGTGTGTACCATTAGTGGTAGTGAGCACCACGGTTTTACCGGCCACTTTTTCGGGCGTGTAAGCAAACGGTGAGTTACCAAAATCAAAGCCGGTAACTACTTCGCCATTACGCTCGGCAGCCAGCAAATAATCCAGGCCTTTTTCGCGGTAGGCAGCACATTCTTCTACTTCCGACACTGGGATAATAGCTTCTGCGCCATTTTCGATACCGTAGCAAATAGATGATGTTGCCCTGAAAATATCGATGATAACGACGATGTAGTCTTCAACGCGGTATAAGGGTAACAATGCCGGTGTGAGGCAAACTTCTAACGCCTTTGCTTCGTTAGTTTGATGTTCGTTAGTCAAAACAGTACTAAAAAATGATGAACAATAAAGCTGAACTTAAGCGTTTGCTGCAGGCTTAGCAGTAAAAGGTAATTTAACCACTTGTGCTTTTACCTTGTTGTCGCGGATTTTAATAAAAATTTCGCTGCCTTCTTTACTGTAAGCTTGGTCAACATAACCCATACCTATAGCTTTTTGTAACGATGGCGATTGTGTACCCGAGGTTACACGACCAATTACATTCCCGTCAGCATCTACAATTTCGTAATCATGGCGGGGTATGCCACGTTCAAGCATTTCAAAACCAACTAATTTTTTACTAATACCCTGCTGTTTGTGCTGTTGTAAGGCTTCAGAGTTAGTAAATGGTTTACTGAATTTAGTGATCCAGCCTAAACCAGCCTCTAACGGAGAAGTAGTATCATCAATATCGTTACCATATAAACAAAAGCCCATTTCCAGGCGCAATGTATCACGGGCACCTAAACCGATAGGTTTAATGCCAAAAGGTTCACCAGCTTTAAATACGGCTAACCAAATTTCTTCGGCATGCTCGTTATCAAAATATATTTCAAAACCGCCTGCACCTGTGTAACCGGTTGCCGATACTAATACATTATCTACACCGGCAAATTTTCCTCTTTTAAAGGTGTAATACTCCATTGAGCCTAAATCAATGTCGGTAAGGCTTTGTAAAGCTTCAGTTGCTTTAGGGCCCTGTATAGCTAACAATGAAGTGCGGTCAGAAATATCTTTCATTTCAACACCGTAAGTATTGTATTTGCTAATCCAGTTCCAATCTTTTTCAATGTTAGAGGCATTGACCACCAGCATATAGGTTTTTTCGTCAATACGATAAACCAAAAGGTCGTCAACAATACCGCCTTGCTCGTTAGGCAGGCAAGAGTATTGTACCTTACCGTCGTATAATTTGGAGGCATCGTTGCTGGTAACCTGTTGGATCAGGTCGAGCGCTTTATCACCTTTTAAAATAAACTCGCCCATGTGGCTTACATCAAATACACCAACCGCTTTGCGTACGGTTTCATGTTCAGCATTGATGCCTGCGTATTGTACAGGCATATTATAACCGGCAAAAGGCACCATTTTCGCGCCTTCGCGAATGTGTATATCAGTTAAAGCGGTATTTTTCATCGAGGGTTATTTTCTGCCGCAAAAGTAGCAAAAAATAAAGCGACTATGAGGGCAAAAGGGTATGCTGATAAAAACTAACCAGGCGCTGGGTAATTTTGTGAGTATCGTGCTGTTCTTCTACCAGTTTGCGTGCATTTAAACCAATACGTTTACAATAGTTTTCGTCGGTAATGCAACGCTTTATAGCCCGGTGAAATTCTTGCGGTGTATTGGCAATAATAATGTTTTCGCCATTTTTATAATTGATGCCCTCGGCACCTAACGAGGTAGATATAATACATTTCTGCATAGCCATACCTTCTACAATCTTAACCCGCATACCCCCACCCGACAGCAGCGGAACAATCATAATGGCTTTGGTATTTACAAACTCCAGGGCATCATCTACTTCGCCGTGTATAAAAATTTTACCTACTACTTCGTAGTCATCAAAACGTTCGGGTATGTCATTGCCGGCCACATAAAAACGTGTTCTTAATTCGCCTTGGGTAAGCTCGTTCGCAAAGTTTTCTAAAAACCATTCAATACCCTCGCGGTTAGGCATCCAGTCCATCGCGCCTAAAAAAAAGAGGCTCGGAAATTCCGTTTTACGATAGTCGGGCTGGTAACGCAGTAAATCTAAACCCACAGGTAAAATTTCTACAGGTATTTGCTTACCGGTATGTTGTTGGATTGTTTCTTTATCCTGGTTGGTAAACACAGCAATCGCATCAAATAAACTTAGTTGATTCAATTCAAAAGCTTTGATACGTTTGGCAATAAGGCGCAAATAAAACTTTTTAACCGGATCGTTTTTCTGTTTGGCCAAGCGCTCCCATACCAGGTACTCAATATGGTGGGCCCTGTAAATTAGTTTGGCTTTGGTTTCTTTACGTATGGCTGCCAAATAAGGTGTTACAAATAGCCCTTCAAATTGAATAATGTCATAACTGCCGCTTTGTACTTCTTTAACCAGCAAGCGTTCAAATTCTGCATCATAATAACGCTCAACTGTATGTAGCTTACGGTTAAACAAACTCAGTACTGCGTTAGTTAGCGATATACTTGTATCTATCTGATGGCAGTAATAGTTGATGTGTTTAATCAGTTCATCAGCCTCGGTATTATGATGTGATTTGTGTTTTTGCGGATTTAGTGAGAATAAAGAAACCTGATGACCCGAATTAACAAGACCCTTAATGGTATTACCCACCACAATGGGATAGCCGCTGTTCTGCGGGAAAGGCGCAAGGTGGGTAATGATAAGTACTTTCACAAAGGGGCAATTGGTTACTAACAAAAGTATCAACCCTGCACCCCTATTCAAAATTAAAAGATGCTTAGTTGCGGATTTGTGACATTAAAACTACGGCGGTGATGAGGTGTAAAACCATGTTGCAAAACCATGTTACGGTGTTTAATGGTAGGATAGCCTTTATTGCTATGCCAGTCGTATTCGGGATGTTGCAAAGCTAACTGCTGCATATAATCATCACGGTAAGTTTTGGCCAGTACAGACGCAGCTGCAATACTAAAGTATTTGCCATCACCCTGAACGATGCATTGGTGCGGTATTTCGGGGTAGGCGTTAAAGCGGTTACCGTCAATAATTAAATACTGCGGCTTAATACTTAACTGACTGATAGCCCTGTGCATAGCCAAAAAGGAAGCATTTAAAATGTTGATCTCATCAATCTCAGTATTGCTTACCGAAGCCACGGCAAAGGCCAGGGCTTGCGCTTCTATTTCCGGACGTAATCGGTAACGGTCGGCCTCGCTGAGCTTTTTAGAGTCGTTAAGCAGCGGGTGCGTAAAGCTTGGAGGCAAAATAACGGCAGCGGCAAAAACAGGTCCGGCCAGGCAGCCGCGTCCGGCTTCGTCACAACCGGCTTCCAGCAAGTCAGGCTGGTGGCAAGCTAACAAACTTAAAATTTCGTTTTTTACAGAAGCAGTTTTTGTTTTAACAACAATTTTTGGCTTAGCCATACAAGATGAGAAACGAATAAGCAGAAGATATATGATGCCCAAAGGCAAAGTTTAATTTAAAATACCCGTAGGGTAAGCAAGGTAATATCATCAATACGCTTGCCTTTAATAATCCGGCTAAGGTGGTCCATCAGGTTATGGTTAAATAAATCCGGAGAGAGGTGGCCATTGTCGGTCACGTAAGTCAACAGTTTATCTTCGTTCCAGCGATGGTCTTGCTCTATTTCGTAGTCCATTAAACCGTCTGTGTAGTTAAAGATCAGGCTATTAGGCTCAATAGTTACTTCGCCCTGGTTAATGAAAGGCAATTCATCAAAAACACCAATCATGGTAGTGCCCGTTTTTAACCGGATGGCATTTGTACCATTAAAAACAATGGTAGGGTTATGCCCTGCGTTGATGTACTGCAGTTTTCGCGTCCGCTCGTTATACTTGGCTACAAACAGGGTAATAAAACGTTCGCCTTTGGTATTGCGGATTACGATGCTATTCAAACGGTTTACCACGCTGGTTAAATCGCTATCCACCGTGGCCCAGGCACGCAAACTGGCCTGAAAGTTTGACATTAGCAGCGCTGCTGCAATACCTTTACCCGATACGTCGGCAATACACCATAAAAACTCCTCGTCATTAAGCCTAAAAAAGTCGAAATAGTCGCCGCCGATATCCTGGTGAGGCAAATATTTTGCACTGGCTTCAACCGCTTTATCCTTGTGTATTTTTACGGGGATAAGCATGTTTTGTACTTCAACCGCTAACTCCATTTCGCGCTGAAAACGCTCGGCCTGCAAACGCTCTCTAAACAATTTTTTGTTCTCGAGCGCTACCACAATCATGTTGATAAGCGTTTGCATAAAATTAAGGTCATTGCTCATCATTTCGCCCGACAGGGTAAAATCACCAATCAGGGCATAAGCTAACGGCTTTTTCTTATGGTAAATAGGAATAAAGTAATCGTACGAATTAAGTACACCATCGGTGTATCCGGTTAAGGAGGTAGGAGATTTTACTTTTTTTAATAACAGGCAAGCCTTGTGTAAAACCGAAATACCCTCAAAATCGCCGCCATACTTTGATATACACGCAAAGCTACCCTGCTTTTCAACCAAAAAGCGCAGCTTACCTACCTGGAGATAATTTTTGAAAATTACTTCCAGCATTTGGAGCAACGTTGGTATTGCAGTGTTTTTATTAATAGCTTGTGTGACTTCCAGCAACGAATTTAATTCCCACTGCCGTTTAAGCAGCAGTTTTATCAGTTCGTCTTCGCCAGAGTCTCCGTCGTTAATATACATAGTACTCGCAGAAGTCTAAATTATAAAAATTAATTTATAAGCGTACGTTTTGTGATTTAATGTCAAATGCATCGCGCAATCCGGTAGTTACCAAATTAAAGGCAAATACCATTAGCATAATAGCTAAACCGGGTAACAGTGCTAAATAAGCAGCATCCATAATAATATAGCCGTAATGCTCACGAATCATTCCTCCCCAAGTAGGTACCGGCGGTTGTGCGCCAAATCCTAAAAAACTCAAACCGGCTTCGAGTAGTATAGCCGATGCAAAGTTTGATGCCGCAATGACCAGCACTGGCCCGGCAATATTTAATAAAATGTGACGGGTAATGATGCGGAAGTCGGAATAACCTAATGCCTTAGCTGCTTCGATATATTCGGCTTGTTTAAGGCTGATAACCTGGCCCCTTACCAGCCGAGCCGCTTCTACCCACATCGATAACCCAACGGCTACAAAAATTTGCCACAAACCTTTACCTAATGCGAATGACAAGGCAATAACTAACAGCAGGGCTGGCAATGACCATAATATATTCATAACCCAGCTCAGTGCGCTGTCAATCCATCCCCCGTAGTAGCCTGCCAAAGCACCTAATGAAACACCAATTACCAGGCTAATGAGTACGGCCATAATGCCTACGGCTAATGATACCCGCGCCCCTAAAATAATGCGGCTTAATAAATCGCGCCCGTACATGTCACTCCCCAGCCAAAAGGTTTTTTGTTCAATATGTTGTTTTATGAAATCCTGACTGTTAAAATTACTTACAGGCACATTGAGCATCAAATCTTTAACTGCAAAAGAACGTCGTTCGGGCCTGTCTTCACTGCTAATGTATTCATCAACTGTCAACGAATCTTTTTGTATACTATAATTTACCACCGGTATTTCCAGATTGGCTGGGGGTTGGCCTGAAAGCATGCGGCTGAATATATTTGCCGGTTCAATTTTATCGGGTTTAGGTATTTTAAGCACAGTATAGGTAAACCCAGGCGGCTTTAGGCTTAAAGGTAAGGACATATGATTAGCGTCCGGACTGTGATCGGGCATAATCAAATAACCTAAAATGGCCATCAGCGTAGTAATAGCAATAAAGGCCAAACCCGCCAAAGCCAGCTTATTTTGCCTGAACTGTTTCCAGGTACGTTGTAGTGGCGTATAGTTACTCGGGGCCTCTTGCATTAATACCGCTCAATATCGTTTATTTAAAGTAGTTCTCAAAAACATTAAGTTAGCACAATTATGTTTAATACACTAATGTGCCTGTTTTAAGTATATGTTATCTGCAATTATAGACACTAAGCAAAAAGTATTTTTTTAAACATTTTATTTAAATTTAAACTATTTAACTCCTGTTTATTAAACCTTACCATTAATCATAGTCTTATCTTACATTACACGGTTTGGCATTTGCTTTGTAACAAGCATTGTGACAACATACTGATACTACATCTTTTTATGAAAACTAATAAATTTAAAACAGCTCTTGTAGCGGTAACTTTAGCTACAGCAACTTTAATAGGGTTTGGCTGTAACTCATTAACCAAAACACAAAAAGGTACGGCCATTGGTGCCGGTGCCGGTGGTACTATAGGTGCATTAATTGGTAAAAGTGCAGGTAATACTGCTTTAGGTGCTATTATTGGTGGTGCCGTAGGTGGTACAGCAGGTGCTTTTATTGGCCGTAAGATGGACAGGCAAGCTGCCGAAATTAAACAAACTGTTCCGGGAGCTACTGTAGAACGTCAGGGCGAAGGTATTTTGGTAAAATTTGATTCGGGTATTTTATTTGATGTAGATAAAACAGCATTAAAATCTGATGCACGCAGTAATCTGCAAAATTTAGCTACGTCGTTAAACAGCAATCCGCAAACTAATATCTTAATTGTTGGACATACTGATAACACTGGTAGTGCAAGTTACAACCAGGATTTATCGGTACGCCGTGCTGAATCTGTTAAATCTTTCATTGTATCCAATGGCGTTAGTTCAGGCCGTTTAAGCACACAAGGCAAAGGTTTAAGTGAGCCTATTGCTGATAATAGCACCGAAAGCGGCCGTGCGCAAAACCGCCGTGTAGAAATTGTTATCGTGGCTAACGATCAGTTGAAACAAGAGGCTAAGAGCAGCGGCAATTAATTTCTGTTCAATAATATTTGTTAATAGTTTTTTGTTGAGAGCCCTTTTCCGATTTCGGGAGAGGGCTTTTGGCTTTAATAGTGTTTTATTGCGTGAATTATGTTGTTTTATAAATGAGCTAATTAATTTCATTACTAATGGGTTGCCATTGCAATAGGTATGCTAATACGGCATGACTTTAAAATTTTTAAACAAAACGCTCAATAATCTGTCTTTAGCCTGTTAAAGAACTATTCATGAAAAGATTATACCTTTTAATTTTGTTGTTAGGTGCTTTTGGTATGGCTTTTAGCCAAAGTAAGATGGCCTGTTGCCACAAGCCTGATGCACCAACGGCAACCAAACGGTTTGCTATGCTAGCCTCAAACAGCAAGTTTGTAATGGCACATGCCAATCCGAAACGCATACATTTTCAAAGCAGCATTGGTAAGGCTATTAATTATAAAACAGCCGACGGTTTAACGGCTAATGCTTATGAACTTAAAGCCAAAAAGCCAACTAATAATTATTTGCTGGTGATACATGAATGGTATGGCCTAAATGATTTTATTAAGCGCGAAGCCGAAAAGTTATATAATGATGTAGGCAACGTTAACGTTATAGCGCTCGATTTATACGATGGCAAAGTTGCCGACAACCGCCAGGATGCCGGCAAGCTAATGCAGGCCGTAAAAGAACCCCGTGCACAAAATATAATTAAAGGCGCCATTGCTTATGCCGGACCAAAAGCCCGCATTGCCACTTTGGGCTGGTGCTTTGGCGGCGGCTGGAGTTTGCAAAGCGCTATTTTAGCCGGTAAACAGGCTGTGGCTTGCGTAATGTATTACGGCATGCCCGAGCAAAGCATTGATCGTTTAAAAATGCTGAATACTGATGTATTAGGTAATTTTGCTAATAAAGATCAATTCATCAACACCAAAATTGTTGCACAGTTTAAAGAGAATATGGCCAAAGCTGGTAAAAAATTATACCTGCACCAGTTTGATGCCGACCATGGTTTTGCCAACCCAAGCAACCCTATTTATGACAGCGAGGCTACTAAGCAAGCTTACGCTTATACCCTGGAGTATTTAAAACCCAGATTGAAATAGTTAACCTTTTATTAACATAAAACACAAGGGCAGGCTTAAGGCTTGCCCTTTTTTCATAACATTGCAAAATATTTTACACGCACAAATTTTGACCGGCACTGCTAAGAAATGGATATCCTGGCTGCTTAAAGCGCTTATCTTGGTCTTGGCTTTTGTATTTATTTATCGCCGGTTAACCAACAGCGAAGGCTTAAAACACTTTCAGGAGCTTATTGGCAATATTGAACAGTTGCCGGCCATACTTACGCTTTCATTCATCATCGTACTCATGGTATTTAACTATGTGCTGGAGGCGTTGAAATGGAAATACCTTACTCAAAAATGGTCGCCAATTACCTTTTGGCAGGCTACCGAGTCGGTGTTTTGCGGGTTAACCATGGCTATATTTACGCCTAACCGCTGGGGTGAGTTTGGCGGCAGGGTAATGTTTTTGCCTCCGCGCAAGCGTGTACATGGCGTGTTTGCCATGGCGGTAGGCACCTTTGGGCAATTGGTAGTAACCTGCGTGGTAGGTTCAGCCTCGTTACTTTGGTTTATATATACTTACCTGCCTGTAAACATTTGGATATTTATCGGTATGCTGGCTATTGGCGCCGGTTTTATGCTGCTGATGCTCATTTTTTATTTTAATGTGAGATGGGTAGTGTTTTTACTAAACCGTGTGCCTTTTCTAAAAAGGTTTTACCGCTTTTTTAAGATCATGAAACGTTACCATTTCCGCGAGTTATTAACCATTATGGGGTACTGCCTTAGCCGGTTTTTAACTTATTCGTTTCAATACTGTTTAATTTTTCATTTGCTGCTGCCAGAGGTACACATGTACCAGGTTTTGCTGTTAACGTTTGCTTTTTTCTTTATTCAGTCGGTTTTACCTACTATTGATGTAGTAGACATTGGTGTGCGCAGCGCTACGGCCGATAAATTATTTGAGCACATCACCAATCAGCATATTGCTGTAATGGCTGCCGTGGCGTTAATTTGGTTTACCAACATTATTTTACCAGCTGTTTTAGGTTCTGTTTTTGTATTTAAGTTAAAGTTTTTTGATAACAACATATAGTTTTATAGTTCTGTTACTTACTGGCTTGTACCTGGTAGTCGTGCTTTATTTGATTAAGGGATGGTCTGCCTTGCGGTATCCTGAAAAAGTTCTTGTCCCGGGCGAGCTAAACACTAAAGTAACTATACTGATTGCCGCCCGTAACGAGGAAGAAAACATTCGCCTGACTATTGATGACATTTTAGCGCAGGATTACCCCAGGCATCTTTTGGAAATTATTATTGTAGACGACCACTCGACCGACAGCACGGCCGATATCATTCGCAGTTATGCTTCACAAGGCATCCGGTTGCTGCAGATGAACGAAGCACAACGATTAAACTCTTATAAAAAGAAAGCCATTGCAGAGGCGATAAAGCTATCTACCGGCGATTTGATGGTGGCTACGGATGCTGATTGCCGTATGGGACCGCAATGGCTGAGCAGCGTGGTGTCTTATTTTGAAACACAAAACCTGGTGATGATTTCGTCGCCGGTAGCTTACTTTCAGGAAAAAAACCTGTTTGAGCGGATGCAAACGCTTGAGTTTTCTTTTCTGATAGGCATCGGTGCCTCATTCATTGGCAACGGCAGGGCATCTACCTGCAACGGTGCAAACCTGGCTTACCGTAAAGATGTATTTTACGAAGTAGGCGGCTTTAAAGGTATTGACGATTTAGCATCAGGTGATGACGAACTTTTACTACAAAAAGTAGCTGTAAGTTACCCTGGGCGCATCGGCTTCTTAAAACAGCGCGAGGCTATTGTTTATACTCATGCCAAGCCTGATCTTAATGAATTTTTGCAGCAACGCCGTCGCTGGGCATCAAAATCAACCAAGTATAAAGACAAGAAAGTGGTTGCGCTGGCCGTTGGCATCTGGTTGTTTAACCTGAGTATGTTGCTTAACTTTTTGCTGGGCTTTTACCGCTTATACTTTCTGGAGGTGTTTGCCTTGCAATTACTGGTCAAATTAGCTTTCGAAGCGGCGTTATTATTCCCGATTACGGCCTTTTTTAAGCGGCAGAAGCTCATGGTTTTGCTGCTTTTGCTATCACCCATCCACGTGCTGTATTTTGTTTACGTAGGGTTAATGGGTAATACTAGTAAATATTCCTGGAAAGGGCGTATGGTAAGATAGAACAGTGGAAAATCATTGTAAACGAAAAAGGATGGCTCGAAACCATCCTTTTTTGTTGATGTACTAAGCTTTTGTTAGTTCTGTGATTATCGCATCAGCAGTTAGCTTTTGCTGTTCGCCGCTTTGCATGTTTTTAAAGGTTAATTGTCCGCTTTGTACCTCATCGCTGCCAATCACTACGACGTAAGGAATGTTTTTATTATTGGCATAGTCTAACTGTTTTTTGATTTTAGCACCGGCCGGGTACAATTCGGCATTGATGCTGCGGTTACGCAACTGCTGCAGCAATGGTAAAGCGTAAGTTTCGCCAGCTGCATCGAACGGGCAAATCAATACCCGGGTGGTTTGATTGCTGGCTGCCGGGAAAAGATTTAACTCCTCAAGCACGTCGTAAATACGGTCGGCACCAAAAGAGATACCGGCACCGGTAAGGCCTTTTAAGCCGAACATTCCGGTCAGGTCATCATAACGGCCACCACCACCGATGCTGCCCATGGCAACCTCGTTGGTTTTAACCTCAAAGATGGCTCCGGTGTAATAATTTAAACCGCGGGCCAGGGTAATGTCTAGCTCAACGGTAGCCTTTTTCAGGGTAAAGCTTTGCAGATAGGTAAAAATGGTTTCCAGTTCGGTAATACCTTTTAGGCCTACAGTAGACGAAGCCAGAATGGTTTTCAGTTTTTCCAGCTTTTCGGTATTGCTGCCCTGCAGTAAAATCACCGGTTCTAACTGGTCAATGTCGGCTTGAGTAAAACCTTTGGTCAATAACTCGTTCACTACGCCATCCAAACCAATTTTATCCAGTTTGTCAATAGCTACGGTCATGTCCACAATCAGCTCCGGCTTGCCAATAATTTCCGCAATGCCAGACAGTATTTTGCGGTTGTTGATTTTGATGTTGAAATCGGTTAAACCTAATTGACTCAACGCTTCATCATAAATCAATATAAACTCGGCCTCGTTTAATAACGAATCAGAGCCTACCACATCAGCATCACACTGATAAAACTCGCGGTAGCGGCCCTTTTGCGGCCTGTCGGCACGCCAAACCGGCTGTACCTGGAAACGTTTAAACGGAAAGGTAATTTCGTTTTGGTGCTGCACTACGTAACGGGCAAACGGTACGGTTAGGTCGTAGCGCAGGGCTTTTTCTGATATGGATGGGGCAACTGCATTAGAATTTCTGGCATTTAGGGCCTGTTCGTTAATTTTAGCTAAGTAATCGCCGCTGTTAAGCACTTTAAAAATCAGCTTGTCGCCTTCTTCGCCGTATTTACCGGTTAGGGTACCCAGGTTTTCCATCGTAGGCGTTTCTATTTGCTGATAGCCGTATTTGCGGAAAACTGATTTAATGGTGTCGAATATATAATTACGTTTTACCATTTCGGCCGGCGAGAAATCGCGCATGCCTTTAGGTACAGAAGGTTTAACAGATGCCATGCCGCAAAAGTAAACATTTGAAGCATTTTGCCGAATACAGGCTTTGGCAAGCTTTTATAAAACTAATAAGGCGCTTTAAATCTCGTTTAAGCGCCTTATTGTATTCGTTATTTTATAAATGGTCAATCAATCTGCAAGTGGGCATACTCTCTGATGAGGTCTTTACAGCCGCCCTCAATTAAGCGGTAAACCGGTTCAAACTGGTTGTTGTCATAATAAGGGTCGGGCACTTCTTTATCATTTAGCAATAACCTTACTTTGGCTGCATCCTGCTCATTGCGGGCTAATGATAGTACATCCGAAAGGTTATTACGATCCATTACTAAAATCAGGTCGAAACGGTCAAAATCAGCCACTTTAAACTGACGGCATACCTGCCGGCTAATGTTGACACCAAAACGTTGTGCTGTGCGTACAGAGCGCCTGTCAGGCCCCTCTCCCACGTGCCAGCTGCCTGTACCTGCCGAGTCAACGGTCCAGTCTAAATGATGTTCATCAGCCAGGTGCTGCATTACACCTTCCGCCAGCGGCGAACGGCAAATATTGCCCAGACAAACCATGAGGATTTTCATACTATCCAAATATCTGGTTTAACAAGCCAGCGAGGTGTACGCCTGCTTTTAGCAGTTGCTCATTAAGAGAGCCTACATATTTAAAGTTGTACCTGTAGTTCAACACCTCGTCGTGCTTGGTATTGGCATAAATATTTTCGGCCAGTTCTTTACTGTCAAATAACCATTTGCTTATCGGTTCCTGCTGCCAGGCGGTACGTTGCGCCGGTGTGGTAAAATTAATGGCGTTAGTATATTCGGTAAAGCTGAGGTTTTGAAACTCGATGAGCTTACTGTCCCATACCGAATGCAGGTTGCTTTCTTCTTTAAACCACATTACCTTAAAATCGTTACCGCCCTTATCATCAGTATGTGCGGTATGCATGGGCTGATGAATGTCTTCTACAATATGGATCACCATGCGCAGGTACAAAAGCTTTTTATCCTGAGCCAGATTTTTCTTTTTAAGCTCGCCTGCCATAAAGTTTAGTTTGGTATAGGCATCTACGCTGGTATCCTGCCTCAAAAAGGTTTGCAGTTCCGGATAGGTATAGGCCTTATCAAAATCAACATAATGCCATGATGATAAATAGCTGTAGTTAGGATCTGATTTGATAAAATCGGCCCAGGTGCTGGCCATGGCCACCGACTCGTTACCCAAAATAGCTTTTATTGCTAAACGGGCTTTGGGTGTTAAATAGCTGGAGGCAATCTGGCCGGCAATGCGGTGGCCTTTATCGCCCCAAGCCATGCTATGCAACGGTGCATACATAATGGCAGCCGCCAAAATCAGTTTCTTAAAAAAAGTAGTTTTCATGTATTACAATGGTTTGGGAACACAAGCAGTTCTTTTAACAAGGTGCAGGTTGGATGGCAGGATACTGCCTGTACTGGTAAATTTAACGGTAGAATCAGATGTTTTAACGGTCTTAAAATAATCTTCGTACACGCCCGAACGAAAACAGCCACCAGGGTCTTTAAGGCTATAATCGGCGTTACAGAAAAAACCCCGCAGGTGCAGTGTATCGTTACGCTGATCGTAGTGGCCTTTGGCATACTCGGTCCATTGGCCTTTGTTCATGCAGGTATCAGCGCCGTAGTTTATTTTGCTGAATGATTGCATGGCTACAAAAAACGAATCGCAGCTAAATTTAAATTGGTACAAGGTGTAATTGACCAGTTGGCGGTGCACCGCTTCAGGATGTTGCTGCCATTCGCCCTGTAAAAAGGCAACGCCCGGGCTTTGTACGTTGGCATTAGGGCTGCACGAAAACAGAGATAATAGCCAGCAGCAAAGCAGCAGCGCAGGAACAGAAGAAGTAAAACGCCGAATAGATTGGATTTTTAACATAAACAAAAAGCCCTCCCCGTTTGGGGAGGGTTTAGAAAGGGTTTTATTTTAAACTTCCAATCATGTCTTCGGGGCGTACCCATTGGTCAAACTGTTCGCTGTTTAACAGCTCCAGTTCAATGGCGGCCTCGCGCAATGATTTATTTTCCTTCAACGCTTTTTTAGCAATTTTGGCAGCGTTTTCATAACCAATGTGTGGGTTCAACGCGGTTACCAGCATCAAAGAGTTTTCCAGGTGCTTTTTAATACCATCGTAATTAGGCTCAATACCTTCAGTACAATGGTCGGTAAATGATACGCAGGCATCGCCAATTAAACGTGCGGATTGCAGGAAATTAGCCGCCATTACCGGTTTAAATACGTTAAGCTCATAATGGCCATTTGAGCCACCTATGGCAATAGCTACATCATTACCCATTACCTGGGCGGCAACCATCGTTACGGCTTCGTTTTGGGTAGGATTTACTTTACCCGGCATAATAGATGAGCCTGGTTCGTTATCCGGAATATGAATTTCGCCAATGCCCGAACGCGGACCAGAAGCCAGCATACGGATATCGTTAGCAATTTTCATCAACGATACGGCAATTTGTTTTAAAGCACCGTGAGTTTCTACAATGGCATCGTGAGCTGCCAGGGCCTCAAACTTGTTTTCGGCAGTGATAAATGGCAGGCCGGTAAATTGTGCAATGTACTCAGCTACTTTTACATCATAACCTTTAGGGGTGTTGATACCGGTACCTACCGCAGTACCGCCTAAAGCCAGCTCTGATAAGTGAGCCAGTGTATTACGCAATGCGCGTAAGCCGTGGTCTAACTGTGATACATAACCCGAAAACTCCTGGCCTAAGGTAAGCGGCGTAGCATCCATCAAATGGGTACGACCAATTTTAACCACGTTCATAAACTGCTCTGATTTGCGTTTCAGCGATTCGCGCAGTTTTTCGACACCCGGAATGGTTACGTCTACTAAAATTTTGTAGGCCGCAATGTGCATCGCCGTGGGGTAGGTATCGTTTGATGATTGTGATTTATTAACGTCATCATTCGGGTGAACAAAGGTTTTACCCTCGCCTAAAGCATTACCCTGCAATACGTGTGCACGGTTGGCCACCACTTCGTTCACGTTCATGTTTGATTGCGTGCCCGAACCGGTTTGCCAGATAACCAGCGGAAACTCGCTGTCTAACTGACCGGCTAAAATTTCGTCACAAACCTGGGCAATCAGGTCGCGTTTTTCGGCAGGTAATACGCCTAAATCGGTGTTGGTATAAGCAGCAGCTTTTTTAAGGTAGGCAAAAGCCGCAATGATTTCCTTAGGCATTGATGCCTCCGGACCAATTTTAAAGTTGTTACGCGAACGCTCAGTTTGCGCTCCCCAATATTTATCGGCCGGTACTTGTACCGCACCCATGGTGTCATGCTCGGTTCTGAAACTCATTAATTTGCTGTTTTTAATGCAGCGCAAAGTTAGGGATTAGATGTAAGAAACAAGGACTGATTTACATTGAATTTTAGTGAGTTTTCAGTTATAATGTGCACCCATATCAATAATTAATTGGCACAAATGCTATGATTTAACCACTTTAGCGGCATGACGATTAAAGACGCTCAGCAACTGGTTGATCAGTGGATTAATACGACCGGTATACGCTATTTTAACGAACTGACTAATACAGCCATTTTAATGGAGGAGGTTGGCGAAGTGGCCCGTATCATGGCGCGGCAATATGGCGAACAGTCTTTCAAAAAATCAGATACTGAAGTGAACCTGGCAGATGAAATGGCAGATGTATTGTTTGTACTGATTTGCCTGGCTAACCAAACCGGTATTGATTTAACAGATGCCCTGAACAAAAACTTGGAGAAAAAAAGCATCCGTGATGCCAACCGGCATCGGAATAACGAGAAGTTGAAGTAAAATTTCGTAGATTATTACAACTGCTTAGGTCAATTGATAATGCTGACCCGGCGTCAGGCATTCGTTTAGTTTCCGGTCGAAGGGATTTAAATCGCTGATGTGATCTACCGGTCCAAAAAAGGAAAGACCAATCAGGCATACATCAGGCCTACATTGATTAATAAAGCGGTCATAAAAGCCTTTGCCATAACCTACACGATAGCCTTGCTTATCAAAAGCCAAAAGGGGTACCAGTA
This sequence comes from Mucilaginibacter sp. CSA2-8R, assembly GCF_038806765.1. Classification (NCBI taxonomy): domain Bacteria; kingdom Pseudomonadati; phylum Bacteroidota; class Sphingobacteriia; order Sphingobacteriales; family Sphingobacteriaceae; genus Mucilaginibacter; species Mucilaginibacter sp. CSA2-8R. The sequence continues at coordinate 5,325,954 of NZ_CP152389.1, read as the reverse complement.
TCATATCAATCTGAGCAGGGTCAACCAGGTTTCCGGTTACAGGTTCGGGTATACCGAAGGCATTAATAGCTAATTCGAGCGACTCATCATCCGCAAAATTTTGCATAGTGTGATGGGCAAAATCAGCTTTAGGAAATACACGACTGATTTGCGGGTGATTGACCTCCAGCCACTGCCTGATTAAAAACGTATCAGGCTCCTTACGTGCATGAATGGGTAAAAACAAATGGATAACCTTTACTGCCGACAAATCCAGTTGTTGAAACTGCTTTAGCAACGCTTGATTTAAATGGTCATATTCCGCCTGTGATAACTGCTTGCGTTTGGCAATATATAGTTTACGTATTTCGGCTTTTGTCATAATAATGATATTAATTCAATTATTTAGACGACTCACGAAGTGTTTAAAACAAGAAAAGGCTCTAAAAATTAGAACCTCTCCTTGTATATAAATAGTATGATTAACCCTTTACACGCTCTATGTAAGCACCGGTAGCGGTATCTACTTTCACTTTATCGCCCTCATTGATAAATAAAGGAACGCGAATTTCGGCACCGGTTTCAACAGTGGCCGCTTTTAATGCGTTGGTTGAGGTATCGCCTTTAACGGCAGGTTCTGAGTAAGTAATTTCCAGCTCAACAGAGGCAGGGGCTTGTGCCATAATCGGCTCATCGCTTTCAAAAGCAATAATTACGTTTACACCCTCTTTTAAAAATTTAACGGCATTGCCAAATAAAAACTTAGGTATGTTAAATTGCTCGTAAGTGGCGTTATCCATTACTACCAGGTCATTACCATCTTCGTACAAATATTGGTAATCGCTGGTTTCAACGCGGGCAATAGTTACCTCTTCGTCTGTACGGAAACGATATTCAACCAGTTTGCCGCTTTTTACGTTGCGCATACGTGCCTGGTAAAAAGCGCGCAAGTTGCCTGGGGTACGGTGTATAAATTCTTCCACCTGCACTAAGTCGCCGTTAAAGCGAAGTATATTCCCGTTTTTTATTTCTGATGCTTTAGACATAACAAATTTTTCGTGGCCCAAACTTAGGGACTTATCAGCAAACAATCAAGCAGTTATTGCTGGGTGGTTACCAGGTCGGCATCGGCATTATTAAACTAAATACCTGCAAGAATTAAAGTTTAGCAGATTTAAGATTTGTAGTCGGTGATATTTAACTGTTTAGTGCAAAAGCTGTATTCATGCTCTTGGTTAGAGCCAACAATAATTAACCGGTTACCGACCATTTGTTTAACCAGTTGCAAATACCAGTTAATGCCTTGTTTGTCCAGGTTTGAGGTGGGCTCGTCGAGCATTAGGATGGCCGTATCTGAGCAAAACGCTAAAGCAAGTTTTAAGCGCTGTTTCATGCCCGATGAAAAGTATTTAACCATTTTGTGCCTGCTGCTCTTCATTCCCAACAAGTCAATAAGTTCAACACGACTCATGCCGGTAACATACGGTTTAAATTGAAAGTGAAAATCAATTACTTCGGTCAGGCTAAAATCTTCAATGAGTTCTAAATAGGGAGCTGCCAGGCTAATATGCTGAAATACTTTTTCAACATCCGCAGGCTGATTATTTTCGGTGAAAGTTACTTTACCTGCTGATGGAGATAAACTGCCGTTGAGCAATTGCAACAGCGTAGATTTGCCAGATCCATTCGGACCGAGCACGGCATAATTATTACCCGACAAAAAAGAATAATCAATACCCTTAAATATCCAGTCGCGGTTAAAGCGACGGCCGGCATCCTGCAAGGTAATTTGTATTTGCAAACTCATGATGAACAGTTTACAGCATCAGTCAGTAATTCAAGTTGAATCTGCTCAATGCTATAAATTGCAGCGGTTAATTTAGTTGTTACCAAACCCTTTCATGATACCACGCTGCGAGCTTTGGATGAAATTTAAAATCTCATCACGCTCTTCTGTCGGTCGGAAATCAGCTTCGATAATACCCATGGCTTTACTTACATTGCTGTTTTTAACAAACAACGTACGGTAAATATCCTGTATCTCGTTAATCTTATCTTCGCTAAAGCCACGGCGGCGTAAACCTACCGAGTTAATACCTGCATATGATAGTGGTTCGCGGGCTGCTTTTACGTAAGGTGGTACATCTTTGCGCACCAGTGAGCCGCCTGTTACAAAGGCATGTGAACCGATATTACAAAATTGGTGAATAGCCACCATACCCGCCAATACCACAAAATCGCCAACGGTTACGTGACCGGCAATAGTGGTATTATTAGAAAAAATACAGTTGTTGCCAATTACGCAATCATGTGCCACGTGGCAATAGGCCATAATCAGGCAGTTGCTGCCAATTTCAGTTTTCCAGTGGTCTTTAGTACCGCGGTTAATGGTAACACACTCGCGGATGGTGGTATTGTCGCCAATAACGGCCTGTGTGCTTTCGCCTTTAAACTTCAAATCCTGCGGAATAGCAGAGATGACTGCACCCGGAAATATACGGCAGTTTTTACCGATGCGGGCACCATCCATGATGGTAACGTTTGAGCCTATCCAGGTACCCTCTCCTATTTCAACGTCTTTATGTATGGTAGCAAAGGGATCGATAATAACATTATCGGCTATTTTAGCTTGCGGATGTATATACGCTAACGGCTGGATCATCACTTACTTGTATTTTACAATTTGCGCCATTAGTTCGGCTTCAACCACAATTTTCTCACCAACCATCCCTATGCCTTTCATCTGCGCAATGCCACGACGAATAGGCGCAATCAGATCACATCTAAATATCAGGGTATCTCCTGGTAGTACTTTATCTTTAAAGCGGGCATTTTCTATTTTCAGGAACAGCGTAAGCCAGTTTTCCGGGTCGGGCACTGTATTTAACACTAATATACCGCCGGTTTGCGCCATAGCTTCGATTTGAAGAACACCCGGCATTACTGGTGCTCCCGGAAAGTGACCCACAAAAAATGGCTCATTCATGGTTACAGCCTTTAAGCCCACCACATGTGTTTTAGTAAGCTCTAAAATTTTATCAACCAACAGCATTGGCGGACGATGCGGCAGAATGTTCATAATCTGCACGGTATCGTATACCGGTTTAGCATTAGGGTTGTAAACTTTAACGTGCTTACGGCTGCGTTCTTTTTTTATTAATGCTTTTATTTTTTTTGCAAATGCTACGTTAGCTGCGTGGCCCGGACGGGCAGCCATAATGTGGCCGCGCAGTGGTACGCCAACCAGTGCTAAATCGCCAATCATGTCCAGCAGTTTATGGCGTGCAGGCTCATTTTGGTGGCGCAGTTCAATGTTGTTTAATATACCTTGAGGGGCAACATCAATATCTTCACGGTTAAACAGTTTAGCCAAATGCTGCAGCTCCTGTTCGTCCACATGTTTATCAACCACTACAATTGCATTGTTGATGTCGCCGCCTTTAATCAGGTTATGTTTCAGCAACATCTCCAGCTCATGTAAAAAACAGAAAGTACGACTGCTGGCCACCTCTTTCTTAAACTCGGAGATTGAAGAAATAGTAGCATGCTGAGTACCTAATACAGGCGAATTATAATCAACCATACAGGTAAAGCGGTAGTCGTCATCCAACGGCATGGCAACCATTTCTACCTTACGGTCGGTCTCAGAGTAATGTATGTTATAAGGGATATGATAATATTCGCGGTCGGCATCCTGCTCTTTCCAGCCGGCTTCGGCAATGGCCGATACAAACGGCATCGAACTGCCATCCATAATCGGAGTTTCGGGGCCATTAAGATCTATTAGTACGTTATCCAGCTCTAAACCAACCAACGCGGCCAGTACATGCTCAACTGTGCTTACGCTGGCACCGTTTTGTGTTAAGGTAGTACCTCTTGAGGTATCAGTTACATTGTCCACATCGGCATCAATGATCGGTGCATCAGGCAGGTCAACCCTTCTGAATTTAAAACCATGATTTTCGGGCGCAGGATTGAAAATCATGGTTACACTTTGGCCGGTATGCAGTCCGGTTCCAGATACGGCGACAGGGGCCTTAATAGTTCTTTGCTTTACGTTCATATACTTGGAGTGCTGCATCAGTGAATGATTTCTTGCTTGTTACGCAGCTCAGCAATGGTTTTTTCTAAATCTTCTATTTGTCTTTTAAGCTCGGGCAACTGGTGTACAATTAACTGCGAACGTAAAAAGCCTTGATAGGGCTGCACAATCATGCCCCCCCATTTCTTTCCTTCTTCAACAATACTGCGGTTTATTCCGCTTTGTGCTTGTATTTGCGATCCTTTTGCAATAGTAATGTGCCCTGCAACGCCTACCTGGCCGCCCATAATAACGCGCTCGCCAATTTTGGTACTGCCTGATATTCCTGTTTGTGCAGCAATTACAGTATGGCTGCCAATCTCGGCATTGTGCGCTATTTGTATAAGATTATCAAGCTTTACCCCTTTATGTATTACGGTCGACCCCATGGTAGCACGGTCAATAGTGGTATTGGCGCCAACTTCCACATCATCTTCAATCACTACATTACCAATCTGGCTTACTTTGCTGTAAGTACCTGATGATGTTGGGGCAAATCCAAACCCGTCGCTGCCTATTACGGCACCCGCATGTATTACTACATTGTTACCTATTACACAATCAGCATAAATTTTTACGCCTGCAAAAAGGGTTACATTATCACCTAAAGTTACGTTATCGCCAACATAACAATTGGGATAAATTTTGCAGTTATTGCCCGTTTTGGCCTTATTACCAAGATAAGCAAAAGCCCCAATGTAATTATTATGGCCAACCGAAGCGGCAGCATCAATATAGCTGGGTTGCTCGATGCCCGTTTTATTAAGCTTAAGGGTATTATATTTTTCCAGAAGGATGGAAAATGAATGGTAAGCATCCTTAACACGGATTAACGTAGCAGTAACAGGTTCTGTTATTGTAAGTAATTCATTCACAATAACTACCGAAGCTTGGGTGCTATATAAGAACTGCTCGTATTTGGGGTTAGCCAAAAATGACAGCGCACCCTCCCGGGCTTCTTCAATTTTGGCCAGCGTATTGACAATAACCTCAGGGTTACCCTCAACGGTTCCGTTCAGCATCAAACCTATTTCCTGAGCAGTAAATTGCATCGGACAAATTTAAAGGTTAAAAGTTAAGCAACAAATTATAAACACAGTGTTAACAGGTTATATCAGGTCTTTAGTATAGCAAAATATATATTTTTCTACAGTTTTAGCTAAAGCTTCCAAATTCGAGTTATCACTTGCAGTTGTAATATCTTTAATGGCGCCGCCTTTCATCAGTATTTTGATGTTGGCATCCCCTACTTTATAGGCATTATTACTAATCACATCAGTAAATACGAAGTATCCGGCGTCTTCGAAACTAACGTTGTAAAATTTCATTGCTTTTTGTCTTAATTCATCCACCCGCACAGCATCAGGTTTGGTGTTGGTAATATCAACCTGGTACAAGCGGCGCTGAATAAAGCTTTGGCATAATTTAGAAAGAACTTTGTCCGGATGACCAATCCACACTTTAACCGCTGCCATAATATCTGTATCATCAAGGCAGGTAAAGGTTTCGATATGATGGTCTTCGTTGATGAACTGTTCTTTTGAGATGTTTTTTTGCAGAAAATGTTTTAATGCCGTTGTCGAAAATAATTCATGCCCTTGTAAAGAGAGCAATCTGGCGCGCTGTAATATTTTGCCCAGCATCTGCTCGCCCGAGGTAACGGTTTTGTGTAAATACACCTGCCAGTACATAAGGCGGCGGGCCACCAAAAATTTTTCGATAGAATAAATACCTTTTTCTTCCACCACAATGGCGTCATCTACTACGTTCAGCATTTTGATAATACGTTCTGAACTGATTATGCCTTCAGATACTCCGGTATAAAAGCTGTCGCGGTTCAGGTAGTCAAGGCGGTCCATATCCAGCTGACTGGATACCAGTTGGTAAAGAAATTTTTTAGGATAGGTATCATTAAATATCTCAATAGCCATATCTAAAAAACCGCCAAAGCGCTCATTAAGCTTGTTCATGAGCAGTGTCGAAATATCTTCATGGTCAATACCCTGCACAATATGTTTTTCGAGCGCATGCGAAAACGGGCCATGGCCAATATCATGCAGCAGTATGGCAATCATTACCGATTCTTCTTCTTCGGCGGTAATATTGTGGCCTTTATCGCAAAGTGTTTTGACCGCCAGTTGCATCAGGTGCATAGCACCCAAGGCATGATGGAAACGGGTATGCAGCGCGCCTGGATAAACCAGGTGCGTCATGCCTAATTGCTTAATATACCGTAAACGCTGAAAGTAAGGGTGCTCCATCAAATCGAACACCAAATCGGTAGGAATGTTAATAAACCCGTAAACAGGATCGTTTATTATTTTTTTCTTGTTCAAGCTTAGTTGCTGTATAATTTTGCAAAAGTGTTAAATTACTGCTATCTACCAACAAATGAAATGTTATTTTTTGTTAAGAGAACTATATAAATAACAACAAAACCTACACATATAAGTTATAAACCCAACATATTTATCATAGAATGCAAGAAACTACCATACTTTGGGCCGACGACGAAATAGATTTACTGAAACCCCATATATTATTTTTAACCGAAAAAGGCTATAAAGTAAAAACGGCTACTAACGGCTCCGATGCGCTTGAATTATTCAGGAACGATTATTATGACCTGGTTTTTTTAGATGAAAATATGCCGGGCCTTACCGGACTGGAAACACTGACTCAAATCAAAGCTATTAATGCTGATGTGCCTATTGTACTGATTACTAAAAATGAGGAAGAGCCGATGATGGAAGATGCCATTGGGTCTAAAATTGACGATTACCTCATTAAACCGGTAAATCCCAAACAGATTTTACTGACCATTAAGAAGCTCACTGAAAATAAGCGCCTGGTGACTGAAAAAACCACCATGGCTTACCAACAAGATTTCCGTACGCTGGGCATGACCCTGAACGATAACCTGAGCTACCAGGAATGGGTAGATGTATACAAAAAATTGATTTACTGGGAATTGGAGCTGGAGCGGCTGGAAGATGCCGGTATGCACGAAATATTAACATTGCAGAAAGCTGAAGCTAATGTGCAGTTTTGCAAGTTTATAGAAAAGAATTACCTCAATTGGTTAAAAAATCCGGATAGTTCTCCGATACTTTCACATCAGCTGTTTAAAAAGAAAGTATTTCCGAAGCTTGATAATACCCCGGTATTTTTTATCCTGATTGACAATCTGCGTTATGATCAGTTTAAGATTATTAACCCTATTATTTCAGAATATTTCAGGTTAGAAGAAGAAGAAACCTATTACAGCATTTTGCCCACAGCTACTCAATATGCACGTAATGCCATATTTGCCGGCCTGATGCCTTTGGATATGGAAAAACGCTTTCCGGGCATGTGGCAAAATGATGAAGATGAAGGCGGTAAAAACCTGCACGAAGAAGCGTTTCTGGCTGATCAGATTAAACGGGTGTTACGTAAAGACTGCAAGTTCTCTTACAATAAAATATTAAATATTGACGAAGGACGTGCGTTGAATGATTCGGTGAACAACCTGATGAACAACGATCTGAACGTGGTGGTGTATAACTTTGTGGATATGCTGTCGCATGCCCGTACCGATATGCAAATGATCAGGGAATTAGCCAGTGATGATGCTGCTTACCGTTCGCTTACCTTATCGTGGTTTGAGCATTCGCCTTTGTTAGATTTGCTTAAGTTTTTATCTCAAAAGCAAGTGAAGGTGATTATTACTACCGACCATGGTACTATTAAAGTGAAAAATCCGAGTAAAATTATCGGCGATAAAAACACCAATACTAACCTGCGTTACAAACAAGGTAAAAACCTTAATTTTAATGCTAAAGAGGTGTTTCATATCCGTAACCCGCATGATGCCATGCTGCCTAAGTTACATGTGAGCAGTAGTTTTGCCTTTGCTAAAGAGGATAGCTATTTTGTATACCCGAACAACTACAACCATTTTGTGAACTTTTATAATGAAACGTTTCAGCATGGTGGTATATCGCTCGAAGAAATGATTATACCGGTAATTACCTATGGTGTAAAATAAAGCAATTCGTTTATTTTTGTATTAAATAAACAGCAATATGCCACCTTAAACAAGGTGGCATATTGTATTATTGAGGATATGATGAACAGGCAGACATCAATAGATATTGTTTCTTTAACTGAGCTTCCGTCAGTAGCACAAGCCTTGCTGAACTTTGCAGAAGGCCAGAAAATATTTTTGTTTTATGGGCAAATGGGTGCGGGTAAAACAACATTTATCAAAACCCTGTGCGAAAGCTTACGTGTAACCGAACCGGTTACCAGCCCTACATTCTCTATTGTGAATGAATATAACGGTAATAGTTCCAAAATATATCATTTTGATTTTTACCGCCTTAAAAGGCAGGACGAAGCGTTAGATATGGGCTATGAAGAATACTTTTATTCAAACCAGTATTGCTTTATTGAGTGGCCGGAAAAGATTCCGGATTTGTTGCCTTTACACTTTATTAAAGTAAGCATTACGGTTAGCAACGAGCAGTTACGCCGGTTTACCTTCGAAAGTATTTAGCACATATTGTTTTAAATTTGCGTACCTTCAACCATTCCGTTTTAGATGTTTCTAAAGCAGGCTGGCTAATATTTTGAATACATGAGCTCTGGGTTATATAGTGGATTTTCTGATGTGGCCAAGCAGGCCATGATGCAGCCGCAAGAATCAATGCTGGCTACTAAAAGTAAAAAAAATACACTTTATATCGGTATTCCCCGAGAAACGTCTTTTCAGGAAAACCGGATAACACTCACCCCTCTTTCGGTTGCATTACTGGTAAATAACGGGCACGAAGTACTGTTGGAAACCAATGCCGGTAAAGCCGCTAATTTTTTGGATAACCATTACAGTGAGCAGGGTGCTCAGATAGTTTACGATACCAAAAAGGTTTACGAGGCCGATATCATTATTAAAGTAGCGCCACCCACCATGGCCGAAATTGAACTGATGAAGCCAGGGCAAATCTTAATCTCCACGTTGCAACCGTCTACTTTAAAAGCTGAATGTTTGCATGCGCTGATTAACAAACGTATTACTGCTCTTTCATTTGAGCATTTGCGTGATGAAGGCGGCATATTAAGCGTGGTAAGAGCGATGAGCGAAATTGTAGGTGCTACATCAATATCTATTGCTGCCGAGTACTTAAGCAACGTGTTTGGCGGCAAGGGCCTGATGCTGGGAGGAATTACCGGAGTGCCTCCAACCGAAATTGTAATTTTGGGTGCCGGTACCGTTGGCGAATATGCTGCACGTACAGCCATTTCATTAGGTGCCGAAGTTAAAGTATTCGACCCATCTATTTACAAATTACGCCGCTTACAAAATAATATTGGCAGCCGGGTATTTACCTCGGTCATTCAGCCTATTGTGTTAGAAAAAGCCATTACTACCTGTGATGTTGTAATTGGTGCGCTCCGCACTGAAGATGGCCGCAGCCCGTGTATCATTACCGAAAACACGGTAAGCCGGATGAAACCTAATTCGGTATTGATTGACGTGAGCATTGACCAGGGCGGTTGTTTCGAAACCTCAGAAATTACTAATCATACACATCCAACATTTCGCAAGTACGATGTAATACACTATTGTGTGCCTAACATTGCATCGCGTGTTGCACGTACCGCTACTTATGCGCTAACTAACATTTTTACCCCCATCCTATTAGATATCGGCGAAAATGGTGGTATAAACAATGTGATCTGGCAAAAAACAGGGATACGTAATGCGGTATATATTTACCACGGGCAATTAACAAACAAACATTTGGGCGAACGTTTTAACATCCCATGCAAAGATCTCGATTTGCTGATTGTGTCTAACCGCTAAAGCTTTATTTTTTATTGTTTAAACACTGCTGGTATATTGGTGGTATGATGCGGTGCTCCGTAATGGCTGATGGTAAGTTTGGCCGTTTCGTCTTTGTCAACTACTATCCTGAACAGCATGTCGTAATCACCATCCGTAAGGGTTTCAAAGGGGACGGTAGCACCAAAGGATTTAGCCAGGGGAATAACGGTGTTGGAATGACTTACGATCAGAACCTCCTTACCTTTTTGATTTTGCAACACCTCGGCAGCAAAAGTTTTAAAGTCTTTAGCTGTATAAGTAATAATTTTTAATTGACGTGCAGCGGCTGCAGGCTCACCGGTACTGGTGGTGCGCTTGTATGGGGTACTATAAACTGCATCAATTTTTTGCTTTTTAAGCACTGCTGCCAAATCCTGAGCGCGTTTGCCGCCATCGGCAGTTAGATCAGGGTCGGTGTTGCTCATGGCTCCTTCTGCGTGTTTTTCGGCATGGCGTACTAACCAAATAGTAGTTTTTTGCGCATAGGTGTTTAAAGTACCAATCAGCATTACAGCCCACAATAAGGAAACAACTCTTTTTAACATATGTTAACAGCTTATATACTAATGTAACTACTTCGTTTAAAACAAATATGTTTAAATGTAATTTATTAAAGAAACTACTGCTATTGGTATGAGTGTATTTAGTAAACAGTATTTAAAAAGTTTATGGAAAGTTTTGGTAGCAACCTTTTCCGGTTTTATTGATGATAATGGTTTAAAATTGAGTGCCTCCCTGGCCTATTATACTATTTTCTCTATTGCCCCATTGCTGATCTTGATACTCTCATTGGCAGGCATCTTTTTAGGACCTGATGCTGCATCAGCAAGGTTATATGGACAGATAGACCAGTATGTAGGTAAAGAAGCTGCCAAGCAAATTCAGGATATCGTAAAAAACCTGCAGTTTTCAGGTAAAAGCGGGTTGGCTTTAGTATCAGGTATTGTTACCCTGTTACTGGGTGCAAGCAGTATATTTTTAGAAATCCAAGATTCTATCAACACGATATGGAGGGTAAAAGCTAAACCTAAAAAAGGTTGGTTAAAAATGCTGCAAAATCGCTTCCTTTCGTTTTCGCTTATTATTAGTTTAGGTTTCTTGTTATTAGCCTCTTTACTGGTTAACGTAGTTGTAAATGCAGTGAGCGAACGTATAGGACGCTTTTTACCTGAAATTACGCAGCAACTCATCGTGTTAGTAAATTTAGGTATATCGTTTTTGGTTATTGCAATCCTTTTTGGAATCGTGTTTAAGTTCTTACCGGATGTAAAAATCAAATTCAAAGACGTGCGTTCGGGTGCGTTTTTTACCGCTATTCTTTTTATGTTGGGACAGTTTTTAATAGGCTTATATTTAAGATATTCGGCCCAAAGTTCCGCTTATGGTGCTGCTGGATCGGTAATTATACTATTATTGTGGATATACTATACTGCGGCCATACTTTACATAGGAGCTGAGTTTACACAGGTATATGCCGAAGCTAATTGCAGCCATATAGAACCTGCTGATTATGCTGTACATATACAGCAAACTGAGATAGAGCACGATGTAAAACAGTTGCCGCCGCAAAATCCGGAACTTAAGGGGCAATTTAAGAAAGATGGGTAATATTTCTTAAATAACAAAAGTGCATTTTTAATGCGCTTTTGTTATTTTGCAGTGAAGCATTTTATAATATTTTTATTTTAAATGAATTCTGATTGAATTAAATACATAAATGCTTTGGTGATTGCCGATATATACAGAAGTATGTATCTTTAGCTCAACCAATTATAAACTTAAATTGTACCGGATAACATGTATCGCCAGATATCTGTTTTTATCCGTCTGTATACTTTCCCTGTCTGTTGCCGTTAGTGCTCAGCAATTCAGTATCAACGAAAACCAAAAACAGGTAAAAGTCCGTTTTCAGATCGTGCGGGACATGGTGGTTATTCCTTTGTTTATCAATCAGAAGGGCCCGTTCAATTTTGTTTTAGATACCGGCGTAGGACTGATGATTATTACTGACCCTACCCTGGTTGACTCTATAAACATTAATAACCGTCATATTTTAAAAATGTATGGGACTGGCAATGATGTTGTTTTTGAAGCTTACGCTACTGCACACTTAAATATTTCGATAAATCAGAAACTGATAGGCGAAGATATATCTGCGGCGATATTAAAAGACGATCATTTTGGCTTGTCCAATTATGCCGGGATGCCTATACACGGGCTGTTGGGCTATGAGTTTTTTTCGAATCTTGCGGTAAAAGTTAACTTTATGGACAGTACGTTAACCGTAGCCAAACCAGGCAAATTTAAACCTCTAAAACGTGGCATTATTTTACCTATCGGCGTTGAAGAGCACAAACCTTACTTTACAACTAAAATTCTGCTACCCAACGGAAAATACACAACTAAAAAGCTTTTGATTGATTTAGGTGCAGGTCACGCTTTATCTATAGAAAGCTGGCCACCGTATGCAGGCATTCAAAAAAAAGTTATTGCAGCTAATTTGGGTGTAGGTTTAACAGGGCCGGTTAATGGTTATATTAGCCGGGTAGGAGAGTTGTACTTAGGCAAATATAAGTTTACGGGGGTAATCACCTCTTTTCCGGACAGTAATGTACATGTTAATTATATTGTTCCGCGAGATGGGAGTTTAGGAATGGGCACCTTAAAAAGGTTTTTACTGGTGTTTGATTATAAAAACCAGAGGATGTATCTTAAGCCTAACACGAGATTTAAAGAGCCGTTTGAGCATGACATGTCTGGAATGGAATATTATGCAAGCGGAAAAGACTACGAACATATTATTGTAAGCCGTGTAGAATCAGGATCGGCTGCTGACGAGGCTGGAATTGAAGCTAATGATCAAATTACCAAGGTTAACTTTAAACCGGTAAGCCGCATGACAGTAACCGAAATTGATAACCTGTTGAAATCAAAAGAAAACCGTAATATTTTGATCGAGGTTTACCGTAACAAAGTGTTTGAAACGGTAGTGCTTACTTTAAAAAAGCGAATTTAAATAATAGCGATGGGCGGGTCCTGCCTGCCTGTTAAGCAGACAGGACCTACATACAGCATGCTTATTTAAGCTGGCTAATATTTTCGTAAAATGCAGTTTGCAAATCAAGTAGCGAACGTACTTTCAGTTTTTCTCCATAGGTGTCAAAGCATATATAACTGCTTTTTTCCGGCTCTTTGGCATTTAGCTTTTCTAAAAAGTTAAAGGTCTCAAAAAAGTAATGCCGTGTGGTTACATTCTTTTTTTGATCGGTTTGTGATGAATTTAGCCTAAATCCCATCAATTTTGTCCAGTCCCGGACCTTGGATTGCAAATTTGCGCGCAGGGTTCTCATTGGTTGTCTTTTTACAATTGATTATTACAACAGATTAATTTTGGGGGTTAAGTCGTAACCATCAGTTAATAATAGCATAACAAGATGTTTAAAATGGCTACATAAAACCGCGCACAACTTCCTCACATTTCATGCCATAATTATTAATTAGTTCTTGATAATCAATAAAATATAATACTGAACATTATTTAAAGATTTACTATAGGGTATTATATACAGCAACTATGTTTTAACCTACAGAAAACAATATCTGACTAATAATCTGTTGTCAATCAGTTAATAACATTTTGGTCAGTAACGTTTTTTATAAAAGTAACTACGTTAATTTATAGACCGGAAAAACGATAAACTTTTGATTAAAAAATGGTTAGAAAGGTATTAAAATATAGGTGCGAAATGCCTTGACTTTAGAATCATTTTAAAGAGCATCATGTAACAATCATATGATTGTTAGCTATTTAAGTAAAAGAAATTGAACTTTTGCAGTCCAACACTGTAATAAGTAAAATCTTAAATATCAGATAGCGACTATAATCTTTATGAAACGTTTTTTTACTCTCTTTGCTCTTCTGGTAAGCTTTGCAACCTTTACCTACGCACAAACCGGCCGTGAGGTACATGGTATGGTAGTTGACTCGACCAAGCAGGCCTTACCTGGTACCACCATTAAGTTAACATCCGATGCTAATGATAACGCAACTACTATTGCCAACGGCGAAGGAAGGTTTTCGTTCACTGGCATAAAGGGTACTAAGCTTAACCTGTCTATTAGCTCAATAGGCTTTGAAGGTATTATAAAACACTACACGTTAGAAAACGATGGTAAGGCCGCTGATGTGGGCACCGTTACTTTAAAGGCACAATCAACCCAGTTAGGGGTAGTAACTGTAGTGGGCACTAACCCTGTAACGCTTAAAGAAGATACAGTTGAATACCGGGCCAGTGCTTATAAAGTACGCGCTAACTCTCCGGTTGAAGATCAGTTGAAACGTATACCTGGTGTAGATGTAGATGCTACAGGTAACGTAAGCGCACAAGGCAAGCAGGTAACTAAAGTGCGTATTAACGGTAAAGACTTTTTTGGGGGCGACGTACAAACAGCAACCAAGAACCTGCCAGCAGATTTGGTAGAAAGTTACCAGATTGTAGATGATTACGGCGACCAAGCCAACGTGACTGGTATCAAAACCGGCGAACCTAACAAAATATTGAACATCACCATCCGTAAAGATAAAAATCACGGATACTTCGGCCAGGCAACTGCTGGTGATGGTACTGACGCATTGCCTAAGAATCCCGGCGTGAGCAACGATAACCGTTACGTAGGTTTACTAAATGTGTTTAAGTTTAACAACGACCAGCAAATAGCTGTATTGGGTAACATAAACAATACCAACGTGAACACCTTTTCGTTCGGTAGCCCAACAGGCGGCGGTGGCGGTGGTAACCGTGGTGGTGGCGGCGGCGGCGGATTTGGTGGCGGCGGCGGTGGCCGTGGTAATGCAGGTCGCGGAGGTGGCAGCGGCCAAACCAGTAATCAGAATGGTATTAATACCAATAAAACTATCGGGACTAACTTCCGCGACCAATGGGGCAAAATGTCTGTTTATGGCAGCTACAGTTTTGAAGATAAAAACGTTTATACAAATAGCCGCAATTATCAGCAAAATGCAGGTGTAGGTAACTTAAGCGACCAAACCAGTCAACAAACTGATAATAACATCAACCATCGTTTAACCTGGAACATGGAATACAGGCCAGATACATTGAATTATTTCAAATTGACACCTACGTTTTCTTACACAAGCACCAATACGTTTGCAGATGAAGATTTAAACTCGGTTCGCATAAGCCGTAACGCTATTACACAAAAATTAGATACCACAAGGCTTGTTTACAATACAATAACTAATAGCACGTCTACCTCACCTAATTATGGTGCTGTATTATTGTATAATCACCGTTTTAACGCACATGGTAGAAACTTAAGCGTAAATGGTTCTTTTAACTCATCACGTAATTTCAACTATGACAATCCGATTTATACCTATGATGCAACCAGTACAAGCAGGTTAAAAATTCCGGGAAATCAAATTATCAATACTTATTACAGATCAACAACCTCAGGTATTAGCTTGTCTTACATTGAACCATTAAGCACTGTATCTTTTTTAGAGTTCAATTATGCGTACAATCATACTTATAATAAAAATGATAATTTGACCGACACAGTTGGGACAAATGGACGACTTGCTAATTATCCGATAGGAACCAGTAATTATAGCTACACCTTTATTACAAATCGTGTAGGCTTAAACTACCGTTTCATTAAACCTAAATATAATATCACTTTGGGAGCTGGTTTATTACCCAGCAAGTTAAGCGGATCAGGTACGTCTTTTGATGCTATCAGCCAAACCAACGTAAATCCAACAACTGAAAAAAGCACTTTAAATTTTGTACCAACAGCTCGCTTTAGTTATAATTTTTCCAGAAGTCAATCTTTGAACTTTAATTATAGCGGATCTAATAATCAGCCGTCTTACAGTCAGTTAGTACCTGTAGTTAACTTTTCAAATGCACAGTATCCGGTACAAGGTAACCCCAACTTGAATCCTGAATTTACTAATAACTTCAATTTACGTTATAATAAATTCAGTTTTGAAACCGGAAATATATTTTTCACTAATTTGAGTTTCACTCAAACTAATAATAAAATCGTTACTACATCAACTGCATATCCTACTACATTTAGTCAAACAGCATTAGGCGCAAATCCGGGACTGGCAACCTTTCAAAACACTATTTTTTATAACTATCGTAATGCTGATGGCTTTTATCAGGGACAGGCAAATGTTTTATTTGCTAAACCTTGGGCAGCACGAAAGTATACTTTATTGTTAGGTGCACAAGTTACTTATGCCAACAATGTTTCTTTCGTTAATACTGTAAACGAGAATAACATTGCAACACCGTTTGAAAAAAATATTGCAAAAAATCTGTCGTTTGCTCCAAATCCGCGTTTTAGGATAAACATATTAGACAAAATTGATTTGGAAGCAGGTGCCAGGTATACAATTAATAAAACAACAAACTCCATTGATAATACAGCAAATTCATTAATAAATCAGCAAATTACAGGCAATACAAACATCCGCACACTTGATTTGACACTTAATGGAAAGAACTATGTATGGAAAGACTGGACCTTTAGCTATGATTTTACACGTACAGTTAATTATGGTTACAGCTTCGCTGTTCCCAATCCTAACATCTTAAACGTTTATTTGGAGCGCCGCTTCTTGAAACAAAATGCAGCAACCATTCGTCTACAAGGATTTGACTTATTTAATCAAAATACAGGTTTCTCATTTACCAGCGCTAATAACTCAACTACACAAACCCAAGTCAACCGTTTGGCTCGCTACTTCTTACTAACATTCACCTATCGTCTGCAAAAGTTTGCTGGTCGGTCGCCAATGCAAGGCGGTGACGAGCGCGGTGGCCGTCGTGGCGGTTTTGGCGGTGGCAATCGTGGTGGTATGGGAGGCGGTCCTGGTGGCCCTGGCGGACCAGGTGGCCCGAATATGGAGTAATCCAATCCTAATATAAAAGAAAACCCCGGCTGAATATTCAGCCGGGGTTTTCTTTTATAAACTAAGTAAAAACTTATGCTTTTTGTAATACCTCGTTAATGGTTCTTTCCAACTCGTCCAGGTCAAAAGGTTTTGCCAGGTAGGTTTCGGCACCAGCATGGTCAGCCAGTAATTGGATATCGCTATTAGCCGAAAAATATACCACCGGGATATTTTTTAAATCTTCGTTGCTTTTTAAGGTTTGTGTAGCCACAATGCCGCCCGAATCAGGGATCCAATTATCCATCAGGATAACGCTTGGCATTACAGATGATACCTTCTCGACAATGTTATTACAATCGGTATAGGTATGCACCTGCCAGCCTTGCTCCTCTAAAATATAAGCACAAATTGACAGGATATCTTCGTCGTCATCAAATATGACGATCTTTTTTGCATCATTGTTATCCATAGGTATAGTAATGTAGTATTACAAACTTACAATATAATTTTGAGTTTAAAATTTAAAATAATATTAGAATCCTAAATATTTGCGTAACAAAATTATACAGCAGGGGCCGCTACGCATTTTTTTCTGCCCACTGTTTAAATTTTTCAAACGTTTCGTTAGCACTGTCAATTACTACCTTATCCTCTTCAGATGATTTTGTGAGTTTATTGAGGACATCTTTAAAAGAATCCCATTTAGCTTCGGTATCATCACCATAACCGTTAAAAAAGGATAAACCTTCACCATTGCTTATTCCTAACTGTTGTGCCATCATTTTGCTGATGATTTTACCGCCCAGGGTTGAGCCTTCAATAACATATAATGCGGCGTAGGCTTGTAGTTTGTTTTTTATCTGTGGTAAATTTTCACCACTCGCTTTGCTCATAGGGTGGCCACCTAAAGTTTCAATATCGTTAGCGAGTGCTTGTGCTTTGCGGCGTTCTGCGTAATCGCTTAATTCACTTTGGTTAATGTATTGGTCAATCAACGTCTCGAGGCCACCAAAGTAAGTGTAAAACAGTTGTAGCAATTTAACATAATCTTCTTGGCTGCGGATGGCTTTCATTCGGCCCACCAGCATTTTTTCTAATTGCTGATGGCTCTGCAGCGTATCTTTTTTTAATTGTTCGGCAAGCATATAATTAATACAGGTAGATATAATGTTTAAACAAGTATATTGTTCTTAAAAATTAGTTTCCGGCCCAGCCTTCGCGGTCAAGGCTCCTGAAATGAATGGCTTCGGCCAGGTGCTCTAGCGCAATGTCATCACTACCGGCTAAATCGGCAATAGTACGGGCAACTTTTAAAATACGGTCATAAGCACGTGCCGAAAGGCCCAGCTTTTCCATCGCCTTTTTTAATAAGTTTTGGCCGGCCTCGGTTATTTTGCACAACTCCCGTACCATTTGTGAGGTCATTTGTGCGTTGGCATGTAAATCGGGCTTATTGCCAAAACGTTCTACCTGTATTTCGCGTGCTTTAATTACACGTTCGCGTATACTTTCGCTGCTTTCGGCTAAGCGGTCAGATGCCAGTTCACTAAAATTAACCGGGGTAACTTCTACATGTAAATCTATACGGTCAAGCAACGGGCCCGATACTTTGCTTAGGTACCTTTGTACGGTTCCCGGCGGGCATACACACTCTTTTTCGGGGTGATTGTAGTAGCCGCAGGGGCATGGGTTCATGGAAGCCACCAGCATAAAGCTTGAAGGGTAATCGACCGTAAATTTAGCACGCGAAATGGTAATGCGGCGTTCCTCTAGCGGCTGGCGCATCACTTCGAGTACGCTACGCTTAAATTCAGGTAATTCATCTAAAAATAAAACGCCGTTATGTGCCAGTGAGATCTCGCCGGGCTGCGGGTTTCCGCCGCCGCCGACCAGTGCAACATCGCTAATGGTGTGGTGAGGCGACCGGAACGGCCTTGTGGTGACCAGTGCATCGGCTGCAGCCAGTTTGCCGGCTACCGAGTGTATCTTGGTGGTTTCGAGCGATTCTTGTAGGCTCAACGGCGGCATAATAGAGGGCATCCGCTTTGCCAGCATGGTTTTGCCAGCGCCGGGTGGCCCGATTAGTATCACATTATGCCCGCCGGCTGCAGCTATCTCTAATGCACGTTTAATGTTTTCCTGACCTTTAACCTCGCTAAAGTCGCTGGCGTAGTTGCACAGGCTGTCGTAAAATTCTTCGCGTGTATTAACAACGGTACGCTCAAGCTCGGCATCACCGTTAAAAAATGAAGCTACCTCGCGGATGCTTTCTACGCCATAAACCTCCAGGTCGTTTACAATGGCTGCTTCACGCGCATTTTGTTTGGGCAGGATAAAGCCCTTGTACCCTTCTTTGCGGGCTTGTATAGCAATGGGCAAGGCCCCTTTAATAGGTTGCAGGCCGCCATCTAACGATAGCTCGCCCATAATAAGATAACGATCAATTTCGGCGGCTTGCATCTGGCCGCTGGCTGCCAATATCCCGGTTGCAATAGTTAAATCATAAGCCGATCCTTCTTTGCGTATATCGGCCGGTGCCATATTAACAATAACCTGCTGGCGCGGCATCTTGTAACCGCAGTTTTTTAAGGCCGACTCAATGCGGAAATAGCTTTCTTTTACGGCAATGTCGGGCAGGCCTACAATAAAGTATTTGGTTCCGGCGGCAATGTTTACCTCAACGGTAATTGTGGTTGCCTGTATACCATATACGGCGCTGCCAAAGGTTTTAACTAACAAAGTGATGCGTTTAAATTTGAAGCACTAAATATATTAAAATATAAAAGTTTTGTTGGTTTATTGTGCTCAACTATGCCGCTATAAGTAGGTATTATTGCTTTTTAGATTTCGCTTTTAATTTTGCTTTTTCCTCATTTTGTTTAACCCTGTACGCTACTATGCGCTTAATCAAATCAAGCGGTATAGGCTGGTTTAACAGAAACTGCACCTAACCTTTACCGGCTTTATAGCAGGATAGGTGGTTTTTAAAAAGCTTCATGACCTTTGGGGGTTAGCGTAAAAACTTACGTAAGGTTTATAACTTGCAAAGTAAACCAGGTTGCCTTTTAATTTAAACGCAGGCATTGCATAACTAATGGTTTCTTCGGCGTCGGGCGCTGCTTCATGTATAGCCCAACGCACCTGCTCCAGCAGTTGCTGTGTCTGTGGCTGAAAGGCAGCGATATACTCGTTGATAGTTAGCGGGCGCCGATCTGCTACCATTAATCTAACCCGCATTTCTTGCCCGACTCAGTTCCTGAGCGGCAATTTGGGGTTTAAAGAAGAAATAGGTCTGGCTAAAGTAACTGAAGAAAATAATAAACCCGGTGGCAATAATTTTAGATACGGTTGGGTAAAGGCCCACATAATCAACCAGTGTTTTAAGCAACACCACATTTAACAAAATACAAATGGCATTTACGGCCATGTACCGGTACAACTGTGACTTTTTGCTTAACCCCGACGCTTTAAACACGATATACCGGTTTAAATAAAAGCCAGTGCAAAACGATATGCTGAAAGAGAAAATTAAAGCTGCAATGTGCGGACTTACCGTATAATGAGCAATAGGCAAACCTTCTTTTTTAAACAAAAAGTTGTAGCTTAGGCTAAACAGCAGAATGTCAAACAACGTATTAGAGCCACCGCAAGCAGCATAACGAAAGGTTTGTAAGGGCATTAATTTCTTAAACGGTGCGTAGAAAAAATCAATACTGCTTAATATGGTATGCTTAATAAAATAGTGAATTTTGAACATTATTTAAACGGCGGCAATAAAAATTAACTAAAATTAAATAATTGTACCGTTTGGTGCAACGTTATTCATGCTTAAAAGAGCTTTTTAACATTTATTTAACAAATATAAGTAAGGTTAATTATTTGCTCATGATTTTTTTCATGGCTTTAACTATCATATCTGCAATGCGCTGATTGCCTTTATCAGAGGGGTGCAGACCATCATAAGCCATGCCGATAGCCTCGGGTGGATATGGGTATTCGTCAGTTTCGGGGTTAAAGGGTATTTGGGTAAAGTCTGGATATTTATAGTTTTTGTATTGGCCGGTGGCTGGGTCTTTCAGGCGTTTAAAATTTATAAGATTTTTTTGGGTGATTTTACTTTTATGGTAGAGGTCTACTAATTCACATTTTTCATAGTGTGCAATGCTATCTACCGCTTTGGCAAAATCTGTAAGTTGCTGACCATCTTTGGCTTTGTAGGAGCCATAGGCGTTGTTTTTAGAATTGTTGATGTAAACAAAGTCCGACCGTTGCAACGGAGTAATTAAAATGATTTTTGCGTCGGGATTTAAACTGTGTATTTTATTGATGATAGTACGATAGGCTCCATACACGGTTTGGTTACCGGTAGCGTTTTTATAGTTAGTAAACGTGCCTAAGGGCTCGCTATGCCACCAATCATTGGTGCCTAAAAATACACTATAAATATCGGCCTTAACCAAGCCAAGTTTTTCAATTTGCTGCGCGATGCGAACTACTGTCCAACCGTTATGGCCCTGGTTAACGTATGCTAACTGAGGCAGCCTTTCAACCACCCGTGTAAGATAGCCTTTAGTAACCCGGTTGCCGGTTTCATTGGTATGATCGTTTAAATACGTGATAGAATCGCCAATGGCTACCCAAGTGACTTTCTTTTCGGAAAACGACAAAAACAGGAAGCCTGCTGCGATGAGTAAGAGGAGCAGTGTTTTCATGAGTGTTAATTAAGGAAATTGCTATTAATGCATTGTGGCTGATTGCGGCTTATCAAGAAAGCCAAGAAGTATAAGTCTTAACCAAAAAGGCGTATTGATGAACAGGGTACGCTATACCATGATCATCTATACGCCCCAATTGTATCCGTTGCTATCACTTAAAAAGATACTGCTAAACCGGCTAAAGCTACCTCATGGTCTTGCTCAACCGAACCGCCAGACACACCGATGGCACCTATAATCTCGCCCGCAGAGTTTTTGATCGGTATCCCACCTGGAAAGGTAATTAACCCGCCGTTTGATACCTCAATTTGGTATAGTGCTCCGCCAGGTTGTGATAGCTGTCCGAGCTTGCCGGTTTCCATATCAAAGTAGCGGGCGGTTTTAGCTTTTTTTATAGCAATGTCGATAGAGCCCAACCAAGCATTCTCCATACGGTGAAAAGCTTTCAGGTTTGCGCCTGCATCTACAATAGCAATATTCATCGGCACACCAATTTCTTTAGCTTTTTGTTTCGCAGCACTGCTAATGGCTTCTGCCTGTTTTAATGTAACATCCATGTTTAATAGTTTTTATTACACTAACAGACAAGCCACTACATAGAGTGTTTTACCAAATGCAGTTTATCTGCCTAATGCTACAGACAAAATACAAATGGCAATTACATTAATCAGCAATACTACCGACCATATATTTTTATTGCGGCGGCTTAATAAAGCCAGGCGGTTGTTAACAGATGCCATCCATTTGTTGTTAAGCAACACATAATAATTGAGCAGGGTAAAAAATACCATGCCTACCAATATGCAGGTAGCCAGCGTAAGATTCATGTGCACCAAGTGCGATTTGGCCATAAATTGAGCCGTTAACAATACGCCCGTTAATAGTATGATTAATAAAAAGCTGGTATTAAACAGTGATTTAGGTTGAGGAATTTTACCACCGCCAAAATTTTTGATGATCCACCGGTGTAATGCTATATAAGCATGTTGATATTGAGTAGTCATAGCTGTAAAGTTTAAATTGGTACTACCTTTGCCGTTGTTTATTTGGCTATTTTTATTTTATACAATATTAAATTTTGTTATTTGTTTTTGGAAATAAATTTTGATAAATAATTATACTAGTTAAGAATTATCTGTAGGTCTTTACTTATAGTCTTGTATAACACTTGGTATAAAAGCAAACCGCCATGCTAATTAATTCAGCATGGCGGTTTAATTTTAGTCTGTATTCCTGACGCTATATTTTATAACCTAAAACTTACATTTTCGGCATTTTGCGCATCATGTTGGCCATAGCGGCAGGGTTACTTACCTGCTTCATAATTTTACGCATATCTTCAAACTGCTTAATCAGGCGGTTTACTTCCTGAATATCGGTGCCTGAGCCAGTAGCAATACGTGCCCGGCGGCTTTGGTTAATGCTGTCGGGGTTAGCTTTTTCGAAAGGAGTCATGGATTGAATAATCGCTTCGATAGCTTTAAATGCATCATCGCCAATTTCCACGTCTTTCATCATTTTGCCTACACCTGGTATCATGCCCATCAGATCTTTCATGTTACCCATTTTTTTGATCTGCTGTATCTGGCTGTAAAAGTCGGTAAAGTCAAATTTATTTTTGCGAATCTTCTTTTGGAGTTCGGCGGCTTGTTTTTCGTCAAACTGCTGCTGAGCACGCTCTACTAATGAGATCACGTCGCCCATGCCCAATATACGCGAAGCCATACGGTCGGGATGGAAAACGTCCAGCGCTTCCATCTTTTCGCCCGTACCAATAAACTTGATAGGCTTGTTAACTACCGATTTAATAGATAGCGCTGCACCACCGCGGGTATCACCATCCAGTTTGGTTAGTACCGCACCGGTAAAGTCAAGGCGATCATTAAACACCTTGGCCGTATTTACCGCATCCTGACCGGTCATGGCATCCACCACAAACAAAATCTCGTGCGGGTTAACGGCAGCTTTAACCTGCTCAATCTCCCGCATCATGGCCTCATCAATAGCTAAACGGCCGGCGGTGTCAATAATAACTACATTGTTTCCATTTTGTTTAGCCTGGGCAATACCCTCAAGGGCAATAGCTACCGGGTCTTTCGATTCTAGGTTAGCATAAACCGGGATGCCTATTTGCTCGCCCAATACCTGTAACTGCGTAATTGCTGCAGGGCGGTAAATATCATCAGCTACCAGTAATGGCTTCTTATTTTTCTGCGTTTTTAAAAAGTTAGCCAGCTTACCACTAAAAGTAGTTTTACCGGCACCGTTTAAACCTGCAATTAAGATGACGGTTGGCGTAGCTGGAAAAGTAATTTCGGCAGTAGTGCCACCCATTAGGGCCGTTAGCTCATCATTCATGATTTTGGTGAGCAACTGGCCTGGCGAAATTGTGGTCAACACGTTTTCGCCTAATGCTTTTTGCCTTACCTCATCGGTAAAGGCTTTAGCGGTTTTATAGTTTACGTCGGCGTCCAGTAAGGCTTTTCTAATTTCCTTCATGGTTTCGGCCACGTTAATTTCAGTAATAGTTCCTTGTCCTTTCAGAACTTTAAACGCCCTGTCGAGCTTATCGGAAAGATTTTCAAACATGCTTTTTCTAATGCTTTAATTTGAGGTTACAAAGGTATTAATTTTTGCGGTATGTTGTGTTTGTAAGTTGCAGAGAACGAGGGTTTGAGATTTGACCAGTGATACTTTGGTAACAAAGTGGGTTAAAATTAAAACAAGTACATTTTATAACTAAATAATTAGTTATTTGTCATAAGTAAATGGTATCTTGCTTTTACTTTATAAAAATTTAAATTAAGTTTATGAAAGTATACCAACACAAGTGTAAAAGCACGGCAATAGCTTGTATACTTACAGCAATATCTTTTGCTGCAACGGCACAATCAAAATCTCCCATTAAAAAAGATACTATTCATTCAACCATTGGCGCAAATCCGGTTATCAAAGACGAAAGCGGAAAAATCCTGACATTCAATCAAATGATTGCGCTTACTAAAACAGGCGATTACAAAGTGGATAAAAAGTTGGATAAAGATAACAAGCCGTATTTATTGGTACAAAAAGCACCTGGTTTTGCGCCACGCCCTGAGTCGCCTCCGGTTGTGGTAAGGCCAAACCACTAAACAACACGATTATTGCTTACGGGAATTTATAAATTACACCCAATGTAAGGTTTTCGTTGCCCTGTATAGACGGTGAGGTGTCCTTATCAAACAGAGCCACACCTGTAATAGTTACTGCAATTAAACGGTTAACACGTGCAGCTAAAGTTAAATCCAGGCGATGGTCGACGTTTTGCAGCGACCTGCCATAGGGGACGAATATGTTATAACGGGTAGTTAAATGCAGGTTTTGCATAATGTCTTTGTCAAACAAAGCAGTAGCCTGAAATGCCAGCTCGTTTTTAAACGTACGGCCCGGCGTTACACCGTAATTGCCCGACAGGTTACGATAAATGGTAGTATCCAACACAAAGGTTTGGCGTGCTGTACCTGTACCTATACGTAAATCGAAGTAAGAATTTGGCTTATACTCAAAACCCAACGACTCGGTGACATAGCCCGGCGACATAAAATTTGAGATCAGTAACGGGCCGCGATTAGCATCGTAATTAAAACCTTTATCAAACTGCGATTCAAAGCTCAACGAGCCGTAAAAGAACCAGCTTTTAGATAACTGTGTAGCTAATTTATTATCCCAAAAAATGCGGTCGTTGGTTTTGCGCGAAAGCTGGCTGCGGTTTTTAGAGCGGCCGTATAATAAAATAAGCTGTGTAGTGTAGACAAACGGTTGTTTGTTATACTCTAATTTAAAATCGAGGTTACCACCCAGGGCAAAAGAGTTAACACCGCCACCGGCCCAGTTATTACTAAAACCTGATTGATTAAAATTAAAACCTAAGGTGACCGTTTTATGCCAGTAACTTACCTTATAATCGAGCATGGTTATAGGGATGAGCTCGGGTGCAATTTGTACAGGGCGCAGGCGTTGCGGTAAAGCATTACGGGGCGTACCCAGCCGGTAGCTATTAAGCAGGTTAGTGTCTATTTTAATATTTTCGCGGCGGATGCTGTCGGCACGGCGCAAGCTGTCAGCTAGGCGAATATTTTGTACACGGAGCAGGCTATCGGTAACGCGTTTCAAACTATCTGTTTGTTGAGCCTCAGCTACCGAAGTGCAAAATATAAATGCCAGAAATATCCCTAATATCGTTCGCAACATATTTATCAGCAAATAAAACGAAAATGAACTTGCTTTAAAAATTCAATCTTTAATTAAATACTCATAACCTTATTTTAAGTAGCTCATCCATGCGTACAACTTGCGTGTTTGCAGGTAGTTAACGTTTTTTTCGTGCTGGTAAGCCTCGCGCTCAAAAACTATTTGCATGTAAGCCTGGTGGTGGTTATTATACTTAAAACGGTTAATGATGTAATTTACCAGATAAAGTACATAAAAAGGTATGACCAGCATCTCTGCTGCCTGCCTCAGGTGTATGGTTTCGTGCCTGATAAGTACCTGGTCCTGCTTCATACTTTGGCGTTTCACCAGGATGAATGGAAACAACGCCATGCCGTCAACCTTCAAAAATGGAGCTGTAATAACTAGATACTTCATTTTATTCTGGTTGTAGCTGCGGTAACGCCCTCACATTAGGGTTACGCATAAAGCGCTTTATGTTTGATTTGATGTAAGTAACAAACTCATAATCGCTTGCTGTAGTAACCAGATAATAACTCGGGCGGTAGCGCGTCATAAAACTGGTAAGCTGAGGGTCTTTAAAACCAGTAACCTGTTGCACCAATGTTTTGTTAAAACGCTGATCAACTACATTGGTGCGGTAATCCTGCTCAATAATTTGCCTCAGATGTTCGGCATTGCGCCCGCTTTTACTAATCATGTTCCAGATGGCATCAATGCTGATTCCGGCTCCTGCGCCAGGCGATATGCTCAATAAGTCGCGATGATTAAGGGAGCCGTATATTTTGCTGTATTCGCGCTGCGTTTGCTCCAGTTTCTTTTTTGCCGAAAGCACCGTATCGCGTACATTAACTTCTTTAAGTACAATACTGCTGGCTTTTAAATAAACAGCCAAATCATTATAATTCTGTACTTTGAGGGTGTCTGTAAAATAGCCGAATTTACTTACCACCAAGGCGTCACCAACTTTAATATTGATTTTAAATTCTGCTTTAAGGTTGTTATAAACTGACTGGCCACTACGCAAATTGCGCAGATTTACCCGGGCTATACGTTCTTTTGTGGTTTTATCAAACACCAGGCCCTGCACAGTTTTTTCTTGTGCAAATGCAACCGTTGCCATCAGCCAAAAAACAATCAGAAAACCTAATTTCACGATGCAGAATTACCCTATTTAAATAAGATTGTTGAATAATTTAACTGTTTTTAACAGTTAGGGTTTAACCTAATGGTTAAAACTATTTGCTCACTATTATTTGCTGACCGATTTTGATACTGTTATCCGGCAAGTTGTTCAGCGCTCTTAGTTCGTCAACCGTAAGGCCAAAACGCCGCGATACCGAATATAGTGTATCGCCGGTAACAACGGTGTAAAGTTGATGGTTAGGAGTAGCCTTAATAATCGAGTCTTTAACGGCCTTGCCAATATTTTGGTTAATCTGGCTCAGCACACGGTCTTCGCGTTTTATCTTCTGAATTTCACCTTCCGGGCGGTCATACTGGTCGAGGTGATATTTTTGAATAGTGTTGATGAGTAATTGGGGATACTTAGGGTTGGTGGCGTAGCCGGCTTCTTTTAAACCATAGGCCCAGCCTACATAATCATTTTTATCCAGTTCAAACAACCGGGCGTACCGTTTACGTTTTAAAAATTCTGAATGATCGCGGTACGAGTCTTCGGGATTATTGTATACTCTAAAGCAATCATTCAAATTGTCATCATCTTTAAAATAACTCCGGCCTTTCCAGTCAGAGGTGCATTTGATACCAAAATGGTTATTAGCTACTTTGGCCAGTTCGCCATTGCCAAAGCCTGATTCAAATAGTCCCTGTGCCAGTGTAATACTGGCCGGAATACCGTAAAGGTTCATTTCTTTTACAGCAATGTCTTTAAACCGGTCAATGTAAGAGTTTACCGTGTAGGCAGAATAGGCACCAATAGTCTGCCGGTTTTCATTTTGTATGCGCTTGTTGTTTTCGTGCGCTACATCAGTAGGGCTTAATACTTTTTTACGGGCAGCACATGATGACAGCACTACAACCAACAAAAGCCAGTAACCTTTATTTTTTAACACGAGTAAAATTTTAAGGCTATAAAATTAAAGCATTGCTTTTTAGGAAGCAATGTAAAAGCTTACTTTATCACAGTGTTATTTTGGCAGGATGCCCGTCGGATTAATTACGTTTTGGTTCTGCTTTTACCGAGTCGGGCTGCTCATCATAAGCATGCAATTCGTATTTGCGGATAAGGCCTAAAACCTGATTGCCCCAGGCACGGCTGCTGGCGTAACCACTGTGCTGAATGCCTCTTACCCAGCTTTTATAATCGTAATGGCTAAGGCTTTGAGCTAAATGACTAAACTGCTTACGCTCAGTCATGATGCGGGCGAAATCCTGAAAAGAATCTGAGGCGGAATCGTATTGTTTATAGGAGGAATGTGTACGCTTTTGTCCTGAATAAGATACCGGGCTTTTGCCTTTCATCCCGAAGTGATTGTTTTGGGTACGTGCTAATTTGCTGTTTCCGCTGGCCGATTCGTGCATAGCGATCGCTAAAATGATGCTGGCAGGCACTCCGCTCTCGTGCATAATGCGAATGGCATTACTTTTGAACTTATCAATGTATGATTCTGAAGCGTTGTTTGTTTGTGCTGAAGCAGCAAAGGTGGAAGTTAGCAAACATGCAAACAGTAAGATTTTCTTCATAATTTACTTTTTTCTGATGACGAGCACTCCGTCTCGCACAGGCAGTATGAGTTTTTCAACCTGTGTGTTAACAGCAATGGCGTCATTTAGTTTTCTGAAAAGCTCGGTATCGGCATCTGTTGCTTCGCCGTACACTTTACCTTTCCACAAAACATTATCAATTATTATTAAACCTCCCGGCCGTATTTTGTCGATCATCAACTCAAAATAAGTCAAATTGCTCTTCTTATCTGCGTCAATAAAACAAATATCAAAAAGTTTATCGGTAAATCCAAATATAACTTGCTTAGCATCACCTATATGCAGTTCGATGCGGTTGGTAAAGCCAGCTAATTCAAAATTTCTGCGCAGGGTTTCTTCCTGCTCGCGGTTCACTTCAATCGTATGTATTTTGCCGCCTTCGGTTAGTCCTTCGGCCAGGCAAATGGTTGCATAACCAGTAAATGAACCAATTTCCAAAATCAGTTTTGGGTTTACCAGTTTGCTCAGCATGCTTAGCAAGCGGCCCTGGTAATGGCCCGACAACATATTAGGTTTTAACTGCTTTAAATGCGTTTCGCGATTAATTTTTTTTAATGCTTCAGGCTCCGGATCACAGTGCGTTTCCAGGTAAAGCTGCAGTTGCGGATCTAAAATTTCCATCCGGTAAAGGTAAGTATTTTGATAGCCGGTTGGTTGATGATAACTAAGGCCCTGATATCACAATAAAGATGGGGCTATGCCATACGTCTTTTTAAACACAAAGGAAAAATGAGACAAATCTTCAAAACCTACTTCCAGGTAAACTTCGGAAGGGCGCCGGCCTTTTTCTTTAATTAGATGATAGGCTTCTTTGAGGCGTTGCTGTTGCAGCCACTTACTGGGCGTAGTGTGAAAGAGCTTTTCAAAATCGCGCTTAAAGGTTGCCAGGCTGCGGCCCGTTAAATAGGCAAAGCGCGGCAGGCTCACATTAAACTTGTAATTTTTGATCATAAAGGCTTCTAAATCTATCTTACCCGGGTCAGTAAAATCAAACAGCACCTCCTTAAGGTCAGGATTAGTTTTAAGCAAAATCAGTAAGGCCTCTTTAACTTTCAATTGAATAAGGTCCTGATGGAAGGCATGTCCTGATAATTGTTCGTAAGGTTGAAGCGAGTGCAGAAAGCTTTGATATAATGGGTTGTGCTGCAGTACAGTTATGGCTTTGTGTATATGCAACTTATTTGCTGTATAATCATATTCATAACTAAATTGACGTAATGTATCCTGATCAAAATAAATAGATAAAGATTTGAACTCGCCTCCGGCAGACGGCGGAAGTTTTGAGAATTTAAGCAAATGGTTACGCTGATGAAACCGGATATCACCCTCGTTAAAAAGATAATTTTGTTCACCGTCGCTGATGGCGACAGAACCTGCAATTTGAAAACTTAAAATATGCTCGGGTACAAACTGTTCGCCCTCGCGGCTGCGTGTATGGTAGCATGAGTATAATATATGCGGTAATGCAGTCTGTTTTGCGGCATTCATCTTAAAATCAAATATACAACAAGTGCAAGGCTCCGGCTTGCACTTGTTGTGATGTTTATTCTACACCTTTTATTTTCGCATAAGCCTTACCTGCTTCTGTCTCTAAAAAGTCTGTCGCATCGTCAGCATCTGTCGAGGTTGATATAGGTAGCCATTGCTCAAATTCGGCTTTTCGTAATTTATCCGTTTGCTGCAGCATGGCTGCCGCTTCGCTGCCCAGTACTAAGTGTACCGGCGGTTCAGGGTGTTCGGCTAAGTCAACCAATACTTTGGCCGCCTTGTCAGGGTCGCCCATGGGCACAAATCCGTCGCCTTTTAAAAATTGCATTACAAAGCCAACCGTTTGCTCGTATCCCTCAACCACGGGGGCATAACTCATAGAGGCGCCTGACCAATCGGTTCGGAAACCGCCAGGCTCTACCGAGGTAACCCTGATGCCCAATGGCGCTACCTCGCGCGACAATGCTTCGGCAAAGCCGCTTAAGCCAAATTTGGCAGCCTGGTAAATGCTAACGCCTGGCGTGCCAATGCGTCCGCCTATTGAGCTGATCTGCATGATACGGCCAGAGCGCTGCTTACGCATATGGGGTAATACAGCGCGTGTAAGTTCAATAGGGGCATATAAATTAGTTTCTAACTGGCTGCGCACCTGCTGGTCAGTAAAAGCCTCGGCGGCTCCGGTAATACCAAACCCGGCATTATTTACCAAAACATCAATCCGGCCAAACCGGTCTATGGTTTGTGCAACCGCTTGCTTGATTTGATCCGGACTGGTTACGTCTAATGGTAATACTAAAATTTGCTCCGGGTAATCTTTTGTTAATTCTTTTAGATGTTCGGGGTTGCGAGCCGTAGCTGCTACCTGGTGGCCTGCTGCCAATGCCGCTTTAGTAATGCTTCGGCCTAATCCACGGGCCGAACCGGTAATAAACCAAACTTTTGTCATGTTCTTTAATAATTAAGTACAACACAAAAGTCAGGTTAAATTGAAGCTTACACTTTGTTATGAAGCTCAATGTTGGTTTGTTAAAAGGCTCAAACTCAAAACCGCCCAAACGATCGCTGCTCCATCCACGATTGCAGTAATATCACCGCCGAAACCGTATCCACCAGTGCCTTATTTTGACGGCCGGCCTTTTTTACGCCGCCAGCTAAGATGGCAGCCGACGCCATTTTTGAGGTAAAGCGCTCGTCCATCATTTCAACAGGTATTTCGGGGAACGTCTTTTTTAGCAAATTAACAAAGCCTCTGACGTGTATGGCCGATTGCGATGGCGTATTGTCCATTTGCTTAGGTTCGCCTACTACAAAGGTTTCTACCTGTTCGGAGTGCAAATACTTATTCAGGTACTCAATAATGTCTTTCGGATGGATGTTATCCAGCCCGGTAGCAATCATTTGCAGCGGATCGGTTACAGCAAGGCCAATACGCTTGGTGCCATAATCAAAAGACATTACTCGGGCCATAGTGATTGTGTTTTTTATTATAGTGTTATAAAATGCAAACTTACCAATTGTCGGGCATTATTGGCTCGGTTAGCATTTAACACTATTGTCATTACTTGCCTCCTAAACTACAATTGACAACGCACTAATAAAAAATTTATATCTTGCACCAATGCAGTTTAAAGATATTGTAGGGCAGCAAGCTGTAAAGCAACGTTTACTCAATACAGTTCACGAGAACAGGGTAAGTCATGCGCAATTATTTCTGGGGCCCGAGGGTTCAGGGTCATTAGCGCTGGCTGTTGCTTATGCCCAGTATTTATCGTGCGAGGACCGGAAAACCGACGACTCATGCGGGGTATGTGCTTCCTGTCGTAAATATGAAAAACTGGTACACCCCGATCTGCATTTTTCGTACCCGTTCTTTGCTTCTGATAAAAACGACACGGCCTTGAGCTTTATTGAGCAATGGCGCGAGGCGCTGCTTACGCATCCGTACCTCAGCCTTGATATATGGCGCGGTTACCTGGAAGCCGAAAACAAACAGGCCAATATCAATATTGCCGAGTGCCACCAGATTATCAAGAAGCTGAGCCTAAAGCCATTTGAGTCGGTTTATAAGATTTTGATTTTGTGGCTGCCCGAATATCTGGATAAAGAAGGCAATACACTGCTTAAAATTATTGAAGAGCCGCAGCCTAATACCGTTTTCTTACTGGTTGCACAAAATCAGGATCAGATTTTAAATACCATTTTGTCGCGTACACAGTTGGTGAAAATACCGGGCTTAACATACGATGTTGTGCGTAATTATTTGGTGAGTGAACGTGGCGTGCCTACCCAAACCGCAGAAGAAGCCGCTTACCTAAGTAACGGTAATTTAACCGAAGCATTGGCCATGCTGCAACAGGAAACCAATAGCTTCCATGCCGATTTTGTAGACTGGCTGCGCAAGTGCTATGGTAATAAGGGATTGGATATAATGAAGTTTGTGGAGCGTATTGCCAAAGCCGGACGCGAACCGCAAAAGAATTTTATACGCTACGGCATCAGCTACATCAGGGAGTGCTGTTTGCTATTGGGTGGTGCCGGCAGCCTGGTGCATTTGCCTGCGGCCGAAAAGGAAACTGCGCAAAAAATGGCGGGAGTGATGAATATGGAAATGGCCGAAGCCATTAGCGAAGTGCTCGAAAAAGCACACTATGCAGTTGAACGAAATGCAAATCCTAAAATTTTGTTTTTAGATGTATCTTTGCAGATTATTAAAATATTACACTTTAAAATTATCCCGAAAGGGAACCAATATATATAACTGAAAATGGGATGTGGAAGTTGCTCTACCGGGGGCGGATGTACACCGGCAGGCTGTAAAAGCAATGGGTCATGCATGACCAATGGCTGCAGCAAGCTTGATGTATATGATTGGCTGGCGCATATGGATATGCCGTCGAGCTATAAGCCTTTCCAGGTAGTTGAGATAAAATTTAAAGGATCGCGTAAGGATTTTTACCTTAACGCCGACAATATATACCTCGAATCGGGCGAATTGGTGGCTGTTGAAACCGCAACCGGCGGGTACGACATTGGTCACGTATCGTTAACGGGCGAGCTGGTACGAATGCAGATGGTAAAACGCCACGTTAAAGAGGCGGACGTTACCAAAAAGATATACCGACGTGCTACGCCCACCGATGTGGATAAATGGAAGATGGCCAAAGAGCTGGAATGGGAAACCATGCACCGTGCCCGTAAACTGGCGCTCGACCTTAATTTATCTATGAAGATAAGTGACGTAGACTACCAGGGCGATAAAACCAAAGCTACCTTTTATTACACTGCCGAAGGCAGGGTAGATTTTAGGGAACTGATTAAAAAGATGGCCGAAGCTTTCCGTATCCGTATTGAGATGCGGCAGATTGGTATGCGCCAGGAGGCCAGTCGTTTAGGAGGTATAGGTTCCTGCGGGCGCGAGTTATGCTGCTCAACCTGGTTAACCGATTTTAAAACGGTTTCTACCTCGGCTGCACGTTACCAGAACTTATCATTAAACACACTAAAACTGGCCGGACAGTGCGGTAAGCTCAAATGCTGTTTAAATTACGAGTTGGACGGCTACATGGATGCGCTGAAGCATATACCCGATAACGTGAACGTTTTACGTACCGAAAAGGGCGACGCCAGGCTGCAAAAAACGGATATTTTTAAACGCATGATGTGGTTTAGCTTACCCGGTGCCGAAAACTGGATACCGCTTACCATTGCTCGCGTTAAAGAAGTACAGCGTTTAAACAAGGAAGGCATCACCCCGGAAGAGCTGGATGATGTAATAGAGACTAAAGAGGCACCGGTAAAAGTACTGGACTACGAAAACGTAGTTGGACAAGATAGCCTGACCCGTTTAGACGAGCGCAGCCAGAACCGTAACAATAACAACAAAAAGAAAAAAAATAAAAAGCCTGGTGCACCACAGGGCAATGGGCAGCCGCAACCAGCACAAGCTGCTGAAAGAAAGCCGCAAGGCAATAACAATAGTAATAATAATCAGCAACCTGTTGCCGATAAAAAGCCTCAAAGCAACCAGCCAAGGCCTAAAAATCAGCCTAAGCAAAATAATCAGCAAAGGCCGGACAGCCAGGGTAAACCTAATAATGCGCCACGCCAAAATACGCCTGTAACTGCTGCCATGGCTAATGATGCAAAGCTGGTAGATGGGACAGCCGAAAACGCAAAAGCAGGCGGCGAAGGCGCTAAGCGCAACAATCGCAGGCACAGGGCTAACCGTAACCGTAGTAACAATAACCAGCAGCCTAACGCTCCGCAAGCATGAAGTTAGCAGCCTGCAATAAAGCATTTTTACAACCATCTGTTGCCATTATACCTGGCAACAGGTGGTTTTTATGTTACAGATTTCCCTGTTTTATTATTGCTTTGCTGTTTGCCTTTACAAGTTGTTCAGACCCCAGTCGGGTAATGGACGAGAGTGTGTCTATTGCCAACCATAATTGGATTTACGGTAACAAAATAAAGTTTGATGTAGATATTAAAGATACCCAGGTATCTTATAATTTGTATCTGAACGTTAGGGTAACTTCTGCTTACCGTTACTCTAACATGTTTGTACTGGTATATCAAAGCCAGGGGCCAACTAAAAAAGCTACCACTACCCGGTACGAGTTAAAACTGGCCAGCCCAACCGGCGAGTGGTTAGGTAAAGGCTCAGGCAGTATGTATAGTTATCAAATTCCTTTTAAACAGCAATACCGTTTCCCGGCTGCAGGCAAATATCACTTTGAAATTGAACAGAATATGCGCGACAACCCGTTGCGCTCGGTAAGTGATGTAGGCTTGCGGGTAGAAAAAGCAGAATAGCTACGAGCCGAACATACCACCAAACAGTTTTATGTTTGCCCTGTTGAAATGTAAACAGAGATCATGAAAAAGCTACTCTTTATAATTGTGATGGGCGCCGCTTCTTTAGCAGCTTGTAAAAGCTCGACCAGCAAAACTGGTGGTGATGTAGCCGATTCAGGATTTCATGGCAGTTCGGGTCCGGTAGATACCGGAAAAGCGGCCGGATCGGGCACCACGATGGGAAACTCAACCGGTGGCACTGATACCAGTACTATTGGCAAAGGCGTTGCTACACCGCAAACAGACAACACGTCGGCTAAGCCGTAATCAAATAAAATTAGCATTATTCAAAAATCCTTCTTTCATTTGCTAAAAATTTTATCGGATGAGTGTAGGGGTTTTGGCTATCGCCGTAGTGATATTATTGATTGCTGTTTTTTTATTTGTCAGTAAGAATAAAAATAGTTCTGACGGTATTTCGGCAGGCGAATTTAACCAGCTTAAAACAGACAACGAGCAACTGACTATAAACCTGCGGGTTGCCGAAGAGAGAGTTAAAAGCGCCCATGCCGAAAAAGAAAGTATTACCCTGCTACTGAAAGAAGAAAATATAAAACTGGCCGACCAGCTGATGTTCGAACGTCAGGAGTTGGCCCAGGTAAGCCAAGCCCTCGAAAGTACCCGCGCTTACTATAAGGCTCAGCAAGAAAAATTACAGGAGCAAAAGGTAGAAATTGAGCAAACCCGCCAGCATTTTCAGCGCGAATTTGAGAACGTGGCCGAGAAGCTGCTCAAAGAAAAATCGCGCGAGTTTCTGGATGTCAACAAAAATAACCTCGACTATATTCTGAGTCCGCTGAAAGAGAACATCAAGGCTTTTGAAGATAAGGTAGACAAGGTATACAACATGGAGGCCGCCGACCGTAACACTTTAAAAGGTGTTATTACGCAATTGATGGAGCTGAATAAGCAAATCAGCAGCGAAGCACAAAACCTGACCAAAGCCCTAAAAGGCGACACCAAAAAGCAGGGTAACTGGGGCGAGTTTATTTTAGAAAAAGTACTGGAACGCTCGGGTTTGGTGAAAGATCGCGAGTACCGTTTACAGGCCAGTCACCAGGCGCAGGATGGCACCCGCTTTCAGCCCGATGTGGTGATTGATTTACCGGATGATAAACACTTAATCATCGACTCTAAAGTATCACTGATTGCCTACGAGCGTCTGGTGAACTGCGAAACCGAAGATGAGCGTAAACTGCATGCACGGGCACACGTTGAGTCGTTGCGCAGCCATGTGCAGGGGCTGTCCGCTAAAAACTACCATGATTTACAAAAAATCAACTCGCCCGATTTTGTAATGTTGTTCGTCCCAATCGAATCATCATTTAGTTTTGCCGTGCAATTAGATGCCGATTTGTTTAATGATGCCTGGGACAAGCGCGTAGTAATTGTAAGCCCGTCTACACTGCTGGCCACCCTGCGCACCATTGCCAGCATGTGGAAACAAGAACGCCAAAACCGAAACGTGATGGAAATAGCGCGATTGAGCGGCGAGATGTACGACAAGTTTGTAGGCTTTTTAACCGATATGGACGGCATTGGCCGTAACCTTAAACTCAGCCAGGATGCTTATGACAAAGCTATCAATAAACTCAGCGATGGCCGTGGCAACCTTACTATCACCGCCGAAAAAATTAAGAAGTTAGGTGCCAAGGCCAATAAGCAAATTGAAAGCAAATACATCAGCGAGGCCGAGTTTTTGTCTGAAAGCAAAACAGAATAATAAGCTTTCGGCCTACATTACCTTCACTTGTAACTCAGCAAACTTAAGCAGTAGTTTTTTATAAAGTTCGCTTTTAAAGGAAGCTTCGCTGTAAATATCGGTAATCCAAACCAGTACTTTAAGTTCAACGGCGTCAAGTAAAATAGTATTCACCAGTATTTCGGGCGGAAGGTTTCTAACTACGCTGTCGCTTTTACTTACTTCTTCTTCAATAATTTTAAAGATGGCTTGCAGGTCGGTTGCAATATTTACCTTAAACACCAGCTCCGTTTTAAGGTAGTCGTTGCTTAAAGTCCAGTTAACTAACCGGCCCGATAGGAGGTCGCCGTTGGGGATAATCACTTCAGAGCCCTGCGGCGTAAGCATTTTGCTGGACCGGATACCAATATCCTGAACCTTGCCTTTTTTATCGGCCAGTTCAATATAATCGCCAATGCGAAACGGTTTTTCAAAAATGAGGATAATGCCCGATACAAAGTTGTTGACGATGTTTTGCATACCCAAACCAATCCCCACACTAAGCGCTCCTACTACAACAGTCAGTTTATCAATACCAATACCTGATGCGGTTACGGCCAGCAGCAAACCAATGATGAAGATGACAAGCCGTACCAGCACCAGTTTAGAGCCTTTGTGCTCTATTTTATCATCAAACTTAAGGTTATTGTTTTCGCCAAACAGTACGCCAATGTGTTTTTGCAGCATGTTGGCTACATAAATAATTACCCCAAAGAACAGCACATTGCCCAGTGTAAAGCTTACACTGCCAAAAGTTCGTGTTTTATTTAACAGGGTATGCAAAAGCGCAAATACGCCACCGGCAATACTTAAGTTAATCAGAAATACCAATAGCCAGAGTATTACTGCAACAACAGATAAGATGCGCTTAAAGGATTTGCGTGTAGTACTTAAGTTAATGCGCGAAAAAAGCCCGGTGCTATTAGCGCCTACTTTTATTTGTAATTCAAGAGCGTCGGTAAGTACCTGTACAAATATGGCGAGCGCAATAATTTGGGTAAGTCCTATAATTGCCGTAGTGCTAAATACCTTGGCCAGGCTAATGCGCCCAAAAATGTTAAGCGCGACCGACAATAAATTAAGTCCCCAAAAAATAAATAATATGGGTTTAATTAACCGCTCGGTAATATTAGCTCGCAGCAGCTTTTTGTAAAAGTAATAACCAATATACAACGACCCTAAATTAAGTGCTATCAGCCACAAGCGCATCCAAAGGGCATCATGCACTACCATGTTGGTTAAAATGATGACGATGTAAAGGGCTACAATAATCAACCAGTAATTTAAATCAGATTTGGGCAGTGTTTTCCAAAAATGTATGGTAATTACTACCAGTAACAAAAACTGAGTAATTTCAATATACATTGAGGGTGCATCCGGCTCAAAAAGTGGGGTAAGGTTAAGCATCACAATAAGGGTTGCTATAACCGGATAAGGCTTAATGTAAGTAAAATCGAGCGGGCCTATGCTTTGCTGCAGTTCGGCCCTGCGGGCATTTTTAAAATTTCGGTATACCCATACATAAAAGGCTACGCCTATCAGCAGCAGCAGCAAGCGGTTATCCCAAGTACTGCTGATAAAGTAACTCAGTATTTTGTTCTGCCCTTCAAAGGATGACTGGATCAGCTCACTCACGCTACTATTACCATTGCCCGTGCTTGGTGCCGACCATATGTAAGGCGACTCGCGGCTCAGCGCACTTTGGCCTGACTGCCTTAAGTGGTCGTTAATAGAATTTTGTAAATCTGTAACTGTAATATACTCAGCCGAAACGTCGGCCAGTAAATGGCTCACGGTATCCAATTTAGCTGTGGTACCTTTGCCTGCATTTTGCAGCCTTTGCTTAATATTAACCAGTTGTGAATTATAAAGCCGCTTTTCGGTAGTATCAGCAGCATTTACCATCAACACAGAGTCGTTGCTTAATTTAATTACTTCATTAGCCAGGCGCTGTAAATCATTGTTGTATTTGGTAAGCGTATTACGCCAGTCGGTTAATTTAGTTAACGCATCTTTTAAAATCAGATTATAGCTCAACAAGCTTTTGGTATCGGTAAGTTTCCCGGCGGCGTCCAGGTCGCGCTTCACCGGGGCTATATCTTTTTTTACGGCAGCAAGTCCGTCACTGATGGCCGGAATACCGAAGCCCCGTTTATTGGTAGCATTAATTTCGGTAATAGCCGCCTGTGCTTTTTGTATCCTGAAAAGTAAAGTGTCGGGAATGGTTTGGGCCGAATCGGTCTTTACCTGCGTGCTGTCTTGCGCATGGGCAGGCAGGGTGTAAATTAAACTGCATAAAGTAATTACCCATAACCATAGTGAGCATTTGCGGTAATGTTTAAGCTTAACTTGTTGCTGTGAATAGCGCATAGTACAGAAGTATTATTAACAAAAAAGGCAAATAATGCCAGTTTTGTATACAAGCGGTTACCGAAAGAGTTTTTTGGACTACATGATTGATGGTTGCCGGCCCGGCCAGCAAGGCCATAACTTACGTGTACTATTCAAACCATTACCTTTAAAATAGGTTGTTGATTTATTGTGGCTAATCTTTCAAATAATAAACCGACTGTAAATCTTACCGGCCGCCTTAAATGGGTGGAGCGGATTGCTTATTTATTTGATGAGCAGTTTAGGATACCGGGCACTAAATTTAAATTTGGCCTCGATCCAATCATCAATTTATTGCCGGTGGCCGGTGATGCAGCAGGTTTTATGGTGGGCGCTGCTTTGGTGCTTACTATGGCTAAACATGGGGTAAGCCGTAAGGTGCTTATTTTAATGATGCTTAATTTAATGATTGATGGCTTGATAGGTTCAATCCCACTCATTGGGCAGCTTTTTGATTTTTACTATAAATCCAATACCCGAAACATTAAGCTGCTTAAAGAGCATTACGAAGAAGGCAAACACCAGGGCCGCGGGACCGGAACACTAATTATGATATTCATATTCCTGGTGGTATTTATGGGGTTAGTACTCTTCCTGGCTGTGAAATTGTTAAGTTTACTTTACCATTTGATTAAGGGCTGATTAACCCATAGCTGCTCTGCAGCTCACTTCCCAAAAACACGCTTCAGTGTACTTTTTACACGTATTATGGCCCTGCAACCCAGAGCAAACGATTGCGTAACTTTTTAAACGT
Source organism: Mucilaginibacter sp. CSA2-8R (assembly GCF_038806765.1). Lineage (NCBI taxonomy): Bacteria > Pseudomonadati > Bacteroidota > Sphingobacteriia > Sphingobacteriales > Sphingobacteriaceae > Mucilaginibacter > Mucilaginibacter sp. CSA2-8R. The sequence goes on along the minus strand of NZ_CP152389.1, from coordinate 5,286,215 downwards.
ATTGCTAACGTTTAAAGGTAAAATCTTTCAGATACTCAATAATTATTATTTAGTTTGTGTTTTACCTATGGTTGCCAATAAGGCATCCGGCAAAGCATATTATTAAAAAAATATAAACCCAGCTGTTCAAATCAGCCACTAACGTTAAAGCAACCGCTATAAGTTGCCTGTACCACATTTGTTATGAAAAAGTTTTTAGATGAGAATTTTTTGCTGCAAACCGAAACCGCGCAGCGCTTGTACCACGAGTATGCTAAAGGGCTGCCAATCATAGACTATCACTGTCACCTCCCGCCCAACGAAATTGCAGCAAACCTCAATTTTAAAAATTTAACTCATGCCTGGTTATACGGCGACCACTATAAATGGCGTGCGTTGCGTACCAATGGGGTAGACGAAAGCTATATTACAGGGACCAAAAGTGATGCCGAGAAGTTTGAAAAGTGGGCAGCTACGGTTCCATACACCCTGCGCAACCCATTGTACCACTGGACACATTTAGAGTTGCAGCGTTATTTTGATACCGACGAAATTTTGTCGCCTGATACCGCTACGAAAATATATGATGATTGCTCAGCCAAACTGCAAACACCAGAATTTGCGGTGCAAAGCTTAATCAAAAAAATGAAGGTAGAAACCATTTGTACTACCGATGACCCGCTGGATAATCTGGAGTTTCATCAGCAAATGGCGGGCAGCGATGTAGCTAAGATATTACCTACTTTCCGTCCGGACAAAGCCATGAACGCCGATGATACGCAGGCGCTTAACGCTTACATTAATAAGCTGGAAGAGGTTGCCAATGTGAGCATCAGTGATTATGACAGCTACCTGGCGGCATTAAAAACCCGTCATGATTTCTTCGCTGCCCATGGTTGTAAGGTATCTGACCATGGTTTAGAGCATATCTACGCTGAAAATTATACAGACGAAGAAGTTAAAGCGATATTTGATAAAATCCGTTCGGGCCAGGCTTTGCTTCCGGGCGAGATTTTAAAAATCAAATCGGCTTTACTCATCCAGTTCGCGATCTGGGATCACGAAAAAGGATGGGTTCAGCAATTTCACCTGGGGGCGTTACGTAACAACAATACCCGTTTGTTAACCAAGTTGGGTCCTGATACCGGTTTCGACTCTATCGGCGATTTTAGCCAGGCCGCTAACCTGTCAAAATTCCTGAACAAGTTAGATACCGAAGATAAACTGACTAAAACCATCATCTACAATCTTAACCCGGCCGATAACGAGATGATGGCTGCCATGATTGGTAACTTTAACGATGGTACCGTTGCTGGTAAAGTACAATTTGGCTCGGGCTGGTGGTTCCTGGATCAAAAAGATGGCATGATCAGGCAGATGAATGCGTTATCAAACTTAGGTTTAATCAGCCGCTTTATAGGTATGCTTACTGATTCGCGTAGCTTCTTATCGTTCCCGCGTCATGAGTATTTCCGCCGCATTGTATGTAACTTGTTTGCCGAAGATATTGAGAACGGCGAATTACCTAACGATATAGCATGGACCGGAAAAATTATCCAGGACATTTGTTATTATAACGCTAAAAATTACTTCCCGTTTTAATTAGCGATTTTAGATGAGCGAATTAACCAGTAAAGATTATACAACAGGAGCTGTTTTAAACTTTGGCGAATTGCTGTTGCGCATCACACCAGATGCTCAGGGCGATTGGCTGCAGCAAAACAGCTTGCCTGTTTTTGTAGGTGGTGCCGAGCTAAATGTGGCTACGGCATTAGCCTTATGGGATGTGCCTTCGCGCTATTTTACGGCTCTGCCTAAAAATGGCATGTCGGCGCAAATTGTGAGCTTTTTAGAAGATAAAGATATTGATACGTCTTCTATCTTTTACCACGGCAACCGTGTTGGATTGTACTTTTTAACCAAAGGGCAGGACTTAAAACATGATGCCCTGATTTACGACCGCGCTTATTCGGCCTTTGCCGAGTTAACGCCCGGACAGGTTGATTGGGATGCCGTGCTGGATGGCGTAACCTGGTTTCACTTCAGTGCCATATGTCCGGCCATCAGTCAAAACGCGGCCGACGTTTGCAAGGAAGTATTAGAGGCCGCATCTAAAAAAGGCATTACTATTTCGGTGGATTTAAACTACCGTGCAAAATTATGGAAGTATGGTAAAGAGCCGGTTGAGGTAATGCCCGAACTGGCGCAGTATTGCGACCTAATTATGGGCAACGTTTGGGCCGCCGAACGTATGTTGGGTACGTCGGTAAGTCCGGATGTTACCGAGTCGGGCCAAAAAAGCCTGTATGTTAAAGAAGCTCAAAATAGTTCAGAGGCTATCATTAAGCAATTCCCTAAGTGTAAAGCCGTAGCTAATACATTTAGGTTTGATGCTAACAATACGGATGTACAGTACTATACGGTGTTGTATACTGATGGCAAACCTTACCTATCGGGCGAGTATGCCGCCGCAACCATTATTGATAAAGTAGGTAGCGGCGATTGCTATATGGCAGGCCTTATTTATGGCTTTTACAACGGTTTGGATCCTCAGCAAACCGTAAATTTCGCTACTGCGGCTGCTTTCACTAAGCTTTTTGTAAACAGCGATGCCACTAACAAAACCGTTGAGGAAATCGAAAAAGAAATTAAGTAAATGAAAACGAAACAGGAAGTATTAGATAGCATTATTGCCCAGGGCATGCTGCCTTTGTTTTTTTACGAAGATGCAGCTACCAGCGTGGAGGTAACCCGTACTTTATATAAAGCCGGTGTGCGTGTATTTGAATACACCAACCGCGGCGCCGCAGCGCTCGAAAATTTTAAAAAATTAAAAGAGCTGCAGCAAAACGAAATGCCCGACCTGCACTTGGGTATAGGTACCATTAAATCAGTTAATGATGCTGACGCTTTTATCAATGCCGGTGCCGATTTCTTGGTGTCGCCCATTGTTAACCCCGAGGTAGCAAAAATGGCGCACGACCGCAATATGCTTTGGATACCTGGGTGTATGACACCTACCGAAATTTATACTGCGCAGTGCAATGATGCCGCGCTGATTAAGCTTTTCCCGGCCAATATATTAGGCCCCGGCTTTTTAACTGCCATTAAAGAACTGTTCCGCGACCAATTGTTTATGCCTACCGGTGGTGTAGAGTTAGAAGCAGGCAATATATCTACCTGGTTTAAAGCCGGCGTATGTGCCGTAGGGATGGGCAGCAAACTAATAAGCAAAAAAGTACTCGAAGAAAAGCAATACGACCAATTATTCACCGATACACAAAAAGCCTTGGAGCTGGTAAAAACCAGCCGGTAGTAACTATCTATAACCATTATGAGTAACCTGAAAATGAGCAATTACCGCTGGACCATTTGTGCCCTGCTGTTTTTTGCCACTACTATTAATTACCTCGACCGCCAGGTGCTGAGCTTGTTAAAGCCTTTACTATCTAAAGAATTTAACTGGACCGACAGTGATTACGGTACTATTGTAGGGGTGTTTTCGCTGGCTTATGCATTTTCAATGCTGTTTGCCGGCCGCATAGTTGATTATTTGGGTACAAAAACTGGTTATGCATGGTCTATCATTCTTTGGTCTGTTGGTGCTATCATACATGCTTTTGCTCATTTAGTGCCAAACAGTATTTTGGGTTTCTCATTAGGGCGTACCGTGCTGGCCGCGGGCGAATCGGGTAACTTTCCGGCGGCTATTAAAACAACGGCCGAGTATTTTCCTAAAAAAGACCGGGCGCTGGCAACGGGTGTATTTAACTCCGGGGCCAATGTTGGTGCTATTTTAGCACCCATTGTAGTGCCATGGATTGCTGTTAACTGGGGCTGGCAGTGGGCTTTTATCAGTATAGGTGCGCTGGGCTTTATCTGGCTTATTTTTTGGTTGGTGATGTACGAAATACCTTCAAAAAACCAAAAAGTTAATGAAGCTGAGTACAAGTACATTCATAGTGATGAGATACAGCAACACGAACCTATCAAAGTTGAAAAAGAAGACGAGGGCAGAAAATTTACTTATAGTGAGTGCTTAAAGTACAAACAAACCTGGGCGTTTGCCTTTGGTAAGTTCATGACTGATGGTGTATGGTGGTTTTACCTGTTCTGGCTGCCGGCATACTTTGATTCCAGATACCACATGACCGGTACTTCTATTTCTTTGCCTATTGCTATTTTATATACCATTACCATGTTCGGCTCTATCGGCGGCGGCGCCTTTCCGGCCTATTTTATTAACAGAGGCTATGATGCGTACACCGGTCGTATGAAAGCTATGTTTATTATTGCACTTTTTCCGCTGGTGGTATTATTAACCCCTTACTTAAGCGAGTACAGTTATTGGTGGGCTGTAGCTTTAATTGCTATCGGTGCATCTGCTCACCAGGCATGGTCAGCCAATATTTTTACTACCGTTGGCGATATGTTTCCGAAAAAAGCCATTGCTACTATTACCGGTATTGGCGGTATGGCCGGGGGGATCGGTTCGTTTTTACTGAGTAAAGGCGGTGGTATGCTGTTTGACCATTACAAGGCCTCAGGTAACATCAGTACGGGCTACTCTATTATGTTTGTAATTTGTGCCATAGCCTACGTAATTGCATGGGTAGTTATGAAAGCGCTGGTACCTAAAATGAAGCCGATTGAGCTGTAATTAATGTCATCGTTTTTCCTGAAGAACATATATCTCTGAATTGGCACGGCATATGTTTACTGCAATACAAACAACCTGAACACAGATATTAACATTAAACAATTATCATGAGTTTCAAAGACGAGCTTAACAGCTTATTTGTTGATGAAAGCCAGATTCCGGCCGAGTACCGGATTGAGGAACTGCATCAGCGTGAGTATTTGGTTAACGGCGAAATGAAACCTTGGGACGGTGAAGTAAGCGAGGTTTATTCGCCTATTTGTATACCCGGTCCTGATGGTTTGCAGCGTAAGCTGATTGGCAGTTATCCGCTGGGTACCGAAAAAGAAGCCATGGATGCCTTAGAGGCAGCCGAAACAGCTTATAATAACGGCCGCGGCGAGTGGCCTACCATGAGCGTAGCCAACCGTATTAAGTGCATGCAAAAGTTTGTGTACAAAATGGTGGAGCAGCGCGATTTGGTGATTAAACTGATTATGTGGGAAATTGGTAAGTCGCTGGCCGACTCTACCAAGGAGTTTGACCGTACGGTTGACTACATCAATTTAACCATTGATGCCTTGAAAGATACCGACCGCCAGTCATCCCGGTTTGAAATTGCTGAAGGGGTAGTGGCGCAAACCCGCCGTTCGCCTATAGGCGTGGTGTTATGTATGGGCCCGTTCAATTACCCGCTGAACGAAACCTTTACTACCCTGATTCCGGCCATCATTATGGGTAATACCATTTTATTTAAACCACCAAAGCATGGTACTTTAGTACATTATCCATTATTACGTGCCTTCCAGGAATCGTTTCCTAAAGGTGTGGTTAATACAGTTTACGGCCGTGGGGCTAATGTAACGCCGGGCTTAATGGCTACCGGTCGTATCAACGTACTGGCATTCATCGGCTCAAGCAAAGTAGCTAATGATTTGAAAAAACGTCATCCAAAAATTAACCGCCTACGTGCAGTATTAAGTTTAGATGCGAAAAATGCCGCCATTGTAACCAAGAGTGCCGATCTTAATGTTGCCGTTAGTGAGTGTATTTTAGGTTCATTGTCTTTTAACGGACAGCGCTGTACAGCTATCAAAATCATCCATGTACATAAAGATGTAGCCGATGAGTTTTTGAAGTTATTGAGTGAAGGCATAGCAAAAATGAAGTTTGGCTTACCGTGGACAAAAGGTGTAAGCCTTACCCCGGTAGCTGAGCCCGGAAAACCAGCCTACTTAAAAGAATGCATTGATGATGCCTCAGCCAATGGAGCACACGTAGTGAACGAAAATGGCGGAGAAAATTTAGCTTCATTTGTATTCCCTGCCGTAGTTTATCCGGTTAACGAAAAAATGAAGTTGTACCGCGAGGAACAGTTCGGTCCGGTTATCCCGGTTATTCCTTTTCAAAATATTGAGGAACCGATACAATACCAGATTGACTCGCCGCATGGTATGCAGGTTAGTATATTTAGTACGGATGCACAGGAAACAGCTAACCTGATTGACCCGTTTGTAAACCTGGTAAGCCGCGTTAACATTAACGCACAGTGCCAGCGTGGTCCGGATGTGTTTCCGTTTACCGGCCGTAAAGATAGTGCCGAAGGTACGCTTTCGGTGCATGATGCCCTGCGCTCGTTCTCTATCCGTTCACTGGTAGCCACTAAAATGAATGATGCCAACAAGCAGTTATTAAACGAGATTGTAAACAATCACGATAGCAATTTCCTGAGCACGAATTACATTTTCTAAACGCTCAGTAAAGCAATAAAACAACAAATGCAAGCCTGTTAAAGCTTGCATTTGTTGTTTTATATAAAGCGAATACGATTAAGCCAATAAATTACTCGCGGTTTTTGGTATCCATGGTAATAGTGACCGGCCCATCATTTACCAGGCTTATTTTCATATCTGCACCAAAAATCCCGGTGGCTGTAGTTTTACCGGTGAGTGTATTCAGCAATTCAATCATCTTTTCGTAAAGTGGTATGGCTTTATCTGGTCTTGCGGCTCGGATAAACGATGGGCGGTTACCCTTTTTGGTTTGAGCAAACAGCGTAAACTGCGATATCAGCAGTATATTGCCGTCAACGTCGGCCAGTCCTTTATTCATCAGACCGTTTTCATCACTAAATACCCGCATGCCCACAATTTTCTGAGACAGCCATTGTGCATCTTCGGCAGTGTCGGTATCCTCAACTCCTAATAATACCAAAAAACCGGTGTCAATTTGCCCGGTTATCTGTCCGTCAACTGTGCATGATGCGCTGGTTACACGCTGTAATACTGCCCGCATAATTTAATTATTGAATTTAAGTGAGGTAATGACTACGACCGGGTGTCATTTCCGTTATATATGCTTAGGTAGCTTTCGTACCGTGATGGTTCAATTTCGCCGTTTTCTAATGCATCCAATACTGCGCATCCCGGCTCGTTAATGTGCCGGCAGTTATGAAAGCGGCAACTGTGCATCCGGTCGCGCATTTCCGGAAAAAAATGGCTAAGCTCCTGCTTTTCGATATCAATAACGCCCAGCTCACGGATACCTGGCGTATCAATAATTGAACCACCGCCTGGCAGGTCATACATTTCGGCAAAGGTAGTGGTGTGCATCCCTTTATCGCTCCATTCAGATACTTCCATCGTACGTATATCCAAATCGGGCAGTATGGCGTTCATCAAGCTGGATTTACCAACGCCCGAGTGGCCCGAGAAGAGCGTAATCTTATCTTTTAGCAGTGTAATCAAATGTGGAATGTTCGTGCCTTTTAAAGCAGATACTTCGTGGCAGGGGTAGCCCAAATTTTGGTAAATACTCTTATACTCCGCTAAAATTTCCAGGCCTTCATCGCTAAACATATCCAGCTTGTTAAAAATCAGGCTGGCGGGTATATCATAAGCTTCGGCCGTTACTAAAAAGCGGTCTATAAAACCTAACGAGGTACGGGGTGATGCCAGCGTAACCACCAGAAAAGCCTGGTCCAGATTAGCCGCAATAATCTGCGCCTGTTTAGACAGGTTGATAGATTTACGGATGATGTAGTTTTTACGCTCGTAAAGCTTATTAATTACACCTTGCTGTTGCTCAGGCTCCAAATCAAAATCAACCTTATCGCCCACAGCAACAGGGTTGGTAGTGGTAAGGCCTTTGATACGGAATTTGCCTTTAATGCGACAATCGTACCTTTGCCCATCAAGTGTTTGCACCTGGTACCAGCTGCCGGTTGATTTAGTTACGATGCCTTGCATAAGTGTGCAAAATTAAAAAGATTGTTTCCCTAACTAAAATAAAACCGTTAACATTTGTTTTTATAAAAATTAAGCCCTTAATTTACGGCTGTAGATCAACTATATAACAAAGCATGATTTTTAACAGCACTATTATTATTACCATTATTACCATCGGCACAGCGCCCGGAGGAAGGTAATTGTATGGTGTAATCAAAACATAAAAAACCAGCAAAGCGCCTTCCTCCACACAGGAAGGCGCTTTTGTTTTAATATGCATTTATGAAAGTTTTAAAGTTTGGAGGCACATCAGTAGGTACAGCGCAAAGTATTGAAGCTGTAATGAACATTGTTAGGCAGGAACACCGAAGCAGCAAAGGTTTGGTTGTGGTGTTATCGGCCATGAGCGGCGTAACCAATTTACTGGTAGAGATGGCCGACAGGGCTGCCGCCGGTGATGACTTTGCCAAATACCTGGCCGCGCTCGAAATAAGGCATTTTGAAGTAGTTAAGCAATTGCTGGATATACCGCATCAAAACCCGGTGTATACCCGCTTAAAAATATACTTTAATCAGCTCGAAGATTTGCTGCAGGGAGTTATGGTGTTGCGCGAGCTTACACCCAAAACACGCGACCTGATTTTAAGTTACGGTGAACGTTGCTCTACATTGTTAATTAGCCGGATGGCTTTACAATACTTTACAGATGCCGTATATGTTGATGCTACCGAAGTAATTAAAACTGACAGTGCCTTTGGTCAGGCCCGGGTAAACACGCAGCTAACCGAACTGTTAATACAGGGTTTAGCCAGCGAAAATGCCGGCAAAGTATTATTTGTAACCGGTTTTATTGCCAGCAATGATGCCGGCCAGGTAACCACCCTGGGCCGCGGCGGAAGCGACTACACTGCGGCTATTTTTGGTGCAGCGCTAAACGCATCAGAAATACAGATATGGACGGATGTAAACGGTATGATGACGGCCGACCCACGCATCGTGAAAAAGGCTTTCTCTTTACCCGAGCTGTCTTATACCGAAGCTATGGAGCTGTCTTATTTTGGTGCCAAGGTAATTTATCCGCCAACCATGACTCCGGCTTTCCTGAAACGGATTCCAATCGTCATCAAAAATACGTTTGATACCGCGTTTGCAGGGACCGTAATCCGTCATGATTGTAATGGCTCTAACCTGCCTATCAAGGGTATATCCTCTATCGAAAACATCAGCATCATTAACCTGCAAGGCAGTGGTATGGTGGGTAAAGCTGGCTTTAGCGGGCGCTTGTTCTCCTTGCTGGCGCGTGAGCAAATCAACGTGATGCTGATTACCCAATCATCATCAGAGCATAGCATCACCTTTGCTGTACAACCTGCCGATGCCGAAAAGGCCTGCCGACTAATAGAGCAGGAGTTTGAATTGGAGCTGGGTGCCCGCAAGCTGGAAAACCCGGTTATTGAGTCGAGCCTGGCCGTATTGGCCATTGTGGGCGAAAATATGAAGCAAACGCCTGGTATGTCGGGCCGCTTGTTTCATGCATTGGGCCGTAATGGTATTAACGTCAGGGCTATTGCGCAGGGGTCGTCAGAGTACAACATTTCTGTAATTATCTCGGCACACGATTTAGCCAAAGCGGTCAACGCTGTACACGATGCCTTTTTTGTGCAGTTTAACAAAACGCTCAATGTGTTCTGTCTGGGTACCGGTAACATTGGTAAAACCATGTTTAAGCAGCTAATGCAGCACACCGAGTTTTTAGAAAAAAATAACAGTATACAGGTTAAAATTGCGGGTATCAGCAACACCCGTAAAATGACTTTCAACGCCGAAGGTTTGGACTTAAACACCTGGCAACAAGACTTGGATACCGACGGCGAAACTGCTGACTTGGACGAGTTTGTCGACCGCATGAAGCGCATGAACCTGCCTAACTGCGTTTTTGTAGATAATACTGCCAGCCCTAAGCCCATTGCTTATTACAAAGGTATTTTTGAGTCGACTATATCTATCGTTACCTGTAATAAAATTGGAAATTCGGGCGAGTACAGCCAGTATAAAGGTTTTAAAGATGCAGCCCGTAAGCACGGGGTCGACTTTTTTTACGAAACCAACGTGGGCGCAGGTTTACCTATCATCCGCACACTGAAAGATTTGATGGTGAGCGGCGATCGTGTACAAAAAATTGAAGCTATTTTGTCGGGCACCATCTCTTACATCTTTAACAATTTTAAAGGTGATGCCAGCTTCCACGACGTAGTACTGTCGGCCCAGGAGAAAGGCTACACCGAGCCAGACCCGCGCGATGATTTGAGCGGTAAAGACTTTATGCGTAAAATACTTATCTTGGCGCGTGATGCCGGTTACCACATGGAAGCCGAGGATGTGCAGATTGAAAACATGCTGCCGCAGGCTTGCCTGGATGCCCAAAACGTACCTGATTTTTATGCGGCCCTCAAAGCTAACGACGAGTATTTTAATAACATCAAACAACAGGCCGAAAGCAGCGGAAAGGTGTTGCGCTACATAGGCAAGCTGGATGATGGTAAGGCTTCCATCACCCTGCAAATGGTGGACGAAAGCCATCCTTTCTTCAGCATGTCAGGCAGTGATAACATTATTGCCTTTACTACCGACCGTTATAGAGAGCGCCCTATGGTGGTTAAAGGCCCCGGAGCAGGTGCCGAGGTAACCGCAGCCGGTGTATTTGCCGACCTGATTAACGTAGGCGCTAATTAGGCTTGTTATAAAAACATGATCAATCTATATTGAAGATACTACTGTAATGGAACAGGAAATACAAAAAGAGGCGATACCTGCCAGCGTTGATGCTGCTAGTGATAATTTGGTACTAAACCATCTGGTACCCGGCACCGAAGTAAAAGTTTTTGCACCGGCTACCGTTGCTAACGTGGTTTGCGGTTTTGATATATTGGGCTTTGCCGTAAACGAACCCGGCGATGAGGTGGTAATGCGGGTTACTGCTCAGCCCGGTATTACCATCAGCAAAATAACCGGCGATAATGGGCGGCTGCCGCTCGACCCGGCTAAGAATACCGTAAGTGTAAGCGTACTGCATTATTTGCAAAGCATTGGCCGAACCGATTTAGGGATGGATATTGAACTGCACAAAAAAATGCCTATCGGCAGTGGTTTAGGCTCAAGTTCGGCCAGTACCGTGGCTGGTTTGTTTGCTGCCAAAACTCTGTTAGGCGATGAGCGCGATATGGCCAAACTGTTACCATTTGCCATAAAAGGCGAAGAAATGGCATGCGGGCATGGCCATGCCGATAACGTAGCACCAGCCTTATTGGGTGGGTTTGTACTCATACGCAGCTATGAGCCATTAGATGTGATCCGTTTGCCGCACCCATCAGGATTACATTGTGCGGTGGTTTTTCCGGATGTGGATGTGCCTACCCGCGAAGCCAGACAAATTATCCGCAATAAGATAGCCATGAAAGATGCTGTTACCCAATGGGGTAATATTGCTGGTTTGGTAAGCGGTTTGTACACGCAGGATATTGACCTGATAGGCCGCAGCATGCAGGATGTACTGGTGGAGCCGGTGCGGTCTATCCTCATTCCTGATTTTTACACCATGCGCCAGCTGGCTATGGAGGCCGGTGCCGTGAGTTTTGGTATTTCGGGCTCAGGACCATCAGTATTCGCCTTTACCCGCGACGAGGCTACTGCCCGCCTGATTACCCAAAAGCTGCAACAGCACCTGGCCGGAATCAAAATTGATTCGCAGGCTTATGTATCAACCATTAACGATGCCGGGCCGCGTGTGCTTTAAGCTAATTCCAAAAATTTAACCTGAAACATTCCATGAAATTATATAGTACCAATAATCCGGCGTCGGCGGTGTCTTTCAAAGACGCTGTATTTAACAGTATGCCGCAGGATAAAGGCTTATACATGCCGGTGCAAATTAACTGCCTGCCTAACAGTTTTTTTGAACAGCTGCCTAAGCTAACCTTACCGCAAATTGCCTTCGAGGTAGCTCATCATCTGTTAGGCGATGCCATTCCGGAAAATGACTTGCGCAACCTGATTAATGATGCCGTTAATTTTGATGCCCCTGTAGTAAAGCTGCAAGAGGACGTATATGTGCTCGAGCTTTTCCACGGACCTTCGCTGGCTTTTAAGGATTTTGGTGCTCGCTTTATGAGCCGGGTAATGAGTTACTTTTTAGAGGAAGGCGAGAAGCAGTTAGACGTACTAGTAGCCACCTCGGGCGATACCGGCGGAGCCGTAGCCTTAGGCTTTTTAGGGGTGCCGAACACGCGGGTAACCATCTTATATCCTAAAGGCAAAGTAAGCGACATACAGGAATTGCAACTCACCACTAACGGGCAAAACATTCGTGCCCTGCAAATTGACGGTACTTTTGATGATTGCCAGGCTTTGGTAAAGCAGGCTTTTGTGGATGATGAACTGAATGAAGCTTTCCGGTTAACCTCCGCAAACTCTATCAACATTGCTAGGTTGATTCCGCAAACCTTCTACTATTTTAATGCTTATGCGCAACTGCTGCGTGAGGGTAAAAGCAATGTAGCTTTTTGTGTGCCCAGCGGTAATTTTGGTAATATTGGTGCCGGTTTGCTGGCCTGGAAAATGGGTTTGCCGGTGGCCAAATTTATTGCAGCTACTAATGCTAACGATACCGTACCTGCCTATTTTAAAACCGGTATGTATGAACCTAAACCCTCGGTGCAAACCATTGCCAACGCGATGGATGTAGGTAACCCCAGCAACTGGGCCCGCATCGCCGATATGTTTAAAGAGGATGCTGAGGCGTTAAAGCAACTGGTAGAAAGCCATAGCTATACTGATGAGCAAACCCACCAGGCTATTAAGGACGTATACAATAGCTACGATTATGTAGTTTGTCCGCACACGGCTATTGCCTGGCGTGCGCTTACCGATTGGCAGCAAAACCATCCGGGTATTACCGGCGTGTTTTTGTCTACTGCACATCCATGTAAATTTCCGGATGTTTTCTCCGAGCCTATCGCATCTAAAGTAGATGTGCCCGAGCAGGTACGTGCTTTGGCCAGCCGCGAGAAGCATGCCGTATCTTTGAATAAGGATTTTGCATCGTTTAAAAACTATTTGCTGAGTAACGGTTAAAAGCCATTCTTTTGCAGCATAATAATTAGAAGGCAGACCAATGATAAATACTATCATATTTGATTTAGGTGCAGTGTTAATAGACTGGAACCCGCACCACCTGTACCGCAAGCTGATAACCGATGATGAGCAGCGGCAACACTTTTTAGATACTATTTGTACATCAGACTGGAACGAGGAGCAGGATGCAGGGCGCTCTTTGAAAGAAGGTACTGAGGCACTGATAAGTAAGCATCCGGAACACGAAGAAAATATCCGCGCTTTTTATGGTCGCTGGGACGAAATGCTGGCCGGACCCATACAAGGTACAGTTGACGTTTTTAAAGCGCTTAAAGAGAGCGGCAAGTATAAAATATACGCCTTAAGCAACTGGTCGGCCGAAACGTTTGAGATTGCTCAGCAAAAATTCGAGTTTTTAAGCTGGTTTGACGGCATGGTAGTGTCGGGCCACGAAAAAATCCGCAAGCCCGACCCTGCCTTTTATCAGTTATTGTTAGACCGCTACCAGGTAAAACCCGAAGAAGCTTTATTTATTGACGATAACTACCGCAACATTTTAGCTGCCGAAGCCTTAGGTATTCAAAGCATTCATTTTACCTCAGCAGAGGCGTTGAAAGATGAGCTGGTAAAGCGGGATGTTTTATAGTTAAACATACAGACGTATTAAAATAAGAAAGCGGCTTGTACAAAGGCCGCTTTCTTATTTTATAATATTTCTAAGGTTAATTAGAAAATCTCCCGTGCAATTCTTTTGGTAGGCTCGGCGTTACCCATGGTATAAAAGTGAAGTACCGGGGCGCCAAATTCAACCAGTTCTTTACACTGGTTAATCATCCACTCAATGCCTACTTCTTTTACCTCTTTATCGCTTTTGCAGGCATGCACCGCATCGCATAAATCTTCCGGAATATCGATATGAAATATTTTAGGCAGGTTGATGAGCTGCTTGGCTGTAGTCAACGGTTTTAATCCAGGGATGATTGGAATGTTGATTCCCTCGGCCCGGCATTGGTTAACAAAAGCTTTGTACTTACTTACATCAAAAAACATTTGCGTTACAATAAACTGCGCACCTCCCTCTACCTTCTTTTTTAGGTATTTAAAGTCTGTTTTCAGGTTAGGTGCCTCAAAATGTTTTTCGGGGTATGCCGCCACGCCAATACAAAAATCCGTTTTGTACGATGAATCCTGGTACTCGTGCAGATAAATACCGTTATTCATATTGGTCACCTGCTCCAGCAATTCCGTTGCATAGCAATGGCCGCCTTGTGTAGGAATAAAGCCCGAATCGGTTTTACGGGCATCACCACGCAACACTAAAACGTTGTCTATACCCAAAAACTGTAGGTCAATCAGTGCATACTCCGTTTCTTCTTTGGTAAAACCACCGCAAAGCAGGTGAGGTACCGCATCTACTTTGTACTTGTTCATGATGGCGGCACAAACCGCCACCGTACCGGGACGCCTGCGATAGGTTACCTTTTCGAGCAGTCCGTTAGGCAGTTCTTTATAAACCAAATCCTCACGCGAAGACGTAACATCAATAAATGGCGGGTTAAACTCCATCAACGGGTCGATGGCGTTATAAATACCCTGCAAGCTCTGCCCCTTAATTGGCGGCAGCAGCTCAAAAGAAAAAAGTGTTTTGCCATTGGCGTTGTTTATGTGCTCAGTAATCTTCATGGTTTGTTCAGTTGCGGGTTCTTTGTTGCGGGTTGCGTGACTTGACTTTTTAATTGTGCTCTAAAATAATTTACAAGTCCCCCAAGTAATTTTCTAACTGTTTCAAGTTGTTTCAGCAAAGAACTTAATTGTTCTTCTGTTATGAAATTCAAATCAAAAGAAAGATATAATTGTGCCTCTAATTCGTAAGCTGACCCTCGTGCTATAAAGAAAAACTGCAAAGTTTCTTTCAAAGAGTTTCGCCCGCAACCTTCGGCAATATTTGATGGGATTGATATAACCGAACGTTTGATTTGCGATTGTAGGCCAAAACGTTCTTCTTTTGGAAAAAGAGATGTTGTTGCGTATACCATCTTAACTAAGGTTCGTGCTTCTTTCCATACATCTAAATTTGTAAAAATCATTGCTCCAAATTAAGGTTTTAACACTCGATACTCGCAACTCAAAACCCGCAACAAATTAATTAATAATTTAAATTTGGCCCTAACCATCGTTCTGCGGTTTCGACGGACATGTTTTTGCGTTTGGCGTAGTCTTCTACCTGGTCCTTACCTATTTTGCCTAAGCCGAAGTAGCGTGATTGCGGGTGGGCAAAGTAAAAACCGCTAACAGCCGCGGTGGGCAACATGGCCATGCTTTCGGTTAAATGGATATGTGCATTATCCGTAGCTTTCAGCAAATCAAACAGCGTCACTTTTTCGGTATGCTCTGGGCAGGCCGGGTAACCGGGTGCCGGGCGGATGCCCTGGTACTCTTCTTTAATCAGCTGCTGGTTGGTTAATTCTTCATCTTGTGCATAGCCCCAATAGTTACGACGGACCAGTTCGTGCATTTTTTCGGCAAAGGCTTCGGCCAAGCGGTCGGCTATGGCTTTAATCATGATGCTGTTATAGTCGTCATGGTCGGCGTCGTATTGGGCTACCAATTCGTCGCAGCCAATGCCGGTAGTTACGGCAAAGCCGCCAAAATAATCGGGGATACCGCTTTTTTTAGGCGCAATAAAATCCGACAAAGCATAGTAAGGTTCACCGGCCGCTTTTTCGGCTTGCTGGCGCAGGGTGTGGATACGGGTACGCAATTGCGTGCGGCTTTCGTCGCTATACAACTCAATATCATCACCCACGCTGTTGGCCGGCCAAAATCCGATCACGCCACTGGCTTGTAAAAGATTTTGGTCGATTACTTTCTGCAGCATTTGCTGCGCATCATCGAAAAGCTTTTTAGCCTCGATACCTACGTTTTTATCATCAAATATTTTGGGGTAGCTGCCGCGCAGTTCCCAAGTATGGAAAAATGGTGTCCAATCAATATAAGGCACCAGTTCTTTTAAGGAGAAAGCTTCAAAAACTTTAGTGCCGGTAAAGGATGGTTTAACCGGGGCGAAGGTTTTAAAGTCAATCTGGTATTTGTTTGACCGTGCCTCGTCAATGCTTAAAAAGCGCTTGTCTGACCGTTTGTTTAAATGCGCCTCGCGTGCTTTTTCGTATTCCAGCTTAATGTTTTGAATATACTCGTCGCGGTTGTCTTTACTCATTAGTGTGCTGCACACAGTAACACTGCGCGATGCATCCAGTACGTGAATAGCAGGACCAGAGTAATTAGGCGCAATTTTTACGGCAGCATGGATACGTGATGTGGTAGCACCGCCAACAATCAGCGGAACGGTAAAGCCTTCGCGCTCCATCTCTTTGGCAAAATGCACCATCTCATCCAAAGATGGCGTGATGAGGCCACTTAGGCCGATAATATCAACCTGCTGCTTTTTGGCTTCTTCAATAATTTTTTGAGCGGGCACCATAACGCCCATGTCTATAATTTCGAAGTTATTACAGGCCAGAACTACGCCAACAATGTTTTTACCAATGTCGTGTACATCGCCTTTAACCGTAGCCAGCAATATTTTACCGGCATTGCTGCGCTGACTGGCATCAGCATTTTTTAGCTTTTCTTCTTCAATAAACGGAAGCAAATAAGCTACAGCCTTTTTCATTACCCGGGCTGATTTTACCACTTGAGGTAAAAACATTTTACCCGACCCAAATAGGTCGCCCACGATGTTCATGCCATCCATTAATGGGCCTTCAATCACTTCGAGCGGACGAGCATATTTTTGACGTGCTTCTTCCACATCATTGTCCAGGTACTCTACAATACCTTTAACCAAGGCATGCGATAATCGCTTTTCAACCGGTTCGTTACGCCAGGCCTCGTCTTTTACTATTTCTTTGCCTTTAGCTTTTACTGTTTCGGCGTACTCTACCAAACGTTCGGTAGCATCGGGCCGGCGGTTAAGCAGTACGTCTTCTACCCGTTCTAAAAGTGGCTTGGGTATTTCTTCGTAAACTTCGAGCATACCGGCATTTACAATGCCCATATCCATACCGGCTTTAATGGCATGGTACAGGAACGCCGAGTGCATGGCCTCGCGTACTACGTTGTTTCCTCTAAAAGAGAAGGAAATATTACTCACCCCGCCGCTTACTTTGGCATGAGGTAAGTTTTCTTTAATCCAGCGGGTGGCGTTGATAAAGTCGACCGCGTAGTTATTATGTTCCTCCAAACCGGTGGCAACGGTAAGGATATTCGGGTCGAAAATAATATCCTGCGGCGGGAAACCAATTTCGTTCACTAGGATGTCGTATGAGCGCTTGCAAATTTCGACACGGCGTTCGTAATTGTCGGCCTGGCCTTGTTCATCAAAAGCCATCACCACCGTAGCGGCTCCATAGCTTAATATTTTTTGGGCTTGTTCTCTAAACTTTTCTTCGCCTTCTTTAAGCGAAATGGAGTTTACAATACCTTTGCCCTGCAGGCATTTTAAACCGGCTTCAATCACCGTCCATTTAGACGAATCGACCATGATGGGCAGTTTGGCAATATCGGGTTCGGAGGCTACGAGGTTTAAAAATTTCACCATCACGGCTTCCGAATCAATCATGCCCTCGTCCATGTTAATGTCGATGACCTGGGCACCGCCTTCTACCTGCTGGCGAGCTACGGTAAGCGCCTCCTCATAGTTTTCGGCCAGGATGAGTTTTGAAAATTTAGGCGAACCGGTGATGTTGGTACGCTCGCCTACGTTTACAAAGTTAGCCTCAGGCGTAATGGTGACGGCTTCCAGGCCACTTAGGCGCATGTATGGCGCTACCTCCGGTTTTTGACGGGGTGCGTGTTTAGCGGCTTTATCGGCAATGCATTTGATGTGGTCGGGCGTGGTACCGCAACAACCACCTACGATATTGACCAGACCGGCTTTAGTAAAATCATCAACCTGGTGGGCCGTTTCATGCGGTGTTTCGTCGTATGCGCCAAATTCGTTAGGTAAGCCGGCATTAGGATAGGCAGAAATAAACACATCTGCTTTTTCTGATAATTCTTCGAGATACGGACGCATTTCGCGGGCACCCAAAGCACAATTTAAACCTACCGAAAGCAGGTTGGCATGGCGGACGGAGTTCCAGAACGCCTCTACGGTTTGCCCCGACAGGGTACGTCCTGATGCATCAGTAATGGTACCCGAAATCATGATGGGTAGCCTTTTGCCCGACTCGTGCTCGTACCGCTGCACGGCAAACAAGGCTGCTTTGGCGTTCAGCGTATCAAAAATGGTTTCAATCAATAAAAGGTCCGAACCTCCATCAACTAAACCGCGAACCTGCTCATAATAAGCCTCAGCCAGGTCATCAAACGTTACGGCACGATAGCCCGGGTCATTTACATCGGGAGATAATGAGGCGGTACGGTTGGTAGGGCCAACAGCTCCGGCTACAAAACGGGGCTTATCAGGTGTTTTCAGGTTGTATTCATCAGCCGCTTCGCGGGCCAGTCGTGCACCTTCGTAGCTTAACTCGTAAGCCAGTTCTTCCATATGGTAGTCGGCCAAACTAATGCGTTGGGTGCTGAAAGTATTGGTTTCAATAATATCGGCCCCGGCATCCAGATATTCGGCATGAATAGCTTTGATAACATCCGGACGGGTAAGGTTAAGCAAATCGTTGTTGCCCTTTAAATCCGACGGATGATTTTTAAAACGCTCCCCGCGAAAATCGTCTTCCGTTAATTGATAGCGCTGTATCATGGTTCCCATGGCGCCGTCAATTACCAATATGCGTTTTTGTAATTGTTCGTATATATTCATTCTTTAGTATCAGGTATTGAGTATCAAGTATTAAGAGGTAGTTGCATCACGTTTTTGAATGCCTAATCTTAGGTACTTAATATTAAAATAGCTTATGTCGAAAAGTCGGCGGTTTGGAATCTTGACTCTCGCTTATCTGTCTTAAAACCTGATAGTTAACCGTTTTAAGTAGAATGTAGCACCTTGTAAGCACAGGTTGCTAAGACTTCGCAGGGTCCAGTCCCTCCGTCTTTCTCTATAAGCAGTACAAAGTTGCAAAATAGGGCCGTCAAATCCAAATGCTAAACCTTACAATCGGCCCCAATAAAAAGGGCCGCCTTTGCGGGCAGCCCATGCTTAAAATTTAAATGAAACAGCACTTATTTACGGCTGCCAAATATCCTTAACAAAGATAAAAACAGGTTGATGAAGTCCATATACAGACTCAGTGCACCCATGATAGCCATTTTTTTGGTATCGGCCAGGCCGTATTCCAAACCCGCGCCTATGCGTTTTAATTTTTGTACGTCATAAGCGGTTAAGCCCACAAACACAGCTACACCAATATAGCTAATAGCCTTGCTTAAACCCGGACTGGCAATAAACATGTTTACTACTGATGCTACGATGATGCCCAACAGCAACATCACCATCAACGAACCAAAATTAGTTAAATCTTGTGTGGTGGTATAACCGGCTATGGCCATAATACCAAAAACTACCGAAGCCGTGATGAACACACCTAATACTGATGATGCCGTATAAACTAATAGCACAAAGCTTAAGCTTGTACCCATCAGCGCTGCAAACAAGATGAATAAAACCGTGAGTACCGGCGCTGATATTTTATTTAAGCCAAACGACATCAGCATAACAAATGCTAAAGGCGCAAACATTACTACAGTGCCCAGGCCGGTTCTGCGACCGGTGCTCAGGTCAATCAGTTTGCTTAATAAATTAATGTCGGTAGCAAATAAGTAAGCACAAAAGGCAGATATGCCCAGCGCAACAAACATCCACATAAATACATTGGCGATAAACTTGCGCGATGAAGCCTGGTCGTCCAGTTGTATTACATTCTTGTATTGATAATCAAAATTATTACTTTCCATTTTTATAAATTAATCAGGTTAAAGGTATAACATATTTTAGACACTTAAACAGCTTTAAAGTTTAAGTAAGGCGGCGCATTAATTGCTCTTCTACCAGTTTAAATACCTGTAAGGGTTTCAATGAGCGCCAGTTTAATTCATCAAGGCCTCCACCAAAATTGATGTAGTAATCAATATTGTTTTGTTTGAATTCTTCAATCACATGTTCCCTGAAATTGATACCCGCAATCCATCCATCTTCCACATCCTGAAACCACTCTTCGTAATAACAATCGTCAGACGAGTGAAAGTTTAATACGTTTTCGCCTATCAGTATAAACTTGTTAATGCCGTTATCAATCATTAACTCCATAATCTCTCGTTTCAGCGTCATGATGTCATTATTGATGGCATCGTTCCATTCGCCAATAAACTCTATGATCACATAGCCGCGATCATAATCGGCATACAATACTTTTAAATATAATGTATTAGAGCCAAACGAATCCCATTGCGGGTGCAGCAAATAATTATAAACCTGCTTATCAAACTCAAACTCATTATACACCGTAGCATAAAAAGGCGAATACTCATCCTCTGCCGCTACATAATCATCTCTCCACCTGTAGTATGGCTCTATTTCGTGCATGTGTTATAAATATGCAGATATGCTAATGTGCGTATGTGCAAATGTTTTGCTTGTACGTTGTGCCTACCTGCTTTTTCTTTTAAATTATAGTTCTCTTTTATTCATTTGCACATACGCACATTAGCATATCTGCATATTATTTTTTGTACGCATCAACCGCTTTACGAACGCTGCCGTGCTCGTTTAAAAGTTGGGCTGCCGTTTGTTCATCAACACCAATTTCCTGCATAACCATGCGGTTTGCGCGGTCAACCAGCTTATGGTTAGTTAACTGCATATCCACCATTTTATTACCTTTTACCCTGCCCAGTTGTATCATTACCGCTGTAGTCAGCATGTTTAGTACCAGCTTTTGGGCGGTACCGGCTTTCATGCGGGTAGAGCCGGTTACAAACTCGGGGCCGGTTACTACTTCAACAGGGTATCGGGCTTCGGCGGCTACCGGGCTGCCGGCATTGCAAACAATGCAACCTGTAGTCAAGCCTTCTTCGTTAGCTTTACGTAAACCGCCAATTACATAAGGCGTACGGCCCGAGGCAGCAATGCCTACTACCACATCATTAGCAGTAATATCAAATTCCTGTAAATCTTTCCAGGCCTGCTGGTCGTCATCTTCGGCAAACTCCACAGCTTTGCGTATGGCACCATCGCCGCCGGCAATAATGCCTACTACCCAATCAAAAGGCACACCAAAGGTTGGTGGGCACTCCGAGGCATCAACTACACCTAAACGGCCGCTGGTGCCGGCGCCAATGTAAAACAGGCGGCCACCGGTTTTCATCTTTTCGGTTACGGCCTGTACCAGTTTTTCTATCTGGGGCATGGCTTTGGCTACTGCCTCGGGTACGGTTCTGTCTTCCTCGTTAATGTGCTGGAGTAACTCGGCAACCGGTAGTTGCTCCAAGTGGGTATAATGTGAGTCTTGCTCTGTAGTATTTATCATTTCTTTCTTACAAATCTGTAACAAAATTCGGCAAAATTCCGTCAACTACAGCAACGCATACACATTCAAATACGTATTTTTGTTACGGGGATTTATGAAGCAAACAGCAGTTATTATTTTCAGATCGGTAATCTTGTTACTTGCCGGCATTGCTATTGGTTTGCTACTAAATAGGCGTACGGCTGACGTTGACGAGCCATACCAAATGACCGGTAACGATAAGATGGACCGGGTAATGAAATTAGTTCGTAAAAAGTACGTCGACTCGCTTAATATTGACAGTGTTGAGGGGGTGGCTATTAACAACCTGCTCCAAAAGCTAGACCCGCATTCAGTTTACCTCCACAAAAGACAAGCAGAGTCATTGTCAGAAAAACTGGAAGGCGGTTTTGATGGCATTGGCGTGGAATCGCAAATACTGCGCGATACGCTGTTTATTGCGCAGGTAATTCAAGGGTCGCCGGCGGCTAAGGCCGGTTTACCTAATGGGGCCAAGGTGGTTACCTTAAACGACCGGCCATTTGCAGGTACTCATTTGGATCCCGGAAAAGTAAGCGAAGCCTTTACCGATAAAAAAGATACCGGATTGGATTTTGGGGTGATTGCTTATGGCGAGCAAACGGTTAAAAATTACCATATCAAACATAGCCACGTCAACATGAGCAGCCTGGACGCTTCGTACATGATCTCGCCGGGGACAGGCTATATTAAGATTGGAAAGTTTGGTGCTACTACTGATGCCGATTTCAGGACTGCCTTAAAGCGTTTTAAAGCCAATGGCATGCAAAAGCTGGTGCTTGATTTAAGGGGTAACGGCGGTGGCTATTTAAATACCGCAACCGCACTGGCCGATGAGTTTTTACCTAAAAACAAACTGATTGTTTATACCCAGGGACAGCACGAACCGCGTACCGATTATTTTGCTACCGATTCGGGCGTATATGAGAACGGTAAACTGGCTGTATTGATTGATGAACATTCGGCATCTGCCAGCGAAATATTGGCCGGCGCATTGCAAGATTTGGACCGGGCCGTAATTGTAGGCCGCCGTTCATTTGGTAAAGGGTTAGTGCAGGAGCAGTTTTCGTTTGATGATGGGTCGGCTTTAAATTTAACGGTGGCCAGGTATTTTACACCGTCGGGCCGAAGCATACAAAAATCTTATAAAAAGGGTACCGAGAGTTACCGGAACGAGTTAAGCGAGCGCTTGCAAAAAGGGGAGCTGTATGTAGCGCAAAATAATGCAGACGACAGCACCTTTAATACTTCAGTTACTTACCATACCAGCGCCGGTAAAAAGGTATATGGTGGCGGCGGTATTATGCCCGATGTATTTGTACCGGAGGATGCAGCCATTAATGTGCCTTTAATTAATGAGTTGAGCCGTAGCCAGCTATTTACAGCTTACGTAATTGACCACATGCAGGGAATATTAAAAAACTATAAAACGCCTAGCGAATATGTGCAGTATTACAGTGTAACGGATGATGAACTGACCCGCTTTATTGTGTATGCTGCCGGAATGCTTAAAGAGATGGACTCGCATGAAATTGCCTTGGCTAAAAATTATATGAAGCTGTTACTGAAAGCACAAGGCGCCCGTTTTAAATGGGGAAATGAGTGGTATTACCGCATCATTAATCAAAATGATTTGGCTATATCTAAAGCCGAAGCCGCTTTAAACTAATAATCAGTAATCAACAAAAACAGATAAACATTGGTAAAGCAAAATGGCCGCTGAATTTATTCAAGCGGCCGTTTTGCTTTTATATAGGTTAAAAGCATCTATTCTTCAACAACCTCGTTATGCGGGCTGCTTACTTCTTCTTCCTGCTTTTTAAAATAGCGGTTTTGATAAATTAAGATCAGAATTACGCCTACAGAGATGGCAGCATCGGCCAGGTTAAAGATGGGCCTGAAAAACTTAAATTCTTCGCCGCCCCAAACCGGTAACCATGCCGGAAATGTGCCCTGTATAATAGGGAAGTAAAACATATCTACTACCCGGCCCTGAAATATAGGAGCATATTTATAAATTATCCCATAAAAGGTAGAATCTATAATGTTGCCCAAAGCTCCGGCAAAAATAAGTGCTACGTTAAGGATAAGGCCACGCGGATGTTTATGCTTAATTAAATAAACCAGCGCCACGCCAATGCCAATTACGGCAAATACCCTAAACAACGACAAGGCCAGTTTACCAGCCACGCCGCCTAATTCCCAGCCAAAGGCCATCCCATTATTTTCGGTATACAGTAGCATACCTCGGTCGCCCAGAAAATGTATTTCCTGTCCAAGGTACATATTGCTGCGTACCCAAATTTTAATGGCTTGGTCTGCCAGGATAACTAAAAAAGCTAATAAAAAAGGTTTTATGTAAGATGCCTTCATGTATTACTGCTTCAGTTTGGCTTCCATGCTCATCGTGGTATGCGGCACGGCACGCAGGCGTTCTTTGGGTATCAGCTTACCGGTTACGCGGCAAACACCATACGTTTTGGTTTCAATGCGTACCAAAGCAGCCTCTAACTGTTCTATAAACTTTTTTTGACGAGCAGCTAACTGGTTAATCTGCTCTTTTTCTAAAGTGGCAGAACCGTCTTCTAAAGTTTTATAAGTGCCGGCGGTGTCATCAGTGCCGTTTAGGTTAGGGTTGCTTAATGATGAAGCCAGTGCATTCAGTTCTTCGCGTGCAATGCGGATTTTGTCTAAAAGAAGTTCTTTAAACTCTTGCAGTTCTGCGTCTGAATATCTTGTTTTTTCCTGTTGTGGTGTGCTCATTATATTTTACTGATAGATATTAATATTTCGTTATCGTCAATAACGGTTTTTTCACCCTCGGTCAGTTCGTTATCTAACTGGATGTCAGCCGCTAAAATTTCGGCGCAAATATAGGATAAATTGTTTTTAACCGCCTCGCTGATCAACGGATGGTTGCTCAGGCGTACATTAATTTTATCGGTTACTTCAAAGTTATTTCCTTTACGCAAGTTCTGGATGCGGTTAATCAACTCGCGTGATATGCCCTCCTGTTTCAGTTCTTCGGTTAAGGTAACATCTAAAGCAACGGTTAGTTTGCCTAAGTTTGCCACCTGCCATCCGGGTACGTCTTCGGCACTAATCTCAACATCGGTAGTCGAAATAGTGTGGCCGGTACCCTTAAGCGTAAAGCTTCCCTGGCTTTCCAGGCTTGCAATATCTTCTTGGGTAAACTCGGTGATGGCCTGGGCTACGGCTTTCATGTCTTTACCCACCTTTTGACCTAAAGCTTTAAAGTTTGGTTTAATCCTGCGCTTAATAAAGCCGGCAGTATCGGTAATGTACTCAATAGCTTTGATGTTGGTTTCTGACAGGATTAACTCTTTAACCTGCTCTACCTTGTGCTCAAAGTTTTTATCCAGTATCGGCAATAATATTTTGCTCAACGGCTGGCGTACGTTGATGCCTACCTTTTTACGCAACGACAAGGTAAGCGACGAAATATCCTGCGCTAACTGCATGCGCTCTTCCAGCGCTTTATCCACCAGTTCGGTTTGGTAAACCGGGAAATCGGCCAAATGAACAGACTCAAACTGCTCTTTGCCGGTAGCGGTGTTTAAGTCATTGTATAAACGCTCGGCAAAAAACGGTGCTATAGGCGACATCAGCTTGGCGATGGTTACCAAACAGGTGTATAAAGTTTGGTAAGCCGATGTTTTATCTTCAGAATTATCAGATTTCCAGAAACGGCGGCGGCTCAGGCGTACGTACCAGTTGCTCAGGTGTGCATCCACAAAATCCTGAATAGCGCGGGCTGCTTTGGTTGGCTCAAAATCTGCATAAAACGCGTCAACCTCTTGGGTTAAGGTATTCAGTAATGACAAAATCCAGCGGTCAATTTCCGGGCGTTGACTCAACTCAACTTCGGGACTGCTGTAATCGAATTGATCAATGTTGGCATACAACGAAAAGAATGAGTAGGTGTTATACAACGTACCAAAAAACTTGCGGCGTACTTCATCCAGTCCTTCAATATTAAATTTAAGGTTATCCCAGGGCGATGCATTGCTAATCATGTACCAGCGGGCGGCATCAGCACCGTACTGTTCAATGGTATCAAACGGGTCAACGGCATTGCCTAAACGTTTAGACATTTTGTTGCCGTTTTTATCGAGCACCAAACCGTTAGATACTACGTTTTTAAACGCAATGCCCTGGTTGCCTACCTGCTGGTTTACGGCTTTAACCTCGTCGCTGGCTTCGCTCAGCATTACCGCTATGGCATGCAGGGTAAAAAACCAGCCGCGCGTTTGGTCAACACCCTCGGCAATAAAATCGGCCGGATAAGCATTGGCAAACTCTTCTTTATTCTCGAACGGGAAGTGCCATTGTGCATAAGGCATAGCACCCGAGTCAAACCAAACGTCAATCAGGTCAGGCTCGCGGAACATTTTTTTGCCGGTTGATGAGGTTAACACTACATCATCCACATAAGGGCGGTGCATATCGTCCAGCTTAAAGCCCTGCGGCATAAAACCGGCTTCAATAGAGCGTGCAATTTCCTGATTTAACTCCTCAATAGAGCCAATACATTTTTCTTCGCTGCCATGTTCTTCGCGCCAGATAGGCAGTGGTGTACCCCAGTAACGCGAGCGCGACAGGTTCCAGTCCACCAAATTCTCCAACCAGTTACCAAAACGGCCGGTGCCGGTAGCTTCGGGTTTCCAGTTGATGGTTTTGTTCAGCTCAATCAGTTTATCCTTAACAGCTGTGGTTTTGATAAACCAGCTGTCCAGCGGATAATATAAAATAGGCTCATCCGTACGCCACGAGTGCGGGTAACTGTGCTCGTAACGCTGAACGTTAAAGGCTTTGTTATCTTCTTTAAGCTTGATGGAAATTAATACATCGGTAGCTTTAAAACCAGCCTCTTCGCGCTCGGCAGGGGTATAGTATTCTTCTTTAACATAACGACCGGCAAAATCGGTCACCTCGTCAACAAAGCGGCCCTGCTTGTTTACCAGCGGCACTTCTTTGCCTGTTTCGTCCAGCACCATTACTGATGGTACGTTATTTTCTTTACAGGCTCTAAAGTCATCCGCACCAAAAACGGATGCGGTATGCACGATACCTGTACCATCGCCGGTAGTCACAAAGTCAGCAGGGATAACGCGGAACGCATTTTTCTCCAGGTCGTCGTTAATCACATACGGCATTAACTGATGATAGCGTAAACCCACCAGGTCGGCACCTTTGATGGAAGCTTTAACCATCCACGGGATAACCTTGTCGCCTTCTTTGTAATCTTCAAAAGGAACATTCTCGCCTTCGGCTTTAAAGTATTTGTTTACTAAAGCCTTAGCCAGCACTACGCTAACCGGTTTAAAGGTGTATGGGTTAAGCGTGCTGATTTTTACATATTCAATGTCCTCGCCAATGGCCAGCGCACAGTTAGATGGTAAAGTCCACGGCGTAGTAGTCCAGGCTAAAATGGCGGTTTCTTCGCCAGGTTCGCTGAATAGGGTCGACATCAGCGGGTGCTGCTGGTCATTCTTTAAAAAGAACTGGGCCGTTATGGTGGTATCTTTCACCATTTTGTAAGTGCCCGGCTGGTTTAATTCGTGCGAACTTAAACCGGTACCCGATTTTGGCGAGTATGGCTGTACGGTGTAGCCTTTGTATAACCAGCCTTTGTTGTAAAGCTGCTTTAAAATCCACCAAAGGGTTTCGATATACTCGTTTTCGTAGGTTACATACGGATTTTCCAGGTCAACCCAGTAACCCATTTTCAGGGTAAGGTCGTTCCAGATGTCGGTATAGCGCATTACCTCTTTGCGGCAGGCTTCGTTATAATCTTCGATGGAGATTTTTTTACCGATGTCGTCTTTGGTAATACCCAGCGATTTTTCGACCGCCAGCTCAATAGGCAAACCATGGGTATCCCAGCCGCCTTTACGTTTTACCTGGTAACCTTTAAGGGTTTTGTAACGGCAAAAAATGTCTTTAATAGAGCGTGCCATGGCATGGTGAATGCCGGGCATACCGTTAGCCGATGGCGGACCTTCGTAAAAAGTATAAGGGTTGCTGGCTGGACGACTGCTGATACTTTTTTCGAAAATGTTGTTCTGCTGCCAGAACTCCAGCACGTCCTTGCCTATTTGTGATAAATTTAATTGCTTATATTCCTTGTACATCAGTGTTTTCCACAAAAATTAAGAGGCGCAAAATTACGGATTTTTAAAGTAATAATTTAGTTTGAAATGTGGAAATGTACGGTAGTGTTTATAATGATATAAGTTTAACAAATTGTTAATGCGTTTAAAATGAGTTTGTAAAGCGTTAGTGTAAAGCACCATAATTGTTTTTTGTAGCTGATTACTTTGCACCCAGCCATTGCAGGGCAGCAATTACTTTACTGTCCCGGTTTAAATTTTCAAAATTGTCGAGTCCGTTTACCTCTTGCTGCGGAGAGACGGCGCCATAATAGGTGTTACCATTCCTGTCAGCCTCCACCGCTACAGCCATAAGCACATTGATGTTAAACACTTGGAAAGACTGATTAGCAGTTGTGTAGGCGGCTGTTTTATTGCCAAACAAGCGGGTGTTTTTGCGCCCCATAAAGGTAATAGCCGTTGCCTCGCCCGAACTTGCGGTATAAGGACCAATAAGCAGAGCTACTTTCAGTTTGATAGCTGGTTTGCCTATCCTTTGCAAGCGGCAAACAGTGTCTTTTCCGGCATAAGTAGCTTTGCCTTTAATGCCCCACGCATCTTTTTGCTTAGTAACCGGGTCAATAAAAGAGCCGAACTGCCCATCGCCTAACAAATTAGCTACGCCCAAAATCATAGGGTACATATTACCGCCACCGTTGGTGCGTAAATCAATAATCAGCCCTTTAAGCTTTTCGGGCTGTAGTTTGGCAAGCGAATCTTGTATTTGCTGTGATAAGGTATCGGTTTCATGTTCGTGCGTTGGGTTATTATCCGGGATGAGCAGATAACCATATCCTTTTTTAAGCAATTGGGCCTCCACCTTATGCTTTTGTTTTGACTTGGCAATCAGGCTGCGGTATTTAACGGTATCAAAAGGTGCTCTTGGCGCTTTCCAACGGTAATATTTACGGTTGTATACAGCAAAGCCATGAAAATCGCCCAGCAATTCATAAATCAGCGCTACTGAGGGCATCGCTTCCTGTACAGATTTTGCTTGTGCGCTACGCTCTTTTACGGTAGCGGTAAGTTTTGCCCAGTCAACCTTATCGCGGTAAACAGAATGATGACGGGCATAAGTCAATACACTATCAATAACCATACGGGCACTGTCTGCTCCGGAAAGTGTTTGTTGTGCCAGGCTAATTGCCGGGCAGCTTAAAACAAACAGTGCGATAATGAGATATTTTTTCATGGATTAAAAGGCTGAAGTTATAACTAAATGTTTACGAATGCCTCATTAAAATTACATGCGGCCTTCTTCGGCACTGCTGCCGGTTTGGCGGTTGCGGGCGGCCTTAAGTTTGGTGTTGCCAAAGCTGTAAGTAAAGCCCAGTGTAAAGCGGCGGCTTTCCCACTCGTTGTTCCAGCGGGTGTTTACGTTATTGTATTGTTGGATGCTGCGGTAGCGATTACCAAAAAATATGTCGCGTGCTTTAAAGCTGATGGTGGCACGTTTGTTCATAAAGGTTTTGCTGATACCGGCATCAATCTGCGAACCCGAAAAAGTGCGCGCCAAGCCTGATATAGATGGCGAATAGTATTGTGCGGTTAATTGAAGCTTCACATTATTAGGTAAAAAGAAGCTCTGGTCTACATTGCCCGACCATGAAAAACGGCTGCTGAAAAATGGATTGCCCTGAACCACAGAGTTTACGCGGTCATAGCTTCCATCTAGCTCGGCGCTTACGTTCCACCATTTTACTACGTTAAAGCTGCCTGCACTGGTGGCAGTAAAGGTGCTGGTGCTGCCTAAATTTTGGTACCTCGAAATGCTTTCTTTAGTCTGGTCGTTTTGCTCAATTACATTATTAATAGTGCCATTCACTTTCAGGTAGCTCAGGCTCAACACCTGGAAGCTTTTGTAAGTGTAGTTTAGCACATAAGATTGTGAGATGGACGGCTGCAGGTAAGGGTTGCCTTGGGTAGCAGTATATGGGTCAATATAGGTAATAGCAGAATTTAGCGAACTATAACCCGGACGACTGATGCGACGGCTGAAAGAGGCATTTAATTGCTGTACCGAAGTAATTTTGTAAGTTACAAATGCACTTGGGAATAACTGCCAGTAGTTACGTTTAACCACCTCGTTACGGGTAATAGAGTTAGCAGTAGATATGGTTTGCTCGGTGCGCAGGCTGGCTTTTACTTCCCACTGGCTGCCAATGGTTCTGTTAAGCGTTGCATAAGCCGCATTGATGTTTTCATCATACTTAAAGTTGTTGCTGCGGTTAGGGTCTTGTATCCATCCGGCCGTTTTTAACGAGTCGAACTGTACGTTGCTGTGGGTATTTACAATGCTGCTTTTTAATCCGGCTTCAAATATCCAGCCTTTAGCAAAAGGGTATGTATAATCGGCTTTAATAGATTGTATGTTGTAGTTAACCGGCATAGCATTGCGTAACTGTACAGGGTTACCGGTTTGATTGCCCTGACCGTCAAAATAAATATTGGTATACTGCTGGTTATTTACTGATGTGCTGTGTACGTAATCGGCATCTACGCTTAACTTTTGGCCCAAAGTGTCAATGGCATAGCTATAGTTTAAATTAAAGTTATACGTATTGTTATCAGCCTTGCGCGGGTTGTTGCCGGTAACACTGCCGGTTTGCTGGCCCATGCTGTTTAAGGTGTACGACTGGCTGGTTACATCGGCCGTGAGTGGTGAATTATACCCTTTAAACAAAAAGCCCAAGGTATGATTTTGGTTGATGTAGTAGTCTGCGCCGGCGCTGTAACCGGTAGCCGTGGTTTTTGGGTGCCAGTAGTTATACTGGTTGTAAACCTCGCTTCCAATCTGCCGGCTCAGGGTCAGTTTGTTATAAGAGTCAAAATAACCGGAGTTTGCCCTGGCAAACATACTTACTTTGCCGGTATTGTAATTTAGATTGAAACCGCCATAAACCTTGCCATATTTGCCATAGGCCACATTGGCATTAGCTGTACCGTTGTAGCCTTGTACTTTATTACGTTTCATAATAATGTTAACTACGCCCGCGGTGCCCTC
Source organism: Mucilaginibacter sp. CSA2-8R (assembly GCF_038806765.1). Taxonomy (NCBI): domain Bacteria; kingdom Pseudomonadati; phylum Bacteroidota; class Sphingobacteriia; order Sphingobacteriales; family Sphingobacteriaceae; genus Mucilaginibacter; species Mucilaginibacter sp. CSA2-8R. The sequence continues at coordinate 5,255,562 of NZ_CP152389.1, read as the reverse complement.
GGCATCGTAATTGCCCGGCGGATTAGGAATTAGTTCAACTTTACTTACGGCATTGCCGGGTAATGATTTCAGGTAATTGCTCAGCTCGGTGCCGCTCATGTAAGTACGGCGGCCATCAATCATTACCACCACACCTGCATTGTTGCGGTACAAAATGTTATCGTCTTTATCTAACCGGATACCGGGCGCTTTTTTAATCATGTCTAAGGCGTTATCGCCAGTGGTGTTCATTTTCTCTACGTTAACTACCAGCCGGTCGCTTTTTTGCTGCAATTGCGGTACGGTAGCTGCAACAGTAACTTCTTTTAAGGTGTTTTTTTGTTGATTGAGAATGATGGTTGGTAACTCAATAGTCGCCCCGCTTACATTAATTGGTTTGCTGTATGTTGTAGTAAAGCTAACCATTGCCGCTTTTATTATGTAATTACCGGCAGCAGGTTGGGCGAAGCTGTAAGCCCCATTGTTGTTGGCCGCCTGTGCACTTACCTGGACCGAATCGGGCAGATGAAGCAATACTATGGTAGCGCCGGGTAATGGCTGTTGCTGGGCATCGGTAACACGACCGTTAATAGTTGCGGTTTGAGCAAATGCACCGAAACTGATAAAGAATAATAATAAGGAGGCGAGCGTAATTTTCATATCTTTTTGTTGATGCTCCAAAGGTGCAGCAGCAAAAACGCCTCTTAAATATTATGATACCAACGCCGGTTTTTATTATCCGAAGGCAAGTAATAGCAGATGAACTGCCCGAAAAAGCTATTTTGCGGAGTTGGGAGTAAAAAACAGGGGGTTGGTATAAAATTTTTACCGGGTTGCAGGTTTTGCCCTACTTTTATCCATTATGCGGAAAAAGGAAATTTACTACCACATTGCTGGCTGGTTACTTTATACTCTGTATCTGGTAATCGGGTATTTTATACAAGCCAAGGGTAAACCAGTTTCTATATTTAACTATACTATCTGGATAGTCAGATTCGCCGAATTTTATTTCTGCTATTTATGGGTATATCCTAAATTTCTTTATAAGGGCAGGCCGCTGCTACTGGCTGGGGGCATTATTGCTGCTTTGGCAAGCTTTGTCGCGATGCGGTATTTGGTAGAGCAGGTTTTATGCCTGCATATTTTTGGTATTGCTAACTATTGGGGTTATACCTTTTTGTCCTATACATTAGATAACATTTATTGGGGCAGCTCTGCGGTTATTTTAAGTCTGGCTATTTACAGTGCATTCAACGCTATTTATAAAGAACAGGAAAATAAATCATTACGCGAAGAAAAGACACAAGCCGAACTTGCCTTTTTAAAAACGCAGATTAATCCGCACTTTTTATATAATACGTTAAACTATATCTACTCACTGGCTTATCCCGTTTCTGATAAGTTGGGCAACGCCGTCATCAAGCTTTCGCAACTGATGCGTTACATGCTAACCGAAAGCGCAAGCGGTGACGTTGACCTGCAACGCGAAGTGGACTATATAGAAAACTACATCAGCATTTACCAGTTGCGGTTTGAAGATAGCTTTTTTGTGGATTTTAAAACCGAGGGCGACATTGCCGGTAAGCGCGTATCTGCTTTGCTGCTGGTTCCGTTTGTAGAAAATGCCTTTAAGCATGGCGTCGTAAACGACCCCGACCGTCCTATCCGCATTCGTTTAAAAGTAACTGGAAACCGCCTGATGTTTACCGTAAGCAACCAGATTAGCCGCGGTCAAAAAGATCAATCTACCGGTGTGGGCTTACCTAACATACGCCGCCGGCTGGAGCTGATTTACCCCAACCGCCACGAGTTATTAATTGGTGACAACGGGCAAACCTACAAGGCAACCTTAAATATTATACTTTAAACTTATCTATTATGATGTTTTATTGCAGCTTTTTAGTAAGCCTGGCTATGTTATGCACCAGCCGTTTGCAGGCACAAGACACCTTGATTCATCCAAAGCAAAGGATACAGATTATATTGCTGGGTACTTATCATTTTGCTAACCCTGGTGCCGATAAGTTTAATGTTAAAGTTGACGATTATATTCAACCGGAGCGGCAAAGGCAAATACAGGATGTTAATAATGCCTTGGCTCGGTTTAACCCTGAAAAGATTTTTACTGAGAGCAATATCAAATATCAGACGCAAGCTGATAGCTTTTTTACAGCTTACAAAGCAGGGAAAATTCAAATACCGGCCAATGCTGTTAATGAGCGTTTGCAAATAGGTATGAAACTAGCAAAGCAGCTTAATAATAAAAGAATTTATGCCGTTGATGCTGATGGTAAATGGCTAAAAAACGAGGTAGAGCATTACGCTGATAGCATGCATATTAAATATTTAACGCCGTTTGAAAAAAGCTTTGGCGAATACATTAGTTACTACAACCAATACATGCTTACGCATACTGTTAAAGAGAATTTAATTTACCTGAACCGGCCAGAAGATTTACTTAACCACAACCACATAATGTATAACTATGTTTTTGCCCGCATTGGCGCCGGCGACAACTATATCGGTGCCGAACTGGTAGGTGAATGGTATAAGCGTAACGTGAAAATTTATGCTAATATTCTGAAAAATGTGACTCCTGATGATCGCCGCTTGTTGGTTGTGTTTGGATCGGGACATATCCATATATTGAAGCAGCTGTTTAAAGATAATTCTGACTTTGAGGTGATTGAAGCAAATACTTATCTGGCCAAAAAGTAATTATAATTATCCTTTATCTTTACCTCCATGATTCGCTGCCTTGCCGTTGATGACGAAGCTTACGCCGTTAAAATTATTGCCGATTACATTAGTAAAGTTCCTTTTTTAACGCTGGTGGGTACTACTACCAGCGCCATTGAGGCGCTTTCGCTGGTGCAGCAGGGCGGTGTAGATTTGGTTTTTCTAGATATACAGATGCCCGACTTAACCGGCATACAGTTTTTAAAGCTTTGCGGCAGTAAGTGCAAAGTGATATTAACTACGGCCTATCCCGAATACGCCTTAGAGGGGTATGAGCACGACGTAATTGATTACCTGCTTAAACCCATCCCGTTCGACCGGTTTTTAAAAGCGGCACAAAAGGCTTACAACCAATTGCAGCCTGCCGTAGCAGCGACACCGCCTTTATTAAATCAGGTGCCGGCAATTGCAGCGCCTGCTCCCGAGGCGGACTACATGTTTATTAAGGGCGACAGCAAGAACAAGTTTTTAAAGGTAAGTTATGATGATGTACTATACATCGAAGGCTTAAAAAACTATGTATCGGTATTTACACCGGGTCAGCGGATGGTAACCTACCAAACCCTGCGCGATTTAGAAGAACAGCTGCCCAAGCCTCCATTTTTCAGGGTACATAAATCCTACATTGTCTCCATCGATCAGATACGTATGATTGATGGACATACGATTTATATACAAGATCAGGCCATTCCGATAGGCGAAACCTATCGTGACGAATTTTATAAACTCATCCGCGAAGAATAAACAACAAGGCCACGCGGTAAATATAATCATATCACAACACTTTGCTATATTTGCCTAACCGGTAATGGCCGGAAGTAATCTATGCCGCAAGATATTATCAAAATAGCCGTTGTTGGTCCCGAAAGTACGGGAAAGTCGGCAATGTCTGCATATCTGGCAAAGCATTACCAAACGGTTTGGGTGCCCGAGTATGCCCGCGAATATTGCGAAAAGCTTACCGCCGAGTGCACCTGGCAAGACGAAATTAATATGTATCATGGTCAGCTGGCCCTGGAGCAAGAAATGCTGCCGCAGGCCAACCGCCTGTTAATTTGCGATACTACCTTTATTACCATCAAAATCTGGAGCGACCAGATGTTTGGCCAGGCACCACCCGAGGTACTGGAAAAACTGCCCCAACATACTTACGATTTTTATTTACTCCTAAATATTGACCTGCCCTGGCAAGATGACCCGCTGCGCAATTTCCCTAACATGCGTGAGCATTTTATGACTGTTTGGCACCATGAACTACAGGACTTGCAAGCTAACTACGTAGTTATATCGGGCCAGGGGCAACCCCGGTATGATGCAGCTGTTGAGGCAGTTGACCATTTCTTAAAAAATAATTCATAATTTTTTAGCGTTGGTGCAACGCTGCAGAAAATGCTGCGTCTTGTAACTTGAAAGCTAATCACGATTGGAAGCCTTATACATAGACAAGCACTATCAACTGGTGGTTGAGTGCAAGCAGGGAAGTAAAAAAGCCTGCTATGAGTTGTATCGCCTGTACTCGAAGGCCATGTTAAACGTGGCGTTTCGGATATTGAATAATGTGGACGAGGCCCAGGACGTGCTGCAGGAATCTTTTTTGGATGCCTTTAATAAGGTAAAAGATTTTAGGCAGGAAACTACTTTTGGTTTGTGGTTAAAGCAAATTGTGGTTAACCGCTCCATTAACCTGCTCCGCAAGCGCAAGTTAGAATGGGTAGAAATGGAAAGCGAACAATTAGAAAACATACCCGATGAGGAGGAAAGTGATGATGAAGATATACAATACCGGGTGGAGCAGATTAAAGAAGCCATGAAGCTTTTACCCGAAGGGTACCGGGTGGTGTTATCACTCTACTTGTTAGAAGGATATGACCACGAAGAGATAGGACAGATTTTAAATATAACCGAAAATACCTCAAGAACCCAGTTTTTGAGAGCTAAAAGAAAACTTAGCGAAGTACTGAAAGTAAGAGGAGTAGCCTAATGAGCAAGCGATTAGAAAAATTTATTATTGATAACCGCGAAGAGTTTGATGACCTGGAGCCGGGAGCAGGCTTATGGAACAAGATAGCGCAGCAAATGGAACCCGATGTAGTAGAGCTGCCAAAAAAGCCTGAGGCTAAAACCTTTTCTTTAGGTTTTGTATTGCGGGTAGCCGCTATCATTATTGTAGTAATGGCGGTGGGCTTTGGCGCTTATCTGCAAAGTCAGAAAAGTACAGGTGTTGATTTAGCAGCCATTAACCCCGAATATGCTAAACAGCAGGTGCAATATGCATCGCTGATTGAAAGTAAACGCAACGAATTAAAAGAACTTGCCAAAAACGACCCGCAATTATACCGGGAGTTTAACGGTGAGATTAACAAGATGGAAGCATCTTATAAAAAGCTTAAACATGATTTAGCCACCAGTCCTAATCAGGAACGAGTTTTACGTGCAATGATCCGGAACTTGCAAATACAAGCCGAGGTGCTTAATCAGCAATTACAAGTGATAGAACAGTTTAGAGACAGTAAAAGTGAACCCACCCATGAAACTAAAAATATTTAATATAAAAGCACTTTTGTTATGCAGCTTGCTGGTTGCCGTGCAGGGAAGCTTTGCACAACAAAACAAAGCCGACAGCGACAAGGACTTTGACAAGCAGATGCAAAAGCTGCAAGGCCAGATGCGCGACTTGCAAAAACAAGTGCAAAAATTGCAGATGAAAAAACTGAAGGAAAAATCTGCCGAACTGCAAAAGCTTTCCAAAGAGTTAACTACTCGTGCCCTGGCGCATGTTGATGATTTCAACATTTCCGGTGCCGATAAAGGCCTGGGTATAACTGTTGTGCCTAATTTAGAGGGTTTGGGCAAAATAACACCTCATGTTTACACGCAGTTGAATAGTCTAAGGCTGTCACCTAATGTTTATAATTTTAAATTCGACGAGAAATCGCTGCAGGAGAAAGTACAAAATGGCGAAATCAAAGAGAAAACTAAAATTTACAGCAAAAGCTACAACGTAGATGCTGATGATAAGCTAACCATTAACAATGCCTATGGCAAGGTTACGGTAAACACCTGGTCTAAAAATGAAGTGAAAGTTGATGTGCAAATGATGGCTTATGCCAATGAGGAAGAAGATGCTCAGAAACTGCTGGATAATATTTCTATCCAGGACAGTAAAGAAAACTCAGTAATTTCTTTTAAAACCAGCATTGCACCAACTATGGTAAAAAATACCAATACCAATGTGATAGGTGCCTGGTTTAGTTCGGGTAAAAGCTACACCCGTAAAATGGTGATTAACTATACCGTTTACATGCCGGCTAAAAGCCAGTTAGATGTTACTAATAAGTTTGGAAACGTGATTTTGCCTAACTTATCCGGAAAAGTGAATATTGCGCTTACCTCAGGAGCTCTTATTTCACAGGAATTAAATAATCCTGAAATAAGGCTTACCAATGGTGATGCTAAAATAAGCACTATGAATAATGGCGCAGTGAATATAACCTACGGCAGTCTTGATTTAGGTACCGCTAATAACATTAAAGCAAGAGTAGTATACGGCGGAATGAATGTAGACAGACTTAAAACCAATGGTGATTTAGCTGCCGTTTATGGCAATGGAATTAAGGTGTTAGAGGTAGATAAAAACTGTAAAAATTTAAATATAAAAGCCACCTATACCAAAGTAAACCTTGGTGTAAAAGATGATTACGACTTTGACGTAACTACCACACTCGGAAGTTTTGATTACGACAAAAATGTGGTAAAAGTAATTAACACTACACCCGAAGAAAATACGCGTCACTACTCTACAACACGTACTTTTAAAGGCCAGGTAAATAAGGGCAACCCGGATAAAGCCATTACTATTAAATCAACTTATTCGCAGGTTAAATTCGATTAATAATAATTCTCGCTCTGTTCATATAAATATAAACCCTTGCTGTTATTCGGCAAGGGTTTTGCTGTTTTATGGGCATATTAATCCTGTAAGATGGAGTTACTCAATAATCCCGAAGCCTGGATATCGCTGGCTACCTTAACCTTGCTTGAGATTGTACTGGGCATCGACAATATCATTTTTGTTTCGATACAAGCCGGTAAGCTGCCCGGAAACCAGCAAGATAGAGCCCGCAAATTAGGTTTGGCTGGTGCCATGCTTACCCGGATTTTATTGCTGTTATCTATCAGCTGGATCATGAAGCTTACCAAGCCTTTCATCAACCTGGGCGAGGTACTCAGTATCAGTAATCATGACTGGGCCGAACGTCTGGCCTTTTCGGGCCGCGATTTGATTTTACTGGTGGGCGGTTTGTTTTTGATTTATAAAAGCAGCCACGAAATTCACGAAAATATTGACCACGCTGAGGAAGATGAGCATGATACCAAGCCACAATCTTTTTGGGCAGCCATTGTGCAGATTATGTTGCTGGATATCGTGTTTTCGCTCGATTCGGTAATTACGGCGGTTGGTTTGGCCGACCATGTAGAAGTGATGATTGCCGCCGTGGTAATTTCGGTTGGCATCATGTTGTGGGCTTCGTCGCCCATTGCCGGTTTTGTAAACAGGCATCCTACCGTAAAAATGCTGGCCCTTTCTTTCCTGCTGCTCATCGGTGTATCGTTGCTGGCCGAGTCATTCGACCAGGAAATACCCAAAGGCTATATCTATTTCGCGATGGCTTTTGCCGTACTTGTAGAGTTACTCAACCTGAAAGCTAAAGCCAAAAAAGAAAAGCAGCGGGTCGAGATTAATAAGCCGAAGTAAAGGATGCTGATCTTGTAAATTGAATAATGAAAAAAACCTCGAAGAGGAGCACTTGATACTTGTTCGTAATCCTTTTAACCAACAATAGCCGCATTTGCGGCTATTGTTGGTTGTTTTATAACTTATTTATTTGCTTAAGCGGGCTATTTCGCTGCCTGCTAACAGGTAGCAACCCAAGCCGTAATCTTCAAAATCGGGGATGTGGTCGTAGCTAACAGGCTGGCCATCCTTCGGTTCTTTACCGGTGCCTTGTACGTAACCCAGCATGCCATCGGGGTGCAAACAGTCTTTAGCCATAGCATTCCAGGCTTTGGCAATAATAGGCTGATAGGTTGCCTTTTTTAGTATGCCGTTATTAACGCCCCAAGCCATACCGTAAATAAACAGCGAAGTACCGGTTAGCTCCTTACCGCCGTAGTTAGTAGGATCCATTAAGCTTACGTTCCAATATCCGTCAGTACGCTGTAGTGGTACCAGCGCAGCAATCATGTCTTTGTACATTTGCAGGTACTCGGCACGGTGCGGTGCATTTTTAGGCATCACCTCAAGCACGCGTACCATAGCTGCCACTACCCAACCATTACCGCGCGACCAGTAACAATTGGCTCCGTTAGGTTCTTTATAAGGTGGCACAAAATCTTTATCACGCCACCATAAACGTTCCTGTGTGTTATAGAGCCCTTTGCCTCCGTGCACTGTTTTTGAATAATTGTATATCTCATACATCTTTTCAAAATAGCGGTCATCTTTATAAATCGTTCCTAACTTGGCAAATATGGGCATGGCCATTTGCAGTGCATCAATCCAGTGCCAATCGTCAATTTTATCGCTGGCCAGCATCAGGTCAATGTTTTTCTTGATGGGCTCAATGTACTCCGGCTTTTTATCCAGTTGGTAAAGCTCAATATAAGTTTGTCCGCAACACTGGTTGTCGGCATTGCGGGTGTTCATCCCATCGCGCGGTTCCCATTTATGATGGTTGGCCCAATCTATAGCATACTGATAGTATTCTTTCTTAGGGTCTATTTTATGTAAGGCCATCAATCCTTCATAATAAACGGCACGTGTCCATAAATTACTGGTGCGCACCTTACCATTAACATTAGTAGGCGTACCCGGATCAGGCCATTTCTTCATAAAATAAGAGTTGGCCAGTTCCATATCACTCACAATTTTAGATTTTGCAGGCAGTTTTTGTGCATGCAAATCCTTAAAGGGAGCAACCAGCATCAAACCGGCTATCATGATAGATGAACTTAGTTTAGCTTTTAACATAAAGTGTGTTTTATTGTCAATCTGTTTTTTAATGATGTTTGCTTCGGGAGCGCCGCAATTAAGTATTTCTATATTAGAAACCGGTTAATTTGCAATGCTCAACCACAAAACATTTGTGGAATGTTCTTGACTATTTCTTCAGTAAATATTTACTGAGCGAAAAGCCTTTGCTGCTACGAATGCCTCCGGCTACTAACTGCGCGTTTAGCTTAGCACCATCTAAACTGGTATGTGTATGGTCGGTAGTGGTAAAATAAGCTGTCTTTACTTTTTCTTCTCCTTCTTTATCATAAACGTCAGACACCAGCTGGTTCAGTTCAATAAAAGTAGCGCCGGCCTGTTTAGCTGCCTGGCTTGCCCACAAAACATAGTCATTGGTATTGCGGTTTACCTTACCATCTTTCCAGCTATTACGTGGTATAAGTGAGCAAACTGCTACAGTGGCACCTTTGGCTTTAGCCTCGCCAATCATTTTACGCAGGTACCAGCCATAACTATGTATTACTTCCTGCTGTTTGGTGAGCGGGTTATAAAGCTCCTGCTGTTCGTCGCCGTTACTTTTGATGGTGCCTCGGGCACGCGAGGTATCTACCAGCGGGCTCGAGTCATTATGACCGAACTGCATAACTACATAGTCGCCGGGCTTAATCTTAGCAACTACCTGGTCCCATAATCCTTTGGTTTGAAATGTACGGCTGCTGGTACCGCCCAGGGCATCATTTTCTACTGTGATGCGGGTAGTATCAAAATAGTTGCCCAGGTAACTACCCCATCCCCACAAGCCACCGTCTCCTTTGCCTTTGCCGTTTTTTACGGTAGAGTCGCCTACCAGATATAATACCGGTTTTGGCTTTTGCACAAAGGAGAATAATATACCGGCCGCTCCAACCAGTAATAATGCTGCAAGTACAGCCTTAATATTTTGCGAAAGTTTCATCTTATTTTTTGAGGTATTTATTTAGTGCGATAGATGGATTAGCCCTGATGCCCGCCACTACCGATTCGGCATTTACGGTAGCCCCCATTTTATTAGGATGTGTATGATCGCCGGGGAAAAACTTTTTAACCGAATCGGCGCCCCAGGTGTCATACTTATCCGCAGTGATGCCGTTTAAGTTAATAAAGACTACTTTTTCCTGTTCGGCTATTTCTTTAGCCCACTTGCCATAATCATTATCGGCGCGCAATACCTTGCCGTCTCTAAACTCGTTGCGCGGAATCATAGACAAAACAATGGGCGTAGCACCTTTAGCTTTGGTTTCACGAATAAACTTACGCAGGTACCAGCCATAAGTATGTACAGTTTCTTTACTGCCGTTGGGCCAGGTTAAATCTACGGTTTCTTCGCCGGTGCCTTTCAGCACACCGCGATAGCCTGCCTTGTTGGTGTCGGGTTTGCTGCCTTCATTGTGGCCAAACTGCATAAGCACGTAATCGCCTGGGCGCAGCATCGAATCTACCCGGTGCCAGCGGTTTTCTTTAATAAAGGTACGGGTACTGCGCCCGGCCATTGCCTGGTTATTGATGCTGATTTTGCTCAAATCAAAGTAGTCGGGCAAAATAGAACCCCAGCCCCACTGCACCTTATCAGAATTATGCACGGTAGAATCGCCGATGAGGTAAATAACCGGTTTAGTAGGCTGCTTAAAAGCCAAGCCTGCTATTAAGGCAATGCATGCTAAACCTGCGAACTTAAAAATCTTCTTCATTTAAAAACAGTTGGTATGATTAGGAGTGACAAATAGCTATATGGTTTAAACGTTATTTATTAACCTGTAGATTAATAGATGCATCAGGCAAACCTACTACGCTGGCTTTAAGCGTTGTATTACCCGCACCGTCACCAGCTTTCAGGATAGCTACGCAACTACCCCGGGACACCTTGCGCTCCGAAGCCTGGTAAGGCTCGTGGCTGATGATGTTTCCGTTATCCACCGCCTGTATAAAACCGGCACCACTAATGGCAAATTTTACCAGGTTATCGGCATTGGTACAAATATTGCCCGCAGCATCAAGCAAAGTGGCTCTTACAATCGCAACATCATCCCAATTGTGGCTTAGTTTATTTTGGCTGGCAGTTAATAACAGCTTGGCGGGTGTGCCGGCTGTTTTAAATTCCTCGGCAGCTGCTTCTTTACCTTTGTTACGCCCAATGGCCTTAATGGTTCCTTTTTCAAAAGTCAGGTCCCACTCGCGGGGCGCATCATTGGCAGGTTTGGCCTTTACGCCTTGCGATTTACCATTCAAGAACAGCTCTACCTCATCGCAATTACTGTAAACCTGTACTTTAGATTCATGATATGTGCTTATGTCTTCGGGAGTCCAGTCGGCAACCCAGTTACCGGCCCCGGCGTTGCCCGATTTACGTACCAGGTGCACGACAGGCTTATCGCTCCACCAGCTTTGGCGTTGCAGACTTTGCTGTTTCCAGTTGCCGGCCCGGTCAAACAGGCCCTGGTTATTTGTCGTTTCGGGCCAGTCGGCCTCGCCCAGGTAATCAAAGCCTGTCCATAAAAATTGCCCAGCCATGTAAGGTTTATCACGCAGAGCCAGCCACATATTTAATACATGGGTGTTTTCGGTACCAATTACTTTCCAGTTAGGATGAGCCTCATGGGCGGCAATCAGTTCGTTTTCGCGGTAATTTTGCCCAACCACATCCATCATATCGGCAAAGCCATTGGCGTAAACGCCCGAAACGTTAGGACGGAAAAGCGCCATAGTTACCGGACGACCCGGGTCAAGCTGATGGATCAGGTTTTGCTGATCGCGGTACTTTTTAAACCCGGCCGAGTCTTTCAGGCTGTCATGAATTTCGTTGCCCACGCTGTAAATAACGATGGATGGGTGGTTACGGTCGCGCATTACCATATCGTGGGTATCACGCTCCCACCATTGGGTAAAGTTGAGGTTATAGCCTTTTTCGCCGTTGTTTTTAGCGGCCGTCCAGGTATCAAAAGTTTCGTCCATTACCAAAAAGCCCATGCGGTCGCACAAGTCTAAAAATTCAGGTGCTACCGGGTTGTGCGATGTACGTATGCCATTTACGCCTACTTCTTTTAATTGCTTAAAGCGTTGCTCCCAAATACCTAAAGGCACAGCTGCACCAACAGCTCCGCCATCATGGTGCAGGCAAACACCTTTTATTTTGATGTTTTTGCCATTAAGCCAGAAACCGGTAGCGGCCTCAAATTTAGCATCACGAATACCAAAAGTTGTTTTAACATCATCAACCACTTTGTTGCCCTGCATAATCCGGGTAATGGCAGTGTATAAAACAGGTTTGTCAATACCCCATAATTCAGGGTTGCTAACTTGTGCTTCGTAGCTATAGTCAGCAGTTTGCCCGGCTGCTACCTTTTTTACGCCACCAGCAGCGCTGACAGTTTTACCCAATGCATCAATAATAGTGGTAGTTACTTTGTACTCGCTGCCTGCCTTAGTGCTGTTAACTATTTGTGCCTGTATTTTAACGGTTGCTTTTTGAGCATTGGCTACCGGCGTTTTAATATAAACACTCCAGGGCGTAAAATGCACAGGATTAGTACCCACTAAACGTACATGCCGGTAAATACCCGCCCCGGTGTAGTAGCGAGATGCAGGCTGATTACTGTTATCGGCCTTAACAGCAATAACATTAGGCTTGTCGTAATAAATGTAGGGTGTTAAATCATATACAAAGCTGATGTAACCGTAAGGCCTTTTACCCAGGTAATGGCCGTTAATCCATACCTCACTGTAGGCCATTACCCCATCAAACTCTACGGTAACCTGTTTGCCTGTAAAATTTTTACCCAGGGTAAACTGCTTACGATACCAGCCTATACCGGCTGGCAAGTAACCACCGCCACGGCCGGTAGGATTATTCTGGTCATACGGCCCCTCAATACTCCAATCATGCGGTACATTTACTTTGCGCCATGCTTTGTCGTTATAATCGGCTTTATCAGCTCCGGCAGCATCGCCTTTGTAAAATGACCAATTGTCATCAAAAGGAGTGATAACACGCTCGGCCGGTTGTGCATTAACCTCAATAGCAGAACATAACAGAGAAAGTATGAGCAGTACAAATTTGGATTTCATGAGTGTTGAATGAACGCTGGCTAAGCAGTTTAAATAAATTGATGTATGTTGAATTATTCCGCTTTAGCAGATTTTGCCACCTCAACAGCATAAGTTTCATCATGGCCTTCAAAGTTGGCACGGAAAATCACCCACTTCTCATCTGGTGAAAAATGTACGTTAGGCTCTTGTTTGTAATAGTGGTTTTTCATGTTCACCAGCTTTTCAGATTTAAAGCGATCTCCATCCGGCCTAAACAGGTAAATCCACATACCATCAGGAGCTTTGGCTACCTGTCCGGCATCACCGCCGTCGCCGCAAAACAGTTTTTCGTCGGCAGTTACGTTAAAATGGATCGACCATTCGTTGCGGTCCATTTGGTAGGCTTTTTCTTTACCAGTTTTCATATCATAACCGGCCAGGTAAAAAGTTTGACCTTTAGGCTTTTGCAGGTCAAACCATTCGGTATTGCCCCTGGGCGACCAAAACTCGTGGCCGGCAATTTCCATAGGCATGGTACGCTTATGCAAAAGGGTTGACTTATTGGTTTTGATATTGTAATTCCATATCCTGTCTACCTTTTCCCAAGGCCCTTCGTGGCAGTAAGAAAGAATGTTGGGGTCAGTAGGTGAAAACAGCAAGTGGTTTGTCCACTCGTTTTCGCGGTTTACTTCTTTAAGTTCTTTGGTTTGGGTATTGAGCACATACAGCACATGTTCGATATGCGCGTTGTAGATACGCTGAAAATAGTCTTTCTTTTCAGGATACTGCTGATAAATTTCGCGCTCCTGGTTGCCCACAGCTTTCACACAGGCCATATAGGTGCCATCGGCATTTACCGTGCCTACCCGGCCTTTAAAGGCTGGGTCAAACGCGTAGATAAAACGTTCTTTGCGGGTGTCTACATTGGCGGCATAAATACTATCGCCGCACTGGTAATAAGCCTCTCGGGTTTTAGCACATACCATTTCGCCGCTTACTTTGGCCCGGTTGGTTAGCTGCGCAACTGCCTTGGTTTTTAAGTTAACTGTGAATAATTGCCTGCCCTGCGGTGTTCCGCCCGAAAACACCATTAAATCGCCCTCGGTACCGCGCTGCGGCACAAAGCAGTTATTGTTAAAATAAAAGCTGGTATTGCCGCCCGGACGGTTTGCTAAACGCACTACTTTATGCCCGGTATCTTTATCAATCCATTCGTTTACCGGCATAGGCTTTTGCGACCCGGTAACCAGTACCGGCTGTGCATGTAATATGGTACAGCATCCTAAAGCAAACAGCAGGGGTAATATTCTCTTCTTCATAACGGGGTGTTTTGCTGGTTTAATTACCGTCGGGTTTAATGGTGGAGTTTTTAGGGCTTAACGGCCAATTAAAACTTTCAATAGGGTCTGGATGTGCCGGGTCGAAAGGTTTGGTATCAACTAAGTACTTTTTAAGGCCTAAATTATTGGCCTTAATGCCTTCTACAATACATTTAGCTAACTCGTAAGCGCCATAAGGGTTAAAGTGAGTGTTATCTTCTAAAGCTTTGGTTTGCCCCGGAAAAGTATTGGCCGGATAATGCACTAATGCTTTTTTGGACTTATCTACCCCCAGCGCATCATAAAACTGGGTAACCATTTTATTCAGGTCAATCAGTGGTACATTTTCTTCCCGGGCCACTTTACGGGCGGCGTCCGGATAATCTCCCAGCGTGTTTACCGTTTTACCGTTATCATCAAAAGAACGGCGGGCCGTAGAAGTAACAATGACCGGAATGGCCTTATGCTCGCGGGCGCGGTTTACAAAAAGCTTTAGCCGCTCGGTATATGATTTATAGGCGCCATCATTAGGGCCTTTTTCTTTCTGGTCGTTGTGGCCAAACTCAATAAACAAGTAATCGCCGGGCTTAATTAGGCTCATCACCTTGTCTAAACGGTTGCTGCCCATAAAGCTGCCCAGTGTTAAGCCCGATTCGGCATGGTTGGCAATAGAAACGCCCGGTTTAAAAAAGCGGGGTATCATTTGCCCCCAGGCCGCCCAGGGCTCGTCGTCCTGGTCAACCACGGTAGAGTTGCCAGCCAGGTAAACGGTAATCTGGTCGTCTGCCTTTTCAATTTCCATGGCATCAATGCAAGGCTTTGCACCGGTAAATTCGAGGGTAAGGCGGTCGTCCCAATCCAGTTTGCCAACCTCGCGTGGTTTAAGTTTAACCTGGCCTCCGGTACTTATTTCGGGCACACGCACATTAACTACAAAGCTTACTTTTTTTATTTCGTTAGGCTTAGTATCTGTGCTCTCCAGCATTAACCGGCGCGATTCGGCTTTAACCATGGTTTGACTGGTGCCTTGCGGGTCGCCCAGGGTAAGGGTAACTTTATAATTACCTTCGGGTACGGCTACCGAAAAGTAGAAGGGCTTATCGCTGGTGATAAAGCCGCCCGTTTTGCCGGTACGGATAACAGACTTGGCCGAAGTGCCAAAATCAAACCCGTAGCTATCAGTATATACTTTTGAGGCGGCCACCTGTGTAAAGCCGGCTTTGGGTTTACCGCTGCCAAAATTAAACTTATAATTGGTTTGCTTATTTTGAGCAAGGGCATTTGTACCCCAAACAGAAGCTGCGGCAGCTAATGATATGGCAATGCATTTTACAGAATGTAGCCTCATCTTCATCTATAAATTTTAGAAACAGCGGTTTATAACTGCAATGGCGCAGACTGGTGGTTTACTGTTCGTCAAATTTATTTTTTGCGGGATGAAAGCGTATCCTGTTCCATCCTGTTAGGCACTAAAGGTGTCTGGCTAAACGCCTTTTATAACAGCATTGATACAATGTTTTCATTTAGCGGCCCTTTGCTGGGGCTTTTAAGCTAATATAAGTGGGTGCATCACGGTCGCAGTTAATTTTGCCGTCTTCGTAATGCAATTCGGCTACTTGTATGCTGCTGCGCTGGCGGTTATATAAACTGGCAGCAGGTGGGGTTGTGCGGCCGGGATGGGTGAAGTAAAAAACATATGCCCGATCGTTGTTTATTACAATATCGGCATGGCCGCCTATTACGCCATCATCAGTACCGGTGCCGGGCGCTTGTAATATATTATCTGGCTGCCTGGTCCAGTTTTGCAAATCGTCAGAACTGTAAATGGCTAAACCACGCCATACATCGGTAATCATCCAGTGCTTGCCTTTCCAGTCAAATACTTTCGGTCCCTCGCCGCTTTGGTCGTAAACTGCCTTTTTTCCGTCTGTCCAGGTATATAAATCTTTACTGTCGGCATAATAAATAGATTTATGGTCGCGCTCGTTGTTATACCACATGCGCCATGTGCCATCCGGCATATGATACACGCAGGCGTCAATAACCCTTTCGGATGACAGCTTGAGCGTAGATTCGTAATGCCAGTTTAAAAGGTTTTTACTGGTGAGATGGAGGATGCTGCGCGGATGGTTCCAGTCGGTAAATACACCGGGCACATAGGTCAAATACATATGATAAAGCCCGTTATGCTCAATAATTTCGGGCGCCCAGTGGGTGTACCCGGCGGTAGGCCGATACTGAATGTCGGCTGTATCCACATATTTCCAGTTGGCGCCATCTTTTGATTCGGCTATGCCTATACGCGTGCCATGCACCCAGGCTACGCCGCCGGTGGTATCTTTAGCCCGGCGGTTGGTATAAAACATAAACCACCGCTTTTTGGCTTTATTCCAAATAACCACCGGGTCGGCAGCACCATCATACACCGGGTCGCGAAACAAGGGTTTGGGTGCCGGTTTGCCCAGTCGGTTACCTTGCGCACAAGCACCATTGCCGAGCGCTAAAACAACAATCAACAATAATAATATTTGATAGGGCTTTGCCATCATTCTGCTTTGGATAAGTGACCAGATGTCGGAAACTAAGGACCATCCTGCCGGCACATGGTATGTTATTTAAACGATTTTAATTTTTCGTACTCGGCGGTAGTTACCTTAAACACACTGCCGTGGCGGATGCCCGGAGGTAACTGAACCTGGTCGGATACATCGGTCCAGTTTTTTAAATCGGTGGAGGTGAGCACACCGTATTTATGGTCGCGGTACTTATCAAAATACAAAAACCATTTATTGCCTATCTGCATAGCGGTAGGTCCCTCAGCCCAGTAATTGCCGGTAACAGGTGTGCCTGCTTGTTTGTACAGGCCGGTCAATTGTTCGGCGTAGGCAATCTTAATGTTCTTTTGTACAGGCTTTAAAGTTTCGTCTTTAAAAAACATGATGAATTGTTTGCCATAAGGCAGTATCGTAGCATCAATGGCATTAAAGCCGGGGTCGTACAGTAATTTGGTATCTGTAAACTTTTTAAAATCTTTAGTGAGGGTGTAATACAGGCGATGGTTATACCCGGCTTCGGCAGTGGAATCAACCGCCGGATAGCGGCCGGTGATGGTGCTGGCCCAGTAAATCATATACTGTTTAGTTTTAGCATCATAAGTAATTTCGGGTGCCCAGGTATTGCGTGCCCCTGCTTCGGCAGCCATTAAAGGCAGAAACTGCTGCTCTGACCAATGCATTAAATCTTTAGAGCTGGCATAACCAATACCCTTATCAGCCCAGCTTACCGTCCATACCATATGAAACAAGCCGTCGGCACCTCTAATAATACAAGGGTCACGCATCAGCCGGTCTTTGGCCACCATTGGTTTTAAAAAAGAACTATCGTCTTTTAACGCTTCCCATTTCAGGCCGTCGGTGCTGGCTGCCAAGTGCAAACCGTCGCTGCTACTGCCCTTAAAATAACAGAACAAATAAACTTCTTTGGCTGCCTTTTGCGCAAAAACATTAGCAGATAGCAGCAATAGCAAAATCAGGTAAAAGCTTCTTCTCATTTATAATGGGTTAAATAGGTATGGGCTAACGGTCAAATATAATCAGATGAGTTACTCAACTTATGGTTTAACTATCCTACACTGTCTGTACAAAGTTGGCAGTTATTATTATATGACTTTAATTTGTTAGGGCTTAAATATAAGCACCTGTAACCAATAATTATAACCTGTTGCCATTGCCAGCTTAATGGGCCTTGGTAACAACCCCAATATTTTGCACATGAAAACTAGAAAAGCCGGCCTGCTGCTTTGCTGCGGATTACTCATTAGTCATATATCCTTTAGCCAGAAAGTGAATGACGTAGTTACGCCACTGCATGCTATGAAGGTAAACTACCCGGTGCCTTATGATATTACGAACCCGGCGCAGGTAAAACAAACGCTCGATCGCATACTGGCTTATTTAGAAAAAAACACACCGGCGCAGCTGGTTAACCGTAAAACAGGTGCGCCGGTTGCATTAAACGCTATTGATACAGGCACCGTTTTTAAACCCGGCGATTTCAGGCTGACGAGTTATGAGTGGGGCGTAACCTATGCAGGCATGTTACTGGCCGGACAGGCTGCCGGTGATGCTCGGTATATCAATTACACCCAAACCCGTTTAAATTTTTTGGCAGATGCAGCACCGATGTTTAAAAAGCTGGATGCTAAAACACCTGAGCGCCGCAGCCCTTTGCATCCGGTACTGTACCCCGGCGCTTTAGATGATGCCGGTGCACTGTGTGCCGCTACTATTAAAACTATACGTTTGGGCAATTCATCGCCCAATTTGCGCCCGATGGCTGATAACTTTATCAATTTTATCAGCACCAAGCAGCAACGTTTGGCTGACGGTACGTTGGCGCGTAACCGCCCGCAAAAAAATACTTTATGGCTGGATGATATGTTTATGAGCGTACCTGCCTTGGCACAAATGGGCAAGCTTACCGGTGATAACAAATATTATGATGATGCCGTAAAGCAAGTGCTGCAGTTTAGCGCCCGTATGTTTAACCGCGAAAAAGGAGTTTACATGCACGGTTGGGTAGAGGAGATGGATGTGCACCCACAATTTCATTGGGGCCGCGCCAATGGCTGGGCGCTGATGGCCATGACCGAACTGCTTGATGTGCTGCCCGAACAACACCCTGGCCGTAAGGCGGTTTTGCAGCAATACCAGGCCTTAGCCAAAGGCCTGGCCGCCTATCAGTCGAGCCAAGGCTTTTGGCACCAGTTACTGGACCGGAATGACAGTTACCTGGAAACTTCGGCTACGGCTATTTATGCCTATTGTTTTGCGAGGGGCATTAACCAGGGCTGGCTCAACGGTAAAGCGTTCGGCCCGGCTACTTTGCTGGCCTGGAATGCAGTGGCCACCAAAGTAAACAGCCAGGGGCAGGTAGAAGGTACCTGCGTAGGCACAGGCATGGCTTTTGACCCGGCGTTTTATTATTACCGCCCCGTAAATGTTTATGCGGCACATGGCTACGGGCCCGTATTGCTGGCAGGTGCAGAAGTGATTAATTTATTAAAGAAGCATGTTTTCGAAGTGAATGATAGCGCCGTGATGATGAAGAATTGATTATAGCACAGACAGCACCGTCAATAATGTAAAACTAAGAAGCCGCTTCGTATTGCACGTTGCGGCTTCACTCTTAAAAAACAAACACTAAACAAAACTACAGTGTATAAAACATTGGCCTCATGAGCCCGTAGTTGCAATAAAAAGCAGGCAACCGCTTACCTGCCATTGGGCAGGTGCTGAATCAACTTGTTATTCAGGGTTAACAAGCTGATTCGGCAAAACCTGTAACGCAAGGTGGGTTTAACTTATTAGCAACTATTAAATAATTTGTTAAAATCTGGTTAGAAGTTACCCGGGTTCGGCAATAGGCAGCACAATTTGCATTTTAGTACCGGTGCCTACCTCAGAATGGATGTTGATTGTACCGCTGTGCTGACGTATAATATTATAGGTTAAAGCCAGCCCCACCCCATGACCCTCATAAGCGTATGTGTTTGATGCCCTAAAGAACGGTTCAAAAATATGTTTCAGATCAGCCTCCGGGATACCGATACCCTGGTCGGCTACATCAATTAGTAGCTGATTTTGTTCTGCCACGAGCCGGATGGTTACTAGTTTATTTTTAGAATACTTACAAGCGTTAGTGATGATATTAGTGATCGCTAAGCGTAATAAATTATCGTTACCCAGTACATACAGTAGCTGCTCGTTATCAGGAAGGTGAAGATGATCTACCTCTACATAACTATCCGGGTATATTTTTTTGCTTGATGCAATGGCCAGCCAAAGCAATTCGTCCATCCGTACCTTTTGCCAATTTTGCTTTTTGCCATCAAATCCGGATTGAGCCAGCAACAGCAGATTGTTGATAATCTGTATCAATTTATCTGTTTCGGTGCGGATGGTTTGTAAAACCTCATGTTGCTTGCCGGTTGGGTCGGGCTGGTTAAGCGCCAGTTCAACCTCCCCGTTTATAATGGTTAGGGGTGTTCGCAGCTCATGCGAGGCATTGCTTACAAAGTTAGTTTGAGTGGTAAAAGCTGTTTCCAGCCGGTTAATCATGCTGTTAAAAGTGCGTACCAGTTCGGCAATTTCATCCTTGCTTTTCGTGGTTTCTAAACGCGAATGCAGGTTGTCTGACGTAATCAGGTTAACTTCGTCGGTTAGCTTACGCACGGGCATAAAGGTATAGTACGAAAACGCCTTTCCTACCAAAAACGCGACTAGGATGGCACCAATAAAACCCAGTAATAATATTCGTCGCAGTTCATTAATTTCGCGCAAACCGTACGGGTTGGAGGCAGATACTACAATAATAAATTGATTACTTCCCTGTGAAACAAGTTTACCGGCAAAAAATTGACTTTTACTTCGATACCGGGCAGTTCCGTTGCGTATAATTTCTTTCAGAAAAGTTTTAGGCAATCCCTCGTCTTTAAAATGCCCGCTGGAATCTGCCTGAAGTAACTGTTCCTTTTCATGATCAAGTCTTTCGAGATAACGGTTTCGCACCTCCTCATAAGCCCGGCTTTCGGCATCAGGATGCAAACGCACCCTCGACATAATATTTACCCGGGTTTCGAGACGTTTAAAAAAGTCCTCGTAATTAAACTTGTATTCAAAATAAAAGATAAAGGCATTAAGCAGCACCAATATTCCGGTAGACAATACCAGGAAAAGAAGCGTTATCTTATTTTGAATTTTCATTTTCTTCTACATCCTTCATCATGTAGCCCATACCAAAGATGGTATGTATTAGTTTATTCGGATTATCTCTATCCAATTTTTTACGCAGGTAGTTCACATACACGTCAACTACGTTGGTACCTAAATTAAAATCAATATCCCAAACGTTTTCTAAAATCTGGATACGCGTTAAAACCTTTTTCTGATTTTTGATAAAATACTCGAGCAAACGATACTCGGTAGGCGTTAACACTAAAGGCACCTGGTTATTGGTAGCAACTTTAGCCTCAGTATCTAATTCAATGCCGGCAATTTTATAAACGCTGTTAGCGTTGGCCTCGTTACCGCGACGGCGCAACAGCGATCTTACCCGGGCTGCCAGTTCCATCATTTTAAACGGCTTGGCCATATAGTCGTCGGCACCGCTGTCTAAGCCAGTTACCACGTTTTCGGTCGAGTCGAGCGCGGTAAGCATTAATATAGGTACATTGGTATTTTGCTGCCTGATTTGCTTGCACACCTGTACACCATCCAGATCGGGCAGCATTACATCCAGAATAATCAATTCGTAAGGGCGCTCGCCTGCCAGCTGCAAGCCCGATAACCCATTCGGGGCAATGGTTGTATCAAATCCATAATCAGCCAGTCCGCGTTTAATCACTGATGCAACACTTGGTTCGTCTTCTACTATTAAAATGGCCATACGTTATATAAAATTTAATGCTAACAGTAAGTTTACTTGCTGATTTATACCTATGTTAAGATAAGGCGGCTAACAAACTTATAAGTTAATTAACAAAACACCAATTAGCAGCGGTATTCTGTTCAAATCTTAATAACTTATTAATAAAAAAGGGTAATTTCTTTAGGTACTAACGTATTGTACCCGCAAAATCAGACTGCCAGGTAAGCGTGGTTTGATAAAAAGTATTACTAAAAGCCGATAAGCTGTTATAATCCGTAGCATAGGCAATCTGGCTGAGCGTTAAACGGGTTTGCAGCATCATTTCTGCCGCACGTACCACACGCAATGGCTTTAGGTGCTGTAAAAAGGAAATACTTAGTACTGATTGAAATAGCCTGAATAACGTACGCTCGCTTAAACCAAATTTTTCACTTACCGAGTGTATATTAAAGGCGAGGCAAAATGCACACTTAAATATTTGATTACCGGCCTTAAACGTTCGTTTTGTGTAGTGGGTAAAACAATGGGCAAGTGTTGCGCCCCTAAATTGGGCAGTATATTTTTAAGCGCCTGCAAAAAGTAAACGCTGTGCTGCCCGGTTCTATAATGCCACGCCATTGCCCGGCATAAAGTATCATTTCGTGCAGCAGGTTGGTAACCGGGTAAATATCCATTTGGGTATAAAAATCGTTCAGGTGGTCATCATACGTGTGAAAGTACACACTGCGGATGGCGGTTGCCGTGTGCCCTACCTGTATAAAATGGTCGGTATCGCTTGGGAACCAGATATAATGACGGGCAGCTGTTCTATTGGCTGCAGGATAGCCGCATACTGGCCAGTGTAATTGCAATTTTTTTTACTGGGCATTCATTTATTGCGGCAGGCTAAATAAAAGCGGGCTTACCTCAGTTTAAAAGTGTTTAGCTACCATAATTACCGCATGGGGGCACTGTTGGTATTTATACTATACATCTGTCGTGGGGCATTCAACGTTACGTCGGGTTACTTTGCTTCCGTTTTGGGTATTGGATCCTATACATATTGCTTATATGCTACTCATCAACATGGCAGGTATCATTTTAAGAGTAATAGTGTCCTCCAGATTAATTGTTATGCGCAGGCCTATGCGTTTTGTGTAGATGTCGGGCTTTGCCTTTTTGCTGCTGTTTCACCTATGGATGTATTTTTTGTTCAGCATGCAGGCTAATCCATCTACCTTTTTTGTCCCGCTGTTTGTTCAGGTTTACTGATGACGCCGATTATCGTGTTCATAGTATCGTCGGTGCCGCTGCAATTGGGCGGGGCAGCTTCGGCTACAGGTGTATTTTTTAGGTTTACGGGTTTTTGCACCAGCATTGCCCTCGTCAATTACTTTTCACTTTCGGGGCAAAGCGAGCATGTTACCCGTTTTCGGCAAACTATTACCGATCTTAACCCGGCAGTTACACAAAAGCTAAACGGCTACCGGCAGTTACTTATTAGCCGGGGTATGGCACCCGACCAGGCCGGTAAAGTAGTAAACGGCTTGTTGTCGCGCTCGGTACACGCTCAGGCACAAATGCGCTACGCAATGGATTATGATCAGCTCGTCAGCTGTCTTATCTTAGTTGTAATTTTGCTCATTGCGCTGTATCCTTACATAAACCGCACTGTGGTTAATCTTAAAGTCAATCAGCCTGAATTTGCTTCTTATTGAGTGTAAGCGTAAACAGCTATTTAATTTTTTTTATAATGTTATCCGTTAAGCAACGTTGTTGATATAAACATGTCTTTATTATTAAAACATTGACAACTAAGCTCAATGTTTGTTAATTTTGCATCAGCTTAATGAAAAAGTGGATACATATCTTTCTGTCGCTTTGGCTAATCAACGCGGTTACTTACTCTAATGCAAGTACCCCTGCTGACCTGTTTGGTAATATCCATACAGATGCCAATGCAGAAGATGAGTCCTGCTTTCATACCAATACCTGGATTGATTGTATTACGGCGGCCATAACCGATGCCGACGACAATGCGCCGGGTAAAGCACATAGCATAAAATACCAGCGCCGCTACGTACGCCGAAGCAGCTCAAACGATAACGTTTTTGTTCCGGTACCCGATTTTCGGTTGCAATTTCAGCAGTTTAAGCGCGCGTTAGCTCATACCGTGAGTAACTACACAATAGGTGTAGCCCTTCGCCCGGCCTATTACAACTTCCTGTTCCGGCTCTGTCCTTTTTAATTCTTAATTCTTTTTTACTGTTTTCTATAGGTATGGGCTTAATGGCTTCATACCCTATTGCCGTATGGGCATTTGTTAAAACTTTATTCAAGAACATAAGATAATCATGACGAAATTTAAGTGTGGGCATAGCTTACTGCTATTGACTGCTGCTATTTTTATGGCCAGTTGCTCATCCAAAAAAAACCAGGAAAATGCAACACAAGATACCCTGGAACTACCCGTATTAACTGTTAAAACTAAAGACACGGTATTACAAACCTCTTACGTAGCCGATATACAAGCCCTGAAAAACGTTGAAATAAGATCGCGGCTGAAAGGCTTTTTAGAACATATTTATGTAGACGAAGGCAAACCAGTACGTAAAGGTCAGGTACTGTTTAAATTAAACGACGAAGAATACCGTGTAGCATTATCACGTGCCAAAGCAGCCCTGAGTAATGCTGAGGCTG
Organism: Mucilaginibacter sp. CSA2-8R; assembly: GCF_038806765.1. Classification (NCBI taxonomy): domain Bacteria; kingdom Pseudomonadati; phylum Bacteroidota; class Sphingobacteriia; order Sphingobacteriales; family Sphingobacteriaceae; genus Mucilaginibacter; species Mucilaginibacter sp. CSA2-8R. The sequence goes on along the minus strand of NZ_CP152389.1, from coordinate 5,231,343 downwards.
ACGCCGTAGCTACTCACCTGGAAGTTGACCGCGTAAAAATGCTGGTTAATAAAAAAGTAATTTCTGAGTCGGAACTTAAAGTAGCCGAATCTAAGTTAAAGGCTGATCAGGCTACCATTGCCGAGGCGCGTACCAGTGTGCTAAGTGCCCAAAACCACATTGCCTATACTGTAATACGTGCGCCGTATGACGGCATCATAGATCGTATTCCGCTCAAGGCCGGTAGTTTGATTGAAGAAGGCACCCTACTAACCAGCATATCAGACATCAGCTCTATTTATGCTTATTTCAGTTTTCCCGAAAATGAATACTTGAAATATCAGCGCAGCATTAACAATGGTGATACTGGGAGCAGCAACGAGGTAAAGCTCAAACTCTCTGACGGCAGCAGTTACACCCATACCGGTACTATCGAAACCATCGAAGGTGAAATTGAACAAACTACCGGCTCTATAGCCCTGCGGGCAAAATTTCCTAATCCGCATAAGTTGCTCCGCCACGGGGCCAGCGGTAAGGTTTACATTACCTCCGAAATGGATGATGCGATTATGATTCCGCAAAAATCTGTTTTCGAGGTTCAGGATAAAAGCTATGTATACTTGGTTGGTCCGGATAATAAACTGCACATGACGGCCTTTACACCACTTACCCGCTTTTCGCAGTATTACGTGGTAAAAGAGGGTATCAAAGCAGGCGACAAAATACTGTTTGAGGGTGCGCAAAATGCCCGAGATGGTATGGTAATTAAGCCTAATCTGCTTAAAAGCGCCCCTGTACTGGCTGCCAAATAAACAGTCTGCATTTTTCTTAATGCTGCCTTGCCGTGCTTTGATGAGCAAGGCGGTCATTGTTTGATATCAAACACGTGAAAATCTTATGTTCAATGTTTTTATAAAGCGGCCTATTCTGTCGCTTGTTATATCCGTAATAATAACCTTATTGGGCGTGCTGGCATTAATTACTTTGCCCGTAACCCAGTTTCCAGATATTGTGCCACCATCGGTAACCGTAACCGCCAACTACACCGGTGCCAATGCCGAGGTTTGTGCCAAAGCCGTAGCCACCCCGCTCGAGCGGGCTATTAATGGTGTGCCCGGCATGACCTATATGTCGTCGGTATGCAGTAACGATGGTTTAACCGTCATCCAGATTTACTTTAACGTAGGTACCGACCCCGACCAAGCAGCCGTTAACGTGCAGAACCGCGTGGCTACCATTATCGATGAGATGCCCGAAGAGGTAATTAAGGCCGGCGTAACTACCGAAAAGGAGGTAAACAGTATGCTGATGTACCTCAACATTATGAGCGATGATAAAGCGATGGACGAAAAATTCATCTACAACTTTACCGACATTAATGTATTGCAAGAGCTTAAACGTATTGACGGCGTTGGCCGTGCCGAAATTATGGGTGCTAAAGAATACTCGATGCGGGTATGGTTAAAACCCGACCGCATGATGGCCTACAAAGTATCTACTGATGATGTGATTGAAGCCATCCGCGCTCAAAACGTAGAAGCTGCACCGGGCAAAACAGGGCAGAGTTCTGATAAATCGCCACAGATGCTGCAATATGTATTACGCTATCCGGGTAAGTTTTTTGAGCCTAAACAATACGAAAATATTGTACTGCGTTCTGACGAAGCCGGAACTATACTTACGCTTAAAGAAGTGGCGGATGTGGAGTTTGGTTCGCTTACTTACGGCATGGTTTCTAAAACTGACGGCCGGCCATCAGCATCCATCATGATTAAACAGCGCCCCGGCTCAAACGCGCGCGAAGTAATCAGTAATATTAAAACCCGTATGGCTGAGCTTAAAGAAAGCTCTTTTCCAAGCGGCATGACTTATAACGTAAATTATGATGTTTCCCGCTTTTTAGATGCCTCTATTCACGAGGTGCTGCGTACACTGGTAGAGGCTTTTATCCTGGTGTTTATTGTGGTGTACATCTTTTTGCAGGACTTTCGCTCTACGCTTATCCCGGCGTTGGCAGTGCCGGTGGCGTTGGTGGGCTCCTTGTTTTTTATGCAGTTGCTGGGCTTCTCCATCAACCTCCTTACGTTGTTTGCGCTGGTGTTAGCTATAGGTATTGTGGTAGATAATGCCATTGTAGTGGTAGAAGCCGTACACGTAAAAATGCACGAAGAGCACCTGAGCCCAATGGATGCCACCATCAGCGCCATGAAAGATATCAGTGGGGCCATTGTGGCTATTACACTCGTTATGTCGGCAGTGTTTGTGCCGGTAGCTTTTATGTCGGGTCCTGTTGGGGTATTTTACCGGCAGTTCTCGCTAACCATGGCTATCTCCATCGTTATTTCGGGTATTAACGCGGTTACGCTTACCCCTGCTTTGTGTGCTATTATGCTTAAGCCAGGCCATGGGGCTAAAAAAGGTATTATAGACCGGTTCTTTAAAGGCTTCAATAACAAATATGATGCGGTACAGAATAAATATGCTGGTTTTATCGGTAAAATTGCCGGTCGCCGCGTCATCACTTTAGTTGCATTAGCAGTGTTTTTTGCTGCCACCTGGGGTATAAGTGCCATATTGCCCACAGGCTTTATCCCAACCGAAGATCAGGGGATGATTTATGTGAATGTAACCACCCCGGCCGGTGCTACAGTAGAACGTACTGAGGAGGTGCTGAGCGAAATACAGCGGCAAACCAAAAGTATCAAGGCTATTGAGTCAATATCAACCTTATCAGGTTACAGCCTGGTAAATGAGGTGGCGGGTGCATCATACGGTATGGCCATGATTAACCTGAAAAGCTGGGACGAGCGCAAAGAATCATTAAACGATATTATTGACGAGCTACAGAAACGCACCCGTAACATTGGCGATGCTTCCATACAATTCTTTCCGCCGCCTACGGTTCCGGGCTTTGGTAACTCCAGCGGTTTTGAGATACGTATGCTGGACAAAAGCGGAACGGGCGATTTGCAAGAAACGGCCGAAGTGTCTAACGGCTTTATCAAAGCACTTAACGAGTCGCCCGAGATTAATAACGCCTTCTCCAGCTTCGACCCTAACTTTCCGCAATACCTTATCAGTGTAGACCAGCGTATGGCGGCCAAAAAAGGCGTTACTATAGATAAAGCAATGTCTACCCTGCAAACGCTGATGGGTAGTTACTACGCCTCTAACTTTATCCGCTTTGGGCAGATGTATAAAGTGATGGTGCAGGCATCGCCCGAGTTCAGGACTAAACCTGAGGACGTACTGCAACTGTATGTAAAAAACAATAAAGGCGAGATGGTGCCTTTCTCTGCCTTTATCAGGATGGAGCGTGTTTACGGGCCGGAGCAGCTTACCCGTTATAATATGTATACCTCAGCTATGATTAATGGCGATGCCGCGCCGGGCTACAGTAGTGGCGATGCTATTGCTGCCATCCAGCGCATTGCTGCTCAGAAATTACCAAAAGGCTACTCGTTCGAATGGTCGGGTATGACGCGCGAGCAGATATTGTCGGGTAACCAAGCTATCTATATTTTCATTATTTGTTTGGTGTTTGTGTACCTGCTGTTGGCCGCACAATACGAAAGTTTGTTATTGCCATTAGCGGTTATTCTGTCGCTGCCTACAGGTATTTTAGGAGCATTCTTCTTTTTAAAGATTACCGGCCTCGAAAACAATATTTACGCCCAGGTGGCTTTGGTGATGCTGATTGGTTTGCTGGGGAAAAATGCCATTTTGATTGTTGAGTTTGCCGTGCAGCGCGAGCGCGAAGGTGCTACCGTGTTGCAGGCGGCTATTGAGGGGGCAGTATCCAGGTTACGCCCTATTTTAATGACCTCATTTGCATTTATTGCAGGCCTAGTGCCTTTATGTATAGCCAGCGGAGCAGGTGCCATGGGTAATCGTTCAATCGGTACCGCTGCTGCCGGAGGTATGTTACTGGGAACCCTGTTTGGGTTAGTATTAATTCCGGGTCTATATGTCATATTCTCGGGGTTAGCCAAGCCTAAGCAGAAACAACAAGAGGCTGTACCAGTGTTGGAAACCGAAGAACTCAGCACTTACCATTAATTGATAACATCCATGTATAAATATAAATTATTTCTATATAGCCTGCTTCTGGTGTGCTTAACTACCGCCTGCAGCCGGCTAAAAACTATAACCGTTGCTCCGCCTGCCGATATGCCGGGCTCTTTTACCGGTAAAACCGACACGGCTAACGTAGCAAGCTTACCTATATCAAGTTTTTTTTCTGACAGTTATTTAATCAAACTGATTGATACCGCTTTTAATGCTAATCCTGATATATTATCAGCCTTGCAACGCATCGAAGTAGCTAACGCAAACCTGCGTTACAACCGGATATCTATATTACCTGCCGTTACGCTCAATGCCAATGCAGGTTTAGAAAAATACGGTGATTATACCATGAATGGTGTTGGTAATTATGATACTAACTTATCACCCAATATTAATGGCGACCAACGTATTCCTAACCCTACGCCCGATTATTTTCTGGGTTTCCGTAGTGCCTGGGAAGTGGATTTGTGGGGTAAATTGCGCAACCGTAAAAAGGCGGCGTTTAATCGCTTTTTAGCCAGCCAGAGCGGCTATAAAATGGTGGCTACTTCACTTACCGCACAAATTGCTACTGCCTACTATACTTTGCTGGCCTTAGATAACGAGCTGCGGGTAATCCGTAAAAACCTGGAGCTGCAAAATAATGCGCTTGAAATTATTAAAGTGCAAAAATTAGGTGGACGGGCTACTGAGCTGGCTGTACAGCAGTTTTTGGCGCAACTTAAACGCACCAAAGGTTTAGAATACCAGGTTTTACAACAAATAACCGAAACCGAAAACCAGCTCAACTTTTTAACCGGCAAGTATCCTAAAGCCATTAGTCGTGATACTTCGATTAATACACTTAAACTGCCATCCGTACTAACGGCGGGCATTCCCTCACAGCTATTATTAAACAGGCCAGATATACAAGAGGCTGAATTTGAATTGCGGGCAATGAACGCCGATATAAAGGCGGTACATGCTGCTTTTTTTCCGTCGCTTACGCTATCACCTTACGTGGGCTTCAATGCTTTCAGCAGTTCATTGCTGTTTAACTCGGGTTCGTTAGCTTACGGCCTGTTAGGCGGTGTTGCAGCTCCTATTTTTAGTCGTAATTTAATTAAGGCCGATTATGAACGCACAGTTGCCCAAGGCAAACAGGCTTTATACGGCTACCAAAAAACCGTTTTAACCAGTTACCAGGAAGTGTTGAACAGTATGAAAAGCATTGAAAACTACAGCCAGGCCTACAGCCAAAAGCAGCAAGAAGTACAGGCTCTGAACAATGCAGTAGCTGTTGCCAACGATTTATACCTGGTAGGCCGCGCCAATTATCTGGAGGTTATCACCGCCCAACGTAATGTACTTGATGCCGAGCTGGAACTGGCCAATACTAAAAAAAGCATTTTTATTGGCGCAATTAATTTATACCGTTCTGTAGGAGGCGGTTGGAAACATTAAAGCCTGATTAGTTTTATTTTGCTAGGCAATGTAATGCCCTGTGAGTGATACTTACAGGGCATTACTGTTTAATTATGTTATTACTCACGTACGGTATAATTTGAGTTTCGGGTTTATTTCAATTAAATTCACCAACTGCAATAAACCGTTTAACTATCTGTTTTTACTTAATATGCCTGCATTAAACTATCGGCACTTGTCTATCTTATTATTATGGTGTAGCAGCTTTGGCAGCTACGCGCAAGAGTCTTTGCATCCAATACCGGTAAAGGTTGTAAAGCAAGAGCAAGGCTTTCTATTAACCAGAGGCGGGAAACCTTATTTTGTAAAGGGTGCTGGCGGTAGTAGCTACAGCGAGCAGTTGGCTCGTTATGGCGGCAACTCTTTACGTAGCTGGGACACCCGTAACGGGCAGGATATCCTGAATAAAGCCCAGCAATTAGGCCTCACGGTAACAATGGGCTTAAACGTAGCCCGCGAACGCCACGGCTTTGATTATAATGATAGTGCTGCCGTGCACAAGCAGTTAGAAACCTTAAGGCTCGAAGTACGTAAATACAAAAATCATCCGGCTTTGCTGGCCTGGGGCATTGGCAATGAGCTAAACCTGCAGTATACTAACCCGAACGTATGGGATGCTGTAAATGGCATTGCTAAAATGATTCATGAAGAAGATCCCAACCACCCGGCTACCACCATGCTGGCCGGGATTAATAAAAGAGAAATTGATTACATAACAGACCGCTGTCCTGATCTGGATTTTATATCGGTGCAGGTATATGGTGGTTTGCCGGGTGTTCCGCAGCAAATCAGGAGTGCAGGATGGGATGGGCCATACTTGGTTACCGAATGGGGGCCAACCGGGCACTGGGAAGGTCCGCAAACGCCATGGAAGGCATCAGTAGAAGAAACCAGTACTCAAAAGGCTGCCGTTTACAAAAGCCGGTATGAGGCTTCCATTAAAGCAGATAAGCATTGTTTGGGGTCGTATGTATTTTTGTGGGGGCAAAAGCAGGAACGCACTCCTACCTGGTATGGACTATTTACCGAAAATGGTGAAGAAACCGGTGTAGTAGATGTAATGCAATACCTTTGGACAGGCCATTGGCCTAAAAACCGCGCTCCTGAGTTGAGCTCATTTTTATTGAATAACCAAAAAGCGACAGATAACATCTACCTCAATTCTGCCCAAAGTTACCCCATAGCCTTAAAGATAACCGACCCCGACAACAATAAGCTTGCTGTACGATATGAGTTATTGCCCGAGAGTACCGATTTAAAAGAGGGCGGCGATCGCGAGAACAGGCCTCAACCACTGAACGGATTTGTGAGCAGCGCTAACAACAAACAAGCAACCTTAAAAGCGCCAGATAAAGAAGGTGCGTACCGTTTGTTTATATATGCAAGCGATGGCCGGGGCAAAGTAGCTACGGCTAATATCCCTTTTTATGTAAAAAGCAGTGGGCAAGGGCAATAAGCACAAGGTTTGATTTTAATGTATCATTTTTGTGATTAAGTTTGTTCATTAAATTCTACAAGCATATACTGGTAAAGCATGGCACGTATCCTGTTGGTTGAGGACGAAGACAAAGTATCTTCTTTTATAAAAAAAGGCTTAAACGAGCATCAATATACTGTTGACGTTGCCCGCGATGGTGTGGCCGGATTAACCGAAGTGCTGCAACAAACCTACGACCTTATAATTTTAGATGTAATGTTGCCGCTAATTAGCGGTATTGATTTGTGTAAGCAAATCAGACAAAAGCAGGCGCAGGTACCTATATTGATGCTAAGCGCCCTGGGTACTATTGATGATAAGGTTAACGGGTTACACGCCGGTGCGGATGATTACCTCATTAAGCCTTTTCATTTTAATGAATTATTGGCCCGTATAGAGGCTTTATTGCGCCGCCGAAATTTAAATGAAACCTCCAATCACCTGCTTACTTTTAGTGATCTTAACCTGGATACCTGGGATAAAACGGCCGAGCGCGCAGGTAAAAAAATAACATTAACGGCCAAAGAGTATGTGCTGCTCGAGCTGTTTATGAGAAACCCAAACAAGTTGTTATCGCGCGAATATATTACCGAAAAAGTTTGGGGGCTGCACTTTGATACCGGCACCAACATGGTTGATGTTTATGTGAATTACCTGCGTAATAAAATTCAAAAAGGCTTTGATAAAAAACTTATCAATACGGTAATTGGCATGGGCTATATTTTAAGAGAGCAGTAACAGCCCTGCTATGAAAATAAAAACACGGCTTTCTTTATACTTTACCCTAATTAGTTGCGGCGCACTGCTGCTGGTGCTGATAGCTCTGTTTTTTGCCGTGTTTGGGTTTCTGCAAACCGATTTCAACAAACGCCTGTCCGACCGTATTAACGTTGCTACACAGTTATACTTAAAGGCAGATGAAATTGGTGCCGACTCGTTGGTACAAGTACAGCAGCGCTACTTGGAACGTCTGCCTAATGAGGTCATCCGGGTGTACAGTGATAATAACAAAGCCGCGTTCAACACTACAAGCAACTTGGTTTGGAGTGATAAAATTATTGAGCAGGTTCGTAAAGACGACTTTATTGAATACGAAGAAGGTGACCGGCAGGTAGTTGGCCGTTATGTTAAAGATAACCAGGGCAACTTTGTGATTCTGGCCTCGGCCGTTGATCGCAATTTTTGGCCACGCATAGCCGTCTTATCTAAAATTACGCTGATTTTATTTTTATGCTTCAGCTCTATATTATTTTTTGTGGGGCAATGGTTTGCTAAAAAAATGCTGGCGCCTATACAAAACATCATCACCCAAATTACCCAGATACGCTCCAGTAATTTACACCTGCGTATTGAACCGGTGAAAAATAAAGATGAGATAGCCGAACTGGTAAGCAACTTTAACAGCCTGCTCGAGCGGCTCGAAAATTCGTTCGAATTGCAGCAAAGTTTTGTTTCTAATGCCTCGCACGAGTTACGCACACCGCTCACCAGTATTATGGGCGAGGCCGACGTTGCCTTAGAGCAGCCCCGTACCAGTCAGGAATATGAACGCGTACTGCAATCAGTATCTGCCGATGCCATGCACCTGCAATTAACCATATCCAGTTTAATGGAGCTGGCCCAAGTGGACTTTAACTATACCAAAGCCGTACTACAACCCACCCGCATGGACGAATTAATTTGGGAGATGCATGATTATTGGGTTGAAAAAAAAGGCGAAAACAAGCTTAACATCCGCTTTGGCGATTTCCCCGAAGATGAGGATAGGCTGGTTATACAAGGCAATAAACCACTGTTGTTGATTGCCCTGAACAATATTGTTGACAATGCTTACAAATACTCTAATGATGCCCCGGTAAGTATATATTTTGAGGTGCAGGATAAATACATTACCATTACAGTAACCGACTCAGGACCGGGAATCAAGCCCGGGGATATAGACAACATCTTCAAATCGTTCTACCGGGCCGAAAGTACCCGCAACATCCAGGGTACTGGTGTCGGCCTGTTCATTGCCCACAAAATCATTGATCTATGCCATGGCTCCATCCAGGTAGAATCTGATGGCTCAACCGGCACTTCTTTCATTATTAAATTCAAAAAAACGGCTTAATGAAGCTTTTTTAATATGGCCTTTGGCCTCCGTTAAGCCAGCTGCCGTTTGGCGGTCTTTATGTATAGGGCAACCTGCCGTTTTGAGCTTAATTGAATTCTGTTTGCAGGTAAATTTTAACTACACAATAGTTGTTTTAAAATCTAATGTTGTTCTAATGTAGGTTTAATGCAGGTCTAATTCTGCCTCATTAGCTTTGAATTATCTTCAAAGTTCAAAGTATAATGACAAACACACACAAGGGCTTTAAAACCCTGCTTTTGATACTTTTCTGTTTTGGTACCTCAAGTGCTTTTAGCCAAACTGATAGTTTGCGCATAAGCTTTAAGGACGCAGAAAAGCTTTTTCTGGAAAATAACTTAAGTCTGTTAGCCCAGAGATATAACGTAAACGCTACACAAGCCTTAGTACAACAAGCCGGTTTATGGGATAACCCCGTGTTATCAACCGACCAAAATATTACTGATAACTCAAAAAAGTTTTTTTACCACAATGGTAACATGGGACAGGTGTTTGTTCAGTTATCTCAATTAATACGTACTGCCGGCAAACGTGGCAAACAAATCAGGGTAGCCGAAGACGGCACTAAAATTCAGCAGGCCGCTTTTAATGATTTGATGCGCAACCTGCGTTATAACCTGCAGCTCGATTTTGCCCAGGCCGCCAACCTGATTGCCCAGCGCCAGGTTTATACCACCGAAATTACCTCAGCTACCGCATTGGTAAATGCAACCGACAAAGCTTACCAGGCAGGTAACACATCACTTAAAGATTTGGTGCGCTTAAAGGCCTTGCTGTTTAATCTGCAAAATGAACTGGTTGAAAACGAGCGCCAGTTAAACGATCTGGAAACAGAGTTAAAAACTATTTTGGCGGTGAAAGAAACTCAGTTTATCATTCCGCAAATTAAACCAGCTCCCGAAGATCTGGTGCTTAACCCGGCTACACTTGCCGAACAGGCTAAAAACACGAGGGCCGATTATCGCTTAAACCAATATACGCTCTTGCAAAATCAGGATAACCTGACCTTGCAAAAAGCTTTGGCTAAACCCGATGTTAATATTGGTGCCAGCTACGACCAAAACAGCAGTTACGCTCCTCATTATGTGGGCTTACAAATCAGCGTTCCGCTGCCGTTGTTAAATCGTAACCAGGGCAACATTAAATCAGCCCAGTTAGCAGCACAAAGCCAGGAATACATTGTCAAAAATGTTGAACTGCAGGTAACCAACCAGGTTTACAACGCCGTACAGCAATACCGTTTGAGTGAGCAGTTACTGGATAAAAATCAAACAGATTTTTATGAGCGTTACGACCAGATCTTTAACGCTATGCTTAAAAGCTTCCAGCAAAGACAAATAAGCCTGCCAGAGTTTGTCGACTTTTTTGATTCTTACAAAGAAACTAAAATCAAGATTTTACAACTACAGCTTAACCTGCAAAAATCTATTGCCGATTTAAATTATGCCGTAGGCACAACAGTAATTCCGGCACAATAAAATACTGAACAAACAAGCACACCATAACGGTGACAAAACAACACCGCAATAACCAAAAAAGAAAATGAGAAAAGCAATCTTATATATGATGGTAGCCGGCATTGCAGGCCTTACCTCGTGCGAAGAAAAAAAGACCGGTACGATGGAAAACAAGCAGGTTTGCGTTAGCGACTCGCTGGCAAAAATGATAACCATTGATACCGCCAAAGAAACAGATATAAAAAACGAGCTGAAACTAACCGGCGAAGTATCGTTTGATGAAAACAATGTAGTAAAGGTGTTTCCATTTGCCAGTGGCCAAGTGATGAATGTTAATGTATCCTTAGGTGATAAGGTAAGCAAGGGACAGCTTTTAGCAGTAATACGCAGTGCGGATGTGGCCGGTAATTATTCTGACCTTACCTCGGCCAATGCTGACCTTTCGGTTGCCAAACGCCAAATGCAACAGGCCGAATACCTTTACAAAAACGGTATATCAAGCGAGCGCGACTACACCGAAGCTAAAGGAAATTACACTAAAGCGGTATCTGCCAACCGTAAGGTGCAAGAGCAAATAGCCATTAACGGCGGCGGTAACACCAATGCATCAGGTACCTTATTAGTTAAAGCGCCCCGCAGCGGCTACATTGTAGAAAAAAACATTACCCAGGGTAACTTTATCCGCCAGGATAACAGCAATAGCTTGTTCACTATTTCGGATATGAAAGATGTTTGGATTAAAGCCAACGTGTTTGAAAGCGACATTGCCAAGGTAAAAACCGGTTACCAGGCTAAAATTACTACACTGGCTTATCCTGATAAAGTGTTTATCGGCAAGGTAAACAACGTAGGCTCGGTACTTGACCCGGACAGCAAAGTGTTAACTATACGTATCACTTTACCTAACACCGATATGCTGCTAAAACCAGAAATGTTTACCAACGTAATGGTATCAAATGACGAAGCGGCTAAGGCACTGGCCATACCCAGCCAGGCAGTAGTGTTTGACAGTGGTAAAAACTATGTAGTGGTTTACAATGGCAAATGTAACCTGGCTGTACGTGAAGTGAACGTGATTAAAACGGTAGAGAACACAACTTATGTTGGTTCTGGCTTAAAGGCCGGCGATAAAGTGATCTCTAAAAACCAGCTGCTGCTGTATAATGCACTTACCGAAGATTAATCTGCAAGGGTTAGCATCGTTTTTTACCTTGATATTCTGATAGTCATTAACAGCACACAGCTGCTGTACAAATACCCTTATAATGAACAAGCTCATTAAAAACATTATATATTTCTCCCTTCGCCACCGGGCTATGGTATTCTTTATGACAGGAATACTAGCCGTGTGGGGTGTATGGAGTTACTTAAATACGCCCATAGAAACCTTTCCGGACGTAACCAACACCCAAATTATTATCATAGCACAGTGGCCGGGCCACAGCGCCGAAGAAATGGAAAAGCTGGTAACCATCCCTATGGAAACCGTGCTTAACTCGGTACAAAAAAAGTCAAACCTGCGTACTACATCCTCATTCGGTTTATCTTATGTACGCATTATATTTGATGATGATGTAGATGACTCCTTTGCCCGTCAGCAGGTGATGAGCCGCATTATTAACGCCGAATTGCCTGATGGCGTAAAACCCGAAATTGAACCTCCATACGGCCCAACCGGTGAGATCTTTAGGTACACACTGAAAAGCCGTACCAAATCTTTGCATGAACTTACTGCTATTCAGGATTGGGTACTTGACCGCCAGTTTAAAGCCATTCCCGGTGTAGCCGACGTAAATAGCTTTGGCGGCGAAGAAAAAACTTACGAAGTGAGCGTAAATCCAGCCCTACTTCAAAAGTACGGCCTTACCTCGCCCGACGTATACAACGCCATTAACCGTAGCAACATCAACGTAGGTGGCGATGTAATTAACAAAAACGATCAAGCGTTTGTGGTGCGGGGCATTGGTTTGATTAATAACATTGGCGAGATTGAAAACATCATCATTAAAAATGTTAATAACGTGCCGATACTGGCTAAAAACGTTGCCGAAATCAGAGAGTCGGGTTTGCCACGTTTGGGCCAGGTAGGCCGCGATAAAAAGGACGACGTTATTGAAGGTATTGTGGTGATGCGTAAAGGCGAAAACCCAGCTGATGTATTGCAGCGCATCCGTGATAAGGTAACTGACCTTAATAACAACATTTTACCTAAAGACGTTAAAATATCAACTTTTTATGACCGTACTACACTAATTGATTTTTGTACAGAAACTGTTATCCACAACCTGATTGAGGGTATTGTACTGGTAACTGTAATTGTGTTTCTGTTTATGGCCGACTGGCGTACTACGCTTACGGTGGCCATTATTATTCCGCTGGCGTTACTGTTTGCTTTTATCTGTTTACGCTTAAAAGGCATGAGTGCCAACCTGCTCTCTATGGGTGCTGTCGATTTCGGTATCATCATTGACGGAGCAGTGGTAATGGTAGAGGGTATATTTGTGGCCCTCGACCATAAGGCGCACGAGGTCGGCATGGAGCGTTTTAACAAGCTGGCTAAACTAGGTCTGTTCAAAAACGTAGGTGCCGAAATGGGTAAAGCTATTTTCTTTTCAAAGCTGATCATCTTAACCTGTTTGATTCCGATTTTCGCCTTCCAAAAGGTAGAAGGTAAGATGTTTTCACCATTGGCTTATACCTTAGGTTTTGCCTTATTGGGTGCGTTGTTATTTACGTTAACATTGGTGCCGGCACTATCCAGCATACTGTTGCGCAAAAACGTTAAAGAAAAACATAACCCGGTAGTCATATTTTTTGAAAATGGGGTGCGCCGCATGTTCAATCTTACTTTCCGCAACCAAAAACTGAGCCTGATAGTATCGATAGTTTTCATGACGCTCACATTTATATCAGCCAAGTTTTTGGGTACCGAATTTTTACCGCAGTTAAACGAGGGTGCACTTTGGGTTACGGCGCAAATGCCTATGAGCACATCGCTCGAAAGCTCGGTGAATGTGACCAACAAAATGCGCGACATCCTGATGAGCTTCCCTGAAGTGAAACAAACACTGTCGCAAGTTGGCCGCACCAATGATGGTACCGACCCTAAAGGCTTCTTTAACGTACAAATACAGGTGGATTTGCTGCCTAAAAAAGAGTGGAAACGCCATATTACCCAAGAAGAGCTGATTGCTCAGATGGATAAAAAATTAAGCCAGTTTCCGGGTATCATTTACAACTATTCGCAGCCTATTATAGATAATGTGGCCGAGGCTGTAGCAGGTGTACCGGCATCAATGGCGGTAAAAATATTTGGCCCAGATTTTACCGTGCTTGATCATAAGGCTGATGCAGTATTGGGAGTTCTTAAACATATTCAAGGTGTTGAAGATTTAGGCGTGCTACGTAACCTGGGCCAGCCGGAGTTCCGTATTGAGCTTGACCAGAAAAAAATGGCTCGTTATGGCGTAGCAACTGCAGATGCTAATGCGGTAATTGAGATGGCCATTGGTGGTAAAGCAGCTTCGCAGTTATATGAAGGTGAGCGTAAATTTGATATTCGTATACGCTACCAAAAACCTTTCCGCGATACTCAGGAAAAAATTGAAAACCTGATGGTGCCTACCTTAAATGGTTCTAAAATCTCTATCAAAGAAATTTCGAGCATCAAAGAAGTAACCGGACCGGCATTCATTTTTAGAGATAACAACAGCCGTTATATTGCAGTTAAGTTTTCGGTGCGGGGCCGCGACTTGGGTAGTACTATTGCCGAAGCGCAGCAAAAAGTAGGTAAAGACGTTAAACTGGATCAAGGGTACAGCTTCACCTGGAACGGTGAGTTCGAAAACCAGATCAGAGCATCCAATACTTTGGCTCACGTAGTTCCGGCCTGTTTAGTAGTTATTTTCCTGATATTATTTGTAACTTTTGGTAATGCAAAAGATGCGGTATTAGTAATATTAAATGTGCCGTTTGCGTTAATAGGCGGTATACTTGCTCTGCATATTACCCGTACCAATTTTAGTATATCTGCCGGTATTGGTTTTATTGCTTTATTTGGTGTTTGTATACAAAACGGCGTAATTTTAATATCAGTATTCCGAAAAAATCTGGAAGAAAAAATGCATCTGCACGAAGCCATATTAAATGGGGTAATATCGCGCGTTAGGCCTGTGGTAATGACTGCTTTAATGGCAGCTATAGGCTTGATGCCGGCAGCAATCTCAACCGGTATTGGTTCTGAAACGCAAAAACCATTAGCTATTGTAGTAATCGGGGGGTTGGTTACATCAACCGTACTTACCCTACTAATACTGCCTATCATATACGCCATGGTGTACAACCTGATACACCGTCGTGAAAACCGGAAATTGCTTAGCAAAATCGGTGCTATAAGATCCTGACCATGTAATATGGTTTTGGTTAAGTGTGTTTGTTAAGCGCACAAGCCCCGCGAGGGGGCTTGTGCGCTCTTTTTTTGCGCTCAACTCAGGCAAGCTTAAGCCAATAAGTAAGTTCAAACAGGGTTATTCCTGTTGCTCTTTAATAATGAGCTTATCTACAGTTAATGTTCCTACTACTTGCAGCTCTTTAATTACCATACGCTTAATGGCCACGCGTCCAATGGCTAAAGCGCCAATAGCTACAGCACCTATAGCTAAAGCGCCGGCAGCCCAGGCACCTAAAGCGGCCGCACCAAGGGCAGAGGCACCGGTAGCCGAAGCACCTATCGCCCGGGCGCCAATTCCTTCGGCACCAACAGCTTCAGCTCCGATAAATTTTGATAATGTATTTTTTAGTAAAGTCATACCCTTTAATTATTTTAGTGAGTATACTAGTCAACATTAAAATAATTAAAAGGATTGCATAAAGACAACTACAGCCACATCACAGTGCCGGATGTTAAATTATAGAGATTTTGCTTTTCTTGGTAATGTTAACAGGCTGCGGAACTTTTACATAATATCCGGTACCATCATACACCCTTTTGCGAGGATGGCTTTGGCAAGCTGTCGAACAGCAGCCGTCTGTTTGTGTACCACAATCGTCGCACTGGGTAAAGTGCTCGTTACACTCGGGGTTGGCGCAGTTAATCATTTTGTCGGTAGTTTTGCCGCAGTTGTAGCAGGTAGAAACTACCGTTGGATTAACCTGGTTAACATCAACAGTTAAGCGGTTATCAAATACATAGCATTTGCCTTCAAAATCCTGACCGCCTACTTCTTTACCGTACTTGATGATGCCACCATGTAACTGGTAAACATTTTCAAAGCCCTCGTGCAGTAATAAAGCTGAAGCTTTTTCGCACTTGATACCACCGGTACAGTAGGTTAATATTTTTTTATCCTTGTATTGAGCCAGTTCATTAATCTTGGCCGGAAAATCGCGGAAATTTTCGATGTCAAGCGTTACTGCGTTTTTAAAACGGCCAACCGAATGTTCATAGTTTGAACGTACATCCAGAATCACCACATCTTCATCATCCTTCATCGCCAAAAAATCAGCAGGCTCCAGATGTTTACCGGTTTGTTTTTGCGGATTGATGACATGCGGGTCGCGCAGGCCGGAGTGAACAATCTCTGATTTATAGCGCACATGCATTTTTACAAACGACGGTTCATCAACCTCATCTATTTTAAAATCGGTTGCGGTAAAGCGCTCGTCGGCATGAATCGCGTCCATGTACGCTTTACAGGCCTCAGGCGTGCCCGAAACGGTGCCGTTTAGCCCTTCGTCGGCCACTATGATCCGACCGGTTAAGCCTAAGCTTTTACAAAATTTAAGATGGTCGGCAGCAAATTGCTCCGCCTCGGTTATTGTTGAGTAACAATAATACAGTAGGGTGTTATACTTTGTCATAAAACATTGATACTGCTGCAAACAGCGTGAAATGAGGCGCAAAGATACAAATTTCTCCGGCTGATTGTAATTGGCAAAATCAGGTAAGCTTTTATATTACATTTTACTTAAACTCATTCATCAACTTCAGCAACACGCCGTTGGTCCATCCAAAGCCATCCTGCAAGGGGTACTCGCCGCCACCTGCTTTGGCGCTGCCGTTTTGCACATCGTACTTTTCGAGCAGCTTACCGGTTTGCTTAAACGAGGCGATGTTGAGCTGCATCCAGCGCTGGGCAATAGTTTTGGCCAATAACGAGTAGCCATAATTTTGCAGGCCTTTGATAGTAATATACTGCAAAGGCGCCCAGCCATTGGGGGCATCCCACTGCTGCCCGGTGTTAACCGCGGTTGTAGCCACGCCACCTTGCTGTAAAAAGCGTTTCTGTATCAGGGCCGCCACTTTTTCGGCCTGTTCTTTATCTGCGAGGTTAAAAAATAAAGGATAAGCCATAGCGATACTTATCTGGTTAGATAATTTTTTACGCTGCCATTGGTAGTCCTTAAAACAACCGTTCTGCTTATCCCAGCAATATTTTAATACAGCTACTTTGCGTAAGGCAGCTTTGCGCTGGTAAAACGCTGCCATTTTAGTATTAACGCTTATGGTATACGAGCGGGCAATAACCGTTTCTAGATGATAAATCAGGCTGTTTAAATCAACCGCGGCTAAACTGGTGGTTTGTATGGTGGCCAGCGTTTTACCATCGGCCATCCACCGGCTGCTAAAATCCCATCCCGACTCGGCAGCGGCGCGTATGTTGCGATAAAAGTCGGGCGGTTTTTGAGTGGTTTGTCGGCCAGCCAACACATCTTCCCGGTACGATTCCTCGCGAGGCGTATTATTGCTGTCCCAATAGCGGTTTAACAAACTACCATCGGCCAAGCGTATGGTATGCTCAACGGCGGCACCCGGTTTTAATGCGACAGCGCCATGCATCCAGTACTGGTACTCTTTAATTAACTGCGGGCGGTAAGTAACTAAAATCTCCTTGCCTTTATATTTTGCCAGCAGCTCAACCATCAGCGAAAAAAATGGTGGCTGCGACCGGCTCAAATAATAGGTACGGTTGCCATTAGGAATATGCCCGTATCTATCAATCAGGTAAGCAAAGTTTTTTACCATGCTTTCTATCAAATCATATCGCTTGCTTTCGGCTAAACCCAGCATGGTAAAATAAGAGTCCCAATAATAAATTTCTCTAAAGCGTCCGCCGGGTACTACGTAGTTGTAAGGTAGAGGTAACAGTGAAGTGCCTTTAACGGTATCGGCTACGTGTTGCAGTACCGTCCATAAAGTATCAATATGTTTACGTACGCCAGCTGATACATTGCTGCGGTAAACGGTGCTGCTAACTGCCGGCACATCAAAGTATTTATGCGCAAAATCTTGGATATTGAATCCTTTTTTGATATGCTCGATACGGTAGGCCTGCATAATAGCGGTTGGTCTTGCTTTGGGCCGGGCGTCAACAAAAGTTTTTCCGTCGGTATAAACCTGTTGCATCTGTACTTGCTCAAACAAACCCGGATATATTTGGGCCGGTGACTGAAGCTGTGCAAATACGTTAGTTGTTAACAGCAGCCCGCTTAAAATAAAAAAAAGGCGAAATGTCTTCATGCTTTTATATTAACTAATAACGGCTCTATTTGTCATGAAAAAGCAAATTATAAAATAGATGTTTAAACATGTAATTTTTTCATATATCTTTACATCAGAAATCACAAGAACATGAAAAAGATTACAACATTATTTGTAGCAATTATGGCGGTAGCCCTGGTTGCTTTTAAACCAGTTGCTCCGGTGACTTTTAAAGTTGATGCTCAAAAAAGCAAAATTGAATGGACTGGTAAAAAGGTTACCGGCCAGCATGTAGGTACCATTAAAATTGCATCTGGCGAAGTTGCTACTAATGGCAAAGTACCAACCGGCGGTAAATTCGTTATTGACATGACCAGCATGGAAAATACAGACTTAGATGGCGATAGCAGAGGTAAACTAATGGGGCACTTAAAATCTGAAGATTTTTTTGGTGTTGAAAAATATCCTACTGCAACTTTCCAGGCTACTAAAATTACTCCTGCCGGTGCAGGCAAAGTTAACATTACAGGTAACTTAACTATTAAAGGTAAAACCAACGTAGTAACTTTCCCTGCAACTTATACCATGGCCGGTAACACTGTGAACGTTGTAGCTAACGGCGTAAAAGTTGACCGTACCAAATACGATATCCGTTACGGCTCTAAAAGCTTTTTTGAAAGCCTTGGTGACAAAGCGATTGATGACGAATTTTTATTAAATATAAATTTAGTTGCTACCCGATAACTAATCATATTTTTTTCCGTATAAGAAAATCCCAGCGCTTAAGCTGGGATTTTTTTGTTTCAGAACTTTTAGGAATGAAACTTTTTACATTTATTTTTCGTATAGTTAGAATATGATTAGCAACTCCAAACCTATAAGTATATTGTTGGTTGACGATGATGAGATAAATAACTTTATATCTATAAAGTTAATAAAGAAAGCTTTGGAATATACCGAGATAACCGCTTGTTTGGACGGGAGTTATGCAATTAAGAAGTTGTTAGATTTGCAGGCTAAAGACCCAAACAGTTTACCCGATTATATACTGCTTGATATTAACATGCCTATCATGAACGGATGGGAGTTTTTAGAAGATTTTAAGCGTTTAGAAATTGATCCGCTCAAGAAGTCAAAAATTTATATTATTTCTTCCTCTGTTTTTAGCAACGATATCAACAAAGCTAAGTCATATCCACTGGTTAAAAACTTCATTTCAAAGCCACTTAACGTCGACAAAATAAAAGAACTTTTTACGGTAGAAAAAACTGCTTAAATCGGCGTTATGGTAAAAATCTCGCCATCATAGCTTACATTACCCACCGGTACGCTTTTGGCATGATAAAATAAGCATGCCCATTGCTCGTAGGCAGCTTTTTTGCCATACTCTTCGCGCAGATTCATCGCTTTGCGACCATCATAGTCATACTTAGCTGCAAACTTCCGCAATAGTTGCTCAGGCTCTGGCAATTCATCTCCTCCAAAAAAACATTTTTCGCCATTATCTTCTACTAAAAACACCTGATGAAATTGGGTATGTCCACCCGATAATTCATAATGTATTCCCGGCCTTACCTCACCATCGCCCTCTACAAATTCAATCCGGGCTGCGTTTTTTAGCGTTTCCAGGATAGGCAACCGGTATGATGATGATTTGCCCGACCAGGCGTAGTCCCATTCGCCTTGTTGAATAATATGTGTAGCCTGCGGAAAGCTAAGCTCTAACTTGCCACTACGTTCTACAACTAATCCGCCGGTATGATCGTAATGCAGGTGCGATTGCAATACCAGTGTTACCTCACCGGGGGCAAAGCCTGCATTGCGGATGTGCTGGTGCAATAAAAGTTCGTCCTTATCGTCTTTATAACCTAAGCCGCTGTCGAACAAAATCAGATCGCGCTCAGTTTTAACCAAAAATGGATTTACATGTATAAATAAAGAGCCCAGTCTGTCTTTGGCATTATCGGTTAATGGGTTAAACGGAATAAACTTTTTGGTAGCATCAACCGAATAGGAGCCTTCGCCCAGTGCAAAAATTTCCATATTTATAATGTACGCGTGTTAACAGAAATGTAACTTTGTTGGTTATTAACCCTTAAAATTCATTAAAGGTTTCCAAAACGCAAAAGTATGCAAAAACGGTGGTCGGTAAAGCATAGCCCGGATATAAAAGCAGTACAGCAACTGGCTGCCGAACTGGGTATTGACCCTGTTTTAAGTACTTTATTGCTGCAAAGAGGTATTTGTAGCTTTGAGCAGGCGCATTATTTTTTCAGGCCCGACCTGCGGCACCTGCATGATCCTTTTTTGATGGCCGATATGGAAAAGGCCATTGAACGGATTGACCAGGCCATTAACAAGGGTGAAAAAATCTTAATTTTTGGTGATTATGATGTAGATGGTACTACTGCCGTAACCTTGGTTTACAGCTTTTTGAGCAGCCGCTACCAACACCTGGAATACTACATCCCCGACCGTTACCTTGAAGGCTATGGCATCTCTACCCAAGGTATTGATTATGCAGCAGCCAACGGCTTTTCGCTCATTATTGCGCTCGATTGTGGTATTAAGGCGGTTGATAAAATTGAGTATGCAAATACCAAAGGAATTGATTTTGTTATTTGCGACCACCACATGCCTGGCGAAACCTTACCTGATGCTGTCGCCGTGCTCGACCCTAAACGTTTAGATTGCACTTACCCGTACAAAGAATTATCTGGATGTGGTATAGGCTTTAAACTGATACAAGCTTATGGCCAAAAGCACGATTTGCCTTTTGACGAAGTAGCGCAGTACCTTGACCTGGTAGTTACCAGTATAGCTTGCGATATTGTACATATTACCGGCGAAAACCGTGTACTGGCGGCTTATGGTTTACAAAAGCTAAATACCGAGCCAAGCACAGGACTTCAAATTTTGAAAGAGATAGCGGGTAAAACCACCGCTTACTCTATTGCCGATATTGTTTTTTTAATAGGGCCCCGCATCAATGCCGCCGGCCGTATTGACGATGCCAAACATGCCGTTGAGCTATTACTTGCTAATGACGTTGATGTTGCCCATGAAAAAGGGCAACTTATTAGTTTAAAAAATAACGAACGCAAAGAGCACGATTTAAGCATTACAGACCAGGCGCTGGCCATGATTGCAGATGATACCATGGGGCTCAATCGTAAATCGACCGTGGTATTTAATGAAAAATGGCATAAAGGTGTAATTGGTATTGTAGCTTCGCGGCTTACCGAAAAATATTACCGGCCTACCATTGTGCTTACCCGCTCTAACGGACATGTGGCTGGCTCGGCCCGCTCTGTGGTAGGCTTTGATTTGTATGAGGCTTTGAGTGGATGCAGTGACCTGCTTTTACAGTTTGGCGGTCACAAATATGCAGCAGGCCTTACTATGCAGCCCGAAAAGGTAGAGGCTTTTATGGAAAGGTTTGAAGAGGTGGTGAGCGCTTCTATTACCGAGCAGCAACTGGTGCAGGAAATTTGCATCGACGCCGAATTACAACTGGCTGATATTACGCCAAAATTTTTCAGGGTGCTTAATCAGTTTGGCCCGTTTGGTCCCGAAAACATGTCGCCGGTATTTGTGAGCCGCAATGTACAGGCTTATGGTGGCATTAATCTGGTAGGCAGCAACCATATTAAAATGTCGGTGTACCAAAATAATTCTACCTGGTTTGATTGCATTGCCTTTAACCAGGGCGAGTGTATTAACGAGATACGCCAGGGCAAACCATTTGATATTTGTTACACTATTGAAGAAAACATTTGGCGCGATAAACGCTCTATACAATTAAATATTAAAGGAATTAGATGCTAAGCGAGAGATCGCCAGGCAGCAGGATGGGATTATAATTTACGCTCATTATATACCTGTCAATTAACAAATACACTATGAATCTACGCGCCGATCATCTGGTAAAAAAGTACAAGCAACGTACCGTTGTTAATGATGTGTCGTTCAATGTATCGCAAGGTGAGATTGTAGGTTTATTAGGGCCTAACGGTGCCGGTAAAACTACATCGTTTTACATGATTGTGGGCCTGATTAAGCCCAACGAAGGCCGTATTTTTTTAGACGACGAAGAAATTACAACCGATGCCATGTACCGCCGGGCGCAAAAAGGTATCGGCTACCTGGCGCAGGAAGCCTCTGTTTTTCGGAAACTTACGGTAGAAGACAATATCAAAGCCGTACTCGAGATGGGCGGTATGGCTAAGCAACAGCAAAAAGACAAGCTGGAAGAACTAATTGATGAATTCAGTTTGCATAAAGTGCGTAAAAATCGAGGTGATTTACTGTCGGGCGGTGAGCGCCGGCGTACAGAGATAGCGCGTGCACTGGCTGCAGAGCCTAACTTTATTTTGCTGGATGAACCTTTTGCCGGTGTAGACCCTATTGCTGTTGAAGAAATTCAAAGCATGGTTGCTAAGCTTAAACACCGCAACATCGGCATCCTGATCACTGACCACAACGTACAAGAAACCTTATCTATTACTGACCGGGCTTATCTTTTATTTGAAGGTAAAATTTTAGAGTCGGGTGTGCCCGAAGTACTGGCCGCTAACGAGATGGTACGCAAAGTATACTTGGGCGCAAACTTTGTACTTAAAAGAAAAACTTTTGTTTAATTTCGGAGCAACAATATGACCATTATAAATTCTGTTGCTACCTGGCTCATGAAAAAGCGCATTCATCAGATTGAGCTTTTCATGAAATATCCCAATGAAGTTCAGGATGAATGGTTTAATCAGCTCATCAACAACGCACAGGATACCGAGTGGGGCCGCAAGCACCATTACCGCAGTATTAATACCCTTGCCGATTTTAAGCAACACGTTCCCTTACAAAATTACGATACGCTTAAGCCCTATATTGAGCGGATGCTTAAAGGCGAACAAAATGTGCTGTGGCCGTCAGAAATTCGTTGGTTTGCTAAATCATCAGGCACCACCAGCGACCGCAGCAAGTTTATCCCGGTAAGCGAAGAAGCCCTGGAAGAATGCCATTTTAAGGGCGGCAAAGATATGCTGACTATTTATTGCAATAACCGGCCTGATGCCCTGCTGTTTACTGGCAAGAGCCTTACCCTAGGGGGCAGCCATCAAATCGGCCAGCTTAACACAGATATTTCTTTTGGAGACCTATCGGCCGTGATTATGAAAAACCTGCCTTTGTGGGCTGAGTTTTACCGCACGCCCGACCTGACTATTGCCCTGCTCGAGAACTTTGAGGAAAAGATTGAGAAGATGGCGCACGCTACCAAAAATGTTAATGTAACCTGTATTAGCGGCGTGCCTACCTGGAACCTTTTACTATTTAAACGCCTGTTAGAAATTACCGGCAAAAATAACCTGCTCGAGATATGGCCCAACCTGGAACTATATTTTCATGGTGCGGTGAATTTTACGCCATACCGCGAGCAGTTTAAAAAGCTCATTCCTAAGGATGACATGTATTACCTGGAAACCTACAATGCATCAGAAGGCTTTTTTGGGATACAGGACCGGGAAGAGCCCGGTGATATGCTGCTGATGCTTGATTACGGCATTTTTTACGAATTTTTGCCTTTGGAGCGCCTCAACGACGAAAATCCGGAAACGCTTACCTTGGATGAGGTGGAGTTAGATAAAAACTATGCGTTAATCATCAGTACCAATGCCGGTTTATGGCGGTACATGATTGGCGATACCGTTAAATTTACTTCGCTTAACCCATACCGTATCCAAATTACCGGCCGTACCCGCCATTACATTAACGCCTTTGGCGAAGAAGTGATTATAGATAATGCCGAACGTGCCCTGGCTGAGGCCTGTCGCCAAACCGAGGCTGTAATACGTGACTACACAGCCGCCCCCATTTACTTTACCGACAGCAAATGCGGAGGCCACGAGTGGATTATTGAATTTGAAAGAAAGCCTGACGAGTTTGAACGCTTTATAGACCTGTTGGATGAAACCCTGCGCAAGGTAAATTCTGACTATGATGCCAAGCGCTTTAAGGATATGGCCCTGCGCCGCCCGCAGGTACATGCCGTGCCCGAAAACACCTTTGTGAAATGGATGAAACTTCGGGGAAAGTTAGGCGGTCAACATAAGGTACCACGCCTGGCCAATAACCGCGAATATGTTGACAGCATTTTGAGCATGATTAACCAAAAAGACCTCACGGTTTGTTAAAGCGTACTTTTACTTTAACGGTTTCCGGTTTGCCATCACTGTTAGCGGTCCAACCCTGATAATTTTTAATTAGTTCTATCGCTTTTGCATCGGCCTCAGCACTCAGACTTTTGGTGATTTTGATGTCAGAAGCTGTCTCATCAGCATTCACGGTAAAGCTAACCTTAACCACGCCGGTTTTGCTATCGGGGCTTTGTGCTTTCTCTTTTAAGTAATTATGAAATGCTTTCCAGCCGTTCACGGGTTGCGCTTTCTCGTATCTTTCTGTATTGTTTTCGTTAGTGGTTATAACTACTTCACTCAATGTCTTGGTATTGGCCTTCAACGCTACTTTTAGGTTTTTAGCTTCCTTTACCTTTTGTTCCTGGGTGTCAAAACCGATGTAGGTAAAAACCAATGCTGCATTTTTATCCGCATCAATTTTAAACTTACCCTCAATATCTGTAGCAACGGCCTTATTCGTGCCTTTAACTTTTACCATTACGCCGGGTAAAGGCAATTGGTCATCTGCCGATACTACCTGCCCCCTAATTAAGCTTGTTGATTTCGTTTTAATGATGACTACGCCGTTTGTAGCTCTGGAACCATAGATGGCTGTTGCGGACGAATCTTTTATAACGTTTATAGAAGCAACATGATCCGGGTTGATGTCATCAATTTTATCAACCAGTTTTCCGTCCACTATGTACAGCGGCGGCTGGTTTTTATTAATTGAAGATAGCCCACGAATTTGAATCTTTTCGGGTGAATTCCGCTTCCGGGAAGGTGATATTGCTACGCCAGCAACTTTGCCTGCCAGCGCCGCCTCAATATTTTGGGGTTCCATTGATGCCACAGAAGCATTCATCGTTTCCGATTGCACCGTCGATACTGCACCCGTTATAGTTTGTTTGCGTTGCGTGCCATATCCCACTACAACCACCTCGTCTAAGCGGCGGCCCAAATTTGTTTTGTCCTTCTGTTTAACTTTACTATTAGCAGCAACCAAGTTAGCACGGCCGGGTAAAACATTATTTCCTGAATCAGCTTTAAGTTTTGCCAAAACCGCGCTTGTACTATCCATTTTTGCATCAGCCAATAAATGGGTCTTCGCCCGTTTAGTTTTTAAACTCAGTTTAGTTGCTCCCCATTGGGGTGTAGTCGGCTTAAGCTCCGGTTGTATAACTTGTGGAGCAGGCTTTGCTATGCGCGCTGGCGGTGTTTTCACTACGGCAGTCTTATCGGCAACAGGCATATCTTTTACAGAGGCCAAAGGTTGATTAAACAACCAATACCAGCTGCCCACCCCAATAACAATTAACACGGTAGCGGCGATGCTTAGCTTGGCGAATAATTCTAAACGTTTTCTTTCAGGTTGTATACGCTGCTGTAAGCGTTTATGTAAATCATTTAAATGAGCCGCTGACGATACTGGCTTTTGAGCATAGCCCTCCAACGCGTCCGCTAAAAACGGGTCGTCAAGTGCCTGGCGCTCCAGCTCGTGCATGGCACGGGCATCCAGTTCGCCATTCAGGTACTTTTCAATCAGCGATATGTCGGGCTTGTTAACGCTCACCTTGCTTTTCTAAACAAATTTTTAAATTTCGTTTACCGTTCTGTATATAACTTTTTACCTCGTTTAAACTGTAGCCGGTTAGCTCGGCTACTTCTTTGTAACATTTTTCTCTGATGTAGAACAACTCCACGCTGCGCTGCTGCTCGGCCGATAGCGTTTGCATGCATTTTTCTAACGCCGTAAGGCTTTGTTCATTGCTCACTTCTTCATGATGCAAAACAAACGGTAATTCCATAAACTCATCAATGCTGATAACTTCCGTTTTTTTATTGGCGCGCTGCTGCATTAGGCAAAAATTACGGCTCAGTACATATAACCAGCTTTTAAACTGTTTGATGTCGTGCCGGGTGGCCTTTACAACCAGCTCTTCAAATATCTGCATTACGGCATCCTTGCTCTGCTCTTCATCCTGCAGGTATTTAAGGCATACACCAAACACCAGGGGTATATACGGCTCATACAAACGGCCAAGCACAGCTAAATCGCCTGTTTGGCGATATTGCTGCAACAGCGCATCGTCGTCTGTTGTGTCGGCCTTATGCTTTTTGTTGAACCACCCCATGCAAGGCCATTAAAATAATTTTTTTATCCGGTTTATGGAAATTGGTAAGTGAGTTTGGTAGTACACTGTTTTCTGTAAATAATGATGTAAAGCTGCAACTTGAAGTTAAGCCAACAAGCATAGCCGATCCTCTTAATTGCTTGTGAAAACCGAATGCTAAATGAAGAAGACTCTAACAATGGTTTCAGAAGTTAACTGACCATATGTGGGGCAGACAACCGTGTTACCGTATTTTGTACAAGATCGTCCTAGCAAAGTGAAATAAATAACTTTATCAATAATATTAATCGTTAAAGCGCCACCAGCCGCAATAGTTAACCGCCGTTAACATATCCTCTAATAAAATGCTACCTATTATAATTAAATAAAATGAGTCGGCAGGCTTTTATCTACTCGTCGGCCTTAAATGCGTTGGCCAGCGTCGTACCCAAGGCCGCATACTTTTCTTTAGCTGCTGCCGGGTATTGATACAAAAAATGTGAAAAGATGAGTTCGCCGGTGGCCGGTAGTTCGGCTACTACGATTTTGTACAGGTATTGCAGGTTGCCTTTGTTGGCCCTAACACCGATGCTGAAATTATATCCCTTTACACCCTTGCAAAGTGAGGTAATATTAACCTTACGCAGTTCTTTGTCTTTACCGGCCTTAATAACTTTGATGTAATCGTCAATCGCTTTCTCTACTGCCATGATATCGCCAGCCTTAACACCGCGCCGTTTACCCAACGGAAAGGGTACTACCTGCCCTGCAAACAGCTTAAATGAGGCCTGCTTATCAGGGCTGATGTAAGTTAAAGTATCTATGTAAGCATTGGTTACTTTGCGCATCTCACTTATCACTTCTTCTTTAGGCCAGATTTCTTTAAAATACTTAGGGTAGTAATAAGAGTAGCTGTAAGATACATTACGGTTAAGCGCATAATAAGAACTATCTAACTTAATGCTGTCTCCTTCAAACGTACAGGGCACATTACGTTCCAGCAGCTTTTTAAGTTGCGGATCCTGCGCCTGCCCAAAGGCACACCAGGCAAAACAGAATATCAGCAGATAGGTTATAAATGTTCTCATTGGCTAAATTTTTTGCTGATAAGAAAAGCCCTTTAGTTTTCACTAAAGGGCTTCTCCATACTAAGAGCTTATCTTATTATATCAATAATCTTACCGGTTCTTCCAGCAATGATTTTACAGTGTTTAAGAAAGCTGCTGCAGTTGCACCATCAACAGTGCGGTGATCGGCACTCAGAGTAACTTTCATAACATTGCCAGGTACTACGGCGCCGTTTTTAACAACAGGCACTTGTTGTATACCGGCAACTGCCAGAATACAAGAGTCAGGCGTGTTGATGATAGCAGTAAAATCATCTACACCAAACATACCTAAGTTAGAGATAGTAAAGGTTGAACCTTCCCAATCAGATGGCTGCAGTTTTTTGTCTTTCGCTTTCTTGGCAAAATCTTTAACCTCAGCGCTGATGCGGCTTAATGATTTACCGTCGGCAAAACGTACTACAGGTACCAGCAAACCTTCGTCTACTGCAACGGCAATACCGATGTTAACATGCTCATTAAAGCGGATTTTATCGCCTAACCAGGATGAGTTAATGGCAGGGTGTTGTTTTAAGGCAACAGCACAAGCTTTAACCACTAAGTCGTTAAATGATATTTTAACCGGAGCAACCTCGTTCATTTTGGTACGGGCTACAATAGCAGCATCCATATCAATAGAAACGGTTACAAAGAAATGCGGTGCTGTAAACAAGCTCTCGCTTAAGCGTTTGGCAATTACCTTACGCATTTGTGTTACCGGTTTCTCGGCAAATTTCTCTTCGCCTACAAACGGAGCCAAAGTGATGGTTGGGCCGGCTTTAGCTGCACCTTCTTTAGCGTTGGCACTTGCAGCCTGTTCAGCTTGTACTTGCTCAGTAGTTGCAGTAGCACCTTTATCAGCAGATTTAGCAGATGGTGTAAAGCCTTCTACATCTTTCTTTACAATACGGCCACCTTCGGCACTGCCTTTAACTTCGTTAAGGTTAATGCCTTTATCTTTAGCAATTTTACGGGCTAAAGGAGAAGCTTTTACGCGGCTGTCATCATCAGATGATGATGAGGCAGATGCACTTTCTTCAGTTGCTTTAGTTTCTTCGGCAGGTTTATCTTCTGTTTTAGCGGCAGGAGCGCCCGAGCCACCTTTTAATAAAGGAGTAACATCAGTACCTTCTTTACCAACAATGGCAATAATATCGTTTACTTTAGCAGCCTGGCCTTCTTCAACACCAATGTAAAGTAAAGTACCATCTTCATAACCTACCACTTCCATGGTAGCTTTATCGGTATCCACGTCAGCCAGCGAGTCGTCGGCTTTAACTTTATCGCCTACTTTAAAGTTCCATTTATTAATCACGCCCTCAGTCATGGTATCGCTTAATAGCGGCATCCGGATAACAGCGGCAGGAATGTTTGAGGTATCAACAGCTGGTTCGGCAGCTTTTTCTTCTTTTGGAGCAGCAGGTGCTTTGTCTTCAGCAGGTTTTGATGCAGTAGCAGGAGCGTCACCGCCTTCTAATACTGATTTATAATCTTCGCCTTCTTTACCAATAACGGCAATAACAGCGTCAACAGGAGCAGCTTTACCTTCCTCAATACCAACATACAGTAAAGTGCCGTCTTGGTACGATTCAAAATCCATTGTGGCTTTGTCGGTTTCAACCTCGGCAAGCAAGTCGCCAGATTTTACCTTATCGCCAACTTTTTTATGCCATTTAGCGATAACCCCTTCGGTCATAGTATCGCTCATTTTGGGCATTTTAACTACTTCAGCCATATTGTATTGATGAATAGTTTGGTTTAAATATGTTTATAATAGGTTAGTCGCGGATGTAAGGATAATCGTTCTGTACATATACGTCAGTGTATAGTTCAGAAGCTTCCGGCCATGGCGACTCTTCTGCAAATTGTACAGCTTCGTCAACCTGAGCTTTTACTTTAGCTGCAATATCTTCAAACCATTTTTCATCAGCATAACCCTCTTTTTCAATAGCTTGTTTTACTATCTCAATAGGGTCTTTTAGTTTGTAGCTTTCTACTTCTTCTTTAGTACGGTATTTTTGCGGGTCAGACATGGAGTGACCTTTAAAACGATAAGTGCGCGCTTCCAGGAAAGTTGGGCCTTCGCCTGAACGGGCACGTTGTACGGCCTCGTCCATTGCATTATGTACAGCTACCGGATCCATACCATCAACTGGTGATGACGGAATACCATAAGGAATACCTAATTTATAGATATCAACCTCGGCAGTAGTACGTGCTACTGAAGTACCCATGGCGTAACCGTTGTTTTCGCAAACAAAAATTACGGGTAGCTTCCATAAAGCAGCCATGTTAAAGGTTTCGTTTAAGGCACCCTGGCGCACGGCACCATCACCCATGTAACAAACACAAACGTGGTCGGTACCTTTATATTTTTCGGCAAAAGCAATACCGGCACCCAGTGGTATCTGGCCGCCTACAATACCGTGTCCGCCGTAAAAATTATTTTCTTTATCAAACATGTGCATAGAGCCGCCTTTGCCTTTAGAGCAACCGGTTGCTTTACCATACATTTCGGCCATGATTGATTTTGGAGTCGTTCCTTTAGCCAATGCATGAGCGTGATCGCGGTATGCAGTAATCAAACTGTCTTCATGCTTTAATACAGATACGGCCCCGGCCAATACGGCCTCTTGACCGATGTATAAATGACAAAATCCTCTGATTTTTTGCTGTCCGTATAACTGTCCTGTCTTTTCTTCGAACTTACGCATTAAAAGCATCAGTTCGTACCACATCAGGTAGGTGTCTTTAGTTATTGCGATTGAACTCATTTATTAAACAATCAATTTCTGTTTTTAGGATTCGCAAATCTAATTATATCCTTGAAAAAAAAGGATTGTAGGACACAATCTTTAGAAATATTTTATCTTGCGCACCGCAAAAGAAACTTTTATTTGCTTCTGGCGTACAACAGTTAATTTAAAAATAATTTGTTTGCTGGCTTGGATATATAGAAAGTTTATATAGCTTTGTCTTTAACAATAGACACCAGTGTCCATTTTAATAAACAAGTACTGAAATTATACCCTGATAACTGTTAATTAGATGAAGAAACTGTTTTTAGCTACTGCCTTGTTTTTGAGTGTTTTGAGCTCGCAAGCTCAAACAAAAAGTGTTCCAAACCAGGCAGAGGTGGAAAGTGATGAAGATAAGAGTTTAGCTAAAGATTACTTTTCTCAAATTATGGGTGTAGCAATGTCCGCTACCTCAAACGTAAAATTATTCCAGTTTGTGTATGATTGGATTGGCACCCCTTACCATTTAGGTGGCGATAACAAAAGTGGCGTTGATTGCTCGGGCTTCGCTTATCAGTTATATACTAAAGTATTTAACACTGCCATTGGTAATAACAGCCGTAATATTTTTAGCATGGTTAACCCGGTTGGCAAAGAAGAATTGAAAGAAGGCGATTTGGTTTTCTTTAAGATTCACAGCCGTGCTATTACCCACGTGGGTGTATATATCGGCAATGGTAAATTTGCCCATGCCTCGTCGAGCAAAGGCGTAATGATTAGTTACCTGGCCGATCCTTATTGGACACGTTACTATTATAAAGGCGGTCGTTTATTAGCAGATGTCCCTCAAAATAACTAACATATAAAAGTTCTTTTAAAAGCTCCCTTGCAAAAGGGAGCTTTTTTTATGCGCTTACTCGGCGTCTTTGGTGTTTTTTACCAAGCCAATACCCGAAAAGAAGAATAATAACGCAATAACGCCAATCACCAGCAAATTAGTGGTGTTACCGCTGCGCTGTATTACCTGCAAGCCAGTGTAAATTAATCCGATAATACCCAATACGGTAAGTATAAATCCGAAAGTCCTTTTTAAATTCATAACAATTTATTTAGAGGTTGACTAAGAGTTTGTAATAAGTGATATATTTAATCACTTAACATTATTTTATGATTGCCGTTTGGATTATTCTGCTGATTTTTCTAATTATTTTATTTTCTTCGTTTGTCACTATTAAGCAAGGCACCATTGGCGTTGTTACTGTATTTGGCAAATACCGCCGTATTTTGCTTCCAGGGCTTAATTTTAAGCTTCCGCTAATCGAAGTTTTACATTCACGTATTTCAATTCAAAACCGCTCTGTCGAGCTCGAATTTCAGGCGGTAACGGTTGACCAGGCCAATGTATACTTTAAAGCCATGCTGCTTTACTCGGTGCTTAACCAAAGCGAAGAAGCTATTAAAGCCGTAGCGTTTAAGTTTGTTGACGAGCGCAACCTGATGCAGGCACTGGTACGTACAGTTGAGGGCTCCATCCGGGCTTACGTAGCTACCAAACGCCAAAGTGATGTACTGATATTGCGCCGCGAAATTGTAGAGCATGTAAAAGACCAGATTGACAATATTCTGGAAGGATGGGGGTACCACCTGCAGGACCTGCAGCTTAACGACATAACCTTCGATGACGTGATTATGAAATCAATGAGCCAAGTAGTAGCCTCAAACAACCTTAAAGCTGCTGCTGAGAATGAAGGCCAGGCTTTGCTGATTACAAAGACTAAAGCAGCCGAAGCTGAAGGTAACGCTATCAAGATTGCAGCTGAGGCCGAGCGGCAGGCATCGCAATTACGCGGTCAGGGTGTAGCACTGTTTCGTGCAGAAGTAGCTAAAGGCATGACCGTTGCTGCCAACGAAATGCACAAGGCTGATATGGATACCTCTGTAATTTTGTTTACCATGTGGACTGAGGCCATTAAGCACTTTTCTGAAAACTCTAAGGGTAATGTTATTTTCCTGGATGGTTCGGCAGACAGTATGCAGAAAACCATGAAAGAAATGATGAGTTTGCAACAACTGAAAACTGACGAAATAAAATACAAACAATAGTTAAATATTTGCCGTGTTTAATTAAACCTTAAGGGTGCATTGTCATCAAAAGAAAAATTACAATTATATTCCTTTTGATGAAATACCGATACGTGCGATTGATAATTGCTTTGGTAGGA
The DNA here is from genome assembly GCF_038806765.1 of Mucilaginibacter sp. CSA2-8R. Lineage (NCBI taxonomy): Bacteria > Pseudomonadati > Bacteroidota > Sphingobacteriia > Sphingobacteriales > Sphingobacteriaceae > Mucilaginibacter > Mucilaginibacter sp. CSA2-8R. The sequence goes on along the minus strand of NZ_CP152389.1, from coordinate 5,198,934 downwards.
TTAATGCTGGGCAGTAGTGTGGTAAATGCACAATCTTACCGGCAGCTCACAGCCGATGATTTTACCGGAGACATCCCGCCTAACAGCGGCTTTTATGTTGCTCATACCAGTTGCAATGTGTTCATGAATTATAATGTGCGTAATTCGCGCAGCAATTATTATCTTACTTTCGACATTCAGCTTAAACTTAACCGTGACCGCTCATGGCTTAACCGTAAAGTGGCCAACACGCCCGAGGCTATGGCGCAAGTGTTGAGGCACGAGCAAGGCCATTACCAGATTGCTTACCTCATGCAACAAGAGATGATCAGGGAATTGAATGCTTATCGTTATACGGGCGACTACCAGCGGCAGGCTAATGCTATTTTTAAACGCATTGATGATAAGTACCGGCAAATGAACGAAGACTATGATGAAGACACGCAGCACATGCAAAACCGCAAACAACAAGCGGCATGGGTACATTTTCTGGACCGGGAGTTAACACGCTTCAGTAGTCTGGCTTCGAATAATTATGACGGGTATTGAGCAAATCTTTTTGCCGCCTTTTATGTTAGTGATATCCAATAAAGCAGAAAAGTCCGGCACAACCGGACTTTTCTGCTTTATATACAAAGTGGTTAGCTGTTCGTTTTTTTCTGTACGTAACCAAATACCTTTTGCAGCAGTGGTGTAGTACGTGATGAGAAGTTGCTGCGGATATTTAACTCTTCGAGCGCTATACGGTAAAACAAGCCCTCAATAGCTTTTTGTGTTACGTAAGCATCCAAATCGGGATTTATCTTGTTAAATGTTAGCGGTATCCGGTTATACTGTGTAGCCAGCTGGCTGTAATAACGTGTGGCACCAACTTTTGATAAGCTGTTGTGCACTACAGGTACAAACTCTGCAGTTAACTGATCGGTAGTTGCACGTCTGAAATATTGGGTAGCAGCATCCTTACTGCTGCCTAACAAAATATTAGTGACGTCTTGTACGCTCATCTGCTTAATGGCCGAGATAAATATCGGTTTTGCCTTACCGGCGGCATCTTCGGCAGCGCGGTTGAGCGAAAGAATTACATCATCACACAACTTATTAAAGCCAAGTTTGCGCAATGTATTCTCGGCTTTTTGTGCCTCGGGCGGAAACAACAGTTTTATGGCTGCATTGCCGAAAAATCCGTTAACGGCCGAAAGCTGGCTTGTGCTTTTGTCGGTACCTAACTCTAAAGCCTGTTTAAGGCCGCTTACCATTTCTAAGTTAGATGGTATAGTTTGCGCAGGGCTGTTACTATAAATACTACCCTGATTACTGGTTGCTGCAGTTAAGGTATCACAACCGGCATTGGCAGTAAATACTAACAGCAACGGAGTTAATAACACAAGCTTTTTCATAAGTACAGATAGGACAACCGGGAGGCCCAAAAGTTTAAAACCTATACGTAATGCATGATAGTAAATACCAGTGCAGCCACCAGTGCCGAGATAGGAATGGTAATGATCCATGCCCAAACCAGGTTAATGGTAACACCCCAGCGTACAGCAGATACTCTTTTGGTTAGGCCTACACCAATGATTGAACCAGTGATGGTATGTGTAGTAGATACCGGTATACCCAAACGCTCGGTCATGAACAGGGTAATGGCACCGGCAGTTTCGGCACTTACCCCTTCAAGGGGTGTAACCTTAGTAATTTTGCTGCCCATGGTTTTTACAATTTTCCAACCGCCCGACATGGTGCCCAGTGCAATGGCGCTGTAACAAGCTAGCGGAATCCAGTCGGGCATTTTATCGCCATTGGTAATATTACCTGATGTAAACAGCGCAACATAAATAATACCCATTACCTTTTGCGCATCATTACCACCGTGGGCAAAGCTCAAAGCTGCAGATGAGATTAACTGTACACTTTTGAACCAGCGTTCGGCAACAGCCGGCCTGAAGTTTTTAAATATGTGCAGTATGATGATGGTAATGACATAGGCTATAAACAAGCCAATCAGCGGAGCTAAAAATATATAGGCTGCAATTCTTAATATCGAATTGGCATCAACAGCAGTAATCGGGTTAACGCCTAAAAATAAGGCGTTGGTCATACCAGCGCCGGCAAAACCTCCGATTAGGGTATGTGATGAGCTGGAGGGTATACCAAACCACCAGGTAAGCAGGTTCCAGGCAATGGCGGCAACTAAACCGGCCAAAATTACGTCCATAGTGATGAAGTGCTCATGCACCGTTTTGGCCACGGTGTTAGCCACCTTATGCTCTTTAATCAAGAAAAAAGCCAGGAAGTTAAAGGCTGCTGCCCAAATTACAGCTTGAAATGGAGTGAGTACTTTAGTAGATACAACGGTGGCAATAGAGTTGGCTGCATCATGAAAACCGTTTATGAAATCAAATATCAACGCCAGACAAACTACTACAACAAGCAGGGTGGTAACCATGTAGGTGAGGGTTAAAGTAATTAAGCGTTTTTAACTAAGATAGATTCCATTACGTTGGCAGCGTCCTCACACATATCGGTTGCGGTTTCTAACGCTGCTAATATCTCTTTGTACTTGATTAGGCGCAAGGCATCTTTCTCATACAAAAACAAGTCGGCAACGGCACGGTCAAATATATAATCTGCCTGGTTTTCAACACTATTGATGCGAATACATGAATCGGCAATATTGCGTACGTTTTTTAAATCTTTTAGTTCTTTTACCGCTTTTTCCAGGTCAACGCTACCCTGATGAATCAGTTCTGATAATTTAATAATAGGTTCAGTATATTCTTCAATATTGTACAACAGCATACGATTGGCCGAGCCTTGGATGTAATCGGCAACGTCGTCAATAGCAGTTGCTAAAGCATGAATATCTTCGCGGTCGAAAGGCGTAATAAAGTTTTTGCCTAATTCCAGATAAATCTGGTGGGTTAACTCATCACCTTTGCTTTCCAGTCTGTCTATTTGTTTAAACATTTCGGTACGCTCTGTAACGTTTTTAGAGTTAACAGCTTCTACCAAAACCGCACCCATAGCTACCACATTGTTGGCAGCCTGTTCAAACAACGGAAAGAACACTTTCTTGTCTTTTGGAACAAAATACTGGAATATGCTATTTAATGACATTTTGATTCAATAGTTTAGGCAAAGGTAACTCGATTATGTTAAATTAATGTTAACTCTTTAACACTGGTAACATTTGAAACGGCAACTGTTTCACTTTTTGTAAAGTAAAACCAAATGTGGAGCCTACACCCTCAGTACTGCGCACATTAATAGTTTGCTGGTGGGCCTCAATAATGTGTTTAACAATAGCCAGTCCCAGTCCCGACCCCCCAACCTCGCGCGAACGGCTGCTGTCTATCCTAAAAAAGCGCTCAAACAAACGGGATAAATATTTTTCGCTAATGCCGGCACCGTCATCGGTCACTTCCACTAAAATCTGATCGTGTAGTTCAAACAAGCTAACCGAAGTGCTGCCGCCGTGCTTACCGTATTTAAAAGAATTATCAATCAGGTTAATAAGCACCTGGCATACTTTATCGCGGTCGGCCCTTACTAAAAACGCCTCATCATATTTTTGCTTAAATATCAGCTTTATCTGGTGCTGTTTGGCTCTAAGTTCCAACTGTTCAAACACCTCCTTAATCAAATCGTTAATCCTGAATTTGGTATAATTAATAGGAATTTCGCCGGTTTCGAGCTTGGAGATTTCGTTGAGGTCGTTTATCAGGTAGCTAAGCCGGTCAACATTCCGCTGTGCTTTTTTCAAAAACTGCAGGGTCATATCTTTATCATCGGCCTCGTCATCTAAGATGGCTTCAATGTAGCCTTGTATAGCAAACAGGGGTGTTTTAAACTCGTGGGAGATGTTAGATAAAAATTCCTTGCGGAATTTTTCCTGCCGGCGCAGCTCTTCAATTTCTACCTTTTTTTCACGGGCCCAGTCTTTTACTTCTTTCTCCACATCACCAATCGGGTCAACACTAGTTGACTCGCCCAGGGCATCGCGCAGATCGCGGCCCAGTTTGAGGTTGTGAATGAGCTTGTAAATGAGCTTGATTTTTGAATAAAGATATTTTTCGATGAGATAGTAAAAAACGATGTAGCTGGTAATAAAACCTACCACAAACGTAATAGTAACATCATACCATTTGTGCTGGAAATAAAAATTGACTCCTGATAAGGCTAAGGCTACCGCCAGTGCATTAATAAATACCAGCACACTGAGTTTCATAGCACAAAGTTAATCTTTATATATGATAAGCTGCCATCTGAAAGCCCATTTCCAGGTGATGTGGTAACGCTTAACTCCGGCCCGTTCCAGTAATGCTTTAAGCTCTTTTCGCTTAAAACTTCGTTTTACCGACAACGGCCCGTCATGCGCCATCATAGGATTGGGTATAATAAACCTGAATATAAACTTTAAAGAATAGTACAACAACCAATGCCGGTGCAAATCGGTGATGATAACGCCGCGCCTGGAACAGTCGAGCATTTTTTGTACTAACGCAATCCAGGCATCATCCTCAAAATGGTGAGAGAACAAGCTGGACAAAACAATGTCGAACTGGTTGGTCCGCAGGTCCGGGCTCATCACATCCGTCTGCACGTAATCAATGTTTTTATAGGCTGCCGTTGCCCGCCTTGCATAAGTTACAGCAGCGGGTGCTGCATCTACACCGGTTAACTGCAAAGGTAAGCGCGTTTGTTGTGCCCAATCGGCAATAGCCTGCAAGGCATCACCACCACCGCAGCCCCAATCGCTGATATGGTTGTTTGCCGCAACCGGAAACTGCTGTAACGCTTTAATAAGTGCCTTATGCCCGCCAAACCATGCATTTAAATCGCCCAAACCTTTCAGCACCGGATCAAGTTCATCGGCCGGCAGGGCAAAGTCGTCCATAATTTCGTCTACACCGGTAATGCGTTTGCGCAGGTTGGCCATGGTTTAAGCTTCGGCTTCTAATAAAGTAATAACTTCGTTCCAGTTGTTTACCCGCTGATGATGGGTAAGGGTAGTGTTATGATAAGCGGTGAACATAATTGGCTTTCCCTTAAAATAGTCGAGATTTTTAGGGTAGTCATCAATCATATAGTCAGTATTGATAATGCTTTTATCGCCGCAAAAAATAATGTTACGCCAACTGATAAAAGGGAAATGCTCGTTAAGCCAATGCAGTTTTTCCGGCAAACTCAACGGAAACTCCATAGCGGCAGATACCACATAAATTTCAAAGTTTTCCATCAGTTTCTGTACAGCCTCAACTGCACCTTCCATCAAAGGAATGGTTTGAAAAAAGCCCGGCGTATAAATATATTTTTTCACCAGGCCGGCTTCCGGAAAAAATGTGTCAGACGAGCGGCCAACAAGGTAATCGCGGCCATGTTTAATGCCGTAATCGCGCTCGTACCAGTTTAAAAACTGCATTTCTATATCGGCCAATACGCCATCCATATCTATGGCTATCGTTTTCTTCATTTTTTAAGTTGTTACTTCCAGATTAACGCTGCAATTATTCCCAGGCCTGCCCATGTGTTTGCTGCACCAGCCAGTTGGTTGCGCGTGGCAACCGGTTAAATGTTTGAACGGCCCAGTGCATCACCTGGTTGTTGCCAAATGCCCGCTGCAACTGCCGTCCTACCCATAGCCGGCGGGCAAACTGTGCATTCCAGGCATTACGGTAAGCTTGTTCTAAGGCCAGCCGCTGCTCCAATGGAAACGCTCGTTTGGGCCGGTAGTATTGTAAAATTATTTTGGATAATATTTTGGCCGAATGAATGGCCATAGTCATACCATTACCGCACAGCGGCGCAATCATGCCGGCAGTATCACCGCTCATCAATATGTGCTGTTCAACCGGTAATTTTTTCCGGAAAGATATTTCGTTTATTACTTCCGGCTTGTCCATTAACCATTCGGCCTGGTCAAAAATTTCTTTCTGGTAGGGGTTTTTATTAATTATGTTTTCCTGCAAGGCCTCCAGGCTGCCCTGCCTGCGTAAATCATTGCGGTGTGCCAGTGAGCAGATGCAGTACTTGTCATCCTCAATTTTTGATACCCCGCAATAGCCATTCTTAAAACTGTTTAGCTGGATTACATCATCCGGAAAGTTTAGCCGTGCGTGTATCTTGATGCCCACATAAGGGCTCCGCTGATGAAAAAAGGCTCGATTCAGTTTATTATCTAAATTAGACCGTTTACCAAAAGCGCCAATTACCAGCGGTGTTTCTAAAACTGCATCACGTGTGGTAACGGTAAATTTATTGTTAGCGAAAGTAATATCATCAACCTGCGTATTTAACAAAAACTTGACACCTTGCTGAGTGCATTGCTCATAAAGGTAATGGTCAAGCTTATAACGGCTCAGGCCAAAGCCGCCTAAATCAAGCTTTTGTGTTAACCGGGCACCCGATGTAGCAGTAACCTCTAAACGGTCAATCCTCGAAGCTCCTAAACTAAACACATTAATACCCAGAGTATCTAAGAAAGGCAGGATTTCGTTGGACAGGTACTCACCGCAAACCCGGTGAAACGGGTAGGATTTTTTTTCAATGACAGTGACCTGTAAACCGGCGCGGTTAAGCAATAGGGCATTAAAAAGCCCGGCCAAGCCCCCGCCTGCAATCACCACATCAATCATAGCTTTACTGAATTTTAAGCGCCATTCCCTCAACCGTAAGCCCCGGCCCAAAGGCGTAGCTTAAAATATTAGAGCCGGAAAGCTTACCTGCCTGCATGATTTTTTGCAGTACAAATAAAATAGTAGCTGATGACATGTTACCATATTCGCGCAATACCTCGTAGGCAAAGGCATTGGTTTCCTCGGGCAGTTCCAGGGCTTCTTCAACCGCCTCCAGTATTTTTTTTCCTCCGGGGTGAATGGCGTAAGTACCGATCTGAGCAGCCGTTAAACCGGCGTGTTGTAACAAGCGATCGGTTACACCTTTAATATGCTTTTTAATTTGCTTGGATACTTTGGAGGTTAACTTCATCTCGAACCCGGTGTTACCCACAAACCAGCCCATCTCGTTCCGGCTTTCGGGCATAAACTCAGAGTAAAAGCTTGACAGCTCCAGTCCCGGCCTTGCGTCCGTTTTTTGAGTGGTGTTCTCTATCAATGCCGCGGCAGCACCATCTGCAAAAAGCGAATTGGCCACCCAATTATCCAAGGTGTTATGTTTTTGAAAATGCAGTGTACAAAGCTCAACACTCACTACCAATACTTTAGCTTCGGGGTTGGCCCTGCAAATATAGTCGGCTGTTTTTAAGCCGTTAATGGCGCCGTAGCAGCCCATAAAGTTAATGCAAATACGCTCGGTGGTACGTGGTAAGCCCAGTTGTTCTACCAAATCAATATCAATACCCGGCGCATACATACCTGTACAACTTACCGTTACCAAGTGGGTTATTTGAGATGTCATGTCAGCCTCAAAACCCGACAAACAATGCTTTACGGCATTTAAGGCCACTTGTATTGCTTTTTCTTGGTATAACTGCAGTCGCTTTTCTGTAGTTACAAAGGGTTCTAAATCGGGTGTTGGCTCAAAAAAAGTGTAGTCGGCGCGGTCTGCGCCAAAGTCATCTATTACGGTATGCCGGTAATCAATGCCCGAATTATCATAAATGCTTTTGAGCCGTAGAGCATGGTCGGGGCTTAAGCCAAATGCATCCACCATAAACTGGTAGGCCTCGTGCCGGGTAACTTTTTTATTTGGATTAGCAGTGCCTATGGCACTTATACAACTGCCCATAAAAGGTGTTAACGTTATTTGCTGGTTTCTACCGCAAGCATAACGTTAACATCATCGGCCAGCACCATGCTTTTACCACCAACGCCAAAGTCCTGACGGTTAATTTTAAAGATGCTTTTAAATAATGCGGTGTTAGCGCTATCGGTATAAGTAAAAGGTACTTCAACAGCTTTTGTTTTTCCTTTTATGGTGATATTAAACATTCCGACAAAGTTGTTACCACCTTTCTGTTTAAAGGATGTTGACTTCATGATAATGCGTGGATATTTGGCTGCATCAAAGTAATCTTCGCCCTTTAAATGGTTGTCGCGCATGGCATTGTCAGAGTCAATAGTGTTTACATCAATACTCGCTTCTATGCTGCTGCCGGCAAGGTTGGCCTTGTCAAAATTAATGTCAGCCTGTGCTCCGCCAAATTTCCCATTGGTTTTAATGCCCATGTTTTTAATCTCGTAAGTAACCGATGCTTTGGAAACGGTTTGTTTAACCTGCGCCCACGCACCTGTAAACATGAATAAGGTAATAATAAGGATGCTGTATTTTTTCATTGTTGTTTTTTGGTATGTTTTTGACCTGTAAAATCATTCAGCGTTTAAGTTACAGCAAGATAAGGTCAATAATAAATTTTTGCCTGCCGTTAGTTAACAACTGTGCATAAAAAATCCCCGGCTGTGCTTAGCAACCGGGGATAACTATTAATCAGGTTAAATTATTTTAATTTGAATTCTGTTTTACCCATAGTAGCTCCATCAGAGTACAGTAATACGGTATAAGTACCTTTAACAAACTTGTTCGGGTTTGTCCAGTCAATGGTATAGGTAGTACCGTCGTCTTTGTAATCAACCGAGGTTTTGTAGGTATACTGCAACTCCTGGCCATCGGCAGTAAACACGCCGCTATCGCTCATTACCAATAAATTGCCGGCCGGGTCTATTACACGCATATAAATGTCATGCATTGTTTTTTCGGCTACTGGGTTGCTGGCAATAGTAAAATTTACCTTTATTTTTTTAGCCGGACCAGCGCGGCTTACATCCACTTCTTTACCACTACCTTTTACTTTATAGGCTACTACTTCTGCAGCGCCCATTTTTAAAGCTGAGGCTACTTTTACCTTGCCGCTCAGTTCTTGGTTTTGTTGCTCTAAAGTTGTTGCTTTTTGAGATACCGTTGCTACCTGATGCTTCAGGGTATCACGCTCGGTAGTTAACGATTCGTTTTGCTGACGCAGTTCTTCAATATCAGCTGTATATTTAGTTACAAAGTAACGTAGTTGTTTAATGTCTTCCTGGGCTTTTTTTAGTTCACTAACGGTAAGCTGGCCTTTGGCTAATGCTCTTTTAAGCACTACAATTTTAGACTGCAATGAGTCGGTACGGGCCTGCATTTCTGCCGAAAGCTTAGCCTTACCGGTATTAACCTGCTCAATTTGTGCCTCTAAACTATCCAGTTCTGTTTGTAAACGGTGCTTTTCATCCTCACTCTGGTATACAATTTTGGCTACGTCTTTCTTTTTTTGCAGGTACAGGTAAACGTCTGTACCCAACAAGGCCACTACCACAACAATGAGGAAGTATATAACATTCGAGTTCTTTTTGGAATTTTGTTCAGATTTGTTTTCCATACTTTAAAATAATTACAGGCTTTGGGTACATTCTATAACGCCGCTTTTTTAAAAAAGTGATAATTGACGCTAAAACATTTTGCAACCGCCACCAAGCCATTGATTTACAGTTTATAAAACCATTTTATTATGGTTAGCGTATACACTAACCCAAACACGCCGATGCGCTAAAATTAATTACAATAACCTTAAAACGCAAAATATGCATTCAAATTAAGGTTATACTAATTGGGGATAATTGAAGTTATGTATCTTTGCCACCCTTAACAAATAAGTGTATTGCCGCCTATGACTTACAGATTTGTGCTGATGATTGCCGCATGGCTTACTTGCTTACAGTTGCATGCACAAACCGATACTATTAAGCAACTTAGACCTGCACCTAAACGTGAGTTTAGAGGTGTTTGGGTAGCTACCGTTACTAATATCGACTGGCCGAGTTCGCCTAAGCTGTCATCAGACAAGCAAAAATCTGAGTTGATTAATATTTTTAACTTTCATCAGCAAGCCGGTATTAATGCTATTATGCTACAGGTACGCCCTGCTGCCGATGCCTTTTATGCCAAAAGCCGCGAACCGTGGTCTAAATGGTTAACCGGCCCGCAAGGCACACCTCCAAATCCGTTTTACGACCCACTGGAGTTTGCCGTCAATGAGGCTCATAGTCGCAATATGGAATTGCATGCCTGGTTTAACCCTTACCGGGCAACCATGGACGCCAATTATGCCAGCCTGAGCCCGCAGCACGTTACCCGCATACACCCCGACTGGTTTTTTATTTACGGCGGCCGCAAGCTGTTTAATCCGGGTTTGCCTGATGTGCGCGAATACATTATCCAGGTGATACTGGACGTGGTAAAAAACTATGATGTGGACGGCATACACATGGACGATTATTTTTACCCTTACCCTATTGCCGGTCAGCGCATTAACGACCAGGCTGCATTTGAGCAATACGGGAAGGATAAATTTACTGATATACGCGCTTGGCGCCGCAACAACGTGGATACACTTATCCATGCCCTGGCCGATAGTATACATAAGTATAAACCGCATGTTAAATTTGGTATCAGCCCGTTTGGTATCTGGAAAAATGTAAGCCAGGATGAAGAAGGCTCTGAAACCAGTGGTGGCTCATCTTATTATGAGCAGTTTGCCGATAGCCGTAAATGGATTGAAGAAGGCTGGCTGGATTATATTAACCCGCAAATTTATTGGCAATTCGGTAACCGCGCGGCAGCTTTTGAAAAACTAACCGACTGGTGGAGTGATAATGCCTTTAACCATCACTTATACATAGGGCAGGGAGCCTACCGTATTGGCGAACCACGAAATAGTGCATTTAAAAATCCGGACCAGGTACCGGCACAAATACGTTACCTGCGTAACAATCCGCGAATACAAGGCAGCGTTTATTTTAGCTCAGCCTCGTTAAGGCGCAATTACGGCGGACTAAACGACTCGTTGCGCAATCATTATTACCGTACGCCGGCATTGCCACCTTTGATGCTATGGCTCGACTCGGTAGCGCCAAATGCACCACGCCAGTTGCTGGCTGGCCGTACCGATCGCGGATTGATGCTGAGCTGGCAAATACCCATATTGGCTAAAGATAAAGAGGCCGTTTACGGTTATGTAATTTACCGCTTTTACCAAGGCGAACAGGCCGATTTATCTAACCCGGAACACATCATTCATATCCAATACAATACGGCTAACTCTTTCGAAGATACGACGGTGCAAAAGGGCAAGCATTATGTGTATTATGTAACCGCCATCGACCGTATGAAAAACGAAAGCGAGGCGGCTACGATAACAGTGCCGTACCAGTAATTTTAGCTGTTCATGATAGCGCCGCAATTGATATCCAGCGTTTGCCCGGTGATGGAGCGCTGGCTGAGTAAGTAAGCGGCCAAAGCGGCAATTTCCTCGGGTTTGCTCATGCGTTTTAAGGGCACGCTTTGCATGGCTATATTGTAAAACTCGTTTTTGGTGATGCCAATGCTGTCGGCAATGCCCTGCAAACCATCCTGCGACATTTCGGTGTCGACCCAGCCGGGGCAAATGGCATTTACCAGTATTTCTTCAGGAGCATACTGCACCGCCCAAGAGCGCATTAAACCCAGCAGGCCCGCTTTAGATGCACAATAAGCCGAATAATTAGCCACGCCCAAACGTGCCAATACTGATGAGGTAATTAAAATATGCCTGATACCTTCTGCTTTATGCAGATGCGGCAGAAAGGTATTTACAAAGTTGTAGGTACCGGTAAGATTGGTGCTGATGATGTCATCCCAGCGGTCGGTCTCACCCCAATAGTTTTCGCCGCCAATGCCTGCGTTGGCTAATAATCCGTTCAAGGGTCTCTCCCCTAAAACTGCAGCTGCTTGTTGCAGGCTTTCGGCGTGCCTAACATCAGCCACCAGGAGTTGATGGCCGCTACCCGGCAAAGTTTTCAAGGTGTCTTGTAAGTGATGCTGGGTACGCCCCAGTAATATACATTGATGGCCCTGCTCGGCCAGTTGCATTGCCATAGCACGGCCAATACCGCTGCCGGCGCCGCTAATCAAATAAGTTCTCGCTAACATCATTGCACAAAGTTAGTTAATGTTAGCGCTGATAAAGATGTACGTAAGTAGGAAAAAGGGAGAGATTAGTTTAGGGGCACTATTTTAGCCTATAAAATGGTGCCCCTATATTTATTGAAGTACTGGATATAATACGACTGTAAAGCTGCTTTATTATAGGATTAAAAATTTTTAACGGTATTCTAATAATTGCAGGCCTTCGGGTAATTTTTGTTACAATAATTACAGCTTGGTATCAGCAGCCTTATCAACGTTAAGGATATCCACGAGTTTATCGGCAGTAAGGCTTAACCCGTCGGCAATAACCTGGGCCTGCAAATAAAAGTTTTCTCGTTCGGCCAGTTTTTCGGTAATAAAAGTTACCAGTTCATCGCCATGCTTGTGGCGGAGTAAGGGGCGTTCTTCTTTACCGTGTTCCAGGCGGTTAGCCAGTACTTTAGGCATCAGCTTAATGTATACCACGGTGCCGTTGGCTTTCATCCATGTCATATTATCAAAAAAACAAGGCAGGCCACCGCCTGTTGATATTACTGCATTTTCGGGGTAGTCCGTATTTTTAAGTACTTCAGACTCGGCCAGTCTAAAAGCTGTTTCGCCAAAGCTCGAAAAATATTCGGCGATGCTCATGCCGGCCTGTTCTTCGAGCACTACATCTAAATCAAAAAACGGGTAACCCAAACGTGCTGCCAGCTTATGCCCCAGCGTAGTTTTACCGCAGCCCATAAAGCCAATTAAAAAAATACGACTCATTTTTTTATTAAATTTTTTTTGATTAGGTAGGTCATCATCAACACAACACCTTCGGCACATAAGGCAGGTGCGGCAATAATACTGTACATCGGGTTGCCCGGCCATCCACCCCACAACACAATGGTTACGATAAATGAAATAATCAGCGAAACCAGCAGTACACCTATTAACTTAGGTGTCGCCATTAATTTGTTCAGCATCAGCCACTGCAGCATGCGGGCAATACACCACACCGGAAAACTGAGATAAGCAATATAAACCAGTAAACCTGATAAAGAAACGTTATTAGGATGCATTAATTCAATTTTACTCGTGGGTCTATCCAAACGTACACTATGTCTACCAAGATATTTATCACCACAAAAATAAAAGCAATAAACAGAATAGAACCTATGATGACCGGAAAATCCGACATTTCGAGCGCATCGACGGTTACTTTACCTAAGCCGTTGTAGCCGAATACATATTCAACAAAAAAAGAACCGGCCATTAGCGAGGCAAACCAGTTGGCAATGGCGGTAATCACCGGGTTTAATGCATTAGGTAAGGCATGGCGGTAAACAATGGTATTGCCATCTAATCCCTTGGCCTTCGCCGTACGGATGTAATCCTGACTCAGCACCTCGAGCATAGAGCTGCGGGTAAGCTGTACAATAATAGCTAAAGGCCTTAACCCTAAAGTTACAGCGGGCAAAATAATATTACTCCACGTCATCACTTCGCCCTTAAACGGATCGTAACTGTAAAGGCTGCCTGTCATGCTCAAACCGGTATATCGGCTCCAAACAAAACCAAACAGCCAGGCTATCACAATGCCTGCAAAAAACGAAGGGGTAGAAACACCTAACACCGAAAAGCTAACAGCCAGGCGGTCAATCCAGGTATTTTGATGCACGGCACTTACCACGCCTAAAAATACTCCAATAACAATGGCAATCAGCATTGCTACGGTAGCCAGTGCCAGTGTGTTGGGGATAACTTCCAGTAGCAAAGCAGCTACTTCTTTATGGGTTTGGTACGACCGCCTGAGGTACGGCCATTTTAGGCAAAGTGCATGGGTTTTAGATATAGGCAATATTTGCACATATCCATATTGCTCTTTTGCTTCGGCCGTCCGCTCATGAATGCCTATAGGCAAAAGGTCGTTTAAATAATAGGCAAACTGTACCGGCAGGGGTTTATCCAAACCAAACTCTTTACGCACAGCCTCCAGCGACTGCACATCCGAGCGCTGCCCCTGCGTCATGCGGGCCGGATCTACCGGTAAAATGTTAAACAAAAAAAACACTACTACCACAATACCCAGCATTACGGCCAGGCTATAGCCAATTTTACGGAACAGGTAGCGCAGCATAAGCCTTTATTGTTTTTGCAGATACTTTTTTACCAATGCATCATAATCGGGCATGGTATGGTAATGCCATTTGTTGATGACTGTACCGTTTTTTAATAACAGAATACCCGGATTAGAACGCACCATGGTTTTTAGCGGTACACCGTCGGCATGATAAATTTCAAAAGTTAAATGATGGGCTTTACTAAAAGCAGCCGCATCAGTTGGTGACGCCGAAGTAAGCATTACCGTGCGCATATTGTAGTTTTGCGTCAGGTTAACGGCCAAGGCATTCAGCCGGTTCAGGGCAGGTTCGTTGGTGTGTTTCAAATCATAGGCTACCACCATCAGGTTATAAAATGGATTACCCAACAGTTCTTGGGTATAATCGTTACCCTGGCCATCCTGTATGCCTAAGTCACGAATTTTAGGCTCAAATCCCTTTTTAATTAAACGGCGCTCTGGGTCGCCTTGTATTACCCAGTTTGCATCTTTCCAAATCCCGGTTTTAAGGTATTCCTTATCGCTCATAGATTTGGTTTGCCCGTTGGCTTTATTTTTAAGCTGATAAGTTAGCTCATACTCGTCGGGTTTAGCACCCAGCGGCGTTTTCATCTCGTCGGGTATGTTGGCACCAACTTTATAAGGCAAAAAGTCGATGACCGGCAAAAAGTTATAAGTATATAAACCTATGCCTAATGCAATTACTACTGCGGCAATCAGCCAGCGCATCTCGGCGGCGCGGCTTACTAAAGGCTGCATACAATTGCGGTTAAAAAACAGCACCAGCACCAAAGCCAGTAAAACCATATCCTTACCAAACGACTCCCATGGCGTTAACGGAATAGCATCACCAAAACAACCGCAGGTTTGCACCACCTTAAAAAAGGCAGAGTAAAAGGTTAAAAAGCCAAAGAATACAATGAGCAGCAACAACCCCCAGGTAACACTGTTAATGCGGATGCCAATGATGAGCGCAAAGCCCAAAATCATTTCAAGCGCACACAAAATAACAGACATACTCAGAGCCAGGTCATTCAAAAAGGTGACATGGAAAACCTCAAAATACTCTTCCAGTTTATAAGAAAACCCAAGCGGGTCGTTAGCTTTAATTAATCCCGAAAAAATAAAAAGTAAACCTACCGCCAGTCGGCAAAACCAGATCCACCAGTTTCCCGACGAGGGTGCAGTTCTATTTCGTATATCTTTATTCAAAAGCGTTTCCATCAATAATCAACTAATATTTATTCCTCCCCCTTTAGGGGGTCGGGGGGCTTGGCGGACCTAATTTAATCAGCGCAAACACCGCATAATTGAGCATATCCTGGTAGTTGGCCTTCACACCTTCTGACGCCAGGGTCTGCCCTTGATTATCCTCAATCTGCTTTACCCGCAGCAGCTTCATCAATATTAAATCTGTTAATGAACTGATGCGCATATCGCGCCAGGCCTCGCCGTAATCGTGATTTTTGGCCAGCATTAAATTGTACGTTTCCTGGGCGTACAGATCAAAGAGGTCGCTCACGGTTTCCACGGGCAATTCCAGGGCATCTTCGGGCTTACTGTCAATCTGCATCATGGCAATCAAACAATAATTTACAATGCCAATGTACTCGCCGGTAATATCATCGCCTACTTTAGATACCTTTTTTTCTTCGAGTGTACGGATGCGTTGCGCTTTGATAAAAATCTGGTCGGTGATGGACGATGGCCTGAGTATGCGCCATGCGGTGCCATAATCGCGCGTTTTTTTAATAAACAGGCTTTTACAGGCGTTAATAACAGCTTCGTACTCTATTGCGGTATTGCTCAAAACAGTAGTGTTTAGTTTTTCTTTAGATATTTGTTCACCATGGCATTAAAACGCCATCAGTAAATGGCTAAAGATACAGTTTTTCACAAAAAGGCAACCATCAACGCCGGTGGTCACCTTATCAATTTAAGCACGCCAAAGGTGATGGGCATTATCAACCTGACGCCCGACTCATTTTTTGCCGATAGCAGAAAGCCCGCTGTAGTAGATGCCCTGCAGCAGGCCGGGCAAATGCTGGCCGACGGCGCTGCTATGCTCGACTTAGGCGCTTACTCGTCCCGGCCGGGAGCTACTGACATTTCGGTGCAGGAAGAAACCGACCGCTTGCTGCCCGTGGTAGAAGCTATCGTACGAGAATATCCTGAGGCTATCCTCTCCATCGATACCTTTAGGGCACCGGTAGCCGAGGCTGCAATCAAATCAGGAGCACACATCATCAATGATATTGGCGGCGGGCAACTCGACCCAGATATGTTTATCACTGTTGCCCGGTTAAAAGTGCCTTACATTTTAATGCATATGAAAGGCACGCCCCAAACCATGGTGCAGCAGGCCCACTACAAAAATGTATTTAACGAGGTGCTGGATTACTTCATTACCCTTTATGCCCAGCTTAGGCAACTGGGCGTACATGATGTTATTTTAGACCCTGGCTTTGGTTTTGCCAAAACTGCCGAACATAGCTATACTTTACTTAACCGGTTGGATGGTATTAATCTTCTTGGGCTACCCATCCTGGCAGGGGTATCGCGCAAGCGTATGATTTACGGAACTTTAGGCACTACCGCTGCTGATGCACTAAATGGCACAACGGTATTAAACACCATTGCTTTGATGAAGGGCGCCGATATATTGCGGGTGCACGATGTAAAACCGGCTGTTGAAGCCGTTAAGCTTTGGCAAACAACTACGGCAATCCAAAACTAATCCGGCAAACCAACCTGCGCAAATACCGTTGTATCGTATATGTCGCAGAAACCATTGCTGGAATTTACGGATAAAGGTATTTACTGTGCCAAGGGTAAATTTTACATCGACCCCTGGCAACCGGTAGACGATGCCGTAATTACCCATGCCCATGCCGACCATGCCTATGCCGGTCATAAACACTATCTGGCGCACCACTTATCGCGCGAGGTGATGCTTTACCGTTTGGGCGAGATAAAGTTGCAGACCGTGGAGTATGGCGAAACTGTCATCAAAAATGGTGTAAGCATAACGTTATATCCAGCAGGCCACGTGATTGGTTCGGCACAGATTAGGGTAGAAAGCCAGGGGCAGGTTTGGGTAGTATCCGGCGATTACAAGGTGGAAGACGATGGCGTGTGTGCCCCTTTTGAGCCGGTACCCTGCCATCATTTTATATCAGAATGCACCTTTGGTATGCCGGTATACAAATGGAAACCGCAGGCAGAGCTTTTTACAGAGGTTAACAAATGGTGGCAGCAAAACCGGGATAATAACCTGGCTACCGTTATTGTGGGTTACTCGTTGGGTAAAGCCCAGCGCATATTGCAAAACCTGGACTTATCTATTGGCAAAGTATATACGCACGGCGTTATCGAAAACACTAACGAAGCCCTGCGGCGTAACGGCATCATATTGCAGCCCACCGAGCGCATTACTACAGACTCGGTTAAAGAAGAAGTCCGCAGGGGCATTATTATTGCGCCGCCATCATCCGTAGGTACACCCTGGATGCGTAAATTTCAGCCTTATAGTTTTGGTTATTGTTCGGGGTGGATGGCCATACGCGGGGCCAAGCGCCGCCGGGCGGCTGACCGCGGTTTCGTGATGTCTGACCATGCCGATTGGGATGGGCTGGTTAGTGCCATTGATGCCACAGGCTGCGAAAAGGTTTATCTGACACATGGTTACACGGCCAGTTTTTCGAGATATTTAGCCGAAATTGGCTTTGATGCTTCTGAAGTGCATACATTGTATGGTGGCGAAGAAGAGGGAGCCCCGCCGCAACTTGCTGAAGGCGATAAACAAGATGCTGTTGCAGAAGACAAACTGGATAATGAAATCACGCTATCGGCCGAAGAAGAACTTTTGAACGAATTGCCTGCTGATGAGAAACAAGGAGGGATCAAATGAAAGCCTTTGCCCAACTTTTTACCGCCCTTGACGAAACCAACAAAACCAACGAAAAGGTAAAGGCGCTGAAAGATTATTTTGCCTGCTCGCCTGATACCGATAAAATGCATATGCTGGCCTTGTTTACCGGCCGCAACCCTAAGCGCCAGATTAACGCAACGCAATTTAGGCTTTGGGCCATTGAGGCATCTAACATACCGGCCTGGCTTTTCGAAGAAAGCTACCATGTTGTAGGCGACCTAGCCGAAACCGTGGCCTTATTACTGCCCGACCACGAAAACAGCAGCAACAAAACCCTGACCGAGTGGATTGCCGAGATTAATGCGCTTGATAAACAGCCTGACGTAGAAAAACAACACTGGCTTACCCAAGCTTGGGCAACCCTTAATGCGCAGGAGCGCTTTGTTTTTAATAAGATACTGACCGGCAGCTTTAGAGTGGGTGTGTCACAAAGCCTAGTAATTAAAGCACTGGCTGATGTTTCTGATTTGGATGCAGCTACGCTTACCCACCGCTTAATGGGCAACTGGATGCCCAGCACTTATCAATTTGAAGAGTTGGTGCATACCGATACAGCTTTAGAGGATGTATCAAGGCCTTACCCTTTCTTTTTGGCTTACCCGGTGCAGGAAACCTCGACGGTACAAAAATCGCCCGAAGCTTTGCAGGCTTTATTGGGTGATGCTGATGAGTGGCAAGCCGAATGGAAGTGGGACGGCATACGCGCCCAACTGATTAAACGTAACGGAGAAATTTTTATCTGGAGCCGTGGTGAGGATTTAGCTACGGATAAGTTCCCGGAACTGCATCCTTTTTTGTACGATTTGCCTGATGGAACAGTGCTGGACGGTGAAATCCTGTCGTTTAAAAACGGGTTGCCCTTGCCTTTTGCCAATCTGCAAACCCGTATTGGCCGCAAAACGCTCAGCAAAAAAATACTGGAAGAAAGCCCGGTAGCTTTAATTGCTTACGATTGCCTGGAATATGCCGGCGAAGACATCCGGTATAAAACCCAGGTGGACCGCCGGGCTGTATTGGAAGGCCTGCAAACTGTTACTCAACATCCGGAGATATTCCGCATTTCGGAAGTTATTAACTTTAATAGTTGGGAAGAACTCACTACCATCCGCGAAAAATCCAGAGAGATGGTGGCCGAAGGTATTATGCTGAAACGCAAGGATGCCCATTACCAGGTTGGCCGCCGCCGGGGCGACTGGTGGAAATGGAAGATAGACCCTCTATCAATAGATGCCGTAATGGTTTACGCTCAAAAAGGCCATGGTCGCCGCGCCGACCTATATACCGATTATACCTTTGCCGTATGGGATGGAGATAAACTGGTGCCTTTTGCCAAAGCATACTCGGGCCTAACCGATACCGAAATTAACAAGGTAGATAACTTTGTAAAACGCAATACCCTCGAAAAGTTTGGCCCGGTGCGTACCGTCAAACCCGAATTGGTTTTTGAGATAGGTTTTGAAGGCATCAATAAATCTAACCGGCACAAATCTGGCGTAGCTTTACGCTTTCCGCGGATATTGCGCTGGCGGCATGACAAGCCTAAAGAAGAGGCTGATACTTTAGAAACGTTGAAAGCCTTATTGGGAGAATAAAATGCGGGCGCATGATTATTTAACATCAGCAATATGACAGCATTTTAAACATGCACTCTTTTATAAGCAGCTTTTTTATCCGAACATTGCAGCTTGATTAATTGCAATATTTATGGGACAACTGATAGATGATTTTAACTCCTACCGTACAAAAATGAACGACAGGATTATGGAATCGGCCAATACCAATATCAAACGCTTTTTTGCTTTAGATACCACCACTTATGCCGACGGTGCACTGGATGTAAAAACCAAAGAAATGTTAGGCTTGGTAGCCAGTATGGTATTGCGCTGCGACGACTGCATTAAATACCACTTAGGCAAATGCCACGAGGCCGGCGTAAACCACGCCGAAATGAATGAGATATTCATGATTGCCAACCTGGTAGGCGGCTCCATTGTTATACCCCATTATCGCCGTGCGGTAGAGTACTGGGATGAGCTGAATGCGCAGTAAACAATACCTATAAACCGAAATTTTTCAAAGGCAAATCCCGACAGGTTTGCCTTTTGTTTTTGATAAAAATATTAGCAATTTAGCGCAACAGCTTTAACGCGATATGATTACTCAAACCTCAACCATACGCTGCCACTGGTGCGGCGGCGACGATTTGTATACCCGGTACCACGACGAAGAATGGGGAAAAGAGGTTCATGATGATAAAGTACTGTTTGAGTTTTTGGTGCTCGAGTCGGCGCAGGCCGGTTTGAGCTGGATAACTATTCTACGCCGCCGCGAAAATTACCGTAAGGCATTTGCCAACTTTAATGTACACGCCGTGGCCGCTTTTACCGTCGATGATGTGGAGCGCCTAATGCAGGATGCTGGCATCATCCGTAACCGGTTAAAAATTAATGCCACCATTGCCAATGCCCAGCACTTTATTAAAGTGCAGCAGGAGTTTGGCTCGTTCGACCGTTATTTATATAGCTTTATGCCTGGTGGCAAACCAATCGTTAATCAGGCCGGTACCATACCGGTGAGCACGGATATCTCAGATGCTATCAGCAAGAACATGAAAAAACGCGGTTTCAAGTTTTTTGGTACCACCATTTGCTATGCCTATATGCAGGCTACCGGCATGGTAAATGATCATGTGCCCGATTGCGCTTTTAAGTAAAGGGGGATGTTTGATTTCGGTAATTTTGTGTTGATTTCACCGATAAAATGGCAGGTTCTTAAACCATGATATTGTTTCTTCTTTACCCAATGGTGCAGCAAGTTTGCGGCCATTAAATTGTATTTTTGTACTTGTTGTTTAGAGGGATTGCTATGATTTAGCCAATTCTAAAATTCTGTAAATTCTGATTGATGAAGAAATTATTTCTCCTGGATGGTATGGCGCTGATGTACCGGGCGCATTTTGCACTGAGCAAAAACCCGCGTTTCACATCGGGCGGTTTAAATACATCGGCCGTTATGGGCTTTACCAATACTCTGCTGGATGTAATACGTAAAGAAAACCCTACCCACATGGCCGTAGTGTTTGATACCGATGCGCCTACCGAGCGGCATACCGATTTTGAGCAGTATAAAGCCCATCGGCAGGCCATGCCCGAAGATTTATCTAAGGCTATGCCTTACGTAATTAAGCTGATTTTAGGCTTTAATATTCCGGTTATTACGTCGGATGGTTACGAGGCTGATGATATTATTGGTACGCTGGCCAAAAAAGCGGAGCAACGCGGCTATCAGGTTTATTGCATGACGCCTGATAAGGATTTTGCGCAACTGGTGTCGCCTAATATTTTTGTTTACAAGCCTTCGCGTATGGGCAGCGACATTGAAATAATGGGCGTTAAAGAAGTGCGTGAGAAATGGGAGGTTGAAGATGTTTGCCAGGTAATAGACATTTTAGGCTTATGGGGCGATGCCGTAGATAATATTCCGGGCATCCCCGGTGTTGGCGAAAAAACGGCCAAGCTGCTCATTAAGCAATATGGATCAGTAGAAAACATCATCAAAAACAGCCATGAGTTAAAAGGTAAGCTTCGCGAAAACATAGAAAACTTTGCAGACCAGGGCATCCTATCGAAAAAGCTGGCAACTATACTGTTAGATGCACCGGTTGAATTGGACGAAGAAGGACTAGAAATTTGTGCCCCAAGCCGTGAACTACTGGAGCCGCTATTTGCCGAACTGGAGTTCAGGACTTTGGGCCGCCGTGTATTTGGCGACGATTTTAGCATTACCGAAATTAAAGCAGCTTCGGGCCAGCAAGATTTGTTTAGCAGTGCAGCCTCCGGTACCGTACGTACCCTTACTGTTGATGTTACCGACATTGCCGAGCCCGAACATGTACCGGCCGCTAAAAATATCCACAACGTTAATCACGAATATCATTTAACTGATACCCCCGAAAAACGGGCAGAGTTATTGGCCTTTTTGCAGCAGCAATCTGAAATTACGTTTGATACCGAAACTACGGGTATTGATGCCAATAACTGTGAGCTGGTCGGCCTTTCGTTTGCTATAAAGCCCGGCGAGGCCTGGTATATTCCGGTGCCGGCTAATTATGAAGGCGCCAAAGCCATTGCCCACGAGTTTAAACCAGTGCTCGAAAACGAGTTGATTAATAAAGTGGGGCAAAATATTAAATATGATATTTTAGTATTAAAGTGGTATGGCATTGAAGTAAAAGGCCAGTTGTTTGATACCATGATGGCCCATTATGTTTTAGATCCTGATACTCGCCACAGCATGGATATTTTGTCTGAAAATTACCTGGGCTATAAACCCGTATCTATTACCGAGCTAATTGGCCCCAGAGGTAAAAACCAGCTCACCATGCGCGATGTGGATGTAGAAAGGGTAAAAGAATATGCCGGGGAGGATGCTGATGTAACCTTGCAGCTAAAACAGGTTTTTGAAAGCAAGCTACAAGCTGTTGAAGCCGAAAAGCTGATTAACGAAATTGAGCACCCGCTGATTTATGTTTTGGCTGACGTAGAGTTTGAAGGTGTAAAACTGGACGAGCAAACACTGAAAGATTTTTCGAAACAACTGGAAACTGATATTAATAGGCTGGAACAAACCGTTTATGAAAAGGCTGGCGTAAAATTCAATGTATCATCGCCCAAGCAGTTAGGTGAAGTACTGTTCGAAAAATTACAACTTGACCCTAGAGCTAAAAAAACCAAAACCGGCCAATACCAAACCGGTGAAGATGTGCTGCTAGCCCTGGCCGACAAAAGCGATATAGTGCGCGATATTTTAGATTTCAGGCAGATGCTAAAGCTTAAATCTACTTATGTAGATGCATTACCATTAATGATTAACCCTAAAACAGGGCGTATACACACTTCTTATAACCAAGCTATTGCAGCAACGGGCAGATTAAGCTCTAACAATCCCAACCTGCAGAATATCCCTATCCGTACCGAACGTGGCCGCGAGGTACGGAAGGCCTTTATTGCCCGCGATGCCGACCATGTGCTGCTATCGGCAGATTACTCGCAGATTGAGTTGCGCATTATTGCCGAGATTAGTAAAGATGCCAATATGCTGGATGCCTTTGCTAAAAACCTCGATATCCACACCGCAACGGCAGCCAACGTTTACGGCATACCCTTAACCGAGGTAACCGGCGATATGCGCCGTAATGCCAAAGCAGTAAACTTTGGTATCATTTACGGGCAATCATCATTTGGTTTATCACAAAGCTTGGGCATACCTCGTAAAGAGGCTAACGATATTATTGAGCAATACTTTGTGCAGTACTCGGGCATCAAAAATTACATGAGCGATACCATGAATTTTGCCCGCGAAAATGGCTACGTCAAAACACTAATGGGCCGTCGGCGCTACCTGCGCGACATCAATTCGGCTAATGCTACTGTACGTGGCTTTGCCGAGCGGAATGCCATTAACGCCCCAATACAAGGGTCGGCGGCAGATATGATTAAAATTGCCATGATTAATATACATCGCGAACTTAAGGCACAAAATTTAGGCGCCCGCATGACTATGCAGGTACATGACGAATTGGTGTTTGACGTTCCGCGGCACGAGGTGGAGATTATTAAACCCATTATTGAGCACTACATGAAAACGGCTATTAAAACCGAAGTGCCTATTATGGTAGAGATGGGTACCGGCGATAACTGGCTGGCCGCCCACTAAGCAATAAGATGTCAGAATTAAAAAGCCGGATAGCAGTTGGATGACCAACCGCTATCCGGCTTTTTGTTTAATTAATCCTGTGTTCGCTATTAACTTAGCTACACCATTTATAATTAAAATATTTTAAAGCCGACGCTTAACGCCCATAAGTTGGCGCGCTGACCATAGTTCTCGTTAATTTTGGTTAAACCACCCTCATAACGTAAGTCGGCCGTAATGTTACCAATATCAACACCGGCACCTACCTGGTAACCTAAAGTGCTGTTTTTGTACTTGCCGAAATCTTGTAGGGCACTGTTCACATTATTATTTTCGCTTAAATTGTAAGAATAAATGGGGCCTGCCATAGCACGTACGCTAATAGGGCCGGCACTTACTAATTTAGTACCTAATAATAGCGGAACGTTTAGCGTGGTAAAAGTTACCTTACCGCTGGCACTGGCACTATTGCCGCTGCTGCTGCCTTCAAACTTGCCACCGCGACTACCTAAGTATAACTCAGGCTGTAAATACAAACTATTACCCAACCGTGCAAATATACCTGCCTGGTAGCCTGTTACGCTCGATTCTTTAATATTATCTGTGTTGATTTTTGCAAAGTTGATACCGCCCTTGATACCAATTGTAGATTGTGCTTTACTTGCTGCTACTGATGCGATGAGTAAGGCTATACTCAAAATGTACTTTTTCATGTTTCAAAATTTAAGTTTACTAACGTTTATGATATGCCAGTCAGTAAAAGGTTTAACAAGAGTTAAACTTTAACATTTACTACTGGGCTGTAAACTTAAATATAACTACCAAATCCAAATACAGTTTTACCTGGCATTAATGTGGTTGCTCAGGTAAGCCTCTATTTGTACAAGTACTTTGTGTGAAAAATTATTTGATTAGGATGCCTTAAAACCCACAACGAGAAATTTATGCATACAAGCAAAACAACGGTAGTGTTTAATAGGTAAAAACCACAAGTAAGAGCGTATAAAATCTGGACGGCGTATACGAGATACATTAGTGGCCTGGCAATGTGCACAGCTATCAGGATGAGAGAATGATATAATCATGATGGTCAGGAACTGTTATTTATACAAATGTACGCTTTTCTTAGTAACGTACGCTTTCTGCATTAATTTCAAAGAAACTAAATTTAGTTTTTATAAAATTAATTTCAGTGTTATACTTAGCCATGCCAACAAAACTGATAACAGGTGCTATTAAGTAAAATGATGGGTTATTGTTACCGGCCTGTTGCTTACTAAACCTTTACTGCGTTTGATTGTCCATGCATATAAAAACGGTGACCTTGTTACAATTGGATGCATGGCATCGTACCTACTGATACTTATATACTAATAACATGAAGAAACTATTAATTGCAGCTGCCTTAGTTATGTTTGCCTTTACCGGGTTTTCGCAAACGCCAGACCTGCGCCGAAAAATTGAAGTAACTGGTAGTGCTGAGCAGGAAGTAACCCCCAATATTATCTATGTAGCTATTTCTTTGAAAGAATACATGAACGGCAAAAACAAGGTAGAAATCAGCACGCTTGAGCGTCAGTTGCAAAAGGCTGTGGCCGAGGCCGGTATTGCTAAAGAGGATTTTATGATAAACAACCTGTCATCATACAACTGGGTTGATTCTAAAAAGAAACAAACTCCCGACTTTTTAGCCAGCAAGCAATACCGCATTAAAGTGCGCGATTTGAATGCTATCAATACCATTTTAAGTAAGGTTGACGACAAAGGCATCCAGTCTACTGGGGTAGATGGTTATGACTATTCTAAATTACCCGAACTGCGCCGAGACCTTAAAATCAAAGCCTTGCAAGCTGCCCGCGAAAAGGCCACTTACCTGCTCAGCAGTATTGGCGAAAAATTAGGTGGTGCTATTGATATTCAGGAAATAGACAACGAGCCTCTGAACCAGCCAGTATATAGCAACATGCGGTTATTCAAAGCTGCTCCCATGGCCGAGTCGGCAGATGCTGCTGAACCTGTTGATTTTAAAAAGATAAAATTGAATTATCAGGTTCGTGCGGTATTCGAAATTGCCAAATAACTGTAACCTGCAAACTGAATGATAAAATATGCAGCCTTAATTTAAGGCTGCATATTTTTTATAAACGTTATACAATACGTTTAAATCCAATTGGGTAAGCTGCGGAGTTAAATCGGTTTGTATAAAATGCAGTTTAAACGCCTTAATAGCGCCCGGCAGGTTACGGGTATCGTACCCAATTAGTCTAAGGGCTGCTATGTAATCAAAGTTTGACGGTGCCAGTTCCAGCACGTCGTCACTCCAATAGCCAAAGCCGTTTTGTGCCAGCGTTTTCCATGGAAAATAGGCACTCGGATCATTTTTACGGGGAATGGCAATATCAGCATGACCAATAAAATTGGTGGTTGGGATGTTATAAACTTTTTTTAGCTGTGTTAATAGCACTATCAGGCTTTTAATCTGGGCATCCTCAAAAGGCTGCAGTCCGTTATTGTCTAATTCAATACCGATAGAGCAGCTATTCATATCGCTGATGCTGCCCCATTTGCTCACCCCGGCATGCCACGAGCGCAGGTAGTCGTTGAGCATGTGCACAATTTTACCATCACGGCCTATTACATAATGTGCGCTCACTTGGGTACGGGCCAACGTAAAGGTGTTGAGAGTTTGCTGGGTAGAATCCTGGGCAGTATGGTGAATGATGACGTAATTGGGCTTGCGTAAATTAAAGTTAACCGTATTTACAAACGACGACGGAATAGCTACCCCGGCACTGTCCTTCAGCATTACCGGCTCCTGGGCCTTAAGCATATCTACCAAACTATCTATCTGGCTTTTGGCAACTTTTTCGTTGTTATTAATAATTACTACCGGCTTACGCGTTTTGCACGACGCAAAAGTTAAGGCAGCAGCCAAAATGTAAATAGTGGTCTTAAAATTCATAAAAAAGTAATGCCGGTTTGCTTAGTTAGCAAAAGAGTGCTAAGTTAAGCAAACCGGCAAATATATAAGGCTGTTATGTTAGTCTAAATCCTGCGCGGCAAAGGTATTGCCCTGGCGTACATCACCGGTGTCAAACCCTTTTTTAAACCAGTACATCCGCTGCTTACTGGTGCCGTGGGTAAACGAGTCGGGCGATACACGGCCTTGGGTCAGGCGGTCATCACCAATAGCGCTGGCAGCGTTTAAGGCTTCATCAATATCACCGGGATCGAGTAGACCACGCTGTTTTTCGTAGTACGCCCATACACCCGCATAAAAATCGGCTTGCAGCTCCAGCTTTACCGAAAGTTTGTTGTATTCAGTTTCGCTAAGTTGTTGGCGGGCCTGGTCCATTTTGTCAGATACACCCAGCAATTTTTGAACGTGGTGGCCTACCTCATGCGCAATAACATAGGCACGTGCAAAATCGCCGGAAGCACCAAATTTTTGTTCCAGTTCCTGAAAAAAAGCAAGATCGAGGTATACTTTTTGGTCGCCCGGGCAATAAAATGGTCCGGTAGCCGACCCGGCAAAGCCACATCCCGAGGTTTCTACACCTTCTTCAAAAAAGTGTATGGTGGGCTCTTTATAACTTTGGCCCATGTCTTTAAACAACTTGTTCCAGGTATCTTCGGTATCTGCCAGTACTACCCTCGCAAATTTCTGCTCATCGTTTTTAGAAGTGGTCAGTTTAGTGTTTGTCTGTTCCTGACCCTGGCTGTCGCTGTTGCCGTTTTGCAGTAACTGCGCCGGGTTAACACCTGTGAAAAAGTAGATTACCAAACCGATGATGCCTACTACACCACCGCCTAAAGCTACACGGCCACCGCCGCCACTGCTGCTGCCTTCTTCTGCATTACCGCTTTCGCGTCTGCCCATCCATTGCATAGTATCTGAATTTTAGTGTACTGGATGTAACAATAAATCAACAGGGTTTGTTTAAGATGGATGCGGGCAAATCAATTTATAAATTTATGATTTGTGGCCGAAGTGTTAAAAGCAGGGCAAATGGCTACTGCTAAAAGAAATTATTCTGATATGTTTTTGTCTCCGTATTTGCTCAATCCAAATACACCTATACCGCAGCCAGCCAGCACCAACAAAAAATGATCCTTATCAAATGGGTAATCACCATCAGGTTCACAGCAAACGTTAGTAACATTATTTAAAAAAAAGCCAGGCTTAGTACTAATTTTGTTTATCTGTGAAAACGAGTAGGATTGAAATGGGCCAGCCTTTACGGCATAAACCGGGGTAAACCTTAAAAAAAGTATAACAATCAAAAAAATAAGTTTCATTTAGCGAACGTCAACCCTATCTACCAATGTGGTAGGGTAAAATGTTTACGCTCATGCTTAGTTAAAGTTGTAAAAAGGCTTATTTTATTTGCACCTGGTATTTGGCTGTTGCCGTATTAAGTTATCATATATCAAAATCCAATACTACATCATTGCTGGCAGCGTATCCGGTACAAGTGAGTATCCAGCCTTGTTGTAATTCATCATTGGTTAGTACTTCACTTTTTACGATGGCGACCTTGCCGCTTTTACATTTTACAGCGCAGGCAGCACATACACCATTAGCGCAACTGTAAGGCAAAGGCAACTGGTTTTGCAAGGCCGCCTGTAAAATAGTCTGATTTTCGCCGACTACCAGATTATACCATTCATTATGGTAACGGATGCGTAGTGGCTGAGCTATAAAATGAGATGCGTTCGTATTAACCGGCACTGTTTCGAGCACAAAGTTTTCTTTATGCATATGGCTGCGATTTACGCCCATGTATAACAGTGTCAACTGTAACATCCGCATGTAGGTAAATGGTCCGCACAGGTAGTAATGCGCATTTAGCAAATCAGAGCCTGCATATTGTTTAAACAACTGTTCTGCCATCACGTTATTGAGGCGACGGCCTTCGCTGCTTACCATATTAATTAAAGCAAACTGTTCAGGATGCTGCGCTGCAATAGCCTTCAACTCATCGCTAAATAGGGTATTGTCACTGCTTTGATTGCTGTAAAATAAAATAACACGGCAGTGTGCATGCTGATGTAACAGGTATTTTAAATGTGCATATACCGGCGTAATACCTCCGCCTGCGGCAAAGTAGACTATTGTTTTAATTGCGTCAACATTGGGGGGTAACGTAAAGCGCCCTGCCGGCTCCACTGCTTGCCAAATGTCACCTATTTTAGCATGGGCGAGCAGATAACGCGATATTTCGCCGTTGCTTACCCGTTTTACGGTGATAGCCAATAAATCTTCATGTGGCGACGAACTCAGCGAGTACGACCTCCTGATTTCTTCGTTATGATGCGAAAATATTAGCGTAATAAACTGCCCTGCCAAATAGGTTACCTTTTTGCCCGATGCCTCTTTTAGATAAAAGGTGGCGGCATCACTGGTTTCCGGCTGTATGGCTTCAACCCGCAGTTTAAGCATTACGATACCCTTAAAACCAACTTGCCAAATTGTGATGACTTACCCATTTTATCTACCGCCTTTTGGGCATCGTCCAAAGCAAAAACCTCGTCAACCACCGGCACTAACTGATGTGTATTAATCATATCCAGCATAGCTTTAAAATCATCTGGGCTGCCCATCATGGTACCCAACAATTGTATTTGCTTTGAAAATAATACGCGGGGCTCCAGTTCGGGAATGGCACCCGCTGTAGCACCAAAAAATACAATACGTGCACCAGGGTTACAAAGCGCCGGTATTTTGGCAAAATCTTTACCCAAGGCACTATCTATAACTACATCAAAGCCACCTGCCATATGTTTTAACTCGTCGGCCCAGTCCTGCGCTTTATAACTCACACCGGCAGCAGCGCCTAAATGACGGGCTCTTTCAATTTTTTCGCCCGTGCCCGAGGTTACAAATACTTGGCAACCGGCGGCTGCCGCAAATTGTATGGCAAATGTACCGGTACCTGAGCCGGCACCTACAATGAGCACTTTACTTCCGGCTTGGGTTTTCCCTTTAGTAAATAAGGCCCGGTAGGCAGTTAACGCGGCCAGTGGGATGGCGGCAGCTTGTTCAAAAGTTAAATGAGCAGGCTTGGTATGCAGATACTCAGCGCCTACCTTTACATATTCGGCAAAAGTGCCATCATCGGGCAAGCCCATTATCTTAAAGTCAGCCGATTGCGCTTCGGGGTTGTTTCCCCAATGATGCCCCGGGTTAATAATCACTTCTTTTCCTACCCAGGCCTCGTCAACACCGGCACCAACCTCTGTTACAACACCTGCACCGTCAGAGCCTAAAATAGTAGGATATTTAATACCGGCATATTTGCCGATGCTTATCCAGTAATCGCGGCGGTTAAGGGCAGCCGCTTTAATTTGCACCACTACTTCGCCTGCACCCAGCGTAGGTTTATCAACAGTTTTTACCGCAAGGGGCTGATCTGCCCCAACTAATACTACAGCTTTCATAAAATATATATTATCGGTTACTACCGCCTCTGAATTTAATAAAAAGGTAAATGATCAGTGCCAGCACCAATGCAATTAACACTACACCAGTATAAAAGCCGGCCTTAAATATACCACCAACTACCTCACAGCTGCTTAGCAACAGCAGCGTAGTAAACAATGCCGGAAAAACAAGCTTTTTCATAACTGTATAAATAAAAAAAGCGGCAGGATTGTTTACCCTGCCGCTCTATCATGTATTCCGAAAAGCACTGAGGTGCCTGGCGGATTATTTAGCTTTTTTGTATAGCTCAGCTACATGATTCCAGTTGATAACGTTCCAGATAGCGCCTAAGTAATCCGGACGACGGTTTTGGTATTTCAGGTAGTAGGCATGCTCCCAAACGTCGATACCTAAAATTGGTGTGCCTTTTACGGTAATCTCAGGTAAGTCCATCAATGGGTTATCCTGGTTAGGGGTTGAGGTTACCGCTAATTTTTTGTCGGCAGTAACAACTAACCATGCCCAGCCCGAACCGAAACGGGTAGCACCGGCTTCGTTCATTTTGGTTTTCAACTCATCAAATGAACCAAAGGTGCTTTTAATGGCATCAGCTAATTCGCCGGTTGGTTCGCCACCACCATTTGGTGATAATAAAGTCCAGAATAAAGTGTGGTTATAATGACCGCCACCGTTGTTACGTACAGCAGCAGGGTATTTAGAAATGTTTTTTACAATATCTTCGATGCTGCTGTTAGCTTCAGGTTTGCCTTCCAGAGCTTTGTTCAGGTTGGTTACATAAGCTTGGTGGTGCTTGCCATGGTGTATCTCCATAGTAGCTTTATCAATATGCGGTTCCAGTGCGTCAGTAGCGTATGGTAACGCCGGTAATTCAAATGCCATAAGACTATTTTTTAAGGTTAAAAAATGATGTACAGTGCAAATATAAAGGGTTGACCTTCATAATTGTTCAGCAGAATGTTAACTTTTAGTGCGTTTTTTTCTAAAGAAATCACGTACCAGCTCGGCACATTCGTTTTCGCGGATGCCGCCGGTAATTATGGTTTTAGGGTGCGTGATTTTTTGATTCAACCGCCCGAAGCCTAAACGGGTATCATACGCGCCAAACACAATTTTACCTATCTGAAACCAGTAGGAGGCACCGGCACACATTACGCAGGGCTCCATAGTTACATACAGCGTGCAATCTTTCAGGTACTTACCGCCTAAATAATTAGCGGCAGCAGTTAATGCCTGCATTTCGGCATGGGCCGATACATCATTGAGCCGCTCGGTTAAATTATGCCCGCGGCCAATAATTTTGCCCTGGCAGGTTACTATCGCTCCAATAGGTATCTCATCCTCAGTATACGCCTGCCGCGCCTCCCGCAAAGCTTCGTTCATAAAAAACTCGTCGGGAGATACGCTGCTTTCGTTATCAAAACTTATAAATCGCATTAAATTAATTTGCTTCCGTTAGGTACTGGCCTTTCAACAGCCGTTAATACAATATCTCCATCCTCATCGGCCAGTCCGGTTACCAGAAACTGCGACATAAATTTGCCAATCTGTTTTTCCGGAAAGTTAACCACACCCAAAATTTGCCTGCCAATCAGCTCTTCTTTAGTATAATGTTTAGTGATTTGCGCGCTCGACCATTTGATGCCCAAAGGGCCGAAATCAACCTTTAGCTTATACGCTGGCTTACGGGCTTCCGGAAAGTTGAGCACGTCGAGTATAGTGCCTGCCCGTAGTTCCACTTTTTCAAAATCCTGCCAGGATATGGTTTCCATGCCAGCAAAGATAGGGAAGAGAATTTCAGGTATCAACAGCGGGTATGGGCAATAACCATGATGATTTTCCTATTTATATCTATAGCACTTATCTTTGTACATGGCTGTCGCTGTTTCTTACCGTAAAATAATCCATATTGATATGGATGCCTTTTATGCTTCGGTAGAACAGCGCGATCATCCGGAGTATAGGGGTAAACCTTTGGTGGTTGGAGGGCCGCCTCAAGGGCGTGGCGGTGTGGTGGCAACTGCCAGCTATGAGGCCCGCAAGTTTGGGATAAGGTCGGCCATGTCATCTAAAAAAGCTGTGCAGCTATGCCCTAACGCTATTTTTGTGTACCCAAGGTTTGCAGTTTACAAAGAAGTTTCTAATCACATCCGCGAAATATTTAGCAGGTATACCGATTTGATTGAGCCCTTATCGTTAGATGAGGCTTACCTGGATGTTACCGAGGACAAACAAAACATAGGTTCGGCCATTGAGATTGCTACGCTGATTAAACAAGCCATTAAAGACGAATTGCATCTTACCGCTTCGGCCGGGGTGTCGATAAATAAATTTGTGGCCAAAATTGCTTCGGACATTAATAAACCTGATGGCTTAAAATTTATCGGCCCATCGGCCATTGAGCGGTTTATGGAAACCCTGCCGGTTGAAAAGTTTTTTGGCGTAGGTAAAGTAACTGCCGAAAAGATGAAAAAGATGGGCCTGCACACCGGCCTGGATTTAAAGCAACTGACCGAAGCCGACCTGATAAAAAATTTTGGTAAAACCGGTAAGTTCTATTACCAGATTGTACGAGGTACAGATGACCGCCCCGTGCAGCCCCATCGCGAAACCAAGTCAATGGGTGCCGAAGATACCTTTGCATACGACCTTACTGAGCCGGAAGAAATGTTTGACGAACTGGACAAGATTGCCCTGACCGTAGCCGAGCGACTGGAGCGACGCCAGCTTAAAGGCCGTACCATTACCCTTAAGGTAAAATACAGCGACTTTAAGCAAATCACACGCAATCAATCATTAACTTCGGCAGTAGCCGATGCTGCTACGTTAAGTGATACAGCGAAGCAGCTATTAATGGCAACTAACTTGGATGATGTAAAAGTGCGGTTATTAGGTATATCAGTATCAAACTTTGGTGACCCGGTGCCCCGGACCGAAAAAGATGAGGGCAGCGATCAGCTCCGGCTTTTTTAATGTTATTATTCCTGCCTGCTTGGTATAAACAAAGCTGATAGTTAACCGAGAGTTGTTGTTACGCATTTTACTGAAATACCTGTTTTGCTAAGTAAAATCTACTTTAATTACCATTAAACGTTATTAATTAGCAGTTACGGTGCTAAAACTGGTAGTGCTAACCTAACCATTTTTGCCTTTTTTGCGTATAAAACACCACAATACACAGAGCTAAGCGTGTAAACGCAATACGTATTAGTGGCGATGAAACCCTGTTTTTTTAACCTTTGTTTATATTTTTTTTGGTGCCTGTTATTTGCCGGCTGCAAGCCCAAGCAACCAGCCGGAACGGTATACATAAAATCCGAACATGGCACCTATCGGTTTTATCGTAACGGTAAACCATTTTTTGTAAAAGGCGCTTCGGGTTTTACTAACCTCAAGGCATTAAGCAATGCCGGTGGTAATACCATCAGGGTATGGGATACTGCCCATATAGACGCTATCTTAGATTCTGCGCAGGCTTATCATATGGCTGTTGTGGTAGGGCTACCCATGCCTGATAATAAAAATATGGATGATTTTTATAATGATGAAACTAAAGTAGCTGCCCACTATAAAAACCTTAAAACAACCGTAAACCGGTACAAACACCATCCGGCATTACTTAGCTGGTGCATAGGTAATGAGTTGGCCTTTCCGTACAAGCCCAATTACAATCGTTTTTATACCGCGTTTAACCAAGTGGTTGACATGATTCACCATGATGACCCAAACCACCCGGTAACTACTACTATCATCAACTTTCAGCGTAAAAATATTGCCTGTATTAAATTTAGAACCGCTATTGATTTTATATCCTTAAACATTTTTGGCGATATAAAACACCTGAAACATAACCTTAAAGATTTTGAGTGGCTGTGGAAAGGGCCTTTTCTGGTTACTGAATGGGGTATTGACGGACCGTGGTATACCAACAATCAGACGGCATGGGGATCTTTTATCGAAAATTCTACTTTTAAAAAAGCCGAACAGTACCAGGCAATTTACCAGAACCAAATGCCGCTTAGTAACCCGCGCTTTTTAGGCTCGCTGGTATTTTACTGGGGCCAAAAACAAGAGTATACGCCTACTTGGTTCGGATTGTTTGACAAAGCCGGAAGGAGCAGCCAAACCGTGAATACAATGAACTATTTATGGACAGGCAAAAAAACGGCTGCTAAAGCCCCTCCGCTAAAATGTATTTTGCTCAACTTTTTGGGCAGCCAGGACAATATCTTACTGGCCGGTAATACCACGGCACAGGGACAGGTATACCTATATGGCACTGATACCGCTAATATCACTTATCAATGGCAGTTATTTCCCGAAAACTACCACCAGGTAAATGATATCTACAGCCAAAAGGAGGTTGCACCAATACTGCATTCATTCGTTACTGCAAGCACCGGTAAACAAGTTACATTCCGCGCACCCAAAAAAGAAGGGCCCTATCGCTTATATGTATATGCCTACAACAAGCAAAATTATTTTGCCGCTTGTAATATTCCGTTTTATGTACTTAATAACCCCCAAACCAGTACGCAATGAAAGGCCCCGATTTTAAGCAAAAGATCAACCTGCGCACTATGATTGTGATAGGCTTGGGGCTAATGGTTTTTTTTCTGTACAAGCTTTTGCAGCCGCAGGTAATGGGCAACAAAACCCTTTACTGGCTGCTCATGGTTACCTTTATCTTTTCCTTTTTTAAAATAGGTTACGAATGGTATCATTACTGGTCTGTCAGTATACCAAACAAACCCAAAGCGTCCCGCCAGTATACTGTTGATATTTTTACTACCTTTTGCGCTGGTGAGCCTTACAATATGATTGAGCAAACGCTCCGGGCTGTTAAAAATATTACTTATCCGCACCAAACCTATTTATGCGATGAGGCAAACGATGCCTATTTAAAAGCGCTTTGCCATGAATTAGGCATACATCATGTTACCCGCACGCTTAAAATAAACGCCAAAGCCGGCAATATCAACAATGCACTACAGCAATCAACAGGTGAGTTATGTGTAGTGCTTGACCCTGATCATGTACCTGCACCCAATTTTCTTGACCAGGTTGTTGATTATTTTGAGAACGAAGAAATTGGCTATGTACAAGTGGTGCAGGCTTATTATAACCAGGAGGATAGCTGGGTGGCCAAAGGTGCAGCTCAGCAAACTTATCAGTTTTATGGCCCCATGATGATGTGCATGAACAGCTATGGCACGGTACAGGCCATCGGCGCCAATTGTACCTTCAGGCGTACGGCACTCGAGTCGATTGGCGGGCATGCTGCGGGCCTGGCCGAAGATATGCACACTGCCATGCAAATGCATGCCAAAGGCTGGAAATCGCTTTACGTTCCGGAGGTGTTAACACGAGGGTTAGTACCGGCAACACTTTCAGCTTACTATAAACAACAGCTCAAATGGTCGCGCGGAGTGTTTGAATTGCTGTTTACCTCGTATATCAGCTTATTTAAAAAGTTTACCTGGCGGCAAAAATTGCATTACGGGCTGCTGCCTTTATTTTATATATCAGGCTTTATATTTTTAATTAACTTTTTAATCCCTGTCATATCACTGTTTACCGGCTTGTATCCCTTAAAGATAGATTTTACACAATTTGTGCTTATCAGTGTGCCCTATGTTACTGCCGTTATTTTGATAAGGCATTATGTACAACAATGGGTAATGGAAGATCGGGAACGAGGCTTTCACATCGTAGGCGGCCTTTTACTGATTGGTACATGGTGGGTGTTTATTACGGGGGTTGTTTATACATTTTTTCGCAAGAAAGTACCGTATATCCCTACGCCTAAAGACTTGAATGATCCCGTTAATTTTAAGATAAACCTTCCCAATATCGCTGTCCTGCTACTTTCAATGCTGGCCATAGCCTATGGTATTACACAAAACTTAAATCCATACACTATTTTTATGGCAGGCATTGCGGGGCTAAACTGCTTGCTGATGTTTTTTGTGTTGGTTTCGAGTGCGCAGATACAAATGCGTAATTACCAGAAGCGTCATCAGTTGGTGCAGGCATTTTTGCGGGGCATTCATCAGGCTAAAGGGCATTTTTGGCTACTGCGGCGCAAAGTATATGCAAGTGTAAGGGCCGGAAGCTTGGCCATGGTGCTTGGCATCACTACTTTGAGCATTGCAGGCATGTATAACGGAAGTGACGGTTCATCTTCAATAGCCTCATTTTATCCGTCAGGTTTTTTAATTGGTGAGTTCAATATTACCGGAGTAAAACCATTGGTTGCCGGCTTTAAAATTGATGTTGCCCATACTATGGCCGCTGATGCGCAAGAACGCACCCCAACGGTAATGGCAAACAATTTTATTTTTCAATCAAACAACTATGGTAAGCCTGCAAATCAATACCGGTCAGCATTTGTACCGCAGCCCTCTTGTTACCGCGATATACATGGTGTAATTTATTCTAAAGGCAATTATTGGTTTAAAAATGCTGTTACGCTTGACAAGCGTGCAATTGCGGCCGACTTTGCCGAAATGAAACGCGTTGGTATAAATACGGTTAAATTATACGGCCCGGGTATTTATGATAAAACTTTGCTTAATGAAGCTGCAGAAAGTGGATTAAAAATTCAATATAGTTTTTGGATACCATCACCGGCAGCCTTTGTTAATGATTTTGATTATTTGTATGAACTATCAGACGATATCATCAGCGTGGTAAATGCTCAAAAAAGTAATCCAACTATTACATCCTGGAGTTTGAGTAATACAGCCTTACAACAATTGGATGAGTATTATAAGCAACCTCAATTAAACGTAGCACGAAAAAATTATATCCGGTGGATGAAGCAACTGGTTGAACAAATCAAGCAGCAGGATCCGTCGCGAAGTTTAAGCGCTGAGGTAATGGCAGCTCCCGGTTTGTACAGCGCTATAAATTTGTTAAAAACGAATATTCCGGCCTTAGATGCCTACGGACTGGTTCTTACCGATGAAGCTTCGCTTACCCATGTTACCGACAGCCTGAAAGTGCCATTTTATTTTAGTAACGCTAACCCCCGCGCCTTTACTAACGGAAATTATCCGGCACAAGGAGTTTTTTATGCTAACTGGCAAGACCAACTTGCGGCATCGTCAATTACGGTAGATGGTCTGAAAGGTATTTACGGGCGCAATAAGCCTTATCTACATGCTATCAGCCAAGCATTCCATGGTAATATTGCAGCCAATCATTTACCTGCGGTTAAAATTTTAAGACCAGCCATCTCAACCGCACCTGGTGCCAAAATTCCGTACCAGGCATTAGTGTTTATGCAAAATAAATGGCATTTGGCGGCTTACCTGCAAACGGGTTTGAACTACGAATGGTACATGGTTAGAAGCAATGAATGGGGCAAACCTATACATGTTGAAAAGGTGGGTAGCGGGCCTACCTTAAAATTAGCAATACCCGATGCCCCCTCAAATTATCATTTGTACCTGATTGCTGCCCAAGGGCATAATATTAACGAAGCATACTCAGCGCTCGACATACCTTTTTACCAATAAGTATAATGCCGGCGTTTAATTTAAAAGGTTGTAGATGGTGTTTTGCTGTATTATTAGTACTTCTTCTTGCCATTGTACTAAATTATAGGTACATCAAAAAAAACGTAACATCGTACTGTCAGGATGAGTACTACCTCCGTTCGCAAGAACAGGTATTAGGCATGTTAAGTCGCATAGGTGATACTACAAGTGTACATCATTTGAACATAGAGCATGGCTCGGTAATCTGCAAATCAACATCTTTATGGTTTGATGAACAGTCGCTTCAGCAATTACTGGCACATGGCCCCGCCTTAATTACTGTTGAAACGTGGCTTAAGGGCTTGTTGAGCGCAGACAATGTACTGGCTGCTGTTTACCATGGTAAATTTGACAATCAGATACATCAATTGGGCGCTATTATTGCGCAGAGTAAATATGATGTTTATGTACGGTTTGACCCCGACATGGAAATCCCTGCCTTAGTTTTCCCGTGGCAATATCAATCGCCTGAGGATTATAGCAAGGCATTTAATTATATAGCTGCTAAACTGAAGCAACTGGCACCTAAAACTAAAATGGTTTGGGGGCCAAGTGGTTACCCCGGCGACACGGAGTATTGGCCCAGCAACCGGTATGTTGATGCCGTAAGCGTTACGTTAGGCAGCTTGTCTGAAGATAAGGCACAGGCCTATCCCGCAACATCATCAATACCCGCAATACTAAGGCAAAAGCTACACCGGATGCGCTTTATTAATAAGCCGGTAATTGTATTGGGGTCGAGCCACGTTCAGCGCAAAAATTTTAAGTCCGAATGGTTAACTACCGAGGCTGCCTATATTACGTCACTCTCTAAAACAGCAGTTTATTCATC
The DNA here is from genome assembly GCF_038806765.1 of Mucilaginibacter sp. CSA2-8R. Lineage (NCBI taxonomy): Bacteria > Pseudomonadati > Bacteroidota > Sphingobacteriia > Sphingobacteriales > Sphingobacteriaceae > Mucilaginibacter > Mucilaginibacter sp. CSA2-8R. The sequence continues at coordinate 5,160,468 of NZ_CP152389.1, read as the reverse complement.
CTATAATTTTGTGGTTGGAGACCCGGTCAAACCTGCCAGAAAAAAGCTGCAAATAGGTGTTTATGATCCTCAGCAAAGGCTGATTAACCTGAAAGGTATCATGGCCGAGCATCTTTTTACAGATTTAGGCGAAGTACAACGAAACGAATTTGAAAAGAAGTTTAAAGCGATGGCTAACCGTCATCATGATATTATTGTTACCATAGAGCCCTGGAAAGATACCAGTGGTATAACCGACACTCAGGTAATTACGCATATTTTACAGGGGCGTTACGATAAGGTGTTTTCTAAACTTTTCGGCATATTGGGCAGTACCCGGCAAACTGTTTATTTACGGTTTATGCATGAGATGGAAATACCCATACACCGCTATGCCTGGCAAAGTCAGGATCCGGTTCAATACATCCAGGCCTACCGTCATTTTATGCAACTTAACGGCGGCCCACCAACCAATGTAAAAAAGATATGGGCGCCGGCTGGTGATCGTGGCTCAGTTGATTTTTGGCCGGGCAATGATGTGGTTGACTACATCAGTATTGCTATTTACGGGTTGCCCGATAAAAACATTACCGACCCCGGTAAACAGGAACTCTTTAGTAATATTTTTAAGCGTAAATATTACCGGATGCGCTTTTTAAGCAAGCCACTGTTTATTGCCGAGTTTGGTGTAAAAGGCCCTGAAGCTTTTCAAAACCAATGGCTGCAGAATGCTGCGGCTACCATTAAGGCTAACCCGCATGTGTTTGGCGTGAGCTACTTTAATTTGTATGATAACCCCAAAGTTTGGGGGCATATGCCAGCTCCCAACTGGAGTATCTCGCCACGTTCTATGCAATTGTTTATTGATAATGTCAATCATTAACCAGCTATCTATTTTTCCAGCCAGACAGATTCGACCTCTATGGATGCGACCTTGCCCGATTGCTCCTGATTTAGTGGTCCGTTAAATGTGAGTCCGAGTTTATCAGCCTCTGGCAATTTAAAGCCTGTAAAGCTTCCGGCTTTAAACCACAAAGGCATAAAGCCCGGATAAGGTCGGGGCAAAAGCAATGCAGAATCTGGCTTTAAACTGGTGAGTGGTATTTCTATCGTTTTGAAATCGGCACTTAACTCAATTGTTGTTGCATAAGCTGCTGCATCCTGATTAATGAGTGCTAAGCGTAGTTTGGCGGTTGGGGCTCCGGTTGTGCGGGCTTTGATGATTATTTTGGTGATGCCCGGCAAATCACTGGCGCGGTTGTTCAGTTTATCGCCGATGTAGAGTTGCATACCCAATACCTGGTTTTGCTGTAATAAAGGTGTGCTCATGCTTAAGGCCAAATGCCCGGTTACCGACCCGCCAGCCCATTGCACTTTAGCCTGCTTTGCAGTTTCGGGTACATAGGTATTGGTTTTGTCCTGGTCGATTGTGGCATTAAACAGGCTGATGGCAGCGTTGGGCGCAGCAACAAATGTTTGCCAGTAATCATCGTTCAGATAGTCCCAGCGGTTGGGATTACCTTTATGGCCGCCCGGAAAAGTAGTATATTCATCCTGGCCATGCTGCACTACAACGCGGTAACTGATTTTGCCGTTGCCCGAGCCGTCGGGTGGTATAGTGGCCGTATAATCATTAGGGGTAACACGGGTCATGGCCGTATGGTTGGGGCCACTGTAAGGCCACTTCATCAATAACGTAACCTTGTCTGCCGAGTCAATATTGATGGCTTTAATGTTCACCATTATCGGTTTCCCGGTGCTAACTTCCGTTGCCGGGTTATGTGCTATGTAAGGCTCGTGGCTTACTGGTTGCGGGGCAACAAATTCATCAAGCTTTAAATAACCCACCTTACGCTCAGCCGTCCACTGGCTACTATTTTTACCAGGTTTAATCAGCAAGTAAGTACCCGGTTTAATAGTAAAGCTGTTTTGGCGGGCAGTGGTTGTGTAGCTATTTTGAGCGTTAACGCCCTGCACTTTAAAATCGCTGCCCAAATCAGCAAGCATAATCTGCATGGGTTGGCTGTTCCAGGCAATATGTACCGCTTCGCGGGACGGTGATGGCTGGGCAAACGGATCGCGAATGGTGATGGCATCAGGCATTACTTCCAATCGCCAGATACCATTTTCAAGTTTATCTAAAAAGTAAGCGCCATAGCCAGGATATTTTACAACAACGGAGCTGCCTACACCTGCAACGTGTTGTAGCACTTTGCCGTTGCGCGGTTGCGTTGCGGTAGAGCCGGAGTAGTAAAACTCCTTGTCGGTGTTCATCTCACTCAGCGACTGCTTATAACTCACCCTGAAAGCATCAAACACGCTATCGAGCGGGTAAGCACCGTATTTTTTACCGGCAGGTAACGTATGAAAAGCCCGGTTGGCTATCAGTAAACTAATGGCTTTAGCAGGTATATAAGCCAGGTTTAAAAAGTGGGTTTGGTACTCGGTATTGCCGTATGCTGTAGCCAGCGGATCGTAAGCAAACTGCGTTACCCACTGAAACCCGGCTTGTTTAAAACTGCGCGCAACTGCCGGGTACATGTAGGAGGCCAGCATATCGGCCGCATCAAATTCGTAAATCATGCGCGCCCTGTTTTTAAATTCGGGAATGGTATCATACGGATAAGTGTACCGGTCTACGTTGGGCAGCATATTACCCTTTTGCTCATGCCCGGCTACCAGCCCGATGGGATACCACTGAAAACTAAAGCCGTCGACTTTGGATTTAGCCACCGCATCAGCATACCACGGCGATTCGCTGATGTTGTAAAATACCGGCTTGTTCCAGCCGGTGCTGTTGATGGCTGCCTTCATGCGATCGATGTATTCGGTAGCGCGGGCTTTGGGTCCGCTAGGATGCGGCTCGTTATTAATTTCGGTAGCGATGATAAAATCGTCTGCCGTGTAGGTTTTGCCGGTGTAAGGGTTTACATGACTGAAAAACTGTTGTAAATAGCGCTCCTGTGCTTTAAAAGCCTGCTCGTTTACCAAGGCACCGTTCTTTCCGTACTTGTCACTAAAGCTGCCGGTATGCTCGTCGGGTTCCGGGTAGCCATTACCCCAAAAAGCAATAGGGGTAATGATGATGCGGATGCCGCGCTGTTCCAGTTTTGACACCAGGTAGTCAAATAATCGCAGATGCTCATTTTGCTTTAAGTTACCTGCCGAATCACTAATCTCGGTATCCCATACATGTACCCGGAAGGCATCAACCCCTAAACGCGCCAGGTGATATACATCTTTGTCAATCTCCTGTTCGTGATTTAGTTTAAGCGCCTTTACCGCACGGTATCCGTAAGCAAAGGGCAGGGTGTAATTAACGCCAAAAAGATATATTGGCTTTTTGTCTTTAGTCCACCTGAATACACCTTTGGCGTCTACATAAGTGGGTGGCTTAGACGATTGCCCAAACGCCATAGTATACATCAAACTTATCATCATCAGCGCCAACCCCGCGGCGCGAAAAACTCTGAACATATTTTATCCGGTAAAAGGCACAAATATAGCCTCCGTTAGCGCTATTAATCTAATGGTAAATAACGAGCCTTTTAGATTTTAGCAGGTGAGCCAATTTGAGTATTAACCACCAATCATTTATTCTGATTTCGACTTATCTTTATCCAGCACATTAAATCTGATTTTTAGCATGCTCCCGTTGCCATCTACCAGAGTTAACCAGTGCTGGCCAGGCGCAGGGTTTAGCGCCATTTGATGGTAAGAGGTTGTTTCGCCGATGTACTGGTCGTCCAGGTGCCAGAATATTTTAGCGCCATATTGCCGGTGGGCAGCATTGCAAACCATGCGGCCGCGTTTACCATCAGCCTCCAAAGGCACATATACACTTGCGCCGTTTTTGGGATAAATCACCTCCATCAGGTTTTCATTCTCTTCCCGGCAGCCATCCTTAAACGGTGGCAAACTGCGGTATTGGTAATTATGCACTTTGTAGTAGTACTCCATGGCCGGCGGCAGCACAAACCACGATTGGGTAACCATCTGGCTGGGTGATACACAGTTGCTGCTCACCTGCCACTGCTTGCTTTCATCTAAATGTACCAACTGATGATATGCGCAGATGGGCGATTTCAATCCGGCGGGCGGTATCCACATCTCTTCGGTATGGTTGCAGTACTGGCTGGCCCGGTAACCGCTCTCGTGACATACTTTAACTTTTACCATAGCGGCAGTTGGCTTTTCGAACCAGGTACGGGTAGCAGGTAAGAGCCTGAATATTTCGAAAAGCGCAGGAGCTGCCGTGTTAATACCTGTAAGGCCGGGCCGCCCCTCGCCGGTGGTATTACCCACCCAAACACCTACTACATACTTAGGCGTAATACCAATGGCCCACCCATCCCTGAAACCGAAACTGGTGCCGGTTTTCCAGGCGACACGTTGTGATGAGGCAAACTGCTGCCAAAGCATTTCCTCACCCGGCCGCATCACTTCTTCCATGGCCTCCATTGTATAGTAAATAGAGCCGGCGTCCAACAACCCATCCTTTTGCCATTCGGGCTTTAGTGCTTTTGTGGGTTGATATACAGGCAAATGATAATCGGCCGGGTTATACTTACCGCCATGCTGGTTATAGTGGTTCAGCGCCCGGGCCATATCGGCATAGCAACCGGCCAGTTCCCAAAGCGTGTTTTCGCCGCCGCCTAAAATGAGTGAAAGGCCATAATAATCGGCGGGCTGCTTGAGGGTGGTGATACCTGCTTTTTTCAGAAAATCGTAAAAGCGCTCATACTTATATTTTTGCAGCATTTTTACTGCGGGTACATTTAGCGAGCGGGCCAATGCGGTAGAGGCAGGTACAGCACCATCATACCCCAAGTCAAAATTTTCGGGCTGATAACCGGCAATTTGGGTAGGAATGTCGGGAATTAAACTATGCGGCAAAATAAACCCATCGTTGAGCATGGTAGCATACAGCAATGGTTTTAAGGTACTGCCCGGACTGCGCGGCGCACCAATCACATCTACACTGCTTTCCAGTTGTGGCTCCTGCGGGTGGTAGATGTTGCCCGCATATGCAAGCGTGGCACCGCTTTCCACATCCAGTACTATGGCTGCCATATTATTGATGTGATTGGCGCTTAACACCGTATGGTGTCGTTCTAAAATCTGGGTGACCTGATCTTGCAAATGCCCGTTAATGGTACTGCTAATGCGGGTATCTGAGTCCTGGTTGGTTTGGTGTTCGCTCACAATACGAGCCAGCAAGTGAGGCGCTTCTACAGGCAGTGGAACAGGCTTATCGGGCACCGGTTCCAGTTGGGCCAGCATGGCGGTGTTGCTGTCAATAATACCGGTATGGTAAAGTTTATCCAGCAACAGGTTACGCTTTTTTAAAAGTACCAAACGATTTTTACCCGGATGCACGAGCGATGGCGCATTAGGTAAAACTGCTAAAGCCGCCGTCTCGCCCCAGGAAAGCTTATCCGGACTGCGGCCAAAATAACGCCACGAGGCAGCATTCAGCCCCACTACGTTACTGCCAAAAGGTGCGTTGCTGGCATATAGAGCCAGTATTTCGGCTTTACTATGCGTTAGCTCGAGGCGCAGGGCCATCAGTGCTTCTCTCAGTTTGTTCCACCAGTTGCGCTGGTGATGCGTGGCCAGCCTGATGACCTGCATGGTAATGGTGCTGCCCCCACTGGTCACGCGGCCCGATTTCCAGTTTTGCCTGAAAGCCCTGCCCATTGCCCAGATATCTATTCCCGGATGATGCTCGAAGCGCTTATCCTCAAAAGCAATAATGCATTGTTTAAACTTATCGGGCACCTGCGCATCATACGGAAAACGCCACTGCCCATCGGCAGCGATAGAAGCGCCCAGTAACACACCCTTACTGTCATTCAGCACAAATGAGGTAGGCGATTTAAATAGCCTTGACGGTAAACAAAACCAAAAGCAGAGCAACAGGGCCAGTAATACCAGCCCCGTTGCCACAAAAGCTTTGTTGTGTAAAAGCCGTTTAATACGCTGCATTATTTCACAACCTCAATCCACCGGCCTTTTTGCAATGCATTTACCGATGCCTTGTACATGGCCTCGCAATAAGTAGCCGGTAAATAATACCGCCCGGCGTAGGCCGCAGTAAGCATCACGTAATAAGTAACCTCTTTGCCTTGGTCTAAACTAAAATACGTATACACCCGGTCGTCGCGTATGTCGCGGTAATCCGACGGCGACGATTTGAATACTTCGTCGTTGTTCAGCATACGGGTATTTAATATTTCCCATCCCGACGGGAACAACTGCGAAAGCGCCATGTTGCGGTAGTCGCCGTTGCCATTGGGGTTTTTAACGGTAACCTGCGCCACAAAGTCGGTGCCCTGTTTTAATTGTGCTATGTCTATTGGCTCGCCTTTCATGTTCAGGTAGGCTACATTCATGCGCAGTATATCCGGGTTGTTGCCGGTTTCCTGCTCGTCGCCCGGTGCGGGTTGCCCTTGCTGAATAAGCCGTACATAAAGCAGGTTTTTGCCATTATTTTTGAATACCAGTTTCCCCTTGGTGGCGCCAAGCGGCGCTTGCCATAAATAGGCAGGGGATGTGACTGTGCCTTTTGCGCCGGGTGCCTGGTAAGTAAACTGCAGCTTATATGGCGAATGGCTTTGCCCGCAATACTGCGCAACGGCCATTAACGCATAAGCCGTGGTTTGAGTACTGTACCATTCATCGGTTGAAAGCTGTGCCGCAACTGAGCGTAACACGGCCGAAGCTTGCTCACGACGGCCCAGCATGGTAAGTGTCTCTAAGATCATGGCTTCATCGCGCTCGTCCGAACCATAGGTATAGTCTAACTGGTTGTATGGTTTAACCTGCGTAGGCAAGCCACGAATCATCTGCAAGGCTACCTCGGGCTGACCGGCCAACTGGTAGGCTGCTGCTAAACGCCATTTGGCACTTGCACTAATATATTTAAATTCTTTTAACCGGTTCATGGCACCCAGCTCGGGCACACTGGCCATGGCCAGCAAGTACAAGCGGTAGGCTTGCATAAGGTCGGCACCGTAAAAGCTGCGCGAATCGGGCGCCCAATTTAAGGCCTTTTGCTGCTGAAATTTTTTCCAGCCGGTGATAAAGCCAGCGGGTAAACTGTAGCCTCTGGCCTGCGCCTGTAACATAAAATGACCGGCATAGTTGGTGCCCCACTCATCGGCCTCACCGCCATCCGGCCAATAGCTCAGGCCTCCACCCGGTACCTGGAAGCCATTAAGCCTGTTAATGGTAGCCTTAATGTTGCGCTCCACCTCGGCTTTTTGCCGAGCGGATAAATCAACCAATTGACCCAGATATAACTGCGGGAACCCTGACGAGGTAGTTTGCTCTACACAACCATAAGGATAGTGCATCAGGTAACCCAAACGTTTGGCCAGGTTTATAGGAGGAATACCTGATACCTCTAAGGTAGCCTTGTTGGTGCCGGCCATGGCAAACGGGGTATAGTCTATGTTCCAGGTTTCGCCGGCACGCAGCTCTTTTACCTGCGTGCGGGTAACCGACGGATTTGGATTACGAATATTGAGCACCACATCTTCTACCGCCGTTTCGCTGCCGCTGCGGGCAATAATGCGCACTTTACCTATGCCCACAAAGTTTTTTACATCCAAATCAAACGTTACAGCCTGATCGCCGGGTTTGGCAAAGGCAATAACCTTTTGCGTGCTTCCGGTGCTGTTTAAAGCAGTCGACTGCACCTGGATACTAACCGTTTTAATTTGATTTTCGAGCGCGAACACGGTTACCGGCAATTGGAATTTCTCCGACGGTCCCAGTACCCGTGGCAGGGTTGCCAGTATCATTAACGGCTTTTTAACAGCAACGGCCTTTTCGGCATAACCATAACTGCCATCGTGCCCGGCTATAACCATGGCCCTTACCGAGCCAATGTATTGCGGTAAAGTAAAGCGTTTAGTCTGCTTTTCGCCTTTGCCCAAACGGAAAGGCCCCATAAATTTCACTACAGGTTTAAAGCGGTTAACCGTTGCATTTTTATTGTTGCCGATGGCCTGGTCGCCGCCGATGCTTAAAATACGCTCAAGGTCACCACCAAAGGCACCGATGACATAATCGAACAAGTCCCAAGTTTTCACACCCAACGCCTCGCGGGCATAAAAGGCCTGATGCGGGTCGGGTGTTTTAAAATTGGTCAGGTCCAGAATGCCTTCATCAACCAAAGCAATGGTATAAGTCATTTCCTTGCCCGATGTCTCTGATACCGTAATTTCCGACGGTGTTTCGGGCCTGATTTTATCCGGCATGGTAATCACCGGCTTTAATACGGTGGCCGGGTTTTCAACCGCAATCGGTATGGCACCATACATCCGTATCGGTAAGTCGTTCAGGGTTTGGTGATGCGGCTGTAACAGGGTCACGTTCACAAACACGTTGGGGGTCATATCTTCAGTTATCTTAAAGCGATATTGGGTTTGGCCCTTGCGGGTATCTGTCCAGGCGGTTTTAATCACTTTGCTGCCGTTTTCGAAACTAATGAGTGCCCGGCCGTTGTTGCTGGTAGGTATGGTTAAAGTTCCCTCTTCGCCTATCTTGTAGCTTTTTTTATCTGCCGTAAACGAAAGCATGGCTGCCTCGGTAGGATTGTCCTGCTGTAAGCGCTCTGCCCAGTTAGGCCAGTCAATGTAAATAATCTTGCCCGTAGTGTGCCCGGTTTGCGGGTCGGTTACCCTAATCAGGTAGCGGCCCCAATCGGCCTGCGGTATGCGCAATGTCCATTTGCCGCGGCCGTTAGTTACCGGTACCGTTTGAGTGCTCACCAGCTTATTATACTGGTTTTGGGTAAAGTTGCTCAATTCCTCGTCGGTTTTGTCCCACCACCAGCGCCATTGTACTTTGTAAAGTTCTACCTGCACATTGCGGGTTCCGCTCCATAATGTACCTTTAGTGTTTATGGTAGCAATATCAATCACATGGTAGGCATCGGTAGTTAACATGCCGCTTAGCTGGCTGCCTTCGGGCACTTTGATACCCACATAACCGGGATACACATTGTACGGCATGGTCACCTGGTTGATGCTGAAATTTCCGCCCGGCTCAAAAACCTTCACCAGGAAGTTAGCTTTCAGCTGACCTGGGGCTTGTTTTTCGAGGTTGATATCGGCCTGTACGTTGGCATTGCCATTGGCATCCAGCCGACCATCAAAAATATTTTGTGTTTGGGTGCTAAAGGCAAGCGTAGGGTCGTCAAAACTATACCCGTCAAAACCTTTAAAACTGGTTTGCTGCGGCGACAAAAAGGCATCTACCTTGGCTTTTAAATTTTGAGCAATACCGCCAAAAAGCCAGTGCGCACTCAATACACCATTGGTGCTACCCTTGGTTAACTCGGTTTGGTTGCCAAAGCTAAGGTTGAGTTTTAAACGGTTCGGCATAATGGTTTCTACCTTGATGCTTTTTTGAAACAAGGCACCGCCAACCTTAATCTTCACATTCCAGGTGCCCGTAGGCGAACTGGTAGTGGTAGCGGTGTGGAAACTGTAAAAACCATCAACCGATGAGGTGCGTACCATTTTGCTGTACAACTGCCCTTGCGGGTTGTAAAACTCAAACTCCACCGGGTGGTCGGCCGGAAGCGTTTTAAGTTTATCCTCTAAAATAAACGACACAAAAATAGAGTCTCCGGGGCGCCACACGCCGCGTTCGCCATAAATAAAACCTTTTAGGCCATGCTGTACCAGCTCGCCGCTCACATCAAAACGCGATAAGGGCAACGCGCTGCCATCATCCAGTTTTAAATAGCCCCGCTCATCACCTTTTTTTGCCACCAATAGGTAGGGTTTCCGTTTTAAATCCAGCTTAGCCAGGCCGTCGCCATCAGATGTGCCCGTCCATAGTACCTGTTTCTGGTAATCGAGTATTTGCAAGTTTACGCCCGACATGGGTTGCGCATCCAAGATATTGGTGACGGCAATCAGCATGCTGTTATCGTTACCGCGTTTGGTGATGAGCCCGATGTTAGAGGCGATGATGTTGCGGGTAGCCCAGCGGTCTTTAGTATAATAAGAGTCTGAGCACACATTGTCGCGGTCATTCCACTTGTAACCTTCGGGGTAGTAGTTGTCATAACGGCGCCAAAAATCTTCGTCGTCATCTACCTGGTTGCTGCCGCCTGCATCGTCCGAACTGTAATCGCCGCCTTCACCCTCCTCTTCATCTTCACTGTTGCTGGTCGTGTCAGTCTTACTCTTCACACTGCAATTGTAGAGCGAATAGGCTTTACGGAACCCGATAACTACTCGATAGATAGCGCCGGGCTCGGTGCGCATCAGGTGGTCAATATCGAGCATGAAACGGTTTTTCTTGTTCAGGTTCAGGCTGCGGTCCTGATCCAAATGTATGGTGGTTTGTACCACCGGTTTGGCAACCTGCCGCAACTGCTCCTGCCCGTCAAAACCATTGCTTTGAAAGTACTGAGGTACATTATTTTCATAAACCTTGATGATGCTTACATCGACTGCGTTAAGGTTAACGGCTTCAAACGGCATCATTAACCGGCCCGAATCGGGCAAAATAACACCCTTACCCGGAATGGTTACCGCCGGCATCCGGTTTTCGAAAAATACATTAGCGCTATAACTGCGGCCAATTTTTTTGCCGGTAATATCCTCAATGCCCTCATTGGCAACGGCGGTATAGTTACCCTGTAAATGCTCGGGGGCATACAGCTTTACCATGCTACCCTCAATGGTGTAGGTTAACTCGCCCATGTTACTCAAACCAACAAGCCCCCTAAGTTCCTGTCCAATTTTTACAGGGTTAGAAAACTGGTACAATACGTACTCTTCCTGGTCTTGTACGGCTTTTACCTGCAAAAGCTTAAAGTCGCCCACGGCCGGTATCTCGGCTGCTTCGTCGCCAGTGCTTTCCACGTTAATTGGGTCGCCATTCCATTGCAGTTCCAGTTTGGAAGCTTTGCTTCTGGACCGCGGCACATTGTTTACTGTAAACTCATGTTTTTTACTGAGCTTATTATGATGCCAGGTAATACTAACCGGCGATGTGTATGAGGCAGTCAGCATCTTTTCAACTTTAGCCGGGTCTTCAAAATCGGCAGTTTGGATGCTGCCAGTAAACTTCATTTTTTCTAACGAGGTGGCTGTAGCCGACTGCAGCCCGTTAAAATCAATCACAAAATCAGGCTTGATGGTTTGCAAATCAAAGGTGAAATGCTTCAGTTCGTCAGCCACTTTGGTAACCGAACCCAGGTCAAAATCAACATCATAATGTTTGTCGGGGTCAAGTTCGGCTTCGGGTTTAAACTCAATGGTTTGTGCGTCTACCCAATAGGCTTTGCCCTTAACCGACGGCGAAAAGTCAAATACCTTGCCTTTTAGTTCTTCGTTTTGTGCATGAGTTACCTGCACCTGGTCCGACAGCTTTACGCGTACTGTGCCGGTGCGCGAAATAACCCCGGTAGTATACGATTGTATGTACTTGCCAAACTCGTGGTTGTACGTTTTTTTAGGCTTTTTAAAGATAAAGAAAACGGCTAAAAAGATGGTGATAATAACACCGGCGCCAATGAGTATAGAGCGCTGGTTTAGCCTGAATGAAGCGGGCTGCATAGGTGATAGCGATGATTTAGTTACGCTAAAGCTATAAAAATAAACCGCTTGTTAAACGAGCGGTAAAAATATTTATTCCGCCAAAGTTTAACATTCATAACAGGAGCTGATCATAAATCAGCAAGTGATGCTTTATAAACCCTTTTGCAGATCACCATTAAATTAGTCTGCCGGGAAACCTATAATCAAGCATCGGATAAATTATAAATTTAACCAAATGCAGGTATTTTCTTAATAGAAACACAGCCAGGTAAATTAAAACAGCAGATCGGTTAATAAATTAACTTAAAAAATTAATTTATGTTCTGATTTTTACTTTGATAGCGTCGCATTTGTTATAATTTAGCAAGAATAAGTCATGAATAATTGAGAAATAGTCATTAAAAATTACAAAAGTATTAAAAAAGCAAAATTTTGAAGGTAGATGCGCATAGTATTTTATCATCATATCGTTAATTTTTAAAAACGTTGATTGATATTCAATTATTCGGTCTCAGAAAACCCCTAATCAGAAATATATGAAATTAAATTTAGCTTTAATGGCAGGTGCGTTAGCTTTAGGCACTGTTGCTTGGGCGCAGGATGGTACGCCACCACCGGGACGTACAGGTATGAACCGTCAAACTAATGCTTCGCCAGCTACCAGTATTGCCGGTGCTACCCAGGGCATGAAAAAGTTTGAAGGCTACTTTAACTTTTATTATGACGAAAAAACGGGTAAAGTACTGTTAGAAGTAGATAAGTTTGACCAGGAGTTTTTATACTTTGCTTCATTAACCGATGGTGCCGGTAACAGCGCCGAACGTGGACAGGCCTCGGCCAATATTGCTAAGTTTGCCAAAGTAGGTCCCAAAATATTTTTGATAGAACCCAACTATAACTACCGGGCCGGCAACAGAAATGTTGATGAACAGCGTGCTGTAGAAAATGCTTTTGCTAAATCGGTGATATGGGGTTTTGCGCCGGTAGCTACCGAGGGTGATAAAGTTTTGATAGACCTTACTCCGTTTATTGTACGCGACAGCCAAAATATTGGCGGGCGGTTAGGCAGTGCGCCCTCATCGGGTGGTGCTAATGGGCGTGGGGCTGCTGTTGGCGGCGGCGGTTATCGGGTAGATGATACCCGATCGGCGGTATACATGGCTAACACTAAGAATTTTCCTAAAAATACTGAGTTTGAAGCTATGGTTACCTTTACCGGCGGCGCGGGCGGCGGGCGGGGCTTTGGTGGTAACAGTATAGCGCCAGACCCCAGCGCCGTGACGGTAAAAATGCACCAGTCGTTTGTTGAACTACCCGAAGAGGGCTATAAGCCACGCAAGTTTGACCCGCGGTCGAGCTTCTTTTTATTCAGCTACATGGATTTTTCGGCGGATATGAATGAGCCACTGGTAAAGCGCTTTAGTCGCCGGCATCGTTTACAAAAGAAAAACCCTGGAGCCGCCATGAGCGAAGCAGTTAAACCCATTGTGTATTATGTGGACCGCGGCGCGCCCGAAAAAATTAAGAAGGCATTGATTGAAGGCGGCGGCTGGTGGAACCAGGCTTTTGAAGCCGCCGGTTTTAAAAATGCCTTTCAGGTAAAAGAACTGCCTGAAGGTGCCGACCCGATGGATATCCGTTACAACGTAGTAAACTGGGTAAACCGCGCAGGCAACCCGCGGGCATTTTCGTATGGTTCGTCCTATATTGACCCGCGTACCGGCGAAATTATCAAAGGTGTGGTTACATTAGGGTCAGACCGTCACCGCCAGGATTACATGATTGCCGAGGGGCTGTTACAGCCATATGAAGATGGCAAAGGCACCAGTAAAAAGATGGAAGAAATGGCGCTGGCCCGCATCCGGCAGTTATCAGCCCACGAGATTGGCCATACACTGGGTTTTACCCATAATTTTGCTGCCAGCCCCAAAGACCGCGCCTCGGTGATGGATTATCCCTTTCCGCGCATGACCTTGAAGGTCGACGGCACGGTTGACCTCTCGGATGCCTATGCCAAAGGTATAGGTAGTTGGGACAAACGGGCCGTGACGTGGGGTTACTCAGAGTTTCCGAAAGGAACCGACGAGAACGCTGCCTTGGATAAAATCATGAACAAAACCATTAAACTGGGCTTTCAGTACATCCCTGATATTGGCGGGTATGTACACCCCGCATCTCACCAGTGGGATGACGGTGTAAACCCGATTGATGAGCTAAATAAATTGATGAAAATCCGCCGCCAGGTACTAAATAGTTTTTCGGAAAAAGCCATTGTAAAAGATGCCCCAATGGCTACACTCGAAGAAGTACTGGTACCTATTTACCTGTTGCACCGTTATCAGATTGAAGCGGTAGCTAAATCGGTAGGTGGCTTATATTTTACTCATGCCGTTAAAAACGACGGACAGGTACCTACGCAAATGGTTGACCCGGCCGAGCAATGGCGTGCCTTTGATGCATTGGCTGCCACTATTACACCCGATGCCCTGGCCCTGCCCGAGAAACTGATTGCCAAAATACCGCCGCGGCCAACAGGCTACCCGGCCAGCATGGAAACTTTTAAAGGCAATACCGGCCCAACGTTCGACCCTATTGCCGCAGCTGAATCTGCCGCAGGCGAAACGATTTCGTCGCTTTTGAATGCGGAGCGTGCCGCCCGATTGATTGAATACCATGGCCGCGATAGCCGCCAGCCCGGCTTTATGGCAGTGGTTGATCGCCTGTATGATAAAACCTGGAAAGCACCTGCCGTCAATGGCTACCATGGCGAATTACAAACTATGGTAAATAACCTAACCCTCGAATATCTGCTGCAATTAGCCGCCAACAACCGCGCCTCTAAAATTGTGCGCGGGCAAGCGTTGCTAAAGGTAAACGAATTGAAAGACTGGCTCACGGCTAAGATGCCATCGGCAGAGGCTACACAAAAAGCCAATATGTATTATGCTTTGGCGCAAATTGAAGACTTTAAAGCCAATCCCGAAAAGTATCAGACCGAACCGGCGGTAGAAATGCCGCCCGGCGCTCCGATAGGTATGCCCGGCATGAGCTTTTTGGATGATTTTAACAAGTAAGCACCCGGCCACTTAACTCCATTAAAATAACAATACCTCCCGGTTAATTTTGGGAGGTATTGTTGCTTTGTTGTAGTTGTAAATTATCAGGAGGCTATTTGCCTAAACGATGTCGGCGTGGCGTGGGTAAGCTTTTTAAAGAAATGATTAAAGTGCGAGGGTTCTTCGAAACCCAGGCAGTAACTTATTTCGGCAACGTTCCAGTTGGTGTGTTGCAACAGGGCTTTGGCCTCGGCTATGAGGCGCTCAAAAATAAGTTCGGTGGTGGTTTTGCCGGTTACCACGCGCACAGCACGGTTAAGGTGATTAACATGCACATTGAGCTGCTGGGCAAAGGCTTTGGCCGAGCGCATACCAAATTGCTGAGATACCGATTCTATAGGAAACTGGCGTTCCAGCAAGTCGGTAAATACGGCGGTTAAACGGGTATTGGCGTCTGCCTGCTGATACAGCGTTTCCGACGGTTTTAGCTTTAGCGCCTGGTGGATTATCTCCATCAGGTAATTACGAATCAAGTCGTATTTGTAAAGATAATCCTGCTCAAGTTCCTCCTGCATTTTTTTGAAGATGCTGGTTATTTCTGCATCCTTTTCTGCACTCAGGGGAAACACTGCTTGTCCGCCCATAACAAACATGGGTATTTCCTTGATGCCGTTGCGCACCTGACCGGCAAAAAATGCTTCCCTGAAAATACAGAAGTAACCTGATGGATCATGGGTAAGCCGCTCAAATTTATACGGCACCAACGGATTGAAGAAGATAAGGTTAGTACCATTAACTTCCACACTTCTATCAGCATAATGAAACAAGTGCCGCCCGCGGATGAGCATAATCTTATAAAAATCGCGGCGGCTGTATTTAACGGTGCTGTATCCATGCCGGTACGTCTCTTCCAGGTTAAATACATTGAAGTGCCCAATGTCCTTTTTCAGGTCATCGGGCATCCAGTTAAACTTGTGCCGGTAAAAATCTTCGAGCGATTCGGTTTGCATAAGTATTGCAAATATAAAACAACGACCTACGCTTCAAAGTCAGTAAAAGACGATAGCGTTTTCCACTTTTCTAAGTCGTCAGTCAGCAGTTTTGTTTTTTGTACAGCCCGGTTATAGGCATCAGTACCCATAAAAAACCTAGCGGGAGGTTCGGGCATTTCGGCCAGCTGAATAAATACGTCGGCAGCCTTTTCCGGGTCGCCGGCCTGCTTGCCGTCCATAGTTAGGTAGCGTTCGTGCGAGGCCCGGATGGCTTGATAGTCGTTAATCTTATGGTCGGAGATTACTAAAGACTGCTGGCTTAAAAACTCGGTGCGGAATCCACCCGGAGCTACTACCGTTACGTTTATACCCAACTCGCGCACATCTTCGGCCAGTACCTCGCTCAAACCTATTACCGCAAATTTGGTAGCCGCGTACATAGCCCAGCCGGTAGCTGCCGCAAAACCGGCGATAGATGATATGTTGATGATGTGCCCCGACCGCTGCTTACGCATATAAGGCAATGCCTGTTTAGTAACTTGTATAGTGGCAAACACATTAACATTAAAACTTTCGGCCACTTCCTGCTCAGATAATTCCTCCACACTGCCGCCAATACCAAAGCCGGCGTTGTTAACTACGACATCTATTGTTCCGAAATGCTCTACCGTTTGCTTAATGGATGCGCTTACTGAACCGGCATCCGTCAAATCAACGCCAAGCGGTAAAAAGGCATCACCTTCTACTGCACCTACTGCCGACTTTAAAGCTTCTGCAGATCGTGAAGTTGCTGCAACCCGATAACCGTTTGCGAGCAGTTTTTTAACCAATGCTAAGCCTAATCCTTTAGAAGCACCGGTAACGTACCATACTTTCTTATTCATTGCTTGTTTGTTTTTGTGATACAAAGGTGAGCAAAGAAACTGCCCGAACGTTTGTATCCATCAAACCAATGATTGTCAAATTCAAACAATCACTTCAAAATCAAATTAATAAATGTAGTGGCGTTGTTGGGTTAGTGCTTTACCAAACTGGCAGGCGAAACCTCACTGCTCAGCAACTGGCCAAATATTTCCCAGCGCTTATTGGGATTTTTAGCGGTGCCGCCTTGCTGCTCTACATAGTTTTTAACCAGGTCCTGGCCGTAATTGTAGTTGATGACGTAACTGCGGTTTTTTCTGATAAAGTCGAGCGATTTTTCGGCCACCTCATCGCTCATCAGTCCGTATTTGCGCAGCCAGCTTAGGGCTTTGCTGCGGGTCATGGTATCGTTAATCAATCCGCGGGCTACCTCGTTGCGCACGTAGTTTAATTTGGCTTTAATGGCAAGCGCTTTAAAGTATACGTCGATGCCGGCGGTATCTAATCCAGCCAGGGGTAGCAAGGTAGCCTTAGCAAAATTTACTTTATCGTTACCGGGAAAAGCCAGCTCCACGCCGTAATTGGCGCTGCCCTCGGCAATTAACGACTGCGGACTAAACAGTGGGTATAACGACAGCTCTACCCAGCCGCGGCCCCGGTACAGGTTTTTTTCGAGCATCATGTTGTACACATGGTGACCGGGATAGCTTTCGTGGCTGCCTACATCGATGGCGCGCTCAATGTAAGCTTTGGTATCAGTATTAATCTGGATAACGCTTTTATAGTTGCCTTTGTACCAGTTGTAACCCGTCCAGGGTTTATCGGTTACAAACTCGAGGGTAAAACTTTCGTTAGCGGGTAACTGGTAGTGGGCCTTGGTGCGCTTGCGGGCTTCGGCAATAGCAGCATTCATTACCGTTTCCAGTTTATCTTTAGGGATCACAAAGTGCCGGGCCAGTTTCTGGAAGCGGTCGTTCACGTTGCCGCGGCCGGGTAAAATACTGTCCAGTTGGTCTATATAAGCTTTAAAATAGTCTTCATTATATTCGGGTGCTACCACACCAAAAAGCTGTTTCGACTCATCATCAAACGACTCATACTCGCCGCTGGCAATGCGGATGCGGCGGCTAAAGGCCATCAGCTGGTCGTACATCCAGTTGGCGCGCATTTTATTGGAGTCGATGGTGGAGGCATGAGACAGGTTGCCCAGGGCATTGGTTAGCTCATTAACCGACGCTAAAAGACTGTCTTTCGGGAAATCCTCGCCGGCGGCCTGTTTCGGTTTCAGCGAGTCGGGACCGTAGTAGGCATCCACAAAGGCCTCGTCGTACTGCCCTATGGTTAAACCCAGGTGCACATAATCTTCGGCAAGTTTGTTAAGCTGCCGGGTTTCTTCCTTTTCGGCAGGACTTTTACACGATAACACGAACAGCGCCGGAATCAGCAACAACCAGTTTTTCATAAAACGAAACAGATAGATGGCCGTAAAACTACAAACAACTGCCGACTTATACAGCATACCCCTCAGGTATGAATCGAAATAAGAAACGTTGCGGCCGTAATTACAGGCAATCTATCAGATTAGCAAATTAACTTATAACCGATGCCCCTGATATTTAAGACCTGTATTTGCAAATCGTCTTTAAGCATTTTGCGAAGGTGGGTAACAAAAACCGTCATGCTGTTGGCGTTATAATAATTGTCATCGCCCCAGATGGTTTGCAAGGCCTGCTGCCGCTCCAGCACCTGGTTTTGGTTTTGCAGCAATAGTTTAAGCAGCTCCATCTCTTTAAACGACAGATCGTAAAGGCTTAACGGCGTTTGCAAACGCTGTGTAATAGTATCCAGTCGGGAGTTACCAAAGGTGTACACCGTTTGCGGTGCCTCCGTGCTTTGTGCAGGCCCTGTGCCAAAGCGCATTAGCAGCGACTCGATGCGAACCAGTAGCTCGGCAATACTAAACGGTTTTTTAAGATAATCATGCCCTCCGCTTTTAAAACCCTTCACCACATCTTCGGGCATTGATTTGGCGCTCAAAAAAATTATCGGGACCAGCGGGTTTAACTGCCTGATGTCATCGGCCAGCGTATAACCATCCTTTAGTGGCATCATAATATCCAGCAGGCACAGGTCGGGCTTATGGTTTTTAAACAGTGCCAGTGCTTCTTGCCCATTGGTAGCTGCTAATACCTCATAGCCTTTAAGTTGTAAATTATCAGCGGTAATCTGCGCCAAAAAAGGCTCGTCTTCGGCGTATAATATGCGGTACTTCATGCTGCTGCAGGTAAGTATAAAATAAATGTACACCCTTTGCCCTTGGTGCTTTGCAGTGCCACCCAGCCACTGTGCTGCTCAATCACTTGTTTAACATAATTTAGGCCCAGGCCCGAACCATTTACCTGGTGTATGTTCGCCGTAGCACCGGGCACCCTAAAAAAACGGTCAAACACCCGCTGGTGGTACAAAGGTTCTATACCGGGTCCGTTATCACTAAATTTAATAATTACCTCGCTATGGCTGCGACTACAACTGATGTGCAACTGTACACCCTGTCCGCCATATTTTAAGGCATTTTCGGTCAGGTTATAAAATACATTGGTGAGGTGCGCCGGGTCGCCGTATACAAAGCAGGGCTCCGGTAGTGGCTGCCAGTTGATCTGTGCTTCTTTATGCGCAATTTGCAGTTGCATAGAAGCCAATACGTTCTCTATCCCCTGCTGTACATCAAACAACTCGTGCCGGTAACTTACCTCGCCGTTATCTGCCTGTTCCAGGTTTAATACTTTTTCAATCATCAGGTTAAGCCTGCGCAGCTCGCTCCGGCTCATTTCAATATAGTTTTTTAACATAGCCGGATGATTTTCTAAATGGTTATTACTGATGGTTTCGAGGGCGATAGCCACAGTAGATACCGGTGTTTTCAGTTCATGAGTCATGTTGCTGGTAAACGCAAAACGTGCCTGCGCATACAACTGCTGGCTACGCATCATTTTAATAATCACTAAAAAGGCAATGCCGGTAAGCAATATCATCAACACCGACGACACCAGGTAATACCGCATCCTGTAAAGTACTGTGCCGGTTAACGATGGTAAAACGAGCTGATATTTATGTAAAAATTTTAAATTATAGGTGTAGTGCTTGCTGGCAAAAGCCGGCTGGATTTGCTTTGTTGGTGCGGTTGTGCTATCTAAACGGTCGTGGTCATAATCATAACGGGCAGCGTATGCAGCGGTGCTTATGCCGGCCTGATGCAAAGCGGCTGTTATGGTGCTATCCATTTGTTTAAACGTTCGCACATCAAGCAGCTGGTTAACCCTGGGTAGTTGCGTATCAATAACGTGCGAAGCATGTGGTTTGTAGCGAATATTATGGTTTAAAAAAGATAAGCGCATTTGCACTACAGTGCTATCTTCGGTTAAGCCGTAATGAAATTCGCTATGCAGGTCATCTACCTTTAAATCGTCAAAAGACTGCCGGAGCTGCAGCCATTGCGGCGACATAAAAAACTCGCGGAAGCGGGCACTTTGCTCGTGCCCGCGGGCTATACTGTTGTAGGTGGTGGTTTTGGCCGCTGTGCTTACCAGTTCTTCAACCTCCGTTTTAAGCTGCCGGTGCTGGCTCTTATAAATTTGAGCAAGCCACACCAATTGCAAACTGACCGTAATGATTAACGATGCAATAACCAAAGCGTATACATAACGGGCCGGAAGCCTTTTCATGAAGCTAATTTGCCAATAAGATTTTATTACGTGCCCGGTAAAAACACAATTTAATGTTATTTAATACTTGTTAAGTTTGCTTAATATTACTTACGGGTAGTTTTACTGCATGAAAAAAGCCTTATCACTTATTGCGCTGTTGTTACCTTACTGCTTGTTTGCACAATCGGTTATTAAAGGCACGGTCACCAATGCTGCACGCCAGCCGCTGGACGCCGTTACGATTACGCTGAGCTTAAATGATAAACCCGTACCATCCGTTTTGTCCCGGCAGGGTGTGTTTGAGCTACACATTAAGCCGGGCGCAAGTTATAGTTTAACGGCAACGCATGTGGGCTACCAAACAGTGAAGCGTAAGCTCCGTTTACCTGTCGATACCCTGCAAATCATCATGCAGCCCAAGGCCCAGCAACTGCAGCAGGTAACCGTAAATGCCAACAAGCCCATCATTGAACGCAAGATTGACCGCGTAGTTTTTAATGTAGAAAACAGCCCCATAGCCAGCGGCAGTACTGTATGGGATGCCTTGAGTAAGGCACCCGGCGTGCAAACCAAGTTTGATGGCGGCATCAGCGCCATGGGCAAGGGCGTAATTGTGTATATGGACGATAAACCCCTGCGGCTCTCGGGCGAGGATTTGGCCAATTACCTGCGCAACCTGCCGTCTGACAATGTGAGCAAGATGGAAATTATTACCAACCCTACCGCGCGGTACGATGCGCAGGGCGGAGCGGTTATCAACATTGTATCAAAAAAGCCCAAGGGGCAGGGGCTGAATGTGATTTTAAACGGCGTATACACCCAAGCTACTTACGGCAGCTATATTGCCAGCAGCGTGTTTAATTACCGCAAAGGCAAACTGAATATTTACGGCAACTACGGTTACAACCAGCGCAAAAAAGACCACCGCGAAGACGAATACATTATTTACCAGAACCCCGGCAGTTACTCGGATTGGGAAAATACCAAAAGGGGCATCCGCTGGGGCCGGGGGCATACCTACCGGGCCGGGGCCGATTACAACCTGACCAGCAAACAAGTAATTGGCTTTTTGGTGACCGGATACAATAGTTTAAACAACCGCACCAATGCCGTACAAACCAATATTTTTAACAACTATCGCTCCATGCTCGATTCGGTGCTGCAAACCAATACGCTTACCAACGGCCGCACCAACCAGTACAGCTTTAACCTGAACTATAAAGCCAAACTGGACACCAACGGCCGCAGCCTGAATATTGATATAGACTATGCGCCTTACCGCAACAACAACGGGCAGTTTGTAAACAACCTGTCGCTACTGCCCGGTGGCGGCCTGGCTTCCAGTCCGTACAACATTTATACCCCTTCAGTACAAAACATCAGCATTTATTCGGGCAAGGTAGATTATACCTACAAGCTGGGCAAAAAGTGGAATATGGAATCGGGCGCTAAGTACAGCAGCATTGTGAGCCAGAATATTTTTGATTTTTATAATAACGGAGGGCCTGCGCCGGTGCTCATCCCGGCCCGGAGCGACAACTTCAGGTACAGCGAAAACACGGCTGCGGCTTATACCAGTATATCCGGCAGCCTTGGCAAGTGGAGCCTGCAGGGCGGTCTGCGCGGCGAATATACCCGCACCCGTGGCTACTCCGTCACGCTCGACTCGCTAAACCTCAACCGCTATTTTAAGCTGTTCCCTACCTTGTTTGTGATGTATAAGCTTGATGCTGATAACGAGTTTAATTTTACCTACGGTTACCGCATTAACCGGCCCGAGTATGTAAGGCTCAATCCTTTTAAATCTTACAGCAGCCCTTATACTTACCTGGTGGGCAACCCTGCCTTGCAGCCGGCCTTCATTCATAACGTCGAGCTGGGCTATACTTACAAAGGGCAATACAACGCTACCCTGTTTTACCGGCACACCAACAATTATTTTAGCAATATTACCGTGCAGGACAACGTGAACAAGCTTTTTTATGATACCCAGCAAAACCTGGAGCTCAGCCGCGAAGCGGGTGTTGCCTTGTCGTTCCCGGTAAAGCCTGCTGCCTGGTGGGAAATTAACAATTACCTGCAAGGAACCATTCACCAGGAACGTTCGGGGTACTTAAACGGCAGTTACGATTACCATTTATGGCGGGCCTACCTCAGTACCGACCATGCCTTTACCCTGAGCAAAAAGCACAATCTCAAAGCCGAGGCCAGCGCCTGGTACTCATCGCCCTCTATACAGGGTATTTTTAAGGTGGCCCACACTTATGATGTAAGCGCCGGCATCCGTAAAACTATCCTGAACGGGCAGGGAACAATGCGCCTGGCGGTGAACGATATTTTTTATGGCAATGCCTACCGCATTAATGTAAACTACCAGAACCAGCGCAACGGTTTTTACGAAAAGAACGATACCCGCAGCATCACCTTTAGTATGAGTTACCGGCTGGGCAGCGACGTAACGGCCACCCGCCGCCGCAATACCGCCAGCGAAGAAGAGAGGCGCCGGGCCGGATAAACAGACCGGTTCAACTAAAAGGTTTTAGTACGAGGTTTTGCTATCAAAAATCTTTTATATTTGAAGCATACGGTCCCTTGCCCGTATGCTTTATTTGATGAAATACACAACCCGCCGGCTCAAAACCTCTTTTATTGTTATTGCTTGTAACGCTTTACTAACGCTTATACCTACCCTCAGCCATGCTCAGGGAAAGCGTTTTAACATACAGGCCATGGGTGCCAAGGGCGATGATAAAACCGTGAATACCGACGTGATTAACCGGACCATTACCCAATGCTTTAAGGCTGGCGGCGGTACGGTGGTAGTGCCGAAAGGTGTTTTTTTAACATCTACCATTTACCTCAAGAGCAAGGTAAACCTGCTGCTGAGCAAGGGCGCGGTGTTAAAGGGCGTGGCCGATGCTAACCGCTACCAATCGTTTGTACCCAAAACCGACCTGTCTAAATACAGCACCATCAGCGATGAGGGCAACAATGGCAACAGCGCTTATGATACCGTGTGGACCAAGGCTTTAATTATTGGTGAGGGTGCCAACAACATCAGCATATCGGGCGATGGTGCGATTGACGGCGAGCATGTGTTTAACCCCAAAGGCGAAGAAAACATGCGCGGTCCGCATACCATTATTCTGGCCAACTGCACGGGGGTAAAGTTTGAGAATGTGACTATCGAAAAGGCGGCCAACTACGCTATCCTGGCTTATAACCTGCAGGATGTGGTTTTCCGTAAGGTGCGCATCCGCCAGGGCTGGGATGGGATTCACATTCGCGGCGGTAAAAACGTATTGTTAGACGGTTGCGATTTGCAGACCGGCGACGATGCTATTGCCGGTGGTTTTTGGGAAAACTTTAGGGTGCAAAACTGTTCGGTTAACTCGGCGTGCAACGGCATCCGGGTGATTATGCCAGTGAACGGCTTTACCGTTACCCAAAGCCTTTTTGCCGGACCGGGCAAGTTTGCGCACCGCACCTCGGGTAAACTGCACCGCACCAATATGCTGGCCGGTATTTACATCCAGCCCGGCGGCTGGGGACTGGTAAAAGGCGACATTGAAGGCGTGATTATCTCCAACCTGAAAATGAGCAACATGGATAACCCTTTTATTTTTGAACTGCACAAAGGCAACAACGCCCGGGATATTACGGTAGAAAACATCGTGGCCGACTCCATTAAACGCTGTATTGCCGTAAACGCCGCCCCCGGCTTTGGGTACCAAAACGTGTTGTTTAAAAACCTGCAGGTAACCTATGCCACCAACGCCACCAGCGAAGCCCCCTGGGCCTTAGGCGCCATGAACGTGCAGCACCTGCGCCTGGAGAACGTAAAGTTTAACACTACCGGGCCTAAACCGCCTTTTGCCATTAAGCTGGATAATGTGAAGTTTCCGGCGTTAGTAAATGTTAATGTGTATAGCGCGGGGAATACGAAGGAGGTGAAGGTGGTGAATAGTGGGGTGATTAAAGTGAGGTGAAAAGGAGCGTAATATGGTCATAGAAAATTATTATGTTGATGAAGTAATGACCTGTTTAATTAAGGGTCATTACTTCATCAATTACCTGCTTGATTTTTTCACCATTCAATTGTGTTTTGAATTCAACTTTATAACCATCAATAGTAAGTTGATTAAAAAATTGCTTAGCACAAGATATTTTTGCCTCTTCTATGCCTCGTAGCGTTTTTTGATTTTCGACATCCTTGGTTTCTACAATTATGTTCAAAATTTTATCACCATTGCCTTTCTTCACTACATACATAAAATCAGGGCTATAGGATTGACCCGTAGTGGTCGGAATAGCAACACTATTCTTTGGTATTTTACCATAAACTACAATTTCCTGTATACCACCTGCTAACAAATTTTCCTTCTCTAAAGGAGAATCAAACGCATATACATCATAAAGATAGTTTTCCGTGGGCTGGCCTTCGATGAACTTTGTACCTATAATACCTTGTGTTATTTCAGCTTTCGGGCTACCATTGGCGTAGGAAAGAGGCGTCCCTTTCATTGGTAAATTAGCCTTAGAGTAACTAAACCGACCATTAAGTTTCTCAATCTTCCAATCTTGAAATAATCTTTTAAGGTTTGAAACGCTCTGTTCGTTAAACATTTCATCAGTAACCCTATTATCTTTGGCGTATTCCACTATTACTCCGTGCACAAACTGAATAGATAAGTTGGTTTGCTTATTGATTCGTTTTAAAAACTCTGCATAATGAATAGGACGATTAATTTTGTATTGCACTCCTGTGTCTTCATTTAAAGTGGCAATATCTCCTTTTGTATTCAATTCAGAGCGGCGGCTATTCATATACACATCCGAAAAAACGCCTTTCCTAAAAAGACTCAAAAGTTCGTCAAACAAATAGTTCTCCTCTTCAATTCTTTCATAATACAAAATATATTTGCTGTTGATAGCTGCCCATAAGGTTTTTAACTCATCATACACAGCCTTTCGTATTTTGATCTTTCTTTCTGGTTTTTTATTACGATCTTCTACCTTACCTTGTTTTAAACCCTTGGTGAACTCAGGGTACTCCTGAAAAAACTGATTTCTATTTTCCGCCTTTATATTTTTATTTCGGTCAATATATTTCTTAGTCAACAACTCCAAAAACAAATCATCTGCGTCTATCTTACGTTGATCTGCTACACGAGAAATATCTTCGTCAGTAATTACAAAGCCTTTTGGTAAGTCTGCGTTTATTTCGTTAACAAGTTTTTCAGCAAAATCAGCCTCTGTGAAGTCAATAATGTAATTAAGTTTAAATTGCTCGTTTGATATTCGGTTCCCAAATTCGTCAACAGGTAAGCGCAAGCCTCTGCCTACTTCTTGTATTTTACTATTGTCGCTACCACTGCTTCTTAATTTGGCAATGGTAAACACATTAGGATTATCCCACCCCTCTTTAAGCGTCCATTTGGAAAACAGAAAGCGACGAGTATTAAATATGCTTTTGCCATTTTTAATAGACAATAGCTTCTTTTTTTCGTATAAAATTTCTTGTACCTCTTGAGCAATGGCTTCGTCAGAACTACTATTGTCTTGTGAAAAATAGCCTGCATGGCTAGCGTCTACATCTGCTTTAGTGGCTAACAAATATTCTTTGTATTCCTGTTCTTGCGCACTAAGTTCGGGCAATAGAGCGTTAATCTTTTCTATCAGTAAACGCTCAAAAGCAGCTTTTAAATAAGGGGTCTTTTCTTGTTGCTCATTTGTACGATAAGAATGAATATCATCAATGAAGAACAACGCCAACGTCTTGATCTTGTTATTGCGTGCAAAGTTTATACGTTCTACTTCAAAATGACGTTCTAACGCCAAACGTAACATTGACTCTTGGTAGGATGATGAATATATATCGGTACTGAATTCTTCGCCTGTACTTTTGATTTGTCCGTTCGAAAGTTCAACGGTACTATTCGTAATAGCGTCTATTACAATACCTTCTAATTCGGCCGATATAATACCAAGACTATCTCCTTTCGATAAAGTAAAAGATTTAACAGGTGCATCTTTTTGTATAAGGTTAAACTTTGCCTCGCTTTTGCCAGCAATGCTCATAATTTTAACTTTATCCTGTTTTTGACTAATGGGTTCAAAGTGCTCTTTAGCTATTCCTTTAACCAAGTCTTGATTGAAGGCTTCGAAGGCGTTAAGGTCATACAATAGGTTTTTATAATCACGCCTTTTGACCTTGTTTTTACCTTTTCCAACTTCCTCTTCGGGAAACGTTGCACCTAAGCGTACAATCGCTTGCGGTTGTATTTCTTTTTCCACAAACTGATATGCTTTTTGCTTTTTACTGAAACGATGTGGCTCGTCAATAATTACAAATGGCTTGGTTGCGTTGATGCCTTTAATCGGCTTATAAAAGCCCTCTACACCATAGTCGTAATTATCAGTCAGCATTTTAGAGTTGCCACCTAATAACGCCATATTAGTAAGCAGCACATAAATTTTGTTAGTATTCTGACTGCTACCTGCTACAAACTCACGCACTACACTTGGAAAATAATTTTTCCCTTTATTCTTTTTTTTTGCAGCTTCGAGTACCAAAACATCCAGTTCGGTACCATAACCACATTGATCTTTGAAATGGCGTTGGGTATAACCATCTTGCATAAATTGTTTGGCACCGGCTTTAATGGCCAAGGTAGGCACCACTACGATAAATTTGTTGATGCCGTAACGTTTATGTAGCTCGTACATGGCAGCAGTATAAACATAGGTTTTACCCGTACCTGTTTCCATCTTAACATCAAGGTTAAGGTAAGACCCTATTTCGTTCTGCGCTTTATTTTCGGTTGGTACTTTATTTTCTTTCTGAACCTGTGCTATATAAGTCAATAACGTATGCCTGTCTAATACGAGCGTAGGGTTTTGATAATACAAGGCATTTTTTTGTATCAACTCCTCACTAAATACATTAGCTATTGCATTATACGCTTTTACCTGGTGAGGCAAATCGTTTTTTAGTAATAGTTCCATATAGCTTAATATCTAATGGTATAATTAATTTTCAAATTCTTTTCGCAGTCATTAAGTACGCGCAGATTTTTTTCTACCATTTCGTTAATGCTCCAGTCGGGAAAACTGTAGCCAAAGAGTATCAGATTTTCAGGGTTAAAATGACCATCACTGTCATATTTTGCCAGTAAGGCTTTCATACTCTCCAAATTAAAATTTGGATCAATAAAGTAGAGGTGCTTTTCATAATAGTAGGCGGCGTAACCGGCCAAATCTATGGCTTGTGCCTGTGCGGTAAGACCGTAGCCATCGGTATTAAGCCAGGTTGCTAAAATGGTAGGCTTACCAAAGTCGTCTATAACATTGGTGTCTACTAACAAAGCTGATCTGTCAAAGCTTTCCAGTTTATCTAATGTGTTTTGGTTTGGCTCGACTAATGTGTAATGTTTAAAACCCAAATCTAATTCTTTATCGGCATGCTTACTTTTAATCTTGGCAGCAGCGCGTTTGATGCGTTCTATTCCAATAAAATCTAATGTTAAAGGCAAACCGTTTTCTCTCAGAAAAATAGATGCAGCTTTTTGAGATATATCGTTAGAATCAATCCTCTCTGGCAGTTGGATAGTAATAAACTTACGCTTACCGTCGTCGTTTGCATTAAGTTGCATTATACTATGAGCCGTTGATCCAGAACCGGAGAAGAAATCTAGAAAAATTGAGTCTTTACAATCAACTAGACTGATCAAGTATTGAATAAGATTAATATTTTTAGGATTGCTGAATACACCATCAACACCTAATAATTCAGACAATTGTATTGCGCCTTCATTAGATGAAAACTCAGATACACTTCTGACATTACTTACGTTTTCGAAAGACACAAAATATCGTTCTTCTACTTGATAGACCTTTTCTGATGGCACGAATGTTCTTTTTTTAACAGAATAACCACTCTTTGTTGGCTTAATAAGAATTTCATCCTTAGAGGCATTAAAATTTATCAGATCCCATGTCCATGCGCCTAATTGGCCACGAACTTTTGGTGGTCTAATTTTAGTGTAGCCCCTATTTAACAAATCGACATTGTCAGCGTATATTTCTTCTTCATTATTTGATACTGTTGCCAGTGCCAAGTCGTAATCTTGTAGCCCCAAAAAATCTTTTGTATCTGGGTTATAGTAAATGGTGTAACCTAAATTTTTCCTACTATTTAGTGTTCCACCATCACCCCTTGTTGTAATAGCGTCATTAATAAGATAAAACCGATCATCTTCCTTAAACACCTCTTTGACGATATGCTTGTTTATTTTTAATGAAGGTAAAACTTGAGTATTTGAAGAGTAAATTGCCCTTCTTCGGTAGCATGTGATGTAGTCATGATTCTTTTGTATATTAATCGTATCGTTTTTTGAATTAAGCTTGTTGTGAATGATTTGCCCCAAAAAATTTTCCTCACCAAACACATCGTCGCAAAGCAACTTGAGGTTAGCCTGTTCATTGTCGTCTATTGATATAAAAATAACTCCGTCATCGGTCATCAGGTCACGCGCTAATAATAATCGGCTGTACATAAACATCAGCCAGGCAGAGTGAGAAGCAGAGCCTCGGCGGGTTAATTCTAGTATACGTTCAGCTTCTTCTTCGCTTAGGCTCAACTTATCTTGCAGCTCTTCTTTACTATAGTTAAATTTATCCTGGTACACAAAGCCATCAGTCCCGGTGTTGTATGGCGGATCTATATAAATACACTTTATTGACCGCTGGTAGCTTTTGAGCAGATGTTTTAATCCGTCTAAGTTATCGCCGCTGATGTATATATTCTCACTGTTTATGTTTTCATGCAATGCGTTGTGCTTTTCATTCGGCTGTATCACAGTAGTGGTATCGGTACTAGCCAACAACTTAGCATAGTTTTTACCTAAAAATTTTAATTCATAGCCTTCATTGATCAAATCGGCCTTAGTAGATATTTCCGATCTAAAACGCTCAATATCAAAATAGCCATCTGTTTTAAAACAAGCCGGAAAGTATTCTTTGAGTACAGCCAACTGCTTTTGATTGGCTTGCAAATCTTCATTCCGGTCAATTATATCTTGTATCATTAACTAAATATTCTTCAAAATCTAATCATTATAGGCAAGGCCGCTTGTACTTAAAAGATTTGAGATAGCTTCTTATGAAGCCAATTAAGTGAGTCGACTTTACAGCACGATACTGTTCGCCTTTCATGGACTAAGTTACAATCAATCGCTCATTTGACAAGAAAAGCTCAATACTTTACTTCTCATTTTTAAACACTCGTAGTGTTAAGGTAGCATTTTCTTGACAAGCTTTTATTGTAGAAGCTACGAGCAACATATACAATAAGCGACAAAATAAATCAATCCAAACCAAAAAAGCCTCAAATCTTTCGATTTGAGGCTTTTCTTTTCAGGTAGCGGGAACAGGACTCGAACCTATGACCTTCGGGTTATGAGCCCGACGAGCTACCAACTGCTCCATCCCGCACTATGTTTGTTTTTTTATTGGACTGCAAAGATATAATTCGTTTCTTTGTACTCCAAATTTATTTTTAATATTTTTTATATGAGTCACCGGGCAGGTTTTGTAAGCATAATTGGTAAGCCTAACGCAGGCAAATCTACCCTGATGAACGCCCTCGTGGGCGAAAAAATGTCCATCATTACGCCCAAGGCGCAAACTACCCGTCACCGCATCCTCGGTATTGTTAACCAGCCCGACTATCAAATTGTTTTTTCGGACACGCCCGGCGTTATTAAACCGCACTATGCCCTGCAAGAAAGCATGATGCACCAGGTAAACGGCTCTATTGTAGATGCCGACCTAATTTTGCTGGTGACCGACATTAACGAAACGCACGACGAAAACGAGGTACTCGAAAAGCTGCAAGGCTCGCTGGCGCCCCTGGCCGTACTGATTAACAAGATTGACAAAAGCGACGAGGAAGCCGTAAAGGCCAAAATTGAGTACTGGCAGCAAAAGCTCAACCCGAAGGCAATTTTCGCTATTTCGGCCCTTAAAGATCATAACATCCGTGGCGTGATGGATTTTGTGGTAGACAGCCTGCCCGAGCATCCGCCTTATTACGAAAAGGATTTCCTGACCGACCGTAACGACCGCTTTTTTGCGTCGGAGATGATACGCGAGCAGGTATTTAAGCAATACAAAAAAGAAATTCCGTACAGCACCGAGGTTATTATTACCGAATTTTTAGAGGGCGAGCAGCTGTACCGTATCAGTGCCGAAATTATTGTGGAGCGCGATTCGCAAAAAAACATCCTCATCGGCAAAAACGGCGAAATGCTTAAAATTGTAGGCACCTACGCCCGCCGCAGCATGGAAGAATTTTTCCAGCGCAAAATATTCCTCCAGATGTTCGTCAAAGTTATCGGCGACTGGCGCAGCAAAAAGAACTACTTAAAACAGTTTGGATACGAGGACTAAGGGCGGGGTAGAGCCAGGAGCTAAGAACCAGGAGCCAAGAGGTTGTAGGGAAATAGAGTTTGGAAAGAATGAAGCGATCAGCAAAGAAGTTTATAGCGGCTGGGCTATAACAGCATGAGGAGCTGAGCGCTTAAGAGACATTAAAATAGTTAGCTGTTGAAGAGCAGGAGCTAAGAACAATATAATATAGAGTATAAATAATTCAGAGAGTTATCAGGCAAAACCATAGCACATCCATCAGTAATGTCTTGGTTCTTGGCTCTTAGCTCTTGTATCTTTACAAAACATGAGTAACATAGTAGCCATAGTGGGACGTCCTAACGTAGGTAAATCCACTTTATATAACCGACTTACCGAAACGCGTAAAGCCATTGTTGATGACTTTAGCGGCGTTACCCGCGACCGTCACTATGGCATTGCCGAATGGGTGGGCCGCAGCTTTAACGTAATTGATACCGGCGGCTACGTAGCCAATTCGGACGATGTATTTGAAGCCGCCATCCGCGAGCAGGTGGTGATTGCCATTGAAGAAGCTACCGCCATTATATTTATGGTGGATGTAACCACCGGCATTACCGATTTAGACGATGAAATAGCCACCCTGCTGCGCAAAGGCAAAAAGCCGGTGTTCATCGTGGTAAACAAGGTAGATAATAATGCACTGCAGTCTGACGCTACCATTTTTTATAGCCTGGGTTTAGGCGAAATCTACAACATCTCGTCCATGACCGGTTCGGGCACCGGCGAACTGCTGGACGAGCTGGTTAAAACCTTTGATGATGAGCCTGCCGAAGAAAATACCCTGCCTAAATACGCCATTGTTGGCCGCCCTAACGTGGGTAAATCATCCATCATCAATGCACTGATTGGCGAAGAGCGTAATATTGTAACCCCTATAGCCGGTACCACCCGCGATTCTATCCATATCCACTACAACCGCTACGGTCATGAGTTTATGCTGATTGATACTGCCGGTCTGCGTAAAAAAACCAAGGTGAAGGAGAATATCGAGTTTTACTCGGTAATGCGTACCATTAAAGCGCTCGAAGAAGCCGATGTCATCATTCTGATGATTGATGCGGTAGAAGGTTTGGAATCGCAGGATATCAACATCTTCCACCTGGCCGAAAAAAATAAAAAAGGCATTGTGCTGGTGGTTAACAAATGGGATTTGATTGAAAAAGACAACAAAACCATTAAACGTTTTGAAGAGCAAATCCGCGAAAAAACAGCGCCTTTTACCGACGTGCCTATCGTATTTACCTCGGTGTTAGAAAAACAACGCCTGCTTAAAGTAATTGAAACCGCAGCAGACGTATATGCCAACCGCAGCAAAAAAATATCAACCTCAAAACTGAATGATGTGATGCTGCCGATTATTGAAAACTATCCGCCGCCGGCATTAAAGGGCAAGCACGTAAAAATTAAATACGTTACCCAGATTAACGCTACATCGCCCATGTTTGCATTTTTCTGTAACCTGCCGCAATATGTTAAAGACCCATACAAGCGCTTTATAGAAAACAAACTGCGCGAAAACTTTGATTTTACCGGCGTACCGGTGCAAATATTCTTCAGGCAAAAATAGGCTGGCGGGTTAAGCCGCCCTTTGAGCTATACCAAAGCCGGAACCATATATCAAGCATGTAAAGTCTTGATATACGGTTCCGGCTTTTTTATTTGATGCCTCTTGCGCAGCCGTTAGTAACAAAAAAGGTTTTTTGTAGTGGATGCAGCCGGTTAATATGCTGAGCAGTTCTTACAAGCCTTCGCGTATAAAGCCTCATTTGTTAATTATTTGATATTCATTTTTAAGCAATAATCAACAGATGATAAAAACACATTTTATTAATGATGGGTTATTGTTGTAAGCGAAGTATTTACTTACTTTGAGCCCATCATACCTATAAAATGAAAGTTTTTCATCTTGCCGCAGAGTGTTATCCCATCGCTAAGGTTGGCGGGCTGGCCGATGTTGTAGGCGCCTTACCCAAATATCAAAACGAGGCCGGTTTACAGGCTTCGGTAGTTTTACCTTTTTACGACCGCAAATTTGTTCAGGAAAATGAATTTGACGTGGTGTTTGAAGCCTCGAACCTGTTAGGTACCAAACGTTATGAATTTGAGATCTGGAAAGAGCGTACCAATAAATTAGGCTTTGAGCTTTTTCTGATTTATATTCCCGGCCTGCTCGACCGCCCCGAGGTATATAGCTACCCCGATGAGCGCGAACAGTTTATTGCTTTTCAGCTGGCGTTTTTAGACTGGATTAACTGGTCGCAGCAAAAGCCCGATATTATTCACTGCCATGATCATCATGTAGGATTGATTCCCTTTTTGCTTCAGCATTCGGCTTTGTACAAGCGGCTGGCCAAAACCGTTACCGTATTTACCATACATAATGGGCAGTACCACGGTGCCTTTGGCTACCAAAAGTTTGATTACCTGCCCGAGGTTGACATGGCTCATGCCGGTTTGCTCGACTGGAACGGCGGCATTAACCCACTGGCCAGCGCCATTAAATGCTGTGATAGGTATACTACCGTATCGCCAAGTTATTTAGAAGAGCTTTCGGTTAACTCCAACGGGCTTGAATTACTGTTTTACCTGGAGCGGGCCAAAGGACAGGGCATCATTAACGGGATTGATACCGAGGTGTGGAACCCGGAAACCGACCCCATGATTGCTGCGCCGTTTACACCTGCCCAGCCCGAAGCCGGTAAGCTCAAAAACAAACAGGCTTTGTGCGAGCATTTTGGCTTCTCGCCCGATTTACCCCTGATCTCTTTTATTGGCAGGCTGGTGGTTGAAAAGGGTGCCGACTTACTGCCCGAGGCCTTTACCCGCAGCCTGACAGAACATGCCGGCAAACTCAATATTTTAATGTTAGGCGCCGGTGATAAAGAAACAGAAGCCGCGCTTACGCAGCTTAAAGCAAAATTTCCGAACCATTATATCACTTACGTAGGCTACAACGAGGAGTTGGCCCACCTCATTTATGCCGGCAGCGACTTTTTGCTGATGCCATCGCGCGTGGAGCCCTGCGGTCTTAACCAATTATATGCCTTGCGTTACGGTACTTTGCCTATTGTGAGGCGTACCGGTGGACTGATTGACACTGTGCTTGATTTTGGCGACGAAGGCGGCTACGGTATCTGCTTTAACCAAAGCAGCGTTAATGATATTTGCTACTCTATTAGCCGTGCGGTAACACTTTACCAGAACACCACGCATTTACAATTGTTACGTAAACGTATGATGGGGCTCGATTTTTCGTGGACCCGCTCGGCCCAACAATACATCCAACTCTATGAAAGCTTAAAACCAACTATATGAACTCTAAAGTAATCAGCATAGTACTTGGCGGGGGCCAGGGAACACGTTTATTCCCGTTAACCGCCACCCGTTCAAAACCGGCCGTACCTATTGCCGGTAAGTATCGTTTAGTTGATATTCCGATCTCTAACTGCTTGCACTCGGGCTTCGAACGCATTTTTGTGCTTACGCAGTTTAACTCGGCCTCGCTTAACAAGCACATCAAAAACACTTATCACTTCAGCAGCTTTAGCGATTCGTTTGTTGATATCTTAGCTGCCGAGCAAACCCCATCAAATGTGGGCTGGTTTCAGGGTACGGCTGATGCCGTTAGGCAAAGCCTGCACCATTTGTCTGTACACGAATTTGAGTATGTGCTCATCCTCTCCGGCGACCAGTTGTACCAGCTGGACTTTAAAGACATGGTACAGCAGCATATCAACGCCGGTGCCGAAATTTCTATAGCTACCATCCCCGTACACGCTAAAGACGTGCCGAGCTTCGGGATCTTAAAAACTGATACCGAAGGTGTAATTACCGACTTTATTGAAAAACCAAAAAGCGGTTTTGAGAGTTGGGCTGCAGAGGTAAGTGAAGAAATGGCGGCTAAAGACCGTAACTACCTGGCCTCAATGGGTATTTACATTTTTAACCGTAAAGCGCTTTATGAACTATTACAGGGAAACGATCATCCAGACTTTGGTAAAGAGATTATACCGCAATCTATTAAAACGCACCGCGTAACCAGCTACCAATACGAAGGTTACTGGGAAGATATCGGTACTATTCCGTCGTTTTTTGAAGCAAACTTAGGTCTTACTGATGATATACCTCAGTTTAACCTGTTTGATAAAAAGCCCATCTTTACGCGTGCGCGCATGTTGCCGCCTTCAAAAATATCAGGTACCCTGCTCGAAAAATCAATTATTGCTGATGGCTGTATCATCAATGCCAGCCGTATTACGCATGCAATCATCGGTGTACGTACCCGCATAGGTTTAGGTACCGAAATTGAAAGCTGCTATGTAATGGGGAGCGACAACTACCAAACCATAGAGCAGATTGCCGATGCCAAGGCAGCCAACGCCCCTATTATGGGTATAGGCGACCGCTGTAAAATTAAAAACGCCATTATTGATAAAAATGCCCACATTGGCGATGATGTAAGCATTAACTGCGGCGACGAGCCATTGGCTGATGGTGATTACGGTTCGTACACCGTACAAGGCGGCATTGTAGTGGTAAAAAAACGCGCAGTAATACTATCCGGAACAATAATTTAATTTAATTAAGCCTAAAGCAAACTTTACTTACTTTGGCGATGTTAACATTAGGAACTTATTAAAATCAGCTTGCTATGAAAAAAATGATTTGTATGGTTGCCTTAGCGGCAATCTCTTTCGGAACTGTATTTGCACACGGCCCAATCGTATCAGCTAAAGCTGATGTTGCCGCCCAAGACACTGTTAAGAAAAAAATGAAAAAGAAAAATGGTAAGATGAAAGTGAAAGTGAAAAAAGACACCACTGCTACAAAAATGTAGTTTTATCTTTCTTAAAACAAACAAGGTCATCGTATAACACAATGACCTTGTTTGTTTATATAGTAGGTGTGTTGTTAATTACCCACTAGCTCAATGCTGTCGCCAATAGCCGGCAACTTTAAATTTAGGCCGGCCTTGATGAATTTTTCCATCGCCTCGTCTTTATCAATTTTAATAGCCGGAAAAGTATCATAGTGCACACCGATGATGTCTTTACAAGCAATAAAATCACTGGCTTTAACAGCGTCATCAATACCCATGGTGTAATTATCACCTATCGGTAAAATGGCCCAATCCAGTTCTTCTTCAGCCAGTAATTTCATGTCGTAGGTTAAAGCTGTATCGCCTGCAAAATAAATCTTTTTGCCTTCGGCGTAAATTACAAAGCCTGCTGGTACGCCGCCGTAGCTGCCATCGGGCATTGAGCTTGAGTGCAGGGCATATACCATTTTTACCCGGCCAAAATCAAAACTGTAGCTGCCGCCAATGTTCATGCCATGTGCATCTTCTACACCGTTTTTACCTAACCAGGTAGCAATCTCGGCAATGCAAATTACTTTAGCGCCACTGTTTTTTTGGATAGGCAGTAAATCGGCCACATGGTCGCCGTGCCCATGCGAAATCAGGATATAATCGGGTTTCAGCTCATTAATATTGATATGTTTGGCTAATTCGTTCGGTGTAATAAACGGATCGAATAACAGCGTTTTGCCGCCGGTTTGCAATTCTACGGTAGAGTGCCCGTAATAAGTCAGTTTCATAAATAAAAAATAAAGCGTTTAAACAAAACTATTAATAGTTGTTTAAACGCTTTATTGGTAAAATTGATTTTACCGATTTATTACATGGCTATGGTATGTTATTGTCCAAACATACCGCCCAAATCACCAAACATATTCTTGGTCATGGCAGCCATTTCGCTCTGGTTAATATTGTCGGCCTGCTCCATCGCTTTGTTTACGGCTGTAACCAGTAATTCTTCCAACTCATCTTTATCAGCTTCTCTTAAAAACTCATCGCTAATAACGATGCTCTGCACCACTTTGTTGGCATTGGCGGTTACGGTAATTTTACCGCCTTCTACCGCGCCGGTTACAGTGATGCCATCCAGGCGTTTTTTCATTTCGCCAGCTTTTTGCTGAGCTTCTAATATTTTGTCGAACATAAAAATTGGTTTAAAAGTGAATAATTTATGCTGATGAATTACCAGGTGTTAATCGTCTGCCGTTTCGCCGGTACCGGTGTAAGCACCTTTGCGTACAACAGGCATCCCGGTAATTTTAAACAATTCGTCTAAATGCAGCAAGCTGCCGTTCACTAAGTTTCCTAACAAAACTATAGTCACATCGTTTTTTAAATCACGTAAAAATATATGCCTGAAACCATGCCACCAGCCGGTATGGTAAACCACCTTTTCGTTTTTACTTTCAAATATACGCCAGCCATACCCGTAGCTGAAATGCCCGCGTATCAATGGGGTAACATGAGCGGTATAGGCTGAGTCTTGGGTACTGGCTTTAATTAATCTACCAGCTTTTAAAGCCTGGTCAAACAGGTACAAATCGCCAACTGTGCTATAAATGCCTTTATCGCCTACCGGCCCATCTAAAAAATTCTGCGCAACAGAGTAGCGCCAGCTGTTACGGTCGTGCCCTACTACATCAACCGGAATTTTGTCGTATACCGCTTTAGAGTATACGGCAGTATGGGTCATGCCGGCAGGTTTAAAAATGTGCTCCTGTACATACTGTGCATAAGGCACACCAGTAACTTTTTCAATAATAGAACCCAGCACCATATAGTTAGAGTTGTTATACAAAAACCGGGCATTAGGTTTATTAAACGGAGCCGGCTTGTATTTGGCAATCAGCTCCATTACCTGCTGGTTGGTAATTCCTTTTCGCTGGTCAAGGTGCTGCGAGCGGTACAAACCGTCAACAAAATAAACATAGTTCATCATACCCGAGCGGTGGGTGAGCAGCAAGCGGATGGTTACCCCGGCGTAAGGGAAGTTAGGGTAAAAATCGCGCACATCCTGGTCGAGTTTAATTTTGCCTTCTTCCCATAGCTGCATAATAGCTGTACCGGTCATGGTTTTAGATACCGAGGCCAGTTCAAATTTCGACTCTATTTTCAGGCTGTCGCGGGTGAGGTGATTAGCCCAGCCAAACGAGCCTTCGTACAAAATCTTCCCTTTTTTGGCTACCAGTACATTGCCGTTAAAGGCATTTTTTTTATGCAACTGCTGCATAAAGGCATCAATCTTTTCGTCGGCATCCTTAGGGTTATATTTTAATAGTTTTTGCGGCTCAAAAGGCTTGTCCGATTTATCAACACCTTTTTTTGAAGTGTGCGAGCACGATGACATTACCACAGCAGCAAATACACCTGCCAAAACATACTTATACAAAAACATCATATCGATTATATCCCCAATTAACGCCCGCGAAAATCCGAAATTATCAGTGAGGTAAAAAGTAAAGTGCAGAATATTTTTTTGTGCAGGTTAAGTTAATACTGGGTTATTGTTAATTGTCTATAAAAATTATATTAAAAAAGCTTTCTTATTATATCAATCACACCACCTAAGTATAAAAAGCTTTCGCTAATGTTTTGAAGGGATAATTGTACTTGTATCTAAATTTTTACATATTTTCAATTTCAGGGCCTTTTATTGACAAAGTGATAATGCAAGCATGATGTGTGCTTAACTTTCGCTTAACAGCACATACCCACCTTTGCAGCGGTATTTAACAATGCCGGGCACACTTACTGTAACTACAATAAAATCCCTTTTATGAACAAAAGCTTTACTTATGGCATAAGCAGGCTTTGGCAATTATCTGGTCAGGCTGCAAAGCAGAACCGGTTAAACCCCAAAACGTCATTAAGCAAAAACCCCTACACACTGCTTATTTGCATCATTACACTTGCCGTTCAAGCATTGTGTTACCACACGGCAACGGCACAAACGCAGCCACGCACTGTTACCGTACAAGGTACTGTTATTGATAACGACGATTCTGAACCACTGATTGGAGTTACCATCAGCAATGGTAAAAGACGTTCGCTTACCATTACCAACTCGCAAGGTGCGTTTACGGCAACCATACCTGCCGGCAGCGAAATACAAATTGGCTATATTGGTTACACCTCAGAAACGCGTACTTTCAATGCTAATCAAAGCAAAGTTGTTATTCGCTTAAAGCGTGGATCGAGCCAATTAAACGAAGTTGTTGTTACCGCTTTAGGTATCAAAAGAGAAGAGCGTGCTTTAGGATATTCTGCATCAAAGCTCGATACCTCAGCGTTTACCAGAGCCCCTGCCAGTAACTGGACCGATGCCTTATCCGGAAAAGTAGCTGGCTTAAACCTAGTAAGAAACAGTGGCCCTGCCGGATCAAACAAAATTATTCTACGTGGTGAAAACAACCTGACCGGTGACAACGAAGCTTTAATCGTAATTGATGGTGTGGTAGCCAGTAGCTCGTCCAGAAGAACGGCCGCCTCATCCGGGGGTGTATATGGAACATCAGGAGATGTTATGCCCGCAGATTTTGGTTCAGCCTTAAATGACTTGAATCCCGATGATATTGAAAGTGTAACTGTATTAAAGGGGCCGGGAGCATCGGCACTTTACGGCCAGCGCGGGGCAAACGGAGCCATCATTATTACTACCAAATCCGGAAAAGCCAAAAAGAAGCTGAGCATAACCCTTACGTCTAATAATACTTGGGAGTCGGTAAATAAAAGCCCGGACATTCAAAGCGACTATGGTCAGGGCCAAAATGGGGTAAATTACTTCTCTTACGGAGCAACGGATGATGGTGCAAGCACTAATGCAACAAGTGCAAGCTGGGGAGCACCTTTTAACCGTGGTACAAGCTTTTATCAGTATGATCCTGCTACCAAAACAAGAGGGCTAACCAGAACACCATGGGTAGCTTATGAAAACCCGGTTAAATCTTTTTTTAAAACCGGTTTCGAAACTTTAAACTCTATCAGTATAGATGGTGGTTTAAAAAACGTAGGTATGCGTTTTTCGGCCAGCCACGGAGATGATAACTGGATTGCTCCAAATACAGGTTTAAAACGTACTAATATTTCGTTTTCTGCCAATAGCGATGTCAGCAAAAAGCTAAATATCCAGGTAAAGGCCATTTACAACAACCGGAATAGCGATAATTTGCCCGCCACCGGTTACGGCAACCAATCCCTGATGTACTGGTTTATGTTTGCTCAACCAAACGTAAACACAGACTGGTATAGAGATTATTGGGTTAATGGAAAAGAGAATCAACAGTTTGTAAATATTACTACTACCAATCCTGAAGCCCCCTATGCTATTTCAGAGCAGTATATTAATAAACAACGCCGAAACGGCATTCTTGGAAATTTACAGGCCACCTATAA
The DNA here is from genome assembly GCF_038806765.1 of Mucilaginibacter sp. CSA2-8R. Lineage (NCBI taxonomy): Bacteria > Pseudomonadati > Bacteroidota > Sphingobacteriia > Sphingobacteriales > Sphingobacteriaceae > Mucilaginibacter > Mucilaginibacter sp. CSA2-8R. The sequence continues at coordinate 5,120,583 of NZ_CP152389.1, read as the reverse complement.
GATAACCAATGATTTAAGTTTGATGGTGCGTGGCTCTATCGACTATAACAAAGATGTTCGCGAAACGCTGCGGCCTTGGGATGCTGCCGGAAACAAGTTTGCGCAGGGATCTTACCGGGTACAAGATGTCAAATCTTACGAAATCAATGCTGATTTCCTGTTAAGATATAACAAAAAAATAACGCCATCCATACAAATGAACGCATCTATTGGTGGTAGCGAAATGCGCAATGAGTATAAGAAGTCAGAGCTTCGGGCCGACGGTTTAGTAATACCGGGGGTATTTAGCCTGGACAATAACGCTAATCCGCTAATCTCCGTTCCTGATACCGCTCGTTACAGGTTAAATAGTTTTTATGGTTTGGTATCTTTTAGTGTAAAGAATTATCTGTATTTAGATTTAACCGGCCGTCAGGACTGGAACAGCACGTTAGCAACGCCTTTAAGAACCGACAATGTAGGCTTCTTTTACCCATCAGCAAGCGCATCTTTTATTGCTTCTGATTTTTGGAAGTTGCCAACAGATATTAGCTTCCTGAAACTTAGGGCATCAATCTCGCAGGTAGGTAGCGGTGGTACTACGCCTTACCGTACTGCTTATAATTACACGCTTGCATCTAACGGCATTTACCCGGATAGTGCCATGACTAACCCTAACGTATTGCCTAACCCCAACTTAAAGCCTTTAAAAACAACTTCTATAGAGTTAGGTACGGAACTGCGTATGTTTAACAACCGGCTGAGCTTTGATTTAGCGGTTTATAAAGGCAATACTAAAAATCAGATATTAAGCCGGGTGGTAGACCGCGCTACCGGTTATAACGTAGCCGTATTTAACGTAGGTAACGTTCAAAATAAAGGTATTGAAATAGCGGTTACCGGAACGCCTATTCAAACTAAAAAGTTTACCTGGCAACTTAACGGAACATTTACAGCTAATCGCAACAAGATTTTAGAACTGGCAGATAGTTCAGTTGTCCTCCGAACCGGACCTTTAGGTGGCGCTGCAATTGTGGCTAACGTTGGCGGCAGTATGGGTGATTTATATGGAAGAGCTATTGTACGTTCTCCTGATGGTCAAATTGTTTATGATGCTGTTTCAGGTAATGCCAAAGCCGGCGACCAGCTGGTATATTTAGGTAACACATCGCCAAAGTTCAGGTTTAGCTTCGGTACTACCCTTACTTATCAGCGTTTTAGCTTGTCAGGATTGTTTGACGCACAATTAGGTGCGGTAGCGCATTCACTTACCTTTTCGAGAATGGCAGCTTTAGGTAAGCTAAAAGTTACATTACCCGGACGCTATAACGGCATTATTGGTAATGGGGTGGTGCAAAACTCAGATGGAACCTATCGTCCTAATGATGTAATAGCCACAAACCTGGAAAGCTTTTATACCTCAATTTACGGATCGGACCAAGCAGAAGGCAGTGTGTTCAAAACCGATTATTTAAAATTTAGGGAGGCCAACTTAACCTACAATTTCGACACCAGATTGGTACGGAAGATTGGTATTAACAGGCTTAGTTTGGGCATATACGGACGGAACTTATTCATATGGTCGCCCTGGCCGGCGTTTGATCCCGAGTTTGGTACATTATCCGGTACCGACATCGTTCAGGGCTTTGAAACTGGCCAGTTACCATCTACCAGAAGTTACGGATTTCGTTTAGTTGTAGGGATATAAAAAGAAATTTATGAAATTTTTAAATAAGATAACCAGCTATATAATACTGTTGGCATTCACTACTTTAATCTCTTGTAAAAAAGATTTTAACGAAGTAAATACCGACCCCATAGGTAAATCTAAAACAACAGCCAACCAGTTGTTAGCGCCGGCGTTGGTAAACGTTTTACAAGCTAATATGGTTCGTAACCGCGGCTTTAATAATGAGCTAATGCAGGTTACGGTAGATGTGAGTGATGCAGAAGGTAGAGTTTTTAGGTATGACGTAAGACGTACTTGGGCAGATTATACCTGGAATGCCTGGTACCCTGAACTAACCAATCTGCGTGATATTTATACCATTGCCAATCAGCCTGAATCTTTGAATTCGTCTTACAAAGGGATATCGCTAATTACACAGGCCTGGGTATTTGAACTATTAACAGATGTTTATGGTGATGTGCCCTACTCACAGGCTAACCAGGGTAAAGAAGGCAATTTGCAACCGGTTTATGATAAACAGAAAGACATCTATCTTGATTTGTTTAGCAAGCTGGAAGAGGCTAATAAATTGTTAGCCGAAGGAACCGCAATCGTTAAAACTGGTGATCCGGTTTACCAGGGCGACGTTAGCAAATGGCGCAGGTTTGGCAACTCTCTATATTTGCGATTATTGCTGCGTGTGTCTGGTAAAGCGGAAGTGAGTGCACAGGTAATCGCCAAAATAAAAGAAATTGCTGATACCAATAGAGGCAATTACCCTATCATGGAGGATAATACCCATACCGCGAAAATTTTATGGAATGGAACTAATAGCAGTACGGCGGTATACTCTTCACCATTTATGATCAACGTAAGGGCGGTTGACTTTAGAACACCAGCGATCACCAACTTCTTTCTTGGAAATTTAACTAACTGGTCTGATCCCCGAATTACAGCCTCATACGGCACTAATAACTATAATCGATTTGGTATTGCGTCTGGGCCATCTGGTTTAGTTGGTGTACCAAGTGGTTATGATATTGGTTCATTAGTAACTAAGCAAGCCTATTTCTATTCTGATGCCCAAAATGCTGGCGTCACTTTACAAACCGATCCTTATACAGGTATTATCATGAACTGTGCAGAGGTAGACTTTATTTTAGCAGAAGCTGCTGCCAAAGGATGGATTAATGGTACAGGCGAAACCTATTATACTAAAGGTATTGCTGATGCGCTAAACTACTGGCTACCTAATAATTTCAAATCTACATCAGACCCTGTTTTAGTTAAATACATTAATGATGCTGATATAGATTGGAATAATAGCTTGCCTATAAACACCACCACACCAGGCACACCCAGCAAAATGGAGTCGATCCATCTTCAAAAGTACTATGCCATGTTTCTGGTCGATTTTCAGCAGTGGTTTGAATATCGTAGAACAGGGCATCCTTTCCTTCCTAAAGGTACCGGTTTAATAAATGGCGGCCGAATGCCTGCCAGGTTAAACTATCCGTTAGCATCTCAATCAACAAGCCCAACAAGTTATAGTAATGCTGTGGCATCACAAGGGCCTGATGATATTAATACATTAGTTTGGTGGCAAAAACCATAATTGAATCACGAAATAACATGAAAAAGACAATACTCTATATTGCCGCACTGTTGGTAGTAGGTACAGCTTGGATGGGCTGTAAGCGTGACAGTGATTATATTCCGGTTACAGTTAGTCCATACATTTCACTCTATGACCTGCGCGACCTTTATGAGGGATCGGATATTAACCTGACGAAAGAAAACATGTACGGTTGTGAAAAAATAACAGGTGTAGTAATATCTGATTATGCGCAAGGTAATCTGCCCCCCGGCTATTTATTACTGCAAGATAAGCGCAGGTTGGCGCAACTGAGGGGTATTGCTATACCTATTGGTGCTGCTGCTACTAACTACGTGTCAGGAGATTCGGTAATTGTAACCGTGACTGGCGGTATATTAACCAGGGCTGATAACCTATTACAAATTAAAAATATTTCTACAAGCGCCATTACTAAAATAGCAAGCGGTAAGACTATAGCTCCTAACCGGGTTAACAGCAGTGACATCCTTGCTAATCCGCTTAATTATGAAAGCACGTTAGTAGCCATAGTTAAAGGTGGTTTTGATCCTATACCTAAGCCTACTGATAAGTACGCTGGTGATAGAGTTGTAAATGACGGCTTTGATAATATTACCTTACATACTGAGCCTAACGCTGTATTTGCAAATAATACCCTGCCAGTGAGTGCAAACTTTTACGGTATAGTATTTAACACTAAGGCAGCTGACGGCAGATTGGTTCCGCAAATCAGGATGCGCAAGGCAGATGATGCGCAAGTGCTTAGCTCTACCATATCACTTACACCAATTGTTATCAGCGGGTTCATTAATGACGTATCAGGAAGCGATGGAAACTATGAATATATACAATTGCTGGCCACACGCGACATTGATTTTGCGGCAACACCGTTTTCGGTAGTAGTTTGTAATAACGCAGGCGCATCCACCCCAGGAAACTTTCCAGCTAACGGCTGGGCTACCGGTGGTGGTTCTGTAACCCCAGCTACAACGTTCCGTACTTTTAAATTTAATTTAACATCAGGTACAGCAAAAAAAGGCACTTTCTTTTATGTAGGTGGTTCAGGTAAAATGATCAATGGCTCCGGATCAACTAGCATGGCTTCATCTAACTGGATAAGATCATTTAATTACACAACCACTGACGGCGATGGCTTTGGAATACGAAATGGCGGTTTTTTTGCCAATAGTGGTAACGCGTTTGGTATGGCCGTGTTTAACGGTACCAATGTAACTAAAGATAGCGAACCGATTGATGTAATGTTTGTAAGCACCGGTGGTAATTTGTTTTTAGCTGGTCCTCCGGTACAAGGTTATAAAATAACTAACACAGATTTTTATGATGTGGTTAATCCAATCACCCTACAATCACAACCTTATTATAGACAAGGATCAAATACACTTTGCCTCACTTACACTACCCCGGCAGATCAGGGCTTCTTTTACAAGCTGGGTGGTATTTATAACGCGCGTTTAGGCAGGTGGGTTAAAGCCCGCACACAATCTATCGTGCAGCTTACTAAAACCTCAGCAATTAACGAAATTGAGGGTGAATTCCCGGCATCATCGGGCACAACACCGGCTGTTGCACCAACGAGTATAAAAGATTAATTATTACAATCCAAGTTATGTGGGGTGCTGCTTAGATATCTTATACAGTACCCTTTTTTTGTTAAAAACATATGAACCGCAGATTATTCATACAACGTTCCCTGGTATTAACGGGTGCTTTAACTTTAACATTTAGAAATACTTTTGCCCGCAGCAAACGTGCAGCTACCGTTACAGGTAAGGTAACTGCCGGCAGTAAACCGCTGGCCAACGTGCTGATATCAGACGGCTTTAGCATTGTGCCAACTGGCAAAGACGGCACTTATCAGCTTACACCAGATGCCAAAGCTGAGTTTGTGTTTATCAGCATCCCTTCAGGCTATGAATTTCCGCACGAGCAATATCTGGCTAAACATTATCGCCGCTTAAGCGAAGGCAGTAGCTTTGATTTTAACCTGGTGCCTCTAAAAAAGAATGACAGCAAACACACCTTTATTGTCTGGGCCGACCCGCAGGTACGCAACAAAAAGGACGTTGAAAAAATGATGGCGCAATCGGTACCGGATACGCAGAAAACGGTTGCCGGCCTGAGCGGCGAATTGCTGCATGGCATTGGTGTGGGCGATTTGGCCTGGGATAATCTGGAGCTTTTTGCCGATTATAACGCAGCCGTTAAACAAATAGGTATTCCGTTTTTTCAGGGCTTAGGCAATCATGATATGGATTACCGCCAGGGTGGCGACGAAACCTCCGATCGTACTTTCAAGAAGACGTATGGCCCCACATACTATTCGTTTAACCGCGGCCGTGCACATTATGTAATGATGGACGATGTACGCTATTTAGGCAAAGAGCGTGAGTACGACGGTTATATAACAGAAGAGCAATTGAACTGGCTAGCTAAAGATTTGCAGTACGTTAAAAAGGATGACCTGCTCATTATTTGTCTGCACATACCGGTTTACGACCAAGTAAAAAACAACCAAGATTTGTACAAACTGTTAAGGCCGTTTAAAAATGTGCATATCATGTCGGGGCATACGCATTACAATGCCAACCATATAGATGGCAACATTTACGAGCACAACCATGGTACCGTATGCGGTGCCTGGTGGACCGGCCCAATTTGCGAAGATGGCACGCCACGTGGTTACGGTGTTTACAGCGTTGAGGGCAACCAGCTGAAATGGTATTACAAATCAATGGACAGCGATAAAAACAACCAGCTATCGTTACATATTGATGAGCAGAAAAAACTGGTAGCCAACGTTTACAACTGGGACCCGCAATGGAAGGTTGAATACTGGCTGGACGGAAAATATAAAGGTATCTTGAAAAATGAGCTGGGCATGGATCCCATGGCGGTAAAACTGTACCTGGGCGATAAACTGCCGGCTGGGCGTACCTTCCCAGAGCCAAGGAATACAGACCATATTTTTGCGGCACAACTGGACAACGGTATTAAAAATGTTAAAGTGGTGGCCACTGATCGTTTTGGCGACAAGTATGAACGCGAGATGAGCGTTTAAATATTAAAGATTAACTGATAGCCCTGTTGCTATTCGGAACAAAGTGAGGCGGTTGCCGATGGGGTATCCCAACAAAAACCACCTCACTTTAAACCGGATGGCAACAGTCCGTTTATATTGCAATGAAAAAATCAGCTTACTTAATATTGGCCGGCTTGTTAACTACCACGAGTGTTATGGCACAAAAAGCGAAATTTCCGTCTCCTGCATTTCCGGCGTTTGATACTGAGGCGCACCGGGGCGGGCGCGGCCTGCAACCCGAAAATACGATTCCCGCTATGCTAAACGCGCTGAAACTTGGCGTAACTACTCTGGAAATGGATACTCACATTACAGCTGATGGTAAAGTTGTGCTGTCACACGATGATGCTTTAAACCCTGTATTTGCTTTAACACCAGAAGGTAAAGAGATACCCAAAGAGGACGCCCATCGTTATGCCATTTATAAAATGCCCTATGCCAAGATAGCGCGCTTTGATGTGGGTTCTAAACTGTATGAAAAATTTCCCCAGCAGCAAAAAGTTAAAGCGCATATCCCCTTACTGGCCGATGTTATTGACAGCGTACAGCAATGCTTAAAAAGTAACAAAAAGCCCCAGGTTTTTTATAACATCGAAACAAAAAGCAGCCCCAAAAACGACAACGTTTACAACCCTGAGCCCGAAAAATTTGTAGACCTGCTGATGTCCGTTACTCAAAGTAAAAAAATAACGCCGTATGTAATTATCCAATCTTTTGATAAACGCACATTACAGGTGCTGCATCAAAAATATCCTCAGGTAAAAACATCTTACTTGGTTGAAAAAGGAACGCTTGCTGATAACCTCAAAGAATTAGGTTTTACGCCTGATGTTTACAGCCCGGCCTACAAACTGGTAGATGCCGACTTGGTCAAAGACTGCCACAACCAAAACGTCAAAATTATTCCTTGGACGGTGAACACTACCGAAGAGATAAATGTGCTTAAGCAACTGGGTGTTGATGGTATTATATCTGATTATCCAAATTTATTGGTAAAATAAGATAATTGATAATACAGTCACGCAAGTATAGCTTTTGTCTATCAAAGTATTGTTAGGGTATCGGTTGAAAAGTTGAACTTGATGAAAGGTGATTAAGCAATTAAATAGCTATTGTTATCAACATGATAAATAATTAGTTTAGCACTCGTGCAGCTGATCAGTCCGGATAAATTTAGTTTTCTTAAAAGTGTCGCATTCACTTTTGGTGTTATTGCAATAGCTTTTACTCCGGCTTGTCAACAGTCAGGCGCATCCAAACCGAACAATACTGCTGCAAAAATTGCTAAACCTCCCGTTCCTAAAAAAGTGATCTGCTGTGAGTCGAACATCCCTTCACGATTTGGTAACGTAAAACTGGAGCAGCCGCAAGATGTGCAGGCCGGTGCTTTAGCCAGCCATACCGGTATGGTTTGGATTAATGGCGGCACGTATGCTATGGGCGGCGATAACCGCGAAGCTTCGGCCGATGAATACCCAAAGCACCAGGTAGACATAACCGGTTTTTGGATGGATGCTACCGAGGTAACCAATGCAGAGTTTGCCGAATTTGTAAAGGCTACCGGTTACATCACTACGGCCGAAAAAAAGCCTGATTGGAATGAGCTGAAAAAACAATTGCCCCCTGGCACACCCAAGCCACCCGACAGTGTGCTGGTAGCGGCATCGTTGGTTTTTAAACCAACCGCCACCGAAGTAGACCTGAATGATTACAGCCAGTGGTGGACCTGGCAAAAAGGCGCCAACTGGCGGCACCCACAAGGGCCGGCCAGCAGTATTAATGGCAAGGGCAATTACCCGGTAACACAACTTTCGTGGTATGATGCACAAGCATACTGTAAATGGGCCGGAAAGCGCCTGCCAACCGAGGCCGAATGGGAATGGGCCGCCCGCGGCGGGCAAGCCAATAAAATCTATCCATGGGGAAACGAACCGGTAACCGCCGGACTGGCAAAAGCCAATATTTGGGAGGGCAATTTTCCGTACAAAAACACCCTACACGACAAATTTTACCGCGCTGCCCCGGTAAAGTCTTTTAAACCCAACGGCTACGGTCTTTACGATATGGCCGGCAACGTGTGGGAGTGGTGCCACGATTATTATAACGAAACTTACTACCAGCATAGTCCGGTTAAAAATCCGCAAGGCCCTGACCGTAGTTATGATCCGCAGGAGCCCCAGGCTGTTAAACGGGTAATACGCGGCGGCTCTTTTTTGTGCAATAACAGTTATTGCAGTGGTTTCAGGGTTGCCCGACGGATGAAAAGTACAGAGGACAGCGGGATGGAACACCTCGGCTTCCGGTGTGTTCAGGACAAGTAAAGCGCTGCCTTTTCCCAAAACTGTTACTTACGACTTCTTCTATCAGCAAAAAACCTATTGCAATCAAAGTGAATTAGCTAAGGCTGCGTATCTTTGCCGTTATGGTTGAAGTGATCCTGAAAAAAGGAAAAGAAAAAGCAGTGCTGCAACGCCACCCCTGGGTGTTTTCGGGCGCTATCGAGCGTGTAAAGGGTAAACCTGCCAATGGAGATGTGGTTAAACTGATTGATGCACAGGGCCGCTTTATGGCCTACGGCTTTTACAATGACCAGTCGCGCGTAGCGTTGCGCTTGCTGGAGTGGGATGAGCATACTGAGATTAATGATGACTGGTTTAGGCAAAAGGTTTCTACTGCTGTTGAAAGCCGTAATTTTGTGCTGCAATCGGGCCAAACCAATACCTGCCGCCTCATTTTCAGTGAGGCCGATTACCTGCCAGGATTAATTGTAGATAAATATGCTGATTATCTCTCGCTACAGATTCTTACTTCAGGCATTCAAAACAACATCGGTGTAATTATTGATGAATTGCAGCGCTTGTTGCAACCTAAGGGCATTTATGATAAGAGCGATGCTTCTTCGCGTGCACACGAGGGGCTGGACACTACCAATGAAGTTTTAGCCGGTAGTCCGCCGCCTGAGTTGGTTGAGGTTAAAGAGAATGGCTTAACCTACGGCATCAACATTGCCGAGGGGCAAAAATCAGGTTTTTACTGCGACCAGCGCAATAACCGCCACATCCTGGCCAACCATACAGCAGGCAAAAAGGTACTGGACTGCTTTTGTTATACCGGGGGCTTTACCCTCAACAGCCTGCAGCAAGGCGCAGCATCGGTAACCAGTGTAGACAGTTCGGCATTAGCTATGGATACCCTGAAAAAGAACATCGAACTTAACGGCCTTGATGCCGGAAAGCACCGGGCTATACAGTCGGACGTCAACAAACAGCTACGTCGCTTTAAAGAAGAAAACGAAACGTTCGACATCATTGTACTCGACCCGCCTAAATATGCCCCATCGCGTTCGGCACTCGACCGTGCTTCAAGGGCTTACAAAGATTTAAACCGTATTGCTATGCTGTTGCTCAACAAAGGCGGTCTGCTGGCAACGTTTTCCTGCTCGGGCGCCATGGATATCGACACCTTTAAACAGGTATTGGCCTGGGCCGCCCTGGATGCCGGCAAACAAGTACAGTTTATTTACCAATTTTGTCAACCCGAGGATCATCCCGTACGCGCTTCTTTTCCCGAAGGAGAGTATTTAAAAGGACTACTGTGCAGGGTTATATAAAAAAACACCCTCTTGCTAACAGATAGCAAGAGGGTGTTTTTTATTATTGATTTTACTTAATAGTTACTCCACTACAATCAACTTCTTACTCACTGACTTTGCCGGTATAATTTCAAAGCCACTTACCTGGTGCAATTTGTACATAGGCTGCCCGGCTGGAACTTGCGCTTTTACTTGGTTTAGGGTAACGCCTTTAACGTCATCTAATAAAATTGGTATACGGGTTTCAGCGCCTATATAGCTAACTTCAATATTGTTGAGTTTGATGTTTTTGGCGTGGCGAATAAAAAAGCCATAAGCTGGTAGTATACCAAACTTTTCGGGTTCTGGATATTGCTTCTCGTTTTCGGGAACTACTTGTTGAATTTTACTGACGGCCGAGTCAATAGGGCGATAGTAAATCCGGATGTTGTTGAGTTGTACATCCTCAATATCATGACCGGGTATGCCCGAAATTAGTGAAGAGAAATGCGAGTCGGCGTTGTATACCATCAGATTACTGATAATAATGCGCTTTAAACTGCCTACCGGAACATTGGCCGGACCACGCATGCGGGCACCTAATCGTAAAAAGATAGGTGAGTTGCCAATATCCCGCATTGTAATGTTGCTTATAGTAACATCTTCTAAAACACCGCCATCTACGGTTTCTAAAGCCAACCCACGGCAAAACTGAAACGTGCAGTTGCTGATGGCTATGTTCTTAAATCCGCCGTTAGATTCGGTACCAAACTTAATTCGGCCGGTAGGGCCTTCGTGGTCGGGCACCAGGTGTGCTTCTTTGCGTTGATAGGTACCGTTGGCGAATGTGCCGCGGTCAAACCCGCTCACATTACAGTTGGTAATGGTAATGTTTTCGCAAGGGCGGGCATAGCCCAAAGCGTACGAGCTTTTTAAACAAATACCATCATCCCAGGGCGAGTTTATGGCGCAGTTGGCTACACGTACGTTTTGGCAGCCATCAATATCCATGCCGTCGCGGTTGGTATCCATCATGACGTTGTCAATTGTCAGGTGGTCAACCCCGGTAGCCAACAAGCCAAAATGCCCGCCATATAGTAACGAAAAATCTTTGAGCATTACGTTGCGGCAAAGTTTCAGGGCAATGGCTTTATTTCCCTGCGTTGGTTTGGGCCGGTCGTTGCGGGTAAGGCCGCGACCCCAAATTTTACCTGGGCCAATAATCGATACATCTTCTAGGTTTTCGCCCCATATTAAACTGTTATGCCAGTGGCTATGGCCAAAGTCCTGGTAGTTAAAGCCGGCGGGGTTCGGTTCGGGTTCATCCAGGCCACTGTCGGCCGCAATCAGTGTACAGCCCTGCTCTAACCGCAATGTAATTTTGCTTTTTAAATGGATGGATGTGCTGAGATAATTACCCGCCGGAAAGTATACCGTACCTCCACCTGCCGCCGCTGCTGCATCAATGGCATTGTTAATTGCTCGCGTATCAATAGTTTGACTGTCGCCTTTGGCGCCATAGCTGCGTATGTTATACCAATTAGGCTGTGCAAATACATAGTAACTGATACAAAGCAAAAAGGCGCAAATAAGGAATTTCTTCATCGCTTTTATAACGTTTATTACTTCACTTTCTTAACCCCTTCGGTAGTCATCATTACCCGTTTAATAGTACCATCCGGATTGTAATACAAATAATCAATGCATACCGAACGGTGGTAGCTTCCGGCATCGGGCGTTAGCGCGCCGTTATGGTAAATAAAATAATCTTTGCCTTTAAAATTGATGATGGCCTGGTGATTGGTGTTAGAGTTGCCGGCAATCTCGTTAATAATGCCTTTATACTGCCAGGGACCATTGATGTTTCGGCTCATGGCGTAACAAATCTTCTCCGGAAATTCGCTGGCGTATGAAAGGTAATACCAGCCGTTACGTTTGTGTATCCATGGGGCTTCGGTGTAGCGCGGCAAGCCTTTGACGGTTTTTATAGGGCCGTCCAGCTCAATCATGTTGCTTTTTAATTTGGCATAATGGGCGGTGGTATTGCCCCAAAACAGATAAGCTTGTCCGTCGTCGTCAATAAATACTGATGGGTCAATATCATCCCAGCTAATTTTAGCTTCGGTGGTCATGTCATTGGTAATGATAGCCGAACCACGGGCATCTTTAAACGGGCCTATCGGGCTATCGGCCACCGCTACGCCAATAGCCTTGCCATGTATGGTTTTATGCTCAATAGCCACGTACCAGTAAAATTTACCATTACGCTCAATTACCTGTGATGCCCAGGCATCATCCTTAGCCCAAGCAAAGTCGGTCACCTTTAACGGAATAGAGTGTTCGGTCCAGGTTACCATGTCTGGCGATGAAAAGCACAGCCAGTCGTGCATTACGTAACGGGCCTGTGCTTTAGGTGCTTCATCGTGTCCGGTATATAGGTAAACTTTGCCTTTATACACCATGGCACCCGGGTCGGCCGTGTATTTATGTTTGATTATGGGGTTGCCTTCGGCATTTATCACAGTATCGCTTAAAGGCTGATGCGACTTGCTGGTATAGCTGCCGTTAAACAAGTTGGCCATTCCCAACAAAATGGATGCTTTCAAGCTAAATAAATATAGACTACTCATTGCGGATATTTGGTTTTCAAAGATAATTGGTTAGCAGCGGTTAGTTTTTTTCTTTTTAAATGAAGCTATAATGTTGTTGTTAGCCCGAACCTAATCAACCCTTTCAATGTAACTATCCTGATGCATCATGCCCGCCTGGATGCAAATATTGTATAAAAATGTTACAGGTAAAACATGACGGTTCAGGATAGATGAATTTGCCCGAGTAGGTACATTGTGCTCCAAAACCGATTATAAAACTTATAGTCAAATAAACACATGATACTTTAATCCATTTTGCATCCGTCGTCCGGGTTCAATCAAAAAACGACGGATATTACAACGGTAGTAAACGGATAAAAAAGTACAATGTGAAAAAGAGCAAAAGCGAATGGTGTTAACACCACACGGCGGCTCTTGAACCAATAGCCTATGATGATTAACAATTACTCTTTGCCTGCACACTTAAAATTATTTTTGGCATTCCTGTTGTCGGCAATGTTTTTACGCGCCGAGGCTGCGCCCGCACCGGGCATGCGGCAAATTAAATACCTGTCGGGTAAAGATAACCGCACCAATGTGTTATGGGATTTTTATTGTACTGGTGGCCGCAAAAGCGGTTACTGGACTAAAATAGCAGTTCCGTCTTGCTGGGAACAGCAAGGTTTTGGCAACTATAATTACGGTCGTGATTACAAAACCTACGGCAAAAACTTCCGCTTTGCCGACGAACAGGGTATTTATAAATTAAATTTTCAGGTACCGCAAGCTTGGAAAGACATGGATGTTTATTTGGTTTTTGAAGGCTCCATGACCGATACCGAAGTGAAAATCAATGGCAAATCGGCCGGCGACAAACACCAGGGAGCTTTTTACGAGTTTAAATACAATATCAACGATAAGCTGAAATTTGGCAGCAATAACTTGCTCGAAGCGCGGGTTAGTAAAATGTCTGCCGATGCATCGGTAAACAATGCCGAACGTTTGGCCGACTATTGGGTATTCGGGGGTATTTTTCGCCCGGTTTATTTAGCGGCTTATCCTAAACAGCACATCAGTCACCTGGCTATTGATGCCAAAGCCGATGGTAGTTTTAAAATGCAGGTACGCCCGGAGCATGTTAAGCAAAACCTGCAATTGGTTACCGAAATTACCGATGCCAAAGGTAAAGTAGTTAACCGTACCACCGCTAATGTGCGCCCGGCCGACAGCGTGGTAAACCTGGTAACCAAGGTAAGCAACCCACAGTTATGGACTTCAGAAACGCCTAATCTTTATAAAGTTAATGTAGCCTTAAAAGCAGGGGCTACTACCGTATATCAAACGTCCGAAAAGTTTGGTTTTCGTACCATCGAAGTGCGTAAAGGCGATGGGATTTACCTCAACGGTGTAAACATCAAAATGAAGGGTATAAACCGCCACAGCTGGTGGCCCGAAACCGGACGTACGCTTAATGACGATATACAGCTGTTGGATGTAAAGCTGATGAAGGAAATGAATATGAATGCCGTGCGCATGTCACATTATCCGCCCGATAAAAAGTTTCTGGAAATATGCGATTCATTAGGGCTTTATGTGTTAGATGAACTGGCCGGCTGGCAAAAAGCTTACAGCACAGCTGCCGGTAAAAAGCTGGTAAAAGAAATGGTGCTGCGCGATGTAAACCACCCTTCTATCATTTTTTGGGATAACGGTAACGAGGGCGGTACCAATAAAGAACTGGACCAATATTTTACGCAGTATGATTTTTCTAAGCGTACGGTAATCCATCCGCACCATCGTCCGGGTAATGCCTTTAACGGCATTGATTGTAACCACTACGAAGATTATTACAGTACCAAAAGCATATTGGCTGATACCAATATTTACATGCCTACCGAGTTTTTGCATGCGCAGGATGACGGCGGCGGTGCCACAGGCCTGTCCGATTTTTGGGAACTGCATTGGAAATCGAAACGCAGCGGCGGCGGCTTTATCTGGGCTTTGGTTGATGAAGGTATTGTGCGCACCGATCACAACAATATGATTGATGTAAACGGCGTAAACGCACCTGATGGTGTTTTAGGTCCGCACCGCGAAAAGGAGGGCAGCTTTTATGCCATGCGCGAAATTTTCTCGCCGGTACACATCACCCTTAAAACGTTACCTGCTGATTTTAATAGCGGTATTCCGGTCGAAAACCGATTCCATTTTACCAACCTAAACCAATGCACATTTAATTGGGAACTGATTGATTACCGCAAGCCTAATGAACAAGATGGAAGCTATATCATTAAAAAGAAAGGCTCGTTCACAGGCCCGTCGGTAGCCCCGCTGGCTACAGGTAACCTCGCATTAAATTTACCTGCCGACTGGAAAAGCTACGATGCGCTGGCTTTATCGGCTTATGATCCGTTTAAAAACCAGCTTTACCGCTGGGTTTGGAAAAACAGCAACGACCGTTTGCTGAATAACGTAATGAACCTGACCGGCAAAAGCCCGGTGCAGGTTGCCGAAACAGATTCGACTTTGCAGTTAAAAGCCGGTGCCATTGCTTTAACCTTCAACAAAAGGAATGGACAGATTATTAACCTGATTGGTTATGCAGGCGACCCTGTCTCGTTTGGTGGCGGACCGGCGCTGGTTAGCGGCAACGCCACATTTAAAGACATCAAGCACCGGCAGGAAGCCGACGGCGAGGTGGTAGAGATTAGCTATACCGGCGATATGAAATACGCCCGCTGGAAAATGTTTGGCAGCGGCTGGATTAGCCTCGATTATGAATATGCCCTGCAAGGCGATTACCCTTATGCAGGTATTACTTTTACCTACCCCGAAAACTATGTGTTAGGTGCTAAATGGTTAGGCAAAGGCCCTTATCGTGTTTGGAAAAACCGGTTGCAGGGCGTGGCCGATGATGTATGGATTAACCCTTACAATAACACCCAGACGGGTAGCGCACCCTGGATATTCCCGGAGTTTAAAGGGTATTTTGCCAATGTAACCTGGATGGAACTGAATACGGTTGAAGGTAAGTTTTTGATGGCTGCTAAAGAGCCTGACCTGTATGTGCGCCTGTTCGATTTTTATGGTTTATCTGGCGTTAAGCCTTTTCCGGGTTTGCCATCGGGTAATTTATCATTTTTGGATGCTATACCGGCCGAGGGTACCAAGCTGGCTTTAAAAATTGATGGCAATACCGCTAAATTAGGTCCGCAGAGTGAGGCTAATCATATCAACGGCACCACTAAACGTACCTTATACTTTTACTTTGGCTTGTTGGAGCAAGCAGGTAAAAATCAACAAAACTTTACCCGCCCGGTAAAAGACGAATTATTTTAATTGATAATACAGTACAGCAGTGCAAACCAAGCTGCTTATTGATAAATGAGACGAATATGCAAAAGGTAGCTTTTAAAATGAAGCTGAAAGAAGGCTTTAAAAATGAGTATACAAAACGTCACAATGAAATATGGCCCGAACTGGCTGCATTGCTTAAAGCCAACGGCATCAGTGATTATACTATTTTTTTAGACGAAGAAACCAATACCCTTTTTGGCGTACAGCTGCAATCCGGCCAGTCATCACAGGATTTGGGCAGCACCGAAGTAGTACAAAAATGGTGGGCTTACATGGCCGATATTATGGAAACCAACGCGGATAACTCGCCGGTAAGCAAGCCGCTGGTCGAAGTTTTTCACATGGATTAATTACCATCACTAAAATTTAAAACCATGTTGTTAAAGCGTTTTTTATATATCACTACCTTTTGCGCCGTTGCTACATCGGGCATTGCGCAAACCAAACAGCCCTCCGTTTGGCCCGCTGTAAAAAAGGAAACCCGCCCCTGGACCCGCTGGTGGTGGATGGGCAATGCCGTTGACCAGAAAAATATAGGCATGCTGCTGGGGGAATATCAGCAAGCTGGTTTTGGCGGTGTTGAAGTAACACCTATTTATGGAGCCATAGGATATGAAAACAGGTATATCGATTTCCTCTCGCCCAAATGGATGGATATGCTTAACTATACTACGGTTACTGCAGCACAGTTAGGCATGGGCGTGGATATGAACACCGGTACCGGCTGGCCTTTTGGCGGCCCGCAAATTAAAACGGCCGATGCTGCCAGCAAGCTCATCATCCAAACTTATAAACTCAACCCCGGCGAAATTGTAAAAGAAGCGATCCGGGTAACCGACCCCAAGCAGCGTGACGTGGCGGTATTACAGGCTTTGGTAGCCTATGATGATAAAGGTAACGCGACCAATGTGATGGATAAGGTTGATGCCAACGGTAATTTTAACATGGCGCCGGTTAAAACCAAAACCGAAATTTACGCTGCCTTTGTGGGCAAAACCTTGCAAAAAGTTAAACGCGCTGCGCCGGGCGGCGAGGGTTATACACTCGACCACCTGTCGAAAAAGGCTACCGATGTTTACTTGGCCCGCTTTACGGATGCCTATAAAGGCGGGAAACCCGCAGTACGTGCTTATTTTAACGATAGTTATGAAGTATATGGTGCCAGCTGGTCGCCCACTTTGTTTGAAGCTTTCCAAAAAGATCACGGTTACGATTTGCGCATGCACTTGCGCGAACTGATGAGCAATGATGATAATGAAAGCGTAGGCCGGGTAAAGTCGGACTACCGCGAAACTATGAGCAATATGCTGCTCCATAACTTTACTCAAAACTGGACCAACTGGGCGCATGGTTTAAAAAGTATTACTAAAAACCAGTCGCACGGTTCGCCGGGTAACTTGCTGGATTTATATGGCACGGTTGATATACCCGAGTGCGAAACCTTTGGCTCCAGCAAATTTCCTATTCCGGGCCTGCGCCGCGATAGCGCTGATGTGCGTAACGTGGACCCCAATCCTATTATGCTCAAGTTTGCCTCTTCGGCCGGGCATGTGAACAGCAAGCCGCTCATCTCGTCCGAAACGTTTACCTGGCTTACCGAGCATTTTAAAACCTCGTATTCGCAATGTAAGCCCGAAGTAGAACAGATATTTTTATCGGGCGTAAACCATGTGTTTTATCATGGTACTACCTACTCGCCGGAGGATGTGAAGTTTCCGGGCTGGCTGTTTTATGCCTCCATGAATATGGTACCCGATAATAGCTTATGGAGCCATGCCACAGGGCTTAACGGCTACATCACCCGTTGCCAGTCGGTATTACAATCCGGCCGTGCCGATAACGAAATACTGATGTACTGGCCTATATACGATGCCTGGAATCATCCCAAAGGTATGGATATGCCTTTAGCCATACACGATATTAAAGAATGGCTGATACCTACACCGTTTTACAAAAATGCGGTTGGTCTGCAAAAAGAAGGTTACAGTTTAGATTTTGTATCCGACCTGGCGTTATCTAAAAGCACAGGCAGTGGCGTCGGTATAAAAACCAGCGCTAACGCCAGTTATAAAGTATTGGTAGTACCCGAGTGCACCATGATGCCGGTAGAAACGCTGCAGCAGATATTAAAAATTGCAGGGCAGGGTGCTACCGTGGTTTTCCAGAAACTGCCCGAAGATGTACCCGGTTTGGCTAATGTGCAGGGGCGCAGAGCTCAGCTCAAACAAATACTCACTGCATTAAAATTTAACAATGCGGGTAACGGTGTAAAGCAAGCCACTGTGGGCAGCGGTAAAGTATTGTTGTCGGATAATCTGGAAGATGCCCTGACAATGGCATCGGTAAGGGGCGAAAAGCTGGTGGAAACCGGTTTGCAGTTTATCCGCCGGGATGTTAATGGTAGCAAATATTACTATCTGGTTAACCACACCGCTAAATCTATTGATACTCGCTTACCGCTTAACGGCAATTACGCTTCGGTAACCATCATGGACCCGCAAACCGGATCCTACGGTACCGCTCCGGTAACCGCAGGGCAAAACCAAAGCATGGTAAGGGTGCAGTTGCAATCGGGCGAAGCCTTAATACTGATGGCCGGGCAACAGGCCAAAGCGGCTTTACCTAAATGGCGCTATTTGGATAAACCAACCGGCGAAGTAAAGCTGGATAACCCCTGGAAGCTGGAGTTTACCCAGGGTGGGCCGGTATTACCTGCCGCTAAAAAGTTGCCTAAACTTACTTCCTGGACTGATTTAGGCGATACTACTGCGGTAAACTTTTCCGGGACGGGTGTTTATACAAGCACGTTTAATTTACCGGCTAAAAAGGCGGGCGAATATGTGCTCGACCTAGGTCAGGTTGATGAAAGTGCCCGGGTATGGATTAACGGTAAAGAAGTAGGTATTTTATGGAGCATCCCTTTTAAAGCCCGCGTAGGCAGTTTCCTCAAAGCAGGCAACAACACCATTAAGGTAGAGGTTGATAACCTGATGGCCAACCGCATCAGGTACATGGACCAGCACAAAATTGAATGGCGCAAATACCACGAAATCAATTTTGTGAATATCGACTACAAACCGTTTGATGCCTCCAACTGGAAACCGATGCCATCAGGTTTGCTGGGGCCGGTAAAACTGGTAAGTTATTAAGCACTACAGTACACCTACAACCATTGTTTATTAATTAACTATCACAAAAGCCTTTTTAACAGAAGGCTTTTGTGATATAGATACCTCTCTGAAAAAATGAAGTTCAAATTCTGTTTACTGCTGATAGCTGTTTTGATATTTGCCAACTTAAGGTTACAGGCAGTGCCGTTTGATTTGGTTACGCCGCAAAGCAAGGTCACTATCGTGTACGCACCGAGAGAGCATCAACTGGATTCTATTGCGGCCGGTTTGCTGGCGCGTGATATTCAGCAGGTGAGCGGATATTTACCTAAAGTAACTAACAGCATCAGCAAGGCAAGCGGAAATGTAATTGTGATAGGTACGTTACAGTCGGCTTTAATTAAGAGCCTGCACCTCAACACCAAAGCTTTGCAAGGTAAATGGGAAAGTTATCTATTACAAATCGTCAGTTATCCCTCCAAAAATATTACCAAGGCTTTGGTTATTGCAGGCAGTGATATCCGCGGAGCAGCTTACGGCGTTTTCAATATATCAGAGCGTATCGGCGTGTCACCCTGGTACTGGTGGGCCGATGTAACACCGGTGCAGCAAAAAAGCTTGAGTATTAATATTGACAGGTATGTGTCGGCTCCACCTTCTGTTAAATATCGGGGCATATTTATCAATGATGAAGATTGGGGCCTGCAACCCTGGGCTGCAAAAACCTTTGAGCCCGAAACCGGGGATATTGGCCCGAAAACATATGCCAAGGTTTTCGAACTGCTGCTGCGGCTTAAAGCCAACCTCATTTGGCCGGCCATGCACCCCAGTACTAAAGCATTTTATTCTTACCCCGGTAATGCCAAAGCAGCAGCCGATTACGCCATCGTAGTAGGCTCATCGCACGCCGAGCCGATGTTGCGCAACAACGTGGGGGAATGGAACGAGAAAACGATGGGAGCGTTTAATTACATCACCAATCAGCCCAAAGTATACAGCTACTGGGAAAGCCGGGTAAAAGAAAGCAGCGCGAACAATGCCATTTATAGCATGGGTATGCGTGGCGTACACGATAGCGGCATGGAAGGTGTGAAATCGCCAAAGGAGGCTGTGCCTTTGCTGGACAAAATATTTGCTGACCAGCGCGGCCTGCTGCAAAAGTATGTAAACCCAGACATCAAAAAAGTACCACAGGCTTTTACCATCTATAAAGAAGTTTTGGATGTGTATGAGAGCGGCTTGAAAGTTCCGGAGGATATTACCTTGGTATGGCCCGATGATAACTATGGCTACATCCAGCGTTTGAGCAATACACAGGAGCAACAACGTTCGGGAGGTGCAGGAGTGTATTATCATGCCTCGTACTGGGGACGCCCGCACGATTATTTGTGGCTAAGCACGACCAACCCGGCACTCATGCGCGAAGAAATGATGAAAGCCTATGCTATGCAGGCCAAAAACATCTGGGTGCTTAATGTAGGCGACATTAAACCCTGCGAATATAACATGCAGCTGTTTTTAGATATGGCTTACCAGGCCGAACCATTTAAAAACAGCACGTATCTGAAAGCGCACTTACAGCAATGGTGTGCCGGCAAATGGGGCATTAAAAATGCAGCCAACATTGCCGGGCTTCTACAACAATACTATCACTTGGCCGGGGAGCGCCGGCCTGAATTTATGGGTTGGAGCCAAACCGAGCCTACTACTAAAACCAATTACACAGCATATAATCATTTTGCCTACGGCGATGAGGCGCAACGTAGGGTTGTTAGGTACCAAACACTGGCTGCCCAAGCAAAATCGATATACACAAATGCCAAGCTGCCTAATAAAGATGCTTTTTACGAGTTGGTTTATTATCCTGTTGTAGGCGCGTCTCTAATAAATCAAAAGTTCTTATATCGCGATAAGGCATATCTGTACGGAAAGCAAAACCGATTAATAGCGCAGGAGTATGCGGATAAAAGCAGGCAGGCGTACCGAGACATTGTTACCGAAACAGCTTATTACAATAACCAGTTAGCGGGTGGAAAATGGAAAAACATCATGTCAATGCAGCCGCGCAATCTGCCGGTTTACCAGGAGCCGGAGTTACCGATAATTAATTTGAAACCTGCGGTAAATGCCTGGAGTATCGAACCCGAAGGAAGTTACTCCGACTCGGTGCATGGCAGCAACCCAGCTTTTGCTTTATCAGCATTTCATCCATGGTCGCCACAGGCAAAATTTATAGATATATTCCTGCAAAAAGCAGCTGATGTTAGTTGGACGGCTACCGCTTCGCAACCCTGGATTTTGCTGTCTGCAAAAAAAGGGCAGTTGGCTAATCAAAACAACCAGCGGCAAAGCCGCATCTATCTAAATATTAACTGGAAGCTGTTAGCCGGGCAGCCTGCTGTGCATACGGCCCAGGTTAGCATCAGTGCTGATGGTAAAACATATGTGGTTAATGTTTCGGCCAATAACAGCCAATTGCCTGCTTTAACTAAATACAAAGGAGTGATAGAAAACAACGGCATGGTATCAATATTTGCCGGTAATTATCAAAACCACCAAAATCAAGGCGCAAGCTGCTGGCAGGCCGACAGCACTTTAGGATATGCTCAAAATGCTTTGATAGCATGGCCTCTTAGCCAGGATATTACTGTAGATACAGCACTAAAATCAGCTTCGTGGGTAGCCTATGATTTTTATACCGTAAATACAGCATCAAAACCTCAGCTGCATATTTTTACCTTGCCAACGCATCCGCTTAATAAAGCTTATGGTATGCGTTATGCGGTTTCTGTAGACGGTGGTACACCGCAAGTGGTCAATTTTAAAACCGAAGGTCGGAGCACCGAATGGAAAAATAATGTGCTTAGCAATAATGCCATCCGCAAACTCAATATCCCGGCATTACAACCTGGTAAGCATCAGCTTAAATTATATTTAATGGATCCGGGTGTCATCGTTGACCGATTTTTGATTACTTTAGATTCCGATTTTAAACCGGCTTACAGCTTAATTCCTGAAAGTAAACTTTAATCATCTTTTAGTGGTTTAGCTTGCCTTCTTGCTCTTTCTTTTAAGTGTAAATATGACAGTTACAAAATTTACTTATTTAACCGCCGCCCTGTTAACGGCCTTTTCTCTAAACTCTTCGGCTCAAAAAAGTTTACCAATTGTAGTAAATGCCGATAAGGTAACCGCCAAAGTGCAGCCCACTATGTGGGGTGTGTTTTTTGAAGATATTAATATGGGTGCCGACGGCGGCATTTATGCCGAACTGGTTAAAAATCGCTCTTTCGAATTTTACTCTCCGCTAATGGGCTGGTCTGTAAAAGGCAAAAAGATTAACGAGGGCGACGTGCTTATTTTAAACCGCCAGCAAAATCCGATCACTAATCCCAATCCTCGCTTTTTAAGAGCCAACGTTAAAAACGCTGATAAAAGGGAAGACTTTAGTTTAACTAATGAGGGATTTCGCGGAATGGGCGTCAAGAAAGGGCTTAATTATAATTTCTCTTTCATGTACCGCCAAGAAAAGCCCGGCGTAAAACTGCATTTGGAATTACAGGATGAAAAAGGGAACGTCATAGGCTCTACAGTATTGCAACCTGATCAAAGTGGTGCCGAATGGCATAAACAAGGTGTAAGTTTCGCCGCGAATGCTATGGCTCCAAAAGGCAAGTTTGCTATCTGGATGGAAGGTACAGGTGTTATCGATCTGGATATGATTTCCTTGTTCCCTGGTGATACCTGGAAACAGCGCCCGGGAGGTTTAAGGGCAGATATGGTACAATTGCTAGCTGATATGAAGCCCGGCTTTATCCGCTTTCCGGGCGGTTGTATTGTGGAAGGCCGCGACCTGGCTACCCGTTACCCCTGGAAAAAAACCATTGGCCCGGTTGAAAACCGTGAACTGAATATTAACCGATGGAATACCGAATTTAAGCACCGCCTTACCGGAGATTACTTTCAGACTTATGGCCTGGGCTTTTTTGAATACTTCCAGTTAGCCGAAGATATTGGTGCTCAGGCCCTGCCCATTTTAAATTGTGGCATGGCCTGCCAGTTTAATACCGCTGAGTTAGTGCCATTAGACCAATTAGGCCCTTACGTACAGGACGCGTTAGATCTGGTGCAGTTTGCCAATGGCGACGTGAATACGCCGTGGGGTAAAAAACGTGCCGAAATGGGCCATCCGGCTCCGTTCAACTTAAAAATGATGGGTGTGGGTAACGAAAACTGGGGACCGCAGTATTTAGAACGCCTTAAAATATTTACCGATAGCCTTAAAGCTAAATATCCTGAAATTAAACTGGTTAACAGTTCGGGTACTGACCCGAACGGCGCGCGGTTCGATTTTTTGAATAGTAATTTGCGTAAAAATAAAGCCGATATTATTGACGAGCACTACTACCGTTCGCCGGAGTGGTTTTTGAGCAATGCTACCCGTTATGACAATTACGACCGTAATGGCTCTAAAGTTTTTGCAGGTGAATATGCTGCGCAAAGCGATGGGATAGCCAGCGCCAAAAATCAAAACAACTGGCAGTGTGCCCTTGCCGAAGCTGCTTTTATGACGGGTTTAGAGCGCAATGCCCAGGTAGTTAACATGGCCTCCTACGCACCTCTTTTTGCCCATGCCGATGCCTGGCAGTGGACACCCGACATGATTTGGGTAGATAACCTGAATGTGTATGGAACGCCAAATTATTACGTGCAAAAGTTATATTCTTTATACAAAGGTACAGAAGTAGTTAGCATTAGTACTGGTAAAAAAGTAGTGGCCGGTCAGGATAGCTTATATGCCTCAGCCGTGGTGGATAGCAAGCATAACGAGCTGATTGTAAAGATTGTTAATGCATCGGGTAAAGCACAAACCCGTAATATACAAGTGCAGAGCCGTAAACAGATGCCTGCCACCGCTATATTAACCAGCATTAGCACCCCGAACCTTAAGGCAATCAACTCGTTCGAAAATGCGGTAAATGTAAGTCCTAAAGATGAGCGGGTTACTGTTAAAGGTAAAACACTGGCACTGGCTGTTAAGCCCTACTCATTTAATGTATTGCGCTTGCCATTGAGTAAATAACGCTTTATTAATTATCATAACGCAAAAAGGCTTTCAATTTGAAAGCCTTTTTGCGTTGGTTCTTATGATATATTACTGGTAATTCTCTTCCGGCTGTACTTTGCTGGTCGCTTTAGTGATGGCCTCATCAGTATACTGCTTAGCCTTTTCAATCCACTCCGGTGCTTTTTCGTTCCAGTCATCGATGATTGATTTACCATCTTCTACACGTTTTTTAGTGATGTGTTGTATGCCGTAGGCAGCAGCGGCGCCGAACACGGCCCATTTAAATAAGCTCATGGTTTGTGATTTTTATATTGTTAATTCATTGTAATCTGCTTTATAGGTACAAGTTTAGTGCCAAGCTTTCTCATCCAAAGCTCTGACAGTGCTATCCTTATTTAAATAACTTACTGATTATCATTAATTATGCTCAATACATAAACCTATCCTGCACTATGCTGTTGATGTAGCATGCGCCGCTTGCTGCAAAAATGGTTAAAGCAACCTTTAATTAACATCGCTAACAAATACTCGTCGAGGCCGGACACCAAACGTGTACATGCAGCGCTGACTGATTTGTATAACTCTTTAATCACTGACCATGGAAAGCGTGGCGTCATCATCCCGTTTGATGTGGCAACAGGCAAATTCGTAATCCTTTCAGACCAGCACAAGGGTACCCGCAATAGTGCAGATGATTTTACGCTTGCTGAAAAGAACTACCTAACTGCACTGAACTACTACAATGAGCAGCAATATCATTACATCAACTTAGGTGATAGCGAAGAGTTATGGGAAAACGGCATCATTGGAGTAACCAAGTACAATAAAGCCACCTTTGCGCACGAAGCGCAGTTTTTAAAACGTAATGCATTTATTAAAGTATTTGGCAACCACGATTTGTACTGGGACAATGACCCGCTGGCCAAGGTGGTACTGCAGCAAATTTACGGGCAGCCGGTAAAAGTATATGAAGGCGTGGTACTGCAAACCCGCGTTGCGGATAAACCCTTAGGTATTTATTTAACCCACGGCCATCAGGGCGATTTACAAAGCGACGGTAACTGGTTTAGCAAATGGTTTGTAGCCAATGTTTGGGGGCCGTTACAGGCTTACCTGGCCATCAACCCCAATACACCGGCTACTAACGATCATTTAAAAACCCTGCATAACGAAATTATGTACCAGTGGAGCAGCAGGCAAAATAATTTGCTGCTGATTACCGGGCACACCCACCAGCCGGTATTCCAGTCGTTAACACACCTGGAGCGCCTGTATATTAATTTACAAACAGCCCAAAAGCAAGGCGACCAGCAAAAGGTTGAACAATTGCAGCAACAAATAAATAAGCATGTATTAAAAGGCGAAGCTCAATTTACCTTTCCCGGTTACCGGCCATCTTATTTTAACAGCGGTTGCTGTTGTTTTGATGATGGTGATATCACCGGCTTAGAAATTAGCGATGGCCAAATGCGTTTGATTAAATGGGAGTACAATACTGCCGGAATACCTGAGCGGTTGATATTGGACGAAAGCAGCTTGGAGGAAATCATGGCGGGTTTGGCCGAAATACCACAATAAATGTTAGTTAAGGGGATTAAGTTATTAACTTTGCAGCCAAGCCATGAAAAAAGCTATTTATCATAATCCGGTTACACCACCTTGAGTTAGGTTTCTCTTCTGACGTTACAGCTGCCTCTTTTTCTATAAACGGGCAATATCTTTCTGTTAAATAATAATTCATACACTATTGCTATTAATGTGCCTGGCAAATGACTGCCGGACGCTATTATTTTATCTTTTCTATTTCTTTCTATATGCATGCAGTTCTGCGCCTTTTTGATTTTTCGCAAAAAGTAAATTATAAAAACGAGGTACTGGCCGGTTTAACCGTTGCCATGACCATGATGCCCGAATCTTTATCCTTTGCCATCCTGGCCGGCTTTCCGCCGCTAATGGGTTTGTATGCTGCCTTTATCATGGGCTTGGTAACAGCAGTGTTAGGCGGCCGTCCTGGCTTAATATCTGGCGGAGCCGGAGCTACCGTAGTGGTGCTGATAGCCTTAATGAAAACCCATGGCATCGAATATGTTTTTGCTGCCGTGGCGCTGGCCGGTGTAGTGCAGATTTTAGTCGGTGTGTTTAAATTAGGCAAATTCATCAGGCTGGTGCCGCAGCCGGTGATGTATGGCTTTGTTAACGGGTTGGCCGTTATCATCTTTACCGCCCAGCTGGAGCAGTTTAAGACTGTGATTAACGGGCAATCGGTTTGGCTAAGCGGTGAGCCGTTATTTATTATGGCTGGGTTAGTCGCTTTAACCATTGCTATTGTTGTTTTACTGCCCCGGTTTACCAAAGCCGTTCCGCCATCGCTGGTAGCCATTATCATTGTGTTCTTGATAGTGCTGGGCTTTGGTATCCCAACTAAAACCGTGAAAGATATTGCAGCTGTAAGCGGTGGTTTTCCGCCTTTTCACATCCCGGCCATACCGTTTAATTTAGAAACCCTGAAGGTTGTATTCCCTTACGCTCTGATTATGGCAGGTGTAGGTTTAACCGAAGGATTGCTTACCTTAAACCTGGTTGACGAAATGACGGCCACCCGTGGCAATGGCAACCGCGAATGTATAGCCCAAGGAACGGCCAACATTTTAAATGGTTTCTTTTCTGGAATGGGGGGCTGCCCCATGATTGCTCAAACGCTGGTTAATCTATCAGCCGGGGCAAGGGCAAGGTTATCAGGTATTGTGGCTGCGCTTACTATACTGCTCATCATTTTTGTGGGTGCACCGGTGATTGAGCGTGTGCCTATGGCGGCCCTTACCGGGGTAATGATTATGGTGGCCATTGGCACTTTTGAGTGGGCCAGTTTCCGCATCATCAACAAAATGCCTCGGCAGGATATTTTTGTAGGCATATTAGTGGCGCTGATTACCGTTTGGCTGCATAACCTGGCACTGGCTGTACTGGTAGGCGTAATTATATCAGCACTGGTATTTGCCTGGGAAAGTGCCAAACGCATACGTGCGCGTAAATATGTTGACGCTACGGGTGCAAAACATTATGAAGTATACGGCCCATTGTTTTTCGGCTCGGTAACAGCCTTTACCGAGAAGTTTGATGTAAATGAAGATCCGCAGGAAGTCATCATTGATTTTAAGGATAGCCGGGTGGCTGACATGTCGGCCATTGAGGCGTTGAATAAGTTGACCGACCGTTACCAAAAGGCCGGCAAAAAGCTTCATTTAAAACACTTGAGTGCCGATTGCAAGCAATTGTTAAAAAATGCGGATGCAGTAATTGATGTAAATATTTTGGAAGACCCTGCCTATCATGTAGCGACGGATAAGCAGATATAAGCACATTAAAAAGCGCTGTAAACAAGAAAGCCGTTGCAAAATGCAACGGCTTTCTTGTTATTATAATAAAGTAGTTAATTAAGCTACTTGTTGTTTACGGATGATGTTTAACGCACCACCAGCTTTAAACCACTCAATTTGCTGAGCGTTGTAAGTATGGTTAACTGCGAAAGAATCCTCAGTACCATCAGCATGGTGTAATACTACGGTTAACTGTTTGCCCGGAGCAAATTCAGTTAAGCCTAATACATCAATTCTGTCATCTTCCTGAACTTTATCATAGTCTGCAGTATCAGCAAAGGTGATACCTAACATACCTTGTTTTTTCAGGTTGGTTTCGTGGATACGGGCAAAAGATTTTACCAAGATAACACGAACACCCAAGTGGCGAGGCTCCATAGCAGCGTGCTCACGTGATGAACCTTCGCCATAGTTTTCATCGCCTACTACGATAGTACCGATACCGTTAGCTTTGTAATCGCGTTGGGTAGCCGGAACCGGACCGTATTCGCCGGTCAGTTCGTTTTTAACGCTGTCGGCAGTGTTGTTAAAGTAGTTAATAGCACCAATCAGCATGTTGTTGCTGATGTTGTCTAAATGGCCGCGGAATTTTAACCATGGGCCAGCCATCGAAATATGGTCGGTAGTACATTTACCTTTAGCTTTAATTAATAAGCGCAGGTCTTTTAAGTCGGTACCTTCCCAAGCTTTAAACGGATCCAGTAATTGTAAACGTGATGATTTTGGATCAACAATTACCTGTACCTGGCTGCCGTCTTCGGCAGGAGCCTGGTAGCCGGCATCTTCTACTGCAAAGCCTTTTACCGGTAATTCAATACCCAGTGGCTCGTCTAATTTAACCTGCTCACCGTTTTCGTTAGTTAACGTGTCGGTTAATGGGTTAAAAGTTAAATCACCTGCAATAGCAAAGGCAGTAACAATCTCCGGAGATGCTACGAAAGCGTGTGTATTAGGGTTACCATCCTGACGTTTAGCAAAGTTACGGTTAAACGAAGTGATGATAGAGTTTTTACGGGTCGGGTCATCAGTATGACGTGCCCACTGGCCAATACATGGTCCGCAAGCATTAGCCAAAACTACACCACCAATTTGCTCAAAGGTATCTAGATAACCATCGCGCTCTACGGTGTAACGTACCAGTTCTGAACCTGGCGTTACAGTATACTCAGCTTTAGTTTTCAGGTTTTTATCAGTAGCCTGTTTAGCAATAGATGCTGCACGGGTAATATCCTCGTAAGATGAGTTGGTACATGAACCAATCAAACCAACTTCTAACTCAGTTGGCCAGCCGTTTTCTTTAACTGCAGTGGCAAACTTAGAAATAGGCCAAGCCAGATCCGGAGTAAAAGGACCGTTTACATGCGGCTCAAGCTCGCTCAGGTTAATTTCAATTACTTGGTCAAAGTATTGCTCAGGAGTTGCATAAGCTTCAGCATCACCGGTTAAATGCTCTTTAATGGCATTAGCCAGGTCAGCAATATCTTCGCGTTGAGTACCGCGCAGGTAAGCTTCTGCTTTTTCGTCGTAACCAAAAATAGAGGTAGTTGCGCCAATCTCAGCACCCATATTACAGATAGTACCTTTACCGGTAGCTGATAATGAGCGTGCACCTTCACCAAAATATTCTACAATTGCACCGGTACCACCTTTTACAGTTAAAATACCTGCAACTTTTAAAATCACGTCTTTAGCTGATGCCCAGCCCGATAATTTACCGGTTAAGTGAACACCAATCAATTTAGGGAATTTAAGCTCCCAAGGTAAGCCGGCCATCACGTCACAGGCATCAGCACCGCCAACGCCAATAGCAATCATGCCTAAACCACCTGCATTAGGTGTATGCGAGTCGGTACCGATCATCATACCACCCGGAAAAGCATAGTTTTCTAAAACCACCTGGTGAATAATACCTGCACCTGGTTTCCAGAAACCAATACCATATTTATCAGACACAGAAGCCAGGAAGTCATAAACTTCGCTGTTGATATCTTTAGCTGTATTTAAATCTTCGGTAGCGCCGATTTTTGCCTGAATCAAGTGGTCGCAATGTACGGTTGAAGGTACAGCCACTTGCGGGCGGCCTGCCTGCATAAATTGCAACAATGCCATTTGCGCCGTTGCATCCTGCATTGCTACACGATCGGGTGCAAAGTCAACATAATCAGTACCACGCTGAAAAGCTTGTTTTGCTTCGCCTTCAGACAGGTGTGAATACAGGATTTTTTCAGTTAAAGTTAAAGGTTTGCCGGTCGCTTGGCGGGCAGCTTCAATACGGCTGCTAAAGCGGTCGTACACCTTTTTAATCATATCTAAATCAAAAGCCATTTGATTGATTTTTAGGTAAAAAATGAACAATTCGCTGTTCAGAACCCCTTTACAGGGCGAACGCCGCGAATGTACGAAATTTAACTCCCAAATATGACCGTAGGATTTTAGCAAATACTATTTAGATTTATTCTGAATAATATAACATCGGGTGAATGAATAATGATTTTGCTGTCAAAAATCAATCTGTAGCAATGCTTAAATTGCATACAGATATTAGATTTGCCAGTGTAATACTCATGAATAAAGTACGCATTGCACCTACCCCCAGCGGTTACCTGCACATTGGTAATGTGCTTTCGTTTGCGTTAACCGTTGCACTTGCAGAGCGTGAGCAGGCTAATGTTTTGTTGCGTATTGACGATATGGATCAGCAGCGTGCCAATGCTGCTTATGTGCAGGATATTTTTGATACACTTAATTTTTTAGAGCTACCCTGGCACGAGGGACCGCGTAATGCGCAGGAATTTGCCACCGAGTGGTCGCAGATGCACCGTATGCCATTGTACCACGAGGTACTAAGCAGTTTGCAGCAGAAAGGTCAACTGTTTGCTTGTAACTGTTCCCGGTCGCAAATAAAAGCGCTGAGTGCCGACGAAAGTTACCCCGGTACCTGTTGCCACAAAGCGTTGGAGTTTGACAAGGCAGAGGTAAATTGGAGAATGCAAACGTCGCCAAGCGCCCAAGTATCGGTAAATACCTGGCAACTAAAAGAGCAAACAATAACGCTGCCAGCATCCATGCAATATTTTGTAGTGCGTAAAAAGGATGGGCATCCAGCTTACCAGTTAAGCTCTGTGATTGATGATCTGCATTTTGGCATTACCCACATTGTAAGGGGTGTTGATTTATGGGCGTCTACCCTGGCGCAACTTTACCTGGCGCAAGCGTTACCCGCTGATGCTTTTAGCAACGTGCAGTTTTACCATCATGACCTAATTGCCGGAGCAGACGGCCAAAAACTGTCCAAATCTTCCGGAGCAACGTCTGTTAAGTACTTACGAGAGCAAGGTTATAAGCCCGGGCAAGTTTATCAGCATATTGCCGACAGCATGCAACTTAGGCAGCCTGTAGCTAACTGGCAACAACTGGCCGAAGCCTTTTGGTCGCCGAAAAAAGTAAGCGTGTTACTTAACAGTTAGGCAAAAATACCGTTGGCTTGCGTTAAAATAATAGGTTCGCCCGAGGTTACGATAATAGTATGTTCGTGCTGGGCTACATAACCGCCCTTGTCGCCAGTCAGTGTCCATTGATCGGCCCCGGTGTTGGCCCAGGTAGATTGGGTGGAAATAAAAGTTTCGACGGCTACGACACTGTTCTTTTTAAAGCGTGCTGTGTTTGACCTTTCGTAATAGTTTAAAATATCATGCGGTTCTTCGTGCAGGCTGCGGCCCACGCCATGTCCGGCTAAGTTTTTAATTACTCTGTAACCCCGTTTGGCAGCCTGCGTTTCAATCAGCTTACCAATGTCGGCTATCTTTATCCCGCCGCGTATCTGGCTCAGTGCATTCTGTAATATTTCTTGTGATGCGGTAACCAGGGCCTGGTGGTTATTAATGTCGTTGCCTAACACAAATGAGCCGCCATTATCTGCCCAGTAACCGTCTTTTTCGGCCGATACATCAATGTTAACCAAATCGCCTTCATTTAACACCACATTGGCTGATGGTATACCATGTGCAATCACGTTATTGATGCTGATGCAGGTATACCCCGGAAAACCGTAAGTTAATTTAGGGGCCGACTTGGCACCCATGTCTGCCAGCATATTACCGCCATACTCATCCAGCTGGTAGGTGGTGATACCGGGTTTACAGTACTCACGCATGGCTTTTAGTACCAGTGCTACACAATTGCTGATTTCTTGAATTCCTGCTAACTCGGTATCTGAAGTAATAGACATATTTTAACTTTTAGATAACTTAGTCAATAATGGTGCCTGTAACTCACCAGACACAAAACCGTGACATTGGTTATATTTTGAGCCGGCAATTTTACGGAAATTTAATCAAACGGTGAGCTTTTCAAATGTATACCCCGCTTTTTGCCATATCGCTAAAGCTCGTGGCAGTACATATTCGAGCCGGTTAAAGGCCTTTAAACTATCATGAAAAACAATGATAGCTCCGTTACCCGTATGTTTAATTACACCTTTAAGGCAATCTTCGGGTTTTAACGACATATCAAAATCGCCGCTCAACACATCCCACATAATAATTTTTAAGCCGGGCTTTAAGGCCTGCAATTGCTTAGTTTGCGAGCGTTTAATGCGGCCATAAGGCGGCCTGAACAATAATGTTGGGTGCTGCTCATCGGCCTTGGTAAAGTTTTCGGCGTAGATATGGTCTTCTGTTTTCCAGCCTCTTAGATGGTTAAAGGTGTGGTTGCCAATGCTATGTCCGTCGGCCTGTACTTGTTTAAAAATATCCGGATGCTTTTTAATGTTATCGCCTATACAAAAGAACGTAGCTTTGGCGTCAAACTCTTTTAGGGTTTTAAGTACAAATGGGGTTACAACAGGTATTGGCCCATCGTCAAAAGTTAAGTAAATAACAGGCTGTGTACGGTTGTAGTTCCATACCAGTTGAGGGTAAAGCTTTTTAAGCAGCCACGGCGTTTTAACCAGATACATGCAGGCAAAGTAAGTTATTTTTGGCTTGCTTTATTTATTTAAGCGCTATTACGGCTTACCACATCACCATCCGCCAATAATACCCCGCTGCACATGTAAAAAGTTATACCTTTGCTCATCCGGAAAAAGGAACATCAATTTGCCGGGCCGATGATAAACCATGCAAGGGCAACCACAAAGAATACTGGTAGTAGGAGGAGGCAGCTGGGCCACCGCAAACATAAAAATGCTTAGTGATAACGGCACCTCGAAAGAAATATTTTGGTGGATGCGTAACCAACAGGCGGTTGAAGATATACAGAAGTTTAGGCATAATCCTAATTATCTAAGCTCTGTTGAAGTAAAGGTACCGGTAGAAAACGTGTCTACCGATTTAAAAGTCTTAATAGCCAAAGCCGATTTTGTGTTGCTTAACGTGCCGGCCGCATTTTTAAAAAATGCCTTGCACGAAATTACACCGGTCGATTTAGCCGGTAAAAAACTCATATCGGCCATTAAAGGTATCGTTCCCGACGAGAACCTGATTATCGGCGAGTTTTTGCACAAATATTATCAAATCCCTTTTGAGGATTTGGTTGTCATCAGCGGGCCATGCCATGCTGAAGAGGTGGCGCTCGAGAAGCTTTCTTATCTTACCATCGCATCGGCTGATGCCGCGCTTGCCACCCGGTTGGCCGGTATGTTAAATACTCGCTATTTAAAAACCATTGTATCTGATGATATTTATGGTACCGAGTATGCGGCAGTACTTAAAAATATTTATGCAGTAGCCAGTGGTATTTGCCATGGCGTTGGATACGGCGATAATTTTCAGGCGGTGCTTATCTCTAATGCCATCCGCGAAATTCAGGATTTTGTAGATGCCGTTCATCCCATCGACCGCGATATTAAAGAGTCGGCTTACCTCGGCGATTTGCTGGTAACGGCCTATTCGCAGTTTAGCCGCAACCGTACTTTTGGTAATATGATAGGTAAAGGCTATACGGTAACCTCGGCCCAACTCGAAATGAATATGGTGGCTGAGGGCTATTATGCAGTAAATTGTCTACACCAGATAAATAAACAATACACCGTACGAATGCCCATTTGCGACGCTGTATACCGTATTTTATACAAAAAACAGACTCCGGCACTGGAAATGAGACGTTTGGCAGAACAATTGAGTTAGTTTTTAAAATAAATTCAATTAAAACCATGAAAAACGTATTTAAAGTTGCTCTGCTGGCAGCTGGATTATTTGTAGCTGCCGATACTCACGCACAAGTGGCCGAAAAAGCAGGTCGCGGAATTGACAAAGGTGCCAAAGCTGTAGGTAAAGGTGCTAAAGCTGTTGGACGTAAAACATCTGAAATTGCATCAAAAGGTGCTTCTGCAGTAGTTGATAAAAAATATGACGCTAAGGTTGGTCCTGGTGGTCAAACTATCTATATAGACAAAAATTCGGCTTACTACTATGTAAACAAAAAAGGCCATCGCATTTATGTGAGAGAGGCTGAGCTGAAAAATAAACCTATGTAATTTATGAAAGTGCCTGCCCTTGGGCAGGCACTCTTTCAATACTGTTTACTACCATGAAAAATTATTTCTTAGCATTCCTGCATGTAGCGTGTGCGCTTATACTGGTATCGGCAGCTTGCTCTGATACCGGCAAAGGCAATCTGAAAGGCGACTGGCATACTAAGGATGGCAAAAGTAAATTACAAATTACCAGTAAACAGTTTATCTTAAATGATAGCGGCGCACCTATGGCCGAAGATTATTTTTTGAAAGAAGACTCAATATTCACTTCTTTTGAAGGTAACCAACCTTACACTAAATTTGTGATTGAACACTTGGATAATCACAACTTAAAGCTGCTATACCCAGATTCAACAGCGATTGACTTTGTGCGTTAAGGAATAATTAAATCTTTAGTTATACGTACAATAATTATATTTTATTCCGTTTGAGAGTAAAATATAATTTATGAACAAACTCATTTTAACCTTAACTCTTATCGTATTTTCAATCTGCGCAAAAGCGCAGACGGAAAAAGGAAACGTTTACATTGGCGGCAGTTTATCTTTTAATAGATCAACCACCAGTCAGAATGGCTACAGTAATGAATTCTCAACAGCCTACGTTACACCAACTGTCGGGCTTTTTTTAGCAAAAAACTTTTCGGTAGGTCTTTCACCACAATACAGCTATTCAAAAAATAATACAGAGGCATTTACCGGCAATGGGCTTAGTATAAGTAAAAACATATCGCATTTATTAGGCGGTGGAATTGATTTTAGATACTACTTTGCTATTGTGCCCAAATTGTTTTTCTTTCCGCAATTATCGAGCAGCTACCTCGTATCAATTGGGCAGTCGAATACAGATACTAAGCTGTTCAGAACCAGTATCAATCCTAATTTAACATTTTTTGCCACTAAAAAACTGGCGCTAAACTTTACTTATGGGGCACTGGCTTACAGTTATCAAACAAACAAAAGTAACTACACAACTACTAAATTCACAAGTTTTGATTTTAACGCAAACCAGGGCGCGGCATTAGGCGTTAATTACTATTTCAATTAAAAAAGTCTTTTAATACAAAACAGCGAAGCCTCCAATATGGAGGCTTCGCTGTTTTGTATTAAATTAGATCGTAGTTATAGTATTAATATCTTTTACGGCGTTCGGTACGGTCTTCGCGGCGTTTGCCCGAGAAATCGCGGAAACCACCGCCATTTCTTTCGTTGCCACGGTTGCTGCTACCCTCACGACGGCTTCCACCTTCGCGGTTTCTGTAGCCACCGCCAAAGCTGCCGCGGTTATCACCACTACCATCAGCAGATATTTCTATCCTTACCTGACGGCCTTTAAATTCAGCTTCTTTAAAGCTTGCAAAGGCTTTATCGGTATCTTCATTGGCAACCTCTAAAAATGAATAAACACCTTTAATGTCAATTTTGCCAATAGTGCGGCCTACAATGCCAGTTTGATTACAGAAGTAACCCAGTAAGTCGCCGCGGGTAAATCCGTCTACCGAACCCAGGTTGATAAACAAACGGGTAAAATCAGAGCGGTTACCTGTACGCGGGAAGCGTTCGCCGCCATCGCGTGACGCTGTGCGGGTATCCTCAGGTGCGTTCAAATCTGGTGCATCTTTATAATAGGCCAGGAAGCTGTTAAACTCAATTGAAGCAAAACGTTTAATCAGGTCTTCTTTGCTTAAATCTGCAAACTCGGTCATGATGCGTGGAATGTACTGCTCAATTTGCTGCTCATCAACCTCCACGTTATGTACCTTGTGTATCAAGCCAAATAATTGTTTTTCGCAAACATCAAAACCGGTTGGTATCTCCGCTTTATTGAAACGTTTGCCAATTACTTTCTCAATCTGACGTATTTTGCCAATTTCTTTACCATTGATGATAGAGATAGATACCCCTGTTTTACCGGCACGTGCAGTACGGCCGCTACGGTGGGTATAATTCTCAATTTCGTCAGGTAACGAGTAGTTAATAACGTGGGTAACATCATTAACGTCAATACCACGGGCGGCAACGTCAGTAGCAATTAACAATTGCAGGCTGCGCTCACGGTAACGTTTCATTACCTTGTCACGTTGTTGTTGTGATAAGTCTCCATGTAAAGAGTCGGCATTGTAACCGTCTTTAATTAACGACTCAGCAATTTCCTGAGTTTCAATTTTGGTGCGGCAAAATACGATACCGAAAATTTCGGGGTTAAAGTCTACAATACGTTTAAACGCTGCATACTTGTCGCGGGCACGTACAATATAGTATTCGTGCTCAATGTTGGCATTACCGGTATTCTTGGCGCCCATGGTCAACTCGTAAGGGTCGGTCATGTACTTTTTAGAAATACGGCGTACCTCGCTTGGCATAGTGGCCGAAAATAGCCAGGTTTTTTTATCCTCGGGCGTAGTGGATAAGATACTGTCAATGTCTTCCTGAAAGCCCATATTGAGCATTTCATCAGCTTCATCCAGTACTACAAATTGTACTTGCGAAAAATCAATAGCCTTGCGGTTGATAATATCGAGCATACGGCCCGGGGTAGCAACTACAATTTGTACGCCGCGTTTAATTTGGCGTAACTGATCTGAAATACTGGCACCTCCATAAACAGCCACAACGTTTACGTTGTTCATGTTTTTAGAGTAGTTTTTCAAATCATTAGTGATTTGTAAGCAAAGTTCACGTGTAGGGCACAAAACCAGTGCCTGTGGATAGTTTTCTTCAAAATCCAGCAGTTCCAATAATGGTAAGCCAAAAGCAGCAGTTTTTCCGGTCCCGGTTTGGGCTAATCCGACAAAATCGTTGCTGCCTGTTAACAATACCGGGATTGACTGCTCCTGGATTGGTGTAGGATTTTCAAATCCTAACTCAGTGATGGCATTAACAATATCATGACGGATTCCCAGTTCAAAAAATGGGTTGTTCATGAATTAAAATAACGAATTCGGCAACATCGCCAAATCGGGTGCAAATGTACGAAAAATTAAGCTGTTTTTAGATAGGCATTTTAAAATGAGATTAAAGTGATATATGAAAGATGTATGGTCTTTTATAACTGAAAATCAAAAAGTTGTATTCTAGTAAAATGCTTTGTACTTATGCTAAAACTTAACGGCAATTGCAGCCGGCAAAAGTGAGCAGTTGTAACGAACTATATAACTTTTAAAATTCTTATAAGAAATAAAAACGCCATGCATGGCTGCATGGCGTTTAGCTAATATAATTAAAATTAAATGTTAGCGAAGTCTGTCGGCCGAGCGCACCAGTGCATCATCTCGTTTTATCGCCTTTATAGCCAAAAAAATAAGCAGTATGGCAATAGGTGGTAAAAATAAACCCACTCCAAAGTTGTTGGTGCCTAAGTTTATGCCGCCGGTTGCTTTTTTTACCGTTTGTGCCAGCCAAAAGCTATGGCCTATAATTACCAGTACTGCACTGTAGCAAAGTGTTACCTGTTGCTTACGATTGCGAAACATAAATACAGCAGCCAAAGGAATTAACGCAACCAATGCAGTAACCACAGTAAGTGCTACAAAGCTTTGTATATGGCTTTGAGCACCGTTAATATCCTGAAACAAGCCAGTTACTTTGATGCTGGTTGGGATACCGTTGAGATATACATTGTTGGCTATAGTAACCACATAAAGAGCAAAAATAGCCAGGCTGGCCAAAAAAAGATATACACTTTGTACACGTTGTATCATAACTGATAATAATAGTGCTGCAAATATAAAATTGTTTGCCTAAATAATGACGTAACCTTGTGTAGGCGTTTCTTAACTTTGCTGCTGTGGCTTTACAACGTTATTTTTTAGAATTAGCTTATGACGGTACCCGTTACCATGGCTGGCAGTTACAACCTAACGCCATCACAGTACAACAAAAGCTAAACGAAGCCCTGGCTATTTTATTAAGGCAGCCGGTAGAAACTACAGGTGCCGGCCGCACCGACACGGGCGTGCATGCCCGGCAGTTGTTTGTGCATATTGATGTGCAGGTATCTCAAATCCCCCAGCTCCCTGAAGGGGTCCCAGGAGTTGATTTGCAGGCGGAACAGGATTTAGTAAAAAAACCCAAACTTAGGCTGGAGGCTTTGAATGCGTTGTTGCCGCATGATATTGCAGTGAAGCGGATTGTGCCGGTACATACTGATGCTCATGCCCGTTTTGATGCTACTTTGCGGTCTTACGAGTATCATCTGCATTTTTTGAAGGATCCGTTTAAGCAAAACTATTCGTGGCTTATTAAAGGCAGGCTGGATGTTATGGCCATGAATGCAGCAGCCGCCATTTTGCTGGAGTATAATGATTTTAGCTGTTTTAGCAAATCAAACACGCAGGTGTTTACTAATAACTGTAAAATTAGTCGTGCCGAGTGGATAGATCATGGTGATAGCCTGGTGTTTCATATCTCGGCCGACCGTTTTTTGCGTAACATGGTGAGGGCTATCGTGGGGACCTGTATAATGGTAGGTCGGCACGAAATTGCGCCTGAACGAATCAGGCAAATTATTGAAAGCAAGAACCGTAGTAATGCAGGCACTTCGGTTCCGGCGTGCGGATTGTATTTAACCCAAGTAAAATATCCGTATTTGTAATTTTGCTGTTGAATTAAATTATTGCAATGAAAAATCAGATCAGTGTTGTTGAAGGGGATGCCTCTTGTAGCAACAATACAGTGTAAAGATAAACTATGTCTCAGGTAACCGGAAAAGCGATTGATTGGAAATTACTGCTGCGCATTATGCAGTATGTAAAGCCTTACAACCGTACGTTTGTAATTGCTGCTCTTTTAACCATTTTTTTAGCGGTCATCACTTTGGCGCAACCTATATTAATGGAAATAGGGTTAGACAAATACATTCTGGCCGGTAATTACAATGGCCTGGTGATGATTGTAGGGCTGATGGTGAGCTTGCTGGCTGTACAAACCGCTGCCCAGTACTATCAAACTTATTTAACCAATGCCTTGGGGCAGTCGGTTATCCGCGATTTACGCATCCATGTATTTCAACACATTATGAGCTTGCGGCTGCGGTACTTTGATCGCACACCAATAGGTATGCTCATTACTCGTACCGTGTCTGACCTGGAAACGATTGCCGATATATTTTCGGAAGGGTTGATCTCTATCGCCGGCGATTTACTGCTGGTGGTTTCTATTGTGGTGTATATGATGATACAAGACTGGAAACTGTCGCTCATTACACTAATTCCTTTGCCTTTTTTGCTGGCTGCCACTTATATTTTTAAAGAAGCTATCAAGTCTTCTTTTCAGGATGTGCGTACCCATGTGGCTCAGCTCAATACTTTTTTGCAGGAACATATTTCGGGCATCAGCATCATCCAATATTTCTCGCGCGAGGCGCAGGAGATGCGCAAGTTTAAAGCGGTTAACGAGAAATATCGCGATGCCAACATCCGCTCCAACTGGTATTACTCTATCTTTTTTCCGGTGGTCGAAATTTTTGTGGCTGCTTCTATCGGTTTGCTGGTTTGGTATGGCTGCAAGCGCATTTTGAGCGATCAGCAACTGGCCTCTATCACGGCCGATCGGCAGGGAATTACACCGGGCAAAATACTGGCTTTTATTACGTTACTTAACCTGCTTTTCAGGCCCATCAGGCAATTGGCCGACAAATTTAATACCCTGCAGATGGGTATGGTAGGTGCCGACCGTATTTTTAAAGTGCTGGATACTGACGAGGTGGCACCTAACACCGGTACCATACAAGCAGGTATGCTACGCGGGCAAATTGAGTTTAAAAACGTTTGGTTTGCCTATATTGATGATAACTGGGTACTCAAAAATATCAGCTTTACCGTACAGCCTGGTGAAACGCTGGCTTTAGTGGGCGCTACCGGTGCCGGAAAATCATCTACCATCAATATCCTGAACCGTTTTTACGAGATTGGCCAGGGCAGTGTACAAATTGACGGCGTTGATTTGCAGCAATACGAACTGCGTTACCTGCGCTCGCAGATTGCTACGGTAATACAGGATGTATTTTTGTTTTCTGACACCATTGCCAATAATATTAGCTTGAACAATCCGGCTATTACCCCTGCTCAAGTGGTAGAAGCAGCAAAAAATGTTGGCGCACATGAGTTTATTGAACGATTACCCGGTGGCTACGATTATAATGTAATGGAACGCGGTGCCACGCTTTCGGCAGGGCAGGCGCAGCTAATTTCGTTTGTGCGGGCTTTGGTTTATAATCCGGCTATATTAGTGCTTGATGAGGCAACTTCTTCGGTAGATACTGAAACCGAGATTCTCATTCAAAATGCCATCGACCGCTTGATGGAGGGGCGTACGGCCATTGTGATTGCCCACCGCTTATCTACCATACAGAAAGCCGACAAAATCATTGTGCTTGATCACGGCGAAATCAAAGAAATGGGCTCTCACCAGGAACTATTACGCATCGAGGGCGGCTACTACCGTAAACTTTATGACTTACAGTTTAACTCTGCTGGTATTGAGCGCTGATTTTGGAGTATAGAGTTTTTTTGAAGTATAGAATATAGAGTCAAGAATACAGACTAAGAATTTTCGTTTTTAGTTCTTAAAATAAAGACACACTGGATTGCTGTATTTTTTCTCAATTCCTGACTCTATATTCTTGAATCTAATCCCCACTGTTATCTCACCGGCGGGTTGTCCTTCTCCGGGTCCTGGAACTCGTCGGGCGGTGTTTTGATAGGCTTAACCGGTTCTTCGTCTTCTTCGTGCTTTTTAGCTACGTTGCCAAAATCTGCATTATCCTGGTTGTATTGCTCGTCTTCTTGTTTCTTTACTGCTTTGTTGCCGTTATCGTCAGGTCTTTCCGTCGGTGTATCAGAAGGCGATGGTTTTTGATGTGAGTTTGCTGGTGTAGTCATACCTTTTGTTTTATGGGTAACAGTAGTTTACTAACCTTTGTTTATGTATATGCAATAAGGGTTAATAAACAGGCGTAGTAGTTAAATATTGTTAAAAGCGCTTTAGGCAGTAACATATAAATCACATTTATCAACAACAAAGTTTTACCTTTAAGCAGTGTTTGTTAATTTCGCAACCCAACAGGTACGATATGGAAGAATTTGAAGCAAGTACGGCCGCCAAAAAAACAAAAGCCATTTATATTTCAACGGTTTTTGGAATTGCTATGGTGTTGCTGATGGTGGGTATGCTGGGGCTTATTTTGGTACATGCCAACAATTTGTCGCGCTATATTAAAGAAAATATGGTGGTAAATGTGTTTGTAGACGAGGGTGCCCGCGAAACCGACGTGTTGCAGTTTCAGCGCGAACTGGATAACAACCGTTACGTAAAACGCACCCAGTATGTGAGTAAAGAGCTGGCAGCCCGTAACCTGCAAAAAGACCTGGGCGAAGATTTTGTGAAATTTTTGGGTGTAAACCCGCTATCGCAATCCATCGACGTATATATGAAGGCTGATTATGCCAACAATGCCGACCTGACTCGCTTTGCCACCGACCTGCGAAAAAATCCGTTAGTTAAAGAGGTAAAGTATCAGCAATCGCTGGTAGAGCAGATGAATAAGAATTTAACGGCCATCAGCTTAGTTATACTGGCCTTTGCCAGCATCTTTGTGGTTGTTTCGGTGGCCCTAATCAACAATACCATCAGGCTGGCTATTTACTCGCAACGCTTTTTAATTAAATCAATGCAATTAGTTGGGGCCACTAAAGCCTTTATACGTAAGCCCTTTTTGCTGTATGGTATATGGCATGGTTTACTGGGTGCTTTAATTGCTATTATTTTACTGGTAGGTATTTTATACTTGGCTTACCGGCAAATTCCTGATTTGGTGGTACTGCAAAATCCGTTTGAGTTTGTGGTGGTGTTTTTAGGACTGACAGCCCTGGGCATATTTATAGCCGGCTTCAGTACCTTCCTGGCCGTGAACCGCTTTTTACGATTAAAAATATATCAACTTTACAGATAACGATATTTATGGCACAAAAACAAGATAAGCCTTACGTAAGCAGACCCATACTGTCTGCTACGGAAGCTAAGCAGCAAACCCCGGTGAGGTTTGTATTTGGAAAAGCTAATTACCAGTTACTGGCCCTTAGTGTACTGATTGTAGCTATCGGCTTTGTTATCATGTCGGGCACTACCGATATTTACAGCAACACTAAAATTGTAGTAGCGCCGCTGGTGGTACTGGCTGGTTTTGGATTAGGCTTTTACGCCATCATGAAAAAAACAGCGCCCGAGGCATGAACCTGATCCATGCTATTATCCTGGCCATTATTGAGGGCCTGACAGAGTTTTTGCCGGTATCATCCACCGGCCACATGATTATCGCTTCATCGGCAATGGGTATTGCCAATAATGATTTTGTTAAGCTATTTACCGTTGCTATCCAGTTAGGTGCTATCTTATCGGTTGTAGTGCTGTATTTCAAGCGCTTTTTCCGGTCCGTCGAGTTTTACATTAAGCTGGTGGTTGCCTTTATTCCTGCTGCTATATTCGGTTTGCTTTTCAGCAAAAAGATTGATCAGCTGCTTGAAAGTGCGCTTACCGTAGGTATTACTTTGTTTGTAGGTGGCATTATCCTGTTATTTGTTGATAAGTGGTTCAATAACCCTAAAATTGATAACGAAGATGAGGTAGACTACTTGACAGCGTTAAAAATCGGTTTTTTTCAGTGTATCGCCATGATTCCAGGCACATCGCGTTCGGCAGCTACTATTGTGGGTGGTATGACGCAAAAGTTAAGCCGTAAGGCCGCTGCCGAGTTTTCATTCTTTTTAGCGGTGCCTACTATGTTTGCCGCTACGGCAAAAAAACTGCTCGACTTTTACAAAGAAGGCCATGCCATTACCGGCGAAGAAATAAAGTTACTGGCTATTGGTAACGTAATAGCTTTTATAGTAGCCTTACTGGCTATCCGCAGCTTCATTACTTTTTTACAGCGTAAAGGGTTTGTACTGTTTGGCTGGTACCGCATTATTGTGGGTGCCATTATTATTGGCTTATACATGACTGGGCATAACCTGGAAATGATATAAAACTGACCTGGTAATATATTATGATTTGAGGCTTGTCTTGTAAAAAGACGGGCCTTTTTGGTTAATTAACAAATCTTGGCACTATTCGTTACCTTTGTGCCTTTATTGAGTACACGTTGAACGATTTACACGCTAAACATAAAGACTTTGATTTTGCAGCCGGCGAACTGCTGTTAATTAATAAGCCTTACCGCTGGACCAGCTTTGATATCGTAGGCAAGGTGCGCAACGCATTTAAG
Organism: Mucilaginibacter sp. CSA2-8R; assembly: GCF_038806765.1. NCBI lineage: Bacteria > Pseudomonadati > Bacteroidota > Sphingobacteriia > Sphingobacteriales > Sphingobacteriaceae > Mucilaginibacter > Mucilaginibacter sp. CSA2-8R. The sequence goes on along the minus strand of NZ_CP152389.1, from coordinate 5,077,410 downwards.
CCGCTTAAACTTAAAGTAGGCCATGCCGGTACCCTCGACCCGCTGGCTACCGGTTTGCTCATTGTATGCACCGGCAAAATGACCAAGCAGATTGACAGCTTTCAGGCCGAAGAGAAAGAATACACCGGCACCATGGTATTGGGAGCGACCACGCCCTCGTACGACATGGAAACCGAGCCCGACGAAACTTTCGATATTACTCACTTGAATGAGCAATACTTAAAAGAGGCCTGCGCACAATTCATTGGCGAAATACAACAATATCCGCCAGCGCATTCTGCCATCAAAATTAACGGCGAACGCCTGTACGAAAAGGCACGGCGCGGCGAAGATGTTGAATTAAGATTGCGCACCATCACCATAACCGAATTTGAACTGACTCGTATCGAACTCCCGGAAGTTGACTTTAGGGTAGTATGCAGTAAGGGTACTTATATACGTTCGTTGGTTCATGATTTTGGTAAATACGTTAATAGCGGAGCATACCTGTCAAGACTGCGTCGTACCCGAAGCGGTAATTTTAAGGTAGCAGATGCCTGGGAAGTGATGGAATTGGTTGGTTTGATTAGAGGGTTGAAGGAAAAACAATCCCAGCAGGAAGTCCTCCCTACCGGGGAGGATTTAGGAGGGGCTTTATGAAAATCTACAACCACATCGACGATTTTCAGCGGCTTGATAACGCTGTAGTTACCATTGGTACCTTTGATGGGGTACACCAGGGGCACCGGCAGATTATTGCCCGCCTTAAAGAGTTAGCCCGGCAAACCGGTGGCGAAACGGTGATTCTTACTTTTTTCCCGCATCCACGGATGATTATTCATCCCGAAGACCAGGATTTAAAACTCATTACCACCATACACGAGCGTGCAGCCTTGTTGGAGCAGTTGGGTGTTGACCATTTAATTATCACGCCTTTTTCGCGCGATTTTTCAAACCAGTCTGCCGAGGCTTATATCAGGGACGTTTTAGTCAATAAAATAGGTACCCGCCAAATCATCATCGGCTACGACCACCGGTTTGGAAAAGACCGGCAGGGTGGTTTGTCTGATTTACAACAAGCGGCACCGGTTTACGGCTTTGAGGTCATCGAAATACCTGCACAGGATATTGACCATGTGGCCGTTAGTTCCACCCGCATACGCGAAGCTTTGTTGAAGGCCGACATTGAACAGGCTAACAACTTTTTGGGTTATCCCTTTTTTATTACCGGCAAGGTTATACGCGGCAACCAGATAGGCCGGCAAATTGGTTACCCAACAGCAAATTTGCTGGTAGAAGAAAATTACAAGCTCATTCCGGCCGATGGTATCTTCGCAGTTACCGTGCAATTAAACGACGAAGTGTTTCAGGGCATGGCCTACATCGGCCACCGGCCAACTATTAACGGCATGACGCGTAACATCGAGGTAAATATATTTGATTTTAACCGGGATATTTACCACCAGGTGCTGCAAATGAACTTTATCCATTTTGTGCGGTATGATGTAAAGTTTTCATCTTTAGACGGGTTAAAAGACCAATTAGCCCAGGATAGGTTAAATGTGCTGGCGCTTTTAAACAACTAAGTTACTATTAGAAGTACCCGTAAATTGCTTTTAAGCTAATCGGTCAGTTTTAATATTCTGAGATTGTTTATACATTAGGCTTTTATACGCAGGGAAATTAGAGTCTGCTCATCCTTGTCGGCGAACAATAAATAGCAATGAAGCTTAATCTCGATAAACAGGAAAGTGAATTTTTGAACCGGGTGATTGCGCACTGGGAAAAGGAAAATATGCTTTCTGCAGAACAGGCGCAAACCCTGCGCAATTCGGCCGAGGTGAAGGGCTTTGATTGGATGCGTCTGGCAAAATACTCTTTTTGGGTAGCTCTGGTGTGCGGTGCTATTGCTGTTGGGTCACTCATCATTAGCGATAAAGTAATTAATTGGATAAAAAGCCTGTATTATACACCCGATATCTTTATAAGTGTAGGGGCTGGGCTGTTGGCTTCTGGTGCGTTTTACCTGGGCCGTTACCGCCAAAAACGGTACCCGGAGCGGGTGTTTAGTAATGAGGCTACCATTTTTACAGGCATCTTGTTTACAGCCTGCTGTATAGCATACCTGGGTAAGGCGTTTGATAACGGTTCAGGCCATTACTCTTTATTGTTTCTCTTATCAGTTTTTGTATATGGCTTTTTAGGGTGGAAACTTAACTCGCGCCTTATCTGGCTGTTTGCGCTGGTGTCATTAGGCAGCTGGTTTGGTACCGAAACCGGTTATCAAACCAAGTGGAGTTATTACTTTTTGGGAATGAACTATCCGTTACGGTTTGTGCTTTTCGGGCTGGTGCTTTTAGCCGCCTGTTACATTTTAAAAGGCAGAAAATGGATAGCCCAGTTTTGGGAGCTTACTTATGTAGTGGGTTTACTTTACTTGTTTGTCTCACTATGGTTGATGAGTATTTTTGGCAACTACGGGCAATTAGAGGATTGGCTGCAGGTAAAACAAATTAGCCTTTATTATTGGGGACTCATTGCTATGGCTGTAGCAGCCGGCTTTACTTTTTACGGGCTAAAAACCAAAGATGCCATTGCCCGCGAATTTGGAATTACCTTTGTACTCATTTTTATCTACACCAAATATTTTGAGTATTTGTGGAGCCATATTCCGTACACCCTTTTCTTTGCCATACTGGCCGCGTCATTCTGGTTAATTGGGCGACGGGCAGAGCGCATCTGGAATTTAAATACCTGAAATAACGGCATAGTTTATGTTGCTTAAACTGTATGGAGTAGACAATGCTGCCCTGTGTAATTTTCAGCAATTTAATTTTCAAAGTCGTACTTTTGTAACTGAAAAGGTGTTAAAGTGAAAACCGTTATTTTCAAATATATCATAACCATTTGTTTGCTGCTGAGCATATCAGAGAGTAATGGTATACCTGTGATCAGCGGTTTCTTTAATCAAACCAGCCAAAGCAAGCCAACTGACAATGGTTGTGCCGAAAGCCCCACCGACCAGGCAGAGCTTATTAAAGCCGAATCGATTAAGGATTATTTGCATCAAACCTTTGCTTTCTATTTTCATTCTCCGGTATTTATTATACCTGTAAAGCATTATGTTTTGCCGGATTTAGGCATGCGGATGTCCTTTTATCCTGATGTGCTTACGCCTCCCCCTAACTGTTAAGCCAACTTACAACTGCTATTACTTAATTTATTGCAGGGTGATACTTTACCCTGTTTACCTATTTACATCAAATTTTATATCATGAAAACTCCAAATTATATAGCACTGCTTTTTGCAGTGGTTTTATTTAGCGTTACTGCTAAAGCTCAAACTACCGTATCAGAAAACGAATTGAAAACCAATGTTACGCCCTTAACCAGTTCGTTAAGCTATGTTAATCGCTTACAGCCAATCTCTTTTCAGTACAATACACAAATGGCTAAAGGTGCCAAATTACCGGGCGGGACTCAATACGGTTTTAACACCGCTAACATGCAGTCAGTATTGCCAGCCGTAGTTAGAACCGAAAGCGTAATGTACCCTGCCGGTAAAAACCAGTACCGCTCGGTCGATGTAACCAAAGTAGATATGCAAAGCCTGGTACCGGTATTATTGGGCGCTATACAAGAGCAGCAACAGCAAATAGAAATGCTGAAAGCCGAAGTACAGTCGCTAAAACAAAGCCGCGCAACCAATACATCTGCTGCTTTAGGGCAATAATATAAAGACAGATTTTATAATGAGAGCCTTGCCTAACCGGCAGGGCTTTTCTTATTTTAGGATGATTAAAGATCTAAAAATGAAAAAATCAATTCTGCTGATATTATTCGCTTTGTTTACCCCGGCAGTATTTGCCCAGTCGGGTGAGCAGGAGGCTGTTAAAAAGGTGGTAAATAATCTGTTTACTGCCATGCGCACCAACGATACCGTTTCACTTAAATCGGTTTTTGCGCCGGATATGGTTTTGCAAAGCGTGATGAATAAGCGCGACGGCAATGTAGGTTTGGTTACCGAAAAAGCGGTTGCTTTTATTAAATCGGTAGGCACACCACACAAAGAGGTTTACGACGAACGCATCGTCATTACCGATGTGAAAATTGATGGTCCACTGGCGAGTGTTTGGGCGCCGTACAAGTTTTATATAGGCAATACCTTCAGCCATTGTGGTGTTGACGTATTTCAGTTAATGAAAACAGCTGAAGGCTGGAAAATTATTTACATTGTTGACACCCGGCGTAAGGATAATTGTGTAGAGTAAATTCACCGCAATACATCAACAAAAAAGGCGCATGGATTAAACGGCTTGCTGCTTAATCTATGCGCCTTTGGTTTTATTAAATGCTGACGGCTATTTTAACACTTCTACATCAACATAGCTGTCGTTGAAAACGGTATGGGTGGCTTTAATGTAATCAGCCTCTGTTGCTTTGTAAGGGTTGGGTACAAACTTTTGAGGGTTACGGGCAAACAGCGGAAAGGCAGTGCTTTGTACCTGCACCATAATGCGGTGCCCTTTTTTAAAGGTGTGCAGCACATCTTGCAATTTTACATCTACGCTGGCTTTTTGGTTAGGTACAAAAGCTTCTGGTTTTTCAAAGCTGTTGCGGAAACGGCCCGGCATAATTTCCGAACGTACCATTTGCTGGTAATTGCTCAGTATGATGTTTTTATTAGGCATGTAGGCATGATTCGGCTCATCTGGCGGGTACACATCAATCAGTTTAACTATCCAGTCGGCATCGGTACCGGTAGTTGCCACTTTTAAATGCGCCATAATTTCGCCGCCTAAAGTTACCTCGTTTTGCAGTACATCAGTCTGGAATACCAGTACATCCGGACGGCGACCGGCAAAGCGCTGGTCCTCGCTCATGTAATTGTGAGGCGTAAAGCCCATGGTAGTGGTATTATCTTCAGTGTACGGAACCGGTTTTAACGGGTCGCTGATAAACGAAGTTGAGGCGGCAGCTGTAGGCTGACTCATGGGCAGCTTGCCATCTGCTCCCAAAAATAATTTTTGGTGTGATGCCGTAGCTACAGGCCATTGGCTAAAAGTTTCCCATTCTTTTTTGCCGGTATTGTACATGTAAGCTTTTGGCAAATCAGTGTTTTTGTCGCCTTTACCTTTCAAAAAGTGGTTGAAAAATTTAGCCTCGATATTCTTTTGGTAAAATGTAGCAATGCTATCGCCAAAGTATACATTGCTATGCAGGGTATGCCCCGTCTCGCGCGACCAGCGCCCGTGGCCGAAAGGCCCCATTACGATAGTGTTGTAAGCCGATGGATCTTTCTGATTAATGGTCTTGAAAATAGCCAGCGGGCCACGTAAGTCCTCGGCATCGTACCAGCCGCCTACCAGCATTACGGCAGGCAGTACCTTTTTGTAGTGGCGCAGTAAATCGCGTTTTTGCCAAAACTCGTCGTAATTAGGGTGGTTCACAGTTTCCTGCCAGTAAAAGTTATCTTTATAATACTTGTCTGCGTTGCTTAAAGGGCCCATGTCCAGTAAAAACTGGTAGCCGTCGCGGGTATTGGTTTTGATGTTCTGGTCGGCATACCATGCTTTAGAAGTGGTATCTTTTTTCTGCACGCCAAAAACCGGATAAGTAAAAAAGTACGACTCCAGCAATGCGCCGTTATGATGAAAATCATCAAACCAAAAATCGGATATTGGTGCCTGCGGTGATGAAGCTTTTAAAGCCGGGTGATTAGCCAATATGCCGGCTGCCGTATAAAAGCCCGGATAAGAGATACCCCACTGCCCTACACGGCCGTTGTTATAAGGAGCATTTTTTACCAGCCAGTCAACAGTATCGTAAGTATCAGAGCCTTCGTCTACATCTTTTTTGCTCTTTTTATTATCAATCACCGGTGTCATGTTGGTCCAGTTGCCTTCGCTTTTCCAGCGGCCCCGTACGTCCTGGTATACCACAATATAACCTTCTTTCATCATCAGTTCTGACGGGCCTAAGCGAGCGGGATATTTATCAGCACCGTAGGGCGCTACGCTGTAGCAGGTGCGCTGCATAATAACAGGATACTTTTTTTGCGCAGAGGCATCTTTGGGGGTATAAATGGAGGTAAAAAGTTTTACACCATCGCGCATGGTGATGTATACCTCTTTTTTGGTGTAATGCTCTTTGGCGTAATCGCTTTGCTGTGCAAAAACAAAAGTGTTTGCCATAACAAAAGCCAGTATAAAGCAGGCAAGTTTTTTCATGAAATACAGTTAATAGTTTCGAAGCCTAATTTACAAAGCAATACCGACTTACCAAGATTTCAATTGTTTTATTAAGAAACTGTTAACGGGTTTTAGGCAGGCAAACAAATTACCACTACAGGATATGTAATTTATAGGTATGCACCTTATACCATGCCGAAAAAAGCGGCTGACGTTTTAATGTTTACTCCGAACAGGATATGGACATTTTTAGGGTAAGTAAATAAGGCGTAAATAATTACGCCGAACTGATGCTGTCCTAAAATAGCCAATAAGTATTTTATTGTAGAGGTAGCCTGCACATTAACATCTTTAGCTAAGCTGTAAAATGGTAAGTTTGTATTGCAAAATAGCTTTTAAAATTATGTTATTGTCTGTTCTGTTAATGAGCCAAACATCATGGGTAACGGTAGTACTTTGCTGCATTATTGGTGTAATGCTTTTTTTACGAATTATTAAATTCTGGCTTAAGCTGATACTGATTATCGCCCTTATATTTTTTATCGGCAGATGTTACTTCAGCAAAAAATCGCCTCGCCGCTCTGCTTTCAACCATACAGAACTTGTTAGCCCGTTTGCGGTTTAACAGCATTATTAAATAAAAAAGGCGGCTAACCGGTAAGTACAATTACCGGTTAGCCGCCAGGTTGCAAACTAACTAAACTTTAGTTTACCAGTTTTTTGTATTTGATACGCTTAGGGGCAACATCTCCCAGGCGCTTTTTGCGGTTCTCTTCGTATTCGCTATAGTTACCTTCAAAAAAGTATACTTGCGAGTCGCCTTCAAAAGCCAGAATGTGGGTACAGATGCGGTCCAGGAACCAGCGGTCGTGACTGATAATTACTGCACAACCACCAAAGTTATCTAATGCTTCTTCCAACGCCCGTAACGTATTTACGTCAATATCGTTGGTGGGCTCATCCAGTAACAATACGTTCGATCCTTTTTTCAGTGTGATAGCCAGGTGTACCCGGTTGCGCTCTCCGCCTGATAGTACCTCTACCTTTTTTTGCTGGTCGCCACCGTTAAAGTTGAATTTTGATACATACGCACGGGAGTTTATGGGACGGTTACCTAATAAGATGGATTCCTGCCCATCGGTTATGTTTTCCCAAACCGACTTGTCGGCTTTTAAATCATCGTGCATCTGGTCAACATAACCTAACTTAACCGTTTCACCAACACGGAAGGTGCCGGCATCAGGCTGATCTTGCCCGGTTATTAATCGGAACAGGGTAGTTTTACCCGCTCCGTTGGGGCCAATAATGCCCACAATACCCGCTGGTGGTAAAGAAAAGCTTAAGTTTTCAAACAACACTTTGTCGCCGTAGGCTTTGGTTACGTTATTTACCTCAATCACCACATTACCCAAACGCGGGCCCGGTGGTATAAAGAGCTCCAATTTATCTTCGCGTTCTTTGGTTTCTTCGGATGCCAGTTTTTCGTAGTTGGCAATACGTGCTTTACCCTTAGCATGGCGTGCTTTGGGGGCCATGCGCACCCATTCCAGCTCGCGCTCTAAAGTTTTCTGGCGTTTGCTTTCGGTTTTTTCTTCCTGAGCCAGGCGTTTAGCTTTTTGATCTAACCAGCTCGAGTAATTACCTTTCCAAGGGATGCCCTCACCGCGGTCAAGTTCCAGTATCCATCCTGCCACGTTATCCAGGAAGTAACGGTCGTGGGTAACAGCAATTACGGTACCTTTATACTGTTTTAAGTGCTGCTCCAGCCAGTCAATACTCTCGGCATCCAGGTGGTTGGTAGGCTCATCCAGTAACAATACATCCGGCTCTTGCAATAATAGGCGGCACATGGCCACGCGGCGGCGTTCACCTCCGGACAGTACACCAATTTTGGTTTCCGGGTCAGGGCAACGCAAGGCATCCATGGCGCGTTCCAGTTTGGTATCCAGTTCCCAGGCGTTTACCGCATCAATTTTATCCTGCAGTTCGCCCTGGCGCGCCATCAGTTTATCCATGGCGTCAGCATCTTCATAATACTCAGGTAAACCAAATTTTTCGTTGATTTCTTCATATTCTTTTAAGATGCCGGTAATTTCAGCAACACCTTCTTCAACTACTTCGCGTACGGTTTTATCCGGATCAAGCTGGGGCTCCTGCGCCAGGTAACCTACCGAATAGCCCGGCGAGAAGACCACTTCGCCCTGGAAAGATTTGTCTAGCCCGGCAATGATTTTAAGCAGTGATGACTTACCCGAGCCGTTTAAGCCGATAACGCCAATTTTAGCGCCATAGAAAAACGACAGGTAAATGTTTTTAAGCACTTGTTTTTGAGGCGGGTAAATCTTGCTTACCCCTGCCATCGAGAATATTATTTTTTCGTCGGCCATTGTAAATTTAAAAAGGCAAATATCTATTAATTGAGTTACTTACAGCAACTTTACCAATAACAAAACTTTAGTTTTTAATTGTGCATAGTTAAGCAACAAATTACGTTAATTAAGGTATAAGGATTGGTACCCGGTTTTAAATTGTTTTATTCAACTAATTGACAGTGACGGCAGAAGCGCTTATGCCTTAATGTCGTGTACAGTGGCGAATTGGCAGATGATGGATGGCAAATAACTAACGGAGTACATTATTTTTTAAACTTTTTCAAATAAATTAAATCAAATACTAAATTGCATGTATTAATACCTCTAACAAAAGCCCTGTTTTATAAAAGTTGTTGCCCAAAAATCAAGTAATCTGATGGCTGCAACCTTACATTACATTTTGTTAACAATTAATACATAGTGTTGCACAATGTTGGCAACATTGTTGATATTAACATACATATTTCCGAATGCGTACCTAAAAGCTATACATCCGGATGTTAAACCAAAACATTTATATAGAAAGGTACTCGATGGAAGCTAAATTTTCGCCACGTGTTAAGGATGTTATCTCCTATAGTCGGGAGGAGGCTTTGCGCCTTGGACATGACTATATCGGGACTGAACATCTGCTATTAGGATTAATCCGCGACGGTGACGGTATAGCCATAAAATTGCTGAAAGGCTTAAATGTGGACACCGCCAAACTACGCCGCGCTGTTGAAGATGCTGTAAAGGGTACAACCGGCACCAATGTGCATATAGGCAGCATACCTTTAACCAAACAAGCAGAGAAAGTGCTGAAAATCACTTATCTGGAAGCAAAAATATTTAAGAGCGATATAATAGGCACTGAGCATTTGCTTTTGTCTATTTTACGCGACGAAGATAACATTGCCTCACAACTGCTAATGCAGTTTAATGTGAACTACGAAATTTTTAAAGGTGAAGTAGAATCGCATAAAAATATCACTGATGAGATGCCCGGATCATCAACCGGTGGTGATGATGATTTTAAAGAAGAAGAATCATTTAGCCAGCCTAAAAAGGTTTCGGACATTAAATCTAAAACCCCGGTGCTTGACAACTTTGGCCGCGATTTAACTAAAGCTGCTGAAGAAGGTAAGTTAGATCCGATTGTGGGCCGCGAGAAAGAAATTGAACGCGTTTCACAAATCTTGTCTCGCCGTAAAAAGAATAACCCGATTTTAATTGGCGAACCGGGTGTAGGTAAATCGGCTATTGCCGAAGGCTTGGCCTTGCGCATCGTTCAGCGTAAAGTATCGCGTGTGTTGTTTAACAAGCGCGTAGTTACGTTAGATCTGGCCTCATTGGTGGCAGGTACCAAGTACCGCGGCCAGTTTGAGGAGCGCATGAAAGCCGTGATGAACGAGCTGGAAAAATCTCCGGATGTAATTTTATTCATCGATGAGATTCATACCATCGTTGGTGCTGGTGGTGCTTCTGGCTCACTGGATGCCTCGAATATGTTTAAACCAGCTTTGGCCCGCGGAGAAATTCAATGTATTGGTGCTACCACTTTAGATGAGTACCGCCAGTATATTGAAAAAGATGGCGCATTAGACCGTCGTTTCCAAAAGGTAATGGTGGAGCCGGCTTCTCCAGATGAAACTATCGAAATTTTGACCCGCATTAAGGATAAGTATGAAGAGCACCATGGTGTCACTTATACTCCTGAAGCGATCAACGCTTGTGTGAGCTTAACTGCCCGTTATATCACCGATCGCTTTTTACCAGATAAAGCTATTGATGCGTTAGACGAAGCAGGTTCACGCGTGCACTTAACCAATATCCATGTGCCTCAAAATATTTTGGATATTGAGCAAAAGATAGAGCACATTAAGGTTGAGAAAAACCGTGTAGTGCGTAGTCAGAAGTATGAAGAAGCTGCAAAACTGCGCGATACTGAAAAGCATTTACTGGAAGAACTAGAGCAAGCTAAAGCTGCCTGGGAAGCCGAAACTAAATCAAAACGTTACACGGTAACCGAAGATAATGTTGCTGAGGTAGTATCTATGATGACTGGTATACCAGTGCAAAGAGTTGGACAGGCCGATAGCCAGAAATTGCTGAACATGGGTACCAGCATCCAGGGCAAAATAATTGGCCAGGATGATGCGATTAAGAAATTGACCCGTGCTATACAACGTACCCGTGCCGGATTAAAAGATCCTAAAAAGCCGATTGGTTCGTTCATCTTTTTAGGCCCAACCGGTGTTGGTAAAACAGAGTTAGCTAAAGAATTAGCCCGCTTTATGTTTGACACTGAGGATGCGCTGATTCAAATTGATATGAGCGAGTACATGGAAAAATTTGCCGTGTCGCGTTTAGTAGGTGCGCCTCCGGGTTACGTAGGTTACGAAGAAGGTGGACAACTGACTGAAAAGGTTCGTCGTAAGCCATACTCTGTAGTATTGCTGGACGAGATTGAAAAAGCTCACCCGGATGTATTTAACATTCTATTACAGGTTTTAGACGAAGGTCAGTTAACCGATTCGTTAGGTCGTAAGGTGGATTTCAGAAACACCATTATCATCATGACCTCGAACATTGGTGCACGTCAGTTGAAAGATTTCGGCCAAGGTGTTGGTTTCAGCACTGCAGCCAAGGCAAACCAAGCTGATGCACATTCAAGAGGTGTGATTGAAAACGCTTTGAAGCGTGCTTTTGCTCCTGAGTTTTTAAACCGTATTGATGACGTAATTGTATTCAACTCTTTAACTAAAGAGAATATCTATAAAATCATCGACATTGAATTGGCTTCATTATTTGGCCGTATCAATGGTTTAGGTTACAAAATTGAGTTGACTGAGAACGCTAAAGAAGTAATTGCCGACCGCGGTTACGACGAAAACTTTGGTGCCCGTCCGTTGAAACGAGCTATCCAGAAATACCTGGAAGATCCAATTGCAGAAGAAATACTAAAAGGCGAATTAGCCGAAGGTGATATCTTGGAGGTTGATTTTGACAAAGAAGCTAACGAGATTAAAGTTTCTTCCAAAAACAATGGTGAAAGCAAAACTCCGGAAGCAGAGCAACAAGGATAATTTAAAATTCGAATAAAACGACAAAAGCCGCTGAGAAATTAGCGGCTTTTGTCGTTTATGGTAGGTACTACGGATTATTTGCGCTGTTTGGGTCGTAATCATAGGGCAAAAGTTTGGCTATCCGGTCGGTGCTCCAGTTGCCTTCAAACACTACGGATGTTGGGTTAGCGATAATGCCATTTGCATCAAAAAAAGCATAGGGTTCGGTAAAGTTCATTAAGCTGGTAGGATAGTCCGGTGCTTTAAGTGAGGTAGTAACGTAGCCGGTATTGCCGCGTTTTTTAGTGTATATAACATATAAGATGTCTTTGTATCCTAAGGCATAAATGCCTTTCAAGTCAGTCCGCTTAATTAAACTATCAGCTCGTAGCGGCTTAGTGACCAGGTATTCGACCATTTTGGGTAACTTGTTCTTTTCCTGCCAATAACGGAGTGAGTCGTTATTTTGAATGACAAATTGCTTGCCTGACATAATCATCCTTCCAAATTGGCGCAATTTGGCTTTCACTAAGCTATCAGGCGGGCGTTGTGGATTTGGCTTGCGGATGAGTTGCATGGTTTTAAAACCATCCTCTGATAGTTGGTTACCCAAGGCCGAACGTAAATAATGCTGCGAAGAACCCAGATAGGCATTCAGCCGGTTTTTGTTCCAGCGCTTTTGCTGAGACTTTGAACCTTCTAACGGAATAAAAAAGGTATCTCCCTGATAGTAAAGCGAACCGCTGGCAAAGTTCCGGATGAAATCAGTGAGCCGGTATTTGAGTTTGTAACCTAAGGCTTTGTTTTCTATTTCCAGATAATCGTTGGATGTGGCAGTTAGTGTATTACTCTTTTTGTCAAAGTCGATGTTAAGTACATCAGGGTTGAGAATTTTACATTGCTCAGCATAATCAGTAGAACCTAAGAGCTCTTGTTTGAAAATGTTATAGTTCTGCTGCCAGTCGGGGTCGGGCTTTACAACAACGGCATTTAAGCTGATGGTTTTAGGAGTAAGTTCAATGTAGGGAATATTGAGCTGTTGATTAACCACGATGGTTTTGGTAAAGGTTTCGTACCCAACAGCCGATACAATTAACTCATATTGGCCGGATTTTACGTTTGCTAAGGTGTAGCTGCCATCATCCGAAGTGGCACTGCCTACCGTGGTATTGCTTAAAAATACACTGGCTTTTTCAATAGGTTTTTTGTCATACAGGTTGATGACTTTGCCCGTAACCGTATACTGCGCCCAAGCTAAAGCGGGCAGGAAAAAAAGAAGGCAAGCAAGCAACCGTTTCATTAAATCAAATATAACTAAATAGTTAGTTGTTTGGTGAAATAAAAAAGCCGCAGTTAAACTACGGCTTTTAAGAATATATCAACGAGATAACTTATTCTCCCATTCTTTCAATTACGTCTTGTGTTACACCGGTGAACGAGAAACCTCCATCGTGGAACAGGTTCTGCATAGTAACCATTTTGGTGAAGTCGGAAAACAGGCTCACACAATAGTCAGCACAATTGTCAGCCGTAGCGTTACCCAACGGACTCATTTTTTCGGCAAAATTGATAAAGCCATCAATACCCTTAACGCCCGAACCGGCCGTAGTTAAGGTAGGTGATTGGGATACGGTGTTAACACGTACTTTCTTTTTTACACCATAGTAATAACCAAAGTTACGGGCAATGCTTTCGAGCATGGCTTTACCATCGGCCATATCATTATAGTTAGGGAATACACGTTGCGCGGCAATGTAAGTTAAGGCTACTACCGAGCCCCACTCATTAATGGCATCATGTTTCATGGCAGCCTGCAATACACGGTGTAAGCTTACTGCCGAAATGTCTAAGCCTTTATGGGTAAAATCCAGGTTGTTTTCGGTATATGGGATATTTTTACGCACGTTGATGCTCATGCCAATAGAGTGCAGGATGAAATCAACGCCACCGCCAAAGTGTTCTTTAGCTTTTACAAACAGGTTTTCTACATCAGCCTCGCTGGTTACGTCGGCCGGAATTACCGGTGCATTAACCTCTTCGGCCAGTTTATTAATAGTACCCATACGCAAAGCGATGGGAGCATTGGTTAATATTAATTCAGCACCTTCTTGAGCGCAGCGCTGGGCTGTTTTCCAGGCAATTGATTTTTCATCAAGGGCGCCAAAAATGATACCCTTTTTACCTTTTAATAAATTATAAGCCATGTTGTTTCTGGTTGTTTATCGGGCGGTAAAGGTAAAAATTATTTATCAGTTAGTTTAAATTGTATAGCAACTGTTTGTGTGAGTGATTCCGGCCGTCCAAACACTCGTCCGGTTATCCAGCGTGGAGAGTTGGCTACTGCATGCATTACTTCCTCGTCACATTCATAACCAATTCCCCTTAAAAGTTTAAGGTTTTGAGTATAACCATCACGGTTTATATCAAAAGCCACTTCGACAGTTCCTTCAATATTGTTTTGGATAGCTTTCTTTGGATAGCTTAATTTACGCTGAATGTATTTGGTAAAACCTTCTTTTCCTCCGGGGAAGGATGGAGGCCCATTTACACTAATGTCTTTATAAAAATCTTCCAGTTTAAATTCAGGTATTGTTTCGGGCTTTTGCCTTTTAGCCATAACCGTTGAAGTTATGCTTTCAGCCTGCCTGGGTGCCGGTAGATTAATGGTGATGAATCTGCTGCCCGACACGGAATATTTACTGTAATATTTCAAATTTTCTACAGTGATGATGTCGTTAGGTAACAGCCCGCTAAGTTTAAATCGGCCTGTGCTATCAGTTCGTACATACAGAATGATGTGAGACGCACCGTTATCAATGTTGGCATTAGGTCCCTGAGCCGTTAAGATGATTTCCGGGGCAAGTTTACCATCAGGCGAATAAACAATGCCCTTCACATTAATGGTGTCAATTCGGACTGTTTTTTGAGTTTGCGCAAATGACAGGGTAGCTGCCAATGCAAACACAAGTACAACCAGCAGTCTTTTCATTAACTCAACTCTTCAGTAACTCTTTGGCATTTTGCAAAGCGCTTTTGCCCGGGTTGTCGCCACTCAGCATTTTGGCAATTTCTACTACGCGTTCCTGCTCAGTAAGCTGGCGTATTTGAGTGTAAGTGGTAGCCGTTTCGTTGTTCTTGTAAACAAAGTAGTGGCTTTCGCCTTTGCTGGCAATTTGCGGCAAGTGAGTAATGGTAATAACCTGCAGGTTGTGTGCCAGCCGCTCCATAATAATACCCACTTTGTTAGCCACCTCTCCTGATACACCCGTATCAATCTCATCAAAAATAATAGTGGGTAAAGCGGTATACCGGGCAATGATGGATTTAATGCTGAGCATTAAGCGAGACAACTCGCCGCCTGATGCTACTTTGCTCATTTCGGCCAGGTTGTGGCCTTTATTGGCGGTGAACAAAAAGCGGATTTGGTCGAACCCATTTTTAGTAAGCTCTTTATCTGCCGTGTAAGTATGCTCAATTTTTAACTGGGCATTACCCATACCCATTTCGGCCAGGGTGTCCATCACCTGGGCTTCAATATCGGGCAGCGCCTTAATGCGATTTTCGGACAGCTGGGCGGCCAGTTGCTGCAGGTCTTCTTTCTGCAGGTTGATTTGCTGCTGTAACGATTCTATTTCTTCATCGCCAAAAAGTACCTGCTGTATCTTACCCGATAACTCCTGTTGCAAAGCCAGCAGTTCGGCGTTGTTGCTTACCCGGTGCTTTTTTTGCAGGTTATACAATAAGCTCAACCGGGTGTTAATTTCGTCGGCACGGGCTTCGTTGGTTTGGGTTTGCTGCTCAATGATTTCAATCTCCGAAGCGATATCCTTAATTTCAATCAGCGAACTATTTAGTCGCTCATGCAAACCGGCAATTTCCGAATTAAATTTATCTAACGATGATATCTGCTGTCCCGCCTCTTTAAGCTGCAGCGTAATGGCTGCCTCACCCTCTTGTAGCAAGTAAAGTGCGCCGTTTAGTTTACGTTTTATTTCTTCGGCATTGTTTAAACCGTATAGCTCCTGTTCCAGTTCTTCCTGCTCATTCGCCGACAAGCCTGCTTTGTCCAGTTCATCAAACTGAAACTGGTAATAATCTAAGTCGGCTTTAGCCTTATCGTTATCCGTAATCAGCTGCTGTAACTTATTCACGGCTTTGCGGTAGGCCCTAAAATCGGACTGATACGATTGCAGCAAAGCCTGGTGCTTGGCCACACCGTCAACCACCAGCATTTGAAAAGCAGGGTCGTTAATTTCGCGGGTGGCTTGCTGCGAATGGATATCAATCAACTGTTCTCCCAGTAATTTTAAAGTAGCCAGATTGACAGGTGTGTCATTCACAAAAGCACGCGACTTACCATCGGCCGAAATTTCGCGCCGCAAAACAGTCTCGGCCTCATAGTCCAGGTCGTTCTCCTCAAAAAAAGCTTTCAGATGAAAATCACTGATTTTGAATGTGCCCTCAATAACACACTTTTTTTGTTGATTAAAGAAATATTTACTTTCGGCACGTTGTCCCAATATCAACGATAGGGCACCCAGAATGATAGATTTACCGGCACCTGTTTCGCCGGTAATGATATTTAAACTGGCGTCAAAGCCAATTTGCAGGTTATCAATTAAAGCGTAATTATGTATGTTGAGCTGATGCAGCATGAAGATTTATCCTTGTATACAAAGATACTTAATTGCAAAAGCAATGCCTAATGTTGCGTTTTTACTTACGCTAAATCAATAATTAAATGTCCTGTTTAACGAACCCATTTGGTAAAGTCGGGTTGGTCGGGATGCGTCTTAATCCAGGCCTGTATGCGTTGCTGGAATTCGGGGGTCTTGATATAAACGTTTAATGTATCGTGTAACCTTCGATACGCTTCATCAATCTGTTTTAACTCCGAGCTATTGTTGTATGCACGCACTTGTGATTGAAGTGCTTTGATTTCGCCTTTCAGTAATGTAATTTCAGGTGTGTCGAATACAGCATGTATGCTGTCTGATTTTGCACGGGAAATATCACGTTCAGTAATTTCTTTTGAATGCATTTGGTTTATAATTTTATCCAATGCATCAATTTCATTCTTATATTTTGTTTTTTTAGTCTGCTCCCATTCGTCTTTGTATTTTCGCCATTGCTGACTCTTGGTATACCCATCTATACCTTTCGATATGCCATACTTTTTTAAAATGCTGGCCTCTGTATTTTTAAAGTCGTCGCTTTGGGCAATTAGCTTCATGTGTGCAGCCCAAGCATCAATGCTATCAGCCAAAAGATACTGGTCAGCGGGAATTTGCTGTACCTTTTCTTTTAATTGGGGATGGTTGTAGTGTTTGTATAGTAATTCAATTTTTTCAGCCAGGTTGGTGTTTAAATCTCTGTAAACTGAACTGTCCCAATACTTATCTCGTTTAGCGCTGTACTTATCCATTTCATCCAGTATCCGTTCCATTTCTTTATCTCTGAAACGTGAAGTATCTGACGATATAAGTAGGTGAGCACTAATTTTCTTTTTGCTTGTCCTGACAATTCTGTTTTCATGCAAAACGACAATATCTTGTTGAGGTTGATGATCGCTCAACTGCTTTTTTACTCTTACTGTTATTTTCCCTTCTTTAAGTTGCGGCTTAAACCAGGCAATGCTCACCATGCCGCCAACCAATAAAATGATAGATAAAATCAGTGGCTTAAAATTACTTACCGGCTTTTCGGTTTTCATAATGCGTTGTATACGGTTAAGCAATAAAAAGCCTTTGCTTTTGGCGGCTAAAGTCAGCCGGATGGGTTGTGCGGCTTGTTGCAAATTAAGCAGCGCCTGCGCATAAGTTAAGGGTTGCTCCGTTATGCCAATCACCACGTCATCGCAACAGTTTTCACGTTCGGCAGCAATGGTGCGATTCAGCAGAATGACGAAAGGGTTGAAGAACAATAATCCTGTAAATACTTGCTGTATGTAGTTAATTAAATAATCATTCCTTTTGATATGGGCCAATTCGTGTAACAGAATGCTTTCTATCTGTTCTGCACTCAGGCCGGTATAAATAGAAGCCGGTAAAAATAGTATAGGCTTAAAGTGACCTGCCACGCAGGGTACGATAGCCCGCTTTGATATACCTGCCCTGATTTTTTTACTAAAACCTAATCTTGCAGATAGTCTTTCTATTTGTTCATTCAGCGAAGTATCGGTAATCAGCGTCTGCTTTAGTCTGGATAGTTGTTTGTGCCGGTAGGCGATCAGCGTAAACTGAAGCAGTAACCCGGCAGTATAAAAAATACTGAGGTACGGAAGATAAGGTTTAAACGAAAACGTATATACATCATAATAACTCACTGGAAGTTCTCTCAGCGAAGCCAGCGCTGAATCGAAGTTGAAATGATCGGATACCTTTTTTGCAGGATAATATAGCCAGGTCTGTTGGTAAAGGTGGGTAGCCAGCGTAACCATAAACCACAAAGAGACGGCCGCAAAAGCGGATAGGGCAAGATTGTATTTATGAACCGCCTTTAAGTTGGTAAAAATCAAAAATATAGTCCTTAACAGGAAATAAACAAACAGTCCCTGTAAAAGGGAATACAAAATGGATGTGCCAATAGAATCGCTCAGATTACCGATGATTGTCTCCATGATATTTATGCTTTATTATTTATCAAATTTTTGCAGATAGGCTTTAATCTCGTCTATTTCTTCTTTCGATGCTTTATGATGCCCCAAGGCCTGCATTACTAAATCTGCCGCAGAACCTTTAAAGAGGGTATTAATCATTTTTTCGACCGCAGATTTCTGCGTATGCTTTTCGCTTACGGCAGCACTGTAAATATGTGTTTTGGCAGATGAGTCGCGCGTTACCAAGCCCTTATCATGCATAATTTGCATCAACTTAAGGGTAGTCGTATAGCCGGATTCTTTGTTTTTAGACAGTTCTTCGTGTACTTGCCTAACCGTACAGTTGCCTTTTTGCCAAAGCACCTGCAAAATTTCGAGTTCGCTCTCTGTTGTTTTAATATTCATTTGTACGAATGTCTTCGTACAAATATCTACGATGAGTTTCGTATTTGCAAGAGTTTTGTAAATTATTGTTGCAGTGTTTGATACAAAGTGCCATTAGCCGGGTCGGCCTGGTTTAAAATATTCATGGCCTGCACCTTTTCCTGCGGACTGGCCTTTGCAAAGATGGCCACCAGTTCGCTGCGCTTGGCGGAAAAAAGTACTGTAGGTAGGGTAGCGCCCACACGTATCCGGTCTAATTGGGTAAGAACCGGTAGGGCCGACAGGATGACCTTGCGGCCATTAGTAGCATTATCGGCCATGGCATCTAAACCCAAGCGGTGATAGGTATATAAAAATTCGCGCAACGGGATGTAGGTTTTGTTGATGGTGTTTTCAGACAGCCAGTAACGGTTGGTATTATTGTCAAACGCTTTCCAGCCTTTGTATGATGAGCTTTGCGCATTAATGACCACCGTTTGTGCGTTTGCATAATAGGCCGTACCTCCAAATTTCGAAAAGCTATCATAATCAAACGCCATAATCATGTAGGCATAAAATGCCATCACCGAGCTCAGGTTACTCTCAAAAGTCTGATTATTAAAATCGATGGTCTGTCCTTCAGTGTAAGAGAAGTCAAAATCGCGGTCGTTTATACTCAGCAGCGGTGTGTTGTAAGAGGCATTGTAAACCGGGCGGGTAG
Source organism: Mucilaginibacter sp. CSA2-8R (assembly GCF_038806765.1). Classification (NCBI taxonomy): domain Bacteria; kingdom Pseudomonadati; phylum Bacteroidota; class Sphingobacteriia; order Sphingobacteriales; family Sphingobacteriaceae; genus Mucilaginibacter; species Mucilaginibacter sp. CSA2-8R. The sequence goes on along the minus strand of NZ_CP152389.1, from coordinate 5,058,139 downwards.
ATTGTACCTGCAATTCGCCGCTAAAACTGGTGCCGTTGTCCCAGGCAGTTATAGTGAGTATAAAGCTGCAGTCAATTTTTTCCTGAGGTTGTATAGCGTCTACACTCCATTTACGGCCGTTCAAGAATTCGCGCATGGCAGTTTGGAGCGAATTAAAGATGCGCTTGTTGGTGGTGGCAATTTTAGGCGACAATACTTCTACGCGGGCATTTAAATCCTGGGCAGCAGCAGTTAAGCTTATTGCACACATCCAAACCAACCAAACCAGCTTTTTTATCATACCGCTAATGCTATCACTTTTTGGCAAATATCAGCAGCTACCTGCTCTTTGCTTTTAGTATCAAAACTTGTTTTTTGCAGTTCCCGATCAATGATGGTTACTTTGTTAGTATCTAACTGAAAGCCTGCACCTTTATCATTCAGTGAGTTTAGTACAATCAAATCCAGGTTTTTCTTTTGCAGTTTTTCAACAGCGTTTTGCTCCTCGTTTTGAGTTTCTAAAGCAAAGCCCACTAAAATTTGCCCGGCACGCTTGCGCTGCCCTAACGTTTTCAAAATGTCAGTCGTCTTTTTAAGTTCGATGCTAAAGCTGTCAGTCTGCTTTTTGATTTTTTGCGTTGATACATTTACCGGCGTATAATCGGCCACGGCAGCACTCATGATGCAAATGTCAGTAGTGTCAAACTGTTGTGTACACGCCTCCAGCATATCAGCTGCTGATACGGTATCTATCCGGGTAATGTTGTGCTGTTTGCTGGTTTGTGCTGTTGGGCCGGTAACCAAAGTTACGGTGGCACCTTGTTTAGCCATTTCATCAGCTATGGCAAAACCCATTTTGCCTGATGAGTGATTGCCGATAAAGCGTACTGGGTCAATTGCTTCGTAAGTTGGTCCAGCCGTAATCAGCACTTTCTTGCCAGATAAAGGTAGATGCGTTGATATTCTTGAGGTGATGTAGTCTATAATAGCTTCGGGCTCGGCCATCCGTCCTTCGCCATGCAGCCCGCTGGCCAGTTCACCTGTGCCTGGCTGGATAAGCAGGTTACCATAGCTTTGCAGCTTATTGACATTATTAAGGGTAGCAGGATGCCGCCACATGTCCAAATCCATAGCCGGGGCAAAATACACCGGGCATTTGGCCGACAGGTAGGTAGCCATTAAAAGATTATCGCATTGCCCGTTAGCCATCTTAGCCAGCGTATTGGCACTAGCCGGTGCAATAATAAATAAGTCGGCCCAAAGGCCCAGCTCAACATGGTTATTCCAGCTGCCGGTATCCGCATCAAAATATTTAACCAGAACCGGTTTTTTAGATAAGGTAGATAAGGTGAGCGGCGTAATAAACTGCGTAGCATCCGGCGTCATGATTACCTGCACTTCGGCTTCGGCCTTTACTAACAGCCGTACCAACGAAGCTGTTTTATAAGCCGCAATGCTTCCGCATACGCCCAAAATAATTTTTTTGCCTTTAAGCATGTACAAAAATATCAATAAAAGCCGAAACTATCCGGGCATTATCATCAGCCGTAAATGCACAAAAAAAGGCGGCATTAATGGTGCCGCCTTTAATAGTAATGTAAGTAATATGTGATTATTTGGTATAACGTGAAATGATATCTAAAATCACTTTGTTTTTCTGCAACTGCGGCAGGTAATCAAACAAAATGTAGTGCTTATCCGGGTCTGTAGTTAAAGCCAGTTCCAGGTTGCTTAAGGCTTCATTATAATCGCCTTTGGCAAACAAGTAAGCTACCATACGATAGTATAATTCTGCAGCATCCGGGTTGTGCTTAATAGCATCAGCAATTACTTCAATGGCGTCATGCAACCGGTCTTGCTCGTAAAGTATCGAAGAGTAATCCAGCCAGGCATCCACATCCAGGGGGTTTAATTCAACCACTTTATCATAAGCAACTTCAGCTTCGGCTAAATGGCCCAGTTTATATTCGGCATCGGCAATAGCAAACCAGTAATCGGCATTAAGCGCATCTAAATCAAGTGCTTTACGATAAAAGTGCAAGGCTTCAAAATAGCGCTCTTCAAAATCAAGCGTTACGCCAATACCAAACCAGGCATCAGCCAGTTTGCTATCCATTCGTACGGCCTTTTTGTAAAAAGAGCGGGCCTCATCCATTTGCTCGAGCTTTTCGTAACACTCGCCAATGGCGCAATACGTGTCGGCATTGGGTTGTTCGTACTCAAAAGTCTGGCGGTATACTTCAATAGCCTCAGCATATTTTTCTAAGTTTACCAGTGCATTACCTTTATTAAAGTAAGCCGATGCAAAATTATCTTTAATTAAAATGGCGTAATCGTAAGCATCAATAGCCTTTTCAAATAAGCCTAATTTAGTAAATGCATTGCCTAAGTTATACCAAGCTGCGTAACTATAAGGCTCATTGTCAATATATTGCTGGTAAAACTGGATGCTTTCCTGTTGATTGTCAATTACATCATAGCAAAAAGCCAATTCATACAATGCATCCTGGTTTTCCATATTTTGCTTAAGGCATTCCTTAAGATAATGGATGGCTTGCTCATAATCTCCCATGTTTTGGTAAACATAAGCCATATGCAATAGTATATCGTCGGTTTCTTCGGCCATGGTTAGGGCCTTGGCGTAATTCTCAATGGCCTCGGTGTACCGGTCCATGCTTTCGTACAAGTTACCGCGAATAATATAGATATCTGCATCCGAAGCTTCGAGCAGCGCAGCTTTATCCAGCGCGGCAAAAGCTTCAGAAACTTTGTTAGTGACTACTAAAAGCTGAGCCTGCTTAATTAAAAATACGGCAGCAAACGGATGCTGGTTACGGGCATACTCCACTACCTGAAGCGCCTTCACCGGGTCGTTTTTCTCAATGTAATAATCAATAATGTTTTCAAATGCCTGCGCATCGAAAAAATACTGATCATGATTGCGGATCATCTCCTCGTAGCGTTCTACCGAAAACTTGGGGTCTTCAGTAAAACCAAATTCATATTCTTCTTCCATCTGATCGTATTTTAACAACTATACTATTAATATAGCAAAAATTAGGCATACAATAGTGAGTAGCTGAATTTAAGTTACAATTATAAGGGCTTAGGCTACAATATAGTTTTCAACATTGCACGGCTGTGGAAAAAAATAAATGTAACATATTGACAATGAATAAGTAGTAATTTGCCATGTTTATAGTTTTATTTTGTCTGCGTAAAGTAAGCTTTTAAGCAATAAGAATGGTATAGTCAAAGTGTCAGGCTGTGATTGCGTTTCAACTTAAAACGCACGGGGATAGTGTTTTGGTATACAGTTTTTACAGGTATACTGCTATGCTGCAATTAATCTCAAACTTTGTCGTTTACAAAAAGAGTTAAAGTTAATTTATAATATCTTGCCTGCAAATTTCAAGAATGACTAACTATCATAAACATCTTATAGGATACGCTTTATGCGGATCTTTACTATGCGGCGGCATAGCCCATGCCCAAACCGCTCCTGTTGCCGAGCCCGAGCTGCCAAAAAACTGGCATACCATGGATTTAAAATCCGACGGTTATTTTGGCATCAGCTTAAACAAAGCTTACCAGGCACTTAAAGGTAAAAAAAGCAAAACCGTAGTAGTAGCTACTATTGATAGCGGTATTGACACTGCACAAGCTGATCTGAAAAGTGTTTTATGGGTAAACCCAAAAGAAAAAGCCGGAAACGGTAAAGATGATGACGGTAACGGTTACGTTGACGACATGCACGGGTGGGATTTTTTAGGTGGCCCTGGTGGTAAATGTGATTTTACCGAAACTACCGAAGAAGTACGTGAGTATAACCGTTTAAAAGACAAATACCTGCCGCTTACAGAGGCTACTGCACCCGATAAAAAGGAATTTGCTTACTGGCAAACGGTTAAAGCCACTTATGATTCTACAATAACCAAATCAACCAGTGAGAGCAAGCAGTTATCGCAGATGATGAACGTGCTGATGATTACCAGCGGTTACGTAAAACGCGGTCTGAACCTGCCCTCTAACGGTAACTTTACCCTAACCAGCCTGAGCAAACTGCAAACGGCTAATGATACCATTGCGCAAAGTAAAAGCATCTGGACTTCTGTTTTTCAGGAAGAAGGACCAACAGCCAGCAACGATAAAATTATAAAAGAGCTGACGGAGTATTTAACTAAACTCAACAATGATATTAACCCGGATTTAGAGGCCCGCAAACGTATTGTAGGTGACGACCCAAATGTTTGGGATACCAAGCCGTATGGCAGCAATATTTTAAAATTTGATGATGCCTCTCATGGTACCGGTGTAGCCGGACTGATTGGTGCCGTACGCGATAACAACTATGGTATTAACGGGGTGGCAGATAATGTGCGTATTATGGCCATTAAAGCCGTGCCCAACGGCGATGAGTACGATAAAGATATTGCGAAGGCCATCCGCTATGCGGTTGATAACGGTGCTAAAGTGGTAAACATGAGCTTTGGCAAAAAGCTGTCGCCACACAAAAAATGGGTGGATGACGCCTTTAAATATGCTGCTGACCATGACGTGTTGCTGGTACAAGCTGCTGGTAATGACCATCAGGATGTAGATGCTAAACCGGAGTTCCCGAATGATATATTTGAGGATGGCTCGGTTAAGGATGCGGTTAACCTGCTAAGTGTAGGTGCATCATCAGCTAAAATGGGCGAAAGCCTGCCGGGCACTTTCAGTAACTATGGCGAAAATAATGTAGATGTATTTGCACCTGGTGTAAAAGTAACCTCGGTTGATAAAGACGCTGAGTTTAATACGGCTGACGGTACCAGCTTTGCATCGCCAATTACTGCCGGTGTAGCTGCTTTACTACTGGAGTACTATCCCGACTTAAGCGCTAAACAGTTAAAACAAATCATTATGCAATCGGCCAAACCGCTTACTGGTACCATGGTGCTAAAACCAGGTAGCCAAACCGAAAAAGTTGATTTTACAACCTTATGCAAAAGCGGAGGTATTGTAAACGCTTACGAGGCTGTGCAACTGGCCGGCAAAATGAAAGGCGAGCGAAAAAAATAATTTAATTGCTGTAAAAATATGACGAAGCAGGCTCTGGCCTGCTTTTTTTTTGTGTAAACAGTTCAGCTTAGTGAGTGTTAATGTTAAATTGATATAGGCTGCTTTATATCCGTTAAAACAAGTTGTTTTTAAAGTCGCATTAATTATATTTGCTCCCAGAAAAATTTTCATTCTAAATATATAATGAGAGAAATACAATTCAGAGAAGCGCTTCGTGAAGCTATGAACGAAGAAATGCGCAACGACGATAAAATATACCTGATGGGCGAAGAAGTTGCTGAGTATAACGGCGCTTACAAAGTTAGCCAGGGTATGCTTGACGAATTTGGTGCTAAACGTGTTATTGATACGCCAATCTCTGAGCTTGGTTTTGCCGGTATAGGTATTGGTTCGGCCATGAACGGCTTGCGTCCAATCATCGAGTTTATGACATTCAACTTCTCATTGGTAGCAATTGATCAGATCATCAACGCTGCTGCTAAAATGATGAGCATGAGTGGTGGCCAGTTCCCGGTGCCTATTGTATTCCGCGGCCCAACCGGTAACGCAGGTATGCTAAGCTCTCAGCACAGCCAATGTTTTGAAAACTGGTTTGCTAACTGCCCGGGTTTAAAAGTAGTAGTACCATCAAACCCATATGATGCTAAAGGTTTATTAAAATCAGCTATCCTTGATCCGGATCCGGTTATTTTTATGGAGTCGGAGTTAATGTATGGTGACAAAGGCCAGGTGCCCGAAGAAACTTACTACATTGAGATTGGTAAAGCTGCGGTAACCAAACAAGGTACTGATGTTACCTTAGTAGGTTTTGGTAAAATCATGAAAGTGGTTAATGCTGCTGCTGCTGAATTAGAAAAAGAAGGTATAAACGCTGAAGTGATCGATTTACGTACTGTGCGTCCTATCGATTATGATACCGTAATTGAATCGGTTAAAAAAACTAACCGTTTGGTATTGGTAGAAGAAAGCTGGCCTTTAGGTTCAATTGCTACGGAGGTTGCCTTTAAAGTGCAAAAAGATGCATTTGATTACTTAGATGCACCTATTCTGCGCATTATGGGTGGCGACGTGCCTCTTCCATACGCACCAACTTTAATTCAGGAGTATCTGCCAAATCCAGAGCGTGTAGTTAAAGCAGTAAAAGAAGTGATGTACGTAACTAAATAAGTTACGCTATTATATAGTAATAAGGAAAGGCTTCGCATTTGTGCGGGGCCTTTTTTGTTTGCAAAGATTTGGATTGTTTTCTTGAGCTCGTTTGATTATTAAACTACATATCAGCTTAGTGTCACAGTTGAAATGATTTTGGTATATCGGGAAAAGCCGATATATCTTTGTGCGTGGATCAGGTCGAGGTATTCAAGGCGCTTTCCAACAAAACCCGTTTGCAGATTTTAAACTGGTTAAAGCAGCCCGAAGCAAGCTTTCCGGAGCAGGCAGTTTATGGTTACGCACATGGCATTTGTGTAGGGCAAATACAGCAAAAAGCCGGTTTAACCCAATCAACCGTGTCCGAATATCTGTCAACGTTGCAGCGCGTGGGTTTGGTTAAAGCCACCAGGGTAGGGCAATGGACTTATTACCAACGCAACGAAGATGCCTTTGCAGAGCTTAGTCAGCTTATACAATCAGAAGTTTAATTTTTATACATAATACATGAAAACCGATAGCTTATTCAGGCCATTTGCCCTGAAATCTTTAAATATTAAAAACCGTATCGTTATGGCACCCATGACGCGGTCATTTTCACCAGATGGTGTGCCTACCGCAGAAGTGGCCGCTTACTACCGTAAACGTGCTGAAGGTGAAGTTGGATTGATTTTATCTGAAGGAACAGTGATCAACCGTGTTTCGTCATCAAACGACAAAAACGTTCCGCACTTTTATGGTGAGCAGGCTTTGGGCGGATGGCAAAATGTGATTAACAATGTGCACCAGGCAGGTGGCGCTATGGGGCCGCAGATATGGCATATGGGCGTAATGCCTAACCACCAATCGGGCTGGGTACCGGCCGAGCCGTTTGAAGGGCCTTCAGGTTTAAACAGTCCCGGCTTTAATAACGGCCGTGCCATGACCGATGCTGATATTGCCGATACTATTGCGGCTTTTGGTCAGGCTGCTGCCGATGCCAAGCGCCTGGGTTTTGATTGTGTAGAGATACACGGCGCGCACGGCTATTTAATTGATCAGTTTTTTTGGGAAGGTGCTAACTTACGGACCGATAGCTATGGCGGTGCAACACTGCCCGAGCGTAGCCGCTTTGCCATTGAAGTAATTAAAGAGGTGCGTAAACGTGTGGGCGAAGATTTTGCCGTGATTATACGCTTGTCACAATGGAAGCCTACTGCCTATACCAGTAAAATGGCCCATACTCCGCAAGAACTGGAAGCGTGGTTAAACCCGATGGCGGATGCCGGGGTTGATATTTTCCATTGCTCGCAGCGCCGTTTCTGGGAACCGGAGTTTGACGAGTCTGATTTGAACTTTGCCGGATGGGCTAAAAAGCTGACCGGTAAGGCCACCATAACTGTAGGCTCAGTAGGTTTAACCGGCGAATTTTTGGCAGCCTTTGCAGGCGAAAGTTCGGACCCAAGTTCGCTGGATGAATTGCTGCGCCGGATGGACCGTGGTGATTTTGACCTGGTAGCCGTAGGTCGCCCGTTATTGTCAGACCCATTTTGGGTACAAAAAATACGCGAAGGCCGTACCGAAGATTTAAAAGGATTTACCAAGGATGCTTTGGCCGAACTAGTAATGTAATTAGCTGTATTATTCTATTATGCAAAGGCCGGATGAGTGACGTCACTCATCCGGCCTTTGTTTTTATTAAGATTAACTGAACGATTCCCTGAATGCCACCATAATAGCCAGGCGGGTGTCTCGGTCCAGGTCAAAATCTTCAGGCCAGTGAGGGCGCTGCGGGATGTCGTTTTTAAACTCTATCGGGAACAGGGCAATAAATTCGTGGAGCGGCAATTCATATTGTAACCATTCGGTTTTTTTATAAATATCCTCCAGCCTAAACTCAAACTTCCGCATTTGATAAGAATCCATGTGCCCCCCCAGCCCCCAAAAGGGGAGTGTTAATAGTTAACGATAATACAAAGTTAAGAAAATCATTATTACTAAAATGCTCCCCCTTTAGGGGTCCGGGGGGCTTGTATTTTTCATTAACTTCGCGGTTCGTAATTGAAAAGTGAACATGATTGATCATTACATTAAAATAGCGCAGGAACTTGCGGTAGCTTCTAAACAAGTTACAGCCACCGTAAACCTGCTGGATGAAGGTGCCACCGTGCCATTTATTTCGCGCTACCGTAAAGAGCTTACCGGGAGTTTGGACGAGGTGCAGGTAACCACCATACGCGACCGCATACAACAACTACGTGAGCTGGATAAACGCCGGGACGCCATCCTGAAATCGCTGACTGATATGGGCAAGTTAACGCCCGAACTGCAAAAGCAGATTGAAGAGGCTGAAACCATGGTATTGCTCGAGGATATTTATTTACCTTACCGCCCTAAACGTAAAACCCGTGCTACCGCCGCACGCGAAAAAGGTTTGCAGCCTTTGGCTGAGGCCGTGTTGGCCCAAGGAAAATTGGATTTATCTGCAGAAGCAGAAAAGTATGTAGACGGTGAGAAAGGCGTAAATAGCCTGGAAGAAGCCCTAGCCGGTGCACGGGATATTATTGCTGAAACCATTAGCGAGAATGCCGAGGTGAGGACCCAACTGCGCGAGATGTTTGTAGAGAAGGGAACCTTTCAGAGTAAAGTGGTACCCGGTAAAGAAGAAGCCGGCATCAAATATAAAGACTACTTTGATTGGACCGAGCCGGTTAAAGCGGCACCATCGCACCGTATACTGGCCATGCGCCGTGCCGAAAAAGAAGAAATTTTATACCTTGATATTATGCCGCCGGAGGATGATGCCATTGCATTATTAGACCGCACGTTTGTAAAAGCTAACAACGCCGCATCAGACCAGGTGCGTTTGGCCATTGCCGACGGCTATAAGCGGCTGCTGAAACCATCGATGGAAACGGAAGCCCGTTTGCTGACTAAGAAAAAAGCCGACGAAGAAGCTATACGCGTATTTGCCGAAAATGCCCGTCAGTTATTGTTGGCTGCACCACTGGGGCAAAAACGGGTAATGGCTATTGACCCCGGTTTTCGTACAGGTTGTAAATTAGTTTGCCTGGACGAGCAGGGAAAGCTTTTAGAATATACTGCCATATTTCCGCATACCGGCGCCGGGCAAGTCCGCGAAGCGGAAAAGACTGTCAAATATCTGTTTGAAACTTATAAGATAGAAGCCATTGCCATTGGTAACGGCACGGCTGGTCGCGAAACCGAAACGTTTGTACGTAACCTGCAACTGCCAGCCGCGTTAATTGTAATGGTGAACGAAAGCGGCGCTTCCATTTATTCTGCATCAGAAGCAGCTCGGGAAGAGTTTCCGGATAAAGATGTTACCGTGCGTGGAGCGGTATCTATCGGTCGCCGTTTGATGGACCCGCTGGCCGAGCTGGTGAAAATCGATCCTAAATCAATCGGTGTGGGGCAGTACCAGCACGATGTTGACCAAAATAAATTACAAACTTCGCTGGATGATACCGTGATCAGTTGTGTAAACGCAGTAGGGGTGGAGCTTAATACGGCTTCTAAGCAGATACTATCGTACGTGTCGGGGTTAGGTCCGCAACTGGCACAAAACATTGTAGATTACCGTAACCAGCATGGCGCGTTCAAGCACCGCGCGCAACTTAAAAAAGTTCCGCGTTTGGGTGAAAAGGCATTTGAGCAGGCAGCAGGATTTTTACGCATCCAGGGCTCTGACAACCCGTTAGAGGCCAGTGGCGTGCACCCGGAAAGATATAGCCTGGTAGAGCAGATTGCGAAAGATAACAACGCCACCATTCGCGATTTAATGACGAATGAAAAGTTGCGCAAAAGTATCCCGCTGCAAAAATATACTTCTGACAAAGTAGGTTTACCTACCCTGAATGATATCATGACCGAACTGGCCAAACCCGGCCGCGATCCGCGCGAAAAGTTTGAAGCGTTTAGCTTTACCGAAGGGGTAAACGCGATTGGTGATTTAAAAGTAGGCATGAAATTGCCTGGTATTGTAACCAATATTACCGCATTCGGTGCCTTTGTAGATATTGGTGTACATCAGGATGGTTTGGTTCATTTGAGCCAGATAGCAAACAGATACATTAAAGACCCTAACGAAGTGCTTAAAGTGCATCAGCAGGTAGAAGTTACCGTTACCGAGGTTGATGCTAACCGTAAGCGAATTTCTTTAAGCATGAAAACCGAGGAGAATAAAAACAACGGTCCGGCTCGCAAGCCTGCTTTTGCTGGTCAGGCCAGTCAGCCCAGCCGTGGCAAAAAAGAGCCGGAAGGCGATATGCAGAGCAAACTGGCCGCCTTAAAGGCCCGGTTTAAATAAGCAACAGCAACAAAACGGCAATAATTAACTAATGTTAATTATTGCCGTTTTACTTTTAAAGGCGTTGTATAAGATTAATCTAAAGTGATTTGACGTTTAATCGGCTCTTCCAGCGAAATAAAGGTTTCTGTACGTTGTATGCCCGGTACGCCCTGGATGTTTTCATTCAAAACCTCGCGCAGGTGATTGGTATCATGACAAACAATTTTGGCAAAAATGCTCCACTCGCCGGTAGTATAATGCAGCTCAACAATTTCCGGAATTTCTTTAAGCGCTTTAACAGCTTCCTGGTATTGTGAACCTTTCTCTAAATAAATACCTAAAAAGGCCGTAACATCAAAGCCCAGCTTCTGTGGGTTAACTTCCAGGCTTGCGCCTTTAATTACTCCCATTTCTTCCAGTTTCTTCATTCTTACATGTATCGTACCACCAGATACAATAAGGTCTTTGGCTATCTCGGTATAAGGTGTGGTAGCATTTTTCATCAAAATAGACAGAATTTGGATATCCAAATTATCAATTTCTAAATTTTGAGCTTTTCTATGCGGCATAAATTTGTAATTAGGTATTTATATACAAGGATAATTAAAAATCAACTAAAAATGCAAATATTCCGTTGAAATATTTGCAAAAAACTATAGTCGGTCTTAAATTTGTATTAAGCAAGTCAGAAAACTTGTTTGTTCTTTATAAAAAAATATACTGTTGGGTGGTGAAATTTTTGGCAGACACACCTCCTTGTCCCGGTGGCGGAGATTATGGGAAACCCGAAGCGGGCTAACTACTCTTTGAAGGTTCGAGTCCTTCCCCAACAGCTCTTCTCATAATTTAGGTTTATAATTGGTTAGTAAAAGTCCCCCTGCCCATCAGGGGGCTTTGCTTTTTACAGGCTTTTGCTAAAACGATTTTCAAAATCAAGATCTTTTTAAGTCCTAACTTGCTTATCATATTTTACGTATTAACATTAAATCATCATTAGAATTGATGATGAGCTAATAATATTAAAGTATAACCTAAGTAACTTTACGGTATAAAAATTAATTATGCAGCTTGCATGTTTTTGCCCGAAGCATCTGAAATTAATTCTCCTGATTGGATTATTGAGTATTACCGCTTTTGCTAAGGCGCAATACTCTGTATCTGCCTGCGCTTTTGCCCATAATGATTACTGGCACAAACGCCCGCTGTATGATGCCTTGAATAACGGTTACACCCATGTTGAGGCCGACGTTTACCTGCGGCACGACAAGTTAATTGTAGCACACCTGCTGCCGTCACTCAAAAAGCATAATACCTTAGAGCGCCTTTACCTCGACCCGTTGATGAATTGTATTAAAGGGGCAGACTCAACTACCCGCCGCCCGGCCTACCCACTCACCTTAATGATCGATATTAAGTCAAACGGAGAGCGCACTTACGAAGTGCTAAATCAACTATTGCAAAAGTACCGTTCGGTATTGTCTGGCGTTGAGGACGGGCATTTTATTCAACGGGAAATTACCATTGTGCTGTCGGGCCATAAACCGGTAAAAACGCTTAAGGCACAAAGCTCACGTTGGGCTTTTATTGATGAAGATTTAAAAACCGTTGCCCGCGATACGACGGCCCAAAACATTTATCAAACTGCCAGTTGTAAGTATTCTTCGCTGATTCAATGGCGAGGTAAAGGCGATTTGCCATTTTATGAAAAGCAACGCCTATGCAGATTTGTTAACATTGCCCATAAATTCGGAAAAAAAGTACGTCTCTGGAAATCGCCCGATAATCCGGTTGTATGGAACGCGCTTTTGCAATGTGGTGTTGATTTAATTAATACCGATAAACTGGTTAAGCTAAGGCAATTTTTAACAGGCCACACTATTGTAGCTGTAGGTGCCAAGCACTTGGTGGCTGGTGATAATTTCTGAATATTGGCCTAAAGGTGGATTGATGCTGCGTTAACTATTTGATAATTAAAAGTTAGTATCACATAAAGATAGCCGTTTTGCTTTTACACCATGATCATGATTTACAATGACGTGGTTCGGATACAAGAAGAAATCTTCAATCCTTCATCGCGATTTGCCGTCGTGCTGTAGTCCCTGTACAATCAATCAGGCAGGGTAAACCGGCGTTTAAACAACCTAGAATTTGCACTATAAAAAAGGCGGCAACGCCCAGCCGAAAAGCGCTTTTTTATTCAGGCATTCATTGCTTAACCGGATAAACATGCAAAGAATATTATTCATGGCCGGTTCTATAAATCAAACGCTGCAAAAAAAATGATATAGTCGGCCAGCTGCCGGATGCAGATTGCTGGTTTAGTCAGCTTTTTCTGATTTGCCCTATAGCTGTCTCTGCAAATAAATTAAGCCTTGCCGGAAAATAAAAACGGCAAGGCTTAATTGGTAATTACAACTGTATTTCAAATTGCGCCAGGTTGATAAACTCCTGCACGCGGGCGCTTACTTCTTCGGCAGACAAATTTTTAATTTTCTCGGTGCCAAATTTTTCTACACAGAACGAAGCCAGTGCAGAGCCAAAAATGATCGCATTTTTCATGTTGTTGAAATTGATAGTGCCAACTTTAGCCAGATAACCGATAAAACCACCGGCAAAAGTATCGCCTGCACCTGTAGGGTCAAAAACCTCGGCTAAAGGCAGGGCCGGTGCCGAAAAAACTTTATCCTCATGAAACAGCAGTGCACCATGCTCGCCTTTTTTAATAATGAGGTATTTGGGCCCCATGGTTAATATTTTGTGGGCGGCTTTAACCAATGAGTACTCTCCGCTTAACTGTCGCGCCTCAGCATCGTTAATCGTAAGTACGTCCACCATTTTAATAGTTTCCAGCAAATCATCCAAGGCAATGTCCATCCAAAAATTCATGGTGTCCATCACAATAAGCTTAGGGCGATTTTTTAACCTGTTAATTACCGTTTGCTGCACTTGTGGTGTAAGGTTGCCCAGCATTAAGTATTCACAGTCTTGGTAAGCCTCTGGGATGATTGGGTCAAAATCGGCCAGTACGTTCAGTTCCGTAGCCAGCGTATCGCGGCTGTTCATATCGTTGTGGTAGCGGCCACTCCAAAAAAACGACTTTTCGCCCTGTTTTATTTGTAAACCTTCGGTATCTATGTGGTGATTGTTAAAGTCGGTAATTTCGCTTTGCGGAAAGTCATCGCCCACTACGGCTACAATTTTTACATCGTTATAAAAGTACGAAGCCGCCAAACTTGCATAGGTTGCAGCGCCGCCAACAATTTTATCTGTTTTTCCAAAGGGGGTTTCAATAGCGTCAAATGCCACAGTACCAATGACTAATAAACTCATGTAAAAATATTTTAATTTTTTTTTGTGCAAATATTGTGAAATATCCGCAAAGTTTATACTTTTGCACCACTCCAAACCGGAAAAGATTCCTGAGTAGCTCAGCCGGTTAGAGCATCTGACTGTTAATCAGAGGGTCGCTGGTTCGAGCCCAGCCTCAGGAGCAAATGCCATCAAAGTAAAATTTGATGGCATTTTTTGTTAAATGATAATTTGAAGCAATTATTTAAAGCTTGCTTTTAAAGATTTTGCAAAGTAGGGAGCATTTTCGGTTCGCGCCCATTTTGGTAGTCGTTTGTAATGCCTGCATTTATAAGCACTACTACTGTCATACTGTAGGCAAAAAAACACTTCTATCACTCTAATACGTTTACTTTGATTAACTAACGTAATTCCTTTATTGGGCCTGACAGCTACTTTGAGTTTTGTATTACTGGCTTAGAATTAAAGTGGCATTTGTGGTATGGCTTTTCTCAATAAATCCTATTCCTGCCCAATCAGGCCCTTCACCTAAGATTGATTCAATAAACATTGAGCTTCTCCTGTTTACCTCGCAGGGCATTATTGAAAATGACTCGATCATACCGGTATATGAACATCTCTCCTATCAATATAAAAACATTTATACCGGAGAATGTCTCTTCAATACACACTTTCAACAAGCATATCCCATTTTATAAAGGGTTTGGTGTTGTCATGTTGAATGGAAGATTTGGTGTTATAGACAGGTCTGGTAATTATGTTGTTCCTCTTAAACAGAGAGTCTTCGCCATTAGACCATGGTGGATTGAATTTATATCATCAAGTTTTGAATATACCTATTTTGGATTTGGCAAAGGTCTCTTGGGAAAAGAACCTTACTATGATGATGGCGAACCGGTAACGCCATCTTTAATAGCAAAAAAACAGGTGGCAGTTTAAATATCTACAAGACCGTTTGGAAAAATTTTGAGCATATACCCACATCGTTTATTGGTGGACCGGTCGATTCTATCATCGGTTATAAGGTCCAGTCTTATGTCGTGAAACGTAATGGAAAGATCGGCCTTATAGGTCGTTACCTGATTGAAACCAGCTATAGCGCACTAACATCCAATTCCAATACATCCAGACCTTGGAATGAGTATCTTTTGCATTAAAAAAAGGGAGATGCTAGTTTTATTTTTATAACGGCAAATTGATATTTAGTAGTCTGAAGAAGGCCATTAGCTTCAATGACAATGCATACATTTATCCAAGTCGCTCCCTTTTCAATTTCCTGGATTCGAACGGCATAAAAGCTTTGCAGCAGGATGCAAAGTAGATATCTGCCAATGGCAAAGTGGTCATGAATACTGATAACCAGATTGTTTTGATCGATAATAAGCATAGAGCATACATATATCGCTCTTTTAAATGATGCTAAAGTAGTTGGTTCAAATTAATTAAGAAATTATCTTGTGATAAGATAAATACAATGCATTGCTCAAGAAGTCTAACTCGGTGAAGGTGAAGTTAAAAAATAAAAGTAGATTGGACCAATCTTATTTGTACCAGTATGCAAAAGGTTGGTTTGTATCAAAAGACGTAACAGTATAATGATGGTACTTTATTTTGACATTCAAACGTTTTTTTAACGTTATCACATCATGAGACTGCTCCTGCAATTCACTTTGATGATATTATTTGCTGCTATAACCGTTCAGGTATCTTATAGCCAAACATTGTCATTCACAACAAGCTATAGATTATATGACCGTTCGTTAGAAAAGCTCACGTCTCATATCGTTATTGCAGATGGTATACTAAAAATTGATGGTGTCCGGCAAGGCTTGACAGGTCATCTTAAATCTTCAACAAGACGCAACAGCAAGAACAGAATATATTTCCTGGATAGAAAATCAAATGATGAATCTACACCGAAGAGCATTGTCACGGACACGGTAACGCTTGTCTTTAATAAAAAGGGTAAGCCTGTTTCTATGGCTTACAGCTTTGCCCAAGTACCCATGTCCAACTACAGTAGCAGGCACGTTTATATGACCACAGAAGCCAGCAACTTCTTTATCAAACATTACCTTGTAGGTAAGAAGTTTTATCAAAAAAGTGAGAGCTGTTTAAAGACTGTGGATGGAGGATATATGGAGTACGGACACACGCTGATCGAGTTCCTCCCTTATACGGTTTTAGTTAAGTCATGGCAGGATAGAGAACCTGATTATAGGAAATCAAAGGTGCAAAAACCGAAAAGGTATACGTACTATATTCAAGATACTACCATCAAAGTAAAGGGACTTTCGGGATACTTACCACTAGCTATCGAGCTACCTCACATGGCGGTATATACCAGCGGCTATGACATAACAAACCGTAACGAATGGCGCTTTTTTGAGATTGTTCAATAGAAAAACAGAATATCGTCAGTGATTAATAATTATTCATTAAAGAAATCATAGTTAATTTAACCAAGTTTGTTTTACTGTTTGATAGCGTAAAGAAATGATGATCATAGAGCTTTCAACATCTTCAGATCTTCTATCAATTGGTTCGAATTAAGTCCACTCTGTGGAGGGAATTATTAATGCCTGCAAGTGGATTCTAGCGCCCCACACTGGACATGTTATATTAAAAGAAGGAATGTTAGCTGATGCAGAAATTTTTACGGAAGATGCTACGCTGCTCCAACGATTTTTAAGAACTATAACTAAGGCAATCAACAGTTCAGGTTAATAATAATAGGAGTATTATATTTACAATCTATAAACCAAAATCACATGAACAAATTGTACAAAACGACAATCTTCCTTTTCTTAATGTGTTTTATTATACATGCCAAAGCACAAACCGATAAAATAACGACATTCACGATTGATGGAAAAATTAAGGGAATAGATTCGGGCATAATATATGGGCTTACACCTGATCAAAAAATTGTAGATAGTGCTGTTATCGTTAAGGGAAAATTTATATTGAATGGGAAGTTTATTTCTCCGGGACGAATGTTATTCAAAATTAAACCTGGCAATTGGATGTTCCCGGCTTTTGTAGACGTTTCGCATATTTCTTTCGATATTGATACTGCCGGAACAATGCATCAATATTCCAATGGGAAGGATTATCCAGTAATAACACGGGTTAATGAGATCGGCTCGCCTTTAGCCGATGCTTATAATACGTATGCAAAAGAAACAGGACAGGAAGAATATCTTTCTCTTGCTGGTAAATTACCTTCTATGAATAAGGACTCTGCAGCCTACCTTACCTCCAAAATGGCAGCCATTCAAAAGTCATTCCCGGAAAAAGCAAAAAGCTGGATTGCCAATTATGTTCGCCTGAATCCAATGTCTATTCCAGGTATTTTTATTTTCAATGAAATTTTTACCCAATTGCCAGATAAGTCAACTCCTTATTTGAGTTCGATGCTCTCAAAATTTACAGGGGACGCTAAGGCATCCTCATATTATCAAGCGCTCTATAGCCGGTTGCCAGGAAAAAGTGTTTTGATAGGTAAGATTGCGCCGGACTTTACATTATTAAAAAGAGATAGCACTAAGGTTACTCTTTCGTCAACAAGGGGGTCTATAGTTTTGCTGGATTTCTGGGCGAGCTGGTGCGTGCCATGCCGGGCAAACATTCCGGCTTTGAAAAAAGTGTACGCAAAATATCATGGCAAGGGCTTGGAATTGATTGGTATATCTGACGATCGCAAATGGAGCAACTGGACAAAAGCACTGGATGAAGAGAAAATGCCTTGGACACAAGTTATAGATAGGTTTCCCGCCCCCAATGTACCTGCTATTGTCGGCGAGTTGTATGGTACACACACCATTCCCTACTATGTTTTGATAGATCAAACGGGAAAAATTATCGCCGCCTCCGGCGATGAAAGATTTATTACGAATAAACTTGTAGAATTATTTCGATAAATTATTCATCGTCTACAAAGATCATAGTTCGGCATTAATATTTTCGGTAGCTTTAGGCTACTACCGAAGAATAAAGTGGTTATTGAATGAACATGCATTATATCGAGCCGGAATTTAGCTTTTTTTGGAGCACTTGCATATCAAAGCACAGCTATCTTTACTTTAACCGTATATCGGGTTGATTAGTCACGTATATCAAGTAGTAATTTTTTGACGGTTCGAATTATATCCAATGCGCTTTACGCCAGCAGTCTATCAGAGGATGTTGTTTAAACCAATCATCTGTTCCCAACGCTTTAAAAAAATCCTGCAAGCCTCAGAAAATCTCTGGTTACAGGCTTAGCCAAAGTAGCGCCCAAGTCTCGTATCTTACGGACTGCTGATACAGTAACAGCTTTAACTTGCAGTAGGTTATAAATTATCTAAAACGGCCTGCAAAAGAGTACACTTATTTTTGTAAGTTTATTGATTGGCTTAGCAATGAGGGACTATTGTTTATTTACTCCACAGGAATTGCTGTCTCTTGTAAAGGGAGGTGATAAAAATGCATTTACCGAAATTTATAATCGGTATTATGATGTGATTTTTAGATTCCTAAAAAAGTATTTAAAATCGAATGAATTAGCGGATGATGTATGCCAAAACGTTTTTCTGAAATGCTGGGAGCAACGTCATCAAGCTGTGACCATCGAAGAACCGGTAGCCTGGCTACTAACTGTAGCTAAACGACAAGCCATTGACACTTTAAGACGAGCATCAGTTGAGCAAAATGCGCTTCATATGATACTTTCAACTTATGAAGTTGCTCATAATCAATGCGAAAATGATCAGTTGAGCAAAGATTATTTAGCATTTATAAATCAGGTAGTTGATGATTTGCCCGAACAGACACGGCTGATTTTTAAGTTGTGCAGACAACAAAACCTTACTTATGACGAGACTGCGGATGTGCTCGGTATATCTAAACATACGGTTAAAAAGCACATGGTGCGTTCAATGAAAATCCTGAAAAACGCAGCCGATGACGAACTCGGACTGCACTTACTTATGGTCATAACTATATGTTTATTTAATAATCATTAAAAATAATTAGCTAATTTACAGCGGCTTATATATTAAGTAGTTTTTTTATACAAATTACCGTACCCTACAGGCATGTGCTAATCGTCAAGCATAATATAAGCCAAACAATCGATGCCTATCGAAGACGAATTTTACAAAAGAAAACTTATTGAGCGATATCTGTCTGGAAAGGCTACGGAGCATGAGCTTGAGGCTTTCTTCGGGCTTCTTGGTACGCAAAATTTTGATGATCTATTAGCGCAGTATATGGATCAGGATACTGCTGCCCTGCAATCTGAAAAATATGCCCAAACACGAAAGCTCCCTGTCTGGCGATATATTGCAGCTGCCTGTGCTTTAATTGTTGTATCGTTAGGCATTTTCTTTTTAAGGTCGCAAATACAACCTCAGCAAGATAAAGTTGTCCGTAAATTAAAACACGATGCGTTGCCGGGTCGTAATCAGGCTACTTTAACGTTGGCTAACGGGCAAAAAATTGTACTCACCAATGGTATGAGCGGCAAACTTGCACAGCAAGGCAATACAAGTGTGCAATTACAGGGCGACAGTATCTCTTATCTTAATGGCGCTTCTTCAGATCACGGGGGAACCACTTTTAACACACTGTCTACAAACTGCGGAGAGCAGTCGCCTTACCCGTTAGTGCTGTCTGATGGATCGAAAATATGGTTAAATGCTGCTTCTTCAGTTACTTTTCCAACCAGTTTTACAGGCAAAGAACGAAAGATTACAGTTACCGGAGAAGCTTATATTGTTGTTGCCCATAACCCGGCTCATCCCTTTAAGGTGTTAGCACATGACCAGGTTATTAACGATATAGGAACCGAGTTTAACGTTAACGCTTATGATGATGAAGCGTCTGTAAGTACGACGTTGACCCAAGGCAGCATAAGAATTGAAAAGGGCAGGAATTTTATGAATATTAAGCCCGGCCAGCAAGCTACCACCAGTGCCGTTGACGATAAAATCATGGTTAGAGATTGCGACGTTGATGCTATGGTAGCTTGGAAAAGTGGTTTGTTCCATTTTGAGCATTTGCCTTTAAAAGCTGTAATGCGGCAATTGTCGAGATGGTATGATGTCAAAGTGATTTACGAAGATGATGTTCCTAAAACTGATATCACAGGTGAGGTTTACCGTAATATGAACCTGGCAAAAGTGCTTGAAGTTTTAGATAACTTGAAAATAGCCTTCAGAGTAGAAGGCAAGAACATCATCGTATCAAACAAAGCCTCCAAACACCAGCCCCCAACTGGTAAAATCCAATAATAAACCATTATTAAACTTAAATTAAAGATTATGAGGAAGCAATTACACGAATGATTTAGCGCAATCAAGCTGAGTAAAAAATCCGCGGAAGCGAGTCGAAGCACTTCCACGGTATTGGTACTTGGTTAACATTTTCGTTCAGATTTCTGTGAACGAATAAATTAATGGGAGAACTAATTAGATATTAACCTAAGAACACAAAATTAATGAAATTTAGTGCTAACGGCATTGCTGTGCGCTTATATAAACAGCGATGGAATAAAATAATTATGGTTATGAAATTAACAACACTTCTGTTGATCATAGCCCTTGTACAGGCAAGTGCCAAAGGATACAGTCAGAACATTACGCTACATAACAAAAACACAAGCTTATACAGCGTATTGCAGCAGGTAAAAAAGCAAAGCGGTTATGTTTTTATCAGTAATAACTTTAACCTGAAAAAAACTGTTGTTAACGTAAACGTTGACAATGCAACCATAGAGCAGGCCTTGTCTGCTTGCTTTGATGGTTTGGCGGTTCAATACAAAATTGTAGATAAAACGGTAGTTGTTGTACAAGCGCTGCCTGATGCAGCCCGAAAAGCAACTCCAGTAAACATTACTGTACAGGGTAGCGTAGTTGACGAAAGAGGTGCACCATTACCAGGCGCTACCATATCAGTAAAGGGAAGTAAATCAGTTACTTTAACTAATGATAAAGGTCGTTTTGTGATCAGTAACGTAGCTGATGATGCTATCATTGTTATATCTTTTGTTGGCTATGCATCACAGGAAATACCGGCAAAAGCAAATCTGGAAGCTGTAAGATTAGTGCCTATTTCGTCAGATTTGGAACAGATTGTAGTGGTGGGTTACGGCGTGCAGAAAAAAGTGGTTGTTTCTGGCGCTGTATCTGATGTAAAAGGGGCTGAACTTACTAAATCATCATCTGTAAATTTATCTAACTCTTTGGCCGGCCGCTTATCAGGTGTGGTAGCTATACAACCGAGCGGGGAGCCCGGAGGAGATGGGTCGAGTATTCGCATACGCGGTATAAACTCATTATCTGGCGGAAATACCGATCCGTTAATTGTAATTGACGGCGTGCCCGGAAGAGCAGGAGGACTTGATAGGATAAACCCAAACGATATTGAAAGCGTGTCTGTTTTAAAAGATGCATCTGCTGCAATTTACGGATCGCGCGCGGGTAACGGAGTTATTTTGGTAACTACCAAACAAGGAAAGTCAGGTAAGCCGCAATTAACTTATGATTTTTATTACGGTCTGCAGCGTCCTACACGTACGCCCAAGATGGCAAATTCTTCAGAGTATGCCGAGATTATGAACGAACTCCAGGTTTTCAACTCTGGCCTAAATCAACAATACTGGGGTGCGGCATGGCAGGCTTTAAAAGCTACCGGTTCCTATACCCGACCAGACGGTAACGGTAATATTAATGCTCCGTTTTCTCCGTTGGCCGTGCAAAAATTTGCTGATGGTTCTGATCCTTTGCGTTATCCTAATACAGATTGGTTTTCAACCGTGTTTAAAGACTGGGCACCTCAGCAAAGGCATAACCTGCAGTTTTCGGGTGGTAGCGAAAATACCAAGTATTTGGTGTCTTTGGGTTATCTAAATCAAGATGGGTTTTACAAAAATTCTGCTACAAAATACAAGCAGTACGATATGCGCATCAATGTAGAATCAAAGATAACTAAATACATTACCACCGGCATCAGCGTTATCGGGAGAGAAGAAAATCCTAATTACCCAACAGTGAGTGCCGGTAATATCTTCAGATTTATGATGCGTGGCAGACCAACCGATGTGGCTATTTGGCCTAATGGTTTGCCCGGACCAGATATTGAGAATGGAATTAATCCGGTAGTGGCATCAACTAACCTTTCCGGGTACGACAAAACCACCCGTGATTATTTACAATCTACAGGTAAATTAGAAATCAGGATACCTCACGTTGATGGGTTGAAGGTAACAGGTACTGCTTCTTTGGATAAATATTGGGACAGGCGCACCTTATGGCGCACACCTTACCAATTATACGCCTGGGATAAAGTGAGCTTGCAAAATGACGGAAGCCCGCAATTACAACGAAAAGATTTTTACCCGGATCAATTCCGTACTCCAAATCTGTCAGAAAGCAGTTCTAACAGGCTCGACGTAAATTTAACAGGGCTTATTAATTATGATAAAAACATAAACGGACACAGTATTGCATTGCTGGCAGGTGTGCAGCGTCAAACAGCTAATAGTAGCGGCTTTAACGCTTTCAGGAGTAATTTTATATCCTCACAAATTCCGGTATTATCTTTTGGTCAGGAGTCAGGGCAAACCATCGGCGTCAACAACGTTTTCAAAAGCGCCAGATTAAGTTATTTTGGTTCTGCCAGCTACAACTATAAAGAAAAGTACATAGCACAGTTTCTTTGGCGGGTAGACGGGTCTTACATATTTCCACCAACTCATCGTTTCGGATTCTTTCCGGGTGTTTCGGCTGCCTGGCGAGTATCAGAAGAGAACTTTTTTAAAAAGAATATATCGTTTGTTAACAACTTAAAATTAAGAGGATCCTGGGGCAAGATGGGCGCCGAGGCGTACTACAGCGGAGCGCTGAAAGAATACCAATATTTAACGCTTTTAGCTACCAGTACCAATATGTTTGGCGACCGGCCGGTAACAACAGTTTACGAAGGCTCCGTTCCGAATTATGATTTTACCTGGGAAGTTGCCAATAACACCGATATTGGTTTAGATGCCAGTTTCCTGAACAGCAGGCTTAATTTAACAGTTGATTATTTCTATAACCTCCGATCGGATGTATTAGCACCAAAAATTGGTTCTATCCCCGGGAGTGCTGGTATACCGAGTTATAACTTCCCTCCGGTAAACCTTGGTAAGCTTAAAAATTCGGGATTTGACTTTAGCTTAACTTATAATGATAAAGCCGGAGAATTAAACTACAGCGTGGGCGTAAACGGTGGCTATGCTAAAAACAAAATCTTGTTTTTTGATGAAACGCCTGGTGCACCAGATTGGCAACGCGCTACAGGTCATCCAACAGATGCCTGGTTACTGTATCAGTACGACGGAGTATTTAAAGATCAGGTAGCCATTAATGCTAATACACTTAATTACAGTGGTTTGGGCATATCAAACTCGAGCTTAAGGCCGGGTGATATGAAATTTAAAGACATTAATAACGATGGTAAAATTAACGCAGATGACAGGGTAAGGATGGATAAGAACGGCACGCCTACTTTTACAGGAGGTGTTAACATTTATCTGCAGTACAAGGGGTTTGACTTAAGTGTGCTGATGCAGGGGGCCCTTGGTGGGTTGCAGAAAATAGGCCTTACTGAATCGGGCAGCATCGGAAATTACCTGAACTGGTCATATCAAAAAAGATGGAGCATCGATCAGCCAAGCGATGTTTACCCGCGTTTGTCCGACTCCAACAGTGGTGCTACCTATTTTACTACTAGCGCATCTGATAATACCTATTATGTAATTAATGCCAACTATATCAGAATCAAGAACGTGGAGCTGGGTTATACCTTACCTAAGCCTTGGTTACAAAAAGTAGGCATTAACGCTTTAAGAATTTATGCAAATGGTATTAACCTGGCAACTTTTGACAAGATCAAAATATGGGATCCCGAATCAACCAATTCCAGCGGACAATACTATCCACAAGCTAAAATTATAAATATGGGCGTAAGGTTAACCTTATAACATACAGGCAGGTAATTCTTGAGAAAAAATTTAAGACATGAAAAAGATTACACAAAATAAAAATCTGTATATGCTGGTATTCATTATGTTGATGAGTGCAGCCTGTAAAAAAGATTTTCTGAACGTAACCCCTCCCAACCAATTATCGGCAGACGTAGTTTGGAGCGACCCTGTTTTAGCTGAGGCTTACATGTATGACGCCTATAAAGGTTTGGTTAATGGCGGATTTTCTGAGCAGATGCTTGCATCTGTTTCGGATGAGGCTCTGTTTAATCACTCTGGCCGTGGTATAGATGTGGTAAACACTGGTAATGTAAGTCCAAGCACCACCGGATGGATAGATGATTCGTGGAACTGGGACAGAATGTATCTGTACATTAGAACTTGTAACACAGCAATTGACCGGATAGTTAGCGGAAATAATAGTTTATCAGATCAGGCAAAGAAAGACCAGCTTTTAGGCGAAGCCTATTTTTTAAGGGCTTATTATTATCAGCAGCTGTTGCGCTTTTATGGCGGCGTTCCAATCATAACAAATGTTTATAACATCACTGATGACTTGTTAATTAAACGAAATACGTATGAGGAATGCGTAAATTTTATTGTAAAGGATTGTGATGGCGCAGCTAAATTATTAGCTGGTAAGTCGGTGGATAAGGGGCGTGCCACTGCATTAGCTGCATTGGCTCTTAAATCAAGAGTGTTGATCTACGCAGCAAGCGACTTGCATGACAGAGCCAAACTTACCGCAAAACTAAGTGGTATATCAGATCAGGCTTTGCCTCTGTTGTGCTACATGTCGGGTAGTCAGGCAGACCGTTATCGGTTGGCGCAAGTTGCGTCAAAAGCAGTAATGGATGCCGATAGCCGGGGTGGTTATAAGCTTAATTTATCAAGCCCTGCTTCGCCTGCACAAGGCACAACCAATCATGTAAGCGTTGCTATGGGGGGCGCAAGCAAAGCAACTAATGTTGACCCTGCTGGTGCTTCTGAGCTAATTTTTGCCAAGTATTTTTTATCGCCTAATTACGCGGTTACGCCAAATTTGTACAACGGGCCCAACGGATACCATAACTGGGGCGGCAATACGCCTATAGGCCAGTTGGTTGATGATTATGAAATGGTTGATGGTACACCCTTTAGCTGGGCCAACGCAGTAGCGAAGGCTAACCCATATCAAAATCGCGACCCCCGTTTGTATGCCACCATTTTGTTTGATGGCGCTAACTGGAAACCTCGCGATAAAGTATCTGGCAATGTTGATCCGGCCAATCAAATTCAAACCGGAACTTATGACCTCGTTATAGACGGAAAAACAAGTACTTTTAGTGGTCTGGATACTAAAAACAGCTCTATAGAAAACTGGAATGGTTCATATACAGGTTACTATTACCGCAAATTTACCGATCCGGACGCCAACGTGGTTGATCAAAATATGCCGCAAACTATTCCTTGGCCATTTTTCAGGTATACCGAAGCCGTGCTAAATTATGTAGAGGCTTCCATCGAACTGGGCGAAACTAGCACCGCAGTGTCCTGGCTCAACAAAATTCGTTTCCGGGCAGGGATGCCTGCAGTTACAGCCGTAGATCAGGCTACGCTACGCAATATTTACCGTCACGAGCGTCGTGTTGAAATGGCTTTTGAGGAGCAACGATATCATGATGTACGCAGATGGCTGATAGCAAGCGAAACATTGGGCAGAAAAGTATCCATCGTAACCATTACCGGAAAGTTTAAGGCAGGAAAATCATTATCCTTCCCTTATGCTTATAATCCCACAATTTACGATTATACTTACACACCATCAGAATACAATGTTTTAGAAAACCGGGCATGGAACAATTCACTTTATTTTCGTCCGATCACTCGTGATGAGATTAACAAAAACAAGCAGTTGATCCAAAATCCGGGCTATTAGCAGTCAACAACAAATGACTATGATACAAGCTGTAATTGAAAGTTGATTACTAAAGCGAGTGTAATAGGCTGATATCCGGTTATACCGGATATGAAATTCCGGCTAAATGCCCTGTATTACGAGGGCACCCGGAGTAACTAAACATAGGCGAATCCATAAGTCAAAATAAATTAATTTTGGCTTATGGATTTTATTATAAGTGCTCAGGGCGTGAATGTGCTTTGGGTATTAAAGAAATTATGACTAAAACTACATATTTACAATTAAAGTGCTTCATCATTGCGTTGTTTACCTTAGGTATAAATGCAGTTACAGCTCAAACAAAAAAGGAGGTTGAAACGCTTAAATCGCCCGACGGTAAACTGCAGCTTTCTTTTACTTATGCGTACAAAAAGTCTGTTTCGTACACGTTTTCAGCCTACGGAAGGGTATTGATCAATCCATCGGCCTTAGGCTTGGCTGAAATTGCTCCGCAACAATTTATCCGGTCACCCCATCGTGCAGTTAACACTGTTTGGAAGCCGGTATGGGGTAAACGTGCCATTGTGCCCGACCGGTACAATGAAGTAACCATTGATCTTAAAGCTTATCAGATTGTGGCACGTGCCTATAATGATGGTGTGGCTTTCCGGTACATATTTCCGGAAGGAAAAAAATTAGATGAATTGACTCAGTTCAATTTTTTTGATGACTATATCGCTTGGTTTTACAACGGGGAAAATGCTAATAAAGGTCCGGAAAAGTTAACCGATATTGCCGGAAAGCGCTTACCTGTGATGACTATCAAAGCAAACGATAACGCATATATGGCAATTCACGAAGCTGAATTAGCAACTGGTGAACCGCTTGTTTTGGAAGCAACCAAAGGGGAGAAGCAGATAAGGGTTGCCACCAAGGCCACATCGGCTTGGCGGGTGCTTATGTTCGGTCGCAGCCCTGGAGTGTTGGTAGACTCCCATTTGATCGAATTATTAAATAAGCCACCACAAAAAAAGTATGATTTTTCGTGGGTAAAGCCTGGCGTTGCTGTGTGGGATTGGCGCATCAATGGAGCAAAAGTGGACACTTTCAAATATAAAATGTCTCTACCATCGTGGAAGCGTATGGTCGATTTTGCTGCAGCGAATAATATGCGTTATTTGCTGTTAGACGCTGATTGGTATGGGCCGGAGTTTAATCAAAACTCTGACCCTTTAAAAGGTGGCAAGGTTGCCCAGGTACACGAAATCATCGCCTATGGTAAGTCGAAGAATGTTGGCGTTTGGCTTTACATCAATGACATTGGCGGCCGCAAGTATCCACTTGAGGAAACTTTAAAGCAATACAGCGACTGGGGCGCGGCAGGCATAAAGTACGGCTTTATGACAGGTGGCCCGGAAGAAAAAAATACCCGGACCCAGCTCATCACCGAAATATGTGCAAAGTATCATCTGCTGTGTGATTTTCATGATGGCCCCGTACATCCCAACGGACAAATGCGTACGTGGCCCAACGCAGTTACCCGTGAATATTGCCAGGCTCAGCTTGATGGGCACAAGGTGTTTAGCCCTAAAACGTTTGTTACATCTGTTTTTGTTAACATGCTTGCAGGGCCTATAGACATGAACAATGGCTTGGCCGATTTAACCCAGGCTGGTCGTGTGGATGAACCCTCGCCCGTTCCGTCTACTCTGGTAGGTGAAGCTGCGCGTACGCTTATTGTATTTTCCGGTGTAACCGTTATTCCTGATATACCAGAAAATTATAAAAAACATCCTGAATTGCTTGAGTTTTATGCATCACAAAAGATGCCTTGGCGAGAAAGCAAGACACTTAGCGGTGTTATTGGCGAACACATCACCATGGCCCGCCAGGCAGCAGACGGTACCTGGCTTATAGGTGCAGCCACCGATGAGCAACCGCGTGAGATTACCATACCATTGTCGTTTCTTGGTAAAGGGAATTACAAAGCCCTTATTATTCAGGATAGCGCAGATTCTGACTATCGCACACATAAAGAAGGGTACGTATCAAAAACGCAGGATGTTAATTCAACCAACACCATTCGTGTAAAATTAGCACCCGGTGGCGGAGCTTGTGTTGTCCTGAAAAAAATGTAATCATATTTAATTACCCTCCAGCACTATTAACACTATTAAATTCCGCTGATTGGTTCGAATTTGGCCCAGTCTCAGCAAAAAAGCCCCGCACATCTGCGGGGCTTTTTTGCTATATAGAATTTTACATCTATATACTTTATTGCTTGTCCTATATTGGTTATACAACTAATTTATAAGTCAGTTTTACCAAGTATATACTTGTCAAAATGGTTTAATAATATTTTGTTAAGATTGGTAATTATTTGCATATACAGCTAATTGTTGAGCTAATAAGAGTGCGGGCTTTTTGCAGTAAACACCTATTGGCCAGGTAATACTGGCCTGTCTCGTCATGCTGTTACCTGCAAGTTTTACCGCTTTTAATTCCGGATGATTAAAAATGGAAGACTCCATGAGTATAGTTGCCCAATTACCGCTATCCACTAATTGTAAAAGCATATTGATATCATTGACTTCCATTTGCATATTAATGTCCACATCGTGATGGGATAGCAAATGGTCAAAATGGTTCCGAATACTAAACCCTTTGGATGGTAAAATCAACGACAGATCTTTTAACTCTTCAAAAGCGATCTGTTGTTTTATGGCCAGAGGATGATTAGCATGTACGATTAGCGCCAGGCACGAAGAAAAGAGGCGCTCAATCTTATAGCTTCCAGGTTTCTCTTCTTGTGAGAAAGACAACATCATATCAATATGGCTTTGATCAAGTTTCTTCAGTAGGTCTTGTGTGGTGCCAAAAATAATTTCGAGGTGAATGTCAGGAAACTGCTTTGAAAAATTCAGGACCGCTTTGGCCAGCAGATCTGTTAACCCGTAAGTAACCCCAATATTCAATGTGCCTGTACTAAGGCTCATCAAATCTTTTAATATGTTTTTACCATCGCTGGCATCTCTAATTGTTTTATTAGCATACGGCAAAAACATCCTTCCGGCTTCTGTCAACCGCACCCGCTTGGCAATCCGGTCAAATAATGGTATGCCCAGTTCATCCTCTAATTGTTTTACTTGTTGCGACAAGGTACTTTGAGTAATGTACAAAGCTCCAGCGGCTTCTGTAAAATTTTGGAGTTCTGCTGCTTTAATAAAGTATTTAAGTTGACGAAGTTCCATTCTTGAAAATAGTAAGATAATCGGTTTTATCAATGAACTATATCGGAAATAAGAGTTTAGACGATTATTATTGAATGGCGACCTTTGTTTTACTGAACAAAAGACAACATTATGGAAATCTTACAAAACTCAGAAAACGCGCTATCTCATTCAACAGTTAAAGCTATCATCAATGCGCCGTTTGAGAAAGTGAACATTGCCGACTGGTTATTTAACCTGCCCGATGAAGAGTATCAAAGATGTTCAACGGCTCATATTGCTGCCGGCTTTACCCGTACCATGAATGGCGAACCCATGTCTATCAATGTTGAAACTATTGGCGGTGCACTGGTTATTCAGCATTATGTGGCTACAGAATACAGGGCTGATTATTGCCGGATGTTATCTGTTTCTGATGCTATATCTGCACACGGACGCAGTAAAGTTCAGGTGTTATGGGAGTTGAAGGCCGTTAAGATAAATGAAAATACCTGCGAGTATATCAATGAAATACATGCGACTGCTACTCCTGAATTCTTCGAGTTTATAAAAGCGCATAATACAACATTAGCGCAGGCTGCTCATGACCGCCAGCTCGCCTCAGATGCACACAATCATGAAGAAACACCGCTGTTTGCAAAAAGTATAGAAAAAAAAGCGCTTACCGGTAGTTACGGAATTTAATTGCTCAGGGTGGCTCTAAGCAACTTGTTTTTATACATTACTTTAATAACAAAATGGCAGCAGACATTTTGCTATTAAAGTATAACCTTGTAAAGCCAATTTTTAGGATTGTAGTTGTACCTGTTAAATAATTCTGTTGCGCTTAAATATAAGTTCCCAGCCTTGTCTAAAGTCATACCCCAGATATTGCCGCCAGCCGGATTTCCGTAAGTGTTGGTCGCTACGCCGTTTTTAATCTGATACAGATTACTCCCCACTGATAAATAGAGTGTTCCAGAAGCTGTGATGGCCAAATTGATGACAGCATTCTGCTGACCGCCCGTACTTATTTTGTCCCCTGTGATGGGCATTGTGCTGATTGTTCCGCCAGGTGTGATCTTACCTATAGTATTCGAACTCAGGCTCACCAAATATAAATCGCCAGTTTCCGGGTGTATGGCTATGCCACTTACGCTTGTAAAACCGGGTAATGTTATTGGCCCATAACTAGGCAGCGCATTGGCAATCGTACTCACCAATCCTGATGGCGTTACTTTACGGATGACAAAAGTATCATTTACATAGAAATTACCGGTCAAAGCATCCAGTATAAGATTATAAGGTGAATTGAAATTAGCCGTCTTACCTTGCCCATTAGTGAAAGCCGGGTAGCCTCCTCCCGCTATTTCGCTCAGGCTGCCATCGGGTAATACTTTAATTACCCTAGAGAGATAATCAGTATTGTAATTCGGGTAATTGTCATGCAATACAAATGGGGCAATAAAGTAAACTGTTCCGGCCTTGTCGGCTGTGCAGCCACCAAAATAGGCTCCGGAAATTAAATTGTAATCAACACCACTTAATTTCGTGACTATGGATGAAATGCCCCCCGGCGTAACCTTGTAAATTGCATTTTTAATAGTGCCGTAAAAGTTGCCAGCATCATCTAACGACAAAAAACGTAAGCCGATATTACTGATTGTTGTAAAAGTGGACGAGGTAACCGTAAAATCGTCCGGATATGATAATGCTTTGCCAAATGTAGTCAGTACAATTTTGCCGGAGGTGGCATTAACCGGTACTTTAAAATAAACTGCGTCAAGTTTTACTGAATCAATGACCGCTGCGGTACCATTAATGGTCACATTAGTCTTGGCTGCTGTAGTACTAAAGTTTTCGCCGTAAATAACCAACTGGCTCCCCCGCATGCCTGCCGGTGTGTTGAGTCCGGTTATATGTGGGTCAGGGGCTTCAACCGTAAATTGAGTAGGATGAACGATGCTTTTGCCATTAGTATTTATGGTGAGCCTTACCGGGCCGGGAGGTACCTGATCCGGAATGGCTACATAAATGGTAGTCGAATCGCCTTGGATAGCAGAGGCGCTGACATTGTTAAACAATACACTGCTTTGCTTAAAATCCTCACTAAAATTGTGCCCGTTGATTAAAATTACACTGTTCGGTACCCCCAAATTATTGAGAATAAACCGGTTGTAATAGTGTGGCCCACTGGTGTATCGCTCCCCATTGTAACTGTAGAATTCCATGGTGGTTACTATAGGCCGCGTACTGAGATCATCAGACGGTTGCTTTTCTTTTTTGCAGCCAAACAGCAAGCCTTGCATTAACAAGCAGATAACGAAGATGCTGCATTTTGAAATATTTGAATTAGAAAGCATACCAGATGTAATCAGCCTTAAATAGCGAATATTTGAAATTGAAAAGGAGGGAGCCGGGTGAGCATAAAAAATATTACACGTAAGTTAACTGTTACAACACGGCCAGCTTAACTTACCGTTATTAGCAACAAAACGCTTAATCTGATTCATACAAGTGATTAGACTAGTTATTTCTTTATCTACTATTAGGTCAATATTTCAAAGTTATCAAACTTTTACCTCAGGTCAATCCCCCAAATTGGGTGATTTTCGGTTAATGTAAATCACCCGAGGCATAAGATTAGCCCTCCTGCTATCAAGCCACATTGCCTAAAATCTCAGGTGTGTTTATGTTAGAAAGCATAAAGCTATGTATTCTCTTAACGACTGCCCACATTCATGACAATGAACAATTCACTTAACAATCTAAGTAGTGCAATGTGTATAACTGTCATTTGTGATTACAACAAAGTAATGTTCATTTAAATGTGGAAATATAGCTGGAAGGTCTAATTAATCCACTTTTTAATCTCGGCGATGCGAATAGCATCCACTTTAGAACTTACCGATAATTTTTGGTAGATATTTTTAATATGGCTCCTAACAGTTTCTTTGCTGATGAACAAATCAAGGGCTATTTTAGAATAGCTTTTTCCTTCCGCAATCCGGCGCAGTACCTCCTGTTCCCGGTCAGAAAGTGGAGAATCAAAAGAACGTTTAAATGATTGTACCACCATTTTAGCGATATGCAGACTCATTGGGGCGCCTCCTGCAAATGCTTCTGTAATGTTCTGTATAATATCGTCTCCATCAGAGTTTTTGACAATATAGCCCCCGGCACCGGCACACAATGAACGGAATACTTTGTCGCTGTCTTCCAATACCGTTATAATTAATACAATACAATCCGGGCGCTGTTTCTTAATGCGTAGTGTACCCTCAATGCCATCTATACCCGGCAAATCAATGTCCATCAATACCAAATCGGGCGCATCCGTTGATAGGTTTTTAAATGCGTCTTCACAATTGCTATATTGTCCAGCAACGATGTAGTCTTCAGCGCTATCAATGATAGCGGCAAATCCTTCCCTGATTTTGCTGTTGTCCTCAATAATACTAATACGCCTGTTCATTTAGATTGTATTTAATTGATGCGCCGGAACAATAATTTCAATCCGGGTGCCCGATGAAGATTTTTGTAAAGCAAATCCAAAATTATTCTTTTGGCAGCGGCGTTCCATATAGCTGAGCCCATAATGTTGTTGGTTATTGTCGGCCTCTTTCCAGCTACCATTATCTTCCAGTAGATACATCACTGATTCTTTTCCGAGGTGCATAGCCAGTTTTACTTCAGTTGCTGCTGCATGCCTTACTACATTAGTCATTGCCTCTTTAAAAATATATATCAAATTTAATGCAGCATAAGATTCAAATTGTAACAGAGAACCAAGTTCGGCCTTAGCCGAGAAAGCTATATCAAACTGATTAAAATACAACTGCCCATACCCGGTTAAGTAATCAAAAAGCTCGGTAGGGTCATCACTGTTATGGTTTAAGTGCCAAAGAAAATCTTTGCTGCTGGCATAAAGCTCGTTACTGTTATCTATAATGCTCTTTACTATGGGTTGTACATCATGTTCGGCTTTAAGCTTAATTTTTAACAGGGATGCCTGGCGGGTAATTGCAGAAAGCATATTGCCTGTTTGGTCATGAAAATCATTAGCAATGGTTTCGCGCATGCTGTTTAATTGTTCGGTACGCTTTTTTACTGCTTCATCTAATGTTGATATTTTCTGATCTTGTAAGGCACGTATCTTAGCCCGGTCGCGTTCTTGATCATATTGCTGATAAGCTAAAAAGCCACCAAAAAAAATAGTAATCAGGCAATTAACTGCAAACGGATACAATGGCTCACCCAGCCAACTGGCTGATGTTGTATTTATACCAGCATGCAAAGTGCGATAATAAATAAAGGAAAATGCTACCAAGTTACTGAATACGGCATACCAGCCAAACTTTTTATCGGCCCATATAGCAACCAGCAGGTACATGTGCAGAATGTTTACGTTGACTGAGTAAATTAAGCCAGAATCTTTGATCCAATCGTATATAATGAAGTAAGTTACCACCGCCGTTAGCGTCATTGGGATGCGGTAATGGCCAAAAAATTTGATTGACAGCAGCAGAATAATAGCCAGCAAATCATTGAGTAAAAATCCGCCAACAGGCTTACCTAAATAAAGCATCAGCGGTGGAAACAGCAACATCAATGGTACAGCAACCAGTGCAGTACTCACTACAGTCCGAAGTTCATTATATAGTGGGTGTGCTTTGTTCTGCTTTATGCCGGCTGGTAAAAAATAATTAACAAGGGTGTCAAATTGCATAAGGTTAGTTGCAAAAGTGCATTACTAAGTCTATAAATGTACAGAAACCGGATGTTTATGACAATCCCTACATTAAAAATCCCCCAAACTGGGGGATTGATGGTTAATTGAGACAGCTGTAATTTCGGTGCATAATCCTTTTTAAATAAAACAGGCTATTAAGCATCAAACTGCATTTACCTACGCCTTATCTCATGAAAATAATATTCATTATATTATTTAGCCTTACTATAGGTTTGTGCAGTTGCAAAAAAAAAGATGCGGCCGTTGCACCTGTAACTACAGCAACGGTTCCGACTGATACTAAGGGTAGCCTTTCAGGTACTATTAGCCCTGCTACAGCTGTGAGCAATATTACCTTACAATTGTTTACGGCTACCGGGGCTGGTACAATTTACAGTACCACCGCCGATGCTCAAGGCAATTTTAACTTTGCTGCTTTATTGCAGGGTAATTATGTGCTAACGCTTACCGCAACTTCTGGTTACGTATCTGTAAATCAGCCAGTCACCATTGTTGGCGGCCAGAACACCGCTTTAGGAGATGTTTCCTTGCGGCAAATGCCTGGTAGTATCAGTGGCATGATTAGTCCGGCCGGAGCAGCCACTTCAGTTTCATTAATGAGTACCAGCGGAGGGAGTACTTATTATGCCACTCCAACTGGTACTGGTAGCTTTTTGTTCAGCTTTGTTGCCCCCGGTACATATACCCTCAATTTTACTGCCGCCCTGGGGTATGTAGCGCCGGTTAGCCCGGCAATAACGGTTGCTACCGCACAAAATACGGATGCCGGCACACTGGTTTTTAAAGCGGCGGCACCCGGGAGTATCAGCGGCAGCGTATCTCCGGCAGGTTCTGTGGCTTATGTACAGGCTGTTTATATTGGCAGTGCTACCTTGAGGTATACGGTTGTGCCCGATGCCAGTGGTAATTTCAAGATAAATAATGTTACACCCGGCAGTTATTATGTAACTGCTGCATCTAACGCAGTTAACAACTTATACGCGCCTTATAGCCGCCGCATTGCCGTAACCGAAGGGCAAGATATCTCGGTTGGTACTATCGGTTTAACCACTACACCTCCTCCTTATCCTTTCTCCTGCACGGTAGATGGCACAGATGGCTATTCTACCTTGCCAGGGGCTTCCTACTCACCGTCTAAGCAAACAATAAGTGTCAGTACTACAGTCAACGGCAATTTAGTAACTGTTTATGCCGGTGATGTAACCGGTCCGGGCAACTATACCTGCAACAGCACCACAAGTTCATTCATTACCTACACTGTGCCGCCAAAAATTTCCCAAATTCCTGAAGATAATAATAGACCATATACTATCTGGAGCACCAAAGCCGGAGGTAACGGTAGCATTACAATCACCTCTATTGATGTGGTGAACAAGACGGTATCCGGCAGTTTTTCCGGCTCGTTGGGTCCGAGTAGCAGCAATGCTACAAATATGAAAACTATTACTAAAGGTGCCATTGTAAATGTGCAGTACCAGTAAATATTCAGCTCACTTCCAAAAAAAAAGCATACTGATAACTCCGGCTATTTACCGGAACAGCGGCTATCAGATAAAAAAAGAAACTGGAAGTGGGAAAATCATAATACTTTTTATAAAATATGTTAAAATGGTTTAGCTATGAATGCTTCATACTGATGTCTGTGATTTTTGCAGTAGTAAGCTGCAAGAAGCAAACGGATACGGTTATACCTCAAGACCAAGATTATAAACTAACGTTACCGCTTAACGATCAGCCGAAATCTCAGGTTATTTTTAAGAACATCGTTATTTTAGGTAATAGTATTACAATAGCCCCTATAACGCCAGCGGTAGGTTGGAATACCTTATGTGGTATGGCCGCCTCTACGCCCGACTCTGATTATGTGCACAGACTTACTGTACGCTTTAAACAGATGGAGCCCAATAGTAAAGTTACTGTACGTATATTTAATGATTTTGAATCGGCATATATTAATTATGATTTTAACAAAAGCCTAAAGGATATTAAAGAAATTAATCCTGACCTGGTTATTGTTAGGGTGGGCGAAAACGTTGACCATGCGCATATGGATGCGGAGGCTTTTCGCAAAAGCTATCAGAAATTAGTGCAATATTTTACCGCTGATGGTAGCAAAACGGTTGTGCTAAGCGTTGGCCCCTTGTGGAGTGTTCCAGCAATAGACAAGGTTTATAAACTATACACGCCTTACGTTAGCTTGTCAGCCGTAAGCTACGACAGATCTAACCTGGCCTACGGCTTATTTTCTGATATAGGTGTACAGCAGCATCCATGTAATAAGGGAATGAGGGTAATAAGTAATTTGATCTGGAATGAGGTTGTTAAAATAAATCCTTACAGATAAAGCATACAGCCTGACAACGAGTTCCTCCTTACACCCTTCTTCTCGTTAAAAGTAATTAAGCGCATCGTTATTAGTTAAAAAAATAGGTTGGACGCGTGCGTATATAATTAGTAAATAACTGTTTGTTATTTAAAATGCCAAAGTAATTTGGGCTGGATTACGAGCTATTGTTAGGAGCACAAAGCGGCTAATTTAAAATCAACTTTTTAATTTTTCTGATGGGTATCAACGCTTAAAATCACCAAAATTTTAAGACTGAATACATTATAGGTTGGCCTGCTATAATAGGGTGGGCTTAGGTCTGCATAGTAGCTGGTCTATCATATGCACTGTCATGTTTATTTACCAAGAGAACAATCATGATGGGCTGACTGCTGCTAATAACTGCAAAGGACTGTTATTCGTATTTGCGCTAATAGTTAGTTTGTATCTTATCGTTGCTCAACTTTAAGTAATGCAGAATTTTTTAACTCTATATCGAAAATAGTTAATATTCTTATTTACACTATTGCTTCAAGAATATCCAACTTGAAATATTAGTGTTAATCAATACATTTTTATTCTAATCATTTTTTGCTTTGAGTACTGATATATTGTTGTCTTACTTTCTTTATTGATATTAATAAATTGGGAATCAGTGTGTTTTTTTTCTTGCTAAAAATAATAGCATAGTTAATATACAAATGTAAATATATTATGTACATTTGTATATGTAAAAATTGATATAGTCAATATTTAATTGATTTGTATCTATAAAGCTATAGTAAATGAAAAAACGACCAGATACCTAAATGTTTATTTGAAATGCAGTCAAGGTCTGCTTTCGAATAATATTGATCTGCTTAGAATAAGGCAATTAGCAGCTACATCAAAGCGTCACTGCATAGGTGTTTACGAGCTAATCTCAAATCCTATTTCAAAATTTAAAAATGGCAAAGAAAAAAATATATACACTAAATGGTAGTGTGCCGACAGCAGGAAGCCCGGTTTATACCGGCCCACTCACCTTTAAATCAAGCAAAAAGATACGCTCAGCTACCTACGACGACAGTAACGGGCGTATATCCGATATTGTTACCTCTTTTGTGCGTATCGTGCCAACCAACTACAACAGCCAAAAGTATTATTGCTGTCACTTAATGGTTTCGTTGGGCGGATTTGCAAAAGATCATTTGAGCTGGATACAATCTGTTAAAAATCAAGGTTACAATTTGCTTTGGCTTCATCTGGAAGAGTATAGCTCCACAGATGATAACTTCAAGGATAATGTTTATCTGAGGCAGTTGATGGACGCATGTGATGCTGTCAATATCCCTTTTATGGTGGGCATGGTTTACGGCGGGTCTGTTGAGCAGAAGGTTAAACTTTTTACTGATACCTGGAACCGCCAATCATTGTTCAGAATTGATAGTAAACCAGTATACACAGATTATTTCCTGTTCCCATCTTTAATTACTGCAACGCGCAATGCCCTTACTGCGCTAGGAATGGGCGACTTTTATTACTGGTCTGGAACTTTATTTCCGTACAATGATCACGAAGTTAGTAATGTATGGATCAATGAATTTAGCGTAGGCGATGGTGATTATACCTCTTGGGCATTTAGTCAGCAAGAAGGCACTGATGCCATTGAGCATGTGTATGACACCCGGCCTTTTGATGGTATCGTGTTTTTTTGCGGGGGCGATTATAGCTTAAATCATGCTATGTCGGCTAACCGAGCCATCAACACGGTAAGCCAAAAAATGGGTAAATTGGCGATGGGTAACAATATGCATTTTTACTCTTCTTTCCAATATCGCGATTTTGGTTTTGCGGGAACGGCTCAGTTGTGGAATGACATACTTGCCTTACCACCCGACCAGCGTATGCAAGGGGTGTGTGATATTACAGCAAACGATTATAAAGAAAGTACTTATCTGGCCGAATTGAGCTTTCCACCGGTTGATGGTATGGCCTTTATACCGCCCGTTGAAGCGTCGTTTACCCTGGGCTCGGATATGCGCTATCCGTTATTGGATCATACCGGTATGCAGAAATTTTATCGTCCCTGGGTAGATGCCTATCTGGCTAACGCAACAGCTGCAGCTTTTTCGCAAGACAAAATATTTTGCAGGTATATGCTGCATCCTGCCAGTATTGGAGCGCGCACAGAGGTTCCGTATATGTTTTACGACCAGCCGTATTTTAATCAGGCTTACTGGGACAATACCTTGTATGCTCAGCCTGACAGATATACGCCAATTGGACTGATGAGATACGAAAGCGTAAATAGTGAGGCCATTAAAATGGCAGCGCACTTAACTGCCCCTGCTCAACTTAAAATTAACGATACACTATCAGATTTAATGCCTGCCGGACCGGCTTGGTTCGAAATACCATTAGGCAGCTTTAGAGGAACCCCGCGTTTTGCTATTGTGCGTGATGGTCTGGAAATCAAATTCGGATACGGAGAACAGGATATTACGGATGATCCTTTTCCGGGAGGCTGGGGACTACTTTCAACAGAAATTAATCCTGAAAACTTGGTGACTCCCGATCCGGTAACCCTGATTATTGACGAAACCCTGCGCACTATCACAGCCAGTCACCCACTTGGAGATACTGCGATCGAAGTATCTGAAGGTTTAAGGCCATGGGGAAATTACGCCGGGCCGGTTCAATTAGAGAATTATATTCGTGAGGCTGGTTTTTGGCGTTTCAGAACAAAAGCTACCTCCACGCAAAATTCCAGTAAGGTGGTGCGTAGTCCGGCCATTGCCGGAACTATAGTACCGGGCCAGGAAGGGGAGTATTTACAATGGACTAACTTCGTATCGGCTAATGTAAGCACAGATACCGATGGTACTTGGGTTGCTGAGGAAGGCGCAGCGGACATATCAGGTGCAACGGCATCAAAACAACTTGGGGGCGACGGTAGCTGGATACAGTTAGAGGTAGCAGCTAATCCGGATACATCCAAGTTATTTGTACAGTTTTCTGAAAACAACGATGGAATTTATCTTGATAATTACTACAATTCAAATGGATTCTTTCTTGAATTTGGTCAGTTTAATCCGCCCGGAGGTGGAGCTGGTGGATATGGCTTAACATCCGGCATGATTGTCCGCTTGGTAGCTTCGGGTGAGGATATTATTGTTAGCAAGAGCTACAATAAAGGCATCAAATTTTTCGGCGAAACAATCATCAGCGGTAAACTGGCTAACCTTACCCACCGCTACATTAAAGTATTTACCAAATATGGTGCTGGGCAAACTGCTTTACACTTTAAAGGATCAGGATTAGTATAAACCTGCCTATGGGGCAGCGAGGCAAAAGACCAGTCCAATTCTTTTCGCAGCCAAACAATCTATAATCATTTGTGCAACCAGAGAATTAACCGCTTCAAAATAGCGGATAGGATAGCTATTGCCTTAAATATAGATCTGCAAAAGCAAGCATACCAGCGCTGTGTGATAATTCAACTTTAAAAATCAATCAAATAATCAATGGAACCATTCATTATTACAAACCAAACTGCTAATACAGCTTCTACTATAGAAATCAGTATTACGCAGGAAAACAATTCGCAGGTTACGGCCCAAATAACGGGGCCGCCGTTAAACGAAGTTTTTTCGGTAGACGTTGCTGTCGATAGCCTGGACACTTACACTGCAAACGCATTGCATATTCAGGGTGCTTATCAAGGCAGCGATGTTCTAAGCATCGAAGTTGCATTAACTGCAATTCCCCTTTTCTCAAATAATTATCCATACACATATCCATTTTAAAAACATGTCAAAAGTTATCAATTACAATCCCCAACCGTCTGACCAGGCCGGACCTTATGTAGCCGGTAAATTTAATGTGCAAGACGGTATTGAAATAAAAGAGTCGGTTAATGAACTATATGACCTTTTAACAGCTATGCCTGGATTTGTTAAAGCTGAACAGGCTACACCTCAAGTTATAGTTGTAGATGATGTGCTAAGTAACTGGCTCGAAGTAAACATTGTGGCCGGAAAAACATTAGCAGACTATGAAGGTAGCTTGGATATTACTGCTAACCCATTAATATTTACCCCGCTAACTACGCCTAATAAATTATTAGTAGGTGATGTAAGTATCCCGGCCGGTAAAGTGGGCGTTAGGCTTAAAGAAACGGCAATACGCCGTGCATCAGCCTGGGCTACTAATGCAGCTCCCTTTACTCAAAGCAGGCTTGCTGCGCCAAGCAATTTGCGCTACATTATTTCTGCAGGTATTGCAAAACTAAGCTGGGACAAATCTACTGATGCAACAGGCCAGTCATTGCAGGAATATACCTTGAATAAGACAGCGGTTAACCCCACCTATATAGATATATCGGGCAATAGCCTTGTGTTAGAAGCGGACGTTAATGCGGGCGACTTTGCCGTTCGTGAAAAAGCACGAACCGGAATGATGGCGTCGGCTTGGTTAACTAATAATGAACTTTATCAATCCACATCGGTACTGGAAGACGTTGTGTTTGATCTGGTGGATAATATACAGCCAGATGGTAAATGGTGGAAGTTAGGTGCCGAAGAAAGATCGGGTACATCCTGGACAAGCAATGGGGTACTAACAGCAAAAAAAATACCGGCCGGTCAGTCTGGGTTCATCCAGTTTGATTACATGTATCTAACCTATTGGGACGGACGCTTTGGCTTTAAAACAATACCAACATTAGGTGACTTGTCAACGCAGCTACTGTGCGTTGCGCTAAGCCCTGGCTTGGAAGTTAATTATACTGACGGCACAAACGGACACTACGAATTTTTAAACGGCCAGGAGGCTGATGCACAAAAGTTACGTATTTACCGCGATGGAGAAACCGGGCAGTTTACGTTAGTAAAAATTAAAACTAACCAGGAAATGGTTACTATTTTTACCTACCCATATACTTATCAGGGCGATTTGTATGTGCACCTCGCACTCAGAGGAGCTACTACTTCCGGGTTACTAAATCCGCAAATGTTCAATTTTAAAGAAGTATCTGCACCGGTTTCCGGCAACAATAAAGTTTTATTGGTATCTGACGGCAATAGTATTGTGGCAGGTAACGGAGATGAATACGGGCTTATTTTAAATGAAAACAACCCGTCGTTTACTGGTGTAGCCCGCCACAAATTGGGTGAACTTTATACCGCCTATAATTTTGGAGGTTACGGCCAAGCAATTTATGACATGCTACTTCATTCAGGTGCTAAAGTGGATCCGGTGATTGCCGATCAGCAATACAACAAAAAGTATTTATTGGCCTGGGAAGCAACTAACCAGATTGCAGGGTTCGGATCAGATGGTGCAACGGCGCATGCTATGATGAAGCAATATTTTGCTGCTCGTCGTGCAGCCAATCCAACAGTTGACTATAAAGTATTAACCATGCCGCTGTTGCCAAGAACTGCTGCCTTTGGAAGTGATGGTGTTACTTTTGTTGCCTCAAACGGACTTACTGGTGCGCAAGGCTTTGAGTATGAACGTCAGGTATTTAATAACCTGCAGCTTAGCGATCCTTACTATGATATTTTAGTAGATGTTAACGCTTTAAATCTTACGTTGAATGACGGTGTTCATCCGAGCGGACAGGGGCAGGCTGCTATTGCAGAAGCTGTGGTAGCTGCCATTGCCGATGATATTCAAGGTAATCAACCATCCGCTCCTGAAAGTGTCATCGTAGATGATAGTACCAAGCAGATTACTTTTAACCGCAACAAGTTATTTCCGATAACTTACCACGAATATTCGATAGCAGATGGTATATGGGCGAATGTGTCGGCTTCCGGAAGCGTGTTTCTGTATGAGAATAACATAGTAGTCGGCGGTTTGAAATACCGTGTAAAAGGTAGTGCTAAACGTAATCCCTCTGCGGCGGTATCAAATTCTATTGCCTTAACTACACCTGTAGGTTTAACAGATTTAGAGGTAGCCTCGAAAACCAGCAATGTTATTGTTGATGACCGGTTAATTTATTCGACAGATACAACCGGGGCTTTAAACAGTGTATTGTTTAATCAATCAATACCTGCAGGTTCAGCTGGTAGGATGATTGTTCGCCAAACGAGTGGAAAGGCTCTGGCGTATAGCGGATTTTACAGTAAAAACCAGTTGCCGGAGTTGATTGGAACGAGTGATTTACCGGCAGGTGACTTCCTCTTGATTTTTAACGAACAGGAAGACCCTATAGACAACACCTTTTTATACTCTAACGTAACACATAGAGAAATTAGCGGTGGACTGAGTATAATGCCAAATTCATTAGTGGCTATATATCGTAAACCGGATTTTACTTTTGCCATGCAGTATTCTATTGATGGTGGAAATACCTGGAATACAACATTCGAATACCCCGGTGATGTTACGTTCAGCGGTCAACTGTTCATGGTTGGACTCCTTCCTGAAGACAGAGCCAACAGGCGGCCTTACGCCTTGTTTGATGCCCAGTATCAAATTGTAGGTTAAATTAACAATAGCGGAGTCGGTAGCTGACTCCGCTACTTTTGTAGCCGTTATTGTGATTTTACACGTCAAAATTTTGTGTAATTACCAATGACCGAAGATGTTAATTAAGGATGAATATAGGATAGTAAGTATGCTAACCTTACACAGCATCAACAGCTTTAATTAGCTTTTTTCATCACTATCAACGCAACGATTATGTCAAATAACACATCCACTATCATATTCAACCCCGAAGGTCAGCTTCCGGTTGATTTTGAGGTTTGGGATAACCTCATCAAACCCAATATACCGAATGCGCGCTTCTGGGTTACTTATTTAAACTCTGACGGAACGATCCTGAATCAGGAAGAACATGACCCCTCGGTGATTACAAGTACGGTTGCGACAGGCAGCAGTGTGAACACAAAGGTAAATTTTGAGCTTTTAACTACAGGAAACGATGGCAAAATTGT
Organism: Mucilaginibacter sp. CSA2-8R; assembly: GCF_038806765.1. Classification (NCBI taxonomy): domain Bacteria; kingdom Pseudomonadati; phylum Bacteroidota; class Sphingobacteriia; order Sphingobacteriales; family Sphingobacteriaceae; genus Mucilaginibacter; species Mucilaginibacter sp. CSA2-8R. Next base: position 5,015,239 of record NZ_CP152389.1, on the reverse strand, counting down.
TATTGAATATGCTTCGTCACCATCGTTCACAGAAGCAGACCCTGACCTGGACAATTATTTTAACGCAGTAACCATTAATGGTGGTGTTCTGGCTGCTTATCAGAAGGCAGCTATTCGCAAGTTTGTAAAACGAGCCAAAGCCGCCGGTTATTGGGATCATTTGATCGAGGTTAGCCCTTTCGCCGGTGAAAATCTCGCCGCTGCACAGGTTAAATTAAAATACGACCAGAATATTAGCAATCTGCTAAACTTTGATACCTTAACCGAATCGGATTATTCGGCAGAGTTCGGAATAGGCGAATCGCTTTTTCCGTTAAACTTTCAACCGCGCAGCGATGGGCGTATTATTAGAGGCGTATCGCTTTTTGCAGAAAGGGGTAGCACGTATACTTTCGGATCTGGTACTTACCTCGATCCTGTATTGTCTCTGTTAGCAGATTCGCCCGGCTATGTGCAATGGCATATAGGGCATGTTAATGAAAAGCAAATACCTGTTTTTCTGTATGGAAGAACTAATTGGGATTATACGAATAATCCTTATGCACCGTTTTACCATGCCATTAAACAGGAGGATGCTAAAAATACCATTTATATCAACGGCGATGCGAAAGTACGATCAGCGGTGTATGATCCTGTCAACACTAACAGAACCTATTTTCCGTTTACCCTGAAAGTAATTTCCGGACATGTTTTTATGTACTGTATTGACGATGGCAGTTTTGATGATAGTCAAATTGTTAAATATAACGAGCATATGCATCTGTTGATGTATGATTTAAACAGGTTAGAGAAACCACCGGTTGTTAATACGACAACAACAGTTAATGAGCCTCAAATGGTTGTTTTTCAGTAGTATGGTCAATTAATCGATCAAAATTCAATCACCTGATATTACGCAACATAGCAGTTGAAGATGAGCTGATTTGATTAAAACTAGTTTAGCTACCCCTCATTTCACAGGTTTAGGTGAAATAAGGGGTAGCTGATTTTCTCTGCCGATAAGCAGAAAAAGGATAATTTCAGTTATTTAGCCCTGATTATAGCCATGCAATAAACAGCTTTTAAGCAGTACGGAAATACCTGTACGGATGGTTGTTTTATTTGGCTACGTTTGATGATAGTTGGATGGAATAAATCGCGTGATTATAAAAGCGCCGGCAGAATATTCAGGCAATATGAATAGTTTAAAAAAAGTAATTATGCTTGTTGTGGCTTGCTATCTGTCTGTATTAGATATCAATGCTCAAACCAAACCCAATTTGTTCGTTTTCTTTAAAGAAGATGCCAGCAATGGGGTATTCAAGAGGTCTTTTAGTGAATTGAGCATTTCGCCAGACAGTGGCAATCTTTACGACATTTATTTAGGTACCGCTTCCGGCGCAAAATATCAATTCGCAACAAAGGGCGGAACGAAGGTGCTCATTGTCGATCAAAAATATGCCAAGCGTATCCATCCGAAATCAATTGGGTGGTTGAAAAACCGTAAAGAGACATTGTGGCCAACCTGGAGCAAAAAGTTTCCTTATAAGCATTTATATCTGTTGGAAAAATTGTCCGGAACAAAATATAAAGTTACAGAAGTAGAAACTTTTATTGGCGAAGATTTTTAGAGATAGCAAGTTAGCAACAGGATAGGACTTAAATGGCATGGCCATTGGGTTTACGACTTGATAAGAAAATCCCGTTTTATTTAGCCAATAAATACACTACTTGCAGTATTTAGCAATAAAAGCATCGGCTAAATCGCTGCCGGTGTTTTTAATAAATTTCCAGTCTTTACACGCACCTTCCTGGTCGCCCTGTTTTAGTTTTTCATTAGCCTGATCCAGCAGGTCTTTCCACAGGTCTTCATCAATACCTAATTCCTTTTTTAGAGCATTAATATCGCGTTCTTTTTGAGGATCAGCTTTGCCTGTGTATTTGTTGATGTAGTAATTAGTAACGGCATTTTCCAATTCCTGGCGGCGTTGGTAGGCTACAATAGCCTGGTCCATCGTCATCATAGCAGTGGTACGGCGCTGGCATTTGGCAAAATCTGGCCTAAAGCGTATAGGTAATACCACCCTTACAGCATTGTTATAATTAGCCGGAATTTGCCATTTGCCCGATGTAAGCTTAACCACTCGAAGGGCCTCATCATCTAAATCAATACCTGGGCCTTGCTGTACCCGGGCATCAGTTACATTGCCTTTTTGGTCGATACTGAAACTTACCTGAATGTTACCCTCAATACAGTTTTGGCTCGAAAACTCGGGATAGATGATATGACTTTCTATAAAGCTGTTTAAAGCCGAGGCACCCCCTTTAAATGTGGGTTGGGCTATTGCAGACAAGCAACAGCAAATCAAAAGAAATATATTTAATAAGAAAGCTTTTAACATTTTAAATCAATTACTTAATTAAAACGCTAACAGTCTAATCACATTATAGTTGCTTTTGAAAATTGTAAAATTAAATCTGGATCGGGAATATTTTTCTGGTAACTATCTTTTTCAGAATACCGGCACACACCGGGGTAATCCCCAGCTAAGCCCTGCATATCAAACATCAGCTGAAAATGCAAGTGCGGCGGCCAATGGCCATTTTCATCTTCGTGCCCAAAGCAGGCAATCTGTTGGTTTAAACCTATAGGCTTACCTACAGCCAAGTCCTGTAATGCAGCACGATTCAGGTGGCCATAAAGGGTGTAAAGTGCCAGCCCGTTTAAATCATGTTTCAATATAATGGTTGGGCCATAATCACCAAAATTATCATTATCCTGAAAACTATGCACTTTGCCGGCTAAAGGCGCGTAAACCGGAGTATGGGCAGGTCCCCAAATATCTGTACCTAAATGTAAACGGCGCGGTTCGGTATCCGTTGTGTTAAACAGGCTGCTACGGGCATATAAAGTGCGGTGTTCAAAGTATCCGCCTATACCATAGCGGCAACCGCTTTCCGCCAGCTTACGGTTTACCCAGGCACTAAACCTGGGCGTGTCTGCTACTTCATCAGCTGTAAGCTGCAGGTTATTTTCGGTAAAGTCTAATGCCAAAAGGCGATCACTAGCCAAGTCAATATCTACCACCTTACCTATCTGGTTAGGGTGGTTTTGTATAAAGCTGGCTAATTGCCCGTGCCTGTCCATGCTTATTCCTGACCTTCGTCGCTTTGGCGTGGTTCTTTGCTTATTTTATCAAAAATTTTGTCCATACGCTCTACGTATTCGTTGGTGTCGTCCACAAAGAACTCAAGCTGGGGTATTACCCTTACCTGATCTTTAATACGTGCGCCAAGTTTATACCTGATCTCGGAAGCATGCGATTTAACCGTTTGTAATGACTGCTGCGTGTTGGTATTGTTAAAGAAACTTAAAAACACACGGGCTATGGCTAAATCTGGCGTTACGCGTACCTTGGTTATAGTTACCAGTGTATTAGGCAAAAAGCTCATGCCTTCGCGCTGAAATATAGCGGCCAGGTCTTGTTGTAAAACACCGGCAAATTTTTGTTGACGTTTTGATTCCATTGTAATCTCTTTTAGGGGAGTGAAACAGGTTAAAGCGAAACGCTCCAATGTTAAAGGCAAAAACAGCTGTTTGGTTTTACGGCAGGTACTATAAAGTATCCATCGGGTAAAACCTGAAGCGGTTAATGACTTTAATTACACAAATCCTGCGGTATTTCTTTTGTGATTTTGAGCACCTTACGTACTACCAGCGTGCTATCATACTCCGAGCCCTGACCATCGTTGCCTGATGGTATTTTTTCGCCTTCCACCTCCACGTATACCGGCTCATAGGGTTTCTCGAAGTTCATTTGTGAATATTGCAGCTCTAATTGTGCCGAGCTGTCGGCTACCCAGTATTCGTGGGTGTCATCACAATTTTTAAACGATTTAATTTCGGGGCCAAAGCTGTACAAGCCTTTAAATACTTCACCTTGCCCGTTTGATTTAAGGTTGCGTTTACAGGAGCAGCAAATTACTGCCAGCATTATCACCATCAATTTTACAAACCTGTACTGCATGTTACAAAGTTATAAATCCTGTTTAATTTCGTCTAACCCTTTTACGCTTAAGCGTGCACTAACGCCCGATGCAATAACGGCAATGCCGCTCACGGTTAAAAATACGATAACAAAGTCGTAAATTTTTAAGTGGATTGGATAAGCGTCAATCACCATCATCTGTCCGCCCATTTTAATAAAGCCGTATTGCTGTTGCAATACGCAAAAAATAAGGCCGGCCAGCATCCCCAATACGCACCCTGAGATGGAAATCATCATGCCTTCAAAAAAGAAGATGCCTTGTATAAGTGGTTTGCCTGCACCCAGGCTGGTGAGTATGGCAATATCTTTACGTTTATCAATCACCAGCATGGTTAAAGAGCCAATGATGTTAAAAATGGCAATAATCAATATAAAAACCAATATCAAAAATACCGACCAGCGTTCGGTTTTCAGTGTTTTATAAAGCTCGGTATTTTGTTCAAACCTGTTTTTTACTAAAAAGCCGTTGCCCAATTTTTCCTGAATAGCCTCTTGCTGCTGGTTAATATTAGTGCCTTTTTTAAAGTTAAGCTCGATGGATGAAACATCAGTGGGTTCGTCAAGCAGGTCGCGGGTAAAGGTTAAGGGGGCTACCACAATATCATCAAAATCTTGCTGGATGGAGAAGATACCCGATACGTTTATGCCACGCCTCACAAACTCATCCTCCGGGTTTACGGCATTAATTACTTTACGGCGCGGCGAATAAATTTGCAGCTGTGCCATCGGGTTATTAATATTTACCCCCAAACTGTTTTGTACAGTAGCGCCAATTACCACAAATGGGTTGCCGGCAACATTTAGCGTAAAAGAGCCATTTTGGATGGTGCTATCCAACTGCGGATTTTTTAAAAAGTCTTTGCTTACGCCGCGGAGCGTTCCTATAAACTGGCGGTCGCCGTAACGGATGAGTGCTTTTTCTTGCAGAGTTTGGGTATATGAAAAAAGTGCCTGGTTGTGACTGAGCTGATTAAAGTAAGCGGTATTAGGATTGAAGGTTTTACCCTGCGCCGGCTCTATTTTTATTTCGGGTGTAAAATTGCTGTATAACGAAAGGATAACCTTTTCGAAGCCATTAAAAACCGACAGAATAATTACGAGCGCTGCACTGCCCACAAACACACCCAGCATAGATATGCCCGAAATGATATTGATGGCATGCATCTTTTTGCGCGAAAAAAGATATCGTTGCGCTATATAAATCGAGGTGTTCAAGGGCTTTTATAAAATTATATGCAATATGATAAAATGTTGCTGCTGCAATAAACCGGAATTACAAATTTTAAGGCTGAGTATCTATGGTTAAACCGCTCATCATCTAACGGACAAAATAAGATACTATTTTGTTTACCAGGTTGTAAGGTTAAGTGCCTGGTACGTTAAAAGAATGGATTAGTCGCCTTTTCGAAGCCGATGGTAGTTTCGGGGCCATGTCCCGGATATACGGTACAATCATCAGATAATACAAAAAGCTTTTGTTGTATGTTGTTGATGAGTTGCGTATGATTACCACCCGGTAAATCCGTACGGCCAATGCTGCCTCTAAAGAGTACATCACCGCCTACCAGTAACTGGTCGGCCTCACTGTAAAAACACAAATGAGCAGGCGAGTGGCCCGGAGCAAATATTAGTTGCAGTGTAGTATTACCGAATGATATAGTACCGCTCTCCGGCAAATAGGTATCAGGCAGGGGCGACAATTCATAACGTATACCCGACTGCTGCGCCCAAACGGGCATAGCTTCTAACACTATCATCTCGCCTTGATGAAATTGCGGCTTTAAGCCGTATTGGTCAAAAATAAATTTGTTACCCAATACATGGTCTATATGGCAATGGGTATTAAGCAGCATTACCGGCTTTAACTGGTGTTGGGCAATAAAATTTACTACTGCATTTTGCTCGGCAGCGGTATACATACCCGGATCGATAATAGCGCATTCGCCGCTATCATCATATAGTAGATAAGTGTTTTCTTGATAAGGGTTATTAGGAAATGCCTGTATTGTAGCCATACGCAAAGCTATAAATTATAGTGGAGTAGATAGAGTTAAGCTTTACTTAGAGAAATTAGGGCTTGCCATCAGTCTTCCACCGGAAACTCTTGATTAAAACAGCCATATCTTTTTTTACAAAGTTGAGCACCGGCTGTATAGAATCAAGCTTGGGCTCGGTATTAAAGTACAGGGCCCCGCGCAGATAGTGGCGGGTGCTGTCTGTTAAAAAAAACTGAGCTGATGACGCTGCGTTGCCATCAATGGTATAGTATATGCCATATACCTTGCGGTCGGGGTAGCGGATAATTCCTTCGTCAATAGACGTAGCTTTAACGGTGTGCTTAAAGGCAAAAGTATGGGCATCCTCAATTAAAGCATCAAACACTTTTTTTGAAGTAATGGGCTGGTAACTTAAATGCAGCGTGCCGTTAAACTGTGGTAACTGCAGGTTAATCCAGCAAGGCTTGGCTCCGGGTGCATTGTCGGGCTCTACCTTGGCATAAGTAGGGTAGGTAAATGTGTAGGCACAGTCAGACTCATATTGCTTGTACTCCCGTTTGGGGAAGTAGATGCGATAATATCCGCGTGGCTTAGGCGAGTATTCGGCTTTTTGCTCACAAGCGGTGAGGCCGGCTGCCAGGCATATCCATATTACCGCAAATATTTTCATGGGTTTTGTTCTCTGGAGGTCCATATTTCCCACGATTTTTCTGCCTGCAGCAATAGCATCTCATATCCATTCTTCGTAACAGCACCCTGTTCACGTCCTTTTTTCAAAAACAGGGTTTCGGCCGGATTGTAAATTAAGTCATAAAGTAAATGCTCGGATGTTAAAGCTCCATAAGGAATATCAGGACATTTATCTGTATCGGGCGCCATGCCCAGCGGTGTAGTATTGATGATAAGCTTATATTTGGAGATAATTTCGGGCGTCAGGTCTTGGTATACGATATGGTCTGCCTCTTGCTGGCGCGATGCAAACCTGGTATAAATATTTAATTTATTTAATACATATTTTACCGCACGTGATGCACCACCGGTGCCCAATACCAAAGCTTGTGTATGTTGTGAGCCTAATAACGGTTTAAGCGACATTTCGAAACCATAAACGTCGGTATTAAAACCTTCCAGCCTGAACTCATGATCCTTAATCCCTACTTCGCCCGAAAATGCAGCCGCTATCGGGCTTTCGGAAGTGATGCGTATGCAGTTTACAGCATCTACTTCTTTAGCTTCGGGGTGTACCCAATCCAAATAAAACATAACGCCGATTTTATGCGGCACGGTAACGTTTAGGCCGCAAAGGCCCGGATTAGCACGCAATAGTTCGGGAAAGTCGCTCAGGTTTTTAATCTCGTAGAGGTCGTAAACATGGTCTTCAATCTTTTCCTGCTCAAATTTTTCGGTAAAGTATTTTTTGGAAAAAGAATGCGTGAGCGGATACCCAATTAATCCGTATTGTTTTATGGCCATGGCTAATCAATAATTTTATTCGAAGGTGCCTTTTTAATCCGTAACAGGCAACACCTGTTATTGATTTAAGAAATGGTCGAAAGTATCGCTGCGTAATCCCAGGCGCAAAGTTTCCAACGGAATCATATCTGCAGGAGCGATGTTGCCTAAATTTACGTTACTGCCCAGCAATTTAATAAACCAAACCTGTTGTGCTTTTTGCGGAGCCTCCCATATAATTTTATCGGCAGGTATTTGGGTTAGTATTTCATCTACCAGGCCTTGTCTAACTTCGCCCGAGTCGCGGTAAATACCTACGTTGCCGCTTTCGCGTGCTTCGGCAATTACTTTGTAAGATCCTGCTTCCAATTCAGCTTTCATCAACTGGATCCACTTGTAGGGTGCAAATATCTTTTGAACGTCTTTAGAACCTACTTCTGATATCACCGTAATACGCTCGCTGAGTTTGCGGATGTATTCACATTTAAGATCGTGCTCAATGGTAATTGAGCCGTCAGATACTTCGGCGTACTCTAATCCAAATTTATCCAGCATGCGGCAGTAGTCATCATACTGGTTACGCACAATGAAAGCCTCAAACAATGTACCGCCAAAATAGAAAGGAATACCTGCCTGCCTGTAAAGATTAAGCTTTTCTTGTAAGTTAGGAGTAACATAAGACGTTGCCCATCCTAGTTTAATAATATCGGTATAAATGCCCGAAACCTCCAAAAAGTCTTCGGCTTGGCGCAAGCTTAAACCTTTATCCATCACCATGGTCATTCCGCTTTCGCGGGGTTTTTCGGTACGTTCCGGAATGCTATTAAGTTCGTAGTGCATAATCTGTTTGGTTATAGTCTATAACTAAAAGTTTTGACCTCGCAAAGATTGGAAATTATTGTCTAAACAAACAACAAATTGCAAGGTATGCTTAAGCTGTGACTTATGTATTCGCTGTTGTTACTCAAATTAGCGTCAAACAATAAAGTTGTTGATTTCTTAAATAGGGTATGATTTCGACCGAAAATAACTCTCCCGAAAGTAATAATCTGTATATCAAGCGTGTATTTATTGCGGCCGGTATCGTAGCCTTGTTGGCTATTGTTATCTTAATTGTAAAAGTGGCTTTTAATGTACTGCTTATGGTATTGGCAGGCACCCTGATTGCTGTATATTTTAACGGCCTGGCCGATGTTATTGAACGGTATACGCCGCTTGGCCGGCGCGCCTGTATGTTAATTTCGGTAATTGGCACCTTTATTATTGTTGGCTTACTGTTTTGGTTTATGGGTACAAAAATTCAGCAACAGGTAAGTTCGTTAAGTCAGGATTTTCCGGCTTTAGTTCAAAAGTTGCAAAACCAAATAAGGCAGTATCCCTTAGGTGCCAAAATGCTGGATAAGATATCTGGAGATGACTCGCAAAAAGTAGTGACCACAGCACAAAACTTTTTCCGTACCAGCTTTGGGGTACTGGGCGATATATACATTATCATATTTTTAGGCATATTTTTTACCGTTAGCCCATCATTATATAAAAATGGTATTGTAAACCTGGTTCCTAAAAGGGGACAGCCTAAAGCCAAGCAGGTGATTGACCGTTTGAGCTTTGTGCTAAAAGGTTGGCTTAAAGGGATGATGATTGCCATGGTTTTAATAGCTGTACTCACATTTATTGGTTTAAGTATAATCGGTATACCTATGGCGTTAGCACTGGCTGTAATTGCGGGCATCCTTAACTTTATACCCAACTTTGGACCGTTAATGGCCATGGTGCCGGCCGTGCTGCTCGGCTTTGTTGATAGCACCCAAACAGCCATCATTGTAGCGGCATTGTATATTTTAATACAAACGTTAGAAAGTAATATCATCACACCTACTATTCAGCGCCGCATGATTAACTTGCCGCCGGCACTGCTCATTATAGCGCAATTGCTAATGGGCACTTTGTCGGGCGCATTGGGTATAATACTGGCTACACCTTTGTTAGCCATCACAATGGTGTTGGTGGAGGAGTTGTACATTAAATACAACAACAACGAAGAGAACAACAATTAAGACAAACAAAAAAGCCGGCTGTTTAAGAGCCGGCTTCTTTATATCAACGTACGATAACTATTCTTTGTTAGGGTTACGGAAGTAAACTTTGTTTTCTAAAAACTCCTGAACGGCCACCAAAGTAGGTTTAGGCAAACGCTCATAGTGTTTAGAAATTTCGATTTGCTCGCGGTTTTCAAAAACTTCTTCCAGGTTATCATTCGAAGAAGCGAACTCAGAAAGCTTCTGGTGTAACTCTTCTTTAATATTGTTAGAAATTTGGTTGGCACGTTTAGACATCACCACAATAGACTCGTACAAGTTATTTGTTGTTTTGTCCAGGTCGCGTAAATCGCGGGTTACGGTGCTGCTGGCCACAGTGGGCTTATTATTGATGGCGTTGCTCATGTATATATTTTTATTGTTGCGGACTTCTTTGGTTATGTTTATCTTGAATAGACTGTTGTTGCGGTGCTTTTGCAGTATCCCGATCGGCCAATTTCTTGGCCAGCTTGCCTTCGGCAGCTAACTCGGCTAAATACCGTTTGGCGCTTACAATACCGCGCTCGCTATCTTTACGATAATCGGTAGCTTCTCTTGCGTATTTACTGTTGGCATATTTTTCGGTGAACTGGTCTGCATACGTCATAGTCTGGGTAAAACGTTCTTCCTGGCGTAACTGATTACTGTTTTTGGCGTACAGATATTGAGCCCTTACAATTAGAAACTCCATTTCTTCGGCATATTTAGTATCCGGATAGTCGCGTAATGCATTATTAAATGCCATTACTGCCGACAGGTAGTCGCCAATATCCAAATAAAGCTTTGCATTTTCGTAAGCTTTAGTTTCCAGCTTGTCTCGTAAATTTTGAATCAGTTTGCTGGCCTCGGTACTACGCTCACTTTTAGGGTAAAGATTAATAAACAACTGAAGTGACTCAATGGCCTTACTGGTATTTTCCTGGTCTAAAGAAGCATTAGGCGAGTCGAGGTAAAAACAATAAGCATGCATATACCTGCATTCTTCTGCACGGGTACTGGTAGGGTATAAATCGGCAAAGTTTTTAAAGTGATAACGGGCCGACGTGTAATCTTTAGTATAGTAATTAGCGTAGGCGTAATAATAAAATAAATCTTCCGCCTCGCTCAGTCCCCGGTATTTTGGAGTTAACAACTCAAAAAGCTCTAAAGCTTTAGAGTAATTTTTTTTGTTGTAGAATTTTACGGCCTGTTGGTATTGTTTAGCCCTGTCATTACTTGCTTTCAGCTTTTCGTAGCTGCTTTTACAGCTGCCGGCAACAAGTATCGACGATATTAACAGGCTACCAATAATAGCACGTTGCTTTTTAAACATCCTGCAAAGATAATTATATAATGTAAATCAGTCAATTATTATTTGACCGCTAAATTAAACGGTGGGTAGCGTTGTTAAGTATGCCGTTGTCGTATTTAACATCTTTTAACTATTTGATGTAATCGGTCGATATATGAGTAGCTATATGTATGTTGTATTAATGTATATACAGGATATACGAGATGGTTTTATAATAATTCGCTATAACCGGTCGAACTTGAGGTCAACATCTTATACAAACAACCGACGAAAGGTAAGAGCATGATTGACAATTAACAATTGTGTGTAATCAATAAGCTCTGAGCAAGGCATCGAATACTCGTTATGTATATAACATACATATATATAGACTCTCGTTTTAAGCTCCGAAGTACCCCAGAGCGATAGGGTTGGAACTTTATCGCTCTGCTAATCAGTCCAAACCGCGCAATAACAATAAAAAAGCGAAGTTGTTTTTGCAAAGAAGGATAAAAACGCTACTTTTGCACTCCCAATCGCAAGGAAGGGGGGGGGTGAGTTGAAAGGATAGCGGGAATGAACGAGGTAGGTAAATAAAGCGAAAGCTGAACTTGCCGAAGCTTAAAGACTAAGACGTGATTAGTATATTTAATCATGAAAGTTCGGCAAAGCGGCCTTCAAAAACAACCTCAAAAAAAGATTGAACTTTTTTCATAGAAAGTGAAAACTATTTTTACCTTTGCACTCCCAATCGCAATGAGCGGGGAAGATTGAAAAGCGGGAAGTAATCATCAGGCAAGCAGGGCGTTAAGCCGGCGAGACTGAATCGAAACGGGGTTGGCAAACCAAGCGAAACCTGGTCAAAAAAAAAGAAAAACTTTTTTTTGTTAAAGTAGAAAAGATGATTACCTTTGCACTCCCAATCGGAAGATAGGGAAAACAGTTAGAAAGTCACTTACCAGTTGTGGTAAGCAGATATAAAGCCGGAGTGAGAGACCGAGGCGAAAAGTTCTTTTAAGAAGTAACATGTAGCGTAGCGGGAGCGGTAGGGAACTACTAATCTTTGCTAAGAAAGAAAAAGAAAACCATTTAGAGTTTCTCAGAAGTTAGTTACGGTTAGGATACTGTATAAAGATACAATTAATAATCAGATTTCTATTTTGAGTAATAGGGTCTGGATCATAAACAAAACATTTTACAATGGAGAGTTTGATCCTGGCTCAGGATGAACGCTAGCGGCAGGCCTAATACATGCAAGTCGGACGGGATTAAGCTTTCGGGCTTATGAGAGTGGCGCACGGGTGCGTAACACGTATGTAACCTACCTTTATCAGGGGGATAGCCTCTCGAAAGAGAGATTAACACCGCATAACATCAAGTTATAGCATTATAGTTTGATCAAATATTTATAGGATAAAGATGGGCATGCGGGACATTAGCTAGTTGGCGGGGTAACGGCCCACCAAGGCGACGATGTCTAGGGGATCTGAGAGGATGACCCCCCACACTGGTACTGAGACACGGACCAGACTCCTACGGGAGGCAGCAGTAAGGAATATTGGTCAATGGGCGCAAGCCTGAACCAGCCATGCCGCGTGCAGGAAGACGGCCCTACGGGTTGTAAACTGCTTTTGTACCGGAATAAACCTTGATACGAGTATCGAGCTGAATGTACGGTAAGAATAAGGATCGGCTAACTCCGTGCCAGCAGCCGCGGTAATACGGAGGATCCAAGCGTTATCCGGATTTATTGGGTTTAAAGGGTGCGTAGGTGGCCTATTAAGTCAGGGGTGAAAGACGGTAGCTTAACTATCGCAGTGCCTTTGATACTGATGGGCTTGAATACAGTTGAAGTAGGCGGAATGTGACAAGTAGCGGTGAAATGCATAGATATGTCACAGAACACCGATTGCGAAGGCAGCTTACTAAAGTGTGATTGACACTGAGGCACGAAAGCGTGGGGATCAAACAGGATTAGATACCCTGGTAGTCCACGCCCTAAACGATGAATACTCGATGTTGGCGATATACGGTCAGCGTCTAAGCGAAAGCGTTAAGTATTCCACCTGGGGAGTACGCCCGCAAGGGTGAAACTCAAAGGAATTGACGGGGGCCCGCACAAGCGGAGGAGCATGTGGTTTAATTCGATGATACGCGAGGAACCTTACCCGGGCTTGAAAGTTAGTGAATGATTCAGAGACGAATCAGTCCTTCGGGACACGAAACTAGGTGCTGCATGGCTGTCGTCAGCTCGTGCCGTGAGGTGTTGGGTTAAGTCCCGCAACGAGCGCAACCCCTATGTTTAGTTGCCAGCATTTAAGGTGGGGACTCTAAACAGACTGCCTACGCAAGTAGAGAGGAAGGAGGGGACGACGTCAAGTCATCATGGCCCTTACGTCCGGGGCTACACACGTGCTACAATGGGCAGTACAGAGGGCAGCTACCTGGCAACAGGATGCCAATCTCAAAAAGCTGTTCACAGTTCGGATCGGGGTCTGCAACTCGACCCCGTGAAGTTGGATTCGCTAGTAATCGCGTATCAGCAATGACGCGGTGAATACGTTCCCGGGCCTTGTACACACCGCCCGTCAAGCCATGGAAGCTGGGGGTACCTGAAGTATGTAACCGCAAGGAGCGTCCTAGGGTAAAACCGGTAACTGGGGCTAAGTCGTAACAAGGTAGCCGTACCGGAAGGTGCGGCTGGAATACCTCCTTTCTGGAGCAGTATCCATAAAGGCCAGTAACGTTAAAGGCTGAAAGAGATCTAAAAGGAAGCAATCTGGAAGTAAAGGATTCTGCTACGCACATGTCATTCTTAAAGTAAAAGAAGAAAAAGAGGAAGAAAAACCCAGAAGAAGAAGCCATATCAGAAAGCTTTATCTAATCAACACAGAGGAGAAAGCGGGATGGCTGTTATTAATAACACCAAGTCTCGTAGCTCAGTTTGGTTAGAGCACTACACTGATAATGTAGGGGTCAGCAGTTCAAATCTGCTCGGGACTACTACAGGGGTTGACATCTTTTTGGGGAATTAGCTCAGCTGGCTAGAGCACCTGCCTTGCACGCAGGGGGTCAACGGTTCGAATCCGTTATTCTCCACGCTGTTTTCTACAGGGATCATTGAATATGAGATTCCGCTACAGATGAAAACAAAAGTTCTTTGACATATTGGAAGAAGTAATTGTAAACGAGAAAACAACAGTGAAGGACGTTGTAAGTATGGAGTAGCAAGTATAAAGTAGCAGTAGCAGGATGCAAGTTTTGATACCTGATACTAATTACCTGATACCCGATACAAATAACGAACGAACATAAAGACATATCATACCGAGCAAAAGCGGTATAGATAGAAGAAAGTAAGAAAGGGCACACGGGGGATGCCTTGGCTCTGGGAGGCGATGAAGGACGTGATAAGCTGCGATAAGCTGCGGGGATTAGCAAATATGAATTGATCCGCAGATTTCCGAATGGGGAAACCTAATCCATTGAAGATGGATTGCATAAATGCGCAAACCTGCTGAACTGAAACATCTAAGTAAGCAGAGGAAGAGAAAACAATAGTGATTTCCTGAGTAGTGGCGAGCGAAAGGGAAACAGCCCAAACCCAATTTGTTACGGCAAGTTGGGGGTTGTAGGACTACGATGTGGTATATTTAACAGAAGCGGAAGGGTATGGGAAGGCCCGCCATAGAGCATGAGAGCTGCGTACGCGTAATAATAAATAACCTAGTAGTATCCTGAGTACTGCGGGGTCGGAGACGCCCTGTAGGAATCTGCCGGCACCATCCGGTAAGGCTAAATACTACCCAGAGACCGATAGTGAACCAGTACCGTGAGGGAAAGGTGAAAAGAACCCCGAACAGGGGAGTGAAATAGAACCTGAAACCGTGTGCTTACAAGCGGTCGGAGCAGACTTGTTCTGTGACGGCGTGCCTTTTGCATAATGAGCCTACGAGTTACTCTTCTCTGGCAAGGTTAAGTGTTTAAGACACGAAGCCGAAGCGAAAGCGAGTCTGAATAGGGCGTGCAGTCAGAGGAGGTAGACGCGAAACCTTGTGATCTACCCATGGACAGGTTGAAGGTGCCGTAACAGGTACTGGAGGACCGAACCGATAAACGTTGAAAAGTTTCCGGATGATTTGTGGGTAGGGGTGAAAGGCTAATCAAACTGGGAAATAGCTCGTACTCCCCGAAATGTTTTTAGGAACAGCGTGGCGGTAAAGTTACACAGAGGTAGAGCTACTGATTGGGTGCGGGGGAGTCAAATCCTACCAAATCCAGACAAACTCCGAATGCTGAGTAATATACGCTGCAGTGAGGCTCTGGGTGCTAAGGTCCAGGGCCGAGAGGGAAAGAACCCAGACCATCAGCTAAGGTCCCCAAATTACTATTAAGTTGAACTAACGAGGTCCGACTGCACAGACAGCTAGGATGTTGGCTTGGAAGCAGCCATTCATTTAAAGAGTGCGTAACAGCTCACTAGTCGAGCGGTCGGGCATGGATAATAAACGGGCATTAAATAGTATACCGAAGCTATGGATTGTATATTTATATACACTGGTAGGGGAGCATTCTACCGTCAGTGAAGCATGACGCGACAAGCGCATGTGGAGATTGTAGAAAAGCAAATGTAGGCATAAGTAACGATAAGGCGGGAGAGAAACCCGCCCACCGAAAGACTAAGGTTTCCTGATCAACGCTAATCGGATCAGGGTTAGTCGGGGCCTAAGGATAATCCGAGTGGAGATTCCGATGGACAACGGGTTAATATTCCCGTACTTTTGATAACTGCGATGCAGTGACGGAGTAGTGACACATCCGCGTTCTGACGGAATAGAACGTTAAAGGCCGTAGGTATAGGTTTGGTAGTAAAGTACGCCAGATTTGCTGAAAGCTGATAGTACACAAAGCCTTCGGGTGGCGTGATAGTGATGGTAATCAGACTTCCAAGAAAACCTGCTAAGCTTCAGGTTATCAAAACCCGTACCGTAAACCGACACAGGTAGTCGAGGAGAGAATCCTAAGGTGCTCGAGTGATTCATGGCTAAGGAACTCGGCAAAATGGCCCTGTAACTTCGGGAGAAGGGGCGCTGTCAGCAATGGCAGCCGCAGTGAAAAGGCCCAGGCGACTGTTTAACAAAAACACATGGCTTTGCAAAATCGAAAGATGACGTATAAGGCCTGACACCTGCCCGGTGCCGGAAGGTTAAGAGGGGATGTTAGTCGCAAGGCGAAGCATTGAATCGAAGCCCCGGTAAACGGCGGCCGTAACTATAACGGTCCTAAGGTAGCGAAATTCCTTGTCGGGTAAGTTCCGACCTGCACGAATGGTGTAACGATCTGGGCGCTGTCTCAGCCATGAGCTCGGTGAAATTGTGGTATCGGTGAAGACGCCGGTTACCCGCAACGGGACGGAAAGACCCCATGCACCTTCACTACAACTTAACATTGATATCGGATACAGGATGTGTAGGATAGGCGGGAGGCAGCGAAGTGGGTTCGCCAGGACTCATGGAGCCAACCTTGAAATACCGCCCTTTCTGTATTTGGTGTCTAACTCTGCACAGCGGAGGACATTGTTTGGCGGGTAGTTTGACTGGGGTGGTCGCCTCCAAAAAGGTAACGGAGGCTTTCAAAGGTAAGCTCAGTACGCTTGGTAACCGTACGTGGAGTGCAATAGCATAAGCTTGCTTGACTGTGAGGCAGACAAGCCGAGCAGGGTCGAAAGACGGATATAGTGATCCGGTGGTTCTGCATGGAAGGGCCATCGCTCAAAGGATAAAAGGTACGCTGGGGATAACAGGCTGATCTCCCCCAAGAGCTCATATCGACGGGGAGGTTTGGCACCTCGATGTCGGCTCGTCACATCCTGGGGCTGGAGAAGGTCCCAAGGGTTCGGCTGTTCGCCGATTAAAGTGGCACGCGAGCTGGGTTCAGAACGTCGCGAGACAGTTCGGTCCCTATCTGTTGTGGGCGTTGGAAGTTTGAGTGGGGCTGACCTTAGTACGAGAGGACCGGGTTGGACAAGCCTCTAGTGAATCTGTTATGGCGCCAGCTGTACTGCAGAGTAGCTACGCTTGGAATAGATAAGCGCTGAAAGCATCTAAGTGCGAAACTAGCCACAAGATGAGACTTCCATTGAGGGTCGTGGTAGACTACCACGTTGATAGGTTACAGGTGTAAAGGTGGTGACATCATAGCCGAGTAATACTAATTGCCCGAAGCTTTCTTCGACAACAGATAACGGTGGTTTAACCCTTTCCGGTTAAACCACCAACCATCAAAACAACAATCACCGTTGTTTTCCCGCAAACAATCACTTCTTTCAATACAATGTCATTGTTGACCTTGGTTCCGTAGTTGAATGGTTAGATAGTTGAAAAACTCCATAACCCAACCACCCAAAGCAACATTAAAATATTCAGGTGCCTATATCGGCGGTGTCCACCTCTTCCCATTCCGAACAGAGAAGTTAAGCCCGCCTGAGCCGATGGTACTGCGGTAACACGTGGGAGAGTAGGTCGGCGCCCAATCCTTTTCGCTTATCAGCCCCTTGTCTTTGGTAGACAAGGGGCTTTTGCGTTTTATACGCCCGGGAGGAAAGGGAGGCGGGATGGGTACTACAACATCAGGAATAAGTACGGTAAACATTAGATATCAGCGTTTCAATACGCGCCAGTCAGATATAGAAGTTTCAATGGTCTCGACATGAAATTCACGCAATAAGCTTCTGTTCTCAATAGCACGTAACCGGATGTAATTTTGTCTGCTTCCTTATATGGCAGCATATTTGCTTATCGTTAATAACAAACCATTTAAGCAAATTGAGTAGCGTCTATTGATGTCAACTTTTAGCATACTTAGTGTAAAAGTTGTTATTTATAGTTAGCTTTACTCCCAAATACAATTATGAGATTTTTTGAAGAGAAGCGCCGGGAGGTTATGAAGCATATTGAAGTTTATATGCTTGAGAAGATGAATGACTTCCTTAAACCCATAGATCAGATCTGGCAACCATCAGATTTGCTCCCCGATTCTACGCGTGACACTTTTTTTTCAGAAATACGTGATCTTCAGGAAAGCGCCAAGGGTTTATCTTATGATTTAATGGCGGTTTTGATAGGTGATACAATTACCGAAGAGGCGTTGCCAACTTATGAATCATGGTTAAGCATGGTTGACGGTGTTGATAAGGAACAGCATAGTGGTTGGATGACCTGGACGCGTCATTGGACGGCTGAAGAGAACAGACACGGCGATTTGTTAAACAAATATTTGTACTTGTCTGGAAGGGTAAATATGCGTGCTATGGAGGTTTCTACCCAATACTTAATTGCTGATGGATTTGACATCGGTACAGGCACTGATCCTTACCGCAACTTTATTTATACTTCTTTCCAGGAAATGGCAACTAATGTGTCGCACAGACGTGTTGCGTCTCTTGCTAAAAAAGATGGTGACACATTGTTATCCAAAATGTGTGGTGTGATAGCTTCTGACGAAGCTCGCCACGCTAAAGCTTATAAACATTTTATTGGAAAGATTTTTGAGGTTGATGCTAATGAGTGCATGATCGCTTTTGAAGATATGATGCGCAAAAAGATTGTGATGCCTGCTCATTTTTTAAGAGAAGTTGGCTTAAAAATTGGTCAAACATTTGGTCACTTTACAGACGCTGCACAACGTTTAGAAGTTTACACTGCAGTTGATTATGTAGATATTTTGAAAACCCTGATAGAAGAATGGCAGATTGAAGGATTATCTGATTTAAATGAAGCTGGTGAAAAAGCCCGCGACTATGTTGTTGGTTTGCCCAATCGTTTAATGCGTATTGCAGAAAGAATGAAGAATCCGATGTTAGAATATAAATTCAGCTGGATTCACGGATAAGAACATCGTTTTTAAAATAATAAACAGAACAGGCGCTCAACAGGGCGCCTGTTCTGTTTTATGATTCTTCTCCAATATAACTTATACCTTCTCTCCCCGGGTATTTCATCAAAAGATTATTGATGATGTCTTCCAGTGTAAGCACGTTCACATCATCGGTATAATGTTCAGATTTTATGATGTGTATTTCATCGTCTGCAACCAATTGGATATCGAACAAAAAACTATCATATAAGCTCGGGCAGGTTATCTGGACGCCTTGCTCATTACTAACAACTTCTATCTGGATATCCTCTTGCCTGCGCTCCTGGAACAATCTGTTCAAGTCTCGCTGTAAAAACTCAGTCAGGTCATCAATATTCACCTGGCCTTTGGTATGTACAATTTTCATAATATCGTGTTCAATTAGTCTATATTTTACAAGTAGTGCCGTATTATGTTTTGCGTCGGTCACCCTGTAGTTATCCTTTTAATTATCAAATTATCGTTTCACCGATACCCGCTTTTTCTAACTTTGTTAAATACTCCTGCTAACGGGAGTCATCATCTATGAAATACAAATTATTGGGTCGTTCGGGCCTTAAGGTTTCAGAGTTATGTTTGGGCACCATGGGTTTTGGCACTGAGGGGGGATGGGGAGCCGACCGCGCTACCAGCTTTGATATTTTAGATGCCTATGCCGATGCCGGCGGAAATTTTTTGGACACGGCTAATGTTTACAAGTTAGGCACCAGCGAAAAAATAATAGGCGATTACCTGGCCATGCACGACCGTGATTACTTTGCAGTAGCTACCAAATATACCCTTAAGGATAATACCACTAACCCCAACGCATCGGGCAATAATCGCAAGAATATGATGCGCAGCGTAGAGGAAAGCCTGAAGCGTTTAAAAACTGATTTCATAGATGTGTTATACCTGCACATATGGGACGATATAACGCCCATTGACGAAGTTTTACGCGGCCTGGATGATTTGGTACGTCAGGGCAAGATTAACTACGCTGCCATCAGCGATACGCCCGCCTGGATGGTGGCCAAAGGTAACACCCTGGCCGAGCTGATGGGCTGGAGCCAGTTTATTGCCTTACAGGTAGAGTATAGCCTGATACAGCGCACGCCAGAGCGCGAACTTATACCAATGGCCCGGCATTACGGGATGACGGTTACTCCATGGGCGCCATTGGCCGGAGGTGCCCTGACCGGTAAATATTTGCGTGGCGAAAACGGACGCGTAAAGCCGGAAAGTAACCGCAGGGATGCCAATGCAGAGCGCATTACCCGTGAGGTAATGACGATAGCTGAAGAACTGCAAGCCGACCCGTCTCATGTGGCTTTAGCCTGGATGATGCAGCAAAATTTTTCGTGCATCCCCATTGTTGGCGCTACCAAGGTTGACCAGTTAAAGCAAAACCTAAAGACCATAGATGTAACGCTGAATGAAGAGCAGAAAAAACGCTTGGACGAGATCAGCAGGATACCATTAGGGTTTCCGGGTGATTTCTTTAAAGAAGATGCCGTTAAAAATAACTCGTTCGGTGGGTTTTATGATAAAGTAGAAAAGCGCTATTAGGCAAGTATTGCTTTTATAAGCATAGTGTAATTTCAAAATAAGATACGGTGCGCAACGCGTTAAAAAGCCGTATCTTTGAATTTCAATGCAAGTAACAGAAGCTACAGTAAAACAAGGGGTTAAAGGGTATAATAATTACGGTGCCTGGCTGCGTAACAAATACCAGGGGCAGCGGGTATTTAAAGTTATTGTTGATGGTGGTTTTACCTGCCCTAACCGCGATGGTTCTAAAGGCTACGGCGGTTGTACTTATTGTAACGTAGATTCTTTTACGCCGTCAGTTTCGCGTAAGGCACCTACCCTGCGCGAGCAGGTAATACAGGGCATGGAGCGTGCCCGTAAAGGCAACAAAGCTGATAAGTTTATCATCTACTTTCAACCTAATACCAATACTTACGCGCCTGCTCATTACCTCAAAATGTTATATGATGAGGCATTGAGCATTGAGCCCGAAAACATTGTAGGCCTATCGGTGGGTACCCGTCCAGATTGTATTGATGCCGAAAAGATAGCCCTGCTCGAAAGTTATACTGACCGCTTTGATGTTGACCTGGAAATGGGTATGGAATCGATTTATAACGACACCCTGAACCAGATTAACCGCGGCTGTACGCACGATGATTTAATAAAAGCCCTCAAATTAGTCGAAAACAGCAAACTGGACATTTGCGTACATACCATATTCGGCTTCCCTTGGGAAACACGCGAAATGATGCTGCGTTATGCTGATGAAATTAACCGCTTTCCGCAAATCAAATTTGTAAAGTTTCATCACCTGCATATTGTAGAAGGTTCAGTGATGGGGGTAAAATATAAGCGTGAGCCGTTTAAGCTTTTTACGCTGGATGAATACGCCGACTTTTTATGTGACCTGTTACCACTGGTACGGCCAGATGTTGTGGTACAGCGCTTGTTTGGCCTGTCAGACCGCGAACTGCTGATTGCCCCCAACTGGCAACTGAAAAAATCGGAAATACAGTATTTTATTGATCAGCGTATTGAAAGCCGTGGCATCGTTCAAGGCTCTGCTTTAGTATAGTATTACTTATTACTTGCCGAATAAATCTACGATAGCCTTATTGCGGTATCTAAAAATCTGTTCAATTTTATTTTTAACAAGTATTTTGTTGGCTAAAGGTCCTGCTGGTCCGTATCCGATGGCATAGTTTAAAATGTCAGTCATCAGCACACCGCCGGGCACTTCTTTAAAATGATGCTGATGATGCCACAAGGCATAAGGGCCAAAACGCTGTTCGTCTACAAAATACTTTTTGTCCTCCACGTGGGTAATTTCAGTCATCCAGTTAAGTTTGATACCAAATAGCGGAGTCACTTTGTAAGTGATAATCATGCCTGCATACATTTTGGTATCGGCACTGTAAGGTGATGTAACTACAAACCGCATTTCGGACGGCGTAATTTTTTGCAAGTTTAGCGGCGACGAAAAAAAGTCCCAGGCCTCATCTAAACTGATAGGCATAAATTGTTCCCAGCGGCGTTCGTAAGTTTTCACAACCCATTAACACACTGCAAACAATTCTGTTTTAATATTAAGCAGTATAGTACTTTATTGTACCATTTTATTGGCGCAATAAGAACTGGCAAAAGCTTCGGGCTTAGCCTTAAATACAAAGCCCATACTTAAAATATAGCCCATAGCCTCGTGCAGGGCCTGGTTCGATTTAAACATGGGGTTCGTGTTAATATCGGCATGTACTTCAAGGTCTACATCATACAAATCCAGCAGGTCGCAGAGCTCGTAAGCAATATCAATTGATTTTTGTACTTCATTCAGCATCCGCTCTTTAATGCTCATCTTTTTGCTGGTGCGCTCCTGATGTATGTACATAAAGCCGCCGCGTTGTTCGCGCAAAAAAACAATTACCGTGGCAAAATCGGTTATCGCACCTTTTACCTGCGAGTCGGTACCAATGCAAACTTTCAGTTTGTTGCCCAAACTGGTTTCGCGCTCAATGGTATTTTCAACTTCGTTTAAAATGGGGGTCTGCAGCACTTCGCCGCTAAATTTTCTCCAGGTCATAATAATAAATGTTGGGTTAGTTAAATATGACCTTTTTAGGGTCTATAAAAATAAGTGATACTTATTCATATAAACGTTAATTAAGCATGATTTATTTGTTAACATTGGGTTGGTTATCAACAAATTATATGAATACTAAGGGTGTGATTTTAAAAGTGGTATTCGTGTCTTTATTGTCAAGATAATCATTGTTATTCCGCTTATAGTTAATTGATGCACGAGGGGTAATCTGCGCGATCTTTAAAAAGATACGTAAGGCAATCTATAATACAGCTTAATTGTAGTAATGCTAACAAATTGTAAAACATGGACAGCAAAATATACGGCGTTATTGGTTTAGGTAAAATGGGAGCCAATCTGGCTTTACAAGCAGCTGAAAAAGGCTACACCATTATTGGATACGATAAGCACCTACCCACAGATATTGAACAGGAAAATTTAGTGCTATCGCATAATTTGCAAAGTTTGGTAGATCAGCTACCCATGCCGCGCCGCATCTTTATCTATATCCCAGCCGGGCCAGCCATTGATGGGGTAATTGAGAGCTTAGTGCCATTGCTATCGCCTGAAGATATTATCATTGATGGTGGCAACTCTTATTGGGGCGACTCTATCCGCAGAGCAGAAAAACTGGCCGAGCAAAATTTATATTTTATTGACTGCGGTACCAGTGGCGGCATCAGCGGTGCCCGCAATGGGGCTTGCTTTATGGTTGGGGGCGACGCCAAGGCCGTAGGGCAGATAGAAGGTTTACTCAAAGATATCTCAGTACCTAATGGTTATTCGCACACTGGTGGACCAGGCTCGGGGCATTTTGTAAAACTGGTGCACAACGGTATTGAGTTTGGCATGCTGCAGGCCATAGGCGAGGGTATGGCCCTGCTCGACCACTATCGCGAAAAGCTGGATATTAGCGATATTTTACACACCTGGAATCATGGTTCAGTGATACGTTCGTGGCTCATTGAGTTAATGAAACAGTTATATGATGAAAAGCAGGGCTTCAATGTACCGTCGTATGTGGAGGATACCGGCGAGGTAAACTGGCTGGTGAGTGATGCTATGCAGATGGAGGTATCCATTCCGGTAATTGCCCAATCGGTCATGCAGTTAATTGCTTCAAGAGATAGCAAACAAGTATCACCCAAGTCTATTGCCATGATGCGGAATGGTTTTGGCGGCCACCCCTTTGGTACAGATGCGGTAATCGAACACGAGCGGCACTTTGGGCGGGTAGGCGGCTATCCTCCGGACAATACCAAATAGCTATGCAGCCATAAACTGGCTCTTTGCTGAATTGCTCACCAAAAAAATATAATGTATGCAAATTAAACTGCTTGCTTTTGCTTTATGCTGTTTACTGTGGAGCTTAAGCAGTTGTTTCCTGTCTCGTAATGAACATAGCAATAGGGCAAGTCGTGGTAAGCATTTTCCGCATGAGCGAAAGGACTGACCTTAAAAAAGGATATTCTTTTGTAATTTTAGCAGAATAATACCTTTACTTGATGATGAAAATCAGGCTTACCTTATTGCTTTGTTTTACAGCGAACCTGTTGTTTGCACAAGATTCTGTTTTTGCCCGCCGTATGGTGGATACCTTAACCTCCCGGTATTTTTGGGGCAGGGGCTATACTAACGACGGCATGAGTAAAGCCGCCCGTTTTATTACCGGGCAGTTTAAAAGCTTTGGTTTACAACCTATGGCCGGTAATAATTATGTTCAGGCGTTTAATTTTCCGGTTAATACTTTTCCGGGCAAAATGCAGGTAAGCATCAACGGTAAAACACTCATGCCTGGGCGTGATTTTATTGTAGGGCCTGAAAGCCGGGGAGTAAAAGCTGCGGGCAACCTTGTACAGCAAGATAGCGTTACTTATGTAAATGCCGAAAGCCGGATTATCGTAGTCGTAAAAGATAAACTAACCTGGTCGGTAGCGCAGGAGGCGGCCGATTATACCCTGATACAGGTTGACAAGAAAGCCTTAAACCAGCCACCTGCCAGCATCAGTCTGGATATTGAAAATAAACTCAACCCTGATTTTAAAACCGGTAATATTTGTGCCTGGGTCAAAGGCACGGCTAAGTCTGATTCGGTGATTGTAATTACCGGGCACTATGACCATTTGGGCGGCATGGGCAGAGATACTTATTTTCCGGGCGCTAATGACAATGCCAGCGGTATGGCCATGGTGCTGAGCCTGGCTAAATATTATGCGGCTCATCCGCAACCATACACGGTTGCCTTCATTTGTTTTGCCGGTGAGGAGGCGGGTATATTAGGCTCAAAATATTTTACCGAGCATCCGCTTATCCCGCTAAGTAGTATCAAACTCTTAATTAATATGGACATTATGGGAACCGGTAATGAAGGCATTACCGTGGTTAATGCTACCGTATATCCTAAATACTTTGATTTACTTAAAAAAGTAAACGCTCAAGGGAATTACCTGGTTAAAATTAATCCGAGGGGTAAGGCAGCTAACAGTGATCATTACTGGTTTACCGAAAAAGGAGTACCTGCTATTTTTATGTACACCATGGGCGGCATCAAAGCCTATCATGATGTATTCGACATCAGCAAAACCTTACCGCTAACCGAATTTAACGATTTGTTTAAACTACTGGTTCAATTTAATGCAGAACTGCAAAAAAACTGAAACCATTAAACCTAAACAACATTAAGCACAATACAGGTGCTGTACTGTATATTTGGTCATGAAGTACGTCTACCTGCTTATTGCTATCCTGTCCGAAGTGGCCGCAACTACTGCATTAAAAGCGTCCGACCAGTTTTCCCGGCTTTGGCCATCGGTAGTTGTAATATTGGGCTACGCGTCGGCATTTTATTTTATGAGCATGACGTTAAAGAGCATTCCCGTAGGTGTTACTTATGCCATTTGGTCGGGCGTTGGCATCATTCTCATTTCAATAACCGGTTATTTCTTTTATCAGCAAAAGCTGGACACACCGGCCATCATTGGTATGGGGTTTATTATTGCGGGTGTTTTAATTATCAATCTGTTTTCTAAAACAGCCGGTGCCTGAATTTTAAAACGGAACAATAATTTTAAAACTGATATTACGTCCAATATTATAAATGCCACTACGCCCGTTGGGCGACGACTGGTAATACTCAAAATATTTTAAACGGTTAAGGTTAGATTGATAAGCTTTGTTCAGGATATTATCTGCCTGTACAAAAATATCAAGTAGCGTTTTTCCTGCTTTATTCCTGATGCCCGAACCAAAGCCTGCGTTCCATAAAGTGTAGCCGGGAGTAGCTGTCTCTGTATTATCCAGTGCATAAAATTCGTTTTGGGCAGCATAGGCATCAGCCTCAAGTTTAAAGTAGGGCTTTAGTATAGTTTTTGCACTACTTTGAATATTGATACGCAACTCCGAGCGTAAATGCAATGGTGGGATAAATGGCAGATACTTAGCCGCGTCACCCTCCTGCGCAATTAATGCCTTATTCTGGTTTAATCCTTTAACGTAGGCTAAGCTGTTATTCCAGCAAAGCCACGGCAGTTTTTCGGGGTGCAGATTTACGGTTACCTCCGCACCATACAGCCGGGCTTCTGATTGTTGATACTGGTAAGTGTTATTGCCAGGCACAATAACCACCGGCTTCCCGTCGGCATCATTCAGCCGGGCCTGGTAAATGTAATTGTAGATTAAATTGTTAAAAAGCTCGGCACTGATGTCGGCGTCTTTTAAATATGTAATGATGCCAATATCCTGCTGTATATTAAACTCAGGTTTAAAGGTGCGATTACCCAAATAAACAATGTGTGCGCCCGGGTCCAGGCCGTTTGAGCCTATCTCGGTAATGTTAGGTGCCCGGTATCCACGGGCAATGTTGGCTTTAAGCAGCAACCGTTCGCTAACATTGTAAGTTAAACCCAAACTGCCCGAAATGCCGGTGTAATTTTTACTAAAAGCCGGAAACTGTAAATAAGTACCTACGGTATCCATCCCGGTCACATGGCGCTGAAATCCATTTCGTGGGTTATCAGCCACAAAAAAGTTATTCCAGTTGATATGCCGGTTATCATAACGTATCCCTCCCGAAATATCTACCGGGCCGAAAGTTTTTTTGGCGAATAAAAAGGTGCCTACATCAAACAGGTTATAATCCGGAATCGGAAAGTCAGTGGCATCTTTGCTTCGGTTGGTTTGGTACATGCCGTTTATACCTACCGAGGTTTCTATACCGGCCATGGCCGGCAGATTATATTTAACGTCGTAATTCAAGGTGTTTAAAATTACGTACAAGCCGGCCTGCTGTGGTTTGGTTGGATGGTTATACTCACGCCTGATGCTCTGCTGGCCCCCGAGCAAAACATTAATATTGCCATCCCCAACGTTAAAACGGCTGCTACTGTACAAACGGTAATGTTGTATATGCTGGTAAAGCGGGTTGAGGCGGTAAGTGCTTAGTTCTTTATCCGGCACTATTGGGCGGTTTTTAACATCATCACCCTCGTCCAGTACCTGCCTGGTAAAACGCCGGGTAAGCGAATCACGGCTGCCATCGGGTATTTCCTGCTTGTTATTAAATAGCGTAGCTGCCAGCTGTGTGTAACCCCACTTTTTGTCGATCCTTGCCATGGCTGATAGGTTAAGTTCGCGGTAGGCTGTACCATAAACCCTACCATCAACACTGTTGCTGTAATTTTGTGCCCATTTACCGCTGCTGCGTAGGGTATAGCGCCAGTCATTGCGTTTGTAAGCCAAGCCTAAGGAGTTGCCGATCAGCTGGTTGTTAGTATGGTAATCGGCCGTGTAATCGCCTTTAAGAGCGTTATTGTCAATTGCCGGCAGGTAGGGTATCAGGTTGATTACACCAGCCAGGGCATCCGAGCCGTACGATAAACTGGCCGGGCCTTTAACTACCTCAGCGCGGGTAATGCCGTACTGGTCAATCTCAATACCGTGCTCATCACCCCACTGCTGGCCTTCCTGGCGTATGCCATCGTACAAAGTGAGCACACGGTTGTAGCCCAGACCACGTATAAACGGTTTAGATACATTGGGGCCGGTGGTTACCGCGCTTACGCCGGGCACACCTTTAATTATGGCATCTATAATATTGTTATTCACATGCCGGTCCATATCCTTTTTACTCATTACGGCTACCGGCACCGGGTTTTTGCGTACCTCGGTAGCCCGGCTCACACCCGTCACTATCACATCATTCAGTTGCGATTCTGCTTTTTGGAGATCAAAATTAACTACCAACGTTTCGCCCGGCTTAATTGTAATTGTTTTTTGCTGTTTTTGGAAACCTACTGCCGACGCGCCTATCGTGTAAATTCCGGGTGCTATATGCTGAATAGTGTACTGTCCATTAGTGCCAGTATGTGTCCCTGCTTTATTACCTGATAGTATCATTGACACAAAATCAACGGGTTGTTGGTCATGTATCACTTGCCCACGCAAAGTGCCTTGCTGCGCAAAAGCTGCAATGGTGCAGGTAATTAAATATACAATCAGGTAAATGTGTTTCGCCATGTCTAAACTAATAATACAGTAAACCTAAATAATAAAATTAGGTTTGTCTAATTTTATTATTTGTTAGTTTAATTTTTATAAGTTTGATATTGCTAAATGCTGCTATCATGAACACTTTTTCGGAAGAGAATTATTTGAAGGCTATATTCAGGTTATCGCAAATGCCCTCGGTAAGTAAAATATCAACCAGTGCCATTGCCGAAGCTTTGGGTAATAACCCGGCATCGGTAGTTGACATGATTCGTAAGCTTACCGATAAGCAGCTGATTGAATATGATAAAAAGAAAGGTGTAAAGCTCACTGCACAAGGGCAAAAAGACGCTATTCAAATTATCAGGAAACACCGCTTATGGGAAGTATTTTTGCTGGAAAAGCTGGAGTACCGCTGGGACGAGATACACGACATTGCCGAAGAGCTGGAACACATTAGACAAATTGATTTGGCCGACCGCTTGGACAAGTTTTTAGGTTTCCCGGAGTATGACCCGCATGGCGACCCTATCCCTAAAGCTAACGGCAAAATGGCAAAATCTTTTTCGGCTTCGCTGGCTGATGGTAAAACGGGCAGTACTTACCGGGTAGCTGCTGTACGCGATACCAGCAGTGCATTTTTACAGTATCTGCACAAACTCAAAATCAGTATCGGTACTCAAATCAGGCTCATCGAGCAAATTGCTTTCGACCAGTCATTAATCATCAGTATTGATAATGGTGAGCCTACCACGGTATCGTCAAAATTTGTAGAGAATATCCTGATCAGTTAAACTGCCTTTTTTATATTTGACTTTACACACCCATACTTATGCTACCAATAATAGAAGCTTCCGAACTTAAATCATTAAATAAAGATAGTTACATCTTAATAGATGCCCGCGGATTTGGCAATAGCCGCGAGCGCTACGAACAGGGGCATCTGCAAGGCGCATTGTATATTGACTTAGACGAACTGGCGGCTCATCCCGAAAATCCGGCTTTTGGCGGACGCCATCCTTTGCCATCGCTTCAGTATTTTACAGCGTTGCTCGGCCGTTTAGGTATTACGTCGCAAAGCCATGTGATTGTTTATGATGATAAAGGTGCGGCCAACCCTGCTGCCCGTTTTTGGTGGATGCTGAAAGCCATTGGTCATCAAAAAGTGCAAGTATTAAACGGCGGACTGCAAGCGGCTGTTAAAGCTGGTTTAACAGTTACTACGGATGTTCCTTCAACGCCCGAACCTGCAACATACCAGGCTGCACATGATTTTACCGGCATGGCAGTTTTAGAAGAGGTATCTAAAGCGGTACAAAGCCCAGATAATATAGTTATTGACGTACGCGAAGCACCCCGCTATTTAGGCCGCACAGAGCCGCTTGATCTGGTTGCAGGGCATATTCCAGGCGCTATCAATGTGCCATACATCTCTAACATGAATGCGGAAAACCAATATTTACCAGCCGAAGAGTTAAAAGCAAACTACAAAAAAGTGCTTAACGGCAAGCAGCCTGAGCAGGTTATTGTACATTGTGGTTCGGGAGTAACGGCCTGCCATACCTTACTTGCGCTTGAACAGGCAGGGTTACCGGGCGCTAAGCTTTACGTAGGATCATGGAGCGAATGGTCGCGCAGGGATTTACCTGTTGGTACCGAAGAGGTATAACTTTAATAGATTGCATTAAATATTTTTTATATAAAAAAGCCCGGGAAATCAGTCACGAAACCCGGGCTTTTATTTTAGTAGCGGCCGTAATTACTATCGTACGGGCCACGGTGCCATCCGCGATCATGGTGGCCGCGGTCACGATGCCTGCCACGACGATCATTAGATACCATACAACTGCTTAAACTGCTGATTAACGAGGCTACTAACGCTATGCTTAAAATGGTCTTTTTCATAATCAATTACATTGTATATATGGTTTAGAGACATAACTATGCCAATGGATTAATTTGTAATGCGGATGTTACAATTGGTACACATTATGACATTAACGCATTGCTTTAATTAAATTATTAAGCACTTTTGTAGTTTAGTTTAAACTGCATTTTATGAATAAAGCACTACTTTGTTTGTTTTTATGTTTGAGTGTTTGCCAAGCTTTATTTGCTCAAACAGATAGCAGTGTTACTCCATCAGTTATAAAAACGCTGACTTTAAAACAGTACGCTGATTATAAAAAGGGGCCTGCGCTGGCCGAAATGGCCCTGCCGGCAACCATGAATGGTTATCCAATGCCCGATGAGGTGTTAAAGTACAAAAAGGAACTTAAATTATTGCCGGTGCAGGTAACCCGCCTTACAGAAATAAGCAAGTACCTGCAGCTTAAAAAAACAGAAATAGGACAGTCTGTTTTACGCAACGAGAAAAAGCTGGATGAAATGTTCAGTACCAAAAAGCTCGACGAAGGCAGCATTACTTTTTATGGCAACCGTTATGGATTATACGAAGGAGAATACCGCACCTCTGTTTTAACGGCTTGCTATAACACCTATAATTCGTTGACTCAACCGCAGCTTACCAAGTTTTGGCAGCTTAAAAACCAGAAATAAGATTTCTACGTTCAATTTACTTAACTTAGCCCCCCGTTACAGAGGATTATGAAGATTACGTTTGATTTTGAAAAGCCATTGGCTGATTTGCAGCAGCAAATTGAAAAAATAAAACAGGCAGAAGAGAAAACTAAGGTAAATATGTCGGCTACGATAAATGAGTTGCAAGACAAGTTTGACGACACGAAGAAACAATTATATACTAACCTTACCGGCTGGCAAAAGGTGCAGATTTCGAGGCATCCGGACAGACCCTATACATTACAGTATATTGAGCTGATGTGTGATGATTTTATTGAACTGCACGGCGACCGTAATTTTGGCGACGACAAAGCCATTATTGGCGGTTGGGGATCAATAGGGGGGCAAACCGCGATGTTTATTGGTCACCAGAAAGGGCGTAACACTAAAGATAGGCAGTACCGTAATTTCGGTATGGCTAACCCTGAAGGTTACCGCAAAGCGTTGCGCTTAATGAAAATGGCCGAAAAATTTAACAAGCCTGTTATTACATTAATTGACACGCCGGGTGCTTATCCGGGTCTGGAAGCTGAAGAGCGCGGACAAGGTGAGGCCATTGCCCGTAATATTATGGAGATGTCGGTGCTTAACGTGCCCGTTATTTGTGTAATTATTGGCGAAGGCGCATCAGGCGGTGCTATTGGTATTGGTGTGGGCGATAAAGTTTATATGCTTGAACATACCTGGTACTCGGTTATCTCTCCAGAATCTTGTTCATCTATTTTATGGCGCAGCTGGGATTATAAAGAACGTGCTGCTGAGGTATTAAAACTAACCTCGAGCGAAATGTTCAAAAACAAGCTGATAGATGGGATCATTAAAGAACCGCTGGGTGGTGCACACCAAGATCCGGTGGCGATGGCTGCAATCGTAAAAAAACAACTGATTAAAGATATCAAAGCGTTAAAAGACCGTAATATCGAAGAACTGGTAAGTGAACGTATCGACAAATTTTGCGCTATGGGTGTGGTAATTGATGATGAGTCTGCCGATCCTGCTGCAGCGCCGGTTACTGAACAGGCACAATAATATAGTCGACTATAACTGCTAATAAGTAGGATTAAAAGTTGCATTGGCTCACAAAAGCCATAAAAAAGATAAGAGCCCGGTAATACTGGGCTCTTATCTTTTTTATCTTGATGTAATTAATGGTGTTAACAAGTTCTTGCTTATACTGTTGTCTGAATGATATGCCATGTTTGATGCTATCTTACATTACACACGACGAAGGAGCTACTGATATTTTTTGATATCCATAATTTGCTCTGGCGCAGAAACAACCATTTCTGGGCGATTTTTAAAGAGAGTAACCTCCCCATAAAAGCATACCGGTTTGCCCTTCATTAAGGCCGGATTAACTTTTACTGCATCACCTTTGATAGTTACGGTGAGGTTTTGTTGAGGGTAACGGCCGCCTAAGTTGAGTAAGGTAGTGGTTGGATTTACCACTCTAAAATCATAAACAGTATCACACACGGCCAACTTTTGGCCAACCTGGGCCGAAATATTTTTGCTGCTTTGAGGTTTGGCAAAATGCGCAGCTTCGGCAGTTTGTGCCTTAACGCTGCCTGCCGTTAAGAATAAGACAAACGCCGGTATCAATCCATATTTCATATCCCAAGTTTAAAAATTTATTGCAATATCGTTTCTACTCTGTTAATGAGCTGATCAATATCAAAAGGCTTGGCTATAAACGCGCTCGCACCAGCTTCCTGAGCAATTTTTTGTCCTTCTGTACTGGCGGATATCACAATGACCGGCAGATCTTTTGTATCCGGGTTACTGCGCAGCATTTTTAACACCTGGTCGCCCGAGAGTACTGGCATCCATAAATCCAATAATAATAAATCGGGCTTTTCCTTTTCAATCAAGCCGGACACGTTAAGGCTATTGCTTTCTGCAATTACCTGAAAACCGCTGTCTTCCAGCACAAACGAAACCATATCCAGGATGCCCTCGTCATCATCACAAACTAAAACTTTTTTATTCATCATTCTTCCTTTCGTTTAACGGAAGTGTGAAACTAAAAGTTGAGCCTTTTCCTTTTTCACTCTCTACCCAAATGGTACCGCCATGTTTTTTAATTACCTGTTCACATACATATAAACCGATACCCATACCCGGGAAATGTTGCTGAATATCGCCTACGCGATAAAAACGCTCAAATATATTTTTTTGATCTTCAATGCTGATGCCCATGCCGTAGTCAGTTACTGATACTTTTAAAAAATCGCTTACCAGCGAAGCATACACTATAATTTTATGCGCATTGGGCGAGTACTTAATAGCGTTTGATAACAGATTATTAATTACCTGTACCAGTTGCAATTCGTCTCCAACATAGTTATTTACGGAGGTGCCCTTTATTTCAATATCAAATTCTTTATTGGCAGCCTGCATACCTTCAACAGTATCATGCAGCATCCTGTCAAAATCAAAAGGCTCTTTATGTAATTCAATTTTTCCGTTTTGTATACGCGATACATCCAGTAATTCACCGATGAGCAAGTTTAAACGCTCTACATAAGTGCTGGTTTTTTTAACAATGTTTTTAAACTTATCGTCGGCTGCATCAGGCATAAACCGCTCCATCATCTGCACATAGCCTTTAATGGTAGTTAGCGGTGTTTTAAGTTCATGACTGGCAATAGATAAAAAATCATCTTTACGGCGTTCAATATCCCGCCGCTCGGTTATATCCTCAATGGCAATTAATATCCTGTCTTTATACTGCCCTTCCAGCTCGATACGATGAGCGTTAACCAGCATAGTTTTACGGCCAATCTGCGGAAAATTATGTTCTACTTCAAAATTTTCGACCGGATTATTGGTAGGTAAAATTTGCTCTAACAACTCTTTAAGCTTGGGAATATCCCATTGTCCGTTACCTAAATCATACAATAGCTCACCTTCGGTTTCTGATGTTGATACCTTGAAAGTGCGTAAAAAATGCTCGTTTACGCTCAATACCTTAAATTCCGGATTTAAAACAATCAGGCTTTCTCGTACGGTTTGATATATGCTCGACAAGTATTCTTCACTTTCCCTAATGACCCTTGTACGCTCCTCTACTTTGCGCTCTAAGCTCTCCTGTTCTTGTAGTAAGTCCTGCTGCGCTTTTTTACGTTGAGTAATATCGTGCTGCACGCCAATAAAATAGGT
This sequence comes from Mucilaginibacter sp. CSA2-8R, assembly GCF_038806765.1. Lineage (NCBI taxonomy): Bacteria > Pseudomonadati > Bacteroidota > Sphingobacteriia > Sphingobacteriales > Sphingobacteriaceae > Mucilaginibacter > Mucilaginibacter sp. CSA2-8R. The sequence continues at coordinate 4,981,685 of NZ_CP152389.1, read as the reverse complement.
AATGTTACCTTGCTCATCTTTAATGGGTGATAAGTACAGTTCGTTCCAAAATAAAACACCACTCTTGGTATAATTCCTGATCTCTACTACGCTATCCTTGCCTTCGGCAATGGCATTTTTTAATATTTTCCGCTCTTTTTGATTACGGTCATCTTTTTGCAAAAAACGACAATTACGACCAATAATCTCGTTACGCACATAACCGGTCATCTTTTCGAATGCAGCATTACAATAAATGATAGGGTTATCGGGCTGTTGATTATCTGAAATAATAATACCCGATATACTTGCATCTACCGCTTTAGTAAGTAGCTCAAAATCGCGCTGTAGACTTTCGTGAGAAAAAGAAAAGTTTTCGTTAGTAAAGCTGTCCAACTTATAAAACCGTTTTAAATATTACAAACGCAGGTATCTGCAAACATGAAAGCTTAACATATTTGCTTGGTATCCTGTACAATTAAATGTAAGATGATTAACTATTTTGTATGCTAAATGTTTGAACTTTTAATGCTTTAACACAGTATAAAAAACTTTAAGATAATTTAAATTGACTTTTAATAAAGCTAATTTAAGGTGTTGATTCGTATCCCAAATACTTCTTTTAAAGCCCGCTTTGCAGCATAGTAACCGCACATACCATGTACACCGCCACCCGGCGGCGTTGACGACGAACAAATGTATACCCCCTTAGCCGATGTTCGATAAGGCGACCACCTCAATGCCGGCCTGGTAAACAGTTGTGCAATATCTAACTGTCCGCCATTAATATCGCCACCCATATAATTGGGGTTGTATTCTTCCATTTGCCGGGTATTCATGGTGCTGCGGGCAATAATACATTGTTTAAAACCGGGGGCAAAACGCTCCACCTGGCTTTCAATAATGTGGGTCATATCTTTTTCAGATCCATGTGGTACGTGGCAATAAGCCCAGGCCGTATGCTTACCTTTAGGTGCCCGGCTATTATCAAACAAACTTTGCTGTGCAAATAATACGTACGGCTGCTCCGGATGGTTGCCTTTAGACGTACTTAATTCTGACGATGCTATCTGCTCAAAACTACCGCCCAAATGCAAGGTGCCGGCGCGCCGGCATTCCGGGGCGGTAAAAGGCACAGGCTCATTAAGCGCCCAATCTATTTTAAACACGCCCATGCCGTACCGGTAACGAGCCAATTGTTTTTTATACACCCACGAAAACCGGTGACCGGCAATCTGTAGTAATTGCCGCGGCGTAACATCAAACAATACAGCATGCGCCGAAGGCAACTGGCTCATATTGCTGATAAATATTCTGGTTTCAATTTTGCCGCCTATTGATTTAAAGTAGCCTGCCATTGCATTGGCTATTTGCTGTGAACCGCCTTTAGGCAATGGCCAGCCTTTAATATGCCCTTGCGCCAACAACACCAAAGCTATGGCAGCTGTGGTTAAATTACCTAAAGGCTGTATGGCATGTGCCGCCATACCTGCAATAAGAGCCCGGGCAGGCGTACCGGCAAACAATTTAGCCAAAGCAGTAGCCGGCAGCAATGCCTTAGCGCCAAACTGTGCCATAGCCAGCGGATGTTTGGGCCAATGTAATGGCCCCAATACATCAGGTGCAATAGCATTCCATGATTTTATTAGGGGCTGCACCAACTTTAAGTAAGCCTGCTCATCAACACCCAGATGTCGGGCGGTATCATTTACCGAATGGGTAAGCATGGCAGCAGTACCGTCATCTAACGGATGTGCGGCTGCTACATCAGGATAAATATACTCCAGGCCAAATTGCGCTAAAGGTAGCTTTGTTAAGAATGGAGAGTTGGCTCCTAAGGGATGAATTGCCGAACAAATGTCATGCTTAAAACCGGGTAATGTTAGTTCGGCTGTACGTAAGCCACCACCAATACTCTCTTTACCTTCTATAATAAGCACCCGCAACCCTTGCTGTTGCAAAAGTATGGCAGCAGCAAGCCCGTTAGGGCCCGAACCTACTATTACAGCATCATAATCTGGTTGGTTAATGGGCATAACTAAGCCTTGAGGAAATCATATAAACAAGGCTTTTCTAATAACCAGAAAAGCTACTGTTTGTGTAAGATTTATTTGTTCTGTTATTCTGCTGTTAAACGTTTAAGCCAAGCTACTAAATCTTGTGCAGCCTTGTCATTTTCAAAACCGTATTTAGCAGGCAGGCGGCCGTTGGTATATTCGTTATACAACCAAGGGTCGGCAATGGCTATGGCAGTTCCTTTACCGTATTGGGCTGTTGCAATCAGGGTAGCCCCGGCAGCATTTTTTAAAACAGGTTTGGCATTGCCGGTGGTGCTGATGGAGCACACATCTTTCATGTAAATTTTACCTGCGGTTTTAAACACCGGATTGTTTTTGATGATAATACCTCCATCTTCAAAATGGTTATCGTCTACCACATGGTTCTGTAAATCGTTATTGAAGTTAAAACCAAAGGTGTTAGCCAGCTTATTAAAATGAGGCAACTCAACGTTAGCACTGTCATTAGCAAACATGACCAATATGCCACCCTGCTTTACCCAAGCAGCAATGTTTTTTACATCTGTGGGCTGGATATAGTTAGGGTTGGGACTTTCTTTTTTACTGTCGGGGTCAACGATGATGTAAACACTGGTGCCTTTAAGGTTTGTTGCTGTAGGTGCATTTTCGAGTGATTTTAGCTTAAATCCCTGAGACTTGAAGTTTTCGCCTAAAATAGAGTAACCGTTATTGTCGGTTTCTTCCCACAAATAGTGGAAACGTTCGGGCTCACCTTTGCTGTCTTTATGAGCTTCGTGATTAAAATAATAATCCAGGGTAACCGTTTGGGCGTTGGCCTCAAAAACAAACAATGCTGATGAGAGCGCCAAGCTGTAAATTAAAGTTGTTTTCATGATGGGACAGGTGTTGTTAGGGTGCCGGCTAAGCTAAATAATTTTACGGCATTTTAGCAGCTGGCATCAAGCATCCTTCTTATCGTCAGGTGGTGATGAATTTTTTTGTAAATTCTGCATGCGTTTTTCGGCTTTTTTACCTCGTCACCTTCGCTAATGGAGGCTTCTGTTTCTAAATTTTTTTACTGATTTACCTTCTGATCAGTATTGATATCACCTTCTTTTTTATGCTGATTAGCGGTCATAACTAACAAATTTTATTAATGTTAAAGTATCGTTTCCTCATAAATACGTGGAAACCCAACAAACAAACTTTAAGTGTAAAATATAGATTTTAAAGAACGGATTAAATTTAATCGCTCTATAATTAAAACCAACCAATATTATTATTGTTGACTTACCAATAATATAAAATACATATACCATGGAATCTACCACAAAAGCAACAGAAGTAATAAGTGATTTAATTGAAATCAATAACGACCGTGCTGACGGTTTTACACGCGCTTTAAAAGATTTAGGCGATGGCGATTTTGATTTAAAAACATTATTTGAGCAATACAGCACTCAAAGCCGTGAGTTTGCACAAGAATTAACTGCATTAGGCGTACAACATGGTGCCGATACTGATACAGGTAACAGCGCATCAGGTACATTACACCGCGCCTGGATCGAAGTAAAAGCATTGTTTTCAGGTCATGACCGTAAAGCAGTTTTACAAGAGTGTGAGCGCGGCGAAGATGCCATTAAAAAAGCATACCGCGAAGCGTTGATGCCAGAGAGCGAATTGTCATCAGAAGCTATCCAACTGCTTACCCGCCAGTCACAGGCAATCAATGAGTCGCATGATCGCATTAAGGCATTACGCGATAGTGCAGAGTAATTAACTGCTCAACACGATAATAAGTAAAAAGGCTGCTCTTTAGTTAGAGCAGCCTTTTTGCCTTTATAGCAAATGCTGTAAATTCTCAACATCTATACGCCGCTTTTAATATTTGGAACGGTAATTGGTAAATTACAGACAACCAACATTTAATATTATGGCAACTAAAGAAAAAAAAGGATCGTGCTGGGAAGGATACGAAAAGAAAGGCACCAAAGAAAAAAACGGTAAAACTGTACCTAATTGTGTAAAGTCATCTTCAAAAAAGAAAGACTAATCAATGAGGCATTTATTATAGAAAGCTCGTTTTGTGTTTAACAAAACGAGCTTTCTAGCTTTAATCAGTCGCTGATGAACCGGTCGTGTTTTTAATTTTATTCTCCTGCACATTAAAAGTTCTTAATTGCGCTATGGCTTGCTGCACTCCGGCTATATCTTCGGGATGATCTTTAAATAATTGATGCAGCCCTTCGGCATCTTCAAAATGAGTAATCAGGTGTTGCTGCAACTCTTTGTCCATGTACATAAATTGCTCTTTTTGTAGTTTACACAACAGCTCGCAGTAACTTTTATCAGAGAGCTTATATTCACCAAACTTTTGCGGGTGGCCGGTATCTAAATTAATATCGGTTAAAAGCAATCCTTGCTGATCCCAGGTTTGCAGAGCTGTACCGTATTTTCGAATAATGGTATCAAAAACACTTACAAAGCGTTTTTCGCCCTGCTGGCCGGGATAAACAAATTTCAACGTTTTTAAAGGCCCAATTTTGGGTAAGATCCGGATTAAAAAAGCTAAAGCGCGGGCTTTGAAATCGGGTTTGGAACTACCGTCGCTGCCAAACTCGGTCCGGTACATGCGGCTGCTCATTTTGTATCTAAAAGTGCGTTTGGTGGCTTTAGTATTTACTTTAACAATTTCATCTCTCTTAGATTTCCAGGCCTGCCTGGTCATGGCAGGGAACAGGTTTTTCACTCCCCAGCGCATAATAGATACGCTCGACTCAAAATTTTTAAACAGTGAGCTTAAATCCTGCCCGTAAGTTTTTAAAAACGCCCGTTGCAGCGGCTCTTTAGCAATATTAAACCCAATAAAATCATGATAGGCAACCGAGGCATAATTACTGCGGCCTACCTGCACTACGTCATAAGCAAATTCCATCCGGCTGTGCGATAGGTGGTCTTCGTCATATGTAACTACATTGCCAAATTTAGCTTTTAGCTTAGGATATAGTTCGGGCACGGTAACGTTGGTAGCCATGCTATGGCCGTACTGGTCGGCTATGTAATGCGACAAGGCACCCAAGGCAAAAGCGTACTCATTGAGGCTATGTTCTTCGTGAAGCAGGTTAGTAATAAAATCGCCGCTACGTACGTAATGCATCAAATCGGTAAAGTAGGCATTACCACCGGGCATGTAACCAATATCAAGCACCAGACTGCCGCCATAGGCGTATGAGTGCGCCTTAATCAGGTCATCCAGCGTGGCATCGGGGTATTTTTTAAGAAGTATCTTTTTTAGTGTTAAATCCCACTCGGCATCAATAATAGCTTCATGAGCTAATATAGAAAAACTCTGCCCACGCAGCGGCACAAGCATCATCACTACAACAGCAAACAATGCAGACAAAATATTTTTAATAGAGAACATGTTATTTTGAGTATCGTACAAAGAGTGGAACAACAATTATTACAATCATTGTGTTTGATACGACCAAACAGTGTAAGATGTTACTTATATCAGCTTGTCTGATATATTTTATGTAAGTTGTTACTTAATAGGTGATTAACGAGAGTATTCAACATAAAAAAGGCCGGTTGCCCGGCCCATTTTATTATTATAAACTATTAATCCACTTTACTAACTCATCGCGGCTCTTACCCGTTTTTTGCTGTAGCTTACCCAGCATTTCGTCGTCTTTGCCTTCTTCGTGAGTTAAATCATCTTCGGTGAGGTCGCCATAGGCTTGTTTAATTTTGCCTTTAAGCTCGTTCCAGCCTCCCTTTAATTCCAGCTTATCCATAACGTTTCGTATTAAGTATGTTTTTACAACAAGCTGGCTAACGTTTGGTTTTTGTTAGACGTTTGTTGCACAAAAATTTAAGCTAAAATTAGGCTTTACGATGTATGACCAGTTTTTTGTTTTGTACCCGTGCAATATTGTCCATATACTGCTGCATCTCGGTATACTTACCAGCCGGAACAACTTGCTTGTTTAATTTAAAAGTTACCTTACTGGTTACCTGATTTTTGGCTGTATCGTAAGCATAAGAAGCCTCGTAAGTGCCATAACTAAATTTAAGGCTCACATTCTCCGGTACCGACTCGGCTTCAAACCCTTCGGGTAAATTAATTACGGTGGTACAAGACTTTTGCATTGGGTGATCAAAATAAAAATCGTTGCGGCGTTTATCTAACGCAGGCAGGGTTAATTGCCATAAGTCAAATACCCGCGGGCGGTAAAACTTTTTGTTACCGGCAGATACCTCTGCAAAAGTGTCGTACTCCAGGTCAAAGTTTACTTCTTTAATGCCAGCACTGTCGGCTCCTAACTTTACCTCAAAAACGGAGGGCTGCTTAAAGTTGAGCGATCTGATAAGGTATTCTTTTTGTTTATCCTGACTGATGGATGGTAACCCACCTACAAACAAATCACGATACTCTCCCGAGCTTTTGATTTTAACGCTGGCAATAGCACCGCCATCTGCATCTAATTTAACCTGCACCAGGCTATTAAATTGGTTGTCGGCCGTAGTACTCTTCGGCGTATTAACCAATTTGCCACCTTGTTCGGTAACCAGTAGGGCATTACGGTTTTCGGTAAACGCACCAAGTTTGCCATAAGGCTGCGTAGAGCTGGTGCACTCCAGCCACGTCGTGTCGTTTTTAAAGGGTATGCATAAAATTACGTGATTAAACGGATCGGCAGGAAAGTCCAAATCAGCAGGCTCTTCATTAGTACCCGCATTTACCATAGCATAGTGCGAACGTATGCCAACTGCTTTTAGTAGTGCATACATATAATTGGTTAATGCCTTACAGTCGCCATACTTTTTCTGATCTACAAAACCGGCAGCAAAAGGCTTTAAACCGCCAATACCCAATTGTATGCTTACATAACGCATATTTTGCTGCACATAATTGTATAAAAACCGGGCCTTTTCCTGGTCGGTTTTTAAACCGGAAGTCATCTGTCTAATTTCTTGCTCTCGCTGCGGACTTAAAGAACAAACATCGGTGTTAAGCGCCAGCTGCCATTGTCCGTAGTTTTGCCAATTACTAATATCGCCGGGCAGGCCACTGTACTCAAATTTATTGGCGGCAAAAGCAATGCGTGGAGTAACGGCCCAGCCAGGAACGTCTTCTTCGGGAGTTTGTGCCTTTAAATTACTCACCTGCCAGGTGTAAATATCATTTTTACCGTCCGACTGCTTTTGAGGCTGCAAACGTGTGTTTTTATTTTTATACCTGAAACCAACCTGAGGGTTAATTACAAACTTATAGGTTGCCTGCTGTACCGCTGTTTCGAGCGGCTGAACGTTCCACTCAAATAAGTCAAGGTAACTATTCATGGTAGTTTCGTAAATCAGCTCTATGGTTGACGGGTAGCTGGCAATACGATGCTGCAAGGATGCTATACGATAGTCGGTAATAATGGAAATTCCATCTGCAGCAGACTGGTCGTAAGCATCGCTTTTGGTGTATTTTTTTATCAGCTTGCCATCAGCACCATAAGCCAGCAACTGCATCGTGCCAATGCTGCTAAAATGCTTGTCGTAGCTTTGTACAAGCTGCGCATATTTGTCACCTTTTTCGTTAAGTATGGTTACCAAGCTGTGATGCTTTTTAACCAGCCGGCCTGGTGCACTAACTATTACTTCGGTATTGGCATATCTTATAACGGCATTGGCATCCTGCTTCAATGAATCGGGTAGAGTTGCTGCCAGATAAAGCTCCTTGGGGATACTTTTATCCTGAGCGTTTAACACAAAGGTGTTTGCGGTTAATACTACCAACCACAAACACGCAGTTTTAACTTGCTTAATAAACATTACTGATTACGACTTTTTAAGTACCACCTGCTCGTTTAACATCTCGTACATGCGCTTATAAAACTCCCGCAGGTCGGGGTAGCTATCTTTGAAATACAAAGGTTTCTCATAATTGATAATGTACCTTACTACTATGGTACCATCATTTGCAGCTACCGTTCTGCGGCAGGTAATGCTTTTGTCGGGCATTACGAGGCTTATGTTTTGAGGCAGCGCATCGGCCTTATAACCTTCCGGTACTTTATATAAACCGGTTATATTATAAAAGCGGGTATGGCCAAAATCAATATTACTCACGCGGTTTTCGCTCAAAAACGGATTGGCTTTGAAAGAAGAAAACAGGTTAGGGCTAAAATAAATATAATCTTTATCTGAGCCGGTTAGCTCCTGTTTAAAGGTGATGTTTTGATTTAAAGGCAGTGTATCCACCTCCATATTGTCGAGCTTAAGAGAGCTTATACTCAAAGTATTGTTGTTATCGCGCAGGTAATCAATATATTTTTTCTCGCCGTTGGTTTTATAATTTTCAACACGGTTAAAGCGGTCATAGCTGTAGCTGCTGATGCTGGCCGTGCCGTCCATTTTACCATCCGGCGAAATTTGTGCATTTACCAGTACTACTTGTTTTACCGGTGTAGCACGTGTAAGATGTATCAGATCGTAAGTTTTATTTTCTTTATCAATACATAAACCGTAAGATCCAAGCAGGTTGGCTGGAGTTTCCTGGTAACAGTTGTATTTACCGGTAGCATCAAGAATGTAACGCTTGGTGCTGTCAACAGGTATATACACTACAGCACGGTTAAACTGGTATAAAAACGAGTAGGCTGGGTTTACCATACCATGCTCGCGGGTGCTTACCACCATCGGGTAAGCTTTAACTCCCGATTGTTTTAGTAAGTGATATAAAATCAAATTAACCTCGGTGGAGTTGCCTATCTTTTTTTCCCAGGCTTTAACAGTACCATCGTTAGTGTACCAGCGGTCAATACTGTTCCATTTCATGGCGTTTTTTACTTCGTTAAAAACATAGGCAATTTTTTCATTGTCTGTTTTTAAGGTTTTGGCTTTGTCAATGATGGCGCTTTCGCCAAGAAGCTTGCGTTTTAACTGAGAGCCAAAATCTTCGTCGTCAGCTAAAGTGCCACCTACTTTAGCCCAGGTGTCTGAAAAATTACGGGTAAAGCCTGCCGGCGGCATAAATGAGGTTAAATGAAAATACAGGCCCTGCATATTATCAATCTCCGATGACATGAAAGGCTCATGTACCACCGATGGCACATTGGCCATTACGTATTGAGTGACGTTTTGCGAAAAAATTAGAGGCGTGTTCGATCCATTACTAATGGAACGCGACTCAATACTGCGGTTAAATTTAGTAAACGGCTGTCCGTTACGCTGCTGTAGGGTAAAATAGAACCACTCAGGTATACTGGTAATTAGTTCGCTGTAACGGATAGGTACAGTTGACTGGAAATACCATTCGGGCAAATAGCTCATCGAGTTGATGGTTTGCTTGTATTTGTACTCTATAACTGATCCGGCTTTTACGTTCGGGAATGAAAACACCATAGCCATCCGGCTTTTATCTACGTTTTCCGTAAAAATCTGCTTCTTGTCCAGCTTGGTTGTTTCAATTTTTCCGTTTACAAGGTTAAATATCTCGCCCTGTAATCCGGTAATAAATTCGTAGCGGTTGCCGCCGTAATACTCTATCCTAATGTCTGCCTGTTTTTTTCCGGCATCCGAAAAAATTTTGACGCGCTTATGCCGCTCAACAACGATATTTAAATTATCATCGTAATAAAGTTCGGCCTTGTCTGATAGTACCATAGCATTGGCATCTTTTTCAAAGTCGCAGGTTTTTAATTCCAGATCGGCAATGTCAATTTTACCGTAAGTAGGTGCATTAGAAACGATTTTTTGTGTTTGGGCCAAGGACATTGCCCACGAAAAGAGTGCTAAAAGCAGCAAGGTAAGGTTTTTTTGCATATAATTATAATAAGGTTACGCTGTACTAATATATGTATTAACTGTTTATTAGAAAAAGATTAAAACATTATTAGTATTAAATTGTAAGTCGAAGCATTTATACGCTATACCACATTAAAAAGATATTAAAATGCAGGTTTGCTGTATAATTAACGTTTTGCCTGCACGTTAAATAGCAGTAAGTGGAGTACGTAAACTGTATTGAACTTGCAAGAAAAATATTAATATATCCAGATAAATATTATCGTAATAAATCTACTTTATTGATTGCGTTATGGATAATACAAGGCTCATTAAACACTTGTACGCACGGGCCGGATTCGGCATCAACTACAATGAACTGCAGACGCAACACAACTGGAGCCCTAAAAAGGCTGTAAAAAGAATATTTAAGGATGCTGAATCAAATGCTCCACTTGTTGCAGTTACCGAAAATTTGGATTTAAACCCCATCAAAGATCCAACTGAAGAGCAACGTAAGGCATTGCAAGAAAAACGTAACCAGCAAGAAAAAGCATTAAACATTGCCTGGATGCAACAGCTTAGCACCAGCAAAGCGCAACTGCGCGAGAAGATGACGTTGTTTTGGCATAACCATTTTGCCTGCAATATTGGTAACTATTATTATCAGCAAGAGCTTAATAACATACAGCGTACCTACGCCCTTGATAATTTTAAAACACTGCTTACTAAAGTATCTCAATCGCCGGCTATGCTGCAGTTTTTAAATAACCAGCAAAATACCAAAGCGCACCCTAACGAAAATTTTGCCCGCGAGCTGATGGAGCTGTTTACGCTTGGCCGCGGGCATTACACCGAGCAGGATATCAAAGAATCGGCCAGGGCATTTACGGGTTGGGCTTATAATAGTAAAAACGGGGAGTATACTTTTAGGCCCAACATCCATGATGAGAAGCCCAAAACGTTTATGGGCAAAACAGGTAACTTTTGCGGAGAAGATATTATCGACATCATCCTCAACAATAAACAAACTGCCCGTTACATCAGTACCAAGTTGTACCGTTACTTGGTGAACGAAATACCTGAGGATGCCCATGTAGATGAAATGGCGGGTATATTTTACCAATCGGGTTATGATATTAAAGCATTACTGGAGCATGTATTTACCGCACCCTGGTTTTACGAGGATAAAAACATAGGTAATCTAATTAAATCGCCGGTAGAATTACTGGCAGATTTGAACCGTAGGTTTAATATCAGCTATCAAAATCCTGATGTACTGATACAGTTTCAGCGCACGTTGGGTCAAATATTGTTCAGGCCGCCTAATGTGGCCGGCTGGCCAGGCGGACGCAGCTGGATTGATAGCTCATCGCTTATGTACCGGATCAAAATACCTTCAACAATATTAAATGCCGGCCTGATTGATTTTGCCGGAAAGGCGTCGCCCGAAGACGAAGCTTACCTGGCCTCACAACGCAAGCAGCAACTTAATGTAATTAAGCGGGTGCAGGCTCAGCCCGACTGGAATAAATTTTTGGAAAGCATCCCTCTAAAAGTGCCACACGAGGCAGTTGCCCAATATTTATTAGAGCCACCACTCAATCCCCGCATTATTGCCGAAATTAACCAGGCGCCAGATATTAAGGCTATGGTGATACAGGTAGTATCGACCCCCGAATATCAGTTATGTTAAATAGCACTAACGTGTATGGTGCAGTAATAAACGTTGACGGCACCAGCTATTCATTCATTGAGTTATGAAAAGAAGAGATTTTTTAAAAAGCAGTGCTTTAGCATCCGGAGCATTTTTAATACCCACCTTTTTGAAACCGCTGGAGGTAATGGCAACGTCGTCCATTACCGGTTATAAAAATCTGGTAATTATTCAGCTTTCTGGCGGTAATGACGGGCTCAATACCGTAATTCCGTTCGGCAACGATGTGTATTACCAAAAACGCAAAACTATTGCTATTAATAACAGCGATGTGATTAAGCTGAATGACATGCAGGGTTTCAATCCTAACCTGTCGGCATTAAAGGAGATTTACGATCAGGGATGGATGAGTGTAATTAATTCGGTAGGTTATCCTAATCCCGACAGGTCGCATTTCAGGTCGATGGATATCTGGCAAACAGCCAGCGATACCGACCAGTTTTTAACCACCGGTTGGATTGGCCGATACCTGGATGCCAGTTGTCAGAATTGCAAAAGCCCCTACACTGCCATTGAGGTAGATGATACACTGTCGTTAGCGCTAAAAGGGGCCAATTTAAAAGGCATTGCTGTACAAGATCCCAACAAGCTTTTCCAGACCACGCGCGAGCCCTTTTTTAAAGACCTGATGCATGGACCGGATAATGACCATTTGCATGAAGATAATTTGGGTTACCTGTATAAAACCATGATTGAGACGTACTCATCAGCCGATTATATACAGAAAACAACCAAAACTTACAATGTAACGGCCACTTACCCCAATACAGGTTTAGGCTATCAGCTCAAAAATGTATCTAAGTTTATTAATTCGGGCTTGCAAACCAGGGTGTATTACGTGTCGCTTAGTGGGTTTGATACCCACGTGGGGCAGCAAAACCAGCAGGGCCGGCAATTAAAAATATATGCTGATGCAGTAGCCGCGTTTATCAAGGATTTGAAACAGACCGGCAAGCTGGACGATACCTTAGTAATGACCTTTTCGGAGTTTGGCCGCCGTGTTGAACAGAATGCCAGCAATGGCACCGACCATGGCACGGCAAATAATGTATTTTTATTTGGCGGCAAACTTAATAAAGCAGGTATTTACAACCAGGCTCCTGATTTGACTAATCTTGAAAACGACGATTTGAAATATCAGGTTGATTTTAGAGAAGTTTATGGCACGTTGTTAAACAAGTGGCTCGAGGTGGATAACAGCGCTATCCTGAACAAAAGCTTTTCGGGATTGGATTTTATTTAAACGGGTATAACAGAGCAAAACCTGTAAAGCGAATCTTGTTTAACATAAATGTAAGTGTTCAGTGCGTAAAGTATAAATGCAGCGATAGTAGTTATAGGGTTACATATAAGAGGCTGATTAGCTTTGATGATATTAACGTTGCTCCATATTGTTTACAAATGCTATTGCATTTGTCTGGTTAGGTCTTTGGCCAAGTTAGGCTAAGTAGTAATATAAGCTGACTTGTTGATACAGTAACTTCAAATATATTTGCGCCGGGCGCAAGATGGGTATTGTAAGCCTGTTAAAACTATCAGGTGAGCGAAGTGAAAAGTGGAAGCACAGTTTGCGTTATCTTGCCGTTGCTTCACTAATTTTTAATTTTTTCCATCATCCTCACTCATCTTTAAGGTCTATAATTTTTTGTTTTGGTATTTATGTTATATGCTCTTCAAATAGCATCTTTTAATATCGTGCTATGAATAATTTAAAGGTAATTCAAGGGGTTTTTATATTTTCAACTGTTTTTTTTGATTGATTGTTTAGATTTATTGCTTAATAATTACCATTAGATTAAATTTTTCTCTTTTTTAAGAGTAAAATTTAATCTTTTGTGCTTAATAGTTTAAAAATATCTTAATAATGATATCGTAAAATCTGATTTTATTGAAAATCTACTAAAATAGTCTGCTTGTTGTTAAACTAATAGGTTTTTTATGTTTTTGATGGTAATTTGTCATGATTTAATTCACTTGAATAAACTTTTGACAGATGAAAAAAATTTTACTTGTTCTTTTTACATTAAATCTTTTCGCTATTCATTATGCAATAGCACAAAATCGAAAAATTACTGGTGTTGTTGTTGGTGCTGATGATGGTCAGCCTCTTCCGGGTGTTTCAGTAGTTGTGCTGGGCACAAAAACAGGAGTACTCACCGGTAGCGACGGCAGTTTCTCCCTTAATGCTGCTGCCGGGCAGGTATTAAATATTACTTCGGTGGGCTATATTTCGCAGCAAGTCACTATTGCATCCGGTGCACTCTCTACAATAAAATTGCAGTCTGATACAAAAATGCTGGCTGAGGTAGTAATTAAAGACTCCTACGGCTCACAAGCAAAAAAATCGTATACGGGTGCTGCAAGCGTTGTTAGTGGTGCTGCAAATGAGAATAAGCCGTTCTCTACATTTCAACAGGCTTTGCAGGGCCAGATTGCCGGTGTAAACGTTCAAATCAATAGCGGGCAACCAGGTGCATTAAACCAGGTACGTATCCGTGGTGTCAGCTCTATTACCAGCTTAGCCGCCTCGCAGCCTTTATATGTAATTGATGGGATGATTGTAAACGGCGGCAGTGATTTAACTCAAAGGGGAGGAGCAACCTTAAGCCCTCTTGCCGGTATCAATAATAACGATATAGAAAATATTACTGTTTTAAAAGATGCTGCTGCAACAGCCATTTACGGTTCCCGTGCATCAAGTGGCGTAATTATCATTAATACAAAAAGGGGTAAATCAGGTAAAACTTCGGTGCGTTTTGATGCCGAGTCGGGTGTTAGTTCAAACCTTCCTCTTTCTGATGCTGGCAAAATCTTAACGCCAGATCAGTATCGTTCTATGTTTAATGAGGCTTTTGCCAATGCTGGTTACACCGATGCGCAAATTTCTACTTTAAATAATACATATGCTCTAAACACTCCGGGCAATAACTGGTACGATTTAGTTACTAAAAAAGGTAGCCAGCAGCAGTATAACGTGTCGGTTAATGGAGGTAACGAAAAAACGCGTATATTTTCGTCTATCGGGTATTTTAAACAGGATGCAACGGTCTTAAAGTCTTATTTAAATCGGGTATCGGGTACATTGAACCTGGATCATACAATCAATAACCGATTTTCGATTTCTACCAACTTAAACGTTTCGAGCATCAAGCAAAATGCGCCTCTGCAGGGTAGCGCTTATTACAGCAGCCCGTTGGCATCTGCTTATTTTTTAAGGCCGTTCCAGTTAGCTTATAATGCTGATGGCAGTATCAACTCTTCGGTGAACGGTAACGGAAATTTTCCTGCATCAAGTAACTCAAACCCTCTTTACATTGCTGAGCATGACCAAAGAGGTATCAACAACGTAAGGCTCCTTGGTGCCGAAACCGTACGCTGGAACATTTGGGATCAGTTAAAGTATACTGGTTATGCAAGTATCGATTATCAAACCAACGAAGAAACATCATTCCTGAATGCTCAGATGGGTGATGCCCGGAGTTTAAACGGATCCGGCACAAGCCAGTATGGGCGTTATTTTAACTGGTTAGTGCGTAATCAATTAGATTATCGCTACAACATTGCAGGAGTACAGGATTTTTATGTAGATGCTACCGTAGGTTATGAAGCGCAAAGATCAACCAGCTATTTTAATACGGCTTATGCAACTGGTTATCCGCTTACGCAACCAACTCTAACCGCTGTTTCAAATGCTGCAACACCAACAACGGCAGCTCAAAATATGTCAAATTACACCTTTGATGCTATTTATTCAAGGGCAAATATTAATTATCAAAACCGTTATTCATTAAGCGGATCGTTTAGACGCGACGGCGGCTCGAGGTTTGGCACCACTAATCAGTTTGGTAATTTTTATTCAGTGGGCGGTGCCTGGAATATCGATGGTGAAAATTTCTTTCAAAATCAAAAGGTGTTTACTACAGCTAAAATTCGCTCATCATACGGTACCACAGGTAACGCGAATGCCTTGGGTAATTACCAATGGCGACCAACAGCTGGTTATGGCTTTAACTATAACTTAGCAAACGGACAAGCCTACAGTACAGTAGGTAATCCTAATCTTACCTGGGAATCTTCAAAAAAATTCGATATCGGTGTCGATTTTGGTTTCTTTAACGACCGTTTAGTATTTAACGTTGATTACTATAACAACAAAGTAAATGGTCTTTTGCAGGTGGTAAATATACCCTGGGAAACCGGCTTCAGCGGTGTTCAGGCCGGTCAGGCACAAAACATAGGTGCGTTACAAAACAGAGGCTGGGAATTTACACTTAAAGGTGTACCGATTAAAGCTAAAGACTTTACCTGGAATGTTAACCTGAATGCTGCCTACAATGCCAACCGCATGACTAAGCTGGCCCAAAACAATCAGGCCAATGGTAGTTACTGGTTGGCTAACAACTACTCTTATTACACTTACTATACCCGTATTTATGCAGGAGTTGACCCGGCTAATGGTAACCCGCTGTGGTATGCAGATGCTGACCGCACGTCCACTACCACCAATTATGGTGCAGCGGCACGTGTACCTTACGGACATGCTGACCCTAAAATTACGAGCGGTTTCAGTAATACTTTTAATTACAAAGGCATTAACCTAACTGTTGACTTTTACGGTAACTTTGGTAACCGCATCAGCGACTCCTGGGCTTATTATCTGAACGATGGTACTTACATTACAGGAGCTAATAAATATCAGTATACCTGGGTAAACCGCTGGACAACACCGGGTCAAATCACAGACGTTCCTAAAAACGTTTACGGTGGCGGATCATCGTCAAGCTCATCAAATTTCTCTTCCCGCTTTTTGTACTATGGTGATTACATCCGACTAAAAAACGTTTCGTTAGGATATGACTTTAAGCAACTGGCATTCTTAAAAAATTCGGGTATAAGCAAGCTGTATTTATATGCGCGTGGTACCAATTTGTGGACAAAAACATACGATAAACGCTTGCCTTTTGACCCTGAGGTGCCTATCAACGGATTTAACACTCAAGATATTCCCCAAATCAGAACAGTTACCATTGGTTTAAATGTTGGCTTTTAATTGAGAATAAGATGAAACTTAATAATATTACTTATATACTTTTGGCTGTAGCAGTGGCTGTATCAGCCTGTAAAAAAAGTTTTCTGGATGAACAACCCACTACTGCCGTAACCGTAACAGAGTCTATCAAGACTACTAATGACCTGGCTGATGCTGTAAACGGTATGTACAATGTGATGAAAGCAACACAGCTTTTTGGCAGAGATATACCGGTTTTAGGAGATTTGCTTGCCGACAATACTTATGTGAACGTAACTAACTCCGGGCGTTATTTACTGGAAAATAATTACCAGTTTATATCAACCACCGCTGAGCCAACTAATATTTACTCAAGGGCCTACTACTCCATATTGCAGGCTAACCGTATTATTTACGAGGGAAAAAAGCTTGCAGCTTCCAGCGATAACAACCAGCTAATTGGTGAAGCATATGCATCCAGGGGCTTATTGTACCTGCAGTTGGTAAACTGGTTTGGTGCACCTTATACGGTAAACCCGTCTGCCGATGCTGTGCCTATTGTAAAAAACCCTTCTTACATAACCGGGTTTGATATTAAAACTCCCAGAGCTACTGTAGGCGCGGTTTATACGCAGATCATCAGTGATTTGGATAGCGCTTATGCCTTAATGCCCGAAGCATCAACTTCGTATCACGCCATCACTTCCAATTATATCGCTAAATATGCCACCAAAGCCATAGAGGCCCGGGCTTATTTGTATAAAGGCGATTATGCCAATGCACTTACCGCTGCTCAGTTAGTGGTAGATAAAGGAGGTTATACACTGGCGCAAAACGCTGCTGCATTTACCGGCTTTTGGGCAAACCCGGCTGCGCAAACCGGCAAGTTAGAAACCATTTTCGAGTTAAATCAAAACGCATCAAGCAACTTAGGTAACACAGGTTTAGATGCCATATTTTCGCAGGCAGGTTACGGTGATATACAGGCGACTGACGACTTGTATAACGCATACACTGCTTCCGATTTGCGAAGGACATTAATTTTAAATGGTACAAGGGGAGGGCAGCAAGCCTACATTATCAACAAGTTTCCTAATTATTCAAATACTGATAAAGACGAAACAAAGGTGATTCGTTATGCTGAAGTTATTCTTACTTTGGCTGAAGCTGCCGCCCGTACTAATGACCAGGCCAAGGCGCTAACCTACTTAAATCAGCTGGCTCGCCTGCGCGACCCATCCTTTGCCGGTTATACTTCTTCGGGCACGCAGCTAACTACTGATATTTTAAATGAACGAAGAAAAGAGCTTGCTTTTGAAGGATTGCGTTTCTTTGACTTTACCCGTTTAAATCTGGTAATTAACCGCCCTAAACAGGCATTTGGTTACGTGTCTTACCCAACGGTTTCTCTAACAGACATTCACAGAATTTTACCCATTCCGCAAAGTGCAAGAGATGCCAATAGTAGTTTAACGCAAAACCCCGGTTATTAAAATAAATGATATATCACAGAACAGCCGCTTTGTATTTGATTGCAAAGCGGCTGTTCTGTTATATAAATAGAGATACAGGCATAATAAAAACAGTATGCAGCCACAATTTGATTACATAATGTAGTATTTACATCGTTTTGCGGTACTTATATTATATTGCAGTTTTTATAAGCCATACGCATCTCTACTCATGCGCCTCTTTTTTTCTATTGTATTATGTTGCTGCAGCTGGATTTGGGTATGCGCTACGCCCAATTATGCATTTACGCCGGTAGACGTTAATAACGGACTGTCTGGTAACCAAGTGCGTAATATTGCCCAATTGCCTGATGGCAGAATGGCCATTATTACGCAGGGTCTGGTTAACATTTACGATGGTGCCAAGTTTAAGTATCTGCATTACAACCAACAAAATAGCCTCAAACTTTCGGGGTATACAGGTTTTCATCATACATACATGGGTACTAATGGCTATATGTGGCTTAAAAACTACCATCAGCTGTTAATTATCGATGTAAACCATGAGCGCTTTGTTAGCTCACCCAATCATCTGCTACAATCTTTAGGTATCAAACAATCCATCAGCGATTTCTTTATGGATAGAGATCATCGTATGTGGATAATAACCGGTAGTGATGATCTATATTATTTAACCGAAGGCCAAACTAAAGCCAAGCTTTTTACACGGCAGGTATCGCAATTGCCCGGAAGTGCAGACCAGGTATATGACGTGGCAGTGCTTAGTCAAAAACTGTATCTGTTTTATCGTTCGGGCATTTTGGTTTGCTTTGATATGCAATCAGGCAAAGAGCTGTACCGCCAGCAATCGCTAAGTACAGACCAGCGCTCAAAATACGGTGCCACTTCTTTTGTCATTCCGGCCAAGCATCAGTTTTTTCAGTTACGTAATGGCACAGGTGGCGGAGCCATGTTAAGCTACGATTTTGCTCAAAAAAAATGGACCACCATTTTACAAACCGGTAAATGGCTCAATTACCTTTCGGTCGGGCTCGACGGAAATATATGGGTTAGTGGCAATGAAGGCATGTGGAGGTTTGATGCCAACCTTACCCGGAAAGAATTTATACCTCAACTACGCCTGGTTGAAGGGCAGATAATTAGTACGGAAGTAAGTACCATTTTTCATGATAACCAAGGTGGTATGTGGTTGGGTACCATTAATCGCGGATTGCTGTATTATCATCCTAACAGGTTTAAATTTAAGAACGTCGGGAAATCTATCTTTCAATTGCCTGATGGAACAACCCTTAACGTTACTGCTTTCGCCGAATTTGGCAACGGCAGTATTTTGGTAGGCACCTTGCAGGGGCTTTTTATATACAATGAACACACCGGAGGTATTAACCGACTGCCAGCCGGCAGTAATATGATATGTACTGCCTTGTTTCGGGATAAGCAGGATGGCGTATGGATAGGCACTCATACACAGGGCCTGTTTTATATAGATGCAACTCAAAAGATACATGCTTACGCAGCCGCGCCGCGCGCTATCCAGGCAATTGCAGCGCATACCGACTCAACACTCATCCTAAGTACAAGCGGCGCTGGATTTGGGATGTTTAATAAACAGACAGGGGTGTACCATCAGGAAGAAGTAAGCAAGGCCGTTGCGTACAAAAATATTTACCAAACAGTATCCATCAATAAAACCTTGCTGGCAAGCATTTGCCCCGGTGGCTTTTTTATTTATAATACGCAAACCCGAAAAATTGAGTTTAAGCCCGATAACAAAGATTACAATGCGATATGGATAAATCGCAATAAGCAAATTTGGCTGGGTTCGCAGGATGGCTTGCAGTTGTGGGACGTTAAAATGAGAAAGATCAGGTCATTTTATACTACAGATGGATTAGTCAATAATTTTATTCAGTCAATACTGCAAACGCCCGACGGTGCTATTTGGGTATCTACCTCCGGAGGGCTTACGCGTATTCAGTTAGGAAAAGAGGCCAACGGTAAAATTACCTACTCGTTTTCGGGCTTTAACCGTTTTGATGGCGTTATTGCCAACGAGTTTTGGGCTCGGGCGGCTTATAAGGCGCCCAATGGCAGCCTTTATTGGGGCGGTACCGATGGCTTTAATGTTTTGCCGGTAAGTAACGGCTTAATACCTAAGCCGCAAGCACCACCATTGTTTGTTGATTTCTTGCTTTTTAATAAAGAAGTGAAAAGCGGAGTGCGATATAACGGTAATGTAATTCTTAAGGATGTGCTTTTGCACACCCGTAATATTACGCTTAAACACGACCAAAATTTTTTTAGCTTGGAGTTTTCTGCCTTAAATTATGTTAACCCTACGCAAACCTATTATCGTTACCAACTCATCGGTGTTGACGAGAAAGAGCAGGAACTAAAGTCAGCAAATGGTAATGGCCGCTTTAGCTATACTAATGTTGGGCCGGGCACTTACTACTTTAAAGTGCGGTCGGCCGATAATAACAGCAACTGGCAGAATAATTATACCGAAATAAAAATAATAGTAAAGGCGCCATTATGGCAAACTGGGTGGGCTTACCTCATCTATGTTGTTTTTACCGTTGGTGCAATTGTTGTAAGCATCAGGTATTATATAAATAAGAAGCGTACTAAGCTCATACGCGAGCAAAAAGAAAAGCTCGACCACATGAAGGCTGCGTTTTTTATGAATGTAAATGCCGAAATTAAAGAACCTTTAACGCAGATTATCAATCCGTTAAATAAAATTTTGAAACATACGGATGAAGGCCGGCTGAAACTGCAGCTTAAAGAAATTCAGAATAATGCCCTTGATCTGCAGGATTTAGTTAGCCAGTTATCTAAGGATGTTTTTTCGCCGGTAGAGGCTGCCGAGAATGAGTTAAATATGGACGTGCTATTGCTTAACATGCGCCGGTTATTAACTATACAGGAGGAGCGTAAACAGCACCAGGAAGAAAAGGTAACTAAAGTAACAGATACAGATAGCCTGTTAACAGCAGCTGACGAAAAGCTTTTGCAGCGGGCATTAACCTATGTGCAAAATAACATCAACAACCCGGCTTATACCGTGGAGTTGTTGAGCAGGGATATGGGAATGGACCGTACCGGTTTATACCGAAAGCTGGTTCACATTATTGGTAAAACACCTACTACTTTTATAAGGTCTGTTAGGCTAAAACGCGCAAGCCAGCTTTTAGAAGATGGGCTTACCGTTGCCGAGGTTGCCGATCAGGTGGGCTTTAATACTTCCAGTTATTTGACCAAATGTTTTCAGGAAGAATTTGGGATGACGCCTTCACAGTATATTGCATCGTTGAAACAACCAAAAAATGCCACTACTAACTGATATTTCAACAATTGTGTTAAAAGTTTCAACCTCATTGCTACCTGTTTTTAATTGCCGGATATACATTTGCGCTACCAAATAAACGTATTTATGACAAAAAAGAAATGGTTAGGTGCAGTAGCATTATTACTTGCCGTTTCAACCGCTATGGCGCAGGGTTCAAAATATAATCCGGTTGCAAAAGTCAGGTTGAGCAATGCCGATGTTGAAGTTCAGTTTTATTCTTCGTCAATTGTACGGGTTTATAAAACGCCTTTAAACAAACCTTATCAAAAGAAGAGTCTGGTAGTTATTAAATCTCCGGAAGGTGTTAATGTTGCTCAAAGTAAAAGCGGGCAACAGCTCATCCTGCAATCGGCCGATTTAAAAGTTACCGTAAATCAAACTAATGGCAGCATTGTATTTTACAACAAGGCCGGCCAGGAGTTACTGAAAGACAGTACTACTACCTTTACTGCCAAAGATGATGCGGGTACACCATCCTATACTGTTAAAGGATCATTTGTGCTGGATAAAACCGAGCCCATTTATGGTGTTGGCCAAATTATGGACAACAAATTTAACCGACGTAACGGCACCTATCATTTAAAAAACGAAAACACGTTTACGTCTTCTCCATATTTTATGTCGGCCAAGGGATATGGCGTTTACTGGGATAATTACTCGATATCTGATTTTGCCGACAAGCCAGGCGATTTGTCTTTCGAAAGCCTGGGGCATTGTGCCGATTATTACTTTATGTATGGTAAAAATCCTGATGGGGTAATTAAAGAAGTGCGCAGCCTAACCGGCAAAGCGCCGATGCTGCCATTATGGGCTTACGGCTTTTTTCAGAGCAAAGAGCGGTATAAAGATCAGGACGAAAGCCTGAATGTGCTTAAAAAGTACCGCGAGATAAAAGTGCCTATCGACGTAATAATACAAGACTGGCGGTACTGGCCGGAGTATAACGGCTCAGATAGTGCCTGGAACTCGCAGCGTTTTGACCCGGAACGGTTCCCGCAGCCGCAAAAATGGGTTGACGAAATCCACAAGCTTAACGCCAAGCTGATGATTGTTACCTGGCCTGGCTTTGGCCCTAAAACAGACCAACGCAAAGAGCTGGACTCAAAAAAAATGATCATTAATTTTGATACCTGGCCGCCCAAAAGCGGTGCTAGACCTTATGATGTATTCAACCCCGAAGCCTTAAATATTTACTGGAAGTATTTAAATCAAAGGATATTCAGTTTCATTAATAATGATGGATGGTGGCTCGACTCTACCGAGCCGGATCACATTAATGTGAAAGACTCCGATTTTGATTTACCAACGCATTTAGGCTCTTACCGCAGTGTAAAAAATGCTTTTTCTATAATGCATAACAGTGGTATTGCAACTCATCAAAAAGCAACCAATCAAAATAAGAGGGTGGTTTTGTTGACTCGCTCAGGCTTTGTTGGGCAGCAGCGTTATGGCTCAAATACCTGGAGCGGCGACGTTGGCTCTACCTGGGAAATGCTACAAAAGCAAATACCTGCAGCGCTTAATTATACCCTGATGGGCATACCCAACTGGAACAGTGACATTGGCGGCTTTTTTGCAGGCAGATGGAACAAAGGCGGCGGCGCAAAAAATCCGGAATTTCAGGAGTTGTATTTACGTTGGATGCAATTTGGCACGTTTTGTCCCATGATGCGCTCACATGGTACCGAAGTGCCGCGCGAGATATTTAACTTTGGCAACCGCGGCGATTGGTGTTTTGATGGTCAGGAAAAGATGATCAACCTCCGCTACCGCATGCTACCTTACAATTACAGCACCTCGTGGGATGTGTCGCATAACGATGGCACCTTTATGCGCCCATTGATTATGGATTTCATCGCTGATGCAAAAACGCACGATTTGGGAACCCAGTATATGTTTGGCCACTCTATTATGGTAACGCCGGTAACCAAGCCCGATGTTAAAACATGGCCTGTTTACTTACCCAAAGGAGCCGACTGGTGGGATTTTTGGACCGGCCAAAAGCATAAAGGCGGACAAACCATTGATAGGGAAGTGCCTAAAGATATTCTTCCGCTATACGTAAAGGCCGGCTCTGTGTTGCCGTGGGGCCCAAGCGTGCAGTACTCCGGCGAAAAAAGCTGGGATAATTTGGAAATGCGCATCTATCCTGGTGCCAATGGTAGTTTTACGCTGTACGAGGACGAAAAAGATAGTTATAATTACGAAAAAGGAGCCTACAGTACCATTGAGTTCCGCTGGAACGATGCAAGCAAGCAGCTAACCATTGCTGCACGCAAAGGTCAGTTTCCGGGCATGTTGGCTTCGCGTAAGTTTAAGGTTTGTATAGTTAAAACCGGTGTTAACACAGGTATGGCAGCTAACAGTGCTATTAAAACGGTAACATACAACGGTAAACAATTGTCTGTTCCACTTTAATGGGATATAAGCTTATGCAGCAATCAGGAAGTTGACAAGCAAATGCGCCGTCAATGTTGCCTGATCGGTAATTGCAAATTGATACTGCTACGCCAGTTTTAAGGCAAGCAAAACATACTCAAAAAGTTGCTTTTGAATAAAGGAGGCCCTGATTGAACAATTTCAATCAGGGCCTCTTTGCTCAGAATTGGCTTGTGAAAATTTAATACCTGTTTGTTTTTTGTTTAATGCTGGCTGAATTTTAAAAGCCTATTAAGCTCCTTTGTCCACTTTGACATAAAACTCCAGTGTGTCTACTTCCAGGTTGTCTTTAGTAGCGCCTGGTATGTTAACTGGTGTATAGGTTGTAGTAGGTTTAATAAACTGGTATTCGCCGCCTTTGGTGCGTACTTTAATGGGCATGTTAAAGTTTTTAACATCGGCGGTCCACTTGGCGTAAACCTTGCCATTTTCAAACTTTAAATTAAGTGTTGGAATATTGGTGTAGCGCAGGTACTGGTCAAACACCGGTGTAAGATTTAGCCCCGACTGCTGATTAATGTAATTAACAATTTGCGGTGTTGTAACCGTTTGGTGATAGAACGTACCATTGAGGCCTCGCAATATTTTACGCCATTTTGCATCATCGTTAATAATAGCCCTAACGGTAGCCAACATGTTGCCACCCTTGTAATACATATCGCCCGAGCCTTCTTTGTTAACGTTATAAGGGCCTATGATCGGCTCGTCGTTCCGCACGTTTTTGCGGGTGCCCTGCACGTATTCTAAACCGGCCTGTTTGCCATAATAAGTTTCAATAAAAAGCGATTCAGAATAGTTGGTGAAGCTTTCATGGATCCACATATCTGCCAAATCTTTTGAAGTAATATTATTACCAAACCATTCGTGCCCGCTTTCGTGTACAATAATAAAGTCCCAGTTTAAACCACGGCCGGTGCCCGACAGGTCACGTCCTAAATAGCCGTTGCGATATTTGTTACCATAAGCCACTGCACTTTGATGCTCCATCCCTAAATGATGTGTTTCTACCAGTTTGTAGCCATCCTTATACCATGGGTAGGGGCCAAACCAATGTTCAAAAGCTTTAAGCATGGGTTTAACGTTAGCCTCAAACTGCTTTTTGGCCAGTTGTTCGTGGTAAGGCAATACCCAGTAATCTAAAGTAAGTTTGCCTTTTTCACCGTCGTAAGTATCATCAAAATGTACGTAATCGCCTATGTTTGCTGCTACATCATAGTTATTGATAGGATTGGCTACAAACCAATCAAAACGGGTGTAACCATCAGGTAGGGTAACAGTCTTGCGTAATCGCCCGTTTGATATGTCTTTTAATCCTGTAGGTACGCTTATACTGATGAGTATGCTATCTACCTCGTCGGCCTGGTGGTCTTTGGTTGGCCACCACATACTGGCGCCAGCACCCTGGCAAGCCGTTGCCACCCAAGGCTTGCCTAACGAGTCGGTATTAAACTCTACGCCGCCATCCCAGGGCGCCCGTTTGGCAATGGTAGGGTTGCCCGAGTAATACACTGTAAACTCATCATGGCTACCTTTTATGATCGTTTTTGGAAAGGTCACAAACACGGCGTTGTACTCACGCGTAAAAGGTACGTTCTGGCCTTTGTAAACTACTTTTTCTACTTTAAGGTTGCTATATAAATCAAACTGCAGTTTATTAAAGTTTTGCGTGGCGGTAAATTTAAACAAGTTGCTGCC
Organism: Mucilaginibacter sp. CSA2-8R; assembly: GCF_038806765.1. Classification (NCBI taxonomy): domain Bacteria; kingdom Pseudomonadati; phylum Bacteroidota; class Sphingobacteriia; order Sphingobacteriales; family Sphingobacteriaceae; genus Mucilaginibacter; species Mucilaginibacter sp. CSA2-8R. The sequence continues at coordinate 4,956,226 of NZ_CP152389.1, read as the reverse complement.
GCTGATATACTTTTTATCAATGTCGAACCGGGTATCCAAATGATAATAATTGATATCATAACAGGTACGCAAGGGGGTAAGCATCCCTCTTAATGTATCAGCCTTTGTAAATTCCTGCTTTTTCTGCATCAACTGGGCAGTAGCAGTAAAACTGCATATAGTAATTAAAGCAACGGTTAAAAAGCGCTTATTAATGATAAACATGATATATCTGTGAGTGAATACAAATAAACAAAATCAGGAGTGATTTTTAAGCTATTGCCACGTATTGTAAGTACACATAATGCAAAAAAAGCAGGTCGTTTTAAAAACGCCTGCTTTATGTGTAAACTATATGCAGCTTAAATTAGCGGCTAGTATACTGGTCTTCGTAATATTGCTGGTAATGGCCCGAGGTAACGTCATTCAGCCATTCATCATTAGCTAAGTACCATTCAACGGTTTTTTCCAAACCTTCTTCAAACGTGATGCTTGGTGTCCAGCCTAACTCATTTTTAAGTTTGGTAGCATCAATAGCGTAGCGTAAATCATGGCCGGCACGGTCGGTTACATAAGTAATTAGCTGTGCAGAGGTGCCAGGCTCGCGACCTAATTTCTTGTCCATAATTTCGCACAAAAGCTTAATCAGGTCAATGTTTTTCCACTCGTTATGGCCGCCGATGTTGTAGGTTTCGCCAGATTTTGCATTATGGAAAATCACATCAATCGCACGGGCATGGTCTTCAACCCATAACCAGTCGCGCACGTTTTCGCCTTTACCATAGATAGGAATAGGCTTGTTTTGCTTAATGTTATGGATAGAAAGCGGTATCAACTTTTCGGGGAAATGGTAAGAACCGTAGTTGTTAGAGCAGTTAGAAATTACGGCATCCATACCATAGGTATCCTGGTAAGCGCGCACCATATGGTCTGAGCTGGCTTTAGAAGCCGAATATGGAGAATGCGGATCATAAGCCGTTTCCTCGGTAAACATACCATCCTCGCCTAAAGTACCATACACCTCGTCGGTAGATACATGGTAAAAACGGGTTTCTGGGTAACGGCCCTTCCAGTGGTAGCGGGCAGCGTTCAGCAAGTTTACGGTACCTACCACATTGGTCATCACAAATTCCAGCGGGTTACTAATAGAGCGGTCAACGTGCGATTCGGCCGCCAGGTGTATTACTGCATCCGGCTGCTCAATATCAAAAAGCTCGTTAATAAAGTTGGCATCCACAATGTCGCCTTTTACAAATTTGTAGTTAGGCTCATGCTCAATGTCTTTCAGGTTAGCCAGGTTACCGGCGTAGGTCAGTTTATCTAAATTGATAATCTGGTATTCCGGATGGAACTTTACAAACCGGCGTACTACATGTGAGCCAATAAAGCCCGCGCCACCGGTAATGATAATTTTTTTCATTATGTATTTAATTACAATGATTTTTCGGCAATGGCTTTTTCCCATTTCCAGGCTGATGCCATCATGGTATCTACGTCAAGCTCGGCACGCCATTTAAGCACTTCTTCTGATTTAGTAACGTCGCCCCAAACCTGCTCTACGTCGCCGCCGCGCCGTGGGCCAATAGTATAAGGTAATTTAACGCCGGTTGCCCGTTCAAAGGCATGTATCACCTCTAACACGCTGGTGCCTTTACCTGTACCAATGTTAAACACGTCATACCCTTTGAAGCTTTCTTCTTCCATCAGTTTTAAGGCCGCTACGTGAGCTTTGGCTAAATCTACTACGTGAATGTAATCGCGGATACAGCTGCCGTCAGGTGTATTATAGTCATCTCCAAATACGGTCACTTTTTCGCGTTTGCCAATGGCTGTTTGAGTAATAAACGGAACCAGGTTTTGAGGTACGCCAATAGGTAACTCGCCAATCAGGGCCGACTCGTGGGCACCCACCGGGTTAAAATAACGTAAGGACACTACTTTATAATTGCTGCCCGAGGCAATCATATCTTTCAAGATCTCTTCGGCAATTTGCTTAGTGTTGCCGTACGGAGATTGAGCTGCCTTTACAGGCGCATCTTCGTTTACAGGCAAATGGTCGGGCTGGCCATAAACGGTACAGCTTGAAGAAAATACAAAATTGAGTGGCTTGCCGTAATAAGCGTTCAGCAAGTTTAAAAGAGAGTAAAAGTTGTTACGGTAATATTTCAACGGCAATTGTACCGACTCGCCAACGGCTTTAAATGCTGCAAAGTGAATGATGCCATCTACGTCAGGCTCGGAAGTGGCTAAGTTGAGCACCGCTGCTTCATCACACAAATCTATTTGATGAAATTTAGGTTTGAAACCCAAAATAGTAGTAAGCTGGTCTAATATGCTGATGTGTGAATTGGATAAATCGTCAATGATGATAGGCTCATAACCGGACTGTACCAGTTCGACCACCGTGTGCGAACCAATAAAGCCTAAGCCCCCGGTTACTAATATTTTCTTCATAACAAAATGTGTTTTTTAGGCAATAATAGGTATTTAAAGTTGAATTGCAGAAATGCTTATTACCCAATTTTTGTGCTATTTGCCTACTTTTACGGCTTTTTGAGAGAAGAGTTTTACTCATGATGCTTATTTTATATAATCTTGGTATAAAGCTGTATTACATGCTGGCAGTTTGCACTGCTTTGTTCAGCAAAAAGGCAAAAGCATGGGTCAACGGTCGCAGGCAACAGCGGGTAATGCCCGTTAAGCAAAGTATATGGTTTCATTTTGCGTCATTAGGCGAGTTTGAGCAGGGGCGCCCGGTTCTTGAAGCCGTAAAGGAAAAATATCCTACTTACCCGATAGTGATTACCTTTTTTTCGCCTTCAGGTTATCAGATACGCAAAAACACAGCTTTAGCTGATGCAGTGTATTACCTGCCCATTGATACGCCGGAAAATGCCCGTACGTTTATTGATACCATTAAACCGGTAGTTGCCATCTTTACCAAGTACGAGTACTGGTATCATTACTTTAATGAGCTGCACCGCGTGCAAATTCCATTGTATGTCATATCAGCAATATTCAGACCGCAGCAGGCTTTTTTTAAATGGTATGGTGGTTTGCACCGTGCAATGCTGCGTAAAGTAACCTGCTTTTTTGTGCAGGATGCCGCTTCGGTACAATCACTTGATAAACTGGGTATTAAAAATGTACTGTTAAGCGGCGACACCCGTTTTGACCGCGTATGGGCTAACGCCGCACACCCTAAAGCATTGCCGGTTATAAAGGGCTTCAAAGTTGCTGCACCTGTTTTTATTGCAGGCAGCACCTGGCCGGCCGACGAAAATTTGCTGGCATCAGTGGTAAAACGATATCCTGGGTGGAAGTTTATATTTGCACCGCATGAGATTAGTGAAGATAAGATCAGTAAACTGTTACAAACTCTCCCTGTTGGCAAAACTATCCGCTACTCGCAAATAGAGGCAAGTAGTACCTCAATTAATAATTACCAATGTTTAATCATTGATAATATCGGTATGCTGTCTGCTTTATATCAGTATGCAGATGTTGCCTATATAGGGGGCGGCTTTGGAGTTGGTATACACAATACCTTAGAGGCGGCTGCCTTTGGTTTGCCGGTAATATTCGGCCCTAATTATGCGCGCTTTAAAGAAGCTATTGATTTAATTAGCCTGCATGCCGGTTTCAGCATTAGTACGCAAGAGCAGCTGGATCAGGTAGTTGATCGGTTAATTAACGACGAAAAGGTTCGTGAGATGTCTGAAAATGCTGCACGTACTTTTGTAGCCCAAAGCCAGGGGGCTACAAACATCATCATGCAAAACATCAAAATCAAGTAGTTGATTTTGGTAGCAGTATTATTAGCCTTCTCTAACCATTTGCTCCAAAGCGTCTACCCAGATAGGTGAATCGTTTAGGCTTTCTACCAGTTGGATATGCTCACCGCCTAAGGCTTTAAACTCTTCATCATATTCTACCGATACCTCGAAAATGGTTTCCAGGCAGTCGGCCACGAATGCAGGGCAAAATACGAGCATACGCTTAATGCCTTTTTTTGCCATTTCGGCTACTACTTCGCTGGTATAAGGTTGCATCCAGGGATCACGGCCCAGTCGCGACTGAAAGGTAAGCGTATATTTTTCTTTCGGAATATTTAGCTTTTCGGCAATTAAGCGGGCCGTAGCGTGGCATTGTGCACTGTAACAAAAGCGGTTAGCGCCGGTAATGGTATCGCAGCAATTAGCAGCTTTGAGGCAATGTTGCTTGGTTTCATCCGCTTTAAGCATATGGCGTTGCGGTAGGCCATGGAAACTGAACAGTACATGGTCGTAAGAGGCAGGGTTGTGTTTAGCGCCATTTTGGGCAAAGCCCTCAATTACCAGTTCATTATCGTAAAAAGAGTTGATGAAGCTAATACTTGGAATAGCCTGCCATTTGCTTACAATTTCCATTACTTTTTGATGAACGGAACCTGTTGAGGCAGAGGCATACTGTGGAAACAGAGGTATAACCTGTATAGATGTTACCTGTGCGGCACGCAACTTGTCTAACGCCGATTGTATAGATGGGTTTTGGTAGCGCATGGCCATTTCCACATGGTAATCGTCGCCTAAACGTTGCTTTAAGGCTTCGGTAACTCTAACTGTGTAAATCATTAACGGCGAGCCTTCTTGTGTCCAAATCTCTTTGTATGATTTAGCAGATTTAGGGCCGCGAAAAGGAACGATGATCCCTTTAATCAGCAGGGTACGGCTAATGGCGTTAATGTCAATTACCCGTTCATCCATTAAAAATTCGTCGAGATAGCGCCGAACGTCGCGGGTTTCCGGACTATCGGGCGTACCTAAATTAACTAATAAAACTCCTTTTTTCATTAATCCACCAGGCTCCTAAGGGGATGCCTATCAGGCCGCAAATATCTGAATTTCTTTGTCAATCGAGTGTAAACTCATAAACGTTCCCAAAATCAGGGGACAACGTAAATAACCCGGAGATAATGATGTATTTATAATAAGCTACCGGGTTTTCCACAGCATCCACCAGGGTGTGCCCGGCGAAGCATGGTGCTCGGTATGGTAACCAAAAAAGTAACAGGCCAAAAAGGCAAATACGTGATTCTTTTTTTGTGAACGTGAGTGATATGGGTTGTCATGCTCACCTTTATGTGGCTGGTAGGTGCCAAAGTAAAACAATTGCAATGTGCTCAGCAATGACGGTACTACCCAAAACAAAATCAGGTTAGCCTGCGGGATCCATATTTTGAGGATGTTGAACAGGGCTGCCATAAATACCACCTGCCATATAGATAAATAATTGCGGATAAACCGTATGTACCAAGCCCAAAAGCTGCCATGATGGTAGTCTGGGTCTTCATCCGTGTGTACATGACTGTGGTGCTTATGATGTTTGGTATATAACTGGGGGTACCAAAAAGCCGCATATAAAAACGTGGTTAAATAACCTATCGAATTATTAACAGCCTTTTTTGATGATACTGTACCATGCATGGCATCGTGTGCGGTGATGAACAAGCCGGTATATAAATGCACCTGCAATAAAATAAACAAATAAAGTAATGGATTACTGAACTTTACGTGCCACTGCATTAGCAACACGGTAGAAACTATCCAGCCGGAAATAACTAAAAGCGAGACAATGATGCCTTTATTGGATACCGTTTTATGCATAGCAATACAAAGCTAACAATAAAAGTGCCATGGCTACCCTAATAAATTTAGCCCGTATAATAGTGTTGTAAAATTAACTTTTGATCTTGGTTTAATTGTTTCACTAACAAGCAATGTTAGCGGGTCGAGTTTGGTTCGATAAACCACTTGGCTGATTTTTTGTTAAACAAAATTGATTTACCGTTAAAAGTTACTGGTGGCCGTTACATTATGTAAGGTAGTTTGTCACCCTAACGTTCATTGTTTAAATTAAAAATCAGATACTATGAAAATTTTAAGATTGCCTGTGGCACTATTAGCCATTGTTTTAGCATCAAGTTGTGTAAGCACCAAAAAGTATACGGCTTTGCAAACCAATTACGATAGTTTACAGGCTAAACACAAAGACTTAAATATACGTTTTTTAAACAGCCAGCAGGACTTAGCCAATGCAAATACCCGCGCAAAAAGCCTGGAAGACCAGATAGCCGGCGAAAGGTCAAATATGCGGGCTTTACAGGCGGCGTTAGATAAATGTTTAACCTCGTCCAATCAAGGCAATACCAATATATCTAAACTGGTTGACGAGATTAACTCTTCTAACAAATACATACAGCAACTAATTGCCAGTAAGAATAAAAGCGACTCGCTTAACATGGTATTAACTAATAACCTGACCCGCTCGCTAAGCCGCGAGGAAATGAAAGATGTTGACGTGCAGGTATTAAAAGGAGTAGTGTATATTTCGCTATCAGACAATATGCTGTACAAATCGGGCAGCTACGAAATATCCGACAAAGCCGGTGAAACGTTAAGCAAGATTGCTAAAATTATAACAGACTATAAAGATTATGATGTGTTAGTAGAAGGTAACACTGATAATGTGCCGATCGCGAAACCTAACATCCGCAACAATTGGGATTTAAGTGCTTTAAGAGCATCATCGGTAGTGCAGGCACTGCAAAATAACTACAATGTTGATCCTAAGCGTTTAACTGCAGGCGGCCGTGGCGAATTTAATCCGATAGCTAATAACGATACTGAGGCCGGTAAAATTAAGAACCGCCGTACCCAAATTATCATTACGCCTAAACTTGATCAGTTTATGGATTTGATTAACAAGGCTCCCGACAAAAAGTAATAAATAAAATTTCAAGCGATAACAAAAAAGCAGCTCTTTTGAGGGCTGCTTTTTTTGTTTGGTGTAAATATGGTCAGTTCCTGTTGGCAACAATCAATTTTTGAAGGGCCTGGTATAAGGCTATTGTTGTTTCGCCTGCCCGACCGTCGCCGATAAGTTGTCCGTCAATTTCAGTAACCGGTAAAATGTTTTTAGTTGTGCTGGTAATAAAGGCTTCTTTGCAGGTTTCTAAATCGGTCAGCGTAATTGGCTTTTCGTATACCGTGAAGCCTTGCCCGTTTAAACTAAGCAATTGTTTACGAATGATACCTTTTAAAACCTGAATATCGCTGGTCAATATCTCGTTGCGCTTGTTAATTAAAAAGAAGTTAGACCGTGGACATTCGCGTAACAAACCGTTGTCATGGTATAATAAATCATCAACTTTGCGCTCTTTAACTAATGGTTGCAGCCAGATCGCCATGAGGTAATCTACAGTTTTAACCTGTGGCATTTGTCGCTGGTGCGGGTAGGTAATCAGTTTAATGCCTTGCTGGTTAATCTCTGTGTTTATTTTTAGCGGTTGCTGGGTAATGATAAGGTTGGGGCTCACCAACTCGTAACCATCGGGTGAGTAACCTCCGGTAAGTGTAATGCGGATGCCCGAATTTGGCAGATTATTCCGATTCATTAACTCAAACAAGAGTGCTTTCAACTCATCGCGGTTTTGCATAACGGTAAGATGCATTTCACTAGCCGAACGATAAAAGCGGTCTAAGTGGTCTTCAAAAAAAACGGGGTTGCCGTTTATGGTTTTAAAGAAATCAAAAATGCCATAGCCCCGCTGTATGGCCAGGTCGGTTATCAATACCGAAGCTTGGTCTGCCGCTAAGAAATTATTGTTAACTATAGTGTAAGCACCCATTGTTTTTGCGGTAAATTACTGCCCGTTACGCGGATCAAATTTTGTTTTTAACTGATACTCTTTAGGTGTTTCGGCGCCCAATAAGTTACGCACAAAGTAATCCCAGCGGCGGCGCATCATGTAGGGGCTGTATGGGCCATAACCATGTGCACTGTTCGGAAAAATAACCAGGTCATAATCCTTATTAGCTTTTTCAAGCGCTTCTACAACCAGTAAAGTATTGTAAGGTGGCACGTTGTCATCCATCATGCCATGCGCAAGCATCAGCTTGCCTTTCAGGTTTTTGGCAAAGTTTTGGTTGGCCTGATCTTCGTAATTAGACTTACCACTGGCATCTTTAGTTTCTAAACCAATATAACGCTCGCCCCAATCATCCTCGTAGTTACGATTTTCGTGGTTACCCGATTCTGAGATACCTACTTTAAAAAAATCAGGGTAGCGAAACATGGCTGCCGCTGTAGCATAACCACCACCCGAATGCCCCCATATACCAGCACGGTTAATATCTATATACGGATATTTTTGTGCCAGTTGCTGCATGCCGCTCACCTGGTCGGGTAAAGTGTTTTCAGACATATGCCCGTAGTTCATGTCATGATAGCTTTTGGAGCGTAAAGGATTGCTGGTGCCTTCTATCAGTACTACTACAAAACCCAGTTCAGCCAGTGCCTGGTGGTCGCCCCGCGCCGCCGAGAATGACCAGCTGCCTACGCTGCCACCTTGTGGTCCGGGGTAGATATAATTGATAATCGGGTACTTTTTTGCAGGGTCGAGCCGGGTTGGCGTAAACATCAGTCCGTACAAGTCGGTTTTGCCATCGGCCGCCTTTACAGTAATAGCTGTAGGCGCTTTCCAGCCGGTAGCTGTTAGCCGTGATATGTCCGTTTTTTCTAAAGTAGCCACCAGTTTGCCGTTCAGACTGCACATTACCATTGCACCTGGTACATCCGGCTTTGAATAGATATCTAAAAAATAGTTTTCGGTAGGCGAAAACGTAATTTGGTGATTGCCGTTTTCAGGCGTTAGTAAAGTGAGCTTTTTACCGTCGAAATTAACGCGGTATAGGTAACTGAAATAAGGATTGCCAGCTTCGCGGCCGCCCCCTAAAAAGTAGAGCTGCCGGTTTTTTTCATCAACCTTAAGCAATTGCTTTACCACAAAATCACCTTGAGTGATCAGGTTTTTTACTTTGCCGGTTTGGGCATTGTATAAATACAAATGGCCCCAGTTGTCGCGTTCCGAAAACCAGATGATCTCATTGCTTTTGGGCAGGTAGCGCCAGTTAATGGCATCCCAGCCCGATTCAAACTGTGTAGGCACTACCTCTTCAAAAACCTCGCGCACATCGCCGGTGGCAGCGTTGGCAATGCGCACTTTTTCCTGCTTATGGTCGCGCGAGGTAGATACAAATGCCAGCTGGCTGCCATCGGGCGTCCAGTTTACATCATCAAAAGTACCGCTGCTCGCTATATCATCGCTCAACGTGGCGCGGTGTGGGTCCGGCTGCACCTTAAGCATGATTACTTTAGGCTGGTCTACCTCAATAATACAGCGGTAAATCATGGCAATTTCTTTGTCACCCGGCAAAGGATATTTCCAGCTGCTCAGTTTGGGTGTACCCACGTTAGTCGTAACCAGGTACATGTTGCCCACCTTACGCTGGTCTTGTTTAAAAGTGGCAATTTTCCTGGAGTCGGGCGACCATTGCAGTATTGCCCGGTCGCTATGTTTCCATCCGGCATTATCGGTAGCGTAGCCAAAATCTTTTACACCATCGGTAGTTAACTGGGTTTCTTTGCCCGAGGCAAGGTCGCGTACCCATAAGTTGTAATCTTTAATAAAAGCAGTCTTTTTGCCATCCGGCGATGCTGCTTCGTTAAACCCGCCACCTCTTCGGCCCATGGCCATGGGCCGTGGCATACGCTGTCCCGCGTCTTCGCTTAACGTATAGTTTTGCAAATCTGCTTTCCAAGCCTTGCCGTTAGCATATAACGATACCGACTTGCCATCATCAGATGGCATAATAGCCTGAATAGGCAGTTTATCGGCACTGTATTGGGTTCCGGTTGCTGTTGATAGTGCCGCAGCCATTTTTTGATGATCAAATGCCGGGCTGCGTGTTCCTTTAGCCGGATCAACCATTACAAATTCGGCGCCCTTAGCGGTTAATACCCGGTACCAAAGCCTATCGCCAGGCAGCCAGTTTGGGCGTATGTTGGCACCATCAACGTAGGGTGCTGTATTGTAGCCCATCATACTTTCGGCATGCTCGTAATCTTTTACGGTTAGGGCAGGGGTTTGTGCATAAGCCGTAGCTGTAAATGCCATAGCCAATGCAGGAAGTAAAAATTTATTCATCTTAAAGATAAAGCCAGTTTTGTTAATTAGTTTTTACCACGCAATATACTTAAAATACGATTTTTAACTCCCTGGCAGGTTATCAGCTACATATTTGTTACCTTAAGGGCCGCTTTAGCCCAATATCAGTCGGCGCAAAGCGTTATTATTATAATGCTAACTTAATTACGTTTATGCTTACTTTATCTCACACTCAAGATTTTATAGATACCGAGGAGCGCTACGGTGCACACAATTATCACCCGTTGCCGGTAGTATTATCTAAGGGCGAGGGTGTTTACTTATGGGATGTAGAAGGAAAGCAGTACTTCGATTTTTTATCGGCTTATAGTGCCGTAAACCAGGGGCATTGCCATCCGCGCATTATTAATGCACTGGTTACGCAGGCACAACAGCTTACGTTAACGTCCCGCGCGTTTTATAACGATCAGTTAGGCAAAGCCGAAGAGTATGTTTGCCAGCTATTTGGTTATAATAAGGCCCTGTTTATGAACTCGGGCGCTGAAGCGGTTGAAACAGCTATTAAGCTGGCCCGGAAATGGGCTTACCAGCATAAAGGTATTGCTGATAACCGGGCCCACATTTTAGTGGCCGGGGGTAACTTTCATGGGCGCACTACAGGCATTGTTTCTTTTTCAGACAGTCCTGAATCTAAAGATCAGTTTGGCCCTTACCTGCCCGGGTTTACTATCGTACCTTATAACGATTTAGAAGCTTTGGAGGCTCAGCTGAAAAGCAATCCTGATATTTGTGCATTTTTAGTAGAACCCATACAAGGCGAAGCTGGTGTAATTGTGCCGCAGGAAGGGTACCTGGCGGCGGTGCACAACCTGTGTAAACAATATAACGTGCTGTTATTAGCCGACGAAATACAAACCGGCATTGGCCGTACAGGTAAACTATTAGCCAGTTATTATGATGATGTGCAAGCCGATGTGTTGATTATTGGTAAAGCGATGGCCGGCGGCGTGCTGCCGGTATCAGCTGTGCTGGCTAATGATGATGTGATGCTGTGCATTCGTCCGGGCGAACATGGTTCTACTTTTGGGGGTAACCCATTGGCTGCTGCCGTGTCAGTTACCGCTTTAAAAGTTATTGCTGATGAAGAACTGCCTGAAAATGCTTTTGAATTGGGTTTGACTTTTAGGGAACGTATGCAGCAGTTGCAAAACAGTTACCCGCGAATAATAACCGCTGTACGCGGCAGGGGCTTGCTAAATGCTATCGATATTGCAGGCGGGCTAAATTTTACGGCTTGGGATGTATGTATGAAATTAAAAGATAACGGTTTGCTGGCCAAGCCTACTCATGGGCATACTATCCGCTTTTCGCCGCCGCTGGTAATTACCGCCCAGCAAATGGATACCTGTTGTGACATCATCGAAAAAACGGTTACCGAAATGGTTAGTTAGAGCAAGAATGTAAAGCTTATGCAGATGTAAATATGCGGTTAAACAAAAATGGGGAAGCTTACACTTCCCCATTTTTGTTTAGTTGATAATTGCCGATTAAGCTTCAACAGCGTCGCCTACTAATTTTTTGGCTACCAGGTATTCGGCTATTTGCACAGCATTGGTAGCAGCACCTTTACGCAGGTTGTCTGATACAATCCAAGCATTTAAAGTGTTAGGCTGCGTTTCATCTCTGCGGAGACGGCCAACAAATACCTCGTCTTTTTCGTGAGCGTCCAGGGGCATCGGGTATTTCAGGTTAGCTACATCATCTACCACGATAATGCCAGGCGAGTTGCTTAATAACTCGCGAAGCTCGGTAAGGTCAAAATCATTTTCAAACTCGATGTTTACCGATTCTGAGTGACCGCCAATTACCGGTATACGTACTGTAGTAGCTGTTACGCGGATACTGTCATCGCCCATAATTTTTTTGGTTTCCAGTATCATCTTCATTTCCTCCTTGGTATAGCCGTTATCCTGAAAAACATCAATATGCGGCAATACGTTCAGGTCAATCTGGTATGGGTAAACCTTAGGGCCATCAATACCTTTGCGCTCATTAAATAACTGGTCAACCGCCTTAACGCCTGTACCAGTTACAGATTGGTAGGTAGATACCACTACGCGTTTAATTTTATATTTATCGTGCAGCGGTTTTAAAGCTACCACCATTTGTATGGTAGAGCAGTTTGGGTTAGCAATAATCTTATCTTCGGCAGTTAATACGTCGGCATTTACCTCGGGCACTACCAGTTTTTTGGTAGGATCCATGCGCCAGGCCGATGAGTTGTCAATTACGGTAATGCCAGCCTCAGCAAATAATGGGGCTTGCTCTAACGAGGTGCTGCCACCGGCCGAAAACAACGCAATATCAGGCTTTTGCTTTATCGCATCGCCGGCAGTAACCACCTTATATGGCTTACCCTTAAAGGTAACTTCTTTACCTACACTTTTTTCGGATGCCACGGGGATTAATTCTGTAACCGGAAAGTTGCGTTCTTCGAGAACCTGCAACATTTTAGTGCCTACCAAGCCGGTGGCGCCTACAACTGCGACTTTCATTGTCTTGTTTAAACTTTTAGTAATTAAAAAACGTTAATTCTCAAATGTAAACAAAATTTGATCATTAGGTTGAAATCTATATCAAATTGGTGGATTTTATAGCAAATAGACCATGCTTTTACTCCAATTACAACGGGTCGGATTATCGGCAAATTTTTACCTTTGCGCGTTTTAAAAGCTACTGCATGAGCGAAAAAATTTTAGTAATTGGCGCTAACGGCCAGATTGGTACCGAATTGGTGATAGCCCTGCGTAAACAACATAGTGGTCAACAGGTAATAGCCTCAGATATTAATAACCCGGTTGATGCTATTAAAGATAGCGGCCCGTTTGAGTTTGCCAATGTTCTGGATAAAGAAACACTACGAGGTTTGTTTCAAAAACATCAGCCTACACAAGTTTACTTGTTAGCAGCTATCCTGTCGGCAGTTGGTGAGCAAAAACCTAAGCTGGCCTGGGATTTAAACATGAATGGCCTGATTAATGTGCTCGACCTTGCAGTTGAATTTAAAACAGCCAAAGTTTTTTGGCCAAGCTCCATTGCCGTGTTTGGCCCACGTTCGCCTAAGCAAGATACGCCGCAGTATTGTGTGATGGATCCCAATACGGTTTATGGGTTCAGTAAATTGGCGGGAGAGCGCTGGTGCGAATATTACCACACTAAATATGGGTTGGACGTACGCAGCATTCGCTACCCCGGACTCATTAGCTGGAAAGCGGCTCCGGGCGGCGGCACTACCGATTATGCTATTCATATATTTTATGAAGCCTTAAAAACGGGCACCTATCAAAGCTTTTTGTCGGCTGGCACCAAGTTGCCGATGATGTATATGGAAGACGCCATTAGGGCAACTTTGCAATTGATGGAAGCACCGGCCGAACGCATCAGCATCCGGTCGAGCTATAATCTGGGTGGAATCAGCTTTACGCCCGAAGAGCTCGCTACCGAAATTAAACAGCATATTCCGGAATTTACCATTAGCTATGCCGAGCACGATCCCCGTCAGGCCATTGCCGACAGTTGGCCGCAATCGGTAGATGATAGTCAAGCCGAGCAGGACTGGCAATGGCAACTGGAATACGATTTGCCGCGCATGACTGCCGAAATGCTGAAAAACTTAAAGAATACCTTAAATTTGTAGTTCATACATTGATTTCACTGATTTTAAAAAGATTAAATTGATTTTTAAAGAAATCTCTTTGAATAGACAATATCTGATTTAATGTAGCTCATCGGTGGAATTGAATTAAAATCATAAAAATCCAAAGGGTTAAAATATATTATGGGAAGAGCATTTGAGTTCCGTAAAGAAAGAAAATTTAAGCGCTGGGCCAAGATGGCCATACAATTTACGCGCTTGGGTAAAGAGATTGTAATGGCTGTTAAAGATGGCGGTCCCAGCCCCGAGAGTAACTCGAGGTTGCGTACAGCTATGCAAAACGCCAAGGCGGTTAACATGCCTAAAGACCGCGTTGAGGCAGCCATTAAACGTGCCTCGAGCAAAGACGAAAAAGATTACGAAGAGTTAGTATATGAAGGTTATGCACCGCATGGCGTGGCCGTTTTGGTAGAAACTGCTACCGATAACACTAACCGCACCGTAGCCAATGTACGCAGCTATTTTACAAAGGTAGGTGGCACTTTAGGCAAAACCGGTTCTTTAGACTTTGTTTTTAGCCGCAAATCAGTATTTCGTTTTGATCCGGGAGAGCGTGATTTGGAAGAACTGGAATTTGAATTGATTGATGCCGGTTTGGAAGAGTTATTTGTAGAGACAGATGAGGAAGGCAAAGACGTTGCTGTTATTCATGCTGCTTATGAAGATTTTGGCAAAATGCAGAAAACGCTGGAAGGCATGGGCTTTGAGCTTAAGTCGGCCAAATTGGAGCGTATCGCTTTGTCGACTACCGAAATTAGCGAAGAAGATGCCGCCGACGTACTAAAGTTGATTGATAAGCTGGAAGAAGACGACGATGTGCAGGCCGTTTATCATAACATGGCGGAATAGAGGTTAGAGCCAGGAAACAAGAGCCAGGAACCAAGTTTTGAAAAACAGGATTTAGGTTTATGGATAAAATTTAAATAATGCTATTCGAAGAGTTTTTTAAGAAGAAGAAGATAAGTCTGGATGCCTTGCAACAAGGTGATCCGGGCTTATTTTCGGAATTTAAATTACACTACGAGCAGATGGGCGAAAAGAGTTTCGACCACACCAAAAAATTCTGGTTTAACAAGCTAAGGCATCAATATCCATTACCACCCGAGATAAAAGCTGAAAAGTTACGGTCCGAAAACCAGATTGCCGAGCAAACGGTAGCAGACACGCTTACTGAACCTTCGCCGCAGACTCAAGCCCCTAAATTAGGCTTTACCCCTAAATTTAAAACGCAGGCTGCGCCACCAATGCCGCCGGTAACCGAAACGCCGAAAGCAGAACCTGCGGCTGCTGATAAGCCGCCTAAAGAGGGTGTGGATAAACCGGCGGCCTACAAGCCCAGATTTCAGGCTAAAAATATCCCGGCAAAACCTGCTGATAATATCGGGAATGATGAGCCCGATGAGAATGCCACAGCATTGCCAAATGCGCCGGTAGGTGAGCAGCCTGAGGCCCCGGCTAAAATAGGCTTCAAGCCGCGGTTTAAGGCAGGTGTAACCACCAATAAACCGGTTGAGACTAAAGAAGACCAGCCGGAAGTTAATAAAGAAGTCGAAAGATATGCTGATGCGGAACAGTCGACAAGCGCTGATGCAGTACCACCGGCTAAGCTTGGCTTTAAGCCACGTTTTAAAGCAGGGGTAAGTGCTGTAAAGCCATTGGACGAAAGCACTGCGCCAAGTTCTGAAAAAGAGGTTTCTGAAAACTCAGCGTCAACCATTGAAGAAGATGTTCCGCAAGCACCTGACGCTCCTAAATTAGGCTTTAAGCCACGCTTTAAAGCTGGAATAACCGCCGTCAAACCAGCTGAAAGCATTGAACAACCAGCGCAACCTTTGGTAGTACAAAATGAAGCGCCATCAGATAAACAACCTGAAAGCCCAGCCGAACCAGTACCTCCACCCAAGCCGGGTTTTAAACCTCGTTTTAAAGCTGGAGTAACCACTACGAAACCTGCGGAAAATAATTCAGAACAAACGTCGGCCGAACAAGAAGCCGGTGTAAATAAGGAGGCTGATAAAGGGGTAGCAGAAATGGAGAAACCGGAAGCAACCAACGACGCTCCGGCTAAACCAGTTTACAAACCTCGCTTTAACCCTAACATGGTAAAGCGTAATCCAACTAATGAAGAATAACCGAAAAATTCTGCTTTACAGCTAAGTGAAATTTAGTTTATGTTGCTTCTGTTTAGTTAATGGTAATGGCTGCCTTAACTAAATAGGGGAGGATGTCTTTTTGGAAAGAAACGAAGTTTTTGCGCACATCGCTATCACTTACTGAGGTAAAGGCAAAACTAAAAACAATGTTTTTACTGCATTTAATTAAAAACCGGATGCGTTGCTGGTAGCTATCGTGCTTGCGCATGCCCGTTAGGTGCATAAAAGAGCTTACCAGTAAATCTTCAAGCTCATTAGATAGGTTGCGCAGAAACTCTTGTGAGTTGGTAGATTCGCGTATAAAATCCCAACCGATGAATTCATTACAAACGGTATAGGATAGCCGGCAGGTTTTCATAATCAGGTTGGTAAGGTGCGTCTCTTCGTCCAGTTCGGGTGTATCGGTATGAATCAGTTCATCAACACTTACCTGTATGTAATCCATCAGCAGCGAATGCAAAATGGCTTCTTTACTATCAAAATATTTGTAGATGGTAGCCTTTGCAATTTTGGTCTTTTTCGCAATTTCGTTAACGCTGGTTTTATGATAGCCGAACTTACGAAACAGCTCTTGCGATGAACGCTTAATACTTTCTTTGATTTTGTCGGCTTCCATGTATCAATTAGATACAAATATGTTAAAATTATTGACGGATACGCTATACGCACGTAACGATCGTGTTGCAGGGGCTTTTACCGGTGAGCCATCGCTTAATAAAAACTTAGACCCGCTGCAGGGATCGGTTGCGGTAAGGCCTGTATCGTCAAGCGTAACTGCACATTTTTTTTCGGGCAGATAGCTGCTGCAACGATCAAATGCCACGTAGCTACCACCGGGTGTACGGTAAATCAGCAGGCCGGCTACACCATACCCGTTAACGAGTACAGCACCGCCGGCACTGTTTAGTTTGGTTAAGCGGGGATCGGTTAATGGAGCCTGAAAATTAACTGCCACGCTGGGTACATAGCTTTGGTCGTCTTTACCACATCCTGCAAATCCAATCAACACCAATAGCAGGTACACCAGTTTTTTCATTATACAATATCTGTTTTAAACTGCTTTAAAAAGCGAACGTCGTTCTCTGAAAATAAGCGCAGGTCGCGTATTACATATTTAAGGTTAGTAATTCGCTCAATACCCATGCCGAAGGCAAAGCCGGTAAATTTCTGACTGTCAATGCCACAGTTTTCAAGTACATTAGGGTCAACCATGCCGCAGCCTAAAATTTCTACCCAGCCAGAATATTTGCACATATTACAACCTGCGCCTTTACAAATAGTACAGGAAATATCCATCTCGGCCGAGGGTTCGGTAAACGGAAAGTATGACGGGCGGAAACGTACTTTGGTTCCTTCGCCATATAACTCCTGCACAAAGTGAAACAAGGTTTGCTTCAAATCGGCAAAAGATACATTTTCGTCTACGTACAAACCCTCTACCTGGTGAAAAAAGCAATGTGCACGGGCAGAAATAGCCTCATTGCGGTAAACCCGGCCAGGCATAATAGCGCGGAAAGGCGGTTTACCACTCTCCATCATGCGTACCTGCACCGATGAGGTATGCGTGCGCAGAGCAATGCTGTCTTTGCTGCCATCTTTCGTGATAAAGAAGGTGTCCTGCATATCACGGGCCGGGTGTTCTTCCGGAAAGTTAAGTGCAGAGAAGTTGTGCCAATCGTCCTCAATTTCCGGCCCCTCGGCTACCACAAAACCCAGGCGCTTAAAAATGTCGATAATCTCATTACGAACCAGCGACAACGGATGGCGCGATCCTACTGTGAAGCCTTCGCCAGGTAAGGTTAAATCTATTTCTGATTTTACGCTGCCTGTTTCAGACTCAAACTGTTCTTTTAATAACTGGTACTTACCTTCGGTTAGCTGTTTAAACTGGTTAAGTACTTTACCTAAAGTACGTTTCTCTTCAGGTGTGGTATTTTTAAACTGTTCAAATAAGTCTTTGATGAGTCCTTTGGTACCTAAATATTTGATACGGAACGCTTCTAAATCGTCGGCATTTGCCGGGTTAAAAGCTTCCACTTCGGTGGTATATTGATTGATTAAATCTTGCATTTTATAATGTTTCTTTTAAAAATTGCTCAGCCGTTAAAACAGGAATATCAAAGTTTTTATAATGTCTGAGATTGCTGCTGATAATTACGTCGCAATTATTCTGGTTGGCAATGTAATACTGTATGGCGTCTTCAAAATCGGTACTGTCTTTATTAATAGCCGACATGACGTGTCTCGCTTCAAACGACAGTAACGGAAGTAGTTTAGTGAGCTGTTGTATGGATTGCTGAGCAAAGCTTTTATTAATGCTTTTAGCAGCGATGTAATAAATATTAGCAATAATCAATGTCGAGGTACAAAGCGTAATTTTGTCTGTGGAGATATCCAGTAATACACTGGTGTAGTGTACAAAAGGCTCCCGCTCTAAAAGCAAGTCAAGCAATACGTCGCTATCAATAAAAGCTTTTTTATAACCCATATTTTTCTTTCAGATACAAATATTTAGCATCTGCAATCTCTGCATCTGTACAGCCTTTTAGTATTCCGGTAATCTTTTTGATACTTTCAGAGACAGGAATGTCTTTTATCTTCTTCAAAAAAGCTTCGTCTTCTACTTTTTGCTTTTCAGCGCTTGAAGCTTCATCAGCCAATAACTCGTGTTGAGTTGCTTGCTTAAATAAATCTTCAACTACAGCAGATACGCTTACCTTTTTTCTTTCAGCTACTTTTGTAATACCATCAATTATTGCAGGCTCAATATCCAACACCAGCTTTGCCATAATTACATTTACTTCTTACACAAATATAAGCAATTTTAAAGCCTACTTAATCACACCCAACTCCTTGCCTACTTTGGTAAAGGCCGTAATAGCCTTATCTAAATGTTCCTGATTGTGGGCAGCAGATATTTGTACGCGAATGCGTGCTTTGCCTTGCGGTACAACCGGGTAATAAAAACCAATTACGTAAATACCCTCTTCGAGCATACGGGCGGCAAATTGTTGTGATAGCTTGGCATCATGCAGCATTACGGGTACAATAGGGTGTACCCCGGGCTTGATGTCAAAACCGGCTTCCGTCATTTTCTGACGAAAATACTGCGTATTGCTGTGCAATTTGTCGCGTAGCTCGGTGGTTTCACTCAGCATGTCTAACACCGTGATTGATGCGCCGGCAATAGATGGTGCCAGGGTGTTTGAAAACAAGTAAGGGCGTGAACGCTGACGCAGTATATCAATAATTTCTTTACGGCCCGAGGTGAAACCACCCGAGGCTCCGCCCAAAGCTTTGCCTAAGGTGCCGGTAATGATATCCACACGACCCATTACGTTGTGATGCTCATGAGTGCCGCGACCGGTTTTACCCAAGAAACCTGAACAGTGGCATTCGTCAATCATTACTAAAGCCTTATACTGGTCGGCCAGGTCACAGATTTTATCCAGTTGCGCAATGGTACCATCCATAGAAAAAGCGCCGTCGGTTACGATGATACGGTGGCGAAGGTTTTGGGTTGCTTTCAGCTTTTCTTCCAAATCGGCCATGTCGTCATGTTTGTAGCGCTGGCGCTGGGCCTTGCATAAACGTATGCCGTCAATAATCGACGCATGGTTTAATTCGTCAGAGATGATAGCATCCTGCTCGTTAAACAAAGGTTCGAAAACGCCACCATTGGCATCAAAGGCAGCCGCATACAAAATCGTATCCTCGGTGCCTAAAAACTCCGAAAGCTTTTTTTCCAGCTCTTTGTGCACATCCTGCGTACCGCAAATAAAGCGTACCGAAGATAGGCCATAGCCATGGTCGTCAATAGCTTTTTTAGCAGCTTCAATTACTTTAGGGTGTGATGAAAGCCCAAGGTAATTGTTGGCACAAAAGTTTATTACTTCCTGTCCTCCCAACACCTCAATGTCTGCCCCCTGCGGCGATGTAATGATGCGTTCTCTTTTATATAGTCCGGCTTTTTCAATGTCTGCTAACTCTTGCTGCAAAACCGGTTTTAAAGTGTTATACATGGCGGTATGTGTTTATTACAAAGGTAAGCAATATCAGTTATTTAGAATGCTGTTTACTACCACCGGTAAATTATTTAAGCAGTAAAACAAACATTTTACAGGCAAACGGTATATATACGTATTAAGTTCATTTATGAAAACATATTTATTTATTGTTTTTTTTATAGCCGTTACTTTGCAGGTTTCTGCACAGACCTATCGTTTATTTGGCCGTATTACCGACGAGCAAAAGAACCCGGTTTCTTTTGCTTCGGTGTATATTCGTAATTCTACATATGGTAGTACTGCCAACGAGAGCGGCGATTACGAATTTATATTAAGCCCCGGCACTTACCAGGTGGTTTTTAGGTTTGTGGGTAACCTGGAGCGGGTTGAAAAGGTGACTATTACCAACCAGAACCAGGAACTGAACGTTACTTTAGCTAATGAACCATTTGCCCTGCAAGCCGAAGCCGGTACAGGCAATGAGCGTGACCCAGGCGTTGGCCTGATGCGTAAAGTGATAGAGAAACGCGAATATTATTTGAAACAGGTAGATGAGTATTCGTGCAGGGTATTTGTAAAAGGCGTGCAGCGTTTGGTAAGCGCGCCAAAAAAATTGTTTACCCGCGATGTATCCCGCGCTTTACAAATTGATACTAACAAAAAAGGTATTATTTACCAATCAGAATCTATTTCGCAGTACAATTTTAAAAACCCGGATTGGATACGCGAAAAGATGATCGCATCTAAAACGGCAGGTCAGAATACCGCTTTCAGCTACAATAAAGCTTCTGATTTGCAGATTGATTTTTACCAGAATAGTTTTGATATTCAGGGCCTGAGTGCGCGTGCTTTTGTATCGCCTTTTGCTGATAATGCCTTATCGTTTTATGATTACAAATTATTAGGCACCTCGGTAAAAAGCGGGCGTCGTATTTATAAAATACAGGTAATTCCTAAACGCCACAACGAAGCCGTTTATCAGGGTAACGTTTATATTGTAGATGGCGATTGGCGTATTTATGGGGTTGATCTGTTTTTGACTAAGAAAGACGCAAACATCAATTTTGTAGATACCTTGAATATTAGCCAGCAATATATCCCCGTACGAGACAGTGTTTGGATGCCTATTTCGACTTTGTTTGATTTTAAAGGGGATGTGCTGGGCTTTAAATTTAAAGGTTATTACCTGGCTATCTATAATAATTATAACCTCACTCCTAAATTTCCGAAAGGTTTTTTTAACGGTGAGGTGATGCGGATTGATACGCAGGCTAACGCCAAGACTGCTCGTTATTGGGCTGGCAACAGACCAGTACCTCTTACTGATTTGGAAGCGTTAGATTACAAGCGGAAAGATAGTATTGCTTATATACAAAGTCAGCCCCGGTATCTCGACTCTGTTAACCGGGCAGATAACCAGATCAGCTGGTTTAGTAATATCATTTTTGGGTATCAGTATTACGACCGTAAAACCAGGCAATCGTTATATGTTTACCCGCCTTACCAAACGGTGTTTTATAACACGGTTGAAGGTTGGGGTATAAGTGCCAAAGTGCATTATATTAAAGGGTTTGATAACGGGCAGTCGTTTACGGTTACGCCTAACCTTAGGTATGGTTTTGCAGCCAAGCTGTTTAGTGCTAATTTGGGTTTAACCTACAACTATGATCCGGAGTACAAAGCTACATGGTCGGCCAGTTTTGGAACTGATGTATTGGATTTGAATAACGCAGGCACACGCTCATTATTCTTTAATACTTTGAGTACGTTACTGTACGAAAACAACTATGTAAAGCTGTATCGTACCAAGTTTGGTGCAGTAGCCTGGCAGCGCGAGTTAGCCAACGGGTTATTGTTTAATGCCCAGGCTTCGTACGCCGACCGCAGGCAAATGTACAACGTATCTTTTAACCATATTAAGGATGTACCGGATAAGAGCTATACAGCCAACAACCCTTTAGCCATGCCGCCCGAGGTAGAGTCACAGCTTTTTCCGACCAACCAAGCACTTACCATAAAAGCATCATTAACTTATACTATCAGGCAGCAGTATGTCATCAGGCCCGATGGTAAATATTACGAGCCATCCAAGTACCCTCAGATACGTTTAAATTACCGTAAAGGTGTGAGTGGCGTGTTAGGCTCGGATGTTAATTACGATTTTGCATCACTTGATGTATTTGATGACCATTTGAAAGTGGGCCTGATCGGATTTTCGGCATTTAAAATTACTGCCGGAACATTCCTGAATCATCGCAGCCTGTACTTTATGGATTATAACCACTTTTTTGGTAACCAGGGTACCGTGTTCAATCCAACTATTGGTAACTTTCACTTTTTGCCATTTTATGCCTACAGCACCGATCGTGCATTTATTGAGGCGCACTATGAGCATAATTTTGCAGGAAACTTCCTCAGCAAAGTTCCTTTTATACGTAAGCTTAAATTAGAGGAGGTTGTTGGTGTAAACTACCTTACCCAGCAACCGCACAACTCTTATTCGGGCGTGGGTAACAATACTAACATTCAACAGGTAAAAGGCAGCTATTCTGAGTTTTACCTGGGCGTTCAGCGTTTTATATTCAGGGTTGACTATGGTTTTGCCTTCGACGGTAATCGCAAGGTCACTCAAGGAATCAGGATATTTTACGGTTTAAGATAAGAAGGGATACCTCATGAAAACAGCCTGCCGTTTTCAAGCGACAGGCTGTTTTATTTAAAATATTTGTGGTTTGTTATCCTAAAAATACGGCGTCTTCTTTACCCTTTTCATCAAGCGAAACATATACGTGATCTTTAAGTACAGTAGATAACGCGATGCCTGAAAAATCGGTACTTACCGGGAAATTTTTATGATTGCGATCAACCAATACCACGGTGCGTAGTTTTTTGAGCGGCACATCTATAAATACCCCGAAGCCATAGGCCAATGTTTTGCCGCTGTTTAAAACATCATCAACTAAAATAACCACCTTATTGCTACAGGTGCTGAGATCAGTGTCGGTTTTGAATTGCAACGTACTGCTATTTTTATCAATCTCGATATTGAGCAGCGTACTTTTAAACGGTGCAATATTATCCAGTATTTGCTTTAAGCGCCGGGCAATAACGCTGCCCTGCGGAATGATACCTGCCAGTACAATTTCCTGCTCCTCTAAATTATCTTCCAGTATCTGGTAAGCAATACGATCAAGTTTTTGTTGTATTTGCTGATGGTTCAGAATTAAAAGCTTATCGGGCATGGCAAATCAGGTTTTAACAGGTAGTATGTATAAGTTAAATAGTTAATCTATTAGCTATAAATAATACTTCGGTCAAAGATATAATTATTCTCTGCCGTACGGAAAAAATACAAAGTTAGCACCTTCCGGAACAATGGTAAACACACACATAAACTCGTGAGGGTTTTTGTAGTTATCTATAAAGCGCTGCTTCAACTCTTGTTTAATAATACCTTTCTCCACAAATTCCTCCAGCGTCGAAGCATGGATGTTCCAATCGGTATTCAGTTCTTCTTTATCCAGTATCATTTCGCCAAGTTTTACCTCGTGCTGGTGAGCAACAAAAATAGGATAGCCTGATAAGCCCTCAACCATAATTTCAACCGCTATTTCGCGTATTGACTCGCTGTATAAACGCAGGTCAATCTCCAAACTCCTTAGCGGGCTGTCTTTTTTTTGATTGTTATTATCGTTTAATAATTCTTCTGGATTCATGTTGCTTTAATTAGCTAATTGTTCGGTGTTAGCCTCGGGTTGTTGTTCTGTTAGCGGCAGCGTAAACTCCGATAGGTCTTTTAATTCAAGCAGTACCACGTTTTCTACATGTTGCGTATGCGGAAACATATCTACCGGCTGTATCTGGGTAACATTATACTTGTTTTTTAACACGATCAGGTCGCGGGCTTGTGTAGACGCATTGCAACTTACGTACACAATTTTGGGGGCCTCAATCTCCATTAAGCGCTCCACTACATCGGCGTGCATGCCGGCACGCGGCGGGTCGGTAATAATAACGTCAGGCTTGCCATGCTGGCTTACAAAGTCGGCGTTCAGCACGTCTTTCATATCTCCAGCATAAAATTTTGTGTTGCCGATGTTATTGATGGTTGAGTTTACCTTGGCATCTTCAATAGCCTGCGGTACGTACTCAACGCCAATTACCTCGCGCACATGGCCGGCCACAAAGTTGGCAATGGTGCCAGCCCCGGTATATAAATCGTACACCAACTCAGTGCCTTTAAAGCCGGCAAAATCGCGGGCAATTTCGTATAGCCGTTGTGCCTGTATGGCATTAGTTTGATAAAATGATTTAGGCCCTATCCTAAACTGAATATCATTCATGCGCTCATGAATATATTCGGGGCCTTTCCAGGCCACGACCTCCTGGTCAAAAATGGTATCGTTCTTTTTTTGATTAAGGATATACAGTAACGAAGTAATTTGCGGAAACTCTCGCTCTACGTATCCCATCAAACTACTTACCTCGTCTTCGGTAGCATAAGCAAACACCACTATCACCATCAACTCGCCAGTAGATGATGTGCGAATAATTAAATTACGTAAGGCGCCGGTATGGGCCTTAATGTCATAAAAGCTCATCTGAAGCTGGCGGGCATAATCGCGGATTTTTAAACGGATATTGTTAGATGGATCTGCCTGCAGGTAACAATGGTTTATATCCAATATTTTATCAAACCGGCCCGGAATATGGAAACCCAGCGCGCTCATCTCAATAGGATCATCGGTCCGGTTTTCGCCATCGTTTAACCAGCGTTTGTTGCTGAAAGTATATTCGAGTTTGTTGCGGTAGTAACGGTCGGCCGGAGAGGGTACGATTGGCAGTGTATGCGAAATATCAACTTTAGCCAGGCGGCTTAAGGCATCGGTAACTGCTTTCTGTTTAAATTGCAGTTGCGCCTCATAAGTCATGTGCTGCCATTTGCAGCCGCCGCAGGTGCCAAAGTGCTCACAAAAAGGTTCGGTGCGATGTTCGGAAGGCTGCTTGAGACCTATGATTTTTGCTTCGCCAAAGTTTTTCTTTTTACGGTAAACCTCTACGTCTACCACATCGCCGGGTACAGCTTTTTCAATAAACAGCACAAAATCTTCGGCTTTGCCTACACCTTTGCCTTCTTCGGCTATATCAATTACAGTTACGTTTTCGAACTGCTTGTTGGGAGCACCTTTTCTCATCAGGCTGCAAAGTTAAGCAATAGCCTGTTGTATACCTTAAGGCATATTAAATTTAGCCTTGTAAAAGCAGTCAGGCAATTTTGATCTCCCCTAATTGGTCTATCACCGTTTCAGAAAGGTGATCTGAAGCATTTGCTTTAGGAGCAGGGTTGGCAAACCAATGCATTACAGCAGGCCAAAAATCAGCAGTGCTGGCAGCAACAGGCTCGAATTGCTCATCAATCAAGTCTGAAAATTCAATTATTTCGCGGCTCATAGGATTACTGTTTAGCGGTATAAACAAATATAGTTACTATTTATACCAAAAACCAAATCGGTATACCGGATATTTTTAAATTTAATATGTTGATAACATTTGTGGTAACCGCATTGATAAATTACTTCTTCTGTTGTTGAATGAGTTGCTCTAATGCTGCTAAATGTTCTTGGAAGGCCTTACGCCCTTTATCTGATGCCTGATAGTTGGTATTTGGTTTACGGCCGATAAAGCTTTTTTGAATATTAATATATTCTTCCTTTTCAAGTGCTTTAAGGTTTGATGCTAAGTTGCCGTCGGTTACTTCCAGCAGTTCTTTGAGCGAGGTAAAGTCGTAGTTGTCATTTACCATGAGCACACTCATAATTTGCAGCCTTACCCGGTTCTCAAAGGCTTTATCCAGTTTGTTAAAATCAACTTTCACCCGTCGTACTTAGAATACAATAAAGTGCCATAAATAATATGTAATGCTCCAAAACCGAGTGCCCAAAATAACAGGCCGTAACCCGGAAAAATTGCTGCAACAATACCAAGTGCAATTTCGCAAAGGCCGAGGTTCCTAATATCGGTATAGGTGTATGCACTGGCTGCTACCAAGGCTAAGCCGTAAAATGCCAGGCAAGCCGGCGAAACAATGCCGATATAACCACGGGTAAGCATAATTAATATAAACATGCCACCCGTAAGCAGCGGAACGCATATTTGAAAAACAAATGTTTTGCTGGATTTGCCCCACAAAACCTGGCCTTGCTTTTTAGCTTTGCGTCGGGTTAACATGTATACGGTAACTAATGATGCTGTTAAAACGCTGAATGCTATAAACAGCAATTGAGCTACAATAGGTGTGAATAAAATAACCGAAGTATCCGCCATGGTGTAATGGTCGCCTTGGCTATAATCACGGTAGCCGGATAAGCTAAAGGGTTGATAAATAACGGCGTAGGCCAAAGCTGCCCCAATGAGTGCATAAATACCGCACATAACGCCCGATAAACCGCTCAGGGATAAAAACCTGGACGAGCGCTCCATCATATTGCGTATAGAGGCTAAATCTTCGTGTAATTTACTTTCTTCCACAAAAGTACTTTTTGTTTCAAAGTAAGTAAAATTTTATGGTAATTGCAAGTAGCGCAGACGCTTTGATAGGAAAAAGATCGCAGTTAAGGAGTTAATCAACGTATGCGATTACAAACTGCTATAAACAAAAATAACCCAAAACCGGAATAATGAACATCCGATTTATGGGTTAATATGATGAGTTAATGTAGGGCTTAGTTAATTAAACCAGTGACAAATTTGTCGTAGTAAGCAACGCCTGCCAGCAACACAGTTAAAAGCAGCATAGCCCACAAATAGTAATTATTTTGTTGGCCTTTTGGTTGCAGGTTTTGTGAGCTAAGTTCGTTTGATAGGGCCTTCATAGTGGTAGATTATTAAAGTGTTAAGTAAACCTCTTTTTTTATGCAATTTAGGCAAAAAATATAATTTACAAATAAAAAATTTATACTCATTGAAGATTTGTAAATTTCTTAAATGCATAAGTGTATACTAAACAAATAGTTAAAATAGCACTGTTTACTACCATTAAATTTATCGTTTTATTAAAGAAGGTAATTTACACTGACCTTACACGCTTAAATTAAACATTGCTCCTTATAGGTGTCAGTGGTTAAAAACGTCATGTTTTATTGCAATACTGATCAAAAATTAAAATTTGGTTGTTAAAGAGCATTGTATATCAACCCTTCAAAATCGTCTTTTTGTGAGTTGTTATCAGCGTGAATAATTTGCAAAGCAGAACTTTCAATATCTTACTGACCATTAACAAGTGTGATACCCATCAAGCCAACTACCACATCATTAGCTACGGTGTTAAGTTCAAGACTTTTTAGCTTTTTGTCTGGATTGAGGACGACATCTAATACAGTGGCAGCACCACCATCAATTGCTTTGTTGGTATAACCTTTTATGGTCGTATATTCTTTGCTGTTTACCGAAGTAATTCCTGTTTTTAAATAAACCCTCAATGGTTTGGTTATGCCGGGGTTAAAGGCAAAGCCGTCATCATCATAATCCTGCTCAATAGGGCACCAGTTTTCAGGGTTTTTAAGTTGTAGTACTTCTTTATCGCCATCTGCATACGTTACTGTAATTTGAGCGTTAATTAAGCGGCTTTGCATCGGGTTAGTGGAGCCGGCCATTAACAAGTAAGCATGAGACGCCGAGCCGCTTAACTGTACTTGAACGCTACGTGGGTAATTATCCCATTGAGAGGTAAAAGCTATATTTTTACCGGTGTTGCCGGGTGTAGCAAAAACAATATGCTGTGATGTTTCGAAACGGTTTTGCATCCCGGCAGCTTTGCGTAAGCCACTGTCGTCAATATTAGCGGTAGTGAGCGGGTAGCACCAGTTACCTATACCTTGAGTGGGCAGTTGCAGGGTAACGCTCTGCGGCCTTGGCAACAAATACTGGTTGATAAATAGGTGTTTAATGTCGTCGTTGAAATGGGCTCCTATATCAACCGTACGCATATTTCCAGGTTTTGAGGCGCTGATGTTCCAGTTAATGATAGTCGTATCTATCGTTAGTTTCTGATAGGTGATACGGAGGTGATTACTGCCTGCAATTAAGTGTTTAGCGTCGATATTAAACGGTGTGTCCTTAGGCTTACCGTTTAAGCTGACAGTTTGTTCAAATTTTGTGCTGATTTCCGGATTAACCTGAACGCTAACTGTGCCGTTAAATGCAAGATTATGGATATTGAATTTTAAACGATTGGGTTCTTGTTGTGCCGCAAACTGAATAGCTAACGGGTGCATATAAGATTTAAAATTAACAGGTTGCCACCAAACCATCGCTCCCTGTTTCAGTTGCACAAAAAAGGTATGTTCTCGCTGGTTAGGCTTAAGTTTAAAGTTAATATAATTGTTAACCATTTTGCTTTCCTGCAAAATAGCCTGAGGGTCATTTACCGCAACAACAGATGCTTTGCCAAATGTTTGCTGGTATGTTTGGTTAGCCACATAGTTAGTTGATAGCCTTACCGCTTCCGGATATTCATTACTCCATTTAATCGTAATCTTATACTGCGGCTGTCGCCCCGCTTCGATACGTATGGCAGGCTGACCAACTGCCGATGTGATACAGTTCCAGTTAACCGGATGCCCGTTTACCAATACCTGATCAATATTTACCGATCGGGCGTTTAATTCTAAATTTAGTGCAGCCGGTTTAGGTAAAGCTGATGTGATGGTATAGCTGTCAATCAAACCTGTACGCGAAAAGTTAATGTTAATGTCGGGCGTTTTCAAAGAGGCGTAATTCCAGGCTGCGGGGAAGCCGGGTTTAATAGTAAGCTGCTGATGAAGCATATCGGGCTTGATGCCAAATAACCCCTCAACCACGGTACGCGCGGTAACACCTATAGGATCGGCAAAGTCGCGGTACAGTTCGCCGCGTTGGGCATCGTAAAAAGACAATTGCTGAAAGTTGCCCGGACTGGCGCCCAGGTACATGCTTTCTATCAATGCACTTTTCCACAGGGTAAATGCGTCGGCCGCACGGCCGCCCTGCCAGTAAGCCAAAGCGGTATTCATGGTTTCGGCCATGGCAACGTTGTTTAACGACCAGGTGTAGGGCAGCCAGTTGGTGGTAGCAGGCAAATAATAATTGCCGGTCAGCCCTTTGGCTACAACAGGTATGTGCGGTATTTGAGTGTCTATGTAGCGCAAGCTTTGGTAAGCTTGCATGGCATTGGGCAGGCCTTCGTCAATAGCGTGGTAAATGGTCCACAGGCCGGGCGAGGTGTGCAGGAGGCGGTTGCCTAAAAGATCTTTAAACTCGGCGTAAGTTCCGGTGTTAGGTATCCACAAATTTTGGGCAACGGCATTTTTAATATGTTGAGCTTCTTGCGCATACGGAGCCGGGTCGTCGCCGGCAATGCGGGCCAGTTGGGCAGCTATTAGGTTTGCCCGGTAATTATAAGCCGATGAGTGAGTTACGCCGCCTCCGCTGTATTGCAGCGCATCACTGGCCCAAATGCAGCAATAAGCATCGTAGAGGCCGTCGCCATCACGGTCAAAGTTTCGCTTTTCCCAATCTAAATGTCGTTTAATAGTGGGCCAAAACTTTTTTATCTGGTTAAGGTCGCCGGTCCAGTAAAAGTGGTTGATTAGCTGATCAATAAATACCAGGTTCATGTCGTAATGATGCGGGCGGATATCGCCGCCAGGGTTGCGGCTGATGTAACCGCTACTAAACATAGCGTTGCCCAGTTTTTCCTGCTGCCGGGCTAAGTGCAAGGCGGTGTCAGCAACTATTGGTCCTGTTTCGGGCGTAAGGATTTGTGATTGGGCATAACTGCTAAAATGTTGTAAGGCGCGGTCATGCCAGCCTAGTACATCGGCCGCGTAAGCACCACGCCAGGCAGGCAGCCGCATGCGCCAAGCCACCGCACCGTGCAGGTAAGATGGTGTTTCCCAAATGGCATCAGCTGCAATAGCAAGTGCGCCGCCTAAGGTGTTAATGTAAGGATCGGGGGTTTTTAACTGCACGCGCAAAGTTAATTTAACCCGGGCGCCTTCAGCTTGCTGTATCAGGCCGGCAATCTGTGCATAGGTATTTTCGGCTCGGCCAGGGCCAATCATCCAATATAACGATTGCTGAAAATAAGTAATAACTCCGCAAACTACAGGCTGGCTGCCTGCCGATGAGTTAAGTAAAGTTAACGGCGAACTTTGTTGCGCAGCATCTGCCTGTTTTATTATGCTTGAGTTGGGGAATATACCTGAGATGGTGTTTTTTGATATAATGGTTTGATTTTGTTTAGCGGGGCTTTGTTCGTTTTCGTAACGGGTAGCTTCGGTAGTGGATTTGCCTTTAAAACCGAGCCGGAAGGTATTGCCTGATACTTGATAAACATTGTTTTCGCAATACTCTGGTTTTAAGTAAAATGAAGATTCGGGATCAGCGCCGATATCACCATCGCGCGAGAATTTTTTTCCGGTAGCGCCACCATATACCCACATTAATTTAAAGTCAGCATCAACTCCGGTTAAGTCAGCTTTTAAAATCAAGTGTTCACTGCCTGCGGCAGCAAGCAATTGCAATCTCAAAGTCCCTTGGCCTAATAAAGAATCTTGTATAATGTATAGCATACTGCCCGGCCGGTAGCGGGCTTCAATATGTTGAGCGTTAATCAGCCATTTGCTGTTTTTACCTTTAATTAATCCTAACCTTAAGTTGCCGCCCATGCCCGGCAGGTAAAGCGCAAATTCAGGTAAATCGCCAGCCTCGATCCGGAAAGCGGTGTTAGTGCCGTAGACAGCCCGGTTAAAGCGACGTGTACCGTTGCTGATTATAAAATCAGTGCCATCAGGCTTGTAACGTACGGTACGCTCAATGCCATGCCATAACCCCGGCGTTGATTGGCTGTAAGCACTAAATGCCCAGCCAAAATTTAATAGGAGTAATAGTGTAAAAAGTATAGTTTTTATCCGGTGCATAAAACAGGTAGTCAGAATAAAGAGGTTAGCTCAAAATTGGTCGAGCAGGAGTATTAATCAGGGTTCGCAAGGTTAATATAAATTAGCCTTGGGCGGTATCAAAAGTAATATTTAATCATTACGACATCTTTAAATTATGTAAAAGGTGCTTTTACAATTGGCTATGGCTCGGACTATTTAACGAGATGATTTATACAGTAGTGTAACGCTGACAGATGAGTGGCAAATCTGACTGCTCATTACCGTCTCAATTAGCGTTTATTAACAGCATAACTTTTCTATAATAAGTAAAGGTTTTGATGAATGCCTTTGAAATATTGTTTGTGTGTTTAAACATATTAATATTTATAGGTTAAACTTCGGGTAGATTAGAATAAAATTAGAAAGCTATGAGCCGGATGGTCACAGGTAAGTTACAGTTTATGTGGTATTTAAATGATCAGCATTGCCTTTATTTTAAAATACTTAGCTGTATTTTAAAATATTATTAATGCTTAAAGCTTTTAGTAAGAAAGTATTAAAAAAATTAATAAGTATAGGACAGTGCAGGATGGTTTAACATAGCCAAGTAGATAATTTTAGGTTCTGATAATAAGATATAGCTCTCTGCCAATATCATACACTTATTACCAGTTAAGCCAATTATTTAAAACCGACATATGGAAAAAAATTTACTCAGTACTTCTTCGGCTGTTTTGTTGCCTGATTTAAAATGTGTCAGACAGACATTTATTCTCTGTAAATAGCTACAGCAAAAGCGGCTGTTCTGCCGCTTTCGAATTTCTTTTTTGATATAACGTATCAGATTTCTTATGATGTATAAATTACTAAAAAATTTATGTGTACTTTTTAGTGCCTTAATTTTCTTGAGCAGTTGCCGCAAGCAAGCTTTTGATGAATATTACGGCCGCCCTGATAACTTACAGCCACCTATTTACCAGGTGCTGCAATCGAAGGGGAACTTTACCAGTTTACTGGCAGTTATTGATAAGTCTGGTTATAAAGGCACTTTGAGTGCAGCCGGTTACTGGACGTTTTTTGCGCCTAATGATGCTGCGTTTCAAAAGTATTTTTCTGAAAATAATGTAAGTTTAGCTAATCTGGATTCTGTAACAGCGCGCAAGATTGTTACTTATTGTCTGGTTTTCAATGCTTTTCAAACTAATCACCTGGCCGATTACCAGTCGCCTCAAGGCTGGATAACTAATAATGCTTACAAACGCCGTACGGCTTATTATGACGGCTTTTATACGGGTAACGGCCCTGATGGAGCATCTACCGTATTGCTTTCATCAAACCGTAATGCATCTAACAACGGAACCAGCTTTATATTTGGCGACAACAACAATAAGTACATCCCTTATTTTTTCGCTCCTTATATGTCGACTAAAAGTTTGTCGGCTACAGATTACAACTTTTTCTTTCCGTCGAGCACTTACAGCGGCTTTAACGTGGTTGATGCCTCCGTGGTAAACAAAGACATTGTTGCCGAAAATGGTGTTATACACGAAATTGACCGTGTAGTACTGCCGTTACCCAACATTGAGCAGCAGTTAGCCAGTAACAGCCAGTACAGCCAGTTTAGAGACCTGTTCGAAAAATTCATGGTCACTTACCTGCAAAACAGTGATGCCCAGAGCAGATACAGCATTATAACAGGTAAAAATAACAAGGTTTATATTAAGCAGTATTCTAGCTTGTTAGCTTACGCTTTAGGGAATGAAAATTTTAGGAAAGTAGAAGATAATGACGGTCAGTCTGATGGTTACTCGTTATTTGCGCCTAATAATACTGCATTAACGCAATACCTGAACAATGTGCTTTTGGAATTTTACGGCTCTGTTGATAAGCTACCCAACAACATTGTTGCCGATTTTTTAAATGCCCACATGTTCCCTTCAACGGTGTGGCCAACAAAGTTTTCTTCGGCGTCAAACACTTTGGGTGAGCCTGCAAGGTTTAACGTCAATAGCAACGTGGTCGACAAAAAGTTTTGTAGTAACGGCGTGTTTTACGGTACTAACCAGGTACAGGCAGCTAACGTGTTCAGCACCGTTTATGCCCGTGCTTATCTCGATCCTGCCTATTCTATCATGACCCGCATACTGGATTTAAACCTCAAAACAGTAGTGGCTAACCCGAATCTGAAATTTACAGTGTTTATGGTGCCCGATGCTACTTTCAGGGCTTTAGGTTATGATTACAATACCAACACTGCACAATTTACACTTACTGTAAATGGTTCAACCAGTTCCGGTGCTAACCCGCGCGACCTACTACAACGTATTGTAAATCTGCATGTAGTACAAACCCCTGACAATGAATTAAACAGCTTAACCGGACAAGGTGTTGTTGAGTCTTACGGCGGCGAATATGTGCGTTATAATAACAATACGGTTTTTGCTGGTGGTAACGTCGAGAAAAATCAGGTTGTTAGTGTAACCGGCTCGCGCAACTATAGCAATGGTAAGGTTTACTTTTTAGGCAGTGGTGCCTTAGATTACCCGGTAGGCACACTGGCTTCGCAAATTGGTAAAAACGCGACTACAGCCACATCGCCTTATTATGATTTTTATCAATACTTAATAAATTCTACTGTTTATAACCCTACCAACCTGGAAATTATAGGTTTACAGTTAGGCGCAAATTATACCATTTTCATTCCTACAAAAGCGGCCATACAACAGGCTGTTAAGGATGGTATTTTACCAGGTACAGTAAGTACGGGTGTGCCCAATTACAATCCGTCTTCTATAGACGATAAAGCAAAGGTTGCCCGCTTTATTCTAACGCATATTTTGAATGGCATTGCCATAGCCACCGACGGCAAAAAAAGCCCTAATGGCAGTTCGTTCCCAACTTTATTGAAAAATGCTAATGGCGATGATGTTAACCTGTCCATCACCAACCAGCCTGGCAGCATTACCGTGCGCGATTATCTCGGACGTTCGGCCACTACTATAGCCGCAAACAGCAACTACTTGGGTACCCGGGCGCTGTTTCACCAAATTGATAACTACTTAAGATACAATTTTTAAAGATTAGGGCTTAACATGAGAAGAACTTTTAACCTAATTACTTTCACAGTTGTGTTTGTGCTGTCCTGTTGGGCAATCAATGCACAGGCACAAACGGGCGAAAAAATCCTGATCAAAGGGCGTGTCATTGATTCTAAAGATAAGCTCCCTGTAATTGGGGCCACTGTTGTAGAGCAAGACAAAGACAAGCGTACCATTACCGGTGCCGCTACCGATATAGATGGTAATTTTGCCATCAAGGTTAGTGATGTTAATAACAAAATAGTTATTTCGATTATTGGTTATAAACCTAAAACGCTTGACATTGGCACCCGCCGCGTATTCAATACCACGTTAGAATCTAACCGTAACGAACTTACTGCGGTAACCGTAACCGGCCGGCAGCAAGTAAACAATGGCAGCGGTTTGTTTATTGATAAACGCGACCAAACCACGTCGACAGTAACTTTAAACGCAAAGGATGTTGAAGAGTTGCAGGCTACCACTATTGACCAGGCTATTCAAGGTCGTTTACCAGGGGTAGACATTATTTCCAATTCGGGCGATCCGGGTGCAGGTATGTCCATCAAAATCAGGGGTACCAGTTCTATTAATGGTGCCACCAATCCTCTGATTGTAGTTGACGGCGTGCCTTTCGAAACTACCGTTCCGGCAGGTTTCAACTTTTCTACGGCTGATAATACGCAATATGCGGATTTGTTAAGTATCGCACCATCTGATATCCGTGATATCTCCATTTTGAAAGATGCAGCAGCTACGGCCGTTTGGGGTGCACGCGCAGCTAACGGAGTGTTAATTATCAACACCAAACGCGGATCGAGAGGTGCACCGACTATTTCGTACACCTTTAAAGGTACAGTCACCGAGCAGCCAACCGGCATCCCGCTTTTATCAGGAGATCAGTATTCTACATTAATTCCGGAAATGGTGATGAATGTAAACGGTGCACCTTTAAATACCTTTACCACCAAGGAGTTTGAATATGATCCGTTAAACTATTATTACTACAAAAACTACAGCCAAAATACCGATTGGGTAAAAGCCATATCGCGTACTGGTAACATCGTTGATAATAACCTATCCATATCAGGTGGTGGTGATAAAGCCCGCTACTTTGCTTCGGTAGGTTATAACTCACAGGTAGGTACTACCATTGGTACCGGTCTAAATCGTTTAAATACACGATTAAACCTCGATTATATCGTATCTGATAAAATACGTTTTACCACGTTCGTATCATACGCGCATAGTAATACCGATTACAATTTCGCTAATTCCAGTAATGGTACAGGGGCAGACGGCGTTCGGTCGGTTGCTGCTTTAAGAGCGCCTAACACCAGTATTTACGAGTATAATGAGTATGGAGTATTAACTCCTAATTATTTCTCGCCGGCATCAAATATACAAGGCCAGTACACTTTAGGGGGGCAGGTTTACAATCCGGTGGCTATGGCTAATGCTGCCCAAAATAATTTGGTTAGTGATCGTATCATCCCTCACTTTTACATTCAGTATAATATTATCCCGAGCGTACTGAGTGCTACCACTGATGTACAGTTTGATATAAACAACAGCCGCCAAACACGCTTTTTACCACAAGTTGCTACAGGCAGGCCATTTACCGAAAGTACAGTTAACCGGGCGTACAATGCCGATTATGACACTTATGCGGTTACCAGTAAAACCAATTTTGTATACACCCCGCGTCTTAATGAAAAGCATTCTTTCACCGGTTTAGTATCATTACAAACCAGCGATGTTAAGTCGTTTACCCAAGGGCAGGTAATTACTAATACTGCATCTGATGAGTTACAGGATGCCTCTGTTGCGGGCCGTGTAAATATAGGCAGTATTACATCGCCCATGGATCAGGTACGCACTCTGGCAGGTTTAATTAACGGTCAGTACAAATACTTAGACCGTTACATCCTGAATGTGGCCTTACGTGGCGACGGAAATTCCATTTTTGGCAGTAACAATCGTTACGGCTTGTTTCCGTCAGTATCAGGCCGCTGGCGTGTTTCGGGCGAACCGTTCATGAAAAAAACCACTAAATGGCTTGATGAGTTAAGCTTACGTGGTGGTTATGGTGTAAGTGGTGGTACACCGGGTTCTAACACAGCTGGTTATCCGTATATTTTTTATAATACTTACACGCCTACATCCAGTAATTACTTAGGCTTGTCAGGTTTATATTCTAACAACATACAGTTAGATAACCTTAAGTGGGAAACGTTGCAGGGTGTGGATGCCGGTGTAAACATTATTATGTTTAATAACCGTTTAAATATTGATTTTGGTGTTTACCGTAACCGTACCAAAGATTTGCTTACCCCTAACCTGGCAATTTCATCATTTAATGGTTACAGCTCGGTGCTGTTAAACGTAGGCACTTTAGATAACCAGGGTTTTGAGTTCAGTGTGTTTAGTACGCCTTACAAATCAAAAGATTTCATTTTCGACTTTAACTTTAACATTTCGAGTAATTACAACTCATTACGTTCGGTTTCGCCTTACTACCCAACCTCAAGCGGAAATGTTACTCAAAACGGTCAGTATCTGTCATTGTTACAAATCAATAACCCCTTAGGTTCTTTTTACGGCTATAAGTTCAAAGGCGTTTATAAAGATGCTGATGCTACTATAGCGCGTGATGCTAATGGTAACAAAATTTTGAGCCCTAATGGTTCGCCGGTTCAAATGCGCTTTAACTATCCTGCTACCGATTATCTTTTCCAGCCAGGCGATGCTGTTTATGAGGATATTAACCACGATGGTAACATCAACTATCAGGACGTAGTTTATTTAGGTAATGGTAACCCCAAATTTGTAGGCGGTTTTGGCCCAACGTTCACTATTAAGGGTAATTTCAAAATCCAGGCTTACTTCAACTTCCGTACAGGTGGCCAGATTATTAACGACACTAAAATGAACACCACATCTATGTATAGCTTTAACAATCAAAGTACCGCGGTGTTAAGAAGATGGCGCGCTCCTGGCGACGAAACCGACATACCACGCGCTTTATACAGAACAGGTTATAACTGGTTAGCCTCAGACCGGTATGTTGAAAGCGGCACGTTTTTGCGTTTCCGTTCTATTACTGCCCGTTACACTTTTGATAAAGCACTGGCTCGCCGCTTAAAAACTAAAAACCTGAGCTTATATGTAACTGCCGAAAACCTGCTCACATTAACTAAATATACCGGTCAGGATCCGGAGGTAGCAACAAGAGGCGAGGGGATCTTCCAGAGCGCCCGTGACGTATCTACCACCCCGCCGCTTAAGCAAGTTACTTTAGGTTTAACCGCATCATTTTAATATTAAAACATATTGTTATGTTTAAACATAGACTTTTAAAAACCCTACTATTTACTGTTTTAACCCTTTCGGTTACTTCTTGTAAAAAGTACCTGGAGCTTAGTCCTCAGGACGGTGTAACGCGTGACAAGTTTTGGAAAACTAAAGAGCAATTGCAGGCGGCCGTGATTGGCTGCTACAATTCGATGCTGATTCCGTTCGGAGCGGTTCCAAATAACAGGCCTGCACCTGCCGAATCTTTTTTTATCTGGGGAGAGATACGGGGTGATATGGTTATGCCGGGTATTGGCGCAACTCCGGATGAATTGAACGTGATAAACGCAAATATACTGCCGTCAAATACAGTGGCCGACTGGCGTAACATCTACCGTGTAATTAACCTGTGTAATACAGTGCTTGATTTTGGTCCGGGAGTAAGGGATGTGGACAATACTTTAACGCAGGAGCAATTAAACGCTTATTTGGGCGAGGCCCTAACCTTACGTTCATTAATGTATTTTTATTTGGTACGCAGCTTTGGTGACGCGCCGCTTAAGTTAAAATCTACCTCTTCAGATAATGAATTGGTACAGTTGGCAAAAACACCACAGGCAGATTTATTAAAGCAAATTGTTGCCGATTTAAAACTGGCCGAAAGCTATGCTACCGCAAGCTATGGCGACAATGCTTCAAATAAAGGCCGCATTACCAAGTTTACCGTAAATGCTCTTCAAGCCGATGTGTATTTATGGATGGACAATTATGCCGATTGCATAGCCGCCTGCGATAAAATTATCGGCTCGGGCCGGTATGGATTGGTGGCCGGTAATAATGCCAATGCTTGGTTTAATGCATTGTTTGTAACGGGTAACTCTAACGAGGGGATTTTTGAGTTACAGTATGACCCCCAACTATTGAATCCCTTTTACTCCATGTTTGGTGTGGTAAACAAAAGGTACATGGCTAACCCCATCGTGATTGACGAGTTTTTTACTGTTGACCCAATTGATGATAACAACAAAGACATCAGGGGGATTGACGCTGCCGTTAGAACCAGCGATCAGACCATTTATAAATACGTAGGCATCAACAGTACCACCGTGCGCTCGCCCGATGTTTCTTACGCGCATTGGATTGTTTACCGTTATGCTGATGTTTTGCTGATGAAGGCAGAAGCGTGTGCAAACTCCGGCCGTGGTACTGAAACATTAAACATCATTAATACGATCCGTACCCGGGCTAATGCTTTACCGGCGTCTGCGCAAACTCCAGGCCCCGAAAATGTTAGCGGATTAACTGATTACGTATTGGCCGAACGCGCACGCGAACTGGCTTACGAAGGTAAGCGCTGGTATGATTTACTCCGTAACGCCAAACGCAACAATTTTGCCAGGCTGGATATTTTAAATTCGGCAGCGGTGCGTGTTGTACCGTCGGCTGTGCAGCAATCGGCACTAAATAAACTTAAAGACCCTAATAGTTTGTATTTCCCCATCTACCAGTACGAGATCCAAACCGATCCTAACCTCATACAAAATCCATTCTATAAATAGTAAAAATCTTAATGGTGAAAGCGATGAAAAATATAATGAATAGGATTATGCCGGCTATGGTGATAGCCTTAGGCGTTTTAGCAGTAACAATGAGTAGCTGCCGCAGGCAAAACATCAACTACTCAACCACCAGTACCGTAAATATTTACAGCTATCTTGATCAAAATGCCGATCAGTTTTCGCTGTTTAAGCAAATTGTAGATAAGGCAGGTTATGCCAGCTTTTTAAATACCTACGGTGCTTACACCCTTTTTGCAGCCAACAATGCCGGTGTAAATGCTTATTTAAAAGCAAATAACAAAGCCAGTGTTGATGCCATTGATGAAGCCACAGCTAAAAAAATTGTCAGTATCAGCCTGATTGCCGATACCATCAGCTCGCAGCTGTTTACAGATGGTAAAATGCGCTCGCCTACTACAAACGGGCAGTTTTTAATAACAGGGGCTGCTAATAATAATGGGGTAACCAACATTGTTATTAACAAACAGGCAAACCTGGTAAAAAGTAACACACGTGTAGGTAATGGTATTATTCATGTAATTGATAACGTATTAAGTCCGGCGCCTTTAACACTGGCGCAAATGGTAGAGCAGGATACTAAGTATTCTATATTTACCGAAGCTTTAAAAGCTACTGGTTTTTATGATTCGCTCAACGTAGCGGCATCAGCCCAAACTAATACAAGCCGCAAATATTTAACGCTTATTGCGCAAACCAACGCTGTATTCAACGCGGCAGGCTTTGCTAATTTTGATGCATTAAAAAGGAGGTACTCCACCACCGGCAATCCTAAAAACCCTCAGGATAGCTTGTATCTTTACGTTGCTTACCGCGTTTTTCCGGAGTTATCTTATTTGTCTGATATTGTAGCTTCTTCGTCGCACACCACCTTAGCGCCTTTAGAGGTAACCACCAGTGAGTTAAGCGGACAGGATGTTTTACTAAATAATATAACCTTTAATGGTGTGCTGGAGCCTGGTGTTGTGCTTGATCGTACATTGAGCGATAACTCGGCCTCTAATGGCGTTTTGCATTCAGTAAAAGCAAATTATGCCATTAAAGTTCGCAAGCCTACACCGGTTTATTTTGATGTAGCCGATCAACCCGAAATCAGACGTACGCCAGGCCTGTACCGTGTACCAGGTAAAACTGCCCCTTTCACACCAGATCAGTTGATTGATGTAGATTTTCCGGTAACCACTAATTTATCTGGTAACGTAATTACTTATACCGTACCGCCTTTATCTGATAATTCACAATATTTCGGAAACGATTTCTTGCTGTGTGGTGGTCGGTTCAGGGTTTCAGCAGGCGTAGCTTTTATAGAATTCAGAACGCCGTTGCTGGTTAAAGGCCGTTATAAAGTATGGGTTGATTATAAGCAAAGTAACGGTGGTACTGTAGGGGTAACCTTTGACGGGCAGGCCATATTCTCCAATACATTTAATCAAAACAATACTGTAACCGATACCGAAACAGATGCGCAGTTGGAGGCTAAAGGCTTTAAACGCTATACCGCACAAACGGCTACTGGCGGCCCTAATAATGGCCACGTGGGCAGGTTATTAGGCGTAATAAACATACCAACTACCGACAGGCATACCATACGCTTTATTGCTACTGCGCCAAGCAGTGCCAATCATGTGCTCAATTTGGACCTGATTGAGTTTAGACCAATTGACATGGCCAGCCAGATATTTCCAAAGTTTGCTAAAGACGGTTCGCTGGTATATTAAGCAACACTAAACATATTTATAAACTTAAACTGATTGCTCTATAATGAATATTAAAAGACCCTTGTTGGTGTTGCTGCTTTTCACAGTGGCGTTATCGGCCTGCAAAAAGCAATGGGATGACCGTACTGCCATAGCCGACCAGCAATTGGATAAGAACCTGATGCAGCAAATACAGCAGAACAGTAACCTAAGCACTTTTGCCGGTTACTTAACTAAAATAGGATATGATAAAATTTTAGCAGCGTCTAAAACCTATACTGTTTGGGCACCTGATAACCAGGCGCTGCAGGGCATTGACGCCGCAACCGTAGCCGACACCGCTAAACTGCGTTTATTTGTAGCTAACCATATTGCAAACCAAACATACTTAACATCTTCTATTAATACCTCGGCACGGATACGCACCCTTAATGGCAAAAACGTAACATTTACACCTACTACGGTAGAAGATGCCAGTATTACAGCCGCTAACCAATATGTGGCCAACGGGGTTTTACACGTTATTAATAAGCCGCTTACCCCTAAATTAACTATTTGGGATTTTGTAAAAAGCCTTACTACAGTAGGTACACTGCAAAAGGCTTACCTGCAGCGCCAGGATACAACTTTTGTAGATACCTCTAAAGCTACCGTGTCAAGCATTGATCCGGCAACGGGTAGGCCTATATTGGTAGCTGGTACAGGTGTAGTTTCGCAAAACAAATATTTTAACCGGGTAGCTAATCTGGCTCACGAAGATAGTTTGTATACTTATATTGTATTAACTGATGATGCTTATAATGCTGAGCGTAATAAAGTAAGCCGCTTTTTTGCTACAGTTACTAACTCAACCGATACCACCATGAATATCCTTTCTGCATTTAATGTGCTTAAGGATGTAGCGGTAAGAGGAGTAGTGCAACCAGCTGATTTGCCGGCATTTTTAACCTCGGTAAACGGCGTGAGAGTGCCTATTAATAAAAGCGCTATTGTACAAACCTATCAGGCCAGTAACGGTATTGTTTACGTGATGAACAGTGTAAACTTTGCCTTAGCTGATAAAATTCCGACCATCACTATCCAAGGCGAAAAGCCCTCGTTTTTTCAGCGTACAGATACGCGGGGTAATATCGCTTTCCGCACCAAAGTGGATAACGTTGGTGTGCCGTTTTCAGACTTGCTGGTATCGGGTGCAAACCTGCCGGCCTCTTACTTCGTAGCTTATAAATTAAGCAATCTAAACACCTGCCAGTACCGGGTGGTATGGCGCGCTATTAATGATATTGCTTACTCAGACCCGCGGCCAACAGTGCAGCAACGTCTGGCGTTCGGACCAATAACTCCAATAGTTAGTGCCGGCACAGTGAGCTTGCCGTTTACAGTTACCTTCCCCTATACTACTACCAGCTCGGCAACGCTGCCTGTTAATTACTCAGAAGTAACATTAACCGGCGCAACGGGTAGTAATACCAACATCAATTCAACAGGCGGCACTTTAACGGTAGCCAAATATGGTTCGGTTAATATGTATTTGCAGGGAGCTAATGTTAGTACTACCAACCTGAATGCACTTACACTGGATTACGTAAAACTGATACCCATACTATAACAACCAGACAACCTTACTATGCAAATTTTTACTAAATCAATTGGTTTAATCTTGTTTTTTTGCCTGTTGTGTGGTATCAAAGCCAAAGCGCAGGAAACGGATACCCTAACGGCCAGGCAAATGGCCGATAGTATTGCCCGTTATAAAACCGACTCACTTAACCGGGCTAAGGGTAGCAAAATAAGTGGTATCATTAAAGATGCTGCTACCGGCAAACCGGTATCTGGTGTTAACGTAAGCGTTCCGCAATACAGTGCTGCCATTACCGACGAAAAGGGTGCCTTTACAATTAACGTTCCTAACTACGATGTGCTTTTAATTGTTGGCGGGCAAGGCTATCAACCTAAAGAAGTAGCTTTAAAAGGCCGTACTAAAATACCGGACGTATTACTATTTGAAGATAATTATAATTCGGTATATGATGTGGCTAATACTCCGTTTAAGCCAACGCCATTAAATCAAACAACAAACGCCGTAAACAGCGTAAATACTTTAGGCGCCTGGGAACCAACCAGCCTGGAACTGCCTGATACTTATTTACAGGGTAAAGTTGCTGGTTTAAATGTGATACGCCGGTCGGGCACACCTAATGCCGGTGCCAGTTTGTTTTTACGGGGATTTAACTCTTTAAACGGTAGCAACGCGCCACTATTAGTGGTTGATGGGATGATTTACGACACCAATAACTTCGGTAACTCTATCATTGGTGGCCACGTGCACAACCCGTACAGTAACATTGACTTACACGATGTGCAAAACATTACTATACTTAAAGATGCAGCTGCCGCAGCTTACGGAACCAAAGGTGGTAACGGTGTAATTTTATTAACTACTAACAGTAACCCCGATTTGGCAACTAAGATAGACTTAGGTATTTACAGCGGTTACAATTACATCAACTCGGGCTCACTTTTGCCTTTAATGCGTGCCGGCGATTACCGTACCTACTTGTCAGACGTAATGCGCACCAGCGGGTTAAACGCCAGCCAGATTGCTGCAATGCCTTATTTTAACGATAGCCCGTCTAATGCAGATTACAATACTTATCATAATGATACCGACTGGCAAAAGCAGGCTTTCAAAAATGGTTTTAATCAAAATTATAACCTGCGGGTATCGGGCGGTGACGATATTGCACGATATGTGTTATCGCTGGGTTACGGCGACAATAAAGGCATCACCCGTTTAACAGACGTAGCCCGGTTTAATACCAGGTTTAACGCTGATTTAAAAATCAGTCCGAAGTTTACGGTAACCGCTAACCTGTCGTTTAATTACAACGAGCAAAAACTGCGCGACCAGGGCTTAAGTCCTAAAACAAGTCCGCTCTATACCAGCCTGATCAAATCACCTTTGCTCAGAGTGCGTCAGGTAAACAGCCAGGGTGTAGAGTCGCCCAACTTAG
Source organism: Mucilaginibacter sp. CSA2-8R (assembly GCF_038806765.1). NCBI lineage: Bacteria > Pseudomonadati > Bacteroidota > Sphingobacteriia > Sphingobacteriales > Sphingobacteriaceae > Mucilaginibacter > Mucilaginibacter sp. CSA2-8R. Next base: position 4,912,806 of record NZ_CP152389.1, on the reverse strand, counting down.
CTGATGTAGATATCTTTGGTTTTAGCAACCCAGAGGCACTGACCCTGAACTCACAGGAAATGAACCGGAATTATCGGTTCTTCGGTAACTTTAATTTCAGGTACCAGTTTTCCAGATACTTCTCGGCACAAACACTTATCGGTGTAACTGCTGATAAGGTGCGCGAAAGCTATTTTATACCGCGAGTAGGCGTGGCTAACGATACTACTGCTACCGCTATTATTGATAGCCGTTTAGGCAGCCGCGTACAGCGCTTGTTTAATTTGTATAATGACACGCGGGTAAACTACAACCGAATCTTTAACCGTATACATGCGCTTAATGTAAGCTTAGGGACAAGGTTTGCACAATATAATACCAATGATAACTTCAATTTCGGCTATAATTCGGCAATAGACCAGCTGATATCAGTAGGTACCGGCGACCCGGCTTTGCGCCGTACCGGTGGTGATATTGGTAAGTATCGTTGGTTTAACAACTATTTAAATGCAAACTACCAGTTATACAATAAGTATATTATAGGTTTAAACGTTGCACTCGATGCCTCTTCGCGTTTTGGCAATCAAGCCGCAGACGGTGTTTCGCTGGGTGGCGTAAAAATGGCTTTGTTGCCATCAGTGTCTGCAGGATGGATCGTATCGTCAGAAAAATTCATGTCTGATCTTAACTTCTTTGAGTTGTTAAAACTTAGAGCAAGCTATGGTTGGGTGGGTAACGACGACATTGGTAACTATGCTGCACGTCAGTATTATATATCACAAAATTTGTTGGGCCTTCAAGGTTTGGTAAGGGCAAACTTTGGCAATCCTCAGTTACAATGGGAGGTTAACAAAAAGCTCGATTTTGGCTTTGATGCCTCGTTTTTACAAGAGCGCTTAAGTATTACTGCCGATTATTTCAAAAACACCACCACCAAAATGATTACCCAAGAGCCTACATCCAGTGCCGGAGGCTTAGTATATGCAGTTACCAATAACGGTGGAATGCAAACCAGCGGTGTAGAGCTATCGGTAAATGGCCGCATCATTAACAATGCCGATTTTAAGTGGGACTTAGGTTTCAACATTGCCACTTACCGCAATAAAATAATTAAACTGCCTGGCAACAGCATGCAAACCAGCTATGCCGGTGCTACCATATTAACCCAGGTAGGTATGCCTGCTGGTGTGTTTTACGGCTATAAAACAAATGGGGTTTATACCTCTAACGCCGAAGCGGCTGCTGCCGGTATGTCTTACCGTAACGCAGCGGGTAACTTAGTAGCACAGCAAGGTGGTGATGTAAGGTTTATTGATGTGAACGGCGACAAAATTATAGATGATAATGATAAACAGGTAATTGGCAACCCTAACCCTGATTTTACAGGCGGTATTACTACCGGCTTTACTTACAAACGCCTTAGCTTAAATGCCTTGGTTACTTTTACTAAAGGAAACAGCCTGTACAATTACACCCGTCGTCAACTCGAATCGGCAAGCGGACCGCAAAACCAGTCGTTGGCTATCATTAACCGCTGGCGTGCTGACGGACAGGTAACCAGTATACCAAGAGCTTCATACGGTGATCCGTCGGGTAACTCATCATTCTCAGACCGCTGGATTGAAAATGGTTCGTATATGCGTTTGCGTACCGTATCTGTTACTTACGATGTGCCATTTAAGTATAAAGCATTTAAGTATTTTAAAATCTATGCAACGGGCAACAATCTGCTCACCTTCACTAAATACCTGGGGTATGATCCGGAGTTTGCGGCTACAACCAATTTGCTAACTAATGGTATTGATACTACCCTCGAACCTCAGTTTAAAACTGTACAGTTAGGCGTTCGCATAGGTATATAATTCATAAGCTGATGATTATTAATATGAAAAAACTTTCATTAAACTTTATAAATAAAATAGTACTGCTGGCTTGCCTCATGCTGACGTTTTCGTGCAAGAAAATTTTGGATGTACCACCGCAAGACCAGGTAGATATTAGCAATAATTATCGAAACGTTTCGGATGCCAATGCTGCAGTTATCGGCATTTACGGGCAGATTATGGGTATTGCCGATCGCTTTATTGTACTTAATGAGTTGCGTGGCGATTTGATGAGCCCAACGGCTAACGCCGATCAATACCTGCGCGAAATAAGCACGCATACGGTATCAGCCAATAACCCATGGGCAGATCCAAAGCCATTTTACCGTATTATTCTGAACTGTAATGATGCTTTGAAAAATTTCGACATCATGATTGGTCAGGCAAAAATGCGCCGCGACGAATATAACCAGCTTTACGCAGATGTTAGCGCTGTGCGCGCCTGGCTATACCTGCAGTTAGGTATGCATTTTGGTTCGGTACCTTATGTTACCGATGCTTTAGAAACTGTTGAGGCATTGAAAGATGAGAGTAAATTTCCACGCCTGTCATTTAATGATATGCTTGATAAACTGATTGCCACTATGGCTAACGGTTATCTGGATGTGTATACAGCCACCACAGCGGTTACCGGCTCAAGCAGTACATCGCTTAATACAACGGTTGATGGCTATCCGACCAACTTGTTTTTTATTAACAAGCGCGCTCTGCTCGGCGACTTATATTTATGGAGAGGTAACTACACTAAGGCCGCAGAGCAATACAAGTATTTGGCAGAGCAAGGTGGTCGTAATTTTGATTTTGCCAACAATCTTTATTACTGGCAATACAAAGCCTGTTATGCTGATGGTAATAATAACGACGTAGTTATTCGTTATGATGGCGGCCGTAACTCCGACTCTACCTCCATTAGTGATGTAAATAGTACCGGCTGGCGTTCTATTTTTGGCCGTACCACACAAGATACCCCGGCCAGCGGCGAATGGATATGGTCTTTACCTTTCGACAAGAACTTCCAGCCGACTAATCCTTTTATTGATTTGTTTTCTAACCAGGGTGGGCGTTACCTGTTAACCGCATCAAAGCTTGCCATGCGCAATTGGAATTCGCAGGTGCAAAGCAATGGCTTCCCGTTCGATCAGCGCGGGCGCGTTACTGTACGCAACATAAACGGACAACCGGTTATTATGAAGTACCTGTATAATTACCTGACCGAAGGTTCTTTAATGTCTATCAACATTTTGCAAAAGCAAGGGCGTTGGTTATTATATCGTGCTGGTACCCTTAACCTGCATTTAGCCGAAGCTGCTAATCGCGACGGAAAGGTGAAGGTGGCCTATGCTTTAACTAACGTAGGTATCAGGCCCTTGTATCAGCCAAGTTCGGTTCCTGCTGATGTAACTAACATACAGCAAACCGATCAGCCATACCCATATAATTACGATGCACGCCAGGGCGAAACACCTTATTACCGCGGGCAGTGGTCCAGGCAGGTAGGCACGCGCACCCGTGCTAACCTGGTTGCTTTGCCGGCTACCCTTTATACTAATAATGATATTACCGGAATGGAAGACGCCATCATCAACGAAGATGCATTAGAACTGGCATATGAGGGTCAGCGTTGGGGCGATTTACTGCGTGTAGCCTTACGCCGTAATGATCCCAATTACGTAGCCGAAAAAGTATATCAAAAATTACTGAGTGATAATAATCCTGCTGCATCAACAGCACGTACAAAACTGCTATCTTCAAACGGTTTATACTTGCCATTTAAATTATAAGGGGGCAGTCAAGAGTTAGTAAGCAGGCAGTTCTGATTCGTTAGAGCTGCCTGCTTATTTTTTATGGAAGTTGGCCTGTAAAAATCTCATTACCTGTGCCATGTAAGGCTTTTGTGACACTTGTGCCGCATGTACAATCCTTATTTTGTATTAGCTTTTAATAGCTATAAATCAATAAATTTCCGTCAGTTTCATGAATCAACTTTTACCTAAAGCGCGTGCTTTAGCGCTTATTACATTTTTAGGTTTGGGAGTAACGGCTGTTGCCCAACGGCAAATGGAATACCTTGACCGAGGCTTGGTAGCAGTAAATCAAGGTGCCGGCAAGGTTTTTTTAAGCTGGCGTATGCTGGGCACCGAACCAGATAATATAGCTTATAATTTATACCATAAGGCAGGAAATAAGCCTGCTGTAAAAGTAAATGCTGCGCCCTTAGCCGAGGCCACCAGTTATACCGAAGAGCGTGTAGACAGTACGGTAACTAATACTTGGTTTGTAAAAGCGGTAATTAACACCAAAGAAGGAGATGCCAGCAAGAGCTATGCCTTGCAGGCCCATTCACCCGCACAGCAGTACTGGCAGTTACCGCTTAAAAATCCTAAAGGATACATCCCTAATGATGCCAGTGTGGGCGACCTGGATGGCGATGGGCAGTATGAAATTATACTTCATCAAACCGGCCGCGGCCGTGATAACTCCTCGGCCGGGTTAACCGATCCGCCTATACTGCAGGCTTACAAGCTGGATGGTACTTTACTCTGGGAAATAAACTTAGGTCATAACATACGCGAGGGAGCCCACTACACACAATTTATGGTGTACGACCTGGATGGTGACGGTATAGCCGAAATTGCCTGCAAAACAGCCGACGGGACTATAGACGGTAAAGGCAAAGTTATTGGCGATTCAACAAAGCGCTATGCCAATGCCCAAGGTCGCATATTAGATGGGCCGGAATATTTTACGATATTTAACGGTCGTACAGGCGCAGCCATGGCTACTACCAATTACCTGCCAGGCCGCGGTAATATAGGAGAATGGGGGGGCCGGGGTGGCAACGGCGGCAATGATAATACAGGTAACCGGGTAGACCGTTTTTTGGCTTGCGTAGCTTACCTGGATGGGGTACATCCGAGTGTTGTGATGTGCCGGGGGTATTACGGCCGTACAGTGCTTGCTGCCTGGGACTGGCGTGGTGGAAAGCTCTCTTCGAGATGGGTTTTTGACACCAAAGACGGAACCAATACATACTCGGGCATGGGTAACCACAATTTAACGGTAGCAGATGTGGATGCCGATGGTAAAGACGAAATTGTTTACGGTTCTATGTGTGTAGACGATAATGGTAAGGGCTTGTACACCACTGGCCTGCGCCATGGTGATGCTGTTCATGTGAGCGATTTAGACCCCTCGCGGCCGGGTTTGGAAGCTTTTGGCGTGCACGAGATAGAAGATAATACCAAGGGGCCGGGTATCGCATTTTTTGATGCCCGTACCGGCGAAATTTTATGGAAAGGCGCTCCTGACGAAGATGTAGGCCGTGGCATGTCGGCTGATATTGACCCGCGCTATCCGGGAGTTGAAAACTGGGGTAATATTGAAGGTTTGCGCTCGGCCAAAGGCGAAAGCATAGGTGCAGCTCCGCGCACTATTAACTTTGGCATTTGGTGGGACGGCGATTTATTGCGCGAACTGTTAGATGGGAACCGCGTAATGAAATGGGACTATCAGAATAGCACGCTCAGTAATTTATTAGTAGCAACTGGTTATCAGTCTAACAACGGAACCAAATCTACCCCCACCTTAAGCGCCGATTTGTTTGGCGACTGGCGCGAAGAGGTCATATTGCGCGCCGCTGATAACCAAAGCCTGCGCATTTATACCACTACCATCCCAACTAATTACCGGTTTCGTACCCTGATGCATGATCCGCAATACAGGCTGAGTATTGCCTGGCAAAACGTGGGTTATAATCAGCCGCCTTACACCAGTTTCTTTTTGGGCGACGGCATGAAAGCGCCGGCTAAGCCCAACATTGTGATAGTAAAAGCTCATTAGTAATAATTGCCTGATATGAAATTAATATATGCTTTTGCTTGGATCACTGCATTGATGACCTGTCAGGCTGTTGCTCAGCGCCAGATGGAGTATCTAAACCGGGGACTGGTAGCGGTTAATATGGGCAGCGGTAGGGTGTTTTTGAGCTGGCGTATGTTGGGCACGGAACCGGACCAGATCAAGTATAATTTATACCGTACAATTAGAGGTAAATCCATCTGTATAAACTCCGGTAAACCATTATCGGTAACCAACTTTACTGATTCCGTAGCAGCAGATGCCGACACGAAAACTTATGTGGTAAAATCTGTACTTAATGGCAAGGAGTTGTCTACTGGCAGTGGGGTAGCGGTGCTTGCCAAAGATTATCCGGTGCAGCAGTACCTCAGCATTCCTTTGGATGTGCCTCTTCCCGAAAAGACAGGCGGCCCCGCATATACCTATAGCGCAAATGATGCCAGCGCAGCCGATTTAGACGGCGACGGCGAGTACGAGATCATATTAAAATGGGAGCCGGGGAATGCCCGAAACCCACCCCAAACTGGCATTACCGGTACAGATATTATTGATGCTTACAAACTTAATGGCAAACGATTGTGGCGTATAAACCTGGGTAAAAATATCAGGGCCGGGGCTGCCTACACTCAATTTATGGTATATGATTTTGACGGCGACGGCAAAGCTGAAATGATGTGTAAAACTGCTGATGGCACCATAGATGGCTTAGGCAAACCTGTTGGCGACAGCACAAAAGACTGGCGCACGCTTAGCCCGCCGGTTAGTCCGTTTTACGGAAAAGTTGTGAAAGGGCCGGAATATCTTACCGTATTTAACGGACAAACAGGTGCAGCCATGGCAACTGTTAATTATGTGCCTAACCGCTATCCATTAAATGGATGGGGCGGTATAGGGGGGAATGGAGGTAATGATACTACCGGAGGGAGATCTGACCGTTTTACGGCTTGTGTTGCCTATTTGGATGGCGTGCATCCAAGTGCGGTTTTTGTTCGGGGATGGTATGGCCGGTCGGTATTAGCAGCATGGAACTGGCGCAATGGCAAATTAACCTCCCACTGGGTATTTGACAGCAAGGATGCTAATAACCCGTACTCTGGCATGGGCAATCATAACCTGAGCGTGGCAGATGTTGATGGCGATGGCAAAGACGAAATTTGCATCGGTGCCATGACGGTTGACCATGATGGTAAGGGCTTGTACACTACCGGCCTGCGCCATGGCGATGCCATCCATCTTTCTGATATTGATCCGGAGCATCCTGGCCTGGAGGTTTTCGGCATTCATGAAAACGAAGAAAAGACCAAGTCGCTTAATACGCCAGGTGTAGCCATGTTTGATGCAGCAACCGGCAAAATATTATTTAGCATGGCACCGGGTGTAGACGTAGGCAGGGGCGTTGCTGCTGACATTGATCCAACCCACCCTGGCTTTGAAAACTGGGGTGGTCCCGGCGGTTTACGCGATGTACATGGCCAAACCATAACCGATAGAGTACCATCGTCAACCAATTTCTTGGTTTGGTGGGATGGCGATCTCACCCGGGAGTTGTTAGACAAAAACCGGATTGACAAATGGGACTGGAAAAATGAAACCACCGTAAATGTACTAACCGCCAATGGTTGCGTAGCCAATAACGGCACTAAAGCCACACCATGTTTGAGCGCTGACCTTTACGGTGATTGGCGTGAAGAAGTAATTTGGCGTACACCGGACAGTAAAGAATTACGCATCTATACCACTACCATCCCAACCCATTACCGTTTCAGAACCTTAATGCATGATCCTCAATATCGTTTAAGTATTGCCTGGCAAAACACCAGCTATAATCAGCCGCCGCACACCGGCTTTTATTTAGGTGAGGGAATGAAGGTGCCTTCAAAACCTAATATTGTGCTTATTAAAGCTAAATGAAAAATACCTTTTAATGAACAAGGCCCGGCAGATTTGCCGGGCCTTGTTCGTTTTATAACAATTATCTCTAATTGCTTATTTGGGTTGCTGCGGCTGTTGCGCAGGAGCACCTAAGTTGTTGGTATATCGGGCGGTCTTATCCAGGCTAATAAAGTCTGTTAAAATCTGTCCGGCTTCCATCTTTAAGAAGTCCAGGTCTTCGTTTTTAGGACGGGTCTGGCCTTTTTGCAGCGCACTTAAACCTAACGCGGCGCGGCGCAGGTTATTACGCTCAAACGCTTTTTGCTCGTCGGCATCACGCTGTTGTTTAAGCTGCTGCTCATTTAAAGTAACGCTGGTTTCGTTCTGGCGTTTTTTGTAATCAGCAATATCTTCTAACAGATACTTGTAGTTAGCATTGTTAGCCATACGTTGCTCATGTGCCTTAGTTAACTGCGGTATAGCGCCGCTCAAATCACCAACCTTGGTATAATTACTTTTGGCAATCATATCAAAAGGTAAAGCTGATGGTTCAGTATCCTCGCCGTATTTATCTAAAGGAATTACAGATGGAAAGCTGATATCCGGCAATACACCTTTGTGCTGGGTCGAGCTTCCGCTGATGCGGTAAAACTTAGCAACGGTTAAATTTAACTGTCCAAATCTTGATTCTGCACCAGTGCCGTTTGCCTTCTTAGTCATCGAAGTAATCATGTCTCTGATAGACGGGTTAATTACTTTATCTAACTCAATAGCGCTTTGTACGGTACCTTTACCATACGTTTGAGTACCAATAATTAAGCCGCGGCCATAATCTTGTATGGCACCGGCAAAAATTTCTGATGCTGAAGCGCTGAAACGGTCAGTCATCACTGCTAACGGGCCGGCATAAGCAACTGATGAATCTTCATCCTCATTAACTTCAACACGGTTGCGGGTATCACGAACCTGAACTACCGGGCCATCTTTAATAAACAAGCCGGTAAGTTCAATTGCCTCAATCAATGAACCACCACCATTCTGGCGTAAATCCAAAATCACTCCATCTACGTTTTCACGTTTCAAAGTATCTAGAATCAATTTAACGTCGCGTGTGGTGCTTTGATAATTCGGGTCTTTAGCGCGGTAAGCATTAAAGTCGATATAAAATGCAGGTACATTAATAATACCGATTTTTACCGTTTTGCCGTTTTGATTATAAGTACGAATTTCTTTTTTGGCTAACTGATCTTTCAATACGATTTTTTCGCGCATCATTTCCACAATATGTGGTTTAGCGCCCGAACCTTTAGGTAGTAATCGTAAACGAACGGTTGTACCTTTGGTGCCGCGTATTAAAGCAATAGCATTTTCTATGCGCCAGCCTACAATATCCTGAAACTCGCCTGTTTTGCCTTGGGCAACGGCAACAATGCGGTCGTCAATATTAATCTGACGGCTTTTATCGGCAGGGCCACCTGCTACAATGCTTTTAATGGTAATGTATTCGTTTTCTGATTGCAGCGATGCACCAATGCCCTCCAGCGAGCGCGACATTTCAATATTAAAGTTAGCTGCATTAGCCGGGTTAAAGTAATTGGTATGCGGATCTACCGACTCGGTAAAAGCATCCATAAATAACTGGAATACATCCTGATTAGAAAGCTTTTTGGCCTGAGCAATCAGATTTTGATAGCGCTTTTTTAAAGTTTCTTTATTCTTTGATGCATCAGTGCTCGCCAGTTTAAGGTTAAGCAAATCGTATTTTACACGTTGTGCCCACAATTTGTTCATATCTGCTTCGCTACCCATCCATGGCTCTTTCTCGCGGTCGTAAGTGAAGCTCTCGTTTTTAGAATAATCGTAAGTTTTATCCAACTGACTCAGCGAGTAATTAATGCGCTCCAAATAGCGTTTTTGGTAAACGTTAAAAATGTAAAACACATCGTTCAGGTTACCTGCTTTCAAATCGTCATCAATCGCGGTTTTAAAACGGTCAAAATCTTTAATATCTGAGGCTAATAAATAGTTGTGATTTTCGTCAAGTGCTTTGATATAACGGTTATATACAACTGTTGACAACGAATCGTTAAGCGGAACTTTTTTGTAATTATAGCTCGAAATTAACGAGGCTACCTCCTTAGCTACCTGACTTTGAACCTGATCGGGCTGCAGATTAGTGGAGCCGTCTACGTTGCCTGGTGCCGATGTAGATGCCTGGCAGGCCAGGGCCGTACCCATCACCAGGAACATATATAATCTTTTGAACATTTCTTTTATGGTTTTTAAGTCTATAGCTTTTTTACAAAACATCAATATTGGTGCCTATATTATACAATTTCCAAAGTAAATAAAAAAGAGACAGCAATTTAGCTGTCTCCTGTATACAAATATATTTTTGTGAACAATGTTTTAAGGCTAATCTATATTTTAAGTAAATATAAAAATAAGGTTAGCCATAAATGCATCGTAACTGATTTACTACAAGTTATGCTCAGCAGTTTGAGCAATTCGGGCTTCGGATTTTAATGCAATAAGTTTGTTACGTTGCAAGCCGGTTACGCTTTTTTGTACATTAACTAAGTCATCCTGCCAGTTGTGGGCGGTGGCCAGGCTGCGGGCCTCTTCTAAGTCCTGTTGGGCCAGTTCAAAGTCGCCAATGGTCGATTTTACCGAAGCCAGCTCAATGAGGTTGGCAATAGTTAAACGGTCATTATTTTGCTGGCGCGATAAGTTGTTGCTTTGCAGAAAGAACCATTTAGCTTCCGACATTTTATTTAGCTGTACATATATCTTAGCTAATTCGTTAAAGCTATAGCTGGCATTTTCGTACTCTCTAAACCGCATTTGATGCTGTGCTGTTTTCATTACGGTATACTCATTCATCGACAGACCGTAAGAAGTTAAGCCTAAAACGCCGGGCTTTAAAACTGCTTTGCTAAAAGCTTGCGCTTTAACCTGTACAGGTGCGCTGCAAACTTCGGGCAACGCTGGGTAGCGTTTGTGCTTTAAAAAGGGGAGCCATTGTGCCGAAGCCGAAAAACCAAATAAACAAAACAGTGCGGGTAAGAATACTTTCATAGAACTCATGTTTGAGTTGTGGTAAAATAAATTAATCAATATCTAAAAATAGAGTTATTTTAATAAAGTTCAGGAAACGTTAGTGTAATTTAATTAAAAACTTTCACGCCATTGTCAAACGCTGCCCAAACCATATATGGGTGTGTATCAGCGTAATGTACATCGCCTTTTGCTGTGAGCGCTATTATACCTGCAAAGCCGTCAAAAGGTTTCATTTCAGTTAAAGTTTTTTCGGTGGCTTGCTGTAAGCTCATGCCGTCGGTAACGCGGGTAACAATTTTAGTAGCCAAACCACCGCTGGTAATGTCTTCGCCAACGCCGGTACATGATACTGCTGCCTGAGCATTAGCATAGTTGCCCGCAGGTGTAGCCGAATCGCTCACCCGGCCCGATATTTCAAAGCCCTTGCCACCGGTAGAGGTCGCGGCAGCCAAATTGCCTTCGGCATCCAGCGCTACACAGCCTACCGTACCTAAGCGTATAGAATCATTCAGTTTTTTCTCATACTCTTGGCGGCGTTGCGGTATTTCGGGGTTATAATAATCAAAGCCGTTTTCGCGGGCGTAATGTTGTGCTCCGTTGCCGCTTAAAACCCGGTCTTCGGCACCTTGCAGCATCTGGGCAATATAAATAGGGTTTTTAACTTCCTCAATGTTGATTACGCCCGAAAACTTAAGCGTTTTTCCATCCATGAGTGAGGCACTTAACCGGATGTGACCATCGCTCTGTATTTGTGAACCTGTGCCGGCATTAAACAGCGGATCATCTTCAAGTAAAGCCACGGTGTAAACCACAGTTTCGGCAGCGCTATGGGTTTGCAGGTAATCATATCCCTGTTGCACAATTGTTTTTAATGATTCCTGTTTAGCCAGTTTAACTTCCTGGTTAGTACCCGACTCGCTGAAAAAACCCCCATGAATAATGATCTTCATAAATTTAGGATGTATAAAGGTGTATAAAACCTGATGGTACGAGCCAGATATATGTAAGCATATGTTAGTTTACTGGCTGTAATATCAGTTTGGTAAAAGTAAGCAAAAGTAAAATATTACTGTTTTACCAGTCGCCTTACATATGGCTGTTGAACGCAGGTTTAGTTTTTAAAGTATCCTTAATTGTAAAAATTTGGCGCTAATTGGCCTTTTAGATTCTCTTGGGCATATATCTGCTATTTTTATTTTACTTTCAGGGCTGCAAACGGCAGATATATGAAAAAACTTTACTCATCAGCACTGGCCCTTTTAATGTCGGCCGGGGCATTTGCACAAAATGAAATTGTATATACTGTATCATTTCCTGATGCAGTACACCACGAGGCCGAAATTGGTATGCTGGTTCCGCAGGTGCCTGCTGGCGTCATGCGTTTCAGGATGAGCCGCTCGTCGCCGGGGCGTTATGCTACCCACGAGTTTGGCAAAAATATTTATAACGTAAAAGCTTATGGCGAAAAAAACACACCGCTAACTATAAAGCAGGTAGAAGGCGATGTTTATGAAATAGCCCAGCACGGCAGTAACGTAATTATTAACTATACCTTGTTTGGTAACTATATGGACGGCACCTATGTAGGTATAGATGCTAGTACCGCCCATTTTAATATGCCGGCAGCATTTGCCTGGGTTAAGGGCATGGAAAATCGCCCGGTGCGTTTTAAGTTTAATAATACCGAAAAATATGGCTGGAAGGTAGCCACGCAGTTAAAGCCCGAAAACGATGGTTCTTACTCGGCACCCAACATGCAATACATGATGGACAGCCCAACCTCGCTGGCTGATTATAAAAGCGTAAGTTGGGATGTGGCCAATCCCGGTGGTAAGCGCCAAACCATCCGCCTTACTACGCATAGCAGCGATGACCAGGCCACTGTTGATGCCTTTGGTCAAATGGTAAAAAAGATTACGCTGGAAGCGCAGGCCGTTTTTGGCGAGCTGCCGGTTTATGATTACGGTAACTACGTATTTTTACATGACGTAGCAGCTACCAACGCCGGAGACGGTATGGAACACCGCAACTCTACCAGCATTGTGCAAACTACACCCCAAATTGCCGGTAACGAAAACCGCTTGCTGGGAACCTTTGCACACGAGTATTTTCACAGCTGGAATGTGGAGCGCATACGTCCAAAATCGTTAGAGCCGTTTAATTTTGAGCATTCTAACATGAGCAGTGAGCTTTGGTTTGCCGAAGGCTTTACCCAATACTATGGCGAAATGCTGTTGGTGCGTACCGGTTTACGTAACCCGGAAGGTTATACACGCACCATAGCCGGTTTAGTAAATACCGTTTTAAATACGCCCGCCGCTGCCAACTACTCGCCGGCGCAGATGAGCCGTTACGCTGTTTTTGCTGATGCCGGTGTGTCTATCGACCCTAATAACAATGCTAATATATTCACCAGCTATTACACTTACGGCGGCGCCACGGCGCTGGCGTTAGATTTAAGGCTACGCAGCGAATTTAATTTAACATTAGACGACTATATGCGTGCCATGTGGCTAACCCATGGTAAACCCGAAAAACCATATACTATCCCCGACCTGCAGGCCGTACTGGCTTCGGTAACCAAGAACCCCGCTTTTGCCGCCGACTTTTTTAAAAGATATATTTACGGGGCCGAAAAGAACAACTATCAGCAATTACTGGATAAAGCAGGTTTAATATTGCGCAAAGCGCAGGCCGGTAAAGCCTGGGCCGGAATGTTACGTACCAGCCCTGCAGACGGCGGGCTTTACGTACAAGGTAATACGGTTATGGGTACGCCGGTTTATAAAGCCGGCATTGATGCCGGTGCTACCATCCTGACAGTAGATGGTAAAGAAGTAAAAGATTTACAGGCCTACACCGCGGCATTAGATGGTAAGAAGATAGGTGATCCGGTAGTTTACACTTATAAGGACCGGGCCGGCAATCACCAAACTAATGTAACCTTGCAAGAAAACCCGATGTACGAGGTAGTTAGTTACGAAACAGCCGGTAAAGAGCTTTCGGCCGCACAAAAAGAATTTAGAAGTAAATGGTTATCAACCAAAGTAAAGTAATGATTAAGAAATATACGATTGCCCTGGCACTTATGGCCTCGGGTTTGAGCAGCTTTGCGCAGGATGTAAATAAGCTGATACAGCAAAATGACGTGGAGCGTTTAATTAAAACGTTGAGTGCCGACGATATGCAAGGCCGCAAAACGGGCACTCCGGGCATTGATAAAGCAGCCACTTTTATTGAAGGTGAATTTAAAAAGATTGGTTTGCAGCCGCTTAAAGGTAATACAGGCTACCGCCAGAGTTTTACTGTTTACCGCACTACGCCTACACAAATGCAGGTAAGTATTGACGGGCAATCCATTGCTGCGAATAATATTGCGATAGCCGGCGGTGCTGATTTTAATTGGAAAAGCAATGCCGATGTACAGATTGTAAAAATTGCGGCCGGGCAAAACTTTCAGACCGAATACCGTAACTACATCCGCAGCGGTAAAAAAACGCTGATACTGATTGATCCGCAATTTGAGCCTATATTTAAGCAGTTGCACAGCCGTTTTGCAGGTGATAATATCAGCATGAAAGAACCTATTGCTGCTAACAATACGCAGCAGGTGGTTATGGTGCTGGGTAACTTTGGCGAGGTTAAAAACTTTGAGGTTACTTTTAAAACTAAGATGGATAACCCTCCAATCTATAATGTGGTGGGGATGCTGCCGGGTAAAAGCAAGCCTGATGAATATGTGGTTTTTTCGGGCCATTATGACCATTTGGGTATTTTGCGTTCAATGGAAGGTGATAGCATTGCCAATGGTGCTGATGATGATGCCTCGGGTACTACGGCTGTGATTAGCTTGGCCAAGTATTATAAAAAGCTGAATAACAATGAGCGCACCCTTATTTTTGTAGCTTTTACGGCCGAAGAAATTGGCGGTTTTGGCTCGCAGTATTTCTCAAAACAGCTTGACCCTGATAAAACAGTGGCCATGTTTAACATAGAAATGATTGGTAAAACTTCGAAATTTGGCCAAAACACGGCGTTTATTACCGGCTATGAGCGTTCTGATTTTGGCGAAATTTTGCAGCGCAACTTAGACGGAACGGCTTTCAAGTTTTACCCGGACCCATACCCGGAGCAAAACCTGTTTTACCGGAGTGATAACGCCACCCTGGCACGTTTGGGTGTACCGGCGCATACCATATCTACCGATCAGATTGATACCGATAAATTGTATCATTCGGTAAAAGATGAATTTAGTTCTTTGGATGTAGCCAATATTACAGCTACCATCCGTGCCATAGCACTAAGCTCGCGCAGTATAGTAGGCGGTAAAGACGCGCCAAAGCGCATTGCTAAACTGGAGCGTTAAGGCTACTCAAACCAAGCTTTGTAAAGCCACAAGTATTGCACTTGTGGTTTTTTTATTACGTTTGCCTTTAATCCATTAATTGCGATATGACGATTGTGCTGCAAACGGAAAGGCTTACACTGCGCCATTTTATGATGGCCGATGCCCCGTTTATAGTAGAGCTGCTAAATAGCCCCACATGGCTGCAATACATTGGCGACCGTAATATTAAAACAGTAGCCGATGCACAAAGTTACTTATTGCAAGGCCCTTTGTTAAGCTACGTAGTAAGCGGGTTTGGGCTTTACCTGGTAGAACTGAAAGATAGCCAGACTCCCATAGGCATGTGCGGATTATTGAAGCGGCCATATTTAGAGTATTTGGATATAGGCTATGCATTACTGCCCGAATACGAAGGCCTGGGCTATGGGTACGAAATTGCAACGGCCACCATACAACATGCCTTCGGGCATCTACAGCAAAAACATATTGCGGCTATTACGGCAGCCGGCAACCAGCGGTCTGTTGCCTTGCTTGATAAGATGGGTTTTTATCGTGACGGAACCGTAAATCCTGATGAGCAAACGGAGCTGCTTCTATTTATCAGGGATGCTTAGCCATCACAACAGTTTACGCATCACATAGTCGTTCATCCAGTAAGGCCCAATCGGGATATCTTCTTCATAAGCCACTTCAAATCCCATTTTCTCGTAAAAAGTTTTGGCGTTGTTACCTCGGTTAACGTTCAGTTCGAGTGTTTTTTTACTGGCTTGCTGTACAACATCAACAACATAATCAATCAAGGCCTTGCCGTAGCCTTTACCCTGGGTGCTGGGATGGCAGTAGAGTTTTTGTAATTTGTAAACCTCCGCGTCATCTTCACGAACGGAATAGGAGGCAAACGCTACTGGCTGTTCGTCTTCTTCTAAAACCAAATAGATCTGGCTTTGGGTAGCAATCTGGTCGGCAACTTTGTCCGACAGGTAAATGGCCGACAGCATATAAGAGATTTGCTCAGTAGATAAAATTTGACTGTAAGTAGGCCACCAGGTTTGATGAGCAATTTTTATAATCTGGTCGGCATCCGCCGGTGTGGCTTTTCTAATCGTAAACATACATTCTAAATTTATTTAGATAAATAATAACCAGGCAGATTACTGGCCAAATAATAACAAGTAATTAGAAAAGTATTGGCGTAAACGGTTTAATCTGCTTATTTGTTAATTTATTATCAAATGTCAAAAGCCGGTCCAAATAGCGGTTAAAGCAATTAATATTTATACCGGTTGCCCCAAAGCTTGCGGAGCTTTTCGCGGGCTTCGTTTTCGCGGGCATTATTGCCCGGGTCGTAAAGTTTGGTGCCTTTAATAGCATCAGGTAAAAAATCCTGGTCGGTAAAGTTGCCTTCGTAGCTATGGGCATACTTATAATCCTTACCGTAGCCAATATTTTTCATGAGTTTGGTAGGAGCGTTGCGCAAGTGTAACGGCACGGGCAGGTCACCGGTTTGTTTTACCAGCGACATAGCCTCGCCAATGGCCATATAGCTGGCATTGCTTTTAGCCGACGTAGCTAAAAAAACAGCAGTTTGCGATAAGATAATACGTGCCTCGGGCATACCAATCACATTCACTGCCTCAAAACAACTTTGTGCCAGCAGCAAAGCATTGGGGTTTGCATTGCCAATATCTTCTGAGGCCAGGATAAGCATACGGCGTGCTATAAACGAAGGGTCTTCGCCACCCACCAGCATCCGGGCCAGCCAATACACAGCGCCGTTAGGGTCGCTGCCACGCATAGATTTAATGAAGGCCGAAATTATATCATAGTGCTGCTCGCCGGCCTTATCATACAAGGCCATATTTTGCTGCACATTATCCAAGACGGCCTGGTTGGTCACTACAATCTTAGGTGCATCAATAGCATTAATCAACAGTTCAAAAATATTGAGCAGCTTACGCGCATCTCCGCCCGATAGGCGCAGCAAAGCTTCATGCTCATGGATGGTAATATTTTTTTGTTGAAGCACCTCGTCTTGCTGCATAGCTTTGTTGAGCAGGCTAATCAGGTCGTCTTCGTGCAGATGCTGCAAAATATACACCTGGCAGCGGGATAGTAAAGCCGAAATTACCTCGAACGAGGGGTTTTCGGTAGTGGCGCCAATCAGGGTAACAATGCCGCGTTCTACCGCACCCAGTAATGAGTCTTGCTGCGATTTAGAAAAACGGTGAATTTCATCAATAAACAACACCGGCAGGGTTTGTCCGCCTTTTTTAAGTAAGGCAGCCTTTTCAATCACCTCCCGTACATCTTTTACGCCCGAATTGATGGCACTTAACGCAAAAAACGGCCGCGATAAGCTTTGCGAAATAATATAAGCCAGCGTAGTCTTACCCACGCCCGGCGGCCCCCAAAATATCATCGACGGCAGGTTGCCCGACTCAATGGCTTTGCGCAATACCGCCCCTGGCCCAACCAAATGCTGTTGCCCTACATAATCATTAAGCGTTTTGGGGCGCATACGCTCGGCTAACGGCGGCAGGTTATTCATGCAGGCAAAATTGATAAAAGTTGAAACTAAATCCTAATGGCAGCAAGGTGCTTAATCTTTAAGGTTAACCAGTCCGCGGCTTTGCAGTTGTTTTAAATAAATGTCCAACTCTGCATCGCCCATGCCATAAATAGCATGCTGGTTCCAAAATGCCTCGAATAGTTTATCGCGACTGGTAGCTCCATGCTCATATAAATTGAGCAAAATTTGTGCAATATAGGTTAGCCCCTGGTGGTCGGTTTGCAGGCGTTTGACTTGTGCCGTCAACGCTGTTTTTAAATGATGCAGGCTTCCCCAAAAGGGAACACTGTTTAGCCACTCCTGTAAAGCCTGCGCATCAAAAAGATTATATTTTTGCCAGGCCTCTTTAGCCAGGGTAAAATCATAATCGGTTAAATGCAGGCGGTTATCGTACAGGTCTTCCAGTTGCTCAGGCGACAGTTGTCCCATTCCCCTAAAATTTTCCACGCCCGGATAGCCGTCAGGGCTCACCAGGTATATGTTGGGGCCGGATAGGTCGGCTTGTTGCTGCAATAGCTGCATTACGCCTAATTGGTTTACCTTGCAATGCAGGTCAAAATCAAACCACAGCGTAATATCTTCGTAAGGGCGGCTGAGCTTTTCCAGTTCTGAAATTACCATATCCTGGTAGCTGGCTGGGGCATCCTCAAAAGTATCGGCTATCCACTGGGCACGTTGCTGCCAAAAGGCCGCATCTATCACTGGCGAAAGCGGGCCTTCGGAGAATACCTCGCGCCAAACCAGTATATCCCCGTCCAAGCCGGTTTGTATAAATTTTTCGTAGGTAGCGTCGCCGTTCAATATATGCAGTTGGTTCATCGTATTATTTGCTGATAAGGCAAGATAATTTGGTTTATACTTGTTTGCCTTTTTTTATAGTTTTTTGCTCCGGCGCGATGTAAAACATGCAAGTCATCAACAAAAACTTACATTTGCCATGCTATGAAAAAAATGCTGCTGCTTATAGGTTTAAGCCTTTTTGCGGGGCGGTTGCAAGCCCAGCTTACCCCTTTCGAACTAAGTAAAGATAAAAACTATACGGCTACCTATGCTGAGGTAATGGCCTATTACCCTAAACTGGTTAAACAGTACCCGCAACAGGTAAAACTGTTTAATTACGGCAGTACCGATATTGGCAAACCGCTGACGCTGGTGGTAGTATCAAAAAGCGGCGTTTTTGATCCGGCAAAAATTAAACAGCAAAACAAACGGGTAATTTTAATTAACAACGGCATACACCCCGGCGAGCCGGAAGGTATTGATGCGAGCATGATGCTGGTGCGCGACTTGCTGCAAAAAAAGAAACTACCTACTAATTTGGTGGTTTGCTTTATTGCTTTATACAATATTGATGGCAGTTTAAATCGTGGGGTTTCGCGTATTAGTCAAAACGGACCGCGTGCCTATGGCTTCAGGGGAAATTACCGCAATCTGGATTTAAACCGCGATTTTATCAAAGCTGATAGCCGCAATGCAATGGCTTTTATGCAGATACTGAATACCTGGCAGCCGGAGGTGTTTTTAGATAACCATGCCAGTAACGGTGCCGATTACCAGTACGTGATGACGCTGATTGAAACCCAAAAAGATAAGCAACAGCCCTTGCTAGCCGAATACACCGCTAAAACACTGTCGCCGGAATTATATAAACGCATGGCCAAAAGCGGGTACGAAATGATTCCGTACGTAGAAAGTATAAAGCGCACGCCCGACTCAGGCATCGTGGCTTTTTTAGAAACGCCGCGTTTTTCTACCGGTTATACGGTGCAGCATAACATTATCAGTTACGTTACCGAAACGCATATGCTAAAACCGTACGATAAAAAGGTGTATGCCACCTACGACTTTATGCAGCACCTGATTGACGTTTGCCAGCGTGATGCCGGGCAAATAGGCGAGCTTAAGCAACGCGCGGATGAGCAGGTAAAGCAACAAAAAACTTTTGCGCTCAACTGGGATTTAGACGAGCAGCAGTTTGAGATGATACCTTTTAAAGGCTACCAGGCCGGTTACAAACCCAGCGACATCAGCGGGTTTAACCGCTTGTACTATGACCGGAGCAAGCCTTACACCAAAGAAATTAAATATTACAATACTTATAAGCCAACCTTAACGGCCGATAAGCCGGTAGCCTATATAATTCCGCAGGCCTGGGGCAAAATTATTGATTTGTTTAAGCTGAACAAGGTAGCTATGCGCCGGTTAAAACATGATACCACGCTAACGTTGCAAACTTATTACATCGCCGATTATAAAACCGGTACCCGGCCTTATGAGGGGCATTACCTGCACAACAGCGTAAAGCTGAATACCGTTAACAATAACCGGGTTAAGTTTTATGAGGGCGATTACGTAGTTTACACCAACCAGGCCATTAACCGCTATATTGTAGAAACACTGGAGCCGCAGGGCGTAGATTCATTTTTTGCCTGGGGCTTTTTTGATTCGATGCTTAACCAAAAGGAGCACTACTCTGATTACGTTTTTGAGGATATTGCTTTTGATTACCTTAAAAAGCACCCGGAACTGCAAAAGCAACTGGACGAAGAGAAAACAAAAACTCCGCAGCTGGCACAAAGCGGGCCTGCACAACTGGAGTATATTTACCGCAATTCACCTTTTTACGAAAATACCTATATGCGTTACCCGGTAGGGCGACTGCTTACCAATACCCAACTTGACTTACAATAAATGGAACAATATTTAGTCCTGGCACCGGTGGCCTCAGCTCTTTTTGCGCTTAATATTATCTTGTCGTTAATGGCTTTTTATAACGAGAAGATGTATGGCGAGTTTATGCTTCATCCTTACAGCGTAGCCCGCGGCCAAAAGCTGTGGACGGTGATTACCAGCGGTTTTATTCACCGCGACTGGTCGCACTTGCTGTTTAACATGCTGTCGTTTTACTTTTTTGCTTTTCAGCTCGAGGCTATCTTAGGTCACTGGCAGTTTGCTCTATTGTATATGGCCAGCTTAGTTTTGAGCGACTTGCCGTCGGTAAGCAAGCACAAAGAAGATTACTGGTATTATAGTTTAGGGGCATCTGGCGCTATCAGTGCTGTAGTGTTTAGTTTTATCCTTTTTAATCCAATGGCACGGATGATTATCTTTCCGTTACCTATTCCAATACCCGCTTTATTGTATGGCGTAGTGTACCTGGTGTATTGTGCTTATGCTTCTAAACAGTCACGCGATTCTATTAACCACGATGCTCACTTTTTTGGTGCCATCAGCGGCGTGATGATTACCATCTTACTAAATCACGATGTAATAAAGATATTTATAAACCAATTAGGTTTATAAAAAGATAAAGGCGCTAATCCTAAAATTAGCGCCTTTATCTTTTTATTTCGAATTCCAAATACTAAATGAAAACTCTGTACTCTTGACTCTATATTCTAAAAACTCACAACGGCAATTCCACCGCTTCCGCACCAATTTTGTATCCATCAGGCGTAAACAAAAAGCTTTTGGGATGTTCCGGGTTCTTGATGATTTCTAAAAGTAAAAATCCCCATTTTTTCCAAAAGCTTTCCAGCACCTGGCCATAGGTTTTGTTAGTCCATTCATCAAACATTGGGCGGCTGCTGGTGCCGCGTAAAGGGGCAGCCTCTATAAAAATATCATTGCCTACCGGCAGTACATCATATTCGGGCAAACGGTTGAATAAAAAGGCCGAATAAAATACCCGGGCATTAAATTCTTCAAACTGTATGGGGTGCAGCGTGTCGTTTTTAAGCTGATCATACATTTCCTGGTGGTAACGCAAGTTGGAACCATTATCCTGCAAACAGATAATCAACCCAAAATCATTGATGCGGAGCGAAAACGTCAGGGTGTTAATTTCATCGCGGTAGCCAAACTCATTTTCGGCATTGTTTACCCTGAACAGAAACAGGCTGAATGGTTCGAACTCATCAAAAACAATAGGCAAATTGATGCTTTGCAACATCATCAGCAAGTTGCCAAACTTATGCCCCAATGCCTGCGACAAGTGGAATGCATCGCCTTGGGCATGCTGCTGCCTGATGCCGGCCTGCATCTCGTTAAAAATAATACCGTACAATAATTTACCCGCCCACTGAAACAGCTTTAACGGCTCCAATGCTTTCACCGCATCATAGCCTTGGGTAAAAGCGGCCTCTATCTCGGTTTCCAGCGGTGTAATGTACTGGTCGTTAATACTGGCCAGGCAAGGCAGTTTTAAATCTTTATAGCCGGTATAGCTTTCGTCGAGCAATTTAATGGCTTTATCTTCAAGGTTATAGCGGCTCATTAGCCAGGCCGGAAAAACCTGTATTTTTTCTTCTTCACTTTGCAGAGGCTGCCCGGTTAAAAAGCAGTTGCGGTTGCTAAAGTTATATCGGGTAAACGGGTTGTAAATAGTTGCCGGCATGAGGGCAAAGATACAAACCCGGCACAAGCTACACAGTGCGTAGCATCATTCACAAGTAATTTCGTTAGCTTTAAATTTTATTATGAAGTTAACGTTTGCCCCTTTCGAACTGCACTTAAAGCATCGTTTTACCATTGCTAAGTTTTCGCGTACCTCAACGCCTTTGATGCTA
Source organism: Mucilaginibacter sp. CSA2-8R (assembly GCF_038806765.1). Taxonomy (NCBI): domain Bacteria; kingdom Pseudomonadati; phylum Bacteroidota; class Sphingobacteriia; order Sphingobacteriales; family Sphingobacteriaceae; genus Mucilaginibacter; species Mucilaginibacter sp. CSA2-8R. The sequence goes on along the minus strand of NZ_CP152389.1, from coordinate 4,890,669 downwards.
CTGCAATTAGAGCATGATGGGCAGGTGGGCTATGGTGAGGCCTCGATGGTGCCATATATGGGCGAAAGCTTACAAAGTGCTGCCGCATTTTTAAACAGAGTAGACGTTAGCCAGTTTAAATTGCCTTTTGACTATGCAGTAATCATTAACTACCTGGATGCCATCGAGCCGGGCAACCCAGCCGTAAAAGCTGCTATTGATATTGCCCTGCATGATCTGGAAGGCAAATTGCTAAACCAGCCCTGCTGGCAATTGTTGGGAAGCCAGCCCGAAAATATGCCGATAACCAGCTATACTATCGGCATAGATACGCCGGAAATATTTAGGCAAAAGGTAGAAGAAGCTGCCGGTTATAAAGCTATAAAGGTGAAGTTAGGAAGCACTGATGATAAGCAGCTGATTGAAATAGTGCGTTCGGTTACCGACGTTCCTTTATATGTGGATGCTAACCAAGGCTGGACGGATCGTGAAGCCAGCCTGGATTTGGTTTACTGGCTGCAAGAGCAGGGTGTACAACTGATTGAGCAGCCCATGCTTAAAACAGACCCTGATAGTAATGCCTGGCTTACAGAACGCAGTCCTGTTCCTATATTGGGTGATGAGTCGGTACAGCGCCTGAGCGATATTGACAAAGCACATGGCGTATATCATGGTATTAACATTAAGCTCATGAAATCGGCCGGAATGTTTGAGGCCAAACAGATGATTGACCGGGCCCGTGTACTGGGTATGAAAATATTGATGGGCTGCATGAGCGAAACCAGTTGCGCCACCTTAGCCGCCGCCGCCCTGGCCCCGCAATGTAATTGGGCCGATTTAGATGGGCCACTGCTCATCAGCAACAACCCTTTTACTATGCCGCAGTTAGAAGAGGGTAAATGGGTGCTGACGAATAGTACAGGTTTGGGATTAGTTCAATAACATCATCCCAAACATTACTAAAAAGACATGGCGTTTTGCTATTCTTTTACAGGGCGTTCGGTAGCCCTCACCTGTTTAAGCAGTCTTATTTTGAGGATAATAAACATTACTGCCACAAACAGCGCACCTATCAAAGATGCATATTGTTTATGCGAATAGCCCCAGTACACAATATACAGACATACAAAAATACCTATGTTGTATACAACACTCAGAAATAGTTTAGAACCCATCAGTTAGTATACGCTAATGTTCGGATCAATCTCGCTGGCCCAGGCTAATATACCACCCTGCAGGTTGTAAAGATTGGTAAAGCCTTGCTGCTCTAACTGCATAATGGCCATGGCACTGCGTTTGCCGCTGCGGCACATCACCACTACAGGTTTGTCTTTACTGATTTTATCAGTTTCAATTAAAACGCCGCCTAACGGAATATTTTCGCCTTCCAGATTCGACATCTGATACTCAAAGTCTTCGCGCACATCAATCAGCTGAAAATCCTCACCGTTTTCTTTCATTCTTTTCAGCTCTTCAACAGTTATTTCTTTCATAATGCTTTAAATGATAACGTTCAAAGGTAGGCTTTTAATCTATAAATATTCCGTCTGCATTTTGTAACAATCAGCATTTGACGGCGTTTTACTTACAGGTTAGAAAATTTTATTTGTAGATTAGTGTTGATGAAAAAAGTTACACGCTTTTTTTGGTTCTGTTCGGGAGCGCACATTGAAACCTTAAAAAAGTACCCCATTGAGCATAATAAGTATGTAGGTATTGGGGCCACTATATTTTTTACTGCTTTATTTGCCTGTATGTCGGGCGGGTACGCCATGTACTTTGTGTTTAGCGGTAATGTTTTAGCACCTGTTTTTGCTTTGTTATTCGGTATTATTTGGGGGCTGGCCATTTTTAATATGGACCGTTACATTGTAGCCAGTATTAATAAACAGGGTAGTATTAACATGCAGATACTGCAGGCTACGCCACGTATACTGTTGGCCATCATGATCGGTATTGTAATATCGCGTCCGCTGGAGCTCAAGATATTTGACAAAGAAATTCGGAATAAACTAAAAGGGGCTTATTTGAAAGGGCAAACCCGTAAAATTGATACGCTGCAAAAAACTTACAAGCAGAAGTATGCCATGGAAATGGGAAAGAGTACCGAGCTTAAAAAAGAAAAAGACTCTTTAGAGCGCGATATTAACCGTTCGCGTGTACAACTAAATCAGGAAGTTTTTGGTGATAAGAACGACCAAACTTCAGGCATTATAGGTTACGGCACATATGCCAAGCAAAAAGAAGGTATTTTGACAGAAAAGCAAAACCGCCTCAAAACCGTAACCGAAGAGTTAGACCGCCTGGAGCAGTATCTGGGTCAGCGCAAAGATTACGAAGGCTTGAACAGTACCCGTTTGTTCAGTAATGTGCAGTTAGATAGTTTGGCTAACGTAGCTGGGTTTTCTGACCGTAACTGGGCTTTGGGGCAACTGGCTTTTAGAGAGGATGGCAGCAAGGATTTAGACACCTATATGGCGCAGTCTTTTATAGGCTACTTGTTTATCTTATTTGAGTGTTTGCCGGTATTTGTAAAGCTGATGTCGCCTAAGGGGCCTTATGATGTAGCCGTAGCAAAAATTGCTGAGGCCAACATTCATTATGCCGACCGGGATAAAGATAAAGAGGTGATTGTAACCGACAACTTATTTGACCACCAGGTAGGGGCAGATATTGAAAGAAAAAAGAAAATTATCACCAATCAATCAGACTATGATTTTGAGCAGCATAGTTATGAGTGACGCTATAGCCTGTTAATAAAAGCGAAAGGGCTGCCATTTTTCATGGCAGCCCTTTCGCTTTTATTGGGTATAAGTTTAATCCCGGTCGGGCACTTGTAAGTACACGCCCTCTTCAACCTTGGTTTTCTTTTTCATAATCAGGCGATGCTGTGCCAGGTCATATTTATCAAAAATAGAAATCACGTGCACCTTTAAGCCCTCAATAGATACCGGGGCTCCCATTTCCACATCATAAATATTAGTGGCCGACATGCCTTTGCCGTCAACTACAATAGTCAGGCCCGAGCCAATGGCTTCCATCATGCATCCTTCAGTAATTAATAACCCGGCATCTTCGCCTAAGCCAATACCTAAAATGCCGGGGTTGCTGGCTACGGCATAAAACAAACGGCCAATACGCCCCCGTTGTACAAAGTGGGTATCAATAATAACGGAGTCAATAAAACCCAATCCGGCGGTAATCTGCACCTCGCCTTTAACAAGTGCTTCGTTGCTCTGCCCCCGGTAAATCATATTGGTAGATGCAGCAGCAGCACCTGCCGATGTACCGGCTATAATAAAATGCTCGTTTTGGTATCTTCTTTTTAAGATTTGTAAAAACTCGGTGCCGCCGAATATAGAGCTCAAGCGCAGCTGGTCGCCGCCGCTAAACATCACAATGTCGGCCTGGCGTATACGTTCCAGATAAACTGGGTTGCTGGCGTCTTCCCGGTTGCGGATGTCAATTACATTTACATTTTCAATCTCCAATTGATTAAAAGCTTTGATGTACTCCTGACCCACCAGTTCCGGAATTTGCGAAGCGGTAGTAATCACTTCTATTTTAGAGCCCAGTTGTTTAGCTGATTCGTTAATCATGCGACGGAGTATTCCCCGCTCAAAAAATTTGATATAATCGGGCTGTAAAATATGCTCTTCGGCACTTATATTCGTACCCATATCAACAGCTCCACCTATTATTATCAATTTACCTTTCGGAACAATCATCTGTATCTTAAATAGTCAATATTTACAAATTAATAGAAAAATGCAGTAAAACTGTATTTATTATAAAATAAAATCGCTTTATAGCATCAAAAATTGCATTGAATTGTTACAAGCGTTAAATTTATAGACAATCCTTACATTTACCTTGCCATAACTACTATCTAACGCATGAAAATAGAAAAGATTCAGGTGCTGCGCGGCCCTAATATCTGGAGTATAAGCCGGAAAAAATTAATCCAGATGCGGCTTAATCTCGAAGAATTGGAGAACCGCCCCACCAATACCATTGATGGTTTTTTGGAGCGTCTGAAGGCATTGATACCAAGTTTACAGACGCACCGCTGTTCGCCGGGAATACCCGGGGGCTTTTTTATTCGTGTGGAGCAAGGTACCTGGATGGGGCATGTGGTAGAACATATTGCACTTGAAATACAAACATTAGCAGGCATGAATACTGGTTTTGGCCGCACGCGCGAAACCAAAACACCCGGTACCTATAATGTAGTATTCAATTATCTTGAAGAAAAAGTTGGTGTTTACGCTGCCGAAGCTTCAGTACGCATTGCTGAAGCCCTGATTAAAGGTGAAGAGTATACCCTGGAAACCGACATCCAGAAAATGCGCGAGATTCGCGAAAACACCCGCTTAGGACCAAGCACCGGCTCGATAGTGGAAGAAGCCATTTCGCGCGACATCCCGTGGATCAGGTTAAATAATCAATCGCTGGTACAGTTGGGTTATGGTAAAAACCAGGTACGCATACGCGCCACCATGACCGAACACACCAGCAGCATAGCTGTTGACTTGGCTAGTAACAAAGAAGAAACCAAGCGCATATTGCAGGAGCAGGCTATACCCGTAGCCGCAGGTATGACTATTACCCGCAAAGAGGAGGTAAAAGAGGCTATACGGAAAATTGGTTTCCCTTTGGTATTTAAACCATTGGATGGTAACCATGGCCGCGGAGCAAGCATCAACGTAAAAACAGAAGAAGGTGCCGTTGCTGCGTTTGAGCACGCCGCCCGTATATCGCGCAAAGTAATTGTAGAAAAATTTATTACCGGTTATGACTTTCGGGTGCTGGTGATTGATAATAAAATGGTAGCCGCCGCACTGCGGGTACCTGCACACGTAACCGGCAACGGCGAGCTAACCGTGCAGCAACTTATCGACGTGGAAAACAACGACCCGCGCCGTGGTTACGGGCACGAAAACGTGCTGACTCATATCTCAGTTGACAGAGATACGATGGATTTGCTGACCAAGAAAGGTTATACTTTAGATACCGTACCACCGGCCGGCGAAGTGGTTTATTTAAAATCTACAGCTAACTTAAGTACAGGCGGTACATCTGTAGATGTGACCGACCAGGTACACCCGCAAAATATTTTCTTTTGCGAGCGTATAGCCCGGGTAATAGGCCTGGATATTTGCGGCATTGACATCATGGCCGAAAATCTGACCGTACCTTTAACTGAAAACGGAGGTGTGGTTTTGGAAGTAAATGCGGCACCAGGTTTCAGGATGCATATTGCGCCAAGTGAAGGTTTGCCGCGCAACGTGGCGGGCCATGTGGTAGACATGCTTTATCCGCAGGGTAAATCGGCCCGTATACCTATTATTGCCACTACCGGCACTAACGGTAAAACCACCACTACCCGCTTGATAGCCCACATTGTGAAAAATAATGGTTACCGGGTAGGCTTCACCACATCAGATGGCATTTATGTGCAAAACACGATGCTGGTTAAAGGTGATACTACCGGCCCGCAAAGCACGGAGTTCATCTTAAAAGACCCTACCGTTGATTTTGCCGTTCTAGAAAGTGCCCGTGGCGGCATACTGCGTTCGGGCCTGGGTTATGGTCGCTGTGATGTAGGGGTAATCACCAATATTCAGGAAGATCACCTCGGTATATCCGATATTCATACTTTAGAAGACCTGATGAAGGTAAAAAGTGTGGTGATTGATGCTGTAAAAGAAGACGGTTGGGGCGTGCTTAACGCCGATAATGAATATTGCGTGCGCATTGGTCGCAAAGCTAAATGTCATGTTGCCTACTTTAGTTTAAACGAAAACAATCCGGTAATTAAGTCGCATTGCCACAAAGGCGGTGTTGCCTGTATCTACGAAAACGGGTTTATCACCATTAAAAAAGGTGATTGGAAAATTCGCGTACAACGTGTTTCTGAAATTCCGGTAACATTTAATGGTACCGTGCCTTTCATGATTGAGAACGTGATGGCGGCTACGCTGGCAACCTACCTTTACGGGTTTAAAACGGAGGATATCAAAAACTCATTGCATACGTTTGTGCCTTCGGCATCGCAAACGCCGGGTCGCATGAATATCTTTAACTTTAAAGAGTTTAGGTTTATGGTTGATTTTGCCCATAACCCCGCCGGTTATCAGGGTATCAAAACGTTTTTGACCAGTATTGACTCACCTCAAAAAATTGGCTTAATAGCCGGTACAGGAGATCGCCGCGACGAAGATATACGCGAATTAGGCCGTATTGCCGGTAGTATGTTCGATCATATTTTAATGCGGCAGGAAAGCCATCTTCGTGGCCGTACCCGCGAAAATATTTTAGGCTTACTGGAAGAAGGAATTAAAGAGGTTAACCCGGATATACCGATTAACGTGTTAGACGATAAAACTGACTCTATTAGCTATGCTATTAATTTAGCCAAACCTGGCGCTTTTATTACAGTTTTAAGTGATGCCGTACATGGCGCCATTGATATTGTACAGGCATACCAGGAAAAAGAGCGAAGCGCACAATAAGTTACAGCATCTGCTTTTTAGGGTTTGAAGCAGGCTTGCTCAAATAAAAATGCCATAACAGCATGGCAGCTATACTGCGGTAGGGCTGCCATGCATTGGCTAATACTAAAATTTCTTCTTTGGGCGTTGCGACAGGTAAATGTTTTAGTTTTTTTACTGCATTGATAATAGCTAAATCTCCTACCGGAAATATATTAGTCCGGTGTAAAATCATCAGCAGGTAAATATCTACTGTCCAGTTGCCGATACCTTTTAAAGCAGTTAACCGGGTGCGTACTTCATCATCACTCAACTGCACCAACTCATGTAAATCAAGCTGTTTACTGAGCAATGCTTCGGCCAGGTAACGTATATAAGCGGTTTTTTGCCGACTGAAATAACAGGCTTTAAGTTCTTCGTCGGTTAGTAAAAGTACCCTGCTCGGGGTAATTTGCTGTATCTTTTCTTTCAGTTTGTTGAGCGCCGACAATGCCGATGCCAGCGAAACCTGCTGCTCCAGTATAATATGTACCAACGACTCGAAAGTATTGGGCCTCGACCAGTAAGGCGGATATCCATATTGACTGATAATGGCCGCCAGGTCGGCATCCTGAGCCGCCAACTGGTCGCATAAGGTGTGATAGTTATCGAGTGTAAATACGGACGGGCTCAAAGTGCTGTTTTAACAATTAACAGCGTTAAAGCCATTAGGTTGCTATAAGTAAGTTAAACCTACCGGATTATTACTATCATAAAAAACAGGCTCAAAATTCTGATCGGCCAGCTCGCAGGCGGATGACACCGAGAGGCAGTTTACGTTGCCAAAAATAGAAGCAATAGCTGCATCGGCAGCATCGCGGCCGGTAGCTATTTTTACCAAGCCATTTAATGGCGCCAGTTGGGTAGCATCAAAAATAATCCATTTGCCTCCTAAATAAGCTTCAAAACAAGCATGAAAATCGGGTGGATTAAGCTGGTAGGCGTAGCCTGTAAAGTAGCGGGCTGGTATATCTAAAGCCCGGCAAAGCGCAATACCCAAGTGCGCAAAATCGCGGCAAACTCCGGCCAATTCGGTAACCGTATCATATGCTGAAGTTTGCGAGTTGGTAGAACCGCTTAGGTATTCTACGTTATCATGTATCCATTGGGTAAGTGCTACTACTTTTTCAAATGCATTATTAAATTTACCAAACTTGTTGTTGGCAAACCGAAACAGTTTGTCCGACTGGCAATAACGGCTCGGAAAAATGTAAGGCAGCACCATGGGGTCTGCATCTGCAATTGGAACTTGCGTAAGCTGGCCAGCCGGCGTTAACTTAAAAGAAGTATCAACCAGGGCACTGTAGCTTATGTTTAACATGGTAGGCTCGGTAACTTCGAGCCTGATAAAACGGTTTTCGGTATAGTGCGAAAACTCTTCAATTTTAAAATAAGGTTCAACCGTAAAAGTTTCTTCGAGGATGGCTTGGGCCGGGGTGCGCAATGCATGTATATTGAGTATAAATGTTGATGGCGCAGTTACTTCGTAACCCAATTGCCCGGTAACCTTAAACTTCATGCGGGTCGGTTTTATTAATAGTGTTGTTTTCCAATTGGTTAAACGCGTTGTCAATCCATTGGTTTGAGGTATTGTTGAGCGCCTTTTTTAACTCTTCGTGCCATTGGGCCGATACGTTTTCCAGATCGGTACTTTCATAATGATAATCTACCATATTAAAGCTGCCATTCTTATACAAAGCCACATCAATAGGAAAGCCTACATCAACCGCACTGATGCGGGTAGAGTCAAAAGACAGAAAGCCGGCTTTTAGCGCCAGTTTCATGCTGGTATCTCCTTTTAAAATACGGTTTAATATGGCTTTGCCTTGCGCTGCATTACCAATGATGACGTATGGGGCACCATTACCTAACTCTACCCAGTTACCTTCGGGGTATAGCAAAAAAAGCTTGTGTTCTTCATCGTCTTTCATCTGTCCGCCAATAATGGTGTTCAGGTTAAACTTAAAGCCGGCTTTTTCTAAAGGCTCTCGGTCTTCTTCAGCAACGCGCTTTACTTGTTCTCCAAAGGCATTAACCACCTTATATAGTTTGTTGTACTGCTCCAGGTTAGTTTCCAGCAGTTCATCAAAATAAATAATGGCTTTATCGCGTACCGAGCGTAAACCGCTGGTCATGATAAATAACGAGCACTTATCTTTTTGTACAGTGGTGAGTTTCTTTTTAGTAGTTACATCAGTACCCGATGTAATGCGGGTATCGGCAATGGCTACCAGTCCTTCTTTTACTTTAATGCCCAGGCAATACGTCATAGCAGGTCAAATCAATAAATCAGCGCTGCAAAATAGAATAATTTACAAAACTTTATAATCAATTTTAAACAGCGCTTAAGGCATATTTGCGTTTGCCAGGCATATTAAGTGTTATGCATAAGATGAACATCCAAATCATCACCACTGTGATGAAGCTGTAAAATTTAAAGACATCAGTTAACGTTTGGCCAATAATGGCTTTCGAAATTACATCGGTAAGCAGGCAAAGTACGCAGGTGACAACGAGTAGCACAGTTCGCTTTTCGTGTATTAAGGTATGGAAAACATAGGTGTAAATAAAAATAGCACAAACGTGGTGGTGTGCCCACACCCGGCCGGGCAGTAAAAGTGTAACTAAAAAAATAAGGCTGTAATCTGCCGCCGAAAATGCTTCTTCTTTTTTAACATACCGGTCGTAAACAAACTTGGCAGTTAATGCCCCCATCACAATTATCTGAAAGTATAAAATAATAGTTTTTAAAATGCTTGGCGATAAGTGAAATAAAGGCGACAACCCGACGGCTGCATTGCCGGTATCCAGCTTTTCGAGCAGGGCCGGTATACCCAGACTTATAATATTTTCGTCAATCTGTCCTTTCGAAAATGGTGCAACAAAAGCTGCGTAGTAACCTTGCCAGTCGTTAAGTCCGGTGGGCCAACCTCTTAACAAGGCAGGTATAATGATAAATGGTAAGGCGATAAGTATAATTTTAGGCCAGTCTTTAGGCCCGCGTTTAATGGCTGCAAAAGCCAGGAACAGTACCGGAGTAATTTTAAAAAAGGTTCCGGCCATAAAAAACACATAACTGAGGCCAAATTTTTTTTGTTGATAATGCCTTATGCCCAGCAGCGTTAAGCACAACACCGGTAAATTGGCATTCATCCATATGTAATTGTGCCAGTAAAAACCGATGGAAAACAGAAAGGCTAAGATTAAAGGCCAGGTGGTATTGCTTTGAGGATAATATAGCTCAAAAATGTTTTTAGTCAGAAAAATTGATGCCATCCACAAACCGTAATTAACCAGGTAAGTAAACACAAAAGCCGAAATATGAAACGGAAAAGCAGAAAACAGGCTGAAAAACAAAGCTGCGAAAGGTGGGTAGGTAAAACCACCATCAACTAAACCTGGTGTGTATAATTTTTCGCCACTTAAAAAATGCTTGCCGGTTTGCCAGTAAATATAATAGTCGCCGGCAACATCGGCCTTCATACCGCGCTGGTATGATATAAATATAAAAGCGACAGATATAACTGCAAGCAGTAGCGTAAGGTGGCGTTTATGGAGCTGCATGAATGTTTTAAGGAAAAGTATGGCAAAGGTAGTTATAAGGTGTTTATGCCCTTGTATGATTGTTGCTACGCGTTACGGTTTAAATAACATAATTTTGATTTAACATTGCTGTTTGTATGATATCCTTTGCTCATCGTGTGTTTTTAGAAGTTGCTGCCAATTTGAGTTTCTCAAAAGCAGCCCAGGTGCTGTTTATTACCCAGCCGGCCATCAGCAAGCATATCAAAGCACTTGAAGACCAGTATAAATTACCCCTGTTTGAACGCCGGGGCAACAGCATTATTTTAACCGAAGCCGGTAAAAAGTTGAATGAGTATTTGTTGCAGGCTACCGAGATTGAGCGCAAGGCCGAATATGATTTATCAGTATTGAGTAACCAGGCCCAGGCTGCTGGGCATTTGCGCTTAGGAGCAAGTACTACTATTGCTTTATATATATTACCACCTATTTTGTCCGGTTTTCAGCGGCAATACGCCAGCGTAGGGGTGCAATTAGTAAATCGTAATTCAGAATATATACTTAACGCTTTATTAAATCACGAGGTAGATATCGGAATTATTGAGGTAGATAATAAGTTAACCAACGTATCTTATCAGCCTTTTATGAGCGATGAGGTAATACCGGTATGTTCGGCTAAAAGTCCGCTTTCGGGCAAATCATTAACCTTAAAGCAGTTTTTGAAAACACCCTTGGCCTTGCGCGAGCGCGGATCGGGAACATTGAATGCATTGTTGAAAGCTTTAGCCGATCATCATATTAAGCCTGCCGAACTTTTGGTAAAAATAAGATTGGGAGGAACAGAAGCATTGAAAAACTTTTTGCTGGCCGACCAGTGTCTTGGTTTTATGCCGCGCCCATCCATTGTGCGCGAGCTGGCCGAAGGTGATTTGGTAGAGGTTCCGATAGAAGGGCTAAAAATTACCCGTAACTTTTATTTTATCCGTCGTAAAGGAACCGAAGATTATGGGTTAACCAGCAATTTTATGAATTACGCGTTGCAACACCATTAAATTAAATTTCTGAAAACTTTACATTTTGCCTGATGTAGTATTAAGGACGATGCAGAAGAGCATCATTAAATTGACAAAAGAAATGGCAAATTTAAGTAACCGTAAAGTAGCTATCCTGACTGAAGAGGGATTTGAGCAGGTGGAGTTAACCAGTCCGAAAGAGGCTTTGCTGGCCGCTGGTGCCACCGTACACATTATATCGCCTAAAGGCGGAAAAATTAAGGCGTGGGACCAAGACCATTGGGGTATTGAAGTAGACGTTGATAAAGTGCTGAGTGATGTAAGCCCGGATGATTATGATGCCCTGGTGTTACCCGGCGGTGTATTAAACCCGGATAAATTACGCCAAAATAAAGATGCAGTGGCATTTGTATCTGCGTTTTTAGACGAAAGTAAACCTGTAGCAGCTATATGCCACGGTCCGCAAATGCTGATTGAAACCGGCATGATAAAAGGGCGCAAGCTAACATCATACCCATCACTGCAAACCGATTTGAAAAATGCCGGTGCCGAGTGGGTTGATGAAGAAGTTGTAACCGATAAAGGCTTAGTAACCAGCCGTACACCGGCCGACTTGGAAGCGTTTAACAAAAAAACAATTGAGGAAATTGGCGAAGGCGTGCATGATGCTGCCCATAGCTAATGGTAATTAGTGTAAACTAATATTGAAACGGATTTTTTCAAAAAAGCAGAACTACAATAGGTTCTGCTTTTTTGTTGCGCAGTAATCTATATTTGCCCAATGCCTCAACAAAAAGCCCTGATTATTGGTGCCGGTATAGCCGGAATAGCTACGGCTATACGCTTAGCTGTTAAAGGTTACGCTGTTGAAGTATATGAAGCCAATCATTATGCGGGTGGCAAATTATCCGAGTTTGAACAGGGAGGTTACCGTTTTGATGCCGGCCCAAGTTTGTTTACCATGCCTCAATATGTAGATGAATTATTTACATTGGCCGGTAAAAACCCGACGGACTATTTCAGATACCAAAAACTGGATACCGTTTGTCGTTATTTTTTTGACGACGGTACTCGCATCAACGCTTATGCCGACCCCGGCAAACTGGTTAACGAAGTAAACAAACAAACCGGCGAGCCTGCCGCATCATTACAAAAGTATTCGCAAAATAGTCGCCGCATTTACGAAATCACTAATCATGTGTTTCTGGAGCAATCGTTGCACCGCTTAAAAACTTATTTAAGCTTGAATACGGTTAAGTCGATACTTCGATTTTTTCAGATTGATGCTTTCAGGAGTATGAACAAGGCCAACGAAAGCTTTTTTGGAGACAAACGGCTGGTGCAATTTTTTAACCGTTATGCCACTTACAACGGGTCTAACCCTTACCAGGCACCTGCTACTTTAAATGTTATCCCTCACTTAGAACAATATTTTGGCGCTTACTTTCCGGAGGGCGGCATGTACAGCATTACCACAAGCCTGGTTAAATTAGCTCAGGATTTAGGCGTGAAGTTTAATTTTGGAGCAGTTGTAGAAGAGATTGTGCTTGAGAAACGCAAAGCTGCCGGTATTACAGTTGCCGGTAAGTTTATGACGGCTGATATAGTAATCTCCAATATGGATGTTTGGTTTACCTATCGCAAACTGCTAAGCAAGCATCCCAATCTTTTTCCCGAAAAAATATTAAACCAGGAGCGCAGCAGCTCAGCTTTGATTTTTTATTGGGGTATCCGCAAACAATTTGCGGAACTTGATTTGCACAACATACTTTTTAGTGCCGATTATGAGGCGGAGTTTAATGCCATCTGGAAACAGAAAACTATTTACCACGACCCAACGGTGTATCTCAATATCAGTTCTAAATACGAAACCAGTGATGCGCCATCCGGATGCGAAAACTGGTTCGTGATGATTAACGTGCCGGCTAACACTGGACAGGACTGGGAAAGCCTGATTGCCGATGCCCGGCGTAACATTATCAAAAAGCTCTCGCACCAGTTGGGCCAAGACATTGCCCCGCTGATTGTTGACGAAAGTATTTTAGACCCGCGGAGTATAGAAAGCCGCACATCATCTTATCAAGGCTCATTATATGGCACCAGCTCAAACAGCCAGTTTGCGGCTTTTTTGCGCCATGCCAACCGGTCGGCTAAAATCAAGAACCTGTATTTTTGCGGAGGCAGTGTGCACCCCGGTGGCGGCATACCGCTGGCGTTGTTGTCGGCCAAAATTGTTAGCGATTGGGTTTAAGGCATTATTGCAGACGGGTACATAAATCGAATAAAAGCTGCGAATAGATAAAAAGTCGGACGCAATCATTATAATTGCCAGTTGATGGCTTTTTTACAACTACCCGAATTAGGACAAATTCATTACCACGAATATGGCACCGGCAATAAGCCTATGCTGGCTTTTCATGGTTATGGCATGACGGGGCGGCAGTTCGAGGTGTTACAAAAATCAGTACTCAGCAAATACCGGGTGTACAGTTTTGACCATTTTTTTCATGGGCAAACCCAGTTAAATAGCTGGACCGAGCAACAGATATTATCCGGAATGCCCAGGGAGTTGATGCGAGCTTACTTGCAGGCCTGGTTTAACCAGCATGGCGGTCTGCAGCGCATTAGTTTGATGGGCTATTCGATTGGGGCCAACCTAGCTTTGATATTAATTGAAGAATTTGCTGAGTGGATTGACGAAATTATCCTGATGGCACCCGATGGACTATCGGTATACAAAGGCTTTAGGTTTTTAATGCATAACCCGGCCGGTAAGTATCTTTTTAAAACCGTTACCAAAAGTAAATGGCTGGCTCCGGGTGTGCTGAAGGGTTTAAAACGGGTAAAGTTTATTGACGAGAGTCTTTACAAGATAGCTTACAGTGAAATGGACACACCGCAAAAGCGGCAGGATGTGTATTACACTTTAAATCACATCAAACAGTTGCAGCCCGATGTGGTTAAAATAACGGGTTTAATTAATCAATATAACATCAAATGCCACCTTGTGTTCGGTAAGTTTGATATGCTATTCCCGGTAAGCTCCGCCGCCAATTTTATAAGTAAGCTTCAAAGTCCGCAGGTACACGAGGTGCCGCAGGGGCATTGGCTGGTTACGCCGCAATTAGATGAATACCTGGTAAACTGTAAACTATGATACCCGCACGCCGCAACGATTTATTTAGTAACTGGTTTGCCAAGTATATGCGCTACCGCATGCGCAAGGCATTTAACCGCATTGTAGTTACCCCTTTTGAGCCAAAACCGGGGCATTCGGTGTTGTTACTTTGCAATCATTTTAGTTGGTGGGATGGTTTTTTTGGTAACTATTTAGCCTATTGGCACCTGAAGCGTAAGCTGTATATTATGATGCAGCACGATCATCTCGAAAAGCGGATGCTGTTTAATTTGTTCGGTGGTTTCTCGATTGAAAAGGGGACGCGGGAGATGCTGAAATCATTACACTATGCTGCTGATTTATTAAACACACCCGAAAATTTAGTGGTGGTTTTTCCACAAGGGGAGTTGATTTCTAATCATGCGACAAGCGTAGGCATCGAAAAAGGAATTGAGCGTTTAATAAAACATATTAAAGGCCCCTGCCAGATTGTGTATGCTTGCACGCTGATTGATTACTTTGAAAGTTTAAAGCCATCGGCTTTTATTCACTTATTTGATTGCGGCACGGCTGGCGAAAAGCCTTTCGAGCAATTGGTGCAACATATCAATAATTGTCATCAGCAAGCACTGAAAAACCAGATTCATGTTGAACATTAGCGGCATATTTTAGCTGGCCATGCAGTGGTATTCATAACTTTTAATACGGTTAAGTTTTTCTTTTAACACGCCTCTGGCACGATGCAAAGTTGTGCGCGATACCAGTTCGGTAATGCCCAGGGTTTCGCCAATTTCCTGGTGCGAGTAACCTTCAATAGCATACAGGTTAAATACGTTACGGTAGTTGCTTGGCAGTTCGCTAATCATGTTCAGCAGTTCTTTAGCTTCCAGGCCTTGCTCAGTATAGCTCATATTTAAGGTTACACCTTCGGGCAATGCATCGGTTAATAACATGGGTTTTTGTTTACGAAAGCGAGATATGGCGGTGTGTACCATAATACGGCGAATCCATCCTTCCAGGCTGCCTTCGTTACGGTATTTATGCATCGAGGTAAAAACCTTAATAAAACCTTCCTGCATAATGTCTTCAGCCTCGTCGCGGTCGGTAGCATAGCGCATGCAGGCGGCCAGCATACGCGCAGCTAAAACTTTATATAATGATTCTTGTGATTTGCGGTCTTGCTGTAAGCATCCTTCCCATATCCTGTTTAAGCTGTTCTCAATAATCATGGCTTTATATTATAAGTTGGTAAGCTTATGCCAACTTTGGCACCATGTTTTTAAATTAATGATAATCAAGTTGTTAAATATTTTAAGTGATATGCAAGTGTTCGTTACCGAACATTGAACGTACAGGGCCGAACGTTTTAATGACACCATAACATTGTTTATCTTTGCACCGTCCGGGATAAAAACCCGGCTTACGGTTATGATGAAAGAGATTGAAGTAGTGTGCCTGCCCGAGGAACACGAAAATGAAGAAGCCTTAAAAGCAATGGCTGCTCAACAGCTTAAGCTTCCGCTTAAACGCATTCAGGCCATAAAAATCCGCAAACGTTCTATTGATGCCCGTGGGCGCAAGGTAGTTTACCGTATGCACTTACAGGTATTTGTGGATGAACTCGCAGCACCAGTTAATTTTAACATTGATTATCCCAACGTAAAAGATAAAAAGCCCATTATTATTGTGGGTGCCGGTCCGGCCGGTATTTTTGCCGCTTTGCAGTGTGTGCTGTCGGGGTTTAAACCTATTATTATTGAGCGCGGTAAGGATGTAAAACAGCGCCGCCGCGATTTAGCCAATATTAATAAGCAAGGGTTGGTAAATCCCGAGTCAAACTACTGTTTTGGCGAGGGCGGGGCCGGTACTTATTCCGACGGTAAATTGTACACCCGGTCTACTAAGCGCGGTGATGTTAACCAGGTACTGCAAATGTTTGTAGCGCATGGTGCCGACGAAGATATTTTGGTAGATGCCCGGCCGCACATCGGTACCAATAAATTGCCGCAAATTATCACGGCCATGCGCGAAACCATTTTAAACGCAGGCGGCGAAATACTTTTTGATACCAAGGTAACCGAATTAAATATCAGCTTCGGTAAAATCACTGGTGTTAAAACCGCCTCCGGCGAAACCATTAATGGCGCGGCTGTCATTTTAGCCACCGGGCACTCAGCCCGCGATGTGTTTGAAATGCTGCAGCGCCAGAATATTCTAATTGAAGCCAAGCCTTTTGCCTTAGGGGTGCGCATCGAGCATCCGCAGCATATTATAGATAAAGCGCAATATCATTGTGATGTGCGTGGCCCGTACCTGCCGCCATCTTATTACAGTTTGGTGGAGCAGGTAGACGACCGCGGGGTATTTTCGTTCTGCATGTGCCCAGGCGGCATCATTGCCCCATGCTCAACTGAGCCGGGCGAGATTGTAGTAAACGGCTGGAGTCCGTCTAAACGGAATAACCCCTTCGCCAACTCGGGTACCGTAGTGCAAATTAATTTGGAGGATGTAGCGGGTGATGAAAGCGATCCGTTTAAATTGTTAAAATTTCAGCAGCAGGTTGAACAGTTGGCATTTGCTGCGGGTGGCGGTAACCTGGTGGCTCCGGGCCAGCGTATGATTGATTTTGTAGAAGGACGCATATCTGCCGATATACCTAAAAACTCTTATTTGCCGGGCGTTGCCAGTACCGATTTAAAAGAAGTGCTGCCCAGCTGGATACATAAGCGTTTACAGAAAGCATTACCTGCCTTTGGTCGTAAAATGAAAGGGTATTATACTAACGAAGCCTTATTGGTAGGTGTAGAGTCGCGCACTTCATCGCCGGTAAAAATACCCCGCGACCGCGAAACCTTGCAGCATCCGCAAATACAGGGTTTATATCCCTGCGGTGAGGGAGCCGGTTATGCCGGGGGTATCATCTCGGCCGCTATTGATGGGATTAACTGCGTTGTTGCCGCTGCCAAAATAATGGCTTAAACGCTGCTCAACACATTAAATGCCAGTTGCGAAAAGTAGGGCAAAGTCGTAAGCAGTTTGTACACCTGCTTCTTGCAACTGGCATATAGCAGTCTTAAACTACTGTGCATTTTTATCAGCCTCAGTTTTAAGTTCATTTTCTGGCCAGTCGGCACGGCCCCAACGGCCACGTTTGCGGCACATGCGATCACCAAACTGTTCTTGAAAACGTGCCCGTTCTTCGGAGCTCATTTGCTCTAACCTTTCGGCCATTTTAGCACGCATCCCAAACCCGCCCCTGCCAAAGCCGCCCGGCTTGCCAAACCCAAACAGAATTTTGCATAGCACAAACAAGCCCATGGCCTGCCAAAAAGTAATAGTCCGCACCTGCAGTATCTCGGGCAGCAAATTATTCCAAAGCTGCATCACGATGAAGCTAATCAGCGATAAAAATGCTGCAGCCATTAAAGGGATAAATACAAACCGTCCTTTATAAAATATTTTTTTCATTTTTAATTCTTTAAAAATCGTTCATGTCATCATACAATTGTTTGAGCCTTTTGCGCAAGTGCAGTACCGCGTAACGCTTGCGCGATACCAGCGTTTGCACCTTAACTCCGGTTTCGTCCGCAATTTCGTCAAAGGTTTTATGCTCCAGTTCCTGCCATATAAACACCTGTTTTTGTTCGGCGGGTAACTCGTCTAACGCGGTAAAAAGCTCTTCCCAAAACAGGTTGCGTATGTATTCACTCTCCGGTGTTTGGCTTTCACTCATCAGCATATCCATCCAGCCCGAATCTGTTTCGCCTTCTCCGTCGTTATCTTCAGGCAGTAAATCGTCCAGTAGCCACTCGGTACGCTTGCGGTATTTGTCGGTAATTTTATTGCGCGCTACGCGGTAAAGCCATGCGCCGGTTTGCTCAATGGGGGCGGCATTTACTACGATACTCAACTGGTACCAAACATCCTGCAGTATGTCTTCGGCATCAGCATCGTTTTTTACCCGCCGCCTAATAAACAACAGCAAGCTCTTGCCATAATCTTTAATAGCTTGCAGGGTTAAGTTTCTTTTATTATCGGGCATTAAGGCGGAAACCAATGTATAATGTTTTGTTACTATGGCAGACGAACAGCCCGGCAAAACATTTTAAATAAAATTAAAAATTTATATCGCTTTTGTAAAAGGGGTGTTCACTCATACTTTATCTGCTGCCAACCGAGGCTTGTGGTATTATAATTGTCGGCTGTATGATATGACCGTGGCAGAACAACTCCAGCAACAATTAGAAAATACTTTTGTAGGTAAACCTTGGTATGGGCAGCCCATTAATACGCTGATAGCCGAATGTAATTGGACAGCCGCATTTGCTATGCTGCCAGGTGCGGCGCATTCCATAGCTCATTTAGTGTTACACATGATGGCCTGGACCGAAGAAGTGACCAGCCGTTTAAACGGTAGTACAGCAGCAGAACCTGCAAGGGGCGACTGGCCTGAGCCGGGTGAGGCATCTGAACAAAACTGGAATGCGTTGGTTACAGATTTAGATGAGGCTAACAGCAATTTGGTTAAAGCGCTGCAAGCTTTTTCTAACGATCAGTGGAATAATTTAATTGATGATACACGTGGTGTGTTTGAGCCTAGACCTACTTATCAAGAGATGGTCAAAGGCTTAATTGAACATCAAATTTATCATACCGGCCAAATAGCCTTATTAAACCGTATAAATCATGTTAGTTAGAGAAAAGAAAACTTTAATATTAGGCGCAACGCCCGACAGTAGCCGTTATGCCTATTTGGCAGCCAACCGCCTGGTGCGTACCGGGCATCCC
The DNA here is from genome assembly GCF_038806765.1 of Mucilaginibacter sp. CSA2-8R. Taxonomy (NCBI): domain Bacteria; kingdom Pseudomonadati; phylum Bacteroidota; class Sphingobacteriia; order Sphingobacteriales; family Sphingobacteriaceae; genus Mucilaginibacter; species Mucilaginibacter sp. CSA2-8R. The sequence continues at coordinate 4,871,716 of NZ_CP152389.1, read as the reverse complement.
ATTGTAAATGTGGGTATAAAAAAGGGTGAGGTTGCCGGTGTCGTTATCGAGAAACCTGAAGAGGTACATGATGATATTGATACCATCACCTTATATGTAGGGCCGCAAAATCAGCCGCCGTTGTACGATTATATTTTAGCTACCCACCCTAAGCGTATCATATTTAATCCGGGTACCGAAAACGCCGAATTGCGCCGCTTAGCTAATGAGCGTGGTATCGAAACGCTGTCGGCTTGTACATTGGTGATGTTGAGTACGGGGGAATATTAAAATCCTAACCTCCAGCCCAAGCCCCCCCCCCCGGCCTCCTAAAGGGGGAGCTTTTGAAAAGTAGGATAGCTTGTATTTTTATTCTTGCGTCTCAGGACCTCCCCCTTTAGGGGCTGGAGCTTGAGCCAAAATCCTTATCTCTTTAGGATAATAATTATTAATGCGGTTGGGTAAAAGTTTGGCCCAGCCTAAGGCGTACCCCTGGTAGGTCATCAGGCTCCAGCCTTTTTCTTGAATGTCGAGGTCTTCAATGTTGTCTTTGCGCAAATAAGCGATGGCTTGGTCGTAAGTAAGTTCGGTTTGTATAAAAGCATTTTTGTTGATGATGAGGCTTAATGCCAGTTCGTGGTCAGGTATTAATTCTTTACCGGCTAATTTTCCCAATCGTACACCCGATTTTTTTAGATATAAGTATTGCTGCAATATTTCCAGGCTTTCCCGGTGTGGCTTGCCGATGGCCAGCCAGTCATCATTCAGCTTAAAAAAGTATTGCTCGCCCGGTTGATTGATGTAAGGTTTCAGTAAGTCAATCTCTTTGTAATTGGGTTTGCTTTGATTTTTTGGTCGATAGCTTGGCAACTCTCCGGTATTTTCCTTTTTACGCAAACAGGCTGCAAACAAACCTTCGCCTTTCACTTTGTCCGGGTAAAAGCGGTATCCCCAGGCTTTGTGTTGCGCCGACCTGCTTTCCACAACATTCCACGACGACTCGAGCGGGATTTGTATGCTTTCAAAATCAAATTCGGTACATAACCAATCCAATACAGCCTCATCTTCTTCGTAAGAATAAGAACAAGTAGAATATATTAAGTAACCATCCTCGGTTAAGGCCGGATATACGTCGGCCAAAATACGTTCCTGCCTTTGCTGGCAAAGTTCAACATTGGCTTCAGACCATTCTTCCATAGCCGCCGGGTCTTTGCGGAACATGCCTGAGCCCGAGCACGGGGCATCAACTACAATAATGTCAAAGAAGCTTTTGAGCCGGGCAAACGATTTAGGGTCGTTGTTGGTGACAATCACGTTTGAATTTCCCCACCGGTTTAAGTTGTCAGTCAGGATGGGTACACGCGTTTTAATAATCTCGTTGGATACCAATAAGTCATCCCGGCTAATGGCAGAACTGATCAAAGTGCTTTTTCCACCGGGGGCGGCACACAAGTCTAACACCTTAAAGGGGCTATCATCTGCATTATATATAGTTCGCATAATATGATCAATAAACATTGATGATGCTTCCTGCACATAATAGGCACCCGCGTGAAACAGCGGATCAAATGTAAAAGACGGCCGGCTCTGCAGGTAAACTGCATCACGGCACCAGGGAATCGGTTGCGTATTGGCTAACTGAATCTGTTTATGAGGGTTAATACGCACAGATGTAGGCGTAATCGTATTTTGATGAACGGCAGCGAAAGCTTGCTCGTCAAAACCGGGTACGTCTTGTAATGAATGAATAAAGCCTTTTGGGAAAGAAGTATGGTTGGCCATAGCGCACAAAGGTAGGCTTCTAATTATTTATAAACCAAACGGCATGTAACATAAACCTCCGATGTACCCCAGAGCGATGGGGCTGGAATTTTATCGCTCTGCTAATCAGTCCAAACCGCGCAATAACAAGAAAAAAGCGAAGTTGTTTTTGCAAAGAAGGATAAAAACGCTACTTTTGCACTCCCAATCGCAAGGAAGGGGGGGGGTGAGTTGAAAGGATAGCGGGAATGAACGAGGTAGGTAAATAAAGCGAAAGCTGAACTTGCCGAAGCTTAAAGACTAAGACGTGATTAGTATATTTAATCATGAAAGTTCGGCAAAGCGGCCTTCAAAAACAACCTCAAAAAAAGATTGAACTTTTTTCATAGAAAGTGAAAACTATTTTTACCTTTGCACTCCCAATCGCAATGAGCGGGGAAGATTGAAAAGCGGGAAGTAATCATCAGGCAAGCAGGGCGTTAAGCCGGCGAGACTGAATCGAAACGGGGTTGGCAAACCAAGCGAAACCTGGTCAAAAAAAAAGAAAAACTTTTTTTTGTTAAAGTAGAAAAGATGATTACCTTTGCACTCCCAATCGGAAGATAGGGAAAACAGTTAGAAAGTCACTTACCAGTTGTGGTAAGCAGATATAAAGCCGGAGTGAGAGACCGAGGCGAAAAGTTCTTTTAAGAAGTAACATGTAGCGTAGCGGGAGCGGTAGGGAACTACTAATCTTTGCTAAGAAAGAAAAAGAAAACCATTTAGAGTTTCTCAGAAGTTAGTTACGGTTAGGATACTGTATAAAGATACAATTAATAATCAGATTTCTATTTTGAGTAATAGGGTCTGGATCATAAACAAAACATTTTACAATGGAGAGTTTGATCCTGGCTCAGGATGAACGCTAGCGGCAGGCCTAATACATGCAAGTCGGACGGGATTAAGCTTTCGGGCTTATGAGAGTGGCGCACGGGTGCGTAACACGTATGTAACCTACCTTTATCAGGGGGATAGCCTCTCGAAAGAGAGATTAACACCGCATAACATCAAGTTATAGCATTATAGTTTGATCAAATATTTATAGGATAAAGATGGGCATGCGGGACATTAGCTAGTTGGCGGGGTAACGGCCCACCAAGGCGACGATGTCTAGGGGATCTGAGAGGATGACCCCCCACACTGGTACTGAGACACGGACCAGACTCCTACGGGAGGCAGCAGTAAGGAATATTGGTCAATGGGCGCAAGCCTGAACCAGCCATGCCGCGTGCAGGAAGACGGCCCTACGGGTTGTAAACTGCTTTTGTACCGGAATAAACCTTGATACGAGTATCGAGCTGAATGTACGGTAAGAATAAGGATCGGCTAACTCCGTGCCAGCAGCCGCGGTAATACGGAGGATCCAAGCGTTATCCGGATTTATTGGGTTTAAAGGGTGCGTAGGTGGCCTATTAAGTCAGGGGTGAAAGACGGTAGCTTAACTATCGCAGTGCCTTTGATACTGATGGGCTTGAATACAGTTGAAGTAGGCGGAATGTGACAAGTAGCGGTGAAATGCATAGATATGTCACAGAACACCGATTGCGAAGGCAGCTTACTAAAGTGTGATTGACACTGAGGCACGAAAGCGTGGGGATCAAACAGGATTAGATACCCTGGTAGTCCACGCCCTAAACGATGAATACTCGATGTTGGCGATATACGGTCAGCGTCTAAGCGAAAGCGTTAAGTATTCCACCTGGGGAGTACGCCCGCAAGGGTGAAACTCAAAGGAATTGACGGGGGCCCGCACAAGCGGAGGAGCATGTGGTTTAATTCGATGATACGCGAGGAACCTTACCCGGGCTTGAAAGTTAGTGAATGATTCAGAGACGAATCAGTCCTTCGGGACACGAAACTAGGTGCTGCATGGCTGTCGTCAGCTCGTGCCGTGAGGTGTTGGGTTAAGTCCCGCAACGAGCGCAACCCCTATGTTTAGTTGCCAGCATTTAAGGTGGGGACTCTAAACAGACTGCCTACGCAAGTAGAGAGGAAGGAGGGGACGACGTCAAGTCATCATGGCCCTTACGTCCGGGGCTACACACGTGCTACAATGGGCAGTACAGAGGGCAGCTACCTGGCAACAGGATGCCAATCTCAAAAAGCTGTTCACAGTTCGGATCGGGGTCTGCAACTCGACCCCGTGAAGTTGGATTCGCTAGTAATCGCGTATCAGCAATGACGCGGTGAATACGTTCCCGGGCCTTGTACACACCGCCCGTCAAGCCATGGAAGCTGGGGGTACCTGAAGTATGTAACCGCAAGGAGCGTCCTAGGGTAAAACCGGTAACTGGGGCTAAGTCGTAACAAGGTAGCCGTACCGGAAGGTGCGGCTGGAATACCTCCTTTCTGGAGCAGTATCCATAAAGGCCAGTAACGTTAAAGGCTGAAAGAGATCTAAAAGGAAGCAATCTGGAAGTAAAGGATTCTGCTACGCACATGTCATTCTTAAAGTAAAAGAAGAAAAAGAGGAAGAAAAACCCAGAAGAAGAAGCCATATCAGAAAGCTTTATCTAATCAACACAGAGGAGAAAGCGGGATGGCTGTTATTAATAACACCAAGTCTCGTAGCTCAGTTTGGTTAGAGCACTACACTGATAATGTAGGGGTCAGCAGTTCAAATCTGCTCGGGACTACTACAGGGGTTGACATCTTTTTGGGGAATTAGCTCAGCTGGCTAGAGCACCTGCCTTGCACGCAGGGGGTCAACGGTTCGAATCCGTTATTCTCCACGCTGTTTTCTACAGGGATCATTGAATATGAGATTCCGCTACAGATGAAAACAAAAGTTCTTTGACATATTGGAAGAAGTAATTGTAAACGAGAAAACAACAGTGAAGGACGTTGTAAGTATGGAGTAGCAAGTATAAAGTAGCAGTAGCAGGATGCAAGTTTTGATACCTGATACTAATTACCTGATACCCGATACAAATAACGAACGAACATAAAGACATATCATACCGAGCAAAAGCGGTATAGATAGAAGAAAGTAAGAAAGGGCACACGGGGGATGCCTTGGCTCTGGGAGGCGATGAAGGACGTGATAAGCTGCGATAAGCTGCGGGGATTAGCAAATATGAATTGATCCGCAGATTTCCGAATGGGGAAACCTAATCCATTGAAGATGGATTGCATAAATGCGCAAACCTGCTGAACTGAAACATCTAAGTAAGCAGAGGAAGAGAAAACAATAGTGATTTCCTGAGTAGTGGCGAGCGAAAGGGAAACAGCCCAAACCCAATTTGTTACGGCAAGTTGGGGGTTGTAGGACTACGATGTGGTATATTTAACAGAAGCGGAAGGGTATGGGAAGGCCCGCCATAGAGCATGAGAGCTGCGTACGCGTAATAATAAATAACCTAGTAGTATCCTGAGTACTGCGGGGTCGGAGACGCCCTGTAGGAATCTGCCGGCACCATCCGGTAAGGCTAAATACTACCCAGAGACCGATAGTGAACCAGTACCGTGAGGGAAAGGTGAAAAGAACCCCGAACAGGGGAGTGAAATAGAACCTGAAACCGTGTGCTTACAAGCGGTCGGAGCAGACTTGTTCTGTGACGGCGTGCCTTTTGCATAATGAGCCTACGAGTTACTCTTCTCTGGCAAGGTTAAGTGTTTAAGACACGAAGCCGAAGCGAAAGCGAGTCTGAATAGGGCGTGCAGTCAGAGGAGGTAGACGCGAAACCTTGTGATCTACCCATGGACAGGTTGAAGGTGCCGTAACAGGTACTGGAGGACCGAACCGATAAACGTTGAAAAGTTTCCGGATGATTTGTGGGTAGGGGTGAAAGGCTAATCAAACTGGGAAATAGCTCGTACTCCCCGAAATGTTTTTAGGAACAGCGTGGCGGTAAAGTTACACAGAGGTAGAGCTACTGATTGGGTGCGGGGGAGTCAAATCCTACCAAATCCAGACAAACTCCGAATGCTGAGTAATATACGCTGCAGTGAGGCTCTGGGTGCTAAGGTCCAGGGCCGAGAGGGAAAGAACCCAGACCATCAGCTAAGGTCCCCAAATTACTATTAAGTTGAACTAACGAGGTCCGACTGCACAGACAGCTAGGATGTTGGCTTGGAAGCAGCCATTCATTTAAAGAGTGCGTAACAGCTCACTAGTCGAGCGGTCGGGCATGGATAATAAACGGGCATTAAATAGTATACCGAAGCTATGGATTGTATATTTATATACACTGGTAGGGGAGCATTCTACCGTCAGTGAAGCATGACGCGACAAGCGCATGTGGAGATTGTAGAAAAGCAAATGTAGGCATAAGTAACGATAAGGCGGGAGAGAAACCCGCCCACCGAAAGACTAAGGTTTCCTGATCAACGCTAATCGGATCAGGGTTAGTCGGGGCCTAAGGATAATCCGAGTGGAGATTCCGATGGACAACGGGTTAATATTCCCGTACTTTTGATAACTGCGATGCAGTGACGGAGTAGTGACACATCCGCGTTCTGACGGAATAGAACGTTAAAGGCCGTAGGTATAGGTTTGGTAGTAAAGTACGCCAGATTTGCTGAAAGCTGATAGTACACAAAGCCTTCGGGTGGCGTGATAGTGATGGTAATCAGACTTCCAAGAAAACCTGCTAAGCTTCAGGTTATCAAAACCCGTACCGTAAACCGACACAGGTAGTCGAGGAGAGAATCCTAAGGTGCTCGAGTGATTCATGGCTAAGGAACTCGGCAAAATGGCCCTGTAACTTCGGGAGAAGGGGCGCTGTCAGCAATGGCAGCCGCAGTGAAAAGGCCCAGGCGACTGTTTAACAAAAACACATGGCTTTGCAAAATCGAAAGATGACGTATAAGGCCTGACACCTGCCCGGTGCCGGAAGGTTAAGAGGGGATGTTAGTCGCAAGGCGAAGCATTGAATCGAAGCCCCGGTAAACGGCGGCCGTAACTATAACGGTCCTAAGGTAGCGAAATTCCTTGTCGGGTAAGTTCCGACCTGCACGAATGGTGTAACGATCTGGGCGCTGTCTCAGCCATGAGCTCGGTGAAATTGTGGTATCGGTGAAGACGCCGGTTACCCGCAACGGGACGGAAAGACCCCATGCACCTTCACTACAACTTAACATTGATATCGGATACAGGATGTGTAGGATAGGCGGGAGGCAGCGAAGTGGGTTCGCCAGGACTCATGGAGCCAACCTTGAAATACCGCCCTTTCTGTATTTGGTGTCTAACTCTGCACAGCGGAGGACATTGTTTGGCGGGTAGTTTGACTGGGGTGGTCGCCTCCAAAAAGGTAACGGAGGCTTTCAAAGGTAAGCTCAGTACGCTTGGTAACCGTACGTGGAGTGCAATAGCATAAGCTTGCTTGACTGTGAGGCAGACAAGCCGAGCAGGGTCGAAAGACGGATATAGTGATCCGGTGGTTCTGCATGGAAGGGCCATCGCTCAAAGGATAAAAGGTACGCTGGGGATAACAGGCTGATCTCCCCCAAGAGCTCATATCGACGGGGAGGTTTGGCACCTCGATGTCGGCTCGTCACATCCTGGGGCTGGAGAAGGTCCCAAGGGTTCGGCTGTTCGCCGATTAAAGTGGCACGCGAGCTGGGTTCAGAACGTCGCGAGACAGTTCGGTCCCTATCTGTTGTGGGCGTTGGAAGTTTGAGTGGGGCTGACCTTAGTACGAGAGGACCGGGTTGGACAAGCCTCTAGTGAATCTGTTATGGCGCCAGCTGTACTGCAGAGTAGCTACGCTTGGAATAGATAAGCGCTGAAAGCATCTAAGTGCGAAACTAGCCACAAGATGAGACTTCCATTGAGGGTCGTGGTAGACTACCACGTTGATAGGTTACAGGTGTAAAGGTGGTGACATCATAGCCGAGTAATACTAATTGCCCGAAGCTTTCTTCGACAACAGATAACGGTGGTTTAACCCTTTCCGGTTAAACCACCAACCATCAAAACAACAATCACCGTTGTTTTCCCGCAAACAATCACTTCTTTCAATACAATGTCATTGTTGACCTTGGTTCCGTAGTTGAATGGTTAGATAGTTGAAAAACTCCATAACCCAACCACCCAAAGCAACATTAAAATATTCAGGTGCCTATATCGGCGGTGTCCACCTCTTCCCATTCCGAACAGAGAAGTTAAGCCCGCCTGAGCCGATGGTACTGCGGTAACACGTGGGAGAGTAGGTCGGCGCCCAATCCTTTTCGCTTATCAGCCCCTTGTCTTTGGTAGACAAGGGGCTTTTGCGTTTTGGGGAAGATTGGGAGCGGGGATGGGAAGGGTATTACAACATCAGGAATAATCCTCAACTGCAGTTTGCAATGGTCATTCAAGCTATTCCCGCCGCAGGCTCGTCTTGCTATATTCTTAGTAGTTACAAAATCTTAACTCCACATCTTTTTAATACAGGCAGTTTTTAAGCAGTTGATCTGACAAGCTGAGTTATCGTCTCCATCAATTCTTGGATGCTACAACTCAACTACCTCTACCTAGAATCAATTTAAATTATATCTACCCAATACTTAATTAGAACTTAATCTATCGGGCTATGTTGTTTGTATTATATCTCAAAGATTAGCCAAACACATTCTTTATGAATACAATTATTGATCAAATACAGCAGGGCAATGCTTGGCCGCTGTCTCATGCAGTCCCAGACCCTGATGCAGCTCAAACTGTCAGTCTTAAGGTAAACGGTCAGGAGGTGCATTTAAAGATTGAACCTTGGGTGAGTTTGCTTGATGCTTTGCGCGAATATATCGGACTGACAGGCACAAAAAAAGGGTGTGACCATGGACAGTGCGGTGCTTGCACAGTGCTGATTGATGGAAAGCGAATTAATTCTTGCCTCACTTTAGCGGTAATGCAACAAGGATGTGAGGTGACCACTATCGAAGGGTTGTCTAAAGGCGATAATCTACATCCTATGCAGCAAGCCTTTGTTGATCATGATGCTTACCAATGTGGTTACTGTACACCAGGCCAAATTTGCTCGGCAGTGGGCTTAATTAATGAAGGTAAGGCAGATACTCGTGAGCAAACAAGTGAATTAATGAGCGGTAACATCTGCAGATGCGGTGCTTACACTAACATATTGGATGCTATAGAACAAGCGAAGGGAGAGTTAAGTCATGAATAAATTTACGTTTGTTAGTGTTAACAATCCGGATGCTGCCATTGCCGAGTTAGATGAGCACGATAGTCCGAAGTTTATTGCGGGTGGTACAAACCTGCTCGATTTGATGAAAGAAAATGTCGAGCGTCCTGATCATATTATCGACATTACACATTTAGCCTTTAACACTATAGAAAACAACCCTGCGGGTGGTTTGCGTTTAGGGGCTTTGGTTACCAACGCAGACACTGCCTGGAACGGCGAGGTAGAAAAACGATATCCTTTATTGTCGCAGGCTATACTGGCGGGGGCATCGCCTCAGTTGCGTAATATGGCTACCAATGGCGGCAACTTAATGCAGCGAACCCGGTGTTATTATTTTTATGATACCGCCACTCCTTGTAACAAGCGTGAACCCGGATCTGGCTGTTCTGCTATAGGCGGTTATAATCGTATTTTGGCTATTTTAGGTACGAGCGAGCTTTGTATCGCGACACATCCGAGTGATATGTGCGTAGCTTTGGCCGCATTAAACGCAACGGTAAATATCACCGGTAAAAACGGCGAGCGTAGTATTCCGTTTTCAGATTTTCATCGCTTGCCCGGAGACAGACCTGAGTTAGATAATACTTTAGAGGCTGGTGATATTGTTACCTCAATTGATTTACCTGCCGAAGATTTTACAACACATTACAAGTACCTTAAAATCCGCGACCGTGCTTCCTACGCTTTTGCACTGGTTTCGGTTGCCGCGGCCTTGAAGATAGAGGATGGCAAGATTGTAGAAGCCCGGGTGGCTTTGGGCGGCGTTGCTCATAAGCCATGGCGAAGTATGGAAGCGGAGACTTTATTAGCCGGTAGTTTGGCCGGTAAAGAAGCTTTTGAAAAGGCTGCCGACATGATACTGCAAGGTGCCAAAGGCTACGGCGATAATACATTTAAAATTGAGTTGGCAAAACGGGCAATAGTAAGAGCGCTTACAGAAGCTGCCGGATTGGAGGAACAAGTATGAGTTTATTACAAAAGGTGGGCGTAAGCGCCGAAAACCTCGAGCCCGGAGATGGCGGTAAATATATAGGTAAACCTATTAGCCGGGTAGACGGCCGTGCCAAGGTAACCGGCAATGCTAAGTACGCAGCCGAGTTTAACATGGGCACGGGGATATTGCATGGTTATGTAATATCAAGTCCGATAGCTAAAGGTAAAATTACAGCAGTAAACACCCGGCAGGCGCTAAGTCAAAAAGGAGTGCTCACGGTTTTTACTCATTTAAACGTGCCTGGCTTAGCTTGGTTTGACCGTAGTTATCGCGACCAAGATGCGCCGCCCGGAGGTTCACCCTTCCGACCGCTGCAGAGTGACGAAATTTTATTCAGCCAGCAACCCATAGCGCTGGTAGTTGCCGAAACTTTCGAATTGGCCCGTTATGCTGCCACTTTAGTTCATTTCGAATATGAAGTAAAAGAGGAACTTAGTGTTGGGTTGGAGCAAAATTTAGATAAAGCTAAAAAGCCCGAAAAGCATCGATTCCCTGTACCTAAGCCACGCGGTGATGCAGAAAAAGCATTAAAAGATTCAGCCATTACTGTTGAAGAAGATTATTACCATGGCTATGAGCATCATAACCCAATGGAAATGTTTGCTTCAACCGTTATTTATGGAGACGATGACCGGCTGACGATTTATGATAAAACTCAAGGCGTGTTAAACAGCCAAAGTTACATTAAAAGTGTTTTTGGTCTGTCAGACGACAAAGCCAGGGTGATTTCACCTTTTATGGGTGGCGGCTTTGGTTCCGGGTTGCGTCCGCAATACCAGTTATATATGGCGGTGTTGGCCTCATTAGAGTTGAAAAGGTCGGTTAAAGTAGTGCTAACGCGTCAGCAAATGTTTTCGTTCGGTCACCGGCCGGCCACACTGCAAAAAATATCATTAGGTGCATCAGCAGATGGCAAATTGCAGGCCATCATCAATCAGTGCGTTTCAGAAACATCAACGTTCGAAGAGTATACCGAAAATATTGTGAACTGGTCGGGGCAGATGTACCAGTGCGATAACGTAACGTTAGATCACCAGTTAGTTCCGCTCGACTTATTTACGCCTTTGGATATGCGCGCGCCCGGCGGCGTAACGGGAATGTATGCCTTAGAAATTGCTATTGACGAAATGGCTGTTAAAGCAGGTATTGATCCGTTGGAGTTTAGGCTGATGAATTATGCCGAAAAAGACCAGAACCTGGATAAGCCTTTTTCAAGCAAAGAACTGCGCGAGTGTTATCGCCAGGGAGCGGAACGCTTTGGCTGGAGCAAGCGTAATCCAAAAGCGGGTGCTACTGTTGAAGGGAATAACCTGGTAGGTTGGGGCGTAGCTACTGGTTGCTGGGAAGCTAACCAGATGCCATCTCGTGCTAAAGCTATGCTGTCTGCCGACGGCAAACTGACAGTAGGTTGTGCTACTGCCGATATTGGCACAGGTACTTATACCGTCATGACTCAGATAGCTGCTGAAGTTTTAGGTGTAGCTATGGAGGACGTACTCTTTAAATTAGGGGATAGCGTGTTGCCTATGTCACCGTTACAAGGTGGCTCGTGGACAATGGCAAGTGTTGGCTCAGCTGTTAAATTGGTATGTGATGACTTAAAAACTAAATTATTTAAGTTGTCGAAAAAGCTGGAGAACTCGCCTTTTAGCGATGTAAATGAAGAAGATGTAAGTTTTAGCGATAGCCGCATCCAGCTAAAAGCAGACACACAAAAATACCTTACGTTCAGCGAAGTGCTGCAAAAAAGTGAGATGAACTATCTGGAAGCTGATACTACTTCGTTGCCTAATATGCTCGAGCAAAACAAATATTCGCGTTTTACACATTCTGCAGTATTTGTTGAAGTAAAAGTAGATAAAGACTTAGGTACTGTGCATGTTACCCGTGTGGTTGATGCCGTAGCCGCAGGGCGTATTATCAACACTAAAACTTCCCGGAGCCAGATTTTAGGTGGTGTAGTTTGGGGAATAAGTATGGCGTTGCACGAGGATACCGTAATGGACAACAATTTTGGCCGCTTTATGAACCATAATTTAGCCGAATATCATGTGCCGGTGAATGCCGATATCAAAGATATTGATGTGATTTTTGTAGAAGAGCACGACGATATCGTTAACCCGCTTGGTGTAAAAGGACTGGGCGAAATTGGTATTGTTGGTGTGGCCGCAGCTGTGTCAAATGCCATCTATCATGCCACCGGTAAGCGTTTAAGAAACTTGCCTATGCAATTAGATCAGCTGTTATAAAACTATAACAAGCAAATATTTAATTATAAAAGCTACTGTTGAGCTCATATGCCCAATAGTAGCTTTTATTTTTAATGGATATTTAAATGCCTGCACAGCAAACAGAATAACACCAATACTATTTATCATCTGTATACTTAGCTTTGCATCTTACTGTACCTTTTTATGTCTGACACCGGAAAGTCTTTTTCTCATATCAATCCTCAAAACAATCAACCGGCCATGGTTGATGTGAGCGATAAGCAAATCACTAAACGCACGGCCACCGCACAAAGCATTGTTATTTTGGGTGATGAAATTATGCAACACTTACACGATGAGGATATACAAACTAAGAAAGGGCCAGTGTTTCAAACAGCTATTATAGCCGGTACAATGGCGGCAAAAAAGACGTCAGATTTAATACCGCTATGCCACCCTTTATCTTTAGAAAACTGTAAAGTAACTATTGATGTAAATGATGCGCAAGAAATAGTGATTAATTGTACAGCAACCATCACCTCAAAAACTGGCGTCGAGATGGAAGCCCTCACCGGGGCCAGCGTAGCAGCACTAACTATATACGATATGTGTAAGGCGTTTTCTCACCACATTATTATTAAAGAAACCAAGTTAATTGAAAAAACCGGAGGCAAAAGTGACTTCTTTGCAAAATTATCATAAGCATCCTAAGCTCACCCGGCCCAATTTAGGCGAATACCATCGCAACGAGCTGGCTATTTTAGGTACGCCGTGCGCTAATATCCGTAACCTCGCTAATCGTATTATCCAGGAGTTATATGCCAAGTATCAAATAGCTTTTGCTGATGCAGACCATAACGCACCTGCTGCAGACGACAACTCATCGTTAACTCATGGTGCTGCGTTAGAATTTACAGATAAAATCACTTACCGCAACTTCGCATATAAGCAAACCTTCAATGCCTTTCAAAATCGGAGTTTGTTTAACGATGCAGATTTGGTTTTAGTTAATGGTAATCACTTTACAGCAAACGCTCAAATTATTATTATAGACCCTGCCAAACCGCTGGAAAAAAAACTGGATAAACTGACCAATGTACAATTGGTTTTGTTGGCCGACGGGGTTTCCGAAATTCCGGCATACATCAACGAGCATTTGCCCGTAGGTGCCGCCTTACCTATTTTAAGGCTGGCTGATACTTTAGCCATTACTCAATTTTTAAATAAATACTTGTCGAATCGTCAGCCTGCATTAAACGGACTGGTGTTAGCCGGCGGGCAAAGCAGACGTATGCAAACCGATAAAGGTAGTTTGGCATACTTTGGTAAAAGTCAGCGTTTGCATGTACACGATATGCTAAGCCCTTTTTGCCACGAAACTTTAGTGTCTTACGCTCATAATCAGGATGTAAATCAGGAAGAACAACTACCGGTTATTTTAGATCGCTTCGCCGGTTTGGGGCCATTTGGTGGAATTTTATCTGCATTGATGCATAATCCCAACGCGGCCTGGTTAACGGTTGCTTGCGATTTACCTTACCTCACCGCCAATACGCTAGCCTATCTGGTACAAAACCGAAATCCCTCTAAACTGGCCACTTGTTTTATAGATAGTGATAATCGTTTCCCCGAACCCTTGATAACTATTTGGGAGCCGCGGGCTTACCCGGTAATGTTGCAATTTTTGAGCCAGGGATATGCTTGTCCACGTAAGGTATTGATAAATACAAACATTGAACTGCTGGAGGCGCCAGACACGCACGATTTTGAGAATATCAACTTTCCCGAGCAGCGCGACGAGGCCATCCATAACCTGCAAAAATACAGATCATAAAAATTCTGTTATCTTGCTTCAAATTACACTAATCCTGAATGAAAAAAATCTACCTCATCGCATTCATTGTCTTCTTCACCTCGTTTAATATCCATGCTCAAACCATCACAATCACCGGTGCAGGTATACAGCCGCTGGTTATGAGTAAAGGTATGTTTCAAGACATGAAACAGGCTATAGTAATGGCCAAGGCACATGATGAAAAGGTACACCGGTACAGCGGCGTAACCATAGCCGATTTATTAACTAAAGCTGGTATTGTGCTGGGCGATACTGCTAAGCGCAAAACTATTGTAAGTTGCTTAGTAGTAACAGCTGCCGATAATTACAAGGCTATTTATGCTTTATCGGAGGTTGACCCGCTGTTTGCCAATCGTACAATTATTGTTGCCGACCGGGCCGATAAAAAGCCATTGCCTGAGGAGGATGGCCCTTTTCAAATTATTGTTCCAGGCGAAAAAAAGCATGCCCGTTGGGTAAGGCAGGTTACAGCCTTAGAAGTAGTAGTTTTAAATTCAAAATAAAATGAAGTCGGCGCGTTTAAAATTTGTTGTATTATGCTTATGCATGCCATTTGCCGGGATAGGCCAAACCCTAAGGGTAGCCGTTGCCGCTAATGCGCAGTTTGTATCAGAAAAGCTGGCTAAAGCATTTAAGCAAAAAACCGGTATCGAAGCTCAGTTAATTGTAAGTTCGTCTGGTAAACTAACCACGCAAATTGAGCAGGGGGCACCCTTTGATGTTTTTTTGTCGGCCGATATGAAGTACCCTCAAGAGCTTTACCAAAAAAAGCTGACTACCGCAGCGCCTAAAATTTACGCATACGGTACTTTGGTTATTTGGAGTAAGGCAAACGGATTGTCAGGTAACAATTTAAGCGGTCTGAGTAATGTTGCTATTAAAAAGATTGCTATTGCTAACCCTAAACTGGCGCCTTATGGCACTGCTGCCGAAGAGGCTATGCAGAAGACACATACCTTTGCTACATTAAAGCCTAAACTGGTGTACGGCGAAAGTATTGCCCAGGTAAACCAGTATTTGATAGCCGGCGCAGTAGATGCTGCTTTTACAGCAAAATCGGTAGTGTTAGACTCTGCCCAAAAGGGTGTTGGCCGGTGGACGGAGGTTGACAGCAAACTTTACCATCCCATTGCTCAGGGAGTAGTGGTTTTAAAAGCCTCACAGGGGCAAAATTTGGCTGCTGCTAACCAATTTTGCAAATTTATGTTTAGCGTACAGGCCAAGCAAATATTTAAGGCTTACGGTTACCGTTAACCCAATCGGTTCAACCTTTTAAACTTAATAGATCCCATGCTGTATCAACCCCTATGGCTAACTCTTCAACTGGCACTCATAACTACCGGTTGTTTATTAGTTATCGGGATCCCTATTGCCGCATGGCTGGCTCAAAGTAAATTCAAGCTCAAACCGGCGGTCGAAGCTATGGTTAGCCTACCCTTAGTGCTGCCACCCTCCGTATTAGGGTTTTACTTATTGCTGGCTTTTAGTCCTGCAAGCGGATTCGGCAAATTTTTAAACGATGTATTAGGCATACGTTTGGTGTTTTCGTTTACTGGCTTAGTAATTAGTTCTATCATCTACAGTTTGCCTTTTATGGTACACCCGGTACAAGCAGGATTAGAAGCCTTGCCCGGCAGCTTGCGCGAGGCTTCGCAAACATTAGGTAAATCGTCGTGGCAAACTTTTATACACGTTTTATTGCCCAACATCAAGCCTGCCTTATTTACAGGCGTTGTATTGAGCTTTGCACACACGCTGGGAGAGTTCGGTTTGGTGCTGATGATTGGTGGCAATATTCCGGGTATTACTAAAGTAGCTTCGATTGCTATTTATGATGAGGTTGAATCACTCAACTTTAAAGCAGCCCACATTTATGCCGGTATTCTGCTGGCTATGTCATTCTGTATTTTGGTGGCCGTATACGTGGTTAACAAACATTTAACCCGAAACCGACTTACCGCATGATTAAAATTAACATCTATAAAAAACTGCATCTGCCCCAAGGTAACGGCGAGTTGAGGATAGATACCGAAATCAGCAGTCAGTCTTTTACCGCATTATACGGACCATCGGGCGCCGGTAAAACAAGCTTGTTACGCATCATAGCCGGTTTATTAAAACCCGAGCGAGGCATCATTGAAGTAAACGGACAAACCTGGCTTAATACGGATAGAAAAATAAACCTGCCGCCACAAAAAAGAAACATTGGGTTCGTATTTCAGGATTACGCGCTATTCCCCAATATGACAGTAGAAGAAAACCTGCGTTATGCTTTGCCGACGCATCAGTCGCCGGCGCGCGTGCAGGAGTTAATGGCAATCATGAATTTACAGGCCTGGGGCAATCTTAAACCTGATGTGCTATCGGGCGGGCAAAAGCAGCGGGTGGCCCTGGCACGCGCGTTGGTCAGAGAGCCGGAAGTATTACTGTTAGATGAACCTTTGTCGGCCTTAGACGATGCAACGCGCTTGCAATTGCAGCAGGAGTTATTGAAAGTACATCAACAATATAACCTAACTACGTTATTGGTGAGCCATCATTTACCCGAAATATATAAGCTGGCTACTCATGTAATTAAAATTGAGCACGGGCAATTGCTGCAAAGCGGCAGCGCGGCTCAGGTTTTTGGCTGGCAGCTTGAAAGCGATAATCTCTATTTAACAGGAGAGGTAGTTGGTATAGAGACCGAAGCGCTGAAAATATTAGTACAACAGCGTTTAGTTGGGGTAAAACATTCTTCACAAACTAAAAATTTAAAGGTTGGCGACAAGGTAAGTCTACAAGCCACTGACTTATTATTGCACAAGCTTTCGTAACTTTATACTCAACAACAAACCTTTGCCGGTTTGATAAGTTAGTAAACTATACCCATGAAAGTATTATTGTTTGGCATCACCCGCGAAATTACCGGCCAAAGCCGGATTAACATTCCGGAAATTGCCGGTATTAATACGGTTAAGGCATTAAAAGATTGGTTAGGGCAGCAATATCCTGCATTGCAAAGTTTATCATCTATGGCTGTAGCTGTTGATAGCGAGTATGCGCAGGACGAAGATGCTCTAACGCCTGAGCAGGAAATAGCCTTGATACCACCCGTGAGTGGCGGATAATCACTATAAATAATAACGTGTTAATTAAATTAGTTGAACATATCGATTTGAATGAGGCATATGCCTACCTGCAGTCGCCCGAAGCTGGTGCGGTAAACCTGTTTGTAGGAACGGTGCGTAATCATTCAAAAGGCAAAGACGTCGTTAGGCTTGATTTTGAAGCCTATGATGCTATGGCTATTCGCCAGATGGAGCATATAGCGCATGAGGCTTTTAGCAAATGGCCTTTGGTAAAGCTGGCCATTGTGCATGCGGTGGGTGCAAAAGATCCAGGCATACCCGTAGTAGTTATTGGAGTTTCGTCTGCTCATCGTGATGCTTCTTTTGAGGCCTGCCGGTTTTTAATTGATGAGCTGAAAAAGACAGTGCCGATCTGGAAAAAAGAATTTTACGAAGATAATAGTGTGTGGGTAAATGCCCATCCTTAATGTAATGAGCGAACGTGTATTGATAGATAAATATGGCAGGCAACTGAATTACCTGCGGCTTTCGGTTACCGACCGCTGTAACTTCAGGTGCTACTACTGCATGCCCGAAGAAGGCATTGACTTTGCCCGCCGCAAAGATTTAATGACTTTTGACGAGATGCTGTATCTGTCGTCCGTGTTTTGCAAACTTGGGGTTTCTAAAATACGCATCACCGGCGGCGAGCCTTTTGTGCGCAACGGTATCATGCCTTTTTTAAGAAAGTTGAGCCAGACCGATAACCTGAAAGAAATTACGGTAACCAGCAATGGTACATTATCCGAACGGTACCAGGCAGAACTTTTGCAGATCGGCATCCGCAAAATTAACATTAGTTTAGACTCACTAAGCCGCGAACGTTTTGCGCAGATTACCCGGCGAGATAATTTTGACGGCGTATATGCCAGTATTTTTAAACTATTGGATAGCGGCTTCGACATAAAACTGAATTGCGTAGTAGCCGAAAATAAAAACATACAAGATATTATACCCTTTATTGAGCTGACCAAAAATTACGCTTTGTCGGTGCGCTTTTTAGAGGAGATGCCTTTTAATGGCAGCGACGGTTCGCAGGTGCAATCAGATTGGGATTATAAGCGGATATATGAATATGTTGCCGGTCAGTATACAGATATTAATCGCCTGATCAGTGATGCTAACTCTACTTCGGTAAATTATAAAATTCCGGGTTATGCGGGTAGCTTTGGTATTATTCCCTCGTTTAGCCGTACATTTTGTGGTACCTGTAACCGGATAAGACTGTCGGCCACCGGCGAGTTACGTACCTGCCTGTATGGCCCACCGGTTGTTAACTTGCGCGATGTGTTAAGAAAAGGCGTTTCGGCGGCTGATTTGGAGCAAGAAATTATTCAGGCGGTAAGCCAACGTGAGCGCGATGGCTATGCCGCAGAGCTGGCCAGTCAGGGCGATATTCATACCTCAATGTCTGTACTGGGCGGATAAGCTGTTTTTAAACAGTTCTGCAAGTCTCAGCATATTTAAATCATAATCTGTTTACCATTGAACAAACCGATAAACCGCGAACGCTATTTACGCCAAACGCAGCTAACTAATTTTGGCGAGGCAGCGCAATTAAAACTGGCGCAGGCTAAGGTGTTGGTGGTAGGTGCCGGAGGGTTGGGTGTACCGGCTTTACAATATCTAACAGGTATGGGCGTAGGTACTATTGGTATTATCGATTTTGATACCATCTGCCTTTCCAACCTGCACCGGCAAGTATTGTATACCGAAGCTGAAGTTGGGCAGAGTAAAGCTATGGTGGCTCATGCAAAACTGAAAGCATTGAATGCCGAGGTTGATATTCAAATCTACAACGAAGCTTTAACCGTTGGCAACGCTTTAAAACTTGTTGGGCAGTATGATGTAATTATTGATGCCACCGATAATTTTAGTACCCGGTATTTATTGAATGATGCGTGCGTAATATTGAATAAACCCTTTGTTTATGGTGCGGTGCAGCAATACGAAGGGTATGTAAGTGTTTTTAACTACCAGGGTGGGCCAACCTACCGGTGCTTGTACCCGCAGCCTCCAGCAGCTAACGAAATACCTGATTGTAATACCGCCGGTGTGCTGGGCGTAGTGCCGGGCATTATTGGTATGCAGCAGGCTTTACAAGCCATTAAAGTAATTACCGGGATCGGACATACCTTGTCAGGCTATTTGCAGATATATGACTTTTTGAGCGACGAGCAATACAAGGTAAAACTGAAGCTGAATCCTGAAAATAAAACGATCAAAACATTGCAAAACAGTTACGAACCTGTATCCTGTCAAACCGTGCAGCAACTATCGGTAGAAGAATTGTACGATTGGTATGAATCGGGTAAAAGTTTCCGGTTGATTGATGTACGTGAACCGGATGAGTTTGCAGAAGAGCATTTAAAAGGAGCAACGTCTTGCCCGTTACATCAACTTAAGCCTGCTGAAATTGCATTGAATAATACAATACCTACAGTGTTATTTTGCCAAAAAGGTGCCCGGAGCAGCAAGGCCGCGCAGATGCTGCAACAGCAGTACCCAACAGCCTATATTTACAGCGTGTTAGGCGGTATGGATTTTTGGCAGGATGAGTTTGATGATGAATACCTGGTGCGTTCATAACCCTTAATTGATAACATGATGATTACTGTACAAGAGGCCTTAAATCAAGTTTATGCTCAGGCTAAGCCTTTAGCTGTTGAAGAGATAGATTTGCTGCAAACCAGAGGGCGTGTATTAGCGAAAACCATCATTGCCGACCGTGATTTTCCGCCCTTTAACCGGGCCACTATGGACGGTATTGCCATTAATACATCAGCGTTTGAGCAGGGCCGGCGGGAGTTTTCTGTCGAGGCTATACAGCCTGCAGGTCATCCACAACTGGAGTTGCAAAATCGTGATCATTGTATCGAGGTCATGACCGGTGCTATGTTGCCGGTTGGTTGTAACGCGGTGATCCGTTATGAGGATATCCTGCTGGAAAACCAGGTAGCTCAGGTACAATTGGATACCGTTATCGCCTATCAAAATGTTCATTTACAGGGTGCAGACGAAAAGGAGGGACAGACCTTAGTTGAACCAGGAACTAAAATTACGCCAGCTATTATCGCCATTGCAGCATCAGTAGGATTAAACAAACTAAGCGTTTACCAATTACCTAAAGTAGCAGTTTGTTCAACTGGCGATGAATTGGTTGCAATTACAGAAAAGCCCGAGCCTCATCAAATCAGGCAATCTAACAGTTACATGCTGATAGCCGGCTTAGCCCAGGAGGTTATTACAGCGAATAGGTATCATCTACCTGACGAACCCAAGTTGATGGTTGAGCAATTAACCGGATTAATAGAAAACTACGATGTGCTATTGTTCTCGGGTGCGGTATCTAAAGGTAAGTTTGATTTTTTGCCGCAGGTGTTGCAGCAGCTAAACATGCATACGCTGTTTCATAGCATTGCACAAAGGCCTGGCAAGCCTTTGCTGTTTGGTAAATTCGACAACGGAGTATTGGCATTTGGCTTTCCGGGCAACCCGGTATCTACCTGGATTTGTTATCAGATTTATTTTCGCGCTTGGTTATATAGTTCGTTAAATATTAAACTCCCGGTAGTACAGGCAGCCATCAGTAAAACGATAACCTTTAAACCGGCATTAATACACCACGTGTTAGTTAAGCTGATTAACCAGGATGGTAAAATGATAGCCACACCGGTAAACACCTCAACCTCCGGCGATATGGTTAACCTGATGCAGGCCGAGGGCTATTTGAGCTTACCTGCCGAACAGGATAGTTTTGAAGCCGGAACCCTATTTAATGTGCAGCTATTTCAATAAGCTTAAGGCTTAATACGCTTTAAGCCTTCTTTAGCTTTTTGCTCAATGCTGTTTTCTTGCTGATGGTTTTTAAAGCCGATAGCCATGTTATAGTAAGTATTGGCCCTGCTGATATCATGGTGCTGCTCATAAATATTGCCTGCCCGTAAAGCCGACATTGGCGCAAAGTAATAATTGGTGCCTTTACCTAAGTTAATGGCTTGCTGGTAGCTGTTTAAGGCGTTGCTGTCTTGCTGCATGGCATCATAAATACGGCCGAGGCGGTAATGGTATTCGGCTTTATCATGAGTAGTTGTGTATTTATCAGCGTTTTGCTCTTTGAGCAATGCTAATGCTTTAGCATACAGACCCCCGTCAAACCATAACCGGGCCCGCAGTAAATCGGGGTTATATTGCGGGTCGGCAATTTCTGTTAAAGCACGTTTGTCTTTGTCATTATAAGTATAACCCTTGGTTTTTACCAGTTGGGTAAAGGCAGTGTAGCGTTTAGTATTGCCATCGAGCAAGGCATCCCAGGCTAAATGTAAATAGCTGTCTTTAATAAAATTTACACCCTTATTGGTCTGTAAAAATTTGTTAAAATAATCGTTGGCCGAATTATCTGATACATTCATTTTGGCAATAGCCATCAGGTAATCCAAGTAAGGATAAGGTTGATATTCATTGCCATCCGGACGCTTGTCTAAAAAACTGATGGCTTCATTACTGTGCCCGCTCCGCAGTGCAATATAGCCTTCAATATAACTCTTCAGCAAGCTGCTGTTATCCATACGGGCAGTATATTTAAGCATTTTTGTATATGCATGCTCATCGTTCACTACATCGGTTTGTAAGTAGGTAGTATAAAACACCGCCTCATCATAAAACATCGCATAGTTTGATGCCGGCAACTGCGCAATAGTGTTCTGCAGCATAGTGATGCCGTTGCTGATACTGCCTTTGATGCCAAAAATATTTAAAATGCTTTTCAGCGCTCCGTCGGGCAGGGCACCTAAAGCCACGTTTACCACACCTAACGGAATATCGTCCGGCAAAAATGTGGGGAACTTCTTTTGGTTGTCCTGTAATTGCCGGTGTGCTTTATTAATGGCAAAGCCGGCTGCTGTGTTGTCGCCAAAGCGGGCATTTAACAGTGCCCAATGCAGGTTTACCTGCGCCAATGCAAAATTGCGCCAGGGCGAATTTTTGTCCTCATCATCCAGCCTATCCAAGCGGTCGGCTTTATTGCTTTTCAGGCGGTCATAATCATTTTTGCTTTCTGTACTCAGCATCCAGAAGTAGTCATAATAATCGTCGAGCAGAATGGTGAAGCTATTTTGCGGATGGATGGCTTTTTCGTGATCTATTTGCTGACGGGCAGCTTTAAGCTTAAAGCTCAATATATTTTTATACGCTTGGTTACAATTGGCATTAGCATCAAAACCGGCAAAAGTACGAGTGCTGATTAGGCAGAGCAGGATAGGTAGAAAATATTTACTCATTACAAAAAAAGGCGCCTGTTAAGGCGCCTTATATATCATTTTTAGTTAAAAGCTGATTATGCGTGCTCTTCTTCTTCGAGCGCCATTTGTTCATCAACCAATATACGACCGCAATGTTCGCAAACGATGATTTTTTTGCGCTGACGAATATCAGACTGACGCTGCGGCGGGATTTGGTTAAAACAACCTGAGCAAGAGTCGCGCTGAATAGTTACTACGGCCAGGCCATTTTTAGCATTGCCACGCAGGCGGGAGTAGGCTATCAGTAAACGCTCTTCAATATTTTGTTTAGCTACTTCGGCCTGGCTGTTTAACTCAGCTTCGTCTTTTTCAGTTTCAGAAGTAATATTATCCAGCTCTGCTTTTTTAGCATCAAGGTCAGCACGGCGGCCTTCCAGTTCAGCTAACGCTTTATCATAGATTTGAGTTTTTGAAGTAATTTCAAAACCATACTCTCTGATTTTTTTCTCGCTCACCTGGATGTCCAGGCCTTGTATTTCAACCTCTTTCGAGATTGCATCGTACTCACGGTTGTTTTTAACGTCGTTTAGCTGAGCTTCATATTTTTTAATATTGGCCTGCGCATCACGGATAACGTTTTTGCGGTTTACAATATCGTCTTCCAAATCATCCAGTTCATTTTTTATTTTCTGAATGCGGGTTTCCAGACCGGCCACATCATCTTCCAGGTCGGCAACTTCCATAGGCAATTCACCTCTTACCTGGCGTATTCTGTCAATCTTGGTGTGGATAGTTTGTAGGTCATACAAAGCTTTTAGCTTTTGTTCTACGGTTTGTTCCATCAAATAAAATATTTTATGGGGTTTGTATTAATTTCTGTTAAACGGACCGCAAAGTTACTAAATTTTTTCTGTATTATTTCATGCAATAGTTGCTGCGTAAATTGCTCACTTTCAAAATGTCCGATGTCGGCAATAACTATCTTTCCTTCCGCATCAAAAAACTCATGATACTTGTAATCGGCCGTAACAAAAACGTCGGCCCCGGCAGCAATAGCCTGCTTTAATAAAAAGCCTCCTGAGCCACCGCAAACTGCCACTTTTTTTACCGGTTTGTTTTTTAACTCGGTATGCCTGATCACAGCTGCTTTCATGCTCGTTTTTAGTTGAGCAAGAAAGTCCTGCTCGCTTACGGAATATTCGAGTTCGCCTATCATGCCTGCACCTACCTGCTGGTGCTGGTTGGTTAGGGTATATAAATCATAAGCTACCTCTTCGTAAGGGTGGTTTAAAAACAACGCCATCAGTATTTTACTTTCCAGGTAGGCCGGGTATATAGTTTCTATCCGGGTTTCTGCTTCCTGGTGCCGCTCGTTGAGCTGACCAACGTACGGGCTGGCGCTTTCGTTGCCTTTAAAGGTTCCTGTACCTCCGGCATTAAAGCTAACCTCACTATAGTTGCCAATGTTGCCTGCGCCTGCGCTAAACAAGGCATTGCGCACGGCATCAGCATGGCTATGCGGTACATAAGTAACCAGCTTTTTGAGTATGCCCGATTTAGCCGAAAGTATACGCATGTTTTTTAAACCCAACGTTTGGCCTATGCGTGCATTCACCCCATCCATCACATTATCTAAATTGGTATGGATGGCGTACAAGGCAATATCATGCTTAATAGCTTTTTGCACTACACGCTCTACATACGATTTGCCATTGAATTTTTTAAGCCCTTTGAATACAATGGGGTGGTGCGAAATGATGAGCTGGCAGCCAGTAG
Source organism: Mucilaginibacter sp. CSA2-8R (assembly GCF_038806765.1). Taxonomy (NCBI): domain Bacteria; kingdom Pseudomonadati; phylum Bacteroidota; class Sphingobacteriia; order Sphingobacteriales; family Sphingobacteriaceae; genus Mucilaginibacter; species Mucilaginibacter sp. CSA2-8R. The sequence continues at coordinate 4,847,625 of NZ_CP152389.1, read as the reverse complement.
CAATGGCTTCGTCTACTACGGCCTCGGTACAATCCAAAGAAATAAGCGCCCGGCTAAGTTCTTGATTGCCATGGCCTACTATCAGGCCCGAGTTGTCATAATCTTCCTGGTAAGCCAGCGGTGCAATGCTTTCCAGATAAGCGGTTAATTCGTTTAACTTCATAACGGCGGCAAGTTAGCTGTTGCTTATCCAATTACAAACCCGCACTAAAATAAAGATGATGAGGTTGAGCAACACCAACGTAGTAACAGGGAAATAAAAACTGAAATTTTCGCGCTCAATACGGATGTCGCCGGGAAGGTGGCCAATCCAGCGCAGTTTATCAGTAAAAAAGTACCAGAGTAAACCGGCAATCAATAACAATGCGCCGGCTGCAATTAATAATTTACCTATAGGTTGCCTTGCATGTAGTTTATGCACCCATTTTTACCATTTGCAGGGCTTCGTAAGCCATGTCTTTGTTGTAATTATTAGCTATACTTTTATGATTAATTAAATCAACGATAGTGCCTATCCAACAAAAACCAAAGGTTATCATATAAATAATTCCCATACCAATTTGCCCTACTACAAAGCGTTGAATTCCGTTGAATCCTACAAAGCCTAAAAGCGTGAATAATAATATATCTGTAGGGTTACGGCGTTTGCCCATATACAGCATTTTAAAGCTGTTGAGTTGCTGGTCGTTCAAACCAACAGTAGCTTGCTGTAAAAAGAGAAACTCTTCGGGCGTGATGCCCGACAACATGGAAAAAGAATTTTGTTGCATGATAGCTTAAGTTTATAGTTCTAAATATAAGATTTACCAAACAACTATTTGTTACAAAAAGGCGGACAGAATTGCCTATAAACAGCGAAAGCCCTGCAAGTGCAGAGCTTTCGCCATCAACATATTTAGATTTTATTAATCTATAGAATTGTTTGATTTAGTCATGAGTAATAAAGTGGCTGCCAGTGATGATAGTACACCAATGAGCAAGGCCCCGAATAGACGGCCCGAAAAATCTCGGAAATTATCTTCGGCCGCTACGTAATTAATATAAACTATACCGGCAAACCCTGCAATTACCCCACCAATCAGCAAAATCTTGAAGCTTTGTATCAAGCCTTGTAAAAAATTCATCCGACCGTTCAGTTCGTCGTCGCGGTATCCTTTCAATCCAAAAAATACTCCTAAAACCGGTATTAGTATAGAGATGTATTCGATAGGTGTTAATTGGTCGTCTAACATTTTGTGGCCGGTCCAGCGCATAATAAATAGCCAAAGTCCGCTCACAACTCCAATGATGATTCCGGATATAACAGCGTTTTTCATGGTATTAGTGGTTAAGTTGATGTATTTTAAGTATCTGTATAGCGTAAAAGGATTATGTGCAGCCAATTGTTTGCCTGTTACTCTTTAAAGAAGTAGTTTTTGTGACGTATTTTTTTGTGCATTGCGGCATCAAAACAAATATGGAGTAGTTCAGTTCCTTCTTTAAATATTTTACAATAAATCACCCTTTTAGGTAGTTGGGGAGATTATCTTTGCAATGTTTTGAATATTCGCGACATATTAGATAGGTATAAAACCGACGAGCGTATTAAAGAACTGGCGCAAGCATCAAACAGTTCTAAAAGTCCGCGTATCCAATTGCGGGGCCTGGTAGGTTCGAGCGATGCTACGGTGGCTGTAGCGCTGTATTTTTTGCAGCACAAGCACCAGTTATTTATATTACCCGACCGTGAAGAAGCCAGTTATTTTCAGGCTGATTTAGAAAACCTTACGGGCAAAGAAATATTGCTGTTTCCGTCCAGCTATCGCAAGGCTTTTGAGTTTACCCAGCCCGACAGTAGTAACGTGCTGGCCCGTGCCGAGGTATTAAACGAGCTAAACCACTCCACCGAGTTTGGGCAAATTATTGTTACTTATCCCGAAGCTGTTGCTGAGAAAGTAATTGACCGCTCATCCCTCGAAAAAAATACGCTTGAAATAGCTGTAAATAATAAGCTGAGCATCGACTTTATTAATGAGTTTTTAATTGAGTACGATTTTGAACGGGTTGATTTTGTATACGAGCCTGGGCAGTTTTCAATCCGCGGCGGTATTGTGGATATATTTTCTTTTTCGCACGATCTGCCTTACCGTGTAGAATTTTTCGGCGATTTTATTGAGTCGATCCGCACGTTTGAGATTGAAAGCCAGCTATCTGCCGAACAGGTAAAAACAGTAACCATTGTACCTAACGTACAGTCGAAGTTTTTAACCGAAAACAACATCTCTATACTAGAATACATTGAGGGCGACACCCAGGTATGGATTAGGGATGTACAATTTACGCTCGACATTATCCAGGAAGGCTACAAAAAAGCCAGCCAGTTATGGAAGGCGCTATCTGCAGAGGAAAAAAACCAGAATCCGGAATGGATAGACCCTAAGTTTGCCTTTACCGACGAAAAAATGATTGCCGACCAGCTGCACGATTTTGCAGTGGTTGAGTTTGGCAAGCAGTTTTTTTACACCCCCACACACAGCGTTAACTTTGATATCAGGCCGCAGCCGTCTTTTAATAAAGACTTCCAGTTGCTGATTCATAATATTAAGAATAATGAGGCGGAGAAAATTGAGAATTTAATTTTTACCGACTCGACCAAGCAGGTAGAACGTTTGTATGCCATTTTTGATGATCTGGATAAAACGGTAAAGTTTACCCCAATCCATGTATCCATCCGCGAGGGGTTTGTTGACCGTGAGCAAAAATTGGCCTGCTATACCGATCACCAGATATTTGACCGTTACTATAAATACAAACTGCGCAAAGGTTACCAGCGTACGCAGGCTATTACCCTAAAAGAGCTTAGAGAGTTAAAGCCGGGCGATTACGTTACTCACATAGATCACGGCATTGGTAAATATGCCGGATTGGAGAAGGTAGAGGTAAACGGTAAGATGCAGGAAATGATTAGGCTGATATATGCCGACAATGATTTGCTGTATGTAAACATCAACTCGCTTAACCGCATTTCTAAATTTAGTGGTAAAGAAGGGTCGGTACCTAAGATGAACAAATTAGGTACAGATACCTGGGAGCGGTTAAAGAAAACCACAAAAAAAAAAGTTAAGGACATAGCCCGCGACCTGATTAAACTTTACGCTGTACGTAAAACTAAAGAAGGTAACGCGTTTTCGCCCGATAGTTACTTACAGACCGAACTGGAGGCCAGCTTTATTTACGAAGACACGCCCGACCAGGAAAAAGCGACCAACGATTTTAAAAAAGATATGGAATCGCCGCACCCGATGGACCGCCTGATTTGCGGCGACGTTGGGTTTGGTAAAACAGAGGTGGCTATCCGTGCTGCTTTTAAAGCCGTAGCCGATAGTAAGCAGGTGGCCGTTTTAGTGCCTACCACTATTTTGGCGGCTCAGCACTTTAAAACATTTTCAGACAGGTTAAAGGGCTTTCCAGCTAATATCGATTTTATCAATCGCTTTAAAACCAATAAGCAAATTAAGGATAGCCTGGCCCGTTTAGCCGAAGGTAAACTGGACATAATCATTGGTACGCACCGTTTGGTGAGTAAAGATGTGAAGTTTAAAGACCTTGGGCTAATGATTATTGACGAGGAGCAAAAATTTGGTGTAGCTACCAAAGAGAAATTAAAAGCTATGCGTGCCAATGTGGATACGCTTACGCTTACAGCTACGCCGATACCACGTACCCTGCACTTTTCGTTAATGGGCGCGCGCGATTTGTCCATCATCTCTACCCCGCCGCCCAACCGGCAGCCGGTAGTTACCGAATTGCATGTGTTTAACGATAAACTGATTAAAGAAGCGGTTGAGTATGAGCTTGACCGTAACGGACAAGTTTTCTTTATCCACAACCGGGTAGCCGATTTGCCGCAGTTAGGCGGCATGATTCGTAAATTAGTGCCTAAGGCTCGTATTGGTATTGCTCACGGGCAGTTAGAAGGTGATGACCTGGAAGATGTAATGCTCAAATTTGTAAGCCATGAGTATGATGTGCTGGTGGCAACTACCATCATCGAGGCTGGTTTGGATATACCTAACGCCAATACCATTATTATTAACCATGCCCACATGTTTGGCCTGAGCGATTTGCACCAGATGCGTGGCCGGGTAGGGCGCAGCAATAAAAAGGCATTCTGTTATTTGCTGAGTCCGCCATTGTCGACCTTGACGCCGGAAGCGCGCAAACGCTTAAGCGCCATTGAAGAATTTAGCGATTTAGGCAGCGGCTTTAACGTAGCTATGCGCGATTTGGACATCCGCGGCAGTGGTAACTTATTGGGTGCCGAGCAAAGTGGTTTTATTGCTGAGATTGGCTTTGAGATGTATCATAAAATACTTGACGAAGCCATACAGGAACTTAAAGACGAAGAGTTTAAGGAATTGTTTAAAGACGACAAGCCACGTCCATTTGTGAGTTTTACGCAAATTGATACGGATATGGAAATCCTGATTCCGGATGAGTACGTTACCAGCTTAACCGAGCGCTATAACCTGTATACCGAAATATCAAAGCTGGAGAACGAAACAGAGCTATTGGCTTTTGAAAAACAACTGGCCGACCGTTTTGGCCCGATACCGCCACAGGTAAACGATTTGTTTAATACCATACGCCTGCAATGGCTGGGCAAAGCCATCGGCTTCGAAAAAATATCGCTTAAAAAGAATGTGTTGCGCGGCTACTTTTTATCTAACCAGCAGTCGGCTTATTTTGAGTCGCCGGCGTTTATGCATGTGTTAAGTTTTGTAAAAACTAATATGCGCAGGGTGAATATGAAAGAAGTAAAGAATACCCTCCGTATTAGTATTGAGGGCGTACATAGCGTAGTAGAAGCTGTAGCTTTATTAAGTGAGATAGGCCTTGAAGTAGGTGTATAAAACAGTTTTCTGTTTTATACACCTAAGTTAATATAGGCTAATTGCTATTCATATTCTGCAAAGCTTTCGTCGGCGTAGCACCACAGCCAGCGTTCGCCCGCCTCGGCCGATGATACCACCGGGTGTTGGGTATGATGATAATGCTTGGTCATGTGTTTTTGGGGCGACGAGTCGCAGCACAGCGTTACGCCGCACGTTTGGCAAACACGCAGGTGTACCCAGCTGCTGTTATTTTTAACGCATTCTTCGCAAACGTCAGAGTCGCTGGTTTTTACTTCAGTAATTTGACTTAAATGGCTGCAGATTGGTGATGTCATGGTTGTAATGTGTTTAAGCTAAACTAAATTACACAATTTTAATCGTCATCTTTAAAACGAGCCAATGTCTTGCGGCCCAAATCATAAATTATGCGAAAGGCTTGCTGATTATCGCCTAAATGACCTGGAGATTGGTGCAGGCTAAGGATAAACTGACCTTTAATACGTTTAAACAGGAAAGGGGTGTAGATGATATCGAGCCTGTTGTAAATGGTTTTTGCATAAAAAGAGTCGCCATAATCAACATGATGCCCTTCGCCTTTATAAAATTCATCATACAGCGCAAAGCGGCCAAGGCTGGCATAAGCACTGGCCACAAAACCCAAAGGCAGGTTCCAGCCACCACCGCCTTCGTGCCGTACCCGCTCTAATGACATCATTCCGCCCGCTTCAACAGTCAGGGAGTCAAACATAGTACGGTGCCCAAAGTTATAACCCAGCCTTACCTGCGCTGCGCCGTTGTCGCGTATATGATCGTTCGGGATGCCTATCGCTGGCCCGGCATCATGCAGTAACATAAAATAATGCGACAGGTAAAACGGGCCAAACTCGTTTGGTAAATACTTGCCCGACGAACCGAACAAGAACTGCTCGCGGTCGGTGCTGGTTTGGCGGCTCACCCAATCCAGCCAAATAATAATATTGCCATGTGCTCCCTGGTAACGGGTAAGCAAGCCTTCTACGTTGGGGCGGTAATATCTTAACGTATCATTTAAAATAGCTCTCGGGTAGTTGGTAAGCAGGCCCTCGCGCGGAAACATACCTGCATTAAACAGCCACTTGCTGCTCTTAAATTCATAATAAGCTACCGGGTCGACCTTTAAAAAGTAGGGTTTGGCGCCAAACTCGTGGATGCCATTTACACCTACTACAAAGTGGTTGAGGCTATCCAGATTCAGTCCAAAATCGAGTGCTAAACGAGTGCCCGAGTAGGTACGCGAGCGGTCTATATACGCACGATATTCCCGATTGTCTAAAAAGCCCAAGCCGTTAAAATGCATATCTAGGCTTTGTGCTTGTGCAAAACGGGTTAACAGCAGTAAAAAGAATATAAAGTAGAGTTTTTTATTCATCAGCAAATGTTAAATTATTGCACGGTAAAGTTAACAATCCTGCTGTTTCTGCCGCCCGGAAAAGGTTTAGTACGTATAGAAAAAATGAGCATATAACGCCCTTTGGCAACGGGAGCTTGTCCCTGCAAGGTATAGTTTATTTGTTGATGTGCCGGGATGGAGATTTGGTTAAAATCCGGCTTTGCCGTGATGACATGCAACAAACTGTCGTTTTTATAAAAGCAGGCCCTTAATTCTACCGGCTGTTCGGGGGTAGCCTTAAAATTTGCAGCGCTATTACCCGGGTTAAGTAACTGTAGTTTTAAACTAAGAGGTTGTTGTGGATTGGCTTTTACTTTGTAATTATCAGTACGAATGTCAATTTTTTGAAAAGTGCGCACGTCATGCACCCAGGCCCCGTACCATATACCATCGGCCGTATGCAAAGTATCAGCTTTAAGCGCAGTAGGATAGGGTGATAAATAATAGGCTTTTTGATGCTGCAGGCTATCCTCAATAGGCCAGATATCATACTGGGTGCGGCGATAAAACACATCATCATAGGCAAAGCCTTTTAAGCTGTTGGTATAAAAGTTATACTTTGAGGGTAGCTGAAATCCACCTTCGATAATGATATGGTGATTCCCTGCCTTTTGTTTAATCTGCCGGCTCCATTTATCAAAACGGTAATAACTTTTAAAAGCATTGGCGTTTTTTAAAAAAGGCAACCCGGCTGCCAGCATTAATCTAAAAACAATAATTAAGGCCGCGTTAATAACTGCCAAATTAAAAAGCCATTTTGGGTAGGCATCTTTTTGCAGCCTGATGAGTACGAGTAATACCAATGGCACAAAGCCAATCAGCGTCCAATGTGGCTGTACATTGCCTTTAGCGGTATTTAGCAAAAAGAATACGTAAATGCCTGCGCTGTTTACCAGCAAGCAGCGGGTAAATAAATCGGTGCTCCGTCTGCCTAAGCCATAGTAAAACCAAAACCATCCCACCAGCGGCCCGGCCATCAGCAACTGCCCCGGAATATACAGGTAAGTATGCGCAAACTCATAGGTTTCTGATGAGCGCTCAAACAAGTGATAGTTAACTGACGGATAGCCATGGTTTACCTGCCACAATAAATGTGGGGCAAATAAGGTTAAGGCAAGTATGGGGATTAGCCAGAAGGTGCCACGTTTAAATATACCGATGTTAGCGGCAAGCGTAAAAATTATAAGCAGCAGCCCGTGGTACTTACTATATAATAGGCAGGCAACTACTAAGCCCAAAATAGCTGCCAGTCCCCAACTGTCGTTATCCAGGTATTGCTGGTAAAAGTAGTAAAACAGGATAGTGAAAAGCAGTAATGGCGCATCGGGCGTAGTACTGAACCCATAGATGTGAAAAATGAGTGTTCCGGTAACTACCAGTATAAACCACCGGGCACTAACCAGGTATTTGCGGGCAATTAACCAGAGCACATACATAGATATGGTGCTGCTGATGATAGTCATGAGCCGCAGGCCAAACTCATTATGTATAATGCTGTCGCCTATACGGATAAATACTGCCACCATAGGCGGGTGGTCAAAATACCCCCAATCTAAAAAGCGGGAGTATACCCAATAATAAGCCTCATCGGAGTGTATACCCAAGGTACAGGCTTGCAGAATGTTTAATAACGTCCATCCCAATAAAAAGAACAAAATGTATTTGTTTTGTGCGTTTTTATAGGGCGTACTCAATGTCATGACTTATTTAGCTGAACGCAAAGCTAAGCTTTTATGAATTACTGCGGGAAACATCAGGGGTTAGATGTTGAATACAAGAGTCCGAAATGGGAACTTAAGGCGTTACCGGAAGAATGATAGGAAAAGCTGTTCAACTGCAAATGCAGATGAACAGTAAACTGAACGAGGGAAACTAAAGCAGTTTCCGCTGCTTTAGTTTTTTATAAAGGGGTGTTTATTTACTTGTTTTACAGGTACGTAAACTGGGCTTGGCTTAGAGCTAACGGGAGAAAAAATAGAAATAATCAATTCTTTAACGCTGCTCAGTACTGAAATCAAATTTCTCATTTGTTGCAATTTTAACGTTTACTTTCAAGTATAAACGTGTTGTTGTATGTTTTGGTGTAAGGTACGTTATTTAAGTATTCCTATGACATTAAAACGACTAAATACATCAGCAGTATGTGGCGCAGCGGCAAGTTCTTCGGTTAAATCTTGGCCGGCCCAATGTTCATAGTGTTTGCCGTTGAGCCATAAGCGGCTTTGGGTTACATCATAAATCTTACCCTCATAAGCTACCCATATCTGGGGTTTGTCCTGCCCATTGCGCAAGGCCAGCTGCGACCGGGTGTAAGCAGGTAAATTGGTCATGCCGTTAAAGCTTTATTTTTACGCTTAAAATACTCAAAAAAACCAATATTCATAAGCAGCAGGGCCATAGAGTAAAAGTGATCTTCGATAGGGATAGTACCTACCCGCTTGCCTATATTTTCGGCATTGTTATACATAACAATAGGTATCGAAGTTAAAATGCCGTTTACAATATAAAATGGCAGCAGTGAAACTATGTATGCCATGTAAAACCGGTTGAGCCAATTTGATTTAAGCACGTACTGCAACACAATGAGTACCACCATTAAAAAGCCAAAATTGACGGCCGTATATAAGCGGTTGTAATACACCGATAGCATGGCCGCACATAAAATGATAACCAGCAAAGAGATAGTTTTGCTGATAGTTTGCGGCAAAGACCATCTTACATAATAATTGAGGCATGCATAGATAAATATGCATGAGAAGGGCACTGTTAAAAAAAATAAAATTTCCTCTAACGGTAAGTCGAAAAATTTAAGGCCTATAATATAAGCCGGGTTAAAAGACCATACGCCTTTAACAGTAAAGAGTACATCCCAAAACAAAAATACCAGTCCCGTTAAAGCCATACCCGGGCAGATGTATTTCCAGCTTTTATAAAAAGCTACCCGCTTATCAAAAGATAGCAGTACTGGGAAAATGATAGTCAAAAAATTGATGAGCAGGTAAGCGTATTTCACTTTAAAGCGGCTAACTGTTTTTTAAGCGTTTCGTTTTCGTGGAGCGTACAGCGTTTAGAATCTAACAAAAACTTGATGATGGTTATCACCACATCTTTGTCGGCCGTGCCATAATGTTTGGCGTTAAGCTGTTTAATCATTTCTTCACGATCGGCAACCAGGTGTTTGCCATAACCTAAAAAGCCAGGCACATTATGTTCAATTGAGAAACGCATAAAACGAATTTCAATATTATCCGGTTCGTGATTAATAGCCTGCTGTAATGTCTTTTCCGAGTCGTTGAGGTATTTAACCTTATAATACGGATTCCAGGCATGTTTAGCTTTTAAAGCCTGCACTACTCCTAAATAGCAAAGATATTGCGGGCTTTTGTTGGGCTCGGCCGAAAGCGTATTGTATAAAGAATCGGTAAGGCTGCGCCGGTCGAGCGCTTCTAACAATTGTTTGCGTATAACTTTAGGACTGGGAGTATCTGCATGTAAAGTATTTGCCAGCATTAATATAAAAAGTACTAATGCTGCTGCAAACGGTTTCCACTTCATTAAATCACCTTTAACTTTTGATGCAGAACAGCTTTAAAGTATAATGCAGTTTTTTGAGTATCAGATATACGGATGCGCTTCTGCAAAATAGTATTGGCCGGTGTTCTGCTTATTTTTTTAAACAGTTGACGGTAGTAAATATAGGCAATGTAAACACCTAAACGCGTTCCGGGTGGTAAAAGTTTAATGCCGGTAAAGGCATCATCAAAGTCTTTTTCAATATCCTTTTCGATGCATTGCTTGTCGCGCTCTGTAAAGCGCTTAAAATCAACGTTAGGGAAATAAGTGCGTCCCCGGTCCTCGAAGTCGGATTTAACATCGCGCAAGAAATTTATTTTTTGAAAAGCTGCGCCTAAGCTGCGAGCCATAGGCACTAAACGCTTATAAAGTTCGGGGATGTTTTCGCAAAAAACGCTCAGGCACATCAAGCCTACCACCTCAGCCGATCCGTAGATGTATTCTTTATACTCTTCGCCATCGCAGGCGGTTAAATCCAAGTCCATTTCCATCGAGCGCAAAAATGCTTCGATCAGGTCATGGCTAATATTATAGTGGTTAACCACTTGCTGAAAAGAATGTAAAACCGGGTTTAAGCTAATTTTTTGCTCAATGGCCACAAAGGTTTCGGCCTTAAAGTTGGCAATCAGCTGCTGCTTGTCGTAATCATGAAAAGTATCTACAATTTCGTCAGCGTATCGTACAAAACCGTAAATAGCATAAATAGGATAGCGAAACCGTTTATCAAAAGCCATAATGCCCTTGCTAAATGACGTGCTATACATCTTGGTGATAATTTTACTGCATTCGAAGCAGGTTTCGTCATACAAATTCATCAGGTAGTGCGGGCTTATACCAAATGTACATTAATTTATACCAAATTGTTTTGTTTGGCCACAAAACAATTTGGTTACTTTAGCCTTGTAGAACCGTAATGACCCCGAAAAACATTGTTGTAATAGGTGCCGGCTTTTCTGGTATGGCCGCCGCTACTTTGCTGGCTAAACAAGGATATCAGGTAACGATATTGGAGAAGAACGACCAGCCAGGCGGCCGTGCGCGTATTTGGCAAGAAATGGGTTTTACTTTTGATATGGGACCAAGCTGGTATTGGATGCCCGATGTGTTTGAAAATTACTTTGCCCTTTTTAACAAAAAGGTGAACGACTTTTACGAACTGAAGCGCCTGGATCCAGGCTACCGGGTTTATTACGGTAAGGATGATACGATTGACGTACCGGCAGATATAAACGCCCTGTACCGTTTATTTGATGGAATAGAACCCGGTAGCAGCAAAGGCTTACAGGAGTTTTTAAAACAAGCCGAGTACAAATACCAGGTGGGTATGGGCGAGTACGTTTTTAAGCCATCACATTCTGTTACCGAGTATTTTGATTTAAGCCTGATTAAAAAAAGCTTAGGTATACAGCTGCTTACCAGCATGAGCAAACATGTGCGGCAGTATTTTAAAAATCCTAAGCTGATTAAACTGCTGGAGTTTCCGGTGTTATTTTTAGGTGCCACGCCGCAAAATACACCAGCTATGTATAGTATGATGAATTATGCCGACTTGGTGCTGGGTACCTGGTATCCGCAGGGAGGTATGAACCAGATTGTACAAGCTATGGTAAAACTGGCCGAAAGTTATGGCGTGCAGTTTAAACTTAATACAGAAGTTAAAAACATCAGTGTAAACGATGGCAAGGCCTCAGCCATAAGCACTACCCAGGGCGATTTTACGGCTGACTTTGTAATTGCCGGGGCTGACTATGAGCATGTAGACCAGAGTTTGGTAAGTAAACCATATCAAAATTATACACATCAGTATTGGGACAGCCGTACCATGTCGCCTTCCAGTTTATTATATTATGTAGGGGTGAGTAAAAAGCTGACCAATGTTGAGCATCACAACCTGTTTTTTGATGAGGATTTTGAGCTGCACGCTAAAGAGATTTATACCGCACCGCAATGGCCCACCAAACCGCTGTTTTATGTATCGTGTGCATCTAAAACAGATAGTAGCGTAGCACCCGAAGGTTGCGAAAACTTGTTTTTTTTAATGCCTTTAGCACCCGGTCTGCAAGACAGTGAACAGATGCGCGAAAAATATTTCGATGTGATGCTTACTCGTTTCGAGGCGGTAACCGGTCAAAATATTCGTAATCACATCATCGTGAAGCGCAGTTATGCCATGAACGATTTTAAAGCAGATTACCATTCTTTTAAAGGAAATGCCTACGGCTTGGCCAATACCTTAATGCAAACAGCTTTTTTAAAGCCGAGCATGAAAGCTAAAAAGATAAAAAATATGCTATATACGGGGCAATTAACTGTTCCGGGACCGGGCGTCCCTCCGGCGTTAATTTCGGGTCAGGTTGTTGCGCACGAAGCGATTAAAATATTAGAAGGAGTTGCTTAGAAAGGGTAACATATAAACATTAATTAAAGTCAATTTGTACTTTTCTCTAAACAAAAAAGGTTTGCTTAAATAAGCAAACCTTTTTTGTTTGTATTGAATTCTGTATTTCGCGACTATTCTTCGTCGGCATAAATTGGCTTTTTAACGCCATTGTCATATGCTTTCAGATTTTTCTTTAATAATTTACGAGCTACGTGAATACGGGTTTTAACAGTGCCGATTGGAATAGTCAGGTGGTCGGCAATTTCGTGGTATTTGTGACCTTCAAAGTACATGGTGAAAGGCACATAATAATCTTCTGGTAAGCGGTCTAAAGCACGACGGATATCATCCATCACAAATTTAGACTCTCCTTGGTTTTTGGTTGAACTGAAAACCAAATTAGCTGACGATATTTCTTCAGATTTAGTAACAAACGTGCTCATTTTTACAAAGCGACGGTAGTTGTTAATAAATGTGTTTTTCATGATGGTATACAACCATCCTTTTAAATTAGTTCCTTCTTTAAACTTATTGTAGTAAGTTATTGCCTTCAACATTGTGTCTTGGACAAGGTCATTAGCGTCATCTGCGTCATGAGTGAAGTGCAGTGCGTATGAGCGTAATGAACTGGCTTGGCGCAGTACCATGGCGTTAAACTCAATCTTTGTCATTCTGTTATCTGTTAAAGTTTTGTACAGATACATTGGCAAACATGATACCGTTTTTATAGCGGTCTTGTACCTTTATTTTATAAATACCTACTTAAATATTCTTTAAAAGAGAGAAAGTTCGATTTTTTGAAACAAATCAACGTTTATTAAACCGCTGTTTTTCAGTTTCTTAATAACGATATTCTTAAACGACAAAAAATTAACTAAATCAATAAAACAAATCTTGTATTTATTTTATTCAAATTACGGTTGTACACAAATGTGTATAGTATTGTGTAGAGCAGTGTAGGTTAATCAATAATATTTACTTCGCGTTCAAGCGCAACGCCAAATTTTGTATACACACTGTCTATGATTTGCGACGATAAATTGTAGATCTCCTTCCCTGTAGCATCACCGTGATTAACAAGAACCAGGGCCTGATTTTTCCAGGTGCCAGTATGTCCAACCACTTTTCCTTTCCAACCGCACTGTTCAATAAGCCAGCCGGCCGCCAGCTTAATCTGGTTTTCGCCAGCCGGATAATGCGCTATTTGCGGATATTGTTTCTGGATATCTGCAAACTGTAATTGCGATATTACCGGATTTTTAAAAAAGCTTCCTGAATTACCAATAGTAGATGGATCGGGCAGTTTAGATACTCTGATGGCAGCTACTACCTGTGATACCTCTTTAATAGTTGGTTGCGTGATGCCGCGATTTGCCAGTTCCTGCTCGATAGCGCCATAGCTTAAATTGAGCTTCGGAGTAAGCGATAACCGGAACTTAACAGAAGTGATAATGTATTGCCCTTTCAAATCTGATTTGAATACGCTTTCGCGGTAGCCAAACCGGCAATCGGGATTGCTGAAGGTTTTAATTTGCCCGGTGGCAATTTCGAATGCGCGGCAGCTTTCAAATACGTCTTTAAGCTCTACACCGTAAGCACCTATGTTTTGTATGGGGGATGCGCCGACCGAGCCTGGAATGAGGCTCAGGTTTTCCATACCTGCAAAGTTGTGGTCTACACAGTAATTTACCAGCTCGTTCCAAACCTCGCCGGCACCTGCTTCAATAAAAACATTATCGTGATTGATGCGATGCTCGATGCCGCGAATATTTAGCCGGATGACTAAGCCGTTAAAATCATTTACTAAGAGCATGTTGCTGCCGCCGCCTAATACCAGCCTTTCGATTTGCTGCCATTGCGGATCCATAAAAAGTTCAGCCAAATCCTCCTCATGGTTAATCTCTACAAAATAACGCGCTTTAGCTTCGATACCGAAAGTGTTAAAGTTTTTAAGAGATACGTTTTCTTCTATTTGCAGCATGGGAGTTGGATGTGAACTTTAGTGGGGTTAAATTTCGGAATTTTATTGAGATAATTACAGATGGCTTAAGCAGGCAATTAAGCAACGTACTAATTATGATAATATATTCCCAGTTAGTGAACCGGTTATCTCTTAAAATACTTCTTACTGGCCACCAGTAGCCCGAATTCTTCCGAAGGTAGCTTCTCCGTAGATTTATGGTGAATTTTGTGTGCCCGGCGGATGCTAAGCAGGTAGCTGTTGGTTGTTTTAAATGCCTTAAAACGATTGTGAATAAACCAATCGTGAAAAATAAAATAGATCAGGCCATAGATAGTAATGCCTAAGCCTATAAAAAAGCCGGCATTATAAGCATTGCGCCCCTGCCACATCAGCCATAACGACAATAAGGCAAACCCGATGCTGAATATGTCATTCAGCTCAAACCAGCCATGACGCTGCTGGTGGTGTGTTTTATGAATAAACCACAACGGCCCATGAAAAAGATATTTATGGATAAACCACGAAAGTGCCTCCATGCCGGCAATGGTAAGCAGTACTATACCTATATCAATTAATACACTCATTTAAATAATGCCTTAAGCTGTTGCTCAATGATAGAAAACACCAGGAAACAAAAAAAGTTGCAAGACCAATAATCTTGCAACTTTAATATCAATACCGATTGATAAAAATCAATCAGCAATAAATGCCTTAAATATGGATTGCCCGGTTGTCGGTAGCAGCTAGACAAGCCTCACGCATCGACTCGGTGTAAGTTGGGTGAGCATGACTCATGCGGCTTACATCTTCGGCGCTGGCGCGGTACTCCATGGCTACTACGGCTTCGGCAATCATGTCGGCCGCACGCGGACCAATCATGTGTACACCTAAAATTTCGTCGGTGGTTGCATCGGCCAGTACTTTTACAAAACCGTCAATATCCATGCTGGCACGTGCACGGCCGCTGGCTTTGAACGGGAATGAGCCTGCCTTGTATTTAACACCTTTTTCTTTCAGTTGCTCTTCGGTTTGGCCAACGCTGGCAACTTCAGGCCAAGTATAAACCACACCCGGAATAAGGTTGTAATTGATGTGTGGTTTTTGACCGGCAATCAATTCGGCTACAAAAGTACCTTCGTCTTCGGCTTTGTGAGCCAGCATTGCACCGCGTACTACGTCGCCAATGGCATAAATACCTTTTACCGAAGTTTCGAGGTGCTCGTCAACGGTAATTTTACGGCCGCGCTCTTCAACCGTAATGCCGATGTTTTCTAAGCCCAAGCCGTCAGTATAGGCTACACGGCCAACCGCTACCATACAGTAATCAGCTTTCAGTTCTTTTTTTTCACCTTTAGGTGAGTCGAAGGTAACCGTTACCTCGTCGCCGTTTACGCTGGCGCCGGTAACTTTGTGACCCAGGTAAAACTCAACACCTTGTTTTTGTAACACTTTTTGCAGCTCTTTACCCAACTGTTTGTCCATAGTAGGGATAATAGAGTCCATAAACTCAATTACCGATACCTTGGCACCCAAACGGGCATAAACCGAACCTAACTCCAGGCCAATAACGCCGCCACCAATGAGCACCAGGTGTTTAGGTACTTCGGGCAGGTTTAAAGCCTCGGTAGAAGTAATGATGCGTTTTTTATCAACAGGTAAAAACGGAAGGCTTGACGGTTTCGAACCGGTAGCGATAATAACATTTTTGCCAGTAATGGTTTCTTCGCTACCGTCGGCTTTTTTAATAACAATAGTATTTTTGTCTTTAAAAGAACCTAAACCCTGGTAAGAAGTAATTTTATTTTTTTTGAACAAGAAAGTAATACCGCCGGTAGTTTGAGCAACCACCTCATTTTTGCGAGCTACCATCTGGCCAAAATCAATCTGAAGGTTATCTAAATTAATGCCGTGAGTTTTAAAAGTATGTGCAGCATTGTGGTAATGCTCACTGGAGTCGAGTAATGCTTTTGAAGGGATACAGCCTACATTTAGGCAGGTACCGCCAAAGGTGCTGTATTTTTCAATACAGGCAGTTTTTAAGCCCAGTTGCGCACAACGTATGGCCGCAACGTAGCCGCCCGGGCCCGAGCCTATAACAATAACATCATATTGCATAACAGTATAGTATTTTGATAGTTTTCAAAGGTAATATTACCTGCTATAAAACGGGTAATTTTTTAGTAAACTTAATGATATACTATACTTTGCTACCATACGGTTATGCAATTTTGAAGTTTTGCTGATGAATCAGCAGTTGCTTAAAGCAAAGGCTTATTTCACATTTAAATCTTTACCGGCAATGTCTTCCCAACGGTAAAAATGGAAGGTTTTGTCGTCGCTCATGGCTACAAACAGGCCATGTTTAAAACGT
Organism: Mucilaginibacter sp. CSA2-8R; assembly: GCF_038806765.1. NCBI lineage: Bacteria > Pseudomonadati > Bacteroidota > Sphingobacteriia > Sphingobacteriales > Sphingobacteriaceae > Mucilaginibacter > Mucilaginibacter sp. CSA2-8R. The sequence continues at coordinate 4,831,035 of NZ_CP152389.1, read as the reverse complement.
GCGTTTAAAGGTTTATTTAATACATCCGAGCCATCACTTTGCTGAGCAGCTACCGGTACCACTTTCAGTTCGCGATGCTCAAACGGGTTGCCCGGTGTACCCTCGCGGGTAAAAACATGGAAACGGTTAGCGCCCTGGTCAGATACCAGGATATAGCCGGTAGTGTCGGTTGATTTATAAATAGAAATGCCTTCGTGGTCTGCCTCAAAACCTTTGGTGGCAAACAAGGCCAGTTGCTGGTTACCTTTATTAGGGTCGGCATAGTACTGGCGTACGCCTACCTGCTCATCCGAGTAATAGATGTAGCCCAACTCGTTATCAACGGCAATAGCTTCTATTTCTTTTTTGCCGCTGTAAGCGCCAAATTTTCTAACCAGTGTTGCTTTAACTGTTCCGGTACTATTGTCGGTTAATAAGTATTGCCATAAATAACCATCTTCTTTCGGTCCGTTTTTACGGCCTACAATAGCATATATTTTACCGTCTTTAGCGGTGTACATGGCAATGCCCATCAGGTCGCGGTATTCAAAACCGTTTTCGCCGATAAACATATCCAGGCCGCCGTTATCAACCGGTTTCATATCGGGTAAAGCGTAAATGCGAAGCTTATGACTCATGCGCTCCGTAGTAACGGCAATATCTGTTTTTTGACCATTAAGTACCAAGCCATAAGCAATATCAACATTATTAGGGCGCTTTAAACCTTTTACTACTTTATTGGCAATAATTTTACCGTCCAGGTCAAACACATATAAGCCGCCATCGGCGTTTTTGTCGGTACCTATAATCAGGCTTTGTGCCGGATTGGCTGCATTGTACCAAATAGCCGGATCGTCGGTATCATAATTTACCTGTTGGGTTACAATTACAGGTTTAACCAGTGCCGACACCACAACACCCGGAGGTAATTTAGTGCCAGAAGATGGCTGGCAGCTGGTGCCGGCTGCAGAAAGGAAAGCTAAAAAGCTTATATAGCTAATGGTAAGCTTATGCATTATAATGTGCTATTTAAAAGCGGCGTTGCTATTAAACAACGCCGCTTAAAGTAATGAGATAATAATTATTAAAACTGTTTTTATTTGATACCGTAAGCACCTACATAGTTAGATGGTGCAGGCGAGGTATAATTAACGCCGTTAACAATAATGCCCGAAGCGTAATTACGTGTAAAATTGGTTTTGCCCTTGGTTAATGCTGCCGAGCCTGCTTGTAAATGGAAATCCCAGGCGGTGTTATAATCCGCAGTACTGGTTGAGGTACTTAATGGGTAATTTACCAGCATCGGGTCGTTAGCGCCAGCAGTTTTACTGATAACATCATTGGTGCCTGCAATAATTTCGGCCGTTGGCTGGAATTGGTTAACGGTTGTTTGGTCGTATCCGTAGTACCAGTTATTGCTGTAAATAGAGCGGCTGTCTTCGGGCTTTTTGGTATCGCGCTTAATACCAAAACGGATATTTACAAAAAGGTTGTTATACAACTCAGCACGCACAGAAGCTTCGACCCATACGGAGCCGCCTTTAGCTGTGGGACGGCGCCATCCGGTATTTACCATAGTATTATTGTAAGCAATAATGTAGGCTTGTGTTGGGCGGTCGCCGCTGTTTGAAAGTTTAAAGGCATTAGTATTAGTGCTGTAAACTAAGTTGTTAGCCAAGTCTGCCACGCAGCCTGATTTAAAGTTCATGGCTTCGCCACCGGTTACGCCGGTAGTGTAAAATACATTGTTAGCAAAGATGATTTTACCACCCTCAATGTAAGTACAGTCTTCCTGAAAGTTACGGAAGGTGCTGTTTTGCACAATCAGCTTGCCGTTTATATTAGAGAACCATAATGCAGGCAGGTTCTCGCCGGCTACTGCCTTATACAAACCCTGTTTTACAGAAGTTGATGCATCTGATGTGGTGCTGCCACCATATTCAAGTATAGTATGGTCTAATACCAACTCGGCACAGCTTGGTGCAGCCAGTATACCACCCCATAACTTACCAAACTTTTTGGCTGCTGTTTTATAAAATTCGTTTACCGTAAATTTAACCGGGTTTTGCTCTGTACCTAATGAGTATAGGTTGCCTTTTACAATAATTTCCGGTTTGGCCACAGTGTCCATCAGCACGGTCACACCTTCTTCTATGGTTAACGATTTGCCGGCAGGTATTACGATATCGCCTTTAATTACCTGGGTGCTGCCTTTAAGCCATACGCCTGATACCTCGCCCATGGCCGAGCCATCGGCCGGGGTAGTATCTACATCAATGTTTGCTTTTTCACATCCCGTGAAAACTACGGCGGCTAAGGCCAGTGCTGCAAAAATGTGTTGAAATTTCATGTGTTATATCTTTAAAGGATGTTTACAATTTGTAACGGAGGCCAATCAGGTAGCTCTGTTTGTAGTAATCGTTGCGGATAAGCGTCTGACCATTGCTTACCAGGTTTTCGGCAATGTTATTATTGGCAGGGTTGGTGCCTTTAATTAACAGCTTGGTTGGTGTATTTAAAAGGTTGTTAGCTTTGACAAAAATGGTGATGCCGTGTTTTAAGCGCTTTTCGGCAGAGGCATCCATCTGGATAAAGGCTTTTTGCCATAAGTCGTTGTTTAAAAACTGAGAGATGGTATTGATGCGCTCGCCGGTGTAGGCCGCAGCTAATTGTGCATCCCATCCTTTTTTAACATCGCGATATAGTAACGAAACGTTGGCAATATGTGCCGACTGGCCGAATAGTGGTCGGGTTTGATCAACTAGGTAAGCTTCGATGTTACCGTTAGCGCTGTTAATGCGACGTGCCGTTTTAGGCGTTGTAATACGCGAGTTAGTATAGGTATAGTTAGCTTTAACACCTACTTTATTAAAGTATTTAATATAATCTAATTCAGCACCAAAATTATGAGCCGTGCCAAAGTTACCTGGTGTGTAATAAGTATCCTGGCCGCGGGTAGCATCGGCCTGAAAGGTGTATTCAATTGGGTTTTGGATGCGTTTATAAAAACCACCTAAAAATAATTGGCCGGCCGTTGGCGAAAATAATTCATAGCGTAAGTCATAGTTGTCTGCTATGGCGCGTTTCAAGTCGGGGTTGCCTTTTTCTTTGTAATCTTCATTCGCAATACCGCCAGGAATCAACTCATAAAAACCGGGGCGGTTTAATGCTCGATAATAAGAGGCGTGTAGCTGGGTGTTGTTGTTAAGCAGGTATTTTAAGTTTAAGCTGGGCAATACATCGGTGTATACCTGTTTGCCATTAGGGCGCAATTCGCCTGCCGGAAAAAGCATATTGTAACCCTGGTTGGTATGTTCAACTCTGGCACCACCGGTTACCTGTAATTTGTTGATGGCAAACTTTACCATACCATAACCGGCTCCCACTTTTTCGGAAGCATCATAAGTAAGCGGATTGTTTACGCCGCCACCAGGGTTGGTAACTGATAAGGCAACGTCTGTATAAGATTGAAAGTTTACACCGTAACGGTCTGTTGCCGTAACCGGTGCAAAAGTGTAGTTGTTAAAAAAGTTGCTGCGCTGCTTATCGCGGTATAAACCACCTGCACTAAAGTCAACCGGCGAACCACCTATATTAGCGGTATAGGTAAGGTCTAAATAACCGGCTTTATCTTCATCCGTATTACGTTCCCAACGGCGGGTAACAGGTGCTGTGGTGACCAATACGGTGCGACTGTCTACGTTATTTTGGCGCAGGCCGTTTACACTGATGGTGGTATTATCAGGTACGTCATTTTTGGCAGATGAGTAAACGCCCGACCAGTGAATTTTAAAATGATCGTCGAATAATTTATGGTCGCCTTGCAGGGTGCTGTTGTAAATTTGTTGCTCCGTTAAACGGCTGCGGGTTGAGTAAGTAAGTTCGGCGTTACCGGCTTGTGGATTATAAACGCCATTGTAAGCAGTGCTTACTGCATCGCGTACCTGGATATTATCAAGCCTGGCATAAAAGTTATAAAGGCTTATCTTGTTGTGTGTGTTGAAAACATAGTCGGCGTTGGCGTTTAAGCCGTAGCGTTTTTGCTGTTCAGAATATTTTCGGTCGCTTTTACTGGTGATAGTGGCGTACGCATCTGTACCGCTAACCGACGAACTGTATAGTGTGCTGTTACTGCCGCGGTAAGTGTTTTGATAACTACCCGACACAATGATGCCTAATTTACTATCTAAAAAGCGCTGACCGATAGACAGGTTTCCAACCAGATTGGGTGCCGGGTTTTTCAGGCTGTAATTAAAGACACCCTTATGGAAATCGCTTGGTTTAGCCTGGTAAGCACGGCCATTAATTTCATAAGGCGATTTATGGTTAATACTGCCATAATCGTAGCTCATAAATTTACGGTCAAAAAATAACTGGTTATAACCGGTGGCAACGTTGGCAGTAACCTGCAGTCGGTCGGGAGCCGATTTCATTACCATATTTACAGCGCCACCAATAGCATCACCTTCCATATTAGGGGTAAGTGATTTGTAAACTTCCAAACGTTCCAGAATATCAGCTGGGAAAATATCTAGCGGAACATAGCGGTACTGGTTGTCCGGGCTCGGAATTTTTACGCCGTTTACTAAAGTGTAGTTGTAGCGCTTATCCATACCACGCAAAATGGCGTATTGTGCATCACCGTTGCTATTACGCTCAACAGACACGCCCGATACCCGCTGTATAACGTTAGCTACTGTAAGATCGGGAGAAACTTCAATAGCTCTTGCAGAAACGATGTTGGCAATAGGTACAGATACTTGCTCTAAGCGGCGCGCCTCACGTTCGCTGCCACGAACTTGTTTAGACATTACCGAAACAACTGCTAAATCCTTACCTGCCGGCTCCAGGTAAAACTTAAGGTGATGGTAATCATCTTTCTCTTTGGTAGCCTCAATCTCGAGTGATGTAGTTTTATAACTGATATAACTAACCCGTAAAGTGTAATGGCCTGGTTTTACATCATCAATTTTAAAAGATCCGTCCAAACCGCTGGAGGTTGCTTTGTTTGTTTTATCGAGCGAGATAGTAGCTCCGGTTAAGGGTTCACCGGTTTTGCTGTCATAAACATGACCTTTAATAGTAGTAGCCTGTGCAGCAAAAATGCTTAGCGTCAGCAGCAAAAAAGTTTGTAACAGTTTGTTCATATCAGGGTATTTTAATCCGAAAACTTTCGGCCGGATTTAATACTGCAAAGGTGTGTTACTCAAAAATAAAATACCTTTTTATGGGGGTTACAAAAAGGAAACACCGTTACAATGAGCGTTAATCAAGCGTTACTAAGTATCTGTAAATATCTGACTAATAATAATTTGTAAGTTTATTATTCTCCATTATCATTCAGTTACCGTTACATTAAGCAAATGTTAAGGCTTGAGGCTTATTGATCCTAAGGGGAGTTTTAGAGCGACTGGATAAATGCCGATAAATTTTCGCCTTGATCAAGATTGAGCTTTTTGCGCAGCCGGTGCCTGGCTACCCGCAGGCTATCCATTGATATTCCTAATAAGCCTGAGATGTCTTTCGAATCCATGTTTACCTTGATTAGTGCAATCAGTCTAATATCGGTAGGGGTAAGGTCTGTGCTTATTTCCTTTAGGCGTTCAAAAAAGCGCTGGTGTACCTGCTCCAAAGCAGCGGTAAACTCTTTCCATTGCTGCTCGTGGTTAAAGCTCTGATTTATTTGATGCACCATTTGCTGCATCTGTTTTTTCTGGTCGCGTTTATCGTCTTTAACCATTTGCTGCAAAGTATTGCGCATTTGCTCAAGCAGTTGGTTGTTGCGTATTAAGTTGAGTGTGTGCGAGGATAGTTCTTTACCCTTAAGTTCTAACTGCTGTTGCAAGGTTTCTTCCTGTAGCTGTTTGTTTTTAAGCTCCAGTTGCATCAGTTCGTGCTGGGTTTTAAAAATAGCTTCGTTGCGTTCGGCCAGTAACCTCTGGTCGTTTATTTTGAGCCGTTGCCGGCTAAAAATTACCACACCCAAAATAATCAGCAAAAGCACTACGATGCTTACCGCAACGGTAATAATGTAATTAGTTTTTTTGATGGTATTAAGCCGGGCTATTTCGTCGTTTTGTTTATTAAAGTTATAAAGCACCTGTAAAAACGATGTTTGCTTCAAACCGTCTTTAGAGTAAATCTCTAAAGATAATTTACGACTCAGTTCAGCATAATAATAGGCGCTATCCAAGCGATTGAGCAATTGGTACGTCTTTCCTAAATCATGAGTGGCGGCAGCTATTTGATACGTATTGTGCATTTGCTGCGCCAGATGGTAAGCTTTGTAAGATTGCTGTAGCCCATCCTGATATCGCCCGCTTTTACGAAAAACGTCGCCTAAATTATTAATAACCTCAATGCCATCTATCGTATTTTGCTGCTTTTCGTACAGTTGTACTGATTGGTTAAAGTAATAGTAGGCCGAGTCGTACCGGGCCAGGTCTTCATAAATACTTCCGATGTTTTCATAAATTTTGGCTAAACCTAACTTTGAGCCAACCTGCCGGTACTTAGCTAAGGCCTGCTTTTGGTAGCTAAAGGCCGTTTGATATTGTTGCTGTTTTTCAAACAGATGTCCTAATTCACCTAAAACTTGGGCTTGGCCTTCACTGTTGCCTGTTTGGCGGTAAAGTTCATGAGCCTTTAAATAAAACTTTTTGGCCTGCTTGGGTTGCCGGTTATAATAATAGAGCAGGCCCATTTTGCTCCAGTTGCCCGCAAGTTTATCTTTTTGTTTTTCTGATTCGAGCAGTTGTTCGGCATGCTGGTAAAAATCTAACGCCTGGGCATAATGACCTTGTTCATAGCATACCTGACCCATTTGCTGCAGGCTTTGTGCTGCCACCAAAGTTTGATGATTAGACACCGCCCTGGCATGCACCTGCTTTAATAACATCAGCGCAGAGTCTGGTTTATAAGATGATAAATTTTGTGCCTTACTTAAATTTGTTGCTTCGGTTAATTGAGCTAAACTCTGCAATGGCAGCATCATCAAAAAGCCGATGATAAGGACTTGTAATTGTATTAAAAATTTGGCTTTTTGTTGCATCAGAGATGACAGAAATATCAAAAGCACACAGAAACTGATGAATGTCTGTTACAAAAGAAATAAACAAATATTATCTTAATGTTAAGCGCGTAGTGACAATGGATTTTAAGTATTCAGACGACAATATTTCTTAACATTGAGCTTAAAGTTTAACAAAAACATAATATTGCTTTGATAGTAATATCATATACTTTTGTTAATGCGCAGATACAGAATAATATGAAAGATAAATTAAAAGATCAACTTAAGTCAGTACGTAAAGAAGCGAAGCAAGAAATCCAGGCCCGATTAATTGGAGACTTAAAAGAGTTAACTGTTAAATATGGAGAGGGATCGAAAAAGCTGGATAAAAAAATTGAAAAAGAGTCAAAGCAATTGGCCAAAAAGCTTTCTAAAAAAATAAACATCAAAAAAGAGCAACCTGCTCAAGAATCGGCTGCTGCCTACGTTTAATAAAAAAAATCGCCTGATGTAATTTTATGTGAAAAGGTGGGCGCCAGTTAAAATGGTTCTCACCTTTCAGTAATTGGCTATCTAAAAGATGTGCTTATCGTATAATATAAGATAAAGCCATACCATCATAAAAAATATGGATTGAGCCACTGGTGACAGTCGCTGAAAAAAGCGATCAGTTGCCGTTCCGTCCAGCATGGGTAATCCCGACATTTCTTTTTGCCCTTCCAAGTTGTAGTGTTTAAGTACGTTGCCCATACGTACAATGCCCATAACAACATCTACTAAAGTAAATAAACTTACTGCAACACCAATGTATGGGATAACTACACTCATCATTTGCGCTTTGGTATGCCAGTAAGGTGTTGCCGACTGGAAAATAGTAAGCGCCGAGTAAATGCCGAACATAAATGCCAGGCAGTTATTTAACCAAATAAGGCGCAGGCCGATAGACATATTGTAATGCTCTATCTGTCCGCGGCTTACATTATAGAGTTGCGATGCCGAAGCGGAGTTGGTACTCATAACTTAATTACAAATAGTTTTGGCAGTAAGTTTTTGTAATTGAAATATTTTAGCGCTGTTAAATAGCAATTACCAAAAAACGTCAGATTTTGTTGGCTGCCGGCAACACATATCGTAACTGATTTTTTTTCATTGTAACAAAAACACTGCTTTTTAATAGTTAAAGTTAACTTAACATTGGGCATGTAGCTTTGTGGTATTAGTTAAAATGAAACATTTTTCGGACGCAGCGCTACTACAACAAATTAAGCAGGATGACCATTTAGCTTTTGATGAGCTGTTTGAACGCTATTGGGAAAAAATGTTTAAAGCAGCGTGGAGTCGTTTAAGTGATGAAGCTGCTGCTCAGGATGTTGTACAGGAAATTTTCATTAAAATATGGCAGCGGCGGCAGGTTTTAGAAATCCATATTTCGTTAGAATATTATTTATTAAGTGCCGTGCGCTTAAGTGTGATTGATTATTTCAGGTTGCAAAAGGTTAGCAGGCAGCGTATGGAGGATGCTCTGCAGCGGATAGAGATACTGGAAGATTCTATCCATGCCAATGCCGGTTATTTGGAGCTTGAGCATACCCTCGCCGAAGCTGTAAGCCATATGCCCGAAATGCTGCAGCGCATCTATGAGCTACGTAGCAGTAATCATTCGGTAAAAGCGATTGCTGTTAAATTAGGGCTTGCAGAACAAACCGTAAAAAATTACATCTCCGAAGTATTACGCCGACTGCGTATAGTAGTTAATAAAAACCACCCTGAAAAAAATACCGCCTACCTGGCTATCGCACTTCTGATGCTTTACAATTAATTAACGCAATGGTAATTTAAATTATAAGTACTCTGGCGGCTTTTTAACGACTTGTTATTGAAAAGCCGCTAATGGATATACATCAATTTAAAAATCAACTCAGCCGTTATCTTAAAGGTAAAAGTAACGAAACTGAAACAGCGCTGATCGAAGCCTGGTATAAGTCATATCGGCAGGAGAACAGACAGTCGCTTACCGATGAGTCGCGTGAACGCATTAGGTTGACTATGCAGCGGCAAATTGGAGAAGTAGTTAACCCACCATTGACGCGCAGGTGGAACCTGTATCGTGTGGCCGCAACGGTATTGCTTATATCAGCTATTGGTACACTTGCCTACCTGTTTACTCAACCATCAGTTTTATTAAAAACAACGTTTGTTACCATACAAACTCAGGCCGGGCAAGTAAAGCAATTCGTTTTGCCCGACAGTTCGGTAATTTGGGTTAACGCAGCCAGTAAGGTACGCGTCCCATCCACCTTCAACGACTCCTTGCGACAAGTATACCTGGACGAAGGTGAAGCCTTTTTTGAGGTAAAGCATAACCAACGTAAACCTTTTAGGGTGCAAACCCAGCCTATACAAGTACAGGTACTGGGCACTTCATTTAATATCAAAGCATACCATGCTTTGCCAGGGTTAAAAGTAACGGTATCAACCGGTAGGGTGGGCGTTACCCACGGCAAAAAGCTGCTTGCCTTTTTATCCCCCGGAAAGCAACTCACTTATACCCGTAAAAACGGCTCTGTTATGCAGCAAATGGTTACTGCAGCCGAAAGTCAAAGCTGGAAAGACGGCGATACTTATCTAAACCGAGTAGGGTTTCAAGAACTGGCTTTAATGTTTAAAAACATCTATAAAATCAATTTAAAGGCAGGTAACAAACGTGTGCTTAACTACTTGTTTACACTGCGCATCAAGCGTAATCTACAAGCCGAGGATGTGCTTAAAATGATTGGCCTGATGCATAATGCGCATTACAGAAAGGAGGGCAGCGAAGCAGTTCTATATTAAACTTAAAACAAAAAACCGGCCCTGTTGCAGCAGGAACCGGCTTTATCATCAGCAAGTAAAGGTTTGCAGACCGTTACCTGCTACGCTTGGCAACATTTCAACTTATTACAAAGCAATTCAAAAATATGATTTTTTATACGAAGTATTGGGGGCAATTTATGCGTGTCACATTCTTACTTGTATCCATTTCTCTCTCCATTGGTTTGGTCACCGTAAAGGCTACAGACACTAAAGCTCAGGATATAAACAAACGGCTGAATTTTAATGTCGGCAATGAAAATCTTTCGTCGGTAATTAAAAAACTGGAGCAAAAGGCAAACGTGGTTTTTGCCTTCGACGAAGCATTTTTAAACTTAAGCAACAAAAAAGCTCAGTCATCTAACTATAGCAATTTAACGCTTGAAGCTATACTGACCAGCTTATTTAAAGGTCAGGAAATTGGATTTAAAGCACAGGTCGGTAACATTGTGTTGTACAGACAATTATCGGGCAAAATTAGCGGCCGTGTGATTGACGAAAAAGGCGAGCCTTTGCCGGGCGCTTCGGTGCGTATTGAGGGCACTACTTACGGCGCCATGACTAATGCCGAGGGTTATTATACCGTATCCTTACCCGAAGGTACTTATAAAATGGCGGTAACCTTTGTAGGTTACAACCGCTACGAGTCGGCCATGGTAAAAGTAAACGGAAATCAAACTACTACAGTAAATATTAATCTTTCGCCGGGCGGACTGCTGCAGGAAGTAACGGTAAGTTACGGTAAACAACGTGCGCGCGAGGTAACCGGCTCTATTACCCAGGTTGAAGCAGCGCCGCTGCAGGATATGCCGGTAATGCAGTTTGCACAGCAACTGCAGGGCAAGGCGGCCGGTGTGCAAATAGCGCAAAGCAGCGGCCAGCCAGGCCGTGGGGTAGAGTTTCGTATACGTGGGGCCGCTTCTTTTTATGCCAGCAACCAGCCCCTGTTTGTGGTAGATGGTATTCCTGTTACTGGCAGCGTTAATAACATCAACCCATCCGAGATTGAAAGCTTCAGTATATTAAAAGATGCATCTGCAACGGCACTTTACGGTTCGCGTGCAGCTAACGGCGTAGTATTAATTACCACCAAACATGCTAAGCCCGGAGATTCGCAGGTAGAATTTAACGCTAATTACGGCGTACAAAAAATACCAGGTGAGCGTGTGCCTAAAATGATGGATGCCCGGGGCTTTGCTCAGTACATGAAAGAAAAATTTGAAGACTCGCGTAAATACGAACCGGGATATACCACAGCAACACCTGCCGAATACCTTAACCCTGAGCAGTATGGCGAAGGTACAAACTGGTTTAAACTGTTAACCCGCACAGCGCCTATTCAAAACTATGATGTAACAATTCGCTCTGCCCGCGAAAGATCTACCTCAACGGTTATTGCCGGTTACCAGGAGCAGCAAGGCGTATTAATTAACACCGGTACCAAATTGTTCTCATTACGGATTAACCAGGATTTTACCTCGCTGAATAACCGGCTCAAGATGGGCTTTTCGGTAGCGCCAAGTTACCGGTTAGATCATAATAATCGCTTAAGTACTGACGGTGTAGGCGGATTATTTGAGCGGATATTTGAGGCCAGTCCGTTAAAGTCTCCTTTTAATGCCGATGGTACTTACAACCGCGACACTTACTCGGCTGGTATGGTAGCCTACATTAACCCGCTGGCCCAATTTAATTTGACCAACGATGATTATAAAACCACCCGCATACTGGCCAATGGGTATTTAAATTATGAGTTTATAAAGGGTTTAAGCCTCAAAACAAACTTAGCTGTTGACAAAGGCGGCGAAACGCGGCAGTACTTCCAATCGGGTGTAGTAACCTCAACGGTTGGGCAAACTACAGGTACCAGCAGCTCAATTGACAACGGCTCTTATACTGCTGAAGCCAACTTAGTGTATAACAAATCATTTGGCGAGCATAACCTGGAAGCTTTGGTCGGTTATTCTGCCCAAAAATATTCCGGTTATAATAATACGCTAACAGGTTTAGGATTTCCGAGTGATGATATTCCGTATCTAACCGCAGCTACCAGCCTTTCGGCAGGTAATAGTTCTTACAATTCGTATGCATTGTTATCGAGCATTGCCCGGTTAAATTATAATTACAAAGGCAAATACCTGTTACAAGGTGCCATCCGCCGTGACGGTTCATCCCGTTTTGGCGAAAATCAGCGTTATGGTAATTTTCCGTCAGTTTCTGCCGGTTGGGTAGTGAGCGATGAGGAATTTATGGAGCGTTTCCGCTTTCTGAACTTGATGAAAATACGCGCCAGTTATGGTATTACCGGTAATAACTTTTTTGGTAATTATGATGCTCAGGCTACTATTGGCAAATACTATTATGCTTTTGGTGGTGCATCAGTAGCTGGGCAAACTATAAATCGTTTGGCTAACAGCGAACTAAGGTGGGAGCGCAATAAGCAGTTTGATATTGGTGTTGACTTTGCTCTCCTGAACAACCGCATCAACTTCACTTATGATTATTACCACAAAATATCAGATGGTTTAATTATGCAGCGGCCCATCCCTAAGGCATCTGGTTTTACCAGCATTTTAAGTAACGTTGGTGTAATAGAATTATGGGGACATGAGTTTACGGTGAACTCGACGAATTTGACCGGCAAATTTAAATGGAATACCAACTTAAACATTTCGATTGATCGTAATTTGATCAAAGATTTGGTAGATCCGGGCTTTATACGGCGCAATAATACCGTGTCATCTGATTACTTCCGCCAGCAGGTTGGGCACCATTTAGGTGAGTTTTATGGCTTTGTTTTCTTGGGTTTATATAAAGATGCAGCCGACCTGGCTAACTCTGCCAAATACGGCAGTGCATCAGATGTGGGTACCATCAAAGTACAGGATATAAATGGTGATGGTGTAATTGACGATGTAAACGACCGTACTTTCATAGGCGACCCAACACCAAAATTTACAGGCGGTTTAACCAACAATTTTGCCTATAAAAACTGGGACCTGAATATAAGCATGGCTTTTTCGGTTGGTGGTAAACTGTTAAATGCTGCCAAGTGGGCTTATCAAACCAACCTCGACGGATCGCGGGTGATGCTGGCCGCTGCGGCAGATCGCTGGCGTTCGCCCGAAAATCCTGGCTCAGGCATTTATCCGCGTACTAAAACCGGTACTACCGGTATGGGGCGGCAGGTAAACTCACAGTGGGTGGAAGACGGATCATATTTAACCGCTAAAAATATCTCGTTAGGCTATCGTTTTAACCTGAAAGATAAGTTTATACTACGGGGCCTTCGGGTTTATGCTTCGCTACAACAGGCTTTCGTACTTACTAAATATTCGGGCATGAATCCTGAAATCAACTTTTCTGGACTGGACCCAACCCTGGGTATTGGTGTAGATGAAAATGCTTACCCTATTCCGCGTACTTTTTCGGTTGGCCTTTCTGCCTCATTTAAATAAGCAATCAAAATTCAAATCAATTTTATGAAAAAAATATATATCATGGTTGCGTTGCTTGCACTTACGGCAACGGCATGTAAAAAAGAGTATATAGACCTCGCCCCAAAAGATTCGTATACTGATGCCTCATTTTACAAAACAGCCGACCAATTTAAACAAGCTGCGGTAGCCGCATATGCACCGCTGCGTGATGTGTTAGTGAACGATTATTTTACCTCCGAGATGCGGTCTGATAACACCATTTATCAACCTTACCCCAGTAACCGTGGCACGGCTTACCTGTATCGCGAAAGCATTTCTAATTTTACCAATACCTCTACCAACGATTATGTGAATGCCGTATGGCAGCACTGCTACACCGGTATTTCGCGCACCAATATTGTAATAGAACGCTTAAAGCTGGCAGATTTTGACGATGCAACCAAGCAGCCTATTGACGGGCAGGCTAAATTTTTAAGAGCTTATTATTATTTTAAACTGGTGCGGCTGTTTGGCGGTGTGCCCTTGTTTTTAAAAGAAGTAACCAAAGCTGAGGATACTTTTTTACCACGTGTTGCTGCCGATGCTGTGTATGCGCAAATTATTCAGGATGCAAAAGACGCCATTAGTGAACTGAGTGCCCCGGCTAAGTTTCCGCAAACCGGTGAGGCTACTAAAGGTTCGGCTACGATGTTATTGGCCGAAGTTTATGCCACCCAAAAAAAATGGGCAGATGCCGAAACCTTATTAACCACCTTAAGCAGTATGGGGTATGCATTAAATGCCAACTATGCTGATGCGTTTACCCCGGCTAATAAAAACAGTAAAGAGTCGTTGTTTGATGTGCAGTTTTTAGAAGGAACCGTTTTAGGTACAACACCTAACCCGCTACCGTTTCATTTTTTACCGCGGAGTACCAATACTTCAATTATTACTGGTATTGTTATCAATAATAGCTCAACTGGTGGCTGGAATACCCCAACACAAGATTTAATAAGTACTTATGAGGCTAATGATAAGCGCCTGGACGCATCTATCGGGATTGCTGAGGGTACTTACAATACCAGCGATCTGTTCACGTATTCGGCTAACAAAAGTGTAGTAAATTACACACCGGCTGCCGGTAAGATTGGTGTGCCTTATATCAAAAAATATGAGCATCCTCCGCTAATTGCCGTAACCGGATCAAGCGATAACTTTCCTGTTTACCGTTACTCAGACGCATTGTTATTACTGGCCGAAGTTCAAAATGAGCAGGGTAAATCTCCTTTATCTCCTTTAAACACAGTAAGACTGCGTGCCGGATTGCCTGCTGCCACTGCCACAAGCCAGGCTGCACTGCGTGATGTGATAGCGCATGAGCGCCGTGTTGAACTGGCCTTTGAAAATCATCGCTGGCACGACTTAGTGCGCACCGGCAGAGCCATTGATGTGTTAAATGCTTTTGGCGCAAAGCTAAAAACACAGGTAAATTATTTAACGGCCGACACTTATATAGTAAACACTAATAAGTTGCTATACCCTATCCCACAGCCCGAAGTTGATCTCAGTTCGGGAGCAGTGATTCAAAATCCAGGTTATTAATGCTTAATATTTTCACATTGAAATATGAAAGGTATGAACACATTTAAAGCGCTGGCTTTTGCTGGCAGTGTGCTAATGGCGAATGCCGTATTTGCCTCGGTAAATAACACAATTGTACTAACAGATACTGTTTTAAATAAGCCGGGTACACCGGCAGTAGTTAAACAGGGCGACTTTTCGATAGCGGTTTTGCCCGATACGCAATATTATCTGGCGCAGGCCCAGTTGGGTGGTAATTTTGATATGTTTTTGGCGCAGATTAAATGGATACAAGATAATCAACAAAAAGAAAACATTGCTTATGTGGCTCACATGGGTGATATTACCGAGCATGGCGATGACCCGGTAACTAACCGCGCCGAATGGTATTTGGCCCAAAAGGCACTATATGGGCTTGAAAATCCTGTAAGTATACCGTATGGGTTAGCCGTAGGTAACCATGATCAGTTTCCGTCGCAGTATCCTAAAACCGGAACTACCAATGGCTATAATAAATATTTTGGCGTGCCCCATTTTGAAGGCCGGCCCTATTATGGCGGGCACTACGCCAACAACAATGATAGCCATTATGATTTATTTACTGCCGGCGGCGTAAATTTTATGGTGGTGTTTCTGGAGTTTGATGCCCATAACGAGGATCAGGCCGGGCTTTACGCCTGGGCTAATGAGATCATCAAAAAGAACATCTCGCGTAAAGTAATTGTGGTAAGCCACTCCATTATGCATTTTAATCCAGTAAAAGGTTCAAATACACCGCAAGGGCCTTTTAATGCACAGGGGCAGGCTATCTACGAGGCGCTGAAAAGTAATCCTAACCTTTTTATGATGCTTTGCGGCCACGTAGGCGACAATGGCGAAGGTTACCGTACCGATGTGTATAGCGGGCATAGCATCAAAACCTTTTTAAATGATTATCAAAGCCGCCCTAATGGCGGCGGCGGACTGATGCGTTTATATAAGTTTTCGGTGCAAAATAATAAGCTGAGTGTCCGCACCTTTTCGCCTTATACTAAACAAGAAGAAACCGATGGCGACAGCCAGTTTGCGGTTCAATTATTTGATCAGCCTGTAAAGTAATCACTAAACATGAAAAAATTTATTTTAACTGCAGTTGCTTTTTTATTTATTCAAACGCTTACAGCTCAAGAGAAGCACGTCGTATTAATCAGCATAGATGGTTTGCGTCCTGAATTTTACATGGACCCATCCTGGGGAATGGTTAACCTGCGGCAGGCCATGAAAAAAGGAGCTTACGCTGAGGGGGTAAGGGGGAGCTTCCCAACCGTAACTTACCCATCGCATACCACTATAGTAACTGGTGTATTGCCGGCTAAGCATGGCATTTACTACAATACCCCTGTTGAACCGTTAGGTATTTCGGGCAAATGGTTTTGGTATTACAAAGATATCAAGGTGCCCACCTTATGGACTGCTGCTAAAGATGCCGGTTTAAAAACTGCCGGCGTAAGCTGGCCGGTAACCGTTGGTGCACCCATTGATTATAATTTACCAGAGTATGTCATACTGCCTAAAAATAAAGGTGAAAAAAAGGACGAGATCAAGGCATTGTATAATGAGTCGAATCCTAAATCGTTGTTTGATGAAGTACAGGAAAATGCTATCGGGAAATTTGGTGAGTATGGCGCCACGCTCGATTTTTACAACAGCGACCAAAACAAAGCCCGTATGGCAGCCTATATTTTGCGCAAATATAAGCCTGCATTTTTAGCCGTTCATATTGCCTTAACAGATCATTTTGAGCACGAGGAAGGCCGCGACGGAGATAAAGTGCGGTCAACAGTAGCTGCTGCAGATGTAGCTGTCAAAACCATTATGGATGCTGTAGAGGTAGCAGGCTTAAGTAAAAGCACCACTTTTATTGTTACCGGCGACCATGGTTTTGTTGATATTCATACCCAATTTAACCCTAACGTGCTTTTAGCTAAAGCAGGTTTGTACAATGATGCTAACAAAGAAAATTGGAAAGCTTACTTTCAGGCCAGTGGTGGTTCTGCCTTTTTGCATTTACGCAATCCGAATGATAAGGTATCCCTTCAAAAAGTAAACAAAGCGCTTAACGAATTGCCCGATGGTGTGAAGCGGTTGTTTCATGTTTTAGATAAAAAGCAGCTTACTGCCGCACAGGGCGACCCAACGGCTGCCATGGCCCTGGCCGCTTATCAAGGTGCGAGCTTTGGCGCTACAGCAACAGGTGATATTTTAACTGCAGCTAAAGGGGGAACACATGGCTACTTACCCACCGAATTTAAAGAAATTCAAACCGGCTTTGTGGCGTTTGGTCAAGGTATAAAACCGGGTGTAGTATTGCCGCTCATAGGTCAAGAAGATATTGCACCCTTAATTGCCAATCTGTTGGATTTGAAAATGAGTACAGATGGCATTTTGTATCCCGGTTTAATAACAGTTAAATAAATTCAAATACACTTAACCAATACCTTCACTTCATTATCATGATCAAAAAAAACTTATGGCTCAGTTTAACGGCAGCAGGTATGTTGTCGGTTATGCTAACAGCCTGTAAAAAGCAGATTGCAGAAAATGCAGGCGATGTACCTGCATTGAGTACTGAGGCTAAATTAAACAAAGGCAATATGGCCATGACGGTTACCGGCCAGCCCGATATTAAAGTGCTTTCGTTTAACGTACGGCATAATGATGCCAGTGATCCGCAGTCAATTACTGAGCGGCAGTCCATCATCCGGCAAATTATTGTTGATAACAGTCCGGATATTTTTGGCATGCAAGAATTTTCTGATAACTCATTCGAAAATTGGTTTGTACCGCAAATGGCTACGTTGGGCTATGGTGTTTATTTTGATGAGTCGGCAGGCATGGGTGCACCAAAAGTCATTTTTTATAAAAACAACCGTTTTGCTATGCAAGGCAGCGGTACTGTAGTAATTGGGCCAACCAACACTGGTACATGGGCAATTATTATAGATAACAGCACTGGCTTACGGTATTTTGTAAGTAATAGCCATTGGCAGTTTGATTCTCAATCGGTACGGGTACAAAACTCACAGGCCCTGGTAACAGCTATCAAACAATATAATGTAGATAACTTACCCGAAATTGTATTCGGCGACTTTAATGCCAAGCCAGGTACTGACGAAATTAATTATTTAAAAAGTAACTTGGATTTGGTGGATGCCTTAGGCGATAGTGATGGTGACCCCACATTTCACGGCTGGACATCAACCGGTACAGGTAAAATTGACTGGATAATGAGCGACCGTAATATGGCTTTTACCTCATGGAAAGTGATTAATACCAGCTACAATGGTTTCTGGCCATCAGACCACTGGCCGGTAACGGCAACTTTTGTTCCTACCATTTTAGGTGGAGCACGCGCAGACGTAAACGGAAAAAGCGCCAACGCTAATACTAAGTTTTACTTTGCTGATGTTGATGGCGATGGCAAGAATGATAAAGTCTACTGGAATTCGACTTACGATAGCGGCAGGCCGCAAATTTTCTTATCAAACGGCGATGGTACCTTTAAATCACCCGCAGTGGTGCATACTGCAGGTGCATCAACCTTAACCACTACCCGTTATTATTATGCTGATGTAAACGGCGATGGTAAAGCAGATGAAATTAAATGGGACCCAACGCAAAACTCGGGGCATACCTGCGTTTACCTGGCTACCTCCGGCGGTAATTTCGGTGCTTCGGTAATTGATAACCCGGAAGGTACCAGTGCAGGTACGTCTACATTATATAATTTTGCGGATGTAAACGGAGACGGAAAGGCTGATAAAATTTATTGGAATTCGACCTTCGATTCAGGGCGTACCCGTGTTTACCTGGCCACCTCGGGTGGTAACTTTAGCGGAACGGTAGTTGCTGCAAATGAAGGCGCGAGTACAACCGGCAGCACTACATTTTGGTATGCAGATGTAAATGGCGATGGTAAACAAGATAAGATTTTATGGCATCCGTCGCTTAACTCGGGCAGCCCGGCCGTGTATCTGTCTGATGGGGATGGCACTTTTACAGCCTCATCTTCATACACTACTTCAGGTGCATCAAGCGGTGCATCTGATACGCAATTTTACTTTGCAGATGTTAATGGCGACGGGCGGGCCGATAAAGTTTACTGGAACGCGGGAAATTATCTGGGTAAGCTTAAATTCTATTTCTCGCAAACCAACGGCACTTTTGCGGGGCCTTTTTATTCGCTCAGAGGTACTTCGCAAAGCGCAAATACCGATTTCTTTTTTGCCGACCTGAACGGAGATCGTAAAGCAGATCAGATTCGTTGGAACTATGCGGAAAACAGCGGCGAGCTAAGAAACTATTTTGCTAAATAAATTTTTGTTTAATATCACTTCTTATAATGCTTTAAAGTCCCGGTTATGCAAATAGCCGGGACTTTTTTTTAGACTATCTGAAATGCTATGCATGTAATTAGCGGATTAGCAACTAATTTGCAGACGCAATTATATTTATCTGCAATGAAAAAGATTTTCATCGTGTTATTACTCTTGCCGGCGTTTTGGGCGCAAGCGCAGCAAACTTACGTAACCGAAAAAAATATCCATTATTATCCGGATGCCGATAATAAGAAAGACGCCTACATCGACTCACAATGCACCCTCGACTTTTATTACCCTAAAAATGTAAAAGATTTTGCCACTATTGTATGGTTTCATGGCGGCGGCATAACCGGCGGCGCTAAAGAAATACCTAAAGCATTAATGGATAAAGGTTATGCCATAATTGGTGTTGGCTACCGGCTGTCGCCTAAAGTAAAAGCTCCTGCTTATATTGAAGATGCCGCTGCTGCGGTTGCATGGGCGTTTATGCATGTAGGCCAGTATGGCGGCAGCAATAAGCAGATTTACCTGAGCGGGCACTCGGCTGGTGGTTACCTGGCTATGATGATCACGCTCAACAAAAAATATTTGGCTAAATATAATGTTGATGCCAACCAGGTAGCCGAGCTTATTCCGTTTAGTGGGCAGTGCATTACGCACTTTACCATCCGGAGCGAGCAAGGAATAAAAGATACGCAGCCTACTATTGACGAGTATGCGCCGCTTTATTGGGTAAGAGCCGATGCACCCCCTATGCTGCTCATTACTGGCGATGCCGAAATGGAGTTGTTAGGCCGGTATGAGGAAAATACCTATATGCTCCGCATGATGAAGCTGACAGGACACAAGAGTACCCGGCTTTTCCAGCTCCAGGGTTTTGATCATGGCGGCATGGCTACACCGGCTTTCCCGTTGCTTTTAAAAGAGGTTGCTGCACGTCAAAAGCAAATTAAATAATCAGAATAGGCATTGAGGATCATCAGGGGTGATCCTTAATGATGTAAGCACCTGGCTTTTGTCCATATATTTCGTTTGGAAAAAAAGCTGACTAAGAAATAGTCAGATTTTGCGGATGGGAATGAAACAAAAAAGCCTCGAAAAAATCGAGGCTTTTTTGTGTGGGAGCTACTGGGTTCGAACCAGTGACCCTCTGCTTGTAAGGCAGATGCTCTGAACCAGCTGAGCTAAGCTCCCTTGTTTTGAACTTAATTACTCAAGTAATGTTCGTTCGTTTTGGGACTGCAAACATAGAGTCTTTTTTTAATTCTTCAAAATAAAATTTAAAAAAAGATATAAAGGGTTCTTTTACTTCAAATTAGAGTGCAAATGGTGGTAAACTAAAACATCGTTGTTGTTTATCGGTTACTTATTTAAAGATCACAACCATGACCGATAGCTTCAAAAATACCACCGACGGAAAATACGAGTTCACCATAAATTATTCAGAGCGTGAACTTACCTGCCATGTAGAACGCGAAGGCGATATTTTACATGTACACATAGATAACAATATTAATGCTGATATTGAACTGCAGCCTGATGGCACAGCTGTACAGCTTTCCGGCTCAGAATTGCCTCAATCTAATATTGATTACATTCGCCGCATGGTGCTGGATGACCAGAACATCGATTCTGGCAAAGGTTCCGGTATTTAATATTAATCTTAGATGATATTATGCAGGCAATAGCCTGCTGCTAAAGAGTATTTTTTATAAGGCAGGGTTGTTTTAGCCTTGCCTTTTTTGTTTATTATTTTGCCTATGCTGTATTTATCACGTACCATCCGCTTATTGTTGCTGTTTGTTTTAAGCATCGCCATTCTGTATATATCCAAATCAGTGCTTGTGCCGCTTACTTTTGGTGCGGTACTAGCCATGCTTTTATTGCCGCTTAGCCGTTGGTTAGAGCGTAGGGGTATCAACCGGGGTATATCGTCTTTAGTTAGCCTACTGCTGTTTGGGTTGATGGTTGCAGGTTTGGTCTTTTTACTGCATTGGCAGATAGGCGATTTATTAAAAGACTTTTCTAAACTGCAGGAGCAGCTCACTAATCTGTTTAATGAAATGCGCGATTATGTAAGGTCGCAATTTGGTATTTCGACACGTCAACAGCAGCAAATTTTAAAAGAGCAGCAATCGGGCGGCATGGAAAAGGCCGCCGGAATGGCTATTGGTACCCTGATGTCTACACTGGGTTTATTGGTAAGTACAGTACTGGTTATGGTATATGTGTTCTTGTTTCTTTACTTCAGGCGGCATTTTAAAACTTTTATTTTGCGTTTGGTATCTGTTGAAAGTAAGACTACTGCCGAGAAGGTTATTGATGAAGCCAGTTGCGTAACGCAGCAATACCTCACCGGTTTAGGTTTGATGATTGTGATGCTATGGATTCTTTATGGCATCGGGTTTAGCATTGTAGGTATTAAAAGCGCTATCTTCTTTGCTATACTATGCGGTATTCTGGAGATTGTTCCGTTTGCCGGGAATATTACGGGTACGGCCATCACAGTGTTAATTGCTTTTGCGCAGGGTGGGGATATAAATATGGTTTTCGGGGTGTTAATTACTTATGCTATAGTGCAATTTACCCAAACCTATATTCTGGAGCCACTAATTGTAGGCAATCAGGTAAATCTTAATCCCTTGTTTACCATCTTGATTATTGTAGTGGGCGAAGCCATATGGGGAATTGCAGGTATGGTGCTGGCTATACCGGTGTTAGGTATGTTTAAAGTGGTGTGCGATAATGTAGATCCCTTAAAGCCTTATGGATACCTGATTGGTAACCAAAGCGGCAAGGCCGATAATAGTATTTTTAAACGAATGGCCAGCGCTAAGAATAATCAGCTTTAACTCAACACCTCTTCCAGTACTTCGTGTGAGTGTATGTTGCCAAAGCCTTCAATGTGCAGTGCATAATACTCTAACAAGCGGGTAATCAGGTAACGGCGTTCATCAGCAGCCAGTTTGATGCCGGCCAGGTTATCAAAGCCATGTTGTAATAACTGGTAAAAGTTTTGGGTGTGTGGTGGCGATAAAAATAACGGGCTTTCGGGCTTATAACGGGTAAATACGCCGTTGCGCATATCAAAGTAATCGGCATTGGCAGCGGTTGAGTAATCCGGATAAAAACCAAGGTAACGGGTAAGCCCCACCATAAATACCAGGTGAAAGTTAGCCAATCCTTCTTTTAAGTTATCAAGCAATTCAACGCTTCTAAAGATATATTCAAATAGTTGTTCATCGGGCGTTTGCTGTTTAATGGCTTTGTATAAAACTTCGTTCAAAAACAAAGCAATGCTGCTTTTCACTACGTCATATGGTAGGTGTTGCAGCATCGGCACATTCTTGAGTTCTTTAATGCGTTGTATGGCGCCGGTATTTTTGTAGTATACCACCAGGTCGAGCAGGTGCAGGGCCTGCAACATGTTACGGGTAATTTTTGCTTTAGGCTTTTTTACGCCGTTAATGATATACGATTGCAGGCCAAATTTTTCGGTGAAAATTTGTACGATAACGCTGGTTTCGCCGTAGTCGGTTTGTTTAAGCACAATGCCCCGTGTTTTATGCAGCATGGTGTATCAAATTAATTAGTTTAGGTAAAAATATAACGCCACCTGTGATTATAGCAAAGAAAGTCATAATGGTAACGGCGCCTGCCGCAATATCTTTTACGTGGCCAGCTATAGGGTGATATGCTGGCGATACCAGGTCGGTCAATCTTTCAATAGCGGTATTTAAAAGTTCGGTTACTAAAACTAACGTAATGCATAGTCCAACCCACAGCCATTCCATATTATTAATGTGTAAGGCATAGCCCGCCAAAACGGTTATTAAAGTAGCAACAAGATGGATACGAAAATTAAGTTCGGTAAGTGTTGCATGTTTGATACCGTTAAATGCATAGCCAAAACTCCGAATGAGTTTTTGAAAACTTTGAGTAAACGTAAGCTTAGATGGCGTGTTTGGCGGCATAAAATAATAACAGGTAATTAGCTGTAAAGTTAACAGATTGCTACAGATTATGCCTTGATAGTAAGAAACAGGAGCTTACATTCTGTTGTTTATTTTGAACAAACACAGCAGGGTATCAACACAACACGATTTACTTTGTAGCTATCATATACCGGAGATTACATGGACTTAAAACTAAAAAATAAGGTAGCGTTAGTACTGGCTTCCAGCAAAGGTTTGGGTAAAGCTATCGCTGCTACGCTGGCGCAAGAGGGAGCTATAGTGATTATTGCTTCGCGTAACGAAGAAGAACTGAGCAAAACAGCTGATGAAATTAGACAGTTAAGCAACACACAGGTTACTTTTGTCAAAGCTGATGTTGCTAAGGCAGAAGATGCAGAGTGTTTAATTAAACAAGTAGGCAGTCAGCATGGCAAAATTGATATTTTGATTAACAATGCAGGCGGTCCACCCTTTGCGCCATTTGAAAAATTTGATGATGAGCAGTGGCAAAGCGCTTTCGAACTCAACTTGCTTAGCTTTGCCCGTTTAAGCCGGTTGGTATTGCCTTATATGCAAAAGGCAGGAGCAGGGCGTATCGTCAACATCATCAGTGGTTCGGTAAAATCGGTATTAGCTAATTCGGTACTTTCTACCAGTATGCGTATGGGGGTAGTAGGGATGGCAAAAATGATGGCTGATGAATTAGGGCCTCACAACATCACCGTAAACAACGTGGCACCCGGACTTATTTTAACCGACAGAATTAAACACACCCTGCCGCCAGATCAGGATCCGGAACAAGCACTGAAGGAACGCTCAGCACAAATTCCGTTGCGCCGCATAGGGGAGCCGTATGAGCTTGCGGCTTTAGTAGCTTTCCTGGCTTCGGGGCAGGCGTCTTACATATCGGGCACAACCATTCAGGTTGATGGTGGTGCAAGCCGGAGTATTTATTAACATAAAGTGCCGGTAGCTTATGCACTTAATTCAGGTTGCTGCCGGTAATCTTTCCGCCAGTCCAGGTATCCTTTCAAGGCAATGCAGGCATATACAGCAAACATAAAAGCGGTAGGCTGTAAGCCTTTGCTTAAGTAAATACCTACATAAATAATATCTACAAAAATCCAGATTAGCCAGTTTTCTAAAACCTTACGTGCCATAAATACTTGTGCAGTTAAACTTATTACAGTGCAAAAACTGTCCAGATAAGGATAGGCCGCAGGCTGATAATGCAATATAGGAGCTAAGTGAACCAATAGCAGGCCCAGCGCCGGTGTAAGTAGTGCAGCAACAGTCAATAATATGAAAACCTGCTTTTGAGTGATGCGCGCCACTGGTACCTTAGGTGCATTAAGGGGTTGTCGGCTCCAGTAATACCATCCATAAATGTTGATGATAAGTAGATAAGCATTTTGCCCCATATCTGCATACAGAGCCGCTTCTGCAAAAATGAATATATAAATGGCCGTATTAACAATAGCGAACGGCCAATTCCATACATTGTTAATGGCCGCCAGGTAAACGCAAATTAAGCCGGTAATTACACCGGTTAATTCAAGCCAGCTTTGGTGCAGCAGCCAATTAAGTAATGAATGCAAAAAGTACATAGCCAAATATAAAATTTTGCCCATTTCTTTCGCCGTTTCCTTTGGGGGGCAAAAGTGTAGGCAAAATGGTTAAGTGTATATTAAAACATTCATAATGCACTGGTGTTGTGTATGTTTTAGTGGAATTGTATAAAATACCTAACAGCAGATAACTGCTTGCTTAAATAAATGTGCATTAATAATTAAGAAAAATAAACTGCTTAAAAATTTATTTTTGATATAAAGGCCGATTTTTGGAAGTCTTTATTTGATTTTTAATTAAACCTAAAAGTTGTAATACTGATATTTAAATCTATGAAGGGTGGTGTAAATTGTTAATCAATAGATTGATAATCAACAATTCAACGAAAACGTTTAAGTAATGAATGTTAAGTAGAAAACTGTCTGGGTTTTTCCTTAACAATTTGTAGTATAACTACAGATCATACAATAATTGGCACCATCCTAAATTTGTGGCTTCACTTTTGTTACTACTATAATGACTCTGCATCTAACTGAAAAATTAAAATAAAGTAACATCTACCTATGTTACAACATTAGTTAAAAAGAGAATTCTCAGGCACCCAAGTTGAGATGATTTTGTTCTTTGTTTTGGGTTTAATCAATAGTTTAAATTAATTAGGGGAAAGGGAGCTTCGCAAGTGGCTCTCTTTTTTTATGCCCAAAATTTAACAATCTCTCTTAAACGTCAAAATCTATAGAAATTGTAGACTTTTTGCTTCCTTTTAGTTTATTTTGCCGGCATTGTAATTTATAATGTATTCATGAAAAAATACTTTGCTCTTTTATTGATTAGTATAATTAGTGTTGGTGCGTTTGCACAAAGTAAGCTTAAAGCCGGCACCTGGAGGGGCGTACTTATGCCTGCTGCCGGCGGCGAGTTGCCTTTTAATTTCGAAGTAAAAGATACTGCCGGCAGGCAACAATTAACTATTTTTAACGCCGGCGAGCGTTTCAAGGTTAAAGATATCAGAGCTAAAGGTGATTCTGTTTTTATCCATATGCCTTTGTTCGATTCGGAGTTTAAGCTGCAGCACAAAGCCAATACGCTAACCGGCAACTGGATTAGGCACTTGGGCAACCGTGATGCCGTAATACCATTTACAGCACAATACAATGTAAAGTGGCGTTTTTTTGAGAAGCCTGCAACTCCGGCTTATCAAATCACTGGCAGGTGGTCGGCTATATTTGGCGAAGGGGCCGAACGTGACACTACCGTGGGCGAGTTTGTGCAAAAAGGCAACCGCGTAACGGGTACCTTTTTAACCACCACCGGTGATTACCGTTACCTGGAAGGTACCCTAAGCGGCAAGAAGCTCTACTTATCCTGCTTTGATGGCGGCCACGCTTTTTTGTTTACTGCAACTCTTTCGGATGCAAAAACAATGGCTGACGGACTGTTTGGTACTACATCATGGACCGCAGTAAAAAACCCTAAAGCCCAGTTGCCAGATGCTTACTCGCTTACCGTTTTAAAGCCAGAGTATAAAAAAATCGAATTTTCATTTCCTGATTTAAACGGGCAAAAGGTAAGCCTTAACGATGCGCGTTTTAAAAACAAGGTAGTAATTCTGCAAATTATGGGTTCGTGGTGCCCTAACTGTATGGACGAAACAGCCTATCTGGTAAACTACTATAAAAAATATCACAAAAAAGGTGTTGAAGTGCTGGGCTTAGCCTACGAGCGTAGCGCTGAGTTTGAGTTGGCCCGCAAAGCTGTGTTACAGGAGAAAAGCCATTTCAATGTGCCTTATCCATTGTTGCTTACCGGATATACTAACAACAAAAAAGAAACTGCTAAAAGTTTGCCTATGCTAAGTAACTTCTTGGCGTTTCCTACCACCATTATTATTGATAAAAAGGGCGATGTGCGTAAAATTTATACCGGTTTTAGTGGTCCCGGAACGGGCATACATTACACCGAATTTGCAAACGGATTTGAAAGACTAACGGATAATTTACTGGCCGAAAAATAATTTGATATCGGCTGTTTGAATGGCCGGTATTTATTAAAGTTAAAAAGCAAAGGACACTTATTTGGTGTCCTTTGCTGGTTTCTTTTCTCTTGGGCCACGTTTATAGATAATCAGGCCGTTTAAAAAATTGCGTAATATCTGATCGCCGCAGGGCTTAAAATTAGGATGGTCTTCGGCGCGGAAAATTGCGCTTAGCTCTGCTTTACTTACATTAAAGTCGGCCAGCTTTAAAACGGCTACAATATCGTCGTCGGTAAACTTCATGGCTACCCGGAGTTTTTTCATAATATCATTATTGCTCATACTACTATTATGCCTTTATATTGAAATTTCAAACTTAACTTTTTTGTTTTTTACTTTCTCGCCTTTAATGGTGTTTACCAACCCTTCAATCTTATTGCGTTTTACCGCAGCATACGATGAGTAATCCAATACTTCTATCAGTCCGAGTTCGTCTTTATCGAGGCCACCTTTTTTAAGCAATAAGCCAACAATATCAACTTTGTTTACTTTGTCTTTTTTACCGGCAGCAATATATAGCGTGCTCCAGGGCGATGGTTTTGGTGCTTTGGGATTTTCGGGTAGTGTTTCTTCTTCCGGTATTTCCGTCAGGTAAGCCGGCTTTTCGTCTGGTGTTACCATCAGGTAAGCCGTGCCCTTAGCATGCATACGTGCGGTGCGTCCGTTGCGGTGCAAAAAAGCTTCTTCATTATGCGGCAACTGGTAATGCACCACATGCTCAATCTCCGGAATGTCTAACCCGCGCGATGCCATATCGGTGGTAATAAGAATGCGGTGGCTGCCATTTCTAAATTTAAGCAAGGCCCGTTCACGATCATCCTGTTCCATCCCTCCATGAAAAATGTCGTTCGGTAATCCTTTTATCCAAAGCAGTTCGCTGATGCGTTCAACCGCATCGCGGTGGTTACAAAATATGAGCGTTGCATTTGCACCAATTTTACAAACCAAGGCAAACAGCGCATTTAGCTTATCTGCAGCTTCGCTGGTTACTAACTTGTATTTCAGGTCAGGTGCTATCGCAGCATTCGACAAAAAGTCGACCTGCACCGGCTTAACCAGTCCGGTAAAGGCAGGGATTTCATCCATTTTTGTGGCCGAAATAAGCATGCGCTTTTTTAGAGCCGGTAACTGCTTAATGATGTAAGCCATATCCTCCTGAAATCCAAACTCAAGAGCTTTATCAAACTCATCAAGAATCAAGGTATAGATAGTTTTAGTGCTAAAGCTTTCGCGGCGCAAGTGGTGGCTGATGCGACCGGGCGTACCGATTAATACTGCGGGTGGTTCTGACAGGTTATTGCGCTCAATTTTAACCGGATGGCCTCCATAACAGCAGTTTACTTTAAACCCGCTTCCCATTGCACGAAAAACCTGCTCAATTTGCAAGGCCAGCTCGCGCGATGGTACCAGGATCAAGGCCTGCACCGTAGGTATGCTTTTGTTAAGCAAGCCAAGTAGCGGTAACAAAAAGCCAAGTGTTTTGCCGGAGCCTGTTGGCGAAAGCAGTATGATATCGTTTTTTTGAGCGGCACTGATGGCAGCTTGCTGCATAGGGTTTAGTGCAGTAATTTTTAGGTTACTGAGTGTTTGTGCAATCATGTATTGGGCTATATACGCTCAAAGGTAAGTATAATAGTAGGCGTTAGCGGTTATGTTATTTTCGCCTGTAAAGTCGTGCGTTTAAAAGAAATTTTTTAGAGTTATTAAGGCAGTCAGAAAAAACGTATTCATATTTAAAAACGACTTGCTTTAGTATTGAGCATGCTTTCTACTATTGCAATAGTTAGTATTCCCCCAGTGTAAGCCACTAAATCACTCCACAAAAATCCTTGCCCTAAAACAAGGTGTCCTATCAACGTTGACCGGATGTGATTAATACAAGGTGCCTGGTAAAGCTGGCTAATTTCAATCGCGAAGCAAAAAGCTAAACTCCATGTAGCAATTTTAAAGATGGGGATTTGGATAAGTATCATCCTCATGAGTAAATAAATCATTACCGCCCAAAGCGCATCACCAATCCATAGGGGAATGAATGTGATTTTACGAGATACCAATCCGGTCGCTATTACTGCAGTAATGCAGAGTAAGTATTTAAGCCTAAGCTTGTTCATGCAAGGGTTTAAGCGGTAATAATAAGTGTTTTTTGCCAATGTTATAATTTAACGCATAGTTTTCTGCTATTGCGGAAATGGAAAAAACAAGAAAAAATCAAAATGTAAAAAGTACTTTTGCAAACTTTATATATTTGGTGATATGCTTAGAACTCATACTTGTGGCGAGTTAAATCTCAATGATTTAGATAAAACAGTAACCCTTTGCGGATGGGTACAAAAATCGCGCGATTTGGGTGGTACTACATTTATTGATGTACGCGACCGCTACGGAATTACTCAGTTGGTGCTAAACGCTGACACCGATGCAACCTTGCGCGAAGCCGGGCGTAACCTTGGTCGCGAATTTGTAATTAAAGTAAGCGGCAAAGTACTGGAGCGCACCAGCAAGAATCTTAAAATCCCAACTGGAGAAATTGAAATTGCTGTTGAAGGTTTAGAGGTGCTAAACGAAGCTAAGATACCACCTTTTATTATTGAGGATGTGACCGATGGCGGCGAGGAACTGCGCGCTAAATACCGTTACCTTGACTTACGCCGTAACCCTATACGTAATAATCTGATGCTGCGCCATAAAATGGCCCAGGAGATACGCCGTTACCTGGACGGTTTGGATTTTATGGAGGTAGAAACACCGGTGCTGATTAAATCTACACCCGAAGGTGCCCGTGACTTTGTGGTGCCGAGCCGCATGAACCCAGGTGAGTTTTATGCCTTGCCACAATCGCCACAAACCTTTAAGCAGTTACTGATGGTCAGTGGCTTTGACCGTTACTTCCAGATTGTAAAATGTTTCAGGGACGAAGATTTACGTGCCGACCGTCAGCCGGAATTTACACAAATCGACTGCGAAATGTCGTTCATTGAGCAGGAAGATATCCTGAACATTTTTGAAGGACTTGCCCGTCATCTGTTTAAAAATATTAAAGGCATTGAGCTGGATACTTTCCCGCGTATGCAGTATGCTGATGCCATGCGTTTATATGGTTCGGATAAACCTGATATCCGTTTCGGGATGCAGTTTGTTGAACTGAATGATATTGTTAAAGGCAAAAACTTTGGTGTGTTTGATAATGCCGAACTGGTAGTGGGTATCAACGCCAAAGGTGCTGCCAACTACACCCGTAAGCAGTTAGACGAACTAACCGACTGGTTAAAACGCCCGCAAATTGGCGCTACCGGTTTAATCTATATGCGTCATAATGATGATGGTAGCTTAAAGTCATCTGTTGATAAGTTTTATAACGAAGAAGAACTGCAAAAGTGGTCGGCTGCGTTTAACACCCAGCCTGGCGATTTAGTGCTCATACTAGCCGGTAATACCGACAAGGTTCGCAAGCAGCTTAACGAATTGCGTTTAGAGATGGGCAGTCGTTTAGGCCTGCGCAGCAAAGATGTTTTCGCGCCGCTATGGGTGCTCGACTTCCCGCTTTTAGAGTTTGACGAAGAGTCGGGCCGCTGGCATGCTATGCACCATCCGTTCACATCGCCTAAACCTGAGGACATCGCCCAGTTAGATAGCGATCCGGGAGCGGTACGGGCCAATGCCTATGACATGGTAATTAATGGTATCGAAGTTGGTGGCGGTTCTATCCGTATTTACGACCGCAGTTTGCAGGCTTTAATGTTTAAGCATTTAGGTTTTAGCGCCGAAGAAGCACAAAAGCAGTTTGGCTTTTTAATGGATGCCTTTGAATTTGGCGCCCCTCCGCATGGTGGTATTGCTTTAGGTTTCGATAGGCTTTGCTCTATTTTTGCCGGTTTAGATTCGATCCGTGATGTTATCGCTTTCCCTAAAAACAACTCAGGTCGTGATGTAATGATTGATTCGCCTTCAATAATTGCTGACGCGCAGATGAAAGAGCTTAATATTAAAACAACCGTATAGATAATTCATGAAAAAATTAATGTTATTGTGCAGCATGCTGGTTTTGTGTGTAACGGCGTGCAAAAAAGATAATTCTGCAAAAACTGCTGCCGAACAAGCAGCGGCCGACGATGCCCAAATACAAGCTTATATTTCTGCTAACAAAATAACAGCAATAAAAGATCCATCGGGGGTTTATTACCAAATTGTAACTCCGGGTACTGGTTCATACCCAACATTAAGCTCAGTTTATAATGTAAATTATAAAGGCGAGTTTATTACCGGTGGTGTGTTTGATAGTGGTACGCTTTCTAACTTCACGTTAGATGGTGTTATACAAGGTTGGCAAATAGGTGTGCCCAAAATAAATCAAGGAGGCCGTATCAAACTAATGATACCTTCTGCATTGGCTTACGGACCATCAGGACGGGGAACTATACCAGGAAATGCAGTTTTGGTGTTTACTATCGACCTGCTAAGTTTTAGATAATAAAACTCAATTATAAGGCAAAAGAGAGATGTTCATGAGGAGCCTCTCTCTTTTGCTTTTATGTTAAAGTAACATTGACTTGTTTGTGCAGGCAAACAGCCTAATCATAAGCTGTACTTATTTATGCTGCTAAAAAGTGCTTAATTGCCGGTCCGGCTTTTATCGCCGTCAGCAATTTGCTTAATAAGCGTTCCCCATGCAATAGGGTTAAGCAGCGGGTTGGGTATTAATGAGTGTGAGTTCTGAATGCGGTTGTGCATATCCTGCGCCACAGCCGATTGTATTTCGTTCGCGTCGCGAGGCAAAGAGCTGCCTAAGGAAGCCAGCGAGTTTCTGCTCAGGTTTTTGCGAGCATTCTCCAAATCATCGTCGGCCAGTTTCATCGTCAAAAAATCTTTCTTAAACTCGTCAGTAGTAGCCCACGGAAACATGTGGAACGCCGGTAAATTAATTACCTGCGGCTTCATTAACACCTGCACCGTATAGCTCTTATTAGCCACAGCCATTGGTATTACCAACTCTTGCGGAGCAAAACCTACTGCAGTAAACAGCAGGGTATCTCGCTCATGGGCAACAAATGAAAAGTAACCTTTATAATTGGCAATTATAACCGACTTTTTGTTAGACAAGTTGGTGATAGAAACATACGGAACAATTACTTTGGCGCTATCGGCATTGTAAGTAATGCCCGTAAACTGCACCAAAGGTTTATCGGCAACCTGCGCATGGGCTGCAAATGCTGCAAACAGGCCAATTATCCATATCAGTAAACGCTTCTTCATCTAACACTTATAAACCATTCTTAGTTATTTACGCCGGTTTTGCGCAAATAGTTCAGGTTTGCAAAAATAATATTTTAGGTAAGGTTAGCAGCGGGTTTAACATTACTTAACATTAACTCATGTTAGCGGGCAGTACCGCGTTGGGGTCGTCAATATCTGTTAAATTAATCGCCTCCACTCCGGTAATCTCGGGCACTACTCTCATAATAGCCTGTTCAATACCGGCCTTTAAAGTCATGATACTCATGGGGCATGATCCGCATGAACCCAATAGTTTAAGCTTTACTACATTATCAGGAGTAATCTCTTCCACCGAAACATTCCCTCCGTCAGCCTCTAAATAAGGTCTTATGGTATCTAAGGCTGCTTCTACCTGATCAACTAAACTCATTTTTATTATCTATTTTAGGTAAGTAAAGATATTAATTTTTTAGCGATTTATGACATCAGCATAATTGGTAGCCTCGGCATTGTTAATAGCTATCTGCTGTGCCACACGCTCGGCAATATGCTTGAAGGCTTTATCCATAATGCCATCTTCGGTCAATACTACCGGCTTGCCTGCATCGCCCGATTCGCTGATGCTTTTTACCAACGGTATCTCGCCCAAAAACGGCGCATTAACCAGTTGGGCCAGTTTTAAACCGCCGCCTTGTCCAAAAATATAATATTTATTATCGGGCAACTCGGCCGGGGTAAAGTACGACATGTTTTCGATGATGCCCAAAATTGGCACATTGATAGATTCCATCATCAGCATACCTACACCTTTTTTGGCATCGGCTAAAGCTACATCCTGTGGTGTGGTTACAATAACAGCACCTGTTATCGGGAAACTTTGGGTAACCGTGATATGAATATCGCCGGTGCCGGGTGGCAAATCAACCACCAGGTAATCTAGTTCGCCCCAATCAGCATCATTAAACAACTGTTTTACTGCCGTAGATACCATTGGTCCGCGCCATGGCACGGGCTGGTTAGGGTCGGTAAAAAAGCCAATCGATAATAGTTTAATACCGTATTTTTCAATCGGCTCAATGCGGGTTTTGCCATTTTGCTGGCTTGCCTTAGGGCGTGCACCTTCCAGTCCGAACATAATAGGGACTGACGGGCCGTAAATATCTGCATCAATCAGGCCCACTTTAGCGCCCGAGGCAACCAGGCTTAAAGCTAAATTAGCAGCCACGGTTGATTTACCTACGCCACCTTTGCCCGATGCTACCGCGATGATGTTTTTTACACCCGGTACACCTGTATTTTTCTGTGTAGTAACACGCGAGGTCATATTAATGCTCACTTCAATTTCAGGATTGATGAAATGACTGATCGCATTGCGGCATGCATTTTCAATCAGGCCCTTTAAGGGGCAGGCCGGTGTGGTTAATATCACCGAAAAGCTGAGTTTGTTACCGTTAATATGTATATCCTGAATCATATTTAGGGTAACCAGGTCTTTTTTTAGATCAGGTTCTTCAACATTACTCAGGGCTTGTAAAACTTGTTCTGTGGTTAATTGCATGATATTTGAATGGTGCAAAAATACTAAAACCGCCACTAATACTTTTTGTTACAGAAATATTTGAAGTTCAAAATCGTTTTATAGCCGACTAAGAATTAGTTTTGGATAAAATTTACTGATGCATCGACCTACCGTTAAAAAGATTCTGCGCATTGCGGCCATTGTTGCCGGTATACTCTTTATTATTGCTTTAGTGGGTGGTTATGTGATGTATTCAAAGCGCGAAGCCTTGCTGCAAACAGCTATCAGCAAAGCTAAAGCAAAAGCCAAACGCGAGTATAATTTAGATGTAAAAATAGGCAAGGCCAGGTTTGTTGGCGCTACTACGGTGGTGTTTGATGGCATTAGCATTGTGCCCGACCAACGCGATAGCTTGCTGCAGATTAACCATTTTGAAGTAAGCGTTAAGATTTGGCCGCTGATTGCCGGTAACATCAAACTGTCGGACGTTACGTTGAAAGATGGCTTTTTAAGCCTGGTGAGCAAAAATGGGCAGCGCAACTTTGATTTCCTGTTCCGTAAAAAAAGAGACTCTACCTCTAATAAAACTAAATCTGGCTTAAACGAACTGGCCGATAACCTGATTAACCAGGTCTTATACAAAATTCCCGATAATCTTAACCTGAGTAACTTTCGCATCACTTTTGCTGATGACAGTAACCAGGTAAAGCTTTTAGCCAAAACCGCTAAAATTGACGATGGCGATTTAACCTCGACCATCGATGTTAACGATCATGAATCGACCTGGCATTTTGCCGGAAAGCTGCATCCTTCTGATAAAGAAATTGATGTTAAACTTTACGCCGATGGTAAAAAGGTAGAGCTGCCTTTGATTGAAAAGAAATTTAAGGTTAAGCTTAATTTTGATACGCTGACTACCCGCCTTAACAAGGTAGAACATGGGGATGACGAAACGCAGGTTTATACCTATTGCGCCATTAAAAATCTTTTAATCAACCACCCGGCACTATCCGCTAATGATGTGGTGATTCCGAGTGGTTCTATAGATGCTAATGTATTTGTAGGCGATAAGTATGTAGCCTTAGACAGCTCGTCTGTCATCCACCTTAAAAAGCTTAACATCCACCCGTATATTAAATACAAGATGCGTCCCACCAAAATTTATACGGTGAAGATGCATACTGACTGGCAGGATGCACAAAACTTTTTTGACTCGTTTCCGCAAGGGCTTTTTGACTCGTTGGAAGGCATACAAGTGGCCGGCAAATTACGTTATAATATGCACCTGTTTCTGGACATGTCTAACCCCGATGATGTGCAGTTTGAGTCGGGTTTGGCTAAACAGGATTTTAGGATACTAAAGTTTGGCAAAACCGACCTGAGCCGCCTTAACCGCGAGTTTGTATATACCCCTTACGAAAAAGGTAAGCCGATGCCGCCACGCACTATTGGCCCCAATAATGCTAATTATACACCGCTTTACAGCATAGCGCCCGATTTGCGCAATGCAGTGATGACGGCCGAAGATCCTTCATTTTACACTAACCATGGTTTTGTGCAGGAATCGTTACGTAAATCAATAGCCGAGGATATTAAAACCAAGCGCTTTAAGCGGGGTGGCAGTACGATATCAATGCAGCTAATCAAAAATGCATTTTTGAGCCGCCAAAAAACCCTGACCCGTAAGGTGGAAGAAATATTAATTGTTTGGCTGATTGAGAACGGAAATCTCATGACTAAGGACCGGATGCTCGAAGTGTACTTTAATATTATTGAGTGGGGGCGTAATATTTACGGAATTGGTGAGGCGTCGAGATATTATTTCGGCAAGGCACCAGCAGACCTTACTTTAGGCGAGAGCATTTATTTGGCCAGCATTGTGCCCAACCCCAAAGCCGGACTATATGCCTTTGAACCCGACGGTAGTTTGCGGTACCGTTTGCATGGTTATTTCAGGCTTATTGGTAACCTGATGGCTAAGCGTGGCTGGACACAACCTGATAGCAGCGCTTACGGCTTTTATAGTGTACGCTTGAAAGAAGCGCTCCGCCAAAAAATTGCACCTATTGATACTGCTGTGGCTGATAGTTTGATGCGCCAGGATCCGGATGATATGCCGGAAGATGGTATTGTTTTACCCGGTGCCACTGAACAAGGAGGCGTTAATGCTAATCCTGTCGAGCCGGAACAGGATAAGAAACCAGGCTTGTTCTCGCGGATATTTGGTAAAAAAGACAGTGTAGACCGTAGGAAAGAAGCTATTGCCGACTCATTAGATGCCATCAAGAAGCGGGACAAAGAGGCCCGTAAAGAACAAAAGCGTTTAGAAAAACAGCGGCGTAAAGAACTGAAACAACAGGGTTTACTCCCGTAGTTTGTAAAAGCAAACTAATTATATATTTAGGTGTTTAAACACAAAAAATAAAAACAAAAGCCAAATACCATGTCGCTACAACAATCATTAGCATGGCGCTATGCTACCAAAAAGTTTGATAGTTCTAAAAAAATTGATGCCGCTACTTTAGATAATTTATTACAAACTGTAAAGTTGGCACCGTCATCTTATGGGCTGCAGCACTATGAGCTTGTTGTAGTAGAGGATACGGCAGTACGCGAACGCTTAAAAGAAGCTGCTTACGGCCAGTCGCAGTTAACTGATGCATCGCAGGTAATTGTGTTTGCTGCCGAAACTAAAATTGACGAAGATTACGTAAAGCGTTATATGGATGAAGTAGCTGCTGAACGCCATGTTGACCGTGAAAAAGTAGCCGATTTTGAAAAAACAATATTAGGTGCCATCAGTCGTCAGTCGGATGAGCAAAGATTGAATTGGTCGCATAAACAAGCTTATTTAGCTTTAGGTGTATTGATTGGTGCAGCCTCTGAATTAAGTATTGATACCTGCCCGATGGAAGGTTTTAATGCTGCTAAATTTGACGAAATCTTAGGCCTGAAAGAAAAAGGATTAACTTCATCAGTGATTGTAACTATCGGTTACCGTGCGGCAGACGATCCTTATAGTAAAATGACTAAAGTGCGTAAAAAAGACGAAGACTTTTTTATTAAAATTTAATTAGAATAACTTATTAGTTTAATAAAAGCAGAAAGCAACCCGTAATAGGTTGCTTTTTTTGTTTTAGTTAAAACTTGTGGTTGCTGGCTAATGTTGTAAATGATAATATATAATCACATACACTATGAAAAAGTATTTATTGATGCTAATGGTTGGTGGCTTTTTTAGTCAGGCAGCATTGGCACAAACTACCGATACGGTAACTACAAATTTTGTTAAAAATGCTGCTATGGGCGGCATGATGGAAGTAAAAGCCGGACAGCTGGCTTTAAAAAAGGGCAAGAGTGCCAGCGTTAAGGCTTACGGTGCTAAAATGGTAACCGATCACACCTTGGCTAATGCCCAGCTTAAAAAGATAGCTTTATCAAAAGGATATTCTACTGCTGCGCCTGCTATGCCGGCCAGCCCTTTACTGGCAAACACTACAGGTACCGAGTTTGATAAAAATTATGTAACCATGATGGTAGCCGACCATAAAAAAACCATTGCTTTGTTTGAGCATGCCTCCACCAATGCTAAAGATGCTGATGTGAAAGCTTTTGCAACCAAAACATTGCCTAAATTACGCCAGCATTTAGCCACGGTAGAGTCCATGGCATCAAGCATGAATTTAGAGGTGAAGTAGTCATTAAACTATCAAAGCAGATAGTGTTTTTAGCTTTCTGCTTTGATATACTACTTAAGCAAAGTGCCGGAGGCCAAACAGTATAATCTGCAAAACAATGTTCGCATAAACGCCTGCCAGCACATCATCCATCATCACACCTGTACCCGCCGGTAATTCTTCCATTTTGCGGATGCCTAATGGTTTCACTATATCAAAAAAGCGAAACAGGATAAGTCCGATCAGCAAGTTCA
Organism: Mucilaginibacter sp. CSA2-8R; assembly: GCF_038806765.1. Classification (NCBI taxonomy): domain Bacteria; kingdom Pseudomonadati; phylum Bacteroidota; class Sphingobacteriia; order Sphingobacteriales; family Sphingobacteriaceae; genus Mucilaginibacter; species Mucilaginibacter sp. CSA2-8R. The sequence continues at coordinate 4,793,612 of NZ_CP152389.1, read as the reverse complement.
GGTTGGTTAATGGTATAAACAGCAAAGCAACCATCTGGCCAGCTACCTCATCAATCACCACGCGCGAACTGTCTTTCCCCCAATCAACTTCTACCTTATTACCGGTATAAATGCCAATCAGTGTAATTAGTAGTGTGGCCAACGGTAATATCCACACTTGCTCAAACGAATGGGCGCTTTGTGCCCACATGAGCAGTAAACAGGTAATGATGGCAGCCACCGTACCACCGCCTTTAATATAACCAACACCCAGCCATGAGGCTATTAATTTATTCAGATTCATGTACGTTTAAGTGCATCAAAGTTAATAAAAAGTAAAGCGTAGCTTATCAAGCTGTTTTTTACGGATATAATTTGGCCTGTAAGCAAATTTTGCTCTATTTGCAGCCTATGACAGCAATACCGCACGCCCTGATTTTTGATATGAACGGTACCATGATTAATGATATGGACTATCATACCAAAGCCTGGCAACGTATTTTTAACGAAGAGTTAGGCGGCAATTTCACCTGGAACGAGGTAAAAGCACAAATGTACGGCAAAAACCCAGAAGTGCTGGAGCGCGTATTCGGTCCGCTTAAATTTACCGAGGATGAAAAAACCGAATTGTCTTTCGCTAAAGAGAAGCGCTACCAGGAAGAATACCTGCCGCACCTGGCTTTATTGCCCGGATTAGCAGCGTTTTTAGAACAGGCTCATCAACTGGCTATACCCATGGCTATAGCCTCGGCAGCCATACCGTTCAATATTGATTTTGTACTCGATAATTTAAATATCAGGCATTATTTTAAGGCCCTCGTGAGCGCAGATGATGTGCTGTTGAGCAAACCACACCCCGAAACCTTTTTAAAAGCAGCCCAACTTTTACAGGTCGACCCGGTAAACTGCCTGGTGTTTGAGGATGTGCCCAAAGGTGCCGAAGCTGCCCTGAATGCTGGCATGCCGGCTGTAGTACTCACCACTACCCATCAAAAATACGAATTCGAGCATTTACCTCATATTCTGCATTTCAGTGATGACTTTACCGACCCATACTTTAGTCAACTGCTGAAGTAGTAATCATCAGGTTAAATAAAAAAAGCGTTCAGTACTTTTTAGAGTTCCTGAACGCTTTTTTGTTTAGGTGAAATTTTGGCTGATTAATCTTCTTTTAAAATACGTTTTACAGCGGTTTTGCCGTTTTGCTTAACTATCAAGTAGTAAACGCCGTTTAGTCCCCAGGTAAATGTTTTGTTAAAGCTGCTGGTGGTAGCTTTGTCTTTCCATAAAGCTTTACCTTCGGTGTCGGTTAATTGTATATCGGCCAAACCTTTGGCGGGCAGGCTAAAACTCATCATGGTTTTTCCGGCGCTAAATTGCGGGGTTAGTGTTAGGTCGCTTAATTCTAAATCGGTGGTATTTACGCCAGCTATAGTTTTTAATATGGGGCCCATGGCATCACTTACGTGATAGCTCACGTTGGTGCTAATTCCGTCTTTATCGGTGTGGCTGTAGTTAAAGTTTTGGGTATTGCGGCGGTTAAAAGCCATCAGGCGCCGGCCCGGCGCTTCGTCATTAAACATTTCGACATCGCCTCTTCTTCTAAAAATTACTCTGTCGTTGTCATCGTCCGGGGTATCCATTTTAAATTCAAAAGAGCGCGATAGTGATTGTTCTTCCGGGCTACGCCTGCGCAAGGTTCTGACCCTTGGTGCCAAGCGCGAAAAGGTATGCATTGAATCAATAATTAAACTATCCGAGCCATTGCGACGGCGTACTCTAAAATTCATAGCTATGCGCCCTTCGGGGGCATTTTTGCCTATCTTATTAATTTCGGCCAGTGCTTCCTGCTTTTGATCGGGGCTGAGGTCCTTCAGATTTTTGCCGTTGTAAGTAGTGTCTTTGTCGCGTATCAGTATCCTGACATCCTTGTTTGTTTTGCGTTCTTTTTGTGCAAACAATAGTTGGGGTAGTGCCAGTGCCGCTATAATCAGCGCCGAAAAAATAAATTCGAAGCCGGGTTTAAATAAATTTTTTTTCATGATTAAAGTAGGATTTAACGGAGTATTACAAATCTAAAATAATTCATAATCAAATGTTTAGGGTTGATTGTTAAAAATTGTTAAAATGAATAAGCAGAGCCCTAATTAGCTTATTTTTGTTTTAGTAATGAAGAAAAAGAACATAGGATTAATTATTGGCCTGATGGGTTTTGCCCTGTTAGGAGTAATGGCCATGCAATACTATTTTCTGCGCCAGTCGTACGAACTGCAATCTGAACTATTTGACCGTGATGTTAGCGAGGCGCTCAGCAATGTAGTGTCTAAACTTACCCGCCAGGATGCCAACCAGTTTTTAAAAAAAAAAGTAGATGACATACACATTGACGGGCTTAAACTAGTAAGCCGTAAGCAGGCTGTTACCTCAGTAGTAGTGAGTGCTTCAGAGGCTGAGGCCAGGGAGCGTGCCAGGCATGTGCGCCGAATTGCCATGCTGCGCGATAGCCTGCAGCGCATATTGATGCGCAGTAAGTTTGATGACGAATTGCTGGGCCAACCGCAGGAAGGTATGGTAAATGTGCGCATCCATGTTGAAGAATACATGGACGACCAGGGAAACATTCATCAACGACAAATACCGGTCGAGATTACTAACATTCCGGCAAATAGCAAACGCAGCAAAAAAATACATAAATACGATACCACTTATTTTTATTACAGCGATCCGCAGTTTGGCCGGCAAATGGTGGGCGTGCCGCGCCTTAATCCTATTTGGCAGCGTGAACATAACCGACAGCTTAAAGAAAAACGCATCAATGAAATCAGGCAGTTATTGCGCAACGATTCTGTAGCACAGATTAAAAGCAGCAATGTAACGGTGATGCAAAACTTAGTGGAGGAATATAAAAAAGTTGATCAGCCATTAAAAGATCGTATTAACCCGTTATGGATTGACTCACTGTTGCGTTTAGAAATGCGTAACAAAGGCATTAACTTGCCCTTTAGTTACGAGGTAAGCACGGCCAGTAACGACTCAGTTATATTTTCAAAGGCTTACGGACTGGAAGGCGAGAAGCCTGTATTTAATGCGAACGACACATATCAAACCCCCATTTTTGCTAAAGATGTGATTAATGATCCGGGTAAAATCATGTTGCTGTTTCCGGGTAAAAACTCGCATATTTTAAATACCATGACTTATTTGCTGGCTATTAGCGGCGGCTTGTTACTGGTGTTAATTTTCTGTTTTGGTTATACCATCTTTACCATCCTGCGTCAGAAAAAAATTTCGGAAATGAAAACCGACTTCATCAACAACATGACCCACGAGTTTAAAACCCCGGTATCAACCATCATGATTGCCAGCGAGGCGCTCAAAGACCAGGAGATTGCCCAAGATAAATCTCGTGTTGCCCGGCTGGCCGATATTATTTATGAGGAAAACGAGCGTTTAGGCAGTCACATTGAACGGGTGCTAAATATAGCCCGTATTGAGAAAAACGACTTTAAATTGGACAAGAAACCAGTGGAAGTAAACGAATTAATTGCCGATGTAGTGGATAGCATGCAGCTTAAACTCCAAAAAAGCAATGCTAAGGTAGATATGCATCTCAATGCCGACGATTCGGTAATAGAGGCTGATGAGCTTCACTTTGCGAACGTTATTTACAACCTGGTTGATAATGCAATTAAATATAGCCGCGAAGAGCCGCAGTTAACCATTAGTACTCTAAATAAGGGCAACCAGTTAATTATCAGGGTAGCCGATAAGGGTATTGGTATGAGCCGCGACCAGCAAACCAAAATATTTGAGCAGTTTTACCGGGTACCTACCGGCAACCTGCACGATGTAAAAGGCTTTGGTTTAGGGCTGAGCTATGTAAATACTATTGTAAAGCGCCTGGAGGGCATGATTAGTGTACGCTCAGAAAAAGAAAAAGGCTCGGAGTTTGAACTTAAATTTAACGTAACTGCATGAAGACAATACTATTAGTAGAAGACGATACCAACCTTGGCGCTTTATTGCAGGACTATTTGCAGTTGAAAGGTAAGTTTCATGTAGTGTTATGTAAAGACGGGGATGCCGGGCTTAAAGAATTTACCAAAGGTAATTTTGATTTGCTGATACTGGACGTTATGATGCCTAAAAAGGATGGCTTTACTCTCGGCAAAGAAATTCGTAAAATAAACCAGCATGTGCCAATCATCTTTGCCACTGCCAAGGGCATGATTGAGGATAAAACCCAAGCCTTTAATTTGGGCGGGGATGACTATATCACCAAGCCTTTCCGCATTGAAGAGTTGTTGCTGCGCATTAATGCCTTACTTAAGCGTGCAGCAAATGATGCTCCTAAAGCCGAGGAAGTGCCTACTCATTTTAAAATCGGCAAATACGATTTCGATTTCACTTCGCAGATCATTAACTCCGACGGTGGGCAACAGAAATTATCAACCAAAGAAGCAGCCCTGCTTCGGCTGCTTTGCATACACAAAAACCAGGTGCTCACCCGCGAAGAAGCATTACTGAATATCTGGAACGACGATAATTATTTTAACGGTCGGAGTATGGATGTATTTTTAAGTAAAATTCGCAAGTATTTAAAAGACGATCCGCATGTGGAGATCATCAATGTTCATGGGCGGGGGTATAAGTTGCTGGTTAACTGATTTTGAACGCTAATTTTCCTTTTATATCATCGTAAATTCTTATAAAAAGCAAGTTTTCGTCTGTTAATCTTATTTTTAGGCGAATTGTAACAAAGATTTTGGTTAATTGTTACCTGTTTTTGCTGTTTGATTGAATAGGTTTGTAGTATATGATTACAAACTATATCGTGATATGAAAAAAACTTTACTCTTTTCACTGTTAACAGCAGGTGTCAGTTTGGTAGCTAATGCTCAGGAAGCTATTGATCAGGCTGCAACCCAAAAAATCCGCGAAGAAGGATTGAACCATTCGCAGGTAATGAAAACGGCTTTTTACTTAACCGATGTGGCCGGTCCGCGTTTATCGGGTTCGCCGGGTTTGAAAAAGGCGCAGAACTGGGCCGCTAACGAGTTAAAAAGTTACGGTTTGGTTAATGCTAAGCTGGAGCCTTGGGGTAAATTTGGTAAAGGCTGGCAGGTAAACAAAAATTATGCAGCCATCACTGTTCCGTATTACCATGCGATTATTGCAATACCTAAGGCTTGGACCAGTAGTACTAAAGGCGCTATAAAAAGTGATGTGGTATTGGTAAAGGTTGATACCTTGACTGATTTAAGTAAGTACAAAGGCCAGCTCACCGGTAAAATTGTAGTGATGGATATGGCTACCCCTTTGGTGCGCAGTAAAAATCCTGATCTGTCGCGTTACACCGACGAAGAGTTAGATAAAATGGCTAATGCTACCGCCCAGCCGGCTGGTGGTCGTGGCCGCCCGGATGCCGGTGACCCGCGTTTTGCCGCTATGATGGCTGCGCGCCGTAAAACAATGGCTATGCGTGGTGCATTAAACAATTTTATGCAGCAGGAAGGTGTGGCTTTGATATTAAGCCAGGGCCGTGGTACAGATGGAACTGTGTTTACTACCAACGGTGCCTCGTACGCAGATACTGCTAAGGCAGCTTTGCCTGAGTTAGAGACCAGCGGCGAAGATTATTTACGCATTGTACGCTTACTCCGTGCCGGTCAAAAAGTACAGATGGAGGCCGATGTGCAAACCCAGTTTTTTACTGATGATTTGAAAGGCTATAATGTAATTGCCGAACTGCCGGGCACTGATAAAAAATTGAAAGACCAGGTAGTAATGATTGGCGGGCACTTTGACTCGTGGCATGCAGGTACAGGAGCAACCGATAACGCCGCTGGTAGCGCCGTGATGATGGAAGCGATGCGTATTTTGAAAACCATTGGTTTTAAACCTAAGCGTACTATTCGTGTGGCTTTATGGAGCTCTGAAGAGCAAGGTTTATTTGGCTCCAGAGGTTATGTAGCCGCACATTTTGGTAAGCGCGATAGCCTGAAGGCAGAACAAAGCAAAGTGTCGGCTTACTACAACCTGGATAATGGAACCGGTAAAATACGTGGTGTATATTTGCAAGGTAACGCTGCCGTTGGCCCAATATTTAAAAGCTGGTTAGAGCCATTCAAAGATTTAGGAGCAACAACAGTAACCATCAGCAATACAGGTGGTACCGACCATCAGTCGTTTGATGCAGTTAATATCCCTGGCTTCCAGTTTATACAGGATGGTATGGATTACAATACCCGTACTCACCACAGCAACCAGGATACTTACGACCGCTTAGTGGAGGATGATTTAAAGCAAGCTGCTACCATCGTTGCGTCGTTTGTGTATAATACGGCTCAGCGCCAGGATATGCTGCCTCGTAAAGAGGCACCTAAAACTACTGCGGGCACTAATTAATAAGCCGGCTTAGTTAAATAATAAAAGAGCGGATTTACCGATGAGGTAATCCGCTCTTTTATTATTGTATTTTTTAAATGATGCTAAGTAGGTTATTTAACGTCTATCACAGCTAATGGGTCCATATCGGTGTACACTTGGTTTTCGCCGGCCATGCCCCATATAAAGGCATAATTGCTGGTTCCGCAGCCAAAATGTACCGACCATGGTGGAGAAATAACTGCATCATGGTTTTGCATTACAATGCTTTTGGTAGCCTGTGGCTCGCCCATAAAATGGAAAAGGCGTTGCGTATCGGGCAAATCAAAATAAAAATAAACCTCGGTACGGCGCGTATGTGTATGCGGCGGAATCGAATTCCATACGCTACCGGTTTCCAGTACAGTCAGTCCCATTACCAACTGGCAGCTACGTATACCATCCAAATGGATGTATTTGTAAATGGTACGCTTGTTAGAGGTAGTAACTTCTCCCAACTGAACCGGAGAAGCTTCTTCCTTAGTCATTAAGCGGTTAGGGTAGTTGGCATGTGCCGGGTTGCTCAGCAGGTAATAAACCGCTGGGTTTTCAGCATCCGTGCTTTTAAAGCTTACCTCTTTAGTGCCTTTACCAACGTACAGGCAGCTTAACTTGTCCAGTTCGTAAGTTTGCCCGTCGGCCACTACAACGCCGTTACCGCCAACGTTGATGATGCCGATCTCCCGGCGCTCTAAAAAGTATTCGGCTCTTAATTCCGGATGATTGTCAAGCATAACCTCGCTGTTTACCGGTTTTACACCGCCAACAATGGTACGGTCGTAATGCGAGTAAACGGTAGTTAGTTTATCAGCCTGCATCAGGTTTTCTACCAAAAAAGCTTCGCGAAGCTCTTCGGTTGTCATGCGGCTTACTTCTTTTTTACTATGTTCAAATCTTATTTCCATGTTGTAAAGTAGTTGTTGCTGTGATTAACTTATCTGCCCATCCATCCACCGTCAACGGTGAGTAAATGGCCGGTTACATAATTCCCTGCATCTGATGCTAAAAATACTGCAGGGCCTTTAAAATCTTCAGGTTCGCCCCAGCGTCCGGCTGGTATACGGTCTAAAATGCTTTTGCTGCGATCCGGATCGTTACGCAAAGCTTCGGTATTATCGGTTGCAATATAGCCCGGTGCAATGCCGTTCACGGTAACGCCTTTGCCAGCCCATTCGTTTGATAAAGCTTTAACCAAACTGGCTAAAGCGCCTTTGCTGGCTGCATAGCCCGGTACGTTAATACCGCCCTGAAAACTTAGTAAAGAACAAGTGAAAATCACTCTGCCGCTGCCGCGTTCAATCATATGTTTGCCTAACTCGCGTGCCAATATAAAGGGTGCATCCAGGTTTAACGATAAAACACTGTCCCACCACTCATCCGGGTGTTCGGCAGCTGGCTTACGCATAATGGTACCTGCATTATTTACCAATATATCAATCTGAGGGTTTTCGGCCAGTAATTGATTAACAAAGCTGTAAAGGCCTTCGCGGCTGCCTAAGTTGGCCTGGTAAGCCTTAAAATTGCGGCCTAAAGCTTTAACTTCTCTTTCAACGTCGCTGCCTTCGAGTGCTACAGACCCCGATACTACAATGATGTCTGCACCGGCTTCGGCCAGGCCCAAAGCCATGCCTTTGCCTATACCTTTGTTGCCACCGGTTACCAGTGCCGTTTTGCCTGATAAATTAAACAGGTTAGATGGATTACTCATTTTTTATAATGATAATTTGGTTGTATTTTAATTTAAGCGGTCGGGAATTTAACAGCCTGACGGGCCAGCAGTAGCCACTCGCCTTTTACTTTTTGCCATACCAGCATAATAAGCAACTTAACGGTGCCGGGTGCCTTGCCTTTATCATTAGTGGCACCGGTAAGCGTATGGCGTACGATAGCCGTACTTCCCGAAACAATGATAGTTTGGTCAGTAAACTCCAGGCTGGTAAAATCGGTGTCGCCGCTTAAAAAAGAGTGGAGAAATTCTTGCTTGTTTTGTACTTTTCCGGACGAGTGCCCGAAAGTTAATTTGGGAGAGGCCAATGCTGACAGGGCTGCACTGTCCGGGTCAACCATAAGCTTGCGCATTTTTTCAACCGTTTCTTCAACCGATTTTTTAGCGTTTACTCTTGGCTGTTTTTGTGCTTTTACTGATAGGGTAGTAATAGTTATAAATAAAACTACTGCAAGTTGAATAAGCCTGATTTTTTTCATTCTTAAGTATGATGATGGTTTGGTGTGATAAGTGACTGTAAAAAAGCAAATGATGCTTTACAAATGTAAGGTGTTATGGTATAGATAAAACCACAAACTTCATTTATTTGATGTCTGATTAATATTGCCCGCCGCAACTTATAATAAACAAAGTTTTGTAAACAAAGGTTAATCAACTACTTTTGCTTACAAGATATTTAAAAAACTATGGCACATCATACAAAAGAAGAAAACAACGACTCTTATTTTTACATTATCGGCTTGCTTGCAGGTTTGTTTATAGGTGCCATTATTAACCGTGGCTTTATTTACATACCGGTAGGTGCTGTATTAGGTTTATTAAGCGCTGCCGTGTTTTTAAAAGTATTGGTTAAAGGCCGTCAGAGCGCTTAAGCTCCAGAGGCATAAGATTTACAAAAACGGGTCATGCAAAATTTGCATGACCCGTTTTTGATTTATAGAAAACCAGTTAAATGGATTAGCTTTTAGCCTGAGCTAATACCGCTTCGTTCAGTTTTACATACTCATCGTTTTTCTGCTCTTTAGCTAAGGCTGCACCTTCTTGTGCTGTTGCTGCCGCGGCCGCCTTGTTGCCCATTTTTAACTGTATGCGGGCTTTCCAAAGTTTAATATGCGGTGCTTTAGTGTTTGTTTTTTCGGCTTCGGTAATCCACTCTAACGCTTTGTTTAAATCTTTACCATTTTCGTAGTAATATGTTGCAGCATTAAAGTAAGGCTTTTTCTCGCCGTTCATGGCAGTTGCAATACCTGCCATTACACGGGTGTCAACGTCAGTAGTAAGATGAACAGCCAGGTCAGTACGTTCCCACATCAAATGTAAGTCGGCCGTTGATGGCATAACATTTTCAAATTGTATGGCAAATGTTTCTACGGGTTGGGGCGTTTTACCGGGCTTTACCTTAAACCTTAAAAAGTCGTCAGCTTGTTTATATTCATACGCACCCCATTGCTTGGTAGTTTTGTTTAAAACAACCGTCCACTCTTTAGTGTCGGGAATGGTGAACAGTGCGTATTCACCAGCGGGCACTTTGTTGCCATCTAAGGTTACATCATCGGTAAAGGTAATTACCGTGGCCGTATTTGCCCCGGTGCGCCAAACTTTACCATAAGGCTCCAAGCCTCCAAAAATTTTGCGGCCTTTAACGTTAGGACGTGAGTAGCTCACCGTAATTTTTCCTAAGCCAAATTCTTGCGTAATAGTTTGGGCCGAACTTGCCTGCGGTACTTTAAACCCTTGGGCCTGAGAAGTTAATGTGAGGCCCGCGGCTAACGCAGCCACTAATAAAGTGTATAACTTTTTCATATTGTCTGATATAGTTTTGTACAGACAAAGTTATGCTTTGTTATGAGAAGCTGATGTTGAAGACTTGAAAAGAAAGAAAATAATAAAAAAACAGTTGGATAGGCTACAAAATAAAAAGCCCCCCAGTCTTGCACCGGGGGACTTTCAACCTAAACCTTATCACAATTAAATTGGTAAGTTTACCAATTCATATATGTTATAACAATTGTTATACCAAAATTGCATAATTGGTATTTATAATTTGAAAAAAGATTATATTAGCTAACGTGATTTTTAAAATATACGTTAGTAGTTACCTAACTGACAATTTTTCATAATCATTGTCAGGTTGTACAGCATTGTCATGTTATAGTGTAGTAATGTGTTTTTTACGCAAATATCCGTCAAAAAGAAACAGTGCTAACACTACATCAAAAAACAAAAAGCCTTTCATTACAGGGCCGGAGAAGTATCTTGTTAAAGTTGGTATTTGAACTTTAACCGGTATTTGAACTGTTTCATGCACGCCGTATGTATGGCTGTTGGCCAGCGCAGTTACCAGTAAAACGGCAATGGTAACTATAAAAAAAGCAGCTATTGCTGTAATAATGCGATGGTCAATGCTGGCTTTGAGCGGCTTGCTGGCTTCTTCGGTGCGGATGGCCTCCATCACATTGTAAGTAAAGGCCATCGGCGGGGCATCCAACTCAATATTTTCGAGTTCTTGGTTAAAGGCCAGCAACTCCTGGTGTTTTTGCTGATATGTTGGGTCGGTGGCAATTAGATGACTGATAGCCTCGCGCTCTTCTGGTGAACAATTTCCGTCCAGATAATTCCACAATTTTTCCTCAATACTGTTCATATCAATTCGCTCACTTCGTGTTTTAAATTACGTTCCAGCTTTTCTTTTAAACGCTGCCGTGCCCTGAATAGTTTAACCTTAACATTATTAGGCTCCATACCCAGGGTTGCAGCTATTTCTTCCAGGCTTTGTTCGCCTTTGTAGAATAAGGTAATAATCATGGCATCGTCGGGCAGCAACTGCTCAATAGCCTGATTTACGTAGTATGACCTCGACTTATTTTCGGCCATGTCATTTTTAAAGCCGCCCGACTGGTTTTCGAGTTGAAGGTGATTATTTTCATCATCAATAGATGAGGTATCTAATCTGCGCTTGCGCAAAAAAGTCATGGCGGTGGTATATACAATGCTATACAACCAGGTACTGAATTTACTTTGCCCCTGAAAGTTTTGCAAAGAACGGTATGCTTTAATAAAACTGTCTTGTGCAACTTCCTCCGCGTCCTCGCGCGTTTTAGTAAAACGCATAGCCAAAGTAAAAACAAAGCGTTGATGGCGTTTTACCAAATCGGCATAGGCTGCCTGGTTTCCCTGCAGTGTCTGCTCAATTAATTCAATATCCGAAAACTTGCTTTGCATTATATAACGGCTATGACCACACGCCGCCAGTTAAGGTTACAGGAAATTTTAAATAAAAGTAGATAAAAATATTTTGTAAAAAATCTGGTAACCGGTGTAACCTCCTTTAAACTGATGTGGTCATAGCTTACAAATCGCCGCAGTTGGTGAGCAAAGCAAATTATATTACTCATTTTAAACACACAAATACAATGGAAGTCTCTAAAGAACTCATCGGAATTTTAGTACCACTCGGCTTTTTTGCCATGATATTCGGTATTGTTTATCTATCAAAACGCGAAAAACTGGCCATGATTGAACGTGGCATGGACCCCCGCCGTTACAAACCTCAATCGGCACCTTTTCAAAACTTAAAATGGGGGCTATTGCTGATTGGTGCCGGTTTAGGCTTGTTTTTGGCTTCGGTATTAGACAGGACCGTATTTAAAGAGTCAATGGACGAAAACGAAGCCATCTATGCAAGTCTGGTAGCTGTTTTTGGCGGATTAGGTTTGTTTATTTCTTACCTCATCGAGAAAAAAGAAGTGTTGGATAAAGCTAAGCCGGCAACTTACGTTGAAGAAAAAGACCTCGTATAATTACCGCTTTTGGTAATCAATCATTAACATCAATGCTTAAAGCAGCTTCTTTATAAGAAGGGGCTTTTTGCCGTTTACAGGTAGCGCTCTTTTAAAATATTCAGATGGTGCAGTTCGTGCCCGGCAATAATGTATAGCAAGGCTCTAACAGATACCATCGAGCCGCTGGCTGTACCTGAAAGCAGCGACTGCGTCTCGGTTACGGTGTTATAGAGAAATAGATTGCCTTCGCGAATGGCTTTAAATTCGGCGGCCAAGTCGGATAGGGTGCGGTTACTCAAGTCAGCGTTGTCTGCATAGGTATTTTCGTCAAATCCGGGCAATGGTGTCTGGTCGCCGCGGAGCAAACGAAGCAGCCGGTAAGCAAAAATACGTTCTGCGTCTATCAGATGATTTAGTAGTTGTTTGATGGTCCACTTGCCTGTTGCGTAAGCATAATCTTGCCGGTCCGGATTGATGCTGCTGAAGGTTTGAAAAGTGCTTTGCTTAAGCGCTGCAAGCAGGTGCAAAATATTTGTATCCTTACCTTCGGCTAAGGCCACATAATTGGCATAAAAGGCCGCGTACTCGTTAGATGGTGGATTCAAAATCATCTTGTGTATTTCTGAGTACAATTCTGAAGGTAGTACCCTTGCCCAATTCAGAATCTTTAACAAAGATATGCCCGTTGTGGTAGTTTTCAACCATGCGTTTGGTTAATGATAACCCCAGGCCCCAGCCGCGTTTACGGGTAGTGTATCCAGGCCTGAAAACCGTAGTAAATTTTGAACGTGGTATGCCTTTGCCCGTATCGGTAACATCAATATAAACCTGGTTGCGTGCTTTACTGGCGGTAATGTAAACTTTAATATTTCCTGGTGCTTCAATGGCATTTACCGCATTTTTTAGTAAGTTCTCTATCACCCAATCAAACAGCGGAATATTCAATTCAGCTGTTAAAAAGCGGTCGCCATGTAGCTCAAAGCTGATTTTATCGCTAACACGAACTTTAAAATAGTCCACAAAGTCTTTAACCACATCGTATACCGAATGGGGTTCAAGTACGGGTTTCGAGCCTATTTTTGAGAAACGGTCGGCTACCACTTCCAGTCGCTTTACGTCGTTGGCCATCTCCACAATCAACGGATCGTCATCAGCATCAAACTTATCCTTTAACAACTCAATCCAAGCCAGTAATGATGATATAGGGGTGCCTAACTGGTGGGCTGTTTCTTTAGCCAGGCCTACCCAAACCTGGTTCTGCTCAGATTTACGCGATGAACTGAACGCCGAATAAGCTACAATTAAAAATATGGCAATAATGGTGAGCTGAATGTAAGGGAATACCCGCAATTGAGTAAGCAGTTGCGAGTCTTTGTAATACACTACCCAATAGCTATTATCAAACCCAGATACTTTAACCCTGATAGGTTCGTGCTGGGCTTTCATATTTTCAAGCTCCTGCTGAAAATATGGCAGATCGTATACTAATGCTTTCTTAGGGTCAATGCCTGGTTCGGGTGGGAGGTTAATAAAAGTTTTAGTAGAGTCTAAACCACGGGTAAACTTAAAATCACCTTTTTCGTCGGTTACAATGGCTGGTACGGTTAAGCTGTCGCGCACAAGAAACACATAATTCAGTTGCTCCTCGTCAACCGTGGTAAAAACCTGTTTCATAGATAACGCCCATACCTGCGCACGAGTACGTTCTGATTTTGCAATGTTTCTTACCAAATATTTGGTGTATAGCAATGAGCAGGCCGCAATAAGTACGGCAAAAAACATTAACAGGTATTTCCAGCGCTTTTTTCGTAGGTAGGGGTTACTCATAAACTGTTTAAAGATAAAACGTTAATGAGTGAAACAGAAAATTTGGTATTGATAAAGGCCATCAAGTTATAATGCTGTAGGTAATAATGCCAAAAACGTATTTTGGTTTCGGCATTAAGGCCTTTAACGTATAAAGGGTAAAAATCTTTTACTGATTCTTTTAAATCTCAAAGGCTGATCTTTGCTGTTACCCGGCTGATCTTCCTCAGTATGGTTTATAAACGCGTTAAGATAAAAAGCCAGTATTAGTGCCTTGCCCGGCGTTTAAGCACACCCCCGGCCGCTTCTTTAATACTGCTGGTAAATACAAAGGCTTTGCTGTCAATATCATGTACCAGGTTGCGCAGGCGACGTACTTCCAAACGGGTAACTACGGTAAAAACAATGTCGACCGGCTGGCTAACATCAAAACTTTCTTTTAAAAATCCGCGCTCTCCTTTGTATACGGTTATGCCCCTGCCTAATTCCATCACCAGGCGCTCTTTAATTACCTGGCTTTGGCCCGAAATGATGGTTACACCCGTATATTCCTCCAAGCCTTCGATCACAAAGTTAATGGTACGCGATGCGGTATAGTAAGTGAGGATAGAATATAACGCAGTAGGCAAACCCAGCTCAACGGCGGCAATTAAAAAAATGATAATGTTGATGCCTAAAATAATTTCGCTGATGGTAAAGCTGATCCGCTTGCCGGTGTATAAAGCTAATACTTCAATGCCATCTAACGCACATCCGCCCCGCATGGCTAGGCCCACACCTATACCCATAAAAACGCCGCCAAATATCGACACCAGTAATTTATCGCTCGTAATTTGCGGGTAATGTACAAACTGCAAACATAAACCTAAGCCAATTACCGCAGCCAGAGTACGAAAGGCAAACCGGCGATTTACTTGCACAGAGCCCATGATAATGAAAGGGATATTGACCAGTACAATTACATAGGCAATATTAAAATGATAAAGCTCATGCAGCAGCAGGGAGATACCGGTTACGCCGCCGTCAAAAAACTTATTGGGAACTAAAAAACCTTTAAGTGCAAAGCCGCAAAATAAAATGCCGGTTATGGTATAGAAGGCATCAATAACCCATTGCGGCAAGTTTAAACCTTTCATTACCCGCAAACTTAATTAATTTTAGCCTTTACCAACGCTAAATTCGCTTCTTTTTTAGCGTCACGCAGCCGTTTAGAAGTACCTGTAAAATAGTGGTGTGCTTCCATAAATTTTACCTGCATCCGGTTCCATTCCAGCTCGGTATGGATAGTGCCGGCGGTTTTTAACTCGGTGAACAATTGGTTTCCGATGCTGAAAAAATCGTCCCGGCCTAGATAATCCAGGTCGGCATCAGCTAATATTTGTTCCACTAAATTATGTGGTGTTTGCGGTATCCGGGTAGCCATAATTATTGCGCAAATTTGTTCAATGTTATGGCTGGTGTACCCATAGGCAGGCAATGCGGCCTTGGCCATCCGGCATGATTCTTCTTCGTGGCCCTGTGCATGTTTCAAAAATCCGGCATCATGATAGCTGGCAGCAGTAAGTAGCAAATGGGTGTCATTTTCTGATAGGCCCTCCTGCCGGGCAATAGCCTTAGCCGTTTGATATACGTCTTTGATGTGATGAATACTATGATAAGTTAACTGTGCGGGCAATTGCCGGGTTAACTGATCAATGATATCTTTAACTGCTTCTTCAAAGCGCATTACACATTAATTTAGGAGGATAAATATATTTAATGATTTGTAATCTGGAAACAAGTCCACGGTTTTACTTCTGTTTAAACCGGATTTTATTGGCGCCATGCCTGTTTAATGGCATGCTATGCTAATAAATTGGTTTAAACTATTACCTTTAGTAACCAAACTAACCGCACTGTAATTGCATGTATTTTTTTAGTTATCTGGCTGCATTCTTATTAATTAAAGATGTTCGTAAAGCTACCAAAACCACCGACCTCTATCTTAAATGGGGTAATTTAATCAATGTATTCAGTTGGATTATTGTAGGGCTCTTTTTAATTACCAAGCGCTATCTGCATGATGGTTTTGATGAAATAGCCGGAGCTGTTGTTTTATTGGGTGTGGTATATTACGTGCAAAATGAGCCGGACTTTAAAAAAATGAAGCCGGTAATCAATTTGCATTATCCGTTAATTGCAATAACCCTCATTTATGGGTTGCTCGAAATATTTAGTAAGGATGGGGAAGTGTTGTGGGAGGAGTATATACAATTTGCTGTACTGGCAGCCTTTGTGTGGATATTTGGCCGGGCAGCTACTTTTCGCAAACAGCAAAAAGAAGTTGAGCAGATTAACGAGAAAAACTCTGAACTGGAAATGATGGTAGCCCAGCGTACTGCCGAAATTACTCAGCAAAAAGAAGCCTTAGAACAAAGCGTACAAGAACTGAAAGCTACCCAGGCGCAACTAATACAGCAGGAAAAACTGGCTTCGCTCGGCGAGCTTACTGCCGGTATAGCCCACGAAATACAAAACCCGCTCAACTTTGTCAACAACTTCTCGGAAGTGAGTATGGAGCTGATTGATGAGATGAACGAAGAACTGGCCAGAGGTGACGCCGAAGAAGCAGCCGCCATAGCCGAAGACATTAAGCAAAATTTGGAAAAAATCCGTCACCATGGCAAAAGGGCAGACGGTATTGTAAAAGGCATGCTGCAGCATAGCCGGGCCAGCACCGGGCAAAAAGAGCCGGCAGATATTAATATTTTGGCTGATGAATACCTGCGTTTAGCTTACCACGGCTTGCGGGCTAAAGACAAAATGTTTAATGCCGAACTGGTTACTCACCTTGATGCCGGGTTGCCTAAAGTAAACATCATTCCGCAGGATGTTGGCCGGGTATTGCTAAACCTGTTTACCAACGCATTTTACGCTACCATGCAAAAAAAGAAATTGAATGGTAGCGATTATAAGCCTACTGTTTCGGTAACTACCCGCGTGCATCAAGATGAGGTAGTGATTACCGTAAGGGATAATGGTACCGGTATCCCCGAAGATGTGAAAGATAAAATTATGCAGCCTTTTTTTACCACCAAACCAACCGGCGAAGGCACCGGTTTAGGCTTATCCCTGAGTTATGACATTATAGTAAAGGGGCACGGCGGAAAAATTAACGTAGAGACTGCTGAAGGTGAATATACCGAGTTTACAATTAGCCTGCCGCTGTAATTAACTTATATTTATATTAGCCGGGATATGAAAATATTGGTGGTAGATGACGAGGCTGATGTGCAGCCGCTGTTCCAGCAGCGTTTTCGTAAAGAGATACGCAATGGAGATATTTCGTTTGATTTTGCACTGTCGGGCGAGCAGGCGCTTTCTTATCTGGAAGAAAGACACTCGGAAGTGGTGCTGATTTTGTCTGACATTAATATGCCGGGCATGAGTGGGTTAGAGTTATTGAGCCGTATACGGCATGATTATAATGCACCGCCACCGCCCGTAGTAATGATGATTACCGCTTACAGTGATGATGAAAACTATCAGCAGGCCATGCAGAGCGGTGCCGATGATTTTTTAACCAAGCCGCTTGATTTTAACCTGCTTAAAGAAAAACTTAAAACGCTTGCTGAATAATGGCCAAGATACTGGTGGTAGATGATGAGGAAGACCTGGAAGTGCTGGTAAAGCAAAAGTTCAGGCGTAAGATTCGCGAAAATGTATATGAGTTTGTTTTTGCTCGCAACGGCGAAGAAGCACTGCAAAAAGTAAAAGAGCATCCGGATTTGGATATCATCCTGTCTGACATTAATATGCCGGTAATGGATGGGCTAACACTGCTCGGCCATTTGCCCGAGGCTAACCCGATGTTAAAGGCTGTAGTGGTATCAGCCTATGGCGATATGCAGAACATACGCATGGCCATGAACCGGGGCGCTTTTGATTTTATATGCAAGCCGGTTGATTTTGAGGACCTGGATGTAACCATGCAAAAAACCATTGACCATGTAAAGCAACTGCAGCAAACAATTAAGGCTATTAAAGAGAATAACATCCTGAAGATGTATGTGGACGAAAATGTGCTGAATTTTATGACGCACAAGGAGTTTGAAAGCAGTTTGTTGAAAAGCGAGGTGTTGAACGCCACCGTGTTGTTTGTTGATGTTTGTGGCTTTACTTCTATTACCGAACAAATACCGGCCAGCACCGTAGTGGCGCTGTTGAACGGGCTGTTTGATAAAATTGTACAAGAAATTATAACCCAGGGCGGACACGTAGATAAATTTATGGGCGATGCTGTAATGGCCGTATTTCGCGGTGATTATCATCTCGATCGTGCTATCGATGCAGCGCTAAACATCAAAACCCAACTGAGCGATCTGGAGGAAATTAATACTGGCACCCATCCATACAAGCCACAGGTATCTATTGGCATCAACACCGGCGAAATGGTGTCGGGCAATATTGGTTCGGCATCTTTAAAAAGGTTGGATTATACCGTAATTGGCGATGTGGTTAACCTGGCGCAAAGGCTGCAGTCGGCCGCCAAAGCAGGGCAAATTTTAATTAACGAAGAGACCTATCAAAAAGCTAAAGCGTCTTTTAGCTGCCAGAAAATAGGAGAGGTGACACTTAAAAATAAAGCACACCCGGTAATGGTTTATGAAGTGCTGGAATAGTTAGTAATTAAAATATTATAAAAAAGCGGCGTACATCACTGGTGATGCACGCCGCTTTTAGTTATAGTCTGAACGTGAGTGTAGATTTTAGAAAATAAACTGCAATATCATAGTAAAGACGCTATTAAATTAACTGCTTTTTAACGCCAGCTTTACGAAGGTTATTTATAAAGTATTTGTACCATAAAATACAAATGAAGCTGTACACCACCATAGTGAAAATATAATGGTGGACGATGTTAAAATAAGTTACTTCATAAAATTTGAGATAAGACAAAATCGTACACCTTAGTATGTTTAATAAAAAAATGCCTGCTAAGCCCATCCCAATATACGTAAGCGTAGATTTGTTTTTAAACGGAAAGCATAAAATGAAACCCACATACAAAACGTACAACTCAAACCCATTGCAGCCGTCGAGTATGAAAATATTGAGTTTTCCATCAATAAAAATTGAAGAATCTACAGTGTCGTGAACTGCATTAACAGCGTGATTTGGTAAAATGAATTGTACCGCACTTGCAGTAAGTGTGCCTAAGTTGCGGGTTAAGTTGGTATCAACAATACAGTGAGGCTGCAAAATAAACGAGTAAAGCAAACTCCATATAATGTAAAAAGCTGCAACCTTAAACAGAAATAGCTTAATAGGCTTGGGTATACTTGCCTTTTTTGGGGATAAGGTATTATTACCAATTGTGTTCAAAATTTATGTATTAGTAAAAATGCTTCCAGCAGGTGTTTAAAGAGTTAAGAAATCAATTCTTTATTTTCTCCGATTTGCGTTTTAAGCAAAAAAGATCCAATGCCTAAACCAACAATAATTAAAAAAATCAAACCTTTATTAATTGGTGCAGCACTGCAGAAATTCCGATTTTGTAAAGCACCACCAATACAACGGCAGCAATTAGCTTGTTGGCCGCTTGGTGATTGAGAGCAAACAGTTCCGGCCGGAAATTGACCGCAATCTTGCGCTTGTGATACAAATGTTGACAGTTGAAACAGGATTAAGAAAAGCAGTAACTTTTTCATAGAAAGTTTTATTTAATTAATATGTAATAAAGTTATGCAAGCGTTGCCATGATTTCAAACTTTTAACAGAGAAAATCATGATATCTTAAAGTTTTAATAATTCTCTTAGATTTAATGAAAATCAGGAAACGTAATTTCTTTTAAAGAAATTTTAGGGTCACCGTAGTCTGCCTTTTAGACAATATGTTTGCTTGTGCTGTTAAAAATTAAATGCTTAGAGAAACTAATCTCATTCACCAGCATATTTTTAAATATGCTATACTTTATTAAATTATAACGCGGCGAGTCAAAACGGTCGTTTTTGTATTTAAAGAAGCTTATTAAGAGATAGAACATACGGTGTTACTGTTTAAATAACACTATGATCAAAGCTAATTTGCCTTTTTAATAGCAAGCATACCTATCGCCGAGCCAGCAAAAATCAATGTAATTAGGCTTGTATTAATAAGAGCATCTTGACAAAAAGTGCCATTTTCCGGATGGCTACCTTTGCATTACAGTAGAAGGTTTAATAGCTTGGCGTAGATTGGGAAGATATAATGTTACTGTTGAAGTTGCCGAAATTTTGGGATTTTGCTTAAAAGAATGGTAGGTTACAGAAAAAGCGTTAATAGAAACGTTTTTTTATATCAATTAAGGGTTATTAGTAGCGTAAAAACTAGAGAGCCGTTTTAGGATAGATGTATTGCTACGCTGCAGATACTATCTATCAGATATTGTAGTCGCTGCTTTTAAAATTTTATGATGCAATTGCTCCAGCTGTAACCATCGAGGCATTGGCTAATATTATTTAATTATTCTGAATGTTAGGTTTATCCTTGCTTTCATAGCAATTGCAGATTTGGCAATACGGTGTTCCCAATGTTGTTGCAGATCACCTTTCATCAGCAACAACGATCCGTTTTCTAATTTAATACTATATTTTTCTGCATGATTTTGCTTGTGCCGTATATCAAAGCTGCGCACTTGTCCAAAGCTAACCGAGGCAATTACAGGCTGTTGGCCAAGTTCATTTTCATTATCGCTGTGCCAGGCAACTGAGTCGTTGCCGTTGCGGTAGTAATTCAGTAAAACGCTATTAAAAGTTATACCGGCAATTGTTTCAACTCTATTTTTGATTGCTAAAAGTTCGGGCGTCCATGGAAACGGATTAAACTTATTGCCAGAGTAAGCATAATTTTTACCGGTATCGCCATACCAGGCAGTAAGCCGTGGCGTAACCATATGTTTGCCATACATGGTAATGGTGCGTTGCTCCCAGGTAATCGTATCTATAAACTTTTGCAGCAAAGCCTGGCTCTCCTCAGCGTTAAATAGGGCGGGGTAATAGTCAAGCAGTTCTGTTGGTAAGCCTTTGCTTTGCCCGGCATCTTCAAAAAAACTCATTTGTGCCATAGCAACCTATTAACAACAACTATTTACCAATTTGTTTAATGTGACCAGGTTTTGAACGGCGGCTCCCATGGTGTTGTTAAAGTAAGTGTACACTGTTTTGCCCTCACTCAGCCAGTCGGTAATATAAGTAGCATATTCGCTCAAAAAATCATCGGTATAACTACCCCGGTAGCCGCCTTCCGGGCCGTGAAAACGTAGATAAATTAAATCCACATTGCTTACCTGTATTGGTGCGGCTGATGCAGGCAGGTCATGCCATACCATAGCCGCTCCGTGTTGCTCAAGCATCTCGTAAATTTGATCAGTATACCATGAGCGATGCCTGAATTCGATTGCTATTGGCCATTGGGCATCCGGGGCTGCTAATTTAATTTCGGTAAGTAAACGGTGTAGCAAGATCGGGTTGCGACTAACACTGGGCGGAAACTGAATTAATAGCGCTCCTTTTTTATTTTGCGCATAATTGATGATATGAATAAAGCGGGCAAGATCTTCGCTTAAAAAGGGATCGCCTTTAGTATGGGTTATGCCTTGCCATAGTTTAAAGGTGAATCTAAAATTATCTTCCGTTTCCTGCGTCCACCGCTCCACAGTGCGAGCCAGTGGTAGTTTGTAAAAAGTACTGTTAATCTCTACGCTGTTAAATAAAGAACTGTAGTAGGTTAAGCGGCTTTTATCTTTAAACGCCTCTGGATAGGCTTGTTTATTAGGTACCGGCAATACCACATTACTGGTGCCTGAATAAAAATTACCTTTATTATTACTCATTATTCCCTTTTGCAAGTTGTACTGGTATCAATAACAAAACTTATCAGCCGGTTTTGTTTGGTAAGCAGGTTGTACATGGGTTGCCGTAGCATGGTGTTATAATTTGCTAAATTGCAGCGTTGATTTAATATTTGGCACAGCCCCATGTTTATCTTATCTAAATTATTACTTATTGCCATCCTGCCTCTCACCTGGGTTATCGCGTTGCTTATTTATGCATTGGTAACAAAAAATAATCGCTTGCGGATAAAATTGCTTTTTACCGGGCTGGTGCTGTTGTTTTTGTTTTCCGTTCCGCTGTTATTAAATACGTATGCCAAACTTTGGCGGTATCCGGCAGCACCATTAAAATCTGGTACGGTTTACAGTTGTGCTATTATTTTAGGCGGTTTCGGGTCAGAAAAACAGGATAGCAGCGGATATTTCAACAGTGCCTCTGATCGGTTTATACAAGGACTAAAATTGAAGGCTACCAACAAGGCATCGCATTTGCTGATTACTGGTGGTAATGCCAGCATTAATCCCGACGGATTTAGTGAGGGGCGATGGGTACAAAGCCAGTTAAAAGACTTTAACATGGCTGACAGCAACGTATTGATTGAAGGCAAGTCGCGCAATACTATTGAAAATGCGGCTTATACCAAACAGTTGCTGGCTGCCCGGCATTTACCGCCGCCTTATTTGCTGGTTACGTCCGACTTTCATATGCGGCGGGCAATGCTCATTTTTAAAAAGAGCGGTATCGATGTAATCCCGTATCCCTGTCATTATATTGCCGGAGTAGAAAAGCAGGGGCTGTATTCAGTGCTTCCGAGTGCGGAAACTTTACATTATTGGGAACTTTATAGCAAAGAAATCGTAGGATATGTGGTGGCGGCATGGCACAAATACTAATGGTGTGCAGGTTTGCCCGGCATAGAGTGGTTTAATGTTCTGGAAAAGAATTTTAAACATTTAAGTTATATATATATTAATGATTTAACATTAAACGATTAGATGGATACGACGGAATCTCAGATGTTCAAGGCCCTGTTCCACCAATCGGCCAGCCCGGTTTCTGTAGTTAAGGCTAATGCGCCCCATTTTACAGTGGTAGCCGTAAACAATCTGTACAAAAGCACATCACAGGTACCGGTAGAAGATATTATCGGCAAACCAGCATTTGAGGTTTACAAACCGTGGGATGCTGCCAGTGCCGAGCAGTTTTTGAGATTAAGAAGAGGGATGGAAGATGCTGTGGCAAAACACGAGGCAGTTGAGTTGCCCATCCTAATGTTTGATGCGCCGGCTGCTGATGGTAAGCCATCTGAGCGGTCGTGGTGGCAAATTACTATCGCGCCTATTACCGACAGCAGTGGGCAGCTTCAGTTTCTTAAATGTATAACCCTTAACGTTTCTGAGCGTGAGCGGGTGAAACTGGAAATACAGGCAGCCCGGGAAAAAGAGCATCAGCTAAATGAGGAAATGCAGGCCATTAATGAAGAACTGGCATCTACCAATGAGGAATTGATGACTACCATTGAAGAGTTAAGGGTTTCACAAGAAAAACTGGCTCAGCTTAACAATGAACTGGAAGAGCGGGTAACTGCGCGTACTGCTCAGTTAGCGGCCAGCGAGCGGCGGTACCGTAATATGCTTAATGCCCTGCCGCAAATTGCCTGGACTACCAACACTAAACCCGAGGTTACTTTTTATAACGAACGCTGGTACGAGTATACCGGCCTAAGCGTACAACAAACTCAGTTATTAGGCTGGAGAGAAGTTATACATCCAGACGACTGGCAAAATTGTGTTGATACTTATCGGACTATTATAAACAGCAATCTTCCTGGTGAATTTGAGGTGCGCGAAAAGGGTGCCGATGGCATATACCGATGGCATTTACTGCGCATACAGCCGGTGCGTAATGAGTTTGGTATAAATGATTTATGGATAGGTACGGCCACCGACATTGATGAAATTAAACGCCTACAACAGCAAAAAGATGATTTTATAAGCATTGCCAGTCACGAGCTTAAAACACCCATTACCAGCTTGAAGGCATCACTGCAGTTAATGGATAAGATGAAAGATGATCCATCCAAAACTATGATGCCGAAACTCATTTTGCAATCGCGCAAAAGTATACAGCGGGTAAGTACGCTTATAGAGGATTTATTGAACGTGAGCAGGCTGCAGCAAACGCAAATCACTTTAAATAAAACTAATTTTATACTATCGCAGCTGTTAAGCGCATGTGCCAATCCAATTGCTATACTCGGTAAGCAAAAAGTAAATATTACCGGTGATGTAGAGTTAGAAATATGCGCTGATGAACACCGGATAGATCAAGTGGTAACCAACCTGGTAAATAATGCAGTAAAGTATGCTCCCGACTCAGAATGTATTACTTTACACATCGAACAGTGTGACAGTATGGTGAAGGTATCGGTTATTGATAAAGGGCCGGGCATACCTCCAGATAAGATCCCTCACTTGTTTAACCGTTACTACCGGGTAGAATCGTCGAGTTATCATATCTCTGGTTTAGGCTTGGGCCTCTACATCAGTGCCGAGATTATCAAACAACATGGGGGCGAAATCGGTGCAGATAGTAAGCCGGGGCAGGGTAGTACATTTTGGTTTACCTTACCACTGTGCGATTAGATTGTTGGGATACCTATTTATCTAGTGCAATTTATAATTTCAATTATTGAAAAGTCTTACCAGTTAATAGTTTGTTGAGAACTATTATTTAGTTAGTTTTAAGCTGACTAAGAAATTCAATGAGCTCTATAACTTATCCGGCTGGCGCAGCCGAAACTAAAACTACTGCTACTCGTACCGGTACGCTGCCTTTTTATATTTACGCTGTTGTTTTTGCATCGTTTAGCATTGTAGTAGGTTTGGTGTGGGATATATCCTGGCACATGAGTATAGGGCGCGATGGTTTGTTTTCGCCGCCGCATTTGGCTACTTACTTGGGGGCCGTTACTGCCGGCTTATTTTCCGGCTACCACGTTTTACGGTTAACCTTTGCCGGCCATGCTGGCGAAAAACAGGAATCTATACGTTTCTGGAGGTTTTTTTATGGTTCGTTAGGTGCATTATTCTGTATCTGGGGAGCCTTTACCATGATTACTTCGGCTCCATTTGATGACTGGTGGCACAGTACCTTTGGTCTGGATGTGCAAATACTCTCGCCCCCGCATACGGTGTTGCTATTAGGTATGATTACCATACAGTTTGGGGCTATGGTGAGCGTGATGGCGCTGCAAAATCGTACAGGTGGTTCTGCTAATTTTAATAAGCAAACTTTATCATGGTGCTTTACATTGTCATCAGGATTTTTACTGGTGATGTTGTTTACTATAGCTTCTGAGTATTTAGGTCGCCAAAGTATGCATGCGAGCGGATTTTATGTGGTAAGTGCCATGTTGTTTCCATTGTTTATGGTAGCGGTATCTAAAGCCTCTGCTACCCGATGGGGGGCAACTTATATGGCCTTGGTGTATATGGTTTTTATGGCCATAATGGTTTGGGTATTGCCACTATTTCCGGCCGAGCCTAAGTTGGGCCCGGTACAAAATCACATTACACATTATCAAAGTTTTAATTTTCCACTATTGCTTTTATTTCCGGCGCTGGCTATCGACCTCTTTAATCAGCGCCTCAATGGACTATCATTATTGAAGGCTTTACTCATCAGCATTGCCTTTGTGTTTATCTTATTTGCTGTTCAATGGCCGTTCGGCAGTTTTTTAACCACTACTTATGCCCGTAACTGGTTTTTCGGCACTACATCCTGGTATTTTGGCTCAGATCCAAATCATAAATACCGTTACGCATTTGCACCAAACGCTGTATCAAGTGCAGGCGACATGGTTAAAGGATTAGGTATCGCTATAGCTATTGGCACCATTTCATCGTGGTTGGGCCTGGTATGGGGTAGTTGGATGAAATCAGTTAAACGTTAAGCAGCATCAAGCTCATGAAAAAGATTTTCCTTTCTGTAGGCTTGCTCATTTGCCTTTGTATAAACGCCTGGGCGCACGTGGGCAGCCCCGGTGTAACCTTCGAAGGTGGTGCCGGTCCGTATAAGTTAATTGCCAATATCAATCCGCCCGACGTAATACCGGGCACCGCTGCTGTAACTGTTTATTTAGAGGGTGCAGCTAAAGGTACACACGTAAGCGCCAGGCCCGTATATTGGTACGCTGGCGCAGACGGTACGCCTAAAGCCGATGTTGCCGAGCCTTCGACTACCGAGCGAGGACGCTTTGATATAAAAGTATGGTTAATGAGCACCGGTACTTCCAGTATCGAGCTTGCCATTACCGGTCCGCAAGGTAAAGGTACGGTGGTTGTGCCGGTTATGGCGGTATCAACCGCTAAAAGAACCATGCCGGCCAGCTTAGGCTGGGGTCTTTTCGCCATGGCAGTTTTTTTAGTAATATTGATGGTGACCATTATCAGCTCGAGTGTAAGCGATAGCCAGTTAAACCCTACCGAGCAGTTAACCAAGCGCTTGCGCCGCCGCAGGGTAACAGGTGCTTTCGGTGCTGTAGTGGTGTTGGGATTAATTTTATGGGGAGGTTATTCCTGGTGGAATGCCGCTGCAGCAAGCTATAATAAGTACTTGTACAGGCCATTGCAGGCCAGCACTACTTTAAATAACCAAAACGGTTTGTTAAAATTTACCATCGATACTGCTCAGCTTAACGAATTAAGCCGTTCGCGCAGAGGTAACCTTACCCGCAAAATGAATTACCTGGTGCCCGATCATGGTAAACTGATGCATATGTTTCTGGTAAAAGCTGACGCTTTGGATGTATTTGCCCACCTGCACCCGCGCCGGGCCGATTCAGTAACTTTTGTTACGCAGATACCAAATTTACCCGCAGGTAAATACTGGATATATGCAGATATTACCCGGCTAAGCGGTTTTGCAGAAACCATTATTGATACATTGAGTATACCGGAAACGATATACCGTCAGGCCAGCAACCCATCACAATTAAGCAGGATTGCTGATAAAGACGACACATATTTTATAACCAACCCTATAAATAATAAAAACTTTACCCGGCCAAGCGTGAACGCAGTTATGTGCGGAGCGCCCGGTGTTGAAACCAAATTACAGGATGGTACCTCGGCCGTATGGGTGCAAAGGCCGGGGCAAGATTTAAAAGCAGGCCAGCTCACTGAACTTACCTTTGAGATGCTGGACGAAAACCGTAAACCGGCTAAACTTGAGCCATACCTGGGCATGATGGCGCACGCCGTTATTTTAAAGGATGATGGCAGTGTATATATCCACTTACATCCTTCAGGCAGTTACTCTATGGGGTCTCAAAAAGCACTGCTCGATAGGATGGCTTTTCATCAGCCACTGGATAAATATTTACCTGCACCCCAGGTTTTTGCCGATAGTGTGAACCGTATGGTGGCCAGCCTGGATGCCATGAATGAGGGTGAACGTAACCAGTTGTTAATGGCCGGCATGAAGCACGGCAACGCCGGCAGTAACGAGCATAGTGCTCATCAAATCAGTTTCCCTTACACTTTTCCGCAGCCGGGTAAGTACCGTATATGGGTGCAAACTAAACGCAATGGCAAAATATTAAACAGCGCATTTGATGCTGATGTGAAGTGATTGTTGGCAGTGTAACTTTTGGGTGCTAACTTTGTAAGGTGCCAGCCCCTAAAAGTTCCGATCCTGCAAAAAAGAAAGTAACCCCTATAAAGGCAGTTGCTAAAACATCCCGGCGGGCACCTTCTAAAGTTATAAAAAAGGCAAACCAGCCCGCTGTTTTTCCCTGGAAAAAAGTGATTGCAGGTGCGCTGCTTATTCTGTTGTCTCCATTTTACTATGGGTACGTAGTAGGCTTCTTTTCGTCAACCTGGCGATGGGCGTTTAACATTGGCACCTCAACACATTACCGTACGTACAAAAGCTTTGGTATACGTATTCCCACCCGTTATCACATTCATGGTATTGATGTGTCTTATGCGCAGGGCCGTATTGACTGGCGCAAGGTGCGTGCGATGGAAGAGGACAGTGTGCGCGTTAGCTTTGCCTTTATTAAGGCTACAGAAGGTTTGTTAACCGTTGATCCTTATTTTAAACGTAACTGGCGTGAGGCGGCCAAAACAGGCATCCGGTGCGGGGCTTATCATTACTTTCGCCCAAAAAAGAGCGGTTTGTGGCAAGCCCGGTTCTTTCTTCAAAATGTAAGGCTGGAGAGCGGCGATATGCCTGCCGTGGTAGATATTGAAACGTTGGACGGTAAGTCGCCTGCCGAAATGCGTAAGCAGCTTACAGACTTTTTATTGCAGGTAGAGGCAAAAACTCATGTCAAACCAATCATTTACTCCGGTTTAAGTTTTTACAAAGATTACCTGGAAGACTATTTCCCGGAGTATAAATTGTGGATAGCTCATTACAACAAGGCCGAACTCAAAGCCGGTAAGAATACCAACTGGTGGTTTTGGCAGCATTCAGAAACCGCCCGTGTTAACGGTATTAACCACGCCGTTGATTTTGATGCTTTTAAAGGTGACAGTGCAGCGTTCGAGCAATTTATGATACAATAATCAGCGTACTTTGGCTAACTGTCCCTTATTAAGTATTTCGCGTTTGATATGGCCTTCTTTACACCATATTTCACTGTGTTTATCTTTAAAATTATAGGTGCTTACTGCTAAAACGGTGCTATCGTTTTTTAAGAATATTGAATTAAAGTAGGCGCCTTCGTTGTTAGGTAAGTTTGGCCAGGGGCATGATGTATTTGAAAAACTCCGTGCCGAGCTATTGCCTATCAGTACCAGCATTGTATTTTTTTTCCATTGCGTATAACGCTCTATAGGCCGGCCGCCGGCATCTTGCACCGATATCAGTATTTCGCCGGTAGGCAGTTGGAGCATATAAGGGGCGCCGCCCCACACATTGGCGGTGCCGCACCAGCGCCTGCCGTTGCTTTCAGAGCCTAAACCCCGGTAGCGCCATTGCGCATCAACCGACGACCAGATAAAGCAGGGCGACTGATGATAATAAACAGACTCAAAGGCTACCACAACACCCTTGCCATCTTTTAATACCAACGGTGTGGCCATACCATCACGCCGTTTACTGCTAAAGGCAATGTCAATCGGCGTTTGCCAGTTTTTGCCGTTATCATCAGAAGAGGCCATCACAATCTTTTGCTCATGTCTGCCTCTTGCTTTTTTAGAGCTGGACAGTTCTGTCGAAAAAAACATCTGTATGGTACCATCAGGCAACTGAATCATGGCTGGTTCCCATGATCGGCCCGAGGCTACAATTAGCGGTTTGCTCCAGGTACTGCCCGCATCTTTGCTGATGGTTACCTGTATATTATTGTGCGTGCTATCGTCGGGCTTGCCGCGGCCGGTGTAAGCTAGCAAAAGCCATCCGTTCTTAAGTGTCAATAATTCGGGGGTAGAAAAGCCGTAGTACCTGTTTTGGCTATTGTCGGGTACAATTATTTTAGGTGGTTGCCAGTTGTTGCCGTTATCATAACTCCGGCGCATTACGATGTTATCCCATTCGTTGCCTTTGCCTCCGCCATGATAAGTGAGTATCAGCGTATCCTGGTTGTAACGGTGTACCCGGCCATACTCAGCAAAATAAATATCGTGCGAAATTTTCCGGGCAGCTGTATCCCAAATAATCTTTACGTTCGGGGTATCATTGTTTAAGGCCGGGTGCTCATCAGCAAATATCTTTTTTGTGGCGAGTTTGCTATTTTGCCCGCACCTTGTGCACGATGCAATGCCCGAAATAAGTAAGATGAGTATTTCCCACTTTAAAATCATTAATGCGCTTGGTCAAAGTCTCTGTTTTATTACAGAATTACAGTTGTATGCTTATGCTATCAAACTTTAACATCAAAACCTGCGCGGTGTTTTAAACGTGGTCATCAAGCTTCGGTAAGCGTTCCGCCGGTTTGAGTTACCTTTAAAGAGTGCGTTATTCCGCACTTCAACGCAAAGTTGTTTTTTTGATGCCCAACCGGAAAGTCAAAGCATACCGGAAATTTATAACTCTTTACCCGGTCTAAAACTACCTCATACAAAGTTTTGCCAAATTCGTCATCAGGTTCGTCGGGCTTTACTTTAAAGCCACCCAAAATTAAACCAGCAAGTTTATCGAGCTTGCCACTGCGTTGCAGGTTATACAACATACGGTCTATGTTGTACAGATATTCGCCGGTATCTTCTAAAAAAAGAATTTTACCGTCTGTACTGATGTCCGACCGGGTCCCGGTTAGTGTGGCTGCAATGCTTAAATTGCCTCCAACCAATGGTGCGACAGCCGCTCCCTGACGGTTAGATGTGGATGACGGCGAAGTGTAGCTCATTCTTTGCCCGGTTAACGCCTGTTTAATTGACAGAATAGTTTCAACCTGGATAGGCTCAGCCAAGCTCCAATTATCCGGAAAGCTGTTGCACATTTTGCTATGCAGGGTAGCCACATGGCAGTTGGTATGAATATGGTTATGTAACACCGTAATGTCGCTAAAGCCAATCACCCATTTCGGATTGGCCATAAACCGACTAAAATTCAGCTGGTCAATAATATGAACTGCACCATAACCGCCCCGGGCACACATAATAGCTTTAATGGTAGGGTCATCCAGCATCTGCTGCAGGTCTGCCAGTCGTTCGGCATCAGTTCCGCCCATTGTAAAATCGCGCTTGCCTACCGTTTGCCCTATTTTGATGTTAAAGCCCCAACTTTGCATTAATTGCACGGCCGGTTGTACGGCTTCTGTTTTTATATAACCGGCCGGGCAGGTAATGCCAATGGCATCACCTGGTTCTAAATAAGGCGGTATACCTATCTTTTTGGCAGCGATAGCGGTATTAGCCGATGCTTTTAAAGAGGTAGCTGCAACAGCGACGGGAATAAGCGAGGATATAAAATGTTTGCGGTTCATGCAAAAGCAAATAAGGTAAAAAAGCGCTTATTATTAAGCGCTTTTTTACCTTATAAATTCCTTATTTAAAATTCTGTTTAAGAATTTGATGAGTGCGGTTGATTAATATTTTTCCAGTTCTGCTTTTACTTGTTCCATTAACCACATAGGGGTGGAGGTAGCACCGCTGATGCCAACTGCATCACCCGGCAAAAACATGTCGGGGCTAAGTTCGTTTACCGCCGAAACAAAATAAGTATTAGGATTATATTTTCGGCAAACTTCAAACAGCACCTTGCCATTTGATGATTTTTTGCCGGATACAAAGACAATTTTATCAAACTGGGTAGCAAACGCGTGTAAATCTTTGTCGCGGTTAGATACCTGGCGGCAAATGGTGTCATTAGCTTTTACCTCGTAGCCGCGCTCAATCAGTTGTTCTTTAATGTGATAAAATTTATCAGTGCTTTTGGTAGTTTGGCTGTATAAAGTAATTTGCCGCGGTAACTCTACGGTATCCAGTTCTGCTAAATCCTGGAATACGATGGCCTCGTTATTAGTTTGCCCTTGCAGGCCAATTACCTCGGCATGGCCATGCTTGCCAAATATGATGATGTTTTCTTTATTATCGTGCGATGTTTTGATGCGGTTTTGCAGCTTGAGTACTACCGGGCACGAGGCATCAATCAAAGTAATATTGTGTTCGAGCGCTAACTGATAGGTAGATGGCGCTTCGCCATGCGCGCGGATCAGCACTTTTTCGTTGTACAGGTTTTGCAGGTCGGCATGGTCAATAATGCGCAAGCCTTTAGCTTTCAAACGCTCTACTTCCTCGTCGTTATGCACAATATCGCCCAGGCAATACAGGTAGCCCTCTTCGGCCAGTATTTCTTCGGCCATGTCAATGGCATATACTACACCAAAGCAAAAGCCCGCATCCTGATCTATCTGTACCTTTAACTGATATGCTCCCATAATTCAAAATTACAACAAAATATAATAACACTTCGTCTGTGCGGGTACAAAGCTTATGGCTTAAACCTTTATCTGTAACAATACAAAGAATATAAACTGCACCAATAACAATATCGGGGCTACAATGCTCTGCGTTTTAAATTTAAAACTTTCAAAAATCCACAAAAAAGCAGCGCTAACACCAAACCAGCAGAGGTAGTTTTTTAACGGAACGGTGTGATTAACCCATGTCCAGTAATCAAATTTTATGGCAACCGGTTCAATCAAAATATCCAGCAAAACCAATAGCGCTGCCCCAATCAAAATACGGAAAAGCATTGATTTTAGCCTAAACCTTTGCATTAAAACGCCTGCGGCATAAACAAGCATCAGCCAGTTTACGCCAATCATTAAGGGAATGTCGGCTACCTTAACCCCAAGTGTGCCACCATATTGGTACCGGCCAAACAGCCAGTTTTTGTGCACGCCAATCCATTCTGCAAAAATGCCTAAGCAAAATATAAGCAGAGCAAATGCCCAGAAGCGATTATTCAGGCGGTAATGGTTGGCCAAAATAACCAACAGCATTAAAAGCAAATGGAAAGGAACCAGTTTTAAAAACAGCGGCGTTAAAGCCAGTACAAAAAAACCAACCAGTCCCACCACATGAAACAGGATAATGACAGCAACAGAAACAGCGATTTTGCGGGGTGGCATCATACTCGGCGGCCTTTCCAAGTATGATTGTTGGTGAGCTGATTTTGAATGGCCACCAAGCCTATAAGCAGTAAATTGAACATTTGAAACGGATGCAAGATACTATTAAACCACGCATTTTGCCCCGAAGTAAGTGAAATCATTATACGACTCAATATAATTAAACCGCACATCATTAAAATAAGGGGCAGATTAAGCGTCATAATCACCAGTAACGGCCCGCCAATAACCAGTACCAGGTAACATAAAAAGCCAATGATGCTGTAATTAAATGGTGCCAAAAAGTTTTTGCTGAATCCCTTAATAGCATCATTATAATTGGTATACATGCGGCAGCTGATAAGCCCGTTAGCCAAGAGACTTTCAGCCGGTAATCTTTCTAATTTAACCAACTTAATGATTTCAATGTCCTCAACCACGCGGTCTTTTGACTGGCGGTGCCATTGGTGTTGCCGGTATAGCGCGGCATTAAATAGCATGAACTGACCGCTGGCTGCAGCAAATGCCGGGTTTCTGAGCAGGTAAATGAGCCGGACGGGTAATAAGTTGAGCAATATATAATGCATTAACGGAACCACTGCCTTTTCGCCAAAAGAGCGCATATCCTGGTTGGTAAATAAGCTGAGTAGTGCCAGTTTTTTAGACTGCATACGATGGACAGCGCTATTTATTAAGCCATCATAAATTTGCTCATCAGCATCTAAAAACAGCATGTAGCTGCCCCGGGCGTATTGGGATAGTTGATGACAGGCATAAGGTTTGCCCAACCACCCCTCTTTAAGCGGTTCGCCTTTTACTACTTTGAAATGTGAACGGGTAGCGGAAAACTCCTCGCAAATAGTATACGTAGCGTCGGAAGAGTCGTCGTCCAGAATAATAACTTCATAGTCCTGGTAATCTTGCGCATCAATGGATTGGAGCAGGGTAAGTATATTTTCTTCTTCGTTGCGGGCGGGTATAAGGATAGATACTAGATCGTGGTAGCGGCGGTTAACCCGGCGCAGTTTAGGGTCTGATATAAAATTGAACAGCGTTACGGCAAAGCGCAGAATCAGGAAGATAAAAACAATGGCTAATGCAATAATCACGTTTATAATACAATTTGAGTTTGAAGCAGTTTGGCCGATTCATAATGCTGCTGAAACATTTCTTTCAATTCATCAATGTTTCCGGCAGCTGTATCCGGATGCTTTTGTACATAAACGTTGATGGTAGGCTTTTTATGCTGAAAGTACTCAATAAAAGTAGCGGCAAACACATACTGAAACTTGCCCGCCGCCTGTTTGATAATTTTAAGCAGGCCCCGCTCAAAATGAATATCATCAACAAAGTTGGAGTAAAGCCTGGCTTGCGGAAAAACCAGCACCAGATTTTGCGGGTCTTGCAATAATTCAGATGCATAGTTAAGCGACTCAATCATCGACCGCGAGTTTTTAACTACTGAAAAAGCCCCCATGTATTTCAGAAAAAATACCCGCTTAACGGTATCTTCTAAAATCATGATATGAAATTTTTTTTTAAGCAGTTTATAATTGAGCCAGTACAGTAAAAAACCGTCCCACCAGCCAAAATGATTGGCCAGTAACAGTATAGATTTATCCTTATCTATCTCCAGCGCATTAAAATTGAAGGCCTTAAAGTTACTTTTAATCAGATGCCCTATGTAGTGATGAAAAAAACGATGGATTAGCGGATTATTTTTAGGATAGATCATGTTACCGGCAAGATAAGCAGCTTAAGCAAATCTACCACTACGGTAACACAATTTCCTGGCGGGTGTTCTGTCATCCTCATAAAACAGTAAAGCACAATCACGGTGTGTGATTGTGCTTTGTGGAAGTCAGTTTTGAACTTTACTGGATATTTAAGCGTGTTTACTGCTCATGTAGAAGGTAAGCTCGCCGCCGTTGATGATATCAGCGTGTTTGATGGAAAGGCCGGTTAAGGGCTTGCCGTTTAACAGCACTTTTTGCACATAAACGTTTTTATCGCTCTGGTTTTTCACCGTTACGGTAAAGGTTTTGCCGTTTTGCAGGTGCAGTACTGCACCGTTTACCGCCGGACTGCCCAAGGCGTATTCCTCATTACCCGGCGACAGCGGGTAAAAGCCCAGGTTGGTGAAAATAAACCAGGCACTCATCTGCCCGGTATCATCGTTGCCGCCCAAACCATCGGGGGTTGGCTTATACATTTTAGGCAGAATCATGCGCACCCGTTCCTGGGTTTTCCAGGGCTGGTTGGTCCAGTTGTACAAATAAGCCACATGGTGCGATGGTTCGTTGCCATGCACGTAGTTGCCGATGATGCCGTCGCGGGTGATGTCTTCCGTCTCCTCAAAAAATTTATCGGGCAGGTGCATGGTAAACAGCGAGTCCAGGTAGGGTACAAACCTTTTATTGCCGCCCATCAGCTCAATCAGTCCTTTGGGATCTTGCGGGGCAAACAGGGTATAGTTCCAGGCATTGCCCTCAATAAAGCCCTGTCCGATCGTGGTGAGCGGATCAAACTTGGGCCGGAAGGCGCCGCTTTCCAGCCTGGGGCGCATAAAGCCGGAGGCTTTGTCGTACACATTTTTATAGTTTTGGGCACGCTTGCTAAACTCCCGGTAAATATCCTGCCTATTAAGCTTTTGCGCTAACTGCGCAATACACCAGTCGTCATAAGCATACTCCAGCGTGCTGGAAACCGATACCCCGTTACGCTCGTCGGGGATGTAGCCTTTATCTATATAGTAGCCAATGCCTTCATAATCGCGCTTGCGGGCCGTAGTTACGCAGGCCTCCAGCGCCTTATTCACATCAATGCCCTCCGTATTGCCTTTGATAATGGCATCTGCCACAACCGATACGCTGTGGTAACCCGACATGCACCAGTTTTCGTTACCCGAGTTTGACCATACCGGCAGCATGTGCTCGGGGCTTTGCTCGTAATGGGCCAGCATGGATTTTACCATGTCGTTATTACGTTCGGGCGCAATAATATTAAACAGTGGGTGCAGCGCGCGGTAAGTGTCCCACAGCGAGAAGGTGGTATAGTTGGTAAAACCTTTGGCCGTGTGTACGTTTTGGTCCACGCCCTTGTACTGCCCGTCGGTATCCATGTAAATGGTGGGGTTGATCAGCGTATGGTATACAGCCGTATAAAAGTTTTCTTTGGTAGCACGGCTGTTGGTTTGCACTTCTATTTTGTGCAGCTCAGTTTCCCACTGCTGCTGCGCGGCGGCTTTGGTTTGCTCAAAGCTCCAGCCCGGCACCTCAGCCTGCATGTTAGCCAGGGCGCCATCCATGCTTACCGGCGAGAGCGCCACCTTGATCTTTACCTTTTCGCCTTCAGCGGTTTTAAAGTCAAAGTAGGCTTTGATGCGCTGACCTGCTATTTCCGGGAAGTTGCGGGTTTGGTTAAACTTACCCCAGAAACCACGGTATACCTCGCGCGCCGATTCGTTGCGGAAGCCATGGCTCACAAAAGGTTTAGAAAAGCGCATGGCAAAATACAGTACCCGGTTTTTAGCCCAGCCATTGGTTTGCCTGAAGCCGGTAACCAGGCTGTCATTAACCACATGGAGGTAAGTCCAGACGTTTTTATCCGGGTAGTTATAAATGCCGGCGGTTAAGTCGAGCACAATATGCGATTGGCCTGACTGCGGGAAGGTATACTGGTGGAAGCCTACGCGGGTGCTGGCCGTCATCTCGGCCTGTACGTTATAGTCGTCCAGCTTCACTTTATAGTACCCGGCCTGGCTGACCTCGTTTAGGTGCGAAAACCGCGAGCGGTAGCCGCTGCCCGGCTTGTCAGCCGTGCCCGGGTTAAGCTTTACGGGGCCAACCATGGGCATCACTAAAAAGTCGCCTAAATCGGAGTGGCCGGTACCGCTAAAGTGGGTATG
The DNA here is from genome assembly GCF_038806765.1 of Mucilaginibacter sp. CSA2-8R. NCBI lineage: Bacteria > Pseudomonadati > Bacteroidota > Sphingobacteriia > Sphingobacteriales > Sphingobacteriaceae > Mucilaginibacter > Mucilaginibacter sp. CSA2-8R. The sequence continues at coordinate 4,757,565 of NZ_CP152389.1, read as the reverse complement.
GCTAAAGCCGGTGATGGTCTTGTCCTCGTACTGGTAACCGGCGCAATATTCATAAACCTTAGGGTTGTACTTGCCGTTCAGCTCGTAATCTACGCTGTCTGTTTCGGGGCTGAGCTGCACCATGCCAAACGGAACAGTGGCACCGGGGTAAGTATGCCCCATGCGCTGGGTACCGATGATTGGCTTTACATAAGACACCAGTTTCTCCACACTCCGGCTTTGAGCCGTTACATTAAGTGCCTGTGTTAATATTAGAATTAGAGAAAGGTTAATTTTTTTCAATTTAGACAGTATTAGATGCTCAATATAAAACATAATTGCCGTATTGACATTATAGGTAAAAACTGTAACAACGGTACAGCATTTGTACTCTAAATACCAAAGTTCAACTTTAATCTAAAAACGAAGACAAAACATGAAAAAATTATTTTCCGCAATCCTGTTCGTTATGGTAGCCATGTCATTCAGTTCATGTGGTTATAATAGTATTGTGCAATTAGACGAAGATACCAAGGCCAAGTGGGGAACGGTACAAAGCCAGTACCAGCGCCGGGCCGACTTAATACCCAATCTGGTAGCTACAGTGAAGGGGGTTGCCAATTTTGAAAAAAGCACACTAGTTGAAGTAACCGAGGCCCGTGCCAAAGCTACCTCTATACAGGTTGACCCTAATAAACTGACTCCGGAAAATGTGCAGCAGTTTCAACAGGCACAAGGCCAGCTAAGCACTGCATTAGGCCGTTTACTGGTGGCCTCAGAAGCTTACCCTACCCTACGTGCTAATGACAACTTTACTGCATTGCAAGGTCAGTTAGAAGGTACTGAAAACCGCATCAGCGTTGCCCGTATGGATTTTAACAATTCTGTGCAAGCTTACAACAGCAAGATCCGTACATTCCCCAATAACCTGACTTCGAAAATGTTTGGCTTTTCTCCTAAAGGCTATTTTGAAGCTGATGCGGCCGCCAAAAACGCTCCTAAAGTAGAGTTTTAAGCCAATGACTGAATGTGTGAATTAGTGATTGAGTAAGTATTCGCATTTATTAAATAGTATATTTATTCAATAATATTATTCACTCATTCACCAAATCACTCATTCACTAATTGTATAAACATGGCTTTTAACGAGGACGAACAGCAACGTATACGGCAGGCTATTGAGCGGGCAGAAAAAAGCACATCGGGCGAAATTCGGATTTGTATTGAAAATACATGCGCTGAAGAACCGCTTACAAGGGCTGCCGGCTATTTTAATAAGCTTGAAATGGATAAAACCAAACATCGTAATGGTGTTTTAATTTATCTGGCTACTAAGGATCGTAAGTTTGCCATTATTGGTGATTCGGGCATTAACCAGGTAGTGCCTGCTGATTTTTGGGATTCGACCAAAGAAGCGATGCTCGATTGCTTTAAAAAAGGAGATGTTATTCAAGGCATTGTTACCGGTATTGATCGTGCCGGCCGACAGCTTAAACAATACTTTCCGCACCAGGCTGGTGATACTAATGAATTACCCGACGATATTGCCTTTATGGACGGTGAATAACTGACAAATTTATCATGCTGAAAAAGATACTGTTTTTGCTTACCGTCGTATTAACGACACTCACAAGTTTCGGGCAGCAATTTCCGCCGCGTTCCAACACGCTGGTTACTGATTATACCAACACGCTTTCGGCTGATGACAAGCAAAAGCTGGAAAATAAACTGGTGGCGTTTAATGATTCTACCTCTACGCAGGTAGCGGTTGTGCTCATTAAATCAGTTGGTGATTACGATATTAGCGAGTATGGCGCATTGCTTATTCGTAACTGGGGGATTGGCCAAAAAGGTAAAAACAATGGAGTACTGGTGTTGGCAGCCATCAACGATCGTAAAGTAACCATACAAACCGGGTATGGGGTTGAGGGGAGTTTAACCGATGCGGCTACACAGCAAATCATTCAGCAGGATATTAAGCCCAATTTTAAAGCAGGTGATTATTACAAGGGTCTCGATCTGGCTACTGATGATATTATCAAATACACCAAAGGTGAATTTAAGGCCGACCCGCAAGATAATAACAACCAGCGCACCAGGCGTAAAAGCGATGGTGGCGGAGCTGGTTCGGGTTTAATTATTGCCATCATTGTTATCGTTATTATCATCATTATTAAAAACAGGGGTGGCGGTGGTGGCGGCCAGATTATTGGTGGCCGTGGTGGCGCCAGCCCTTTCTGGTGGTTTTTAGCAGGTAATATGTTAGGCGGCGGAAGTAGCAGAGGCAGTGGCTGGGGTGGATCTTCTGGTGGCAGCGATTGGGGCGGCGGCGGTGGAGGCGGTGGCTTCGGCGGTTTCGGTGGCGGTAGTTCGGGCGGTGGCGGCAGCTCAGGCAGCTGGTAAATTATTGATTGATGTATCGTAGAGATTATTTTTTGAACGAAACGCAGCGCCTTGCGCAAGCTATTGCTAAAATGCTGGGTCTTAAAGCCGCTGGTGATAAACCTGACGAAGTGCGCCAGGTGTACAATGAGGTGCTTAATGATGAGTACGAAGTAAAGGAAGCTGACTTACTGGCTTTTAGTAACGATGAATTTGTGCGATGGCTGCATCAAAAGCGGTTTAGTGAAGCTAAAATAAACACGCTTGCTCAGTTGCTTTACTACAGTGCCGAGCCTTTCGGTAATGATGATTTAACCCTTAACAAACTTCAAAAAACAATAACTTTGCTCGACCTGCTCGAGCAAGAACATCATATGCAGTTGTTCGAAAACATTAGCAAAAGGCAGTTGATACAGCAATACCTTAAACAACATGGCGCGTGATTTAAAGTGGCAAGTACTATCCTCCGAATATATTCACAAAGGCCCCTGGGCTACCTTGCGTACCGATAAATGCCAGATGCCCGACGGGCGCATTGTACCGGCCTATTATGTGTTGGAGTACCCGGATTGGGCTAACGCGGTAGCACTTACCACCGATAATAAAATTATCATGGTAAGGCAGTACCGCCATGCCGCAGGTGTAGTATCTCTCGAAATACCCGGCGGAGTAATTGAGGCCGGCGAAGAACCCATAGTGGGCATGAAACGCGAATTGTTGGAGGAGACCGGCTATGAATTTAACGACCTTGAATTATTGTGCAAGCTGCACGCTAACCCGTCAACCGCAAACAATGTAACGCATTGCTATCTGGCTACCGGCGGTAAAAAAGTACAGGGCCAGCATCTGGACGAGCAGGAAGACATTGTGGTAGAAGAATACACCATAGACGAAGTGAAGCAATTGCTTGCCGAAAATAAAATTACCCAAGCCCTGCATTGCTCAACATTGTTTTATGCCCTGCAAAAGCTGGGTGCATTGTAATTAACCCACCTGCAGTTTATCAATACGTATCCAGCGCATGCCTGCAGCTACAGCGGCTTGTACGCCAGCGTTGCCGTCCTCAAAAACCAAACATTCTTCGGGTGCTACGCCCAACAGTTCGGCTGCTTTTAAAAACGGGTCGGGGTGGGGTTTGCCCTGCGGTGTTTCTCCTGCACATACCATTACCTCTACCAAATGGTCTATGCCCAAAATTTGCAGTGTTTTTTCAACGGCAATACGGCTGCTGCCCGATACTACTGCTATTTTAACCAATTCAGCGTGGTTTTTTAAGTGGTTTACTACGTAATCAATAGGTTGGGTGTGCTCAATATATTGCTCTAAAAACAGCTTATATTTTTGTGCCTTAAACTCTTCGGGGTCAAACCTGCTTTGGTAACGCTCGTTAATTTTTTCTACCACGTTTACAATGGGCAAGCCCGCAAACTCATCAATAATGGCACCATCAATTACTACACCTTTTTCGGCAGCTACTTTAATGTAAGTTTCGGTATGGGCAGGCATATTGTCGGCCAGGGTACCATCGCAGTCGTACAGAAAAGCTTTAAAATCGCCCATGCTTAGTTTGACCAAGGCGTCATATTTATCCGGAGAAGTACTATTGTTCATATTAAAAAGCGGTATTTAAATTTTTGATGCTAAAACTAAGTAAACGACGGTGATGCATTGCCTGTAAAAATTAACATTCTGTTAATTTTTAACATTTTGGGCTTTCGGCTTTTAATTGCTGCAAATTCTGCTTACGTTTGAAATTTTTGTTAATGTAGCTTTCCTAAATTTTTGACCGGATTTATGCTACGTGTTGACAGCACCAAACCTTGCCAGCTTATTTATGCCCTTGCCCGCCACGAGTATTTATCGTGGCTAATTGAGCCGCATATAGTTCAGCTTAACCCCAACGGCGAGTTTTCGCTTACACACCAGCGCCTGTTTACCAACACTGCCCAAGAGTTTAGCTCGTGCATAAGCGATGCTGATTTAAAGCTGATTAAGCTGTTGGAAGAGATAGAGCAAGGTCAAATCATCAAAAAAAATCACAAGAAGCCGGTACGGCCTTACGAGTTTTTTAGTAAGGTTTTTAACGAGCAACTGTTTGATGTTATCAGGCCGAAGATTGAAAAGAAAATGGCCGAGGCCTTAAGCCTGATGCATGACAAAAAACTTTTTTTGATGAGTAAAGAGGGCTACCCGGCCGAAAAGCAACTGCATATTGCTACCGAACCGGCCACTGTGCTATTCCATTTTAAACGCGACGATAACGAAATACGGTATTATCCTACGATCAAGTACCAAGGGATGAAAATCGAGTTTATGTTTAAAGGAGCCGAAGTTATATGCAATCATCCGGGGTGGATGATGCTTGACGAAACCTTGTATTATTTTGATAAAGATGTAGAGGGTAAAAAGCTGCTTCCTTTTTTAAATAAGCGTTATATAGCTATTCCGCGCAGTGCGGAGCAATCGTATTTTGAACGCTTTGTGGCGCCGCTGATTGAAAAACATCATGTACATGCCGAGGGCTTTACTATCAACACCGAAAAGTATGATGCCAGGCCCGTTGTTAAACCTATTTATGTGGCCGGCGGGACATCGCAAATACAGTTATTTTTTAAATATGCAGGTTACACGTTTCCATATGGTGATGGCCGGCAAATATCGGTTAAGATAGACCGCAATGGCGACAGTTATATTTTTCACCGCATCAGGCGCTCGGTAACCTGGGAGAAAAACAAGCTGCAGCAGCTGGAAAATATGGGGTTAACTACCTCATCCTCCCTTTTCCAAAATCTGGAAGTAAAACAGGAGAATGATGAGGCCGACCAGTCCTTTTCGGTTTTTGAGTGGCTTAACCAGCACCATGAGCAACTAGTTGCCGCCGGTTTTGATATTGAGCAGCCCGAAGGGCAAAAGCGTTACCTGTTTGGCAGCAGTAAAATAGATTTACAGGTAAAAGAAAATAACGACTGGTTTGATATTCATGCCATTGTGCATTTTGGCCCATATCAAATTCCGTTTTTAGACTTGCGTAATCACATTCTCAATCACAAAAAAGAGTTTGTGTTACCATCGGGCGAAATTGCGGTGATACCGCAGGAGTGGTTTGCTCAATACGGTAACCTGCTGAGCTTTGCCGAGGGCAATAAAGATTTAAAACTGCGCAAGCACCACATTGGCCTCATTAATGATTTAGCTGAAGGCGAACTGGCCAGTATTACCATGAACCGTAAGCTACAGAAGCTGAACGATTTTGAACAATTGGAAGACGTGGCGCCGCCGGTTAATTTTGCAGGTAGTTTAAGGCCTTACCAACAGGCCGGTTATAATTGGTTCCAGTTTTTAAAGGAGTACCATTTTGGCGGATGCCTGGCTGACGATATGGGTTTGGGCAAAACCATACAAACCCTTGCCCTGCTGCAAAAGAATAAAGAAGACGCCCAGGCTATTGGCGCAACCAGTACTTCGTTACTGATTATGCCTACCTCGCTTATTTACAACTGGATGAATGAGGCTGCTAAGTTTACACCCACGCTAAGGCTGATGGTGCATACGGGCGCTTTCAGGTATAAATCGCCGGATGTTTTTGGTAATTATGATGTAGTGGTTACTACGTATGGCATCAGCCGTATTGATGTAGATTTATTTAAGGCATTCTTTTTTGATTATGTTATTTTAGATGAGAGCCAAAATATCAAAAACCCGTCGTCTAAATCGTACCAGGCGGTAAAGCAGCTTAAATCCCGCCATAAACTGATATTGAGCGGTACCCCGGTCGAAAATACGGTGAACGATTTATGGACACAGATGTCGTTCATAAATCCAGGTCTACTGGGTAACCAGCAGTTTTTTTTAAATGAGTTTGTAACGCCTATCGAAAAAAAGAAGGATGAAGACAAAGCGCACCGATTACAAGCACTGATAAAGCCCTTTGTACTACGCCGTACCAAAGAACAGGTGGCTACCGAGTTGCCGCCCAAAACCGAGCAGTTGTTTTACTGCAAAATGAGCGATGAGCAAAGCGCTGTTTACGAAAAGGTAAAATCGGAGTATCGCAACGAGCTGTTGCAAAGCTTGGAAGACGGTACTTTTGCCCAAAGCCAGATCCAGGTATTACAAGGCCTGATTAAACTGCGCCAGATTGCCAACCACCCGTCAATGATTGACGAAAGCTACGAAGGCGATTCGGGTAAATTTGAAGATGTGGTGCATACGCTGGCCAACGTGCTCGATGGCAATCATAAAGTGCTCATCTTTTCGCAATTTGTAAAGCAGCTTAATATTTACCGGCAGTATTTCGACAAGCAAAATATAAAGTACACTTACCTGGATGGCAGCACGCAAAATAGGGGAGAAGTAGTTAAACGTTTTCAGCAGGATGTTAAAACGCAGGTGTTTTTAATTTCGATTAAAGCAGGAGGCGTGGGGCTAAATTTAACCGAGGCTGATTATGTATTTATCCTTGACCCGTGGTGGAACCCGGCGGTTGAGCAGCAGGCTATAGACCGTACCCATCGCATTGGGCAAACTAAAAATGTGTTTATCTATAAATTTATTACCAAAGATACGGTAGAAGAAAAAATACTGGCCCTGCAGCAACGTAAGCTGGGCGTAGCCCGGTCGCTCATCACTACCGAAGAAAGTTTTATTAAGTCGCTGTCTGCTGATGACATTAAGGAAATCTTGGGATAGAATCACTGGTTATAAGTAGGTTATGATTGCTTCATAACTTAGTGGTATTCCTGTTAGGAGATTTTTTTAAAACTGATTATATTGCATAAAGTGTAATAAGCGTTAATTGCTTAACATATAGCCGTTATTTATAAAAATGATTAAAACACGTACGCTGCCTAAACAACCTTTATACGCTGTATCTTTTTGGAATGTAGGCTGCCTGCTGTATTACTCATCACTGCTGTTTGTTTTTGAGTCGCTGTTTTATTACCACAAATTCAGGCAAAATTATGAGGAAGAGGCATTGCTCTTTAGCTTGTTTTGGTTTGGTAGTATGCTTTTCGCTTTCAGCCATATCTTTTTGGTTATTATGGATGCCTGGTCGCGTTTTCAGAACTACAAGCGTATAAAGGATTACCTCTTTGTGCATGGTTTTACTCCTAAAATTGCGCGTTTATACCAAGGATCGAAATGCCAGCGCATTGCTTTTTTGGTAGCCGCGCGCGAGTTGGGTATGGAAGAAGAGGTGCAGCTATATTACCGCCGTTTAGGAATTAAGTGGTATCACTTTGTTCCGCATTTTATGGTAAAGGATCCTTTATTCTTGTTCCGCAAATATTTTTGGTCGCGTACATTTATGGAAAAATACTACGAGCCCAAGTTTAATTATCGCGAGCTTAATCTTCAAAACTTTATATAATGCTTACCGGAAACAACCTGAGTAAATCTTACACATCAGGCAAAGCATTAGATAATGTATCTATCCGGATGCAACCCGGCCAAATAAGTGGTTTGCTGGGGCATAACGGCGCCGGTAAAACTACCCTATTCCGGATTTTGTGCGGATTGGTGAAGCCTGATACCGGTACGGTTGACGTAAGTTCGACACGGAGCAAACCAATCGGCGGTATTATAGAGCGCCCCGGTTTATATCCGTACTTGAGTGCCCACGATAACCTGAAAATATTTGCCGGAATACAGGGCGCTCCTGCTGATACGACTTCGCTCAATCAATACCTCACCAAAGTCGGATTGCCGCTCAACCGTAAAGACCCGGTACGCAATTTTTCGATGGGGATGAAGCAACGCTTGGGCATAGCCATTGCCTTGCTAAATGAGCCCGAATACCTGGTGCTTGATGAACCCTTTTCGGGTCTCGACCCTACGGGCGTGGCCTCTTTGATTAGTTTGATTACCGATTTGGCGGAGAAAGATAATATCGCCATCCTGCTGTCATCACACTTAATGGGCGAACTGAGCAAATGCTGCCATTACTTATATGTGATGGACGGCGGTAAAATTGTGAATGCTGGTACTACAGGGCAACTAATCAATAACCATATCCATAACTTTAGTATAACAGCGCAAAACCTTGCATCATCTGTCGTACTTCAAAAGTACCAAGCTAAAATGGGTATTAACGATGCTAAGGTAACCTGCAATGCCAGTGAAATACCAGGTTTATTAAATGAATTGCTGGCCGAAGGTATACAGGTTACATCCTGTACACCCGAGCTTTCGTTAGAAGAGCTGGTTAAAACTCCTATTTCATGAGGCGATTACTACAAGCCGAGCTGTTAAAAATACTTAAGCAAAGCAAAACCTATTATGCTTTAGGCGCCATATTGCTAATTGAGCTATTAATTTTTATTACAGCCTACTATCAAGGCAGCGCCATACTCGATTTATTGCTCAACAACCTGCGGCAGTCATTCTATTTTGAGGGTACCTTGCTTAACGGTAACCTGATTATGTACATTGTGTTAAACTCGCTGTGGTTTAATGTGCCGCTCATCCTCATGATTATTACTTCGGGATTAATGACGGATGAGTATAAAGATGGCACCGTGCAGGCCGTGATGCTGCAGGCCGTAAAAAAGTGGCAGTTTATAGGAGCAAAATACATTACCGCTATTGTATTTACGGTATTTGTAATTGCCTTTATGATGCTGAGCACCTTTGCCCTTGCCTATGCCGTTTTTGGTACCGGCGATTTGGTGGTATACATTGGTACGCTTAACTTTTTTGAGGCTAAAGAAGCGTTTAGGCGCATTTGCTGGGCGTTTGCCTCTGGTGCTATAGCCATGGTGTTTTATAGCGTAGTAAGCATCACGCTTGCTGTATTTATCAAGGAAGCCGCCAAAACCTGGATTGCAGCTGCCCTGTTTTTGATAGTGACCAACTTGCTGTTAAAGGCCGAGCTTGGGTTGGCGGGCTTAAATAATGTGTTTTTCCCTAAGCTGATTGATACCTGGCAGCAGCTTTTTTATTACGAAACCGACTGGTTAAAAATTGGTGTAAACAACGCCCTTTTGATATTATACATTGCGGCATTTGCTGCGATAGGAATTTTTACTTTTCAAAAAAAGGATATTGGATGATGAGGTTGGCTTTGCTGTTGTTTTTATTAAGTACCCAATGGGTGCAGGCACAAAAAGTGGATGCCGATTTAATGCACATTAAACAGCGGATGGATTCGGTAAAGCAATTTTCGGCAGCGGTAACGCTTAACCTGGATGTGCCCTTTATCAAGATGCCGACCAAAAGGGCACAGATTAAATACGTAAAAGGGAAAAAGATGGCTTTTTCTTCGGATGATTTTGTGCTGCTGCCTAAGCGCGGGCTGGACTTTTCGCTGAATGAGATATTTAAGCATCCTTTCATTACTGTTGACCGCGGGACAGAAAAGCGTGACGGCCGGAACCTTAAGGTAATTAATGTGATCCCGACGGATGGTAAATCAGACTTGGTACTGGTTACCTTATACATGGATACCAAAGCCGTGCGCATTGTGCAATCGGAAGTAAATACCCGTAAAGACGGCTCTTACACTTTGCTGATGCAGTACGCCAAAAATGCTGACATTTTGCCTGATTACATGGAGGCCGGTTTTGCTATCGAACGGTTGAAAATCCCGCTTAATTTTATGGGTAGGGATACCAAGATTGACCGTAAAAAAATGCGCAGCATGGATACCAAAACCGGAAAAATTAAAATGCAGCTCAGCGATTATCACATCGCTATGATCTGACAATTGTAAGGTAATTTAATATAAAATGTTAACCTTTTTATTGTAGGTCGTCGTCAGGCAGGTGGTCATCGTCTCCAGGAGCTATCAGGTTATCATCATTGCGGGCTTCGTACAGGTCATCTTCATCCTGCATCATATCATCAAAGCTTTCGTCATCATCGTCGGCTAAGTTTTCTTCTGACGGAGAGTGTGGCGTGGCCTGGGCATTCATCAATAAAATATCCTGCCATTCGGCGGCTTGTTGGGTGGTCAGTAACATAGCGTGATTTTTATATATCAACAGCATGTTTTAAAAAATTGTTTACTGATGATTTTATGATGCTGAAAAAAGCGGGATAAAAACCAGGTTGAAGTTTTATTTAATTCATCAATCCATGATTTACCGTCGGTATAATTTGTTGACAGACTTTGCACATCTAAAACCAATTAGCCCGCTGCATTCGGTCCGGTTATGTTTATGACGGTAGGTCGTGCGTAACTCAGCGGGCGGACTGTTATAATTTCCGCCTTTGACAACAATACTATTAGGTTCGCTATTGAATAGATATTTCTTTCCTGTAATATCGTTGAGTTCGGCATATTTGTCTTGCCGCCATTGGTCTGTCACAAATTCCGAAACATTATCTGCTAAATGATAAATTCCGTAATCGTTGCTTTTATATTGAGTTACCTGGACAGGATGCCCGATATTTGAATTGATGAAATTTTGCTTCTTAGGGTTAGGAAACTGATTGCCCCACGGAAAGAGCGGCGCGGGTGAGTTATTGTTTGCTGCATACTCCCATTCTGCTTCAGTTGGTAAGCGTTTGCCCTGCCAAATGGCATATGCTAACGCAGCATGCCAGCTCACATATACTACCGGATAGTTTGCTTGCCCTTTCGGATACTCGTTGCCTGTCCACTCTTTCAAATAATTACCGTCGTGTAAACTATCCGGGATGTTTTGCTTTGACCATTGAGGGTTGGTTTCGATAAACACTTTATATTGAGCATTGGAAACTTCGTATTTGTCCAGATAATAAGATGCTATTACACCTCTAACAGCGGGATATTCCTGCTTAATAATTTCCTTCGGTATGTTAAATATCATGGTGTAGCTTTTAAGACGATTGCTATCTATACCCATAATAAAAATTCCACCTTTTATTAACTCCATGCCTTTTATTTCATCATATTGAGTGGTATTGTGCTGCTCTTTAAAAGAAACACACATTACTATTAAAGCTATAAGGAAGGTATATTTATACATGATACTCACGTGGTTTTAACCTAAGTAAATCAAGATTATTCGTAAGTGAAGGTCATTTACCCTTACCAGCCATATAATCTAAAGTAAGATTACACAAGGCTTTAACGCCTAAGCTGAAGCCGCTTTCGTCAATAAAAAAATCGGGCGTGTGGTGGGCTGCGGTTTTAAGCGGGTCCTGGCCTTTGGGCATGCCTCCCAAAAAAATGAATAGTCCCGGAACTTTTTCCTGAAAAAAGCTAAAATCTTCGGCACCCGTAACGGCGGGGCGCAGTAACACATTTGCGGTGCCGGCTGTCGCTTGCAGCGTAGGTAACATCTTTTCGGTAAGTTTTGGGTCGTTGTAGGTAACCGGGTAGCGTACACTAAACGGAATTTTAACTTCGGCAGTGGCGCCGGCTGCTTCTGCGGTTTTGGTGGCAATAGTTTTGACGCGGTCAATCAGCATTTTTTCGTCCTCAGCGCTCAAGGCCCTTAAAGTGCCCATCATGGTTACCTGCTCGGGGATGATATTAGACCGGTTACCACCGTTGATAGCACCTATGGTAACTACGGCTGCATTTTCGGTAACGTTTAAATTGCGGCTCACAATGGTTTGTAAACTATTAATAATTTGGGCCGATACCACGATGGGGTCTATACTGCTCCATGGGTAAGCGCCGTGTGCCTGACGACCTTTTACCACAATCTGCATATCATTTACGGCCGCCATGGTACCTCCGGGGCGGTAGGTAATTTTACCAACCTCAGTTTGGGCGTTGATGTGCAAGCCGAAAATAGCATCCACTTTAGGGTTTTGCAGTACGCCTTCTTTAATCATCAGTTCGGCACCACCTTCCTCACCAAACGGGGGGCCTTCTTCAGAAGGCTGAAAAATAAACTTAACGGTACCATGCAAATCATTTTTCATGGAGGCCAGCACTTCGGCTACGCCCATCAGGATTGATACATGCGTATCATGCCCGCAAGCATGCATTACGCCAACTTCAGTGTTGTTAAAAGTGGTTTTAACCTTAGAGGCAAAGGGCACTGCGGTACGTTCGGTAACAGGCAAGCCATCCATGTCCGCCCTTAAAGCTACTACCGGCCCGGGCTTGCCGCCTTTAAGCAAACCGACTACGCCGGTTTTAGCTACGCCGGTTTTAACCTCAATACCTAAGCTTTTTAAGTGGCTGGCAATAATACCGGCGGTTCGGGTTTCGTGGTTGCCCAGCTCCGGGTGTTCATGAAAATCGCGCCGCCAGGTTACCAGTTTAGCCTGCATGGCATCGGCCTTTTTAGCAATATTGGCTTTAACAGCATCCGTTTGCGCCATGGAAACGGTTGTATACAGCGATAATGCGAAAATGTAGAGTTTTTTCATATAAACAATCAAGGCCTTTAAGATAATAAATTTACATTATCCTAAAGGCCTTAACCAATTATAGAAAGCTCAATTAAATGAGCTGGCCTTGTGTTTGTAAATACCTAATAACGAACTGACAACGGCTATCGAACCACCGAAGATTAACGGCCTTTTTTAGCGGCAGGGAACTTCATCTTGTATTCTACTTTAACTACACCTTTCGAAATATCATTCAGGCGTTTTTCGAGCAGGCGCTTACGTAACGGGCTTAGCTTATCGGTAAATAGTTTGCCTTCAATATGGTCATATTCGTGCTGTATAACGCGGGCAGCTAAACCTTTGTAGGTTTCTTCGTGCGGCTGCATGTGCTCATCTAAATAAGCAATACGAACTATCGGCTGGCGGTATACATCCTCGCGGATGTCCGGAATGCTCAGGCAGCCCTCGTTAAATGGCCATTCTTCGCCAGTTTCTTCCAGAATTTGCGGATTTACAAATGCCTTTTTAAAATCCTTCAGTTCGGGCTCATCATCATCAAAAGGTGATGCATCTACCACAAACAAACGTTTGGAAATACCTACCTGAGGCGCTGCCAAACCTACACCGTGAGCGGCATACATGGTTTCGTACATGTCTGCAATCAGTTGTTTAAGGTCGGCTGTTTCCTCGGTTTCAAAGTCAATGGCTTTTTTTCTTAACACCGGATCGCCATAGGCTACAATGGGCAGTTTCATGCTGCAAAATTACGTATTTCTGTAAAGGATATAAAATGCAGTGGCAGCTTAGTTATAAATGCCATGTCATATTGCAAAAGCATGTAGTTACTTTGCTTTGGTTAACAAGTAAGTGCGGCCACCTTGTTTAAGTGTCATTTGCCCGTTAGCCGGATCAAAAATTAGCGTAATGCCTGCCGCATCAAATTTAAACGTACGGTTACCGGCAGCATCCAAACTAAATGCCGATTGCCCGGTAGCCTGTGCTGTTAGTGTTGTTTCGTTTTTACCAATTGTAATTTTAATGGGTATTTGAGTGCTGCTGTAAATGCCTATGTATTGATCCAATTCCTGAGCGGATGATGCAACAGGCTTAAAATTGGGAATGGTATACGCTTTATTGAATGCAATACTTAATACACCAATCATCATGTTATTTAAATTCATGTTAACTCCGTTTGCTGTATAGGCTACCGCAATGTCATCAGCCGGAAAGTAAGCGGCCTGCGAGTGGAAACCATCAATATCGCCGCCGTGGCCGTAGGCCGTGTGCCCATCAAACGGGTAAGCAAATAAATTCATGCCGTAACCATCGTTAATGGTGCGCATTTGCGTAAGGCTTGCGGTGCTTACCAGTTTGCTGTTAAATAGGGCATTCATGAATTTTACCAGATCCGTTGGGTTGGATACCAGTGCACCGGCACCGCCGGGTATACTCATATCAGTTTCAGTGTCAGGCAGCCATTTGTCTTTCCAGTAATAAGAGTAAGCTTCGTTATTGGCTGCCGTTATTTTACCGCCGTAATAGGTATTGCTTAATCCAGTTTTACTGGTAATCCGGTTTTTTAAAGCAAGGGCATAAGGCTTTTTGTCCAGCTTTTCGATGATGTAACCTAACAATATAAAGTTGCTGTTGCTGTATTGGTGCTTGCTGCCGGGCTCAAAATCTGGTTTTACGTTAATCTTTGCAATCATTTCGGCAGGTATCATCTTTTTGTTTAACCACGTTAGGTAAGAGCTGTCGCTGGTAAAGCTATGCAAACCGCTGCTGTGGCTAAGCAACTGGGCAATAGTTATTTTAGAAGCATTAGGTAGGGAGGGGTAAAATTCTGACAGCGGCGTAGTGAGTTGCAATTTGCCTTCTTCAACCAACTGAAAAATCATGACTGCTGTAAAAACTTTAGAGATTGAACCTATGCGGTACTTAGTTTGGATGGTAGCCGGTATATTTTTTTCGCCTAACCAGCTGTTGCCGATGGCCCGGCTATACACCAGCTGGCCTTTTTGAGTAAGCGCTACACTAAGCATAGCCCGGTTGTTGGCTGCTACGGCATCAAACAGGCTATCCATTTTGGCCTTGTTAAAAGTTTGTGCCAAGCTGGTTTGTGCTAAAGCAACAAACGCAATTAATAAGATGTGGAAAGGTTTTACGGTCATAACAATGTTTAAGTGAACGTTAGACTACCCATGGCAGCTTAATGTTACAACCCAAACATTGTTTATAAGGTATTAATTGCTGTTTACTCTTTTGGCTCAAACAGCAGCGTAATCAGCTTTTGCTGATCAAATACCTCGTTACTGATTTCGAGGACCTGTTCGGCGGTTACCATACTTATTTTATCAAAGACCTGCTGCAGTGTATCAATGCAATTAAAATCAATTAAGCTTTTGGCCATCGAAATAATCAGGCTCAGGCGGTTTTCTTCGGCCAGGGCAATCTGACCAATAAACTTTTGCTTGACTTGCTGTAATTGCAGGGTGCCCAGTTTGTTGTCGCGCAGCTTTTGCAGTTCTTTATGAATCAGCTTAATGGCTTTGGCCGATTTTTCTTCGTCGGTACCAAAATAGATAGAAAAGATACCCGTGTCGGTAAACGGGATATAATTAGACTCAATGGTGTAAGCAATGCCATGCTTTTCGCGGATTTCGAGGTTTAGCCGGCTGCTCATACCCATGCCGCCCAAAATATTGTTTACCAGCAGTAAGCCGCTTTTATGAGCATGCGATGAATGGTACGCCATGCCTCCAATTACCCCATGTGTTTGTGATATCGGCTTTTCGATAGCTAACCATTCGGTTTTAGCCTGTGCCGGCTTTTGCCTGTTTTTAGTTGAACGGTTTTCGGGTACGGGGCCTAAATATTTATCTGCCAGTTTTACCAGTTTTGCAAAGTCGTAATCGCCAATAACGGCAAACACCATTTCGTGGGTGTTGTAATTGGCCGCCATAAAATCACTTATATCGGCTTTGCCCAGTTGGTTCACCGATTGCTCAGTACCTAAAATATTATTGCCTAGTGTATGCCCCTTAAATAATAAGCCCTCAAAATCGTCTTGTATGGCTTCTTCTGGCTGGTCCTGGTAAGAAGCAATTTCGTCCAGTATTACACCGCGTTCTTTGGTCAGTTCTTCTTCCGGAAAGGTAGAGTGGAAGATAATATCCTCAAACAAATCAAGGGCACGTTCCAGGTGCTGTTTAAGCAGTGAGGCATGTATGCAAGTATACTCTTTAGTAGTGTAAGCGTTTAAATCGGCACCTACCAATTCCAGCCGGTTTAAAATCTGGTTGGTATTGCGGCGCTCCGTTTGCTTAAATAAGAGGTGCTCAATAAAATGTGCCAATCCATCTTTTTGCGGAGCTTCATCGCGGGCACCGGCATTAATCAGGAAGCAAGTATGGGTAATATTAGTGGCGGCATGTTTGTAAAGTAAACGTATGCCATTGGGTAGCGTATGTACCTGGTAATCTATCATGCGAAGTACAAATATACAGTAAATTATATCGATTGGCGTGGTGCGTTTACGTCAGTATTATGTATAATTGTATATAGAAGCATAGTAACAAAAACTTAATTGCTGCCGGGTTATATTAGCTCGAAAACTCAAATAAACTACCATGAAAATTGATGATTTAACATTTGAGCCATTAATTGAAGCAGAAACCATCGCAAAGCGTATTAACCTGCTAAGCAAACAACTAAATGCAGATTATGAGGGTAAAACCCCCATTTTTATTGGCGTGCTGAATGGGAGTTTTTTGTTCGTAGCCGACTTAATTAAGCAAATTACTATTCCGTGCGAAATTACGTTTACCAAGCTGGCTTCATACTACGGTGGAACGTCCACCACCCGCCGTATACGCGAAGATATTGAGCTGACGGTTGACATCAGCGGCAGGCACATTGTAATTATTGAAGATATTGTAGATACCGGTAATACGCTGAGTTACCTGATCGAGAAACTAAAATTACAATCACCTGCCTCAATACGGGTGTGCTCGCTGCTGCTTAAGCCCGGCAAGCTCGAAACGTCTATTGAAGAGCTACGCTATGTAGGCTTTGAGATTGATAACGAATTTGTGGTAGGCTATGGTCTGGATTATAAAGAGCTTGGCCGTAACCTGCACGACATCTACCGGCTCATCAGCGAAACCTCGCTCGATTTTTAAATTACTTCAAATTTCAGTTGGCTATTTTACCTGTTACGATGCCTCAAAAGTAAGCAGTGCATGCTGGCTGGCCGTGTGTAAATCGCGCCATACCTGGTTAATTTCGGTATCGGGCGCGGCAGCCCGCAGGCCGCAATAGGGGTAAAGCTTATCTACACTCTCGCGGGCAACACGTGCCAACTGACGGCTGGTTGTGCTTACGGGGTATAGCAAAGTTGCAGCAGTTTTTTCATCTTCAATTTCGGCCGTCCAGGAGGCATCTACTGCCTGGTAAAAAGCATCACGGGCTGTTTGTAATTGTGCCGCAATTGATGCATAGGTTTCCATCAGTACTGTTCGGTCTTTTTCGGTTAACCTTTCCGACTCTTTCAATTTTTGCTCAAATACTGGTCCGCATAAATCTATAAAATGTTGCGACATACCCGATAGGTTAGCTGCTAAAGTAGCCTCGGCCAGTTGTAGAAACGGGTAGCGGTACAACAACGTATCAATTACCGCTGAAGATGCATCAATGGTAAACGACCGGTTGGCCGGTACGCTGGCATCGGTAATTGTAAAGGCATGGCTACCAGTACCCATCATACCTATGTATTTCCAGGCCGGTACCTGCGCGGCCTGGTGGTGGTCAATTACAAAGGAGGATATCACCGGACTGCCGTCATCACCTAATACATCGGCCTGATTTTGCTGAATAATACAATTAGCCGTGAAATGCGTAGCATGGCGTACGCCGCTGGCATAGCGCCAGTGCCCGTTTATGTTATAGCCGTTGGCCAGTTGCTGCGCAGTACCGGTAGATGCGCCGCTGCCCGCCAGGCAAACTTTAGGGTCGGCAAATATCTGCCGGGCAGCTTCGGGGTTAATAAATCCCCCAAACCAGCCTGCACCGGCGCAAAGCGTAATTACCCAACCCAAACTGCCATCGGCCCAACTCAAAGCTTCTTCCAGCCTGATGAGTTCGGGTAGCGGCATTTCCAATCCACCATATATTTTAGGCACTAACAGTTTAAACCATTGCTCCTCGTAAACGAGCTCTAACTGTTGAGGCTGTAGCATCCCGGCTTGTTCGGCAGCAAAAGCATCCTGCCGAATGGTTTTTACCCATTCGGGTTGCAGAAAGCTGGATGGGTGAGGAACAGTGTTAATCATATTAATAAGCTGGTGATTGCTTTTGCCGCAGGTATAAGCGGCGCCAATCGAAATAACCAAAAAAGGCTACAATAAATAAAAATATAGTAAGCGCAGCAAACAGCGCTAAGTTTTTATGAAACAGTAATGGGATAGCAAATAGGTTACTTACATTAAGTACCAGCCAGTTTTCGATACGGCGGCGGGCCAGTAACCAGGTACCTGCCCATGCGGTTGACGATACCCAAGAATCCCAAACTGGTACGGTTGAGCTGGTAAAGTGATGTAGGATAAGGTAGATAACGCCCCAGCCGATTAAGCTGATAAGCAGGGTAATAACCCACTCGTGGCGGGTAGCGTATGCAATTTTAACCGGCGGTTCGCCGGCCCGACGCGACCATACATACCAGCCATAAATACTCATTACCACATAGTAAGCGCTCAAAGCCGATTCGGCAAACAATCCTACTTTTAACAGCAGGAAAATAGTGATGGCCGAACTACCAATACCTGCCGGGTAAAGCCATACGTTGTTGTTACGCGCCAGCAATACCTCAGCAACACCCAGCAAAACGGCAACCCACTCTAAAAAAGTAGTTTGCCGTATTTGTTCGTTTAAAAGTTCTATAAAATGCATAACCTCGACCTCTCCCAAACCCTCTCCAAAGGAGAGGGCTTTTTAATATTCATCATCCCCGGCAATCCTGTAAATCCAAAGAACCCTCCCCTTCGGAGAGGGCAGGGTGGGGTTAAAAACTTAGATTAAGCGCTGCCAAAAAGTTAATCGGCGCCTGCGGGAAAATGTAGTTATAGTTATTTACATAGCCACCGCTGATGCCTGCATAAGTAGCACCGTTAGATTCGTATTTGGCGCTGAATATATTGTTAACCAATAAACTTACGCCTACGTTTTTAACGCCTTTAACCTTAAAGTTATAATTCAGGCGTATATCGTTCACAAAATAACCATCCAAGTAGCGGTGATAAGCATACTTGTTGTTGGCCACTGCCGGGTTAACGGTTAAACTGCCGGTGTTGGTGTTTGATGTATTATCCAGGTATTGGCGGCTTACATATTTACTTAGTAACGCAATGCTTCCGTTTTTAATTGGCGAAAAGCTAAGCTCGCTGCCGCCTATAAAAGATGGTGAAAACGCAAGATTGGTTTTACTGTACTGTTGCTGCACGTAAGTATCATTGTCTTCGTTATACAAAAACTGCTGGTAATTTTTAACCTTGTTAGTACTTAAGGTGGCATTGGCGGCCCACGTTAATTTAGAAAATATATTTACCCGGCCATCAACCTCAATGCCCGCACGGTAGCTGTCTTTTACGTTGCTGCGGATGGCTGCACCTACATCATTTAAAGCACCGGTTAGCACCAATTGGTTTTTGTAAAGCATATAAAAGCCGTTGATGCCTGCACTGTAGTTTTTACCTGCCGTACGGTAACCCGCCTCAAAATCTTTCAGATTTTCTGGCTTGGGTCGGCTTTGCGGTGTAGAGTTGGTAAAATCGTCGCGGTTAGGTTCGTGGTTACCTACCGAAAAAGAGGCGTACACATTGTTCCTGTTATCAATGTTGTAAGTAATACCGGCCTTAGGGTTATAAAAATTTAGTTTGGCATCTTGCTGAATGTTGTTCAGGTTACGGTCAAAGCCTAAAAAGGAGTAATCAATATGACGGTATTGCATGTCAGCATATAATAATACCTGACCTAACGTCCATTCGCCGCGGGCAAAAATGTTGAAGTCTTTTTTGTTAGCATTGTCGCGGTAGTATTCATAATTCGGCGGGATGCCTGCACTTTGCGCCGTGTAAACAATGTTGCCAAAATGAGCACCTTTATACTCATTGTAAGCACCACCCAAAATTAAGTTAAGGGTTTTTTGCGGATGATATTTTAAGGAGTAGGTTACGCCATAAAAGTCGTTATCCAGCCATAAGCGGCGGACCAGGTCGGTATTATTGATGGCGGTACCGTTTAGCATTACCGGGGTTAAGCCATATTTAGTTACTGGTTGGTCAATCTTATACTCTTCGTAATAACCGCTGCCTTTGGTATAATGTAAAGCACCGCTAAATGATAGCTTGTCACTTAACTGCCTGTCGTATAGTAGCTGGTAGTGGTTTTGCTGATAGTTGTCCGTTTGGTTATCATAAAAGTTAGAACGCTGGTAAGATGGCGTCAGGTTTTTACCTAAAAAGCCCAGTTCATTATAACGGCGGTTATCGGGTATCCCGTTGGCAGCGGCATAGCTGTCGTCGCCAATAACATAATCGGGTATACCATTCCATGCTTGGTAGGTGCGTTCGCGACCGGCAAAAACATTAGCACGCAGGGTGCTGTTTTTAGTATAATAAGCGCCGCTTAAATAATAAGAAAGCAGGTTAGAGGTAGCCCTGTCAATATAGCCGTTAGATGCAATGCGCGATAAGCGGCCATCCAAACTAAAATGCCCGTTAAGCAGGCCTGATCCTAACTGCACGGTGTTTTTAACCGTTCCGTACGAGCCGGCAGAGGTGTTGATGTTGGCGTAGGCTGTATCTTGTCGGGTGGTGGTTTGAATATTTAAGCTGGCACCAAAGGCACTCGCACCATTGGTTGATGTACCTACCCCTCGTTGTATCTGAATATTATTTACTGAGGAGGCAAAATCTGGCAGGTTAATAAAAAAGCTGCCCTGGCTCTCGGCGTCGTTAAGCGGAATGCCGTTTACGGTTACGTTAATACGGGTACCGTCCGATCCGCGGATGCGTATACCTGTATAACCTACGCCAGCCCCGGCATCAGATGTAGTAACTACCGATGGCGTTTGGTTAAGCAAATAAGGTAAATCCTGCCCAAGATTATTTTTTTCTAGGTCCTGTTTGCGCAGGTTGGTAAAGGCCGTCGGCGATTTAGCCGAAGCACGGGTAGCACTTACGGTTACCTCTTCGGCTGTAAAATTATTAGTGTTGAGGCTAACGTTGATGACATGGTTGCCGTTTACGTTTAAATTTTGATTAAATAACTGGTAACCTACGTAGCTTACCTTGAGGGTGTAATTTCCGGCTTTTACGTTGTTAAATTCGTAGCTGCCGTTGGTGCTGCTGTTGGTAGTTAATGATGATGCGTTTTGCAGCGTAACGGTTGCCCCGGCTAAAGGCTCACCGTTGGTTTGATCGGTAATTTTACCGGATACAGAAAATTGGGCGGCTGCCAGCATAGGTAGTAGCAGGGCCACAAGTGCTAAGTAAAAATTTTTCAATTGTTAATAAAAATTGCGTTAAACCATCTGCCCGCTAAGGGTGTAAATTGCGTGCAGTACACTTAACTTTATTACCTCTCCCTACGCCGGCATTACCCGGATCAGGTGCATGTTGAAGTTTACTGTTGGAAGCTTTAGCATTGTTAACCGTAATAAACACGGCTGCTAAAAGCTTAACTGGATAACTTCAACAATGGGTATGATCTCAGCCTGTCTTTGTGTTTTGATTGCTCAAAGCAAGGCACCCCTTAAGAATTTATGAAGCAAAGATAGCCTTTGATTTTAAAAATCGAATTATTTATTGCGATTTGCTATGTATAAGGCAAGAAAAACCCCAATAGCCAACGTGTTACTGGCTATTGGGGCATAATATTCGGTGTAACTAAATGTGTTAAATGGTTGGAGAGCCGCCGGTTACCTGTATGGTAGAACCGGTCATATAACTTGAATCTTCTGACGCCAGTAATACATAAGCAGCGGCCAGTTCGGCGGGCTGACCGGCACGTTTAAGCGGTACATCCTGCCCAAATGATTTTACCTCATCAGGCGTCATGGTAGATGGGATGAGTGGTGTCCAGATGGGGCCTGGTGCTACGCAATTAACCCTTATACCTTTTTCGGCCCACAGTTGCGCCATGCTCGAGGTAAAGTTTTGGATAGCGCTTTTTGTAGCTGCATAGGCTACTAAAGTTGGCCGGGGTTTATAAGCATTTACCGAGGTGGTGTTAATGATGGTAGCACCTGGCTTTAAGTGTTGCTCGGCCGCTTTGCACAAATAAAACATCGGGTAAATGTTGGTTTTAAAAGTGCGGTCCCATTCCTCAGTACTCACTTCCTGCAACGACTGGCGCGACATCTGGAAAGCAGCATTGTTTACCAGGATATCAATCTGACCAAACTCGGCCACAGCGGTATCAATAATTTTCTGGCAATGTGCTTCATCGCGGATATCGCCGCTTACCAATACTGCCTTTCGGCCAGCTTCTTCAATAAATTTGGCAGTTTGTCGGGCATCTTCGTCTTCATTAAAATACGAAATTAAAACGTCGGCGCCCTCGCGTGCGTAAGCAATAGCTACAGCACGGCCAATGCCCGAGTCGCCGCCGGTGATAATAGCTTTGCGGCCTGTCAATTTGCCCGATCCTTTGTAGGAGTTTTCGCCATGATCGGCTTTAGGCTGCAATTCGGTTTCGGTTCCCGGAGCGTCCTGCTGCTGTTCCGAAAACGGTTCGCTTACATACTTTTCTGTAGGGTCTTGGTTGGTTGTGTTTTCCATAAGTTTTATGCTTTAATTTAAGTATTGCATAACTCACTGCGGCTGTTTGCCAACGCACAGTAGCCTTAATAGTAACACGGGGGAAATAAATGGTTTTCTTAAAAAGAAAATAAAGGTTTTGGTAGTTAACAAACAGCAGTCTCAAGCTATAAGTAGCTCGCTCTGTGGGTTTATTCGTGTAATATATTTATCCGGAGTGCTTTTAATCCCGAAACACTTTGCAAATCTTCTACCTCCAGCACCTCAATCTTGTTGCCCAATAACCGGCGGTCCTGCATGGTTTTAATGTATCCGCGATATTCGGTTTCTTCGTTAGGGCTGGCGTATACAATAGTTATTTTACCGGGTTCGCAAATGCGCTCGCTGGTGTCTTTAATGTAGGCTTTATCTATCCGTTTCTTTACTATTTCAAAGCGGGCGTTGTAAGTGCCATCTACATCAAAACGTTTTTCATCCATCCGGAACCTGATCGACAATGATGAGCTGAAGGCCAGGATTAGCGTAGTTACCTCGAGCAGGTAAGGTAAGGTAGATTTAAGCTGGTGATGTGCTTGCTCCATCTCGCAAAGTGTTTGCAGCTGCCATAAACGCAGATTATGCAAATGCCGTTTGGCAAATGCATACTTAGGCGAAATAGCCGAGCCGATATATAAATTATGTTCAACGCCGTCGGTTTTAAAGCGCTCGTAATAGTGCGGAAACATCTGCTGGGCTTCGGTTTGGCGCGCATCTAACAGCGATGCCAGTTTTTGATTAGTGATTGAAACCGTAGTGTGGTATTTGCGGCGGTAAGTATAAAAAGAGCCGTTGGTTTTATCTAACTGCTTAAAATAATTGGCAATAGCCTTACTGTATATGGGCGACGATTGTAGCGAGTAAAGCAGCGGATGAATTTTACTTTCGATAAAATATTGGATGTACTGCTCGGTATCTGTGCGTACCAGCGTTAAAAAATTATGTGTAAGCGTTTCAAATTCCTGCAGTTTTTCCATGTAGGCCGCCTGTTCCGGCATTTCATCCATCATTTCAACTATCAGCATCAGTGCAGCCAACTGGTTATGCAGATCTTTCTGAATGCTGAGGTTACGGGTGTTGGATGAGCCCTTGATATCAATTTGACCGTAAAGCGGATACACCTCATCAAAAACTACTTCTCGCAAGTTATATTCGAGGTGATGCTCCTGGCGCTCAATATATTTTTGCGCCTCTTTCCTGAATTTCCACTGTACGCTTGGGTGAAGGGTAGTATACTCGTTTTGTATAACTGCTTGAATGCGGTTTTGCATAAAGGAAATTTGCCGGTCAATAGTGTTTACTAAAAACGGCATTACCGTATCGAGTTTATGTGCATTAACACTGTTGAGCTCATGGGGCCGGGGCGAAGTTAGTTCCAAAATACCCAGTGTTACCCCATCTTTAACTACCGGGGCCAATATAAAGCTATGAATGTTTTGTTTTAAAAACTGGTGTGCCAGTTCGCTTTCCGGGTGTTCTAAAAAAAACTGCTTTGTGTCCGAAACGGCAAAGAAATCACTTTTACCCATAATGGCAGCAAAAGATTTTGGCCCTAAAATGTCGGTGCAAACAGCCTCCATACTATCATTAAGTATGTAGCTCTTTATTTTGCGAATGTTGGTAATGCTACTAAATTTATTCTCGTCGGCATCAAAGGCGGTAAAGCCTACGTGCAGATCCGGAATCCGGTAAATAGAACGAAATATCGATTCAAAATCCTGTTCCACATCTACCTCACTAAGGTTGGTGAGCAGCGTACCCTTTAAAACTGATACGGCGTTTTCTACCGTAACATCAAACAGCGTTATAAGCGCGAAGCCTTTGAGAATGTAGCTGCCTGGCGGAAACATCTCCATCCATAAAGCTAAATCATCGTAACTGTTAACTAACCGGGTTATATCTTCCGGCGTTAGCTTTCGGGCCTTATTGGTAGGTATAATGTCTAAAAAATCTGCATTATATATAATGCGGTAATGTTTAATCACCCCTTCGGCCGTAGGGATATCATAAAACATGGGTTTGCCAAAATCGAGCTGCGTTTGATAGAACTCATTGAGGATAAGGCAACAACTCATTACGTAAAATTGATGATCATCAAAATTGCGGATGGTCATGTCAAAGCTGTTGCCGGCAGCATGCAATATTTTTTTTAACCGCTCGGTACGGTTAAACAGAATATTTTGAAAGGGGATAGTTACCGCCTTTATTTCATTTTGCGTTAATGCGGCAGGAAATAAGTCGGCTACGAGGTGTTTAATGACAGGCATATGCTCATCAATTTCCCACCCCTCGCTCATCCCGTCGCGCAGTTTAGGATAAGCTACAGCTTCATTGAGCAGAGCTTGGGCACGTTCGGCAGCATACCCTGTTTCTTCGCGCGCTATTTTTTCCAGGTGGTCTAAAAGTACATGAAAGGAAATGCATTGCTGAAACGGATTTTGCTCAAACTGCCGGATACCCATATTAATATATGATAAGCGAGCAAAATTAATCAATTTTTAATCAATGTGCCTTTTTTACCCCATCAGAGCCGTTTTTCAAGATGAAGTTTACTACAATATAACAAGCTTTGCCCATTATAGCCTAAAGTTTAAAGAAACGTACGGATACCAACCCTCAGCCGAATGACCAGCCAGCACCTGGATTACGGTTAAGCTTGCCGGGGCAAAATATAAACCTCCGCCTGTACCGGTGTGCCATTGGTTTGAGCTTTCTCCTTTTACCCAAACCCGGCCGGTATCATAAAACCCGGTAATGCCTAACTGGCCGGGCAGGATGTAGCTGGCAACGTCAAACAGTTTAACACGGCCTTGCAGGTTATTATAAAACATATGGTCGCCGGCAAAGCGGTTTTGCAAATAGCCTAGCAAATTGCCTTGTCCGCCTAAAAACATCGACTGGTAAAATGCCGGTTTACCAATGCTTATACCACCGCCTACGCGGTCGGTTAAAACAATGGTGCCCTTAGCGTTTAGCTTTTGATAATAAATAAATTCGGGCCTGATTTGAATGAAGGCTTTGGCGTACTGATTGAGGCCGGTATAGCCCTGAAACCTTAGATTTAAAAAATAACCCTGACTGGGTAAAATATTGTTATTACGCTGATTGCTGGTATAGTTAATTAGTAAACCTATATGCGCTTTATCACGGTTTATCGAAGCACTATCATAAGCATTGATTAACGAGGTATTATTGATAAAGCGACCGGCGTTTTCCTGTAAATCCAGATGATAAAATTGCAAGGAAGGCCCTGCACTGATGGTACTGTTTTGCCCGGTTCGCCAGCGTAGGGCAGGGTCAAACTGGAAGGTATTATAACGCGTTCGATAAAATCTGCGATAGCCCGGAAATTTGTTTAATACCGTTTCATTGCCGCGGCCAAAAAAGTTGAGTGTATTATCGGGTGCTTGTATAAAGGCATTCAGCGTAAAATCTGCCTGGCCTACTGCCTGTATCCACTCGCCGGCATAGCGTATCCGGAAGGCGTTGGTAGCAAAAGAGTGAGTAAGTAACAACTGCTGTGTACTGGCATAAGGTAGTTTACGAAAGCCCTCGCGACGGGTATATTTAAAACCTAAACCCAGTAAAAAGCCATCGTCGGCATTAATGGCTGCGGTAGCCAGCGGCATCCAAACGTTGTATGGGTTACTTTGTACAAAGTGGGTATTTAAGGTGTCGTTTGATAAGTGTGTGCTTATTAAATGCGCATTTCCGTTAAAGGCAACACTATCGGCCCGATTATAAATTTTGATTTTATGGTTAGCTTGTTCTACATCATAAAGCTTTTGACCGGTACTGCCGCCAATAACACGGATGCGAATTGGGGAGTTAGCAGCATTAATTTTAACCTGGTCATTACCGCCTTCTGTATAAATCCTGATTTCTTTGGTTATCTCAGGACGGTAAACATGGTCTAATAACAACGCCTCTTTAGGTTGTCCACTCTTATTTAATTTGGTAATTTGGATGCGCATACCTTTATCGGGCGCATCTAAAATGGTTATTAACTCATTTTTATCGCTGGTACGCAGATCTACCGTTTTGTTGATGAAGCGGTAATACTCGTCTATGGCGGCCGGGATATGGTTGCGCCGTTGTTTTAGTTTGTCTAATAACTCCTGGTGGCGTAATTGATAAACTTCGGGCGGCAGGCGTTTTAGGCCTGCTTCGAGCACGGCATCTGTTTCATTTTTCACAAAATCGTTTGCAATGCGCATCCAATCCTGATAGCTTATTTGCGCATCCGGATAAGGCTGGATAAAACGCGTTTTAAATAAAGAGTATTTTACCCTCGGAATGTTGCCGTCAAAATGATCGAGCGTGGGGCTAATCCATGATAATGCCGCCAGGGAAGGAATGATGCCTTCATTAACGTGAAACACCTGGTCGCGGTCGCGCGGAACGGCGTAGTAAACTTTCTCTTTCCCCTTCTTTACACTGGCCCAGCGCCATTGGTCCTCGTGGCGGTCCCAGTCGCCCAGTAATAAGTCCAGCATCCGAGCACGTAAAAATTGTTCGGAGTTGAAGCGGTTATCATAGTCATCCTTAAGCTCGTTTAGCATTTTCAGGGTGTTGTCTGATTTTCCTGTCGGCTCCCGCTCCTCTAACAGCACTACCAGGCCATCAAAAATCTTGCTGTATTCGCCTAAAGCGGCATCAGGCGCCATTACCCCAATAACTGGGTTAGCATGGGCCACGCCGGCGGCTTCGGCTAAGGGTGGCACCACCAGGGCCGAAAATGGATGCTGGCTGCTCAGGGCGTCATCAAACCAATCTACCGCAAAAGTTCCTTTTAAATTAGCGGGCAGCAGCTTTTCGGGCGTTTTCTCAACGCTCCTAATTACCCATTCTTTGCCTTGCTTATCAAGCAGCCTTAACGATTTTGACTGCATGCCGCCACCCTGGCGCAAAGGCTTTAAGCCACCGTAAACTTCTGATATTTTAATAAGCGGCAACTTTACCGGTGTTGCCCACTCTTTACGATAATTTTTGCCAAATAACCATCGGTGCGCACCACTCACGCTATCATAAACCGGATGCACTTTAACCGTAACGCTATCCGTAAAATGGTAAGCGTTACCGACCGTTGTTTTTTGCTGTGCATAAACTATAGTATTGGTAATAAGCAATGCTGTAAGCAGCTTAATAATATGAGCCATGAGGTTAGGTTTTGCCGTTGTATTAAATATAATAAAGTTTTGATGCTCTTAAAAAATGATTTGATGCTGTTTGCTGAAAATTCGGGTAGATCTCAAAAACGCAACTGATATCAAAACTCTTTTATTGCTTACATCACGCCTTAATAAATATTAAGTTGGCGCATTATTTTTTGCAAATTTATTCAGTTGATACAAGTACATATGACGTCTAAGTAAAATAATAATCAAACGTTTGATTAAACTTATTTTTCGTTATTCGTAAATAATTAAGAACGTAATGTGCTTTGTGTGACTAAATGTAAGTGAATTGTAAGATAATTATAATGGAATTGTAATTCCAGTTTGAAAGCGTTGCGAATATTAAATACCTGGTGCACTTTTGTAGCAGGTACTTAAACCAATGTTCACTATAACACAAAAACTCCGAACGTGCTGCCTGCACACTTCTACCTTAGGCTGCCCCTGATAGAATTTTGTAGCATTTAATAATGAATGCTGAAAGTTAGCGGCGTCCCAACATCGTTCCATTTTTGTGCACTTATTCTCAACCCTTACCGGTCATGAAACTTTTTACTAAAACAATATTCTTTCTGCTGCTACTGGCAGGCACCTTTACTAACCTTTACGCACAGGGTACATTAATTAAAGGCGTAGTTACCGATGTTAAAACCAAAGGAGCATTACCGTTTGTTACGGTAAGCTTTAACGGCACTACCCAGGCTGTAGCTACAGACAACAACGGACATTACACGCTTAAAACTACCGATAATTTTAACCAGGTTAAGGTAACTTACGTAGGTTACAAAACTGTAGTTAAAACTATTGACCCCGGTAAAGAGCAGGAGGTGAATTTTGCTTTAACCGAAGATAGCCGCCTGTTAGGTGATGTGGTAGTAAAAGCCAGCAAAAAGAAAAAATACACCAATAAAAACAACCCTGCGGTCGAGCTCATCAGGCAGGTGATTGCTCATAAAAAGCAAAATCAGTTAGAAAGTTATAACTATGCAGAATACCGGCAATACGAGCGTATGATATTTTCGCTCAGTAACCTGTCGGACAAGTTTAAAAACAAGCGCATATTTAAAAATTACCAGTTTATGTTTCGCCAGCAAGATTCAACTGCTATTGGCGGTAAAACATTGCTGCCTTTATATATGGAAGAGAAGCTTTCGGATAATTATTATCGCAAAGTTCCCTTCACGCAAAAGCAGGTGATTGAGGCCAACAAGCAAGTTAAATACGATGAAAACTTTGTAGATAACCAGGGCCTCACCACCTACTTTAACCGCATGTATCAGGATATCAATATCTATGATAACAATGTGTCGTTATTAAGCAATCAACTGCTTAGCCCCATAGCCGACCACTCTCCCGATTTTTATAAGTTCTTTATTACCGATACGCTTAAAGACCAGTCGCCTAAATTAATTGAGCTGAGCTTTACGCCGCGTAACACGATTAATAAACTGTTTGAGGGTAAGATATATATCACCATGGATGGCAACTATGCGGTGCAAAACGCAGTGTTAACCGTCAACAAAAATATCGACCTTAACTTTGTACGCCAGATGCAAGCGTTCCTGTCGTTCGATAAAAACGCGGATGGTCGTTATCATTTAAGCCAAAGTAACCTGAAAATTGAATTTGGTATTAATAAAGAAAAAGGTACCGGGGTTTACGGCGAGCGTTTGGTAACTATTAACAACTTTAAAATTAATCAGCCCCGCCCTAAAGAAACCTATGACGGACCGGCGCTGACTTATGCTCAAAAATCTGATGCCAAAGACGATCAGTATTGGAACAATAGTCGCCCGGATACTTTAGATGCTGTATCTGCCAGTCTTTATAAAAACGTAGACAGCCTGCAAACTATCCCGTCGTTTAAACGCACCATGGATATTGCCACTCTAGTGCTGGCAGGTTATAAAAACTTTGGCCCATTTGAGATGGGGCCGGTAAATACTTTTTACAGCTTTAACCCGGTAGAAGGTTTTAGAGCCCGGCTTGGCGGCCGTACTACTACGGCTTTAAGCAAGCGTTATTATTTCGAAACTTATGGCGCTTATGGTACCCGCGACCAAAAGTTTAAATACTTTTTGAGTTCTACCTACTCGCTTAACAACAAATCTATTTATTCATTCCCGCAAAATTATATCAGGGCCAGTTTTCAGCATGATACCAAAGTGCCCGGTCAGGAACTGGAGTTTGTGCAAGAGAGCAATTTTTTGCTATCCTTTAAACGTGGCGCTAATGACCAATGGTTATACAACGATATTTTTAAACTGGATTATGTGCACGAATACCTCAACCACTTCTCGTACGCTATCGGTTTTAAAAAATGGAACCAAAGCCCGGCCGGAGCGCTCGAGTTTCAGAACCTGCTGCCCAGCGGCGCGTTAAATAATGTTAACCTGATTCATACTACCGAGGTTTCGGCGCAACTACGTTATGCTCCCCATGAGAAGTTTTACCAGGGTAAATTGTACCGTACACCAATCCCTGATAAATATCCAATTTACACCCTTCGCTATACTCAGGGATTAAAAGACTTTTTAGGCGGCGATTATAATTATCAGAATGTAGTCGGCAACATCAGCAAGCGCTTCTACCTTTCGCAGTTAGGTTTTACTGATGTAAGCGGCGAGGGTGGATACCTGTTTGGTAGGGTGCCTTTCCCGCTGATGGACATACACCGGGCTAATCAAAGTTATGCTTTCCAGTTTCAGTCGTTCAACCTGATGAACTTTCAGGAATTTGTGAGCGACCACTATGCCAGCCTGACTATTGACCATAACTTTAACGGCTTTTTGTTTAACAAGGTGCCACTGTTGCGCCGGTTAAAGCTGCGCGAGATTATAAACTTTAAAAGTTTATGGGGCGGTGTACGCAGCGAAAACAACCCTGCTAATGATCCGTCGCTATTACGGTTCCCAACCAATGGTTTAGGTCAGGCAACCACTTATTCACTGGCTAGAGGGCCTTACATGGAAGGCAGTATTGGTGTAGGCAATATATTTAAAGTGTTAAGGTTTGATTTGGTAAGGCGTTTTTCGTACCTCGCCAACCCCGACGCCCCTAAACTCGGCTTACGTACTTACGTAAAGTTTGATTTTTAAATTAAATGCAGTAAGCTAACACTAAATGTTAGCTTACTGCTCATCTGATGGTTCTGTAGTGGGAGGCGTACCAGCCTGCTTTTCTTGATAAGCATCGCGGCCACCATCCGAAACGTTCTGTTTTATTTTATCCAACTGGTCTACTTCGTTAGCTCCTTTTCTGATAGCTTCACCGGATAGGTTAGTATCTTTCAGACCCTCTTTTTCTTCCAGTGGCTTATTGGCCTGATCTTTCAATTGATTGTTTTCTTGGTTCATGGTGTCTCTTGCTTTAATTGTTAAATGAAGTCCAGCCGCAAAGTAGATTAGCGACCGGACTCGATTGTTGTTAATAGCGCATAAAGGCAGCAATTACGCTTTCTTTAGGCATTTTTTCTTTTTCTAACAGATGGACGGCTCCGCCGTTGGTATACGTTTTGGCAGCTGCCAGATCAATCAGGCATTCGTCACCTTCCTGTTTTTCGGCGTGGATTTCTAAAACGTTGTCGGTTTCGTTAAATGTACCCCAGATATGTTCACCTTTACACACAAACAAGTCTGATATCTGAGCGTAAAAGCTGGCGGGTACAACCTTATCTGGCATCGACGAAGTTAAAGGCGTAGCTATTTGGTTATAATAGTTTTGCAGGGCCTTGTTGGTTTCTTGCTTAAAGTACGGCTGCAATATTTCACAAGCTTTGTCAAACAAAACATGGCTACTCTCATGTTCCTGGTTGCCTGTAATCGCTTCTTCAGCTATATAATTATACTTACTTAATCCTTTGTAAATTGGAATAAGGTATTCCACCCCAGCCAACACCAAAGGCACATGTTTATCATGCAACACTTCGGTAAATAGAGTTTTATCTACTTCCTGGAAGTAAATGGCCAAATTAACTTTATCATCCGGTTGCCCCTCACCATGGCCATGAAAGCTGGCGCTGCCGGTGCCACCTTTACCACCTTGGCGAAACAACTGCTGGTCTTCTTTTTCCTCAAAATGTACTACATCGTCCATTCCATTAGGCAGGCCTTGTACCTCTAAACGCTGCAATCCAAAGGCATTCCCCTGGTAAAACTTAGCGTCTTTTTTGCTAAGCACCAGTAAATAAAAATCTTGCTTATTGCTGATAGCCGGCAGCAGCGGGCTAACCAGAAAAGAATGATTTACAAAAACCTCTTCTTTTACTGGAAAAGGTAATTGTACCGCTTTTACAAAATCGTTCCCTAAAAACACAGCCAGGCTGTTCATCTGATTATTCCAGAACATGCTGTTGTTGTACAGCTCAAATCCAGGTTGCAGTAACTTTTCGATGGTTTGCGAATTCAGACCTTTATTCTGCAACTCGGTGTTTACTTGTTGCAAGGCATTCTTGAATACAATAGCATCTTGTTTTTCGTTTACCTCAACGCCCGACCGGTGGGTGGGCATATAAATCGAAATGCAATTTTCGCCTTTGTAGTTCATGAGTTCTGTAAACTCTTCTTTGGCTATAATCTCCATAGGTATTAGCTTTAACCGTTATTACTATTATCGTTCTCTCCTAAATCTTCACCTTTATGTAAATGGCGGTTGGGGTGGCGCATAGGTACACCCTCAGCCGGTTCATCGCCTCCATCTTCGGTATATTTTGAAGCAATTTCGGTTTCATTTTCAGGGTCAGTAACTGCAAAGGCATCTTTTAATCCATGTGTTTCACGACCGCTGCCCGATGGCTTTCCCTTTGGTGGAACATATCCTCCATTATTATCTTTTCCCATAATGCAATGTGTTTAATTTACTTTTTGTTAATAATGTTAACCTAAGGGTAACTATACCTTTTGGCAAAGGGTTTCAAAAATTGTCAATTATCTATTTAGTATCCTTTTTTGCATCAGATAAAAATTTCAATCTTATTCATCATTTTTCAAATGCATTATCTGTTACTGACTGATGTAAGTTACTTCCCACCTGAAATAGCTGTTCTCTTTTACCTTGGTGGCTTTGCAAATCACTTTATGGCATCCTAAATAAATAGTTTGCGTAATCTGTGCTTTATTGCAGCAATTGGCATCGGGTAAGCCAGATTTAAAATCATTCATCGCTTTTTCCATAACCTAAAATTGTTGGTCCTCCTCGTCTGTGTCGTGCATCA
Organism: Mucilaginibacter sp. CSA2-8R; assembly: GCF_038806765.1. Classification (NCBI taxonomy): domain Bacteria; kingdom Pseudomonadati; phylum Bacteroidota; class Sphingobacteriia; order Sphingobacteriales; family Sphingobacteriaceae; genus Mucilaginibacter; species Mucilaginibacter sp. CSA2-8R. The sequence continues at coordinate 4,724,692 of NZ_CP152389.1, read as the reverse complement.
ATTGCGGCAACACCAGTTTTCCAAAATCACGGATGAAAGTTTCTTGGTCGCGATTAACGTTATGAAGAATAATCTTTTCAAACCCCAGGCTAACGTCCTGTTGCAACCAGTTAATATGCTCATCAGCATCGGCCGATATGCGTACCATATCTTTTAAATCTTCAGGTTTTACAAATTCTGCGGCAGCATCAAAATGTGCTGTGGTAGGCATATCGCCCAATACACTGCCCTGGAAAATATTAGCCCGCCACTGCTCGTGGGCGCCTTGCAAAGCATCATCGTAGTGATGAGCGTAAGACAATTGCACTTTTAGATACATCGGTTTGCCCTCGCCTCCGTTATTTCGAAATGCATCTACCACTTCTTTCAGTTGTTTATGGGGTTTGTGTACAGTTATAATACCATCTGCCCAGGTAGCGGCCCATGCAGCAGTTTCTTTAGTAACAGCAGCACACAAAATTAGTGGTGGTTTTTGGGGGCGGGTGTATAATTTAGCATTTTCTACCGTAACCAATCCGTGGTGAGTAACCGTTTCGCCGGCAAACAAGCGCCGGATAATCTGAGCGCATTCTAAAAGCCGGGCGTTCCGTTCGGGCTTAGCAGGCCATTTTTGGCCGGTGATGGTTTCGTTAATAGCTTCGCCGCTGCCTAAAGCTATCCAAAATCTATCCGGAAACATTTCGGCTAATGTAGCAGCCGCTTGTGCTATAATAGCCGGATGATAACGTTGTCCCGGCGAACACACCATACCGTAAGGAATATGAGTAGCTTGCATAGCAGCGCCCAGCCAGGCAAACGAAAAGCCGCTTTGCCCCTGGCTCTCACTCCAGGGATGAAAATGATCGGACGAATTTATGGCTCTGAATCCTGCCTGCTCGGCCATTGTAGCGTATTTAATGAGTGCGCTTGGCGCAAATTGTTCATGTGATGCCTGATAACCTATATGGGCCATGCTAAGTTGATGCTAAAATATAAATGCTTTTGAGGATGAGCTGGTATATAACCGGATCGGCGATGTATAGATATTCTATATACTTTCTTTAAACAATAAAGTTTTAATTAATTATTTATCAGTAATTAAGTATTGATTAGTTTATGATAGCCGTATGGCAAACAATCAAGGCTTAATGGTTGTAATTGAATAAAATTTGCATAAAGCTTGAGAGTTCTTAATACTTATTGATATGAGCGAATTAATTCATCCTAATTACAGTTTAACCAAAAGCCGCGAAGAATCATTCTCTGACGAGGATGCGTTAAATCCGTTGCCCCGTGCGGTTATCAGGCCAAATTCATTTGTGCTGCTTGATGGCACCTGGAAGTTTGCCCTTGACCCAACCGACCGTGGCATGAGTGAATCATGGTACGTAGCACACCAGTATAACGATAGTGCGCACTGGCCCGGCAGTGTTGAAGCACACATGGCTACTTTAGAGCCAAACAAGCAAACCTGGCACGAAAGGGTAATTGTTTGGTACGAGCGCGAATTTTTGATGCCCGAACGGCATGATAAGCAAAATACCCAATTGCAGTTAACCTTTGGCGCCTGCGGTTATGAAACCCGCGCCTGGCTGAACGGCTTTCCGCTCAAAACCATAGAAGGGGAGGATATGCACCTTGGGGAGTACACCTCGTTTTCGTTTGAACTTGATGATGCTATATTGCAGGAAAATAATCGTTTAACCGTGCGCATTGCCAGTACTATGGATGCTGATACTACCCGCGGTAAGCAGGAATCTTCGGTTTACAAGCGGGGAGGCATCTGGTACCAAACTTACACCGGTGCTGTACGCAGTATTTGGCTGGAAACGGTAGAGCGCAACAGGCTGCGGTCGCGGGTAGGGGTTGTGAGTGTGGTAGAAGATAACCTGGTACGCTTTAACCTAACTACTCGTATACACGACCCTGGTTTATATACCATCCGACTGAAAGTTTATCACCGTAAGCAAGATGATAAAACGCCAATAGCTACCGACGAATATCAATTGGCACTGGATGCCGGACAAAAAGAACAGCGGCTGGTAATAGAAATACCCGATGCTATTTTGTGGTCGCCCGAAACGCCGCACTTGTACCGGCTGATAGCCGAACTGGTAGACAGCAACGGGCACGTAGCCGAAATAGAATCGCATTTTGGCTTGCGTAAGATTGAAGCTCGGGGCAGCAATATTTACTTAAATAATAAACCCATTTATTTGGATGGGATATTGTACCAGCCCAGCGCCGCCACTTACGAACAAATTAAAGCGCATTTGTATGCCATGAAAGCATTGGGCTGTAATCTGGTACGTATTCATATTGCCGGGGTTGATCCGCGCATATATAACCTGGCTGATAAATTAGGTATACTATTATGGGTAGAAGTGCCGAGTCCGCATCGTTCTACCGAAAAAAGCCGCGAAAATCATAAAGAGGAACTATTGCGGATGCTGGCCCTGATTGCTACGCATCCATCGGTAATTATTTGGAGTTTATATAATGAGGACTGGGGGGCGCAGGATATTGCCACCAACGAGGCTACCCGCACTTACATCATGCAGATGTATCACTACATGCAAATTTCGTATCCGCAGTTTCTGGTGGTTGATAATGATGGCTGGCAACATATTTCTTACGAAGGTCGTTTAAAAAGTGACTTGCTTACGGTGCATTTGTATACGCCCGAATTAAGCCGCTGGAAAGAAATGCTTGATGATTTAGTAACAGGTAAGCAAGAGGGAGTAGCTGCGTTTCCGTTAATAGTAGGCGATCCGTTCTTTTTTCGTAAACAGGTGCCTTTGCTGGTAAGCGAATGGGGCGGATTTGGTTTTGCCGACTATGGTGGTCCGCAGGATGATAGCGAACGCACCGAGCAAATCAGCTTATTTAAAAAAGAGTTGAGAAAGCGCCGCATAGCCGGCGACGTATATACCCAAGCTACTAATATTGAGGATGAACGTAACGGTATTATTGATTTTAATACCGGTGGCTTAAAAGTGCCTGAAGGTTTACTTAAATCAACAGATCCGGGTAAAGCATGATATAAAGAAATATGAATAGCATGAAAGCAAGAACAGGGAGCCCGCTTAGGCTCCCTGTTCTTGCTTTAAAAGCGTTTTATAACTGCCTGAAGGTGAAATTGTTTTGAGTGTTATGAAATAACATAGCGTAATAAGAAAAATACATAGTTTAAGCCTGTCGCCCCAAACTAAAGGAATAAATGTGAGTTATGTATATGTTCTACCAGAAACGGATTGACTTACTAAATAATAATGATGCTTTATTTATTTAAGACATCAATAGGCCTGTAAAAATACGTAATACGCGAAGTATAAATACGTATTTGTTTCTTATTTATGACCTTTTTTAATTAGAAGTTAAACATTAAAGTTCTGATGTTGTTATGCTTATAAAATAAAAATCCCATCAATATTAGTATACCTATGAAAGCTATCTCAAAAACTTTTCCTTCTAACTTACTCTGCTTTTCCCACCTGCGTTGGGACTTTGTTTATCAGCGTCCGCAGCACTTATTAAGCAGATTTAGTAAATACAGTACCGTTTATATTTTGGAGGAACCTATTTTTGACGCCAAAGACGACGGACATATATCATTTACCAACCGTGGCAATAATATTATTGTTGGAGTGCCCCATTTACCTGAGGGCTTAAGCCACAAAGAAGTTACTGAGTCGATGACTGATTTGGTTGATCAGTTTTTACAAGGTAAAAACCTGGATAATTTTGCATTTTGGTACTACTCGCCAATGTTTTTGGCTATCTCTGAAAAGCATACTCCTAAATTAACCATCTATGACTGTATGGACGAACTGTCGGCCTTTAAAAATGCGCCGAAAGAGTTAACCCAAATGGAGAAAAAACTTTTGGGCCGGGCTGATTTGGTATTTACAGGCGGACAGTCGTTGTATGAAGCTAAAAAGCAGCAGCACCCAAGCATTCATCCATTTCCGAGCAGTATTGAGAAAGAGCACTTTCTGAAAGCGCGTACGGTTAAAGATCAGCCTGCTGATCAAGCCAACATTGAAGGTGTAAAACTTGGTTTTTACGGTGTGCTGGATGAGCGTTTTGATATCGACTTAATTAAAGGCATTGCCGATGCTCGCCCAAATTGGCAGATCATTTTAATTGGACCGGTTGTGAAAATTGATCCGGCTACTTTGCCTGCCAATAGTAACATTCACTACATGGGGCAAAAAAGCTATCAAGAACTTCCTGCATATCTATCAGGATGGGATATTGCCTTAATTCCTTTCGCTATTAATGAGTCGACCAAGTTTATCAGCCCAACTAAAACTCCTGAGTATTTATCAGCAGGTATACCGGTAGTTTCAACACCTATAAAGGATGTAATTAATCCTTACGGTCGCCATAAATTGGTAAGTATAGGTGTGAATGCAGATGATTTTATTGAGGCCATTGAGCGCGAACTCGAAGTAGCAGATCGTTCGGCATGGCTGGCTAAAACAGATTTGTTTTTGGCCGATAAATCATGGGATAACACAGTAAGCAACATGATGCAATTAATAAACAGGCATTTAAATAGCGACTTTTCTATTGCCAGTTAAGCGCTTAACTGTTCAGGTAATTTAAGTTTAGGAACAAAGCTTGGGATGTTAGTTTAATAAGCGTTGGTAAAAGGAAAGGTAAATGATATGCATAAAATGCTGTTGTTTACCATCCGTGCCGCTACCCAACTTAAATTCTCTAAATGGCCGGATGGATATCATCCGGCTAAAAGCTTGTATAACTAAATAAAAATGGAACTTTGGGGTGGCATTGAATGCACTATAAACCGGGTTGGCGACCAATATCTTGACCAACTCGTATACTCAGGACATTACAGCAGAAGCGAAGACATAAATCTCTTTGTAGACTTAGGTGTAACAAAAATGAGATATCCGGTGCTTTGGGAAAAGCACCAACCAGAAACAAATACCATCATTGATTGGAGTAATACCGAAAGCAAATTGCTCCAGTTAAAAAACCGTGGTGTTGAACCTATTGCTGGTTTAGTGCACCATGGCAGTGGTCCGGCGTATGTTAATATGCTCGAAGATAGTTTTGTATACGGGTTGGCCGATTATGCTGCCAAAGTTGCCGAGCGTTTTCCGTGGTTGGAGTACTATACGCCAGTTAATGAGCCCTTAACTACCGCCCGTTTTTGCGGCCTTTATGGCTTATGGCATCCGCATGGCGACAGCGACCGTAGCTTTCTGAAAATTTTAGTGAACGAGTGTAAGGCTACGGTGTTGGCTATGCAGCAGATCAGAAAAATCAATCCTGAAGCTAAACTGGTGCAAACCGAAGATTTAGGAAAGATACATAGCACACCCTTACTACAGTACCAGGCCGATTTTGAAAATAATCGTCGCTGGCTAAGCTTTGATTTGCTTTGTGGCAAGGTGGTGCTCGGGCATCCTTTATATCTGTATCTTCAAAGAAATGGTATTAGTTGTGATGAACTTGCGTTTTTTGAGGAAAACCCGTGCCCGCCTGACGTAATGGGATTTAATTATTATCTCACTTCAGAGCGCTATTTGGACGAAAATATTGCTCATTTTCCGCCGCATACCTATGGAGGCAATGGTAAACATCAATATGCCGACGTAGAAGTGGTTAGAGTAGGTAATGCTAACTCGAGCGGTTTATACAATTTACTCAAAGAAGCATGGAACCGTTACCAACTGCCCATGGCTGTAACCGAAGTACATTTACATTGTACCCGTGAAGAACAAATGCGCTGGGTGCAAAGTATTTGGGAAACCGGTAAAAAGCTGGAGCAGGATAAAGTGAATTTAGTAGCTATAACAGCTTGGGCGCTGCTCGGCTCTTTTGGTTGGAACCGATTGCTCACCATGCCTAACGGCGATTACGAGCCAGGTGTATTTGATGTGTTGTCTGGTTACCCGCGCGTTACAGCACTGGGTAAAATGCTGAAAGAGTTAGCCGAGAAACAACATTACGATCATCCTTTACTAAAAGTTAAAGGCTGGTGGGAACGTGATATGCGCGTTATTTATAACGAAAGCAAGCCGCGCGTTACCATTGCCGATACTAGACAGCGGCCTTTATTGATAATAGGTAAAAACAGCTCACTGGCTAAAGCTTTTGCCCGGTTGTGTGATATGCGTAATATCAAATATCATTTGCTCAGTAAAAATGAACTGGATATAACAAGCCGTGAGCAAATTAAGGAGACTATAGGGCGCCTTAATCCGTGGGCTATTGTAAACACGGCATCATTTGTACAGCTTGAGCAAGCCGAAATTTCTTCTGATAGCTGTTACCAGCTCAATACTCATGGGCCCGAAAATTTAGCCTACTTCAGCAATCTATACGGCATCAAGTTGCTCACCTTTTCGAGCGATATGGTGTTTGATGGTGCCAAAAACGACCACTACTTTGAAAATGATGCGGTTAACCCGCTAAATACATTTGGGCAAAGCAAAGCACTGGCCGAACAGTATGTTTTAAAGAATGATCCATCAGCATTAATTGTACGAACCGGTATTTTGTTTAGTCCATGGGATCATCAAAACTATGTGGTTAACATCATTAACAGCCTTAAAACGCAAAAAGAGTTTATGGTTGAGCATGATGTGTTTATATCACCTACTTATGTGCCCGACTTGGTAAACACCAGTTTAAATTTATTAATTGATGACGAGTCGGGTATATGGCATTTAGCCAACAGTGGCACGGTAAGTAGGGCTGCCCTGGCTATGGAAATTGCACGGCGCGGTGGATACAATCTCAATCTTATCAATCCGGTTTCAGTACAAATCATGGATTACAAAGCTGTCCGTCCAAAATACACTGCCTTAAAAAGTGAACGTGGTATGTTGCTTCCCTCGCTCGAGAATGCATTAAGTAGTTTTTTTGATGAGCACAAATTAATAGCGTAGTCATTACACCTCTTAAAAAAGTGTACCTCATATAAAAAACTTGGTTTTGAGCTTGCTAAAATGATTTTTTGCTCTAAAAGATGCAGTATATTTTGTATGTTGTGCATTTATACAGTATTGCACTTATACTTTGGAAAAGAGAGTTTCAATCAATGACATTGCTAAGCAGTTAGGCGTATCCATTACTACTGTTTCATTTATATTAAACGGTCGTGCAAAAGAGAAGCGGATAAGTGACAAGGTAGTGAAAAACGTACTTGACTTGGTAGAGGAAGTAAATTATAAGCCTAACACTTTAGCCCGGAGCCTGCGTACAGGTAAAACCAATATTATAGGTTTACTGGTAGAAGATATTGCAAACCCGTTTTTTGGCAGTATAGCTCGATTGATTGAAGGTAATGCCTACCGCAACGGTTATAAAATTATTTATTCAAGTACCGGCAATGATACAGCCAAAGCCCGCGAGCTGATGCAAATGTTTCGCGACCGGCATGTTGATGGATATATTGTTGTACCGCCAGAAGGAGTAGGAAGTGAAATAAAGGCCATTATGGCCAGTGGTAAACCGGTGGTATTGCTTGACCGCTACTTGCCCGAAGTGGATGTTGACAGTGTGATGATTGATAATAAGGAGAGTGCTTACCAAGCTACCGAGCATCTTATTTTAAACGGTTTTAAGCAAATTGGCCTCATTACCCTAAACTCAACGCAACCACAAATGCAGGACAGGCTTTCGGGATACAACGAAGCTATGAAGCACTATGGCATGACGGAAAGGGTTGAAAAAATAGCTGTTGAAAATAACGACGCCATAGTTGATCAAATAAAAAGCTTTTTTCAGGCTAACCCCGATTTGGATGCGGTATTATTTCTGACCAATTATCTGTGCCGCATGGGCCTAAAAGCCACAAAGGCAATGCAGCTTAATATTCCGCTAGATTTGGCTGTGGTAGGTTTTGATGATTACGATTTGTTTGAAATGTACACCCCAACTATCACCACTGTTGCACAACCTATCGAACAAATTGCCGAAAGCGCCATCAATCTATTACTAAGCAAGCTGGAGCCGGCCAATACCGAAACCAAATTCCAGAAACTGGTGTTGCCTGCCTCGCTGATTGCCAGGCAGTCTTCAGTTAAGCAGTTTTAACGCTTTGCGTTCATTGCGCAGCATATTCTTTTTCGGTTAAATAATAGTAAGGCCAAAACAGGTGATGCACAAATACATTTTTAGGATTATCCGGAAACTTTTGCCGGTAAGCATCATCAGGCATCAAAATAACAGGGATACCACAGCTGGTATACTGGTTAGTAGGTGCATATTCGGGCTCCTGAAACTGGGGTAATGTTTTTTTGATAAACTTATACACCATATGCCCAAGATATTTTTGATTGTTTTTTACAGCACGTAATGGTGGTTTACGTAAGCGGTTATACACATACTTTACGTATAATCTTACAAAAATAGATTGGCCTTTTACTGCAGCAGACACATCGCCAAACGGATTTAAAGCCGTAAAATCATCCAGGGTTTGTATAGTAAATGGTGTTTGCGGAACCCAGTCTGCAGCATTAGTTACGGCAATGCCCCAGCCGCCGCGGGTCAGGTAGTTATAATCATACGCATAATATAAATTGCCGGGTTTGGGCGGTGCGCTGCAATACGTTTTAAAAGTAATATCGGCAGGTATAACCTTTTCGTGTTGTAACCATGCCAGGTGCGACCTTAACAGGTAGGCAATAGCTGCACCCTGGCTATGGCCCATAATGGTTATATTTTTAATGCCCTGCTTTTGGTAGAGCTCTTGTATTTTAGGGATTACTGTTTTGGCAAGTTCGGCCATGCCGAGCAGCCAGCCAATATGTACGGCAGCTTTCGGGTGATCGGCCAAGTGATATTTAAATAAGGTACTATCATTGATATGAAGCTGGCCAACAGCCGGCACCATAGCTGCATAAAAATTTTCGAGCCAGCTAATCTGGTCTTTAGTGGTTCCCCTGATGCTGAGAACGGCCGATTGGTTCCCCGTCCATAGTTCCCAACGGTTTAACAGCGGCCCAATCGGCGATCGATACACCCTTTTATAATGTGTAGGGCGAGGAGTAAGGTCGCCTTTAAGTGTATCGGTTTGCTGCCTCGATACCCTCAGCAATTCTAAATACTCTTGTACATCAAATCCGGGTTTTAATTGGGCCTGGGTAATGATGGGGCTAATAAACAATAGTACAATTAGGAAATATTTCATGGGAGAAGATGATCATACAATAAAGTGAAAACTATAAACCTTGCTATGCATGATAACGCTTGTATTTTATGGTTAGCATTTGTACCTTGATACAAAATACAGTTAATGAAAAAAGGTTTACTTTATTTGATTCTCGCTGCTTTTGGGTTGGTCGCCAAAGCGCAAACTAACTCCATTACAAAGCGTGTAACTCTTAATGAGTCCAGTATCATCAAAGACGAAAATGGCGTCATATATCCCTATTTAGTTTGGTCGCGCTTAACCAGAACAGGCGACTATTCTATCAAAGCCCTGAAACAACCCAATACCGATAGTATATCTTATGTATTAGTTAAGCTGACTAATGGAGAAAAGGAAATCTTAAGAGCGCAGTTGCCCAAGCCGAACGAAAGTGAAAATTTTAAGGTGGGCGATATGCTAAGGCCCTTTAAAGACAAAGACATCACCAATGAAAAAATTGATACCAAAAAGTTGTTAGGCAAAGTAATCGTGCTGAATTTTTGGTTTATCAATTGCCCGCCTTGCCGGCAGGAAATTCCGGATTTAAACGAACTGGCAGATTCGTACAAAAATAATCCGGACGTGCTGTTTGTGGCGATAGCTTTAGATGAAGCATATGACATTAAGCAGTTTATAAAGAAGCAGCCCTTTAATTATCATATCATTGAGAATGGTCGTTACCATGCGGATAAGTATAAGCTGCATTTGTATCCAACTAACGTAGTGATAGATAAAGCAGGGAAGATAGCATTCTCGAGCGTTAGCTTTAATATGGGCAACACCCACTGGATGAAGAAGGCAATTAACGAAGCATTAGCCGATCAAACAAAACAGGCAGCCTTATAAAAAAGCTGCCTGTTTTGTTTAAGTTTTATTTAATTATACCGCAAACGAAGTTCCACAACCGCAGGTGCTTGATGCATTGGGGTTGTTAAACACAAACCCACGGGCATTCAGGCCGTCCTGAAAGTCAACCTGCATACCTGCCAGGTACATGCCGTGTGCCTTGTGCATATAAACTTTAATGCCATCAATCAGGTATTCTTTATCGCCTTCTTTTTGCTGGTCAAAGCCTAAAATGTAGTTCATGCCGGCACAACCACCGCCTTCAACGCCAACACGCAAGCCAAAATCGTCGCTCAACTCTTGCTGGTCTTTTAACTTCTTAAGTTCTTTAACGGCGCCCTCAGTAAAAGTTACCGGTGCCAGTGCGGTATCAACAGCAATACTCATGTTATTTAAAATTATCTGTACAAATATAAGTTAAAATGCAGATTTTTGTCGCCCCGAACCTATTTATGACTTCGGTTTAACACTGTAAGACCTATGGTAATCTACAATATTTTGTTAGATATTCTGAAACTGACTATTGCAGGTGTAGGAGTAGTGTGGGTAGCTTTTTACTTAATAAAGCCCTACCTTGATAAGAATGAGCGCCTGCAGGTACTCGAGCTTAAAAAAGCTGCCGATAACCAAACCTTGCCGTTGCGTTTGCAAGCTTATGAACGTGTTACCTTATTAGTAGAACGTATTAACCCGGCTAACCTGCTGGTGCGCATTAGCAATGCGGGGCAATCTGCCACCGAGCTGCATTATTTGGCCTTACAGGAGCTAAGCAGCGAGTATCAACATAACATAACTCAACAGGTATATGTAAGCAGCCGGGCCTGGGCCGTGGTAAGACGTTTAAAAGATGATACCGCCAATTTATTAAATACTACTTTAAGGGGCCTGCCCGAAAATGCCACAGCGCTCGATTTTAGCCGTGCTTTACTGACGCATCTGAGCCAGGTAGAAAACAATCCGTATGAAGTGGCTGCCGGCATGATTCATAAAGATTTGGAAGAATTATTTTAACCGGTAACTGTTGCTGGCCGGGGTGTTTAATTGTGTACATTAAGCTGTATATAAAGCTATACTGCTTTTAATCACAAGAGTTAACTATAGGTTTATGGCTCTTTGTATCTAAAATATTATTGCCCGCATTGCCAATCAATTAGGTTAAAACGGTGAATTAAATTTGAATTGTGGCTTAAGTATTGATGCTTGCTTACAGCGGTATGAAGATATGGGACGCTTGTCTGCCAGTTATTCATTGCTAATCAAAGGAATTTACTGTATTGATTTGACTGTCAGGTGTTTGTGGTTGTGTTGATTGTTTTTTTTAAGCGAAATTCTGTTTACTTTTAGTTGCTATAGCATTAAAAAATCAGCTTCGCAAATTTAATTTTTAATTTTTTAATCCGCTTTTTTTTCGAATATTCGATGTTCCATAAAGGTCTCAACTAAAGTTGGGGTTGGGTTTTGGAAATCAGTATTTTATCTTTAACATGTATGGAAAAAACGAGTACTAACGTTTGGAATAGTTGCCTTCAGATTATTAAAGATAACATTCCGGCCCAAAGTTTTAAGACGTGGTTTGATCCTATTAAGGCCTTGCGGTTGGAGGGAAGCGTACTAACCATACAAGTACCAAGTTTATTTTTTTACGAGTGGCTCGAAGAACATTACGTAGGCCTGCTTCGTAAAACCATTAAAAAGCAGCTGGGAGAGGAAGGCCGGCTCGAGTATAATATAGTGGTAGAGCAATCATCATCCAGTAAGCCCTTTACCACCAATATGCCATCTAATGGCAACGGTGCAGAGGCTAAAAATCAATCTATGCCGGTTCCGATCTCTTTAAATAAAGATATCAAAAATCCGTTTGTGATACCCGGTTTAAAAAAATTGCATGTTGACCCGCAACTTAATCAGAACTATACTTTTGAAAATTTTGTTGAGGGCGATTGTAATCGTTTGGCCCGTTCGGCAGGTTATGCCGTAGCCGCCAAGCCGGGAGGTACATCGTTTAACCCGCTCATGATTTATGGCGGTGTAGGTTTAGGTAAAACCCACCTGGCACAGGCCATAGGTAACGAAATTAAGCGTACCCTGCCTGATAAGCTGGTGCTTTATGTATCGTGTGAGAAATTCACGCAGCAGTTTGTTGATGCCCTCAAACATAACAACATTAATGACTTTGTAAACTTTTACCAGGCCATTGATGTGTTGATTATGGACGATGTGCACAACTTTGCCGGTAAAGAAAAAACTCAGGATTTCTTTTTCCATATTTTTAACCACCTGCACCAGTCGGGCAGGCAGTTAATCATTACTTCGGATAAAGCACCAAAAGATTTGGCTGGCTTGGAAGAACGATTATTATCACGTTTTAAATGGGGCCTATCGGCCGATTTACAAACGCCTGATCTGGAAACCCGGATGGCGATACTCAAAAACAAAACTTATCAGGATGGTATTGAGCTACCTGATGATGTAATTGAGTATGTAGCGCATAACATAGATAACAACGTGCGTGAGCTGGAAGGTGCCATGGTATCGTTACTGGCACAATCAACCCTGATGCGCCGCGAGATTGATTTGAACCTGGCTAAGTCCATGCTCAAAAACTTTGTTAAAAACTCGGTTAAAGAAATCTCGATTGAGTACATACAAAGCCTGGTTTGCGAGTATTTTGAAGTGCCGGTTGATATGGTAAAATCACAAACCCGCAAGCGCGAAATTGTGCAGGCCCGTCAAATATCAATGTACCTGGCTAAGGCGCATACCAAAAGCTCACTAAAATCAATCGGTAACTTTTTTGGCGGCCGCGACCACTCTACAGTGATTTATGCCTGCCAAACGGTAGAGGATTTAATTGATACTGATAAAAAGTTTAAAAGCTACGTAGCTGATATTCAGAAAAAACTGAAAATGGCTTAATTGTCTTGCTCATTTTTACTAACCAATTATAAGCTTAAAGCCCTGTACAAATCTACAGGGCTTTATCTATGCATCACGTTTTAACCAGCTTATTACGGCTTTAATTTCGGCATACGTGTAGCCGTCGCCTAAAACTTCTTTGAGCGGGGCCAACCGGTCAGTTCCGTAGCTTTCGGCTGCATTTTGTATAGGCTGCATTTTATGCTGAGGAACCATTTCGGCTACATTCATTTCACCGGTTTGTATGAAACTGCACAAATGGCTTTCGATGGTGGTTGACGACAAGCTGCGCTGTGCGGCTATTTCTGCAATAGATTTACCGGAGCGATATAGGTCGAAACTTTCGCGCTGAGTAGTACCTGCACTGGATGAGCGAGGCGCTTTACTGCGAGGGGCAGGCTTAGTCCGCTTACTGCTCATTTGCGACGATAAACCATGCTGCTGGCTATAGTTGGTAATGGCGTTTAAAAATGCTTCGCCATAGCGTTTAAGTTTTACCTCGCCAAACCCGGAAACATTGCCCAGTTCGTTCATATTTTGCGGTAGGTAGGTAGCCATTTCAAGCAGGGCAGCATCCGACAGGATGATGTAAGCCGGCACATTTTCGTTCATGGCCAAGTTAAAGCGTATGGTTTTTAAATCCTGCAAAAGTCCGCCCTCATAAACCGGTGTTTGTATTTCGGCCGCCATGGCGGTTTCTTCTGCTAATATAAACTCTACTTTTTGATTCCCTTTTAAGATAGCCTCACTGGCATCGGTTAGTTTAAGTACCGGGTATTGGTCGTCGGTAACTTGTAACAAGCCTTGATTAATGAGTTGGGCAAAATAGCGTTGCCAATCGGCCTTGCTTACATCAGTACCAATGCCGTAGGTTTTAAGCTGCTTATGTTCTTCGCGTATTTTTTCGCTTTTCGAACCACGTAAAAAGTCGATAACATAAGTGGTACCAAAGCGCTGGTTTAGCCGGGTTACGGCTGATAGTGCTTTTTGAGCGAGCACCGTGCCATCAAACTTTTTAAATTCAGTGAGGCACACATCGCACGAGCCGCAATGCTCAGGGAAGGGCTCATTAAAATAATGCATTAAATACTGGCGGCGACAGGTTTGCAACTGGCAGTATTTGACCATGTCGTCCAGCTTTTTCAGCATAATGCGGCTTTGCTCTTCATTGCCATCTACCTTGGCAAAGCGCTGCAGTTTGAAAGCATCCCCGGCCGAGAAGAAAAGTAAGGCTTCTGACGGCAAACCATCGCGCCCGGCCCGGCCGGTTTCCTGGTAGTAACCTTCAATGTTTTTAGGCAAATCATAATGCACCACGTACCGCACGTTCGATTTGTTAATGCCCATACCAAACGCAATGGTAGCTACCATCAGTTTAACCTCATCGCGCAGAAACTTTTCCTGGTTGCGGGCCTTAATTTCGTTATCCAAACCAGCATGATAGGCCTCGGCGGTAAAGCCTTGTTCGCGTAAATCGGCCGCTAAATCTTCGGTCGAGGCCCGAGACAAGCAATAGATAATACCCGAATCGTCTTTACGGATAGATAAAAACTCGAGCAGCTGCTGATAGTTGTTCTTTTTAGGTGATACCGTGTAGCTGATATTGGGCCGGTTGAACGATGAGATAAACACTGCTGGGTTTTGCAGTGCCAGCTTATCCTGTATATCCTGCCGGGTAAGCTTGTCGGCCGTAGCGGTAAGTGCAATAACCGGAATAGCCGGAAACTCTGTTTTGAAATGGGAGAGCATCAAATACTCCGGACGGAAATCGTGTCCCCAATGTGAAATACAATGTGCTTCGTCAATGGCAATTAGACTTATCGGCAGCGATTTTAAAAAGGTAACCAACCGGCTCTCGGAGCTAAACAGGCGCTCGGGTGCCAGGTAAAGCAGCTTGATTTTTCCGGCTTTTAGGCGGTTAATAATATCCTGTTGCTCCTCGTTGTTTTGGCCCGAATTTAAGTAGGCCGCTGGTATGCCATTGATGTTCAAGCTATCTACCTGGTCTTTCATCAGTGCAATAAGCGGTGATATCACAATGGTTAGGCCCGGCAACAAAACAGCGGGCAACTGGTAACACAACGATTTACCACCGCCGGTAGGCATCAGTACCAAGGCATCACCGCCATTTAGCAGTTGCCGAATAATAGCTTCCTGTTGATGCCTAAACTCGGTATATCCAAAGTATTTATGTAGCGCTTGTATAGGTGTCATGTTAATAAAAAGGATAATAAATATACCTAAAATAAAGGTGCAAACCAATATTTAGGTAAGCCTACCCATGCAAATATGGATTTGTTTATTAGATTTATTGCATACAATCATGATGAAAAAACTTTACGCATTTGTTGTTCTTTACTTAAGCTTTTTGGGCGGCGTTTTTGCCCAAACCCTGCAATCGCCTGCTGAATTTTTAGGTTACCCACTGGGTAGCCAGTATACTTATCATTACCGGGTAGCAGACTATGTAAAGTACGTGGCGCAGGCATCAAAAAATGTAAAGCTGCAATCGTACGGCACCACTAACGAGGGGAGACCTTTAATGGTGGCTGTGGTAGGTAGCGAAGAAAACCTGGCCCGCTTAGAAGAGGTACGACAGCATAACCTGTATTTAGCCGGACTAAGCAACGGACCGGCTACTTTGAGCAACGCACCTGCTATTGTTTGGTTGAGCTATAACGTGCACGGCAATGAACCCAGCAGTAGTGAAGCTGCCATGCAAACACTGTATGACCTGGTGAACCCGGCCAATACCCGTACCCGCCCCTGGCTCAAAAATACGGTGGTGGTGATTGACCCCTGCCTGAACCCTGATGGCCGCGACCGTTACGTGAATTTTTATAACCAGGTACGCGGTGCACAGCCTGACCCCAATGCGTCATCGCGTGAGCATATCGAACCCTGGCCGGGCGGTAGGGTAAATCATTATTATTTTGACCTGAACCGTGACTGGGCCTGGCAAACACAGAAAGAGGTGCAGGGCAGAGCCGGTTTATACAATCAGTGGCTGCCGCAGGTTCATGTTGATTTTCATGAGCAGAGTTATAATAACCCCTATTATTTTGCACCAGCAGCCGAGCCTTTTCATAAAGACATTACACCCTGGCAGCGCGAGTTTCAAACCACTATTGGTAAAAACAACGCTAAGTATTTTGACCAGAATGGCTGGCTGTATTTTACCAAGGAAGTTTTTGATTTGCTTTACCCATCTTACGGCGATACTTACCCCCTTTACAATGGCTCTATTGGTATGACTTATGAGCAGGGTGGTGGGCCGGGCGGTGGCTTGGCGATAATTACCCGCAGCGGTGATACGCTTACTTTGGCCGACCGCATTGCGCATCATCACTCTAACGGATTAAGTACTGTTGAAGCCGTATCAAACAACACCCAAAAAGTGCTGGACGAGTTCAAAAAGTATTTTGATAACGGTCGCACCAATCCGCCGGGAACTTACAAGACCTACATCATCAAAAATGAAAACGCCGATAAACTGGCTTTACTGGCGCAATTGCTCGACCGTAATTTAATTAAATATGGCTACGGCGTAAACCGTACGGTAAACGGCTATAACTACTTTAATGGTAAAACGGAGAGTTATACAGTTAGCCCTAATGATATGGTGATTAACGCTTACCAGCCTAAGGCGGTATTGCTGAACGTGTTACTTGAGCCTAAAACATTTATTGCAGATAGCAATACTTACGATATTACTGCATGGTCTTTACCTTACGCTTACGGACTAAAGGCATATGCCTTAACGGAGTCCGTTAAGCCGGCAACAACGTCTTTAAATGTAGCGTCTAATAACACTACTAACACTCAAAATGGTCGTGCTTATGCTTATGTGGCTAACTGGCAATCGGTACAGGATGTTAAGTTTTTGGCAGCTCTACTACAGAAGGGTATTAAAGTGCGTTATAGTTCGGGCGCCTTTGAAGCAGGGAGTAAGAAGTTCAATGCCGGATCGCTAATTTTGACACGCGCCAGTAACCATATTACCAATTTTGACCAGGTAGTTAATGACCTGGCTGCTTCATTAGGCCGCAAGTTAACACCGCTGACTACCGGGTTTGCAGATAAAGGGGCTGACTTAGGGTCGAGCGCAGTAGGATTTATTGCCAAGCCACGCGTTATGCTGGTGTCGGGCGAGGGCGTATCTGCTAACGATATGGGTGAAGTATGGCATTATTTTGAACAGCAAATCGGGTACCCCGTTTCGGTAGTACGCTACCAGGATTTGAGCCGTATTAAGCTGAGCGATTATGACGTAGCCATCTTCCCGGACGGACGGTACAGTAATTTCCCATTGGAGCGTTTGCAGACGTGGATAAGCGAGGGCGGTAAGCTAATTGCTATGGGGGGTGCTGTGGGTCAGTTTGCCGACAAAAAAGGATTTGCCCTTAAAAGTAAGGATGATGACAAAGATGGAAAACCCAATAAAAAAACTCCTGATTTAAAAGCTTATGACGGCCGCGACCGGGATGCCATCCGGTATAACGTACCCGGCGCTATATATAAGGTGTACCTGGATAACACCCATCCGCTGGGTTATGGATATCCGTCTTATTATTACACGCTAAAATTGGGTGACGATATCTATGATTACCTGGACAACAGCGGCGTGAATGTTGGCGTGTTAAAAAAGGATAGCTATGTATCGGGCTTTGTGGGGCAAAAAGCTAAAGAGAAGTTGAGCAGTGGCCTATTATTCGGTGTGCAGTCGATGGGACGAGGCTCGCTGGTTTATTTAACTGACGATCCGCTTTTCCGCAGTTTCTGGGAAAACGGTAAACTACTGTTTGGCAACGCCGTGTTTATGAGCAACTAATCAAAACCCGGGTATAAAAGAAAAGCGGATGTGTAGTGCATCCGCTTTTCTTTTGTCATCATATTTAAGATAGATGGCTATAACAAGCCTCGTTTCTTCAACAATGGTTTAATATCCGGGTTGTGGCCGCGGAAATCGCGGAACATTTTGCCGTACTCAATGGTATTGCCTCTTGAAAGAATCATGTCGCGGAAACGTTGTCCGTTTTGGCGGGTTAATCCACCGTTTTCTGTAAACCAGGAGTAAGCATCGTTTTCCAGCATCGAGGTCCAGGTGTAAGCATAGTAACCGGCAGCATACCCATTAGACCAAATGTGCAAAAAGTAGCTTGAACGGTAGCGCGGAGGTATCTGCGGTAAATTTAAGCCTGTTCTTTTTAAAGCCGCTGCTTCAAACTCATCAACATCCTCCAGCGGGCTGCCGGCAGGCAGGGTATGCCATTGCATATCCAGCGACGCTGCGGCCAATGCTTCAGTTAAGGCATAGCCCTGGTTAAAAGTAGCTGCCTTTTTAATTTTATCAACCAACACCTGTGGCATAGCAGCACCGGTTTGGTAATGGCGTGCATAACGGGTAAACACTTTAGGGTCTGATGCCCAATGCTCGTTAAATTGTGATGGAAATTCAACAAAATCGCGGGCTACGTTAGAGCCCGACAGGCTGGCATATTTCTGGCTGGCAAATAAGCCGTGCAGGCCATGTCCAAACTCATGAAACATAGTAGTCACGTCATCAAAGCTTATTAATGCAGGCTGACCGGGAGCCGGTTTGGTAAAGTTACATACATTGTAGATGACCGGTTTGGTGACCATCAGGCCCGACTGCTCCACCAAATTGCTCATCCATGCCCCGCCTGATTTATTGTCGCGTTTAAAGTAATCGCAGTAAAACAGGCCAATTTGTGAGCCGTTGCTGTCCATCACATCAAATACCCGTACATCGGCCTGGTAAACCGGCAGGTCTTTACGTTCTTTAAAGGTAATGCCATACAGTTGGTTGGCGGCATAAAAAACACCATCTTGTAAAACCTTGTTCAGCTCCAAATAGGGCTTAACCTGGTTTTCGTCCAGGTCGTATTTGGCTTTGCGTACCTGCTCGGCGTAATAGTCCCAGTCCCAAGGCTGTAGTTTGAAGCCACCTTTTTGCGCATCAATTACTTTTTGAATTTCTCCGGCTTCCTGCGTTGCCTTGTTGGTGGCGGCAGGTACCAGTTTACCTAAAAACTGTTCAACGGCTTCCGGAGTTTTTGCCATCTGGTCTTGCAGTTTCCAGGCAGCATAATTTTTAAAGCCTAACAGTTTAGCCTGCTCAGTGCGAATTTGTGCAATGCGCGAAATAGTTTTGCGGGTATCATTGGCATCGCCTTTTTCGGCCCGAGTCCATGAGGCTTCAAACAGTTTTTGTCGAGTAGCCCGGTTGCTCAAAAATTGCAGGTTAGGTTGTTGGGTGGTATTTTGCAAGGGTATTAACCACTGGCCATCATGTTTAGCGGCTTTGGCATCCTGCGCGGCAGCATCAATGGTGCCTTGCGGTAAACCGGCCAGCTCTGCCTTATCGCTCACTAACAAAGCGCCATCTTTAGCAGCAGCCAGCAACTGATTGGTGAATTTGGCGGTTAAGCCGGCTTCTTCCTTATTTAAATCTTTAAGCTTGTCTTTATCTGTATCAGATAGTTTGGCACCCGCAATTTCAAATTTTTGCACATAGTATTCTAGCAACCTTGCCGACTCTGCATCCAGTTTAAGCTGGCTGCGCTGCGCATTTATAGCCTGTACTCGCTGGTATAGCTTGGTGTTTAAGTAAATGGCATCATTAGTGGCTGTAAGCTTAGGCGCTTCATCTTCCTGAATCTTTTGTAATTCGGGGTTAGTGTTGGCGCCCGATAGTAAATTAAAAACATGATTGACACGGCTAAGTAACTGTCCGCTTTTTTCGATACCAACAATAGTGTTCTCGAAAGTTGGTGCAGCGCTGTTGTTCGTAATAGAATCAATTTCTGCCAGTTGCTGCTTCATCCCGGCTTCCATAGCCGGTACAAAATCATCATTTTTGATTTTGCTGAAATCAGGAGCCTGGAAGGGTAGTTTGCTGGGCGCGTAGAAAGGATTTGATGTACTTAAAGCACCGTCGGGTGTTTTATTTGATTGGGAATTATTATTACAGGCCGCCGCAAAAATCAGCATACCTAATAATCGGATGGGGAATTTACGTTTCATTAAAAATGTATTTTAAATAAATTCGGGTGTAGATGGCTAATAGCAATTAACGTTCAAATGTATGTAATAATATAAAGCCCCCAAAAGCTTGCAGGCGTTTGAGGGTTTTATATAAATTGATGTAATAGCGTAGGATTAGTTGCCTGATTTTACCCGGCTTTTTTCTTCATCCGCCCCGCTATTGTGTTTACGGGCTTGTATTTTGGCATTACCAAAGTTGTAGGTGAAAGTTAAACGGGCCACGCGTGTTTCGTTTTTCTGAAATACGTTAAAATTTAAGTTGCCCTGGCGCACCGTAAGGTTTTGCTGACGGGTATTAAACACGTCGGTAACCGAAAATTTTAAGGTGGCTTTTTTATCAGCGAATGATTTGCTGATACCGGCATCCAAACCATATTGGGTACGGATGTGGAACAAACCGTAAGTTAACGGCGACTGGTAATTGAAAGTGCCTTCCAGTTTTACGGTTTTGCTTAATGTAAACGTATTAATAGAGTTGCCCTGCGCAGCAAACTGGCCGTTGTTTAGCACCAGTTCGGGTGAGTTGGCTTTAAAGCCCAGGTAAAAACCGGTAAGGTTGTTATTCATATTCCACCATTTGGCCAGTGTAAATGGCAAGCTCAGGTTAAGGTTATAGCTGTTTTGAGCGGCCAGATTGTCGCGGGTTATAAAAGTTACCTTTTGTGCGTCTAACTGGCGGGGTACTTCAACCATCACATCGGTGGTTTTGCTGTAGCCCAGGGTGGCGTTAAAGCGTTTTTTATAAGTATAAGTCAACTCATAAGAGTTAGTATATTGTGGTTTAAGGTTAGGGTTGCCCTGAACATAGGTATAAGCATTTAAAATTTGCACAAAGCTGTTCAAATCATCGTAACTCGGGCGATCAATGCGGCGGCTGTAATTGATGCCTAAACTATGGTTGTCTGAAAACTCGTGGTTAATAAACGCACTCGGGAAAAAGCTCAGGTAATGTCTTTCGTTTATTAAGGTAATGTTGTTAATGTCTCTTGAGTCACCTTTAGAGTTGGTTTGCTCTGCACGTAACCCAGCCTGTAAAGATGTTTTTTTCCAGCTTTTGCTAAAGTTAAAATAACCTGCATTGATATTTTCGGTGTACTTGTAAAGGTTGGTGCGACCGGCATCGGTTACCCAAACATTATTTAGTATAGAGTCGGTACGCAAATCATTATTTGTAGCTACGTAGCTAAATTTCGCACCGGCTTCCAGTTTCATGGTTTTACCGATAGGGTTGGTATAGTCTGTTTTAAAAGTACCGATATTGATTTTAGTGGGCAGGTTGTTACGTAGCAATGAACTGGTACGCAAGGTTGTGCCATCACCATAAAAGAAATTGTTAGTATAGTTATTACTCTGGCGGTTGTTAAAGTAAGAATAATCGGCATCCATGCTCAACTCTTTGCCTAAGGTATCAATCACCAGGCGGTTGTTGATATTAGCCGTAAGGTTATTGTATCTTTCCAGTGTAGTATTGCGGGTGGTGGTTACGGCAATGTTGGTAACCTGGTTGGTGCTGATGAGCGTATTATTAAAGCTATTGGCATCAAAGCCTGAGTTGTAGCCACTAACCTGCACGCCCAATGTATTCTTTTTACTCACCTCGTAATCGGCGCCCACTTTATAGTTGTGCGCGCTGCGACTGCCCAGCATATCGGTCGATTCATTGAAGAAAGTGGTTATCCCTCCATTGTTGATGGCTCGATCGAGTCTGATATCCTGCGGACGTTTGTTGTTTACATAGCTGTAATTACCAAATACGTTTAATTTACCGTTTTTGTGATTCAAATTTAAAGATGAACTGGCTTTATGATTGTTACCATAGCCACCGGTGGCGGCAAAGCTGCCATTGGTACCGGCTGCACGGTTTTTCTTCATTTTAATGTTGATGATACCTGAGTTTCCGGCTGCGTCGTACTTGGCAGAAGGATTAGTAATGATTTCGATAGACTGAATAGCGTTACCATCAGTTGAACGTAGCAGGTTGGCCAACTGAGCCGACGATAGGTAAGTCAATTTACCATCAATCATTACTGTAACGCCTTGTTTGCCTTTCAGGCTAATGTTGTCATCTTTATCTAAGGTAACACCGGGGGCACGTTCTAAAATTTCCATAGCCGAGTTGCCTGCCGCCAGTACGCTGTTTTCTACATTAATTACGGTGCGGTCTATCTTACGTTCAATTAAAGGTTTAGTAGCTACCACATTTACCGCTTTTAAGCTGCTGGTAGCAGGCTGTAATTTTAGCACCGGAACGGTAATAACACTATTTGCGACAACTGTTACCGTACCGCTTATAGACTTATCATATCCAATAATAGTGGCTTTAATAAGGTAAGTACCTGCAGTAACCCGATCTATATTGTATAAGCCGGCTTCGTTGGTTAAACTGCTTTTTACAATGCTAGAGTCTTTGGCGCGCAGCAGAGTGATGGTGGCATAATCGGCAGGTTTACCTTGCTCAGTAATAGCCGAGCCGGTAATTTTACCGGTAGGGGGAGTGCTTTGCGCAAAAGCATGATTAGCTCCGGCCACGAATGCTACGGCGATTAGTATGCTATATATGATTGATTTCATGATGGTTAGGTGTTGTGTGTTTGTAAATTTTGAGCAATAGTTATCCACTTAAAGATTTTTGGTCTTTTTAATTTTGTAAACCTTGTTTTGATGATTTGCCCGATGTTAACTCGGGCGGTTATTTGTTTATAAGATGCAGGAAAGGCACCTGTGGTTACACAAAAATTTGAAAAATATTTTCGAAAGAAAATTTAACAGGTAAGCGGAGTGCGTCAATGTGTTATAAATCAGTAGTTTATTGCTGAAAAGAGAAGGAGGGAGAGCGGATAAAATAAAAGATTTAGCACCCCGGCCAGAGATACATCATGAACATTGATTGTTTGGCCGGGGTGTAAATCTTGTTACCTTTTATGTAAACGGCGAATAATCACCGTTTTTTTGGCTGGTACAGCCTTGGTAACGGTACTGTCTATATATACGGTATCAATTTTAGTTTCGTTAACGGTATCAAGAGTTGTCACCTCTTCTTTTTCAGTGTCGTTGTTGTCGTTTTTGTTGTCTTCATTTGGTACCGCGGTAATCGCACTATCCAGTTTACACTGCAGGCCTTCGGTAGTCATGATAAAAGGAGCCATCTCGGTACGCGAATGATCGCGGTGACGCGGAAAGCAAGCACCGACATCCAGGTAATTAGATATATATTCGTTTACCTTGTCGTTTACCATTACCGTAGCTTTAAGCGGAATGCGCAAAGTTAGCTTTACTTCTTCATTGTGCCACTGCCCGGCTTTTAAACGGCGAAGTTTGGTATCAAACTTTAAAACCGAGTCTTGCTGAGTAAACACATATCGTGTGTTACGTGCATGGTTGAGTGCCTGTTCGTAAGTACGGCCGCGAGCGGTAAACTCTTCAACTAAAACAGGATAAGGGACATCGCTCTTTTCAATACTGATTCTAACCGACCGTGGTGAAAGTTCGTCATCGTCGTTATCAGTCAAAGTCAGGTTTTTAAACTTATTTTTGATATCCAGCCTCGCACTATCTTCGCGAGTAAAAAACATCACATCATTTAGCTGCAGGTAATAAGTCTGGTTTGGTACGGCTTTCAAATTGACTGTTTGCGTAAATCCGGCCGAATCCCTGAACTCAGCCAGAACTTGAGAAGCATGGTAGGCTATTATGGCTAAAGCGCTGATCCAGACAATCAGCAAAGTAAACCCTGCCGACCGGTTAACATTTGTGGTATTAAAGATAGCAGATGATACTACCACAATTATTACGGTTAAAGGAATCAATACCAATATGCCAACAGCAACACGTACCTGATTGATGTAAGGATAATTGAAAAAATTATCAGGCAGCGAAAAGTTTTTAGTGCCAAAAGCCATCGTACCTACTAAAGCAACGACAAGGGCGATGATGCCCGCAACGCAAGCTAAGATGATAGCGAGACCTAGCAGTTTGATAATTATTTTCCCTGCCCCACCTAAAAAAACCCTTAGATGATGGAAAAAGTCTCCTACAAAATCGCGGGTTCTATAAATTAATGGGCGGGCTTCGTGATGTATATCAGCCAGGCGACCGCCTACCATGTTTAATTCAGCTTCAAAGTTGCGTTTAAAACCCTGCAAATCTAACGGCTCGCCTTTCATGGCCATTTTATCGGCCCGGCTAACAGCTTTAGGAATAATGACCCACAGCAAAATGTAAACAAAGAAACCGGCACCTGCGCCCAAAAATGCCAAAGCAAACAGCAAGCGTACCCAAACCGATTTTATGTCAAAGTAGTTGGCAATACCGGCACAAACACCGCCAATTAAGTGATCGTCCGGGTCGCGGAACAGGCGGCGGCTGTTAATACCCATATTGTAAAGCGGTTCTTGTGCAAATGCAGCAGTTCCTTCATCATCGGCATACTCAAAATCTTTTACTGAACCCATCTGAGCAATAACGGCTTCAACATCCTGGTCAATAATAGCCTGGCGGTTTTCGCGGGCCAGTATCTCGGTAAACATCTCGGCAATACGGTTTTCGATGTCGGTAGTAATTTCAAGGCTGTCGGCCGAGTTAAAAAAGTGACGTTTTACCTCGGTCATGTACTCCTTAAGCATTTCGTAGGCCTGTTCTTCGATATGAAAAACGGTGCCGTTTATATTGATGATAATTGTTTTGTTCATGATGATTGATATATAGCGTGGTCGTTATTTTCTTCCTTCAATAGATGTTTGCACGGCAAAAGCCAGTTCATGCCAGGTTTTGTCTAGGTGTTCAAGCACCTGCCGGCCCTCAGTTGATAGCACATAATACTTTCGCGGAGGCCCTGAGGTAGACTCTACCCAATTGTAGCTGAGCAGTCCATTATTTTTTAAACGGGTAAGCAACGGGTATAAAGTTCCTTCTACTACAAGTAGTTGGGCTTTTTTTAGCTCAGCAATGATATCCGAAGCATATATCTCGCCTTTGGCAATTACACAGAGTATGCAGTACTCGAGTATGCCTTTTCGCATTTGGGTTTGAGTATTCTCTACAAGCATAATACAAAGATATATGTTTTAGAATGTATTATGCAATACATAGTACTAAAATAATTTTATTTAACTTTTATTAGAAAGTTCTTAGAAAGTGGTTAGAATTTAACATTTTTTAACAAATGCTTGATTTTGTAGTAATTCTCACCTATTTTAGGCATAACTATTAACTGACTTTATAATTAACACATGAAGAAAATTCTACTAGTGAATTTGTGTTTGCTGCTGCTCTGTATATCGGAGGTATTTGCGCAAACGCGTACTGTTACTGGTGTGGTAACCAGTAAAGACGACGGACTGCCTTTGCCAGGTGTAACCGTACGCGCTACAGGAGGTTCGAACGGAACCCAAACTAATGGCCAGGGCCGGTATACTTTGGCGGTACCTGCCTCTACACAAAAATTGGAGTTTGTTTACGTAGGTTACTCCACATTAACTGCTTCTTTAGGCAGCGGCAATGAGTTAAGCGTTTCGCTAGCAGCCAATAATCAGCAACTTAATGAGGTAATTGTTACCGCAGCCGGTTTGCAAACCAGCAGACGCCAGCAAGGTGTAAGCTTAACCACGGTTAAATCAGAGCAGTTAACGCAGGCTAAGCCAACTAACGTTGCTGCAGGTTTAATTGGTAAAGTACCCGGCTTGCAAATTTCGGGAACTACAGGAGGTGTTAACCCTAACTTCCGCGTGGTTTTAAGGGGTGCCCGCTCATTAACCGGTAATAACGAGGCGCTGATTGTATTAGATAACGTGATTGTTCCTAACGCTTTGTTATCTAACTTAAACCCTGAGGATGTTCAGGATA
Organism: Mucilaginibacter sp. CSA2-8R; assembly: GCF_038806765.1. Classification (NCBI taxonomy): domain Bacteria; kingdom Pseudomonadati; phylum Bacteroidota; class Sphingobacteriia; order Sphingobacteriales; family Sphingobacteriaceae; genus Mucilaginibacter; species Mucilaginibacter sp. CSA2-8R. The sequence goes on along the minus strand of NZ_CP152389.1, from coordinate 4,698,870 downwards.
TCCAGGTTTTGCAAGGTGCCAGTGCGGCAGCTTTGTATGGTAGTGATGCCTCAAACGGTGCATTAATCATTACCACCAAAAAAGGTAAAAAAGGAGCTATGGATATTAAAGCTCAGCAAACTTTTACTGTTGAGCAAGTAGCGTTCTTTCCACAGTTGCAAAAGAAATTTGGTTCGGGTTCTGATAACGATCTGCAAATTTATTTGCCCTACGAAAATCAGCAATACGGACCTGCTTTCAACGGTCAGATGGTTGATTTAGGTTTGCCGCTGGCTAATGGCAACATTCAGCGTGTGCCTTACTCATGGACTAATGATAAATATAATTTCTGGCAAAATGGTTTAACCAGCCAGTCCGATTTATCAATATCATCCGGCGACGATAAAGGTACTTTGTTCATTTCAGGTCAGTATGCTGACACCAAAGGTACACTGCCTAAAGATAAATTTAACCGGGCTAACGTAAGGATCAACGGTACTCGTAATTTTACTAAAAACTTTACCGCAGTTTATGGTATCAATTATACTCAAAACCGTTACGATCAAACAAGTGGTGGTGCGGGTACTATTTATGATCAATTGTTAAACTCACCAGGTCAGGCCCCGAGTACTACTTACAAAGATTGGAGAAATGATCCGTATGCCGATCCAAGCGGTTATTATAATGCCTATTATAACAATCCTTATTTTACGATTGATAATTACAGGCAAAAAACCCGTAACGACTATTTAACCGGTAATTTAGAATTGAAGTATTCTCCGGCTAAATGGGTGGATTTATTATACCGTACAGGTTTGGCCACTCGTAATAATTCAGCTAAAACGTACAGTGACATTTATCGTTTTAACGATTATATCAAAGCACGTCCTGAAGTTGGTAACTATAAAAAAACTGACATTGTGGGTGGTGTAACTGATGCTTTCTTATACACCGCAAGTTTGACAAATGAGTTTCAGGCTACTTTCAAACACCAAGTAAAAGATTTTAAATTTAACTTGGTAACTGCTTATTGGATGCGTCAGCAACGTTATAAAACCGAATCAGCTTCAGTGAGTGGTTTGGTGCAAGCTGGTTTATTCAACTTAGCCAATAGTACAAACCAACCTACGGCAGGTGAGGCAAATTATCTTGCCCGTCAGCAAGCTGTTTACGGTGTATTAAACGTATCGTACAAAAATTATTTGTTTTTAAACGTGACCGGCCGTAATGATTGGACTTCTGTATTAGCTGCAAATAACCGTTCGTTCTTTTATCCGGGAGTTAACGTCTCTTTTGTGCCGACAGATGCGATAGCCGCTCTTAAAAACGTTGAACAAATTGATTTTATCAAATTACGTGCAGGTTACTCGAAAGTAGGTAACGTAAACTTAGGAGGTAGTACTTATGGTGCTTACCGTTTAGATGCCACCTTTGGTCAGGGTTCTGGTTATCCATTTAACGGTTTAGGTGGTTTTACATTAAATAATAGTATTGTTGCTCCAAATATTAAACCTGAGTTTACTTATGAGTTTGAAACTGGTGTTGACATGAGCTTTTTAAAGGACCGTGTTACTGCAACTGTTACTTATTACGACAAGAAAACTAAAAATCAAACAGTAACTGCAAATGTGTCAAATACCACTGGTTATGGTGCTTATTTCTTAAACGCCGGTACTACTAGTAGTTATGGTATCGAGTCTACATTAAATTTAGTACCCATCCAAACTAAAGATTGGCGAGTGAGTGTAGGTGGCAACTTTAGCTACTTGCATAACCAAGTTGATGAATTATTTGGAGGATTACCAAATTTAAATATTTCCGGCGGTACTCCAGGTTCTTACGGTATTGTAGGTTCTTCTTTGCCAACAATCTTAGGCCGTGCTTATGTACGTGATAATCAAGGCCGCGTTATAGTTAACCGTGTAACCGGTTATCCGTCTGGTACCAGTACACTTACTGCTTTTGGTAATGCTTCGCCAACTAAAATACTCGGTCTTAACTTAGGTGTAAATTACAAAGGTTTATCACTATCTACCGTTGCCGAATATCGTGCAGGTTATGTGATTTATCAAGGCGCAGGTACTGGTTTAGACTTTAACGGTGCAGGCATTAATACCATTGCTTACGACCGTGAGCGTTTCGTGTTCCCTAATTCATCATATCTGGATCCGAATACTAACACTTACGTTGCCAATACCAATATTACTGTACACGATGGGGGCCCAGCTTACTGGACTATCGCCGGCCCAAGAAGAAATATTGACGAAAACTATATTGTTCCGGGTAATTTCTGGAAATTACGAGAAGTTTCTTTGGCTTACACCCTGCCAAAATCATGGTTAGGTAAAACTAAATTTATTAAAGCGGCTACCTTAAGCGCCCAAGGCCGTAATTTATTTATATGGACCCCGAAAACCAACGTGTACACTGATCCGGAATATAGTGCAAACGATGGTACAAACAATGGTAATGGTGTAGGTGTAACAGCATTAACTACGCCGCCTTCTCGCTACTATGGTGGTACTATATCAATAACCTTCTAAGATTTTTATCAATGAAAAAGATATTAAATTTATTTATTTTAACTCTTGCGGCGGTTACAGTTACCTCTTGTAAGAAATATTTGGATGTTAACGTTAACCCTAACGATCCAACTACCGGCACGCCCGACTTGGTGCTGCCTCAATCTATCGTCTATGCAGCAGCTCATACCGTAAACTTTAACTTTTACGGTTCGCAAACTGTTGGTTATTTAGCCAATGGTGGTGGTGTGAGCGGCTGGGGTGCTATCATCTCTTACAATTACGCAACTACTGACCAAACCGGTCTGTTTAATACCTCTTATGACGTAGCTAACGACATTCAGTATGTTATTGACAATACCGAAGGTCAGGCACAGTTTGCACAGTATAATGCGGCAGCTAAAGTGATGAAAGCATTCGTTTTTCAGCGTTTGGTAGATCAGTATAACGATGTTCCTTACACAGAGTCGTTAAAAGGTGGAGGTAATGTGACTCCCAAATATGATAAGGCAACTGACATTTATAAATCATTAGCTGATTTGTGTGATGCAGCCATTACCACGTTTAATGCTAACCCCGTTGCTACATCTCAATTCAAAACGTCCGACCCATTGTTCGGTTCTTCGAGTAGTACTACGGTAGAGATTAACCGCTGGATTCAGTTTGCTAATACCCTTAAATTGCGCTTGATTATCAGAGCAGGCAGCAAAGTTGCTTTCTCGAATAAAACCTTTGACAGTAAGGGCTTTTTAACTGATGATGCTATAGTCAATCCAGGTTACACCCGCGCAAACGGTAAACAAAATCCAATGTGGAACAGCTATGCTTACTCATTTGCAAATGCTGCACAAACTGCGGGTGCACAGTATGTACCTACCCCTTATATCATCAGCTTTTTTAACGGTCAAAAAATTAGTGATCCAACACGTATAAACTTATACTATAAAAACGGATCGGCTGTAAATTCGGGCAGCTTTACTAATACTTTGGGCAGTTTATTAGCTACTGCAGGCCGTGGGCAAACACCAAACTCATGGTTTAAGGGTACAAACGCTACTACTTACGACCAGGCTGGTATTTTTAAAGGTCCGGATGCAGGTCAGCCTATTTTCTTGGCTGCCGACAGCTACTTTTTACAAGCCGAAGCTATGCTAACAGGTGTAATTAGCGGTGATGCCACAACGGCTTTCAATAACGGTATATTGGCTTCATTTACTTATCTGGATAAAAACGCAGCTGGTGCGGTTACGGGTAACGTACCGGGTAGTGCCACAGTTGCGCGCAACCCAAGTGCCGAAGTAACTGCTTATAAGGCTGCTAACCCTAACTCGTACCTGGTAAACTACGAAAAAGCAACTACTAATGCACAGCGTTTAGAGGCTATTATTACCCAAAAATACCTGGCTTTAAACTTTATCATTGGTGATGAAGCCTGGAACGAGTATCGTCGTACCGGTTACCCCGTAAACGTTAATAATGGTAGTTCAACAGAGTCGTTTACTTCAGTTGCCACTGAGTCAACTGCGCCGGATAAATTACCAACCCGTTTACTGTACCCGAATACTGAGTTTAGCTATAATTCAGCAAATATTCCGAGTGTAGATAAATACACTTCTAAAATTTTCTGGGCACGATAAAAACAGTTAAAAATATTAAACAATGAAAAAAATCTTCAATACGATAATTTTATCAATATCTGTACTGTTTATGAGCTCGTGCTTAAAAAGTACTGATATTGTTGGTCCTGATGCTCCGGGTAGTGCAGGTGCCATTATAGAGTTTGCTAACCCAACGTTTATCGCTACAAGCTCACATACACTTACAGTTCCTTTAGCACGTTACGAGTTCTTGACTTTAAAAACCGGCGACAAGGTGCATGTAGATGTAAACTATACAGGCACCAATGCCGCAGCGCCATCAAACGTTACGGTTAATTTGACTACGGATGCCGGTGCGTTAACTACACACTTAACTCAGGCTAATAGAACTACTTATGTTGCACTGCCAACAACACTTTATACTCTGCCTGCATCGGTTACTATACCATCAGGGCAAAATAAAGCCGGTTTTGACTTTACAATCACTGATCAGTTTGTTGCCAATACAACCTACGCTGTTGCACTCAAAATAGCGTCAGCAAGTGCTGGTACAGTTAGCGGTAACTTCGGAACGATAGTAGTTGCACTTAAGCGTGTGCCATAACCATCTGTAAAATCATTATGTTAAAGGGGTGTTCTTGTAATAGAACATCCCTTTTTTGTATAATAAGAGCTTTAAATGACCTCAAAACATTGTACAATTTTTGTTGGTTTTAAAACTAATTGTTAAATATTTTCCATAAATAGTAAGAATTCGTTTCCATTTTTGGGAGTATTGTAACATTCTTAACATTTTTTAACTTTTGTTAATTTGGATTTGATTATTTAACTAATAGGGTATACATTTATCACCCTTGAATTGACAGATCTTAAATTAACAACATGAAGAGAATTCTACTTATGAGTCTGTGCTTTGTTTTGCTCTTTTTTGGGCAAACTTATGCGCAAGACCGTACAGTAACAGGTACTGTTACTGCTAAAGATGACGGGCAACCGCTTCCGGGCGTTGTAGTTAAAGTTAAAGGCACACAAACCGGAAGCTCAACCGATGCCTTTGGTAAATATTCAATTAAACTACCCAGTGGTGGTTCGTTGGTTTTTACCTTTATTGGTTATAACCCGCAAGAGGCAGTACCAACAGGTAATGTATTAAACGTTGCGTTGGCGCCTAACGTAAAGCAGTTAGGCGAAGTTGTAGTTACCGCGTTAGGTACACGCAGCGAAAAGAAATCGCTAGGTTATGCTCAAACTACGGTAACTTCTAACGAAATTAATGCTTCATCATCTATCAACCTGTTCAGTGGTGTTCAGGGTAAAGTGGCTGGTGTGAGTATTTCCAACACTTCGGGTTCTCCGGGTGGTTCAACTAAGGTTATCATCCGTAGCTTTTCGTCAATTACCGGTAGTAATCAACCTTTGTACATTATTGACGGTGTGCCTATTGATAACTCACGTCCGGGATCTGATGCCAATTTTGATTTTGGTAACAATGCCAACGATATCGATCCTAACTCTATTGAAAACATGAGTATCTTAAAAGGATCGGCGGCAACCGCGTTATATGGTTCGAGAGGTTCTAACGGTGTAATCTTAATTACTACTAAACGTGGTAAAATTGGCAAGCCAACTGTTGATGTAAACATTGGTGCCACGCTTACTAATGTTGCTTTGTTTTACCATCCGCAGCAGGTTTTCGGTCAGGGTTGGGATTCTCAATCTTATATTTCTGAAAACGGAAACTGGGGACCTAAATACGACGGTGTAGTTAGACCATGGGGCGCTGTTGTTAATAACTCGCAGTTACTTAAGCCTTTTTCGTTTGTTGAAAACAATGTCAAAAATGCTTTTGATACCGGTTTGGAATTAAACAACCAGGTAGCGGTTAGTGGTGGTAACGAAACGTCAACTTACTACATGTCTTATGGTAACGTTTATAGCAATGGTATTTTACCATCAAGCAATGATAGCTACAAACGTAACAACTTTAGCTTAAAGGGATCAACTACCTATAAAGGCTTTACAGCAGAGGCTTCGATGAACTATGTAAGCAAAGCATCGCGCTTTGTCGCCACTGGCCAGGGCGATTCTGGTATCGGTTCTGGTTTTTACGAAGAAATATTGCAAATTCCGGGTAATATTCCTATTCGTGATTTGCGCGATTATAAAAACCAGTACTTCAACGTTGATAACTACTTTACGCCGTTTGCAGAAAACCCATATTATGCACTTTACGAAAACGGTAGCCGTTACCGTAGCGATAGGATATATGGTAACGTTAACTTACAATATAAAGCCAACAAATGGTTAACCTTCCAGATTCAGCAAGGTGTTGACGTTAACAACTCTGGCGACAGAATATGGCACAACGTAAACAACCCAGCTCCTGGCAGCTGGAACGGTGCTAATCCAACCAACCCTGAGGGTGCCACCCGTGCTGCAGATGTGGGTAACGTTATCGAAGATTCATTCAAACAATTTGAATACGATTCAAAAGTTAACGCTTTATTTAACTCAAATATAACTTCAGATTTTAATATCAACGGTTTAGTTGGTGTAAACTACAACGACCGTGGCGGACGTACTTTGAGCAGCGAAGTGCAGGGTTTAACTATCCCTGGGTTTTACCAGTTATCTAACACATCTAACCAGCCAAGCAGTGTTGAGTCTGACACTCACCGCCGTTTATTAGGTGTTTACGCACAGGCTACTTTGGGTTACAAAAATTACTTGTATTTAACTTTAACCGGACGTAACGACTGGTCATCAACATTACCTAAGGGTAAAAACAATTATTTTTATCCGGGCGCCAGCTTAGCTTACAACTTCCTGCAATCATTCGGTTTACAAAGCGAAACGTTTACCAGCGCAAAATTACGCGCCAGCTATGGTAAAACAGGTAGCGATACTGATCCGTATCGTATTATCAATACCATCACTGCAACTAACATTGGTTTAGGTTTTGGTAACAACGCATTTCCATTTAACGGGGTACCTGGCTTTACAGTAAGTAACCAGCTTAATAACGGAACCCTGAAACCTGAAACTCAAACAGAACTTGAGTTGGGTATGGAGGCAAATTTCTTGAGTAACAGACTCGGATTTGATTTCACTTACTACAGTCGTGTTAAGAAGGACCAAATCCTGCCAGTATCAACTTCTCCGTCATCAGGTTATACTACAGCAGTACTTAACTTTGGTAGAGTAAGAAACCGTGGTATTGAGTTATCGGTACATGGTACACCAGTTAAATCTAAAAACATTACCTGGGATGTTAATTACAACTTTACCCGCAACCGCAATTTAGTGTTAGAATTACCTAACGGCTTAAACAAAGTGGTACTAAACAGTGCATATGATGCGCAGTTAGCAGCCATTGCAGGTCAGCCTTTGGGCGTGTTCCTGGCTCCGGTACCGGTATATGATCCACAGGGCCGTATTGTTGTAAACAACCAGGGTTTCCCGGTAACATCTACCGATTTAGGAAACTACGGTACTTCACAATCTGACTTCCAGATGGGTTTATCTAACAGCATCAGAGTTAAACAATTTACTTTGGGCTTTACTTTAGACTGGCGCCAGGGCGGTCGTTTCTACTCAGGAACTGCCGACTTATTGAACTTCGTAGGTGCTGATCAGAAAACTTTGTACAATGACCGTCGTCCGTTCATCGTGCCAAACTCTGTACAGGCTGTAACCGCTGCTAACGGCTCAACAAGCTATGTAGAAAACACTACGCCTATCACAGAAACCAACATCGACGATTATTATTACCCAACCTCAAACAAGGCACAGGCTTATCAAAACAGGATTTTAGATAAAACCTATGTAAAATTAAGAGAGTTAACTTTAAGTTACAGCCTGCCTGCTTCAATAGCCGCTAAATTAGGTGCACAACGTGCTATGATTAGCGTATTTGGCCGTAACCTTTATACCTGGTTGCCAAAACGCAATCAAACTATTGACCCTGAGGTATCTAACCAAGGTATAGATTTGGCTAGTGAGTTTGGTGAGTTCAGAACTGCGCCGCCTTTAAGATACATGGGTGCATCATTAAAGGTTTCATTTTAATTAGTTGGAAAACATGAAAAGAAGAACTTTATATAAATCAGCATTAGTATTCGCCATTTCATATTTATCATTTGGCTGTAGTAAGATTGCAGATATAAACGTTAGCCCTAACAACCCTTCGGTTGATGCGGCTACCCCTCAAATTCTGTTCCCGTCTGCGGTAATATCAGCAGCCGGACGCATTGGAGGCGAACTGAATATATTAGGTGGTATTTGGTCACAGTACTGGGCACAGTCAAACAGTGCAAGCCAGTACCGTAACATTGATGCATACAACGTTATCAGAACAGACCTTAACGCTAATTATAGTGAGCTTTTTGCCGGTTCGTTAAACGATTTGCAGTTGGCTATCACAAAGGCTAAAGCAAGCGGTAACAACCAGTATTACCTAATGTCTACAGTAATGAAAGCCTTTGTATACGAAACATTGGTAGATCTTTACGACCAGGTACCTTATACCGAAGCTTTTAAAGGCATTGACGGTTTACAGCCTAAGTTTGACGACGGTTACAGCATTTATACCGGCTTAATCGGCGAAATGGAAGCTGCATTAGCTACCAACTACAGTGCCAATTTATCCGGAACTGCAGCATCGGCTGATTTTGTATTTGGCGGCGATATGACCAAATGGCGTCAGTTTGCTAATACGCTTGAGCTTAAAATGTACCTGCGTATGATTAATGCTAAACCAACCGAAGCTCAGGCCGGTTATCAAAAACTGATAGCCAGAAATGCAGACTTTTTGACTACAGATGCCGGTGTAACATCATACACCGACGCTACTGACAGACGTAATCCGTTTTATACTTATAACATTTACGCGCTTAATGCTACTACAAACTTAAGAGCAAGCACTACCCTGGCCAGTTACCTTAAGCAAAATAACGACCCGCGTGCAGTATCATACTTTGGTACATCAAATGTTGTGTCTGTTAATCAGGGAGACTTTAACGCTTCGTTATCTGCTCACCCGGAGTATGCCAACGCAAACACTCCAGTTCAGAAACCTACCGATCCGGTATTTTTTATCACTAAAGCCGAGTCGTACTTTTTACAAGCAGAAGCAAATCTTCGTTATGGCGGTGGCGCTAATGCGGCAGCCTTGTATGACAACGGTGTAAACGCTGCTTTTGCCCAGGCCGGACAAGCCCGTGGTGGTTTATATCCTTTCCCATCATCAGGTACGTTTGATCAAAAGCTTACAGCAATTATTACTCAAAAATGGGTTTCGTTCCCGAGCACAGGTCATACGCTTGAGGGTTTCTTCGACCAGCAACGTACTGGTATTCCAGCTATCAGCCCGGTATATTCTACCAATGCTGCTTATGTACCGGGGCAATGGGTGTACTCAAATGCCGGTGTAACTTCGGGTAAATTCCCTAAGCGTTTGGTGTTTCCGGATGTTGAGCGGAGCCGTAATGCCAATACACCAGCCGAAGTGCCAATTACTACTCCGGTATGGTGGGGTAAATAAATTTATTTAAACACAGTAGAATATTATCATGAAAAAATATATAGGATTTATTGGGGCGGCGCTAATGTGCCTATCCATATTTTCGTGTCAGAAAGATAACTTTAATTATCCTGAAGGGACAGTTGGCGTGTCTACTATTACTTATTATCCGGTATTTACTCGTACCGGAAGCCAGTATGTAGTGGTAACTAAAGGAGGAGCTTATACTGACCCAGGTATTACTGCTAAAGAGGGAACTAACGATTTAAAAGTAACCACTACAGGAACAGTAAATACTAATGTAGTTGGCGTTTATCCTTTAACCTACACCGCAGTTAACAAAGACGGTTATTCGGCTACCTCAAGCCGTACGGTTATTGTAACGTCGCCAGACGCTACTGCTGCAGCAAATGATTTTTCAGGAAGTTATTTAAGAGCTGCGACGGGCCAATCGGCAGTTTGGACCAAGATTGGACCTGGTGTATATACTGTGAACAATCCGGGCGGGGCAGCCAACGTAAGTTTGGTAGCTGTGGCACTTAATCAGGTTGGTAACCGTGTGTACCTCCCATCGCAAATAAGCAGCGACGGATTGACTACCAGTTCATCAACTGAGAGCTCAACTCCAGGCGCAAACGGTACGCTAAGCCAATATTCTTGGGTAATCATAAATCCAGGTTATGGTACGGCTGTAAGAACTTTTGTTAAACAATAATCAGCATCTGATAACATGAAAAAGATATTATACACATTTATATTATTTGCCTTCGCATTCAGTTCATGCCGAAAAAACACGATTGATGCAGGCGGAACAAACGTGCAGGATATGTCTGGTGAATTTTGGGTCCAAGCTGATGATGGTGATCCTAATTATTACCGGGTAAGCACTTTTAATACAGCAGCAAACTCAAATACCCAAATGTGGCTTAAAGAAGCCGATTATGGTTACCAAACTTTAGTTAATGTTGATTTAAACGCGGGTACATTTTCGCAGCCTACCGGCACAGACATCACCGGTACTTATGTGTTTAAGCCTATCGTAATTACTAATGGTAAGATCACCAAAAACGGGATCAAAGCACCTGGTTCTGGTGTAACTACCGATCTGATTACGTTTACGGCTACGCTGTATTCAAACGCAAGTACAACATACCAAGTGAAATATACTGGTTACCGCAGAACTAAATTCCTGCAGGACGATCATTAATTTGACCATTTATACAAAAACAAAAGGGCCTTTGCTTAGCAAAGGCCCTTTTGTTTTGTAGTTTATTTCCCGTCCATCCCTTCCGGGTCGCCTTCTTTCTTTAATTGGTCTAACGACAGGTTGGTACTGCCGCCCATATTTTCTTCCATCTCAGCGCTATCTCCCTGGGTAGTAAGCGGTGGTTCTGTGTTGCCTGTGTTATTGTTCAGGTGCTGGTCGTTCGTGTGCTGAGTATCCTCCCGGTCATTTACAGCATCTTCTTGCTCGTCGGTATTAAACTTGGCAGCATCTGCGTTGCCGGCATCTTGTCTCTTGTCGTTATCAGTGTCAAGGTAGTCTTCTTGATTGTTTAAATTATCGTTGCTTTCGATGTTCATGGTCATGATGTTTTATTGGATAACCTTAAAACATACTATGCGGTTTTGCTAAAATGTTACGGGCTTACCAATAAGTAATTAAGCCTCAAAAAATAATATATAAAGCGTTAAACTCTGTATGAATTAAACAGTCGAATAATGCAGAAAAGGAGATACGGAGGCTGCAACTTCCGGTTAGTTTAAAAAATGAAAAACTTTAACAAATATCTGGTTGGTTTAGGATTGAGTATCCTTACAACTATGTCGCTGGCGTTTAATGCTGATGCACAACGTGGCGGCAGAGGCGGCGGCGGCTTCCATGGTGGAGGCGGTTTTCATGGTGGGGGAAGTTTTGGTGGAGGCGGTGGCTTCCGCGGCGGTGGTAGCTTTGGCGGTGGAGGCCGTGTGGGTGGCGGCTTTTCTTCTCGTGGAGGTTTTGCACCGCGTGGTAATTACAGTGTAAGGCCTAATTTTGGCGGCCGCATCGGTGGCGTAGTGCCTCGGGGTAGTTATGGCTACCGCGGTGGTATAGTCCGTCCGGGATACGGTGGTTTTGGTAATCGTGGTTACTTTTATGGTCGCCCTTATTACCGTGGTGGCGTAAGAGGTTTTTACGGCCGTCCGTACGGTGGCTTAGCCTATAATTACCGCGGATATTACAACAGCTATTATTATCCACGCATTGGGGTAAGCATCGGCGTATTGCCTTACGGATACTATCCGTTTTATTGGGGTAACAACCAATACTATTACAGTAACGGGTTTTATTACCAACAGTACAACAATCAATATACTGTAGTTGAACCACCGGTAGGTGCCGAAATTAACCAATTGCCCAACGATGCTGAACCGATTACTATTGATGGTCAGCAGTATTATGAGTCGAACGGAGTTTATTATTTGCCTATCACTAAACCTAATGGTCGTTTAGCTTACCGTGTAGCCGGTAAAGACGGCGAATTGAATACCGAAAACGGTCAATACAACGATAATGGCCAGTATAACAATAACAGTAGCTATAACAATAATAACAACGATTACCCGCAAGTAGGTGATGTAATTGACGAGCTGCCTGAAAATAGCCGCAAAGTAAAAATCGACGGACAAAAATATTATGTTACTCCGGATGGTATTTACTTACAACAACAGCGCAACGCTGACGGTAAAGTTATCTACGTAGTAAGCAGTGTACCTGGTGATGACGATGATGACCAGTAATTTATAAGTGTTAATAGTTTTAAGAGAGGGACAAGGCTATAAGGCTTTGTCCCTTTTTTTATTAATTGAAATTTAAGTAAACATTGTTTCTTAAAAAATCTTCTTAATAGAAATTAAGGAGGATAAGTGATGGAAAATAATCAATATCAAAACATTATTCAAAAGCTTTTAGATTGTGTATTGGCTTGCGAGAACTGTGCAACTGCTTGTTTAAATGAAAAAGATGTGCAGATGATGGTGCCGTGTATAAAGCTCGACCGGGATTGTGCAGACATTTGTTTGGTAGCCAGCCGGCTGTTACAGCGTAACTCAGATATAGCACTCCAATATTTATTATTATGTGAAGAGGCCTGCCGTAAGTGTGCAGAAGAATGCGCTAAGCATGAGCATAGCCATTGCCAGCAATGTGCAGAAGCCTGCCGTGCTTGCGCCGAAGCTTGCCATGCGCTGCACCAACCAATTACTCAAAGCTAAGTTGAAAAGAAATTTCTAAAATTCCATGAAGAGTTAAGCGCCTGCATATTATTTGCAGGCGCTTTTTTGTTTACCGTTGCCTATTGTAAAATAAAAAATTTAAAGTTGCAAACGTGCTAAATAAATTAGCAAATTTGTTTTATGGCAGTAGCGGCGAACGAGGATTATTTTAAGGGGCGGGGTGCACAGGTAAATACACATAATAAGTACCTAAAAGCCAGCTATGTTGCTCAGCATATTGAGGCGCTTGACGAGCCTATGCTGCAAAACGGCAAAACGCAAATTTTTGAAGAAACGCCCAGACAAATAGTCAGCAGATCCAATAGTCCGGATATCCACCACCGCGATTCTATCAATCCCTACCAAGGGTGTGAGCATGGCTGTATTTACTGTTATGCACGCAACAGCCACGAGTATTACGGCTTTAGTGCCGGGCTTGATTTTGAACGAAAAATTATAGTAAAGCGTAATGCGCCCGAATTGCTTGAACAATATTTCAACAAACGCCGCTACAAGCCTGCACCAATCGTTTTATCGGGCAATACTGATTGCTACCAGCCTATTGAGCGCGAACTGGAAATTACCAGGCGCATGCTGCAACTGTTTTTGCAGTATAAGCACCCTGTAAGCATCATTACTAAAAACAACCTCATCCTGCGCGATATAGATATTATTACTGAACTGGCTAAGCTTAACTTAATTCATGTTAATATATCCATCACCTCACTTGATGAGCAGCTGCGGCAAAAGTTGGAACCGCGTACGGTAACCTCTATAGGCCGGTTAAATGTAGTTGAAAAGCTTTCGCAAAAAGGTGTGCCAGTAAGGGTGATGACGGCACCTATCATTCAGGGACTTAACAGTAACGAGGTGCCGGCCATTATTAAAGCAGCAGCTAACCGTGGCGCGGTTGATGCTGGTTTTACTATGGTACGCCTTAACGGTAGTATTGCCGAAATATTTACCGACTGGATACACAAAACTTTCCCCGACCGGGCCGAGAAAGTATTAAACCTGATACGCGAATGCCATGATGGGCATTTAAACGACAGCGAGTTTGGCCGACGCATGAGCGGCGACGGAGAGGTGGCCGGGTCAATCCAGCAATTGTACCGCGTGGCCTGCAACCGCTACCTGGCCGACAGGCAAATGCCCGAGTATGATTTGTCGCTTTTTACGCCTAAAGCCGGAAAGCAAACTTCTTTATTCTAAAATCGAGAGTCTAAACGTGCTGTCTCGGCATATTGATTAAACTTTACATTCTTATTCCTGTTATTTTTTAAGTTTACCTACAGGATGAAAGAATTAGAAGATATTGTAAAGGCTTTTGATGTTGCGCAGCAAGCCGGCAAGCAAACGGCTTTAGCCACCGTAGTACAAGTAGAAGGGTCATCTTACCGGCGGGCAGGTGCCCGCATGCTTTTTACCGACGACGGGCAGTTAACCGGTGCCATTAGCGGCGGCTGTTTAGAGGGCGATGCCCTGCGCAAAGCCCGCTTAGTAATGGCTCAGCAACAGCCCATGCTGGTTACCTATGATACTACTGATGATGACGATGCCAAGCTGGGCGTAGGTTTAGGCTGCAACGGCATTATCCACATCCTGATTGAGCCTGTATTTGCCGGGCAGGCTCATCATCCTATACAACTCTTTAAACAGTTTTTAGGTAAGCGGCAAAATGCGGTTATTGTTACGCTATTCTCGCTGGCCAACCGCAAAGGCGCCCAGCCTGGTACCTGTTTATTTCTATCAACCGAAGAGTATCAGCATCGATGTAATTACCCAGGACTGGAAACTCAGCTACGCAGTGACGCCGAAGCTGTACTTGTCAATGGTAAGTCGGCCATTCAGACCTATCAGGCAGATACTGAGCTGACCGGTTTTGTGGAGTTATTAAAACCTGCCGTATCGCTGCTGGTTTTTGGTGCCGGTAACGATGCCATTCCGTTAGTAAAAATGGCAGCAGTAATGGGCTGGCACACCACGGTAATTGATGGACGCACAAATTACGCCGTAGCTACCCGCTTTCCCGAAGCTAAACGGGTTCTTTTAGCTAAACCCGAACAAGCTTTGCCTCAGCTTAATGTAGATAATCGCACGGCTGTTGTATTGATGACACACAATTATAATTATGACTTGGCAATGTTGCGGCAATTATTGCCTTTAAAACTTACTTACATAGGAAGTTTGGGCCCTAAAAAAAAGCTGCAACGTATGTTAGAAGAATTACATGAGAACGGCATTGAAGCTACTACCGAGGAATTACAATGTGTTTATGGACCAACGGGACTTGACATTGGTTCGGAAACCTCGGAAGAGATTGCGCTATCTATTTTAGCCGAAATACAGGCAGTATTGCAACAACGGGAGGGTAAGCCACTGCGCGAAAAGAGTACCTTAATCCATTCGGAGGAAATGGCCAGCTTACCGGTAAACCACGAGAATTTGTGACAGGTGTAATCATTTTAGCGGCAGGTGCATCATCGCGAATGGGGCAGCCCAAACAGATACTGATTTATCAGCAACAAACATTACTGTACCGGGCTGTGCAAGCTGCCGTAAAACTGGTTAACACTTATGTAATCGTAGTGGTTGGCGCTAATCAAGCAGTTGTTATTACTCCAGAGCTAAGTAACGCCTCCATAACTATAGTGCATAACCCGGATTGGCAGCAGGGCATGGCTTCATCCGTAAGTGCCGGAATTAAACGGTTGATAGCTGAGCATCCAACAGTACAAAATGTATTGCTTATGTTATGCGATCAGCCCTTTGTAGATACGATGTTATTGCAAAAACTAATTGATGCTAAAGAGGCGAACAATGGTCATATCATCGCCTCCGCCTATCAAAATACAGAGGGAGCACCAGTATTATTTGACCGGAAATATGTTCCGGAATTGATGGCCCTAAAAGGGCAGGAGGGTGCAAAAAAGCTATTGGGTAAATACAAAAACGAAGTTATCAGTGTTCCTTTTGAGCAAGGTGCCATTGATATTGATACGCCCGAAGATTACAAGCGATTGGTGAACTCTTAATTGATTTATGTAAAACAGGCAACCTCAAATTAATCATTAATCTGAGGTTGCCTGTAAAACGTTTATTGCTCTTCGTAATGGTAGGTTAAGCCACCATCTACAAAGTAGGTAGACCCTGTGACGTACTTGGCATCATCAGAACATAAAAATGCTACTAAGGCAGCTACATCCTCAGGTGTACCCATCTTTCGCATCGGGATGTTTTCTAATAAATTATCTAACTGCTCTTTATTATTTAGCAGCTTCTGGTTGATGGGTGTAGCAATGGCGCCAGGGGCCACATTGTTTACCCGCATATTTAACGGTGCAAGCTCTGTAGCCAGGTTGCGGGTAAGCATTTTTAATGCTCCTTTACTGGCACAATAAGCTGCAAAGTGCGGAAATACAATTTCTTCATGTACCGAGCTCATATTTACAATAACACCCGGGCGCTGCTGATCCTTACAATATTTTACAAAAGCCTGAATGCCGAAGAATACGCCTTTTAAGTTGGTGTCCATCACAAAATCGTATTCTTTTTCGGTAACGTTCCAGAAATCATTGTTTTTTTCTACCCCGGCATTATTTACCAAAATATCCAAGTGGCCGTAAACGGCAATAGCATCCTGCACCAGTTGCACAACGTTTTGCATCTTGCTCACGTCGGCCTCAATAAAATGAGCTTTACGGCCCATGTCAGTTACTTGTTTCATTAAGCCTTCGCCGCGTTCATCGAGTGTACGGCCGTTAAATATTACATCGGCACCTTCGCTGGCTAACCTAAGGGCACATGCTGCGCCAATGCCCTGGCTGCTGCCGGTCACCAATGCTACTTTGTTTTCAAAACGATTCATATGTTGTGGGTTGGGTATTTACTTTATTATGAATAGAAAGTTTAAAATGCTCAACTGGTTTGTTTTATGACGAAGTTTTTATTCCGGCCGGTGACAGTTCTTGATGATAGCTTACCCTTGCTGCTTCTATCAAATGATGCCGGTGTATGTTAGCCGCCTTTACAAAGCCCATTACTAATAATACGCCGGTTACCGGAGCCAGCCAGTACAACCAGTAACCGGTATATACACCACTAACAACCGCCGGACCAAAACTGCGAGCAGGGTTAGTACTGCATCCAGACAGTGGCGACTCGGCCCAAACCATAAAACTGTACAAAAACGGAATAGTGAAAGGTGTATAATTTCTCAGCTTTTTGCTGCTCACAAATACGTACAGTAAAGTTATTAGTGCTGACGTAGTAAGTACTTCGCCGGCAAACGCCGGGGCAAGGCCGGCATTGCCGGGCACAGTATTACCATAATCTATGCTGGCACCCTGTCTGCCCCAAAGCAGCAATAATGAACAGCCTGCAGCGGCGCCCAGCATCTGGCTGATGACGTAACCTAATACCGCGTGTTTTTGCATCTTGCCGCACATCCAAAAGGCGATGCTTACCGCAGGGTTAATATGGGCACCACTTATTTTGCCAACCGGCGATAAGGTTATTAAACAGCCGGTGGTGCCAAACAAAAATCCGGTAAACAAGCGGCGCAGGCCTGGTTGGGGGATGTAATAATTCATTACTGAGCCTTTGCCCCAGTTAAATATGACTACACTTAAACCAGCGGCAAGTAATAAGGCAGTACCAATAAACTCAGACACATACAGTTTAAACGGTGTTTGCTTCATTATTACGGCTATGTTTTTATCTTAACAAGGCTGCTAGTCCCGTCCAGCCGGTTTGATGACTTGCGCCCAATCCCTTACCATTATCGCCATGAAAATATTCGTGAAACAGGATGTAATCCTTAAAATGCGGATCATGGTTTAGTTTAGGATGACCGCCAAAAACGGGCCGCTCGCCATGCTCATTTTTCAGGAAAATAGATTTTAGTCTTTCGCCCAAGGCATCACCAATTTCGACCAGGGTGAAATACTTACCCGAGTGTGTTGGGTACTCCACTTTAAAATCATCGCTGTAATATTCGTGAAAACGATACAATGCGCTAATCAATAAATAATTAATAGGCATCCAGATAGGCCCGCGCCAGTTACTGTTACCGCCAAACATGCTGCTGTCACTTTCGGCCGGCAAGTATTTTACCGAATAATCGGCGTTGTTGAGCATATACTTAAAGGGCTGTTGCTCGTAAACTTTGGAGATAGAACGTATACCATAAGGCGATAAAAACTCATTGGTATCCAGCATGCGTTTCAACAGCAGTTTCATGCGGTGGCCACGTAATAACGAAAAAAGGTGTTTCTGGTTGCCCTTGGTATCTTTCCAGCGGCTTACCAGATTTACCAGGTCGGGCCGTTGTTGCATAAACCAGTCCAGTCGCTCGGTTAATCTAGGCAGGTTTCGCCATCGGGCCTCATCAAACACAATTACTGCAAACATAGGGATTAAGCCTACCAGGGTGCGCAGCCGTAAGCGGTCATACCCGCCATCCGGTTTACGCAGTACATCGTAAAAAAAGCCGTCCTGCTCATCCCAAAGGCCCAGGGCATCTTCGCCAATGTTAGTGAGCGAGCCTGCTATAAACAAAAAGTGCTCGGCAAATTTAATGGCCATGGTTTCGTAAGTAGGGCTATAGGCAGTCAGCTCCATGGCAATACGCATCATGTTAAGCGAGTACATAGCCATCCAGCTGGTGCCATCGGCCTGCTCTAAAAAGCCGCCGCCGGGCACCGGAGCACTACGATTAAATACCCCTATGTTATCCAGCCCTAAAAAGCCGCCTTCAAAAATGTTATTACCTTCGCTGTCTTTACGGTTTACCCACCAGGTAAAATTGAGTAACAGTTTCTGAAAAATCTCTTCTAAAAAAGTAAAGTCGTTTTTAAAATTTATTTGGCGGTCGGTTTGGTAAACCTGCCAGGCCGCCAGGGCATGCACGGGTGGGTTTACATCTCCAAAATCCCACTCATAGGCTGGTAATTGGCCGTTGGGATGTATGTAGTTGGAGTTAACCAATAGCAACAGTTGCTTTTTGGCAAAGCCAGGATCAAGCGGTGCAAGCGTGATACAGTGAAAAGCTAAATCCCAGGCTGCAAACCACGGATATTCCCACTTGTCGGGCATCGATAAAATATCTTCGGCTACGAGGTGCTTCCAGTGGTTGTTACGGCCATGTTTACGGCTTTCGGGCGGCGCTGGTTCTTGCGGGTCGCCGTCCAGCCAGCGTTTTACATTAAAATTGTAATACTGTTTATTCCAAAGCATACCGGCCCACGCCTGCCGCTGTACAAGCTTTTCGTCATCGGTATTTGTATTAAACTGAACGTCGCTGTAAAACTGATCAGCTTCGGCTTGCCTGATGTTAAATAATTGATCAAAATTGCCAAATGCATTTATCTGTTTAGTTTTACTTAATCTCAGCTTTACAGTAATGCTGCCTTTAGCCGGCACATTGAGCTGATACCAAAAAGCCGCTTTGGTACCTTCATGGTTAGCGTTAACCGCGTCTTTTTGGTTATTGACCACGCGATTGTTGATGCCATCCTTAACATATGTAGCTGTATTGGCTGATTGATATAGGCGCTTATTATTAGTTTCGTTTTCTGTAAATAACAACTCGGGTGTGCCGTCGGCGTAAACAAAATAATCGCCCAAATCGCCGCCATGAAACAGCACGGTATTATTACCCTGATAAATCATCTTGGGCTTGTTTTCGCCTTCAAGCCAAAAATTACGATACCAAAATTGCGGCAACAAATGTATAGGTGCATCAGCACTGCTACGGTTGTAAACAGTATATTTTATTAAAATATCTTCCTCTTTGTGCTTTGCGTACTCTGCAAAAACATCAAAATATTTGTCCTCATTAAAAATGCCGGTATCAATTAATTCAAACTCAGGCTCCAGCTTGCTGCGCCGTCGGTTTTCGTCAATCAGCCATTGATAGGGGTAAGCCTGTTGCGGATATTTATACAGCATTTTGAGATAGCTGTGGGTAGGCGTACTGTCCAGGTAATAATATAATTCTTTAACGTCCTCGCCGTGGTTGCCCTCATTGTTGGTTAAACCAAAAAGCCTTTCTTTTAAAATGGGGTCTTGCCCGTTCCATAACGCCATGCTTAAGCAAAGCAGTTGTTTGTCATCGCTTAAGCCGGCAATGCCTTCTTCGCCCCAGCGATAGGCTTTGCTGCGGGCCATATCATGAGTAACGGCGTCCCACGAATTACCTTCGGCACTATAATCTTCCCGAACGGTACCCCACTGCCTTTCTGACAAATAAGGCCCCCATTTTAACCAATTAGTTTCACCGGCATAGTGTTGTTGCAGGCGGGTTTGTTCTGCATTCATAGGTAGTTGAACATAGCCGGTAAGATAGAGTTTTATTGCTATGATAAGCTTAATGAAAATTTAATGACCTGACTGTTACAACAAATCACCTGAAATTTTTGAATTTTTGGTGATTTATGAACAGTGGCGTACACTACTAAGAAAATAGAGTTATACTAACAGTTGAGTTATGGAGAAAGGTAACATCAATCATGAACAATGGTTAACGCATTTATACTTGTCGGTTTTTTCGGCGGTGGCTGCTTATATAAAAGGGAAAGGTGGAACGCTTGACGATGCTAAAGATGTTTTTCAGGATGCACTGGTAATTTACTACGAAAAGGCAATTGCCAGTAAGGTGATAATTGAGCATAGCGAGAAAGCCTATCTGTTGGGTATTGCCAAACATTTATGGTATCACCGTCAGCAAAAACAGAAAGGTACGGTAAGCGAAGATGTTTTAGATTATGATCATTTAGCTATAGAAGTTGTTGTTGTTCCTGCCGCTAATCGTTTACTGCGCTATTTAGAAACCGCCGGGCAAAAATGTATGGATATGCTGCAGGCTTTTTATTACGACAAACTGAACATGCGGGAAATTGCAGAGCGTTTTAACTTATCGGGCGAGCGATCGGCAACCGTACAGAAACATAAATGCCTCGAGAAAGTACGCGAAAAAGTAAAAGAAAAATCACTGACTTATGAAGACTTCTGCATCTGAAACCCGCCTGATTGACAATTATATTCAAAAACAGTTGCCACCTGCCGAACAACTAGTTTTTGAGGTTCGTTTACTGTTATGCCCGGAATTGAGTGACACTGTGATAAGGCAGCAGCAGGTTCATCAATTAGTAAAGCTTCGGGGCCGCAAGCAGCTTAAAGAACAAATTAAAATGGTGGAGCAAAAAATATTTTCTGAACCTCTCCATCATACGTTTAGAGACAGGATATATAGGTTATTTAAAAAGTAGGCATAAAACAAATGCCCGAAAAGTCTTAAAGCATTTCGGGCATTGGTTTATTTTATAGTTGATAGGCTTTGTATTCGTCCTGTGCATACGTGCCCCAATCTTTCATAGCGTCTTCGAGCGTAGCGCGCATTTTCTTATTGTCTACCGGTTTACCTTTGGTTGGCGGTGCTACCTTGTTTATGGGTATAGCCATATCGGTTACTTTGGTGGCAAGCCAAATAATGTTTTCGTGAGGTAGGGCCACTTGCAAAATCATGCCTGGCAACCCGGTAAACGATTCCGGGCCTCCCGAAACGGCAATTTCATTGGTGTAGAAAGCCACTACATAAACAGAGTCCATAATTAATGCATTAGCCCGGCGGCAATTAAAGCCGGCTATTTCGCGGGTTTCGTCGGTTATTTTCCAATTTATTTTACGCAGGCTGTCTTTCACTAAAAAAGTTTCTTCGTAAACCTTTTTTTGCACACTGCTGGTCTGTTTATTTAAATCGGTACCAATGGTATTGTTTTGCGCTACAATGGCTGAATTAAAAAAAGAGTTGTTGGCTCCTTCGTCTGGTTTGGGCACATACAGAGTTTGGTTGTCGGTAAACGTGAGCGTACTGGTTTGCTTTTTAAATTGCGGCTGCGATTTGCGGAACTGCTCGTAGGCCGGTTGCAGAAAGCTTTCGTTTTCTTTGGTGATGCGTTTTTTTATTATAGCGTACATATTTACGCTTTTTTCATACTCAATAACGCCACTGTTGGTAAAGTGGGCATTTTGTGCTATTGATAGCTTACGCACTAATAAGGTTAAGCATAAAATAAAGATATGTTTACTTTTCATGATGTTATTTTTTTGGCGGCGCACCGCCCATTTTATTAAAGTCATAAACTATAGAGAACATAAAATATCGTCTGATGGTGGTATAAGTGTTTTGTGTAAGAAAGCTGCCTGACGATCTGCGGTCAAAACCACGGTTTTGGTTCAGGAGGTCGTTCACCGTAAGGCGTATTTTCAAACTTTCGTCTTTAACCAACGATTTGTTGATGTAACCATTTAGCAGGTAACGGCTAAAGCTTTGGTTAAATGATTGGGTAGGCGCACGGTACTCGTATCCGCCATCAAAACCAATTTGCAGTTTGCCGGGCAGGTACACATTAACATCATGGTTAATGGTAAAGCCCGAGCCGTTATTGTTAATTCCTGGTTGCAAAGATGATTCGCCTAGGGTATAAGTAGGCCCGCCGCTTACGTAAAAATCAAGTTTCTTTTCAATATAACGTCTGAGGGTCGCATTGATGCCGTAAGAATTTGAACGTGTTCTGTTCAACGCGTTATTTACCATGTTAAAGTAGGTGCTGCCATTGGTATTTAAACCTATCCCTCCCTCTACGTTGAATAAAAATTTGAGCTTCATGCCTACATCGCCGTAAGCCGAATAGCTGGACGTGCTTTGGCCCGGAAGGTTTACGTACCGGTTAGTAGTAAAACCCGTTTTAGGATCGGTAGTAACGTTGCTTACAATAGGATTAGACGTAACATTATAACTGGCGCTCAGCCATATTGAGCGATTGGTTAAAACTTTATAAGAGCTATAGCTAAAAGAAAAACGATTGTTAAAGGACGGCTTTAAATCCGGATTACCCAAGGTGACGTTAAGTGGATCGGTATTGATAATGATGGGCTGTATCTGGTCTATTGTTGGCTGACGGGTACTGCCATTGTAATTAAACCTGAACCATTTTTGCTGTGTAAAACGATACATATAAAGCAACTGTGGATTCCAGTTGATAAAGTTCCGGTCAAATTCATTATCGGTGAATTTATTGAGCTGTTTAAAGTTCACCAGAGCTACCTTAGTACCGAAGTTAAAGGTGGTTTTGTCTTTTTTGTAGTTAAAAACGGCACCACCCTGGTTAGTAAACTGGTCGAGGCGATAGTTATTACTCAAACTGGGCACCAGTACATCATAGTTACCTGGTGTTGATTGGTTGTACGATCTGCGGTCAGCTGTACTGTTACTTATTCCAACTCCGTAATTAGCTATAAGCGAGAATGTTTTAGAGAATGGCTCTGAGTATGTAAGGTTGGTATTAAAAATAGATGTTTGAATGTTATTGTCTTTAAACTGATCAACCACTCGCGCACTATCAAGCGAGCTTTTTTCGTTGTAGTATTTAATTTCGGATAATAAATTTCCTTTGTTTTTATTTTCGTCAACCGATTGAGTTACCAAAAAAGACACTGTGCGGCCTGCCTTTTTGAATTTTTTGTTATAAAATGCCGAGAAGTTAAAGGTCTGCTCGTCGCCTTTGTTATCCAATCGGCGATTATTAGTATTAATTAAGGAGCTGTCGCCACGCACGCTTGAAGCAGCATTGTCACTTTGACTGTTGCTGTGTTTAAACGTAGCATCGGCTGATATTTTCAAGTTAGAGGTACTGTCAAGCTTAATTACCAATGTACCATCTACCTTTTGCCTGAAAATATAATTATTAAAATTTTGGTTAGTGTTTGACCGGATTAGCCCCGTAGACAAGCTGTTCTGTGATTGTTGATTGCTGCTACCGGTAACACCCAATGAGCCTATTTTATAATTAGCGTTGATGGTCTGCTTATCAGCATTCCATTTATCGTCATAATGTACACCACCAGTACGCGCTGTTGGTATACCTTGCCCATCAAATCTGCCATTCCAGCCTTCTAATTCATCATTGCCTCCAGATATATTGATTCCGCCATCTACAACTTCAATGTTATTGCCCGAGGTGCCAAATTTATTGGCATCCTGCCATCCCAGGCCAGTTTTGCCGGTGTTGGCTAAAGTACCATAGGCCGAAAACTTCTTTTTACCTATAAACTTGTTAAACGCAACCTGTTCCTGGTAAAATTTCTTGGTGCCGATGCCTGCATCTACCTTACCAAAATAGCCGTTCTTTTTATCTTCCTTAAGTTTGATGTTGATAGTTTTGGTTTTGTTACCATCATCAACCCCGGTAAATGCAGCTTGGTCGCTGGCTTTATCGTATAGTTGCACTTTATCAACCATGTCGGCGCGTATGTTTTTAGTAACCAGGGTAGGGTCGTCGCCAAAAAATTCTTCGCCATCTACCAATACTTTAGGTACGGCTTGCCCCTGTGCAGTAATCTTTCCATCTTTATCTACCTGTATGCCGGGTAGCTGTTTTAATAAATCCTCTACTTTGGCGTTAGGCTGTACTGTAAAGCTGGATGCGTTAAACTCGGTGGTATCACCTTTAAGTTTAATAGCAGCGCGGGTGCCTTTTACAATTACCCCCTCTAAAAGCTTCGATTTTAAGATCAAGCTCAGCCGGCCGAAGTTATACGACGTGTGTACAGAGTCGAGTGCAAAATTTTCAACATAATCTGCATATTTTGGATAACTGGCTACCAGTATAAATTTACCTTTTCCCAAATTATTGATAGAGAAGGTGCCATCGGCAGCAGCGCGGGTAAATTTGCGCAAGGTAGAGTCTTTAGCGTTAAGCACCATAATGCTGGTGTTATGCAGCTTTACATTCGAAATAGTATCGGCTACGGAACCGTTGATGTGGTAATTGGTTTGCGCAGAAACAAGGCCGCAAATAAAACAGGACAGGATAACCGTGAGTATATATTTCATGATAAGGATTGAGGCTGTAAGGTATAACTAAAAGCTTAGTATAAAAAGCGTCTAAATGTTAAAATTGGTTAATTGTTTGTAACTTTTGCGCTATAAGCATCATTGAGGGTGATTTTATTACAAACAGTACATCAGTAATGCCCGGAAAATAGATTTTGGCTACTTTTAACCAATGAACCGGATTGACCGTATAGCCGCTATTTTGATACAGTTGCAGTCGCGCAGGATAACTAAAGCGCAGCTCATTGCCGATCGGTTTAGTATCAGCTTGCGGACGGTTTATCGTGATATACGAACTTTGGAAGAAGCCGGGGTGCCCATTATAGGAGAAGCAGGCGCCGGTTACTCATTGGCCGATGGCTACCGGTTGCCGCCTATTTCGTTTACGCTTGATGAAGCTACCGCTTTTATTACAGCCGAAAAACTGGTAGAAAAATTAACAGACCAGGATAATAGCAGCAGCTTTAAATCGGCCATGTACAAGATTAGAGCAGTGTTGCGCAATACTGATAAGGATTACTTAACCGGTATTGACGAAAATATAGAGGTATTAAGAGCCAGATTTTTGCCAAAGCTGCCCGAGCAAATCAACCCGATGCAGATTATTTTGAAAGCCATTGCTATCCGCCGGGTAATTGGCCTTAACTATTTTTCTTATTACCGCCAAACACATACTGAACGATGCGTTGAACCTGTTGGTGTTTTTTATTTAGACAATTACTGGCATTTAATTGGCTGGTGCCGGCTGCAGAAAGATTACCGTGATTTTAGGTTTGACCGTATGCTGGATGTGCAACTTGCAGAAGATAGCATCTTAAGAGATCATCCTTCTTTGAAAGATTACTTAGCCAATGTTTACCAGGAGCGCAACTTGCACCGGGTGGTTCTGCGCGTACACAAAGAGGCCGCGCTGCACTTGGGCGAGCAAAAATATTACCATGGTTATATTGGCGAAACCGCAATAGGGGATGAGCTGGAAATGAGTTTCCTGACCAGCTCGCTCGAAGGTTTTGCCCGGTGGTATATGATGTTTGGCGATTACGCCAGCATTGCAGAGCCTGAGAGTTTAGTGGAAAAGGTAAAAGGCATTGCCAAAAAATTTTTTGAAAAATTATAGAACGCTGCTGACATAGGGTTGTCACTACCGTGTGGTTACTTTGAATTATAAATCAAAACCACATAACCATGAACATTATTGCCCTGCTATTGAAAGAGCTGAATGATGAAGCCCAGACTACGCGTAAAATGCTGGAGCGCATCCCAAACGACCAATTCGACTGGCAGCCCCACCCTAAAAGCATGACCATCCGCCGCTTGGCCTCGCACATAGCCGACCTGCCCAACTGGATAGCGATGGCCATTAACACCAGCGAACTTGATTTTGCCGGTAACGATTGGAAAGAGGAAGTGGTTGACAATACTGAAGCTTTGTTGGCCTACAATGAGCGTTCGTTAACTAACGGCCGTACGCAACTGGAGCGGGTTACTGAAGACCAGTTGCTGCCCCAATGGACGCTTCGCAATGGCGAACATATTTTGGGTGTCTGGACTAAGTACGAAGTTATCCGTATGAGTTTTTCGCAAATTGTACATCACCGTGGGCAATTGGGTGTTTATTTACGGTTGCTCGATATCCCGATACCGGGCAGTTACGGGCCGAGCGCCGACGAGATGGAAAATCAGTTTTAAATAACAATGGGCGGTCGGTATTACGAACGCCCATCGTTATTATAATCATTATGTATTCTTAGAATAGTGATATAACAGCTATTTACCTAACCGTTCCTTTAAAAACTGGCCGGTAAAACTTTCAGTTTTTTTCAGCAAATCTTCGGGGGTACCTTCAAAAACCAGCTTGCCGCCATGGTTGCCGCCGCCGGGACCAATGTCAACTACCCAATCAGCACATTTAATTACATCCATATTATGTTCAATCACAATAATGGTATTGCCTTGCTCAAGCAGCGCATTAAACGATTTGAGTAATTTTTTAATGTCGGCAAAATGCAGACCGGTAGTAGGCTCATCAAAAATGAAAAGCGTTTTACTGGCATTATTACCTTTTATTAAAAACGATGCTAACTTAATACGTTGCGCCTCGCCACCGGATAATGTGTTTGACGATTGCCCTAATTGTACATAACCTAGGCCAACATCCTGTAA
This sequence comes from Mucilaginibacter sp. CSA2-8R, assembly GCF_038806765.1. Taxonomy (NCBI): domain Bacteria; kingdom Pseudomonadati; phylum Bacteroidota; class Sphingobacteriia; order Sphingobacteriales; family Sphingobacteriaceae; genus Mucilaginibacter; species Mucilaginibacter sp. CSA2-8R. The sequence continues at coordinate 4,671,936 of NZ_CP152389.1, read as the reverse complement.
TGGCCTTAGTTTGTTGATGATCTTGGTTTCTTTAACAAAAAACTCCAGGGCCTCATCAATAGTCATTTGTAATACCTCGGATACATTTTTTTCCTGGTAGGTTACATCCAGTACCGGTTGTTTAAAACGGTTACCGTTGCAGGCTTCGCAGGGTAAAAATATATCTGCCATAAACTGCATTTCTATTTTAACTTCACCCTCACCCTGGCATACGTCACAACGGCCCCCCTCAACGTTAAACGAAAATGCTGATGGTTTTAAACCTGCAGCTTTGGCAGCTGGTTGGGTAGCATATAGGTTCCTGATTTCGTCCCAGGCTTTTACATAAGTAACCGGGTTAGAACGCGATGAGCGGCCTATCGGGTTCTGATCCACCAGTTCAACAGCTTCTATTTTAGCATAATCGCCCTCAATGTTATCGTAGGTGCCGGTTTGCTCGCCCGAGTAGTTACCTAAAACTTTTTGCAAAGCCGGGTAAAGTATGCGTTTAACCAAACTGGTTTTACCCGAGCCCGATACACCGGTAACCACGGTTAGCACACCTAACGGGAACTTTACATCAATATTTTGTAAGTTATTCTCGCGTGCACCCTTAATTAAAATGTAGTCGTTCCATTTTCGGCGATTGTCGGGCAGCGCAATTTCTTCGCGTCCGCTCAGGTACTTGCCAGTCAGGCTGTCATCATCCGTCAAAATCTGATCGTAAGTGCCCGAAAAAATTAAACGGCCGCCATGCGTACCAGCTTCCGGACCAATATCAATCAGGTGGTCGGCTGCCTGCATAATTTCTTCTTCGTGTTCTACCACTAATACCGTATTGCCCACATCACGCAGTGATTTTAATACACTGATTAAACGTTGTGTATCGCGCGGGTGCAGGCCAATGCTCGGCTCGTCCAGCACATAAACCGAACCCACCAGGCTGCTGCCTAAAGAGGTAGCCAGATTAATGCGCTGCGATTCGCCCCCGGACAGCGTGTTAGATAAGCGATTGAGTGTCAGGTATCCTAAGCCCACATCATTTAAAAAGCTAATGCGGTTGGTAATTTCCATTAACAGGCGCTTGCCAATTTTAGTATCATGCTCGTCTAATTGCAGCTCAGCAAAAAACTGCTGTGCTCTGTCTAACGGCATCAATACAATATCAGTAATTGAATGGTCACTGATTTTTACGTACGTAGCATCAGGGCGCAAGCGGCTGCCGCGGCATTCAGGACAAGTGGTTTTACCCCGGTAACGCGACAGAATTACCCGGTACTGTATTTTATAAGTTTGCTCTTCAACCTCCTTAAAAAAGGCATCCAAACCTCTAAAGTATTTGTTGCCCGTCCAAATCAGTTTCTTTTCTTTATCGCTGAGCTGGCTGTAAGGGCGATGTATCGGAAACTTAAACTTATCGGCCTGGCGGATAAGGTTTTGGTTCCATTCGCCCATCTTTTCGCCGCGCCACGGCGCAATCGCATTATCGTAAACAGACTTGCTTTTGTCCGGAATCACCAGGTCTTCATCAATGCCTATAATTTTACCGTAACCTTCGCAGCGGCGGCAAGCACCATAAGGGTTATTGAAGCTGAAAAAGTTAGGCGTAGGCTCTTCAAACTTGATACCGTCCAGTTCAAAACGGTCGCAAAAAAAGCTTTCACCTTCCTGTTCTTCTTCCGGCTTTTGGTAACGTACAAAACAATCGCCTTTGCCTTCAAAAAATGCGGTCTGTGCCGAGTCGGCTAACCGGCTCAGCGTTTCATCCTCATTGTTTTTGGTAATGCGGTCAACCACAATGCGTAATTGGTCGTCCGTAGTCAGCGATTCGTTACCTATCGACTCATCTTCCAGTAAGCTTTCAATACGCGATACTTTGCCCTGGTACTCAACCCGTACAAAGCCTTTTTGCAGTAATACAGCAAGTTCTTCTTTCAGGCTGCGATTGTTGTGCGGGTGCAGGGGGCAAAGTATGGTTAGCATACTGTGGTCGGGTAAAGCCTGAGCAAAATTTACAACATCCGTCACCGTATCTTTTTTAACCTGTTTGCCCGAGGTTGGCGATATGGTTTTGCCTATCCGCGAAAAAAGCAGCTTTAAATAATCATAAATTTCGGTGCTGGTACCCACGGTTGAGCGCGGGTTGCTGGTAATTACTTTTTGCTCAATAGCTATGGCCGGTGCAATGCCTTTAATATAATCTACATCGGGCTTATTCATCCGGCCTAAAAACTGGCGGGCATATGAGGATAAGCTCTCTACATAGCGACGCTGCCCTTCGGCATATAGCGTATCAAAAGCAAGCGACGATTTGCCTGAGCCCGACATGCCCGTAATAACTACTAATTGGTTTTTAGGTATGGCAATGTCCAGGTTTTTTAAATTGTGTACTCGCGCACCTTTGATGATAATATGTTTTTGAGGATCTTTCTCAGTTTCTAAACTCATGATATTTTATTGTAGTTCATGATTACGGATTTAACAGATAAACGTGCAATTAACGAACCACGATCTTTAATTTATTGAATACAAAAATCCTAAATAAATTAGCATTTTGCAAATGCTGTATTGTTCAACCTTTTGTAAAAGAATTTTAATGAATTTTTAATATGGCGTTTAGTACAATATTGTGCTTTATTTTAAGATGATGATTAAACCAATTAAACGATAATCAATCTAAATATGTAATTGCCAGTCAATCCACATAATCAGTATATTACGTATATATAAACCAATAATCGGAGTAAATATTGCCGGTAAAATTGTTATTTAAGTAGATGTTTTTATGGCTGTTAAGGGTTTGTCATTATAATGTGTTATAACATATAAGAGCGAAAATTATTTGCATATTAACACAATATTTACTTTATTTGATATAGTAATTAAAAGGAACCCCTATAGAATAGAACTTTACTTAAAACGTAGTTTAATTTAAATTAATTGATTTTAAAGTAGAAGTTCTATGGATTTTCATTTGAAGAGTGATCAGGATTTAATCCATCTATACATAGCCGGCCATGAGGGAGGGCTCATTGAGCTGATCCGCCGCTATCAATCTAAAATTTACACCTCTATTTATTTACTGGTAAAAGATGAGTATCTGGCCGAAGATATTTTTCAGGATACTTTCATCAAAGTAATCAATACTTTAAAAGCAGGTAAGTACAATGAAGAAGGTAAATTTTTGCCTTGGGTAAGCCGTATTGCCCATAACCTGGTGATTGACCATTTTCGCCGCGAAAAGCGTACACCTTTGGTAAATGGTGGTGATGACTTTGATATTTTTGAAGTACTGGGCCATTACGACGAGAGTACTGAGGACCGTATGGTGCGCGAGCAAACCCACAAAGATTTAAAAGCTTTAATACACTTGTTGCCTGCCGAGCAGAAAGAAGTATTAATTATGCGTCATTTTGGCGATATGAGTTTTAAAGAGATTGCAGACGTAACCGAAGTAAGCATTAACACAGCGCTGGGCCGTATGCGTTATGCACTTAACAACCTGCGTAAAATGATGCAGACCAAAGAACTGAGCTTGAAAAACTGATTGCGAGAAATAAATAAAAATTTATATCGTCTTTTAAAATAATTTTAAATATATAAGCGTTATGGTGTAATATAAACACTCAAAGCTTATGGACGAGACTTCTACAAAATTTTTAAACGCAATTAGTAACAAAGCTATGGTAGAGGGAATTGATGTTACCGAGTATGTGGACGCCGATGAATTGTTATTTCATCATGCTATCCGAACCGAACTGGACCAGTTGCAGGTGAAGCCAAAAAAGGAAACTATTGAAAACCTTCTTAATTATTCGCGAAGCTTGCGTTAACAAACTACTGAGAGCCCTGTAAAACAGGGCTTTTTTTATATTTGTGCCCTGATGCTAAAAAAAGAACGCTACCGGTTATTTGTTGAATACTTTTCGAGTCACCAGCCCAACCCGGTAACCGAACTGCATTATGCTAATCCATACCAGTTACTGGTAGCCGTAATATTATCGGCTCAATGTACCGACAAGCGGATTAATCAGATTACCCCTAAGCTTTTTGAACGCTTTCCCACGGTTGAAGACCTGGCAGCTTCAACATCAGAGGAGATATTTACTTACATACGCAGTGTAAGTTACCCTAATAATAAAGCTAAGCACTTAGCCGGCATGGCTAAGATGTTGCTGGAGCAATTTAATGGCGAGGTTCCGTCTGATTTAGATGATTTGCAAAAGCTACCGGGAGTAGGTCGTAAAACGGCTAATGTTATTGCCTCGGTAGTGTTTGATCTTCCGGCTATAGCAGTAGATACGCACGTGTTCAGGGTGGCTAACCGTTTGGGGCTCACCAATAATGCCAAAACACCATTGGCAGTTGAAAAGCAACTGGTAGAGTACTTACCTAAGCAAACGTTAGGTGTAGCCCACCATTGGTTAATATTGCATGGGCGCTATATTTGTGTAGCCCGTAAGCCTAAATGCGAAATTTGCCCCATTACCCATTTTTGTAAATTCTATCAAAGCGGCAAAGCTGCTTTGGTTTTTAGTAAAACTGCCAGGATAGCCAAAGTTAAAACTGCTAAAGCTAAAGTTGCAATCAAGACTTCATCGCACGATGATGAAAATCTAAAACCGGTTACCGAAAAAGACTAATTATTTCAGGTAGCATTTCCTGAGCAGCAACATTGCCTCTTTTTCATCCTGAGTACATACTTCGCAGTATGTACCCACGCCATTAACCGGACCTTCGTATTCCCAATTAGATATTTTATTGCATGTTTTAGCAGCGTTTCTGACCTGTAGTTTGTAGGCTGATGGTATTACATAAAGAGTTTGCTGGTTGGGCAGGGTAATCTTAAAGCAGGGGGTGCCCTGGTAACTACCCTTACCGGCATAAGTTGCAGTTAAGTCTTTGCTGTCTTTCCCATAAGTGTATGTAATCCGGGTACGCTTACCGTCCTCCGTCCAAAACGGAAAATGCTCGTAGGCTTGGGTTCCAAGTTTACCGAAAGCATAGTTAGCCACTTTTTGCGCAAATAAATTTGAACAAGCGAGTATGCAAGTCGCTGTAATTAAACCTGTTTTAACATTCCAGCAGGTAGTCATAAATAGAATTCTCAATTGGTGACTGATAACAATTTTTAATAATAAAAAGTTCTATAAGATGCTGTTGTGGTGAAGTAAGGTTGAAGTAACTGGTACTCATTTAAGTTTGATATTGCTTAAAAAAATAAAAGTCCTGGAATAAGTCGTTTACAGCAACGATAGTTATATTTATGCGTACTACGGGTAAAACTTGAATTTTAACACAAACTTTTACGGCTTATTTGTTCTTTTTATCATTTCATACTATTTAAACATCTCTTAATACTACCCTCGCTTTTATTTATCATATTTGAGGTAGCATTTATTTCGAAAAATTATTAATCCATATGCAGGAATTAGACCCAACCATTCTTCAGAAAGCCAACCAATGGCTTGAGGGCAATTACGACGCCGATGTTAAACAGGCGGTTCAGAAATTAATTGATGATAAAGCTTATACCGAGCTAACCGATTCTTTTTACAAAAATCTTGAATTTGGTACGGGCGGCTTACGTGGCTTAATGGGGCCGGGTTCAAACCGTATAAATAAATACACCATTGGTGCAGCCACTCAGGGTTTGGCTAACTACCTTAAAAAAACTTACCCTAACGAAACTATTAAAGTTGCTATTGCGCACGACAGCCGTAATAATTCAGACGTATTAGCAGGTATTACTGCGGATGTGTTTTCGGCTAATGATATTCATGTATACTTCTTTAAAGAGTTAAGACCAACGCCCGAGTTATCATTTGCCGTTAGGCATCTGGGTTGTAAAAGCGGCGTAATGCTTACAGCATCGCACAATCCTAAAGAATACAATGGCTACAAAGCCTATGGTGCCGATGGCGGTCAGTTTGTTGCCCCGCACGATGAAGCCGTAATGAAAGAAGTTGCGGCCATTGCCAGTATTGACGAGGTGAAGTTTACCCGCAAAGATGCTAACGTGGAGTTAATGGGTGAGGAGATTGACAAATTGTATTTAGATGCAATTACTACTTTGTCGGTATCGCCGGAAGCCATACAGCGTCAAAAAAATCTTAAAATTGTATACTCGCCGCTGCATGGCACCGGTATTACCATGGTGCCTAAAGCCCTTAAACAATTCGGTTTCGAAAACGTGATTTTGGTAGAAGAGCAAAGCACACCTGATGGTAATTTCCCTACAGTAGTTTATCCTAACCCCGAAGAGCGCGAGGCGCTAACTTTAGCCATTAAAAAAGCACAGGAAACCGATGCCGATTTAGTAATGGCTACCGACCCTGACGCCGACCGCGTGGCTATTGCCGTTAAAAACAATAACAATGAGTTTGTTTTGCTAAATGGCAACCAAATTGCCAGTTTGCTGATCAGCTACTTGTTGTCGGCCTGGCAGCAAAAAGGTAAGCTTACCGGCAATGAGTATATTGTAAAGACTATTGTTACCACTTACCTGATTGATGCTATTGCAAAAAGCAAGGATGTAAAATGTTATAACACACTTACCGGCTTTAAATATATTGGCGAGGTGATGACCGAGTTAGAAGGTAATCAAACCTTTATTGGCGGTGGCGAAGAAAGCTTTGGTTACCTGATTGGTGAATTTGTACGTGATAAAGATGCTGTAGTATCGAGTGCCTTTATTGCCGAAATGACTGCATTTTACAAAGATAATGGCAGCAGCTTATTCGAAGCGTTAGTTGATATTTACCTGGAGTACGGTTTTTATAAAGAAAAACTGATCTCGATTACCAAAAAAGGTAAAACCGGTGCCGAAGAGATTGTAGCCATGATGGATAAATACCGCAACAACCCGCCGGCAACACTGGGCGGATCTAAAGTGGTTGCACTGAAGGATTACGAAAAACGTGTAGAAACTAATTTAACCGATAATACCACAACTCCCATCGAGTTGCCTCAATCTGATGTTTTACAGTTTATTACCGAGGATGGCAGCATTGTGTCGGCACGACCATCTGGTACTGAGCCAAAAATTAAATTTTATTGTAGCGTAAATACCAAATTGGCTAATAAAGATGCTTATGCAGAAACCGAAAAGCAATTAGATGCTAAGGTAGATGCGCTGATGAAAGATTTGGGTATCTAAGTATCTCGCTCTATAATACAAAACAAAGTCCCTGTGCGATGAGTGCAGGGACTTTGTTTTTTGGCAGATACACCTGCCGTCCGAGTAATGAGGTTATGGGTATGCTGTAAAAGTCATAGCTTGTTGCCGGGGTATCGCGAACGACAGAATATACATCATTAGGATATTCGAAAGTTTACATCCAGCACTATATCAAAATTGGCGTTCACTCTGATTTTGTAAAGGGGGCTACTTCAGTCGCAAATGATATAGCAATAAGGAAAGGGTTTGATATGCCGGCAATAGTAAGGTATGATAGCTTGCGGCATTGATAATAAGTTAATTAACATATTTTAACAGACGATTTGGTGCTGTTTTGCCTACTTTCATGACCGATGGTTTTGATGTATCGTTCAAGAATCATTAAAATACCTTTCCTAATAACTTGTCATGAATAAAATGTACATCAGGCTGGCATGGCGCAGCTTACAAAAGAATAAAGCGTTTGCTATCATCAACGTTTTAGGTTTAGCCCTGGGCCTGGCCACTTGCTTGCCTATCCTGTTGTATGTAATTGATGAGCTTAGTTATGACCGTATAAGCCCTGATGCTAACCGCATATACCGGGTAAACGCCGATATTAAGTTTGGTGGCAATGCCTCATCCTATGCCATTACACCGCCACCGCTGGCGGCAGCTTTGCTTGGTAACTATCCCGAAGTGCAGCAAGTAGTACGCCTGTACCACGATTTTGGGTTAAGATTAAAAAAAGGAGACGAAAACATACAGGAAGAAAAAATTATATATGCAGACCCAGGAATTTTTAAATTTTTTAATCTGCCCATGCTGGCCGGGAACGCCAGAAGTGCATTAACAGAACCCAATACGGTGGTAATTACCGAAAGTACCGCTAAACGATACTTTAAAAGTGTGCAAGCCGCAATAGGGCAAACACTGCTGGCAGAAGACCAGTTAAACCTAAAAGTTACCGGTGTAATTAGCGATTTGCCTTCGCAATTGCATTTCAACTACGACTTTTTTATCTCATTTGCTACCCGGCCAGAATACAAAATAACCAACTGGTTTAGTTATAACGTAAATACCTATGTATTGCTTAAACCCAATGCCAATGCACAAACCTTGCAATCTAAATTCCCGGCATTAATACGTAGAGAAACTGAGGCGCAGTCGGCGCAAATGAATATGAATAGCTTCGAAAAAATGGGTAACTATTTTCGATATAATTTAATTGCGCTTAAAGACATCCATTTAAAATCAAACAGGCAGTTCGAGCTGGCAGCCAATGGTAGTATTACTTATGTTTACATACTGCTTGTAGTTGCGGTATTTATCTTGCTGGTAGCGTGCATCAATTTCATGAATTTGGCCACCGCCCGTTCGGCCAAACGTGCCCGCGAAGTTGGTGTCAGAAAAGTTTTGGGTTCGTCCAAAATGCATTTAATCTTCCAGTTTTTATCCGAATCATTCATTTTAACATCAATAGCATCAATCATAGCGCTGTTGCTGGCTTGGATGGCTTTACCTTGGTTTAATCAATTATCGGGTAAACAGTTTACCGTTGGTTTAAATAGCTTGTTAACTGTATTGCCCGTATTTACGGTGATGATATTGTTGGTTAGTGTATTAGCAGGTGCTTATCCTGCATTTTTCTTATCGTCGTTTAAACCAGCAGTAGTGTTAAAGGGAGCGCTTTATTCAAGTTTTAAGAAAAATCACTTGCGGAGCAGCTTAGTCGTATTCCAGTTTGCCGTGTCCATATTTTTAATTGTTAGTACACTTTTTATTTATCATCAGCTTAAATACATTCAAAATAAAAATCTGGGTTTTAACCGTAACCAGGTTTTGGTAATTAATCATACCAATATTTTAGGCACAAAGGCCCGGCTCTTACAACAACGTATAAAGCAATTAACCGGAGTAACCGATGCCACACTGAGCAGCTTTTTGCCGGTAGGCGGTAACCGTAATCCGGATGCTGTTTTTAGCAGCCCAAAAGTTGATCCTAAAAGTGCGCTGTACACCGAGATATGGTATGTAGATGAGCACTACCTAAACACCATGGGGATGACGTTGACCGCAGGGCGTAACTTTGCCAACAACATGCAAACCGATTCATCGGGTGTTATTATCAACCAGGCAGCGGCTCGTATGCTTGGTATAACTATCAACCCGATGCGGCAAAAGTTGTACAGGCCATCAACCGGAGGAGTGAAAATTTATGAAGTATTAGGTGTAGTTAATGATTTTAACTTTAATACTTTAAGAGATAATATTACGCCTGTTATCATGATGTTGCAGGAGGATACAGGTGCTATAAGCGTACGTATCAACTCAGGCAATTTACCTACACTGTTAACGCAAATAACACAGGCATGGAAAGACTTAGCGCCTAACCAGCATCTTGATTATGCGTTTATGAACGAAAGTTTTGAGACCGTTTATCGTTCAGAGCAGCGCTTGGGTAAATTATTCATGAGTTTTGCAGCTTTAGCAATTATCATTGCTTGCCTGGGCCTGCTAGGGTTAGCGGCTTACGCGGCCGAGCAACGCACCAAAGAAATCGGTATCCGGAAAGTGTTAGGGGCCAGTGTTAGTAATGTGGTGGTTTTATTATCTAAAGATTTTATGAGGTTAATATTGATTGCCATACTCTTTGCGCTGCCCATATCCTGGGTATGTATGCAAAAGTGGCTTAATGGGTTTGCTTACAGGCAGATGGTACCTTGGTATATGCTTATGCTGGGTATAGGCGGGGTTTTGGTAAGTGCGTTGTTAGTCATCAGCGCACAATCTGTAAAAGCAGCTTTAACTAATCCGATAAGCGGTTTAAAAAGGGAGTAAGAGTAAAGCGTTGATTAACTATATTCTTTTCCATAATTGCCCGGTATAGTCCAGTTCTTCGAGGCCTAAAACAACTTTCTGACCCGAGGTGAAGCCAAAAACAGGTTCGTAAGTATCCTGCAAAAAATTATTCATTTTGCTTTGACTAAAAAACCAGCAGGGGTAAGAGGCATCATAAAACGCAGGCGGCACCTTTTGTATGGTAAGCCGGTCTTCCGGCGTGTCAATAAATGCTGTACGATCAATCATTAAATATGGAATGCCTGATTGCTTGGCTTGGGTAAGCAGCTCGTAAGGTTGCTGCATATATTGCAGCGAGCTCGAAAATAGCAAAAGCTGCGGTTGGTGCTGCGGTAACACTTCGTTGAGCGAGTAATAAAAGCGTAAATGCTCATCTTCAAAGTTTTTTCGGCCTTCGTCTACAAACATAGGTTGCTCTATTAAATTCCATTGCAGGCTGTGCAGATGCTTTAAAAACGGAAAGTTTTGCCGGTACGACGTACCCAGTGAACCACCATAGTCTATTAAACTTAAATGATTGTTGTTTTGAGAGGCAATCCATAACAGAGCAGCCAACAGAGGGTAGGCCACTTCTATATTCGGGTAATTGATGCCATCGCGCTCATAAGCATACTGGCCTTCTTTTACTTTTAAAGCGCCTGCTCTTACCCGCTGCAAAACGGAGTTGGCATCATAGCCGGTGGTTTTTTGTTGGGCAGCTTCCCATGTAGGATAGTTACCGTGCCAGCCGTACTTAAAGCTATGGCGTGCAACGCGTTTAACAATAGCCGGGATGAACTCGCCTTTTTTTAATGGCATAGTGATGAAGATAAAATAAAATATAAGCTGTACTTTTATACGACACAATAAGCCTCAAGGGTTTGTTATATCTGTCTGTAAACCTGAAAATATTTGTATAAGCTTTACTTTTTTATATTTACAGCACTTAAAATAAATTACTAATTTTTTTAGTAATCTAACTTAAATAGGTATATTTGTTATAGAAAATAATTAAGATGAGTAACGCAAGCGCAGATAAATTAAAAGCATTACAGCTTACATTAGATAAGCTGGAAAAATCATACGGTAAAGGAACCATCATGAAACTGGGTGATTCTGTAATCGAGCCTATCGAGGTTATCCCGACCGGTTCGCTTACCCTCGATTTAGCTTTAGGTGTAGGTGGTTTACCTAAAGGCCGTGTTATCGAAATTTATGGTCCGGAGTCGTCGGGTAAAACAACATTGGCTATACACGCCATTGCCGAAGCGCAGAAAAAAGGTGGCATTGCAGCCTTTATTGATGCCGAGCACGCTTTTGACCGTTTTTATGCACAAAAGTTAGGTGTTGACGTAGAGAATCTTTTAATCTCTCAGCCGGATAACGGTGAGCAGGCCTTGGAGATTGCTGATAACCTGATTCGCTCTGGAGCTATTGACATTTTAGTAATTGACTCGGTTGCGGCTTTAGTACCTAAAGGCGAGATTGAAGGCGAAATGGGTGATTCTAAAATGGGTTTACATGCCCGTTTAATGTCTCAGGCATTGCGTAAGCTTACCGGTACCATCAGCAAAACAGGATGTTGCTGTATCTTCATCAACCAGTTGCGTGATAAAATCGGTGTGATGTTCGGTAACCCCGAAACTACTACCGGCGGTAACGCCCTTAAATTTTATGCTTCGGTACGTTTAGACGTTCGCCGTATATCGCAAATTAAAGATAGCGACGAGGTGTCAGGTAATCGTGTGAAGGTGAAAATTGTGAAAAACAAAGTAGCACCGCCGTTCCGTTTAGCCGAGTTTGATATTATGTTTGGCGAAGGTATATCTAAAGCCGGCGAGATTATTGACTTAGGTGTTGAGCATAACATTATTAAAAAAGCAGGTTCGTGGTTTAGCTATGGTGATAGCCGCTTAGGCCAGGGCCGTGATGCCGTAAAACAGCTGATTATTGATAATCCGGAGTTAGCCGAAGAACTGGAAAACAAGATCAAAGAAGTGGTATCAGGCGAAGGCCAGACCGAAGAAGTATAATAAGTTCTAGTTTCTTTATAAGTGACAAGTAAGCCGCCTTTGTACAAGGGCGGCTTACTTGTTTTGCATATTACGAACAGTTAAAATTGCTTTATTTCACTTCAAAGCTGTAGGTATTTCTTACCAGGTTACCTTTAACGTCAAGCCCTTCTAAGGTGACTAAATATTTTCCAAGCGTGTCGGCAGTGTAAAAACTTAAGTTTACTTCACCTTTGTCATTGGTAATAATATCAGGTTTCCAAAATATCGTAGAACGATGGTCTGCTTTGCGGTCAACATTTGGAGCGTCGTATTTTGGTAAATAAAAATCCTTAATTACGGCATAGCCAAGTCCTTTAACATTTAAAAGACCCGGGGCAGCTTTTATGTCTCTGCCTGATTTTCTGTTAGTAGTTAACACGACCACGCCGTAATAGCCTTCTTCTTCAAGAGGAGTAAAATCAGGTAAAAAGCCACCGCCAACGCCGTGTTGTAGAGTTATTTGGGTAGCCTGAGGTCCGTGCCGGTAAACTTGTATACCTGCTAAGTTGTTTGCACTTACAGCGTCAAGATTGTCTGTTAGCAGGCCATCTAAATATACGAGCATCTTGCCTTCTGGCGGATTATTGCCTCTTGGCGGCGCTGTACCAAAAATCCAATTATTTGCAATTTTTACGCCGCCATGCTTACCAAATAAAAGCCGCGCCACATCCGATTTACCTTTGGTCTGTTCTTCGGTCAGCACAATATCGGGCCGAATTAGAGGGTCTGCTATAGAGTTAGGTATAACCGGTGGCATGCGCAACTTAACCCGAACCTCTTTGAGTAAAACTCCTTTTTTCAGTGTTGACTCTTGCACTGCTTGATTCGGCCGATCATTACCACCATTTGATAAACTTGTCAATGGAGCCGTAAGCATAAATGGAGCCACCTTACGAAACTTTATGTTTGAAACAGCAGGTACGTCGTCGTCAATCAGTATTTTAATATTTTTACCCGCTTTAGGGGCTTTGGTCCGTACAATAAAATTTACGGTATCGGCAATGTCCAGGTCACTAAACTCAAAAAATCCTTTGCTGTCGGCTACCGTATCTCTAAGCATCAGTTGCGACGGGGCAAATAAGTTAATACCAACTCCACTATATGGCTCATTTTTTAACGACATTACTCTGCCCTTTAAAACAAGGCTTTGCTCAGGCTTATATTTTAATTCGGCATAATTATCCTGCTGTAAATCTTTCCAAGCAAAACGGGTCCAGCCCTGCGTCAGCATCAGTAAATCCATCTGCTTCATTTTTGCCGAGGCTTCGCTTTCGTTTTTGTAGTTGAAATAATAGTTTGGTTGTTCTACAAAACCTTTAATATCAGATGTTAACAGTAGGTTGCTCTTAATAGTGGTCTCATCGTTAATAGTTGTTTCCTTATTTTGCGTAGTTACCGCAACCGAAAATGCGCCTACCACGGGGCTGTTATTGTTGTCGTTAACCTTTAGTTGTAAATCAACTTTTTGACGCTTACCGTAAACCGGCTGGTTGGTTGCCAGGCTTGCATTGAGCAATCCATCTTTATTAACAAAGATTAAACGTTGTGCCAAAGGTGCGTAATCGGCATCAAATAGCGTAAATTGCACCAGGCCCAATGGCAATTTGAATTCGGGTACCAATGTTGAATAAGTGCCGTTACCGTCTAAGTTTACTTTACTCACCAATTTTACAACACCATTAGCCTGGGCCAAAAGTGTAAGCGGCTGCCCGGACGCCGATTTGATGCTGGACTGTACCCGTACAGATAACGCATTATTAGCGGCGTTGGGAGTACCCTGGTTAACATGACTAACCGATAAGGTGTAACCCTGAGCCTGGGCGGCGGGGAGTTGATATGCTTTGCTGGTGCCGTTACTTAATTTGATGACAGCTTGATAAGTAATGCCATTTTGCGGTACCAAAACAAAAATACCCATACCAAAGTGTTCGGCATTAATATCAGTGATTTTGTGATGTTGAGTATCTTCTATATAGCCTTCTGTATTATATCCCAAACCGTTTGCTGCCGTCATTTTAAATGCCAAGCGAGAGCGTAATCCGTTAATCAGATTGCCGCCTTCCGGAAAAAATTGCACATCTAAATCCTCATTCTGCACATTTACTCGGTCGCCTGGTGTTCTGTTCGGCAAATTGCTGTTAGTGAGTTTATTGTCTTCAGCTATAGCTTTTGCATTGGTAGCATTACCGGTTGCATCATTTTCTATCTTGATGAGCTTATCGAAAAAATAATCTGCCGGAAAGTTTTGCATCCATTTTGTATAAGCCCTTAAACGGTAATTACCTGTTAGAAATACGGTACTCTCAAGGTCAATATCTCCGCTAAACAAACCGTTGGTTACAGGTAAAATCAGCCTTTTACATACATAGTCTTGTTCGTTGATAGCCTCTACATAAACCACCTTGCTCAAAGCCGATAATTTATTTTCTTCGGCATTTACAATATAGCCTTTAAACCACATGGTGTCATGCGCTGCATACTGGGGCTTGTCGAATTGTAAATGGATTTTTTCTTGCGGATGCGTTTCTTGGTAATGCTCTATATTGCTGATGAGTTTGTTTAAGCCATCATCGTTTAATGTTAACGAAAGCAATACAGCCGGTATTAGTACTGCAAAAGTTAGGCTGAGCACGTGGCGTTTCATAAGTGATTAGGTATAAAAGCAAATTAGTAAATTTTACTATCACTTATGCGGCAGGATGTCGAAAAAAGTTAATGAGTAACTAGTGTTTAAAACCGGAATTTATACGAAGTATCCTAAATTTTTACAAGCGCCTTGTTCATCCTGATAAACAACTGACAAACATTTTGGCGTTGGTGTGTTACTTTGACACAAACGTTAAATTAAACAACAACTACTATGAGTAAAGTATGGTTTATCACCGGTTGCTCAACCGGCTTTGGCCGCGAACTGGCTAAAGAAGTTTTAGCTCAAGGTTATCGTGCCGCAATAGCTTCAAGAAATACAGACGACGTAAAAGATATTGTAGATGCGTATCCGGATAATGCAATTGCCGTAAAGCTGGATGTGACTAAAGCTGATGAAATTTCGGCTGCGGTTGAGCTGATACAAAATAGATTTGGACAAATTGATGTGCTGGTAAATAATGCCGGTATTGGTTATTTCGGTGCTATCGAAGAAAGCGAAGAAGAGGAAGTGCGACGCATGTTCGAAATTAACTTTTTCGGGTTGGCTAATGTAACCAAAGCCGTACTGCCTGTTTTACGCAAGCAGCGCAGCGGACATATCTTAAATATAGCATCTATCGGCGGTTTGGTAGGTTTTCCGGCTGTTGGTTTTTACAACGCTACTAAATTTGCTGTCGATGGTTTTTCGGAGTCTTTAGCTAAAGAAGTAGCGCCGTTAGGTATTAAAGTAACGGTAATTGCGCCGAGCGGTTTCCGTACCGATTGGGCAGGCCGGTCGGCTAATAATAGCAAAATTGTGATTGATGATTACAAAGAAACTGCTGGTGCTAACAAAGATAACATCCGTGGCTACAGCGGCAACCAGCCCGGCGACCCGGTACGTGCTGCTAAAGCCATGATTAAAGCAGTAGAGTCCGACAATCCGCCATTACGCTTACTGTTGGGCGAGGCAGCCTTAAAAGGTGCCCGTAACAAACTGGACGTTTTGAAAAAAGATTTTGATGCTTGGGAAGAAACTACCGTTGGGGCTGATTTTCCGAAAGAAGAGCAAGGTAAGTAAGTGGAATTAAACCTGTAAATTCTTATAGCAATAATGGAACACAGACAGTTAGGAGCATCCGGATTATTTGTGCCGGTGCTCAGTTTTGGTACGGCTACCTTTGGTGGTGGCAACGAGTTTTTTAAGGCCTGGGGCAATACGCAGGTTGATGAAGCCAAACGCTTGATTAATCTTTGTATGGATGCCGGCGTCAACTTTTTCGACACGGCTAACATTTATTCCGGTGGTGCCTCCGAAGAAATATTAGGGCAGGCCATTGAGGGCATCCGTCACCAAACAATCCTATCTACCAAGGCTACTTTCCCGATGGGCAACGGGCCTAATGATTTTGGCTCATCGCGCTCGCATCTCATTAAACAATGTGAGGACAGCCTGCGCCGTTTAAAAACAGATTATATAGACATTTATCACCTGCACGGCTTTGATGGTAATACCCCTGTTGAAGAAACGCTGAAAACGCTGGATGATTTAATTACCGCCGGTAAGATACGCTATATTGCCTGCTCTAATTTTTCGGGCTGGCATTTAATGAAGTCGTTGTCGGTTTCTGAGCGTTATGGCTGGGCTCGCTACGTAGCACATCAGGCTTATTATTCTCTACTCGACCGCGAGTTTGAATGGGAACTGATGCCGTTAGGTATCGATCAAAAAGTAAGCACCATTGTATGGAGCCCATTGTCGTCCGGAAGGTTAGGCGGTAAATTTCGCCGCAGTCAGCCCGTGCCCGAAAACAACCGCATCAGCCAGGGTGGCTCACACGGACCGGCTACCAATTTTGAGTTGTTGTATAAAATTGTTGATGCGCTGGATGAAGTTGCCGAAGAAACCGGTAAAACCGTTCCGCAAATTGCCCTTAATTGGTTATTGCAGCGCCCAACGGTAGCCAACATCATTATTGGTGCCCGCGATGAGGAGCAGCTTAAACAAAACTTAGGCGCTATAGGCTGGAACTTAACTACCGATCAGGTTAAAAAGCTGGATGCTGCCAGCGACCGGGATTTGATTTACCCGTATTGGCACCAACGCCAAAATCCACAACTAAACCCGCCGCCAAAATTTTACTAATTTAAGGTATTGGATATATTGAAAACGACCGTTCTATTCAGAGCGGTCGTTTTTGTTATGCGGAAATATTTTATCTAAAAAGCCTGTAATGTAATTTACTGTCGGCGTAAACCAGGGTTCGAACAGGCAAAAAGTATGCGGTGTGTCAGGAAAGGCACGTACCTCCGTATAAACGTTACCTTGTTTTAAATCATTAATATAATCAGTACGGCCTGCATGCATACGGTCTACAGCACTATTGATGAATAATGTAGGCGGGGTTTGAGGCCCGGCATAGGTAAGGGCCGCCGCCTGTCGCCAGAGGTCAGGCTTTTCGGTTTTGTTGTAGCCAAACCAGTAGGTGGCTGCTGATGTAGATTTGCTGTCATCGCCCTCGCCCGATTCGGGATGTATAAAAGCCAGCGTTCCATCAATATCAACAATGGCATTAACCTTGGTGCTATATTTTTTTAATTGAGACTGAGGGTCGGTAAAAATGGGATTGTTGCCGGTTGTGCCCAGCAATGTGGCTAACTGTCCGCCTGCCGAAAATCCAAGCACAGCAATTTGCGTTGTGTCTACATGGTATTTACCGGCTTTAGCGCGTACCCAACGTATAGCTTCTTTTAAATCTAACACAGCTGCAGGGTAGAGGGCCTCGGTAGACAGGCGGTAGGCAGGTGTAAAACAAACAAAGCCTTTCTCGGCCAGTCGTTCGGCCAGCGGGTAATGCTGAGTGCGATTGCCCGAACGCCATCCGCCACCATGAATAATAATGATTGCCGGGCGTTTGCCTTTTATTTTTTTAGGCCTGAAAACGTCTATCTGCAAAGATGTATTGCCCACAGTGCGATAGGTAATGTTGCGTTCATCCTGTATCGAAGGCAGAACACTGTCTTTAACTAAGCGAATCTCCGGATATTTCTTTTTGGCGTTTAAATATGCGCTGTAGTTGCTAAAAGAGGTATCGGGTTGATTGGTAAGTCCGGCTTTGTTTTGGGCAAAGGCACTTAACTGCAATACCGATAAAAAAGCGAGCAGATACTTCATTACAACTTTAGTTTATGAGTACACAAGTTTAACTAAAGATTTATAGAAAGGATAATCTTTAGTAAGTTAACCCTCAACAGCAGCATCCCGAATGTCACTGATTATTTGAAGTATAAACGCCTTACTTACCACCGGTACGTAAATACATGTAAACAATAGCAATCACCACGGTTAATATCAGTACAATTAATCCGGTAGCACCTTTGCGCTTGTCCTGGCGCATTACCCAAATTAGTAAAGCCACCAGCGGAATAACAAAAATTAACCAAAAAATTAAAGAGGGGATACTCATATTTATATTTTAAAATGGCATGCGGGCCAGTGGGGCCACATGCTGGTCGGTAAAGTCGCCTTTTAGATATTTATAATAGCCGGCAATGGCAATCATTGCTGCATTGTCGGTACAATAAGCCATACGGGGCACAAAGGTGTTCCACTGGTGTTTGGCACCCAGGTCAAGCAGGCCTTGCCGCAAGCCCGTATTGGCAGATACACCGCCTGCCAGTGCAATATCTTTAATGCCGTAAGCTTGCGCTGCTTTGCTGAGTTTTTTAAGCAGAATAGTGGCAATGCGTTTTTCAACCGAGGCGCAAATATCGGCCAGGTTGTTTTTAACAAAGTTAGGATCCTTAGCTTCGTTATTTTGAATAAAGTATAAGATAGCCGTTTTTAAGCCGCTAAAGCTAAAGTTGTAACCGGGTATTTGTGGCTCCGGAAACTGAAACGCATCCGGGTTACCTAAACGTGCATATTTATCAATCAGGGGACCGCCGGGGTAAGGTAGGCCTAATATTTTACTGGTTTTATCCATTGCCTCACCCGCGGCATCATCCTGGGTATGGCCAATAACTTCCATGTCAAAATAATCTTTCACCAGTACAATCTGCGTGTGCCCGCCCGAAACGGTTAGACATAGAAACGGAAACGATGGCTTCGGTTCTTCAATAAAATGAGCCAGGATATGCGCCTGCATGTGGTTAACCTCAATGAGCGGAATGTTTTTAGCTAAGGCAAAAGCCTTGGCAAAAGACACCCCTACTAAAAGTGAGCCTAAAAGGCCCGGTCCGCGCGTAAAAGCTACTGCATCAATATCATTTTTGCTTACTTTTGCGTTAAGTATTGCTTGTTGAACAGCCGGAATGATATTTTGCTGATGAACGCGCGAAGCCAGTTCGGGCACAACACCGCCGTAGGCTTCGTGTATGGTTTGGTTAGCGATGATGTTACTCAACATAACACCATCTGCGTACACCGCCGCCGAAGTTTCATCACATGAAGATTCAATTCCTAATATTACGGGCACTGGATATGGATATTTTTAAAGGTCAAAATTATTAAAAAAATACTCAAAATAGCGCTTATCCTGGTACTCATTGTGCTGCTGATTGTCAGTACAATGTTATTACTTTTTCAGTACAAGCCGGTGCAAACCTGGGCCGCACGCAAAGCCGCCAAATACCTTTCTAACGAGCTGCATACTAAAATCGATATCAAGAGTTTGTACATCAAGCCATTCTCGTCGGTAGTGCTCGAAGATTTATATGTGCTGGATAAGCAAAAAGACACACTGCTGCGTACGCCCAGACTAACGGTGCAACTTTCGCAGTTTTCGATATTTAATAGCCTGAAAGAGCGCGACATCAATTTTAAAGATATCCAGTTAGATAACGGTTCGGTATATCTGAAAAAGCAGAAAGACAGCACCACCAACCTACAGTTTATTATTGACTACTTTAACAAACCTGCCGATACCACTAAAAAAGCCAGCAAACCCTGGACCCTGAAATTTGATCGCATAGCGGTTAATAACTTTCGTTTCAAGTATAAAAACGCGCTGATTGATTCGGCAACCAAAAACCAGGTAAACTTTAATGACCTGGACATAAGCCGTTTTTCGACCGTGCTTACAGGGATGGATTTAAGAAACCATTTGTTTAAAGGACATTTGCAAAACCTTACCCTGCACGAAAAAAGCGGATTTACGGTTAAACAATTAACAGTTAATGCCACGGTTGATACTAACCAGATCAGGCTGCAAAACCTGGTGCTGGTAACACCCAATTCAAATCTGAAAGATTATTTCCGGATGCGGTTTAAATCGTTCAGTGATTTCAGCGATTTTAACAACAAGGTACACATGGATGCAGACGTTAAAAGCTCGCATCTGTCATCACAGGATATTACTTACTTTACCAGTTCGTTGGGCAAAACCAATTTTGAGTTTGATCTTAACGGGCGGGCCAGTGGCCTGGTTAACAACATCAAAGCGCAAAACTTAACGGTGGCTACCGGGCAGGCTACTTATGTAAAAGGCAACTTTACCTTAAAAGGCTTGCCTGATATTGATAAAACCTACATGGTTTTAAACTTTAACCAACTGGCTACCAATAAGCGCGACCTGGATAATTTATACAGCAGGTTTACCGGTATACCCAACCGGCATGTGCCTGACATGCTAACCAAATTTGGTAATATTAATTACAGCGGTCAGTTTAAAGGTACGCCTAAAGATTTTTATATCAATGGCGTTTTAAAAACGCTTATGGGGCGTATAGATCCGAACGTAAACCTGCAATTTAATGCCAAAGGTGTACCTGCCTATCAGGGCAAAATAACCGCTACGAATTTTAACCTAGCTGCTTTGCTGGATAATAAATTGCTGGGCCGTACCTCATTAACCGCCGAGGTAAAAGGCAGTGGTGATGCGTTAAATAATTTGGCCGCTAATGTAAAGGCAAAGCTCAGGTATTTAGACTTTAAAGGCTACAAGTATCAAAACCTGAGTTTAAATGGCAGCTTTGTCCGTAAGGTGGCTAAAGCTAAAATTAACATAGCCGATCGTAATGTTAAGCTCAACCTAAATGGTAATGTTGATTTAAACAGTAAGCTGCCTCAATATCAAATTACGGCCGCCATTAGCAATGCCCGGCTAAACAAGCTTAAGTTGGTTAAAGATACCATTACCCTTAGTACAAACCTTACTACTAATTTTACCGGCAACGATTTATCCAACTTGCAAGGTTACGTAAGCTTGCAGCCTACCCGTGTAGTTACACCAAAAGATAACTATGTGGTTGATTCGTTAAAGCTGACTGCTATCGGTTTTGGCAGCAATCGTACCATTGGGTTACAATCTGACTTGGCTAATGGCAACATCCGCGGAAGTTTTGACCTGGCTACGTTGCCATCCTATTATAAGTCTATCGCTAAAAAGTATATACCATCACTGCAAACTTCTATAGTTAAGCCTAAACCGCAAAACTTTGATTTTAGGCTGGAGCTTAAAAACCTCGATCCGCTGTTGCTGATGTTTATGCCCGATTTAAAAATACCTGAAGGCGGTACCTTTGTAGGCCACTTTAATTCGGCCGATAAAACAGCCACCTTAAGTGGTTTGGTGCGAACAATGAAATACGGTAAAATTGTATTTCATGATTTTATTGTGGATGAAAGCACGGCCGATAGCATGCTCAATCTCAACTTATCCTTAAGCAAGGTTGATTTGACCGACAGCCTGTTTATCAAGGATATCAACATTACCAACTTTTTGCGAAACGATAGCCTGAACTTCAACGTTAAACTATCTGATAAAAATGCAACCAACCAGTTAGACTTGTACGGACTGGTAGAGTTTGGGCGCGATACCACGGCCAAGCTTAAACTTCTGCCATCAGAGGTAGTGCTGGAGCGACAGAAATGGCGACTCACGGAGCAAGTACGCATTAAAGTGCAAAACGGAAAAACGCAGATACAAAACTTTGAGCTTACCAACGGGGAGCAACAGGTGCACATTAACGGCTTTGTATCTAACAACAGCGAAGATAAATTGCAGGTAGAGTTTGAAAAATTCAGCATGGCTACCCTTAACCAGCTCACCAAATCGGCCGGTATATTATTGCATGGCTCATTAGATGGTAATGTAACGCTTACCTCGGTACTTAAAGCGCCGGGTGTGGATGCAGACCTGAGAGTAGATTCGCTAACGATGAACCAGACGCTGGTTGGCGATGTGAAAATTAAATCAGACCTGGACAATGAGCGC
Organism: Mucilaginibacter sp. CSA2-8R; assembly: GCF_038806765.1. Taxonomy (NCBI): domain Bacteria; kingdom Pseudomonadati; phylum Bacteroidota; class Sphingobacteriia; order Sphingobacteriales; family Sphingobacteriaceae; genus Mucilaginibacter; species Mucilaginibacter sp. CSA2-8R. The sequence goes on along the minus strand of NZ_CP152389.1, from coordinate 4,650,058 downwards.
AGTCGCGCCAATGTAAAGCTTAACATTTTAAACCGCGGACTTGAGACCCTCAATATTGCCGGCGCTTATTATTTGAATAAAGAAACCGGTGATAACCTGGACTTTGATGTGCGTATGGACCAAACCGAGGCCATCATCTTTCAGCCCTTTGTTAAAACGCTGGTATCTAACCTGAAGGGAACCATCTCGGCGGATATGAAGCTTACAGGGGCTCCGTCCAAACCGCAACTCAACGGTTCTATTACACTTAGCAATACAGGTTTAACGGTTGATTATTTGAAGGTGCCTTATACTATTAATGATAAGCTTACGGTGGCCAATAGTATCATCAAAATTGATGATATGGTAATCACTGACCCTCGTGGTGGTAAGGCATTGGCTAATGGTACAATTGACCTGTCAGACTTTGCCACGCCACTATTGGATATCAACGTGCAAGCCACTAAGTTGATGGCGCTGAATACAACGTTTAGGGATAACCGCTTGTATTATGGTACGGCATTTGGCACCGGACGCTTCAGTTTTACTGGGCCTGTTGATAACATGAATATTGATATCAAAGCCAAAACAGAAGATGGTACAGTATTCAACATTCCGTTAAATACATCGTCTACTGCAGGTGAGTACGATTTTATCAGGTTTGTGAGCCATACCGACTCTACCAAAATCATCAGCAATACTAACGCATTTAAAGGGGTTACCCTAAACTTTGATTTATCGGCCGATGAAAAAACCTTAGTTCGAATTACCACCGACTTAGGTTTACTGGAAGGGCGTGGGGTTGCTAACGGCCTAAAGTTAAATATTAACAGCTTGGGCGATTTCGAGATGAGAGGTGACTTCCTGATTTCGTCGGGTAAGTTTGAGTTTACTGCTAAAAACTTTATCAGCAAAAACTTCCAGGTTAATGAAGGAGGTACGTTGCGCTGGACGGGCAGCCCGTCAAACGCTGAAATTAATTTAAAAGCTACTTACGAGTTGCGGGCCAATATTGCCAACTTATACCAGGCGGCAGGTTTACAATCACCGCAGGGTACCAGGCAGGAGCTGGTACAGGCACAGCTTAACTTAACCCATACACTGCTGCAGCCTATTATCAGCTTTGATTTTACGTTCCCGCTCAATCCTTCTATTAAGGATGATATGGGTGCTTATCTGTCAGACATCAACAACCGTAACCAACAGGCCTTAAGTTTAATTGTAAGGCGGCAATTTGCACCGGGTACGGGTACCAATATTAACGAGCAGGTATTAGGTACAGCCACCTCGGCAGCCAGCGAGTTTGTATTTAATAAGCTGAATAGTTACATCGCCCAGTCAACCAACTTCAAAAGCTTGGATTTAAACATCAGGTCGCAGAGTGATGCCAGTGCATCATTACGCTTGTTTAAAGAAAGGGTAGTGTTGAATGGTAGTTTGTACAATGCCAACGGAAGTAATGACTTGTTTAGTAACAACTCAGCTAACTTGTTCAACTCCGATTTCAGGAAACTGACAACCGACTTTAATGCGGAATACTTAATAAGGCCGGATGGGCAGTTACGGGCAAGGTACTCTTACCGCACTTTAAATACCACTACTATTAACGCCATCTCGGCAGATTATCGTCCGCAGTATGTAAACGGTTTGGGCTTAATTTATCAAAGAGATTTTGAAAGTTTCAGAGAATTCTGGCGTAATCTGTTCAGAAGGGGGCGCACGTCAACTACTGCCGTAACACCTACTCCAACTGCTCCGGCATCCATAGATGATGAACAGGACGAAGAATAGCTTATGATGATGACCTGTAAAAGCAAAAGCCACTACTGATAAACAGTGTGGCTTTTGCTTTTACATATCTGACAGGAGTATTAGACTCTTATACAATTAGTGGTTCCTTAAAATGGTATGGTCCATTTTATCGCGCTTAGTGCGCAGGTAGTTTTCGTTATGAGGGTTAGGAGATATTTCTACAGGTAGGGTTTCAACTACTTCCAATCCATAGCCAATTAAACCTGCACGCTTTTTAGGATTGTTGCTAATTAAACGCATTTTGCTGATACCTAAATCGCGGATAATTTGCGCACCCACACCATAGTCGCGCTGGTCCATTTTAAAGCCGAGCTGCAGGTTAGCTTCTACTGTATCCAGTCCGCTTTCTTGTAACTGGTATGCTTTCAATTTATTAATTAGTCCTATACCGCGGCCTTCCTGGTTCATGTATACAATTACACCTTTACCTTCCTGGTTTACCATTTCCATGGCCTTATGCAATTGCGGGCCACAGTCGCAGCGGCATGAGCCAAATATATCACCGGTTACGCATGAGCTGTGTACCCGTACCAATATCGGTTCGCCGGGCTCCCAGGTGCCTTTTACCAAAGCTAAATGATGTTCGCCCGAGTCACGCTGAGTATAAGCAATCATATCAAAATCGCCCCATTGTGTTGGCATTTTCACCGCCACCTCACGATCAATCAAAGTTTCGCTGCTCAGGCGGTAAGCAATAAGATCTTTGATAGATACAATAACCATATCAAACTCTTTAGCCATTACCAGCAGTTCGGGCAAACGGGCCATTTCGCCATCTTCGCGCATAATCTCACAGATTACGCCTGCAGGTTCTAAACCTGCCATTACCGGTAAATCAATAGCAGCTTCGGTATGGCCCGAACGGCGCAGTACACCACCATCTTTAGCAATCAGCGGAAAAACGTGGCCCGGACGACCTAAATCAGCCGGTTGTGTAGCCGGATTAATTAAAGCGAGTGTAGTTTTTGAACGGTCGGATGCCGAAATACCCGTGGTACAGCCGTGGCCTAACAAGTCAACCGATACCGTAAAGCTGGTTTCGAGTGTGGCCGTGTTGCGGTTTACCATAGGTTCAAGCTCCAGTTCTTTAGCACGCTGGCGGGTAATAGGCGCACAAATTAAACCGCGGCCATGACGTGCCATAAAGTTGATGGCTTCGGGAGTGGCATAACGGGCAGCCACTAAAAAGTCGCCTTCGTTTTCGCGGTCCTCATCATCAACCACAATTATTATTTTCCCTTCTTTAACGGCTTCAATGGCCTCGGGTATAGTATTTAACATAGTGTTTAAGGTAGTCAAAAAATTATGGCGGTGCCTTTATGATACCGTCTTACGGTGTATCTGACTCCGATGGCTGCAAATTTAGTGCTTAGACAAGCCAAACACGTCTGCTATTTGTAAAATCAACGGGGGGGCTGTGTTGCTCCGGCTTTTCTGTATTTCAGTAGTTTATTAAAGAAACGTTTGTAAGATTCCATATCAAACAGTACCGAATCATTAGCGGCTTTGTAGGATAAAAAGATACCGATAGGTGTTAATACCGCAATAGCCATCCACATGCCCACTACTGGTGACATGCTCCCTTCCTTAACCGATTTTTCGCCGATGGTACTGATGATATAGTATATCAAAAAGAAGATCACCGATACCACCAGCGGCAACCCCAAACCCCCTTTACGGATAATAGCCCCTAAAGGCGCACCCACTAAAAACAAGGCCAAACAAGCAGCCGACAACGTGAACTTTTTTTGATACTCGATAGAAAACTTCCGGATGTTTTTAGACTCTTCTTTGTAACGGTCGCCCAGGGTACGGAGCGACTCATGAACCGAGTTGGCTTCATTAAGCGCGTTTGTTAAAGCGGTTTCTAACGGGATGCCTTTAATAGGTTTTGCCGCTACAGGCTTAAGGCTATCCAAACTTACTGATGGCTTTTTAGGTACGCTAAAATACCTAATGTAAGGCGTTACCAAGCTGTAGTTGGTACTATTTTCGCTGCCTAATTTACGAATGGATGAATCCTGGAAATGCGTAAGCTGCTTCAAATTCATCATTTGGATAGTGTTACGCCAGCCATTAGCATCAGTACGCTTCAGCTTAAAGCCACCTAAATCAAACTTTTGTTCAGAGCTGGCAAAGCGTTGGCGCATCAAACGCTGCCGGCTATTGAAACTGCCGGGAGGAGCACTTTCCTCATAACGAATGCCATCTTTGAGCTTAAGTACCAAAAATAAATCATCAGGTGTACGGTACATAGCAGCCTCTTTAGCTTTCGTTACCGTCATCTCGTTAGAATTTTCCGGCTTTTGATATATCATTACACCATGCAGTGTCTGGCCGTCTTTATCCTTTTTTTGTACCCGGATAGAGTAACCCGGAAAGCTGCTGTTAAAAACACCTTCGGAGATCAGGAACGCCGTTTTTTGCTGCCGCACATCATACAGTAAACTGAAATACTTAAAGTTGGCAATGGGCAGCATATAATCAGAAAATATAAATGCGCCAATGCTCAGCAAGGTAACTACCACCATCATGGGATACATAGCCCGGGTAAGTGATATGCCGGCCGATTTAATGGCCACCAACTCGTAATTTTCGCCCAAACTACCGTAAGTCATGATAGACGATAGCAAAACTGACAGGGGTAGGGCCATGGCTACGTTAGTCATGGAGGCATAAGCCATCAGTTCGAGAATGATGTACCATTCAAAGCCTTTGCCAATAAGGTCGTCGATGTATTTAAACAAAAACAACATCAGCAGCACAAACATCACAATGAAAAAGGTAACCACAAAGGGCCTGATAAACGACTTAAGAATTAAAAGGTGTACTTTTTTCACTAGGCAAAGTTAAGCAATTGCGGCCGTTAGCAAAAAGGCAGCTTATATTACCCCAAAACGGCCTGGCAGCCCTTTTAGTATATAATAAATAATACAGGTAATAGGTTGACTATTAATAGACTTACAATGGGTTAACTGCCCAATACACTCATCAGGTAGTCCATTTGGTTGTCCCAGATTTGCTTACGCTCGGTTAGCGAGTCTTCGGTAGCAAAGTCGGTAATACAAAGGGCCACATCATTAGTAAGCTCGTCCTGTAAAATTTCCATCTCAAAATAGCATTGCGGCTCATCATCCAGCCAGCGAAAACGCACAAATTTATTCTCTTTTGATGCTATAAGTTTGGCTTTCTGTTCTTCATCATCCCAAGTAAAAGTATATACCTGATCGCGCAGGATAACTTTATCAGCAAACCATTGTGAAAGCCCATTGGCCTCGCTCAAAAAATTAAACAAAATACGGGGCGAGGATTTAACTTCATACTCCAGGTTGAACTTCTTTTTATCGGACATATAACAGGTTTACTATGGGTTTGCAGCGGGTGCAGCAAAAAATTAACATTTTTTCTAAAGGAAAGTAAATAATCCTATATTTGCAAACCTTTTTAGGGAAGTGCACAGCACAAGAACTAAAAAGAGTCTTATACGGCGGGGTAGCTCAGATGGTTAGAGCGTAGGATTCATAACCCTAAGGTCGGCAGTTCGATCCTGCTCCCCGCTACCATAAAAGGCAAATCGAGTTTTTACTTGGTTTGCCTTTTTTTTGCTTCAAAAACTGCCTTTAAGCTATCAAAAACACAGAGTGTTGCATTTAGCCGAACAGTTCGGGATTGAAAGGCGTCAGAAATGATTTTTTCGGAATAGGTAGAACTGGTGATGTTTCCTTTGTACTCTTTTATCAAATGTTGGTGCAGTTAAGGGAAATTTATCAGTTTGTTTATCACATCAATTAAAAGCGCTTTTGATCTTGGCTTTTTTAATGGATGTATTAAAACCGAACACCTACTGTTTCGCATGCGAACGGGTGTTCTATCAAGTATTGTGTAAATATTTGATAACTAGTAGTTTATATAAATGGCGCATATTTTAAGCTTACATTGTAAACTACGCTGCCATGATACAAAATTACCTAAAGATAGCTTGGAGAAACTTGTTGAAACACAGGATGTTTTCGCTGATAAACATCATAGGTCTTGTAATGGGTATCACAGCATTTGGGTTGATAGCACTTTACGTTATCGATGAGTGGAGCTACGACAAGCAAAATGTAAAAGCTGATCTTGTTTTTCGTGTAGTACAGCACGGACAATGGCAGGGTGGTAAATTTGATATTGCGGTTACATCGCCACCTTATGCCCCAACCTTAAAATCAGATTTTCCGCAAGTTGCAGATGTTTGCCGAATTAATCCCGAAGGTGGCAGCACCATTGTGTACAACAACAAAACGCTTAACGAAGGCAACATGATGTTTTCGGATAACAGCATCTTCAATATTTTTACTTACCATTTTTTATCAGGTAATACAGCTAATGCACTGGCTAAACCCAACTCAATCGTTTTAACAGAAAGCTTAGCTAAAAACATTTTTGGCGGTGACATTTCGTCAGCCGTAGGAAAAATGTTGCAACTGGGCGATACTCCGACTTTGGTAACCGGCGTAATTGCAGATTTACCTACAAATTCTCATATAAGGTTTAAAGCACTGCGATCATATCCCGGTAACTATTTTACAGGGTACAATAATAGCTGGGGTAACGCTGATCTGTATACCTATGTACTTTTAAAGCACGCCGCCGATAGCAAGAAAATAGAAGCATTGGGCGAGGTATTCTTTAATAAATATATTAAACATGAGCTTGGCACAATGAAGTTTACTTTAGAGCTTCAGCCATTAAAAGATATACACTTGCATTCTAATTTAAGTTATGAACTGGGTGCCAACGGCAACATTACCTACGTGTACGTGTTTAGCATCACGGCTTTGCTTATTTTGATTGTCGCCATTATTAACTATGTAAATTTGACTACCGCGCGTTCGTCTGTACGCATAAAGGAGGTTGGCGTACGTAAGGTTGTCGGCTCAGACAGAGGGCAATTGGTGATGATGTTTTTTGCCGAATCTATATTGCTCACCGTTATAGCTACTGTTATTGCTGCAATACTTATTCAATTTATACTGCCGTATTTTAATCAGTTGTCGGGCAAAATACTTACGCTATTCCAATTTGGCAAATATTTAACGATAGGCTTATTTATCTGCTTTTCGGCTGTAATTGGTGTGTTGAGTGGCATCTACCCGGCTTTATTCTTATCGGGATTTAAAACTATTCCTGCCATGAAAAGGCAGATGGGGAGTCAACTTGCTACTATCTTTTTTCGCCAATCGCTGGTGGTGTTTCAATTTGTAGTGACTATCGTGTTGATTGTTGGTTCGTGCATTATCTACCAGCAACTTAATTACTTCAATAAAAAAGACTTGGGCTTTAACAAAGCGCAAACGCTTACTTTCCATATCAACAACCGCGATGTGCGAGGCAAGGTAGATGCATTAAAACGGGCTTTGTTACAAAATCCGCATATAGAAGCCGTAGGCGTGGCTGGTAACCCTATAGGTAACAATAATATTGGTGGCGGAGACTTTAATCTCGGCGTTGATGGCAAACCGACCGCAGAATCTAAAATTATACAGAACCTGCAGATTGATGAAGATTTTATTCCGGCATTGCAAATCCATATGGCTGCTGGCCGTAATTTTTTTAAAACCATTACCAGTGATGTAAATGATGCAATCATCGTAAACGAAACCTTGGTAAAGGAGCTAGGATGGAAAGAAGTGATTGGCCGCAGGGTACGTACAGGTGTGGATGAGAAGGGCCATGTTGTAGAGCGTACCATTGTTGGCGTTGTTAAAGACTTTAACACTTATTCGCTACAACATAAAATTGCTCCAATGGCGATGACATTGCCTGCAGAAGCTAAAGATAGAGATAACTTGTATGTCCGTATAGCTAAAGGTAATGTAAGTGAATCGTTAAACTACATCAAAAAGATCTATTTGAACTTTGATATTGAGAATAAGCCTGAATTTTACTTTCTTGATCAAAACTTTGCTGCACAATATCAAACTGAACAAAAACAAGGAACCATCCTTGTGATATTTACTATCTTGGCTATAAGCATAGCGTGTTTGGGTCTGTTTGGGTTGGTTACCTTTACGGCAAGTCAGCGTATAAAAGAGATTGGTATCCGCAAAGTTTTGGGTGCAAGTGTAAATAACATTGTCAGTTTATTATCTGCTGACTTGTTGCGTTTAGTATGTATCGCGTTCATCATATCAATACCTGTTGCCTGGTTTGCAATGAATAGATGGCTGCAAGACTTTGCTTACAAAATAACTATACAATGGTGGATCTTTTTACTGGCAGGTATGATATCATTAGCTATCGCGTTGGTAACCGTAAGTACACAATCCATTCGTGCCGCTTTAGCTAACCCAGCAAAGAGTTTAAAAAATGAGTAATTAGAAAATAGTGATCGGGGATAGCCATCAGTTAAGCCTAAATCACTGATTTAAACTGATATTTCTAAAGAGATATACATGCAATATAAAATGATGCCTATGTTACTCATTCTTTAAAAAACAAAATGGCTACTATACATTAATAGCAACCCATTTTAAGAGATAATAGTCTGAAAGTTTTAAAGCACAGGTTGATCCTGTTTTTATTTTGCTTTGAACATTCCGTATTTTAAGATGCAGTATATTGCTTGAAAGCCATCTTTCCAACCTATTTTTTTACCTTCTTCATAAGTTCTGCCGTAATAGGATATACCTACTTCGTAAACCCTGATTTTAGGAACGCGTGAGATTTTAATTGTTACTTCCGGCTCAAATCCAAATCGTTTTTCTTTGAGATAAAGAGATTGTAATAGCTTAGTTTCAAAAAGCTTGTAACAGGTTTCCATATCAGTAAGGTTAAAATTCGAAAACATATTACATAATAAGGTTAGCAATCGGTTCCCTATCGTATGCCAGAAGAAAAGTATTCGATGTGGGTTGCCACCAATAAACCGGGATCCGTAAACAACATCAGCAAAGCCTTGCAATACTGGTCTGAGCAATAAGTTATACTCACTTGGATCATACTCTAAATCTGCATCCTGAATGATAACAAAATCACCTGTAGCCCGAAATATACCGGTATGAAGGGCGGCTCCTTTACCTTGATTTGTGTTGTGTTTACAATAAACAATATTTAATAACGGATAGGTAGATATGTAATTAAGGATAACCTCTTCTGTATTATCTGTTGAACAATCATTTACAATAATAATTTCCTTTTCTATTAACCGAGGAAGCTTTACAGAGCTAATCCTATCAAGTATTAAACTGATAGTTTTACTCTCATTGAAGGCAGGAATTACTATAGATAATGTCTTTAGTTCGTCTTTGTTAACCATTGTGATAATTCTGAAATTACAATTTGTTGGAAGTATATCAGATAGAATTCTGTAATCCACTAAAAACTTTGATAATCATTCATCTTGTATATTTAACAGCTGCATTATAAGTGAGTAATCTATTGAAATACAGGTTAAGCTGGAATTTCAAGCATCATATTAAACAAGATAGTAGCGGCTGATAATAGAGGTAACTACGTTTAAAAAGGTAAGTATCGGAAACAATAGTACCAACCCGAATGCTACTATCTGCCATTTATCAATTTTAGCGTTGTACTTAGAAATGCATAAGCTTAATGCAAACATTGGGTAAATAGGTAAAAAATATCTTCCCTGCATGCCACCAAGTGAGGGTGATTCTAAGGCAGTCCAGGTAATATATTGTACAGTTAATATTGCAATCAAAGTTAATAGTGCCACTATAAAAAGGGCCAGGTTTAACTTAAGATTACTTATTTTCAAGTTTCTTGTAATGCCGCAATATAGGCCTAATGCTAAAATAGCATAAGTGATATGATAGTAGCTGCTTGAAAAAAAAGTGTCAAGCCAGCCAAGCACACCAACAACCATTCGGCAAAAAAATGCGATTCCACCACCATCATATTTAAAAAATAGCCCCAAAAAATTAAAGGGGTGGTGCATAATGTGTAAAACTTGCAATTTAGCATTGATCCTAAGGCTGGACGGTGCAAATATGACAGCAAAGTTTGAATGAATCATCCAGAGCCAACAAAACCCGATTAAGGTAGGGACTAAAATGGTGACCGCTTTTTGTTTAGGGTTAAGCTTTAAAAACAAAAACGCGCCCGATAGTAGGAGGTAGGGTGGCTTACCTACAGTAATTATGGTCATTAAAATTATCAACGCCGCCAGTAGTGACGGTTTATATGCTCTATCATTGCCAGACTCTACATGATCTATAATAGCAACCAAAAGAAACGAGCAGCTAATTAATACAGCATCTTGAGTGACCGAACCGAACAAGAACAATGTCATGGGGAACAGCAAAGCAATGAATAACAGGATTTTGCTTCGCCTTGCCAGCATTAAGGCAAAAAACGAAAGTGTTACGCAAAATATACCATTTAAAATCCTCGACAAATAAAGCGTTTTAATAACGCCAAGATGCAGAAGCTTACCTGCGCTGATACCAAGAGCGGGCATGATATAAACCAATGGCGGGTAAATTGCCGTGTTTGCAAAATTTTTATAATGATAATCGTTTGTCCAACGGATTGCTTTAGCAGCATCTAATTTAGCGTTGCTTGTTTTAACGTTAGGCTTGAAATTTATATCTGAGAAAAACTGATAGGTATCTGCTATACCTTTGCTTACCCGAAACCCTCCGGTACTCCGATGTAGCACTTTTGGATCGTTAGCAATAGTATCAGTTGTTGGTCCTCTCTTAGCTTGGTAAGCCGGAACCCATTCTAATCTTGACACTTGCTCAGCTCTGGAGAAGTGATTAGGTTCATCCGGTGATTGATATGGCGGAACAATAATTGCCATAAAATACACCATAGGAACAGCGTACAACAAATAAATAAAATGCAAATATTTATCTGCTGCCTTAAAAATAACTCCGAACCTGTTCATATCAATTGAAATGCAAATAACGGCAACTTTTACAATTTTGAAAGGGTTTTTATATAGCTTAAATATGAACTTAAATTAAGGTTAGACAGTTATGTAGTTGGTTTCTTAATTGGTTTTGAACAATTATTTGTCAAACGGGAATTCCCGATCGCATTATTTCGTGTTACATTGAGCAGACGTTTAATTATCTAAAAGCTATTTCGCTCTCCACGCAATACAGTCAAAACCACCTCATATGCCGTTTGCTTTTCACACCGTGCAATAAGCCAGGCAATAAAACTTAGTGTAAAAATATCACTATCGCCTTCTTTTGTTAACAAGCTGAGGACGGCGTTTTTGTAAGAAGTTTCAGATACTACATTGGGTTGGAGCAAGTACTTTTCAACCAGTTTTAAAAACTGCAATACCCGGTCTTCTGATGTTTTGAGCAAATACTTTTTATAGCGCCGCCGGAAACTATTGAGCCGCGACATAGCCAGGTCTATGTTGGCAAACTGTGCCTGTATTAACATCTCCATCAGGTTTTTACGGATAGTCCATAACATGCCCATCTTTTTTTCATACCAGGCATCGGTACGTGTTAATAAGGTAAGCTGCTTCAGGCTGCCTTTATCATTACATAGGGCTAAAAACATGGCAAGGCATATGCGTAAGTCTTCCACCTCTTCGGGTTTAGACGACAGTTTTATTTTAGAAAGTGACTCTTGTAACATGGAAATGGCATCATCAGCCGAGCCGGTAAAAAACAGGTTGAGTGCCTGGAGTAACTTATAGCGTAAATAAAACAGCGCGTAATACCGCTGGTCTGTCTCCATTAAACCCGCCATTTTTTGGAGATACGACCTGCTTTTAGTGAATTGCCTTTGCCGGAGATAGAAGTTGGCCAGGTAATACAAAATTGAAATATGATAAAAGAGATAAGCCTGCTTATCGCCTGGCTTATTCTGTATAAATTGATCTGTCCGGTTTATATAACGCTCAATCAATCCATAATTTTGCTGTATGGCTGCATATTCGTTAGCAATAAAAAGGATTTGGTAAACAGATTTATAAGTCATCAGATCCTGTACCGAAATTTTATATTTCCGGATGGTGGCTATCATCAGCGCGGTTAAGTTAACCACCTTGCCGTTCAAGTGTATTTGCTGTAGTTGCTGCCGCAAAAAGGCATACGCTATGTTTAATTTAGCTTCGCGCTGCATCTGCAACTGGTTGCGTGTAAAACGGGCAGTCAGTATTTCTAAATCTTCTGCTCCGGATAGGTGGGCATACTGTAACTTAAGCAGCAAAAGTTCATTCAGTAAGTTAAACTGTTCCAGTTGTACGGCTATATTTTCAGCGTTATCTAAACACTTAAAAGCAATTTTAATATTATCATTTTCTAACAAAAACCGCCCCACCACCAGTAACCGCAATGCCTCATGAGCATCGGAGTTGGTGTTTTCGAAAGTTTTTTGCGATAAAAATATAAGCAGGTTGTCTTGCAGCCTTTTGCACAGCGCATGATAAGCGTCTTTATTTTTTTTGCTATCATAAAGTTTATTCAATCTATCGATATCGTCAGTTTCTATTAAATTAAATAACTGTAAGTTTTTAACATCCTGCCTTTTGTTTTTTTGATGCAAAAACTGCTTAAACTGCTTTTTATCGCTAACAGTAAGTAATTTAATTAGGTCTGACAATGAGTTCATATAGCCGATTTATTGATGGTAAAGATATAATTTGTAAAAATTATATCGTCAGTATTTTGCGAAAATTGAGTTTTCTCGACAGGTCTTACATCACATCTTTGCTTCCATATTAATCAACAAAAAAAATGGAACCGCTACAACACACCACCAACGAAAATGCAGCAATGTTAAAAACTGGAGAAAACGTTAAAAATCCTTTTAAACCTACCGCAGCCTTTATTGGCGCCTCTTGGTTTGCCTTACTTACCGGCATGGCTGGCTATAACATCGGTTTATGGAATGCAAATATGAATTTGAATGAAAAAGGTTATTATTTTACAATCCTGCTGTTTGGCTTATTTGCTGTGATATCCGTGCAGAAAAGTGTGCGCGACCGCTCGGAAGGGTTGGCTGTAACCGACTTATATTACGGCCTGAGCTGGTTTGCCACCATTGCCTCTATGGTACTGTTAACTATTGGCTTGTGGAATGCCGGCATTGCCCGAAGCGAAAAAGGCTTTTATGCCATGGCCTTTTGCTTAAGCATGTTTTCGGCCATTGCCGTTCAAAAAAATACCCGCGATGCCAAACTAATTGGCGACAAAGAACTGTAACGTAGCGGTTACTTCCCCCGCAGTGTCTTGCCTGGCAAGCCTGCGGGGTTTATAGGTAAACCGTTAGCTTATGTAATTATCTTACTCAAAGCCTGCCATCGCAAATATGGATAGGCTTTTTGGTATTTTAGAGCCTGTATCGTCTCCGTGGTTTAACATACTATAAAATCACTCCCGGCTATACCGCTTAGGCTTCATTCCAATATATCCTTCGAACACTCTCGAAAAATGGCTGAGGTTGGTAAAGCCCAGACGATAGCCGGTTTCTGATACAGATAGTTTCTCTTCCCGCAATAAGCGGGCAGCTTCCTGCATCCTGCGGTTTTGATAGTAACTAAAAATACTATCGCCAAAAATCTGCTTAAATAAACGTTTCAATTTAGTTGGGCTCATGCCGGCATCAACAGCTAATTCGCCAATTAAGGGCGGCAAACCCAGGGTGTATAGTATTTTCTTTCGTACCCGGTAAACGGCTTGTATGTCACTATTGTTTAAAGCATAAATGGGTTGCTCATCCCGTTTTTCAAGTTCCATTAAAAGCCTGCATACCAGTTCTTCTGTTTTAATTTTAAAAAAGAACAGTTCAAACGTTGGGTTTATAGGCTCAGATAGTATGCTGTTTACAACAGTCTGCAACGCAGGATAAATAATTTGTTCAAATAACAAAGGTTGTGTATTGTTTAACAGGCTTTGCAATAACGGCGACCTTTGCGCTGCCCCAAACAGGTGGTTTAAATAGGCAGCATCCACTTCAATGTTGATAACGGCAGTGTTGGTATGAATAGCAATAACTTCATCGGTATTGATACGACTGGTACCGATCAAAACAGATGGGTGGGTATGGAGCTGAGGTATGCTAATATGTTTCTTTTTATCCGGAAAGATATGTTGAAACTTAAAAAATATTGTTTTTTTGACAGCATCAACATCCGGGTTTGCTAACGGTAGGTCTTGGTATAATTCATAATTGGCAATGAGCAGGCGTATATGCTCGTTAAAAACAAAGCCCGAGCAATAGCCCCTGCCAAACTGTTCGGGTATAACTAACCGGTAGTTTTGCAAGGTTGTACCCATGGCCCTAGCGAGGCCAAGTAATACTAATGGTACTGTCTGCGCTGTCATCTTGTAAAGTCTTTTGCGACTATTTTTGTTGCTAATATGGCTATTTTGTGCTTAAGATGATGCGCAACTTTGTGTAGTTAAGTAATTATAACATTTATGCTACTCCATCATAAAAAAGTTGCCATTATTGGTGCAGGTCCGGTTGGTTTAACTATGGCTCGTTTATTACAGCAAAAGGGTGTGTTGGTAAACGTTTACGAACGGGATACTGATGCACAAACCCGAATTTGGGGTGGTACGCTCGACTTGCATATAGGATCAGGGCAAGAAGCTTTAAAAGCAGCCGGATTGCTGGACAAGTATTTTGCGGCGGCCATACCTATAGGCATTACTATCGTTGATGTAAAAGGAGATGTATTATTAACCAGGAATATTACACCTGAAAACCGCTACGATAACCCGGAAATTAACAGGAACGACTTAAGGACTGTGTTACTTAATAGCTTAGCAGAAGGCACAGTGTTATGGGATAGCAAATTAACTAAAATCAAAGTGCATCATAAACAATGGGTACTCAACTTTGATAATCAAATCAGTCAAAGGGCAGATGTGGTTATTGTAGCCAACGGCGGGATGTCCAAAGTAAGGCATTACGTTACTGATACCGAAATTGAAGAAACCGGAACAATAATTATTCAGGGCGATGTGCCTGAACCACAAACACAGTGTCCTGCCTTTTACCAGTGGTGTAATGGTAACCGGCTAATGGCATCGAGCCAGGGTACTTTACTGGTAGCTAACCCTAATAACCAAGGCGCGTTAACCTACGGTATTATTTTAAAAAGGCCCGAAGAGTGGAAAGATGCAGGTGGATTAGATTTTCGGGATGCACACCAAGTTCGTTCATTTCTTTTAAACCGGGTTGCTTATTGGGACCAGCGTTTTCACGAATTGCTAAAGGCCACTATTTCTTTTGTTGGCTTGCCTACTAAGAAGCTGCCTTTAGGCCTGCCTTGGAAAAATAACCGGCCTTTACCCATCACACTTATTGGTGATGCAGCGCACTTAATGCCGCCTTTTGCAGGGCAGGGTGTAAACAGCGGTTTGTTAGATGCCCTGAATTTGTCAGAGAGCATGACTAACGGAAAATTCCAAACCCTGACCGCTGCCATAGCCGATTATGAGAAGCAAATGTTTGTGTATGCAACTGAGGCCCAACAGGCATCAAGCCGGAACGAAATCGAAATGCGTTCGCCGGATTTTTCTTTTCGTAAGTTTATTTACTAAAGTTGCTGCTTTTTAAAATGTAGCAACAATATTTGCTTCTTTATTTTTTATCTAATTCCGGTCAGAGCAGTAAAAAACTTCAAAATGATGGTTACGCACTTAGTATCGTACCTCCGACTTTTTAGTGATATTAGTGAAAAAGATGAGGCTCTTATTACAGAGGCATTTGAAAGCCGAGTTTACAGTGAGGGTAATTCTCTTTTTAAATCAGGTAACATCTGTAAAGAAATGTTCTTTATCTGTAAAGGGGTACTAAAAATCATTATTTCTGATGATAAAGGAAAGCAGATAACTCATTTTTTTCTTAAAGAGAATCAGTTTTGCACTATACTAAGAAGCTTTACCAATCAAACAAATGCTGATGAAGAAATTGTAGCAGCCTGTGATGTGGAAGTACTCGCTATTAGTAAAGTAAGGCTGTTAATACTTTATGAAAACTTGCCTTATTTTAAAAACCTGATTGATTATATTACTCAGCAGGCCTTGTTAGATAAAGTAGAGCTTAGAAATAGTTACCTTGGGCTTGACTCAAGCTCACGTTACCGTCTGTTTCTCACACAGCAAGCTGATATAGCTTTACGGGTATCGTTAGCCGACGTGGCCTCTTATTTGGGTATAACTCAGCAGTCACTTAGTCGAATACGAAGGAAACTATGTTGATATTTAACAATTGTTAAGTGCTGTAAATATTTTAAAACGCAGATTTGCGATGTATTAATAAGAAAAAATATGTCTCGTATTTTTATAACCGGTTCAGCAGATGGCTTGGGCCAAATGGCTGCTAAGCTGTTAATTGCCGACGGGCATCAAGTTGTTTTGCATGGTCGCAATGCTGCTCGTGCAGCTGAGGCAATATCTGCGGCGCCTGGCGCCGAAACCGTTCTTTCTGGAGATTTGTCGAGTATTAAGGATACTATAGAACTGGCAGAAAAGGTTAATAAACTTGGCAGCTTTGATGCCGTAATTCATAACGCCGGTATGGGTTATCGTGAGGTTAGTCGGGGCAACACGGTAGATGGTCTGCCACTTCTTTTTGCAGTTAATAGTTTAGCGCCTTATATTTTAACAAGCCTTATACATTTACCTCAACGGCTTATTTATGTGAGTTCTGGGCTACATCGCGAGGGTAATCCATCTATGGATGACCTCACTTGGGATAACAAAAAATGGAGCGGCTATCAGGCATACGCTGATACTAAACTACATAACGTTTTGCTGGCTTTTGCTGCAGCGAGGTATCAGCCTGCAATATATGCCAATGCCTTAGAGCCTGGTTGGGTAGCTACCAAAATGGGCGGCGCCGGTGCTCCTGATAGTTTAACTGATGCACCAAAAACACAAGTTTGGTTAGCGGTTAGCAATAGTGCGCAAGCTTTGGTAAGCGGCAAGTATTTTTATCACCAAAAGTGTAAAGCTTTTCATCCTGCTGCAGCAAACCCTGCTGTTCAAAATGGATTTATTGAAGCTTGCCAACGTTTAACCGGTATTACCTTTCCTGCTACCAGCCATTTGTAAAAGGCGCTATACGTTTTTACCATTTGGTAAATGTATGTTCAACTACGTTGCAGAATTTTGGGTGGTCAAAATAAAGCAATGTATCATGGAAAATGCAAATAAACAAAATGAGTTAAAAGATAAAAAGGTAATTATTTTAGGTGGAAGCGCGGGCTTAGGCTTAGCAACGGCGAAAGCAGCTGCCTATGACGGAGCTAACGTAATAATTGTATCCAGTAATCAAAAGAGGATAGATGATGCCTTAACACAGTTGCCTGATCATTGCACAGGCTACGCAGTTAATTTAAGCCAGGAAGAACAAATTAAGAGCTTTTTTGAACGGGTAGGTAGCTTTGATCATTTAATATACACAGCCGGCGAGAATATTACAAAGAGTATAATAGATGACACGGTTACTGAGCAAGCGAAGGATTTTTTTAATATTCGTTTTTGGGGAGCCTTTGCCGCTATTAAATACGGTAAAAAATTAATTAGCGAAAATGGCTCAATAACATTAATGAGCGGAAGCTTTGGGCAACGACCAAGTAAAGGCTATTGCCTGGGTGCTACTTTGTGCGGAACACTTAACGCTTTTACAAGGGCTATGGCGGTAGAACTTGCACCTATTCGGGTAAATAACGTGGCTGCGGGCATCATTAAAACTGACTTGTGGAATAACCTTGATGAAAGTGATCGCAATAATTTTTACCAGCACTTAGAAAATACATTACTACTTAAAAGAGTTGGCGAGGCGGAGGATATTGCAAGAGCTATTGTTTATTTAATAAAACAAACTTATACTACCGGGCAATCATTGCTTGTTGATGGCGGTGCAGTATTAGTGTAAATTCCCGGGGCTAAGTAACTCCTCAGTTTAAATAATAGAACCAACTACAGCTAAGTAAAGGTTTGTTATATTGATTTTAAACATTTAAAGCCGGTAGGTACTTTAGTTTAAACAATATTATAAACATGGAATCATTAAAAGGAAAAACAGCAATAATAACCGGGGCTGGAAAAGGTTTGGGCAAGGCGATGGCCGTTGCCCTGGCCGCCGAGGGCGTAAATTTAGGCCTTCTTGCCCGGACAGCGCAGGACTTGGAAAACCTTGCTGCCGAGATCAAACAAAATTATGCTGATATTAAAGTAAGCTACGCCACGGCAGATGTAGGCAACCTGACCGACGTAAAAACTGCTGTAGCTAAACTTGCGGATGAACTAAAAATGGTAGATATCCTGGTTAATAATGCCGGCGTATTAAAAGTAGGCAGTGTTCTGGAGCTACCGGTAGAAGAGTGGGAGCAAGTGTTTCGGATTAATGTATTGGGTACTTATTATATGGTGCACGAGGTACTGCCGCTAATAATGCAGCAGGGTAAAGGGGATATTATCAACGTGGCCTCGACCGCCGGATTAAAAGGTGCTGCTAAAATGAGTGCTTACGGTGCCTCTAAAGCTGCCATCATTAATTTTACCGAGGCACTAATGCAGGAGGTCAGGAAATCAAATGTCCGCGTAACTACAGTAAACCCAAGCACTATTGCTACCGAAATGACCATCAATGCCAACTTTACCGATGGCAATGCAGAAAAGGTATTGCAACCCGAAGATCTGGCTTTTCTGGTTATCAATAACCTAAAGCTTCCGCAACGTGCATTTGTAAAAGAGGTAGGCTTGTGGTCAACCAATCCGTGATAATGGCAGGAGGCTAACCTCACTATTAAAGTTCAACTATAACCAACAAGGGTGAGCCGATTTAATCAGTTCACCCTTGTTGGTTATACCTTTTTAAAAAAAGCACCTATTCGTTTTTAAGTGTTTTCACCGGGTTGGCTAAAGCCGCCTGAATAGATTGATAACTCACTGTAACCAAGGTAATCAGTGTGATACTGATACCTGCTATCGCGAATATCCACCAGGATATAGCCGAGCGATAATAGAAGTTTTGCAGCCATTGGTGCATTACATAGTAAGCAATGGGGCTGGCTATTACCAAGGCAATTACAGCAATAACAATAAATTCTTTAGACAATAACAGCCATACCTGTGCTACTGATGCTCCTAAAACCTTGCGTATCCCTATTTCTTTAAAGCGCTGCTCGGCCATAAAGGTAGCCATACCAAACATGCCCAAGCAACTGATAAAAATAGCCAGTGCCGCAAAAAAGAAAGACAATTTGCCAATACGCTGACCGCTGCTGAATTTTTGGGCGTACTGGTCATCTACAAATTGGTATTCAAATAAGCCGGTCGGGTTGTAGGTTTTAAAAATACTTTCAATCTGTTTGAGTGATGAGGTTGCATCAACGTTGGGATTAAGCTTAAGCAATACCACACCGCCGGGATTGGCCGATAAGCCGTAAATGGTAGGCTTAATAGGTTCGAAAGGTGACTGTATCACCATATCTTTTATTACGCCAATGATATGAATAGGTGTACCATCTGCCGTAATGGTTTGGCCAACCGGATTTTCTAAGCCCATAAACTTAACCGCAGTTTCGTTGACGATGGCAGCGGTTGAATCGGTGGCGAACTTCTTGCTGAAATCTCGCCCGGCTACAAACTCCCAGCCAATAGTTTGGCCGTAATCTAAGCTTACATCATTAGTCTGGAAATCAATATTCATATCAGGGTCTTTACCCGGCCATACAAAGCCACTACTGGTCGAATATATTTCGGTAGGCGGGGCACCGGCTAAACTCATGGCCGAAATGGCATGTTTGTTAAGCAGCTCGCTTTCAATTACATCAAAATGCTGCTGTACGGCGGCCGATGCGGGAATAGAAACTAAGCTGTTGTTATCATAACCAATGGGCCTGTTTTTAGCATACTGGATTTGTTTAAACACCACTACGGTACCAATAATAAGAATCACCGATACACTAAATTGTACTACCACTAATACTTTGCGGGGTGCGGCAGAAAGCAAATCGGCCTTAAACGCCCCCTTAAGCACTTTAACAGGTTTAAAAGACGACAGATATAAAGCCGGGTAACTGCCTGCTACCAATGCAATAAGCGCAGACAGTGCTAAGCAGGTTAACCAAAATAACGGTTGTTGCCAGGGTAGGGTAATCTGCTTTTCGGCAAGCTGATTAAAAAGTGGTAGGCCCATTAATACCCATATTAAAGCCAGTACAAAGGCCAGCATTACAAACAATGCCGACTCTGTATAAAATTGCAAAATGAGCTGTTGCCTGGCTGAGCCGATGGCTTTACGTACGCCCACTTCGCGTGCACGCTTTTCAGAGCGGGCGGTGCTTAAGTTCATAAAATTAATGCAAGCCAACAGCAAAACAAAAATGCCGATGATGCTGAACATCCTTACGTATTGTATGCTACCGCCGGTGTTGATCCCGTTTTTAAAATCTTCGTACAAATGCCATTTGGCCATAGGGTGTAAAAACAAAACTGGCTTTTGCTTAACAAGTGCGCCACTCAGGTTTCGCATTTTGGCATCCTTTATTTTATGCGATACCTGGTCAATATCTGCATTATCAGCTAATTGTACCCAAGTGGTAAAAGCATTAGGTCGCCATGGCTCCGGAGTATTTTTGATCCAATCGGTATTGTTAAAATAGATTTGCCAACTGGCCATAAAAGCTAAACCGGCAAAGCTGGTATTGTTGGGCAGGTCATCAAACACACCGGCCACTTTAACATCAACTTGGTTATCAATTTTAATGATTTTTTGCAGGGAATTGCTATTGCCAAAATAGGCTTTAGCCGCTGATGCCGAAATTAAAACAGATGAGGGATCCTGTAATGCGTTAATGTCTCCTTGCAATAGGTGCAGGCTAAACATCATAGGGCCATCGGCTTCTATAAACATACCCGGTAGTCTGAGTTTTTTATCACCTACTAAAAGGAGATGCTTGCCTGTACCCGTAGAGAGTACCACATGTTTAAAATCGCTGCCGTAGGTTTTGCGGAGCTCGGCCGCTAATGGATAGGGGGTAGGCGACCAGGTTTGCACCTCGCCATTGTTATTGACGTTTTGCTCAACCTGGGCAATGTGGTCGTAATTTTTAAATGATTTGTTAAAACTCAGTTCGTCCCAAACCCAAAGGCCCAGTAATAAGGTAACGGCAATGCCTACCGAGAGGCCAGCTAAGTGGATAGCCGAAACAGCTTTTTGTTTTACTAAGCTTCGCCAGGCGGTTTTAAGATATATTTTGAACATAACACCACATTATATAGCAGCGGTTGCTAATACAGTGCCGTTGTGTATAAGGTTTATATTGAGATAGTTATAGTATTGTCATACTTTATTATGTATCAAAAGCGAACGCTTATTGTTCGGAAGCGATAAAGTTAAAAATGGCTGGTAATTAAGTAAATGGTTTATCCATCCAGTAAAAACACAAACAACTCCTTTGGCCCATGTGCCCCTAACACTAATGTTTTCTCAATGTCTGCGGTACGGCTTGGGCCGGTAATGGTAGTAATCATGCTTGGCAGGCGGCGGCTGTATTTTTCGTTTATCAATTTAAACCCGTCTTTCAAATCCAGCACCAATTGCGAGGTATAAGCCAGCACTATATGTACAGATGGGTAAATGCTTAGCCGACGGCCGGCCATGCCCGCATTAGTTATCATAATACTGCCATTGCGCGCTACCAAGGCATCACACAAAGTAAAACCAACTTCGGCCTGATCAAAATCTTTATCAGTTTCATAAAAAGGATATCCATACAGGTCGAGGATTTGTTGCAGCTGAGGTTCCCAACAGTAAATCTTATGCCAGTTGCGCTCTTCGGCCAGGTTAAGCAACGATTCTATAAACTGTATTTCATCTTCACAAAACATAAATTGCCCGGCTGCTGCAATAAACTCTTCTGCAAATATTACTTCCAGCATTTCGTCATCGGCCGGCTGCTCATACAGGGGCTGATCTTCCAGATTAGGGTAGGGATTATCACGGCGCTCCAATAATGCCTTGCGCACTTTCTTCAACATTCTCTCTTTAGGCGTAGTGTTGTCCTTCATACGAAAAAAAGCCACTACTTTAGGTAGTGGCTTTAAAGATATAAAAAGTAATTAACTATTAATTTTTGCTGCCTTCTATGCGGGCAGTCTCTGGGTTAGTAACGCTTTCCGGAATGGCATTGTTGTCTGCATCCGGGTTTAAAGCAGCTTCACCATTCACAAATTTATCATAAGTGGTGCGGCTGTCAAACGGACGTTTGCCTAACAATTCTTCCAGATCAGATTGGAACAATACTTCTTTCTCCAGTAGTTTAGAAGCCAACAGCTCTAAACCACTGCGTTTCTCGTTCAATAATTCTTTGGTGCGTTGATACACACCGTCAATTAAGCCACGTACCTCAGCATCAATCAGTTCTGCAGTAGTATCTGAGTATGGTTTGTTAAACTGGTATTCGCCTTGCGGGTCATAAAATGACAGGTTACCTACCTTGTTGTTCATACCATAAATTTTAACCATGGCGTAAGCTAATTTAGTAATGCGTTCTAAATCGCTCAAAGCACCGGTTGAGATACGACCAAACACAATGTCTTCAGCTACACGGCCGCCCATAGATACTACCATCTCGTCCATCAATTGCTCGGTAGTGTGTAAGAACTGCTCTCTTGGTAAATACTGTGCATAACCTAAAGCAGCTACACCACGAGGTACAATAGATACTTTAACCAGCGGATCGGCATGCTCCAAAAACCAGCCTGCAATAGCGTGACCTGCTTCGTGGTAAGCCACAATGCGTTTTTCTTCAGGAGAGATGATCTTGTTTTTCTTCTCTAAACCACCAATTACACGGTCAATCGCATCCTGAAAGTCTTGCATATCAACAGCTACTTTGTCACGGCGGGCAGCAATCAAAGCTGCTTCGTTACAAACGTTGGCAATTTCGGCACCGGCAAAACCAGGTGTTTGTGCCGAAAGTTTTTTCGCATCTACACCTTCAGCCAGTTTTAACGGGCCTAAATGCACTTTAAAGATTTGCTCACGGCCAATCAAATCGGGCTTATCAATCGATATCTGGCGGTCAAAACGTCCGGGGCGCATTAAAGCAGAGTCTAATACATCCGGGCGGTTAGTAGCTGCGAGGATAATGATACCAGAGTCGGTACCAAAACCATCCATTTCAACCAGTAACTGGTTTAGTGTATTTTCGCGCTCGTCGTTACCACCTACAATATTGTTTTTACCACGGGCCCGGCCAATAGCATCAATCTCGTCAATAAAAATAATACACGGCGCTTTATCTTTGGCTTGTTTAAACAAGTCGCGCACCCGTGATGCACCTACGCCCACAAACATCTCCACAAAATCCGAACCTGACAGGGAGAAGAAAGGTACCTGTGCCTCACCGGCTACGGCTTTAGCCATCAGGGTTTTACCAGTACCCGGCGAACCTACCAACAGCGCACCTTTAGGTATTTTACCACCCAGGTTAGTATATTTTTTGGGATTTTTCAGGAAATCTACAATTTCCATCACCTCCTCTTTGGCTTCCTGCAAACCTGCAACATCGTTAAAGGTTACGTTAACCTGCGACTCTTTATCAAACAGCGTAGCTTTTGATTTGCCGATATTAAAGATCTGACCACCAGGGCCACCGCCGGCACCGCCCGACATGCGACGCATGATGAATAACCATAAACCGGCAAACAACACCAGCATAATGATGCCTTGTACCAGCCAGTTTGACAGTAAACTTTCGCGCTGCTCAAATTGAATAGGCACTTTAGCTGCCTCAGGCATGTCCTTTTCAGAATTTAGAACTGACTGTTTCATGCTGTCGAAAGAAGCATCAGTAAACCAGAACTGCGGGCTTGACGAGCTCATGTTAAATGAGCGCTTATCTTTAAACTCGGCATATTCCTGCTTAGCTTTTAAACTGTCGTTTTTGATGTAAACCTCAGCAACAGCACGGTCGCCATCTTTGTAAGCCACTATACGCTCAACGTCGCCACGTTGCAGCATGGCTTCAAAATCTCTAAAATCTATTTTTTTACCACCGCTGCCATTTAAAATATATGGCACCACCAGTAACGCCAAAATCACGATAGCATAAAGCCACATGAAGTTAAAGCGGGGAGGTTTCGGGGTTATTCTCCTGTTCGGTATCCGTCGGAAATTTTTTGGTCTATCAGCTTTATTATTATCTTTCATCTTGTTCTGAGCTCAAACATCACCATCAATTTAAATTAGTTTTAGGGGTAAAAGCTGATGGTTAGGCGCTTTTATAGTACTTTATCTCGGCATCGCCCCACAAATCTTCAACGCCGTAATATTCTCTTTTATCTGTTTTAAATACGTGTATTACTACGTCAATATAATCCAGCAGTATCCACTCCCCATGCTCCAGGCCTTCTTTGCGCCATGGGTCTGTTTGGGTAGCCTTAAAAATTTCATCTTCTATACTGTTAGCAATGGCTCGCACCTGCGTGCTGGAGTCTGCATGGCAGATCACAAAATAATCGGATACGGAGCTTTTTATATTTCTTAGGTCTAATCTGACAATGTCATTCCCTTTTTTTTCCTGAATACCGTGAATCGCTAATTCAGAAATATAAGTGGATTCATTTAATGCTTTGTTTTTTACCATTAAAAACCTTTAATTTTGAACGATTTGAATGTAATTCTTATTACTTAGATTTATAATACTTTGCAAAATAACGTTTTTTCGGGACTATTTGTTGGACAAAATTTTGTAACCCTGAAAGAAGTTGACTCTACAAATACTTTTCTTAAACTAATGCTTACAAAATCTGAGCCAGTGCCCGAAGGAACGGTCATTATGGCAGAAGATCAGGTGGCTGGCCGCGGGCAGCAGCAAAGTAAATGGTATAGTGTTAAAAATGAAAGTCTGACGTTTAGTATAGTGCTTTATCCTGCCTTTTTGCTGCTCAAAGACCAGTTTTTACTTACCAGTGCGATAAGCATCGGTATTTATAGCGCGCTGCAACCGTTAGTAGGCACCCGGCTAAAAATGAAATGGCCCAACGATGTTTATATTGGAGATAAAAAGTTAGGTGGCGTTTTAATTGAGAACCAGGTACAGGGTGAGAAAATAAAAAGTTCCGTTATTGGTATAGGGCTTAACATCAACCAGGCGTCTTTTCCGGATTGGGTGCCTAATGCCATATCGCTGAAGCAAATCTTACAAACAGATTATGATATAAAGTATATATTGCTTCAAATTTGCAGCCACATTGAACGTTGGTATATTAAACTTAAGAACGGCGAGGTGAGTCAGATACAAAATGCTTATAGAGAGGTATTGTACTGGCTTGATGAGACACATCATTTTAAAGCCCACCAGCAGGTTTTTGAAGGTATAATTAAAGGCACGGATGCTGTCGGACGCTTGCTGGTAATGCACAGCGGGCATGTGCATACGTACAACTTAAAAGAAATAGAATTTTTAAACAAACAATAACCCCTTCCATGAAAAGAATACTATTGACGTTAGTAGCGGTGTTTTTCGCAGCCGCAAGTTTTGCTCAGATTGAAGATCCGGTAAAATGGAGCTATGCCGGAAAGAAAGTAAGCAGCACCGAAGCTGTGATATTGGTTAAGGCTACTGTTGATGAAGGCTGGCATATCTATTCTCAAAATTTAAAAGACGGCGGGCCGCAACCTACCAAGTTTACTTTTAGCCCAGGCAAAAACTACACTTTGATAGGCAAGGTGGCTGAGCCGAAGCCAATTACCAAATACGAAAGCAGCTTTAAAATGAACGTAGGTTATTTCGAAAACTCGGTAGTTTTTCAGCAAAAAGTTAAACTGAAAGGTGCCGGACCTTACGTGGTGAAAGGAAAGCTGGAGTTTATGACCTGTAACGATCATAAATGCCTGCCGCCGGACGAAGTTGAATTTAGTATTCCGGTAAAATAAATAGGGGCGCCCAGTAATGACATCAAGATACAGCCGTACGGCGATAGTAATTTTATTTAGCTTGTTTGTAGGTTTAACGCTGTTTAAACCTGTTCAAGCTTTAGCCAATACTGTTAAGCAGGCAGATACTATTTCAACAGCCGATATCGAATTTACCGATATAACACCGGCTAAACCCGATACTACCGTAAATAAAGCAACAGCACCAACCGCTATTAAAGCGGCCGGTGCTGTTGGCGTAAAAGAAACCGAGAAGCCGAAAACGCTTTGGCAAATTTTTGTTGCTGGTTTACTGGGCGGTTTTGCCGCGTTAGTGATGCCTTGTATTTATCCGTTACTGCCATTAACTGTTAGCTTTTTTACGAAAAAGGCTGGTTCGCGTAGTAAGGGTATTATGCATTCTATCATTTATGGTGTATCTATCATTGTGATTTATGTATCATTAGGTTTGCTGATTACCTTGTTTTTTGGCTCTGATGCCTTAAATTCATTAGCTACCAACGGTATATTTAATATTTTCTTTTTCTTGATGCTGATTGTGTTTGGAGCGTCGTTTTTGGGTGCCTTCGAATTAACATTACCTAGTTCGTTGGCTAACAAGCTCGACGAAAATTCGGACAAAGGCGGTTTGGCCGGCCTGTTTTTTATGGCCGCTACGCTGGTTGTCGTATCGTTTTCATGTACTGGGCCAATCATTGGCACGTTACTGGTAGAGGCAGCTTCTAAAGGCGAGCGTTTAGCACCTGCCTTAGGTATGCTGGGTTTCTCAATGGCGCTGGCGGTTCCGTTTACTTTGTTTGCCTTGTTTCCATCGGCTTTAAAATCGTTACCTAAATCGGGTGGATGGTTAAATAGTGTAAAGGTGGTTTTAGGGTTTTTGGAACTGGGTTTTGCGCTTAAGTTTTTATCAAACGTTGACTTGGCCTACCACTGGAACTGGTTTGACCGCGAAATCTTCCTTTCTATCTGGATTGCACTAGGATTTTTATTGGGCCTATATCTGATTGGTAAAATTAAGTTTTCGCACGATAGCGATCTGCCTTATGTTTCGGTACCGCGTACCTTTTTAGCTATTATTGTATTTGCCTTTGTTATGTATATGATACCTGGCTTGTGGGGCGCACCGCTTAAATCCATTAGCGGGTTTTTGCCGCCTCCGGCCACGCAAGATTTTGACTTAACCAACCTTATGGTTAGCGGTCCGGCAGAAAAAGCACAGGCCACGTCTATTAAAGAAAAGAAATACGAAAGCCTGTTTACACGCGGTAAACATAAAGGACTGGATGAATGGTATGACTATGAGCAGGCATTGCAGGTATCAAAAGAATTAAATAAACCGGTGTTAATTGACTTTACCGGGTGGAATTGCCCTAACTGCCGTAAAATGGAGGTGGATGTTTGGGCCGATCCTGAAGTACATAAACGTTTAGCCAACGATTTTGTATTGCTGGAGCTTTATGTAGATGAAAAGATGGAATTGCCCGCTGCCGAGCAATACATATCTAAATTCAGTGGTAAAAAGGTGAAAACTTTGGGTAATAAGTGGAGCGATTATGAAGCTTCGAAATTTAACGTAAATTCGCAGCCGTATTACGTTATTGTAAATACAAAAGGCGATGTGCTGGTGCCTCCGCAAGGCGCTAAGTACGACGTTAATAATTATATTGAATTTTTAGATAGCGGCAAGGCCGCTTATGAGAAAAACAATGGCAGAAATTAAAAATATAGGGGTTTATACATCCGGTGGTGACTCGCCTGGTATGAATTCGGCAATACGGGCTGTAGTACGTACAGCTTTATATTATAACCTGGAAGTTACGGGTATTCGCCGTGGTTACGCAGGCATGATCAGCGGTGATTTATTCCCGATGGATCGCAGGTCGGTAGCCAACATTGTACAACGTGGCGGTACTATCCTTAAAACAGCACGCAGCGAGGAGTTTCGTACTCCCGAAGGTCGTCAGCAGGCTTACAAGCAACTAAAGCGTTATGGCGTTGATGCTTTGGTAGGCATTGGCGGCGATGGTACTTTTACCGGTGCAAAAATATTCAGTAATGAGTTTGGTATTCCGATTGTAGGTTTACCGGGTACTATTGATAACGACTTGCAGGGAACTGATTTTACCATTGGTTATGATACTGCCATCAATACCGTGGTTGAAGCCGTAGATAAAATTCGTGATACAGCCGAGTCGCACGACCGTTTATTTATTGTAGAGGTGATGGGCCGCGATTCTGGCCTGATTGCTTTGCGTACCGGTATCGCATCAGGAGCTGAAGCTATCCTGATCCCGGAAACTAAAACTAACCTGGAAGCACTTTACCAGCGTTTGGATCAAGGCCGCCGGGATAAATCATCTAAGATTTTAATTGTAGCTGAAGGCGACGAGGCTGGAGGCGCTTTTGAAATTGGCCGTTTAGTTAAAGAAAAATACCCGAACTATGATACCCGTGTTTCTGTGTTAGGACACATGCAGCGCGGTGGTCATCCAACCTGTATGGATCGTGTATTGGCTAGCCGGGTAGGTGTAGCTGCTGTAGAGGCTTTATTAAACGGGCATAGCCACGAAATGATAGGCATTATTAATCATCAGATTTCGTACACCCCTTTTGAAAATGCTATTAAGCATAATACCGAAGTAGATGCCAACTTGCTGCGGATTGTGGATATCCTGTCGCTGTAAGGCATAGTTTAATAATAGAAAAGTCCGGTAAGTTCAAGTTAACTTACCGGACTTTTTTCGTTTAAGTGATTAGGTAAACTGCATAAGGTAATCTTATTTACCTTGTAGCTTTTGAATTCCGAACCTGTCGGCTAATGTGTTCAGGTCATCAACTACGGCTTGTACCAGCGGTATACCGTTAGCTTTCCTGTCTTGTTCGGCTTCCAGTTCAGGTTCGCCGGGGATGATTACTTTTTGTGTCTCGTTTATCGTGTCAGCAGATTTAAACCGTTCAATCCAGTTATCCAAGTTGGCTTTAAAATTATCGGCCGGTCGGAAGCCATCTACCCGCATAGCTCCTAAAAAGTGACCGATACCCTGCCCGGGCGGATTAGACGATGGCTCCATAAATGCCACAAAAGGTGGTACCCAAGGGCCATAGTTAGCGCCAGATAATACGCCTGATAAAATATCTACGGTAGCGCTTAAGCCAAAGCCCTTATGGCTTCCATGTTCGCGGTCGCTACCCAGGGGCAATAAAGCGCCACCTGTTTTAAGCGCGTGTGGGTCTGTTGTATATTGACCGGTTGCATCCTGTATCCAGCCTTCGGGAACCGCTTTGCCGGACCGTTGGGCAATTTCGAGCTTGCCATTGGCCGCTGCAGAGGTGGCCATGTCAACAATGAGTGGCGGATATTTACCGGTGGGAAAGGCATAGCACATAGGATTAGTACCTAACAAACGTTCGTTTGCAAAGGTAGGGGCTACCAATGGGCTGGCGTTGGTCATGGCAAAACCTATCATATCCTGTTCTACAGCCATTAAGGCGTGGTAGCCGGCAATGCCAAAGTGGTTGGAGTTGCGCACTGATACCCAGCCCGAGCCATACGTTTGAGCTTTTGTGATAGCCACTTGCATGGCAAATGGAGCAACCACCAGCCCAAGCCCGGCATCGCCATCTACCGTTGCCGTAGTGGGGGTTTCGTGCACTATCTGGATGTTAGGCGTGGCATTGATGCGCTGCTTTTCCCAAAGGCGTACATACCCGCTGAGTCGGGCTACACCATGAGAGTCAATACCACGCAAATCCGATTTTAGTAATACATCGGTTGCCAGTTGGGCATGTTCCTCGGTGCAGCCTATGGCGATAAAAACATCGTGGGTAAACTTCCGTAAAGTAACTTCAGGAAAGACATTTTGCATAGATGGTAAAACTATGCTATTGTAATGATTATAGCAACCAGCCAGTGCTTATCTTGCCACGCTTCAACTAATATGTACAGTGTACTATTCTGACAGTACTGTAAATTTAAACTCGAGTGGGTTAAACAGGCGGATTAATTCATCAATAAAAACTTGTCCCCATTTTACGTAAAACAGGCCAAAGTTTTCGCTGCGCTCCTGCAAGCTGTTTTTCGGAAATATCTCCTGTTTGATAGCTTCAATTTGGCGTAAGTGTGTTTCGTAATTACGCTTTTCGGCTTTTATTAGCTTAGTTTCGAGGTTATTGATGGCGTGTTTTAATCGGGCCTGCACCGCGCTGGCAGATGGGCCTAAAGTGGGGTCAATTTTGTGTGCACGCAACTTTAACTTTTCAAAAATGCACTGCAGTTCGCGCCATTCTTCTTTAAGCGACAAATCGTGTTGAGTGTGTTTTCTAACCCACTCATTTTTTAAGTTGTCAGCATCTTCAAATAATTGCGCTGCAACCAGTCCCATTTTTTGCACTTTGGCAGAAGTTTCTTTGCGGATAACCAAGCCCGAGTTCCGCAAAATTAAAACCGGGAAATCAATGCCATAAAAATCAAAGTTTGCTTTGAGCTGCAGCCAGTAAACTATCTCTGCACCGCCACCAATATACGCCAGGTTAGGCAGAATGTACTCCTGATACATGGGGCGCATCACCACATTGGGGCTAAAGCGGTCTGGGTGTTCGTCAATTTCTTTTTCGAGTTCCTGGTTAGTGAAGCGAATGTTCGAATTGAGTACTTCAAAATGTTCGCCTTCCTGCACAATGCGTTCGCGCAAGTTGTCGGTCAGGTAAAAAAAGTTAATCTCGCGTGGATTAACTTGTGTATGCACACCCAGATTTTGCAGTAACTCACTGCTGGCCATGATATGCTTATAGCTGTTTTGTTCTATAATATCCCGTTTAATAACGCCTGCAAACTCTTGTTTTAACCTGCTGTCATCGGCATCAATAACTATTAAACCATACTGCCCAAATAAAGCGTTAACCAAATAGCGGGTAGCATCGGCCAGTGTTTTATGCGAGCCATAAGCCGTCCCTACTATTTGAGCAAGTTCGGGTGCATGGTTATCCAGGCCCAAAATACCTTTATACTGGTTAAGGCACTCGCGGAATGTTTTAATGGCTAACCGACCTGTTGCGCCGCTCACCGCCTCATTCCATTGTATTTTTTTTTGACCGATGTTGGTGTAGTTAATCTCGGCAAAATCATGGTCTTCTGACGCCATCCAATACACCGGTACAAATTTTTTATCCGGGAAACCAGCTTCGAGCTGACGGCATAACTTAATAGCAGTTACAATCTTATATAAAAAGTACAGCGGGCCGGTAAAAACGTTAAGTTGATGTCCGGTGGTTATGGTAAACGTATTATCATCCTTCAGCAAATCAATATTAGCTTGCACTGTGCTCAGGTGCGGCATTTCGGGATTACCCGGCTTGCTGTATTGCTCGGTAAGCACCTGCGCTAATAAGCTTCGGTTAGCGGTAACCGTTTTGTTTTCTAAAAGCCCGGCAAAACCTTTAAGGGTAGGGCGGTAGCTGTAAAATGATTTCAGCTCGGGCACATCGTCTAAATAGTCGGTTAACGTTCTAGAAAAATAGCCGGTTTGTTGATAATCGATACAGGTAGCGTCCATGGCTTCAAAAGTAGAAGCATTATTTAAAATGCCCCGGTTTGCATACGTTATTTTACAATTTGTCCATAAAGATCAAAGTCCTCAGCATTATCAACCTTTACGTTAACAAAACTGCCTACAGTAGCATATTGTTGGGTAGCGTCAATTAAAACTTCGTTGTCTACCTCGGGCGAGTCAAACTCCGTACGACCAGTGAGGTAACCGTTATCAATTTTATCAATCAGTACTTTATAGGTATGGCCAACTTTTTCCTGGTTTTTTTCATAAGAAATGCCTTGTTGCAGTTCCATAATGGCATCTACACGGTCTTGTTTTGTTTCTTCAGGCACGTCGTCAACCAGCGTATGCGCATGCGTTTTCTCTTCGTGCGAGTAGGTGAAACAGCCGAGGCGGTCAAAGCGGGTAGCCTCTACCCAGTTGTACATATCCTCAAAATCTTGCACCGTTTCGCCGGGGTAGCCGGTAATTAAGGTGGTACGCAATGCAATGCCGGGTACCTTATCACGTATGCTGTTCACCAAATCAATGGTTTTTTGCTTGGTGATACCGCGACGCATAGATTTCAGCATGTTATCGCTGATGTGTTGTAACGGCATATCCAGGTACTTGCAAATATTACTGCGCTCGTTCATGGCATCCAGTATTTCCATCGGGAAGCCAGATGGGTAAGCATACTGTAAGCGTATCCATTCAATGCCTTCTACATCGCTTAAGCGGCGTAGTAACTCATCCAGGTTACGCTTTCCGTATAAATCCAAGCCGTAATAAGTTAAATCCTGGGCAATTAATATCAGTTCGCGGGTGCCTTGTTTAGCCAAGCTTTTGGCCTGCGCTACCAGCTGCTCCATCGGAGTGCTGGAATGTTTGCCCCTCATTAAAGGTATAGCGCAGAAAGAGCATGGGCGGTTACAGCCTTCAGCTATTTTAAAATAAGCAAAATGCGATGGGGTAGTAAGCAAACGCTCACCTAATAATTCGTATTTGTAATTAGCGCCAATACTTTGTAAAACGTTTTGCAAATCGTTGGTGCCAAAATAGCCGTCAACATTAGTAATCTCGGCTTCTAATTCAGGCTTGTAACGTTCGGACAAGCAGCCGGTGACAATAACTTTACCTACTTTGCCTTGCTCCTTAAGTTCGCTATACTGTAAAATGGTATCAATAGATTCCTGCTTGGCATTGTCAATAAAGCCACATGTGTTGATGACGATAATGTCATTCTGACCAACATTTTCGGCTTCGTGTACCACATCAAAGGCTTGCCCTTTAAGCTGGCCCATCAAAACTTCCGAATCGTATATATTTTTAGAGCAGCCTAAAGTAACTACGTTAACGCGTGGTTTCGTAATCTGTACCGGCTGTTTTATTGTCTTTGTATTCATTTATGCGCTTATCGTCTTCACTGCATCACGGCAACCAAATAAGAGAGCTTGGAGCCTATGTATAAATAACTTAATTAATATTCCCCCTAATCAAAGTAATCAATAACAAACGATTACTTTTTAAATAAACTATCTACAAAACCTTTACGATCAAAGAGTTGCAAGTCGTTCATGCCTTCGCCTACACCAATATATTTAACCGGGATTTTAAATTGGTCGGATATGCCAATTACTACACCGCCTTTAGCGGTACCATCCAGTTTGGTTAATGCCAGCGCATTTACGGCCGTAGCCTCGGTAAACTGCTTACATTGCTCAATGGCGTTTTGACCTGTTGAGGCATCCAGCACCAGCAAAATTTCGTGCGGGGCACCCGGAATTACCTTTTGCATCACGTTTTTAATCTTGGTAAGCTCGTTCATTAAGCCTACCTTATTATGTAAACGGCCGGCGGTATCAATAATGGCTACATCCTCGTTGTTAGAAACAGCCGAACGCAGGGTATCATACGCTACCGAAGCCGGATCTGACCCCATAGCCTGCGCTACCACGCGTACGCCTACACGGTCGCCCCAAAGCTGTATCTGGTCAACCGCCGCTGCCCTAAAGGTATCTGCAGCGCCCAGTACCACTTTGCTGCCTGCTTGTTTAAGCTGATGAGCCAGTTTGCCAATAGTGGTGGTTTTGCCTACACCATTTACGCCAACTACCATAATCACATAAGGCTTATGGTTACCGTATTCAAAATTCTGAAAATCGTTACTGTTATTTTCAGCCAGCAGCTGCTGTACTTCGTCACGTAATAAATTGTTAAGCTCAGAAGTGCTCACATATTTATCCCGGGCTACACGGGCTTGTATACGTTCAATAATTTTAAGCGTAGTGGTAACACCCACGTCCGAGGTAACCAGCACTTCTTCCAAGTCATCCAGTACATCATCATCAACGGTTGACTTACCGGCAATAACTTTGGTGATTTTTGAAAAAAAGTTGTCTTTGGTTTTCTCCAGGCCGGTATCAAGTGCCTCCTGTTGCTGCGGTGTACTTTCTTTTTTCTTAAAAAAATCGAATAATCCCATATAGAGTGATGTGCAGATGCTTAAGCTATTCTACGGTGCAAATATAAGTAAAATGCCCCTAACCCTTTAAGTCAGAAGATTTTGTTAACCCCGAACGTTTAATTATGAATATCGAATGATAAAATATACCATAGCTGCGTGCTTTCTGGTATATAAAAAAAGCCCTCTTGCAAAACAAGACGGCTTCTATATACTAATTTAACGGGCTAATTACTGAGCTTTAGCTTCGTCAATTGCATCTTTAACGTGATCGTTATGTACAATTAGCTCTTTGAATGAATAAGCGCCGGTTTTAGGTGATTTAACCATGGTAATTACTTTTGAGTATTCTTTACCTTTACCGGTTTTCAGGGTTGCAACTACTTTCTTTGCCATATCTTGTTAATGTTTAAGTGAGTGGATGAGTGAATGAGTGTGTAACAATTATCTGCTCAACCCAATCAACAAATCAACTAACTGAATTACTTAATTTCTTTGTGAACGGTTACTTTACGTAATACTGGGTTGAATTTTTTCAACTCTAAACGCTCAGTAGTGTTTTTCTTGTTCTTGGTGGTAATGTAACGAGACATACCTGGCATACCGCTCTCTTTATGCTCGGTGCACTCTAAAATTACCTGAACTCTATTGCCTTTCTTTGCCATTTTATGTTGGTGTTAGGGGTTATTGAGTTATTAGGTTACTGAGTTATTGAGGTGTTTAAAACAACTTAATCAACCAATAACTTAATCAACCAATAACAATCTACTATATGTATCCTTTTTTTACAAATTTATTGATGCAAGCAGTGATACCATTTTTGCTGATGGTTTTAACTGCCGAAGTAGATACCTTTAAAGTGATCCATTTATCTTCTTCAGGTATATAAAACTTCTTGATTTTTAAGTTAGGATAAAACTTACGGTTAGTCTTAACGTTCGAGTTTGAAACGTTATGGCCGTTCATCGGGCTTTTTCCTGTTAAATCACAAATTCTTGACATGACAAAACTTTTTAATGTGTCTTTTTCTAAAAGAGTTTGCAAATATCAGGAAATTAAGTCAATAAGTCAATACTGTTTGCAAAAAAAAATAAGTTTAGTTTCTCTTAGGATTAAGTACCTGAATTGTATTTAACGTGATGAAATTTATTGCAGAAAAAAACTACTATACAGGTAAAAACTGTCAATAACAAAATACTATCTTGCGAAACCAATTTATCCTTTTATGAAATTTACATCATTCGAGCAGTATAAGCAAGTTTATCAACATAGTATAATCCATCCCGAGCAATTCTGGGATGATGTTGCTAAATCGTTTTACTGGCGTAAACCTTGGGAGAATACGTTAAACTGGAACTTTACGGAACCTGACATTAAATGGTTTCAGGGAGCAAAGCTAAATATAACCGAAAACTGTTTGGATCGACACTTGGCAGAAAACGGTGATCGACCAGCTATTATCTGGGAACCTAATGATCCTACTGAAGCCCATCGTGTGCTTACCTACAAACAACTGCACGACAAAGTATGTCAGTTTTCAAACGTTTTAAAAAATAACGGCGCCAAAAAAGGAGATCGTATATGTATATATATGCCTATGGTGCCTGAGCTTGCCATTGCCGTATTGGCTTGTGCTCGTATCGGTGCCGTTCATTCTGTAGTTTTTGGCGGATTTTCTGCTCAGTCAATAGCTGACAGGATAAAAGATGCGGAGTGTAATATTGTCATTACTGCTGATGGAGGTTTTCGCGGCACCAAAGATTTACCGCTTAAATCAGTAATTGATGATGCATTAGTACAGTGCCCGTCGGTAAAAAAAGTAATTGTATTAACCCGCAGCCGTACGGCCGTAAGTATGATTAAAGGCCGCGATGTGTGGTGGGAAGATGAAATAAAAAAAGTAGAAACCCAGGGTAGTCCTGAATGTCCGGCTGAAGAGATGGATGCTGAGGATATGTTGTTTATCTTATATACGTCAGGTTCTACCGGCAAGCCTAAAGGGGTAGTGCATACCTGCGGCGGTTACATGGTTTACACGGGCTACACTTTCGAAACTGCCTTTCAATACCAGCAGGGTGAGGTGTATTTCTGTACAGCTGATATAGGCTGGATCACTGGTCACTCTTATATTGTTTACGGACCACTGTCGCAAGGCGCAACAGCGCTGATGTTTGAAGGGGTGCCTACCTGGCCCGACGCCGGCAGGTTGTGGGAGATTGTTGAGAAATTTAAGGTGAATATTCTTTATACGGCACCTACGGCTATCCGCTCGCTGATGAGCTTTGGTACCGATATTGTTAAAAAATACGATCTGAGTTCGCTCACCAAATTAGGTTCGGTAGGGGAGCCTTTGAATGAAGAAGCCTGGCACTGGTTTGACGAGCAAATTGGCCATGGTAAATGCCCTATTGTAGATACGTGGTGGCAAACCGAAACTGGTGGTTTTATGATATCGCCGGTAGCCAATGTTACTCCGCTCAAGCCCGGTTATGCCGGCTTGCCTTTACCAGGCGTGCAACCTATACTGGTTGACGAAAACGGTAAAGAGATTGAAGGAAACGGCGTAAGCGGTAACCTGTGTATCAAGTTCCCGTGGCCTGGTATGCTGCGCACTACTTATGGCGACCATGAGCGTTGCCGCCAAACCTATTTTTCGACCTATGCTAACCTGTACTTTACAGGTGATGGTTGTTTGCGCGACGATGATGGCTATTACCGTATTACCGGCCGGGTTGATGACGTATTGAACGTTTCTGGCCACCGCATTGGTACTGCCGAGGTAGAAAATGCCATCAATATGCACTCCAGCGTGGTAGAGTCGGCCGTGGTCGGCTATCCGCACGATATTAAAGGGCAGGGGGTTTATGCCTTCGTGATTAGTCCAGAGCGGCATGAAGATGACGACCTGACCCGTAAAGATATTCTTATGACGGTTACCCGCATTATTGGGGCCATCGCCAAGCCAGATAAAATACAGTTTGTGAGTGGTTTGCCTAAGACCCGTTCGGGCAAAATCATGCGCCGTATACTGCGCAAAATTGCCGAAGGCGATACCGCTAACCTGGGCGATACCAGTACCCTGCTTGATCCAGGTGTGGTAGACGAGATTAAAGAAGGAGCGCTGTAGCTCTCCGACAAATTTTATTCGCACATAAATTTTTCAACGGCTGTTGTTTATCTGATTAATCAGGCTAACAACAGCCGTTTTGAATTGGTATAAACCGTGCATTCCATTCAAACGGTGATTTGCCCTTCATCCAGCCTTCCTGCAAGCAAAAAAATTCTATCTTTGACCGATTATTCTAAATAATGAAAATTTCGTATAACTGGCTTAAAGAGTTTATTCAAACTGATAAGTCGCCCGAAGATATATCGCAAATATTAACCGGCATCGGCCTCGAGGTAGAGAGCCTGGAGAAAGTGCAAGCTGTACCCGGTGGCCTGGAAGGCCTGGTGATTGGTTATGTAAAAGAGGCACAACAGCATCCCAATGCCGACCGCCTCCGCG
Organism: Mucilaginibacter sp. CSA2-8R; assembly: GCF_038806765.1. Classification (NCBI taxonomy): domain Bacteria; kingdom Pseudomonadati; phylum Bacteroidota; class Sphingobacteriia; order Sphingobacteriales; family Sphingobacteriaceae; genus Mucilaginibacter; species Mucilaginibacter sp. CSA2-8R. The sequence continues at coordinate 4,612,881 of NZ_CP152389.1, read as the reverse complement.
TGACCAAAGTTGATGTAGGTGGTGCTGAAGATTTGCAAATTGTTTGTGGCGCGCCCAATGTAGCTACCGGTCAAAAAGTAGTGGTTGCCACCGTGGGTACAACCGTACATCCTAACCAGGGCGAGCCATTTAAAATCAATAAATCAAAAATAAGGGGTGAGGTTTCTGAAGGCATGATTTGCGCTGAGGATGAGATTGGCTTAGGCGAATCGCACGCCGGCATTATGGTGCTGGACGCCGATGCTGAGGTAGGTACCCCCGCCAAAACTTATTTTAAGCTGAATGATGATTACCTGTTAGAGATTGGCTTAACGCCTAACCGCGCTGATGCGGCCTCGCATTTAGGTACTGCACGCGATATTGCTGCTTTCTTAAAAATCGAAATTAGTAAACCGGATGTTTCTGCCTTTAAAGTAGACAATACCAGCCGTACTATCCCTGTTACCGTAGAAGCAGAGGCGGCTTGTCCGCGTTATGCCAGTTTAACCATCAGTGGTGTAACCGTACAGGATTCGCCGCAGTGGTTAAAAGAACGTTTGGCCGTAATTGGGGTACGCAGTATTAATAACATTGTCGACGTTACCAATTACGTTTTGCACGAGTTAGGCCAGCCGTTGCATGCCTTTGATGCGGATGCCATTGCCGGAAACCAGGTGCTGGTAAAAACTTATGCTGAGGGTACCGCCTTTGTTACTTTAGATGATGCAGAACGCAAGTTATCTGCCGATGATTTAATGATTGGCAATGCCGAAGGCCCGATGTGTATTGCAGGGGTATTTGGCGGTGCAGGTTCTGGTGTAAAAGATTCGACTACTGACGTATTTTTAGAAAGTGCATATTTTAACCCGGTATCGGTACGTAAAACATCAAAGCGCCATGGTTTAAAAACAGATGCTTCTTTCCGTTTTGAGCGCGGTGTTGATCCTGATATTACCGTATATGCCTTAAAGCGTGCTGCCCTTTTGATACAAGAAGTTGCCGGCGGCGTAGTATCTTCAGAAATATCTGATATCTATCCTTCGCCGGTACAACCGTTCAGTGTAGAGGTTACGTACCGTAACATCGACCGGTTAATTGGTAAAGCTATCGGGCAGGATACTATCAAAGCTATCATCAAAGCATTGGACATCGAGATAATTAACGAAAGTGCCGAAGGTTTATCGTTACTGGTGCCGCCTTACCGCGTAGATGTAACCCGCGAGGTTGATGTGATTGAAGAAGTGTTACGTATTTACGGATATAACAATATCGAGATCCCTACGCAGATACGCGCATCTTTAAATAATTCGGCCCGGCCCGAAAAAGATACCGTACAAAATGCCATTGCAGACTTGCTGAGCAGCAACGGTTTTAACGAGATACTGTCTAACTCATTAACCAGTTCATCATATGCTGATAGTCTGGATAATGCGGTTAAGCTGCTTAACCCGCTGAGCAGCGATTTGGACATTATGCGTCAAACATTACTGTATTCGGGTTTAGAGGCTGTTGCTTATAACCAAAATCGTCGTCAGGCCGATTTAAAGTTTTACGAGTTTGGTAAAGCTTATTTCTATGAGGATGGCAAATACACCGAAACCCAGCGCCTTGCCGTATTCGTCACCGGTGCCTCAGCACAAGAGCAATGGAACCAGAAAGCTTCACCAGTATCATTCTATCATTTAAAGGCTTTGGTGGATGGTTTGCTGTCGCGTTTAGGGATTACCGACTATACTACGGATGAAATAAATACGTCGGAACTGAGTTACGGGTTGCAATACAACTTTAGGGGCGGTAAAACACTGGTTAAATTTGGTTCGGTGCTGCCGGCTGCGCTTAAAAAAGCAGGAGTAGAGAAAGAAGTATTTTATGCCGACTTTAATTTTGACACCTTGCTTAACCTGGTGCGTAAAAATAAAGTGGTGTATAAAGAAATTTCCAAGTTCCCTTCAGTTCGCCGTGATTTATCAATGCTGGTAGATACACAGGTAACCTTTGGTCAGTTAAAACAGATTGCTCTTAAAACTGAGCGCAAACTGCTGACTGATGTGAATGTGTTCGATATTTACCAGGGCGATAAGCTGCCGGCAGGTAAAAAATCATACGCTTTGAGCTTTATGTTGCAAGATGAGGAAAAAACATTAACTGATAAGGCAATTGATGCTATTATGCAAAAACTTATCTATAATTTTGGAAAAGAGGCAGGAGCCGAGATAAGAAAGTAATGAGCGGTTGGGTGAATAGCTATAATGACGTGAGTGCTTGCCGTCAAAACGGCCATTGGGCTGTGATGCCGGGTGCTGCGTTTAATAGGGTGTTTTATCCGCTTGTTTATCAGGCCTGTCACTCGTTCACCAATTCATAAAGATGCCGTCAGTAACTGATCAGTTAAGTATAGTAGTTGAAAAAACAGAGCGCATGATTGCGCTTTGCCAGGCTTTGCAGGAAGAAAACGATTTGCTAAAGCTCGAAAATCAATCATTAGGTGTGGCTTTAAGTGCGAGCCAAAATAAAAACAGCGATCTGGAAGAAAAGCTTCGTGTATTGAAGTTGGCTAAATCATTTTCCGACACAAATGAAAAAAGCCTTGACATCAAGCAAAAAATTAACGAATTTGTGCGGGAAATAGATAAGTGTATTGTGTTACTAAAAAAGTAACACTGTAAAGTGAACAAGCTCAAATGGGAGAAATCTCTGTAAAAATAAATATTGCCGACCGTGTTTATCCCTTAAAGATTGATACGGAAGAGGAAGAAATTATACGTCGGGCAGCAAAACTGATTAACGACCGCATTAAAGAATACCAGGAAAACTATGCGGTAAAAGATAAGCAGGATTTGCTTTCAATGTGTGTGTTGCATTATGCCACCGCATCATTAAAAGCAGAACGTAAGGTTACGGTTGAAGATACAACCGTAGCCGAAAAAGCTTACCAGTTAGATCATATGCTCACCGAGTTTTTTAATAAGCAATAGTCGTTCTTTATACAATTATAGAGCACATTAAATTTAACCGCAGTTAAATTATAAGTTTCACTGGCAAGCATTAGCGCTGCCCGGTGGCCGTTAACCTGTATTTATACTTGTTATACGTTACCGGCATACGCTTTATTACATGATACTTTAATTTAGTTGCGGTTTTTTATTATATACAATTATGAACATTTTAGAAATCATCATCGGCCTGTTGGTCGGGGCCATTATCGGCTTCGCTGTGGGGCGTTACCTGCTCAATAAACTATTCAAAGAGCGGGATATAGCAGCTCAGAACAAAGCGAAGAAGATACTGAAGGACGCCGAAAACAACGCCGAAATCCTGAAGAAAAACAAACAATTAGAGGCCAAAGAGCGGTTTTTACAACTAAAAGCCGAACACGAGCAGGAAGTAAACGCCAAAAACAACGCTATTAATCAGCGCGAAAACTCCATTAAACAAAAAGAGCAATCGCTTAACCAAAAGCTGGAAAACGCAAACCGCAAAGACCACGAGTTAGACAGCGTTCGTAAAAACCTGGAAAAACAAACCGATGTATTGCACAAAAAGCAGGAAGAGGTTGAGCATTTGAAACAGCAACATTTACAACAGCTGGAAAGCATTGCAGGCCTGACCGCCGAAGAAGCTAAAAACCAACTGGTAGATAACCTGCGCGAAGAGGCTCGTACCAAGGCCATGATGCAGATTAAGGATATTGTTGATGAAGCTAAGTTAACCGCTACTAAAGAAGCTAAGAAAGTAGTTATCCAAACCATACAGCGTACGGCTACCGAAAGCGCTATTGAGAACACCGTATCTATCTTTAACATCGAGAACGACGAAATTAAAGGTCGTATCATCGGTCGCGAAGGTCGTAATATCCGTGCGCTGGAAGCAGCTACCGGTATTGAGATTATTGTTGATGATACCCCGGAAGCCATTATCCTTTCAGGCTTTGACCCGGTTCGCCGGGAGATTGCCCGTTTAGCTATGCACCGCCTGGTAACCGACGGCCGTATACACCCGGCACGTATTGAGGAGGTGGTAGCTAAAACCCGCAAGCAGATTGAAGAAGAAATTGTAGAAATTGGTGAGCGTACCGTTATTGATTTAGGTATACACGGTTTACACCCCGAATTAATCAGGATGGTGGGCCGTATGCGTTACCGTTCGTCTTACGGGCAAAACCTGTTGCAGCACTCGCGTGAGGTGGCTAACTTCTGTGCTACTATGGCGGCAGAATTAGGCTTAAACGTAAAGTTGGCAAAACGTGCCGGCTTACTGCACGATATTGGTAAAGTGCCTGACGATAACCCGGAGTTGCCACACGCTATTTTGGGTATGCAACTGGCCGAAAAGTATAAAGAGCATCCGGAAGTGTGTAACGCCATTGGTGCTCACCACGACGAAATTGAGATGACCTCAATGATTTCGCCCATTATCCAGGCTTGTGATGCTATATCGGGCGCTCGTCCGGGTGCACGTCGCGAGGTGGTAGAAAGCTATATTAAACGTTTGAAAGAACTGGAAGAATTAGCTTTATCATATCCTGGTGTAGAAAAAACCTTTGCTATCCAGGCCGGCCGTGAGTTGCGCGTGGTAGTAGAGAGCGAAAAAATCAGCGATGCTCAATCGGAAGTATTAGCCGCTGATATTTCTAACCGCATCCAAACCGAAATGACCTACCCAGGCCAAATCAAAGTAACCGTTATCCGCGAAACCCGCTCGGTAGCTTTTGCCAAGTAATTTTAAGATATAATGTATTTTTGCAAGCGACAAGGCCAGCCTTGTCGCTTTTTTAATTTTTACTATTCATGAAACCTAAAGAAGAGTTGAGACCGGTTGAACGCCAGTTTGAAAATTACAGTAAAACAGTGAGTACATTGCCTAACACAGCTTTGTTGTATGCCGCGGTTATACTTACTTTATTTGGTTTAATGCTTTTTGCCTGGGCATTGCCGTTTCCGCATTTAGGTTTTTTAGGCAAGTATAATGGTTACGTAAATTGGGCTTCTTTTTTAATTGCAGGGTTAATTTATTATTACCTGCGTTTGTCACCCACGGTATCTTACCTATTGCTTTTTATTCTTTTTGCATTTTCTTATATCATCATTCAGTTGGAGCAGCGTTTTACAGGCAGTGGCTTGTTACTTACGGGCTTAGGTGTTTTGTTAGTTGGTTTGGCAGGGCAACGGGTTATCTATAAAAAGCTCAGCAACGTGCCGGTATTTACAATGATGATAAACGCCCCCCTCTGGTTAATGGTAAGCCTGTTGCGTAAGCTAAAGGTTAGATATTAATTTTTTGTTGGCTTAATGTGAAAATTAGTTTCTCAAAGCAAACCCAGCGACCCTAATTTATTGCCGATTATTAAAAGTTATAGGAAAAATAATTTTTGACTGCAAATATGTTAAAATATAAGTGTTGTTAATGATTAATTAATAAAGAGCGCATGAAGGCTTAATCTCGATGTAACGTTATTCTAATACTGTGCTAATAGTTTTGCGGCAACAAACAAACGCACGTGAAAAAATTAGCTGCTCTTTTAGCAAGCTCCTTGCTTGCTATAATTCTTGCTGCCTTTTGTATGCCGGTGTGGGCACAAAGCGGTGGCAAATTATCCGGTAAGATTACCGACCAAAAAACCGGGGAGGCACTGATTGGTGCTACCGTTACTATTGAGGGTTCGACCCGCGGAGCTGCTACTAATGTAAACGGAGAATATGTAATTAATGATGTTCCGGCCGGTACACAAAGTATTTTGGTTAAATACATCGGTTATCAGAATAAACAAGTATCCGAAATACAAATTAAAGCTGGGCAGGTTACTGTACTCAACATTGTACTTAACGAGGCTGCAACCCAGCAACTGGCAGCCGTTACCGTAAAGGCTACCTTTAGGCAGGAATCGGTAAATTCACTTTACGCCAAACAGAAAAACAACGCCGCTATTACTGATGGTATTACTGCCGAAACTATCAGACGCTCTCCGGACCGTAGTGCTTCGGATGTATTACGCAGGGTGAGTGGTGCCACGGTACAGGATAATAAATTTGTGGTAGTTCGTGGCTTGAGCGATCGCTATAATACGGCGCAGTTAGATGGTAGCAGTTTGCCAAGTACTGAACCTAACCGTAAAGCGTTTTCGTTTGATATTGTGCCATCAAATCTTATTGATAACCTGGTTATCAATAAAACCGCTTTGCCTAATCTTCCGGGTGATTTTGCAGGTGGTGCGGTGCAAATCAATACCAAAGATATTCCAGACGAAAATTTTGCAACCATCAGTGCCGGTTTAGGTTATAATACCAATACGACCTTTAAAAATTTTCAGAGTGGCTATCGTAATACTTTAGATTATTTGGGTTTCGACAATGGCTCCAGAGCATTGCCATCTGGCTTTCCGACAACCAACCGCATTAATAGCGGTACTTTAACCCAAGATCAGCAAACGGCTGCACTGCGCTCTTTAAATCCTAATTACCGGGTTTACAACTCTAATGCATTTGCCAATCAAAACTACCAAGTATCTATAGGCCGGGTTAAAGACATTGGTAAAAATGGAAACCGTTTTGGTGCCATTGTAGCATTAACGTATCGCAACACGCTGCAAACCATACCCGACCTGAATATTGATTACCATGTTTATGAATATACCGACCAGAAATATCGTTTCTCAACCAGTATAGGTGCTTTAGCCAACTTTGCCTACAGCTTCGGAAAGAATAAAATTACTTTCAAAAACATTTATAACCGAAATTTTGACGACCAATATCTTTACCGGGTAGGTTTAGATCGTAGCACCGGCTACTTAAATAGGTACACCGCTTTTGACCTCATTGAGAAGGGGCTTTTTAAAACTACATTGCAGGGCGACCATAGTTTAGGCGAAAAAGGAGCCAAGCTTACCTGGGTAGGTAGCTACAGCAATATCACTAATAACCAGCCCGATCAACGTAAAGCTAATTATGCCTTAACTGGATCGGCTTATGAGGCTACTATTGGTACTTTAGGTAAGCAAAATGCTCGTTACTTTTCGGACTTGAACGAAAACGTAGTAAACGGTGGGGTTGATTACTCTGCACCGGTAACCATGTTTAAAGAGAAAGGTATTTTTAAGGCAGGACTGGCGTCCAGCTACCGCGACCGTAGTTTTTCACCACGTTTTATTGGGCCTGTATTAAATACAAGTGCGCCTTTAGACGTTAGGTTATTACCGTTAGACAGGATCTTTTTACGCAGTGTAATTAATCAAAATTATTACAACCTGCAGGATATCACCCTGGCTGATGACCCTTACACAGCACACAGTTATACTAATGCTGGTTATGCTATGCTGGACAATAAACTTAGCGGCAAGCTTCGTTTGGTTTGGGGTTTAAGGGTAGAAAAATTTGATTTGGATTTAACCACGGCAGGCGGTAAAAAAGCAACTTTAAATAATTTCGACTTTTTGCCATCAGCCAATGCCACCTACGCAGTTACGCCAAAGGCTAACTTCAGGCTTTCATACTCGCGTACGGTAGCCCGTCCGGAACTGCGCGAGCTGGCCTTATCTACTTACTTTGATTATGAGCTCATCGCCACAGTACAGGGTAACCCTGATTTAAAGCGTACGCAGATACAAAATTTTGACTTACGTTATGAGTTTTATCCGGCAGCGGGTCAGATCATGTCGGTGTCTGCATTTTACAAAAACTTTAAAAATGCCATCGAATCTTATTTCGATGATAAATTATCAACACCTAATATTACTTATTTCAATTCTCAACAGGCTAACAACTACGGTTTAGAGTTTGAGTTCAGAAAGAATCTGGATTTTATAACCAGTAAGTTAAAAAATACCACACTGTATACCAACATTGCCCTGATTAAATCTACAGTTAAAGACCCACGTTTAGATTTATCTGAACCGGATGGCAAACGGCCTATGGTGGGGCAGGCACCTTATGTAATTAACGGCGGCTTACTGCAAACTTTTGATAACAATAAGTTTAGTATTAATTTACTGTACAACCGTGTTGGTCCACGTATTTTCAGGGCTGGCGGTACCGTGTTCCCATCAGTTTATGAAAACGCGCGCGACGTGTTAGACCTGCAATTAGGTTATCGCGTATTTAAAAACAAAGGCGAGTTCAAATTAAATTGCAGCGATTTGTTCAACCAAAACACGCTTTTTTACTTCAAAGAAGGCAAACCAACTTACTCACTTTCCGAAGGATCAACTTACAATAAGTACCGGTTAGGTTCTTCATTCACCCTGTCTTACACCCACAGTTTTAGATAAGCAATGGTAATAGTATGGTAAATGCTATTTAACGTTTAGTTTATATGTTTTTAATTTATTTGTCCAAACACACAAATCCAAAATCAAGTATGAAAAAGAGTTTAATTTACTTATTTTCTATTACATTGTTAGCATTCTCGTTTGCTTCTTGTAGCAAAAACGACATTGAAGACACAGGAGACAGCGGTACATCGTCTGGCTCTGTAGTAGAAATTACAGGCGATATTGCTGCCAGCACAACCTGGACTGCCGATAAAATTTATTTGCTGAAAGGTTTTGTTTACGTTACTAACGGAGCAACCCTCACCATCCAGCCAGGTACCATTATTAAAGGTGAAAAATCTACAAAAGGTACTTTAGTAATTACCCGCGGTGCTAAGATCAATGCTACCGGTACAGTTGATAAGCCAATTGTATTTACGTCGGCCGTTACTGCCGGTGGCCGTTCAAGCGGTGACTGGGGTGGTTTGATATTGTTAGGCAAGGCACCTATTAATCCATCGGGCGGTGTAGCCACTATTGAAGGAGGTTTAGATGCCAAAGGCGATGCTGCAAAATACATCCAGTACGGTGGTACTGATGCTGCCGATAACTCAGGTACGTTGAAGTATGTACGTGTAGAGTATGCCGGTATTCCGTTCTCACCAGACAACGAGATTAATGGTATTACCTTTGGTGGTGTAGGTTCGGGTACTACTATTGATTATGTAGAAGTTTACCGTTCTGGAGACGACTCTTATGAGTGGTTTGGTGGTACTGTTACTGCAAAACATTTGCTTTCAATTGGTGCTGTTGACGACGATTTTGACACCGACTTTGGTTTTGCAGGTAAAATTCAGTTTGGCTTAGCGCAACGCGCTCAGGTGGTTGCCGATTTTTCGGGCTCAAACGGGTTCGAGTCTGATAACGACGCAACTGGTTCTAACAACGCGCCGCAAACAAGTGCCGTGTTCTCTAACATGACTATTGTTGGTCCGCTTCTTAACGTTACCGCAAACGGCGGCAGCTTATCTAACATCAACGCTAACTTCCAGCATGCAGCTCAAATTCGTCGTAACTCATCTATCAGTATTGCTAACTCTGTCTTCACTAACTATTTTGAAGGCATTTATTTTGATGATGGTACCGTAGTTACTGCTAAAGCAACTTCTGCTAATTACTTAGCCGGTCGCAGCGTATTTACCGACAATTTAATCTTCAACTGTAATGCAAAAGGTAACGAAGTAAAAGGCCAGAACAAAGGCGACTTCGAAACCCAATTACGTGCTGCCAATACCTTTAACTCAGCTTTAGGGGTTGGTGATGTGTTAACTGATGCTCTAAAGTACGGATCAGATTTCAAAGCTTCTGGTAACGCTAACGCAGGCACTCCAAATTTTACGGTTAAAGCTGGTTCTGCCGCCGCTTCGGGTGCTGTATTTACCAACGCAAAATATACCGATTCTTTCTTTGAAAGAGTTGCTTACAAAGGCGCGTTCGGTACTGACAACTGGGCTGCTAACTGGGCTCAGTTTGACCCGCAAGGCTTGGCTTACACTACTCCTGGTGCTGTAAAATAAGGCAACATCATTTAATAAAAAATGGCTGCTTAAATAATTAGGCAGCCATTTTTAATGTGCAAAAAATATAATTTATAAATTTCTGCCAATCTTATCCAATACGTCTTTTGGTACCTTTTCCAGGTCCAGAACCAGGAAGCCATCCAGGCAGTCGGCAAACTTAGGGTCGATGTTAAAGCCGATAATTTTGGCGTTCAAGGCAATATATTGCCTTAATAACACCGGTACCTTAATGTGATGAGTCTCAATTTCAGAAATCAGGTTATCCAGTTTCTTAAAGGTTTCGTCGCCGGCCATCAGTGCCTCCGCATCAATACTCGAAAAATCAACTTTAAACTTTTTGCGAGGTCTTACATACTGGGCCAGTTCATCATCAAAATGGTGTTTGGTGATATAATCAACAATGAGTGATTTGGAGAATTTAGAAAACGTATTGCTGATGCTTACCGGCCCGATCAGGTAACGATAACGCGGGTTATCTATCAAAAACTTTAAAATGCCTTTCCACAATAAAAATAACGGAAGTGCTTTTTGTTGATATTCCTTGCGTATCCAGGAGCGGCCTAACTCTAAACTGGTTTTTAAAATATCGCTGAACTGCGGCTTTATCTTAAATAAATTGGCAGTGTAAAAGCCGTTCTTGCCAAAGCTCTCAAAAATTTCGTCGCCCATGCCAATCCGGTAGGCGCCTACAATCATACTGGTTTTGGTATCCCAAATAAACAGATGATGATAATAAATATCATACTCGTCCAGGTCTGTACTGTTATTGGTACCCTCGCCAACCTCGCGGAAGGTTACCTCGCGCAATCGGCCAATTTCACGTATAATGCATGGGATTAAAGCGGTAGGGGCTATAAAAACCTCGTAGTTTTTTTCGGTCCATACCCGGTAGTGCTCCCTGAGCGGTTCCAGTTCGCGCTCCATCATCTGGGCAGCAGTAGGGGCAACAATTTCTTTTGATTCCTTTTTTATCTTAAACAGGTTACGCGGATTAAACAGGCGTTTCTCGTCTTCTAATCCAGCACCTAGAGCATAAGTTTTAGCCCGTAAAAAATTGAGTAGCTGTGTAGCGTTGGCAGCATTGGGAATATCTGCCACCTGGATAGGCTTACCAATACGCAGCTTAATGGTATGCCCCTGCTTATTAAATAGCTCAGACGGTAATTTAGCCGTGCGCAAAGCAGGATGAATGAGGCTTAGCAGGTTAAACAGCAAGCCATTATTACCATGAAAATAGATAGGCACCACCGGCACTTTAGCTTTGGCAATCAGTTTGCCTACTACAGGATGCCACATGCGGTCGGTTACCTGTTTGGTATCTAATTTATAGGTTGATACCTCGCCTGCAGGAAAAATACCTATCGGCGTGCCTTGGCGCAGCAGCTCAAAGGTAGCTTTTATACCGCTGATGCTTGAGGAGTGGTCTATGTTTTCGAAAGGGTTAACGGCAATAAAATAATCGGCCAGGTTAGGAATTTTTTTGAGCAGAAAATTGGCCATCAGTTTAGCATCGGGCCGCACCATACACAAAATCTTTAATAAAATCATCCCCTCAATGCCACCATAAGGGTGGTTGGCAATGGCAATAAAGGCGCCATCGGCCGGTATGTTTTTTAGTTCGCTTTCGTCAAAATCGATGGTAACGCCGCAGCCTTTTAAAATGGCATCCACAAACTCGGGGCCTTGCTTGGGCTGGGCCTGGGCAAACAAATCGTTAACCTGGTTAATTTTCATTAACTCCATGAGCAGCGCCGCCAAGCCCGGCATCTTCAGCTTATCCAGTTTGGTAGCTTTGGCAAACTCATCGGTAGTTATAATTTTCATAGATAAAGGTATCCGGCTAAATTTTTATAAATTTAACTAATTTAACAAAGCCTAAGCTATTCAGTTGAAGCCAGCCATCAAAAATTACTTCACTTTAACCAAATCCGACTGGAATGGGCTGGTTATACTGGTGCTGCTTATCATAGCGGTTATGTTTGCACCGCAGGTGTACGAGTATTATCATCCGCCTAAAGCCGTAAACTTTTACAAACTAAACCAAGCCGTAGCTCAGCTAAAAGCTGCAGGCGTAACCGGGCAAGGTGCTTTAGATGACGAACCGGATGCTCCGGAAAGACCCCGAAAACTATTTGTATTTAACCCTAACCATTTATCGGTGCAGCAATGGCAAAAGCTCGGGCTTAGCGATGGGCAAATTAAAGGTATTAAAAACTACGAAGCCAAGGGCGGGCGGTTTTATACCAAGGCCGACGTGAAAAAGATGTACACCTTAACACCTGCCGACTACAAGCAACTGGCGCCTTACATCCAACTGCCGGCAGGGGATACTGACCCTGACGCAAAGCCGGCCATGATTGTAGAACTGAATACAGTTGATTCGGCCACCTTAACGCAGCTTAAAGGGGTTGGCCCTGCCTTTGCCCGGCGTATTATTCAGTACCGAAATCGGTTGGGCGGTTTTCATGCCAAAAAACAGCTCAAGGAAGTGTACGGACTTGATGATACGCATTACCGCGACATACAAAGTCAGTTTACCATTAACCGCAATAAGATTAAAAAGCTGGACGTGAATGCCGTAGAGTATGAGGATTTAAAGAATTTTCCGTACCTAAGCTACAAACAAATGAATGCACTGATACAATACCGTAAGCAGCATGGCAATTACGAAACGTTTGACGAATTACATAATGTAGCCATCCTTGACGATACAACGTTGCGGCAGGTAAAGCCATATTTTAAAATAAAGAAGTAATATCGATTCGGCGTTGCTGCATGGCTTGTGCCTGCTGTTAACTCAAAATTAAATATATTCTTTCATTGCAAAACCGTTGGTTTCTTTCCTTCGTAAATGTGTGAAATGACTGCCATTTTGTGCGGTTGTTTGCAAATACACTACTCATGATCATCAACCAACGCAATAAAAACAAGCGTACGGCTATTGGCCGTGTGTTTAGGTGCGTAGGTTTTTTATTATTAATGATATTTATTGGCCGTGTTGCCTTGGTTAGCATTTATGGTTATGCTGGTGTGCCAAAGTTGAATGTAAACACAACATCGGGCAATGCCGAAGAGCAAAACGACGATAAAAAAGAGGAGAGTAAGTACACCGAAAAGCAATTTAAATGTATAACTCAGGACAGTTTTGTGCTTTTAATTCCTGTGTATACTTTTTTAAGTAGGCCCTCATTTCACTACGCAACTGGCTTTATTGCCCCACATTCTCTTGCGGTACTTACGCCGCCGCCCAACTGCTAATTTAATTCCTGCTTAATTATTCTTTAAACGCTTGTTTTAAGGCGTTGCTATTTACCTGTACAATCAATTTTACTTATGAAATCTATAAAAACTTTTATTCCGGTAAAGGTGGCTGCCTTGTGTGCGCTTGCCTTTCTATTTTCAGCAACTTCATGTAAAAAGGATCGCCGTAATAATGAAGGCGAAACTATTGTAATTGCACCTAATGTTACTGTATACGCCTTGAGGCAGGATAACCGGCTGCTTGGTTTTAATGCCCAATCGGGTGCCGAGGTTAGCGCTCAGGTAAGCATTACCGGTATGCAAACCGGCGAAACCATGCTGGCCATTGACTTTAGACCCGCAACCGGACAATTATACGGCGTAAGCAGTGGCAGCCGTATTTATGTCATCAACCCCACCACTGGTGTAGCCAGGGCTATTAATAGTACACCTTTTACCCCGGCTATTAATGGCACAGCGGTAGGTTTTGATTTTAATCCTACGGTTGACCGTATACGCCTGATAACCTCGAACGGGCAAAACCTACGGCTTAATCCGGAAACTGGTTTAATAGCCTTCACCGACGGAACCTTGAACGGTGCCACCGGTGTTAAAATTTCTTCGGCCGCTTACACCGAAAATTATGCCGGTGCAGCTACCACCATTTTGTATGATATTGATGGCGCTACCCAAAAGTTATACAAGCAAGACCCGCCTAACGACGGTAAACTGGTTGAGGTGGGCAGTTTGGGCGTACAATCAACCGAAGTGGCCGACTTTGACATCAGTCCCGATAATAAAGCTGCACTGGCCCCTATTACCGTAGGTGGGCAGCAAGGGTTATATGTGATTGACTTAACCAATGGTAAAGCTTATAAAGCCGCAAACTTTAATAACAAAGTGTTGAGCTTAGCTATACCAACCAACCCGGTAGCTTATGCTGTAAGCGTGAATAACGAGTTGATGATTTTTAACCCGGCAAATCCTACGCCTGTGGTTAAACCTATTACTGGCTTACAAACTAATGAATCGGTGGTAGGTATTGATTTTAGGCCGGTAAACGGTCAGTTATATGCCTTGGGTAGCACCAGCCGCTTATATACCATCAATACCTCATCAGGTGCCGCTGCTGCTGTTGGCGGAGTATTCAGCACAGCGTTGTCTGGCACTGCTTTCGGATTTGACTTTAATCCAACGGTTGACCGTATACGGGTGGTGAGTAACACCGGCCAAAATTTACGTTTAAATCCTAATGATGGTACGGTAGCGGCAGTTGATGGTGCGCTTACTGCTGCCAACAACAGTATTACAGGCGCTGCATACACCAATAATTTTGCAGGCGCAACTACTACAGTTTTGTTTGATATTAACTCGCAGAATGGCCGCTTATACCGTCAGGATATGCCTAACGACGGTACGTTGGTAGAGATAGGCTCTTTAGGTGTAACTATTGATGCTGCCAATGGCTTTGATATTGGCGGCTCGAGTAATATTGCCTACGCTATATTAACGGTTGGGGGTACCACCAGATTATATGCAGTTAACCTGCAGAACGGTGCACTTACAGCCGGCCCTACGTTTTCTCAGGGTGTGCGGGGCTTTGCATTGGGCTTAGGTTTCTAAAAACTGTCCTGATCGTAAAAAAGCCGGTTTGTTTAATAGCAAACCGGCTTTTTTGTTAAGCTTAATTTATTATCAGGATATTTTTTTGGATGATTCGCGCACAATTAACTCCGCTTCTACTTCTTTAACGGTGTACTCGTAAACCGGACATTTACTTTCAATGGTGTTAATTAATAGCTCGGTAGCTAACTGTCCCATCATAAAAGCGGGTTGCCGCACAACGGTTAATGGCGGGTCAAATGATTCGGCCACGTCCGAATTGGTGAAGCCGGCCAGCGCTACATCATTAGGAATACGGTAGCCTAATTTTTTAAGCACAGGTATACAGCGGGTAGTCAGGCGGTCGCTGGTGGTAAATATAGCCTGCGGCCGTTCGGCCATGCTCATTAATTCGTTTATTGCCATTTCCAGTTCGTCTATCAGCATACCGCCATGGTAACAATATTTAATATATTCGGCTGGTAAGCCGATCTTGTGTTTATCTAACGCGGCTTTAAAGCCTTCAAAACGTTCGCGGCTAATGAATAGATTATCCGTATTGGTAATGTAGGCAATCTTAGTAAAGCCCTGATTAACGAGCAGTTCGGTGGCATCAAACGCCCCCTTATAATTATTGATTTTTACCTGGTGGGTATGAATGTTAGGTGCGATACGGTCAAAAAAAACAATCGGAAATCCTTTATCCAGCAGGTATTTGTATTCTGACAGATCAGTAGTTTCGGCCGATAACGAAATCAGCAGTCCATCTACATGGCGAGACAATAAGTGCTGTATGTTAGCCGCTTCCCTTGCTGCCGATTCGTGTGTTTGGGTGATAATGACGTGATACCCTGAGTTGTACGCAATTGATTCGATGCCATTGATGGCCTGAGAAAAATAATTATTGGCCACCTCGCACACCACTACGCCAATTGATCTGCTTTTTTGTTCTTTTAAGCTTAGCGCAATCGGGTTGGGACGGTAGTTAACTTTTTCGGCATACTCAACAACCAGTTTCTTGGTTTCAGCGCCAATTTCGTAACTGCCGTTTAATGCTCTCGAAACTGTGGATGTTGAAAGTCCTAACGCCTTGGCTATATCTTTTATGGTGTAGGCTTTAAACATAATGGGTGTTTAAAAATAGGCTTATAATTTGTAAAAACCTATTTAATTGTCGTAAAAGGAAATTACCATTGTGTATTTACTGCAATCGTTTCCGGGAACGATTGCATGTTTTTTGTACTCCATATGCTTTGTTTATTTAATCTAAGTCTCTAATCTTGTGTAACCGATTGCAAAACCAACCAGTTTTATAAACCACTGGGCGATCTTTAATAACCAATTATTTTTTGTCGTTCGCTTTTTAAGTTTTTAAAGAGAGAAAATTAATGCTGTCACCGCTTAATGCTTTGCATTTTGCTGTGAGTGGTATTTAGCCAACAACACACCGAAACCAATTAAATTATGAATAAACAATTACTTCAAATTTTCATGTTTTTACTGCTTTCCGGTACGGCATGGGCGCAAACTCGCTCGGTAACTGGCAAAGTTGTAGACAAAAGCGGCGAACCCCTGATTGGGGTAAGTTTGCTGGTAAAAGGAACCACTATTGGCGCTAGTACCGATGTAAACGGCAGTTATAAAATCAACGTGCCCGAAACCGGCAACCCGGTTTTAGTTGTGCGCTATATTGGATATAAAAACCAGGAAATAGCCGTCAATAACCGTACCCAATTAAACATCACCATGCAGGGCGATGACGCCAGTCAGCTAAATGAGGTAGTTGTAGTGGGTTACGAGTCTGTACGCCGCCGCGATTTAACCGGGTCGGTATCTTCGGTAGGTGCTAAGCAGTTAAAAGACATTCCGCTCTCCAACGCGGCCGAAGCTTTAACCGGTAAGCTGGCCGGTGTGCAGGTAACTACATCTGAAGGTGCACCGGGTGCCGATGTGGTTATACGTGTAAGAGGCGGTAGCTCTATTACGCAGGATAACTCGCCTATCTACATTGTTGATGGTATTCAGGTAGAAAATGCCCTTAACGTCATCTCTCCGCAGGATATTGCCTCGGTAGATGTGTTAAAAGACGCATCTACTACGGCCATTTATGGTGCACGCGGTGCTAATGGCGTGGTAATTATTACCACTAAAGGGGGCCGCTCGGGTAAAACAGTAGTGTCTTATAATGGCTCTCTGGGTTTCCGTAAGCTTTCTAAAACGATGGATGTACTCAACCCCTATGATTATGTAGTATGGCAGTATGAAAGATCGCGCTCCAGCCAAACCGACCGCGATAATTTTGCCAAGCAGTACGGCAGCACCTTTGATACCTTGCAGGTTTACAAAAACTATCCGTTCTTGAACTGGCAGGAGCAGGTTTTTGGCCGTACAGCCGCTTTTCAGCAGCATAACGTTTCTGTTAGTGGTGGTGATGCTAAAACTACGTTCAACTTAAGTTTAACGGCCAATAACGAAGCGGGCATTCAGCTGCAGTCTGGCTTTAAGCGTTATTTAACTAACTTCAGGCTCGACCACCAGGCTTCAAGCAAGCTTAAAGTAGGTGTTACTATGCGTTATACCGATCAGGTAATTCGTGGTGCAGGTACTACCAATACCGGTACCCGAACCACCAACCGCTTACGCCATACCATCGTGTATCGCCCGCTCGATTTACCTACCGTGCCTACTTCTGATTCGTTTGATGAGGATTATTACTTAAACTCAAACCAGATACAAAACCCGGTTATCTTAACCCAAGCCGAGTATCGCAGGTCGCCATCCACCGACCTTAACCTGAGCGGGTATCTAAATTTTCAGATCACCAAAAATCTAAGCTTTAGGAGTACCGGTGGTTTTGATAATGCTAATTTAAGGCAAGAGCTGTTTTACAGCAAAATTACGCCTACCGCCCGCAACTTTGCTTCGCTGCCCCTGGCTTCTATTGCTACACAGCAAAATATCACCATTAACAACAGTAATACGCTGCAGTATATCAATAATGGCATTGCCAAGCATCATGACATCAGCGTGTTGTTAGGCCAGGAAATTTATGAGTTCCGTAGTAACGCAGGTACGGTAGAAACCCGTTATTTCCCTGCAGATATTAGCCCGCAGGGAGCCTTAGCTAACATGAGCCTCGGTTCGCCGCCTTCGGGTTCGGTGCAGCCAAGGCCAACTACTACCATTGCACCACCTAACCGCATCTTCTCGTTGTTTGGCCGGGTGAGCTACGCTTATGATAAAAACCTGCTGGCATCGGTAACCGTACGTGGCGACCGCTCGTCAAAATTTGCACCCGAAAATGGCTTGCTGGTGTTCCCGTCCGGAACGTTAGCGTACCGTTTCTCTGAGGCCGGCTTTATGAAAAAGCTGTCTTTTATTAACGATGCCAAAATCAGAGCCGGTTATGGTGTTGCCGGTAATAACCGTATCGGCGATTTGTTATATCTGCAACTATATAATTCAACTGGCGAGTATGCACTTAACCATACTATTTTACCAGGCTTTACAACAGCAGCATTGGCTAACCCAAACTTGCGTTGGGAGCGCAATGTCTCTAAAAACATCGGCCTGGATTTATCTTTCCTAAAAGACAGACTCCAGTTCACCGCCGATTTCTACAACAATACAGGCAAAGATTTATTGCTATTAGCGGCCATTCCGCAAACTACCGGTTACAGCAGTGGTCAGTTGCAAAACATTGGGTCAACCTCTAACAAGGGTATAGAGCTTCAATTAAATGGTACACCCATCCGTGGTAAAAATTTTACCTGGACCAGCAACTTCAATATTGCCTTTAACCGCAACAAAGTATTAAGCTTAGGTACGGTAAGCCAGCAAACCCGCAGCTCGGGCTGGCAGGGGTCTGACGGTGCCGACGACTTTATTGTACAGGTAGGTAAGCCGGTAGGGCAGATGTATGGCTTTGTAACCGATGGTTATTACAAGATTGAAGATTTTAATTATGCCAACGGCGTGTATACTTTAAAATCGGGAGTACCAAGTGATATATCTGTTTTTGGTGCACCGCAGCCAGGTACCATCAAATTAAAAGATATTGATGGTGATGGCCAGGTTACGCTGGATAAAGATCGTACCATCATTGGTAACGCCAACCCTAAGTTTACCGGCGGCTGGAACAACCAGTTTGCTTACAAAAATTTTGATATGAGTGTGTTTGTAAATTTTGTTTACGGCAACGATGTGTATAATGCCAATAAACTGGAATGGACAGACGGAAGCTTCTTAAACCTGAACATGCTGAACGTAATGAAAGACCGCTTCACCAACATCAATAGTGCAGGTGTAGTGGTTACCGACCCGGCAGAACTGGGTGCATTAAATGCTAACGCTAAAATATGGTCGCCGGTGCGTAACCAGCGTTTCTACCTGCATTCATATGCGGTAGAGAACGGTTCATTTTTGCGTATCAACAACGTGACTCTGGGTTATACCATGCCTAAAAAACTGGTAAACCGGGTAGGTATATCTAACGTGCGTTTTTATGCCACGGTTAATAACCTGGCTGTGGTAACCAGCTACACCGGTTACGATCCGGAAATCAGTACCCGCCGTACTGACCCGTTAACTCAGGGTGTTGATTTTGCAGGCTATCCGCGTGCGCGCCTGTACACTTTCGGAACTAACATTACCTTCTAAACAGTACTTAAACCAGAGAAAGAGATGAAATTCTATAATAAGACATTAATTGCTGTTGCCGCTTTTGTTAGCGCTGTATCGTACAGTGGCTGTAAAAAGTTTACCGAGGTTGAACCGCAATCGCAATATAGCCTCGATCAGGCATTTTCAAACGTATCAAATGCTACCACCGCTCTAATCGGTGTATATGATGAGCTTTCGGGCGATAATGGCTATGGCATCCGTATCAGCTTGTATTACCCTTACGATTCGGACGAGGGTATTGTAAGCGGGTCTATTGATAATGGTAGGCGGGGTATTGGCCGTTACCAGTTGCAAACCTCCAACACTGAGTTAACCAATCCATTCAACCAGTTATACCGCGGGGTAGAGAAGGCAAACTTATGTATTGACCAGATACCGCAAATGACTGCTTATAATAGTGGTTCGGATGCCGACAAAAAAGAACTGCGGCGCTTGTATGGCGAGGCATTAACACTTCGTGCGCAGTACCTGTTCGAACTGGTAAGAAACTGGGGTGATGTACCTGCGCCGTTCATCCCGTCGTACAAACAGCCCGACCTGTTTATACCAGCGGCTAATCGCGATGCCACTTACGACCATTTGATTGATGACCTGGCACTGGCCCAAACCTTGTTGCCTTGGCGCACCGAAACTGCACGTAACGAGCGTATCACCAAAGGCGCAGCTAAAGCGCTGAGAGCTAAGATTGCCTTATTCAGAGGCGGTTACTCATTACGCACCGACACCAAACTGATGGAGCGCCGGTCTGACTACCTAAAGTATTATACCATTTGTCGCGATGAGTGTGCCGATTTAATGGCCAACAGAGGGCAGCATACCTTAAACCCGGTTTACGAGGACGTGTGGAAAAAGTACATCTCTACCTTTACCCCCGACCCAGTAGGCGAAATTATTTTTGAAGTAGGCGCTGGCGGTGGTAATAGCGTGTCCGATAGCCGCATGGCCAACTACGATGGTCCTGTTATTAATGCGGCATCAAGGTATGGTACCGGTGGTGGTGGTGTAATGATGCTACCCAACTTCTTTTACGCCTTTAACCCGTTAGATACCCGCCGCGATGTAAGCGTGCCGGTATACTCCATAGGCGCTACCAACCTTAAAAGCTTACGCCGCCTGGGCGAGCTGACCGATGGTAAGTTTAGAAGAGACTGGCGCGTGCCTTTACTGCCCGGAACGGTATTAAACGTAGGCTATAACTGGCCGCTTATCCGTTTTGCGGATGTACTGCTGATGTTTGCCGAGGCGGATAACGAAGTTAAAGGTGCACCATCGGCCGAGGCTAAAGCCGCGTTTGAAGAAGTGCGCAAAAGAGGATTTAAAGGTAACGAAACAGCTATTGGCATAACACCAAGCGATAAAGCCGGTTTTTTTGATGCTATTGTAAACGAACGCTACCTGGAGTTTGGCGGTGAGGGCATCCGCAAGTATGACCTGATACGCTGGAACCTGTTAGGAACCAAGATTGCTGACGCGCGGTTGAAAATTACCCAGATCAGGGATAATGTGGGCCAATATGCCAACGTGCCTCAATACATCTATTGGAAAAATAACGGCGAAGAAATTCAATACTTTGCTGCCAATCCTTTCACCACCACGGCTGTTCCGTCGCCTACAACCGGCTGGACACGTACCGACTGGCGTCAGCATTTGGTATTTTCCGTATCATCAACCGGTACTATATCCGGTGCATCTATAGATAACCTGCCGTTGCAGGATGGTATAGCCCGTTTCTTTACGCCTAATAAGAGCGAGTTGTTCCCTTACACCACCGCCATATTAGATACCTATGGTGGCCGGCTTAAGCAAAACCCCGGTTATTAATTGTAACATTTTAAGGAGTAAAGCGGCTAAAGCTTTGCTCCTTATTTTATTAAAGCTGTTTTTGTAGTAAATAGCAATCATTTTAACTGCATTCTAAAATTCTGCATATCATCTACCTGCTATGATCCGTAATACTTTAGTGATTATTTTCCTGTCTTTAGTAGCTTTTAAACCGGTGCCCCGCCAGGTAACGGTTTACATGATTGGTGATTCTACCATGGCTGTTAAAGAAAAGAAAGCCTATCCCGAAACTGGTTGGGGAATGCCGTTTGCCAATTATTTTGATACCACCATTACGGTTGATAACCGGGCAAAAAACGGACGCAGCACCCGTACGTTCATGACCGAAGGTTTATGGAAACCTGTAGCCGAGGGCATGAAGGCAGGCGATTACCTGCTGATCCAGTTTGGCCATAACGATGAAGTGCCGACTAAAAAGAGCTTTACTACCGAAGATGAATTTCGTAAAAACTTAAATCTGTTCATCACGACAGCTAAAAGCAAGCAGGCTATCCCGGTTTTAATTACTCCGGTAGCCCGCCGCAAATTTGACAGCACCGGTCATATTGTGCAAACCCATACCGTTTACGCACAAATTGTACGCGATGTAGCCAAAGAGGCCAAAGTGCCGCTGATAGATCTGGATACCCAAAGCCAGGCTTTATTGCAAAAGCTTGGGCCCGAAAGTTCTAAGTTTTTGTATAACCACTTGGAGCCGGGCGAAAACCCGCATTATCCTAAAGGCAACCAAGACGATACTCACTTTAGCGAATTAGGTGCCCGCCGCATGGCCGAACTGGTATTGCAGAGCTTACAGCAACTCAACCTCGAACTGGCCGGGCATATCACCAAAGCGCGGTCCTGATAACTTATGCTAATGTTTGGCTAAGATGCCACAGCATTGGTATACCCATAACTAATTATTTTGATAAAATTTCTTAATATAAACCTGATGTTCCATATTAAACAAGCCGTGTTGGCTACCTGCTTAGTGTTGGGTGCCTATGTACCGGCATCGGCTCAAAGCCAGTCGTATTCCTGGAAAAATTTGCCCAAAGCAGCCCTGCCGGTATTTAAAAAAGACACGTTTAACATTATAAAGTACGGTGCCAAACCCGATGGTATCACCCTAAATACGGCCAGCATCAACAATGCTATTGCGGCTTGCAGTGCCAAAGGTGGTGGTGTAGTATTAGTGCCCAGCGGCTTATGGCTAACCGGGCCAGTTAAGCTGAAAAATAATGTAAATCTGCATGTAAGCCGGGCCGCACTTTTACAGTTTACCGCCGATAAAAGCCAGTACAAACTGATCGAAGGTAACTGGGAAGGCCATGCAGCCTACCGTAACGAGTCGCCAATTTCGGGTACCGGTTTGGTCAATATCGGGATTACCGGCGAAGGTGTGATTGACGGTAATGGTGAGGTTTGGCGTGCTATTGGCAAAGACCGCCTGACGGAAGAAGAATGGAAACGCAAAGTAGCTTCGGGAGGGGTAATAAGCGAAAATGGTCGATCGTGGTATCCGTCTGAGAGTTATGCTAAGGCGATGAAAACACCACGCGCCGGTTATATTGAACCAGGCTCGAGCGCAGCAGCCAATGAGCCTTATAAAGATTTTTTCAGACCTAATATGCTGGTGCTTACCAGCTGCAAAAAAATCTTACTGCAAAACACTACCTTTCAAAATTCGGGTGCTTGGTGCCTGCACACCCTGATGTGCCAGGATTTAACCCTGCAGGGTGTTAAAGTGCGTAATCCCTGGAATGCTCAGAACGGTGATGCTATTGATGTAGAGTCGTGCAAAAATGTATTGATTGATAACAGTACGTTTGATGCCGGCGACGACGGAATTTGCGTAAAATCAGGACGGGATGAAGAAGGCCGTAAACGCGGCATGCCTACCGAAAATATGGTGGTTAAAAACAGCATCGTATACCGCGGTCATGGTGGCTTTGTGATAGGCAGCGAAATGTCGGGCGGCGCACGCAACATCTTTGTGTCCGACTGTACATTTATGGGTACCGATATCGGTTTGCGTTTTAAAACCACCCGCGGCCGTGGCGGAGTGGTAGAAAAAATTTACATTAAAAATATCGCCATGAAAGATATCATCACCAGTGCTATACTATTTGATATGTATTACACGGGCAAGTCGCCAACGGATGATGAGTCGGTAACCGATGTGGCTTTGCCACCCGTAACAGAAGCTACACCGCAGTTTCGCGATTTTTACGTCAGCAACGTTGCCTGCAACGGCGCTGACAGGGGTTTGCTGATTCGCGGTTTACCCGAAATGAGCATTAAAAACATTAACCTGGATAATATCAACCTAAAAACTAAAAACGGTATCGAGATTATTGAAGGCAAAGGCATCAACCTTAAAAATGTGTTTGTAGAGAGCACTAATGCTAATCCGCTGATTACCGTTCGCAATAGTAATGATGTGAAATTCGACAACCTGCGTTATGGCGCTAACACACAACTGCTATTCAGTATTGGCGGCAAGCGTTCCGGTAATATCCAGGTGCTACATTCGGATTTATCAAAGGCCGCAAAGCAAACCGAATTTAAAGCCGGTGCCGATAGCAAAGTACTAACCGTATCTAAATAAATTAGCTGTATGAAAACGCTTTGCTTGTTTATTGTCGGCCTGTTGCTTTCAGGGTGCCTGTTTGCCCAGGAAGCGGTCCGGCCCAAAGAACTTACCGTAGCACAGGATGGCAGCGGCAATTACAAAACCATACAGGAAGCGGTGAACGCGGTGCGTGATTTAGGGCAGTGGCGGGTAACCATCCACATTAAAAAAGGCATCTACCATGAAAAACTGGTGATTCCGAGCTGGAAAACCAAAATTTCATTAATTGGCGAGAGTGCCGAAAATACCATCATCACCAACAGCGATTATTCGGGCAAGGCGGTTCCGGGTGGAAAGGACGCCTTTGGTAATGCTAAAATGAGCACTTACACCTCATACACGTTACTGGTACAGGGTAATGATTTCATGGCCGAAAATCTTACTATTGAAAATGCAGCCGGACGCGTAGGACAGGCCGTTGCCTTGCATGTAGAGGGAGATCGTTGTGTGATTAGAAAATGCCGTTTATTAGGCAACCAGGATACGCTGTATGCGGCTACTGGTAACAGTCGCCAGTTGTACGAAGACTGTTATATGGAAGGCACAACTGATTTTTTGTTTGGAGAAGCTACTGTAGTATTTAATCGCTGCACGATTAAAAGTTTGCTTAATTCTTACATTACAGCAGCGGCAACACCGCAAGGGCAGGCTTTTGGGTTTGTATTGCTCAACTGTAAACTGATTACTGACAGCGCCGCCAATAAAGTGTTTTTAGGCCGACCGTGGCGGCCCTATGCCAAAACGGTATTTATCAATACCGAAATGGGTAGTCACATTGTTCCGCAAGGTTGGAACCCATGGAAGGGTGATGCGATGTTTCCGGATAAAGAAAAAACAACTTATTACGCCGAATATCAAAATTTCGGGCCGGGTGCAAAAACCGGCGAACGGGTAAGCTGGTCTAAGCAGTTAACAGCACGCGAAGCCAGGCAATACACTGTAAAAAATGTATTGGCTGGTAAAGATAACTGGCAACCGGGCAGCACCGAGTAATGATTTTAGCAGGCTTTGATGACCGGATTATTATGCAGGCGATGAGCCGAAGCTTTTATTTTCTTTGGGAACGTTTGCATAAATTTTTAGGGGCAGTAGGGGTATAAAATCTTTAAAATGTAAGTACAATTGTACCTGTGCTTAGTGTAACCGGTACATAACTATAAACCTTGGGTAAGTTTTTACAGTCTTACCGCAACTATTTAAAACAATCTTATGAGATATAAGGAACTTTTTAAGAGAAGTATTTTGGCTTGTTGTGTACTGTTGGGTACCGGTGCTGCTGTAGCACAGGCGCAAACCCAGCCGTGGTCTCAACGCATGGCACAAACTGCTATGACCAAATGGAGCGATACGGTAACTACCGGCCACTGGACCTACGAGCAGGGAGTGGTATGGAAAGGCATTGAAAACGTTTGGCTGCAAACCGGCGAGAAGAAATATTTCCAGTTTTTACAAAATACGGTTGATAAATATGTAATGCCAGATGGTAGCATTCGCAGCTACAAAATGGAGGATTACAATATTGACAATATATTGGATGGCCGCACCGTATTGATGTTGTACAAGGTACTCAACAACGAAAAATATTTTAAAGCGGCCAGTACATTGCGCACGCAGTTAAGCAAGCAGCCACGTATACCCGAGGGCGGTTTCTGGCACAAAAAACGTTATCCCAACCAAATGTGGCTGGATGGTTTGTACATGGGCGAACCGTTTTACGCAGAGTATGCCAGCACTTTTCATGAAGATACAGCCTTTAACGATATTGCCCGCCAGTTTATACTGATGGAGCGCCATGCCCGCGACCCTAAAACCGGGTTACTATACCACGCCTGGGATCAGAGTAAACAAGAGCGTTGGGCTAATAAAGAAACAGGCCTTTCGCCAAACTTTTGGGGACGTGCGATGGGCTGGTTTGGGATGGCCCTGGTTGATGTGTTAGACCAGATGCCGGTAAATCACCCTAAACGTGCCGAACTGCTGGTAATTCTTAACCGCTATGCTACAGCCGTAGCTAAATACCAGGATAAAAAATCCGGTGTTTGGTACCAGGTGCTGGATAAGGGGGCAGAGAAAGGTAACTATCTCGAATCTTCAGCATCGTGCATGTTTGTATATGCTTTAGCTAAAGGTGTGCGTCAGCATAATTTGCCGCAATATTTTAAAGCGGTGGCCCAAACAGGGTTTAACGGTATTATTAAGCAGTTCATTAGCACCGATGCTAACGGTCAGATTAATTTAAACGGTACGGTGAGCGTGGCTGGTTTAGGCGGTAACCCTTACCGCGACGGCAGCTATGCCTATTACTTGAGCGAAAAGGTAGTAACGAATGATGCCAAAGGTGTGGGCGCCTTTATACAAGCCAGTGTAGAGATGGAGCGCTTAGCCAACTTATCAGCAGGTCGTGATAGAAACGTGGTTTTGGACAGCTATTTTAACGATGAGCGCAAAAAAGATATTACCGGAACATTGTTGCCTTACCATTATAAATGGGAAGAGTGGGATAACAACGGCTTTTCTTTATTCGGCCACATTTTTAATAATTATGGCTTAAACTTAGGTACGCTATACCAGGCACCTACGGCAGCCAATTTAAAACCGGCTTCGGTTTATGTCATTGTAGACCCGGATATTCCGAAAGAGAACCCAAATGCCAAATATATGGAGCCGGCTCATGTTACGGCTATTACCGACTGGGTAAAGCAAGGCGGCGTATTACTGGTTTTACATAATGATACGGGCAACGCTGAGTTTAAGCACTTCAATACATTGATGAGCAAATTTGGCCTCACGTTTAAAGAAAACAGCATTAACCATGTGCAGGGCGCCCAGTTTGAGCAGGGAGCGGTAGCTATACCGGCTAATAACCCGGTATTTAAAACGGCTAAAAAGATTTATATTAAAGAGATCAGTACGTTTGCATTAACGCCCCCGGGGCAATCGGTGCTAAACCAAAAAGGCGAGGTAGCGGTAGCGATGGCCAAGTATGGTAAGGGGGTAGTGCTGGCCGTGGGCGATCCATGGTTTTACAACGAATACTTGGACGGCCGTAAGTTGCCTGCCGAATTCGAGAATTTTAAGGCAGCTAACGATGTGGTTAGCTGGTTAACCAAGCAAATTCCGGCAAAGTAAACAATGAAGCGGCTTTTGTGGATTTGGGGTTTGATGATATTTAATTGGGTTGGGCTCATGGCTCAATCCAAAAAAAATATTCCTTTGGTGGTTGATGCCAGAGGTAACGGATCTTTTAAATCTATACAAGCCGCTATCAATAGTCTGCCCGATTATGCTACGGCCGATCGTGTAATCCTAATTAAAAATGGCACCTATAACGAAAAGCTTTTTATCACCAAAAATCATTTGGTTTTAAAAGGCGAAAGCGAGAAAGGCGTCATCATTACCCAGGATATTGCCCGCGACGTCTGGCGCTGCCAGGGCAATGCTGATGATTGGGGCGTAGCTACGCTAAATTTGCGCGGCAGTGATATTACCTTGCAAAATTTGTCGGTAATCAACGGTTATGGTTTTCATCACCGTAAGGATACTACCATTAATTGCCAGGCAGGCACTGAGCCGGCATCAACCAAAACAGTAAGTGTAACAGGTCACCAGATGGCTTTACGCTCTTTTCAAACTACCCGCTTAAAAATTTTGAATTGTACGTTCCGTGCTTTGGGCGGCGATACGGTAAGCCCTTGGAACAGTGCTTCGGGCTTATTTTATTTTAAGGATTGCACTCTGGAGGGCGGTGTTGATTTTTATTGCCCGCGTGGCTGGGCCTATGCCGAAAACTGCACATTTATATGCCATAGCAAAGAAGCCGCCATCTGGCATGATGGTTCTGGCAATATCAATCAGAAAACGGTATTAGTTAACTGTAAATTTGAGGGTGACCAAGGCTTTAAACTGGGCCGCTATCACCGCGAGTCGCAATTTTATCTCATTAACTGTACCTTTGACAGTAACTTGGCCAATGCGCCGATATTTAAAGCGGCAAGTTCAACCGGTGTACAATGGGGCGAGCGGGTTTACTATTACAACTGCCACCGAACCGGCGGTGATTATACATGGTTTGCCAATAATTTAAGCAGCGCCGTGGGCGCACCAACAGCTAAGAACATAACTGCGCTATGGGCACTTGATAAGCAATGGAATCCGTTATTAAACTAAGCTAATTGAAAAACACAATGCGCCCGAAATTATTTATTATGCTACTGATGGCTGGTTTAGGATTTTACCGAACAGCCGAGGCGCAAACTACCGACGCAGTAGCCGAAAACATGTTACTCTATCAGCGCAGTGTGGGTGGGTGGCCCAAAGCAGTTGGCGAAGTAAAAGTCGATTATAATAAAACACTTACCGATGCGCAAAAAGCATCTACCCTAAAAGATGCCGGCCGTATTGATGCTACCATTGATAATAACGCCACTTTTAAAGAAATTAATTACCTGATTAACGCTTATCCGCAAACCAATAATAAAGCTTACCTGCAATCAGCCGAGAAAGGCATCCGGTATTTACTGAAAGCCCAGTATGCCAACGGGGGCTGGCCACAGTATTACCCCGACAGCAGCCTATACCGGGGGCAAATTACGTTTAACGATAACGCCATGATTAACGTAATGAACCTGTTGTATAACGTAGCCAACCGTACCAAAGGCTTTGAGGTGGTTGACCAGGCACTGGTAGCTCCGGCTACAGATGCAGTTAAACGTGGGATTGACTGCATTTTAAAAACGCAGATTAAAGTAAACGGTAAGCTCACCGCCTGGAACCAGCAATATGATCACCGTACGCTGCAGCCAGTAATGGCACGTAAGTTTGAACTGGTAGGTTTAGCTACGTCCGAGTCGGCTGCTATTGTGGAATTCTTAATGCGCTTGCCGTCGCCCTCTGCCGATATTAAAGCTGCCGTAAGTAATGCTGTTGCCTGGTTTGATACTGTGAAAATTACCGGATATCGATTTGATCATATCACAAATAATAGTCAGCCCACTAAAAAAGATGCGGTTTTGGTAGCCGACCCAAATTCAACTATTTGGGCAAGGTATTACGAGATTGGCACCAATAAGCCTTTTTTTTCGGGCCGCGATAGTCAAAAAAAATATAATATTACCGAGATAGAAAATGAGCGTCGTGCCGGTTATGCCTGGTATGGGGTGTGGCCTGCCAAAATATTGAGTAAGCAGTATTTTGCCTGGGCCAAAAAAAATAATGTAAATTGATTGATAGCATATGAGACTCTCCCGATATAATTTAAGTAAGATAGATCTGCCTGACGTGGTGGTGCCTGATGCAAAGGTGTTTGAGCTACCCGAAAAAGTATTGCAGTTTGGTACCGGCGTATTGCTGCGTGCCCTGCCCGATTACTACATTGATAAAGCTAACCGTGCCGGCATATTTAATGGGCGTGTGGTTGTCGTAAAATCAACCGATACAGGTTCGGCCACTGAGTTTGACCGCCAGGATAGTTTGTATACTTTGTATATTAAAGGTATTGACAAAGGTACAGAGGTTAACGAGCAAATCGTATGTTCGGCCGTAAGCCGTGTGCTGGCCGCCGGCGGTGATTGGGACGCTATCCTGAATGTTGCTAAAAGCCCTGACTTAAAAGTGGTGATATCTAACACTACCGAAGTAGGCATACAACTGGTGCAGGATGATATTCGTAAAAATCCGCCGGTATCCTTTCCTGGTAAATTGTTGGCCGTTTTGTACAAACGTTTTGAGGCGTTTAAGGGCAGTGCCGACAGTGGTTTGGTGATTGTACCTACCGAACTGATTGTAGATAACGGCAAAAAACTGGAGGCTATAGTGCTGGAACTGGCCCATCTGAACAAGTTGGAGCCCGCTTTTATGGACTGGCTGGAAGAGCATAACCACTTTTGCAACTCACTAGTAGACCGCATTGTGCCCGGCAAACCACAACCCGAACTGGCCAGTGCAATGGAAGAAAGCTGCGGTTATGAGGATGATTTACGCGTTGTATCAGAAGTATATTCGCTTTGGGCTATTGAAGGCAACCTGCAGGTGAAAGATGTACTTAGTTTTGCGCAGGTAGATGAAGGCGTAGTCATTGTACCCAACATCGAAATGTTCAGGGAGCTAAAGCTCCGCCTGCTTAACGGCACGCATACCTTAAGCTGTGCAGTGGCATTTTTGTCGGGCTTTAAAACGGTAAGCGAAGCGATGGAAGATGAATCGTTTGCCAATTTCATTAACCAGCTGATGCTGAAAGAAATTGCGCCTGCCATACCTTACGAAGTAGACTATAGCGCCGCTGCCGATTTTGCCGGTAAGGTGTTAGACCGTTTCCGCAACCCATCCATCGAGCACCAGTGGATCAGTATTTCGGCGCAGTACTCATCCAAAATAAAAATGCGTACTATCCCGTTGCTGTTAAATCATTATAAGTTGCATAATTTTGTACCTCATTATTTTGCACTGGGATTTGCGGCCTTTATCAGGTTCATGAAATCAGAAAAAAGTGAAGACGGTAAATATGTCGGCAAAAACAATGGTAAAGAGTATGCCATAACTGACAGCCAGGCAGATGTATTTAGTGAGGCATGGAAAATGCAGGAGTTACCAGGGGTAGTAAATGCTTTATTAAGTAATAAAACTTTATGGGAGGCCGACTTAACGCAACTGCCGGGTTTTGAAGCTGCGGTATTACATCATTTGCAGCAAATTACTGAAGAAGGTACACATGCTATTTTGTTAAAGGAAACTACAGTTTAAAAGGAATAATACTGATGAAACAGACCATATTGAAAATCCATCCAAATGATAATGTTCTGGTTGCTTTAGTTGATTTACCGGTAGGCCAGGAAATCACTTACGGAGCCGATACTTTTACCACTATTGATCTGATACCGGCAAAACATAAGGTGGCTATACATGATATTAAGGCTGACGATGATATTATTATGTATGGTGTGCTGGTAGGCAAGGCGCAATACGAAATAAAATCGGGTGGCGTAATAACCACCAGTAACATTCGCCATGCCGCCAACAGTAATTTAACCGAAAGCAAGCATGCTGCCAACTGGCAGCAGCCGGACGTTAGCGCATGGCAAAGCCGTACCTTTAACGGTTACCACCGCGCAGATGGCAGTGTAGGCACTGCTAACTATTGGCTGGTTATACCTATGGTGTTTTGCGAAAACCGCAACTTGGAAGTGTTGCAGGATGCTTTAGTTAAACCTTTAGGTTACGGTCGTAAAAAAACGTACGAAACCAAGGCGCAACATTTGATTAATAAAGTTAAATCGGGTGGAAGCATTGACGAGGTGCTTTATACAGAGATTGATGCTGCTGATGCCACAAGCCGCGAGAGCAAGGTTTTTCCGAATGTAGATGGTATTAAGTTTTTAACTCATACTGGTGGTTGCGGCGGTGTCCGTCAGGACGCCGAAACCCTTTGTGGTTTATTGGCCGGTTATATTACGCACCCTAACGTTGCCGGTGCAACAGTATTAAGTTTAGGCTGCCAAAACGCGCAGGTAAGTATTTTACAGCGCGAGATCGAAAAGCGCTCGCCTAATTTTAGCAAACCATTATATATACTTGATCAGCAAACCATAGGCAAAGAGTCGGATATGATTGAGCAGGCCTTGCGTAAAACGCTGGCTGGTTTAATTCAGGCTAATGAGGCTACCCGTCAGCCTGCACCATTAAGTAAAATTACCATTGGCTTAGAGTGCGGTGGGTCTGATGGTTTTTCGGGTATTTCGGCCAATCCAGCTATCGGTTACACCTCGGATTTGCTGGTTGCTTTGGGTGGTTCGGTTATCTTAGCCGAGTTTCCGGAACTATGCGGTGTTGAACAGAATTTAATCGACCGTTGTGTGCAGGAAGAAGACGCCGACCGCTTTGTAAGCCTGGTGCGTACCTATGCCCAGCGTGCCGAAGAAGCCGGATCGGGCTTTGATATGAACCCTTCGCCGGGTAATATTAAAGACGGTTTAATTACGGATGCCATTAAATCGGCAGGTGCTGCTAAAAAAGGCGGTACATCGCCGGTGGTTGATGTATTGGATTATCCCGAAAAAGTAGTACAGCCCGGTTTAAATCTGCTATGTACTCCTGGTAACGATGTGGAAAGTACCACAGCCGAGGTAGGTTCGGGCGCCAACGTGGTGTTATTTACCACAGGCTTGGGTACGCCAACAGGTAACCCAATTGCACCCGTAGTTAAAATTGCTACCAATACTAACCTGTACAACAAAATGAGCGATATCATCGACTTAAATACAGGTACCATTATTGAAGGTGAGGAAACTATTGAACAAGCCGGCGAACGTATTTTAGATTACGTAGTTAAAGTGGCCAGCGGCGAAGTGGAAGTTTGTGCCGTGCGCCATGGGCAAGACGACTTCATCCCGTGGAAACGTGGTGTGTCGCTGTAATGTCAATCAAAATATATCAAACAAAAATAGCCGATGCATTTTGCATTGGCTATTTTTGTTTAGTTTTTCCTGTTTTACAAAGAAGCCCGCAATGTTAAATAAAACGGGTTCTCTACATGCTCGCGCCGGTTGTTGATAACCATCTGGGCAACAATTTCACCCATTTTCTGAAAATCAGTAGAGACGGTAGTTAGCCCGTTCAAGATTATTTTTTTTAACGGCGTTTCGTTGTACGAGATGATACCCACGTCCTCACCTATCTTAAAATCGGTTTGCAGTAAGCGTTCAATCAGTACTACCACGTCGTTTTCCATCAGCGTAATATACACCTCGCCACTGTTCAGCGGTTCTTCCTGAATATCGCGTACCAATTTGTAATTAAAGGCGTATTGAGTACAAAAGCTGTAAAAGCCTTTCAATATCTCGGTAGAATGGTACGTGTGTTCGGGAAATACAATTTTAATAGTCTGGTATTTACTCAACGGTTGCAGGGCTTGCTCCAGGGCCTTAAAAATATCCTGCTCAAAGTTCTCGTACACGGCAGCATACTCGCCCTCAACACCCTTTACCATCTTGTCCAGTAAAATGAGTTTTTCTTTAGGTATCTTGTTAATTACCTCAGTTGCACTCTCTCCGCCATCCAAAAAGTGACTGATGATGACGTAATGCGTATAATCTTCATGAGCGTTTTCGAGCAGCTTTTTAAATAATAAAAAGTCGTTGTTATAAATATATAAGTCGATAGCTGCCTGGTTGTCCAATCCGGCTACAATAGCGTCGTAAATTAACTTTTTATGTGTACTTAACTTATTAAACAGTAAAAATACTTTAAAGCGCTGCATGGTCTCAACGCTTTTAATGTAGTAACCTTTACCGGGAACCGAACCTAATATACCAATAGATTTTAAATGCTTGTAAGCTTTCTCGGCCGTATCACGCGATATCTCGAAGTTGTAGTTTAACTCATTAATAGAAGGTAAGGTATCATTACGATTAAGTCGCCCGTCTCTAACAGCCTTGGCTATTGAGTTGGCCAGTTGCAGGTATTTAGGAGTCGATGAGTAATAATCTATCTCAATATATTCTAAAAACGATGTAGGTTTCATTTGCGTAGTGTAATCAGTGTCACTGCTTGTATACAAGTTAGGTGTTTAAGCACAGATAGCCTGATGTCTGTGCATTGTTAAACCAGTAAGAAAGGCGGCCTGTTATGTAAGCGTTAACACGACGTGTTTATTGTCAAAATTATGCTTATTTATGTTAATTTTTGACGATAATGGACTTAATATTTTTCGTTATACTGGGCGGGCGAAAATAGGTTAGCACTGTAAATTAACCATGACAGTGCATGATAGCTGTGTTATACAGCTTTTCTACTTTCGCTTTAACCAATTATATTAAATTAGAGCTAATGCAGGCAGTTTTAGGTGTTGTTTTCCATTTTATAGGAGGCTTTGCTTCGGGCAGTTTTTACATTCCTTATAAGAAAGTTAAGGGGTGGGCCTGGGAAAGTTTCTGGATTGTAGGCGGTATCTTTTCCTGGCTTATCGTTCCGCCGTTAGCTGCCTGGTTAACTATTCCCAACTTTACAGATATTATCAAAAACACTTCGGGCCATATCCTGTTGCTAACCTATTTTTTTGGTGTGCTTTGGGGTATCGGCGGCTTAACCTACGGGTTGGGCGTCCGTTACTTGGGCGTAGCTTTGGGTAGCTCAATCATACTGGGCTTGTGCTCAATTTTCGGATCATTAATTCCGTCAGTTT
This sequence comes from Mucilaginibacter sp. CSA2-8R, assembly GCF_038806765.1. Taxonomy (NCBI): domain Bacteria; kingdom Pseudomonadati; phylum Bacteroidota; class Sphingobacteriia; order Sphingobacteriales; family Sphingobacteriaceae; genus Mucilaginibacter; species Mucilaginibacter sp. CSA2-8R. The sequence continues at coordinate 4,578,925 of NZ_CP152389.1, read as the reverse complement.
ATTATAACTTTTTCCCTGAGCCAAACAAAGATACTATTAGCACTTTAATGACTACCCATTGGGGGCAAATGGTGCTACTGGGTATTTTGGTCTGCGTAATCGGTATCATCATTTGCGGCAAAGCCGGAGTAATGAAAGAAAAAGAACTATCTAATGATGGTTCGGTGGCCGATACTAACAGCGACTATAAATTTGGTTTGGGTATTACCCTGGCCATTGTTTCGGGCGTGTTAAGTGCTTGCTTTAACTTTGGCATTGAGGCAGGTCATTCCATGGCCGAAACCGCTAACCATATCTGGATGGCAGCCAACCCCGGTCAGGGCAATTTCTTGTACCAAAACAACGTAACTTATGTAGTAATACTCTGGGGCGGTTTAACCACCAACTTTATCTACTGCATGATACTAAACGCCCGTAACAAAACTTTCGGCGACTATACCAATAAGAAAACGCCGCTGGTAGCCAATTACCTGTTTTCTGCACTGGCGGGTACTACATGGTTTCTGCAATTCTTCTTTTATGGCATGGGCGAGAGCCGTTTAGGTAATGGCCCAAGCTCATGGATATTGCACATGGCTTTTATCATCCTGATCGCCAACTGTTGGGGATTGGTGTTAAAAGAGTGGAAAGGCGTAAGTCGTAAAGCTTACATCACCGTGGTTGCCGGTATTGCTACCATTATATTATCGGTGCTTATTGTAGGCTATGGTAATTCATTAAAATAATAACTGTATAAGTAAATCATTCAATTCATATGTCTGTTAAAACAACCGAATTTAAGCACGTAAGCTATTTATGGGACGACGCTAAAGCCGCCGAACTGGCGGGTGACGAAGTAGCCCTTTTAATATACCGTTCCAACTTATTGGGTGCCGATTTGCGTCTCACCAACTACGGTGGTGGTAATACCTCTTGCAAACTCATGTCTAAAGACCCGTTAACCGGTCAGGACGTAGAAGTAATGTGGATTAAAGGCTCTGGCGGTGATATCGGTACTTTGAAAAAAAGCGGCTTGGCTGCTTTATACGTTGACCGCTTGCGCAGCCTTAAAAATGTATACCGCGGTGTTGAGCACGAAGACGAAATGGTAGAGTTGTTTAACCACAGCATCTACGATTTAAATTCTAAAGCACCATCTATTGATACGCCGTTACACGGCTTTTTGCCGTTTGCACACATCGACCACCTGCACCCTGATGCCGCTATCGCTATTGCTGCAGCTAAAGACGGTAAACAAATTACTGAAGAATTATTTGGCGGTACCATTGGTTGGGTAGAATGGAAAAAACCAGGCTTCGAGTTAGGCTTACAGTTAAAAGCCTGTTTAGATGCCAACCCCGGCATCCGCGGCATTATGCTGGGTTCGCATGGTTTATTTACCTGGGGCGATACCGCTTACGAAAGCTACATCAATACTTTAGAAGTAATTGAAAAATGTGCCGAGTACCTGGAGCAAAACTATGGCAAAAAAGGCCCTGTTTTTGGCGGTCAGAAAGTACAAAGTTTAGAAGAAGCCGGTCGTAAAAAACAAGCGGTAGCCCTGGCTCCGATATTACGTGGTTTCTGCTCAAGCGAGCGTAACATGATCGGTCATTTTACCGATGATGCCCGCGTACTGGAATATATAAATTCTAACGATCTGGAAAGACTGGCCCCAATGGGTACCAGCTGTCCCGATCACTTTTTACGTACTAAAATCAGCCCGCTGGTTTTAGATTTGGCCCCTGAGGCTGACTTGAGTGACGTAGAAGGCTTAAAAGCTAAATTAGCCCCTGCATTTGAGGCGTACCGTCAAATGTATACCGACTACTACAATACCTGCAAACATTCAAATAGCCCGGCTATCCGCGATACCAACCCGGTAATCATCCTGTATCCTGGTGTAGGTATGTTCAGTTTCTCTAAAGATAAGCAGACTGCCCGCGTAGCTGCCGAGTTTTATACCAACGCGATTAACGTAATGAAAGGTGCAGAGGCTATCTCTGAGTACACTTCGTTACCACGCCAGGAGGCTTTTGATATTGAGTACTGGTTGTTAGAAGAAGCCAAGTTACAGCGTATGCCTAAGCCCAAAGCTTTGTCGGGTCGTATTGCTTTAATTACCGGTAGTGCCGGTGGTATTGGTAAAGCTATTGCCAAAAAGTTTGTAGAAGAAGGCGCCGTTGTTATTTTGAATGACATGAACGCTGAGCGTTTAGAAAGTGCCGGCGAAGAGTTTAAAGCTGCTTACGGTAAAGATTCATACGCTACAGCGGTAATGGATGTAACCAGTGCAGATCAAATTCAGGCTGCGATGGATGTAGCTGCTCTTAATTTTGGTGGTGTTGACCTGATTGTAAACAACGCAGGTTTATCTATCTCTAAAACTATCGGCGACCATACCGAAAAAGACTGGGATCTTTTATATGACGTATTGGTGAAAGGCCAGTTCTTTGTAACCCAGGCTGCCGTAGCTGTAATGAAAAAACAAGCCATTGGTGGTGACGTGATTAATATTGTGAGTAAAAACGCTTTGGTAAGCGGCCCTAACAATGCCGGTTACGGTAGTGCTAAAGCTGCCCAGTTACACTTAAGCCGTTTAAATGCTGCCGAGTTAGGTCCGGACAAAATCCGTGTTAACGTAGTCAACCCTGATGCCGTAATCAGCGATAGCAACATTTGGGCTGGTGGCTGGGCCGAAGGCCGTGCTAAAGCCTACGGCATTACTGTTGCCGAACTGCCTGCTTACTACGCCAAACGCACTTTACTAAACGAGATTATTTTACCGGTAGACATTGCTAATGCCTGTTTCGCTTTAACCGGCGGCTTATTAGCTAAATCAACAGGTAACGTCATTAACGTTGACGGTGGTGTTGCTGCCGGCTTTGTAAGATAAAAAGCAAAAGGTTCATGGTTCATAGTTGATGGTTCATGCAAAACGTGACTGTCAGCTATGAACCATGAACTATTATCTATGAACTTATTAATAAATACTCATGTTAATAGAAAAATACAAAATTGATGAGAGCAATCATCAGTTGAGCAGCAAACATCAGCGTGCGTTTGATTATGTGGCTGCTGATGTGGCTAACCTGGACGGCGTTTTAAACAAACTTCAGGCTTTTAATATTGCCATCCCAAGCTGGGCTTTAGGTACCGGTGGTACACGTTTCGGTCGTTTTTCGGGTGGTGGCGAGCCGCGCAGCCTCGAAGAAAAGATTGAGGATGTAGGCGCTATCCATGCTTTAAATAAATCAAGTAATTCTATTTCATTACATATCCCCTGGGATATACCATCTAATGCAGATGCGATTAAAGCCGTAGCTGCGCAGCACGGACTGCGTTTTGATGCGGTAAATTCTAACACTTTTCAGGATCAGAAAGATCAGCAGCTAAGCTACAAGTACGGCTCACTGCACCACGCTGATAAAGCCGTGCGCAAGCAAGCGGTTGAACATAACATCGAAGTAATTAAATACGGTAAAGAGTTAGGCTCTAATGCCCTTTCTGTTTGGTTAGCAGATGGTTCAAACTTTCCTGGTCAGTTAAACTTCCGTAACGCTTTCCAAAATACCTTAGAAAGCTTGCAGGAAATTTATGCTGCCTTGCCTGATGACTGGAAAGTATGGGTGGAGTACAAACCCTACGAACCGAATTTCTATTCGACAACTATCGGCGATTGGGGGCAATCTTTATTGTTAGCTAACAAATTAGGCCCTAAAGCATCGACCCTGGTTGACTTGGGTCACCACTTGCCGAATACCAATATTGAACAGATTGTATCGTTATTATTAATGGAAGGCAAATTAGCTGGTTTCCATTTCAACGATTCTAAATACGGCGATGACGACTTAACCGTGGGCAGTATTAACCCTTACCAGCTGTTCCTTATTTTTAACGAACTGGTAGAAGGTATGGATGCCCGCGGCATGACGCATGCTACTGATATTGGCTGGATGATTGATGCTTCGCACAACCTGAAAGATCCGATTGAGGATTTATTGCAGTCGGTAGAAGCTATTAAAATTGCTTATGCGCAGGCTTTACTGGTAGATACTGCTGCTTTAAAAGAAGCACAGGCTGCTAATGATGCCGTTGCCGCACAGGAAATTCTGCAGCGTGCTTACCGCACGGATGTACGTCCTTTAGTGGCCGAGGCCCGTTTACGCGAGGGTGGCGCTTTAAGCCCGCTTTCTGCTTACCGTAGCCTGGATGTACGTAAAAATTTAATTAAAGAGCGTGGCGAAAAAACAGTAGCTACAGGATTATAAAACATGACGCCAACACCCGTAATAGCAGTATTTGATGTAGGCAAGACCAACAAAAAATTGTTCTTGTTTAACGAAGACTATAAAATTGTTTACGAAAAGTCGGCCCGTTTTAACGAAACGACCGATGAGGATGGCGACCCCTGCGAAAATATTGATAGTTTACGGCTTTCGGTGTTCGATTCTCTGCGCGAAATTATCAGGCGCCCTGAATTTGATATTAAGGCCGTAAACTTTTCATCTTACGGTGCCAGCTTTGTGTATCTGGACGAGGATGGCGCACCATTAACGCCGTTATACAATTATTTAAAGGCTTTTCCTGATGATTTGCATCGGCAGTTTTACAGCACTTACGGTGGCGAAGCAACGGTAGCGAGGCAAACCGCTTCCCCGGTTTTAGGTAATCTGAACTCGGGTATGCAGCTGTACCGGTTGAAGTTTCAAAAACCTGATATCTTTAACCGTATTAAGTATGCACTGCATTTGCCTCAGTATCTCAGTTACTTAATCAGCGGTCAGGCTTTTACCGATTTAACCAGTATTGGTTGCCATACCAGCCTGTGGGACTTTGAGAAAAACGACTATCACGATTGGGTAAAAAAAGAAGGTCTGGCCGAAAAGTTAGCGCCTGTACGCAATGCCGACGAAGTTTTGCCGGCTGAGTTTCCGGGTAATAATTACAGTGTAGGCATTGGCTTGCACGATAGTTCGGCAGCCTTAATTCCTTACCTGGTAAGCTTTACAGAGCCTTTTGTGCTGCTGTCTACCGGTACCTGGACCATTACGCTCAATCCTTTTGATGACTCGCCGTTAACAGACGAGGAACTGAAAAACGATTGTCTGAAATTTATTCAGTATAAAGGTCAGCCGGTCAAGGCATCGCGTTTATTTGCCGGGTATGAGTATGAGCAGCAGGTCAAACGCATTGCAGCTCACTTTAACCAAAACATTGCTTATTACCGCACTATCAGGTACGATGCCGATTTAACTACGCAACTGCTGGCTAAAGAAACTACTAAAATATCAGGCGCTACCAGTTTAAAAGCGTCTGTATTTGGCCAGCGCAATTTAAGCGAATTTGCCAACGACATTGAAGCTTACCATCGCCTGATGCTGGATATTGTTGACCAGCAAAAAATTTCGACAGGTTATGTGCTTAAAGACGGTACGGTGAAACGTATTTTTGTGGACGGAGGATTTAGCAAAAATTCGGTTTACATGCATATGCTGGCTAATGCTTTCCCTACCGTAGAGGTTTTTGCAGCTTCGATGGCGCAAGCCACGGCGGTAGGTGCTGCTTTAGCTATTCATCATGCCTGGAATACCAAACCTTTACCTCACGATTTACTGGAGCTGAAGTATTATTCGGCTACTCATACATTAACTACTTAAAAATTATAACACAGGAGCAAAAGATGCGTGTAGGGTTATTTGTACCATGTTATGTTGACCAGTTTTATCCCGGTGCAGCCATTGCCACTTTGCAATTGCTCGAAAAACTTGGGGTTGAAGTGGTATATCCTAAAAATCAAACCTGCTGCGGGCAGCCCATGGCCAACTCCGGTTTTGAACACTTAACCGGCGGCTGTAACAGGTTATTTATCGATAATTTTTCAGGATTTGATTATATCGTGTCGCCTTCGGGTAGTTGTGTATTGCACATCCGCGAACATTTGCACGATGATAAGCGCCCCGGCGAAGCCAAAGAAATAAGTCATAAAGTTTGGGAGTTAACATCATTTTTGACAGACGTACTTAAGGTGCAGAGCCTGCAGGCACGTTTTCCCCATAAAGTTGGAGTGCATCAAAGCTGCCATGGTCAGCGTGGTTTACATTTAAGTTCTATGACCGAACTGGTAGCCCCAAGTTTTTCCAAGCCAGGCTCGTTGCTGAATATGGTAAAAGACCTGGAGCTGATTGAACTGGAGCGCAAAGACGAGTGCTGCGGCTTTGGCGGTACCTTTTGCGTAGTTGAAGAAGCTGTATCGTCCAAAATGGGCAAAGACCGTGTAGCCGACCATTTAAAGCATGGCGCCGAGTACATCACAGGTGCCGATATGTCGTGCCTGATGCATATGGAAGGCATCCTGAAACGTCAGGGCAGCAAAGTTAGGGTATTACATATTGCCGAAATATTAAACGCAGAGTGAGATGGATGTAGCAACTAAAGACCATGCCGAACTGGCAGAAATATTTAACAGGGACGAGGAGCGGGTTGACTGGCACGATGAAACCTTATGGTGGATAAGGGCCAAGCGGGATAAAAGCGTACATCAGTTACCCGAGTGGGAAGCATTGCGCGAAGCTGCCTCTAACATAAAGTTTAACGTACTCAGTAATTTAAATACTTACCTGGAGCAGTTTGAAGCTGCTGCCAAAGCCAACGGTATCATTATACATTGGGCCGCTGATGCCCAGGAGCATAACGAAATTGTGCACCGCCTGCTTACCGAAAATAAGGTAACACAGATGGTAAAAAGCAAATCAATGCTTACCGAAGAGTGCCACCTGAATGATTACCTGGCTACGCATGGCATTGAAGTAATAGACTCTGATTTGGGCGAACGGATTGTACAGCTGGCTGGAGAAGCGCCCAGCCACATTGTACTGCCTTGTATCCATAAAAAGAAAGAAGAGATAGGCGACCTGTTTCATATGTACCTGGGTACGCCATCCAACATGTCTGACCCGCAGTTTTTAACAGAAACTGCACGTGGCAGCCTGCGCGAAACCTTTTTGACCCGTAAAGTGGCTTTAACCGGTGTAAACTTTGCTATTGCCGAAACTGGTGAATTTGTGGTGTGTACCAACGAAGGAAATGCCGATATGGGCGCCCATTTGGCTGATGTGCACATTGCCTGTATGGGTATTGAAAAGCTGATTCCTAATCGTGAACACTTAGGTGTGTTTTTACGCCTGCTTACCCGTAGTGCCACCGGGCAGCCCATTACCACTTACAGCAGTCATTTTAGTAAACCAAGAGCTGGGCAGCAAATGCACATTGTACTGGTTGATAACGGCCGTAGTGTGCAGTTAGGCCGGGAGGATTTCCGTAATTCGCTCAAATGCATCCGCTGTGGTGCCTGTATGAATACCTGCCCTGTGTATCGCCGCAGTGGCGGCCATAGCTATCATACCGCTGTTGCAGGGCCTATAGGTTCCATTTTGGCACCTAACCTGGATATGAAAAAATATGCAGATCTGCCGTTTGCATCAACGTTATGCGGATCATGCAGTAATGTGTGCCCGGTAAAAATTGACATTCACGACCAGTTGTATAAGTGGCGACAAGTACTGGTAAAAGAAGGCTATGCACCAACCAGCAAAAAAATTGCTATGCAGGTAATGGCCACCACACTAGCCTCACCAACGCTTTATCATGCTGCCGGTAAGATGGGCAGGGCAACTATTAAGTATGCCCCATTTGCAGTAAACAACAAGCTTAACGCCTGGTACAAAGAACGTGATATGCCTACACCGCCCAAAGAATCTTTCGGCGAGTGGTACGCGAAGAATAAGAAATAGAGGTAAGATTAGAGCCAAGAAACAAGAGACAGGAGCCGAGATTTTAGAATAAAGAGTATAGAGTCAAGAGTACAGAATTAAAATTAGGGACAATAAGCACAGTTTTAGAATAAAGAGTAAAGAATATAGATATTGGACAGAAGAGTTGTTATTACATCAATCCGTTAATTTACTGCGAGTAGCAGGATGTCTCGCTATTGCTCGACATGACAGCTTGGATTTACTCACTCATTAGCTCATTCAAAATTCACTCATTGGCCTCCATTCACTCATTCACAACTCACTTATTCACTCATTGATTTATGAGCAGCAGAGATAAAATATTAGCGGCGGTAGCGCAAAATAAGCCTGAAGCTAAGCCGCTACCCAATATAGCGCCCTTTAAGGAAATTGGTTATACTGACATTATTGGGCAGTATGAAGCTGTACTGACTGCCATTGGCGGCAAGGTACACCGGGTAAGCAACTGGGACGAAGTTAAAACCATTGTTAAAGAAAAATACAACGCACAAAATGTACGTGTATTGAGCTTAGTGCCCGAGTTGGATGACGTAGCCACATCGGCCTATGAAATTAATCCGGCAGCACACCATTTAGCCGATGTAGAACTGGCCTTGATTAAAGCACATTTTGGTGTGGCCGAAAATGGTTCGGTATGGGTGACAGAAGAACTATTAGGCCATCGTGCCGTGCCTTTTATTTGCCAGCACTTAGCAGCAGTAATCACGGCATCTAATTTGGTAGATACCATGCACCGCGCTTATATGCGTATTGGTTCAGAAACTTATGGTTGGGGCGCGTTTATAGCCGGCCCATCTAAAACTGCCGATATAGAACAGTCGTTAGTATTAGGTGCCCACGGCCCGCGTAGTATGACGGTGTTTATTTTGCAAGATTAACCAAGACAAAAGTTATCGATGCTCAATTTGAGCATCGATTTTTGATAAAAGCTATTCGGAAGTATTCGATACGATACTTTTGAATAGCTTTTGTTTTTTGCCCTGAGCCGTGACAAGGGGTAATTTGAACAAGCATTTAAATAGGACAAAATAAGCAAAACTATTACCCTACCGGCTGCTTGTAATAATATCCCCTTTTATCTAAATGCAAAATTTATGGAGCCAGAACCGCTTAAAATGTTTGAAGTGTATGCCATCAGTAAAGGTTATAAAGCTTTGGTGGTAGATAATACGGTACGCATTCATGATGTAACCAATCCGGGCAACAACTTCAGCATACAAAAGGCTGATGGGTATTATATTGTATCTACCCTCAGTGTATCTAAAGCCGACTATGAGTATACGGCCAAATGCATGGTTTACCTTTTAATGGCCGAATTTAACAAAGACAACGGCGCCGACCATCAACACCTCAAATTTAAGGTTGATTTATAAATCAATCAAAATAGCGCCATTGCAAGTAAGTACATAAACCTTCCAATTCCGGAAATATAGTAAAGGCGTTTACGCCAAGCGTATTTAAATCGGTACGGATGTCGTTAAGCTTATCTGCCGGGATTTTTACTTTAAACAGTTTTTGGTCGAAAGAGTCACTGTCATTCATATAACGTTTCTCTAATATCTCTTCTGACGACGGCACGCTAAACACCCCCGACTGGTTATTGATACGAAGCTTAATAATTCGCGGACGAATGATTTTGGTTTCGGGCACGTCAAAAGGCTGTATCTGCTCAATATTAATATCAAAATCTTTTTGGTGAGCAGTCAGAATCCATATCACAGAATAGCGGGAGTTGTTGGGTGTGACAGTGTCGCTGGTAGCAAACCAAAGTGCTGTTAACGCATTGTTAGACCAGTCGAGCAGCCGGGTAGGCAAGCCAAAATGCTGACCTAAGGTAAGGTAGTCCCAATCGTCCATTGGGCGATGGCCCTCAATCAACAAGGGGTTGGTACGCTTAAACTCCTGCAAAAGCAATTGTTCCGTTTCCAGCAAATCGCCTTTAGCTTTTAAGCGGCACAACTTGGGGATGAGCGGATAATCAACCGTTTGTCCCCTGAATAAAAAATCTTCATAATTACCTCTTTTCAGGTTGTCATCCTTAATTTCTTTAATCAGCCTTAAATAATGCTCAATATTATCTACTTCCACCTCCGTCATCGCATTATCGGTTTTTGTTAATCAATATGCAGTATAGTTTTAGCCAGGTTTATCATGTGTTCGGTACCGGTATATTTACCATGCTCGTCAGATAGTTTAACCACTTCGGTCCATTCATCATCCTGCGGCAGGGCTTCGGTCATTTTAATCACGATGTTCATCGGTGCCGGGCCAAAATCGTTAGTTAAGTTAGTGCCAATACCAAAAGATATACCTATCCGGCCTTTGCAATGCTCGGCAATACGTGCTACCTTATCGTAATTTAAGGCATCCGAAAATATGATGGTTTTACTGACCGGATCAACACCCAGGCGCTGGTAGTGCTCTATAACCTTATCGGCAAACTGCAATGGGTCGCCGCTATCGTGCCGCACACCGTCAAACAGCTTGGCAAACATTTTATCAAACTGTTTAAAAAATACATCCGTAGTATAGGTGTCCGAAAGAGCTATCCCTAAATCGCCGCGGTAAACCTGTACCCAATGTTCGAGGCCCAGCGAGTTGGCCATTTTAAAACCGTACCTGGCGGCGTGAAACATAAACCACTCGTGGGCATGGGTACCAATGGGCTTGGTTTGGTATTGCATAGCCAGGTGTACATTACTGGTACCTACAAAGGTGCCGCTTCCATGTTGCTGTAATGCATTTACCACTAGGTTATGGCAGGCATACGAATAGCGGCGGCGGGTACCAAACTCGGCCACTTTAACACCCAGGCTTTGGTAACGTTCTATCTTTTTGCGTGTGCATTCAATAATTTCATCATCAATGATACGCTGAGCGTGGGTTAAGTTGTAAAACAGTTCGCAGATGAGCGACATCACCGGCACCTCCCATAAAATAGTCCGGTACCAAAAACCTTCAATATGTACCTTTAATTCAGTGCCATGCTGCTCTATTTGGACCTCTTGCGGGTTGTACTGATAGCCCTCCAGAAAATCGAGATATAAAGGGTCGAGATAAGGGCAGGCAACCTGCAGAAATTGTTTTTCGTGCGGTGTTAGCTTAAGGCCGGTCATGGCATCGACAGCCTCGCGCAGCGCCTGTGCAAAACCCGGCGGAAACTGGTGTTTACCACGGTTGATAAACTCGTATTTTACCCTTGCTCCCGGAAAAAGGCGTACCACTCCCTGCTGCATAGTAAACTTATAAAAATCATTATCAAGCATAGAGGGCAGTGGAAGCACAGGTTGGGTATTCATATTTTGTTACAACATAATGGAGTGTAACAAGGTTTCAAAATGTTTGTAGTCACAGCCAGTGTGTCTTCAATTCAAATAAAGTTTTAGTAAACCTCTTAGCTGTTACAGGGTTTTTAAGATGTACTTAGCCGATGCTATAAATACCAATTAAACACTTTAATGAAAATTATGTCAGAGAAAAACACATGCCCGACACCTACCGGGGCATTGTTAATTATTGGCGGTGCAGAGGCTAAAGAAGATGCATCAAAAAATGACGGTAATGCAGCATCGATAGGAATGGAAGTATTATCGTGCTTTATGAAACTGCTTAGCAGCGAGCAGCCTGTTATCGAAGTTATTACCTCGGCTTCGTCTGAAGACCCTGATGACTCGTTTAATAACTACGAACAGTCTTTTAAAGAATTAGGAGCTTACGTGGTTAATCACATTCATCATGATAACCGGGATGATGTGGTGCTTGCCGATATTGAAAACCGATTAAAAGCAGCACATGGCGTATTTATAGCCGGGGGAGACCAGCTGAAGCTGACGGCTGTATATGGCGGCACAGATGTATTACTGTTACTGAAAGAGCGTTACATTCATGATAAACTGGTAATTGCCGGTACCAGTGCGGGGGCCATGGCCATGTCAACACCAATGATTTACCAGGGGGTGGGGAGAGATGAAATGATAGCCGGTAATGTAAAAATTACCACCGGCCTGGAGTTTTTACGTGATGTATGTATTGACACCCACTTTGTAAACCGTGGCCGATTTGTACGGATGTCGCAGGTGATTGCTACTAATCCAACCTCGATAGGTGTGGGTATTGAAGAAGACACAGCTATGGTGGTACGCAATGGTAAAGATGCCGAGGTGGTAGGCTGTGGTGTAATTATAGTGATTAACGGCTTTAAGAGCCATGGCACTAACATACATACCCACGGAGATGATGAGATGCTTACCATTCGTGGACTAAACGTCGACATCCTGTCGAAAGGTGAAAGGTTTACCATCCCCGAAATAAACCCGCCCCACAAATAAACAGGGAACGGGCTCGGGAACAACAAACTACAAGCTTACCATTAAGCTTGTAGTTTTCGGGTTAACAGCATGATTTTTTCCGAAACCTGCGCCAGTAAATCAGCATTCATTTGATGCTCATCTTCACATTTCCATTGGTCGTCATCCTGGTATACTAAGGTGTACATTCCGTTAATACCTACTTCATAGATATGCCTTCCCTGGTAAATAACAGGCTCAATGGTAATGGGTTGTACTAATCCTTTGTCTATGACTTTAAAATCGTATTTCATGTATGGTTAAGTGTATTTATCATTAATGCATATAATCTGGATAATGACTATGAACGGCTGTAATGCGCTTACTTTAAATTTATTAACAAATTGAAGCACGACAGATGTTATTTAAACAAGCATGACAAGTGTTGTGTTTTCTTAAAAATTAAAATATTAAATTATATTTTCAAAATATACAACTTCAGGGAATGAAACAAATGGTAATGTTTTGAAGTTTCATAGCTAAAGTGTTGGTTATAAATCCAATCAAACCTATGCATCATCAGTCTAATAAGTCATCGTTTTGGTATCGTAATGGGCTTACTTTGTTTTTTTTGTTTCTGTTTTTTATCACGCTCATTGCGCAGACATTAACCGGATGGAAGGAAAATAATCAACAACTGCAAGACATTGGCGGTACCTCTTTAAGTTTATCGCAGTATTTAAGAAGCGGACACTTTATATCGGCCACATTCGAAAACTTTCAGAGCGAGTTTTTGCAAATGGGAATGTATGTGTTGCTAACAGTAGGATTAAGACAGGTCGGATCTGCCGAGTCAAAAAGTTTAAATGAGCCTGAAGAAGTGGACCGTGAGCCCAAACCATCGCCCGATGCGCCCTGGCCGGTAAAAAGAGGAGGAATCTGGTTAACGCTGTACAGTAATTCTTTGTCGTTGTGTTTCATAATTTTATTTTTCATCAGCTGGGGGTTACACTTATATGGTAGCTGGATAGTGCACAACAATCAGCAGGTACTGATGCACAAACCTCAGGATACATTAACGCAGTTTTTGGGCGAACCAACCTTTTGGTTCGAAACATTTCAAAACTGGCAGAGTGAATTTATATCTATCGTCTCTATTGTTTTTTTAACCGTCTATTTACGACAAAAAGGCTCGCCCGAATCAAAACCGGTGGACGCGCCACATATGGAAACCGGGAAATAACATCATTATATGAACAAAACTTACTTATTGTATTTATTAACGACATCTGTAGTATTGATGTGCCACACACAGGTTAAGGCGCAAGACAGTACGCGCTCGTCTTACCATTTATTTAAGCCGATGCCTAAATCGTTAGAGCGCAAGCAAATGGAAACCGACCGGCCCAATGTTACCGAAACACCGCATACGGTAGATGCCGGGCATTTTCAGTACGAAACAGATATGTTCAGGCATCAGCGTGAAATTACCGACCAAAGCAAACAGCGGCGCTGGCTTTATAACCAGGCTAACCTTAAACTGGGCCTTTTAAAAAATACTGCTTTGCAGGTAATTGTACAGAGCTACAATAGAGAATCGGTTACAGATTTAATCACCAACCAAAAGCAAACCGGCTCAGGTTTTGGCGATTTAATTGTACGGGTAAAACAATGCTTATTTGGTAACTATAACGGCAATTTTAGTATAGCGCTGTTACCCTACGTAAAAATACCAACCAATAGGTATGCTGATAATCAAAAATACGAAGAGGGATTGTTAGTGCCAATGCTGATTAAATTGCCTCACGACTGGAAAATTGGTTTACAGGTAGAAGGCAGTTATTTAAGGGATGATGACCAACCCGCGCGCCATATGGAAGCACTGCAATCCGTAGTGATTAGCCATGTGCTGTTTAAAAAACTGGAGGTATTTGGCGAAAGCTTTTATACGTACAATTTTAAAGAGCATAAAATAAACAACTTTTTGGATGCCGCTCTTGAGTTAGAAATAACCCCCGATGTAAAGGTGGATGCCGGGTTAAATTACGGCTTGCAGAAAACAGCACAGAAAGAATATTTTGTTGGCTTAGCCTTTAGATATTGACAGTAATGAAAACAAACCAAATGATAGTGGCCAGTTTGGCCGGAACTACTTTGATGACGGCCTTTAGCGAGCTGATGTCTAAAGTAAAAGGTAGTAATTACAACGAAGCCGAAATATTAGGCAAATTGTTAAACCGCATAACACCTTTAAGTAAGTCGCAGGCCAGACTGGCCGGCTGGCTGGCACACTATGGCGCAGGCGTAGTATTTGCTGCGATGTATCAGTTGTACCTCAAACAAACTAATACCAAAGCAAATGCTACAAGCGGCTTAGCATATGGGCTTTTAAGTGGTTTAGCCGGTGTAGGTATTTGGAAAACAACATTCAAAGCGCATCCTAATCCGCCAGGAGTTGATTTGAAAACTTACTATCCGCAATTAGTTTTAGCACACGTAATATTTGGGTTAGTTACAGCTGCGGCTTACAAAACTATAAATACTAAAAGAAGTTAACTTTATTTAAATAAATTAAATTTAAAAGAAACTTGTTTTCTTTTTGGGTGTTAATTCTGTATAATAGCTCTGATACATACTGATAGGGATTAACCGCATATAGTTCTTTATTTTATCCTGTCATTCCATACTTGCCGATCGCATTTATTAGCCAGTTTTAATCTGTTTAAAAAAAATCAAAAAAAGTATGTTTTATCATGACAAGAAACTTCAGTATGAAGTACGCGTAGAAAAACCAAATCCGGCCTTTGCAAAATTACTGCAGCAGGCTATCGGCGGCATTGAGGGTGAAATTAGAGTATGTTTGCAATACTTGTTTCAAGCTTGGGGCAGCCGCGGCCCCAACAAATATCGCGATATGCTGATGGATACCGGTACCGAAGAAATTTCGCACATTGAAATGCTTAGCACAGCGGTTGCACTTAATTTAGAGGGCGCTACTGTTGAACTGAAAGATAAGATTGCCGGCGAAAATCCTATTGTAGGCAGTATTTTGGGCGGGATGGACCCGCGTCATGTGTTATCATCAGGTTTATCAGCCATGGCGGTTGATGCCAATGGTGTGCCTTTTAACGGCTCGTGGGTGGTTGGTAGCGGTAACATTGCTGCCGATATGTATGCCAACGTGATGGCCGAATCGACGGGGCGCGTATTGGCTACCCGGCTCTGGCAAGTAACCGACGACCCCGGCATGAAAGATATGTTAGCCTTTTTAATAGCTCGCGACAGCATGCACCAAAACCAATGGCTGGCCGTACTCGAAGATTTAGGAGGTTTAAATGCCAATTTACCTATTCCGAATACTTTCTCTGCAAACGATCAGGTTAATGAATTCGCTTACACCTTTGTATCAACCAATATAGAAAAGCCGGAACCACCCCAGGCCCGCTGGGCAAGCGGTCCGTCTATTGATGGCAAAGGCGAATTTACCTACACTTATGCCCAACCATTAGGCCAGGAGCCTAAGTTGGCACCGCCAGACCCGCAAGGCTTTGCACAAAGCCAGCAAATGACCGGCGGTATGGATAAAGGTATCCTGGAAAATATTAAAGACACCATTTTGCCGTAATGTTGATTTGGTCCGGCTTTGCCGGATCTTTTTTTAACTATCTGCTATAACGTTATACATGCATGTATTTATTTCGACCAAAGTACATGGTGTGTATAGCTTTTACCTTTTTGTACTATACTCCCAATTTTTTTTGGAGAACTGCACTTTAACGCAGCCCTGTTTATCTACCCACTACCTTTTTTAGACAAGAAAATTGTATTTAACGAAAGAGGCTTTTAGCATTCATCACCTATGAAAAAAAATAAAAATATAAGCCTGTTGCTGTTTTGCGTATTAGTAATAAGCGCATGCAGTACCAGCACCAGTATTACAAGTTCGTGGCGTAAGCCTAATGCCACTGCCAATGGTTACCGTAATATTTTCATTGCGGCTATTAGCAGTAACATACCGGCTAAGCAAGCGGTAGAAAGCGGTTTGCAAGCAGAACTGCAGCGGCGCGGTTTGACCGTCACCAAAAGTGCCGATGTTTTTCCGCCCAATTTTAGTAATCAAACCGGTGCGCAGCGCGAGCTTGTTTTAAGTAAAATACAAGCTACCAACGCCGATGGTATTGTAACCGTAGCCTTACTGAAAAAAGAAAACGAAACCCGATTTATCCCCGGCGGCGGCGGTTGGAACCCTGGGTTGCGCTATGGTTATTATAACCGTTTCTGGAGTTATTATAACAACTGGTACCCTTACCTGTATGCACCTGGTTATTACGACGAATCGCAGGTGTATTATCTGGAAACCAACCTATACGATGCCAAAACAGAAGAATTGATATGGGCGGCACAGTCAGAAACGTATGACCCGTCGAGTATCAATAGCTTTATAAAAGGCTACGTAAAATCGACCCTGGAGCGTATGCAGAAAGATGGTCTGATTACTGATACCGTGATAGAGCGTCGCTAACAATGATCAAAGTAAGGCTGGCATGACTGCACCAAATAAAAGAAAAAGCAAAATATGGCTTTGGATTTTGGGCATACTTGCGGTTGTTGGCATTGCCGGTTACGCCGGCTGGCATTTTCTTAAAAAGGATTTGGCTAACCCGCAAAGTAAGGTGGTTAAGCCTTTACTAACTAATCAACTTAAAAAGATGATTACTGAGGCCAGTGACAGCTTGTACCACTTAACGTACGACCGTTTTGAGCTAAACATCGATTCGGGGCAAGGACTAATCACCAATTTTAAGTTGATACCGGACAGTGCGGTTTACAAACGCTTACTGGCAGCGCATAAGGCACCTAACAATGTTATGCATATCCGTGCCGACAGCCTAATACTTAACAGTTTTGGATTTATCAAAACTGCTTCAGGCCAACGCTTTAATGTGCGAGGTGTGGTATTGAAGCATCCCGTAATCAGGGTAGTTAATAAACGTTTGCCTTATAATGATACGTCGTCCGGGCAAAAATCATCGGTAATGGTTAAACTGATGAAACATATACTTACCGTATCCTCGGTGCAAAAAATGGTGATGCAAAACCTGTATTTTACTTGGGTTAATCAGAATGACGGCCGCGAAAAAACAACATCGTTTGAGCATTGGAACATTAGGGTGGATGGTTTTAATACTGACCGGATCACTGCTCGCACCAACGATACTACGGGCAATAAAAAAACGGTATTTTACAAGGCTAAACTGGTGCGTATTGCTACACCCGATAGCCTTTATCATCTTGACTTTACTGATTTTGCATTTACACCCATGCGCCGAACATTGGCTGTAGGTAGCGTTGAGCTTAAGCCAAGATTGGAGCGGAATGCATTTTACCAGGCCGTAAAATACGATAAAGACCGTATTCATCTGCTGTATAAACAGGTAACTATGAACCATATTGATTTGGCGCGATTAATTAACCGGCAGCAGTTTCATATAGGCTCCAGCATCATTGGTGGTTTTTGGGGAGAAGTAGTTAATAATTACCACTGGCCGAAGCGTAAGCCACCCATCCGGCCCTACGCTTACCCTCACCAAAAGCTGCAAAGGCTAGCCTTTGACTTGACTATTGATACGATGCTGATGCATAATGGATATTTCAGGTATGTAATTGCGGCCCGAAAGTCTGAAGAAAACTCGGTGTTATTGATGAAGCATACCGAGGGGCAATACTACAATATTACCAACAACGCTGTTGCAAAAAAACGCAACCCATTTGCCACCATCCACAGCCAAACGCGAGTAATGGGTGCAGGGCGGATGAATCTGACTTACAAGTTTAACTTGGCAAGCGCTATAGGTGCCTTTAGTTGTACCGCTAGGATGGGCAGCATGGACGGTAAAGCCATGAACCCATTAGTTAAACCGCTAGCTATGATGGAAATTAAATCGGGTACTATCAATAAAATGTACATGCACTTGGATGCTGATACTCACAGAGCTACCGGTAACCTTGATCTGTATTATGCCAATATGAAGGTAAATTTGCTAAAACGTGATGATGAAGCTGATACGCTAAAAAAGCGTGGATTCATTTCGTTTTTTGCTAATGCCTTTATGCCTAATGATAATCCTAAAAGTAATGGCAAATTCAGGAAAGGACCTATAAACGTTATTCGCGACCCGCACGACTCGTTTTTTGGTTTGTTATGGAAAAGTACACTCGATGGTATGTCGTCGGCTATGATGGGGTTTAATCAGCACAAACAGAAGCCGAATAAAAACATCGTGACTAAATTGTTGAGTAAAATTATTAAGCCCCACAAGAAGGGAGTAAAGATTCAAAAAGATCAATAGCTCATTTTACCTGCGGCCAGCCGTTAACCCATGTCAATTTTCTGATTAACAGTTTGGATATTCCCTTATCGGCGGCATCGTAGGCATGATACACCAGATAATCTGTGCCACTAAAGTTGCACACAGCATTATGGCCAACGCCATACCAGTTGGTGTCGCCTTCCAGTATTAATGTTCCGCCGCCGTCGGTCATCTTTTTTCCCTGCTTGTCTTTGTAAGGGCCCTTTAAATTTTTTGAGCGGCCAACCAGCATTTTGTAAGTGCTTTTAGGGCCGCGGCAACAGTAATCTGCCGATACAAATAGATAAAAGTATCTGTCGCGCTTAAAAATGAAAGGCGCTTCAATGGCATTGGTTCCGGCATCAGCAGGGTAGCTACCGGGCAAAAGTGTGTATTGATTTGTATCTGCTTTCCGGCGGGCCAAGGTAGGTAATTTGTCGGTGGCTTGAGCTAAACCGGTGCGGTCGGCTTTTAATTTAGCCAGTTTGATGCCGTCCCAAAAAGAGCCGAAGGCCAAATAGGGGGTGCCATCATGATCAGTAATTAAATTCGGGTCAATGGCATTCCAGTTGGTTCGTGTGGGTACTGATTCGATGATTTTGCCATGGTCCGTCCAGTGGTATTCAGGGCTGGCCGTGTTTAACGTTTTGTTGGTAGCCAGGCCTATGCATGACGTGTTTTTACCAAACGCCGAAACAGAATAATAAAGATAATACAGGCCGTTATAGTAAGAAATATCAGGTGCCCAAATGTGGCCCTTAAACCCGGGCACGGCATCCATGGCCCATTGCGGAGGCGTGGTAAATACCGGCAGTTCTGTTTTCCAATGTTGCAGGTCGGTCGAACTCCATGCGGATATGCCGCGACCCGTACAAAACAAGTGATATACCGAATCTTGCTTAATCAGTACCGGGTCGTGTACCGATATATTTGTTATTAAGTTTTGGGCGTTGCAATAAGTTGCCGAAAGCAGCAGTAGTAAGTAAATATTGAGGCTAAGTAACCGGTTCATCAATAAACAAGAAAGCCCTGAATTTACTGAATTTTACGACATGCCGGTAAACTCAGGGCCTTTATATTTTTGCCCTTAGCAGTTGAACAGCAATAGCGGAACATTAATTTCTGCAGGTTTTTGCTGCCCTGTAGCGCAGGCTGTACTGAGGGCATTGTGGTGGTGTTTGCCATAAGCCATGGCCAGCCAGTTGTTATGCAAAGCATTAATCAATACATCTGCCGCTTTATTGATGCAAGGTTCGGTAATGTGCTGAAAGGAAAGATTGAGCTGATTGCTGTTAGAACCAATAGCTTGCCGGTAAAGGGTTAGTGCATAGGTAGTTTCGGGTTCAGGCAATTTAGCAGCAGTAATATGCGCCATTGCCAGTCCGGCGTTTAATTGATGAGCAATCTGCTTTAAATAGCCAGTAATATGTGCACGGCAATATCGTAAATCGGTTAAATAAACCATTTGTTTTATACCAATGTATTCTGCTTGCTGAGGCACCAACAATACCGGGCAAAGCGTTTTACGTAAAAATTGCGAGGTTAACTTATCTAAAGCATGCCCGTGGCTTCCTGTACCTTTAATAATTAAATTAACTTGATGCTTTTGTACCAATTCATGCAAGGTAAAGCCTTCAGTATCTTTTTTCGTAAAATGAGTAATAGTACCCAGCCCTACACCGTCAGGGTATGCCTGGTTTAGTAAAGTTTGGGTGATGTAGGCATCAGTGCTATTTGCCGTTTCGCGCCCTGCGGCCACTAAGGCTGGGGCAGATTGCCTGCTTACAGGTTCAATTAAATTCCAAATAAGTAGATTAGCCTGTAATGTTTGAGCCAGTTTTTGTGCATAGGTAAATGCATGTTCGGCTTCTGCCGAAAAATCGTTTAGGAGTAAAATGTTATTCATGCCAAGGTAGTAGTCCTGAAATTCAGCGTTCAGCTTTAAGTGAAGAAAGTATTCTTATGCAGATGGGCTGAAGATTTATACAATCTACTACAACCAAGAGTGGTGAATGTTTGCTGCAATTTAAGTTTTCCTGATGAAGAAGAGCTGCCCGTTTTGAAAGGAATAGGTATTATTTAAAGCATCAATAACCGTAAAATTAGCCAGGCTGCCAAGGCTAAGAGCATGTGCAAATTCATAACCCTGTACATCTATTGTTTGATAAGCATTGTAGGTGCTTAAGTCGCCAATATCTTGAATGGCATACAGTGCCTGGTGTTGCAAAGGCACTGCATCAAAGCTATGAGAATGGTTAAGGCCGATATCTACTCTGATAATTCCGGCCGGCGTGGGTAAAATCACGTTTTTAATAAGCAGATGAAACAGTTCTTTTACGTTTTGTGGGATTTGATGATATGCCGTTATGCTGTGGTGCTGGTAGCCTGCCGTTGTAATTTGCTCCAGCGCATACAGCAAAATCTTAAAATTTAGCTCGCGAACGAACTGCCGTTCAGCATCGCCCGGGTACCCGCCGGCTTCTATCAGTAAAGTGGAAGTGCCCAGGCGCTGAAAGTTATCGCCAAAGGCATGCGGCTCAAAGGTTTCGCTCCATTTGCCCACATAACCAGGAATAATGGAAGATAATATTCCGTTAATGCCGGCCACCAATTGCATCGCCTTTAACCGGCTTGGGCTAACCAAGGCCAAGTCATCCGCCGGCGGTGCCAGTAAAGAGATAGATGCTGGTTGCTTAGTGCCTGCTACCGACCACAGTGCTTCCTGATCGTGCATGTTAAAGCCAAAGGCTGGTTGTATTTGTTGATGAAGTCGCGTCAGTAATTGTGCTTCGGGGCTCTGCTGTTGCAAAAAATCGCGGTTAATATCAATTCCCTGTGCATTGCGGCGTTCGTTAAGTTCCGCACCGTCGGGGTTAAGCATCGGGATAAAGTGCAGCGTGCAATGGTTAAATATCAACTGACGAAAATCATTGTGCTCATCGTCTGCCTGCAAAAAATTGAACAAATCAAAAAAAGCGCGGGTGCCGGTAGGTTCGTCGCCATGCATCTGGCTCCAGAGCATCACGGGTATAGGGCCGCGCCCAACAGAGAGCTGGTATATTTCGCGATGCTGGGCGGAGTAACCGGCTATTTTTACTTCAATCTTTTTTTGGTTAGTGATTGTGCTGATCTTTTCTTTCAGCAATTCGTGCGTCATTAATCCGCTATTAAGTAACGGTTCTTTGTAAGAATTGTAGTTTACAAAAAGATGCATAGATGTTCGTGAGTGAATAAGTGGTTGAAGCACGTTAGGCATTATGTACAATTATACTTTAAGCGCCATTACTATCGGCCGGTTTGCAGCCTAAGTAAAGCAATTGTTATAATTTTATAAAAAGAATTATAGTTAATCTTGTTGCAACAACTCCATTCACTGTAAAGTAATCAAATCAGGCGTCATAAAAGCATGAAGTTTACCGCATTCGAAATCTATAAATATTCAATACCTATTGAGCCGTTTACCATTGCAACGGGTACTATGCATTTTGCGCAAAATGTATTGGTTAAAGGCTATACAGATAACGGCTTAACAGGGTACGGCGAGTGTTCGGCCTTCCCGATGATTGTGGGCGAAACCCAAGCCACCGGATTTGAGATGGGTAAAGATTTTGCCGCAATATGGAAAGGTAGAGATGCCACGGATATAGAAAGCCGCCTGGCCGAATTGCATTTGTACACCGCCGGTAACTATACCATCAAAAGTGCCTTCGATATGCTGCTTTACGACTTGGCCGCAAAACAAGTAGGGCTACCTTTGTACCGCTATTTGGGCGGCAAAAAGCGGCAAATTATTACCGACGTTACCATTGGTATTGATACTGCCGAAAAAATGGCTGCCTCGGCCGCAAAATTTGTAGCTCAAGGGTTCCGGATTATTAAAGTTAAACTTGGCAAAAAGCCGGACGATGATATACAGCGTATAAAAGCCATCAGGCAGGCCATACCTGCAGAGGTAGATATACGCATTGACGCCAACCAGGGGTGGACGTTTGATGAAGCTGCCTATGCTTTAAAGCAACTGGCACAATACAACATCAGTTTTTGCGAGCAGCCTATGCGTACGTATAACGATGAGTGGCTTCCCCAACTGTGCCGGCAATCGCCTATTGCTATTATGGCTGATGAAAGTGTGTACACCCACTATGATGCCGGTCGTATCATTAGAAATAACGCTGCCCATTTTATCAATATTAAATTTGCTAAAAGCGGCGGCATTAACGAGGCCATCAAAATTAACGAGGTTGCCGAGGCGAGTGGTATGCCTTGTATGCTGGGTAGTATGCTGGAGAGCCGGCTGGCATTAACTGCCAATGTACATTTCGCCATGGCTTTTACTAATCTGCAATTTTTTGACCTGGATACCTGTTTGCTTGGCCAATTAGCCGACCCGGTAATCGGCGGTTTTTGGTACAACGGTATGGCACTCGAAATTACCGACCAACCCGGTATTGGTGCCACGGTAGACCAAGCTTATCTGGATAAATTAGAGTCGGTTAAAATATAAAAGCTTTTACTGCCGATGGAAGAGCTGAATAATTTATACCTCGACGCTATGCCCGGTCGTACAGCCAGGGTAGGGGGGCGCGAGTTTTTATTCTTTTCGGGGTATAATTATTTAGGCATCAATAACCATCCTGAGTTTAATGCTTTACTACAAGAGGGGGTACGCAGGTACGGATGGCTGTTCCCGTCGTCGCGTATATCAAACACCCGGCTACGTTTGTACGACGAATGCGAAGCTATGCTGGCCAAAGCAACCGGATGCGAAGCGGCGGTGCTTTTGCCAACAGGTTTTACTGCAGGGCGTGTAGCCACATCGCTGCCGCAAGCTATTAACAACTCACCCGCTTCGCATCCAGCTATTCTGCGCCATAAAAGCGGTTTGCCGGATATTGCAGCGTGGCAGCAGCAGGTTTTAAACAGTGCTGATGAGTCAGAGCAGCCTTTGATTATTGCCAGTGACTCAGCTAACCCACTGGCAGCTACTATTTATGATTTCAGCTTTTTAGAACGAACGCAGCGCCCGCTTACCTTAATTGTTGATGACTCGCACGGTGTAGGTTTAATAGGAGGCGACGGTTTTGGTACCAGTGCATCTGTTCCGAAACAAGGCAGCCTTGAATATATTTTTACTTATTCGTTATCAAAGGCCTTTGGCATCAGTGGCGGCGCTATAAGTTGTACTGCCGTGCGGGCTGCCTACTATAAATCGTTACCGGCTTACACGGGTAGCACGCCCATCTCGCCGGCGCAGGGTTATGCTTTTATAAACGGGCAGCACATTTATGCACAGCAGCGCGAAAAGCTTAGGCAAAACATCGCTTACTTTGCCGGGCATACAAGGCAATTGCCGGGTGTACATTACACCGCCGGTTTTCCGGTATTTGTGCTGCCTGCACAGGTCAACGAAAAGCATTTGTATGATGATGGGATAATTATTTCCTCTTTTGCCTATCCCACACCTAACAGCCCAAAGCTCAACCGCATTGTAGTTAACGCCGGGCATACACCGGCTGATTTAGACCGCTTGGCCGAGGTTTTACACCGGCAGTGGAATGTATAAACGAATTACTTTTGATTTTAAATGAAAAGCAATGTATTTAAAAGGCCATCGCCGTATCAGGATATGGTTAACACAAAATTTTGTTTCTGCTTAGTAAGTCTTTTATTAACCTGCACAGTCTTTTGCCAAAGCCTACACGCGCAGCGCATCCCCAAACGCAAAATCCGAAAACTGATAGAAAAGTCGGCCGTTAACCGCGATCATTTTACCGGCTTTGCACTGTACGACCCGGAAAAAAAGAAAATGATTTATGAGTACAATGCTGATAAATACTTCATTCCAGCCTCGAATACCAAATTGTATACCTTTTATACGGCCTTAAATATGCTGGGCGATTCGATACCCGGCCTGCGCTACATCACCAAAGGCGACTCTCTTATTTTCTGGGGAACGGGTGATCCTTCTTTTTTGCATTCAACGCTAAAATCTACCAAGGCTTATGATTTGCTGAAAAGGAGCAATAAAAAGCTTTTTTACTCAGCTACCAATTATAAAGGGGCCTTTTATGGTGTAAACTGGCCATATGATAATTACGGCGATTATTACCAGGCCGAAATTACCGACATGCCCGTTCAGGATAATGTAGCGCTGATTAAGGCCGACGGTAAGGGCGGCTTAACGATTGTCCCCGCATTTTTAAAAAACTATCTCCAAGCAGATAATGCGTTTCATCCGCAAAGCTTTGCAGTAGAGCGGTCGCTTACCGAAAATAAATTCAGGTATCCTAATATGCCGGTACCTGTTGGCTTTAGTCAGGAAATCCCATGGAAAACCAGTTCAGCCCTAACATTAACCTTGTTGCAGGATACGCTTAAAAAGCCCATCGGCTTAATCAGTATGAAAATGCCTGACAGTGCCAGAACCTTATATTCTATTGCTGCCGATTCGGTTTATAAACGTATGAATTTACCGAGCGATAATTTTGTGGCGGAACAACTGCTGTTGGTGTGCTCATCTACCTTACCTGGCGGAGACTTAAGTACAGCTGACGCGATTGCTTACAGCAAAAAACATTTTATGAGCGACCTTCCCGACGAGCCGCAGTGGGTTGATGGTTCAGGACTATCGCGTCAGGATTTGTTTACGCCCCGTACCACAATAGCCCTGCTGCAAAAGATAGCTGATAAGGTGGGGAACGAAGAAAGGCTGCATAAACTGTTACCTGCCGGCGGCGTGTCAGGAACGTTAAAAAGAGCCTATCAAACCGACAACGGCGTGCCTTTTGTATGGGGCAAAACCGGAAGCCTATCCAACAACCACAACCAAAGTGGCTACCTGATTACCCGCAAAGGCAAAAAGTTAATCTTCTCTTACATGAACAACAATTTTACCTGCCCCACGGCCGAAATTAGAGCGGAAATGGTACGGGTGATGACCGAAATACATAACCGATTCTAAAGGCAACCCTTAGAAACAGCATCCGAGTTAGTTTTCATATGCGCCCATATTAGGCGCTTTACCTTGTGCACGCGGCCTCCCTTCAATATCAAACTTACTGTAAAAGTTAGTATTGCCCTTGCTTCGTGCAGGGCTGTCATCTGCCAAACCAAAGTTTGCCTTAATACTATGGATGGGGCTAATAAAGCGCGGATAAATACCGCTGATACAACCCTCGCCGGTAACGCTGATCAGCTCGCGCCGCGGATGGCTGATGTTGTAGTGCATATTGTTTTTGTAAGTAAGGTTGGTGTTGGTGTAGTTGGAGTTGATAAGCACGGTAGAATCAGATACCAGGATGTTATTCATGATCTTATTATCATCGCTTAGCCCCGATAGTATTTGCCCAGCGTTAATACCCGGCGTTCTAGAATTACAGAATGCAGTATTGTTAATAATGTCGATATGGTCGCTCTGGAATGTATGGATGCCCGTGCCGCCGTTAAACCAACTTACATTGTTTTCAATTAGGGTGCGGCCTTCATAGTTACCCAATCTCGAACCATATTGCTTGTTCCTGAAATCATCAATGATGATTCCGTTGCCATCAGCCAGTTGGCAGTTTTTAATCCAAGGCACCAGCGAGCGATTGTAATAACATTTATTACGGCGGATAAAATTATGGTACCCCTTGATATGGTTAGAGTTCCAAAACTGGTAAAACGAGATACCGCTGGTGCCATATATGGTGTAAAGGCTGTTGTTATAAACCAGGTTATCTTCTACCGTAATATAATCGGCTTGTATTGCACCGATACCGCCGCCACCGCAATCATGCACTATATTTTTAGCAATAATAATGTGGTGCGAATGCTTTTTGCCATCACTGCTGATGATAATGCCATTGCCATTATACCTGGGTTCAACACTGCCACGCTTGTTACGGCAGCCTTGAGGTTGCATTAAGGCCTTTTCGAGTTTTACATTACCATTGTTGCCTAACACCTCAAACCCGATAATTTTGATGAAGCTTGCCCCATTCCTGATTGAGATTCCGGACCACCCTGTAAACCTGATTACCGGGTGATGACCCGGGTAATTAGTATACACTACATATTTTTCTTTATTCTTTTCGCGCCTGCCTCCTCTGTCTATCACTAAAACATCACATACACTGCACTCAGGCGTATAAGTTCCGTTCATTACAAAAACCGTGTCTCCGGGCTGGGTTAGCTTAACAATATCCTGTATTCGGCTTTTGGGTTTCGAAGTGCTTTTGCCGTTATTGCCGGGCTTACCGGTTTCACTATTTACGTAATAATTTTTGGCCAGGGCCGGTAGGCAGGCTATCAAGAAAATGCAAGCGTAAAAAAACCTCATTGGGTAAATGTACAAATAGACACCATTGTACACAAAATACAAATCCAATAAACATATTCCGGATTTTTCAGGTTCATGGCAAATCAACGGGCTTACATTTTAAAATTTTTAGACTTCCGCTTTAACGATATAATATAACTGATTACTGAAAATAATTAAAACGGAGATTAAATAAATATCATTATCCTTTTAAATGTTACTTTTGCAGACTGCCGGCATCAAACAAAGAAGTTGTATAGTATAAAGATTTTATTTTTGGCATAAATGTTGGTTGCCCTGATGAAGTGAATTAGTATTAAACTATTGTGCGAAATTTTTGAAGTAAATTTTAGACATCATTATATACTGATATATACACTAAGTTGATGGAAACCCGCTACTCTTACATTTTACGTTATGCGCTCGCATGCAGCGATATTCTATTAGTGAATGTGTGCTTCTTTATAGCGTCGCAATTATTAAATGTGTATGAGTCTACATTTACGTTAGATTACCGATATGATTTGATTATCTGTAACTTAATTTGGGTTGTATGCTCGTTTGTTTACACTCTTTACTTCAAAAAAACGTTTCATAAGCTGGAGGCTATCTATAAAGCCACCCTTCAAAGCATATCTCTCCACTTAGTATTATTTCTTTCTTTTTTGTTTTTTTGCGAGCAAACGCACTTTCCGCGCAGGTTTTTGGTGTTCTTTTACTTGCAAATGGTACTCGGTTTTTTACTCAGCCGATTTTTTGGCACGCTATTTATAAGTTTGTATAGCAAAAATTTTAGTCTTGGTAAAGCTGTTGCTGTGCTTGGCATGAACGAGGGTGGTATGAAGCTGGCCTCTTACCTGTTAAAACAAAACAGTTTAAAATTCGTCGGTATCCTTGATAAGGATAATGCCACCATAAGCAGAAAAGGGACATTCAAGATATCTGCAGCAATCGAGTATTTGAGAGCTGCTGCCAAAAAAGGTGTGGAAGAGGTGTATGTTTCTGTAAGGCCCGACAGGCTAAATGATTTAACCTATTTGATTAGGGAGGGCGAAAAAAACTGTATCAACTTAAAGTTTGTGCCAGACATGAGCATGCTGGAGTCAACCTTTAAGTTTGACAAGATGGGAGATTTTACGGTGCTTAGCGCACGTAAAGAACCCCTGGAGGATATTAAAAATAGGCTTAAGAAACGTGTTTTTGATATTATTGTTAGTTTGGGTGTAATAATATTTATTTTTACCTGGCTTTATCCGTTACTGGCAATAATTATAAAACTACAAAGTAAAGGGCCGGTGTTTTTTGCTCAGTTGCGCACAGGGCGCAACAAAAAGCCTTTTTGGTGTTACAAATTCAGGAGCATGCGCCTCAATGATGACAGTGATAAACGGCAGGCTAGTATTAACGATGACCGGATTACACCTATAGGGCGCTTTATACGCAAAACCAGTTTGGATGAGTTTCCGCAGTTCTTTAACGTGTTGTTAGGGTATATGAGTATAGTAGGGCCCAGGCCTCATATGTTGTCACATACCGAGCAATACAGCCAGATTGTAGACAAGTACATGCTGCGCCAGTTTTTAAAGCCTGGCATTACGGGTTGGGCTCAGATTAATGGTTACCGCGGAGAAACCAAAGAGTCATGGCTTATGGAAAAACGTGTTGAACATGATATATGGTACATGGAAAACTGGTCGGTGATGCTCGATCTGAAAATAGTGTTCCTGACCGTGATCAATATGTTTAAGGGCGAAAAAAATGCATATTAACAATACAATATATATTAAACAATTTCAATCAATCTCATAATTCAGTGTTACAACTATGAAAGTAAAAACTACCTTAAACTTGCGCAATCTTTTTAAAGTTGCTACCGCAGCAGGCATATTGTTTTTAAGCTCTTGTGCTTCTTATGATAAAGTGCCTTACTTCCAGGATTTAAGCCGGAGCAAAATTACTACCACCGACATCAACAATCTGTCTTACCCAACTATTCAGCCTAAAGACCAAATTGCCATTACTGTTAGCAGCTTAAACCAAGACGCAGCAAACGTATTTAGTAATAATACACTGAGCGCCGGAACCCAAACTCAAAGCCCCGTTTATGGCTACCTGGTAGATCAAAACGGCGAGGTAAAACTACCTTTAGTAGGCGTTGTAAAAGTAAGCGGTTTAACTACCCAACAATTATCTACTCAATTAGAGCAAAAATTAGGCACTTACTTAACTAACCCGGTTGTATCTATACGTTTGGTTAGCTTTAAAGTAGCTGTTATGGGCGACGTATTGCGTCCGAACGTTTATGCCAGCCCGAGCGAAAGATTAACTGTAACCGAAGCCTTAGCATTGGCAGGTGACTTAAACATCACTGCTCACCGCGAAGATGTATTGTTAGTAAGAGAAGAAAACGGTGTACGTGTAACTGTGCCTTTAGATTTAACTTCAAAAAGATTATTTGAATCTCCATATTTTTATATGAAACCAAATGATTTAATCTACGTACAACCCGGCAAGCTGAAGTTAAGCAATGCTGATAATGGTTACCAAAAAGCGTCTTTAGTTATTTCTGCTTTATCATTAGTTGCCATTGCAATTTCGGTTTTACACAACAACAACTAATTAAGTTGGGTGGTAATCGTTTAAAGCAAGTTTAAAATGGATACTAAGAATAATTTTGTGGATTTAGGTGCGGTTCTTAAAAGGTACCTTTATCATTGGCCTCTTTTTGTGCTTGGATTGTTAATAGCAGGAGGCATCGCTTATACTTACTTAAACGTTACCAACCCGGTTTATGAAGTTAGTGCTACCATCCTGGTAAAGGATGAAAAGAAATCGCCTGAAGAAAAGGCCGCTTTGCCAGAGTTAGAGCAAACAACTTCGCCTAAAAACGCTGAAGCGGAAATAGAAATTGTGCGGTCGAAAAAGCTGATTAACCAGGTAGTAGACAAATACCAGTTATGGGCCAGTTACAAAACCAAACAAGGTTTAAAAACTACTGATTTGTATGAGTCTACCCCGGTTAAGTTTGTGATGGTTCAAAAAACCGGCACACCTCAAAAGCAAAAAATTGAGGTTACCATTAAAAGTAAAACTCAGTTTGAGGTTGAAAACTTAAGCGGTCAGAAACAGGCGGTTAATTTTAATACAGATTACAAAAGCGCTTTTGGAACATGGAAACTTGTTCCGACAGATTTTATAGACCAATATGTTGGTTCAAAAATCAATATCGAGGTTAATGACCCGCTGATTGCTACTAACAATTACGTGAAAATGCTGGATGCCCACTTGTTAGACAAGCAGGCACCAACCATTGGATTGTTTGTAGAGGATGAAGTTCCAAAGCGCGGACAAGACTTTTTGAACGGCCTAATAGCTGCATATAACAATGCAGCTATGGTCGAACAAAAACGGGTAACCAAAAACATGATTGATTTTCTTGATAAGCGTTTGGCTTCTTTGTCGGGCGAATTAAGTCATGCAGAATCTAAAGTACAAGGTTATCGTAGTTCCCAGGGTCTTGCGGATATTAATAGCCAGGCAAAAGCCTATATTGAAAATTCGCAGTCGAATGATGCCAGGCTGAATGATGTTAATGTACAATTGAATGTAATTAACGGCATTGAGCAGTATGTAAATTCAGCATCAGGTAATCCGCCATCAACCATGGGTATTTCAGACCCTACGCTTACCAAGCAGGTAGAAAAACTGGTTGATTTGCAGTTAAAGCGCACCGAGCTTTTAGGTACTACACCTGAAGCTAACCCCATATTTAAGCCTATTAACGAACAAATCGCTTTAACCAAAGCATCTATTAAAGAAGTTATCAGAGGTGTAAAATCGTCTTTGCTAAGTTCTAAACGTCAGATGCAGGTGGTAAGCTCTAAAACGCAGTCTTCGTTACAGGATCTGCCTAATCAGGACCGTCAGATCGGCGACATGAAACGTCAGCAAGAGTTAAAAGAGAATTCTTATGTGTACCTTCTGAAAAAACGTGATGACCTGTCTCTAAGCTATGCAGCTACTGTTACTGATGCCCGTATTGTTGATGAGGCCAGCATTGGCGACATTCAGTGGCCTCGGCCGGCATTAGTATCAGCTATTGCGCTGCTGGCCGGTATCGGATTGCCTTTCCTGATTATCTTTTTCAGGCATACCTTTAATGGAAGCATTACCAGTCGCCGTGATATCGAAACATCAATTGAAGTACCTGTAGTTGGTGAAATTACTTACGAAAACTTAGGAAAAAACTCTATTGTAGTAAATGACAGGCATAACCTGATTGGCGAACAGTTCAGAACCTTGCGTACTAACTTATATTACCTGCATCAAAACCGGCAGTTGAGCCCATCAGCTATTAAGCTTAATTTGCATCAGGGAAGCTTTGTAGGAAGTTCGGTTAGTGAAGATCATGATCAGCGTGGTAGGGTTACTTTGTTCACCTCCAGCGTTGCAAAAGAAGGTAAGAGCTTTGTAGGTACTAACATCGCTGTATCGTTGGCTGCTCTACGCCGTAGAACGGTTATTCTGGAGATGGACCTTCGTAAGCCGAAAGTGTTAAAAAACTTTGGTATCGAGCCGGGCCGTCCGGGTATTACCGAATATTTACAAGGTAGAATATCATCATTAGATAGCATCATACAACCATCCGGTATCGAGAATCTGGATATTATTGCCTGTGGTGAAATATCAACAGAACCATCCGAATTGCTGGAAGGTGATCGATTAGCAGAATTGATTTCTGAGTTAAGAGATCGCTATGATGATGTAATTATCGATACTCCGCCGCTGCACCTGGTAACCGACTCCATGATTATTGGCAAACAGGCCGATATTTGCCTGTACATGGTTAGACAGGGATACACTAAAAAAGATGAATTAGCATTCATCCAGGAAATTAGTGAGGGCGATAAATTGCCAAATATCAACATCGTGTTTAACGGTATCCGTAAAGACAAATACGGTTATGGTTACAGCTACGACAACAGCTATTATTCTGAAAAGAAAAAAGTTGGTTTCGACGTAAAATTAAAACGCTTTTTAACCCGGTTTTAATTAGTAAAGGCTTGGCGCATTGCTTAGTATAATATACTACCGATTTTTTATGACCAACCTTTTGTATCACTAAATGGCAGATAAACTTATATTTATCCTACCGGGGATAACCTTGCTGCTTTTCTTTGCTAATATTTTTTTTAGAGGTAATAACGTCCAGTCTTGCATGCTGTTTGTACTGGCGTTTTTACCCTTAATGGATTTAAAAGTGACTAAAGAGGCGTGGGGCGGTTTTAAAACCTTTGACATCATCTGCCTTTATTGCTTAATTTTTTTGCTCAAAGAGTTTATTATGGTGAACTTAAACACGCATAATAACTTTTATTTTTTCCTCTTCCTGGTTATCGTAATCATTTTGCTCATCGGTGGTTTAGCCTCTGAGTTTCCTGCTAAAACCTATTTTAACGTAATCAGGATGTTACCCATCTTTATATTCGGCCGGTTTTTGCTTACCGAATTTTATAAAGATGACCGCTTTTACATCAAGGCCATTAATGCACTAAAAATAAGCTATGTTGTTGCATTATCCGTTTTGTTTATACAAACGATTGTTGGCTTAAGGTTTACTTTTTATCCGGTATTAGGACCTAACACCATCGACCCGGTTTTTCATACTGTACGCTATCCCGGTGTTTTCTTCGACTCACAAGCCAGCGGGCAGTTTTTAGCCATGGGGAGTTTCCTTTTCTTATTTTTAGAAAAAGATACAACCAAAAAAATGGCAATGTTAAACTACCTGGTATTTGCATTGGCTATAGCCGGTATTTTGCTGGCAGGCAGCCGTGCCGCTTTAGCCGGTTTTGGCTTAGGCCTCGTTTTGGTTATAATGATCGGATCAGGGCAGTATCGTGTATACGGTATAACTATCATTACTATAGGCGCGATTGCCTACCTGGTGCTGTCGCCTAAATCAGGTATATTTGAGCGTGCAAGCCGTATTAACGATGACTACTCTTACCGGGCTTCTATTTGGCGTGATGCACTAAACATTGCCAAAAAGCATCCGATGTTAGGCATCGGCTGGAACAATTATCAGAATTACATTATGCGCCACGACCAGGACCAGTACCTGGAACTTGAAAACCAGGAACTGCTGTATTTTACCCAGCCCGAAAACGGTTATTTAAAAATACTGGTAGAGTTAGGCTATATAGGTTTTGCCGCATTTGCATTATATTTAGTAGTCCCTGTTGTAAAAGGACTAATTTATTTTTTTACTAACTTATACGACCGCCGGGTAGTATTGCTCATTGCTGTATTGCTCAGTTGGATGGTGCCGTTTTATAGTGTTTACTCTATTACCGATTACCGGCTGCTTATTATGGTAACCTGCATGATTGTGTTAATTGTTGCCTATCCGCAAAAGGATTACAATGAATCCGCCTCTGCCTGAAACTGCTCAAGAAGAACAAAAGTCATCACTCGTTAAGAATGGTGCCTGGGGTGTTATAGCCAGTGTTTTACAGGTGCTATTTGTCAGCCTCTTTTTTGCTATCATGGCACGTCGTTACCAGCCTGCGGTATTTGGCCGTTTTTTGGTAGCCAATACTGTTTACCAGATTGTCGCTTCTTTCTCATCAATGGGCCTGGGGCAATGGTTTATCAGGCAGTATGCACTCGAACATGA
Organism: Mucilaginibacter sp. CSA2-8R; assembly: GCF_038806765.1. NCBI lineage: Bacteria > Pseudomonadati > Bacteroidota > Sphingobacteriia > Sphingobacteriales > Sphingobacteriaceae > Mucilaginibacter > Mucilaginibacter sp. CSA2-8R. The sequence continues at coordinate 4,545,518 of NZ_CP152389.1, read as the reverse complement.
TAAGCGTTTTTTTACAAACAAATTTTTAAAACTACAGGCCGGCATGGGCATGGTATTTATGCTCATAAATATGGTGGTGGCACTTGTGCTTTACCAGGATGAGCAAATCAGGGTATTATGTGTAGTGTTAGGTACTAACATCGTATTTGATAACTTTATCAACGCCATAAAAACACTCAACGTAGCCGAAGGCGAGCAACGCAAATCGGCTATTGTATTGATGGTTGACGGCTTTTTGCGGCTGTTGGTTAGCGCTGTGCTTTTCATCTATCCATTGTCTATTGTTTGGCTTTCGGTATTGGTAATAGCCGTGCGGTTGCTTACACTTGGCATCATGCTCAGGTTAGGTTCATCAAGCAATATTAATCTGTTATCGTTGTGGCGTGCACCGGTGTTAATGGCTGATGCCAAACAGCTGGTTTTAGATAACTGGAGGTTTGTAGTTATCGGGAGTATTTCAATCATTTACTGGCGCAGCGGTAACATCATCATCTCAAAGATGCTTACCCTAGCCCATGTGGCCGATTACGAAGTGGCATTTCGCTTTTTCTCTATACTGCAAATACTGCCTCTGGTAGCATCTTCAACCATATATCCACAGTTTATTAAATATTTTAACAGCCGGGATTTATCAGCATTAAAAAACCTGTACAAAAATATATTTGTGCTTTATACCCTGTTCGCTATTACCACTTACGTGTTTGTATACGTTTTTGCAGATAAGGTTATCCCGATAGCTTTTGGCAACAATTACCCTGGTGCGGTAAGCTGTATGCAGCAGATGTTTTTAACCATACTGGTTTTGCCTACGGTATTACTGCAGGCTAACCTGATTGTAGCTATGGGGTTAGAAAAGCTTGATATGTGGTTTAATTTAATTAGTTTAACAGTACATGTTACGGTCAGCATTGTGGGGCTGCTGTTTTTTAAAGAGCTGCAAATAGTTAATTACGCCGTTTTTGCTTCGTTTATCGTTTTTCATTTACTGCAGGATGTTTTCCTGATCCGTAAAGAAATGATTATGGTTAGGCACGCGGTGTTATTTTATTTGGTTGTTGTGCTTACGGCGATAAGCTGCCAGTATGGAAGTGCCTATATACATCCGTATTTGTTATTTGCATTTTTTTTAATGCTCGTGGTTGTATGCGGCTTATATTTTATTTTAGCACAACGCCGGTTACAGCAAGCTGTTAAATAGTTTTATGTAATATAGTTTTATGGCTATACTCTCTATCATTATACCGGTTTACAACAAAGAACAATATATAGACGGCTGTTTAACATCTATACTTAATCAAACTTTTACCGATTTTGAACTGATTTTGGTAGATGACGGCTCGACCGACGAGAGCCAGGCAGTATGCCGCCGCTTTGCAGAAAAAGACAACCGGATAATACTCATTACTCAACCCAATGGTGGTGTATCAGCTGCCCGTAATGTTGGTTTAAGTAAGGCCAGTGGTAAATACATTGGTTTTATAGATAGTGATGATGCTATAGAGGCAGACATGTACGAGTTGCTGATACATAATGCAGAACAGTATGAGGCAGACATATCCATTTGCCGGCTAAAAACTATTTTTCCTGATAAAACGGTAGCTCCGGCAGAGCAGGTGGGGGTTAAAATTTATCAGCATGAACAAGCGTTATCCCTGTTTTTAAAAGGCGAACTTGACATGAGCGCTAACAATAAAATTTACAAAGCCGAACTGGCTAAGCAAATATTATTTAATGGTCATGTTTACGAAGATATTTTATACCTCAGTAAAGCTTTTTTAAAAGCTCAGAAGTCAGTATTTGAGAATGTGGTAAAATACCATTACATCGTACGGGACAATTCGGTGAGTGTTAAACAATTTAACGCCCGCTATCTGGAAACCATTGCCGTATCGGCCCAAATAGTAAAAATGGTAAAAGCAAAAGCACCTGATTGCCTGCCCGAAGCGCAGGCATTTGATGTGACGGCTAACCTTTCGTTGCTTAATTTGTTGTTATTGGCAGGTACGGAAGTTTATCCGCAGGCGTATCAACAGGTAATTACTACTTTAAATACTTACAACCAGTTCATTAAACATAACCCGGCAGTCCGGAAAAAGCATGAGTTAGCTTACCGGCTATTTAGCCTGTCGCCATGGCTGTACACCAAGGCTATGCATGCGTATAGTATGCTTACCGGTGCCGAAACTACGAAAAGAACCAAGAAGAAATCTTTGAAAGTAAATGAGGTTGGCTAATGTACATACCCGTGCACGATGGATTGACAACGTAAGAATACTGGCTACCCTTTTTGTGATCGGCTTGCATGTTTCAGTATACGGTATAGCCAGCGAATTTAATGCAGTTAATGGTGCTAACATCCATTGGTGGATTTGCAATTTTTACGAGTCGATATTTAGATGTTGTGTGCCTTTGTTTGTAATGCTTACTGGTGCGTTGCTGCTGCCGCAAACTTTGTCGTTAAAGCCTTTTTTAACCAAACGTTTTGGCCGTATACTTATTCCCGCCGTGTTTTGGGGAACTGTCTACATCATCTACAACCTGATAATGGCCAACAATAAATCAGTTTTTTCATCATATTACGATAGCTTTAGGTGGTTCAGGCATCAGGTTTTAGATGGGCCGATATCCTCTTTCTGGTATATTTATATGCTGGTGGGCTTATACTTATTTATTCCTGTTTTACAGCCTTGGGTAAAATCAGCTAATAACAAGGCCTTACTCTACTTTTTGTCCATCTGGTTACTTACAATTGTAGTAAAGCAATGGAAACTTATACCCCAACAATCACCCTTAGAGTTAAGGTACTTTAGTGGTTATGTAGGTTATTTATTATCGGGTTACTACTTAGCTCACCGCTTAGTGATTACAAAGAAGTTGTATATGTTTGCTTTAGTGGTATCAATAATTGGTTTTCTGGTTACATTGTTAGGTACCTATTGGGCTTCTGTATACCAGCGTGCATTTTCGGGTATATTTTACGAATACCTAAGCTTAAATGTGCTGGCCTTATCTGCCGGCGTATTTATTTTGATTAAAGGACAAAGTGAGAATATCGAGGATTACCGGCCGTTTTGGTTAAAAGAGTCGATAATAAAGTTTGGCTTTGGCATTTACCTTATACATCCCTTACCTTTAAAAATTATGGTATATTTCGGGTTAAATTACAAAGTGATTAACCCTTTACTGGCTATACCGTTATTAACACTGCTATGCCTAACTGTAAGTTATTTAGTAGCCTGGTTAATCAGTAAATTGCCATATGGCAAATATGTTACAGGATAAACATTGACACATGTCTTTTTTTAAGTTTATTTTTCAAGATTGGCATGCTAACCGGGGCAATGCAAAAGGGCGGGTTATACTGCTCCTTTTTCGTATAGCTAATTTTTGCTCGACCCGTAAAGTCTATTATTACATAGGTTTTCCGTACTTGATGTTTTATCGCATACTGGTAGAGTGGTTTTTTAGTATCGAAATACCCTGGAATACCAAAATTGGTAAAAACTTAGCGCTGTATCATGGTCAGGCATTGGTAATGACTAACCAGGTAATCATCGGCGAAAATTGTACTTTGCGGCAATGTACCACCATTGGCAATAAGCAACTTAAAGATGGGGGCTTCAGCACTTCGCCGGTTATTGGTAATAACGTAGATATAGGCAGTAATGTGTGTATTATTGGCGACATCAGCATTGCCGACCATGTAAAAATTGGCTGCGGTAGTGTGGTGGTAAAAGATGTGTCGGCCTATAGCACCGTTACCGGAAATCCCGGTATTGAACGTAAAAGAATGATTCCTGTAAATGATAACCTGCAACTATGAGCAAACCCCGAGTATTGTTTAGCATACCTACCCGGCATCACGTAGAAATAGCACTGGATGAGCTGGAAGGCTTGCAAGAGTTAGGTTATCCGTGCGGGCAATTTAGTTATTCCGCTAAAGAGGGGGTAACCTCAACCGCTGGGCGCTTAAAAGTGATTTTGAGCAACGCATGGGCACTGGTTAAAGTAGCTAAGCAGTTTAAACCGGACGTGATTTACTTTAACTCCCGGCTGGAGGTTATAGCGGGCATGCGCGATTATATCACTATCCGAATGTTCAGGCTTTTTTACCGAAGGCCGGTGTGTATCTTACTCAAGTCGCATGGTTCAGATATTGATGTTTTGCAGAGCAAGCAGCGCTTGGTAAGCAAAACCATTTTGCCATACCTGCAAAAAAACATAACAGGCTGGCTGTTTTTATCGTCTGAAGAGCGTAGGCTCATTGTTAATTCAGGCTTTTTGCCAGAGCAACGGGTATTTGTAACTAAGAACATTGTACGCAGTAATCATTTTAAGCATGATAGTTTGTTTAAGTCAAAGCTTAAAATACCTGCGGATTGCAAAGTGCTGCTTTTTGTTGGCCGCCTGATTAAGGAAAAAGGTATTTATGAGGTAATTGAGGGTTTTGCCAGGCTTAATGATCAGTTAACTAAAACGGTGTTAATTGTAGTAGGCTGGGGGACTGAAGAGATCGAGTTAAAACAGTTGTGTGAGCGCCTTAATATAGCAGACCACGTTATTTTTACCGGCTTTATTCCTGAGCAGGATGTGGTGGCCTATTACGCCAATAGCGATGTGCTGGTTTTTCCTACCTATTTTCCGGAGGGTTTCCCGATGGCATTATTTAACTCTGTGGCTGCCGGCTTAGGTATTGTGACTACACCAACAAGGGCTGCTGCAGATTATTTAACTTCGCCTGATAATTGTTTATGGGCTGAGGGGCAAAATAGCGAAAGCGTTTATCAGGCACTCAAGATGTTGTTGAGTGATGAACAATTGCTCCGTGATATGAAACAGCAAAACGTTAAAAAAGGGCAGGAGTTTAGCAAGGCACAGGTTGCTGCCGAACTGAGCGCAATTATAGAACAAGCAATAAAACTGTAATGGGACTGGTTGGTACACTTAAAACTATAAGGAACGAATTTTTACGGAGAGTGATTTATCGCCGGTATCAGATTGGACCTGGTTTTTATAGTGGTATCAGGGTAAGGATATGGGCCCGGCAAAAAATACAGATAGGTTGTAACTTTTATATTGGCCGCGATTCTTTTATTGAAAGTGATGTAACTATTGGCGACAATGTGATCTGGGCAAACCGGGTAGCCTTAGTGGGCCGGTACGATCATCATTATCAGCAAATTGGGGTGCCGGTGCGTTTGGCATCACAAATCCGCGACGCAGATTATAATTGGTTGGGTTTAAACAGCATGACAATTATTGGAAGTGATGTATGGGTTGGATATGGCTCAACTATATTGAGCGGTGTAACCATAGGTGATGGAAGCATTATTGCCGCAGGATCGGTAGTAACAAAAGATGTTGAAGCTTATAGTATTTATGGTGGTGTGCCTGCAAAAAAGATAAGAGATCGTTTTAACTCCAAAGATGATTTACAAAAACACCTCACAGCTCTCCAATTATTTCCTCAAAAGTGACCTTTTTGGGTATTTTTTTACCCGTATAATTTGTAAAAAAAATATCGTTGCTATTATTAAAATTAACTGAAAAAATACTGTTAATTTGTATGCACTATTTATTATACATAAGGCAATTATTTACATGGTTTTTAAAAAATATGGTAATATTTAAATTTATTTAAAAGTTAAATAATATTATAGCTTAACTATTTGATAATCAAATTTTTGTATAGTTTTTTAAAGAAGTTTTTGATAAGTTGAATTTTCTTATAGTGTTGGCATATAATATGCATAACAATTATTACAAACATGGTAGTTCGGCTTAAATTAAGCAACAAGAACTATTATTAAGTAAGGTGCTAACACAATAAACTTTAAGTAAAATGCTGCTGCAAAACCATTATAACCTGTCTGAGTTTCCACTGTTTGATCAAAGCATTGATGACTTGCCTTTAGAGGGTGGTAAAAAGTCAGTGTTGATTAATACAATCAATCAATACTCCTACTGCATGGCTGCTCAGGACGAGGATTTCAAAAAATCTTTGCAAAGTTCAGATATCTTATTGCCTGATGGTATAGGTGTAGTAGCAGCTGCTCGCTTTTTAAGTGGCGAAAAATTGCACAAGATTGCCGGTGCAGATGTGCATTTTCATTTATTAAATAAGCTGAATGCTGAAGGCGGAAAATGTTTTTACTTAGGTGCAACAGAAAATACACTTTCAAAAATTAAAGAGCGCCTGGCTGCAGAGTATCCTAACATCAAAGTAGAAAGTTATTCTCCGCCATATAAAGAACACTTTAGTGCAGAAGATAATGCTGCAATGGTACAAGCAGTGAATGCTTTTAAACCGGACGTACTATTTATAGGTATGACTGCTCCTAAACAAGAAAAATGGTCGTTTGAGCACAGAGAGTTGCTGCAAGCTGATGTAATTTGTACAATAGGTGCCGTATTTGATTTTTTTGCAGGAACCATCGAGCGTCCTAATCAAATATGGATAAACTTAGGTTTAGAGTGGTTAGGCCGCTTAGTACATGAGCCTAAACGTTTATGGAAACGTTATTTATACTACGGTCCGGTTTTCGTGAAAATGATTGTAGCTGAAAAGTTTAATCCACAAACTGCTTACAAAACAGAAGTTCAGAAAGCATACATCAATCGCTAAATATAAAACACTTACAATTTAACCTGATTAGAGACCCAGTACTTGTTTTTGTTATAAATTAAAGAGCGACGTATAACAGCTAAACGATCCGACTTAACTGCTGGTTTGTCGGCAAGCATTAACACTATAGAGCTATAAGAGTCGAGGTTTATTTTGCCGGAGTAAACACGGTTTTGAGCGTCGACATACTTGTTTTTAAGCGTTACCACTTTGGCTGTATTGCTGGCGTTATATTCAAATAATACAGCCTCTGCATCTGACTCAGTAGAAGAGCGGTCTTTACCCGAAAAAGATCTCCAATTAGATAAATTATAGCTTTCCTGATTGGTTTTGCCGTTTTTAACAGTTGCTGCCACAATACTGGCTGCTTTAGTGGCTGGTTGATAATAAAAATTACTATCAATCTGCCCAAAATCCTTTATGTCATCCTGATGGGTTGATAGCTTAATGGTTGCTTGAGCGTTAGTAGTAGACAGAAAATTATTGTTCTTGATCTGGTTGTTTCTAATAAAGCTGCTGGTGGCCATGTAATGGTCTTGCTCTAAGCGCAACTGTACGCCATTGTTTACCACGTTATTGTTATAAATGCTTATCTCTTTAGCGTTGTGTACTTTAATGCCGTTGTTACTGCATAAGGCTACGGTATTACCGGTAATAACCACGCTTTCAGAATTATCATCAATATAAATGCCTTCTGCTTGCATTGATGGATAACGGCCGCCACCCATAGCGTTGCCCACGCCGTGCAGTACAATGTTATCAATGATTTTTTTATTGCTGGTTTTAGACCAGTCACCTACATAAATACCGGCACCATCATCTTTGGTTAAACAAAAGTAAGTGATGTAGTTGTTTTTAACGTAAGATGAATTACCGCCGAAGTAAATGCCGTTATAACCTACACTGTCAATTACGTTTTTCTCAATAACAGTATTGTCGCCAAAAGAGGTAATAGCTTCATATGTACCAGAACCGCTTTTGCCCGCACCAGCTATTAAGCCGGTGTTGTTAATGCGGTTATTGCTGATTATTGAATTAATGCAACCTGCATCAAAATTTAAGCCGCTGCTTAACGAATGATTGATTTTACAGTTTTCGACAGTGATATAAGGACTGTAGTTGGCAAAAATGGCCTCAGCGCCGGTCATATTAATATTGCAGTTTTTTATAGTGATTTTTTTAGACTGAACAATATTAAAACTATTGTTACCGGCACCGGTAAAAGTTAAGTTTTCAAAAGTTACGTAGTTGAAACGTTTGATGTCTACCAGGTTACTTACGGTCGGGGTAGTAACGCTAAAGCCGTTCGGGTTTTTATTGCCAAAATATACCATCATGGCTTTACGATCTTCGTCATAAAACCATTCGCCAAACTGGTCTAAGGTTTTAGCACTTTTTTGGATGAAATAACCATAGCCATTAGTGGGTGCTGATTTAGTGCCTGCAGCGTAGGTTAAGGTGCTGCCAGTATGGTTGGTGATGGTGCTTTTGTCAATAATCCAACGATTTTTTCTGATAACGGCCTCGGCACCGGTCCAATTGATAGTACCGGTTAGTTCATTGTCAGTAATCGAATTATTTTCGTTATGAGATTCAAAGGTCAGGTAACCTGTATTTGGGTAACGTCCCATTGCTTTTTGAATACCATTAATTACCAACGAAGTGCCAGCAGATGTGCAAGCGCTTTCGTATATTCCGTTTTTAACTGCTTTCCAGTTGTTTAAAGTAGAGAAGCCGCTAACTTCAGGGTTTTTGCCTTTACCATAAGCACCTAAATATATAGGAGCAAAAACACCACCTGACCTTGAAACTGTAATGGCGCCGTAAAACACGTCACCTCTCTTAAATAGTACCGAGTCACCCGAACTCAAATTAGTAAAAATTTTATTGAGTTTATTTAAAGATTTCCATGGAGTGGCAGGATTACGGGCTTCAAGTATATTATGGTTATCATCACCTGTTGAGCTCGAAAAGTAGTAAATAGTGGCGTTAGCAGAAGACGACAACGTTAATAACATTGCCAGGAACATGCTTGATAAAGAATTTTTAAAGCTTGTAACTCTTAGTAAATTTTCCTGCGCTTTCATACACCTTGCTTTTTGTTAGTTAAATAACTAAATGACCGTGGGCTTTTACTTATTAGTTTATTGAGTTCTTTAGTGCTCGAGGAGTAGTTCTTAAGCTTTACAGCGCTCAATTTTTTCTATTTTCTATACGTGATTATACGATATAGTTATAGTCAAGGTTATATGTGTTCTGAAAAATATACAAAAATATAATAAAATTGCTCTAAAATAGGTACATTTTTCGTGCAGGTGCGTTTGGGTTTCGTTGAAGAAAATTTGAAGTTGTATTTAGAAAAAATGCCTTATAAGAAGTTAAAATAAAGTTTTTGGGATTTATTTTTAATGGTATTAGTGGTCAAAAAAAACTTGTAGGCTTAAGAAATTTTTACGTGCCAAAAATTACTATGCAGAAAAAGAAATTCTGCAGTTGAAATAACAAATAGTTGAAGTTAATAAAATTTACTACGTTGATGTAGGAGTGTAATCCATGCTTTGGTATTAATCTATAGTTATATTTTAATAATGAAATCGCTTAAAAAATAAAAAGGCTAAATGCGTCTATTGCATTTAGCCTTTTTATTGCTGATTGGGGACTTTTAATATTCCGGGATCTGCAGGTTAGAGAGTTGGTATGTCTTTGCTGCTTTTAACACCTTAAGCTGCCGCTCGAGTGTGCTAATCATAAAGTCGTCTTGTACGTTCGAAATATAATTGCCTTGGTTAGCGTATTCATCTACCTCAAAGGCGATTAATGCAAAGCCGCAGCCTGGAATCGCACTTTTCAGGTAATCGGCCAAATCACACATTTTCTGGCTGTTGATTTTTGTTAGGTTGATTTCCGCACTCATATGTATAGGGTAGATATAGCTATGTACTTTTTGTATACGGTGCCGGTTGTTTAAATGTTGCAACTTTTTATTTAAAAAGCTGTAATTTTTTTCCGGCTGTTATTCCCGGATAATCGTCAGATCTGAACGGGCTTACAGGCAGGCCTGATTTACTGTATAAATTTGCTGTAAGCGGCGAGTCGCTCCAGGCATAACGTACGGATACAGGCTCTTTAACCTGGCTGCACCAAACCTTCACTTTTTCGCCGGTAATTTGCGCTTGTGCAGGGTAAAACTTATGATCTGCCCCAGCTAGTTCAAAACCTTTAGGCGTGCTGCTGTTTTTCGTAGTCAGTCCTTTGTCGGCCTCGGTAAACGTAACCCAGGCGGCCCCCTCTAAAAAAGTTGCCGATTGGTATACAGGGCTTATATCAACACCCGGGAAGTGGTAAACTTTGTTCAGCGCAGCATCGGCCAGGCGCATACCAACCGGAGCCTTATTAGTGGGGTGCAGGTTTTGAGGGTTGCCAACATCATAAGTTATTGCTATGCCCGTATTGGGGAGCTTTAGCGCGATGGTTTGTGCTTCACGCAATTCTGCCCAGGTGCTGCCCTGATTACTGTTTTGGAAAGGGCCGAAGGCAGGCAATTGCACAATCATAAAAGGCAGGTTAGTTTTCCATTTACTGCGCCAGTCATTAATAAGTAACGGCAATGTGGTTTTGTACTGGTTGGCCCTGGCTGCGTTACTTTCGCCCTGATACCAGGCCACCCCGGCAACAGATAACGGAACCAGTGGGTTAACCATGGCATTATACACTGTAAATACGGTTTGGTTGGTAGTGGGTTCTACGCGGTACGGCTTACTAAAATCAGGCATCAAGTGCCATTTGTAGTCGGCCAGGGGCATGGTGGTTGTGGCAAATTTTATATAGGTATTTGCCATATCACCGTTTAGGCCAAAGCCAAACCACCAGGGGTCTTTTTGGTCTGAAAGTAACTGAAGTACTAGGTTGTTTTCGCCAATCTTCCAAGTGCCCGTGGGTAGGTCAATCATTTTGCCTTTAGGCAAAGCGCCTTTAAATATTGATTTGCCGTTAATGTATAGGTCTATATCAGCATCGGTATCACCTAATTTTAAGGCGGAAGGTGCATTAACCAAATCATCATATAATACCATGCTGCGCTGCATAAAACCGGTGCCACGGTAAGCATACCAGTTAGCCTGCCATTGCCATGGGCCTAATGTGCCGGTAGGCCAAGTGTTGAAAAAAGCGGGGGACTCCTGAGCTAATTGCGAAACTTGATAGTTTTTTACCGGTTGATTGTGGTACGCATAAGCTTTTATATCGGCTTCGGCCAGCTTTTTAATAGCGGGCCAGTTGTCAGGCTGCTGCTTAACAACTGTACTCAACTCGGGCGAACGTAACAAGCCTTCTTTACTAATCCAGCACTCGGCTTGCGATGCTCCCCAGCTGCTGTGTACAATACCAATGGTTACATGTAGTTTTTTTGCCAATTGCTTGGCAAAATAATAGCCTACTGCCGAAAAGTAGCCCACCTTATCGGCCAATGCTTTGATCCACTCGCCGCCCGACAGTTGTTTTTCGGGCGTCAAACTCATTTTTTGTGGAACCAGAAACTGCCTTACCGGAATAGTATCTGCTTGTTTTTGCTCTTGCTCATAACCGGTTGCCTGGTTTAAAAAGAACTGCATATTGGATTGTCCCGAACATATCCATACTTCGCCAAGCATTACGTCCTTGTATTGCAAGTGCTCTTTGCCCGATGTGATGTCCATAACATAAGGGCCGCCAGCTGCCATGGGCGATAGTACAGCTTTCCAATTACCTTTAGTATCAGCTGTTGTATTAGCTTGTTGCCCGTTTAAGGTCACTTTTACTTTCGCGGCATTTTTGCACCAACCCCAAACAGTAATTTTTTGGTTGCGCTGTAATACCATATGGTCGGCAAAAAGCCTGGATGTACTGAGCTGCGCCTGGCTTGGCGTAGTGCATTCTGACAGGGCCACAATAAGTAAAATAACTGTCCAAAGGCAGGTACGGGCTTTATTCATCTTAAGTCAATTGTGTAATTCGTTAATGGATACTGCCGGTTGCATAGGCCATCGGTAGTATTTGAAATTCAATAGCAGTAACATAACCTTATACCGCCTTTGTACAATAAATGTTTAATACAAGAATATATAGTAAGATGCGCTGTTTGAAAAGAAATTGTTAATAAGTAAATAGTACCATACGAGCATGAAATAGTACCATAGCTGACCGACGCTTACTCCCTATATTTGTAACAACATGAAAAGGGAAATACCGGTTTACGATATCTGTACGCTGTCAGCGTTTAAGCAGGACGATATTCTGATTAGCCGGTTTGCGCCTTATCTGGCACAGCATCATAATCTGCATTTGGCACATAAGCACAGCTTTTACCATTTAGTATTTTTTACTAAAGGTGGTGGTACTCATGCTATCGATTTTGAGCAATTTGTAGTAAGGCCGTTTCAGATTTATTTTATGGTGCCAGGGCAGGTGCATAGCTGGAGCTTTGAGGGCAAGGTTGACGGGTACGTTATCAATTTTTCTGAGCTCTTTTTTCAGTCTTTTTTGTTGAAGCCGGATTACTTAGCACAGTTCCCTTTTTTTGATGGCAACATCCGTGATGCAGTTATTGATTTACCTGCCAAAACGCATCAGCCGGTTACAACACTGTTTGAGCAATTAATTACTGAGACAGAGCAAGACCAGCGGATGAGTGCGGATTTAGTTCGTGCGCTTTTGTTGCAGCTGTTTATTACGATAGGTCGCTTAGGTGCCGAGCCGTCATCCGATCGGGTGAATGCCTATAATTATACCCTGCTAAAAAATTTTCAGCAATTAGTTGAGCAAAACTATACCAGATTGCGCTTGCCTAAAGAGTATGCCGAACTGCTTTATATTACGCCAAATCACTTAAATGGTATTTGTAAAGAAGTGATGGGGATACCTGCCGGAGAATTGATTCGGAATCGTATTGTGCTGGAAGCAAAACGTTTGCTTATTAATTTACAGCTAACCATCAGCGAGATTGCTGCGCGGCTCAACTTTGAAGATAATTCATATTTTACCAAGTTTTTTAAAAAACAAACCGGCCTTACGCCAGAGCAATTCAGAAATAAGGCTTTAAATACCAATCATCATGAAAACATTAACGTTAGATAAAAGTAACATGACAGCAAGTCCATCTATACTAAAAGCTGCCATGCATGCCAAATGCCCCAAATGCCGCACCGGTAATATGTTTGCCAACGGTATGTACAGGTTTGGTGGTCAGCAAATGTATAATGAGTGCCCGCATTGTGGCTTTCATTTTGAGATAGAGCCCGGATATTTTTATGTGGCCATGTTTGTAAGCTATGCCATGAATGTGGCTGAGATGGTTACACTGGCCGTGGCTACTTACATCCTAACCGGTAACCTGGAATCGCCTTGGTTGTATATCAGCGTCCTCTTAACGTCGGCTTTAGTGCTTGCACCGTTTAACTTCAGGTTTTCGCGGGTGGTTTTATTATACTGGTTAACACCGGGTTTGCATTTTGATCCTAATAGAGCAAAAGGTTACTAAACCGAATTTTTGTTATGCTTATAAACAACAAAGGCTCCGTAAAAACGGAGCTTTTGTTGTTTATGCGATACTGATTATACAGCGTCTGATAGAGACGAAAAGGTGAAATCGCGAATCTTCATCGGCGGAATCATATAACTGCGGTAGCTTTCTACACTAATAGCTCGCTCTGGTTTTCCAAGAGCTTCAACGTTGTTCAGCATAATTACCGGGCTTTCATTAAAGCGCATGTTCTTGATCGGGAATTTAATTTTGCCGTTTTCGATATAAAAAGTGCCGTCGCGGGTAAGACCGGTTAAGGCTAACACCTGAGGGTCTACCATTCGGATATACCACAGGCGCGATACCAGGATGCCGCGTTCGGTACTCTTAATCATATCTTCCAAGCTGGTGGTGCCGCCATCCATAATAATATTACTCGGGCCGGGCAATGGTTTAGCGCCTTTCTTTTCGGCCCAGTAGCGCGAGTACGACAGGTTTTTTACCACGCCGTTTTGTATCCAGTAGGTTTTTTCTAAAGGCAGTCCGTCACCACTCCAGGTGTTGGCAGGTAAGTCGGCATTAAACGGATCAGAATAAATGTTAACCTTATCGTCCATTAGTTTTTCGCCCAGGCGGGTGCCGCCGCCGCGCTTGCTCAGGTAGCTGCGGCCTTCGTCGGCACTGCGGGCATCAAACCTAAACATGTTTTCCATCATATATACCGCAGCGGTTGGCTCCAGTATTACAGTATATTTACCTGGCTCAATAGCGCGTGCACCAACAGACCCATTGGCCTTTTGTGCGGCAATTTTGGTGGCTCCCAAGGTATCAAGTTTGCTTACATCGGTAAAACCACGTGCAGCGTAACCCGAGCCTGTACCGGCTTTGTTACGGGTAGTTACCGAAAAGGTAACGTCTGTTGATTTATTGTAGGCAAACAACCCTTTGTTGTTCATGGTAGCATAAAAGCTGGTGGTATTTTCCAAAAAGCCGGCTGCATCTAAACCGGCGTCTTTTGATGCTTTTAAACTTGCGGCAACCATATCGGCCCGGCTCTCCGGCGTCATAGCAGCTGTTTTTTCATTGTAAGTATTTGATTCGGCAAAAGTTTGCGGACCTAACGGCGGCATGTGCTCCGGGTTTTCTGGCGCCAGTTGTGCCAGTTCTTCCGAGCGGCGCACTACTTTTTCTAATGATGCGTCATCAAACTCGTTAATGGTAGCTGTGCCGGTTTTTTTACCGAAGGTCGAGCTCACCGCTAATCCTAAAGTACTGATATCGCCGGCGGTTGATACAGCATTTAACGCCGTACGAATGTTTCCGCCTTCGTTACCATTTAGTCCTATTTCGCACTCGTCGGCTTTTGAGTAACTAAGCACTTTCTTTAATAAAGCTTGTGCTTCTTCTTTGCTAAGTATTGGCATATCTCGAGGTTATCCGATTCTTCGTTTAGTATTAATTACATTTACTCCCTTAAATAATGCAGTTGATGATCCGTGCGATACGGCGTTCGACTGGCTTGGCTGGCCCTTGCCATCGTTAAAGGCGCCACCTAAGCGATAGTCGCGCTCATCACACACAGCAGCCAGAGAGTTCCAGAATTCCTGATTGGTGGCTTGGTAGGCTACGTCGTTTAACATGCCTACAATTTTGCCGCCTTTAATTTCGTAAAATAGCTGACCGCCGAACTGGAAGTTGTAGCGTTGCTGGTCTATAGAAAAAGAACCGTTACCTACAATGTAAATGCCTTTGTCAACTTTCTTAATCATATCATCTACACTCAAAGGCGTTTTGCCTGGCTGTAACGATACGTTAGGCATACGCTGAAACTGTACATCGGCCCATGTTTGCGCATAACAGCAGCCCTGCGATTCTTTTAAGCCAAGCATATGGGCTTGATCGCGAATGGCTTGGAAATTTACCAGTGTACCATCTTTTACAATCTGCCATTCTTTAGGTTTAACGCCTTCATCATCGTATCCAACAGCGCCTAATGAGCCTTTTTGATTTTTATCGGCAACAACGTTCATATTCGGGCTACCGAATTTAAAGTTGCCAGATTTGAGTTTATCTAACGTCAGGAAGCTGGTACCGGCATAGTTGGCCTCATAGCCCAATACACGGTCGAGCTCGGTAGGGTGAGCAACCGATTCGTGGATGGTCAACCATAAATGTGAAGGGTCGAGCACCAAGTCATACTTGCCTGGCTCAACGGTTTTAGCATTTACTTTTTCAGCAGCATTCTTGGTGGCATTTTTCATGTCCTCCATCATGTCATACCGGTTGCGGTAGCGGGTAACTACACCCTGCATTTTTTCGGACGCGGTAGGGGTAAGGTATTCATACCCCATGCCTACCGGCGAGCTTAACGCTGCGCGGGTTTCAAACGCACCCTTAGCAGCATCAATTTTAGTAACGCTAAAGTTTGGATATAAGCGGTGGATATCCTGATCAATGTAAGAGCCATCGGTAGAAGCAAAATATTTTTGCTCATTGATGGCCAGTATAGTAGAGTTAACAAAGTTAGCTCCGCCTGCTAAAGCAACGCCATTAGCTGCCAATAACAGGTCAACTTTCTCTTTAATCGGAACCTCAAAGGCGTTTTTCTCAATCGGGGTTTTCCAGCTTACTTCGCCGTACCCTTTTTGCGGGGCCAGTTGTACCGGCATGCCGCCAATTTTAGCGTTGGCTTTTGCTACTGCTACGGCGCGTTCTGCTGTTTTAGCTACTCCATCTTTAGTTACCACGTTGCTGGCAGCGAAGCCCCAGCAGCCGTTAACCAGCACCCGTACACCCACACCATACGATTCGGCGTTGGCTACATTAAGCACCCTGGTTTCGCGGGTAATAACGGCTTGGTTTAAATAACGCCCTATACGAATATCAGCATAAGATGCGCCTTTAGATTTGGCGGTATTGAGGGCAACATCGGCCAGTTCTTTTTTAATGCGCACATCAACCGTTTCCAGCGATTGGGCCGGGTCAATCGCTGTACCGTACGATGGCAGGTTGGGTAACATTAATGCACTTGCACCTACGCCCGACAGATAAATAAAATTTCTGCGTTTCAAGGTTTAATCCTCCTTTAGTAATTAATTTGGTATAGTTAATCGTTTGTTAGTTCGCAAACTTGCGTTCTACCCATAAAAAGGTACACGCTATCAATAAAAGTAAATAAAAATAAATTTTAGATACCTCTTTTTGTCTGTATTGCTGTATTTGTTTTGTTACAGTTAGTGTTTTGTGTTGGTTAGCCACAAAATTTTGTGTCGCAGTCATTCTTTTAAGCTTCCGGAGGCTTTCCCAACTGCGTTTTTCGTGCACAAACCAATCAATAGCGGTGTTTTTGTTGATTTTTACCGTCTGCCAGCCGGCATTTTGTGGCCAGTAGGTCAAGGTCCACTCGTACGGAATGTTTGGGTTCTGTTCTGGTGCTATACTGGTTCCGTTAATCGTAACATCTTGTGGTGCCACGCCGCTTTGCCATATAACCTGGGTGGGCTCATCTACCACGGGCAGTGCGGTAGCTAACCGCCAACTTTGCGCCGAAAATTGTTTTTTAGCAGCGCGGCTGATAAGGAGCGACCATAAGTTGCCATAATCTGCATGGTTGCCGGCCAGTAGCCAGGTATTGGTATGATTAAGCGTGGTAAACACCAGTTTGCCCGCCCCCGATAGCGTCATTGCAGCCAGTTCACGCTGATTAACGTCGGTCACCAAGCTTTGGGTATTGGGCCGGTAACTAATATACGAAGGATCGATGCTTAGTTTACCGGTGGCAGTGATTGATCCTTGCAAGGTCAGTGCTACCATCGGTTGCTCTTTGGTGGTAACGGTATTTACCGGAAAGTCGCGCTGCAGCCAAGAGGTGGTTTTGTCGGTACTGTCGGCCCGTACTATAAGTCCCAAGCCTTTCTGGGTAACCTGCTGCTTTAAAGCGACACTTTCATTGGGTGGCAAAGTTTTCAAGGCAGATAGGTCGCCAATCACTAAGTCAAACTGGTGCAGTAACGAAACAGAAAGATGCCGTAGATTTAATTTATTGAGGTTAATATAATCTTCGCTGATTTTGCCTTGACTGATAGTTGCTTTGGAGGCTACTGCATAGCCGTTTTCGCCAAGCCAGTTTTTTAAAAAGCGGTTCTCAAAGTTAGGAGCCGCATTCAGCATCAGTACCCGCAAAGGTTTAGTTGTCTCGATGGTTACAGGGATGCTTTCATTCATCAGCGTATCTTGTCCGGCCAGGGCTACTATTTGATAAACGAGCCTGCCAGTTGCCTTCGGTTTGGTTTTTAACTGAAAATAAGCGGTTTTGGCGGGCAAAATAATTACAGAGTCTGATAATGTACCCAGCCCTTTAAGCTGTAGTTTTACCGGCTTCCCATCTTGATTATTAAATTTGCCCTGCACCGCTAATTGCTCGCCGGTATTTATTTTTGATGGCCAGTTAATATTTTGTAACCCTGCCGGTGAGGGTGGAGTGTGATAACTGATGGATAGTTCATCCAGTTGAGGTAAATCGGCCTCATCAATGCCATAGCCTAAAATTTTAATTTGTTTAAAAGGGAGGCGTTGTGTGTTAAGCTCGTCCAGGGTACTCATTAACACAGCTTTTGGATAAGCTTTCTTTATTTCCTCGTCAACCGTAAACACCGGTGCAATGGCCGGAATGCTGTCTTTATTAAAGCCATTGGTGAGTAAAACAGCATCTGTTTGTGCGTCGGCTGGCGTAGTTGCACGGTAGGTAATAGGTAACGCAATGCAGGCTAAAGCAGCCAGCGAAGTCCAGATGGCCATTATTCGCCAAAGTAAACGGCGCCGGTCAGTTCGGCGGTATTCCTGCCAGCTAAACAGGAGTGCCAGTATAACGCAGATAATGATCACCGATAGTGTCCAGTTCATACTTTATATTATCGGTTTAAATTTTTGTAATAGCGTTGAGCCAATCCCATATCCGGAGCTGATAGGTTTGCCGATGGTGTTACCTTGCTTCCTGGTAAACTCTGCTGAATAGCTTTTTCTATAGTAGCCCTGTCAGCAATTGATGGCGCTGCTTTGTTATTGATGATACGGCGCAGGGCGCTTACCGCGCGCAGGTAGGTGCCGGGCTGGCTGGAAGCCTGCAACGCAAGTTGTTGTGATGCTAGTTGTAAAACGCGTTTATCGCCCGTGTTTAAAGCCGTATATCGGGATTGCTGCAATACGGTAATTGCTTTTTTTAATGTTTCGTATTTGTCTGCTGCAGGTTTGAGTGTTTGTTGGTTAACAGGTAGCCCAACTTTACTTAAATCTCCACTTAGGCGTTTTTCGGGTTTTAAAGGAGGCGGATTATAGCTGGTTTTGGCAACAAACGAGCGCGACTTTTGCTGCAAGTCTTTTAATAAGCGTAAAGCTTTGTACTCATAAGGCAAAGCCTCCTGTGGTTTAAAAAGGCGCAGCCGCAGTTCTGCTTTCCACATTTCGTTCAGAGTGGCTTTAAGCTGGGCTTTTACGGCAGGCTCTAAAAAAGTAGCGTCTTCGGCATTGTCGTGTTTATCAGTGTAGGCGTCCATAATTACGGCGGCATTACCAAAGTTTTCGGCTTTGGCTACATCCTCTTTGCCTTCGCCTTCGGCACCGCTCTCATCTTCATCACCTAAAAACTTGCCGTAACGCAGTCGCAGCATTTTTTGGTCGGTACCTAAATCATTGCAGCGGCTTTTAAACGCGGTTACCACAATGCTGTCTTTTTCTTTTAGCAGTTTTTCGGTATCCAAAATAATCTGCCGCTGACTTCTGAAATATTCGGGCTTGATATTGGCGGCCGATACAATACCATCCATGCTTAACAGCTGTGCAGTATCTTGTATAGATACAATCAAAACATCCGTGCGGCTTTTTTGCTGATGTGTATCTTGTGCCTGCAGGTAAAGGTAAAGCTCATCGCCCGGCTCCATGCCCAATTTGGGCAGGTCGATAATACGCTGCAGGTTGTATTGTTTGTTATGCTGATTAAAAGAGGTGCCAAAGTTAAACGTAGTATCTTTAAATTTAACCGACTCGCCGCTGCCTTTGGCTACGGTAGCAAAAATCAGGGCATTGCTGATGCCATAATCATCAGTAATGCTGGCATCCACAACAACCTTTGGAGCCTCGCCGGCATCAATGTGAGTGTACTGCTTGGGTGATTTAATGTGAATTACCGGTATAGCATCTTTAATAATCTGCACCTGGTACAAGTCTGAAAGTTTTCCGTTGATACTTACCTGATAAAAGCCGGGTTTGGTAATGGTGCGCGAGCCTTTCCACTCGTTTAACCGGTTGCCCTCGAGCGGCAATTTTTCACCTTCGTTAAAAATCAAAACAACGCTTTTTACCTTGATATTGGTGCTGATTATCCAGCTAACCGTTGCGCCTTCTTCGGCCTCAATGGTAAATTTATCCTGGCTGCGGGCAGGTTTACCGGTATAAGCAGGCGGCGTTATTTTGAGCAGCACACTGCTGATTTGCGGTAATACTTTTTCTGGTGGAAGCTTTTTGGCGGTAGTTTCGGACGAATGATTTTGAAGTCCGTTTGCTACTGCTGGCCAGCGCTGACCAATAAAAAAAATAATGAAACTTAACGCTACTGCCGCTGCCAGCCACCAAGCTGACTTTTTGAGCCGTTGGGTAAATATTGGCGGTTGTGCAGGCAGGTGTGCCACTGCCTTTTCCACCTTGTTTAATTGCAGCCGTTCGAGTAAGTTTAAATCAGTTGCGGGTTTAATAATCAGCGTACAGCTTTCTTCCAGTTCGGGATAGTTAAGATTTAAATAACGGCAAATAGTATTTAAGGTAGTTTTCCAGGGTTGTTTTATAATTATTAAAAGGCAAGCAATTATTATAAACAACACTATCGACCACCATAATGCTTTACTTCCCTGCCACGGAAACAATATACTGCCAACTATAACGGCGCAGGCCGCTGCAAACAAAACCTCCGCTAAAAGTTGGTAGCCTATATAGCGCTGTTGCAGTTGCTTTATTTTATATAATGCTTCCTGTTCCATTAAAATTTGTCAGCAGTTTGAGTTTTACGGTGTGCCAGCCAGCGTTCGGCCATAAATGCCAACAGTAATGCCAGCCAAAAATATCTCGACAAGTTTTTAGTTTCTATATTTTTTGAGGCGGCAATGATATGTGAATCGGTGCTTGGTCGAGGCAAGTATTGCTGGCGGCTTAATACCCGCTTTTCATTGCTGTTGATAGTATTGGATGTCGGTTCTTGCATTAGTTGTAATAACCAGGCCGGGAAATTATCATTCCAAACCAAGTTATTCCAAGTTGGGTTAAACCGGCTGTAAAAATGATAAAGCCTGGTTTTACCTTGTTGCTCCATTGCAAGCACGGGTTTGCCGGAGGCCTCCTGCCAGACCGGGGTTCGAATCCCTTCGGGTGCACTGATTAATTTATATAAATTTACTTTATTAATATCTGCAACAGCAGTGGCATACGGCCCGGCATTGCTAATCCAGCTGTTTACAGTAATTGTTTTGCCGGGCTGATAAGCTAAAACATGGCTGCAATGATTGAGATAAGCTTGGCTGATTGTCTTTTCAGAAAGCCAGAACAGCCAATCGGTATTGGCGGGTAATTGCGCCGGATTACTGATAGCTTTAACTACAGTTTTGCGTTGTGTGAACTGGTTTACCGCTTGCAAAGCCGCCTTAATATAGCCGGCATCTGATGAGTTGTTATCTGCGTAAATAGCAATATGCTGTACGGTGGTATCAATTACAGCTGGGGTTTGGTTACCGGCAATCAATGATATTTGCGCTGTCCCGTTATTGGTTTGGATATTATAAATGCTGTTGCCGGTTGATTGCCTGATGTTAGCGTAATTGTATGAGGTGCCCGAAGGACGGCTTTGCCCTTGTACTAACCTAATGTCGCCGTCCGGGGTAAACCAGGCGTTTTGGATCCAGGTACTGGTTGAATCGGCCGGGGTGTAAGTTTGCCAATGCAGTTGCAATGCTGCATCCGGTTTGGCGCCTGTAAAATACTTAGCCTGATTTGTGGTAAACAAATACACCGGTATATCTGATGATATTTTATCATCCAACTGCCGGATTAAGTTCCAGTAGTTGGTTTGCTGGTTAGTTGGTTTGATGCTGTCCTTACTCACAACAGCATCTTTAGGTGGATTTAATACCTGTGCAATATTGCCTTTGTCAAACCCCGCGTTAAAATAATGAAATTCATATCCTGCACGCGTTAGTGAGTCTACCGTTGGCTTAAATTGCTGATAGGTGGTTTTAAAATTTTCTTTCTGAATTAGTATCCAGCCTTTGGCTTTAACTACCGGTACCCGTTTTTGCCATACAGGTAAGGCCAGTACTAATGCCAATAGGGTTAGTACTAAACACCTTAAAATGAGCAAAGGGATATCCAGTAATTTTAAACTGCGGCTGCTTTTACGCGAGGCCGCATCAATCAGCCCAATGCTCCCTACCTTAAGTACCTTGCCCGGCCGGATGTTCCATGAGTGTATCAGCACCGGAATTGCTATAGCGGCGGCACCAATAAGCCAAATAGGATTTAAAAACTGGAACATAATTTTATTTAACGCTTTCTGTGGGCCGGCTTTCGATATTCTGGTTAATTTCTGATGATCAGCTTTTAAGTATATTATATGCCTTTATTTCTTTGTATTAAAAAGGTTCGCAAAGCTTCATTAAGGGGTTGCGCAGTGCTGACTATGCGATGTACGATGTGCTTGCCTAACAACTGCATCCTGATGCTTTCTAAATGATTATGTAATGCTTGCTGGTATTTTTGTTTGGCTTGTGGTCCTATCTGTATTACTTCACCGGTTTCTAAATCTTCTAATGCTGAGTAACCATTAAAATTAAAATCCAACTCGTTCTGGCCCATTAACTGGAACACTATGATCTCATGCTTAAGGGCGGCTAACGAATCAAGCAGTTTATTTATTTCGCCATCCGTTTGATACATATCGGTGATAAAAACCAGTAACTCTTTCCGGCCTGCACCTGCAAACAACTCTCTGTAATGAATGGGTTGGGTAAAAGTACCGGCAGGGTTAATGTTTTCTAACTGGTGGTATAGCCTTTGCAAATGTTGCGGATCGGGCCGTGCGGCCAGCGAAAATAAGCCACCATCTTTAAATACGTACAAGCCTGCTGCATCGCCTTGCAGGTTGGCCAGGTAAGCCAATGAAGCCGCCATAAAACGGGCGTATTCTATTTTGCTCAACGTCCCGTCGTGGTGGTTCATGGAGGCACTGGCATCTATCAAAAACCTAACGGATATGCTGGTTTCTACCTCCGACTCGCGGATATAGTACCGGTCGCTACGGGCATACATACGCCAGTCGAGCCAACGCAAATCATCGCCCGGCTGGTAGCTGCGATACTGACTAAACTCCAGTCCAGGCCCCTTCACGGTGCTTTTGTTAAAGCCGTTCATAAAACCATCAATCACCGTTTTAGCCAGCAGTGGCAGGTTTTTGATCGTCATTAAAACTTTAGGGTCAAGCATGGGTGTTATAGTGGATTTTTCTTGGCTCTTAATTTAAAATCTGTATTCTTGATTCTGTACTCTATAATCTGCTCCCCTGGCTCTGCAGTTTTAAACTCCCGGTCTTTCCAATAGCTTAATTAATTCGGCAGTAGCTTTATCTGAGGTGATGCCTTCGGCCTCTGCTTTAAAATTCATTAATACGCGATGGCGCAATACCGGTGTGGCCATCGCATGGATATCTTCCATCAACACGGCGTACCGGCCTTTGAGTAACGCTCTGGCTTTGGCGGTTAATATCAAAGCCTGGCCAGCCCGCGGACCGGCACCCCAGCGTACCCATTCTTTTACATAACTTAAGTTAGAGGTATCGGGCCGGGTAGCGCGTATCAATTCACTAACGTATCGCACTAAATCTTCGCTGATGCTTACCTGCCTCACCAGGGCCTGCGCCTGCTGTATTTCTTCGGCACTGATTACCGGGTTAACCGTGTTCTTTGACGTGCCGGTGGTGCGGTTTAAAATATCAAATTCTTCTTGCGCGGTAGGGTAGCCTATGCGTACCAGCAGTAAAAAGCGGTCTAACTGAGCTTCGGGCAGGGGATAAGTGCCTGCCTGCTCAATAGGGTTTTGAGTAGCCAGAATAAAAAATGGCCGGTCAAGCGGGTAGGTTTGTCCGCCGTAGGTTACTTCAAATTCTTGCATAGCCTCTAATAATGCCGACTGCGTTTTGGGTGGCGTACGGTTTATCTCATCGGCCAAAATAATGTTGGCAAACAAAGGGCCTTTGTTAAATTTAAAAAAACGCTTACCGGTTACGTGGTCTTCTTCTAAAATTTCGGTGCCTACAATATCGGTAGGCATCAAATCGGGTGTAAACTGTATCCGGCGAAAAGACAAGTGCAGTGCCTGCGACATGGTTTTAACTAATAAGGTTTTAGCCAGCCCTGGTACGCCTTCCAGCAAACAATGGCCGCCGGCTAAAAATGCCACCAGTAATTCATCTAAAATATGTTCCTGGCCAACAATGACCTTTTGTATCTCAATTTTTAACTGCGGCAGCTTTGCCAGCAATGATTTAACGTGTGTTTCTGTAATTTCCAAAGCGCAATTTGATATCAAAATGGTAAGTACGTGGTAAACGGCTCCACAATATATCTTGATTTAGGTTAAATGGAGTGAGATTTTGTAAAAACCTGAAATAAGTATTCAAAAATTTACAAACCAGGCAAATAAAAACCGTTAGCGGATAAAATTTTGTACTACTTTTAAAGTTTTAACACTGATGGCATTAACCTCCAAGTTTACTTTTACCCGCTTTAGCTATCATTCCGGCGATTGGGATACCGACCAGCGCATGCCGTCTAATATTTTAAACTCGCTGTTAGAGTACACTACCATTCCTATTGATAATAAAGAGAAAGTAGTGGCCCTGAGTAGTCCTGATGTGTTTAACTCGCCTTTTAGTTACCTGAGCGGTCACAAGCTGGTGCAGTTTGATGCGCAGGAGCGCGCCAACTTTAAAAAGTACGTGCAAAACGGCGGGTTTGTATTTGTGGATGACTGTAACCACGACATTGACGGCCTGTTTGCCAAATCATTCGAGGCGCAGATGTCGGCCTTGTTTGGGCCTCAGGCCATGAAAAAAATACCGAATAATCACGAAATCTACCGTTCATTCTTCACCTTTGAAAAAGGTCCGCCCAATACCTCGTTTGAGTTGAATGGCTGGGGTGATGATTTGGTGCATGATTATTTAAAGGCCATTACTATTAACGGGCGTATTGCGGTGTTGTATAGTAACAAAGATTATGGCTGTGAGTGGGATTATGATTTCAGGAACAAGCGTTTTTTGGCCGAGGATAACACTAAGTTCGGCGTAAATATTGTGGTATATGCCATGAGTTCGTAATGGTTAGGCAAACGGTAATTAAAACATTACTTTTGCAGGCCGTGCTTAGCACAACACACATACATGGATAGTTTTTTTGTTAAAGATAATGACGGTGAAAAAGGCCCTTTTACCTTTGAAGAATTAACCGACGGCCGACTGGAACCCGACGATATGGTGCGTACACCATTTAGTAACTGGACAAAAGCCAGCGATATTTTAGACTTTGCCGAGTATTTTCGTTACGAAGGATATTACTTCCCTACCGAGTCGAACTTAGCTGGGTTCGGGTACCGGTTGCTGGCCTTTATTGTTGATTACTTTGTAATCAGTATGATACTACGCCTGGAGTTTAGTTTGTTAAGAGGTTATTTGCCTGTCGAAAAACTTAATAACATCAGCCTGAGCCACCCCATCAATCCGTCTGACGTTAAAGATGTATTAATTTTACAGGGCGTGTTTTTTGTAACCGTTTGGCTGTATAACCTTATCTGCTTAGTTACCCCGTTAAGCGCTACTTTAGGGCAGGTATTGTTTAAACTAATTGTGGTTGACCAGGACGGTTTGAAGATGAGTTTCGGAAGAGCATTATTGCGCAGTTTCGTGAAGATGATATCTATTATATTTTGCTTCGTGGGATTTTTATTAGCCCTTTTTGGCGATTATAACCAAGCTGTGCATGACCGGGCGGCTAAAACTTACGTACTGCGTAAAGACGTACTTTAATATTTCAAAATTTTATTGAAGCAAGCATAAGGCTAATAATGCTTAACTTTGTATTGTTAAGATAATTGCGCATATCCTATGATGAACGCTGAAGCTGTAAAAGGGCTGCCTGGCCGTTACTGTAACTCACTCACTCAATATTCTCGTTTTGTAACCCGCGAAGTAACCATTGGTGATGTGCCAATGGGGGGCAGCAATCCCATCCGCATACAAAGCATGACCACTACCGATACCATGGATACCATAGGTACGGTTGAACAAACCATACGCATGGTTGATGCCGGTTGTGAGTATGTGCGTATCACGGCACCAAGCATCAAAGAAGCGCAAAACCTGGCCGAAATAAAAAAACAGTTACGTGCGCGTGGATACACCGTGCCGCTGGTGGCTGATATACACTTTACGCCTAACGCTGCCGAAGTGGCTGCGCGTATTGTAGAAAAGGTACGGGTTAACCCCGGCAATTACGCCGATAAAAAAAAGTTTGACGAGTTGGAGTATACCGACTTGGAATATCAGGGCGAGCTGGACCGCATCTTTCAAAAATTTACCCCGTTGGTAAATATTTGCAAAGAGTATGGTACTGCTATGCGTATCGGTACCAACCATGGCTCTTTGAGCGACCGGATCATGAGCCGTTATGGCGATACTCCGCAGGGAATGGTAGAGTCGGCTATGGAGTTTATCCGGATGTGCGAAGCACTTAATTATTATAACCTCGTCATCTCCATGAAAAGCAGTAACCCACAGGTAATGGTACAGGCTTACCGTTTACTGGTGGACACTATGGTGGCTGAAGGGATGAATTATCCGCTTCACCTGGGTGTAACCGAGGCCGGCGACGGCGAGGATGGTCGTATCAAATCGGCCGTAGGTATTGGTACTTTGCTTGAGGATGGTTTGGGCGACACCGTTCGCGTTTCTTTAACCGAGGAGCCCGAAGCCGAAGCGCCGGTAGCTATTGCTTTAGTAAATCGATATGCTTTGCGGAATCAGGAATCAAGAGTAAAGAATCAAGATAACCTACCTGCAACCGGCAACACACAACCGGTAGCACATAATCCTTACGAATATCAAAAGCGTGCTACTTTTGAGGCCAACGCCTTTATTGGCGGGCACATGGTGCCGCGGGTGGTGGTTGATTTAAGCAACCGCAATTTAAAAGACCCCTCAGTACTAAATGATGCCGGTTATTTATATTCGCCTATACTGGATAAATATAACATGGCCGACCAGTCGGTAGATTTTGTGTACCTAGCCGACCAATTGTCCTCATTTACTTTTCCGGGTAATTTAAAGCAGTTATATAATTATACTACCTGGCAAACTTTAGCTAACAAGAAAAATTGCCATCCGGTATTTACGTTATCCGAATACTTATCGGCAACCGACCGCTCGTCGGCGCTTAATCTGGTAAAGGTTAGCTTAGCCGATTTTGATGCCGCCCAGTTTAAGCAACTGGCTGATGATAAAGGACTGGTTTGGGTGTTGGAAACAAACACACTGCATGGCATGGCCGAACAGCGCAGCTTTTTCTTCAAACTGGAAGAAGCTGGTATTGATACACCGGTCATCATCAAACGTCGCTATCGTTTCGGTGAAAGCAATGTAACAGCATCTACCATACAAACCGACGCGTCGGCAGCTAATGCATTACCGTTGGTGGACATTAACAATACCCATATCCTGATTTCGGCGCAGGCCTCTACCGATGCCGTGACCCAATTGCAGTTATATGCCGCTACCGATTTGGGAGCTTTACTGGTAGACGGTTTTGGCGATGGTGTATGGATTGATGCGCCTGAATTACCAGCCTCGGTAATTACCTCAACGGCCTTCGGTATTTTACAGGCTACCCGTTCGCGTATTTCTAAAACAGAATATATTTCCTGCCCAAGCTGCGGCCGTACATTGTTTGATTTGCAGGAAACTACGCAAATGATTCGCAGCCGTACCAGTCATTTAAAAGGGCTGAAAATTGGCATTATGGGCTGTATTGTAAATGGCCCTGGCGAAATGGCCGATGCCGATTATGGTTACGTAGGTGCGGGTCCGGGTAAAATAACGCTTTACCGCGGCAAAGAAGTAGTTAAAAAGAATGTGAACACCGCCAAAGCACTTGATGAACTGATTGGTATTATTCGGGAAGATGGTAACTGGGTTGAACCTGCAGCTGACCTTTTGTAGATAATCGTGATATTTTTCGATGAAAACCCGATAGCATTATTTATTGCTACCGGGTTTTTTCGTGTTTAGACTATCGTGTACCATCATAGCAGCCAAGTCAGTAGGAGATAATCTAAACGTGATTCCTGACTGGATTTTGAGGTGTTGCTTCTGTAATGGGGCGGATTAATTCCCATCTTTACTACAGGTAAATCATTGTTGAATTACTTGAATTACTTGGATTTTGCCGAAAATAGGTTGATGTGCTAATCGAAGAAAACAGGTACTGAATATTGTACTCTTATCGGCTTGCCGTAGCGTTTGCCCGGTATCCACTTGGGAGAGAGTTTGAACACTCTGATTGCTTCTTGTGCAGCACTCGAATCCAGTGATCTTCCAATGGCTTGAATGTCTGTTAACGATCCATCGTTTTCAACTACAAAAGTAATTGTAATTCGCCCTTTGAACGGAGTTTGGGTTTTGTTGAGGTGTTGTGCTATAAATTCTTTAAATTTTTCGGGTCCGCCGTTGGGATATTGAGGGTCTGTGTCAGTAACACCGCCAAACGTAGCGTTCTGTGTGTTGTTCTCTGTGGTTGTTTTATTGTCTTTCGCTTTTTGTGCCTCAGCTTTATGGTTAAATAGGTTAATACCTAATAATACAACAGCTGCCGAAAGCCATTTCTTCCAGGCCGGAATTTGTACAGGTCGAGGTGCTAATTGTTGTTGGGTGAACCGGTCGCAAATATTGTAATTATTTTCGGCCATAATTTGGGCAAATTCCGTAGCATGGCTATCTGTAAAATCATAAACCTTTTTTTTGCATTTATTGCAAAATCGACCACCATCACTAAGGGGCATCGCTTCCCAATTTTCGTTACAATTAAACTTAAGCTTTATATTTTTGATTTCGTCTGCCATCAAAAGCTAATTTAAGGTCTGCAAAGACTTTATTTAAATACTACTGGAACAGTGTATTGTACCCTTACCGGCTGTCCGTTTTGTTTTCCCGGTTCCCATTTAGGCGATAGTTTGATTACTCTGATTGCTTCTTCTGCTGCTTTAGATTCAGTATTTCTACCAATAGCGTGTACATCGCTCAACGAGCCGTCTTTCTCAACTACAAAAGTGATATTGACACGTCCCGGTGCTTCAGCTTTTTTGTTGTTGATGTTCTGCTTTAAAAAGTTTGTAAATCCTTCAACTCCGCCCGGAAAATGTGGAAGCACTTCAACAGAAGAAGTATATACATCCCTTGTTTGGGAAAGCGTTACTTCTGCAACTTTTGGTGATTTAGCCGGAGTAGTTTGTGCATCAGCCGAATAAGCGGAGAGTGCAAAGGCTGCCGTAGCAATTATAGTAATAAGTTTAGTATTCATATACAAT
Organism: Mucilaginibacter sp. CSA2-8R; assembly: GCF_038806765.1. Taxonomy (NCBI): domain Bacteria; kingdom Pseudomonadati; phylum Bacteroidota; class Sphingobacteriia; order Sphingobacteriales; family Sphingobacteriaceae; genus Mucilaginibacter; species Mucilaginibacter sp. CSA2-8R. Next base: position 4,516,731 of record NZ_CP152389.1, on the reverse strand, counting down.
TAAAATTACTACTAATATTAAGTAATCAAAACCCGCTTGGCGGTATTAGATTAATGTTGTTCCAGTTTTCCTTACAGCCAAATTGGAGATGTGTATTTTTAATATAATTAACCATTGTTGTAAAAAGCAGGATGAATAGATTTATTCAACTGTAATGTACCTACATAGCATATCGATGAAGACTATGGGTTAAGTGGTGCAGGCAGTTGCAAAATAAGTTTAGTCGAATAAAACAGGGAAAGTGATATTTACCCGGCAGGGTTGGCCATGGGCTTCACCAGGCTTCCATTTAGGTGACAGTTTTATTACTCTTATTGCTTCTTCGGCTGCCTGCGGATCGTAATCAGTTCGGGCGGTGCCTATGTTGCTCAAAGAACCGTCTTTCTCAACAACAAAAGTTACGTTAATGCGAGTCGGCGTTTTAGCCTTTTTTTTATTTAAATTTTTGTCTAAAAAACGAATGAATTTTTCAATGCCACCCGGAAATTCCGGTATCTTTTCTACCTTGTAAAAAATTTCTTTCTCTGGTGCTGCTGCATTTGCTGCAGTATCTGGTTTGATTTGTGCCTTAGCGGAATAAGTAAACAAAATAAAGGCTAATGCCACCAGCGACGTGATAAGTTTAGTGTTCATATGTAAGTAAAATTACCACTATTCCCTAATAATCAAAACCCGCTTAATAGTATCAGGTTATTGTTTGTACAATAACTCATATACACATGGCACAAAATGTAGCAGAACAAGTGGTAGATATGCTGTCGGCCGCTGGTGTGAAAAGAATATACGCCGTTACCGGCGATAGTTTAAATCATATTAACGATGCCGTACGGCGTAGCGACAACAAAATACAGTGGGTGCATATGCGGCACGAAGAAGCCGGCGCGTATGCTGCGGCGGCTGAAGCAGAACTGAACGGCATTGCCTGTTGTGCGGGCAGCAGTGGTCCGGGGCACGTGCATCTGATCAATGGTTTGTATGATGCCCACCGTTCGGGGGCACCTGTTATTGCCATTGCCTCTACCTGTGCAACGCACCAGTTTGGTACCGAATATTTTCAGGAAACCAATACCATTAAACTGTTTGATGATTGCAGTTACTATAACCAGATTGCTACTACACCGGCACAACTGCCCCGTATGCTGCAGGCAGGTATACAATATGCGGTTAATAAAAAAGGAGTATCGGTAATTGGTTTGCCTGGTGATGTTACCGAAATGGAAGCCGTTGAAATACCATCATCTACCAAAAATTATTTTAACGAACCGGTAATACGGCCGTCAGACCGCGAGTTACAGAACTTAGCGGCTTTGATTAATGAGCACGAAAAGATTACCATTTTTTGCGGCATTGGTTGTGCTAATGCCCATGATGAGGTAGTGGAGCTTTCCAAGCGCTTACATGCGCCGGTGGGGTACTCATTCAGGGGTAAAATGTTTGTACAGCATGATAACCCTAACGAGGTAGGCATGACCGGCTTATTAGGCCTGCCTTCGGCCCATCAAAGTATGCATGAGTCGGACTTGCTGATTTTATTGGGCACCGATTTTCCGTATGAGCAGTTTATGCCTACCAAATGCAAAATTGTACAGGTTGATGTAAAGCCAGAGCGCATTGGCCGCAGGGCTAAGGTTGAAGTGGGTTTGTGCGGTAAAATTGAAGATACCTTACAGGCGTTGTTGCCGCTCATTCCACAAAAAACTGGTGATGACTTTTTAAAATCACAACTTGAGTTCTACAGTAAGGTTAAAGATAACCTGCAAACTTATGTAGACGACCGGGGTACTGAAAATAACATTCACCCTGAGTTTGTGGCTAACGCGATTGACCAATTGGCTAATCACAACGCTATTTTTACGGTAGATACTGGCATGAGCTGCGTTTGGGGCGCACGATACATTAGAGGGACAGGACAGCGCAGTATGTTAGGTTCTTTTAATCATGGCTCTATGGCCAATGCTATGCCGCAAGCTATTGGTGCCGCACTGGCTTGTCCCGACAGGCAAGTGATTGCTTTGTGCGGTGATGGCGGTTTATCCATGTTGTTAGGTGATTTGGCTACTATTGCCCAGTACAAACTGCCTGTTAAGATTGTGGTATTCAACAACCGCTCATTAGGTATGGTGAAACTGGAGATGGAAGTAGCCGGCCTGCCCGACTGGCAAACCGATATGCATAACCCAGATTTTGCGCTGGTAGCCCAGGCTATGGGCATTAAGGGCATCAAAGTAACCGACCCAAACAAAGTGGAGCAAACTCTTAAAGAAGCATTGCTTCACGACGGACCAGTATTGCTGGATGTAATGACCGATCCTAACGCACTGGCTATGCCGCCTAAGATTGAGTTTGGCCAGGTAAAAGGTATGGCCCTGTCTATGTCTAAACTAATGCTCAATGGCGAAATGGGTGAGGTGTGGGATACCATTAAATCTAATTATAAGCATATCAAAGACGTGTTGTAGAAAATATGTCAAATAACAAAACGGCCCCTTGCACGAAAAGTCAAGGGGCCGTTTTGTTTATAACTTCATTGGTTTAACTCATAAAAGCTTTCCACCAGTTGGAGTTGAAATTACTGCCGTTAACTTCGGTGGGTTTACCGGGTTCGGGGATAAAAAGGGTGAGATTTTCTTTAGCTGCCAGTTCGAGCAATATTTCAACCGGCTCGTACCAGGCATGTAATGCCAGATTAAACGTTCCCCAGTGTATAGGCATCATTTGTTTGCCTTTAAGCGCGATGTGTGCATTTACAGCGCTGAGCGGCCCCATGTGTATATCGGGCCAGTGCTTACCATAAGCGCCAACTTCGAGCAGGGTTAAATCAAACGGGCCATAAGCCTCGCCAATATCGCTAAAGCCATTAAACCAGCCAGAATCGGCTCCAAAAAATATATTATGGGTGTGCCCTTTAATTACAAAAGCAGACCATAAAGTTTCATTACGGTGTGTAATACCCCTGCCCGAAAAATGCCGGGCGGGCGTGGTAGTAATGGTGCAATCATCGCCGAGGCTAATTTTATCTCCCCAATCCATTTCATTAACCAAATGGCTGGCCACCCCCCATTGTTTTAAGTAACGGCCTACGCCCAGCGAAGTGTAAAAAGGCACGTCAAATTTAGCCAGTTCGCGAATAGTGCCTTCGTCAAAATGGTCGTAGTGGTCGTGCGAAATAATTACGGCATCCAGCTTAGGTAAATCGGCCAGCGGTATTGGCGCTTCAAAAAAGCGCTTGGGCCCCATCCACTGTAAAAATGATGCACGCTGGCTCCAAACCGGGTCGGTTAATATACGCTTGCCATCAATCTCAATCAGTAAACCCGAGTGCCCCATCCAGGTAATACGTAGTCCGCTTTGCGGCGGCGTTTCAAATATGGCCTTGTCGGTTTTAAATGGCCCAAGTTTTTTTCGGGGCGTATTTTCTGTTTTGTTGGTGATGTATTCCCATAAAATGGGTAACATTTTATTAAAACCAGCTTCGTCGGTAGGGATAGGGTTTTGGTATTTCTTGCCGATTTTATTTGAGCCTTTAAGTTGCATGCTTTACAAATATTGTGGTAATATACATTTCAAAGCCTGCTTTGCTTTTTTTGCTGCAATAAGTTTACAATCGGCTTATGATAAGCAGCGTCAAGCGCCTGTTTTAAAGTTTTAAAAATGCTAAGGCTTGTTTGCAAAGGTCTTGCAGTGCCGGCGGTAACTGCTGTTGTAGGTAAGGGTGCGAAGATCCAAAAACGTGGTCGGCATTCGGAATTTGCAAAAGCCGAGCATTGGGCTGCATAGCTTTCAAATCGTGTGCATGGCTCACCGTTACTACCGTATCTGCAGTGCCATGTACAATAAGCCAAGGCTGTGTAACATCCGCCGCTTTGGCCAAAATGTTCAACCGGCCCTGATGACGATCCAGATCATCGAGTAGCGTAGCTTTAACGGGCATGTCTTGTCCAGTACGTTTGTTAGGAAAGTGCAGTACTCCGCTCAACCGCCACTGCGGTTCAATTTCTTTAGGCCACAGGTTACGAAACGTAGCTACCGAAGCCATGGTAATCAAATGGCTTACCCGTTTTTCTTCGGCGGCTTTAATAATGCTGATGCCGCCGCCCATGCTATGGGCAATCAGAATTACTTTAGCGGCCGCCGGTATCACCGAGCCGCTGCAGGCAAAGTCAATCACGTATTGCAGGTCCTCAAGTTCTATGCTGAAGGTGTTTTCGCTAAATGCGATCAAATCTGTCAGGTCATCAGGTTGCTCGGGTGTGGTGCCGTTGTGCGAAAAGTTGAATTTCAGAAATCGGTAGCCATTAAGGGCGAAATGCCGGGCTATTAAATGGTGCGACCCCCAGTCTTTAAACCCCTTAAACCCATGCACAAAAATGATTAATGGCGCGTTCGGATGTACTTCATTGTAAGTAAGATCCATCAGCATAATACGGCCTTTGGCACCCGGTAGGGTATAAGTTTGATTAATAATCATATGAATGTATTAAACGTTGCCTGTCTGTTTTGTTTGCCAGTGCCAGGCCAGCCAAAGCATTAGTAAGGGTTGCAATAAAATTCTGATCCAAGCAATGGCAGGTGTAATGTGCCATGGCCCCAAATGCATCGGGGCTTGTTGCAGCATGGTAATATGCACCGGCATAAATGCAGCCAGCATTAAAATTAATAATGCAATGCCCCAATTACGAGTTAACGGAAAAATAAGCAATGCCCCAAAAATTATTTCGCAGGCACCGGCAAGGTAGTTTAATAAATGAGGGGCGGGCAGGTAGTCGGGGATAATTTTTAAGTAACCGTCCGGGTGTACGAAATGATTAACGCCGGCAATAATGTAAAATACAATCAAAACAATGAGGCTGATTTTTTTTAGCATGATATCAAGGTAGGCAACTGTTACGGCTTGCTTTGCGTATTCTCTTATAAACAGGAGATAAAATAAACGGTAATTATAATATAGCTTGCACGCGTTTAATTAAATCAATATGTTCACCTGACCAAAACATACAGCAACGCATAGTGTTTTAAGCGGCTATTTATACTCTTTCTAAATTGAGGTGTTTGACAAAGGTTTGACATAGCCCAATGTGATAAGATAGTACTTTTGTGAGTTGAATTTTTAGTACAAATAACAAAGCTTTGAAGCACTTAAAGGTTATAGCTTTTACGCATAAGCAGATTGAATTGAAGGAATTGGGAAAGTTGGTGCTTTGCCAGGAGAATCTGACTGAAAAACTTCAGCAGGTACAAAAACAATTCGACATTCCGGAAATGTTCTACTTATCTACCTGTAATAGGGTAGAGTTTGTAATGGCTACTGCCCAGCCTGTAGACAGAGACTTTGCCCAGCAGTTTTTACAAGCCTTGAGCATTGGCCTTTGCCCTTACTACATGAACACCTTTATTGATGCTGCATCGATATATGAAAACCAGGAAGCGTTAAATCATTTACTGCGCACCTCGTGCTCATTAGAAAGTTTGGTAGTTGGCGAAAAAGAAATTTTAGCTCAATTACGTAAGGCTTACGAGCATTGCCGTGTTGCCGGCCTAACCGGAGATTTTTTACGTATGGTAATGGGCTGTGTAGTTAAAACAGCAAAAGAGGTTTATACACACACCAATATCTCGCGCAACCCAATCTCGGTAGTATCGTTAGCTTACCGTAAGCTAAAAGAATTAAAGCAGTGCTTAAATGCACGCGTGTTGCTGGTAGGCGCAGGCGAAACCAATCGTAATATTTCCAAGTATCTGCAAAAGCATAAATATTCAAACTTTGCGGTGTTTAACCGTACACTGGCCAATGCACAAAAGCTGGCTGCCGATTTAAGCGGCGAAGCTTATGATCTGGAGGCTTTAAAAACGTATAACAAAGGCTTTGATGTAATCATCACTTGTACATCGGCTACGCAGCCTTTAATTACGGCCGAAGTATACAAATCATTACTTAACGGCGAAACCGACAGAAAAACTGTGGTAGATTTAGCTGTACCTAACGATACCGCTGCCGAAGTTTTAGAGCAATATCAGGTTAATTATATCGAAGTAAACTCGTTAAACGAAGTAGCTAAGAAAAACCTGAACGAGCGTTACCAGGAACTGGTGCATGCCGAAAAAATCATCAACCAAAACATAGATGAGTTTTTACCGATGCTTAAGCAGCGCCGCATTGAAGTAGCTATGCGCCAGGTGCCAGAAACCATTAAGCAAATTAAAGACCGTGCGTTAAATACCGTATTTGCCGATGAAGTGCAGGCGATGGACGCACAGTCGCGTCAGCTACTCGAAAAAGTCATTAACTATATGGAGAAAAAGTACATCAAAGTGCCCATGGTAATGGCTAAAGAAATTTTGATTAACAATAACTAATTTAGGATAGTATTTAAAATAAACCGCCAGCCTGATGTATCTGTCAGGCTGGCGGTTTATTTTATGGGTCATACGCGTATCTATTGAATAACGCTCAGGTCAAAGTCATGGCAGGTATCTTAAATCAATTCAATGTAACATTAATGGCAATGTATATTCTGCATGGCTGTCGGGTTTAATTAATGATATAGCTTTGCCAACCTTTTACATCCAAGCTAAGAGGACTTAATAAATATGGCACTGTTTTTAGTGTCAAATCATTTCAACTATGGTATCAGCCTTGCTCACTCCCAAACCTATACGCGATCAGCATAAAGGCGTAGCCACTATTCTGGCTTTCGCTTTGTTGCCTCTTTCGGGTTTTGCTACCGATATTTACATTCCATCGCTTCCGGCTATGGCGGCCTCATTAGGTGCCAGTAATAATCAGGTTCAATTTACCCTTACCTTGTTTCTGATTAGCTATGGTGTAACTCAGCTTTTTATTGGCAGTATATTAGATAGTTTCGGCCGGTATAAAATCGGTTTGTTTTCTTTGCTGTTGTTTGCGCTGGCCAGTATAGTTATTGCCAATACTTCCAGTCTGTATTTGATCTACCTGATGAGGATTGTGCATGGCATTACCGTTGGTGGTATTGTAGTAGCCAAGCGTGCCTTTTTTGTGGATATGTTTAGCGGCGATAAGCTTAAAAATTATTTGAGCTTATTTTCTATTATCTGGTCAACCGGGCCTATCATCGCGCCGTTTGTAGGTGGTTATTTTCAGGTGGCTTTTGGCTGGAAATCTAATTTTTACTTCTTAGGCATATTTGCTTTGGTGCTGGCCGTGCTCGAGGTTATTTATAGCGGCGAGTCATTACAACACTTTGCTGAGTTCACTATCAAAAAGGTCACCGATGTGTATACTACAATGCTCAAAACCACCAGCTTTACCCTGGGTATAGTAATGTTAGGTTTGGCCTACAGCATGGTGATGATTTACAACATGACCGGGCCTTTCATTATTGAGCATAATTTACATTTATCACCTGTGGTGGCCGGTTATAGCTCTCTGGTGTTAGGTTTTGCCTGGATGGTGGGCGGCTTTGTGGGCAAGGCCACTATTAACCATCCGTTTTTTAATCGTATTGCCGTTAACATTGCTTTGCAGGTGGCATTCGCTTTACTAATGCTGTTGAGTACAAAATATGTAACCAATTTGTATACGCTTACTCTGTTTGCATTTTTAATTCATGTGGCGGCAGGTTTCACATTCAATAATTTCTTTACTTACTGTTTAAGCAAGTTTCCTAAAAATGCAGGTATTGCCAGCGGCTTAACCGGCGGTATCAATTACGTTATTGTATCCGTTTTAAGCTATGTAATTGTGAGCGTTTTTCCGGCTAAAGATGAAGTTAACTTGGGCAGCAGCTATCTTATTCTAATTCTGTTGTCGGTAGGTATTATGGTTTTTCTGAAAATTAAGAATGCTTTAAGTAATGCCATCGGATAATTTTCATTTGGGTAGAACACCAACGTTTAGCCACGCCGTGTTTTATACATCTTATCGCGCAAGTCATAGCTTGTTCGTCAATCTATCCTCACATTGTTATAAAAATTGTTCTTAAAGCCCTGTAAAAGTTAAATTTGCCTGTAAATCAAAATTAACTCTTTGAACAGGATAGTTACTATTGGAACCCGTGGCAGTGAGCTGGCACTATGGCAAGCCAACTTTGTAAAAGATAGCTTAGCTGCTGTTGGCGTAATTGCGCAACTAAAAATTATAAAAACACAGGGCGACCGTATTCTCAACCTCAGCCTGGATAAGCTGGAAGGTAAAGGCTTTTTTACTAAAGAGCTGGAAGAAGAATTAATGGCAGGCACTATAGATATTGCGGTACATTCGCATAAAGACCTGCCTACAGAGCATCCGCCGGGACTCATCATCGCAGCAGTTTCAGAACGGGAAGACCCGGCTGAACTGTTGCTGATTTTGAAGGATTGTGTGGATGTTCATCAAAAATTGTCAGTCAAGTTTGGCGGATTGGTAGGTACATCCTCTAATCGTCGTAAGGCGCAGTTGCGCGCTTTACGCCCCGACCTGGAGATGGATGATTTGCGGGGCAATGTGCCTACCCGCATCGGCAAACTCCGCAGCGAAAACTACCATGCTATTATGCTGGCTAAAGCCGGTGTAAAGCGCCTGGGTATTGATTTAAGCGAGTTTCATGTAGAGGAATTAACACCTACCGAGTTTATACCGGCACCTGCTCAAGGTGCGCTGGCTATACAAATTCGCGAAAAAGATACGGAGTTGTACCACATTCTGCAGCAATTACATCATCCCGAGGTTGCCGAGGCATTGGCGGTTGAGCGTACGGTGTTAAAGCAGTTTGGTGGCGGCTGCCATATGCCATTAGGATGTTACTGCCGTAAGCATGAGGGCGTTTACCAGGTGTTCACTTCTAAGGCTGATACCGAAACTGATTTACCCGACCGCATGTTTATTACTTCGCCCACCACTGAGGGGCTGGTTGATAAAATTATTGCCAAGTTTGATAAAAGCCGTAAGCTGGCCGGCAAGGTTTTCATTTCGCGCGAGCTACCGGCGTCAAGCTATTTCAGGCGTGTGGTGGAAAAACATGGCAGCAAGGTAGAAGACCGTTCACTGATACGCACAGTACCGGTGATGACGATACTTAACCCTTACATTCTGCAAAATATTGATTGGGTATTTTTCACCAGCAAAAATGCGGTTGAATACTTTTTTCAGCTTAAGCCGCATTTTCCTCGCCCGGTAAAATTCGGGGTTATGGGTAGCGGGTCTGAAGATATGCTGCGCCGTAACGGGCACTTTGCCGATTATGTGGGCGATAGTGTGGATACGCAGGAAGTAGCTCAGGATTTTGCCCAAATAGCTAACGGTACTACCGTGCTATTCCCTGGTGCCGAAAACCCAATGCGCAGTATTCATAAGGCGCTGTCTGCCGAAACAAAAATTATCGATCTTCCAGTTTACGAAACCATGATTGAGGAGCAGGTAAATGGTACATCGGCTGATGTACTGGTGTTCACCAGTCCATCAAATGCCGAAGCTTATTTTGCTGATAATTTACTGGAGAACCACCAGCGGGTGATTGCCATTGGCAAATCAACCGGCAAAAAACTTGAAGAACTTAATATTAATTACACCCTACCATTCTCGCCGGATGAGGTTGGATTAGCTGAGGCTGTATTTGGATTATAGAAGCCCAAAATGGGATAATAGTTCATTGATGATAGTTCATCGTAGAATCAAATAAAGGTTGATAGTTTATGGGTCGCATCAAATATGAACCATGAACTATTGGCCATGAACACAAAGACTTATGTTACAAAGACCCAGAAGAAACAGAAAAAGTGAAGTGATCCGGCAGATGGTGCAGGAGACTTATGTGAGCGCGGCAAATTTGATATTCCCATTGTTCATTGTTGATGGCGAAAATCAAAAAAGTGAGGTTTCTTCAATGCCTGGCATTTTCAGGTACTCGGTAGATCATTTACTACGCGAAGTAGAAAGCTGCATGAATTTAGGGTTGAAGTCGTTCGACTTATTTCCGAATATTGATGAGTCTCTTAAAGATAAAATGGCTACCGAAAGCTACCGCGAAGAAAGCCTTTACCTGCGTGCCATCCGCGAGGTGAAAAAGGAGTTTCCGGAAGCATGTGTAATTACCGACGTAGCTATGGACCCCTACAGCAGCGACGGCCACGATGGTATTGTTGAAAACGGCGAAATTTTGAATGATGCTACACTCGAAGTTTTAGGCCAAATGGCCTTGGCCCATGCCCGTGCCGGTGCCGACATTATAGCCCCATCGGATATGATGGATGGCCGCGTAGGTTACATACGCCAGGTGCTGGATCAGCATGGTTACAGCGGCGTGTCTATCATGTCGTATTCGGCCAAATATGCCAGCGCATTTTACGGCCCGTTCCGTGATGCGCTAAACTCGGCACCGAAATTTGGTGATAAAAAAACATACCAGATGAACCCTGCCAACCAGCGCGAAGCTTTGATAGAAGCAGACTTGGACGAGCAGGAGGGAGCTGACTTTTTAATGGTAAAACCTGCCTTGCCTTACCTGGATGTTATCAAGCTCTTAAAAGATAACACCGAATTGCCCATTGCAGCCTACAACGTAAGCGGCGAATACGCCATGATTAAAGCGGCTATACAAAAGGGCTGGCTGAATGAGCAGCGCGTCATTACCGAAGTATTAACCAGTATACGTCGTGCTGGCGCTACAGCTATACTTACTTATCATGCAAAAGAAGTGTTGCAAAATAAGTGGTTATAGATAAAGTTGATAGCATAAGATAAAGAATATAGATGGCTTGCGTGTTAGATTATTCTGCAAGTAAGCACAATCAAACATACCATGTCTGAATCAAAAATTAATAACGTACCCGAAATTAGTCGTGCAAAATCAGCCGAATTATATGCCAAGGCAAAAACTTATTTTCCGGGCGGTGTAAACTCGCCGGTGCGTGCGTTTAAATCTGTTTACGGTACGCCCTTATTTATTAAAAAAGGCGACGGCGCTTACATATGGGATGCCGACGATAATCAGTTCATTGATTTTTGCGGATCATGGGGGCCATTAATTTTAGGCCATAACCATCCGGCTGTTCGCAATAAAGTAACCGAGGTGATGCAAAACGGCATGTCGTTCGGTGCACCAACGGCATTGGAAAACGAACTGGCCGAATTGATTTTGACCCATAACAAGTTCATCGAAAAAATACGTTTTGTAAGCTCGGGTACCGAGGCCGTAATGTCGGCCATCAGGCTGGCCCGCGGTTATACCAAGCGCGATAAAATCTTAAAGTTTGAAGGCTGTTACCACGGCCACGTAGATGCCTTGTTGGTAAAGGCAGGTTCGGGCTTGGTTACTTTCGGCGAAACATCATCCGCCGGTGTACCCAAATCATTTGCCGACGAAACTATTGTTATCGCTTTAAACGATAAAGAAGCGTTGGCCAAAGCTTTCGAAGATTTTAAAGACCAGATAGCTGCCGTAATTATTGAGCCTATCCCGGCTAACAACGGATTGTTATTACAACACCAGGAATTTTTACAATACCTGCGCGAAGCATGTACCGCAAACGGCACCTTACTGATTTTTGATGAGGTGATTTCAGGTTTCCGGGTGGGCTTTAATGGCGCTGCCGGTTTATACCAGATACAGCCTGATATTATCACTTATGGTAAAATTATTGGTGGCGGCTTGCCGGTAGGTGCTTACGGCGCATCTGCTCATATTATGAGTAATGTATCGCCAGAAGGTCCTGTTTACCAGGCTGGTACCTTATCGGGCAACCCGGTAGCCATGGCCGCTGGTATAGCGCAGCTTACCGAATTATTAAAACCCGATTTTTATACCGACCTTCATAATAAAACCAAGGTATTTATAAACGATATTGTAGAGTTTGTTAGTCAGCGTAATTATCCGTTACATATCTCGCACGTAGATTCAATCTTTTGGTTTGCTTTTGATGCCGGCAAAATCATTCGTAAAGCTGATGAGATTGACCCGCATAGCATGGAGAAATTTAAAACCATGCACTTGGAATTAATAAACCGGGGTGTGTATTTTGGCCCGTCGGGTTATGAGGTTGGCTTTGTTTCGGGAGCACATACCACGGCTATATTAGATAAAGCTAAACAAGTCATTTTTGAAAGTTTAGATGTAGTATTTGGCGCAGCCCGGCCGGCAACAGAAGATGCTGCGGCATTGGCTAAAGCCGATTTTAGAGAGTAATCAAAATTTGGAGCGTTGTTAACTGCTTAGTTTAAGACAATGAAAAGGCCTTTTATCATATTTTACGCGCTGATTATTTATACCCTGATGGAACTGGTGTGGTGGGGGTATATGCTGATTAGTTTGCAACCGGCCCGCACCGGCATGATTTTGGGCGAAGGCTCGATGTTTATCATCATTGTACTGGGCGGTGCCTTTTTGTTCCATCAATCGTTAAACAAAGAGCGTAGGTTACAGCATCAAAAAAAGAACTTTTTGCTGTCTGTAACCCACGAGCTAAAATCGCCGCTGGCAGCTATTAAACTTTATCTCGAAACGATACAAAAGCGTAGTTTAAGCAAACAGCAGGTAGATGATTTTGTAGGCAAATGCTTGCTGGATATTGACCGGCTGAACGATATGGTAGAAAATATGCTGTTAGCTGCCAAAATCGAAAATCAGTCGTATACTTTCCCTAAGCAGGAGTTCAACCTGTCGGTATTAGTTGATGGTATTGTTAACCGTTTGCAGATTAACAAATGCGATTTAAATCAGCAGCTAATCAATGCCGAAATTGAGCCTAAAATTGAAGTAACCGGCGATAAGTTTGCGCTAACATCGGTTGTAACCAACCTGATTGAAAATGCCATTAAGTACTCTCAGCCTTGCGAAACAGTAGAAGTAAAGCTGTTTTCTAAGGGCGGCAAAGTACACCTGCAGGTAGCCGACCATGGCATCGGTATAGCAGATGAAGAAAAAAGCCGTATTTTTGAAAGGTTTTACCGTGTAGGAAGCGAAGAAACACGTAACACAAAAGGCACGGGTTTAGGTTTATACATTGTAAAACAGGTTCTTGATAAACACCAGGCCGTTATACAGGTACGTGATAACCGGCCTGCAGGCAGTGTTTTTGAAGTAATATTTTAGTTAAACCTTTGTTTCAACACAACCTACATGAATAAGAAAAGAATTTTATTGGCCGAAGATGAAGAGCATTTGCTTGAGGCCATCAAATTAAACCTCGAACTGGAAGGCTATAAAGTAACTACCGCCAACAACGGCAAAAAAGCACTTCAAAAGTTTAAAGAAGAACGCTTTAACCTGGTGATATTGGACGTAATGATGCCCGAAGTAGATGGTTTTGTAGTAGCCGAAACTATCCGTTTAGAAAACTCGGAAGTGCCGATCATGTTCCTGACGGCTAAAAATACCAACGAGGATAAAATCCAAGGGCTTAAAAAAGGGGCAGATGATTATTTAACCAAGCCTTTCAACCTCGAAGAACTTATTTTACGGGTAAATAACCTGGTAAAACGCGGCCTTAAAGGTGATGATCTTAAAGAGTTTAACAGCTATAAAATTGGTGATAAAACAATTCATTTTAACTCGTTTGAGTTAATTAACGAAGACGGCTCAATCACACCTTTAACCAAAAAAGAAACGATGCTGCTAAAGCTGCTGATTGAGCGTCGTAATGAAGCTGTATCGCGTGAGCAAATTTTAGAAACAGTATGGAATTACGATGTTTACCCATCTACCCGTACTATTGATAATTTTATTCTAACCTTCCGTAAATACTTTGAACCCGATCCTAAAAACCCGGTTTATTTTCATTCCATTCGTGGTGTAGGTTATAAATTTACGGATAGCCACCATTAATATTAATGTTTACCAATAAAGCCCGCATACTTACCGCTGCTGCTTTTGTTTTGCTGATGGCATTTTTTATCTATCGGCAAACCTACGAACTGGCAGCTGTTGCACTATTATTAGCCGGCTTTTTAGTTTGGGGATATTTTAAAGAGGGCACTATTGTTTTAGCGGCTAAGCAGTTTCATGTTAAAGATTACAACAAGGCGGAGGCTTTGCTGCTGCAAATTAACCGGCCCGAATGGTTAAGCCGTAAACGACGCGGCTTTTACGAATTTATGATGGGCGGCGTTAGTTTATATAAACAAGAGTACCAGGCGGCAGAGCAGCACTATGAGGTTGCAGCACAATACCCCTTACGCTCGGTAAACGACCATGTGGCTGCTTTGGTGCACATTGTAAATATCAACATCAGGCAGGGCAATTATGAAAAAGCCAGGGCGTACCTGCAACTGGCCGAAGGTAAAGGCGAGCAGGTAAACGCCAAGATGAAAGCCGTAATAGCTAAACTGGAACAGGAATTACAACTACATACCAAGTAAATAATAGCAGGCTGCACAAGCCTGCTTTTGATATATGAAAGATTCGTTATTTATTAAAGCCGCATTTTCTCAGAAAACCGAACGTCCACCCGTTTGGATGATGCGCCAGGCAGGCAGGTTTATGCCGCAGTATTGGGAGATTAAAAACAAATACTCTTTTCTGGAGATGTGCAAAACGCCCGAAATTGCAGCTGATGTAACCATGCTGCCGGTTGATTTGCTGGATATTGATGCGGCTATCCTATTCTCGGACATTTTGGTTACCGGCGAAGCCATGGGCGGCGATTTAAGCTTTACGCAAGGCGTAGGGCCTAAGTTTGCCAACCCGGTACGCACTCAGGCTGATGTAGATAATTTAAGTGTTAACGTGCTCGATCGTTTACAATATGTGGCTGATGCCATTAAAGTAATACAGCAGCGTTTAAACGGCCGTATACCGCTTATCGGTTTTGCGGGCGCACCGTTTACCGTAATGAGTTATCTGGTCGAGGGCGGCTCATCGCGCGACTTTAAACTGACTAAGCTGATGCTGCATAATCAGCCAGCCTTAGCTCATCAGTTACTGAACAAAATTGCCCAGGTAACGGCTGATTATTTAAACCTGCAGATTGAAGCAGGCGTAAACGCCGTGCAGATTTTTGATAGCTGGGCTCAGGCACTGGCTTGGGACGATTATAAAGAATTTTCGCATTACTACATTCAGCAAATCATCAGTAAGCTTAACCGTAAAGACATTCCTGTAATCTCTTTTTGTAAAGGGAGTTCGGTTTTTGCGCCATTAATGGCGGAAGCTAAACCCGACGTTGTTTCTATTGACTGGAATGTTGACTTGCTGGATATGAAGCGCCGCTTACCGCAAGATATAGCCGTACAGGGTAACCTGGACCCGCATATTTTATATGCAGACAAACCGGTTATCAAAGAACGGATCCACCGCTTATTTGACCGGATGAAAGACGAGGATGGCTACATCTTCAATTTAGGTCATGGTATTATGCCTGATATCCCTTTCGACAATGTGAAATATGCCGTTGAGGTAATTAAGGAGTATAGGTAAAGCCCAGCCCCCCGGCCCCCTAAAGGGGGAGTAAAAGACTATGAAACAAGAATTTTCAACTTTAAAAATTATACTCCCCCTTTAGGGGGCTGGGGGGCGTGGTAATGTATATCTACATTAAAGCCATACATATTATTTTTGTAGTTAGCTGGATGGCGGGGCTGTTTTATGGCGTGCGGTTATTTATTTACCATACCGAGGCACAGGATAAACCTGAGGTAGAGCGCAACATCTTAACGGCCGAGTATGAACGCATAGAGCGTCGCTTGTGGAATATTATTGCTACCCCTGCCATGATACTGACGCTGCTGGCCGGTATAGCGATGGTGTTTATTGACAACTCCCTGCTACAGCAAAATTGGCTGATGGTGAAGCTTTGTTTTGTGGTTGGGCTGGTAGGGTACCACTTAATTTGCACTAACATGATAGAGCAAATGCGTAAAGGTATTTTTAAGTGGACTTCTTTTCAACTCCGTTTGTGGAACGAGGTAGCCACCATCTTTTTATTTGCTATCGTATTTCTGGCAGTGCTCAAAAGTGCTGTAGATTGGATTTACGGCATGTTAGGGCTTATTGCCTTTGCGATGATTATCATGTCGGCTGTAAAGATTTATAAGAACTACCGGGTTAAAAAGGGCATTAAGTAAGGGACTTTGTTTCTGCATGCCGCTGCAAACGAACACGATATTTTATTTAACCTTACCAGCTTGATGTAGCGCCACCGCCATTAAACCCGCTAGACGACGAAGAACTGCTGCTGCCACTACTGGTACTACCCCAATTGCCGTAACTGCTTCCTGAATTGCTATCAGAGCTTGAGCTACCGTTGTCGTTTGAAGAACCGGAGCTTAATCTGGAACTGCCCCAACCACTGCTTCGATTATTTGACTGAATGATAATATGACTGTTATAATTTGAGCTATTGTAAGAGTTAGAGCTACCAAAATACCCTTGACTTGGTTTACCCTTGTTATAAAAGTAAACGATAATTAAATACACTAAAAAACATCCCAGAACTATTCCGCCGGTATTGTCTCGGGCTGTAGAATGCGAGGTTGCGACATTTTCAGTGGTTGCGCTGTCGTCAGTTTTTACCGACTCATAAGGATGTGCATTAGCAATTGTGCGGTCTGATGCCTCTACAATATTGTAGATAGCGCTCCCATAATGTTTGCTTCTTAAATTGGCTTTGACGGTATCTAATATTTGTTCTGCATCCGCATCAGTAATAGTCGCCTGTAAATTTCGGGCTACTTCTAAACGCTGCAAACGTTGTTTAATGGCCAAAACATAAACTAAGCCGTTATCATTAGTGCCTACATGCCACCTCCGGCCGATCACTGTTGCAAATTCATCAATAGTATAATCAGATGGTACGTAATTTACTAATACAACGGCTAACTGTACGGTAGTTTTATTTTCAAACTTCCTGATACGTTCATTAAGCACCTCAATCTGCTTTTTCGAAAGCACATGAGCATAATCATTTACATAGGTGTTTTTTTGCGGTTCAGGTATTTTGGCAAACCCCAAAGTGGCTGTAAGCAGGCTCAACAATAAGAGCAATGATTTCATAAAGTAATAGGTTGAATTACAGTTGAAAGGTAATAACAAACTTTGACATTCTAAGCATGGCGCTATAGGTCGATTATGCTTGCATGCAGAAAGCATTTAGCTATCACAAACGAAAAATAGCCTGCCCTAAACCCAATAATTTTATTTGCATACACACATACCTAAACAAAAAATCCCGGCCAAACCTGACCGGGATTTTTTGTAATGTTATATGTTGAGCCTGCAAAATATCAGTTCTTGGCTCTTGATTCTTGTCTCTTTGTAGCTTATGCTAATTTAGCCAGCTCTTCGGCCATAGCAGCACCAATTTCGGCTGGTGATTCTACTACGCGGATACCGCACTCAGTCATAATTTTCATTTTTGCAGCAGCAGTATCATCAGCCCCGCCAACAATAGCACCAGCGTGACCCATACGACGGCCTGGAGGCGCTGTTTGGCCGGCAATAAAGCCTACTACCGGTTTAGTACCATGTTCTTTAATCCAGTGGGCGGCTTCAGCTTCCATACCACCGCCAATTTCACCAATCATGATAATGCCATGAGTTTCGGGGTCGTTCATTAACAGTTCAACCGCTTCTTTAGTAGGTGTTCCAATGATAGGGTCGCCGCCAATACCAATAGCAGTAGTAACGCCTAAGCCGGCTTTAACTACCTGGTCAACTGCTTCGTAAGTTAAAGTTCCTGATTTTGATACGATGCCTACATTACCTTTTTTAAAGATAAAGCCTGGCATAATACCAATTTTAGCCTCGTCGGCAGTAATTACACCCGGGCAGTTAGGGCCAATCAAGCGTGAGTCTTTACCTACTAAGTATTCTTTCACCTGGATCATATCCTTGGTTGGAATACCTTCGGTAATACAAACAATTACTTTAATGCCGGCTTCTGCAGCTTCCATTATAGCATCGGCAGCAAACGCAGGAGGTACAAAAATTATAGATACGTCGGCACCGGTTTGGTCAACCGCGTCTTTTACGGTATTGAACACCGGGCGCTCTAAGTGCTGTTGGCCGCCTTTACCTGGCGTAACACCACCTACCACCTGGGTACCGTACTCAATCATTTGTGAAGCATGATAAGTACCTTCGTTACCGGTAAAACCCTGAACAATTACTTTAGAATCTTTATTTACGAGAACACTCATGGTTTTAGTTTTAGTATGGCAAAGCTATAACTATTACGGGTATTGTCAAATAAATTAGTTTAATGTACTAATAACCGCAATTTTTGCTTGATCCAATCAAAAAGCACTTAGATGGCTTGATCGGTAACCGGAGATTTGTCAAGTCGGTAAATATTTTTCATCTCTACCCATTTCTCGCCGTTTTTTGCCCAAGGCAAAGGTTGCTGAAATTTCCACATCAGTTTTTCCCATTCCTGCACTTTGGGATTAGCTAAATCAAGTTTGCCTTTCTCATCCAGCGAAAAGTGGTCATCGGCCTCAATAATCATGAACAAGCGATTTCCCGTGCGATAAATGTTCATATCTCTGATGCCAGCCTGCCTTATACTATGAGTTATTTCGGGCCAGCTATGCTGCGGCTGATGATAAGTTTCGTATTCAGCAATCAAATCGGCGTCGTCTACCAGGTCTAATGCCATGCATATTCTTTTCATTAATTATTGACAGCTAAAAGGTGTTTCAGGTATATTAAATGATTGGTGAGCATAGCGGACTTTGCTTTATACAGAAATGTGATTGTTTAGTATTCTACATGTGTTAACAGGTCAGTCTTACTTACATTTACACGATGGCCTCGCCAACCAAAAAAGGCAATTACTGCAAAGCAAACGGCCGGAACGTAATAGCCCATCTGAATGTTGTTGTATACATCGCTGATATACCCGTAAAACCTTGGGATAATGGCGCCACCCACAATAGACATTATGATAAGGCTGCTTCCAAATTCGCGGTCGGGTCCTAAACCTTTAATGCCCAAAGCAAATATGGTTGGAAACATGATTGACATGAAGAATGCAATGGCAATGACAGTGTAAATAGCGATGTACCCATGAGCATATACCGCCACTACAGATAAGAAAACATTGATTACCGCATATACCGCCAGCAAGCTGTTAGATTTAAAATATTTCATTAAAAATGTGCCCACAAACCTTCCAATCAAAAATGCCAAACCACAGAGACTGGCAAAGTGACCGGCCGATTTTTCGGTGATACCTGCGGCGTGTGGGGCATACAAAACAAATAAACTTAAAACACAGGTTTGAGCTCCTACATAAAAGAATTGAGCCACTGCGCCCCAAGCCAGCTGCGGATGACGCAGCGTCTTAAAGATGCTGCCGTTATTAGCTTCGGTTTCATTGCTTTGTGCATCCGGTAATTTGGTAAACGAAAAGGCGATGGCAATAAGTAGTAATACCGTGCCTAAAACCAGGTAGGGTATTTTAACCGAGGAAGCTTCAGCGGCTAACGCCGCTTTCCGGGCAGCTTCGGTCATGGTGGCCAACTGGTTATCACTATGTGATTGGATCAAAATTAATTCGGTGCCTACAAACGGCGCTATCATGGTGGCAAATCCATTAAAAGACTGGGCAAAATTGAGTCGTTGCTCGGCATGGGCACTGTCGCCCAAAACGGTCATATAAGGGTTAGCTACTGTTTCGAGTATGGCCAGGCCACAGGCAATAATAAATAAGGCTACTAAAAAGAAAGAATATAATTGTGTATTAGCAGCCGGAATAAACAGGAAACTGCCTGCAGAGAATAATAGAAGTCCGGTAATTATGCCGGTTTTATAGCCAAACCGTTTCATAATCATACCAGCCGGAACGGCCATCAAAAAGTAAGCAGCATATACCGCAGTATCAACCAAAGTGGCCTGTACGTTTGATAAAGTGAACGAGCGCTTTAGATGAGGGATAAGTATAGGATCAAGATTATGTGCAAAACCCCATAGAAAGAAGAGGCTGGTGAGCAGTATGATGGCGAACGTATTATTGGATTTGGTCATTACAAGGTTTGCAGTATAATAATTTAATGCGGTGTGAAGTCAATATTACAGGGCGATATGCTATTTAAAAGGGACTTTTCGGTTTAAAATGCTTAAAATAAATTGAAGCCATTTTTACAGCTGCGGCAACCCCATTTGGTATACAATAAGTAGTTGCTATAATTGGTGTAAGTGCAAAGCAAATGTAGTTTTGCGGCAGCAAGACGTTTACTATAAATCTGACTTTGATTTGTAAAATTCCGACTTTTTAAGTTAGTGTATCTCCTTGCATATCTTAATCCTCTACAAAAAATAGAGGAATCAAAAGTTCATGGAGTCGCTTTGGTTTCTGTACTTACGCGGCGACATGCCCGTGAGCCTTTTAAAGGTTTTAGAAAAATAGGATACGTTTTCGAAACCTGTTTCCTGTGCAATTTCAGAGTAAGTAAGCTGGGTGGTTACAATCAGGTATTGGGCTTTCTCAATACGTTTTGATTGTATATAATCTAAAGGCCTGTCGCCAACAATGTGCTGAAAGTTTCTGGAAAAATAATCTGTATTTTGATTGGCACGCTCGGCCAACGAGCTTACGGTTATCTTTTTTTCCAGGTTAAGCATAATGTAGCTGATGGCATCATGGATTTTAACAGGCATATGCCTGAATTTTTTTTGTTTAAAAAGCTCGGGCGTTAAAAAGCGTGATATTAAATAGAGCAGTAAACCGTGCGTTTCTATGTAAACAGACAAACTCTGCTGGTTATTCAGTTCCTGATATTCTTCATAAAAAGCCTTCTTTTCATATATTTTAGGATTATCAGAGCGGTTAATGCCCCTGCCAGGGTTAATCAATAAAAGCTGTTTAAAGTTAAAGATATCCAGCTCTTGAGCCTTGATTTTATATATGGTGCGATTATTGGCAAACAACGATACGCCGTCGGTCGATTCCTCAAAAATTTGAATAAAATACTGGCTTAAGTAGTTGTCGCATTTTAGATCGCATAAAGTAAAACTCGGAATAAGGTATAAGAAGCCTGGCTCCAGGCTTAAGGTAGTACCTGCGCTCGAAATTTCGCCATGGCCGTCGTCTATATAATAGAGTCGGTAATATGGGCTCATAATGCCTTTATAATTCCATTTGGTGCCTAACTGCACATAATCAATATTTAGTAAGGAGAATGTATGCCTTAGCGCTCGCCTAATCATCGGTTTGATAATAATTGGTAGTCTAAGATGTAAAAAAGATCACAAGTAAGATGCGTTAATCACTTAAAGGTCGGATTATTACAAATAAAAGTCTTTTTAATTCATCACATTTCGGTGTGTTAACAGAGAACTGGAAAACACGCATACCATCAATCCGTTAAGCGTTGGCCAAGTAAATAAACCAAAAGTTAACGGTGATATGGCTTTAAAAAGGAACTTACTTCATGCTTAGGATAGCATGTTGATATAAGGCATTGCGGGCTTATAATAAGATAAATCACAATAGTTATTAAATATAGAACTGTAGGCCTGTGCATTTATAAATAGTCCTAATAACTCTAAAGTTATTAGGACTATTTTAATTTTTAACTTATTTAAAACGGTTTTCTAACTGATTATTGAACTACAGCCAGTTTGTTATCCTTAACTACCACCGGCTTCTGCCAAAATAACTGTGGATTATTAGTCGCAAAAGAGGTCATATAGCGGTTGCTTACTTTAGGTGCTTTAATGGTGTTATAACCACTTGGGTAAAGGTTCACGTAATCAACAATTCCTTTATCAGGCGTTCTGGTTTCAATGTTCCACTCGCTTTTAGTACTGCATTGCAGCCAGTATAAGTTTTTAGACATGTAATAGCCTAAGTAATACTCTTTAGTTTGCTTGTTCTTATTGTTCCAGTTGGCATCGTTATTCAGCACCAAATCATTCAGCTTGTCGGCATGTAGTTTTGCCCTCACTTCTTCAATGCTTAACAGATTGCCGTTTTTGTCGGCAACGTAAGCATTAAAGGTAGGGTCCATCCATACCCATTTGTTCAGGTTATCAGACCATACTACGTTAATCACATGGCAATCATTATCCAAGGTGTCTTTAGGCAAGCAGGTTACCATACGTGCCTTAAAGCCCTCGGCCTGATAGGCATCTTTTAAAATCGTTGCCATCATGCGGCAGTTTATGCCACGGTTTTCTTTCTGGCAAACCTCTATCAAATCTGTACCGTTTTTTAATGGCGGATTGTTCGAGCTGCCATCGTGTCTCACGGCGTTATGCACCCAAAACAACAGGTTTTTCATCCGGCTTATCTCGTCGCCCTTACCTGCAACAGAGTCCAAGTTATATTTGGTTTTAAAGGCCATCAGTTCGGGCGAGCTGGCCTCCTGGTAGGTAAATGCAGGTATTTCTTTATTTACTTTACGGTCATAAGTTCCCGACTGGCGCAGAATGTAACCCTTGTCGCCGCGTTCGCGTAAAGTTTGCAGGGCGGTTAAGTACCGTTTTTCTTTGTGCAAGCTTTCTAAATCACTATCGGCAATGGTATTGGTATAGTTACTGTAACCTAATGCCACGCATTTTTCAAACGAGCCTAAAGCAGCTTCTTTCTTACCCTGCAAAGCTTCGTAACAGGCAATGTTATAGTACATGCCCGGTTCCCAACCCTTAAAATAAGTTTTAACGCTGTCGGGCAATATGCTGTAATTGCGTACCCACTGTTTGAGTAAAGTATCGGCCCGCAAATACTTTTTGTTAGTTGAGGCTTCCTGCCGGTCTTTTTCCAGTTGAGCCGTGTAGCCTTTAAATATCTGGATAGGTGCCGATAAGGGTTTTTGTTGTGCCGATGCTGCAAAAAAGCTCAAACTCAATAATGCGGAGGCGAGTAGTTTTTTCATGATGCGAGGTTCAGTTAATTTCTATACAAGATGCAACACATTGCCGAAATGTTGCACTAAAAGTTAAATATTTTTAACTTTTCTAAATAAATATCCGAAAGAACAACTGGTACGGTTATACAGTTAACTCACTGTGTATTATGTTACTCTTTACCAGTAAATGCCATGACAAATACTGATGCTGCCACCAAGCAGATGAATAATGAAAAGCATTACATCAACCGAGTAGGCTGGCTCAGGGCCGGCGTGTTAGGCGCTAATGATGGCATCTTATCAACTACCAGTTTAGTAATTGGTGTAGCGGCAGCAACGGCGGTACGGGATACTATTATTTTAACGGCACTATCGGGACTAATAGCCGGTGCTATGTCGATGGCAGCAGGCGAGTACGTTTCGGTAAGCTCGCAGGAAGATACAGAAAAGGCTGATATTGCCCGCGAAAAAGCTGAATTGCAGGAAATGCCCGAGCAGGAGTTGCAAGAGATTATCGCTATTTATAAAAACCGCGGCCTCAATGATGACTTGGCCCATGAAGTAGCCGTTGCCTTAACCAAGCATAACGCGCTCGAAACTCACTTGCGCGACGAGTTAGGCATGACCGAAATATCGGCAGCTAAACCACTGCAGGCAGCATTGTCATCATTTGCTGCGTTTTTGTTTGGGGCACTGTTACCCTTAGCCGTATCAATATTTGCACCGTTAAAAGCCATGATATTTTGGCAATACGGTTGCTCCATTATCTTTTTGATGTTTTTAGGCGCATTGGCTGCCAAAACAGGAGGAGCTCCACTTTTAAAAAGCATGGGCAAAATTTGTTTTTGGGGTACCATTGCTATGGCTACTACTGCTTTAATTGGCCACCTGTTTGGTACCCATGTTAGTTAAGCCGGTTACCGATAACTAATGGCCCAGCTGCAACTCAAACCCGTGCATTGGCAGGTTAAAATAATAGCGCAGTGAGTAGCCCTGTTTAATGCAAATTTGCTTTAAAATGGCCAGCCCCAAACCCACACCGTCTGATTGCGGGTCTTTATAAAACCGTTCGAAAATCTGGTTTTCTGACAAGGCACTGGTATTGCCTGTGTTTTCGAAATTTAACAATCCGTTTTTAACGTTGATGTGTATTTCGCCGCCGGGCTTATTGTGGCGTATGGCATTACTAAACAGGTTGTTGAGCAAAATATCAAACTGGTATTTATTGCCCGAAATAGTGGTGCCGTCAAAACTACAGTACACCTTAATGTTGCGCTGCGAAATTAACTCCTGGAAATTATCTATCTTTTGTTTAATCAATTCGGCCGGGTTCAATTGCTCTTTTTCGCCTAAAAGGTTATGGTCAATTTTTACCAGCAGCAACAAAGATTGATTGATTTTATTGAGCCGGGTAGTGGCTTTATACAAATCTAACAGGGCTTGGCTGTCGTTTTCGGCAAGGGTTCTGGATTGCAGTAGGGTATCCAGTTTGGAGTTGATGATGGCAATAGGGGTCATCATCTCGTGCGAGGCATTTTCGGTAAACAGTTTAATTTCCTTAAAATCATCCTCTATCTGTACCGTCATCTGTTTAACGGCCTCATTTAGTTGTTTAAATTCATTAATGTCGGTATCAATAGCCGTATAGTTACCATGCTTTACATTAAAGCCTTTTATTTGGTCCAATACCTCGTAAAACGGTGACCAGAGTTTTAACAGCAAGTACCGGTTAAGGAGGGCCAGTAGTCCGCATAAAACAATAACTGGTATAATAATGGCCCAAAAAATAAGCTGAACCTGGCGTACTTGCTCGGCTTTAGAATTAATTATCAGCACATGCAAAGGCTGGCCCTGTATAACCACATCAGCTTTCAGGTAGCGGGCATATTCATTTACCTTCTTTTTAGGGTTGTAAAAAGTAGTATCGCCCGATAATTTTTGTTTTAAAGCTTTATTCGCTTTTTTATATTCAATTACCAGGTTCGGTTCTTCGGGCGGGGCAGGGGCAATGTTTTTAACATGCGCATAGTCGTTCACCTCCATCAATTCTTCGCCCAGGTTTTCGTCAATTTTACTGTTTAGCGTATAAGTGAGCGCTTGGTAAAAAAGAATGCCTACAGCTACCAGCCCGGTAAGCAGCACCATTAAAAGTATGCGGTTGTATTTTGCAAATAAGTTCATACGTCAGAAAATCGGTATCCTACTCCATAAACTGAATGAAAATAATCTTTAGCGCCGGCATCCGACAATTTTTTACGGATATTTTTTATGTGCGTATAAATAAAATCAAAGCTATCGGCCATGTCGGCATCATCGCCCCACAGATGTTCGGCCGCGGCACTTTTGGATATTGCTTTGCCTTTGTTGTAAATAAAGTAAAGCAGCAGGTCATACTCCTTGCGCGTAAAATGCAGTTCGTGCCCGTTTACCGATACAGTTTTGGCATTTAAATCAACCCCAATTTCATTAAAAGTAAGTTCGTTGGAAAGCTGGTTATTTTTACGCCTGATGATGGCCGCAATGCGCGCGTTTAACTCCGACAGGTGAAAGGGTTTAATCAGGTAATCATCGGCACCAAGGTTCAGGCCGGTAATGCGGTCGTCGAGCGCGTTGCGGGCCGATATAATCACCACGCCTTCGGTTTTCTGTAACGATTTCAAGTATTTCAGCAACTTTAAACCGTCGCCGTCGGGCAGCATTAAATCCAGCAAAATACAGTCGTAACTATACAGTGAAATTTTTTGGTAAGCCGTTTCATACGTCACCGCCGTTTCGCATAAATTACCTTCGGAGGTCAGGTATTCCTTTATCGCCGAGGATAAATCGGGCTCATCTTCTACAATCAGGATTTTCATTTCCGAAAATTATAAAGAAATGTTGAAGATAATCTGTTGATTTGTTAGTGAAGCCCGGTTCTTCAAACTTTCTTCAAACTCACTGCGTACATTTATTTCGTAATTTCTACCTACTGAATAATTATGGCCATCATTGAACCTGTAAAACAAAATCCGCTACACCCATCCGAAACCCGGAAATATTCACTTTCTATCAGGCTATGGCATTGGCTCAATGCGCTGGTTATTACGGGCTCGTTGCTTACGGTATTGCTCAATAGCACCCTCACCGATAAAAGAGTAACCGGTGCTGTTATTGCCGAACAGGCAGTTAAGAGTGGTTTAAATATATCTGCCGATGTAGCCAATCAAATTGGCCACGAGTTGGAAGACAAGGTTTGGGATGTGCACGCCTACATTGGCTTTGTGTTGGTGGCGCTGCTGCTTTGGAGAATTATTTACGAAATAGTAAGCCCAACTTCGCAGTCTTTGTTCCGCAAAGTAAATGTAGCCCGTTTAGCGTTGAAAAACGGGGGCGAAGAAGCCCGGCTGGCGCGCCACGAACTGGTGGTTAAGTTGTTATATTTCGCCTTATATCTGGTGCTTATTTTAATGGGTACTACCGGTCTCATGCTTTATTTCAAACATAATTTGGGTTTAGATAGAGCATTATCTCACAGTATACAGGAGGTTCATGGGTTTTGTATGTACCTGGTTATCGCATTTATTGTAGTCCACGTGGCTGGTGTTTTATTGGCCGAGCGTAAACAAAGCCCCGGCATCGTGTCAGATATGATTAATGGGGGTGGTAAATAAGCAGTCGGCTTAATTGTAATCTCAGACTAATATATCCAGCAAAAATTTTTCCGACCGGCCACTGCTATGATTGACAGCATAATAGCGTTCTCTGTAAAAAACAAACTTATTATTGGTTTAATGGTGCTGCTGCTTATTGCTGCAGGCATCTTTTCGGCATCCCGTTTACCGGTTGATGCCGTGCCCGATATTACCAGTAATCAGGTATTGGTGATCACCGTGTCGCCATCACTTGCCGCACCCGAAGTTGAAAGGTTGATTACAGCACCTGCCGAACGGGTAATGGCTTCGTTGCCTAAGTTAAAAGAGATGCGTTCTATATCGCGTTTCGGTTTATCAAACGTAACGGTTGTTTTTGATGATGATGTAGATATTTACCTGGCCCGGCAGCAAGTAAGCGAGCGTTTAAGCCAGCTAAAAGGAATGATACCGCCATCCATAGGCGAACCGGAGATGGGGCCGGTGAGTACCGGTTTGGGCGAGGTGTACCAGTATTACGTAGTACCCAAGCCCGGTTATGAAACCCGTTATACCCTTACCGAACTGCGCACCATGCAGGAGTGGATTGTGCGCCGGCAATTATTAGGAGTGCCTGGTGTGGCCGATGTAAGCAGCTTGGGCGGCAAGCTTAAACAGTATCAGGTAGTAGTTAACCCCTTGCGGTTAAAAGCCATGAATGTTACGCTGGATGAACTTTTTAACGCCGTACAGCAAAATAACGAGAACACAGGCGGTGCTTACATAGAAAAGGGCCCCAATGCTTACTATATACGTACCGAAGGCTTAGCCCAAACTGCCGACGACCTACGCAATATCCCGGTGAAAAATGTAAGTGGTATACCGTTGCGGGTATCAGATGTAGCCGATGTAAATGAAGGGGATGCACTGCGTTTTGGTGCTATGGTAAATAGTAAATACGGCGAGGTAGCCGGTGCCGTGGTACTGATGCTGAAAGGTGCCAATGCCATGGACGTAGTTAAAAAAGTAAAGGAGCGCGTTGAAGAAATTAAAACCCGCCTGCCTGAGGGGGTCACCATTATGCCCTACTACCAGCGCAGCAAAATGGTGGGCAATGCCATCTCTACCGTAGAGCATAACCTGATAGAAGGCGCACTGATTGTGGTTTTTGTACTGGTGGTTTTTTTAGGCAACCTGCGGTCGGGCCTGGTGGTGGCATCGGTTATACCGCTGGCTATGCTGTTTGCCTTAATCATGATGAATGCCTTCCACGTTTCGGCCAACCTCATGAGCTTGGGTGCGCTTGATTTTGGTTTGATTGTGGATGGTGCCGTAATTATAGTAGAGGGGGTGATGCACCGCTTTAAAGATAAAATTGGAACTAACGGCGGCAAAGAATTTTCTAAAGACGAGGTAGATGATGAAGTGAAGCAATCAACCTCAAGGCTGATGAATGCTGCCATTTTCGGGCAGGTTATTATTTTGATTGTGTACATGCCTATCCTGAGCTTGCAGGGCATTGAGGGTAAAATGTTCAGGCCTATGGCCGAAACGGTTGCTTTTGCATTAGTGGGTGCTTTCATCCTGTCGCTCACTTATGTACCTATGATGACGGCGCTAACCATTAACCGTAAACCATCAGATAAAAAGAGCTTTGCCGATAAATTGATGGCGGGCATCCACAAACGCTATGAGCCTGTTTTGCTAAAAGCTATCCACTATCCAAAAACCGTCATGGCTATAGGTTTGGTGCTTTGCGGTTTAGCCTATATGGTATTTAACGGTTTGGGCGGCGAGTTTATACCGCAGCTGGAAGAAGGTGATTTAGCGCTGGATGCTCGCTTTTTACCCGGCACCTCTTTAACTCAAACGATTAATGGAATGAAGCTGGCCTGTGCCGAACTTAAAAAGTTTCCGGAGGTGCAGCAGGTTACTTGCCGCGTAGGCTCAGCCGAAATACCGACCGACCCGATGTCGTTGGAGCAGTGCGATATTTTTGTTACCCTTAACGATAAATCAGACTGGAAAACCGCGCACGATTACCCAACCTTGCAGGATACGATGAGTAAGCGGCTATCGCAGATTCCGGGCCTGAACGTCGGTGTAGAATACCCGGTACAAATGCGCTTTAACGAGCTGATTTCGGGATCGAAGCAGGATGTGGTGGTAAAGATATTTGGGGATGACTTGCAGCAACTGTCTAATTTATCGGGCAAGCTGACTGGCATCATCAGCCATATCAAAGGCGCGGTCGACGTAACTCCCGAAAAAGTGGTTGGTTTGCCGCAAATGGTTATCCACTACAACCGTTCAAAAATGGCGCAGTACAACGTTAATATCAGCCAGGTTAATCATATTATTAATGCTGTGTTTGCCGGGCAAAAGGCCGGCAATGTTTACGAAGGCGAGAGGCAGTTTGATGTAGTAGTGCGCCTGGCCGACTCGGCCCGTTCCAACCTCAATAACATCGGCCAGTTACAGGTAAATACACCAAGTGGTATGCAAGTGCCCTTGCAGCAATTGGCAACCATCGGTATTAAAGACGGCCCCAACCAGATACAGCGCGATGACGGGCAACGTCGGATTTCTGTATCGTTTAACGTGCGCGGCCGCGACGTGCAAAGCGTAGTAAAAGACTTGCAGCAACAGGTACAGCAAAAAATGAAGTTACCGGCAGCTTACCACTTTGATTACGGCGGGCAATTTGAAAATCTTAACTCGGCTAAAAGCAGGCTGGCTATTGCGGTTCCGGCGGCGCTGTTTATCATATTTATCCTGTTATTTTTTGCCTTTGGGCAATTGCGCGAAGCACTGATTGTGTTTTCGGCCATACCATTATCAGCCACCGGTGGCGTGTTTGCATTATGGTTACGGGGGATGGATTTTAGTATCTCGGCCGGTGTTGGTTTTATAGCCCTGTTTGGGGTAGCGGTGCTTAATGGCATTGTGCTTATCAGCGAGTTTAACCGCCTGAAAAAAGAAGGTGAAGATGATGTGGAAGAACGCATCCGTAAAGGCACTGATAACCGCTTACGTCCGGTACTGATGACCGCCACCGTTGCTTCGCTGGGCTTTTTGCCTATGGCGGTGTCATCCCACGCTGGTGCCGAGGTGCAGCGGCCGTTGGCTACCGTGGTAATAGGTGGTTTAATTACGGCAACGCTGTTAACCTTAGTGGTATTACCCGCACTGTATCGCCAGTTTGCGGCCGAAAAATCTGAAAAACCGGAATCTTCTGGTGGTGATGGTTTGAAGCAAGCAGCAACTGTTATCTTATTGTTGTTTTCGTTCCAACTGGCCATTGCACAGGCTCCTGCCGGTAAGCCGGTAAGCGCTGTAACTGTGGTTAACCAGGCCATTGCAGGTAATAATTATTTAAGGGCAGCGCAAAATCAAACACAGGCCTCGCGGGCCAACATCGGTACCGCTTTTGATCTACCCAAAACACAGGTAAATTACGACATTGGCCGGTTAAACAGCCCGTATACCGACGACAGGATAGGCGCTATGCAAACTATCAATCTGCCATTTTATTATACCTCCATGCATAACCTTTTAAAAGCAGAAAGTAATCTGACGGCCGTGCAGGAAGAAATTATTAAAAATCAGGTAGCTTTCCAGGTAAGGGACATTTACTTACAAATTGCTACCAACCTGGCCAAGCTTAAACTGCTCGACAGCGAGGATTCGGTTTACCACGAGGTCATCAGGCTGGAGCAGCTAAGGTTCAAGCTGGGCGAATCATCCAAGATAAATTTAACCAGTGCCGAGGCTAAGGCAGGGATGCTGAAAAACCAGCGCCGCCAAACCGAAACCGAAATCAGGGTGCTGCAAAACCGCTGGCAGGTATTGCTTAATACGGCCGACTTATACCTCTCGCAGGATGTTGGTCCGCCAAAATGGTACACTGCCTTATTGCCAGACTCGACAGCAGCTTTACAGCACCCCGAGGTAAGGCAGGCCAAACAACAGGTGGTGGTAAATGATTTACGCATACGCACAGCTCGGAGCCGTGCCCTGCCCGAGGTAACTCTGGGGTATAATAATCAAACCTTTGTAGGAATTGACCCTGCCAACAATAGTAAAATGTTAACCCGTACAGACAGGTTTTCATCGTACTTGGTTGGAGTAAATGTTCCGTTGTTTTTTAAGCCTTACCGGGCGGCTATACGGGCGGCGTCTTTTCAGCAAAAAGCAGCCGCTTATAATTACTCGGGCAAGCAGGTAGAGTGGTTGGGGCAATGGAAACAGGCTTACGAGCGCTATGCACAGCAGCAGCAGGCGTTAAGCTATTATGAAATTACGGCTGCACAGCAAGCCAATGAGTTATTGCGCACGGCAACATTATCATTTAAAAACGGAGGCATCAGTTACCTGGAGTGGGCTAACTTTCACGCGCAGGCAGTGCAGTTACGCAATGAGCGGCTGGATGCACTGCTGCAATTAAATCAAAGTGTGAACACACTATGGTACTATCAAAACGAATTAGGAAAGCCATGAAAATTACGCATATCTGCACTTATATATTATTGTTAGCGGTTTTGGCCGGTTGCGGCAGTAAAAAAGAGGAAAAGAAGGAAGCTGAACAGCTCGGTCAGCCTAAAGCTTCCGGTAACAGTATTGCTTTTACACCTCAACAATATAAAAATGGCGGTATAGATACCGGTAAATTGCCCGAGCACGAACTGGTAACAGAAATACATGTAAACGGCAAGGTAGACGTGCCACCCCAAAATATAATTTCGGTTAACGTACCTATGGGCGGTTTTTTGAAACGTACCACCATGCTGCCCGGCCAGCCGGTGAGCCGGGGGCAGGTTATTGCCCAAATCCAAAACCAGGATTATGTAACCATTCAACAGGATTACCTTACCGCGGTAAGCCGTATGGTTTTTTTGAGGCAGGAACTCGACCGGCAGCGCGAGCTGAGCCGGCAACAGGCCAGTCCGCTCAAATTATACCAGCAAACACAAGCCGATTACAGCGGCGAACAGGCACAGGCTGCGGGCCTGGCCCAAAAGCTAAGGTTGCTGGGTATTAACCCCGCTATGCTTAATGCCGGTAACATCCGCTCGGTTATTACTATTACGGCGCCTATTTCGGGCTTCGTGTCGCAGGTGTTTGTTAATGTGGGTAAGTATGTTAACCCATCCGATATTTTAATGGAACTGGTGAGCACGGATGATATCCATGCTGCGTTGACAGTTTTTGAGCAGGACATTCCCAAGATAAAAATTGGCAGCAGTGTGTCTATATCCCTGCCAAGCCTAGCTGATAAGGTTTATCCCGGCAAAGTGATACTGATTGGCCGCATGCTCGATACAAGCCACAGCGTAATGGTACATTGCCACTTTTTACGGGCCGACCGCAATTTGCTGCCTAATATGTTTTTGCAAGCTGCTATCCGTACCAAACCTCACACCACCGTAGCATTAAGCGATGAGGCTGTTGTAAATTATGAGGGTAAAGATTATGCCTTTATTGCTGAGCCGCAAAAAAAGCAAATTAAGTTTAGCATGGTGCCGGTAACCATTGGTACAAAACAGGATGGATGGAACGAAGTAAAGTTCGCCGATCCGTCATACAAAAGCAAAACTTTTGTCACCAAAGGGGCATTTGCTATCCTTTCCTCCATGAAAAATTCGGGAGAGGGAGATTAATCATAAAAACTTCAGATTTTCTTCAACATTGGCTTCGATAATTACTTTCAGATGCCGGCAAAGTGACAGAGATTAAGGCGATAAGTATTTATCGGTACAATACAGTTCTTTGTCGATACAAGCAGTAGCAACGCGGGGTAACTGATTAAATTTAGCTATGACAAGGAAAGAATTTTTAGACTCCATCGGTGTAAACGCGGCTGCGTTAGCTATCGTTAGCTGCGAGGCTTGCAAAAAAGATTCGGGTAGCAGTTCGGGCGGTACATCCGGCCCATCAAACGTCGATTTTACGCTCGACCTTACGGCATCGGCCAACTCGGCGTTGCAATCAAACGGCGGTTATATGGTAAGCAATGGCGTTATTGTGGCGCGTACCACGGCCGGGGCATACATTGCGGTACAAAGCTCTTGCACACACGAAAGTTATACACTCATTTACCAGGGCAGCAACAGCCGCTTTTATTGTACCAATCATGGCGCATCTTTTTCAAATTCGGGCTCGGTTTTAAACGGTCCGGCATCAAAGTCACTCAAAGTATATAATACTACACTTACAGGTTCATCGTTAAGGGTTTACTCTTAAATAACACAACATGAAATTATTATTGCTCAGCTTATTTTTGCTGACAGGCGTTGCTTGGTCGGGTAACTTCAACGAGGCCCAGCAGCAGGCCCGTCAAAGCCATAAAATGATACTGGTTAACTTTTCGGGGTCTGACTGGTGTGGGCCATGCATCCGCTTGCGTAAAGAAATTCTGGAAACCACAGAGTTTGATAATTATGCGCAAGACCATCTGGTGCTGGTGCGTGCCGACTTTCCGAGGCAAAAAAAGAACCAGTTAGCTAAAGATCAAACCAAAAGAAATGAAGCCCTGGCCGACAAGTATAACGCCGAAGGCAAGTTTCCGTTCACACTGCTGTTAGACGAAAACGGCAAGGTGCTGAAAAGCTGGGATGGTTATCCTAATGTAAAAACCGCTCAATTTGTATCGCAAATTAAGGCGTTTGAGCATGGCAAGTGATAAGATTGCTATGGGCAGTGTAGCTGCCATTAAACGCGGACTGCGCTTAATGGGTAACCATTTTGAAATTACCGTGGTAAGTGATGATGAAGCCTGGTCGCAAAGCCGTATTGATGAAGCCGTTGCCGAAATACAACGCATTGAAGCACTGCTCACGACATTTAAAGACGACAGCCAAACCAACCAGGTTAATCAAAGTGCTGGTATTGCTCCGGTAAAGGTAGACCTTGAAGTATTTGAGCTCATTGAGCGGTCTATAAGAATATCGCACATTACGCAGGGGGCTTTCGATATCACTTATGGCTCCATAGACAAAAGCCTTTGGAACTTTGATACCAGCATGAAGCAACTGCCGGATGCCGAGGTAGCAAGGGCATCTGTAAGGTTAATTAACTATCAGAACGTTATCTTGGACCGGCCTAACCAAACGGTATTTTTAAAGGAGCCGGGTATGCGTATCGGTTTCGGTGGTATTGGCAAGGGGTACGCCGCCGACCAGGCCAAGCTGCTGCTGCAAAAAGCCGGTGTAAAAAGCGGTATAGTAAACGCAGCCGGCGATTTGGTTACCTGGGGCACGCAGCCTCATGGCAAACCCTGGACAGTTGCCATTGCCGACCCGAACCGCCAGGTGCCTTATTTTTCAAAACTGAACATCAGTAATACGGCGATTGCCACATCGGGTAATTATGAAAAGTTTGCCGTTATAGACGGTAAGCGATATTCGCACACGATTGACCCTAAAACCGGCTTGCCCGTAACAGGCATAAAAAGCGTAAGTATTATTTGCCCAAGCGCCGAACTGGCCGATGCATTGGCCACACCCGTTACAGTAATGGGGGTAAAGGTAGGGCTTGGTTTGATTAATCAGCTTAAAGGCGTAGCGTGCCTGGTAATAGATGACCAGGACCGTTTATACACATCAAAAAATATAAATCTGCATCATTAAAAAATGAAAAAAGCATATCAAAACTATGCATTACTGGCATTGGCTGTAGTAGGTTGCAGTTTATTGGCCTCGTGCGTATCGGTAAAGCCTTACCAGAAAAACAAGCTCAATGATTCTGAAATGGAATTACGTGCCCGTACCGCACAAAAGTTTGAGCAAAGCTTTCAGCTTTACCGCGAAGGTGCATCGGGTGCCAACGGCGGGAAAAGCGGTGGTGGTTGCGGTTGTAACTAATAGCAGGCCGGGCAATGAAAAAAATATATTTAAACGTAGCCTTTTTTTATATGGGCATCCTGGCGTCACATGCCCAGGTAGCACCGTCTGTACCCGCTACTGCAGATACCACCAGCACGGCATATCATTCCAGAAAACTCACTTTGGATGAGGTAAACCTGGTTTCGGCTTACTATCATCAAAATGGTAACCACTCTGCAGTAACAGGCGGTGTTGGTACCGAGTTATTAACCGACTTTGCCAACACGCTTGATGTGCAGTTATCCAACTATAACAAGCGTGGTCGTCGCAATACTTATCTTTTTGAAATAGGGGTCGATCATTATTCGTCTGCATCTTCAGATAAAATAGATCCGTCAACTATATCCTCAGCGTCTAAGTCTGACAACCGTATTTATCCATCACTTAACTGGACACAAACTAACGAGCAGACTGGTAATGCCTACGGTTTCACTGCGTCATATTCTCACGAATATGATTACCAGTCGTTTGGTGCTGCGTTTAACCTTACCCGGTTGTCTAAAAATAAGAATACGCAGTTTGATATGCGTTTGCAAGCCTTTTTAGATACCTGGAAAGTGATATTACCTATTGAACTACGGGCGGCCGCCTACGGTAACATTGCTGATTTGAAACACGGACCTGAAGAGTCGGCACCCCGCAACTCCTTTAGTGCGGCATTTTCGGTATCGCAGGTAATAAGTACGCGTTTCCAGGCTTTGCTGGCTATAGAGCCATCTTATCAGCATGGCTTGCTTTCTACCCGTTACCAGCGCGATTATTTTACCGATGGTTCTTTACGTGCAGAAACCCTGCCGGGCCAACGGTATAAGTTACCCATAGCAGCCCGTTTTAACTATTTTTTGGATGACCGTTACATCATCCGTACTTATTACCGCTATTATATGGATAACTGGGGAATAAGGGCGCATACAGCCGAGGTGGAGGTGCCCATCAAGCTGACCTCTTTTGTGTCGGTGAGCCCGTTTTACCGGTACAATACGCAACAAGGTACCCGCTACTTTGCGCCATACGGTCAGCACAATCCCAACGCGGCCTATTATACCAGTGATTATGATTTGGCCGATTTGCACAGCAGCTTTTTCGGCGCCGGTTTCCGCATCACGCCGCCTAAAGGCGTTTTTGGCTGGCAGCACCTGAGTATGCTGGAGCTGCGGTATGGACACTACGTTCGTTCAACCGATTTAAGCTCAAATATCGTAACGATGAATTTGAAGTTCAAATAAAAGAATCAGAAAAAAATATCTTTAACGCCTGTTTGCTGTAGAAGTAAACAGGCGTTTTGCTGAAAATTTAAATCGATGTTTTTACTCGACTATTTTTCCTTGTTCATCTAAAGTTTGAATTACCGGCTGATTTTTGTCATTAATAAAAATCTTAATGCGAGGGCGGCCTTTACTATCTGCCAAAAATAATCCAACTTCTCCCGATTTGCTTTTGCCCAAAAACATGCGTTGGGCAAGATGACCGGCTGTCTTGTACTTATTTAATCCGGCGTTATAAGCTGAGGTATCTTTTAAGCTTTTTAGCGAGTCAAAATATTGAATTTGCTTTTGAAAAGGCAGGTCGTCACGGTCATTCAGCGTAAAGCCATAGCTTTTATACTTTTGACCGGGCATGTTGTTCTGGTCGTAGCTCCAAACCATAATCTGGTCGTTTTTGTACTGGTCCATGGTCATAAACATGGCCGCCTCTTGTTTGTCTCCGTTATAGCCCAAACCACCGCATTCGTCGCCTTCATCGTTAAAAAATATAAGTCCGGCTGGCCGGTCGCGTTTCGGGAAATCACGGTTATCCATTCGTCCGGGATGCTGCCGGGCGCGGTTACTCAGCACCATACGGAGCTTACCATTCTTTTCAACAATATTGATGCGTTCCACCGTTAATTCTTTGATATTATTGTTGCGGGTTTTTAGCATAAAAATAATCAGGCTAATCACTACCAGAGTTATTGCTGCCGCGTACCATTTAAGTAGGCTGATTTGTTTTGCTAAATCTTCAACTTTTATTTGTTTCATGTGCTGCCTTTTATCAATCAATATCGCCATTATTTAGCTTAATTACTCAGGATGATGAAATGGGCAGGCATAAAAAAATCCCGGTAACGTAGTGGCTACCGGGATTACTATAAATCTGTTTATTACAAAACGTTAATCTTAAAACTCAGCATTTTTAGGGAACCTCGGGAACGGAATCACATCGCGGATGTTACCCATGCCGGTTACAAACAGCACCAAACGCTCAAAACCCAAACCGAAGCCGCTATGCGGACAAGCACCAAAACGGCGGGTGTCCAGGTACCACCATAATTCGTCTTTCGGGATGCCTATTTCGTCCATGCGTTGCTCCAGTTTGTCCAACCGTTCTTCGCGTTGCGAGCCACCTACAATCTCGCCGATACCCGGGAAGAGGATGTCCATGGCGCGTACGGTTTTACCGTCGTCGTTCTGACGCATATAAAACGATTTGATTTCCTTAGGGTAATCCGTCAGGATTACCGGCTTTTTAAAATGCTTTTCAACCAGGTAACGCTCGTGTTCTGATTGTAAGTCGGCACCCCAACCATCAATCAGGTACTGGAATTTTTTCTTTTTATTAGGCGTCGAGTCCTTTAAGATATCAATAGCCTGGGTGTAAGTAAGGCGCTCAAAGCTGTTATCTAAACAAAACTGCAGTTTGTCAAGCAAAGTCATGTCCGAGCGTTCTTGCTGCGGTTTGCCTTTCTCTTCTTCCTGTAAACGCTGGCTCAAAAACTCAATATCTTCGCGGTTATGCTCTAACGCATATTTAATAACGTATTTCAACAAGCCCTCGGCCAGGTCCATGTTATCGTCCAGGTCGTAAAAAGCCATTTCGGGCTCAATCATCCAAAACTCGGCTAAGTGGCGGGTGGTGTTCGAGTTTTCGGCACGGAAGGTGGGGCCAAACGTATAAATATCACTTAAAGCCATAGCGCCCAGTTCGCCCTCTAACTGGCCAGATACGGTTAAGTTAGTGGCTCTGCCAAAAAAGTCTTGTTTGTAGTCAATTTCGCCTGTTTCCGTTTTAGGCGGGTTTGATAAATCAAGGTTGGTTACTTTAAAAGCTTCGCCGGCACCTTCGGCATCCGATGCGGTAATCACCGGAGTATGCAGGTATACAAAGCCTCTATCCTGAAAAAACTGGTGTACCGCAAATGACAGGCTGTTACGCACCCGGAAAATGGCACCGAAGGTATTGGTGCGGAAACGCAGGTGAGCAATTTCGCGCAAAAACTCCAGGCTATGCTTTTTGGGCTGCAACGGGTATTTCTCAGGGTCGCTATCGCCCAAAATTTCAATCTCGGTGGCTTTTACCTCAACGGTTTGGCCTTTACCCAACGAGGCAATCAGCTTACCGGTAGCGCTAATGGCTGCACCGGTGGTAATGCGTTTAAGCAAAGCCTCGTCGGTGTTCTGAAAATCAACCACCACCTGCAGGTTGCTATTGGTTGAGCCATCATTTAAAGCAATAAACTGATTATTACGAAAGGTGCGTACCCATCCTTTAACATTTACTTCCTGCTCGGCTGGTGCGGTTTGCAACAGTGCTTTAATTTTGATGTGCTTACTCATTGTTCACAATATGTTTGAAGCGCCAAAAATACAATTATTTACCTTTCACCCAATCTAATTCATGAATATGCAATGGTCTGCCAATAATAAATAATACGACTAAAGATGGTTGCGAAGCATGGTAATGCACCGGTTATTTGCTGCCGGCATCGTATATTTAACTAAAAAATTACCGCGCACAATTAATGGTTGGCCACGAACTACAAAAAGTATTTAATAAATATGAGGACACGTTTATTGATAAACCAGAATTTACCATAGGGTTTATTAAAGAACACGACGAATTGTTGGTTGCTGCCGGCGAATTAAGTAAGGATGATTTGAGCAAACTGATGGCTATTTTAAGCCGGTACATCACAGCACTGGTAGACAAGCAAAAGTTTAAAACGGCATACGATGATGCCTTATTTATCCTCCCCGACATCGACAAAAATTTCACTGCCCTTCAGTTGGATAATAATAGCAGCAGTTGGTATAAGGCGATGAAATTCCAGCTGGGTAGAGCTGCTTATGAGTTAAAGCATTATCAACTGGCTTTAAGGCAGTTTAACTATTTACTCAAAGATTCGCCTGATGACCAGGTACTGAACAGGTGGCGGTTTTATGCACAGGCTCATCGCAATAAATTATATTATAATATTGCGCTTGGTATGGCGATTATATTGGTTATTGGTGATATAACTCTGCGGCATTACCTGCCAGCCTGATTAAGAATGACTTTCAATACCCTGGTCATCGTTTTATTAGCATATACCTGGGTATTGAGATATAATCACCGGCGAGCCAAAAAGCGCTATATGGTTTAACTGGTACCTACACCTGCGGTTAATTAGTTATATCTTTGCAGTTGCATGATTACTAAAGCCACCATCGACCGTATAATGGAAGCCACCGACATTGTGGAGGTGATTGGCGAGTTTGTGCAGTTAAAAAAACGCGGTGCCAATTACATCGGTTTGTCGCCGTTTGCCAACGAAAATACGCCTTCGTTTACAGTATCTCCGGCTAAAGGTATTTTCAAGGATTTTTCTACCGGTAAAGGTGGATCAGCCGTTACTTTTTTAATGGAGCACGAGAAGTTCAGCTACCCTGAGGCGCTGAAGTTTTTGGCCAAAAAGTATGGCATCGAGGTAGAAGAGTTACAGGACAAACCCGAAAACTCAGTGGCCGAAAACCACCGCGAGAGTTTGATGGTGGTTACCCAGTTTGCTTCCAAGTTTTTCCAGGAAGCGATGTGGGATACCGGCGAAGGCAAGAGTATTGGCTTGAGCTATTTTAAAGAGCGTGGCTTTACTACCGAAACCATCAAAAAGTTTGAGCTGGGCTACTCGCCCGACCATTGGGAGGCCTTTACCTCGGCGGCCATCAACAAAGGTTACCAGCCACAGTACATGGAAGAAAGCGGCTTGTCGGTAAAACGCGATAATGGTACGCTGTATGACCGTTACCGTGGGCGCGTAATGTTTCCGATACATGGGTTTACCGGCCGGGTGATTGCCTTTGGTGGGCGTACACTTAAAACGGATAAGAAAGTACCCAAATACGTTAACTCGCCCGAGTCCGAAATCTACCACAAGTCGAATGTGCTTTATGGTTTGTTTTTTGCTAAAAAGGGTATTCGCGACGAGGATAACTGTTACCTGGTAGAAGGTTATGCCGACGTGCTTTCGGTGCATCAGGCCGGTATCGAAAACGTGGTGGCCTCATCGGGTACCTCGTTAACGGTAGAGCAGATACGCCTCATTGGACGCTTTACTAAAAACATTACCATTTTGTATGATGGCGATGCGGCAGGGATTAAGGCCTCGTTGCGCGGTTTGGATCTGATACTGGAAGAAGGGCTTAACGTAAAAGTAGTGCTTTTTCCGGACGGGCACGATCCCGACTCGTATGTAAGGTTGGTAGGCAGCAGTGCCTTTAAAACATACATCGACCAAAACAAAAAAGACTTCATTCTCTATAAAACTGGCATCCTGCTCAAAGAAGCCGGTAACGACCCAATACAACGGGCTAACGTCATTCGCGAAATTGTAGAAAGCATTGCGCGTATTCCGGACTCTATCAAGGCTTCGGTGTTTATACGTGAGTGCAGCCAGCAGTTACAGATTGACGAGCGCATACTGCTTACCGAGCTGAACAAAATGCGGCTGGCCAAAAATAAAAAAGACCAGCCTCGTCAGCCTTATGAAGAACTCCCCCCGCCAGACGAACCTCATTTTTTTGATGAGCCGGTTGTCTCCCCCGAAAAAACAGTAGAAAGCAGCCCCACTCAGGAGCGCGAAATTATACGCCTGTTATTGGTTTACGGTAACCAGATAATTAATTGGGACAATATTGCCAATACCTACATCGGTCCGTTTATTATTGCCGAATTAAGCGATGTGGAGTTTGACCAGGCGGCCTGTAAAAACTTTTTTGAAATTTACAAACAGCAACTGGAAAACGGCGTACTGCCCGACGAGCAGTTCTTTATCCACCACCCGGACAAGCAGATAGTTGACCT
The DNA here is from genome assembly GCF_038806765.1 of Mucilaginibacter sp. CSA2-8R. Taxonomy (NCBI): domain Bacteria; kingdom Pseudomonadati; phylum Bacteroidota; class Sphingobacteriia; order Sphingobacteriales; family Sphingobacteriaceae; genus Mucilaginibacter; species Mucilaginibacter sp. CSA2-8R. The sequence continues at coordinate 4,476,406 of NZ_CP152389.1, read as the reverse complement.
AACGGTGGATATGCTTTCGACCAAGTATACCCTGAGCGAAAACTGGTATAACATGCACAAGATTTTTGTGCACGAAGAGCAGATGAACATGAAAGCCGTAATATTGGGCGCTATCTTTCACCTTAAAAAGCAAAAGGTGGGCAAAATACTGGAGCAGCTACGGTTAGATTTGAAGAATGCTGAAAATCCTACCGATCAGGATATCATCATGACGCAGTACATGCAGATGAAAAAAATTGAAAAACATATTGTAGATTATCTCGGTTCGGTTATCATCAAATAATGGCTGTTCATAATGATTTAGGTCGGCGCGGAGAAGCTTTAGCTAAAGCGCATCTTGAGGCGGCCGGTTATGAGATACTGGATGAAAACTGGACTTTTGGAAAAGCTGAGGTTGATTTAATTGCTTATAAAGACCGCGTGATTATATTTACCGAAGTAAAAACCCGTACGGGCAACGGCTTTGGCCAACCTGAGGATTTTGTTGACGAGAAAAAGCAAAAGTTATTAGCTACTGCTGCCGACGAGTATATTTATTTGATGAACCACCAAGGCGAAATACGTTTTGACATTATAGCCATACAGTTTGCCCGGCAAGGTACTTACGTACTTAACCATATTGAAGACGCTTTTTGGCCACAAGGCTGACCAAAATAATTAGTAAATGAAATACAAACATCTCTTATATCTAACTGCAGGGCTGATAACTGTATACAGCTGTAACACCAAGAATCAGTCCGTCAACATTAATATCAGCCCGGATGCAGGTACCAACTACAAGCAGGGCGAAAAGGTAGAAGTAAAGCTTGATTTGCCTGCCGATTACAAAGCCGACTCGGTAGTATACCTACTCGACTCGGAACGGATAGACACCAAAAAAGACGGAGCGCCTTTAAGTTTGGCTACTGATGCCTATACATTGGGCACAAAATTGATTACTGCTAAAGTTTATAGCGGTGGGCAGGTGCAGGAGGCAAGCACCAATATTAATATCCTGGCAGCTAAAACGCCGGCGTTGATGAGTTTTCAAGTCGAGAAAGTTTTCCCGCATGATACATCGTCGTTTACTGAAGGGTTAGAATATCACGATGGTATATTGTACGAAAGCGACGGTGGTTACTGCAAAGACGGGCAAAAGTCGAGCCTGCGTAAGGTAGATATTGCTACTGGTAAGGTAATCCAAAAGGCCGATAACGATTGTAATACCTTTGCCGAGGGTATCACCGTGATTGATAACAAAGTTATTCAGCTTACCTACCATGAGCGGGTGGGGTATGTGTACGATAAAAATACCCTGAAACTGCTATCGAAATTTAACTATATGCAGGGTGAAGAAGGCTGGGGCTTAACTAATGATGGTAAATACCTGTACACCACTACCACCGGCACCAACCAGATATTTGTGATGGACAAAGATAACTATCGCACCGTGCGCGAAATTGACGTATACGACGATAAAGGCCCGGTTAATAACCTGAACGAACTGGAGTACATCGACGGTATGCTGTATGCCAATATTTGGGAAATGGACGACATTGTAGTGATTGACCCGAAAACCGGAGCCGTAGTGCAGCGGATTGACTTGAGCACCCTGTATCCTAAAGCACAACGCCAAAAAGACGGTGCCGATGTGCTGAATGGTATTGCTTGGGATGCTGCCGGCAAACGCCTGTTTGTAACCGGCAAAGACTGGTCAAAGCTATATCAAATTAAGATTGTGAAACCGAAAGCTTAACGGCTTCTTTTTTGTAAAAATGCCTGGCTCCATACGCCGGGCATTTTTTGTTTGTGTGTATATCGGTAATCTAAATTTAAATACGACTGCATTGCTGCTAAATAGCCGGGCCTGCTACATTTGTTGGTTCCCATCGGTCAAGAGTCCCATCTATAAAATATAACCAGTAGGCTTGCATAGTATCAGTAAACTGTAACACCTCTACAATTTTGTTGCTTCCAGGAAGCCGTTTTGAAGCTACAACGCCGCCAGGTTTTCTTCCAATAGCCTTTTGTGCTTCTTCCTTACTCATACCAATCTTAAGGGTGTTTGTATTCAAGCTTGTAAAAGTGGCACAAGATGTTAATAAAAAAGATGTGGCTGTTATAAACAGCATTTTTAGAACTATACGTTTCATATTAGGTTGAATTGGTTAGATTTAGGATGGGTATAAATTGCTTTGGTTTAATCAGCTGCAGATATGTTACAAAAAAAGCAGCAACCTTAAAGGCCGCTGCTTTTTTTGTCTGTTGATGAATTTAACGGACTATCTCCACTCTTTGTATTGGTTTATCAGTCCGTTGGTGGATGAATCGTGTGTGTTTACATCGTCATTGGTACGAAGCTCGGGCAGGATTTTTCCGGCCAGTTGCTTGCCTAATTCAACGCCCCACTGGTCAAAGCTGTAAATGTTCCAGATGATGCCCTGTACAAATATCTTATGCTCGTACATGGCAATCAATGAGCCTAAACTGCGCGGAGTAATCTTTTTCAGTAAGATGGAGTTTGTAGGGCGGTTGCCTTCAAAAACTTTAAAAGGAGCCAGCTTTTCAATCTCTTCTTCACTTTTACCGGAGGCTTTTAGCTCGGCTACTACCTCATCATAACTTTTGCCGTTCATCAAAGCTTCGGTTTGGGCAAAAAAGTTTGATAGCAGCAGGGTATGGTGCTCGCCTATAGGGTTGTGCGTTTGTGCCGGTGCTATAAAATCACAAGGAATCAATTTAGTACCTTGGTGAATCAGTTGATAAAAAGCGTGCTGGCCATTGGTGCCCGGCTCGCCCCAGATGATAGGTCCGGTTTGGTAATCCACTACGTCGCCGTTGCGGTCAACGTACTTACCGTTGCTTTCCATATCGCCTTGCTGAAAGTAGGCCGCAAAACGATGCATATACTGGTCGTACGGTAAAATAGCCTGGCTTTGTGCGCCAAAAAAGTTATTGTACAAAATGCCTAACAGCGCAGCAATAACCGGGATGTTCTGCTCCAGTTCCGTCTCGCGGAAGTGGTTATCCATCGCATGGGCACCGCCTAACAATGCTTCAAAATTATCAAAGCCCACGCCCAATGCTATCGAAAGGCCAATGGCGCTCCATAACGAGTAACGTCCGCCAACCCAATCCCAAAAACCAAACATGTTTTGGGTGTCAATACCAAATTTTTCAACTGCTGATGCATTGGTAGACAGTGCCGCAAAATGTTTGGCTATATCTGCCTCTGCTGCACCGGCCTTTAAAAACCATTCGCGTGCCGTATTGGCGTTGGCCATAGTTTCCTGCGTTGTAAAGGTTTTAGAGGCAATCAAAAATAAGGTAGTTTCGGCGTTTAGCTCTTTCAGCGTTTCGGCAATATGCGTACCGTCAACGTTTGATACAAAGTGCAGGTTTAAACGGGTTTTGTAAGCTTTCAGCGCTTCGGTAACCATTACTGGTCCTAAGTCTGAGCCGCCAATACCAATGTTTACCACGTCGGTAATTTCTTTGCCGGTGTAGCCTTTCCAGCTGCCATCAATTACTTGCTGGCTAAAAGTTTTCATGTGTTGCAGTACGGCGTTTACCTCAGGCATTACATCTTTACCTTCAACCATTACCGGAGTGTTACTTTGGTTGCGTAAAGCGGTATGCAGCACCGGGCGGTTCTCGGTTACGTTGATGGCTTCACCATTAAACATGGCTGCTATTGCATCGTTTAGTCTACACTCCCTGGCTAACTGTATTAATAAAGCTATACCTTTTTCGTCAATGCGGTTTTTAGAGTAATCGAATAAAAGGTCTTCAAAGTAGACTGAAAAATTGCTAAAACGATTTGAATCAGAAGCGAAAAGGTCTTTAATGTCAATATTTGTCTCGTTAAAGTAATCCGATAAATATTGATAAGCCTGCGTTGTTGTAAAATCAATGTTTGGCAGCATAATTGATAGATTATTTTCTCAAAAGTAAATTTTATTATTTGCTTTAGTCGACCGAAAGATATTAAATAATACCGGGCTTAACGTTAAAATTACACTATAATCTTAGTGTTTTTGATACACTATCAATTTAGCATATTGTTAAGTATTTTCATTATTTTTTTTGAAAATTGTAATTATTATTTATTATATTTGATTTGTTGACAATTTAATAGCTGAAACGTCGTTATATTATTAATCTGCTAAACAAAAAATTAAAGCCATGTTTGAGAAACTATTTTTGCTTGTTAAAAATAACGCCGGTACGGCAGTTATGAACAATCCGGTAATTCCAGCCGGTTCTCGTGAAGCTGTTTTAACTGAAGCTTCAAGTTCTATCATTGAGGTGTTAAAAAATCAAATGGAAAGTGGTCACATCAGTGACCTGGTTAAATACTTTAAGTTTTCGGGTACTTACAATGAGTCTTTGGTTACTTCCATCATCAATAGATTTGCAAGCAAGCTTAATAAGTTTTACAGCATCGATATGGCATCAGCCCAGGCTACTGCCACTGCACTGATTCCGACTGTAATGAAACAGCTGGTGCAATTAAGCAATAGCAAGCAAACTCAGGAGTTTGCTTTGGGTACTATGTTATCTAAACTTAACGGTAACCAAGCCGATTTAAACGGTTTGGTTGATAAGCTGATGGTTGCATAAGCCGCAATTGCAGATATAATATTTGAAAAGGCCTGTTGTAAACCAACAGGCCTTTTTGCTGTTTACTAAACTCACTATTTATCTATATTTGCCTTTATGACAAAAGAACAAGTACAGGATTTGAGGGATAGAGCAGCTTCCCTGAGGAGGCATCTTTGACATCGATAAAAAGCTTGAAGAATTAGCACGCGAACAGGAAATTACTGTTGGACCCGATTTCTGGAATGCCCCTAAAGAGGCTGAGAAAGTATTAGCTTCGATTAAGGTTAAAAAGGTTTGGACAGACGCTTTTCAAAAAGTAGTAGCTACTGTAGATGATACAGGCGTTTTGTACGAGTTTTACCAAAGTGGCGATGCTACCGAAGCCGAAATGAAGGAACAGTTTGATGCAGCCCTGAAAGCGGTTGAAGAACTGGAATTCAAAAACATGCTTTCGGCCGAAGAGGATCAGCTGAATGCGGTATTACAGATTACCGCCGGTGCCGGTGGTACCGAAAGTTGTGACTGGGCCTATATGCTGATGCGTATGTATATGATGTGGGCCGAAAAAAATGGTTACAAAGTTACCGAACAGGATTACCAGGAGGGTGATGTGGCAGGTATTAAAACGGTTACCCTGCAAATAGAAGGTGATTTTGCTTACGGCTACTTAAAAGGCGAAAACGGTGTGCACCGGCTTGTTCGTGTATCTCCGTTTGATGCCAACGCCAAACGCCATACCTCATTTGCCTCGGTGTATGTGTATCCGTTGGTAGATGATACTATTGAGATTGAGGTTAACCCGGCAGATATCGAATTTGAAACCTTCCGTTCGGGCGGTGCAGGCGGACAAAACGTAAACAAAGTGGAAACTGCAGTGCGTTTATATCACAAACCTTCGGGCATTGTTATAAAAAATCAGGAGTCGCGTTCGCAATTGCAGAATAAGGAAAACGCCATCCGCTTACTTAAATCTCAGTTATATGAAATTGAGATGCGCAAGCGTATGGAAACCACCAATGCTATTGAGGGTAACAAAAAGAAAATAGAGTGGGGATCGCAGATACGCAACTATGTATTGCACCCTTACAAACTGGTTAAAGATTTACGTACCGACCACGAAACCTCAAACGCGCAGGCAGTGCTCGACGGTGAGCTTGACGACTTTTTAAAAGCTTACCTGATGGAGTTTGGCGGTCCGAAGAGTTAACAAAAGCTGTATAAAATGAAGCTTGGCAATACAGGTAAATGGTTATTCGTCTATGGTATCCTGTTGGGTGCGGTAGTGCTGTTTAACGTATTGCCAGGCTTTAAATCCGGACCTTGCACGCCAAATCTTGATGTGCTATCATTTCTGCTTGTTGGCTTAACTACTGCAATATTAATGGTTCGGGGTGTGGTGAAGTATTACACCAAAGCAATAAGAGGCAAAATTCTATTAATTAATATTATCGGATTTGCTGCCTGGTGTTTTATTATGTTTGTGTTATAACCAATTACAAATTCAGCAAATACATGAAAAGCATTTTGTCAGCCGTGTTGTTCACGGTGATAGCCTTATCTGCCGTAGCTCAGGAGAGCAAGCCCATCAAGCTGTACCCCAAAGGTGTGCCCAATTCAAAAGCTGCACCTGCAGGCTACGCCGAAAGGAACGAGAGCAACCGGGTAAGTATGGTAACCGATCCGGTGATTACGCCGTTTTTTCCGGAGAAAGGTAAAGGTAGTGGTACGGCCGTTATTGTTTGTCCGGGTGGCGGCTATTCGCGGTTAGCGATGGATCATGAAGGTACTGCCGTAGCTAAGAAGTTTAACGAGATTGGCGTTACCGCTTTTGTGCTCACTTACCGCTTGCCAAGCGACGCCATTATGGTAGATAAAACCATCGGCCCCTTACAGGATGCGCAACGTGCTGTACAGTTAGTTCGGGAGCGTGCGCAGGAGTGGGGTGTTAATCCGGCCCGTGTAGGTATTATTGGTTTTTCGGCAGGTGGACATCTGGCTTCTACGGCTATCACTCATTTTGATAAGCCCGTAATAGATAACAAACAGAACATTAGCCTCCGCCCTGATTTTGGTGTGTTAATTTATCCGGTAATCAGCTTTGGCCCAATCGCTCATACCGGGTCTAAGGATAATTTAATTGGTAAAACACCAACACCCGAAATGGTTGACTTGTATTCGAACGAGAAACAGGTAACGGCCAATACGCCGCCCACTTTTTTAGTACATGCCGAAGATGATAAAACCGTACCGGTAATGAACAGCATCGTGTTTTACGAAGCTATGGTGAAAGCCGGAGTAAAAGGCGAACTTCACCTGTTTCAGGCCGGTGGGCATGGGTTTGGTTTAATTAATAAAACTACTAAAGCCGAATGGTTTAACAACTGTAAAGACTGGATGGATGCAAATGGCTGGTTAACCCCTCTTAAATAAATACTGCAAATAATACTGATGTTGTTTTTTGCCGTCATATTAGCCATTGCCATACCGATTGTATTGTTGGTATTATTTTACAGATGGATGGTTAGGTTACGATTAAAAAAAGTCGGTATCGCAGTTGTTTCACTGATTTGCGCTTTTTTTGCCTATAACATCTACGTCGCCATTTATCCAAATGATGCTTTTTACTTCGACGAATTTAAATCGGTAACGCTTAGCGAAATTCCGGCATCAGCAGAAATACTCAATAAAAATGCAACTTATCCTGATTTTCACGGTGAATACTTTTCTATTGCATTGATAAAGCTGTCTAAAAAGGATTTTACCTCAGTCTTGAATAAGGTTGAAAGTAATCCCAAGCTTCAGCCTGGCCAAATTATTTGGTCTTCAGAGTTTGACAACGTTCTGGATCATGGCAAGGAATTTTCAATAAACAAAGGATTTATGAGATGTATAAAAGGCGAGGAGGATCAGCATCGATATATTGGATTTTTAAAAGATGGTGAAACAGTGGTTGTTGTTGTTGTTAGCATCACCTAAGTAATTTCTGTTTTATAAATTGCTTAAGCCAATGCAGTTAACGGTCCGTTCGTTTCATTAGTTTATTTATTTAATCTAACTAATCATGTCAGCTGGTGAATGGAGGCGAATGGCTGGTTAAGTAAATAACCGGCAAATCAAATTCGTAACTACATAAGCAAGGCTTATCTGAAATTAAAGCGTTTCAGATAAGCCTTGTTAATTAACTGGCCATACGGAATCATGGCATAATCATACAGACTGAACCATGGCGAATCGCTTTGTACAATTTGTATGTTTTGAGCAGGGATAAAGCTTTGCGCTAACAAAAACTTTTTTTGCCTGGTGGTTTTGTTTTCTACCACGTTCATCACTATAAAACAATGGCCCGGAGAGCCGCCTTTGATAAATAAATCTCCTGCTTGTATGTCTGCTGCGTTGTTTACCGGCTGCAACTCTCTTTCAAGCGATAAAGTTCCGGCATAAGAAAATACCAGGTCCAGATACTGCTGGAAAGTATTGTAAGAATAACTTTTAGGAGCCAGTTTTTTCCAGGTGCCGTTTTGCTGGTAGCGGTATCCCTCGGCAAAATGGACGAAGTCGCAATTAAAGCCGCTGGTAAAATTAAAGTGAAGCGCCCGGTAATTTCTTTTGCTATAAAGATATTCGGCAATCAGCCTTATCGCTGCATCTGCACATTGCTGCAATCCGTTTTTTCTAACGCTAATGTCCAACACTCCAGCGGTATACCGGTTGGTGTGCGCAAAGTTTCCAGCATAGGTTAGAGTAGGGGTGCCCACGGGTTTAAGCGGCCGGTGCAGCAACCAATCGCCAAACGATTGCCTGGATAAGTGAGCATGGTTGTAACCGGTAGGCGCTTTAAAACGGGAACCTACCGTGTTGCCGGTTTTAACGATGGGCGTATTAGGATGCAGGGTTACCAATAAAAGCAACCATAGTAAGGCTTTAAGCATAACAGGTTATATGCCTAAAGCTATCAATAAATTATCGGCAATTGCTACTGTAATACGTTTAATAATTCGGTTAATTCCTGCACTTTTTCCATCGAACCTAATTGCTCATACGCGCTGATGAGGTTACGTAAAATGCGGCGCACAATATCGGTATTGGTGCAGGGTTCGTAAAACTGCTTGTCAATATTTAAATTGAGCTGTTTTAAAAACATGTCTACATCGCGGCGCCCAAAAATGAAACCTTTGTTAAAGGCGTTAATGTAAAACAAAACGCCGCTCTCAAACTCCGACTTGGTACTTTCATCCAAGTAAGCTAGGATGAAGTGCTGCGGAAGGTTTACTCCATAAATAGGAATGTCCAGCTTTTGCGCAATCACCGAGTAAATAATAGCCAGCGATATCTGGTTGCCCTTTTTAGTTTCGAGTACCTGGCTCAGATAACTGTTTTGCGGATCCTGGTGGTTGGTAGTATTGCCGCTGAAGCCATAAATATTATACAGCACGTGATTAATCAGCTTCACCTGGTCGGCTGGGCTGCCTTCAAACATCATCTGCATCCAGATGTCGCGCTTTATGGCTTCAATCTGGTTAATTACTTTTTGTTCATCCAGGTCGGGGTATTGGTATTTGTTGATGATGAGCGCGCCGCGCAGCAAATCAAAAGAACCGCTTTGGTGCCATAGCTCCAGTTCGTTTTTTACCAGGCTAAATTGTATCTCGTGTACCAGGTTAGCAATGCGTTCTTGCTGTACAGCGTCAAAGGCCTGTTCAAAGGCGCTTTCTAAATAAGAAACCACGGTAGGGCCGTACGATAGCAGCTTTTCGTGCACGTGGGCATATATTTCCTGATCCGGGTCGTCCAGCAATCGGATGAGCGAGTTAATTTCAGCTTCGTTAATCATGTTCACCTCGTTCTTCAAATTATTAAAGCTTTATCTATTTTTACAACCATGTTTAACCTAAAGTTTGCTTTAAGTTACTTTTTTCATCAGCTTAAAGCCATTAACCGGCACGGGTTGCATTCGCCCTTTGTGTACCGGCTGGTTGATGAAGTAATTTACGACTTTTCGAATAAAAAAGTATATACCGATCTTGAAAAAGCACTGCAGCCGCGCAAAAAATTAAATGCTGCAGACAAACTGTTGTATCGACTTACTGCTGATTGGCAGCCAGATAATATCAGTGTGATTGGCAAATGTACACCGTTTGATCAGCTTGTTTTAAATCGTGCCGCACCTCAATCTAATCTATTTGAGAATCAACCTCAACAGATCGAAAATTTCTCCGATGCGCATACTCTCATATTTATAGATGCAGCCATTAATAGCCAATTAAACCAGGAAGATTTGCGCCAATTATTAGCTACCTTACGGAGCGGGGCAGTACTCATCGTAAAAAACAATCATCAAAATAATAAAGCTTATGCGTTGTGGAAACTTATTAAAGCTGCTCCACACGTTACCGTGTCTATTGACCTGTTTTGGTTAGGATTGATTTATTATCGTCCTGGACAAGTGAAGGAGGACTTTTTTATAAAATTTTAATAAACTACCTCTAAAAAGCCTCGCCCAGGCTTAAATAAAAGCCTTGTTGCCTGGCTTCGCCTGCAGGCTTTTGGCCAACACCATAATCAACACGCATGGTTAGGCCTTTTTCGGTGTCAAAAAAGTAGCGCAGTCCTCCACCATAATTGGGCTTAAGCTGGTTAAAACTAAAGCTATCCTTAAAGACGGTACCCGTCCCTGCGAAAGCTGCCAGGCCTATGCGGTCGCTTAAGCGGTAACGCAGCTCGGTTTGCCCGGCAATCATGTTCTTATCGCGGTAGCGGCCGTTATAGTAACCACGCATCATCTCGTCGTTGCCCAATTCGGGTAGTAGATAAAATGGCGCTTCTTTACCTAACAAGCTTTGCTCTTGCACATTTAAGCCTAATACCCACCGTTTTTGTAACCGGAAGAATTGAGCGTATTCTATATTAAAAAAGCTGCCTTTATAATGGTTGTCGGCAAAGAGGCCGTGCATTATATTAAGGTAGGCGTTTACAATTATACCTTTATGGGTATAAGTATTGTTGTCGCGGCTATCAAAGGTAACCATTGGCCCTGCAAAAATGCCCGAACCGCCATTGCGGTCATTGTAATTAAATTGTGCCTCAAAAGGTTTACCCGTATTGTCAATACGGTAAACAAAATTGTAACCGCCCAATAAGTAACCTAAGTATAGGTTTTGGCCAATGCGCTTTTCTCCGTTAAAGTTAAGGCGTAATCGTTTCTCGCTGATGCGCTGCTCTGCTGATTTTCGGGTGTTGTTGCCAATGCCATAATAATCAAACGGAAAATTAACGTAGCCAACAGATGCTATATAATGATAGCGGTTTTGCGGCGACCAATAGCTGCTGCTCACACTGGCCCGTTGCTGGCCTTGAGTGGTAAAGGTAGCATAGGCAAACAGGTTAGATACCCGGGTTATCCGGCTACTATCGGTAAAAAAAGAATATAGGGTAGAGGCGCCTACCTCCAAACCGGTTTCGGGAGCCGAACTTAGTACAGGCAGCAAAAAAAAGCTGGCTTTGCGGCTGCTGTCTTTTTCAAACAACATACGTCTAACAAACTTCGGGATAAATTTAGGCTGAGCTTGTACTAAAGCAAAGTTGCCCGATAGTATGGATATGAAGAGTATGAATTTTCTCATTAACAAGGTAGCAGGGTTGAATAAAGTGCAAAGGTATATTTATTGTTTGCAGTGTAAGCAAGGCATGTATGAACAAGTGCAGGTAGATGGCACAGCGTCAATAAGGTTTCATTTCTTGTCTCCAAGTTATAAATTTAAACAAAATACCTACCTTTGCGCCTGATTTTAAATCGATTGGACAATGGAAGTTACAAGAGGACCTATATCTCAGTTTATTGAGAAAAATTACCGCCATTTTAATGCTGCAGCATTAATGGACGCCGCTAAAGGCTATGAAACACACTTGTTAGAGGGTGGTAAAATGATGGTAACCCTGGCCGGTGCGATGAGTACTGCCGAATTAGGTATTTCGCTGGCGGAAATGATACGTCAGGATAAAATTGCCATTATATCGTGTACCGGTGCTAATCTCGAAGAGGACATCATGAACCTGGTGGCACACTCACATTACAAACGCGTACCTAATTACCGCGACTTGAGTCCGCAGGATGAATGGGACTTATTGGAGAACCACTATAACCGGGTAACTGATACCTGTATTCCCGAAGAAGAAGCATTTCGCCGTTTACAAAAGCATATATACCAGATCTGGAAAGGTGCCGACGATAAAGGCGAGCGTTATTTTCCGCATGAATACATGTATAAGATATTGCTGAGTGGCGAGTTGGAGCAGTATTATGAGATTGACCCTAAAAACTCATGGATGCTGGCTGCTGCCGAAAAAAACCTGCCAATTGTAGTACCGGGCTGGGAAGACTCAACCATGGGTAACATCTTTGCTTCTTACGTTATTAAGGGCAAGATTAAAGCTGTTACTATGAAGAGCGGTATTGAGTACATGGCATGGCTGGCCGATTGGTACGTAAAGAATTCAGAAGGCAAGGGCATTGGTTTCTTCCAGATTGGCGGTGGTATAGCCGGCGATTTCCCGATTTGCGTAGTACCTATGCTTTACCAGGATATGGAAATGGAAAAAATTCCGTTCTGGAGCTACTTCTGCCAGATATCTGATTCAACTACTTCTTATGGTTCATACTCAGGCGCAGTACCTAATGAGAAAATTACCTGGGGTAAATTAGACATTCACACTCCTAAATTTATAGTTGAGTCTGACGCTACGATTGTAGCACCATTAATATTTGCCTGGTTGCTTAAACAGTAAAATAGTTTTTGGTTTGTGCAAGCCGCTATAAGGCAATTAAATAGCAAAATGCGCTTAAAACAGCCCTGTAAACACCTGCAGGGCTGTTTTTTTTTATAGTTTAGAACGATTATAAATTATAAACAACTGTCACTAATTTGTCAGCCATAGTTTATAAAATTTTACTTTTGTGGACTGAAAATAGCGGGTTACTTACGTCTTTTATAGGTAACTGTTATCAAATACTTAAAATATCTAAGCATAAATACACTCTATGAGAAAATTCTCATTACTTCTTAAACAGTTTTCAAGGTCAGTTTTACTCGTAGCGGGCTTGGCAACTATGGGCTTATCTGCTCATGCGCAGGCTGATGCTGCAAAGGGTGAAGCTTTATTTAAAGCTAAATGTACTTCGTGTCATAAGCTTGATCAGCGTATGACCGGCCCGGCCTTAGGTCCAACCATCACTTCCGAAACGGATGACAAATGGTTAACCAAATGGATCCAAAACAACCAGGCTTTAATTGCAGCTAAAGATCCTAAAGCGCTTAAGGTTTACAACGAGTATAACCAGGCGGGCATGAACGTGTTCACCGAATTAAGCGACGGTGATGTAGCTAACATTATTACTTACGTTCGTACTGAGTACAAAAAAATGCAGGCTGCGCCGGCAGGAGGTGCTGCCGCCGGTGGTGCTGCTGCTGCGGCTTCTGATACGCCAAGCAGCTTTATGATTTTCGGTTTGTTGGCCGTTATCGTTGTTGCGTTTATTGTTATCCTGGTGCTTAACCGCGCCATCGGTACTCTAGAGCGTCTATTATTAAAACGTAAAGATTTACTGCCAGAAGAAACTGCCGAAACTGAAGAAGTTGTTGCCGTTGACCGTTTTGCAACTGTTAAGAAGTTAGCTAAAAACAAGAAGCTGGTATTCTTCTTTGTAGTGGCTGGTACATTGGCTATGGGCAGCTGGAGCTGGGTAACCATGTGGAACACTAACGTGCACCAGGGCTACCAACCGGTACAGCCAATCAAATACTCACACGAGCTGCACGCCGGTGTGATGAAGATTAACTGTCAGTACTGTCACTCACCTGCTTATAAAGGCAAAAACGCTACTATCCCATCATTAAATATTTGTATGAACTGTCACAAGGTGGTTAAAACCGAATCGCCTGAGATTCACAAAATTTATGATGCTTTAGGTTACGATCCTGCAACGCAGAAATATGATACCACTAAAGCCCGCCCTATACAGTGGGTGCGTATCCATAACCTGCCAGACTTTGCCTATTTCAACCACTCTCAGCACGTTAAAGTTGCTGGCTTAGAGTGTCAAAAATGTCACGGTCCTATCCAAACCATGAAAGAGGTGTATCAGTATTCACCACTTACCATGAAATGGTGTATCCAGTGTCACCGCCGTACCGAAACCGGCTTTAAAGGTAACGCCTATTATGATAACATGATAGAAGTACACGAGCGTTTAAAACGCGGTGAAAAAGTTACTGCTGCCGCACTGGGTGGTTTAGAGTGTGCTAAATGCCACTATTAATTAATTAAAAAGAACTTAGCAAAATAGTTATATAGCTTAAATGGAAAGCAACAAAAAATACTGGAAAGGTTTAGAAGAGCTGAACAATACCCCGGAGTTTGTTGAATTAAACAAACACGAGTTTGCCGAGCCTATTCCTATTGAGGATGTGCTTAGCGGTACCGGCCTTACCGGTAAAACACCGCGTCGTAACTTTTTAAAAACGCTGGGCTTTGGTTTAGGTGCTGTTTCTTTAGCGGCTTGCCAGAAAACTCCTGTACATAAATCTATTCCTTACCTGATAAAACCGGAGGAGGTAACTCCTGGTGTAGCTAACTTCTACGTATCAAGTTACAACGGTCAATCCATATTAGTAAAAACCCGTGAGGGTCGTCCTATTAAAATTGAAGGTAACCCAGGTGATGTATTAGGTCAGGGTGGTGTAAATGCTCAAACTCAAGCATCATTACTGGAATTATATAATGCTAACCGTTTGAAAGGCCCTATGCAAGATGGCGGCGAAACTGCCTGGAGTGCCTTAGATACTTATGTAAAAAACGAACTGGCAGCTATTAAAGCCAGTGGTAAACAAATACGTATTGTGTCATCAACCATTAACAGCCCTTCGAGCTTAAGGGTGATTAATGATTTTGTTGCACAATACCCAACTACTAAACTTGTTAATTACGATCCAATCTCGTTAACTGGTATTATCCAGGCTAACCAAAATAGTTTTGGTAAAGCGGTGCTTCCGCGTTACAGCTTTGATAAAGCCGATGTAATTGTAAGCTTTGGTGCCGACTTTTTAGGCCCATGGATTTCGCAGGCTGAGCACATGCGTCAGTATGTGTCTAAACGCAGCCACAAGGCGTTAGAAGGTAAAAAGATGTCGCGCCACATCCAGTTTGAGTCTCGCATGAGCTTAACCGGAAGTAACGCAGACACCCGTATCCCGCTTAAGCCATCTGAAGAAGGTATTGCTTTAATTAATTTATATAACGCTATATCAGGTACATCTTTACCAGGCTCTAAAAAACTATCTAACGCGGCTACAGATAACGCAGTTACATTAGCGGCAAAAGAGTTAGTTGCTGCAAAAGGCCGTGCCTTAGTAGTAGCCGGTAGCAATGATGTTGCCATACAGGTTTTAGTAAATGCCATCAACTCTTTGTTGGGCAGCTACGGAACAACTATCGATTTGGATAACCCGTCTTACCAATACAAAGGTAATGATGCCGAAATGGTAGCGCTGTTAAATGAAATGAAATCAGGCCAGGTTGGCGCCGTATTTTTCTTAAATGCTAACCCGGTTTATAACTACTACCAAAGCAGCGCATTTGCTGACGCATTGAAAAAAGTAGGCCTGAGAGTATCGTTTGCTGATTATGCTGATGAAACTGCATCTCAGTGTAATGTAATTGCTACCAACAGCCACTTCCTGGAATCATGGGGTGACGAAAATTCGGTAGAAGGATACTACACCATTGTACAGCCAACTATTAACCCGGTATATGATAGCCGTAAAGCTGAGCAAAGCTTGCTGGTATGGTCAAATGCCCCAGTTAAAGATTATTATACTTACGTACGCAACACCTGGAATACTAACATCTTACCTCAGGCTGGTTTAGCCGGTCAGAACGGTTGGGAAACTTTATTGCAAACTGGTTTTGTTAAAACTACTGCTAAACCTGCAGGTACTTATACCTTCAGCCGTGATTTGAATGCTGTAGCGCAAACAATTTTAAGCCAAAGTGCTAAGATTGCTGCACCTCAAGGCAAGTTAGAATTACAGGTATTTGAAAGTAATACTGTTTTAGACGGACGTTACGCAAATAACCCATGGCTACAGGAATTACCCGACCCAATCTCTAAAGTTACCTGGGATAACTATGTAGCTATAGCGCCTAAAACTGCTAAGGACCTAAAATTAGAAGAAGGTGATGTTGTTAAAGTAACTGCCAACAATTACACTACTGAATTACCTTTATTATTACAGCCAGGCCAGGCGCAGGGTACTATCTCTATCGCTTTAGGTTACGGCCGTACTAAATCTGGTAAAGTAGGAGACGAGGTTGGTAAAAATGCTTTCCCATTCTTAGCTTTTGCTAACGGAACATTCCAGGGCAATACAGTGGCAACACTGGAAGGTGTTGGCGGCGACAAAGTAGTTTTAGCTCAAACACAAACCCACCACTCATACGAAGGTCGTGATGTAATCCGCGAGACTACTTTACAGCAGTACCTTAAAAAGTCTGAAGAAAAAGGCGAAAAAGAAGGTGGCGAAAAAGAAACCTACAGTCTTTGGGACGAGTATGACCGTCCGCAGTACGACTGGGTGATGGCTATTGACCTTAACGCTTGTACCGGTTGTGGTGCCTGTGTAGTTGCTTGTAATGTAGAAAATAACGTACCGGTAGTAGGACGTGACGAGGTTCGCCGTCGTCGTGAGATGCACTGGATCAGGATTGACCGTTACTACAGCTATGACGAAAAGGGCCATACCGTAACAGAAGAGAAAGAAATTGATAAACTGGAAAACTTAGACAACGTTTCGGTTACCTATCAGCCAATGCTTTGTCAGCACTGTGACCATGCTCCGTGCGAAACAGTATGTCCGGTGTTAGCTACCACCCACTCTTCTGAAGGTTTAAACCAAATGACCTACAACCGTTGTGTAGGTACACGTTACTGTGCTAACAACTGTCCGTATAAAGTACGTCGTTTCAACTGGTTTAACTACTGGAACGATTCACGTTTCGAAAATTACCTGCAAAACGATTATACTGAGTTAGTATTGAACCCAGATGTTACTACCCGTTTCCGTGGTGTAATGGAAAAATGTTCAATGTGTGTTCAGCGTATCCAAGCCGGTAAATTGAACGCTAAATTGCAAAAACGTCCGTTAGCCGATGGCGAGATTAAAGTTGCTTGTCAGCAAACTTGTCCTACTAACGCCATCATTTTTGGTAACGCCAAAGATCCGAACTCTGAAGTTTCAAAAGCACTTAAGAGCGAAAGAACTTATTACGTGCTTGAAGAACTTAACGTTAAGCCAGGTATCGGTTACCAAGCCAAAGTTAGAAACAGAGAAGCAGCAACAACAGAAGCATAAACTTAATTACACGAGATATAATATACTATGGCATCTCACAGTGAATCAATAATCAGGGAACCGTTAATTACGGGCAAGAACATAACCTATGCCCAGATAACTAATGAGGTTTTACGCCCTGTTGAAAATAAACCCAACTTAGCCTGGTGGATCGGTTTTGCTTTAGCATCAGCCGGCGCTGCTCTTTGGGTATTCTCTATAAGCTGGACTTTTTGGTTCGGTGTAGGGGAGTGGGGCTTGAACAAAACAGTAGGCTGGGCCTGGGACATCACCGGTTTCGTATGGTGGGTAGGTATCGGTCACGCTGGTACACTTATTTCTGCGGTATTATTGTTGTTCCGTCAAAACTGGCGTAACTCGATCAACCGATCCGCCGAGGCGATGACCATCTTTGCGGTTATTTGTGCGGCCACATACATCTTTGGCCACATGGGCCGCCCTTGGTTAGCTTATTGGACATTGCCGCTGCCAAACCAGTACGGTTCGTTATGGGTAAACTGGAACTCGGCTTTGATGATGGACGTGTTCGCGATATCAACTTATTTCTCTGTATCATTAGTGTTTTGGTACACAGGTTTGTTACCCGATATTGCCAGCATCCGCGACCGTGCAACAGGTTTACGTCGCCGCATCTATTCTGTTCTTTCTTTTGGATGGTCTGGTTCGGTAAAAACCTGGCAGCGTTTCGAAACTGTCTCATTAATTCTGGCCGGTATTTCAACTCCGCTGGTACTTTCGGTACACACCATTGTATCTTTTGACTTTGCTACTTCATTGGAACCAGGATGGCATACCACCATCTTCCCGCCATACTTCGTTGCTGGTGCGATTTTCTCTGGTTTTGCGATGGTGCAAACCCTGTTATTAATTGCCCGCAAGGTATTAGGTCTCGAGAACTACATCACCATGTTCCACATTGAATCAATGAACAAGATTATCTTGTTAACCGGTTCAATTGTAGGTGTGGCTTACATCACTGAGTTCTTCATAGCCTGGTATTCCGGTTCAGAATATGAGCAATATGCCTTTATCAACCGTTCAACCGGTCCATACTGGTGGGCTTACTGGAGCATGATGACTTGTAACGTAATTACGCCGCAGTTATTCTGGTTCAAAAAGATCCGTATCAACATCCCGTTATCATGGGTCTTGTCTATCATTGTAAACATCGGTATGTGGTTTGAGCGTTTCGTGATCATCGTAACTTCACTGCACCGCGATTTCCTTCCGTCAAGCTGGGTGATGTTCTATCCTACCTGGACAGATGTGGGTATCTTTGTAGGTTCAATCGGCTTATTCTTTGTGATGTTCCTGTTGTTCATCCGTGTATTACCTTCTGTAGCTATGGCCGAGGTGAAACTGCTGGTGAAAACTTCGAGTGAGCAGGCTAAGAAAAAGATTCTTGAAGAAGGTCATGTTGACCCTGAGCAAGCAGAGGAGTATATTCAGTCATTAGAAAAGTACGACAGTGTTGATTTAACTCAATACCAAAAAGCATAACTATGAGCAGCACTAAATTTATATTAGGTTGTTTTGACGATCCGGATCTGATGATGGACGGTATCGGCAAGCTACAGAAAAACAGTATTCCGATTTATGATGTGTATTCGCCAATGCCAATACACGGTATTGAAGCTAAGTTGGGCGTTAAAGAATCTCGTTTAGGATACGCTGCGTTTTGCTTCGGATGTTTAGGTGCAACGGTAATCTTCAGCATTGTTTATTATACGCTGGTACATGATTGGCCGATGAACATTGGCGGTAAGCCACATTTTGCAATGCCGGATTTTGTTCCGTTCACGTTTGAGTGGACCATTCTCTTTACAGCGTTTGGCATGGTGTTAACGTTCTTCTTTGCAACGCATCTGGCTCCAGGCCGCGCACCGCGTGTAATGGACCTGCGTGCGACCGACGACCGTTTTGTGATAGCTATTGATGCTAAAGGAAACGTGCCTCATGATGATATTAGTAAAATATTAAAAGAAGCCGGTGCTGTTGAAGTAAAGCACAACGAAAGGAAATATGTTAGCTATGAGTAAGATTAAGATATTTGGTGCAACAATGATGGCTGTTGCTGCTATGGTAGCTACATCCTGCAAAGACAAAAGAAGCACCGGCTGGCAATACGCTCCCAATATGTATGAGCACATTGCTTACGAGTATGATCAAAAGAACGACAACTTTAAAGATGGTAAAACGTCGCAATTACCGCCGGCCGGCACAATACCGGTAGGTTTTACCCGCTTTGATTACCCTAACACCCGCGCCGGATATGACCAGGCTAGTGTTGAGGTTAAAAATATGCTTGCGCAAACACAAGCCAATTATGCCGAAGGTAAAAACCTTTATGAGCACTTCTGTTCACCTTGTCATGGTTTAACCGGCCAGGGAGACGGTACGGTAGTTCAGCACGGTTATCCGGCTCCACCATCGTATTCTAAAGGCACGTCATCTCGCGGCGGCGGTATGAAAGACCTTACCGACGGTAAAATATACCATACCATTACTTATGGTGTAAACTCTATGGGTTCGTACGCATCGCAGTTAGCCCCCGAAGAGCGCTGGAAAGTAATTATGTATGTTCACCATTTGCAAACCTTATAATTATTTAGCTTAAATGAGCACTCATCAACATAGTTTTAACGAACGATTTGAATTTGCCGGTAAAGCCAAAACCTTTAGCCTCATAGCTATAGTAATTGGTATAATAGGCATCTTATACGGATTTTTACTTGATGGCAGCGAGCTTCATGCGGTTCGTACTTTTTCAAACCTGCTGCTTATGAGCTACTATTTTGTAGGCGTTTGCGTAGCCGGTGTTTTCTTTCTTGCTTACCAGTACATGGCACAGTCGGGCTGGTCGGTTAGCTTTTTACGTATACCGCAGGCGTTTGTCCGTGTGTTAGGCGTTGCTGTATTATCCCTCTTGGCAGTGGTAGCCGCTGGTTTGCTATTTAAACATAAGGAAATCCACGAAGGTCATGAGGTATGGTCGCCCTATTTATATGCGCACTGGGCTACTCAAGGTTTAACTGATCCTAAAAGCAATATCTACGACAAACTGATCGCTGGTAAATCAGCTTTCCTAAACATACCGTTCTTTTACGGCACGTTAGTAGTATTTCTTGGCTTATATACCTATTTCGGTAGTTTGTTAGTAAAGTATTCTAACAACGAAGATTCCTTGGGCGGAATGGTTAATTATAACAAAAGCTTTAAAATCTCAGCTATTTTCTTAGTTATTTTCGGCTTCACTTTCCCAATTTACGCATTCGGTACCATCATGTCTTTAGAGGCACATTGGTTTTCTACCATGTTCGGTTGGTATAACTTAGCTGCGGTTCACGTTAGCGGGTTAGCAGTAATTGCCTTAACACTAATCATCTTAAAAGAAAACGGCTACTTCTCTTGGGTTAACGCAAGTCATTTGCAAGACTTAGGCAAAGTCATCTTCGGTTTCTCTATTTTCTGGACTTACGTTTGGTTTGCACAGTTCTTCTTAACTTGGTATGCCAATATGCCTGAGGAAAGTGTGTACTTTTATAAACGCTGGGAGCCTGAATACAAATGGTGGTTCTGGTTAAATATTGGTTTAAACTTTGTTGCTCCATTGTTTCTATTAATGAAGAATGATGACAAACGTTCAATGACCCGTATGAAAATTGCCTGTATCATTGTCATCATCGGTCACTGGTTAGATTACTACCTGATGATTATGCCAGGCACTATGGAAAACCATCGCGTGTTCGGTATCACAGAGCTTTTTACTTTCATTGGATTTGCCGGTCTGTTCACATTCCTGATGCTGTCAGCCTTAAGTAAGTTTGAATCACTTATTCCTAAAAAGCATCCTTTCTTAGAGGAAAGCCTTCACCACCACATTCAATAATTGCTAACTTTGTAATTAATATAGAATACCAAATCACTGATACAAATGGCATTCAAGCATCTTATAAATTTTAAGAAATTTTACTCGCTGGTTGCGATGTTCCTTTTACTGGGTACTAACCTGGTTATGGCACAGGCCGCCAGCTCAAACGCCACCGCTACTGATAGCGGCGACACATCAGCGCAAACCGCTGGTATGTGGGCCTCGGTTGGCTACTATACATTACTATTCTTGATTGTTTGTGTAGTGGTTGCGGTAGTTGGCAAAATATTAAAAGTATACGACCTTACACTGCAGATGCAGGGAAAAAAAGGCATCAACTGGAATAACGTGATGGCTACTGGTTTCCTGATCTTTTTAGTAGCTGGCATCATTGGCGTCTATTACTCATTTAGCGAGCAAGGAAGCATGATCTTAGGACCTGCGTCTTCTGTGCATGGCAAGACTTTAGACACCATGTTCTGGATTACATTCGGTATTACTTTTGTTGTTTTCCTGGGCACGCAGGTGTTGTTATTCACGTTCCTTTTCAAATACAAGGGTTCTGACAAACGCAAAGCTTATTATTATCCCCACAATAACACCATCGAGAAAATCTGGACAGTTGCACCTGCAATCGTTTTAACTATACTGGTAGTATTTGGTTTCTTAACCTGGAGAAAAATTACCAATACTGTTGATGCTAAAGGTGAAGTTGCATCGTTAAATGTAGACGTAACCGGTCACCAGTTTGCCTGGGAATTGCGTTACCCTGGTAAAGACGGTAAATTGGGAAAGAAAACTGTTAAATTGGTAAGTGGCACAAACAAGTTAGGTATCAACTACGAAGACAAGAATAGCTTTGACGATTTGGCGGCAGATACACTGGTTTTACCTGTAAATAAGTCTGTGCGTTTAAACATCATTGCTCAGGATGTTATTCATAGTGTTTATATGCCTAATTTCCGTGTGCAGATCAATGCAGTACCAGGTTTACCTACTTATTTTAAATTTACTCCAACCAAAACTACAGCGCAAATGCGTTCAGATTTGGATCAACCAGACTTTAACTACCACTTTTACTGTAACAAAATTTGCGGCGGAGGTCATTACAACATGCAAAAGATTGTATTGGTAGTATCACAAGCTGAATATCAAAATTGGTTAGCTAATCAAAAGCCTTACCTGAGCGATCAGTTAAAGAAGGAGCTTAAATTAGCTGAGAATCCGCTTTATAAGCAGTACCAATTACAAAACAGTTTAGCTTCAAATAATTAATCAAGATAGCGATTATGTCAACATTAGCAGTTCAGGATCACGGCGTAGCACAGGGACATCATGATCACGATCACGGGCACCATCATCACGAAACGTTTCTGACTAAGTATATCTTCAGCCAGGATCATAAGATGATTGCCAAGCAGTTTCTTATTACCGGTATCATTATGGCTGTAATTGCCATGATGCTTTCTATACTTTTCCGTATCCAATTAGCATATCCCGAAAAAGCATTTCCTTTCCTGGAAACCTTATTAGGTCGTTTCGCTCCAGGTGGTCGTTTAGATACGAACTTCTATCTGTCGTTGGTTACCATCCATGGTACAATCATGGTTTTCTTTGTACTGACAGCCGGACTGAGCGGTACTTTTAGTAACCTCTTAATTCCATATCAGTTAGGTGCACGCGACATGGCGTCTCCTTTCATGAATATGCTGTCATATTGGTTGTTCTTTATTGCTAGCTGTATAATGTTGGGCTCTTTCTTTACCGAAAAAGGCCCTGCAGGACCAGGTTGGACTATTTATCCGCCTTTATCAGCGTTGCCTAAAGCCATGCCAGGTTCGGGTATGGGTATGACTCTTTGGTTAATTAGTATGACTTTATTTGTTGCTTCTCAATTAATGGGCGGTATCAATTATATCAGTACTATCTTAAACATGCGTACTAAAGGTATGGACCTTTGGAAAATGCCTTTAACTATCTGGGCGTTCTTCTTAACCGCAATTTTAGGTGTTTTAGCATTTCCTGTATTAGTTGCGGGTGTTGTGTTGTTAATATTTGACCGCAGCTTTGGTACTAGTTTTTACTTATCAGACATTGTTATACAAAACCAGCAAACTACGTTTGAAGGTGGTAGCCCAATCTTATTCCAGCACTTATTCTGGTTCTTGGGTCACCCTGAAGTTTATATAGTAATTATGCCTGCGTTAGGTATCTCATCTGAGGTTATCGCAACTAATTCACGTAAGCCAATTTTCGGTTACCATGCAATGGTGTATTCACTTATCGGTATCACCGTGTTGTCGTTCATTGTATGGGGGCACCACATGTTTGTGACTGGTATGAATCCGTTCTTGGGTGGTGTGTTCATGATTACAACTTTGATTATAGCAGTGCCGTCAGCAGTAAAAACATTCAATTACCTGGCTACATTATGGCGCGGTAACATCCGGTTTACTCCGGCTATGTTGTTCGCCATTGGTCTGGTATCATTCTTTATTTCTGGTGGTATAACTGGTATCTTCTTAGGTAATGCTGCGTTAGACATCAACTTGCACGACACTTACTTCGTAGTTGCTCACTTCCACTTGGTAATGGGTTCTGCGGCTATTTTTGGTATGTTGGCTGGTGTTTACCATTGGTTCCCTAAAATGTTTGGTCGTATGATGGATACCAAATTGGGCTATCTACACTTCTGGTTAACCTTCATCGGTGCTTACCTGGTGTTTTTCCCAATGCACTTTATGGGCTTAGATGGCGTACCTCGTCGTTACTATTCCTTTACAGAGATTGAGTCGTTAAAACAATGGGTATCTGTTAACACATTTATCACCTGGGCCGCAATTGTATCTGCCTTGGCGCAGGTTGCGTTCTTGTGGAACTTCTTCTACTCGATCTTCTTTGGTGAAAAAGCACCTCAAAATCCATGGGGTTCTACAACCTTAGAATGGACTACGCCTGTTGAGCACATCCATGGTAACTGGCCAGGCGAAATCCCGACCGTGTACCGTTGGCCATATGATTACAGCAAGCCTGGTCATGACACGGATTTCATTCCGCAGACAACACCATTCTCGCAGACATTAGCATCCAACTTACCGCATGATTTTGAAGACAATCCGGTAAGCTTGGAAGAACATAAGCAGTGGGTAAATACCCAACGTTCAAGTGAAAAAGAGGTAAAATAATTTACCTTTTCGATCTGATAATTTAGGGTATCTGTACCGGAAAGCTTTCCAAAACAGATACCCTAATTTTTTATAACTTAAATGAGTGAAACAATCAAAAACGCAAAATTTATACGGATTAACCTTATCACTATAATTTCGCTTTTTGTTTTGATTCTGGCTGGCGGTGTAGTTCGTAGTTCTGGGTCAGGAATGGGATGTCCGGATTGGCCAAAGTGTTTTGGCAGGTATATACCGCCCACAGAAGCCAGCGAATTACCGTCAGATTACAAACAAAGGTATGTTGCCAAGCGCGAGACGAAAAATCAGCGTTTTGCAAAAACACTCGACCGTTTAGGCTATAAGCAACTTGCCGAGCGCATCCGCAAAGACAAGTCTATTCTGATACCCGAAGATTTTAATGCTGCCCGAACCTGGACGGAGTACATTAACCGGTTGGTCGGTGCATTATCCGGAATTTTTTTATTGCTTACTGCAGTTTACTCGTTTAGTTATCGCAAACGCGAGGTTCAGATTCCTGTGCTAAGTGTTCTTAACTTATTGTTTGTTGTTTTCCAGGCATGGTTAGGCTCTATCGTGGTATCAACTAACTTGGTGGATTGGATAGTGACAGTGCATATGCTTTTGGCTATTGTAATATTGGCTATAGCAATTTATACTTACCATTTAGCCAGAGTGATTGACAAACCTGTATTATCTGCAAAACCTTTAATCAACGTGCTGACAATTGCGGCTGTTGTTTTAAGTGTTGTACAAATAACACTGGGTACAGAAGTAAGGGAGAAGGTTGACGAGGTGGCAGACCGTTTCCAGGATGGTTACCGCGATCGTTGGATAAGTAATGTAGGGGAGATATTTTCTACACATAGAGACACAGCGTTATTGGTGTTTGTAATTAATGTGATGATCTATGCATTGCTGAGACGCAACTTTAATCGTCACTCATTGCAGCAGCAGCTGATGAGCTTTGTGTTCTTGCTTATCATAGCGCAGATTGGCGTAGGTGTAGTATTGTCTTACCATGCTTTGCCGCCGGTTGCACAAGCACTGCACATCGTTTTAGCCACTTTAATTTTTGGTGCTCAATTTTATTTATTGCTTAATTTGAAACGTTCAGAGAGATATACGGAGGTGCATGGATGATTTGGAAGGATTTGATGAAGCTTGTTAAATTCAGGCTGACATTCTTAGTGGTATTTTCTGCATCCATTTCATTTTTAATAGGCAGCCAGGTTAATACTTATGTGAATTGGGCTAATTGGGCTAAGCTGATAGTAGGCGGCTTTTTGATTACTGGTGCTGCTAACGGATTTAACGAAATCATAGAACGGGATTTAGACCGTTTGATGACTCGTACGGCAGACCGTCCTTTACCATCGGGCAGGATGACTAACGGGCAAGCGCTGGTGTTAAGTTTGCTAATGGGGATATTCGGTACGTACCTTCTGGGTAGCTTAAATTTACTTACCGGATTTTTATCAGTGTTTGCTATCGTGCTTTATGCATTCGTTTATACACCGATGAAGCGTAAGTCGCCGATCTCTGTTTTTATAGGAGGAATACCTGGTGCACTGCCACCATTAATTGGTTACGTTGCTGCATTTATTCATCCAAAAATTGATGAAGTCGCTTTAATTTTGTTCGGTATCCAATTTTTTTGGCAGTTGCCTCACTTTTGGGCTATTGCTTGGGTATTGGACGACGATTATAAGCTGGCAGGTTTTCGGTTACTGCCTACAGGCAAGCGAGACAAAGCAAGCGCTATTATCACGTTTGTTTTTACACTGATTCTTATACCTGTTAGTTTGTTGCCAACGCTGTATGGCTACGGCGGCTATGTGGTTGGCGGCATATCACTTGTTTGCGGACTGGTGTTTTTATACCAGGCATTTAATTTAATGCGAACGCTCGAAATTAAAGCGGCACGGCAATTAATGTTTGGTTCCTTTTTATATCTGCCTATAGTTCAGTTAACGTTTTTGTTTGATTTTATAGTGAAGTAAGATGATGGCTCAGTTACAGGATAAAGACAAATTAAATTTAACGCCGAAGCGTTTTAACATGTGGATATTTATATTCACCTCGTTTATGTTTTTTGCTGCACTTACCAGCGGCTTTATAGTATATATTGGCGGTAAGGGGCATGCACTCAAAATAGCCATGCCACAGGCGTTTATTTACAGTACTGCTGTTATCGTTTTAAGCAGCCTAACTATGTACCTCGCGTCAAAGGCAGCCAAAGGCCTTCAGTTTGCTAAACAGCGTATGTTTTTATGGGCTACCTTTTTGTTGGGTGTGCTGTTTTTAATATTGCAGGTTTACGCTTGGTATGTTCTAACTTTTAAGATGGGTGTGTTTTTTGTAAACCCAAATGCATCGCAATCTTTTATTTACGTTTTTTCGGGTATGCACTTGCTACACATTTTAGGTGGTTTGGTGTTAATACTAATAAGCTTAATTGGCGCGTACCGGAAAACGCCGCAGGTCACAAACTTGTTCCGGATGGAGATGTCTTCTATTTTTTGGCATTTTGTCGATATTATATGGATTTATCTCTATGTTTTTTTACTTTTGAACCAGAATTAATCATCCTCTACACAATAAGTACAAATGAGTACAACAGCGGTTACATCACCTATAGATGAAGTGAAAACAACGCCATGGGCTGGCGGACGGTCGCCGTTTTCGGTTGAATACGGCAAAATGATGATGTGGTTTTTCCTGTTATCAGATGCATTTACTTTTTCATCCTTACTGATTGCTTACGGTGCATTGCGTTTCAGCTCAACCAGCTGGCCAGCTGCTGATCGTATATTCCAATCGGTACCGGGTATGATTGAGCATGGTGCTCCATTAGTGTTTGTAGGTATAATGACCTTCATCCTTATTATGAGCTCTGTAACTATGGTATTAGGCGTTGAGGCCGGACACCGTGGCGCTCGTAAAGAAGTTGCCGGCTGGTTGGTTGCTACAGTAATCGGCGGTTTTATGTTTCTGGGTTGCCAGGCGTTAGAGTGGAACCACTTATTTTCTGAAGGTTTTAGCTGGGGTAAAATTCCTCACGAGATAGGCGAGTTTTTCCCTGAAGGTGTTGCTCCTTCAACTGTCTACACCCAACAGTTTGCAAACTTGTTCTTCACTATAACTGGTTTTCACGGTTTCCACGTATTCAGCGGGGTAATTATTAATATTATTATTTTAATTAACGTTTTAGCTGGCACTTACGATCGTCGTGGTAGCTACCTGATGGTTGAAAAGGTTGGTTTATACTGGCACTTTGTAGACCTTGTTTGGGTATTCGTGTTTACATTCTTCTATTTAGTTTAATTACATTTTAATCTGATTTTACCATGTCGTCAGAAACACATCATACACAAGAACACGATCATGCAGAGCATGACACCATGAGCCGTAAAAAAATATGGCAGGTGTTTTTTGTACTGTTAGGTATAACAGTTATTGAGTTTATCATTGCGCTGTATCTGGTACCTAAAGGTATCGTACCTTTAACCATTGCTAATCCTATTTATATCGTTTTAACCTTAGCTAAAGCATTCTACATTGTAGCGTACTTTATGCACTTAAAGTTCGAGAAAATAGGCCTGATGTACTCGATTATTGTTCCTACACTATTCATTATCGGTCTCATCCTGGTGCTTACCAACGAAAGCCACCATTGGGTGGACTTAAGGTAAGTTGCTCAATGAATAGCTTGTCATCACAGACAAAAAAAATATTAATCCTGGCGCTCATTTTAGCAGTGCCGGGATTTTTATATTATTTGCTAACCCAAAAGGGTAAAAACCGTTACAAACCCTTGCCATTTTACGGCACTAAAGAGGTTGCCAAAACGGGCCATCGTTATCATGGTAAGTATATACCTGATACTATTTATCACAAGATAGGAGATTTCAAATTAACTAACCAGTTAGGGCAGGCAGTTACACCTAAAGATTTTGAATACAAGATTTTTGTAGTCAACTTCTTTTACACTCATGGGCCGGCTGTAACCGAAGCCATGAAAAAAAATATTGACCGTTTGGCGGGTGCCTATCGCAAAAACCGGATGGTAAAGTTTGTAAGCATCACCGTTGATCCAGCTCGGGATAACGTTCAGGCGCTGCAAGCTTATGCTAAGCCATTGGGGTATGCTGCCAGTAAATGGATGTTTTTAACAGGTGATACTACTACTACTTATAATTTAGCGCGTAAGGGCTTTTTGGTAGATGCCGTTAAGTCGGATGATGAGTTCATTTTTAGTAATAAACTTATACTTGTTGATGCCGAAAAGCGTATTCGCGGTTATTACGATGGCACCTCAATAGCAGAGACTGCGCGGTTAAACGACGAAATTAAAGTGCAGATTGCCGAAGAATTGCGTAAAATTAAAGCTCCTGATTGATGAATTTTTCCGATAAGTTAGTATTCCGTTTTGTAACCGGCGTTTCCATATTTGTATTTGTAGTGGTAGTAATTCTGTCATTAAAGATATTACCTGCGCCGACCGTTTCACCATCACTTTTATATTTACTGCCGAAGTTAAATGCTTTTATAAACGGTGCCTGCAGCTTGCTGCTTATTGCATCTTTATACTGCATTACACATAAACAGGTGCTTTGGCATAAACGGTTAAATGTAGCGGCATTTATATTGTCGTCATTATTCCTGGTGTCATACATTACTTTCCATTGGTTGGGACATGATACTAAGTTTGGCGATCTAAACGGCGACCACGAGGTATCATCAACAGAAAAAGCAGCCGCGGGCAATATCCGGTATGTATATTATGTTATATTGCTGACACATATTGTTTTAGCAGCAGCCGTTTTACCCTTAATTTTGTTGAGCTTTTACAGAGGTTTGCAAATGCAGATCGAAAAGCATAAAAAGCTGGTTAGATGGACTTATCCTATTTGGCTGTATGTTACAGTAACAGGTGTAGTGGTTTACGTAATGATATCAAAGTATTATAACTTTTAAAGGCGGAGTAATGAACATAACAAGGTGGATTAAGGTTTTAATGTTTAGCTGGTGTATGGCATTAGCGGTAGCCCTTGCACAGCCGGCAGCAGCACAATGCGCTATGTGTTCGGCCACGGCAGAGGCAGGTGTTAAGGATGGTAATACCGAAGCTAACGGTTTGAATAAAGGCATACTTTATTTATTGTCTGCGCCGTATATAGCGGTAGCTGTGGTAGGCTATATCTGGTATAAAAAATACCGGCGCAAGGATAATGTAGAGATTAACATGCGCGACGAAAAATTTCATATGAATTAACCAAAAACATCCGGTACCTGCCGGATGTTTTTGGTTATAACTATACTGCTTATGACACAAACACCTCAACTTACTGCCATGCTCCAAGCCAGATGCCCAAGGTGTCGTAGGGGTAAGATGTTTAAAGGTGCGATGTACAGCTTTGGTGGCAACAGTATGCTGGAGCACTGTCCTCATTGTAATTTGCACTTTGAGATTGAGCCGGGTTACTTTTATGCCGCCATGTATGTAAGTTATGCATTCAATGTTGCCGAAGCAGTAACACTCGCCTTTATTACTTACTTTTTAACAGGTAATATGGAGTCACCCTGGCTGTACTTAGGTGTGATACTGGGCGGCTGTTTTTTGCTGGCGCCACTTAATTATCGATATTCGAGAGTGATACTGCTTTACTGGCTATCTCCCAAAATACACTATTTGCCTTATTTAGATGCTGATGATATCTCCTGATACTTTTAAATTTCTGGCCGATTTGGCAAAGCATAACCAACGCGAGTGGTTTCAGGAACATAAAGACCGTTACGAGAAAGCCCACGAAAACATAATAGCTTTTGCTGGTGATTTAATTGATGAGTTGAGTAAAGTAGGTATAGGCGTGGACGCATCGCTCGACCCCAAAAAATGTGTAATGCGCATATATCGCGATGTACGGTTTAGTAAAGATAAAACGCCTTATAAAACTAACATGGCCATTGGCAGGCTTACTAAGAATAAGGTAGGCGAGATAGGGTATTACCTGCAAATTGAGCCTGGTAACAAATCATTTTTGGCTGGCGGTTACTGGATGCCGCAGGGCGACCATTTAAAGGCTATACGCCAGGAAATTGACTATAACGCGGCCGATTTAATTCGTATTATTGACGCGGCCGATTTCAAGAAAACTTTTGTGGATTTTAGGGCGCAGGAATCATTGCGTACCGTACCTAAAGGTTATGACGCCGAAAACGAAAACATAGATCTGCTTAAACTTAAAAGCTTTATAGCTTACCGGGATTTAACCGACAAAGAGTTAAGCGAAAAGGACGCCGTTAATATGGTAGCTAAGCTATGCGTTAAACTGCATCCGCTCAACATGTTTTTAGCCAACACTATTCAGTAATCAACTTAGATCGATAAACATGAAAATTAAATACTACCTACCCGCGCTTTTGCTGGGTGCCGCAACCATGCACTCGTGTAAGGTAATGTCGCCCAAAGCTTATAATGCTTTAATTGCCGGGCGCGACTCGCTACAAAACCGTACCAACAGTTTAGAAGCAGAGCTGGCCCGTTTACAAGGAGACACTGCCCGCCTGCACCGCGAGATGGCCGGTTTGCAAAAAAATTATAATGCGCTTAACACCAGTTATAATACTAACTCTACACAACTAAGTAAGCTATCCGGAGATTTGCAGAAACGCGAAGCCCGCCTACGCGAAGTAGAAGATATTTTGCGTAAACGCGATGAAGCCACTAATGCTTTAAAAAATAAGCTTCAACAAGCTTTGCTCGGTTTCCAGCAAAGCGGACTTTCGGTTGATATTAAAAACGGTAAAGTTTATGTATCCTTGACTGATAAGTTGCTTTTCCCGTCAGGAAGTATTGTGATTGACGACAAAGGTAAGCAGGCTTTAAAACAGCTGGCTGGCGTGCTCAACAAAGAAACCGATATTAACTTAGCTATTGAAGGCCATACCGATAATCAACGTGTGGTAAACTTGGGGCAGATTAAAGATAATTGGGATTTGAGCGTACTTCGTGCTACTTCGGTAAGCCGCTATTTAACCGAAGTAGAAAAGATCGATCCGCAACGTATTACGGCAACTGGTAAAGGAGAATTTCAACCCATTGATCCGGCTAATACGCCCGAAGCTCGTTCTAAAAATCGCCGTATTGAAATTGTACTTACTCCAAAGTTAGACGAACTTTATAACCTGATTAACCCCCCGGCAGCAAAATAAGGTAACGCTTGCTGCAGTAACAAAAACAGGATTAGTCATAGCTTTAGAGCTATACTAATCCTGTTTTTGTTTAAGGGTAATTACAAAATCGGAACAGTGATGTTATTTAAAAGCAATTTGCTACCTATGAAAACTTATGCTATTATCTCCGATATACATGGAAACTCGCTGGCCTTGCAGGCAGTGTTGAAAGATATTGCATCGCGCGAGGCTAACCAGATTATTAATTTAGGTGATCATGTATTTGGCGCATTAGAATCCGAACAAACCGCAAAATTGATTAGGCAGGTACCCATGTTATGCATCAGCGGTAACACTGACCGGGAAATATTGGAAAACCTGGATAAGTCGTCCGACAAAGAAAATATGGAACGGGTAAAGGCAGACTTGTCTGCCGAGAGTGTGGAATGGCTAAAGCAATTACCGCCTACTACTGTTTGCGATGATTTATTTTTTGTTTGCCACGGTACACCCGATAGCGATGTTGAATACCTTTTAGAAGAGGTGACTCCACATGGTGTATTTATTTATAACGATGACGAACTGGTACGGAAAACAGAACAGGTAAGCCAGCGCATTATTTTATGCGGGCACTCACATGTTAATCGCCTGGTATACTTATCTAACAATAAAATTATACTCAACCCAGGTAGTGTAGGATTGCCGGCTTATCTGGGTAACGGCAAGCATCGTTTTGCCATGGAATCGATGACACCGCATGCCAAATATACACTGGTGAAAGTTGATGGAGACAACATCAACATCGAGATGATTCACTGCGCGTACGATTGGAATACGGCCTCTACAGCAGCCAAAGCTAATGGAAGCGAAAAGTGGGCGCAGTTTTTATTATACGGCCGTATGCCCAAGGATTTAAGGGTAGGAGAGTAGCGGATGAATTGTTGATGCAGAATTATCTTACCTGCAAAAAATTAAGCAGCCAGATCTAAAATACATTTCGATTATTGAAGCCTGGCTGCTTAAATTAAAATATTATACTTATTTAAAAAGGGCTTTTAAAATCTGCAAACGATGGCAATAGTTCATCTTTTGCGGATAACTGTACTTCGGTTTCATTTATGCCCCAGCCAATAGCCAGTGCAGGATCATTCCAGATAACACCGATCTCTGATTCTTTGTTATAATAGTTAGTTACCTTATAAGTAAAAATAGTATCGTCCTCAAGCGTAGCAAAGCCATGTAAAAAGCCGGCTGGTATCCACAACTGTTTATGATTATCACCGCTTAATTCTACAGTAACATGCTGACCGTAAGTTGGCGAGTTTTTACGAATATCAACCGCTACATCTAAAACCCGGCCTTGTATAACGCGAACCAGTTTGCCCTGTGCATGAGGGTTAGCTTGGCCATGTAAACCTCTTAGTATGCCTTTTTGCGAAAATGATTGATTGTCCTGAATAAAATCGGCGTGGATGCCGGCATCTTCAAATTTTTGTTTGCTGTAGCTTTCGTAAAAATATCCGCGGTCGTCTTTAAAAATGCGAGGTTCTATAATCAACAAGCCTTCAATGGCTGTAGTGGTAACATTCATTTTGATAATAATTAATTGACAGTTTTCATTAAGCTGTTGAAAAGTACATAACGGTTTTCAAACTGCTGGTGATGTTTTACGTGAAGACTATGCAGATGTTGCTCTTTAAACAACTCGTATTGCTGCAATTCATTAGTCAAATATTGTATACAGTACGTCACACCTTCGTTAGGGGAGTCGAGTACGTTTAATATTTTAAAGTCTGTAAAACAACCGGTAGCCATGGCAGCAGGTATATGTTGTTGTTGCATCCATTGCAACCATTCCTGCTCAGCGCTTGTTTCTATAACAAAAGTCTCGTTGTATATAATCATTACAACAAAAATATAAATTAAGAGGAGGTATCAGGTTTATCACCGCGTAATATTCTGAAATGTTTCCGTGCATCGCCAATCCACACGCTGCCGGGATAGTCTGTAATAATTTTCTGATAATAAGTTTTGGCGGTTTCTTTGTCGTTAAAATGCTCTTCGTACAAAGTACCCAACATATAAACAGCGTCATCTGCCCATAAATCAGAAGCATGATCAATAACGATTTTTTTTAACGGAATTATGGCGGCAGGGAAGTTTTTTTGCTGAATTAAAATTCGTGCCTTGGCCATCAGGATATCATCCTGCAATGAGTTGTTTGGATATTTTTGGTCAATACTATCAAGTGTTACCAGCGCTTTAGCAGGTTCTTCCTTAAAAATCCATAAGTCTGCACGTGCATATATTTTTAGTGCATTGCCTGCCGTATCGGCCACCATATTATCGCCAATGAGCAAAGACAGGTTTAAAGCATCATTAGCAATAAGCTGCGAGGTGGCAGCCTTAAGTACGTTAAGCTGGCCTTTAGCCCATTTAAAATCACCGGTGTAATACGATAGTTTGGCATTGCGGTAATTGGCATCCTGCGCTATTGGTGTGCCCGCGAAGGCTTTTTCAACCTGGCTGTAGGTAAGTGTTGCTTCCCAGGGTTGGTTATTCATTAA
This sequence comes from Mucilaginibacter sp. CSA2-8R, assembly GCF_038806765.1. Lineage (NCBI taxonomy): Bacteria > Pseudomonadati > Bacteroidota > Sphingobacteriia > Sphingobacteriales > Sphingobacteriaceae > Mucilaginibacter > Mucilaginibacter sp. CSA2-8R. The sequence continues at coordinate 4,442,616 of NZ_CP152389.1, read as the reverse complement.
GTAAACGTCGCCTAAATCCAGTTTGCAGCCAGCCAGCAATTGCGGGCGAAGATTTTTGATATTAACGGCTTCTTCCAGCAGTTTTTGTGCTTCGTTAAGTTTGTGCAGTTTAAAGGCTTGTAAATTGGCCAGCTTTTGCATCGCAAAAGCAGTACTGGCCGTGCGGCCAAACTCGTTTAGTAAATCAGTATAATCCTTCTCTAAACTTAATAAATCAGCTTGGGTATACTTACCGGTAGTTACTTTCAGGCTTTTTGTATTTACCAGTTCAATTTTAGCAGGCACATACAACTCATCACCGCGCGCATTTTTAGTGAGCAGGTACTCATAACCCCTGATGGCGGCATCATAGGCTTCGTTAGCTACTAGGGTTTGGCAAAGCTCAAAGATATCATTACCATTATTGTTGGTTTGCCTGCGGCTCAGTGCCAGTGCCTGGTTTAAAGCCTGGTCATACTCCTTTTGCTGCAGGTATTGCCAGGTGAGCAGGCTGGAGTACACCAATTGCTGCGGGTCTTTCTGCAAGCGTTTTAGTAATGCCGTACGCAACAGATCATAATCAGCCGGACTATCATACAAGGTAGCCAATACATTTTGTGCCTGGTTAATGTAAATTGGGTTGCCAGGTAAAAAGTTAAGGTATTCTTCAGTCAGTCCTGGTTTGTCCCTTTTATAACGGTAGAGGCTGAGCAGTTCGATGGAAAATAACTGGTCATTGTTTAGCTGCTTGCGCCCTTGCTGCAATATTTTAATAGCAAGATCCGCGTTTTCAGACTGGTAAAATTGTGTGGCTAAAGCGGTAATGGCCGCCGGGTTAGCGGGAAGCTTTTTAAGTAAGTCTTCGTAAATAGCGTTGGCTTTATCGCGGTGTCCTTGTTCGGTATATACTTTACCCAGCGTAATAGCATATTGAGCTTCTTCCGGATGTTTGCGGATCATTTTTTTGATGAGGCCTTCTGCTTCATCATATTTTTTAAGATCAATCAGGTTACTGCTGTATAGCGAAAAGTAGGTTTCGTTATCTTGTTTGTATAGGCGCTGGTAAATGTCCGAAGCTTTTTGTAACTCACCGTTTTGAGCGAATTGGCGGGCCAGCTGCAAATCATCGTCTTGTGCAAGCAGAGATCCGGTTTGTAAAATAACGGTGATGATGAACAGCAAAAAATACTTCATGTATTCAAATTTAATAAATTGCAGGCGATGTAAATCACGATATTAGCCGATAGTTTACACTTATTTTAACGGGTAAAATTATAGTGACATTGTTAAGTACCCAAGTAAATTTATCTAATTTGTTCTGATTGAAAAAGAAACTGGAAGATTACACCATGTTGCGTTGTTTTAAGTATTTGCTGTTGATTGCTCTGTTGCCTTTATTTTTTTCATGTCAGGACGAGCAAAAACAAATACCCATCAGTGATTTCTTTAAAACACCCGAAAAAAGTTTTATCAAAATCTCTCCCGACGGTAAATACCTGGCCTATTTAAAGCCTTATAAAGAAAAACAGAATCTCTTTATCCAGTCGCTGGCCGATGGCAAGGAGCGTATGGCTACCTCGTTTACCGATAATCCTATAAAAGACTATTTCTGGACCTACAATAATCAGTTGGTATTTAACCAGGACGTGGCCGAAAACGAAGAGTTTAGCCTGTATGCCCTGAATGTAAAAACTTTACAGATGCGTACGCTGCTTACGCAAATAAAAACCCGTATGTGGCTGCTTAACCGTAACCGCAAGGAGCCGGACGTTATTACCATTGTGATGAACAAGCGCAACCCGGCAACGTTTGACGTGTATAAGCTGAACCTGAACAACGGACAATTAACGCTATACATTGCCAACCCGGGAAACATCACTGAATGGTACCCGGATAACGACGGCAAAATACGTTTAGCTAAAGCTACCGACGGAGTTGACGAAACAATTTTGTACCGTACCAGCGATGAGTCGCCATTTAAGCCCATCATCAAAAATAATTTTAAGAACAAGGTTGACCCCATTGCCATAACTACCAAGGGTAACTCTTTTTATGCACTATCTAACGTTAACCGCGACAAATCTGCACTGGTTGAAATTGATGCAACTACAGGTAAAGAGTTAAAAGTGGTTTACCGCACCGATAAGGCCGATGTTATGGATTATGGCTACTCGCGTAACCGGCACCGCCTGGAGTATGCCGGCTGGGAGGATGATAAGCCGCACAAGTACTTTTTAAACCAAGAATTTCGAAACGTCTATAGTGATATAAAAACTAAACTTAATGGTGGGGTAATTAAGTTTGTAGACCGTGATACGTCCGAATCTAAGTATATCATTATTACTTATACCGACCGTAACCCTGGTACCTTTTATTTATATGAGCGGAACGGTGGTAAGCTAACGCGTTTAAGTAGTTTAAATGCCAGCTTGAAACCTGAGGAATTATGTACCATGAAACCGGTATCATTCCGGGCCGCGGATGGCATGCTGATTAACGGTTATCTTACGCTGCCTTTAGGCAACAAAAAGCAAAATTACCCTTTGGTAGTAATGCCGCACGACTGGCCCCGTAACCGCAATGTATGGGGTTATAGCGCCGAAGTGCAGTTTTTAGCTAACCGTGGTTATGCTGTTTTCCAGGTAAACTACCGCGGGTCTACAGGTTATGGTAAAGCATTTTGGAGCGCCGGTTTTAAACAGGTTGGCGGTAAAATACAAAGCGACATTGCAGATGGGGTAAACTGGTTAACCAGGCAAAAAATTGCTGATCCTAAGAGGGTGGCTATTATGGGGGCAAGGTTTGGTGGCTTTTCAGCTTTATACGGCGTTTCGTTTTATCCTAACTTATACAGATGTGCTATTGTGCAGTATGGATTAATTAACTTTTTTACCTACATCAAAGACATCCCGCCTTACCGTCAGCCGCAGCTACAGATGACTTATGAGCAGGTAGGTAATCCCGAAACCGATGCTAATTTATTCAGGGCCATTTCGCCGGTGTTTCATACCGACAAAATTAAGTCGCCGGTTTTGATGTTCCAGGGTGCCAAAGACCCTCGGGCCAACATCAGCGAGATTAACCAATTTGTAAGAGAAATACAAAAGCGTAATGTGCCTATCCGGTATATTTTAAAGGCTAACGAGCGCTATTCTTTCCGGAGCGAGCATAACCGCATGGATATGTATGCCCAGATTGAGCGCTTTTTAGGAGACTATCTAAAAGTTAAGCCTTAATTAGTAATGACGGCAGGTGCCCATAAGAACGTTTACCGGAAAAATTTTTCGCTGATCGCTGCCTTTTGGGTGCTGATCACAGTTACGTTATTTATTGCCCTGATTATTGCTTACAACCTAACATCAAGGTATGTAGAAAACGAGTTTAACTTACGTAAGCTTGATGTGTTAGAAAGAGCGATCAAACCATATAATGACTTTTTTCAGAACCGAATACCCGAAATAACGTCTTATCAGGGTTTTCTTGACTCGGCTTCGGCCGCCAATTATGCGCGTTCGGTGTTTGATGATTACGGCTTTGTAAAATCCATCAGGTATAATGAAATTACCGTGGGCAGTAAACCAGAAAACTATGCTGGTAACGGCATGGATATTTTGATGAAAGCCGTTTACGAGTATCAGTCTTTTGCAAAAAACATAGTGGGCACCCGGCTGGCTACTGATGTAGCCAACGAAGATTTTAAAACAATGGCTGCCAAGCTCAACTATTATATTGTGGTGGCCGATACCTCCCGCGTACCCAGCCAGGACGAGATATACCGTACTTTTTATGATGTACAGCCCAGCAAAATCAGCTACCTGAATATTCCGCGCCGCGAAGAAATCAGGAGTTACCGCGAGCTACAAAAGGGGAGGCGTACCCGTGCTTTATACAAGCAAAACATGATGACCTTTTTGCTCGATGTATTTGCCTTAAAAATAACTAACACCCATCCTGAGTTATATCAGCACGTTACGGTACAGCCGGTGGTTTACGATCCGTTAAATACTAACGATAATGAGTTGCGTACCGAAGTGGCATTTCCGGGAGCATTTGCTGATTATAAAATTTATTTCAATTCGGAGAAAGTGCATCTGGATACCGAAGTTAACCGGCGCTTTACGCCCATTGCTGGCATCGTGCTTTTAATTTATGTGTTTATGGTGCTTATAGGTTGGCTGATTTACCGTAACCTGAACACTAACCTGAAACTTTTTAAACTTCAGTACGATTTTATCAACAACTTTACTCACGAGTTTAAAACACCGGTGAGTGTAATTAAGATAGCAGGTTCTAACTTGCGCGGCGATGGCGAACTTACCGAACGGCAACGTAAGCATTACGGTAAAATATTAGATGAAGAAGCGGATAAGCTCAACGAGTTGATGAATAAACTGCTCTCTTTTACCCAAATAGAAAACCGGTCGATTAAACTAAACAAAGAAGAAATTAATATTGAGCAGTTTGTGCAAAAGTATATTAATACCTTTAGTATTAAGTACCCCGATTTTAAGTTGGGATATGCCGTTGAGGGGATTTATAATTTTTATACCGACCCGGTATTGCTGGGAAGTATATTTCAGAACCTGATTGAGAATGCCTATAAGTATTCTAATCCGGGGCAAAAGGATTTGTTCATCCGGATAAATTCGGAAAAGCGGAACATTATATTTTCGTTTACTGATAAAGGTATAGGGATACCGAAAAGCGAAATCAATAACGTATTTAAGAAGTTTTACCGTATCGAAAACCAGTACAATCAAAATGGGAGCGTGGGCTTGGGTTTGGCTTTTTGTAAAGAACTGGTTAACTTTATGAACGGAGACTTGCAGGTGAAAAGTAAAGTTAACGAAGGTTCGGAGTTTATAGTAACCCTGCCTTATGAAAATTAAATCATGAATACAGAAATAAAGATTGCCCTTGTTGAGGATGATGAAAATTTACGCTTTTTAGTAGCCGAACGGTTGGAAAGCGAAGGCTATAAAGTGCTTGAGGCAGCCAACGGCAACGATGCCGAAAAAATAATATTAGACCACATGCCCGACATTGTACTGATGGACTGGATGTTGCCGGGAAAACAAGGCTCCGAAGTTTGCAGTAACATCAGGCAAAAAGGTTTTGATAAACTGGTGATTATGATGACAGCCAAAGCACAGGATATTGATAAGATTGAAGCTTACAATTTTGGTGTTTCTGATTACATTACTAAACCATTTAACATGGATGTGCTGGTAGCGATGATTGACAGCAAAATAAAGTTTTCGTTAAACAGCGATAAATCGGAAGTACATCGGTTTGCCGATATGGAGCACCATCCTAATACGCACTTGTTGGTAAAATCGGGCAGGAAAGTAGAGCTGACTATCTTAGAAAATCGTATCCTGCTTTACTTCCTCAAAAATAAAAATAAGGTAATTAACCGCGAGGAATTGATGATGGAAGTATGGGGTTACAATGCCGATGTAAACACCCGCACGTTAGATATGCACATTGTAAGGTTGCGCAAAAAGATTGAAAATAACCCGGATTCGCCGCAATACCTGCAAACCGTGCGTGGTGTAGGCTATAAGTTTGCGTACGAATAGGCCAATAACCGAAACTTATGTGAATTACTGAATAGGGGAAAGCTGCATTATGTGCGGCTTTTTTTATAAGCGTTAGCCGTTATAAAGTTTCGGTAAAACGGCTTTTGGCCTAGCAGCTCATACCTGTAGTTTATAAATGTTTTTGTTGTATCAGGTAATTGCGTTACCTTAACCGCATTCAGTACTCTGAAAAAGTAATACATGGTTTTGAGCATTGCCTTTTGCCAGATTGGTCCGGTTAACTGAAAATCAGTATTAAGCCACAGCCCCTCCGGCTTGAGGCATTGATGAATGCGCGGAAATATTTTATGGAGCTCCTGTGTTGAAAAGTTATCGAACAGGAAAGCTGTTATAATAACATCGAACTTCTGCGTTAATGATAGACTGCCAATATCCTGAGTAATATATACCACATCGTTCTCTGCAGTGTTTCGTTTGCGCGAAAGTGCCATCATGTTGGCTGATATTTCCACGTAGGTAATGTGTAGCTCTGATGGGTAGAGTTTGGCAATACTCTCCAGAATTTGTCCGGTACCGCCGCCAATAATTAAAATACTGGATCCTGTTGGTATAAGTTTTAAAAAATATTCTTGTGCGTTAACTTGTGCATTGCCAAACACCAGTTTAGAAAGGCGCTCGTAAAACCAGGAAGCATTATCATAATTGGCCGACATATCAAATCCAATTAAAGACAACTAACGCCACATACTGCAATATAAGCACACCATCTAAATAAAAAAAGTAGTAGTACTCGTTACGCTGCCAGGTAGACTTAAAGATCAACCACCCGGTTAAAACAGTAACTATGGCAAGCGCCCAAAAATCATGGCTAAGCCCAATGTGGCGAAAAACAAAAAGCAGTACTAAATAACCGCCTAACAGTATTTGGCAAAATAGGTAAGCGTTACGTTCTCCAAACGCTACCGGGATTGTTTTCAGGCCCGCAATTTTGTCCTGGAAAAGGTCACGAATATCAAACGGTACAGTAAGGGCGCCGATAAATAAAAATCGTTTAGCAACCAGTATTAGTGTATCGGTATTCGTTAAATAGGTTTGCCCCGAAGCCTTGGCTTCTAACACAGGCACCATTACGCAACTCAAGCTCCATACTACGGTAATTAAAATAGGTTTAAGGCCGGGAATGTTTCGTAAGCCTGTTTTACGACCGCTATGTGTGAATACCGGTAAGCCATAGCCAACAGAGAGTACTGCCAAAAATATAAGCAGCAGTTTAGAATTTGTTGACATCAAAAAGAACAGCGGAAAGAGGCTGAGCATGGTAACGATGGTAATGCCTGCCATCAGTTGGTAATATTTAAAAAACCAGCGTACGCGCCGGTATGGAGAGCTTTCGGGCCGCTTAGGGCGGGTAATGAGGATACAAAAATTATATAATCCCAGGGTGGAAGTAAAAAGTAGTACCAGTACTGAGCAATTGGGTTTGACGCCAATTAAATGAAAAGTAACCAGGCCCTGTGCAACTGCGCAAAGTGCCATAAACACATTGCTAAACAACAAGGCATCAAAAGCAGACTGAAGGTACTTTTTCATTTATAAATGCAATGATAAGTATGCAGCCGTTGTTTGTGAAATATTAACGCTTTTTAATTACTTACCGCCGGTTGGTTTTGAGGTAATGACTTGGGTAATAAAATTTATTAACCAAATTTGATATTAGGGTTAGTACCGCTTCGCAATTCAAAAATAGTGATTTCGGGTAAAATGCCTACCCGGCCCGGATAACCCAAAAAGCCATAACCCACGTTTACATATAACTGCTGACTGCCTTGATGATAAAGGCCAGCCCATTCTTTATAAACAAATTGTATAGGGCTCCACTGAAAGCGCTCGGTTTGCAAACCGAACTGCATGCCGTGGGTGTGCCCGGAAAACATCACATCTATTTGCGGATAATTAGGCAGCACCTGCGCACGCCAGTGCGATGGGTCGTGTGACAACAGTAATTTTACCGGTAAATCGTCAGTGTTTTTAACTGCTTCATCCAGCTTGCCGTATTTAGGGAAACGGCTGAGCGAGCCCCAGTTTTCAACACCTAAAATGCCAATTTCTTCACCATCAACTTTCAATCGCCTGTTGGTATTTCTCAACAAATCCCAGCCCATGTTTTTATGAGTGGCCAGTAAATCGTCGAAGTTTTTTTGTTTTGCAGCCTGGCTTGGCCAGTCTTTATAGTCACCATAGTCATGGTTACCTAAGCTGGAGTAAACACCTAAAGGCGCTTTTATTTTGGCAAAAACATCCTGGTATTCGCGCATCTCATTGCTTTGCTTATTTACCAGGTCGCCTGTAAAAAAAATGAAGTCGGGTTTTTCGGCTAATAATAAATCTACACCACCGGTTACGGCTTTTTTGTTGTAAAAGCTACCAGAGTGGATGTCTGAAATTTGCCCAAGTTTAATACCATCAAACTTTTTAGGCAAGTTAGGTAACCAAAGCGTGCGCCGTTTAACGCGGTAATCATATACACCGTTTATCATACCATAAGCTAACCCTGCTAACGGAAGCGATCCGGCAATCAGGCCTGCTTTTAAGATAAACTCAGAACGCTTTATTTTGTTAGGATCAACTTCTTCGGGCAGGCTTGTTAAAGTAGCCGGTGTAACAACCGCTGGTTCCGGTTTACGCTTAAGCTTTACAAAAAAGCGGCGTACATCATCAATAACAGCAAAAGGCAGGAAAAAGACTTTACAAAACAAAGTCAGAAAGAATGCCAGTAATACAGCACCCTTAAAACCGAGATTAAACTTGAGAAAGATACTCGAAATTACACCGATTACCAGTAGTACCGAAAATATCCAGTAACCGGTTAAAAACTTTTTACTTTGTAAAAAGCGCCATTTCTTAAAACCGTTGCGCAATGCATTTACAATATACCAATCGGCAATTAAAAGACCAATGCAAATAGAAACAAGCGTAAGGGAGTGTCCCTCCATAAAAACTTATTAGTTAATGTTTGTATAAAAGATAAGCCTGTACAACACATCCATGCTACACAGGCTTATCTTAAGCATCACAAAGTTAGTGATTAATAACGATCATCGTCTGACTCGTCTTCATCAGGCTGCATGTTAAACAAGCTGTCAAACATGTCTGAGAAGGCAAAACCATTATCCAGAAAGCCCTTATTGAGTTGTGAAAACTCGGCCAAGCCGTGCAGTACAAACTCCATTAGCAGCAATTGCTGATTTTCGCTCAATCGCGGGTGGAATTGTTTAACAAAATCCTTTAAACCACTTACCGAATTCAATAGTTTTTTATACTCAGCCATTGGCAGGTCATCAACCAACGACAGGTTGTTACCGCTGGCAAACCAACCGACAACTTCGTTGTAAGGATTTGCCTTTTTGCTTTTCTTAGCTTTTTCAGGATCAGGAAAAAACTGTAGTAACATTGACTTGATGGCTTTGCCAATAAGTATGTTTGCCACTTTAGCCGGACCTTCCAGCTCGCCTTCGTACACTAATTCTATCTTACCGGTTATAGCCGGGATAACACCTAAAAAGTCAGAGATTCGCACGAAAGTGTTTTTCTCATTGTTGATGATCATCCGGCGTTCGGCATTACTAATCAGATTTTCGTAGGCCGAGATGGTTAAACGGGCAGATACCCCAGATTTTTTATCGATGTATTCGGAGTTGCGAGCCTCAAAAGCGATTTGCTCAACCAAGTCTTTCACGAGTCCGTCGGCCTCTACAGCCACTCTCTGCTCTGGCGTTAACAATGCCTCCTGCTGAGTGATTTTGCGCGATACTTCTACCGAGCGCGGGTAGTGGGTTAATATCTGGCTCTCGATACGGTCTTTCAACGGAGTTACGATAGAGCCCCTGTTGGTGTAATCTTCAGGGTTGGCTGTAAATACGAATTGCAGGTCTAAAGGCAAACGCAGTTTAAAGCCCCTGATTTGGATATCTTTTTCTTGCAATATGTTAAACAATGATACCTGTATGCGTGCTTGTAAATCGGGTAATTCGTTAATTACAAAAATGCCGCGGTGCGCACGGGGTATCAACCCAAAGTGGATTACCCGTTCGTCAGAATAAGTTAATTTTAAAGTAGCCGCTTTGATAGGGTCAACATCGCCAATCAAGTCGGCCACGGTAACATCAGGTGTTGCTAATTTTTCGGTATAACGCTCTGATCGGTGTACCCATGCAATAGGGGTATCATCGCCTTTGGTTTCTACTTCGTTGTGCCCGTACCACGATATAGGCGCCAGCGGGTCATCATACAATTCTGAACCGGCAATGTAGGGCATATACTCGTCTAACAAGTTTACCAGCAGGCGGGCAATGCGGGTTTTGGCTTGTCCGCGTAAGCCTAACAGCAAAATATTATGGCGCGAAAGTATGGCAGTTTGCAAATCGGGTATTACGGTGTCTTCATAACCAATAATGCCTTCAAAACCGCCTTCGTGTTTTTTTTGCAGTTGCAGTATTAGGTTTTCTCTCAGTTCTTCTTTAACCGACCGGCTACGATAATCGGTTTGTTTTAGTTGCCCAAGGGTTGTTATATTCAAAAGTTCGTTTGCCATTCGTGTTTTTATAAGTAATTTAAAAGCTAACTCAGTAGTCAGTATTTTATTATTGTCGATGTGTGCACTCTTTAGATGCCGGACTTACGGGCTAACCGACTTCTCCGACTCCTATCCTTATCTCACCGTTTTCCTGCGGTTTTTAATGTAATCTTCAAATATGTACTCGCCTAAACCGGTAAGCGAACTGTAAAATGCCCGTCCGCCATTAGTTTCGGTAAACTTGCGCACAAATTGCTGCAGATATGGGTCGCGCGCAATCATAAAAGTAGTGATCGGAATTTTTAACCGCTTGCATTGGGCAGCCATATTCAAAGTTTTATTAACCACTTTTCGATCCAGACCGATGCTGTTTTTATAATACTTGGTACCTTCTTTTAAACAGGTAGGCTTGCCATCAGTAATCATAAAAATTTGCTTGTTGTGCGTTTTACGGCGGCGCAGCAGATCGGTAGCCAGCTCCAGGCCTGCATAAGTATTGGTGTGGTACGGGCCAACCTGCAGGTATGGTAAATCCTGTAAGCTGATAGGCCAGGCATCGTTACCAAAAACTACAATATCAAGTGTGTCTTTTGGATACTTTGTCCTGATCAACTCCGCCAATGCCATCGCTACTTTTTTAGCGGGGGTGATCCGGTCTTCTCCATACAAAATCATGGAGTGCGATATATCAATCATCAGCACGGTAGAAGTAAGGGTTTTGTAGTCCATTTCCTCTACTTCCAGGTCGCGCTCAGTCATCATAAAATCGCCGATGCCGTGGTTAACCTGCGCATTATGGATGGATTGCGTCATGTCAATCTGATCCAAGCTGTCGCCAAATTCAAATTCACGGCGTTCGGAGTTTTTTTCGTCGCCCTGGCCCGATTGCGGTGAGCGGTGATTACCTTTGCCAGATTTCTTTAACTTGCCAAATATTTCTTCGAGGGCAGATTGCCGTATACTTTGCTCTGTTTTGGCTGTAATATTAAAATTGCCTTGTTGCTGGTCTTCAGTTAAGTAGCCCTTTTGTTTAAGATCATCAATAAAATCACCCATGCCGTATTCGTCATTGGTAATGTTGTATTGCTTATCCAGTTCATTCATCCAGGTCAAAGCTTCACTGGCATCACCCGACGTATAATTGAGCAACTCCAGAAATAGCTTTAACAATTCATCAAATCCCCCTTTGGGAATTTCCCGGGGTGTAAATTTAGAAAACCCAAAACCACGCATAGATGCACCTTTCTTAATATAAATTAACGGATTAATTTCGGTTAAAGTTTACCGGGTGGTACGATAAACTCCCAAACCATCGTAATAAACAGAATTGTATGACAATTGAACGATTGGTTTAAAATTGTGATAACAGCGTGGTAAATTAAAGAAACACTTAGGTTAGTTTACCTGTAGTAAATCGCTCGGATAAGTTGGATTAGCCCCTCGCTGACTGGCTACAAATGCGCCCACCTTACAAGCTTTGTCTAATATTTGCGGAATTGGTTGCTCGTTCAATAAGCCGGCAATCAGCGTAGCTAAAAAAGAATCGCCTGCACCCACGGTATCTGCTACCTTTACATTCACACCTGCGTGTTCATAAAACTCACCATCATGCCAAATAATAGCGCCATTCTCACCGCGGGTAACGCAAATAGTATGGGTATGAAACTTGCCATGAAACTCCATAATCTTATCTTGTAACGAACCGCTGTTGCCGTGGATTAATAGGTTGGCTTCGTCTTCATTCATCTTTATTACATTGGCTAAGGCAGCAAGTGTTTCAATAGTATCTAACTCATAATGCGGTGCGCGCAGGTTGACGTCAAATACCCTAATGGGTATAGTAAAATCACTTAAAATATTGAGCAGTGTTGCGCGGGTAACTTCTTCGCGGCAGGCCAGGCTTCCAAACACTATGGCATCCGTTTGGGCAACCTGTTGCAATAGCTCCTCAGTGGGTTTAATATTATCCCACGATACAGGCTCTGGAATAATGTAGGTAGCGTGCCCGCCTTCATCAAGCTTTACAGTAACCTCGCAAGTAGGCAAACGACGGTCATGCTGTAGATATTGCAATTGCAGATCAGCTTTTTGCAATTCTTGCTCTAATTCAATTCCCGATTCGTCGGTGCCGATGCTGCTTACAATGAAAGCATTGGTACCTTGTTGTATAAGGTGCTGGGCTACGTTAAGTGGTGCACCGCCCACCTTTTTGCCGTCGCCAAAAGTGTCCCACAAAACCTCGCCAAAACATAATGTTGATTTGCTCATATTTAACTTGATGAAAGCGCAAATTTAAACAAGATATAATAGCAGGTTTTGTTTACAATAATTTGTACAAAGCGCAAGCACTTTTTAATTATTGATAAATAGCTTCAAGTAAGTGAGTAATTAACTGTAAATAAACTATTTAAGTTAGCACAAATCAGATACTCGAATTTGTATTCTAAAACATTTTTATGCGTCAGTAAGTAGATGATTACAGACGCTTATGAAAAACGATTTTAATATTGAAGACATGCTCAACCGCATTGCCGGGCTGATGGTAAAATATCCCAAGGCTGCCATGTTTCAGTTGTATGATGAAGGCTATACCTCAATGTTTGAGCAGTTGCTGTCGTGTATCATTTCTATCCGTACGCTTGATGAAGTTTCGATTCCGGTCTCAAAAAAGTTGTTTGCACATGCCCGTACACCTGGGCAGTTAGTGAAGCTTTCACCACAGGGGTTAGAAGAGATTTTACACGGCTCATCTTATAACGGACAAAAGGCTTATACCATGCTGGGTATTGCGCAAACGGCTATGCAGCAATACAATGGCGAGTTGCCGGCAGATTATGATGCGTTGATTGCTTTAAAAGGTGTTGGCCCCAAATGCGCTAACCTGGCTCTGGGGATTGCCTCTAAAAAGCCGGCTATTAGTGTAGACAGCCATGTACACCGTGTAGTAAACCGATGGGGATTAGTTACAACTACGCAACCCGAAAAAACTGTATTGGCTTTAGAAAAGCAGGTGCCGCAAAACCGCTGGATAGACATTAACCGTCTGCTGATGCCATTCGGTAAATTTCATTGCACCCATCACCTGCCTAAATGCACCACTTGCCCAATAGTAGACTATTGCCGGCAAGTAGGGGTGAAGAAGTTTAGTTAGTTGGTTGAATAGTTGATTAGTTTACGAGTTTATCAGTTGATTGGTGAAAAATAAATCAAACAACGTATCAACCTACTTCGGCTCTCCGGCAGCTAAGGCTTGGTTGGCGCGTTTAACGGCCAGTTCTTCTTTCCAGCTCATGTAACGGGTTCGGTATCGTTTTTTCATAAAACTATCAAAGTTGCGTTGGATAGTTAAGTTATACAAACTTTTAGCTTTAATACCCCACGATTTATCCCAAGCGCGTAAGGATATGGAGAAAGACCCTTCTAAATATTTCATCCAATGCCAATAGCCGGTAGGCATAAACAGGGTATCGCCATGTTCTAAAATAGTTTCCTGACCTTCAATACCGTCCAACGCCGGGAATTTCGAAAAATCCGGGTTCTCAATATCGTAATCTTCTAAAGCGTAAGTAGCAAAAGGAATGCAGTATAAGCGCTCTTTCCATTTGTAATCAAACAGCATCACATGCTTGCGGCCCTGAAAATGCGTGTGAAAGATGTGTGCCAGGTCAATATCGTAATGCAGAAAAGTCACAGAACCCGCACCTCCAAAAAACATATTCGGGTATTTATCTAAAAAACCGCCCATCAAATCTTTAGGCGAGCGGTAATCATTTAGTAAACCTGGTGCATGTTTGATAGGGTCGAATAAAAATATACGCAGGTCGGTCGGTTGTTTTTGTATTAAGTCAATATAATCGCCAAATTTCATTTCGGCTGCCGATGCATTGATGGGTTTGCTCGGGTCGGCTTTCGAGCTATCGTATAAAGGTACAATCTGGTCGCCAACGGTTTCTTTCAGGTACTCAAACGTCCATTTCTGTAAAGCGGGCCAGCTTTCGGTTGCTTTACGGATAACAAGTGGTTTGCGAGGATTTAAGTAATTATTAATGAAATCTTCTTTAGAAATATGGTCAACCCGATCAATCGGAGATAGTATCAAACCCATAATAATAACATCAATTTAACATACAAAGCTAACCAAAATTAAAGCCGGGCGCTTAATTTGTTTGTTTTTGAAATATACCTGACATAAGAAAGCCCGGCGCTCAGGGCAGCCGGGCTCAAAAAAATAATATAAAATGCCTTTTAGTTTGGCATTAACACCGTATTAACTACGTGTATTACACCGTTTTTCTGAAAAACGTCGGCAATGGTTACCCAAGATTTTCCGCCTTTTTCGTCAACCAGGTATATTTTTTTACCGTCGGCCATAGCGGTTAAAGTACCACCACTCACCGTTTTTAACTCTGCCTTACCGTGTCCGGCTTTAATCTTAGCCATCAAATCGGCAGCGCTTACTTTGCCCGATACTACATGGTAAGTTAACACTTTAGTAAGTGTAGCTTTATTTTCTGGTTTTAACAAAGTAGTTACAGTGCCTTGTGGTAATTTATCAAAAGCTTCGTTGGTTGGTGCAAAAACAGTAAACGGACCTGCACCTTTTAAAGTTTCAACTAAACCGGCTGCTTTAACAGCAGCTACCAAAGTAGTATGATCTTTTGAGTTTACAGCGTTATCAACAATATCTTTGGTTGGATACATAGGGGCACCACCTACCATTACTGTTTGCGCATCGCTTTTAGACGCGGTTGCCATAGCTACTAAAGCAAAAGCCGCAATTAATAATTTTTTCATGTTTGTTTAAGTTTGATATGAAGAAATTACGGCTTACGGTGTTGAGCGGATTTAAAGATGGCCAAAACTTGTTAACGCTTTTGGTAGTAAACACTTTTAGGTAAAAGTAAAACTGGTGGCGCTTAATTTTCGTAGCGCGCGATGTGTATTAGCTAAAAGAAAAGTTGTGCAGCAATATGATCTGCGTATAGTTTGCCTGCCGGCGTAAGCGTAAGCGTTTGCTGTTGCAGCGTTAGCCAACCGTTACTGATAAATTGTTGCGCTTCTTTTTGCATGATGATTGAGGCTCCCTTTTCAATACTTTCTAACCTTGCCAGGTTAAGCCCCCACATGGTACGAATGGCCGTCATAATGTATTCATTCAGCCGGTTTTCGGTGGTGAGTAATTCCAGTTCAGCCGGAATATGATTTTCGGACAAGCTTGTCAGGTATTTTGCATTGTTAGCTACATTCCACTGCCGGGTCTTACCGTTGTAAGAGTGTGCGGATGGGCCTATGCCTACATAAGGTACGCCTTTCCAGTAATTAGCGTTATGCTGCGAATGCCAGCCCGGTTTACCAAAGTTTGATATTTCGTAATGGTCAAAGCCTTCGTGTTGCATCCGCTGCATCAGGTATACGAACTGCTCAGCGCTTTGCTGGTCGCTTACGGGGGGCGTTTGCTTTTTTTTGATTTGTGAAGCCAGTGCTGTGCGTGGCTCGACCGTCATGGAGTAAGCCGAAAGGTGAGGGATATTAAGCGAGAATAAGGTATCCAGATTGTGCTGCCATTTGCCCATATTCAACAGTGGATACCCATAAATTAAATCAGCCGTAATGTTTTCAAAACCGGCATCCTGTACTCTTTTAATAGAGGTTTCTGCCTCGGCCGACCGGTGCGCACGGTTCATCCATACTAAATCCTCATCAAAAAAGGATTGTATGCCAATGCTGAAACGGTTGATGGCTGTCTGTTTTAATTGAGAGACTTTATCAGGATGCAGGTCGTCCGGGTTAGCCTCCAGTGTAATTTCGGCTTTTGGGCTTACCTCGTGATTTTGAGCAATCGTGTCAAGTAAAAAGCTAATTTCATTTGCATCTAATACTGACGGGGTACCACCGCCAAAGTAAATGGTTTCGATAGGCGCGCCATCCAAGTAATTTTTTTGCAACTGAACTTCCTGAGCCAGGGCCTGAACAATGGCTCCACGATTTTTTTGGGAAGTACTGAAATGAAAATCGCAGTAATGGCAGGCTTGCTTGCAAAAAGGGATATGAATATAAATGCCGGCCATTAGGTTACAAAGATACGCTTGCACGGTAACATTTTCGAAGCGTTTATCGCCAGATTTAAGTAAAGATGCAGGTAATGTCAATATTCAGAAATGGTTATTTATTGCATGCTTACCATAATATGGTTGGTATTGAAGATTTTTGGATATTTTTGCATTTTAGGGCACAAAGGCGGTTAATGACATTGATTAAAAAGTTATTTTTTGTTTGGTTTTTGTTGATTGGTGGGGCTGTTTATGCTCAAACCGATTCGGCAGAACTAACGCCGCAACGCGATACTGTACCTAAAAGGCGATATTATCAGCCTCCGTCAGCCGCAGGTACCCTGCTCGATTCGGTGGCCAATGCCCTGGCACACCACGAGCAGTTTATGAGCGATTCATTGTCGATGGTGTTTATCAAAAAGCCTGACTCGTTAAGGCGTAACCAGTTTTTAGATAGTATGCTCAAAACGCGGGTGGCCACAGATTATAGTTTTTTAACGCAATCCGGACAGCGCAGGGGCGTGTTGCGCGAAGGCAGCAGCCGCCGCACCCGTGACCAATGGGTTATCGTCATCATTGTATCGTTACTGGTGTATATGGCCGTGCTTAACCGCATTATGAGTAAAGATATCAGTAATGTACTGCAATCATTTTACAATAATCGCATACTATCACAGGTAAGTAAGGAGGAGGGTATACTAAACTCCTGGACATTTTTAGGTCTATTTATCCTTTTTGGATTTACGTTCGGATTGTTCTTGTACCAGCTTACGGCTTACTTTGAGGTTTTTTATAGCATCAGCGGTATTGAGCTGTTTGCTTCATTCGCTGTGCTCATCATTGTGTTGTTTGCAGTAAAATTGTTAGTGCTTCGTTTTTTGGGCTTTGTATTTAATGTTAACCGTTTAGTGGGCGAGTATATATCTATACTTTACCTAACTTATTTCAACATTACCTTTGTGTTTTTGCCGGTATCATTATGCTTTAGCTTGCTGGCAGCCCGATATATACCCTACGTATTAGGATTGGCTTTGGTATTAGTTATTGTAATATTTGTATGGCAGTATTTGCGCAGTAGCGTAAATATTATTTCGAGTTTTAAATTTCATAAATTTTATTTATTTACCTATCTTTGTGCCCTTGAAATTTGCCCGATTTTAATACTAATGAAGGCACTGAATAATTAATACTTAGCTAGTTAGATAAATACAAATTGGAAGATAGAAAGAAAAAGGTTAAGAGTATATTGGTTACTTTACCTAAACCTGAAAACGACAAAAATCCATATGCTGAACTGGCTAAGAAATTAAATTTAAAAATTGATTTCAGGTCTTTCATCCACGTAGAAGGCGTTCCGGCCAAAGACTTTCGTAAAGACAAAATAAACCTCGCCGATTTTACCGCCGTTATATTTACCAGCCGTAATTCAGCCGATCATTTTTTTCGCGTTTGCGAGGAAATGCGTTTTGAGGTTCCGGTTGATATGAAGTACTTTTGTCTTTCAGAAACTATTGCCTTATATCTGCAAAAATATATTCAGTACCGTAAGCGTAAAATCTTTTTTGGCAAGCAAACCGCTGCCGATTTAGCAGAGGTATTGAAGAAACATTCGGGCGAAAAATTTCTTTACCCATGCTCGGATGTTGCTGCTGAAGAAACTCAAAAGTTTTTGACCGAGAATGGCTATAACTTTACTCCAGCTGTGCTGTTCCGTACTGTGTGCAGTGATCTTTCTGATCTGGCTGAGGTATTTTATGATGTTATTGCCTTTTTTAGTCCGTCGAGCATTTTATCATTGTATCAAAACTTCCCCGATTTTAAGCAAAACAACACTCGTATTGCAGCATTTGGTGCTACCACGCACAAAGCGGTGCTGGATGCCGGTTTGATACTGGATATTCCTGCGCCAACCCCTGGTGCACCATCCATGACCATGGCTATAGAGCAGTACGTAAAACAAGCTAACAAGTAAAAAATATTTCTTCATTAGCAACTTCATCGGTACAATTCCCGTATAAGTCGATTATGCTTGGCTAAGATGCTTGTGTTTAGTATTTTAGGCACATTATACTTTACGTCATGTTTGCTTCGTGAAATAAGAATATTTTTATTTTAAAGAAAATAAAAATATAATATTGCGTAGGTATATTCGAGCACAAAAACAAACAAGGAATTTACGAGAAGAATGAAGACACTGTACTCTCTTTTATTATTGTGTTTTATTGGGGTGGCTTTGAGTGGTTGTTTTTCGGGCAATACTGGGGGAGAAGTGCGTGGTATACGCGGCGCCAAATCTTTTAAAGCCGAACTACCCATGGGGATGGTTTACGTTCCGGGTGGCTCGTTCTTGATGGGACAAACCGATCAGGACGTTACTTTTGCGCAAATTGCTCAAACCAAACAGGTTACTGTTCCGCCATTTTTTATGGACCAGATGGAAACCACCAACAGCAAGTACCAGGAATTTGTACACTGGGTACGTGACTCTATAGCCATTACCAACTACCTTAACGAAGATAAATATTATGTAAAGCCGCGTGACCCATCGGCAACCAGTAAAAAGTATATCAACTGGGATTATGTAGATAGAAATCCTATCTGGCGCCGCAGCACCGGCAAAAAAGGGCAGCCATCTACCGCCGGTAAATTAGACGGCATGTATTACCAGGGCGATGACCGGGTATTTGACCGTAACGAGATTGACGTACGGCAGTTAAAATATAACTACGCTATGATGGACTTGCGTAGTGCGTCTAACAGCCGCTTTGATAAATCAAAAAAGCGTTCTGATTTCATTTTTAGAGATACCGTTAACGTATATCCGGATACTCTGGTTTGGCTCAACGATTTTTCATACGCGGCTAACGAGCCTATGGTTGAAGGGTATTTTTCTCATCCTGCTTTTTTAAATTATCCGGTAGTTGGCGTAAACTGGCGTCAGGCGCGTGCCTATTCAGTTTGGCGTTCACGTAAAAAAGAAGCTTACAACTATTCGAAAGGCGAGCCGGCACAAGTATCGTACACTTTGCCTACCGAGGCTGAGTTTGAATATGCTGCACGTGGTGGACGTATTGGTACTGATTATCCGTGGGGAGGACCTTATATCAAAAATGCTAAAGGCTGTTTGCTGGCTAACTTTAAGCCTGGCCGTGGTAATTATACCGATGATGGGGGAGCGTATACCGTAAAAGTAAATTCTTACTTCCCTAATGACTTCGGTCTGTACAACATGGCCGGCAACGTATCTGAGTGGACACTATCCGCTTTTGACGAATCGGCTTCGAGTTTTGTACATGATATGGCACCTACATTTAACTATGAGGCTAAAGCTACTGATCCGGAGGTGCTTAAGCGTAAGGTAGTGCGCGGCGGATCTTGGAAAGACATTGGATATTTCCTGCAAAACTCAACACGCTCTTACGAATATCAGGACAGTGCGAAAGCATATGTAGGCTTTAGATGCGTGCTGCATTTTGTAGGCCGGGAGTTTGGCGATAAAAAATAATTAAACTTAAACGAACAAAACCATTTAAGTATACGTACAACAATCACAAAATCTAAAATTCAAACAACTACATTAAATTAATTATGGCTGGCAAGAAAAAAGGAAAATTTGGAATTGGTAACATCGTGTCTATCGGTGCAACTGTTGTGATCATTGGTTTGTTGTTTAAAATACAGCATTGGCCTTATGCTTCAACTTTTATCACTATCGGATTATTAACTGAAGCGGTTTTATTCTTCTTATTAGGTTTACAACCAGAAGCTACTGAGGTAGACTGGACTAAAGCTTATCCTGAATTAGCAGATGATTATGCAGGCGAACCTGTAAAAAGAGTTGCTCCTGCTCCTGCGCAATTAAGCACCGGCCACACTGCTGCATTAGATAAAATGCTGGCTGATGCTAAAATTAACCCTGAACTGATTGGTACCTTAGGCGAAGGTTTAAGAACTTTTGGCGATAAAGTAGCCTCTATCTCTAAAGTGGCCGATGCTGGCGCTGCTACTAACGAGTTTGCTGCTAAACTTAAAACTGCAAGTGCAGGTTATGATAA
Organism: Mucilaginibacter sp. CSA2-8R; assembly: GCF_038806765.1. Classification (NCBI taxonomy): domain Bacteria; kingdom Pseudomonadati; phylum Bacteroidota; class Sphingobacteriia; order Sphingobacteriales; family Sphingobacteriaceae; genus Mucilaginibacter; species Mucilaginibacter sp. CSA2-8R. The sequence continues at coordinate 4,422,416 of NZ_CP152389.1, read as the reverse complement.
CTTAAGCACTGCATTTAACAAAGCATCTGCAAGCCTGCAAGAAATGGCAAATTCAAGTGTAGACTCAAAAGCGTACCATGATCAGGTAAGCAGTTTAGCTAAAAATTTATCGGCTCTTAACGCAGTTTACGAACTGGAATTACAAGACTCAAGCAATCACCTGAAATCGATGAACAAATTCTATCAGAATTTATCGGTAACGATGAGCAACTTCAACGAGTCGTTAGATGATTCTAAACAATTTAAAGACGAAGTTGGCCGCCTGGCTAAAAACCTGGGTTCTTTAAATGCTGTATATGGCAATATGCTTACTGCCATGAACCAACCACGTGCTTAATAATTTAAATAATTTATTAATCCACTTAACAAATTAATTTAAATTAACAGAGACTAACACATGGCTGGAGGTAAAGAAACCCCTAGGCAGCGGATGATTGGCATCCTCTACCTAGTATTATTAGGCTTAGTTGCACTTAACGTGCCCGATAGCTTACTAAATGCATTCAAAAATATAAGCGATAGCTTAAACGCATCAAAAACAAACGTACAAACTGGCATCGACAATACTTTCTCGGCATTTGAGAAAACTAAATTAAAAGAGCAACCAGACCGCGCTAAGCCTATTTACGACAAGGCAAAGCAGGCAAGTACTATTGCAAATCAGTTAAATGATTATGTTGAAGGCTTAAAAAAGATATTAATCGAAAAAGCTGACGGCATAGACGAAAATACCGGCGACTACAAAAAGCGTGACGACCTTGATCTTTCATCTCAGGTGATGATTAATGGTAAGAAAGCTGAAGAGTTACACAAAAAGATTGACGAAACCCGCGAAAAGCTGATGTCTTTATTAGACGAAAAGGACCGTGTTGGTGTAAAGCTTGCTTTATCCGCCGATGCCCCTGAAGCTAAAAAAGGTAACTCGAAATTAAGCTGGGAAGAAGCCTATTTTGGAGATGGTATCCCAATGGGTGCCGCAATGACATCATTAAGCAAAGTACAAGCTGATGCAAAAAACTCAGAATCTGAGGTTGTTAAAAAAATCTTGGGTAAAGTTGACCAAGCGGTAGTTAACCTGGATAAGTTTGTAGCTGTTGCTGTAGCGCCAAGTAGCTATATCATTGCCGGTCAGCCTTACAAAGCGCAGGTATTCTTAACTGCTTACGATTCTAAATCAAGTCCTGATATTGCTGTAAACGGTTCGCGTTTGCAAGTGAGCGAAGGACGTGGTGAGTATAGCACAGGTACCAGCGGCGAAGGTGTACGTACCTGGGTAGGTACCATCCGTGTAAAACAAAACGATGGTACTATTAAAGAATACAAAACGGCACCGCAAACCTATCAGGTCGCTCGTCCGTCTGCAACGGTAGCTGCCGAGAAAATGAATGTTTTATATATCGGTGTGCCAAACCCATTGTCAGTATCTGCTCCGGGCATCCCGAAAGATAAACTGAGAGTGAGCATATCTGGTGGTTCGGTAAGCGGCTCTAATGGTTCATTCAGTGCTCGTGTATCATCTCCAGGTACAGTAGACGTTACCGTGTCAGGCGAGGCTTCTCCGGGTAAATCTCAGGTTTTAGGTTCAACCAAGTTCCGGGTAAAACGTATTCCTGACCCAACTGTAGTGTTTGGTGGCCGCGATGGTGGCAGCACTTCAACTGCTAACTTAAAAGCTCAGGATCGTGTATTTGCCCGTCTGGATAACTTTGAGTTTGATGCCAGCTTCACCATTCAACGTTTTACGTTGTTAATTTTGAAACCGCGCCAAGATCCTGTTTTATATTCGACAAGCGGCAATGAATTATCAGGCCAAATGCGTGCAGCAATGGCTACCTTAGTACCCGGAAGCCGTATAGCGTTTACCAACGTAATTGCTGTTGGACCTGACGGTACACAACGCGGACTGAAAGATATCATCATCAGTGCTAACTAATATTTGATTAAACTTAACAATGCGACGTAAGATTTTAGTGGTTGGACTATTAAGTTTAATAGGTTTGGGTGCTTACGCTCAAAAGCGTAACACCACTACCCGTAAGCGTACTACAACAACGCAACGTAATGCTCAGCCTGCCAAAAACAACGTGGCGAGCACTACCTTTACAACGCAGACCGTTGTTGATACGACTAATAAGGGAAAACCTTTTGAACGCCCTTTGGATGGTTACTATAAAAAGGCAAACATTTTAAGTGCCCGGGTAACCCCTTATGCCAACCTGCGAGAAGCTGACGTAATATATGCTAAGCGTGTATGGCGAGAGATTGACCTGCGCGAAAAGATGAACCAGTATTTGGGGTCGCCGCGCGCCAGGTTAATTGATGTGCTTATGGAGGCAGTTGAAGCCGGTGAGCTTACCGCTTACGACCCTAACCCGAGCAAAAATGACCCGAACGGTGATGGTTTTGCAGTACCGCTTACGCCAGGTAAAGCTAAAGCCCGACTTGCTGATAGCGTGGTAGTAGATAAATACGATGCTAAAGGAGAAAAAGTGGGTTCGAGCATGCAGGCCGGCGAATTTAACGCTGACAGCATTATCCGTTTCAGGTTAAAAGAAGACTGGGTTTTTGATAAGCAACGTTCTGTGTTTGAACCGCGTATTATTGGTATTGCACCATTAATGAAGCTTAAGGTTGCCGGTATCGAATCTGATTTTCAGCCCGTATTTTGGGTTTACTTCCCAGAGGCGCGCCAGGTACTGGCTACTAAAGAAGCCATGAGCCGTAACAATGATGCTACCGGTTTAAGCTTCGACGACGTGTTTATGAAGCGATTGTTTACCAGTGTAATTGTTAAACAGTCTAACCAGAAGGACGAACGCATCAAAGATTACGCCCAGGGTATTGACCGCCTGTACGAATCAGAAAAAGTTAAAAAGTCACTACTAGATTGGGAGTTAGGCCTGTGGCAATACTAAGTGCTCTCAAATAATATCTTAACAATAAAGCCTGGATGCATTTTGCATCCAGGCTTTATTGTTTTCAGGTCTGGCCGGTATTATGCCGGTTCATTCATCTCGTCAGATGCTATCTGAATGGATGTTTCTGGCTTAAAGTATTGTACCACGGCTTGTGCCTGTTTTAGGTTAACTACCTCCTGCAATTCATCAAGCGTAGCCTCGCGTATTTTTTTAACCGATTTAAAGTATTTTAGTAGCTTTTCGGCAGATAGGCGTCCAATGCCGGGAACCAATTCTAACTCGGTAGCCAGCGTGCCTTTATCTCGCTTTTTGCGGTGGGCCGTAATCCCGAAACGGTGAGCCTCATCACGCAACTGCTGGATAATTTTTAAGCTTTCCGATTTCTTGTCCAGATATAACGGATACTGATCACCTGGGTAATATAGCTCTTCCAAACGCTTGGCTATGCCAATTATAGTGAGCTGTTTTTCGATACCCAACAGCTTCAGGCTCTTTAAGGCTGCTGATAACTGACCTTTGCCACCATCAATAATAACCAATTCCGGTAGGGGCGTGCCCTCATCCAATACCCGCCGATAGCGGCGGTAAACGGCTTCTTCCATGGTAGCAAAGTCGTTTGGCCCCTCTACTGTTTTGACGTTAAAAAAGCGATAATCTTTTTTAGACGGTTTGGCATCTTTAAATACTACGATAGCCGACACCGGATATTTACCCTGAAAGTTAGAGTTATCAAAGCACTCAATATGGCGCGGTAACTGATTCATGCGTAAATCTTTCATCATTTGTGTCAGTAACCTGTCGGTACGCACATCCGGATTTAGCTTTTCATATTGTTCTACTTTATCGCGTTTAAAGAAATGCACGTTCTTTTGCGATAAGTCTAACAGCTTTTTCTTTTCGCCAAGCTTAGGGACGGTAAATTTGATTTTATCGTCTTCCAGCTCTATCTCAAACGGTACAATAATCTCTTTAGACTGGCTGTTATACCGGCTCCTGAACTCAGAGATTGCCAACGTCAGCAACTCTGCCTCCGACTCGTCCAGTTTCTTTTTGAGTTCGAGCGTTTGGGTTTGCGTAATGGTTCCGTTCATTACCTTTAGAAAGTTAACGAAAGCATATTTATCGTCAACCGCTATACTAAATACATCTACATCGGTTATTGACGAGCTTACCACCGTAGATTTACTTTGATAATTGAGTAATAGGTCGTATTTGCGTTTAAGCTTATGGGCCAGCTCAAAATCCATGTCAGACGCGGCGCCTTCCATGTCTGTTTTCAAGTCTTTAACTACATTGCCGATTTTACCATTCAGAATATCCTGAATTTCGGCAATGCTTCGGTTATAATCTTCTTCGGTCTGGTAATGCTGGCAGGGACCTTTGCAGTTGCCTAACTGGTATTCCAGGCAAACTTTAAACTTGCCTGCGTCAATGTTTTGTGGCGTTAGTGCCAGGTTACAGGTACGTAGGGCATACGTTTCGCGTATTACCCCTAAAATGGTATGCATCATGCTTACCGAAGGGTATGGGCCAAGGTATTTGGAACCATCACGAACGATGTTACGCGTCCAGTATATACGCGGAAAATTCTCGTTTTTGATCACTATCCACGGGTAAGTCTTATCATCCTTAAGCAGTACATTATACTTAGGCTTATGCTTTTTAATCAGGCTGTTTTCGAGCAGCCAGGCATCTACCTCGGTATCAACAATGGTAAACGTAATGTTGCGGATCTTTGAAACCAGTACCCTGGTTTTAGCACTCACCTGGTGGTCTTTAACAAAATATGATGATACACGGTTGCGCAGGTCTTTTGCCTTACCAATGTAAATCAGTTCATTGGCATCGTCCCAATATTGGTAAACGCCGGGTTTATGCGGTATTTTCTTTAATGCTTCTTTATAATCGAACATAACACCTTTCTGCTTCTTGCTTAAAGGAAATAAACGTTATTAACACTTGTTAATTAAATAGATATATAACGGCTTTTGTTTAAAATTAATGTGTGGCGGTAATGTAAGATGTTTTTGCAAGTTGTAAGTTTTAAAACATGTGCAATACACTACAAAGCCCCGTCGAAAAGACAGGGCTTTGTAGTGTATATAGCCATCAGTTAAATGCAGAGGCCCGCTTGATTATTAAAATCCAAGCTTGCTGTCTACCTCGGCCGTGCCTTGCTGTTGCTGGGTATAGGCGTTACAATCTAGTGTGATGTCAACGCCGTTTTTAGGCATCGCAAAATCAATATTCTTTTTAACCCCTAAGCCGGCGTTTTCATAAACCTTTTTCATGTATAGGGCAAATATAGGTAGTGCTGTATTAGCGCCCTCACCCAAGCGGGTAGACCTAAAGTGCAAAGCCCTGTCTTCGGCACCTGTCCAAACACCAGTAACCAGTTGCGGTGTAATACCAATAAACCATCCATCCGAGTTATTTTGGGTTGTACCGGTTTTACCGCCTATGGGGTTACGCAAACCATACTTGCTGCGCAGTCGCCAGCCTGTACCTTCGTCAACCACACCTTTAAGCATATAAGTCATTACGTAGGCGGTTTGCGGGTTCATGGCTTGTACCACTCTTGGTTTATGCTCGTATAACAGGTTGCCATTTTTATCTTCAATGCGGAGTAAATAAGTAGGTTCTGTCCATAAACCCTCGTTGGCAAATACGCTGTAGGCGCCGGTCATATCTATAACCGAAGCGTTAAAGGTACCCAGGCATATAGTAGGGTAAGCCGGCACATCACTAGTGATACCCATTTTTTTGATGAGCTGTGCTACCGGTTCGGGAGTCACCTGTTTCATTACGTGAGCGGTTACCCAGTTTTGTGAACGGGCAAGTGCCTTGCGTAAAGTAATCATGCCCGAAACCGTTTCGGATGGGTCAGACCCTGGGCACCACGGTTTACCGTAGCCATAAATGGTATCTGGCACGTTGTTTACCCGCATACAGGGCGAAAAGCCGTTATCAATAGCTACTGCATAGGTAAATGGCTTAGCCGTTGAACCTACCTGACGGGTACCCATTTTTACCTGATCATATTTAAAGTGCTCGTAGTTTATACCGCCTACCCAGGCTTTAACATAACCGGTTGAGGGGTCCATGCTCATCATGGCATTACGAAGGAGCATTTTGCAGTACACAATTGAGTCGATAGGCTTCATAGTCGTGTCAACGTTACCGTGCCAGGTAAATAAATTCATGTTGGCTGGTGTGTTGAAATCCTGTCTAATTTCCTCATCGGTTTTACCTTGCAGGGTTAACGACCGGTAGCGGTCAGATCGCTTCATGCCCTGGTTAAGCAGCATTTGAAAATCGGGTACTGCTTTCCATAAACTGCGGCCGCGCCAGTGCTGAGTAAATTGCTGTTGCAAATCTTTCATGTACGCAGCCTGTGCCTCTTCGGCATATTGCTGCATGGTGTAGTTGATGGTTGTATAAATCCTTAAGCCGTCGCGGTCTAAATCATAAGGCGTACCGTCAGATTTACGCATATCCTGATCGGTAAGTATTTTTTGAACATCTTTTTTAAGTACCGAACGGAAGTAGGTAGCCAAACCCTCGTTGTGGTCGGTGGGGTGGAAGCTTAAACCCAGCGGTTTGCTCTTAAACTCTTCGGCCTGCCCTTCGCTCAAATAGTTTTCTTCGGCCATGCGGCGTAAAACAAAATTACGACGGTTGATTGCATTGTCGGGGTGACGTATGGGTGAGTAAACGCCCGGCCCATTAACCATACCCACCAGTAAAGCCGCCTGATCGGGGGTTAATTTAGCGGGGGTGGTATTGAAGTAAGTACGCGCAGCCGATTTAATTCCAAAAGTATTGTAAGCGCCAAAATCGACTGTATTTAAGTACATGGTCAAAATTTCTTCTTTGGTATAATTGCGTTCCAGCCTAACCGCTATAATCCACTCCTGTAATTTTTGTTTAACACGGGTAAGCCTATCGTGCGAACGCTCGGAGAAAAGATTTAAAGCCAGTTGCTGGGTAATAGTACTGCCACCCTGCTTCTTGCCAATCAGGTTGTAAAAAATGATGGTAAAGGCACGGCCAAAATCAATACCCGAGTGGTTCATAAAACGGTTATCTTCAGTAGCAATCAGCGCATGGATAACGTTGGGCGATATTTCTTTGTAAGTAACGTTAGATCGGTTTTGCACATAATAAGTGCCTAATACGTGATTATCTGACGTTAAAATTTCGGAAGCCTGGTTGCTTTTAGGATTTTCCAGATCGCGGAAAGAGGGCAGGGGGCCAAAAGCGCCAAAAGCGGTAAGTGCGATAATGACGATAAATATAGCTAAAAAGCCCAAAGCTATCTTCCAGATAAGGGCATTATAACTGCGTATTTCGGGAACAGTAAGTTTAACAGACATGTACTAAAAGTTTTGTTGGTAGTACTCTACGTAGCTATCCAGTAATTTTCGGTCGGCTAATTTATCCAGATTTTCTTGAGTGATGATAAAAAAGCTGTATTTATCGGCAGGCACCTTCATGATTTGCGGTAACAGAGGTACTATTTTACGAGCATAATCTTTAGCCTCGTTAAGACTTTTAAAACGTCCGACATATATTAACTGATTCTCGGTGCCTACCGATTTTAACTGATGTTTGATCGGACTGTTTTGATAAGTGGTGCGGTTAAACTGGCCTACACCAAACCTCGACGAGGCTAAATTAGTGCTCCCGCTGCTTACATTAATGGCAAAATAATAGTTGGTGCTGTCGCGGTTGTTAAAAATTGACGGCTTAATCGCAGGCACCGGTGCCGCTGATTGCACTTTAACCGGTGGAGGCGCTGGTTTTTGTACCGGAATGCTTGGTTGAGGTGGTTTAACCTCTGCTACCGGGCTTTGCAACACCGGCTTGTTAACAGGTGCTTTAACTGCCGGAACCTTCGCCGGTTTAACAGCGGCAATTTGTACCGCAGGAGCTGCTTGTTTTTGCACCGGTTCGGGCACAAAGGCTGCAGCATTTGGATCGCTGTCAATAATGGCAAAGGGGCGGGCAGCCATTTCGGCCTGGTTAGCATCCATATAAGCGAGGTGCTGTTTTACCAGTGGTGTAATCAAAGCATCAGCAGGATAGCGAGACGTGATCTGCAGGAGTTCGTCCCTGAAAGGGGCTGCTTTTTCCTGGTGACCGGCTGCAATAGCCCGCAGGTACGCTATCTGCGGGGCCAATCCGCTTTCGGGATACTGTTTTAGCAATTCGTCTGCACGGGTAATTACCTGCCCGTATTGTTTTTGGGTATATTGGTCGTACAGCTGATTATAAAATGAGCTCAGCTCAGCATCTTTATCACCCATGCGGCGGGTATAATCCGGGTCGGTAATTACTTTGGCAAAAATGCTGTTGGGGTATTGAGATAAAATGAGGCTCTGATACTTTTCTGATTTAGCCTTATCCACATCAGCATACAGCCGGTACAAATTGTAGTAATCGGCAGCCAGGTTCTCATCTTTTGGAAAACGCCTGATTAATTCTTCATAAACAGCTATGGCCTCAGGCTTGTCATCCAGTACATCCCGGTAAAACGCGGCTAAATCAAGGTAGGCATTATAAATACGCTGATTAGATTGGGCCAGCAATTCGGGCGTAACCGGAATACTTTGTATCAGTTGCTGGCGATAGGCAGAAGCCGCTACATCGGCAGTGCTTTTTTGCATAGGGCCGGGCAGCACACTTGGGTCTACATTTTGTGTCGTGTTTAAAGTGTTAATGGTAACGTCGCTATTGTACCTCACACTGCGGCGCCAATTATCTTCTAATTTACGGTTGCCCCAGCGGCGTTTAAAATCAGTGAACCCCTGACTAACGGCACCGGCATTGTCAAAATAAAAACCACTGCCCGGAGCGGATGTGTTACTACCAATAACGTTGCTGCCATTGTCAGACTGCACTGGCAACGCAGCAGTGTTGCTAACGGCAATAGTGGCAATGTTGATGTTAGATGGTGGCAGTGCCTGGCTGCGGGTCATGGTTTCAATACGTTGCGCACGTTCCTGCTCACTTAGTTTTGCCAAGGCTTGTAAAGTATCTTCATGAGCAATTATTTGCAGGCGATCAGCCAGTAGTTGCAGGTTATCTGCCTTTTTTTGGATAATTAAATAGCCAGGGTAGCGCGTAGGAAGGTATAGCAGCGTGCTATCGTAATATTTTTTGGCGGCTACATAGTCGGCCTGTATTTTAAATTTGATATCGGCCAGCCGTAAAAAGCTCAATGCTTTTTGAGTTTGGTTTTTAACACTGTTTTTAACAGACAGGTTATAGTTTTTGATGGCTTCGTCGGTTTGCCGGTCATTGATGGCCAGTTCGCCCAGCTGATAGTAAATCTGGTCGGTAAACTCCTCGTTGTTTTCGTTGCGTAACAGGCTGCGCAGGCGATCGGCACGATTAATATGCCGTCCGGCTTGCTGGTCGTCAATACGGATACGGTTAAGTTCGGCGTTAAAGGCCATTACAAACGGCGCATTACTTTTCACTACACGGGTGTAATTAATATACGCGTCCGTAGTATTGCGGGTAAGTTCTTGCAGCTGGGCCATAATAAACGTAAGCCTGAGGCGCTGCTGCGTTTGCGTGCTGAAGTTTACTGCCTTTGCCGCCATATCAACCGCTTCGGGGTATTTTTTAGCGGCTATATAGTACTGCGTGGCTGCTGCATATATATAGCCCGTTTGTGCCTTGTTTTTGGGATTGACATTTAATAAAGCAGAATCAAGTAACCGTTGCGCCTGCCTCAACTCATTTAAATAAACCAGCGAGCGGATCTGCCAGGCCCTTGCTTCCTGGGTCAACTCTTTATCTGCAGCATAGGTACGGCTTACATAGCCAAAGTATTCAATAGCATTGTAATAGTCGGCGTTTAAATGGGCGGCCTTGCCTAACAATAAATAAGCGTCACCCACATAATGGCTTTGTTCTTTAGTGCTGATAATGGTATTAGCTTTGGCAACTACCGCTTGCAAATCTTTGTCGCCTGTAGCCAGGTGCGAAGCTGTATCTTGGTATACGCTCAGTACCTGGTCATAATCATCAATAAAAGCAACGGCGTAATCTTCCTGCTTTTGTCGCAAAATTTCGCTTGCGTTAAATAATATGTTATACCGGGCAGTGAGGTTTTGCAGGCCGCGGTTTACGGCGCTTTCTTTTTCGAGCGAACATCCGGCTATACAAGCCCCCAGTACAATCCCAACCAGTAATTTAAAAGAGTATTTCAACACTAAACCTGTATTACAAAAAGCTTGGCTAATTTACTAAATACTATGCAAGGTGTTTTGTAAATTTGCACTACTATATATAAGCGCTACTTATCAAACTTATATTAATGAGCAAGCCGACCAATGATTATATCAAGTATACGGGAATAGCTTTCCAAATGATTGTTATTATCGGCGTATTATCATTTATAGGGTACGAGATTGATAAGCGTGCTGCACATGAAACGCCTTGGGTTACGGCTGCCTTGTCTTTAGCAGGTGTATTTATATCGCTGTACCTGGTCATCAAATCGGTTAAAGATTGAAAAGATATTTCATCGCCTTTGGCTTAGCCACCATTGTTATTGCATTACCTCCAGCTTTAATTACTTACTCAGAAAAAAATGAGTGGCTTATTCCGGGTTTCTGGCTCATATTCCAGTTTTTTTCGTCGCTCACTTTTTTAATTAGCCTTGCGGTAATATGGGCGCAACATAAAAATGGTACCTTAGGCGGACAAGTGTTTTTAGGCGCAACTACTTTCAAGCTGCTTCTGTGCATGACTGTAGCCCTTATTTACCTGCACAAATACAAGGTTAACGACGTTGTTTTTGTTCTCAATTATTTTTATCTGTATTTCTTGTATACCGCCTTTGAAATTTACAGTTTGTTGAGTAACTTGCGCGTCCAAAATAAAACGTAAAAATCTCCCAATTAATGGATTTTAGGCACATTTTGAACTCAAAAAAAATTATCCTCCGCGTAATTTTAGGTGTTCTTTTTACACTAACAGTGTGTAACACTTTTGCTATACAGCACGAAAATGAGCCCGTAGAGGCTAAAAATGCAGAACAGGAGGCCTTTAATCCAACTACTGCAATTCTGGAACACATTGCCGACTCGCATTACTGGCATGTAGGTGGCGAGTTGTCTATCCCGCTGCCAATCATTCTTTTTACTGATAAAGGAATGGAGGATTTCTCGGGCGGTAATTTTCACCACGGGCACGAAGCTTACCAGGGCAAGTATTACACTTACAAGCTTATCGAAGATAAAATTCGTGTAGTAAACGCTGCCGGCGAAGTGGATAAAGAAGCTTCGAGTCATATCTACGATTTTTCGATTACCAAAAATGTGCTGGCCATGTGGTTAGCCGGGATTATATTATTTGTTATATTTTTTACTGTAGCTGCTTCTTATAAAAAGCGCAAAGGCAAAGCGCCAAAAGGTTTGCAGTCTTTCATCGAGCCGGTAATTATGTTTGTGCGTGATGAAATTGCACGTCCTAATATTGGTTACCGCTATGAGCGTTACATGCCTATTTTGTTAACCATTTTCTTCTTTATCTGGATTAACAACCTGTTGGGCTTAATTCCGGTATTTCCGGGTGGCGCTAACGTAACCGGTAATATACTGCTAACGTTTGTAATGGCGTTTATTGTATTGCTGGTTGTTAATTTCAGCGCTAACAAATATTACTGGAAACACATTTTTATGCCGCCGGTGCCAGTTTGGTTATATCCAATTATGATTCCGGTAGAGTTAATCGGTGTAATTTCCCGTCCGTTTGCATTGATGATCCGTTTGTATGCAAACATTTCTGCTGGTCACATTATCGTATTGAGCTTAATCTCATTGATATTTATCTTTAAAACCCTTTGGATTGCTCCGGTATCTATCCTGTTTGTGTTATTCATGGATGTGTTAGAGTTGCTGGTTGCGTTTCTGCAGGCGTTTATCTTTACGATGCTTACCGCGCTGTTTATTGGTACAGCGGTAGAGGAGCATCATCATTAATCGTAAATAATTATACACTATATTTAACTTTTAAATTTTTACAAACATGACTGGAAGTATTGCTGCATTAGGTGCAGGTTTAGCGGTTATCGGTGCAGGTATCGGTATCGGTCAGGTAGGTGGCAAAGCCATGGAAGGTATTGCTCGTCAGCCTGAAGCTTCTTCAAAAATTCAAACTGCTATGATTATCGCTGCGGCCCTTATCGAGGGTGTTGCGCTGTTCGGTGTAGTAGTTGCACTGTTAGGTAAATAAATTTACCTAACCCAAAAGATAAGTAACCTTGCTTGCAGCGGTTGGCTGCAGGCAAGGTTCTTACTAAAAGTTAAAGAGTGTTAGTTTAGCTATTTAAAATATAAATGGAACAATTATTCGAAGGTTTATTAAATGATCATTTAGGCTTTGTAGTTTGGGCTGCGGTAGCTTTTATTATTCTGTTAATCTTATTGGCAAAATTTGCCTGGACGCCCATCATGACCGCTATTAGCGAGCGTGAACGTTCAATAGAGGATGCTTTGTTAAAAGCCGAAGCTGCTAAAGAAGAAATGGCTCGTTTAACTAACGAAAATGAGCAGTTATTAAAAGAAGCCCGTGCCGAGCGTGACTTGATTTTACGCGAAGCCCGCCAGCTAAAAGATCAGATTATTAACGAAGCTAAATCTGCCGCCAACGTTGAAGGTGCACGCATGATTGAAAATGCCCGTTTAGAAATAAACAGCTTAAAAGCAGTAGCGATGTCTGATGTTAAAAATCAGGTAGCTACATTATCGGTTGAGATTGCTGAGAAAATTTTACGCAAGCAGTTTGCCGACCAACAGGCACAAGACCAATTGGTAGCCGATTTATTAAAAGAAGTAAAGATAAAATAAAGTTAGTGCTTAGCTTTATAGCTATCACCAATCAAACCATATGTCAGAAATAACAGTTGCATACCGTTACGCCAAATCGCTGATTGACTTAGCTTTGGAGAATAATACCTTTGAGGCTACTAAAGAGGATATGGCATTTTTTGTGCAAACTTTAAAATCCAGCACCGAATTGCAGGCAGTATTAAAAAACCCTATTGTTTCGCATGATAGGAAAGTAAAGGTACTACAGGCAATTTTTGGAGGTAAAGTGAGTGCAAGCACGGAAGCTTTTTTTAAAATCATGGTAAATAAAAGCCGTGCAGGCATATTATATCCCACTGCACAAGAATTTGTGAACCAGTACGATATTAAGAAAGGCATTGTTAAAGCCAGTGTAATTTCGGCTGCACCATTGTCTGAAGCTAACAAGCAGGTGATTATTAACGAGGTTAAACGTTTGGGCGGTAATGATGTGCAATTGCAAACTAAAGTTGATGCATCGCTGATTGGAGGCTTTGTTTTAAACGTAGGCGACAGGCAGATAGACACATCAGTATCCACCAGTTTGCAAAAACTTAAAAAGGAATTTGCTCAAAAGGTGGTTTAAAAATTTATAGACACTTATACTAAAAATAGAAAATTAAAATGGTAGAGGTTAGACCAGACGAAGTATCGGCCATCCTGCGTCAGCAGTTGTCGGGCTTTAAGTCAGAATCTGAATTAGAAGAAGTGGGTACCGTGCTTCAGGTAGGTGACGGTATTGCCCGCGTTTATGGCTTAACAAAAGTACAATACGGTGAGTTAGTTGAATTTGAAAACGGCTTACAGGGTATCGTACTTAACCTTGAAGAAGACAACGTTGGTATCGTGTTACTGGGTCAGTATGACATGGTAAAAGAAGGTGATACCATTAAACGTACCAACAAAATTGCTTCGTTAAAAGCAGGTGAAGGTATGTTAGGTCGTGTGGTTAATACTTTGGGTGAGCCCATTGATGGTAAAGGCCCGATCACTGGTCCTACTTATGATATGCCTTTAGAGCGTAAAGCTCCGGGTGTAATCTACCGTCAGCCGGTAACTGAGCCTCTACAAACTGGTATCAAAGCTATCGATGCGATGATTCCGATTGGTCGTGGCCAGCGTGAGTTGGTTATTGGTGACCGTCAGGTTGGTAAAACTGCGGTTTGTATTGATACTATTATCAACCAGAAAGAATTTTATGAAGCCGGCCAGCCGGTTATCTGTATATATGTTGCCTGTGGCCAGAAAGCTTCTACCGTAGCTAACATTGTTCGTACGTTAGAAGAGAATGGTGCTATGGCTTACTCAATTGTAGTAGCTGCTAACGCATCAGATCCTGCGCCAATGCAGTTCTTTGCGCCATTTGCGGGTGCTGCTATCGGCGAGTTCTTCCGTGATACCGGTCGTCCGGCATTAATCATCTATGATGATTTGTCAAAACAAGCGGTAGCTTACCGTGAAGTATCTTTGTTACTGCGTCGCCCACCGGGCCGTGAGGCTTATCCTGGTGACGTATTTTATCTGCACAGCCGTTTACTGGAACGTGCCGCTAAAATCAACGCTAATGATGAGATTGCTGCACAGATGAACGATTTGCCGGAGTCTATCAGACCATTGGTAAAAGGTGGTGGCTCGTTAACAGCCTTACCAATCATCGAAACTCAGGCTGGTGACGTTTCTGCTTACATCCCGACTAACGTAATTTCTATTACAGACGGTCAGATATTCCTGGAATCTAACCTGTTTAACGCGGGTGTTCGTCCGGCTATTAACGTAGGTATTTCAGTATCCCGTGTAGGTGGTAATGCGCAAATCAAATCGATGAAAAAAGTTGCCGGTACCTTAAAGCTTGATCAGGCTCAGTATCGCGAGTTAGAGGCTTTCTCTAAATTTGGTTCGGATCTGGACGCATCGACTAAAAATGTAATTGATAAAGGTGCCCGTAACGTAGAGATCCTTAAACAGGGTCAGTACTCTCCGGTATCTGTTGAAAAGCAAGTGGCTATCATTTACATCGGTACTAAAAACCTGATGCGTAATGTGCCGATTAATAAAGTAAGAGAGTTTGAAAGTGAGTTCACCAGCCAGTTAGAGTTGCGCCACCCTGAAGTGCTTGCCGCCCTTAAAGCAGGTAAATTTGACGACCAGCTGACTGGTGTACTTGAAAAAGTAGCCAAAGAGCTTACTGGAAAATATTAATATTTTAGTACTAAGTACTTAGTATTAAGTAACAAGTATCATATACCAAGACAGCAAGGTCTGAAGTACATGATACTTGATACTCGATACTTGATACAAATAACGAATGGCTAATTTAAAAGAAGTAAGAAACCGTATTGCATCTGTAAACTCAACACAGCAGATCACCAAAGCCATGAAGATGGTTTCGGCAGCCAAGCTGAAAAGAGCTACCAATGCTATCGTACAGTTGCGCCCGTATGCTACCAAGTTGAAAGAAATGCTGGCTAACTTATCTGCCAGTATTGAAGACGGCGCTTCTCCATTTTTGCAGGAGCGTGAACCGGTACGTGTGCTGATTGTGGTAGTATCATCAAACAGGGGTTTGGCGGGTGCTTTCAATACCAATGCTATTAAAATGGCAAACAGCCTGATTGCTGACAAGTACAGTGACCAGTTTGCTGCCGGTAACGTATCGGTGGTTGCTATTGGCCGCAAAGCTCAAGATTACTTCGTTAAGCGTAAATACAACGTAATCGGAGATAACAATGAAGTTTATAATGATTTAAACTTTATCAATGTATCTAAGATTACCGAAAGTATTATGCAGGGTTTTATCAACGGTGATTATGACCGTGTTGAGATTGTGTATAATCACTTTAAAAATGCTGCCATGCAGATGTTGGTAACTGAGCAATTACTGCCTGTACCTAAAGCAGAAGGCGAGCAAACTAAAGCTTCGGCATCTGAGCAGGTGGATTATATTTTAGAGCCATCGCAAAAAGATATTGTTGAACAGCTGATACCTAAAAATATCAAAATTCAATTGTACCGTGCAGTGTTGGATTCTAATGCATCAGAACACGGTGCAAGGATGACAGCGATGGATAAAGCAACTGAAAACGCAGGCGAGTTATTGAAAGCGTTAAAGTTGTCATATAACCAGGCACGTCAGGCAGCTATTACTACCGAGCTTACCGAAATTGTAAGCGGTGCAGCAGCCTTATCAAACGGATAATTATAAACTTGAATATATTGATTAAAGCCGGACGCTCGTCCGGCTTTTTTGTTTGGCGGCCGTTTGATGCGCTGCTTCGCTTGTTTTCTGGTATGTAACAAGTTTGGTACAATGGGATCGGCAAGGTTACTTTTAAGCCTGCCGCGGTATCAATAATAAAACCTTTAAACTTTAATGTTATGAAAATGAGTAACTTATTGCTGCTCCTGGCCGTGCTTTGCCTTTTTGCAGCTTGTAAAGGCCGTGGTAGTTATGAGTCGGAGTTAAACAAGCAGACGGCTGATTCTGCGAATACAGTTTCGTTAGACTCAATGGGAGCAAAATTAGTCAAAACTGCTCAAGTAGATATGAAGGTAAAAGATGCGGCCAAGGTAAGCGAAGAGATTGTACGACTCACTACAGTAAATTACCACGGTATGGTGATGAATCATCATTTACAATCAGAGGAATTAAGAAGTGAGGATATGAAGCTAAGCGGAGATTCGTTGCAGCGTGTAACCGTTTATCATACTACGGCTGCCATGACGGTGAAAGTGCCGCCTGCAGCATTAAACCAGTTTATGAGCGATGTAAGCAAATTGAGCCTGCACGTAAATGTAAGGCGAATGGACATTGAAGATAAAACGTTTGATTATCTTACATTTCAACTATACCAAAATAACCGTAAGGATTTGGCCGACCAACAAAAGGCAGGTAAAGTTAAGTTTAAAGATCCAACATCTGTATTGAGCGTAAACGATGATCTGGCTAACGAGAAAGTGAACAATGTGCGCATTAACCACGCCATCCTATATAGCGTAGTTGATTTAGCTTTAACTCAAAACAACACCGTAAGTATCGAACATATTGCCAACGATGACCCTACGGTTTATCAGATTCCTTTTTTGCAGCGCATGGCTTTTGCGTTAAGCAATGGTTGGTCAATTTTTGCCGATTTTATTATTGGAATCAGTAACCTGTGGGTTTTACTGTTATTGGGAGCGGTGGTATGGCTTTTATTAAAGTATTACAAAGTTAAATTAATAACCGCAGTAAAATCTATTTAAAAATTGAAAGCTCATGCCGGTTATTAGTTAAACATTTATATTTTTGCGGCAACAAAATTTGGAATCACTATGGACTCAATGCAAAAAGCAAATTCAGTAAATATATATGTAATTATCACTGCTGCTGTTCTTCTTGGCACAGCAGGTGTGTTCTTTCGTTTTTTGGATGAGATCTTTGGTCACGGATTTATCTTCACCAGCGTATCTAATATTATTTTAATTATTGGTATTCTGGTTGCATTAAAAGGCGTGTTTGCTATCTTAAAATCGTAGTTAATTCGATAAACACATATAAAAATGCAAAAAGGCTTCTGAAGTTTCAGAGGCCTTTTTGCATTTGGTTCAATTAGTAAGCGCTATTTAGGATGATAGGCAGCCTCATTTAAAATTAGCTGTGCATCCTTGATGGCTAATAATTGGGCCGGACTAACGTCAGGATGTTTTATTAAGTATTGGCGTACAATCTGCCAGCCTGTCCAAACCGCCAGTTTAGGTGCAGATTCGCTGCGTTCGCCTAAACCTGGGGTAAATGGAGCTTCGTTAAAATACTTTTGAATTTTGGGGTAGTCTGTTTCGTAAAGCAGGCTTTCATTTAAAAAATATCCCCAAATATTTCCTTCAAAGGCCTGGCACCATTCCATCTGCCGGGTGGTGTATCCAATTTTAGTGCTGTCGGGCACATGGGGCAGCAAGCGGTCCATCAGGCACATCACTTTACCTTCATAAATCATTTTTTCTAATAACGATTTTTCATCACTCTCCGGCGCAGTGTCTTCACGTATAATACCTTCTATAATACGCGGTACCATATTGTCGGGTGTAAAACGTCGGGATAAATATTGCGGATAGGTATTGATAAGCGCCGGGTAAAATTTAGATTTAGCACCTAAAAACATATCCAGGCCTACGCCGAAGTAACCGTTGCCCACACTGGTTTGTACCTGGAAGCCCGACAGGTACGCATATACTTTAGGCAGTTGCTGTTTAGGGAAATAGTATTTTGCCCGCTTAAAGGCATCCGTTAAATCCTTCTCCTGGTTGTTAAGGTCAGGAAAAACTGAATCAACCTCGTGTTTCAGATCCTGGTAGGGTTTGCTGCTGAGTATGCTCCGGACGTTGGTAAAGTAGGCTGTATCCTTTACCGATCCGGCTTCGATAATATGTTCTACAAAATCGGTATAAAAGGCGCCATATTTATGCTGTAGTGTTGTTGCTTTATTTTGCATGGGCTGCGTTCGCAGTTGGTCAAAGTCATGATCAAAGCGCTCAATATGTACTTCGAGCTTGATGTTGCTTAGGTCAATATCTTTTTTATCCTGCCGGCAGGATGCAGCCAGCATTACCGTTAAAAAAAGCGCACAAAAATGTTTTACTTTGCTTGCGTAGAGTCTCGTCATATATACCTTCAACAAAAATATTGTTTTTGGGTTGCAATAATTAGTTACAAAACTTCTAATCATTATAACTATGAAAATAGCGCTGGCACAGCTTAATTACCATATTGGTAACTTCGAATCTAATACAGCAAAAATTATAGACAGTATTAATACGGCACGCAGCAACGGAGCCGACTTAGTGGTGTTTGCCGAATTATGTATAAGTGGCTACCCGGCCCGCGACTTTTTAGAATTTAAAGAGTTTATTGGCCTGTGCGAACAGTCGGCACAGCAAATTGCTGCCGTTTGTACCGATATAGCCTGCATTATTGGTATACCTGCACCTAATAAACACAAAAGCAAAGGTGGAAAAGACTTGCATAACTCAGCTTACTTTATAGCTGATGGTAAGGTATTACAGGTAGTAAACAAGGCTTTGTTGCCAAATTACGATGTGTTTGATGAGTACCGGTACTTTGAGCCCGAAACTCAATTTGCTTGTGTAGAATATAAAGGCCGCCGTATTGCACTCACTATTTGTGAGGACCTATGGAACACTATTGAAAATCCGTTATACATAACACGGCCGATGGATGAGCTGATTAAGCAGCAGCCAGAGGTGATGATTAATATAGCCGCTTCGCCGTTTGCCTACAACCATGACGAAGAGCGGATACAAATATTAGGCGATAATGCTAAACACTACAAGCTGCCCTTGTTATATGTAAACCACGTGGGTGCCCAAACCGAAATTATATTTGATGGCGGCTCGCTGGTGTTTGATAACACCGGCAAGTTGGTAGACGAAATGCCTTATTTTAAAGAGGCTTTGGCGTATTATACGTTAAATGATGATGCATCGATCACGCCCAACCAGCCGGTTACACTAAAAGAGCAGCGCCAAAGCGATATTGAGCAGATTTATGAGGGCTTGATTTTAGGTATCCGCGATTATTTTAAAAAGTCAGGATTCAGTAAGGCCACTTTAGGTTTATCCGGCGGTATCGACTCGGCCATAGTAGCAGCCTTGGCCGTAGATGCTTTGGGGGCCGAAAATGTGATGGGTGTGTTATTGCCATCCAAATTCTCTACTGGGCATTCAGTGTCTGATGCAGAAGCATTAGTAAAAAACCTAGGTTGTAAATCAGAAACTATTGCGATTAAAGGCATCACCGATGCGTTTGAAGAAGCACTACACCCGCAATTTCAAGGCCTACCTTTTAATATTGCCGAAGAAAACCTGCAGGCCCGTAGCCGGGCGGTGCTGTTGATGGCCATGTGTAATAAATTTGGTTACATCTTACTAAATACCAGCAACAAAAGTGAGGCTGCCGTAGGCTACGGTACGCTCTACGGCGATATGTGCGGCGGTATATCCGTATTGGGTGATGTTTATAAAACGCAGGTCTATCAATTGGCACGTTACATAAACCGCGACCGGGAGGTTATACCTGAAAATACCATCAGCAAACCACCATCTGCAGAATTACGTCCTGATCAGAAAGATTCTGACTCGTTACCAGATTACGACACTTTGGATACCATTTTGGTAGAATATATTGAATATCGCTTATCGTCTGCCGAAATTATTCAGTTAGGCTACGATGAGGCAACAGTGCGACGCGTAATTAAACTGGTAAATACCGCTGAGCATAAACGCTACCAAACGCCGCCTATTTTACGTGTTTCGCCTAAAGCATTTGGCATGGGTAGGCGCATGCCGATTGTGGGTAAATATTTGTCATGATGTACGGCTGACGAAACCACAGCTGACCATTTTTTTAATATTTAATATACAGATAAGCCCCGGCCGTTTCACATCGCTGGGGCTTACGCTATTTAAGAATTAGAAAACGGTTAGAATGTGGTTGTTACAGCATTTTTTACATAAACAATTTGCTATTTGCGTTACTTATATAATCACTGTTTAAAATTGGTGTTTATGAAAAAGTTGATTATATATAGCCTTACCATCCTGGTGGTTGGATTGATAGCATCCTGCTCTCGGTATTCCTATTACTCGGTGGGCAGCAACAGCGCATCTTTAAACCGTTATCATACGTTTGCCTGGCTTCCGCCGGTTAAGCAAACTCGCAACGTGGCCTATAATAGTGACATTGCCGACCAGCGCATACATGAATCGGCCACCGCACAGTTAGAAAGCAAGGGGCTGATGCTAAGAGGTAAGCGACCCGATTTGCTGGCCCGTTACATGGTAATGGTAGATGAGAAAGAACGGATATACGACCAGCCGGCTTATAATTATGTAGGTGGTGGCTACTATCCGCGATTTGGCGGCTTTTACGGTGGGCGCCGGGCTTACTACTATGCTTACAGCGCTCCGTTCCCCGTTTATGTGGGTAATGATGTGCAGCGGGTGCCTTATAAAGAAGGTACGCTGGTAATTGACTTGATTGACCGGAAGAGTGGTAAAGTAATATGGCGGGGCTATGGCATCGGAGAGGTTGACAACCCGGCACAGGCAGTTAATGATATACCCAAAGTAGTAGAAGGTATACTGAGCAAATTGCCCCTTAATAAAGTAAAGTAAAAAATAATTTTAAACACATTAAACCTTGGCGTTAAACATTGTCTAATATTATAATCAAAAAACATCATGAACAAATTGCTTAATATAGGGCTTATGCTGGTTATCATCACAGCATTATCAGCCTGCGGTACCGGCTATAGGTATTATACCGCCGGTAACGATGAGATTAGTTTACGGCAGTACAAATCGTTTACTTTTGCACCTACGCTTAGGCAGCGTAAGCCGGATGGACCGCTGAATGATAAGCGCGATTTAGGTAACCGGTTAAATTACGTGAATAACAACCGTTATTATAACAACCCGCAAGCCATGCAAAAAATAAAGGATGCTACTATAAGCAGCCTGCAGAGCAAAGGCTTGAGTTTACAGGATGGCAATGCCGATTTAACCGTGCGCTATGCAACTTTGGTTGACCGGGGTACACGTACCAGCTATTACACCCCTTATTATGGTGGCTTTTACGGATGGGGCCTTGGCTGGGGCTGGGGATACCGTTTTAGTCCGTTTATGTACGGTGGCTGGGGTGGACCAGGTTGGGGAGGTTACGGCTACCCTTCACAAGAACACTTTAAAGAAGGTGTGCTTTCTATTGAGCTGATAGACAACCGTACCCAGGAACCGGTATGGATTGGTTACGGCAGCGGCGAATTGAGTCGTGATCCGCAGAGAGTGATTGCTCAACTACCGAAAATTGTTGAAGATATTTTTAAAAGATTACCTGTAACTAATAACTAACGTTACAGCGTTGATGATAGTGAAAAAGGGTATGCCTGTTTATGGTATACCCTTTTTGCATTTATAGTGGCTGACGACAAATAATAAATATCAATTAAGATTGTATTGCTACTAAAAAGGCGCATTAACCGTAATAGTAACGTCACGATGAGTCATTTCATTAAGTGTTATAGCGATAAGGTTAAGAATGCCCGTTGCATCAGTTTCGGCGGCAAACAGTTTACCATTTTCTTTAATAAATACAGAATAATTACCGGCAGGTAAATAGGCTTTGTAACGCCCTTCGATATTGCTGGTGGTTTTGAGTATGAGCTGGGTATTCACTTTATCAAAAAGCGGTGTACTTCCCTGGGTTTGCTGTAAGGATGTTGCCTGATAAATATAAACTTCGCGCTTTACCCCACGCTTATTGCTGTTGGTTGGTTTACCTTTCATGGGCATCTGATTGCCGGATAACTCATAGATGTAGCCTTCAACACCCTGTCGGGCATTTGGTACGTCGGCGGTTTTTATAGTTTTACAAGATACTGTTGCTACGATTACAAATGCCAATATCATAATGAAATAAGATGTTGAAAACTTAGCTTTAAACATACAGGTAGTTAAATAACGGATGGTTACAGGTAGTACAAACGTTTAGCCACAAATGTTACCGGATATTATTTAAATTACACAATATTTGCCGGGTAAAACCTAACGGCAATCACAATATGATGGGCAGTAACCTTCCTGGAAAAACAATAATACTCAGCTTTTTACTCTCTATATCGGTTTTGAGCGTCTTAGCACAAAAAGCATTGGTAACCAGCGCACAAAAGTCCAGCCTTGACGAGATGGCTGCCCGTCTCGTTACCACTTATAGCGTTGATTATCAAAAAGCATTGAGTATTGCTCCGCAAAAAAATTGGTTTACCCGCAAGCAAAATCAGGATGGCAGTTTACTTGCCCTGCAAAGAGTAACTGCATTAGGCTTTCCTATTTATTACAGAACTTACAACAATACCACAGCCGCTGCTACCACACGCACCAATACTGTACAACCGGGAGGCAATCTGGGGCTCAATTTATCCGGATCAAGCACTTTGTTAAATAGCCGGCTGGCGATGTGGGATGGTGGCTCGGTGTACACTGCTCATCAGGAATTTGCCGGCAAAACTATTACCCTGCGCAATACTGCCGCTGCAGTTGACCAACATGCTACCCACGTGGCAGGTACACTAATAGCGAAAGGTGTTTATGCACCTGCGAAAGGGATGGCATTTAACGCGGCAACACTGCAATCGTACGACTTTAATAATGACATTGCCGAAATAACAGCGGCCGCTTCAGGCTTACTGCTCTCCAACCATTCCTATGGCGTACTGGCTGGCTGGAATTATGACGACAGTCAGTCGCGGTGGGAGTGGTACGGTAACCCTACAGATACGGTTGATTACAAGTTTGGCTATTACGACAGTGAGTCGAGAAGCGTAGACCAGGTGTCGGTAAATGCGCCAAATTATCTGATTGTTACCGCAGCAGGCAACAGCCGTGCTTACAATGGCCCTGCCGTTGGGCAAACCTACTATGGGTATGATGCTAATGGTACCCTGGTTAGCAAGGTACGGGGTAACAACATCAGCAGTAACAACAGTTACGATATTATACCTGGGTTTGCCGTGGCCAAAAACGTGCTTACAGTAGGAGCCATTAATCAATTGCCTTATGGGCCAACGTCTCGCGGCTCGGTTACGGTGAGCTCGTTTAGCGGTTTAGGCCCTACCGATGACGGACGTATTAAGCCCGACATTTGCGGCGACGGTGATGCGGTATTATCCACCGGGAGTAATAGCCCAACATCTTATTTAACGTTATCAGGCACTTCGATGTCTACTCCAAATGTGACAGGGTCATTGTATTTACTGCAAGAACTTTGGGCGCAACGTAACAGTGGTGCATTTATGCGTTCGGCAACTTTAAAGGCACTGGTATGCCATACGGCTTTTGATGCTGGTAATACAGGGCCGGATTATGTTTTTGGCTGGGGGGTATTAGATATGAGTAAAGCTGCGCAGGCTATTGTTGACCGTGGCAGCAAAAGCATCGTGAGTGAAAATACGCTAAATCAGGGACAAATTTTTAATGCAGGTACCATTATTGCGTCGGGCAATGGCCCGTTGGTAGCTACTATTGCCTGGATTGACCCACCGGCTGCTGTTGCACCCGATGGCACCGTGAATGACCGTACGGTTAAATTGATTAACGATCTGGATATCGTAGTTTCTGATGGTACTGATACCTATAATGCCTGGGTGCTTAACCCGCTTACCCCCGGCGTTGCAGCAACACGTGGTAATAACATTCGCGATAACGTAGAGCAGGTATACATCGAAAACGCCATTCCGGGTAAACAATATACCATTACTGTAACCCATAAAGGCACACTTCAGGGTGGATCTCAAGCTTTTTCGCTGGTAATTACCGGCATAGGCGGAGTGGCCTACTGTGTATCATCTCCTGTTTCTAATGCCGACTCGCGGGTTAACAACCTTACGCTGGCTAACATCAACAATACACCAGCATCGGGTTGCACCTCGTATAGCAACTATACATCGCTTACTGCTTTGCTGGAGCAAGGACGCAATTATCCGTTCAGTATTACATTGGGCACTTGCGGCGGCAATTTTAACAAGCGGGCCAAAATTTTTATAGACTGGAACAGCGACGGTACTTTTGACCCTGTAAATGAATTAGCAGCTACTACCGGCATCATTAACGCAACGGGAACCTATAACGGTAACATTGTGGTACCGGCTTCGGTAGTGCCTGGTAATTATAGTTTAATGCGGGTGGTGCTAACAGAAACCGATGATGCATCGGCTATAACGCCTTGCGGTAATTACAATAAAGGTGAAACGCAGGATTACCGTGTTCAGTTTTTACTGCCTACCCGCGATGTTGGACCTATTGCTGTAAGCAACAGTGCTATTGGAGGAGGTTGTGCAGGTAACTCGAGGATAAGTGTGCGCCTTAAAAATTTTGGCACTGCCGATGTAAGCAATATTCCTGTAACAGTCACCATTACACCCGCCAACGGCGGACCGGTAACTACCATTACTGAAACTTATACCGGAATACTGACCCAGTTTGCTGAGGATGATTTTGTGCTGAATGGCACCTACACCACGGTAGCCGGTGCATCATACACATTAACAGCTACCACCAATTTATCTAATGATATGGTTGCCGGTAATAACCAGGTGACGGCCTCGGTAGTAATAGGTTCGGTACCTGTACCCACCAATTTGGTGGCTGCCTATTGCGACGACAGTAAGCAATATTTACTGTCGGGCTCGGGCGATGGAAACTTGCTATGGTATACTACAGCTACCGGCGGAGTGCCTGTAGCTGCCGGGCAAAGTGCGTTTACTAATGTTGCGCCTGTTAACAATCTTTATTATGCAGGAATTGGTGATTTTAGTGCCACGGTTGGGCCTGCTACCAAAAGTGCCTTTAGCGGTACCTATGGGCAATTCACACCATCGGTTAGGGTAGTTACTAAAACACCGGTAATGATTCAAAGTGCCAGATTGTATATCGGTAATTCGGGACGCCTTACGTTTACGGTAACCAATGCCAACGGCCAAGAAGTGTCACGTAACACAATCAATGTAACAGCTACCCGTAACCCGCCGGCAGCCGGCGCGCAAGCCGATGACCTAACCGACCAAGGCCAAGTGTATAATTTAAACCTGCTGTTACCTGCTGCCGGCACTTATTTAATCAACGTTTCGTACGCCAACGGTGCAACCCTTTACCGCAGTAATGGTAACGTAACCGGCTACCCATTCGGGAATAGTATATTTAGTATTATTGGCAATAATGCCACCTCGGCCACTGCTCCGTCTGACACCACGGCTTACCGCAGTTTTTATTATTATTTTTACAACATGCAGGTTACCAGCGCCGGTTGTGCCTCTGCAACCAGGGTTCTGGTAAGCGTAATCAGTCCTATAATTACGCAAAACGGAAATACGCTGGTATCTAATTTTACTACTTACAATCAATGGTACCTAAATGATGTATTAATTGCCGGCGCTACAGGCCAAACCTATGTTCCTACAAAAAGCGGAAACTATCAGTTAAAAAATACACTGGTTTCGGGCTGCACAGCGGTATCACCGGTTTACACCTTTATAAAAGCCGACGCCGTAACCAGTACGCCTACCGAAATAAAGCTGTCGGTGTATCCTGTGCCGGCCAGCACAGATTTGCATGTCACCTTTGTTAGCCCTGCAGCTGATAACCTGACTATATCCATAGTGAGTATGTTGGGCAAAGTAGTTTACACCAATAATAATGGCAGGATACCCGAAGGCAATTACAGTACAGGGTTTAGTGTTGCCGGTTTGCTGCCGGGCAATTATGTTTTAAAGCTGCAAATAGGTTCTAAAGTATACACGGCTAAAATTATTGTGATAAAATAAGATAAGTTTAAAGCGGCTATGATACTTTGAATTGTGGCTGTTTAAATTTGCTAAAACGACGAAGGCTGCCCTTGTTCAAGAGGCAGCCTTCGTCGTTTTATAATTAATACTTTTTATTTAAAAGCATATTTAATGCCCAATCCCGGAGCGATATCAAAATAAGGGCCGCGTCCTAATTCAATGCGGGGGTTAAGATCCAGGCTTACGGCTATCGGGCTTTGCGGAATCAAGTATTCCAAGCCCAACACACCATCTGCACCAATCAAAAGGCTGCTTTTGTCGTAAAATTCGTCATCGCCATTGTAGCGTTTGTAGTATCCGCTGCCAACACTGCCTATGTGGGCACCGCCGCCATAATAAAATTTAAGCGCCGGTACATTAAAAGCGGTTTGGTGTATTTCGTATAAACCTGTAATTACCAAACCTTTTGAGCGGAAACCCAGGATACCCTCCACTGCTGCGCTTTTGTCTAAAAAGTATTTGCCGGTAATACCATTTTCGTAGCCGCCAAATTTTAAGCCCACTGCACCTTTATACAATTGGGCATTTGCCTTTTGCTGAAACAGCATAAAAAATGCTGCCGTAATCAGTAATAGAGCTGTTTTTTTCATAAGTGTGATTTTAGTAGTAACGGCAAATGTCGTGTTTTATGCCGTCAAGATTTTTAAAAAGTTGAAAATGTACCGTTTTATCCTATATCTCAGGATAAATTTTGGAGTTTTTGACTACCCATGTTTAAAATAGTTTAAGCTGATACTTAACTTAGTAAAATGTATTGTCATCAACGTTTCTGCCAAAAGCTTTCATTCATAACCGTTCAAGTAATAATTGTTATTGCCTTGGCTGTTCAGCCGTTCAATGTACTTAAGGCACAGCAGGCAGATGGTACCTATGCCCAGGGAATGGTGGTATGTGCATACCCTGATGCTGCACAGGCCGGTTTAAAAATATTAAAAAAAGGTGGCAATGCCGTAGACGCCGCTGTAGCAGTACAATTTGCTTTGGCAGTAACTTTACCTCAGGCCGGCAACATTGGCGGTGGCGGTTTTATGGTTTATCGCTCGGCTAAAGGGCAAGCCGCAACGCTCGATTTTAGGGAAAAAGCACCAGCTAAGGCTACCGAAAGTATGTACCTGGATGCAAGCGGTAACGTAATTCCTAACAAAAGTTTATATACCCACCAGGCGGCCGGCATACCCGGATCGGTTGATGGCATGGTGCAGGCTCATCAAAAATATGGCAAGTTATCTTGGGCCGTATTGGTACAGCCGGCTATTGATTTGGCCCGTAAAGGTTTCAAAGTAACTGAGCATCTGGCTAACGACTTAAATCATAACCAAGCCGACTTTAGTCGCCTTAATTCGGCACGTACCAATTACTTTGCCAAGGCAACACCTTGGAAGGCCGGTGATGTTTTGATTTTAGAAGACCTGGCTAAAACTTTGACGTTAATACGCGATAAAGGCCGGGCAGGCTTTTATGAAGGTGCGGTAGCAGCACAAATTACGGACGAAATGAAAGCCGGTCAGGGTTTAATTTCGCAAGCCGATCTAAACAACTATCATTCGGTATGGCGTAAACCGGTTATAGGTAAATACAAGCAGTTTAGGGTAATTACTATGCCGCCGCCATCAAGCGGGGGGATTGCCTTGTTGCAATTGCTGCATAGTGTTGAGTCTTATCCCTTAAGCCGCTGGGGCCATAATCAGGATTCGACCGTTCAATTAATAACCGAGGCAGAACGCCGGGTGTATGCCGACCGGTCTAAATACCTGGGCGATCCTGATTTTTATAAAGTGCCTGTAGATAGCTTATTAAATCCGGCTTACATCACCGGCCGGATGGCTAATTTTAATTGGGCACAGGCTACACCAAGCAGCAGTATAAAACCAGGCAGCTTTGCCGGTTACGAAAGCGATCAAACTACGCACTATTCTATTGTAGATGCACAAGGCAATGCAGTTTCTATTACCACTACACTCAACGGTTCGTTTGGTAATAAGATTTTTGTAAAGGGTGCCGGGTTTTTACTGAACAATGAAATGGACGATTTTAGTTCCAAGCCTGGTGTACCTAACATGTATGGTTTGGTTGGCGGCAAAGCTAACAGTATACAGCCGGGAAAACGTATGCTATCTTCCATGACACCAACCATACTGGAAAAAAATGGAAAGTTGTTTATGGTTGTAGGCACCCCTGGCGGGTCTACTATTATTACTTCGGTGT
Organism: Mucilaginibacter sp. CSA2-8R; assembly: GCF_038806765.1. Classification (NCBI taxonomy): domain Bacteria; kingdom Pseudomonadati; phylum Bacteroidota; class Sphingobacteriia; order Sphingobacteriales; family Sphingobacteriaceae; genus Mucilaginibacter; species Mucilaginibacter sp. CSA2-8R. The sequence goes on along the minus strand of NZ_CP152389.1, from coordinate 4,394,036 downwards.
TTCAAACCATATTAAATGTTGTTGAGTTTAACCAGGATGCACAGCAGGCAGTAAGCGCCAAACGCTTTCATCACCAGTGGTTACCAGATGAGATACAGACAGAAAATAACGCTCTGAATGATACCGTGATTAATAAACTGCAGCAAAAAGGATATAAAATTATTTCGCGTGGCAACATAGGCAGGGTAGATGCTATTGTGGTTACGCCAAAAGGTTTAAGCGGCGGTGCCGACCCTAGGGGCGATGACACCAAAGCTGGCTGGTAAGTACTCTCAAATGAAGATGTGAGAATAATGGCGAATGCTTTTTATAATATTTTATCCAGTAATGACGTTTTCACAACAAGTATTCACACCCATCTGCAATGCTTAGCCTAATGGGCAGCTTTAATTAACATTATTTGTATACTTTGGCGTTGTGAAACATCAGCACGAAACTATTGATTACTTGCTAAAAATTGTTTGGCAAAATATGGCTAACCGCTATAACCAGTTGGTTGCCGATTTTGGCATTACGCAATCTATCGGCTACGTACTAATTAATATCGACGAAAAAGAAGGCACAACGGTTTCGCAGGTGGCAGCTTTGTTGGGTTTAAAATCAACCAGCTTATCACGTATGTTAAGTCAGCTCGAAAAAATGGGTCTAATTTACCGGCAGTCTAACGCCGGCGATAAACGTTCTGTTAAGATATACCTCACCGATTTGGGTAAGCAAAAGCGGCAAATGGCCCGTAACATTGTTAAACAATTTAATGCTTATTTAAACGATCACATCAACGACAAGGAAAAACAGCACCTAACCAACGCGCTTAAAAAAATAAATCAGCTTACGTTAGATTATAATCCCGAACAAAGCGTTTAGCATAATGAAATGCCTGCAGCTCTGCTGCTGTTGGGTTATACTGCCTTTTAAATGTTAAAAATTGTTAACCTGCCCGTTTTATTTTTTAAAAAAGTAAATTTGCCGATTAATAATAGGGTGATGAACAGATTATTATTGTTTTGCTGCTGCGCAATCCTTTTTACTGCTTGTAAAAAGGTAAGTGACCCGGCAGTTATCAATAATGATCAAAGAACCATTGATGAAAACATAATAAATCAATATATCACTGAAAATAAGCTAACTGTGGTAAATCCCGGCGATTCATCTGGTGTTAGAGCTATTGTTGTTAAACAAGGGCCGATAAGTACCTTATATAGCCTGTCGAGCAGCGTGACAGTGGGATATACCGGTAAGCAATTAACTTCCGGAAAAATATTTGCACAAACGGACAGTATACATCCTTCTTTCAAACTGGGTGAAGCATTGTCGGGCTGGAAAATTGGAATTTTAAAAGGACAGGTAAACAAGGGAGGAATCATCAGACTGATTATCCCGTCGAGACATGGGTACGGGCCGTATGCACAGCCGGGTTTAGGCTTGCCTGCTAATGCCATCCTTGATTTTACCATCGAAATATTTGATGTAACGAACTAACTTTAAATGAAACAAACTTATTTAGCGCTTTTTTTTCTGTTTATAATAACTATGGCATCGTGCCGCAAAAGTGGCAATGATGTTGATATCAAAACATATGATACCAATCAGATTAAGGATTATATTGCAGCTAATGGCTTATCGGCCATGAAACGCGATACCGTTGGTGGTGACACATCAGGCATATATTATCAAATTACCCGGCCGGGCCATGGCGCTGCATTAAATTACGATACCCGTATTTCTTTTTCGTATACTATTAAATCGTTAGACGGCAGATATGCAGTTACAGATACCATTACCGCACGCAGTTACAATGCAGTTGGATTAATTGCACCAAAAGGCTTAATGATGGTGATACATGACGTTGTGAAAAATAAGGGCACTTCGGCCCGTTTCCTGATCCCTTCTCGTTTAGGCTATGGTGTAAGCGGTAGTGGCGTCGGCACCAGTCGCTTACCGGGCAATGCAAGCTTAGATTATACCGTTAATATTTTAGATAACGATAATACCGCTGCTATGGCTGCTTATGATGATTTGTCTATTCGCAATTATTGCGCGGCTAATAATATCAATATCAGTTCATATACTAAAAAGGCCTCTGGTTTATATATCAGAGTTACCCAAGCCGGTACTGGTACTACCGCGGTTACTTCCACCTCAACCGTTAATGTGCAGTATTTGGGCTATTTGCTAAATAACAATGTATTTGGTCAGTATGATGACCAAAGCAGCACCAATGTAGGCACTGCCCTGAATATGCCTGACTTAGTTGCCGGTTTTCAGGAGGGTTTGTTAGGCCTTACAGGAGGTGCTAAGGTTGATTTGTTGATTCCGTCAAACCTGGCTTACGGTTCGTTGGTAAGAAACACCACGAATGCTGCAGGGCAAACGGTTGTTTCTATACCAACTTATAGTTGCTTACGCTATGGCATTAACTTAGTTAGCGTAACCAATTAATCTCACTACTTGGCAACGGCAGCCCTAAAAGCTTTTAGGGCACGCTCCTTGCCGGTTCTATTTTCGATGATGGGCTCCGGATACTGGTCTGTACCAAATTCCGGAACCCATTTTTTTATGTATTCCATTTTGGGGTCAAACTTTTTTTGCTGTGCTTCAGGGTTAAAAATCCTAAAGTAAGGCATCACATCCGTACCAGAGCCGGCTACCCATTGCCAACTGCCTATGTTGGTTGATGCCTCATAATCTAAAAGCTTACGGCCAAAATAATGCTCGCCCCAGCGCCAGTCAATTAGTAAGTGTTTCACTAAAAAACTGGCGGTAACCATACGCACCCGGTTATGCATAAAGCCTGTAGCATTAAGCTCCCGCATACCAGCATCTACCAGTGGGTAACCGGTTTTACCCTCGCACCAGGCCTTAAACTCATTTTCGTCGTTTCGCCAGGCAATGCGGTCAAAAGCAGGGCGATAAGCATGGTTGGCAGTATTAGGGAAATGGTCTAACGCCATCATATAAAATTCGCGCCATATTAACTCGCCCAGCCAAGTTGGTTCACGATCAAATGCTGTACGGGCCGCATCGCGGATGCTCACTGTGCCAAACCGCAGGTGCAAGCCAATATGCGACGTGCCCTTTTTTGAAGGAATGTCTCGATTTTTAGCATAATCGTCTATAATATGGTCATACTCCATTTCCGGAAACTGTGTCTCGCTTTCCGTAAAATTCATCTGTTTTAAAGTAACATCCGGAAGTTCTTTAGTTTCAAACAAGTTCTTAAAATACTTTTCGGTAGGGTATGCTTTTAGGTAAAAGTCTTTAACCGTTTTAAGCCATCTTTTTTTATAAGGCGTAAATACAGTATATGGCTCCTTGTTATCTTTTACTACCTCGTCTCGCTCAAAAATAATCTGGTCTTTATAAGTTTTAAAAGAAATACCCTGTTTTTGCAGCATCTCGCAAATAGCAATATCACGTTCTTTGGCGTATGGTTCGTAGTCGTGGTTGGTATAAACTTCGGCTATGTTATACTCATTTAAAATTTCTTTGAAGGCATGTATTGGCTTATCATATTTAATAAGCAGGCTGCTGTGGTGCTTGTGAAGTTCTTCGCGTAATTTTTGGATTGTTTGATAAATAAAGGTAACACGGGCATCATCCCGGTCTTCAAGTTTATCTAATATATCTTTATCAAAAATAAAAAGGCACAGTACAGGGTTGTTACTTTTTAAAGCATGATACAGGCCGGCATTATCGTGTAACCTCAGGTCGCGCCTGAGCCAAAATATGGTGGTAGCAGGTTTATCCATAAATGTTACTTAAAGCATCTTCGAGAACGGGGTATTTAAATTGAAAGCCGCAGCTTTGTATTTTTTGCGCTGATACACGTGTGCTGCCCAGCACTACCAAACTCATTTCGCCAAATATAAGTTTAAGCACCGCAGCCGGAACATTAGGCAACCACAAAGGGCGATGCAACTGCTTGGCTACAGCTTTGGTAAGCTGCTGGTTAGTTACCGGGTTTGGCGCTACCATATTATATACATCGGGCGGTAATTGGTTATCTATAGCTTGCAGGTACATATTAACCGCATCTTGCAGATGTATCCAGGGTATGTATTGTTCACCATTACCTAGTACCGTACCTAAACCGAATTTTACAGGTAACGCCAGTGGCGGGAGCGCACCGCCGCCGGTGGTAAGTACCACGCCAGTCCTAAATTTGGTAACAGGTAAGCTCAATTGTTTAGCCTCATCAACAGCTTGTTCCCATTCAATACAGCAGGTAGACAAAAAGTCGTGCAGGGGTACGCTGCCTTCAGTAAGCAACTCGTTTCCACGATTGCTGTAATACCCGGTTGCCGATGCCGAAATTACTTGTTTTACCTGATGGTTAGGGTCTTTATGTAGTAAGTTATAAATTAATTTAATGGATTGTGTACGGCTTTCAATGAGTTCTTGTTTCCGTTTGGCCGTCCAGTGTTTGTCGGCAATTCCTGCACCGGCCAGATGCACAACGGTATCCACACCATTAATACATGCTGGGTCTATTTGTTGCTTGGGCACATCCCACAAAAAAGTTTTAACCTTTGGGTTGCTGCCTGGCTTGCGGCTCAGGTGGCTTACCTGGTAACCTTTAGCCAGCAATGCCTCTGTTAATGGTTTGCCAATAAGTCCGGTTCCGCCGGTAATAAGTACGTGATGATTGGGCATAGGTTATAAACTAACATGCCCCTGATTAGTTTTTAGCAACGTCTGCCTGCATAGCAGTTTCTAAAGCCTCTTTTAACGTCTGCAGTTTTAATGGAATCAGTTTTTCGATGGCATCATCACGCGATACCAAGTCGAACTTCAAATTTTCGACTAACGTTTTAGCGTGGGAGTAACTGATAGGCGTAAGATAATTGAGCCAGTATGAAGACAAGGCTGATGATACCTGAGGTACAGTAACAACCTTTACTTTACGCTGCCGGCAAACATCGCCGTATAAGAGCAGCATATGTTTAAACGTTAATATTTCCGGCCCGCTTATATGAAACTCGCTGTTAAAGGTATCTTCGTTATGCAGGCAACCTACAAGGTAATCAATAACGTTTTGAGTGGATATAGGTTGCTCTTGTGCTTTAGCCCAAGTTGTGGCTATAATAATAGGCGACTTTTTAGTTAAGCCATCCATCAATTCTAAAGCAATACTGCCGGTGCCCACAATCATGGTCGACTTCAAAATGGTAAGGGCAGAGTCACTCTGGCGCAAAATGTCCTCTACGTGCTGGCGCGACAAACCTGCATTGCCTAAATGATCGTCAATTTCGCTTAAGGATATAATTTGCTTGCAGTTTGTTTGATCAATAGCTTGTACAAAGTTTTCGGCCGATAGCGCTTCTAACCCGGCAAATCCAGAGGTTTGCGGCAAGGCGTTAACTAAGTAGTAAGCAGCATCTATATCAGCGGGTAGTTCTTGTATACTGCGCGACCGTAATAAATCTCCGGCTATGGTAGTGACCTGGTTAAAATACGGACTTTGCTTTTCAAAAAGCCTTGGATCTCGTACCATGCATACCACCTCGTGCCCTTGTTGCAGCAAGCCCGGAATTAGTCGTGTTCCTATGTAACCATTCGCACCTGTCAACAATATCTTCATACAATATATTGGAACAACAAAAGGGGCAACGAGTTTTAAAATATATATGTGGTGAAACGTATATATTAAATTTAACCCTGCCAAATATGACAACAGATACTTATTTAAGTTAATAGGTTAACTGTACATGAGGTTTGTAAGTATTTGTTTTTACCTGAGCTTTTAATTCGTGCAATATATTGTATAAGCCAAAATTAGTTCGGTTTACGTAAATAAAATGCTTAACACCACGGGCCTGTTTAAATTCGGGCATGCGCGAAATCTGTTCGCCAAAGCCGTATAACTCGTCAAAAAATGCTGTTTCGCCAAAATCAAATGATGCGCTCATATACGGTTTGGCAAATAACGAAATCATTTGATGATACATACGGTAGAAAAATTCGATCTGCTGCGGGGTATCATTAGGCAAAATCATTTCAAGCTTTCTGAATGCCTTAATAGTTTCTTCCTTATTATCTAACAGGTTGGTTGACGTTAGCGAGAAAAAAGGATAATAAAAATCTTCGGGCATTTCTTTAATACATCCAAAATCAATGATACCCAACTGTCCCTGAGATGTAATCAAGAAGTTGCCCGGATGCGGGTCGGCATGAACGGCGCGTAGTTCGTGTTGCTGATAGTTATAAAAATCCCATAAAGCCTGGCCGATTTGGTTGCGCAGTTCCTGGCTGGGGTTGGTTTGTAAAAACTCTTTAAGGTGTTTGCCCTCTATCCAGCTCATAGTAATAATACGCTTGCTGGACAGAGCCGGGTAATATCGCGGAAAAATAGTGTGCTGCAAAACAGCAGAACAGGCTTTCGATATTTCAATCGAACGGCGCACCTCCAGCTCATAATCCGTTTCTTCCAGCAGGCGTTCTTCAACCTCCCGCATATAAACTTCCAATTCTTTCTCGCTCATGCCTAATAAGCGAAAGGCAAACGGCTTAACCAGCTTTAAATCCGATGATATCGAATCACCTACACCTGGGTATTGTATTTTAACGGCAAGTTTTTCACCGTTTAATTCGGCTTGGTGTACCTGCCCAATAGATGCTGCATTGTTAGAGCGCAGTTCAAACTTATCATAGATCTGCTCGGGCGTTTTGCCAAAATACTTTTTGAAGGTTTGAACGATGAGTGGCCCGGAAAGGGGCGGTGCATTATACTGCGATTGAGAAAACTTGTCTGTATAAGCTTTAGGCAGGATGTTTTTATCCATACTCAGCATTTGTGCTACTTTTAAAGCACTGCCCTTCAGTTCACTTAACGATTCGTAAATATCAGCGGCATTATCCTCATTAAGTTCAGTACGATCTAAATCCGGGTTAAATAGCTTTTTCGAATAATGCTTAATGTAATTGCCGCCTACTTTAAAACCGGTTTTTACAAACCGGGCCGACCTTTCTACTTTGCTGGTAGGTATACTGTTTTGCTCCTTCGCTTTATCTTCACTCATGTTTTTCTTTCTCAAATAGCGCTGCTAATTCCTGTTCGGTAATCTCAGCATAGTCATTAATTACCCGGTCAACCGGTTGTAGTTCATCTGCCGTATGCGACGTAGTAATACCAATAACTTTCATGCCTGCAGCGTTTGCTGCTTTAATACCCGAAAGCGAATCCTCAAATACAATGCAATGCTCCGGCTTTATGCCCAGATCATCAGCTGCCTTTAAAAATATTTGCGGATTAGGTTTCGGCTTGCTTACCCGCAGTCCGTCTACAATGACATCAAACATTGATTTCATGGAAAGGTTGTTCAGCACAAAGTCAATATTTGATGTAGTGGCCGATGACGCCACCGCCAATTTTACACCTGCATTTTTTAATTCCTGTAACAGGCGTTCTAATCCGCTTATAGGCGCCATGCTAGGCTCATAAATTTCCCGGTAGCGTATTGTTTTTTCCTGAAATATGGCCTTCATCTGCTCTTCGTCATAATCGTCGCCGAAAAAGTTTCGCATAGTAACCATACCCGGTACGCCGCTAATTTTTTCGTTGAATAAATCGGGCGTTACTTCTATGCGGTTGTATTGATCAAAAAGTTCTTTCCAGGCTTGATAATGGTATGGATTGTTATCCACCAAAGTGCCATCCATATCAAAAATAGCAGCGTATTTAATCATGTATGTTTTAGATGTACTTTAACAAAAGGCTATTACTTGTTTTTATAGATTGTTTAAAATCTCATTTTTTCTTTAAAGCCACCGTTTTGTACTAAAAACTTGCCATAGTCAAAAAGGTTATCAATTGGCGAACGTTGAAATAAATCGAAAGTTACGTTTACCCCTTTTTCAATAGCCTCGTCGGTTCTTTCAAAGCCGGCAGAATTATCGCCAATCCAAAACTTTAAAATAAAGTTAAACTGCATCCAAAGGGCGTCTTTATATTTGTTAGTGAAAAACTTACGGTCGGTTAACTCGCCGGTTTCCAAACCGTCGCGCAGTATGGCATCAGCAAAACCCTCGAAAATGTTTTTTAAACTATCTAATACGCGGGGCGTACCAATAGGCCTTGCATGTTTTTTAAAGCTATAAACAGCAAAGCTGCGGCTGCCTTTTAACAGCTCAAAAAAGCTATAAAAAAATGACAGTGCCTTTTCGCGTGCTGAGTATTGCGCCCAAACTTCCTGTGTTTTAATTTCGGTAACAGTTTTGCGGACAATATCTGCCCAAACAGATTGTTCAATAGCTTCAAATGATCCAAAAAAGCGGTAAAATTCTTCTTCAGTCATATCGTTATTTTTTGCAAAGAGATATACCGACTTAGGCTCATGTCCTTCGGTTAGCACATAATCAATATAAGCAGTTTGAATACTTTCGGTAGTAGCCATAATGTTGATAAATAATTTTTAATAAATGTACGTGTTTGTAAGCAAGCACTTGTCATGCCAGTATACAAATCGCTAACGTTAATAAAGTTTAAGGTATTACTTATTACCAGCATATTAGCAAAGTGCTCCTCGAAATTTACAGCGAACTTACAAGCGCAAGCGTTTTTATACTTATATTTGATACACTTCCGGCAGTTCGTTGTTGTAGCTTTACATTAAAGACAACCAATTATTTGCCTGTATATGTCTGCCCTTAAAAGAGTATTAAAAGAAAACCTGCCCGAAAAGGTATGTGAAGTGTGTAAGCGACCCTTTAGCTGGCGCAAGAAATGGGAAAAATGTTGGGACGATGTCAAATACTGTAGTGAAAGGTGCCGGAGAAATAAATAATTAGCATTTTTGTATGTTAATTTAGATTGGTTAAAAACAATGAGTGAAAAAATAATACTGGTGTGGTTTAGAAACGACTTGCGGGTGCATGACAATGAAATATTGTTAGAAGCTACCCGAAAGGCCGATAAAATACTGCCGGTTTATTGTTTTGATCCTCATTATTTTACAAAAACAAAGTCGGGCTATAAAACAGGCAATATACGTGCCCGCTTTTTACTGCAAAGCGTAGCTAATCTGCGCGAAAAACTGCAGGCATTAGGCGGCGATTTGTTAATTGTTTATGGCAACCCGGCAGAGCAGATACCGCAACTGGCTGAGCAATACCAGGTAAGCGAAGTTTACCATCACCGTGAGGTAGCTTTTGAAGAAACAAATATTTCTGAAGAGATAGAGGCTGCTTTATGGAAGATGAAACTCAACCTTAAACACTTCATCGGCCATACACTTTACCATAAAGAAGATCTACCTTTTCCAATAAAAGATATTCCGGATAGTTTTAATACCTTTAAAAAGAAAGTAGAGCGCGACAGCAGTGTACGCCCATGTCTTACTATTCCGAAGCATATTGCAACCCCGGTGATTGCTGATGCAGGCGAGTTGCCTACTTTAGAACAGCTAGGCTTAACCGAACCGGTGCCTGACCCTCGGGCATCATTTAAATTTGAGGGTGGCGAAACAACCGGTTTGCAGCAACTCGAAAACTATTTTGCGGTTAATGCCATTGCTGCCGGTGGTAAAGCCAATCGCAATGCAGCTTCTTCTAAGCTTTCGGCCTGGCTGGCCTTGGGTTGTGTATCTCCGCGGCAGGTATATTGGGAAATCATTAATCATGGCCAAAGTGCGCATAATCATCCGCTGATGCTGGAGCTTTTATGGCGCGACTACTTTAGGTTTATGTTTAAAAAATATAGCCGCAGGTTTTTTGAGGCAGAAGGCTTTAAAACTGAAGCACCCGAACTGGCTACTAACCAGGAAGAGCTTTTTGAGCAATGGAAAACCGGTAACACCGGCCTGCCGTTTATTGACGCCAGTATGCATGAGCTTAATGCCACCGGCTTTATCAGTAATGTTAGCCGTCAGGCAGTATCAGCCTATCTGGTTAAAACATTAAAGGTGAACTGGACATGGGGGGCTCGCTGGTTTGAAGAAAAACTGATCGATTATTCGCCGGCCAGTAATTGGGGCAACTGGGCCTACATTGCGGGCGTGGGCAATGATCCGCGAGAAAACCGTTACTTTAGTCCTAAAAATCTGGCCGACCTTGATCCTAAAGGTGAATACGCCAAGCTATGGCTTACCGAAGAGAACGTTGCATAGCTATTGGTGGTAGGCTGCTTTAAAACCTCCGGCTATGTTGCGTGTTGTAAACCATCATGGCCAAAACCCTCCGCCTCATCCTAGGCGATCAACTCAATATAAAACATAGCTGGTTTAAAGAATTACAACCCGATGTAACTTACATCCTGTTAGAGGTAATGCAAGAGCAGGAGTACGTAATGCACCACGTGCAAAAGATACTCGCTTTTTTCGGTGCTATGCGCAATTTTGCCTATCAGCTTTCTAAATTAGGCCACAAGGTGATTTACGTAAAGCTTGATGACGAAAATAATAAGCAAGACTTTGCCGAAAACTTAAACCGGGTTATCAAGAAAGAACACATCACCCGTTTTGAATACCTGCTGCCCGATGAATACCGCCTGGACGAGCAGTTAAAGGAAATATGCAAGAGTTTGCATATTGAAACCGGCAGTGCCGACACCGAGCACTTTCTGACCGAACGGATGGCCGTTAAAAATTTTTTTGGTAAAAAGACGCGTTACCTGATGGAAAGCTTTTACCGCAACATGCGCGAAAAACTGCATGTGCTGATGGACGATGACGAGCCCGAAGGAGGGAGGTGGAACTTTGATGCCGATAACCGCAAAAAATACGACGGCAAGGTGCCACTGGTGCCACCGGTGGTGTTTAACCATGATGTTACGCCGTTAAAAAAAATGATTGATGCGGCCAACATAAAATATTTTGGAGAGGTAGATGCCGAGCATTTCGGTTGGCCGCTTTCGCGGCAAGAAGCTTTGAGTGCTTTGAAATACTTTTGCGAGCATTTGCTGCCCAACTTTGGTACTTATGAGGATGCCATGTTGCAGCAACACATCAGCCTGTTTCATTCGCGGATGTCTTTTGCCATGAATGTGAAGCTGGTTTCGCCGTTTGAGGTGGTAAGCACGGTATTAAAATATTATAACAAGAATTCTAAACTGATATCGCTGGCACAAGTTGAAGGTTATATCAGGCAAATTGTGGGCTGGCGCGAGTTTATGCGCGGCGTTTACTGGGCACAGATGCCCGATTATCAGGAGAAGAACTTCTTTAAGCATCATACCGAAATACCTCACTGGTTTTGGGATGGCAAAACGCAAATGAACTGCTTAAAGCACTGTATCGGGCAGTCGCTTACCGACGCCTGGGCGCATCACATACAGCGTTTAATGGTAATTGGTAACTTTTGCATGCTGGCAGGTATCAATCCGGATGATGTAGATGCCTGGTATTTAGGTGTTTATATAGATGCTATACAATGGGTAGAAATTACCAATACAAGGGGTATGAGCCAGTATGCTGACGGAGGAATTATAGGATCTAAGCCATATGCCGCGTCAGCCGCATACATCAATAAAATGAGCGATTACTGCAAAAATTGTCATTATGATTATAAGAAAAAGTATGGCGAACGTGCCTGTCCGTATAATAGCCTGTATTGGAACTTTTACGAGCGTAACGCTGAAAAGCTGCAAGGCAATCCGCGTATAGGAATGGCTTATATGACGCTCAAGAAAATGAAACCCGACGAAAAGCAGAAGATTATGGAACAGGCCGAGCTTTACCTTGATGATTTGAACAAACTGTAACTCCAGCTAACCTGTTTCAGGGCATTTAATGCTTTCATTTTGAATAAAATAAACTTTTGACAATTCTTAACATAATTAATGCAGATTTCCTACCTTTGCAGTTCCTGAAAGGAGGTATTTAGAAGGATATGATTATTATTAATGTAAAAGACGGCGAATCATTAGATAAAGCCCTTAAACGTTTCAAAAAGAAATTTGAGAAAACCGGTGTTTTACGCGAACTGCGTAGTCGCCAGGCTTACGAGAAAAAATCAGTTACCCGCAGAAATGTGGTTAAGCACGCCATCTACAAACAAGGCATGAACATAGAGACTGTGTAATTTTCACAGTTCCTGTTTTGATATATTAAAACTATTTGTACTTTGCCTTTTCAGGCTTTGTGCAAATAGTTTTTATGTTTTTAGAGCAGTTTATATCCTACATCAAATACGAAAAGCGGTACTCGCCGCATACCGTTACTGCTTACGAGTCTGACCTGACTCAATTCTACGCTTTCCTGAACGACCCTGAAATTACAGTAAATCATCCTGCTGAGGTTACTCATCAACACATCCGTAGTTGGATGGTGTCATTGATGGATCAGCAATTAACTGCCCGGTCTATAAACCGCAAAGTGGCTACACTACGCAAGTACTTTAGGTTTTTGTTACAAGGGCAGCATATAGCCGCAATGCCTACGGCGCGTATACAAACGCCGAAAATTGCCAGACAGCTGCCGGTAGTGGTAGAAGAAGATAGATTATCAAGATTGCTGGATAATGAAGAAGTTTTTGCTCCCGACTTTGCCGGCCAGCGCGATAAGCTGGTGGTAGAGTTTTTGTTTGGTACCGGTATACGGCTGGCCGAATTATTAGGCATCACCGATGCCGACCTAAATGTGCAGGAAAATGTAGTTAAAGTGCTGGGTAAGCGCAACAAACAACGCATTGTACCAATAAACAAAGAGCTAAGTAACCTGCTGCAACATTACCTTGGATTAAGAAAAAATGAAATTTTTGGTAACAAATCGTTAAAGTTGATCGTTACCAATACAGGAGCCGATGCTTATCCTAAGATGATATACTTGATAGTGCAGAAATATTTAACACATATCTCAACCCAGCAAAAACGAAGCCCGCATGTGCTGCGGCATACTTTTGCTACCAGCCTGCTTAATAAGGGAGCCGACCTTAATGCTATTAAAGACCTGTTGGGGCACGCCAGCCTAAACGCCACGCAAGTATACACTCATAATTCTGTTGAACGACTTAAATCTATTTATAAACAAGCCCATCCAAAGGCAAATTAACAAGGAGGAACAAATGAAAATTACTGTTCATGCGATTCATTTCAGTGCAGACAAGAAGTTAATAGACTTTATTCAGAAAAAAGCCAATAAACTGGAACAGTTTAGCGATAGTATTACAAGTGGTGACGTTTTTTTGCGATTAGAAAACACAGGCGAGGAAGCCAACAAAATAACGGAGTTAAGACTGCTCATTAAGGGTAATCAGCTATTTGCAAGTCATCAGTGCAAAACCTTTGAAGAGGGTGCCGACCTGGCTGTTGAAAGCCTGCGTAAGCAAATACAGAAGCATAAGCAGAAGCAAAACGCAATAACCGATGCAGCCCGAAAAGTTGAAACCGGTGCGTTAGAAGAGGATGAATACTGATTATCAACAACATAAAACTAAAAAAATCAGCAGGTCAAAAACCTGCTGATTTTTTTTTAAAAAATATTTTGCGCGGTGGTAAATGTGTGTATATTTGCATTCCCTTTCGGAGAGGTATTAACTACGAAAAGGGATGGTTCTTTAAATACTTAAATACGCCTCCTTAGCTCAGCTGGTAGAGCAACTGACTTGTAATCAGTAGGTCATTGGTTCGATCCCGATAGGAGGCTCAAGTTTAACAGGTAATGTTAAAAGCATGAAACTTAACTGTATATTTGCCCCGGCAAAAAAAGCAGGTTTGCATCCTTAAACATTAAGTAAGAACTTGGGGAGATACCAGAGCGGTCAAATGGGGCGGACTGTAAATCCGCTGCTTCGGCTACGAAGGTTCGAATCCTTCTCTCCCCACAATATTAATCAACGAGTGAATTGTTGATTGAGTGAACAAGTGATTAAATAGTCTTTATTCGCTTATTTCTTCAATCACTAATTCACTCTTTGTGTAAACTGCGGAAGTAGCTCAGTTGGTAGAGCGATAGCCTTCCAAGCTATAGGTCGCGAGTTCGAACCTCGTCTTCCGCTCAGTTTCAAGGTATGGTTGCATTAAAGTGATGAAGCTGTATTTGGAGTAAAAAGATAATAAGCCGACGTAGCTCAGGGGTAGAGCACTTCCTTGGTAAGGAAGAGGCCAAGGGTTCAAATCCCTTCGTTGGCTCGGCGTTAAATAAACGACAATTAAGAATAAATTAACCTACAAACATTTATAAATCATGGCAAAAGAAAAGTTTGACCGCAGTAAGCCGCACTTAAACATCGGTACTATCGGTCACGTTGACCACGGTAAAACAACACTTACCGCCGCTATTACAAAAGTATTAGCTGATGCAGGTTTATCTGAAGCTCGTTCTTTCGATTCTATCGACTCTGCTCCAGAAGAAAAAGAACGTGGTATCACCATCAATACTGCACACGTTGAATACTCGACTGCAAACCGTCACTATGCACACGTTGACTGTCCAGGTCACGCCGATTATGTGAAAAACATGGTTACTGGTGCTGCTCAAATGGACGGTGCAATCTTAGTGGTTGCTGCTACAGACGGCCCAATGCCTCAAACTCGTGAGCACATCTTGTTAGCTCGTCAGGTAGGTGTACCAGCGTTAACTGTTTTCATGAACAAAGTTGACATGGTTGACGATCCTGAGTTATTAGAGCTTGTTGAGATGGAAATCCGTGAGTTATTATCATTCTATGACTTCCCTGGTGATGACATCCCGGTAATTCAAGGTTCTGCCTTAGGTGGTTTGAACGGCGAGCCGAAATGGGTTGAAAAAATTATGGATTTGATGAATGCTGTTGATAACTACATTCCAATTCCTCCACGTTTAACTGACCTTCCTTTCCTAATGCCAGTTGAGGACGTATTCTCAATCACCGGTCGTGGTACTGTTGCTACAGGCCGTATTGAGCGTGGTGTTATCAACTCTGGTGAGCAAGTAGATATCCTGGGTATGGGTGCTGAGAACTTAAAATCAACCGTTACTGGTGTTGAGATGTTCCGCAAAATCCTTGACCGTGGTGAAGCTGGTGACAACGTAGGTTTATTGTTACGTGGTATTGAGAAAACCGATATCCGTCGTGGTATGGTTATCTGTAAACCAGGTTCAGTAACTCCTCACACCGATTTCAAAGCAGAGGTTTACGTATTATCAAAAGCAGAAGGTGGCCGTCACACTCCATTCTTCAACAAATACCGTCCGCAGTTTTACTTCCGTACCACTGACGTAACTGGTGAGATTTCGTTAGCAGAAGGCGTAGAAATGGTTATGCCTGGTGATAACGTTACTATCACAGTATCTTTAATCAACGCTATCGCGATGGAAAAAGGTTTACGTTTCGCTATCCGCGAAGGTGGTCGTACAGTAGGTGCAGGTCAGGTAACTGAAATCTTAAAATAAGACCAAGCCAACCGCCCCCTAAAGGCGGCAAAAGGTAAGGTTAATTTATAAACAAAGTACTCGGCCTTGTGCCGGTACTTTGTTTTAAGAATTAAAAGCATACACGGGAATAGTTCAACGGTAGAATAGAGGTCTCCAAAACCTTTGATCAGGGTTCGAATCCTTGTTCCCGTGCTTCTAAGTAGTTTAAACAAATGTCAGCAGTAACTGAATATATCAAAGAATCTTATATTGAGCTAACCGAAAAGGTAACCTGGCCTACCTGGCGCGAGCTTCAAAGCAGCGCGGTGTTGGTGCTGGTGGCTGCAATTATGATTGCTCTGGTTATTTTTGGTATGGATCAGGTTATCGGTTACGTTTTAAGACAGTTTTACAGTTCACTTGCCTAATTAATTTTCGAGTAAAGATGAGTGATCAGTTAAAATGGTATGTAGTTAGAGCCGTAAGCGGTAAAGAAAAAAAAGTAAAGCAGTATATTGATGCTGAGGTAAACCGCTTAGGCATTTCGCACCTTATTCCACAGGTATTAATTCCAACAGAAAAGTATTATCAAATGCGCGATGGCAAGAAGATTGCCAAAGAGCGTAATTATTTCCCTGGATACGTGATGATGGAAGCAGCTCTTGACGGAGAGCTTGAGCATATCATCAAAAACATCAACAGTGTTATAGGTTTTTTAGGAGATAAAGCAGGTAATGCGATCCCTTTGCGGCAGGCAGAAGTTAACCGTATATTAGGTAAGGTCGACGAGATGGCAGCGCAAGGCGAAACGGTTGCAGTTCCTTATTACGTAGGCGAAAATGTTAAAGTAATGGACGGTCCGTTCAACGGCTTTAGTGGTGTAATTGAAGAGGTAAATGAGGAGAAGAAGAAGCTGAAAGTGATGGTGAAAATCTTCGGCCGCCGAACTCCTTTAGAGTTAAACTACATGCAGGTAGAAAAAGAATAATATTAAAAATAATTTGTATTCGGCCCGTAAAGTTCATATCTTTGCGGGCCGAATTTTTTTTAGTTCGGCACTTAAATGTTACATTGCTTCCAACTTACTAACATTAAGTACATTAAATTTTATTAAAGATGGCAAAAGAAGTCGGTGCGTTAGTAAAACTACAAGTTAAGGGTGGCGCTGCAAATCCATCACCTCCAATTGGGCCTGCATTGGGTGCGAAAGGTGTGAACATTATGGAATTTTGCAAGCAATTCAATGCACGTACTCAGGATAAACCTGGTAAAGTGTTGCCGGTAGTAATTACTGTGTATACCGATAAGTCATTCGATTTTATCATTAAAACTCCTCCGGTTGCTATACAGCTGTTGGAGGCTTCTGGCTTAAAAGGCGGTTCGGCTGAGCCTAACCGTAAAAAAGTTGCCAATGTAAATTGGGAGCAAGTTGAAGCCATTGCTAAAGATAAAATGCCTGACTTAAACGCATTCACAGTAGAATCGGCCATGAAAATGGTGGCTGGTACTGCTCGCAGCATGGGTATTACCGTTTCTGGTACAGCACCCTGGAATTAATAATTAACACACAAATCAGTTTAAGACAGTGGCTAGATTAACAAAAAATCAAAAAGCAGTACTATCAAAAATTGAGGCTAACAAAGCATACTCCTTGCAGGATGCCACTAACTTAGTTAAAGAAATAACTACAACTAAGTTTGACGCATCTGTTGACATTGACGTACGTTTAGGTGTTGACCCACGTAAAGCCAATCAAATGGTGCGTGGTATAGCAACCTTACCTCATGGAACCGGTAAAACTGTGCGCGTTTTGGTGCTTTGTACTCCTGACAAGGAGCAAGAGGCAAAAGACGCCGGTGCAGATTATGTAGGTTTGGATGATTATATTGCTAAAATAGAAGGCGGATGGACTGATGTTGACATTATCATCACTATGCCAAGCGTAATGGCTAAGGTAGGACGTTTAGGCCGTATTTTAGGTCCGCGTAACCTTATGCCAAACCCTAAATCAGGTACTGTAACTCCAGAAGTGGGTAAAGCAGTAACTGAGGTTAAAGCTGGTAAAATCGATTTTAAAGTTGACAAAACCGGTATCATCCATGCCTCAATAGGAAAAGTATCTTTCCCTGCCGACAAAATTTATGAAAATGCTTTGGAAGTTTTGCAAACCATTTCAAAATTAAAACCGTCAGCAGCTAAGGGCACATATTTTAAGAGCATTCATGTTTCTTCAACTATGTCGCCAGGAATTGAAGTTGAAACCAAAACAGTAACAGGCATTTAATCATGAATAAAGAAGAAAAATACGAACTGGTTGAAGCTCTAACCGAGCAGATCAAAGAGTATGGTAATTTCTATATTACTGATACTGCAGATTTAACTGTTGCTAAAGTAAACGACATTCGTCGCAAATGCTTCGATGCCAATATTACAATGCAGGTAGCAAAAAACAGCTTGATCAAAAAAGCTTTAGAAGCTGCCGACGGTGATTTCGCTCCTTTGTACGATACATTAAAAGGCACATCAACTATATTGTTCTCAAAATCAGCTAAAGCTCCGGCTCAGTTGATAAAGGATTTACGCAAAAAAGGCGACAAGCCTGTTTTAAAAAGCGCTTACGTTTACTCGGCTGCCTTTGTTGGCGATAGCCAGTTAGACGCGTTGCTGACGCTTAAATCGAAAGAAGAATTGGTTGGCGAAATTATTGGCTTACTGCAATCTCCTGCTAAAAATGTACTTTCTGCTCTGCAATCAGGCGGAACTACTATCGCAGGTTTGGTTAAAACATTACAAGAAAGAGAAGGTTAAGCGTCCACCTTTAAGGAAGCATATTAGAACAAAGTATTCAAAGTTAAAAAAAGAAATAAAATGGCAGATTTAAAATCGTTTGCTGAACAGTTAGTAAACTTAACAGTAAAAGAAGTTAACGAATTAGCTCAGATCTTAAAAGACGAGTATGGTATTGAGCCTGCTGCTGCAGCTGTAGCTGTTGCTGCTCCTGCTGGTGGTGGTGATGCACCTGCTGCGGCTGTTGAGCAAACTGCATTTGACGTTATCTTAAAAGAAGCTGGCGGTCAGAAATTAGCAGTTGTTAAATTAGTAAAAGATTTAACTGGCTTAGGCTTAAAAGAAGCAAAAGACTTAGTTGACGGTGCACCAAAAGAAGTTAAAACTGGTGTAACTAAAGAAGAAGCTGAATCTTTGAAAAAATCGTTAGAAGAAGCTGGAGCAGTAGTTGAAGTTAAGTAATTTAACTCAATAACGCCCAAAGCAATAAGACTCCGACCTGTATTTGGTCGGGGTCTATTGTCGTTTATAATGTTTTCATTTTTGTTTGAAGTTCAGGAACAACTTTAAATAAACCCATAAGAGTTTAATTCATATTAAAATTATAATCCCTTGGCAAACAAAAATAACCAAAGAGTGAACTTTGCAACCAGCAGGCATGTCCTTGACTACCCTGACTTTCTGGATGTACAGTTAAAATCTTTTCAGGAATTTTTCCAATTGGAAACCACTTCAGACAACCGTCACAAGGAAGGCTTGTTTAAAGTGTTTGCCGAAAACTTCCCGATCTCCGACTCGAGAAATATTTTCGTTCTGGAGTTTCTGGACTATTTTATTGATCCGCCGCGCTACGATATACAAGAGTGTATCGACCGTGGTTTAACTTACAGCGTGCCTTTAAAAGCAAAGCTTCGCCTTTCATGTAACGATGAAGAACACGAAGACTTTGAAACCATTGTACAGGATGTTTACTTAGGTACAATCCCATACATGACACCTAAAGGTACTTTTGTTATCAACGGTGCTGAGCGTGTAATTGTTTCGCAATTGCACCGTTCGCCAGGTGTGTTTTTTGGCCAAAGCCGTCACACCAACGGTACTAAATTGTACTCCGCCCGTGTTATTCCTTTCAAAGGTTCATGGATTGAGTTTGCTACAGACGTTAACAACGTAATGTATGCATATATTGACCGTAAAAAGAAATTCCCTGTAACTACCTTACTTCGTGCTATTGGCTACGACTCGGACAAGGATATCCTTGAACTGTTTGAGTTGGCTGATGAAGTTAAAGTGAGTAAATCAGGCCTTAAAAAATTTGTAGGCCGTAAGCTTGCAGCAAGGGTGCTTAAAAAATGGGTTGAAGACTTTGTGGACGAAGATACCGGTGAAGTGGTATCTATTGACCGTAACGAAATCATCCTTGAGCGCGAAACTATCTTGAATGATGACAACATTGATATGATCATCGATGCTGGCGTAAAAAGCATTATCCTGAACAAGGAAGATGCATCTACCAGCGGTGATTATACCATTATATATAATACTTTACAAAAAGATACTTCCAACTCGGAGAAAGAGGCTGTTGAGCACATTTACCGTCAGTTACGTAACGCCGAACCGCCTGATGAGGAAACCGCACGCGGTATTATCGATCGTTTGTTCTTCTCTGATAAAAGATATGATTTGGGCGATGTGGGCCGTTACCGCATCAACCGTAAATTGAAGCTGGATACGTCAGACGAGATTAAGGTATTAACCAAGGCAGACATTATTGCCATCGTTAAATACTTAATTAAGCTGATAAACTCTAAAGCTGAGGTGGATGATATTGACCACTTGTCAAACCGTCGTGTTCGTACGGTAGGCGAGCAGTTGTATGCGCAGTTTGGTGTAGGTTTAGCACGTATGGCTCGTACCATCCGTGAGCGTATGAACATTCGCGACAACGAGGTGTTCACACCAACCGACCTGATTAATGCACGTACATTATCATCAGTAATTAACTCTTTCTTTGGTACCAACCAGTTATCTCAGTTTATGGATCAAACCAATCCATTGGCCGAGATTACTCACAAACGCCGTTTGTCGGCGCTTGGTCCAGGTGGTCTGTCGCGTGAGCGTGCTGGTTTCGAGGTGCGTGACGTTCACTATACCCACTATGGCCGGTTGTGTACCATTGAAACACCAGAAGGACCAAACATCGGTTTGATTTCTTCATTGTGTGTGCATGCTAAAATTAACAACTTAGGTTTCATTGAAACGCCATATAAACGCGTTGATAACGGGGTAGTAGCTGTTGATGAGCCGGTAATTTATCTATCTGCAGAAGACGAAGATGGTAAAACCATTGGTCAGGCTAATGCAGTTTATGATGATCAAGGTAACTTTGCTACACCACGTGTTAAAGCCCGTTTCGAGGGTGACTTCCCAGTAATTGAGCCAGAGCGTTTAGATTACATGGATATTGCTCCTAACCAGATTACTTCAATCGCAGCGTCGCTGATTCCGTTCTTAGAACATGATGATGCTAACCGTGCATTGATGGGTTCAAACATGCAGCGCCAGGCTGTGCCGCTTTTACGCCCTGAGGCGCCAATTGTAGGTACAGGTTTGGAAGGCCGTGTAGCGAAAGACTCGCGTACTTTGGTTAACGCTGAAGGTAATGGTGTGGTTGAGTATGTAGATGCGAACGAAATTCGTATTAAATACGACCGTACTGAGGATGACCGTTTGGTTTCTTTCGATGACGACATTAGGTCTTACCGCTTAATTAAGTTTCAGAAAACTAACCAGAGCACCACGATGAACCTTAAGCCAATTGTTAAAAAAGGCGAGCGGGTTGAAAAAGGTCAGGTGTTATGTGAAGGTTACGCTACACAAAATGGTGAGCTGGCTTTAGGCCGCAACATGAAAGTAGCATTCATGCCTTGGCAAGGTTACAACTTTGAGGATGCGATTGTAATTTCTGAGCGTGTTGTATCTCAGGATATCTTTACTTCGTTACACGTTGAAGAATTTGAACTTGAAGTTCGTGATACTAAACGTGGTGAAGAAGAATTAACACCAGATATTCCTAACGTATCTGAAGAAGCTACAAAAGACTTGGACGAAGACGGTATTATCCGTGTTGGTGCTGAAGTTAAAGAAGGCGACATCCTGATTGGTAAGATTACCCCGAAAGGCGAGTCTGACCCATCACCGGAAGAAAAACTGTTACGTGCTATCTTTGGTGACAAAGCCGGCGACGTAAAAGATGCTTCTTTAAAAACTCCGCCATCTATCAGCGGTGTAGTTATTGACACTAAATTATTCTCTCGTGCCAAAAAGACTTCTAAAGCAGAAGAAAAAGCACAATTAGAGAAATTAGATACCAAACACGAAAGGGCAATCAAAGAACTTAAAAACCGTTTGGTTGACAAGTTATTTGAAATTGTAAACGGCAAAACCTCACAAGGTATTTTCAATGTTTACAAAGAGCTTTTAGTACCTAAAGGCGTTAAGTTTACTCAGAAAACACTGGCCGAACTTAATTACGAAAACATCAATCCAACTAAGTGGACAACTGACGATGATAAAAACGATCAGATTAAGTTGTTACTTCATAACTACGGTATCAAAGTTAACGAAGAATTAGGTGGCTACCGCCGTGATAAGTTTGCAATTAGCGTAGGTGATGAGTTACCATCAGGTATTGTGCAGATGGCTAAAGTTTACATCGCTAAAAAGCGTAAGCTTAAAGTGGGTGATAAAATGGCCGGTCGTCACGGTAACAAAGGTATTGTTGCCCGTATAGTGCGTGATGAGGATATGCCGTTCCTGGAAGATGGTACTCCAGTTGATATTGTGTTGAACCCACTGGGTGTACCATCGCGTATGAACTTGGGCCAGATTTACGAAACTGTATTGGGTTGGGCTGGTAAAGAGTTGGGAATGAAGTTTGCAACCCCGATTTTCGACGGTGCAACTTACCAAGAGGTGGAAGACTGGATTGCTAAAGCAGGTTTACCGGCTACCGGTCGTACTTATTTACACAATGGCTTAACCGGCGAGCGTTTTGACCAGCCAACTACAGTAGGTATCATCTACATGCTGAAACTGGGCCACATGGTTGACGATAAAATGCACGCCCGTTCAATCGGTCCGTACTCATTAATTACACAACAACCGTTGGGTGGTAAAGCCCAATTTGGTGGTCAGCGTTTTGGTGAGATGGAGGTTTGGGCATTGGAGGCCTTTGGTGCTGCCAACATTCTGCAGGAAATCCTGACCGTTAAATCGGATGATGTTATTGGCCGTGCTAAAACTTACGAAGCCATTGTTAAAGGTGAAAACCTGCCAACACCTTCGGTTCCTGAGTCATTCAATGTATTGGTTCATGAGTTGAGAGGTTTAGGTCTGGACATCACGTTAGAATAATAAAGATTGATTAGTGAAGGATTGGATGAGTAGTCATTCAATCCTTTGTTAACTTTTATGTGCAAGGAAAGCAGTTTTAAAATAACTGCTTATTCACTAAATCATTAAAAAAGATATATGTCTTACAAAAAAGATAATAAAATCAAAAGTAACTTCACCACCATTACCATCAGCTTAGCCTCACCCGAGTCTATCCTGGAGCGTTCGAGCGGTGAAGTTTTAAAGCCAGAAACCATTAACTACCGGACTTACAAACCCGAGCGTGATGGTTTGTTCTGCGAGCGTATTTTTGGTCCGGTAAAAGATTACGAATGTCATTGCGGTAAATACAAACGTATCCGTTATAAAGGCATCGTGTGTGACCGGTGTGGTGTTGAAGTAACCGAAAAAAAGGTACGTCGCGAGCGCATGGGACACATTAACCTGGTGGTTCCGGTTGCGCACATCTGGTATTTCCGTTCGTTACCAAACAAAATTGGTTACTTACTGGGTTTACCAACCAAAAAACTTGACTTAATTATATACTACGAGCGTTATGTGGTAATTCAGCCTGGTGTTAAAGAAACTGACGGAATCTCTAAAATGGATTTCCTGACAGAAGAAGAATACCTTGATGTATTAGATACGTTACCAAAAGAAAATCAGTACCTCGACGACAAAGATCCGCAGAAATTTGTCGCCAAAATGGGTGCTGAAGCTTTGGAAGAGTTATTAAAACGTATCGACTTAGATCAGCTTTCTTATGATCTACGTCACCAAGCAGCTAACGAAACTTCTCAGCAACGTAAAAATGAAGCGTTAAAACGCTTGCAGGTTGTTGAGGCTTTCCGTGATGCTAAAACACGCATTGACAATAACCCTGAGTGGATGATTGTAAAAATCGTTCCGGTTATTCCACCAGAGTTACGTCCGTTGGTGCCGTTAGAAGGTGGCCGCTTCGCTACTTCCGATTTGAATGACCTATACCGTCGTGTTATCATCCGTAACAACCGTTTAAAGCGTCTAATCGAAATTAAGGCTCCTGAAGTAATTTTACGTAATGAGAAACGTATGCTACAGGAAGCTGTGGATTCGTTATTTGATAACTCACGTAAAGTTAACGCTGTTAAAACCGAAGGTAACCGTGCCCTTAAATCACTTTCAGACATCTTGAAAGGTAAACAAGGTCGTTTCCGTCAAAACTTATTAGGTAAACGTGTGGATTACTCTGCCCGTTCGGTAATTGTGGTTGGACCAAACCTTAAATTACACGAGTGTGGTTTACCAAAAGATATGGCTGCCGAGCTGTTTAAACCATTTATCATCCGCAAAATGATTGAGCGTGGTGTGGTTAAAACAGTTAAATCAGCTAAAAAAATTGTTGACCGCAAAGACCCATTAGTTTGGGACATTCTGGAAAACGTATTAAAAGGTCACCCGGTGTTATTAAACCGTGCACCTACGCTGCACCGTTTGGGTATCCAGGCTTTCCAACCAAAACTGGTGGAAGGTAAAGCTATCCAGTTACACCCGTTAACCTGTACCGCATTCAACGCCGACTTTGACGGTGACCAGATGGCTGTGCACGTACCGCTTGGTAATGCTGCTATTCTGGAAGCCCAAATTTTGATGTTGGCTTCGCACAACATTCTTAACCCTGCTAACGGTACGCCAATTACAGTACCATCTCAGGATATGGTTTTGGGTCTTTATTATATTACTAAAGGCCGTAAAACTGATGAAAAGCGTGTAGTAAATGGTCAGGGCTTAAGCTTTTACTCTGCCGAAGAGGTAATTATTGCCTACAATGAGAAGAAAGTTGACTTGCATGCTTTTATCAAGGTTAAAGCTAACGTAAAAGAGCGCGATGGCAGTATTGTTAACAAATTGATTGAAACTACCGTTGGCCGCGTGTTATTTAACCAGCACGTACCTGAAGAAGTAGGTTACATCAACGAACTGTTAACTAAAAAATCACTGCGTGATATTATTGGTGAAGTTGTTAAAAACACAGGTATGGCCCGTGCAGCCCAGTTCTTGGACGACATTAAGGAATTAGGTTTCCAAATGGCATTCCGTGGTGGTTTATCGTTCAACCTGCAAGACGTAAATATTCCTGCTCAAAAGGTTGACCTGATTGAGCAGGCTTCGCGCGAGGTTGAAGAGGTAATGAACAACTACAATATGGGTTTCATTACCAACAACGAGCGTTACAACCAAATTATTGACATCTGGACCCGTATCAACAATCGCTTGACTGCGAATGTGATGGAAATCCTATCTACCGATAACCAGGGCTTCAACTCTGTTTATATGATGCTGGATTCGGGTGCACGTGGTTCTAAAGAGCAGATTCGTCAGTTAGCCGGTATGCGTGGTCTGATGGCCAAACCGCAAAAATCAGGTTCGGGTGGCGAGATTATCGAGAACCCGATCTTATCAAACTTTAAAGAAGGTCTGTCGGTACTAGAATACTTTATCTCTACCCACGGTGCCCGTAAAGGTTTGGCGGATACGGCGTTAAAAACTGCGGATGCTGGTTACCTAACCCGTCGTTTGCATGACGTTGCCCAAGATATGATCGTAGGCGAAACTGATTGTGGAACATTACGCGGTATATTCACCACTGCCCTTAAAGATAACGAGGACATTGTTGAGCCATTATATGATCGTATTTTAGGCCGTACATCATTGCATGATGTATTTGATCCTATTACCAATGAGCAATTGGTATCTGCTGGTGAAGATATTGACGAAGAAATTGCTAAACGCATCGAGAACTCTCCGTTAGAAGGTATCGAGATTCGTTCAGTATTAACTTGCGAAAGTAAACGTGGTGTATGTGCACTTTGCTACGGCCGTAACTTGGCTTCGGGCAAACGTGTTCAAGCCGGCGAGGCGGTGGGTGTTATTGCAGCACAGTCTATCGGTGAGCCTGGTACACAGTTAACCCTGCGTACTTTCCACGTGGGTGGTACTGCATCAAACATTGCGGCAGAATCTCAGATCAATGCACGTTACGATGGTATCATCGAGTTTGAAAACGTACGTACGGTACCTTTCGAAACCGACGAAGATGGTACTGTTGAGGTGGTATTAGGTCGTTCGGGTGAGTTCCGTATCATTGAGCCGGGCAGCAACAAGGTGATCATGACCAACAACATCCCTTATGGTTCTTACCTGTACATTAAAGATGGCAGCAAGATTACCAAAGGTGAACGTATCTGTTCATGGGATCCGTACAACGCCGTAATTATTTCGGAATTTGCAGGTGTTGCCAAATTCGACGCCGTATTAGAAGGTATCACTTTCCGTGAGGAGTCTGACGAGCAAACCGGTCACCGTGAAAAGGTAATTATCGATACCCGAGATAAAACTAAAAACCCGGTTATCCAGATTACAGAGCGCGGCGGCGATTTGATTAAAGGTTATAACATCCCGGTAGGTGCGCACATCGCTATCGAAGAGGGTGAGAAAATACAAACTGGACAAGTTATTGCTAAAATACCTCGTTCAACCGGTAAAACGCGAGATATCACCGGTGGTTTACCACGTGTAACCGAGTTATTCGAGGCACGTAACCCGTCTAACCCGGCTGTAGTAACCGAGATTGATGGTGTGGTAACTTTAGGTGGTGTAAAACGTGGTAACCGCGAAATCACTATTGAGTCGAAAGACGGTCAGGTTAAAAAATACTTGGTGCCATTGTCTAAACACATCCTGGTACAGGATAATGACTTTGTTAAAGCTGGTATGCCATTATCAGACGGTTCAATTTCTCCTGCCGACATCCTGGCTATCAAAGGTCCGGCTGCAGTGCAAGAATACCTGGTTAACGGTATTCAAGAAGTTTACCGTTTGCAAGGTGTGAAAATTAACGATAAGCACTTTGAAGTTATCGTTCACCAGATGATGCAGAAAGTATCTATCGAGGATCCGGGCGATACCCGCTTCCTGGAAAGAGAAGCTGTTGACAGCTGGGACTTCATGATCGAGAACGATGATATTTACGACAAAAAGGTAGTAGTAGAACCAGGTGATTCAACCACGTTGAAAGCTGGCCAGATCGTATCGTTACGCAGATTGAGAGACGAAAACTCTTCATTGAAACGTAAAGATCAGCAACTGGTTGAGGTAAGAGATGCCATCCCGGCAACTTCAAGCCCTATACTGCAAGGTATAACTCGTGCGTCGTTAGGCACTAAGTCGTTCATCTCTGCGGCATCGTTCCAGGAAACAACTAAAGTACTAAACGAGGCTGCCATCGCTGGTAAACGCGACTTAATGTTAGGTTTGAAGGAAAACGTAATTGTTGGTCACTTAATACCATCAGGTACTGGTTTACGCGCTTACGATAACATTCGTGTAGGTTCTCAGGAAGAGTTTGATCGCTTAATGGCGTCAAAAACTGAAGACGTAGAAGCTTAATCGAGTAATCGAATAAATTTAAAGGCCACTTTGCTTAAGCAGAGTGGCCTTTTTTGTCTTGAATATAAGAGTTTTGCAATGTGAAGAACTTTGTAAGGTTTTGATCATTTTATTTAACTTCAATTCGTATGCTTTTGTAATTTAGTAACATGGAAGAAATAAATGAGGGGCAACTAAATATTGAATTAACAGAGGAAATTGCAGAAGGAGTATATTCAAACCTTGCCGTAATAACACACTCCAATGCCGAATTTGTAGTTGATTTTATCAGAATTATGCCTGGTATACCTAAAGCAAAAGTTAAATCCCGTATTATACTTACTCCCGAGCATGCTAAGCGTTTGTTATCGGCCCTAGAAGATAATGTCGAGAAATATGAAGCAGCGAATGGTCGCATCAAAGTACAATCCGAAAACCCAGGTTTTCCGATAAATTTTGGCGGCACAGTCGGTCAAGCTTAGTAAAAATCAAACAGAAACACTTCAAGCTTGCGCGACGTATAACGTAATAATACGCTATTATATTATTTTAGCTATTCTTTTAATTTACGTATGTTTATACATTGAAAATCGTTAAAACAAAATATTAAGTATTAATATAAATTTTCGTTTTGCGATTTGTTCAAGAAATGGAATAATTGTTTTATATTATTTCAATTATTTACCTAAAATATTATCTTTGTTGTAATGTGCGCTCAACTCTGTTATTATACTATATAGCCATAACAAGTATATAATTTTTTAATGAATTCGAAAAACGTTTTGTTGATCAGTCATAATTATGCACCGGAGCCTACAGGCATTGGTAAGTACAATGGCGAAATGATTGACTGGTTGGCAAAAAATGGCTATAACTGCACAGTTGTCACCACCTTTCCGTACTATCCGCAATGGAAGGTACAGGAACCCTATACCAATCGGTGGTTTAAAAAAGAAATTGTAAATAATCCATCAAGCGGTACAAAAGTTACTGTTTATAGATGCCCATCTTATATTCCGTCGCAACCAAGCGGTAAAAAGCGCATGGTACAGGATTTATCATTTTGGATTTCAAAGTCGTGGGTGATTTTGAAACTTCTAATGCTTTCTAAAAGATTTGATTTAATTATTACAGTTGCGCCGCCTTTCCATCTGGCGTACCTGGGTTTAATGGTTAGAAATTTTACTGGGGGTAAAATCTTATATCATATTCAGGATTTACAAATCGAAGCTGCTCAGGATTTGGGAATGCTGTCTAACAATAAATTGTTAGATAAGCTGTACGAGGTAGAAGCAAACATCCTTTCTAAAGTTGATTTTGTGAGTACCATATCCGAGGGGATGATTGAAAAGGTGGCTGCCAAAGTTGATAAAGAAGTAATATTTTTTCCTAATTGGGCTGATACTTCTTTCTTTTATCCCATTGCAGACCGCGAAAGCTTAAAAACATCATGGGGATTTAATGCTGACGATTTGGTGGTGCTTTACTCGGGCGCTATAGGGGAAAAGCAGGGTTTAGAAAACGTAATTCATGCCGCAGACCTATTACGGAACGAAACAAAAATTAAGTTTATTATCTGCGGATCTGGCCCATACAAAGAAAGGTTAGTTGAGATGGCTAACGAGAAAAACTTAACTAACTTGATTTTTATGCCTGTACAGGACAAGGATAAGTTTAACGAGTTTTTGAACATGGCTGATTTACATTTGGTACTGCAAAAAGCAAACGCAGGAGATTTAGTAATGCCATCAAAATTAACTACTATATTGGCCGTTGGTGGTGCGAGTATAGTAACTTGTTTGCCTGGTACCTCACTGCACAACCTACTAAGCAAATATAATCTCGGTTACATCATCGAGCCTGAGAGTTACGAACTGTTAGCCCAAAAGATAAAAGAAATTCAGCATCAGCAAGGCGATACAGAGCAGAAATGCGGCAATGCCCGTGAATATGCAATCAAATATTTGAACATTGACAATGTAATGGGCAGCTTTGTCGAAAAGGTATTTGGCGCACAGGCAGTGCCGGCACAGTTAAATTAATGTATATACAAGCTTTATTGCTAATATAAAATATCACAAAGTTTACACACATATGAAAAAAGCGTTGCTTACGGGCATAACAGGTCAGGATGGAGCCTATTTAACTGAGTTACTACTCAGTAAAGGATACGAAGTTCACGGCATCAAACGTCGTTCTTCTTTGTTCAATACCGATCGTATTGATCACCTTTATCAAGATCCGCATGAGGCCAATCCAAGACTGGTATTACATTACGGCGATTTATCAGACTCAACTAACCTTATCCGTATTATTCAGCAAGTACAACCCGACGAGATTTATAATTTAGGTGCAATGTCGCACGTAAAGGTTAGTTTCGATACTCCTGAATATACAGCTAACGCTGATGGTATTGGTACCTTGCGTTTGTTAGAAGCTATCCGTATTTTAGGTTTAGAGAAAAAAACTAAAATTTACCAAGCTTCTACTTCTGAGCTTTATGGTTTGGTACAAGCCGTTCCTCAATCAGAAACTACTCCGTTTTATCCACGCAGCCCTTACGCTGTAGCCAAAATGTACGCTTACTGGATTACCGTAAATTACCGCGAGGCTTATGGTATTTATGCCTGTAACGGTATTTTATTTAACCACGAAAGTCCCCTGAGAGGCGAAACGTTCGTAACCCGTAAAATTACACGCGCTGTGTCTAAAATTGCTATGGGTCTGCAGGATAAATTATACCTGGGCAACCTGGACGCTCAACGCGACTGGGGACATGCCAAAGACTACGTAGAGGCTATGTACCTGATTTTGCAACAAGATGAGCCTACCGATTACGTTATTGCTACAGGCGTAACCACTCATGTACGCGATTTTGTTAAAATGGCATTTGCTGAGGTAGGCATTACTGTAGAATTTAAAGGTGAAGGTGTTGACGAAAAAGGTTATATCGTATCTTGTTCAAATCCTGAATTCCAGGTAGCCGAAGGTACTGAAGTGGTTGCGGTTGATCCTAAATATTTCCGTCCAACTGAGGTTGAGTTGTTGATTGGTGACCCAACCAAATCAAAAACCAAATTGGGCTGGGAACCTAAGTACGATCTGAAAGGCTTAGTGTCTGAAATGGTTGCTGCTGACGTTGAACTGTTCCAACGCGAAAAATTACTGAAAGAATCAGGTTATAAAATTAAAAACCAGTTCGAATAAGCTTCGGCTCATGGAAAAAGAAGCAAAGATTTACATAGCAGGGCACCGCGGTATGGTGGGCTCTGCTATCATGCGTAAATTAGAAAAAGAGGGCTTTACTA
Organism: Mucilaginibacter sp. CSA2-8R; assembly: GCF_038806765.1. Taxonomy (NCBI): domain Bacteria; kingdom Pseudomonadati; phylum Bacteroidota; class Sphingobacteriia; order Sphingobacteriales; family Sphingobacteriaceae; genus Mucilaginibacter; species Mucilaginibacter sp. CSA2-8R. Next base: position 4,363,873 of record NZ_CP152389.1, on the reverse strand, counting down.
ATTTTGTTACGCGTAACTCCGGCGATCTTGATTTACGTAATCAGCAAGCGGTAGCAGACTTTTTTGAACAGGAAAAGCCTGATTATGTATTTTTGGCTGCTGCTAAAGTAGGGGGTATTGTTGCCAACAACACTTACCGGGCCGAGTTTTTATACGACAATTTACAAATTCAAAATAACATCATCCATTCTTCGTACCTAAATGGCGTGAAAAAGCTGATGTTTTTGGGTTCGAGTTGTATTTATCCTAAAATGGCTCCGCAGCCGTTACAAGAAGATTACCTGTTAACAGGTACCTTAGAGGAAACCAACGAGCCTTACGCTATTGCCAAGATTGCTGGTATTAAAATGTGTGATGCTTACCGTTCACAATATGGTTGCAACTACATCTCTGTAATGCCTACCAATCTGTATGGTTACAACGATAACTATCATCCTCAAAACTCTCACGTTTTACCGGCTTTAATCAGAAGGTTTCATGAAGCTAAAGAACAGGGAGCCGAATCAGTAACTATATGGGGAACCGGATCACCAAAAAGGGAGTTTTTGTTTGCCGATGATTTGGCCGCAGCCTGTTACTATCTGATGGAAAATTATAATGAGCCTGGCTTGGTAAATATCGGCACCGGCGAAGATTTATCTATCAAAGAACTGGCAGAGCTGGTTAAAGAAACTGTTGGTTTCGAGGGTGCCATCGATTTTGATACCTCAAAACCAGATGGTACACCACGTAAACTGATGGATGTATCAAAACTTCACAGCCAGGGATGGAAACACACCATCGATCTACCTGAAGGGGTAAGCTTAGCTTATCAAGACTTCTTGACTAAGCAGGTTGTGAAACAATAATATTTGCCAAATTATAAAAAATGAAAATAGCAGTTGTAGGAACTGGTTACGTAGGTTTAGTTACCGGAACCTGTTTAGCCGAAACCGGTAATGATGTGACGTGTGTTGACATCAACGAGAAAAAAGTTGCGATGATGAAGGAAGGTAAACTTCCTATCTACGAACCAGGCTTGGAGCTTTTATTCCACCGGAATATTGAGCAAGGCCGTTTGTCGTTTACCACCAATCTGGCCGAAGGTATCAAAGAAGCTAAAATTATATTCTTAGCCTTGCCAACCCCTCCGGGCGGTGATGGTGCAGCCGACCTGAGCTACGTACTTGGTGCAGCTGGTGATATTGCCAAGCTTTTAACCGAGTACAAAGTAATTGTTACAAAGTCAACTGTGCCTGTAGGTACTGCTGATAAAGTAACTGCCGTAATGCAGCAGCACGCTGCTGAAGGCATTACTTACGCTGTGGTGTCTAATCCTGAGTTTTTAAGAGAGGGTGTAGCGGTTGAAGATTTTATGAAGCCTGACCGTGTGGTAGTAGGTACTACTGATGAGAAAGCCCGCAAACTGATGGCCGAACTGTACGGCCCATACGTACGTCAGGGTAACCCGATTGTATTTATGGACGAGCGTTCGTCAGAGTTAACCAAATATGCGGCTAACTCTTTCCTGGCTACCAAAATTTCATTCATGAACGAAATTGCTAACTTGTGCGAACTGGTTGGTGCAGACGTGGACATGGTGAGAAAAGGTATTGGCGCTGACGAGCGTATCGGTAAACGCTTCCTGTTTGCAGGTATAGGTTATGGTGGTAGCTGTTTCCCTAAAGACGTACAGGCTTTAGCTAAATCGGCAGAAGAGAACCAATACGACTTTAAAATCCTGAACTCGGTGATGGACGTAAACGAGATTCAGAAAAACGTATTGACCGAAAAAGTAAAGAAATATTACAACGGTGATTTAAAAGGTAAACATTTTGCCCTTTGGGGACTGGCCTTTAAGCCGGAAACTGACGATATCCGCGAGGCTCCTGCATTGTACATCATTGACGCTTTAGTAGAAGCCGGCGCTACTGTAACTGCGTTTGACCCTGAGGGTATGAAAAACGTTGAGCAGATGATTGGCGATAAGGTTAAATATGCTGACAACCAGTATGATGCATTGAAAGATGCTGACGCTTTATTGATTGTTACCGAGTGGTCTCTGTTCCGTACGCCAGACTTTACAAAAGTAGAGAGCCTGTTAAAAGCTAAAGTTATTTTTGATGGCCGTAACCTTTACGACCTGGATAAGATGATTGATTGCGGCTTCTATTACAACTCTATTGGTAGAAAAGTAGTAAGTTAATCAAAGGATAGTCTGTCGTTTACAAATTAAGTTTAACTTCATAACAAGCATAATAGCTTAACCATTCACACAAAAATTCGTTAATAATGGATATAAAAGGGAAAAGAGTTCTCGTTACAGGTGCAGCCGGCTTTTTGGGTTCGCATTTATGTGATCGTTTCATTAAAGAAGGTTGCCATGTAATAGGTATGGATAATCTTATCACAGGTGATTTAAAAAATATTGAGCATCTGTTTAAACTTGAAAACTTCGAGTTTTACAACCATGATGTTTCTAAATTTGTGCACATACCGGGCCAATTGGATTACATCCTGCATTTTGCAAGCCCTGCATCACCAATTGATTATCTAAAAATTCCTATCCAAACCCTTAAAGTTGGTTCATTAGGTACTCACAACCTTTTAGGTTTGGCAAGAGCTAAAGATGCCCGCATTTTAGTAGCCTCCACTTCTGAAATTTATGGTGACCCTACTGTAAATCCGCAACCGGAAGAGTACTGGGGTAACGTAAATCCTGTAGGCCCTCGTGGTGTATACGATGAAGCTAAACGCTTTCAGGAAGCTATCACTATGGCATATCATACGTTCCATGGTGTTCAAACCCGTATTGTGAGAATCTTTAATACTTACGGACCAAGAATGCGACTGAATGACGGACGGGTATTACCTGCTTTCATCGGTCAGGCTTTAAGAGGCGAGCCTCTGACTATGTTTGGTGATGGTTCTCAAACCAGAGCTTTCTGCTACGTTGATGATTTGATTGAAGGTATTTACCGCTTATTATTGAGCGATTACGTACAGCCAATGAACGTTGGTAACCCTGACGAGATCACCATTCGTGAATTTGGCGAAGAGATCATTAAATTAACTGGTACCGATCAGCAGTTAATCAGTAAGCCACTACCTACTGATGACCCTAAACAACGCAGACCGGACATCACCAAGGCAAAAGCTATATTAGGTTGGGAGCCTAAAGTATCAAGACAAGAAGGTTTGAAAATTACCTACGAGTACTTCAAATCTCTTCCTCAGCATGTTATTGAGCATAAAGAGTTTTCTCAGTACATGAAATAACTGTATTCAAGACTTTAAATATTATCGCCCGTAGGTATTCATTTATCTACGGGCGTTTTTATGACTGAACATTCTAAGTTTTCCCTACTTCAATGTTGTATGGTATAAGGAGGGCCTGACGTCTAAATTAGTAGTGTAATGATGTTTTTTATGCGCTTTATTGAACGTAATCTCATTTCATGATGTAATTTCCTATCTGGAAGACTGGTTGCTGATGTTAAGAGTATAAGTAAATTCTAATCAAAAATGGTAGCAATTATATAGGTTGTGTTGTGATTAGTGTATCTGTCATCTTATTTTAACAGTGTGTCTTTTACCTGTAATAGTTAAAAAGAAATATAAAAATTCCTTAAAACGAAAAAGGCTCCGGAAGAAATTCCGGAGCCTTTTCATTTTAAGGATAACGATTATTCGCTATCGTTTTGATTACTTGCTAATTTTGTGCTTTTATCGGTTGTTGATTTTTTTGATTTTTTCTCAGCAGCGGCAGCAGCTTTTTTCTCTTTCCTTTCATTAGCCATAGCTTCTCTTTTGTCTGAATCTGTTTTAGGAGAAGCTTTCATTTTGTAGTCCCAAGTGCTGGCTTTGAAGTTTTCAATTTTAGACTCTACTGATTTAGAAATCTCAGCTTTATCTTTTTCAGCAGCAGCAGGATCAATGGCCGCACCAGCAATAGCATTGGTTGCTAACTGGGTGCTTGGGCGGTTATCAGTACCACTTGCACGTACTATTGAGCTGGCATATTTACCTTGAACAAATAAGTCGTCTATAGTAGTGTCATAAATATTACGATCCGGATCAGTTACATCTTTAGTAGCAAAAAAGTCACGGCATTGAGGGAAGTACAACCAAAAAGCTGGAGTTTCTCCTACAGTAGCGCCAGCAACCTGAGCTGACATCAATGGAGCTAAACCTACAATGCGGGTAACGATCATTGAACGTTTTTTATCAAAATAGATATCCTCTTTAGTTCTGAATTTAGTAACGCGGGCTGCGTTAAAGTCGTTCAATACCATTCTTGAACCAATTTTATTGCCGTTTTGGTCAAATTGATCAACCATTACGCTGTCTTGTAATTTGGATAGTGCTTTGCCTAAAGCTAATGGTTTTGCAAAAGTGCTGTCGTTATTGGTAGCGCTTGGCTCGTAAGCAGTTAATTTACCAGTTCTCAAACCTTCTAACACGATGTCGGCTAATGTAGCACCAGGAGTGTTGAATAAAGAGTTTTTAGGATCATTTACGTCAATATCGCGCCATACACGTTTGTAAAACTTTACATCGCGGCTATTGATGCCAGGGTAGTTAAACGCTTTTGCGTTAGTGTACATCTCATTTTTCTCGTAACCGTCAGCTGGTAGTGGCTGGTTAGGAGGTAATACGTCAGCAGCGTTGGTAGCTGGAGCGGTGTTTTGAGCTAATGTGTTAGTCTGGTAGCTTTTTGGTGCTTTGTTTAAAGCAGTTTTAGCTTTTACAGAAGTGCGGGCTTTAGTGCTTTTAGCTTTTCTTTTTTGAGCATCAGCGGTAGTAGTTACCGACACTACTCCAAGAACACAGAAAGCAGCTATGAAAATTTTATGAGTTAATGTTTTCATCGTCTTATTTTTTTATGGCCAGTTTAAGCCGGCTGTTGTTTGTATCGTGTATGTTATTGAGTGTTAAATACGATTCTTTTTACTTTCTGGTTTTTGTTTGCTCTAATACCACATCTGGTGCAGGCATTACACATCTAAAACCAATGTAAGAGTGACCAACATTTTGTATTTCGTAAGCGCGGGTTGATGGAGTTAACAAATCAGCATTATCTTTCCAAGATCCACCTCTTACAACTTTGCGTCTCATAGCTTCACTTTCAGTGTCAGCAGCGTCGTACAACAACACTGGGTTCAAATCGTGTACCAGTTCTCTGTACGATGGGCTAAAAGCATCTAAAGTCCATTCTGCTACGTTACCCATCATGTTGTATAATCCTAATGAATTTGGTGCGTAAGATTTAACGTGCATAGTGTAAGTGCCACCATCTTTACGGTAATCACCTTCTTGTTGCTTAAAATTAACACCTAAAGCATCAACTTTCTTTGTTTTTCTTCCTTCTCTTTCTTTTATGCTTACAGTAGATAGTTTATCAAAATCTTCTGACTTCATATCTTTTGATGCAGCATATTCCCACTGAGCTTCAGTTGGTAGGTTGTATTGTAAGTTATACATTCTTACTAATGATACCTCACCGGCAGTAGCATTTATCATTTTGCTTCTCCAATTGGTATAAGCACGTGCTTGTTTCCAGTTAACGCCTACTACAGGGTATTCATCATAACCAATATTAGTGTAATAGTTATTATCCATTACTTCCATCTGTGAGTTAGGGAAGTCACTTGACCATACTTTAGGCGTAGGTACAATTGATACCGTATCAGTAATATATTTTGAAGAACCATTGCGATCAACAGAAAGGCGGTCATAACGGTAAACTACTTTGCCAGGTATCAGCGCCGGCTTTCCGTTAATCATTGTATAAAGTTTTCCATACAACAAACCTTTGATGTTTGGATCTGCAGTTTTCCAAAGAGGCTCTCTTATATTACCAACTTTGGTCCAGTCAATCCTTTTAACGCTATCAAGAAAAATTGGTGCACCAACTTCTGCAACTTTAGCTTTCGACTTTGAAAGTTTTGCTACAGGGGCTTTCTTTGCTTTTTGAAAGTATTTTTCGTCTTTCAGATAGTCAGTCACTACAACCGAGTCTGCAACCCAATCTACAAAAGTACGATATTGTTTATTAGTAACTTCCGTTTGGTCCATGAAAAATGCACTAACGGTAACTACTTTAGGAGCGGTTTTAACAACCGATGTATCTTTAGTGTCTTCTTTCTCAACAATGTTGCCAGCCGGTACATACACCATTCCTCGTGGTGCTAAGGGCGTTAGTGATTGCATTGTTGCTCTGGAGGTATGGATGTTATCCATTCCTGCTATGCGGCTTTGAGTTTGACATGCTGTAAACGCTACGGCCGCTGAAAGTGTGATGGCAAGTTGATTAAGTTTAATTTTCATTCGATTTAATAAATTTTTTGCATTCAACAATTATCCTTTAATGTACCGTTAGCTTTTAGTTAAGCCTGCTTCTCTGTGGCAAGTCTCGCAGGGTTTAAGCTTAGAGCAAAAAGGATTCCAAGAAGTTTAAAAAGTTAATAATTTTTAATTTTTGTTTTTGTTAATTGTATTTTGTTTAAATTTTTTCTGTTAATTATTTATTTTTTTCATTTTTAAAGCTACCGGGTTGTAATAAATACATTTTTTTCAGGTAAGCTATATGGTGTTAATAATAATTAAGCACTTATACTACATTGAAAAATAATTAGTTTCAATAAAAGCAAATTTTTTTTCTAGCAGGTTTGTTGCATTTGTAAAGGCTTTTTGGGTGACTTGTATTATAACTATTGGTTAATGTTTGTTATGCCAGTAATCTTTTTTCTTTCAAAGAACAGCTTAACGTTATAAGCCAATACATTAACGGTTTGTCAACGTTTACGATACTTATCATTGAATGTTGTTTAAACTAATTTTTTGTGGATAACTTTTTTGTTGTTAACCATCATTCAGTGATTAGTACATTAAACTAAACATCAATGTACGATTATGCTCATAACCGCTTACTTTTGTAAACTATGTTATCTACTATAAAATCTCACATATCATCATCAATACAGGTAAAGACTGCACTGTTAAATGATCAAAGCTTACTCGACTTAATAATTAAAGCTGTTGAGACTATAACCAATAGTTATAAGAACGGAAACAAAACCTTATTAGCAGGTAATGGCGGGAGTGCTGCCGACGCACAGCATCTTTCGGGCGAATTTGTAAGTCGTTTTAACTTTGACCGTCCGGCTATTCCGTCCATTGCCTTATCTACTGATACCTCTATATTAACAGGTATAGGTAACGACTATGGTTTTGAGCGTCTTTTCTCAAGGCAAATAGAGGCGCATGGTAATAAAGGCGATGTTTTTATAGGTATATCTACCTCGGGCAACTCACCCAATATTATAAAGGCATTGCAAACATGTAAAGACCGGGGCGTTATTTCTGTCGGGTTGACAGGGGAAACCGGAGGTCAGATGGCTGCTTTATGCGATATCTGTATCAAGGTGCCGTCTACTGTTACGCCACGCATTCAGGAGTCGCATATATTGATAGGGCATATGATCTGCCATTTGGTTGAGGAGCAGCTTTTTGAAGAATATAAAGCCAGAAAATAGTTTTTTGTTACTTTTAAGCTTTGCTTAAAGATCACATACCTCATGAGTAAAATTATAGTTTTCGGTGCTTCAGGTCAGTTAGGTCATTGTTTGAAAAAAGTTGCTGCCGAACAGGAAGTTACCGAAATATTTTTTCCGGGTAAAGGCGAGGCTAACATTTTAGATCATGATGGTCTGAAAAAACTGTTTGAAGAGCATAAGCCTCAATACTGTATTAACTGCGCAGCTTACACTGCTGTTGATAGAGCTGAAGACGATGTAGAAACTGCCCGTCAGGTTAACCGTGACGGAGTTGCCAACTTAGCCCGTTTATGTAAAAGCTATGGTACAACCATGGTGCATGTATCAACTGATTTTGTTTTTGGAGGCAGTTCAACACAACCTTTATCAGAGGCCGATCACACTGCGCCAATTAATGTTTACGGTTTAACTAAGCTGGAAGGTGAGCAAGCTATAGCCGAATTGCTACCTGAACATTATATTTTACGTACCAGCTGGCTGTACTCTGAGTATGCAAACAACTTTGTAAAAACCATGTTGCGCCTCGGTGCCGAAAAGGATGAACTTAAGATTATTGCCGACCAGGTAGGTACACCCACTTACGCCATAGATTTAGCAGCTTGCATTCTTACTATCATTAATAATGATAATCATCAATATGGCATTTATCATTACAGTAACGAGGGCGTAACCTCGTGGTACGATTTTGCAATGGGCATTTTTGATATCTCAAATACCCAGGTTAAAGTATACCCTGTGCGTACATCTGAGTATGTTACACGCGCCGTAAGACCGGCATTTTCGGTAATGGATAAAAGTAAAATTAAGGCTGCTTTTAATATGGAGATTCCGTACTGGCGTAAAAGCCTGGAAATTTGTATCAGGCGTTTAAACGAGCAACAGTAGTATCAATATAGTCAATTATTGCAGAGACATTTGTTGGGTTAAACCAATGGATGTCTTTGTCTTTTTTAAACCAGGTAAGTTGCCGTTTAGCAAAGCGGCGGGTGTTTTGTTTTACCAACGCAACTGCGGTTGCTAAGTCGGTTTTACCATCCAGGTAATCAAATATCTCAGAATAACCTACTGTGTTTAATGCGTTAAGGTGGCGGTATTGCGTCAGTGCTTTAACTTCGTCAATCAACCCATCCGCTAACATGGTATCAACCCGCTGGTTAATGCGGGTGTATAATTCTTCACGAGGTAAATCCAATCCAATCTTAACAATGTTAAAATCTCTTTTAGATAAGCTGCCTTTCCGGAAAGAGGAATAAGGCTTGCCTGTGCTTTCGTATACTTCTAAAGCCCTGATCAGGCGTTGTGGGTTATTTAAATCAACTTGCTGATAGTATACGGGGTCGGCTTTTAAAAGTTTTTGCTGCAAAACCTGTAGGCCTTCGGTAGCCAGCAGTTGATTAAGTGCTTCGCGTACTTCGGGCCGTACGGGTGGCAATTCATCAAAGCCATTAATAATTGCATTTACATACAAGCCCGAGCCGCCGGCCATGATGGCTATGCTATGCTTTTCAAAAATATGTTTAAGCGTGGCTAATCCTTGTTTTTCAAAATCGCCAACGTTAAATGCGTTAGTAACCTGATGCGAGTTGATGAAATGATGAGGGGCCTGGGCTAATTCTATAGCAGAGGGTTTGGCCGTGCCAATGCTCATTTCGCGAAAAAACTGCCTTGAGTCGGCCGAGATGATTTCGGTTTGATAATGATTAGCTAATTGAATAGCAGCGGCCGTTTTGCCTACTGAAGTTGCACCAACAACGCTTATCAAATATTTTTGACCGGTATTCATTTACAAAACTCGCGAATAAGAAGGCAAAGAAACAAAAAAGCTGTGCCTTTTTAACGAGCACAGCTTTAATTAATAAGTTGTAAATGATTAATAGTCGTCGCTACCGCCGCGACCCCCGCGTTTTTCATCGTCGAAATGTTCATCATCCGAAAACTCGCTGCCAAATTCATCTTCTTCCTGGTTTTCTGTATCGTCGTCGCCTTCGTCGCGTCCGCCATCACCCGAACCCGGAACTTCTTCAAAGTCTTCTGTCTCTTCAGGATTATATTCCATTTCGTTCAAAAAGTCAAAATCTTCATTAGCTGCAGGCGCTGTGGTTGGGTTGTAAACGTTGCCAAACTGCTTTGGTGGTTCACCAGCGCTTTTTACTGTAGCCGGGTAGCTTACACCTGGTGTTTCATCCAAAATTTTTACCAGTTCAACATGGAAATCAAACGGACGTTCAAAATTTGAAGTATAGTAGAATTTTTGATGCGGATCGTCAATGAAGTTGCTCAACTTGGCGTTTTCCATCAAAGTTATGCCCCGGCTAGCTTTGCGCTCATTAGGTTTAAAAGCTATTTCTTCACCTTTAGTCCACTGGTCATTGCTGATGTAAAAAGAAGAAGAATAATCAGGATTAAAGCCGATAGATTGATGTATTGCCTGATGTAAATCTACAAAGGTTTGCGTTGATTTAATATCAACTTCTCTGCTTACATCGTCATAATCTTCAAAAGTAACCCTGAAGCGGTATAGTGCCATGTTTTATTAGGTTGGTTGTTTAAAAATTAATAGTTAAATTTTAATTTGTGTTTTCCACAACTTTTAAGCCAATCTCGCGGCCTTTCTTAATAGTAAACTCTAAAGCTGCTTCGTAAGTATTGGGTATGTCTCCTTCTAATATGGCTTCGCGTATCTGATTTTTAATAATACCTACTTCACGTCCTTCTTTAAGCCCAAAAAGCTGCATAATATCGTTACCCGTTATGGGCGGCTGCCAGTTTCTTACTCTGTCACGTTCTTCAACATCTTTCAGCTTCTGCTGTACCAGTTCAAAATTCTGACGGTATTTTTTAATTTTATATTCGTTTTTTGTGGTGATATCAGCTTTGCAAAGCAGCATTAAACTTTCAATATCATCACCTGCCTCAAATAACAGACGCCTAACGGCCGAGTCGGTTACAATCTCCTGCGTTAAAACGATGGGACGCATATGCAATTGTACCAGCTTTTGTACAAACTTCATTTTGTCGTTTAACGGCAGCTTGAGTTGCGCAAACAGTTTAGGTACCATCCGTGCACCGCGGTCTTCGTGTCCATGAAAGGTCCAGCCGTGGCCCGGTTCAAAACGTTTAGTAACCGGTTTAGCAATGTCATGCAAAATTGCAGCCCAACGTAACCACAAATCATGGGTTGTTGCAGATATATTGTCCAGCACCTGTAAGGTGTGGTAATAATTATCTTTATGGCCGCGGCCATTTACATAATCAACGCCGTACAGCGCTGCCATCTGCGGAAAAATGTGATTGATCAGCCCGGTTTCCAGTAAGTACTTAAAACCTACGGAAGGCTGAGCAGACAAAACAATTTTATTCAGCTCATCGGTAATGCGTTCTTGAGATACAATATGGATACGGTCTTTATTCAGTTTTATTGCTTCTACAGCTTCATCATCAATCACAAAGTTGAGCTGAGCGGTAAACCGTATAGCCCGCATCATCCGTAAAGGGTCGTCCGAAAATGTTTCTTCCGGGTTAAGCGGAGTTTTGATTAGTTTGTTCTCTAAATCAAGCATTCCGTTAAACGGATCAACCAGCTGGCCGAACTGCTCGCCATTTAACGCAATAGCTAAAGCATTGATAGTAAAATCGCGTCGCTTTTGATCGTCTTCTAAAGTGCCGTTTTCAACAATGGGCTTACGCGATTGTGCACGGTATGACTCTTTTCTGGCGCCTACAAACTCCACTTCTACATCCTGGTATTTAAGCATGGCGGTACCAAAACTTTTAAAAACCGAAACCTTAACTTTTAGTGCATCAGCAACTGCTTCGGCAAAGGCTATACCATTACCTACCACAACAATGTCAATATCTTTAGACGGACGACTCAAGAAAATGTCTCGTACAAAGCCACCTATAGCAAACGCCTGTACCTGCTGACGGTCTGCCACCGCCGAAATAATAGAGAATACAGGATGTTGCAGATGTTGTTTCATTAACTGAATCAAGGCAGAATTAAGCTAAAATAAATTTAATTGGGCGCAAAGGTAAAACTAATTTGCAGATTTGGTTTGCGTATGGCAAGAAGGTTACAATATTGCTAATTTAGCAAAAAACACAAACAGCCATGTTTTAAGACATGGCTGTTTATTACTCTGCATCAAAAATCACACTCACATTACTGACTGGAAGTGAACAAATGATGTGCCAACGCTTAATTTTAATGTAATTTATTTAATCTTTTAAGATTGAAATTTTGCACGGAGGTAAAATTTATTAGGTCGCTCTTTATTACTGTGCTAAAAGAAGAATTGATGTGTTTAAAAAAGGTACAATTAATCGAGTAAAGTGCGCATTTTGATACAGGCACATCATATTATAAAATGCAATAGCCATATTAATTAATGGCAGCCGTAATTTGCTTTTCTATGCTTGTTTTCAGCTCTTCACGATTTTTGCCGGTTTTTTGCCCAAGTTTTTCCAAAAAGTTTTGGGTAGTTACGCTTTTGTCATAATATAATTCGTACAGGCAATCTAAGCCATAATCATCAATGATATACTTACAACAGGCAGCTGCAAAGCTGTAAGATAATATGTTACTAAATTTAGTATCCGTTTTTAAGGCATACAGGTTGTCAAAGTTGCAGCTGCCGCTATTATAGCAGTCGCGCAGGTTGGCAATACCTTGTTGGTAGCTCGTTTGCCCTTTATTGCCTCCGCCATATAACATAGCCATGCCCTCCTGTAAAAAGAAACAATCTGCGCCCGAGCCTAATATGGCATGTACAAACTCGTGTTTATAAGATGGGTTTTCGTTAACTGCGGCTACTACGCCATCTTCGCTATTGGTATAGCCGGTCGGGTTTCCACGGCCGTTAATAACGTTGGCCAGGTTATTCAGCTCATCCTCTTCGGCACACATATAATACTCAACAGGCTTTTTAGGTGCCGGCTTTTCCAGCATCCGGCATAAAGAGTCAATTTCTGTACTGGCCTTATGCATGCCCTTTACATTGAGCTGATAAGCGGGCGAAACAAAAAAGTGAATATTTTTGGTAGAGTACCTACTGAAATTTTTAAAGTCGTAATCTTTACAATTATCTAAGTACCATTTGCCTTTTACCTTAACCAGGTAATATTTATATAAATTGGTATAAGAATCGTTCACTATCGAAGGCTTGCTTTGTGCCGATAGGTTAAAGTATGAAAGAGTATCATTGATGTCCTGCAGTTCTACCATCTCCAGGTTAAACTTATCAGAGATTTGTTTAGGTGTAAAACGCCGCCATATCCAATCGGTAGCGTAGTTATAATAAGTTTTGTTTTTGTATTTAGGATGCCAGAAAGCGTTGCTAATGGTATTTTGGCTAAAGTAGTTGTTAACAAACTCGTACAGGCTTTTATTTTTTTGCAGCGTAGTATCTACCTGAAAGGCCAGTTTTAGTTGGCCATGGGCATGATAAAATGTAAACAGTAAAGCAAGCAAGAAAAGCTTTTTCATCAACAATACTTATAAACGATAACCACTAATCAAAAGTTGCGCTTAACTATCCGGCATTATGCTGTATCACAACATTATTACCCTTAAAAATAAGCCTAACAACATTAGCCGTGTTACAAATTTCAATCCATAAAAAAAGGGGAACGACTAAATGCCGTTCCCCTTATGTACAATAGCTGCAATCTACTTTACCTCGTACAACTGATTAAATAGCGATTTAAACGTGCCATGGGCTTGTGCACGGAAAGTAATTTCGGGACCGTAAACATAAAGTTTGCCTTTACCTACCGGGGCTACAAACGAGGCTACCGAGTTTTTAAGATACTTTTGGCCCCATGCCCAACCACTGCGCAGCGGCTTATCTGTAGTGTATGTAGCTAACGGTTTAATGCCTTGTTGTGCGGCGCCATCGGTTAATTTAAAAGCAGGGCTGCTGTCAAACATAATATCGCCCACAGCAGGCATACCCCAGTTGGCCGGTTGGCTGGCATCATAAGTAACCTGTAAAACACTGCCGGGAATGTAAAATTTATCACCGCTTAATGGTTTTTCTTGTCCGCCTGTGTTTTCGACCAGGGCACTGCTTACTGGTAGTTTAAGCTGGTAAGCCAGATTGGCGCTACTGCCAATAGTTACAATATTGCCACCTGCTTCTAAAAACGCTTTAAGTTGAGGGATAGATTTATCTGCCGTGATGCGGCCGGTTTGGCTACGGTACTCAGCTGGTAGCTCATTGGCAGATGGGGCTCGGCCCCCAAATTCGCCAAATCCTCCTTGGCGGCCATTTACTGATGGTATTGCGCCGCCTACAAAAACCAGCACGTCATACTTGCTTTTCAAATTACCGGCGTCAATTTGTTGGGCATAAACACGCTCATAATTAAAATGCTCTTGCTCAAACAGCCACCGTATCCAGCCCGATGGGATAGAACCGCCATAGGTATCCCACAAACCAATACGTAACGCCGATACTTTTACGGCGCCTTTGGGCTTTGTAGAGGTAGCAACAGTAGTTACACCAAAATTAGTTTCTTTAGCCAGTGCATCATGAGCTGCCGGAGTGCCCGGAATGTAAAATGCACCCGGAGCGTTCATATCGGCAGCGCCGTTAGGTAAACGGTAAACTTCTACGCCTGCTTTTAATAAATCATTTACTACAATAAAGGCATTGTTAACCGATGGGTTAATCAGGTAACCGGCCTTAGCGTTGGGCACGGCATGCAATGGTGGGGTTTGCAGCTCACCATACGGAATCCGTTTAAACGGTCCGTTAAAAGCATCAAGCATGCGGTCAAATTTTACGCCCATCTGGTAAGCCAGTGTCCAGCCTGCATTATCATAAGGACGGATGGGGGGGCCGCCCGGATACTGAAAATCATTAGGATGATCTTGCGGCTCAAACATATCTAAAATATGCGGACGAAACGCCTGATCGGTTTTTACGACATATGATCCGGCCGGATAGCTTACGCCATTCACTTTAAAATCGGCAGTAGCTTTTTGAATAACCAAGCCTGCCCTAACCAAAGTATTCACAAATTTAATGGCGGTTGGAAAATCGCTTTGATTAGCCGGAATAATATAACCACGCGGGTCGCGAAGCGTGGGGTCTTTTAAAACCTGGTCATAATATTTAACAGGCATGTTGTTAAAGCCACGGCCTTCACCCCGGGTACCCGCATTGGCCGTGGTGGCAGGCTGCTCCTTTTTGTAAGCAGCATTAATTGAATCTGCCCGTTTAGGAGATAAAGTCCAGTTATCATGGCTGCCCCGGTTGATGGAGTTTTTGCCCATTACATACATATTGTATAATAACTGGTCGCGCTGCCTAACTGCATAGCCCAACACGGCGTAGTTTAACGACAAGGAGTAATCGATAGACTGTTTGTAATGCCAGCTTTGTGGTGTAACCGGAAAAGGGGTATTACTGCTCGGAATTAAACGGTCGGGTACCAGTGGAATGCTGGATGGGGTAGGGCTGCCGATGATTTCGGTAAGCAGGCCCACCATGTTATGAAAATAGGTAGTGGTACGCAAGCCACCGTTCCACCAAGTAGAAAACGAGGTGCCGTTACGTTCGGTATAGCCCGGCTTATTTTCGGCGTTTAAGCGGCTGCTCATGGCTGCGCCTAATGCATCTATACTGGTTACCAGTAATGGGTCATATACATAATTGAAAGGATCGCGGTAAGGCGGACCAGCCACTACCGAACCAGCAGGGCCGGTTTGATGGTGATTGTAAACAATCTGCGGCATCCACTCTAAAAACTGCTGACGCGTTATATTCTGCGATTCTTTCATATTCATCATATAAAAATCGCGGTTGTTATCATGGCCTATGTATTTTTCGTAAAGGCGCGGAATATTCATATTGCGCTTGGCCGGATCCTTTTGGCCCATGTACCAGTCAGATACCAGTTCTTGCCCGTCGGGGTTGGCGTGCACCATTAAAATAACGGCGTCATTTAAAATGCGCATCGTTTCATCGTCGGTACGGCTCACCAGTTCATAAGCTGTTTCAATCAATTGGTGGGTGCCTACGGTTTCGGTAGCATGCAAGCCGCCATCAATCCAAACAACGGCCTTACCCTGGTTGGCCAAAGCTTTGGCTTGTGCATCTGTTAGTCCCTCAGTACGGGCTAAACGACGCGATATATCTTTGTACTTTTCTAAATTCCTGATGTTTTCGGGCGATGATACAATCAGCATCCACTGGTGCCGGCCTTCTTCAGTTAGTCCGATGTCAACCAGTTTGGTGCGCGGCGAGGCCGATAGCTTTTTAAAGTAAGCCTCTGTTTGGGTGTAGTTGGCCAGTTGATAATCATCGCCAATGTTAAAGCCGAAGTGCTCTTTAGGAGTAGGCACTTTTTGTGCTATGACCGGGGCAGACAGCCATAACATCAACGCGATTGCGCCGGGTAAGTTAAATTTCATCAGGAATAATAGTTTTAGTTTTGCTCTCCCAATTTACTTAAAATGAGGTTTTGACGGCTGTAACTTTTTTGATAGCTATAGGGTTGATATGGCTAGTTTAAACTTTAAATAATGCTTTTATCGTACTTAAATGGTTAGCAGTTGCAAACAAGATGTAGCTATAGGTGGTTACTACATTAGCAGAACTTCAGCCCACTGCCTTAAACAAAAAACACTAAAATTTATACGGTTATGAAAAACTACGAAACCTTAGTGGATGCCACTAACGACCTTTTGCAAAGAGGATATACAGCCAACCTGAGTTTTGAAGACGATGGCGAAACCATAGATGATAAATCACAAGATATACACATGCATGCCGATGACTTTGAGGTAGACGAATTTTACCGCTTCGAAGGTGCCAGCAATCCGTCGGATATGTCAATTGTATATGCCATAACATCAGCCAAGCATAATCTTAAGGGTGTACTGGTAGATGCTTACGGTACTTATGGTAACAACAGTACATCTGCTATTGAGGCTAAGCTGCATCATCACCAGGTAAGTGATAAATTGCATGGCGAAGACCGCCCTACTGCATCATAAGGTCATAACACTTTTAAGCATATTAACAGGCCGTACAATTGAGTTTGTACGGCCTATGTTTTTATATATGTTGATGAAGACTAAAGAATGGTTTAACATTATTTAACAAAAACATAAGGCGGGATAAGCTACCTTTCGGGTATGTTAAAATACCTGCTTGTTGCGCTTTGTTTAGGCCTATCGTTTTCGGTATCGGCCCAGCAATTGTTAAAGGGCAGAGTGTTTGAAAACAAAACCAGGGTAGGGCTTACCGGCATCAGCGTTCAAAATTTAAACAATAAACAAAGTACCGTTACCGATAATAACGGCAAATTTAGCATTGGCGCTAAAGTGAACGACCTATTGCTGGTAAGGGGCTTTGCCTACCAGAACGATACAGTTTTGGTAACCAAGCTCAACGAAACGGAAATATTTTTACTGCCGCAACAGCATATGCTGGCCGACGTAAAAGTAACCAGTGCCGAAGGCCCCAGCATGGCTTTTTACGACCCATACTACCACGGACAAACCACCACCTATCAACGGGATGCCGCCGGAAATATTAAGGGTGGACTTACCTTCCGGCTGCACTACTTTAAGAAAGACGAGCGCAGAAAGGCTAAACGCGAAAAGGAAGATAAGGTAAACGAAGTACAGCTGGAGATAGACCGGACTTTTACACCCAAAGCGCTTGCGAAGTACCTGCCGTTAAAAGGGCAGGACATGGATGCTTTTATAAATTTGTATAAACCTGCTATAAACACTTACACCAGCAACAATTTTGTGTTGATAGATTATCTAAATGGCTGTTACAAAAAGTTTATACAGCTCACACCCGAAAAAAGGCTGATTAAAGCAGATTCTGCCACTTTTAAGCCTTAAAAAGCGCGCCCGGATTGCTATATTACGCAATCAATACTTCAATGCTTTGAAAAGAAAAGACTTTTTGTACCTCACTGGTATGGGCATGGGTGCTGCCATGCTGCAGGGCTTTCCCGTTAGCGGATCGCCGGTACCGCATGATACGGTTTTGCACCCGGTTGATGCCGCCATTAAAAAACGTATGGCCGATGTGGCATTGAATGCTGCTAAAAGTAAAGGTGCTACTTATGCCGATGTGCGTATAGGGCGTTACCTTAACCAATCTATCAGCACACGCGAAACCCGGGTGCAAAACATTGCAAGTGCCGAGTCGTACGGTATGGGTATCCGGGTGCTGGCCAACGGTTGTTGGGGTTTTGCCGCTACCGATAAAATGGATAACGACAGCATAGCCAAAGCCGCTGTGCAGGCCGTAGCCATTGCCAAAGAAAACTCGCGCCTGCTGAGTGAACCTGTGCAGCTGGCCCCACAGAAAGGTTATGGCGAAGTAAGCTGGAAAACACCTATAGAAAAAAATGCCTTCGAAATACCGGTTAAAGATAAGGTTGACTTATTGCTGGCGGCTAATAACGTAGCCTTGAAGGCGGGAGCCACTTATATCAGCAATAATTTATTTATGATTAATGAGCAAAAATATTTTGCTTCAACCGAGGGCTCGTACATTGACCAGGACATTCATCGTTTGTGGCCTACGTTTACCTTAACTAAAACGGATGCTAAAACCGGTGGATTTGAAACTCGGAACTCTTTAAGCGCACCGGTAGGGATGGGCTTTGAGTACCTGATACCTGATGAGAAAGAAAAGATACAAGGCATTTTTCCGATTTATAAAAAGCGGTATGATATGCTGGAAGATGTGCGCATTGGTACCGCCCAGTTAGAAGAAAAGCTGAAAGCCAAACCGGTTGAACCTGGTAAGTACGACCTGATTCTGGATCCCACTAATTTATTTCTTACCATTCACGAATCGGTAGGGCATCCCACCGAGCTGGATAGGGTATTGGGTTACGAAGCTAATTTTGCGGGCACCAGCTTTTTAACGCTGGATAAATGGGAGAGCAAGAAATTTCAGTTTGGCAGCAAAAACGTCAACATCGTTGGAGACAAAATACAGCCCGGATCTTTAGGGGCGGTAGGATACGACGATGAAGGCGTAAAATGCGGACAATGGGATATTATTAAAGACGGTGTACTGGTAAACTACCAGGCCACGCGCGATCAGGCACATATATTAGGGCTATCGGCATCGCAAGGTTGCTGCTATGCCCAAACCTGGAGCGATGTACAGTTTCAGCGGATGCCTAATGTTAGTTTGCAACCCGGTAAGGCACCACTTAAACCAGCCGAGATGATTAAAAACACCGAGAAAGGGCTTTATATGTTTGGGCGTAACTCGTATTCCATCGATCAGCAGCGTTACAATTTTCAATTCAGCAGCCAGTTGTGTTATGAAATACGCAACGGGCAGATTACCGGTATGGTAAAGGGCGCTACCTACCAGGCTAACACCCAGGAGTTCTGGAACTCTTGCTCCGCCATCTGCGACGAGAGTGATTTTCGCATGGGCGGTTCCTTCTTCGACGGTAAGGGGCAGCCCTCACAAGTAAGCGCCGTATCGCATGGCTGCTCCACATCAAAATTCGACAAAGTAAATGTAATTAATACAGTCAGGAAGTTGGGGTGATGTTTCCATTGTTTTTTTTATCCCTCCCTCGGGAGGACAGGGAGGGGTTTGGAGAAATCTTATTAAGAATAGATCATCATCCAACTTATCAACAACTCAACTAATTAACCAATCAACTATACTCAACGTGAACAGAAAACAGTTTCTATACCTCACCGGAATGGGTTTTGGTGGGGCTATGCTGAGCCAGATACCTGTAATGGGTTCGCCTATTGCACCCGAGGCGTTGCTTAACGGCGGTATTGATGTAGCCGTGAAGAAGCAAATGGCCGATGTAGTGCTGAACGCCGCCCGCTCCAAAGGGGCTACCTATGCCGATTGCCGTATTGGCCGTTATTTAAACCAGTACGTCATCACCCGCGAAAATAAGGTAGAAAACCTGGTGAATACCGAATCGTACGGCATGGGTATCCGGATAATTGCTAACGGGTGCTGGGGTTTTGCCGCTACCGATAAATTAGATAACGACAGTATTGCCAAAGCCACAGCACAGGCTGTAGCTATAGCCAAAGAAAATTCGCGTTTACAAAGCGAACAGGTAAAGTTGCTGCCTCAAAAGGGATATGGCGAAGTAAGCTGGAAAACGCCCATTGAGCGTAACGCGTTTGAAGTTCCCATTAAAGAAAAGGTGGACTTGCTCCTTTCCGTAAATGATGCGGCTATGAAAGCCGGCGCCAACTATGTAAACTCATTGCTGTTTTTAGTTAATGAGCAAAAGTATTTTGCCTCTACTGATGGTTCTTACATCGATCAGGATGTGCATCGTATATGGCCGGTATTTGGCGCAACTAAAATTGACGCTAAAAGCGGTAAGTTCGAAACCCGCCAGTCGCTCAGCTCGCCACGTGGCATGGGTTACGAGTATTTAATGCCCCGCGAGAGCGACAAGATCAAAGGTACACCTACCATTTTATACCGCGACCGGTATGATATGATTGAAGATGCCCGCGCAGCAGCTGTTCAGGTCGATCAAAAGTTAAAAGCCAAATCGGTTGAGCCAGGCAAATATGATCTGGTCCTCGATCCTTCACATTTGTGGTTAACTATTCACGAATCGGTAGGGCATCCCACCGAGCTGGATAGGGTATTGGGTTACGAAGCTAACTTTGCAGGCACCAGCTTTTTAACTTTAGATAAGTGGGAAAGCAGAAAGTTTCAGTTTGGCAGTAAAAACGTCAACATCTTAGCCGATAAACTGCAGCCCGGCTCATTAGGCGCCGTAGGGTATGATGACGAAGGCGTTAAAACCAAACAGTGGGACATTATTAAAGATGGTGTGCTGGTTAATTATCAGTCCATCCGTGACCAAGGGCATATGATTGGTTTAAAAGAGTCGCAAGGCTGTTGCTATGCGGATAACTGGTCGTCGGTGCAGTTTCAGCGCATGCCTAACATCAGTTTGCAGGCAGGTAAAGTACCGCTTAAACCTATGGACATGATTAAAAATGTAGAAAAGGGCATTTATATCATTGGCGACAGCTCTTTCTCTATCGATCAGCAGCGGTATAACTTCCAGTTTAGCGGACAATTATATTATGAAATTAAGAACGGCAAAATTGTGGGTATGTTAAATGATGTAGCTTATCAATCCAATACACAAGAGTTTTGGAACTCATGTTCTGCCGTATGCGACCAAAGCGATTATCGTTTAGGCGGGTCGTTTTTTGATGGCAAGGGACAACCCACACAATCAAGCGCCGTATCTCACGGCTCTGCCACCGCCCGATTTAATGGAGTTAACATTATCAACACAGCACGTAAAATCTAAAAATTGATTATGGCTATATTAACCGAAGAACAGGCACGCACCCTTTTAACCAAAGCGCTGAGCTACTCTAAAGCCGAACAATGTGAATTGAATTTAAGCGGAGGCGATTCGTCAAACATCCGTTACGCACGCAACTCAGTATCTACCAGCGGTGGCATTAGCCGTAATAGTTTAGTGGTATCATCCGCTTTTGGCAAAAAACTGGGTACGGCTACCATTAATGAGTTTGATGATGCCTCGCTCGAAAAAGCTGTACGCCGCTCAGAAGAGCTGGCGCAATTGGCGCCCGAAAATCCGGAGTTTATGCCGTTTTTAGGTCCACAAAGTTATGGTGCGCCAACACCCACGTTTGTACCGGCTACGGCTGCCATAACCCCCAAGCAACGCGCTGATATGGTGCAGCAAAGCTTGCAGGTAGGTAAAGACAGCAACCTGACTGCCGCCGGGTTTTTAGAAAGCAGCGCCGGCTTTTCGGCCATCATGAACTCTAAAGGCTTGTTTGCCTATAATACGGCCACCGATGTTAACTTTTCGGTAACCATGCGTACTGCAGATGGTAAAGGCTCCGGTTATGCAACCAAAGCTTTTAATGATGTAGCTAAAATGGACACGCTGACCTTCTCGAAAGTGGCGGCCAAAAAGGCGTCAGGTTCGGTAAATACCAAAGCGTTGGAGCCAGGTAAATACACCGTGATTTTAGAACCTGCCGCAGGCATTGTTTTGCTCGAGCAATTATACGGCAGCCTCGATGCTCGTAGTGCCGATGAAGGTCGCAGCTTTTTAAGCAAACCCGGTGGTAAAACCCGCCTGGGCGAAAAGCTGGTAGACGAACGCGTAAATATTTATTCTGACCCGGCCAACCCCGAACTACCTACCAGCCGCTGGAACGGTGACGGCCGCGTGCAGGAAAAAGTAAGCTGGATTGAAAAAGGCGTAATAAAAAACTTATCCTACTCGCGTTACTGGGCCGAAAAAAAGGGCGTAAAAGCGATTTCCGGTCCTGATGGTATTATTATGGAAGGCGGTACCCAAAGCTTAGAAGATCTGATTAAAGGAACAGAAAAAGGTATTTTAGTAACCCGTTTATGGTACATCCGCCCGGTTGACCCGCAGACTTTACTGTATACCGGACTTACCCGCGATGGTACGTTTTACATTGAGAACGGGCAGATCAAGTTCCCGGTAAAAAATTTCAGGTTTAATGAGAGCCCGGTGATTATGCTAAACAATCTCGAAGCCTTAGGAAAAACTGAGCGTACCGTGAGCGGCGAAAGCGGCCAGAACGCATTAATTCCACCCATGAAAATACGCGACTTTACCTTCAGTTCATTGTCTGACGCGGTTTAAGTTTGCATTGTATTATAAAACAGCAGCGGTCGCATGGGTAGACATGCGACCGCTGCTGTTGATTAGTTTTTATGATTATTTCAGATAACTGCTCAACGGTACGAGGTTGAAATCTGGGTTATCCTCCAGTATTTTAGATAGTACCGCCGCATGGCGTTGTCCCATAATGAGTAGTATTCGTTTGCTTTGATGGGCTTGCTGCAGGCTCAACAAGTTGGAATATATTTTTAATTCGCGGTTGTAAAACAACGAAATGTACTCCGCGCCGATGTGGCTTTTGTCAATTCGGGCGGTGTCTACCGTTTTATCTGCTTTACCAAAACTCCCGTCGGTTACCCGTGCCGGGTTAATATAAATATTGTAGTAAGTGGCTTGTAATGTTTCCGGGGCATTCAATTTAAGTAAATACTGTTTTAAAGACAGTTGCCCATCTTTTAATTGCTGGTCGAATGAACGGCCAAGATTCGAAAACTTGTTCAGGTCCTCTATAAATTTATCCAAGTTCTTACCATCGCGCATTAAGCGGGTTGGTAAGCTACTGTAAAAATCAACACCGTACACCTGGGGTAAATTAAGTTGTTTAGCCAGCGTGTAGCCAAACTGGTATTGTTCGGCACGGCCATAACTTAATTGGGCAAATTGTAACTTGCCTGATGTATACAAGTTATACAAACTGTCTACCGTATGTTGTTCACTCGGTTCCCGTTCAATTAAAATCATATCCGGCCGGTATTGTGCCAGCTGTTTGTTAATATCGGCTATCTCTTTCTGCCTGCCCGGGCTAAATAAATCCATCGACGGGCCTTGTTTGTAAAAGCCTTCCTGCCCAAAATGGGTAGAACCCATCAGTATAACATTAATTTTATCCGGTCGGGTTTGCGAAACAGTAGCGGACAATAAGCCGGTGAGTAAGAACAGTATAGTGTAAAGGTGTTTCATTATAGTGTGTTTTTAGCAAAGAGTGCTTTACACGGTATATTGTTACACTAGGTAATCCATAAAACGGCTTAAATATTCTTAGTTGTTGACGATGAGTGAATTAATTATTCTTTATGCTCATCAATCAGTACCCGTTCAATGCGGGTATCAGGTATAAACCAAATAACGGCAACCAGTGCGTACAAGCAGAGGCTGATGGCAGGCTGTAAAAAAGCCAGCGCAATAGATACAAGATAAATAACGATAGAGATTTTGCCTTTCCAGTCGTGCCCCATGGCCCTGGCCAGTGTTGACTCGGGCCCGGCCTGCTTTACCAGTATGGCCGCCAGTATGCTATAGGCAATAGCACTCATCAGCATTATTACACCATAGAGTGCAACAGGCCATTCTGAAAATTGGTTTTCGCCCATCCAACTGGTTACAAACGGGATGATAGAGAGCCAGAACAATAAATGCAGGTTAGCCCACAAAGCGGCACCACGTACCTGCCTCACTGCATGCAGCATATGGTGATGATTGTTCCAGTAAATGCCTACATAAACAAAGCTCAGTACGTAACTCAAGGCTACCGGTATTAAAGGTTTTAAATCGGCCAGTGTATTGCCATGTGGTGTTTTAAGCTCCAGTACCATAATGGTAATAATGATGGCAATTACTCCATCGCTAAAAGCTTCTAAACGTCCTTTGTTCATGTTTGCGGTTTAAGTAAATGCTAAATGTACAGCAAAGTTACAAGTAGCCATTATACCAGCGAGTCAGTAAATTAAATTATTTGCATATTTAGCTCAATGTTGAGGTACAAATTATGCTGGTGGTTTACAGGTTTGGTGCTAATGCTGATGGCCTGCGACCATCAACCGGAAATTTCGCGCAAAACGGTTTTTAATATCAATCTAGACCAGGGACTATCCTCGCTCGACCCGGCTTTTGCCCGTAACCAGAACGCCTTATGGATGGTTAACCAAGTGTTTAACGGATTGGTGCAAATTGATGATAGCCTGCATGTACAGCCCTGCGTGGCCAAAAGCTGGGAAATATCGGCTGATGGTTTGGTTTATACGTTTCATTTGCGGAATGATGTACACTTTCACGACGATGAACACTTTGCCAGGGGCCGGGGGCGCGTAGCTACGGCCGCCGATTTTGCCTACAGTTTTGGCCGTTTGATTGACCCCAAGGTGGCCTCATCCGGCTCATGGATATTCAGCGACAAGGTAACCGGTAAAGAAGCCTTTGCATCGGTAAATGACAGTACATTCCAAATTAAATTGAAGCATCCTTTTCCGCCGTTATTAAGTGTGCTTACCGCGCAGTATTGTTCGGTAGTTCCGCATGAGGTGGTTGAACATTACGGTAAGGATTTCAGGAGCCATCCGGTAGGTACCGGGCCTTTCAGGTTTAAATACTGGAAAGAAGGCGAAGTACTGGTGTTGCTCAAAAACGAGCATTATTGGGAAAAGGATAAGCAAGGCCATGTATTGCCCTACCTGGATGCCATACGCTCTACCTTTATTAGCGACAAGCAAACGGCGTTTATGGAGTTTATCAAAAAGAAACTCGATTTTTTTAACGGTATCGACGGCAGCTACCGTGATGATTTTTTAAGTAAATCGGGTAAGGTGACCAAAAAATATCAGGGCAAATTTAAGGTCATTATACAGCCTTCGTTAAATACGGAGTACTTAGGCATTTTAATTGATACCAGCATTAGCATTGTTAAAACATCGCCTTTAAAACAACTTAAAATAAGGCAGGCTATTAACTATGCTATAAATAAGCCTACTATGATTAAGTTTTTGCGCAACAGCGTAGGCACGCCGGGTTTTGAAGGTTTTATACCCAAAGGTATGCCGGGCTTTGATACCACTGCGGTAAAGGGATACCAGTACAACCCTGCCAGAGCCAAACAACTGTTAAAAGAGGCAGGATACCCGGAAGGGCGTAACCTGCCCGAAATTGTACTGAGCACCACCACCAGCTACCGCGATTTGATTGAATATATACAGGGCGAGCTGCAGAAAGTGGGCATCAGGGTACGGGTAGAACTAGTACAGGGAGCAAGCCTGCGCGATATGATTGCTAAAAATGGAGTTAACTTTTTCCGGGCCTCCTGGGTGGCCGATTATCCGGATGCAGAGAATTACCTGTCGCTTTTTTACAGCAAAAACAAAATTCCGTTCGGCCCTAATTATACTGGGTTTCAGAATAAAACTTTTGATGCCTTATTTGAGCAAGCGGCCCGCACCAAAAACGACGAGCAGCGATACAAGCTTTACCAGCAAATGGATAATTTAATGATGCAGCAATCGCCGGTAGTTATTTTGTATTACGATAAGCTGGTTAACCTGTACCAAAATAACCTGAGCGGTTACAGTATTAACCCGCAAAACCTGCTGATTTTTAAGCGGATTAAAAAGTACTGATTATTGTAGCTTTAATTTAATTATTGGTCTTCTCATAACTTATGAATATACTCCGTAATGTACCGCATCCTTTAGCCATACTCATGAGTGTAATTATCCTTTCGGCATTGGCTACCTGGCTGGTACCGGCCGGTAAGTATGATACGTTGAGTTATGCAGCACCTAACTTTGTGCTCAGCAAAAACGGTACGGAGCAAACATTACCTGCCACTCAAAAAGTACTGGATAGTTTGCATATCAATGCATCAGTAGGGGCCTTTACGCAAGGCATTATCCGTAAGCCGGTATCTGTGCCAGGCAGCTATCGCCGGCTGCCAAAAAACGCGCAAGGGGTAGTTAAGATGATAGAAGCACCCATTCAGGGTATATATGATACCATAGATATTATTTTATTTGTACTGCTCATTGGGGGCTTTATACAGGTGTTTAATGCTACGGGCGCTTTGGAGGCCGGTTTGCAAAGGCTATCAGCTTTGATGAACGGAAAAGAAGGGTGGCTGATCATTATCCTCACTTTCCTGCTCACTTTTGGTGGTGCGTCTTATGGTATGGCCGAGGAAGCCTTTGCCTTTTATCCCATATTGGTACCGTTATTTTTGGCTGCCGGTTTTGATTTGCTGGTACCTGTAGCTGTTATTTTTGGCGGTACGCAACTGGGTACGCTATCCTCATTCTCCAATCCATTTTCAACCATCATTGCCTCAAACGCTTGTGGCATTAGCTGGACGGATGGATTAAATGGCCGTTTGCTGATGTTTGTATTATCGGCCGTGTTATATATTGTTTACTTGGTACGCTATGCGCGCCGGGTAAAACTTAACCCAAGCCATTCATTGGTGTACCGGTTTGACGGCAATGTGCAAAGCCCGTTTCCGGCATTTAGTGCGCAAGGTCAAATGCAACCGCTTTCGGTGCGCAACATCAGTTTGCTTGTTATTTTTTTTCTGGCCTTTGCCACCATGATTACCGGTGTAGTGGTTTGGCACTGGTGGCTGCTCGAAATGTCGGCCGTGTTTTTAGTAGCCGCATTGTTAATTGCGTTACTGCAGTGTATGAGTCAGCGCGAGTTTATCGAAACCTTTATTAAAGGTGCCGAAGGATTACTGAGTGTGGCCTTTATTATTGGTGCAGCCCGTGGTGTTACGGCTATTTTAGATGGCGGCCACATTAGCGATACCATTGTAAACAGCGCTGCTCAACTGGTAAGCGGTTTGCCGTCAGGCATCTTCATCGTGCTGATGTTGCTGCTGTATTGCCTGTTTACGCTGTTTATCTCCAGCTCGTCGGGTATGGCGGTAGTTACCATGCCCATTATGGGGGCCTTGGCCGTAGCTGCCCATGTGCCTGGCCGCGAAATGGTAAATAGTTACCTGTTTGGTATGGGTATTATGGGCTTTGTAACGCCAACCGGTTTGTTGTTACCCTCATTGGCGTTGGTGGGCATAAGCTTCAAGGCCTGGTGGCATTTTATCTGGCCATTGATGCTGATGCTGCTTGTGCTTTGCGCTGTATTTTTAATTGTTGGTGTAAGCCTGTAAGCAAAGGCTTAACACCGAAATTTATTTTAAGCCTTTAATAAAATCAGTAATTGCGATAACCAATTCGGGTTTAACCGGCAAATCGGGCTGGTTGTAGGTAGCCATATTAGCCTGCGCTGCCTGCGGAGCTTCCTTCAAAACATAATTCATCCCTTGGATTACAGTCAGCTTGGCGTCCGATTTGACTTTTTTAAGCTTTTCGGCATCGGCAATACTTACCTGTAAATCGTTAGCGCCCTGTATAAGCAGCACCGGCACTTTTACTTTTTTAATTTCGCGGGTAGGGTCAAAACGCATCCAGGTCATCAGGTAAGGCTGCACACTTGCACGGGCAATACCATATAATGATGGGTCTACCTTTTCGTTAACTTTACCTTTGCGCAAACTGTCTGCAATTGCTTTAAAGCCCTGGGTAATATAATCTGGCTGACCTTTCAGCTGTCCAGAAATCACTTTATCAGCAGTCATGCTTTCACCTTCTACCGAAATGAAACCATTCACCGGCTGACCCGGCGCGGCGAGCATGCCTACCAGCGAACCTTCACTGTGTCCTAAAATGATGATTTTTGAAAAGCGCGCATCTTCATACAACTGATTAATCAGCGCCGTTGCATCATCTACATAATCATCAAACTTTAACTGCGACTCGCGGGTAGCGTTAACAGTTTCGCCTACCAAACGCTTGTCGTAACGTAATGAGGCAATGCCGTTTTTGGCCAAGCCTGCTGCCAGCATGCGGTACATATTGGTAGCTTGATTCACCTTAGGTTTGTTGCCGTCGCGGTCTGTTGGTCCGGATGCTGCAATAATTAACACTACAGGTACTTTGCCGCTCAACTGTTTAGGTGTTGCCAGTGTGCCTCTGATGGTGCCCGACAATGTTTTTAATTCGAATGGGGTTTCGGCAGTGTATGGGTCGTCGGCCAGTACCGGTGCTTCGGTTTCTGATCTGTAATTGTCAAACAGCAAACCGCTCATTTTACCTCTCGAGTTCAGGCTTACCTTCATGGCCAGGCTCGATTTTTGGAAATCGGCTCTGTACATGGCCACACCGTCTTGCAGGCCCATAAATGATGCCCTTTGCATACGGCCCAGTTGGTTTTGCAACGTAGTTACTTGCTGCCGGTTTTTTTCGGCCGGAATTTGAGTTTTTACATCCGGCGCAAACATGGTAAAAATGCTGTCGGCCTGGTTGCGGTTGTAATACAGCATAAACTTATTCAAGGCAGCCCGGTAGGCCGTTGGTTCGGCCTGTGCGTAAACCTGTGGTAAAGTAAAAAGTAATGTTACCAGCAGCAGTAATTTTCTCATCATTATCGTAAACACAAAATTAGTCAAACATCAGTTTCGTTAGCCCGCATTACCGGTGAGGGCGCTTAATAATATAATGGTTAAAACCAGCATGGTAATACCAGTGTAAAGCCAGTCTTTTTCGAGCACAAACCCAACGGCCGAAAATATAATCCGTATTACAGGCGTAGCAATCAACAATATAATACCAGCCTGTATAATAGCCCGGCCCCGCCAGGTAAATATACCGTTGATAATGCCCGAGGCCGAATGTATAAAGCCTGGTACGCCAACAAAATCCGTATAGTGTACCTGCTCGTGCCCGTGCCGGTACAAATATAGGCAGCCGCCTATAAAAACAACCAGCATAGACGATATTACACCAACGCGCAATATCCAGCCAATAATATGCTGAATGTCTACATCTGTCGCTGTTTTTTTTGAGGCCATTTTATGCAGTTATATTTTGTGATTTATGCCGTTGTAAATCATTTGGCTGGCCAAAAAAGTTACAATAACAGCAAATACCCATCGTACCCACTGCGACGACTGGCTGTGTACCAAAATTTTAGAGCCGGTAAGCGCCCCTAACAACACACCGAGCACTACTGGCATGGATAAGCCTGGATCAATGTAACCACGTTGCAGATATACCACCGCACTGGCCGCAGCTGTAACACCAATCATAAAATTACTGGTAGTGGTAGATACTTTGAAAGGGATACGCATAATGCCATCCATGGCTATAACTTTCAATGCTCCCGAGCCAATACCCAGCAAACCTGAAATAACGCCGGCAAAGGCCATCATAGCAAAACCGCCGCCTACATTTACAACACCGTATTCTACTTTACCTTGGGCGGTAGGGTACTGGCTGTTCAGTTTAAATTTTTCTGCCCACTCACTTTTATGTGTATTGATTTGCTCTTTCTTTTTACGGAGCGACATAAACGCCGAGAAAATAAGGATGACACCAAAAGCAACAGCAATTACGCTGGTTTGGATATGTAAGGCCAGCATGGCGCCGGCCATGGCTCCAATAGTGGTGGCAATTTCTAAAAACATACCGAGGCGTATATTGGTGATACCCTCTTTAACATAAGCTGCAGCTGAGCCGGATGAAGTAGCAATGACCGAGACCAGTGAGGCCCCAATGGCGTAATGGATGTTTACATTAAGCAATAGTGTAAGCAACGGAATGATAACCACCCCGCCACCCAAACCGGTAAGCGAACCTACCAGTCCGGCAACGTACGAACCTGCCAAAACAATCAGCGTTAAAACAAATACCGTCATGCGTGGGCTAAGGTAACAAATTAGCTTAAGAGGCTGAACAGTTAATTAAAGGAGTAGAGAATACTAACTATAAAGTTGACTGGCATCCTTACTGTTATTCATCATTTGTATAGATTGACATTGAATTGTCAAGCTTTGCTTTGGGCATTGTTGTTTAGAACATGATGACGTACTATTGTGTTAAATATATGTTTAAACACGTAAATTAACATGGCAAAAATACTTCACGTTATTTCAAGCCCAAGGGGCGAGGCATCTAACAGCATTAAATTAGGTAACGCAATTATTGATAAGATTAAAGAGCAGCATTCAGAAGTTGCTGTAACAGTACGCGACTTAACTAAAGGTCCTTTTCCACATTTAGAAGAAGCTCACCTGAATGCTTTCTTTACGCCGGTTGAACAGCATACTGACGAAAACAAAGAGGCTATCCGTCATTCAAACGAAGCAATTAAAGAAATTTTTGATGCCGATATTTTAGTAATTGATGCACCAATGTACAACTTTGGCATTCCATCTACCTTAAAATCTTGGATAGATCATATTGCCCGTGCTGGTATCACCTTTAGATACACTGCCGAAGGTCCGGAAGGATTGATCAAAGGTAAAAAAGCTTATCTAGCGGTAACAACAGGTGGTGTTTATAGTTCAGGGCCAATGGCATCTGCTGACTTTGTAGCGCCATATTTAAGAGCCGTATTAGGTTTTGTTGGTGTTACCGATGTGACAGTTAACCGTGCCGAAGGTTTTGCAATGCCTGATTTACAAGCCGAAGCGCTTCAAAAAGGTATTGATAACATTACTTTATAATTTTATTTTTTGGATTAAGGACGGAAAATTTGTCCTTAATCCAAATTTTGCTTTAGCTAAATCCGGCTATTCAACTTTTGCTTGCATGGGTAGGCGCTGGGTTCTGCTGTATGAAAATGCCAGCATCACTACACCCGTAGTAATACACAAATCGGCAACGTTAAAAATTCCGGTGCGCAAGCCGCCGATGCCCATATTCATAAAATCAATTACGTGCCGATCCCTGAAAAGGCGATCAATGAGATTCCCTATACCGCCTGCAAAAACCAGGGTAAGGGCAGTCAGCCTAAAAATATTGATAGCTTTCAGGTTATTGAATATATACCATAAAATCGCTATCATCATCATTAAGGGTAAAATCCCTAATAATAAAAAATTTAACGTTCGGGGTAAATTATCGCCTAAGCTCAAGGCCGCTCCTGTATTTTCTGCATATTCTAACCTAAACAGGTCATGAAAGTATGAAACAGGCGAAGCGAATATTAAATGCTTTTTAGCTATGTTTTTCGTAACCTGATCACAGCTAATCATACAAGATGCAATGAGGCAAAAAAGCAGAATTTTGAACTGGGGTTTCATGCAAGGTTATTAAAAAGGTATAATGCTAACAACTAAAAAGTAATTGCTTTATTATAACAGCCTGCTATTGAAATAAGAAGTCGCCAGTTCAGGATAATTTGCAGGCTCTTACCTTGCTGTTTAGAAAGCCTCGTTTAGCCCCAAAAAGAATCCCTTCGATCCATATTTACCAAACGCATAGTCAAGGCACAAGTTGGTTCGGGTAGCTTTATTAAACAATATCCGTAAACCGCCTCCACCCCCTGGCTGCCATTTTTCAAACAGTTCAGTTCCAACACCATCTTTGGCTGTTTGCACGTTGGCAAACGCTACGCCGCTGATAAATTTATTGCGGGTAATCGGGAAACGGTATTCGGCCTCCGAGTAGTTAAATTGCGTGCCTTTAAAATAACCAACGGTATAGCCCCGGCCGCTGCGCAAGCTTGGGTCTTTAGCCGTACCCGGCAGCTCGAGGTAAGGCACTGCACCGGTTACTACGTATGAGCCCCAGTTCCACAAAGCAATCACATGTTCGGGGTTGCGGTGCGACAAACTAAAGTATTTACGAAAGTCTGTCGTAAATATGGTTGCGTTGCGGCTGCTGCCTATCCAGCTTTGGTTTACCCTCAAACCTGCATCGGCATAAATGCCCTTGTAAGCGCGGTTCTGGTTGTCGCGTGTGGTATATTCGGCACTCAAAATCAATCCGTTAGCGCTGTAGCTGCTGCCGTTAAAACCGTAGCGTTCATTGTAAATATTATATGGTGTTAGTGCGGTGGTTGCTCGTTTGTCTTCAATATTTCTCCGGATATCAAAAGATACGCCGGCCCCGACGAAAAGATTCTTGGCTACATTTTTATAAACCTTTTCGCGGAAAGCATAGAACATCGAGTTATAAGCAAAAGGCTTTCGGTCGGCATTAACCAGAGCCTGGTCTTCAATACTACCATTATTGGATTGCCCTATACCCAAGCCAAAATCGGGGGTAACGGTTTTAGCTACCACCAGGCTGCCCTGCAAATTCCATTTATTGCCAGGAGTAAACACATTATGATTGATGTAAAAATAAATGATTTTTTTGGTTGTGTAAGAAGCTGATGTAGCCGCCACTGATAGCAGCGTGTTAGGGTCGTTACCCAGTTTACGTCCGGCCACCGCTTTGATGCCAAGCTGAAAACCGATACTCGGGTTAGAGGCTATATTAGGCACAACAGTAATGCCCGATTTTTTTTTTAATGAATCGGGCTTGCGATGAGGGTGCACAATGGTGTTAACTAAATCGCCAAAGTCGTACTGCTTGTATAACGTGTCGACTACGCGGGTACGTTTAGTTTGCAACCGGCGCAACGAGTCGGCCTTCAGCGAGTCAACAGGTGCTGTTTGTGCAAAGGCAAATTGGCAGCCACCAATTAACAAAGCAAACAGAACAAACGGCGTTAACCAAAGCTTTTTACAGGTATAAATAAAGCGTTTACTCAAAACTATACTCTTGATATTTAACACAAACAATTAAGTTGTAGAATTAAAATGCCGACAAATTGTTTGACGTAATAAGTCTGTACAAGGTCAAGAAACTGAAAGTTCGGATCAGTGCAGCGAAGGCAATAAGTTAGAGAGCTAAGGCATATTTTTCATTTTATCTGCTCCGGAAGATAAACTATATTACAACGCATGTAATATTGCCTAAATCTGCATGAAACACATTATAACCCTTACGCTGAGCCCAGTAGTTGATAAAAGTACCACAGTTGATAAAATTATAGCCGATCAAAAACTGATTTGCATTGAGCCCCGGTTTGAAGCCGGAGGTGGCGGTATCAATGTGTCGCGCGGACTGAAACGGCTGAATTTAACGTCACTGGCTATATTCCCGTCAGGAGGTTTAACCGGTCAGCATTTGCAAGACTTGCTCAGGGCAGAGCACATTAACCAAATGCCGGTGCTTACCGAAAAAATGACCCGAGAAAACTTTATCGTCATCAACCGCGAGGTGCACGAGGAGTATCGTTTTGGAATGCCTGCCGTAGAGTTGTTACCCAAAGAAGAGCGCGAAATACTCAGTGTTATAAAAAAGCTGTTACCCAAACCCAAATTTATGGTGGTTAGCGGAGGTATGCCGCCGGGTTTAAGTGCTGATTTTTTAGCTAAAGTTGCCCGCATAGCACAACAGAATGAAGCCAGGCTAATTGTTGATACCTCGGGCGACGCATTAAAATATGCGGTAGAAGAGGGCGTTTATTTACTCAAACCCAACCAGGCAGAGCTAAGCAAACTTACCGGGATTGATATTAAGGATATTAGCGCGGTTGAAGCCGCAGCACAACAGATTATAGGCAAAGGTAAATGCCAGATTATCGTAGTATCATTAGGTGCACAAGGCGCTTACGTGGCTACCCGTGGCTTTAGCGAGTATGTTGAGGCACCGCAGGTAGAAAAGCGCAGCACGGTTGGCGCCGGCGATAGTATGGTGGCCGGAATGGTTTATGCCTGCGAAAAAGGCATGGACATACGCCAGACGATACGCATGGGTATTGCCTGCGGTAGTGCAGCCACCATGAACCCTGGCCCCGAGCTGTTTAATAAAGCAGATGCCGAAAAGCTGTTTCAGCAAATGATGAACAAAATGAAATAGTTACGGCGTAGTTACCGCAACCGGTAAAATTTTTCCGTTAAAAAACTTATGCCCTGTAGTGGCAAAGTCGGCAATGTATTTACCCATTTCAAACGCCATTACCGGCGATTGGTAGTCCGGAAAAGCTTGTTCCAGCATCTCAGTCTGGGCCGAGCCCAGGGCCAGGCAGTTCACATTGATTTGCCTGTCTTTCAATTCTAAAGCCAAACATTCGGTTAAAGTATGTAAAGCGCCTTTACTGGCAGAGTACGCCGCTAAGCCGGCAAATTTTACGCTACCCTGTACACCGCCCATACTGCCAATGTTTACTATATGTCCTCCCTGGGTAATTTGGGGTAACAGGTTTTGTATCATCCGCACATGGCCAATGTAATTGCTTTGCAGCATTTCTATAAAGTCGCCTTCGTCTAGTTTTTCAAAAGGTTTGTTTATCAAAGTACCGGCGTTGTTAATCAACACATCTACTTTGCCCTCAAAATGGGTGTTGATAAACTGTTGCAAACCTGCATATTCATCGTGTACAATGTCAAAGGCTATGGGGTAAAGCGTACAATCGGGGTTTAAGCCTTTGGCAATTTCTAATAAACGGGTAAGTTTATCCTGCGAGCGCGCCAAGGCAATCACGTGGTGGTGATTCTGTAAAATGAGTTCCAATACTGCTTCAAACCCTACGCCGCTGCTTGCTCCAGTGATTACGATGTTCATGGTACACTAAAATTATAAAGGTTTTAAGCTAACATCTATCATTAGCTCAGGTTTGGTTTAGCTTGCTCTTCTTCGGTGTCATCCTCAATTACAATAGGTGGCAGGCCTTCCTGTAATTTGTTTTCATTAAAAACGTAATACACGCCTATCAGCGATACGATAGCTGATACTACGTAAAAAGACAAACTTACAAACACCGCCAAACTGGCGTTCATATGAAATATGCCTGATAACCAGGTAAATATATACTCGCGTGCGCCTAATCCGCCTAAAGTAAACGGAAACACGGCTGCCAGCGACGACATTAAAAAACTAAGCAAATAAGGAGCAAACTTACCGTTAAAATGTAAGCCCAGTAAAATAAGCAATATGGTAAGTACCTGTAACGACTGCACGCCCAGTGCCTTGAAGTGTGCCTCAAAAAAGTAATGAGTATACTCTTTAAAAAAACGGCGCATTACTAAGTAGTAAACGGCCGTTCCACCTAAAAATACACTTAGCGGAATAGCAATGTGAATATGTATTTGCGGCACAAATAAAATAAGTGCCATGGTAATAAACCCTATAGCCCAAAAGCCGCTCAGCCTGTCGAACAAGATAGCCCAAAACACTTTTTTAGCCGGCAGATTATATCGCTGGTTAAGCAAATAAATTTTATAGCCGTCGCCGCCAATGCCACCCGGCAGGCAAAGGTTATAGAACATACCTAACAGGTATAGTCTTATGTTAAAGCGAATATCCAGTCTAAGGTGGATAGACTTAAAATAACTCAGTAACCGCGAGGCTGATACAATAGTTGATGTAAAAAAACAGAGCAGTGCCGCAACCATCCACCAGGGGTTAGATTGGGCAATTAAACCTTTAACTTTTCCTATTTCAATCTTGCTGAATACGTAATAAAGTAAGGCAGAGGTTACTGCAATTTTGAGCAATAGTTTGGTAACGCTCCAGAGCGTGTCTTTCCAGGTTTTGGGCTTGGCAGCTTTTTCTTTAGCTATCATTGATGCCCGCAAAATTATGAAAAACAAATTAAACCGGCTTATTTTGGTAAAAGCTTATCTCTTTATGAGTGATTGATGCGTTTACGTTATTAATTGATAAAGGTATTTTGGAAGGGGTTTTTATAGAAATACATCTGTATGTAATAACTGAAGCCACGGCACAAGTATTGCAGGCGTTGCATTAGTAATTAATACAGAATACGTATTTTTGCGCAAATTTTTAAAGCCCATGAGCAAAGTAAAAGTAGGTTTGGTACAGATGAGCTGTACGGCTGATAAACAGCAAAATTTACATAAAGCTATTGAAAAGGTACGCGAAGCAGCCGCCAAAGGTGCGCAGATTGTGTGCTTGCAGGAGCTTTTTACCTCATTGTATTTTTGTGACGAGGAAAATTACGACAACTTTCAGTTAGCCGAAGCTATTCCGGGCCCATCTACCGATGAGCTTTCGAAGGTAGCTGCCGAACTGGGCGTAGTAATTATAGCCTCTTTGTTTGAAAAACGTACGCAAGGTTTGTATCATAATACCACTGCGGTGTTGGATGCTGACGGTGCTTACCTGGGTAAGTATCGCAAAATGCACATCCCCGACGATCCGGGCTTTTATGAGAAGTTTTACTTTACTCCCGGCGATTTAGGTTATAAAGTATTCAAAACCAAATTTGCAAAAATCGGTGTATTGATTTGCTGGGACCAATGGTATCCGGAAGCTGCCCGTATCACTGCTTTAATGGGTGCCGAAATATTATTTTATCCAACCGCTATTGGCTGGGCATCTACGCAGGATGTGGACACCAATACCGAGCAATACAATGCATGGCAAACCATACAGCGCTCACATTCGGTAGCTAACGGAGTACACGTGGTAAGCGTTAACCGGGTAGGCGAAGAAGTTGGCCTGAAATTCTGGGGTGGCTCCTTTGTGTCTAACCCTTTCGGAAA
Source organism: Mucilaginibacter sp. CSA2-8R (assembly GCF_038806765.1). NCBI lineage: Bacteria > Pseudomonadati > Bacteroidota > Sphingobacteriia > Sphingobacteriales > Sphingobacteriaceae > Mucilaginibacter > Mucilaginibacter sp. CSA2-8R. Next base: position 4,327,537 of record NZ_CP152389.1, on the reverse strand, counting down.
AGTTATTTTCCAGGGCGACCACCAGGAAGAGCAGGTGACCGTGGTTGATTTAGATTTGTCGAAAACTGACTACTACCGCACGCACTGGCCTTTCCTGCGCGACAGGCGAGTAGAAACTTATCAGCCCATCACTAAACGACTGTTGGACGATGAATAAGTTAGAAAATGCTCCCGCCGGAAAAGGTTTTACCTTCCCGGCCGAATGGGCTAAGCATACGGCTACCTGGTTAAGCTGGCCGCATAAAGAAGCCTCGTGGCCCGGTAAAATTGATACTATTTATGCCAAGTATTGCGAATTTATTAAAGAAGTTGCAGTTGGCGAATTAGTGCGCATCAACGTGGCTAACCAGCAAATGGCTGATTTTGCCAAACAGCACTTGCAGCAGGTAGGAGTTAATTTAAATCGCATCCAATTTTTTGAGTTCCCGACTAATGATGCCTGGTGTCGCGACCATGGTCCGGCGTTTTTAATAAACCCTGACACTAAGCAAAAAGTAGTGGTAGACTGGGGTTACAATGCCTGGGGTGGTAAATATCCACCGTTTGATTTAGACGACGTGATACCAACTCGTATTGCCGAGCATTTTGATTTACCGGTTTATTACCCGGGTATTGTGATGGAAGGTGGTTCGGTTGATTTTAACGGCAAGGGTACAGTGCTAACCACCACAGCTTGTTTATTAAACGAAAACCGTAACCCACATCTTAACCAGCAGCAAATTGAAGAACACCTGCAAAACTATTATGGGGTAGAGCAGGTGTTATGGTTGGGTGATGGTATTATAGGTGATGATACCGACGGGCATATCGACGATATTACCCGCTTTGTGAACGAAGACACCGTAGTTACCGTTGTTGAAGAAAACAAAAACGACGAGAACTATCACATTTTGCAGGAAAATCTTCAGTCGCTTAAAAATATGCGTTTGCTTAACGGCAAGCAGTTAAACATCGTAGAATTACCGATGCCTACACCAGTAATTCACGAAGACCAATTGTTGCCAGCCTCTTATGCCAACTTTTACATCAGTAACGCCGCCGTAGTAGTACCTACTTATCGTTGCGCCAGTGATGATAAGGCGTTGGATATATTGCAGCAATGCTTTAGCGACCGTAAGGTGGTAGGTATCGACTCGACCAATATTATCTGGGGTTTGGGCAGTTTTCATTGCTTGAGTCAGCAGGAACCTGAAGTGTAACATTTCCTTTCAAAATAGCAGCGGCCCGGTCATCAACCGGGCTGTTTTCGTTTATGTCGTTTCGCGTTCGCGGACTCTTTCAATTCAAAAAAACAATCGGCAAAAATTTTCACCGATAAAATGATACGTTTTACCGAGGATGTTGCTCCGGTAACCTATTCACTATAGGTAAGCGTTAACATATGCTATAGTTTTACATCATCAAAACACATAACCATGAGTATCGAATCATCATATGCCAATCGTCCGAAAAATAACGGCAAAGTTTTTATCGGACTGATTTTTCTGGTTTTGGGCACCTTGTTGCTGATACGCCAGTTTTCTTTTTTCTTTTTTCCGGACTGGGTGTTTAGCTGGCCGATGTTATTAATCGTGATAGGATTGTTTAGCGGCTTCAAACACGATTTTAAAAATCCGTCGTGGTTGGTAATGGTGGTTATTGGGGTAATATTTTTATCCGGACGCCTGATACCAGCATTGAATTTACGGGCTTATTTCTGGCCGTTAGCCATTATGGGCATGGGTATTTGGTTAATCATCAAACGCAATCAGACGCCGGCGCACATGAAAAATTGGGCACAGAAAAAAGAAGAAGTAAAGTTTGATTTTGCTCCTGAGGCCGATTATGTAGTAAAGCCCGAAGGCACTGAAACTAACCAGGGAACTTTCGCTAACGACCCGCTTGGCGATAATTACCTGGATGCCGTTTCTGTATTTGGCGGTATCAAGAAAACCATCCTTTCCAAAGATTTTAAGGGGGGCGAAATCGTAAACATATTCGGTGGTGCCGAGCTTGATTTTACCCGTGCCGACATTAACGGTATTGTGATGATTGACATTACCCAGGTGTTTGGCGGTGTGAAACTGCTGGTGCCCCCGCACTGGCAGGTACGCTCGGACATTGCCGCCATATTTGCCGGCATTGACGATAAACGCTTCAGCAACGCAGGTGCTCAAAGCCCTGATAAAATATTGGTATTGAAAGGTACATCCATTTTTGGAGGAGTAGATGTACGTAGTTTTTAACCTTTAAAGTACAGCAATCATGAACTGGTATCTCATCATCGTCAGCATTTACACTATTTTAAAGTTAATCATTGCCTTTTTTGCTGCTCCGGTAGGATAGTCAAAAAGCAAATTTCAACTCAACCTCAATTTACAATTCTGTTAAATGGCTGCTTCATTAACGGTATTTAGAAGGTTTAACCTCGCTTTGGTTATAGGCGGGGTTACCTGGATGGCCGCTCATTTATATTTGATACACGATTTCGGCTTCGATTGGTATGTGGCCGCTGTTGATAGTGCCGTTAGCATTGTGCCGCTTGGCGCCGCCTGCTGGCTTATTGACAACAACCTACGTTATTACCAGCCCGGTAAAGGCAGCTATATCAACTTACTGATATGGTGTTTAGTGCTGGCGGCAGCCTGTACAGCATCTGTTTGGTGGATATTACCACACTTAAATGTTGGCGATACCTTTGGCGTGTTTTTAAAGCAATCGCTCATTTTACGATTTGTAACCAGCTTTCTGGCTATTGGCTGGATGGCCATGATTAGCCTGATTTGGTATGTACAGCAAGACCAGAAAGAAAATGAAAGGCGTAAGGCCGAAGCCGAAAAACTGGCCCGCGATGCCGAACTTTACAACTTACGCCAGCAATTGCAACCCCATTTTTTGTTTAACAGCCTAAACTCTATCAATGCGTTAATCGGTTTTAAACCCGATGAAGCCCGTCGGATGATACACCAACTGTCAGACTTTTTACGCGGTACGCTAAAAAAAGACGACCAGCAGCAGGTAACTTTAAGCGAAGAATTACAGCACCTGAACCTCTACCTGGATATTGAGAAAGTACGTTTCGGGCATCGTTTGCAAACTGAGATAAGCTGCGACGAACGTTGTAACAAAAGCATGCTGCCGCCACTATTATTGCAGCCCATTGTTGAGAATGCCATTAAGTTTGGTTTATATGATACCACCGGCGAGGTAACCATTAGCATCCGTGCCGAGATGGACGACAACTACCTGTCTGTCATGGTGCAAAACCCTTATGACCCGCAAACAGCCCGGCCGCGGCATGGTACCGGTTTTGGCATACGGGGGATACAACGCCGCCTTTATTTGCTGTTTGCCCGTAACGACCTGGTTGAAACTTTCCAAAATGATGATATATTTACCATCATGATAAAGATACCTCAGGCATGAAGCGCGTACTGATTATTGATGATGAGCCATTGGCCCGCATGGTGGTGCTGGAATATTTACAGCCCTTTAACAGTCAGTTGCAGGTAATGCAGGAGTGTGGTGATGGTTTTGAAGGTATTAAGGCAATTATGCAGTATCAGCCCGATTTGATTTTTTTGGACGTGCAAATGCCCAAGATAAACGGCTTTGAAATGCTGGAACTGGTAGAGCAGCCGCCGCAGGTAATTTTTACTACCGCTTTTGACGAATACGCTATCAAAGCCTTTGAAGCCCACGCGGTAGATTATCTTTTAAAACCTTTCAGCCGCGACCGGTTTAACAAGGCGGTAGAGAAATACCTGTCGCAAAGCGGTACGGCACCTGCCGCCAAAGCTACCGAAGCTTTGTTAGACAGCGCTTCGCAATCGCCGGCACAGCACGAGCGTATTGTGGTAAAAACAGGTACCAAAGTTAAAATCATCCCGGTGCATGATGTAGAATATCTGGCAGCTGATGATGACTACGTGAGTATACACACCACCGAAGGGTCGTTTCTTAAAAATAAAACGATGAGCTTTTTTGAGCAAACTTTAGATGCCCGGCAATTTGTACGGGTACATCGCTCATACATGATCCGGATATCAGAAATCACTCGTATCGACCCGTACGAAAAAGATACCCACCTGGCCATTCTTAAATCGGGTGCCCGCATACCGGTAAGTAAAACAGGCTACATGAAGCTAAAACAGGTGTTGGGTATATAATTTAAGTTTTTGCCAATTTCCAAACTACTTCGGTTGCGGGAGCTGCTAAAAAACATGCTTTAAATTCATCGTTGCTGCTAAACTGAAGTTGTTGTAGCAGTCGTTTTTCCACCTGTATCTCAAAGCTGTCAGTATCAAAAGGCCATGGCTTGATGGTTAATCGTCCATCGGCTAACTGCTGCATCTTGTATTTACGTTTGGCCGGGCCCTGGCTCACTTCAATGTCCCGCTGTTCGGGTTGTACCTCATTACGGCATAGTAATAAGGAGCAGGCATCACACCATTCCAATAAATGATAAATACGGTTGGCTTCGGTTGGGCTGATGCTTAAATCATCAAGCCATTGTTTTTGCAGTTTTGCCTGCTCCTGCAAAAAGGGTTTAACCAAGGGGTTGCTGCTTTCTTCTTTCTTGTACAAAAAGGCCATGTGCATGGAAGTAAGCAAAGCAATGTAACGGCTTTTTGATAACGAAAAGTTACTCAGGCACCGGCAATGCTCGGGGTCAAATAAATGCATGTCAAAGTTTAGCGGACCACCCTGCGGGGTAAGCAGAATGTTCGACTCCAGTTCAGTACGGGCATCATCGTGCTCGGCAATGGCCAGCAGGGTTTCCGTCCAGCGTTTGGGGCGTTCTTTAACAGCCCAATGAGCCGCCAGTTGTGCCGCCAATACACCGTGTGCACGTTGAGTTATAATTTCCCATCCTTGCTGTGTGTAATTAACAATCATGCTAACAGTTTAATCATTATCAAAGAGCTAAACTGTAAATCAATATATAATGTGTTAAGAAATTTAATAAATGGTTGTCTGCAACGGTAGAGCAATCAATATAAAGCCTCGCCCTCAGAGCTTTTCGGAAAGATGTCTTTCCATTTCAGAATGCTGTTAAATAAGTCGGCAGTACGGGCTGAGTGAGTGTGCCAGTTTTTCTGATTGTAAACAAGCGGTACATGCATATGTGAGCGGTGCAGCGAACCATGTGAACCTAAGTGCTCCGGGTATTCCCAAAAGTCTCGAAGATCATGGCCCACACGGGCGCTTACCACAATATCGCCCGCTCTGCGACTCCTGAATAGCTGATGAATTTGGTATAATGAATCTGGATATTCACTATCAAATGTTGCTTCTAAAGCTTCGCGGTGCCCCACGGCCCTGATATTATTTCCTAATTTGAGCGGGTCAGCGCTTTCCGGGTCATAGCTAAACGTATCTCCGGTAACCCTTACCGTAGCTTTGCCTACCGCATTATGTACTATGTAACTTTGCGCTTCATCACCGCGGTATATGGCAAAATCTACTGCCTTTTCTGCAATTAAACTTTCCAGGCGAGACGACCCCATGGTTGTTAATATTTCGCGTTCGCGCAAAACATGGTCGCCATCATGGTTAAGCAGATGAATGCTGCCAAACGAGTTACCGGAGATCATTACGGCCGATTTGGGATTGCTTTTCCAGATGGTAGGATAGTAAACCGACTTGAGTCCGTTATTGGTCATCCAGTCGCCCAAATCTAAATGTTGGGTAGTAGGGGTAAGACCATGGTCGGAAGTCAGAATAAATAACGTATCATTCCACCAACCCTTTTTCTCCAGCAGGGCTCTTACTTCGCCCAAACTGTCATCCACAATTTTATAAGCTTCAATAGTGCGTAAATCATGTACATGGTGGTAATGTGAGTCCCAATCTACGCTCGGGAAAACGGCAAATAAAAAATCAAAATCTTTGCCTGAGTGCAGCATGTTCATGATACGCTGATGGCCCTGCAAATCAACCGGATGGTGTCTTTTTAAGAAATGGGCACGGGTGTATAGCCAACCTTTACCTTTTTTACCTAAGTCGTATTCGTCAGGCACATTGCGGGTAATCATGTTATACAAATTATACGATTCGCCCATGAGTTCAAACAGTGTAGGCTTATCAGCCGGCATATCGGTATTAAACCAGGCAGCCTCGGGGCCGCAATAAGAGCGCATGGCATTTTTATTCCACCGGGTTCGTTTAAACTCCGTTTTGTCAAACCAGCGGATGCCGGTAATGCCCATGGTGCCCGGGAAGTGTCCGGTTAAAAAAGGTAAATAAGCAGGGCCGGTGGTAGACGGGAAGCAGGTTGTAGCCTTACGGTACGTACCCTCGTCTATAATTCTTTTAATATTAGGCAGCAACCCCTGATTTATCAGTTCGGGCATGATCTCACTGTGTGCGCCATCAACCAGGTAAAATAGGGTTCGTTTTTTTTGTAGCATTAATAATTCCGGGTGTTTTTTGCTAATCTTGCTAATTAACAAAGGTTCAATCAGTCAAGCTTATATCTAAATTTACTAAATGTTGCTCTCAATTAATTAATGGTGTAACCAATGTAGAACTAACAAGAGTAAAAAATCGTAAACTACCCTTAACGCTGTGGATAAAAATTATAGACGAAGTGCGCTGTGGTTCGCACAAAAGTATCAAATTTGTGTTATAGCTTACATTCAAGGGCGGTTCACATTTTCACACTTAACAACCAGCCAATTATATCTCGATGCTCTTAAAAAAACATTGTGTTACTTTTATAAATATAGTGGCCGTAATGGGTTTGCTGCCACTGGCTACGTACAGCCAGGCCAAAAAAGCGGCCGACAGTATTACTGTAGCCATTGAACCGGAATACAACCACGTAAATGGCTTTCACCGCTTAATGCTGGGTAGCAATTACCGTAAAGAGTGGGCAACGCCGGTTAAAGTACGTATCATCAAATTAGCGCAGGAAAAAGGCGGCCTGAAAGTAGAGGAAAAGGGTGGCGGTATGCAAACCAAATCTTTGCGCCTGGTTGATAAAACCGGGCAGGAATGGGTGCTGCGCTCTGTACAGAAATATCCTGAGAGGGTGTTGCCACCTAATTTGCGCAAGGGTTTGGCTAAGGCCATCATCCAGGACCAAACCAGTACGGCAAACCCGTTTGCCTCATTAACTGTGCCTGTCATGGCCGATGCCTTGGAAATCCCTCACTCCAATCCCGAAATAGTTTACGTAGGCGACGATCCCGTTTTAGGTCAGTTTAGAAAAGATTACAAAAATAGTGTTTACCTTTTTGAAGAGCGCGAACCTTTAGAGTCTGAAAAAACGGATAATACCAAAAAGGTACAAAAAAAACAGCGTGAAGATAATGATGTGCGAGTAGACAGCAAACTGGTGCTGCGTGCACGGTTGCTGGATATGATTATTGGCGATTGGGACCGCCACGACGACCAGTGGCGTTGGGATAAAGATAAAACCAATAAAGAAACGATTTACACGCCTATACCCCGCGACCGCGACCAGGTTTATTATAAAACCTCGGGTGTATTGCCTTGGATAGTGGCGCACCAGTTTTTAAAGGCAAAATTTCAGCCTTATGAAAATGAAATTAGGAGCATAGGCGAATGGAACTTTAACGGCAGGTACTTTGACCGCTATTTTTTAAATGATTTAAACGAAGACGATTGGAAAGAACAAATACAATATGTACAAACACATTTAACTGATGATGTGATATCCCGGGCTGTGCGTAAGATGCCCAGGCAAATATTTGCAATATCTGGTAAAAAGATCATCGCTACAGCTATTGCTCGGCGTAATAACATGAGCAAGCAGGGGTTGGAGTATTACCGTTTTATATCAGGCCAGGTTGACGTGCCTGCCAGCGAAAAAAATGAGCAGATTGATGTTAAACTGCTTGACAGCGGTAAGGTTAGCCTGACCGTGCGCAACATTAAAAAAGACAATAGCTTAGGCCGCGAAGTTTACAAGCGGGTGTTTGACCCCAAAGTTACGCATGATTTACGGGTGTATGGTTTTGGTGGCGGCGACAGGTATGAGGTAACCGGTTCGGGCAAATCGCCTATTAAGATACGAATGATTGGCGCGCCAGGAGTTGATACTTACTCCGTAAGCCCTAACGTAGATGATAAGCACAATTTATACATTTATGACCGTAAGGATGAATCCAACGTTTTTCCAAAAAGGAGCCAGGCTAAAATTAAGACTGGAACAGATAGCACTATAACTGCTTACGACCGTAAAAACTTTCAATATGACCAGCCCGAGCCTATTATATCAGCGCGGTATAATAATGACTACGGTGTTATCTTAACGCTGGGTTACGCTTACACTAAACAAGGGTTTCGTAAAAGCCCTTACGAGTGGCGTCAGGAAATTTTGGGCAGTTATGCATTTGGCCGGCAATCATTCAGGATTAATTACAATGCCGATTTTAAGGGGCTTATTGGTAATAACGACTTATTAATTAAAATTACTTCCCGTGGTCCGCACAACATCAGTAACTTTTTTGGCGTGGGTAACGAAACCTTTTTTAAAAATGATGACGACGACGATAAAGACAAGAGCCGGATTCAGTTTTTTCGTAACAGGTATGATTTTGTTTATGGCGATGCCCGTTTAGCGCACACCTACGGTAAGGTTAAAGTAAGCGGGGGCATTACCGGGCAATTTTATTATGCCAATGGCTCCGAAAACGCAAACCGGTATTTAGCCATCTACGATTCGCAGAACCCAGGCGAGAATGTGTTTGGCAGTAAAGTATATGCCGGTTTGGTTACCGGTGCCGAAGTGGACACCCGCGATAACCAGGTGGTAACAACAAAAGGGGTGTATTGGAACACTACCCTTACTGGTTTGCAGCAAATTAACGGGCAAAACCGCCGGTATAGTCAATTGCAAAGTGAATTTAGTTTTTACTTAAATCCCGACCGAGATTCTGTTTTTGTATTAGCAGCCCGTTTTGGCGGAGGAACTACTTTTGGTAAGGCAGATTATTTTCAGCAGTTAAAATTGGGTGGTACTGATAATCTGCGCGGCTTCCGTACCTGGCGATTTACCGGTAAAAGCATGTTGTACAATAACATTGAGGCCCGGTTAAAACTATTTGATTTTAATGCTTACCTGTTCCCGGGGACATTCGGCGTAATAGGTTTTAATGATGTTGGCCGGGTTTGGACACCTGGCGAATCATCCTCTAAATGGCACGATGGCTATGGCGGTGGTATTTTTATACTGCCTGCGGAGCTGTTTTTGATTCAGGCTACTTACGGGCGGTCTACTGAAGGGCATTTCGTATACGTGAATTTGGGATACCGTTTTTAAAAGTAGCATTAACTTCCTTTAGTGAATTAACATAAGCCGGTACAAGCTCAGAATGGTATCGGCTTAGCTGTCTAAAGGCTTAATTGCAGGCAACTATTAACGGTGTCAATCAGCTCAGTTAAGTCAAAGGGCTTGGCAATCACGGCGTCGCATCCAAAACTGTAAAAATCGGTTTTGTTGGTGTAGGCAGAAAAAATGATGACCGGAGTTTTGTGCAATTGATGATGCGATTTAATTCTGCGGCAAATTTCGCCACCGTTATCATCCATCAGCTTATAATCAAGAATGATGAGATCAGGCCGGTAGTTTTCGGCTACGGTAACAATGTTTTTGCTATCGGAGGTGCTGTTTACCTCAAAATGCTCATAGGTAAGTACTTCATGAACTACTTCGAGTATGTCCATGTTGTCATCCAATACCAATATTTTTTTGAGCATAAATTTATTTAAAGCTAATAGGGCTGGGTGTGCTGAGCGTAAATTGCAGTTTAAAAAGCTGATTTATAAAATAGCTGAACACTGTTTCCTACCGGTATATACAAAGATAATAAAATACTCTGCATAGCAAATAGCGTATAACCTAAGCATTGAATTGTGAGCAAGCTACAGGTAATTAAAAGACGATTTAAGAATTCTATTTCAAAAAGTGGTTGCAAAGATTTGGCCTAACATCTTAGTACAACGAACTGCTGATACTTACAGCTTACATTTGAACGCTGCAATCAAACTTCAGCCGGTTCACAGGTCAGCATTTCAATCTTGCTAATGAGATCTTGCATGTCAAAAGGTTTAGCTAAAAAGTCATCTGCACCGGCTTCAAGCGCAGATGCGCTGATGTCTTTGCTGGCAGATATCATCAGTATGGGTATCTGGCGGGTTTCATCCTGCATCTTCAGTTGCCTGCATATATCACGGCCGTCGCATCCTGGCATCCAGATGTCTAAAATCAAAAGATCAGGATATTGATTTGGCCGAATAGTCAGTAAGTCGGTAGCATTATAGGTAGAAGAAACTGTGTACCCATGAAAATCTAAAATCATTTCCACCGCGTCAACAATCCCCGGATCGTCATCGGCTATCATTATTCTTTTTGGCATGTTATCTAGTAGGTGATAACAAACTTATAAAAATCTTAACTAATTTGAAATAAAAGTTAAAGCAGTGTAAATTTCTATAACAACAGTTTATATCCCAACGTAGCAAGCTATGAATGTATAAAACTGCTTTAAGCGTTAAGTGCCTTAAAATAATTGATATTGAACTGTTTGGCTTTGTGGCTGGTAGTTGCGAACAATCACTTCGCTAACGCCCGTATGTTTAATGTTATACACCGGTGTTTCTTCATGACGTGAGGCTACAATTACCTGGGTTGAGCCAGCGTAGGGTATAAACATGTTGCGGGCCAAGTCGGGGCAGTTGTTATCTTTTGATAAATGCGCGAGCAGCAAATGGCTCATATAATCCGGCTTATGCGTTTTGAAAAGTTCCAGGGCCTGCCGGTTAGAAAGGTGGCCATAACCTCCGCTAATGCGTCGTTTCAAATGGTACGGATAATTGCCTTGTGCCAGCATTTTTTCATCATAATTAGCTTCTAAGAAAGCTGCATGGCATTGCTTAAAATGGCTGACGAGATTTTCGCATGGGCAACCAATATCGGTAAACACACCCACTTTTACATTTTGGCAACTGACGATAAAACTATGTGGTTCGGCAGCATCATGAAACTTAGGGAAGGCGGTTATAGTTAGCTCGCCAATTTGTACCGGCTCGTAACCTCGCAATGGTTTAACCAAATGGTTTTCTAACAACAAGCGCCCGTTTTTTAGGGTGCCTGGTGTAATATAAACCGGCAATTGGTACTTTTTAGCAATTAAAGGCAAGCCTTTAATATGGTCCGAATGTTCGTGCGATATAAAGATGGCTTTAACCTTATGCATGGAAAGCCCTAATCGCAGCATTCGTTTCTCGGTTTCGCGACACGATAAACCCACGTCAACCAACACAGCTTCGCGTTGATTACCAACATAATAACAGTTGCCATTGCTGCCCGAATTGAGTGAGGTGATGAATAATGCCATAAAGGGTTACAAAATAACTGGTTTTTGTTCAACATTACTTAATGATTAATTAAATATATTTCTGAGAGACGTCTTCAGCTTTTACAAATTTCATCCATTGGGTTAATAGCATTTTGCAAATAATTCAGTCAATTTGCATCAATTAAAACACCAATCGATGTATCGCGACATTCAAGTTTTTAGTACCGACTGGCAGCACGAGTCGGCTAACACCGTAAAAATATTTTCGGGCATTACCGAAGAAACCAAGACAGTAAAAATCAACGCCAACATCCGTAGCTTGGAAAGATTAGCCTGGCACATCACCGAAACCATTACTGAGATGGGAACAAAGGCCGGTTTGTTTGATGAAAACCCTTTAGAAGATCAACCTGCCCCGGCAACCATGGCTGAGTTAACCGCTATCTATCAGCAGTATAGCCAACGCTTAACCGAAGCCGTACAGCAGCGCTGGACTAACGAAAACCTGACCGAAGAAGTACCCATGTACGGCGAAAACTGGAGCAAAGGCACAGTGCTGTCTGTATTGATTTCGCATGAGGCACATCACCGCAGCCAGATGACTATTATTATGCGTATGGTAGGTTTACCGGTACCTGGTTTGTATGGCCCGTCGCAGGAGGAGTGGGCGGCTATGGGTATGCCGGCCATGCAATAAAAAAACTTTTTAAAAGCCGGCGTGTCTGTACAATACTACCAAACATACAGATATGGAAACTTTTGAAGTAGCCGTAGGGCAGAGCCAGCGGCAGTTACGTATAGAACCGCAGGCCGGAAACAATGTATTTAAAGTTTACGCCGTTGACCCGGCCTTAGACTGGATTGACCACGAACAGGCGCGCTCCGTTGATATACCGGAAGACGGCTTGCTGGGTACCATTACTCTGCGCAGCGAACGCGATTTTGACTTCGATGGCGTAGCCGCCTTTTCAGGTAACGAAGTATTAGGCATAGCTGCACAAATTGTAAGGCATCCCTCATACCAGCAATCATAATTTGAGCAGGATAGTTAATTGCACCCATGCGGTTAACTATCCTGTACTTAACTGGTTAAACTAAAAAATGATTAGCCTAAGTATTTATATTTACCGCTAAGCCAATTCAATAACCGGTTAAGTATGAAACTTAAGGAATTTATTTGCCTCAGTACTTTTTTACTTTGGGGTACGCAAACCATATGGGCTCAAAAAGCAGCCGTTAAGCCCGCAAAGAAGCCTAATATCATCATCATCCTGGCTGATGATATGGGTTACTCAGATATTGGCTGTTTTGGCTCCATTACCCAAACACCTAATCTGGATGGCATGGCTAAAACAGGGTTGGTGATGACGCAGTTTTATAATGCCTCCCGCTGCTGCCCGTCGCGTGCTTCGCTGTTAACCGGTTTGTACCAGCACCAGGCCGGGGTAGGCGATATGGTGAACACCCGCAAAGAATCTGCCTACCAGGGCTACCTTAATAATAATTGTGTAACCATTGCCGAGGCGCTTAAAAGCGGTGGCTATAATACCTACATGGCCGGTAAATGGCATGTGGGTACGGCACAAGAGCACTGGCCGGTAAAACGCGGGTTCGATCATTATTTTGGTTTAATTGATGGTGCAGGGAGTTATTTCAGGCCAACCCACCCTTACCGGCCCAACCAGCATTTAACCGTAGCATTAGATGACCAGCCTTATACGCCCGGCGATAACTTTTATGCAACCGATGCTTATGCCGGCTATGCGGTAAAATACATCAAGGATAACAAAACCACTGGAAAGCCTTTCTTTTTATATATGGCTTTTACCGCTCCGCACTGGCCGCTTAATGCCCTGCCCGAAGATATTGCCAAGTACAAAGGCAAATTTATGGCGGGTTGGGATAAACTGCGTGAAGCACGATTTAACCGCATGAAACAGTTAGGCATTATTAACAGTACTACGCAGCTTTCGCCATGTGATAAAAATGTGCCCGAATGGAACTCCTTAACTGAGCAGGAAAAGCAAAACTGGGATGATAAAATGGCTACCTACTCAGCTATGATTGACCGTATGGACCAGAACATCGGTCGTATACGCCAGGCACTTAAAGAAACAGGGCAGGACCAGAATACAGTCATCATGTTTTTGTCGGACAATGGTGCCAGCAGTGAGAGCATCAAAGGTAATGGTTTTACCCCCGAGATGATTGCCGCCAATTTAAAACCAGCCAGCGATCCATCATCGTTTACGGCTTACGGTTTTACCGGGGCTAATGTGAGTAATACGCCGTTAACTCTGTTTAAGCACTGGGTGTACGAAGGCGGTATAGCTACGCCATTTATTGTAAGTTACCCTGCCGTAATTAAAGCACACAAAAAAAGCGAGCAGCCCGGGCATATTGTGGATTTGATGGCTACCTGCCTGGATTTAGCCGGTACGCAATATCCTAAAACTTATCATAACAATGCCATTAAGCCTACCGAGGGTATCAGTTTGCTGCCCTTAATTCAGGGTAAAACCTGGAAGGGGCACAACGCCTTGTTTTTTGAGCACGAAGGCAACCGCGCGGTAAGGCAGGGCAACTGGAAACTGGTATCAGAATATCCGGCCAACCAATGGCATTTATACAACATTGTTCAGGACCGCTCTGAAACCAATGATTTGGCAGCACAAAACCCGGACAAGGTTAAGGCTCTGACCGAACTTTACGAGCAGTGGGCTAACCGCATAGGTGTAATCCCATTCGAAAAGCTGGACAAGCGCAAAGGGGATGAGTTTTAGCATTTGAGCATACACCTGTATCACAAAGCAACGGCAGCATGATGAATAAATTATGCTGCCGTTTTTTATGGGTTGACATATAAATGGAGCATCTGACTAAGCAAACTGACATAAAGTTAAAATAAACTTTCAAAAACTTTTGAAAGTTTAAAAAGTTGTTTATACATTTGAATATGGAATTAGCAGAGGGTAAACAAAAGTTTATTGAAGCCTGGGGTAAGCTGGGGTCGGAGTGGGGCATTAACCGCACCATGGCCCAGGTACATGCTTTATTGCTGATTTCGCCGGTTGCTATGACCACCGAAGAAATTATGGAAGAGTTAAGTATATCCCGGGGTAACGCTAACATGACCCTGCGCGATTTAATGGGCTGGGGTCTGATTGAAAAACAACATAAAGCCGGCGAGCGTAAAGAATATTTTTATGCCGAAAAAGATACCTGGGCCATAGCCCGTCAGGTAGCGCAAGAACGTAAAAAACGCGAGCTTGACCCGGTGATTAAAATACTTAATGAACTGTCGGACGTAAAAGGCGATGAAAAAGACCCGGCGTACAAGACCTTTAAAACTTCTGTTACCAACATCAATAAATTAGCTAAAAACGTGAATAAGACTTTAGATACCATGCTGAAAGCTGAAGAGAATTGGTTTTGGAGTTCTATTTTTAAGATATTCAAGTAAGAATATTTTTTTTGAATATACATTTCAATAATTACTGAAAATTCAATATATATTATATAAACTTTAAATCTATTATCATGAACTATTTTATTGTAACCTACGCCATTTATTTGTTAGTAAGCATCAGCTTAACCGTTTGGGTAGCCAAAGTTTTATTTAACAACGGCCGTATATTTTTGGTCGATATTTTTCACGGTAACGTACCCCTGGCCGATTCTGTTAACCGGTTGTTACTGGTGGGTTTTTATCTCATCAACATTGGCTACATTAGTTTGGCGCTCAAAGAAAGCGGATTAATTACCGATGCCCGCATTGTGGTAGAAGTGCTGAGCTTTAAATTAGGCCGCATTATATTAATACTGGGCGGTATGCACTTTATCAACCTTACCATCTTTTTTAAACTACGCAACCGGGCTCAGCAAGTTAATCAGTAAGCGCTGCCCATCCCGCACAAGTTGTCTAATTGTCAACACTCGTCAAACCAAACTTTAAGCCATCATGAAAACATTGCAAAATCATATCATTTTTTACGATGCCGAATGTCCGATGTGTAAGCTGTATACACAAGCATTTGTAAATACGCACATGCTTGATGCAGCCGGCAGAGCAAGTTACCAGCAAATGCCCGACGAGGTTTGCCCAATGATAGACAGGCAACGCGCTGTAAATGAAATTGCCCTGATTAACACCAACACCGGTGAGGTTACTTACGGCGTAGAAAGTTTGCTAAAGGTGATCACGCATAGTGTGCCGGTAGTAAAGCCTTTTTTTAGTAGTAAGCCGGTGCTGTGGTTGCTGCAAAAAGCTTATAATTTTATTTCTTACAATCGCAGGGTAATAGTGCCGGGTAATAATGCGGGTGGCAATGATTTACAACCCGCGTTCCGGTTAAGTTACCGCTTACTGTATTTGGTGATCACTTGGTTGATAGTTGGTGCCGTACTTACCCAATATGCTGATTTTTTAACCGGCGTAGTCCCGATGGGTAATACGTACCGCGAGTACCTCATCTGCGGCGGGCAAATACTTTTTCAGGGAATCATAGTTGCCCTTTATGCGCCAGTTAAAAAATGGGATTACTTAGGTAACATGATGACCGTTTCGCTTGCAGGCGCGTTACTTTTACTGCCGGTGATGTGGCTGGCTAAAATGTTAACTCTCTCATCTATAATTTGCACCGCATTATTTATGGCTGTTGCCGGGCTGATGTTTTTAGAGCATATCCGCCGTACCAAGCTGCTCCATTTAGGGTGGGCACTTACCATAAGCTGGGTAATTTACAGGCTACTGGTTCTCATCGTCATTATTTAAACCAAACACAACCATGTTACTGTATCAAAAAGTAGTATTAGCCGGTGGCAACGGCTACCTGGGCCAGGTATTGGCCAATTACTACAAAAACTTATGCCATCAGATAGTAATCTTAAGTCGCAAGCCGGCCGCCACTGTAGGCAACATATCAACAGTACTTTGGGACGGTGAAAGCGAGGGTAGCTGGGAGCGGGTGCTTGATGGGGCAGATATGCTCATTAATCTTTGCGGTAAAAACGTAAACTGCCGGTATACCGACAAAAACAAGAAAGCAATTATCCAGTCACGGGTAAAGCCAACTGCTTTGTTAGGCAGGGCCATTAGTAAGCTTACACATCCACCCAAGTTGTGGATTAACGTTACCTCGGCCACCATATATCGCCACGCCGAAGACCATGCCCAGGATGAATTTGCCGGCGAGATTGGTCAAGGTTTTTCGGTAGAGGTATGTAAAGAGTGGGAGCAAACTTTTTTTGAGGCACAAACACCCGGAGCTCGTAAAGTGGCCCTGCGTATGGGCATTGTGCTTGGCCGCGGTGATGGCGTATTTCCGCGGTTGCTTAACCTGGTTAAATTGGGGCTGGGTGGCAAACAAGGCAACGGGCATCAGCAGGTATCGTGGATACATGAACAGGACGTGGCACAGATTACCAAATGGTTATTGCAACACCCGGAGATGGACGGCATCATTAACTGTACTGCACCACAAACGGTAAGCAATACCAATTTGATGCATACCATCCGTAAATGCTATGGGATGCCATTCGGCCTGCCATCACCTCAATGGTTACTCGAGATAGGCGCGCGGCTGATTGGCACCGAAACCGAACTGATTTTAAAAAGCCGCTGGGTAGCACCGCAACGTTTGCTTGATGCTGGTTATGCATTCCGCTTTGCCGGGATAGCATCTGCAATAAGCAATATCCTCAAACAAAAAAGTTAAACAATCAACCTGTTAAACCATGAAATACAATTTAAGAAAAATAGCCATTGTTATCGTTATCCCCCTGATTTTTGCACTCGTTGTACATTTCCTTTTTGGTGTAAGCAATTGGGGCCGCCTTTTTAGCGTAATGTCCATCAGTTTTTTATTCTTAGTGCCCTTCGGTATAGGTGCCCTGACAATTTACTTGTCAGACGTTGAGAAAGTAAAAAGTAAATTGTACAGGGCTTTTATGCCTTGGGTACCCATTTTCGCTTTTCTGGTAGTGACGCTGGTGTTTGCATTAGAGGGATGGGCCTGTTGGCTGATGGCTTTGCCTTTATTTCTTGCGGCCGCTTCTTTGGGAGGCGCGGTAGCCGGGCATTATAAATTGAAAAAGAATAGCCAGGAAAATACTTACTTAACTTTTGTAGTGCTGCTTCCTTTCCTGCTGTCCCCGTTAGAAAACTGGATAGGCAGCATCGCTAACGTATATGAGGCTTATACTTTTATCGACCTTAAAGCTGATAAAGCAAAAATATGGCAAAACGTAACCCGTGTTAAGGCCATCAAAAGGCAGGACGATAAAGGCTGGCTGACGAGCACCCTGGGCTTTCCAAGGCCGGTACGCGCCGAACTGAATTATAACGGGGTAGGAGGCTATCGCAAAGCCATTTTTGAGAAAGGTTTGGTGTTTTATGAACAGGTAACTGATTACGAAGATTTGCGCCAAATGCGTTTTACCATTAAGGCCCACCCTTACGAAATACCTTCGGCCACAATGGATGAGCATGTAGTAATTGGAGGCAACTACTTTGACGTGTTAGACGGTACTTATGTACTGCAAAAGCTAAACGCCAATACTTACCGGCTGCATTTGTACAGCCACTTTAAGCTAACCACCACCTTCAATTTTTACGCAGCCTGGTGGGCCAGCTGGATTATGAAAGATATCCAAAACAACATTTTACAAGTCATTAAACAAAGGGTGGAGTAGTTATGCCGGCCATTAATTTAAAAACCTATATCCAGGCACCAGTAAACGTGTGCTTTGAGGCAGCCCGGAGTATCGACCTGCATGTGCAATCTATGCAGCGGCACCAGGAGCAGGCCGTAGCGGGCGTAACCCGGGGGCTGATTAACCTGAACCAAACCGTTACCTGGAAGGCATGGCATTTTGGTTTGCCGTTTAAACTTAAGGTGCAAATTACCGAAATGCAGCTCAACGAATTTTTTGTAGACCAGATGGTTTCCGGGCCGTTTAAATGGTTCAGACACTATCATGCCTTTTGGCCGCAAAATGGCGGAACAATAATGGTAGATGAGTTTGTATTTAAATCGCCTTTGGGCTGGTTGGGCAAGTTAGCAGACCAGTGGGTATTAAAAAATTACCTGCAAAAGTTATTGTCAGCACGTAACCGGTTGCTTAAGCAAACCGTCGAAGCACAATTTATCAGATTATCTAACCTCAACCATCATGAAAACGCTTACTAAAGCACAATTAATATACCGCACAAAGTTATGTATCTTGTTCATCATCGCCGGACTGGCTATTAGCGGTATTACCGCTTTCCCGATTGAGAGCGAACTGGCTTACTTCAATAATCACCTCAACAGCTTCCCTGCTCTTTTACAACCCTGGCTTCATACTGTTTACAACGGTCTCAGACAAACCAATCTGAATTATCCTTTTCTGAGTTATGGTACCGATTGGCTGGCTTTTGCGCACCTGATGCTGGCTATCTTATTTATTGGTCCGTTGCTCAATCCGGTTAAAAATAGCTGGGTGATACAGTTTGGGTTGATTGCTTGTCTGCTTATTATCCCGCTGGCGTTTATTGCCGGCCCTATCAGGCATATTCCGTTCTTCTGGCAGCTGATTGATTGCTCGTTCGGCGTAGTCGCTGCGGTTCCGCTGGGCATTGCTTATTTCAATATCCGGAGGCTGGAGCAAAGGCAATTTAATTAATGTCAAAACGACAAGTAAAGGCTAAAAACAGTATTTTTAGGGCATAAGCTTTATCCGCATTAAAGCTGTTATTGCCAATTATAACTGTTTTTTATGTTTGCAAAAAATCTGAAGTTAATACTATTAACAGGACTTGTGGCTTGTTTTGGTTTTACACAAGCACAGGTAACGGCACCTGTTACCATACAGGTTGACTTACGAAAGCCCATCGGACCCATGAAACCCATTTGGGCCTGGTTTGGCTATGACGAGCCCAACTACACCTACATGAAAGACGGTAAAAAGCTGCTTACCGAAATTGCACAGTTGAGCCCCGTACCGGTGTATGTACGTGCGCACAGCTTGCTGGTTACCGGCGATGGAAAGGCGGCGCTTAAATGGGGATCGACCAACGTTTATACGGAGGATGCAAACGGCAAGCCCGTTTACCAGTGGAATATTATAGACAGCATAATTGATACTTACGTTAAACGCGGCATGAAACCCCTCGCGCAGATTGGTTTTATGCCCGAGGCATTATCTACACACCCGGAGCCTTACCGTCACCACTGGAAACCAGGCGACCCTTACACCGATATTATTACCGGCTGGGCCTACCCACCCAAAGATTATGATAAATGGGCCGAACTGGTTTATCAATGGGTAAAACATAGCGTGGCCCGCTACGGCGAAAAGGAAGTGTTGAGCTGGTACTGGGAAGTTTGGAACGAACCCAACTCGCCTTACTGGAAAGGTACCAAAGAGGAGTTTTTTAAATTGTACGACTATACGGTAATGGCCGTAAAAAAGTCGCTGCCTGGTGCCCGCATTGGTGGTGCCGACGTAACGGGTAATGGTACCAAATGGCTTAATGATTTTATAAATCATTGCCTCACAGGCACCAACTATGCCACCGGCAAAACCGGTACTCCGTTAAACTTAATTCTGTTTCATGCCAAGGGCTCACCCAAACTGGTAAATGGTATAGTACGCATGGATGTACGGGCACAACTGCGTAACATCAACGATAATTTTAAAATGATTGCCTCGCACCCGGAGCTGAAGAATACGCCGATTGTAATAGGCGAGTCAGACCCGGAAGGGTGTGCCGCGTGCGGGATGGCTACCGACCCGCAAAATGCCTATCGTAATGGTACCATGTACTCGAGCTACACCGCGGCAGCCTTTGCACGTAAATACGAACTGGCCGACCAATATGGGCTCAACTTGATTGGCGCCGTAACCTGGGCTTTTGAATTTGAAGACCAGCCCTGGTTTTACGGTTTCCGCGATTTGGCTACCAATGGCATAGATAAGCCGGTGCTTAACGTGTTCAGGATGTTTGGCCAGATGAAGGGCAACCGGGTGGCAGCAACCAGTAACCGGATGTATGCTTTGAACAATATTCTGGATTCGAGCATTCGTAAAGCGGCCGATGTTGGTGTTTTAGCGGCTAAAGGTAGCCGCGAGGCAGCGGTAATGCTATGGAGCTACCATGATGATGACCAGTTTGCTGCTCCGGAAAACGTACAGGTTACCGTAAACGGTTTAACCGGCCAAGCCGCTACCGTAACCAGGTTTAAAATAGACCAGGAACATAGTAATGCCTACACCGTCTGGAAAAACATGGGTTCGCCGCAAAAACCTACGGCTGCACAAATCAGCCAGTTGCAAAAAGCCGGTCAGCTACAGCAAATAGGGCAACCGCAACGGATAAACATAAAAAATAACACAATAACAATTCCCTCGGCATTGGCCCGTCAGGATGTGGAATTATTGAAGATTACCTGGTAGCTTACTTGATTAAATTCATGATGTCTTATTTAAAGTCTTATCACTATTTGCTGATTTGCAGTTTGTTTTGGCTGATTGGCGTGCGGGCATCTGCTCAGGAGAAAACTAGTATTTTAAAAGGTGACCTACGTGTACACGACCCGGTAATGATTAAGCAGGGCGATACTTACTACATATTTTCCACAGGCAAAGGCATCCCGATTAAAACATCAAAAGATAAAATAACCTGGAAAAACAGCGGTACTGTTTTTACCAACCCTTTACCCTGGTTTAAAACCGATATCCCCGAGCAGGATGGCTCTTTGTGGGCGCCCGACATTCATTACCGTGATGGTAAATTTCACTTATATTATTCGGTATCGGCTTGGATGAATTTTAATTCGAGCATTGGCTACGCTACCAACACTACCCTAAACACTGATGACCCCGCCTATAAATGGATAGATGAGGGACAGGTAATAGGATTTAAAAACGGCGGTAAAGGCGTTAATGTAATCGACCCCAATGTGGTGGTAGAAAAAAACGGTAAAGTGTGGTTGCTATACGGCTCATATAAAGCCGGTTTGCGTTTGGTAGAATTGGATAAAAAAACGGGAAAATTAAAATCAGATAACCCTGAACTCATTACCATTACACCATCATTAGGCGAGGGGAGTTATATCATCAAAGGGCCGGAGTACTATTATATTTTTGCATCGCGCGGCATTTGCTGCAAAGGTATCCAAAGCACTTATCAGGTGGTTATGGGCCGCGCTAAAAATATAAAAGGCCCATACCTGAACAAGCAAGGCGAAAGCTGGCTTAACGATAAGTATACTGTTTTTCTGGAAGGTAACTACGAAGAGCCCGGCCGTGGCCACAACGGTTTTTTTACCGAACGGGATACCACATTTATCGTCTATCATGCCTATACCCGGTCGGCCAACGGCGCCTCGCTGCTAAACATTAAACCCGTTTACGTAGATGCCGACGGCTGGCCAGCTGTTGCAGAAATCCCGAAGCTTTTTAAGCTTGATGACCAAAAGAATATGCAGGTAGTAGGGAGTAAATAAGCCGAGAAAATTAAAAATTTTGATTATAGCAGGAAGCAGTAATTAGTTCCTTCCTGCTATCGCATAGTCTGTTGTTCTTAAAATTTATAAGAACAGATAAAGATGTATTTTCAATGATTACGCTCTACTCTTTCCAAACAACCACACCGGCAGGTTTCAGAACTTTGTCGCCGATAAGCACTTTGCCATTGGTAGGAACAGTTACATTGTAAGGGCGGTCGCCGTAGTTAACGCCTACCCAAAAGCCATCGCGCCAGTCTAAAATTACGCCTGCAGGTAATTCTTTTATCGGGATGCCTGCTTGTTGGTAAACGCGGCGTAGAACGTCTTTTTCCAAATCGCCATTATCGGTATCCGGGCCAACAAAGGTTACACTGCCCTTGCCCAGTTTACGGTTAATCACGGCTGCTTTACCGGCATAAAACTGGTTGGTATACGTAGCCCAAACCTGGGTACCCGCGTTAGGTTCAATTATATCGGCCCAGTTATTCCAGTTATAAATGCGTGCATTCATTTGTATTGTGCCTTTAACACTGTCGGGCATCAAATCGTAAAAAGATATTTTAGCGCCTATCAGGTTGTAAATAGGTTCGGCCCATTTCATTTCCCATAATTTGCCGTTGCGGTCTTTTTGCCCGGTACGGCTGGTGAGTATCAGGTGACCGCCGTTTTCGGCATACCGGCGCCAGCGCTCCACCAGTTTAGCATCCAGCAACTGGTACGATGGCGCTACCATGACCGGGTATTTAGAAAAATCTTTGTCTTCGGTAATTACATCAACCGGGGCATTCAGCTGCTTTAACCCGCCGTAATAGCGCATCAGGTGCTGCATGTAGTCCCACTGGTAGGTTTGCGGTTGGTTGTCTTCTTCCCAGCGGCTATCGGGGCTATATAATACTGCCGTTAAGCGTGATGCATAGGCTGCAGGCATTTTGGCATTGGCGTCGTACTGCGGTTTAATGCTTTTAAGTTCTTTAATTACCTGGGTGTACTCCACACCGCTAGTGCTTACACTCACGCCATCGGTGCCAATAATGCCGTAATGGTATTGCTCGCCGCCGGTTAGCGGCTGCTTAAAGCGGTAATTGCATACAAACTTGTTGCCACCTGCAAAGGCATGCCATATCCACATGCGTACGGTACCTGCCAGTGGCTGCGGGTTAAATTTACCCCAGTTAACCTGCCCGGGCTGTAATTCCATCACCCCGGTGGTACCGTTAACCGATCGGAATAAATCGTTAGCATAAGCGATACTGGTAGGCGACCCCATCCGGAAACCCTGCGGACCTATACCTTTATCGTAACCGGCTACCAGGTACTTGGTGTAAGTCACAAAGTCGAGGTTAGTCATGCGGGTGGGCTCAACCGGGGCATGCTCGGGCATCAGATTAGTAGTAATCCATTGGTTGGCGGGTATGTGCTTGCGCAATATCTGGTATTGCATGCCTAAAAATTCGGTCACCTCATCGCTGCTAAAGCGTTTAAAGTCCAGAACGGCATGAGGGTTAGGCTGCGCAATCAGCTCTTTGGCATTGGGTATGCGTACCTGGTCAAAGGTGCTGTAGCGTAAACTCCAAAAGGCCGTGCCCCAGGTGGCGTTCAGCGAGTCGATATTCTGGTATTTATTTTTAAGCCAGTTACGAAAGCTTTTTTGAGCTGCTTCGCTGTAATCATATTGGCCGTAGTGCGAAGGTTCGTTATCTAACTGCCATCCCCAGATGCGGTTGTCGTTAGCATAATGTTTGGCCAGGGCCTCTACCATTTTGCTCACATACTGCCGGTAAACCGGACTCGACCACGAAATTTGCTGGCGCGAGCCGTGTTGCATGGTGGTGCCGTTTTCGTTCACCATCAGTATTTCGGGATGCTTTTGCGCCAGCCAAACCGGTGGGGTAGGGCTGGAGGTACACAATATTACCTTGATACCGTTTTTGTGTGCCAGTGCAACGGCCTCGTCCAGCCAGCTAAAATCAAACTTACCTTCTTCGGGCTCAATAAATGCCCAGGCAAACTCGCCGAAATGGGTAAAATCAAAACCCAGTTCTCCCATTTTTTTCAGGTCGCGCTCCCAGTAAGCATGCGGCCACTGCTCGGGGTAATAGTAAGAACCGATGGTCATTAGGTCTTTTTTAGGAAAGAACTTGTCGGCACTTTGTGCAAAAGACGAATTGATGGCTAAAGCGGTGAGTAAACACAGGGCTAATTTTTTGCAGCGAATAAGGCAGTGCATAATTAATAATTGGTATGTACTAAGGTATGGTTAAAATTGAAAAGCACCATGACGTACATGTAAGAATAGGACGGTGTGCAAATAATAAAATTAAATAATACTTTGTATTTAAAAGTACTTTTAATATGTTTGAATTATAAAATTGAAAATGGATTATTTTGTAAATAAAGACAGCATTGTAAGAAGCATTTGGGGAAAGGCCGATACGGTGCTTTTTATTTTTGCCGGCGCAGCAGCCGAGTTTGCTTTGAATAAGGCGGTCGACTGGTTATACTTTACCGGCCGTTTACCTGCAGACCCACTGGGCCGGTTATTTTCGACAGTAGAGTATGCCCGGCAAATTCTTTTTTTGCCGCATAACCAGGCTTTGGCTGCAATAGATAAGATCACCCATATTCATCAGGGAGTAGAAAAAGCCAGAGGAGAACAGATACCCGATTGGGCATACCGCGATGTATTATTTATGCTGATTGACTACTCCATCCGGTCTTTTGAACTGCTGGAAAGGAAAATGACAGATGCAGAGAAGCAGGAAGTTTTTGAGGTTTTTCGGCGAGTTGGAGAGCGTATGGGCATTACAGGTTTGCCGCAAAACTATGTGCACTGGACGTACATGCGCGAAAGCCACCTACAACAAGATATGGTTAAAAGTAAATACACTGCCGATTTGTACAAAAAATACCTGCAGCATTTAGGTTGGGTACGTTACTTACTGCTTAGACAAGTGCAGGTTATTTTGGTACCCAATGCTGTAAGAGAGATGTTAGAACTCAATACCCTGCCGTTGTTAAAGCCGGTATTATGGCTTTACAAGGTAACCCGGTTTATGAAAGTAGACTGGTTATTAAAAGAAGCTATTTTACCAGCCGGCTATAAGTTGCAGATCCGTAGCCTGGATTATAGCTTTTGAAGACACCAGGTAGTCATGCAGCGCAGGTTTTGCACATTGGTGGTTTTGATGGGCTCGTGCAGGTAGCCGTTAAGCTTTTGGGTGTAGTGCATTAAATCCTGCTCGCTCACCAGAAAGCGCTCCGAGCCATCGGGCAGCAGGTACCGGTTGTTGCCTAAGGGTTGCACCAAGCTTTCGATACCAATGTTTGAAGCCAGTCGGGCAAATAAGTATCCGCCCGGTTTGAGTACCTGCCATATGCCGGTGAGCATGGCTTCAAAATGTTGTTTGCTTTGCGCAAAATGCAGCACTGCGCTGCAAATTACCAAATCAAAAGTGTTAGCCTCAAAAGGCATGGTTTCGGCAGAACCTACACTGAAATTGCTTGCGGTATCCTTGCCAGTGAGCATAACAGATAATTCCCGAACTGCAACAATAGCGTCAGGATTTGGGTCTATACCATAAACGTCATGGCGTTGCTGTAAAAAGTAAACGATATTACGACCGCCGCCGCAACCTACATCCAATATCTTATGGCATTGGTTATAGGTGCATTTCAGTAACTGGTCGAAAAGATAAATATCAATATTGCCGAATAACGCTTGCAGGTTGTTCATCAAAAGCAAAAAATAGGCTGATTACTGTACCTTATAACGGTACACAAATCGGCCGATGTTACCATCTTTATCAAAACCCTCAATTACAACCCGGTATGTACCCTTGCCATCGGCATTATAAAACTCTACGCTGGTGTTGCCGGTAGCTTTATCGGTAATTACGTGCGGGTTCCAGTAAATGGTACTGCGTAAATCAACACCTACCGGTTTGGCTACGTCATATTTCGGCGAGTAAAACTCGCGACTAAAGTTATATCCTTTAGGGGTAAAATTAACTACGTTAGGCTGAGG
This sequence comes from Mucilaginibacter sp. CSA2-8R, assembly GCF_038806765.1. Lineage (NCBI taxonomy): Bacteria > Pseudomonadati > Bacteroidota > Sphingobacteriia > Sphingobacteriales > Sphingobacteriaceae > Mucilaginibacter > Mucilaginibacter sp. CSA2-8R. The sequence continues at coordinate 4,301,711 of NZ_CP152389.1, read as the reverse complement.
CAGCAAATCCTGAAACTCGGCCAAACTAATTTTAGTGCCGCCGGTAGGTTTTTTCTTACTGTTAATTACAATAATACCGTTAGCCTGATACGAGTTGCTTACCAAACCTAATTCATCTTTCAAAAACACTTCAATTGATTCTACGTCGGTGCTTTGCATATTGTTAAGGTAGCTCACATCTACCGGCATACCGGTAACAAATACCTGCATAGGTACACGGCGCCCCTGGTTAAAATCGCGCGATACGTAGAAGTTATTGTTATCAAACGTTACCCCAGGCAGGCGGCCCTGTAAACATAACAGCATATTAGCACAACCGCCTAATTGTTCGGCAGTAATTAAATGGTCGGGGATGTTGCTTAAGCCGGTTAAGGCCGGGTAAGCAGAGTGGTCAATACGCGGTGTAGCTTTGGGGGCGCGTACAACAACTTCCTTCAAAACGCGCATACGATCCATCAGGTTTTTGCTGTTTTGCAGATAAGTATTGATGGTACTGTCAATGTTTTGATCATCATCAGGGTAAAACTGATTTTTGGGGACAGCCGGATAGGTTTGCCCGTCCATCATCAGCATCAGGTTTTTGCCATTATAGTTATTTTTAGCTGATACTACTACCTTGGCCGAATCTGCAAACACCAGGTTATTAAATTTAAACTTTCCTTCCGGATCGCTCACCGCCGAGGCCGAAAAGTATTTATCTGGTATCAGTAATTTAATGTTACCACCTTTAAACGGCATACCGTTAAGAGTGCGTAAAGTTCCGCCTAATTCAATTCCCTGCTCCGGTAAAAAGAATATTTGCTGATAATTGTTGGCAATAACATCTGTATAAGTAAAGCGGCGGTAGCCTTGGGTTAGCATCAGTAAATCTAAATCGGCTGCCGTTTTATCGCTTATTTTGGTAAAGTAATAGTTAGGCTTTTCAACATAGCCTTTTAAGTCTGAGGTAAGCAAGAGGCTGGAAAGAATGGTCGTTTCGTCGCTTTCATTAACAGGCACTTTGTTTTCATCTATTACTGCTATCGAGAAATTACCCTCTACCGGTGCGGTTTTATTTTTAGCCGCGATGTTTAACTTCACTTTTTGCCGTGCGGTGTAGCTGGGTTTATCGCCGGCTATGCTTAGGTTAAGCTGGTCGTTCTGTTGCACAAACACTAAACGTTCGCTCAATGGCACACCGGCCGACGACATGAGCGTAAATTGTATAATGCCGGTCGGGAATTTATTTTTAGGTATCGTGGCCGAATAAATCTGTTCTTTAAGCAACGTTTGTGCCGCAAAACAGACAGTATTTACGCTTTGCGCAATAATGTAAAAAGCTTTGCCTTTATTGGCCTGAAAAAATGCCGGACTTGTTGATAGTTTAAGCGACAACTGGTTTGCATCGCCGCTGTTAATATTGATAGCAAAACCCGTAGTTTGTACTTTAGGAAGGTTGTAAGTGCCTTTAACACCGTTGGCAAAAACAATATCAGCCTTGTAAGTTTTACCCTCCTCCGGTGTAAGTACAAACACACCCATACCCGCATGCTGCGAGGTAACATTAGCCAGCACCTGACCGGTGTTGTCTGTAATTGTGCCGGTAAAACTGGTACCCAAACCATTGCCGCCAACGGCTTTAATGCCAACTTTAGTACGCACAGCGTTAAGTAACTCTCCGCCTTCCGGAAAAAACTGTACATCGTTGTTGTTCAGCAATGGCTTTAAAGGGAAGGTACGGCCGGCAGTTTTTTTGTTGCCCAGATCAATAAAGGCTACTATGGAGGCATTTGACAGGTCGGTACCCTTGCTATTTACAAAACTAATGGTATAAGCTCCCGATGCATCGGTGTTACCTTTGCCTTTAGCGATATCGTCCAGTGTACTCAATACCTCCCAGCTTATACGCTTGTTAGCTTGCGGCACACCATTTGGGTCTTTGTACACCAACCGCAAATTTACCCGCATTGATTTATCTGCACCTGTTTTACTGTAAGTTACCTGGGTATTTACTAATTTATCAACCGCATTGCCTATTTGGATAGACTTGGTAAAAAAGTAGGCGGCGTCAAAATTGGCCATCCATTTGGTATAAGCTCTGATGTGGTAATTATCCTGTTTATAGTTAAGAGGATTTAAAGCAATATTGCCGGAGGCTACACCGTTGCGTACCGGAAGTTTAAAGTTATCTACAATAGAATCGCGGCTGTTGGCTATCTCTACATATACTACTTTACTAAGCTGCGAAGGCTGCCTAAAATTATCTGTTAAGTAAGTTTTATACCAAATGGTATCTCCAACGGCATAATAAGGTTTGTCAAAATGTACATAAACTTTTTCTACCGGACGGCCGGTTGATAGCTTTCCGGTTTTTTCTATAATTGAGTTTAATGGGATGCTGTCGCGCTGCGCTTGGGCAGACTGGCTAAAAAAAGCTAATAATAAACAAACAATAGCGTAACGGTATATCATTGATCAATGAGGTATGTTGCAGTAAATATGCTAACCTGAACCTTTATTTAAAAGTTAGTTAACATATTTTTACATTAAACCTTTAAACAGGCGTTTTATTGTGAAGTAAAAAGGAGGTGTTAGGTAACAAAGAGGGTACTAATTAGTGCTTTGGTATTAATGGATGAAACAGGAAAAATAACTTGAGATAAGTTCCAAAGCGAAAATCAAATTTGAAAGCTTACAAAAAAGCAAATCATGAATTAATAGTAGTCATTTTAGTATTTTGCTTTTACGGTATTTAATACCGGAATTTACGAGTTATGTTAACAACTTACAAAAGTCAAATTGTGAAAATGTTGAGTTACGAAGAGCGAGGCGCAACCAACTGTTTTTCCGTTTACCCCTGTTAAGCACCTCCATCATACTCACAACATCTTAACCCAATTTATCTTGATTCACAGTTTATTTATCTGCAAGTTATGAATGAAGCACTGCCAGGTTATTATACAACTGGCTCAATAGCTTTTGAGCGGTAAGATTAAAATTTTTAGAGTCATTACATAGTCAGGCTTTGAAGTATTATAATTAATAACCTGTTCTGTCTTTCCTGCCATCATTCTGGTAACGTTAAAACCATGCCTTGTTTTTAATCGTAAGTAAGGTACAACCTTAAACTACATGCCTCGACTAAAAACATCGTCTATTAAGTCTTTCGATAAATATCGATTAGGTGAAAATCTTCGATTAATAAGATCACAAAAGGGATTTACACAAATTGATCTTGCTGTTAAGTTAAAAATATCACAAAACGCTTACAGTAAAATTGAGCTTGGTCAGACGCAGTTTACCATAGAAATGTTAATGATAATCAGTGAACTGTTAGAGGTAGATGTTGGAGAATTAGTAATCGCCCTGTTAAGCTGATATGTATTATAATGAATATGATATAATCCCGAATGTCTGCTTTGCGGCGATTGATATACTACCTTACAACGCCGGCAGCTGTTAGTTTTGCGTCAATCATTTTCGTTAATACCTCATTTTGTCCATCATTCTTGATTATAGCATTGCTTAGCCTCTCGCCAGTTGCTTTGTCAACGATAAAAACATGGTCTGATTCAAAATATTCGTATACTGCCTCGGCTGTTGCCAATATAACTTTATTTATAATTTTGCTCTGTGGCATATATCTTGAATTAACGAAGTTCTCTAAAATTTTATGCCTTGCTGCAGCTCTTGTACATATGTTGGTAGTATCAGACGCTTATTTTGGCTTTTTCTTTATGTAACGTCCAAGCTCCAAGTCCTACGCCAGATATTAATAAAAATACTAAACCCCCGTTTATGGGAGCTCCGGTAGTGCAGGCTTGTCTCACTTGGTTGGTGCAGCCGGTTGGGTTGTAATTATTGTTTGCACAGCATTCGCAAGTATTAGTCGAATGCCCGTAAAGGTTGCCATTGGCATCTTTTACTTGATCGTAAGGCGGGTTAGTACACTGGAACGATGGGAAACCTTGCGAGAACGAGCTAAAACTTAATAGACAAAAGGTAATTGACAATGCAATTTTGATAAACATATGCGGGAATTGATAGAATATTTGTGATGACTGGAGTAAATTAGTACAAAAAAGAAAAACAATGTTATAAAAAAAGAATAATTGTCACGAAACGAGATTTGTTAAAATAATGGTATAATTTTTAAGCTGTGGCTTAATAACGGCGTTGTTAAATTGGTATGGAGGTGCATCGCCTTTTTTAGTAGTGCTTAGCTTTAGATTTGATGGGCACAGTAAGGTCCACAAAATTACTTTTACTCGTACATTAGTCACTTACAGTGCAGCCCCACCGACAGTGTAGCAGCTCGGGGCGAAGTCAAACACTTCTCGTTTTACACCGGATTTTGAATTTGATTCTGAGGAAGTGTTCTCAGAGCCTGGAAATGTAGTTTTTTGGGTGCCCAGAACGAGATTCGAACTCGTACAACCTTACGGATGCCACCCCCTCAAGATGGTGCGTCTACCAATTTCGCCACCTGGGCATTTATTGGAGTATACTAAATAGATTTAATCAATCTACTTAACTCTCCGAAATAAAATAGCACTTATAAAAAGTGCTATCTAAAATCTATAACTTAAAAACTTTCGACTTTAAGTGGTGTGCCCAGGGAGAGACTCGAACTCTCAAGAGACAATTCTCAACGGCTTCTGAGACCGCAACGTTTACCAATTTCGCCACCTGGGCTGATTTTATCAGGCTAAATACTTCAGTTTGAATTAAACCGTTGTTACCGCCCTCCAATCAGTATTGAGGCTGCAAATATAGAAGTTTAAATCAAACGGGATAAAAATTAATAATAAAAAAATCATCTTTTGTTATCCTGCTGTTTACCTGATACATTAGAGTATCAATTGAATATTATGAGAACTAAACTAAGTTTTTACTGGCTGATAACAGCCCTGTTATTTGTGGTAAATGCTAACGCGCAAACAGCCGACGCTATAGTAGGTAAATGGATTAACCCAAGCGGAGAGGGGCAGATACAGATTTATAAAAAAGGCAACTTATATTTTGGTAAACTGGCCTGGATTAAAGAACCTGATGATAAAGCTACCGGAAAACCTAAAACGGATGTCAACAATCCCGACAAAAGCCTGCAGTCGCGACCGATTTTAGGATTAGAACTGTTGAAGAATTTTAAATTTGATGGCGACGATGTATATGAAGGCGGTACTATTTATGACCCTAAAAGCGGCAAGACCTACAGTTGCAAAATGACGTTAAACGATAATAAGCTCAAAATACGTGGTTTTATAGGTATATCCTTATTAGGCCGTTCGGAAGTTTGGACACGGGTTAAATAAAAATGAGATTTTTATCGGTGTTACTCGGGCTAATGTTTGTTGTAAAAGTAATCAGCGCCCAATCGCTTACCATAGTAGAAAAAGACAAGGCCACCAGCATCCGCGGACTATCAGTAGTTAACAATCAGGTAGCTTGGGTGAGCGGCAGCAAAGGGCATGTGGGTATCAGTACTAATGGTGGGCAAACGTGGGCATGGCAGCAGGTGCCTGGCTTTGAGCAAAGTGACTTTAGAGATGTAGAAGCCTTTTCGGCAACAGAAGCCATCATTATGAGCTCTGGCACACCGGCAGTTATTTTAAAAACTACTGATGCCGGTAAAAGCTGGAAAGCCTGTTACCGTAATGAAGATAAAGCTTACTTTTTAGATGGTATAGATTTTTACGATGCTAAACATGGCTTAATTATGGGTGACCCCATCAATGGCAAGTTTTTATTGTTAGAAACACAAAACGGCGGAGAAACCTGGCAAGAGGTAAGTACGGCTCCTGCTGCCATTAAAGAAGAGGCTGCTTTTGCCGCGAGTGGTACATCTATCATTATAAACAAAGCAACCCGGCAGGCTATTATGGTAACCGGCGGTCCGGTATCGCGTTTGCTAATTAGCCGAGATTTAAAAACATGGAATAAGCAAACCTTACCTATAGCTCAAGGGTTAAATAGCAAAGGCAGCTTCTCTGTTGCGCAGGGCGGAGGTAATACCGTTATTGTAGGCGGCAATTATGTGCAAAACAAAAAGGTAGATTCGGTAGCGTGTTATTCAGATGGTAAGCAAGCAACCTCCGGTTTTAAACTGGCTAAGCAAATGCCTGGTGGTTTCCAGTCGGGAGTAGTGTATTTAAATAAGGCTACCTTTTTAGCTACCGGAACCTCGGGTACAAATTTAAGCTTAGATGGCGGGCAAGGCTGGAAATTGATTGATTCAGCCAGCTTTAACGTATGCCAGAAAGCAAGACAAGGTAATCTGATAATTTTGGCAGGTGATAAAGGTAGAATAGCAATTTTTAAATACCAGTAGCCTGACATTAAAGTTGTTAGTAACAGCTTTAAAAATATTTAAATTTAGTGCTTGCACACAATAGTAATTAACTCTATATTTGCACCACTTTAACGGAAACGGTTAAACGTTTCTGGTAATATCAAAGTGATGATTCCGTAGCTCAGCTGGTAGAGCATTACACTTTTAATGTAGTGGTCCTGGGTTCGAATCCCAGCGGGATCACAAAATGAAAGCTTTTCGAGCGTAACAGAAGGCTTTTATTCGAAACTTAGCAAGCAAGGGTTAAGTTAAAAAACAAGAAAAATCAGTCATCAAACTGGTTTTAGATACGCAAAACATGATTCCGTAGCTCAGCTGGTAGAGCATTACACTTTTAATGTAGTGGTCCTGGGTTCGAATCCCAGCGGGATCACAAAAAATGCCTCTGATAGTAAATCAGGGGCATTTTTGTTTAGCAGAGTATCGAATTGTTGTACAGATTTATAGATTCGGTACCAACTTGTCCGGCTAATTAAATTTCATTTTCGGATTTATAACTTTTTTAAGCACTGAAGCGTAAATGAAGATAAACAGCCCGTCAAAACAGTTTTTGATTGCGGTCAACTGTAACTTGCTTGAGCTATTCTTTTCTAAACTCGCTTCATGTTATAGCAAATCCGGATCCGTCCCACCTTCATTAGCGTGTGTAATCTTGCTCAAGTTATAACTTACTTCACCATCCTGCTCATTACCTTTAATCAACCCTTTGCTGTACAAACCTTGCAGTACCTGCTCAGCCTGACGGTGTAAGCCTTGAGGGGCTTCGTTAGGTTCGTATTCAGTTAGTTTAGCGGCTACATCAGGAGCGGTACCTTCGCCTAATTGAGCTAAGGCATACAATACCTTGTCTTGCCAGTCGGCATCGGCATGATATGCTTCTGGCGGTGCTACAGGTTTAAACTCTTCGTTAAAAGATTGGTCGGCTTTGTTCATAGTACTGTCTAAACATTTGCAGATAGTCTTATGTTTTAATATCTATTATACTTGCGTTATGATTAAAGCATATCAACTTTATACCGGCCCCGATGGCCATTCTTACTTTAAAACCGGCAATGTATCAGAAGCGGTAATTACTAAGGCACAATCTATCCGCTTCCAAGAGTCGCCGCCCGGATCGGTATATGATTGGCATCCGGCACCTACTATGCAATTCGTGATAAATTTACGTGGCACACTCGAATTTACCACATTTAAGGGCGCAACATTTATTTTAAGGCCTGGCGATGTACTGATTGCGCAGGATACTACCGGCAGCGGACACAAATGGCGTTTACTGGGTACCGACCCATGGCAAAGGGCTTATGTAGTATTTGATGATACTACCGATATTAATTTTGTGCCTGAAAAAGTAGCTGATGTTTAGTTTAGTTCGGTATTTCAGCCTTGCTAACACTTATCAGATGTTGGTAAAATTGGTTTTTAAGGGCGTTAAACTTCTGATTAAATCTACATCTTTGCATTTATGAGACCCGGAGATAAAGTTGTTTGCATTAATGATAAAATTGATCCTGACAAAGCAGAAGAAATAAAGCAGGACTTTGAAATCTGGATTACTAAAGACAAGGAATACACCCTTCGCGAAATATTGGATAATAATGGTATCGTTACCGGTGTGTTGTTAGAGGAGGTGCATAATTTCCCAAAATTCTTTAAACTCATCAACCGTTTCCAGGAGCCGGCATTTGCCATCTGGCGTTTTCGTAAACTTAACTATGCTACCTCAGAACAAGCCGAAGAATTTAGCGAGGATTTGGTAGAGGTAGGAGGAAAGGAAAAAGAGGCTGAGAAACCCGAGGCTTTTTAATTATTGCTAAACAAAATCATTGCAATACTCCATCATTTAAAATTTAGATATGAATATTCGTTTGGCAACCCTTGCCGACATTGATGCCATTATGCAGTTGGTTAAAGAGGTAGTGCCTATGATGCAAGCTACAGGCAATTTACAGTGGGACGATCATTATCCGGATGCCGAAGTTTTTACCGCTGATGTTCAGGCTGATCAATTATGGGTTGCCGATGTTGACGGGCATATTGCCGGCGTAATTGCTATTACATTGGGGCAGGAGCCAGAATACGGACAAGTGCCCGAATGGGATATAAACGAGACTGCCGTAGTAGCTCACCGACTGGCGGTAAGTCCAAGTATGCAAGGTAAAGGCATTGCCAACAGCTTACTGCAGCAATGCGAGGTGGTGGCAAGACAAAAAAATATCCCGCTGATTAGATTAGATACTAACACGGTAAATCGCCCTATGCAAAACTTGTTTTTAAAAATAGGTTACCATTTAGGCGGCGAAATTACTTTACACAAGAAACCTGGACTGAAATTTATGGCTTTCGAAAAACGTTTGGAACTACAGAGTGCTTAAAGCTTTCGTAATACGGGTCATAACATTCAGAAATTTATTAACGGCAGTACAGCTTATGTTGCTGCTAAACAAAATGAATTAATATTTACAATCTGCTGGTGTCAATTCAACCGAAAAGGAGGCGCTGTTGTCTGTCACCTGCCGGCCGGTAGCAGTATTAACTTTAAGTGGTCTTTGCATCAATGCTTTCGGTGTTAATAAAAACGAAAGGGTAAGCGTGTCTGTCTGGCCTTCCTGCATATATGTCCAAACGGCTTTTATACTTTTATCTTTTTGGATACTACCCACTAAGTTCCCCCGGCGGGCGTCTTTTTCGTAAATGTTTTCTACCAGTTTACCACTTACCTTACCGCTTTCAATGTGTAATTGCACATATTGTGTGTCGCGCATCTGCTTTCCGCTAACGCGCATATAACATCCATCTTGGGTACGTTTAGTGATCCGCCCACGTTTGGCATCTCGGTTAGTACTATCCGGGTTACTCTGCGCTTCTCTTCTGGATGAATTTTCGCAAGCGGTAAGCATTAGTAAGCTAATGCAGACTAATGCAGTGGTAGCTTTTCTATAGAGGGCGTATAAAGGAGTCATAGCGTTACAAGGTTTAAATAACCTTACTATTAACCCTGCTCTGTAATTTTTGTTGTTAAACTATTTCAGGTATTTAACCGTTTGCTCCAGTATTCTGTGTGGATAAATAAATGCTTGACAATTAAAAGACAGCTGAAATTAGAAATTATTTTTTTTAGCGGCAAACTCGCGTATTAATGCACCTAAACTGCTGATGTTAAATGGTTTTTCTAAAAAGCCATCGGCGCCGCTTTTTTGCGCTAATTGCTCCAGGTTAGGCATGGTAGATACCAGTATTACCGGAATATGTCGTAGTGAAGGCGTTGATTTGATGTGCTGGCACCATTCGCTGCCACGTTTTCCGGGTAGTAGTTCGTCCATTAAAACCAGGTCAGGCTTCAATTCATCAAAGCTGTTGGTGATGGTACCATCTTCAGCCGAAATAACTTCATATCCTTCATCTTTGAGAATATAATCCATGATTTCGCTGATGTCCGGGTTATCCTCAATAACAATAATCTTCACTATATCTTATTAATTAATTATTTGTAATGAAAGAACAAATATAACTATTATTTGAATAGAATTTATTTGCAGATGATTTTGAAGTGAAAAATACGGTGGTTTACTTATCTGGTTTGTTGGTCCAAAAGTGTTTAGGATCACTACTGCAGTTCATGTACGATCACTTAATGAACAATATAATAGTCGGATTTGATTAGGGTATTGGTCAAAATATAATTAATTACTCATTGAGACTCGAGTTCGAATCCCAGCGGGATCACACTAGAGCTCAAATCATCCTATATTTATTCACAGTACAAAGCAAATAAATAACAATTATTTGCTTTGTATAACGTGTCAATGTGTGTAATCTTAAGAATTCGCTAATGTTACTTACAGCTTTGCATCCATACTCAAAATATACTGTGCAGCTTCCAGTAAATCTGCACATACATATGCTGGCTCGCGGTATTTGTTATTCTTCAACCATTCAGTTTCACCACCGTTATCAATCAAAATAGTACGACAACCGGCACGATTACCGGCTTCTACATCGTGTAAAATATCACCAATCATCCAGGATGCACTTAAATCAACCTCGTGTTCGCTTGCTGCCTGCAATAACATGCCGGGCATTGGTTTTCGGTTATTGCAACTTACATTGTACGGTGCAATAGTGCCTTCAGGATGATTGGGGCAGTAGTAAAAGCCATCAAGCTTGATGTTTGATGGCTCTAATAATTGTTGGAGCTTTTTTTTTACAGCCGGTAACGCTGCTTCGGTAAAGTAACCGCGGGCTACACCGGCTTGGTTGGTTATCATAATGAGCAAATAGCCGGCCGCCTGTAATTGCTTCAGTCCGATAGCGGTGCCAGGTAATAGTGTGATTTTGTCTGGGTCAACATTATACGGCACGTCTTTGATTACGGTACCGTCTTTGTCTAAAAAAATGGCTTTGTTCATGCGTTTTAAGCCGCTTTGTTTTTAGCCTTAACTGCAGGCTCAACAGCAAAGCGTTGCGTTTCTACCATCATTTTTACATATAAGGCGCTCAGCTTATCAGCAACGTGCGACCAGGTGAAATAGTTATTTACCCTGCGCAGTGCGTTTTTGCCAAGTTGCTTCAGGTTAGACGGATTTTCTACCAGTTCTTCAATTTTAGCTGCTAAAGCAACCGGATTTTCAGGTGGAACCAATGCTCCGGTTTCGCCGTCTACCACAGTATACTTAATACCGCCAACATTCGAGCCGATGACAGGTGTGCCACAAGCCATGGCTTCGAGCGGGGTAATGCCGAACGGTTCGTACCAGGGCGTGCTGATAAAAATATCTGCTGCCGCATAGTAAAATTTTAGCTGTTCGCGACTTTTGCGCCCTACAAACTTAATCGAAGTTTCTACACCATGCTCAGTTGCAATGGTTTGTAAACGGTTGAGTTCAGGGCTTTGTGTGGGGTCAGGTATTTCGCTTTCGCCGCCTACAATTACTAACTGAACAGCTTGTTTATCTTTTAAATATTTGAGCGACTGAATAACATTGTCAACCCCCTTACGCGGCACCATGCGACCTAATTGTAGTATGATGTGTTTGTCTGCATCAAGTTTTAGCGTTCGGCGCGCCAGCTTTTTATCAATTGGATAAAATTCCTGGTGACTGAAGCCGCAAGGGATAATAACGATTTTGTAGGATGGCGCATGATAATGATTAATCAAGTCGTCACGGTCTTGCGGACATTCAGCAATTATATAATCGGCTTGCTGTACAATATCTTCCTCTATTTGTAAACGTTCGGCCGGAAACAGATCGCTATTGCCCTGGTGTATACGCCGCACATGACCTAATGCATGGAAAGTAATGGCAAACGGAATATTTAGCGCAGCTTTTAAATTAGCGGCCACCATGCCCGACATAAAAAAATGAGCATGAATCAGTTCGTAATCTATTGCGTTATTCTTTATAAAGTCCAGCATGCACGAAGTAAACTCCGGCATGTAGTCTAAAATATTCTCTTTTGGTATAATTTCTACCGGGCCTGCCTTAACATGTATTACCCGTATACCGGGCAGCCAGTTTATAATTTGTGGCTGTTCTGCATTCTCCCATCGGGTAAACACATCTACTATATAACCTTTGCGCACTAGGTACTTAGCTACCTGTGCAACATAAACATTTTGACCGCCGGTGTCAACGCCGCCTAATGTAGCCAACGGCGAGGCGTGTTCGCTTATAAAAGCAATATACGGCTGGTTAGTTCTCATGATTTAAATTGTGAAATGTGTTAATGGTATTTTACAGGATCAGGAAATAAAAATGGAAGCTTTTGCTTTCTGGCTTACACGATTAAAAAGTTGTTCCCAGTCTTGCACAAAGCGCGTGATATTAAAGCGGCTTTGAGCCAGTTGCTTGCCGCCGGTGCCTATTTGCCGGGCCAGTTCTGCATCTTCAATTAATAAGTTCATTTTGTCAATCAAGTAATCTACGTCGGTATGTATAAATCCTGAATGACCATTATCTATTACGGCCGAGAGTTCGGTAGTAGCTAACCCGACTACCGGGATACCCTGCATTAATGCCTCACACACGGCCAAGCCTAAGCTGGTGTAGCGTATAGGGTTAAAGAAAAACCTGTACTTAGAGATAAATTCCGGCAGTTGCGGATGCAGTACTTCACCTAAGCCTAAATCGCCGGTGCCCATGCCCACCAAATCAATAGGTACATGCTCGCGAACTTTTAAAAAGATGTCCAAACCTAACAATCTGCCGCGTATAGGCAGGTTGTTGATAACCACAATACCACGTGGCTTCTCGCCGGTATAGGTAGCATTAGGCATAGTTACGCCATGCTCAATCACCATAGTAGGCGTTGTGCCGCAGTCCCACATTAACTTGTTAAAATGCGTTACATGCACCAACGTAATACTTTTGTCGTTAACCACGTGTTTTGTATCGGTTGGGTGTTGGCGGGGCGGATCATGTTCAATATAAACTTTGGGTAATTCGCGTTGCTCTGCCGATAGAATTTCGTGTTGATCTGTTAAAAAGTTTTGGTTGGTTTGGTAAACTATAACGTCAAATTCTTGATTTTTTACTTGTTCTGCCGGGATTTCAATTACATTGGCGCCAAATGGAAAAGTTTCGCCACGGCCATAATAGCCTTCAGTTTTTTCGGATTTGGTAGGAATATAGATATCATAATTACCTTGAGATAAATAAAAGAGGTAACTACCATGGATGTGCCAAGTGAAAATTTTTAACCGTGTTTGTGTCATGAGGGAATGTTGTATTCTGGCACATAGGTTCAATAATAACACCAAAGGAGTAAACAAATATGTTTTACTATGGCAGAAGCGGTTCTGCAAAACTGTCAGAACCGCTTCTTGCTACACTGTGTATGTTTTAATGTACTATTTTATTAATTCAAATTTTTAATTTCTGTGAAACGCCAAATTTTTTTCAACAATTGTTATTTAACTTAAAAAACTTAAGATCGTGTAAATAAAATAGTGCTAATGGTGAAAGTTTAATAAATGCTGTAATGGTTGATTATTAGGTAAGTAGAAACAATTAGTGATGTAATTAACTCAAAGTTATGCTTGAGACATTGACAAATTAGTAGCTGAAAAACTTTTATTAACTTTTTTTAATTTTTTAGCACATAATTATTGAATAAATACAGAATTTTTTCTGTTAATTGCGTTGTTAAGCAACTATGCTTAAATTGATAATTTAAAATTGATGAACATTTTTGTAGGAAGCCTTCCTTACCGCTTACAGGAAGCAGATTTAAAAGAACTCTTTGAAGCATACGGAGAGGTAAACTCAGTGAAATTAATTATTGACCGTGAGACCGGCAGAAGCAAAGGTTTTGGCTTTGTTGAAATGCCTGATGATGAAGCAGCTCAAAAAGCTATTTCTGGTCTTAACGGTGCTGAAGTAAGCGGCAGATCAATTGCCGTAAGCCAGGCAGAAGACAGAAAACCAAGCAGCGGCGGTGAGCGCAGAGGTGGCGGCGGCGGCTTCGGCGGTGGCAACCGTGGTGGTGGCGGTGGCTACAGCGGCGGTGGTAACCGTGGTGGTGGCGGCGGCGGTTATCAAAAAGATAACAACCGTGGCGGTGGCCGTTGGAACTAAGACATATATTGAAAAGCCGGATTTTTAAGCACAATCCGGCTTTTCTTATTTTACACGCAGATACCCGTCTGCATGTTGTGTTTTCTCACCTTTGTTAACAAAGGTGCCCGGCTTTGCATGGATTAATATTATCCCATTTGTTTTAACGCAATGTTTAGTTTGAGTTTCAAAGTGTTTGGTGATTCCAAATAAGGTGTGCCTCATTTCATCATTTCTCTGATACTATAGAGATTCTTCAGTGGTTGATAACAGGATATCGCCTCGTGCAATACTGCTTGTAAGTTAATCCGGCCTTTATAAATTAAATTTTTTCTGAATTTAAACCTGTATTGCATGTTTTGTATTGATATGTTATGCGTATTGAGGGCCAAGCATTTACTAACAATAATGTCTTTTAACTAAAACTCACTCGAGTAAAGTTTAATTAGTTTGTAACAGAAAAGTTATCGCCGTTTCTGCTATCGCATTAAACCAAAAAAAGGGTTAAATGTCATACTTGTACAAAACGATGCAACGGCATCCAAATGAAATTAAATCTTTTACAGTATGAAACGTATTACATTTTTAGCAGCATTTATAGTAGCCCTCATGAGTTTTGGCGCTAAGGCTCAGGTTTACGGACATGTAGGTGTCAATATCGGCCGTCCGGCTTATTATGCTCCTCCGCAACGTAGAGTAGTGGTAGTAGAGCGTCAGCCACGTCGTTATTATCACCGCCGTCAGGTTGTAGTGCGCAGAGGCTATTATGGTCCTCGTCGTCCGGTAGTAATTCAGCGTTATCGTCGTCCACACCGCGTTTACGGTCATAGAAGATGGTAACAAATATTATAGCTATAACAAAGCCTTTGAGATTCCTCAAAGGCTTTGTTAATTTAAAACAAATGCCAAGTAAAATTTGAGTATGATGTTTTAAGTAAAATAAGTTGGCAGACACAAATGTGCCGGGTGGCAGACAATTACTATGGTCAGTTTTACTTGTTTAAACCTTAAATTGCCTACCTTAGCCCCGCAATTAATCTACCTATAATGAAAAGATATTTTCTTCTGGCCCTTATTGCTGGTTCGGGTTTAACTGCTTGCAAGTCGGGGGGTAAACAAGAGGCTTCTGCGGCACAAAGCGGTGATTCTACAGCAACTGTAACTACTGTTGCGCAAACCGACACGGCTAAAGTATATAATGCCTACTTGTCAGTTAAAGATAATTTAGTAAAAACCGATTCTAAAGGAGCGCAGCAGTCTGCTAAGGCCCTGGCTGCTAATTTAAGCAATATCAAAGGATGCACTGAGGCTGCCGATTTGGCTACTCGTATTGCGGCTACCGACGATGTAAAATCGCAGCGTAATATATTCCTGCTATTAAGCCAGGATGTAATACCGTTAGTAAAAGGTATGAAAACTAAATCAGGCCCCGTGTATGTGGCTTATTGCCCAATGGCTGGTAACGGTAAAGGCGGCTACTGGCTATCGGCTCAAAAAGAGATTAAAAACCCTTACTACGGCGATGAAATGCTGGAGTGCGGCGAGGTGAAAGAAGAAATTAAATAACCAGATAACTCAAATGCAGACAACTGATAAATTTTTGTTAGTTAACAAAGCCTGCATTTCAATTATAGATTATAAACGTAAATTTTAAGTGATAATAACTACCGGCAAAGGTGATTAATGGCTTATTTAATTACATTTGTTACGGATACAACCCCATATTTCTATGTCGGAAACTGCACAATTAAAAATCGGCGACAAAACATACGACTTACCTGTTATTGAAGGTACAGAAAACGAAAAAGCTTTAGATATCTCTAAACTGCGTGATTTAACCGGATACATTACTTTAGATATTGGTTATAAAAATACAGGTGCCACTAAAAGTGCTATCACCTTTTTAGATGGCGAGCAGGGTATATTAAAATATCGTGGTTACCCGATTGAGCAGCTGGCCGAAAAATCAACTTTTGTTGAGGTTGCTTACCTGCTGATTTATGGTAAACTGCCTACTAAAGAGCAATTAGCAAACTTTCAGTATGAGCTAAACCGCCATACGCTGGTGCATGAGGATATGAAGAAGTTTTTCGACGGCTTCCCTTCCAAATCGCACCCGATGGGGCAATTGTCATCTTTGATTGGTGCCCTGGCTGCATTTAATCCTGAGTCGTTAGCGCCATCATTGCCTCCAGAAATTGTTGACCTTGAAATTCACAAGCTTATTGCTAAAATGAGCACCATCGTGGCCTGGATTTACAAAAAATCATTAGGGCACCCGGTTAACTACCCTAAAAACAAATTCGACTACGTTACCAACTTCATGTACATGACCTTTAGCCAACCAACTGAGGTTTATGAGATTGACCCGGTGGTAATGGATGCTATGAATAAATTGCTGATTCTGCATGCCGACCATGAGCAAAATTGCTCTGCTTCTACGGTTCGTATTGTAGGTTCATCGGATGCTAACTTATATGCTTCTATTTCGGCCGGTATTTCGGCATTGTGGGGCCCGTTGCACGGTGGAGCCAACCAGGCGGTGATCGAAATGCTGGAAAAAATTAAAGCGGATGGCGGCGATACTGATAAATGGATTGCCAAGGCTAAAGATAAAAATGATCCGTTCCGTTTGATGGGCTTTGGTCACCGCGTTTATAAAAACTTTGATCCGCGCGCTAAAATCATTAAAAAGGCTTGTGACGATATTTTGGAAAAATTAGGTGTGAATGACGAGGTATTGGAAATTGCCAAACGCCTGGAAGAAGTTGCCCTGCAAGATCCATACTTTGTTGAGCGTAAATTATATCCAAATGTTGACTTCTACTCAGGCATTATTTACCGTGCATTAGGTTTCCCAACCGAAATGTTTACTGTGCTGTTTGCTTTAGGCCGTTTACCGGGATGGATTGCACAATGGAAAGAAATGAAAGAAAACAAAGAGCCTATTGGTCGTCCGCGTCAAATTTATACCGGCGAAACTGGTAATGATTATACAGATATCGATAATCGCTAATTAAAATATATCATAGAGGGTTGATAGCTTAAACTGTCAACCCTTTTTTTGTTGCTGCTTTTTTAAGAACCAAGCTCTTTACAATCATCTTAACTCATGTTAAAAAAAACAATCAAATTTAATTACTTCTGTTTACGCGTTTTGCTCATCGCGTTCTTGCTGTTAGGTATTAAAGTTTACGGTCAGCATAACCCAGTTATACAAGGCTGGTATGCAGATCCGGAGGGTATTAAATACGGTAACACCTATTGGATTTATCCTACGTATTCTGCGCCCTACAAAGACCAGGTATTTATGGATGCGTTTTCATCTGCTGATTTAAAGACGTGGACAAAGCATCCACGCATTATTGATACCAGCGGCGTTAAATGGGCTAAAAAAGCAATGTGGGCCCCGGCCGTACTCAAAAAAGGTGACAAGTATTATTTGTTTTTTGGTGCAAACGATATTCATCCCGGCGAGGTAGGGGGCATTGGCGTTGCTGTAGCCAGCAAGCCAGATGGCCCTTATAAAGATTTGTTGGGGCATCCTTTAATTGATACTATTGTTAACGGAGCGCAGCCTATTGATCAGTTTGTTTTTAGGGATAAAGACGGTTCGTACTATATGTATTATGGCGGATGGGGGCACTGCAATATGGTTAAATTAAAGGCTGATTTTACCGGTATTGAGCCTTTGCCGGACGGTACCTTGTATAAAGAAATTACACCCGAGCATTACGTAGAAGGCCCTTACATGTTTATCCGCAACAATAAATACTATTTTATGTGGTCGGAAGGTGGCTGGACCGGTCCGGATTATAAAGTGGCTTACGCCATTGCCGATTCTCCTTTTGGGCCATTTAAGCGGTTATCAACTGTATTAGAACAAGACCCCAATATTGCACGTGGTGCAGGGCATCACTCGGTAATACACTCGGCTAAGGACGATAAGTATTACATTGTTTATCACCGCAGGCCGCTCGACCAAACGGGCGCCAACCAAAGGGTAATATGCCTTGATCAAATGTTGTTTGATAAAGAGGGGCATATCCTGCCGGTTAAGATGACTAATTGATTGTAAAAATTAAATAGTTATCATATGGTTTGCGCTGCTGCAAGGCGTAGGTGATAAAAATTATGCTTTAATTTGAGCAATGATGAAAGTTGAAACCCTGGTTATTCATGCCGGCAGCCACGTTGATGAAAGCACGTCGGCAGTGGTGGCACCTATTGTATTATCTACCACTTTCGAGCGCGACCATGATGGTAATTACAGCAAAGGCTATAGTTATAGCCGTGCTGGTAACCCTAACCGCCAGGCGCTCGAAACCGTATTAGCTCGTTTAGAGGGCGGTGTGCAGGCGGCAGCGTTTGCATCAGGTAATGCGGCCGGAATGACGGTTTTTCAATCGTTAAAGCCAGGCACACACATCATCGCTCCCGATGATATGTATCACGGCTTACGTAACCAGCTTAAAACCTTGTTTGCCGGCATACTCGAATTTGATTTTATTGATTTAAATAATGACGAGCTGCTATTGGCTACTATTAAACCAAACACTGGCTTAATTTGGATCGAAACGCCGTCTAACCCACTGCTAAAACTAACTGATATTGCCAAGGTAGCTGCTTTGGCACGCAAGCATGATATTAAAGTAGTATGCGATAATACTTTTGCCTCGCCTTTAGGGCAGCAGCCACTAAGTTTGGGGGCTGATGTAGTTATGCATTCGACTACTAAATATTTGGGCGGGCATAGCGATTTAACCGGTGGTGCTTTAATTACCGCTCAGGATGATGAATGGTGGAAAAAAATACTGAATATACAGCAGATGGGAGGAGCTATACCGGCACCTACCGATTGCTACTGGCTGGCCAGGAGTATTAAAACTTTACCTTACCGTATGCGCGGGCATGTGCATAATGCCCAGCTGCTGGCCGAGTACTTAGAGCAGCACACTCAGGTAGAACAGGTGCTCTATCCTGGTTTGGCATCGCACCCTCAGCATGAGCTGGCTAAACAACAAATGTTAAGTTTTGGTGGCATGCTATCTTTTATGGTGGCAGGAGGAAAGGACGCTGCAGAACGTGTAATTAATAAGCTGCAGTTGTTTGCCCGTGCTACCAGTTTGGGCGGTGTGGAAAGCTTGATTGAGCGCCGTGCCGCCATTGAAGGACCGGACACCAAAACACCACAGAATCTGTTACGGGTATCGGTTGGGTTAGAGCATATTGACGATTTAATTGCGGATATGCAAAATGCCTTAAACAAAGCCTGATACCGATATACTTGCAAAGAATACTATCGAGAGGCACTGTAAGGTGCCTTTTTTTGCTTTATGATTAGGTCGCTTCTATTTTGCTAACCATCCAAACAATCAGCATACCTAATATGGCAATAACACCAAATGACCAGCGTAAATCTGCCGCTTGTGCAATGTAGCCTACAAAAGGTGGAACTAATAAAAAGCCAAAGTAGCCTACGGTAGATATAGATGCTATAGCTGTACCGCTGCTTAAGGATGCAGATTTACCGGCAATGCTAAATACTAAAGGGACTACGCACGCTACACCTAAACCTACCAGTATAAAACCAGCGCCGGCAACAAGCGGGTAGGGGAATACTACAGCCAACATCAAACCTGTGAAAATGAACCAGCCGCTATAATTCAGCATATTTTTGATGCCAATGCGCAATACAATTTTATCGCCCGCAAAGCGGCCGGTAGTCATAGCTATCATATAGACCACAAAGGCAGCGGTTGCGGTGGCTTTGCCGGCGTGTACTGCCTTTTCAAAATAGATAGCGCTCCAGTCATACATGGTATTTTCACAAGCCATACAGGCAAAGCAAATTACAGCAAACTTGAGCATGTATTTGTCTGGCAAAATCAAAAATGGCTTGCGTTCAACCGCTTTAGGCTTTTGGTAAAATGTATAGGAGTAAAAGTAAACAGAGCAGGCGCAAAGTAAAATACTGATAGCACCCAAATGGTAAAACAAATTAACGTTATAGCTTACCATTAAATACCCAACGGCTGCACCCACAAAGCCTGCTATACTCCAGATACCATGAAAAGTGGTGATAATTGATTTTTGATAAACGGATTGCACGCCGACAGATTGCGCATTAACCGAAAGGTTTAGCAGGTTACGTGCCGAGCCCAAAGCAAATAAAATGATGGCAAACTGCCAGGCAACTGTAGCCAGACCTAATAAAAATAATACGACGTTAAATGCAATGGCACCAAAAAGCATAATACTGCGGCTGGTATAATGGCCGAGCAGCTTGCCAGTTATAGGCAGCGTAAGCATGAGGCCAATGGGCAACGCAAATAGTAACGTGCCTAATTGTGCTTCGTTTAAATGTAACTGATGCTGAACGGTAGGTATACGTGAAGCCCAGGAGGAATAGCCAAAACCCGAAATGAAAAAGAAAATAGCACACCCGATTCGCAGTTCGCGCGGCGACCGGTTTGTTGTAGCAGTCATCACTGCAAAAGTAAAGAAATGTGTTTGTATAGCTTAAATTAAGCTTAATAAACTGTAAGGCTGGCCTTACTCAGTAATTAGCTTAAAAGGTTAGGCATAAGTTATGCTTTATGTAAGGAGGATGCCCTGATCACAATTTCTGAAGGTTGAATGAGTTTGTTTGTGAGGCTGTTTTTGTCGTTGGTGTTGTTTAGCCGGCCGAGCAGTATTTGCGCGGCTGTAGTACCCATGTCGTAACCCTTGTAATCTACTGTAGTCAAATTGGGCTCGATAATGCTGGATTCAGTATCATTATTAAAACCAGCAAAGGCAATGTCTTGCGGTATACGTATGCCGTTGCGCTTCAATTCTTGCATACAGCTTACGGCGCAAGCATCATTGATTACAAATACGCCGTCTGGCCGGTCGGCCATAGCTAATAACGTGTGGGCGGCTTCAACACCGGCTTCCAGAGTAAGTTGGGTAGGGATGACCAAACTTTCGTCAAACGGAATGTGATGTTTTTCAAGTGCCTGCCGGTAACCTTTAAACCTGTCGGCGGCAACACTGCTTAGTTTAAAAGCGGTAATGTGAGCAATGCGCTTACAGCCCTGTTTAATTAAATGGTTGGTTATTTCATAAGCAGCTTTAACGTTGTCAATTTCAACGCTTGGGCATTCAGGGTGAGGCCAGGCACGGTCAAAATAAACCAGAGGGATGCCACGTTTAACAAAACTTTCAAAATGTTCGGCATTTTCGGTGCTGTAAGCTAATGATACTAATAGACCATCTACCCGATTATTATACATGGCTTGTGCTATGGCAATTTCCTTGGTAACGTTGTCTAACGACTGGCTGATAATTAAGTTATAACCGGCGTCGCTTAACACCTTTTCAACCCCGAAAATTACGTTAGACATAAAGCTGCTATTAAGGTTACCTACGATGATACCAATAATATTGCTTTTCTTTTTCCGCAAGTTACTCGCCAATTGGTTAGAGCGATACCCCATTTTTTTGGCAGCATCCTGTACCTTTTGTTTGGTGTTGATATTTACCGAAGGATGATCCATCAGGGCACGGCTTACCGTTGCACCAGAAATGTTCAGTTCTCTGGCAATGTCATAAATCGTGATTTCTTTTTCAGGAATGCTCATGTTACCTCATTATGCCTGGCTAATGTACTTAATATTATCATAATCTGTTTATCCCGGCTTTATTGGCAATCATGTTTTTACACCGAAGTATAACGTTTTAGCAATACTTTATAATTAATAGTTTTAGGTATAGTTGTAATAGTTAGATGGGTTGCTACTACGTGCAAACAACCGTTAAGGCGTTTATCAAAAATATATACTATACCTTTTTAACAGATAACGTTGAAATTTAAAATGCTTCACCTAGGTTAAGCCTGATAGATGAGTAGCCCTTGCTAAAGCCATAATCAATAGCGATGTTGGTGTTGGATGCTTTATTGATTTTTATGCGTAAACCACCGCCACCCGCCGGATGAAAATAATTAAACTGCCGGGTATCGGGTTCATTTACCGAAGTTAAATTAGCAAACAGCACAAACCCGATTAAGCCGTTGCGGGTAATACTGCGCCGGTATTCGGCTTCGGTATACCAGAGGCTTTGTCCACGGTAGCGGTTCTGTTCCATGCCCCGGCCCGAGCGGTTATACAAATCCCAACCCACGCTGGGCAGGCTTAAGTAAGGTGCGCCACGGTCTAAAGTACTCCAAAAATAAGTCCATAGTGCAAGGGTATTTTGCTGTGCCGGTTTACCTGGATTAAGTGAAATATACTTACGCATATCCGCATAAACAGATGTCCAGGTACGGTTACTGCCTAACACCGGCGTATTAATTCGATAAATTAAATTGGCGTAGCAACCAGGCAAAGGGTTAATCGAATTATTACGGGTATCGTAAAGTAAATTGAAAGTAATGCCAGACGATAAGGAGTTTTGACCATAGTCGGTACCAAAAGCATAGCCCGATACGTCTTGTAGGTCGTTATTAGCATAATTACCTTTAATGCGCATATGATAATCAAGGTTGTAACCAATACCGGCAAAAAGGTATGATTTAATACGTCGGTACAAGCTTTGATAAAACCTAATGTACCGGTAATCTACCCGCATACGGCTTTCTTCAGGCTGATTACCGCCCAATCCCCAGGTGTCTTGCGGGTAAACCATCAGCCGGGTATCGCCCGCTAAATACCATTGATTGTTATTAAACCATATGCTCGAGCGCAGTGGTAAGCCAAAACGGCCTTTAAAGTTAAAGTAAGGGGTGAAAGTAAAGCTTGATAGATTGGTAGTTTGCTGGTCGCCCAAATAAAAACCAGCTGTAGTAGAGGTAATAAACATCTTTCCACCTCCATCAGGCAGAGTAGAGGCAGTAGGAAGAAAAGAAAAATAAACTTTACCTTCTTGTGTATTAACCTTTGTTGATGTTTTGTTGGACTTAAAAAATACCTTAAAAACATCAATCAAATCTTTTTGGCCAACGGTATCAATCTGCGTTTGTTTAAATGTAGATACCATAACGCTATCCTGCGCTAACAGCCCATTAATAGCTAAAAAGTATATGAAAACAAAAGCAATGATTTTATTAACCATTCAGTCCAATCAAGAGCATTAATTAATTACTGGTTTTAGGTTTATATTTAATGTTGTAACTTATAAAATGAAGCCTTAAGGCAAACCGATTGTAATTAACAAAACAAAAAGTAATATTGCAATAGCATGACAGTTTTTGCATCATTTAACTCTCCGTTTTTTAACTTTGTTTTAGCTTCAGCAAAATTTAGCTCAAAAGGTTCTATAATTTCACCTTCAGCAGCTAATCCGCCCATTGTGGGTTTAAATGCCAAAGAATCATAGGCTGCTATAAACAAGTGTAAATATTCAGTGATACCACCTCCCGATGTGTATACGGCGCCTACTTTATCGATGTTACTGATATCAACACCTAATTCTTCTTTAGCTTCTCTAATAACGGTTTGTTCAGGTGTCTCGCCATCGTCAATTAAACCGGCGCAAGCCTCAGTAAGATAGCCCGATTCATTTCCGTTTAAGTAAGTTGGTAACCTAAACTGTTTAGTCAACAGTAATTTTTGCTTCTCTTTATCGTATAGTAAAATGGCAGCAGCATCCGGGCGATAATATACCTCGGTCTTCTGCTCTTTCATGTTACCCTCGGCATCTGGCTTAAGATAAGTGAAATTTTTAAGCGGGTACTTTTTGTCTGATAAAGTTTCGCGATTTAAAATCTGGATAGTTGACATAAATTTAATTTATAATTAATGATTTAACATCAAGATTAAAGCGATGGTTTTATACTTTATTTAATGGATATAAAAAAAAGCGATACTTGTTGAGTATCGCTTTTTATGGTTAAGCCTGTACAATTAGTTATGACGGCGTCTGCTGTAATAACGGGCGCTTCGGTTTTGAGAGCGGTAATAGGCACGTCTTTTGGCTTTGTTACGACGGTGCTCATTACCAACAACGTAACCGCCGCCGGCACCAATGGCACCACCAATAAGAGCACCTTTTACACCATGGCCAATTAAACCACCGGCAATAGCACCACCTGCGCCGCCAATTAATGCGCCTTTAGCTTGTGAGCTCATTTTGCGGCGTTGCGCCATCGTAAAGTCAGTTGAAGACACTATTACAGCAAGTATCAAACCGAATAACAAAAAAATCTTTTTCATAAGTGTAATATTTTGTATCTGATGCAGTGTTTGATGCAAATTACAAGCCAAGGTTTAAAAAGGTTTTAACCATTACCTGATATTTCCTACAACTTTATACATCAAAAATATAATAAGGGCACTGATAGCCGGCTTTGGTTAATACTGGTTTAGCTACGTTAAATACCTTGATATCAGTATTATTAATCGTGCCCTCAAGCGTACCTGCATGTGCATGACCATGAAAAGCTGCCAGTACGTTATTACGCATCAGAGTTTCGGCTAATCTTGATGAACCCAAAAAGGGGTAAATTTCTTCAGGCTCTCCAACCACGGTTGCTTTAATAGGTGAGTAATGTAAAACAGCTATTTTTTTATGTACCTGAGGGTCGGCATCCAATTTTTGCAGCGCCCGTTCTAAATGCAGTGCTTCATCAACCGATTCTTGTACGTAAGCCTTATTGGCATCCTCACCAAACATGGTTAGTAAATAGCGGTCAAAACCGCCTCCAAAACCTTTAACCCCTGCAAAGCCAACATTGCCTATAACCATAGCTTCGCCATCCAATACATGCACATTGTGATTTTGCACAGCCTGCCTGATGAGTTTTTGACGTCCCTTTTCATAATCGTGGTTACCCAACACACAGATAACCGGTATAGTGCATGCTCGCAACTCATTAGCCAATACCTGAGCTTCATCCTCATCGCCAGTGTCAGTAAGGTCGCCGCAAATTAAAAGCACATCGGCCTTCGCAGACACTTCCTTAAAATAATCCGCCCACTTACCATGGTCTGTTTCGCGTACATGAATGTCGCCGACAGCTGCTATACGGGTTATATTTTTTTGTTCCATTGCTGTTAAACTGTTTTTATGGTATACGATTTATAATTCCAGTCTTTAATATCAACACTATACTGGGTTTGGTCAATCATTGGGCCACGGCAAACTTTTTCTTCGGGCGAGGGGAGGTCAAACTGCTCGGCAGCCCGGCGCAGTAATTCATCGTACAGCCAGCGCGGTACAATGTGCTGGTAGTCGGCAGGGTAAACAAACTGAAAAATGATGATTTGCGACAGTAGTAACTGCCAATGCTGGTCTAACCTAAATAGCAGGTGGCGCCAGTCTAATTCGGCACCTACTTGTACCAGCAGGTGGTTAATATCAGCACCGTCATAGCGTTCGCGGTTTTGTACATAAATTTTGCTCCATATTAATTCTTCGGGCGATAGCAGTTTTAAATCGCGGTCAAAAAAACTGGCATCTTCGGCGCGCTGAAACCACGTGTCGTCAACTTTGCAGATATTGTTAACCGTATCAAAAATCACATCAATAAAATAATCGCCTTTAAATATTTTAGCCAGCCAGCGGGCGTCAGTAAACTGGGTTTCGTAACCACGGTCGTTAAAGTACTTCAGTATGCGCGGGCAGTCAACCGACCGGCAGTAAACATCCAGGTCTTTGGTATCGCGGTAGATGCCGCTGTAATGAAATATGGCAAAAGCCCCTCCCAATAAAAATTCGATACCACTATCTTTTAAATGATCAAGCGCCTCCTGATAAAAGGCAATGGCATTTTCATCCTCGTTTATTCTCATAAATATCTCTCACTGGTGCTGTAAATGGCTTTTACCAGTGGGGATACAACTTTTAAAAGAGTAGTTCTGTTTTAAACCTTTGCTAAGTTATGGTTAACACAGCGTAACCGCAGTTAAACAGTCCGGGTGTAAACAAGCTGATATAAATAGTGTTAAGTAAGGGATTTTGTGAAAGGACATTACAAACATAATTTAAAACAGAAAAGTAACCGCAGTACTGTTAACCCTATATTTTGACAAATACCATGAAAGATGCCTATGAACCAATTGAGAACTACGGCGTTATAGGTAATCTTCATACCGTAGCACTGGTATCTAATGCCGGTTCTATTGATTACTTATGTTTGCCTCGTTTTGATTCGCCTACCGTTTTTGGCGCCCTGTTAGATAAGGACAAGGGAGGATATTTCTCCATTACTCCGCAGTTTACACACGCGAGTTACAAACAGATTTATCTTACCGACTCGGCCATATTGGTTACCCGGTTTTTTGCTGACGAAGGCATAGCGGAGATTACCGACTTTATGCCTATTGTTGATGATAACGGCGTGCTTACCATTGTACGCAAAGTTACTGCTATACGCGGCGATACTAATTTTAACCTGGTATGCCGGCCCCGTTTTAATTATGCCGAAACACCGCACAACATTTTAAGTACTGACGAAAACCGCATTGTATTTAAAGCAGATGATGGTCAGGAACTACACTTATGGTCTGATGTTAAGCTGGTATCGGACAAGCAGGACGTAGACGAAATGTTTTTACTACAGCAGGGACAAACCGCCTGCTTTGTGTTGCAAAACAGCATTGACGACAGTGGCTTTAAGACAGATTTTCATCATTATTGTCTTAACTGCTATAACAAAACTTATGATTTCTGGAAGAAATGGACCAGCCAGTGCACCTTTACAGGGCGTTGGGAAGAAACGGTAAGGCGGTCGGCCATTACGCTAAAGCTGCTTACCTCGCGTATTTACGGATCGGTAATGGCAGCAGCTACCTTCGCCCTGCCCGAAACCTTGGGCGGTATACGCAATTGGGATTACCGGTACTCATGGGTGCGTGATGCATCGTTTACCATGTATGTACTGCTCAGACTGGGCTTTATTGAGGATGCCGAAAGCTATATGAAGTGGGTAGAAACTAATTGTATAGCCGATGATATGCACCTGATGTATACTATGGACGGTAAGCACCCCAGTACAGAAACGGAACTGACGCAGTTTGCAGGATACAAAGACTCAAAGCCTGTACTTATTGGCAATAATGCCTTTGGGCAAAAGCAGATGGATATTTATGGGGAGCTGATTGATACCATTTATTTATTTAATAAATACGATGGGCAGATCACCTTTGAATTTTGGCAAATGATTAGCAAGCAAATTGATTTTGTTTGTGAGCACTGGCAAGATCCTGACCACGGTTTATGGGAAATAAGAGGTGATAAACGTGCCTTTTTACATTCCCGGTTGATGTGTTGGGTGGCTTTAGATCGTGGTATTAAAATAGGCGAGTCGCGCTCTTTTCCATTTCCGCGCGAACGCTGGTATGATATGCGCGACAAAATTTATCTAAACATTTACAACGATTTTTGGAACCCTGAAAAGGAAGCTTATGTGCAATACTTGGGTGGGGAAACGATGGATGCCTCAGTACTGCTGATGCCGTTGGTGCGGTTTATTACACCTACAGATCCGCGATGGCTTAAAACACTGGAAGCCGTTGAGCGCGAACTGAAACTGGATGTGCTGATTTACCGTTACCGAAATAGTGAGCTGAATATTGACGGCCTTGGCGGCGAAGAAGAAGGTACTTTTACAATGTGCTCATTTTGGTATGCCGAATGTTTGGCTAAAGCCGGTAATCTGGATAAAGCTAATGAGGTTTACGCCAAGATATTAGGATACGGAAGCCCGTTGAGATTATACTCTGAACAATTGAGTAAGCGCGGGCAGCAGTTAGGTAATTTTCCGCAGGCATTTACGCATTTAAGTTTAATTAGTGCGGCATTAGCCTTAAATAAGTACAACGACGATAATTAATAGTAGCAGGTTGTTACAAATTGATGTCAGGATAAGAGAAATGATGTAAATATCGTACAATTCTTAAAATGGAATAGGTATATATCATATAATTGTATAATTGACAATTAACCAATTCCCTGTACCTTGAAAAAATATTTACTTCTATTACTGGCTGGCATTAGCTTTAACAGCTATGCCCAAAAAAAAGCGAGCATTACTGTAAGTAACGACTCGAAAGACTCTATTAGCAGACACATCTATGGGCAGTTTGCCGAACATTTGGGCCACGGTATTTATGGTGGATTTTGGGTAGACAAAAGTTTGCCTGTGCAAAAGCAGGACCGCATCAGGCTGGATATTGTAAACGCCTTGAAACGCATTAAAATACCCAATTTACGCTGGCCGGGCGGTTGTTTTGCCGACGAATACCATTGGCGAGACGGCATTGGCTTGCGTACACAACGCCCTAGAATGATTAATACTAACTGGGGTGGGGTAGTAGAAGATAACAGCTTTGGCACCCACGAATTTTTAGAGTTATGCAAACTACTAAATACCGAGCCTTACGTATCTGCCAATGTTGGCAGCGGTACCGTTGAAGAGATGAGCAAGTGGGTAGAGTATTTAAACTTTGACGGTGCAAGTCCGCTTACGGCGTTGCGCAAGCAAAATGGTCATCCCGGATCGTATAATGTTAAATTTTGGGGTGTAGGTAATGAAAGCTGGGGTTGCGGTGGTAACATGACTGCCGAACATTATGCCGACGAGTTTCGCCGCTATGCCACCTACGCCCGTGATTACCCGAATGCCAAACTGCGTAAAATTGCTTGCGGACCAAGCGATGGTGATTACGACTGGACAGAAACGATGATGAAAAAGGTGGGAACCCGCATGTGGGGACTGTCTTTACATAGTTATACCATACCCACTGGGCACTGGAACGATAAAGGCCCTGCAACCGGATTTGGTGAGAAAGAATATTTTAACACCATCAAGAATACTCTACGTATGGAAGAGTACGTAACCAAGCACTCGGCTATTATGGATAAATACGATCCTAAAAAACGGGTGGCTTTAGTAGTGGATGAATGGGGCGTATGGACTAACGTTGAGCCAGGCACCAATCCAGGATTTTTATACCAGCAGAACAGCTTGCGCGATGCACTGGTAGCCGGCACTAACCTAAACATCTTTAATAACCACTGCGACCGGGTAAAAATGGCCAATTTGGCACAAGCAATCAATGTACTGCAGTCGCTTATTTTAACAGACAAAGAGAAAATGCTGTTGACCCCTACCTATTATATATTTGATATGTATAAGGTGCACCAAGATGCTAAGTACCTGCCCATACAGTTAAATACGCCGGATTACGAATTTGATGGTAATAAACTGCCAGCAGTAAATGTATCAGCTTCGCAGGATAAAGCCGGTAAAGTGCACCTTACATTGGTTAACCTGGATTCGCATAATACTGTAGATGTAAGCACCGTATTTAAGGATGTGAAATGGAGTAAAGTAAGCGGACAAGTACTTACCTCAGGCAGTACTGCAGATGTTAACACCTTTACTAAACCGATGAACGTAGTGCCTAAAGCCTTCAACGGCGCTAAGCGCGATGGTGATAAGCTAATGGTAAGTTTGCCTGCAAAATCGGTAGTAGCTTTAGAGTTATATTAAATAATACTTATTTTTACTGCAAGTCCTGCTTAAGTGGTTTAAGCAGGACTTTATTTTTTAATGAGTACTTTAAAAGAGCAATTACACCAACAGTGTGTTAACTACGTGCAGCAGCGTATGGACGCCGCACAGCAAGCTATTGCCGAGGCACAACAGGCGGCCAACAATGATACCAAAAGCAGTGCTGGCGATAAGTATGAAACTGGTCGCGAAATGGCTCAGCAAGAAACTAACCGCAACCTTACACAGTTAAACGAAGCCAACAAACTGATGGTGGCGCTAAATCGTATAGGTACAGTCGCGCAATCAATCACGGCCGAGGCCGGTAGCATTATTAAAACTAACCAAGGCAATTTCTATTTGTCTATTAGCGCAGGTAACATCCGGGTAAACAATGAGGCTTATGTTGCCATTTCTACCGCATCGCCTGTGGGGCTTAAACTTAAGGGCGCCCGTATTGGCGACCAATTCGATTTTAATGGTAAGCGCTATTTGATTACTGAAGTGCTATAGTCCAGTTTCTGATTTAGATCTGTTGTTTTAACTTTTAATGGTCAAAACATAAATGTAAATCTCAATAAAACTTGTTTATATAATCATTATATTGTCCCTAAACTATTACAATAAAGGCCATTTGTGCACTAAATGGCAGTTAAATAGTACACTTATCATACATGGCATTTTCGGTGCAAAAGCATTTAACATTTTTATGACTTTTCTATTTTAAGTAAATTTTTATTAACTAAAAATGAACTGAAAATCAATCAAATGGTCATTGCAGCGAATTGACATTTAATTTCTGTGAAAATTAGCTGCACGGTATAAACACAGTATCTGGTGTTTATAAATTGTTAAGTGGCAAAGTATTTGTTTACGGCTTTGTGTACTTATTGGTACATAACTTAACATAGTTCACAAAAACGAATCAAAAAATCATGAAAAACTTAACAAAAGTTATAGCAGCTGCAGGTTTTGCCGTTGCCACTCTATTTACTACAAATGCAGTTAAAGCTCAAACTACTACTCCTCCTAATGCATGGAGATTTGGTGTTGGCGTTGAGGCAGGTGTACCAACAGGCGATTTAAGGAACTTTTCGCACTTTGCTTTAGGTGGTACAGCACGTTTACAGTATGGTATCAGCAATAGCGTTGCTTTCACTGCAACATCAGGTTATTACAACCTGTTCTCAAGAAATTATAATGTAGGGTCAGTTAGTGTAAATCCTAAAGACCAAGGTATAGTTCCTCTAAAAGCTGGTATTAAAGCTTACGCTGGTAGTGGTTTCTATGTAGCAGGTGAAGTTGGTGCCGGATTTGAAACTCAATACGCAAAAAATACTAAATTAATCTTAGCTCCTGGCATTGGCTATTCTTGGAGCAACGTTGACTTAGGTGTACGTTACGAACGCTTCTCTGGTCAGAATGACAATTATGGTATGGTTGCTGCTCGTTTAGCTTACGGTTTTAAACTGTAATACAAAGCCAAAAAAATAACAACGGCCTCCTTAACATTTAAGTGAGGCCGTTGTTGTATAACATATATTATAAGTGTACGGCGAAATATATTTAACTCATTATAGATTGCAACGTAACTCGGCTTTTTTTGAAAATATTATACTTAATAGTTATAGTTTTAGAATGTTTTTTTAATAAAAACAAATATTTCGTAACAATGTTAACTATTTAAATTATATTCGTCTGGAAAAATTTTTATCACACATATCGTTTATGAAATTCAACTTACCTCTAATCGCCGTAATCCTTTTTGCACTTTTGAGTGCATCAACCGCTAAGGCTCAGCTATTAGGTAACAACGAGCGTTACGCGCAGTATGTATCACACGTTAACGTTGGTTTAGAAGGCCTCTACACCATGAACCCTGGACACCAGATTTATACTGGAGGAGTAGGCTTTTCTATCAAATACCAGTATGACGTTACTCAGAACTTAGGTGTAACCGGTGGTACTGGCTATTACATATTGCCTGCCAAAAATCAAAGTGGTAATCCTGTTCAGCGGGCTGACTTTAAAATGATCCCACTGCGTGTAGGAGCTAAAGCATACTTTTTGCCAGAGGCTTATTTTGGTGGTGAATTAGGTGTTGCCTATGTTGACCCGTATGTTAACCCTTTAAAACAATCACATTTTGCTAAAACCTTAGCACCCTCAATCGGTTACGAAACTAATCACCTGGATGTATCTTTCCGTTATGAAAACGTAAACCATAGTGGTGACTACGTTAGCTTTATCACTTTACGTGCAGCGTACATATTCAATTTCTAATAAAGTTTGATATTTCATAATAAAATGCCCTGCCGGTTTTTAGATCTGGCAGGGCATTTTTTTGCAAATGATTCGCTGACATACTGAAAAATAAGAAAGCCTAATTACGCTTTAGTAATTAGGCTTTCTTATTTCTATACAAAATGATACTGCTTATTGCAATTGGCCTAAAGCATATTTAATTCTTTTTACCGCTTCAATCAGTTTGTCTTCGGCTGCAGCATATGATATACGGATTGATTTCGGATCACCGAAAGAATCGCCGCCAACCACAGCTACATGGCCTTCTTCTAATAAATATAAGCTCAAAGCATCTGCATCATTGATGGTACGGCCGTTAAATGATTTGCCAAAAAATGCAGTAACATCCGGAAAGAAGTAAAAAGCACCTTCGGGCAAATTAACCTTCAAGCCCTCAACATCCTGTAACAGGCCATACACTAAATCACGACGTTTTTTAAATTCGGCACGCATCTGTAATACTGAATCTAGGCCACCCATATAGGCAGTGATGCCTGCACGCTGGGCGATAGAACAAGTCCCCGAGGTTATCTGTCCTTGCATTTTATCAAACGCCGTAGCTAATTCTCTGTTTGATGCAGTGTAGCCAATGCGCCAGCCGGTCATGGCGTAAGCTTTCGAAAAACCGTTGATAATAATCACGCGGTCTTTAATGCTGGCAAACTGTGCAATCGACTCGTGTTTGTCTACATAATTGATGTGCTCGTAAATTTCGTCAGACAGGATATATACCTGCGGATAGCGTTCGAAAACTTTAGCCAAACCAGCTAATTCTTCTTTGCTGTATAAACTTCCGGTAGGGTTAGACGGCGACGAAAACATGAAAAGTTTGGTTTGGTCGGTAATAGCCGCTTCCAATTGCTCCGGAGTAATTTTAAAGTTTTGCTCAACCGTGGTATTTATAAATACACTTTTACCTTCGGCCAGTTTAACCACTTCAGAGTACGATACCCAGTAAGGCGTTGGAATAATTACCTCTTCGCCCGGGTTAACTAAACACAATACTGCGTTGGCAATGGCTTGCTTAGCGCCGGTTGATACTACAATGTCATTAGCATCGTAATCCAAATCGTTCTCTGTTTTTAACTTATGAACAATGGCCTTGCGTAAGTCGGGATAACCGGCTACAGGGGTATAATAAGTAAAATTCTCGTCAAGGGCTTGCTTGGCGGCTTCCTTAATATGCTCAGGCGTGTGAAAGTCTGGTTCGCCAAAGCTCAGGCTAATAACATCAACTCCTTTTGCGGCCAGTTCGCGGCCTAATTTTGCCATTTTAATTGTCTGTGATTCAGACAAATTATTTATTCTGTCACTCAGTGCGTTCATAGTTAAAAATCAAGTTGCGGCAAATATAGAAAATTACTTTACCCGTATTTAGTCAGCTTATGATTAAATTTGCCCATATTTTACGCTCTTGAAAGACAAACGGAATATAATTATTGTAGCGCTGATAGTGAGTGTGGTGTTGATGCTGGCCAAATTCAGTGCTTATTTTATCACTTCCTCTAACTTTGTACTTACCGACGCTGCCGAAAGTATTGTAAATGTAGTAGCCAGTGCCTTCGCTTTTTTTAGTATTTATATTGCCTCACAGCCCCGCGACGAAAATCATCCTTATGGCCACGGAAAGGTTGAGTTTTTTTCGGTGTTTTTAGAGGGGGCGCTCATCTCTATAGCAGGTATCGGTATCCTTTTCAAATCAGTTTACGGATTGTTTTATCCACAAGAAATACATGAACTGTTAATAGGTGCGCTCATTATCGGTATCACCGGCGCCATTAACGGCGCCTTGGGCTATTACATGATTCATAAGGGCAAACAGCTGAAATCAATTACGCTGGATGCCGACGGCAGGCACCTGCTTACCGACATGGTGACCAGCGGCGGCCTGGTGTTAGGTTTATTGCTGATTTATTTTACCGGCTTTGCCTGGTTGGATAGTGTGCTCTCTATCACGGTTGGCTTATACATATGCTATAGCGGATATAAACTCATCCGCAAATCGGTAGCTGGTCTGATGGATGAAACCGACTTTGCGGTAGTAGAAGAAATTATAAGCGTGTTAAACACTGAGCGTAAACCGGAATGGATTGATATCCATAACCTGCGTGCTCAAAAATACGGTCACGAACTGCACTTGGATTGCCATATGACCTTGCCCAACTATTTCGACCTCAACCGCGTACATCAGGAAGTAGTGTTGGTTGATAAACTTATTAATGAAAAGGCTGGCGTGTTTACCGAACTGTTTATACATACCGACCCTTGTTTGCCGCAATGCTGCCACTACTGCAGCATGCCTAACTGTCCCATCCGGTCAGAACCTAAGCGGTTAGATATCGAATGGACCATGGAAAACATCATCCGCAACAAAAAACATTACGAATAATGTATTTTAATGTACGTGTTTACGGGTTGCTGATTAATAATCAGCAGGAGGTACTGCTTACCGACGAGCAGGAGCAGGGTTATCGCTTCACCAAGTTTCCGGGTGGAGGCCTGGAGTTTGGCGAAGGACTGACTGACGGCTTAAAGCGCGAATTTATAGAAGAGTGCGATACCGAAATTGACATTGTAAGCCACTTTTACACCACTGACTTTTATGTGAAGTCGGCTTTTAACGATTCGCAATTAATCAGCATTTACTATCTGGTTAAAAATGTATCGCCACTCACGTTCCCAATCAAAACCAAAGCCTTTGATTTTGACGGTACCGGAGATTCTTTGCAATCTTTCCGCTGGAAAAAGCTTAGCGAGTTAGAGGCTGCTGATGTAACCTTCCCGATAGACCAATATGTGGTGGACTTATTAAAAAACAAAGCATGACTTTAAGCGAGCGAGATTTAAAAGTAATATGGCACCCTTATACCCAAATGCAAACTGCTGCACCTCCGGTAGGTATTGTACGCGGCGAAGGTGCCTGTTTATATGACGAAGAAGGGAAATGTTACATCGACGCTATATCGTCATGGTGGGTAAATATTCATGGGCATGCACATCCTCATATAGCGGCTAAAGTTGCCGAACAGCTGCAAAAGCTGGAGCATGTTATTTTTGCAGGCTTTACCCACCAACCTGCTGTTGAACTGGCTGAACGCCTGCTGGGAATTATACCCAATAATCAGCGTAAAGTTTTTTATTCAGATAATGGCTCCACGGCAGTTGAAGTAGCCATAAAAATGTGCCTGCAATACTGGTATAACCGTGGCGGGCAACGCACCAAAATCATTGCGTTTAAAAATGCGTATCATGGCGATACCTTTGGTGCTATGGCCGTAAGTGCCCGCAGTGCCTTTACCAACGCGTTTGAAAAGCTGCTGTTTGATGTAGAGTTTATTGAGTTGCCCGATCAGGATAATATCGAAGATCTAAAAACTCAGATTACAGCCTTAAAAAATGAAATGGCATGTTTTATTTTTGAACCGCTGATTTTAGGGTCAGGGGGGATGCTGATGTATGAGGCTGCATACCTGGATGAACTGATAGTGCACTGCCATACAGAGAATATCTTTACCATTGCGGATGAAGTTTTTACAGGTTTTGGCCGTACAGGTAAAGCCTTTGCTTGCGACCACCTAAAGCATCAGCCCGATATCATGTGTTTTTCAAAGGGACTTACAGGCGGCACTATGGCTTTAGGGGTAACAACTTGCACTCAGCATATCTATGATGCTTTTCTGTCGGATGATAGGCTGAAAACTTTATTTCATGGCCATTCATTTACCGCCAACCCGGTAGCCTGTGCGGCAGCTTTGGCCAGTATGGATTTGTTTGTGGAGCCATCAACAGCTCAAAATATACAGCGTATCACTGAGAGTCACCGGCGGTTTGCCTTACAATTACAGGAGCATCAAGGTGTTAAAACGGTAAGGCAGACCGGAACTATATTGGCAATAGAGTGGGAAACCGGCAGCCAAACCTCTTATTTTAGTAATCTGCGCGACACGCTCTATCAATACTTTTTAAACGCCGGGATCATATTGCGGCCGTTAGGTAACGTGGTATACATTTTACCGCCCTATTGCATAACCAACGAGCAGCTCGATTATATTTACCGCACTATTTTGCAAGCGCTTAAAACTTTGTAAAACCTATGGAACTTAAAAGCCTGTTTACTCATATTGTAAATAACGACACTGTACACGCCCGCTGGTTAAACACCTTATCTTTGATGGAAAATACGGGGGCGCGTAAAATTTCTGCCAGTGAAGACCCAACTACAGTAACTTACATTATTTTGAAGCATGCAGCCGAAGAGCATCGTCATGCTTTCTATCTTAAAAAACAGATTGAAAAAATAGAAGGCGTTGCTTTGCCAACGTATTCACCCGAATATTTATTGGCCGCTACACATAGTAAACGGTACTTAAACCAGCTGGATATTGATGTTTGCCGATACCTTAAAGAAAAACTGGCACTAAAAGGCACTGAGCTGCGTTTTGCTGCCTATTTGCTGGTAACTTATGCTATCGAAGTACGTGCAGACGAACTTTACCCTGTTTATCAGGAGGCCCTTACCGAAGCAGGCAGTAAGGTAAACGTCAAATCAATTATCCTCGAAGAGGAAGGCCATTTGGAAGAAATGCTTAACCAGTTGCAAAACTTCTCTGCCGATTGGCAAGTACACGCTGATAAATCAGTAGCTATAGAAACTCGTTTGTTTGAGTCTTGGGTAAGCCAGGTTGGTGCTGAATTACAGATTTCTTAGAAATAAATTAGAATGTGTTGATAATGAGCGCGATAAATATTTATCGCGCTCTGTTAGATCAATAGTGCCGAATAGCTGCATGGCGATACGAACCAGATTTGATAGGTAGTATTGTATAAAGCACTTGGCCTCACAAGCTAATTTCAAATTAGCATGACTTGATTTATTTCATTTTTGGCTAACTTAGTGCTGTGGATAATTTTATTGTTTCGGCCCGAAAATACCGTCCGGTTACTTTTGAAAGCGTTGTAGGTCAGCAACATGTGACCAATACACTTAAAAACGCCATCAAAAATAATCAGCTGGCGCAGGCATTTTTATTCTGCGGGCCGCGTGGTGTAGGTAAAACTACTTGTGCACGTATTTTAGCCAAAACTATTAACTGTACTAACTTGCAGCCCAATGGCGAAGCCTGTGGGCAGTGCGATTCGTGCCGTGCTTTTCAAAACGGAAATTCTTTTAACGTACATGAGCTGGATGCTGCATCCAACAACTCGGTTGATGATATCCGCAGCCTGATTGAGCAGGTACGTATACCACCCCAGGCCGGCCGCTACAAGGTGTATATCATCGATGAGGTGCACATGCTATCGCAGGCGGCCTTCAACGCGTTTCTTAAAACGCTCGAGGAGCCACCTAACTATGCCATATTTATTTTAGCCACTACCGAAAAGCATAAAATACTGCCTACCATTTTATCCCGTTGTCAGATATTTGATTTTAACCGGATAAGGGTAGAGGATATGGCCAATCACCTATCTGCTATCGCTCAAAAAGAAAATATTGCTTACGAGCCCGACGGCCTGCACATTATTGCACTAAAGGCAGATGGCGGTTTGCGCGATGCCTTGTCGATGTTTGACCAGATTGTAAGCTTTTCGGGCGGGCAGGTTACTTATAAATCAGTAATTGATAACCTGAACATTCTGGATTATGATTACTATTTTAGTGTAACTGAAAGCTTGTTAGGCGAGGATACCTCAAAAACGCTATTATTGTTCGACGAAATTTTGAGCAATGGTTTTGACGGTAGCCACTTCATCACTGGCTTAAGTGGCCACCTGCGTAACCTGCTGGTGGCTAAAGATGCAGCAACCTTGCAGTTGTTAGAAGTGAGCGAGGGCATTAAGCAACGGTATTTACAGCAGTCGCAGCAATCTACACCGTCGTTCCTGCTATCAGCCATGAATATTGCTAACCAGTGCGATTTAAATTATCGGCTAAGCAAAAATCAGCGGTTGCAGGTAGAGTTAGCCTTGTTAAAAATATGCCACTTGCAGGCAGCCTTTACGGCGGCAAGTTTACCGGCCCAACAGGCATCACCAGCAGGTGAGGCTTTAAAAAAAAACACTGATCCAGTCGTAAACCCGGCTCCGGAGGTGCCAAAGCCGGCCAACGCTATACCTATTGAGGTATCGGTTGCGGTTAAAACACCGCCGATAGTTAGTGAGCCAAAGTCATCTTACCCATCGGCTACACCAGCACTTAAGCAACCCGAACCTGTTGCGCATCAAGCCGAGGCACTACCTTCGGCATCACCTCAGCCGGTCATTAAAAAGCCGGCGCCTACCCTGGCCGAAAACCCCGGTATGATTAAGCCACTTACCGGTTCGTTGCTGGCTACGCCATCTTTAAGCCCATCGTTAAAAGGTGGAGGTGGTGCAGGCGGCACAGTGATTGAAGAAGAGGAGGATCCTTACTTAAAGGGTACAGATAAGGAGCCTTTTACGCCGGATAGCTTTTTGAAGTGCTGGAACGACTTTGCTGCTAAAGTGAAAGTAGATGGTAAATCAACATTGTTTACGATATTAACTTCAAGCGCACCGGTGATGACAAAGCCGTACGCTTTTGAGGTGATTGTAAGCAACCGTACCCAGGAGGCCGTTTTTAGAGAGGAAAAGCCGGGCTTGATGAACCACTTGCGAACAACGTTGCGCAATTTCGACATCGAGGTGCAAACACGAATCGACGAGCAAACGGTGGTAAGAAAACCATATACATCCATAGAAAAGTTTCAGCACATGGCTGCTAAAAACCCTCAATTGATGGAATTAAAAAAGCGGTTTAACCTTGAGTTTGATTAAACCGCTTTCTCTGATATATTGATACGATAGCTGTCTGCCTAAGCAGGCAGCTACTATTTTAAATATTCGTCGTCTTCTTCGTCGCTGCCGCTAACGTCTTCGTCTGTCTTGATCTCGTCATCGTCGTCTTCATCCAGGTCGTCATCATTTTTAGGATAGCCTTCTTCATCTAAATCGTCACGGTCGTCTTCCGGTGTACGTGCCAGTGTTTCATCTACCGGGTCTAACTCTACAATTTTGCCGTCATCAATGTGCATACCTAAACCTTCGGCATCAGTTACCAATGATCTGTTTTTGTCATACTCGCCCTGGGTGTCGTATGGGTTAGCTTCGTCATAGCTCGAGTCAAAATCGCTGCCCCCGGGAGCTGCGGTGTCAAACAATTGCGGTGGATCATAATCCGGATCATCGCTTTCAATTTCTATTTCGTAGCTGTCCGTCTCTGGGTCGTACTTTAAATCGTGTGCTGATGGATTACTATCCAAGTCGTCTTTCAGTTTCTTATCTCTGTCCAGGTTTTCGTCATTGAAACCAGGGTAGAAGGTATCATCGTTTTTCATAGGGATAAACTTTATTTGTTTATTTAACAGAAAAAATCCTGCCAAAGTTTTAATCCAATAATTTATAGAAGACTTATTCGCGCGATATAGACTTGCGGTAAGAGGTATGACCGCCAACAGCAAACTTAAAGCCAATCACAAATTGAGTGTATAAATCTTTGTGGTTTCCCGCTTTAATGCCATCTAACTGGTCGCCCAGTACATAATTGTATTGGTATCCCAAATCTATTTTAACTGATGGCTCATCGTAGCTGTTAAAAATTTTAAACTCATAACCGGCTTTAATCGGGATGAACAGTTCTGTGCTGGTATTACGGCCGGTTGCAGTATAATCAGGAATATATAACGAAGTACGGTTAATTACATCCATGTTATTATAAATAACGCCCAAACCACCGCTTACATAAAAGTTTTTTAATGCATTAAACACTACGTTGCGCGAGTAATCCAACAATTCGCCGGCCTGTATTTGCGCTCTGAAAGTGGCTGCAGTATAATTATTTCTGAATTGCCGTCCTGACAAAGTGTTAACAGAGTCGCCACCGGCTAAGCGGCCTAATTGTACCTCAGCAATGTAATTTAAGAAGGGAGTATGGTTATACGTAAAATTCAGATGTACAGCCGGTGTCGCTTTTCTGGTATCGGCATCGGTATAGGCATAATTCAGGGCAATACCCAGGCCTGCATCATATTGTGCATAATTGTAGCCTAACTGGGCTTTTGCAAAAAAAGAGATAAGGCAAATGCTTATAGTAAGTATATATCTTTTCAAAACTGGCTTAGCGGCTATAGGTGTAACGTTTAAGAGTCGTCGTAATTTCTCCTGCAATGGTGCTGCTTGATGATTCGGTAACAACAAATGTCTGGTCGTCAATGCTTTCTAAAACATAATTCAAAAGTAAAGCTCCGCTTTTGAATTTCAGTGTTTTAATAGATGCGCTGCTGTTAGAGGAGTAATATCCTACAAAAACCCGGGCATACATCGTTGACGAAAAAGTAGCCTCATTATTTTCTCTAAAAATGAAATAATTCTGGTCACTATCACTGGGAATCGGATCGCCGCCAACCGGGGTATCGTTTCCGGTCGCCGTTAATATCTGTGTAGATACCAAATACCACTTACCCAGTAATTTTAAGTTTTGCAGGGAGGCTGGTATAACTGCTTCATCTTGCTTGCAACCGCCCACAAAGAGCATTGTTACCAAAATTATGAGTCCGTAAATCTGTTTCATCTGTACTTTCGCCTTAAAGGTAATCTTTTGTTTGCAACAAGTCAATTAATACGTAACAAGCATATTATAGGGTATAAAAAACATTAAAAATATTAAACCCAAACGTAAGATATATATATTTGGGGGTTTAAATAACCGAACAACAACAAACCCGATATGTCAAAAATTAAAGTAGAAAATCCGGTGGTTGAACTGGATGGCGACGAGATGACCCGCATCATCTGGCAATTTATCAAAGATAAATTGATATTCCCGTACCTTGACCTGGATGTAAAATATTTCGACCTGGGCATTGAGTACCGTGATGAGACCAACGACCAGGTAACTATTGATGCTGCCAATGCTATTAAACAATATGGTGTAGGTATTAAATGTGCTACCATTACGCCTGATGAGGCTCGTGTAGAGGAGTTTGGTTTAAAACAAATGTGGAAATCACCTAATGGTACTATCCGTAATATTTTGGACGGTACTGTATTTCGTGAGCCAATTGTAATGAACAACGTACCTCGGTTGGTACCTAACTGGACTGCGCCGATTTGTATTGGCCGTCACGCATTTGGCGACCAGTATCGTGCTACCGACTTTTTAACAAAAGGCAAAGGTAAACTCAAAATTACTTTTACTCCCGAAGATGGCGGCGAAGAGCAGTCATTCGAAGTATTTAACTTCAAAAGTGATGGTGTGGCTTTGGCTATGTATAATACTGATGAGTCTATCCGCGGTTTTGCACATGCTTGTTTTAACCAGGCGTTGATGAAAGGCTGGCCGTTATACTTGTCAACCAAAAACACCATCCTTAAAAAATATGATGGTCGCTTTAAAGATATCTTTGAAGAAATTTATCAGGCCGATTATAAAGCTAAGTTTGACGAAGCCGGTATTGTTTATGAGCACCGTTTAATTGATGATATGGTTGCCTCTGCCTTAAAATGGAACGGTAACTTTGTATGGGCTTGTAAAAACTATGATGGCGACGTACAATCTGATACCGTAGCACAAGGTTTTGGTTCATTAGGTTTAATGACCTCTACACTGGTTACTCCTGATGGTACCGTAATGGAAGCTGAAGCTGCGCACGGTACGGTTACACGCCACTATCGCGAGCACCAAAAAGGTCGCCCAACATCAACTAACCCAATTGCTTCTATCTTTGCCTGGACTCGTGGTTTAGAGTTCCGCGGTAAATTAGATAATAACCAGGAACTGATTGATTTTTGCCATACTTTAGAACAGGTGTGTGTCGAAACTGTAGAAAGTGGTAAAATGACTAAAGACTTAGCCATTACCATTAAACCTAAAGTTGAACATGGTACCGATTACCTGTATACCGAAGAGTTTTTAGAAGCTATCAACGAAAACCTGAAAGCTAAATTAGTTAAGTAATTAACAATTTGTATTTTTGAAAATGCTCTGCCCTTAAAAGCAGGGCATTTTTTTGTTTTATGTGTAGCATAAAAACTATCAGCCTCGTATCTATTAAAAAAATGTTAGTATGAAAACTCATTATTTAGTGTGCTTAATATTGCTATGCCTGGGTTGTACAAAAACTAAACAAGCTGCCGATAAAGTTGATGAACAATGTGATATGCCGGCTATTTATCGCTTAAATACTACTAAAGTAAATATAACCAATGGCGTGTGGGGAACGGTAAGCATAACACAAGGTGATTGTATGCCAACTTTTGGCGGAAAGAGCAGTTGTTCTACCTGTGCTATACAGCGGGAGGTACGTATTTATGAATATACAAAAAATACAGATGCAGTACGGAACAAAACAGGCGGGCCATTTTACGACAGTTTTAAAACAAAGCTGATCCAATCTGTACAAACGGATAATAAGGGCTTTTATCAAGCCACCTTACCCGACGGAGTGTACTCTATAATTATTGTTGAAAAAGGCCTTTTATATGCTTACATGGCGGATGGCCTGGGAGGCTTATCACCATTTACTGTAAGCCGGGGAAAAGTAAAGGCCGACCTGACGTTAAATTATGCTGTGTATTAGATAAGATTGTATAGGGTGCAGGTAAAATGAAATAATAAAAAACTAAATTTGGCAACATACATTATAGTCAATTCAGTTTTTAATATTTACCTGTCATGTCAACACTCTATCCGTTAAAGTTTAAAACCATTTACAAAGACAAAATCTGGGGTGGCCAGAAGATTAAAACGTATCTGCACAAAGATTTTGGCGATTTACCTAACTGCGGCGAAACCTGGGAAATATCTGGTGTGAAATCTGATGTATCTGTAGTGGATGGCGGAGAGCTGAACGGCCGCTCATTGGCTGATTTGCTGGAAGAGTATAAAGACGAGCTGGTGGGTAAAGCTGTTTACGGGCGTTTTGGCAATACCTTCCCGTTGTTGGTTAAGTTTATTGATGCTGCCGATGATTTATCTATCCAGGTGCACCCTGATGATGAATTAGCCAAAAAGCGCCATAATTCATTTGGTAAAACCGAAATGTGGTACGTGATTGAAGCTGATCCGGGTTCGAGCCTGATTGCCGGTTTTAACCAGGAGGTTAACCAGGAGGTTTATGTTGATAAACTAAACAGCGGTCACCTGACTGATATTTTAAACCGCGAAGATGTAAAGGCAGGCGATGTATTCTTTTTACCTGCAGGCAGAGTACACACCATCGGTAAAGGTTTATTGATTGCCGAAATACAGCAGACCTCAGATATCACTTACCGTATATACGATTTTGACCGCGTAGATGACAAAGGTCAGAAACGTGAGCTGCACACCGAAGAGGCTTTGGCAGCCATCGATTATAAAAAGTATCCGGAGTATAAAACCAAATACGAACCTAAAACGAATGAGGACGTACATTTGGTAAGCTGCCCTTACTTTACCACCAACGTATTGGATTACACCGAAAACTTGAGCAAAGATTATTCTGCGCTCGACTCTTTCGTAATTCATGTTTGCCTGGACGGTAGTTATGAGTTACATTACAATGGTAACACCATTAATGTAAAAATGGGTGATAGCATACTGCTGCCAAACAGTGTTAAACAAGTAGAGCTAACTACTACTAACGGCTTTAAAATTTTAGAGAGCTATATCGCTTAACTCATAATAAGCAATTGTTGAGGCCCTGTTATGGTTACTTGCATCACTGCATAACTATAACAGGGCTTTTTATTTAAGTAGTCCGCACCATTTCTACATGAGGGATGCCGTCTTCATCATAAATGTCACCTTCGGCTTTAAAACCAAACTTTGCATAAAAGGGCTGGGCATAAACCTGTGCCCCAATCCGAATGGGTGTGTTGCCAAACAAGCGCTGGCACTCTTCGAGCGCGTGCTGCATTAAGATGGAGCCGGTACCTGTCCCGCGTACGGCACTACTGGTAATAATGCGACCAATAGATACTTCTTTATACGATAAACCTGCCGGTACCAAACGGGCATAGGCAGCCAGCATG
The DNA here is from genome assembly GCF_038806765.1 of Mucilaginibacter sp. CSA2-8R. Classification (NCBI taxonomy): domain Bacteria; kingdom Pseudomonadati; phylum Bacteroidota; class Sphingobacteriia; order Sphingobacteriales; family Sphingobacteriaceae; genus Mucilaginibacter; species Mucilaginibacter sp. CSA2-8R. The sequence goes on along the minus strand of NZ_CP152389.1, from coordinate 4,258,021 downwards.
CTATCCTGCCATAACATCAGGTGATAACATTTCTGGTCTTTATTGTCAGCATCCTGAAAGGCACAGTTTTGTTCAACTACAAAGACCTCGTTGCGAAGCCGCAGAATAGCGTAAAGTTCAATATTGGTGAGATCGTAAAACGCCTTGCAGCGTTGTATATAGTTTATGAGGTTATGTGCCATGTATTGTTGTTTCAAAGGTAAGTAATTACCAATTATGTATGGAGCGTTAAATTGATAGTATTATGTATCTGCAAAGTCATATAAAAAGGTAGGGCTAACACAAACAATTGCATAGTCCTTAAATTTGAATCGGTCATTTCAAAAACACAACATATAGTGTTATACATGGCTCAACTATTTTATTATGGCAACAAAGCAATTAAAAGATATTAAATTTTCGGTACTCGATTTAGCCAGCGTAGCGCAAGGACAAACACCGGCCGACACTTTTAAAAATAGTGCCAACTTAGCTCAACATGCTGAAAGTTTGGGATACAACCGTTACTGGTTTGCCGAACATCATAACATGGAAAACGTGGCCAGTTCGGCAACGGCTGTATTGATTGGCCATATTGCAGGTAGTACCAATACCATTAGGGTAGGTTCTGGAGGCATTATGTTACCCAACCATGCTCCGTTAATTGTTGCAGAGCAATTTGGCACCCTAGCTTCGCTGTATCCTGGTCGTATTGATTTGGGCTTGGGTCGTGCTCCCGGATCTGATCAGTTAACCGCCATGGCTATACGCGGCGAAAATTTTGCTGCGGCCGAACATTTTCCGCAGGATGTACAACGCCTGCAAATGTTTTTTTCAGCTGATAACTATACCGGCAAGGTGAGGGCTATTCCTGGTGAAGGATTAGACATTCCGATATGGATATTGGGCTCAAGCCACGACAGTGCCCGGTTAGCTGCGGCTATGGGTTTACCTTATGCTTTCGCCAGTCATTTTGCGCCTGCTCTTTTTAAAACAGCTATTGAAATATACCGGAAAAACTTCCAGCCTTCGGTGCATTTAGATAAGCCTTATGTGATAGCTTGTGTAAATGTAGTAGCTGCTGATACCGATGCCGAGGCTAACCGGCTTGCTACCTCGTTATATCAGTTTTTTATGGGGGTGGTAACCGGTAAGCGCCAGTTGCTGCAACCGCCGGTAGATAGTATGGATGGTATATGGAGTTACCAGGAGCGGCAGGCAGCCATGCAAATGCTGGCTTACTCATTTTTTGCAGGCCCTGATACCCTGAAAAATAAGATGCAGGCCTTTATTGACGAAACACAGGTGAACGAGATAATGGCTACCTCTCATATTTTTGAGCATAGCGCCCGTCTCCGTTCATACGAAATACTGGCAGACGTATTTAAAAAAGGTTAAGCTGAAGTGACATAAAAGCGAATTAAGTACAATATATTGGCCTTAATTATCAGCTGATCTTATTTGCATGTCACAAAACTCCCTGCAACGACGCTTAGGTTTATTACAGGCTACGGCCATTAACATGACCGACATGGTGGGCATTGGCCCTTTCATCACCCTGCCAATGGTAATAGGGATGATGAACGGGCCTTATTTTTTATATGCCTGGCTGGCCGGTGCTGTACTATCACTGGTTGATGCTATGGTATGGAGCGAGTTAGGGGCAGCCTTCCCAAAGGCAGGTGGCTCTTATAACTTTTTAAAGGAAACTTACGGAAAACAGGGGTTTGGCCGCTTAATGAGCTTTTTGTTTGTTTGGCAAACCATGATCCAGGCCCCACTGGTAATTGCCTCGGCCGCCATTGGATTTGCTTCCTACTTTTCTTACCTGGTACCGTTATCAACCTTGCAAAGTAAATTAATTAGTGGGGGCGTAGTCATCGCAATTATTGCTTTGTTGTATCGTAAAATTGAACATATTGGTAAAATCAGTGTGCTTTTGTGGGGTGCTGTGTTGTGCACTATGTTTTGGATTATTGGCGGAGGCATTGCACACGGCAACTTTTCTGCCCCAATCAGGCACGTTAACGATGGCATCACTTTAAATTATGCTTTTGTGGCAGCCATAGGTTTTGCCAGCGTAAAAAGTGTGTACAGCTATTTAGGTTATTACAACGTATGCCATTTAGGCGAAGAAATTATCAATCCGTCGCGTAATATTCCGCGTAGTATGTTTTTGTCTATCGCTGGTATCGCTACGCTGTATTTATGCATGAATATTAGCGTAGTTAGTGTAATTCCGTGGCAACAAGCCAAGGATAGTCAGTTTGTAATTAGTGATTTTATGCATCAGCTGGCAGGGCCTACAGCTGCCAAAATAGTGACCTGCCTGATTTTGCTCGTCGCATTTGCCTCTGTTTTTTCGGCTACTTTGGGTTATAGCCGCATCCCTTACGCTGCAGCGGCTGATGGCGCATTTTTTAAAGTTTTTGCCCGGCTGCACCCTACCGGTAATTTCCCATATGTATCACTGTTGGTTTTGGGGGCTATAGCCTTTATTTTTAGTTTACTGTTTAAACTGAGTGATGTGATCAGTGCCATACTGGCCATGCGTATTTTAATACAATTTATTTCGCAGGCTATTGGTTTATATTTACTTCGCAGAGCTAAAAGCGAAACAGAGTTTCCATACAAAATGCCCTTTTTTCCGCTGCCTATTTTTTTAGCGATTTTGATGTGGGCCGGCATATTAATTTCAACAGGTGTAAATATGGTATTGGGTGGTTTGGCCGCCATTGCTACAGGCACGATAGTTTATTTTATTAAGGCACGCGTTAACCGCGAGTGGCCTTACACGCCTGCTGCCTTAAAAAAATAAGATTATATGCACAGGTAAATTAGCCTGTGCATGTAATTATTATTTAGCTCCTGTCTACCATTTTCCAGTTGCTTTCACTGTAACGGTCGCCGGTGTTGGGGTATTTGGCCAATAAGTCATCAATGGCTTTAAAGTCGGCTTCATTTAAAGACACATTAACAGCAGCAGCATTTTCTTCCAGGTATTTTCGTTTTTTGGTGCCGGGTATAGGTATAATATGTTCGCCTTGTGCCAATACCCAGGCTAAGGCTAATTGGGCAGGTGTACAGTGTTTTTGCCCGGCCAATTCTGCAAAGCCTTTAACCAGCTGGTTATTGTTGTCTTGGTGTTCTTTTTGGTAACGTGGCAAGTTTTTACGAAAGTCGCCTTCAGCCAGGTTGTCGGTATTCAGGGTATTGGTAACTAAACCACGTGCCAGCGGACTAAACGGTACAAAGCTAATACCTAACTCTTTACAAAGCGGCAATACGTCGTGCTCGGGTTCGCGGGTTAACAATGAGTATTCGCTTTGCAATGCACTGATGGGGTGCACTGCATGTGCTTTTTTGATGGAGTTGACCGAAGCTTCTGATAAACCTAAAAATCTTACTTTACCTTGTATAACCAGTTCTGCCATCGCGCCTACCATTTCCTCAACCGGAACGTTTGGGTCAATGCGGTGTGCATAGTATAAATCAATAACATCGGTCTTTAAACGTTTTAAACTTTCTTCTACGGCGGTTTTCATATAAGCCGGAGAACCGTTGAATGACATGCCTTTGCCGTCGGCATTCTGCGTGAACCCAAATTTGGTGGCAATAAATATTTTACTGCGGTTGGGCGCCAGCACTTTGGCAATCAGTTCTTCGTTTTTACCGCTACCGTATACATCAGCGGTATCCCAAAAGTTTACCCCTAAATCCAAAGCCCGGTGTAGGGTAGCAATTGATTCTTCATCGTTGGGCTCGCCGTATGCATGGCTCATGCTCATACAGCCTAAGCCTGTAGCTGATAGCTGTTCGCCGGTTTTTCCTAACTCTCTGTATTTCATAAATTTTGTTTAGCGTTTACAATTCACAATCGGTAAGTAAGGTAGTTTGCCCAATATTTACTTTTAACAATTTATCAATTTTAATCTCCTGTTAAAATATATGACAAAGCAGAATAATATCGTTTCTTTTAGTGATTTTAATTTTAGTTGTGCAGTGTATAATGTACTTTTGAGTATAAAGTAACCTTTCTAACCCACTGGCTAATACGGTTAAACGCTATCATTATAAAGTTAGAGCCGTTATAATTTGTAAGGGTAATAACGGAGAAATATACTGATACATCCCGTATTCATTTGACGATATCTATGCGCTTGTTGCGGCTATGGCCTGTTTATTTCATTATACTATTTGCTATCCATAGTAATCTATTAGCCGCAAGCTTAAATAATAAATGCACGCCTTGTGCCAAGAATGGTTTCATCGACTTACGCCGGCAATCTTTTGATGATATTTTAGATCTTGATGGCGAGTGGTTATTTAACTGGAAACAGCTATTAAGCCCCACGCAATTTGAAGTTAAACCATCTGCAACCGTCGAGTTTCCGGCCCTTTGGAAAAATATAAAAGTTAACGGCCGTGCTATACCTCCAATAGGATATGGAACATACAGACTTACCGTTTTACTGCCGCATGGTGTAAGTCCGTTAAAAATAAGCATGCCTGATGTGTATTGTGCCTATCGCTTTTATGTTAATGGGCAGTTAGCCGCTGAAAATGGCAATGTTACTACATCACCTAAAAACTTTGTGCCGCGCTGGCAAATCAATGAGGTAGATATACCCGCTAAAACAGACACACTGAGGCTTGTTTTACAAGTTGCCAATTTTGTTCATAGTAAAGGCGGTACCAATCAATCAGTGCTTATCGGCACTAAAAAAATTATTGAACTCCATAGTTTTCGCTCCAATGCTATCGACTTATTACTGACTGGGTGTTTGTTAATGGCCGGACTGTTCTTTTTAGGTTTATATCTGTTAGGCAACAGGGATAAAGCTATATTGATGTTTGCCCTGTTTTCAATTATTTACAGCTACCGGATTTTCGGTACCGACAATTATGTATTGCATACGTTGCTGCCTAATCTAAGCTGGTATTTTACCATCCAGCTCGAGTATATCAGCCTTTTTGCCGGCATCGGCCTGTTCGCATTTTACTGCCATTACCTGTACCCAAAAGACCAAAACAGTAAGATGGTTTATAGTGTAGGTGCTATCTGTGCGGCATTTGTAGCAGCTACTTTAATTTTGAGCCCGTGGTACTTCACACAGTTAATCAGCCCGTTTATTGTTGTGTCGGTTGTCTGTATATGTTATGTACCTTATTTGTATATCAAAGCCTATCGTAACAAGCGGCCAGGATCTGTCTATTCGCTAATAAGCAGTTTTGTATTAATGTCTGTATTCCTCATTTCAATATTACATTACTGGGGTGTTTTACCACAAACACCGATGATTAATTTTGTTGGGTACATGGCATTCTTTTTTTTACAGTCGCTGGTGCTTTCGCACCGGGTGTCGTTTACGCTTAAGCGTGCCAACTCGCAAGCTGCCGAAGGTTTAAAGGCAAAATCGGAGTTTTTGAGCACCATGAGCCATGAAATCAGAACGCCGCTTAATTCGGTAATTGGTTTAAGCCATTTATTACTCAAAAACGAACCCAGGCACGATCAGCAGGAGCATCTTAACGCCATGATATTTTCGGCCAATAACCTGCTCAATATTGTCAATGATATTTTAGACTACAGCAAAATAGAAGCAGGTAAAATTGCTTTCGAAAATATTGAGATGGATATAGCCGGGTTGGCTGCCGCTGTTGTTAAAAGTCTGCAAACTGCTGCGCAGGATAAGGGTTTGGATTTACAACTGGCGGTGGATGCCGATTTAAAGTGTACTGTTTTTGGTGACCCTACCCGTGCCTCGCAAGTTATAACCAATTTAGTGCACAACGCAATCAAATTTACTTTAAAGGGCCAGGTAACTTTGTCAATCACTGTTCAATCGCAAACAGAGCACGAGGTTTCCCTGCGCATTGAAGTAAAAGATACCGGGATAGGTATATCGTTAAAGAACCAGGCACTGATTTTTGAACGTTTTACTCAGGCGGATTCATCTACATCAAGAGGTTTTGGGGGTACAGGGTTAGGTTTGTCTATCTGTAAAAGAATACTTGAGCTGCAGCATTCTTCGTTACAATTAACCAGTAAAGAAGGCGCAGGCTCTAATTTCTTTTTTATTCAAAGCTTTGAGAAAGCAAACAGTATAGTTAAACCAAAAGTAGTTGAGCCCAAAACCACCAGCGATCCTAAGTCTCTTGCAGGTGTACAAATTTTACTGGCCGAAGATAACCCCATGAATGTGATGGTAGCCCAGGCGTTTTTAAAACGTTGGGGAGCATCGGTAGAAGTAGCTGTTAACGGGCAGGAAGCGCTTGACAAGCTGGATGTTGATCGGCATCAGCTTATTTTGATGGATATACATATGCCGGTGATGGATGGCTATCAAACAGCAAATAGGATGCGTCGTAATGGAGTAAACACGCCTATCATAGCTTTAACGGCAACATTGCCTTCCGAAATAGGATTTGACCTGGCCATTAATGGTATTAACGATATGCTGTTAAAGCCATTTTTGCCAGATGAGTTACATGCCAAAATTTCTCACCATATTTTTAAAAATAAAACTGCAGTTGGGACACCGCTTATTAAGCAGGAGGTTTAAATTTTTGGTGCCATTTCAAACATTCTCTGTATTACAAATTACCTTTATTTAAGGTTGAGATAATTTAACGCGTAAGCCGGTTGTATCTATGTTAATTACGTGGTCTGTTGTTAGTCCTTTATCAGCAATAAGACGGCAGTTTTGAAATATTACACCGTTAATGGGACTGCCTGGAAGTCCGTGCATATCGCCAACTGCCTTTACGGTGCCGCTTACATTAATTAATCTGACGTTTTTTACTACCGGTAGTACACGGGCGGCAGGTTTAGGGTTTACCATACGCCAGGCCATGTTAAATTCGAAAGCCTTGCGGGTGTTTTTCAATAGGATGTTTTGATAGGTAATATTTTCGACCACACCGCTGCGGCTGGGTTGAGTTTTAAAACGTATGGGCGCCCAATTATCAGCTTCGGCTATGCAATCTTTAACAATTACATTGCGTATCCCGCCCGAGGTTTCGCTACCCATGGCAACGCCGCCATGCCCATAGCCAAACGTGCATTTTTCTATCAGGATATTTTCGGCAGGCCGGTTTACCCGCAAGCCATCTTCATCTTTGCCCGATTTGATGGAAATACAATCGTCATTCACATCAATATAGCAACCGGTGATATGAATTTGACTGCCCGAGTCAATGTCTATACCGTCTGAACTGGGAATGGTATGCGCTGCGTTAATGTGCAGATTTTTAATTTCAATATTTTTGCTGTACAAGACAAATAAACCCCATGAAGCCTGGTTGTGTAATTGCAAACCCGAAATTTCGATATTGCTGCAGTTTTGTATGCCTACCAGTCGTGGTTTACCGTAGGACAGGCCTTTCCACCCGCGTTTAGTCCAAACCAAGCCGGAGCCATCAATCTCTCCTTCACCATCAATTTTAATGTCGGTTAAACCATCTGCGTTAAGCAAACAGGCGCTCCATTTTTTTTCTTCGCCTTCCCAACGGGTGTCAATCTGCGTATAATCCTGAGGATTGACCGAACCTTTGAGTATACCGTTTTTAGCTATATGTAAATTCACTTTAGGCTTTAAAAATACCGAACCGCTTATAAAAGTTCCCGGCGGTATCACTACCGTACCACCACCATCTGCGGCGCATTGGTCAATCGTTTTTTGGATAGATAAGGTATTGATGGTCACCGTATCGCTAACCGCTCCATAATTGGTAATCACATATTCTTTCTTTCTTACCGTGTAGGCTGTTAAAATGAAGAGGAGCAGAGTGCAGGAAATAAAAGGTAGTCGTTTCATAGTAATGGATATATAGAAAGTAGACAGTGGTTAAAAATATCTTAGTGCTCAATAACTAAAAACAAACTGTGATGACCTTTAAGCTCAACGGGAAGCGTAGTTGTGACCGTGGTTTTGGAGGATGAGGAAATGCTTTTTATTATCCCAGCATCAGCATCCCATACAGATGCCTTTCCGTAACCATCTACTGTAACCGCAAACTTTTGATCGACCACACCTTCGTTAAACAAAAAATACAGGTCGGCATTTTGCCAATGGCGATGTTGATACTTAACCTCGGGTATAGATCTGCTTAAACTAATATCATGTGGTAGTTGCTCAAAAAAGCTTTCCGGGGGCATTTGATTACCAATTACTTTTGCCCATGCAGGTTGATGCGTAGCCGATGCATGTATAAAAGTATGGCTCGCTTGCGTTTTTGGAAATTGATCTATAAAATAAACCTTACCCCCTTGCTGTGCAAAAGCGGTAAGCTTATCTAAAACATCCTTATTTAATACATCAACCGTTGGGATAATTACCGCTGTATAAGCCTGCCCGCTATTGTTTATAAACGACCCCTTGCTGATTTTAAATACAGAAGTAATGCCTTGCCGGTCTACATAATCAAAATCAAGCTGATGCTGCAATAATTGCCTGCCGATAGTCAGCAGGCTGCTGTCTGCCTGCTTATTGCCTAACCACATGGTTTCGGTAGGGCAATACAATGCAATTTTGGCTGTAGGTGTGCCGTTTGCCATTAACCAGGTAGCGCGGTTAACATAGGCACTTACGGGTATAAAGGCAGTATCTTTGATATACTCCGAGCCCCAGTGCATAAACTCAAATAAGTTAATTCCCCGGGCCATCTGCTCATTTAAAACCCAGCGCACATCAGTAACGGTGGGTTTGGGCGTGTAGGCGGCAAAAGTTTCGCTAAGGGCACGGGGCCGGCCATACATATGTGCGGCCGACGATGCCAGTTTAGAAAAGTCAGTAACGTTATCATACCATATCTGGTGCCAGATGGCATCTACACCTGGTATGTGTACATAGCGCATCGTTTTAAAAAAGTCACCCTCGCTGCGGGCCAAATCCATCAGTTTATCCTCATGGTTGATGTGCATAGTGTACTCCAGGTGACTGGCCGTGCACCAATCGGCTATTACTTTAAAATAATTGTCCCGAAACATGTCCGACCATACGTCCCAAAAATCGGCTTTAGCTAACTTTTGCTGTGCTGTTAACACCGGGAGCATAAAGGTGGCCAGGTAAGGCCGGATATCATACCCCTTTTTTTCCTTAAAAACATCAGGCAACTTTGGCGACCAGGGCGTAAAGCCAAACTCCGGTTCATCGCCGCGAAATCCTAAAATGGTTTTACCAAATTCGTCGCCCACGTATTGCTTATAGCGCTCGTGGGTAAATTCCATCCACTTACGGGTGGCCTCGGGGTTTAAATAATCAATAAGGGAATGTGAGGTGTCTTTAATGCGTTTAGGATTATTGGCTGAGCGGGTGACCGCCGTTTTAAAGCGATGTTCGGCCAAAAAAATATGCCATATACCCGGCATGCCCGGCCAATTTAAGGTGCCGGTGCTTACATCAATAATTTTGCTCTGTTGCGTTGCCGGATTATAGGCAACCGCACTTACAATGTTTGATGCAAGTTTATGTCCATCAATCTTTTCATTATCCTGCAAGGCCATACGTTTAGCCAGTACTAAACCCTGCATACGCAGCTCCGGTGCTTTTTCGGATATCAAGCCGCCGGAAAAGCCACTTGGATACTGGCCTTCGTCAATAATCCATAGGTGCATGTTCCGCTTTTTTAACTCGGCCACCACCATTCTTACACCTTGCATGTAACCGTCTGAAAGATAAGGATAGGGCGAGCCGGGTACCCCCTCAATACTGATAGCTCTGATACCCTGCTTATAAATTTCATCTAAATCATGAGCTATACCCTCGGGCGTGAAGTTTTTGCCCAAGCCGTAGTCCATAGTTTGAGCGTAGGGCAGTGGAGGCGATTTAAAGCTTTGGCGCATCTGAACCGCTGTTGGATGCGTGACTTTTAACCAATCTTGTGCATTGGCGATAAATATCGTGCAACAGCATAACAGTGTGAGGAAGCTATATTTTAGTCTCATAAATTATTGAAGGTTTAGGCGAAAATTAATAATGGGTATGGTTTACTACGTTGAGCTGCAGGTATCGTAAATCGGCCTTTTGGTCTTTACCGCTATGCTTGGCAGCACGTGAGCCAAATACCCGCATCACACCACGACCTATGGTAATCACTTCGTCGACACCGCGGCCGGTAAAATCAAACATGTGATAAACCTGGTCCGGAAAGTACAACTCGCCTTCGCCTTTGCGGTTGAGTTTAAATTTGTACCAAAATACCTGACGTTTGCCATCGCCCTGCCAGTTGCCGCTTACAAAGTTAGGGTTGCCATTTAAGGGGAAGCCATGCGGCCACATATTAACCAGGTTGCCTTTATTATCAAACCAAAACAACTGACTCGACAGGTAAGGCTCGCCCGGGACTTTGCTGTAGGTGCGGCCGCCAATAACGGTTTGCGGTCCGGGTGTTCCATCTAAAAAGTCGCCTACATCCAGTTGTTGGCTGTGCTCGGCCACGTTTTGCCAGATAATTTCTTTGGTCATGCCTTTAATGGCGTAAACGCCAGTTTCGCTATTGCTGATTACAATGTCGGTTTTACCGTCATGGTCAACATCGGCTAGTTTGTAGCTGTCGGCATGGTCGTGGTTGTCGTTCACTAAATCAAATCGGTTCCATATTTCTTTGCCCTTGGCATCCAGTAAAAGGGAGCCAACCAAAACTTCGTCAATGCCGTCTTTATTGATGTCGACAGGGTATATATAATGACCCAGATTATCTTTAGCACGCTTTTTGGTGTGTTGCCATAGCATTTTTAAGTCAGCATCGTAAGCGTTTACATTAATGGTGCCGCCCATATCAGTAAACACAATTAGTTGGTTGGGTGCCCCCGGCGTTAATTTGGCTACAGCCAGCCTAAAGTTGTTATAAACATGTGGCAGCGGTTGTGTAGGCCACTCTACTTTACGGATGATGGCCCCGGTTTGCCCGTTAGCCATTACCAGCCATTCTTTGCCATCTATAAAGCGCCAGTGTACCACCTCTGCTTTGCCATCATGGTTAAAATCCCAAAGTACGCCCGGAGCTTCAAACTCCGAACGTAAACGGGTGTTTTCTGCCGGTGCCTGATACGCCCATAACTGCTTCCCTGAATTATCAAACATAGCTGCCGAAAAATCGGGCGATAGTACCAGGAAGTCGGTTTTTTTATCTCCATCAACGTCACCGAACTTAGGCAGACCAGGGAAAACGGGCAGCTTATACTCTTTGAGCAAAACTACGTCCGGGCTGAGTTGATAAGGTGTAATGTCTTCTTCTTTAAGATTGGGGTTTTTACTCAATACAATTACATCAACCACTGGCGACGGATTGATGCGGGTGATTTTGATAACCGTGCGCCCCGGTTTTAAATCAAAGGCCGAGCCCCGCTTAAAATTGAGCGTGGTGTCTCCATATTTTTCAGGGGTTACCTGGTTGGCCACTACTACCTTAAAGCCTTTGCCTTTACCGCCCGAGCTGCGCACATACATATAATACTTACCTGCTTCGGGTATATTTACCCAGGTAATTAAATTGGTGAGCGAGTTAAGTACTAAGGCTGTATTGTTAAAGTACCAGGCATTGGGTGTTGCATCAGCAATAACGTCGCCCTTGGGCATCCTGTCTAAAAAAGAAGAGGCTGGTATAATTACCGTTCCGGCTGGTGGTTTTTGTTGAGCCTCGGCTTCAACAGTTATAATCAGCAGTATAAGAAGTAACAGTTTAAATTTCATCGACTATAAGATTAAGTATTATAAAAAGCGAATGTTTGTTACCTAACAGCCACATCCCAAACCTTCGACATTCTCGACTTGCCGGCCGGTCCGTTAACATTTAATACCACGATGTACTTACCTGCCTCTTTGTATTGATGGATAGGGTGTTGCTCGGTTGATGTGATTCCATCACCAAAATCCCACTGCCAGTTGGTAATTTTACCTTCGCTTTCGTCTTTAAAGGCTACCAGCCGGCGGTTCATATCTATTACCGTGAACGACCAGCGGGCATCAATCGCTTTTTTGTACCTGGCATCCAGCGGCATTAGCGTAAACACAGTACCTAAACTCGAGTTGCCGTACATTTTATGGTTTTTAGATAAGTTCCAGAATCCTTTTTTCGTTTCGTCGTTTACATCATCATAGTCAATTACTGCCCAGGTTAAACCTATTTTTTTGTTATCGGTAAGTATAGATTCTACCGCCCGGGCAGGGCCTTCGGCTCCGGCATAGTCAAAGGGCGTTATCCAAAACTCGGCAATCAGTTTGCCGGGCTCGCCAGGCTTAAAATTGTACGAGTAAGCAATGTTAGCATAAGGTAATGCTTTAATCCAAGGCTGGCTTCCCCAGGCCAGGGCCCAGTCTTTGCCCACTGCTGGAGTAAAAATGTGATAGTTTTGAGCATGTACACCATGGTAGGAGAAATACCGGTCCCATTGATCCAGGTTTTGATATGGATGAAAATCGGTGATGAGCGGTCCGCCCGACATGTCGCCGTCGACCACTATTTCAAAGGTATCGTTGTGCAGGCCCGGGAGCGAGAAATCCCAGTAATTATCATAAGCTTCGTATAAAAAGTACAAGCGATTTAATCCTTTAACCCAGGCCACACGGACTTTTACATCCAGGTTTTTAGGGTCAATGGCCGGATAGTGATGAGAGTCGTCCCATAGCTGGTTGGTGCCTACGATATATTCTTTCGGAAAATTGTCCCAATCATCTGTTTTACCGTCAATTTTAGGAATCATGTTTGCCGGAAACTGGTAAATTTTATAACCGCGATCTTCCTGCGCTTGAGTTGCGATGCTGATAAACAAAAGTAACGCTGAAAGGAAAAAAGTAAGCCGTTGGTTCATATAGGTACAAATAAACCTATACCAACCTTGAGTTTATGACCATACGTAAAGCAGCTGGCAAAACCCGGCGGTTGGCCATTAACTTTATATGCTTATAAAATAGGTTAAAATGGTATAGTACAAGCTAAACTACACTATAAATGTTGTGGTAGTATCCTGCCTCGTCCTGCTTTAAAGATTTGTCTTACAGATGTTACTTTAGGTAACGACTATAAATAATTAAGGCGCCTGTACTTTCGTGCAGACGCCTTAATATAAATAGCTTTAGGTATATGAACCAATTAATCCAACTGCTCTTCAGTTTGGATTAATGGTATACAGAACCAAAACGTAGAACCTTCGCCCTCTACGCTGTCTACACCAATTTTACCGTGATGACGGTGGATAATTTCGGCAGTGATATATAAACCTAAGCCTAAACCCGAGAACTTTTGCGATGACTCCTGTACCCTGAAGAACCGGTCGAACACCATATCCTTTTTCTCGGCCGGTATGCCAATACCAGAGTCTTTTACCGATAGTTTAAGCATGTTGTTGTCGGTAACTTCCTGCTTAACGAATATCTCCGGTGTGTCCGGCGAGTATTTAACGGCATTAGATGCAAAGTTGCTTAGTACTTGCTCCAGACGATGCTTATCAGCATACAGCTGAACATCTGCTTCTCCTTCAATTATAAATTTATGTGTAGAGGTGTGCGATTGAGTATCTTCAATACACTCACGTATCATTTCGCCTGCGCTAAACCAGCTGTAATTAAAGCGCAATTTGCCCGCATGTATGCGAGTAACATCCAGCAAATCTTCTACCAGTGAGGTAAGTTTACCGGTTTGCTTGCTGGCCTTTTCGATGAAAGGGAAGATCTTGCTAACCGTGTTTTCGTTATGGGCCAGCCTTTGCACAATTTGCAGCGAACCTTTCAAGCTGGTAATAGGTGTTTTAAGCTCGTGGCTGGCAATACTCATAAACTCGTCTTTACGGTGCATTAGCTCTTTGGTGGCCTGCTGGGCTTTAACCAAATCGGTTACCTCAAAGCCAAAAAAAGCAATACCGTCTATGTTCCCATAGTTGTCAAAAACTGGGGTAAACAAAAAGTCGAGCCAGGTATCAACCAGTTGGCCGCTGATTTCGTCAATCCGTTTCACGTTAAAGGCTTTGCCAGTGTGGGTGATGCCTTTATTGTAAATCTTTTTATCGTCGGCAAATAAATGCTTAAAATTAAAGTCGGCATGAGCTTCTTGTGTGGTACGGCCTATAAAATCGTGACGGTTAAAAAAGTCTTCAAATGCCTTATTGGTAAACTCGTACCTTAAATCAGACCCGCGGCGGATGCTGATGAGTGCCGGCGCATTCATGAAAATGCTATAAAACTCTTCCTGCTGTTTCTTGATTAAGCTTTGAAGTTCTATCCGGTTTTTTTCGGCTTCTTTTTGGCTCGATAAATCAATTACGTAGGTAACTGCGTCTGATATATGATCATCTTCCAGTTTAGCAGATCCCATTAATACCGGTAGGTTAGTACCATCCTTTTTAATATATTCTTTTTCGAAAGGAGCGCAATAACCGTCAGCCTTTAGCTGCTCAATGGCTCTATCACTGATTGCTTTTTGGTCGGGCGGCGTTATGGCATCCCAGGATAACTCGCCCTGATGAATATCTTCGAGCGTATATCCAAGCATATCCAAGAAAGCGTTGTTGGCATCTACAATGTTACCGTTAAAATCGGCAAACAACATGCCGATCATGTTTGACTCGTAGATTTTCTTGAAGCGGTTTTCGCTGTTATTTACCCGTCGTTCGGCTTCGGTAATACGGCTGATATCTACAATAGAGCCTACCATACGGAAAGGTGTATGATAGTCATCGTGCAGAATGCTGCCACGGTCGAGTATCACGGCGTAATTGCCGTCGGCTTTTAAAAAGCGATACTCGGCCGACCAGTTTTTCTTGCCGCTATTAATGGCCTCATGCACACTCCGTTCAACCCGCTGGCGGTCTTCCTGATGTATTTTGCTAAACCAAAAATTAACATTGCTGGTATCGTCGTTACTATGATAGCCAAACATGGCGGTAAAGTTATCGCTTCGCCACATCACGTTGGTAACCAGATTCCAATCCCAAATAGTATCGTTGGTGGCTTGCGAAACCAGCTTGAAGCGTTCTTCACTTTGAGATAAGCGTAACGTACGCTCTTTAATTTTATCCTCTAACTCGTTATTAAGCTTTTTAAGGTTTTCGCGCGCGCTAATTAACTCGTTGTAATTCTTTTTAAGTTTTTGCTCGTTGAGTTTACGCTCGGTAATGTCGGTGTAGGTTACGGCAAAGCCATCAGCAATTTTGCTGGCCATAACCAGGTACCAGCCTTTGTTTTCGAAATAAATTTCGTTTTGCAGGTACTGGCCAGATTGCACAACCTTTTTAAACTGATCTAACAAGTTATTTTGTAATAACTCGGGCAGGTTTTTTACCAGAAGGCTGTGCTTTAAATCAGCTTCGGGCTTACTGAGTAATTTAGATGCCATGTTGTTAGCCGTCACGCATTCAAAGTCAGTAATCTGCCCATCGGCCTTACGTACGGCGTTAAATACCATAATGGCACTTAAACTGGTATTAAAGGCACCGGCAACAATATTACTCAACTCGGTAACGGCGCTTACATCTACAAAGGTGATTACTACGCCATCCTTTTGCTTGTCTTTACGTACGTAGGGCAGTATGCGCATAAGGCAGTGCCTGCCGCTTTTAAGTTCTATTTCTTTTTCAATCACTAAGTCATGCTGGTGTTGCACCTGGGCAATATCATCCAAAAAATGGTCATACTTTATATTATTGGATATATGACTGATTGGGCGGCTAATATCAGCTTCGATCAGGTTAACCATACTTACCGCTGCCGGATTAAACTTACGGATCAGCGAATGGGTATCAATAAATATCTGACCAATGTCAACGCTTTTGAAATAGTTATTCAAGTCGTCGTTAAGGTCAATCAGGTCTTTAATTTTAAGCTGGTGCTCGGTGTTAAGCGTGTGCAACTCCTCGTTAAGCGACTGCAGTTCTTCGTTGCTCGATTGCAACTCTTCGTTAGCCGATAGTAACTCTTCGTTGCTCGATTGCAGTTCCTCGTTGGTGGTTTCCATTTCTTCCACCGCCATTTGCAGATTGCCGCGCACCTCGTTTAGTTCAGATTCAAGTTCAGCTACATAACTGCTATGATGCTCGTCTGTAGTTAGCGGAATTAGTATCTGGTCTTTAGAAGCTGGATCGAGTGCCGTTTCGCTGAATAAGACCAAAGTAAGTGCTGATGGCGTAGCTGTATTGGGAGGGTTAATAGATATGTTGACGTAAATATCTTCCTGGTCGCGCTTTATTTTGATACGCTTTAAGGTAGTAGGTTCGCTATTTTTCCAAACGGTGCGTATGGCGGTATTTAGCGTAAACGAAAGTTCGCGCGGCACCATTTTGAGCAGGTTAAGCTCCAGCTTCTTTTCGGGCAGCGACAGGTATTTTTTAAAATCGCCTATGGTTTCTTTAATTTCATAGTTCCTGTCTACAAAAACACCCACGTAACCCAAGGTAGTGGTTAAAAACTCGGTAAACAGTGTATCGGTAGATTTTTTGACAGATTGCAGCGGCCGCTTAATTTCTTGCGGAACGGTAGGGCTGCTATAGTAATTGTTGGTAGTTGATTGGTTAATAGGTCCTATTTTGCGATAAAGCTTCCACTTGCTGCTAACTTCATGCAGCCCTTCTTTAATAGCCGAAGCCGTTTCGCTGGATCCCAAAAATAAATAGCCGCCTTGGTTAAGTGAAAAATGGAAGGTAGTGAGCACCTTTTGCTGCAAAAGCACGTTCATGTAAATGAGCATGTTGCGGCAGCATATTAAATCATTTTTAATAAAAGGCGGTGCTTTAGCTACATTGTGCTTTGCAAATACAATTTGCTTGCGTATTGACGGAATGATGGTGTAATGACTGCCGTCTTTTACAAAATATTGCTCCAGTACGTCTGGTGCAATTTCTTTAGCAATTACTTCGGGGTAGGTATTATGCGAAGCAACGTCTAAGCTGGCTTCATCAATGTCGGTAGCAAATATCTTTACTTCAAGGTCTTTGTTTTTACGCTGCAGGCACTGGTCAATCAATATGGCTACCGAGTAAGCTTCTTCACCGGTACTACAGGCACAAATCCAAACTTTAAGTGTTTCGCCATCTGCCTTACTATCAATTATTTCGGGTATAACTTTGTCGCCCAGTAATTCAAATGCCGCTTTGTCCCTAAAAAAACGTGTTACACCTATCAAAAAATCTTTTCCTAAAGCTTTAACTTCCTCTGTATTCCCCTGCAGGTATTTAGTGTATTGTTCAAGTGTCCGGATGCCAACAAAGCTCATGCGGCGTGCAATACGCCTGATGATGGTGGGTGTTTTATACAAATTAAAATCGTGCCCGCTTTGCTGGTGTACCAGCTGGAATATTTCGTTAAAAAGATCGTCGTTGATCTTGCCGTTTTCTAAAATTTGAATGGGCTCTTCCTTAATGTAAGCAAATAGCTCTTCATGTATTTTGGCTGGCGAAGTAACAATGTCGGCGTTACCCGAGGTAATGGCACTTTTGGGCATGCCATCAAACTTGGCCGTTTCCGGGTCCTGAACAATTACCATACCGCCACACTCTTTAATGGCTTCAATGCCTTTGGTGCCATCGGTACCGGTGCCCGATAAAATAACAGCAATTGCCTTTTCGTGCTTATCATGCGCCAGCGAAAACAAAAAGTTGTCGATAGCGGTGTTGGGCACTTTCTCGTGACTCTTTTCGGCAAGCTTTAAGCGGTTATTGCTTACTGTTATAAGCTTGTTATTCGGTATAATGTAAACGCAATCAGGCTGCAGGCTCATGTTTTCGGTAGCCTCAAACACCTTCATGTGGGTGTGTTTTGAAACCAGCTCTACCAACAGGCTTTTATAATCTGACGATAAATGTTGTATGATGATGAAGGAGAAACTGGAGTTACCCGGCATGTGATCAAAAAACTCATGAATAGCTTCCAATCCACCTGCAGAAGCGCCGATAGCTACTACATAGTTATCGGTAAACTTACCTGGAGTGCCATTGGCAACATGCCCTCTCAACTCTTTATTCATACGATCAGCAAAAAAATTATAAAACTTGTTTAGTTTTATATTCGAATACAAAACTCCTGAAAGTTTCGGCAATTATCAACTCTTGTTCGTGCCACGGCAAAGAACTTTGATTTACCGTTTCTAACCAACTTTTAAAAGAGTTACGTGGGTGATAGTTTAATCCGTTTTCCTCAAAATTAATGGCATTATTCGGGTTGCCCCCCCACTCAATGGTGTGGATCACCTCAGGTTTGAAGCAAACCATATAGTCACCCGTATCGGCATCAATAGGTATTGCCAGCATACCACTGGCTATGTCGGTAAATTCCAGGGCCTCATCAAAAGCATCGGATAACTGCGTAGTGCTGTATACCTTGTCAATATTTTTAGCCTGTAGCCAAA
Organism: Mucilaginibacter sp. CSA2-8R; assembly: GCF_038806765.1. Lineage (NCBI taxonomy): Bacteria > Pseudomonadati > Bacteroidota > Sphingobacteriia > Sphingobacteriales > Sphingobacteriaceae > Mucilaginibacter > Mucilaginibacter sp. CSA2-8R. The sequence continues at coordinate 4,239,706 of NZ_CP152389.1, read as the reverse complement.
GTTGCAGGTTTTCGAGCATTTCTTTATCCGGCACATTTCCGGCAGTGCTTACGTGCCCGTCTAAATAAACAACGGCGCCTGTAGCGCTAAATAAAGTAAGCAAGCTTTCTTCTTGCCGTAAAAGGCCTTCTACTAAATCACTATGCGTATACGTTTGCTCAATCAATAAATTACGGCGGCTTTGCAAACGAGCTACAAAATCATAATCTTCTTTGTTAATGATAGACGATATCTTGTTAGAAATAACGCTTGATAATAACTCAAAGATTGAGCGTATCTCAAAACTTAAATAGTTGGCCGAAGCATGGTGGCAGGAAATTAAGCCCCACAAGGCTTCGTTGTGTATCACCCTTACCGACATTGATGCGGTAATACCCATGTTTTTCAAGTACTCTAAGTGCACACTCGCAACACTGCGCAGATTACAGTCAGACAAATCGGTAAACGAATTGGTAACCGGGTTTAAAATAGGATATAATCTTACCGGGGTGTAATCTCGATTTGGAATTAAACGATATGGGTTTTTTAAATAAAGCTGACGCGCCTGCTTAGGCACGTCAGACGCCGGGAAGGTAACACCCAGGTATTCTTCCAGTCCCTTACTTTTTTCTTCGGCAATAACCGTCCCGTTCCAGTTTTTATCAAACCGGTACATCATAATACCGTCAAAGCCGGATATGCGCCTAAGTTCGTGTATTGCAATTTCGCAGGCCTGCTTAACTGAGGTAGCCAGCTCGATAGCTGCCATTATATACTTTACCTCTTCATACACGTTAATAAAAGTACGGTCAGTGCCATGATTAGCGGCTTCCAGTTCTATCAGTAAATAGTTAGGATGAGCATGTACCAGTGCCAGCACCGGCTTGCCGTTTATCGTGAGCGTAACGGGTATTTTATTTTTAATGCCCGAATTAAGCTTACTGCGTAACTCATCTAATTGGGCAGACGGTATATATTTATCAATATTGGTGTTAATGATGCCTGATACTTCGGTTTGCAGAAGATCAATAATATTCTCACTAACTTGAATAATATCCAAACTGTCTGTATTTAGCACCAGTAAATATCCGTGTGGCTGTATCATGTTTACATGATGCAGGGGCAGACTGCCGCAAAAATCGGAATCAAAGTTTTTATTAGCCATACGTTAAGTTTTAATTAAATCCTGTTGGAAATAAAACACGCTCCTTTAGCGCTTAAAAGGCTGTTTAAGCAGAAAAATAGTGTACAGGCTGTAATTTTTGAATTTGTTTTTAACATGGTAGATAGTGTTTCGCAAAATACACATTAACAAATGGAATATTTAATTTATTCGATAATGGTGTAAAAAAAGAGCCTTTGATTAAACTGCTTGCTAATGCTGTTTTGACGTAAATTGATTAGTAGTGCGTTAAATAAAAGTTATCAACACTGCCTATTATGGAACGGATATTGCTTTTATGTAAAATGTAAACATATCGTTATGGATAGCCAATATATTCAAAACATTATCAGCCGTACCCAAGCACAAAAAGAAGCTAACCGTTTAGCCCTTCTTGACCTCCAAAGTAAATTAACGGCTTTTAAAAGCCAGTTATATCATTTCGATACTGATTTGCAGGAAACCAAAATGAAGTTTGCTGAGCTTACCGCTGACACCGTTGGTGATGCGCGTGTTAAAACTATGTTGCCAGTAAATATGCATTTGGTTGCATCATAATTTAAAATTCAACATAACACTATATATACGCGGCTAAGCATCATGTTGTGAATACAGCACGATACTTAGCCTTTTTTATTTCGTTACAATAGTTCAATACAACTCACGGCAAATTGATGCACCTTTGAGGTATTGTATTGTTCAATGAATCATAAAATAACCGAAATACTTGAAGGTTTATTATTTGCCTTGTTTTGGGCTTCTGCCACACCTGCCACTAAATTTGCTGTCCATTCTGCTGATTTGTTTTTGCTGAGCTGCTTGCGCTTTTTGTTTGTTGGGGTAGTAATGCTAAGTTACGGTTCATTATCTAAAAGCAATCCGTTAGAGCATCCCTCTAAAAAGCAATTTGGCCAGCTTTTTATGTTAGGATTGCTTAACATCACCATTTATATGTGCGGATTTCTGATTGCCGTTAAAACGGTATCAGCAGGTTTAGTAAGCTTGGTGATGGCTACCAATCCGCTAATTTTAGTAATGATGTCGGCTGTTTTCTTAAAAAGGCAGCTTACCCGGTTTGAGTGGATCGGAACCTTTATTTCGCTGGTGGGGTTAGTTATAGCGGCAATACCTAATTTAAGAGAGAGCCATGCTACACTTACGGGTATTGTTGCGTTGCTGTTAGGCAACCTTTCCTTATCTTTCGGTAGTATTTACTTTTCAAAAGCACAATTAACCTTACGCCGCACTACGGTTAACATGTGGCAAATTATATTTGGCGGCCTTTTATTTATCCCTATTGTGGCGCTTAACGCCAGGCATTTATACTTTGTGCCCAACTTTAACTTTTTTGTCTCCTTTTTGTGGTTGGTTTTTCCGGTTTCTATAGTAGCTTATAGTCTTTGGCTACACTTACTACATAAAGATCCCGTTAAGGCAGGTATCTGGCTGTTTCTTACACCAGTGTTAGGTTACGCAATGGCAGTTATCATTTTACATGAGCGGCTTACCTTATTTGGTGTGATAGGGGCATTATTGGTGGTATCAGGCCTGTTTTATTCCAGAAAACGTACAGTTGCTGTTGAAAAACAAACTGTAAGTTAGTTGTAAACGTGAATGTTTACCATTGGCGTAAGTTTATAAAATGGTTGTAACATTTTATAAGGTGCCGTATCTAAACCGGCATAAATTACTTACAACCGGCAGTGACTACAGCTGAAAATACATATTTTGAGGCTATTTATAATCAATATGCTCCCCAGATTTTCAGGGTTTGTATGGGATATACTAACGATGCTGAGCAGGCTAAAGACCTGGTTCAGGAAACCTTTATAGCTGTCTGGAAAAATCTGCCTTCGTTTCGTTATCAATCGCAAATGAGTACCTGGATTTTCAGGATTGCAACCAATAACTGTTTACGGGCATTGGAGGTAGCCAAACGTATGCCACTGGCCGATTTGCCTTTTAACATGGCTGAAGCAGGAGAGGAGTCGCCAGAAGAAAAATTAAAATTTTTATATCAATGTATTGCTGAACTGGAAGAAACGGAACGCATTATTATTTCGCTAATGCTGGAGGATGTACCGCAGGCCGAGATTGCTGCCATAGTGGGTTTAAGCAATGTTAATGTGCGGGTAAAAGTACACCGGATTAAAGAGAAACTGGCTAAACAATTTAAATTGAATGGACAATTTAACTAATCTTAAAGCTATATGGCACAGTGCCAAAACGGATGGTTTGCCAACGTCAGTAGAGATGCTGCAGTTGATAAAGAAGTTTCGGAGCCAGCGACTAAGAAAAAAATGGCTGGTTATAATTGTTGCCAGCGTGTTAACGGTGTTGATGGTGATAACCATGTTTTATTATCACCCTAAAATGATAACCACCCGTATAGGGCAGGTGCTTATAACTATAAGTTGTGCCTGTTTGGCCTTTACTAACATTAAATCTATCAGGCGTTTTTATCAATTAAATGATTGTAGCAACGCGGAGTTTTTGGCTTTTATTGAGCAAACCCGGCAAAACCAAATTTACTTTTACAAAAAGACGCAGGTGGCTATCATGCTGCTAAGTTCTGTTGGGTTGCTGCTTTATTTGTACGAGTCAGCCAGCAAATATCCTGGCGGATTAATGATTGCCTATAGTTTAGGTGCTTTATACTTAGCTATTATCTGGCTGCTAGTAAGACCAAGAACGTTTAAGAAAAATGCAGAAAAGTTAAACGCAGTAAAAATGCACTTATATAAAATTTCAAAGCAATTAAAAGATGATGAAGTATAATGAAGTTCCGAAACAGGCATTGGTTTGCCTGATAATAGGATTACTGTTAGTATGTTTTACACCAATAAATAACAAGCATTTAGCAATGCCCGATTATGCCAAAGGCTTTTTATCGGGTTTGGGCATCACACTTGAATTTATCGCACTGGTGAAAATACAGCGCAGTAGAAAAGAAAGCCAGCGATGTAATATGCTTTCTATGTTTAAGAAAATAAGTTAAGCTGTGAATGAACGCGTTGCCTTTGAACTCATTAATAAATGGCCGCAATAGGGCAGGCAAAATTACTTGAGCCGTGGGCGCCGCGGGCGTTGATTGTTGGTGTCGGAATTGTTGTTATTAAAGTTAGGATTCCTTGTAAACCTTTCGGTAGGGCGGGCAGATGGGCGTTTGAACGAAGGCTTAGGAGCAACGGGTTTATCTTCGCTAATTTTTAACGTCAGTTCCCTGTCCTGAAGCTGCGCGCCGTCTAAAGCAATTACCGCATTTTCGGCATCGCTTAGCGTAGCCATCTCCACGAAGGCATAACCCTTGCATTTTTTGGTCTGTCGGTCGCGAACAATTTTAATAGTAGCAATATCACCATGTGGGGCAATAAGCTGTGCGAGCTCCATTTCTGTAATCTCTAAAGGGAAGCCGCTTACAAATAATTTAACCATAACTGATAAGGTTTTCTCTAAATTAATAATATCGATCAAATGAACAAACTGTGATAATTATGCAGCTTACCTCTGCATATTACCAGTATAATAATTTTTGTTTCAAAGGTATGTATACAACGCCGCTTTTCATAGCATATTTCAGTAGATTAAGTTTTTACTTACCTATTTCTTATGAAAGATAAACCGGCGTTGTTTTGACACAAAAACAGGAGATAGTTCTTAGTTGAAACTGCTGATTATCAGTGATATATAAGAGTTGAGTGTAAACAACAAGAGGCGAATGAAAATGCGCCTCTTGTTGTTTGTTTTATGATAATTGATCGATGATCTTTAATAGCTTCAAATCCAGTTCGGATGGTTGTAATATGGCTTGATCTAAAGGTATATAAACAATTTGCTGGTTTTGAATGCCGGTCATCACCTGCGTTTTGCCAGCCTGCAAGCCTTCAACCGCTGCCACGCCAAACCTGCTGGCTAGTACCCGGTCGTTACAGCTTGGGTGACCGCCTCGTTGCATGTGGCCCAAAACCGATACGCGGGTATCATATTGTGGGAATTTCTCGCGCACTATCCGGCCAATTTCAAAAGCGCCGCCAATTTCTTGTCCCTCGGCAACAATTAATATTTTCGAGCTTTTTTGATGTCCGGGAGCCGATAGGCGTTCAATCAAATGCTCCAGGTTATTTTTTAATTCCGGAATCATTACCGCCTCGGCACCGGCAGCAATACCGGCATGCAGGGCAATCATGCCCGAGTCGCGGCCCATCACTTCGATAATAAACAGGCGGTCGTGCGATTCGGCCGTATCTCTAATCTGGTCAACCGATTTAACCACGGTATTTAAGGCAGTATCGTAACCAATTGTAAAATCTGTCCCTTTAAGGTCATTGTCAATAGTGGCAGGTATACCAATAACCGGTATTTCAAACATTTCGCTAAACTTGTTGGCACCTGTAAAGGTACCATCGCCACCTATGGCTACCAGGGCATCAATGCCAAAGCGTTTTAACTGACGATAAGCCTTTTGCTTGCCTTCGTCGGTGCGAAACTCTTCGCTACGGGCCGTTTTTAACACCGTGCCGCCCCTGTGCAAAATATTACCTACTGATTTCAGGTTCATGGGCTGAATGTCGCCATTAATCATGCCCTCGTAGCCTAACCTGATACCCGAAACTTCTAACTGGTAATAATGAGCAGTTCTGACTACTGCCCTGATGGCCGCGTTCATTCCCGGAGCATCGCCCCCCGAGGTATATACACCAATTTTACTTATCGTACTCATTATATAAATATACTCTTATAAAATCTGCAAAGTCTCAGCAACAGCAACGCAAAAATTGCTGTTGCACTAATAGCTAAGTATTATGCCGCTAAAGATAGATATTCTTAGTGTTGTGTAGACACTTACTTTGCAATATTTTGATACAGATAGCAGGGCAGCATGAAAATGCTTGCTGTATAACAACGCATGCCGACCATACGGGTAAATGAAGGATTGCTTGTTAATTTTTTATATTTGCGCCACACACAGAATACTATGGCCGAACTTGCACCCTGCCCCGAATGTAAATCAGCATATACTTATGAGATGGATGATCTACTGGTATGCCCTGAGTGTGGTTACGAGTGGAATCCGGACGATAGTTATCATGCTACCGGTTCATTAGTGGTAAAAGACAGTAACGGGAATATTTTATTAGATGGCGACAGCGTAATTGTGATTAAAAACCTGCCGGTTAAAGGCTCATCGCAAGATATCAAATCCGGAACCAAAGTGAAAAATATCCGGTTGGTTGAAGGTGATCACAATATTGATTGCAAAATTGACGGCTTTGGCGCCATGGCTCTTAAGTCCGAGTTTGTAAGGAAAGCTTGACTAAAATATCCGACAGCGGCGAATATCTGCATCGCTGAATACTGATAAAGAAAAATAATTGGGGTGATATAAGATAGCTTAATCTTGTGCGCTTCCAAGAACGTTATCTGCAATTTGCTGGGCAGTAATAACCTAATTAGGGGATGGACGCCTGCATTATGGAACTTGCTGGCACCGGATAGTAAAAGCGGTATGTCAATTACGGATAGTTTGGGCAGGGGCGTGGCTTACAGCCGGCCAACCACCTGGTATCTTTACGATTTATGGAAAGATAATTCTTAAAATGATATCCGTAATTCTAAATATAACATTCGCCGTACTTTTTATTACAATAACACCGCTACTTCATTCTTTGGCAAACAGGTTGAAAAGCGTACCACGCAAGAAGATACCATGCGTAATGTGTACCCTTACCTGCGCAAAGTAGAAGGTAAGCCTTTTAACGGCGACCCAACCAGCGGCGGTACCGGTAAAGACTTTATGATTTACCGTTTAGCCGAAACCTATTTATTACGTGCCGAAGCATACTTAGGCCAGGGTAACTTAGCCAACGCCGCTGCTGATATTAATGCCGTTAGAACACGCTCTAATGCAAAACCTATTTCGGCCAGTGACGTAAACATCGATTATATTTTAGATGAGCGTGCCCGCGAACTGATTACTGAAGAGCGCCGCCGCATGACACTGAGCAGATTAGGTAAGCTGGTTGAACGTACCAAGAAATACCAGACCCGGACTGATGTAAAAGCCACGATACAAAGTTTTCATGAGCTTTATCCAATTCCGCAATCGGCAATTGATGCTAACTTTGGTGCCAAACTGGATCAAAATCCGGGTTACTAATATATTATCCTGATGTTTAAAAAAAGTATTTTATCCGTTGTGCTGTTATCATTGGGCTGGTGCCACGTACAGGCACAAACCCAATGGAAAAAGGTAAGCGAAACCCTGGTGTTTGAGCAACCGCCTTTCAAAAACTGCCATGCGTCAACCCTTGTACAAACACAAAAAGGCGACCTGCTACTGGCCTGCTTTGGCGGCTCGCAGGAGGGTAAAAATGATGTAGTAATTTGGAGTGGCAAAATTGGAACTGATGGTAAAGTAAATCCAACAACTATTGCCGATGGTAAAACCACCAGAGCCGAACAGTATCCCTGTTGGAACCCTGTTTTTTTAAGGCAGAAGCACAATCAGTTAGTATTGTTTTACAAGGTAGGACCCAATCCGCGCGAGTGGTGGGGAATGTATAAAACCTCGGATAATAACGGTTTAACCTGGTCGGCATCAACGCGCCTGCCCGACGGTATATTAGGTCCTATCAAAAATAAGCCTGTCATCCTGAGCAACGGTAATATCCTTTGCCCATCGAGCATCGAGTTGCCTAACGGCCATTGGAAAGTACAGATGGAATTAGCCGACCGCAATTTAAAAAACTGGAAAGCTGTATCCGTTGATACAAGTTCGAAGTTTGATGTGATACAGCCCAGCGTTTTGTTTCATGGTAAAAATAAGTTGCAGATACTTTGCCGCAGTAAACAAGGTACGGTGGTGCAGTCGTGGTCGGGCGATAATGGCAAAACCTGGTCGCCGCTGTCAAAAACCACACTGTTAAATCCTAACTCCGGTACGGATGCAGTTACGCTGAAGGATGGTAGCTTCCTGATTGTTTATAACCCGGATGTACCGGGCAAAGACTGGTTTAACGGACGTTCTAAGCTGCGGGTGGCTGCTTCTAAAGATGGTAAGGCGTGGGAGGATGTAGTAGTGCTCGAAAATGGTACCAGGGAGGAGTTTAGCTACCCGGCTATTATTCAAACGGCTGATGGCCTGGTGCATATCACGTACACGTACGACAGGAAAAATATTAAGCACGTGGTGATTGAGCCCGATAAAAAATGAGTTGTTGTTTAGTTAATTGATAGTTTGTGGTAGGCCGGGGTGGAGTTTCCCCGGCCTTTTTTGTGATATATACTCGCGGAGAATACGCAAAAGCAATGGCCGGTAAACGCCGGATATACGAATGTTATTGATTGTTCAATTCCAGTATAAATATTTGTAAATACGCGTTACCGTTACTATGCTTAGTATAGCGGTTATAAGCCAGCAAATCTCCCTTATTGCTCCAGATTACACTACCTACGGCTTTATCATCGGCGTAATGAAAGGTGGCCTGCTCTGCCTGGCCGGTTTTAATATTAATGAGCCACACGTTGTTGTCGGATAAACAGGCGATGTGCTTACCATCCGGCGAAATATTGAATGGCCCCGATACACCTGCCTGTAGTTTGCTGAATTGATGAGGCTGCCCACCTTGCGGCGAAACACCAAAAACCTGTACCACTTTATTGTCATCGTGCGACAGAAAGGCTATTAGCGTGCCCTCTGCATTTGACCTTAACCAATGCCTTGGGCCGCAAACGCCGTGTTGTGTATAAGTTAAGCGCCGCTGATTTACAGATTGAGGGACTAACGGTGGTGAGGTAAGGCTACCAGCAGTTTGCAGCAATTCATCATGAGAAAACTGTTCGGGCAAATCGGCAATGTAAACCTCTTTCTTTTCATTTCCCGATTTATCATACAGGCAGCCCTGAAAGGCAATAGCTTTATGTTGGCGATTGCCATTTATGGTTTTGTAGCCATTGTTACCTATCCAGCATTCGTCTACCGCAGCAAAAATTTCATCAGTATTGGGCTGTGCATTGGCATTAATTTCTGAAATCAGCACCGAGAACATGCTACCCGAAAAATTTTCGGAGTCGTTAGGCAGGGTAACTTTAACCGGGTAATCGGGGATCATGATTCCAACCGACCGGTTAAACTTTAGATCAGGCTGCTGGTTGCTCAATTCATCCAATAAATAATCGTTGTAAGTATAACTTATCCAACGGCCGTTGGCGCTCCATTGGTGTGCGTGGGTACCTCCCCTTAACGCACCCGGAACCAGCGGCTCTGCAATATTACGGGCATCCAGATTTTCGGCCGCATTTAGCCGCGAAACATCTACTTTAATGCCTGTTCGGCGGTTAAATGCATAGGGCTGCTGCTGGTTGCAATTGAGCAATCCCCTCAAAAATATGATGCTTTTGTGCTTTGGCGAAAAACTTGCAGCACCTGCGCCTGGGCCGTATTTAGTTTGGTAAGGTACTTGATACACCAAAGTTTCCTCGCCGGTTTGTACGTTAACCATTTCTACCGAGCCGGTGGTCTGAATTTGAGCGTCGTCGTTACGGGTATCGTAAACAATCAGGGTATCATCATCGCAAAACACTTGTGTATTATGCAAGCAATGGCCTTTGGGTGATGAGGTGAGCTGCCGCTCGTGGATCAACATAGGTTTTAAGATAGATATTAAGGTGAAAGTAATACAGTGACCTATAGCTGTATGGCTTAAGCTGTAATATATTATATGATGCAGGTTGCTAAAAATATATGCTGTGCTGATACCAGACTTATCGTTTTTTATCCATCTATTATACGTTATTATCCAAATATCATCGCTGTACTCTTAGGTTTTTCACTTGTTTGTGTTGTAAATTATTTTTAAAAACTGATTTATAGTGATTTGGAAAATATTCTTATTTATAATTGGGCTTGGGCAGAACCACATACAGCTAATCAGGCATTTGCAGATATTATCATGGTTAGGTAACTTAAACTTCTCAATAAACCAAACAGACCATATTATTTGCCGAAAACTTAGGTTATGAAGCCGCATTTTTATAAGATTACCAATAATGACCAAAGCTCACTGAGTGCTAATCTGCGGGTACAGCCAAATTTTGGCCGGCTATGGCATTACCATCCGGAGCTTGAGCTGCATTACATCATTAAAGGGCAGGGGGTACGTTTTATTGGCGATAGTATCAGCAACTTTCAGGACGATGAACTGGTTTTATTAGGACAGAACTTGCCGCATACCTGGCGGTGCAATGATAGCAAAACCCTGGGTATACGTGAGGATAGCACGGCAGCCATTGTAATACAGTTTTTGCCTGATTTTTTAGGTAAAGAGTTTTTTTCAATCCCGGAGGCGCTGCAAATACGCTTGCTGTTCGAGAAAGCCAAACGTGGTTTATTAGTTACCGGAAAGACTAAAGCAATAGTTCATGAAAAAATGTTGAAGGCGGTTGAAGAAAGCGGCATGTACCGCATTTTAACACTGCTCGAAATTTTGCACATTCTTTCGCAAAGTTTCGAACTGAACTACATTGCTGCCTCTTCCAATTTTCACCGGTCTAACGAGGCCGAATCTGTACGGCTGAACAAGATTTATGCCCATACGATGGGCCATTTTAAACGGCCTTTGCCGCTCGAAGAAATGGCCGAGGTAGCCAGTTTAAGCGTTACCTCTTTTTGCCGGTATTTTAAAATGATGACCAATAAGTCGTTCCATGATTTTTTGATGGAAATCAGGATCAGCAACGCCTGCCGCCTGCTGGTTGAGGATAACCTGTCTATCAATGCCATTTGTTACGATTGCGGTTTCGGCAATGTCTCCAACTTTTACCGCTACTTTGTTCGTATCAAAAACACCACACCCGCCGAGTTTAAAAAGCAATATCTGGAGCGGAAGTTGACCGATGTTTAAAAATAATTTACTAACGCGCCCATGAGCACAGCAGCTTAACTATGAGTATCGTAAGCAGTGCCTTTGTAAACAGAACCTTTTTATAGCTGTTTCCTGTTAACTCAGCCTTTCCTGCATCAACTGGCTCATCTAAAGAAAAATTACGCAGCGGCTGATATAAATTAGCTTAATTGAATGCTAATATTATTAGTGTTTTGCTATCTTTATTTATTGTTTTAGATGACTGAGCAAATGATTGATTCATTGTTTTATAATCCGTTTATGAAAGTTGATGAGGTTGCACTTCGTAAACTAATTGTTATGCAAAAGCCCCATGTAGTTGTTCAGCGTTTTCAGTGGCCGGGGCAAACTATGCAAAAAGCATTTTTAATGTCTGCTTATGAGCATGAACACGATGCTCTTTTACATGGGCAGGAATTAAAACCAACCGAAGGTAAAGTCCTTAATTTGCTAAACAGTACGCAATACCAAAATATGGTTAAGCTGCTGCAAATTAACTCAGGTAACCGCTTGTTTTTTGCAGGTACTATAGACACAAAACACGAAAGAAAACTGCAGAAGGCTTATGTAAATGGTGTGTCAGCTTATATTTATAATATCCGGATGAAAAAGCAAGGCAGTTACCACGTACGTATATATGTTGAATATGGGCGTGTTAAAGCCGACATTACTTCCGGTGCTCAGAGCCACACCGCTCTTTTTTATGACATGATTAAATAGAATTTATGTGCAGAGATATTAGCTTTCATTCGGATATTGAAATGGTCATCAGGGATTTTGAGGGCATAAAACTGGCTCCCGGCCTGGCAAATCAGTTTACAGATATGGTACATGTAACCTGCGAGGCCATGCCTGCACACCCCATTGTAGTTAACCGCCAGATGCTGGCCTTAGCAAATATGAGTTGGGGTGTGGTGCCTACTTTTGTAACCGACCTGCGTGAACGGCAGGTACAACGACGAAATTACGTCAACGCACGGTCTGAACGGGTTATTGAAGATAAAACATCATATTGGCATAAGCTCCGCAATAATCGCTGCCTTATCCCGGCAACGGGCATCTTTGAGCATCGTAAAGTAAAAGGCTTTAAAAATAAAATTCCGTATCACGTTAGTATTGCCGGCCGCGAGCAATTTTATATCCCGGCACTGTACCAGGTGAGTAAAGAAATTGATCCGCAAACAGGCGAGGCTTATAATTTTGCTTCATTTACTATGCTAACGCGCGAGGCCAATCAAAAAATGATGTGGATACATAATGATGGCGAGCATAAACATCGGATGCCGCTCTTTTTAACTAAAGAGATGGAGCAAGCTTGGGTGTTGGATGACTTAGGAGACGATGATATGGATGAGATTTTCCATTACTGTATTCCATCCAACGATTTAGTGCATTACCCGGTCTTTTCAATCCGTGGCTCAAAAGCACAACCCGATGGAAAAGGCAAAGATGCCCCACACGATTGGGGAGGAAAATTGCCCGAATACGGTGCTGACGATTCGACGTTGGAGCAAAGCAGTTTATTTTGAGCTATTAATCGTCACCCTTGTCGATCATTGAATGTAGAGCGACTGCATTAAACGGTAAAGACGATGTGAGTCGGCAATTGATCTGTAACCTATGGGGTTTTACCGAAGGTAAAAAATCCGCTTTAAAAATAATACACCGCTTTTTTGATTTGCATTTTACAATGATTAGGCTGTTGATTTAGATGGCGATAACCATTGCTTGCTAATGACTTTTAATAAAATCACTCAAATAACTGCACTCGTTGCCCGCCTGCTTGTAAAACGCGGTTGATTTGTACTGCTGCATTTCTTTGTAATAGCTGTTGGTTTTGAGTGAGGCTAAATACGCTTCGCGCTGCTTTTCGTAATCGTCGTAATTGTTCAGGTAAGATGGTGCCTCATGCTGTTTTTGTTCGCATTTTGCGGCCATAAAGGTACACCGGGCCTTCAGTTCCGGGTCAGTGCTTAACTCCCGAGCCTTTAAATAGTATTGTTTGGCGCGGTTGGTTTCAATGTAATCAGCGTCAAAGTAATACATCGGTTTTCGGCCAAAATCCGTAGACGACCATTGGTAGCTAATCAATCCCCAAGAGTTACCATAGGTAGAGGTATTGTACAAGGCATTCGCCATCTGATAGCAAACGCCTGCATTTTGGGGAGCTGCTTTTAATTGAGCTTCTAAAGCAGCCATTTTTTGGGCGAAGGTGAGTTTGGTGTAGCGCTTGCCAGTAAGAGATTTAGGATAGTCGTTGATGCCTGCATAAAAAGGGTCGCCCTGGTAGCTGGGGCCATCGTCATAATAACTTTCGCCATTGTAATTGGCATTTCTTTCTTTATTGCTTTTTATACGTTGAAAGGCCAGGGCCGCTTCTGAGTAGTGATGTTCACGCAGTTCGATAGTGCCTAACAAATCATAAAGCTTATCACTATCAACAGATTTTAAATCAGCACTCAAAAACGACAGGTAGCGATCAGTTTGCGGCTGTTGTTTCCATTTGATGATTTGCTGCAGGTGATTAGAATGCACAAAGTTAAACCAAAAGTCAGGTAGTTTTTCGTCAAGGTAACCGCCTTGATTGGATGCATAGCCATTATTGCTTTTTAACAAAGCTAAAGCAGCTTTAGCCGTGTCGCCCTGCCGCAGGTAAGCGGGTGCCAGCACATAGATATAAAAGTTACGCGCGGTTATGCCAAAATGGTTATCATCATCAGGCGATGTCACATAATAGTCTTGTTTAGGTTTTAAACCAGCCTCCATTTTGCTTTGCAGCCATTGTAATGATGGTAAAAGCGCAGCTTCATCAACCGCTTTTATCTGTTTGAGGCGCTGCGCCGATAGCAGCAAATTGATAATCTGTTTCTGGTCAGTTAATTTGGGCCCGAGCGTAGTATTTTGTAGCCCGTTCAGGGTTTTAAGTCCGTCGTCTGGCCGGTTTTGCATAAAATACAGGTAGGCATTAATTACCTTACCTATTTGCGGATCTGGATATTTGGCATCGTTGCTTAGGTCGATGCAAAAACTGCGTAGTTTCTCTATATGCTCATTGTACTTGTTTTTAACACTGTCGGGCAGGTTTACAAAAAAACTGCCCTGCGGTAGGGTTTGCCCCATAGGCAACTGTTGTTTGTTATGACGCAAAGCATACCAGCCAATGCTAGCAACACCTGCTATCATTAAAATACCGGCAGCAATATTGCCGGGACGCTTATCCGTGCTTTTTTTCAGGGTATAAATTAACAGGGTAGCGCCTCCAGCCAGTACAGTAATTCCCAAAATCAAAGGCCATTTGGCTGTAGGCGCGGTCGGTGTTAGTTTTTCTATAGATTTATTAGCCGAGCTGCTGTAAAACTGGTCGTTATTGTTGGCCAGTTTGGGAGTCAAATAATTCTGCTCCAGTTTATTTACTTCCCTAACCAGCAAGGTGCCCACCATAGGCGACTCAGGCGCATATTCATATACTCGTTTTAGGTCATCAACCTCAATTTCTGTGTTAGCAAAGCCTTTAATAGCATATAGATTGGCTTTTTCTCGGGGTGTTTGTGCCAGCTTAAGCACCTCGTTTAGCGGTGGGTTAATATAATGGTAATTGCGATAAGCCTGTATCCTGCGTTCGGGATACTCAACAAATACTTTAGCGAAAAGATAAGCTGCCCTTATAGTATCGCCTAAGCGGCGCTGTTCGCCGGCTTTAAGCGATAACGCCCAGCCCTTTATGTGGCTTTGCGAAGGGATTTTAACAAGGTAATCGTCGTAAATTTTATTCGCTTCCTCAAAGTTCTCGGCGTAATGATTTAATTTTTGAGCCTGGTAAAGATAACGGAGCTTTAAAAAGCTGTCACTTTCGTTGTTGGCAGCTTGCAGCGCTTCATTGGCCTGCGCTTTTAGTGTTGCAGTATCTAAAGGAGCGGGGCTCCAGGCGTCGCCCCCAGCTGTGCCCATTTGCTCCGCCTGTAGCGCAAACTGGTAATATTTTCGGGCGGCAAAATGGGAGGTGTCTTTTAATGTGTTCAGAAATGTATTGTTAGCAAGGCTGTCTGGCAGGGAGCTACTCTGTGCAAGAAAGCGGATATTACGTTGTTTTCCAGCGCTGTCAACTTCATACATCACTTCATCAACATCAGCAGTTTTTACAGATTTACCCAGGTACTGTGCCCACTCTGTAGCATTAATGGCGGCCTCGCTTGCCGGCTCGTCGTTGGTATAGGTAAACCGATAATCAGTAAAATAAAACGCGTTATAGTCTTTTTTGCCCTCAACGTCCGGATGAAAAAAGGAAGTGTAGTAGTCGTAAGGGTCAGGTTCGTCGGCACAAGCCATAATTACGGCAATGCCAATCACTAAAAAGCCTGCCAGGCTAACGGAATAAATAAGCAGTTTCTTCCAGTGTTTCATAGGTGTAATTTTTCAGCGTAGATTCATCCAGGTGAAAGTAAATTAAATTTAGCGTATCAGTAGCCACATACTTACTGATATAGCGGGCAGTTGATTTTAATTGTGCCGGCGGTACGTTTTCCCACCTTACTTCGTCGCCTTGTTTAAGGCCAAGTGCCGGTAAATCTTTCAACAAAGTATACAGGTGGTTGTCTGCAGCTGTAAATAGCTGCTTATTATTTAGGCTATCCGCATTAAGCCTTTTAGCTATACCCATATATTGGTGCTGCCTGAACACTACTGCCCAGCAAAAAAGCGGCAGGCCAACATCAACCGGCATAGAGTAACCGCTAAGGTTGGCGCCCATGTACTTTTCAAGTTCTTGCTGGTCTAAAATGGAGTTTTGCGGCCCGTATTTTCGCAAATTACCCATGTTGTAACACATCAGCATCACACGGTTAACCGGCGGTATACCGCTGCTTTGCTGGTTTTTAAGCTGATGTAGACGGAGGGTAGCTGATAGCTGCTTACCTTTTAAAGCCTGGTTGGACTTAATGCAGTTGAGCAGGTAAAAGTAGTTGCTGCGCGTGCTGCGTGTCCAGTCGCAATCAATCTGAAGCTCGCTATAAAAGGCTTTGCCCGATTGTTTAACTTTACCATTGACGTAACCTGCAATTTTTGATGCGAGCTGATTTAGCTGTGTCTGTGTTTGATTTTTGAGAACATTATTTACAATAAATACTACCGGCACTACTTGTACCAAAGCAGGAATTGCCGATTTAAACCTGATAGGCGACACCGGTACCGGACCGGTATCACCGTTGTTTACATCCATGATACGTACATACATCCGCTTGCAATGAAGCGAATCCATATACTGCTGCTCAACTGCATTATTATCGTAAACGGTTTTCCAGTAATAAAACGCCGTATTTACCGTGCGTGGCTTGCGGCAAGAGGTCAGTAAACTTAATACCAATAAATATGCAGACAGCCGGGTAAGCTTCATACTTTTAGCTGCTTATGCACCTGAGCTATTTTATAGCGTTGATGCCGCCAATTAATGCACGGTTGATGTAATCGT
Organism: Mucilaginibacter sp. CSA2-8R; assembly: GCF_038806765.1. Taxonomy (NCBI): domain Bacteria; kingdom Pseudomonadati; phylum Bacteroidota; class Sphingobacteriia; order Sphingobacteriales; family Sphingobacteriaceae; genus Mucilaginibacter; species Mucilaginibacter sp. CSA2-8R. The sequence goes on along the minus strand of NZ_CP152389.1, from coordinate 4,223,199 downwards.
ACAAACGGAAAGACAAGTCTTCATACCGGGCATTATCTTCTGGTTTTTCAAAACCTAAATCGTTCCACGATCCCATACCTCCAAATACGTGGGCGGTCATCGCTGCATAAACCAGTTGAAGGTCTTCGGCTTCATAGCCTTCTTTACTAATTTGTTGGTTCAGCCATTCATCTGCGGGTGCCTTACCCTGTAAAACCTGCAAGGCTTTATCAAAGATGATTGCCCAATTGCTTAGTTTTTGCTGTTCGGCAAATAGTTTAATGTTGTTTAACACGCCCTGTAAACCTTTGCGAATCTCGTTGGTATCGGGCCTAAAGTTGATGGTTTCTGTTTGATGAACGGTACGGCCGTAATTAACAGACCAAAGATTCTGCGCCGGGTCATCAGGACGTGTAACCTGCCACCGTGCCGCCCAAAAATCTGAATAAGATGGGTATATAGCCTCGATAAGCCAGTTACCGCCGCCGCCAACAAAGCCCGCCATTTTATGGTCGGGCGTGCCGCCGTTATTTCCTTCAGTGGGATGATAATAAGCTTTTAATTCTCGGCAGCTTTCCTGTTTAAGCAACTTAAACCATTCGTTAGGATTGCCGGCTACCAACTTTTCAGTAGTGGTGCCATCGGGGTGTGATGCCAGATGCATAAAATCAACTGTGTTACAAAATTTAAACACCGTGTTGGCCGGATAATAGTTGTCAGTTAACTGGTTGGTTTTTAAATATTGATTGCCAAAGGTTATAAGCGATAAGAGCTGGCTGGTGATTCCGTTCATAAATCAGACTAATGTGTAGAATGCTAACAAGTGCAATGAGTACGGCAAATGAAGCCTTTTTTTACAATAATAATTATTGACGCAGCATCAGCATTTATATATCGTAAGTTTTTCATTTAATATCAACCAAAAGGTTCAACAAGCAAAGATGCAATTGCAAAATTATAAGGTGTTATTTTGATAAATAAGTTCAGCTACAATGCTGCAGAGTTTTTCGTTATCAAAGGGTTTGTCAATAATTCGGTCGGCACCGTAATGGCCTAAAGAATCTAATACGCGCCCATACCCTGATAAGATGATTACAGGGATATGCGATGTACGGTCATCGCGTTTAATCTGGCTGCAATACTCGCCACCGTTAATGCCTGTTAAAATATAATCGGTAATAATTAACTGCGGCTGTAGGTCCATTACTGTAGTAATGATGTTGCCCGTTTCAGTAATAGCTGTAACCCGGTACCCTTCTTCAGATAAAATGGTGTTGAGCACATCACTAATACCTGCATCATCTTCTATGATTAACACATGTTTTTCTGTCATATTTTTATCTCGGCCCGTCTTGTCAGGTGGTATTTTTACAGCAGCAGCGGTTGCAATAACCATGCTGAAATTGGTTTAATAATAATGAACGCTCCATCCTTTCTGTTTGCTTCACAACCAGAATAATGGGGTTTAACTAGTTTTGCAACATAGTCACAATGACGTTAAACTATTTTGAGATAGGCTTTGTTTTAATAACAAAATTGAAGTAACAATTTTGTTATTAAAACCGTTATAGGCCTCATGCAAACAAGACTGGAGCTTTATCAAAAGGTAACTCCGCTGGCTAAGTTAGGGATTTGGGAGTATCAGTTTGCTACTGGCGAAACTTACTGGAATGCCATTATGTGGGATATTTATGAGATGTCGCCGCAACAAGCTCCTCCGCATGAGCACCTTGCTACGTTGTACCGCGACCACATTCAATTTAACCAGTTAATAAGTGAAACCATTGGAACTTTGCAGCCTCGAACAGGCGAATTTCATATCACTACATCTTTAGGCAATTTAAAATGGGTGCGGCTCCGTATCAACGCTACAGTTAATCCATCGGGGTATCTAACTCTTTACGGAACTTTAGAGGACATTACCGCAACCAAGTTGTTGGAAGAAGAGCGCGAGAATAATTTGCAGTTATTGAATGAGCAAAACAGCAGGCTCAGTAATTTTGCTCATATCGTGTCTCATAATTTGCGTACACATACCGGAAACATCAAAATGCTGGCCGAACTTATTCCTTTGGAAGAAGACGAGCAGGAAAAAAGCAACATGCAGGATTTAGTGTTCCGTCAGGCAGTCTATCTGTTAGAAACGCTGGATCAGTTAAGTGAAGTGGTAGATGTGAATAGCAATTCTTTTAACAAAATTGAATACCTGAACTTACATCGTGCTGTACAAAGCGTATTGCAGATGCTTGAACAAACAATTACACAGCAAAGGGTAACCGTTTCCTTAAAAATTGATGAGGCTATCCAGATTAAACATAAGGCGGCTTATTTAGAAAGTATCATTACCAATTTAATTACCAACGCTGTTAAATACCGGAGTTTGGAAAGACCATGTAAAATTGATATCAAAGCAACCAATGGCACAGACGAAGTGGTATTAGAAGTTAAAGACAATGGTATAGGCATTGACTTATCAAAGCATGGCAGGCAGTTGTTTGGACTTTACAACACTTTTCATGGTAATTCTGATGCCCATGGAATAGGCTTGCATTTGGTTAAATCACAGGTAGAGGCTTTGGGCGGACAAATTAGCGTAGAAAGTAAACCGGGAGAAGGATCGATATTCAGCGTAGTTTTTAGTCACTAAAACGAGTGAGCGCTACTCATTATAACTCTATTATAAAAGTTGCTAACTAATTTTTGTTACCGAACAGTTAGATAACTTATGATGACAGGACTGCTCTTTTCCTGACAGTCTTCAATAATTTTCTGATGCGAAATATCCGTTGTTTGCAGGCAGCTATAGTGAGCCATGGTATGTCATTAATGTACACCTTGAGTTGATGACACAGGCACTCCTCATCATATTAGTCCACCCACATCCAACTTTCATTATTTTTATTTAAAATAATTCTAAATAGTATTTGTAAATTATTGGTCAATTTATAGTTTTGCCATAGAATTAGACTCAATCTAAATAATGATGGCAAAATTTTATACAATTCTTTATCTTTTTTTAATATCAACTTTCTGTGGTCAGGCAGCAAAGGCAGACGATGACCTGAGAAACGGCTTTATTAAAGGCCACATACAAACCAATGATGGTAAGCCTGCTGCTTATGTAAGCGTAGGTTTAATAAATACCAGCAAAGGCACCATCACTGATGAGCAAGGTGATTACAGGCTCAATAATATTAAGCCCGGCATCTACACCCTCCGTATTTCGCATGTAGGCATGCCGGCCGAAGAACAACAGGTAACGGTTAAGGATGGCCAGATGGCAGAAGTTAACGTAGTACTCCGCGAAAGTGCTTCACAACTCAATGAGGTAGTTGTTGCAGGTGCAAGTCGTCAAAACAGGCCCATAAATGTTGGCAAATCGGGTTTGCGGCTGATGGACATTCCGCAAGCCGTGCAGATTATTGATACAACGGTAATTGCCGATTTACAGATTAACCGGTTGACGGATGTAATTAGAAACGTAAATGGCATTGCCTTAGGCGAAAACCGGGGCTCAACTAATGAAACTTTTAATGCCCGTGGTTATAGTTTAGGCGCTAACAATGTATTTAAAAATGGGGCTCGTACATCATTAGGCGGTTCGCTGGAAGCCAGTACTTTAGAAGCCGTTGAAGTGCTTAAAGGTAGCGCGGCACTGCTGTATGGCGGCGTAACCGGTGGCGCTGTAGTTAACCTGGTTACTAAAAAGCCCAAATTTAACTGGGGTGGTGAGGTAAGTATGAGGGCAGGCAGTTACAGTTTTTATAAGCCTATTGTTGATGTTTATGGCCCCATCAGCAAAAATGTTGCGTTTAGAGTTATTGGTACAACCGAAAATTCTGACAGCTTTCGTGATGTTGTTAAAACCAGCCGCGTGTATGTTAACCCATCTTTGCTTTTTAAGTTAGGGCAGCGTACCGACCTCTTACTGCAGGGCGACTACCTGAAAAGTAATTATACGCCCGATTTTGGTATAGGTACCGTATTTGGCGGTCAAATTCCTGACATAGGCCGTAATGCTTTCCTTAATGTCTCATGGGCCTACAATCATACTAAGACTGCTACTGCTCAAGCCAATCTAACACATCGTTTCAATGATGTTTGGAAACTCAACGTTATCGGCGCTTACCAGTCTTATTTCCGTAATTACTTTGGAGCCGAGCGTCCACAGGGGGCAACTACTAATGGGGTAACCAGCAGTATTTCTCCGCGTGCCCTTACCCGGTCGCAAAATCAGGAGTATACTTACAACCAGCAGCTAAATTTAACTGGCGGCGCGCAAACCGGTTTTATCAAACACACCTTCTTATTTGGTGCAGATGCAGATCAGTCACGAACTACATCTTACGGGTTTAAATATGGTACGGCGGCTAATGCGCCAACTACGGCAAACGCTGCACCGATCAATATTCTGGATCCATCAACTTATGCCACCAGCATGGACATTCCGTTTACCCGTATTTATCAAAATACGTTTACGCCAATTTACCGTATGGGGGCATTTGCACAAGATTTAATTGAACTGACAGACAAATTTAAAGTGTTGGCAGGTATACGCTACACCTGGCAAAAACAACCCAGGGCCAGCACATTTAATGAAGATACCCAGACAACGACCTTAGCCAGTAACGGGATTGGAAAGGCCAAGATTGATAAAGCATTTTCGCCTAAAATCGGTCTGATCTACCAACCGCTCACTACCACTTCAATCTACGCCAGTTATGCCAATAACTTTACCTCTAATACCGGAGTCGACGTTTTTGGTGCGCCGCTTGCGCCATCTATCATAGACCAGTATGAAGTGGGCGTTAAAAACGATCTGCTGAACGGGCGTTTGACAGTGAACGTGACGGCCTACCGGATCATCAACAATCGCTTCGCTCAAACGGCTCAATTCCAGGCAAACGGCACCACACCAAACTCGGATACCAACGTTAAAGAGTTTAGCGGCAAAACGGCCAGTGATGGGGTAGAGGTAGATATTACAGGACGTTTGTCCAGCAGTCTTTATTTCCTCGGGGGATACGCATACAACTTCATCCGTTATACATCTACGCTGCCTACCGGTATAACCGAAGGCGAGCGTATTGTGGGTAGTGTGCCCCGTACGGCAAATGGAACGGTATTTTACACTTTTAACCATGGCACCGTAAAAGGGTTAAAGTTGGGCCTATCGGGTTTTTATACCGGCGCCCGAAACAGTGGTTTTAATACATTAAAAACCGGTGCTTCGCGGGGTGTACCTGTACAATTAAATGGTTATACAACTTTTGATGTGTCAGCAGGGTACGTATTTAAAAGAAAGTTATCATTGTTGGCCAAGCTATCTAATATTACCAATGAGCTAAACTACCTTGTGCACGAAAATTACAGCGTAAACCCAATCCCGCCGCGTATGGTATCTGCTACCTTATCTTACAAATTTTAATTTAAACCATTTGAATAACGCCGGGCCCTGTTAAGCGCCCGGCTTTTTTTATGAACTTCGCTTTATGAGAACATCCCTCATTATACTTTATTGTTTGCTTACCACCTATACGTATGCCCAGGTGCTGCGCAAGCGTACTACGCTGTTGATGGGAGGCCGGTTTGATGTTACTATTGTTGCCCATGACTCGCTCAGCGCAGAACAAAATATTGATACATGCATCAAAGAGATCAGCCGGATTGAGGCGCTGATTTCTGATTGGAAACCTCAATCGCAGGTGTCGCAGGTTAATCAAAATGCAGGTATTATGCCGGTAAAAGTTGACCGCGAGGTTTTTGAGCTTACCCGCCGTGCCATCCGGCTCTCGGAAGAAACGGGAGGCGCTTTTGATATCAGCTTTGCAGCGATGGAAAAGATATGGAAATTTGATGGCTCCATGACCGCTATGCCATCACCCCAAGCTGTCAAACAATCAATTACAAAAGTTGGTTACCAAAATATTGTGCTTGATAGCGCAAACAGCACCATCTATTTAAAGCTTAAGGGGATGAAAATAGGCTTCGGTGCTTTGGGAGAAGGCTACGCAGGAGATCGTTGCCGTGAAAAAATGTTGCGTAAAGGCGTCAAGGCCGGTATCATTGATGCCTCCGGCGATTTGACAGCTTGGGGCAGGCAGCCCAACGGAAGCCACTGGAACATCGGTATTACAAATCCTTTTAAACCGGATACCATTTTTACGGTAGTACCTCTTCGGCAAAGCGCCATGGTTACTTCCGGAAGTTACCAAAAGTTTGTAATACTGCAGGGCAGGCGTTACGCGCATATCATTAATCCAAAAACAGGCTACCCGGCTACCGGTCTGATTAGTGTTAGTATAACTGGGCCCAGTGCCGAAAGGGCTAATGGTTTCAGCACCTCTATGATGGTGTTAGGTGAGCACAAAGCTTTAGCCTTCATTCGCCATTATCCGGCATACCATTATATTATTATAACCGACGATCATAGGATATTGGCTTCACCTGATTTTAAACTGAATAGAAGCAGGCTTTAGTAACAATCCATAAGCAACTGACCGCGCGACTGATACCAGCTGAGTTGATGCGGCGTATGGGCATCGCAGATAAATTCGAGCAGCCCAAGCACATCCTTTTGCATAGCCAGCGAACCGCAAAGCATCAGGTAACCGCCTTGGGTAAGCGTTTCGGCAACAAGGCTGCCGTCTGCTGCCAAAAGATCACTTACATATTGTTTGTCTCCTTCACGTGATAATGCAAGATTGGTTTGGGTCAGCTTACCTTCGGCAGTTTGGTTTTTCAAAAAGCCTTCATAAGGCTCAAAAGAAAGCCGTTCCCTAAATCCACAATATAAATGGATAGCAGCCATGCCGCTATTTTGACTAATCATCCCTAAAAATGGTGCGATGCCTGTACCGTTAGCTACCATAATTACAGTTTGCGCTTTGCGCGGAAAATGAAAATGCGGGTTATTTACGATGCGCGCCTGCAACAAATCGTTTGGCTTTAGCGCCTGCAAAAATGATGATCCTAAACCGTTGGGATGCAGACGTACACTTAACTGAATTTCATTATCTATCATCCCAATCGAATACAGGCGTTCGCGGTAATCGCTTGCCGGGTATACGGCCAACAAATCACCCGAAACAGGCCGCTGACGACGTGGTACTGCCAAGCGTAGCAAAAAGGTATGGCCAGGCTCCTGAATTGTAGTATTTGATGTAACCTCAAATTCCTTGAGGTTGGTAGGGGCCATGCTCAAATCAGCCGGCAGTGTCAGCGGGATACCGCTCTGCTGTGACCACGCTTCAGCCCATAAGGCCAAGTCGGCCGGAGATTTGTCGTTAACGGTATGGATATCAACCAAAGGTGTTGCCCAGGTTGTTTGCTGGAGCAATTGGCTTATTTCGAAAGCAAATTTGCAAAAATCAGGATAGGCCCTGGAGCCGAAGCCTACCACCGAATAGTGTAAAGGCAAGGTATTTGGCGGTGTATTAGCAAGTAGTTTGGTAAACCCGGAGGCATTGGATGGCGCTTCTCCTTGTCCGTAACTGGCTGCCATGATAATGAGATGCCGTGCTTGAGGAAAGTTAGCGTAGTGGTTGAGTTCGGTTACGTAGGCTTTATGTTCTTGTTGCAGTAATTGTTGGTATACGGCAGCGGCAAACCTGAATGTACTGCCATTTTCGGAGCCTACCAGTATGATGATTTCGCTATCGGTAGCCTTAAATTTATTCCTGATTTTGCCTGATTTGCGCCTTAAAGTAATCACAAATCCCGACCAGATAAAGAACAGAATATTTACAGCGGCAACGGCCAGCACCAAAGCCCATATGATGCTGGCCCGGCCGGTATGCAGTGTGAGGCTCAAATCAGCCCAAATATTTGCTTGTCTGTATTTGATTTCGCTTAGAATGTCTCCTGTAAATTGATTCACAACCAATTCTCGGTCCTTCAATTTTAGCGTATAATAATCTTCCGGAAATTCAGAAAACGGGAATTGTATGCTCCTAACATCAGCCAAGGATGTATGGATGAAAATGGGGAAATCGGCCACTTTGCGTTGCGGATCGGTTTTCATGTGGTCAATGTCTACCTGATGCTGTATTTTTTGTACCGGAAAGAATTGAAAACGAAACAAAGACAGATATGTGCCGCTCAGGGCTATAATGAGAATAGGGATAAGCGACAAGCGGCCTAAAACCACATGACCGTATTGCGCTAAGTTCTCCTTCACAATGCGGTCAAAAAAATGCTTTACTCCGCGTTGCCTCCGTATAACCAGCACTGTACCCGAAAGGGCAATCAGTAAAAGAAGAAAAGCGGCTAAACCCACAAATGCCCGGCCAACCTCGTGCATAAATAACGATCGGTGCAGGCCGGTTACCCACTGAAAAAACTCATTTTGTTTGGGTGGCGTACCTAATGCCTGTCCGGTGCGCACGTTAACACACGACCATAGTTTTTTGCCGGCCGCGTCTGTCCCTTTCATTGTAACCAACCCGTTAATGCTTACATCTACATCAGTGATGCCGGGATACTTACTCTTTAACGTGGTTACGGCCTGGGCAATACTAACCTGCTCCAGGTTTTGAGTGCGGTAACTGCTTTGCAGTTGATTAATGGGCTCAATGGCTAAAATTAGCCCGGTAACTGCAGCCAGCGCTATAAATAAAAAAGAAGATACAGCCAGGGCTAGGTGGCTGTATCTCCAGATAGAAATAGTCATACGTGTGATAAAACTTAGTTGGCGCTAAACCTAACGTAGCGTATAAAGCCGGTACCGTCATTTTTGGCAGCCAGGGTTTCGGTAGTCAGCGGCACCTCCAAATCTTTAACATAATAGTTTTTGTCTTCTACCGCGCTTTCAAAACGTAGCTTGTAACCGGCATTTATTTTAGCATTATCCAGTTCAATAACGTTTACGCTGCGGTCGCCGCCGGTTACCGAAGCTCCCGTAATAGCACTAAGATTAGTCTTTTTTTTAACGTAAAACTTATGCCATTCTTTAAGGGTTTTGTACCATTTTTTGTCTGACCCAAGTATATACAGCGTCTTTTCATAAGCCCCCTTCGCATCAATCAGCGAGATAACCAGGTATGCGCCATCGCCCATATAATTAGTCATTTGGATGAGGCATTTATATTTAGTAGCGCTTTGCGCTTGTGTTGCAGCTGGTTTGAATAAGGTTAATACCACCAAAAGCGCGGCTATTTTATATAATTTAGACATGTTGTTATTTAAGAAAGTTAACAGAAATGTTGTTTTTAGTTAAAGACTCATTTTCGGCCGCCAAGTCAAATGCTGTTTCTTTAAAGTTGGTTTGAGCTTCTTTTTGGGCACCTACAGATATTAAGTATTTCATCATGGCATCGTCTTTAGATATCATTGCTGCCCGGTGCAATGCAGTCAGTCCTTCTTTGTTTTTGGCATTAATGTCTATCCCTAAAGGTTGCAGGTGCTTAACCAATGATAGATCGTTTTTGGCAACTGCCAAGTGATAAAGCGTATTGCCGTTTTGCTGCGGTGTGGTTACTTTAAAGCCTTTGTCTTGTAAAACTTTAAGTTTTGCATCAAAATCTGCAGTTGGGCTGTTTCCGGCTCCACCCATGCCGCGGCCTCCACGGCTGCTGTAAGACTGTATTAGGTAAAAAGCCAGGTTATTGCCGTCACGATCAACTGCGTTTATCGAAGCTCCATGGCTGATCAGGTAAGCTACTACATCAGCCGAGTTACTGCGAACAGCCATAGCTAATGCCGTAATGCCCTTAGGATTAGCTTGATTAATGCTTTTTATCTTCGGTAACAACATAGCCAGTATCGCTGTATCGCGATTTGCCGAAGCTGCATCAATTAATACCGTATTGCCATCCTCATCAGGTTGATTTACATCAACGCCTTTGGCCAAAAAGTGTTGAATAATTTCTGCCTGACCAGGTTTGCGTACCAAGTAGTGCAATACATTGTTGCCATTTTTACTGCTGGCAGTAGGTTTTACACCAAGGCTTTCAATAAACTCATAAACGGCCAGGTTAGCGCCGCCACCGTTACCAGCTGGTCCGCGACGGCCTCCCTGCGCAGCCATAATTAAAGCATAAGGGCTTACCGGAATCCCTTTTTGCTGCAGTGTTTTCATCAGTTCAATGTTACCGCTTTTGGCTGCATAAGCAAATGCGTTGTTACCTTCGGCGTCAGTGCTTTTCAAGTCCAATCCTTTAGAAATAAAGTAATTAGTTAGCACTAAGTCCTTATCATTGGGTATAGCCAGTAACAGTGCATTAGCACCATCACCACTTACATTGGTTTTCAGGTTATCGCCGTGTGCTAAAAAGTCATCATAAATTTTTGTGTTTTGTTGTCCGCTACCGGCTGCAGCCAGTAAAGGTGTAGCGCCATGGGTATCCATAATATTTACTTTGGCACCTTTGCTCAACAGGTAATCAATTACTTCAATATTACCACGCTGGGCGGCCCAGTGCAGGTAGGTCCTGCCATCGTGTGTGAGTTTAGAAATGCTGTTGCCTGGTTGTTCCATTAAAAATTTAATGGTTTCGGCAGGGGCCTGCGCATTAATAGCCATCACCACCGGGTCCATTTCAATGGCGTTAGATTGACTTGGGCTATTACCCTTGGCTATCTCTGCCTTAACTGCATTTACATCAGGCTGCGTTTGCCAGAACGATGAGCCAAGCAACGTGTTTTGCTGTTGCGCTGCTGCAGATAGTGTAATTGTACAGAATAAGGCCGTAAGTATTTTCTTCATGCTGATAAAGTTGAACTGGTGCGAATTTAATAAGATTAAGTCTAAATAAAAACATAGTTTATAATCTTAAAATTATAAGGTACCAAACTTGATGATTCTATTTAAAAATTTTAGAGATGACTTTTTAAAGGTGATAGCCTAAAAACTATCGTTTCTGTAAAAAGCGTGCTATGGTTTTTGCAATTAATGATGAAACCTTTTTGCACACTGCCTAAGTATATCTGTTTATTAAATCACTTAACGCCGCCTTGATTTATGAAAATATTTAAAGCTTACATCAGCATACTAATTCAAATAAACCGGACTTAGGTTTAGTTAAATGTTGCTTCAAATCAACAATGACACGGTTGAAAGATAATACCATAAAAACAGTAAAAAGTAGCATAAACCAGAGCAAAGCCCAATTACATTTGAAATAATGCAGGAAGGTTATTGCATCTATAACACATTAGTATTGATAGTTTAGTAAATAGCCTATCTTGTGATTATAGATTAACATCAGTGCGATTTTAAAGATGATAGATTACCTGAAATTCAAATCGCCATATTACATGAGGTTGTTTACGGTTATCTTTTTATTCTGCTGTTGTAAAACGATGAATGGGCAAAACACAGATTATTTATGTGAGCAGGCGTTAACACAGCTTAAGCAAGCAGTTATAAACGGAGAAACGTTTTTTATAAAAGTTCATGCTGCCGAAAACCTGATTCGGCATCAGCAAACGGGTGGGTTAGAGTCCGAATTTTTAAAACTTAAAACTGCCTCTCCCGACAATGTAATTGGTTCAACCAGGGTTTTGGCCCGGTTAAGTAAATTAAAGCCGGCTCAATATCAACAATACATAAGCCAGCTATTGCAGCAGTTTGAGCATGGGCCGTCAGCTAAAATACAGCTTACGGCACTCGAGAGTTTAGGTAAGCTTGGTTATTACCAGCCACTGGCTATGATTAAATCTTACGCCGATACCGGAACCAACGGTTTTAAAGGGATGGCCCGATGGATATTGGCCAACAGCGGCAAAATACATGATGAAGACCGGTTATCGGAACTACTGTTGTCAGATCAGGAAATAGATTACCGCTATGCAGCTTATGCGCTCAGGTTTAAAACTAAAATAAATGCGCTGACCATAAACAGGCTGAAAACATGCTTGCAAAACCTCAATCCTAATGACGCTGCACGAGTTTATGTTGCCAGTTGCCTGTTTGTGCATAACCGGGAAGCTGATAAAGAACAAGGCAAACCTATATTGCTCAGTTATTTAAAAGGAGAAGTTGGGCAGCGCTATGAATTGGCCGAAGCATTAGGCTTGGGTGGCAACCAGCAAGACCTGCCTTTGCTAATGCAGTTAATGGCCGACGAAAATACCGACGTCAGAGTGGCTGCATCCAATGCAATCCTAAATATTAAAAATTGTAAAATTTAATTACCAACGCCAGTTAAAAATATACTCTTTGTTATGAAAATGAGGGAAAGTAAGGTGCTTCAAAAACTTCGTGCGGGGCAAACGGCCAGCTGTTTTAAGGTTAATATAGCCGATGCGGTGTCGACGGAGATTGCTGCCATGAGTGGTTTTGACTGCGTATGGGTTGACCAGGAGCATCTGGCGCAAAACTGGTCGGTTTATAGTGCCCACGTATGGGCGTCAAAAGCGCATAACATGGATTTGATGGTACGCATTCCGCGCGGTAGTTACAGTGATTATGTGAAGCCGCTCGAGTTGGATGCCACCGGCATATTGGTACCCCATGTAATGGGTGTTGAGGATGCTAAAAAAATTATAGAAATGACTCGCTTTTACCCCATTGGCCGCCGTGCTATGGATGGGGGCAGCGCTGACGGGGCATACACTAATATGGATTTTCATGAGTACCTGGCTGATGCCAACAAGCAGCGGTTTGTGGTTTTTCAGATTGAAGACGTAGAGGCGCTGGATGAATTGGACCAGATTGCCGAATTAGAAGGCTTTGATATGTTGTTTTTTGGCCCCGGCGATTTTAGTCAAAGCATTGGTAAACCCGGCGATTGGACCAACCCTATACTATTGGATGCCCGCAAAAAGGTAGCCGAAGTTGCCCGCAAGCACGGCAAATTTGCTGCTACCACGGGTGGCATAGGTATGTTAGATGAGTTTAAAGATATGGGCTATCAATTCATCAATGTAGGTGCCGATGTGGTGGGCATGTCTGCTTACTGTAACGGGCTAATTAGCCAATTCAACAAATCAGTTGCTTTGGCAGGTTCGGGTTTAGAGAGTTATAAATAGGCTCATGGTCAAAAGAGCATTAGGTAAAACCGGAATACATGTATCTGAAGTAGCCTTTGGCTGCGTGGAGATTGGTATGCCCTACGGTATCGGGATCAACTCTGAGCAAGACATGCTAAGCGAGTATGAGGCCATCCATCTACTTCAAACGGCATTAACACTTGGTATTAATTTTTTTGATACGGCACGTGCTTATGGTAACAGCGAAAGTATTATTGGTAAAGCTTTCAGGCATCATCGCAGCGAGGTGATTATTGCTACTAAATGCACACACTTCCAAAAACCGAATGGCGACATCCCGCCCTATAACGAGTTAAAGCTAATCATCGAAACATCGTTGCAAGAAAGCTTAATGGCTTTGCAAACCAATTATGTAGATGTATACATGCTCCATCAGGCCGATGAACGCCTCTTGCGCGATAACAACGTGCAAGCCATTTTTGCCGACCTCAGAAATTCTGGTTTAATTAAAGCCACAGGCGTTTCAACGTATACCAATGAGCAAACCCAACTGGCTATTGATGCCGGATGCTGGGATGTAATACAAGTGCCCTTTAATATGATGGATCAGCGCCAGTCTGCGTTGTTTGACAAGGCAGTATCGCAGGGGATCGGTTTAATCATCCGCTCCGTTTTGTTAAAAGGGTTACTGAGCGACCGCGGAAAAAACCTGCATCCGGCTTTAAGCCAGGTTGAAGCGCATATCCAAAAATATAATACCCTCACGCAATCGCTCAATGTAACCCTGCCTGCACTAGCAACCCAGTTTGCCTTATCATTTCCGCAGATATCAGCCATACTGGTAGGTATTGATAAATTAGATTTTCTGGAACAGTCTGTCGACGTCGCAACAAGAAATCCATTACACCAAGAAACTTTACAACAAATTAAAGATTTAGCCTACCCCGAACCAGATTTCATTAATCTGCCTATGTGGGACAGGGAAGGCTGGTTAACCTAATTACAACTTTAATATGATAAAAATTGGCGTTTTAGGCATGAGTGCAGGCAATGCCCACCCATACTCATGGTCGGCCATCATCAACGGTCAGTTTGATGCACAAGAAATTTGTGATGTTGGTTATCCGGCTGTAGCTGCGTATTTGCAAGCTAATCACGACACGCTGGGATTGCCCAATGCCAGGGTAACGCACGTTTGGGCACAAGAACCAGGTATTGCCGAAAGCATTGCCAAAACTACCGGTATAGAAAACATCGCTGGGCGCGCCGAAGATATGATCGGGAACGTTGATGCCGTAATACTTTCAAGAGACGATCCCGAAAACCACGTGGCTATGGCAAAGCCCTTTATTGATGCAGGCATACCCATTTTTATTGATAAGCCATTGGCTGCTACGTGGGATGACCTGGCTTACTTTTCGGCCGAAAGTGCAAAAGGTAAACTTATTATGTCTTGTTCGTCTATGCGATATGCCGTAGAGGCCCGAAATACAAAAATTGATCTGCCATCGCTTGGCAAGTTAGAACTTATTACGGCTACCGGTAAAAAAGACTGGATTAAATATGGCGTGCACATGATCGAGGGCATTTTTATGTTACTGGATGATGCAAAACCTCTAACTGTCAAACACATTGGCGAAACCGGTAAAGATATAGTACACATCACTTTTGCCGGTGGCTTGCAGGTTATTGTTAACTTGTTTATGGAGATTGCCGGCACGTTTCAAATATCTGTTTTTGGGCAGCAAGGTTGGCGATTGATTGAGATTAAAAACTCATTCGCTATGTTTAGGGATAATATTATTGAGTTTGTACGCTCGGTACAAGAGGGCAAGTCGCGCCTGGACTTTTCCAAAACAGAAAATGTACTGCGCACGCTTATCGCCGCCAATGAAAGTCTGGCCCAGGGCGGTAAAACCATCTACTTATAATCTATCATAACTTCATCAATATGCATGTAAAAGAACTATTTAGTTTAAAAAATAAAATTATAGTAGTAAGCGGAGGAGCGGGCAATTATGGTAAATGCATAGTAGAAGGCTTGGCCGAAGCTGATGGCACCGTAATTATCGCTTCCCGTAATTTGGAAAATGCCGGGCAGGTTGCTCAAAATTTTCGCAGGAAGGGTTTTGATGTTCATGCTTTGCCTGTTGACCAGGGCGATCATGCCTCGGTACTGCAATTAAAAGATGCTGTGTTGCGTAAATTTGGTAAGCTGGATGTATTTGTGAATAACGCTGTGTCGCGCCCCATGAAAAGTTATGATGCCGACATTGTCGATTTTGCCGAATCTATGCGGGTTAATGCAACCGGATCTATGGATATTATCCGCGAGATGGCCGATTTGATTGTAACCAATGGCGGCGGAAGCATCATTAATATCGGGTCGATGATGGGGATGTTCGGCCCTGATCTGTCTAACTACGTGGGCACCAGCATGGGCACACCTCCGCCCGATTATTTTTTTCATAATGCAGGGCTGCTTAATCTAACTAAATATATGGCCCAGGTGTTGGCCGGCAAAAATGTACGGGTTAACTGTATCAGTCCGGGGGGATTATTTAATAACCAGCCAGAGGTGTTCTTAAATAATTATTGCAAAAAGGTTCCGCTTAAACGTATGGCTAATCAAGATGATATTAAGGGCTTGATGGTGTTGCTGGCATCAGAAGCCGGCGCATACATCAACGGCGAAAATATTTTAATGGACGGAGGCTTAAACGCATAACACTATGGATAATACAGGTAACATTTTAAGTTTAGCCGGAAAACAGATATGGGTATTTGGTGGTGCGGGGTATTTGGGCCAACCTGCCGTAGAGTTGCTGGTAGCTGCCGGAGCCAGCGTACTTTGTATAGATTTGGAAGGGCGCGCCCAGCAATTTATTGAGTCGGCCCGTTTGTCGCCGCAAGTTACAGCGGCAACGCTCAATGTGCACCAAACCGATTTAATTAAGCCTTTTGTAACTGATAATATTGCAAAGCATGGTGTACCTGATGGGCTGGTTAATTTAACCTATGCCTCAACGGCCAAAACCATGGAAAATTTAACTGCCGATGATTTTGATGAGGTAAATCACGGCAGCTTAACTTCGTCTTTTTTACTATCCCGGGAGGTGGGAGCCCAAATGGCACAGCGGGGCGGCGGTAGCATAGTGTTGTTCTCGAGTATGTATGGCTCATTATCGCCTAACCCCGAATTATATGAAGCGCCGTTAACCAAAAATCCTATTGAGTACGGGGTAACTAAAGCCGGCATTATACAAATGGTTCGCTATATGGCTGTACATTACGGTAAAAGCAATGTGCGTTTCAATTGCATATCGCCAGGGCCGTTCCCCAATCCTGCAGTACAGCAGACGCACCCCGATTTTATAGAGCGTCTGGCTAAAAAGTCGCCCATGGGCCGTGTAGGTTCCGCTCCTGAAATTGGAGGTACTGTTGCTTTTTTATTGTCTGATGCAGCCAGTTATATTACTGGTCAAAATTTGTTTGTTGACGGTGGCTGGAACTGTTGGTAAAAAGATCATGGAACTGCATTTATCCGGTTCGCACTAGCTCAAAATCTCTTTTTTAAGGGTGAAGAATAGTATTACAAATGCAAACAAAAGTAGCATCTAAATCATGCTGCGGAAAGTATTTTTGATTAACAGGCATTTCCAATTATCAAAGCCTATTCCTAAAACGTCATGCAGAAAATAAAAGTTTTACATCCCGATCGCGATCCGAGTTTTGTTACCGGTGCATACACAGATGGTGTTTTGATGGACGGTACACTCTACATAAGCGGGCAGGCGGCGGTTGATTTTAAAACATCAAGATTTGTTTTAGGTACCATTGAAGAAGAAACTCATTTAACGCTACAAAATATTAAAGCTATTGTGGAGGCAGCCGGCGGACTGATGGAAAACGTGCTTAAATGCACGGTGCATTTAAGCGATATTAACGATTTTGACCGCTATAATGAAGTATATGCCACTTACTTTCCGGGCGTAAAACCAGCCCGCACCACGGTGCAGTCTGTTTTGGGTGAGGGCATAAAGGTAGAGATTGACTGTGTTGTGAAAATCTGATTAAAGAGCGATGACAGAGCAGATCAATGTAGCCGACATTTATGTTGGCGTGGTGGGACTGGGACTTATGGGGAGCAGTATTGTTGCTGCTTTGTTGGTGGCCGGGCATCCGGTTAAAGCCATCGCCCCCCTTGCAGACGAACTTGCAAAAGCACCTGAGCATATTAAAAGCCATCTGCTGCAATGCGAAAGTGCCGGGCTGTTACAATATCCGGTTGAGCATTATCTGAATATGCTTAACGTATCGGGCAGCTACGCCACGCTGGCAGATTGCCGCTTAGTTTTAGAGTGCGTGACCGAACGGCCCGACATTAAAAAAGAAGTATACGCTAATATTGTTGCAGCTGTTGCCACTGATACTATTATAGCCAGTAACACCTCAGCTATACCCATCAGCATATTGCAAACTTATGTGCCCGGACCCGAAAGGTTTTTAGGCATACATTGGGCCGAACCTGCTTACATGACCCGTTTTTTAGAAATTACCTGTGGTAACGCTACTGCCGTGCCTTTGGCTGAGTGGGCGTTTGAGCTGGCTCACCATTGGGGCAAAGAGCCAACTTTATTAAAGAAAGACATCAGGGGGTTTGTAACCAACCGTTTAATGTATGCTGTATACCGGGAAGGTTTGACGCTTGCCGATAACGGCATTGCAACCATCGAAGACATGGATAAGGCATTTAGATATGATGCCGGCTCTTGGATGACACTGATGGGCATTTTTAGGCGGATGGACTTTTTAGGGCTCGATAATCTCGATAATATACTGAACAACCTGCTGCCGCAATTAAGCAATGTTGATGATGTGCCGCTGGCCATGCAAAAAATGATTGAACTTAGAGCTAAAGGCACTCAAACGTCTAAAGGTTTTTACGACTATAACGGTAGCGAAGCTAAAGAATGGGATGATGCTTTTGCTGAGTTTAATAAAGAAATTGACCGGCTGGCCGCGCAGTATCCTTCGGTGAGCAACAAGTTTCAACATAAATAAAATGCGGCTCTGTCTGCAGGGCGCGCTTACCATATTCCTATTTTTAATTATCACCATACAATTATGGACTATTCAAAGTCGGCTGCTTTACTGGAGCGATCAAAAAAAGTGCTTGCCGGGGGGGTGTCATCCGAGTTCCGGAAGATGAACTATCCGCATGCCATGTTTTACACCCATGGCCAGGGCAGTCGTATTTATGATGTGGATGGTAACGAATACCTCGACTTTACTTTAAGTCAGGGGCCGCTTATTTTAGGACATTCCCGTCCCGAAGTTTTAAATGCAGTTACACAATATTCTGCCTCGGGCCAGCTATTTGCCGGTCAGCATATACAAGAAATTGAACTTGCCGAAAAGCTTAACGAATTAATTCCGTCTGCCGAACTGATGCGTTTTTGCCTTGATGGTTCCGAAGCCGTGCATACCGCTTTCAGAGTAGCAAGAGCCAAAACCGGACGCAGTAAATTTCTCCGGTTCGAAGGTCATTTTCATGGCTGGCTGGATAATGTATCCTGGGGCTTTTCTGCCCCGTCAGCCGATGCACTAGGTAATCCCGAACAACCCAATGCTTTACCCTGGAGTGAAGGCCTGCCGCAATCCTCCCGCGAAGAATTTATCATACTGCCCTGGAATGATCTGGAATTATTTGAAAAAACGGTACGGGCTAATTACAATGACATTGCCGCGGTTATTACCGAGCCATTCATGTGTAACAACGGCTGTATACCACCTGCCGACGGCTTTTTGCAAGGGCTGCGGGATATTTGTACGGAGTTTGGCATCGCACTTATTTTTGATGAGGTGATTACCGGCTTTCGTTTAGGACTAAGCGGGGCGCAGGGCTATTTTGGGGTAACGCCCGATCTTTCCATTTTTGCAAAAGCCTTTGCCAGCGGCTACCCCATCAGTGCCATTGTGGGCAAACGCGAATGGATGGCACTGATTGAGCAGGGTAAAGTCATTCATGCCGGTACGATGAACTCCAGCAACGCCACGGTTGCTGCTGCATTAGCCACCGTAACACTGCTACAGCAAGAAAACCCCTACGAGCGCATGTTTGCATTAGGCAGGCAATTAATGCAGGGCTTGCAATCTATCTCACAAAAATATGGCCTTAACATGCTGGTTCAGGGTCCGGGGCCTATGTTCAATACTTCGTTTACGTCTTTATCTCAAGTTAAAACTTACCGTGATGTGCTTATGGCCGACAAGCAGCAGTTAGCGAAATTTATAGCCGGTATGCACAACCATGGGGTACGTATTATAGGCCGC
Organism: Mucilaginibacter sp. CSA2-8R; assembly: GCF_038806765.1. Taxonomy (NCBI): domain Bacteria; kingdom Pseudomonadati; phylum Bacteroidota; class Sphingobacteriia; order Sphingobacteriales; family Sphingobacteriaceae; genus Mucilaginibacter; species Mucilaginibacter sp. CSA2-8R. The sequence continues at coordinate 4,203,951 of NZ_CP152389.1, read as the reverse complement.
GGCTTATGGTATATCAGCGCCGCACATACGCAGGCAGATATTGAACAGGCGCTTTCGGCTGCCGACCAGGTGCTTGCCGAATTTTAAGATGCTTATAAAATTGTTTAAAACTAAGGTTAATGCTTCATGAAAACGATATGGATATTTTAAGGTATCAGCAACAGCATTTTTTAGTAACAGGATTAAAAAAGCTAACAGCCAGTGTTGGTGTGTGCTTGCTACGTGCCGGGCATAAGGTAACATTACACAGTCCGACTAACGCAAATGTGATGGCAACCGTTGAGCAGCATCTAGCTGATATGGAGAAGTACACTGGTGAAACTGTAGATATTAAAAATCTGGAGGTCATTACCACCCTTGGTAATACCCAGCGTTACGATGGAGCTATTGTAATTACTAATGAAGATATTGAAGAGAAAGCAGCTTTTATAAAAGAGCTTGATAAAGTATTACACGAAAGCGCCACGTTAGCTATCAATACCGAAAGCATTGCACTGGATGTTTTGCAAAGCTATTCGGATAATCCGGGGCGTCTTTTGGGGGTTAACTGGGTTGAGCCGGCGCATACCACCAGTTTTTTAGAAATTATTACCAACGAAATTTCACAAACCCAATTGGTTGATGATTTTTGCCAGACGGCACGTGAGCTTTGGCGAAAAGATCCTTATGTTTTAAAACATAATCAAGGTATCCGTGCCCAGCTGATGTGTGCTTTACTACGGGAGGCATTTTTTTTGGTAGAAAACAATTACGTAACCATTGAGGATATTGACCGGGCCTGTCGTAACGATGCCGGATATTATATGTCTTTTGCAGGTAACTTCAGGTACATGGATTTGATGGGTACCTATATGTATGGTATTGTAATGCAGGAGTTAAATCCCGAGCTGTCAAAAGATACTCATATCCCTGATTTTTGCAAGCGACTGATAGATACAGGTAGCAAAGGTATGATTACAGGGGAAGGGTTTTACCATTACGAGCCAGGGGAAGCCCAGCAATGGGATACTGTATTTCGGAAATTTAGTTATCAAATTCAGCAAATCATCGAAAAGTATCCCTTCAGTTATAAACAAAAAAGCAAAGTTTTGCGATAATTCCGGTCATGAAAAAGCCACTGATTATAGATGCTCACCTTGATTTGGCTATGAATGCCATAGAGTGGAACCGCGACCTAACAAGGCCACTTGCTGAAATCAGGTTGCAGGAAATGCACCTGAAAGACAAGGCCGACCGTGGCCGCGGCACCGTATGCCTGCCCGAACTTCGTAAGGGCCGTGTTGGGCTGGTTATTGCCACACAGCTTTCGCGTTGTACATCTTTCGGAATGTCATTATCGGGATGGAATTCGCCGCAGCAAGCTTGGGCCATGACACAGGCGCAATTAGCCTGGTACCGTGAAATGGAGGCGTTAGGTGAAATGGTTCAGATTACATCTGCCAACGGTTTAGACCAACATTTGGCGCTATGGAATGATGATGCTATTGCAGACGATACCAAGCCTATTGGTTATGTTTTAAGTTTGGAGGGTGCAGATTCGCTGGTTAATATTTCCTATCTTGAAAGAGCTTATGGCTATGGTTTACGGGCATTGGGGTTATCTCATTTTGGCCCTGGCAGATATGCTCCGGGTACAAAAATGGAAGGCCCGGTTTCTCAGGCCGGTTTTGATTTGATGAAAGAGATGGATGCCTTAAATATGGTGCTGGATGTTACGCATTTAACTGATGAAGGGTTTGACCAGGCACTAAACTTTTTTAAAGGACCGGTTTGGGCCAGTCATCATAACGTACGCAAAATTGCACCTACGCAAAGGCAACTCACCGATGATAACATTAAAGCTTTAATTGAGCGCGACGCCGTAATAGGGGGGATGCTGGATTGCTGGGCTATGGACATCCGTTTTATTGATGCCCTGTCAGACCCGTGGCAGTTAAACATACGTATGGAAAATCTGGTAGATCACTGGGATCATATCTGTCAGTTGGCTGGCAACAGTATGCACATCGCCATCGGGAGCGACCTGGATGGTAATTTTGGTACAGAACAGTCTCCCTGGGATTTAAACTCGATAGCCGACCTGCAAAAATATCAAGACATTTTAAGTAAACGTGGCTATAGTGAAGCTGATATCCACAACATATTTCATAATAATTGGCTAAGACTGTTCAGAAAAGCGTTGGTATAGTAATTATGGCTATAGCCGCTAACTAAAATAAGCGTATATGACTAATACACTACAGGCCGGAGTTGCCAAAGTTGATATCACCCCTCCTTTAGGCACCCTTATCAATGGCGACTTTGTAACACACTACGCTACGCAAATTCATGATGTTTTGTATGCAAAAGCGTTGGTATTTAAAGGTGGTGGCGTAACTGTAGCTTTATGTATTGTAGATATTTGTGCTATGCGCCGCGAGTTGTTGGATGCTGTTAAGGCGCAGGTTTATGAGCTTACAGACATTTTGCCTCCAAATATATTAATTTCGAGTACGCATACCCATGCATCAGGGTCGGTAGAAAGTTTGTTGCTTGGCGCGGCCGACTTACCTTATCGGCAAAAGCTGCCATCCTTAATTGTTGAGGCTATTGTTAAGGCGCAACAAAACCTGGTGAATGCAAGAGTGGGCTTTGGCAGCGTTAATATTCCAGAATATGTGCTGTGCAGGCGTTACGCTATGCAGCCGGGCTACGAGGCGCAAAATCCGGTAACTGGAGGGCTCGACCGGGTAAAAACTAATCCCTTTGGTGCCGAAGATCAAATTATTGGTCCGGTATCACAAATGGATACCGAGCTTTGCTACCTGGCTGTAAAAAACGAAAATGATGAGTGGTTAGGCTTGTTGGGCAACTATTCCATGCACTATGTAGGCGATTGGGAAAACGGTACACTAAGCTCCGATTACTTTGGCGAGTTCAGCAACCAGTTGAAAGACTTGCTCCATGCGGGTGATGCTTTCGTAGGCATGTTGAGCAACGGCACCAGCGGCGAGGCAAACATCTGGGATTTCTTGAACCCAGGCAGGTTTCCGAAAGGTAATTATGAAAAAAGCCGTTTGATAGGTGGCGATCTGGCTAAAAGGGTTGCGCAGTCGGTAAACGAAATTGAATGGCAAGCCAATGCTACTATTGCTGCAGACTATGCCGAGGTGCGGGCAGGCATACGTAAACCTGACGCAAGTGAGTTGGAAGCCGCAAAATTATTGGTTGCGCAAGGCACCTATGAGAAGTTAGACGGGATAGATTTTAAAACCATGCAACGGCTGTATGCCCGTGAGCAGGTACTACTAAACGAGTTTCCAGACCAGATTAATTTTCCTGTACAAGCAATTAAGATAGGCAATGTCGTCATAGGGGCTTTAGGAGGGGAGTTTTTTGCTGAAACCGGCCTGGCGTTGAAAAGTGAAATAAAAAATTATTTTACCATTACGTTGGCTAACGATTACGTAGGCTATGTATGCCCTGAACATGAGATTGAACGTGGTGGTTATGAAACCTGGCGCTGCAGAACCAGTTGCCTGGAAGTAACTGCTGAGGAGAAAATAAGACAGGTTTTGAAGTCACTTATTAATAAGTTTTAGCAGCTCGTATAATGAGTAATATGACAGATGCATGGTATCAGTTAAAAAACGTTGACAGGTTGGATACACCCGCACTGGTTTTTTATCCTGATCGTATTAAGCAGAATATTAGTATTTTAAAAAGCTTTGTTACTGATGTGGGGCAACTACGGCCGCATGTTAAAACGCATAAATGTGCGGAGGTAACGCGTCTGATGCTGGGAGCAGGCATCACCAAATATAAATGTGCTACTATAGCCGAAGCAGAAATGCTGGGTATGTGTCATGCGCCTGATGTATTGCTGGCCTATCAACCGGTGTTAACTAAAATGCATCGGCTCAGCCAACTCATTTTTAATTACCCGCAAACCACTTTCTCCTGCTTGGCAGACAATGTGGCCTCTGCCGCCATGATGTCGGCAGAAGCCGAAAAGCTTGGCTACCGTTTAAATGTATTTGTAGATATAAATGTGGGTATGAATCGTACCGGCATTTTACCCGATCGTGCGTTTGAGCTTTATCAGTTTTGTTCTGCTTTACCAGGTATAAATGTAAAGGGATTGCATGCTTATGATGGCCATATTTATAAATCCGATTTGCAAAAACGTACTCAGGAATGTATAGAGGCATTTGCACCGGTACAGCAACTGATAGCTCAGATTGAAGAAGCGGGTTTTAGCAAGCCGGTTATTGTGGCCGGAGGTACGCCAACCTTTCCGGTGTTTGCTAAAATGCCTGACGTTGAATGCAGCCCCGGTACCTTTGCCCTGTGGGACAAAGGATATGGCGCCCTATTTCCTGATTTACCTTTTTTACCTGCAGCATTAGTAATTACGCGGGTTATCTCCAAGCCCAACGACTATACTTTATGTTTAGATATGGGGCACAAAGCCATAGCCGCCGAAAATGAGCTTAATAAACGGGTTGAAATACTCAATTTACCCAACCTGTATTTTACAGGCCATAGCGAAGAGCATTTGGTAGTTAAAACTGCAGGGCCAAATTCGGTTAACATTGGCGATGTTTTTTACGGTTTGCCGGTTCACATTTGCCCAACCTGTGCATTATATGACAGGGCCGGAGTAGTAAGTAATGGCTTGCTGACTACCGAATGGAAAATAATTGCACGCGACCGCATGATTAACTATTAGCCGCAAACCAATTAAGACGCCTTTTCCAGTTCCATGTTCAGGAGCTTCCTGTAATCACTCGGTGTTATGTTTTTAAGCTTTTTAAATTGCCTGTTAAAGTTAGCCAGGTTATTAAAACCGCATTCATAAGCCACTTCAACAATATTGTGTTTGTCTTCAGCAATCAATTTGCAGGCATGGCCTATACGTACGGTGTTTAAATACTCCACAAAAGTCATCCTGAACTGATTCTTGAAAAAATTGCAGAATGCGGTAAGCCCCATATTAGCTATCGAAGCAGCTTCGGGCAGGGTAATGTCTTTGTTAAAGTTTTGAAGAATGTATTCCGTAATCTTTTTAAACCGGCCTGGTGATTCGTACTGAAAATTTTGAACAAATTTTGGGCTGGCCAGTAAGTTATAATCGTTGATGTTAGACAGGATTTCGAAAATAGACATCAACGCCGATAACCGCTGAATGCCGTTCATGCCAATCATGCTTTTCATAATTGGAATAATTTTGTTCCGGGCTTTCCCCTCAATCACAATGCCCCGTTCAGATACATGTAAAAACTTTCTAAATCCTTCAAGCTCGGGGATATTTAAAAAGCGCTCACCTAAAAAATCCTCCACAAACTGTATCACGATGGCATCTGCCGGGTTTTCATCATCGCTCTGAATGTATTTAGCATCATTTACCCATACATGCGGTAAACGCGACCCCATAAATACCAGGTCACCCTCGTCAAAATAGCCAATGTGATCGCCTACCATACGCCGGCCGGTACTTTTATTCACCAGCACTAATTCGTACTCAGGATGGTAGTGCCATGGGCACGGAAAAAACTTTCCGGTCTCTTTAAAAACGATGAATGATTTGTCGAACTCCTGCGGCAAACGTTGCTCAATGACTTTCATAGCCCTTAAATTAATGATTTAATACGGTTTTAATAATGGGTTTATAGGTAAAAATTGGAAACTGAAAGATAGTATTATAAATGCAAAGAAAAATAGCAACTAATTGAAATTACCACCACTACATTTGGTTCACTGTCTATATTATAAAATATAATACCGTTCAATAATACTCTCACCTCCTTATTAAAAATTGATGATGATTAAAGATTTACTTAAATTAATTAATTGGAGAAAGCAGGCATTATCAGTGATAATGTTATGTTGTTGCTGTGCTGTTTTTGCGCAGGGTACCTTAAAAGTATCAGGTAAGGTTACAGATGCACAAGGGCAGGCCTTGCCGGGTGTAACTGTAAAAGTAAAAGGCGGCGCGGGCGGTTCAATGACCGACGCAGGTGGCAATTATTCGCTCACTGCCGGTGGTAATGATGTATTAGTTTTTACCTATGTAGGTTTTAAGTCTCAAGAGCAGCCTATAAACGGACGTACCACCGTAAATATTAGTTTGGCTGATGATGCTGCCAAATTAAACGAGGTAGTAGTTGTAGGTTACGGCACACAATCAAGAGCAACCATTTCTACATCGGTAACTAAACTGGATAATAAGGTGTTAGAAACGGTATCTTACCCCAACCTAACCACAGCCATGCAAGGTACTTTACCAGGCGTGCGTGTGCAAACTACCTCGGGGCAGCCGGGTGCTGCAGCAAGGGTAATTATAAGGGGTGGTACCTCCATAAGCGATCCCAATTCATCACAAATCCTTTACATTGTAGATGGGGTTCAGCGCAATGATATTAACGACATTAACTCAGAAGATGTGGAGAGCATGCAAGTATTAAAAGATGCTGCCTCTACTTCTATTTATGGTTCGCGTGCATCAAACGGCATTGTAATCGTTACCACAAAAATGGGCAAAGCGGGCCGTGCTACCGTAGGTTACAGTTATGATCTTACTTTAGGCAATGTAAGCCGTACTTATGATATTGTAAACGCCCGCGATTATTTATACTATGGTCGTTTAGGCCTACAGGAGGCTTTAACCAGGGGATATATTACGCAGGCTACTTTTAACCAGCGTAACGGTGCTACCAGTATTGGTATTGGTAACGACTTAACCAACAACACAGCTTTTACGCCACAGTATTTAACCCCTGCAAATCAATATAAACTTGGCCAAGGCTGGCAGAGCATGCCCGATCCGATTGACCCCACCAAGACCATTATTTTTGATGATACCAACTGGAACGATGTGCTTTATCAAAAAACTACGTCACATAATCATCATGTTACCTTTTCGGGAGGTAATGACAGGGCAACCTTTAACGCCGGTTTGGGATATATGGCGGCTGATGGCAGCGTGATCACAACCAAGTACAACCGCCTTTCATTTAACTTGAACGGTTCTTATAAAATTAAAGATAACATCAATGTTTTTGGCCGCGTTTACTATACTAATTCAACCAGTAATACCGCTTATCTGGCCGATCAATTGATCTTTTTAAGATCTACCGGTTTGCCCCGTACGGCTAAATACACTTTTGAGGATGGTTCACTGGCCCCTGGCCAGCAACAAGGTAACGGTAATCCGGCTTATCATTTACCAAACCAGGATAACGCTTTTGGTAATGAAACCACCAATTATAGCCTGGGTGGTAAATGGGGTATCGTAAAAGGTCTGTCTTTTGATCCGCAAATCACATTGTATAGGGTAAATTTATCACAGCGCACTTTTCAGCCATCGTATCAAAACGGGCCAGGTGCTGCTAACTTAATTACATCCCGTATAGGGTCAAATACCGTTAACCGCACCGACCAATACCAGGTAGATGCAATATTAACGTACACTACAGCTTTTGGTGATCATCATTTGGAAGCTAAAACCGGTTTCTCTTACTTTGCCCGTACACAAAACAACTTTACAGCAACAGGGCAGGGGGCGTCTACCGATTTAATTCCTACCATCAATGCTTCATCAACATTTACTGGAGTAAGTAATACCATATCAACATTGCGGTTGCCCGGTTATATTGGCCGCATCAACTATGATTATAAGCAGCGTTACCTGTTAACTTTAAATGCCCGCTATGATGGCTCATCAACATTTGGTGCCGAACACCGGTTCGGTTTTTTTCCGGGTGTTTCGGCTGGATGGGTGCTTAACAGAGAAAAATTCTGGGATGCCTTACCGCAAGATTTATTGGCCGTTAAATTACGCGGAAGCTATGGTGTAAACGGTAATATTTCGGGCCTGAGTGATTATTATGCTCAAGGCAATTATGGTTTAGCTGCCACGGTAAACCAACAAAGATATAATGGTAACGTTGGACTGATACAGAATACTGTGCCTAATGCCGACCTGCGCTGGGAACGCTCAAAAATGCTTGACCTGGGCGCCGATTTAGGTTTTTTCAGAAACCGGCTAACCGTAATATTTGATTATTATCGTAAGGTTACCGACGATCTGTTGTTCTCCTACAATCCGCCGCCATCTGCCGGTATCAGCTCAGTACTTACTAACATCGGTAGCTTAGAAAATAAAGGTTACGAGTTAGAAATTGGTGCAAGTATATTGCCACCATCAGGAAGTTTTAGGTGGAATATTACAGCTAACGCTGCACGAAATACCCATAAGGTACTGCGCTTGCCTCCTAACGGTTTGGACGGTAATCGCATCGGTGGCTTACAGGTTTATGATCCTAAAACCAGTTCGTATATCTATGTGCCTGCCAATAACGGCTCGCTCATTGAAGGGTACCAGATAGGCGACTGGTATGGCTTTAAAGCTTTAGGTGTATACCAAAATGAAGCTGATGCCGCCAAAGCACCTGTTGACAATGCTTTTACCGCAGCAGCAGGTAAAGTAAAACATGCCGGTGATGTTATCTGGCAGGATACTGACGGCAATGGTGTGATTGATACCCGAGACAAAGTGTACCTCGGTAATCCGTTTCCGAAATGGACAGGCGGTTTCTCTAACACTTTTGCCTACAAAAACATGAGCCTTTACCTGCGGATGGATTTTAGTGCCGGTTATACCATATTTAACTACGCAAGAGCATTTTTAGACGGCAACTGGCAAGGCGATGTTGCACCAACGCAACAATATGTAAACTCGAGCTGGAAACAAGCTGGTGATAATACAGACATACCTAAATACAATCCTCAGGACGTAAGCGGTGCACAAAATATTTTGCGCGGTGCGGTAATTACCGGTATCAGCAGCCAGTATGTTGAAAAAGGTGATTACCTGGCCATTCGTGAGCTAACCTTTAGTTACACAGTTCCGGCACCCTGGTTAAAGAAAATGAAAATGAGCGCTTTACGGTTAAGCGTAAGTGGTACCAACCTGCATTATTTTACCGGGTACAAAGGGCCTAACCCTGAAGACGGCGGCTTTACAACCAGCGGTAGTTTAAAAGGCGATTTTGGCCGTTACCCAGTATCCCGCAACATCATTTTTGGCGTAAACGTTACATTTTAATTCAAATTATCATGACCCGATTATATAAAAAAATCATATTACCTGCACTATCGGTGTTGCTGGTGCTTGCTTCATGCAGTAAAACATTAGAAACAAAACCAATAAGCACTATATCAGGCGCATCCTTTTTTCAGTCAGAAAACGATATTAAGGGTTTTAATTACGGCATGTATACCTTGCTGCGTAACGAAACCAATTTTAACAGCTTTGCCTTGGGCGAGCTGCGCGGCGAAACGGTTGAGCAGGGACTGGCCGGTACAGGTGGTTATGATGCTTACTACAAAAATGCCTTAACGGCCGATAACCTGCAGCCAGCCATTACCTGGGGTAATTACTACAAAGTAATTAATGCTGCCAACCTGCTTATTAAATACATCCCAATTACCACGTTTGCATCCGAGGCCACACGTAATGATTATTTGGCGCAAGCCTACAGCATGCGCGCATATGTATACTTTTTGTTGACCAGAACCTGGGGTGCTTTACCGCTCAGAACCGAAGCAATAGAGTCGGTAGATTTACAAACCATCCAGGTGGCAAAATCTTCGCAAGCTGATGTGTTTGCCTTAATTAAGGCTGATGTTAACAAAGCGATTTCTCTATTTCCTACCAATACCATTCAAAACGGTAGAAACTTATGGTCGCGCCCATCGGCCAACGCTTTAAAAGCAGATATTTATTTATGGACGGCTAAACGTTTGAGTGGTGGCAACGCCGATTTACAAACAGCACTTGATGCCTGTAATGCGGTGCAAACAGCTGATGTTGCTCTGCTGCCGTCTTTTTCGACGGTATTTGACTATACCAATAAAGGAAACCGCGAGGTGTTGATGGCGGTAAACTATGTAGCTCTGGAGTCTGCCGATAATTATTTCTTTAACGGGTATCTGCCAACTACATTTTCATTAGCCAGTGCAGATGCCGCTTCGAAGGCAGCACTGGGTACTACCCTGGGTGGTAACAATATCTGGCAACCATCGGCGCTGGTGCGTAACCAATTTACTACCGATGATCAACGCCGTGCCGCAACCTTTGTAGAGGTGTTTAACGTAAACGCAACAACCGGTGCCCGCACTTTTGCTGGGGCTGCCATTACCAAAGGCGATGGTACGGTAATTAACAACGTGCGTTACTTTGCCGATGACGTGATTTTGTATCGCTACGCAGATGTGCTTTTGATGAAAGCCGAATCTAAAAATGCGTTGGGTCAAGATCCCTCAATCGAAATTAATTTGGTAAGACAGCGTGCTTACGGTTCAGCGTACAGCGCACGGGCATTTGTAAACGGTACCATGGCCAGTAACGATGATGCCATTTTAAAAGAGCGCTTACTGGAGTTGGCTTACGAAGGTAAACGCTGGTTTGACCTGGTAAGATTTGGAAAAGCATTTGATTTAGTGCCTTCATTGCAATCAAGAAAAGGTCAGGATTATTTGCTGTTACACCCCATAAATAATACCACCCTGGCACTCGAGACTAAAGTGACACAAAACCCTGGGTATTGACAAGTTTGTTTTATAGTTTGAGTTGAGTTAATAGTTGAATTAGTTGGTGTAGCGGCGGGTTTGCCGCTACACTTTTTTAATATCTGCACGTAACCGCATAACTGCAAATTGCTTTCAGTTCTATTAAATTTTCATACCATTTATGTCATCCATAATAAGTAAGCAGTTAAATAGGAAGCTGATGTTAACTGTCGCCGCTTGGTGTGTAGTTATCTGTGCACAGGCACAAATCGCAGCAAATATAAACTGGTGGAACCCGGCCACCACCAAGTTTGCTGTTGTAAACGGACAAGGCTGGGCCTCGGAAGTAGAAAATACATATGACCGTTTCCCGTTACGTGCCAAACAAATGGTTAATGCCGACGTGTGGAAGCTGTCTAAACAATCGGCAGGCTTGCAAATTAGGTTTAAAACCAATGCCAGGCAAATCACTATCAGATACCAGGTTACCGAACCCTTAGCTATGCCGCACATGCCGGCTACGGGCGTAAGCGGGGTAGATTTATACGGTACTGATGCCCGTGGCAATACGTTATGGTGTGCCGGTAAATACTCGTTTAAAGACACTATTGAATATAAGTTTACCGATTTAACCCCGACTAACGCCGACGCAAAGACAGGGATTGAATATTGCCTTTATCTGCCATTATACAACGCCGTAAAATGGATGGAGATAGGCACGCCAGAGGGCAGCACTTTTATTCCGCAAGCGGCTGATAGCGCAAAATCTGTTGTAATTTACGGTACATCTATAGTGCAGGGTGCCTGTGCCTCAAGGCCGGGCATGGCGTGGGCAGCAATTTTGGCGCGTAAGCTAAAGCTGCCGGTTATTAATTTGGGGTTTTCGGGCTCAGGTAAAATGGAACCGGAGGTTGTTAAAGTAGTGAATGAAATAGATGCCCGTGTATTTGTTTTAGATTGCTTACCAAACCTGGTGGGCGGCAAGGCTGATTTTTCAGCCTCCGAAATTTATAACAGGTTAACAAACGCAGTAAAGCAGATCAGAAAACTACATCCGGTAACGCCTATCATCCTCACTGATCATTTTGGTTATACCGATGCCGCTATCAACACGGTAAAACGCGACAGATATAAAATGGTGAACGGTGTAAATCATCAGGCGTTTGCAGACCTCAAGGCTGGCGGTGTAAAGAATTTAAGTTTGCTCCCTATAGAAGCTTTAAAGCAGGATATGGATACCATGGTAGACGGCATTCACCCAACCGATTTAGGGATGATGCGGTATGCCGACGCTTACTGGCGCATGGTAACTAAAATATTGGCTAAGTAGCTCACGAAAGATAGTATCATAAAAGCATAAGAAAGTAATATAAAGGCATTCTTGCAGCAGGTATTTTTGATTAATTACGATTATAACATTCATTACACTAATGGCTATCACTTTGCAAACCCAAGTAGACCAGTTAAAAGTAAAAGTATACTCAACCCGTGCCGAAATGGGGGCTGCTGCCGCCGCCGATGCTGCCGCTTGCATCAGCAAGCTAATGGCCGGGCAGGATATTGTACGTATTATATTTGCCGCTGCTCCGTCGCAAAACGAAGTACTTGCCGGCTTGGTTGCCAACAAAGATATTGACTGGTCGCGCATTGATGTATTTCATATGGATGAGTATATTGGTTTGCCAAGTGGCGCCGAACAGCGTTTTTCTACCTTTTTAAACCAGCATCTGTTTGATCAGGTTAAGCCCCGCCGCGTTAGTCTTATTGATGATCGCGATGGACTTGACGCTGCGCTTCAGCAATATAAAACATTAATTGGAGAGGCCCCTATAGACATTGTTTGTTTAGGCATTGGCGAAAATGGGCATATCGCCTTTAACGATCCGCCAGTGGCCGATTTTAACGATCCTGAGGTTATTAAACCGGTAGCTTTGGATGATGCCTGTCGGCAGCAACAGGTAAACGATGGTTGTTTCCCAACTTTTAATGACGTTCCCGAAACTGCGCTGACGTTAACTATCCCGGCATTAATGTCGGGTAAGCATCTGTTTTGCGTAGTGCCCGGTAAAACCAAAAAAGAGGCTGTAAAAAATGTTGTAACCGGCGAAATTACAACGGCATGCCCTGCCTCCATATTGCGCAAACATGCGGATTGTACCTTGTATACAGATGCTGATGCCTACAGCTTAGTGTAAAATGTCGGCAGTGCAGTTAATCACCGGCTTACACTATCAAACCGGGCAACCGGTAGAGGTTGCTGTGCAAAACGGTTTGGTAACCAGTATAATTCCGGTAGATAGTATGGCCTCTTTCAAACTGCCATACATTGCACCCGGACTGATAGATTTACAGGTAAATGGCTACAACGGCATTGACTTTAATGATACTTCGCTAACGGTTGAAAAAGTTACGGCTATCACGCAACAGCTTTTAGCTCAAGGTGTAACCACATTTTTGCCAACAATTATCACTAACAGCAACAGCAATATCAGTTTGCTGTTAAGCATTATAGCAAACGCCTGCCGGCAATCAGACTTGGTGCGTAATTGCATAGGTGGTATACATTTAGAAGGCCCTTTCATCTCACCGCAGGATGGTCCTTTAGGCGCACATGATAAGCGATACATCTGCGCTCCAGATTGGGAATTGTTTGAGCAATGGAATGCAGCCTCCGGCAATAGAATAAAAATGGTAACGCTTTCGCCTGAGTGGCCTGAAGCGGTTGCTTTTACCAGGCAATGTGTTAGTCGTGGCATTATCGTTGCAATAGGGCACACCGCCGCTACTACAGCACAAATAGACGCCGTGGCTGATGCTGGAGCAACAATGTCTACCCATTTGGGCAATGGTACTCATCAGGTGTTGCCACGTCATCCCAATTATATATGGGACCAATTAGCCGACGACAGACTAAGTGCCGGTTTTATCGGCGATGGCTTTCATCTGCCGGCATCGGTTATTAAAGTGATATTGAAGGTGAAGGGCCCAAAAGTTATTTTAGTAAGTGATAGCGTAAGTTTAGCTGGAATGCCGCCGAGCAATTACCAAACCCCTGTGGGCGGCAACGTGATTTTAACTAACGATGGCAAGCTGCATTTAGCAAATAAACCCGATACACTGGCCGGTTCGGCAAAAGTGTTGGTTCAGGCTATTATTAGTCTTGTCGATAACAAGCTTTCTACTATGCCTGAGGCTATAAATCTGGCAGCCATCAACCCCGCCAGGCTACTTGGGCTGCCGCAGCAAGCAGGCTTAACCAAGGGTGCTCCCGCCGATCTGATATTGTTTTACAGGCACGAAAACAGGTTGCAGATTGCTGCCACTTATAAGCAGGGAGTTTTGGTACATCAATCCGATCATCATGACTAAATTAAGGTAAGATTATGACTGACACTACACCAGGCATTTTAAGTAAACGCGACGTTAATATGTCGCTGCTCACTATTGGTGTGATGTTTTTTGTATTTGGCTTTGTTACCTGGATCAATGCAATACTCATTCCATATTTTAAAATCGCTTGTGAGCTAAGTAATTTCCAGTCATACCTGGTGGCATTTGCATTTTACATTGCCTATCTGGTTATGTCGCTGCCTGCTTCCTTTTTGTTAGAACGCATAGGCTTTAAAAAGGGCATGATGGGTGGGTTTTTCATTATGTCGGCAGGGGCAATGATTTTTGTACCGGCAGCATTAACACGTACCTATGTGGTATTTCTGGCAGGACTTTTCACGTTAGGTACCGGCCTGGCTATCTTACAAACGGCCGCCAACCCGTATGTAACTATTTTAGGCCCAAAAGATAGTGCTGCCCGTCGTATCAGCATTATGGGTATTTGCAATAAGGCAGCAGGCATATTGGCCCCTTTGCTTTTTGCAGCTGTAGTGCTTCGGGTTACCGACAGTGACCTTTTTAAGCAATTACCCCTGATGTTTGCCTCAGAAAAAGGCCGGGCGCTCGACGAATTGATCAGGCGTGTAGTTTGGCCTTATGCTACCGTCAGCATTATTTTGTTTTGCCTGGGCATATTTGTACGCCTATCTAAATTACCTGAGATTGACGCCAAGCAGGACGACGATTTATCCGCTAATCTTAATTCAGGTAAAACTAGCATCACGCAATATCCGCACCTCATTTTAGGCGCTGTGGGGATATTTGTACATGTAGGCACACAAGTTATTGCCGTTGATACGGTTATAAATTATGCCGGTTCTATGGGTATCAGCCTGTTGCAGGCCAAGGTTTTTCCTTCGTACATTTTATTTGCCACCATATGCGGTTATTTGGTAGGCATCGTCACTATCCCTAGGTACGTTAGTCAGGTTAATGCTTTGCGTTTTTGTACACTGCTTGGCTTGTTATTTAGCTTTTGTATCATTTTTACACATGGCAAGGTTACTGTTTTGGACCACCAAACCGATCTATCCATTTGGTTTTTAATGGGGTTAGGGCTACCCAATTCATTGGTTTGGGCAGGCTTATGGCCATTAGCGCTCGATGGTTTAGGCCGGTTCACTAAAAAGGGCGCTTCCATATTAATTATGGGCTTGTGCGGTAATGCCATACTACCCTTATTTTATGGGTATTTCGCCGATAAGTTTTCACTTAGATATGGATACTGGGTTTTGGTGCCATGTTACCTGTACCTAGTTTTTTACGCTATGCACGGTCACAAAATACGCCGCTGGACAAAGCAAATTAATCATCAAGAACTGTCATGAAAAAAATATTTACAGTTTTACTATGCTGCCTGTTAACGCTGACCTTATCGGCGCAGCAAGCCCCGGCCATAAAAAATTTTGTGGTGAAGGGTTACCACCTCGATCTGCGGCTGCAAGTTATTAAAATGCCGGCCCTTAAAGCCTTTGTTCAAAAACTGAAAAGTAACGGTATTAACACTTTAATTATGGAGTGGGAAGCATCTTACCCGTTTAAAAAGTATCCCATCATTGCAAACCAGTATGCTTATAGCAGTCAGGAGATTAAATCTTTTATGCGCTTTTGCGATAGCCTCAAGCTGGACGTGATTCCGCTGCAGCAAAGCTTTGGCCATGTCGAATATATACTGCGTAATTACCGGTTTGCATCATTGCGCGAAGACCAGCGGGATTTTTCGCAGGTTTGCCCATCCGAAGAGGAGGGTGACCGTAAATTATTTACCGACTTGTTTACCGAACTGGCCTCCACGCATAAATCTAAATACTTCCATATTGGCGGAGATGAGACCTATTTGTTAGGGCACTGCGAAAAGTGCCAAAAAAAGGTAGCCAAAGAAGGCCTGTCTAAACTATACATTGATCACATCAGGATGCTATGTGATATTGTACAAAAGCTGGGCAAAATACCAGTGCTATGGGCTGATATTGCGCTAAAGCACCCCGAGGATATTAAACTGCTGCCCAAAGAAACCGTGTTTATAGACTGGAATTATGGCTGGGATTTAAACAGGTTCGGCAACTTGGATAATTTGCTAAAAACCGGTTATGAAGTTTGGGGAGCACCCGCCATCAGGTCGTACGTAGACAATTATTATTTAACACAATGGCAGGTGCATTTTAGTAACCTGCACGATTTTATACCGGCAGCCCGCAAACTGGGTTATACGGGTATGGTGTTAACATCGTGGTCAACCACCGGAATTTTTAATCCGGTTTTTAACACAGGTTATGATATTATTGAAGATTATCCGCGAGGGCATCGTTACCCGTTTACCGGTTACAATATGCTTTTGCAAGCGTTTTTTGAAAGTGTAAATAACACAGCGCCGTTAAATATTGGTGATTTTATAAACCGTTATGGCAAGCAAACCTTTGGTTTTAATCAAGCCCAGACCAAATTATTATGGCGTGCTATTAGCTGTTGTGGTTATGAAATAAGGCAGGGCAAGGCAATGTCGGCCGAAGGAGCCGTAATGCCGGGTACAAGCATTAAGCAAATGCTCGACAGCACAGTACAAGCTGCACAAACTTTGCGGCAGCTTAAGCCGCTTAAAGGCAAAACAGAATATGCACATCTGCAACTCATGACAGATTTGCGCGTGCAATATTTAGAGTGCTACCTGATAGAAAATCAGTTAAATGAAAATACATTTAATGATGATGAGTACCCTGCGTTGGCAGCTCGGCTGAAGGCTATATTAGCCAAGTCTGCTGATTTGGACCGCCGCTTTATTAATTTAAATAAAGACACATTTTATTTGGCCGAACTGCAAGCCGAAAACAAAGTGCACAATACGCATATACAAGTGCTGTATGACAGGGTATCTAAAAAAAGATCAATAACTTCAAGCACTCCAGATGCAACACGTTAATGATACGATGCTGCAGCAAAATGTAATTAAGGTACCAGCCTTAACATTACCTGCAAATGCTTCGCAACACCAGATTGATGATTATTTAAACGGACTGCAGCGGCACCCGATATCAAACATATGCTGGCTGGCACTACAAAACGCACCTGAAGTTAAATTTGCATTAGCGTATAAGCAAAATGCTTTATTTATAAAATATTACACTGAAGAAAGTACCCATCTTGCAACATATACCATAAGCAATGAACCGGTATTTAAAGATAGTTGCGTAGAGTTTTTTATTGCTGTTGACGATAGCGGCAGTTATTACAATTTTGAATTTAATTCGCTTGGTACCTGTTTAGCCTCTTATGGCACAGACCGGCACAACCGCATTAAATTATCTGCAGATGTAATTGCTAATATCAGTTACAAAGTTAACTGGTTCGGTGATTGGTCTGTTACATCTCCATTTAAATGGGAACTGATGTTAACGTTACCGGTCAGTATATTTTGCTTTGATGAGGTTCGGTTCCATCCTGCGCAGCAGCTCAAAGTTAACTTCTATAAATGCGGAGATAATCTTCCCGAACCGCATTACCTGGCTTGGAATCCGGTGCTTAGCCCGGTGATGGATTTTCATCAGCCGCGCTTTTTTGGTGCATTGCAACTGGTGTAAAACCGGCTTTTGTACCGCCCGAAAGATAGTATTATAATTACAGCAAAAAGTAGTACAATACCATTCGCTATCCCCTTTATATTTGATTGTAGCCCATGCCTGGGTTTACTGCCAGTTTGCATAAACTATTTATCTTTCTTAAGCATGAATGCAGAACTCTACGAGCAAATAAAAAAAGATTTTGAACGCGACGGTTATGTTTTCATTCCGGCTTTTTTTAATGCCGATCAGGTTACTGCTGTAAAATGGGAACTCGAGAGGTATATCACCGAAGTTGTGCCACATATGCCTGCCAATCACGTTATGTACGAAGACAAGGCAAATCCTGCAACGCTGAAACAAATGCAGGATTTGCAGACTCATAGTGCTTTTTTTAATAATTTGATGTGCGGCAGCGAACTGGAAAAACTTGCTGAGGCGGTACTGGGCGAAAAGGTGATAGGTAAAAACGTTGAATATTTTAATAAGCCCCCACGCATTGGCAAAAGCACGCCTCCACATCAGGACGCGTATTACTTTAATATCAAGCCTACCCAGGCAGTAACGATGTGGATGGCGCTCGAAGACGCAGATGAACAAAATGGCTGTGTGGGTTACTTGTCTGGGTCGCATAAAAAGGGCATGCGTCCGCACGGTCGTACCAGCACTATCGGCTTTTCGCAGTCAATAACCGATTACGGTACGCCTGAAGATTTGGCCAGTTTAAGAAAATTTCCGGCAAAACCCGGTGATTTGCTCATTCACCATGCCATGACGGTGCATGTGGCCGGCCCCAATATTACCGAGTCAAAATCGCGTAAAGCTTTAGGTTTAATTTATTTTGGCGAGTCGGTTCAACCAGATCTGGAAGCCAAAGAAGCTTACATGAAGTCGTTAAATGCCCAATCAGTTTAAACAGCGTATTATGACAACGCCGGATATCATTGCAGGGCATAACCAACATCAATATATTGTTGATGATAACTGGGGACAGCTGGACGTTAAATTATATCCGGTAACTGATTGCCATGAAATGATGATTGATGCTGCCAACCGCTTGTACATGCTTACAAACAATACCAATAACAATGTTTTAGTGTACGATTTAAACGGTAACCTGCTCAATGCCTGGGGTACAAGTTACCCTGGTGCACATGGCTTGAGCATAAGTAAAGAAGCAGATATCGAATATCTGTATATCACAGATCATGACCGCCATCAGGTTATTAAAACAACTTTAACCGGTGCTGAAGTAATGGTGTTAAATTACCCGAAAGAAACGGGTTGCTATACATCTGCAAACCAATACCTGCCAACTGAAACGGCTGTGGCTCCAAACGGCGACATTTATGTAACGGATGGTTACGGTTTGCAATATGTAATACAGTACGATAAAAACGGTAATTATATCAGGCATTGGGGCGGCAAGGGAGATGCAGAAGCACAATTTGATTGTGTTCACGGTATTGCCATAGATAACCGAAATATCAATAGGTTGCAACTGGTAATAACGTCCCGCAACCATAATGCCTTTAAATATTTTACTTTGGATGGGCAGTATCTGGGAGCCACGCACCTGCCGGGCTCGTTTGTTTGCCGGCCGGTAATTAAAGGTAAGTATTTATATGCCGCGGTTTTCAGATCTGGCCACAACATGAATCTAAACTCAGGTTATATAACTATTTTAAACGAGCATAACCAAGTAATATCCACTCCTGGCGGCACAGCACCATGTTACCAAAGCGGCATTTTACAGCCACAGCAACAGGCTGGGCCGGTATTCAGGCACCCGCATGATGTAGCTGTTGACGATGAGGGTAATATCTATGTTTGCCAGTGGAAGTCGGGCCAAACCTATCCTGTAAAACTTAAAAAAGTCATACATTAAGCAATCATTTAACCAATAAGCAGCTCAATATTATCTATGTCATTAGCTCCGGCCACACCTGCATTTACTACAATACCCAAGCTCTTTTCAAGGGCCTGGCTTACAGTAGCGTTGTTGTGTGTAGTGGGCTGTCTTAACTACCTCGATCGCACCATGATTGCAACCATGCGCGAGTCGGTGGTAAGCGCCATACCCATGAGTAATGCCCAGTTTGGTTTACTTACTTCTGTATTTTTGTGGGTTTATGGTTTGTTAAGCCCATTTGCAGGCTTCCTGGCCGATAGGTTTAACCGCAGCCGGGTTATCATCGGCAGCTTGCTGGTTTGGTCGTTAATTACAGTGATTACAGCACATGTAAAAACCTACGAGCAGTTGTTACTTACCCGCGCCTTGATGGGCATCAGCGAGGCTTGTTACATACCAGCCGCTGCAGCGCTAATTGTTGATTATCACAAAGGCGCAACGCGCTCAAGGGCTACAGGTATACATATTGCGGGCATCATGGTAGGCTCAAGCCTCGGTTTTTTAGGCGGTTACATTGCCGAAAAATATGATTGGACAGTTGCCTTTAGTTTATTTGGAAGTATCGGTGTTGCCTATTCGGTAATACTATCTTTCACACTGCGGGATGCGCCCAAGCTCATAGCCGTGACTAATAACGATGAAACAAGTGCTATAGTTAAAGTAGGTTTTGGAGAAGCAGTGAAGCACGTGTTTTCCAGTTTTTCATTCATTCTTACATTATTCTATTTTACCCTGCTCAGTATTGTAGGCTGGATGATTATGGGTTGGCTGCCCACTTACTATAAAGAGCATTTTGGGGTAACCCAGGCTGCCGCCGGTTTATATGCTACGGGGTATATCTATCCAGCATCATTGGTTGGAGTAATTTTTGGAGGATATTTAGCCGACCGTTGGAGCCGTACTAATAAAAAGGCGCGTATTCTTCTGCCTGTTATCGGTTTACTTGTGGCAGCCCCTTTTGTATTTACCGCCAGTTACACTAATGTTTTGGTAGTGGCTATTGCCTGTTTTATGGTGTTTGTATTTACCCGCAGTTTCACAGATGCTAACCTTATGCCGGTATTGTGTTTAATTATCGACACCCGCTATTTGGCAACAGCGTATGGTATTTTAAATCTGTTTGCTTGCGTGGTTGGCGGTTTGGGTATTTACGCTGCCGGTTTGCTGCGCGATGCTCATATCAACTTAAGTTCAATGTTTCAATTTGCGGGGCTTATTGCGCTGGTAAGCGCAGCGCTGCTATATAAAGTTAAACCCACGCAAGTGCTCAAGGCTGCTCCGGCAAAAAGTTTAACAGAATAACAATTACGGTTTAATACAATGATAAGAAAGAATGGGTTATTACTATTACTCTGTTTTGCTGCCTTAGGTTGTAGTACAACACGGCCGGGTAACAGTGTGCTGAAAAACCGGGCTTTAGTATGGAATGAAAAGGCGGTTCGCGCGCCTGGTGTCATCTCGTTTGGCATACCGGCCATGCAACAAACCGTAGTTAACTATCGCCGTAATAACAAAACGGTATTCAAAATCAGTTTAGGCGAACCGCAAATTATCGTAACGGCCGATAAACCGGTGGGCTGGGGATATTACCAGTTTCCAACTATAAACAGGTTAGCCAATGGCAATTTGCTGGCCGAGTGGAGCATGCATGCTGACGATATACGCTCATATGGCTTGCCCGCCGTAGGTGCAAAAATATCTCCGGATGGTGGTAAAACATGGCAGGCAGCAAAAGTAGATTCGGCGCAACTGTTAGGTTACCAGCTGGCTAACGGCGAAATGATTAGGGTAGTTGACCCTAAACCAGTTGCCGTTAGAGTCATAAAAATGCCGGTGCCTATCGGTAAAACCAATTTCAGGTACCGTAAAACCAACTTTACTTTTTACAAACTTAAGGATATGCCTGATGGTGTAAACGGGATTTTTTTAAATCGGAAAGCTCCCGGCCAAACCCAGTGGAAGTTAGAACAAGCCAAATTGGATGACCCACAGGCGGTACGTTACAGCTCTAAAGATTTGGTGCCGGTAGTATGGTGGGGCGACATACATACCATGAAAGACGGTTCGCTGCTGGCCGGTGTGTACCCCGGTTATTACCTGAAAGATAATGGGGAGATAGATAAACAAATGGGTGTGGTATTTCATCGTTCTACCGACAACGGGCATACCTGGAAAATTCAGGGCCGGATACCATTTACGCCTGATATGAAGATTGACTCGATGGCGGCCGACCGTATTGGCTTTAGCGAACCTGCCTATGAGGTACTGGCCGATGGCAGCTTACTTTGCGTTATCCGTTCGGCTGATGGCGACGGGGTTACTAATGGTGTAGGAAATGGGCCTATGTATGCCAGCCGGTCAACCGACATGGGTAAAACCTGGACTCACCCGGAAGTAATTGCTGCTGCCGGTGCATTGCCACGTTTACTGCAGTTAAAAAACGGTATTACCGTGCTATCATCGGGGCGGCCGGGCGTACAGCTTCGCTTCAACAATACCGGTGCTAACAACGGCTGGACAGATGCCTGCGAAATGCTGCCATACGAAAGTAAAAGCATGGAGCTGCAATACCTGGTATCGTGCGGTTACACGGGTTTATTGGCTACCGGCCCTAACCGTTTTTTAATGATCTACTCGGATTTTAAACATAAGATAACAAACGGCGAAGAACGCAAGGCAATAAAGCTTCGAGAGGTAATTGTTGATGCTCAATAAAATACATTATATGAAAAAAGGCTTTTTGGCATTCTCTGTATTCTGTGCAGGTATCATCAATGTATGGGCACAACAGCCCTTATTTCGCCACCATACATATGCCGATTTTATTAAAGGCAAATTTTCAGATTCTGGTGGTAACTCTTACGTGTCAAAAGACGGCAAAATACAGTTCATAAATTTGTTTGATTTCAATGCCGACGGGTATCCCGAGGTAGTGACTAATAATGACCATAACGGGTATGATACGCCCGATGCTATGGTATATCATAACACCAAGCCTAACGGACTGCGTTCGCTCACTTTTCCGTTTGCACAAGATGCACCTGCCTATCAAAGCTTTGATTATATGGTGGAGAGCATTAAATCAATCACCCGCTTGCCGGCTGCCGGTGGCGGTAAGGCCGTTGTTGCAGATATAAATAAAGATGGTTACAAAGACTTGGTATTTGCCAACTTTATACATGGCTCCACCTTGCTCGAAATGCCTTCGTACATTTACTGGGGAGGGGCCGATGGGCTAAATGCGTTGCGCCGCTCGGTTCTACCTGCGGACAGGAGTATGGGTGTTGCTGTTGGCGATGTAACCGGCGACGGATTGCCCGACATTGTAACGGCTAACCCGGGCCGGGAGCATACCTACGGCGAAACGCCAGATTATAGTTATCAAACTTTAGGCAAGCGCGCCGGTGCCCGAGAAAAAACCTCCTACCTTTTTACACAATCAGATCCTGGTTTTGCACCTGGTGCCCGTACTTCAATCAATACTCAGTTTGCTATTGATGTGAAAATTGCAGATTTAAAAAATGACGGACAAAAATCGCTGTTGTTTTTAGAATTGGGTGAGCCGGGTGGGTTACGTATTATACCCGTACAAAATGGCAAAATGGGAACGCCTCAAATACTGCCTGTCATTAATGTGCGGTTTACACCCAGCTGGACTAAACGCCTGGCGCCCGAGCTGTTAGTGAAAGATTTAAATGGTGATGGGTATGTTGATGTTTTTGTGCCTTGCCTGGGTAATAAATCAGAAATATTCTGGAGCAATAAAGGTGCTTTTTCTGCTAACAACAAAACCGTTATTGATGCCGAGAATGCTTTTTCGGCCGATGCTGCTGACTTAAACAAAGATGGTTTTGCCGATTTGGTTGTAGCCAGCTTTTATAGTTATGACGGGGTTGACAATAAGTATAGTAAAGATAATTTCAACTTCGAAACCAACTCTTATATATGGTGGGGAAGTAAAGAAGGCTTTAATAGCAGCAAAAAAATGGCGTTGCCTACCAAGGGGGCGGTTAATGTTAAAATTGCCGACGTAAATAATACAGGTTATGCCGACATCATATTTGCGCAGCATCGCGACAATAAGTCTGAAGATATCAGCAGTGCTATTTACCATAACTCGGCTAACGGCTTTTTTAAAGAAAACCGTACCGATTTGCAAAGCTTTGGCGCGGCTTATGTGCTGGCCGAAGATTTAACGGGCAGCGGCCGTAAAGATATCATCGTAATTAACGGTATAAGTGGTACTGCGAGACACGCGGGGCTTAACGACGGGCCCGGCAACGAAGGCGTAACACCTGATGGTGTGCCTATGTATATTTATAAAGGTAACCCTGCCGGCAAATACGGGCACGAAAACCTTATTCGCGTTCCGGAGGCATCACAAGAAACCAATATCTCTTTTGCCGATATGGACGACAACGGTAATGCCGATTTGGTATACATGCGCACCAATGGTTATCGCGTAGCCATTAGGTACGACATTTACAATTACCCTCAACAGAAAGAAATTACCGAAGTAGAGATTCCGTTTAGAGGTAATACTGTTAACATAGCCGATTACAACAAGGATGGTATATTAGATATGGCGGTTACACCCATCAGCGGTGGTAAAGGCGCTTTGTTATTTGGCCAAGGTAATCATACCTACAAGGTCGAACTATTTGATTTTAATAATATGGCTTACTCCGCTGTAACCGGCGACGTAAACAATGATGGCCTGCTCGATGTAGTAAGCTGCGGGTATAGCCAAATTTCAATTTTATTGGGCAATAACCAGGGTGGTTTTCACTTTCAAAAACCCATTGTGTTGCAGTCGCCCGATTTCATTCCGCGTGTCTGCCTGGCCGATTTTAATAACGATGGCTGGCTGGATATTTTGTCTCAAAACTTTCAGAATTTCGAAAGCAAGGTATATGATATCCAGGCATGCGTACTCATCAATAACAAAGGCACTTTCTCATTTAATAATAAGCGTAGCTTTCACACCTTTGGCGCCAATGGAGGGTCGGTAGCGCAGTTGTATGGCGATGGTAAAATTCAATTTGTAAACAGTAACTATCATGCCGACGAATCGCGCAGGGTAGCCACTTTTATCATGGGCGTTGATGCCGACGGCTTCCCGACTGATGCTGGGAAAGTCCGCCTGCCATCATACTCGGCCGGTGCCGATTTAGTGATGGATTTTAACGCTGATGGCTACCAGGATATTTTGGTTTATAACCATACCGGTGCTTATGTGTACGACGGTAGTTTAAACCCGACAGGTGGCATCCATGGCATAGGATCAGTTATTTTTTGGGGAAACAGTGGCGGCACATTCAGTATTGAGAATACCTCGCCCGTGCCCAGCTTTGGCCCGCATTCGCGTATTGCAGCAGATGCAGGTAGCATAGGCAGGCGAAATAGTTATGAACTGTACACCTCGGCCGATATGATTAATAGTACTAATACTTCCAAATTTAGGTTAACCATTGAAGGGCATTTTAACAACAAGCAGTACCCCGAGCCACAAATTTTAATAGGTAAATCGGGCTCGGCTTATACAACACTTAAACCGGGTTTAATTTCTCGGTCGGCAACGCAGGCGGTTTATGAAGTGAGTGTAGATAAAGGGCAGACGTTCAGATATCAATTGAAGCTAAATAGTTCTAATACCGGAGCAGGCCCGGTGGTTTCGGCCGTTCAGATGGAAGAAGCAAAATAAATTCTTTTTAAGGTAACAGAACAATAATCGATGGCATGCAGGTTTCGTTTATACATACTTTAATTTGCCTTATTGCCGGTATTGGCTTAATTGTGCTGCTTACCGCCAAATACCGGGTGCATGCGTTTTTCGCTTTAGTACTTTCGTGTTTTGTAGTAGGGTTAGGTATAGGTTTTCCGGTAACGGAGGTGTTAACAGCGGTGAAAGATGGTTTTGGTAACATCATGAAATCATTAGGGTTGCTTATTGTACTGGGTACTACTTTGGGAGTTCTGTTAGAATACACCGGTAGTACGCAGGTGATGGCCGGTTACTTTTTTAAATTAACGGGCCCCAAACACGCAGCCCTGGCCATGAGTCTTACCGGATTTATAGTAGGCCTGCCTATTTTTTGTGATTCGGGCTATATCGTGTTAAGCGGTTTAAGCAATTCAATGGCGCGCCGTACCGGTATCTCTATCGTGAGTACCTCTGTATGCCTGGCAACAGGACTATATTCAGTACACTGCCTCATGCTGCCGCATCCCGGCGCCTCGGCTGCCGTGGGAATTATTGGGGCCGGGTTTGGTCGGGTAATGGTGCTGGGGCTTATCGTAGCTGTGCCAGCGATGGTGGTAGGTTACATATGGGCGGTAAAAATGGGCAAGAGATATACTGTTACCGAACAATATCAACCAGAAGAAGAGCTGGCTTCTAACAATCAACCAGCTGTGCTCAATGCCTTTATGCCAGTTGTTGTTCCTATAGCTCTCATTGCTTCAAAAGCATTTTTGCCAAACGCCACCGGTTTGTTAAAGAATATATTAATTATGGGCGACCCGGTTTTGGCTTTAGCGGTTGGCGTTATGCTGGCTTTTACCTGCCGCCGTAACTGGAATAAAGCGGAGGTAGGTAAACTATTGCAGGACGGCGCAGAAAAGGCTGGCGGTATTCTGGTAATTATAGGCGCAGGCGGCGCATTTGGGGCAGTGCTAGCGGCTACCAAAATAGGCGATCATTTAAGCGCAGCCCTGCCGCTGGCACAGTTAGGTTTATTCTTTCCATTCATCATTACATCACTATTAAAAACGGCACAGGGATCGTCAACCGTGGCAATCATTACGGCAGCAGGTATTGTGTTGCCTTTGCTGCCGGCATTAGGTTTAAACTCAGAGCGCGGCCATTTACTCGCCGTGCTGTCTATGGGAGCCGGTTCGATGATGATATCGCATGCCAACGACGCTTATTTCTGGGTAATTGCTAAATTTTCGGGTATGGAAATGCAGCCGATGCTGCGGGTATATTCGGTGGCTACCGTTCTTATGGGTTTTACCGCCATCAGTATGGTTTACTTGTTATCAAAATTAATCAGTTAACCTTATGCACATCCTCGTCGCCCCTAACGCCTTTAAAGGCAGTCTCAATGCAAATCAAGCTGCCGAAGCAATTAGTGCAGGCTTACAGGCAAGCAAGCTTAATTGTACTACGCACATTTTCCCGATAGGTGATGGTGGCGACGGTACGGGAGATTTGCTGATTAAACATCTCGGCGGCAACGTCAAAAACATAAAAGTTCAGGATGCTTTAGGTAGAAATATTGAAAGTAGCTATGGGATAGCTGATGGCGGAACTACCGCAATAATTGAAATGGCTAATGCTGCAGGCATACGCTTGCTGCAGCCTGAAGAACTGAATCCGATGCAGGCATCTTCATTTGGCGTTGGCCAAATGATTAAGGCGGCCCTGGATGATGGTGCTAAAATAATTATCATCGGTATGGGTGGCTCGGCAACGGTTGATGGTGGTGCGGGAATTTTGCAAGCTCTGGGCGTTAGATTTTTAGGCGCAGACAGTAACGTTCTTCAAGCCAATCCTGAGCATTTATTAAAGCTTCATCAAGTGGATATTTCTCAACTTGATCCTCGGCTCGCAGCTACAGAAATTATTGTTTTGTGCGATGTTAAGAATAGCTTATTAGGGCCGGAAGGTGCTGCAGCTGTATTTGGCCCTCAAAAAGGAGCAACACCTCAACAGGTTATTAAGCTCGAAGAGTTTTTAAAAAAACTATCGGATGTAGCCAGGCAGGTAACTGGGCATGATATGGCCCTGGCACCGCACAGCGGAACTGCCGGAGGTGCGGCAGCGGGTTTATTTGCTTTTTTAAATGCTAAGCTTGTTGATGGAGCTTCGCATTTTTTGGAGCTGACTGGTTTTAAACAACAATTGCAGCAAAGCCAGTTAGTCATTACCGGCGAAGGAAGTATTGATGAGCAAACCCTGCAAGGTAAAGGACCATTTGCAGTAGCAAAGGCTGCAAAGCAATTAAATATCCCGGTTATTGGAGTTGCCGGTAAAGTGCCATTACAAAACAGCGCATTGCTAAACGCGTATTTTGATGTACTGATGCCTGTTTCTAACCAACCCCACACCTTGACTGAGGCAATAGCCTCCACCTATCTAAACCTGTTGCGCACAGGTATTGCCATTGGCAATATGCTGGCCTTAAACTTACAACTGATACCAATTATAGCTAACCAAAATAAATTATGAAACATCAATTAACTGCCCAACAAATAGAGAGTTATCAGCAAAACGGATTTGTGGTGATCGAAGACTTTTTATCTGCTGATGAACTGGCGCACTGGCGTAAAACGGTGATGTATGCTGTGGCCGAGCGTAAAGGCCAAAAAATGCCGGGTAAGGAAATTAAAGTGGGCGAATCTGATGGCATCAACGAAGACGCAGCTTATTACGGTAAGGTATTTGACCAACTACTCAACCTATGGCAAACTGATGCCGGCGTTAAAGAACTAATGTTTGATGAACGGATAGGTGAAATGGCTGCTACCCTTGCCGGTACAGACGGCATCCGCATCTGGCATGATCAGGCTTTGTTTAAACGGCCCTGGGCCAACCCAACGTCATGGCATTTAGATACGCCTTTTTGGTCTTTTTCAGACCGTAAGGCACTATCTATTTGGGTGGCTTTAGATGATGCTACTTACGAGAATGGCTGCCTCTACTTCATACCGGGTTCTTTCCACCAAACTGAGTTTGAAAATAAGGGCATTGGTAAAAATATGGATAGCATATTTGAAGTGTATCCGCAGTTTTTAAAAGTAAATTCGGTAGCCGCCCCCATGAAAGCTGGCAGTTGCTCATTTCATAATGGGCTAACCATACACGGTGCTGGTGCCAACATGACTAGTGGTTTCCGCCGAGCCATGACTTGCGCTTATATGCCTGACGGTAATGTATTTAACGGGCAAGCTAACATTTTGCCTGATGATTATCTGCAGACTTTAAAAGTAGGAGATAAACTAAATAGCGACGAGCAAAATCCGCTGATATATTCTCGCGCCAAAGGTAATTAAGCAATGCAGGTAAACTTTTTTTGCCCGCGTTGGGGTTTCGAAAATATGCCATGGCCGAAGTTTATTGACCGCGTTAAGCAAGCCGGATACCAGGGTGTAGAGTGGTTCCCTTACAGCGAGGACATTAACCCGCAAGAAGTAACTGCATTATTGAAAAGTAATAATTTGCAACTGGCCGTAGTGATGACTGTATTAGGCGATTATAAAACAACGGATGCATACATTGAACTTTTGCAAACCCAACTTAAAGCACATATTGAGCACTGCCAACCTGCCTTTGTAACCGCCCAGACCGGGCGCGAGTATTTTAACCAAGAGCAAATACAGCAATGTATAGACTGTTGTGCGCAAGTAAGTAAGGCTGCTAATGTGCCTGTTTACCAGGAAACGCACCGTAACAAATGGGCTTATGCAGCGCATGTAGTGCTGCCGGTATTACAGAAAAATGAAAAGCTCTGTATTACATTTGATGTTTCTCACTGGTTTTGCGTTTCTGAAAGTTACCTGGAAGACCAGCAGCCGGTTGTAAACCTGGCTATTGAGCGGGCAGCGCATATTCATGCCCGAGTTGGGCATACGCAGGGTCCGCAAGTAACCGATCCGGCCAAGCCTCAATATGCCAAAGCTTTGGCCGAGCATTTGGCCATTTGGGATAAATGGATTGAACGGAAGCGCAATGATGGCGCAAACTATTGTACCATAACCCCCGAATTTGGTCCGCCGCCATATTTCCCGCAAATTGACGATACACCAACTTGGCAGGAACAGTGGCGCATTAACTGTTGGATGAAAGATTTGCTGCACGAGCGCTATAATTTAAATAACAACCCATGAAGAGAAGACGATTTTTAATACAGGGCTCATTGGCAGCAACCAGTAGTTTGATGTTTAGCGCGTTACCCACATTGGCTAAAACGGTGCTCGAAACATCATTGGCTGGCGGTGATGACCTGTATAACTTGTTTAAAAATCCGGCTATGGGTTACCGTCCGTTTGTACGCTGGTGGTGGAACGGTGACAAAGTAGAAAAAACTGAATTGGCCCGCGAACTGCAGCTGTTAAAAGATGCAGGTATAGGTGGGGTAGAAATCAATCCCATCAAATTTCCGTCAACTACGGATGATATGGGTAAGCCCTCATTACAATGGCTTAGTGATGAATGGATTGCTATGCTGCAGTTCACTTTTAGCGAAGCTAAAAAACTGGGCCTTACCTGTGATTTAATAGTTGGTTCGGGCTGGCCTTTTGGTGCCGAGTATTTAGAAGGGGAAGAACGCTCGCAGGTTGTAGTTATTGGCACGAAACGGCTGGAAGGCCCGCTGGATTACGAAACATCGTTGTTTGATTTATTTAAAGAGGCCGATCCTAACTTTAGTTCGGTTTACCCGGGCAGGCAAATGGAAATGCTGTCGGTAAAGCTGGTGCCGGCACAACTTAATGCCATGAGCGAGGTGATCGAGTTATCGGACCAGATTAAATCGCAGGCTATTAAAATTAAAGTACCTGCCGGTAAGTACATTTTATATGGTACCGTTAAAATAAATGGCTCTATGGAGGTGATTAACGGTGCCCCCGGGGCAAACGGGCCGGTATTAAACCATTATAATAAAGCCGCAGTAAAGAAGTATTTGTACCACATGTCTGATACGATACAAAAAAAAGCCGGCCCTTTGCATCAGTACATCCGAGCGTTTTTTATAGATAGTTTAGAGATAGAGGGTGCTAACTGGTGTGCCGATATGGTATCAGAATTTAAAAAACGCCGTGGATATGATTTGATGCCTTACCTGCCGTTCACTATGTTTAAGATGGGATCGATGGGTAATACCTGGGATTACAAATATGGTGCAGCACTCGGCTCCGAACTTAATGAAACTATAGAGCGTGTCCGTTTTGATTGGGACCTGACCAAATCTGAACTGATTGAGGAGCGTTTTATCAAAACCTTTGTCGACTGGTGTAAAGATAATAAAGTGAAATCCCGTGCGCAGGCTTATGGTCGTGGTTACTTCCCGCTCGAAGGTACTTTTGATATGGATATCCCGGAATGCGAAACCTGGATTAAATACGGCCTGGGCAAAGAAATGAGCGAGAGCGATTACCGTATTGGCCGGGCTTATACCATGGTTAACAAATATGTATCGTCTGCTGCCCACTTAAAATCTAAAAGGCTCATTAGCTGCGAAGAGTTAACCAACACCGATATGGTGTTTAATGATACGCTCGAAACGCTGAAGGTAGCCGGCGACCAAAGTATGATCTCGGGCGTTACCCATCCGGTATTTCATGGCTTTAATTATTCGCCTGCTAATGCTCCGTTTCCGGGTTGGGTTAGGTATGGTACTTATTTAAACGAGAAAAACACATACTGGCCCTATTTTAAAAAGTTTACAGACTATAAGGCCCGTCATTCGGCTTTGCTGCAACAGGCAGATATGTTTGCCGACATTGCTATTTTGCCGCCAGTGTTTGATATGTGGAGCATCTTTGGTGCACAGAATGAACCCTTCCCTTCGTTCATGTATCCAACCTATCTCACCTTAATTTGGGAAGCCCTGCACCAGAACGGTAATGCCTGCGATTATTTGTCGGACGGAGTAATACAACAGTCGGCCATCAAAAACGGAAAAATTACTTACGGGCCGCGCAGTTATCATACCCTTTTTATGGTAGATGTACAGCGTATGCAACCTGCTACGCTCAAAAAGTTATACGAATTTACTTTGGCAGGCGGGCGCGTATTCTGCATCGAAAACCTGCCGGAAAAATCGTTAGGCCTCAGTAATCGTCAGCCACTCGACCAAGGGGTACAAGGCTGGATAGCTAAACTAAAAGCTCAGCCGCAGCAATTTATTTTGCTTGCCAAGCCGCAAACTAACGTAATTCAGTGGTATAAAGAGGTTCAGGTTAAATATGGCATAAAGCCTTATGTAGAAATTGATCAGCCTAATCGGTTTGTTAACCAGGTACGCTATCAGGCTAATGGCTCAGAAATACTCTTATTCGTCAATTCTGATGTGCAGGAGGCGCATCCGGTCAAGATTAAAGCCAGCACTGCCATCACCTCCGGTAAACAAGCCTGGCTTTGGAATGCCGAAACCGGCGAACGAAACCGTATAGAAACCAAAGATGATATGATTAGCCTTGATTTGGGGCCGGCAGATTCGTGCCTCATTGTTTATGATGACCACCACGAAGGGAAAGCGATGCAAATTAAACTGCTAAGTAAAGCTACACAAGTTAGTTTAAGCAAGTGGACTGTGCGTTTTAGTCATATTGATGGCAGTAACAAAACTACAATGCTCAACCAACTGCAAGATTTAAAAAATATACCTGAGTATGCCAGTTTTGCGGGTAACGTAATTTATAGTAGTCAGGTAACTGTGAAGGATGCTGCAAAATTTCAATACCTTAATTTGGGTACAGTATACGGTACATCAGAGGTGCTTATTAATGGTAAGCCTGTGGGCGTACAATGGTACGGCCGACGCATATTTCCGGTGCAGGGAATGTTGGTAAACGGTACTAATACTATTGAGATAAAAGTAGCAACGTCGATGGGTAATTATCTTAAAACACTGATTGATAACCCAAATGCACAAAAATGGACTAATAGCGTTAAAAGGCCCCAGCCTATACAGTCAATGGGATTAGTTGGGCCGGTAACCCTTTATTAAAACTTGTAATATATAATCGAATGAAATTTATAAAATATTTACTCATCGCATTTTTTTGCTTGTCGTCACCGCAATTGTTTGCTAAAGACTACCTGGCTACGATGTTCGGTATACACTCTGACGGGTTGGGCCTTAACACGCGCTCTATTCAGTTCGCGATAGATTACATCAACAAAAACGGTGGCGGGCGATTGGTATTTCATGTGGGCCGTTACTTAACGGGTAGCATCTACCTCAAATCAAACGTCACCATTCAGCTGGAAGAGGGTGCTGTGCTGATGGGATCATTAAACCCCTTTGATTACGACCAGCATGAGCTAACAGCACTCATCTTTGCCATTGACCAGGAAAATATAGGCATTACCGGCCGGGGGATGATTGACGGGCAGGGTAAAGCCGTTGCCCGTAACGTGATCGAGATCATAAACAAAGGTTTGATCAAAGATAAATTCAGGAGCGGAAGACCTGAGGTTGAAACAAGAGCTATGAATATCAGCTTTTTGCGTTGTAACAATGTACTGATTAAGGGTATTATGCTTAAAAATTCCGCCAGCTGGAATCAAACTTACGACCAATGCAAAAACATGAAAATGGATAGTGTTTACGTGGATAACAAGGACTATTGGAACGAAGACGGCGTAGATATTATTGATTGCGAAGATGTATCTATTACCAATTCGTTTTTTGATGCTGCTGATGATTGTATCTGCCTTAAATCGCATAACGCTAAGCACGTATGTAAAAATATTTTGATTAGCAATAATACAGTGCGCAGCAGTGCCAACGGTATTAAGTTTGGTACGGTATCGCGCGGAGGTTTTAGTGACATCCGGATCATTAACAACAAGGTGTATGATACCTATCGTTCTGCCTTAGCTTTAGAGGCGGTTGATGGGGGGTATATTGAAAATATTGTGGTGGATAGTTTGCAAAGTTATAACACCGGCAACGCTATATTTTTGCGTACCGGGGAGCGTTTTGCGAAAGGCAGCCGTTTTAATAATGTAACAATTAGTAACGTTTACGCAGAAATACCGGCGGGTAAGCCTGATGCCGGTTACGAGTATGAAGGCCCGATTGAGGATATGCCCCGTAACGTATCGCCGGGTATTATCATCAGCGGCGTTCCTAATTGTATCATTAAAAATGTAAAGTTGAATAATATTGAAGTTAAACACCCGGGCGGCGGCAATGCATTTTTTGCAAATGTGCCCTTAAACAAGCTCAACACCATTCCGGAAATATCTAATAAATATCCCGACTTTTCGATGTTTAAAGAACTGCCTGCCTGGGGGATGTTTGTAAAGCATGCAACGGGGCTGGAATTTAATAATATCAAAATAAGTAATGATAAAAAAGATTTTAGGGTGCCTGTAGTATTAGATGACGTACATGATGCCAAATTTAACGGACTAAAAGTCAACCAAACTGTAGCAAAAAAGCAGGATGTATTTCAAAATAACTCAACACAGGTATCCATTAAATAACTTCCAATAGTTATGGGGTGACATAATTTAGGCCTGTAGCCGAAATGACAATCTGTGTAATGCTTTTTCGGCCAGCCTTGTAACGATACTTTAATTTAAAAAATCCAGATCTCTTTTTTAGGTGTAATGATAAACAATGCTCTTAAAGCTCGGCCCGTAAAAGCACGCGAATGTGTTTTTGGCCGGGCTTTTAGGTGCAATTAAACTTTTGCTACAAATCTTCGGTTAGCTTGGTGATTTTTCTGATCATATGATCCAGCCGCTTGGCCTCTGCACAAAACATAGGGATAAGTTCTTCTTCTATTGAACAGTCTGACTGAATAAGCTCCGAGAGCCCTAATATATTAGCTACCGGAACACGCAGATGATGGGATTGTATCCAGGCAATTTCCCGAAGCTTTTCGTTTTGTCTCTCGATTTGCTCTAAATGTTCACGCTGGGCGGTGATGTCCCGTAAAAAGCAATTCACCCCGGTCACCTGTTGCTGCTCATCCAGAATTGGGTTAAAGCTTAACTCTTCAAAATATTTCTTCCCATCCAGCTCCCGCTCGCGAACCGTGAAGAAAGCTTCGCCTTTAAACGCGCGACGATAACTGTCCAGTATGGGCTGCAAAATTTCCTGTTCAAAATCTGCGTTTTTGATCGTGTCCGGCCGTTTTCCGGTTAGCTTTTCTACCCTGGTCCAAAATGCTTCGTTACCCGTAATGATATTGAACGCACAGTCTACCGACCAAATCAAATCGCGGGTGTTATTCAAAATAGCTCGCAGGTTTCTACCATCCATGGCTATTTTTTCGCGCATCAGCTTTTCTTCCGTAATATCACGGAAATAAATAGCCAATCCACTTTTAATAGGGTAAGCGCTGGCCGACACCCACATGCCATTAAATGTATTAAATTCTTCAAAATGTACACTTACCTGGTCACGCATGGCCCGGCTATACTCTCTAAAATAACGAAGTTCTTTTCCGTAAGGAAAAAGTTCCCAAACATTTTTGCCTAATAGTTTTTCCCGGTCGCGCCCCTGTACTTGTTCATACTTTTTATTTATGTAAGTAAAGTTCCAGTCGCGGTCAACCGTATAGAAGGCATCACTCATGCTTTCGAGCACATTTTCAAGCTCACCGGTTTTTTCTGCCAGTTGCATCTCAGTACGCACCTTTTTATCAATGTCAATCACTACGCATTGGTTCACTTCTAAACCTTCAAAAAAGGTTCGGTGAGAAAAGACACGAACATAAAAAGTATCGCCGTTTTTTTTGTAGTGCAGCCAGCGGCCCATATTTGTATAGCTGCCCTGAACTTGTTGTACAGCTTTTAAAAAAGCCGGAACATCCGCCTGCGGGCGTATGTCGGTAATCTTCATTTGCAAAAACTCTTCCCGGCTGTAGCCATATTGGCACGTAGCAGCAATATTAGCGGCCAAGACGCGAAAATCCCGGCTGTCGAAAATGAATATCGGGACCGGAATTTCTTCCAGTAAGCGGCGATACTCATCCCGGGTTTTACGGACATTGCTGAATTTTAAACCAGTCCAGCGGTACAGGATTAAACTACCAGCTAATAAGCCTAAAAAATTAGCCAGAAGCCGTAGCATTTGCTGATAGATTGTACCTACCGATACCGCCAGGTGGTTAATTAGCTGATCGGTCAACAGAGTCCAGCTGATGACAGCTGCAATCATGAAAAGCAGAGGCGTCCGATTAATCAATCGGCGCAGACATAGTTTTAGCATCTTCAGGTTTACAACTATAAGTTTTAAATATACATATTTATCACCTGAGATTTTAAGTATTAGTTATTTTCTACACAGCTTTAAATCGTTTATTGTACAATCATCCATATAAAATCAAATTAGTTTACGAATCTCTACAACTCATTTTTGTTGCCCCAGGGCAAAGCTGCTGCAATTTGCTGCTATAATACGTGGTTTTAATCAGAATATATTTGCAGCAGTAATTACGCTTGGTATTAGATATAGTCCTTTAGGATACCGATAGTTGCAATGGGGGCATTGCTTAAGTTAACAACCAGTTTTTTAAGTATAATGCCTTAAATAATATTTTACTTACGGCTGCCACATCAATAATTAATATGTTGCGATAGACAACTTATTATAATTATTTAAAGGCATGTAAATGAACACTGAAAGCAATGTAGTTTGCGTTGCTTTCAGTGTTCATTAGTGTTATTTTTTAGATTTGTTAGTATATAAAGCAATAATAGCAGTGCTTACCAAAACACCGGTTGCTAAGCTTTTGATGAATCCAAGCCTGTTGTACTTCCACTCCGCCGACCAGCCACGTTCTTTAAAAACATTAGGTACGGTTCCGTGTGCAAAATCATCAATGATACCTTCTACCGAATTTACACGATCGGCCAGTATCAGTCCCATCCAGTGCGCAGTAGTTGCTTCGCTATATTTATAAGCCCAGCGTCTGATGCTTCCGCTTAACCCAGTGGGTGGAGTGGAGGTGCCAAACACCCGGGTAACCCCAGGGCGTTCGATAGAGTGCAATACCTCCATTTTGAGCTGTTGCTGAGGAGGCTTTTCATAATTGATGCGCTCGTAATCGGCACCATTCCAGTGCTTCATCGGATAGGTTGGGTCGTTTTCGGGATCGGCATCCATGCCCCAACCGGGGATGTGATCTTTAGGAGCATTTGCTATCTTTCTGTCTATGCCGGAAATTTGAACCGGCTCTTTCTTCGTTTTTTCCATAACCGTATTGTTTAAGCCAGTGCGGCTCTTGGTGGAATTAAAAGTGGTTTAATGCAATTATCCCGCTTAGCAGAAAATATATGATAAGCATCCGAAATTTCTTCAAGCGGCAAACGGTGGGTAATAATGCCTTTAGGATTTAACCTGCCTGCCATCACATGATCAATCAGTTTAGGCAGTAACCTTTTAACCGAAGCCTGATTAGTACGCAGTGTAATTCCCTTATTCATCAAGCTTCCCATGGGCACCATGTTAAATGGCGGACCATAAACACCAATTACAGAAACGATGCCTCCCTTTTTAACT
Organism: Mucilaginibacter sp. CSA2-8R; assembly: GCF_038806765.1. Taxonomy (NCBI): domain Bacteria; kingdom Pseudomonadati; phylum Bacteroidota; class Sphingobacteriia; order Sphingobacteriales; family Sphingobacteriaceae; genus Mucilaginibacter; species Mucilaginibacter sp. CSA2-8R. The sequence goes on along the minus strand of NZ_CP152389.1, from coordinate 4,167,292 downwards.
GAATTGATAGCCCAGTGCAATGCCGTAGCTGAGCCTGCCTGTAAGAGCAGCTTCTTACCGGTAATAGTTTGCATAGCACTACCAGATGCATCACACCCTACCGCGTCAATACATACATCAGCACCAAACCAATCCGTTTGTTTTTTAATAAATACCACCGGGTCGTCCATGTCTTTGAAGTTATAAGCTTCGCAGTAAGCATAGTTTTTAACAAACTCAAGCCGGTAATCTAAATGGTCGATCACAATTACCCGGCCGGCACCAAACAGCCATGCGCACCTGGCTGCCATAATACCTACCGGCCCGGCACCAAAAACAACCACCGTGTCGCCTTTTTGGATACCACCCATTTCGGCAGCCTGGTAGCCTGTGGGTACAACATCTGTTAACAAAACGGCATCCTCAATGTCCATCCCTTCCGGAATAACAGTGGGGCTCACATCGGCAAAAGGAACACGAACATACTCTGCCTGCCCGCCATCATAGCCCCCTGCAATGTGTGCATAGCCAAAAAAGCCGCCTACGGCCGTAGCTTCCGGATTGGACTCATGGCAGTTACCGTATAACTCCTGCTTACAAAATGGGCATGTACCGCAGGCAATGTTAAACGGTACCAACACGCGGTCGCCTACTTTAAGTTTCTGTACTCCCGATCCCACTTCTTCTACAACACCAGTAAATTCATGACCAAAAGTCATCCCAACCCGGGTGTCCGGTACCATACCATGGTACAAGTGAAGATCCGATCCGCAGATCAATGACCGCGTGACTCGTACAATTGCATCAAAAGGGTGTTCAATTTGGGGGGTGGGCTTATCCCGGTCGGCCCTGATCCTGAAAGGGCCCCGGTAATTCATTGCTAACATGATTACCTCCTTTTTTGGTATAGAACATTCCTGAAAGTGGTATGGTTTTCTTTTATTTTTAAATTATTAATCCTTTGTTAATATTTATGATTTTTTAGTCAACTAGCGTAATTGAGTATTTATGATAACATTGCTATAATTTTATAAATAATAAGGTTGGCTCAATTCCACGTCATTTAAAGGGTTGCTAAAAGTATTTTTAATATGTGACAGCAATTTGTAGCCATTGCTTTTAAATAGAAAAGACTAAAATGAGCAAATATTGATCAGGAAGATATATTTTTGATATGATCTACTATATTTAAAAAATGTCCAATTTCGAAGTCCTTTACCAGTATGTCGAAGAGCTATCCGGCTTGAAGCTTTCAGCGGAAGAAAAACAATTGTTTGTGACACACTTTAAACCAAAACGAATCCGAAAGCGGCAATTTTTTTTGCAGGAAGGAGATGTTTGTAAGTATACCGGCTTTATTGTGAAAGGTGCTGCAAAAACGTTTACAGTAGATGAGAAGGGGCATGAGCACATCTTAAAACTGAGCGTAGAGACTTGGTGGCTGGTTGACTTTGAAAGTTTTTATAAAAAAATACCAAGCCGTTTTAATATTGAAGCGCTTGAGGATATGGAGATTTTACAAATTACTCACGACGTTGTTGAAGAATTTATCAAGCCTATCCCTGCATTTTCTGCAATGCAAAACGTACTCAGTCAAAACTATACTATCGCCGTACAAAAGAGAACCCAATCGTCTATCAGTCAAACCGGCGAAGAACGTTTTCAGGAACTTGTTCATGATTATCCCCACTTTTTGCAGCGGTTTCCGCAAAATTTGATCGCATCTTATCTCGGCTTAACGCCGGAAAGTTTGAGCCGGATCAGAAAGAGCTCTTTAAAGTAAATTGATCTTTGGTAAGCGTATTTAATGACTTATGGTAAGATGCAGCTTCGTTGCAAGCTACATCTTTGAGTAAATTAAATACGAAAGATCATGAGCAAATTAAAGAACAAAGTCGCCGTTATTACAGGTGGCAATAGCGGTATCGGATTTGGTATTGCCGAAGCGTTTTATGACGAAGGCGGCATCGGAACCATTATTGGCAGAAATCAAAAAACTTTAACCCATGCCGCATCTCAGCTCGGAGGTAATTTTATCTCTATTAATGCAGATGTGACCAGCCTTGCCGACCTGGAAAGGGCGTTTAAAGATACAGCTGAAAAGTTTGGTAAAATAGACGTATTAGTGGCCAATGCAGGTGCCGGCACTACCGGAACTGTAGCAGATGTAAGCGAAGCTGATTATAATAAGACGATGGATCTTAATTTGAAAAGCGTTTACTTCACTGTTCAGAAAGCGTTGCCATACATGTCTGATGGTGGTTCCATCATCCTGATCGGGTCAAATGCCGCTCATCGGGCCTATCCATCATTCGGGCTTTACGGTGCTGCAAAAGCCGCCGTGATATTTTTGGCCAAAAGTTTCTCCAACGACCTGTTAGCAAGAAAAATAAGGGTTAACGTAATTACGCCAGGTACTACAGATACCCCTGCTTTTGACAAGTTTGTTCCGGCCGAACAGATTGAAGCTGTAAAACAACATTTTGCAGGTACAATGCCCATAGGCAGAATCGGGCAACCATCAGACATCGGTAAAACAGCGGTATTCCTGGCTTCTGATGATTCTTCGTTTATGCTGGGTGCCGAACTTATTGTTGATGGTGGGATGACTTACCTGGCTAAGTAATCCCTGTCAGTCTTAAACTCACATCCTTTCTGTAAATTCTAAAATCTTATTCAAATAAATAGTTTAATTAATAAGGTTGCTGTGGTAATTGTGCATTTAAGGTATACGTGTAGCTATTGCCAAACATTTTGCCCCGGCTGGTGCAAAATGTTTGGCAATTTTGCTTTGAGCCATGAAGCTGCTGAAAGGTAGTGAAAACGATTTACCGGCGAACAAACTTCAGTATCAGGAGGGATGAACGGTTTTTAAGGATTAGCTTTAACTTGAACAATCTGCACCATAGTACAGGTTGTTTTCTTATATGCTACTATTTTTTAACATGCTGTAAATATCGGTTTGTGCCAGGAGAAGTTTTGCCACCTCCGGAGGGCATACGCAGGGTTAAATCAATGGCTTGATTCAAAATACAAAAGGGGAATACTTGTCTGTATATTTTAAGGCAATTGCAGAAGGAGGCTGCAATTTCACCAAGATTTTTTAGTTTCGCAGCCCCGTTTACTTTTTACCCCTGTACAGCACCCGCATATGGATACTTATTTATATGGCATTGACTTCGGAACAACCAATTCGGCCCTGGCCATTTATAACGAAACCACCCGGCAAATCGAGCACACACTGCTGATTCCGTCGTTGATCTACTTTGCCGAACACCGGAATGCGGACGGATCGCCCAGCTTTGTGGTAGGTGAGGAAGCCATTGCCGCTTACCTTGCCGAAGGTATGAAGGGGCGCTTTATTAAATCTGTGAAACAGGTTTTGTCCCGGCCAAGCTTTACCGAAACGCGTATCCAAAACCGCCGATACAATGCTGCAGAACTGGTAGCAATCATCCTCTCAGAGCTTAAGATGCGGGCAGATCGCCTAACGGGTCAGGATGTGCGTAAGGCAGTCATCGGGCGACCGGTTCATTTTGATGATGACAGTTTACAAAAAGATACCTTGGCGCAGACCCGGCTAAGCAAAGCCGCCGCGCTGGCGGGGTTTAAAGATGTACGTTTCCAGTTTGAACCTATTGGCGCTGCCTTTGCTTACGAACGAACTTTAAAGCGCAGGGAGCGGGTACTGGTTGCCGATCTGGGCGGTGGGACAACAGATTTTACGTACCTGACCTTGGATCCGCAGAAAGCAGACTACCAGGACCGGAAAAGCGATATGATGGCTACCGGCGGAATTTATGTTGGTGGCGATAGCCTGGATGCGGCGTTTATGTGGGAAAGAGGAACGCCTTACTTTGGAAAACACACCCAATATGAAGCCACGCCGGGTAAGCGTTTAACCGTACCCAAGTCGCTTTTTGGCCGGATCTGTTCTTGGGAGCAAATGAACTTCTTTAACGGGCCGCGCATTCAAAAAGAACTGGAGGACTATTATTATTTTTCGGGCAAGGACGCGAAGTTTAAAAACCTGATGACGCTTATTGAGCACAACTTGGGCTACTCCGTCTTCCAGGCTATTGAGCAGGCCAAAATCTCACTATCGGGCAATGAACAAGCGGTGTTCAGGTATCATCAACTCGGTATTGATATTGAAGAGGATGTTCTGTTGGCAGAGTATGAGTCTATTGTCGGTAAGGAGGTTCGTCGGATTGCAGACTACCTGGACCAGTTTATGAGGGATAAGCATATTGCTCCAGGTGATATTGACAGCTTGTTTCTTACGGGCGGAACTTCCCAGGTAAAGAGCATCCGGCAACTATTCCAGAGCCGCTTTCCTGAAGCTGCGCTGAACACCGGAGATCACTTTAGGAGTGTGGCCACCGGGCTGGCTTACAGTGGCTATTTGTTTAATTCGAAGTAGAACTGTTCAACCGGAGGAAAGTTAAGCCCAGATAAGATAAATGAACGGGTTTTGATGGACCTTTTTAGTATGTTAATGTAAGCTATCAAATTCGCTTACCTATGAGTTTCGGGTTGCTTATAACTACGGAGTTTCTATAATATGACCATGGGTGAAATATATCAGCCACATTTAACAAGCTAAAGCCATGGTATTCATACATCGTTAACCGCGTGGCCCAATAATGCAAAACAGAAAAACTTCTGTAAACCTTACCATTTCATCTTTTTGTTATTTGTTGACGCTGGTGAAAAGACGACACCTTTGCAACTGCGACCTGTAACAGTTCACCGGCAAGCATCCACTGCGAATGGATAAGACATCGGTGTAACCTTCAACGTATTAATTAATCCGTCAAATAAAAAATATGAGCTACTGACAAATTGAATGGCCAGAAGTTTAGCAATATGCTTGATGGCAAAGAACACCATGCGTTACCATAATAATGCATGGCAGTCTGTAAACAGGATATTATCAAGCTTACCAGAAAAAAGATACCTCGTTATTTATTATGATTTACTGTGGATTGTGTTGCGCAGATACGGTGCCGTTTTGCTTTGTTTACTATTAGCAACATCTTCAGGAATACCTTGAGCCACTATGGTGCCACCTTTGTCACCAGCATCAGGACCAATGTCAACTACCCAATCACTTTTAGCAACCACCATCATATCATGTTCAATAGCAATCACGGTATTACCTGCATCAACCAAACGGTTACATTGCTTTAGCAACCGTTCTACGTCAGACGGGTGAAGTCCTGTGGTGGGCTCATCCAGTATGTAAAGCGTTTGGCCGTGTTGCGCCCGTTGTAACTCGGTGGCCAGCTTAATCCGCTGTGCCTCGCCGCCCGAAAGCTCGGTGGCTGATTGCCCAAGGCGCAGGTAACCCAGCCCCACCTCGCTCACCACTTGCAAGGCCCGGCTGATAGCAAGTTCTTCATCAAAAAAATCAGCTGCTTCATCAACCGTCATGTTTAGTACGTCTGCAATGTTCTTGTCTTTATACAATACCTCCAGCGTTTGCGAGTTATAACGGGTACCATCACAGGTAGGACAAGGGGCATATACGCTGGGTAAAAATAATAGTTCAATCATCACAAAGCCCTCACCTTCACAATGCGGGCACCGGCCTTTCACCACATTGAAAGAGAACCGGCCGGCATCATACTTTCGGCTTTTGGCAAGTTTAGTAGCCGCAAATAGTTTACGGACATGGTCAAATAAACCGGTATACGTAGCCAGGTTAGACCTCGGCGTACGGCCGATAGGCTTTTGATCCACCACCACCAGCCGTTTGATGTGCTGCATGCCATCAGTAATTTGTCCGCCCAGGGTTATCACCCTTTCGTCTGCCAGCGGGTCTGTTTCTTCCTCCGCCTCTGTTAATTTAAGCCCCAATTGTGCTGCTACCAGCTCAACCAATACCTGGCTAACCAGGGTGCTTTTTCCTGAACCGGATACTCCGGTTACGCTGGTCAGTACGCCAAGCGGAAAAGCGGCATCCAGTTCATTTAAATTATTTCTGGTTAAACCTTCCAGCTTTAGCCAGCCATTGGGTTTACGCACCGGGCCGGTTACTTTTGCGCTTTCATTATAGATATATTTTCGTGTAATACTGCTTTCAACTTTCTGCAAACCATCCGGCCTGCCGCTATATAATATCTGTCCGCCATGCTGGCCGGCGCCGGGGCCAACGTCAATAATCCAATCTGCATGCCGTATAATATCAATTTCATGCTCAACAACAAACAGGGAATTACCTGCGACCTTAAGCTTATCCAGGGCACGCAGCAAAGAGGCAGTATCGGCAGGGTGCAAACCGGCGGAGGGCTCATCAAGCACATAGACTACACCAAACAGGTTAGACCGAACCTGCGTAGCCAGTCGCAAACGCTGTAATTCGCCTGGTGATAGGGTGGGCGTATTGCGTTCCGGCGTCAAATAGCCTAAACCCAGGTCGAGCATAATATTGAGGCGTGCGCATAAATCTTGGGCAATACGCCGGGTAACAATTAATTTTTCAGGATGGTCGGCATGTTGTCCGCTTTGCATTTGGCCAGCAGCATACGGCTCAAATAGCTGGTGTAGTTGGGCTAATGTTTGTTTAGACATATCGGCGATATCCAAACCAGCAAATTTTACCGACAATGACTCTTTCCGGAGGCGTTTACCCAGGCAAAGCGGGCACTCACTGCTTAGCATATATTGCGCGACGCGTTTTTTCATCAGCTGACTTTGCGTAGTGGCAAAAGTCTGCATCACATAACGCTTTACACCGGTAAAAGTGCCCATATAATCGGGTTGCCGCTTATGCTTAATTGCTTTTTGGGTTTTTTCAAGATCCAGCCCCGGGTAAACAGGTAGCTGGGGCTGTTCATCGGTAAATAAAATCCAGTCTCTTGTTTTTTTAGGAAGTTCACGCCAGGGCACATCTACATTAATGCCCATGGATGTTAGTATATCGCGCTGGTTTTGTCCGCCCCAGGCGGTTGGCCAGGCTGCTACCGCTTTTTGGCGGATAGTCAGGCTATCATCCGGAACCATAGACTGTTCAGTAACCTGGTAAACACGGCCAAGGCCATGGCACTCGGTGCAGGCACCTTCAGGCGTGTTGGCAGAAAAAGACTCCGCATAAATAATGTCCTGGCCGGCAGGATAATCACCGGCACGGGAGTAAAGCATCCTTAACAGGTTAGATATGGTGGTTACACTACCTACCGAAGAACGCGTACTCACGGCGCCGCGCTGCTGCTGTAAAGCCACTGCCGGCGGCAAGCCTTCAATGTCATCCACTTCGGGAATAGACATTTGATTGAAGAGCCTGCGGGCGTAAGGCGATACCGACTCCAGATAGCGTCGCTGCGCCTCGGCATATAACGTACCAAAGGCGAGCGATGATTTACCTGAGCCAGAAACACCGGTAAAAACAACCAGCGCATCACGCGGGATATCTACACTAATGTTTTTCAGGTTATGCTCCCTTGCGCCTTTAACGCGTACAAAGCCGGTCAGGTCTGTTTTGTCCATAAAAAACGAACGCCAAAAGAGGCGGTTCTGTTTCGGATTCGTACTTTACAGTATGACAGAGGGATGCTTTTTTGTTTGTGAATATTTGAGAGAATGCCCGTTTTTGGGTTATAATTCTTTGCTTTTTCATGATTGCTTGTATCAGGCATTCTTTCTTTATCATGTGTGGTTGTTTTCAGTGTTTTGAAAATACGGCTTGATGTCTTTTTATTAACATCAACGAAAGCTGTTCGTCAAACACATGTAAGCTTACCAACCCATAGCTTTAAGTCTGGTGTATTAAAAATATTTTACACCAATATTAGCAGTTAAGAGAAAGTTTATTTTTATTAGATTTACAGAAAGATGTTATCATCTCTCGCTAAAGCAACCATTATAAACTATAAAATATCATGATAAAAATTAAGCGCCAGGTCTTGCTGCCGGCGGTGGGCTTTGCAATTTTGCTTAGTGCAGGAGTAGAAAGCTCATCAGCCCACACTGGCAATCCGGCTACTGTAGTTGTTAAAAGTGATACAACACAAAATTTAACATCTTACTTTACTTCGGCAACAGCAGCAAAAATCACACCCGACGCTGAAGGTTTTATCCACAGATGGCTGCTTCTGGAGCCTATTAATAAGCCCAACCGAAGCAACGTTGTCTTTACCGACAGTTACTTGAAAAAAGCGTTCACGAAGGAATATTTTCCAAATCAGTTTTCGGTTATACCCAAAAATGGTGAAAAAGTGATGGCAGATGGGCAGCAACTTGCCTGGCATGCATTAGAGAGTAAAAATTTTAATGTAAAGCTCTTCCGGTTTGCCTCCGGTTTAAAAAAGCAGGTTTATGGTGTTTTGTTTTGGACGGTAACGGTGGTAAACAGTCCCCGCGAGATGAAGGACGTTAGGTTGGCAGTTGGATCAAATTCAGCATCTATGTGGTGGGTAAATGAAAAAGAGACCCTGCTGCTATCAGGCGACAGACGTATGGTAATGGACGATGGTGTATCTACCCGCCTCACCCTGCATAAAGGAAAAAACATTGTACGCGGAGCTGTAATTAATGGTCCCGGAATGAGCGATTTTTGCGTCCGCTTTTTAGACAGCAAAGGCGAGCCGCTCAAAGACCTTACCGTAAGTTATCAATAGTAGCTGATCACCCTGTATTATATCTCATTTGTATGCCAATTCAAAATATAATTAAATTAAGATTAGCACTTATTATAACGTTGTTTACGCTTTGTTCAACAAGGCAGCTTACTGCACAGGTAGGAAAACCCTTTATACACGATCCGTCAACGATTACAGCGTGTGATGGAAAGTACTATACCTTTGGCACACGCGGCGGCGGTCTGATATCAGCAGATGGCTGGACCTGGAACCCGGGCGCGGAAAGGCCAGGCGGCGGTGCTGCACCTGATGTAGTGAAAATAGGTGACCGTTTCCTGGTTGTATATGGTGAAACTGGCGGAGGCTTAGGCGGCGGACATAACGGGAAAATACTCACTATGTGGAACAAAACACTCGATCCTAAATCACCTGATTTTAAGTACTCGCAGCCAGTGGTAGTGGCTTCATCTGATGGTTTAGAAGATAATGACGCTATAGATCCCGGCTTGCTGTTAGATCCTAAAGATGGCCGGCTCTGGTTATCCTATGGTACTTACTTTGGTTTTATTCGTTTGATTGAATTAGACCCTCGCACCGGAATGCGTAAAGCAGGTAACAAGTCGATCAATATTGCAATCGATTGCGAAGCTACTGACTTAATCTATCAGGATGGCTGGTACTACTTGCTGGGTACGCATGGCACATGCTGTGATGGTGCAAATTCCACCTATAATATTGTGGTTGGCCGATCAAGAAAGGTAACCGGTCCTTACCTCGACAATGTAGGGCGTGATATGCTGAAAGGCGGGGGTAAAATGGTTCTGGCTGCCGGTAGCCGGCTTATTGGCCCTGGGCATTTCGGGCGCATAGTTCAGGAAAACGGCGTTCAAAAAATGTCTTGCCATTATGAGGCCGACTTGGATCAAAGTGGCCGTAGTGTATTAGGTATACGCCCTTTACTATGGAAAAACGGATGGCCTGTTGCCGGCAACAACTTTAAAGAAGGAACTTATGAGATAGAATCAGAAAGAAGGGGATACGCGCTTGAATTAGGCGTTGATTTTGTACGTATGTCGGGCGGCATGCGCAGACCGGACCGCGACGCTGATGAACCGGTTAAACCGGTTCCGCCACAGGAGCTGGCGGATGTACTTAATACCTGGCCAACTGGCAACATTAATGTACGGACAGGCGATTACATGCATCGCCCGCATCAGCAATGGACCATTCAAGCGGTTCCGGGTGCTGGTGGATATTTAGGAGCACCTTATTATAAAATAATTATAACTGGTACAGAGAGAGCTCTTGCCGCAACTGCAGAAGCCGAGGTAGTAACGGTTCCGTCATTTACCGGGGCACCTGAGCAACTCTGGCAGATCGATCAGCTCACCGATGGCACTTACCGGATCATGCCTAAACTGGTGCCTCAGTCAAAAGACAGACTGGCATTGGTTTCTTTGGGTGATAGCACTCCAACACTTGCCAAATTCAATATGGATAGTGATAATTCTAAATGGAATTTCAAAACATATCTCGGCCTGAAATAAATAGGAGGTTTTGGCGCAAAGTTTAGTTCTGATAAAACTTAGCTGAAAAGCGGCAGACTTATCATAGCTGTTATATCATAGCAAGGGAATTACAGTAATGTTATAAGCCAGTAGTATTTTCAATAGCTTTTTTTAACTGTTTATGTGAAGTGTTTAAAAGAAAAAAACGTGAATATTTAGTTAAATCCAGCGCCATTCTTTAAGTATATTTTTTCAAAAACTTACTGTTAGTATAGCACTCAGCAAATAACAAGGCCTTTAAATTAAATGATTTAAAGGCCTTGTTATTTGCTAACAGTACCTGAATATTACGAGTCTTAACAACTTTCAAATACTCCGAAATTTAACAACAGGTATATAAAATTACACGGCTATACGTAATTGGTAACGCGAGGAAAAATGTAAGCTAAATACGTCAACCTTATAATAACTCATACTTAACTATTTTGTAGCGTTTTGGTTAAAAACGGCCTTTGAGTGCTGCTATGGCTGTTTTAAAACGTGAACAAATACAGCTGTTTAACATTTGGATACCCAATTAGTAACATTTGTGATACTTGCGCTAAGGCATATAAACATACTTTAGACCTCTGTAATAGCACTGATTTCAGAAGTATTTCGGCGCTGAATAAACCCAATTATAACCACTTATTAAAAAATAATTTATGAGAGTAACTTCTCATTAGCATGGCGTATTGCATCGTCAATGCAGGCATTACTAATCAACTCCAATTTTAATCAATTATAAAAGAGTATTAACCTAACAAACTAATTATGCAGTATTATTTACTTGTTAAAAAAATGAAATTATGCCTCCCGCTCATCGGGCTAATTTCACTTACTACTGCGGATGCAACAATTGCTGCTCCGGTAACACCACTAACATCACAGAATCAGAAGATGGCGGTACCGGTTACTGGTGTAGTTACAGATGAAACCGGTAAGGCACTTGTGGGGGTAACCGTAAGAGTTAAAGGTACTGCCGGCGGTCAAACTACCGATGATAATGGCCGTTTCCGTATCAATGCCCCGTCGGCCAACAGTACCTTAGTAATAAGCTACGTAGGTTACGCCAGTCAGGAAGTAGCTCTTGGTGGCCGTACAGAAATTACAGTTCAATTAAAACAGGCAACATCAGGTTCTTTAAGTGAAGTTGTGGTGGTAGGGTACGGTTCACAACGCAGAGCTACCGTAACAGGTGCCATATCATCAGTTAGTGCAGCAACGGTTACCATATTGCCCGTAGCTGGTATTGACCAGGCTTTGCAGGGCAGAGTTGCCGGTTTAAATGTTACCAACAACGGATCGCCGGGCAGTGCCCCTTTGGTTACTATTCGTGGTATCAGTTCAGTAAGTTTTGCTTCCGATCCGTTGTATGTAGTTGACGGCTTTCCGTTAACCACCGGCTTGCAACAGTATGATGCTAAAGACATTGAACGCGTAGACGTTTTAAAAGATGCGAGTACTGCAGCCATTTACGGCTCAAGAGCCACCAACGGTGTTATTATCGTAACTACCAAAAAAGGTTCGCGCAACGGCAAAGTAAATGTTACGCTCGATTCTTACGCAGGTGTACAAAGCCCGATCAAAAAGTTAGATTTATTAAACACCGATCAGTACCTGCAATACGCCAAAAACTTAGGCGTTTACGGGAGCATTGATCGTTTTAAACCGGCTAACTTTAATGCGCCTATATATGCCGGTGCCAACCAAACTTATGCACAAACCAATACCGACTGGCAAGATGAGTATTTTATAAAAAATGCTTTGTTAACAGGCAGTAATGTGGGCTTAAGCGGTGGTAATGATGTTTCGCGGTTTCACACTTCTGCGGGTTACTTCAAACAAAATGGTATTGCGCAGGCACTTAATTTTGAGCGTTTAAATTACCGAATCAATTCTGATCATATCATTAGTAAGGTATTTACTTTTGGCCAAAACCTTTACACCTCGGTAAGTCATCAACGTTATGATCCTACGCTTGCGGCCAATCGTACGTCAATCATCAACTTACTGAGAATGCCACCTTATATTCCGGTTTATGACCCTACTAAGGTAGGTGGTTTTCAGGGGCCTATAAGCAGCTTTGACGGTTCAGATCCTATTAACCCTATTGAAACAGCTTTGGTTGGTAATAACCGTATTAACTCTTTCAACTTATTAGGATCTGCTTATTTAGACGTTAATATACTTTCATCACTAAAATTCAGATCTACATTCGGAGTTAATTATTTAAATAACTCTACTTATAATTACACCCCTATATTTTTCGACGGTGGTACTGGTGTATCAACCAGTGCATCGGTAGGTTATCGCAGGCAGTCAACATTGGTTAAATTATTCACTCAGCAACTGAACTACGATAAAACATTTGATAAGCATCATTTGGGTGCAACCGCGGTTTTCGAAACACAATCGTTAAACTATAATAATCAGGTTGAAACTGGTAACCAGTCTACCAACTTAATTAAAACCTTAACAGGTGCTACTAATATTGGAGCTGATAACAGCGTTGAAAGCAACTTTTTAACCTCCTATGTAGGTCGTGTTAATTACGATTATGCAGGTAAATACCTCTTTCAGGCATCAATACGCAGAGATGGTTTATCAATATGGGCTCCGGGAAAGAAATATGCTAACTTCCCTGCAGCATCAGTAGGTTGGAAATTAGATCAGGAAGATTTCTTAAAAAGCAGTAAAACCGTATCCGAGCTAAAGTTAAGAGCAAGTTATGGCGAAACCGGTATCAATCCCAACTCATTAGGTAATTACCCTTACCTGGCACCGGTTCAGGCCAATGCCGCCGTTTATGCGTTCGGTAATGCATTAACACCAAATTCATCTTACATTGATGGTATAACTAATCCAAATTTGGAATGGGAAAAAACCAAACAGTTAAACGTAGGTGTTGATTTTGGTATCTTAAGAAACAAGTTTACCTTAACCGCAGAGTTGTTCAGGCGGCAGACCGATAACTTAATGATTGTTGTTCCAACTGCGAACAGCTTAGGCTTTTTAGGGTCTGGAACATTAGATAACGCCGGCGGTATGCGCAACACTGGTGTGGAGCTACAGTTAGGTTACCACAAAAATACGGGCGATTTTAAATATGATGTTACCGCTTTAGTAAGCGCTATTCGTAATAAAGTACTGTTTTTAAACACTGCAAGCGCATCTATCCCATCAGGAAACGACCCTGACTTAGGTGGTGGTGATGCATTTACCAACACCAGGGCAGGCGAAAGCGTGCAATATTTTTATGGTTGGGTTACCGATGGTATTTTCCAGAATGCTGCACAAATAGCTTCAAGTCCAACTCAGGCAAATGCAGCGCCCGGCGACATCAAATTTAAAGATATAAGCGGTCCAAACGGAGTTCCGGATGGTGTAATTGATAATTTCGACCGTACCAGGTTGGGTAGCTTCTTGCCTAAATTCACGTATTCGCTTAACTATTCAGCCTCTTACAAAAACTTCGATGCTTCAGTGTTTTTTCAGGGTGTAGAGGGCAATAAAATACTCAACACTCCAAGAATTATATTGGAGGGAATGTCGAGGTTGTTTAACGCCGGAACCAATGTGTTAAACGCCTGGACACCAAGCAATACCAACACCGATATGCCACGCGCTGTAAACGGAGACCCTAACCGTAATGGCAGGATATCATCTCGTTGGATCGAAAATGGTTCGTACCTGCGCCTGAAAAACGTGATAGTAGGTTACACCTTGCCTACCAGTGCCTTAACATCAGTGAGCAAGTCAACCATTAAACGTTTAAGAGTATTTGTTTCATCAACCAACCTGCTCACTTTTACCGGCTACAAAGGCTACGATCCTGAAATTGGTTCAAAGAACGGAACCTTGACCAATGGTGTTGATTTTGGACAATACCCGTCTGCTCGCTCGTTCCAATTTGGTATACAAGCTGGATTTTAATTACTGAGTAATTCAAAATATAAGATAATGAAAAGAAAATATATTTATGTGGGGATATTGGCAGCCGGGATTGCCACAACAGGAGTAATTGTTTCTTGTAATAAGGAGCTTGATACAGCCAATCAAAATAAACCAACCAATAATACTTATTTTAGTAGTGCCAGCGAGATCGAAGCAAGTACAAATGCTATTTATTCTGCCTGGAAAGGGTTTAACTTAGTTGCCCGCGAATGGTTCTTTCTTCATGATTTGCGCAGTGATGATGTAGCCAGTGGCGGTCCGCAACTGGAAGCCCCCCGCAGGCAAATATTACTGGGCGTTACTGACCCCTCTAACCCGGTCATGAATTCGGTATGGAATTCGCTTTACGTAGTAATTAACAGAGCTAATACTGTATTAGATTACGCACCCCGTGCAACCGATAATGCTGCTGTTGTGAACAGGTGTGTGGCCGAAGCTAAGTTTTTACGTGGCTGGGCTTACTACGAGTTGGCCAGCCAATGGGGTAGCGTGCCTATTTACACAAAAACTGCTGCATCGCCTACAGATGTACAGCCAAAATCGCCGCAAGCCGCCGTATTTGCACAAGCGGTTAAAGACTTGCAGGACGCTGCAGCTGTATTGCCCGGCAAATCGGCTACAGCTTTAGGCCGCGCTACCAAAGGGGCTGCCTATGCCATGTTAGGCAGAACATTATTGCAAACCGGAGATTATGCCGGTGCAAAAGCTGCACTTTTAAATATTCCAACCAGTGGCGCAGATGGTTACGCACTTACTGACAGGTACTTAGATAATTTTGAGGAAGAAACGGAATTTAATAAAGAGTCTATCCTCGAAGTTATATTTGTTGATAAGGGGAACAATAATTTTAACTGGGGTAGCGGTACTGGTGATGGCTCTACTGCCGAGTTAACTACTATCCGTAACCAGGAATATAACCCGGTGGCCTGGCGTAACCTTATACCCTCAGACAGAGTACTTAACGAGTACGAGAATACGCTTACCGGCGCAGCTAAAAATGATCCGCGGTATGGTTACAGCATTTACCAGTCCGGTGATACCTATAACAAGGGGCAATCTGTATTAACAGATGGCGACCAGGGCGGTGAAAGTTCGAAACTGCGTGGCAACACCGTTAAGGCCAGCTGGCGCAAGTTTATGATCATCTACAAGGAGAGTAAAGATGCAGCCGGTTTTCACCCGGGCGGTAACAATCAGCGCATCATCCGTTACGCCGAGGTGCTGTTAATGCTGGCCGAGTGTGAATTGGAAACGGGTAACCTTAGTAATGCCGTAAGTTATTTAAACCAGGTTAGGAGCAGGGCCAGTGTAGCTATGCCAAGCTATCCAACCGCTCAATATCCGGTTACTACCAAAACTGATGTAATTAAGGCTTTATTGCATGAAAAATCAGCAGAATTAGCCGGCGAAGAAATTCGTAATATTGACATATTACGTTGGAGAAAGAAAGGGTATTTTACAACTGAGCCTCTTTCATGGTATACACCGGCCAAAGAGTTTTTGCCTATTCCGCAATCTGAACTTGATAACAACCCGAAATTACAGTAATTAGGGAGTTGCATAATTTGTAAATTTAATTACAACGGGCGAAGTGCTGTGCTACAGTACTTTGCCCGTTGTAATTATACCATTTAATTTTATTTTGCATAACCAATTATCTAAGCCAAGCCTGCATGCAAAAACTTTACTTTACTTTATTAATAGTAGCTTTTTTAGGGGCATGTAAACAGCAGCACAAGCCCACTCTGTTTGAGCAAATACCTGCCTCTCAGTCGGGTATTCATTTTAAAAATCTTATTACCGAAAATGATTCTATCAACCCGCTCGATAATGCCTATGTGTACAACGGCGGCGGTGTTGGTATAGGCGATTTTAACAACGATGGCCTGCCCGATATTTATTTCACCGGCAACATGGTAGCCAATAAACTTTATATCAATAAAGGCAATTTTAAATTTGAAGATGTTACCGCCCGGGCTGGTGTGGATGGTAAGGGCCGTTGGGGAAGAGGTATAGCGGTGATAGACATTAATAACGACGGGTTACTTGACCTGTATGTATGCAATTCGTTGGTGAAAGATTCACTCAAAAGGCAAAACCTGCTGTATATAAATACAGGCGTTGACAAAAACGGCGTTCCTCAGTTTCAAGAGCAAGCCAAAGCATACGGCTTAGATATCAGGGCGCACTCTACGATGGCCAGCTTTTTTGATTATGATAACGACGGCAAATTAGATGTGTACATTACCGTGAATGAGCCCGATGCATCTTATTATGCCAATAACTTTAGGCCGGTAGTTAAAAACGGCAGTAGCCCCAGCACAGGCCGGTTGTATAAAAATGTTTGGAATGCACAACTCAAACACCCGGTTTACGAAAATGTATCGGCTAAAGCAGGTATACTGATTGAAGGGTATGGCCATGCGGCTACCGTGGTTGATATTAATCGTGACGGCTGGAAAGACATTTATGTAACCAACGATTTTTTATCGTCGAACATTCTGTACATCAATAATCAAAATGGCACCTTTACCGACAAGGCGAAGGAGTACTTTAAGCATACCTCGTTCAATGCGATGGGGCAAGATATTCAGGATATTAATAACGATGGCCTGGCCGACGTATTTGAGCTGGATATGAGTCCTGAAGATAATTACCGTAAAAAAATGATGCTGATGCCCAATAGCTATCAAACATTTCAGTTAATGGATCATTACGGCTATCAGTATCAATACGTTCGCAATACGCTTCAACTAAACCAAGGGCCAAGGGTAAACGGAAATGATTCTGTAGGCAGTCCGGCTTTTAGCGAGATTGGTTTTATGAGCGGGGTTGCCGAAACTGATTGGAGTTGGGCTCCATTAGTGACCGATTTTGACAATGATGGTTACCGCGATATTATCGTGACTAACGGTTATCCTAAAGATGTAACCGATCACGACTTTATAACTTTCAGAGAAAATCCTTACTCTACGGCTTCAAAACAAAAACTGATAGCGCAAATTCCTTCTGTAAAAATTCACAACTACGGTTTCAAAAACAAGGGCGATCTCACCTTCGCCAATGTTTCGGATGCCTGGGGCATGAATCTGCCTTCGTTTTCAAACGGGGCGGCCTACGCAGATCTGGATAACGATGGCGCTTTAGATATGATCGTGAACAACATCAATGATGAAGCGCTTATTTATAGAAATACGGCCCATGCTGCAGGCAAAAATGCATCACATTACCTGCAAATAAAATTTACCGGCGATGGTAGTAACATTAACGGGTTAGGCGCATGGGCTGATATATATTACAACAACGGTCAGCACCAGGTTTATGAAAACAACCCTTATCGCGGCTACCTGTCTTCTATACAAAATATGGCGCATTTTGGCTTGGGTAAAACTACCAAACTGGATTCGGTTGTCATTTGCTGGCCCAACAATAAAAAGCAGGTACTGCGCAATGTAAAGGCTAATCAGGTACTTAAAGTAAACATCAGGAATGCTGCCCAGGCTTATGATATGCAGCTACCACTTAAAGCGTCTTCAGCTTTATTTACCGATGTAACACATACTGCAGGTATCACCTACAAACACACTGACGAAGATTTTGTGGATTTTAATATTCAAAAGCTGTTACCGCACAAGTTTTCTGAATATAGCCCTGGTCTTGCTGTTGGCGATGTAGATGGTAATGGTTTAGATGATATTATTGTAGGCGGCAACACCACTGCACCTGCTCAAATGCTGTTACAACAGGCCAGCGGTAAGTTTATACAAAAGGGCTTATCATCAAATGATAAGACAACCGAAAAGCCATGGAAGGACGCCGGAATATTAGTGTTTGACGCCAATGCCGACGGTAAGCCCGACATATACATAGCCAGTGGAGGCTATGAGCAGGCTGCGAGTAGCACATCTTATCAAGACAGGCTATTGATTAATGACGGCAAAGGCGGCTTCACTTTAACAACAAACGCCTTGCCGGCTAATTACACCAGTAAGCTTTGCGTGCGTGCGGTTGATTTTAATAAAGATGGTAAGCTTGACCTGTTCGTATCGGGCAGGGTAGAACCATGGGCTTATCCCAAGCCTGTTTCGAGTATATTGCTGAGAAATGATAGCCAGAATGGGCTAACAAGGTTTACAGATGTTACCTCAACGGTGGCACCTGCTTTGACTAACGCAGGCTTGGTTTGCGATGCTTTGTTTACCGATTATGATAATGATAACTGGCCCGATCTTATCCTGGCCGGCGAGTGGATGCCGGTAACGTTTTTAAGAAATAATAAAGGTAAGTTCGAAAATACAACTGCATCTACAGGCATAAACAACCAGGTAGGCTGGTGGAACACCATTGCCGCTGGCGATTTCAGACATACGGGCCTTACGGATTACATTGTGGGGAATGCCGGTTTAAATTCGTTTTTTAAAGCCAGCGACCAATATCCGGTAGGCATTATTGCTAAGGATATGGACAAACGCGGCCGCCTGGATGCCTTTATGTCTTTATACTTGCCCGCGCCCGATGGTAGCAAAAAAGAATACCCGGCCAACGTGCGCGAGGATGCTGTAAAACAGCTAATCAGCTTACGTAAGCGCTTTACCAATTACAAATCATATGCCTTGGCAACTATGGATGAGTTGCTTACGCCCGAGCAAAGCAAAGACGCATTACGATTGAAAGCTAATATGCTGCAATCTGCTTATTTACGTAACAACGGTAACGGCAAATTTACCATTATACCACTACCCAAACAGGCGCAAGTATCTGTATTAAATGGGATGTCGGTTGATGATTATGATGGCGACGGTAACCTGGATGTAATTATGAATGGTAACGATTATGGCACTGATGTAGCTGTTGGCCGCTATGATGCATTTAACGGCTTAATGCTTAAAGGTGATGGTAAAGGTAGTTTTAAGCCATTATCTATTCTGCAAAGCGGTATCTATATTGCGGGTAATGGCAAAGCGCTGGTAAAATTACAGGGCAGTAATGGCAAGTACATGCTGGCCGCCAGTCAAAACAAGGATGCCTTAAAGCTATTTGCACTCAAAAAAAAGGTACAGTTAATTAAACCGCAGGCTTTAGAGTTAAGCGCAGTTATTAACTACAAAAATGGGCTAACAGCAAAGCAGGAGTTATACTACGGCTCTTCTTTCTTGTCGCAATCGGCCAGGTTTGTAAGTGCAGATAGTAACGTAGCCAGTATAACGTTTACTCAGGGCAACGGTACGTCAAGGGTTGTAAAATTAAAATAAACAGCATGGTGAAAGCTATAATCTATTTATGCTTATTGGGTCTGCTGTTTTCGTGTAAGCCCAAATTAAATGCTAATGAGCAAATGGTTCAGCGCTTAAAAGAGCAGATTGCGTTTGCCAATACTGTAGAGAATGAATATGCACCTGCTGCTGTTTTAAAACATCTGGATTCGGTGATTAACGCCCCTCATTTAAGCACCGATGTAGTGAGTCTTAAAATAAAAAAAGCCATTATCTTACTGCAATTGGGCAAAGAGCAACAAGCCGTTAATTTGATGGATAGCGTGCTGAACAAAACCTTCATTGCCGACTATCTGGTTAAACAGGCAGCAAATAAAACCTTGGCCCTGTGCTATCTGCGCTTAGGTGAGCGTACCAACTGCATCCATAATCACAGTGCCGAATCCTGTATATTTCCTATTGCAGGCAATGGCATACATACTGATAAAGCGGGGTCGGAAAAAGCAATAGAGCTGTACAAAAAACTGCTAAAAACCGACCCATATGATTATGAATCGCGCTGGCTGCTTAATATCGCTTACATGACTACCGGTGGCTATCCCGGTAAAGTGCCGGCGCAGCTATTGCTGAACATGGGCGGCGATTCAACTAAATCAAAGCCTTTTAAAGAAGTAGCCATGAACCTGGGGCTGGCCGTTAAAAAAATAAGTGGTGGAAGCATTATTGACGATTTTGATAACGATGGCTACAATGACATTGTTACCAGCAGCGCCTCGTTAGCCGAGCCTATGCACTACTTTCATAATAACAAAAACGGCAGTTTTACCGATTTAGGCAAGTCATCAGGCTTAAGTGCATTTACCGGCGGATTAAATATGATGCAAACCGATTACAATAATGATGGCTTTAAAGACATCTTTGTAGTTCGCGGCGGCTGGAAGGGCAAATTTGGTAAAGAACCAAATTCGTTGCTTAAAAATAATGGCAACGGTACTTTTACTGATGTTACCGAACAAAGCGGCTTGTTATCCTTTCATCCAACGCAAACCGCTACCTGGGCCGATTTTAATAATGACGGTTGGCTGGACGTTTTTATTGGAAATGAAAGTGCCCCGGGTAGTGAAAATGTAAGCGAACTATATATCAGCAATAAAAACGGAACCTTTACCGAGCAAGCCGCCACAGCCGGTTGCGCTGTAAATTTGTTTGTAAAAGGAGTTACATCAGGCGATTACGACAATGATGGACGCCCTGACTTGTATATCTCTACCATGAACGGAAGCAATAAGCTGTTAAAAAACCAAACGGTTAAAAATGGGCGTGCTAAGTTTACTGATGTTACGGCACAAGCAGGCTTACCTGGTGTTGGGCAAGCAACTTTTTCTACCTGGTTTTTTGATTATGATAATGACGGTAACCTTGATCTGTTAGCTTGCGGTTATGGAAATGATACACCCATAGCCGACATTGCCGGCCAGGAAGCACTTGGCAATTATCGCGGCAATAACGGCAAAGTAATATTATACCATAACAACGGGATGGGACAGTTTGAAAACGTATCGGTAAAAGTTGGGTTAACTAAAATTGCCTTTGCCATGGGCGCTAACTTTGGCGATATAGATAATGACGGTTTTCCTGATTTTTACTTGGGTACCGGCAATCCGCAATTTTCATCGCTAGTGCCTAATAAGCTTTATCGAAACAATAACGGGCAAAGTTTTACAGACATAACAGCATCTGCCCGTGTTGGCAGTTTGCAAAAGGGGCATGGTGTATCATTTGCCGATTTAGACAACGATGGTTACCAGGATATTCATGTAAGCTTGGGCGGCGCATTTATTGGAGATGCGTACCAAAATGCCTTATTCATTAACCCGGCATCGGCCCAAAATCAGTGGATTGACATAGCTTTGGTAGGAAAGGCGAGTAACCGGGCAGCTATAGGAGCAAAGCTCAAAGTAACATTTACTGCAAACGGGCAACAGCGCAGCGTATACCGCGAGGTAAATTCGGGCGGCAGCTTTGGTGCTAACCCTTTAGAGCAGCATATTGGTGTAGGCAAATCAACGCAAATAGATGCCATAGAAGTGTTTTGGCCGGTAACTGGCCAAACGCAAAGGTTTAAACAGGTAAAAACTGGCAGCCATATCAAAATTACGGAAGGTAAAACCGGCTACGTTACCTCAATTTTAAAACGTTTTAATTTTGCCGAAGCCCAGCCTCATCGCATGGATGGCATGAATATGTAACGCTGGTAATTTAAATAGTCATTTTACATTATGCATAACTTTAAAATATCAATATTGATGCTGCTTACCTGCATGGCAATCATAGCATGTAAGCACCAGGATAAATATAACATTAACGAAGCTGAGGTGATGCACCAAAATGAGGACCAGCTTACACAACTCATTATATTTGATGTGTTTTCGCCACCGGTAGCCAGCCGTATATATGCCTACGCATCATTAGCATCTTATGAGGCCATGCGTTTTAAAGATGAAAGGTATGAATCAATTGCAGCCAAACTTAAAGGCTTTGGCGCTTTGCCCCGGCCCGAAAAACATAAAGCCTATAATTATGCACTGGCTGCAACTAAAGCTTTTTTTACCGTAACCCGTAAAGTTACATTCTCGGTAGATTCATTAAAGGGGTATGAAGATAAATTGTACGCCCGGTTTAAGGGCACATTAGACGATTCAACATTTGCCCGTTCTGTAGCCTTTGGCGATACAGTGGGCAAAGCAATTTTAAAACGTGCCGCTAAAGATAATTATTTACAAACTAGGGCTAAGCCCAAGTTTATAGGCAGTACAGCCCCGGGCAAATGGCACCCTACACCACCCGACTACCTTGACGCTGTTGAGTATTGCTGGGGAACCATGAAAACTTTCGCTTTAGACTCATCTGGCCAGTTTGCATTACCGCCACCGCCGCCTTACAGTAAAAGCAAGCAGAGCGAATACTTTAAACAAAACGTGCAGCTATACGATCAAAGCAAAAAGCTTACTAAAGAGCAAATGGAGATAGCCCGCTATTGGGATGACAATCCGTTTGTGATGCAGCACACCGGGCACATGATGTTTGCTAATAAAAAAATTACACCCGGCGGCCATTGGATAGGCATTACCGCCATTGCCTGTAAGCAAGCCAAAGCAGATGCTGTTAAAACAGCTCAGGCTTATGCCTTAACTTCGGTAGCCATGTTTGATGCCTTTGTTTGCTGCTGGCAAGAAAAATTTAAGTCGGCTACCATACGCCCGGTATCTGTTATTAATGACGAGATAGACCCACAGTGGTTGCCTATGCTGCAAACACCACCATTTCCCGAATATCCAAGCGGGCACAGTACCATCACTCGTTCGGCAGCAGTAATGTTAACCAAGCTTTTTGGTGATAAATTTGCTTTTCAGGATACCAGCGATCTGCGTTATATTGGTATGCAAAGGCACTTTGATTCGTTTTTACAAGCAGCTAACGAAGCATCTATAAGCCGTTATTATGGCGGTATACACTATGTTAATAGCGTAAATGCTGGCGCTGAGCAGGGTAAAAAAGTAAGCGACTTTATTATCCAAAAGTTAAAATTGGAATAAGCCTTATACACATGAAAGGTGTTTAATAGATTGCTGTAATTTAGTTTATTATTGTATTTTTACTTTACCAATTGCAATAATCTATTATTAATCCGTTTTTCCCCCAAAGAAAATAAACTGCTGAATACTGAGCTATAGATCGGTGTTTTAAGGTAAAGTTGATTTTAGGGGTTGATGTATATGAAAAAATATCTGCTCCTGTTTTTATCAGCGGTGTTAATGTTGCCTGTTAGTATTTTGGCGCAGGGAGATCAATATCAGTTTTCGCGCCTCAATGTAGATAATGGTTTATCGCACAACCGGGTAACCTGCATTTATAAAGATACTAAAGGCTTTATGTGGTTTGGTACCAAATCGGGCTTAAACCGTTACGATGGCTATCGTTTCAAAGTTTTTAAGCATAATGTCAATGATGCCTCGTCTATAAGCGATGACTACATTATTAGTATAACTACAGGCCCCGAAAATAAACTATGGATTAAAACGCGTAATGGATTTAATATTTATAACCCACTTACCGATCGTTTTGAGCATCACATTAAAGCAGCGCTAAAACAATACCATATACCCGATTCGCTTATTGCCAGCGTAAAAAAAGATAGCCGGGGCAATTTTTGGTTTTTGCATAACAATAACGGTATTTACAAATATGTTACGGCTACCGGGCGGCTGATGCATTTGCCGCACGGGATTACAAATCCGGCGCAAGCCGGTAGAGTTTTAGGACTCGATCTTTCTTTAGACAGTAAAGGGAATGCCTGGGCAGTTTATAACGATGGTACACTTGAGCAAGTAGATCGGGTCAACCACAAAGTATTAAAGCGAATTACCGATATAAGCAAGGCTTATCCTAACGAACTGATTGACTACCAGTTATCGGTTGATAACGACGATGATTTGTGGGTATATGCACCACTGCGCTCCAATGGTGTTTTTTATGTAAACCCCAATAAAAATATATTTAAGCAGCTGGGTAAAGATGTTGGTACTCATGCGTTAAGCTCTAACATTGTTTTTAATGTAATACAGGATGATAAGGGATTGGTATGGGTAGCTACAGACCATGGCGGTGTAAACTTGGTTAACAAAAGCAATTTTAAAGTAAAGGTAGTAACCAACCGTCCGGATGATAACCGCAGCCTGAGCCAAGACTGTATTACTTCGCTCTACCGTGATAATGCCAACATTATATGGCTTGGTACTTTTAAAAAAGGCATCAATTATTATCACAAAGACATTATAAAGTTTCCTCTCTATAGCCGCAACTCTTTCGGAACCAGTGGCCTTACTTATGATGATATGAATAAGTTCATCGAAGATAAAAAAGGTAACATCTGGATAGGTAGCAACGGAGGCGGGCTCATTTATTATAACCGCACCACCGGTAAGTTTACCACGTATCTGCACAGGGAGAATGACTCTAAAAGCTTAAGTAATAACGTTATCGCAAGTTTATGTTTAGATCATGAGCAAAAGCTATGGATCGGTACCTACTTTGGTGGTCTCGATTGCTTTGACGGCAAAACATTTACCCACTACAAGCACTCGTTAACCGATACTAACAGTATTTCTGATGATAGTGTATGGGAAATAATGGAAGACTCTAAAAACCGGTTATGGATAGGGACACTTGCCGGCGGATTGGATTGTTTTGATCAAAAACGCAATCGATTGCATAGATATTTACCGGGTATGCCAAATTCTGTACCTCACCAGTATGTATCAGGGTTGCTGGAGGACGACAAGGGCAATATTCTGGTTGGCACCTACTCAGGTTTGGCTGTGCTAAATAACATTACTGGTCGTTTTACCTACTATAAGCATAACGAGTCTGACAAAAGCAGCCTTAGCAACGACAATATTTCGAATCTGATGATGGATAGCCGGAAAATGATCTGGATAGCTACTAATGAAGGATTGAGTTTATTTGACGAAAAGAAAGGTAGATTCAAGAATTTCCGTAAAACCGATGGCCTGCCCGATAATTCTGTACTTACCGTTGTTGAAGACAATGCCCATAACTTGTGGATGAGCACGCCCAACGGCATCTCCAATATGGTGTTTAAAGCAAGTAAAGGCCGTTATGCCTACGACTTTATTAACTACGATCAAACAGATGGCTTGCAGGGCAAAGAGTTTAACGAAGATGCCGGCCTTAAAACCCGTAACGGCGACATCATATTTGGAGGTGCCAACGGCTTCAATCTTTTTAATCCAGGTAGTATTAAATCAGCACATGAAAAACCGGTATTGGTTTTGACTGATTTTCAGGTTTTTAATAAGAGTGTTACTACCGGCGAGAAAATTAACGGAGAGGCCATATTACAAAGTTCCATTACCGAAACTAAAGCCATTACGTTAAAGCATAACCAAAATGTATTTTCTGTTGAGTTTGCTGCCATTAGCTTTTTTAACCCGGCAAAGATGAAACATGCTTATATGTTAGATGGGTTTGATAAAGGCTGGACTATTGCCGACAACCAAATTAGAAAAGCCAGCTATACTAACTTAGATCCCGGTTCGTACACCTTCAGGCTTAAAGTAGCTGGCGAAGATGGTATCTGGAAAAAAGAACAGCTGCAACTACACATCACCGTTTTGCCGCCAATTTGGCGCACCTCATTTGCTTACTTATTGTACGCGTTAGTGGTATGCGGAGGGTTATTGTATTTAAGGTACAGAGGGATTAAAAAGCTGAAAGCTAATTTCGCTGTACAGCAAGAAAGGCAGGAATCGCAGCGCATGCGCGAACTGGACCTGATGAAAATTAAATTCTTCACCAATGTAAGTCACGAGTTCAGAACGCCGTTATCTTTAATTTTGGCACCGGTTGGTAAACTGATCGGTCAAACCAACGAATCTGATTTGCGTAAGCAGCTACTAATGATTGACAGGAATGCCAAGCGCCTGCTTAACCTGGTTAATCAGCTGCTCGATTTCAGGAAGATGGAAGAGCACGAGTTAAAGCTCAATGCGCATCAGGCCAACATCATTAAATTTATTGAAGAAGCCGCTTATTCATTTTCAGATATTGCCGAAAATAAAAACATCACCTTAAGCTTTACTACCCAGGTTGAGCTGCTTGTTACCTCGTTTGATCAGGATAAGGTAGAGCGCATCTTGTTTAACCTTTTATCTAACGCATTCAAATTTACACCCGAGGGCGGCAAAGTAGAAGTTTACTTAAATTTTAGTGAAAGCGCTGCGTCTGAGAAGCAGTACCTTGAAATTAAGGTAATTGATAATGGCATTGGTATACCGCAGCCTAAATTGGAAAAGATTTTCGACAGGTTTTTCCAGAATGATACACCAGGATCAATCGTGAACCAGGGGAGTGGGATAGGACTGGCCCTCACACGCGAATTTGTAAGCCTGCACAACGGCACTATTAAAGCTGAAAGTTCGGTAAATGGAGGAAGTTGCTTTACCGTATTATTGCCCGTAAGCCCCGAGCATGTTTTGCATACTAAAAATGTAAATATACAGATCCAGCAAACTGCGGAACAACTGCCCGACAATGGTTTGCAAATAAAAGCATCTGCAAAAATTATTAAAGCCAACGCCAAAAAACAAACCATACTGCTGGTTGAGGATAATGATGATTTTAGGTTCTATTTAAAAGATAACCTGAAAGAACACTTCAATATATTAGAAGCAGTGAATGGTAAGGATGGCTGGCAAAAGGCACTGTCATTACATCCTAACCTTATTGTTACCGATATAAGCATGCCCGAAATGACCGGCACTGCTCTCTGTCATAAAATTAAGCAGGATAGCCGTACACAGCACATCCCGGTTATTTTGTTAACGGCTTTAACCGGCAAGGATGATGAGATTAAAGGTTTAGAAACCGGTGCTAATGATTATTTGACCAAGCCGTTCAACTTCGAGATACTTTTGTATAAAATCAAGAACTTGCTTAACCAGCAGGTAACACTTAAGAAAACCTATCAAAAGCAGGTTGATGTAAATACGGTGGGCAGCAACAACGAAGTACAGGACGAAAAATTTATGAAAGACCTGCTGGGGCTTATTGATAAACACATGGCCGACACCGAATTTTCGGTAGAAGAACTGAGCTCTAATATGGCGATGAGCCGCGTAACGCTTTACCGCAAAGTGCTGCTCATTACCGAGAAAACGCCTGTAGAGTTCATCAAATTTATCCGCCTTAAACGTAGCGCCCATTTGCTGCAAACTTCTAATTTAAATATAGCTGAGATTGCCTACCAGGTTGGCTTTAATAATCCTAAATATTATGCAAAATCGTTTAAACTGGAGTATAATATGCTGCCTACCGAATACAGGGCAGCAATGCAACAAAAGAAGCTGGAAGGCCAATCGGTAAGCTGATAGTTATCTTTAATTACAATCTGCTCAAAGTGAAATTTAAGTTGGGTTTACTTCATTTGCTTAACATATGAAATACCAATACGAAACAATTGGGTCACTTTTTGGGCATTTTCCCTGCTTAAATTAGGGCAAATTTTAGTGTTGCCAACACGCCAATTAAGCCTAACAAATGATGTACTCTACTATTACGAAATGCCTGTCGGCTTGCGCCGTCTTGTTGCTAACTTTTAACCAGAGCCGGGCACAACCCAAAGCAGAAAATGCCCTTAATCAAAAAATTGCAGGTGTTATCAAAAAGATGACGCTGGAAGAGAAAATTGAAATGTTGCACGGCAACGCATTGTTTTCTTCTGCAGGTGTTAAACGGTTAGGTATCCCCGAACTTACGTGTGATGATGGTCCGTTAGGTGTTCGTGAGGAGGTGTTACGCTTTGATTGGAAATCGGCCAACTGGACAACCGACTCAGCTACTTTTTTACCCAATGGGTCGGCTATTGCAGCCACCTGGAACCCGGCTATGGCTCGCCAGTATGGCGTAGTATTAGGCGAAGAAGCAAATGCCCGTAAAAAGATAGTGATGCTGGCCCCGGCCTTTAACATATGCCGTGTGCCGCTTAACGGGCGTACCTACGAATATTATTCTGAAGACCCATTTCTAAACGCACAATTAGCTGTGCAAGCTGTACAAGGTATACAAAGCCAGCATGTAGCAGCTTGTATAAAACATTATGCAGTAAATAACCAGGAAGTAAACCGCAATACCGTTAACGCCATAGTTGACGAGCGCGCGCTGCGCGAAATTTATTTGCCGGCCTTTAAAGCAGGTATACAGCAGGGCAATGCTTACACCATCATGTCGGCCTATAATAAGGTTAACGGCAAATGGTGCTCTGAAAATGATTGTCTGCTCAACCAGATTTTGAAAAAGGAGTGGGGCTTTAAAGGTGCCGTAATATCTGATTGGGCCGGTACGCACAACACCGTTGCTGCCGCCAACGCCGGGTTGGATATTGAAATGGGCTCAAGCGGCCCCTATGACCAATGGTACTTTGCCAAGCCACTGCTGGCTGCAGTTAAGGCCGGGAAAGTATCGCAAAAAACTATAGACGACAAGGTACGCCGCATCTTATGGGTAATGTATCATACTTCAATGAGCGCTAATCATCCGGCAGGCAGCATTAGCACGCCGGCGCATAACCGGGCAGCCTACAACATTGCGTCAGAATCTATCGTGCTTTTAAAGAACGATAAGGCCTTACTTCCCTTAAAAATGAAAAGCATCAAAAGCATTGCTGTTATTGGCGATAATGCGACGCGGACTTTTGCTTTAGGTGGCTTTGGCGCAGGTGTAAAGGCTAAATATGAAGTAACTACATTGGCAGGGTTAAAAAATAAATTAGGTAAAACAGCCGATATACGCTTTGCACAGGGCTATAAAGCCAAATGGCTGGCCAGCAAGAGCTTTGAACAAAATGCCGGTTACGATAAACCCGACCGTACTTTGATTGATGAGGCTGTTGCACTCGCCAAAACTACCGATATTGCTATAGTCTGCATTGGCTCAAACCGCGAATATGAGAGCGAAGGTAATGACCGCAAAGACCTGTCGTTACCGTTTGCCGAGCAGGAACTGGTAGATGCTGTAACCAAAGTTAACCCCAATACTATCATTGTAATAACAGCAGGAGCCCCATATGATTTAAACAAGATAAAGCAAAATAACCATACCATCGTGTGGTCGTGGTTTAACGGTTCAGAAGGTGGTAATGCGCTGGCCGATGTGTTAGCGGGCAATGTAAATCCGTCCGGTAAGCTACCTTTTACTTTTCCTGCAGAGTTAAAAGACTCACCGGCGTTTGCTTTAGACACTTACCCGGGTAAAGATGAAACCGCACCTTATAAAGAAGGCATTCTGGTAGGTTACCGCTGGTTCGATACCAAAAAGATAAACCCATTGTATTGCTTTGGTTATGGGTTGTCTTATACTAAGTTTGACTATCTCAATGTCAAAACAGATAAGAAATCGTACCGGCCCGGCCAAAACATAGCGGTATCCGTCAATATTAAAAATACAGGACAGTATGCCGGTATGGAAACGGTTCAGCTTTACATCAGCAAAAACAAGTCGGCTGTACAAAGGGCCGAAAAAGAACTAAAGGCTTTTAAAAAGATTATGATTAGGCCGGGGCAAACCGTAAACACCGTACTCAATATACCGGTAAGCGACCTGGCCTATTACGATGTAAAATCTAAAAAGTGGATTGCCGAAGCTGGTACCTACACCGTAAATGCAGGTTCTTCTTCAAGAGATATAAGGAAAGTTGCTGATCTGCAAATAATTAATTAATATAAAGGCGGCCAACTATAAATAAGCTTTCGTCATTCTTTCAGGGTATGTATCATAAACTCCATCTTAAAGCAATAGCATTACAACGTTTGTTCGTATTAATATTATTTGCTTTCGTTGTTTTAAGTGCCAGTGCTTCTGCCTCGGTGCGCAGTTTTCAGAAAGAGGCCGATGGCGTTACCTTTATATTGAACAACGGCATCATGAAGATTAAAATTTGCCGCGCAGATATTATCCAGGTTAGGTACAGTATGTTAAAAGCTTTGCCTGCTTTTAATTCATTGGTGGTTAACGGGCCTTTTAATGCACCAATAAAGTTCACCGTAGCCCAAACCGCTCAACAGGTTTTAATTAATACCGGTAAGATTATTTTGAAGGTAGACCGTGCCAGCAACGCTATTGCCTATTACACTTTGGCCGGCCAGTTAATTACCAGCGAAGATCAGGAAAACAATAAACAAATGGCTGCCCAAACCGTGGCAGGCATCAATACATACAGTTGCTCAACGCAATTTGCATCGCCGGTTAACGAGGGCTTATATGGTTTGGGTTGCCACCCTTTAGATACACTATCTATAAATTACAAAGGGCGCAATCAGGATATGGCCATAAAGTATTTAACCGGAGCTATCCCTGTATTGCTATCAACAAGGGGGTACGGTATATTGTGGGACAACTATTCTGCCTCGCAGTTTTATGGAGCAGAAGGCGGTAATACAAAGTTTAAATACGTATCGGAAAGTGGTAAGCAGGTTAACTATTATTTTTTTTACGGGCCCGATTTTGACCAGATCATCAATGCTTACCGTACAGCTACAGGCAAAGCGCCCATGTTTCCTAAGTGGTCTTTCGGATTATTTCAGTCGCAAGATCGTTATATGAGCCAGGATGAAATTATTTCGGTGAAAAATAAGTACCGCAACAGCAATATCCCGGTTGATGCAATAGTGCAGGACTGGTATTATTGGGATCCGTTGCCTATTGGCTCACACGTTATGAAGCCCGAGCGTTATCCAAACCCCAAAGCCTTAGTAGATGAGTTGCACAAAGCCAACATACACGCCATGATATCAATATGGCCTGTATTTGGGCAAGGTACACCCAATTATGATGCTCTTAAAAGAACAGGCGGTTTAACCAGCATTACCTGGGATAATGTGGTTACTCATACTTTTGATACCTATTACGATGCACATAGCCCGCAAGCCCGCAATTTATATTGGCAGCAGGCCCGCGATAGCCTGGTAAAGCGTTATGGCTGGGATGCATGGTGGGTAGACCAGTGCGAGCCCGACAATGGCGCTCTGCTCGACGAACGCCGTAAAGCTGACTTTTGGCCGGGAAAGGGCATTGATTATTTTAACACCTACTCGTTAGAGCATACTAAAGGCCTGTATAGAGGCTGGCGAAACGATATTGCTAATAAGCGGGCGTTTTTCCTGGTGCGGCAGGCTTTTGCCGGCCAGCAGCGTAATGCCACTACTTTGTGGTCGTCAGATATTACTTGTACGTTTGATGCTTTTAAAAGCCAGGTACCGCAAGGCATTAATGCCTGTGCGTCGGGCATCCCTTACTGGACGTCGGATATTGGCGGTTACCATTTGGGTTGGAAAGCGGCCAATTGGTCACTGCCCGAAAATCAGGAGCTCTTTACCCGGTGGTTTCAGTTTGGTGTATTCAGCCCGATATTTCGTATACATGGTAAGGGCGAGCGTGCGCTGTTTTCTAATAACTGGAGCGCCGAAACCAAAGCTACCTTGCTAAATTACGATAAGCTAAGGTATAGGTTACTACCTTACATTTACTCACTGGCGGGGCAGGTAACTCAAAACAATTATACCATTATGCGGGCGCTTCCATTTGATTTTCGGCAGGATGAAAAGGTGTATAGCATACCCAACGAGTATATGTTTGGTCCGGCATTTTTGGTTAACCCGGTTACTGAGCAGTTGTATACCGGCAGCAATGCCGCTACAGGTAAGCATACCCGCACTGTGTACCTGCCTGTAGCCAAAGGCTGGTACGATTTCTGGACCGGTAAGCATTATAATGGAGGTCAGCAGTTGAATGTTGATGTGCCCTTGTCTCTAATTCCGTTATATGTTCGCGCAGGCTCAATAGTGCCCATGGGGCCGGTTATGCAGTACGCTACAGAAAAGCCTGCCAACGAATTAGAGTTGCGCATTTATCCAGGCGCTAACGGTAAGTTTGAGTTTTACGAAGATGAGAACGATAACTATAATTACGAAAAAGGCCGGTACGCAAAATTCATCCTGAATTGGAACGATCAAAAACATCAGCTTACCATATCGGCTACCCAAGGAAACTTTAAGGGCATGCTTAAAAGCCGTAAATTTAATGTGGTGTTAGTTAAAGAAGGCTATGGTACAAACGTTGATGCGGGTACGCGTTTTAATACAAGCGTTACTTACACAGGTAAACCATTAGCGGTAACTGTAAATTGATTAACCAAAAAAGTCCAATCGTTTACCTCAACCAAAGGCTCAAACGTCGAGCTTTGATAAAAGAACTTATTCGTTATACCCGGTAAGCTCCAATCTGCCAACACCAAAAAAATTAACCTGTTGTTACTGGGTGCAAAGCAATGGGCTTTCGTTAATTTCAAATGGCAAAGGCATTATGCCGCTATAAACGAGCGCAATAGTTATGGCAGTGCCGGTTATAATTTAGTTTTCGCAAAAAATGCGGACCGCTTTCTAAATATCTTATGTGACTACTGCGCGCTTTCCTGTGTTTCGTTAGCTGACTAAGCATTTTTGGTTTATCGCTTAAATTGCTAAAGCAACATGCTATTGGCTATATCAATTTATATCGGTCGTTCACTTACTCGTATGATATATGTTTATGCCGTTCTTAAACAGCCGTATTCATATTATTACATCAGCCTCTTACCGGACGAAGGCATATTTGAAACGGTTTATTTTTGCTCGCTTCCGGGTCAAGTCTCCTTGTATACAGCTTCCGGCGAATATTGCAAAAACCTGCAACCGGAATAGGCTTTAATAAAACTATATTATCAAATCAGATAAACATTTATACATTTCATTTTTTATACAACCAAGTCAATAATATTTAAAAGCCACGAACACAACTCTTGATGAGCGTCTGTAGGCAGCCATTTATGACGGACGGATAATTAGCCATGTAGATCGGTGCTTTTTTTGTTATGAATATTTTATTGGTGTCAGGTCCTGGCATATCGTTGAAAGAGCCTTATAACAGCGGTATAGAATCATTTATCGTTTCGCTCGCCAATCAGTTGGTTGATGAAGGGCATGATGTAGATGTTGTTGCCCAGGAGGCAGAAGCCCATGCCAAATTCAGGCTTATCAATCCGTTTAGGGCATTTACTTCAAAAAGGAGGAATTTTTTTAAACGTTTTAATGAAAAACGTCAGTTCAAAAAATTAGCACTCAATGGCTACGACATTGTTCATTATCAGATGTTTTACCCGCATCTTTTAAGAGCCGGACTGCATTTTAACAAAACCCCGATATTAACCTTACACTCACCGGCCGACAAAAAACGGGTGTCGGCTTATCAAAGACTTTCGCGGCAAAGTGATGTTGCATTCGTAGCGATATCAGAAAGAATCAAACACGAATGGGACCGGGCGCTAAACCTGAATATTCCGCTCATCAACAACGGTATTAACATGAATCTCTGGCCGGTAAATAGTTCAGGAGATCGTGACTATCTGCTTTGGTCGGCACGGATTAATAAGCAAAAGAATGTTGCAGCTGCTATTTACCTGGCAAAGCATATGCAGTTGCCGCTAAAAATTGCAGGCAGGATTACCGATCAGCATTATTTTGAGGAAAAGGTTAAACCGCATCTCAGTAGTGATATTGAATATGTTGGGCACATTACACAGCGCGAACTGAGCAGCCTGGCAAAAAAAGCGACTGCATACCTTGCAACCGCAACCTGGCAAGAGCCGTTTGGTTTGGCCGCCTTGGAGATGTTAGCAAGTGGCGTACCCGTGGTTGGTTTTCATACGGCTGTTCCGCCGGATTGGAAGCACGAAAGCGTATTAACAGCCGCATCGCTCCAGTGGCAAGACTTAGTTGAGTTGGTTAAAAAAAGTAACGCTGTTAGTTCAGGGGTGTGCAAAGAATTTGCATCCAACATGAATATACAAAGTATGACTTTAAACTATATTAAGCTTTATGAAGAACGTTTGCTGCAAGATGGTATAGTTGAAGAAGCCGTGTTTGGATATGACCATATCTTAGATATTGCCGGCCAGCAATCGCAAACATTGAAATAGAGTTAGCCATGAAAATTGCTGTTATAGCCAAAACCAGACTACCGATAGCCGAACCCTTCCGGGGAGGCCTGGAAGCGTTTACACATGCACTATGTGATGAGTACATCCGTCTTGGCCACGATATTACTTTGTATGCCCATGCGGATAGCGACCCGGCTCTGAACGTAAAGGCATTTTACGGTAATGAGCATCGGGAAGACAAGCAATTTGAAATATATGAGAACGATGAATACCTCTCGATACTTGAAGATATAGAGCAGCGTGATTTTGATATCGTCCATAACAATTCTACGCATGAACTGCCTATACTATGGGGAGCAAAAGCTTTAGTTCCGGTGGTTACTACCATTCATACGCCGCCCATCAGCAAATTAAAAGCAGCCATCAAGATAGCTGCAGCTTCTGCAAATCTTCATTTCATTTTACCTTCAAAATCTTTTAAAGCAACCTGGCTGCCTTACCTCGATAACAATGCAACCGTCATCTATAATGGGGTTGATTTGAATAAATGGCCGCTTGTGCGCGCAAGTCGCGACTATTTGTTTTGGTTTGGCCGAATTGTGCATGCTAAAGGTCTGGACATCGTTTTAGACGCTGCCCACCATATCAATATGCCCTTAAAATTTGCCGGCCCGCTCGACGATCAAAACTATTTTGATGAGCAGATCAGTCCCCGCTTAACAGAGAGCGATACTTATCTGGGGCATTTAACGCAATATGAGATACAGTCGCATATGGCAGGGGCAGCCGCTATGGTTAATGCCGTAAGATGGGAGGAGCCGTTTGGCCTTACCAACTTAGAAGCTATGGCTTCGGGAGTGCCTTTAGCCGGATTTGACCGAGGTGCTTTTAGTGAATTAATAGATGGTAATAGCGGAGTGGTTGCCGAGCAAAAAAATGTGACGTCTCTTGTTAAAGCAATAGAAGCTGCCATGCTGCTTGACAGCAAAAATATAAGGCAACGTGCAGAAAACTTTTCTCTGACAAAGATGGCTGAGAACTACACAAACTACTTTAAAAAACTGCTATGAAGATCCTGATTGTTGCAGGGCCGTTTGTTTCGTTGCGCGAGCCTTATAATGGAGGTACGGAAGCATTTATTGTTGAGCACGCAAACGAGTTAGTACGCTTAGGGCATACCGTTGATGTGATAGCTAAAGACGCCGATGAAAAAAATCTCTTCCAAGTAATTGAGTTTGCGGAAAGCCCGCTCAGTATGAAAGATAACTCTTACCGGCCATGTACAGAAGAGCGCGGACAGCAACACTATCAGTCGTTGCAGTATGGCGCGTTTGATGTAAGCAGCTACGACGTTATTCATTATAATTCGTATATACCCGAGATATACGCCATTGGTGCGCTTTTTAAAACTCCGGGCGTGCTCACGTTGCATCTGCCGCCAACCGAACGATTTATACTGATGTATAAGTTTTTTATCAAGCATGCCCCGGTCGTTCCTATCGGTATTTCAGGGCGGATGAGCGAACAATGGGGTACATTTTTGGGTCGGGATGTGGAGGTGATATTAAACGGAATACCAATCGAAAGATGGAAACTAAACACCCGAAATGCTGAAGGGTATTTATTATGGAGCGGACGTATCGCTAAAGAAAAAAACGTAGAAGCCGCAATACAGCTGGCCAACCATTTGCAAAAACCGCTCAAGATTGTAGGTGCCATTTTTGACGAAGCATACTTTCGCGACTATGTTTTACCACAGTTAAATGAACGTATTGAGTACATCTCTCATGTTACTCAGCAACAACTAAGTAAGATAGTTGCAGGCGCTTCGGCTTTTTTGGCAACTGCTACCTGGGAGGAGCCTTTTGGCTTGAGCACGGTAGAGATGCTTGCAAGCGGTTTGCCCATTGTAGGATTTAATACCGCCATTCCTCCGGAGCTGCGCGATAAAAAAGTATCCATAGCTGTTGATTCGCATGATTGGCGAGATCTTATCGAGCCTTTAGCTATCGCTAAAAACGCCGAACCGGAGGCATGCAGAGCTTTCGCTGCTTCGTTTGATTTGGCAAAGAGTACTGCGGCTTACGTAAAGGTTTATGAACGCATAGCCAAAAAGCCTAAGAAGTAATGAAGCCGACAATATTCTATTTTGTACATGCTCACGGAAACGGACATCGGGCAACTTTCAATTTACTGTATCCGGCACTGTCTGTTTTTTTTGAGGTGATAGCAGTAACAACAAACAAAGATATTACCGGATATCTGCATCAGAAATACAATGTTAAGGTGTTGGAACTCCCTGCTAAGTATCCAGCCGGGTACGAGATACCGGAGCACACTTTTTCGAAAGCTTTTGAGGTTACACCTTATGCTATTGAGCCAGCGCAAAGAGCAAAAGCGCTGGCCGAAGCAATAGAACGTTACCAGCCGAAAGCGCTTTATTGCGATGGCGTACCTGAGCTGGCCATTATGGCCCGGGGCATGGGCGTCCCGGTTGTTTTAGTTCACCTGCCCGGAAATATTATGGACGATCCGACTCAGGTATTTGCTCACAAATTAGCAGATCATATTGTCGCACACTTTCCTGCTTCGTTAGAACAGGCAGATTACCGGTTTGCATCTAAAACTTTCTACAGCGGATACCTTTCCCAATATGCTGGATGCCATTTAAAGCGGATTGAGCGGTTAGCTCCTAAACAAGTAACCGTCCTGTTAGGCTACGATAACTATAATGCATCCGTACTTAAAAACATCACAAACGATCAAAATACGGAATTTACCATCATTGGTAATAAGCAGCATTATGATCTTAATGAAAATTGCAGACAGCTCGGCCCGGTCAAAGATATTAGTGAGGCTATTGTGGGAGAAGTAGTTATTTCGGCAGCCGGCCAAAATACAATCGCAGAACTTTTATCGCTTGGTAAACGGTTAATTCTGTTGCCAGAGCAAAGGCCGTATGACGAGCAAGCGGTACATGCCCAGGTTTTAGCTGATAAAAAGGTTGCACTGTTAGCGCACGAAACTTTTGATGCGGCACAATGGCAACTCCTGATACAAAAAGCGGGTCTGTTTACACCTTCGATCCAAAACTTGGTAAATGCGGCGTCACCAGAAGCAGTAGCACAAAAAATGAAAGAATGGTATGCCTGAATTTAGTATCGTAACCATTGTGAAGGGTAGGCGTAAACAATTAGCCAATCTTCTTCACTCCATTCAGGCATCCACAATGCACCCTCACGATATACAGGTTGTTTGTATGGACGATCTGGATGTGGTGGGTATACCTAACAGCTTAAAGGTGAGCGTCCATTTAGCTAATAACGCTCATGAATTGCCATTAGCTGCAGCGCGTAATATGGGAATGGCCGCTGCAAAAAGCGAAAATGTAATTTTTATTGATGTAGACTGTATTGTATCGCCAACCTTGTTTGCCAATATGTTGATAGCCTTGCAAGCGCAAACTATTATAGCAGCTTATCCTTTATATCTGCCATTGCTACCGAACACCGGTAATTATGATGAGCTAAAAGCTCAGGCGGTGGCACACCCTGCACGAGAACATATACCACCCGGTGAGCCGGTTCAACACCTGCAATTTTGGTCTTTGATATTTGCTGTCCAAAAGCAAACCTTTGAAAAAATTGGCGGCTTCGACCAATCCTTTATAGGCTATGGAGCAGAAGACACAGATTTCGCCATGATGTTTCATCGGGCGGGTATTGAGCTTAGGTTTGTTCGAGATTATGTATTGCACCAATACCACGATAAATATGATCCGCCGTTAAATCATTTTGATTCGATTATTAAAAATGCTACGCGATATAAGGAAAAATGGGGTGTTTTGCCTATGCAGCGCTGGTTAAAAGCCTTTGAAGACATGGGCTTAATCAAAATCAATCCGGCAGATGGCATAACCATTGATCAAGAACCTACGGATAACCAGATCAAAGATTGTGTTTCGCAGCATCCGTATTAACCAATTTATAAGTGATTTTTACCCAATGGCATTACTAAAGTCATAACCTCTAAAATACAGTAGATGCAAAAGGGGTAGGGTATGAGTAGCTAACTAATTTAATCCCATGCTTTCAGACTATATTAATTTGTGAAACGAGGGGAACCGTCGGCAATTGATGTTATATAAAACCTTAAGGGTAACACTTACGCATAGCATCCATTATCTGCACAAGCTATGACATACAAGCCAGAAAACTTCAAAGTGACTCTCCTTCTTGACACAGCAGGTCAGGCTCAGAACTGGTCTATAATGCCGAAATACTAATCACCGTAAAATTATACTTCTAAATAAGCATGTTCTTCAGGCTCGGCAAGTGCAGAGATTTGATCCTCTAGTTTCTTAATATTTAAACCTCTTAGCACTACGGCACATAATAGCATCATCGCAGCAAAAAAAATGAAGCATGTACTCCAGTCAAATCCATTTTTAGCCGGACTAATTAGGGCTGCACCAATCATAGAACCAACTGCACCAATAGTCATGTAAAAAGTAAACTGGCTGGCCGATACTTTTTTTGAGCAACATTGCATAGCAATAGCAAACACGCCTATTTTGGCAAAAGCATTTACCCAACGGTAAATAACAATATAGCTGTAAACAAAGGGAGTGGTTTTCCAATAAACGGTTACAAAACTCAATACTAACGTTTGCGCTGCAATAAAAAAGAAATACAGATAAATCATGCGCTTTGACCCAAACCGCTCAATTAGCCAGCCACCCAACAATATACCTGCTATACCTCCTGTTAAATCGGCCATAGCAAATGCGTTAGAATATTGAATGTGTGTCCAGCCTGTTACTTTAACCGCAAAAATGGGCAGCAGTTTCTCAAAGTAATTATACGCCCCCTGCGACAGCAGCAGCAGTAAGGCCAGCAGAAAAGAGTTTTTTAAACGGAAGGCCATGTATAATGAACGGTACATGGCCCGCCAGCTGTTAATTTGATTTTCCTGCGTGAAGCGACTTGCTGCCCCGGCCGACCATGGTAATTGTTTTTCGCCTGGTTGCTCGCGAATAAGAATAGGTACCCATGTAATTAAGCCAACCATTATTCCGATTGTTCCGGTAGATACCGTAAAGTTATAGCGTTCGAGTAACCAGGTACTTAACGCCAGCGCAAAAGAACTACCAATCATGCGGGCACCGCCCATAAAGGCGTTAGCCCTGGCCTGCTCATCAGGTGGTATCGTGTCAACCGCCAGGCCATCGGTTGCTGCATCCTGTGCTGCTCCAAATACTGATACCAAGAATCCTCCCGCCACCAGTAAGCTTAAATGATTAAGCGGGTCTTTTACCATAGCCATCACCATTAAGCTTGCAAATAACCCTAACTGGCATATAATTACCCATGGCCGCTTACGCCCCATAGGTAAAAATGTATACCTGTCCATCAAAGGGGCAACA
The DNA here is from genome assembly GCF_038806765.1 of Mucilaginibacter sp. CSA2-8R. Classification (NCBI taxonomy): domain Bacteria; kingdom Pseudomonadati; phylum Bacteroidota; class Sphingobacteriia; order Sphingobacteriales; family Sphingobacteriaceae; genus Mucilaginibacter; species Mucilaginibacter sp. CSA2-8R. The sequence goes on along the minus strand of NZ_CP152389.1, from coordinate 4,128,041 downwards.
AAAAACTTAAAGGTCCAAGGTAATGCGCAGGCTACATCAAAGGCACTGATTTCGGCAACAGTTTTATTGTTCATGGCCATCCATGCCGGAATACCGATAAATAAAATGCCCATGGGCAAACCTTCGGCAAAGTACAACGCAATAAATGTAAAGTACCTGAGCCACGAACGGTCTGCCAATGACAAAGCAGGGGTATTAGCTTTCATAAAATCAATTTCAAATGATACGGTGTAGTCATGGGTAACGCTATCAATGTAGCCGATGCATTACGGAAAAATTGAGGTTTTTACAAACTGGCCTGGCAATGGCTTAGGTACATTAGGGTTGGTGTTAATTTCTGTTTGAGGATAGATAAACCTTTGCGGTTTGCTGGTGCCGCTGTAAAGCGCAATTGGCAATTGTACCACAGGTTGTGCCGAGGCCAAACGCCGGTAATCGTTAAAAGCTTCGTATTGCATTAACAAAGTAATATAACGCTGGCTGATAATTTCATAAAGTAGTGCCAGCTGAGTAGTAGCTGCCCGGGTAGGATTGGCCAGCCCTGCTGCGCTAAAATCAGTCAAGGTGTAAGCATCATATCGGCGGCCAGCAGTTGGGAGGCTCTTGCCATTGATGGTGCCTGCTGCCAAAACGGCCCTAACGCGGTTTAATGCTGCCAATGCCTCATCATTTGCACCGCTGCGGGCTTGGGCTTCTGCTAAAATTAACTGAGTTTCAAAGTAGGTCATGATAGGTTGTGCGGCGTTCGCTGTAAATGCTCCGTCAACCGTATTGGCATCTAAACTGGTGGGTGTAGTTATACCTGTTCTGAAATAAAAATTATATAAGGCTGTTTCGTCTGTTTTTGTATTGCCCGAACGTATCCTGGATTGCATCAGTTTGGGCAGGTATGCTCCATCAAACCCGGCGTCACCAATCCTCGAAACGGCAAAGAAGTCATAATTCTGATTAATATCTACCCCTATACCTGTACCATGCGGCGTTAAAGCATCTCCGTCAGTTCCGCTTATGCCTAACTGGGCAAAGCTGATGGCTTGGGCATAGTTACCTGTATGTAAATATAAACGGGCTTTCAGGCTGTTGGCAAGCGCTCTCCATTTTTTGACGTCTCCTTTAAAAATAAAATCTTTTGCAGGGTATGCTGAGCCGGTGGGGGAAGACAGGTTGGTAATAGCATCATTTAATACCGCCTGTAAAGCATTGTAAATATCTGCTTGTTTATCAAAAACAGGCGTGGGGTATTGCACCGCATTAAATGCCTGAGTGTAGGGCACATCGCCATATAGCGCGGTGGCTTTAGCAATAACCAGTGCTTCAAGCACCTGGCCTATACCTTTTGCCCATTTATTGCCTAAAGCATCGGCTTTGGTCTGAATCAGCCTGGCCTGGCCAGCCACTGGGTAAAGCGGGTTCCAGGTAAAATTTTGCGACGAAACAATGTACTGGGCAAAGCCTAAATGTGCACGTGCCAGGCCGTTAAGTTCGCCTGCCCAAATAGAAGCTATCCGAACGTCGGTGTCTTCATGAAGCAATGATACGCCCAGCATAGTACCACCTAACAACGTTGGCAAATCTACATCAGTAACGGCGTTGGGATTGCTGTTGATATCGGGAGTGTTAAACAGTTTTTTGCAACTGCTCAGTAAACTGGTGTTAACTATAGCAAATATGATAATGACAATGAAATGCTTTTTCATAAAAAATTATTGATTAGCCGAGGCTTAATATTAGTATCTGATTTGTATAGAGAATAACCATGAGCGCGTGTTAGGATTGGTAAACCAGTCTTGCCCGCGGGCTAAACCGGCACCGGTAACATTCAGTTCCGGATCGGTGCCTGAATAAGGAGTCCACAACAATAAATTACGGCCGGTTACACTGAAATCAATTCCGGATAAATGCGTGGTACGTTTAAATGCGGCACTGTTTAGGCTATAGGTAAGCGTAACCTCGCGTAGCCGGGTTGCACTGGCATTCTCTACAAATTGCTTATACGAGGCTGTGTTACTGGCAGAACCACGGCCTTGCCACCACGCTTGATTAATAGCCACAGGGCCGGCTCCAAAATCAGCAATTTGCCCCTGAAAAGCTGTACCGGCCGGTATTAGTTTGCCGGTCACGTCGCGTAAACCACCAGTGGGTGCAATAACGGTGTTACCTTGGTCTGCATGGGTGCCAATGCTATAAAGGGACCCCCGTGTACCATTAAAAAAATCGTTACCTGCCACACGGCTAAACAGAACGTAAAGCGACAGGTTTTTGTAGCTAACCGTGCTGCCCAGGCCGCCCTGCCATTTTGGGTTGGGGTTACCAATTACCTCATTGCTGATACCGGCCTGCGGAAACCCGTTTGCGTCAAGTACATATTTTCCGGAAGCATTCTTTAAAAAGTCGGTTGAATAGAATACACCGAAAGGCTGACCGGGGATAAGAGATGCGTTTTGTATAAAACTGTCGGGAAGTGTGTATACCGAGGCTCCGGCCAGTGAATTTACAAGGCTTCTGTTTACTGCAAAGTTACCTGAGATGTTCCACCTGAAAGCGGCTTGAGCGATTACATCACCGTTGATATCCAGCTCAAACCCTTTGTTGGATAGTACAGCGGCGTTTGAGTTGCGAACCGTAAACCCTGTTTCGTTGGGCACATTTAATGCCAAAATCACATCCTTGGTTTTGTTGGTATAAGCAGTGGCTGACAAGCTGATGCGGTTTTGCAGTAGTCTTATATCTAAACCCAGCTCCGTTTCTGTTTTTCTTTCGGGCTTTAAAAAATTGTTGCCCTCTATAGTGCTTCGGCTGTAACCACCTCCATAAAGAGCGCTGGTGGAGGTTAGGCCACGGGTAAATGTATCACTGTAAACAGCCGGACTAAACGTTGTTAAATTTTGATAAGGCTGCGGTTGAATGCCTACCTGCCCCCAACTCACCCGGAGTTTGGCGAAGCTCAGGATCGGCGAACTATCCAAACCCTTTATTTTGGTTAGCTGCCAGGCTAATGCTGCCGAAGGGAAGAAGAAACTATTGCTGGTTTGCTTGCCAAATGTAGAGGCGCTTTCGTTACGTCCCGACAGGGTTAAGTAAAACATATCATAGGCCTCTAAATCACTTTGTAAGTAGTAAGCGTACGTACGCATCAGTGAAGTGGTATTACCGGCTATCAAATTAGAGTTTAAGGCATTGGTTAAAATATCGGGTGCTGTAGGCACAATTAAATTTGAAATGGCATCAGACCGGGTAGTGCGCCGCCGGTTATTGTAGTTAACGCCCAGTAACAGCGAGCCCCGCCACTGGTTACTTAAAGTTTTGCTGGCACTGGCAAATGCATCTGTATTAAACTGCTTTTCGGTAAGCAGAGTTTTAGACAGGTAGCCATTTAAAAATAAGGCCGAGTTTCGGGCAAACCTTTCCGTGCGGTCATCAGTAAAATTATCAATGCCTGTGCGGCCGGTGAGGGTTAACCATGATAACGGATTGGCATTAAGTTCAAGTACCCCGATAATACGGTCTACATCACTGCTGTTGCGGTTGTTGTTAACATTCCAGACCGGGTTTGAATAAATTGTACCTAAATCTTTGCCCAGCGGGTTACGGTATGATACGTGCGCGTTGTTGAATATCTCGCCGGTTGGTGAGGTGTAGGTACCTGTATAATAAGCATTATTGAAATCGGGTGGGGTACGGGTAGCACCTAACAAGATACCATCAACATTATCTCCCTCCTGGTTACGTAATGAGTATGTTTTGGTATAGCCGATGTTTGCAGATGCTTTGAGCCAGTTGTTAAACCTGGTAGAGGCGTTAACCCGGGCGTTGTTCCGCACATAACGGCTAAATGTTTTTACAACACCGTCTTGTGTGAGGTTGCCATAATTTATTAAAAAAGTTGAACGGCTGTCGCCGCCGCTTAGGGTGATGTTATTGTCAAAAAAATGACCGGTTTGAAATACATCCTGATTATGGTCGAAAACATCAGTTGAATTTTTGCCGCCATGAGGATTGGCTGTATTGCCGGATGCAATAGCATATCGCGTTGATCCATCCGGGAAAGTTACAAACCCCTGGTAGCCTGCGGCAGCAGGGTTGGTAATATAGGTGTCGGCACCACCCGTACGGGCGGCAATCAAATCACCAAAACTCAATTTATCACCTTGTCGGTAAAACCCATCAGACCCATTGCCGTAGGTGGTTTGTAGCGGATGCATTTTGTTAACCCGATCAAACGACACTGTTGATTTATAGGTAATGTTCAACTTGCCATCCGTGTTACGGCCTCTTTTTGTTTTAATAATGATTACGCCGTTGGCTGCACGGGTTCCCCATAGAGTTGCTGCCGATGCACCTTTCAGTACTTCTACACTTTCAATTTCTTCCGGACTTATATCGCCGATGCGTGACTGCTGTACAATCCCGTTAGCTGCAGCGGCACCCAAATTATCGCTCGAGTTGCTTACCGGCATGCCATCAACAATAAACAATGGCTGTGCGTTACCGGTAATCGTATTCTGGCCTCTGATCTGAATGTAGGCACCTGCACCCGGATCTCCGCTGTTGCGCGTAATCTGTACGCCTGATATTTTACCGCTCATGCCCTGTAACAAGCTGGTTTCGCCGCTTTGTGCAATATTTTTCCCTTTCACAGTAGATACAGAAGAGCCGAATTTATCGCGCTCCTGCTCAACACCAATAGCGTTTACAATAACCTCACGCAATTGCCTCGTGTCGGGCGTTAGCTGCACGTTGATGATAGACTGCTGCCCGATTGTTTCTTCTTTTGTTTGCATACCGGTATACGAGAAAACCAAGGTGCCGGCCGTTGGGAGCGCATTGATGGTATACCGGCCCTCCTGATCAGTGGTTGTTCCGATACTCGTTCCTTTAATAGTTATAGAAACGCCTGGTAAAACGGCTTTTGTACCCGATTCTGTTACCGTTCCGTGCAAATTTCGGGTTTGAGCAAATAAATGATTGCTTATAAAAACAACAATAAAAATGAGTAGATTTTTATTCATAGAAAAGATTAGCGAATGTGTTTGCTGTAATATTTAATGGAATTTGTATTAAAGGCTTACGGCTAAATAGAATTCGGGAGATGACAATGCCTTTAAATGTGTGATGTAGAATGGTCGCAAATTACACAATATACCCTCATTATTGGCTAAAATTTGTACAGAAATATACCTTTTATGAAATTTTGTTACAACCTTAGATTGTTGACGAAGGGGAGTACAGGTAGCAATTACAAACATTCAAAGTTTATTATTATTCAGACAAAAGAATGTTGACATTGCGCCACGCTTATTTTATAAAATATTAACACAACCTTATACTACATTTTATTTAAAGCAGGACTTAATCATAACTTGCTCAAAAAGTATCATGCCAATAATGTTGGACTCCTCATCTATAGACAACAAATTGATCAATACACAATTACTAATTCGATGCTAAATTATTAGGATCAAAAAAGCCTCTAACGTCTAAAAGCTTGTAAAAGTCTGTTAAGAGATTGCACTGTTTCGGTCGGAAATAGGTGAAGTTATGTAGGCAATTATACACCTCTATCCAGTTTATCTAACAATTACTTGGGATGTTGAACTATCCAAGCATCTGCCCGAGTAAGCAGAGATTATAGACAAAACGAAACCGAATTATAATAATAGGTAGGTAAATCGCAAAAGCAATTATCGGGCTTTGGGTTAATTTCAATAATTCTTAAACGGCGCCTTCTGCAATTGCCATTGCAGATCGGTCAAATCAGTATTACTGTTTAAGGCTATTCTTGGTAGGGAACTTGGGGGTTAAGTGCCGAACAGTTGTCTTTTAATTTAGAATGCACTATACACTACCGTGTTGTATAAGATTTTGTTTAAACTAAGCGCTATGCCCATGGAATAGCGCTTAGTTTGTTAGCTTGATATCAATCGAAATCACATAGTGATTCTACATAGTCTTTACTGCCATCCGTTACCCAGGCATCAAGCTGGGCCGGGTCTTTCATTTGCTGGCCGCGCAAGCGGGGTACAATTAAGTAGCCGCATTTAAGGTCGCTCAGGGCGGTCATGTCCGTCCATAGCTTTTCAATCTGAGCAACCGGGTAGATGTCCTCCTGTGCGTGGCCCCAGCGGTATTTTACATCTTTAATAGTCACATACGTCGGGATACGGTGCGCCACGGTACGTACAGCTTTGGCCAGTTGCAAGGCATCACCCTGCTGAAGGTCCTGGCGGGTAAGGCCAAAAAGCGCAAGCAGCGGGTCAATCTGTATCCAGGTAGTGTTGGAGTTGTAATAGCTTAGTTTTAGCTCATCCTCTTCATGAGGTTGGGCCAAACCTTCGAGCAAGCGTAGTTTATTGTTAATTTTTGCTAAACCGCCGCCGCGGTCGTCAATGTGGCGGGGGATAACCTCAAAAGTCAGCACATTGCCCGATTGCAGGTGATAGCTGAGTGCAGCCGGGTTAATATCAGCGCCCAAGGTATCAATGTTGTGTAGCATCAGTGTTTCTACCTGCGGATGCTCGGCCAGTAATTTAGCCAGGGTACCGTTTCTGAGCAGGTTAGACACCTCATACCAATGCCCCAACGGCGAAAACCGCTGCGAAGCTACGTTGTCTACATAATCGCTGCCTTCGCCTTTAGCTTTGGCCCAGCTTATCATGCTCTGCCTTACCGCATCGCGTACCTTCTGCTTGTTTTCGTCCAAGGTTTCCTGTGGCATATCTTCCCATAAAAAGCGCAAATCGCGTTCCATCGGCACAAAGCGCTGACCTATCGAACGACCTGCCGACAGATATACGGGTCCGTCATAAGCAAAGTTATGCGTTTCGTTCAGGTTGCTTTGTATAGGTGCATGGGTGAGGTAGCTGGTAGCGACTACGTGCGGCATATGGGTGCCAAACTTTTCAGCAGTTTTTTTGGTTTTTGCCAGATGTATCTCTAAAAAGCTGCGATGCCTGCCTGCCATTTCCACAAACGGATTGATAGCTTTAATAACACCTGCACCTTTAGTCCAGCGGGTACCTATGCCGGCTGCCAGGCTCATGACGGCCACTTTACCGGCTTTAATAGCGGCAACCCCTTCGGCAGTTGCTTCAACCTGTTCTATAGTACTGATCTCGCCGGGTTCTACATCCTCAATCAGCGTTTCGGCCGGTAGCCTGTTGCGCGATAGTCCTATGCGGCCTTTCTGAATTTCTTCGCGTATTTCTTCGTGCTGAATAAAGTCGAAGCCGTTTTCTTTTTTAACAGTATCGGCTTTTTGATGCTCAACAGATTGGTTGCCCTGGCTCGATGGGTCGGAAACCTGGAACAGGTTGCTCACTATAGTGCGCAGCAACGGGTAAGCCTGGTTGTTTTGCTCGCAATGTGTGGTAAAATAATCAATTTCGGCACGACGGATGTATGAAACAGCCGCCGGGTCTTTTTTCACTAAACCAGATACGTGAATACCATAGTATTGCTCAGGCATCAGCGCCTCGTTACCCTCATGTAGCGTGCTCCAGCTCCCTTTATGGTTGATGCTCCAGTTGTATACTACCGGGCTCATGGCAAAAGGCATCGATGCTGCGAGTTCCTGCCGCGTTTCGCTGAGTATTTCGAGCATTTGGGTTTTAGATGCCTCGTATTTTTCGGGATTGACGAATGTACCCATACCACCGCCCGACATACCGCCCAGCATCAGGAAGCCATAATAGTCGGCACCAAATCTTTGCTTCGCCTTACTAATAATCTGCTCGGTAAAGTACGTAGAAGCCCACGGAATAATGGTTTTAATGGGGCCAAAAAAGTTATTTTCTGTATTGCCGGCCAGCTTTTTAATATCACCCTCTTTGATAGCCTCCAGGATATTATTAAAAATTTGATTAGTTTGCTGACGTGCAACCCAGTCTTTTTCGGACCGGAGCAAATACTTTTCGGTTACCATTTCCAGTATTGGGCCTACGTTAGAGGCCATACCGCCATGCATTAGTACCAGTGAGTTGGTTATCCGGTCGTAAAACTCAGGGTGTACTCTGTCGCCGGTTAAAATTTCATGTTTAGGCAACAGGGAGCCTTTGCTGGTGCCAAACTCAGGGTCGCCTTCGTGGGCAAAGGTGCCGTGGATAGCTTTAATGCCCGGCCATACACCGCCTGAATCTTGCCAACCGCCGCCCGAACCGCCAATCCACTCGCCTAAAATCGCGCGGGAGGCAATCAGTCTGCGTTCGCTTTCTTCTAAGCCGCCCTCCAATTGACGTGTTTGCCCGGTAGCCCGCATTAACAAACTAATAATAGAGCCCAACAGGTTGGTAGATACTGCAAAGCGCGAACCTTTCGGAATATCGTTTACCCTGGTAACAAGTTCAATACCCATGCCCGGCCCAACAATGTTGGCCAGCAATCTAATGAGCGACTGGTTAGTACCTTCGAACGACGGTGGAATAAGGCCTGACGCTATAATTCCGGCTTTAACCAAACTCAGGTAATCGTTACCAAAGTTAAACAAGTCATCCAGCTCGGTGATATCTTTAGTGGTATTTAAGTCTATACTGGTCACGCGCAGCACCGGTTCGGGTATTACACGCACGTAGCTGTGCAGGGGTGGACGAATATCTTTGTCGCGACCAAACATGCCAAGGTCAATAGACACGTTTATCACGTTGGCTCCATCAGGGTAATCCATTCCCAAAAAGAAAATGTCTGACCAGCCACTGTGCGTTAAATCCATACGAACAGAGGTTTGCTCGTGCAAAATGGGGTAAAATAACGTGCCTTCGCGCCGCTGCAGGAGTTTGGGGTGTATTTTAATAGGATGCTGTTCCAGGTTGCCCGACCTGAACATCCATTGATTGCCTTTGCTGGATCGTACGCTTTTGCGCACCTGGTTGGCTAACGTTTGGAACGAGAGCTGGTGGTAACATTCTGCCAGTGCACTAAACAGGGTAGCGTTAGAGCCCTGCACTTTCAGCTCTTGGTAAAAGGCATGAATAGCCTGCTCAAACCTGCGCGCCAGTAAATCTTCGAAACCGGCATACGGAACCTTGCCGATTTCAGGCATTTCTTTAGCCGATATTAAGAAAAAACGGAATCCGGCATATAAAAACAGAATGGCTCTAACTTTATCGTACAGGTTTGGTGTAGTTTTCCGGAACTCTTCTAACTCAAGCAGTGCGCCGAGCAACTCTTTCGAATGCATGTGCCGGCTGAGTTCAAAAAACGAGCGATCACGTTTTTGCGGCTCTGCCGATGTGATGGTTTCAATAAATATATTCATCAGAAAATAGCAGATTATTTACGGCCTTTGGCTTCAGCCAGCAATTCGACCAGTATACTTAACGTTTCGTCATGGGCCTCGCCGGCCAGGCCTAAGGCAACCTGCGCGCGCAACAACCCATGCCGACGGCTCAGGTCATAGCGCGAGCCTCGTACTTCGAGTGCCAGGTAACGCTCTGTTTGGGCCAGCTCGTGCAGGGCAGGGGTAAGTAATACCGGGTTAATACCCTCGTCAATCTGTTTTTGCAATATATTAAAAATGGCCGGCGTAAGCACGTGCATACCAAAGAAGCACAGGTAATAGCCAATACGCAAACCCGGAGTTTGCAGCTCCAGTTCGGCCAGGCTTAGCGAAGGTTTTTCAATCAGCTTTTCTACCTCATAAACACCAGTGCTGCCCGGAACATGCCTGCCGGTTACGGTGCCGTAGCGGCCAATAAGATGCTCAGGTGTAGGGTTAACCGCCGAAACAGAACAGTTTTCGGCAGAGGCTAAATCCAATAACTGGCCTGCACATCTTTTCCCTTTTTGGTTAGAGGCATACAGGTAGTCGCCTAATAGCAGTAAAAAAGCATCTTCGCCAACAAAATCGCGTGCACAGTATACGGCGTGCCCGTAACCCAATGCCTCAGTTTGTTCCGCAAACTGCACTCTTTCTAAAAATAGATCTACTTTAGCTGCTTCTTGCCGTGCCCACTCGGCACCACTAAACGATTTGGTAAGATTATTTTTAAGTGCTGTAAAGGCGTTTTGATAACGCTCAGCATCGCCGGGAGCACAGATTACGCAAATTTCTTCAATACCACTGTCAAAAGCTTCTTCGGCTATAATTTGTATCGTAGGTTTATGTAAGCCATCGGTATCAACCATAGGCAGCATCGCTTTTTGTACAGTATCTGAAACCGGGTACAAACGTTCTCCGCGGGCAGCGGCTGTAATTACAGCTTTTTTTATTTTCATAAGATATGATAATGCTTTAGTGTTATTGTTGCCAATTGAAGTGTAATCTATCTTTTGTAATTTTAATGAGTACAGTAAAATGTACCGTTACACATACAATCGATTACAATTGGTGCTAATATAGATAAATCGCCAAAAAGTTAGGTGTTAAATGTATTTGCTATATCGAACGGCCATAGCCGTTAACAAATCTTCGGTTTTAGTGAAAAATTAACAAGTAAAGATATTTTTAATCGGATTGTAGGTCTCTAAGCCGTTGCGATAAACAACAAGCAAACTTTTGACTAATTAAAGCCGATTAGTACTTCATTAATGAAAGAGGCGTAACCGGCAGATTAGTACTAAGGAAAGAAAAATAGTATTGATTGTTAAGCCACCCACTTTGAAAGTCATTAAATGGAAATAGGGTATAATAGGCAGGGATAACTGTATATAAGCGACTTAAATGATCTCTAAAAATCTTACCTCACGTTTTTGTTTTGAATATCAAGATAATACTAAAATAAGAGAGAGACATCACCGATGATCCAAAAACTGGGCAAAAGAAAGCAAAATACAAGAGACTAAAAATACGATATTTAGCTGTCAGAGTTTTGTTTACTCGTGAGAATTATTTGCCGATACAGAATTTAGAAAATATGTTATCTAACAAATCATCTGTAGTAACGGCGCCTGTAATCTCACCTAAATAATGCAAGGCCTGCTTAATATCCATGGCTAAAAAGTCGGAAGTAACTTGCAAGTCGATGCCTTGCAAGGTTTTGATGAGGGCCTGCTCTGTTTTTTCAAGTGCTTCAAGGTGGCGTATATTAGTTACCAAGGTTTCGTTACCATTTAGGCGGCCTTGAATGGTGGTGTTATATACCAGCTGTTTTAAATCGTCGATGTGTGTTTTGGCTTTGGCAGATACAGCAGTGAGCGTAACTCCTTCTGGTAATACGCTCTGATAGTCTTCAGGGTTAAACGGTGCCAAATCTACTTTATTAGCTATTGCAATGGTAGGTAAGCCCTGCTTATGTAATGTTTCGATGTCGCGCTGTAATTCTTCTAATGACAACTGTTCCACATCAAAAACATAGAGTAATAAGGCCGACTGGCTAATTTTCTCCATGGTTTTTTGTACGCCAATCTGCTCAATAGCATCTGTAGCCTCGCGTATACCAGCAGTGTCAATCAGCCTAAAGTTGATACCGTTGATGTTGAGCGTTTCTTCGATAGTATCTCGCGTGGTACCGGCAATGTGGCTTACAATAGCCCGTTCCTCGTTGAGTAAGGCATTCAGTAAGGTGGACTTACCTGCGTTGGGCCGACCGGCAATAACGGTATTGATGCCTTGTTTGATGGCATTACCCAGCTCAAAAGACTGGATTAACTTACCAATTACCCGGGTTAAATCATGAATGAGTTGCTTAAGCTGGGCACGATTGGCAAACTCTACGTCTTCTTCCGAAAAATCCAGTTCCAGTTCTATCATGCTCGCAAAGTGTACCAGTTGTTCGCGCAGGGTTTGTAGTTCGGTGCTGTAGCCCCCCCGTAGTTGCTGCAAGGCCACTTGCTGCGATGCTTTCGAGTCAGATGCAATCAGATCGGCCACAGCTTCGGCCTGCGACAGGTCGAATTGCCCGTTTAGAAATGCCCGCAGGGTAAACTCGCCGGGCTTTGCCGAGCGGGCACCCTTTCTGATCAGCAGTTTAATGATGGACTGTATAATATAATTAGACCCATGGCAAGATATTTCAACTACGTTTTCGCGCGTGTACGACCGCGGTGCAATAAATAAAGAAGCCAGTACCTCGTCTAATACCAAATCGCCATCAATGATGTAACCTAAGTGAATAGTGTGAGATACCTGCTGCGTTAGGTCTTTACCTTCAAACACACTGTTAGCTATGCTTAATGCGTCTGGACCTGATAAGCGGATGACGCCTATGGCGCCTGTGCCGTTGGGGGTAGCTAATGCAACAATAGTATCTTGAGTTAAATAATTCATGCGTTGATAATCGGCAAAGAAGCCTCTGTTTACGTACAAAAATGCTGATTTACGAGCGCATTTATGTTTAAGCCTCGTAAAAATGTCCGATGCTTTTGCTGGTTACTAAGGTGAGGCTATAACAATCCGATATGCAATAGTGCAAACCATCTGCTTTAGCGAGGGTTGAATAAAGAGCATCAATAACATTTACTTAATGCCCAACGCTCCGTTTAATTACCAGCTAAATTTTGAGCATCTCGATTTTAGGCAACATCCCGAACAATATCGCATTGGTAAAGGCGAACAGGGTGTTTTGTTGGTTGAACCCTATAAAAGCGAAATACTGCCTCACTGGCGTTTTAAAACACCGGATATTGCCGTGGCCTCGGCGCAAAGTATACTGCAGCTATTTGAGGATTACAAGCAAGCCGGCGATTTTGTGGGCATGGATATGGCCCGCAAGTTTTTACAAATGGGGTACACCCGTTCTCGCCGGTACGCTAACCATAAGGGGGGCAAAAAGTACGATGGCCCGGTACCGGAAAATAAAAAAGGGCAAAGCGGAGCGCATGGTCGTGCCGAGCTACCAAGAACAGAGGATGAGGTAAAGGCAGAATCAGCAAAAATATTTTATGGCTACTGGCAACAAGTAAAAAATGATGCTGTTTACCAGGAGATGGCCATAACACATCGCCGCTTGTACGAGGGCTTGTAAAACGCACTATTGTTTGGTGTACTGCTGAGCACCTATACAACTGGCATTAGGCGGACAAACAACCGTCCAGGTGAGCGTCGTATTAAAGTTATCTAATTTGTAAAGGTATTGTTGGTTGGCTGAGGATCCTTTAGACGTTAATTTATCAATGGCGACGTAAGGGTCGGTACTATTGTTAGCGAATAATTGCATGTCGTACAATTGCAACATCCCACTTCCGGTTACCCTATATTTACCGGTATATCTATAAGAATATTTCACAATTTGTTGTGTAGGTGTATTGCTATAATACCTGTTAATGGTAACATCGCCGTCAGATGAAAACTCAATACTTTCCTTGTCGCTGGCCGTAGCAGCGTTTATGGATGGCTTTACCCAAATACCGGTCAAAGCCGAATCTGTGTTACCTGATTGGTTACTGTCTTTTTTACAGGCTACGCAAGTAGTAATAAGTAATAATAAAAGTGCTAAGTGCTGTTTCATAATGGTTTAGTTAGAATTATAGACCATACGTTTGATGACGATGAGATGTAACAGCCTGTTGCTTTATTTTATGGTTTGAATAAATAAAACCTGAAAACCATCCCTTAGATAAGTGCATACAAATTAAAATAGCCTAAACAGCACTAAGGATGCGCTATTTAAGCTACAATAAATTCTGGTGTTAAAGTTAATATACTGATACGTTGCTCTATTATTAACCTCTACACAAGCTTGCCGTTTATGGGCAAAAGCAATACTTACACGCGCAGCATAAAATAAAGCGTATAGAAATTATTGTGCTTTGTGTATCCGCACGCTAAATATTATCAGCAAACGCATTTTGACAGTGTACTTTACTTGGTCTGTTTAAACCCGGTTAAAGTAATTCCGTAAGTTGTTTAAAATGCTGTATGCGGGCTACCGGCTCGCCGTTAGTTGTACCAAAACCATATTCGGCAAAAATTATAGGTACGCCTGCTTTGGTGGCACTGTCGTAATCGCCTTGCGTATCGCCCACATATACGGGGTGCTTTAAATCAAAGTCTTGTACTACATCTATGATGTTCTGAAATTTAGGCTGGCTTTTGGTGCCGTAACATTGATGGCCTTTAAATAAATATTCAAGTTCGTTAAGCGTTAAAAAGGTTTCAATATAACCGCACTGACAATTACTAACAATAAACAGCGGGTAACGCTCGTGCAGATATATCAAAGTCGACACTAAGTCTGGGTATAAATCACCGCCTTTAGTGTTTAATACTTCGAGTTCGTATTTTGCACAAAGGGCTTGAAATTTTTTACGTTGTTCGGGTGTTAGGTAAGGTACCAGTTTATCAAATATTGCATCATAAGCCATCCCGGTAATAGACTGCACGACCTCGCGGGTAATGTCTTCTTTTACGTAATCCACTTCTTGTTTAGCCTTTTGCCAGGCTGTAGCCACATTGGCGGTAGAGTTCCACAAGGTGCCGTCCAGGTCAAAAATTATACTGTCAAATTTATTCTTCAAATCTGTTGTCATAAGCATATATCAGGTACCAAAAATAGGGCTTTAATATATAAGGGTTGTTTTTTACCGGTAAAGTTACCTGTACTTAACACAATAAGTTTCTACATAAGTTTATTGTGCAGTATATTTCGTACCCCAACTTAACTCTTTCTCTAATGCGTCACGGTGGTATTTTTCAGTATTTTATTTACCTAATTGCTTTCAGTTTTCTGTTAGATATTTATGTAAGCCAAGGCCTCAAAACTTTGCTAAGGAAAGCCAATCAAAAAACCCGACGTATTGTTTCGTGGATTTATTGGGCAATATCCATACTATTAGTGGTTGGCTTGTTAATAATTATAACAAGTGCCAGCCGGCCGCCGGGCATGAGGCCTTATCAACAATGGCTGCTTAGTATTTTTATAGGCTTATTAGTTAGTAAGCTGTTTTTTGCGCTGGTATTATTAGCAGGAGATATTTACCGTTTAATTGCCGGATTATTTAACGGAATTAATAAGAATAAAAAGGATGGAAGTTATATTCCGGCGCGGCGCAGATTTGTAAGTGAAGCTGCAGTTTTGCTCGCTGCTGTACCCTTTACCTCATTTTTGTATGCTATGGTTAAAGGTAAATATGATTACCGGGTACACCGGCATACGCTTTACTTTGAAGATTTGCCCGAGGCTTTCGACGGCTTCACTATCACACAGCTTTCGGATATTCATTCCGGCAGTTTTGATACTGCCGACGCTGTGCAGCGCGGTATTGATCTGGCTAATGCGCAAAAGTCGGACTTGTTTGTGTTTACCGGCGACCTGGTTAACAATGTGGCCAGCGAAATTGAACCGTATATGCATCGCTTCAGTCAGTTAAAAGCACCTTATGGGCAATATTCTATTTTAGGTAATCATGATTATGGTGATTATGTACAATGGGAAAGTGAGGAGGCTAAAGCGGCTAACCTGGAAAAGTTAAAAAAGCATCATAAAGCTTTAGGTTTCAGATTAATGCTGGACGAAAATACGCCGATAGAGAAAGATGGACAAAAAATTGTCCTAATTGGTGTACAAAATTGGGGGCGTGGGTTTATACAGATTGGAAATTTAGACGAGGCCCTGGCAGGAGTAAAGCATGATGATTTTAAGCTGTTGCTATCACATGACCCCACTCATTGGGAAGAAAAGGTGCGTTACCATCCTTCACATATCCATTTAACACTTTCCGGCCATACGCATGGCGCACAGTTTGGCGTCGAAACAGACAAGTTCCGTTGGAGTCCTGTAAAGTATCGTTATTTGGATTGGGCTGGTTTAGCGCAAGAAAATAACCGATTTTTATATGTGAACCGGGGCTTCGGCTTTTTGGCTTTTTCAGGACGATTGGGTATTTGGCCCGAAATTACTGTTATTGAATTGAAGCGCAAAGTTGCTTAAAATATACCGGCAGGCTATAAACAGAAAGGGAGTTGATCTGTAGATCAACTCCCTTTCTGTTTTATTATATATAGTAACTCGTTATAATGATACCATTTTAAGGCTATCAGAGGTCATAATGTTAGATGGTGTTTCCCAATTAATTGCCGGCATTTGAACTTTAGGGATAAAAGTACGTTTGTTAGCGGCAGTCAATACTTTACGTTTAGAGAAAGATTTGATAATAGGTTTAATAGTTACAGCCTTTTTAGCATTCAATAAATCTAATGCTCTCAGCTCAGCCATTAGAGCTTTAGGCGACTGGGTAAAAACATTTTCACTATCTGGTACGTGAATAACAGTGTATAATCTTGAAAAGCCTGTTTTTACCAATGAATCACACGCTGTTAAGTTGTTTTTTACCGCTAATAAATGAGCTTCTTTTAAATCTCTTTTAGCTAAATTAAAATCGTTAATATCCATTTTAATAGCTGCTAAATCAACTAGGGTATTAATAATATCTGGAGTTGATTTTTGCTCGCGTGATAGCGTGTTAGCTTGTAAAATGAACCATTTTGCCTGAGCAAACTTACGTTGTGAGCGGTATCCTCTAGATAAATTGCTGTAGCTACCAATTAACCCGGTAGTGTCGTTATGTTTGTAATACAAACGCATGGCTTGCATAGTAACGTTAACGGCATTTTCTTGAGATATGCGTTTAGTGTAAGCATTAGTTGAATTTACTTCATTCAAGTAACACTCAGCAAGTTGGCTGTAAATAACAGCCTTTTGACTGTCATCAGTAGTTAACTGTAATTTCTGTTTGAGGCTGTCAATAGTATTGGCACTAACAGCTGTAACCAAGAATAATGAATATGCGGCGAGTAAAACTAGTTTTTTCATACTAAAACAAATATTGACCATTTGTAATCAACCATTTGCAAATTGTATGCCTATTTACTCAATATTCCTTTTAATTGTAAATTAATGTGAATAAAATGAGTGGTTGTGTATAACTATTGGATAATTCCTTCGTAAACATGCAGCCATTGCTGCGTTTTCTTGGAATGGGTGACCAAATAATTGAATAAAGTAATACCCAAGGCAGCAGTTGCTATCCCGGCCATAACATCTAGTACGTAGTGATGACTGGTGTACACTGCCGAAAACCAAATACCTACACTTACGGTAATAAAAAATAAATTAGCCCAGCCCAAACGGTTTTTTAAGCCATAATAAACTACAATAAGCGGATAGCTGGAGTGCAGCGAGGGCATGGCTGCAAATACATTTGAGCCTTTGGCGTAGATAGACTTAAACAGGTTAATGTGAAAGTAGTTATCAAATCTGGCTAAACCTGCAGTGTTGCCGGGCGTTGCCTTTACAAACTGAAACCCATGATATTGTATATACCAAGGCGGAGCGGCAGGGTAAGTGTAATACACTATAAAACCCAGCAAATTAACCAGCACAAAGGTTAATGAAAAATATAAAAACTCCCTTTTACGGGTAAAAAACAAGTAAGCGGCGAAGCCCAAAGGCACAGGTATCCAGCATAAATAAAATAAACCCGTGAGCACATCTAAAAACGTGCGGCTATGCACACGCCAATACTCATTTGGCGTAAGCAAACGGCCTGCTTCGTGTATTCCGAAGTAATGTTTCTCTAAATTGTAAAGGCTCGAAATGTGTACCTCGCTGTATTGATAATTAGGGAACGCCTTCATATAATCGAAGATGATCCAGTAAATAATAAAGATAGAAAAGCCGAGAACGAATTTGCGGGTAGTATTTGTAAGAAAGTAAAGACTAAAAAAGATGCCGATCAATACGAGCTGGTCAGTTTTAAAACCGACCAAAAAATAGGAGGCAACCAGATAAGCAATAGCTATAAGTACAACGGTGACAAAGCTTTTAAAGTTTACCGCTGTACTTTTAGTGAGAACAAGGCTCATTTAGCTTTTTTTAAAAAATCGGAGCCGAACACTTTGTCCCAGATAGGGGAGCTTACTCCGTAACCTTTACTTGGGTCCTGGTAATGGTGCAGCATATGGTGCTGTTTAATACGTTTCCACATTCCGCCTTTAAAGTTAAAGTGATGTATAGCGTAATGCGAGATGTCGTAAATTAAGTATCCTATCAAGAAACCCGGAAAAAACGAATAAATATAAGTAGGCGGCAGTATCCAGTTAAATAAAAAGAACAAAGCTAAAGCCATAGGGATACTGGCCGAAGGCGGCATTACTAAACGTTTGGCATCGCTCGGGTAATCATGGTGTACACCATGAAATATAAAGTGGATGCGTAAAGCCCATTCGGCTTTAGGTACGAAATGGAAGACGTAGCGGTGCAGTACATATTCGGCAAAAGTCCAAAAAGCCAGACCTGCTGCAAATAAGGCAAAGAAGCCTATCGGGGTAACAGTGCTTTTAGTAAAAGCCAGGTAACATAAATAGCCGATTACCGGGATATAAACAAATAGTGGTACAGTAAAATGTACTTTGGATAAAGCTTCTAATAAGTCGCTTTTAAACATCCTTACGGACTCGGTCGAGTTGGAAACGTAATTTCTTTTCATCACTAATCAGGGTTTGAAACGTTCAGTAACTTCTTTACCAGTTGTCGGATCCGTTCCTTTAAACTCCACAAAACGCACGTTGGGAACCCAGAACGATCCTCCTTCAATTCTAACGAAAATTCGGTTAACTATAAACTGCCTTTGTGAAATTGTTGCGAAGATATGATATTTTCCGTCAGCGGCCTTCATCAGGGTGAGCGGAAATTTTTTGTATGACACAAACCTGATATCATACTTGCCATTTCCAAGCGGTTTGGAGGTCAGACCATAGGCAAATTTACGCTGAATAAAGTTCAGCTCGTCTTTTTTTCCACCCTCGGTATAGCGTATCCAATAAGCATGTACGGGTTGCTCTGCATCAGGCTGCCCATTTTCTCCTGCGTTTAATTCGTAAACAATGGTGTTGGCATTGGGCGTGCGCTGTACATAAAACAGACGGTTTACATTGGCGGGTAAGGCCTGGTAAGGGTTACCGGGCATTTGATACAAATTTTTGGTTGTGTCTGCCGGCAAATGGTTGGCAGTTTTTGCGGCAGCCGGCAAAATTATGGTAACTACTGCAAACGCAGCAAGTATATAAATTAATCTGATTTTCATGATTTAGTTGTTCTCTCCGTTCTCAATCTCAAGCAATGATTTTTTAGCATCCATTAAGCGCTTAAACGCCGTAATATTAGTAAGTACAGCCAAAATGGTAATTGGCACAGTAAACAGCGACATTGTTTCAAAAACGTGGTATGGGATACCCGGAACATATAACTTATAGTTGCCACCTATATAATTGGAAGTAATGCCACAAAGCAAAGCACACAGGCCAATCGTTACCACACGTTCCGGCCGTTGCATCAGGCCGCCTTTACACTCAATGCCTAAGCCCTCGGCACGTGCACGTACATAGCTTACCATCATAGAGCCAATTAAGGCTATAAACGCAAATATGGAACTTAAAAAGTAATGGTTTGCCACGAGGTAATAACAGATGCCCAAAAACATAATCAGTTCGCTGTAACGGTCGAGTACCGAATCAAACAAGGCACCGAAAATTGATTTCATGTTACCTAAACGCGCCACCTGCCCATCGAGCATATCAAATAAACCGGCAAACAAAATAAGTCCGCCAGCCCAGGCCACTTCCGATAAATCATCGCGGGTTCCTTCTTCTGCACCCCATATAAATATACCGGCTACTCCAACATTCAGGATAAAACCAATTAGCGTTACCGCGTTTGGCGTAAGTCCCAGTTTTATCAAAACCTTAACAAACGGATCAATCACCCGGTAAATCCCTAACTGGAGGTTGGTGCGTAATGAGGTTTGATGTGCCATGTAATAAATTATAGTAAAATTTGAGCTAAAATAATTAAAAAATAAATTGGAACCGGGTACGAATTCCCCAGTTGGCAATGTTTGGATGATCTAAATAGTTAAACCGTTTAACCAAATCTATTCTCATCACTTTAAAAATATTTTCGATACCTACACTGCCCTCCACATACGGTTTGCTGCCCAAACTGTATGTAATGGGAGCATTGTTAGCTTCTTTCGGAAATTCATATAAAGACGGGTGCAGGCTTGGGTTGTTTTCGTTTCTCACGCCTCCCCAAAGTGATTTAATTGAGGCAACTTCGCGCCATTTCAGTTCTCTCAATAAAGGTATGCGATTAAATAACAACCCATGAAAATGCTGATCGATGTTAATGCTTGCATAATGGTCACTCACAAATTCCAAAAAGTTCATCAGGTTATATGAAATCGGGTCGTATGCAAAGGTTTGGTTGGCCCGGTGTATGGTAAGCAGGGGGTAGGGTACTTGTCCAAACATATTGCCGCCTTCTAACCAAACGTCAGCCTCGCCCAGCTTTTTCATAAAAAAGTGCTTATAAATATTGAGCGATAATTTGTTGTAGTTATACTCTCCGCCCAATACATTTTTAAACCCTGCAGTATAATTCAGGGTAATGATAGGGTATTTGTTTATGAACGGTTTACGAAAAACCTTTCCTTGTATAAACTCCTCGTGAGGGGCATAGCGTAACTGAAAATTAGCCTCAGACGTGGTAAGGCTGTTCACCTGGTTGCGAACACCGTTAATTTGGTTAATGAAGTAAAGCGAACCTGCTGCTGATTGCGTTAAGCGGCGCAACCCTGCCGATATAGATAGCCGGTTGGTAAACTCCTTAACATAATCAATCCGGTAGTTATCGTTATACAGGTATTTGTCGTTATTGCCCCGTTTAAAAGATAGCAAGAAATTGTCTTCGCGTAAAAACAGCAGTTCCTGACCAGGAATGCGGGTATCCCGCTGAAAACTGGCTTTGATATAATTTTGCGGGAAGCGGTACGTGTAATTCTTATTAAACGAATACAAACCACTTAAAAAATACTTCCACTTCTGATCTTTAAAGCCATATGCCGCATAAGTTTCGAACAGCATGCGCTTGCTAAAATCGATATTGGTGCGCCCGCCAACCCTAAGCCTGAAACCTTCTACCGGGTTAAAACTATAAAACGCATTAGCCGGACCAACATCTACCGGGCCAAAGGTTTTGTACCCGAACAGTAATAATTGGGCAATGTCTACCGTGGTGCGGTACGATTTCATCTTCCGGAGGCTGTCTACATTTTCGTAAACCTGTGCTTCTGCTTTGCTTAAAGTGTCCAGCCTGTTTTTTGTCCAAAAATCATTGCTGCGATGTTTTACCTCGTCGGCAACAATTTCGTTCGGATCGGCATAAGTGGTGTCGGCATGCGGGACATTAATTTTATAATCGTCAAAAACCAGGTAGCGCTGTCCAAATAAGCCTTTGTCCTGTTTTTTAGTGACGCCAAAATCTGCCGTGGTACTGCTGCGGCTTAGGTGGTAGCGGCCGTCTGAGCTTTTAGCAAAATCAAGGTTAATGTGCATCTCCTTAACCCAGTTGAGGTTAATTTTGCGGTTAAGAGTCAGTTCAGCTTTTTGCACAGCATAGTTGCCATCCAGCGTAATGTAGATGTTGCCTTCGTACAGTATATCGTTGGTATTACGCGGCGTAAAACTTAACTCTACCAGCTTGGTGCCATCAACCACTACCGTATCGGTAATAAAGAATTTATAGTTTGAAGGGGCATTATCTGATATTGGGCTCAAAAACTCATTAGTTACCAATAAGGCACTGTTGGCATAAATATCAACATCCTGGTACAAGTGTTTAAAGTATACGCCGATGCCCTCGCTGTCTATAAAGCTGCCGAAGTTAACGTTCTTTTCGCCCAGTACTTTGGTTTTGCGGCGCTCGGGGTTTTTGCTGTAATAGTAATTATATGCTTTTTCGCTCAAGTAAATAGGCAACAGGTTTTTGCCTGGTGCCGTGGTCGTGTCGCGATTGTCCAGCAAAAATTTGTATTTGCGGAACAGCTTTCGGTCGCTAAAGCCGGCAGAAACATTAATGAACGAGAAGTTTAAACGTTCATAACCCTTGTATTCTATATAATTGTAGCTTTCGGGCCGGTTTTTATCTTTGTTAGCTATTACCTTTCTAATGAGTTCTACAGCGGGGTTATCGCGATTGGTGTATTTCTTTTTTTTGCCCGATTGTACAGTTACCGTGTTTAGTTCTGTGCTCTCAGGCCTCAATTTTACATTTACCGTTTGCTCTTTACCTGGGCTAACATTTATATTTACCGTTTTATAACCTATAAACGATACCTGTATTTTAGAAAGCGATGAGTTATTGGTTGATACAGTATACCTGCCCTGTTCGTTAGTATTGGCACCAATACTGGTACCCGGAAAAGCCACAGTAACATAGCTCAACGGCCGGTTATTAACAGCATCAGTTACAGTACCCATAATCACTGTATTTTGCGCGAGTGCAACTATACTGCTGCATAACAGTAGTAAGAAGATAACAGGAACTTTGCAGTAATAGGTATAGCACATTAATCGGCGAGGTAAAATATAGGCTGCAGCTTGTGTCATTAATCGTTTATAACGTATGTTACCAGTAGGTGTATTGTGCTAACTTGCTGCTTTAATAATTTATATTTTAGCTAAGACGTTAATAAATAAAGCATGTTACACTTATCATTAACTTATTAGCTGGTGTGTTTCTTTACAAAAATAGTTATTTAAACGCTACTTGTTGTTTTCGAAAAGTAAAAAGTTAATCAAATGATTAAACGTCTGCAAGATGCTTTAATAATAAAAAAACCGCTGTTTTTACAGCGGTTTTTTGTTGTGGTAAGGTTTAGGTGTTTTACATGGCATCAACTACATCCTGGTAATAATCAAGCCCCAGGTGTGTAATTAAATCTTCACCCATCATGTGGCGCAAAGTATTTTGTAATTTGGTTAATTGCTTAAATATATCATGCTCCGGAGCTAAACCGGGCGCTGTTTGCGGCGATTTTAAATAGAAGGACAACCACTCCTGGATGCCGCTCATGCCGGCGCGTTTCGCCAGGTCAATAAACAAAGCTAAGTCTAGGGCAACCGGTGCAGCCAAAATAGAGTCGCGGCACAAGAAATTAATTTTAATTTGCATTTTATAGCCTAACCAGCCAAAAATGTCGATGTTGTCCCAGCTTTCTTTGCTATCGCCGTGCGGCGGGTAATAGTTTATGCGTACTTTATGGTACATATCGCCATATAAATCAGGGTTAGCTTCCGGTTTAAAAATTTCTTCCAGTACGCTCAGCTTCGAAACTTCTTTTGTTTTAAAGTTATCCGGGTCATCTAATACATAACCATCGCGGTTGCCTAAAATATTGGTTGAGAACCAACCGTTAACGCCCAATGCACGGGCAGCTAAACCTGGAGCAACAATAGTTTTCATCAACGTCTGCCCGGTTTTAAAGTCTTTACCAGCAATAGGGGTGTCGGTATATTTAGCCAGCTCGACTAGGGCCGGAATATCGACCGTTAGGTTAGGGGCGCCGTTTACAAAAGGAATACCTAATTTTAAAGCGGCATAAGCGTATAACATACTCGGCGCAATCAGCTTATCATCGTTAGCCAAACCTTGTTCAAAAGCAACTATATTTTGGTGTACATCTGATTCTTCAAAGTATACCTCGGTTGATCCGCACCACAACACCACGATACGGTCCAGGCTATTTTGCTCCTGAAAGTTTTTGATGTCTTCCATTAACTCGTTCGCCATGTCTAAGCGGGTGCCGGTTTTAACATGAGTGCCGTCCAGGTTTTTGGCGTAGTTTTTATCAAACGCCGCTTTCATGGGTTTAATGGATTCCAGTTCGGATTTAACCGAATCCAGTAAGCGCGCATCTAAAACCTCTGCATTAACCGCAGCTTCATATACATTATCCGAGTAAACGTCCCAGCCGCCCCAAACAATATCCTTTAAATCGGCCAGGGGTACAAACTCTTTTATTTTAGGGTAACGGTTTTCGGTTCTTTTACCTAAGCGGATGTTGCCCATTTGCGTAAGCGCACCAATAGGTTTAGATAGGCCTTTATTTACTGCTTCAACACCAGCAATCAGAGTAGTGGCAACTGCCCCCAGTCCCGGAATAAGTATACCCAGCTTGCCGTTGGCTGGTTTAACGTTGTTTTCCATTTTGTTTTTCTATCGTATTTATATAATCACATCGACAAGCATCGACTTTTATAAAAGTATTTATTGACTTTGCAAGTATATGTAAATATTTATTTACTTAATCGTTTTCGTAAATAAATAAAAATTTATCCCTTACCGGATGAGATAAGGGATAAATTTTATAGCCACTTATGTTCTTTGTACCACTTCAGGGTTTCTTCAAGGCCACGGCTTAAATCATATTGGGGTTCAAATCCCAATTCGCGCTGCGCTTTGTCTATACTGCATATCCAGTTAACAGCGGTCAATTCGTTTAATTTTTCGACGTTTAACGCCGAAGGTTTTTTAGTAATCCGACTTACGCTCTCGGCCAAGCCCGCAATTACTCTAACCAGCCCTACAGGCAAGTGTATTTTAAGTGTACTGACGTTTAATAAGCGTTTAGTGATGTTGGCAAGTTCGTAACGGTCATACCTTTTACCGTCCGAAATAAGATAAGCAGTTTGATGTCCCTTGGTTAATGCCAGTATACAAGCCTGTGCCAGATCTTTAACATAAATAAAGCTGAGGTATTGATCAATCTTACCAATATACGGCTCAAACCGGCCTGCAAACTGTTTCAGTACAATCAGTATGTCTTTATCACGCGGACCGTATACCGCAGTAGGGCGCAGGATGACGTAATTAAGCGAAGTGATTTTTTTAAGTTCTTCTTCCGCCCGTTTTTTGCTATGCCCATAGGCTGTAACCGGTAACTGCGGATTATCTTCGTTTAAGATGCCATCAACCGTGGTTAAAGGGCCTATGGCCGCCAGGCTGCTTACAAAAACAAACTTTTTGATACGGCCCGATGCTACCGCGGCTTTCGCCAGGTTTACGGTATAATCAGTATTAATAGCATCGTAATCTGCGGCCGAGTTGGCTTTAGTTACACCTGCAGCGTGTATAATATAATCGTACTGGTTTTGTTCAATTTCTGCTTTCAGCGCTTCAATACTGTTAAAGTTGCTGTAAGCGTATTGTATATTAAGATTTTTTAGATGATCGGTTTTACTGCTTTTACGTACAGCAGCAAATACCTCAAGTCCGTTTTTTAAAGCCGCTTCAATTAAATGATAACCTACAAAGCCACTTGCACCGGTAATTAATACCCTTTCGCTCATATAGCTTTTTCGTAGATGCGGTATTTTTTGTAAGGGTCGCCGCCAATAGCTTCGATAGCACGGTTTACCATATCGTTGTGTTCAAGCGTCCACGACGCTTCTGCATATTTTAAATCTTTACGGCGGTATTCTTTAATAATGGTACCATACAAACAAGCTTCGATGCCCATTTTGCGATAGCCCTCAACTACGCCTAAAAGCATAATACGTATACCTTGTATCTTTTTCTTGTTCAGTAGCAGTTTAAAGATGCCTGTTGGCAGTAACCTGCCCCTTTTAATGGTACGCAAAATTTGGTTAAGATCTGGGATGGCTACCCCAAAGCCCACAATTTTACCATCCTGTTCCGCCACATAAGCAAAATCAGGATCTAAGATCAATTTCAGGTCTTTAGCCGTGTAATCAAATTCTTCATTAGTCATCGGGAAAAAGCCCATGTTTTTGTCCCAGGCATGATTGTATACCTCGCGCAGTTTATTGGCTTCTTCTTTAAATTTTTTAAGGTTGATTTTACGGATTACGATTTTGCTGTTGCGTTCCAGGCGTTCTTTTAACCTGTCAAGCATCTGCAGCGATTTATCGTTGTAGTTTTGCCCCTTCCAGCTCCAGGCAATCATATCTACCTGTTTGTGTAAACCGGCGCCTTCAAACAAATCCATGTAATAAGCCGGGTTATATGGCATCATTACCATAGGCGGGCTGTCAAAGCCTTTAACCAGCAATCCGCAGGTTTCGTTGGTAGATGGATTGGCCGGACCCACCAGTTTGTTGGCGCCTTTTTCCTTCAACCATTTTATGGCAGTTTCAAAAAGCTCATTGGCAACTTCCTGGTTGTTTATACAATCAAAAAAACCAAAAAAGCCATCGCTGGCATTATTAAATTTGTTATGATTGGTGTTAAAAATGGCTGCAATTCTGCCTACGAGTTTTTGATTTTCGTAAGCCAGGAAGCACTGCAATGAGGAGTGCTTGTGGAAAGGGTGGGTGGTGAGCAGATCGCGCTGAGCGATAAAGAGTTCCGGAACATAATTTGAATCATTGGCATACAAATCATGCGGAAAATCTATAAAGGCGGCAAGTTCTTTTTTAGAACTTACCGCAACTATATTAATCATATTCTTTCTTTAACGGTGGTTACGCCCACTTCTTTAAACACACGGGATATCTTGTCAACAGCTTCGTCAATCTGGGCGAAAGAGTGAGTAGCCATTAATGAAAAACGTAGTAAAGAAGAATCAGATGGTACAGCCGGAGATACTACCGGGTTTACAAACACGCCGTTATCCTGCAGCAGTTTGGTAACCATAAAAGTTTTATCGTTATCGCGTACGTAAATAGGCAGAATCGGGCTTTCGGTTGGGCCTAAATCAAAACCTTCGTCGGTAAGCAATTTCATCGCATAATGGGTATTGTCCCAAAGTTTGGCAATACGCTCCGGTTCAGACTCGATGATGTCCAAAGCGGCAATAACGCTGGCTACTGACGCCGGCGGCATACTGGCACTAAACATTAAGGAGCGGGCACGGTGTTTCAGGTAATCAATAGTTTCGGCATCAGCAGCAATAAAGCCACCTAACGAAGCAAATGATTTACTGAAGGTACCCATAATTAAATCTACATCATCATTCATATTAAAGTGTGATGCAGTACCGGCGCCATGTTTGCCAATAACACCTAAGCTGTGCGCATCATCAACCATAATATTTGCACCGTATTGCTCGGCTATGGCAGCTACTTCCGGTAATTTAACAATATCACCTTCCATGCTAAAAATGCCGTCAACAGCAATTACCTTAACAGACTCTTCTGGCAGTAAGCTAAGCTTGCGCTGCAGGTCCTGCATGTCATTATGAGCGTACTTAATTACACGTGAAAAAGACAGGCGACTACCGTCAATAATAGAAGCGTGGTCGTACTCGTCTAAAATCAGGTAATCGTTGCGGCCGGTAATGCATGAAAGCACACCTAAGTTAACCTGAAAACCTGTACTGAAAAGTACTGCTGCTTCTTTATCAACATATTGAGCCAAACGATTTTCCAGCTCAATGTGAATATCCAGTGTTCCATTTAAAAATCTCGATCCCGCACATCCCGTTCCGTATTTATCTGTAGCTTTTTTTGATGCTTCTTTAATTTTAGGGTGATTAGTTAACCCTAAATATGAATTAGAACCAAACATCAGCACACGCTGGCCGCTAATGATTACCTCAGTATCCTGCCCTGACTCAATAGGCCTGAAAAATGGATATACACCTTTGCTCCTGGCTTCCTTAGCACCGGTAAACTGAGCTATCTTCTCGTGTAGTCTTTTGCGCATGTATTAACCCTGCTTAAATTTTTTGTAAAAATACCAATCAGAAAGCTTAAAACTTATACTTGATTTGTAAATTTTTTAAAAGAGTAGTTTAACCCAATATTAAATAATTAGTGAATATAGAGATTAAGCTTATGTTATCTATCAGGCAAAGTAATTAAAAATTTTGTAAATCACGATTGCCTCTCACTAAAATGTTTTAGAAAACTTCAGAATTTTTACACTCGCTCAACCAATTGCGTTTCTATTGTAAAAATTCTATGTATTTAAATGCTTTAGTTGTAAAAAGCGCAATATTGTGCCGGTATAAATTAACAACACTACAAACCAATACTTGTGATTATGGTTCTCATGATGGCACAAGTGTGCTGCTCTATGAAAAAAAATATTTGGCAATTTACCCTACTTCTACTTTTTATATTGCCTGCTACAGCATCAGCCCAATCCGTGCGCGACACGCTGGGTACGCTAACATTGCAGCAATGTATCGATTTTGCCTTGCGTAACCAACCCGCGGTTAGGCAGGCCAACATCGACGAGAACATTAACGAGCGAGATATCCGTATCAGCTTGTCATCATGGCTTCCTCAAATTACTTCATCCAGCAGCTTCCAGCATTATTTGGAGCGCGCTAGTATTGTTTCGGGTACTACAGGAACGGGTAACGCGGGTGCTGGTACAGGCGTGGGGACCGGAACTGGCGGCACGGGTACAGGGACTGGCACTGGTGGTACGGGCACAGGTACTGGCGGTACTGGTACAGGTACCGGTGGAACCGGCACAGGTACAAGTACGGGCGGTGTTGGCTCAACAACAGGCGGCGGAGCATTGGCATTAGCTAATAATGTGTCGTCGTTAGGCGTGCAGGCCAGCCAGGTGATTTACAACAATGAGGTCTTGCAAGCATCTAAAGCTTCTAAATTTTCGAGACGTTACTATAAAGAAAACACGCAGAGCGTTAAAATTGATGTGGTTTCAAATGTTAGCAAAGCATTTTTCGATGTACTGCTTTCGCAAAGGCAGCTCGACATTACCAACGAGGATATATCCCGTCTGCGCCGTAACCTGAAGGATGCTACAGCACGTTACCAGGCAGGAGTGACCGACAAGATTGACGCCCGGCAGGCTACCATTGCTTTAAACAACTCACTGGCATCGCGCAAACAGTTACAAGAGGCTGTTAACAGCAGGATTGCCTATTTAAAGCAGCAAATGGGTTACCTGCCTCAGCGACCGCTTAATGTGGTGTACGACTCAACACGGTTGCAGCGCGAAATTGCCATAGATACCAACCAAATACTCAACTTTAATAATCGTATTGAGTACAGCTTGTTGCAAACACAACGTAACCTGCAGGAAGTTAACGTAAGTTATTATCGTTATGGCTTTTTGCCATCGCTTTCGGCCATTGGCTCATATAACCTGCTTTATTTTAACGATAAGTTTTCTAATGTGTACCGTGATGCTTTCCCTACTGCCTTGGTGGGTTTGAGCCTCAACCTCCCTATTTTTCAGGGAACGCGTCGTCTGCAAAATTTAAGTAAGGCAAGGCTGCAGGTAAAACGTGTTGACCTGGATATCGAAAATACCCGTAATAGTATCAATACCGAATATGTTCAGGCATTGGCTAATTACAAAAGCTATTATAGTAATTACCGTTTCATCGGCGAAAACGTTGTTTTGGCGCAAGATGTATATAATGTGGTGAGTTTGCAGTATCGTGAAGGTGTGAAAACTTACCTGGATTTAATTGTAGCGCAAACCGATTTGCGCACAGCGCAGCTCAATTACTATAACGCTTTATTCCAGTTGTTATCCAGCAAAATAGATCTTCAAAAGGCACTGGGTACATTACCGGTACAATAACAGAAACATCAATATGAAAAACAGATATACCTTATCAATCCTCTCTTTGGCTTTATTGCTATGGGCGGGGTGCAAAAGTAAAGATAAAAACGCGGCTGCGGCGGCGCCGCCTGCAACCCCGGTAAATGTAACTGAGGCTAAAATCATAAATTCCAGTTACTACGATAAATATCAGGCCACGGTGGTTGCCTTGAATAGTGTAGAATTACGGTCGCAGGTAACAGGTTTTATCACCGGCATATTTTTTAAAGAGGGCGAAACGGTAACCAAAGGCAAACTGCTTTATGAAATTGACCGTCGTACTTATGAAGCGGCTTATCAACAGGCGCTTGCTAACCTGGCCAGTGCCGAAGCCAATTTGGTTAAAGCGCAAAAGGATGCCGACCGCTATACTTTTTTGTTAAAGCAGGATGCCGTTGCCCGTCAAACATATGATCAGGCCGTGGCTACCTTAGCCACCAATAAGGCGCAAGTACAGGTGGCCAGGGCGGGTGTTGCTACTGCGCGTACTAACTTATCATACTCGCAAATCAGGGCACCGTTTACGGGGCGTATAGGTATTTCGCAAGTAAGGTTGGGTGCGCAGGTGTCTCCCGGCACAACTATTTTAAACACAATATCAAGCGAGCGTCCAATCGGGGCCGATTTTGTGGTTAACGAGCAGGATATTGATCGTTTTTACCGTTTACAGCGTCATACCACTGATTCTACCTTCAAGCTTCAATTAAGTGACGGTAAAATGTACAACCAGGCAGGTACCATTTACGCTATTGACCGCGGCGTAAATAACTTAACCGGTTCGGTAAAAGTAAGAGTGAAATTTGCAAACCCGCAAGATAGTTTACGCGATGGAATGAGCGCTGTATTAAATGTGTTAAACAATGAGTCGGGAAATAAAATACAGATACCTTACAAAGCGGTAATTGAGCAAATGGGCGAGTACTTTGTGTTTTTGGCGCAAGATACCATTGCTAAGCAGCAAAAGATTACCACCGGTCCGCGTGTGCAGGACAATATCATTGTAACCTCCGGATTGAAAGAAGGGCAAAAAGTAATTACTGAGGGCTTCCAACGCTTGCGTGATGGTGGTAAAATTACCTTAGGCATGCCGCCTGCGCAAGGAGCACAAGGCTCTGCCGGTGGTGGCGGTGCACAGGGTAGCGGCGCTGCCTCTGGCAAGCAAGGCGAAAAGCCAAAGCAATAATACATAATACAGACCAGTATGGTCTGCTACACTAAATAACTTAGAAAAGTTAACTGTTATATCTGTTTGGCAACGTGCAGATACGAGCAGGTAAATTAATAACAGAATGATCGCAGATGTATTTATAAAACGACCGGTTACCGCCATTGTTATTTCGGTAGTAATTGTGATAGTCGGTATATTGGCTATAACCAGCCTGCCTATAGGTCAGTACCCGGATATTACGCCTCCTACCGTACAGGTAACCGGTACATACACCGGTGCGGACGCCTTAACGGTAGAGCAAACCGTAGCAACCCCTGTTGAGGTGCAGGTAAACGGTACGCCGGGCATGACCTACCTGCAAAGTAACAGTACCAGCAACGGGCAAATGAACATGACCGTAAACTTTGAGGTGGGTACCGATATCAATATCGCCGCGCTTGATGTGCAGAACCGGGTAAGTATTGCCCAGCCTACTTTGCCGCAAGAGGTGCAGCGTTTAGGTTTAACGGTACGTAAGCGTAACCCCAGTATATTAATGCTGGTAGCCATGTACTCGCCCAAAGGCACACACGATGTAACTTTTGTAGATAACTATACCAACGTATTCGTACGTGATGCCTTGTTGCGTACCAAAGGGGTGGGGGACGTGTTTACCCGGGCCGACGATTTTAGTATGCGTATATGGCTGAAGCCAGATAAACTAGCTTCATACGGTATAACTGCGGCAGAGGTTACCGCTGCCTTGCAGGAGCAAAACGTACAGGTAGCTGCCGGTACGGTAGGTGCACCTCCGCAGTTAAACGGGCAAACTTTTGAATATACGGTGCTTACCAAAGGCCGTTTGGTGAAGCCCGAAGAGTTTGAAAATATTATTGTGCGTACCCAGCCTGCTACCGGTTCACTGGTGCATTTAAAAGATGTTGCCCGTGTACAGTTAGGTAAATTTAACTATACCGGTAACTCCTTTGTGGATGGCAAGCGGGCATCTTACCTGCTGGTTTACCAGGCACCCAACAGTAACTCGCTTGAGACAGCCGAGGGCGTGTATGCAACTATGGATCAGCTTAAAAAAACATTCCCGGCTGATATTAGCTATGTAGTGCCCTTTGAATCAATTACTGTAGTAAAGGTTTCGGTAGAAGAAGTTATACATACCTTGTTAGAAGCTCTGGGGCTGGTAGTTATTGTAGTATTCCTATTTCTGCAAAGCTGGCGGTCAACCTTAATTCCGGTACTGGCTATTCCGGTATCCATCATCGGTACATTTATCTTCTTTATACCGCTGGGCTTTACCATTAATACGCTTACTTTATTTGGTTTTGTATTGGCTATTGGTATTGTGGTGGATGATGCCATCGTAGTGGTGGAAGCCGTACAGCATTACATGGACGAAGAGGGACTTTCGCCACGGGAGGCTACTGAACATGCGATGCGCGATATATCAGCACCGGTTATTGCCATTGCCTTAATTCTGGCGGCAGTATTTGTGCCGGTAGGCTTTGTGCCCGGCATCGTAGGCCGATTGTACCAACAGTTTGCAATCACCATAGCCATATCAGTACTGATATCTGCTTTTGTGGCACTATCGCTTACCCCGGCACTTTGTATTTTATTATTAAAACCTCATAAAATTGACGAAAACTCTAAAGGATGGCTGGACAGGTTTTTCTTCAAATTCAATAACTGGTTTGGCCGGGTTACCGGTAAGTACGAGAAGGGGGTAGATAAAAGCATCAAGGGATCGAGGTGGATTATCGTCTTCCTGGTGTGCATAATTATTGGTACCGTGTTCCTGTTTAAAGGCAAGCCCTCAGGCTTTTTGCCTATAGAGGATGAGGGCCGTATTTATGTTACTTATGATTTGCCTGAAGGCTCGTCAACACAACGTACCGTAGATATGCTTAAGCGTATGATGGGTACGTTAGACAGCATTCCAGGCATCGGCCACTATGCTGCCCTGGGTGGTTTAAATGCGGTAAACTTTGCCAGTAAATCAAACAGTGCTACCATATTTGTGCAGTTAAAGCCATGGGATGAACGTAAAGGCGATGGCGAGGATGCTACAGGTATTGTGGCAACTTTACAGCAAAAGCTTGCTAAATATAAAGAGGCCAGTGTAGTAGTAATTCAGCCGCCGGCTATTCCGGGTTTGGGTAACACTGCAGGTTTCTCGTTCATCCTGGAAGAAAAACAGGCGGGAGGAGATATCAAAAATTTTGAAAAGACACTACAGGGATTCATCGGTGCCTTGGGGCAGCGCAAAGAGATTGCCCGCTCGTTCTCGTTTTTTACAGCCCGTACACCAGCTTACCAATTAACGGTAGACCGCGAAAAGGCTAAACGCCTGGGCGTACAGATTTCGGATATCAACAATGCCATCCAAACATACCTAGGTAGTGCCTACATCAACGATTTCACTATTTACGGCCGTAACTTTAGGGTGGTAGCACAGGCAGATACAGGTTACCGGACCAGCATTCAAAACCTTGGACAGTATTTTGTACGCAACTCATCGGGCAACATGCTGCCACTAAGCACGGTAACCTCTTACAAAATAATTGAGAATGCACCGCTTATATCGCACTACAACCTATTCCGTTCTGCCGAGATTAATGGTAGCCCGGCGCCGGGTTACAGTAGTGGTGATGCCATCAAAGCATTGCAAGAAACTGCTGCTCAATATCTGCCCGAAGGTTATGGTTACGAATTTTCGGGCCTATCACGCGAGGAGTTACTATCAGGCTCTAAAACAGTATACATCTTTGCTTTATCTATCTGCTTCGTATTCCTGTTTTTGGCAGCATTATACGAGAGCTGGTCGGTGCCATTTTCGGTGTTGTTAGCGGTGCCTCTGGGTGCCTTTGGTGCGATACTATTCCTGACATTATTG
Source organism: Mucilaginibacter sp. CSA2-8R (assembly GCF_038806765.1). Classification (NCBI taxonomy): domain Bacteria; kingdom Pseudomonadati; phylum Bacteroidota; class Sphingobacteriia; order Sphingobacteriales; family Sphingobacteriaceae; genus Mucilaginibacter; species Mucilaginibacter sp. CSA2-8R. The sequence continues at coordinate 4,094,725 of NZ_CP152389.1, read as the reverse complement.
CCCAAGCTTACCAATAACGTGTATGCACAAATCGGTTTAATTACCCTCATCGGTTTATCGGCTAAGAACGCCATTTTGATTGTGGAGTTTGCCAAAGAGCGGGTAGACGCCGGGCACGACTTAGAAGACGCTGTACTCGAAGCGGTAAGGCTGCGTTTACGACCAATTATCATGACGTCACTGGCCTTTATACTGGGTGTTGTACCGCTGATGATAGCCTCCGGCGCGGGTGCCGAGGCTCGTAAAACCATTGGCTGGACAGTGTTTGGCGGTATGTTGGCCGCAACTTCGATGGCTATATTTGTGGTGCCGGTTTTATATTACATCATCACCAAGTTTGCCTACGGCAAAGAAAAGCTCGAAGAGTTACAGCGTAACCGCAAAGACAAAGAAGGCGACCACGGCAAAGCATTGCCTGAAGCATAGACTCATAAAACCCAAGAGCCCGTTCTTCTACAGAACGGGCTCTTGGGTTTTATGTAAATAAGCGGAGCTACCTATAATTTTAAAGCTTTTTGATTTCGCCGTACCATGAGTGCCAGTACCAAACCCGTAACCAAGCCCGAAAATACCCCGGTGAATATGGCTTGCTTTACAGGAAACGCCATCAGCAAAAGAATTGATGCTCCTGTCGTTCCGGAAACAATAAAAGCAGTGAAGAAGGTGGCGATTATATTTTTCATGATGATTTGACTACCGTGAAGCCAAGTAACAGAAACTGTATTCGTATTTAAAGCTTTTGCCCCCGTAAAAATTCTTCAATACCCATCCTTTTTTTGCCCTCTAACTGTACATCGGTAAGGTAAATGTAACCGTTGTTGCAGGCAAATTTTAAATATGTTTTATTGTCGGTTTCGTATTGCCCGGAGGTATGTTGTGGTGCAGTTGTTTCTTTATTTGCTCCGTAAATTTTGATGGTTTTGCCATTCAATTCGGTGAAGGCAGCCGGGTAAGGGCTCAAACCGCGGATCAGGTTATATATTTTGCCCACAGGCTGGGCCCAGTCTATGCGGCAATCTTCTTTAAAAATCTTGGGCGCATGCTTCAACTCTTGCCCCTCGGCCAGTTGTTCCTGCGGCTGTTCGGTGTAGCGGCCACTCTCAATTGCTTTTACGGTTTTCACCAGCAAGCCGGCACCTTTGTGCATCAGTCGGTCATGGTACTCGCCGGCAGTTACATCATCGGCAATGGTTATCTTTTCAACAAACAGAATATCGCCGGTATCAATCTCCTGTTTCAGAAAAAATGTAGTTACGCCGCTTTCGGGCTCACCGTTAATAATGGCCCAGTTAATAGGGGCCGCACCACGGTACTGCGGCAGTAACGAGGCGTGCAGATTGATAGTGCCTTTAGGCGGCATATTCCAAACTGCTTCGGGCAGCATCCGGAAAGCGACTACCACCTGCAGGTCGGCATTCAGAGCTTTTAGGTCGGCTAAAAAATCAGGGTCTTTTAGCTTTGCCGGTTGTAAAACTTTAAGGCCGTTATCAACAGCAAACTTTTTAACGGCCGATTCGCTGAGCTTTTGGCCACGCCCTGCCGGTTTGTCGGGTGCGGTAACTACGCCTACAATCTGGCTACCCGCTTCAATGAGGGCTTCCAGCGAAGCTACCGCAAACTCGGGCGTACCCATAAAAACAATTTTCATAGTTGCAGAGATATAATATTTTAGTTGATGTATTGATTTTTTTTACTGTTATAAAAAAGGGGCGTAGCTATTTATTGTTTGCACTACCACTACAGATATTACAGATGCATTAATTATACAGTAGGTACTTTTTACGTGTTTGCTTAAACTGGCTTAATGCCGGTTCCCAGCTATTTCTGATGGCAGCTTCCGTCATGCCGGTTTCAATCTGTTTACGCAGTTGGTCGGTACCGGCAAGTTTGGTAAAATAAGCGTTAAAAAACTTATCTTTCTGCGGAAACTTCTGGTAAACATCCATTAACCATGACAGGTTAAGCTTGCCGCTTTTGCGTAGTAATTGAGTGTCGTAATTACGCAGGTCAATGCCAAAGCATTCCACATTTTTTTGAGGCGGATTATCGCTGATGCCGGGCATACTTACCGGAGTAAAAGAAAAACTGTAAATGCCTTTAAGCAATGGATGCCCGGCCACCTGGAACGGAAACGTAGTACCGCGGCCCAAACTTAATGTAGTGCCTTCAAAAAAGCATATACCCGGGTAAAGCAAGATGGATTGCTGCGTATTTAAATTAGGCGACGGGTTAATAGGCAAGGTATAAGGCAGACTATGGTTGTAATTAGCTACTTTAATAATTTTGAGCTTGCATTTTACTTTGTTTTTCAGCCATCCCTCGCCATTAATCATTTGTGCATATTCGGCAATGGTCATGCCGTGTACTACAGGGATGGGGTGCATGCCAACAAATGAGCGAAAGGCGGTATCTAAAACCGGACCGTCCACGAAATAACCATTAGGGTTAGGGCGGTCGAGCACCATTAGTTCTACCTTGTTTTCGGCACAGGCTTCCATAATGTAGTGCAGGGTAGATATATAGGTATAAAAGCGTGTGCCAACATCCTGTATATCAAAAATCAGCAAATCTAATCCTTTCAAATCCTCGGGCGTCGGTTTGTTTTTGGCGCCGTATAAAGACACTACCTGGATGCCTGTTTTTTTATCTACCGTGCTTTTTACATCAGCTCCGTCGCTGGCATTACCTCTAAAGCCATGTTCGGGCCCAAATATTTTTTTGATTTTGATGCCACGCTTAACCAAACTGTCTACTACGGTAGTTTTCCGGTTTCCGATGATGGATGTTGGATTAACCACCATGCCTATCTTTTTACCTTTAAGGTAGCCTAAGTAAAGCTGGGTTTGATCGGCGGCGGGGATGATACCGTTGCTTGGCTGCTGCTTGGTTAGACTATGCTTTTTGTAAATTGCTGTTAGCTTGCCAGCAGACGGGGGGGTACCACAGGCCAGCGCCATGTTCAAAAGCAATAACGCGGCAACAGTGACTGTTTTTTTCATGGGATAAATGGGTTACAGGTTTGCAAAAATGCGTGCTAAACGAAATGTACACATTCGGCACGAAATCTGCATATTTGCGAAAGTACAAAAAAACTGTCTGCCTTGAATTTTTCATCCTTTGTTGCTTCGCGGCTTACTTTTCAAAGCAAGCGCACATTTTCAAAATTGATTGTGCGTATTGCTATCTTAGGCATTACGCTCGGCCTGGGCGTTATGATTTTGTCGCTGGCTATTGTAAAGGGATTTAAACGTGAAATACAGGGAAAGGTACGAGGCTTTGCCGGCGATATACAGATCACCAAGCTGGATAACAATTACTCGTACGAAAACTCTCCGTTTATGGTAGATAGTGCGTTTGTGGCCAAGGCCAAGGCACTGCCCTTAATTAAAGAGATTATGCCCTACGCCACCAAGCCGGGCATTATCAAAGCCAATGGTGAAATTGAAGGTGTGGTGCTTAAGGGAGTAGACAAAACTTACGATTGGGGTATATTTAAAAACACCTTACTCGCTGGCAATTTTATTGACTTTGCCGACTCGGCCGCTGCACAAAAGCAAATCATGATTTCTAATTACACCGCCTTGCGATTGAAGCTTAAAGTGGGCGACAGCTTTTTGATGTATTTTGTACAGGAGCCTATGCGTACGCGTAAGTTTAATATTGTTGGTATTTACAATGTTGGGGTAGAGGATGTGGATAAAACTTTTGTGATTGGTAACCTGGCCATCATCCAAAGATTAAACAACTGGACGCATCGCGAAGCTGGCGGTTATGAAGTACAAACCAATGATTTTGACAAGCTGAAACAAGCAGGCATCGATCTAAATAACATTTTACCCACCTACCTGCGCCTTTATACCGTCGACGAAATTTACCCTACTATTTTTGAATGGTTAAAGCTGCTCGACGTGAATACCCAGGTGATGCTCATATTAATGACCATTGTAGCTGTCATCAACATGATATCGGCTTTACTGATTATGATACTGGAGCGTACGGCAATGATAGGTATGTTTAAGGCTTTGGGCGCCACCAACTGGGGCATACAGTCTATATTTTTATACAATGCAACCTACCTGATTGGTGTAGGTTTGTTGTTGGGTAATCTGTTAGGAGTGGGGCTGAGCTGGTTTCAGCAATCTACTCATTTCTTTAAGCTGGACGAAGCGTCTTACTATATGAAGTTTGTGCCTATTGAGCTGCACCCGATGGATGTGTTGCTGCTTAACCTGGGTACATTGGTAATATGCTTGTTCGTGCTATTAATACCTTCTATGCTGGTCAGCAAAATATCGCCGGTTAAGGCTATCCGGTTTAAATAGTATACTTATTGAAACTTAAAGCGGAGGTTTAATCCGCCGGCACCAAATTTTATCTGCTCTGAGCCTAAGCCGCTTAACGGGTATTTGAGGAATGGCTCTATAATTAGGCGGTTCTGTTTACTGATTTGATAGCCCATACCTACCGACAGGTTGAGCGTGCGTGCAAAGTCGAAGCGGTTAAAGCTGCGCCGGGTGGTTGCATCGGCCAGATTGCTGGATAAGCCAAAGGCATTCGGCGTATTATCATAACGGTAAGTATAACTCTCGGTAATAAATGTGCCTGAGCTTAAGCCTGCCGAAATATAGCTGTCGTTTTTACGCGGGTTAAGTTCGTATTTGATATTTAATGGAATGTCTAAACCGGTCAGGCTTACGTTATAGGCGCTCACTACCGGCGTAGTAGCAACCCGCAAAGGTACTATCCCCAATGTTGTATTGCTGTAGCTTGTTGCTTGCACATCAGACACACTCGGTGCTGCACTCAAGGCATCCCTGGCAATACCTGATTGGGTAGGCTGACCATTATAATCCAACGTATTTTTATTAATGGCTACGCCGGTTGATAATTTAAAGTTTCCGGACAGCCGGATATCCGTACTCACACCTGCACCGGTATTAAATTGGCTCTTACTGCCCTCAGCGTAGTTAAAATAAGTGGCAGCGTAAATGTTAAATAAAATTTTTTTGTCGATGGCTGCCGTAGTTTTTTTTGTTTTCTTAGCCTGCTCCATCCGTTGTTCGGCAGCTAACAGTCTTTCCAGCCCCGAGCTTTTATGGATAGTTGCCGAATCGCTATGCAAGTTTGCATTTTTTTCTAAAGACTGTTGCGGGCGTTGTTGTGCCATCTGGGAGACGCTGGCATATTGGGCACTGTCAGCTTTCCAGGCTGTTGAATTGTTGGTAACTGCAGAAGCCATAGCCGTTCTTTCTGGTGCACCACTAAGAGCTTCCTGCTGAGTATCACCACTAACTATATGTGGCGCACCTGCATTTTGAGCACGAGTTGATGCGATGGATAATTGATTTTCGGCATTCTTAGTTGCTTTAGCCGAATTTGTAGTCGTTAATGTTAACGTATAAGCACTGTTTTGCTCCGGCACGTTTAAAGAGCTCCCTTTATTAGCTTTCCTGCTACCAACGGCAGCATATATTGGGTCACCGGCAGATTGTTTTTTAGTTGCCGGATGCAATTGTTCTGTAGTGTGATGCTGATTGCTTTTAATAAGCGTGTCCGCAGGTTGTTTTTTGGTTTTTGTTTTCGCGATGGTTGACTTTGATTCTTTCGGTATGTTGTAAAACCAAAGGCCGAACAGGGCAGCAATAAGTAAAGCCGCCGCCACACTCCACCATAACGGGATGACCCTGCGTTTTTTCTGAGGCGGAAACTTTTGACGCAGCAACAGCCAGCCCTCCTGGGCAGGAGCGGTATCCTCGTATTGGTCAAATACGTGGTTTATATGTTTGCTTAATTCGTCGTCAAACTTTTCACTCATGGCCTTGCGCTATGTGGGTTAATGCTTTGCGTAATTTCTCTTTGGCCCTGCTTAAGTAAACCCGCGATGAACTGGCAGGTATGTTCAGCATTGCTGCAATTTCGTCGTGGTTATATCCGTCAATCTCATACAAGTTAAATATGGCCCTTTGCAGTGCAGGCAGGCCGTCCATCAGCTTTAAAATGTCTTTGGCGTTAAGTTGCTGTATAGCCGTATGGTTGTGCCCAATGTGGCTGGCATGCTCCATATCGGTATGCAACTGATATTTTAAATCTTTTCGCCGCCTGTCTATAGCCGTGTTAATAATTATCCGGCGTAGCCAAGCTTTAAAAGATTTATCAAGGTTAAAAGTATTAATGGTGTTAAATACCTTTATAAAAGCATCGTTAACTACCTCCAGGGCATCATCGCGGTTATCGCAATAACGTAGCCCAATACCCATAGCATAGCCATAGAACTGCTTATACAACTGTTCCTGATATTTTAATGAGCCTTGCTGACAGCGCTGAATTAAGTCATATTCAGCGCTGCTGGTAGTTTCGAGCATTTAGTACTAAAAGTTATCTGCTTAGTTAAGGTGCTACTTAATTAGCGACTTTTTTTAAATCATAATAGTACTTTAAGGTATCGTTATAGGCTTCAAATTTAAAAGCAGTGCCATCATAAGCGTAATTATAATTACCGTACAAATGGTATTTAGGAAGATTCAGGCTGTTAGCACCTTGCGGTACAGTAACGTCGAGCCACTGTATTTGGGCAGCGTTGTAACCAAAGGTGCCATAGCTTCCTGCATGTCTGGAGGTGTCGCCGGTTACCTTAAACGTGTTATTAACCAGCTCTAACTGAAAATTGAGTTTAACGGTATCATACTTTTTGGTAGCCGGCGCAAAGTGTATGCGCTGATACGTACCCGAAAATTTCCCCTGCGGCTGTAGCACAGGCGTCACATCATCATTATTGGTTTTCATACAGCCTGCTGCAGCCGCTGCCAAAACGGTTAACAGGCCAAGTACTTGCTTTTTCATAAAACGTTGTTAATAGTATACAACGCCTTTACGCAAAAAAGCAGGGGGGTGTAACAGGCCCCCGCAAAAACTATAATTTTTTTGCCTCGTTCCAGTAAACGTCCATTTCGGCCAGGGTCATGTCCTGCAGTTTTTTGCCGTTGGCTGCCGCCTGGCTTTCGAGATATTGAAAGCGCTTGATGAACTTGCGATTGGTTTTTTCAAGTGCGTTTTCGGGATTGATGTTTACAAAGCGGGCATAATTAATGAGCGAAAACAATAGGTCGCCAAACTCGCCTTCGGCGCGGTCCTGATCTATCACCGTATCATCCTCAGTGTTATATTCCTGCCTGAACTCCTGAATTTCTTCCTCCACTTTTTCCCAAACCTGACTTTTATTTTCCCAGTCAAATCCTATACCCCGGGCTTTTTCTTGTATGCGGGCTGCTTTTACCAAGGCTGGCAATGAAGCAGGTACCCCCCCTAAAACCGATTTGTTGCCTTCTTTAAGTTTGATTTGCTCCCAGTTGCGTTTTACATCCTCTTCGTTGGCTACATCAACATCAGCATAAATATGCGGGTGGCGGTTAATCAGTTTATCGCAAACACTGTTTAATACATCAGTAATGTTAAAAGTATCGGTTTCTGATGCGATGCGGGCATAAAATACCAAGTGCATCATCAGGTCGCCTAGTTCTTTTTTAATCTCGTTGGTATCATTACTCAAAATAGCGTCCGATAGCTCGTAAGTTTCCTCAATAGTTAAATGGCGTAAACTCTCAAAGGTTTGCTTTTTATCCCAGGGGCAATTCTCCCGCAAATCATTTAGTATGGTTAACAGTCGGGTGAAGCCTGATTCGGGATTGCCGGCGGTATCTGGAGGAGTTAAAGGCATAGCAGTATTTTTTATAAAAGTAATTATTAAAGATTGGCTTCGGTTAATTTAGTGGCCCTGAGCATTTCGCGCTTACCGGGAGCACCAGGGGCTTTTTCTACTTTTAAACCCAGTGCTTTGAGTTGCCGTTTTAAATTGCCGGTAATAGCATAGGTAACAAATACACCGCCCGGCTTTAGAAATTGTACAGTATGCTGTATAGCCTCCTCGTTCCACATTTCGGGCTGGTGGATGGCGGCAAAGGCATCAAAGTAAATAACATCGTATTGCTGTTGCGCACTGAAGTTCATCAGTATAGTATGTGCTGCGAATAGCTCTACATGTTGATTGAGTTGCACCGGATGGTTCAAAGAATCACTATATCCAGTTAAAAAAGCCTGCCACATTGATGCCGAAACATAAGCATCATAACCTGTCTGGGCAATCATTTCCGGGCTAAGCGGATAAGCCTCAATACCGGTATAACGAAGTTTAATGCTTTTGGCCATACAAAACTCAGCACTCAGTAAAAAATTGAGTCCGGTACCTAAACCTACCTCCAAAACGGATACCTCGGTACTATCTGTACCTGCCATAAAGTATCGCAGACCTGCATTTAAAAACACATGCTGGCTTTCTTGCAAGGCACCATGTTTAGAATGATAATTTTCGCCTACCTCGGCGTTAAATATAGTTTTTGAACCGTCGCCCGTGGTTACAATAGATAAATTACTCATGGCTGTTTAACAATATGCAGGTAACGATCATGGAATGCAAGTTATTTAAAAAGTTGTGACAGCCTCTCCCAAATCGTAAACCGGTACACTGCTGATCTGTCCGCTCAAAATGCTGCGCGCTGCTGCCGAACGATATCCCGCAGCACAATGCACCACTATGGGTTTATCTGTAGGAATCTCGGCTATCCGGTTGCGTATTTCGGGTAACGGGATGGTTAAAGCATCTTTAAACAGCAAGCCTGCGTTAATTTCGTTCCAGTTGCGGGTATCAATAATGGTAAAATCGTCGGGGTTAGCTTTAAAAGCTTCCAAGTTTAGTTCATCCGAAATCTGTTTGGCTTGCGGCGGATTAAATAAAGCACCCTTAATTTGCCCTTCGTAGCCAATTTTGGCCGCACGAGCCAATGCCGTTTCCAGCCTGGCTTCGTCGGCTGCTATAAGATAAAAAGGTTCCTCCGGGGCTATAATGGCGCCAAGCCAGGTTTCAAATTTACCCTGTAATTGCAGGTTGATGGCACCTTTAATGTGTCCGCTGTTAAAATCGGCTTTAGGGCGGGTATCAATAATTAATGTACCGTTAGCTAAAATGCTATCAGCCGGTAAACGTGGAATAGCAGCAAGGCTTGGTGCATAGGCTGGAGCGCCTTGTTTGTTGAGTTCTACATCAAAACCAAAGTATTGCGGTGTAAATGGCTGGTCGGCAATCAGATCCTTCACAAACTTTAATTCGTCCATCAGTTGCAGCGCGTAGTTTTCGCGTAATTCGCGGCCAATGGTAGTTTGCAAATCGGGGCTCATGTTTTTGCCGCACAACGAACCGGGACCATGAGCAGGGTAAACCACTACCTCTTCAGGCAAAGTCATTAACTTGTGCCTGGTAGTGTGGTACATTTGCCGGGCCAGGTCTTCTTTTTTAGCTGTAATGTTGCCGGCTTCTTCGCGCAGGTCAGGCCGGCCAACGTCGCCAACAAACAGGGTATCGCCGCTAAACAGGGTAGTGGTTTGTCCGTTTTCGTCGGTTACCAGCACACAAATAGAATCGGGCGAATGACCTGGTGTGTTGATGGCTTGTAATTGTATATCAGATAAGGGAATGATATCGCCTTCGTCAAAAGTTTGATGCGGATAGTGTGCCCCCAGCAACCGGCTTACATAAATAGTTGCCCCGGTAGTTTCATGAATTTCGAGGTGCGAACTTATAAAGTCGGCATGCGGATGCGTTTCTATAATGCCTACAATACTGGCCTCATGGAGGGTAGCAAAATCATAATAAGGCTGCGGATTGCGTGCCGGATCAATAACTATGATTTGGCCCGCCCGTAAAACAGCGTAAGAGGCGTGTGCCAAATCGGTATCATAAAATTGATGTATCAGCATAAGTAGGCAAAGATAACTTTTACGTTGGTTGATACGAGGTAAGCCAAACAGCAATTTAGTCAAGCTTTTGCCATTATAGCGGTGCAGTTAGTACTGATGTTGAAAATTTGTATAAGCGCGAAAACACACATCTGTTTATTTTGCGTTTATTGAGGTACCGTAAAAAGGGGTGCCAGGCAAGTTGCTTGCACTTTTTAACAATTAACTTGTTTATAATTACCCATGACTAAATATATTTTTATTGCCGCTGCCTTAGGGGTTTTCTTACTATCATCATGCGGACAGCAAATGAAAATGGTGAAAACATCTAAAACTGACTCGTTAGCTGTAGAGGCAGTTTGGAGGCAGTACGTAAAAGCTATAGCTACTAAGAATGTACGTACCTTAAAAAAGCTCTCATTAAGCCGGGTGTACTGCCAGCCTTGTGCTACACAGGCTAATACAGCAAATGAACTGGTTTCGGCTGATAGTTACATCAAAAGCACATTACGTACGCTGCCGCGCACCAAACTTTGGGAAGCCGTGCATACTACTAAACACTTTGTGGTAACAGAGAAGATTAAAAACTACAAGCCCCAAAATATCAACACTACCGACGAGGTATTAAACGTTTATGACATCTGGTACGTAACCCGTCAGCCCGACAAAATAAAAGGGTATGAGGGCGTGCGCTATGCATTTCAGTTTGTAAAAGAGCAAGGCCAGTTCAAGTTTTTCGGGCTTACTTCGTTAAAATAGACGACAGAAAAAGCCATTATCAGCGTAAAGTGTAAACTTACTATGCGCTTGGGGGGTTAAGATTTCACCAGTGCATTCTTTTTAAAGCTGCCTATAGCAATAAAGGTGCTGATCAGCATCAAAATGGCGCCCAGCAAATAAGGCGCTCCAGGAAAATAGATAGATGAAGTTTTGGGGTTGGTAAAATGCGCAAATAAGCTGCTCATCAATAACGGACCAATTACTGTGGTGATACTCACCAAACTATTTAATCCGCCTTGTAACTCGCCTTGTTCATTGGCTTCTACCTTGCTGGTAATTAAACCCTGTAACGCCGGCCCGGATATGCCGCCCAGACAGTACGGAATCATGAAGAGGTACATTTGCCAGCCCTGGCTGGCAAACGAAATTAAGGTTAAACCGATGGCGTAAAAAAGCAAACCGGTTACGATACTTTTTTCCTGCCCCAGTTTAGGGATAATGATGCGTATAAGGCCGCCCTGGATGCCAATAAGCAATACACCTATAAAAATACCCAGGCTGCTGATGCTGCTCATGCTCCATTTAAACTTTTCGATCAGAAAAAAAGCCAACACTGTTTCTACGGCCTTCGAAGCGATGTAAACCAAAGTAAAAGCACTTACCAGTCCGGATATGGCCGGGTACATATTCAGCCGTTTTAAAGCGGCAATCGGATTAGCCCTTTTCCAGTCAAACGGCCTGCGGTTTTCGAGTGCTAAAGATTCTGGTAGCACAAAGTAACCGTAAAAGGCATTTAATAAGGCCAGTCCGGCAGCTACCATAAAGGGAATTTTCAGGCCTACATCGCCCAAGTATCCGCCCAGGCCAATACCCACAATAAAGCCTAAACCTGTAGCCGCGCCAATTAAGCCAAAGTTGGCCGCCCGTTTGTCGCCGGTGCTCACATCGGCAATGTAAGCGGTAGCCGTTGTGCCGCTGGCACCTGCAATACCGGCTATTAAACGGCCAACAAAAAGCCAGAACACAGTAGGAGCAAAGGCCATTAAAATATAATCAATACCAAATCCCAACAGTGAGATGAGCAAAACTGGTCGTCGGCCATAACGGTCGCTTAGGTTGCCCAGCACCGACGAAAATATAAACTGCATTAGTGCATAGGTAAATGTAAGATAGCCGCTCAGCTGCGAAGCCATACTCACATCAACATGGCCTAACTGCTGCAGCAGTTTAGGAAGAACGGGTATGATAACGCCTAAGCCCAGCACGTCAATAAATACCGTTACAAAAATAAATCCCAGTGCAGCAGGACGTTTAGGCTTTACAGCTTCGCTCATGTGTTATAAAAAGATATCACCAGTTAAAATAAATTGGTGCAAAAATGTTTGGTTTAAGTAAGCTAATATGCTTTATAATGGCTTGTTTATGCTACTGGTTGCATTTTTCGTGCCTTTTTAAAGCTGCGTATTGCTAGTAGCGTGCTTAGCAGCATTAATATAGCGCCCATCAAAAACGGAGCACCCGGAAATTGGAACGGGGCACTTTTATCGGTAAACCAGGCAAAAAGCGATGTCATGAGTGGCGGACCCACAATAGAGGTAACACTCATTAAACTGGTGAGGCCGCCCTGCAGTTCGCCCTGCTCGTTAGACGGAATTTGCGTACTGATTAAACCCTGCAATGCCGGCCCTGCAATACCGCCCAGGCAGTACGGTATCAATATGGCAAACATCATCCAGCTTTGGGTAGCAAAGGCAAATAGAAACAGGCCAATGCTGTAAAGCAGTAAGCCCCAAACAATGCTCTTTTTTTGCCCTAATTTGGGTATGGTTACACGTATCAGTAAACCTTGTACCAAGCCCGATAATAACCCGACAAAACCTAACGAATAACCTACCATTGATTGGTTCCAGTTAAACCGTTCCATAGTAAAAAATGTCCAGGTGCTTTGCACGGCATGGGCTGCAATATAAATTAGAATTAAAGAAGCAATAAGCCCGCTGATGGCCGGGTACTTTTTTAGCTGCATTAGTGAACCTATTGGGTTGGCCCTTTTCCATTCAAACTCGCGGCGGTTTTCTTTAGCTAACGATTCGGGCAGTATAAAGTAACCATAAATAGCATTGAGGATAGCCAAGGCTGCAGCCGCTAAAAAGGGGAGCTTTGTGCTGTACTGACCTAAAACACCGCCAAGTACAGGACCAATAATAAAGCCCAAACCAAAAGCTGCGCCGATGATACCAAAGTTTTGTGCCCGCTTTTCGGGCGTGCTTACATCGGCAATGTAGGCAGATGCTGTGGTAAAGCTGGCGCCGGTAATACCGGCAATAATACGGCCAACAAATAGCCACCAAATGCTTGGAGCAAAGGCCAGAAAGGTATAATCAATACCAAAGCCCAGTAGCGAACCTAATAATACCGGGCGCCGGCCGTATTTATCGCTCAGGTTGCCTAACACCGGGGCAAATAAAAACTGCATAACAGAGTAGGCAAAGGTTAACCAACCGCCGTATTGTGCTGCGTCGCTTAAATTATTGCTATGAATTAATTGTTCTATCAGTTTTGGAAACACCGGAATGACGATACCGAAGCCCGTAATATCAATCAGTAACGTAACGAAAATGAAGCCTAAGGCAGGCTCACGTTTAGGTTGTACAGGTTGCTCCATGCCTGCAAAATAAGCAAATTATACGCTATATTGATGGTTTAAATCGCATACATCATTGCGGGATGTAATTGGTAAACGCTTGTCAGCCCAAATTAACGCCAGGTGATTTATTGAGAAAAATACCTAAGGCATACCAACTAAGCAAGCCTTAAAAGCAACAAACCGAACACTTCTGCTTCGAAATATTCGGTTTGTTATATAAGCGCAGCAGCGTTACTAAAGCCAGCCTATAATAGTTGTAGTAAAAACTATTAAAAGTTAGGTTTAAGCAAATATTTACCGTAAAAGCGGAAAATATGCTCCACGGCTTCTTCGGCGGTGTCAACCACGCGATATAAATTCAAATCGTCTGGGCTGATGTTGTGTTCACTGTTCAACATCTTGTCTTCCACCCAGTCAAATAAACCTTTCCAGTAATCTACGCCCACGAATACAATCGGGAAGCGGGCAATTTTACCGGTTTGAATTAGGGTGATTGCCTCAAAAGACTCGTCCATGGTACCAAAGCCGCCGGGTAACACAATAAAGCCTTGCGAGTACTTCATGAACATTACCTTGCGCACAAAAAAGTAATCAAACTCCAGCAGTTTATCACGATCGATGTACTTGTTATGGAACTGCTCAAACGGCAGTTCAATATTTAAACCTACCGATTTACCACCGGCTTCGTAAGCGCCTTTATTGGCCGCTTCCATAACGCCAGGGCCACCGCCAGATATTACACCGAAGCCGCGCTCAGTAAGCAGGCGCGCGGTATCTTCTGCCAGTTTATAAAACGGGTTATCATTATGCGTACGGGCCGAACCAAATATAGAAACACAAGGGCCAATTTTGGCCAGTTTTTCAAAACCATCAACAAACTCGGCCATAATTTTAAAAATCTGCCATGAGTCGGTTACTTTAATCTCGTGCCAGTTTTCATTATGAAAAGCTTGTCTTATTTTATCATCATTCGTCATGCTGTTAAATTTAAATTAACTATAACGCTGCTATTTTAGTTTTAGCCTTTGAGGTAAGCAGCAAACCGCCAAAGGTAATTAAACCGTTAACAATGATTAATTCGTTATCAAAAACGTATCCACCTAAAATTTTGGCAGACTCGGTACTTAAAAAGTAACATATTGCCGGCGATATCAAACAAATAAAAGGTACCAGCTTATCATTTACCTGCTTGTTGCTCATAAACAAACCAAAGCTGTACAACCCAAGCAGCGGACCATAAGTGTATGAGGCTACTTTAAAAATTGCGCTTACCACAGCATCATTATTTACCGCGTTGAATAAAATAATGGTTAAAAACATCAATGCCGAAAATGCAATGTGCACATAGTGGCGAACTTTAACCATAGCCGGGCTATTGGTATCGCTACGCTTATTGAAGTTTAAAAAATCAACGCAAAAAGAAGTTGTTAGTGCCGTCAGTGCCGAGTCTGTAGTGGCAAAGGTAGCCGCTGTTAAGCCTAACATAAATACAATGGCTGGTATAATGCCCAGGTGCTTGAGCGCAATGGTGGGGTATAAGTAGTCGGTTTTTTCAACAGTGATGCCATTTTTAGCGGCGTAGATATACAGTAACGCACCAACGCTTAAAAAGAAAATGTTGATGACCACAAATACCGCTGTAAAGCTAAACATGTTTTTTTGCGCTTCGCCAATATTTTTACAACTCAGGTTTTTCTGCATCAAGTCTTGGTCAAGTCCGGTCATGGCCACGGTGATAAATAAACCGCCTAAAAACTGTTTGCTCAGGTGCAGTTTGCTGCTTACAAAATCGTTTAGGAAAAATATTTTAGAGTAGCTGCTGTTTTTGATGGCGTCTGCTGCTTCAAACAGGTTGTAATCTAAACTGCGGCAGATAAAATAGATAGACAAAAACACGGACGATACCAAAAACAGCGTTTGCAAACTATCAGTAATAATAATAGTTTTTAATCCACCTTTAAACGTGTACGACCAGATGAGCAAAAGGCAAAGCATCACTGTTGCCCAAAACGGAATACCGTAACTGTCGAAAATAAATTTCTGCAACACAATCACTACCAAATACAGCCTAAAAGACGAACCAATGGTACGGCTGATCAAAAAAATGGTAGCAGCCGTTTTATAACTCCAGCGGCCCAAAGCGTTTTCGATATAACTATAAATGGATGTTACTTGCAGGCGGTAGTACAGCGGTAGCAGTACGGTGGCAATAATAATAAAGCCGGCCGCGTTGCCCAGCACAAACTGAAAGTAAGCAAACTGGTCGCCGCTGGGGGCACCCACCTTGCCAGGTACCGATATAAAGGTTACACCGCTCAGGGCTGTGCCGATCATGCCGAAGGCTACCAGGTACCATTTGGAATTGCGGTTGGCTACAAAAAACGTATCATTATCGGATGATTTGCGCGAGGTAAGGTAAGAGATCAGAATCAGCACCAAAAAGTATCCGGCAATAAATATGAGTAGTGTTCCTGGCGACATAGTTGTTTACTTAAATTAGTCAGTTTAATAGGGTTAGCATGTGCTATCAGCCCGCAAGTTGATGTTAGTGTGTGCAAGCTAATATAAAAACTTTTATGCTGCCTGCGTAAGGGTTAAAAAACGAAAAGATAAACCTTGATTTTAATAGCAGATGACGGTGTGTTGACCAATTTTTAGGCGTAATTTTTGTAAATTTGATGTATGAATTTTTCGTCGAAATTGCTGGAGAATGCTGTTGGAGAATTTACTAAACTACCCGGGATAGGGCAAAAAACGGCGCTTAGGCTGGTGTTGCATTTGCTTAACCAGGACAAGCCAGATGTGGAGCGTTTTAGTGTAGCCATGACGAAACTGCGTAACGAAATACAGCATTGTCGTACCTGCCACAATATTTCTGATTATACCGTTTGCGAGATCTGTGCATCCTACAAACGCGACCATCAAACCATTTGTGTTGTTGAAGATACACGCGATGTAATGGCCATAGAGAATACAAATCAGTACAGTGGTGTATACCATGTGCTTGGTGGACTGATTTCTCCAATGGATGGTGTTGGGCCTTCTAACCTGGAAGTTGAGTCGTTGGTGGAGCGAATTAGGGCTAATGAGGTGAAAGAAGTGATTTTTGCGCTGAGTGCAACTATGGAAGGTGACACCACTATCTTTTATTTACATAAAAAGTTAAAAGATTATAATATTAGTATATCAACCATTGCCCGTGGCATAGCATTTGGAGGAGAGTTAGAGTATGTAGACGAAATCACCTTAGGGCGGTCAATCACTACCCGCGTTCCATACGAAAATTCGCTCGTTAAAACATAATATGAAACTATCTGCTATCATTATTAATCAGGATATGTGTAAGCCATTGCGAAACGCCCTTTCGGCTTTGCAAAAGGCTGCGCTTAACCTGGATATGGAAATGATAGTGGTAGATAATGCTTCGGCCGACCGGTCGGTAGCCATGTTAGAAACTGAGTTTCCGGAAGTAAACCTGATGGTTAATGACAGAGATTTAGGTTTTGCAAAATCTGTTAACCAGGCAATGGAAAATGCCTCTGGTGATTACGTCTTAATTATGCACCCATCGATCATCAATAGCGAAGAAACACTGGATAAAGTTTTACATTTTATGGATTTACACCCGCATGTTGGTGGTTTGTCTGTACGTATGCTGGATGCCGAAGGTCACTTTATTCCAGAATCAAAAAAGGGGATGCCTGCTGCATGGATTAATTTTTTCAGTTTTACAGGTTTAGCACGCTTGTTTTCAAAGTCACGGCTGTTTAGTCCGCATTACGAAGCCGGTTGGGTAGAAGAATTTGAAAATACAGAGACCGACGTGCTTAACGGCTGCTTTATGCTGTTGCGCAAAGCGGCTTTAAATGTAACCGGTTTATTTGATGAGCGTTTCCCGGTTTATGGTTACGACATTGATCTTTCATACCGTATGCGGTTGGAGGGGTTCCGTAATTATTATTTCGCCAAAACATTTGTAATACAGCAGCAGGTGATGCAGCCATCTAAAGTTAGCTGGCACCATTTGCGTAACTTCTACGGTGCAATGTTTACTTTTGCAGCTAAATACTTATTAAAGATGCCGGAGCTACGCCTCAAAGCTATGCCCAGGTGGTCTTCATCAGCTGTATGAATTTAAAAAATAAAGTTGTTATCATCACTGGTGCCTCATCAGGCATTGGCAAGGCATTGGCTTATGAACTGGCTGGTCGTGGCGCTAGTCTAGTTTTAGGTGCACGCCAGTATGTTACTTTATGCGAAATTACGCAGGATATCGAAAAACGTTTTCAAATTAAAGCGTTAGCCGTACAGTGCGATGTAAGTGTTGAGGACGACTGCGCCTTTTTAATTAAACAAGCACAGCTTACTTTTGGTAAAATAGATGTGCTGGTTAATAACGCCGGTATATCTATGCGTGCGCTGTTTAAAGATTTGGATTTGAAGGTACTGAAAACCCTGATGGATGTTAACTTTTGGGGTACCGTATATTGCACCAAGTATGCTTTGCCCGAAATTATTAAAACGCAGGGCAGCATTGTAGGCGTATCATCTATTGCCGGATATAAGGGTTTACCCGGGCGTACGGGCTACTCGGCATCAAAATTTGCCATGAATGGCTTTTTAGACGCCTTGCGCATTGAAAACTTAAAAACCGGCGTCCACGTCATGACGGCCTGCCCCGGTTTTACAGCTTCCAATATTCGTAACACGGCACTTAACCAAAGTGCTCAACAGCAAGGTGAAAGCAGCCTGAACGAAGAAAAGATGATGACCGCAGAAGAAGTAGCTAGGATTATTGCCGATGGTATTGAAAACCGCACCCGTACGCTCATTATGACGGGGCAAGGCAAACTCACCGTAACGCTAAGTAAAATATTCCCTGCCTGGCTGGATAAGCTGGTTTTTAATGTTTTTGCTAAAGAGAAAGACCCACTGCTCAAATAAATAAATCTTTACCTTGATTAGGCTTAAGCAATCATCGAGAACCATTAAATAAATTCTGCTTTTGCAAAAGCGCTGATTCTGCTTAAGTCGAGCGATACTTTACCGTCCTCATCCGTGTAAAATGCCGGTGTAAATTTGCCTCCCCATATCAACTCATCATACTGGTAAGACGTGCGCGAATGTACCGTTTGCGAAAAAGTGTCGTCATATGCTTTCATTAAAACCGCAAAGTTGGCGTTAGTGGCTTTTAATTCTTCGGGCGTTACCTGGTAAAGCGGACTGTCTTCGTCAAGCGGGTGTACTACCGTCCAGCTTAGCGTTAAAATGCTGGCTTTGCTCCGCTCTAATATCAACGGAAAAAATTTCCGGACTATCTTTCCGTCTCCCTGCTCGTTGTAAGAAAATATTACATCAACCGAAAGGTCGATAAGCGTATTGCTGCGCATATTGCCCAACCTAAACATCAAGCCTTTTTGATTTTGCAGGTAAGGCGCTACCAGCATGTTATTACTGTAAACAATTTTAGCCGACGGACGCGAAAACCGCCCGTAGAGTAAACCTGTAGCCAAAGCGAATGACAGTAAGCCCAACATCGACTCAAAAGCCGCAATGGAGTTGGTGAGTATGCCTTTAGGGCTAATATGCCCGTAACCAACCGTCGACAGCGTTTGTGCAGAAAAGAAAAAGGCATCAAAAAAGTGAGCTATCAGCGTTTTGCCATCGGCACCATCCAGGTTTTGTATACCGGTAAGGTTATAAACAAAAGCAAACACAATATTGGTAATCAGGTAACCGCTCAGTACCACCAGCCAGAATTTAGTCCAGCTCATGCTGATGAGATGGTTGTAAACATCGGTTGTTCTAAAAAAGGGGAGGCCCCGGCGGTTAACGTTGATCGAGCCGTCCTTGTTAATTACCCGTTGTGCAACGGGCTGTCTGCCAAAGCCTAAATCATCTTCGGGGTTAATTACTCTGTTACCTATAGCCATGTAAATTGCTGAGTGCTGTTTTGCTCATAAAAATATTATAATGATTTGCATTTCGAAAAAACAATAATCATATTTGCCACCGTAAACAATGAATATACAAAACAATAACTGGTGGTGGCTTAACGAGTAATCGTAAGGCAATCTCCTGTTTATTAATTGATATAATATGAAGGGTTGCCCGCAAGGCAGCCCTTTTTTTATGCCCCCCGGCATCCTGACGGGAGGAGTTAGAGAAACAAATCAGGGATAAAAAACGTACATGCTCCCACTTTAGGAAGCTGGTGAAATATGAAAGCGATACTTAATCATTTATTCGAGCACAAAACATTTAGCCGGGAGCAGTCTAAAGAGATACTCACCAATATAGCGCAAGGCAAGTACAACGTGTCGCAAATGGCGGCGTTCATGACGGCCTACTGTATGCGTACTATTACGGTTGACGAACTGGAAGGTTTTAGGGATGCGATGCTGGAGTTGTGCCTGCCTGTTAATTTAGAAGCTGAGGATTTGATAGACCTTTGCGGAACCGGTGGCGACGGTAAAGACACCTTTAATATATCAACCCTGGCATCGTTTGTAGTGGCCGGGGCAGGGTACAAAGTAGCCAAGCACGGCAATTACGGTGTTTCGTCTGGCTGCGGGTCATCCAACGTGATGGAATATCTAGGTTACCAGTTTACCAGCGACGGCAATAAGCTCAACAGGGGGTTGGATAAGGCCAATATTTGTTTTTTGCATGCACCGCTGTTTCATCCCGCCATGAAAACCGTGGCCCCTGTACGCCGCGAGTTGGGAGTTAAGACCTTTTTTAATATGCTCGGGCCAATGGTTAACCCGGCCCGGCCTAACAATCAAATGGTTGGTGTTTACAACCTCGAACTGGCCCGCCTCTACGCTTATCTATATCAAAAATCAATGATAAATTATACCATCGTTAATGCTTTAGACGGCTATGACGAGGTATCGTTAACCGGCGACTTTAAAACCTTTTCGGCAGATGGCGAGCGGATTAACAGTATCAGCGCTTTAGGTTTTGATAAAGTTAATGCTGTCGAAATAACCGGAGGCCATACGGTGGCAGACTCGGCCGCTATATTTATGCAGGTGTTAGAAGGCAAAGCGACTGCTGCCCAAAACAACGTAGTGCTTTGCAATGCCGCATTAGCCATTCGCACCATTAAAGGCCGCCAAACTTTTGCTGATAGTTTTTATGAAGCCGAAGAAGCCCTGATGAACGGAAAAGCCATGGAAAGTTTCAAGAACCTGTTGCAAAACTAACATGAAGATTAAAGTTTGCGGGATGAAGCAGCCCGACAATATAAAAGCATTGGCCGAATTAAGCCCCGACTATATGGGCTTCATCTGCTATAATTTATCGTCACGCTATATTGCCGACCTGCCAGCCGATGCATTAAGCGCTTTACCCCAATCAATCTGCAAAACAGCTGTTTTTGTAAACGAAGATGCTGATTCAATTGATGCCCTGATAAACCAATTTAGGTTTGATGCTGTACAATTGCATGGCAGCGAATCGCCGGCATTTTGCCAGGCATTGCAAGATAGGGTTATTGTTTTTAAGGCTTTTGGTGTTGATGACGATTTTGATTTTGCGCAGCTAAACAACTATGCAGGCCACGTGGATTATTTTATGTTTGATACTAAAACTATAGGGCACGGTGGCTCGGGTAAAACTTTTAACTGGGACATTTTAGCTAAGTACAAGTTGGATGTTCCGTTTTTTGTGTGCGGTGGTTTAAGCCCGGAGAACATAGCAAGCGTAAAAGAAATTAAACACCCGGCATTTTACGGTGTTGACCTAAATAGCCGGTTTGAAATTGCGCCCGGTTTAAAAAATTTAGATCAGTTACGCAACGCATTTGACATATTAAGAGCTAACTAACCATGAAATATACAGTAAACGAGCAGGGATATTACGGAGATTTTGGAGGGGCATACATCCCTGAGATGCTTTACCCAAACGTTGAGGAATTACGGCAGCAATACCAGAAAATTATTGGTGATGCCGGATTTAAAAGCGAGTTTGACCAGTTGCTTAAAGATTACGTTGGCCGGCCTTCGCCACTGTATTTGGCAAAACGCCTTTCAGAAAAATATGGTGCCAATATATTTTTAAAGCGCGAAGATTTAAACCACACCGGCTCGCACAAAATAAATAATGCCATTGGGCAAATACTTTTAGCCCAGCGCCTGGGCAAAAAACGCATCATTGCCGAAACGGGTGCCGGTCAGCATGGTGTGGCCACGGCTACGGTTTGCGCGTTGATGGGTATGCAATGTGTGGTGTATATGGGCGAGATAGATATGGAACGCCAAGCCCCAAATGTAGCCCGCATGAAAATGCTGGGTGCCACTGTAGTGCCGGCCACGTCGGGCAGCAAAACCCTGAAAGATGCCACCAATGAGGCCATGCGCGATTGGATTGGCAACCCGGTTGATACGCATTATATCATTGGTTCGGTAGTGGGGCCTTATCCGTATCCGGAGATGGTAGCGCAGTTTCAATCCATCATATCGTTAGAAACCAAAAAACAATTACTGGAGCAAACCGGTAAAGAATTACCTGAGTATGTGTTGGCTTGTGTAGGCGGCGGCAGTAATGCCATGGGTATGTTTTATCATTTTTTAGATGATGAACAAGTAAAGTTGATTGCTGTTGAAGCAGCTGGCAAAGGTGTTAACAGCGGTCATTCGGCGGCTACCTCGGTATTGGGCCGCGAAGGTATACTGCATGGCAGTCGTACCATATTAATGCAAACTGACGACGGGCAGGTGGTAGAGCCGTATTCTATTTCGGCAGGTTTGGATTACCCCGGTATCGGCCCGCAGCATGCTCACCTGCATAAAATACAGCGTGCACAGTATGTAAATATTACTGATGATGAGTCGTTACAGGCCGGCTTGCTGTTATCGCAGTTAGAGGGCATTATCCCTGCTATCGAGTCGGCGCACGCATTCGCTTATCTTGAAAAAATGAAATTTGAGAAAAGCGATAACGTAGTAGTATGCCTGTCGGGCCGTGGCGACAAAGATTTATCAACCTATATTAAACACTTCGGCTTTTAAATAATGATTAGCGGTTCGCCAGACATTCAGCAATAGCAAACTAAGGCCGGCAGATAGAATTGCCATAAACTATCTGCCATGAACCATTAACTATTTGCTATAAACTCTCTACTATGAACCACCAACCCTGAACTAAACACATGAACCGATTAAACCAATTGTTCGAGAAAAAAAAGAACAACCTGTTATCAGTATATTTTACAGCCGGTTATCCCGAACTTAACACAACGCTTAACATTGCCGAAGCACTCGAAAAAGCCGGAGCGGATTTCCTGGAAATAGGTTTTCCATATTCAGACCCGGTTGCCGATGGGCCAACCATTCAGCATAGCTCGCAAAAAGCGCTGGATAACGGGATGAACCTGAACCTGCTGTTTGAACAGTTGGCTGACCTCCGTAAGCGGGTTAGCATACCTGTACTGCTGATGGGTTATGTAAACCCTATGGTGCAATATGGTGTTGAACGCTTTTGTGCCAAAGCCGCCGAAGTAGGGGTGGATGGGGTGATCGTGCCCGACTTGCCGATGTATGAATATGAAATGTTATACCAAGGCTGCTTTGCCAAATATGAGTTAAGCAATATCTTTTTAGTAACCCCGCAAACTGCCGAAGCCCGCATACGGAAAATTGATGAGTTAAGTAACAGTTTTATCTACCTGTTATCATCAGCATCAGTTACCGGCCACAATCTGCAAGTATCAGATGCTACAGAAACTTACTTTCAACGCATTAAAGATATGCAGCTTAAAAACCCAACGGTGATTGGTTTTGGTATTGGCGATCAGGCCACTTATCAAAAGGCAACAGCCTATGCCAATGGGGCAATTGTTGGAAGTGCTTTTGTGAAGCTGTTAGGAACACCTGGTTACATGGAAAAAATACCGGAGTTTATCAAAAGCATCAGAGGATAAAAACTTAGAGGGCCGGAAAACTAAAAGGATACCATTAGTTTTTTGGCCCTAAAGACATCATATCTTACAGATACATTTCCAAATCGCCTTTACCCTCACGTATCACCTCAAATTCGCCTGAGGTTACGTCTACTACGGTTGAGGCCACGTTACCACCGTACCCGCCATCAATTACAATATCTACCATGTCCTGGTATTTTTCATGAATCAATTCAGGGTCGGTTGAGTACTCAAGTATATCATCTTCATCACGTATAGAGGTAGACAAAATAGGGTTGCCCAATTGTTTTACAATTTCGCGGGCAATGTTATTGTCGGGTATACGTATACCCACCGTTTTTTTATTGGAACTTAATAGTTTGGGTACCTTGCCGCTGGCATTCAAAATAAAAGTAAACGGACCTGGCAATGCCTTTTTAAGCACCCTGAAGGTAGTGTTGTCAATAGACTTGGTATAATCAGCCAGGTTGCTCAGATCATGGCATATAAAAGAAAAGTTAGCCTTTTCGGGTTTGATGTGTCTGATGCGGGCAATGGCTTCGATGGCTCTATGGTTAGTAATATCGCAGCCCAAACCATAAACGGTATCAGTAGGGTAAATAATTAACCCGCCCCGCTTTAAAACCTGCACTACTTGGTCAATGGCTTTCGGGTTAGGGTTTTCCGGATAAATTTTAATCAGCATATTTATTATAGCAAATGCAGGTATCGATCTGTTTCAATATGTGCTAAAATTTTGTAATGAGCCATCTTAAAATGTAAGCAGGAATTTACAAACAAAGCAACACTCGGTATTGCCATAGTATTTTAACCCGTGCGAGCTACCGTTTTAAAATGATATGTCGAAGTGTTTGTAAACAAAAAGGCCTGATGAGCAAAGGCGGAGCACGCTTGGTGCACACTCCTGGCTCATCAGGCCTTTTACTAAATAATATTTTACGCTTGCTTGGTAAACTGCGCGTTGATGATTAATTTTATTTCTTCGCCCACTACAATGGAGCCGGCCTCAGTAATACCTTCCCAGGTCAGTCCAAAATCTTTACGGTTAATTTTGCCATTTATTTCGAAACCAGCCTTAGTCTGACCGTAAAAATCTGCTGCCGAACCACCAAATTCTACATCAAGCACAATCGGTTTGGTTACATCCTTAATAGTCAGGTTACCTTCTAATTTATAATCAGAACCGCTCACTTTCTTAAGCGAGGTAGACTTAAAGGTGATTTTTGGATAAGTGGCCGCATCAAAAAACTCGGCTGATTTCAGGTGCTGGTCGCGCGATTCCTGAGTGGTATCAATACTGTCAACATCCAGCGAAAAGTCGACCTCCGAATCCTGAAAATCTTCACTTTCGGTTACTACCTGTCCTTCAAATTTGCGGAACGACCCGGTTACTGTAGAAATGACCAGGTGCTTAACTTTAAACTGTACTTCGGAGTGCATGGGATCTAAAACCCATTTTGTAGTTGCCATGGTTTATAGTTTTAAAGGTTTTCACAATAGTAAACAATCCACTGTTTAAACATGAAAACTTATTGTGTTTTATTTGGATTGATTTGATAAAAGTTAAACGCAGGTAAAGGGGATATGATTGGTAATATTCAACATTGAATAAATTTCGCTGATTAAATTATCGGTGATAAAAGAAGCAGATGCTTACCGTTATTTAATCGATGAGTGGCAATTCTCTGAGTTTATGATTACAATCAGCCTCGAAACAAAGCGGAATGAAATTTGGCTTCTTGGTTAATGCTTTTAAATTTATAATAGACCTGTTGATGTCGGTAGTTTACTGTTACCTTGCAGCTCTAACCATACACTTTTGGGAGGTTACGCCAGTATGAATTAAATTAAAAACAAACATATCATTACCCCGTTAACGAGACACTGCTTTCATTGATAGTCGAAAAAAGGCCTGAAGGGTAGGGAGAACATTAAGCGCGAACGTGATGAATTTTTATTTTCTGTACGACTTTCCTAATTGGCTATTTGCAAGTGTCATTATTTTGCTGTTTGTTAGTTTTGGGCTCATTGGGCTTTTGTGTACGCGCAAGTACATCAAGCGGCTACATCATAAAGATTATGCTCATAACGATATTGTTAGCTATTACCTTGCTGCAATGACCGTTTTTTATGGCATCACGCTCGGTTTAGTAGCAGCCGGCACCTGGAATACGTATTCGAGCCTCAATGCTAAGGTAGATGAGGAAGCCCAGGTTGTGGCCAGTATTTACCGTGATGTGAGGTGCTATCCAGATTCGCTGAAAGATGAGCTGCAGAAGGATTTAAGAAACTACGTAGACAACGTTATTCGTGTAAGTTGGCCTCAGCAACGCAAAGGTTTATTGCCAACTCAATCTGGCTTGTATTTAGATACCTTTCAAACTCATTTAATGAGTTACAATCCACAAACGATTCGGGATCAGGTGCTTGAAGCAGAAATGTTTAAGCAATTTAACAATCTGGTAGAAATAAGAAGGTCGCGCATCAATTCGACCCACACAGGTTTGCCCGCTGTATTGTGGACGTTGGTTGTTATAGGTGGAATGATTTGTATTGTGGTATCCTGGTTTTTTGATGTAAAAAACTTATCCATGCATGTGGCTATGACCACCTTACTGGCCGGTTTGTTAGGCTTGATGATTTATTTAATTGGTACCATGGATAACCCTTTTCGCGGAAAAATTAGTGTAACACCAGCTGCTTTAGAGATGCTCTATCACCAAATGGTCAAGCACCCTTAATAATTGGTTTCAAATCAGGAATTAAAGAGTATTTTCCTGGTATAATTATACGCGAATTCTGCATTCCTCTTTGAATGGTTGTTGTACATAGAATTAAATAAACATACACTCTGCGACCCGTTCTCACAATTCTCTGGTTTTTGTTATTTGGATTTGGCAATTAGATTTCATTGCTATACATACATAGTAGAAAATTTTACAGGCAGCAAGACAGAAAAAAAAGATTGAAATAAAAGTTGCAAGCGAACGATGAATGAAGCAGAGCTTAATGAAGTTAACAAGCTTTATATAGAAGCGGTAAATAATTACGAAAGCCGTATAGTTGCTCAGGGTGTGAACGTACAAACAAGATTATCAGCATTATAATTACTTATAAATGGCCTGATAGGTTATCTTGTTATGTCTGCCGCAAAATACCTAACCTGCCAAAGACTTCATGATTGCACCAAAAACCATCATTACAACAAAGGTTAAAAGCATTAAACGATACCCCGTTAAATTCATCCTCATCTTAGCTAATGTTTTTAACCTTCTGTGTTAACCGTAGGTAATTGTCTATGTATTGTAATAGCAGTTACGCGGTACTTTTCCTTAAAATGCCTCTCCAAGATTCAGCATAATCGTATTGTAGCCTTTACTGAAGCCGTAATCAATACCGATGTTAGTGCCCGAAGCCTTATTCATTTTAATCCTTAAACCAGTGCCTGCGGCCGGATGCCATGATGTAAATAATGATCCGGAACCACTCACCGTATTTATATTGCCAAACAAAACGAAGCCAATAAGCCCATTAGCAGTAATATCCCTCCGATATTCGCTTTCAAAGTAAAACAAAGATTTGCCACGATAACGGTTCTGATCTATACCGCGACCAGATCTGTTGTAAGGATCCCAGCCAATACTTGGTAAATCAAGGTAAGGTCCGTTGCCGTTAAAAGCGGTCCAAAAGTAAGACCAGAATGCCAGCGTATTTTGCTGAACAGGTTTAGCAGGATTAAGCGAGATATACTTCCGAACGTCAAGATACAATGAGCTCCAGTTGTTATTGCTTCCCAGGAAGGTTGGATTTATCCGGTATACTAAATTCGCGTAGGCGCCTGGGATGGGATTGAGCGCATTTTTCCGGGTATCGTATAGTACGTTAAAGGTGACGCCTGATGATACTGAGCTGCCGCTCACGCCGTAGTTATATTTGGTAAACTGCCTGAGATCGATGGCCTCATCGTCGCTGCCGATACCCGAACGGTAATCCAATGCATATCCGATGCCTGCAAATAAAAACGGTTGAATCCGTTTAAGCGCGCTTTGGTAAAAGCGAATGTAATTATAATTGACTAAGGTGCGATCGGGCTGATCCCTGCTACTGCCCAGCCCCCAGGTATATTGGGGATATCGCAGAAACCGGATGTCACCTTGGATGGTGTAGGCATTGTCTGGCAGCCAGATATTGTTGCGGAGTGGCAAGCCAAACCGGCGACCGAAATTCCAGTAAGGGGCAAAGGTAGCACTACTTAGGTTGGTAGTTTTCTGTGGCCCCAAGAATATGGCAGCCGTTGTACTGGTGACCAGCGCCCTTCCATTCCCACCCGGAACGGAGCTGCTTACCGGGAGTACTGAAAAGTAAAATTTTTTATCTTTTTGAGTTCGGATCACTTTCGGTCTGATGTGAAACAGTGCTTTGCCGATATCAATCAGGTCAGTCTGGCGCGCCGTGTCTTTTCGGATAACGGTGTCTGGAATAATCGATGCTGCATTCTGAGCCTTAGCAGCAACTATGGTAATAATATGAAGGATGATGATCAGTATCAGCTTCTTTTTATAATTTCTTGATTTCAATGGCGGAGTAATTAGTATCAACTAACAAAGCCTGCTTGGTAACAAATGTTTTAATACACCCATGCAAAACTGCATTAAACATGCAATTATAGCTTGCCTGTATATTCATGAGGTATGAATATTCTATACTGATTATATTAACAGCGCTTGCATCTTAGTTTTTATTGATTGCGTCACATTTTGCTCCTAATAAATGAAAAGTTAGAAACCGAACAAAGGATTAGTCATTTCCCTTAATCCATAGTGGGCATCTGCTTCTGCAATAGGCCTGAGCCGCTCAAGTATTTGCCCATCCGATAGGTCGAAGATAAATTTTTAGGCATGCATTCATCTTTTGGTTGCTGACGACCGGTAGCATAAGCTCCTTGCTACGCAATACGGATTATTCGAATGCTTTTCCATGATAGACGACGTTATAGACAGCACCGGAACATGATAGATGGTATAAATTTTCTTCCTGGCTGTATGAATCTAGCGGTTACTGTCGACGCCGGGTGCTACTTCTGATTGCTTAAGCTTACGGACATCTGCGTAAGCCAAGCCTGTATAGCAGCTGAGAACACAGATGCCCTTAACCAAGTCCAGCTTTTCAATGGTAAACTCTTTTTCTATCAGGCGCACCAGGACCGCCAGCCGGCTGCCCGTAACCTGATTGAGTTGAACTAATCGAAATCAGGAACAGAAGCGTTCAACATTTATCCAGGCGTTTTTACTTGGATAGGTGATTAAATAGCACAAGCTTAAAGTTTATATGGATAAGATGTAGGAGTTTACTTAGCGGTTGTAGCCTGCTGTGTACTGCGTGTAGCCACCGAATACTGGTTGGCTTTGCGCGCCTTAAGCAGCGAAAGTATCTGAAAGTAGATAAACTTTGGGATATTTACCAGCGATGCATAAATGCGCTTATCAGTTTCTGAGTTGACCAGCGAAAGGTAAAAGCCCAAGACAAATAAGCCAAAGCCTGCCGCCCAAAGCGCCACTGCTGTCCAGCTTACCAGCACATTAACCGCCATACAAAGCACCGAGAGTATCAAAAAGATAAACAGCGGCGGGCGCAGCAGCACCAGGCCGAACAAAAACTGGTTTAAACTGAAGTTTTTTACCGACTGCAGCAGCAAAGTAAAACCATATTTAAAATATTTGAACCAGGTGTTAATCCAGCGGGCACGCTGTTTAACTAATTGCTCAGAGTGCGTAGTCTTTTCATCATACACAATGGCCTCGCCACTAAAGGCAATGCGCTTGTTTTGGCTTAAAATAGCTGCCTGTAGTACTTTGTCAAAACCTGCCCCGCTTACATCCCTACCACCCAGGCAATCTACATAAAGCTTGGTGGTAAAAGCCATACCCGAGCCTGCCAGGGTAGCTGATGAACCGGCTCCAAAAAGCAGCTGGCCATCATAAAAGTGATAGTAGATATCACGGGCGGCATCTAAACAGGCATAGGTGGTGTCCAGATTCTTGGCTTCTCTAACGCCTTGCACCGCCTCAAAGCCCTGGTCAAAGCGTTTATTCAGTTCGTTCAGGTACTCAGGATGGGCCAGGTTATCGCTGTCGATGATAGTAAGCCGCTCGTGTGCACGCTTAAAGTGGTTGATGGCATAAAAGTGCGAGCGTACGTTGCCGGCCAGGGTTTGCTCGGGGCGCAGAATGATGACCCGCTCGTCGTCAAAGTGAAGCCCGCTGACGTCGCATTTATCAGCTACAACATAAATCAGGTAGTTGCTGTAGTTAAGGGCCAGCAGTGAGCTTACCACCTCGGGTATGGCCGTTACCCATTCATAGGCCGTGACAATGATGGCATAGTCGGCCTGCACAGGTGCAGCAGTCGTGGTAACTCTCCGTTTATGTCGTATGCTGTAGATGGCTAACAGCAGCAGGGGCAGCACCAGATTATACCCAATCAGCACCTGAAACGCCATCCACATTATCTTGATGATTTGCATCTTTTTAATTGGTTTTATGTAATCATTACCAGCTTCAATACAGTAATTTAATTAGTCGTAGACAGCGGTAATGTCTCTTTCCTTTAATACCGGCTCAAGCACTGGGGCAATGCACGAGTGATGTGGGAAGGTAATCTAACATCTTGATCTTTACTGTAATTAGTAATTAAAAAAATATAGTAAAACTAAATGAACTACAAATTCCGTATGTAAGTCAAAGGTATGATACTAAAATTAATTAACTTGCTTTGATATAGTTAGAATTTTACAAATTTTTAGATAATTTATAAACCTGGTAATCTCCATTAGCGAAGAGATTCGTTAGCATATTTCCGATCCAATTTTATACTTAGCCGCGATTTATCGTCAAAAGACAACGTAAAACTGTACTTTTATGAACAGACATCACGGGCAACTGATTGAAAAGATAATTCGCTTAAATGGGTACAACATTAGCGAACTCGCACGGCTCCTTTCTGTAGACCGCAGAACTATCTATATATGGTTTAAGAAAAAGAGGTTAAAGAAGGAGGTAATACTCCAATTTGCAGAGCACATTAACCACGATTTTTCCGTAGACTTTCCGGAGTTATTTCAAAGCAATGATCAAAGCAATCCCTCATGGATTGCTGACCGTATGGAACAAGTCGACGAAGCCAATAATGATAATCCGGATAAAGATATTCATCAGAAATATATAGAGCTGTTAGAGAAGTATAACCAACTGCTGCAAAAAATCCTATTTGACTGATGATAATTACTATTGTCATCAATAGAAGGCCGTTAAATTAATTAAGCCGTGTTTAGCTTATTAAATCGAGTACCCGTCAAATATTACCTTGGTGCAGTATCATGCGCTTTGCTGGTTTTTATCGGTTTGATCATTTTTACTCCTCAAAAAGGAAATTCCATCAGTGTAACCACCATCGTGAACGCGCCTGGAGCCATGCCGAAGGGGCGGGCGCTGCGTTTGTCAGAAACGGACACCAGCAAAGTAAATCCTTATAATCGCTTAAAAAGGGATATTCATGATATTGAGCAGTACCGGTACGAAGCGGCTTATGAGGGTCATTCGTTGGGTGTCGAACCGGGAACGCTTTTCTATAATTCGCTTGAAATTAGTCTGGATGCATCAACTGGTAAGGAAGGTAAGGCATTATTATATCGATTGATCAGCAGATACAATACTTCCTTCCAGAACAAATTACCGGCGCAGCCATCCTCATCGGGTGCATTGAGCGATCAGGTGAGGAAAGTCAGCGATCAGTTACTTTGCCTGCAGAATTTTGCCTGGGATATCCGCGGCGGAAAGAGATTACGCCATACCAAAGAAACACTCACTGTGCTTTCATACTACGTCGCGCAGCCTATAAGCCAGTTTTCTTTAATCCCGAACACTTTTAGTCCGGAAAATAAGCGCATCACATCATTGATCGAGGCATATAACGGTGTGCAGCATCAAAGGCAATATCTGTTAAGTCATGATAAACAGAATACTGTTGGACTTTCACTGCTGCATCAACAATTATCTACGCTGCAGTCAACGCTAGCTGAGGCCATTAACAATGATCAGCTAATTATTGACCGCCTGTTAGCCATTACCATCTCCGGAAATAACAAGACATACCTCAGGCTCAAGGACAGTCTGCTGACGAGGTATGTTGGGCTAGTTCAGTTAAAGGGCAACAGTAGTTCAACCGAACGGTTACTCATTGTTGGTCAGCCGCGGGTCAATGAGAATCATGGGCCGCTGATCAGAGCCGTTGTGATCAGTCTGGCTGCGGCCATCGCACTTCTTACTGTAGCCATCTTTAGCAGCCAAATTAGTCTACCTAATCAAAATAAAAGATACATATTGCACAACTATGTTAACAGGATCCCCCACATCGAAGCTGTAAATCAAATAGTTAAAGGAACATCGGTTGAAGCAGACAGCATCCTAATCAAAACGATAGCCAATGTGCTGCGACAGAAAGTTTCTAAAAAAAATGTGTTTTTACTTACCTCGTTTACCGGTGCCTTTGAACGATTAAGTATAGCTGCAGCAGTTGCCAACGTACTTCCATCGCCAGGCCAAACGGTAGTTTTAGTCAACCTGGACTTTAGCGGGAAAGCTGCCGGTTATGATTGGATGGAGTTAAATAGCGTTGGAGTAAAAAATTTTATTGCCAATAAAATCCTTTCTGTTGACGTGCTACCTCAAATAATCTTAGGCAATACAGGCGTAAGCTATATAAGCCTGGGGACCCTTGATGTTAATAGCTTTGAGGACCAACAGGCTGCATCGGTAGAAGCACCCTTCATTGGTTCCAACCCGGACGCGTATATTCATCATCCGCGTCTTAAATTATTGATTAATCTTTTACGCTCCAAATACCATTATATCTTACTGCACGCTTCGCCATTAATCAACCCTGCAGACGTACTGCCGTTCAGTAACACTGCAGATCATACTATACTATTGGTACAAGAAGGGAGTTTGACGGTTTCCGCGTCGGACAGAGTTGATGCATGGGTTAAGGCAGGGAATCTCAATGATGTTACGCTCATTGAAGTATGAGGACTCCAAGTTGTTGACAACATTTTTAAGCGACTTTATGGATGTAGCGTTGAGGTTTAACAGTGTCAATCACAATAATTACACACTAATCATCCATAGTCAGCATCATGTTAAAGATGTGATGAATTATGGTGGACAATTTGATACGTCTGTATCGAAAGTTAACCTTAAACTAAATTAAATAGCTATGAAAAATTATCGCTTTTTTAAAAATTTATTGGCATGCATTGTTATGCTTGTTCTGTTGGGAGTCAATGCTTACGCGCTGCCCAAGCCAAAGGTCATGCGCAATAAAAAAGATATAAGGCCACTGGCTGCATTAAAATTAAAAAATGTAGAATTTGCTTTCAACAGAGCAGATATACCTGCCGCTTATTACAAGACGTTAAATAACGTTGCCAAATTAATGGTGGACAACGATGCTGCTTTGAAGTTGGGTGGTTATGCGGATAATAAAGGCGGTTATGTATATAACTGGAAATTATCAAAGGCGCGGGCTGAAGCAGTTAAAGCTTATTTAGTGAGTAAAGGCGGAGACGAAAGCCGTATTGCCGCGACAGAGTATGGTTATACCAAACCCGTTGCCTCCAATCATACCAAAGCCGGCCGCCAGAAAAATCGCCGCGTCGAAATCAAATTTGCGGAATAGCGCTCGTTGATCAACACTGGGATGCTGAACTCAAGCGGCTCAATGTTGTTTTTTTTACTAAATTTTCTGTTATTGTGTTGTTGTGTTATAAATATTGTCGTTTATGTAAAGCGGTTTTATTGTAAATGAAAAATATTGAGTTGTATGATAAAATGGTCGCTGTAAAAGAAAGTGTCCTAAAAAACAGGATACCAAACTTTGATGGAAAATTTTTACAACTATCAAGTTAAAGTCTCTCTCCACAGATATACTCCACATCAGGGTAAATAACTTCTCACTTTCAGGCTGATGGCTTATAAAGACGTGTAAATAGCGTGTACGAATATGGGTATTTCCTCATTTTCTTATACAGTTTACCACTACTCACTTGTTCCTCCTCCATTTGTAATGGAACAAATAGTGTTTGCCATATCGTGCAGCCTCCAGTCCGGAACATTGCATTATTCAGTAATTAAATAAAGTATGAAAGCCGAAGATCTACACTTGAAAAGTTTGTACTTTAAAAAGTTATGGGATAACTTTTATGAAAAGCTACACCATCAACGGGTATCGTACCAGTTTTTGCCAACCTCTAAGCAGGGAGCCAAAAGCCAGATTTTAATCGTTGACAGCGAATGGAACATGCTAAAGTTGTTATATTCTGTCCTTAAAAGGCAGTATCAGCTGGTCATTAAGCATTCGCCGATTGAAGCGATGATTTGGCTGGAAGAAGGGAATTCACCATCACTGATTATTTGTGAATATGGTTTGCCTCACTTTGATAAGGCCTCTTTCGTCCAATTAATCAAAACCAGCGGTTTTTACAAATCAACGCCAATCATTGTATTGTCGGAAACTGAAAATCTGGAACAGAAAGTAAGTTCGCTGCCTTTTAAAGTTAACGCGATGTTGCAGAAGCCTTTCAATCCTCTGACCTTACTTACTGTCATTAAATCCCTGCTGCATGAACCAAAGCTTACCATTGCCAGCTGAACAACCTTTTTTTTCCACCCGCACCAAAATTGCCTATGTGGGGTCGGAGTTCAGCCGTAGTTTGTGGGATGACCTCAAGCTGAGTTACCATGTCGATTTATTAGAATCCATAGGGTCATTGGAAGCTCAGTTAGGAGAAACATCCTTTCTCAATCTGCCAGATGTACTGCTCTTTGAAGTGGGCAACGACGAGGCCTGTTTTTCGTGCATTGAACGTATCCGTATGCAGCCATCGCTGGAAGGTCTGATTATCATCCTCCTCAGCCGGCAAGAAAGGCAGGATTGGCGGGTCAGGGCGGTTTCTCTTAAAGTACATGATCTGTATGTTTACCCATTTGATACAACTGATTTAATAGATAGGATCAGATTTTTGATCAAGATACGTGTGGTGAGGCCATTGCAAGTCAATAGGCCGATCGGCAAACAACGGCAAGCCCTTGAATACAAAATGCCGATAAGCAAGAGAATATTTGACATTGTCGTATCTGCGGTTGCTTTATTCCTCTTATCTCCTTTTTTCTTGGTGATTGCACTGATCATTGCTCTGGAGTCCAGAGGGCCGGTAATTTATCGCAGTAAGCGGGTGGGTACAGGTTATAAAGTGTTTGACTTTTATAAGTTCAGATCAATGAACAGCAGTGCTGATCAGCAATTGGACCAGTTAGCTTCCCAAAATCAGTACGCGGGTGGACATAATAAGAAAGCCGTATTTACGAAGATTTCAGATGATCCGCGCGTCACTCGGGTGGGCCAGTTTATCCGCAATACCAGTATTGATGAGTTACCGCAACTCTTTAACATTTTGATTGGCGACATGTCTTTTGTGGGTAACCGGCCGCTACCGGTTTACGAAGCCGAGCTACTTACATCCAATGAGTGGTCGATGCGGTTTATGGGACCGGCCGGGCTTACCGGGCTCTGGCAGATCAGTAAACGCGGTAAAAAAGATATGTCCGAGACCGAACGTAAGGAGCTTGATAACTTCTATGCCAAGCAACACTCTTTCTTTCTTGATCTGAAAATTATGATTAAGACTATACCTGCCTTGATACAAACAGAAAAAGTTTAATTGAAATAATGCACCACCATATTAAATATCTCTTATCTCCCGTATTTTTTTGCCTGATCTGCCTGAGTGCGCAAGCACAGGAAAGCATGATCAGTGGAATATCTTATCCTTACCTGGAAAGACTGATCAGCATTGCAGAGAATAACTACCCTGAAATGCAGGTTAAAGACTATCAAATCAAGATCGCTAAGAATAACGTTACGAAAACCAGTGTAAGCTATTTAGATGCCTTCAGCTTTTCTTACTATTACCGGCCAACGCAGGCAATTGACGTGAGCAACCCGAATCTATTTAACGGTTACCAGATTGGTCTTAATCTAAATATTGGCACCCTGGTTCAAAAGCCTTTTGCTACCAAAGAGGCGAAAGCACAATATAAAATTGCGCAATTACAGCAAACCAGTTACAAGCAGAACCTGGTTGCCGAGGTAAAGAAGCGATATTTTACCTATATGGAGCAACTTACTCAGCTTAAGTTACGCTCTAAATCTTATACGGATGCACAAAGTTTAGTTACCCAGCTAAGGAGTAAGTTTGAAAAAAGCGAGGTGAAATTTGATGACCTTACCCGGGCATTGATCCTCGCTTCCGAACAAAACCAGTTCCTGATCTCTGCAGAAGGCGGGACATTTGCAGCTAAGGCAGCCCTCGAAGAATTATTGGGAGAAAAGTTAGAAAACATCAAGCCAAATGGAAATTAAGAATTTTTACCTCTTCTTAAAACGGTATAAGTGGTTATTGGTCATTGTACCTGTAATTGCCCTACTGGCTACCGTTTTCCTGGTGCGCAAAATGCCTAATGTTTACCAATCGCAAACGCAGATTGTAACCGGCATTGTAGACCAGACACAGCAAGTTTTAGAAAGCCAGGATGATAACGGCCGCAGTACCCGCAATAACGAACAGTTTCTGAACATGATGGAAACACTGCATCTTGACAAAGTACTGGATCAGGTTTCATTCAAACTATTGATCCACGATTTGTCAGACCATAAGCCGTTTCGTGATCATGAGGATCAATTGTCATCCTTAAGCAGCGTCGATAAAAACAGCATCATTGGTCTCTTAAACAGCAAGCAGGCGTCTTTCGAAACGCTTAATCTGAATGTTCCAAAAGAGAAATTTATTGATTCTTTAATCAGGCTTGTTGGGTATGATCATAAAACTTTGCTCGATCATAACTTGGTGATGTACCATAGTGATGGAAGCGATTTTATTACCATTAATGCAGAAACAGCTAATCCCGACTTATCGGCGTTCATCGTCAATAATTTGGCAAGTGTATTCATAAGTTACTACACGGGTAATGTCAATGAAGGGCATACCAAATCTACTTCGTTCCTCGCCAAGCTTTTGAATGATAAAAAGCAATCGATGGATGCTAAAATTGCTGCCCTGCAGCAATTCAAAGTGAAGAACAATATCCTGGATATGGATAATGAGTCGAAAGGGGTGTACGCACAATTAACGGATCTGGAATCCCGCAAGCAACAGGCGGATAAAGATGTTATTGCCTATGCCGGTGCCTTGAAAGCGATTAGCGACCGGTTTAATCCTAAAGACAGGCAATATGTAGAAGCGTCATCAACTAAAATCAATGGTTCAATACTGAGCACCAGAGAGCGCCTTCGAGCCATGAACGATAAATACATTCAAAACAACTTTGATAGCCGGTATAAAAAAAGTGTTGACTCTCTTCAGGATGCTTTGAATGAACAGATTAACGAATCCACTGATCATGTGATTAGTAATCCGTTAGCTGCAAAAGATAACCTGGTGCAGGAAAAACTGAAAATGGAGAATGAACTGGAATTAGCTAAGTACAGTTCAAACTCACTCAACCGGCAATTAAGCGGACTGAAGGGCAAACTTAACGGTTTAGTGCCATCACAAGCTACTGTGCAGTCATCAGAGCGGGAAGTAGAGGTAGCCACTAAAGAATACCTCGATGTACTGGATAAATATAACCAGACAAATATATCCACCAGTGTTCCGGTTAAGCTCCGTCAGCTGCAAGCGGCTATGCCCGGAAGCCTGCAACCTTCCAAGAAGATGCTATTAGTGGCTATGAGCGGCATTTCGAGCTTCGTTTTTGTTCTGGTGATTTTACTGGGTGTATTTTATTTCGATAACGCTATCAGAAACAGTGATGATCTGGAGCAAAAAACACAGATAGCGGTTATCGGCCATCTAAACCACGTACCTAACATTTCACCCGCATATAAGCATGCAAAAAGCAAGTCAGAACATGACCATCATATTCAAATATTCCGAGATTTATTAAGAGCTGTACGCTTTGAAATCGACAATAACTTCAAAGATGGAAAGGTGCTGGCCGTCACCAGTCTGGAGGGTAATGAAGGTAAAACCCTCGTTTCTTTCAGCCTGGCCTATGCTTATGCTATGATTAATAAAAAAGTTTTGCTGATTGATGGGAATTTTACTAACCCGGCAATCAGCGGAACGGTTAAGTTTCGCGAGTACCTGGAAGATTATTTTTCGGGTGACGAACACATGCCGGTTGAACATCCGGAGACTGAACAAGTAAGCATCAGAAATAAGCGTGTAGGTTTGATGGAGTTTAATGCTCAAACCCCCATTGGTGATACATTGCAAAAACTGCAGATTACTAATAACGGGCTCAGCCAGTCGCCGGTGAGTATACTCAGTAATAAGGGAAATAATGTTTCCTTGCTGGAAATCAGTACTCAAAACAATATCGAGTCAAGGTTGGATGAATTAAAGGAGCAGTTTGACGTCATCATTGTGGAAGCAGGGTCGCTCAGCACCTTTAACAAATCAAAAGAATGGATTCTGTTTGCAGATAAAGTAGTCGGTGTTTTTGCTAACAATCACCAGATCAAAAGTTCAGACAAACGCAGTGTAAAATATCTGCAGGAGTTGAACGGTAAAATGCTGGGCTGGGTTTTCAATAAAATGCCGGTCAACTATGCAGGTTCAGAAATATAAAAAAAGTTAATGCACGTTCAAAAGCAAAGCAATCAATCAGGGCTTAATCAACTGAGTCTGACCCAGCGTTTAGTACGGCTGCTCGCCATTGTGCTGGTCTTTGTGTGCCTGGCTGGAATTACACTTAAAATTCTATTTTTTTAAATGCAAGGGTTGCCAATTGAATCGGGTAAACGCATGCTGAAGCGTCGGTATGATCAAATGCTGTTTGACATTAAAAGTCAGACTTTAGGCGATATCGTGTTGCATCCGGTGGCCTGGGTGACCCTGGCATCACTCAGCATTCTTTTTAGTGCGCTTATTGTCAAGTACGGTATCTTATCTGTCGTTGTCATTCTGGCGGGCATATTGAGCCTGCCGTTCGTTTATACCATGCTCGCTTATCCGCGTATAGGCATCGTTATCTTATTAGTGTCGGCTTACCTGGTGATGTTCGTGGAAAAGGTGGGTGGTCATCCACCTGTCGGGGTTTTTATGGACGGACTGGAGCTATTATTATTTGCCGGGTTTTTCCTAAAGCACAAGTATGATAAAAGCTGGGCTTTTACTAAAAGTCCGGTCACTGTGCTGCTGTTATTGTGGATCGGTTACAATTTTGCTGAGGTCATTAACCCGGTGGCTGCATCCCGCGTGGCGTGGCTGTTCACGATCCGTACCGTAGCGATTGTTACCCTAACTTATTTCATATTTCTTTATTATATCAATACGGTAGCCCAAATCCGTTTAATTCTTAAGCTTTGGATCGGTCTGTCGTTACTCGCCGCTTTGTACGCGCTGAAACAGGAGTACTTTGGCTTTTCTGCATTTGAAAAAGTTTGGTTAGCCGATAACCCGAGTGCCTCCAGCCTTTACTTCATCGGCGGCCACTGGCGCAAGTTTTCAATATTCTCCGACCCTGTTGCCTTAGCCTACAATATGGTGATCAGCCTGTTGCTCTGCTTCAGTTTATTGTTTAGCAACATCAGGCTTTATAAAAAGGTGATGCTGGGTGGTTGCATGGTCGTTTTTACCATGGCGATGCTGTACTCGGGCACACGCGGTGCGTTCGTGCTTATACCTGCGGGCATGGCAATCATCTTTATACTGAAGCTGAACGTTAAAACATTTATTGTTGGAGCTGTTGTTGCCGCAATATTTTTGGCCGCCATTCATATTCCAACGTCAAATCAAACATTTCTCCGGTTTCAATCGGCATTTAAGCCATCTGATGATGCCTCATATAACGTGCGAAAAGTGAACCAGAAGCGGATACAGCCATACATCAAATCACACCCTATGGGGGGTGGGCTTGGGTCGACCGGAACCTGGGGGCAGCGATTCTCGCCCAATACTTATCTGGCTTCGTTTCCGCCCGACAGTGGCTTCGTCAGGGTCGCCGTTGAAACCGGCTGGATCGGCCTGGTGCTGTTGTCTGCCTTTTTGTTCACCGCGTTGAAAACAGGAATCAATAATTATTTTCAAATTCAAGACACGGAACTCAAGACGTACTGCCTGGCGATGACGGCAATCATTTTTGCGCTGACGATAGGTAATTTTCCGCAAGAGGCGCTGGTTCAGTTTCCCATCAATATTTATTTCTATCTGGCGCTGGCCTTGGTCATCATCACCTTACGGCTTGACAGGCAGAAACAATCCACCGGTTTAATTAACACCATCAAGTAATCATCAGAATATGGACATCGTTGTAGTCGGGCAGCAGCCCTGGGACGTAGAAATCGGAAGCAACTGTAAAAACATTGCTTTAGAATTTAGTGAACGCCATCGCGTGTTATATGTTAACTCGCCGCTCGAT
The DNA here is from genome assembly GCF_038806765.1 of Mucilaginibacter sp. CSA2-8R. Taxonomy (NCBI): domain Bacteria; kingdom Pseudomonadati; phylum Bacteroidota; class Sphingobacteriia; order Sphingobacteriales; family Sphingobacteriaceae; genus Mucilaginibacter; species Mucilaginibacter sp. CSA2-8R. The sequence continues at coordinate 4,055,109 of NZ_CP152389.1, read as the reverse complement.
AGGATTACGATGATTCGGGGCAGGAGTGATGAGAAGGTCAGAAAGCGGCTTCAAATTGTTTCCGGTAAACTGGAAGGATTGCAGAAAATTAAAGATCGGCTATGGAATTTGTATCCTAATCAGATTATTGAGTCAATTAACTGGATCAAAAACGACTGGCTTTATACCCTGTTGAATAAATGGAATAACAAACGTTTCGCCAAAAGCATCGCCGTTGCGCTTAAAGATCTGGATTTCAAAGATTACATTTTATTTAATGATAGTGATATGTTCAGAAGTTTTTACTTAAAAGAACTGCTGCAGCCCAAGCTCACTGTTTATTACTCACGTGACTACTTGCTGGCCACTGAATATTATAAATATCATGGTGAAAAGCTTGAGCCTCAGCTAATAAATAAAAGCAGCTTATGTGTTGCCAATTCGACCTACCTCGCTAATTATTGTAAAAAGTACAACCCTAATTCCTATTATGTAGGTCAGGGTTGTGACTTATCCTTATTCAATAAAACTGTAGTCAGTGAAAAGCCATCAGATATCCGGTCCATCAGAGGTCCGATCATCGGTTACGTAGGGGTACTTTTCAGTACGAGGCTGAATATTAATATCATTCGTGATGTTGCTCTGAACCATCCGGAATGGCAGATTGTGCTGGTAGGTATAGAGGACGAGGCCTTTAAGTCCAGCCTGTTACATGCCATGGATAATGTTCACTTTCTCGGGCATAAGGAAATGGAAGAATTGCCTGCCTATATAGAGTGCTTTGATGTCTGCATCAACCCTCAGATTCTGACCGAACTTACCATAGGCAATTATCCCCGCAAAGTGGATGAGTATTTAGCCATGGGTAAACCTGTAGTGGCCACGCGGACGGAAGCCATGGAGATTTTTGAGGATTATGTGTACTTGGCCGATGAGCGAGAGCAATATTCAGCCCTAATTGAACTGGCACTGGTCGAAGATTCTGCTGAGCGTAAACAGCAGCGGAAAGCGTTCGTGTCTCAGCATACTTGGGCTAACAATGTCGAAGAAATCTATAACGCTATTGATCATGTGAGTAAAGCTATCAGCGCTTAAGGAATGTTTAACAAAATAAAAAGCAAACTAAAAAACAGGCATTTTCTATCGTTAGCGGGAAACGGTGCTATGGCAGGGTTAAGCCTCATTACTTACAGCATGCTGTACCGTTTGGTTAGCAAAGTTGACATGGGTAACTGGGTGTTTTTTCAGTTTTCCTTCATATTCATTGATACGATACGAACCGGTTTTCTGCAAACGGCTTTGGTCAAATTCTATCCGGGCGCTTCCAGGGAGCGTGCAGCTAATATCAGCGGTTCGGCTTGGTATATTGGCTTATTGCTTACTTTGATATTCCTGATTGTCGACGCCGGCGCTTTTGCCGGTTTACATTGGTTTGAGAATGCGAGTGTCATACTCTTTATCCGGTGGGCTGGTGTTGCTTACCTGCTCACGCTGCCGTTCAACGTGGCTACTTGGATATTACAGGCTGAGCAGCGTTTTGATAAAATACTTTATATCAGAGTAATCAACCAAGGTTCATTTATCTTGCTGCTTGTATTCTTTTATTTTTTTAACGGCCATCATCTCACTTTGCGCTATGTAGTTTACAGTTATTTGCTAAGTTCTATGCTTGTGAGTTTAGCTTGCCTGCTTACCGGCTGGGCACAGCTGGGAGCGTTGTCACAACGTACTAGCGCATGTACGAGTGAAATATTTCATTTCGGTAAGTATTGTGTTGGTACGGTTGTTAGCTCCAGCTTGTTTAAAACTTCTGATACTTTCATTATCAACTTTATGTTGGGACCCGCTGCCTTAGCTAACTATAATTTGTCTAGCCGCTTACTGGAGGTTATTGAGATACCTATACGCAGCTTTTTAGCTACGGCGATGCCCGAAATGTCTGTTGCAGTAGCTGCCAGCAACTATAGCAAGGTGGCCGATATCATGAAGAAATATGCGGGCATGCTGACCCTGCTGCTAATACCGGTAAGCGTAGTGGCCATCGTATTTGCCGACATGATTATCGGATTGATTGGGGGAGGGAAGTATGTTGGAACAGAAGCTGCGAACGTTTTTCGCATTTTTATGTTGTTTGCTATGCTTAATCCAATCGACCGGTTTTTAGGCATTACGCTGGATATGATTAATAAGCCGCAGCTTAATTTATATAAGGTGCTGATCTCTCTGGTGGTTAACGCAGGTACGGATGTTATTGGTATTATGCTTCTTCGCAACGTTTACGGGCCAGCTTTTGCATCTTTCTTCACCTTTATTGCAGCACTGATTTACGGTTATATACTGCTGAGGAAATATTTGCATTTCACGATGCTGGGTATCCTGAACACTGGATACGTTAATCTCAAGCGAACCGTTTATGATCTGATCTTCAAATTAAAACTGGCAAGGGCATGAACGCTTGCACGTGAATTATGAACTTACCGGTAATCTAAAATTTGGAAGGGATCCTCAAGCGGATAACTACATCCTAGAACAGCTTAAGATATGAAAGCTTACCAGTCACTGATTTGTATAGTTGGTTCAGTAGCATTTATATTTTTATGCTGTACCAATCCCAATGCTTCATCTCAAAGCAGAGAGGCAGGAGCTTTGTTGCAAAAGCCTAATGCTGCTCCGTTTAAAGATTTCCTGGGCATTAACGCATTTGAATGGGATTTTTTGCAAAACCCTGCTGACCCTAACAATGGTTTAGCCATTTTTGAGCCTAAAATGGCACTCATCCAATCCTTCGGCGGCGTAAGGCATTACCTGGATTGGACTAAAATAGAACCGCAAAGGGGCATTTATACCTTTAATCCAACCGCCAGCGGCGGGTGGAACCTGGATGTAATTTATCAGCGTTGTAAGGCATCGGGTATTGATGTTTTGGTCTGCCTTAAAACTTGCCCGGAATGGCTGTTGTCGACTTATCCCGCGAATGAGCGGGACAACGAAAATGTACCGATTCCCTATGGCGCTGATAAGAGTCATCCTGCATCGTACCTTGATCAGGCAAAGGCTGGCTTTCAACTCGCCGCAAGGTACGGCAGCACTCGAGTAGACACCTCTTTATTAACCGTAAGCCGCAAGCCCAGATGGACTAATGATCCGGTCAATATGGCAAAGACAGGATTAGGTCTGATTAAATATATTGAATGCGACAATGAGCGCGACAAATGGTGGAAGGGAAACAAAGCACGCCAGTCAGCAGCGGAATACGCTGCCAACTTATCTGCTTTTTACGACGGTGATCAGGGGCGGCTGGGTAAAGCGGTTGGCGTTAAAGCCGCTGATCCTAATATGAAGGTGGTTATGGCCGGATTAGCCGCACCTGACGTACATTTTGTCGAAGAAATGATCAACTGGTGTAAAGACCATCGCGGATTTCAAAAAGACGGCCGTATCAATCTTTGTTTTGATATCATCAATTACCACCTATATGCTAACGATCACCTGAGTCATCATGATCAACAAGGGAAAGTGGGTGTAGCACCTGAACTATCGGAGGCTGCTAAAGTAGCCGACGATTTTGTGGCCCTGGGAAACAAATATAAACTCGACGTATGGGTTACCGAAAGCGGATACGATATTAACGATAAAAGTCCGCAAAGGGCGATTGGCATTGGCGATAAAAGTGCCATGATTACTCAAGCCGACTGGACCATCAGAACGGCTCTCCTATATGCCCGGCATAGCATCCGTAAGAACTTCTTTTACATGCTTTATGATGACAATCTGCAAAGTCCGACCCAATATGCGTCATCCGGATTTGTGAATAATAATTTGTCGAGGCGTCCAGTCATTAATTATGTCAGCCAGGTAAAAAACTTAATGGGAGATTATCATTATAGTCGTACAGTCAGTGAATCTCCACTGGTGGACGTATATGAGCATGCGAACAGGAAAATGTATGTGCTCGTTAATCCCGAACAACAAGGACATATTGTAGATTATGTGCTCGCTTTACCTCATTGTAAACAAGTTGCAGTTCATAAGCTGAATGCAAATGGTCCGATGACCATCAGTCAGCCTGTTGTTGTAAAGAACGGTCAGCTTAAGATTAAGGTATCAGAAACCCCTACATTTATTGAACCCTTAAACAGGTAACCTGAACAAATAAACTTTTAGGATCAGGCCTACGTATAACCGTTTTTAAAGGAGTTATATGAGTAAGCTACGTTTTATCATCACCATCGCCATATTATCATCATTGGCGGGCTTGTATTTTTACAAATCGGCGGGATTGCTTACTCTCAGTTGCACAACGGTCGTTACACTGGCAGTCTTCCTTGCAACGCCGAAGTCACAGGTGCAATGTGCGGTGATCAGGCCACTACACCAAAACCTTTAACCGAAGATGAAGGGCGGTTAAGTAAAACTAAAAATTATTGATTGACCGCTTTTTTGTTCTGTATTTCTGAAAGGCCTTCTAATAACTTGGTGTGTTTCTCCAAAAGGCTAATGTATTTACCCTGCCAGTCGTGGTAACCGGATACATTTAAGTTTACTACACTAGCTCCTGGGGTTGTTTTAACGTAGCCAGGTTGCAGGTCATCGGCGCTGAAAAGCTCCGGTAATTGATCAGCGAAATCATGGCTGATATGGATGCCAATTTGTTTGACCAATTCCTTGCTTAATGAAACCTGTTTGAACCAGTTGTATACGGTTTTTCGGTCTACAGACATATTTCTGGCCAAATCGGAGATGTTGATCCCCAAATTCCGGATACAGTGTTCGACAATTTTACCGTGGTGAACGCTCATGTTTGATGCAGTTAGGTTAATTATACAGTGCAATCTCGAATCCATAAAACTTGTATTTATAAAAATCTGTAAATCAATATTTTATATTATTAATTATTTTTTTTATATCTTATAACGGTAGTTATATTTCTCGAAGTGGGCAAAAAACGCCCCATTTTTGGAAATATGTTTTATGCATCTAAATAGTATGAAGGATGATTCTGGCCATCGTGTTTACGAATAGCTTTATCCCAGGCAGGGCTTTGGGTGCCTGCCAGGTAGCGGAAGATGCCACGAATAACGGCATAGTTCATCATACAGAAGTAGTAGGGGATGAACAGCGCCTTGACTTTGATCTCCCTGCGTTCCAGCAGCCAGCCGGTTAGCGCTGCTGTGTAAAAAACGACCTGCGTGGCCAGCAGCACCTGGTAAACCAGCGATGCATGGCCCTGAAGCACGATCACAGCGTTCAGGATCAAGGCCAAAATCATCAGAAAGGGAACTACGGTCCACCTCAGCACCCGGTGGCTGATGTACTGGAAAGATAAAAGTGGCTGCACCAAAGGATTCAGCAAGCTTTTAAGCCAAACGATGGACTGCAAGCCGCCCGCTGCAATGCGAATCTTGCGTTTGAGCTCTTCTTTGACGTTGGCCGACGAGGTTTCGCTGGCATAAGCCTCGGGCTCGTACACCACCCGGTAACCTTTTTGGGCTACCAGCAGCGAAATCATAAAATCGTCCAGAATAGCGTTGGGCGATACCGGCTGGTAAAGCCCTGTGCGGATGCTGAAAAGCTCACCTGCAGCGCCTACAACCGAGTAGAGCTCCGAATCCCAGGCTTTAAGTTTCGACTCGTATTTCCAGTAAAAGCCCTCGCCGGCGGTAGCATCAGCTGTAGCCTCTACCATGACCCGCTTTTCGCCTGCTACGGCACCCACCTTAGCATCGGCATAATGGCGGCAGATGTTGAGCAGGGCATCCGGGTTGAGGAAGGTGTTGGCATCGGTAAACACGACTACCTCGGTGGTCACTGTGTCCATGGCACGGTGAACGGCTGCAATCTTGCCCCGGCGCTCGGGCGAGTGCAGCAGCCGGATCTGCGGATAAGCAGCCACCAGCTCGGGGGTACGGTCGGATGAGCCGTCGGTAACAAAAATCAGTTCGAGCTTGCCCTCGGGGTATTGCAGTTGCAGCGTGTTTGTAATCTTTTGGGTAATAAATCCTTCCTCATTGTAAGCGGCAATCACCAGGCTGCAAGCGGGGAGGGTGGCCTCGCTAATAGCCGGAACTATGGGCTTTCCCTTAAATATACGCTTGAGCTTAACCAGTGCAAACAGCAAAATGCCGTAACCGGCAAAAGCGTAAAAAACAATAAACAGGCTAAGCCAAAATAATATTTCCATAAATTAATTAAAGGGGTATCCTAAGTGAGTGCTGGTTTTGCTGTTGGTAAAGTTCCACCTGATGGCCTTAAACAACAGGCCTGCAAATCCTTTGTGGCCCTGCCGGGCATAACTGAGCAGGTTGCGGGGGGTAACTACCGATAAAAAATACAGGTAAAACACCATAATAGTAAAGGCGGAGGGAGCATTACGCCGGATAAACAAAATACGGTTACGGTTCATAAAGTACTCCTTGAGTCCGCTCATCTTACCTACCGAAACCGATTCTTTATGATAGATCAGGGCTTTGGGCTCGAGCCATATTTCGTAGCCGGCACGCTTGATGTGATCGTTCCAGTCCATCTCTTCGTAATACAAAAAGAAGTTTTCGGCCATCAGGCCTGCTTGATCCATGGCCTGGCGCCGCACCATCATGGCAGCGCCATGCACATAGCCGGTAGGGCCGGTGGTATGATCGTACTGGCCTTGATCCTGCTCAAACTGACCGATGCAGCGGTTGCGCATGGTATAGTAGTTCATGGGGGTAAAGCCGGCATACTGCAGCAGGTGAGGCTGATCGAAATAGCGTATTTTAGGTGATACCATGCCCACCTTGGGATGCTTGTCTAAAACCGCCACCAGGGTTTCTACCAGTCCCGGGGTAAACTCGGTATCGTTGTTGATAAAGAACAGGTAGTGGCCTGAAGCGGCGGTGATACCTAAATTGTTTCCGCCTGCAAAACCCAGATTGACATCCGAGCGTATAAAGGTCACGTTAGGGTATTGGGTTTGCCACTGCGGTACCGGGTTTTGCTTACTGGCATTATCCACCACAATGATCTGAATAGCCGGATAGGTATTTGTTGACGCAATAGAGGCCAGCAACTGCTCAGTGACCTGATTTTGATTGTAATTAACCGTAATGAGCGATACCTTTTTCATAAAAGATCGAAATTATTAAACCGATCCGGAGACTTATGCATTTGATTTGTAAGGGCCCCGCGTCTCCTCTTTGCGCCATGAATAATCAGGGCTAGGCTATTAATGGCCCTAAAATAATACGCTGCACATTTAAAAAAGTTATGCGCTGGCCGAATGAGATTACAGGTCTCTTTGTTTGGACAACGCGTATGCTCTTAAAGACAAGCAGTGATCCGTATCAATTCCAAGGTATAAAATAGCGGGCAATTACACAGGTACAGTTAATTCACATATGTTGAACGGTATTTCACAGTTTTGGTCACGATTTTTCTTTTAAAGAAAAAATATTTACCAGATCGCTGTAAAAATGGGGAAATGATTGATAGATTGTTCGGTAGGCGGTAAAAAAGATTTCGGACGGCATCGTATTTGTCGCTTTTTGTAAAGCTGCACCGGTGATCACTTTAATGCTGCCATAGGTTCATTTGATGGATATTTTTTGCAACTGGTTTAGGCACGAAATTATTTCGCTCCCATGAAGATCGCACATTTAATTCTGGCGCATAAAAATCCTGAACAGGTTGCAGCACTCATTGAGTCGCTACAACATCCGGCTTTTGATTTTTATGTACATGTCGATAAGAAGACAGATATCACTCCGTTTGCATTGCTGTTCAATGAAAGCAATGTGCGTTTGTTGCATAACCGTGCTAAAATTTACTGGGGCGAGTGGGGGACTATCCAGGCTACGCTCAACGGATTTCAGGATATTTTGCCTGGCCAATACAATTACATTAATGTAATTTCCGGTCAGGATTTCCCTATCAAATCCGCAGAGTTTATCTATGAGTATTTTTGCAATAACCGTGGAACTGAATTTATCACCTGTGATCCGGTGAAAGGTGGGGACTGGGGGGATGTGAGTTCTCGTGTAGAAGACTATCATTTTATTAACTGGCGTATACCTGGAAAGCATTCTTTAGGAAAGCTGGCAACGAAACTTTTTCCGAAGAGGAGATTTCCATTAAACTATAAAGTAGTAGGCCGTGCCAATTGGTTTGCTCTGACTACAGATGCTGTGTCGTATGTCCTGCATTTTATCAAAGGCCACCCGCAAGTCAGCAACTACTTCCGATACTGTTGGGGTGCTGATGAATTTATTTTCTCCACCATTCTTTATAATTCCCGTTTTAAAGATCAAATCCAGCCTAACTTGCTCTATGTCGATTGGAGCGGAGCTGATATTGGACATTCCAGGCTGCTTGGAGTACAGGATATGGCCAATTTAAAAGTTTCGGAAAAATTATTTGCCCGTAAGTTTGATTTAGAAGGTAACCCTCCGATACTGGCTATGCTCAAAAAGCTGGTCGTTGGTCGATCTGAATCTTTTTCGGGATAAGTTACATTAGTCAATTTAACGTATCATCATGATTGCAAAAACACCCAACCGTAAGGTAGCCTACTATTGTCTGAACGATCCGCTTGATAAACGTTCCTGGTCAGGGGTAACTTTTTATTTGGGACAGGCGTTGCAACGTAACGTTGGAGAAGTCGATTTTTTGGGACCTGTCGAAATTCCTTGGCTGCTGGATAAAGCCATCAGAGCACTACAGAAATTGTCGCGCTTGATGTTTAAAGCAGAGTGGATTCCCAAGTACAGCCTGCTCAAGAACCTGTATGCCATGCAAGTTTTAAAACGGAAAATGAAAGGGCAGAAGTATGATTTTTTGATGGCCCCGGCAGCCGCTCCAGAGTTGGCTTACTTGAAAACAAACGTCCCAATCGTTTATTTTGGAGACGCAACCTATAAGATTTATAGCGAAACTTATCATCAGGAGTTCAAAAACGTTAGCCGTTTTTCAAAGTGGGAAGGCGATCACTTGGAAAAAAAAGCGTTGGACAAAAGTGCGCTTACTATTTTTACTTCTCACTGGGCGGCGGGCTCCGCTATGGCTGATTATGGAGTACCTGCAGATAAGACGGAAGTTATATTGTTTGGCGCTAATATGGACGATGCACCTCTGCGTGACGTTATATATAAAAAATATGCCAACGGGACACTCACCCTATTATTTCTGGCCGTAGACTGGGAAAGAAAAGGGGGAAGTATTGCTTTTGACACGCTTAAAAGTTTGCGTGAACAAGGCCTTGATGCCAAACTAATTATCTGTGGCTGCGTGCCACCGGCCGGATATGATCATCCGGATATGCAAGTCATTCCTTTTATTAATAAAAACGACCCCGAACAGTACGAATTGTTTGTGGCTACCTTGTCCTCATGCCATTTTTTGATTTTACCAACCCGGGCAGAATGTTCGCTCATTGTCGCTAATGAAGCTAACTCCTATGGAGTGCCAGCCATAACAACTATAGTTGGAGGCGTGCCGGATGTCGTAATAGACGGCGTAAACGGGTACTGTTTACCGCTGAAGGCAGGCGGTTATGAGTTTGCCGGATTGATCAAAGAGATTTTTACTGACCACATGCGTTACGCGAAGCTGGTAGAGACGAGCCGGAACAGGTTTGAAGCTGCATTGAATTGGGACAAGTGGGCAGAGCAGTTTCAAACGGCATTGCAAAAGCATGACATTTAATCAAATTACCCTTATGCGTAATTTGAAGGTGAAGATTCGAAGCTTTGATTTGTCAGTTTAACGAACACAACATAATGGAATTGGTGCAGTTAAAAATGGCTGTCTTTTGCTAAAGTAACCTCATTTCAAAGTTTTTGTATTTATCAGTTATACATTGGCTACCTAAATCAAATAGCCATATGACGTTGTAAAGCCTTCTTGCTTCAACCCCGTCTTAGTAAATAACTTATTTATTGGCTATCATGAAATAGCGAAATTTTAGGTAGCTACTTAGGTGCTCACCTAACTGATATTTAAACTTAGTGAAATAATGGCAATTCAGTTTTTAAATTGCAGGTACTATAGTCGAACACTTGAAGAGGAAACGGATGCGCTCAAAGCTGTAACAAAAAGATGTTGCAAACATACTGGGCGTTACTGATGGATTCCATTACTGCCTTGGGATAATACAGAAGTATGCCTTAAATACAATTTATAAGGCAATAAAGGCTAAAAAGGAACATCTACGGAGGATTAATTTGAACAAATACCGACAGAAGCATTTGTGTATCTGGTATTTTTTAGAAACTGTTTCTATTATATACCACCGACTCTGTATCCGCCTTATTTACACGTAGCATCCAGATTAGCTGACCTTTCCTGTACTTTATGAAATTATGGGTGCATACAGTGATTTGTCCAGTCATAGTCCGGCGCGCTTCTATCTGGTCTATGATTACAGTAAGCGGCTTACGCCTATAGAGCCGGCAGAAATACCTGGAGGAATATCCCTAAAAGGAGCATGCTGATCAATTTAACCGTTTGATCGTCAGCCGTGAAGAGCCGCAAGGAAGCTTCGAATTGATTAATGCAGCTAAGGATGCAAACTCTGAGTGGGAGGACTTAAGAGATGATGCCGTAGTATTGGATGAGATCCTTAAAGTACCCCACGCGATTTACTGCATTATGCTTCGATAATATTGTCGTTGTTTCATTCCTTCTTAATCAGAACACAAGCACCACCACCGGGAGCAAGTTTTATGTGTATCTTATCAGTGGCGTTTACTTTTTGGGATGAGGTTTTGTAGCTTTCGTTGCGGGTGCGATAATCAGCATCATCGCCATCCTGAATGATGATTGCCTTAAATTTACCCTTCTTTAAAAAAGAAAGCGGTATGTCCAGTTCTCGGGCATCTTGGTTGGTAGCTGCGCCAATGAGCCATGTTTTGTCGGCTGCCTGACGCGCCATCACTATGTATTCGCCTATTTCGCCTTTAATAGTTTTACTTTCCAGCCAAGGCATCTTTTCGGAAGTAATAAACCTGAGAATTTCGGGATGTTTTTGATAGGCCTCCGGAATATCGGGTATCACCGTAACGCCCGAAAAAGTAATGAGTGTACGCGCAGCCTCACCGGCCAGGGTGGTATTGGTGGAATAGGACGGATGATGGATTCTCCCAAGCTGATTTAGGTCGGCAAGGCCGTTATTCATGTCAAGGGGGCCGGCAAGCATATTCACAAATACCGAAGTTACAAACGTTTTGGGTTCCAAAGGTGTGCTGCCATCCAGTTGGGCCTGGCAGTATTCGCGTGTTACAGCATTCGGGTACGTGCGCATTTGCCCGTAAGGGTGTACAGGACCATCATGAAAATCGCATAGCAAATGATTTTTTGCGCACAACACGGTGATCATGCGGGTGCGTTCGTTCTTTTCTGCCGGGCTGCCCGACATAAAACCGTATTTAATACCGGCAGCACCCCAATCACTGTATTGCTTCAATGTTTGTTCTATCGGAAACCTGCGTCCACCTACGTCATTTAAATACAGCCAGATGCCTACGTTTTTGGTTTTTCCGTAGCGTATAATCTCGTGTACCTGGGCAACTTTTCCTCCCTTTAGCGGATCAGAATCTTTGCCAAATTCAGGGCCGTACCAGTCGGCATCCAGCGCCAGGTAGTGCATGTGATTGGCCGAAGCAAAATCTACCATTTTTTTCCACGATGGGAGCGACATATCATAGGTAAAACCATCCACCTGAGCACCTGCAATCCGCCAGTCCCAAACGGCTATACCTGGCTTCACCCAAGAGAAATCCACGCCCCGGGGTGGTGCCGGATTCAATAGTTCCAGCAGATGTGAGTCGACCAATTGGCCTGGTTGGGTGCCGTACATCACCACTTTCCAGGCAGTGCTGGGTTTCGAGGCCACGGAGAAAAGGGTTTCGCTTTTTCGCGACTGTAATATCAGCGGTTCACCCCACGACAGATCTGCTTCGTGGATAGCCATATAATTTTGATGGTCTGCCTTGATGGTCATTACGGGCAAACGTTTACCGTCGCAGTCCGATAACTTTTCAGGGCCAATGTTGGCGCTTTCGCCATTGTAGTACCACGCGGTATAATCGTCGTCGAAGTTAAATTGAGTCAGGTCTGCTACGGTTTTTTCTTTAGGAAATTTGTATTTGAAAGCTACTCCGTCATTATACGCCCTCACGATGATTTGATAGCTTTTTACATCCAGCGTAAACTCATTGTAAACATCCGGCACTACGGCTCTCTTTCCCCATACCGGTTTCCAAACAGTGTTGACTGATTTAAAGCTGACGTTGGTTGGTACCGAATTTCCCGTACCACTTAAACCCAGTTTTGATGTGGTGATCAATGTTTTTGAACGGGCCGCAAAGGAGTAAGTGATTCCGCCATCAGTGCTATGGGTAAATGTGATCTGTAGTTTGCTATCGGGCGATGATAATTTGAGAGGGAATGAGACGGTGTCTGACGGATGTAAAAGTGATCTGCGCTGGCTTTTACTCTGCAGGCATATAAAGGTAAAAAGACAACAAACAATTAACAGCCGGTTTTTCATAGCCCATGTAGAAGACAGTATTACTTGAAGATGTTTATGAGTACAACATATACTTGTTTACCCATACACCTTCGCAAAAAAATTATATTGAATACAAGTGTTGGAGTGATGGTTTATTTAACACACAAAATTTTAGACGCAATCGTCTATATATGATGAAGCTTATCCTTGTTTATAATAATCAATAGTTTCAGCTCCCATCACTTCTGCTGTACAATTTTAAGGCTATGATGAAGCTTTACATTGGATAGTTGAAAGGTAAACAAGCTGATTAGCCAAATTAATTTATTCGTTGTGGTAGCTCAACTATAATTTATTTAACTACCTAGTGCTTTCCACCGTATATACAAAGCTGTTAGCTTTATAATATCCTAGGTTGTACTCAATAGGGCGTTCGCCCTGATCAAACACAAAGCGCTTGCGGAACAGCAAAGGGCTGCCAGTTGCTACTCTTAACTTTTCAGCAATAGACGCTTCAGCAGCTATTGCACTTATTTCTTCCTTAGATAAGGTTGCAATTACATGATGCTCCTGCTCCAGCATTTCGTAAAGCGGGCGTTTGAAATCTTCATCACCGGTTAGCCCTACACGCGGATGAAAGTATGATACGAAGTAAACAAACGGCTCGTCAGGTCTGCCACGGACCCGTTCCATCTTTAATACCTTACGTTCTGGTTTAATATCGAAAAAATTAATTAACTGTTCGTTAGGAGTTACCCAGGTTACATGGAGTTCAAAGTTACGAATTGGAATACCGCGCAACTTCATCTCTTGCGAAAACGACAGCCAATTGTTGGATTTAGAGCTTACCGCATTTTGAGCGACACGTGTACCGGAGCGCTTTTTACGAACCAGCAAACCTTCAAAAACCAGTTTGTTGATAGACTGCCTTAACGTTGTGCGAGATATAGCTAGCTTTTTAGCCAGTTCTACTTCATTGGGTAAAACTTTGCCGTTTTGGTAGTCCTCTTCCTGTATCAGTTGCCTCAAGAGCATTTCTGCCTGTGCATGTAGAGGCATCGGGCTCTTATGGTCAATGCTGTAATTTGTCATCATTTAAATACAATTATAGCAAATTTATTCCAAGTGTTAATGTATGTACATATTAACGGAGTTGATGCCTGATTACTGTTAGATATGGCTTCGAGTAAAATATTAAAATAAATTTGTTTTATCATATTTATCATTATGTTTGTACATATAAACATAAAGCCAATTATTGACGTCTGTCAATTTTATTAATCGAATCGCAGTAATAATTTTTACTGTTTAATATGTACATACATTATAACAATAATATGAGTATATCTACTATTGCTACAGATATTGAACATCAAGTTGCTGCCGATACCCGGAAAACTACCCAATACCTGATGCCCCAAAGGCTGAATGCGGAAGAACTGGATTTCGGTGCTTATAATATCTATCCAACATGTCTGCTGAAATCTGGCGTAATTAACCATGGATACGATACACTTGCTGCTTGGATTGCTCAGCACAAAGCTGTGGTTATTGATGGTTATGTAGGCGTATTTTGGGATAATATAAAAGCAGAATTACAACAGCATTTTGAGCAAAAAGGGTTAAAAGTTAGCTGGATTGATACTGCTGATTATTTAAAAGACCCCGCACGTATAGACGAGTTGATCGAACCGTTTATGGGTACCTACGAATCTGTTTGGGGAAGGCGTTGTACTTTAGCGTTAGCTGATTTTTATAACATAGAAAGCTTGGAGAAGCAGGTTCCGGATCAACAGACTGACATTACTATAGTACTAGGTCCTGGTGCAGTGCTGGCTGGTTGGAACGCACCATTACTTTATATCGATCTGCCTAAAAATGAGTTGCAGTTCAGAATGCGGGCTGGTTCCATTACCAACTTAGGGTCTGATAAAGTAGCTGAGCCATTTTACATGTACAAGCGCTTTTACTTTGTTGATTGGGTATTGCTTAATCAACACAAAAAGGAGATTTTACAAGATGTTGCGGTAATGATTGATGGCCAGTGGCCTGATAACATTAATTGGATAACCGGTGATGCCTTGCGTCAAGGCTTGCAGCAATTAAGCCATAGCCCATTGCGCGTAAGGCCATGGTTTGAGCCAGGTGCATGGGGAGGGCAATGGATTAAGTCGCACATTAATGGTGTTAATCCGGATGCGGTTAACTATGCATGGTCTTTTGAGTTGATTGTACCTGAAAACGGGCTGGTATTTGAAAGCGACGGCTGGTTGCTGGAAGTATCATTTGATACGTTAATGTTTACCCATTCCGGTGATGTGCTTGGGAAGCACGCTGAAGTTTATGGCGATGAATTTCCTATTCGGTTTGACTTTTTAGATACCGTTAAGGGCGGTAATCTCTCTATCCAGTGCCACCCATCGCTACTATACATTCAAGAACAATTCGGCGAGAATATTACCCAGGATGAAACTTACTATATTTTAGATTGTGAGCCTAATGCGCAGGTTTATCTAGGATTTCAGGATTCTATCAACCCCCAGCAATTTAAGGATGCACTGGAAAACAGCCAGGCCGAGAATCAACCAATTGATATCGAAAATTATGTACAGGCGCATACTGCTACGAAACATGATCTGTTCCTGATTCCTAATCAAACCATCCATAGCGCCGGTGCGGGTAACTTGGTACTCGAAATAAGCGCAACTCCTTACATTTTTACTTTCAAAATGTACGATTGGGTGCGCCTGGACTTAGAAGGCAACCCGCGCCCCATCAATATAGATCATGCCTTTAAAAACTTAGACTTTCAACGCAAAGGGGAGAGGGTAAAACAAGAGTTTATTTCCATGCAGACTATCATCAGCCAAAATGATGGCGCAACCGTGGTACATGTACCAACACACGAACAGCACTTTTACGATGTACACCGCCTGGAGTTTGATAAGCAAATGGAGGTGGATTGTGAAGGTAAATGCCATGTTTTGATGGTGGTAGAAGGTGATGCTGTTACTGTTACCACTGTTGCAGGAGTACAACAAAACTTTGCCTATGCAGAAACTTTTGTAATACCGGCAGCATGCGGCTCTTACACATTAGTTAGCACAAACCAAAAACCTGTTAAGGTAATCAAAGCATTTTTAAAGTAACCGATACTGCAGCAAGTATAAAATAACCTAGGTGCTTGCTGCAAATCACATAACTGCTCGATGGGAGTTTTAGTTTGCTCAAGCCTAAACAAAGAAGAAAAACATAATAAAAACCAATTACAATAACCTAATAACCAATGAGATCAAGACTATTACAAAAGCTTTCGCCGCTAAAATTGCGGGGGCGCCCTTCTGGCGTCGGGCTGTTTCTTTTGCTGTCGTGTTGCGGCGCTGCAAACTCTCACGCCGAAAATCTAACTGTTAATCGTTCAATTTCGGTGACGAGTGTATTTGATGCCGTAGTTACCGGGCAGGTTAAGGATGAGCAAGGGCAGCCGTTGCCTGGTGTAACCGTAAAGCTTCAAAATTCTCAAGTCGCAACGATGACCGATGTGAACGGTAACTTTAAAATGACGGTGCCTGATGGTGATAACAACCGGAGTTTAATCTTTACCTATATTGGCTTTGTTACCCAAACTTTAAGTATTGGACAACAAGCGCAAATCAATGTTACTCTTAAGGCCGATACTACGAAAGCGCTTAACGAAGTAGTAGTGGTAGGTTACGGCACGCAACGCCGTGCGACCATAAATAGTGCTATTGGTACCGTTGGCGCCCGCGAAATTAATGAAAAGCCGGTACTCAACGCCGTGCAGGCCTTGCAAGGCGAATCGCCAAACTTAATTATTCAGCAAAGTACATTAGATCCGGGGGCTACACCTTTGATTAACATCCGGGGAGTATCTACTACCGGTAATAATGACCCGTTATTGGTTATTGATGGTATCGTTTCACAATCAACCGCTGATTTAAGCCTGCTTAATCCTAACGACATTGCCAGTGTTACGGTGCTTAAAGATGCCGGCGCTGCAGCTATCTACGGATCTCGTGGTGCTAATGGTGTTTTATTGGTAACCACTAAAAGCGGCAAATTAAACCAAAAGCCTACTGTGACTTATAACGGTAATTACGGCTGGCAAAAACCTAATGTGCTGGTTAAAAAAGTTGATGCTGCAGACAATGCTTATTACAAAAATGAATCTTTGGTTAATGCCGGGCTTCCACCTGCATTTACACCAGCACAAATACAGCAACTTGCGGCGCAAGGCAATGGTACCTGGGATGTAAACCATCTGTTGTATGACGCGCCCCAACTGTCTCAAAACGTAAGTGTAAGCGGTGGCGGTGCAACCAATACTTATTTTGTTTCGGCCGGTTATTTAAACCAGTTAAGCAATTTTGTAGGTAATGGTGGCAGTGGTGACAAGTTTGGCTTTCAAAAGTATAATCTCAGATTAAATCAATCCACCATTATCGGTCGTTTCAAGCTAACCGGCATACTTGAATACACCAAATCACGTAATAAAACCAATAGCGTAGGCAACAACAATATTTTTGCTGATGCTAACCGGGTGCCTTACAACTATAGCTGGCAGGATGAAAACGGCAATTATTTAACCAACCCTATCGCATCGCAATACAATGAACTGGGTGTGCTCGAAAAAGGTGGTTTTAACCAAGCGGATAACGACCGCATTTTTGGCAACTTAAACGGTACACTCAACATAGCTAAATCATTAACATTAACCGGCGTTTTTGGCGGTACCATTCAAAACAATGGTAACTTCTTCAGGCGGACGCAGGTTAATTACTTGCCGGCAGGTGTTTACGGTAATGATTTAACCACGTTTGATAATAATTCCAAATCGCATTCTTTCAATACACAAGTTTACCTAAATTATACTAAGTCATTTCATCAGCATAATGTGAATGCGACGCTGGGTGTATCAAGCGAGATTAACAGCCAGCGCGGATTTCAATTGCAGAAAACATTGACTGATCCGGTGTTTGGCAACGCTACTACCGGAACGTTGATCGATGCAACTAATTCTTACAACAGCATTACTATTCAAGCTAATAGTTTGCAATCTGTATTTGGCCGGATAAGCTATGATTACAAAAGCCGCTACTTTCTGGATTTTGTGTTTCGTGATGATGCATCATCAAAATTCGCACAGGGCCAGCGTAGTGGTTTTTTCCCATCAGTTAATGCCGGTTACCTGATCTCTGATGAAAGCTTTATGGATCCGTTGCGTAACACCTTAAGCCGCCTTAAATTAAGGGCTTCCTATGGTGTGGTGGGTAATAACCAAACGGCTGGTAATTACACTTATTTAACAACTTACTTTAATTATCCCGGTGCCTATGGTTATAATAGCGTAATACAGGGTGGAGCAGGTACCAACTTGTCCAACCCATTACTCACTTGGGAGAGAGCCGCTACTATTAACGCCGGTTTTGATTTTGGTTTGTTTCAAAACAAGCTTACCGGCTCTTTTGATTATTTTGATAAAACCACCAGCAATATTCAGCAAACACCGCTCGATGTACCCAGTATTTTTGGTGCTGCACCTCCAACTGCTAACGTAGCCAAAGTGCAAAACCGAGGTTGGGAAGCAGAAATAACTTACACCTTAAAATCGGCTAAGGTAACGCAAAGCTTTAGCGCAAATATTGGTAACACCCAAAACAAGCTGTTGCAACTCACCGGTAATACACAACAAATTATCTATAATCAGGATGTGTATCAATTAATACGCCGTGTGGGTGAGCCGCTTACACAGTACTATGGGTATGTAACCGATGGTTACTTTCAAAATCAGGCTGATGCAAATAATTTGCCTAAGCCTGCCGGAGCGATAGTTGGGCCAGGTGATATTAAATTTAAAGATTTAAACGGCGATGGTAAAATTGATGATAACGATAAGAAAGTTATTGGTAACCCATTTCCGCACTATACTTTCGGATTTACGTACCGTGTGGCCGTAGCCGGATTTGACCTCACCCTATTTATTCAAGGAGTTGGCCAGCGTGATGCCTTTTTACGTGGCGAATTGGTGGAGCCGTTCCATTACAATTATGGACAGACGCTTTACGAGCATATGACCAATTATTGGACGCCTAATAACCCGGACGCGCGCTATCCACGATTAGCCAGTAATGGGTCTCCTTCAAATACCAACAACTGGCGTAACGGATCTGATGTATATCGATATAACGCCGCCTATGCGAGGTTGAAAAACGTCAATATTGGTTATACCCTACCAAGCGCATTAACACGCAAAGCCGGTATGCAGCGTGTTCGGGTATCGGCCATTGGGCAAAACTTATTCACGCTGTCTAAGCTGAAATTTATAGATCCGGAAACAACTGAATTCGGCAACAGTGTAAGCCCGAATACAGGTTCAAACAGTGCAAGAAATTACCTGCTGCCCATTTTTATTGGTGCAGGTTTAGATATCACCTTTTAACTACTCAGCAAAAGGATTATGAAAAACCTTACAAAATATTTGGCGATAACATCATTGATACTGGTTAGCAGTTGTCGCAAGCTGGACATAGGTCCAACTGATGCCTATTCAACACTGAATTTTTGGACAGCCGATGCCAACGTTTACAATGCATTAAATAACAATTATAGCCTAATGTATAACAGCGGACTTTACTTTGGCGCTGAAGGCTTATCAGACAATGCTTACTCACAAAACAATAACGATTTAATCCAGATTGCTAGTGGTAATGCCAACTCATTAACGCCCAAGTTTGCCGGCGATTGGGCTTATTATTACAGCACCATCAAATCATGTAACCAGTTTTTAGCTAACATAGATCAAAACACTACGCTTGGCGCAATCACACTTAACCGCCTGAAGGCTGAAGTTAGATTTATTCGGGCTTTTGAACATTTTAACCTGACCAAATGGTACGGAGATGTACCGCTGGTAACTAATGATATTACGCAGGAAGAAGCTAAAACCATCAGCAAAACACCCAAAGCGCAAGTGGTTGATTTTGTTATCAGCGAACTCAAAGCCATCGTATCTGCGTTGCCATCTAAAGATCAGTTACCGGCAGGTGAAAACGGTCGCATTACTAAAGGGGCTGCACTGGCTCTTCAGGCCAGAGTATTATTATATCAGGGTAACCGTATGGCAGAAGTGGTTACCGTATGTGAGGATTTGATGAATAATGCCAGCACTAACGGTACCTACTCGTTAGTATCTAATTACAGTGATCTGTTCAGTAATCCAACAATTAACCACACTAATACTGAAAGCATTCTTTCGTTACAATACGTACCGGCAACCACCCGTACCTGGACCGATTTTTGGGATTTTGCCCCTAATAGCGTAGGCGGGCGGGTAAACGCATTGGCACCAACTCAAGAACTGGTTGATGACTACATTATGCTTAACGGGCGGGGTATTACCGACGCTGGTTCGGGCTATGATGAAAACAACCCATACATCAACCGCGACCCGCGTTTAACGGCAACCGTGGTGTACGACCGTTACAACTGGAACAATGGTGGTGGTGTAAACGGCACCAGCAAAATTATTTACATCAAGCCCGGAAGTGATCCTACACGGCCCGGTCCGGATGAATATTCATCAGGCCGTCAAAGCTCTTCGCCGTCGGGTTATTACTGGCGCAAGTATTTTGACCCATCGGCCTTAGCCAACTTTACCTCAGGTAATAACCTGCATTTGTTTCGCTACGCAGAAATTTTACTGGATTATGCTGAAGCTAAAAATAGCTTAGGGCAAATGACTGCCGCCGTTTGGAATCAAACTATCGGTGCTTTACGTGCACGGGCTGGATTTACAGACCAGGCCGCCTTGAGTTATCCTGGAGGCGATGTTACCAACATCATCAGGCGGGAACGTCGTGCCGAATTAGCATTAGAAGGTATACGTATAGACGATATCCGCCGCTGGCGGATTGCCGAGACCATGCTTAACCGATACGCTCATGGTGCTAAATTTTCGGGCGACCAAAGCACTGATAACGGTTACATCCGGGTCCAGCTTAGGCGTTTCAATCCATCCCGCGATTATTTGTGGGCTATTCCAAGCGGAGATCAAAGTCTGAACGCTCAGCTTACTCAAAATCCCGGCTATTAAGCTTTCAACAACCAATTACCGAAAACCAAAATGAAAAGAATAAATTTTACTACCATAATGGCCTTTATGGCCGTCATGGCCCTGTTCTCCTGTAAAAAGGATACCCGTTCGTTGGATGATCAGCTTACTGCTGCCGGTACGCTGTCGGCTCCGGCCAACGCAACTGCGCTCAAATTGCAACCCGGCGGTAGCAGCGTCCCTTTCAAGTGGAGTGCTGCCAATGCAGCCGACGGCGGTGTGGTGCTTTATGAAGTAGCGTTCGACAAAGCTGACGGCAATTTCAGTACGCCAGTGTACCGGGTTTTGTCTGATGGTTCGGGCGTGCAGGCCCAGGCTACCATTCCACAGGATACCTTAAATAAGATTGCTTCCTTAGCAGGCATTGCTTCATCAAGTACAGGTACCCTTAAGTGGACCGTCATGGCATCAAAAGCCACCAACGTGCAAACTACTACAGGCACTAACAGTTTGCAAATTACCCGTCCGGCGGGTTTTGCTGTACCGCCAACTGCTTTGTATTTAACAGGTACCGGAACCGAGGCCGGTGGAACGGACCTGTCTAAAGCTATTGCTTTTAAACAAACAGCTCCCGGCGTATTTGAGCTATACACCTCATTGCAGGTTGGTAACTACCAGTTTACGGATAAGGCTACATCGGCAGGTATACGTTACTATATTGATGGCAGCGGAACCATTCAGCAGGGTAGCCAAACCACGACCGTAGGCACCACCACCGGCCCATACCGTATTCGGCTAAACTTTAATGTGGCTACCAGTAACATCGTGAGCATTCAATCTTTAGGTTTATTTATGTCGGCGTATAATACCGAAATAGGACAGTTGAGCTACACCGGCAACAGTACCTGGAGCAATGCCCGTATACCGGTTGAATTTTACCAGTTTTCATGGGGACGTGATGAGCGATACAAATTTGCACTGCATACCTCGGCAGGGGTAGAGTATTTTGGAAGCGTTAACGTAAACAACGTTGCACCGTCTGGGCAGCCAACCAGTTACTTTAACTTGTTGCCGGTTAGCAATGCTCAGTGGGACAATACATATAAGTTTGATCCTTCCATCGATAAGCGTAACGCTAAGGTTGATGTCTATTTCAGGCCCTCAGCCGCCTATACACATACGGCAACAGCAGTAAATTAATCTGAGCTTTCTGCATACATAATATTAATAACAAGGTGCTGACTGGTGGACTTTATAGCGCCGGTTAGCACCTGATTTCAATACTAACTATGAAAATAAGGCATTACCACTGGATTATCGTGCTTGGTGTATTGTTCGCATCCTGCAAAAAGACAGACAACGGCCCGGCTACAGGAGAAAACGGTAATAACGGCGGCAATACAGGAGGAGCGGGCAGTAACCCGGTTACAGAGTCTGTATATCTTACCAATGCCAAAGCTACCCGCGCATTTATAAAAGCTGGGTATGCTACGCCCTTTGGCAGTTACCGGGTTAATACTACAGACAACACCAACAGTGCTTTTGAATGGTATGTTGCCAGTCATTTGTATGCAGATGCCGCCATGATAGCTAACGGTGACGCCAGTTATCAGGAACCTATGAATAATGCATTTGGCTGGCTAAGCAAGCTGGAGGATAAAGCAGACCCAAACGGCGGGTACTTTGCCTTTGCTAATTTGGATGGGTCGGGAGCTGCAGGCGTAAAATATGTTGATGATAACGCCCTGACCGGAATGGCCTATCTGGATGCTTACAATGTGACCAGTGGTACAATTAAAGCAAATTACCTTGGTGCTGCAGAGTCTTGCGCCAAGTGGCTGATGAAAAGCGGCCAGTGGGATAATACTTACGGTGGCGGCTTCTGGTGGACCACAGAAAAAACCGTAAAACCAACGCAATCCAATGCCCTCGCCATGCAGCTATTTGCACGCTTGTTTAAACTAACCGGTAACACGCAGTATAAAGATTGGGCTTTACAGGTAAACAATTGGTTGAATACCCAAATGTACGACAGTACCTCAGGATTATACATCTGGCAGGTTGAAAAAAATGGGGTAAAAAATGGAGTCAAGTTCACTTACGACAATGGAATTATGGTAGAGGCACAATTGCTTTTTGCCGATGCCATGAACGATAATACCTATAAAACAAAAGCACAGGCGTTGGGCAATGCTATGATCCGTGGCTTGTGGGATAAAAATTATAACGTATTTATTTTTAATACTAATGATTTGCGCGTCAACGGTTGTTATAGCGGCTGGGCCACCCAGGCTATGATAAAACTTTATGAATTAGATAACAACGAAAACTGGCTTGTTTACGCCAAAGCAAATGTAGATGCGATCAATGTCATTTTAAAAAATACGGCACTCAATGGCTACTACCAGTATGCAGGGCTCAATGGTGCTAGTCGCTACACTAACCTCGAAGGGGTAGACCAGGCCTGGATGCAACGCGTGCAGGTGATGCTGTCAAAATACAGATAAGTGAAACCTGGCAGCTTATACTAAAACTATTATACCTATTACATGAACAAAATCTTGTTTAAAAGAGCCGCAATCATTTTGACGCTGTTTACTACCGGCCGCTTACAAGCGCAGGATGTTTTGCAATACGTGGACCCCGGCATTGGTACTGCCCATAGCCGCTGGTTTTTCTTTACACCGGCCGCTGTGCCGGGCGGCATGGCCAAACTGGCGCCATCTACCAACGGGCATTACGGAAACCCTCAGGGTTGGGAAGCTGTTGGTTACGATGTGCGCCATAAATCTATTGAAGGCTTTGTGCACTTTCATGAGTGGCAGGTGGGTGGTGTTAGCTTTATGCCTACTACCGGTGCATTAAAAACTGTACCCGGCGAACTTGAGCAACCAGGTAGCGGCTACCGATCGTCTTTTGATCATAAAAATGAAACGGCTCAAGCAGGCTATTATAAAGTGAAGCTGGATGATTACCAGATTACAGCAGAGCTGACGGCCACTAAACGCGTAGGATTTCATCGGTATACATTTCCTAAATCAACCCAGGCACATGTGATTTTAGATATCGGACGCAAGCAGGGCGAGAGCGGAGAAGTAACGGATGCCGACATACATATGATTGATGCTATCCACTTTGCTGGCTATGTGATTACCTATCCTAAGTATGTAGCCAGCTATGACCCACAAGGCAAGGTAGCCATGTACTTTTATGGGCAATTGGCAAAGGCACCCTTATCAATAACTGCATTTACACAGGCAGGTACTATGCCCGGTAAAAAAGCAGCAACAGGAGTAGGAGCGGGCTTAGCACTAAATTACAATACTCAATCGGGCGAAAAACTGGAAATTAAAGTGGGTTTAAGCTATACCTCAATAGCTAATGCAAAAGCTAACCTGGTGGCTGAAGCAAGTGGACTAAATTTCGATGCTGCGCTCAGGCAGGCACAAAATACTTGGCGGCAAGAGCTTGGCAAGCTACAGGTAGAAACGAAGGTTAGGGCCAATAAAATGAAATTTTATACCGGCTTGTATCACGCATTGTTAGGCCGTGGCCTGGCCAGTGATGTAAACGGAGCCTACCCTAAACATCAAGGCACGGCAGGCCAGCTTAACGCTCAAGAGAAAAAGTACGGTTTTATTAATACCGATGCTATATGGGGAGGCTATTGGAATTTGACGCAGTTATGGTCACTATCATACCCGGAGTGGTATGCGCGTTTTGTAACTACGCAGCTGAGGTTGTGTAAAGACAAAGGATGGTTTGGTGACGGCATAGCCAACAGCGAATACGTATCGGGTGTGGGTACCAATTTTGTGGGCTTGGCTATTGCCGGTGCCTATCAGGCAGGCATACGCGATTATGATGTACCCGCAGCTTACCAGGCTGTTAAAAATAACGAGTTGGGCTGGAAAAACAGACTGACCGGATCGGGAAAAATGGATACCAAAGCATTTTTGCAGTATGGCTATGTTCCGCATCTGGATGGTGATGGGCGTAACTTCGTTACAGATTCTACCGGGTCTAACTTTTCGGCCTCACATACACTCGAGTATAGTTTTAGTGCCTTTGCTGCAGCGCAAATGGCCAAAGCATTAGGCAAGACTAGCGATTACCAGCAGCTTATTAAGTATGCTAACGGTTGGCAACATCTGTTTAATCCGGCCAATAAATTAATTCAGCCTAAAACTGCCGAAGGGAAGTTTATTGACAAATTTGATCCGTTGCAGGCATGGCGCGGATTTCAGGAAGGTAATGCTACGCAGTACACTTTTTATGTGCCACAAAACCCGAAAGCATTAATCAGCGCCGTAGGAGACGCCAGCTTTAATGCCCGGTTGGATGGCATATTTGAAGCGTCTGCTAAAAATGATTTCGGCGGTGGTAAAACCATTGATGCTTTTGCCGGAATCAACGCCTTATATAATCAGGGTAATCAACCCAATTTACATATAGGCTGGCTGTTTAACTTTTCGGGCAAGCCTTGGTTAACGCAAAAATGGATACGCCAGATTTGTAATAACTTTTATGGTACCGAGCCTATACACGGCTATGGTTATGGGCAGGATGAAGATCAGGGGCAATTGGGATCATGGTATGTTTTAGCTTCGCTGGGTTTGTTTGATGTTAAAGGGTTCACCGATTTGCGGCCAATAGTTCAGTTTGGCAGTCCGCTGTTCAGCCGTTCCACTTTACGACTTGGCAATGGTAAAACACTGCACATTGAAGCCAAGAATAATACGGAGCAAAATGTTTACGTGCAAAGCCTGACGTTTAACGGGCAGCCCATCAAAAATTGCTGGATGTACCTTGATCAATTGCGGCAAGGCGGTAAGCTAGTTTTTATTATGGGCAGTCAGCCTAACAAAAACTGGGGAGTAACCAATCCTCCGCCATCGGTACAATAGCTTTGTTTTATCAACATCTGTCACCAATTATAAACCAATAATGTAATGAAAAGCTTTATGAAATCTTTCCGGGCCATTTTGATGGTGGTGATTGCCGGAAGTTTGACACAGTGTAAAAAGGAACAGGGAGCAAATCTTACAGAGGCAGGAAATGAGCAGGCCGCTGCCGTACGGCTAAAAACCATGAGCACTAACTCGGCTTACTGGCTTAAAGCTCAGGAAACACATAATTTTGTATATGGCAACTTGCTCACCGGTTTCAACAGTTATCGGGTAAATAATACTACACAAACAGGTATTGCCTATGAGTGGTATAACGTAAGCCAGATTTATGCTGATGCTGCTATGGTAGCGCGTGGAGACAATAACTACTTGCCTTACATGAATAATACTTATGCCTGGATGAGCAACATGTGGAATAGCACCAGCTCAACAGGCGGCTATTTTGCACAGGCCAACGTTAATGGTAGCGGCGCCGGCGGCGATCTTTACACGGATGACAATGCATTATCAGGCGTAACTTATTTGGATGCCTATCAGGTAACTACAGGTACTACCAAAACTAACTATCTGAACTCGGCCAAGGCCTGTGCTAACTGGCTGATGAATAGCGGACAGTGGGACAACACTTATGGCGGCGGTTTTTGGTGGAACACCATCAAAGAAAGCAAACCAACGCAGACCAATGGACTGGCATTGCAGCTTTTTTTAAGGTTGTATCAAATTACCGGGCAATCCTTTTATCGCGACTGGGCAGTGTCGGTTAAAAACTGGCTGACTAATCAGATGCTTGACAGCGCTACAGAATTATACATTTGGAAAATTGATGGCAGTGGCCTTGGAATAAAGCATACCGAAAAGTTTACTTACGACAACGCTATCATGGTGGAAGCATTTTTACTTTACGCAGAAGTGATGAGTGATAATAGCTTTGTGACCCGTGCACAAAACCTGGGCATTGCAATGAATAACACTTTATGGAACAATACTTATAAAGTTTACCTGTTCAACACGGCAGACGGCCGCATTAACCCGGCTTGGTGTGTATGGGCATCGCAAGCTATGGTGAAGCTTTATCAGCGCGACAACAACACAGCCTGGCTGGATTACGCGCAGCAAAACATCGATTACATGAATACCAAACTGCGCAATGCTACCAATAAAGGGTACTATCATTTTTGTAACCTGGATGGCAGCAACATGGAAACACGTATGGAAGGCGTAGACCAAGCCTGGATGCAACGCACACAAAGCTTATTATCAGATTATCGTTAGTTGCCAAATTATGCATTACAAAAAATTCGTTCTGGTAACATTATTAAGCGGTGTAATTACACTGCTTAATAATGTCCAGGCACAGACTCCGGATTCAAAAACTTACTTGCAGCGTGCAGAAACCATGTATAAATTGGTGTGGCAGCATTATCGGGTCCCTGCCTATGTGGGTTTATTTAAAGAAAATTATCCCGACAACAAAAAGGATTCATTAAGTTATATGCAAGGGGGGGGAGTTGCAGAGAAGCAGGTAAGTTTCTTATGGCCGTTTTCGGGTGTGTTTTCGGCTACTAATGTGCTGATACATGTTTCAGACAGCTTTCGCCACAAATACAGGGTTTACCTTGATACGCTGGTGAGAGGCGTGGAATTATACGGCGACGCTAAACGACAGCCTTTCGGTTACCAGGCCTACCCCGTACGATTTGAAAAGGCAGACCGCTATTATGATGATAACGGTCTGGTCGGAATTGATTATATGGAATCATATTTCAATACCCGCAACCCGGAATATCTTAAACGTGCGAAACAGGTTTTTAGGTTTATTGAAAGCGGCTGGAATAACGATGCCGGCGGCGGAGTAGTATGGTTGGAAGGCCACAAGGATCAAAAACCGGCCTGCACCAACGGCATGGCCACTTTAACGGCCTTAAAAATCTACCAGGGCTGCAAAGAAAAATGGTATCTGGATGCTGGAAAGCGCTATTACGAATGGATGTACAAAACGCTCAGGGATAGCAATGGTGTCATCGCTAATGACATTAAAACCAACAGCAATCAAATCAATCATGTTTACTGGACCTATAATACCGGCTCATTGATCGAGGCTGCGGTTTTGCTTTACCAGTTCACCGGTGATCAAATGTATCTGGCCCAAGGCAAGCAGTTGGCAGCGGACAGCTTCCAGCATTTTACAGCCGCATCACGTAATCCTAACTTACCTATTGCCATTGATTTGCCCTGGTTTGTAACGGTACTGTTTAGGGGGTATGCTGCCCTTTACGGGGTTGACGGTAACTACACCTATCTGAGTGCTATCGAAAAAGCTTTGAACTATGCCTGGGGCCATTCTCGCGATCAATATGGCTTTATTACGCATACCTGGTTGCCTGATGCACAAGGAATCAAGAAACCTAAATGGCTGCTTGATGAAGCTTGTATTGCTGAATTATACGCAAGACTTAGCTTGCTAAAGTCGAAAAAGTAAGTTTTAATTGATTAAGAGTTATTATAGATCATAATGAAAAATAAACGTATCAGCTTAACCGCTATAACCATCGTTGCTTCACTTGGCGGCTTTTTATTTGGTTTTGATATGGCCGTTATCTCCGGAGTATTGCCTTTAGTTAAAAACCAATTCAGCCTAACGGCAGTTCAGGAAGGTTGGTTTGTATCATCGGCGCTGATAGGCTGTATTTTAGGCGTTGCACTATCCGGAGAGTTGAGTGACCGTTTAGGTCGTCGTAAACCTATGTTACTTTCCGCAACTTTGTTTTTGATATCCGCTATAGGGTGTGCTTTAATGCCAACGCTGTCTTTGATTGTCGTATCACGATTAATAGGAGGTATTGGTATTGGCATTGCCAGTAATGTGGTGCCTTTATACATTTCCGAAATTGCTCCTGCCAACATCCGTGGTCGGTTAGTTACCTATTACCAGTTGGCTATTACATTGGGCATTTTAATAGCCTATTTAACCAATGCTCTGTTGGTAAGCTTTGCAGCTTCATCTGTTTCTCAAATTATGCTTATTAAAGAAATATGGCGGGCAATGCTTGGCTTAGGAGCTATACCAGCTGTTGCGTTTTTGAGTGGTTTGTTTACCGTGCCCGAAAGCCCGCGCTGGCTGATGCAAAAAGGCCGGAACCAGGAGGCACAACAAATACTGAACGCCATTAACGGACACGAAGAAAACCAGGTGGAAGTTGCCTCAAATGAAACAACCTCGCAGGGCTCGTATAAAGAGTTGTTTGCACCGGGTATGCGGAAAGCTTTACTGATTGGTATATTATTACCTCTATTCTCTCAGTTTAGTGGTATCAACGCCATTGTTTATTACGGGCCAAGTATACTAAGCAGTGCCGGTGTGTCTTTAAGTAACTCGTTAATCAGCCAGATCATTTTTGGTGCTGCTAACATGTTATTTACCTTATTTGCCATTTGGAAAGTGGATAGCTGGGGACGCAGGCCTTTATACCTGTATGGCACAGCAGGCGCAGCCATCACCCTAACAGCAACCGGCTATTGTTTCTATGCCGGACAAACAACCAGTGTATGGCTATTAGTTTGCGTGCTGGCATTTTTAGCTTTTTTTGCATTCTCTATAGGCCCGCTTAAGTTTGTGATCGCTTCAGAAATATTTCCAAATGCAATTCGTGGTAGGGCCTTAGCTATTAGCATCATGACCATGTGGATAGCTGATACTATTGTAGGGCAGTTGACTCCCATATTGCTTAAAGATTTTGGCAGTGCCGGAACGTTCTGGTTTTTTGCCTTTTTCTGTATCGTAGCATTCATTGTGGTTTATAAACTGCTGCCTGAAACCAAGGGGCAGTCGCTTGAGCATATCGAAAATTATTGGAAGGCTAAAGGACTGAACGCAAATGAGCAGCAAAGTGCAGATACGCATGTCCCTATTCATTGACTTGTGCCGTAAAAGTCGCTGCAGTAATCAGGCCGTTTCTTTGGATAGCAGAGCAGTTGTACGTTAGGTTGGTGTGACACCTGATTAATCAATGTGTCAGTTTTGCTACTTGGAAGCAAATTGTCTGATGCGTCGAGTACCTGTGATACCACACCTTATAAGTGGCTTGTTGAGGGGCATTGCTTACTTTAAGCTGCTCACAGATGCTAACTTTTGTAAGAATAATTAGCATCTGGTGACATTAAGGTTAAAACAACAAAAAGCTTGCAAATATTTAGTTTGCAGGATTTTTGTTGTTTTTGACACTGCTGTCTCCAGAATGGACGGGATTTGAATTTTACCCGAAAAACCACGCTCAAACAATATCTTTAAATATTTCAAATTGGTGCTCACCAATCTTCCATCAAATTGACTGTAATTGACTTTTTTTAGAAGTAAGAAAAGTTACTTAATAAAGCTGCAAATTGATGTCCGCTATTCTCAGAATTTAATTCTTTTAATTTAGGGCGAGCAAGCCAAAAAAAGTAACAACTTGCAATTACTTGTGAGTCGCCAAATATTTTTGAATGTTTTTAACCCTTTTTTGATTCTTGAAACATTAGTTCGAATTGCTATATAAACTAATGGTATCGTATATCAGATACGCACTGTGCATGTTCGTTTACAAGACTCTACGGCTAGTTGAATTATATTAATACTTTGGTAATTAAGATTATTAGCCCAATCTATATGTGAAGTTGCTCAGCAGGAAATCAAATAAGCGTATGCTCACTATTCTTTAAGTACAATGTTAGTGTTGGCAATTCGACAAGTTAAGCTAAGCTATAAATTTATCGTTGTTTCAATGTTTGACTTTCTCTGTTAAAAAAGCTGGTATACAGCAAGCCCTTCAGCGAAAGTGTAGTTAGTCTTATTGTAACAAATGCGTGAAAATTAAGCATTCTACGCATAAAGTTCATTTAAGATAATTTTGATATATTAAAATTTGATTAGTTTTATCATAATTAGCAATTACCACCTACTATTATCGAAATAATGCAAATGAATTAATGGTTTTAAATGTTAAATGGTATGAAATTATGATTCATCTTGTTTAAAATAACTCATTATAGATAGCTGCCTTAATTGTACGTGTCTTTTTATTAAAAAGTTAACCTTTAAGATTAAATTCTGCTAATTTTTAAAAAATATAGCGGTTTCGTGTCAAGTTTTATTTAAAAATAGCCTATATGCTAAAACGATTACTTTTTATTATTTTAAATTTGTCTTTTCTAGTCACGCAGGTCGTGGCTCAGCAAAAAACCGTAACAGGTAAGGTTACAAGTGCAAAAGACGGTGATCCTATCCCCGGAGTCACGGTCAAAGTCAAAGGTACGTCCACAGTAACAACTACTGATCCAAAGGGAGTCTATACCATTCAAGTTAATGCAGGGCAGACACTCGTATTTAGTTTTATAGGCAGCAGTACACAAGAGATCACTGTAGGTAGCAGTAATAATATTAACATTAAACTGCAGGAAAACACATCTGCTTTAAGTGAGGTAGTCGTTACCGCTTATAACATCTCCAGGGATAAGAAAAGTTTGGGCTATTCAGCCCCTGTTGTAAAGGGGGACGAAGTGTCACAAACGCAGCGCACCGACTTTTTTGGTGGACTGCAGGGTAGGGTACCTGGCCTCTCTATCAATAGCACCAATGGTAATCCTGGAGCATCTGCACAGATTGTATTAAGGGGCTTTGTATCGCTTAGCGGTGACAACAGCGCATTAATAGTGCTCGACGGTGTACCTGTCAATAACACAACATTAAATCAAACTACGCAATTGGTAAGTGGTGCGGCAAACCGCGATCAGGATTATTCTAACAGAGCTTTAGATATTAATCCTGCTGATATCGAAACCTATACGATATTAAAAGGACCGGAAGCAACTGCATTATACGGTAGTGCCGGAGCAAGCGGTGCGATTTTAATTACTACTAAAAAAGGTAAAGCCGGCACCGGATCAATTAGTTACAATACATCCTACAGGATTGAAAAACTAAACAAATTTCCCGCTATTCAGCAGGTCTATAATTCCGGGTCAAATGGAATATTTTCTGGTTCTACCTCTATTTTTGGAGGTCCAGCCTTTTTGCCAGGTACCAAAATTTACGATAATATTAAAGAGTTTTTCCAAACCGGTAGCTCGCAAAGGCACAATTTAGCGTTTGAAGGCGGTACCGATAAATTTACTTATCGCTGGTCTAACGAGTATACGGATACCAAAGGTACGGTACCTACAACATCCTATACCAGGTTTTCTTCGCGCCTTACTGGTACGGCCGAAATTTCGCCGCTGCTCAAAGTGGTTACCAGCTTTAATTATGTAAATTCAACCAATAACAAAACCTACAAGGGGCCACAAGGCTACTTGATGGAACTTACCAGGTTTAGTTCGGCATACGATATTAACCAGTATCAGGATGCCAATGGTAACCGGATCTTGCACCTGGCCAGTATTTACAGCGAATATGATAACCCGCTCTGGGATGTAAACAAAGACCCTGCGCAAGACAAAAATGACCGTATCATTGCCAATACTAATTTTATCCTGACTCCAACTAAGTGGTTAACAGTTAATGCAATTCTGGCAACAGATATAGCATCAACCAACGGCTTTCAGGTTTATAACGGGCAGTCATACCGTGGGTCGGGCTCGTCTACTGCTCCAACACTCGGAAAGATTGAGCAGTATCAAATGCTTACTAAAATCTATAACGGATCTTTAACGGGTACGGCACGCGGATCGTGGGGTAGCTTTAACGGTACTTTTATCACCGGAGCCACCTTTAACGACTTTAACTCCGTTACCAATTCACAATCAGGTACCCGGTTTTATGATCCTAATTTTTACAGCCTGAATAACACCTTGCCTACCACCCGCCAATCGTTATATGCGGTAAACCGTTACCGTACAATAGGGGCATTTGCGCAGGCTGTATTGGGTTATAAATCGTTACTTTATCTAACCTTAACCGGTAGGGCTGACGGCTCATCAAGGTTAATGCCCAGCGTAAATGCTGCTACCGGTTTAACTTCAAAAGGTGATCCTTATTATGCGTATCCATCAGCAAGTTTAGCCTTTAACTTTACAGAAATTAAAGGATTGAAGGAAGCTGTTCCGGCGCTTGATTATGGTAAGTTAAGAATCTCTTATGCCCTTACCGGTAAAGATCCATGGCGCGAATATTCGTTGGGTACAAATTATGTAGGTGCCAATACTTCTGGTGGTGGCTACGCACTATCTTACTATGCAGGTAACCCAAGCCTTAAACCCGAAACTACCAAAAACTTTGAAACAGGTATAGAATTACAGTTTCTGAAAAGTCGTTTGGGGCTGGATTTTAATTATTTTAACCTCATTAGTCAAAATCAAATCATCAATCCGCGCTTAAGCTACGGTGGTGGATTTATTCTGGAATTGATAAATGGTGGAACAGTACGTAACAGAGGTTTTGAGGCGCAATTGAAAGGCTCGCCGTTTAGAAACCGCAATTTCGGGTGGGATGTAACGGTTAACTTTACACAAAGCCGTGGAACTACACTGTCATTAGCTGATCAGCTTCCGGAACTGTACGACTCGGATACTTGGGTAGTTGGTGCAGTCAGAAGTGCTGCTGCTCCGGGCAGAAGTACCGGAACCATTACCGGCACCCGATTTGACCGGAACAAAAACGGGGATATCCTCATTAGCCCGACCACAGGCTTACCAAACACATCAGATGCCATCTATTATCCTATCGGCGACAGAACGCCCAAATTTACCACAGGTTTAGTTAACAATTTCAGGTACAAAAGCTGGAATCTGTCTTTCCTTTGGGATCTTCGTTACGGGGGAGATGTGGTTAACGGAACAGAGTATGAGTTGTATACCAGGGGTATCAGCGTAAAAACACTTGACCGGGAAACCCCAAGGGTAATAACCGGGGTGCTTGCAGATGGCTTGCAGAACACTGATCACCCGACCAGAAATACCATTGCTGTTACACCTTACTCTAATACTGCCTATTATAGCACCAATGTTTCGCCCGAAATGTTTATAGAACACAACATCAAAGCATTAAGGCTGCGTGATATCACTTTGAATTACGAACTGCCGCAATCAGCTATTAAGCGCATAAGGTTTATCAAAAGCCTGGGCGTATTTGTCACCGTTACTGATGCTGTATTGATTACCAACTACTCTGGTATTGACCCGGAGAGTAACGCAACCAACGCCAGTGCAGGCGGTATTGGCGGCTATGGTATTGATTATGGCAACGTAGGTAAGCCTATTGGCTACAATTTAGGTTTAAGAGTGAGATTATAAGAAGAATCAAAATGCAGAAGATATATAAAATGTTAACAGTAGCGACTGTGTTGTTCGTTACCTCCAGTTGCAAAAAATACCTTGATATTAACTCCAACCCGGCAGTGCCGCAGGTAGTGCAGGCAGAACTGTTGCTGCCGCCCATTGAGTATCAAATGAGTAACGGTACCTCGCAAGATTATTTGCAGGTATGGAAAGTTACCCAAAACATGGGAGGCGTATCTGCCGACCTTTCGTCAAGAAACTGGGAACAGCATACTTTCACGGCGGGTAGCGATGCAGGTGGCGTAATTTGGCGTATGACGTACGCCGACTTAGGACTTAATCTGGAAAACATGATTAATGATGCCGTGCAAAAGCAGAAATACGAATACGCCGGTATTGGATATGCCATTAAAGCATGGGCGTTTCAAATGACTACAGATATGTACGGGCCTATTATTTTGGATGAGGCATTTACCGTTGGACAGCTAAAGTTTCATTACCAGGACCAGCCGGCTGTGTATGCCAAGGTAAGAGAATGGGGTAACTTGGCTATTAAATACCTGAATATGACAAGCCCTGTGAGTTACGCAGCTGCCCTGCAGGGTACTACCGGAGATGGTATTTATGGTGGAGATAAGACCAAATGGAAAAAGTTTGTTTACGGTCTGTTTGCTTTGCAGTATAGTCACTTAAGAAATAAAGCCGAGTTTACTACGCAGTATGCAGATAGCGTAAATAAGTATGTTGATCTGTCTTTTACCAGCGAAGCCGAAGATGCAAGTGTTGCTTTCAATGCTACCAGCCCAACAGACTCTAACCCGTTAGGCCCGAGTAAAGGCTATTTTCTTACAACAAGCAATTTATATTACGGAAGACCAACAACGACCATCTTAAATTATTTAACCGGTGGTGTAAGAGGGACTGCGGTACCCAATTTAAGCACTTCTACCGACCCTCGTTTAACCCGCATGCTGCCGGCAACTACGGTTATAACCAAAGTAACCGGCCAGCCTGATGTTACCTCTTATGTTTACCAGGCTATTACTCCAGGCCTGGGCAGTTCAACACCCAATGTGCCGCTGGTTTTAGGTACCATACCAACCGGTAGTACACTTTACCCGGGCCGGTATATTTTTGCAGACAAGGCTCGCTACCCGCTCATGACCTACAACCAGCTGCAGTTTGCTAAAGCCGAGGCAATGTTTGTCAAAAATAATAAAGCCGAGGCCTATGCAGCTTATACCAGAGGCATCAGGAACCATATGGATTTTTATAATCGTTATGGACGTGCATCAAATACCCCAGATCCGGCTATATCTGATACAGAAATTAACAACTATATGTCGTCTTCGGAAGTAGCCAAGAGTGCTGCTGATCTTACTATTGCCGATATTATGGGCCAAAAATATATAGCTCAATGGGGATGGGCAGGATTGGAAACCTGGTGCGATCTCCGGAAGTATCATTATGATCCAACCGTTTTCAGAACCTATTACCAAATGACTGCTGGTGAACTCGCAGCTGTTAACAACGGTAAATTTGCCTACCGGT
The DNA here is from genome assembly GCF_038806765.1 of Mucilaginibacter sp. CSA2-8R. NCBI lineage: Bacteria > Pseudomonadati > Bacteroidota > Sphingobacteriia > Sphingobacteriales > Sphingobacteriaceae > Mucilaginibacter > Mucilaginibacter sp. CSA2-8R. Next base: position 4,019,867 of record NZ_CP152389.1, on the reverse strand, counting down.
TCAGGCCACGTTATAACTCCGAATACGTATGGAACTCGGAGGAGTTGGCAAAATGGGGAGGCTTGGCGTTAGATTATATGACCAAAGAGACCTGGTTTAGCCAACAATAATTGATTACTTCAAAAACAGCATTCATGAAAATATCTTCAATTATAGGGTTCTGCTCATTGTTACTTGCAACGATGGGTTGTACCAAAACTGTTTTAGATTATGGTAAAACAGAAAAGCAGAGCAGCGATCAGGCACTTTTAAAAATTAACTATGTATCTGCTTATGCTAATAACCGTTCGGTTTATTTTAAACTGAACGATCAGCGGGTAAGCGGCCTGCTTACCTGGCGCACTCCTTTCCCCGGTGGAGGATACAACACGGGCGGAAGCAATACATCAGATTTTTTGCAAGTCAACCCGGGTAACGTTAAACTATCGGTGGTGTTGCCTCGTAAAGTAGATAACGGAACCGACTCTTTAGAGTTGTACAGTACCACTCTGCAAATAGCTGCAGGTAAAAACTATACCGTACATATTACAGATACGGCCGCTACAACTAAAAGCTTGTTAACAGAAGAAAACTTTACCAGACCGGATACTGCTACTACACGCTACCGGTTTGTGAACCTGATGCCAAATGTACCCTCTGTAGATGTTTATTATGGTACGGCTACTGCTGCAGATCAAAGTACAGATTCATTATTACTAAGTAATGTTCCGTACCTGCAAATGAGTAATGAATTTAAGCTGAGAGCCGGCAATTCTAAAACCTGGAAAATCCGGGCAGCCGGGGCGGCCAAAACATCTGCTACCGTAATTGCCAGCTATTTAAGTGCCAGTGTTGTGTTAAACCAACGTGTTTACACTGCTTTTGCCTGTGGTTATAATGGTAAAACTACAGCGGCGCAAAAGCCTTATGTATCCTTCTTTTTAGTTAGATAGATCAATAGCCTTGATTGCTTGATGCAATAAAAATACAAAATGGATAAAAGGGTATTGCTTTTTGTGATTTGTCTGGTACACTTTAGCTTCAATAGCTATACCCAGCCTTTTACCATGGAAAGTATAACCTCTTATCCATTTTCATCAGAGCTCACCAGTGGCGCCGGTAACAAAATTGCCTTAGCTATAAATATTAAGGGTAAGCGTAATATATACGTTGCCAATGGCCCTGAGTATGCTTTGCATCAGCTCACTGCTTATCATGAAGACGATGGTTTGGAATTAACCAGTGTGTCTATCTCTCCTGACGGCACCAAGGTAGTTTTCGTCAGGGGAGGTGATCATGGTGCTTATGATGAAAGTACGCCCAGAAATCCTTCATCAGCTCCTGTTCCGCCCAAAGTGCAGGTAATCAGTATTCCTTTTAATGGCGGCGAGCCTGTTGTTTTGGGAGAAGGCGATTACCCCGTCATCTCTCCCAAGAGTGATCGTGTTGCTTTCATCAAAAACGCCCAGATTTGGGTAGCCCCGGTAAACGGGCTTAAGCCTGCGAAGCCCCTGTTTTATGCAAAAGGTGGCAGCCAGGATATTCAGTGGTCGCCCGATGGCGACCAACTTATGTTTGTCTCTTCCCGCACTGATCATGCTTTAATCGGCATTTTTACAGATTCTATTTCTCCTATTAAGTGGATTGCGCCCGCGTTTGCCAATGATCAGTCGCCGCGCTGGAGCCTGGACGGAAAAAGCATTGCATTTGTTAGGCGGCCTGCCACCGGTGGTGCCCCTGATTCGTTAACTGCCAGAAAGATTGAACCATGGGCCATCTGGACGGCTGATGCAGCATCCGGAGCAGCCAAGCAATTATGGAAATCCCCTGAAACGTTAGCTGGTTCTGTACCAGGTACTCATGGTGGGTTTAATTTACGATGGGCTGCTAACAGCTACATTACGTTTGTTTCTTATCAGGATGGCTGGCCGCATCTATACTCAATACCGGGCAGCGGCATGGCCAGTGAGTTGTTGCTTACACCCGGTAAATTTGCAGTCGAACATATCACGCTAAGTCCTGATCATCGCTGGTTATATTTTAGTGCGAACACAGGCCCTGACCAAAGCGATTTAGACCGGCGGCATATTGCAAGAGTTCCGGTTGACAAACCGGCCATGGAAATGCTTACTGATGGAAAAGGCATAGAAAGTTACCCGATCCCTTTAGCAGATGGAAAATCTACAGTACTGATTAGTGCCACGGCGCAACGCCCGGGCCTTCCGGCAGTATTGCCAGGAAAAGGTCATCAATTAAAGTTGATGGGAGAAACCCTTATGCCCGCGGAGCTTCCTTTAGCGAACTTAATTACACCCCGGTCTGTAAAGTTTACAGCTGCCGATGGCAAACCTGTGTACGGGCAATTATTTGAACCGGCAGGTGGGCAAGCAAATAGACCCGCCATATTATTTGTACACGGCGGACCGAAAAGGCAGATGCTGCTTGGCTGGCATTATGCAGACTATTATGCCAATACGTATGCTTTAAACCAGTACCTGGCCAGTAAAGGCTATGTTGTGCTGGCTGTAAATTATAGATTGGGTACAGCTTATGGTTACGAATTTCAAAATCCGAAAAATGCCGGCTTTTTCGGAGCATCCGAGTATCAGGATATCAAGGCTGCCGGGGAGTGGCTTGCCGCAAATCCTAAGGTAGACGCCAAAAAAATTGGTATCTATGGCGGCTCTTATGGCGGCTTTATGACGGCATTGGCAATGGCGCGGGATGCTAAACTTTTTGCAGCCGGCGTGGATATTCATGGTTTGCACAACTTAACCGGATTTTTACCGGAAGCAAGCCCGGAGAAAGCCCCTGATCTGGCTTTGGCAACAGCGCAGAACTGGAAGTCATCGCCGGTATCTAATCTGGACAATTGGACATCGCCGGTATTGATTATTCATGGAGATGATGATGGTAACGTAAAATTTCACCAAAGTATTGACCTGATCAGGCGTTTAGAACAAAAGAAAATACCGTTTGAAAGTATGCTAATACCTGATGAAACGCATCATTGGATGAGATACCGCAATATGCTTAAAGTTGATGAGGCAGTGGCAGATTTTTTTAACCGGAAGTTACTTGCAAAATGAATAACAAAATAGTGGCTTATGACCTGCCTGGCAAAAGACCGCAACGTTTTTTTAGAATGACTGCTTCCCTCAAAGTTCTTTTCTGCCTGTTGGCCTTATCGCTAACCGTAGCAACATCATTTTCGCAAACTAAAACAGCGGCAAAAGTTCCGCCTGGGTTGGATGCCTATATTAATCAGGTACTTCAGGCATTTGAGGTGCCCGGCGTAAGCGTGGCTATTGTTCAAAACGGAAAAGTTTTGCTTGCCAAAGGCTATGGGGTAAAAAAAGCTCACGAACCGGAAAAGGTAGATGCACATACCCTGTTTTCTATTGCGTCAAACTCTAAAGCGTTTACGGCCACGGCGTTGGCTATATTAGTGGAAGAAGGTAAACTAAAGTGGGATGATCCGGTGATTGATTATCTACCCTGGTTCCGGATGTCAGACTCTTACGTGACTACCCATCTTACCGTCCGCGATTTGTTAGTTCATCATAGCGGTATACCCGCCTATGTTGGAGACCTGATGAATTTTCCGCCATCGACATTTACCAGGCGGGAGATTCTGGGGAAACTTAAGCAGATACCTCTCATATACGATTTCAGAACCACTTACGCCTATGATAATATTTTGTATATGGCCGCTGGTGAAGTGGTTGCTGCCTGTTCTGGTATGAGCTGGGAAGATTTTGTAAAGACCCGGATTTTTGATAAGCTTGGCATGAGTGAAAGTATTTCCAGGTTCTCGGCTGTAAAGAATGCCCTGAATGTATCTGGTTCTCACAAAAGAATCAATGGAAAGATCCAGGTCTTTAACGAGTGGACCGATCTTAATATCGGCGATGCGGGCAACCCGGCCGGAGGCATTATGACCAATGCTACTGACATGGCCAAATGGTTAATTACCCAACTGGACTCGGGCCGTATATCGGCTAAAACCAAATTGTTCGAGCCCTCAACCACCACCCAGCTGTGGAAATTGGTGCGGCCTATGCCGATAGCCAAACAGCCGGACGACCTTAAGCCCGCGCAGATGGATTTTTATGGTTATGCGCTGGGCTTCCGGACGTATAATTATGGGAAATATAAAATAGTGGGGCATGGGGGCGCGTTGGGCGGTTTTGTATCTCAGTTGGCTATGGTGCCAGCGTTAAATTTAGGTATCTCTGTATTTACCAACCAAGAGTCGGCATCAGCCTATTGGGCAATTATTTATCATGTGCTTGATTATTATATGCATAATAAGCCATATGATTGGTTAAGCGGATATCAAAAGCAGTTTAAATTAGCTCAACAAAAGCTGGCTCAAGAGCAGACTAAACATTTGCTAAAGCGGGACACCACCGCGAAGGCCTCGCTTGCTCTGGAGAAATATCTGGGTAATTACCGCGATGTGATGTACGGCGATGTCGTTATCGCCAAAGAAGATACCGGCATGGTGATGCGGTTCAAACAACTTAACCACCTGGTGGCCGACGTAAAGCATTTTCAATACGACACTTTCATTGCTACCTTCCGTAATAGATTCCTGAAAGCTGACAGCTACGTCACCTTTTCGCTGAATGCGGACGGCAGTATAGACCGTGTAAAGTTCAAAATTATTGACCCCGACTCGGATATGGATATGGGCGATTTGCTGCTAAGGCCGGTCTCAGAAACGAAAAAGTAATCATCAAAGTAGTCTATTAATGTGCAGAACCGTTCGCGGGCAGTATAGTTAAGCGAAGCGGTTAAATTAACTGCAATTTAATTTATATAAGTTAGTAGTAAAGAACTAAGCTGGCTGCAGATTAGTGAAAACTACGGGAAGAAATTTTAATGGAAACAGCTATCATTTTAACAGGGGACTTGCTAAATACCCCCGACGCTAAAACAGCGCACGGACTCATTAGGGAAAGTAACCGATTTCGCATCATCGGTGTAGTAGATGATTTACAGGCCGGCAAAGATGCGGGTGAAATTTTGGATGCGAAACACCGTAACATTCCGGTATATAAAACCATTGATGAAGCATTAGCCTTAAAGCCCGACTACTGTGTGGTTGGCGTAGCTACAACTGGTGGTATTTTTCCACAGGCTATGATTGCACAAGTAAAAACGGCCATAACACATGGTGCCTCAATTGTTAACGGGTTGCACGACTATCTGAATGAGCGCGAGGACATTGTAGCACTGGCCAAAGCGCATGGTGTAAAGCTTATAGATGTACGCAGGCCAAAACAACGTAAAGATTTACATTTCTGGACCGGTGAAGTTCGCAAATTACAGGTGCCTGTGGTGGCCGTATTAGGTACGGACTGCGCCATTGGTAAACGTACCACTACCCGATTTATATTGGAGGCCTGCAAACAGGCCGGTGTTAACGCGCAAATGATTTATACCGGGCAAACCGGCTGGCTGCAGGGAGGGCAATACGGTTTTATATTTGATTCTACGCTGAATGATTTTGTTGGCGGCGAATTAGAAAATGCGATACTAACATGCTACAGAGAAACACAGCCCGATGTGATTTTACTTGAAGGACAGGCTGCGCTGAGAAACCCGAGCGGCCCTTGCGGATCAGAAATGTTGATTTCGGGCAACGCCAAAAAGGTGATCATGGTGCATTCGCCCAAAAGAGTGTATTTTGATGAACATGAGGCTTTCGGCAAAGTGCCCTCACTGGAGTCGGAAATTGAGTTGATTAACTTATATGGATCTAAAGTGATTGCTGTTGCACTTAATACCCAGCATTGCACCATAGAAGAGGCGCGGAGCTATCAACAAGAATATGCCAATAAACTAGACGTGCCGGTTATTTTGCCATTACAGGATGGCTGTGCAAGCATCGTTCCGCTGTTAACCAATTAGAACGAATGAAAATTAAAGCTGTTAAAGCCTACCGCAGGTTGCTGGCCCTTAAAAAGCCTTATACTATTGCACGTGATACTTTTTACGATGCCGAAATTGTGTTCTTCGAAGTGGAGCTGGAGAATGGCATGAGGGGCATGGGCGCAGCAAATACCGATGTAGACGTAGTAGGCGAGTCTGCAGATGATACGCTTACTAATTTACAGTCAGACGCAGTCATGCAGCTCGCCGGGAAAGATATCCGTAATTTTTTACCTCACATTCAACTTTACCGGGAGGTATTTTCAAAGTACCCAGGCACGCAGGCGGCAATAGATATGGCCCTGCACGATGCTTTTTGCCAGTGTATCGGTATTTCGGTGCTTGACTTTTATGGCCGCCGTCACGAAAAGATGCTGACATCCGTAACGATAGGCATTAAAAATGTAGCCGAAACTTTGGAAGAAGCGCAAGAATATTATGATGGCGGCTTTAGGGCATTAAAAGTAAAAACCGGCCGCGAAGCTGAATTGGACGCTGAGCGTATCATTAAATTACGCGAAGCCTATGGTGCGCATTTTGTGATTCGGGTTGATGCCAACACCGGTTACGATCTGAGCCAGTTGAAAACGTTTATCCGCCTGACCGATGGTCAGCAAGTAGAGTTAATTGAGCAACCTTTTCTTCCGGGTATGGAAGATGAGTTGCTGCAACTGCCAATGCAAACTCGGGCCATATTAGCTGCCGACGAATCATTGAAGAATACCCACTCTGCTTTTACACTGGCGCAGCAAAAGGCTTTTGGCATATTCAATATCAAAATGATGAAGTGCGGCGGCATTACCTCTGCATTCGAAATTGCTACGATTGCTGCCCAGGCCGGTATCAGCCTGTTTTGGGGTTGTAATGATGAAAGCATGGTAGGCATAACCGCTGCGCTGCACGCTGCCTTTGCCTGTCCGCACACCAAATATATTGACTTGGATGGTAGTCTGGATTTGATGGAAGATGTGGCCATAAAGGGTTTCAGCATTAAAGATGGCTATATGATGCCAAATAACTTACCGGGATTTGGCCTCACTTATTTATAAGAGCTGTTATGACCCAGGCACCATCACTCAATAGAACGATCAACCGGCTTCCGGCAGTTTTACTCGTAATTAGTGCTATTGTAGGCTCCGGAATCTTTAAAAAGATTGCACCGATGTCTGCCGGGCTGGGATCACCAAAACTGATTTTGACTTGCTGGGTGGTAGCCGGTTTACTGAGTCTGATCGGTGCGCTGTGCACGGCAGAACTTGCGGCTATGATGCCCGGCTCCGGTGGCGAGTATGTTTACTTTAAGAGAGTTTATGGTAAGTTCTTTTCTTTCCTTTACGGCTGGGGCAATCTTACGGTGATGAAATCGGCAACGATTGCGGCACTGGCCTATATTTTTGCAGAATCATTTAACGCCTTAATTAAGTTGCCGGATATCACTATCCCTGCTTTAGGGACGATTGGTGATAACGCCAGTATAAAGATGCTGGCCACTGCATTGATCATTACGCTCAGTTGGGTAAATTACCGGGGGGTAATGTTTGGCGAACGACTTAGCCGCTTTTTGATTATCGGTATTATTGTGGTCATATTAGGTTCGGTTGTAGCGGCATTTACCTCAGGCCACGGCAGTGTGGCTAATTTTTCACACGATGTTCATCCGCCCGAAGGCTGGCAGCTGCTTACTGCCTTTTTTGCGGCATCGCTTAGTGCGTTTTGGGGTTACGAAGGGTGGAATAATATCGGTTACATTGGTGAGGAAATCAAAAATCCACAAAAAAACCTGCCTATAGCTTTAGGCTTGGGTACCATCGCCGTTATTCTGCTGTACTTAGTGGTCAACGCAGTTTACTTATATGTTTTGCCGGTGGAGCAGTTGGCGGCCATTCATGGTATGGCAAATCAAATTGCCGCTGTAGAGGTAGCGCGAATTTTAAGCGGTAATGCCGGCGCGGTAATACTCTCCGTCCTTATTTTGCTCACCACCTTTACCTGTGCCAACAGTACCATCCTGATGTCGTCCCGGATATTGTTTGCCATGGCGCGTGATGGGCTGTTTATATCAAGCACCGGAAAAATTCATCCTGTTTACCAAACACCATCAAAAGCAATTATGTGGCAATGTATATGGGCTATTGCTTTGCTCTGGTCGGGCAACTTCGATCAGCTCACCGACTTGCTTATTTTTGCCTCTTTTTTGTTTTACGGTTCTACCGCCGTTGGTGTAATTGTGATGCGTATCAAGGAGCCTGATACTTATCGTCCTTATAAAACAATAGGCTATCCCGTGTTGCCTGCACTTTTTGCTTTGTTTTGCCTTACACTGGTTGGGGTTACCATAGTTCAACAACCTAAGCAGGCCCTCACTGGGCTCCTGCTTATTTTTTCGGGCGTGCCTGTGTATCTGTATTATATAAAAAAAGGCAGGGCGATTAGTAAATAGTTATTTATTCAAATTAAAAAGATATGGAATTTTCTGAGTATAAAACAGGTACCGCAGCCGTTTGGGCAGGCGAAGAAAACGCGGCAGGTGCGGTAGCGCAGCCTGTCAACAACAGCGTTGCCTTTGCTTATACCGACCTTGATGAATGGTATGATGTAGCCACCGGCAAATCCGAAGGCTATATTTACAGCCGCAATACTAATCCAACGGTAGCCGTACTGGAAGAAAAGATTCGCGTGATGGAAGGCGCAGAGGCTGCTACTTCGTTTGCTACGGGTATGGGAGCAATCAGTAATACCTTGTTTACTTTTTTAAAGCCGGGTAAAAAAGTAGTATCCGTTAAAGATACGTATGGCGGTACCAGTAAGCTGTTTCTCGATTTTTTGCCTGGCATGAACGTGGAAGTTAAGCTGCATGACACTACCGATCATGAGGCGCTGGAAGCTGAGGTAGCCAAAGGCTGTGACCTGCTTTACCTGGAAACGCCAACCAATCCCACTTTAAAGATTATTGATATCAAAAGATTAGCGGCGGCTGCAAAAAAGGTGGGCGCTATCACCGTTGTTGATAACACGTTTGCAACGCCGATTAATCAAAATCCGCTGACACTGGGCGTAGATTTGGTTATTCATAGCGCAACCAAATTTCTTTGCGGTCATTCTGATGCGATGGGTGGATTATTAGCAGGTAAAAAGGAATTAGTTCAAAAAGTATTTCAATACCGCGAAATCACAGGCGCGAGCCTGCAGGCTAACCCAGCTTACATGATAGCACGTGGCATGAAAACACTGGAACTGCGTATTGAGCGGCAAAACGCTTCGGCCATGAAGATAGCCCATTACCTTAAAGCGCACCCCAAGGTGAGTAATGTATTTTACCCTGGCTTAGAAACACATCCAGGGCATGAGACAGCCAAACAACAGATGCGCGGCTTCGGCGGTATTTTAAGTTTCTCGCTGAAAGGGGACTACGAATTAGTAAAGAAATTTCTACCCTCATTAAAGCTGGTACACCTGGCCGCAAGTTTAGGTTCGGTTAGTACCCTTGCCGGTCCGCCGCGAACAACAAGCCATGTAGAACTTACCGAAGGGCAGCGCGCTTTGTTAGGCATACCAGAGAGCCTGATCAGGTACTCGGTAGGCATTGAGAATGTAGATGACTTGTTGCATGATCTTGATCAAGCATTAGCAGCATTGTAGTAATTTCTTTAAACCTTCATTTAGTTAAGATTAAGTATGAAGATCAAAATATTGATAAGCACTTTACTGCTCATTCAGGCAGCGGCGGTTAGCACCTATGCACAAAAACAGCATCAGGTGAATGAGCAGCTATTAAAGGATAGTAAAAAGGCGGAACAATCCACAGTGTTGCTCAACAATGTATCGGGTACTGTGCCAATCGTGAACTTGGCCAGTAACAAAATTGCCAGCGTTAACTTTGGCATCAAGCATTCTGCAGTGCTTGATAGTATGATGAACAATTACACCGTCGTTAAAAGCTTTACAGCGTCTGCTTATCAATCTGGGGGGAACACCCTGGCCAATCTAAGCTACGATCTCAAATTTTATAATACGCTCATCCTCGAAGTAAACGGCACTGCCTTGAATGACGCGAAACTTATGGAATTTATTGCCGATAATCTTAAAAGTAAAACAATCATCATGGCTGCCTTCGGTGATGTGGATATGATTGGTAAATTAAAAATGCTTAAGGTGCCGCTTATCTGGACAGCAAAAGAGTCGGCGGCATCGGTAAATTATATAGCGCAAGCCATTTTTGGCGGAAGGCCGCTCACGGCAAAACTCCCGTCTACCGTTTCGTCTGAGTATCGTAAAGGTGCCGGGTTTACCACACAAACTACCCGTTTAAGTTTTACAGTACCCGAAGAGGTGGGTATTGACGTTGCTACGCTACGAAATCCTATTGATAGCATTGTGCACGAAGCTATAACCAAAAGAGCTACACCAAGTGCAGTGGTTATGGTAATAAAAGATGGTAAGGTTATTTTTGACCAAGCGTATGGTTATCATACTTACGAACCCATTACACCAACCCAGCCGACAGATATTTACGACCTGGCCTCTATTACTAAAACAACCGCTACGACCCCTTCGGTGATGCGCCTGGTAGAACAGGGCAAACTTAAACTGGATACCACCATTAGCGCTTATATACCCAAGGCGCGCGAAACAGATAAAAAAAATATACTGGTAAGGCAGGTAATGTTGCACCAGGCAGGCTTCACGCCATTTATTCCGTTTTACAAAAGCATTAAGCCAGACGATTTTAGCAGAGATTCTTCTGCTGCTTATCCCGTTAAGGCAGGCGAACGATATTTTTTCAGAAAGGATTACTTTAAGGAGGTGATGTGGCCAAAAATGCTGAATTCGCCGCTCAATGATACTTCAAAATATGTGTACAGTGACCTGAGTATGTACTTTATGAGGGAAATTGTGGAGGGCCTATCCAATCAATATCTGGAAGACTACGTTCAGGAAAACTTTTACCGCCCGCTTGGTATGCAGACTGCTGGTTACTTACCGCTGTATCGTTTCGGTAAAGAACGTATTATTCCTACTGAGGTAGACACCCTTTACCGCGATACGCTGCTGTTAGGTTACGTTCACGATCCCGGCGCGGCAATGGCAGGAGGGGTCTCGGGTCATGCAGGCCTGTTTTCTTCGGCTACAGATTTGGGTATTTATTACCAAATGTTACTAAACGGCGGTAGCTACGGCGGAAAGCAATACTTTAAACCCGAAACGGTTAAAGAGTTTACAGCTAAGCAGTCTGATAAGAGCAACCGAGGTTATGGTTTTGATCGCAAGCGGCCTAACAGCAGCTACCCATCCGCTTATGCCTCATTAAACACTTTCGGGCATACGGGTTATACCGGTACGCGCGTTTGGGTAGATCAGGACCAGAAACTGATATTTATTCTTTTAACCAACCGTGTTCATCCGGTAACGTCTCCATTACTATCTGACCTTGCTATCACACAACGAATTTTTGACGCGATATACAAGGCTTTTCACGTTAATAAGAAGCAGTAAGTGCACTGCACCGGTAAAATTAAGTGAATAACACATTCAACTACTACGATGAAGATATCTTTGCTCTTTTTGACTATGTTAAGTTGTATAGGCTGGAATGAAGTGCATCCGGTACGGCTAACACACATTACAACAGTAAAAAAGGGGTTGATACCCGGCGCCGACCAAACTGAAATGTATTTGCCTTACTTGAAAGCCAAAAAGATAGGCATGGTTGTTAACCCATCATCGCTTATTTCGGGTAAACCCAGTGTTGATAGTCTGAAAGCGCTTGGCGTAAACATTGTAAAAATATTTGGTCCCGAACACGGTTTTAGGGGCAATGCTAGTAACGGCGCACATGTTGATGATAGCGTTGATCCTAAAACAGGCATACCGGTAGTGTCATTGTACGGCAAAAGCGGCAAACCAGCGTCGGCAGACCTGGCGGGCATAGATCTGATGATTTATGATCTTCAGGATGTAGGTGCAAGGTACTTTACCTATTTGGCTACCCTGCACCGTGTGATGGAAGCCTGTGCCGAAAATAATAAAGAACTGTTGATTCTCGACCGCCCTAACCCTAACGGATATATGGTAGATGGCCCGGTGCTGAATATGAAACTCAAGTCGGGCATTGGTTATCATCCGGTGCCTATTGCTCATGGGATGACGGTGGGTGAATATGCACAAATGATAAATGGCGAAGGCTGGCTGGCTAATGCCGTAAAATGTAAGCTCAAAATTATAAAAGTAGCTCGTTATAAACACAGTATGCCCTATACACTTGCTATACCGCCATCACCAAATTTGAACACGCAACAGTCAGTGTTGTTATATCCGTCGCTGTGTTTGTTTGAAGGAACCATCATTAGCCAGGGCAGAGGTACTTATATGCCTTTCACAGTGCTGGGTAACCCGGATTTGAAGGGGAGATACGATTTTACCTTTACACCCGTTGGCATTCCCGGCATGAGCGAAACGCCGTTATTTCAAAATGTAGCCTGCTATGGCTTAGATCTTCGTCATTACAATACCGCCCAATTGCTCAAAAGCAAGCGATTAAATCTTAGCTGGCTACTGGAGATGTACAAAGCGTATCCGTATAAAGAAAAATTCTTCGATTCGAGCCAGAGCAAGCAGATTGGTAATTTTGATAAACTCGCCGGAACAACTGATTTGAAAGCGCAAATTATTGCCGGTAAGAGTGAAGAAGAGATTAGAAAAAGTTGGGAAGCTAATTTAACAAAGTTCAGGCACATGCGTCAGAAGTATCTTTTATATGCTGATTAGCGAACGCTCATATATAAGGGAAGGTGCCGGTATGTGTTTTTCGAGAAATCTGATTATAAGAGCATAAAACAGTATCATCGGCGATACCAGTGTTGTATTGTGTTAGGTGTGCATTAACCACTCAAATATTAAAATAGATGAATGACATAAGTAATTTGAAACGTTTGATAATTATGCTGATGATGGTATCCATAACCCGGTCTGCATCCGCACAAGTGTCGCAAGCCGAATCCGAGATCAGAGATATTATGAAAGAGCTTACCGCTGCTGGGATATCAGTAGCGGTGGTTAAAAATAATCACATTATTTATACGCATTCGTTTGGGGTATCGGATGTCGAAAGTCAAAAACCACTTACCGACGATAATATCTTTAGGATTGCCTCTATATCCAAATCTTTTTCCGCTACGTCAATTATGCAATTGATAGAGGCAAAAAAGTGCTCGCTCGATGATGATTTTAGTAATTTGGTCGGTTTTAAGGTACGAAATCCCAAATATCCCGATGTGGTAATCACCCTGAGAATGGTGATGTCGCACACCTCGAGTGTAAATGATAGTCAGGGTTATTTTACCCTAGATACCATTAATCCTGGCAAGAACCCCAATTTTGCCAAGTGTTATAATACATATTCACCAGGTGCCGGTTACGAATATTGTAATCTCAACTATAACATGGTAGGCGCCGTGATTGAGCGATTGTCAGGTGAACGTTTTGACCAGTACGTGAAGCACCATATACTGGATCCGTTGGGTTTGTATGGCGGTTACTGCGTAGATTCTCTTGACCATAGTCGCTTTGCAAAACTCTATGAGTATGATAGCGTATCAAAACAATTAGTTTATGCACCGCTGGCCTACAATCCACGCAGCCAGGAAGTGAAAAATTATTTGATAGGCTATGACACGCCCATCTTCTCGCCAACAGGTGGCATGAAAATCTCTGCTACCGACCTGGCCAAGTATATGATGATGCATATGAATTACGGTAAGCTCAATGGTGTACGCATTATTTCAAAGAAAAGCTCGCGAACTATGCAAACGAAAGTGTCGGACGGGGAGGGTGGATACGGACTGGCACTTCGTCATTCGCATGATTTAATTGAGCATAAAGACATGGTGGGACATACCGGATCATCTTATGGTCTCACCAGTGGTATGTTCTTTGAGCCAAAAGAAAAATTTGGAATCGTTGTGATCTGTAATGGCAGTAACCAAGCTTACTATCCGGGTAGTGATGATATTAATATGCTCAACCGTAAAACGATCAATGTGCTGTATAAGTATTTTATCAAATAGGGGCTCCCGGTCTGTTTGCACAATCTAATTTTAAAATTGCACAAACCCGTAATCATGATCGGTTATTGGAATCGTCTTAAACCAGGATATTATTGTATGGGCATGTACGTTCAAGGTGTCCAGGTAAGCGTTCCCGGCGAGATATTTCTCTCGGAGTGATTTGCCCGGCCAGCCGCGGTTGTTCCATCAGGCAGGTTCACTGCTTTTGCCTACAGAGGTATTGCACCGCTGCTCGCTTAGGGTAAAGCTCAGTAAATAACTATCAAACTGTTTTAGTATTTAAGTTAAATGGTAGCCTGCATTGGAAGAAAATTTCCTGTCAATTTCCCGGGACTAACAAAAGTTAAACAAACGTTGAAATGTTGTTACGCGATGTGAAGATGTATAATGTAATAATATAATAGAGTGCCTTAAGATTTTTTGGTGAGCATGAACGGTTGCCGTTAAAGATCATTTAAACTGAACGTCGATGTACAAGTATCTTCGGGTTGATATAGGAAAACAGGGGTTTGGTATAATATAATTTTGTGCGCATTACCCAAGGTTACCTTTGTAATGTTAAAAAATTCATCATTACATCAACCTTTCTCTTTGGAGAATATCCTTTACATGAAATCAAATTTACTATCCGGCAAAGTGGTTCTTCGTCTATTCTTAATCACTCTTTTAATACTTACTAATGCGGTATTGACTCACGCCCAAAAAAACAAAGCATTCAACCCGGCAGCTGCCAAAAAACAACTAGGCTTGCCGCCAACCAAAGTGATGGTGCTAGGGGTATGGCATCTTGATGCAGCTTCCAGTAAGTTTCAGACAGCCTGGCTGGAACCTGTTTTATGTCGCTTGCGGGCCTACAATCCCCAAGTCATTCTGACCGAAGCCTTACCCGGTGAGCAAGTGATGGGACTGGATGCTTACGCAGCTTATCATGGAGATGCCGGAAAGTATGCCGGACCAACCCTGGAAATGGCTAAAACAGCTCAAGCCGAGCTCCATCTCAGCGCAGCTGAAGCGTTGGTTAAGGCAGATAGTTTAGCTGAAAAGGGATCGCTGAGCCCGGCTCAGCGGAGGCGCCTGGCAGCGCTGTTTGTTGCTGCGGCCGAGCCTTTCTCTGCAACGGTTCAATGGATGCGCCTGGGGGCCGGTGACCGGATAGCTCAGGACGGCATATCGGCTTCGCTGGCTAAGCGTTTAACCCGCTTTGCCGAATTGCGCAGTGAACTGTCATCCATAGCGGCCAGGGTGGCCGCTGATGTGGGCCTGGAACGCGTTTATGGGGCAGGCGATCATGCCAGCGATGTGGCATTGCCGGACAATAAAGACATGCAGGCAGCGGTCAATGCGGAGCCGGGCCTTAAGGAACTTTTTAATCATAACACGAAGGCTTTTCACGCCTTTCGGGAAGATACCATGAAACTGAGTTCTGCAGAGCAAGTGATGCCGATGTTCAAGTGGAAAAACTCGCCTCGCTTTGCTGAAATGGATGCCGATGCGCAATGGTTTTCTATGCTTCGAAGTACCAAAATGGGCCGGCTGGGCCGTCAGCGCGTTGCGGCATGGGAGGCGCAGAACTTACAAATGGCCGTAGCTATACGCGAGGCAACCGCAGCCATTGCCGGAGGCCGTGCGCTACTGGTAGTGGGTGCAGCGCACAAGCCATTTATTGAAGCTTACCTGAGGATGTTTACCGATATTGAAATTGTATCGGTACCTGACCTGCTCAATTCTGCTCCAGCCGGCTGTGCTAGTTGAAGCCTTAAAGGGGCACTTTAACTGCTTTAAAGAGCCGCGTTACCTAAATGGGACAATCTCTAGGGTAAGAAGTGACTACAGCGTGAACAAAATTTCGAGCAACTAGCTGCCGGCCTATTGAGGTTTAAGCAATATTTACAATATTTAACGACGCATCTTTCGCTGTTTTATATCATCCCTCAATTATGCGCTTTAAATTACGAGAAGCATAGGTCATCAAACGGACTGACTAACACATGGCTCATAAGGACGAAATCAGCGTAATGTATAGATACATTCATGGGCCGCTGCATGTAGAAGGATATTACTTTGTGCAGTAGGATGCTGACCAGTGTACTCCACGACTTTAATTCCAATCGTCTTGCTGGCTTATACTCGTCAGATAAAGAGAGTAACGCGGACACCATTTAATACCAATGTAGTTCAAAGAAGTTGCTGTACCTCATTTATTTCACGGCACGCTGCGTGAAATTGATAACCCTTTATATAATTATGATTTACCATAGATTGAGTTGCGCAGATACGGTGCCGTTTTGCTTTGGTCGCTCTTAGCAACATCTTTAGGAGTACCTTGAGCCACTATGGTGCCTCCTTGGTCACCAGCACTGGGACCAAGGTCAATCACCCAATCACTGTTGGCAACCACTATCACATTCAATAGCAATCACCGTTCTGTTTCGGATCTGTTCATGACCGGGGCGGCTAAGTTTACTATTGCCAAACACCGGGTTTAATTAAAGTTACCTGTACTATCTAACAAGTTGGCTTTTTCTCTTTTCCACGTCAGCGCTGTAAAAAATATAGATAGTACACAAGCTACTATAATTACATAAAAAGATGCACTCCAACCAAAACGGTCTATGACCTGACCGATAGCAATATTAGCAAATAATGCACTGCCCATATACCCAAAAAAACAGGTAAGGCCGGCCGCCGTTCCAGCTGCCTTTTTGGGCACTAAATCAAGGGCCTGTACACCTATCAACATTACCGGGCCATAAATAAGAAATCCAATAGAGATTAACGAGGCGTTAGCTATTAACAAATTATTAACCGGGCATTGCCAATACACCAGCACAGCCATAATGATGAGCAACATATATATAATGGTGGCTGGTGCACGCCGCCCCTTAAATATTTTATCGCTCATCCAGCCACAAATCAGTGTACCGGGGATGCCTGCAATTTCGAAGTAGGAATACGACCAGCTGATATCTTTTTGGGTTAAATGTTTTACCTCTGTTAGATAAGTAGGAGCCCAGTCCTGAATACCTTGCCTTATCAGATACACAAATGCATTAGCAAAAGCTATATACCACAACAGGCGGTTATTAAAAACGAAATTGAAAAATATTTCCTTCGCTGTTAATTCATTTTCATGAGAGGATGAATAATTTTTAGGGTAGTCATTTTTGTAAGCTTCTATCGGTGGCAGCCCCACTGATTGTGGCGTATCGCGTACCAGTAAAAAAGCGATGAAAGCAAATGCCAAAGCTACGCACCCGGGGAGATATAACTTGCTTTGCCACGATGCCAAAAGGACAATAGCTAAATAGACTACTGCGCCCATTAATGCACCGCCCACATTATGTGCACAGTTCCAGACAGACATGGTGCGGCCGCGTTCTCGGGTAGAAAACCAATGCACGACCACCCGGCCGCATGGCGCCCAGCCCATGCCCTGAAACCAGCCATTAATTAATAATATGGCAAACATGATTATTACCGATGAAGTAGCCCACGACATGGTTCCCATTACAATCATACAGATTGCTGATAATAGTAAGCCAATACTCAAAAAGTACCGTGCGTTGCTGCGGTCAGACAGATTGCCCATTAAAAACTTACTTAAGCCGTAAGCAATACCTCCGGCTGATAAGGCAAATCCTAAACTTGATTTTGTGTACCCCAGTTTTACCAGGTCGGGCATGACTAACGAAAAGTTCTTCCTGACGAGGTAGTAACCAGCATATCCTAAAAATATGCCGATAAATACTTGCCAGCGCATAACCTGATATTTTTCGTCAACCTGATTTTCCGGCAGTGGCGTTTGATGAGCTGCGGGCGAAAATATGTTTATCATTATGTATCTGTTTAACAATTAGGCATTTAACAAATGGGGCTTTGTAGTCAAAGTCTTCCATGAAAATTCGCCAAATATGGTGTTTCCCCAGGCAAACCATTTGCGCGTAAAATCGGCCGGGTTGTCTTGGTTGAACGTTTCGTGAATAAAGCCGGTGCCGGCATGCGTAGCTTTTAGCATAGCAATGCAATGCCTGATCTCGGCATCGTTAGTGCTGGTTAGCCCGCGGGCAATGATGCCCAATGGCCATACCATATTGTCGCGGCCGACGTGCGGGCCACCCGTACCTTCAGCCATATTTCCCTGGTAGAAATAAGGATTACTGCCCGATAATACAAAGCGGCGTGTGTTTTGGTAAACCTGGTCCTGGACTTTAAGCGCATTTAAGTAAGGCAGGGATAGCAAGCTGGGTAGGTTAGCATCATCCATTAAATTATGGTTGCCATATCCGTCCACCTCAAAGGCATATATCTTTCCAAACGTTGGGTGCCGAACGATGGCAGATTGGCGCAGCGCTTGATGAACTTCGGTCGCCAGGTTCTCCAAATTAGTGGCCAAAATGTTATCTTTAAAAATAGCATTGACTATTTCGGCAGCTTGTTTTAAGCTTACTACGGCAAAAAAGTTTGACGGTATCAGGAAGGGAAAAATGGTGGCATCATCACTGGGCCTGAACATTGAGCAGATAAGGCCGTTGGGTTTCACGGGAAAACCATAGCCTTTCATCGGCAATGTGCCGATAGCGCCTTCAGTTGCCCGCTGAAAATGGTACGGTCCGTGATCGGTTTTGCGTTGTTGTTCTTTAAAGGTTTTCAAGATGAGCTGTACAGACTCCTTCCAGTTGGCGTTAAAGGGTTTAACATCGCCCGTTTCTTTCCAGTAACGGTATGCCAGCCTGATAGGGTAACACAACGAATCAATTTCCCACTTACGCTCATGAATGCCAGGTTTCATATCAGTACGGTCACTGGCCCAGCGGCTTACTTTCGACGTGTCTTTATAAAATGCGTTAGCATAGGGGTCTTGCTGTATGAAGTAAGTTTGTCGGTTGATGACGCCTGCAATCAGTTGCTGAAGTTTAGTGTCGTTTTTTAAAAAAGATAAGTAAGGCCAAACTTGGGCCGAACTATCACGAAGCCACATCGCATCAATGTCGCCGGTAATTACATAGGTATCGGGCGCACCATCTCTGTCGGCAAAAAAAACAGTTGTATCTAAAGTATTTGGGAAACAATTTTCAAAAAGCCAGGCCAGTTCTTTGTCTTTTACCTTCGATTTAAACTTTGTAATAACATCCTCTATAGCGGTACTGGTAAAGTTACGTTGAGCTAAAGGCGGCCGCTTACTTTCAAAAGCTAAACCTTGAGCGAATAAGGATTTATTGAAAAGCAAGCTGCCCGTAAGCAATCCTGCATTTTGCAAAAAGGTACTTCTGCGCATAGTCTGTTTTTATTGATCGAAATAAAATGATTGTTTATTGAAGAAGCAGGTATAAACCAGCCGCTAATGCCCCGCCCGCTAACGGTCCGACAACTGGAATCCAGGCATAGCCCCAATCGCTTGTGCCTTTACCTTTAAGGGGTAGTAAGCTGTGTATCAGCCGCGGCCCCAGGTCACGCGCCGGATTAATTGCATAACCTGTTGTTCCGCCCAGCGATAAGCCAATAACCCAAACCAGTAAAGCTACCGGTAAAGCACCTACGGAGCCTAAACCTATAGGCACTTTTGTAGGTGTAACTTCGGCTCCAGAAATATACATGATAGTGAAAAGCAGTACAAACGACCCGATCACTTCACTGGTTGTGTTGGAGATGTAATTACGCACAGCCGGCCCTGTACAAAATACCGCCAGTACATGATCTGGGTTTTTAGTGCGCCTAAAATGATCAAAATACATGAGCCAAACCAAAACGGCACCTGCCGCTGCGCCTAATAGTTGCGCCAGTACATAAGCCGGCACCATTGCCCAAGCAAATTTTCCGGTTAAGGCTAAAGTAAGCGTAACAGCCGGATTAAGATGCGCTCCGCTATAAGGGCCGGCCACAACTACACCTACAAATACGGCAAGGCCCCACGCCGTCGTAATGACAAGCCAGCCGCTGTTATTTCCTTTTGTATCTTTTAATAATACGTTAGCAACCACGCCATCGCCTA
This sequence comes from Mucilaginibacter sp. CSA2-8R, assembly GCF_038806765.1. Classification (NCBI taxonomy): domain Bacteria; kingdom Pseudomonadati; phylum Bacteroidota; class Sphingobacteriia; order Sphingobacteriales; family Sphingobacteriaceae; genus Mucilaginibacter; species Mucilaginibacter sp. CSA2-8R. Next base: position 3,999,896 of record NZ_CP152389.1, on the reverse strand, counting down.
ATAAAATAAGTAGCATAGTGCCGATAAATTCGGCAATAAAAGGAGACATATGTCGAAATTTTAGAGTTAAAGTTTGTTTACAGATGTCTGCCCGCCGTTAGCCCAAGATTGGGCAGTGTATACAGCACGTTTCCAGCCTTCTATTTTGGTCTGCACATCAGTTAGGTCCTCACCGGGCATAAATTTCTTTTCCACTGTCCATAGCTGCTGAATTTCGGCGATATCTTTCCAAAAGCCTACGGCCAAACCGGCTAGGTAGGCCGCTCCTAATGCTGTAGTTTCTACAATGTGGGGGCGTATAACATTACAGTTCAATATATCTGCCTGAAACTGCATTAATAAGTCATTTCCGGTTGCACCGCCATCTACCCGCAACTCCTTAATACTGGTACCTGCATCGGCTTCCATGGCTTTCAAGACATCCCGGGTCTGGTAAGCAATTGCAGCCAGTGCAGCCCGGGCAATATGCCCCGCTTTGGTCCCCCTGGTAAGCCCGGTAATGGTTCCTCTGGCTTCCGGGTTCCAGTACGGGGCACCCAAGCCGGCAAAAGCAGGTACAAAATATACACCACCGGTATCGTCAACACTCAAAGCCAGTTGCTCAATTTCGGCTGCTGTTTTAATTACACCCAAACCATCGCGCAGCCACTGTACAACGGCGCCGGCAATAAAGATACTTCCTTCAAAAGCATATTGAATTTGGTTGTTAATTTTCCAGGCAATGGTGGTAAGTAAGTTGTTTTTCGATTCGATGTATTGGTCGCCAATATTCATCAGCATAAAGCAGCCTGTGCCGTAGGTGTTTTTAACCATAGCTCTGTCAATGCACATCTGCCCGAATAAAGCAGCATGCTGATCGCCGGCTATACCCGCAATAGGGAGGGGGCTGCCAAAAAAGGTGCTGGCGGTATAGCCGCAAACTTCACTGGATTGCTTTACTTCGGGTAGTAAACATCTTGGGATATCCATCAACGAAAGCAGCTCATCATCCCATTGCTGCGTTTGGATGTTAAAAAGCATGGTCCGGCTGGCATTGGTGATATCGGTAACATGTTCCCGTCCTTGTGTAAATTTCCACACCAGCCAACTATCTACCGTACCAAACGCCAGTTCGCCGCGCTCTGCCTGCATACGCGCTCCAGCTACGTTATCTAATATCCACCGGATTTTTGAGCCCGAAAAATAGGCGTCTATCACTAAGCCGGTTTTTTCGCGAATCAAATCGCTATAACCTTCCTGTTTTAATTGATCACAGAAGGGGGCCGTGCGGCGGTCTTGCCATACAATTGCATGGTAAATAGCCTCGCCGGTTATGCGGTTCCATACTATGGTAGTTTCGCGTTGATTAGTAACACCAATTGCTTTAATTTGGCTACTATCTAAACCTGCCTTTGCAATAACCTCGGCAGCCACACCAGCCTGGCTCGACCAGATTTCGTTAGGGTCATGCTCTACCCAGCCTGGTTTGGGAAAATGCTGTTCAAATTCTTTTTGCGCCAGCGCAATAATTTCACCGGCATGGTTAAATAAAATAGCACGTGAACTGGTTGTTCCCTGGTCAAGGGACAAAACGTATTCTTCCATAAAAGTAGGATTACAGGTTATTGCTTCTTTAAAATTGGCAGTACGCGATTGGCTCAGTGTGTGTAATTACTTCAATACATAGTTTTCGGCGATCTGATTAAATGCTTCAACTTGCTGCCGTTGCCACTCGCGATCTTTGTTTAGTTGACCGGCCATCAATTCGGCTACGGCCGGAGCCATTTGTATAGCTAAACGGGCGTTTAAAAACAGTAAGCGCACGCGCCGGGCTAGTATATCTTCTACTGTTCGGGCCATTTCGTTTCTAACCGACCAAATCACTTCTGCCCGGGTATACTCATCATCAGGGTGCACACGGTGCGCCCAATCCGTATTTTCTTTAGTTAATATTTCGATAAAATGCCTGTCGGCACCATATACATACCAGTGCGTGCTGTAATCCGGCTTAGGTAAGCTTCCGTGAATAGCTAAGTTTGCGGTTTTACTTGGTCCAGGTTTAAGCTTCCCTGTTTTAACGGCAACGTTTACTACATCCTCACCCATCCGGCGATAGGTTGTCCATTTGCCCCCGGTAATAGTAACTAAGCCGGTATCGGAGGTCATTATTTTGTGACTGCGCGAAATCTCTTTGGTTTTAGATGAGCCCTTTTGCGGCGCGGCTAATGGACGCAGGCCTGCAAATACACTAAGTACATCGCGGCGGGCAGGAACTTTTGTAAGATACTGACCAGCTGTTTCTAAGATAAACTTTATTTCATTTTCGAGCGCTATAGGCTCCATATTGCTTTCTTCAATCAGCGTGTCTGTTGTGCCTACCAGCAATTTACCGTGCCATGGCACCGCAAACAGCACCCGGCCATCAGATGTTTTAGGAATCATTAATGCATCCTCAGCTGGCATAAACGAGGCATCAAGTACCAGGTGCACACCCTGGCTGGGCCTAACTATAGGCTTTTTTTCAGGTGCATCCATACGCAGTATCTCATCCACAAAAATGCCGGTGGCATTAATTACCGTTCGGGCTTTAAACGTATAAGTAATGTCTGTTTCTGCATCAACGGCTTTTACACCGGCAACTTTGCCATCGGCATCTTTTTCGAGCGTAATAACCTTTACATAATTAAGCACTACCGCACCTTGCTCAATAGCGGTCTGTGCTAAATTTACTGCCAGTCGTGCATCATCAAACTGTCCATCGTGATATACTACGCCTCCGTGCAGATTTTTTTTCTGTATAGTAGGCAAACGTTTTAAAACTTGCTGTTTGTTAATATGCGCCGCCCGACCAAAACTTAACTTACCTGCCAGCATATCATACAAAGTAAGGCCTATGGTGTAAAACACCCTATCCCACCAGCTATAGTTTGGGATAATGAAACTTTGGTTTTTTACCAGGTGCGGTGCGTTTTTGAATAGCAAACCACGCTCTCTGAGTGCTTCGCGCACCAGTGCAATATCACCCTGGGCCAGATAACGTACTCCACCGTGCACAAGTTTTGTAGCCCGGCTCGATGTACCTTTAGCAAAATCTGCCTGTTCAAGTAACAAGGTTGATAAGCCCCGGGTGGCTGCATCAACGGCGGCACCTAAACCGGTGGCACCACCACCAATGATAATTATATCCCAAATCTTATCCTTAACCGAGGCTAAATGCAGATTCACGCCGCGCGAAAAGGAATTGGTCGTTATTGCAAGGCTTTTATTATCCGTATTATTCATCTTCTCTGTTGCAGCAGGCTTAATTGAGTAATTTATACAGGTTAGGGTAATCAGAAATTAATCCATCCACCGCCAAAGATTTAAGGACTTTCATTTCCTCGACGGTATTTACCGTCCAGGGAATCACCTTGATATTTTTTTGATGACAAAATTCAACATCCTCGTGATGCACGATGTGGTAATTAGGGCTGTAGTAGGCAGGTTTAAAACTTAAATTTGACAAGTTTTTTTCAGCATCGCCGGTTTGCACTAGGTAGGATAAAGTAAAATCAGGATATTTTTGATGCATTATTTCGAGCATTTCGGTATCAAACGACTGTATGATTACCCTGCGCTGGATATGCTTTTCTTTAAGCAAAGCAACCATTGCCTTTAATAAGGCCTCGCGGTAACCACCGGTCAAATTTTTCCCTTTCGGCAACTTTGCCTCAATGTTGTAAGCCGGAAGCTTATAGTGCCTGGCTTTTGCATAGGTTTCTGCAGTGTCAATTAACCGGGTTAGCAGCGGCATACTTACCTTGATGCTTTTCTTTTGCGGGAAGGCAGGATTAAATTTAGTGCCTACATCATATTTTTCAATGTCCTTATAACTTAACAGGGGCAAACTTAAATTAGACTCGCTGGCTTTAGAAACGGTATCGCCTGTGGGGGTTAACGCTATGGCTGAGGGTATATGGTCTTCGTGCGAAACTACTAACTGTTGGTCGTGCGTCAGGTAAACATCTAATTCCAGATCGGCACCTAAGTCAAGCGCGTTTTTCATGGCGGGAATGGTATTCTCGGGCATCAGACCCCGGCCTCCACGGTGGGCTTGTAAAATTATTTTAGACTGTGCCCTGGATAGATTACCTATACCCAGCATCAGGCACATAAGCAGTATGAGTGTGTGAAAATTTTTTGCGTTGTGCATATCAAAAACAAATGGTTCGATGTTTTTAATCTTGTTAATTTACTTCGAGGTCATCTTTAGACGGAAACTTCGGGAATTTGGCATGTGGCTCTAGCTGGTACCAGTAGGCTACAGTAGCGATGTCTGAATGCTGTAGCAGGTAACGGTTAAAGTACCGCCATCCTATATCCTGTATAGTTATCTTTAAGTCTTTATCAAACCGTACAGGGTCTAATATATGCCAACGGTAAAGGCCAAAGCGCTGCTGGGAAACATATAAACCGTCGGGCTTGATGACCTGGTGCATGCTTGCATAGGCGGTAGAAAACGGCTCATACTGGTGCGTCTTTTTGTTCTCAAAATTGTAAGAGCCGCAAAAGTAGTCTTCGGTACCGGTGCCATTAATCGTCGGGTATTCTTTATCACCATCAATGAAAAACTTTAATTCACCTTCGCCCCACCAACCATTATTATTTGTACCAAAAGCCATATATGTACCTACATACTGGCCTTTGCCGCTTACATGATCTAAAATGGTATGTATTGAGTTTTGGGTTGGGTTTGACCGGCGGTACTGTGCATGAAAGTAGGCCTCATCCGGATCTACCTTGGTAAGCGTATAATCGACCTGGTAGTATAACCGCATCTGGTCCTTGTCATTTACGTTTTCGAGCGTAATTTTACATTTTCTGCGGAAAGGCATTTTCCAGTAGCAATTAAAAGAGCTGCCCGGATTTACGGTTACGGCTAAAGAATTTAAAGGGGCATACTCGTTCCAGCCCATGCCAAAAAAGTCGCCCACCGGTACCTCAATAGATGGCGTTTTTTCGTCGTCCCAGTAAAAGCGCAAAATAGAGAAGCGCCAGTTGCCGGTTGGGGTCATCCAGATATGCTGTATAGCACCCTGCCCGTCAATTTCAGCAATAGTAAGGGTCTCTTTCGGATCTACAATGATAAAGGGATTTACTTTCCACCCTAAACCCAGGTCGCGCGTTTGAAAAGCAGAATTGGTTACATTACGCTTACCCTTGTCTTTCACCGGGTCGGCCATGCCTCCTTTACCTTTAGCACCGGTAAAGTTTTCGGGGCTAATGGAGCGCGTTTGGGCATCGGATATTTTTGATAAAGTGCCCATACTCATATCTAAACCATTAAAAGCTGGCTTTTGAGCAAAAGCACTCACTGAAAAAAGTGCTACTATGCCAGCCATCAAAACGTTTTTAATCATGTGTACCTCTTTAAATTTATGCAAGCCTTCTCTTAATCACTTACCGTTTAAGGAAGATTTTCAATAGTATTTCTGTATTTGTTATACATGTTTGTCGCCAACAGTACAGGGTCTCCCTGCGTCTGAATCGAAAACTGATCATGACTGTTTACCCAGTTCCACTCCCAGTCTTTCAGTTGTTCGCCAAACACTTTCTCATCCACCGGCTGCTGCTTTTTAATTTGCTGGTTTACGTAGGTAAAAAACTGTTGCCACCGGGGTTTATAAAAACTGCTTAGCATGCCTGCCCATTGTTTGCATGCATAATCATGAAGCGGACTATTTTTATCCCCCCAAAGGGTAATCAGGTTGCGGGCATTTTTTTCATATAAATTTTTTTCGTCCGCTGTGTTACCCATCTTCCGGGCGTCGCTCAGCCATTTACCCAATAAAAAATCAGGGTGTGAGCTTAACAGGGTGTTCATGTCGTCAATTACGGTTAAAAATTGAGCGGCACTGGCGTTAAAAGCTTTGTAATCACCTTTAGCGTAAGCTGCAGCAAAGTTTTGCTGCAGGGTATCTGCATAGTTGGCCATCACTTGCCGGGTTACATCTATCAGGTCATACTGAAAGCCTGTACTGTTTTTTAAGTCGGGAGCTGCTTTAATTAAGTCATCCCAAGCGGGCAGCAAATCTTTAGGCCGGTAAGCTTTTTTGGTGTTGGTCCAAAGCGTTGTTGGTTTAAAAGTAGGGCGTCCTGTTATGATAGATTCAGGCCCGCCAGAAGCAATAGCGCCTTCATAAACTGTTTGGCTGAGCGTTTTCCAGGCATGCCAGGCCATCTTATTGGGCTTGCCATACCGTCGCGTAGCGTAATCATTGAGCCATGTGGGTAAATCAATTGGGGTGCTGCGCCAAACGTTATCCAGCAATAGCTCATACATTACCGGGTTTTGTTCGATAGCCTCGGGTGTTAAGCCTATACCTGACAAGTTTTTGGCTAAAGGATTCTTAAGCGTTTCTGCCGGCGTATGCGCTACGGTGTTCATGCGCCCATACATACTTACGTTGCCGCCAAAGTTGTGCAGCATACACCATATCCATGTTTTGCCGTAATAACTTTCGGTACGGTTCCAAACAGGCTTATTTTCGCTAAACAGATCGAGAATAATCATTCTGTCGTCGGGTACGGCATTTAACAGCGCTTTAATTTGCCGGGGCTGCCAAAACTTAGCTTCGTACAAAAATAGCCAGCCCTGCATAACCCATTTAGCCTTGGCATCCGCCGCTGCCATGCTTTGATATACCTTTTTACTCACGTTGCTTAAAAAAAGCGAATCATTGGTAGGCGGCGTATTTTCGTTAAAGGTATCAGCCGAGTAAAGATGGTCAGTGCCATATGTCTTTACCTCCTCTTCAATGAATTTTTGACCAATGGTAGTAAACATTGGGTCTGAGGGGTCTAAAATATATACGTCAGGAAAGCCCTGCCAATGTGTTTTCTTGAGCTTGGCTTCGGGAAAGCGTTTAGCAAAAGCAGGCGGCACATGGCCGGTAAAAGCAGGTAAAACGCTTTGCATACCCAATGAACGTTCGCGAGCCAGAATCTTTTTTTGCAGCGCTTCGTGCTGCGTAAAAAAGCTTTGGGGTAGGGGGCCGCCCCAGCCATCGAGGTTGCCCATCCAAAACCAGTTAAAATAGGCCGGACCGCTAAAAAAGCTATCTAAATCTTGATTGGTAAACCCCAAGTTTTTATACACCCGCTGCCATATAGAGTTTTGACCGGTAACTGCTAAAGGCATGTTGATGCCGTTTAGCGCCATCCAGTCAATTTCTTTCTGCCAACGATCCCAATCCCACCAGCTCATGGAATAATTGAAAGTGCAGTAGTTTAAATAATAGCGGTAGTTATATGGTGTGGTACGCCTGATTTTATGGGGAACTACCGGCAGTGTAGCTGGTAATTTTAAATTGGTACCATTCCAGCTGATGTTGCAATGGCCGTAAGTTTTGAGGTAGTAATTCAATGCACTGGTGATAGATACACCGTTGCTACCGCGAAGCAAGATTTTATTATGGTTGCTTTCTACCTCAAATACATCCTTTCCGTTTTGTTGCGGTATATAAGCTACTTGAAACTTTTGGGCATGTTGCGGTAATACCCGTTTAATTAATGCGTACACCGGCGCCGCATCCTGACGGGATTGCGCCTTAATGGGCGCAATTCCTGCCGAACAAACGATCAGTAAACCACAAAACCTGATGATTTTTGCTAAATGTAACCCTAAATACATATTTACCTGCGTTTAATTTTACCAGCCCGGATTTTGACTCAGATTAGGATTTTTTTGTATTTGCGTAATCGGAACGGGCCATAAGTAGTTTTTATCAGAAAATATACGCGACGTATTAATAATCAGGTAGCCATTGGCATCGGTAGGTAATGCGCTTACAAACGCCTGATTAGCGGCCGGAAGCAAGCTTTTTTTCATGCCTTTTACATCTTGGGCCAGCAATGCGCCTTGTTTCCAGCGCACAATGTCAAGCCACCGGTGGCCCTCTAAGGCCAGCTCAACTCTGCGTTCCCGTCTAATTTCTGTGCGCAAGTCGCCACCCCAGGCAGCTATGTCGGCAATCTTCATGTCAACCATACCTACCCGTTTTCTCAGCAGGTTAATGGTTTTATCAATATCAGCCTGCGTTAGTGTGCCTTGTTCCAGGCGGGCCTCTGCATAAGTAAGTAATACTTCAGCATAGCGCAGTATGTGAATATCATTGCTATCCTGGGTTACCAAATCCACCGTGCTGATCTCCACATATTTTGTAAAGTAATAGCCGGTAGACGTTACAGTCCCTTTTTTATCTGCGTTAAACTTTGGAGAATTATAAATTGGCGTGGTTGCACCGTTAGACACACCGTCGGCATGCCCGCCCCAGGCCGACCCCGGGCTAAGCACCGTTTGCGGCATGCGCGGATCCCGGTTCTTAAACAAATCAGCATACGAAGCCTCGCTATACAATGGTGATACGTTGATTGGTTTGCCGTCGCTACACAAGTAGGTGTCAACCAGTGACTTGGTAGGGGAAAAACGCGAGGTTTGATCAGGTACCTGCGCTTCGCGGCTCATGTTATGAACCGATACGTTGGCCAGGTAAGTACGTGCAAATATGGTTTCTTTGTTATTGCCGTTAGCAAGCTTACCGGTATATTTAAACAGATTATTGTAAGCTGCTGCCGTGCCGCCTGTAGTGTACAGCTGATATACGTTTAGCGCCATTACATCAGCAGCTGCTTTTTCGGCAACGCTGTAGCGGGCATAGTGCAAGGCAACTTTAGCTTTCCATCCTAACGCCGCGCCTTTAGTAGCTCTGCCTAAATCTGCACTCGAATAGGTTGTTGGCAGTACTGCGGCTGCAGCATCCAATTCCAATAAAATCCAGTCTACTATATCTTTAACCGGGTTACGGGGGGCTGACAGATCGGCATCACCAAGGTTTAGCGTTTTGGTTACCAGCGGTGTATCGCCAAAAAAGAATACCAGGTAACTGTATAAATATGCCCTCAAAAATCTTGCTTCGCCCGAATATTGGTCTAATCTGGTTTTACTTACCGTAGTAGCCTTTTGGTAGTTTTCCAAAAAATAATTGCACCGCCGAATGTGGGTATATTGATTTACCCACTCGGTATTTAAGGTAGGTAAACTAAAATCGTACCGCCCGGTAGATATTGCTAAATAATCAGCCGTAGAGGGGTAAATAGTATTATCTCCCATATTCTCTAAATCTATGGTAGGTTTACCCCGCACGCCAATATAGCACGCATTTACAGCAAGCTTAAGCTGGTCATCTGACTGCCAAAAGGCATCATCAGAGATGGCGTCGAGCGGTTCGCGGTTTAAAAAATCTTTTTTGCAGCTGGTTAGTAATGCAGCAATGGCTGCCGGTAGGGCTACTGAGCCTGCCGTATAAACTGATATATGACGAAGGAACAACCTGCGTCCGAGTAAGGAGTTCTTTTTTTCGCTGAGATTTTCCATGTTTAAAGTTTTACTTTTGAAATCGGTTTTATAAGTCAACTGGTTATAAAACCGATTACTGATACATCCTGAGTTAATTGATAGATTACTTAAGGCGTACATTAACGCCGAATACAATGGTCTTTACTTGCGGATAGTAACCGCCGTTTGTTGATGGCGTTTCCGGGTCATAAGCGTAGAAGTAATTAGTTTTGGTCAACAGATTATCAGCTGATACAAACAGTTTTACTAAATCAACCCGATATTTGGTAAGTAAAGTGCGTGGTAAGGAATAGCTTAGCTGCACGTTTTTGAGCCTTAAGTAGCTGGCATTCTGCAACCAGTAATCAGATAACCTGGCCGTTGAGTTACGATTGTCCAGGTAAGTAAACCTTGGATACCAAGCATTTGGATTATCAGGTGTCCAATGGTCGCGGTGTACTTCTTGCGGATATGCACCATTGGCATAAAATGGATGGATGCCCACCCCAGTTACATAACCGTTAGCTTTTCCAACACCCTGAAGAAAGACACTAAGATCGAAGTTTTTGTAGCCCACGTTGCCGCGGAACGAATAGGTGTAGTGCGGAAACGCATCACCGATTACTTCACGGTCTTTATCAGCAGTAATTACGCCGTCTCCATTCAAATCTCTGAATTTAATGTCGCCCGGCGCAATTTTTGCCGCGTCGGCTGTAAAAATCGGGAAGTTGGGCACCAGTTTACCTGAAGCATCTTTAGTAAAATCGCTTACCTGCGCCAGCCCATCTGTACGGTAGCCATAAAAAGCATCAATCGGGTAGCCCACTTGGCGTATACGGTCGGCAATGGTAGGCGGTGCGCCGCCCAGGTCGACCACATTATTTTTAACGTCTGATAGTTGTGCCGTAAATCCATAACGGAAATCCTTAACACGATCATTCCAGCCTATACTTACTTCCCATCCTTTGTTTGATACCGTTCCTGCATTTTGGTCAGGCACCGTTAAACCAATAACGTCAGGCTGCGGTACTTTAAGTTGTATACCGGTGGTGCGCTTGTTAAACCAGTCGGCAGTGATATTTAAACGGTTGTTGAATAGCCCCAAATCCGCACCGATATCCAGCATGCTTGCCCTTTCCCAATGAAGCAGCGGATTGGACAATACTGTTTGGGCAAGGCCTGTAGTGGTGGTGTTGCCAATAGGCATGTTGGTTGATGGTGTTCCGGCAGCTCCTATTACTCCCAGGTATGGATACCATTCGGCATAACCGGGTGCGTCTGCACCGTTTTGGTTACCTAATGAGCCATAAGAGACACGAATTTTACCCTCACTTAACCAGCTTAAGGCTTTAGCGTTTTTTACAAATGATTCCTCCGTAAAACGCCACCCTGCTGATGCAGAAGGAAACGTACCATAGCGGCGGCCGGGTGCGTACCTCGACGAGCCATCAGCGCGCAAATTGGCTTCGAGTAAATATTTGTTGTTATAATCGTAATTAATACGGCCAAAAAACGAGCGCAATGCATACTGGTAAGCGGTGCCTCCTGCCAGTGGGTTAGCGCTCCCCAGGTCTAAAATAGTAACATCGTCACTTACAAAATTTGTTTTTGATGCCGAGAAGGTGTCATAACGAACCGAGCGTTGCTCATAGCCTGCCAGTGCTTTAAAATGGTTTACGCCAACGTTAAAACTATAATTAAGCAAGCCGGTAACTATTTCTACCCGGTTTTTATAACTGCTGTTTTGCAGCAAATTGTTAGCACGGTTAGTAAACAAAAACACATTGGTGTTAGGATCAAGATAATCCGTTTTTCGTGCAAATAAAGTGGCCGTTTGATTGGTGGTACTTAAACCGTAGCGAACCTGGGCACTTAAGTTTTTAAGTATATGCGCTGTAGCAGACACATTACCAGTAAAGTCCTGAGATGATAATTTGTTAGATCCTCCAACAGTGGCCGTAGCAACGGGATTGGCCGAACCGCCACCGTAGCCATAGCTGCCGTTTGTAAAAAATACAGGGGTGAGTGGAGAGGCCGTTAGGGTTTGATATATCGTTCCGGTGGCAGCCGCAGTTTCGTCGGCTGGCTGGTTTTGTTTCCGGTCTATAAAACCGATGTTGCCGTCTATGTCCAGAAAGTTGAGTATGTTATTAGAGTTTAACCGTAACCTTACATTATTACGGTTAGCATCATACTGATTGCCAACAACTAAACCTTTTTGATCCTGCCGGGCGTAAGACATATAATAGCTTAAATCAGAAGAACCGCCGTTTAAACTCACACTGTGATTTTGCTGCGGTGCCGATGATTTAAATAAAGCTTTTGGCCAGTTGGTATTCGCATAAAAATTGGGGTCGCTTCCGTTACGTGCAGTCTCTATCTGGGCCGCCGTAAAGCTTGGTGCGAGGCCAACATTGGTTTGCGATTCATTTAAATACTGCATGTACTCCACCGAACCCAGCATTTTAGGCAGTGCCGTTGGCTTTTGTAAACCAATGTACCCGTCATAATTTACTATGGGCTTTTGGTTAAGCTTACCACGCCTTGTAGTGATCAGAATAACGCCGTTGGCAGCTTCAGATCCATATATCGAAGCAGAAGCTGCATCTTTTAACACTGAAACACTTTCAACATCTTCGGGGTTCAGGAAATTTAAGTCGCCTGGAACGCCATCAATAATTACGTATGGGTTAGAGTTGTTGGTAGTGCCTGTGCCGCGTACGCGCAACGTGGCCGTTGAAGCACCGGGCTGTCCTGTAAAGCTAACTGCTGCCAAGCCAGGCAACAGGCCTTGTAAGCCTGTGGACAGAGAAGTTATTGGCCGGCTGTCCAAAGCCTCAGAGGTTACCATAGAAACAGCACCCGTTAAATTTACCTTCTTCTGAGTACCATAACCAACTACCACTACATCGTTTAGGCTTCTGGTGCTTTCAACTAACGTTACATTGATGCTTGTTCTGTCACCAACTGCGATTTCCTGTGTAGTAAAACCGGTGAAGCTTACCACCAGCACAGCACCGGGCTGAACGTTTCTCAGTTTAAAATAACCGTTTGCATCGGCGCTGGCAGCTATCGTGGAATTTTTAACACTTACGGTTGCGCCAGGCAGGGGCAACCCTTTTTCATCCACTATCCGGCCGCCTAAGTCCAGAAAGCCGGCGGACGCCTGAACAATGCTTGGTTTGGCTTTCACCGAAATAAATACCGTTTTGTCAACTATTTTATAAATTATGGGTAAGTCCTTGAAACATACGTCCAAGACCTCGTTAATATTAGCGTTAGTGAAGTTGATATTAACTTTTATTTTAGACAGGTCATAGTCTTTCACTAAAAATACGTACCCAGTCTGCTTTTTTATAAGTGATAAAACTTTTGTGATAGAGGTGTTGTTCTGGTGGATATTAATTTGACTGTAGCTGTAAGCACTGGCCTGCATAATAGCCGCAAATATTATGAAACTTACGATTTTCATAACCAATAAGAATTTAGCAGGCAGCCACGACAATGGCACGCCTTGATTAAAAGCATTAGAATTCATACTTTTACTTAGGTTTGAGTTTAATTTAAGTGTAGTTAACTTTATGTTTTTCTGGAAACGGAGAACGGAGAACTCAAATCATCGCCGGTTAGTGCTTCCAACACTGCCGGTTTTTTTTGAGACCCATATCAAACCTAACTTACTGTGAGAGGTACTTTTCTATTCATAATCTGAGGTTTAAATGTTTATAATCGGTTTATTGGGTTACAATAATTTGGTTGTCTTTTATCGTGAAATGCAAGCCTGTGTAGGCCAGTCCATCCAATACCTTTGATGCGGATAAACTTTTATACATTTCGCCTGTAAAATGAGCATCAGGGATATCGCCTTTATATACTACATCGACATTATACCAGCGTGCTAACTGTTTCATTACTTCTTTAATTTGAGTGTTTTCGAAGTGAAACAATCCTGACTTCCAGGCAACCTCTGCTTCAGCGTCATCCAGGTTTTTAACAGAAACGCGGCTGTTACTTGAATTCATAAGGGCTTGCTGTCCCGGTTTTAATAAAGCTATTTCTGGTATCGCAGTTTTTGTAGCAAGCGCAATAGACCCTTCTAATAGGGTGGTTTTTACTATATTTTCGTTTGCGTAGCTGCTAATATTAAAATGTGTGCCAAGCACCTTTACGGTTTGTTTATCTGTTTGTACTATAAAGGGATTTTTACGACCATCGAAATTTTTGCTGGTTGCTACCTCAAAATATCCCTCGCCCACGAGCGAAACCACCCTTTCGCTATTTTTACTGAAAAGCGTTGGAAAAGTGAGCGACGATCCAGCATTGAGCCAAACTAACGTTCCATCGGGTAGTTTAACCTGGTATTGCTGGCCGTTGCTGGTTGTTAATGTATTTAAGCCAGGTTTAGCGTTTTCTGCACTCGACTCAATTTCATAAGTTAGTTGCCCTGTCTTGTCTTTTACAATACGCACGCCGTTCTGTTCGGCAATGGTTTCACCTGTAAAATCCGACAAAAAAATTTCCTTGCCATTTGATAACCGAAGCATAGCTGCGTTCTTTCCAGGTAGTAAGTCACGTTTCTTATAAACTTTGGTAAATCTGGCGGCCGGCTGTTGCTGCTTGTACATAAAAATACCAGCTGATGCCAAAAGCAAAGATGCAGCTACCCAGCGAAACACAGGTCGCATATATAGGTGTCTCAGTTTGGCTGTAGTACTCTGGCTTTGAACAGTATGGGGCAGCCGTTGCCATATTTCATCACCTGCGGCTTTAAAATCAGTTGCAGCGTTATCGGCAGTAATTGATTTCGCAGTTAAATTATAAATATGGAAAAGGCGCTGCTGTTCCTCAGGAGTGCATTGACCTTGCCGGTATTTTAAAAGCAATTGATGAACTTCTTTATCAGTGTCGTTCATTACAGTTGGTTAATTGGCTTAATTATATGAACAACAACTTACTTCCGGGGAGGTAGTAGGTGAAAAGTTAAAAAAAGAAAAAAAAAGAGGACAGCTTACCGCGCAGTACATTTAATGCGTTGTTAATCTGTTTTTTAACCGTTTTGTCAGAGATGGACAACTCTGATGATATCTCTTTGTAAGATTTATTGGCATTGCGGCTCAGCAAAAATACTTCGCGCATCTTAGGCGGCAAAGACTGGATACCCGCTTCTATTATAGCCGTGAGTTCTTTAGTTATTGCCAGGTCATCAGCACTTTCGGTAGCAAGCAAACTTTTATACTGAAGTTCATGAGCATACTTGGCTTCTACTTTTAAGTGTTTAATAATGTTGAGGATTTTATTGCGGGTAACGGTGTATAAAAATGCTGGCAATGTAAAGTTTGTGAGCTGCTGATTATTACCCTCCCATAAATCTGTAAATACTTCTTGTATTACATCTTTTGCATCTTCATCGTTTTTAAGCATGTGCCGGGCATGGTTATACAGCAACAGCCAATATCTGTCGTATATAGCTTTATAAGCAAAGTCATCTCCTTTTAAAAAAGATTGAAGCAATTCTTCGTCACTCATTTTAATCACTACGCCATGCTTTTGCCAAGTAAAGATGCATGTTATACTGCATATAACAAAACAAGACAGATTAATTTAGTAAACAAGCTTTAAGTTTATTATTGAAGGTATAACGGGTAATTTAAAATACAATAGCGGTCTGAAGGTCACAGTGGTCGGTTATGTTCTTTAATTATATGTTTGTTTTTTAATTGGAGACGATAAGGAAGGTTGTTAGTGTATGTAGTGCTCCTTGCTACGCTCTTTTTTGTGCTAAACAGAAGGAGCCGTTTGCCAAAAAAGATTTAATAGTACAGCGACTGTTAAATGCACATTTTAAAATAACCGAAACAGTATTAACTAAGGCGTTTTGGATCGCTTTTAATTTTTATTATTGACAAAAGTCTACAAAAAATAAACCCTGGTTTTCTAATTCAACACAGCGGTTTGTGTTACCTAAGTTAAAAATAAAAAACAAGTAGCTACATGATAGGTAACGAGAATCCTGACTTAAAAAAACGTCCAGTAAGGGGATAATCAAAAAATCTCTAAAGTAGAGATTTAAGTGGTTTTCGGAGGTAGAACATGTCTACTTTGTGCGCCCACCGGGGCAATTCTCGAACCATTGTCACGTGGATATGATGAACTTGACAAATATATAATCTTGCTTAAATAGAATGAGTTGATCGGTTGCTTTAATGGGCTGCCAATTCGGTGGCTGTCAGCCCAAATTGTTTTTTAAAAGCAAAGGAAAAATGTGATAGGTTTTCAAAACCAACATCTAAATACACATCTGACGGGCGTTGTTTTTTATTTGAGATTAAGTAATAGGCTTGCTCCAAACGCTTTTGCTGCAACCATTTTTCGGGTGTTGTAACGAATATTTTGGCGAAGTCCCTTTTAAAAGTCGATAGGCTTCGGCCGGTAAGCTGAGCAAATGAGGACATCGGAATATTATACTTATAATGATGGTTCATATACGTCTCCAAATCTATCTTATGCGGTTCATTAAAATCAAACAAGAAGCTTTGCAAGGCATTACCTGTCTGAAGCAATAACTCAATGGCCTCATAAGTTTTCAATTCTGCTACTTTTGCGGTAAGCTTTTTGGGATGATCAATATACGGCAGCAACGAGTCGAAAAAGGCTTTCAAAAAAATATTTCCTGTCAAGTCGATCATCGCTTTGCCTCTGTAAATGCTGGGTTTTAAGATCTCATTCTCGGTTGCGTATCGGTGCAAAATGTCTTGATCCAGAAATAGGCTGATCAACGAAGGCGGTTCTCCGTTTAGTCCTGTTTTTTTGAGCTTTTTAAATAGCTGGTTCCTCCGCATTAAACACACGGTATCCTCTTTCATGATGAAGGTTCCTTCGCTTGAAAAATACTGCGACTCTCCGGACAACATAATGCCTAAAGCGTGATCGGGAAAGTAATGTTCGCTGCTTTGCGTCTTCCTGTGACCCCGCGCATACAGGAAATTATGCTGAAGAATTAATTGGTCTTCCATGACTTATTATTTTAGCTGACTCATGATTAATTTATCCATTTGCTTGTCTGGTAGTACCCTTTTCAAAAGTAATAAAAGCGAAGAAGCCATTTGTGACGTTGTATATCGTGCTTTTGGACTTTTTGCGTTTATTCCCTTCAGGACCAGTTTCGCTATCACTACCGGTTCTGCTACATCCTTGGATAACCGGGTAAACAAATTATGCGTTTTAGTAGCCAAGTCTTTGTAAGCGGTATGTCCTGATACTTTTAGGAGAATATCCGTTGCCACATTCCCCCATTCAGATTTAGTAGCCCCTGGTTCAACAACGATGATGTCAATACCAAATTCCTTAACTTCATTTCTCATACTATCGCTCAATGCTTCCAGTGCAAATTTACTGGCATGGTACCATCCGCCTAACGGAAAGGCAATTTTACCACCAACAGACGAGATATTGATGATCTTACCATGTTTATTTTCACGCATTTTAGGCAATACCAGTTGGGCTAAACGCATGGCACCAAACACATTAACATCAAATTGATAACGTGCCTCTTCCATCGATATGTCCTCGATCGCACCTTCCTGGCCAAAGCCGGCATTGTTGACCAATATATCAATACTTCCTGCTTCTTTTAAAATTTCTTCGACGCAAGTCATTACGCTTTCATCTTTAGTAATGTCCAACGCTATGGGTTTAATACCGTACGTTTTCAGATCCTGCATCTTGTCTGTTCTGCGTGCAGCACCATACACATCATAACCGTTTTGCGCCAAATAAATTGCGGTTGCTTTTCCAATTCCTGCCGAAGCTCCTGTAACTAAAACTGTTTTTTTCATGACCATAAAATTTATATTGCAAAGATGCTTTACGCGGGTCATGCATGGTTTGTTAAAAAGTCCAAATTTGCATGTTGAAAGGGTCAAAAATTCGATAGTATTTTGTATAGACGGGGCAATTATTATCATTTATAAGGCAAAGCAAGTGACGTTTTCGTTCCTGTAAAAGAACGCTACACAATGCTGAACAGGACGCTATGCAGGTCCGGTGTGCGCCATCAATTCGTCTTTTAGAAAGCTGATAAAGGTTGTCCAGTATATAGGTATTTCCTAGTTGCTTGCTACGTTGATGTATTGCATGCGGTAACAGCCTTTGCGTGTAATCGGAGTAAATAATAATTCCTGCTGCTCATAGTATGGTCTGATCATCCATTGCGGCAGTACCATTACCCCCGAACCGGCCTTTACCATCTCAATGCCTGCGTCGGTAAACGGAATGTGTACCAACTCGGCAGGCAAAATCTTATTTCTTTCAGCAACTCCTCATATATGTTGTTGGTATCAAGGCTGGCGGAATGCGTAATCAGTGTAACAAATTTAAAGTCGTCTGGACTCCAAAAAACCTTTTGCTTAAGGGGGGGGTACAGGTATAATGGCCAGCAACTCATTCCTGAACATCTTTTTTCGGATGATCCGTGTATCATTGATGGTGGTGTACGAGATCATTATGGCCACCTGTCCATCCAAAAGCATCCCCGGGATACTCTCGCCGGAATTGTGTACTACCTTTACTTTAACTTCTGGATAGCACTGCACAAATCATTTAAGCAATTTAGGCAGACAGTAATAGCTGGTATGGCATTCGGCGCTTATCCTTATTTCGCCGCGCAAATGGCTGGTAGTAGACCTTACCTCACGGCTCAGCCATTCCATCTCTTTTAGCATCACCTTCACCGGCTTTTAAAAACAATGTACCCAGGCTATTAATAATCATTTTTTTTCCTTGCGGTCAAATAGCGGCGCACCAGCTTGCTTTTCAATTTCTTTCAGCTGGTAACTATGGGCAATCGGCGTTTGAAAAAGGGCAGTAGAAGCGGCAAAAAAACATCCTTAGGCTACTATTTCTTTAATTAGCCGGAAATGACACAATTCGATGTTTATCAATTTAAAGGTGGCAATAATAAATTTATACTTAAAAGATTTTCATCGGTTTGATGAAAGTTTTTCGTTTTGGTGTTTTCAGGCACTTGTTAGCTTTGCTCAATGATAAATTTTTGTTCGTGATGAAAAACTTTTTTCTTCAGGGCTTGGCTTTTGCTGTGTTATGGTCGTCGGGCGCAGTGGCTGTAAAGTTTGGCATCCGGTCAGCAGACCCTCTTATACTGGCTGCCATGCGCTTTATGTTTACAGGAGTACTTTTTGCACCCTTTTACATGCTTAACCCGCAAACCCGCTTTATTCCGGGCGGTACCGAATGGAAGCAGGTACTAATTTATGGCGCACTAAACACCACCGTGACCCTGGGTGCATTTTCTGTTGCGCAAAAATATGTGTCGGCCGGCATCAGCAGTTTATTTATTGCCGTTACGCCGTTGTTTATTTTATTTGCCAGCACGCTGTTTTTGGGCCGCAAAATGATCCGTACCGAGGTTGGCGGTATGCTCATCGCATTCATGGGTATAGCCGCAGCTTCGTTTGGCAGTACGGTACAAGGCCATATTCATCCGCTTGGTATTTTACTTTTGATTATTTATGTACTGGCTTACACCAGTAGTGCCATTTATTTTGCTAAAATTAAGAGTACGCTTACCACTGGTGTTTTTAACGTGTGGCAAGTGTTTATTGGTGGTGTAATGTTAATACCTGTGGCCATGTTGTTTAAACAGGTCCATGTAATACGTGTAGACAGTTGGCTGGTTGGATCGCTTTTATACATGGCAGTGGCCTTATCTTTTGTGGCCAACCGTTTATGGCTAAACATGATCAATGTTGATTCGGTAAAAGCAGCCAACTGGCTTTACCTGGTGCCCGTACTGGGTTACATATATGGTCACTTTTTACTTGGCGAACCTATTGGCCTGTGGGGTGTGGCCGGAACCATGTTGGTTTTAGCAGGCCAGCTGCTTAGTCGGAGCAAATCGGCAAAAATCTTATAAGCAAGCAAGGTAAACAAGCTTTTACAGTAATTAGATGATGTGACAATTACCTGTCAAGAATTGCAACGATATCATTTTATCTAAAATATATAGTGAAAAGCCTGGCAGATGGTATACTAAAACTATATAAGTATCATTTCATCACTGTTTTATATCAGTGAATAAATTTTGCTGTCGTTGGTGTGATTCTTAAGACACATCAATGTTGAGTCAACTTAAATGGCGGCTCCAGTGAATAGTTTATAATGCTAAAAAGAATCATCAAAGATATTTGTACTAATGAAGACTGAGGGCCTAAACACTTGTAATTTAGCACAACCACTTACTTCAATTACTGTGATAAGTGATAGAGGCCATCACTAATTAACAACAATAAGACATTATCATTGGTTTCCATTTACAACGGATAAGCGGTATCGCTTTTAGTTTCAGACAATACAAAAAAACTTTGCACCGTGGTGATGCGGGGCAGAGTAGAAAGTTTGTTGCGGTAAAAATCGTGGTAGGCATCCATATCGCTGGTAGCTATCCGCAGCACAAAATCAAAGGTGCCCGTCATCTGGAAACACTCCATCACTTCTGGAAATTTGACTACCTCGCGCTCAAAAGTGCTCAGGGTTTCTTTGGTGTGGTCGTTCAGTAACACCTGGCTGAAAGCAATCAGGTTGCGGTTTATTTTTTTGCGGTCTAAAATAGCTACTGTGCGTTTAATGTAGCCCTGCTCTTTCAGTCGCCTGATGCGTTCGTGTATGGTAGCTATTGACTTGTGGAGCTTAATGGATAACTCTTTGTTGGTTAATGAGGCATCCTGCTGTAAAAGCCTTAAAAGTTCGGTGTCGGTGTGGTCTAAATTGCTAATAGCCATAGCTAAATAAAAAGAATGAATGAAAAAATTACGGTTGCTAATATAACAATCCATAACTAAGCCGAAATTTAGGTAAATTAGTTTTTGTATTTCCGTAAAATTTATGGAAATATGGGTAAGTATTGATCTAAAGTTCGATAATACGGAAGTTTGCTATAATTCATCTAAGTATTATGGCAGTCAGCGAGGCAATTCTATCTCAATCCGATTCGTTAAAAATCAAAATTAATAACCTGTGGCACTTGGTGGGCAATACGCCCATGCTGGAGCTGCATTACCGCTATAACGGTAAACCGGGCCGGGTATTTGTGAAATGCGAACATTACAATTTGACGGGTAGTGTAAAAGACCGTATGGCGCTGTATATTTTGCACCAGGCTTATAGCATGTCGGTAATTAAACAGGGCGACGTGATTGTAGAAGCTACCTCGGGTAATACCGGTATTGCCTTTGCCGGTATTGGCAAAGCCCTTGGCCACGAGGTAGTGATTATGATGCCTGACTGGCTGAGCAAAGAACGGCAGGATATTATTAAAAGCCTGGGTGCAAAGGTGCACCTGGTGAGTAAAGCCGAAGGTGGCTTTTTAGGCAGTATACGCCTGGCGGAGGAGTTGCAGCAGCAATCGGCCGGGTACTTTTTGCCGCGCCAGTTCGAGAATATCTACAATGCCGAAGCGCACGAAAAAACAACCGGTCCCGAGATATGGCAGCAACTGCAAAGCATAGGTTTAACGCCTGATGCCTTTGTAGCCGGGGTAGGCACCGGCGGCACCGTGATGGGTACCGGAAAGTATCTGCGCGCCATGAACCTAAAGCTGAAAGTGCATCCGCTTGAACCTGCCGAATCACCAACTCTGACTACCGGCTACAAGGTAGGCGCGCACCGCATCCAGGGTATATCCGACGAATTTATCCCGGCCATTGTAAAACTTGACGAAATGGATGAAATTGTGCAGGCCGGTGATGGCGATGCCATTATTATGGCGCAAAAAATGGCCAGCCAGTTAGGTCTGGCCGTGGGTATCTCCTCGGGTGCTAACGTAATTGGCGCCATTAAACTGGCCGAACAATTAGGTCCGGATGCCGTGGTAGTAACCTTGCTTTGCGACAGTAACAAGAAGTACCTGAGCACGGATTTGGTAAAAGAAGAGCCGGTAAAGCCCGGTTACCTATCGACCGAGGTAGATTTTACCGACTACCAACCTATCTGCCGCCTGCCCGAGCCGGTAATTCATCTTTAAAACCCTGATTAAACTCAATCAATAAATCCGTTTTATGAAAAAGCTTATCCTCATCCTGGTGCTGATGTGCGCCGGCGCGACATTGCGCGCACAAATTTTAACGCCTGTTAAGTGGGCCTACGCCGGTAAACGTATCAGTAAAACCGAGGCCGTAATTTTAATTAAAGCCACGATGGATGACGGGTGGCACCTGTACTCGCAAAATACTACCGAGGGTGGTCCGGTTAAAACTACCATTACGTTTACGCCCGATGCCAAATATAAAATGATAGGTAAAACCATCGAGCCGAAAGCTATCACCGAATTTGAAAAGGCTTTTAACATGAACGTGAGCTTTTTTGAGCATTCGGTTGTGTTTCAGCAAAAAATTAAAATGAGTACGGCGGGACCGCTTACTGTAAAAGGCACGGTAGAATACATGACGTGTAACGACCAAAAATGCCTGCCACCCGACCAGCTTAGTTTTACGGTAACCATCAAGTAATCCAACTTTCAACTTATTAATTTTACTTCCTTGCATCACATTAAGCGTTTGTTCATTTTGAGCATGTTGCTGCTTTGGCTATACCCCTTAGCCGTTGCCGCAGCTGTTCAGGACACCATCCCGACCGCAGATATTGAGTTCAAACCAGCAGAGAAATCTGCACCTGCTGACAGTATGGTTAGCGGCACTGCTCAGCATCAATCGCAGCAAAAGTTAAAAGCAGCAGCTGTTAAACCGCAGCCGGCAAGCAGTGCCAGTCAAACCCTCGGCAGCATATTTTTAGCCGGGTTTTTAGGCGGACTGGCCGCATTGCTGATGCCGTGTATATTCCCGATGCTACCTTTAACGGTTAGTTATTTTACTAAAAGCACCACGTCTAGGGCAAAGGCCATCCGCACGGCGGTTTTTTACGCGTTGAGTATCATTTTTATTTACGTGGTGCTGGGGCTGGCCATCACCATAGTTTTTGGTGCCGATGCCCTAAACAGCCTCTCTACCAACGGTGTGTTTAACTTCGTTTTCTTTCTACTGTTGGTGGGTTT
Organism: Mucilaginibacter sp. CSA2-8R; assembly: GCF_038806765.1. Classification (NCBI taxonomy): domain Bacteria; kingdom Pseudomonadati; phylum Bacteroidota; class Sphingobacteriia; order Sphingobacteriales; family Sphingobacteriaceae; genus Mucilaginibacter; species Mucilaginibacter sp. CSA2-8R. Next base: position 3,977,478 of record NZ_CP152389.1, on the reverse strand, counting down.
TGCGACATCGTTTTTAGGCGCTTTCGAACTCACGCTTCCTGCCAAGTGGGTAAACCGTATGGATGAGCAGTCGGACAAAGGCGGGTTGCTGGGTATATTTTTTATGGCAGCCACCTTATCGCTGGTGTCGTTTAGTTGCACGGGGCCCATTATTGGTACCTTGCTGGTACAGGCGGCGGTAAGCGGGGCTCTGTTAGGGCCTGCTATAGGTATGCTGGGGTTCTCATTAGCATTAGCAATTCCTTTTGCTTTGTTCGCCATGTTCCCGAGCTGGTTGGGCGCGCTACCTAAGTCTGGCGGCTGGCTCAATAGCGTTAAAGTTACTTTGGGTTTTTTAGAACTGGCCCTGGCACTTAAGTTTTTATCGAATGTAGACTTGGCTTACCGCTGGCACTGGTTCGACAGAGAAATCTTCCTGGTATTGTGGATTGTTATTTTTGGCCTGATGGGCTTGTACCTGTTGGGTAAACTAAAATTTAGTCACGACAGTACGCTTGCTTATCTTACCGTGCCGCGCTTATTTCTGGCGATGGTTGTACTGGCTTTTACCTTATATATGGTGCCCGGTTTGTGGGGAGCGCCGCTTAAAAGCATCAGCGCATTTTTACCGCCGCAATCTACCCAGGATTTTGATTTGTATACCGCCAGCCTGACCGCAGGTGCAGACCCGAGTGCTGCGGCAATTGATAACACTCCGCGCAAGTATGCTGGTTTATTTGAAAAACCTGCCGGCCTGAACCCGTTTTTTGATTATGCCGAAGGTGTAGCCTACGCCAAAAAGGTAGGCAAGCCCGTTATGATTGATTTTACCGGCCATGCCTGCGTAAACTGCCGTAAGATGGAAGCCAATGTGTGGACCGACAAAGCCGTGTTGCCCGTCATTCGCGACCAGTATGTGCTTATCCAGTTATATGTTGACGACAAAGAGCAATTGCCTGCGGCCGAACAATATACCAGCAAGTTCAGCGGCCGCCGCATCACCACCATTGGTGCCCTCAACAGCGACATACAGGCCTCGCGGTTTAACAGTAATTCGCAGCCGTTTTATGTGTTGCTTAACCCGCAAACAGAGCAGCCTCTTACCGAACCGCAAGGCGCCGATTTTGAGGTAAGCCGTTATCTGCAATACCTGCAACGCGGACTAAGCGCCTTTCGCCCATAGTCTTCATTTGTTCTTTCGTGATAAAGATTCAGTTAATTTTTTAGTTTTTAGCAAAAGCATCCCCTTGAAGACGATGCTTTTGTTGTTTTATAAGCTCGCTGCCGGTGTTGTAGATGCTCGGTATTATTAATATGACTTATAGAACGAATCAATCGGCTGAATATAAGACTGCTGTTTGAAAGTTGAGTTATGTTAATAAATTGTTATATTGGCCTAACGGTAAATGAATACGCAAGAATTATCTGACAGCGACTTGGCTTTAGCGCTCCAAAGGGGCGAAGAGTTCGCTATTGCAGAAATCTACCACAGGTACTGGCGAAAATTGCTGGCTATCGCCTATAATCATACCCAGGATAAGGTTGCAGCCGAAGAGATTGTGCAGGAAGTTTTAATTAAACTGTGGGACAAGCGCGGACAGGTGCAAATTGAATCATTGCCAGCCTACCTGGCTACGGCTACCAAGTTTTCCGTATTAACAGCCATCCAACGACAAAAACGCAGAAGCGACATTGCCATGGCCGTTTACGGGCAGAAGCTGCACGACTTTGACGACGAAAAAATTTACGCCCGTTTTTTACAGGAATATATAAACGGTGTTGTCGAAACACTGCCCGAAAAATGTCGACTGGTATTTAAATACAGCCGCGAGCATGGCAAATCGCTATCTCAGATTGCCTTACAAATGAATATTGCCGAAAAAACGGTCGAAGCCCATCTCACTAAAGCCTTAAAAGTTATTCGCCTCTCGTTAAGGAGTATTGGTATGATGCTTTTATTTATTTTCTTACGCAATTATTAAAAATACCAACCTAAATCGTTGGTTTATTATTATTTTGATGGTTTGGTTGTGCTTTTTTTGATGATTAATGAACATCTCTCTGCTGTTTTAAGAAAATTTTAAAAAAAAACTGCGTTTAGACTAAGGGTGGCTTGGTGGTTTGTGTAACTATCTTTTAAACGCAATCATTTTTGCATGAAAGACGAACAGTTACTCGCCCTGATAGAAAAATATCTCGACGGAACCGCTACCGAACAGGAAAAGCAACAGCTTGACCAATGGTATCGGGAGCAAAGTGCGCATGAAGCTGTTTGGCATACAAACTCAGCTCTGGAGGAGCAGGCGTTAGAGCAGCGTATGCTGTTGCATCTTTATCAGCATATCAAAACCGACGACGCTCCTGTAAAAAAACTCTGGCAACGTAATTTATATCGTTATGCCGCCGCCATCTTTTTGGTTGTTACTGTTTGCGCCGGTTATCTATTTATTACCCGAAAAAATTATACTGTAATTGACCGCCCGGTAGCCGTTGTAGCGCCCGCAGTGCTTTCCGAAAATCGTTTTGTAGTACTGCCTGATAGTAGTACCGTAGTGCTACGCTCTGGCAGTTCCATACGATATGCGTTGAACGGTCGCGTGCGTGAAGTGCATTTAAAAGGCGAGGCTTTTTTTGATGTGAAACATATGGCAGCCAACCCTTTTGTGATATACGCCGGCAACATAAAAACAACGGTGCTGGGTACAGCTTTTAACATCAAGGCTAATTATGGCCAGCAGGTGGTGGTATCCGTGAGCAGGGGTAAGGTAAGCGTATCAGATGCTAAACAGCACCTATTAGCCACCTTGCTGCCTAACCAGCAACTGGTTTATAATGCCATAAATAAAAAAGTTTTACAGGAAAATGTGGAAGCGTTGAATGCCATTACCTGGGCTAAGAGCGATATGCAGTTTGAGGATATGCCTTTTAAACAACTGGCCGAACGCCTGAGCCGGCGCTACAATGTGAGTGTAAACTTTAAGAGTAAAAATTTAGAAAAATGCCTGATTACCGGCCGTTTCAATGGAACCGAAACCCTAAGCCAGGTATTGCAGGCATTGACAGGAACCATAGACGCGTCTTTTGCAACGGATGGTAAAACCGTGACATTAGACGGTGCTGGCTGTAATTAAAACAAACCGAAATATAAAAGAAATCCCCAACCTCTAATTAATAACGCTATGATGTACTATTACCCAGCCTGATTAAGCAGTATAAAGAAAGTAACGGTGTGCCGGATGCGCATCTTACAAAAAAAACTCCCCGGCCTTGGACAGCGATGAGGAGTTTAATTAAAAATCTTATTTGACTAATTTTTTAACTTATACAAATAATGCAAAAAGATACTGCTTTTGCAATGGGAAATCTCCGTTCCTATTTTAAGAAGTTTTTACGAATCAACTGGCTGTTTTTCATGAAATTAAGCGTTTGCTGCGGAGCGATATTGATTATCAGTTCATCTTTATTTGCCGCTACTCTAACTAATGCACAAAGCCTGCAGGGCACTAAGGTGCAGCTACACGTTAACCGTGAATCCCTCAAAGCCGCATTGCGTAAATTACAAGCGCAATCGGGCTTCAGCATCTTTTATCCTTCGGCGCGCGTTAACGCTGTAAAACAGGTAAACATTGATGCGCAGTCGCGCAGCGTAGCCGAAACCCTGGCACTATTGCTGGGGGGTACCGGTTTGGGCTACCACCAAGATGGTAACCGGATTATTATATCGCCACTCAAAGAAACCGAGGCTCCGGTTACTAAAACTGATGCGCCGGTTGTAGTTCGGGAGGTCGCCCAGACCATAAGGGTAACCGGTACGGTTAGGGATGAGCGTAACCAACCTATGCCCGGTGTAACTGTGCGCACCAAAGAGCGCAACCCGGTTACTGCCATCACCAATGCCGAAGGTTATTTTAGTTTAGAAGTGCCAGACGGGCAAAACGTATTGGTATTCTCTTTTATAGGCTATCAAACCCGCGAAGTGCCGGTTAAGGGTTCTGCGCCGTTAGATATCCGTTTACAACCGGCCGCCGGTTCTATAGATGAAGTGCAAGTGATTGGTTACAGCACAACTACGCGCCGTAACAACACAGGTTCGGTAAGTTCATTAACGTCTAAAGAGATTGAAAATCAGCCGGTATCTAACCCGCTGGCTGCACTGCAGGGCCGTCTGCCGGGCGTTCAGCTTACGCAAAATAATGGTTTACCGGGTAGTGGTTTCAGGGTACAAATCAGGGGTATTGGCTCATTTAACAGTGGGACACTGCCATTGTACCTTATTGATGGGGTGCCTTTTACTTTGTTTAACGGAAGCGTACCAGCAACGGATGGTTTAAATGCTTATGGCGTTAGCGGCGCTAACGGAGGAGAGATTAGTCCGCTAAGCATGATTAATCCGGATGATATTGAGCGCATCGACGTTTTAAAGGACGCGGATGCAACCGCTATTTATGGTTCTAAAGGTGCCAATGGCGTAGTGTTAATCACTACAAAAAAGGGCAAAGCAGGCAACACTAAATTTAACGTAAATTTTTACCAGGGAGCAGGCAAAATAGGGCATTTCATTGACATGCTCAGCACGCCTGACTATCTGGCCATGCGCCGGGCAGCTTTCGCAGCCTCGGGCGTTACCCCAACAACCGCCAACGCACCTGATTTGCTGGTGTGGGACCAGAATAACACGACTAACTGGCAAAAAGAATTGGTTGGAGGTACGGCACACACTACTAACGCCGATATTTCTATCTCTGGCGGCAGCGCGCAAAATACTTTTTTGTTCAGCTCTAATTACCGCCGCGAGGGTACTGTGTTTCCAGGCAGTTTTGGTGCTAACACTTTCTCAAACCGGTTAAATGCAGGTCACAAAAGTGCAGACCAAAAGTTTGGCATAGATCTGAGCGTAAATTATGGTTACATGCAAAATAACCTGATTAGTACCGATTTGTCTCAGTTGTACAACCTGCCTCCAAACTTGCCGCTTTACAATGCTGACGGTAGTTTGTACTGGAACCCGTCGTTTACCAACCCAATGGCATATTTGTTAAGGCCGACATCAAACGTAACCACCAACCTGATAGGTAATTTAAATGCCTATTATCAGTTGTTGCCTGGCCTGAGAGCTAAGGTTAACCTTGGCTACACGGCCACCGGTATTAAACAAACGCTGCAAACGCCATTAACTTCTTTAAACCCAGCAAGCGTTAATCTGGCCGCACCTACCAACAGGTTGCAGTATGCTAATAACACCAACAATAATTATATCATAGAGCCGCAACTGGAATACCAGCGCGAAGTATGGGGCGGTAATATTCAGGCTTTGGTAGGTGGTACCATTCAGCGTACCATTGCCGATGGTATCAATTTAATAGGAACAGGTTTTAGCAGTGATGCTTTAATTGGAAATATTAATAACGCCGCTGCCATTGTAAATAACGGAAGTAATAACTCAGATTATAAGTATGCTGCCATATTTGGGCGTTTAAATTATAACTGGGGCGGCAAATATTTGGTGGATGCCACTTACCGTAGAGATGGTTCGTCACGATTTGGTATCAATAATCGTTTCGGGAATTTTTGGGCGGTGGGCGCCGGCTGGATTTTCACCCAGGAATCGTGGATGAAAAATGTTTCGTGGCTGAGCTTCGGAAAGCTGCGCGGCAGTTATGGCTTAACCGGAAACGACCAAATTCAGAACTATCAATATAATCCGTATTTTAATACGACCGGTTCTGCCAACAGTTACCAGGGCCAGTCTATTGTTTATCCTTCTAACGTGCCAAATCCCGACTTGCATTGGGAAACCAACAAAAAACTGGATTTAGCCGTTGAATTGGGCTTTTTAAAAGACCGCATTTATGTTAAAGCAGATTATTTCCGCAACCGGTCGTCAGACCAGCTGGTGAACATTATTTTACCAACACAGGCGGGCTTTAACAGTTTTACCGCAAATTTCCCGGCCGTTTTGCAAAATCAGGGTTTCGAGTTTGAATTAAACTCTACCAACGTGCAAACCAAATTGTTTAGGTGGAGCACTAATATCAACTTAACCATTCTGCGCAACGAAATTCTCCAAATAAATAACCCGGCGCAGCTGTTTAACTCATCCAGCTACATTGTTGGTCAGCCAATAAATGCAATACAGTTATACAAGTTTACCGGTATAAATCCTGCTACAGGCGTGCCTACTTATCAGGATTTAAACGGCGATGGTGCCATTACATTTGGTGGCGATCGGGCTCCGGCACCGCTTGGGCATCCATATTATGGCGGTGTCAATAACAGCTTTAGCTATCGTGGTTTCGAGCTTAATGTGTTTTTTCAGTTTAACCACCGCATGGGATACCTTAACAACAGCTCATCTATACCGTACGGCTCGGGCATGACCAACCAAAATGTTACGGCGTTGCAACGCTGGATGAAACCGGGTGATAATACACAATATCCGGGAGCAACTACCGCTGGTACCACGCCTTACTTTAATTACAATTCGTCCGACGCCAACTGGGGGGATGCCTCTTTTATCAAATTAAAGACAGTTAGTATCAGTTACAATTTGCCGAAGGCCTGGGTTAAAACTATCGGATTTTCTAACCTGAACGTATTTGCGCGCGGCGAAAATTTACGCACCTGGGCTAAACAGAAATATACTTACGACCCCGAAACTACAGTTTCTGGAGCAGCTCCCGGACTTGGAACGGGCCAGTTTATCGCCATGCCCCAATTGCGTACCATGGTTTTAGGTCTTAACTGTTCATTCTAAAAAGCACATTCACATGAAAAATATTTATAACAAAATAAAGTTTTTAGCCACAGGTGTGATGCTACCGGCTATCATTTATACCACCGGATGTAAAAAATTGGTTGAACTGGATGCCCCTCAAAATAAAATAGAAGCAAGTACGGCCTACCAAACGGATGCGACAGCTACGGCTGCAGTGTTGGCTTTATACAATTATGGCATTTTTGGCAGCATGGCCCCTTTGCAGCAAGCCATCACTTTTTATGGCGGCGTTAGCAGCGACGAACTACATTTTAACCTCAATACCACACCTGAAATTGCAGAGATTGAGAACAATCAAATTTCTATAGGCAACACTACCAATGCTGGTTTTTGGGGAAATGCTTACTCAGAACTGCTGGTAGCTAACAGCGCTATTGCGGGTATTACTAAATCAACCACCTTATCGCCTGCTGTAAAGTCGCAGTTGTTAGGCGAAGCCAAGTTTTTTAGGGCCTGGGTTAACTTTTACCTAGTTAACTACTACGGGGGTGTGCCTTTAGTAGGGGAGGATCCTTTAACTAACGCATATTTACCACGGGCTTCTGCCGATGCCGTATGGACATCCATTATTGCCGATTTACGTGAGGCTCAGGGTCTGTTGCCGACAACTTATGTAGGCACATTAAGAAGCCGGGTAAACCAACTCGCCGCCACTGCCTTACTGGCGAGAGTGTACTTGTATCGTAAAGATTATGCCAATGCAGAAACGCAGTCTACACAGGTTATCAATTCGGGTACTTACACTTTGGCAACTACGCCTAACGTGTTTATTAACACTAGTAACGAAACCATTTTGCAATTTGCTACATTTTACGGCTTCTCCGGCTTTGTACAGTCATACCGTACATCACCAACGGCCACTCCGGGCACCTTACCAACATACACCCTTACCAGTAACATTGCTAATAGTTTTGAAGCCGGCGATAACCGTAAAACAAACTGGGTAGATTCGGCCACCAGCAGTTCTAAGTTTTATCGTATCAATAAGTACAAAGTTTATACGGCAGCTACCGCCGGGGCGGGTAATGAGTTTAACGTAGTGTTACGCCTGGCCGAGCAGTATTTGATAAGGGCCGAGGCCCGTGCGCAAACCGGTAATTTATCGGGCGCTGTGGCAGATATTAATGTTATACGGAACCGTGCAGGTTTGCCCAATTTAAGTGCTGGCAATAGTGCCACCTCAACGGCTTTGTTAAATGCTGCAGCACAGGAACGTAAGGTAGAGTTATTTGGTGAGTACGGGCATCGTTGGTTTGATTTGCTTAGAACCGGTCAGGCAAATGCTGTTTTAAGCAGATTAAAGCCATCTACGTGGAATGCGACACGCTCTTTATTGTTCCCGATACCCGATGTGCAACGCCAACAAAACCCAGCACTTACACAAAATCCTGGCTATTAATCAAATCATTATATAAAATAGGTAACGCTCATTAGTAATTAAACAATGATGAAAAATTATATTACAAAACTCGGTATGCTTGCTATGTTAGCAGCAGCCGGCCAGTGTGCAAATGCACAAACAGCCCCGGCCGATACTACCGCTAAAATGCTTAACCGCTTGGTTGCCTCAACTGATGCAGCCGATAAGGCCAGGCTGAATGCTAAACTGGTTTCGTTGGGTGCCAGTAACAAAGAGCAGGATTTGATAATGGCCGAGCAGTTTTACTATCGCTTAAAGAACAACAAGTCTATGGATTCTTTATATGCTGAGCAACTGAAGCGTTTTCCGACTGGTATTGCTGCCCGCAACAATGCTGAAAAGGCAGTATTTGATGCTAAAACCGGCGCAGCAAAAGAGGCAGCTTATTATAAGTGGATAAAAGATTTTCCGCCCGAAAAGTTTAAAACCGGGTCTATTGAAGATGGTGTAATTCATGATTATGCGGCTTCGGCGGTAGCGCAACAATATGCCGAAGAAAAAAATACGGCTAAAGCCATTGAGTTTATCAATAAGCTGCAGGCTGATTTTTGGAAAGGTAATGCTTACAGCGGATTGGCCGGAACCTTACGCAAGAACGGCGATTTAGCCAAGGCCGAGATCTACGCCCGTATGGCTATGGAAAACGCTTTTTCTTACATAGATGGTAAAAAAGGCGACAGCGGAGCTGCTAAATTTTCAGCATCAGGCTATCCAAGCCTTACCAGCACGTACGCAGATATTTTGTTTGAAAGAAAAAAATATGCTGAAGCCTTAAAGTATTCAGAAATTGCATTTAAGAATTCTACCACGCTTAACCCACGCCTTAACTATCGTTATGCACAAATACTAATGGGGCTTAATCGCAACCAGGAAGCTTATGATAAACTGGAGCCTGTAATAAAATCGGGTAGGGCCACGCCAGAAATGGTGGCAGTTTTTAAAACTTTATACCGTAAAGTAAAAGGCAGTGATGCCGGGTTTGATACCTACGCCGCTGCTATCCGCAAAAGCTATCTCGAAAACCTGAGCAAAACGCTTACCCGCGACATGGTAAAAGAGCAAGCCCCTAACTTTACGTTGACTGATTTAAACGGCAAGCAGGTGTCGTTGCAGGAACTGAGGGGTAAAGTAGTGGTGCTTGATTTTTGGGCAACCTGGTGCGGTCCGTGTAAGGCATCGTTCCCCGCTATGCAAATGGCCGTAAACAAGTATCAAGCGGATCCTAACGTGAAGTTTCTGTTTATCCATACCTGGGAGCGGGGCACCGAAACGCCCACTAAGGATGCAGCAGACTACATCAAAGGCAAAAAATACACCTTTGATGTGCTGATGGATTTGAAAGATGCTCAAACCAAAGAAAATAAAGTGGTAAGCAGTTACAAAGTAAACGGCATACCCGCCAAGTTCGTCATTGATGCTCAGGGTAACATTCGCTTTAAACTGACCGGTTTTGACGGCAGTGACGAAGCTGCAGTCGACGAATTATCCATGATGATTGACATGGCTAAAGCTAACACCTAAGGAGGAAGAGTAGAGTCGCTTATCGAGGGACTTTATTAACTGCTCTTTTTTTTGACGGAAAGAACACTCATAAATTTGATGATGACTATAACTGGTTTGCTGAAGGCCAGTTATAGTCTTTATGTGGCGTAAGCCTGGTAATAATGTTCTTAAGGGGGCATTTACCTTAATAATATACCCTACTTGCAGCAGTTAATGATTTTCTGTAAGTATCAAATGTTACCTCAGATTGGTCCCTTCTGTCTTACCACACGGCTTTTTCTGATGGTATAAGCTTGACCGCCGCCGAATACATAATAAGCATGGCATTACGGTGATCGTCTGCGTTCCGGTAAAAATCATTCCAAGTAATGGTTTTTCGCCATTTCTGCAAAAGCTTCAATCATCCCTGGAGGCGTGAGACGTGGAAGCGAATAGGTTATTGTACTGGGGTGTCTGCCAATTTTTTGATAAATTGTAATGCAATGGCACCCGAATAACGATCACATCAAATCGAAGCAAAATAAGCTGTTTCTTAAGTAAAAGTAAAGATTAAAAACGAGCGTCGTAGTAGGGTGTTTTAACTAATATAACAGCATTCAAGATTTGGAGTTACGTATTGTAATGCATTGTTGCACCGAACGGTTGGTGCCTTGTTTTATTTCCTGGCCTACCATTTCTTGTTATAAGAGGCGTATTAATTGAACTATATCCTTTATCGTGATTCTCTTAAAACGCAAAGTGGCTATTTGGATCTGCCTTGATCCCCAAGTGTTAATTATTGGTTTGATCTGCGAGTTAAGTATAAATGAGGAAAAGAGAGTTGCTAACGTCTTAATTTCAAGTCAGCGGGTTAGGATAATTATCACTTTGATCTTCTTGTGTATTATCCAAACACTGAAAATCTTTTTCAATCAGTAAATAAAAATGGGGAGTGCGATAATCAAATCCAACTCTGTCGGTATTTAACCATTCTTTACGCATGGTAGCAGGCATAAAGAAGGTAATTTTGTTCTGCTCAAAATTTACCCATAGCTCATCAGAAGCCGTAGCTTTTAAGGCATAGATCAATTGCGCACAGCCAAAATCGGTTATTTCTTCAAGGTAGCCGTCGCGGCCAAATTTTTCTACCTCCGAGCGGGTTAAACGGTAGCGTAGGGAATTGCCTTTAATACGTATTTTCATGCTTATGATTTAAGTCGGTTACTTGTCCTATAATTATGATAGATGGATAGGTTAACTGATGTGTTTCGGCCAGCGCAGGCATGTTTTTAATAAATCCCCTCACAGATTTTTGCTGCGGCAGCGATGCATGCTGTATAACAGCCGCTGGTGTGTCACCGCGGCCGGCTTGTATATAAGTGTCTGCAATAACAGTTAGTTGTTTCATACCCATATAAATAACAACCGTGGCATTACTTTGCATAGCCAGCCGCAAATCGGCTGACAACGTTCCATCTTTTTTGGTGCCGGTTACCATCCACACCCCCTCACTTACAGCACGGTGCGTTAGCGGAATATCTTCAAAGCCGGAAGCTTGCATACTGGTGATGCCCGGCACAAAAGTGGTTTTAATACCTTGGCTGCGGGCATATACAATTTCTTCAAAGCCGCGGCCAAAAATAAAAGGGTCGCCCCCTTTGAGTCTTACTACCGAGCCGTAGGTGTAAGCATATTTTTTAATCAACTCATTAATTTCTTCCTGCGACGCATAGCGTTCGTAGGGGCGCTTGCCAACATACACCTTTTCGCAGGTGGGCTTGGTATAACTAAGTAACTGCTGATTGGCCAAATTATCATATAATACAGCATCAGCTTGCTGTAGCAGCCTGTACCCCTTCATAGTAATTAATTCCGGATCGCCAGGGCCAGCCCCTAATACAATCAGTTCTGGAATTACTGAATTTTGTGAAGAATTACAATGAATTTCGTCCATTTATTGATGTTAGTTATTAAAAGTACTGTAAAATTATATAGTTTAATCGTTTGAAAGTGTTTAAATCATAAAAAAGTATTAAAAAAATAGTTCATGTAGATTTATATATTACATAAATCATAAAAATTAGCTTATAAGTATGTATTTATATCTGAAATGTTGGATAATATGAAGTCATTTAGTTATAATTGTTGAAACGATTACGCTTTCGGTCGCAAATTGAAAGCATGATCTGATATAATTGCTTTAACAAATTAAAATAACCATATGAAACCCACTATTGTAGTGGTAGGAAATGGCATGGTTGGCTACAAGTTTTGCGAAAAACTTGTAGCTAAGTCATCAGCTTACCAAATTATTGTATTTGGCGAAGAGCCTCGCAGGGCTTATGATCGCGTACACTTAAGCGAATATTTTGCAGGTAAAACAGCTGAAGACCTCTCCATGTCTCCGGCATTATGGTATGCCGAAAAAGGTATCGAGCTTTATCTGGGCGACGCCGTGCAGGAAATTAACCTGAACCAAAAAACAGTACACGCCCAAAGCAGACGGGTAGTGCATTACGATTACTTAGTGCTGGCTACCGGCTCGGGTGCCTTTGTACCCGACATTCCGGGTGTCGAAAAGCAGGGCGTATTTGTATACCGTACCATCGAAGACCTTGACCGCATGCAAGCGTATGCCGGCAACGCTAAAAGCGGTGTAGTAATGGGCGGAGGCCTGTTAGGTCTGGAAGCTGCCAAGGCGCTAATTGATTTAGGTATTGAACAAACCCATGTTATTGAGTTTGCCCCCCGCCTGATGCCGCGGCAAATTGATGCCGCCGGCAGTGCCATGCTGCAAGCAAAGCTGAGCCGGTTAGGATTGCAAATTCATTTGAATAAAAGCACTGTTGTGATTGAGGGCGACGGTCAGATCACCGGTTTGCGCTTTAACGATAATAGCCTGCTTGAAACCGATATGTTGGTTATTTCGGCAGGTATACGCCCGCGCGACGAACTGGCTCGTTTAGCGGGACTGGAGGTTGGCACCCGCGGTGGTATTGTGGTTAATGCCCAAATGCAAACCAGCAACCCTTATGTTTTTGCTATTGGCGAATGTGCCCTTCACGATGGCATGATTTACGGGCTGGTTGCCCCCGGATATGAAATGGCCGAGGTGGTGGTAGCCCAGCTGGCCGGTGCCGAAAAAACTTTTAACGGTTTTGACATGAGCACCAAACTTAAACTGATTGGTGTGGATGTGGCCAGCTTTGGTGATGCCTTTATCAGCGAGCCCGACTGCCGCACCATTGTTTTTGAAGATACCTATAATGGCATTTACAAACGCGTAAACATTAGTAATGATGGTAAACAGTTGCTGGGTGGCATCCTGATTGGTGATGCCGAAGCCTACAACATGCTGCTGCAAACCGTTAACAATAAAATTGCCCTTCCCCCTAATCCCGAAGATATTATTTTAGGTGCCCGCGGCGGCGAACAAGCCGAAGGCGCCGGTGTGATGAGCCTGCCCGATGATGCATTGATTTGCTCGTGCGAGGCCGTGAGCAAAGGAGACATTTGCTGCTCAGTAAACGACGGCGCTCTAAACTTGGACGCCATTAAGAAATGTACCAAGGCCGGTACCGGTTGTGGTGGCTGTGTACCTATGGTAAAAGACCTGATTACCGGCACGCTCAAAGCCAATGGCCAGTACGTTAAAAACGTGATTTGCGAGCATTTTGATTATTCGCGCCAGGAGTTGTTTGACCTGATTAAGGTAAACCAGCTGCGCAACTACGACCTCGTGCTCGACCATTACGGGAAAGGCGATGGATGCGAGGTGTGTAAACCACTGGTAGCTAGTATACTGTCAAGCCTGTGGAATGAGTTGGTCGTTAAGCAGGACACGATTCAAGACAGTAACGACCGCTATTTGGCCAACATCCAAAAAGGCGGTACGTACTCGGTAGTACCGCGCATTCCGGGCGGCGAAATTACCCCCGAAAAACTGATTGTGATTGGTCAGGTAGCTCAAAAATACGGACTGTACACCAAAATAACCGGCGGCCAGCGTATCGATTTATTCGGCGCCCATGTAAGCAACCTTCCCGATATTTGGGAGGAGCTGATTAATGCCGGGTTTGAGAGTGGCCAAGCCTACGGCAAATCCTTGCGTACCGTTAAAAGCTGCGTGGGCAGTACCTGGTGTCGTTTCGGTTTACATGATAGCGTGTCATTTGCCATCGAGATTGAAGACCGTTACAAAGGCGTGCGCTCTCCGCATAAATTAAAAGGCGGCGTTAGCGGTTGCATTCGTGAGTGTGCCGAGGCGCAGGCTAAAGATTTTGGCATCATTGCCACCGAAAAAGGCTGGAACTTGTATGTATGCGGCAACGGCGGTTCGAAGCCGCAGCATGCCCAGCTTTTAGCGGCCGATATTGACAGCAAGACCTGCATCCAGTATCTCGACCGCTTCTTGATGTTTTACATCAAAACGGCCGACCCGCTTACCCGCACGGCCACCTGGCTTAATAAACTGGATGGCGGCATGAGCTACCTTAAAAACGTAGTGGTGAATGATAGCCTGGGCATTGCTGCCCAGTTGGAAGACGAGATGCAGTTACTGGTAGACAGTTTCCATTGCGAGTGGAAAGAAGTGGTCAACAACCCGCAACTGCGCAAGCGTTTTAGCCACTTTGTAAATGCCCCTACTGAAAAAGACCCGAACGTAAAGTTTCAAAGCATGCGCCAGCAGCTTAAAGCCGACTGGTAATTATCTAAACATCAACAAAAAGCAAATACAATGGAAGTTTTAACCGATTTAGAATGGGTGCTGGCCTGTTATGCCGATGATGTGCCCGAAAACGGCGGCGCCTGCATGAAACACGGCAGTGAGCAAATTGCCATCTACAACTTTAGCCGCCGCGGCGAGTGGTATGCTACCCAAAACCTTTGCCCGCATAAACAGCAAATGGTATTGTCGCGCGGGATGATTGGCAGCACTGGTGAAAGCTGCGAACCCAAGGTGGCTTGTCCTTTCCACAAAAAAACATTCTCGTTACTATCAGGCGAATGCCTGTCAGGCGATGACTACCAGATTAAAACCTACCCGGTAAAAGTGGTTGACGGCAAAGTGTACGTAGGTATTGGTCAGTAACCACTTAGCGCCGCCATCCCAGAATAAAAAAGCCCCGCCGGAAGGTCGCAATTCCCGGACGGGGTAATAAGTTTTTAATTGCTTTAACAAATTAAAAAACCGGACAAATGTACAAAAATACATCAAACCCTTGCACTGCTGTATTGATGGGTTTAAACAACAACGCCGTCACCATTGCTCGCAAAATACTTGTCCGCATTTATTCTCCCTATTCCCTCAATTATTAAATTTCTTAAACTCTTCAACTCACATGGAAAATCAACTCACGCGGCTCAATATATTGTCGGTAAAGGGCATACAAATGCGCACTTTTCATATTACGTGGCTCATGTTTTTTGTTTGCTTTTTTGGCTGGTTCGGGCTGGCACCCCTAATGCCTACTATACGTACCGAACTGGCATTAACCAAGGCCCAAATCGGTAACATCATTATTGGGTCTGTTGGCTCTACCATCATAGCCCGTTTGGTTATCGGCAGGCTATGCGATAGCTGGGGGCCGCGCAAAACCGCCGTTAGGCTGCTGTTGGTGGGCTCCTTGCCTGTGTTTTTAGTGGGGTTGGCACATAGCTATACCACCTTTTTGTTGTTTCGGATGGCTATCGGTGTTATCGGGGCCTCTTTTGTGATTACGCAGTTTCACACCTCCATGATGTTTGCACCCAACATTAAGGGTACGGCCAATGCCGTTACCGGCGGTTGGGGCAACCTTGGCGGCGGTGTAACTAATATGGTAATGCCCTTAATTTTTGCTGCTATTGTGAGCTTCGGGTATACGCCTGCACAAGCCTGGCGCTACGCCATGATTGTACCTGGCGTAATGATGCTGGGGATTGCCTGGTTGTACTATAAATATACTACCGATACCCCGAACGGTAATTACGACCAAGTCGGCTACACCGCCAAAAACACTAAAACCGACTGGAGCGTGCTAGCCGACTGGCGCGTTTGGGCTTTAGCCCTGGCCTACGCTATGTGTTTTGGGATGGAAGTAACGTTTGATAATGTAGCCTCATTGCACTTTGTAGATACCTTTAAACTATCGCAAAGCTCTGCCGGTTTTTGGGCAGGCATTTTTGGCTTCATGAATATTTTTGCCCGCGCTCTGGGTGGCCTCGTGTCCGACAAGATTGGCAAAAAGTACGGTATGCGTGGCAAAGGCTTACTACTTGCCGGTGTGTTATTGCTCGAAGGATTAGGTCTGTTACTGTTTGCCCAGGCAGGTACTTTAGTAGCAGCTATTACAGCTATGCTAACCTTTGCTTTATTCCTCAAAATGTCTAACGGGGCTACTTACGGTATCGTTCCGTTCGTTAATCAAAAAAATGTGGGCCTGGTGAGCGGCATTGTAGGGGCTGGTGGAAATTTGGGCGGTATGCTTTTTGGCTTCCTGTTTAAATCGAGCACTATCAGTTATGCCGAGGCTTTCACCTACATAGGTTACACCGTGCTTGCAGTAGCTGTAATTGTGCTTATTACCCGTTTTAAGCGCGAACCTGAGGGTACTACACAAGTGGCGGCATCAGTTAGTATGGCATAATTACCTACCTCTCGTTTAACTCATCCCATGCAAACACCCGGAAAGCATAATCAAGCCTACACCTCAACCTGCTGTTACTGCGGGGTGGGATGTGGTGTTATTGTGAAAAAGGAAAAAAACGGCAGCATTACCGTTGAAGGGAACAAAGATTATCCGGTAAACAAAGGGATGCTGTGCAGTAAGGGACTGAACCTGCATTACACTGTAAACGATAAAACCGACCGGCTGCTTTATCCCCAAATGCGTTATAATAAGAGTATGCCTCTGCAACGCGTAACCTGGGATGCTGCCTTAGAACGAACCGCTGCTGTTTTTAAAACCTTTATTGAAAAATACGGGCCGGATTCTGTTGCGTTTTATGCTTCGGGGCAATGTTTAACTGAGGAATATTATGTGGTGAACAAACTCATGAAAGGGTTTATTGGCAGTAATAACATTGATACTAATTCGCGCTTATGCATGAGCAGCGCGGTAGCTGCTTATAAGTTAGCTTTGGGCGAAGATACCGTGCCGGTGTGTTATGATGATATTGAACTGGCTGATTGCTTTTTGGTCACCGGCGCCAACCCGGCCTGGTGCCATCCTATTTTGTGGAGACGGGTAGAAGCGCACAAAGCATCCAATCCTCACGTAAAAATTATAGTGGTTGACCCGCGGGCCACCGATACCTGTAGCGCGGCCGACCTGCACCTGCAAATTAACCCTGGCACCGACATAACGCTTAACCACGCAATAGGCCGGTTACTAATTGAAAACGGAGACATTGATATTGATTTCATCCGTAACCATGCCGAAGGATTTGCTGACTACAGCGAACTGGCTTTTAAACGCACCCTTACCGAAGCCGCACAGATTTGCGGTGTAAGCGAAAGCGATATACAACTGGCGGCCACTTACATTGGCGAGGCCAAAGGTTTTATCAGCATGTGGACCATGGGGCTAAACCAAAGCTCAGTAGGTGTCAATAAAAATTTGAGCCTCATCAACCTCAACCTTATTACCGGCCATATTGGTAAACCTGGCTCGGGCCCGCTATCATTAACCGGTCAGCCCAACGCTATGGGTGGGCGCGAGGTAGGCGGCTTATCAAACTTGTTGCCTGCGCATCGCGATTTGAAGAATCCGGTGCATCGGGCCGAGGTACAAAAGTTTTGGAACAGCAAGCCCATTAATCCTGAGCCGGGACTAACAGCTACCGAAATGTTTGAAGCGCTGGAAAGTGGTAAGCTTAAAGCCATTTGGATTATGTGCACCAATCCGCTTACCAGTTTACCCAATGTGCGGCTCGTCGAGCGGGCGTTTAAAAAAGCCAAATTTGTGGTGGTGCAGGAAATCAGTAATAAGCCCGAAACACTGGCCTATGCCGATGTGATTTTACCTGCCGCCGCCTGGGCCGAAAAAGAAGGCACCATGACCAACTCCGAGCGTCGCATCAGTTACCTGCATAAAGTAGTTGATCCGCCCGGCGAAGCCCTGCCCGATGCTGAAATTATTTGCCGCTTTGCACAAAAAATGGGTTACCGGGGGTTTGACTTTAAAGATACTGCCGCCATCTATGCCGAACATGTAAGGCTTACGGCCCACACCCATATTGAGGCTACGGGCGTAAGCTATGAGGTATTGAGAGAGCACAAATCGGTACAATGGCCTTTTAAAAAACGCAATCGCACGGTGGGTACGCCCCGGTTGTTCATCAATAGAAAATTCTACACGCCATCAGGCAAAGCTATCATCCATGCGGTGCCCGATGCGCTGAAGAGTGAGCTGCCCGATACCGACTATCCTTTTATCCTTACCACCGGCCGCATACGCGACCAGTGGCATACCATGAGCAAAACCGGCAAGGTAAACAAGCTGAACCAGCATTTAAGCGAGTCGTTTGTGGAAGTAAACCCGCACGATGCTCTTGCTTTACAGGTAAAAGACGGTGATATAATGATGGTGAGATCGCGCAGGGGAGAAGTTCAGGTAAAAGCCAAAATCACCTCCTCTATTAAGCAAGGTGTGCTTTTTATACCCATGCACTGGGGTAAATTATTAGGTAACGATTTGCACCGGGTCAACAATTTGACCAACGACGTACTCGATCCTGTATCTAAAGAACCCGATTTTAAATACTGTGCGGTGAGCCTGCAAAAATACGAAAAGCCTTTTCAGCGCATCGTCATTATCGGGGCGGGAGCAGGGGCTTATGGCTTTGTAAAATCATACCGGGAGATAAACCGGCGTGATCGCATTACTATTTTTAGTAAAGAAGATTTTCCGTTTTACAACCGTGTAATGCTGCCCGATTACATTAGCGGCGAACAGCAATGGGACCAGTTGGTTAAAATGAAGGATGAGGAAGAGCCACAATACAAAATAAACCTGCTACGTGGTGTAAGTGTAGAAAAAGTAAACCGGAAAAAAAAGCAGGTAACCGATTCGCGCGGCGTAGTAACACCTTATGATATTTTAATTATGGCTACTGGCAGCCGGGCTGCTGTGCCGCGCAATCTGCCAGCGTTACCTGGTATTTTTTCGATGCGCAGCCGCACCGATGCTGATAACTTTAAGAAGCATACGTCTAAAAATAGTCACGTAGTTATTGTGGGCGGTGGTTTGCTGGGCCTAGAAATGGCGGCTTCGCTACGCGAGATAGGGATAAAAATCACGATCATTCAGCGTACATCAGCTTTTTTAAACCGACAATTAGATGCGCTGGGCAGCCAGCTGCTTCACGAAGAAATGGTAGACCAAGGCTGCGATATCTATTATAATGATGAGGTTCAGCTGCATTACGGGCGTAACAAACTTACCGGGGTTGGCCTGGCAAGCGGCCGTAAAATTAACTGCGATGCCATGATTATTGCGATAGGTACCACACCCAACCTCGAGTTGGCACGCAATTGCGGGCTGGAGTGCAAACGTGGGGTTATCGTAAATGAACGCCTGCAAACCAGTGATCCCGATATTCATGCCATCGGCGAAATTGCTGAGTTTAAGGGCACGCTGTATGGCATAACGGCCGCTGCAGAGCAGCAGGCTTCCATTGTTGCCGCGTACATGAACGGTAATGTAGGCAGCTACTACCAGGGCAGCGTATTTATGAACATCATCAAAATACATGGGTTTGACCTGTGTAGTATTGGCCTGCCCGAATGCCCCGACGATCCTGAATACGAAGAAGTGGTGTTTATTGACAAAGCTAAGCGCTATTATAAAAAATGCATCATTCATCAGGATAAGCTGGTAGGCACTATCCTGATTGGCGACAAAAGCGAGTTTTTGGAATTTAAAGAGCTCATTGCTAACAAAACCGAACTGAGCGAAAAACGCCTGCAATTATTACGTAGCGGTGCTAAGGCCAGTCCGGTGTTAGGCAAACTGGTATGCAGTTGTAACAATGTGGGTAGCCAAAACATCCTCAACAAAATAAACGCGGGCTGCGATAATATAAAAGACCTGTGTACGGCATCAGGTGCGGGTATGGGTTGTGGGTCTTGCCGCCCCGAGGTGAAGCGTCTGCTTGAGGTAGAACTTAAAAAGATAACCGCATGAGTACGCAGCATGTCATTAAAATAAACCTCCCTGGCGGTTATGTATCAGCAGGCGATTTGTACGAGATGCTGGTTATAGCCGAAGAGGCTGGTGCGGTTGATGTGCGTTTTGGCAACCGGCAGCAACTTTATTTTACGGTTGATGCCGCCATGCTCGAAAGCTTGGAAACCGACATGCTGCGTGCCGGAACTGACTATGAACTGGATGCAGACGAATACCCTAACATTATCAGCTCCTATGTATGCGATAGTGTTTTTTCGCAAGACAGCTGGTTACGTGAGGGCGTGTATCGCGACATTTTTGATCTGTTTAATTATAAACCTTGTCTTAAAATTAATGTGGTAGACAGGCATCAAACCTTTGTGCCATTTTTTAGTGGCAACTTCAACTTCATCAGTTCGGAGGTGAGTAATTACTGGTATTGGCATATCCGTTTTCCTAAAACAAGTAAATTTTATTGCTGGCCTGCACTTATCTACTCGGAAGACATACCACTGGTGAGCCAGCTTGCTGAAAAGCTGATACAGCAACATAAAGGCTTGTTTTATGATAAGCCATATGCGGATGAGCAGTTGTTTTACCAAATGCTATCCAAGCATCTCGATGTATCAACCCAACCAATTGCCGAGCCGCTGCAACTGCCCGAGTTTTATTTACCCTATTATGAAGGTTTTAATCAGTATACCAACAAATACTGGCTGGGCATATATCGCCGCAACGAACTGTTTGACATCAGTTTTCTGAAGGAAGCATGCAGCCTGTGCATCCAAAGTAGGATCGGACAGCTGTACACTACTCCATGGAAATCTTTGATCATCAAAGGTATTGAAACGGTACAGCGCGCAGATTGGGGCCTGCTTCTCGATAAATACCGCCTCAACATCAGGCATGCCTCTAACGAACTCAACTGGCAGGTAGAAGACCTCAGTGCTGAGGGGCTTGCCCTGAAGCGACAATTAGTCCGTGAGTTTGAGGAAGCCGATTTGCGCACCTACCGGATGAGTTTTGTAATAAAAACACGGCCTAAAACCGGTTTAATGGGTTCCGTAATTATCAAAGCCCATCCCTCGGGCACTTTTGAATTGCTGCACACGCTCAACTTCAATCCAAACTCGAAAGATTATACAAGTCACAAAAAGAAGGTTAAGCGTAACGTTTTAACAGCAGAACTAATAAAGCTGTGTGATATTTTTTACGATGTGGCGCTAAATAGCAAATCGAATGTAGCTGCTGCCCAAGACGATCAAGAATTTGATACGGGTTTAACTAGTGATATTTACAGTTGCAGGCATTGTAAAACATACTATGACCCACATTATGGAGATGAGTTTAATAATATACCAGCCGGTACAAGATTTGACCAGATCACTGATGCTTACATCTGTTCGGTTTGCTCAGCCACAAAGTCTTCTTTTATGAAGATAGAATTTTGATTCTGCTGATTAAGCAAATTACCGGTTGAATCAATGAACGCATACCGAGTCGCGTCTTGTTAATAAGTTGACATTGCCACGTGCGGAATAATGGATGGAATTTAAGTTTTGGCTTAAAAGCCGCTCTTGAACAATATTTTTAAACCTTTCAAATTAGTGCTCACCAGGTTTTTAACTGATTGACTATAGTTGACTTACTCAGATGTAAGCGTTTTTAATTAAATAAGCGTCTTAACGTCAGACGTAGATATTGAATATGCATTCATTTATCAAATTGCTGAACAAATATAGAATTGAATAAGTTTGTAAATTATGTTTTACTTCTTTAACAAGCCGTCTCACACCCTGCCTAAAGAAGATCAAAGAATTTAAGATACCCGTCAATATCAGTAAACCCAAATTTGAGATGACGGCCAAAAAAAGCATGGAAACCGACAGCCTCGCTTCAGGTAATTTCAACTTGCTGGTCTCTATCTGAGCGACTTCGTGGCGAAAGGGTAAATGACTGCAAAATTCAACATAGTTTACCGGGTATTAGTAACCGTTTGACGTGTAATGTAGATAATTAATATGAGTGCCAAATAAGGCTCTTACGCTATCAATAGACGCAAAGTTTATCCGCAATCCATACATGATTTTTCAATCCACTGCATATTGCAGTGGATGTCCGGCAGCCTGTATCGCGGACTCGTTACGCTTAGTAAATTGAAGGTCGTGTTCATTATTGAACGCTATACTCAGCGCCTGCTCATTGCTATAAAAAAATGGTGACGAGTTCATTTTCCATTCCCGATATCTGTCGTTCGATGATGAGGTCCTCTTTGAGCACATAGTAGTGTGTGGTGATCTAAAGTTCCGCATCGAAAAATAGTCTGCGGATGTAGCCGTGGCCCAAGTATTCAGGGGGCGTTAGTACATCTCCCTTTAACTTCACTAAACCAGCCAAAAATTAGGTTGTAAAAAGAATGTTATCCTAAATAAAAAATCCGTTCAATAGAAGAATTAGCAGGGCGTTTCCATACTCAATTGTGGCACTGCTCATCCTTTCTACAATTTACTTAACTACTTTGAACCGAGCTAAAAAATGATGTCTTTCAGGATAAAGTTTCACACTCGTTAATGAAATAATCGGTAAGGCATATTCCATCGCGTAATCAACCATCTGTTCAAATTTTTGCTTATTCGTCTCAACTTACCGAAGTGTCTGTAGATAATTTTTTTTATAAAATATTGATATTTAAATATTTATGTTTTATGATTTGATCTAAACTTAATAGTGATTCATTTAAGAGATAGCATATTTCATGATATATAAGCGATATTTGATTAGTGACCCCGCTATAAAATATAAATACCATCGCAGATATCATTATAGCTCTTTACAAACGATAAAGAGCTTTCGCTGCAAATTTATCTAACAGGCTATTGGGGCCGGAGGAGGTAAAATGCTTGTTTAAATTCTAAAGCTTTCCACAACAACGAAGGAATGCATAGTCGTAAACACAAAGAAGTTAAGGCCTATCAAAGTACTCAGTAAACCTTGAGTTTTAAATAGGCATAAAGATAGAAACCGAGTTTAGAAATATAATATGGAAGCTAAGAGCTCAAAAAATCAAATTAAGCGCCGAGATTTTTTACAAAGAAGTGCAGGATTTGCAGCTTCTGCAATATTATTACCCTTGTTGGGCAATAGTGCATACAGTACTGCAAACTACATAATAGATAGTAGCTCAATCCCAACCGTTAAACTCAATAACGGTTTGCTTATGCCAACCCTTGGCTTTGGCACGTACTCACTTAAAGATAACATATGTAAACGTTCCGTCAGTGAAGCTATTTCTGTAGGGTATCGCCTATTTGACACGGCGAGCAGATATGGAAACGAAATATTTGTTGGGTCCGGAATTAAAGATAGTGGCATAAAAAGAAATGAACTTTTCATAACTTCAAAACTTTGGGTGGATGATTCTGGGTATGAAAAAACAAAAGTAGCCTTTGAAACTTCTCTGAAAAAGCTGGATACGGATTATTTAGATTTGTATCTGATTCATCGACCAAGAGGAGATTTTAAAGGTTCGTGGAGAATGATGGAAGAGCTTTACAAGGAGGGTAAAATAAAAGCTATAGGCATCAGTAATTTTACTCCAGCTCAATATGACGACCTGATGTTAACGGCAAAAATTAAACCCGCAATAAATCAAATCGAGACTCATGCATTTTTTCAAGAGACAGATTCATATAATTATTTGAAAAAAAACGGAGTACAAATGGAAGCTTGGGCACCATTTGCAGAAGGTAGAAACGGACTTTTTACAAATGAAACGTTGGCTGGTATTGGAAAAAAATACAATAAAAGCAATGCTCAGGTAAGTTTAAGGTGGCATTATCAACGTGGTGTAGTAGCAATACCCAGAACTGTTCAAAGAGCGCATATGATTGAGAATTTAAAGATTTTTGATTTTAAGCTTAGCGACGCTGAAATGAAAGCAATTTCAGCGTTAGATTTAAATGTCTCCCAATTTCCGGAATGGACATAGCCATACAACAACGAAGTGTTCATCAACAGTAATAAACTTGTCCATAGCAGCTGGTTAAACTATTTCCCGAACAGGTATAAACTAAGTATCATTGACCTGATACCTGTTATCAATTTAGCTATAGCACAGGAGAATTATCCAACCGAAGTAAGCATGTTAATTTACGTATTGATCGGTTTCTGCCCGGCAGATGGACCTGGCCGCTACAACGCAAAAGAAGGTAGTCCAGCTAGCCGGAGACAACACGCGGTATAAAGGACTTAACAAAGCCGGCGATCTTACTTTTAAGAGAATAGGTATTCAAGGATCAGCGACATTTAGAGACGTCTCATCAAGCCATACAAAGCAAACGTCATTCAAGACAGTATGACGTCTATAGTAATCGCAAGCAGGGGAAGTATTCCCCCGGGGTTATCAAAAAATTAAATAGTAGTGATCACACCAAGGTGCTGGACAACACTGGTTCATAGTTTCTCATCATTATTTTATTAAAGGCCTCTAATCTATGTTAAAAATAATATCATTGATAAGTCTATTGCTACTGACGCTTAGCAGCCAGGCACAGCGCTCAAAGAAAACGGTATTTGTAATCGCCGATGGTATCCCTACAGATGTGATCGAAAAGATTGATCTGCCCAACATCAAACGCATCGTTAAAAACGGCACTTATACCCGCATGCATGTGGGTGGTGATAAAGGAACTTACAACCAAACACCTACCATATCGGCCGTCGGGTATAATAGTTTATTAACTGGTACCTGGGTAAACAAGCATAATGTGCCCGATAACGCCATTAAAGAGCCTAATTACAATTATCAAAACATTTTCAGGTTGCTGAAAGCGCAGTATCCCACAAAAAAGACGGCCATATTTTCAAACTGGTTAGATAACCGTACCAAGTTATTAGGCCACCACTTGCCGGCTGCCGGTAACCTGGAGGTAGAACGGTATTTTGACGGTTATGAGCTGGATACCGTAGATTTTAAGCACGACAAGCAACACGAATTTATGCATAAAATTGATGAAAAAGTGGTAGCTGAGGCTGCTGCAACCATCCACAAAGATGCGCCCGATTTGTCGTGGGTGTACTTAGAGTATACTGATGATATGGGGCATATGTATGGTGACAGTCCGCAGTTTTATAATGCTGTGCAGCTGCTGGATAAACAAATGGGTAAGCTTTATGATGCAATCAGCTATCGCCAGAAGCTATACAAAGAAGACTGGCTATTAGTGATCACCACCGATCATGGTCGAGATGAAAATTCCGGCCGGGGCCACGGTGGGCAGTCTGACAGGCAGCGCGCCACCTGGATGGTAACCAACCAGCCTTCGTTGAATAATTACGCACAATACGACTATCCAGCTATTGTAGATATCATGCCGTCAATAGCCCGGTTCATGAACATACACATCTCTAAACCTGTTGCGCAAGAAGTAGATAGTATCCCGTTTATAGGGCCGGTATCTGTAGCCGATGCAAGAGTGAGTTACATACAAGGTGATATTGATGTAAGCTGGAAGGCATTTGATCAAAAAGGTAAAGTAAAAATATGGGTAACCACCACCAATAACTTTAAAACCGGAGGGCTGGATAAATACAAATTACTTGCAGAAGTTCCAGTGTCTGAACGACATGCCTTAGTGGACGTTCAACAAATGCCGTCCAACTTCTATAAAATAGTGCTTGAAGCGCCCCATAACCTGTTGAATAAATGGCTTGTAGTGGAGTAAATTGAATAGACTTTGAGACTAAATGACTATAAGTTGAACAGTATATAAGTATTTATATCTTTTAATTTGAAGTGATAGAACCACTACGTTGGTACAGCCAATTAGTTTATTATGCACGTAGATCCAAGGTTCTTGAATCAATAAATATGAAGAAAATCATACTTACGACGTTGTCTTATGTCTTTTTTGGTGCCTCGGTATTCGCACAGCTTAAACCTCCTGCCAAACCCGCCGGCACAGTTTGGCCGGCTGTAAAGGCACAGCAGTGGTACAGCAAACAAGCATGGGTAACGGGTGCTAATTACATCCCAAGCACCGCCATTAACCAGTTAGAAATGTGGCAGGCTGATACTTTTGACCCCCAAACTATTGATAAGGAATTGGGTTGGGCCGAAATTATAGGTTTTAATACGATGCGTGTGTTTTTGCATAGCCTGGCATATAAACAAGACCCAACCGGCTTTAAAAAGCGCATCTCAACTTATCTAGGCATTGCCGATAATCATCATATTAAAACCATGTTTGTGTTTTTTGATGATTGCTGGAACCCAAACCCCAAAATAGGAAAGCAGCCCGACCCTAAACCGGGTGTGCATAACTCAGGCTGGTCGCAAGATCCGGGGCGAAAGCTAGATGATAAAGAATATGCAGCTTTAGCTACGTATGTTAAAGATGTAATGAACACCTTCGGCCACGATAAGCGCATCTTACTGTGGGATTTATACAACGAACCTGGTAATTCTAAAAGGCGCGACCAATCTTACGATCTGTTGTCTAAAGTGTTTACCTGGGCACGGGAAACCAATCACGATCAACCCGTTTCATCAGGCTTATGGGCATGGGATATGACGAAGCTGAATACCTTCCAGGCCCTCAACTCGGATGTGATTACTTATCACGAATACGAAGAGCCCGAAAAGCACTTACGCATATTACAGGTGCTTAAAACCCATGGCCGGCCATTAATTTGTACCGAATATATGGCACGCCGTAACAAAAGCCTTTTTAGTAATATACTACCTATACTCAAAAAAGAAAATATTGGTGCGATTAACTGGGGCTTGGTTTCGGGCAAGTCAAATACTATTTACGCCTGGGACACCCCAATGCCTGATGGCGCCGAACCGCAGCTTTGGTTTCACGATATATTCCGTAAGGATGGCAGTCCCTATAAGGCTGATGAAGTGGAATTCATTAAACAAGAAACCAAAAGGAATTAACTGGTTTGGGGCGTAATTCAATCACTGTACCAAGTATAAAAACTTGTATTTGTAGGCCAGTAATAAACCTCTTTTCATCCAATAAACGTATCAGTGGTAACTGCTGACAGTTGCCTGATTATGCCGGTAGTGAAATGGATATATGCTATCAACAGCTTAGTTAATAGTTTATTAGCCTTTTCCAGTCAACTTCTAATATCAATTTTATTTAAACCTTATTATATATGAGCTTCATAAAAAAAGGTGTTGACCAGCGCCTGCTTATAAAGTTATTGCAACCTAAACTTTTCGCCGTTTTAATTTGGGGCTGTTTTGTGCTGTTATCCAGTGTGTCGATGGCACAAAGCAGCACTACGTTGATGTTTACTAATCCCATCCTGCCATCTGGGGCCGACCCGTGGATGACTTATAAAGATGGTTACTACTATTACACCAACACGGCCGGTAACGCTTTGGTATTGCGTAAAACCCGCAATATAGCCGACTTAAGCACTGCCTCCAAAAAAATAGTATGGACACCACCGGTAACAGGCGCCTACTCCAAAGAGATATGGGCGCCCGAGATTCATTTTCTGGAAAACAAGTGGTACATGTATTTCGCAGCCGACGATGGGCATAATGATCATCACCGGCTTTATGTGATCGAAAATTCATCACCCGACCCATTGCAGGGCGAGTGGGTATTTAAGGGGCAGATTGCCGACGAATCTAACAAGTGGGCTATCGATGGTTCGGTGTTTACGCATAAAGGGCAACTTTACTTTATCTGGTCGGGTTGGGAAGGCGATAAAAACGGCCAGCAAGATATTTTTATAGAGAAAATGAAAAATCCTTATACTCTTCAAGGGAAGCGGTATAAGATATCAAGTCCGCAATATGATTGGGAAAAAAACGGTGATTTGCACGATGCCAGCAATCCGCCGCATGTTAATGTAAATGAAGGCCCTGAGGTTTTAGTGCGTGGTAATAAATTGTTCCTTATTTATTCGGCCAGTGGTTGCTGGACAGACGATTACGCCTTGGGGATGTTAACGGCCTCTGCTGATGCCGACCTGCTCAACCCAGCATCGTGGGTAAAACACAAAGAACCGGTGTTTAAGCAAAGCAAAGAAAATAGTGTTTACGCTCCTGGGCACAACAGCTTTTTTACGTCGCCCGATGGTAAGGAAGACTGGATTTTGTATCATGCCAACGCTGCACCCGGCTGTGGTTGTGGCGGCAAACGTTCGCCTCGCATGCAAAAGTTTACCTGGAACACGGATGGTTCACCAAACTTTGGTATACCTGTAAAAATCGGTGTGCAAATTCCGGTTCCTTCCGGAGCTTACACCATAACTACAGAACAGCAAATAGCGGTTGATAACAAGAACACTAGCAATTAGAAAAATTAAACAGAAACAAGGCCAGTCAAAAATTGCGCTTTTAATGATGATGAACGTTGCATTAAAATTTAAGTCATGCTTGTTATTAACAGTTGTATGTTTGGTAGCCTGCAATTATAATAAGCAAAAGGATTATAGTTTAGCAAAAGGTAATCCTGGTAAAAGCGGCAATGGTGCAATCTCAGCGTCGGCCTTTAATAAAGAAGTAAATGGTAAGGCCGTTCATTTGTATAACCTCCGTAACACAAACGGTGTAAAAGCCCAAATCACTAATTACGGCGGGCGCCTGGTTTCTTTATTGGTGCCCAACAAAAAACACCGGCCTACTGATGTAATTGTTGGGTTTAGTAGTATTGATGGCTATCAGCAATCAACAGGGAGGTATTACGGTGCCATTGTTGGCCGTTATGCAAACAGGATAGCCAAGGGTAAGTTTACGCTTGACGGAAAGACCTATCAGCTTTTTGTAAACAAAAGCCCTAATACATTACATGGCGGCAAAAATGGCTTTCAGGATGCTGTGTGGGATGCCCGACAGTTAAATTCGACAATGCTTGAACTAAAGTATCTTTCAAAAGCTTTAGATCAGGGCTTTCCAGGCAACTTAGAAGTTAAAGTGATATACGAACTTACCGATGATAATAGTTTAAAAATAAGTTATCAGGCTGTATCCAACCAAAACACGGTCGTCAATCTCACTAATCATGCGTTCTTTAATTTGAACGGTGAGGCTAGTGGTAGCATATTGAATCATCAGGTAACCATTAAGGCAAGCCAGTTTACTCCGATAGATAGCACCATGATTCCAACCGGGAAATATGAACCCATAGTAGGGACGCCATTTGATTTTACTAAGCCTGCTATAATTGGTGCCCGCATTAACGAACAAAACAGGCAACTAAGTTTGGCTAAAGGCTACGATCATAATTACGTTTTAAAAACACATACCCTAACTGAAGCTGTTGCGGTTGCCCAAGGCGACAAAAGCGGCGTTGTAATGACGGTTTATACCACTGAGCCAGGTTTGCAGTTTTACAGTGGTAATAACATGAAAGGCGACAACCTAATGAAGAACGGCCATAAAGATGAGCGCCAAACGGCCTTTTGTATGGAAACACAACACTTTCCTGATTCTCCTAATCAGCCGTTATTTCCGTCTACCAAATTAAAAGCCGGATCGATTTATAAAAGTACGACTATTTATCACTTTGGTTTAAGTCGATAAAACCGGGTTTAATTTGCGGGTATACGTTCTATTGGTTTATCTATCTCAAGGTAACGAAATGTATTATGCACTACAGCAATTTTTTGAGGGTTACCGGTTGACACAGATAGTTGCATAATTGCCGTTTTACGCTCGCCGACTTTGTTGGCCGACTCATGAGTGTGGAAAATATAATACCAATGACCATCACCCGCTATTAATACATCGCCGTGGCCGCTGCCATTTTGCCCGGTTTGTTTTCTGCTTAATATCGGGTTTTGCTGGTATTTGGTAAATGGCCCTAAAGGCGATGTGGATGTTGCATAGCCTACTGCGTAGTTTACGTTCCGGAAATCGTTAGCAGAGTAAAACAGATAATAGAGGTTTTGTAGTTTTATAACAGTAGGTCCTTCGGCTACCGGCCAAGAGCTACCAGCGGTGTTCTCCCAGCCGCCTTGTGCATACAGACATTCTTTTATGGTAGTGCTGTCAATATCAGTCAAATCCTTTTTAAGCCGGGCTGCAAAAATGCGGTTGCCTTTTTGCAACCGCACAAAGTATAAATAAAAGTCGCCGTTAGTATCTCTAAAGATAAACGGGTCAATGTGTTTGCCAGATAATGTGATAGGCTGTGGTTTAGTTTGCATGAACGGACCTTGCGGGTTATGGCTTTGAGCTATCGCAATTTGTTCGTTAGCCGTATAAGCCATAATAAAATTACCTTGGTGCTTAATTACTTGCGGTGCCCAAAAACCTTTAGTTCCAAAGCTATCACCTTTGCTTAGTGCCTTTGAATCGCCTTTACGCCAGGTGTATAGACTAGATGAGGTATAAACATTAAAACCATCAGCACCGCCAGTGCCGTATAGGTAATACGTGCCACCATCATAAAGCACCGAAGGATCGGCTAAGCGAATAACACCTTTTTGGTAAGGTTGCGCATTACTTGTAAAGGCAGTAAATAACAACAAGGTGGCAATAGTAATACTCTTCATCTTATTTTTTCTGTGGCATATGCATTTTATGTTTAGCCGGGATACGTAAATCCAAATTTAAGGTAACAAGCTCTGTAGCAATTGTTCAATTCTTAGTGAATTTGTCTCAATTTGGTAATAGATGATTTGCAGTTTTGCTTTTAAGTAACTGATATTCAGTAAATTTAAAGGTGTTTGAATTGTCTTGTTTGTCTTGTGCTTGGATGACATCAGGATTTTTTAATATAAAATCTTCGATATTTGAAATGAAGCCGGTTTAAAAAGCTGGTAGTACCAATTATTATAATCCTCTTAAATTTATATACAAAAGTGATGGAGAATTCACGCCGCAAATTCATCAGGCAGGCATCTATGGCCGGTGCCGGGGTAATGCTTGCTAAAACCAGCTGGAGCGCCAAGAGTTATAAGCGCATTATTGGCGCTAACGACCGCGTGCGGGTTGGTGTGGTTGGCTTTTCAGACAGGCACCGCAGTTCGCACATGCCGTGCTTTATGAATCATTACAAAGAGCTGAATTTTGAGATCGTGGGCGTATCCGACATCTGGAAAAAACGGCGGGAAGAGGGTGCGGCCATGTGGAAAGATAAAATGCAGCATGATGTAAAAGCTTTCCGCAACAACGAAGAAATGTATGGCAGTAAAATGGTGGATGCCGTGTTTATCAGCACAGCCGATTTTCAGCATGCCCTGCATACCATCGAGGCGGTAAAGGCCGGTTGCGATGCGTATGTTGAAAAGCCCTTTGCCGAAACCATGGCCGACAACAAGGCTGCGCTTAAAGCTGTTAAAGAATCCAATAAAATCGTGCAAATTGGTTCGCAGCGCCGTAGCGGTGCCAATTACCATGCGGCTAACGATTTTATAAAATCGGGTAAGTTCGGGCCGATTACCATGGTAGAGCTTACCTGGAACGTAAACCAGCCCGGCCGCTGGCGCCGCCCCGAACTGCTCCCGATACTGAAAGAAGAAGACACCGACTGGAAGCGCTTTTTAATGAACCGCCCTTACGAAAAGTTTGACCCGCGCATCTATCTTGAGTATCGTTTGTTCTGGCCATACTCCTCCGGCTTGCCGGGTCAGTGGATGAGCCACCAGATAGATACCGTGCATTGGTTTACCGGGTTAAAGCACCCGCGCAGCGTAGTAGCCAACGGCGGCATTTACCAGTGGAAAGACGGCCGGCGCAACTGGGATACTATCCTTGCAGCCTTTGATTACGGCCCGTTAGATGATATGTCGCAGGGCTTCCAGGTAACCTTCGGCTCGCGTATGCATAACGGCGATGAGCATCCGGCCGAGATATATTACTCTAACGGCGGCGAGCTGAATCTCATTACGAACAAAATATCGCCTAAGGGTGGTTTAACCGAACGAATGGCTGCGGCGATGGGCATGAAAGCCAATTTGCTGCCCGAGATTAGCTTAGAGAACTCAGACCCGGTGGTGGCCTCGGCCAATACGGGTGGCGATAGGCTAACCTCCAACCACGTGCGCAACTGGATGGAGTGTGTACGCAGCCGTAAACAACCCCATGCACCTATCGAGGCCGGTTACAGCCACAGCATAGCCAACATCATGACCACGGCTGCCGCACATACCGGCTACAAGGCCACATTTGATGAAAAGGCGCAGGAAGTGGTGGTCAATGGTAAAGTGTTTAAATACTAAGATGATGCTTAAACATAAGATTTTAGGCACCTTAACTTTGGCTGCATTGGCGTTTAGCTTTTCCACCACTGTTGTTAAAGCTCAAAGCAAGAAATTAATCTTCCCGGAAGCGCCGGGTATCGTATCTTATACTTATCGTAACAACTTTGCCAAAGATGTACCTGCAACGCTCGATATCATTAAAAGCAACGGCATTACCGATATCGAGTTTTCAAATCTGTTTAAGCAAAAATCTGAAGATCTGCGCCGCATGCTCGACGAGCGTGGCCTGAAATGCTCGTCGTACGGGGTAAGCTACACCGATTTGGTCGACAAAACCGACGAGGTAGCCAGGGATGCTAAAAACCTGGGTGCCGGTTATGTACGTATAGCAGGCATCCCGCACACTAAAGGCTCTTTTACGCTCGATAACGCAAAGCAGGCCATTGCCGATTTTAACCGCATAGGCAAAATATTGAAAGATAAATACGGCTTGATGGTCATTTACCACAACCACGGGTTTGAGTTTGAGCCTTACGAAAACGGAACGCTTTACGACTATATGGTTAAAGAAACCAATCCGCAGTATGTAGGCTTAGAGCTGGATATACTTTGGGCGTTTTTTCCCGGTCAGGATCCGGTTAAGCTTTTAAAAACCTACGGCAGCCGTTACAAAGCGCTGCACTTAAAAGATTTAAAGGCTGGCGTTACCGGTAATAACTCCGGCGGAACTGACCAAAACAACGATGTGATTTTAGGAACCGGTCAAATTAACATCGCCGAGGTACTACGCACTGCAAAGGCCGTAGGTGTAAAGCACTATTACATTGAGGACGAAAGCAGCGCCTCGATTGAGCAGGTACCTCAAAGCATTAAGTTTTTACATACTATCAAGAAGTAAGAGTCAACAAATCACTAAACAATGAATATTAAAAAGCTTTATAAAGCATCGGTAATGACCGCGTTACTAATTGCCATAGGCAGTTTGGCCAACGCGCAGAATAATACGTTAACGGCTAAAGAGAAAAAAGAAGGCTGGAAGTTGCTATTCGACGGCAAAACCAGCAAAGGCTGGCGCAGCGCCAAATCCGAAAGCTTTCCGACCGGCTCTCCGGGCTGGGTGGTTAAAGACGGTACCATGACCATACAGGCTACTAATGGCGCCGAGTCGCAAAATGCAGGCGACATTGTTACCGTTGATGAGTACGGACCTTTTGAAATGTCGTTCGATTTTAAGCTGACCCGCGGGGCTAACAGCGGCGTAAAATACTTTGTAACGCTTCAGGAAAAATCGGGCGGATCGGCCATCGGCCTGGAGTACCAGGTACTGGACGACGATGTGCATCCCGACGCTAAACTGGGCCGTGATGGGAACCGTACGCTGGCCTCGCTTTATGATTTAAAAACATCAGACAAAAAAGGTGCAGTACGGCCGATAGGCGAGTGGAACACCGGCAAAATCATTGTTTACCCGAACAACCATGTAGAGCACTGGCTTAACGGGAAAAAGGTATTGGAATATGAGCGCAAATCGCCGGAGTACCGCGAGCTGGTAAAGATGAGCAAGCACAAAGTATGGAAAGATTTTGGTGAGGCTGATAAAGGCCACATCCTGCTGCAGGACCATGGCAACGAGGTAAGTTACCGGAATATAAAAATTAAGTTGCTTAAGTAACCTTTCTCCACTGCATCAGAAACTAAAAACCTCATCAAATAAACTTGATGAGGTTTTTAGTTTCTGATGTATTAGTAGCATTAAGTAACGCTGTTCAGGCCGTTTTCTTTAGGGATGGAATTAATGTATTCCAATGGCGTAACATGAAAGTGTTTTTGGAAATTTTTTCCGAATACGCTCTGGGAACTGTAACCTACCATTTTTGCAATTTCAAATAAGGTAAATTCATTTTGAGTAATGAGTTGAGCTGCTTTTTTTAAACGTGTAACATCAATTAACTCTTTGGGCGATAAAGAAGAAAGAGATTTTATTTTACGGTAAAACGTCGGGCGGCTCATGTGCATATGATTTGCCATCTTGTCAATATCCATATTTGGGTCTTTGATGTTTTTGCGAATGTACTCGTCCAGCTTTTTCAAAAATATCTCGTCGGTTTTTGAGTGGGCCATTACCCGTACGTCCTCAAACGGCGAACTGGCAAAATGATCTTTGATTTTTAACCGGTTTCTGAGCAGATTGGCAATCTGCATTTGCAGTAACTCGGGCGAAAACGGCTTTTGGATATAGGCATCGGCACCAACCTCCAGCCCTTCAATATGAGCTTGGTACGTATTTTTAGAGGTGAGCAATACTATAGGGATATGGCAGTATTCCACGTTTGATTTAATAATCCGACAAAGCTCAAAGCCATCAATGCCGGGCATCATAATATCGGAAACAATAAGGTTAATAACTTCCTTCTCCAGTATGGTCTGCGCTATTTCGCCGTTTTCTGCCAGGTGTAATTTGTAGTTTTCATCTAAAACATCCGATAAAAACTCCAGGATATCTTCATTGTCATCGATGATTAAAATACTGTCAGTCATAATCAATTCAGCTTTTTCCAGCTACCTAATTTAAATTCAAATTTTTGATGTATAGGCAATGTGAGCTCAAAAACAGTAATGCTGTTGTTACTGTGTGCCAGCTTGAGCTTTCCATTATGCAATTCTGTTAACGATTTGGCTAACGAAAGGCCAATGCCTGTACCAGGTTTATTGGTGCCGCTCAGCCTAAAAAAGGGTTCGAATATTCTTTCGCTAAACTCGGACGGTATGCCCTTGCCATCATTACTAAATTGTATGATGAAGTTTTCATCGTCGGCGTGGCGGTGTAATAAAGTTACTGTTGCCTTAGTAGCGGCATATTTAACCGCATTTGATATCAGGTTACTGCAGATTTTTATTAATGCTTCGCGATCAACAAAGGCAATAAGCTGCTGATCAGGCGTATTGAGCGTTAAATAGATACGTTGCTTTTCGGCAACTGATTTAAATACCGCAATTTGGTCGCTTAACAGTTGTGCAATGTCTATGTTAACGAAGTTTAAGCCAAACTGGTCCATCTCCGTTTTACGGAAATCTAATAATTGTCCTGTTAATTCGTTTAAGCGTCTGGCGTTTTTTTCTACCATCAGTAAGCCTTTCTGCATGTCCTGGTACCGCTCAGCTTTTTTTAGCAAGCGTTCCACTGGGCCTACAATCAGTGTAAGCGGTGTTTGAATTTCGTGAGCTATATTGGTAAAAAACTCAATTTTTGCCTGATAAATTTCTTTCTCTTTTTCGTGTTCAAAAAGTTGCAGCCTGCTTAAGTTGCGGCGCTCCAAACGACGGTGATAGTATCTTACGGCCAAGTACATACTGGCACCCATAAGCAACAGATAAAATATATATGCGGTGACACTTTTCCAAAACGGCGGTAGTATTTTAACGTATAGCTTTCGTTCTTGGCTTCTCCAGCTACCTACATTACTCTCGGCCTGTACAATAAAAGCGTAATTACCGGGTGATAAATCAGTAAAGTAGGCTTTGCGGTTGCTGTTAAGGTAAGTCCAAGTTTTATCTAGGCCTTTCATCTGGTACCTATATCGTGTAACTCCTGGCGATGAGTAATTAAGCGCTGCAAACTCAATACTAAAGTTGCTTTGATTGTATTTCAGGGTAATTGAATCGGTATAAAGAATGGATTTTTTTAAAGGACTGTTACTGGTGCCGGGCACAATTTCTTTATTGCTAATCTGAAAACCGGTAATGTAGGTAGGCGGGCTGGGTTCGTTTTGACTAAAGTCAACCGGATTAAATGCAATCATTCCTTTTACTGAGCCAAAATACATCTTACCGTTGGTATGCTTATATGCTGAGTTGTAGTTAAACTGGTCGGTAATTAAACCGTTAGACTGGGTATAAACTTTAAACTTAAACGTTTGCAGATCAAGGTAAACTAAACCTTTGAGCGAGCTTATCCACAGGTGTTTATTGTCGTCTTCCAGCATCCGGAATAGCACATTGCTGGGTAAACCGTCTTCTGTGGTAAATTTCCGGATACTTTTACGGTCGGGACTCAGCCTGATGAGCCCACCGCCCTCGGTGGTAAGCCACATGGCGTTATAGCTATCTTCTAAAATTCCATATACAGCAAACTCATTTACTAATTTCCCTTTAACCTTATCGCCAAACCTGAAGTTGCCGTGCTTGCCAGTTTTAGGATTGTAAAAGTAGGCTCCGTTTGATATGCTGCCTGTCCATATATTGCCCTCATGGTCTTCCTGAATATCGTATACATAAGAGTTATACGGGATTTCTTTAATGCGGGTAAATGTTTTAGATTGCCGGTTGTAAGAAAACAAACCCGAGCCGTTGTACACGGTACCAATAAGTATGGTGCTGTCTTTGGTAAGATGTATACTTAAAATAAATTCGCTTTTTGCATCAGCATGCTGCTCGCCAATGAGTTTAAACCGGTCGGTTACTCTGCCGGTTTGCATATCCATAATTTCCAGGCCGTGCAAAAATGGGCCAATAAATAGTTGATTGCCAATGGCTTTTAAGCCATGTATGTTCGGATAGGATAAACCGTTTTTAGTTCCGTTTTTGTATTGTGTGAACCTGCCGGAGTTGATATTAAATTTATTGATGCCGGCATCTTCCGTACCAATCCACAAATTGCCTTTATTATCGGCACAAATTTCGCGTACGGCATTACCCGATATTGAGTTAACATCAGGTAGGGGATAGTACTTTTCAAACCGGGCATTTTCTTTAGAGTAGTAGTTAAGGCCGCCGAAAAATGTGCCGGCCCACATACCGCCCTGATGATCACGGCAAATAGTGTACACTGCATTGTCAGACAAGGAGTATACATCACCGGCACGTTTGCGCAAGTTGCTGCTAACATGTTGGGTAAGGTCGTAAATGTAGATTCCCGATTCGGTGGCTATCCAATATTTTCCGTCGTTTCCTGCTTTGATGTCGCGTACGTAAATCTCAGTGCTATCGGCATTTTTAGAAAGTAAAGATTTTACTGCGCCGCTTTTGATATTATAACTTTTAAGCCCCTGTTTAAAGCACCCAATCAGCACTTCATCCGTGCCTGTAGGCAAAATTCTTAAAATGGTACGGAGTATTGGCGGCACGTTGGTGCTAATGATTCGAACCTGTTTAAACGTAAGTGTCACCGGATTAATTACCCGTATCGTACCGTCGTCGTCACCCATCCATATATGTTTATCATCATCTATGGCGAGGCAAGCTCCATTTTTATGTAGGCTGATTAACCTGTTGGTTTGTTGATAATAGCAGTACAAAAAGCCATTAGCCAAAAACCACAACCTATTTTGCGCATCCACTAAAATTTGGCTTATCATCTTTTGCGAAACTTGTTCAACAGAAGTGAACGTTTCCAAATAAGGATTGTATCTGTATAAACCTTTGCCGGTCCCTACCCAAATCATTCCGGCTTGGTCTTCGGCAATGGCGTGTACTACATTATTACCAATATTGCCAAATTTGTTTTTGGCATTTTTGTAAGTTTTAAATGCGTAACCATCAAATCGGTTTAGTCCGCCACGGCTGCCAATCCATATTAAACCCTTGCTATCCTGCATAATGGTGAGTATGGTGTTGTGCGCCAACCCATCATCAGCCTGATAGTGCTTAAAATAGTACGATTGACCATTGCAATAAGAGGCTATCAAAAGTATAGACAGCTGTACAATAACGAATTTTAACGAGCGGAACATAATTGGTTGACTCAAATATATACAAACCAGCTGTTTGTACCATGACTTCAACAACGCCTTCAACGGAAATTAGAAGTTTATTTTGATTAAAGTATTGTCAATCAGAAAGTTGGATTGTTGAATAACGCGTTTTGTTCAAAAATTGAGACGAATCGACAAAAAGTTGAACAAATATTACTGATTTGGTTAGGTTAATTTGAACCGTAATAAAACCAATTTATAAACCCTTCTGCGTAGCAGTTTTCAAAGTTAAGTACCATAACTGCTTGCCGTGCAGTGTTTGTAATGATTTTAATTTTATGTGTTAAATCAGCATAAAGTGCAGCCTGCAAGGCTGTATTGTCGCTGATGTATTCATGATAACCCCTGAAGGGCTTTTTATGCAATTAAATAAATATTTGAAAGGAGATCACTAACTATGAAATAACCTTACTCCAAAATTTAACGGGATAAAGTTCTTGTTAGCTATTTGGCATTTGTTTGCCAAAACCAAGGTAAATAGCTATACAGCTTACAAGTAGGCTGCCATCTCATGCTTAACAAATGCCTTTAATAAATATATTTCCGTTTTAGCTCAAAAGCGGTTTAACCAATTGCTAACCAGTTCCGGCAGTTTCAAAGTACACCGGTATAATCCAATCTGTGCTCGCATATCAAGGGCTTGAAAAAGCAGTATTATCCTAACCAAATTATAGAACCAATAACCGATTATATACAAACACAATTTATGAGAAAAGATTCTGTGACTGATTCATCTTACCATCAATCAGGTAAAAAGATGGAAACATCAACAATCGCATTTTCTACAAAACTGAAATACGGTTTTAGCGTGGCTTTAATTGCCTTGTGTGCTGGCCAAACATCTATGGCTTCACAGGGCAGTAACCATATCTTTGTTGCGGCCAAAAGCTTCGCCGCAAATTCGAATATGAACCATACGGATGGCTTTAACTACGCTGTTACCATAAGCGGTAAAGTAACAGATGAAACAGGGCAGCCTTTAGTTGGGGTTACCGTTAAGGTTAAAGGTACATCGTTGGCTACTCAAACAGATGTAGCCGGTGGTTATACGCTCTCGCCGGCAAATACCAATCAGGTGTTAGTGTTTTCGATAGTGGGCTACGAAACACAGGAAGTGTCTTTGAACGGCCGTACTACTTTAACAATTCAGATGAAAGCGGTAAGTAACTCATTAAACGATGTTGTTGTGGTGGGTTACGGCACCCAGAAAAAAGCAGACGTAACCGGATCCGTAGTGCGGGCTAATCTTGATGATTTTCGTAAATCACCTACTACTAACGTGGCCAATTTACTGCAGGGTACCGTTCCCGGCTTAAACGTAGGGCAGGTTAACCGCGCGGGTGCTACACCAAGTATTGGTATACGCGGCGCAAACACACTTAATGGCAATACCAACGTGCTCATTATTTTGGATGGTGTTCAGTATACCGGCTCGTTAACCTCTATCAACCCTGATGATATTGCCTCTATTGATGTTTTGAAAGATGCCAGCGCCACTGCGGTTTACGGGGCCCAGGCTGCCAACGGCGTTTTGCTTATTACCAGCCGCAAAGGCGTTAACGGGAAAACCAGAATATCTTTTTCCTCACAATATGCCACACAATCGCCCAGTAATAAGTTAAGGCCAATGGGGCGCGATGAGTACCTGGAAAAAATCAGGAACTTATATTACGAACAAGCCTATTTAGCTCCAGACTATACCCAGCCTAACCCGGCATTTGACTTGGTAAGCAAAGTTGACCCCTCTATGAAGGATGCGCAGGGAAACTTGTTGCCTTATGATTTTGACTGGTACGGCGAAGCTACCCACCGCGGCTACATCGTTGATAACCAGCTTAGCATATCAGGAGGGGCTGAAAAAGTTACCTATTTATTATCAGGTAGCCTAACTAAAAATTCGGGTTTTATTAAAAACGACGTTTTCAGACGTAAAAGTTTGCGGGCCAATATCGAAACCAAAGCTACTGACTGGCTTACCGTGGGACTGCAATCGTTTGGTACATTTGTGAACGAGGATGGCGTTGAACCTAATTTGGGTAACATTCGCCTGTTGTCGCCACTTATTCAGCCCCGTAATCAGAACGGAAATTACATCATCAACCCCTTCAATACCAATTTAACTAATCCGTTTTTGAGTTACGAAGCTGATGATCACGATAGGCATAATTATTTTTTTGCTAATCTATACGCCAATGTGCAGTTACCACTTAAAGGCCTGAGCTATCGGCTAAATTTTGGTAATAACTATCGATTGGATCTCCATAATACTTCAAACCAATATGATGCCGGTTTAACCGGGCAGGCATCTAAAGAAGTAACTACCTATTACGATTACACTTTAGATAACATCCTGACCTATAACCGGACCTTTAGCAAGCACAATTTTGTAGCTACCCTTTTGTACGGCGCTGTTGAGCGTAAAAACGATTATACAAGGGCTTACTCGACTGGGTTTGACAGGTTGACTTTGGGTTATAATAGCTTGCAGCAAGGCACCAACCGGTTTGCTGTGTCAAACGCTTACCGGGAAGCCCTTAACTACCAAATGGCGCGCATTAATTATAGCTATGACAGCCGTTATTTGTTAACTGCTACTGTAAGGCGAGATGGTTTTTCGGGT
The DNA here is from genome assembly GCF_038806765.1 of Mucilaginibacter sp. CSA2-8R. Lineage (NCBI taxonomy): Bacteria > Pseudomonadati > Bacteroidota > Sphingobacteriia > Sphingobacteriales > Sphingobacteriaceae > Mucilaginibacter > Mucilaginibacter sp. CSA2-8R. The sequence continues at coordinate 3,937,127 of NZ_CP152389.1, read as the reverse complement.
TTCGCCGAAAACTATAAGTCGGCTTATTTTCCGTCGTTATCCGTAGGATGGGATGTTGCCCGTGAGTCGTTTTTTAAAGTTAACTGGGTTGATAATTTGAAATTACGCGTAGGTTACGGCGTGGTAGGTAATCAAACTTCAAGATACTCATCATTGGCAGTGGTTAACGTAAATGCTGCTTACGTTTACGGTGATGGCGGTTCAACGCAGTTCGGTCAGCAGGTAAACTCGTTACCTAACCCCGATTTAAAATGGGAACGTACCGCAGGGGTTAACGTGGGGATAGAGTTTTCGATGTTTAAAAATCGCTTATCAGGCGTGGTTGAATATTATAATAACCGCACAACTGATTTGTTGTATAGCGTAAATATTCCTACAATTACCGGTTTTGGCAGTATACAAACCAACGTAGGGCAACTTAATAACCAGGGTTATGAACTTGCTTTAACCTCGAGAAATATCAACGGAAAAAACTTCCAGTGGAGCTCAACGCTAAACTTTGCCCGCAACATTAATAAAGTAGTGAAGCTTTTAGGAGATTTGAACGGCGACGGCAAAGAAGATGATTTGCCACAAAGTGGTTTGTTTATCGGGCAGCCAAACACCGTAGTTTATGATTATCAAACTAATGGCATCTGGCAAATAGGTGAGCAAATTCCGGCTGGCTATTCGCCCGGCACGTACCGCATTGTTGACCAAAACGGCGACGGCGTAATTAACAACGCCAACGATCGTACAATCTTAGGATCAACGGCGCCTTTGTATCGTGTTAGCTTGTTAAACAAGTTTCAGTACAAAAACTTCACACTTACTGCATTTTTAAATTCTGTACAGGGTGGGAGTAATTCATATCTGGCCGCAAACACGCCACGCCGCGTAAGAGACGATAATTCGATCCGTGAAAATAATTTGAGCGGAACTGACTTTTGGTCGCCAAGTAATCCTAATGGCAGGTATCCAAGTTCTATTATTGCATCCACTATTAGCCCGTCAATTTATCAAAGCCGCAGCTTTGTTAGGCTGCAGGATGTATCACTAGGATACAATTTTACTGGTAAGGCCATTCAGCGCCTGAAACTGCAAAGCCTCAACCTTTTTGTAAGCGGCCGCAACCTCGTTACCTGGACTAACTGGGATGGTTGGGATCCCGAAACGCCGGGCCAAGGCTTGATTAATGATGGACGGCCTGTATTAAGAGGCTATTCTGTAGGCGTGAACGTAACTTTCTAATCTTTAAAGTAATGAAAAAGACTATCATCGCATTTTTGTCATTAGGTATTATCTTATCTTCCTCTTGTAAAAAAGACTTTTTAGACGAGAAGCCTCTTGACTTCTTGAGCACCAGTAATGCTTATAATAACAGCAGCGATTTTAATGCAGCTGTAAACGGCCTGTATAACCGAGTGCGTACCGAGTTTTACACCAATGGCGACCGCCGGCCTTTTGATTATGTTTACGGTTGCGATATTGTTTTTGATGGGCAGCCCAGTACCGAAAGGCACACCAACATGATTGCCTCTTATGCACCGCAGGGCGGATTAAATATTCCGTTAAGTCATTGGTCGGCACTATATAAAATTGTTAGCGAGGCTAACACGATAATAGATCGCATACCAAATTCTTCAATGTCTGCAGCCGATAAAACACTTAATGAAGCAAGATCCAGATTTTTCCGTGGTTTTGCCTATCGTACGTTAGCTTATCTGTATGGCGGTGTGCCGCTGAATGTAAAGGAGGTAGAATCACCAAAAACAGATTATACCCGTGCTCCAAAAGCAGAAGTGCTGGCACAAGTAATCAGTGATTTAAAATTTGCTTCTGAAAACCTGCCTGCCATCAATGCCGTAACCGACGGGCAGATCAGTAATCTGGCGGCTTACCATTTGTTGTCGGAAGTTTACCTTGCTGCCGGAGAATTTCAAAATGCAGTTACTGCTGCAACTACAGTAATCAGTAATCCTAATGTGGCACTGATGAAAACCCGGTTTGGCACAAAATCATCCGATGCTACCAAAAATGTGTACTGGGATCTCTTTCAGCAGGGTAATCAAAACCGTAAGAACGGAACAAACAAAGAAGGCCTTTGGGTTATTCAGTTTGAAACGGATGTACCCGGCGGCGGTGCCGTATCAACCGGTATCGATGGTTCTTATCAGTTTGAAAGAAACTTTGCGCCGCAAATTCTAACATTCCGCCTTGCAGGGAGCACGGTGCAGCCGTTTCTTTATCCGCGTAGTGATTACTCAGGCGGCAGGGGCATTGGTTGGGCAATATCAACCAAATATTTTTCGGATGTTATTTGGCAAGGCGATTTTAATAACGACATAAGAAACGCACCATACAATTTTGTCAGAGAATTTGTGGTTAACAATCCAGCTCATCCGCGTTTTGGTCAGGTAATATCTACCGTAAATCCACCGGCAGGTATCACCGTGCCACGGCGCGATTTTTATGCGTTTCAATCTAAAGTAACTACGCCCGGAGATCACCCTGATGGCATGTTTCAGGATAAATCTCAACTGTTGTTAAAAGCAAGTGCTGGCGGTACATATGCCGACCAGTACATGTTTCGCCTGGCCGAGACCTATTTATTAAGGGCCGAAGCTTACTTAGGGTTAAATCAGTTAAGTAATGCAGCCGCTGATATTAATGTGGTTCGCAGCCGGGCAAATGCATCGAGCGTGCTACCAGCCAACGTCAACATTGATTACATTTTGGATGAACGTATGCGCGAACTTGGATCTGAAGAAAAACGCCGTATTACGTTAATGCGCTTGGGTAAAATATACGACAGGGTAAAAAAATGTAATCCATATTACTCTGATGTGCAGCCAACTTATAACCTGTGGCCAATCCCTGCATCCGAAATTGAGCGTAATAACGGCGGCAAATTACAGCAAAATCCCGGTTATTAATGCAACAGCTGTTATAAAGTGCATTTAATTTAACTTGCATTTTTTAGTAGAAATAAGTTCATGATGTCAACCTTGTCTGGTTAATTGCCGGGCAAGGTTTATACGCTTATTGCTAACTGACTAGTATCAACATAGAATGCAAAACATTGATTAATAAATTTAGAGCCTGAACTTGAATGATAAAGCATATTGAACAAAAATATGATACATCAAACCATTTCCGGTTAATGATAAAGGTTGCAGTCTTAGTAAGTACTTTGGGTTTAACGACCTCCTTACTCGCTTTCAATAGCAACAACCAACCTAAGCGCTATGAGCTGAGCGGCTATGCGCAGGGTACGACTTATCAAATAGTTTACTACGCGCCTGATAGTCTGGTGAGTTTAAGGCAAACAGATAGTTTACTGCACAAACTGGATTCATCGGTATCGCTTTACGAGCCGAAATCACTAATTAACAAGTTCAATCAGTCGGCAGACGGAATAGGGGTTGACGAGCATTTTAGGGTGCTGGTTGCCCGTTCGATGCAAATCTACCAAGATACCCAGGGCCTGGTCGATCCAACGGTTAAACCGCTGGTAGATGCCTGGGGTTTTGGTGTGGTTAAACCCAGCCAGGAGCCAACCGCTACACAAATCAAAGCTTTGCTGCAAAAGGTAGGCATGAAACACCTGTGGTTAAAAGGCAATCGTTTGTTAAAAGACCGTCCCGGCCTGCAGTTAGACTTGAACGGCATTGCCCAGGGCTACTCGGTTGATTTGCTGGCTGCTTTGCTGGAACAGCATCACATCAGTAATTACTTGGTTGAACTAGGCGGCGAGTTGCGCATTAAAGGTACTAAACCAGGCGGCGAGCCTTTTGGCATCGGCATTGAGGGCGTTAACAGCGATGACTTAAACCCTGAACCTATGCGCAAAGTGATTACGCCGGGAAATGGCGCCATTACCACATCCGGCAATTACCGTAAACATCATGAGGCGGGTGGTAAGCAGATATCACATATCATCAATCCGCTCACAGGTTACCCCGTGCAAAATGAACTCATCAGCGTAACGGTGTATGCCCAAGATGCACTGACGGCCGATGGGTATGATAACGGCTTTATGGCCATGGGCTTAAGCAAAGCCTTAAGCTTTTTAGCCGGGCGGAAAGATATTGGCGCTTACATGGTATATCGTGACAAGAACGGTGCTATCCGCGATACAGTTACCCCGGCTTTTAAAGGGTATCAAAAATAATTTGAATAATGGAAAGAAGAGGATTTTTAAAAAGCAGCAGTTTACTTGCAGGCGGGTTGCTCATGAGCGGGCAAACTTTTGCAGCCGATGCCGGTCCGCTCAAAGTGGCTGTAATTGGCTGCGGCGACCGGGGCAAGGGCATTATGTATGTGATGAATGATTTGCCAGCCTTATTCAGAGTAACAGCCATTTGCGATGTGCTCGACTTCCGCTTAAAGGCCGCGCAAAACATCAGCAAGACATCTACACCAAAAGCGTATACCGATTACAGGAAGGTACTGGATGACAAGGACGTAGATGCCGTTATCATATCGGTACCTTTAAATATGCATTACCCCATCGCCTCGGCAGTTATTAAATCGGGGCGGCATTTGTACCTGGAAAAAACAATGACCTACAACGCCAACCAGGCAATGGATTTGGTAAAGCTTGTGACAGGGCGCAACAAGCAAGTAGTGCAGGTAGGGCACCAGTACCGTTACTCGCCGCTGTATTACAAAGTTAAAGAATACATTAATAAAGGTTACCTGGGCAAAGTTACCCAGGTGGATTGCCGCTGGGACCGTAACGGCAGCTGGCGCAGGGCAGTACCCGAGCCGGGTTTAGAACGGCAGATTAACTGGCGGATGTATAAAGAATATTCGGGCGGGCTGGTAGCAGAGCTGCTATCGCACCAGATGGATTTTATTAACTGGGCGTTTGATACGCATCCCACGCAGTTTCAGGCAGCAGGCGGAATAGATTTGTATAAGGATGGCCGCGAAACGTATGATAACGTGCAGGTGGTGGTGCGCTACGGCGAGGAGGGCATGGTGGGCAACTTTGGGGCTACCTGCGGTAATGCCCGTGATGGTTACCTGTTTAAAATCAAAGGCACCAAGGGCACTGTCTCCTTGCTGACAGACCAGGGTATGTTTTATGCCGAAAAGGATTTGCTTAAAGAGCGCGGCCTGGTGGATGGGGTAACCGGTGCCACTAAAATAACCTGGGACAAACAAGGCGGTGTACCTATCTTGCCCGAGCCTACCAAAGATGGTACCTGGTATGCCCTCAAAGATTTTTACGAGAAGGTAATGACCAATACCTTACCCGACTCCAACATTTACACCGGTGCCAAAACCGCCATTTGTGTGCATTTGGCCAACCAGGCTTTATACACTACCCAGCCCACTTACTGGAAAAAAGAGTATGCTAGCATAAAGTAACTTATCAGGAGTATAATAAGGAATGGGCGTTAAGATTAAATTCTTAACGCCCATTCCTTATTAAAAAGTGCTTCATTTTTTAACGGCCCATTGATTAGCCAGAAGCTTAATAAAATAACCGCTTACCACGCTGCGTGCCTGGAAGCCAACCATTTTGCCGTCCTTAGTTTCGTGCCAGTCGTTTAAAGGTACGCGCGACGGTGTTTCTGTAGCAAATTTGTAAACAGGTTTTACTAGGCTTTTAAAGTCTTTTTCATTCTGACTTAATGTAGCTGTCCACAAAATCCAGTCAGATTTAGTATAGGTTTTCCGGCTGTCTAACGGCAAGCCAAATTTGTTTTGATGGCTTAGATAGTATTTAATCTCTCTGTTGTAAACCTCTTGCGGAAAAATGTTTAAGTTTAAAATCTTATCCCAAACCAGATTGTATTTTTGGCTCCAGGTATCTTTGCGTCCAAATACCAACGAGTAATGATCATCGGCGTCAGCCATTTGCATCCATTTTTTTGCCATGATAATAGCCTCGTTGCGGTATTTTGCGGCTACGTCTTTGTACCCTAACTGATTAGCCAAATCGGCATAACAACCTATAGCCACAATAGCTTTTACAGATAGATTGGCATTGTGTGCCAGATGGCCGGCAAAGTCGTCGGTGCATAACTGGTTGGCAGGGTCGAGGCCGGCCTCCAGTAAAAATTTAGCCCAAACGGTCAATACTTTCCAATGTTTTTTAGCATAGTTAGCATTGCGTTCGGCATGTGCAATGGCATCGGTAATAATAATCATGTTACCTGCTTCTTCAACAGGCATGTCTTCGCCATACGTTTGGCCATTGGCTAATGGGTAGGTTCCTAAATCATGTGCCGGAAAGTTTTTGGTCCACTTGCCGCTTTCGCTGTAATAAAAAATGCCGTTAAGCATGCCTTTCTGTAATTCGGGATTGTAAATTAAATACAAAGGCGCCGAAGGATAGGTGATGTCAACCGTATTGATCGATCCATTGCTGTAATTTTCTTTAGATAAAAATAGCAGATCACCCTGCGGGCTTTTTACTACCTGGTGTGCGGCAATGCTTTGCCGGTAAGCCATTACGCAAAGGCGGGCATATTCGTCGCCGCCTGCCTTTAAGGTGCTTTGGTAAATTTGTTTATCAAACGTATTGCACTTGCTCAGGGTGGAGCTGTAATCTTTTACAGCAGCATTAAATGCCGAATAAATAGTAGGATAAAACGCCTTCCAATACGGCTTTAAATTTTGCTTAAAGTATTGGATGGAGTACAAGTCATCATAGCCCAGCATCACAAATTGTTTGGCTGGTGTGTTTTTGGTTACTTGCACAGATATCACAGTGTTTAATACGCCCTGCCTGCCTTGTTTAAAGGTAGACTTGTAGCTACTGCTAAGGAAGGAATTTACAGATTCTGCGCTGTTGGTTATATATTGAGTAATATTTTCTTTTTTAGGAGCAGCTACATACAAATAGCCCCAGTCAATGCGCAAATCGTCGCCCTTCTTTTGCAGCACTGGCTGTTCTTTGGTGCCGGCTTTTAACACAGAAAGAGTAGGGTTATTTACGGCTTCGGCACTTACTTCCTGGCTCGTACGGTTAACCGCTAAATTGGTAGATACACCAGTATAAATTTTAACTTGATGCGGTCGGCTATCGTTGCTGCTTACCTGGTAGGTAATATATGATACCGGCCGGGTAAGCGTTTTTATGTCGCTCAACAGCAGTGGCGATGTAAAAGTAACGCTTAAGTTAATTTGGCCGCATTTAAACTGGTAATGTGTTTGTGTGGCTGTTACATCAACACTTTGCTGCTCGGCGGTTTCTAATCGGTTGGCTACTTTAACTTTAAGTAAGTCTAATAGTCCAACATCAAGTGAGGCGCCGCCAGAAGTGTTAATACAGCGTATGGCGATCACATTTTTACCCTTTTTTAATGCTTTATTATATTTTTCGTCCAACTTAATCAGGCTATAATCCTGCGTCCAGCCGGTTTTGTTATAAATTTTGGTGCCGTTTAAATAAACATCAACATTGTCATCATGATCAAGCTTCAGCACCAACTGGTTAACTTCCGTTTCGGTTAACATAAATTCGCGTCGCAGCCAAATGTTTTTAAGCCATTGGGTAGGGAAGCGGTCTTTAGCATCGCCAAACGGACCTGTTCCGGTTTTCCAACTGTTATCGTCAAAATCAGGTTTGGTCCAGTCGCCATCCGGCTCAGTTTCTATATATCGGCATTGGTATGGTTTTTCGTCCGAGGCAGCTGCCAGTGTCCTGTAATGGTCTTCTTCTTTTCCTAAAAACCGGTAAAATTGATTGTCCACTTTGAGAATACCCACCAGCGGCTGGTCTTTGCCTGTCCAGTGGTGTGTGATTGAAGAATTAAGCGTATCTGTGTTAGACCAGATGCTAAAATAAGGGTTATGCGTAATGAGCGGATAAGCAGGCATCTTACTAACCTGCCCTTTGGAGGTGATGCAGAAACATAAACTGATAAGAAATAGAATGCTTAAACAAAAGTTCTTCATGAGGGTATATCAATATTGGTTTAGCTGTTTTTAACCAAGTGCCTGCACAAGCAGTATAATAGCATATCCGGCGTCATACATCGGGTTGTATTTTTAACGGAATTAATTGGTTATCAAAATAAAATATAAGGTAATAGATTTACTGTTCAACTTATAGTCAATTTGTCTCAATCGAATATTGGTTTTGCGTTTGGTTACAGTTTGTCAATAACGGAATCTGCAGCCATACTTTGAGACAAATTAACCATAGTTTGAATAAAACGGGTGCAGGTTATTATTTTTCTTTGAGCTTAAAATTAACCAACGTTGTATAATCAGCTTGTCTTAAGTTGATGGCAATGCTCTCAGTAGGGCTTAATCTTCAATAATATTAAATCAAGTTAATCCCTTTACAATTCTTCATCATGAAAAAATGCTACTTTTTATTTTGTTTAGTGTTCGCAATTCAAGTGTCTTCGGCACAAAAAAGTGCACTTAAAAACTTCCCTCAAGGTTACACGCCACAAGAAGTGGGTAAACGCCTGGCATACCGGTTTGTTGATGGTAAACATATGCTGCATGGTGGTAAATGGATAAGTTACCCAGAAACTTTTAACTGGATGGGGGCACTTAAATATGCAGCCATTACTCGTGATACACAACTTGTTCGGCTTTTACAAAACAAGTTTGAACCTTTGTTTACAACCGAAAAAGCATTGCTGCCACCAATGAATCACGTTGACTTAAATATGTTTGGCAGCTTACCATTGGAGTTTTACCGTGTTACTAACGAGCAACGTTATTTTGATTTGGGGTTGCCTTATGCGGATACGCAATGGATACTCCCGCAAAACGCAAGTGCGCAGCAGAAAGCTTGGGATGAAAAAGGTTTATCGTGGCAAACACGCCTGTGGATTGATGATATGTATATGATTACCATTGTGCAAACCCAAGCCTATAAAGCAACCAAAAACCGCAAGTACATTGACCGTGCTGCAAAAGAGATGGTGCTTTACCTGGACTCACTTCAGCGACCTAATGGCCTGTTTTATCACGCGCCCGATGTTCCGTTTTACTGGGGTAGGGGAAACGGTTGGATGGCTGCAGGGATGACAGAATTACTTACCAATTTGCCTAAAAACAGCGAATACCGGCCACGCATTTTAAAAGGATACCTCACTATGATGAACAGCCTTAAAAACTTTCAGAATAAAGGCGGTATCTGGAACCAACTAATTGATGATCCGGCTTGCTGGGCTGAAACCTCCGGATCGGCTATGTTTACGTTTGCGCTTATCTCGGGCGTAAAACATGGCTGGCTAAATGCGAAAGAATTTGGACCGGTTGCACGTAAAGCCTGGTTAGGATTAATACCTTATATCAACGCTCAAGGTGCCGTAACTGAAGTTTGCGTAGGCACCAATAAAAAGAACGACAAGCAGTATTACTATGATCGGCCGCGTAACGTAGGTGATTATCATGGCCAGGCGCCTTACCTTTGGTGCACACGGGCGCTGTTAGATGATTAATTATAACCGTGTTTGCGTAAAAGTAAAGTATTAAAAAGGTAAATAGCCCGATTTTTAACGCTATAAAAAGAGTGTGAAATGCTACTAATCTTACTAATCTAGCTTTCGCTCTTCAAGAAAGGCGTTGCGTAGCAGAAAATAGAACTTCTTGACTTATCAGTTAGTTTATGTAATCATGGTAAGTTGTGTCGTTAGGTGGCGTTTAAACTGATTGTACACTTAGTTAGAGAGATCAAAAGTTTAGCTATTGCTGTAATCTCTTGGTGATGATAAAAGAGGTCTGCCGACCAATTCGCTACGAAGTTTTAACAAGATCAAAAGTTTTCTTTGGCATTCTGTAATGCCTTTTCTGATGTTAAAGCAGGTTATCTGCCAGAAATAGGAGTAATTAGGTGAAAGTCAAACTAATGCATAAAAGTTCATTAAGATCACTGATTAAGACGAAGCAAGGAGAAGATGCCTGTTTTGGAGCTACTGGATTACGTTAAGTAATGACTTCGATCATTTACATCATTATCCTCTTACGTTCAACTTATAAAATGTTTTCGAATGCCTTAAATGAGCCAAGTGCAAGCACGGAAAATAGATTTTATAGGAATATTTAAAGTAAATTGTATGGATTGATGTTCGCTGTCAACAGGAATATTAAACAACAAAAAAGCGTCTAAGCAGACGCTTTTTTGTTTGGCAGGCATTTAGCTTTCACTAGAAATTTTAAAGATCTACCGGATCAGGAGCGGTTGGGTTTTTCGGATCATATATTGCTACTCCTACCCTTGAATCTGCACAGCCATAATATATATACCAACTCTTTTTAAACCAAACCAAACCCTCAATAAAAACCGTTCCGCTTGCGTATTGTCCCTTTTGTTCAAACGGTTCCATTGGTCTAAAAAATGGCACCTCTAATCGGCCAAGTACTTTGGTTGGATTTGTTTTATCGAACAGTATTTGACCGGCAGCATAGGTGCCGCCGTTATATCGCTTGTCGCCGCGCTCACCGTTGTTATTCCTGCCGTTGTATATCAACACAATACCTTTATCGGTCATTACCGCCGGTGGACCACATTCGGTAAAATCACTGTCAAAATATCCTTTACGGGGTGCTGCAAGTACCAGTAGCTTGCCCTCAGCATCAACCATGGGCTTCCAGTCTACTAAGTTTTTTGATGTAGCGGCGTAAACATTCCGCTCTCCCCAATACATAAAATATTCACCATTTACCTTAGTAATAACCTGCCTATTACTTTTTACCTGAGTTAATATTGATGCAGACTTCGTTGGAATGTTCAAAAATTTGCCGTTATATGCATCTTGAAAAATAGGCCCATGTTTTTTCCAATGCACCATATCTTTGGATGTAGCGGCACCCAAACGCGGTACTTTGCGATTCCATTGCGTGTATAAGATCAGGAATGTCCCATCTTCTGTGACTGCTGCTCGGGGGTCTTCACAACCTCCGGGCCATTCAAACTCTTTTTGATCATCATTGTCTGGGTAAAATACTGGTTCCGCTTTACGTTTAAAATGCAGCCCATCTTTACTAATTGCATAACCCAGTCGTGACGTACGAGTGCTGATCTTGATACCGCTCCTATCTTCTGAGCGATATAGAACAATCACTTTTTTACCTTTAACCACAGCAGCCGGATTGAATGTGTCGTTATCCTCCCACTTAGTCTTATTACCCGACATCGGATCCAGGAAAATAGTGCTTGTATCAGGCGAGATAATAGGGTTTATGCCTTTTGGACGCACAAAGCCCCCTAAAGCCCAGCCCGGCAGCACATTTTTGTTTTGGGCCCATGATGTTAAAGTTAGGCACAACATAACCATTAGGCTGATTGCTGATAGATAACGAATTCTCATACAGAAATATTAATTTAAATTGATGGTTTAATTCATTTCAATGCGGAGTTGCCAATTCAGACTTTGTCTTTTTTAAACCGAAGCCGCACTTAAATGGTACTAACTTTGGCTCATTCTGTCAGCCAACGTGGCGGCCTTAATTGCTACAATTAGCTTATGCTGTATAAGAGTGCTGTTGTTATCTTAACCTCACATAGCATTGAAATAAAAATAAACTTAGATAGCGACGTTCAGCATTGGCGAGGATAAGAACCTAGTGCCCTTATCAATTAAAAGAGTGAATAGGTTACTGCAGCAGTAAACTTATGAGGACGCCAAGTGCAACATCCTTAAAATTGCGTTGCACATATTTTTGTGCAATTGAAATCTGATTCTCAACTGTTCTTTTAGAGATAGCTAATTTTTCGGCTATTTCTGTATTCGTTAGGTTACTAAGGCGGCTTAACAAGAATATCTCTCGGCAACGCGCTGGCAAAGCCGATAGATGGGTTTCGATTTCGCTTCTAAGATCCATGTACCTGATCTTTTCTTCGCCGCTATTATGTGCTACATCCATGGCGTATAGCTTATCGTAGTCGGCTACATAAGCCAGCTTAAGGGCTCTTTTTGTTTTAAGTACCTTATAGACATGGTAACGTGCGCTCGTGGTCAGATAGTTTCTAAATGAACCGATGTCGAGTGTGCTCTTTTTCTGCCAAATATTAAGAAAGGTGTCATTAGCTATTTCCATAGCAATATCTCTATCCTGAAGATAAGAGAAAGCAGTAGTATAAACGGCTTCCCAATGCCGATCAATTATAGATCTAAAGGCAGTTGAGCTTCCAGCGCAAACGGCCCTCCATAGCAGATCGTCCGTTAAATTACTCTTAAGCATAAATAATTGGTTAATTAAAGTTACGAAACTTAGCTGCTAAACAAAATGACCTAGAAAGCACCACCCAGCATAACCTGCAGCACTGATGAATGCGCATTATGGGTATTATTGCTTGTAATGTCTTAGAAATGAGGGTTGTTCAATTTTATTTTTAAGCTAAAATGTAAAAAGCATGATTGTTTTTGAGACGAATCATCCAAACATTGAGACATATTGTGGGGGCGCAAACATGTGATTACCACATCAACATTATTGATCCGCTAAATCATCAACAAGAAAAGTACTGCCACGCATAATTAGGTTTTCGTTGTTTGTAGTTAGTTATTCACTCTATTAAAAAGCATTATGGATGATTAATGAAAGTTTATAACCAACGTTTAAAGATACTTGATGAGGACTGGCTGGGGCATGGCCAAAAAAAAATCTTTTTTGTATGTGAGTTCAACAAAAAAAATGGCTCTATATAGCTGTAAACCTTCTATGGCTGGATCATACAGCTATTTGAACAAACAATCATCTTCATGACCAAAGAAGAGTTTTTAGCACTTTATGAAAAGTATACAGCAGGGCAGTGTTCGGTTGAAGAAACCCGAACGCTTATGCAGTACAAAGATGAATTTGAACTAAAGAAATTACCTTGGTCTACCGACATGGGTAACCGTGATGAAATTAAAGTGCTGCTTTTACATCAGCTTCGTACTCAGATCCAAGCCGATGTGCCAAAAAGTGGCAGCGCATTCAAAAAGTTGGCAATTGCAGCATCACTACTCATTACTTTATCTATCGGCTTTTTTTTTCTGCCTGATTATAAAAAAAAGCAAAGTAACAAACAACAAAGGTTTGCTAAGCAATTGCTTCCTCAACCTGTCATTTCTCCGGGAGGCAACAAGGCAATATTAATATTGGCCAACGGTAATATGGTTAATTTGGATGGTACTGATAAGGGTATAGTTTCCACACAGGGCACTGCACAGGTCACCAAGTTGTCTAACGGAAAGTTAGTTTATAAAGAAACATCTCAAACTTCTAACAAAACACTTGTGGCTTATAATACTATAGCCACACCACGCGGAGGGCAATATCAGCTTACCTTGACTGATGGTACTAAAGTTTGGCTCAACGCAGCGTCTTCGCTGAAATTTCCAACAACCTTTTCGGGCGCAGAACGCTTGGTTGAGCTTACCGGAGAGGCCTATTTTGAGGTGGCTAAAAATAAAAGCATGCCTTTTAAGGTAATGGCTAAAGGTGTAAACGTAAATGTTTTGGGTACCCACTTTAACGTAATGGCGTATCAGGATGAAAGCACCGTACAAACAACTTTGTTGGAAGGGGCGGTCAGGCTTACTAAGGATGACGCGGAGGCAACGCTTATTCCCGGTGAACAAGGCATGATAAACACAAATGGGCAGAACTTTACAGTCAAACATGTAAAGGTTGAAGATGTGGTATCATGGAAGGACGGATCTTTCAATTTTGAGAATGAGAACATAAAAACCATCATGAGACAGGTGTCGAGATGGTATGATGTAGATATTGCCTATGAGGGTACCCTGGCTAAGCAAAACTTTGGCGGCTCTGTTTCCAAGTTCAAAGACATTTCGTTTTTATTAAAGACACTCGAGCTGACCGGAACTGTTCATTTTAAAACAGATGGGAGGAGGATAACAGTTATGCCATAAAGCTTTACTTTAACCTGTTTGAGTTGTAACATGAAAGAAAACCAGGAGCGTTGGCGCGCCCCTGATAATCTGCCGTTAGGCCATGAGCAATTCTATCGATCGTACCAACAATCAATTACTAAATTAACTCACTAATCAAATGTATAAACTTTCCCATGCATTTTCATGCAGGAAACAAATCTGCGTGCTTTATAAGATTATCAATATAGTGAAGCTTGTAATTATTTTAATAACAGCCTGCTTTTTGCAGGCCAGTGCAACCACCTTTGCGCAGGTAGTTAGTATTACAGTAAAAAATACATCGCTTGATAAAGTATTCAATAAAGTTAAGCAGCAAACTGGTTACAACTTTATTTACAATACTGATATGTTAAACGAAGCTACCCCGGTTACCCTTTCTGTAAAAGGAGTTGAAATAAAAGATGCGCTCAATCTCATCTTTAAAGATGAGCCATTGACTTATGTTATCTACCAAAATACCATTATTGTTCAAAAGAAAACGATAAAGGCGACTTTCGCAGCAATAACTGTAACCGGAACTGTTAAAGATACGAAAGGCCAACCTGTACCCGGTGTTACGGTTATGGTAAAAGGTACTACCGGTGGCGCGATGACTGACCCTGTCGGGGCATATTCAATTAAGGTGCCTGACGGTAACAGAACGCTTGTATTTACAGCCGTTGGTTTTGAAACACTTGAAGTTGTGTTGAACGACCAGACAAAACTGGACGTAACGCTTAAAGAAAAAGTGTCTGCCATGAGCGAAGTGGTGGTGGTAGGTTACGGCTCTCAGAAAAAGGCAGATGTGACGGGTTCTATTGCTTCTGTTAATGAGGAGGCGCTAAAAAGTACACCATCAAGCAATTTATTAAGTGCACTACAAGGCCAGGCGCCCGGACTTGACATTCAAAAAAGTGGCGGCAACAGCCATCCCGGTGCTACGCCATCCATTTCAATACGTGGTCAGCGATCATTAGGTGCTACAAGTGACGTGCTTTACGTAGTGGATGGTATACCATATAATGGAACCTATATTAATGATCTCAATCAGGATGATGTGGTATCCGTCCAAATATTGAAAGATGCATCTGCAACGGCCATTTACGGATCACGAGGTGCTAACGGCGTTATATTAATATCAACCAGGCGAGGCAAAACAGGCGCACCGGTAATATCATACAGCGGTTATGCCGGAACAATGAAGCCATTGGGTTATTACGATGTAATGCAGCCTGCTGAATACGAAACTTATAAAAAGTGGGGTAGTTACAATGCAAACAATCCCAACGTAGTTAATGCCCCAAATCCTTACAATGGGATAGATGATCCTAGGTTTTACACTGATGGGATTACCTTTCTTCCGGCCGAACTTGCCGGCCGTCAAAACGGAACAAACACCAATTGGCAGAAACTGATTTACAAGAATGGATTGCGTACAAATCACCAGTTAGGAGTGTCGGGTGGTACCGAACAAACAAAGTACGCCATCTCGGCGGGCTATTTTAATGAGACAGGCATTTTTCCCGGGCTTTCATTTCAGCGATATAGTTTTAAGATCAGCCTGGATCAGCAATTAGGTAAAATCTTTAAAGTTGGCGTTAGCTCACTCAACTCTGTGAGCAGGACCAATGGTGAGGGTATCAATCCAATTTCACAGGCATTACAATCAAGCCCGTTAACCGTACCTTATGACGCTGCCGGAAATCTAATTCCTTTCCCTGGAGGTGGCTCGCTAATCTACAACCCACTCGCTAATTTAGTGCCTGGAGCTGTTGTACAAAATCGCACCAGGTATAACACGTTCACCACAGCTTATGCTGAGGCTCAGTTTACGCGGCATTTCAAATACAGATTTAATGGTGGGGTTGAGATAACGCCGGAAACCTATGGTGACTTTTACGGAAGCGCAACTTTTCAAAACCTGAGCGGCCCATCCACCGCAAGGAATACCAATTACGATTACCGTAACTTCACATTAGAGAACTTGCTTGTTTACGAAAATACATTCGCACAAAACCATCACGTTACCGGTACCGGACTTTTTAGTTATCAGCAAGATAATAAATATCAAACTACTTTAACATACAACAATATACTTGCCGACAATGTGCAGTATTACAATCCAGAATTAGGCTCAAATTTTAAAGGTACAGGCAGCTACGCCAAATTTTCCATAGTATCTTTTATGGGCCGGATCAATTATGATTTTAAGAGTAAATATCTACTTACGCTAACCATGCGGTCGGATGGGTCATCTACACTTGCACCAGGTAATAAATACCATGTGTTCCCATCCGCTGCAGTTGGCTGGAATGTTTCAGAAGAAAATTTTATTAAAAATATTAACGCGATATCCAGTCTGAAATTACGCGTAGGTTACGGTACAGTAGGAAACGCAGCGGTTAGCCCTTATCAAACGCTTGGCGGCCTTGCTATACTCAACTACAATTACGGTACAACCAACGTTACCGGCACTTACCCTAACAACGTCCCTAACCCTAAGCTTGGCTGGGAATACACTGCTTCGCTAAACATTGGAGTAGATTTTGGTTTATTTAAAGAACGTATTACAGGTACGGTAGATGTTTATCAACAAAAGACCAAAGACCTGATACTGCCTCAAAACCTGCCTATAACAACCGGGTATACCCAGCAATTCTTCGCTAACGTGGGTAAAACAGAAAATAAAGGTTTAGAGGTAACTATAACATCGGTAAATATAAGGGCAAAAACCAGGAAAGATTTTGGTTGGACCACCAATGCGAACATTACATTTAACCGAAATAAAATAACGGCTTTGCAAGATGGTGTTACGCAGGATATTGGCAACAACAGGTTTGTCGGATCGCCAATAAACGCACTTTACAATTATCAGCAAGTAGGTATTTGGCAAAATACAAAAGCCGATTCGGCCGAAGCCAGACGCCTCAACCTCACGATGGCCGGTGCCGGTTCTGTAATCGGAACAATTAGGGTAGCTGACTTAAATGGGGATGGTGTAATTAACTCTAATGACCGTACGATAGTGGGTAACAGGCAGCCGAAATTTTTTGGTGGCTTTACCAACCGCTTCAGTTACAGAGGTATTGACCTGGCTGTAGTTGCTACTTATCGTGTAGGCGGCACTCAAATAGCAACCTGGTTACAGCCCGCAAGCAATGTAAACGTGCTTAACGGAAAAGCGAATAACCTAAATGTAAACTATTGGACACCTTTTAATAATGCGAACAAATACCCTAAACCTAATTTTAACGTAGGCACACCTGCTTACGGAGATCTGCTGGGATATTATAATGCATCGTACCTGAAAATACGTACTATCAGCTTAGGTTACACTTTGCCGTCGGCAATAACCTCGAAAATAAAAGCTAAGTCTCTGAGATTGTATACGTCTTTAAACGACGCGATCATCTTGTTTTCGCCACTGCACAATCAATTTAGCGGAGCCGATCCGGAGTCGGCCGGTACACTTGGAGTTGATACACCGCCGGTTAAATCATTATTGTTCGGTTTAAATGTTTCCTTTTAATTGAATCAAAAACATGAGAGCATACTTACATCGTTATATTGGTATAGCTTCGATAGCTATAGCTACTTTTGGTTGCAGTAAACAACTGATCGAAGAACCTAAATCATCACTTACTCCGCAATACTTTAACACCGCTCAAGGATTTCAGTCAGGCTTAGATGCCGCCTATGCCGGTAACCGCAATTTATGGGGGTCAGAAAATTTAATGACCATGACCGTCCCTGGAACCGATGAGTTCAAGTCGGGTGGAGGAGGTAATTCCAATTTTAATATATATGCCAGTAGCTACGATTCCAGTAGCGGATTTTTAAGCGGCGTTTGGAACCCTTGCTACACGTTCATTAATACCTGTAATGGTATTATTGATAATGGTGCCTCTGTTACCGGAATTGATGCCAATACAGTGAAGCAAAAGATAGGAGAAGCGAAGTTTTTACGGGCTAATTATTATTTT
This sequence comes from Mucilaginibacter sp. CSA2-8R, assembly GCF_038806765.1. Lineage (NCBI taxonomy): Bacteria > Pseudomonadati > Bacteroidota > Sphingobacteriia > Sphingobacteriales > Sphingobacteriaceae > Mucilaginibacter > Mucilaginibacter sp. CSA2-8R. The sequence goes on along the minus strand of NZ_CP152389.1, from coordinate 3,919,318 downwards.
CTACTGGTTAGATTTTTTGGCCCCGTTACATTAAGCAAAAATTTTATCAGCGAGCCTACTACCAGTGCAACAAGAGCTCCTATTGCTGACGTTTATAATTTCATCATTCAAGATTTGAAAGATGCTATTGCTGCCTTGCCGCCAAGCCCTACTCAAAACGGGGTTTTGCCGGGTAAAGCAACCGCAGCTGCTGCCTCCCATCTTTTAGCAAAAGTATATTTAACCAGAGCATATTCGTCAGCCAAACAGACCGACGATTTTCAAAATGCCTATAACACGGCCAAAGGACTGCTGGATAACCTTGGTGCGTTGAACCTGGGTTTACTGCCTGATTTTGGGAACGTATTTGCAGAAGGCAATGAAGCCAATAGGGAAGTACTCTGGAGTGTGCAGCATACGGCTAACTTAACTTATAATGCCGTTAGCAACGAGCTTAATTTTCATTACGTAATGGGATATGAGAATTTTCCGGGTTTGGTTCGCTCTATGGCATATGGCCGGCCATACGCCCGAGTAGAACTAACCAATTGGATGGGCAATGTTTGTTTTGCTGACAAAACCAACGATACCCGATATTACAAAACTTTTCAGTCGGTATGGTTATCCAACTCTGCAGATAAAATTCCTAAAGTAAATGGCGTGCCTAAATATACATTGGGCGATACGGCAATATATATGCCCGGTGTTGACGTAAGTAATACTAAGATAAACGCAACCCGTTACTTGTTGGTACCGCCGCGAAGCTATACATTACAATTGTTTCCTACAATGACAAAATATCAGGATACTAAAAGAGCTGGTATTAATGATCCGTCGGTTAGACCTGTGATTGTATATAGACTTGCAGAGACTTACCTGCTGGCAGCAGAAGCGGCAGTTAATCTGGGCGATAATGTTAACGCAGCCAAATATATAAATGCGGTGCGTGAACGTGCAGCATTCCCCTCCGGAAATGTGGCAGCTATGACTATTACGCCGGCTCAGGCTAATCTTGATTATGTTTTAGACGAGCGTGCCCGCGAGCTATGCGGCGAGCAGACCCGATGGCTTGATTTGGTAAGAACCAATAAGCTGCTTGAGCGCGTAAAGCTTTATAACCCGGATGCTGCGCCTAATATTCAGGAAAGGCATGTTTTAAGGCCTATACCTCAAAGTCAGATAGACCGTATTATCACAGGGCCTAAATATCCTCAAAATCCAGGATTTTAAAATAAATGCCAGCCATCAGGGTGCGTTTTTAAAGACCTTGATGGTTGGTTAATATCTATTTCTGACTAGGCCCGCAACGACATGGTGCTGCCAAAATTATTATTGTTAACGGATTTTTGTAAGAAACGCCTGCTTTTTCTTCTAAAAAGTATTTGATGCTGGTTATTGTATTCTTATTCAGGAGGTGTGGCTTGCTATATTCTATAAGTAATATGTCGAATTAGCATTTACAGAATATTCTACAAAACGGCATTCGCTTATAAGACCATTGCCGTTCTTATAAGCAGGTAAATAACAGGATACATTTTAGCAGTACAATCAATTAGCCGGGTTAACTTATGAATTATGGAGAAAAGAAGAACTTTTATTAAGAAGATTGCTATTGCCACTGGTGGTATAGCGATAGGCGGCAGTAGCTTCGGCTTCACAGCTAAAAGTTACAACCGGATCATTGGTGCAAACGATCGCATCAATGTATCAATTATAGGCCTAAACGGGCGCGGCGGAAGCATGTGCACGACCTTTGCCAGGCAGGAAAAATGCTTGGTGACCAGCGTTTGTGATGTAGACTCGCGAACTATACCTGTTACGCAGCAAAAGATAAAACAAGTCACTGGGGCTACCGAGCGGCCAAAAGGTGAAGGTGATTTCAGGCACGTGCTTAGTGATAAGGATGTTGATGCCATTTATATAGCCACACCCGATCATTGGCATGCACCCATGACTATTTTAGGCTGCCAGGCGGGCAAACATGTTTATGTGGAAAAGCCGTTGAGTCACAACCCGCACGAAGGCGAAATGGCAGTAGCGGCAGCCAGAAAGTATAAAAGGGTAGTACAGATGGGGGCGCAACGCCGGTCATCTCCATTAGCTATACAATGCATGGATGAGTTACATAATGGCGTGATTGGCCGGGTGTACTTTGCCAAGTGCTGGTATACCAATGCCCGTAAAGCCATGCAGCTCAAGCCTGCAGCAGTACCCGAGTGGCTAAATTATGAACTATGGCAGGGTCCTGCTCCTCGTCAGGCTTATCAGGATGGCTTAATACATTATAATTGGCATTGGCTATGGACGTACGGTACTGGTGAAGCTCTCAACAACGGTACACATGAAGTTGACCTTGCTCTTTGGGGGCTTGGTGTTGACCTGCCTACACGCGTTACCTCTGTGGGGGGGCGCTATCAATTCAAAGATGCCTGGCAAACGCCCGACACGCAAATTATTTGCATGGATTATCCTGGACGCGTATCGCTCATGTGGGAGAACCGCAGTTCGAACGGGCGCAAAATTGAAGGCGCAGACCGTGGCGTTATATTTTATGGAGATAATGGTAGTTTGGATACGGATGGTGAAGCCTATACCGTATATGATCTTAACGGAAAAGTAGTTAAGCAGGTGGTTAAAAAAAGTTTGGCCGAAGAGTCTGCTTTACAAGGACGTAACACCGCCAGCCCAAGCTTAGGACTGGATAGCCTGCATGTAGCTAATTTTTTACAAGCCATAAGGGGTAATAAAAAGCCAAGTTGCGATGTAGCAATAGGTCAAAAAAGTGTTTTAGCCATGCAGCTCGGTAATATAGCTTGGAGAGTGGGCCGCGATTTACATATCAATCCGTCGAACGGACATATCATTAACGACACAGAAGCCCAGAAGTTTTGGAGCCGAAGCTATGCTCCCGGATGGGAGCCTAAAATATAGATTGCCGTCTTGTTAAGGTTTATTTGCTAACAGTGGCCCAATTTTACCAATAGGTCGCTGGTGTCACTGATAAATGCGCAGAGAGGCAGTCTCATCTTTTGGTCAATTCGTCTCAAATTTGAGGTTAATTTGTATAGCTTGGTATTAACAAAGTCTTTCAATTGCAGGTAATAAGGTAGACTATTTTATATACATATAAAGGTTATTGCTAACTCAGCATGAGTCTTGGATAATCAATTTAAGCATAGCTTAGTATATTCCGCTTTAAGAACACATGTAACTTTCAAAGGCAGGTTATAAATGCATCATCATCTATTAAATGCCGTTTTCTGCGTGCTCAAAGTATTTTTTAATGCTTTAAGCTAATAACACTCATTATGATGTGGACAAGCATAAACGATATTTAAGTATTGCCTAAACGTGTTCAATTGTAATTGTTCTTGAATAAGGACGTCGAATTTTTGAGCCAAAGACATTAGTGGATTGTATATGTGTTACAATAACATTAAATCCCTAGCCTACATTTCAGGATGTTATTATAGTAGTTGAAGCCATAGTCGGATTTGTAATATATCAATATTAACTTGTATGTTTACCTAACCAATTATTTACATGCAACTAAATTCCTTAAGTGACGCCGACTTATGGTCTCTGATCGTTGGCGACAACTATCGTGCATTCACAGTACTTTTTGAACGGTACTGGTTGAGATTATTTAGAACGGCGCAAAGATACATTGACAGCGAAGCAGCTTGCGAAGAGGTTCTGCATGATCTTTTCCTAAACTTATGGAACAGGCGAAAATTTTTGGTTATAATCAATATAGAACATTATTTAAAAGCCTCTATCCGATACCAGGTCTACAGCTATCAAAAGAAAACCAGAAAAAGTTTTATATCCTATAGTGAGAATATTGAAGAAAAAAACGACTTAGTTATCTACAATCAGGGTAGCGAAAAGATACATTCCGGTGAATTGGAGAGGCAACTTGAATCGTACCTGAACGTGCTTCCTGTGAGGTGCAGGCAAATATTTTTGCTTAGCCGGAGAGACTACCTTTCAAATGAAGAGATCGCTAAAATGTTGAAGATTTCCAAGCGCTCTGTTGAGAATCAAATTACTATCGCACTAAAGCACTTGCGTTTCAATCTAAAAGAAATAATGATCTTATTAATCTTATTAGGTTACGCCTATTAAGGGCACACTCTTCACTCAGTACTTCAAGTTGTTTCTTGCTTTCTATCGAAGCATACTGCGTTGCAATAACGCAAAATTGCCATTTGAACATTCACTGATCGTGTTTGCTTAGTAATCATGGTAGGCCTTTTCAGTGCATCAAAATCCAAATGTCGTTCCGAAGATAGGGTTTCTATAATGCTCTAAGGTGTACTGGTTTGCATAGGGTCAGGTATTGCAAGCAACAGCAATTCATTCATTGAAAAACAAAGTTGTTCACTAATAGTCTTTTTTTTCTTTAAGATAGTGTGTGTGGTAAGTAAAAACCACTCTAATTAAATAAAGCCATGCCATTAATAGCAACTGACCATGACACGCAGCGAGTATATCATTCTTTTTGAAAAATATCTGGCAGGAAACGCGTCCGAAGAAGAGATTACGAAAATTATGGCCTACCATGATGAAATTGAGCTTGCCGATGCCGATGACGTAAGTCTGAATGATCGTGAACGCGGTAATCGTATCCTATCAAAACTTGACGAAGCTACAGGCCATACGGTAAAGTCTGATCGTGATTTTCGGAGCTGGTGGTATGCGGCTGCAACAATATTGATCTTATTGACGACCGGTATTTCGATATGGATCAACGCATCCCGCCCCGGTAAAGAAGGAACTACCTATGCCCTCAAAAAAAATGATATAAAGGCTGGCGTTGATAAAGCTATCTTAAAACTGGCCAATGGTAAAGAGGTCGTTTTAGTCAAAGGGGCAAGCGGCACAGTAGTGAACCAGGAAGGAATAGTTGTGCGTAAAGAAAAGAACGGATCATTAAATTATATTGTATCATCCGTAGGCCAGGCCAAGGCTCCGGCGGGATACAACACATTAACCACTCCACGCGGAGCCGAATACCATATCACTCTCGAAGATGGTACAAAGGTTTGGCTGAATGCAGCCTCTTCTTTAAAATTTCCGGTTGCTTTCGGAAACAAGGAACGGCGTGTGCAAATTACCGGCGAGGCTTACTTCGAAGTTGCGAAAAAAAGAAACAGACCATTTAAAGTGGTTTTTAATGATCAGGAGATAGAAGTTTTAGGAACGCACTTTAACGTGACGGCCTATGATGATGAACCCAATACTAAGACGACGTTGCTGGAGGGCTCTGTAAAAATTTCCCGCCAGGGCAAAAAGCAAATATTGATACCAGGACAACAAGCGGTCAGTGCTCGAAACCAAAACGGTTTTACCGTAGGTAAAGTGAATGTACAGGAGGTTGTTGCCTGGAAAAATGGCTTTTTTCAATTTCGCAATGCGAGCCTTGCTGATATTATGCGTCAGGCATCGCGCTGGTACGACGTCGAAGTATTGTACGAAAAAGGCTTTTCGCCCCAAGAATATGGTGGCAGGGTGGCTAAATACAATAATATTTCAGAGTTGTTAAGTAACCTGGAACTGACAGGTACTGTTCATTTTAAGATTGAGGGAAGGAGGATTACAGTTATGCAATAGCTATACTTTGAAAACTGCGTCCTAAAATGATCACCGGGTACATTGCCGCGTCCCCGGTGATCCCAGCCTTAAAGAGCTGGGTCAGGTCCGCATTTTTAGTTGTTCGAATACCAATTATACACTAACCTAACATTCAAATGTATAAAATTTTTACTGCAATCATATGCGGGGCTTGCTCCTGCATTCCACCTAAATTTCTGAGAATAATGAAATTAACCATCGTAATGTGGGCCTTCGCCCTTATTCAGGTTAACGCAGCAAGCTATGCACAGAAAGTGAATATCCGCGTTGTTAATGCGTCAATGGACGATGTGCTGACCAATTTAAGCGTGCAAACAGGGTACAACTTTATTTATAATTCGGCAATGATAAGGACCGCTAAACCGGTGACCTTAAACGCAATTAATGAATCTTTGACTGAGGCCCTTGAAAGTTGTTTTAAAAACCAGCCTTTGCAATTTCTAATTAACGGCAATACTGTAGTAATCAAGCAAAGGGCGACGCCGGTTGCATCCAACACATCCGCCATCTCACGGTCAGCTATTCCGATCGTTGTTACAGGTACAGTAACAGATAACAAGGGACAGCCGTTAGCCGGCGTCAGTGTTTCGCTTAAAGGGACAACGGTAGGAACAGCTACAAACGCTGATGGCAAATTTAGCCTGAAAATACCCGACGATGATGGTATCATCATCTTTAGCTTAATGGGGTACAACGCACAACAAATTGCTGTTAAAGGTAAGAATATACTTAACGTAAGGATGGAGGAGGCGCCATCTGCTTTGAATGAAGTTGTAGTGGTGGGCTATGGCACTCAGCAAAAGAAAGACCTTATTTCGGCAGTATCATCTATCAAGGGTAGAGATATTGAGAATTTACCGGTGGCAACGCCGCAATCTCTTATACAAGGCCGCGCAACCGGCGTACAGGTTATCCAAAATTCAGGTTCGCCGGGAGGCGGGGTTACCGTCCGCATTAGAGGTACCACGTCAATTAACGCAGGGAACGATCCTCTTTATATCATCGACGGCATTCCTGTTGAGTCTGGCACATTAAGCAGTATTAGTTTATCAGGCAGTCAGCCATCAGCGCTCGCGGCTATCAATGCTGATGATATTGAGTCCATGGAAGTCTTAAAGGATGCGGGCGCATTAGCCATTTACGGATCCAGGGCGGCCAATGGTGTGGTGCTGATCACCACCAAACATGGCAAGAAAGGGAGCACCGCCTTTAATTTTAACTACTATACCGGATGGCAGCAAGATAACCCTAACCGTCGGGTTAAATTAATGAACAGTCAGCAAGCAATAGACCTCATACAAGAAGGGCGCGCCAACGCGCTGTCAGATGGCATTACTTCACTGTACGGATTTTTATTGCCGGCACCTGACGGAACACTATCAAATACCGACTGGCAAAAAGAATTGTTCCGCACAGCACCTATTTCAAATTATGAGGTTTCGGTTCGGGGAGGAGAAAATAAACTTCGATTTGCTCTTAGCGGTAGTTATCTGGATCAGCAGGGTATTATCATAAAATCTGGCTTTACCCGTGGTACCGGTCGCATTAACTTAGATTATGATGCATCCCGCAAATTCAAATTAGGAACCAATTTGTCATTGTCAAGATATACCAACAACAGGGTCTCGACGGATGACGGCAGTTCATCACTCATTCAAGTGGCTTTAAAAAAGTCACCATCATTGCCAATTTACAACCCTGATGGCACCTATTATCAGGGCGATGTGTCAGGATTTATAAACCCTGTAGCATTTGCCAACAAAATTAAATATGTAAACCAGGTAAGCACTGTAAAAGGTAACATCTATGGTGAATACACCTTCCTGCCCAAATTGGTTTTGCGCAGTACCGCAGGGCTTGACTATGATGCGGTAACTGACCAGTTTTTTCAACCTTCGGATGCTGTACGTAACGGTGTTGCCATAGGGGAGGCCTTTAATTCTAATGTTACAGGCTGGATTATTGAGAACACCTTGAGTTATGCTCACGACTTTGGAAAGCACCATTTAACCGGCCTTTTGGGGTACAGCCAGCAGGAGCGTAGTTCGTTCGCTTTGAACGGCAGGGGTACGCCTTACTCAACTAATAACATCTATACGTTAAATGCAGCAACTACTCCTACCAGTGTATCATCCAGCACTTCAGCTTATGGACTTTCATCGGCGTTTGCAAGATTAGGATATGCTTACAATGACAAATACCTATTGGAAGCATCTGCACGTCGCGACGGATCATCAAGGTTTGGCGCTAATAAACGCTACTCTATATTTCCGGCAGTCTCTGCTGCCTGGCGTGTTTCCAACGAGGCATTTTGGAACAAATCGTCGGTTATCAACGATTTTAAATTTAGAGCCAGTATCGGCAAGACAGGCAATCAAACTATTGGCGATTACGTTGCACAAGGACAGTACTCCACGGGAGCTAATTATATAGGTCAAAGCGGCATTGCACTCACTACGCTGCCTAACCCCGACCTTACTTGGGAGACCACACTTCAGTACAATGCAGGGTTGGATATCTCGCTCTTCACGTCAAGAATCAGTTTTACTGTGGATGCCTATGTTAAGAATACATCCAACCTGTTATTGCAAGTGCCTCTGCCCAATACATCAGGATTCGGTTTTGTACTTCAGAATATTGGTGCTACCCAAAATAAGGGTTTGGAATTTGGCCTGAATACCATAAACATCGACAACAAAGATATTACGTGGAGGAGTAACTTTAACATTTCGTTCAATCGCAATAAAGTGGTACAACTTTATGGCGGTGCTGACAACATCATCCAAACTGCAGGCGCGGGTTTGTCCGGATCGCTTACATCCTACAATATATTGCAGGTTGGTAGTCCGATTGGAAGCTTGTATGGCTGGAGAGAGTCAGGCGTGTACCGTAATTCAGCTGATAATACGGCAAAGATTACCAGTACAAGTTTCGGTACAAATGGTTATGTTTTTAAGGGTGGAGACATGATTTTTCAGGACCTGAACGGTAACGGTACAATTGATATAGATGACCGTATGATTATAGGTAATGCCCAGCCAAAATTTACGGGCGGCTTTACCAACACCGTTACCTGGCGCAACTTTGATCTTAATCTGTTAATGACATTTAGCTATGGCAACGATATCGTTAACGGAACAAGGTACGCTGCTGAATCGGCCACCGGTTTCAACGGATCTGTTACCTTGTTAAATAGATGGAGAAACGAAGGAGACATTACCGACATTCCCCGCGCGAATTATGTAGACCCGGCAGGTAACAGACGGTTCTCTAACCGTTGGATAGAAGACGGTTCTTATTTGAGAGCAAAGAATTTGACAATAGGCTATAAACTACCCACAAGTTTACTTGAAAAATTTAAAGTAAAATCTTGCCGGTTTTATGCCACTGCTCAAAACCTGTTCACTTTAACCCGATATACCGGTTACGACCCTGAAGCCAGTTCTATTCAATTGGGCGTTGACCAAGGCACCTATCCTCAGTATCGTGCGTATATTTTTGGAATTAACGTTGGATTTTAAATTGAAAAAAATGAAAATCAATATAATAATTACTATTATAATGGTAAGCTTTCTAGCGGTTTCTTGCTCTAAAGTAACGGAGCAAGTTCCTGAAAGTCAGATTACACCGGCTAATTTTTATAAAACAGCCTCGGATGCCGATAATGCAATTAATGCCTGTTATGACATCCTTCAAAAGCTGCCTGCTAATTTTGAGCTTTGGGGAGACGGCCGGGCCGATATCCTTGCAGCTACTGACCGGCCATTGAGCTCTGATCTACAAATCGTTAATGGCAATGTTTCGGCAAGTAACAGTTATGTAAACGGTTGGAATGCACTTTACAGTGGTATTAACCGCTGCAATAGCGTGCTTACCAACATACCTAACATTACCGACCCTTCATTGTCTGGCCGTAAGGATAGAATCATAGGCGAGGCTTATTTTTTACGTGCTCTATTCTATTTTTACTTAACACGAACGTTTGAGAATGTGCCTCTTATACTGCAACCGTATGAGGATCTGAGCAACGACTTTTTTCCGAAAAATAACGACCGCGCTACCTTGTTTGCCCAGATCGAAAAAGATCTTAAAGCAGCCGAACCGTTAGTTCCTGACCTGCCTTTTTATACTACTATCGAGAATAAAGGCAAGGCTACGAAAGCTGCCATACGTAGTGCACTGGCCGACCTTTACCTTTGGAATAAAAAATATCAGCAAGCCGCAGACGTTACAGCATTAATTATCAACAGCCCTGCCGGTTACTCACTGGTGCCTGGTGCCAACTTTGGTAATCTTTTTACGCTGAAAAACCAATCTGAGTCAATTTTTGAGATTCAATACAACAATGCTAACCAAGAAGGTACTCCAGGAACAAACGATGTTAATGGGTTAACGGAGCAGTTTTTGCCTATCGGCGGTACTTATACGGCTGGTAACTGGCGTTACCTTCCATCTAACAAACTGTTGACTGCCTTACCTGGCAATGACCTGAGAGCGGCCATCACCTACAAGAATACGGGTGCAGCACCGGCGCCGTTCCGGGATGCTAACCGCATATACATTGCTAAATACCCAGGTACGCTGGTTGGGTCTGTCCTGTTCCAGGATTCTAATTTTATCATTTACCGGTTAGCCGAGATTATTCTATTTCGCGCAGAAGCGCTGAATGAACTTGGCCAAACAAATTCAGCAATAGCACTTTTAAACCAGATCAGAACAAGGGCGGGGCTAAGCGCCACCACCGTCACCTCGCAAAGCGATGTTCGCATAGCGATCGAGAATGAACGTTTTACAGAACTTGCCTTTGAGGGAAAACGGTACTATGACCTGGTGCGCACCGGCAGGTATGCCGTAGTTACCGGTTTTAACGACGTTAATTATTTACGCTGGCCAATCCCTACTACGGAGATTATCCGAAACAGAAATTTAGTTCAAAATCCAGGTTATTAATTATTGCATCATGTTCAAAATAAAGATGACATCAAAAATCTATTTGCTTTTTACCTTATCGTGCTTTATGATATTCATGAGCTGTAAAAAAGACGAGACAAAGGGGGCAATCGTGGACGCGGTGTATATTGCCTCAAACGCTAACACGGGTTCAGGTACTACCGCATCAACCACAATCACAAACTCTGCATCGGGTAAGGTGTCGGTATCGCCCGCGGTAGCACGAGTTTATGTCAATACATTAAAAAGTTTTGATGTTGCCGTGAGCTACACTCTATCAGGCACTGCTGTTGCAGGCACTAATTATACACCGCCGGCAGCCTTAACAGTTTCCATTCCGGCAGGAAAATGGTATGCTGATATACAGATCCCTGTTGTCAATACACCATTAAACGGTAACAAAACAATTGTTATTACCATGACGACTGCCACTAATAATGTTCAGGTCGGCATGGGGTCTGATCGTAATTATAAGACATTCACTTATACGCTGACCAATTAGAATGAACAGAAATCGCATTATAACATTAGTGCTTAGTCTCATTATGAACTGGGCGTATGCCCGGCCACCGGCGCAACCAGTGGTCGACGTCTGTGTGTATGGTGGAACGTCAGCCGGTGTAATTGCTGCATATACAGCAGCTAAACTGGGCAAAAGTGTAATCCTGGTGGAGCCCGGCGACCGGCTGGGCGGCCTGTCAAGTGGAGGGCTTGGCTTTACTGATATTGGAAACAAATATGTAGTTACCGGACTGGCCCGTGATTTTTATAGGCAGGTAGGCCAGCATTATGGCAAACTTGAACAATGGACCTTTGAGCCAAAAGTGGCCGAGGCGGTGTTTTTAAAGTACGCAAAAACAAAAGGTATTACCGTATGCCTAAATTGGCGACTTAATTCGGTTACAAAGGCCGGCACCGTCATTAAAAGTATTCAGTTAGAGCAAAGCCAGCAACCGGATGCTCAAAAGCGGTTGGTTGTTGCCAGGCAATTTATTGATTGCTCTTACGAAGGCGATTTGATGGCAAAGGCTGGTGTGAGCTACACGACGGGTCGTGAAGATAACTCACTTTACAACGAAACCGTGAGTGGTGTACAGTTAAAGAACGAACATCAGTTTCCTGATCACATTGATCCTTATAAAATTCCGGGTGATGCTAAAAGTGGCTTGCTTTGGGGTATCAGCAACGCTAAACTGGAGCCTAACGGTACTGGCGATAAAAAAATTCAGGCTTATAATTTCCGTATTTGCCTGAGTGATGACCCGGCTAACCGTATCCCGATTACTATGCCCGAAGGTTATGATCCCAGCAAGTATGAATTGTTGCTAAGATATCTTACTGCCAAGCCAAGTAAAGATCTGTGGGCCTTTTTAAAAATGAGTCTTATGCCTAATCATAAAACTGATATCAATAATAACGGCCCTTTTTCTACCGATATGATTGGGATGAATTACGAATACCCAGAGGCTGATTACAAGACCCGTGATGCTATTACTAAAGCACACGAAGATTATACCAAAGGCCTGCTTTACTTTGCAGGGCACGATGCGCATATGCCCGAACATTTGCGAGCCCAGATGCTGCAATGGGGCTACCCTAAAGACGAGTATTTAAAAAGCGGGCACTTCACCAAACAACTGTACGTGCGCGAAGCACGTCGCATGGTTGGGGCATATGTAATGACCCAAGCCAATTGCGAACGCAATGTGATTGTGCCAGACGGCATTGGTATGGGGGCATACAACATGGACTCGCATAATGCACAAAGGTTAGTTGTAAATGGTATGGTGAAGAACGAGGGCGACGTACAATTGCGGGGAATTAGCCCTTATCCAATAGCTTACCGCTCAATTACTCCAAAGCAAAGTCAATGTATTAATCTGACCGTTCCTGTTTGTCTATCAGCCAGTCATATGGCCTATGGCTCCATACGTATGGAACCAGTGTTTATGGTGTTAGGGCAATCATCGGCCGTAGCCGCTTGTCAGGCGATTAATAATCATTGTGCCATACAACAGATTGATGTAACAAAACTGCAGGCGGAGCTAAAGACTAATCCATTGGCCGACCATAGTTTAGCAGAGGTGTTAATTGATAACGATGATACAAATAACGTTTCTGTAGTGGGAAACTGGAGTAAAGAAAAAATTGGAGGGTATGGCCCTTCATTTCTGAAAATAAATCCATCATCAGCGCAATCAACCGTAAGATTTAAAGCCGCTGTTGAAAGATCGGGCCAGTATCAGGTTTATGCTTACTTTCCTAAAGTGCCGGATGCTTGCGATGTAACCGCTATAAAAATATTTAATGGCGAAAAGCTTGTTGTCAAAAAGATTAAAAAGGATGAAATTCAGGTTGTTGGGCAGGCATCTGGTGAATGGGTTGCGTTAGGGGCTGCTGCCCTTCAAACTAAAAAAAACAGCTATGTCGAAATCTCAGCTGAAGGTGCATCCGGCGTTGTGGTAGCTGACGCAGTATTATTTATTCCACAAAAAGAAAAAAAATAGCCATGACCCTTAACAGAAGACAATTAATCAAAGGTGTCAGCGTATCAGCGGCTATGCTTGCGCTTTCGCCATTTGCATCTGCGAGTACCAGGCCAACCGCTTTAAAGGCTCCCGAACAGGGTAGTATAGACATTATAAATGCGGGTATAGGCGGTAATAACACGACAGAAATGCTCGCCCGCCTCGAGAAGGATTGCCTTACGCATAGGCCTAAGCTTACCGTTTTAATGGCTGGCACCAATGATATGAATAGTGTAAAACACGTTCCGCTGGTGCAGTTTGAGGAAAACGTGAATCAACTTGCACGGCTTATAATGAAAAGCGGCAGTAAGCTAATAATCATGACCATTTTGCCTTTGTACGAGCCTTATCTTTTAACCAGGCATCCTGCGTCGTTTTATGAGCCAGAGGGAGTGTCTGTACGTCGGCAGCAGGTGAACAGCGTAATCAAAAAGGTAGCTAAAGCACACCAAGCTCATCTGCTGGATGTAGGCAGCAGGTTTGAGGCCATTGGCAAAATTGGCTTAGATAAAGATTCATTGATACAAAATGAAGCCAATGCTAACAAGACCGACGGTATTCATCCTACTGCCAACGGCTACCGGTTCATTGGTTTGTCGGTATACGATTACATAACTGCCCACAGGTTGCCCACAGAAAAAATTGTTTGTTTTGGTGATAGCATTACTAAGGGCGATGGCTCCAACAACAATAATAGTTACCCTGGTTTTTTATATAAACTATTGACTGTAAATTCTGATGAACAAAGATAGCGATCTGCGCCAGCTTATGTCTATGCCGCTGATTGTAGCAGCGCTGGGTTATTTTGTAGACATTTATGACTTGTTACTTTTCAGTATTGTTCGTATTCCAAGTTTGAAAGCATTGCACGTACCTGATGACCGTTTGCTGCCTGACGGCATATATCTCATCAATGTACAAATGGTCGGTTTACTAATAGGCGGGATTTTGTGGGGGATTATAGGCGATAAAAAAGGACGTCTATCTGTGCTTTTTGGTTCTATTCTGTTGTATTCTCTGTCTAACATAGCCAATGGGTTTATTACTAATCTGAGCCAGTATGTTGTGCTACGCTTTGTAGCCGGCATTGGCCTGGCAGGCGAACTTGGTGCTGGTATTACGCTGGTTGCTGAGATACTACCTAAACATTTAAGAGGGTATGGTACCTCTATAGTGGCCTCTATAGGGCTTATGGGTGCGGTTCTTGCTTATCTTGTAGCAAATTTATTCGACTGGAAGATTGCGTATATAATAGGTGGTGGATTAGGTATTCTGTTGCTGCTACTCCGATTCAATGTATTTGAGTCTGTAATGTTTAAAAACGCCAAGGAGCAGTCAGTCTCACGAGGAAACTTTTTATCCTTGTTTAGTTCAAGGTACAAATGCTTAAAGTATGTACGCTGTATTTTAATCGGACTGCCTATATGGTTCGTTATAGGAATACTGATCACCTTTTCGCCCGAATTTGGTAAAAGCTTAGGGTTAAGTGTTCCTATAGAAGCGGGCAAAGCAGTAATGTTCAATTACATTGGCCTGTCACTGGGTGATCTGAGCAGTGGCATCCTGAGCCAGCGGTTGCAAAGTCGTAAATCAGTAGTCCTGGTATTTATTGCTCTTACTACGGTGCTTGGCATCGTATACCTTTATTTTATGCCAAATTCGGTTTGGTTCTTTTACACCGTTTGCCTTTTGCTTGGTTTTGCAATTGGCTACTGGGCCTTATTTGTCACCATAGCAGCAGAGCAGTTCGGAACCAATTTGCGGGCAACCGTGGCTACCACCGTACCAAACTTTGTTAGGGGTAGCATCAATATTATGACACCGATATTTTTACTGTTCAAAACAGATTTTGGAACTATGGGAAGCGCGGCCATGGTAGGCTTTGTGGCTGTATTGCTTTCTCTTTTAGGGCTGTGGCGCATGGAAGAGACTTATCATAAAGACCTCAATTATAACGAATAAATTAACCCCTGTCATGAGCTTAAATAGAATATCCAACCAAAATATAAATGTGATGTTTGACAGACTACGTTCACTTTTTGCAACAATCATTTTTATTACGTTATCAACGGCGTTTCAGCTACATGCTCAGCAACCGGATCATGTTACTGCGCCTTCGGCAGTAAACTCAGTCTTTTTAGGATCAAAAGCTGGTCCTTCGAACGGGTATGAATGGCAGATGATAAAGGCTAGTGAAGCCAATGCCGAAGGCAAGCAGATATCGACGCCTAATTACAATGCCACTAAATGGCAGCGGGCCATAGTTCCGGGAACTGTGTTAAACAGTTTAGTAGCTAATAAAACATATCCGGAACCTTATTACAGTGATAATAATCGTAAATCAAAAAAGCTTATACCTGATATTGCCGATGCCGGGCGTGAGTTTTATCACTATTGGTTTCGCAGAGCATTTACTTTTCCTGCAGCGCTTAAAGGCAAGCGTACATGGCTTAAGTTTCATGGCATCAATTACCGGTGCGAGATATGGCTGAACGGCCATAAACTGGGCAGTATGGAAGGAATGTTCAATGCGCAGAGTTTTGATATTACCAATGTAGTAAACAAACAGACACTTAACGTATTGGCTGTAGATATGCTTCCGGTTGACCATCCCGGCACGTACGAACGTCGTAATAATGATCGCGTAGGGGCGGTGGGAGAGAACCACAATGGCGGCGACGGCGAAATAGGAAAAGATGTTACCATGCTGATGAGTGTAGGGTGGGATTTTACAGTGCCCGATGGCATACGCGATCGCAATACCGGTATATGGCGGAATGTTGAGCTTTACAGCACCGGTAATGTGGTTATGGATGCTCCATTCGTGATGACTAAAATGAATCTGCCTGATACCTCTCGTTCTTACGAAACGGTGTCGGTTGAATTAGAAAATGTTACTGCAACGCCTCAAACCGGCTCACTTGCCGGCCGAATTAACGAAGCTGGAATTTCATTCAATAAAAAAATCAGTTTGCTTGCCAGGGAAAAAAGAACGGTCAACTTTACACCGCAAGAATTTAAGCAGCTGCTTATAAAGCAACCTAAATTATGGTGGCCTGTCAATAAGGGGAAACCTTATTTATATACACTGTCTTTACAATTCCGTAGCGACGACGGAACAGTAAGCCACAACACTGATATACGCTTTGGCATAAGGCAGATTACTTCGGATCAAAACACCCCTGATAGCTCCAGGCGGTTTATGGTTAACGGTGTTCCGGTATTTATTAGAGGCACCAATTGGGTGCCCGAGGCCATGTTGCGTAACAGCACCGAACGCACGTATGCCGAGCTAAGATACACCCGCCAGGCAGGGGTTAATTTATTAAGGCTTTGGGGAGGCGGGATAGCTGAATCAGATTACTTTTATCAATTGTGCGATGAATTTGGACTAATGGTTTGGAATGAGTTTTGGCTTACCGGAGACACACGTTTTCCGGTAGACACAACCATGTACCTTCGTAATGTAGAGAACACGGTAAAGCGCATACGCAAACACCCATCAGTAGCTTACTACGTAGCGGCTAATGAAGCTAAAGAAGTTCCCGGTACCGCTAAGCTTATTTACAAACTCGATCCAACTATCGGTTATCAAATACAATCAGAATGTTGCGGTATACATGATGGCAGTCCGTACAAGTATGAAAATCCTATGCAATATTTTGAGAACACCGCATCACGCCGAGGAAGTCGGGTAGATGGGTTTAACCCTGAGTATGGAGCACCGTGTATCCCAATAGCTGAATCTATAAAAAAAATGATGCCGGCCGACAAAGCTTGGCCAATTAACGATGCCGTTTGGAATTATTTAGATGGTAATGGTTTTCATCAGGTAACTACTAAATATCGTGAAGCTGTAGACGCTTTTGGTCCATCTAACAGTATTGAAGAGTTTGCACAAAAAGGACAATTTGTAGGAGCTCTAAATTTTAGAGCGATTTGGGAAGTTTGGAATTACAACAAGTTCAACTTTGGCGATCGCTGGGCATCAGGCTTTTTATTTTGGTACCACAACAGCCCGGCACCACAAACGGCGTCACGAATGTATGACTGGTATTTAGAACCTACTGCAGCGCTGTATTATTCGCAGAACGGGTTGGCGCCCTTGCATCCGCAGTTTGATTATCTTAAAAATACTGTTTCGGTTTATAACGACTTTCGTCAAGCTTATAAAGCTTATCAATTAGAAGCTGATGTATACTCATTAGAAAGCAAACTTATCTGGTCTAAAAAGGCACTAATCAATATCCCGGCTGATGGCGTAGTTAAAGATGCGCTTAAAATTCAGTTTCCCACCAATGCAGGCCAGGTTCATTTCATTAAACTTAGGTTGAAGAATAATGTCGGGAAATTAGTTTCTGATGCTTTGTATTGGCGTTCGAAAGATGAATATAAGGGTGCGTGGACGATGACCGGACCGGCGGTGTCAGGCTTCGAGGATATTAATAAGCTGCCACGCGTCAAGTTAGAAGCTTCAGCACGAAAACAGAACCTTAATGGTAAAAGTCAATTGATCGTTAACCTGCACAATCCATCCGCAGGGTTGTCTTTTTTTACGCAACTTAAATTGCAGGATGGCAAGGGCAAAAATCTCGGGGCAACTTTTTATTCAGATAATTTCTTTAGTTTAATGCCAGGAGAAACCAAAACAGTAACCATCGAAATGCCGCCAAGCGCCGGAGCTTCAACAGTGTTAATGCTCAATGCCTTCAATTCGAGTTCCGTTAAAGTACCTATCAGGTAATGATTTGAAAGCAACCGTGACGATGTTACCTATATTTGCAATAGTCAAATCAACAAACAAATTGGTGTTTTTTGGTGCTGTTATTTCACTGATATTAAGTTTTGAAAGTGCGGTCAAAGCGCAGCCCCTGCATGAAATGGTTTTTACCGATGCCCATGATCTTACCATAATCGGTAAAGCTGAAGAAAGTGAAATGTTTTATCACAGGTTGGATACATCTTTACATAAAGACCTACCAAGTGTCATCAAAACCTTAGCTACCCGCTCGGCCGGTCTTGCAGTGAGTTTCACTACTAACAGTTCAACAATTTCGGCTAAATGGTGCACGAGTAAGCAGGTTACGGATGATAACATGACCGGCATTGCGTATGAAGGAATGGATCTGTATATCAAACGTGCGGGGCGCTGGCAATTTGCAGGAGTTGCCAGGCCTCAATCTCACGATTGTTCAGAGGCCATGATTGTTGAAAATATGAAAGCTGGAAAAAAAGAATGCTTGCTTTTTCTTCCAACTTATGACGAGACACTTTCGCTAAGTATCGGCGTTGATATAGGTGCCAGCCTTTACCCTGAAAAATATCCTTTTAAAAAAAGCGTAGTGATTTATGGTTCAAGTATCGTTCAAGGGGCATCTGCAAGCCGTCCCGGGTTGGCCTACCCAGCCAGGCTTTCGCGGGAAACAGGATATAATTTTATCAATCTCGGCTTTAGCGGCAATGCAAAGATGGAAAAATCAGTTGTTGATATGATCGCTGCTATGCCTATGGATGCAATTATACTTGATTGCGTGCCTAATCCGTCGCCAGAGGAAGTACTTAAGAGAACCCATTACCTGATCACAACAATTCGTAAGTTCCATCCGGGCATTCCTATAATAGGGATACAAAGCGTAGCCCGGGAGAAAGGAAACTTTGATACCGTAGTTGCAGCGAGAGTAGCCCGTAAAAATGAATATTTTAAACAAGAGGTCAGAAAAATACAAAAAACAGATAAAGATCTATATTTTATTAGTGCAGACGGTCTCTTAGGAGATGACCAAGAGGGAACAACGGATGGCATTCATCCGAATGACCTTGGCTTTGACAGGATGTTGCAAAAGATTTGCCCCCCAATATTGATGATACTTAAGCGCAATAAGAGCTATGGTTTTTCAAACTAGATAATTGTTAAGCATAGTAAGTTTGTTTTTTTAGAGAGCAATGAAAAGGTGTTTGTCTAACTAAATCTGATAATAAACATTAAATTTAGTTTGGGAGGGTGTCTATGCATTATCTTCCACCCTAACTGCTATACAAATTGCAACGGAATTATTGCTGTTTGCTTTTGCTTTGTGTGTTCAAAAGAGTACCGATAAATTGCCGGAACTTTTCATAACCATTGTTTATTAGTGTAACCGGATTGATAGTATTAAACTGATTTAATGTGTTGTGCCTCTTAAAATCAGTTCAATTAATAATCGGTTACATAAAATTAAACTTTGAGGAGGAAAACGAAGAGTTCATTTTGGGAGTATAAAACGGGTGCCTATGGCATAAAAAAAGCGCCTAAATTATTAATTTAAGCGCTTTAGATAGGTTTTATTACCCTTTAAGCGGAATGGACGGGACTCGAACATTGCCCCAAAAACCGCTTTTAAACAATATTTATAAACTTTTCCAATCGGTGCTCACCCAATGCTCACCAATTTTCAATCTAATTGACTGTAGTTGATTTACTCAAATATAAAGATTTTAGAGTGAAGAATTGTTTAAAATCAGTAGCAAAGTGATGTGCAGTTTTCAGTAGGGTGCTAGAGTGACAAAAAATCTTGTTTAGTTAGTTGCATTTATAGTCACTGTTATCTTTTAAGATGCCTGTAAATTTCTCAGAAACACAATATCAAAAAGATTGGAGTCTGTTTAATTAGTGATATGAGTATATGAGAATATTAGGAAAGACAAAAAAGGGAATTTAGGCCAATTGTAGATTGATTCTCAATCTTTCATCAAAAAACTAAATTTCATTTTATAAAACGGTCGTTTTTTGGAATGGATTATCACTTTTAGCAAAGTCATGGAAGGGCTGCACTGCAATACAAAATTTATAAAATATGCATATTAACAAATTTAGAAAGTGGCGTTCCATCAAAAGATTACGTCATGTTATTCAAAATTGAGAACCAGATTGTGTTTATGTTAGTATAGTTTACCTTGTGAGTTGACTAGACATTGAAAGATTTATCTGGAAATTCAAGATTAATTTTCAACGATTCCGAAAGCCCATAAAGAGGCAATTAAATTTAACCCGAAAGTAATTATTGAATAAAATATTCCTTGTTTAACACCGCAAGGTGCAATATGATAGCTTGAAACATCAATTATCAGTCAGGATTGTTGATCACCAAGAGAAGGCTTTTGAAATTACTCAATTTAGATGAGCCTTTATGACTCATTGCTATTACAATTTAGATGCACTAAAAAAGACTTCATTAAAAAGGCCTTTTTAAAATAATTTATTGGAAATCAATTGGTTGTTTATATCTACATATTAAACCAAGCTTTATTTAAACCCCCAACTTATCATGAAAATGCTATGTTTTTTTGTTGTGGCTTTGCTAAGCTCTTCCACAATTTTTGCTCAAAGTTCAGGAGATAGTTACGCTATCAAAGTTCTTGAAACCGAAGTTCGTCTTTGGGACGATTCAAAGAAAAATGTTGACGCCCGAAACGTCGAGTATCGAACAACACAAGGCGATATTTTCACAATTGTTAGGGCACGAACCGCAGTTATTGCTGACAAAGCTGTTGAAGGCTGGGAGATTGAGTTTTGGCATTTCAATGCGGACCGAACGCAACAGCAACAAAGCTTGGGCTTTACCAAAGGTATGACACCATCAATTGTATTTGTTGATAAAGCACAAAACGGTAAACGATTTTTCATTTCCAGTGCTGATCTAAAAATTGTTGCAACCACAGATTTTAGGAGGCGTCATAGTTGGGCTCGCATAGATGCATTTATTATCCCAGTTAAAGTACGTTTTAAGAATAATCAACCGGGTGGAGTTTCCGAGTTAACTCAAAGCATTAATGTAGGTCCAGCAGTCTCATACACTAAAAATTACGGCGGACCCTTTGGTAAAAATTCGATCAGCTTACTCTTTGCGGTCAACGCAACTAACGTATCAGTTGATGAAAAGACCGTTCCAGGGATTGTAACAGGAAAGACTACACTACTAGGCTTAAGTCCGACTGCAGGGATAAACTGGCAGTACGACAAAATTAACTTTGGAATATTTACTGGAATAGACGTATTATTTGGCGATGCAATGGATAAATGGGCTTACCGAAAAAGTCCATGGGTCGGGCTTAGTTTCGGTACATCCATTACTGATCTTACTTCACCAAAGAAAGAAAATCAATAGAAAGTACTAATTAATTAACCTGTTAATTTATAAACAAAGCATCAGATCTAAAAGGGTTTGACAAGGGTGACATTAAGACCTATTAAAATAGAAAATTTGCAGAATAAATATTTTCTTTCTACTTTTGCTATTTAGGACCTAAGGATTTGTACGAGTCCCTACGGCCTTGACCAAATCCTCGGTTTCGAACCGGGGTTTTTTTTATAAACGAATTATTCCATCTTGATTAGAGACCGATGATGGATAGCATAACGGCAACAATTTCCTTTCGAAAATTTTATGAGCTTGAAATTTTCTTCTAGAGGCTTGTGGAAACTCCTTTTCTTTCAACGTATAAGCGATAACATCTGCTGCTTGAATGAATAATGATTCAGATGAAATTTGAAAAAAAGGATCTTCGATGATTTTTGCTATACGGATATTGGGAATTGTGACGCCACTAGACCCTGTGCCTAACAGTTTTCGTACATGAGTAGTAGTGTTTTTTTCGTTGGTTCTTTCAAAAAGTACAATACCATTTTGTTTATCTTTTTTTAATAATTCATCAAAAGATTGATACAGCTTCGTTATCGTTGTCGTATGATATTCCGACCGGGGTAATTTACTTTTTTGAAATTGACGACATGGAAGGTCATGCCGCGCACGTCAAGCAGTGGCGTGACTACGCCGTGAGATTAGAGTACTATGTCAACGAGCGGAACGGCCCCGGCATGCTACTTTACGTCTGGGAAGAACACGTAAGGATGATGGAAGCCATGTTCCTGCTTTGGCATGAGCACCGAAATATCATTTACAGGTATAAGCCAGTGGCCGCTGAACAGTTAGCCGAAGAACGAAGTACGTGGGACTACTTCCCAATAAACCTTGACGAAAACTGGCTGGCTAACCCATACCTGATCGTTCAAAAGTTCTTTGAGAAGTACTATCTGGCTGTTTACCGTGATTATTTGTATGAGTGGTTGCATATGGCATTGACCCGGACAGAGAACCGCGACCCCGATTTGGATGCCGAGGAAGTAATCACGGTATACGAAAACATGTTGGAACTACATGCGGCTGCTTGGATTATCTGTCAGCGCAATAGTGACCGTCCGCACCTGAAAAGAAAAAAGGCAGACACACCGGTGCCATTAGAAATTCCTGAGCCGGTCACTAGCGAACCATTGGAACACCTCAATATTGCCGAGCAAATGAGAGAGGTTTCAGAAAATAAATGCAAGCTGTTCATTCCGCTTTATTCAAAACCCAGTTCTGCCTGCGCCCTGGGACTAAAAAAAGTCAAAGAAGACATTTTAACAAAATACCCTACCGTGCAGCTGATCGTTTACCTCGGCAGCCAGCCTGATCCTTTTACCTGCTTTCTTTTGGTGCTGATCTCAGAGGAAGAAAAAAAAGAGGAGGGGCAATTGTCTAACCAGATTGAAGAGTATTTAAAGCCATTGGTACATACTCACATCATCCTGCACAAGACTACCAGCGCCTTGACAGCGCTACATAAAGGCAGCCGCTTCTGGAACGATGCTTTGACCAAAGGAGAAGTCATTTATAAATCAGAAACTCTACCCTCCTTTAAGGCACACCCGGTAGCTTATCAGGTTCGCCAAGAACGTGCACAGTTCCACTGGAAGCTGTGGGGCAAGCAGGGCAAAGAGCTTCTACACGGTGTAGGATTCTTTCAGGAGAGCGGCAATTACCGCCAGGCCGCTTTCCTGCTGCATAAAGCCACGGAAACCACGCTGAAAGGCATCATCCAGGCCGTATTAGGCTACCGCATCCAAATGCATAACATCTCGCGTTTGCTCCGGCTAACCCTACTGTTTACAGATATCTTAAAAGATGTATTTGAGCTAAACACCGAAGCCGGCGTGCAGGAGTTTACCTTCCTTAAAAGTAATTATGCGCAGGCCCATTACAGTGATAGCTTCGCGCCTGAATCTTCAGTCATTGCAGCGCTGTTAAGCAAAGTCAGGCAGCTCCACGAGCAGGCTCAAGCCGTTTATGATGCACATTTGCAGCGGCTTTATACCGGGAGGTGATTTACAATGATATTGCTTATACTTGTGTACAGGGAGCCAGCGAATAGTTTATAAATTTGGCTAACTCCCGGCAAACTGACCTTCATATATTTTAACTCATTTAGGCGAACGCCCCAAGCTGCGATAGTAAGGGGCTTTTTTTAGCACTTAAGTCTATTTACGGTCAATGGCATTTAACGTTACTGTTGGTTGGAAGCTTCCTTTTCTCTGTGTTTTGCAACCCGGACCGGAATTTTACCATTCCGGCAAACAATAAAGTGAAGAAAATCATTTTTTAAGCATACCCTGCCGATCTGGTCCTATGATGAGTGAAAACAAAGCTAACCTGCACCAATTAAATGAACTTCAGGCTACGGCCATATCCGGCAACGATATCAGCTCCTCCTGCTTATATGTATCGGCCCTGACCATTACTTATGCTGGTCAATATGCCTGGATATCATTATTAGTGGTTGCACTGGTGCTCTTTCTTTTCCGCAAAATTTATGGGGAGGTAGTTGGTGCCCTGCCATTGAACGGCGGCGCTTATAACGTGCTGCTGAATACCGCTTCTAAGCGAACGGCGTCTTTCGCCGCATGCCTGACTATTTTGTCCTACATGGCCACCGCTGTCATTTCTGCCTATGAGGCGATGTTCTATTTTCGTGATATTGTACAGGATCTGCCGCTGCTGCCCGCAACTATTCTGATTCTGGTCATCTTTATGATGCTGACCATCATTGGCATCGGAGAGTCCGCTTATGTGGCAGTAATCATCTTCATCGGGCATATCGCTACCCTGTCATTACTCGTGCTCATGGCTTGTTGGTATTTATTCAAAAATGGAACGGAAGCATTAGTGCTGAACTGGCATCTTCCAGTCGCTACAGGAGGTATCTATACGGCCTTGTTCCTCGGTTTTTCCGCAGCTATGCTGGGTATTTCCGGTTTTGAAAGCTCTGCCAACTTTGTGGAGGAACAACAGCCTGGGGTGTTTCCAAAAACGTTGCGCAATATGTGGGGGCTGGTCAGTTTTTTTAATCCGGTCATTGCACTGCTGGCGCTCGCCGTACTTCCAATGGCCGAAATCAGCGGGCATCAGGAATCACTGCTGTCATTTATGGGCGAGAGAGTCGGCGGCGGCTGGCTAAGCTATGTCATTGTAATTGATGCTGTACTGGTACTGAGTGGTGCCGTACTGACGTCTTATGTCGGCGTGACGGGCTTGGCAGAGCGGATCACGTTGGATCGGATACTGCCCAATTTTTTTCTGGCTAAAAATCGCAGGGGCGTCAATTACCGGATTGTAATCGGATTTTTTTTGCTGTGCGTATCTATATTGCTGGTAACGCGCGGCGATCTGGCTAGCCTGGCGGGCGTATATACCTTTTCCTTTTTGCTGGTCATGGCGTTATTTGGTATCGGCAATCTGTTGCTTAAGGTCAAGCGTACCAAACTGCCTCGCCCCGAGCGGGCATCCTTTTTTTCGGTAATTTTGGCTGTTGGATTCATTCTGGCTGCTTTTTTAGGGAATATGCGGCTCAATCTTCCGTCTTTCTATGTTTTTGTTAAATACCTTTTCCCTGCCGCCCTAATCATTCTGTTGATGCTGAACCGTGCCCAAATCGCCCGTTGGCTCATTTATGCGGTAAATAACACCGGAGGACGGTTAAAACAATGGATTAAAAAATACGTCCGCCCGTACCGGATTCTCGTCAGGCTGAATGCTCAGGAACTGGTATTTTTTACTCGTGGCGACAACATTGCGGCGTTAAACCGGGTGATGATCTATGTGGAAGAGAACGAAGCCACCAAGCGAATCAAAATTGTGCATGTCGCTAATGCGCAAAGTAATAATCTGCATTTAAAAAGGGATGTGGAAGTGCTGGACCGCGCGTATCCGGATATCGATATTGATTTTGTAGAAATCGAAGGCACCTTCGGACCGGAGCTTATCGATGAACTATCCCATCAATGGAACATCCCTAAAAACTTCATGTTCATTGGTGCTCCCGGTAACAAATTTCCTTACCATGTTTCAGAACTTGGTGGTGTAAGACTAATCATGTAATGATAATAAGTATGAATATTGACCGTGCCTATCAGCTGATTACCGACAAACTTTCGCTATGGCTGAGAGAACTGGTAAGATTACTGCCCAATATCGCTTTAGCCGTCATCATCCTGATCGTCGGCTTTTTGATCGCCCGGTCAGTGAGTGGCGCGATCAAAAAGCTACTCCGGCGTTTTATCCATAACCAGACGCTGGACAACCTTTTTGGTTCTTTCCTTTATATTTTCTTGCTGGGCGTTTTTATTTTCATCGCTCTGAGCGTTCTCCAGCTGGACAAAGCGGTGACTACGATATTAGCCGGTGCAGGAATCGCAGGATTGGCTCTTGCTTTCGCTTTTCAGGATATTGCAGCCAACTTTATGTCAGGTGTACTGATCTCCATACGTCGTCCTTTGAGTGAGGGAGATGTGGTGAAAATTAAAGATTATATGGGCAAGGTGGAAGAGATTAATCTGCGCGATACGGTGATTCGTACATTTCAGGGGCAGATGGTGATCGTACCGAACAAAGATGTTTTTCAGAATCCTATTGAAAATTTTTCCCTGTTGGGAAAGCGCCGCTTTGATTTAAACGTGGGCATTTCTTACGGTGATGATCTGGAGAAAGTAAGAACGGTTACCTTGCAAGCGGTGCAGGACTTACCCGGGCTGTGTCCCGATGAACAAACTACCTTCTTTTTCCGGGAATTCGGAGACAGTTCCATCAACTTCGTTCTGCGTTTGTGGGTGGACTCACCCGAGCAACCAGCTTATTTGCAAGTCGGCAGCGAAGCCATCGTGCGTATTAAAAAGGCATTCGATGATCATGACATCATGATTCCGTTCCCCATCAGAACGTTAGACTTTGGCATCAAAGGCGGCGTTTCGTGGCAGGACATGAGCACCCCCGGAAGCAAAGCCTGATTTGGTATTGTACTTTTTTTTCTGTATATTGAGGATACTCACCGGGCTTGTTCTGCAAAGTCCTATTGTCAAACCATTAAATTTTACAGATTATGAAAGCTATCCTTCAAGATATATTAATTCCTATCGACCTTTCTGATACCTCATTCAATGCCTTAAATACGGCCATCAATATGGCACGCAGACATCAGGCCAGGCTCCATTTGTTATATGTCAGTGATATCATGTTTTATTACCCAAAGGTCGGCGATCTGACGGCCGTTCAGTTGATGGCAGCTGAGGTGATGGAAAAAGATGCTTATTTGCTCGAAAAATTGACAGCCTCGATTAAAGCCGCTCACCGGGTCGATTGCCGGCTGTATACGGTAACGGGGAACCGTAACCTGATGATCAAAGAATGGGTGCAGCAAAACCCGGTTGACTTGACGATCCTTGGCTTGTCGCCCAGTGCGACCGATGCGTCCTACCTTTTCGACAGTCTCCCTTATCAATTGCTGCAAGCCACGAACAGTCATGTGCTTACCGTTCCCGCAGACAAGTCTGTAGACCGCTTCCAGCACATTATCTATCCTGTGCAAAGTACAGGTACACCGATGTCTAAATTCCCGCTGACGCGTCAGATTGCTGAAAAGAATAATGCGGATGTATCGGTCATCAGCCTGATTGAGCGCGCGGATGCGGACATTTCCAGTAGTTTGAACCGGTTTTCAGCGCGGGTTAAGTTTCGGTTGGACGGAATGGCCAGGTCGGTAACGACCGGGCAGCATTATACACATGACCGGGCAGCATCGCTGGCCTCGATATGCCGGACGGAGGTGGCTGACCTGGTGGTCATAGAAGCAGACACCCAAAGAAATATCAAAGAGTACTTTTTTGGAAATTTTACTCAAAAAATGCTCCGCAACCCGGATGCCGCAGTACTGTGTATTAATCCATCGCAACGTGCTGGAAATACGACTTCACTGTTAACAGACCGCGTCGGGAAAAGGCGTCTGCAGGTCGCTTACTAAAAAAAGCACAAGTACGCGTTACTCAGCAAGAGCGCTGTAGATTACGTCCCGCCGGATGCCTTAGGACCGGTTTGCATCCGGCGTTCTAATGCTTGAAAAACGTCCGCTTGCTGGTGTCGCCCGGGAACGCAGCGAAGCTGCTCCAGCATTTGCTGGAGTCCCTGATGAATATAACGATCGTCTTTCCCATATTGCCAGATAGGAAAAATGCAATCCTCAAACAGCGCATCAAATTCAGCAATTTTCTGGCTGATTCTCCGCTTGCCCTGATCGTCGTTGATTAGCCGCGGCAAGCAATGATTCAGCCGGTAAGCAAACAGGTCCGTTAATGCATGAATGCTCAATACAGCCGTTGCCGGGTCATTGATGCCCGGGCTGAGTGCCTTGATGGCGACCTCGGACAGTTGCCGGAAACCATACTCAGGGTTTCGTTCAATAGGTTGCCCGCTGTAAAAATCAATGCATAGATATAATTCTTTGCTAAGTTTTTCAGGTATTGCGGTTGTTCCATAAACTTGAGCTAAGGCCGCTCCTTTGATGAGATAGGTTCCCTTGGCATGCAGAAAGACAATTTCCAGCTGGTGAGCGGTCAATAGATCAAGCAGGCGAGGCTGATCAAATCCCTGAAAATAGCCTGATTCGTCTGCCGGAAGTTTAATGAACAGCTGGGCCAGCTCAAAAGTAGCTGGGGTATCCGTACAAAACTGCTGCTCCATCGCCTTAAGCGTTTGCGTTTGTATTCGTTTAATAACCGTCTCAAATTTTACCGTCTGGGTAACGTAGTCTAGAAAATAAATAAATAGAAAAATGTCCACGATGGTAAGCAAGATGAGGGTATATATGCTTATGGCAGGTACGTAGATACCAGTGCTGATATCGCGGATGGTGCTGAGTAAAAACAGCGCGTAGACAATCGTGCCAATGTAAGTTCCGAGAATGATCTGCTGGAAACGATTCTCGATCATGCTGTTCAAAATGCGGTTACTCATTTGCGAGGCGGCTTGGTTCAGAATAATCATCACCATGGAAAAACTAAATACGGTGAGCGAAATGATGCCTCCTGCGATCGTCGTCAATATGGAGCGGGCTGTACTGGCATCTTTCAAACTCAGCCAGCTCAGTTGCTGTTTAAAGCTTTTCCCCGCTTCGGAAAAATCAATTTTAAGCATGATTATGGAGATCAGCAGGAAGCTGACCGCAATAATGGCCGGGTAAAAGGCTATGCTGCTGATGATTTTAGAATAATGCTTACGCAGCCATTTAATAATTTTTGTCATGTGCGTTTACTTACTGTACTATAGAACACAGCATCCTCGAATAGTTTTATAGTAGAGGTACCGTTCTGAATGACCTTGCCTCAACGGTCTTCATAGCTTACCGGCGAACCTGCGATTTTCGCAAGCAAGACTCCAGGGCTTTGGCTTCCTGCAAAACTTTGTATCAAACATTCCTACAGATTTATAACTTATACCTATCCATTGAGTTAGATTTTTTGCCGGAAATACTATATTAATCATGATGAAAAAATGGGTTATTGCGCTATGGCTTTTTAGTCAGTATTTGACCGTGGCTGCCGCCTTTCCTCAAGATAGTGCCCGCGTCCAAAATGACTCCATTCACAATGCCCGCCTGGATAACCAAATGGTCCGGGTACAGCGTTATGCCGCAGAACGGCTTGCAGACTCACTGAAACGGGCGGAACTGGAAGCCCGCGTAGCTAAGCTTAGCAGAACGGGTAACCTTGAAAAGTCAGTGCTCGAAAGCCAACTTAATGCCTTGCGCCAGCACGACTCACTTAAAACAGTACGTCAAAAAAAGGAAATTGATTCTCTGCGCCGTTTCGTGAAAGGCTTCCCTGTAATTATTTTGCAGGACACGCTGTTCCATATTTATGTCCGGCAAGGTAGTTTTACGGCTCAGGACCGAGCCGAGGCGATCAGCAAGCGGATCGGGAATCTCGCGGAACGCCATGACTTCAGTCCAGATTCGATTCAGCTCAGCCAGGCGGAGTTTAGTACAGATATTGTTTATGGCAGTAATTTGCTGGTTTCGGTATCTGGGCAGGATGCCCTATGGCAAAACATGTCCCGCGACCAGCTGGCCGAGAGCTTTCGCGGCAAAATTACCTCTGCAGTGCGGCAGTACCGGGATGAAACTGGATGGCAAACGCTTCTGAGAGAAGCAATCCTGGCAATGCTGGTCATTGCTGTAGTAACCTGATTATTTACGGTGTAAACCGCCTGTTTCGTTTACTTTATAGGCGCTTAACCGCCATGCAGGGCAGGCATATTAATGGCTTGAAGATTAAAAATTATGAAGTTTTCAATGCCGGTCAGCAGCTTTCTGTAATCAACGGTTTACTCTTGCTCACCAAATGGATTTTAATATTACTGGTTTTGTACCTGGCCTTGCCTGTACTTTTTGGCATATTTCCGTTCACCCGGGATTTGTCCGGCCGGTTGCTGAACTACATCCTTACCCCGGTGACGCGCATTGCTCACGCCGTATGGAATTATGTGCCTAACTTGATTACAGTCATTGTCCTATTGGTAATTTTCCGGTATATCCTTCGTGTCTTCCGGTACCTTAAGACCGAAATCGAGCGGGGGCAGTTGCATATCCCCGGCTTTTATGCCGATTGGGCAGGTCCGACTTATCAAATCATCCGCGTGCTGATCATGTCCTTTATGCTCATCGTGATTTTTCCTTACCTGCCGGGATCCGATTCGCCCATATTTAAAGGCGTTTCTGTATTTATGGGTGTCCTTTTTACGTTTGGCTCAGCCGGGGCACTCAGCAATGTGGTAGCCGGCCTGGTATTAACTTACATGCGTGTCTTCCGCATTGGCGACCGGGTAAAAATTGGCGAGGTTACGGGAGATGTCGTTGAAAAGACAGTTTTGGTGACCCGGATCAAGACGATCAAAAATGAGCTGGTATCTATACCCAATTCAACCGTCATGTCGAGCCATACCACCAACTACACCAGTGAAGCTGCAGCTGCGGGCTTAATAATTCACACAACGGTAACTATTGGCTATGGTGTGCCCTGGCGACAGGTTTATGAATTGCTTATTACTGCGGCCACTCAGACTGCATTTATCGAAAAGGACCCAGCTCCTTTTGTACTGCAGACCGGCCTGGAAGATTATTACGTCAGTTACAATATCAATGCCTATACCAAAGAACCAGGTAAACAAGCCTTGATCTACTCCAGCCTGCATGCTAACATCCAGGACTGCTTTAATCAGGCGGGCGTAGAAATCATGTCACCACATTACCGGGCCGTTAGGGATGGCAATCAGGTTACAACGCCAGCCAGTTATCTGCCCCCAAATTATAAGGCGCCCTCCTTCCGGTTTCGCAGGGAAGAGTAGAAGTTACAGCGAAGTGACGACTGCCGACCATAAAAATACTGAATGCAATCTGGATAATAAATTAAAAAAAGGTCTATAAAGGTCAATTGTCTTACCGCAATATTGCTAAAGACACTTTATTTTGTTATATTAGAAAATATGCCGTTAAAAAGACTGATATACATCCTGCTTTCTGCTTGGCTAATCAACGCTTTAGTCTGCTTTCAAGGGAGTAATGTTTTTGAAAACGGCCATCAGCAGATTTTACATAAAACAGCCCTGCGTCACATTCCGAACACGTTGTTGAGGATGTTGCGTAATTATGGTCGGGAAGTCGAAGACGATGATAGTACCACCGAAAAAATTAGCTATAATCTGCGTTACCTTGGCTGTAATAGACTGGTGGTTAAAGCATATTGGGCTATAATACAGTGCATCTACAGCACTATATTATTTGATGAAAAGCATCCTGGTA
The DNA here is from genome assembly GCF_038806765.1 of Mucilaginibacter sp. CSA2-8R. Taxonomy (NCBI): domain Bacteria; kingdom Pseudomonadati; phylum Bacteroidota; class Sphingobacteriia; order Sphingobacteriales; family Sphingobacteriaceae; genus Mucilaginibacter; species Mucilaginibacter sp. CSA2-8R. Next base: position 3,888,248 of record NZ_CP152389.1, on the reverse strand, counting down.
AAACGGTATTCTGTACGATAGCTGCCCATTGGCTACCGTCGCCCGATCTACATATATTTCGTTTAACTCCTTTTTGACGCTTAAATAAAGCTTAAAAGCTTCTTTTTATTGAACCATTGCTACAGCCCGTCAACAGGCTTACACGATAATTGTGTATCTGCGCTTAACGGGGCAGTAATGCAATATTTTATTTAATTCTAAAAAAAGGATCACATGTCCAGATTATTTGTGGTAGCTAATCGGCTGCCTATTTCTATAGAAAAACAAGGAGACAAAATTACGTATCGCCAGGCCTCCGGTGGTTTAGTAACTGCCGTAAGTGCATTTTTAAATAAAGAGAATAACCGTTTCACTCAAAAAATATGGGCAGGTGTGGCCGGATGTTCTGAGATATTGTGGCAGGCCGCAGCCGACTCGATTAACACCGACTATGATTTTAAGCCGCTTTTTATACCTGCCAAACAGTACGATCAATATTATAATGGTTTTTCCAATTCAGTACTTTGGCCGTTATTTCATTACTTCCCGTCATTTGCCGATTATCAGCCTTCTTATTTCGACGCTTATCTTAAAGTAAACACTGAGTTTGCTGGAACCTTACTCAAAACACTAAACGCCGACGATACCGTTTGGATACATGATTATCACTTGTTGCCATTGGCCGCAATGCTTCGTAAAAAATTGCCCGGGCTTACCATTGGGTTCTTTTTGCATATTCCATTCCCCTCATACGAGCTGTTCAGGGTTATCCCACGCGAGTGGCAGCAAGAGTTGCTTAGTGGTATGCTGGGTGCAGATGTAATTGGCTTTCACACCGAAGATTATCAGTCGCACTTCATCAACTGTGTTAAAAAAGTACTCAAGGTGCGTAACGAAGGGCATGAAATTCATTGGCAGGGTAGAAATGTACGTACGGGTGCGTTTCCCATCGGCGTTGATTTTGAACGCTTCAACCATGCATCTACTAATCTTGAAGTATTATCAAAACGGGCCGAGTATCTGCGTTCTAAGCAAGACAAACAATTACTTTTTTCGGTGGATAGGCTGGATTATACCAAAGGTGTGTTTAACCGTTTAAAAGGCTACCGCGAGTTTTTGGTGCAAAATCCGGGCTATCGCGGTAAGGTCGTGTTTGCATTGGTCATTGTGCCTTCGCGCGACAGCATCGGCAAATATGCTGAACGCAAGAGTCTGATTGACGAGTATATCGGCAACTTTAACAGCCGGTTTGGTAACATAAGCTGGCAGCCAGTCATTTACCAATATGGACACTTATCTTTCGAAGAATTGCTTGGCCTGTATACGGCCTGTGATTTAGCATTGATTACTCCGTTGAGGGATGGGATGAATTTAGTTGCCAAAGAATTTGTGGCTTCCCGGCGCGACAAACAAGGCGTATTGGTGTTAAGCGAAATGGCCGGTGCTGCGCATGAGTTGACCGAGGCGTTGCTCATTAATCCTAACGACCGGAAAGAGATCGCCCGCATGATTCGTACCGGTTTGGAAATGAGCCCGGCTGAGCAGGAAAAACGGATGACGGCAATGCAAAGCCGTATAAGTTCTTACAACGTAGTCGCCTGGGCAAAGGCGTTTTTTGCTAAACTTGATGAGGTACGGCATGCACAGCAAAAAAGTGAGCCGCAGTTATTGGATAACTTTGCCAAAGCCCAAATGCTTGAGCAGTATAACAAGGCCAAAAAGAGACTTTTGCTACTGGATTATGATGGTACCTTAGCGCCGTTTGCAGCTAACCCCAACGATGCTGCACCTTTGCCCATCGTTATACAACTACTTAAAAAACTGGGCAGCGATCCTAAAAACAGCGTGTACATTGTTTCGGGGAGAGACAGCGTTTCTTTGCAAAATTGGCTAGGTCATTTACCGGTTGGGTTAATTGCTGAACATGGAACCAAAATAATGGATCGAGGCGGCGAATGGCAAACACGATCTGCTCCTGAAGCTTTGATGGCCTTAGCGGAGGTAACACAGCTGATGGAACAGTTTTTAAACCAATGCCCTGGATCTTTTATAGAGAAGAAAGACTTTTCGGTAGCCTGGCATTACCGTAAAGCCGACTTAGCGTTATCGGGCATTAAAGCCAAACAGTTGCTGGATGCGCTGATGGCAAGCGTCGATCTGTCAACATTAAGTGTGCTAAACGGGCACAAGGTAATTGAAGTAAAAGGTGCCAATATCAACAAAGGATTAGCTGTCAAAAAAATGCTCAATCCGCAAAGTCCGGAGTTTATACTTTGCATCGGCGACGACCAGACTGATGAGGATATGTTTAAGGTGTTACACGACAATAAGGCGGCGTTCACCGTCAAAGTAGGTAACGAACCTACGCTGGCAGCCCACAATGTGCTTACACCTTATCTGGTACATGAGTTATTACAGCGGCTAAGTACAACTGCCGACCTTGTGCAAACATTTTAAGTAAAAGAATAGTATTTGAAACTACATTATTATGAAAAACATTGGAATAATTTTAATGGTACTGGGCGTCTTTATGCTCATGTGGACAGGCTTTACTTATACCCAAAAAGAAAAGATTGTAGATGCCGGCCCCATCCAGATATCGGCGGACAGAGAAAAAAGCGTGAACTGGCCACCTTATGCAGGCGGACTATTAGTTGCCGGTGGCATCGTGCTTTTGGCGCTGAATAAAAGAGGAAGGTAAATTTCCCAAATTGAAAACACGATATAGCGGCATTTATGGCCGCCCTATACAACAAGACTTAATTCAATGTTAGTCCACGTACACTTACCTGCTATGTAAATGAATTTGAACGAAATTTTGACGATTACCATCATGCTGGCAGCCATATTTGCCTATATTAACCACCGTTATATTAAATGGCCGCCAACTATCGGCATTATGATCTTGTCGCTGGCCGCATCCCTGTTGTTGGCTACCTTCGGTAACTCGCACTCGCTACTTTCAGAAAAAGCCGTCCAACTGGTATCCTCCATTGACTTTCAGGAAGTTTTGATGGACTTTATGCTGAGTTTTCTATTATTTGCAGGAGCTATACACATTAACGCGCAAAAGCTATGGCAGCAACGTTTACCGGTACTGATTATGGCTACAGTCGGGCTACTGATATCAACCGCTGTGGTTGGCGGACTGATGTGGCTGGTGTTTAGCTGGTTCGGACTAAATATCCCTTTAGTCTATTGTTTGCTTTTTGGTTCGCTCATCTCGCCAACCGACCCTATTGCCGTGTTAGGTCTGCTCAAAGCTGCACGCATCCCTGAATCGCTGGAACTAAAAATATCAGGTGAGTCACTGTTTAATGACGGTGTTGCTGTGGTGATTTTTGTGACTATTGCAGAAATAGCACGTTCCGGAGGAACGGACGTTTCGGTTGCAGAAATCTCGAAGCTTTTTTTACAAGAAGCCTTGGGCGGACTGGCTTTTGGTGCGCTGGTAGGTTATATAGGCTTTCTAGCTCTAAAGTCTATTGATGATTATAAAGTGGAGGTTTTAATTACCCTGGCTATTGTGATGGGTGGTTATTATGTTGCTGGCAACCTGCACCTATCCGGCCCGCTAGCCATGGTAGTAGCAGGCATTATTACTGGTAACAAAGCTAAAGATGAGGGGATGTCGGTGATTACACGTGATTATCTAGGCAAATTTTGGGAACTGATTGATGAAATACTGAATGCCGTTTTGTTTTTACTCATCGGTTTTGAAGTATTAGTCATTAAGGTGAACATGACGTTGCTCCTAATTGGGGGGATAGCTATTCTCGTCGTGTTGCTCGCCCGTTTCTTTTCGGTAATACTGCCGGTTGGTTTATTGAGGCGATGGGTAAAGTTTGAAGACCATGCCGTGCCGATACTTACCTGGGGCGGCTTACGTGGTGGTATATCAGTGGCACTGGCCCTTTCACTAAGCAGCAAAATGTACCGGGACGAATTTGTCCTCATCACTTATGTAGTGGTGGTATTTTCTATTTTGGTGCAGGGACTAACGATCAGTAAGGTTGCCAAAAAGCTTCAACAAAAATCAGCGAGATAAGTATGGGAGAAGTAACCAAAGCTATAAAAAACTTTATAGGTCATCGTTTTAGTTTGCTGGAAGGCCGGGCAGAAGAAGCAGTCATTATTGAAGCCATTAAAAAGAATGTTGATTTTAAAGGAGCAAACTTGTGGGCGCTCATCTTTGCCATCTTTATTGCGTCGATCGGCCTTAACGTAAACTCGACTGCTGTCATCATCGGGGCAATGCTCATATCGCCTATTATGGGGCCGGTTATGGGTGTAGGCCTGGGTATAGGCATCAATGATTTAGACCTAGTGAAAAGAGGCGGCAAGAACTTGCTGGTCGCTACACTGTTTAGTATACTTACCTCTACCGTTTATTTTTACATCACACCATTACATGAGGCGCAGTCTGAGCTGCTTGCCCGTACTTCGCCATCAATCTGGGATGTTTTTATTGCTTTATTTGGTGGCCTGGCGGGTATGGTGGCCGCTTCAAGAAACGAAAGGAGTAACGTTATACCCGGTGTAGCTATTGCCACGGCGCTTATGCCGCCTTTATGTACTGCCGGATTTGGCTTAGCTACCGGCAACTGGCTTTACGCCATCGGAGCGCTGTACCTCTATTTCATCAACAGTGTTTTTATTGCCATAGCTACTTTTCTAGTAGCTAGGTATCTCAACCTGGAGCGCAAGCATTTTGATAACCCGCGTACGGCTATCAAGGTTACCCGGTATATGATTGCCCTAGTATTAATTACCATTATACCAAGCATCGTGATGGCCTACCGCATTGTCGACAAGAGTTTTTTCGAAACCAGCGCACGTAAATTTGTAGATGAGCAGTTTCGTTTCGCCTCAACCCAGGTTGTGTCACGTTCTTACCGTTATGGTAGCCACAGCAAAGAAATTGACCTGCTGCTGATTGGCGACGAATTAAATAAAGCACAGGTCGACTCTTTAAAGTTACGTTTAAATGATTACAAGCTTCGGGGTGTAGAACTCAAGATCCGGCAGGGGTTAAATGCCAAACAGGAAATTGATCTTTCGCAAATCAGGGCCAGTATCCTGGAGGACGTTTTTAGCACCCAAAAGCCACAGGATACAATCAGGGCTCAAAAAAACAAGCCGGCGGTAGCAGATAGTAATGTTTTAGCAGAATTAAAAGTTCTTTATCCTTCGGTGCGGTCTTTAGGCCGCAGTCAAATGATTATCAGTTATCCGGATACGGCCAAAAGAGATACCCAGCAGGTGATTCTAGCCAGCTTTGCTACCGCCTTACGTCCTGCAGATCGTAGTAAATTGGAGCAATGGCTCCGGGTGCGCTACCGAACTGAACAGATTCGCTTGGTGACACAGTGATACCCGCTTTATTCTTGGTCAATTTATATCACTATTCGTAATCCCAACTGTTGCAACAACTGTATAACAACATAAACACATGACGCCAAAAGCCCCTATCGATCATTTAATCAAGCCGGTAAGCCGGTTTATACATCTAGAGTATACAAGCGGTCTGGTGCTGCTTTTCGGTGTCGTGTTGGCTATTGTTTGGGTAAACTCCCCTTTTGCTGAAAGCTATCACCATGTATGGGAAATCAATTTTTCTGTAGGCTTTGGTGATGACCGGTTAAGCCACCCGTTGCACCTATGGTTAAACGATGGGCTGATGGCCATATTCTTCTTTGTGATAGGGCTGGAATTAAAACGGGAGTTTCTGGCAGGTGAACTCTCATCAATAAAAAAAGCTGCATTGCCCATGGTTGCTGCTTTGGGTGGCATGCTTGTGCCCGCGTTGATCTATACCCTCATTAATAAAGGTGGTGATGGCGCTCATGGGTGGGGTATTCCGATGGCTACCGATATTGCGTTTGCACTTGCGCTGCTTTCCATGGCGGGTAAGCATATTCCTTCATCGGTCAAAGTATTTCTATCAGCGCTTGCTGTAGCGGATGATTTAGGAGCTGTTTTAGTGATCGCTTTTTTTTACAGTAATAATCTCCATTTTGGACCCTTGATGATTGGTGGGATCTTTCTATTGGCTTTAATAATAGGAAACGCGGTGGGTATACGCCATACGGCATTTTATCTTATTTTGGGCTTCGGGGTTTGGGTAGGATTTTTGCTCTCAGGTGTACATGCAACGATTGCAGGTGTTCTAGTCGCATTCACCATACCGGCCAAAAGAAGAGTGGATGAACAGCGCTATGCGACGCGCCTTAGGGAATTGTCAGATGAGTTTGAAAGGGAAATACCCGATTGTAGTACCTTAACTACGCCCCGGCAACATGAACTCATCGAGCACATCAAGGGTTTAAGTTTAGCAGCGCAAACGCCACTGCAAAAAATTGAATCAACGTTGCATCCATGGGTGGCTTTTATCATCATGCCTTTATTCGCACTAGCCAATTCCGGGATAACCATCAGTGCTGACTTTGTGCATAAATTAATAAACCCGGTAAGCATTGGTGTGATCTGCGGCCTGGTCTTAGGTAAGTTCATGGGAGTGCTGTCTTTCACTTGGCTGCTGATCAAATTTAAAGTGGCAGAATTGCCACATGCTGCCCGGTGGCATCATATCATTGGGGTATCGGCCCTGGCTGGTATCGGATTTACCATGTCGCTATTCGTTTCCTCCCTGGCGTTTGAAAACGCGGAACGCATTGAACAAGCTAAATATGGTATTCTGGTAGCTTCTATTGTTGCGGGGTTATCAGGAATCATTATCTTGAAGCATTCAGCGCGGGCTTCAAGCTTTGTTAATAAACCAAAGGTAAAAAGCGCCACCTGATGCATACATTATGACATCTAGATAGTCTGATGTATAGCGTTGCATAAAGTAGGGTAGCACCAACTCGAAAATAATGCTGTAAAACAGCACAATATATGAAACCTCACCAAAAGTTAATATAAAGGTTGGTAGGCGAAAGAGATAGCGCATCAGCGTTCTGGTCCCCAATGCAGTTAGCGGAACGATGATAAGATCGTTGAGGTAAAACCGGACAAAAGTAGGGAGCACCAGGCTTGCCCTTTCAGACAAATACACCGCTAGTCCTACAATGCATAAGGTAATTAGCCAGTATTTTGGATGCATCAGGCAAAAGCAATGACAATTACCAGGCTAATGGCAGCTACGATTGCCAAAAACACGTAACGCGCATATGGCGGCAGCGAATCAGTAAAACTAAAGCCATGGTCGGTAGACTTGCTTTCTCTATTTACTTGCCTGCTATCCAGCAAAGCATCACAAAGGCTGCATCGTTGGTCAGCTTTACTATCAGCCGAATTCCAATGCTGACAATTTGGACACTTGATATTGTTCAAACTCATATTAATTCAATAGTAGTTTAATGTATGTTTTATTCATGAAGCGCGTAAGATGCTTAATTGAAATTAATTTGTTATAAGAGCGTCTATAATACGATAAATGGCTGCTATTCCTTGTATTTAACTTAGTCGTTAGCGTTTACTCAGAAACATATTCGGTAGGCAGGTGTTACAGATTTATTGTTAAAACATTGTTTGGTTTAACGAGAAACCACCAAACGGCCTGTATTAAAATTTAAGGTGTTTTGACTTTATTGGATGCTGCGCCTTTAACTAATTATTTTAAAACCTGTGCCGCCGTAACGGGGCTTTCCATATACTGTAGCTGTCTTTTTCAGATCGGTTCCGAAGCCTGGCAGCGCGGTAGGGTATTGAGCTGCAATGACTTATATATGATAATGCAAACTAAACTTAAATCTACACTCGATAAAGGTGTTACCGTTCCGGGGCTTACGTTTATTATAGGCGTTTGCCTGCTGGCTGTTTTCTTTCCGCAGCCTACCGAGCAGGTCCTGAACGTGATTAAGGAATTTATATTCGTGAATTTGAACTGGATTTACGTTGGTCGGTTACCATATTTGTTGTTTTTTTGATTTATCTGATGTTCAGCAAGTATGGCAACATCAAGTTAGGGCCTAACGATAGCAAACCCGAGTATTCGTTTTTCTCGTGGCTGGCCATGCTGTTTGCCGCAGGGATGGGGATTGGTTTGTTATACTTTGCCGTCGCCGAGCCTATGTCTCATTACTCAGCAAAGGCCTTTGCTGATAATCATTACATCAACCGTGCAAAAAACGCGCAGTTATATACCTTTTTTCATTGGGGCATTCATGCCTGGGCGGTATATGGACTGGTAGGTTTATGCTTAGCCTACTTTTCGTACCGGTACCGTTTGCCGCTTTCGCTCCGGAGCTGCCTGTACCCATTGCTGAAAGAAAAGATTAATGGTAAATGCTATAGACGTTTTTGCGCTATGTAGCACGTTTTTCGGTATTACTACTACGTTAGGTTTTGGGGTGGTTCAAATTAATGCCGGTTTGAAAATACTTCATGTGTTGCCTCAAACCAGTTTTAGTTACCAAGTTGGCATTGTAGGTATACTAGTATCATTAGCTATTGTATCTGCAATCTCTGGTGTTGGAAAGGGTATCAAATTGCTAAGTAACATTAATATTGTTGCAGCCATTGTGCTTATGCTGTTCGTTTTAACGCTGGGTCCAACCGTGTACCTTATTGGTAGCTTTACCGACGGGATAGGAAATTACATCAATAACTTTTCAACATCACCTTTAATACCCATGTTTACGATGCGGAAACCCTGCCGTGGTTTTACAACTGGAGCATCCTGTACTGGGCGTGGTGGATCTCGTGGGCGCCATTTGTGGGACTTTTTATTGCTCAAATATCTAAGGGACGAACCATCAGGTCTTTTATAGCAGCTGTATTAATATTGCCTACTTTATTTAATTGCGTTTGGTTTACCATTTTTGGCAACAGCGCTATATGGCTGGATTTAAATGTTGCTCATGGCATATTAAACCATTTGGTAGGTGACAAAGATGCCCTGATGTTCCGTTTTCTGGAGTATTTGCCACTCTCGACCATTTCGAGCTTTTTGGTGATCGCCATCATTATCATTTTCTTTATGACCTCTGCAGACTCGGGTATTCTGGTGATGGATAGCATTTCTACCCGTAATGCAGACAATTCTCCAACCTGGCAAAAAATATTCTGGGGAGTTTTACTGGCCGTTTTAGCGCTCATGCTGCTCAACGCCGGAGGTTTGCAGGCATTACAGACCATGACACTGATCACCGCGCTGCCTTTCTCGCTTATCATGCTGTCTTTCGTGGTGTCGCTGATGAAAGGCCTGATGATCGACTATAAATATTACGATCGCGACTTTTCAATATCTACCATCCCGTGGTCAGGCGAGCATTGGAAGGAGCGCCTCACTCAAATTGTATCGTTTAAGGATGATGCTGCAGTAGATGCATTCATCCACGGTCAGGTAAAAGAGGCGTTTACAGAACTCAAGCAAGAATTTGACACCTATGGCATTGCAGTCAGCATTAATTCTACTCATCGTCCAAGCCGGATTGAGCTCGTCATCAAGCATAACGTAGTAAACAATTTTATTTATGGCGTGCAATGCCATATCAAAACCGTATCAGATTACCTGATGACGGAAAAAAACCTTCCGGACGTAGTAGAGAAGAAAACTTACTATCCAAAAACCTTTTTCGGAGATGCACGGGAGGGGTATGACGTGCAGTACTTTACCAAAAACGAGTTAATCAGCGATGTGTTAAAACATTATGAACGTTTCCTGGAAATCATTTCAGAAGAAGCCAATGAAATGTTTATCAGCAGCAATGCCCGCCAGCATGGAGCTTAATAATTTGAAAATAGCAGGCGTTGATAATGGAGTATACTTATTGAAAGACTTTAGTAACCAAGGAATGTCGTCGATTAGTAACCTTTTTAAAGCAACCATCGTGTCTGAGCATTTAAATGTTAATAAATTATTCGACGCAAAATGAAAGCATCTGATTACAGCTCTTCGTTTGACATCGTTATTGTTGGAGCAGGATGCGCAGGTTTACAGCTTTTATATCAATTTTTTCAGCTTGCAGCATGGCCCAATCTTAAAGTATTGCTCATTGATGACGGCTCTATAAAACAACGATCTTGGTGTTTTTGGTCGTCCGGGCCGCATCCTTTACAGCACATGGTTGCTAAATTCTGGCAAAACTTATTGTTCAGCTCGATGGCGTTCTCTAAAGCTCAGGTGATTAGTCCGTACAGTAATCATATATCCCGGGTAAGGTATTTTTTGACTACTTCAGTCATGAGTTTATTCCTGTACACCACAACGTCACTTTAATAAACGCCTGAGTAAATCAAATACAACCGAGTAAGGAAGGATATTTGATTAAAGCTGATAAATATATAGCCTAGGGGAAAGCCTGCTATAGCAGCATCCCGGCAAAAGAAAGCCAGATTAACGAATTAAAGCAACATTTTAAAGGGTGGTACATTGAGGCAGATCAGGTAGTTTTTGATGAAGGTACGGCAAGCCTGATGGATTACGCTGTGCAAATCTATCAGGACGTTCATTTTATTTATTTATTGCATTTTACCAAAACACGAGGCCTAATCGAAGCTGCCTTTTTTTCGCACAATGTTGCTGCTGATGACGTGTATGACGTGCTGATTAACGACTATCTGCACCAAAAATACCCCAACGTTAAGTTTGTGGTTACATCTACGGAAAAGGGATGTATCCCCATGAGCCGACAAACGTTTAAGCGGTACGGACAAGCAGGCGAGGTGTCGATTGGCAAGGCTGCCGGTATGGTGAAGGCCAGTACAGGGTATACGTTTAACCGTATCACACAAGATAGTATATGACTAGCGCAAAACTTTAATTTTAAATTTCCCAATGTGCAAATCGGTAAGCACGGCCGGTTTAGGTTTTACGATCGGTTGCTGCTAAGCATCATTCGTAAAAAGCCGCAGTTGGTTGCCGGTATTTTTACCCATTTGTTCCAGCATAATTAATTTGCTAGAGTATTGCGCTTTTTAGATGAAAGGTTTTAAAAGAATCAATATCATCACATTGGCGCATCAGCTGACTGCTGCATTGCGTCACGCGCTACCGCGCGATACTGCATTGCGCAGTCAGCCTTGCTACAGCTGGACAGGAGTAAAACTTGCTGCGCGCGTAACACACCTGTCGTATGAAAGCGCAAAAAACGTCAAACCTCCATCGCCTCGTTGCCACAAAGGTAAGCACCGCAGCAAAGCGTCAAGGGCATGACAAGTAAGGTCACAGTGATTTGTTTTTTTTTGCGCTGACCTTCCCCTTGACACTTTGCCGCTCGTGTGCTGCTTCGGGGTTTAAGCGCTGCAATGAGTAGGACTGTACAAAACGGTTTTTATAAAGCTGCTGGCCTAAGTATTTGGATTGGTTTTCGAAGCTACCGCCTCGGTCCCCAGTTTCGGCTTTCGTCATCATCCTGCTTGCGATCATGCTTTTGACGAAGGTTACTGATCATTATACGCAGCGTATCCGCTACCCAGTTCGGCACCTGTTCAGTCAGATAAATAATGTCCCTGCCCACCGACTGGTATACTGTCGTTAAGTTGAGATAGTCGCCTGAGGTATCTATAATTCTAACCGCATCAAAGCGGTCAGCAAAGAAAACCAGGTTGCTCAATCCCTCTATTTAATTGTAGCGAATGCTATGGTTATCCACGAAGTGGCCGCCGTGGTGGACTCGGTGCTTTACCCGGTCGATGGACTGCTCTATGCTGGTCAGACCCCAATAGATCAGGCTTGCCTTATAGCCTTCTTGTTGAAACTGTGATACGGTAGACATCATTCCGTGATCGCGAAAGTTGGTTTCGATGGTTAAGTCTGTTTTTCGCTTCAGGGCAAGCTCCACCTGATCCAGAAAAACCTGCTCTACTGCGAAAGCTATGCTCTGTTCCGGCAAGTCAGGAAACTGACGGATAAACGCGACCCTTTCTTTATCAGCATCGAATATAATCGCACCAGGCTGGGACATATCACTGGAATAAGTGGACTTACCTGCACCGTTACTTCCCGCGATGATGAGCAGCTGCGGGTTTGCGCTGGCCATCACTACAACGTTTTAACCAGGTAAACGGCACCGCTTGGGGCAATCTTCACCAGTTCTTTGCGGTCCCGGTATTCATGGATCATATGCCGGGTGTCCGGACAGATGACAGCATCATAATAAGTGATGTACCCGTTTTTCGACCAAATTTCCTTGGTGATGTTTTCGGCAGTTGACCTTAACCGCTCATGCAGCTCCTCGTCCGATAGGTCGAGGATCGATTTCAAGCGAAGGTCATCTTTAGCCGGAGTACGCATATGTTGGGTTAACGTCTTCATACAAATATAGTTTATTTTGTAAGCACCTTAATGGATAAGTAAAGTAGCTGACAGTTGCCTTATAGCATATGGGAACTGTCAGCAGAATTATTGATGGATAATTATTAATAAGATTGATTAGCTGGCCACCAGTTTATTCCTGAGCATTTGCATATCCTCGCTGATCTTATGGTCCAGCACCTGGGCATAGATATGTTTAGTCTTGATACTGGTATGTCCGATCATTTTCGAGACGCTTTCAATAGGAACGCCGTTGCTGAGCGTCACCGTAGTAGCAAAAGTGTGCCGGGCAATATGAAAGGCTTATGTATGCCGCACAGGTCGGCTATTTCTTTTAAGTAAGCATTCATTTTTTGGTTGCTGATCACCGGTAGCACCAAACCCTTGCTGACGCATTGTGGATGGCCGGAATACTTTTCCATGATGGATAATGCTACAGGGAGCACAGGAAAGCGCGAGATGGTATCCATTTTCTTACTGGCCGTATGAATCCAGCGGTTACCGTCAATCCCGAGGGTAATCTCCAAAACTTTAAGCTTACGGGCGTCCGCATAGGCTAGACCCGTATAGCAGCTAAAGACAAAGATATCCCTGACAAGATCCAATCTTTCAATGGTAAACTCTTTTTGTATCAGGCGCGCCAGTTCCTCTTTGGACAGCACCACACGGTTGGTCTTTTTAGTTTTGGGCTTGTGGTTAATATATGGGTCAATAGCTAGCCAGCCGTTACTCAAGCAGATACGCACGATTTTACGCAGGTTCTTGACGTACTTGATGGCTGAGTTATTAGCACACTTACGTGTGCTTCTGAGGTATTAGTCAAAGCCGGTCAAAAACTCAAAGGTGATCTTAGCCACCGGAAGGTCCTGCAAGTTGTAGTCTAGCTTTAAATAGTCCTGTACGTGCATCAGGCAGGTCTTGTAACGCGTCAGGGTGCTTTTCTCAAACTCCTGGCCGACCAGGCTTGCCATTTTCTTATTGTGGTCCGAAAAGACGCTGACCAGGGTGCGCAGCTTTTCTCCTTTACCGGTAAAGCGGTTACGGATGTTTCCCGCGGTCAGTACTTCATCATTAGCGATCATGGTTTGATAGAGGGACTGTGCCTGTGATTGCAGGCTGTCTAGGTAAGCGTTCAGGGTGCGGGCGTCCTCGCGGGTGCCGCTCATTCTGCCTGCTGCTGCGTTCCAGCGGGCAGGCTCGCAGCTCCTGCCGGTAGAAGTTTCAGAGCGCTGACCATCATAGCCGAAGCGCAGGTAGATAGCTACAGGGCCGCTCTGGTAGCCGGTTCTTTTTTTGAGGTAGAAGAGCAGATGCATGTTAGTTCTCATGTTGCATGATGAATTAAGTAAAACAAAAGTGGTAGTTTCGTTGCTTACAGTCAAGATGTTTATTGAGTGAACAGCTTGTAATGCAGCTCATTACAAGCGTTTTGGTGAGCATGATTGATTGCCTTTAAGAGTGCTCACCAGATGCTAACCTTTTTTATGGGAATGGTTAGATATAGTGGCAAACGAGGCAAAATAAAAAAGCCTGCAAACATTTAGTTTACAGGCTTTTAGTTGTTTTTGATATTGCTATCTGCGGAATGGACGGGACTCGAACCCGCGACCCCATGCGTGACAGGCATGTATTCTAACCAGCTGAACTACCACTCCTCCCGTTTGGGATTGCAAAGGTAATCGCTTATTGCAAATTTCCAAAAGTTAAGTTCAAATAAATGAAATTTTCTTGTTCGCTTTGTTTGGGCAACTGCGGATTTCAGCAGCAATCGGTTGGTCATTAATATTTTACTTACAAATTGCTGTAGTAATCCATTAATTTGGCTAAATCAGCATCTTGTTTAAAATTAAGCTTATTCGCTTTTGCAAAGTTTTCAACTTCACCTTTTTTATCGGATAAGGCGTCTAAAATGCCATTTTTGCCAGGTTTGACGGCGGTCATCTTGCTGTCTTTAAATAAGTAAAAGGCCGTATTATCTTCGTATTTGTAACCGGTTAAGCCGCCAATGTCCCGCACCTCAATTCTTTTTTTGTAATAGTGTTTAAGTAACTTGCTTTTGCCGCTGCCTATATTTTTATAGTAACTTGCTTTAGACCACTCGTCTACTGCGGGATATCCGTTCTGATAGGTATCCTGCTTTAAGGCAAAACGATTGATGGGAACGGTAAATTCCATCATGTCGCTGTCTTTGCCCGCAAAAATAGGCTGATCTTTAACAATGTCGTATTTTAAAAGTAGGGGATACTCGGCACCTTTGTCATTGATGGCCATGCCCGGCGTCCAATTATCGGTCAAAAAAGGCGAGCCGTCTACCTCAATGTTACCGTAACGGTTGGTCCGTACCCCGTCCACTTCCAAACGCATTGATTGAGTTGGCTGAGGTGTGCCTACCGTTTGCGCCACTGACATCATACTAACGAGCAGGCAAGTCATCAACAGACTTCCTGAAAATAATCGCTGTTTCATAGGTTTAGAATTTATAACTGGTTGCTTGTCTAATCGGTTTAACCAAGTTAAAGCATTGATTTTTAATTGTCAATTAAAACATGCGAAACTTTAATTAGAGAAGTGTTGGCTAGTGTTTAAGTAAAGCCTCAATGTACCCAAATGAGTTTTTTTCATTTGACCTCTTCTGAATGATTGAGCAAAAAGCATCAGTTTACGGCAACGAGATACAATTAATCTTAATAACTTAACGCTAACATTGAGTTAATAAACATATCGGTTGTTTGTAATGGTAAATATCAGCATGAAAATTCGCTTCTTGATTTTATTCAGTTTGCTTGGCTTTAATGGTTTTTCGCAGCAAATGGGTGCGCAGGCTAATTACAAACTTGTATCCGGCGGCGACTGGGTGAAAGCGAAAAATTATTACCTGCTTACTTTATTTGAGCAAAACGAAGCTGTAAAAAAACTGCTTAAGTCAGATCCGGAGTTTGTGAAACTGGCCCAGGCCAAATATAAAGCTGTTCAAGCTTCACTCACGGAATGTAAAGAGGCGTTATGCCTGCCCGAGAAACAAAAGTTGACCGGCGATGAGATACAAATGGCAAGCAATCGCTTACGGGCGCTTTACAAGCCTGACAATGCCTTGGGCAATTTGGTTAAAACGCATTTGATACCCTCGGGTATGTACATCAAATACAGTAATGAGGAACCCGTTGACCTCTTGGTAAAAGCCTGGGAGCAGGATGCCAATTACGTAAATTACACCATCGGCGTTTATGCAGAGGGTAACAAGCCCAATTACCCCCAGGTTGATTCCATCAGTTTTGATGTAAAAAGGAAAGGTTATCTAAACCTGATGTACGATTGTGCAACCGATATAGCAGAAAGCAACAAAAGCGAAGGGTTGTTTTTTGCCCCCTCTTTAAACGCCGCTTTACTTTACTTGGAGATTAACGAACGCCGTAATGCGAGTTTCTACGAACCGATGGCGTCTACAGCCAATAAATTGGCCGCTGATAAGGTAAGCAAAGTTAAATGGGCATCCTATCCGTACTCGCATATTTTGGTACCAGGTGCCGGGCCAGATAATCTGACTACGCCGTTAAGCGGAGAGGGGATGCTGCGCTGCCGGGCTGCGGCGAGGCAATATTTTGCAGGCAAAGCGCCATTTGTAGTGGTATCTGGAGGAAGTGTACACCCTTACAAAACAAAATATAATGAGGCCGCCGAAATGAAAAAATATATGGTTGGTACGCTTCATTTGCCCGATTATGCGGTAATCATTGAACCTCATGCACGTCATACCACCACTAATATTCGTAATGATGTAAGGCTGATATTCAGATACGGAATGCCTATGGCCAAGCCCGGGCTAATTGTGACTGATAAAAGCCAAAATGACGGGATTGCCAATATGGAAAAGCGCTGCTTAAAAGAGTTAGGTTATGTGCCTTATAAACTCGGCAACCGCTTAACCGAAACTGCCCTTGAATTTTATCCGGTTATCACCTCGCTGCAAATTGATGCCGACGAGCCCATGGATCCGTAATCGCTGTAAATAGAAAATAATCCTGATGAAAAAGATTACCCTCATTTCATGCTTTGCTTTAATTGCTGCATCTGCTACAGCATTTTTAAACAGAGAAGTTGATATAAAAATAGACCGTGAAACAACGGTTGACTCGTTAGGCGCCTGCCAGGGTATATCTAATCAAAACGGACGAGTATTTTTATACGGCGACCGTGAGGTCGGTATGATTCGCGAATACCGAATGCAGGGCGATAGTCTGCGCTATTTGGAGAAAGAATATAAACTTACTGAAAAGGGCCAGGATGTGATTAGCCATCCTACTGGTATTGCTTATAACGGTAGCGACCGGGTATTTATAGGTAATTCGGTAAAATTAAACCCTGAAGGCACCCGATGGAAAACAACGATCTATTATGTGAACTGGAAAGGCTTACTGAAAACCGGCACGCTTGATGGTAATTTGTTGAAAACCATTGATGATGATGCCTGTATACAGGGTACCCGGCCTGAATATGTTAAATACAACAATCGCTGGTATGTAGCCACGGCCGACTATGGCGACCATGGTAACGAGGTGCGGTTGTATGACCCCGAAAAGCTGGCTAACTGCAGTAAAACCTCAGAGCCGGGTGTGCTTTTTAAAAAGTTTACCTGTACCCCTTGGGTACAAAACCTGCACTGGCTGCCTAAAGAAAAAATGCTGGTACTTATCCAAAATCAGGTGGAGGGCCGCAGATGGCGTTTTACTTATGTAGATTTTGAGGCATCAATTAAAGCCGGACAAATGAGGGTGATTAAACAGATTGACCTCAACCAGCGGGCTGATGAACTGGAAGGTTTTGCCTTCATTAATAAAACAAAGGGCATCGCGGTAACATCGTCCCGCAAAAATAACGTTAACTACCTCAATGTTCAGTGGTAGCGTTTCTTGATTCTGTTTTATTTCTTCTTAATATTTGTTAACACAAAGTTAATCTTATTGCATAATTAACTTAAGATGCTGCCGGTAGCTTTGTTGCCAATATGGCAAACAAATACACTCGTTGTTTTTATTTCGTCAATGATAGCTGCTCAAGTTATCCATTTTATCCAGCTCTTAACGCTTTCCTTATATACTTGCCTATGTAAAACGCTGACACTCCACTCCGTATTAACAATCACAACCCCATAAAACACAAAAACCGGTGAGTGCGCCAACAATCGTCCGGTTAATGTGCCTGGTTGACCAATCAAATTAATTTAATCTTACCAACCATGTTTAAAAGTATGAATAAAAAGATTATTCCTGCTCTTTTAAAACTGACTTTGAATGGCATTTGTTTTTTGATGCTGTTCGTTTTGTCATTTTCAATTCCCGCAGCTTCTTTCGCAAAATCAAGCTCAAACGTTTTACCACCGGTTACCGGTATGGTAACTGATGAGGATAACCAGCCCATTGCCGGTGCATCAGTACACGTTAAAAATTCTACTACCGGCACAACCACAAATGCCGAAGGCCGGTACACGCTTAATGTAAATAAAGGTACCGTATTGGTATTTACCTTTATAGGTTACTTAAGCCAAGAAGTTACCGTAGGCGATAGTCCCGTTAACGTTAAACTTAAACTACAGTACAATAAACTGAACGAAGTGGTAGCCATTGGTTACCAAACTTTGCGTAAAAGCGATGTTACCGGTGCAGTATCCAGCGTTAAGGCAAGCGAGCTTAATTTGGCGGCGCCTACTTTGGGCCAGGCATTAGTGGGTAAAGTTGCCGGTGTACAGGTTTCGCAAACAACCGGAGCGCCTTACCAAAGCACCAAAATAAGGGTTCGTGGTGTCGGCTCTTTCAATGCCAGTTCAGATCCCCTCTATGTTATAGATGGTTATCCTGCCAATAATGATGTTTACATTAATCCCGATGATATTGAATCGGTTGATATACTAAAAGATGCGGCATCGGCAGCTATTTATGGTTCGCGGGCCTCAGGTGGTGTTATTTTAATTACTACCAAGCATGGTAAAGATGGCAAAGGAAAATTTGAGTATAACGTGCAGATGGGAAGCGACCAATTGGCACACAAAGTAAAATTGTTAAACTCAATTGATTTTGCCCAACTGGTTATTGATGGCCGTAACAATGCTTACCACGATTTATGGCAAAATGCCGGAAAAGTTTGGAATGATGCTATGTACTCAGATAACAACGCCACCCGTGTAGCCAACGTAGGTAATGCAGGCAGCGTTCAAATCCCAACTTATCTTTATAATTTTTCCTCACAAGCATTAATCCCGCAAACGGTAAACACCGACTGGCAGGATGAATTGTATCAGCATGCGTTTTTCCAGAAACATACGCTGTCATTTTCGGGCAATAATAACAATACCCGTTACTATGTAAGCGGTGCTTATCAAAACCAGCAGGGTATCATTGTTTCTTCGGGACAGGAGCGTTATAACTTCCGTTCAAACATTTCTTCAGATGTCAGCAAACGCCTGCATGTGGATGCTAACGTGGCTTACACTCAAAACTACAACCGCGAAATTCAGGAAGGCCGCTTTGACCACGGGCCTATATTAGGTGCCTTAATCTACATGCCTTTCTTCCCGGCTTATAATCCGGATGGTTCATTAGCTACCAACGCAGCAGCAGCCCAGTCAGCAGCATTTGGTTATCAAAGCATTGAAAACCCGGTGGCTTTGGCTACGCGTACCAAAATTAACCGCAAAGGCTACCGTACCAACATCAACGTTGCTGCCAGCTACAAAATACTGGACGACCTGATGTTTAAAGCTAACCTAGGTACCAATACCTATAACGAAAAATACGACTATTACCTGCCCACCAACCTGAGTAGCGGCGCTAACCCTCCGGGCTCGGCTCAGGCTATTGCTGCGGCAACGGCAACGGCACAAAATACTACGGTAAATGACCAGCTGGCCGAGTTTACTTTAAATTACAACAAACAGTCTAAGCAGCACCATTTAAATGCTTTGGGTGGTTACACCGTTCAAAAAAATATGCGCGATGCCATTAGCGTAACTGCAAAAGGGTTTTTGAATGATAACGTGCCCGAAATTACCGGCAAAGGTGCCGACCCGTCATTTTTTACGCTTAACGGCGGCCCAACAGGTAAATCAAACTTTACGCTGCTGTCATACTTCGGCCGTTTGAGTTATGATTATGCAGGTAAATATTTCTTATCCGGTTCGTTCCGTGCTGATGGTTCATCACGTTTCGGCCCCGAAAATAAATATGGTTACTTCCCTTCTGTATCTGCCGGCTGGAATATTTCGCAAGAACCATTTTATCATGATTTCCTGGGCGACCAATCAACGGTTAAGTTACGTGCCAGCTGGGGCGTAAGTGGTAACTACAACATTGGTAACTATGGTTATTATCAAACCTTGGCCAGCCCAACCGGTGTAGTGTTTGGCAGCTCAAGCAGTGTAGCTACCGCTACTTATCCTAATGGTATAGCCGATTCTAAATTAAGCTGGGAAACAACTTCACAGTATAATTTTGGTACTGATATTGGATTGTTTAAAGGCCGCTTATCTGTCATTGCCAACTATTACTTAAGCTATTCAACCGATTTACTATATAATCAGCCAATCTCGGCTATTTCTGGCAGTACTACCATTTTAACCAACTTGCGTAACTCACAAATCAGAAACCGCGGTTTCGATTTCCAGTTAGACGGACGCGCAGTTAGCTCTAAAGATTTTACATTAAATTTAAGCGGTAACATATCTATTAACCGCAACATGGTAACCAGGTTAAGCGGTAATAACACCATTATCATTAACGGTGCAGAGCGCTCATACCTTACCAATATTACCCAACAGGGCCAGCCGGTAGGCATGTTTTATGGCTTTAAAGTAGCCGGTATTGTTACGCCCGAAACGTTGGGTAAAGTGGCACCATCGGCCTCGCAATCTAACCCATTACGGGTAGGCGATATGTATTTTGAAGATACCAACAAAGATGGTATCGTAAACGATGCCGATAAAACGGTGATTGGTAACCCTTACCCTGATTTTACCTACGGTTTTGCCATCACTACCACTTACAAAAAGTTCGACCTGAATGCCTCGTTTAACGGCTCGAAAGGTAACAGCGTGCTCGATGGTCAGGATTACTACCTGTACAATATGGAGGGCTCGGGCAATAACTATGCTGATGTGGTTAACCGTTACCGCAATGCTGCACAATCGGGCAATGGTACTGTTTACCGTGCATCGCGTGCGGGTACGCAAAGCAACAGTACCCGCTTGTCTAACTTTTACCTGCAGGATGGTTCGTTTTTGCGCTGTAACAACATCACGCTGGGTTACACCTTGCCTAAATTGTTAAATGGCAAATTGGGCATCTCGAGCGCGCGCCTTTATGCCAGTGTGGTTAATGCGTTTACCATCACCAAATACAAAGGTTACAACCCCGAAGTAGATTACAATTACACCAGCGGCTCATCAAACAGCACGCAGCCGCCCAACCTGGCACCCGGTGTAGATTATGGCGTTTACCCATTGGTACGTTCATACAACTTAGGTTTAAGAGTGGCATTTTAAGACATATTGAAATGAAGAAAATATTTATAACTACTGCCTTTGCTGCCGGCCTGATCGTTTTTTCGGCTTCGTGCAAAAAAGAGTTTTTAGAACAAAAAGATCCCAACGCCATTGAGCTGGCTACCAGCTTTCGTACGCCTGATGATATTTCAAGTGCGGTAAATGGCATTTATCAATCCTTGCGCAGCAGCAATAATATTGGCGAAAACAGCGGCTTATGGACAGACGAGCGCTCGGATGATACCGGCCGAAATGATAACCAGAGTAATGCCGGTGAGCCATTTCAATTCGGCGATTTTTCTATCCTGCCAAGTAATACATATTTAAAAAGCCACTGGGTGTCTATGTACACCACCATTAGCCGTGCAAACGTGGTTTTGTCTAATATCGACCAAGTCTCTTTTACCGATCCGGCAGTTAAACAGCAATATATTGCTGAGGCCAAGTTTTTACGTGCGGTTACCTACTTTCATATGGTACGTATGTGGGGCGATGTGCCGCTGGTAACCAAACAGCTAATTACCCCCGAAGAAGTGGCTGCAAACACCTTTCGCGAAAAGCAGGCTACCGTTTATGCGCAGATTGTAGCTGACCTAAAAGATGCCTTAAACAGCAATCTGCCTAATTTGCAAACCGGAGCGGGCATCGGGCGTACATCAAAAGCAGCCATCAATGCAACACTGGGCCAGGTTTACTTAACCATGGCCACCACGCAAGACCAAACCAACCGCCAAAGCAACCTGAATGATGCCAAAACTTATTTGCTGGCAGCCTACAACATGCGTACGTTTGGGGCGTTAAGCACTGTTCCATACACTGATGTGTTTGATGTGAATAAAAAATCAACCTGTCCTGAACTCATCTGGCAGATTGTAAACAAACAGGGCGACCCTAACTACAGCTCATCTATCGCGGCCAACAATCAGCCTACAGGCGAAACCATCAACTCGCTTAAAACTACTACTGGCGTTGGTGGCAACGTAACGCCCGATTTAATTAAAGATTACGAGAATGGCGACCCACGGATGGCGTTTTCGGTAAAATTTGCCAGTGCCTCGTCGGTCAAAGATTATTTTATTACCAAGTTCAGAGATACCAGTCCGGCAGCGTCAAACTTAGGTTACGGTGGCAACGACTGGATACTGATTCGCTACGCCGATGTAATTTTAATGCTGGCCGAGGTAAGCAATTACTTAGGCGACGCCGCCGGTGCCATACAGTATTTGGATATGGTGCGTGCCCGGGCAGGAGTGCCTTTATACTCGGCAGTTTCGGCTACATCAGCTTACAGCAGTAAATATCCGACATTGCGTTTAGCTATTTTACACGAGCGCCGCGTTGAACTGGCTTTTGAGCATCACCGCTGGTTTGATTTGCTGCGTACCTTTAGTACCGACGAGTTGGTGGCCTATTTTAAAAGTAAAAGCCAGGCCGATTTTGGTATTGCCAGGTTAGCCAACTTTAGCACTAAAGATCGTTATTATCCTATCCCTTTCGATGAGTATAAGCTCGACCCGACAAGGATGTATCAAAATTCGGGTTATTAATAACCTTATAGTTATGCTTAAGGAGGGAAATACTTTCCTCCTTTTTTCTTTCTTTGCCCTGCATGAAAAAACTGTTCTCCGCTACTGTTTTGTTATTCGTTGTTGCTTTTGCATCCGCCCAAAATGCCCAAAAGGTTAACGTGTTTCTGGGATCGTCCGGCGACCATGGTCAGATGTCGCCCGCTGCTTCAACTCCTTTTGGTATGTTAAGCATTGGTCCGCAAACGTATCCCAAACTGCATATGGGCTATGAGCACAGAGCTAAAATATTTTTAGGTTTTACTCATAACCGTGTTGAGGGGGTGGGCTGCCAGGGGAGCGGCGGTAATATTTTAATTAAGCCCTTTATTGGCAATGATGCGGCCGCATGCGTGTTGAACAAAGCAACCGAAAATGCCGGTCTCGGCTTTTACCAGCTAGCTTTTGCAAACAATATTAAAGTGGCAATTGCCGTAAACGGTAACACTGGGGTAGAAGATTATATCTTTCCCGAAAGCAGCAGCAAAGGTTTTTTGATAGACCTGAGTCATACGCTGGCTAATAAATTTGTAGCCGAGGAACATCAGGTTGCAAATAATGGCATTAGCGGTTGGATAGATTCGCGCACCACTTGTAACGTAGGTACTTATAGGGTATACTACGCTATTAAATTTGGCGGGCCGGTAATGTTAAAGGCAGTGGGTGAGCATGAGTTGCTGGCTAACGTGGGTAACACTGCACACATGCAGATTCACGTCGCCTTTTCAAGCGTTGATGTGCAACATGCTAAAGCTGCGCTTACTGATGCTGATCTGTTAGCTATTAAAAATGCCGGACACAATAATTGGAATAGCCTGCTAAGTAATGTAACTGTGAAAGGTGATGCTAACCGCGAAAAATTATTTTATTCTCTATTGTACCGCACTATGCAATCGCCTTACCTGGTGTCAGAAAAAGATGGCAGCTATCGCGCTACTGATGGCAGCCTGCAGCACACTAATGGGCAGGTTTACAATGGATGGGCTATCTGGGATAATTACCGTACCCAGTTGCCCTTGCTGGCATTGCTTTACCCGGATAAGTACCAGTATATGGTGAATTCAATTGCCGGCATGTACAAGTATGGCAAAAAAGACTACGCCACTCAACACGAACCATCCAACACCGTACGTACCGAGCATGCTATGGTAGTATTGTTGGATGCTTACCGAAAAGGCTTTAAGGTTGATTTCAAAAGCATCGCCGATTCGTTGGTGGCTGAAGCCGGCCGCTTGGATTTTACGCATCCTGATAAGGCGCTCGAGTCGAGTTACGATATCTGGGCTTTGTCGGAGATTATGAAAATTATGGGCAAAACCGAACTAAGCGCTAAATACCGCCAGCAAGCATTGCAATACAAAGAATATTGGAACAAAGATTTTAAGGATTTAACCAAGCCTGACGTCGACCGTGTTTCGGCACGGGGCATGTACCAGGGAACCATTTGGCAATACCGATGGCTGGTACCTTTTGATAATAAAGGACTGATGGAACTGGCCGGCGGGGAGGAAGAGTACTTAAAGCAGCTTAATGAGTTTTTCGATAACGACTATTATAACCATGCCAATGAGCCCGACATACAAGCGCCGTTAATGTTTAACGCTACGTCGCAACCCTGGCGCTCGCAGTATCTGGTGCAAAAATATGCGGTTGATACCGTAGTACAGTACTATTTTAATGATAATAGCCGTGGCATCGACCCGTTTGTAGATGTGATTTACCAGAACAAGCCCGATACGTACATCCGTACTATGGATGATGATGCCGGTGCCATGTCGGCCTGGTACGTTTTTGCGGCAACCGGTATTTTTCCGGCTTGCTCGGGCTGGCCGGTTTATTATTTAAGTGTGCCTCTATTTAACGAGGTACAGCTTAAAACCGGCGGGCAAAATTTCATAGTTAAGGTGGTTAACTATGCCCCTCAACGCCGCTACATACAGTCGGTTACTTTAAACGGTAAGCCGCTTAACCGCAACTGGCTTACTCACCAGGAGATTATAAAAGGCGGAACTTTAATCATTACAGCCGCTGATAAGCCAAACCAAAATTTTGGCCTTACCAACCAATGGATATCATCGGTTGATATGCAATAATTTTTTATCCCTAATTCATGAAAACTAAAATAATTTTAACCATACTCTTATTACAAGCCTTTACCTTAATTGCTGACGCGCAAAATAAAATAATGGTTGCCGCACACCGCGGCGACTGGCGTAACGCGCCCGAAAACTCACTGTGGGCTTTTAAAAACGCCGCTGCCATGGGCGTAGATATTGTAGAGCTCGATTTAGCTAAAACCAAAGACGGCGTCATCGTCATCATGCACGATCAAACCATTGACCGCACTACTAACGGCAAAGGCCTTCCCGGTGATTATACTTACAACGAGATTCTGAAATTTGGTTTACGCAATGGACTGGGCCGTGTAACCGGCAACCATATCCCAACTCTAAAAGAAGTGATGCTGGCACTCAAAGGCGAAAAAATAATGGTTAACCTCGATAAGAGCTATCCTTATTACCACGAAGCGTTTGCTGTGTTAAAAGAAACCGGCACACTAAAACAGGCCATTTTTAAAGCAGAAGTTACCTATGCACAGCTAAAAGAGAAATACCCTACCCTCATTGATAGCATCATTTACATGCCCGTTGTTAACCTGGATAAGCCCGATGCCAAAAAAACGATAACTGATTATCTAAAGAACATGAAGCCTTACGCTTTTGAATGTAATTTTAAGCAGGATACCTCAGCCATCCTGAAAGACAATAAGTTTATCACCAGTACCGGTGCTAAATTGTGGTACAATTCACTTTGGGCATCACTCAATGCCGGGCACGAGGATGATCTGGCTATTGAGCAAGGCAATACCAAGGATAGTTGGGAATGGTTGATAGAACATGGTGCCGCCATTTTACAGACCGACCGCCCCAAACAAATGCTGCAATATTTGAAAGAAAAAAAAGAGCATCAATAAATGCCGTGCGATAATTAACCAGTTCATCTCGGATGGACTGTCACTTTTCATACAGTTGTTTAAAAGCGTTTTAGTAATAAAGACGCTTTTTTTATTCGTTTAGTTGGCGATGGAGAAATTTGACTTCATTAAGTATTGATTATCAAAGCCATTTATAATTGTCTATAAGTGTAACTCTATTATTACTCATAACGTCGTAAAAGAATACATTTAAAATGATAGCTTAATATCACAATTTGCATAACTCCTATGAGTTGTGCAAACTGGTAGGCTAAAGGCAGTAATCTTTTTAAAAATTTAAAAAAGTTTGCTTTGTTATCAGAAATAAACTAAATATGTAAATCTTTAATTTTCTTAGTCAATGTCGCAAAACATATCTGCTTTGGTAAACAACGCCAAGGCGATTAAATGTCTTTACTATAATGAAGCGCTTTCAAGTTCCGATATAAGTAGTTATATAGGAAAAAGCATTCCGCATGCCATCAAAGTACTTAACGAATTAATTAAAGAAGGGTACGTGATTGAGAAAGGTTATGCCAGCTCCAGCGGCGGCCGTAAACCTTTACAATACTCACTAATACCAGATACGCACTACATTGTATCGGTAGCTGTAAGCCAGTTTTATATCCAGATTGGTATACTGGATATGAACAATCGTTTTGTGGCCGACATTGTTCAGCACAAACTGGAGCTTTACAACTTAAAGGCGGACAACCTGATTACCGAAATTGAAAAGTATATAGCTCAGTCGGGGATAGACAACAGTAAAATATTAGGCATTGGCGTAACCATGCCCGGTTTTATAGACCCGGTAAAAGGTATCAACTATACCCATCTTGATTGCAAGGATGTATCGCTGGTTGATTATATGCAGCAGGCACTTTCGCTGCCTGTATTTATCGAAAACGACTCGACCGCTATTGCCTTAGGCGAGCAAAAGTTTGGAGCTGCCATGTACCAGGATGATGCCATGGTAATTAATTTGGGCTGGGGTATAGGCTTGGGTATGATTGTAAACGGCGAAATTTTTAGAGGGCACAGCGGTTTGGCCGGCGAGTTTAGCCATATCCCCTTAATTAAAAACGGTAAACTCTGCAAATGCGGCAAGCATGGCTGTTTAGAAACAGAAGCATCCCTGATTGCCATCATCTCAAAAGCTAATGAAGAGATTGCACAAGGGCAACGCAGTAGTTTAGCCAATTACCCGACCATTGATGCCGATGCCATTATTAACGAGGCCGTTAAAGGCGATATGCTTTCAGTAAAACTGATATCGGAGGCAGCCTATCACATCGGGCAGTGCCTGGCTATCCTTATTCACATCATGAACCCGGCTATTATTATTTTTAGTGGCAAGGCTAGCGTAATTGGCCGGTTATGGATGGCGCCTATACAGCAGGCTATTAATGAACATTGCATACCTCGTTTGGCAGCCTACACCGAGCTGGTGATATCAAACCTAAACAGCAAAGCACAGTTAATAGGCGGCGCCGTGCTGGTGGTAGAAAATATTGGCAAATTGCTGGGCGATAAAATTGAGGCATTAAATAAAGAACTGGACATCAATCAATAATATATACGAATGGCGATACAAATGCAGGGCAAGCGGTTAACTAAGGCACTTATCTTATCAGCATTGCTGTTTGCCGGCCACGCTAAAGCGCAGGTACACGAAACTTCAAAAAAATATGAAGCTCCTACAGACCCGGCTGTTCAAACCAAACTTACACACTGGCAAGATCTTAAATTTGGTTTATTTATGCACTGGGGTACCTACTCGCAATGGGGCGTGGTTGAAAGTTGGAGTATTTGCCCCGAGGATGAAGGCTGGACCCAACGCAAAGGTCCGTATAGTGCTACCTATAACGGATACAAGCAGGCTTACGAAAATCTTCAAAAATCTTTTAACCCAGTTAGATTTAATCCCGAAAAGTGGGTGGCCGCCGCTAAAAATGCCGGAATGAAATATGTAGTGTTTACCACTAAGCACCATGACGGTTTTGCCATGTTTGACACTAAACAGTCAGACTACAAGATCACCGACTCTAAATCGCCGTTTGCAACCAATCCTCGTGCAAACGTTACTAAGGAAATTTTTAACGCCTTCAGGAAAGAAAACTTTATGATCGGTGCTTATTTTTCTAAGCCCGACTGGCATTCACCCGACTATTGGTGGCCGTACTTTCCGCCTAAAGACCGCAACGTAAATTACGACCCGGCTAAATACCCGGAGCGCTGGAACAAGTTTAAAGATTTTACCTACAACCAAATCCAGGAGCTGATGACTGGTTACGGCAGTGTAGATATTTTGTGGCTGGATGGCGGATGGGTAAGACCTAAAGCTACTATTGATACGGCTATTGATTGGCAACGCGGTATTAAGTTTAACCAGGATATTGATATGCCTAAAATTGCGGCCATGGCGCGTAAGCACCAGCCTGGGTTAATTGTAGTAGACCGTACGGTGCCTGGGCAGTATGAAAATTACACCACTCCAGAGCAGCAGGTACCCAACAAGCCGGAAGGTTTCCCTTGGGAAAGCTGTATCACTATGGGCAACTCCTGGAGCTATGTACCAGGCGACCATTATAAATCAACCCACGATATTGTGCAGTTGCTGGTTAAAATCGTGTCGCGCGGTGGTAACCTGTTGATGAATATCGGCCCAGGCCCTGATGGTGACTGGGACCCCGAGGCCTACAAACGCCTGGCCGGTATAGGTGCCTGGATGAAAATTAATGGCGAGGGCATTTATAACTCACAAGCCATTGCACCTTACTCAGAAAATAATGTGTTTTACACACAAGCAAAAAATAAATCGGCTGTATATGCTTATGTGCTTGGCGACAAAGAGGATGTAAAACTGCCGGCTACGCTGGAGTTTAAAATAAGCGATCCTAAAAAAGTAAAAAAAGTCAGCCTGTTAGGCTCGTCGCAAAAGATACAGTGGCAGCAGCAGGGTGGTGCTGTTAAGGTAACTGTACCTTCAAGTCTTCGCGATGGTAGCGGTTTAAAACAGGCCGCAACTTTTAAACTGGCTTACAACTAATACATAAAACTAAACGGTTCAACATAGAAATTACATTGCAGAGATTAGAAATATGCATCAATCAAAATTCCGATATCAACAATACAAAAAAACTTTATTAACCGCTGTTGCTTGCTTGGCCATTTTGCTGACTGCAAAAGCACAAACCTCGGTCGAACTGAATAGCGGATGGAAATGTGCTGCTATTAAAGAAGTGAATGTTGACGGAACTGCTATTTCTAAAGCTAACTACAATGTAACCGGGTGGATGGCTGCCACCGTACCTGGAACAGTGTTAACCACCTTGCTGAACAACCATAAAGTGCCCGACCCATTTTATGGCATGAACAATGAGCGGATTAAAGACATATTTTACACCGGGCGCGATTACTATACCTATTGGTTTGTAAACAATTTTAAAGCAGCAACTCCGCAAAGCGGTGGACAGGTTTATTTAAATCTTCGCGGCATCAATTATAGCTGCGATGTTTTTGTAAACGGTCATAAACTCAATTCAAAAACACACTACGGTATGTTTTTGCGTCAATCTTACAACATAACTTCTGTGCTCGATCCATCAGGGAATAATCGTTTGGCGGTGGTAGTTTATCCGCCCGATCCGGTGGGTAATCCCAATGGTGGTCAGGGTGGTGATGGCCGTATTGGTAAAAATGTGGGTTTGCAATATACCGCCGGTTGGGACTGGATACAGCCCATGCGCGACCGCAATACCGGTATATGGGACAAGGTGACTGTTCAAACTACTGGCAAAGTTAAAATCAACAACCCGCATGTTGTTACACTGGTGCCAGGTGTGCGCAAAGTAGGAGGGGTACAGCAACCTGCCATCATCAAGGCTTCTGCCGAGTTGCAAAACCCACTGCCTGCACCGGTTAGCGGCACGCTGCAATATACCATCAACGGTCATCGCGTTAGCCAAAAGGTAATACTTAAAGCCAACTCGGTAACCGAAGTTAACCTGGCTGACGTTGTACTTAAAAACCCGGTTTTGTGGTGGCCAAACGGTTATGGTAACGCTCACTTGTATGCTTCACGAATACAGTTTTATACCAGTGATAACAAACTGTCTGACCAACAAAATATCAATGTAGGCGTTCGCGAAATACAAACCAGTTGGAACAGTCATACTAATAGCCGCGAAATTGCGGTAAATGGCCAGAAAGTGTTTATTAAAGGCGGTAACTGGATTATTTCGGATGCCATGCTGCGCTTTACAGATGCCCGCTACGATGCGGAAGTTCGCTTTCACAAAGACATGAACCTCAATTTAATCAGAATTTGGGGAGGCGCAATTATAGAACGCCCTGAGTTTTATAATGCCTGTGATAAATATGGTATGCTGGTATTTCAGGATTTCTGGATATCTGGAGACGCCGATGGCAAATGGCTCGACCCGTTGAAAGCCGAAGACCAGTGGACCCGCCGTAAATACCCTGATGATCACCAGTTATTTTTGCGTTCGGCTGCCGATCAGGTTAAAATGGTGCGCAATCATCCGTCGTTAGCCATTTGGTGCGGCGGTAACGAAATTACTCCTCCCGAAGATATTTTGTTGCCTTTGCGCGACTCCATCATCCCTAAACTGGATGGCACCCGTTGGTTTGTAGAGTATTCTAACTCTGATAAGATGTCATTAAATACCTTGGGTGGTAATGGCGATGGGCCTTATGGAATACAGCAGCTTTCAACATTCTGGCAAACGCGTACGTTTCCGTTTAATTCCGAAATTGGCTCGGTGGGTGTTAGTGATTACGAGTCGCTAAAACGTTTCATCCCCGAAAAAAACAGGGTGGCCCCGCAATACTCTGTCGAGAAAAATACCTCCAAAGTAGACTCGGTTTGGGATTACCATAAATACATTGGCTATGATGCATCGATTGATCCTTATGGCAAAGCTAAAGACGCGGAGGATTTTGCAAACAAGGCCCAATTGGTAAATTACGACCAGTACCGCGCCCTGATGGAAGGCTTTAGCTCACACATGTGGGACTGGTACACCGGGGTAATCATCTGGAAAACACAAAACCCATGGACAGCTATGCGCGGCCAGATGTACGATTACTACCTGGACCCCAATGCCTGTTTGTATGGACTGCACAGCGGCAGCGAGCCATTGCACGGTATGTATAATCCTATCACCGGCGTGGTAGGCGTGATAAACAATACCTTCGAAACTAAGCGTGATTTGATGCTGGTAGTAAAAACACATGACATGAAAGGAGCCGATAGTTTAATTACCCAGGTGGTAATTGAAATCCAGCCGTCATCAAGCAAAAACTTTTTACCCATTAAAACTACCATTGATAAACTGGCTAAGGATGAAGGCGCTTTTTTATCTATCCAACTATTAGATCTTAATAAAAATGTGGTAAGCAGCAATACTTACTGGCTGCCGGATGCCGAGGGAACCTATTCGGGTTTAAAGCGCATGCCGGCCTCTCAACTTAAAATTTCGGGCAAACGCGTTAGTTCGGGTAAGGTAGAGGTTACCTTAACCAACCCGGCCAAAGCACCGGTGGCATTTTTTAACCGGCTGTCGTTAATAAATAGCAGTACCAAAAAACGGGTATTACCGGTTTTTTATTCCGATAATTACGTCTCGGTTTTACCGGGCGAACAGCGCAAAATTGTTTTAGATTATCAGCCTCAGGATGCCGGCCAGCAGAATATGCTGTCGGTAAGCGGCTGGAATTTGCCTGAGCAACTGTTGCCCATAGCCAACTAAATACATTACATGCATTCAACTTTTCAGATATACGATTTTATATGGCACGTTTAAATCTTTTAGAAGAAACCCGGTATGAGAAACTTCCGGTAAATGTTTATCCAAACCAGAAAGAAGCTTCTAGACGGGTAGCGCAAAGAATTGCCGGCCTGATTAAGAGCAAACAAGAAACCGGTAAACCGGCCGTATTGGGCCTGGCTACTGGTGTTACACCGGTTGGGGTATACCAAGAACTGGTAAGACTGCACCGGGAAGAAGGCTTAAGCTTTAAAAATGTAATCACCTTTAATCTGGATGAGTACTACCCGATGCAGCCCGACTCTGCGCAGAGCTACGTCACCTTCATGAACGAAAACCTGTTCAATCATATTGACATCGATAAAAACAACGTTCATATCCCCGATGGTACTTTAGATAAAGATGCAGTAACTGCTTTTTGTGTGGAATATGAACGCCAGATTGAAGATTTAGGCGGTTTAGACCTGCAAATATTAGGTATTGGCCGTACCGGTCACATTGGTTTTAACGAGCCTGGCTCGGCACCTAATTCAGGTACCCGTATGGTAACACTGGACGACCTGACCCGCAGCGATGCCTCGCGTGATTTTGGCGGTAAAGAAAACGTACCTACTAAAGCCATCACCATGGGTATTGGTACTATCTTCAAAGCCCGCGAAATTATATTGATGGCCTGGAGCCAGCGTAAAGCTGCCATTATTAAAAAGGCAGTTGAAGGCGAAATTTCGGGCGACGTACCGGCCACTTACCTTCAGTTATCTGACCATGTTGAGTTTGTGTTGGATGAAGGCGCTGCTTCAGACCTAACCCGCTTTGATACCCCATGGTTGGTAAAAGATTGCGTTTGGACCAATGAACTGAGGAAGAAGGCCGTGATCTGGCTGGCTACAACGCTCAAAAAACCAGTACTTAAACTTACCGAAGAAGATTATAACAGCCATGGCATGGCTCAGTTAGCGGTTGAGCAGGGCCCGGTTTACAACATTAATATTGACATCTTTAACCGTTTACAGCATACCATTACCGGTTGGCCGGGTGGCAAGCCTAATGCCGACGACAGTCAGCGTCCGGAGCGTGCTAATCCTGCTAAAAAGCGCTCCATTGTGTTTTCGCCGCACCCTGATGATGACGTAATTTCGATGGGTGGTACTTTCATCCGTTTGGTTGACCAGGGGCATGACGTGCATGTGGCTTACCAAACTTCGGGTAATACTGCCGTTTGGGATGATGACGTGCTGCGCTACGTTGAGTTTGCTATCGACTTTAACAAAAGTATTGGCGATGATGCCGGTAAATTAAGCGGCATCTACGAAGACATGCGCAGCTTTTTAGAAAAAAAACGTCCTAACCAGGTAGATACCCAGGAAATCAGGAATGTAAAAGGTTTTATCCGTAAAACCGAGGCTATTGCCGGTGCACGTTTTGCCGGTTTACCCGATGATCATATTCACTTTATGGCCCTACCGTTTTACGAATCGGGTAAAACGCAAAAAAACGCAGTAGGTGAGGAAGACGTTCGTTTAACGATGGAATTGTTGCAAGCCGTTAAACCCCACCAGGTTTTTGCCGCAGGTGATTTTGCCGACCCACATGGTACCCACGTAGTTTGCTTTAACATTATTCTGGAAGCGCTAAAACGTTTAAAGGAAACCGAAGAGTGGGTTAAAGACTGCTGGTTGTGGCTGTACCGCGGCGCATGGCACGAGTTTGAAACGCACGAAATTGAAATGGCTGTTCCGCTTTCTCCGCAAGAGGTATTGCGTAAACGTTATGCTATATTTAAGCATCAGTCGCAAAAAGATACGCCGGTATTTCCGGGTGATGACGCCCGCGAGTTTTGGGTACGTGCCGAAGACCGCAACCGCGAAACGGCTTCTAATTACAATGAACTTGGCCTGGCCGAATATGAGGCTATGGAAGCGTTTGTACGCTTTCAGTTCTAGAAATAAATACAGCTGTGGGCAACCCGCCCGCAGCTTCTTTTTCCCTTTTTCTTAATTAAACCTTCAATATTTTACCATGTGTATTGTTGCCGATATTGCTGTTTAATTTTTACCTAAACCAAGCCATAAGTTTAAATGCAGAGCTAACCACTTTGCTTTTAATCAACCCTTAATACCTATAAATGAAAAGAAGTGCTTTTATCCGTAATGCAGGATTACTTACTGCCGGAGTAGTTGTAAATAAAACCGTGCTGGCTGCTTTTGACGAGCGCATTAGCCTGCGCCCGCCTGTGGGTAAGCGTAATTTTACCAGCACCGCCGTTGAGGATGCCATCAAGCAGTTTAAAGCTAAAGTCACCAATAAAGAGTTGGCCTGGATGTTTGAGAACTGTTTCCCAAACACGCTGGATACAACCGTTTTTCACTCGGTGAGTAATGGCAAGCCCGATACCTATGTTATTACCGGCGATATTGATGCCATGTGGCTGCGCGACAGTTCGGCCCAGGTTTGGCCGTACCTTACCTTCATCAAAAAAGATAAAAAATTGCAGCAAATGGTAGCTGGTGTGCTTAACCGCCAGATGCAGTGCGTTCACAAAGACCCTTATGCCAATGCTTTTTATAAAGACGAGAATAAGGAGAGCGAATGGAAAACCGATCATACCGACATGAAGACCGGCGTACACGAGCGCAAATGGGAAATAGATTCGTTGTGTTATCCGCTACGCCTGTCTTACCACTAT
Source organism: Mucilaginibacter sp. CSA2-8R (assembly GCF_038806765.1). Lineage (NCBI taxonomy): Bacteria > Pseudomonadati > Bacteroidota > Sphingobacteriia > Sphingobacteriales > Sphingobacteriaceae > Mucilaginibacter > Mucilaginibacter sp. CSA2-8R. The sequence goes on along the minus strand of NZ_CP152389.1, from coordinate 3,854,460 downwards.
TGGAAAAACACCGGCGACACGACGCCTTTTGACGAACACTGGAAGCAGGGCGTAAAGACCATTTTAAGCACATTTAAAGAGCAGCAACGCAAAACAGGTCGTGGCAGCTACCATTTTCAGCGCGATACCAACAAGCCTACCGATACCTTGCCGATGGAAGGCTATGGCTTTCCGGCAAAGCCTAACGGGCTGATCTGTTCTATGTTTCGTCCGAGTGATGATGCTACGATTTATCCTTACCTGATACCGTCTAACTTTTTTGCCGTGGTAAGCTTAAAGCAAACTGCCGAGATATTGAAGACGTTGAATGAAAGCCCACTGGCAGCCGAATTATTAAGTTTAGCCACCGAGGTTGAGCAGGCCATACAAAAACACGGCATTGTTAACCACCCTTATGCAGGCAAAGTCTACGCTTTTGAGGTGGATGGTTTGGGCAATGCCAACATGATGGATGATGCCAACATCCCAAGCTTAATGGCTTTGCCTTATCTGGATGCCATATCCGTAACAGACCCCATTTATCAAAATACCCGCAAGTTTGCGCTGTCAGAATATAATCCGTATTTCTATAAAAGCTCCATTGCCGAAGGCATCGGCGGTCCGCACGTGGGTAAAGATGGCATGATTTGGCCGCTGAGCATCATCAGCCGCGGCTTAACCAGTACCAACGACCAGGAGATTAAAAATTGTATTAAAATGCTGCTGGCTACCCATGCCGGCAAAGGCTTTATGCACGAGTCGTTCAATAAAAACAACCCGGCCGATTTTACCCGCAGTTGGTTTGCCTGGGCCAACACCATTTTTGGCGAATTTTTATGGAAAACCTATCAGCAGAAGCCGCAACTATTAAACAGCTAATTTTTATAAAGTGAAGGTATCTGTAAGCCAACTGATTTCTGTAGTAAGCGGCATGCTGTTAATGGCCGGTAGCCTGGGCGCACAAGCGCAGGCTAAGCACACTTTTGCCTTAGGCAATACCGACTTTATGTTGGACGGCAAGCCGCTGCAAATGATATCGGGCGAAATGCATTGCGCACGTATTCCGCGTGAGTACTGGCGCGACCGCATGAAAATGGCTAAAGCCATGGGGCTGAATACGATAGGTACCTACGTTTTCTGGAATGCGAACGAACCTGTAAAAGGACAATTTGACTTTACCGGCAACAACGATATTGCTGCCTTTGTAAAAATGGCGAAAGAAGAAGGTTTGTGGGTGGTGCTGCGGCCAAGCCCGTACGCCTGTGCCGAATGGGAGTTTGGCGGTTACCCCTGGTGGCTGCTTAAAGACAGCACCTTAAAAGTTAGAAGCACCGACCCTAAATTCTTATCAGCCTATACCAACTACATCAATCATCTGGCTAAACAACTGGTGCCATTGCAGGTAACGCATGGTGGCAACATTTTGCTGGTACAGATTGAGAACGAATACGGCTCTTACAGTGATGATAAAAACTATCTCGACCTCAACCGTAAAATATTCCGCGATGCAGGGTTTGATGGGGTGCTTTTTACCTGCGATGGCGAGACGCAGATGCCCAAAGGCTACCTGCCGGGTTACCTGCCTGCCGTAAATGGTTTAGAAGACCCTGCAAAGGTTAAAGAATTAATAAATAAATATCATAACGGTAAAGGGCCGTATTATATAGCCGAATGGTATCCGGGATGGTTTGACCATTGGGGCGATAAACACGCCCGTACAGATGCTGCGCAGGCCGCAAAAACGCTCGACCAGATTTTAGGGGCAGGCGTGTCTATCAATATGTATATGTTTCATGGCGGTACTACCCGCGGTTTTATGAACGGGGCCAACATGGGCAGAAACGAGCCCTATGCCCCTCAGGTATCCAGTTATGATTATGATGCTCCTTTGGATGAGGCCGGTAATGCGACTGACAAGTATTATAAGTTCCGGGACGTTATTGCCAGGCATTTACCGGCGGGGCAAAAGCTGCCTGATGTGCCTGCCAAAAAGCCAACCATAGCCATCAGCAATATTAAGCTGAGTGCTTACGCTGATGTGTTTGATAATTTGCCCAAGCCGGTTACCGCCAAAAAGCCAATATGCTTTGAGGATTTAGATCAGGCCTACGGCTTTGTACTTTACCGTACGCAAATAAGCAACAACGGTTTGTTAAAGTTAAAAGAACTAAGAGATTATGCCATTGTATACCTCAACGGTAAGCAGATAGCCACCCTCGACCGCCGCTTAAAGCAAGACTCCTTACAGCTGAGTAACGTGCCGGTCAACGCTACACTGGATATACTGGTAGAAAATAACGGCCGGATCAACTACGGGCCTTACCTGGCCGATAACCGCCACGGTATTACCCAAGCGGTTATGCTGGATGGGCAGGAGGTTTTTGACTGGAAGATGTACCGTTTGCCGTTTGCTGATTTAGGCAAATTTGCTTATAAAATGCAACCGGTTACTGCAATGCATCCAACCTTATTTAAAGGCACCTTTAACCTAAGCAAACTGGCAGATACTTACCTTGACATGAGCGGGTTTGGGAAAGGTTTTGTGTTTTTAAACGGGCACAACTTGGGTAAATACTGGCAAATCGGTCCGCAACAAACTTTGTATGTACCTGCGGGCTGGTTAAAAAAGGGGATGAATGAAGTGGTAGTTTTTGACGAATTGAAAGTTGGTCACCAAATGTTGCAGGCTTTAAACCATGCCGTTTTAGACCGAAAAATGTAATTTTTTTAAGGCAATTATATCCCTGAATATGAAAAAAAGATGGAGTTGTAAAGTAGCGTTGGCGCTGGTAGTGATAGTCACCGTTGCAGGCAGAGTAAAAGCGCAGGATGCGGCTGCAAGTTTTCCGCTGGTGCCTTACCCGCAAACGTTAACTGCCGGAACCGGGTTATTTGTAATCAATGCACAAACAGTAATTACCGCACCGGGCAGCAAGTTCAAATCTGAAGCTGAGTTGCTGAACGAGATGCTGCACAATAAGCTAACCGTAAAAAGCAGTGAAACATCAAATACAAAAAATACAATTCAACTGGTAGACGACCAAACTCTGTCGGCCGAAGATGGGTATCGTCTGCAAATTACGCCGCAGCACGTGGTTATTAAGGCTAAAGATGGTGCAGGGGCTTTCCGGGCCATTCAAACCATCCGTCAGCTGTTGCCTGCCGGTATCGAAAACAAACAACAGGCGCTTCCTTCGCAATTATCATTACAGGCGCTGACCATCGAGGATGAGCCGAAGTATGCCTGGCGCGGGATGCATCTGGATGTGTCGCGTCACTTTTTTTCGGTAGATTATCTTAAAAAATTTATTGATCTGCTGGCCTTATATAAATTCAATAAGTTCCATTTACATCTTACCGACGACCAAGGATGGCGCATCGAGATAAAAAAATATCCTAAACTTACCGAAGAAGGTGCCTGGCGTACTTTTAATAACCAGGACTCGGTATGTATGAAAAGGGCTGCCGATAATCCTGACTTTGTGATTGACCCGAAGCACATCGTTCAAAAAAATGGTAAAACGATTTATGGCGGCTTTTACACCCAGGCGCAGATGAAAGATGTGGTAGCCTACGCGCTGGCACGTCATATCGATATTATTCCCGAAATTGATATGCCCGGCCACATGATGGCGGCCATCAATTCGTACCCGTTTTTAACCTGCAACGGCGAAAACTCGTGGGGCAGGGTATTTACCAAACCTATTTGCCCATGTAACGAAAGCACCTTTGAGTTTGCCCAGAATGTTTTTGACGAAATTATGCAAATCTTCCCGTCTAAATATATCCACATCGGTGGCGACGAGGTTGACCGTACCGACTGGGGTAAATCCGAAGTGTGTAAGGCCTTTATGCAAAAAGAAGGCATTAAAGATTTAGCCGGTTTGCAAAGCTATTTCATCAACCGCATGGAAAAATATTTCAACTCCAAAGGCCGTAAGCTGATTGGTTGGGATGAGATACTCGACGGTGGCATCAGTCCGACCGCTTTAGTCATGTACTGGCGTACCTGGGTGCCCAAGGCACCTGTAGAGGCGGCAAAAAATGGTAACCAGGTAGTGATGTCGCCGGGGAACCCTTTGTATTTCGATACACCGCCCGACCGTAACTCCATCGACAACGTTTATCACTTTAATCCGATACCCAAAGGCCTTACGGATGCCGAAGCCAAAGGCATCATTGGTGCACAAGCCAACTTGTGGACGGAGTACGTACCGTCCGAAAACCGCGCCGACTATATGTATATGCCCCGCATGACTGCCCTGGCCGAAAACCTATGGAGCCGCGATCATGATTATAACTCATATTTAACCCGGCTTATCCGTCAGTATCAGCGGTTGGATAACCTGCATGTAAACTACCGTTTGCCTGATTTTGACGGTTTGGTAGAGCAGAGTGTGTTTTTAGATAAAACCGTGCTCAACCTTAAAAGGCCGCTGCCTAACACCAGTATTCATTACACTACGGATGGCACCGTGCCTACCGTTAAATCGCCAGAGCTAACAGCGCCTTTAACTATCACCAAAACAAGTTATATCCGTTTGGCTGCATTTAAGCTTAATGGAGTTGCGGGCGATTTATATAACCTGCGTTACAACCAGCAAAGCCTGGCCACACCAGTAATTAAAGCAGGCGTAAAAAATGGCTTGCTTTGCAGCTACTATCCCGGCGAATATAAAAGCGCCACTTTGATGGCAGGTAAAGCACCTAAAGAAACCTTGGTGGCCGATAGTTTAACCGTACCTAAAGCGGTAACTGCACCAAGCTTCGGCCTGCGTTATCACGGGTATTTCAACATTCCTCAGGATGGCATTTATAGCTTTTATTTTACCTGCGATGATGGCGGCATTCTCAGAATAGCCAACCGCAATGTGGTTGATAACGATGGCTGGCATGCACCTATCGAAAAAAGCGGGCAAGTAGCCCTAAAAAAAGGCCTACAGCCTGTTGAGCTTAATTTTGTAGAAGGCGGTGGTGGTTACACCCTCAAATTAAAATATAGCGTAAATGGTTCGCCGCTGCAAAGCGTACCTGCAAGCTGGCTTAAACACTAAACCGGGATGAAAAAGTGGTTTTTATTGGCTGCGTTGGCAGCCCGTGCGGTAACCGGCCTGGGCCAAAATGCCCCTGCGCCTTATGGTGTACTGCCCACCCCAGCGCAGCTTAACTGGCACCAAATGGAGATGTATTGTATCATCCATTTTGGGGTAGATACCTATACAAACAAAGAGTGGGGCTACGGCGATGAAGACCCAAAGTTGGTCAACCCGGCTAAGTTTGATGCGGCACAAATTGTTGGCGCAGCTAAAGCCGGCGGTTTTAAAGGGGTGGTGGTAGTTGCCAAGCACCACGATGGTTTGTGCTTATGGCCTACGCAAACCACGGAGCATAACATCAGCCAAAGCAATTGGCGCAACGGCAAAGGCGATATGGTGAAAGAGTACCAGCTGGCCTGCCAAAAGTTGGGTATGCAACTGGGCTTGTACTGCTCGCCGTGGGACCGTAATAACGCTTATTACGGGCAGGCTAAATATGTGGAAATTTACCGCAACCAGTTAAAAGAACTGTATACCCGTTACGGGAAACTTTTTGCATCCTGGCATGATGGTGCCAATGGGGGCGACGGCTATTACGGCGGAAGTCGTGAGGTGCGAAAAATAGACCGGACCACTTATTACGGCTGGCCGCAAACCTGGGCCATTACCCGGCGTTTGCAGCCAAGCGCCATTTTATTTGGCGATGTTGGCCCGGATGTGCGCTGGGTAGGTAACGAAGAAGGCCATGCCGGCGAAACCTGTTGGGCCACCTATACTCCGCAAGCGCCCGAACCAGGTAAAGAACCGGCTAACGGATTTACCAAATACGAACTGGGCGTACAAGGCACCCGCAACGGTAAATATTGGATGCCCGCCGAATGCGACGTGTCGCTGAGGCCCGGATGGTTTTACCACGCCAGTCAGAACAGTCAGGTAAAATCGCCTTATGAGTTGCTGGATTTGTACTATAAAAGCGTAGGCAGGGGTGCTAACCTGGATTTAGGCTTATCGCCCAATCCTGATGGTTTGCTAAATGCAGAGGATGTACAGTCTTTGCAGCAATTTGGTAGTTTACTAAAGCAAACCTTTGCGATAAACTTGGCGAAAGGCGCAAAAATAACGGGCAGTAATATTCGCGCGAAAAGTGCCAAGTTTGGTACGAAAAACTTGGTTGATAACGACCGCTATTCTTACTGGGCATCTGACGACCGGGTTAAAACGCCTGAGGTAATCTTTGCCTTGCCCAACAACCGAACGTTTAACGTCGTCCGCCTGCGCGAAAATATCAAGCTGGGGCAGCGTATTGAAAGTTTTGCGGTAGATGCCTGGCTAAATGGTGCATGGAAACAAATTGCAGCGGCCACCAGCATTGGCGCCAACCGGCTCATCCGTTTGCCGCAAAATGTTACGACCACTAAAGTGCGTTTGCGCATTACCGGATCGCCCGTGTGTATTGCCCTGAGCGATTTTGGTTTGTTTAAGGAGCCGGCACATTTAACAGCACCGGTTATCAGCCGTAATCGCGAAGGTAAATTAAGCATTATAACCACTGCGCCGGTATCGGCTATATATTACACCGTAAACGGAGACCGACCTACGTTGCAATCAACCCAATACTCATCATTATTTAATTTACCAAATGGGGGAGTAGTCAAAGCTATTGCGGTAGAAGGTAACAAACAAAGCGAAATTGCTACAGGTACTTTTGGCCTAAGCAAGGCAGCCTGGCACATTATGCCGGATGCCTCGACCGGTTCAAAACCCGAAAATGCGATTGACGAATCTAAATCGATTTGGAGCACCTTAAAGGCTGACACTGCAAGCAATTTTGCGCCGGCACAATTAAGCATTGATTTAGGAGCTGTTCAAAATATCAGCGCCTTTACTTATTTGCCACGGCAGGATAAATCGGCAGTGGGTTTGGTAGACCGCTATGTGTTTTTTATTAGCACCGATGGACAGCAATGGCAGCAGGCAGCCGCCGGGGAGTTTTCGAACATCAAGGCCAACCCATTAGAGCAAACCGTCACTTTAAAGCAGCCGGTTAAGGCTCGCTACATTCAATTTAAAGCCCTGCATGTTATTGCAGGTAATGGTGCTACAGCAGCCGAGATTGGAGTGCTGACCACCAAATAATTTTACATCATTCAATGAAAATAATACAGCTGTCTATAAGTAAAAAAGTAACAGCCGGTTTATGGCTGATGCTTTTGTTTACGGGATCAAACGCTTTTGCCCAACAGGATTTTAAAGGGATGGAAGCGCTGTTTACCAAACCTAAACATTATGTGGTGCAGCATACTAAAGCTATGCTTACCATAGATGGTAACCTGCAGGAGCCTGCCTGGCAGAGTGCAGCCTGGACAACTGATTTTGTAGATATAGAGGGCGCTAAAAAGCCGATGCCTGAGTTTAAAACGCAGGTGAAAATGCTGTGGAATGACTCGACACTGTTTATAGCCGCCAAAATGCAGGAGCCACAGGTGTGGGCTACCCAGATGCACCACGACGATATAATTTTTAAGGATAACGATTTTGAGGTGTTCATCGATCCGGACAACAATACGCACCAGTATTTCGAAATTGAGATTAATGCGGTGAATAAGATATTTGACTTGTTCTTGCCAAAACCATATCGTAACCAGGGAGATGCGCTGATTGGCTGGAACGTGGAAGGCCTGAAAACCGGCGTACAAATACAGGGAACGTTAAATAACCCGGCCGACAAAGATGAAGGCTGGACTTTAGAAATGGCTATCCCGCTTAAAGAACTGCGTATGGGCTTTCCGGTAACCATACCGCAGGAGGGTGCTATATGGCGCATCAATTTTTCGAGGGTGGAGTGGCATATCAAGCCTGACGGTAAGCGCAACGTAAAACTGAAAGGTTCCGACGGGCGCGAACTTCCCGAAGAAAACTGGGTGTGGTCTGCACCGGGCATCATTAGCATGCATGCTCCCGAGCGTTGGGGATATTTACAGTTTACCCGCAAGCCTAATACCGGGTTTAGTTTGCCCTACGCCGAATTGCAACGCAAATGGCTGTGGCTGGTGTACTATAAGCAGAAAGAATATCAGCAAAAAAACAAGCGCTATGCTGCAACATTAACACAACTTGGCATTAATGCAACGCCGGTGATTGATGGTAAGAAGAACACCTTGCAACTCGAAGCGACCAGCAGACAGTTTAAAGCAAGTGTAAGCACAGCCGGTGAGCCGGTAATTTATATTAATGATGAAGGATTAGTTGAAACGCAAAAGCCAAAACCATGACCAGCAGAAGAAGTTTTGTAGCCACCAGTTTATTGGGTGTAGCTGCCGCCGCGCAGCCGTTTAAAAGCACAGGTAAAGAAATTACGCTTGCGCCAAAAAAAACAGTTAAACATTGGGTGTGGACAAACCCCGACGAAAAAGATACTGAAGCAGAATTAGCTACACGCTACAAGCAGTACTACGAGGCGGGTGTACGCGGAATGTTTTTTGAGGCAGACAGTGAGAAGCATTTTCGTGCAGCGAAAGCTCAAAAGCTGGAAGCCCACCGCTGGATGTGGACCATGAATCGCGGCGAAAAATCTTTACTCAATGCTCATCCCGAATGGTATGCTATTAACCGCAAAGGCGAATCATGCGCTGATAAACCGCCTTACGTTGATTATTACCGCTGGTTGTGCCCGTCCAAGCCCGAAGTGTTGCAGTATTTAAAAGATCAGGTAAACACCATTTTGCAAAAAGATTATGTAGATGGCATTCACCTGGATTATATCCGTTTTTGCGATGTGATACTGCCGGTAAACTTGTGGGATAAATATAAAATTGAGCAAACCAAAGAGCTGCCCGAGTACGATTACTGTTATTGCGATGTATGCCGCAGTAAGTTTAAAGCATGGCGCGGAACAGATATTAAAGATATTCAGTTTCCGGAGGCCAGCCTTTCGTGGCGGCTGTTCAGGTACAATGCCATCAACAACGTGGTCAACAGTTTGGCCGTGGTAGCCGGTTCGCATAAAAAGGCAATTACTGCAGCGGTATTCCCGACGCCTGAGGTTGCCCGCCGTAACGTAAGGCAAGACTGGACCAACTGGAACCTGACCGGTATATGCCCCATGATTTACCATGGCTTTTATAAAGAAAAGGTAGACTGGATTGGCGATGCTGTAACCGAAGGTGTACACTTTTTGGCAGGCCGTTTTCCATTATATGCCGGGCTTTTTCTGCCGGATTTTGCTAACAACCAGGAACTGCACAAAGGTATTGAACTAGCGTTGCAGCATGGCGCTGCCGGTGTTTCGTTATTCGGTACACCCAAACAGGACGTGTTGGATACTTTAAAAGCTGCAACGGCGAGCAGTCTTAAAATGATATAATGCGTGTGTCCGCATCATAGTTAATGGTGTGATATATGACGATAAGAAACTTTACGTTTTTACTTTAACCGGTGGGTAAAACCGGAGATATAAACTAATATAATGATTAATTTCTCTTCTATAAAAGGTAAAGCAGCCTTACTAACGCTGGCAGCCTCGGTAACCGGTTTTTGCGCCATCGCTCCGGCTATGGCACAGGTTAAACCGCAAACAGGGCTTACCCGGTATGTAGATCCGTACATCGGAACAGGGTTTCATGGCCACGTTTTTTTAGGTGCAAACGTGCCGTTTGGCGCTGTACAATTAGGCCCTACCGAGCTTGGTCCGGCTAAAGGCAAAGACGGCTGGGACTGGTGCTCGGGCTATCATATTTCAGATAATAATATTGTGGGCTTTCAGCATATGCACTTAAGCGGTACCGGCATCGGCGATTTGGGCGATGTGTCTATCATGCCTACCACTGGCCCGGTAAAAGTAATGAAAGGTACTTTCGAGGATGTGCAAAGCGGCTATGCATCGCCGTTTAGCCATGAAGATGAAACGGCCCGTGCCGGTTATTACGCCGTTAAACTAAAACGTTACAATATCGGTGTGCAATTAACGGCTACTACACGTGTGGGTTTCCACGAGTATACTTTCCCAAAATCAGAGCAATCGCACATTATTATCGACCTGGAGCAGGGTATAGGTTGGGACCATCCGGTAAAAACCTATATCAAACAAATCAACGATACCACCATCGTTGGTTATCGTTATTCTGCCGGTTGGGCTAAAGACCAGCGTATTTATTTCACCGCTTTGCTATCCAAGCCTATCAAAAGCTTTGCGGTGTATGATAGCGTAGCTACCAAGCCAGGCACTGCTTTAGAAGGTGTGAAGGTAAAAGGCGTTTTAAACTTCAAAACCACTGCCGGAGAGAAGATTTACATTAAAGTAGGTATCTCACCGGTGAGCATCGAAAATGCAGCCGCCAATATAAAAGCCGAATTACCGGGCTGGAATTTTAATAAAACCGTAGCCAGTGCCGATGCGGCTTGGAATAAGGAGTTACAGAAAGTACAGCTTAAAACAGCCGACGAAAGAAAAAAGAAGGTTTTTTACACAGCGTTTTATCATACCATGATAGCGCCTTCGGTATTTAACGATTATAATGGCGACTACTGGGGCACCGACAAAAAGGTACACCGCAATGAGGGTTTTAATAACCTTACCACATTCTCGTTATGGGATACTTACCGCGGAGCAAACCCTTTATTTACCGTGTTGCAGCCTGAGCGGGTTAACGATGTCATTAACAGTTTTCTGGCTATTTACAAGCAACAAGGCAGCCTGCCGGTATGGCATTTAATGGGCAACGAAACCTATTGTATGGTGGGTTACAGCGCCGTGCCTATTGTGGCTGATGCGATTTTAAAAGGCTATAAAGGCTTTGATGTGAACCTGGCTTACGAGGCCATGAAAACAACAGCCATGCAAGACATCCGCGGAACCAGTTTTGTTAAAAAGCTGGGTTTCATCCCGGCAGATAGCACAGCCGAGTCGGTATCTATGGGTTTAGAATATGCCGTGGCCGACTGGTCGCTGGCGCAGGTGGCCAAAAAGTTAGGCAAACAGGATGACTATGCTTACTTCAGCAAGCGTGGTCAGTACTATCAAAAATACTTTGATCCTAAGGCTGGTTTCATGCGCGGGCGCTTGTCTGAAACCGCATGGCGCACCCCATACAATCCATTCACATCAATACACGAGCACGGCGATTTTACCGAGGGTAATGGTTGGCAATATACCTTTATGGTACCGCAGGATGTGGAAGGCTTGATTAAATTACTGGGCGGTGATAAAGGCTTTAACCAAAAGCTCGATTCACTGTTTATAGCCAAAGGCGATATGGGCGCACGTGCATCAAATGATATTTCGGGTCTGATTGGGCAGTATGCCCATGGTAACGAGCCAAGTCATCACGTCACCTACATGTACGCCTATTCCGGTCAGCCCTGGAAAACGGCCGAAAAAGTGCGCTACATCATGAAAAACTTCTATACCACCAAACCTGATGGGATTATTGGTAATGAAGATGTGGGCCAAATGTCATCATGGTACGTGTTCTCGGCTTTGGGCTTTTACCCCGTAAACCCGGCCAATGGTAATTATGTATTTGGTAGCCCGTTGTTTGATGAAGCTTCAATCAAATTGCCTGGTGGTAAGAGCATGCGACTGGTTACCCGCAACAATAGCGACCAAAATATTTACATACAAAAAGTGACGTTAAACGGTAAAGCTTATCCTAAGTCGTACATTACCCATGCCGACTTGACGCAGGGTGGCGAATTGGTATTTGAGATGGGAAATAAGCCTAATGCAACCTGGGGTACAGCGCCGCAAGACCGTCCGTATTCTGCCAAACCTTAAATTGTTCATCGTTAATCATTACTATGAGAAGGATATTTTTTTTAGCCTGTTTTTTAATACTCGCCATGTGTGTTAACGCGCAGACTAACGTTCCGGCGTTTAATGCGGGTAACCTGCGTATACAATGGGAGGTGTTGCAGAACAGCTATAATGGAAAGGCCCAGTTTAAATCGGTATTACGTTTCACGAATGGCGGCGGCCAGGCCATGCCGGCCGGTGGCTGGAAAATTTACTTCAATTTTGCCCGGCAAATTGTACCCGAATCGGTTGAAGGCCCGGTAAAGATAGAACACCTCAACGGCGACTTTTTCTGCCTGTCGCCCAAGGAGGGTTTTAAGGGATTAAATACCAATGCTACTTTAGAGGTGCCTTTTTTAGCCGGTGCCTGGGTGGTTAACTTTACAGATGCGCCCGAGGGGTTTTATTACGTAGCCGATCAAACACCTGAGGTAACTACACCCATCCTTAATTTTAGCCAGGTAACATCTACCAAACCCGAGCAGTTGCAGCGCTCCGCGGGCGACCAGGTTGCTGTAGTTACGCCGCAATTGGTGTATCAGCAAAATCAAGGTATTAAAGATGTGCCGGCAAGTAGCCTGCCACTCATATTCCCAACACCGGCAAATTATCAAACCGGCGGTCAACCTTTCTTACTTACAGCGCAAACTATAGTATCAGCAGATAAAGCCTTTGCAACAGAATCAGCTTATTTAAAAGCAGAACTTGCTAAAATCTTTAAAAGCAACGTAGGGAGTGGTCAGGTAGGTATACACAAAGCCATCAGTCTGCGTAAGGTTACCGGTATGGGTAATGAGGCTTATACGCTCAAAGTAAATGCGGATGGTGTAGTGATTACGGCAACTACCGGTGCCGGTGCTTTTTATGGCATACAGTCATTAAAAAGCATGCTGCCAGCCCAAGCCTGGACGGGTAAAAGTAAAATGCTTAGCCTGCCTGCCATTAGCGTAACCGACGAACCGCGTTTTGCTTACCGGGGCATGATGCTGGATGTTGCACGCAATTTCCATTCGCAAAAAGAGGTAATGCGACTGTTAGATTTAATGAGCATGTATAAGCTCAACAACCTGCATTTTCACTTTAGCGATGATGAGGGCTGGCGGTTGGAAATCCCTGCACTGCCTGAGCTAACCAGCGTAGGTGCTAAGCGTGGGCATACCTTAACTAATACAGACCATTTGCAACCAGCTTATGGTTCAGGTCCGTCGGTAAGCAATCCAGATGGTACAGGCTACTATACCAAAGCGCAGTTTATTGAATTGCTGAAATATGCCACAGCCCGGCACATTAACGTAATACCCGAAGTAGAAAGTCCGGGCCATGCACGTGCGGCCATTAAATCCATGGATGCCCGTTACAACCGCTTGATGAAAGCCGGACAGCAGGCAGAAGCCGAACGTTACTTGCTGCGTAATTTGCAAGACAAATCGGTTTATTCGTCGGTGCAGCACTGGGATGATAACGTGATTGATGTTTCGCTCCCATCAGCTTATAATTTTATGGAAACCGTAACGGACGAGATTATAAAAATGTACCGCGAAGCTGGCGCGCCTTTAAAAACCATCCATTTTGGTGGCGACGAAGTACCCGCCGGTGTTTGGGCCAAATCGCCGTCTGTACAAAAGCTGTTAGCCAGCGCAGGTGCACCTAAAACCACCGACGATTTATGGTATTACTACTTCGGTAAAATAAATGATATGCTTAAAGCACGTAGCTTATACCCTTCGGGATGGGAAGAAGCCGGTTTGCGCAAAGTACAGTCAGGGAATGCTAAAAAGCAGGTGCCTAACCCCGATTTTGCGAAGGAGAATTTTCATTTATATGTTTGGAACAACGTGCTGGGCTGGGGTTCTGAAGATTTGGCTTACCAGTTAGCCAACGCCGGTTACCCGGTTATCCTGTCGTGCGTAAGCAATTTGTATTTCGACTTATCTTACCAAAAAAACTTTTATGAGCCCGGCCAGTATTGGGGAGGCTTTTTAGATGTAGATAAGCCTTTTAAATTTATCCCCTATAACTATTTAAAAAACATAACCGAAACTTCCATGGGCGCACCGGTAGCGGCATCGGCCTGGGCATCGAAAGAGAAATTAAGTGAGGCAGGTAAAGCAAATATTATGGGTATACAAGGCCAGTTGTGGAGCGAAGAAGCCGAAGGCGACGAGCGTACCGAATACCTATTGTTACCCAAATTACTTGGCCTGGCCGAACGCGCCTGGGCTAAAGACCCGGCTTGGGCTGCTGAATCAGATACGCAGAAAGCCGATGAACAATATAACATCGCCTGGAGCCAGTTCTGTAATATTTTAGGTAAACGTGAGTTGCCTAAACTCAATTATATTAATCAGGGCTATCTGTACCGCATACCAACGGCCGGTGTTTTGGCTGAAAACGGCGCAGTGAAAGCCAATGTGCAGTTTCCGGGTTTTACCATCCGGTACACTACCAATGGTACTGAACCTACCGTAAATAGTACAGTTTATACCGTTCCGTTAACTGAAAAGGGCAACTACCAGTTCCGGGTATTTACTGAGTCGGGCAGGGGAGGCCGCTCGGTTGGGGTGACAAACTAAGCTTAGAAATAACACAAAAAAAAAGGGTCTGCAAGTAAAAATTTGCAGACCCTTTTTGGTGTTGGTAAATCAAAGGCTATTTAATAGTAAAGCTGCCGCTTAGTTTTTCTGTTTGTGAATCGCTGCCTATAACCACTTGGTATTGTCCGGGGTAGAGCTTCCAGCGATGATTGGTCAGATCCCATTTCATCAGTTCTTTTACCGGGATGCTTAGGATTGCTTCGGCGCTTTGCCCCTTAGCTACGCTTAGGCGTTTGAAGCTTTTCAGTTCTTTAAGCGGCATGCGCTCAGCGTTAGGGTATTTAATGTAGGCCTGTACTACCTCATCAGCATCCATCGCGCCGGTGTTGCTTAGCTGCACGGTAATATCAATGTTGTCATTAACCGTGTAGTTGGGTTTTGGCTGGTTTTTCCAGGCGTAGTTAAACGTGGTATAGCTCAAACCAAAACCGAAAGGATATTGTACCGCACCATTAAAATAACGGTAAGTGCGGTTTTTCATGCTGTAAGAGTTATAATCGGGCAAATCCTTAACTGATTTATAAAAGGTAAGCGGTAAGTGGCCAGATGGCGACACTTTGCCCAACAGAATATCAGCCAAAGCATTGCCACCCTGCTGACCGGGGTACCAGGCCATAATAATGGCATCTACATAAGGCTCAATACTGCTTAGGTCAACATCACTGCCACCCGTAATAACGGCAATCACCGGCTTTTTAGGGTTGCCTTTACGTAGGGCCTTAATGAAAGCAATATTGCCTGCAGGCAAATCTAAATTAGGTTTGTCACCACCGGTTGGCGACAAAAATGCATCACCTGCCTCACCTTCTAATACTGGCGAAAGACCAATAACGGCTACGGTTAAATCGCTGTTTCCGGCTGCCCAGATACCGCCAAAGTGAGTAGTATCGGTATAGTTAGAGCCTAAATCGTATTCTACGCGGGTGGTTACGCCAACCGCACCGGTAATGCCTTCCACAAAATCAACCATGCGGCTGTTGACTCCATGGTAGCTTCCTGCCATCACGTCTAATGATGAGGCATTGGTACCCAACACGGTGATGCTGGAGTAGCTATTGGGTTTAAGCGGCAGCAGGTTATTAGCGTTTTTAAGCAATACCATACTTTGTGCGGCAACTTTACGGGATAGTGCAGTATGAGCATCATTGGCCACGCTATCGGCACCATAGCTGTAATATGGGCTGCTGCTCTTATCATCAAAAAAACCCAGCTTAAATTCGGTTTTTAAAACTTTAGCCAGTGCTGCATCCACTTCTTTTTCGGTAAGCAATTTTTGCTTCACAGCTTCCTCCACATCTTTTTGCAGGATGCTTGAACAATCCAGGTTGATACCCGCCTTAATAGCGGCGGCAGCGGTTTGTACAGCATTGGGTAACACTTTGTGTCGCAGGTAAACATCATCAAGAGCACCGCAGTCGGTAACTACGTGGCCTTTAAAACCCCATTCTTTTAGCAGTATCTGGTTTAGCAGTTTTTTGCTGGTTGAGTTAGGTTCGCCGTTAACCCGGTTGTACGCCGTCATCACGGATTCCACACCACGGTCAACCAGGTACTTAAAAGAATAGAGATAGGTTTCGCGCAGGTCTTTTTCGTCGGCCAGTGCATTAAACTCATCGCGGGTAGCTTCGGGACCACTGTGGGCCACAAAGTGCTTGGCCGTGGCCGATACTTTGAGATGCTGCGGGTCATTGCCCTGCATTCCGTTTACATAGGCAGCACCCATGCGCGAGGTTAAGAAAGGGTCTTCGCCGTAAGTTTCCTGTCCGCGTCCCCATCTTGGGTCGCGGAATATGTTGATGTTAGGCGACCAGAACGTCAATCCCATGTACATCAAATGCCTATCCTGCTGCATAGCCAAGTTGTACTTAGCCCGTGCCTCGGTTGAGATCACCGTAGCTACCTGTTTAAGCAAATCGGGGTTAAAGGTAGCCGCCATGCCAATAGCCTGCGGAAACACGGTAGCCTGCCCGGCCCGTGCAACACCATGCAAACCTTCGTTCCACCAGTTGTAGGCAGGTATATTTAAGCGTGGGATTGCTTTGCTGTTATAGCCCAACAGGTTGGCCTTTTCGGCTAGGGTAAGCTCGGATAATAAAGCTTTTACCCGCGTATCAACAGGTAGTTGCTCATTAAGATAAGCGGGTTTGTTTTGAGCATAAAGCGCAGATGATGCGGTTAAGCAGGTAAAAAGGAGCACCTGCGATAATGCCCGCTTCTTTTTACGCAATGACATAAACTTCATTCAAAAATGGTTAGGTAGCTGTATGATTTAATTTAAGATTTAATGTTGGTAATAGGTTGTATGCCTGCTTTTTTCAAGGCAGCAATTAAGTAATCGGCAATGCGTACGCCTTGCTCATAACCATTGTCAATTGAGTCGCGGAAGTGTATGCCGCCATACAAGCGCGAAACTGCTGCTTCTTTAGCGGCCTGCCTGAAGGAGGTGAAATTGCGCGGTGCCACATCATAAGGTACTTCCGAGTCGTCTAAATAAGCAAGGTTATCGCCAAGCAGGTAAGTCAATACCTCGGCAGATGCAGCTGAGATAATGCTGTGCCCGCTGGTATAATCCGGAAAGGGCGGCGTTTGCAGCAAGGGACTCCACTTTAAATCAATGTAGCGGTTAATATAGGTTTCGGGGCGTATGCGGTTGCTGGCATACTTTTCTTTCCAGCAGCAAATAAAGGCATCCATCAGGGTAGCGCCTTCTAAGGTAAGCAGCTCAACCGTTTGGTCAAAGTTGAGGCGCCTTTTGGCAGCGGCAATTAAACCGATATTCATCCAGTGCCCACCGGGGCTTAACTTTTTAAAGCCAATCATCATGTGGCCCGAGGTGACTACCGTAAATGGGTTACATTCCCAAAAATTAGCAATATTGATTTGCTCTGGTGTGGCAGTTTTTGAGGTGGTATAAACCTCGTTGGCCAGTTTATAGAACTCGCTGTTTTTATCTTTGCTGAAAGGAGCTGGCGGTATGGCCTTAAATTGTCCGCTCGAATCAATCATAATGGGTTTAATGGTAGCCCAGTTGGGTTCTACCGCCTCCATGTAAGTAGGCGGAGTAGGGTACCAGTTTGCCTCACCCTTAACGGGTGTATAACGCAGGCGAGTGCTTAAACCAAAATAGTTGTCAGTTTTTGAAAAAGCTAAAATCTGTGCGGCCATATCAACGGCTTCGGCAACAGATTGCTTAATCACCTCATCCTTTATTTTTTGCTTTTTTAGCAAGGCGACGTACTTATCCTGCTCTTCCTGCAAGGTATAGCCTGATGGCAGCAGCAGTTTGCCAGCCTCCAATACACAATAAGCGGCGGCAACCTGGTAATCGGCATCCGGGTATTTGTCTTTGTTGAGTGTGGTATGAAAATTTTTGGTAAACCGTGAAGCGTCAGGGATCGATTGACTATAGGCCGATACGATCTGGTAAGCACCCAGCATAGTGTAGGCATAATAACGGGCTGCTACCGGCGGACTAATCACGTCGTGCATCATTACCATAGAGATGGCATGAATAGGACGCTGCATAGATAAATGCTCGGGCAGCGTTTTGCTGCGCCCTGCAAAGGCTGATGATACCAGATTTAAGCAGAATAATAAGGATACAGCTAATATTTTCATGGCTCTTGATAAAATGTTAGGGGCTGACCGGCAATGCCGATCAGTAAATATTTTTTGCTGTTGATGGTTATATCTGTTGCAGATTTAACGTCTCCTTCAACGTTCAATCCGCTTGCCGGCTGGCTGACGTAGGTGAAATTCCCTTTACCGTCTCCTTTAAGCAGGCAGCCATAATTAGCATCTATACTGCCAATTTTTAAGCGGTTGTCGGTATGGTTGCCCAATAACAAAATGTCGGGTTTTTTATCGTGGTCAAAATCCTTTACCATCATCCTGCTAACCATCGAAAATTGCGCTTCTACCGGTAAAGTATTTTTGCTGAATTTGCCGTTTTGGTTGATAAACACACAGGTGTTTACCTCATTGGCCGATATTTTACCGGCTTTCTCCAGTTTATCAGCCGGAATAATGTCTTGCAGCGTGGCATCAGCATAAGCTTTGTAAGAGTTGAATTTACGGCGCATCGGGTACATCTGTTCGTTTAGTTCGTCGCGGCTTACAAATGGGTAGCTTTTACCCTGTACATAAAAGCAAAACATGGGGTCGATAGAACCATTGCCATCAAAATCTGCAAAGTACATTTCGGCAGGTTCTTTGGCCGAGGCTTGTATCACCGAGTTACAGCCCAGGTTACCGGCAACTATATCGTCTTGTCCGTCACCATTCAAATCAGCTACAGCAAGGGTATTCCAAAAACCGCTTTGTGACGTAGTAAAATAAGTGTCGGTTTGGTCGGTAAAGCCAGTGGTGGAGTTGATATATACTTTAATGGGCATTAGTTCGCCGCAAACTACCAAGTCTTTACGGCCATCGTGGTTTAAATCGCACCACTGGGCATCGGTAACCATACCGGCAGTGGCAAAAGGTACATCGGCTATACTGAATTTACCTTTGCCGTCATTAACGAGCAGGTAACTTTTGGGCGTAACCGGGTATTTGCCCGGAATAACGCGCCCGCCAACAAAAAGGTCAATGTCCCCGTCCTTATCAAAATCACAGGGGCTCACGCACGATTTGCTGCTGGCGTTTAAAACAGGTAAGGCACGGGTAGCTAAATTAAATTGGCCTTCGCCATTGTTCAGGTAAAGCTCATCCTGCAGGTTTTCGCTGTCGGCATCGTATAAGCTATAACCGCCTTTGGCCAGATACAAATCAGGATAACCATCACCATTGGCATCAAAAAATGCAGCCGCAGAGGTGGTGCCCACAGGTGTCTTACTGCTTTCTACGGTCTCGGCCAAAAACTTGCCGCCCGGTTGCTGCAGGTAAACGTTGCCTTGTACCTGCGGACCGCCGCTCACAAATAAATCTTCCAGACCATCTTTATTTACATCTGCTTTTACAATAACCGGTGTAGTTTTAGAAAACATAAACAGCATCAGCAGCTGACGTTTAAAATCGTTTATTGCTTCTTCGGGAGCCTTGTATTCAATAAATGGTTTGGCTACGGTAAACATGGGTTTAATTGCCTTAGGCATGGTATTAACCGTTGTTGGCTGATAATTAACCTCGAGCAGTTGATTGGCCGTTACCTTAGTCATCTTTTGCACCTTGTTATCAGGCCAGATTATTTTAACCGAATCTGCCGTTGCAGATTTACCCAAGCCAAATACGGCCTGTGTACTAACCGCTGATAGGTAGCCGCGTGCAGGGTTTACCTCTTGGTACTGTACATTACCGCCGCTATATATGTATATTTTGCTGCCTAATGCCTGTGTGTTTTTATCCTTACCCTTCAGCTTAAAACTTAAATAATTGGTGCCGTTCAGCTCGCGCGATTGGTTTTGATAGATGGATGCCGGCTCATTGATGTTGTTAATCACTAAATCCAGGTCGCCATCATTATCCAGGTCGGCATATACGGCACCGCTGGAAATACTGGCTTTATCTAGTCCCCAATCATTTTGTTTGTTTGTAAAAGTAAGGTTTTTGTTATTTTGAAAGATGTAATTGGGTAACGAGGTAGAGGGCATGGCCTTAATCAAATCCATCAGCAGGTAAGGCTCGCGGTCCATCGCTTTCTTAATTTTGTAATCTCCCCAGTATCTTAAAAAGTCTTTATTGGTGTAATCGCGCAGATAACCGTTGCTGATAAAAATATCTTTGTAACCATCATTGTCAAAATCGGCAATCAGCGGGCACCAGCTCCAGTCGGTAGCAGAAACACCTGCCAGCTGGCCTATTTCGCTAAAAGTGTTGTTGCCATTATTTAACTGCAACATGTTACGCATGTACTGCTTGTACAGTTCCTGCTGCTGCATTAGCTCAAAGGATTCATAGTTTTCTTCGAGCTGTAATGATTTTTGGCGATGATTATCGCGAGGCAGCATATCAAGCGTTAAAATATCCGGAAGGCCATCGTTATTAAAATCAGCGATATCCACACCCATCGAAAAATGGGCCATATGCCTTACATACTGTTTAGAGCGTTCGGCAAAGGTGCCGTCGTGGTTGTTAATGTATATATAATCGGGTTCGTTATAATCGTTAGTTACATAAACGTCGGCCCAGCCATCAAGGTTAATGTCGGCAATGGCAATGCCGAGTCCGAAGGTTAATGGATTTTGAACAATACCGGCTTTTTTAGAAACATCGGTAAAGTGGTTGCTCGTATTTTCAAAAAGTTTGTTTCCGGCATATTCGTCGGTTTCGTTTTTGTATTTGGCGAACTCCATATTGTCAATTTTCTTGACGTTATGGTTCAGCAAAAACATATCTAAGTCGCCGTCATGGTCATAATCAAAAAAAGCGGCCTGGGTGCCATAGCCCGGATCGTCGAGGCCGTATTCCTTGGCCTTTTCTGTAAAAGTTGAGTTTCCGTTGTTGATGAAGAGCTGATTGCGCCGTTGCTCGGCATCGGCTTTGCCCGAATAACAAACGTAGATATCTAAAAAACCATCGCCGTTTACATCGGCCATGGTAACGCCGGTTTTCCAGCCGTCGGCGCGGTTAAACAAAGCAGGGCAGGCCTGTTTGGTAATGTCTTTAAATTTAAAATGACCCTGGTTGAGGTATAATTTGCAGGATTGCTTGTTGGCCGTAAAAAAAAGATCGGTAAGGCCGTCGTTATTAATGTCGCCGGCTGCAACACCGCCGCCATTATAAAAATATTCGTACGAGAGTACGTTGAGTTTTTCGGTTTCGTTAATGGCGTTTACAAAGTCAACCTTGATTTCTTTGTCGGTAAGCAGCTTAAATAGGGGTTGTTGTGCGCGTAAGGATAATGCCGAAAAGCAACAGAATAAAAAGAAACCCGAAAAAAGCTTAGGAGCTATTAAGCGACAACTGGTTTGCATGAAAAAATAGTTTAATTAATTAGGTTATATAACAACAATACAGCACGTTACCGTACTGTATTGTTGTATAAAAATAACAATTATTGCTTATCCCACCAAACGCGGGTAGCAAAATTGTCTGGCCCTTGGTTGGCAACAGCTGCCTGGTAATTGGCACCGTTGGTTTGCGGAAGGGTGATTGGATAAGGCATACGGCGCGGAATTGAGCCGGTAATGTACTGGCCAGGATAAGTTACAGGGGTTAATACCGGATAACCTGATCTTCTCCAGTTAGCAAATGTCTCGTTGAAGTTAAATGTAGTTGAAGTTACTACATAATATTCAGTATTAATTTGCTGTAATGCAGTGGTGTTAGCTGTGTTTAACGGATTTCTGGACACGTAAGATGCAATGTCATTGTCGCTTACAACTGCTTGTGGAGTTGCATTCATTTGAGCTAATGATCTAATGTCTGCTGCCAACGCGTTAGCGTAGTGAGTAGCAGCAGAACCGGTGTTCCAACCACGAACGGCTGCTTCGGCCAATAACAATTCACTTTCGCCATAAGTGTAAAGCATATTTACACCACTACGATCATCATAAACAGTTAATCTTGGACGTGAGTATTTGCCTACAGGAGCCGGTGCATCATTTGGAACGGCAGGGTTAGCCGGGCTGGTGCCAGGGTAATTAGGTGCCTTAGATATATCAGTAGCTCCACCGTTTAAATCGTACCCATTAGGCATACCAATTTGTAAACTGGCGGTATTAACGCCTGGAGTTGCCCTATCTTCATTAGCAGCTTTACCTGTGCCAGCGCTAACTTCAGCAACAGCACTAATACGTGGGTCATTGCTGGTTTTCATAATATCAATCAGCGTTTTACCCCAACGTACTTCTCTAAAATCGTCTGCAACCAATAATGCATCGGAGTTAGAGTTGGAGTTGCCATTTGCATTGTCGGTCAAAACCTTAGCATTGTCAGCTACACTGGTCATCGTACCGGCGGCGTACGCTTTTTCGGCATATGTTTTAGCGGTTGCTGCATCTACTTTGGTAAGACGCATTGCCGCTTTAAGCATCAGCGAATAACCTAACCTTTTCCATTTGCTGATATCGCCACCATAAAATAAGTCTGATGATGGTTTATCTTTGTTCAAATCCAACGCGGCAGTAGCAGCATCTAATTGTGACAGCATAGCTTTATAAATGTCTTGCTGCTTATCAAATACTGGCGCTACATTGCCTGATTTTGCCTGTCCTTCTTGTGAGTAAGGAACGTCACCGTGCAAGTCGGTAATGCGCTGTATAAACATAACACGTAAAATAGTTCCGCAAGCATCCAGGTTGCTGTATTGAGTTTTACCCTGAACCAGGTTTTTCATCTCGTCAACCAAGGTTAAGGCACCGTAGCCTCTGTTCCAGGTTCTGCTATAATAGCCTGTTCCGCTACCTCTTAATACGTACTTGTCGCCATTGGCATAATAATCAAATGTAGATGCTAAACTTTGAACCCACATGCTTTGAAATAGCAATTGGTCATAACCGGTTTGCGAAAACTGGATTTGAGCCTGCGACATCAAAAAGTTAGGATTGAAGTTTTCTGAAGTAGCCTTATATGGGTCAGTGTTAACTTCATCAAAGTTTTTAGTACAACTGCTCGCAAAAGTTACGCCTGCAAGCAGCCATCCATATATTAAACGTTTTTTCATGTTTCTTAATTTTTAAATTTAAAGTTAACATTGAAACCATAAGTTCTGGTCTGCGGTAAGCTGGTGCCCTCTATACCTGTGTATCGAACATCATTAGAGAAACCTGATTCCGGATCGATGTTGTCAGTATGTTTCATGATAGTCCATAAGTTACGAGCTACGAATGATACATTGATGCTGCTGAATGGTGTACGACCTAAGATGTTTTTAGGAATGTTATAACCAAAAGTAACCTGGCGAAGCTTAATAAAGCTACCATCCAATACATCTAAACCTGATATTCTGCGGGCTAACTCTTGATAATAAGTTTGAGCCGGTACAGCTGTAGTATTTGGGGCACCGCTTGCAGTTACAGAATTAGGTGTTACTACACCGCCTTCGCGACCAACAAGAGTCATTTGATTTAGACCCCGTGAGATACTGTAATAGTTAGTTGCTGACAAAATTTTGTTACCAAAACGATAATCAGTCAAGAATGATAAATTAAATGATTTAAAGTTGAAAGAGTTGTTTAAACCTCCATACACTTTAGGAATGGTAGCACCCATCGGTATAAGAGCGCCCTGTACTGGGATACCACTGCCATCAACAATGATCTGACCGCTTGCGTTACGAGCATAATCGTAAGCCAAGATCTGTGGTCCGGACATACCCACAATTAGGGCAGTAGAAGCGTTTTGCGGGCGGTAAGTACCAAAAGATACGTTTGCGTTGGTTGGATCTGTCTGTAAAATTTTATTTTTTACATAAGTAAAGTTGAAAGACGGAGTCCAGCTAAAATTGCTTGATTTTACCGGAGTGCCGTGGATTTCAAGCTCCACACCTCTGTTTTGAGTTGAACCAGTACCTAAATATTGGTTGTTATAACCGGTAGATGGATCGATATTGGTATTGATGATTTCGTTTTTAGTTTTACGGGTAAATGCAGAAACATCAAATCCAAAACGATCATGCCAGAACTTCATCTCTAAACCGGCCTCTAACTCTTTCAGCGTAAATGGCTTTAAGAATAAGTTTGGCAACTGGGTACTGAAACCGCCGGCCGGAACACCATTGATAGAGTTATTTACTGTATAATAAACCTGATTGGCGTAAGCCGGTGCATCGTTGCTGGTTTGTGCATACGATAATCTTACTTTTCCAAGATCAAGATTGTTTATTTTCATCAAATCAGAAAAAATGAAACTTCCTGATACTGATGGAGAGAAAATACCCCGACCTACAGTACCTGATATACTACTGTAAGTATCATATCTGCCTGTTGTACTTAAAACTAAATAATCTTTGATAGAGAAGTCGGCTGAGTAATAGGCAGAGTTTACATGCTTGTTAGTATAGTTATCGGGTAAACGGGTGGTGCGGGCTGCAAAGTTGGTGATACTGTAAAAGTAAGGGATCACAAAACCACCATTACCCCCGGCAGTAATTAACCCGTCATAGCGGCTCTGACGAATGTTGCCACCTACACTTAAGTCCAAATTTAACCAGTCTTTAACAATGTCGTGTTTGGCGTTAACTAACACGTCCGCATTAAACTCAGTTGTTTGCGTGTTATATAACGTCATGGTGCCATTGTCATTACGATAGGCGGTGCCTGTAGGCTCAATGCTGGTACGCTCATCAATGATGTTATCATAACCTAAACGGCCTTGCGCATATAACCATTTTGTGAAGTTGTATTTACCTGCTAATGAAGAAATTAGACGTTTTCTAAGCGTATTGTTTTGAAAATCGTAAGCTGCAAAATACGGGTTGGTTACGTATGTATCGTTGGTAAAGCTTTGCTCTCTGCCGCTGGCACTAACACGGTTTGCTAATATGCTTTGATCTTCGTTGGGTGCTAAAAACTGAACGTTGTTAGGGTTACCTGGGCCGTCGCTTAATGAAGACCGGTTTTTACCTTTTTCTATTATGTAGTTAGCAATAACGGTAATGTCAAGTTTTTTTGTAACCGATTGTGTACCGTTAAAGTTAAAAGTTTTCCGGTCCAGATAACTGTTAGGTACAATTGAGTTTGCCCTTAAGTTAGATAATGACAAACGGAAACTCCCTGTTTCGCTGCCACCAGTGAACGATACAGTATTTGTGAAGCTCGGTGCAGTCCGGTAAAATTTCAGATAACTGTTTTTAATCGGAGAATACGCATATGATTTTCCGTCGAACTGTATAACCTGCGATCCGTCCATTTTGGCTCCCCAGGCTGAGTTTCCAGTGAGTAAGGCTTCTGATGCGGTGCTTGGTTTGGTGCCATTTTGGCCCTGGCCATAAACCTGCTGAAAATCAGTGTTGTTATAAGCTTTGTCAAACTGTAAGTTGGAGTTATACTCTACACCAAAGTTGGAATTTTTTTTACCTGATTTGGTAGTAATTAAAATTACACCGTTTGATGCACGTGAACCATACAACGCCGAGGCCGACTGACCTTTAAGCACCGTCATTGATTCAATGTCGTCAGGGTTAATGTTAGAAATACCGTCGCCGTAATCTGCGCCACCCCACTCACTGGCTGATCCGCGCTGGGTGTTATCCATTGGTACACCATTAATTACATAAAGCGGAGAACCGGCTGTAAAGCTGGTTAAACCTCTTAACAAAACACGTGAAGATGAACCCGGGCCACCGTTTGATGCTCCTACGCTCAAACCTGCCACCCTGCCTTCCAAAGAAAGTGCTACGTTAGTTTCACGCGCTTGATTTAAATCGTTACCATTTACAGTAGAAACTGAGTAACCCAGTTTTTTCTGGTCTTTTTTAATACCTAAAGCCGTTACCACAACTTCGTTCAACGCGCTGGTTGAAGGGGTAAGGCTAATGTTTAATTCAACCTTTCCGTTAGTGGCAATTTCTTGCGTAGCATAACCGATATAGCTAATCACCAAAATGGCGTTTGTAGGTGCTTCTATATTATAAGTACCGTTTACATCGGTAACGGCAGCTGTTTGGCGGCCTTTAACCTGTACGGTTACACCTGGAAGGGGCTGTCCTTTTTCGTCGGTAATTTTACCGGTAATTCTGCCATCGGCAGTAAAACGGTTAAAAGTTAACGCCGAGGCTACATGCGCCGGCGATTCGCTGTTATAGGGGGTTACTGTTGCTGCAGCAGCGTCAAGATTGATGACCAAGGTGCCGGCTAATATCAATTTTTGAGCGAGAGACAATTTGGGCAGATTAAATCTGTTCCTTTTGTCTTTCAAAGGCTTCGTAAATTTCATACTTATACGTTAATTGTTTAATGACTTTAATCAACTTAGTTATATAGTGGATGGGGCCATCTAAGGCTTGCAAGAGGTTGCTGTACAAAGCTTTACTAATGCAAAAGGAATGTTAGGTTTTGTTCATATATGGCTTGCTTGAGTTGTTTATTTAGTTGGTTTGTTGATAGTAGTGCTTAAACGTTTTAGTTGAGTTTCCGAAAAATAACTGCTATGTTTTTCTCGTATTAAATTCAACATGTATTTCGATGTCAAGGGCAAATGCCTCCTTGTTTTGTATCCAGTTTGTTACTTTCTTTCGCGCCAGCCTTCGATGGTATCTTATAAATCGGTTGGCTAAGAGCTGATTATCAAATATTTAATAAAAAATTTTTGTTAAGGTAACGTAAAAATAATGGCTGTCTATAATGGTCTAAGTAAATGAAATAGTTTATGAAAACAAAATATCTTTTAAAAAAAATTAAAAAGTTTTCGGATTAAATTGTTTTTTTGAAGTAACGGCCGTCGAATTTTACCATCTTGTTAGTAGATTTTGAAATTATGTGTAACAAGCGTAATGTTATCTGCCAAATTTTTTACGAACTATTAAAAAATGAGACAAAAGATTACTTTTTCTATAAATTATAGCCTAACAACCAATGGATAATCATTTTAAAGTATAAAAATGGTAGCATAAGTCTTTTAAATTTATTATATTAATAATAAAAATGATTAAAAGTTATGATTTACGAAGCGTTGAAATGTAATAAACCCTCTTGTGTTTACCGAATAATAGGTGTAACTCTTAAATAATATTGGATGAATGTTGCGCAGCGAGATAATTGTCGCATTGCGAGGTTCAACTTGCGATGTATTATAGGCCAGAACACACTAATAAATAATTATCTTATCCTTCGCGAGTTGCTTATAATTGTCTCTCAGTATTAGGCCTTACAACAATAAGTTATCTCCCAATACTTGATTTTTTTACCTCAATTTACATGAAAAGATATTGCTTAACACTGGATTTGATAAACGATGATAGCTTAATGGCCGAATATGAATCCCATCACCAAAAAGTATGGCCGGAAATATTGGAAAGTATAACTACATCAGGCATACTGCAGATGGAAATTTACAGGTTTAAAAGCAGGTTGTTCATGATTATGGATGTTAACAATGAATTTTCGTTCGAGAAAAAGGCCGGTATGGATGCTGGTAACGCTAAGGTGCAGGAGTGGGAGACATTGATGTGGAAATATCAGCAGGCGCTGCCCGGAGCTAAACCAGGTGAAAAATGGATGTTGATGGATTCTATTTTTCAGCTTAAACAGGCTTAAAGCCTGCCGCTATCTGTTGTTATTGCATACCTCACATTATTCATCTAAAGCCTTGATTATGCACGCCTCCAAAAAGATCAATCGTTTGTCGTTCTTGCTTTCATTTGTCATTGCTTTGGTAATACCGGCAATAGTTAAGGCCGAAAACGCGGCGGTCGTTAATTTGCAATGTGAGCATTTGTATAATCCAATTGGGTTGGATAACCCTAACGTACGACTGTCTTGGGTATTGCAGGATGTTCGAAGCGGCGCTCGGCAAGAGGCTTACCAACTTGCAGTAGGTACCGACGAAAAGCAGGTGAGCGCCGGCAGAGGCAATGTATGGCAAACGTCGAAAATAACATCTGATGCCAATTTAGTTACTTACGCAGGTAAACCATTACAGCCTTTTACCCGCTATTATTGGACAGTAACCCTATGGGATAAAAATGGTAAACCGGTAAAAGCGGCCGCTAACAGTTTTGAGATGGGAATGATGGGGCAAAGCCATTGGCGCGGTAGCTGGATTAGTGATGAGCATGGTGTTGATGAAAAAGCTGCACCCTATCTTCGCAAAGCATTTAATGTTCAAAAGCAAATTACATCGGCAAGAGCTTATATTGCTGCTGCCGGTTTGTATGAGCTATATATTAATGGTCTGCAAGTTGGCGACCATCGGCTGGATCCAATGTATACCCGGTTTGACCGGCGTAACCTGTACGTAACTTATGATGTAACCCGCTATTTGCAGAAAGGAGAAAATGCAGTAGGCATATTATTAGGTAATGGCTGGTATAACTTCCAGTCGCGCGCAGTGTGGGATTTTGAGCGTGCACCCTGGCGTAACCGGCCAGCAGTGTGTATGGATATTCATATCACCTATAGCGATGGTACAACTGATATGATTAGCACCGACAAAACCTGGAAAACGATGTTGAGCCCGTTAGTGTTTAACAGCATATACACTGGCGAACAGTATGATGCGCGGCGCGAAGTACTAAACTGGAACAAGCCTGATTTTAATGATAACAAATGGAATAGTGTAATTAACAGGCAGGCGCCGTCGGCTCATATCACAGCGCAGGCTATGGTGCCTGTTCGCAATGTTGAGAAGATTGTACCCGTAAGCTTTAAAAAGATTAACGATACTGCTTATCTGTATAATTTAGGACGTAACATAGCTGGTGTAAGTCAGATTACATTAACCGCCGACTCAAATACCCGCATCAAACTTGTACATGCTGAGCGTTTAAATGCGCAAGGTTTGCCCGACCAGTCAAATGTCGATTACTTTTTAACCGAATCTACAAAGTCAACCGATCCTTTTGCTACCGATGTTTATTATTTGAAAGGTAAAGGCACAGAAACTTTTGCGCCCCGGTTTAACTATAAAGGATTTCAGTACGTTGAGGTTACAAGCAATAAACCTATACAACTCAAGCAGGAAAGTTTAGTTGGCTGGTTTATGCATAGTGATGTAGCTCAGGTTGGCCACATTAACACTTCAAATCCTTTACTCAATAAGTTATACGCTGCCACTAATGCTTCTTATCTGTCAAATTTGTTTGGCTATCCTACGGATTGCCCTCAGCGCGAAAAAAATGGCTGGACAGGAGATGCGCACATTGCGAGTGACGTAGGCCTTTACAATTTTGATGTAATTACCGTTTACGAAAAATGGATGGCCGATCATCGCGATGAGCAGCAGCCTAACGGCGTATTGCCGTCTATTATACCTACCGATGGCTGGGGCTACGAATGGGGAAACGGGCCCGACTGGACGAGTACCGTTGCCATTATTCCGTGGAATGTGTATTTATTTTACGGCGATCAAAAGATATTAAAGGATAGCTATGACGCTATTAAGCGCTATGTAAATTATATTGACGAGAAGTATCCAAGCGGACTGACCACCTGGGGATTGGGCGACTGGGCGCCGGTGAAATCTAAAACGCCGGTTGAGTTAACCTCGTCCGTATATTATTTTGTTGATGTGGATATCCTGGCAAAAGCAGCCCAAATTTTAGGTAAGCAATCTGATTTCAAAATTTATACAGGACTGGCCGCAAAAATAAAACAGGCCATCAACGCTAAATATCTAAATAGCCAAACCGGGCAATATGCCGATGGTTATCAAACTGAGCAGGCTGTACCTTTGTATTGGGGCATTGTACCCAATCAACTTAAACCAAAGGCTGCTGCCATACTGGCCCGTTCGGTAGTTGCCAATAATTACCATTTGGATGTGGGTATATTAGGTGCAAAAGCTATTTTGGGTGCGTTAAGTGATAACGGGCAGGCAGAGACGGCCTATAAGTTAGCTACACAAGACACCTTCCCATCGTGGGGGTGGTGGATGGCCAATGGTGCTACCACGCTGTATGAAAACTGGGATTTGACGCTGAAGCGTGATTTGTCGCTCAATCATATCATGTTTGGCGAAATTGGTGCTTGGATGTTTAAAACGCTGGCTGGTATAAAGCCCAACGAGTCAAGGCCGGGCTTTAAACATTTCTTTGTACAGCCAGCTTTTGTTCAAGGCCTGGATAATTTTGAAGCACAGCATACCGGGCCATTAGGCAATGTAATTTCATCGTGGCGACGTACCGGTCAGCGCATTGCTTATCATATCGAAGTGCCTGCAAATACAACGGCTACCATAATATTCCCTGCGGATAAAGCCATTTATAATGGAAAGAAAAAAGTGCCCGCTGTATCTCCAATTAATGTAAATGCTGGCGTACATGACTATATAATTGAAAAGCCGCTGTACCCATAAAATCAAAGCATTAATGCTGTTCGATATCCATTTGTTTTAGCAATCCATTTTCGATGGTATATATGTGTTTTACCTTTCCATCAAATAAAATACGGCCTTCTAAATCTATTACCAACTGGTCAACTTCCACTGCTAAAGTTCCGTTAGTTCTTTCAACAAAAGTAACAGGAGTTACCTTGGGATTAATCTCTTGCCATTGCCGCTGCCAGTAGGCTTTTACTTCATCATGCCCGCGGGCATAGTCGCCTTCCCATGCTCTCGACCATTTAATGTCGGAATGCATCATTTGCAGTATAGTGTCGATATTACGGTTGTTAAAAGCTTGGTAAGCCTTTTTGATCAGTTCCTGACTTTTTAGGGAGCTGTTGTTAATCATGGCAGTATGTTTATATGATATTGTTTACTTAAAGTATGTGTATACTATTTTATAAATATCACCCTGCAAATTCAAACTAAGTTGAAAGCAGCTCTGATGTAATGGTTTCAATAGCATGTTCATCAAACATACTGTCCCAAATAAACCTCGGGGTTAAGAATATTAGGCATAGGTATTCCTTTAACAACGGCAATCACATTTTCGGCAGCTTTTGTAGCCATATTATCTCTGGTACCTACCGTGGCCGAACCTACATGTGGTAAAACGCATACATTAGGCATTTGCAGTAGTGGGTTATTTTTATCCATTGGTTCGGGGTTGGTAACGTCCAGGCCTGCTCCCCAAATCGTTTTATTCTCAAGTGCTCTGATTAAATCATCTTCCTGATGCATTCCGCCCCGCGCCGTGTTGACGAAAATAGAGGTGGGCTTCATTTGGGCAAAGGCATCGTGGTTAAATAATCCTTTGGTTTCTGAAGAAAGGCCTGCATGCACTGATAATACATCGCTTTGTTTTAAAAGCTCACCGAACGACACATATTGTGCTCCAAGCTGCTGTTCGGCTTCGGTACGGGGCTTGCGGTTGTGATAAATTATCTTCATTCCAAAGTAGGCTTTACATTTGGTTGCCAAGTCAAATCCAATCCGGCCCATACCAAAAATACCTAAAGTTTTACCATACAAATCCTGGCCTAAATGAGCGGTAGGATCGTAAAACTGCCATTCGCCCTGTGTAATGCTCCTGCTCATGCCAAACGCATTGCGCGATACCGCAAGCATCAATAAAAACGCAGTGTCGGCGGTGGTTTGTGTAATAACGTCGGGCGTATTACTTACCGGGATACCGTAACGGGTGGCGGCATCCAAGTCAACTTTGTCATGTCCTACACTTAGTAAAGCAATGCCTTTTAGATGACTGCAAGCTTTCAAAAAATCCTCGTCAATCGCATTTGGCCCCGAACTTAAAAGGACGTCCTGACCCTGACATAACTCAATGAGTTGGGCAGGCGTGAGTTCGCGCTTTTCGGTATATTGAGTTATTGTGCAACCTGCAGCTTCTAGTAATTCCATCCCTTTTTGCGGCAGTACCCTTGTTATTAAAACATTCATCGCCAAACGTAAAATTTATTAATGGTGTCTGCGGATAATTTTCCGCATTTCACAGTGATCTATTGATATTAAACCCGCTATTTAACTCCAAAATCAGATACAGGTTTTAAGAATTATTGTCTTGTTAATAGGTATGTACATTTTAACAATTAGCCCCAGGTATTAAGACATGTATGCTATCAGTATTCATACTGGGTATTTTCCATAATGATGGTTTGAACATTTATGCACTAAACATGCACAAACGTATTAGCACAGCTCATTCCGGCAAAATTATCTTTGAAAATAAGGTAATACCGTTAAATTATCTAACTAACCGGCCATCGGTCGGACTTAGTTTGAGTGTTTATAACCAATTTACTTACCTGCTGCTGCAAACTATTCAAGACTATTTATTTAATAATGACTAATAAACTACGTTGCTCTTTTATGGCAATACTTGCGCTTGGCCTGTCGGTTTCGGCATCAGCGCAACAACAAAATGATCAGGCTTTTTACCAATCTGTTAAAACCTATGTAAACCCAGTATTGCCCGGCGATCATCCCGATCCTACTTTACTAAAAGTGGGCGACGATTTTTACCATTGCGGTTCTACTTTTCATTTTAATCCGTACCTGCCCATTTACCACTCTAAAGACTTAGTGCATTGGGAAATTATCAGCCGGGTATTGCCGGCTTCAAAAGCTGCCTGGGTAACCGACCGACCGTCGGCCGGTATATGGCAAGGGGCTATTACCTACTTTTATGGTTCTTATTGGATCTACTTTTCGGCAGGTGGGCAATGGTTTAGCAAGGCATCATCGCCAAAAGGTCCATGGTCTGACCCGGTGCAAGTAAAATCCAATCCCCAAACTGGCCCCTTAGGTTATGATAATTCCATTTTTGTGGACGACGATGGCAAACCCTACATGGTCATTAAAAACGGGCAGAAAGTAAACCGTTTGCAGGCTTTAGGAAAAGACGGGCAGCTTACCGATAACGTAATTAACCTAGACTGGATTAATGCAAAACTGCAGTACAGCTGGGCCGAAGGCCCCGTAATGTGTAAACGCAATGGTATTTATTATTACTTTCCGGCAGGCGACGTATCGGGCGGGCAATACGTGCTTAAAGCATCAGCCTTAACCAGCGATTCGACCAAGTGGGAACGTTTGGGTAATTTTTTTAAGCCCATTACCGACAACGAAGTTGGCTTTAGGAAACCCAATCATATTGCAGCCCCCATCCAACTGGCAGATGGTACCTGGTGGACAATAGGGCAGAGCTATGAAAAATACGAAGGTAATGATTGGGCCGGTGCCGGCAGGCAAACTGCCCTATACCCGGTAATGTGGGAAGGTGACAGGCCTTGGGGCATGGCACCAACCACGCAACCTATTGTGAAGCCGAATTTACCACAAGGCGGTATCCCTTGGCGGCATGGTGCTTCTGATGATTTTGATAAATCTGAACTGGATTTAAACTGGCACTTTCTGACTAAAAAGGCATCAACTCAATACTCCCTTTCAGACCGAAAAGGATGGGTAACTTTAATGCCCGATACCAGCCGCAGCCATTTAATGCAAAAAGAGGTTGACCATTATTATTCGGTAATTACCAAGGTTGATTTAGATGCCATAAAGCCGGAAGAAAAAGCGGGTTTATATTTAACTAATGGCGATCAGAAAGTGACGGTGAAACTTTATACCGGGTTTAACGGCGGTAAAAAGATTACCCTACAGATGGACACTGCCACACGCTCGGTTAACAACCCTGTTGGTAAAACAGTATGGCTAAAATTACAACGTTACGCACATCAACTCACCGGGTATTTTAGTAATGACGGTAAAAACTGGACTAGTTTAGGTGCGCCTGTAAGTGCGGTAAACTTAGATAAGACTCAGCCAAACTTTAACTCGTGGGTAGGTACCAGCGTTGGGCTGTTTGCCGAAGGCAAAAAGGCAGCTTTTGACTGTTTTACTTACAAAGATGCATTTTCAGAAATTCCGGCTGTTAGCATGAATAATTTTTATGGTGTAAAAAAGCTGGCAGATCAGGCGGTAACCAATGATAGTGATAAGGGGGGATGGTTAATGATTGCCGGTGCCGATTTTGGTAAGCAGAAGTCTGCTAATGTCACTTTACAAGCTTCTTGTCAAACGGCTGGTCAGGTCGAAATATGGCTGGATGACTTACAGGGCGGTAAGCGTATTGCTAAAGTACAGGTAAAGCCTACTGGCAAAAATAATTATCAAACGTTTTCGGCAACAATAGATGGTGCGGTAAACGGCCAGCACGACGTGTTTATAAAATTTCCGAAAGGAACGGCGCAAAACATCCAGATTAAATGTTTGCAGTTGGTATCAAAATAAAACTGGTACGCAGTTAATAAGTAGCCTTAAATGTACAGTGCTAACAGGCAGTAGTCATGAGAAAGTGGAATATTATAGTTTTGATGCTTTTAGCATTTCCAGCTTTTAATTATGGGCAAACCCGAATTAAAAGCGCAAAGAGTGATGGCTCAACCAGCAGCTATCCTGATTTTTTTAGATTAGCAGGATACAAACAGGCTGATATTGATCGTAAACTGGCCAAGGCTTATTATGATGTTTTTGAGGGCCCGAATAAAGTTTACTTTGTGGTAGATGACTCTACCGCCTATGTGAGCGATGTTAAAAATCATGATGCCCGCACAGAAGGACTTTCTTACGGGATGATGATTGCAGTACAGCTTAACAAAAAGCAGGTTTTTGACCGCATATGGCGCTGGTCTAAAAAATACCTGCAGCATCAGAGCGGTCCGCGTGAAGGTTATTTTGCCTGGAGCATTAACACAAGTACAATGAAGCGTAACTCGGAAGGTTCCGCCTCTGACGGGGAGTTATATTATATCACCAGCCTGTTGTTTGCATCCAACCGTTGGGGTAACAATACCGGTATTGATTACTACCATGAAGCGCGGCATATTTTAGACGCCATGTGGAAAAAGGATGGCACCGGCAATATATTTAACCTCATTAATACGCAAGCCAAGCAAATTAGCTTCGTACCCGAGGGCGATGGTTACCACTGGACCGATCCTTCTTATCATTTACCGGCGTTTTACGAAGTATGGGCACTTTATGCAAAAGACGGACACGAGCAATTTTATAAAAACTGTGCCGATACTTCGCGTGTGTTTTTGCACCGGGCCTGCAACCCGGTAACCGGTTTAAACGCCGATTATACCGAGTTTAGCGGTAAACCCCATTCTACACGTTGGATGCCCGCTGCTTTCAGGTATGACTCCTGGCGTGTGCCCATGAATATTGCAATGGATTATAACTGGTTTGGCAAGGACAAAGCATGGCAGCAAGAATACGCGCAGCATCTTCAAGGCTTTTTGCGTTCAAAGGGAATCAATACTTTTGAGGATCAATTTAACCCGGATGGCTCTAAGCCAGACTTTATTTTGAAAGCCGGAAACAATCCGCCAAAACTGCGTCACTCGCTTGGCTTAGTGGCTACTGCGGCAACAGCATCGATGATTAACCGCAATGCGGAGAGTAAAGGTTTTATACAAGCCCTTTGGAATGCCGAACTTAAACCTTATGATGACGGCTATTTTGATCCTTATTACGACGGGTTGCTGTACTTATTCAGCCTGATGCATTTAAGTGGCAATTATCGTATTATTCAGCCTGCAGCAAAGTAAATGCAGTAGGTAAATAATTGTAATACTCTCATATCAAAACGCCGCAGCTATTTAAAATAGTCTGCGGCGTTCTTATTGTATGATTTAAGTGTAGGGTCGAAGTGAACTCGAACCGCTTTTTAAGCCAGTTAAATCATTCTTCAATCAGAGTTAATGCATCTTGTTACTCAAACTTGCGGTCTGATATTTTATCTGTGATACGGAAATAATCAAAATCAGCGTAGCCGCCGGCAGTTTTAGTAGCATAATTAAACAAGCCAAACCGGTAACCCATAAAATGCGGAATGGTATAAGCCATGTGTAAGGTATTGCCAATAGGCTCCCATGTTTTACCATCTAAACTGTAAGCAAACCCGACTTTGTCTGCACGGTCGCGAAAATTACATTCTGCTTTTAAAAATATCGTTTTCTGCTCCAGTGGTATGCGTTTAACTTCGGTACCTGCACCAGCTTCGCCGTTTACCATTACCAAATATTTGTTTCCACCTTCGGCTTTAACGCCTACCCAGCCAAACTTTTTTTGCAGCAATAATAAACCGGCACAGTCGCCGTCTTTCATATTTGTCACATCGAGCGCAGTAGTTGCAGAACTTACCGGACCAACAGTGCGCTGCGTAAGTGTATTTCGCGCTAAAAAGATGCTGGTATCTACACGCCCGGTGGTCAGCCTCAAATAACCGCGGCGCTGGCTGAGTGACCATAGCGCATTGTCGGGATTATGATTCCATTGCCAAACCAACGGGAGGGCGGGTTCGCCGCCTTTGCGGTTAAATTCATCAGAATTTATGATACCCGGAATCAGGCTTTTGTTGGCAGGTAAATTTAGTTCCGTAGGTACTTTACCATCCTCGCCAATAACAGGCCATTCTTCTTTCCAAGTTACAGGTACTAAATAAGGTATGCGACCAACGGCGCCGTTGTCCCGAAAAAGATAAGCATACCAGTCGCCTTTAGGCGTATTCACCAATCCGCCCTGGGCAACACCTTTGTCTTGTAAGCCTATGCGGCCTTCGTACGGCCCGGTAATACTATTGGCGCGATGAATAAGCACTGTGCGCATGCCACCCCGCGGCCACGAGATATTAAACAAGTAATATTTATTATTTATCTTAAAAAGCTGTGAACCCTCTGCCGGTAAACCTACATTCGGCCCGGCGGCCAGGCTTGCGTTGGCCACAATTTCTTTAGGTGTGGTGCCTGTTTTAACGCCGCTAAGGTCATCGTTTAACTCAGCCAGCATAATACGGCCGGCGCCGTAAACCATGTAAACCTTGCCGTCATCATCAAAAAATAAAGAGTGATCGTGCAGCGAGGGTTTAAATGAAATCTTTTTCCACGGTCCTTTTTCAATGTTTTTAGTGGAGTAGATATACGTTTTACCGGTAGTGCCCGCAAAGGTGCTTACGTAATAGGTGCCGTTATGGTACCGCAAGCTGCTTGCCCATGAGCCGCGGCCATATGTGCTTTTCCCGTTGTTTAAGTTAAGTTCGTCAACATCATCAAGGGTGTCATAAGCATAGCTTACCATTTTCCAGTTCACCAAATCGGTCGATTTCATGATGGGAACGCCGGGGCTCATGTGCATGGTAGTGCTGCTCATATAGTACACATTACCTACCCGGATCATGGATAAATCGGGTACATCGGCGTACAAAACTGGGTTAGCGGCTTTTTGTGCATGCAACGAATAACTCGAAACAATAGCTGCCGCAAAAAGTATAAGCGTTTTTAAGATAATGTTTTTTCTCACCATAGCATTTTTAGGTTTAAGTACAATTGGCTGGTGCTGTGCAGATGGCCGCCTAACAACAAACAAAAGATCCATTAAAAATTAACTACCTCCCAATAAGCTTTTTTGGGCTGCAAATCGGCGTTAAAAAGCAGCGGATAGTTTTTGCGGCCACGTCCGTTAAGCCAGGTGTAGCGGTCGGATACATTCCAGAAGGTTACGCCGGTAATATTTTTACGGTACTTGCGAAACACCTCAAAAACCATCTTGTATTTTTCCAGCTGCTGCTGCTCCATTTCGGGCGTAAATTCCGACTTTACCTGTTGTTGCTGTCCGTTAATCAATTGCCCGCCCTGGCGACCGGAATATACCGAAATATCCAACTCGGTAAACTGAATTTGCAATCCTAAAGACGAAAACATCTGGATAGATTTTTCCAGTTCTTCGCGGCTCGGATTATTTACCGACCAGTGTGCCTGCAAACCCACACCATTTATAGGTACGCCAGCATCTAACAGTCCCTTAAGTAACTTATAAATTTTTTCTCGTTTGGCAGGTTGCTCGGTGTTGTAATCATTATAAAATAAGGCAGCTTTAGGGTCGGCAGCATGTGCATATTCAAAAGCTTTAGCAATAAAATCCTGACCTGTAATCTGGCTCCATTTAGATTTACGTAAAAAAGTAGTGTCATCAGCAATAGCTTCATTTACAACGTCCCACGCATAAATCTTGCCTTTATAGCGCGATGCTACCGTAGTAATGTGGTCTTTTAAACGTTTAAGCAACACTTCTTTACTTACGTCGTTTCCGGCAGAGTCTTTAAACATCCAGGCTGGTGCCTGTGCATGCCAGCAAAGGTTATGCCCGCGAACTTTAATATGGTTGCGCTGGGCGAAAGCCATAATACTGTCCGCGTCGTTCCAATAATACCGGTTTTCTTCCGGATGCAGCGGTGCCATTTTCATGGCGTTTTCGGCCGTGATGCTGTTAAACTCTTTAACAATAAGTTTGCCTTCTTCGCTTTTTAATTCTCTTGGGGTAACAGCTACACCAATCGGAAAATATTTTTTATAGTAATCCTTTAGTCCTTTATCAGTGTCTATCCTGGCCGGACGCCAAGCAACGCCTGCCATGCATAGAGCCACAGCGCCTGCGCAGTAAATAAGGGTTTTTTTATACATCTTGTTTAATTTATAGTTTCGAGATATTTGGAGTTTGATTTTTTGGCGCCAGGCGATAAGAATGAGTGCACCAAAAACTGAGATAAAGTTAAATAGCTATAATATTTATTAAGGCTTAATTTGTTATTTAAGATTATAAAAATGTTCACACTTATATCTTTATTATAAGCCTTTAGCCGTATTGTGCACAAGCGATGCGTTCAAAATAGAGTAACCAGAAAAATAGCTTCTATGAAAACTTGTAGCCAACAGATAGAACGTACACTTAAATTGCTTAGGCATACCATAACGCTTTGAGTTTTACACGCTGATGCAAGAGTTACCTAAAAGTACACTTATTGAACTTATAAGGTGTTTTATTGTACAAATGTTCCATCCTGCGAGTAGCAGTGATGCTATATTTGTTCAACCAAAAAATTATAAACACCTATTTCTTAATTATTTTATTGGCCTGCCCATGCACCACTTAAATTAAAGTGTCTGAACGGTTATGTCAAAGATTGTCATTTGAGGGGTGTTTGATGAACCTGTATTATGCTCTCAAAAATTATAAAGAAGGCTTCTGCATTAAACTTTTTGCTGTTTTTTAGTTGCTCCCTTTTTGGGCAAAGTTCTAATTATCAGTTTACCGCCATCAGTTCAAAAGACGGGCTTTCATCTAATACGGTTAATGCTATTTTAAAAGACCGGTATGGTTTCGTGTGGTTTGCTACCGAAGATGGGCTTACCAAGTTTGATGGTTTAAATTATAATATATATAGGCATAATGCTAAAGATAGCACCAGTTTATGGTCTAATGAAGTAACAAGTTTGCATGAAGATAAACTGGGCAGGTTATGGGTGGGCACCACTGGCTCTCTACATCTTTTTGACCGGCAAAAAAACAGGTTTCGGCACTACAGATCAAACAACGAAGTGAATGGCTTTAGCAGTGCAGTAATTAAAGGTATTTGCAGTGACTCTAAAGGTGATATATGGGTGACCACATTAGGCGGCCTGAACCGACTTAACCCCACTACGGGACAAATTATCAAGTTTGGCGACATGCCAGATGTGCCTGATGACATAGGGCATCAGCCGGTGCTAACAGCATTTGAGGACAGAAATAAGCATATCTGGATTGGCGCCAAAAATGGCTTGTTCCGTTACGAGCGCGAAACGGGTAAGTTTATATCATTTTTACCCAATGCCAATGACCCGCAAAGTATAGCAGGAGGCACAGTTAAAGCTATTACCGAAGATGCTCAGGGAAACCTTTGGGTAGGTACAAACGGAGGGGTTTGCCGGTTACTGCCGGATGGCAGGCATTTTATTACGATCAATAATCAGGGCGCAGCCGGTAAGCGATTGTCCAACAATTCAGTATATGCCATGGCTTTAGCCGCACCCAATGTGTTATGGATAGGTACCGAGGATGGTTTGAATGTACTTAATCTGCAAAACGGAAATATTGATACTTATTTACCGGATGGACGAGACAGTTACAGTTTATCTGGCAATGCAATACGTTCTTTATTGATTGATAAGCAAGGTATTAGTTGGCTGGGTTTTTACATGGCCGGTATAAGTAAATACGACAGTAATCTCACTTTCTTTAATCTAAAAAAAGCGAATCCGTACGATGCGTTTGGCCTGAGCTCAAAATTTGTGACCTCTTTTGCGCCTGGAGACGGAAACAGTGTATTTGTAGGTACCGACGGCGGCGGCCTGTCATTATATAACAAGCAAACGGGTTTGTTTAAACGCTACCCAATTGTTTCGGCGCGTAAAAAGAACGACGGGCGATTAAATATCTTATCGCTTAAGCGTACACATGACGGCAGTTTGTGGATTGGTACATACCAGGATGGTCTGTTCAAGCTTAATCCGTCAACCGGGGCTATACGGCAGTATTTGAGCGGTTCGGGGGGGAATACCATTAATCATAACGAGATATTTTGTTTGGAGGAGGATAAGGCGGGTAAGTTATGGATAGGTACCAACGGCGGAGGAGTTAATGTTTTGGATCTTAAAACCGAAACCTTTAAGTACTATTTGCCTTTTGTGAACGCCGGTAATCAGTTCAGTTTGCCGCTCAATGGCTACATCCGCGACTTTAAAGAAGATAATAACGGCCGGATGTGGATTGCCTCGCACGGAACAGGTATTGCCATTTTTGATCCGCACAACAATCATTTTATTCTGCTGAGCCGCATAGCTAACAACCTGCCAAGTAACTTGATACAAACGTTGTTTAAAGACAGCAAAGGCGATATATGGGCAGGTAGCAGCGATGGATTGCTGAAAATTAATGCGCTAAGCAA
Organism: Mucilaginibacter sp. CSA2-8R; assembly: GCF_038806765.1. NCBI lineage: Bacteria > Pseudomonadati > Bacteroidota > Sphingobacteriia > Sphingobacteriales > Sphingobacteriaceae > Mucilaginibacter > Mucilaginibacter sp. CSA2-8R. The sequence continues at coordinate 3,813,795 of NZ_CP152389.1, read as the reverse complement.
GCATGTTGAGATGTTTGGCGAAAAACAAGGACTGGCCGATGGCATAGTACATAAAATACTCGAAGATCAACAAGGCAGAATATGGTTCAGTACCAATAAAGGTATAAGCTGGTTAGATCCCAAATTTAAGGAAATAACTAATTACAACTCTTTAAACGGTTTGCAAAGTGGCTCTTTTGAGCAAGGATCCGGATTGATAGATGCCAGCGGAACCATCTTTTTTGGCGGCACTGACGGGTTTAACTTTGTATTGCCGCAACACGGCATCAGGTACAACAAAAACCCTACGCCAATAGTATTTACCAGCCTTAAAGTAGGCGACAAAGAAATAACCACTGCCGATTCAACCATCTTGCAATCTGATATTTCGGTTACCGGCGATGTGCACCTGGATTATAAACAGAATTTTTCGATCAGCTTTGTGGGGTTGAACTTTACCGGCACCCGGCAAAATCACTACTATTATCGCCTTCGGAACTTTGATAAAGACTGGATTGATGCCGGAAGTAAAACCACAATTTACTATACCAATTTAAGTCCCGGCAAATATGTATTTGAGGTTAAGGTTAACAATAATGATGGTGCCGCAAACGGTGTAATCAAATCTTTGAATGTAACCATACAGCCGCCGTTTTGGATGACGATTTATGCCTATATCTTTTATGTAGCTGTATTTTGCGCCTTAATGCTGTACTTGCGCTACCGGGGCATTAAAGAGCTGAGCCGCGTTTTTAAAGAAGAAGAGGCCAAGCGCGAGGCCGAGCGGCTACGCGACCTGGACCGATTGAAAATAAAATTCTTAACCAACCTAAGTCATGACTTCCGTACGCCCATTGCGCTCATTATGGCACCGGTTGATAAATTACTGGCCGACGGTTTTGAGGATGGTGTAAGCGCGCAGGTTTTAGTGATTAAACGCAACGCAAGGCGTCTGCTCAATATGGTTAACCAGTTGTTCGACCTGCGTAAAATAGAAGAAGGCGAAATGAAACTTAACCTGGTAAAAGGAGATATTATTGCCTTTCAGAAAGAGGTGAGCGAATCGTTTACGGAGCTTTCTGAAAAGAAACAGATTGCCTTTGCCTTCAAATCTTCTATCAGCTCGCTGCAAACAAACTTTGACCATGATAAGTTAGAGCGTATTTTATTCAATCTGCTCTCTAACGCGTTTAAATTTACCTTAGCTGGCGGTAAGGTAATGCTGATTACTTACCTCAAAAAACAAGTATCTGATACCGAGCAGCCCTACCTGGTAATAGAAGTAACTGATACAGGTATTGGTATTGATAAAGAGCAGCAACAGCAGGTTTTTAAGCGTTTTTATCAAAATCGATTATCAGGCAACATCATGGAGGAGGGTAGTGGTATCGGACTATCTATCGTTAAAGAATTTATAGAACTGCACGGTGGTACTATTGAGGTGCATAGCGAACCGGGTAATGGCAGCACCTTCTGTATTTATTTGCCGGTTAAATCAAAAGAAATTCAGGCCATTCCAACCGTACAAACAGGCAGCTTGCCTGCCGATGTGCCAAAAGTTGCCGAGCCTGCAGAGCAAGCTATTGAAATACCGGTAGACAGTGAATTAACTGTTGCTGAAACACGGCCTTTGGTGTTAATTATTGAAGATAATGAAGATTTTAGGTATTACCTGCGCGACAATCTGAAACAGCACTATCGTGTTATTGAAGCGGCGGATGGCAAAGAGGGCTGGCAAAAAGCATTATCTACGCATCCTGAGCTTATTGTAAGCGATATTATGATGCCGCAAATGGATGGCATACAGCTTAGCCTGAAGCTAAAAGCCGATAAGCGCACCAGCCATATCCCCATTATTTTATTAACGGCATCAACCCGCGAAGAGGAGCAGATTAATGGCTTATCGTCTGGTGCGAATGATTATCTTACTAAGCCGTTTAGTTTCGAAATATTGATTATTAAAATCAATAACCTGCTGGCCTATAACCGCAATTTAAAAACTACTTATACCAAGCAATTTAAAGTAGAACCTGCCGCCATACAGGTCGAGTCTTTAAAAGAAAAGTTTCTGAAAACGGTGGTAGCTTACATTGAAGAAAATCTGCACAACTCACAGCTTTCGGTTGAGGACCTGAGCCGACATATGGGCATGAGCCGCGGATCTCTTTACAGTAAATTATTAGAGGTTACCGGCTTATCGCCAGTAGAGTTTATCAGGTCAATGAAACTCGAGAAGGCAGCTAAACTGATTGAAATCAGTGAGCTGAATATTGCGCAGATTGCTTATGCTGCAGGGTTTAGTACACCTAATTATTTTGCAAAATCATTTAAAACTAAGTACCAGATGCTGCCATCAGAGTACCTAAGTAAACATCGTAGGTCGGCCAAGCAAATGACGGAAAGCGAAGTTTAGTACTGTAGTTGCATGTTCGGGATTTTGTAATCGGAAATGTGATGAAAAGGGGCGAAGTAATAGCTTCCAGTGGATTTAAATTAGAAAGGACAGCCTCGCGCTGCCCTTTAAACCAAATTATAAATTTCCAGCCTAACGCAACATGCGTTGTATGAGATGAGAAACTCCGTAACAAAGATGGAATAATCAAACTCAGGTAAATAGCACTAAAAATCAATTATATATCACAAATGTTAAATTTTACCCGGATAGATAATAATTGGCTTTATGCAATTACCTTTTTATCACTGCTGATGATGAAAGGCGGCCTTAGAGCAGTGAAAGAGTAACGTCGGCAAAAGCTACTCATTTCCAATTAAAGTAGATACCTTGTCAGCGATATTTTTACATTACAATCGATTTAAATGTACCAGCAGGGCTTCTTGAACATAAGTATACTATTATTTGCAATTATTATAACAGAGCAGATGACCCTGACTATACCTTTGAAAAACAATGATGCTAAAGCTATTTAGTTAGCCTTTTCATCAAGGCCAATTTTAGACCCATAAATAACCAATTATATCGTTATGAAACAAAGTAAATTACCTGATACAAAATCACCCCTATTTTCAAAAAGTAAAATCATCACAAAAGCCATGTTGCTGCTGGCAACTGTAACCGTTACGGTGGGCAGTGCTTTTGCTCAGGGTGTTGTGCAGCCTGCTGCAGCAGGTTTTGACGTGGTGCGTGCCAACGTTAAGCATGGCAAAATCGATACGATAAGTTATGCTTCTAAAACGGTGGATACGGTACGCCGGGCATTGATTTACACTCCGCCGGGTTACTCAAAAAATAAAAGATATCCGGTACTCTACCTGTTGCACGGCATTGGTGGAGACGAAAAAGAATGGTTTAATGGCGGGCACCCACAGGATATTTTAGATAACCTGTATGCAGATGGCAAAATAGTACCCATGATTGTTGTATTGCCAAATGGCCGCGCTATGAAAAACGACCGTGCCACAGGTAACATCATGGCGGCTGATAAAGTAGCGGCCTTTGCAAATTTTGAGAAAGATTTATTGACCGACCTGATTCCTTACGTAGAAAAAAACTTTTCGGCATTAACCGATCGTGAACACCGGGCTGTTGCCGGTTTGTCGATGGGTGGCGGGCAATCGCTCAACTTTGGTTTAGGTAATTTGGACAAGTTTGCCTGGGTGGGTGCGTTTTCGGCTGCACCTAATACCAAAAAGCCTGAAGAGTTGCTACCTGATCCAGAGAAAGCTAAAAAAATGCTGAAACTACTCTTCATTTCGTGTGGTGCCAGCGATAACCTGATTTACAACAGTAAACGTACTCATGATTACCTGGCAGCTAAGGGTGTGCCTCATATTTATTTCATAGAGCCAGGCGTACACGATTTCAAAGTTTGGAAAAACGGCCTGTATATGTTTTCGCAGCTTATTTTTAAACCGGTAGATACGTCAACTTTTTCGCAGTATACCGTAGCCGCATCTAACTAAAGTTAAGTTTATAAAAGCATATTTAGTATTTGAGATATTATGAGATATAAGGTATTACTGGTTTTAGTATTAGTCTTAGCTTGTTTTACAAGTTTTGCACAGGATAAAAAGTTCTATATCTTCTTGTGTTTCGGCCAGTCGAATATGGAGGGTAATGCCAGGTTTGAGCCACAGGATACCACGGTTGATAGCAGGCTGAAAGTTTTACAGGCAGTTGATTGCCCAGAGCGTCATTTTACAAAAGATACCTGGCGTACCGCTACGCCGCCGCTTTGCAGGTGCAACACCGGCTTAACCCCTGCCGACTACTTTGGCCGCACTTTGTTAGCGCATCTGCCTGCTGATGTAAAAGTAGGAATCATCAACGTATCGGTAGCCGGGGCAAAAATCGAGGTTTTTGAAAAAGACCAGTATCAAACTTATCTGTCTACCGCTCCTGACTGGATGAAAAACACCGCAAAGCAGTATGACGGCAATCCTTATGCGAGGCTGGTTGAATTAGCTAAAATGGCTCAAAAAGAAGGCGTGATAAAAGGCGTGCTTTTGCACCAAGGCGAGTCAAATACTAACGATACTTTGTGGACAAAAAAAGTTAAAGGTGTTTATACCGGTTTGTTAGACGATTTGCACTTAAAAGCCAAAGCAGTACCATTACTGGCCGGTGAGTTAGTGAATGCCGACCAAAACGGTGCATGCGCATCCATGAATAAAATTATAGCCACGCTGCCGCAGGTTATTCCAACGGCTCATGTAGTATCATCGGCAGGATGCACCTGTGCCAAAGACCGGCTGCACTTTACGGCAGAGGGTTACCGCAAGTTAGGAAGCCGTTATGGTGCTACGATGTTAGCGCTGTTAGGATATAAAAACGTGGTGGTTGACTAAAACGTAATAAGGCGACCCATGACTAAATCAATAGAATTAAAAGGTAATAAGGTTGCACTGCTAAAATATGTTGGCGTTTTGGTATTCGTCATCATACTATCGTCTGCAAGATTATTAGCTCAGGATACTTTAGATTTATACTCGGGTAGGCCGGTGCCTAACGCCCGGCAGGTTAATATGTCTGCTTTGCCGGCTAAGCAGGCAATGGGCATGGTTTACCGGGTTATACGACCTTCGCTCGAAGTATATTTGCCGGCCGAAGGGACTGCAACAGGTGCAGCGGTTATTGTTTGCCCCGGTGGGAGTTATAAAGTGCTCACTTATGCCGGGGAGGGCGTTGCAACGGCTAAAGCTTTTGCAAAACGCGGTGTTACGGCATTTGTACTTAAATACCGCTTGCCCGACGATGCTATAACCAGTAATAAAACTATTGCGCCTTTGCAGGATGCGCAACGCGCCATCAAAATAGTGCGCGAGGGTGCGGATAAATGGCACCTGGATATTCACAAAATAGGTGTGGCAGGATTTTCTGCGGGCGGCCATCTGGCATCTACGCTGGCAACACATTACCGGCAGCCAGTGATTGAAAATGCTAATAACACCAGTCTCCGGCCCGATTTTTTAGTAGTAGTTTACCCAGTTATCAGTATGCAGGATTCACTCACGCATGCCGACTCAAGGCGCAATCTGTTAGGTAATAATCCAACAAACGAGTTAAAGAAATTGTACTCCAATGATTTACAGGTTGACGCCGAAACGCCACCTACCTACATTACTCACGCTGCCGATGATAAATTGGTGGACGTTGATAATTCCATCATGTTTTTCGAAAGTTTACGCCGTCACAAAGTGCCGGTCGAAATGCACATCTATCCGAAAGGCGGGCATGGGTTTATATTCGGCATGCCTGATTGGACAACGCCATTATTTACCTGGATGCAAAAAGCCAACTGGATTACTAAATAAGTATACAACCTGTATTAATAACAAATACATACCCCAAAGCACATCAGTATGAAATTAATAGTACGTTCGCTCACCATAGCTGGCCTGATGTTGCAGGCTGTATTAGCCAGTGCGCAAAACCCGTTAATCACCAACCAGTTTACTGCAGACCCATCGGCCAGGGTTTTCAACGGTAAAGTATATGTTTATCCGTCACATGACATTAAAGCTACGCCCGGACATGGCCGTGCAGGCTGGTTTGTGATGGAAGACTATCATGTTTTTTCGTCTGATAACCTAACTGACTGGACAGACCACGGCATGATTGTAAGCCAAACACTGGTGCCATGGGCCGACCCTGCATCTTACAGCATGTGGGCTCCCGATTGCATTGCGCGTAACGGTAAGTATTACTTTTATTTTCCAACCACTACTAAACCCGACGCTCCGGGCGGTCGTGGCCATTTTGCTGTAGGTGTTGCCACAAGCAATACCCCTGTGGGGCCATTTAAGCCCGAGGCGGAACCCATAAAAGGCGTGGTGGGTATTGACCCGAATGTATTTATAAATGATGATGGTCAGGCTTATTTGTATTGGTCGCAGGGTAATATTTATGCGGCTAAGCTAAAACCCAACATGCTCGAGATTGAAGGTGAAGTGAAAACCCTTGGTGATTTACCTGTTAAAGGCCTGAAAGAAGGACCTTATATGTACAAGCATAACGGGACTTATTACCTGACTTATCCTCACGTAGAAAACAAGACTGAAAGGCTGGAGTATGCCACCAGTAAGAGCCCATTAGGTCCGTTTAAGGTTACAGGGGTAATTATGGACGAAAACCCAACCGGCTGCTGGACCAACCACCATTCTATCATTGAATTTAAAGGACAGCATTATCTGTTTTATCACAGCAATGATTTGTCGCCGAGTTTTGATAAAAACCGGTCTATACATGCTGATAGCTTGTTTTTTAACACCGATGGAACAATAAAAAAAGTGGTACCTACTTTACGTGGTGTTGGTATTACTAAAGCTGGAAGCAAAATACAAATTGACCGGTTTAGCGATAAAGGTGAGGATGCCACAGTTGCATTTATTGATACCGCTAAAAAGTTTGACGGCTGGAAAAGTACGGTACCCGTATCTGCAAAAGGATGGATCAGGTACAATCGTGTAGATTTTGGTAAATCTGGCACTCAGCGTGTTACCGCCAAAGCATGGTCTGCCGGCGCCGGAGAACTGGAGATAAGAACAGGATCGCCAACCGGACCGGTAATTGCAACCATCAAAGTTCCGGCAGGGAAAGAATGGAGCGATTACAGTGCACCGGTTAAAAATAAAACCTCCGGTATAAATGACCTTTATTTCACTGCCAAAGGCTCTACGGTAGAGGTTGATTGGGTAAGCTTTAAATAAATTGAATTGTGCAGAAGGTTTAATGTTGTTTTTGAGACAGGCTTAAACTTCTAAGCTATTTGTTTGCACATCTGTGTCATCGCAAAAAAGTAAAAGCATCTACTTTCGTGCGGCAGCAACAGGTAAGCCTGCATCATCATTTAAATAATGTTGTGATGATGATGTGCTGTAGCGCAATTGAATAAGCCATAGTAAATTTTCTAAATTGGCATATCATGGTATCTGCTTACGATAAGCCAATTTGGATATACCTATAATATTTTGAAGATAGCATGTATAATAAAAAGTTCGTAATACTGGCCTCACTGGTTTTAGTGGCGCTATCCGGCGTACTCAAAGCACAAAATCCTATCATACAAACCATCTATACGGCCGACCCGGCACCCATGGTTTATAAAGACACGTTGTTTTTGTACACCGGGCACGATGAAGATAAATCGACCTGGTTTACGATGAATGACTGGCACATCTATTCAACAACTGATATGGTGAACTGGACGGACCGGGGGACAGGCCTGTCGCTCAAAAATTTTGAATGGGCAGTTAAAGACGCCTGGGCTGGGCAATGTATTCCGCGTAATGGCAAATTTTACTGGTATGTGCCTATCAATGCTAAAGGGTCGGGTATGTCAATCGGTGTGGCCGTGTCCGATCATCCTACCGGGCCATTCAAAGATGTTTTGGGTAAACCCATGATTTCGGGCGGTTGGGGTTATATTGACCCAAGTGTTTTTATTGATGACGACGGTCAGGCTTATTTGTACTGGGGTAACCCGCAGCTGTACTACGTAAAGCTGAATAAGGACATGACCTCTTACGACCAAAGGGTGGGTATTGTAAAGGTACCGCTTACTGATGAGGCTTTTAAATTACGCATTCATAACGCAAAAAATACTTTTAAATGGGCTAAATCTATAGATGGATTGCAATCGCACAGTATTAAAAATGCGGCCGATAGCAAATACTATTGGTTTGTCAGCGCGTTGGACAAAACCACTAACCGCAAGGTAATTGCCATAGCCCAAGGCGATAAAGCCAATGGGCCTTTTAAGGATGTTTTAGGAAAGCCGTTCATCACTGAGCATACAGATGCCGCAAACGTTAATCCAACGGTAATAACTGATGCCAACAAGCAGGCTTGGCTTGCCTGGAGCGATTCAAAGTTGTGGCGGGTAAAACTTAATGCTGATTGGACATCTTACGAACAATCTACTGGCATACAGCAGGTACCGGCCGACCAGCAAGAATGGTTTGCCGAAAAAATTAAAGGCACGGTGAGCTCAACCGAGAAAAGATTTACCACTTACGAGGAAGGCCCCTGGCTGTATAAACGTAAAAGCCTGTATTATCTGCTTTACCCCGCAGGCGGCGTGCCCGAGCATCTGGCCTATTCTACCGCGCCAAGCGCAACCGGACCCTGGACTTACCGCGATACCATTATGGATGTTATTGGTAAAGGCGGCGCATTTACCAACCATCCGGGTTTAATTGATTATAAAGGAAAAACTTATCTGTTTTACCATAACGGTGCATTAGAGGGCGGAGGTGGTTTTACCCGCTCGGTTTGTGTGGATGAAGTTCAATTTACTGCCGACGGACGTTTACCACGTGTAACGCCAACTACTACTGCCATTAGCAAAGCGGTTAAAAACCTAAACCCATACAATAGAGTAGAAGCCGAAACTATTGCCTGGGAAAAAGGAGTAGAAACAACAACTAACGGTAACAAATCCGTTTACGTTACAGACATTGACAATAACGACTACATCAAAATACGCAGTGTTGACTTTACTAAAGGAGCAGGCCGTTTCGAGGCCAGTGTAATACCCTTAGCGGGAGGTAGTATAGAAGTAAGGCTGGATAAACCCGATGGTGTTTTGATAGGTACTTGTGAGGTTGCCAAAAGTAAAGGAAGCGAGATGTGGCAAAGCTTAAACGCAAAAGTTGCCGCGGTAAAAGGCCTGCACGATGTATGCCTGGTGTTTAAAGGCGGAAACGAAAAGCTATTTAATTTTGATTGGTGGCGGTTTGCTGCGAAATAATGATTTACAAAAACGAACTAATGAATACATTATATAAAAAGATATTACCTGCATTTGCCGTCGTGGTATTAAACGTGTTTGCAGGGGCCGTAAAGGCGCAGGCGCAAACCGTTTGGCTCGACGAATTAGACCTGAGCAACGCTACCCAGGGTTACGGGGTGCCTAAAAAAAATAAAACGGTTGATGGTAAGACAATCACCATTGCCGGCAAAACTTTTAAACGCGGTTTCGGCACCCATGCCGAAAGTTCATTAATGATTGAACTCAATGGCAAGGCATCAACATTTACCACCCACGTAGGTATTGATGACGAAATAAAAGGTCACGAACCTGCTGCCGAGTTTGTGGTAAGCGGCGATGGTAAAAAATTATGGTCGAGCGGCGTAATGCGCCTGGGCGATAGCGCCCGGTTTTGCAAAGTAAACGTGACCAGGGTGAAAATGCTGGAGTTAATAGTAACGGATGGCGGTAACGGTAACTATTACGATCATGCCGACTGGGCAGATGCAAAATTTGAAATAAGTGATGCAGGCGGTATCGCTACCTTTAATCCTATTGCCAAAGTACCTTATATACTAACGCCCAAGGCACCTGCATCACCCCGCATTAATGGAGCGTCGGTATTTGGCGTTCGACCGGGCTCTCCAGTGCAATTCCAGGTAGCAGCCACGGGCAACCGCCCAATGGTTTACACGGCTGCCGGGCTGCCTAAGGGTGTTAACATTAACAAAAGTACCGGGCTAATTACCGGGCGGCTTAACGCAGCCGGAACTTATGTGGTAACATTAACGGCCAAAAATGCAAAAGGCAGCGCTCAGCGAAAATTACGTATTGTATGCGGCGAGCATATGGCGCTTACACCACCCATGGGTTGGAACAGTTGGAACTGCTTTGCCGGCGAGGTGTCGGCCGAAAAGGTTAAACGTGCTGCAGCAGCCATGGTTAAAAGCGGGTTAATAAATCATGGTTGGACTTATATTAATATTGATGATTTTTGGCAAAATAACCGCGATTCTAAAGATCAGACCCTGCGCGGTAAGTTTCGTGACGAAGCAGGCAATATTATGCCCAATGTGCGGTTTGGTAATATGAAAGGTCTTGCCGACAGTATACATCAGTTAGGTTTAAAAGTAGGCTTATATTCAAGCCCCGGCCCCTGGACTTGCGGCGGATGTGCAGGCAGTTACGGTTACGAAAAACAGGATGCACAAATTTACGCCAAGTGGGGATTTGACTATCTTAAATATGACTGGTGCAGCTATGGCAACGTTATTGACGGTTTGCCTGATAACGACCCCGATAAAGTAAGTTCATTATCTTACAAAGGAGGTAACCAATTAGCTACCGCTATTAAGCCTTTTGACTTGATGGGTAAATATCTGCTTGAGCAGCCGCGCGATATTGTGTTTAGCTTATGCCAGTATGGTATGTCGGATGTATGGAAATGGGGAGGCTCAACTGGCGGTTCTTTATGGCGTACCACTAACGATATTACCGATACATGGACGAGCGTAAAAAATATAATATTAGCGCAGGATAAATCTGCTCCCTGGGCAAAACCCGGCAACTGGAACGACCCTGATATGCTTGTAATTGGCACCGTAGGGTGGGGTAGCCCGCACCCGAGTAAGCTAAAACCTGATGAGCAATACCTGCATTTTAGCTTGTGGAGCCTTTTTGCAGCCCCGCTGCTTATTGGTTGCGACATGGAAAAACTGGATGAGTTTACCCTCAACTTACTTACCAATGATGAGGTGATTGCTATAGACCAGGACCCTTTGGGCAAACAAGCTACTTGTGTACAAACGATAGGAGAATTAAAAATATATACCAAACAGCTCGAAGACGGAAGTAAGGCGGTTGGTTTCTGTAACTTTGGGATGCAGCCGGTTAAGCTTTCTTACAATGATTTTAAGCAGTTAGGCATATCTGGTAAGCAAACCGTTCGCGATTTATGGCGTCAAAAAAATGTGGCGGCTGTAACGGCTGGCAAAGATCAATTGCCGTTAAACGTACCTGCCCATGGTGTGCTGCTTTATAAATTCAGTAAGGCAAAAGCTTAATTTTCATAATCTTACACTCTTGTTTTTTTAATAAAAATATCACTTAAAACTATTATCTGATGGGCTTGTAAATAATGTATGCGGCCAAAATTTAATATAGTGCCGCATATTTTTATCCATGTAATGTAAAACCTCCGTTTGTTAAGGCCAAATGTGTGTTTAACCTTTAACTTTGCAACATCAATGCAATATTTTATGGTTATGCTGATCGATTTTGCTTTAACAATCAATGACTGAAATTACAAGCCCTGATAAACCTCATTTAAAACTAAGGGCATTCCGCGCGATAGACGAGCCAGATACCTGCGGTCGCTTCATTGAAGGACACACTAACGTTTTGGCCAGTATCGGTATAAAAAAAGTTACGTCCTCTAAAAACGAGTGGCAATACAATCCTGCTGCCTTTGTAATTGTTGTTGAATCGCTTGACGGGCAGAAAGTTTTGGGTGGTGCCCGAGTTCACGTATCAGGAGGTAGTCAGCCACTGCCTATTGAAGAGGCAACCGGTGCTATGGACGCCAATATTTATGATTTGGTGTGGAAAAAGGCCCAAACTGGTACCGGCGAAGTTTGCGGATTATGGAACTCGCCCGATTTGGCCGGTTACGGTATAGGCAGCCCTTTACTTATCCGTGCGGGTATTGCCATTTGCAGTCAGATAGGTTTGCAGTCGTTATTTGCCTTGTGTGCCCCGTATACAGTTAAGCCTGTGGTTAATGCCGGTATGGTGTTAATAGAGGGTATCGGCAATAATGGTACGTTCTATTATCCTAAATTGGATTTGATCGCTACCTGCATGATTTTAGAAAATTTGTATGATTTGCACTTAGCCAAAGATGAAGATAAGGCTGCTATTTATCAAATGCGTGACCTTGATAAAGATTCAAGAATTAACAAGCTGAAAGATAAAGAAATCCTTATTGATCTGCATCTCCGAATTCCTAATATCGAAAACTGGAGTTTGGCTGATACCATTGCCCACGCTAATAAAAATCATTTAGAGGGCAGTGTTGATATCAATAAGTTAAGCATCTTTTAAACAATTTGCAGGGCTTACCAAACCTGCCTCCCTGTTTTCCGTATAAATACCTTTATACATATATGAAGGATTTGAAAACGTACTTAACCGGTGATACCCATTTGCCGGAACTATATAAGCCAACTATATTCAGGGTAACTGATTTGCAAGACAAGCAAGCGCTTGAAAAACTGTTTAAAAACGGGCAGATTTCTTTTGTACAGAATGAAATGTATGGGCAGTTGCAGGAGCTTATCAAGAGTAAAAATCCTTCTGTAAAAATAAAAGCAAACGAATATCCGGCTTTGATAGATGCCTTTTTGGATGGGAAGGATATGGATGAGTACGGAGTTTGGGTTTATTATCCCTGGAGCAAGCGTTTGGTGCATTTGTTGGACGAAGAAGATTTTGTAGAAGTTAGAACCAATAGAAACCAGTACAAAATTACCCGCGACGAACAGGCCGAATTAAGGAAAAAGAAAATAGGTGTTATCGGTTTATCCGTAGGGCAATCCATTGCCTTAACCATGGCTATAGAACGTATTTTTGGCGAACTCAGATTAGCCGACTTTGACACTGCAGAGTTAAGCAACCTAAACCGCATACGTACAGGTGTGCAAAATTTAGGGTTAAACAAAACCGTGATTGTTGCCCGCGAAATAGCCGAAATAGATCCGTTTTTAAAAGTAAATATATTTAGCGATGGGCTTACTGAAGCTAATATGGATCAGTTTTTTACAGGCAACGGAAAATTGGACCTTTTAGTAGAGGTTTGTGACGGTTTGGATATTAAGATATTAAGCCGTTATAAAGCCAGAGAGTTACAGATTCCGGTAATTATGGATACTAATGACAAGGGCATGCTGGATGTAGAGCGCTTTGATTTAGAGCCAGACCGCGACATTTTGCATGGCTTAGCTAACGGGCTGGATCCGCAAAATATAAAAGATTTATCTAACGAAGATAAAATACCTTACATCCTCAAAATGATCGGGGCCGAAACCATTTCTACCCGGCTCAAAGCTTCGATGCTCGAAGTAGAGCAATCTATCAACACATGGCCGCAATTAGCCTCGTCGGTTACCTTGGGTGGAGCATTAACTACTGATGTAAGCCGTCGCTTATTGCTTAACCAATTTCATGCTTCCGGGCGGTATTATGTAGATATGGAGGACTTGGTTAAAGATGAAACGGAGCATCAAAATGAAAGTCATCCGGTAACTGCCAATCCTCATGCACCTTTAACTAAAGAAGCTATGGTGAGCATAGCTTCCGGGTTTTTAGCTGAAGGATTTTCGGCAAATTACCAGCCAACAGCAGATGAACTTGATAAGCTTATTGAAGCAGCTATTGCAGCGCCGTCGGCAGGTAATAATCAGCCCTGGAAATGGTATTTCAGCAATGGTATCCTGTTTCTTTTTCATGATAAAATAAGGTCTTGGTCTTGGGGCGATTACTATGAAATGGGCGCACATTTATCTTTGGGTACAGCTATCGAAAATATTCACTTAGAAGCAGGTGTACTTGGCTTGCAAGATCAGGTAAAACTATTCCCATTAAGCAATACTCCCGAATTGATTGCAGTTATCAATTTTCACAAAGCAAATGAGATTAACAATGCCGACCTGCAGTTAGCCAACGGGATATTTACTCGTGCTACCAGTCGTAAAAACGGCGAGCGTACCAGGCTAAATGCTGACTTCTTTAATCAACTGCAGAGTATCATCAGCAACCATGGTGTTGAGATGTTTCATGTGGAAGATGACAGTGATATGCACGAACTGTCGGACATTATTGCTGAGACAGATAAGGTACGTTTGTTAAATAAATTAGGGCACGAAGAATTTTACCACGAAATAAGATGGAACAAGGAGGATGCGCTTAAAACCAAAGACGGCGTGGAACTGGCCTCTGTTGATATTAGCCAGGGCGAAATAGCCGGTTTTAAGGTGGCCGGCGATTGGAAAGCGGTAGAACTCTTATCGAAATGGAATAAGGGCAATGCTTTTAAAAAAATGTCGGTTAAATCGGTAAAAAGTGCTTCGGCTATTATTCTATTTACCGTGCCGGAGTTTTCGCACAGTCAATTGCTTATTGCCGGCAGGGCAGTGCAACGGGCCTGGATTACTGCTAATCAAAACGGGGTAGCCGTGCATCCAATGTTGTCGCCTGCATTCTTTTTTAACAGGTTAATACACGGCGGTGGTGCCGAACTATCAACGCAAACTGCACAGAATTTAACGGTTTTGAGGCAGCGTTTCTTTGATGTGTTTAAAATGGGTGCAAGCCCCGAACAGCGTTACGAAGTGTTTTTAATGAAAGTATCTGTAGCGGATAATGTCGACATTGCGCGATCATTAAGAAAAGATAAAAGCGAACTCTTTTTTTCCGATCAATACTAAAAACGTTTGAGTTTAGGCATCAAATACATTATTTTCATGATACAGGTTATTAGCCAGCCACATGTTTAAATTAAAGCTCCTTGTTTTTTTCTTTTTTGTTAGCGGTTGTTTACAACACGCATTTGGTCAGCAATTAATTGACTTTAAAGGAACTTTTGAACCGCTGGGAAACAAGGTCGAAATATTAACCGATACCAATGCCAGCTTGTCATTAAATCAGGCAATCCAGTCCGATGGTTTTAAAAAGTCGGTAAGCGAATACCCAAATCTGGGTATTACGCCTTATGCTTACTGGATAAAGTTTACAGTTCGCAACAGCTCATCACATAACGGTTTAGGGATACAGCTGGCACAGCCAACTATAGACAATGTGGATTTTTATCAAATAGACGGCGACAAGGTAATATTGGCTAATTCCAGCGGCCAAAGCAAGCCTTTTGGCACCAGGCTCATCAGGCATCAAAACTATATTTATCCGGTTAATGTGTTACCTGGCCAGAGTAGTACGTTTTATTTTCATATTAGGAGCTACAAACAGTTGGTGCTGCCCTTGTACCTGGGCACGCTTGAAGGGGTTATTATCAATACTGCAAATTCCGATCTTTTATTTGGGGTTTATGCCGGTATTATATTAGTGATGTTGTTATACAACTTGTTTGTATATGTAACGGTAAAAGATGTCAACTACCTGTATTATGTATTGTACCTGTTTGTAGTTCTGTTAACACAGGCCTGTTTGGAAGGGTATATATTCCGGTTTGTATTATCAGACAGGCCGGTAGCGGCTAATTTAAGTATTTACGTGTCATCAGCACTTATTGGAATAGCTGCAATTGAGTTTGCAAAAAAGTTTTTGTCGTCTAAGTTTTACGCACCAGGTCTGCACAAGATATCTTACGTGTTTTTCTTGGTATATGCTATCCAAATTGTATTGGCCTTTGCTGGGCGCTTTAATACAAGTTATACTATAGTGTTGGTTGCAGCCATGCTCAGTGCTATTTATGTGGTAATAATGGCAGTGGTAATTGCTGTTAGAGGATACAGGGCCGCCAAGTTTTTTTTAATTGCCTGGTCGGTATTTATAGTTTGCGTAGTAATTTATGTGCTTAAAGACTTAAATATCTTATTCCCTTATAACAAACTTACCAGTTCGGTATTATTGATAGGATCTGCTTTTGAAGCAGTACTGCTGTCTTTTGCATTGGCCGACAAAATCAACATATTTAAAGCCGAAAAAGAAAAATCACAGGAAGAAGCGCTGAAAGCTTTAAAAGAAAACGAGCGTATAATCAGTGAGCAAAATACCATGCTCGAAGCTAAGGTGGTTGAACGTACTACTGAGTTAAAGCAATCTAACCTGGAACTAAATAAAACGTTAGATAATCTAAGGCAGGCCCAGGGGCAACTGGTAGAAGCCGAAAAAATGGCATCGCTTGGCCAGTTAACGGCAGGTATTGCGCACGAAATTAACAACCCAATTAACTTTGTTACAGGCAATATAAAGCCATTAAGCCGCGATATTGATATGGTATTTGAGGCCATGGAAACCATTGAGCAGGTGGCCCTTTCGGACGTTGGTAAAGACGATAAGCAGAAGCAGATCAGCGCTTATAAAGAAGATCTGGATTTCGATTATCTGGTTGTTGAAATTAAACATCTGCTTAAGGGTATTAAAGAAGGGGCCAACCGTACGGCCGAGATTGTAAAGGGGCTGCGCATTTTTTCGAGGCTCGACCAGGATGATCTGATTAAAGCCGATATTAATGAGGGTTTGGAGTCTACTTTGATTATTGCCAATAATCTTTTACATGATATAAAGGTTGTTAAAGAATATGGTAATTTGCCCAAAATAGAATGTTATGCGGGTAAGCTTAACCAGGTATTTTTAAATTTAATATCAAATGCAAGTTATGCTATACGGCAAAAGTTTGGCGATCATAAAGGCGGAGAGTTGCTTATTAAAACAACCTGCCATGACGAACACATGTACATAACGATTAAAGATAATGGTATAGGCATGGACGACAAAACGCAGAAGAAAGTTTTTGAGCCATTTTTTACCACCAAGGATGTTGGACAAGGCACCGGTTTAGGCATGTCAATTGCTTATAACACGATAAAAAAACATAATGGGCAGTTTCAGTTAAACAGTGCACCAGACGAAGGGGCGGAGTTTATCATTGTGCTTCCTCTAATTTTTAAAATAGAAAACTAAAAAGAACACAATAGTATTACAGTATAGACTGGCCTGTTGTTACTGAGTTAACCGTATATATTAAAGCTTAAGTTTTGGCTACTAACACCGAAAAAATCAAGATCTTGTACGTTGATGACGAGCAAGATAACCTGTTTGGATTTAAAGCAACGCTACGTTTTCATTACCAGGTTTTTACAGCTATTGATGTAACGCAGGCTATAGCGCACTTAGATGCCAACCCGGACATTCGCATTGTTTTCAGCGATCAGCGTATGCCGGAGCAAACCGGTATTGATTTTTTTGAGGCTATCCGTATAAGCCACCCAATGCCGGTTCGTATTTTAATTACCGCTTACACGGATGTAGAGTCGGTAATTGATGCGATTAATAAAGGCAATATCTTCAGGTATATTAAGAAGCCCTGGGAGGAGTCTGACCTTTTTTCGGCTGTTGAAGAAGCCAATAAGTTTTATGTAACCAACTCTTTGCTTACTGTAAAGCATGATGAATTGCAAAAAGCTTACAATGAGCTTAATAAATTTGCGTACAGCATTACCCACGACATCAGAGGTCCAATTTCCGGTTTAATGGGTGCTATTGATGTAGCCAGAGATATTTCGGACATTAATGAGGTAAAGGAAATGTTGTTCCTGATGGAAAAATCGTTGAAGAAGTTGGATATGTATGTCATCAACATGAACGATTATTACTCATTACAACGTGGAGAACTGGTAATAGCAGAGATAGATTTTAACGAGATATTTGAAGAATGCGTATCGTTGTTTGATGTTATTGCGAAAGTGAATCGTGTTACTTTCAACGTTAACGTTAAGCAAAATGAAATATTCAGGAGCGATAAAGTGCTGATAAAAATGATTATTCATAATCTGTTATCTAATGCATTTAAATATCAGGATGAATCAAAAACGGAGAAAGTTGTAGAGGCCAATGTTGAAATTACCAATGGTTCGGCTACCATCACCGTTAAAGATTCGGGCATCGGCATATTAGGCAATCATATAGGGGAGATATTTAATCTGTTTTACCGTGCCACTTCTCAAAACGTTGGTTCGGGTTTTGGTTTGTATAACGTTAAAACGGCATTACTTAAACTGAACGGTCATATCGAAGTAGCTTCGGTAATGAACCAAGGCACTACATTTAAGGTCATACTTCCCTCTATTTAACTGGCTGCATGAATTTGGCTTTTATTATAATTGACGATAGCGAGTTGGATTGCTTTATAGCAAAAAAGATTATCCAGCAAAATGATAAGAGCATAATGGTGGCTACTTACACGGATGCTATTGCCGCATTAAGGCAAATTAATGACAATACAGACATGCATTCTGATTTGCTAACCATTATACTGCTCGATCTTCGTTTGCCCATTATGAGCGGATTTGAATTTGTGGAGGAGTTTGAAAGATTACCTTTGTCCATCCGCAATAGATATGTTATCTATGTATTGTCTTCATCAATGAACCGGAATGACAAAAGCCGTGTTGACAGTAACGAGAATATCGTTAAAATGATGGACAAGCCGCTAACTAAAGCAGCTTTTGAGACTATTGTGACAGAAGTAGTTGCAGGAAAAAGATAGTTAAAAGCCTTAAAATTTAATCAGGAAAGCAACCGTTGCCTCAGCAAAAATTCTAACTGGTCATTAGAAGTGTTAAGTTCTTTATTCATTTTTTTTAGTTCTTCATTTTCCAGGTATTTGGCGTAAGCGTTTTTGATGGTGCTGTCAAGTTCCTCTTCATTCCAGGGTTTAGTGAGGTAGTGAAATATTTTGCCTTTGTTTACAGCATCAATCACTGCCGTCATATCTGCGTAGCCTGTTAAAAGTATACGCATACAATCAGGATACATTTCAATCACTTTTTCTAAAAACTGTACTCCGGTCATTCCCGGCATGCGCTGGTCGGTAATAATAACCTGGATTGGCTTTTCTGCTAAAATCTTTAAAGCTTCATCGCCACTTATGGCTATTGAGGTTTCAAACTTGGTCCTGAATGTAGCTTTGAACGAAATCAGGTTGTTTTCCTCATCATCTACGTACAAGATATGAATCTTTTCGGCCATGGTCAAATGTTTTGATAGTACATACTCATAGGTAAATACCAAAATTGAGATATTGAAATAAATTGAACTTAGCGCACAAAGCTATGGTAACTTTGTAATTTTCGCAATGCTATTTAGGGCTTTTACTATGTTAGGCTATATTATGTTACAAGTTATCATAATAATCGATCAGTCTGCGTTATGTTGCATTAGGTTAGCCACATTTATTTAATGTATCAGCATATTCAATTCATGAATATCCCTTATATAATCCTGATGGCATCGTAGGTTTGATTTTATCCATATTGGAATAATAATCGATAGCATCTCTAAGCTCCAAGCGCCGGTACGGTGTGTCATCAATATGAGCTCTGGCTTAGTGTGCTATCTGTAACTTAAATAGTTTTAATAACGCCTGTTGAGTCAATCAGCGTTGAAACGGCAGCAGGCATTGGTATTAATGTAAGGTTTACTTTAACTGGTCTTCTACTCTTCACTATCATATGCTCACCAATGGCTCCGTTTTTTTGACACACATAGCAGATAGGTTGAGCACTAAATTTGGATTTGAAGTGATATACGCCTTAGTACGCCCTATGCTATTGATAATACCTTTTTGCTGTAAAGAACTGGTAAAGACTATAGTTTGAGGTGTGCCCAATAATTTGGTAAACCGTCTTCGCCTCCGTGCTAATGCGCTGCAGGTAACCGTTATTACTTTAGATGGGTTATTAGATAAAAGTGCCCGCGAGGCTGGCGCCGTAACGATTTGATACGGTTTGGTCTGTTCGAAAAAAAAGTATCCGCTAACTAACGATAACCTGAGCATGAACAAAATGTTAATCGGAAACTATATCCGGCGCCCATCAGCGACATCAGGCTAAATAATAAACTGATTCAAAAGCTGGGTTATTAATTACCACTAAATTCTGATATTTTTAACCAGGCATCCGGACGGTAATGTCCGAGTGCTTATTTAATTTATAGCATCATGAAATTTGTATTAGCCGCATTTTTTTTAGTAATACCGATGGCCCTGAAAGCTAACGATGACGATGATATCAGGATTAACAAAATTCAAGTTATCGGTTCACATAACAGCTACAAACAGGCCATTGATCCGGCCTTGTTTGCCGTTTTCAAAAAGCAAGATCCGCAATCAGCTGCCAAGCTGGATTATGAGCATATTAGCATCATTGATCAGTTAAATATGGGCCTGCTTAATATTGAACTGGATGTTTATGCCGACGAGAAAGGCGGCCGGTATGCTCATCCTAAAGGGTTGGATTGGGCCAAAAATCAGCCACCTTATGATACAGCAGGTGTTATGAAGCAACCTGGCTTTAAAATGCTGCATGTACCTGAGCTTGATTTTCGCAGCCATTATCTCACCTTTAAACAGTGCTTAGCAGCATTAAAGCAATGGTCAGTAACTCACCCTAATCATCACCCTATATTTATTACGCTTGAGGCTAAAGATGGTAAACCTAAAAACCCGGCATTTACCGAGCCAGAGCCGTTTACCCGCCAAACCTTCGATGAATTAGACCGCAACATTTTAGACGGCTTGGGTGCCAGCCAGTTAATTACCCCCGATGCAGTAAGAGGCAAATACAACACGCTCGAAAATGCGGTGTTGCACAACAACTGGCCTACTTTAAACGCGGCCAAAGGCAAATTTATGTTCATCCTGGATGATAGTGGTGCAAAGCGCGATATGTATATAGCCGGGCATCCATCACTTAAAGGCCGTGTACTGTTTGCCAATGCCTTGCCAGGCACGCCCGAAGCAGCTGCGATGATCCGTAACAACCCCAAAGACCCGCAGATTCCGCAATTGGTAAAAGAAGGCTATATCATTCGTACCCGTGCTGACGCTGATACCGAGCAGGCCAGGACTAACGACCAGTCGGGTCTGGAAGCTGCCTGTCAGTCAGGCGCACAGATTATAACTACTGATTATTATCTCAAGAGCACGCATTTCAAGTCAGATTATGTGGTGAGCTTTGAGGGTGCTGATAAGTATTTTAGGGTTAATCCGCTTTTTAAATTTATGAAATAGTTGTGCTGTTCGTTGCTGTGACGCGTGTGTACATGCAAATCGCCTTTTAACCAAAGCCCTTTGCCAATACCGGCTGCCGGAGGGATGACTTGGTTATTTGTTAGTCAAATGATTGACATGGTTTGACTGGCCAACTGCTGTGCTGCGAATACATAAAGCTGCCGTAGCCAGTCCTTGCCTGAAGAGTTGGGCATTTAATCTTAATTTGATATAAAAAGAGGGGGTAAGTTTTACAAATAAATAAAACGCAAAACCTCATGAAGATTTTGCGTTAGTTATGCATAGGTAAAAGGTAGATAATGAAATTTTAAAGTGCAGCTAATGCTAATGGCAGGCACTTGTGCACGGCAGACATAAGCTCATCGATCGAAAACGGTTTAGCTACAAAAGCGTCAGAACCGTAGTTACCCAGTGATTGCAATACACGTGGGTAGCCCGAAATAATAATAACCGGTAAATGGTGTGTGGCGGCATTGCTTTTTATTTCGTGGCAAAGCTCGCCGCCGTTTATGCCGTGTAGCAGAAAATCAAGCATTACCAAATCCGGCTGGTGTTCGTTAACCGTTTTAATAATATTCTCACAATAGGTTAAACCTGTAACCTTATACCCTTCTTGCTCCAGTACTTCCGTCATTAACTGAAGAATGTCCTGGTTATCCTCTAATATTAAAATATGATTTGACATTGATGTAAATATTGCTCAAACATACAGGGATTAAGTTACATTAATATGTCTACCCTGTTAAGTTTGTTTCTTCTTCTCAAAAGCAATAACAAGTGCAAGGTTGCTTTGTTTACTTCGAACTTAAGATTAGCAATAATATATTTTAGTAAATTTCTGTGTCTTGATAGGTGTCGTTAAAATGTTGAGATTGGGGCTATGGCCATTACAGGCACATTGATGCTGGTATGATCATTAGTGCCGAAATTGCTTAAACCATGCCTTGGGCAGTCGACGCATCCAATATTCTTAGTGCTCCGGTTTCTTGGTCAGCAGTGATGATGACTAAAGTTTGGCTGTCTTCGTTGGCAAAGTTCAACGCTTCCACTATAGTTTTGTCAAAGTCATGCAGTTCGGTAGCCTGCAAAAAAAGAATATCTTGCCTATAGTGGTAGTTGATGTGTAAGCGTACATGTGCGTTTTCGTCATAGAAGGCATATAATTTAAACGGCGAAGCAAAAAAGCACTTGCCAAGCTTATTTTGAGAATAATCCTATTAACATCAGGAATATAGTCCCGACAAGTGTATCCTTATTGCATAAACACAATGTTTGCGCGTTATAAATTCAGGCACAGCCTTTTAATTATATACATTGTGAAATAGTATGCAGTTATTACCTATAGAATTAATCGATTGTGAAAGTTTGTTCTCATCACTTAACTTTACATTTATCAAAACCTAAATAGGCAGAAGATTCTGCAAGAAAAATAAAAACATAACTTATGGATCCGAACTCAAATGACATCAGCCAATGCCCGTTTCTTAATGGCACCATGAAGCATAACGTGGCCGGTGGCGGTACACGTAACAACGATTGGTGGCCCGATCAGCTTAAACTAAATATTCTACGTCAAAATTCTTCTTTGTCTGATCCTTTGGACAAAGACTTTAATTATGCCGAAGAATTCAAAACGCTTGACCTGGCTGCTGTGAAAGCAGATTTGCATGCGCTGATGACTGATTCGCAAGATTGGTGGCCGGCCGATTTTGGGCATTATGGCGGTTTGTTTGTGCGCATGGCCTGGCACAGTGCCGGTACTTACCGGGTAACTGATGGTCGTGGTGGTGCTGGTGCTGGTTTACAGCGTTTTGCGCCGTTAAACAGCTGGCCTGATAACGTTAGCTTAGATAAAGCCCGCAGGTTATTGTGGCCTATCAAACAAAAATACGGTCGTAAACTATCATGGGCCGATTTAATTATATTAACCGGTAATGTGGCACTCGAGTCGATGGGTTTTAAAACCTTTGGCTTTGCCGGTGGCCGTGCAGATGCCTGGGAAGCTGATGAGTCAGTTTACTGGGGCTCAGAAAGAACCTGGCTAGGTGGTGATGTACGTTATGGTGATGGTTCTGAAGGGGTGGTTGAAAACCATGGCGTGCTGGTATCTGACGACAATGCCGATGGCAAAATTCATTCACGCAACCTGGAAAAACCTTTAGCTGCTGTGCAAATGGGTTTAATTTATGTAAACCCCGAAGGTCCGGATGGTAACCCCGACCCGCTGATGTCTGCCAGAGATATCAGAGATACCTTTGGCCGTATGGCGATGAATGATGAAGAAACTGTGGCATTGATTGCAGGCGGACACAGCTTTGGTAAAACACACGGTGCTGCGACGGCAGACCACGTAGGTAAAGAGCCTGAAGCTGCCGATATGGAATTACAAGGCTTTGGCTGGCATAACAGCTTTGGTTCTGGCAAAGGTGCCGATACAATTACCAGCGGTTTAGAAGTAACCTGGACTACCACCCCTACACAATGGAGCAATAACTATTTCGAAAACCTTTTTGGTTTTGAATGGGAATTGACTAAAAGCCCGGGCGGTGCGCACCAGTGGGTAGCTAAAGATGCGGATGCGATTATACCGGATGCTTACGATAGCTCGAAAAAACACCGTCCAACCATGTTAACTTCTGACTTGGCTTTACGTGTTGATCCTGCTTACGAAAAAATATCGCGTCGCTTTTTAGAAGATTTTGATGCCTTTGCCGATGCTTTTGCCCGTGCTTGGTTCAAATTGACTCACCGTGATATGGGCCCGCGTGTACTTTACTTGGGGCCCGACGTTCCGCAAGAAGAATTATTGTGGCAAGACATTATCCCGGCTGTTGATCATGCACTGGTAGATGATAGCGATGTGGCTGATTTAAAATCAAAAATCTTAGCATCAAGTTTAAGCGTACCCGAATTGGTATCTGCTGCTTGGGCTTCTGCGTCAACTTTCCGCGGAACTGATAAACGTGGTGGTGCCAATGGTGCCCGTATTCGCCTGGCGCCGTTGCGTTACTGGAACGTAAACAACCCGGTACAGTTGCAAAAAGTGTTAGGTGTGCTCGAAGGCATCCAGAATGATTTTAACGGTGCACAAACGGGTGGCAAAAAAGTATCACTGGCCGATTTAATTGTACTAGCAGGCAATGCCGGTATTGAAAAGGCTGCGCAAGATGCCGGACAAACTGTTAATGTGCCTTTCCGTGCAGGTAGAATGGATGCATCGCAAGAACAAACTGATGTAGAATCGTTCAGCTACCTGGAGCCTATGGCTGATGGGTTCCGGAGTTACCGTAAATCAGGCGTTCGCGTGTCAACAGAAGAGTTACTGGTTGATAAAGCACATTTGCTTACTTTAACTGCCCCTGAACTTACAGTATTAATGGGTGGCTTAAAAGCAATCAACATCAATTTTGACGGCGCTAAGCATGGTGTATTTACTGATCGCCCAGGCCAGTTAACCAACGATTTCTTCGTGAACTTACTGGACATGGGTACCGTTTGGAGAGCAACATCACCTGACCGTGAATTGTATGAGGGTAGCGACCGTAAAACCGGCCAAGTAAAATGGACTGCAACCCGCGCCGACCTGGTGTTTGGTTCGCATGCTGAATTAAGAGCTATTGCCGAAGTTTACGGCAGTGCCGACGGACAGCAAAAGTTTCTGAAAGACTTTGTAGCTGCCTGGGATAAAGTGATGAACCTGGACAGATTTGAATAATAAAATCCGGTTTAACTACACAAAAGGGGCTGAATCATTGATTTAGCCCCTTTTTGTTTTAATACATATTTCAAAAGTGCTTGTTTATTGCTGTAAGATACTCCCGCCTGTTTGTTTTCGCAAATACAATGTCGCGGCATTGATTAAAGCGCACAAAATCTTTGAGCGCTTCAACCAATTTTCCAATTTGACTATTGTTTAAAGCCACCTCTTCAAAATGCAAATTGTGTATAAGTAGCCGTTTGTTTTTGCGGTCGGCTTTAGCATCCATCCGGGCAATAAAAGTATCGCCTGCTAATATTGGCAGCGAGAAATAGCCATACTTTCTTTTAGGTGCTGGTACAAAGCATTCAATTTGATAGTCGAACCTAAAAAAGTCTCTCAACCTATGCCTAAAAACGTTTAATATATCAAAAGGGGAGAGAATAAATACGTCATCTGCTAACTGCACATCTATGGTCTGGTTGGCAAGCATATATAACTGTGAAGTTTTAAGGACTTCAACGCTTATCCGTTTCAGTGCTCCCTCCAGTAGCATCTGTTCTAATTCGGTTTTCACCAGGTTATTTTTCACAAAGCGTGCCCGCCACAGCATTTCTTTGGCCGAAGCAATACCTAGTGCCCCTAAAGTGCGGCGAATTATATAACGTGCATATTCTTACGCCGTAGGCAGGGTAAGGTTAGTTTCGGGGGGTACTAGGTTTAAAGGCAGGTCATATATTTTCTGAAAGCCTTGGGTACGGTTAATCATCAGTTTGCCGTCGAGATATAACCGCTCAAGCGCTATTTTTGCTGGTCGCCAATCCCACCAGCCGGTGCTGGCCTGCTGCCTGTCTTGTTCAAAATCACTCACCATAAGCGGACCTTCACGTTCAATACGGTCTAACACTTGTTTCATCAAGGTCTTTTCGGCAGGTGTTAACGGCTTTCGGTTCAGCGCAAAACTTTCTTTAAGGGGCAACGAAAATCTGAAATCGTGCATGGGCAGGTAGCCGGCCTCTGAAATAAAGAATTCAAAAATCTGGCTGTCGTCTACCAGCTCGTTTAGCCATTGCGGTTCATAATCCGGAATACGTGCCGCCATAACCTGATGATGGGCTCGTTCTACTACATAATTGGTATCCAACTGTACAAAGCCCAGGTGATTTATCAGTTTATACACGGCTTCGGAGCCGGTGCCAAACTGACCGCGACGTGCTAAGCCGGCGGCGTTCAAAATAACTCGTCTTGCTTCGTGTTCAGAAAGCCGTAAGTCTTCCATTATGCAAAATAAAGGTTATTTAGCCAGATAGCCGTAAAGACAACTTGAAGGGATTGCTCAGTAAATACTAAATACTATTAGCTAGCAAGGGTATTTCAGCTCCTTTTTCTTGTACAGAAGCTGTCGGCAATTGCACGAAAAAAGTAGTGCCGCTTATACTATCACAATGAAACCAGATTTTTCCGTTTTGTGCGGCAGTGTATTCTTTACATAGCACCAGGCCTAAGCCAACGCCTTTTTCATTGGCAGTACCTAGCTGTGATGACCCGGTTAAAAGAAAAATATCATCACTCAATTTTATAGGTTGGCCCATACCGCTGTCTTTTACCATAAGCAGGCAGTTTGCCCCTTCGGTACGGGCGCTTACCATTACCCGACCTCCCTCAGTTGTAAATTTAATAGCGTTATTTACCAGGTTACGTATCACTAATTGCAATAAATCTGCGCTGCCCTTAACCTGTATATGCTGCGGAATAAAAACATCTAAAGAGATGTTTTTGCGGGCTGCAATGTTTTTAAATAACGACAGCTGCGAGGCCAGGCATTGATGCACGTTAAGTGTTTTCAATTCAACGTTGAGCCCGTCCATCTGGTTTTTAGACCATACCAGTACGTTATTAAGCATGTCTAAAGTACTGCGGGTAGATTGCAGTAGGCTCTTGTTAATCAATAAAGCTTCCTCATCATCAATATCACCGTCGCTCAATAACTCCAGGTAGTTTTGAATATTACTTAATGGGCTGCGTAAATCATGTGCCACTATCGAGAATAACTTGTTTTTTTCGTCATTCAGCACATTCAGCATTTTAGCCCGGTGGTTAGCTATAAATCTTTCGGCATCATAATTTTTGCGGATGATGAAATATCCTACCACGGTTACGCCGGTTACACTCAGGTAAGCCGATGTTAAATCCAGATAACGTTCTTTGTTATTAATATAAGTCTGCGGTATCAAATCCGGATGGTTAAACTGGATCCAATGCAGCGTTGCAACGATAATAATATTAACCGGAATCCATATTGTATACTGATTTACCGGAACAATAGCCGTCATTAACGTCATGGTCAGTATAAAAAAGATATCTGTGGGTCCGTTTACACCTGAGTTAAGAAAGAAGTTGCCCACAAACAACAGGTTGCCGGTAACGCAAAAAATAATCAGCGCTATTCCGGTTTTTTTTAAAATACGCGACAGGTAGTAAGTAGTAGCAAATACAATAAGTGAAATTGCACTTATTAAAGATATCAGCGGTAAATTAATGTAATAATTAAACGGAATGTTGTAAGCTAAAGCCACAATAGATATAAGGCAGACAGCATGAAAAATCCGCACGTTGAGCGGAAATTCATCTATTGTACCAATCCATTTTTTAAGAATGGCTGCAAAGCCTGCCTTGGTCATCAACGTAATTTAATTAGGTATGTAAAAATAAGTTTTTATAGTTACAAGTTATCGTATATGATCGGTTTTTAATGACAATAAAGCTGTTTTTTTACACCACAAACCTTGCTAACCTATTACGTGCTCTAAATATTATTTGTTCATTATCAGTATTTTAATTATAAGATAACTGGAGTGTGTATTATTAATTAAACCTTTCGTCTTTACCAGCATCTGATATTGTATAAACACACTAAAAATACACGATTATGAAAAAGATAGTTTTTGTTTTAGCCCTGATTATTCCCGTATTATTAAGCACGGTAAATGTGCAAGCGCAGCGTCGCATGAGCTCACAAGCTAAAGGTGCTATTATTGGCGGTGCAGGTGGTGCGTTATTGGGTGGGCTGATAGGCCATAACTTAAAAGGTGCGCTTATTGGAGCAGCCGTAGGTGCCGGTGGTGGTTACATTGTTGGTAATGAGCACCGCAGAACAGTAGAAAGAAGACAGGTAGCTTACCGCACCGGATATAACAATGGATATTATACCCGTTACGAGGGCCGTCCGCGTTATAGCCGTGTATATCGCACTGCTTACCGCAGATGGTAATTAGTAGTTCTTATAAATGCAGAAAGCCTTTGAGTATATCAAAGGCTTTCTGCATTTATAGGCTTGATGCCTGATATAATCAT
This sequence comes from Mucilaginibacter sp. CSA2-8R, assembly GCF_038806765.1. Classification (NCBI taxonomy): domain Bacteria; kingdom Pseudomonadati; phylum Bacteroidota; class Sphingobacteriia; order Sphingobacteriales; family Sphingobacteriaceae; genus Mucilaginibacter; species Mucilaginibacter sp. CSA2-8R. The sequence continues at coordinate 3,785,750 of NZ_CP152389.1, read as the reverse complement.
ACTTTACATAAAGTAATCTACATCCTGCTCACGTTTTACGTTCGATTTTACAATCATGCGCAGGTGCTGATCTTTGGTTAAGTAAGCTGCAACCCAGTTGTAAGCGGTTTTAAGTTTGTTACGGAAGTTAACCAAGCTAATGAGATGCACAAACAGCCACATTAACCAAGCCATAAAACCGTTCATGTGTAGTGCCGGTTTTGGTAAATCGGTAACTGCCTTGTTACGGCCAATAATAGCCATCGAGCCTTTATCATGATAAGTAAACGGCTTTTGCTGGCCGCTTTTTAAGGTAGCAACAATGTTTTGAGCCAAATTAGCGCCTTGCTGTATAGCTACCTGCGCTACCTGCGGGTGTCCGTTCGGGAAAGCCGTATCTGTAGTTTGCAGACAGTTATCGCCAATGGCGTAAATATTACCCTGGCCTTGCACCTTGTTAAAGGCATCAACCAGTAACCGATTGCCGCGACCGTAGCTTTCGGCAGGCATGCCTTCAAAGCGCTGAGAAGTAACCCCGGCAGACCAAATCAAGTTCTTGGTTTCAATGCTTTCGCCGTCATCAAAAGATACCCGGTCGTTTTTAAAATCAACTACCTTTTTGTTTAGTTTGATATTTACACCCATTGCCGTTAACGATTTATGAGTATACTCCTGAGATTTTTTGCTCATTGGCGTCAGCAACGTAGGTAAGCCATCAATCAAGTAAATATCAAATGGCAAAGCCGCCAGCTCAGGGTAATCTTTCTTAAAAATGTTTTGGCGTAGTTCGGCTAACATACCTGCAACCTCAACACCGGTAGGGCCACCACCTGCTACAACAATAGTGGTTAGTCTTTTACGCTCTGCCTCGTCTTTGGTTAATGTGGCATCTTCAAGCCTTTGCAGCAAAGTATTTTTTAAAGCAACGGCGTCATCAATCGTTTTCATCGGCAATGCATTTCTTTCAATGTTTTGCATGCCAAAGTAATTGCTGGTAGTACCGGTTGCTATGATGAGATTGTCGTAATGTATCTCGCCGGTAGACAGCAATATTTTATTTTCTTCAGGCTGAATAGATAGTAATTCACCCATCTGGAAGTTAAAATTAGGTTGATCTCTAAACAACCTGCGATAAGGGTAGCTGATGTTCGAAATATCTAAAAAGCCTGTTGCAACCTGGTAAAGCAGGGGAGGGAAGAAATTATAATTGTTACGGTCAACGAGAGTAACGTCAACGTTGTCAGATTTTTTTAAAAGTTGTTGGGCTACATTAATGCCACCAAAGCCGCCGCCAACAATTACGGTTTTTATTTTTGTTCGTTCCATTTATTGATTTTTAAATCCAGGCCAATCTCAAAATGGCTGTTGCTACAGTAGCTTGGGCCACCACTAAATGTATTTTCCGGATATTTACCGATGCTCTCTTTTTATCTGTCAATATCCTGATAAGATTGACTGGTACAAATATATTGATTTTAATTGATGTGTACTAATTACACTATCATGGTTGCCATCCTGCTCTCTTTTATATATAAAATACAACGTATTATGAACTAAGCGCAAGTTGCAACAGGGCTTTATCATATAATACTTATTTGGTGCGTTGAATGAGCATCATTGCCGTGCATCAAAATAACATGGTTTTAATAAACTGATGCTTGTATATTTGTCGGTTTACGATTTCTAAGGATAAAAGATTTGCGTTTGCATTATGAAAGTAATTATAGCAGAGAAGCCATCAGTCGCGCGCGAAATAGCCAGGGTATTTGGGGCTAATCAAAAACGCGAAGGATATATAGAAGGTAAAGGGTATGCATTTACCTGGGCCTTTGGGCATTTACTGCAACTGGCCCCACCGCAAGAGTACGGTTATTATGGCTGGAGTGTGCAGAACTTACCTATGCTGCCGGCTAAGTTTAAACTGGCCATACGTAAAGTAAAAACCAAAGAAGGCATGGTAGACGACCCGTCGGTTAAAAAGCAACTGGATATTATTAAGGGATTGTTTGATGAGGCTACCGAAATTATTGTTGCCACGGATGCCGGGCGCGAGGGTGAACTGATTTTTCGTTATATCTATTATTATTTGAAATGCAAAAAGCCTTTTAAGCGATTATGGATATCGTCGCAAACCGATGCTGCTATTAAAGACGGGTTTAAAAACTTGAAGCCAGGCAGCGATTATGATACCTTGTTCAATTCAGCACACTGCAGGTCGCAGTCTGATTGGCTGGTAGGTATGAATGCCACACAGGCGTTAAGCCTGGCATCAGGAACGCGTTCTGTACTTTCGCTGGGCCGGGTGCAAACCCCGACGTTAGCCATGATCTGCTCTCGATATCTGGAGAATAAAAATTTTGTGCCCGAGTTGTATTTTCAAGTGGCCATACAGTTAGATAAGGCTGGGCAGCTTTTCAGAGCCGTATCGGTAAATAACTTTAAAACAAAAGAAGAAGCGCAGGCTATATTGGATAAGGTGGAGGATGTTGCGGCCGGGTACGAAAAAGGAGGACATATACTAAATGTAGAAGCCAAGCCCCGCAAAGAACCACCGCCCTTGCTGCATGATTTAAGTAGTTTGCAGCAAGAAGCCAACAAACGCAAGGGATTTACAGCTGACCAGACCCTAAGCCTGTTGCAAAACTTATATGAAAGTAAGCTCGTAACATATCCGCGTACCGGTAGCCGCTACATTGGGGATGATGTGTTTGCAACCATACCCGGTTTAATAGATAAGTTTACAACACACCCTGATTTTGGTAAGCAAGCCGGAGTTTTGTCGGGAGCGAAGCTGAATAAGCGAAGTGTAAATGCAAAAAAGGTGACCGACCATCACGCCATATTGCCAACAGGTGAGCCGTCCGGCCAATTGGCAAAAGACCATCAGGCAATATATGATATGGTAGTAGGGCGAATGCTGGAAGCGTTTCACCAGGAATGTGTTAAGCAAATCACAAAAATTACTGTACAATCCGGGGCCAAGTTTTCTGCCAGTGGCACGGTAATCAGTTCGGCCGGATGGCGGGCTGTATTTAATGAGCCCGACGAGGACAAGAAGGATGAAGAAAATACCTCACTGCCCAAAGTGGTGAAAGGCGAAGACCTACCAGTGACCAACAAAGCTATATTAGATAAACAAACTAAACCTAAGCCTCTGTATAATGAAGCATCTTTACTGAAGGCTTTGGAAACTGCAGGAAAAGAAATTGACGACGACGAGTTACGTTATGCTATGAAGGATAGTGGCCTCGGAACCCCCGCCACACGCGCCGCTATCATAGAGACGCTGATTAAGCGCGACTATATATTGCGCGAGAAGAAGAACCTGGTACCTACAGCAAACGGCCTGATGGTGTTTGAAGTGGTGAAAAACCAGCAAATAGCACAAGCCGAACTAACAGGTAATTGGGAAAAGCGTTTAGAAGAAATACGGTCCGGCGCATCCGTGGCAAATTTTCAGCAAGAAATTAAAGATTATACCTGTGCTATTACTCAGGAAATGCTTAAAGCAGGAGCTACTATTCGTAAAAAGCAACAGGAGGCTGTTGCTTAAAGACTATATTTTAATTAAATGAAAATAAAATTTGCGTAATACATATTCTTACCTACATTTGTAACCCCGTTTGCGATGAACGGGGGGGAATTGAAATAGCAAAAACAACCTCAAAAAAAGATTAAAACTTTTTTCTTAGAAAGTGAAAACTATTTTTACCTTTGCACTCCCAATCGCAATGAGCGGGAAAGATTGAAAAGCGGGAAGTAATCATCAGGCAAGCAGGGCGTTAAGCCGGCGAGACTGAATCGAAACGGGGTTAGCAAACCAAGCGAAACCTGGTCAAAAAAAAGAAAAACTTTTTTTTGTTAAAGTAGAAAAGATGATTACCTTTGCACTCCCAATCGGAAGATAGGGAAAATAGTTAGAAAGTCACTTACCAGTTGTGGTAAGCAGATATAAAGCCGGAGTGAGAGACCGAGGCGAAAAGTTCTTTTAAGAAGTAACATGTAGCGTAGCGGGAGCGGTAGGGAACTACTAATCTTTGCTAAGAAAGAAAAAGAAAACCATTTAGAGTTTCTCAGAAGTTAGTTACGGTTAGGATACTGTATAAAGATACAATTAATAATCAGATTTCTATTTTGAGTAATAGGGTCTGGATCATAAACAAAACATTTTACAATGGAGAGTTTGATCCTGGCTCAGGATGAACGCTAGCGGCAGGCCTAATACATGCAAGTCGGACGGGATTAAGCTTTCGGGCTTATGAGAGTGGCGCACGGGTGCGTAACACGTATGTAACCTACCTTTATCAGGGGGATAGCCTCTCGAAAGAGAGATTAACACCGCATAACATCAAGTTATAGCATTATAGTTTGATCAAATATTTATAGGATAAAGATGGGCATGCGGGACATTAGCTAGTTGGCGGGGTAACGGCCCACCAAGGCGACGATGTCTAGGGGATCTGAGAGGATGACCCCCCACACTGGTACTGAGACACGGACCAGACTCCTACGGGAGGCAGCAGTAAGGAATATTGGTCAATGGGCGCAAGCCTGAACCAGCCATGCCGCGTGCAGGAAGACGGCCCTACGGGTTGTAAACTGCTTTTGTACCGGAATAAACCTTGATACGAGTATCGAGCTGAATGTACGGTAAGAATAAGGATCGGCTAACTCCGTGCCAGCAGCCGCGGTAATACGGAGGATCCAAGCGTTATCCGGATTTATTGGGTTTAAAGGGTGCGTAGGTGGCCTATTAAGTCAGGGGTGAAAGACGGTAGCTTAACTATCGCAGTGCCTTTGATACTGATGGGCTTGAATACAGTTGAAGTAGGCGGAATGTGACAAGTAGCGGTGAAATGCATAGATATGTCACAGAACACCGATTGCGAAGGCAGCTTACTAAAGTGTGATTGACACTGAGGCACGAAAGCGTGGGGATCAAACAGGATTAGATACCCTGGTAGTCCACGCCCTAAACGATGAATACTCGATGTTGGCGATATACGGTCAGCGTCTAAGCGAAAGCGTTAAGTATTCCACCTGGGGAGTACGCCCGCAAGGGTGAAACTCAAAGGAATTGACGGGGGCCCGCACAAGCGGAGGAGCATGTGGTTTAATTCGATGATACGCGAGGAACCTTACCCGGGCTTGAAAGTTAGTGAATGATTCAGAGACGAATCAGTCCTTCGGGACACGAAACTAGGTGCTGCATGGCTGTCGTCAGCTCGTGCCGTGAGGTGTTGGGTTAAGTCCCGCAACGAGCGCAACCCCTATGTTTAGTTGCCAGCATTTAAGGTGGGGACTCTAAACAGACTGCCTACGCAAGTAGAGAGGAAGGAGGGGACGACGTCAAGTCATCATGGCCCTTACGTCCGGGGCTACACACGTGCTACAATGGGCAGTACAGAGGGCAGCTACCTGGCAACAGGATGCCAATCTCAAAAAGCTGTTCACAGTTCGGATCGGGGTCTGCAACTCGACCCCGTGAAGTTGGATTCGCTAGTAATCGCGTATCAGCAATGACGCGGTGAATACGTTCCCGGGCCTTGTACACACCGCCCGTCAAGCCATGGAAGCTGGGGGTACCTGAAGTATGTAACCGCAAGGAGCGTCCTAGGGTAAAACCGGTAACTGGGGCTAAGTCGTAACAAGGTAGCCGTACCGGAAGGTGCGGCTGGAATACCTCCTTTCTGGAGCAGTATCCATAAAGGCCAGTAACGTTAAAGGCTGAAAGAGATCTAAAAGGAAGCAATCTGGAAGTAAAGGATTCTGCTACGCACATGTCATTCTTAAAGTAAAAGAAGAAAAAGAGGAAGAAAAACCCAGAAGAAGAAGCCATATCAGAAAGCTTTATCTAATCAACACAGAGGAGAAAGCGGGATGGCTGTTATTAATAACACCAAGTCTCGTAGCTCAGTTTGGTTAGAGCACTACACTGATAATGTAGGGGTCAGCAGTTCAAATCTGCTCGGGACTACTACAGGGGTTGACATCTTTTTGGGGAATTAGCTCAGCTGGCTAGAGCACCTGCCTTGCACGCAGGGGGTCAACGGTTCGAATCCGTTATTCTCCACGCTGTTTTCTACAGGGATCATTGAATATGAGATTCCGCTACAGATGAAAACAAAAGTTCTTTGACATATTGGAAGAAGTAATTGTAAACGAGAAAACAACAGTGAAGGACGTTGTAAGTATGGAGTAGCAAGTATAAAGTAGCAGTAGCAGGATGCAAGTTTTGATACCTGATACTAATTACCTGATACCCGATACAAATAACGAACGAACATAAAGACATATCATACCGAGCAAAAGCGGTATAGATAGAAGAAAGTAAGAAAGGGCACACGGGGGATGCCTTGGCTCTGGGAGGCGATGAAGGACGTGATAAGCTGCGATAAGCTGCGGGGATTAGCAAATATGAATTGATCCGCAGATTTCCGAATGGGGAAACCTAATCCATTGAAGATGGATTGCATAAATGCGCAAACCTGCTGAACTGAAACATCTAAGTAAGCAGAGGAAGAGAAAACAATAGTGATTTCCTGAGTAGTGGCGAGCGAAAGGGAAACAGCCCAAACCCAATTTGTTACGGCAAGTTGGGGGTTGTAGGACTACGATGTGGTATATTTAACAGAAGCGGAAGGGTATGGGAAGGCCCGCCATAGAGCATGAGAGCTGCGTACGCGTAATAATAAATAACCTAGTAGTATCCTGAGTACTGCGGGGTCGGAGACGCCCTGTAGGAATCTGCCGGCACCATCCGGTAAGGCTAAATACTACCCAGAGACCGATAGTGAACCAGTACCGTGAGGGAAAGGTGAAAAGAACCCCGAACAGGGGAGTGAAATAGAACCTGAAACCGTGTGCTTACAAGCGGTCGGAGCAGACTTGTTCTGTGACGGCGTGCCTTTTGCATAATGAGCCTACGAGTTACTCTTCTCTGGCAAGGTTAAGTGTTTAAGACACGAAGCCGAAGCGAAAGCGAGTCTGAATAGGGCGTGCAGTCAGAGGAGGTAGACGCGAAACCTTGTGATCTACCCATGGACAGGTTGAAGGTGCCGTAACAGGTACTGGAGGACCGAACCGATAAACGTTGAAAAGTTTCCGGATGATTTGTGGGTAGGGGTGAAAGGCTAATCAAACTGGGAAATAGCTCGTACTCCCCGAAATGTTTTTAGGAACAGCGTGGCGGTAAAGTTACACAGAGGTAGAGCTACTGATTGGGTGCGGGGGAGTCAAATCCTACCAAATCCAGACAAACTCCGAATGCTGAGTAATATACGCTGCAGTGAGGCTCTGGGTGCTAAGGTCCAGGGCCGAGAGGGAAAGAACCCAGACCATCAGCTAAGGTCCCCAAATTACTATTAAGTTGAACTAACGAGGTCCGACTGCACAGACAGCTAGGATGTTGGCTTGGAAGCAGCCATTCATTTAAAGAGTGCGTAACAGCTCACTAGTCGAGCGGTCGGGCATGGATAATAAACGGGCATTAAATAGTATACCGAAGCTATGGATTGTATATTTATATACACTGGTAGGGGAGCATTCTACCGTCAGTGAAGCATGACGCGACAAGCGCATGTGGAGATTGTAGAAAAGCAAATGTAGGCATAAGTAACGATAAGGCGGGAGAGAAACCCGCCCACCGAAAGACTAAGGTTTCCTGATCAACGCTAATCGGATCAGGGTTAGTCGGGGCCTAAGGATAATCCGAGTGGAGATTCCGATGGACAACGGGTTAATATTCCCGTACTTTTGATAACTGCGATGCAGTGACGGAGTAGTGACACATCCGCGTTCTGACGGAATAGAACGTTAAAGGCCGTAGGTATAGGTTTGGTAGTAAAGTACGCCAGATTTGCTGAAAGCTGATAGTACACAAAGCCTTCGGGTGGCGTGATAGTGATGGTAATCAGACTTCCAAGAAAACCTGCTAAGCTTCAGGTTATCAAAACCCGTACCGTAAACCGACACAGGTAGTCGAGGAGAGAATCCTAAGGTGCTCGAGTGATTCATGGCTAAGGAACTCGGCAAAATGGCCCTGTAACTTCGGGAGAAGGGGCGCTGTCAGCAATGGCAGCCGCAGTGAAAAGGCCCAGGCGACTGTTTAACAAAAACACATGGCTTTGCAAAATCGAAAGATGACGTATAAGGCCTGACACCTGCCCGGTGCCGGAAGGTTAAGAGGGGATGTTAGTCGCAAGGCGAAGCATTGAATCGAAGCCCCGGTAAACGGCGGCCGTAACTATAACGGTCCTAAGGTAGCGAAATTCCTTGTCGGGTAAGTTCCGACCTGCACGAATGGTGTAACGATCTGGGCGCTGTCTCAGCCATGAGCTCGGTGAAATTGTGGTATCGGTGAAGACGCCGGTTACCCGCAACGGGACGGAAAGACCCCATGCACCTTCACTACAACTTAACATTGATATCGGATACAGGATGTGTAGGATAGGCGGGAGGCAGCGAAGTGGGTTCGCCAGGACTCATGGAGCCAACCTTGAAATACCGCCCTTTCTGTATTTGGTGTCTAACTCTGCACAGCGGAGGACATTGTTTGGCGGGTAGTTTGACTGGGGTGGTCGCCTCCAAAAAGGTAACGGAGGCTTTCAAAGGTAAGCTCAGTACGCTTGGTAACCGTACGTGGAGTGCAATAGCATAAGCTTGCTTGACTGTGAGGCAGACAAGCCGAGCAGGGTCGAAAGACGGATATAGTGATCCGGTGGTTCTGCATGGAAGGGCCATCGCTCAAAGGATAAAAGGTACGCTGGGGATAACAGGCTGATCTCCCCCAAGAGCTCATATCGACGGGGAGGTTTGGCACCTCGATGTCGGCTCGTCACATCCTGGGGCTGGAGAAGGTCCCAAGGGTTCGGCTGTTCGCCGATTAAAGTGGCACGCGAGCTGGGTTCAGAACGTCGCGAGACAGTTCGGTCCCTATCTGTTGTGGGCGTTGGAAGTTTGAGTGGGGCTGACCTTAGTACGAGAGGACCGGGTTGGACAAGCCTCTAGTGAATCTGTTATGGCGCCAGCTGTACTGCAGAGTAGCTACGCTTGGAATAGATAAGCGCTGAAAGCATCTAAGTGCGAAACTAGCCACAAGATGAGACTTCCATTGAGGGTCGTGGTAGACTACCACGTTGATAGGTTACAGGTGTAAAGGTGGTGACATCATAGCCGAGTAATACTAATTGCCCGAAGCTTTCTTCGACAACAGATAATGGTGGTTTAACCCTTTCCGGTTAAACCACCAACCATCAAAACAACAATCACCGTTGTTTTCCCGCAAACAATCACTTCTTTCAATACAATGTCATTGTTGACCTTGGTTCCGTAGTTGAATGGTTAGATAGTTGAAAAACTCCATAACCCAACCACCCAAAGCAACATTAAAATATTCAGGTGCCTATATCGGCGGTGTCCACCTCTTCCCATTCCGAACAGAGAAGTTAAGCCCGCCTGAGCCGATGGTACTGCGGTAACACGTGGGAGAGTAGGTCGGCGCCCAATCCTTTTCGCTTATCAGCCCCTTGTCTTTGGTAGACAAGGGGCTTTTGCGTTTTATACGCCCGGGAGGAAAGGGAGGCGGGATGGGTTAATATTCTTCCTGCCTGTAATGTCTGTGGCTAATTAGTTGGCACTATTGTTTACTGTTTTAATAGTCTGGCAACATATTTTAGTTTCCATAAAAAAAACTCTTGCTTTTTTTCCAGCTACTTTTATTAGTTGTTCTCTCTCTCATTGATTAATACCGAACGATCGCTGTATCAAAAACGGACATATTTACTTTTGCTGTAGTTTTCAATAACTTGTTTGTCAATCATTTACGTCAACGGTATATACTTTGGCAGTAATTCGGTTGACACAATACTCATTTCTTCGGTGCCTTGCTATAGCGTTTGGAGAATGAATAAAGTTTGTGTTAGTAATGCAACTAATCAGCTATGATCAAAAACTACTTAAAAATTGCCTGGCGTAATATGGTGAGTAACAAATTGTTCTCTACCCTTAACATTGCCGGTTTAGCCATTGGCATGTGCGTTTGTATCACGCTTTTTGCGTGCATAACCTATGAAATGAGTTTTGATCGGATGTTTATTAATTACAAGGATATTTACCGTGTAAATATGCAAACGTCAGCCGATTATAATTATAAGGTATGGTCTGAGTTGCCAAATGCCGTTGGCCCGGCCCTAAGCCAAAATATACCGCAGGTACAGTTGGCCACAAGGCTCATTAAGCACGACTTTGGTGCAAAAGTTTCCATTAAAACTGATGAGAAAAATTTTACGGAAAGGGGTTTATACATGGCCGACTCAACCGTGTTCAGGATGTTCGATGTAAAGTTTATAGAGGGTAGTTCCCGTACCGCTTTCTCGCAGCCAAAATCAATTGTGCTTTCGCAAGCCGCCAAAGTTCGTTTGTACGGCAATGGTTCGGCATTAGGCAAACTAATTTATGTAAACAATCGGGATACCTTACACGTGTCGGGTGTTTATGCAGATATGCCCGCTAACAGTACCGTTGATTGTGATATGATTTATAATATTATGGACACTTGGGCAGGTAAAGACGTATACTGGAGTAACTCCAGCTACGAGACTTACTGTATGTTAAAACCCGGTGCCGATTTAAATAGTGTGCAGCAACAAGCCACCGCTTTAATTGATAAAAACATAAGTAAAGACAATAAATTTTTCACGAAATTTTTATTTCAGCCACTGGCCGAAGTGCATCTTTATTCGGCAGATATTCGTGAAGGTTATACGTCAAGGCCAGGCAGCATAAGTACGGTTAAAGCTTTGATTTTTTTGTCGGTGCTGATACTGTTTATTGCCTGTATTAATTACATGAATCTGGTTACTGCTCGTTCACAAAAGCGAGCTAAAGGAGTAGGCGTAAGCAAGGTATTAGGAGCCGACAGCAGGCAGATGCTTTTGCTGTTTTATAGTGAGACTGCATTGTTCTCGCTAATCGCCATAATTATAGGCTATACTTTGGCATTGCTGGCCGAACCGGTATTTCAAAGTATAACCGGCATCGCTTTAACACGGTCGGCATTATTGTCTTGGCCAATTTTGGTTGGTTTAGTGTCCATTTGGTTTATTGTTACACTGCTGGCGGGGAGCTATCCGGCTTTATCTATGTCAGGCATATCGCCGCTGGTTTTGATGAATAAGCTGAAATTGAAAAACTCGACTGGAGATTTTGTTCGCCGTACCTTGGTGGTGTTTCAATTTGCATCATCGGTTATATTAATCATTGCTGTAATTATCATCTTACAGCAAATTAGTTTTATCCGAAACAAGGATTTAGGTTATAACCCAAACGGTATTGTTTCAATCAACATAGCCTCTTCTCAAAATAAGAACCAGGTTGCTGCCTTAATTAATGACCTGCATGGTTTGGCGGGTGTAGAAAGCGTATCGGCTGTGCAATCAGTTCCGGGTGATGTTGAAAGCGGACGCAGTGTAAGAAAGTTAATTACCGATAAAGAAGGGATGCCGGTTAAAACCTGTCATACGGATGGTTCTATTGTAAAAACGATGCAATTGAAGTTGCTTGCCGGTCAACCATTGCCAGCGACAGTGGCTTCGGGAGATACTATCTGCTATGCGTTAATCAATGAGGCCGTGCTAAACTATCTCGGTTTTTATTCTCCGCAGGATGCCATCGGTAAATATATCACCAGCGAAATGGCACATAAAACAGTAGTGGTTGGTGTGGTTAAAAATTTTAATTACCAATCACTTAAAAACGAAGTAGGAGGGTATGTATATTACACCATGAACAAGGCGCCAGAGTCGTTGCGTACCTTGCTGGTACGTTACAATACGCAGGATGTGACGCAGTTAATGCATAACGTAGAAGGTAAATTTAAGACAGACCTGCCTAACTCAAGCTTTGATTTTGAGTTTCTGGACAATCGTATCCAAAACCTTTATGCATCCGAGCAGCACATGGCAAGCACGGCTACTACTTTTTCAATGCTGGCTATATTTGTTGCCTGTTTAGGTTTGTTTGGATTGGCCGCATTTATAGCCGAGCAGCGAACAAAGGAAATAGGCATCCGCAAGGTACTTGGTGCCAGTGTATCAGGTGTAACCAAATTACTAACAGCAGATTTTATGAAATTGGTGGTTCTATCTATCCTGATTGCCTCGCCGATAGGATGGTACTTAATGGATAAATGGTTAATGGCTTTTAATTATCGAATCAGCATCAGTCCGTGGGCTTTTGTTATTGCCGGTGCTACTGCTATACTATTTGCACTGTTAACCGTTAGCTCGCACGCTATAAAGGCCGCTGTGGCTAATCCTGTTAAAAGTTTACGAAGTGAGTAAATATCAGAACTCAGCAGCATCTCCAGTTAGTAAATTGAATAACATAATCGATAATGCTATTTTAGTTAGATGATTAAATAACAAATGCCGGGCTAACGCTTTAAAAGCTGCCCGGCGTTTATTATAAATCCTAATCGTGGTTTATTGAGTTTGATGATAAGCTATTAGTGCATTCTATCAATAGTTAGCTCGTTTTATTTAGTTTAACAATTATCGATTTTGACGCCGGCTGATTACTGCCATCGGCGGTAAAATCTACCGGTATTAATACATTGGTTTCCGGGTAATAAGTGGCTACGCTGCTTTCGGCTATATCATAATTAACTACAATAAATTGTTTGGCTACACGCTCTTCATTATTGTGATAACTGTAGATATCTACTACGTCGTCCTTTGCCAAACCCTGTTTTTGCATGTCTGCTGAGTTCATAAAAATAACGCGCCTCTCATTATCAACGCCGCGGTAGCGATCTTTAAGTCCGTAAATGGTGGTATTAAACTGATTATGACTGCGAATACTCATCATGAGCAGCTCGCCTGGTTGGAGTTTTTGCGTTTCTAAAGGAGTTACAAACAAAACAGCTTTCCCTGTTTCGGTATCAAATTTTCGCTCGCGTGGACCGTTAGGTAAATAAAATCCCCCTTTAACACGTACTCTTTCATTGTAATGATCAAAGCCCTTTACAACCTTCTCGATATCATCTCTGATAGTATCATAATTTTTTTCAAAATTATCCCAATTCACTTTACTTGTTTCGCCAAAGGTGGCTTTGGCCACACCACACAAAATCTGTACCTCGCTCAATAAATCGTCCGAAACCGGGTCAAGTACGCCTTTTGATGACTGTACAACGCCCGTAGTGCCTTCGGTAGACACAAAATGCTCTTTGCCATCATGAATGTCTTTATCAGAGCGGCTCAGGCAAGGTAGTATTAGCGCTTCTTTGCCGTGTACTAAATGGCTGCGGTTCAGTTTCGTGCTTACATGTACTGTAAGGTCACAGCGGCGCATGGCTGTTGCCGTATAATTGGTATCCGGTGTAGCTGACAGGAAATTGCCTCCCATTGCAAAAAATACTTTTGCCTTACCCTCGTGCATGGCCTTTAATGCTTTTACCACATCATAGCCATCTTCCCGGGGCGGTTCAAATCCATAAACTTCTTTAATTTTATCCAGCATTTCTGGGGCAGGCTTATCCCAAATACCTACGGTACGGTCGCCCTGCACGTTGCTGTGTCCGCGCACGGGGCAAGTGCCGGCGCCCGGTTTGCCTATACTGCCTTTTAAAAGCAGTATGTTAACCATATCATAAATAGAGTTTACAGCGTTTTTATGCTGGGTAATACCCATTGCCCAACAAAATACAATGCGACTGCTGTACCTAATTAAGTTAATTAGTTTTTGTACTTCTTCGCGCTCCAGTCCGCAGATAGCCAATAGATCATCAACGTTATAGTTGGCCACGTCGGCTATTAGTTCGGTGTAGCCGGTGGTATACTCGGCAATAAACTGATGATCAAATACCGCACCCGGTACTTTTTGCTCCTCTTCCCAAAGCATTTTTGTTATCGCCTTTAAAAGAGCCTGGTCAGAGTTAATGCGTGGTTTAAGATACAGGTCAGACACTTTGGTATCAATGTGCAAAGCACTTTTTACGTTTTGCGGGTCTGAAAAACCGATGAGGCCGGTTTCGCGCATGGGGTTAATGGCTACTATTTTAGCGCCATTCTCGCGGCCTTTACGCAAAGCCGAAAGCATCCTTGGGGCATTAGTGCCAGGGTTTTGACCGATGATGATAATCACATCGGCCTGGTAAAGGTCATCCAGTTTGATAGAAGCTTTGCCCAAACCACATTGCTTTTTTAAAGCTACGCTGGTAGACTCATGGCACATATTAGAGCAGTCGGGCAGGTTATTGGTGCCATATTCGCGCGCAAATAACTGATATACAAAAGCCGCTTCGTTACTGGTTCTGCCCGAGGTATAAAACACCGCCTCATTTGGGTCGGCGAGTTTATTTAAGTGCTGTGCGATTTTTTTAAACGCATCAGGCCAGGTGATGGGCTGGTAATGAGTAGCCCCCTCTGGTAAATACATTGGTTGCGCAATCCTGCCTGCTTTGCCAATATGATAATCGTCTAACAATGATAAATCGTAAACCGAGTTTTGAGCAAAAAAATCGGCTCTTAAACTCTTGGTTGTTATTTCTTCGGCCACAGCTTTAGCACCGCTTTCACAGTATTCGGCAATGGGCGAGCGGTCATCGTCAGGGTCGGGCCATGCACAGGACGGGCAGTCAAAGCCCCCCTTTTGGTTCAGTTTAAATAATGCCACGTTGCCCCTCACCAAGTTAGCCTCTCCCAGTACCTGCTTAATTGATTCGTAAACCGCTTCGGCACCGGCAGCTATGCTTTCCGGTTTTGACCGTTTCAATTCCGAAAGTGTTAAAGGATTTTCGGCTTTTGGTAACTGCTCGTTTTCTGGCTCTTTCATATCAGCAAGCTAAATGTGGGTTTTCAAAAAAATCAGACTGGTCTTCGTCTGCATCAACATCTATGCATTTGAAGTCTTTTTCTAACAACAAATAGAAAGTACTGCCATCCGGGAGCAACATGTTGCTTTCAATACTCACCTGGTCGGTATCAGCCCATTGCTTTAAAATGTTTTGTGGCACATGGAGTGTGATCGTCGACTGCTTAAAATCGGCAGTAAGTTCGGCCCACGTCGAGGCCTTAATAGCGTAGGTAAGCGTGTTAGCTGGAAAGTCTGTCTTTTCCTGGATGATGCCTTGTTCGGCCAGCGTGCTTACTTCAGATTTGGTAAGCCGGTAACGTAAACTGTTACCTTTAATGCGTATCTTCATTTTATAAAATCCGTCTTCAGATAGTGTAGTAATAACAATGGCTGCATGTGCTTGTTATGCCACCAAATCGATTAAATTTAAAGGGTGCAAGGTAGATGAAATACGTTGCGGAGCACTGTAAATGTTAAAACGTTGGTTACGGAGAAATCCTATCAAGGTCATGTTAAATTCTTGCGCCAGTTCTACAGCCAGGCTTGATGGGGCTCCGACGGCTGCAACCAGCGTTATGCCGGCCGACGCCGCTTTTTGTATCAGTTCGAAACTTGCCCTGCCACTCAACAACAATACTGATTTACTTAAAGGCAACAGATTCGCCTTTAGTGCTGAGCCAATCAATTTATCCAGCGCGTTGTGCCTGCCTACGTCTTCCCTCAGCATAAGCAGTTCGCCATCTAAGTTAAACAATGCTGAAGCATGCAAACCGCCTGTATCAGCAAATACAGCCTGGTGGTCTTGTAAAACCTGTGGTAAGCGGTACAATAATTCGTGGTCAATTTGCCAGGTTTCTTGTTGGCAAGCAAATTCATGTACCGTTCTAATAGCACTAATGGAACCTTTGCCGCAAACCCCACAACTGGAGGTGGTATAAAAATTTCTTTCTGTATTTTGCAGGTGTGGTGTTATATCTTCTCTTAGCTCGGCTTGTATAATATTTTGCTTGTTTTCGCTGCAGGCAACAGTGTTATGATAAACATGAGTTAAATCTTTTGCCGATTTAATGATACCTTCAGTAAATAAAAAGCCAGTGGCCAACTCGGCATCATTACCCGGCGTACGCATGGTGACAGATATGCTCTTGACAATGCGACTTTGCAACGGGCCATAGACCAACCTTATCTCCAGGGGTTCTTCAATAGCAAGGTTATCGGTTTCTCGGTGATCAATATTGCTGATAGCTTTTATAATCTGAAACTGTTTAATGGCTTCTGACATAGTGAGATAAAATTGCTGTTAATATAAAGTGAATTACCTGATTACATTTACTAACGGCGCATAAGCGTCATCCAGGAAATATGCTGCCTTTAATGGGTAGGTGTGAGTGTTGTTTGACGCATCTTAAACTCAATGCGAAATCTTATTTATAACAGAAGTATAATGCATATTGTTCTTGAACGGGTAAGGTAAAATATCTTAAATCTGTATTTAGTTAAATGATTTAAAAATAAGTACGCGCTAATTGTAGTAGGTAATTGTTTGCTAAAAAAGCAGCAGCTTGGTGAGTAAACGGATGTGAGCCGGCATTAAGATCAACACCGATATAGCGCACATGGCCGGGCCGTTATACATCGTTCCCCGTAATATAGGTTTTAAAACGTAATACGACAGCGATATGGGCTGGGGGAGAGCTGTCTTAAATTATTAAAGCAAACTACTCGCTTAATTGGATGATTGCCTAAAAATTATTTCTGATGGTAACACTATAGATTCAGCTTCAGAAATATGATTGCTTCGGGCCAGCTTTTTAAACAAGGTTTGTGCTGCAACCTTACCAATTTCGTAAGCCGGCTGGTTGATGGTAGTAAGCGGAGGGTTTAAAAACTCGGCCATGGCAAAGTTGGTAAACGTAAGTACTTTAAGTTGACCCGGAATTTTGATGTCTAAATCGTGGCATACCTGATATAAAAGCGGAATTAATTTCTCTACACTCAAAATGATACCGTCTGGTTTATCATCGCTCTCAAAAAGCGACGATAAGATAGTATAATCAGTTTTTAAATCGTTTCCGCAAATTAATACGTTCTCGTAGATAATTGCATGCTCTTTTAATGCGGATCTATAACCGCTTTCGCGGTTGCGATTGATGGCCAGAGTAGGAGAATTGCCTACAAAGGCAATTTTTTGACAGTTTTTTGAAATCAGATGAGTCGTAGCCGTATAGCTGCTCTCAAAATCATTCGTCACTACACAGGTAGTAGGCAGCTCTTCGCGTACCCGATCAAAAAAAACAACAGGTGTGCTGCTGTCCATTACCGCCGCAATATGCTCCACTGTATCTGTTTCTTCAGAAACCGACATTAGTATTCCGTCTACCCGGCCACTCCTAAAATCTTGCATAATAGCCTGTTCTCTACTTAAACTCTCATGCGTCATGTAAATGAGCACGTGATAGCCGTAAAACAGGGCGACTTCCTCAATACCGTTAATTACTTTGGCAAAAAAGCTATCAGCAATTTCAGGTATTACCACCGCTACAGTTTTGCTGCGGCGTTTTCTGAGGCTGCTGGCGTATGGGTTGGCAATATATCCCATTTTGCGCGCCGCTTCCAAAACAATGTTTTTAGTTCCTTCACTTATTTCGTAACTGTTAGCTAATGCTTTAGAAACTGTTGCTACTGAAAGCGACAGCTCCTTGGCAATCATTTTTAAGGTAACGGACGGCATCTGATAGTTATTGGTGATGCAATATAGAAATTATCTATCGAAAACGGTTTCGTAAAAAAAAGTACCGTATTGTACAAACGGTAGACGCACTCGTGGTAACTTAGTACAGTCAAAAAATGGCATTACCGATTATTAACCGCAGGCTTAAATCTCGTAAAGCTTGCTTATTTTTGCAAAAACATGAAAGAGCTGAAAGATTCAGAAATTAATCCTCTTGCAAGCCTCGACAACTGGGAAGATGATTTGTTATCGCGTTACCCTGATCCGGAAAGTATTGCTACTACCAGAAGTACCGAAGAGTACCGTCAGTATGATGATCCGGCACGTGATACGGTAAGAGAGTTTTACAAATTAAACCACACTTACCAAACTTACGATTTTGTGCAGGAGAAAAGAAAAGATTTTCTTGCCTTTAACCGTGAGGAAAAAACCATTTGGGAAGCTTTTGATTTTCTGAACCAATTGGTTGACGATTCAGATCCTGATACCGACTTAGACCAGTTTCAGCATTTACTGCAAACTTCAGAAGCTATCAGATCTGATGGACATCCGGATTGGATGGTGCTTACCGGTTTAATGCACGACATGGGCAAAGTACTTTGCTTGTTCGGCGAACCGCAATGGGCTGTAGTTGGAGACACCTTTCCGGTGGGTTGTGCTTTTTCTAACAAAATTGTTTATCCAGAGTTTTTTGCGCTTAACCCTGATTCAAGCAATCCAGAATACAACACTCAATTAGGTATTTACCAAGAGGGCTGTGGTTTACGAAACGTTACCATGTCTTGGGGACATGACGAGTACGTTTACCAGATGATGAAAGATTATTTGCCTGAGCCTGCTTTGTACATGCTGCGTTACCACTCATTTTACTCATGGCACCGCGAAGGCGAGTATGGTTACTTGCTGGACGACCATGATCGCGAGATGCTGAAATGGGTGAAGCTGTTTAACCCTTATGACTTATATTCAAAAAGCCCTGTTGCTCCAAACTGGGAAAACATCAAGGGGTATTACCAAGAGTTAATTGCTAAATACCTGCCTGCAAAACTTAAGTTTTAATGGCAATATACTTTCTGAACACTATTAAATAACGAACCAAACTATGAGATTAAATTTACGTATCTACGAAGGTAGAATGCTACCTTTTTGGCTTCTTTTTGCTCTGTTTTTCGCTTTTGGGCAGTCTTTTGCACAGACCGGCCGGCGTATTACAGGTAAAGTGACTGACAACAAGGGGCAGCCTATTCCAAGCGTTACCATTACGGTTAAAGGCGCAGCCCGCGCAACCCAAACTGATGTTGAAGGCAAATTCGGCATCAACGCCGCCAGCGGCGAAACTTTAGTGCTTACTTCTATTGGTTATGCCACAAAAGAAGTAGGAGTGACCAACGAAACTACTTACACTTTTGAATTGGCCGAAAGCAGCAACTCTTTAAAAGACGTTGTTGTAATAGGTTACGGTACAAGCTCACGCAAAACCGTATCAAGTGCTATTACACAAGTAAAACAAGAAGATTTAAACCGCGGTGCAATTGCTGACGTAGGTCAATTACTGCAAGGTAAAGTACCGGGATTAAATATTACTGCCAGCGGCGACCCTAACAAACCTGCTGCTGTTATTTTACGTGGTGCTTCAACAGTAAACAGCCCGGGTTCTCCTTACTATGTAATTGATGGTATACCAGGTGCAGATATTGCTGCCGTTGCTCCTAATGACATTGTAACTATTGATGTATTAAAGGATGCTGCTGCAACTGCTATTTATGGTAACCGAGCTTCGGCAGGTGTTATCATGGTAACTACTAAACGCGGTAGAAAGGGATCGTCAGTTGTATCTTACAGTGGTTACGGCGGCGTTGAGAAGGTAAGCAACCAGTTGGACCTGATGAATGCAGATGAAATTCGCGCATTCTTAGCAAAAAATAATACTACTTTCACATCAGGCAACGATTTTGGTGCTAATACCGACTGGATGAAAGCGATAGAACGTTCTACTGCTTATGCACAAAATCACAACATTTCTGTAAGCGGTGGTTCTGAGCATGGCACTTACAGCGCCAGCATCAACTACTTCAAAAAACAAGGTATTTTAAAAGGAAGCTCTTTAGAGCGTGTAATTGGCCGTTTGTCAGTTGATCAGTATGCTTTAAACGACAAATTGAAGTTCAGCTTAAACTTATCAAACTCTGCCAGCAACTCTAACAATGTCCCGCTGCAAAATATAGTGCTATTACAGGCTGCTAAACACCTGCCGGTAAGCCCTATTTATAACGCAAATGGTACTTACTTTGAAAACTTTAATACCAGTGGTTATTATAACCCGTTATCGCTTTCAAATAACGCACAAGATAATACCAAGTATAATGTGTTGCTAGGTTCATTTGTAACCGAAGCTAAACTGCCGTTTGGTTTTACTTACAACGTAAACTTGTCTTATCAAAAAACAACCTCACAACATGGTGAGTTTTACAGCAGCTATTACAACCAATATCCAAGCGCCGGTTTCTATAACAACCCCGACCCAGGTATTGGCATTTCTCACTCTTTGATCAATTTTGGTCAAAATGGATCTGCTCTCCGTAGCGATTTTTCTAATACTACTAAAACACTCGAAACCTTCTTAAGCTGGAATAAGAAATTTGGTGACCATTCATTAAACGCCGTTTTGGGTTATTCATACCAGGATAACGTTTATGGTGATGGAATCCAGGTATCAAGTACCAATTTTCCTGCTGATAATATTGGTTACAACAACCTTGCTCTGGGTAACCCTTACGCAGTTTCTGGTTACCGTATCAATACAGGTAACGACCAGACTTATGGTAAAATTTTAATGATTTCTGACTTCTTCCGGGTAAGCTACAACTACAAAGAGAAGTATATTCTTCAGGGATCTGTTAGAAGAGACGGTAGCTCTGTATTTGGTGCTAACAATCGTTGGGGATATTTCCCGGCAGGTAGTATCGCATGGGCTATCAATCAGGAAGACTTCATGAAAGATCAGTCTGTAATTGATAACTTAAAATTGCGTGTAAGTTATGGTGTAACTGGTAACTCATTTGGTATTGGTGCATACACTGCCCAATTATTGTACGGGTCAAGCGGTACCTATTATAACAATGGTATCCAAGCAGGTGCTTATTCACCAATCCAAGGTCAAAACCCTGATTTGAAATGGGAGCGTACAGCAACTACTAACATTGGTCTTGACTTTGCAATTCTTAAAAATAAAATTACCGGTACAATTGACGTGTATAACAAAAACACTAGTAATATGCTTTTCGGCTATAATGTGTCGGCAGCGCTTGTACCTGGTGGACGTATTAACGCAAACGGCGGTAGTATCAACAATAAAGGTATTGAGCTTAGCTTAACAGCCAATGCAGTGTCAACTAAAGACTTTAACTGGTCAAGCTCTATCACTGCTGCTTACAACAAAAACAAAGTTACCAGCCTGAAAAGCCCTTACGCTAACGGCGACTCAATCCAGTATTCATCTCCTGAAGGCCCAGGTCAATCAGGTTCTACCTTACAAATCCTGAAAGTAGGATATCCGTTAGGTCAGTTCTTTACCTTTAGATATGCAGGTAAAGATGCTAATGGTAATTCACTTTTCTACAAAAGAGACGGATCAACTACTATACAGCCAACTCAAGGAAATGACTACTTCTACGCGGGCAGTCCGCAGCCTAAATTGATAATGGGATGGAACAACTCTTTCCGTTACAAAAATTTTGATTTCAACGTATTTTTGAGAGGCACATTCGGAAATAAAATATTTAATGCCACCCGTGCAGATTTATCTAATACATCTGCCGCAGGTGTCAACAATATTTTGCGCAGCGCATCAGACGATAAAACTACCGATATCAGAAATTACTTCTACTCTGACCGGTATTTAGAGAATGGTTCTTATGTAAGATTGGATAACACCACTTTGGGTTACAACTTTAAACAGCCGGTTAAATCTATCAGCAATATACGTTTGTATGTAACCGCTAACAATTTGTTTGTAATTACAGGTTACAAAGGCATCGATCCTGAGATTAACCAAGGTGGCCAGTCGCCGGGTGTTGATTACAACAACTTTTATCCAAAAACACGTACATTCTTATTGGGCGTTAACGTATCATTATAATCAGTAAAAGAGTCATGAAAAAGATATTTTTAACCATTGCGTCTGTGATTGGTATAGCTGTAGGGCTATCCTCTTGTCACAAAACAGACGTGAAAGTAAATACCGAATTAACACCAGATATTTTCCCTCAAACGCCTGCCCAGTATCAGGCAGCATCGGGAGCAGTATATATAGCACTGCGTAGTGATTATACCGGAGCTTACTTTTTTTCACAAAGCCATACCACCGACGAAAGTGTTTTAGCTGTTTACAACACAGATTGGATTGACGGTAACAGATACCAGGAATTGCATCGCCATACCTGGACAAAGGATAACTCTGGTATTAGTGGCGTTTGGTATTATTTAACAAACCTGATCGGTGTAGCCAACCAAACCATCTCTATCTTTAACGCAGCTCCTGCCAGCAGCGCAAAAAGCACCAGCTTGGCCGAATTAAAAACGGTACGTGCTTTTGCTTACTACATGATGATGGATAGTTTTGGTAACGTGCCTTTAGACACCTTATATGGTGCCAAAGATTTACAACCTACCGCACCTCGCGCCAAGGTATTTAGCTTTGTAGAAAGCGAATTGAAAAATTCTTTGCCTTATCTAAAAACAGATGTAAACACAACAACTTATGGTTTACCAACCAAGTATTTGGCCTATTCCATCCTGGCTAAAATGTATTTGAATGCTGCTGTTTACACTGGTGCTCCACGTTATGACGACTGTATAGCAGCTTGTGATCAAATTATTAGTTCAGGCAAATATTCGGTAGAACCGATGGCTTCTTATTTGCAAATGTTCTACCCAACTAACGGTCCAACTACGCAAAAGGAATTCATCTTTGCAATTCCTTATGATGCATCGACTAACGGTGGTAATATGATCTTTGCACGTTATAATCTTAATCGCAACTTAGGGATCCGTTACTTGTACTCAGGTTCAACACCTGGCGGCTTTACCGATCCTGTTATAAACCAAAACACCGGTAATGGTTTGGTAAACAACAGGCCAAGCGGTCCGTCAATGACTACTGCGGAGTTCTATGCTAATTTTGATGACCCTAATGACATCAGAAATAAGCAGTGGTTAACTGGTCAGCAGTACTGGCAAGACGGAACCCCAATTATGGTGAGCACCACTAACGCCGGATATGACCAGTTCTATAAAGGTTCGGCTCCAAATGCTACTTATGTTTACCCGTTAGTACTGTCTCAGTTAACATTCAAACCTCGTACAGGTACTAACTCTGATTACGATTTAGGCCGCGACGAAATTGCCTGGAACACTGGTTACCGTAACAATAAGTTTTTAGCTGATTACACTAACCCAATTAACCGTAATCAAAATAACGACTATCCGGTTTTCCGTTATTCAGATATTCTGTTGATGAAGGCTGAGGCTATTTTACGTGGTGGCGCAGCAACTTTAGGTTCAACGGCTTTATCATTGGTTAATCAAATCAAAGCTAACCGTACCACAACTCCGGCTTTAGGTACCATCACTTTAGACGGTATCTACAGCGAGCGTGCAAAGGAGTTAGCTTACGAAGGCTGGCGTCGTAACGACATGATTCGTTTTGGCAAGTACGAAGGTACTTGGGGCTTAGGTAAGACTAACGCCGATACTTACCGTCGTATATTCCCTATTCCAACTTCAGGTTTCCAAACCAACACCAAATTGGTTCAAAACCCGGGATACGCTAATTAATCTTACTCAATAAACAAACAACCCCCGTTAATAAGCGGGGGTTGTTCGTTTATATTCGGCACCATTTATTTATAGTGTGAATGTTTGATAAACCCTGAAAATATGAGTTATTTACAGGGCTAAAAATCCAGCAAAGCAACACTTATAACCAATTATGAGCAAAAACCATTTACAGACGGCCGATATTATTGTATTCTTCATTTATTTTATTGTGGTATCGGCTTACGGTTATTACATCTATCGTAAAAAGAAAGATACCGAAAACCCTCAAGACTTTTTCTTAGCCGAAGGCTCACTTACCTGGTGGGCTATAGGTGCATCATTAATAGCATCCAACATTTCTGCCGAGCATTTTATCGGCATGTCAGGTTCGGGTTTTGCTATGGGGCTGGCCATTGCCAGCTACGAGTGGATGTCTGCCGCTACATTGATTTTGGTAGCCTGGCTGTTCATTCCGCTCTATCTTAAAAATAAGATATTTACCATGCCGCAATTTTTAGCGCAAAGGTATAACAACCAGGTAAGCACCATCATGGCTGTGTTTTGGTTGCTGGTTTATGTATTTGTCAATTTAACTTCTATCATATATTTAGGTGCCATTGCTGTTAATGCAATTTCGGGCCTGTCATTCGGTTTTTGTGTAGTAGCATTGTGTGTATTTTCGGTAATTGTTACTCTGGGCGGTATGAAAGTTATCGGCTACACCGACGTGATACAGGTTATCGTCTTAATAGCGGGTGGCTTAGTTACCACTTACCTGGCGCTTTCAAAGCTGGCCGAAAATTTTGGCTACGGTGAGGATATCATCCGGGCACTCTCGGTACTCAAACAGCAGGCCCCTGACCACCTGCATATGATTTTTGATAAATCGAGTCCACATTATATGGAGTTGCCGGGTACATCAGTAATTATTGGTGGTATGCTCATCAATAACCTGGCTTACTGGGGTTGTAATCAATACATTGTACAGCGTGCTTTGGGCGCTAATTTAAAAACTGCCCGTACTGGTATTTTATTTGCTGCGTTTTTAAAATTGCTGGTTCCGGTAATTGCTGTATTACCAGGCATTATCATGTATGTGCTGCACAACAAAGGCCTTTTTCAGCAGGAAATGCTAGGCGCTACAGGCACGGTAAAACCTGATCAGGCTTATCCAACCTTAATGAATTTGCTGCCGCCCGGACTGAAAGGTGTAGCTTTTGCTGCCCTAACTGCCGCCATTGTAGCCTCGTTGGCTGGTAAAGCAAATAGTATTTCCACTATTTTTTCGCTGGATATTTATCAAAAGTATTTTAACAAGTCGGCCTCTGAGCGTAAGCTGGTATTAACCGGGCGTTGGGCTGTTATTGTTTGTATGTTGATTGCAGCTGTTGTTACTCCAGCACTGCGTTCGCTCGACCAGGTTTACCAATTTATACAAGAGTACGTGGGTTTCTTCTCGCCGGGTGTACTGGCTATATTCATGTTGGGTCTGTTCTGGAAGCGTACCACGTCCGGTGCTGCCATGGCTGCTGCCATATTAACGGTGCCTATTTCAACCGCCTTAAAGTTTTTACCTGTTTGGACTCATGGAGCATTTCCGGATTATCCATTCTTAGACCGCATGACGATCACCTTTGTGGTGGTGGTTATTATGATGGTAGCTATAAGCTTAATCAAACCTAAAGTATACACCTCTGCCATTAAACAACCCGAACGGTCCGACTTCAGTGTTAACCCAGCGTTTATCATCATGGCTGTAATTATTACAGGTGTTTTAACCGCACTTTATACAGTGTATTGGTAGTGTTAAATTTTTATCTATAGTTAGTAAAATGATTAAAAATACTTGTCTGACTTTGCTCGGTGTTATAAGCATGCAATGTTTTACATTAGTAAACAATGCTTATGCGCAAAGTAAAACGTATAATATAGTTAAATACGGCGCATTGGCCGACGGCAAAACTGATAATACCAAGGCCATCCAAAAAACTATTGATGCAGCTTCTGGCAATGGCGGAGGCATGGTGCTAATACCTAAGGGTAACTTTGTAACCGGCGTATTATATCTTAAATCTAACGTTGATTTACATGTAGATAAAGGCGGCGCATTGCTGGCTACCATCAAGCGTATTGATTACGGTCCGCAAAAAGCATCTGCGCTTATTGTGGCTAACGATGTCAATCATGTGGCTATCACCGGACATGGAATAATCGACGGTAGGGGAGACCTGCTGATTAAGGATATTTACCGTATGCTGCGTGTCGGTACCTTAAAGGATGATGAGTGGCAGAAATATAACGACTGGCACCAGATGCGCCCTGCCGAAGATAACCGGCCGCACCTGATTGATTTTAAAAACTGCCGTGATGTAATCATCAAAAATATTACTATTAAAAACGGACTGTGCTGGATACAGGATTACCGCAATTGCGAAAACATGCTAATTGACAGTATCAAGGTAGAAAGTAATACCTTTTTAAATAATGATGGTATTGACTTGGTAGATTGCAAAAACGTGAAGCTGGCTCACAGTTTTTTTAATGTGGCTGATGACGGCATTTGCCTTAAATCTCATGACCCGAAAAGTGCCTGCGAAAATATCGAGATTTATGACTGCCGCGTACGTTCAAGCGCCAGTGCTTTTAAAATGGGTACGGCATCGCACGGCGGATTTAAAAAAATTAAGGTACATAACATTACCGTATATGATACCTACCGCTCTGCCATTGCTTTAGAAACAGTAGATGGCGGCACTTTAGAAGATATAGATATTCGGAATGTAACCGCAACTAATACTGGCAATGCTATATTTTTGCGTTTAGGTCAGCGTAAAAAATCGGCCGATCCTGGTGTTTTGCGCAGAGTGTACATTGGTAATGTAAAAGTACAGGTGCCTGCGGGTAAACCCGATGCAGGCTACCACATGGATGGGCCGGAAGTGCCATTTAAGCATCATGTTTTCCCATCGGCTATTGCCGGTATACCCGGGCACAATGTAGAGGATGTTACCTTAGAAAATATCGAAATTACTTACGAGGGTACTACTGCGAAAGATTACAAAAACTTTAATGTTGCAGACTTAAAAGATATCCCGGAGGTAATCGGCGATTATCCCGAATTTTCGATGTTTGGTGAGCTGCCTGTATGGGGTTTTTATATAAGACACGCCAGCGGTATCAGCTTTAAAAATGTAAAACTTAATTACCAAAAAACCGATTTACGCAAAGCTTTGATTGCTGATGACGTGAAAAAGTTAAATATCGACGGCTTAATTTTGAACAAGTCGCAGACAACCCCCGCCGTTGTTATCAACAATTCGCCTGATGCGTTAATCAAGCAGTTAAACATTGCCGGCAAAGCAAGTAAAAGTATATCCGTAAATCCATAGCCATACTATATTTATTGTTTAATGAAAGTTAGAAAGTTACCAGCACTATTTGCACTCGCTTTATTACCCTTTTTATCTATAGCACAAACCGTTGAACAAACCTCTTATGCTTTAATAAACCGCGTAATTCCGGGTAAGGCAAACTGGTTTAAAGTACAGCAAATTGCTTCTAAAATAGGTAAAGATTATTTTGAGATTGAAAGTAAAAACGGCAAGATTGAACTGCGCGGCAACAACGGCGTAGCGGTTGCGTCGGCCCTGTATTATTACCTTACCGAATACGCGCACTGCCAGATTACCTGGAACGGTACTAATTTAAAATTACCTGCAAAAGCACCGGCTGTAACACGCAAGGTGGTTAAAAATACGCCTTATAATTATCGCTACTACTTAAACTATTGTACCTACAACTACAGCATGAGCTGGTGGGACTGGAAACGCTGGGAAAAAGAAATTGACTGGATGGCTATGCACGGCATTAATATGCCGCTGGCTTTAACCGGGCAGGAGTATACCTGGTATGAGGTATACAAAAGCATGGGCTTCACCGATCAGGATCTAAAAGGTTTTTTTTGTGGTCCTGCTTATTTTTCGTGGTTCTGGATGGGTAATTTAGATGGCTGGGGTGGCCCGCTGCCGGTTAGCTGGATGACCAGTCACCGCGATTTACAGCAAAAAATATTAAAACGCGAAAGAGCTATGGGTATGAAACCTGTGCTGCAGTCATTCACCGGCCACGTACCGGCATCTTTCAAAACCCGTTTCCCGGCGTCTAAATTAAAGCAGACTAACTGGACCAACGGTTTTGACGATACCTACATTCTGGATACCGAAGACCCGATGTTTGAAAAAATTGGTCGTAAGTTTTTAGAAGTGCAAACCCGTTTATACGGCACCGACCATTTATATTCAGCCGATACATTCAATGAAAATGAACCTCCTACTGATGACCCTGCCTACTTGTCGGCCTTAAGCAACCGGATATACCAGGCCATGAGCAAAGCTGACTCGAAAGCTATTTGGGTAATGCAGGGCTGGTTATTTTACAGTGATCGCAAGTTTTGGAAAACTCCTCAGATTAAGGCATTGTTAGAAGCCGTTCCTAACGACCACATGATTATGCTGGATCTGGCTACTGAGATTGAGCCGGTGTGGAAACGTACTGATGCTTACTACGGCAAGCCATGGATTTGGAATATGCTGCACAATTTTGGCGGTAATATTTCGATGTTTGGCCGTATGGAAGGCGTTGCCGAAGGACCGGCCGCTGCCCTCAAAGACCCAGCTTCGGGTAAAATGGAAGGCATCGGCCTAACCATGGAAGCTATTGAACAAAACCCAGTGCTGTATGAGCTGATGACCAAACACACCTGGCAAAATACCTCAATACCTATTGATAGCTGGCTGAATGAATATATATTAAACCGTTATGGCAGCAAAAACCAGCATGCCGTAAATGCATGGCAAGTGCTTAAACGTACAGCCTACAATGGTAAAGACATTCGCGATGGGGCAGAGTCTATCATTACCGGCAGACCAACATTTGACAGTGCCACTGTTTGGACTAAAACCAAACTGAATTATAACCGTAAGGATTTGCTGCCCGCCTGGGACGAAATGATGCTGGCGGCACCTGCCTGTAAAAACAGTGATGGTTTTGGATACGATTTGGTTGATGTAACCCGTCAGGTACTGGCCAACTATGCAGAGCCTCTGCAGCGCAAATGGGTTAAAGCTTACCGTGAAAAAAACAGCGCTGATTTCAAAAAGTACAGCAACGAATACCTTCAGCTGATTACTGATATGGACATGCTGTTAGCTACCCGTAAAGACTTTTTACTGGGCCCATGGCTGACTGATGCCCGTAACTGTGGAACCACAACTGCTGAGAAAAATTTGTACGAAGTAAATGCCCGCGATTTGATTACGCTTTGGGGTGATAAAAATAGCCCATTGCACGAGTATTCTTGCCGCCAGTGGAGCGGTTTGCTCAACGGATTTTATAAAGTGCGGTGGGAGAAGTTTTTTGCAGAAGTTGAGCAGTCTATGAAACAGAAAAAAGAAATGGATGTGCAGGCTTTTGATAAAAGTATCCGTAATTGGGAGTGGGATTGGGTAAATGCACATAACGCTTATCCAACTGCCACAAAAGGCGAAAGTATTTCAGTTGCTCAGCAGCTTTACAAAAAATATCACAACACCATCAAAGCAGCTTTATGAGTGTACCGGTAAAACCAAAGGCCGAAAGGCTGATGTCTTTAGATGCGTTGCGTGGCTTTGATATGTTTTGGATTATCAGCGGCGAGGGGTTAATCCATGCTTTGGCCAAGGCCACGCAATGGCCCGCCCTGTTGTGGATGTCGGGCCAGTTACACCATACCGACTGGGACGGCATTACCTTTTACGATATGATATTCCCACTGTTTTTATTTATTGCGGGCGTAAGTATGCCATATTCTATGCAGGGTAAATTGACTGCTGACGGAAAAGGTAAAATATATGCGACCATGATCCGGCGCACACTAATACTGGTTTTTTTAGGCGTAGTAGTAAACGGCCTTTTTAAGTTTAACGGTTACGAAAATACCCGTTTTGCCAGTGTATTAGGCCGTATTGGTTTGGCTTGGTTTTTTGCAGGGCTCATTTATCTTAATTTCAACCTCAAAGGGCAAATTATATGGTTTTGGGGGATATTGATAGGTTATTGGGCCGCTATGATGTTTATCCCGGTACCTGGTTACGGTGCCGGCGTGCTTACCATGAATGGCAGCTTGGAATCGTATATAGACAGGCTGTTATTACCCGGACGCCTGCATGACGGTGTGCACGACCCGGAAGGTATTTTGTCTACCATACCAGCCATCAGTACAGCTTTGTTAGGCGTTTTCACCGGGCAGTTTTTAAAGTTCATCTCTCCAAACTGGCCTATGCTAAGAAAGGGATTGGTATTAATTGGCGCAGGTATCGTGTTGATTGCTTTAGGATGGTTATGGAACTTTAATTTCCCTATTAATAAGCGTTTATGGAGCAGCTCTTTCGTGTTATATGTAGGCGGCTTCAGTTTGCTGTTTTTGGCAGTATTTTACCTGATTGTTGATGTGGCTAAATTCCGTAAATGGGCGTTCCCGTTTATATTAATCGGCAGCAACTCTATCCTCATATACCTGGCGGCCGAAGGTGCGGTTAACTTTTTGCACACCGCCAATTACCTTTTTGGCGGATTGATCAATTTTGCCCCAATTTTGTGGCAACCGGTATGGACGGCCGCAGCCATCATTGTGGTACAGGTGGCGCTGTTGTATTTCCTTTACAAAAACAAGATTTTCCTGAAAATATAAATCTCCGCTATGTTAAATATCAATAGCACTATTGCTAAACTATGTAGTGGTTTACTTATCACGCTGCTACCGGCTACCCAGCCCGTTAAAGCGCAAACTGCATTGCATCAATATGTTGATCCACGAATTGGATCTGAAGGGGTGGGCCGCGTATTTATCGGCCCGTCATATCCGTTTGGTATGGTAAAACCCAGTCCCGACTGTACGGCCCGGCCAAATAGCGGCTGGCTGCCTGATCCGGCACCGGTTACCGGTTTTGGCCAGGTGCATGTAAGCGGTACTGGTGGTGGTCCTAAATATGGTAATATCCTTATCATGCCGTTTACCGGCAGCCTAATCGGGATCGACCATTCATCTATGCGCCAGGATGAAAAGATGGCCTTGGGTTATTACAGCGTAATGCTCAAAAAGCACAATATCAAAACCGAAATTACCACTGCCGAAAAAGCTTCTTTCTATAAATTTACTTATCCTAAAAACACAGCCAAAGCACTGGCTATTGATGCCGGTTTCTTTTTAGGGGAGCAGCCGGTGCCTGATTCCCGCGAAGCGCAGCAATTTGTAGGTTCTGAAATTGAAGTAATATCTGATACAGAAGTGCGCGGCTATAGCCGCATCAGGGGCGGTTGGAATAACGGCGCGGCTTATACCGTTTATTTTGATGCTGTATTTGATCAGCCTATGCAAAATCTTTCTACATGGAAAGGTGCACAGCTGCATCCGGGCGTTAAGCAGCAATTTGATTCGGGACAAAAAACCGGTGTTCTAATAGCTTTTAAAAAAGGCAGCACTGATACAGTTAAAGTAAAAATCGGTATTTCATTTGTAAGTGAGGGTAAAGCCCAGGAGAACATTGCGCAAGACATCCCTCACTGGAGCTTTGAGAAAACCCTGTCCCAGCTGCAAAGCAACTGGAATGGTTTACTGAGCCGCATTGAGATTAATAAAGATGCAACCACCGAGCAGAAAAAGATGTTTTATACCGGTTTGTATCACACCATGCTGATGCCTGTTAACCGCACGCACGAAAACCCTTTGTGGAATGGTGATGAACCTTACTACGACGACTTTTACGCCATATGGGATACATTCAGGTCATCTAACCCGCTTATTACCTTAATTTCGCCTAAGAGACAAACCGAAATTGTAAATGCGTTGCTCAATATTTATAAGCACGACGGCTACATGCCCGACGCACGCAGCGGTAATTATAACGGCCGCACGCAGGGTGGATCTAATGCCGATGTATTGATAGCCGATGCCTATGCCAAGGGCCTTACGGGAATTAACTATAACGTGGCCCTGGACGCCATGCTGAAAGACGCCACCGTGCCGCCAGGCGGAATTGAAGAAAAAGAAGGCCGGGGCGGTTTGCCTGAGTATAATAAATTAGGTTATGTGCCGTATCACATCCCCCGTGCCGGTAACCGCACCACCGACTATGCCTACGAAGATTATTGCATAGCCATGGTAGCTAAAGGATTGGGTAAAACTGCGGTTTATCAGCGCTTTATTAAACAGGCCGATAACTGGCGCAACCTCTGGAGAGATGATTACACCCAGCACGGCGCAAAGGGCTTCATTATGCCTAAAGATTCGGCCGGGCATTGGTTGGATGATATACCTTACGGTACTTCCAATAATCAGCATCCTACGTTTAAGTATACACCCCTTAGTCATGAGTATCCCTGGTATGTTTGCCATTGGTGCGGCTTTTTTTACGAGGCTACTTCTTGGGAGTATTCCCTGAGCATCCCTCACCAGGTGCCTGCACTGATCGAAAAATCGGGCGGCCGCGAAGCGTTTAAACAACGGTTAGATACTTTATTCGACAAGAAGTTTTACAACGTAGATAATGAACCCTCGTTTTTAACACCCTGCCTGTACCATTGGATTGGTCGCCCGGATTTAAGTACTAAACGCATCCGGCAAATAGTAACCGAAAGTTTTAATACTTCGTCAACCGGTTTGCCCGGTAATGATGATTCGGGTGCGATGTCGTCATGGCTGGCCTTTCAAATGATGGGCTTTTACCCCAATGCAGGTCAGTCTTATTACCTGCTTAATTCGCCTATGCTAAAACAGGTTATCTTGCACCAGGAAAACGGCAAGGATTTTACCATCATCGCTAAAAATTTATCTGCCGGCAATATGTACATTAAATCGGCCAGTCTTAACGGTAAAGATCATAATCAATCCTGGATTCAGCATGCTGACATTGTGAATGGCGGTCAATTGGTTTTTGAGATGACAGACAAGCCCACCAATTGGGGAACACAAATATTACCACCTAATGCTAACTAATAACATCATGAAAAAGCTATTATTTTTTTTATTGTTGGCAGGGCAGGCGCTGGTACTTAAAGCGCAGCAAAACATTTCGGTAAAACAAGGTAGTGTTATTGGATATAATCTTAAACTTCACGGGCAAACCGTTGCCATGGCATTACAGGTAACCCGTTTATCAGACAGCGTAGTATTAGACTGGAAAATACGGAACACAGCCACCGGCCGGTACGTGGCACTACCCAGCGCCGTCAACAAAGCCAATAAGCTAAACTTTGTTCAGCCGGAGCCCAATACAACAGTAACGCTATCCAATCAAACATTCTTTTTTATCTCCAAAGAGGCTTTCAAAAATTTGATAAGCCATAAAAGTTACCAGTACGACAACACCATTTATGACCTTAAAGGCGATGGCAAACCGGAGACAATTACTGTGGATGGAAAAGTCATCAGTGTGTTACATGTGGCTGCACGTAACGAAACCACCGAATACTGGATATTAAATAACCCTGATTTTCCGTTACTATGCCGGATAGCCGGTAACCCTTTAGGGGTTGACGCGGAAATTACCTCATTAAAATAAACATGAAACGCAGAGATTTTGTAATAGGCACTACGCTTTCAGCTTTAGGTGCTTCGCTAATTGCTCCTTTAGAAAGTTTGGCCGAAGAGCAGGTAACATACATTGAAAGCGAAGACCTTTCGGCAAGTGCTGGTTTAACCAACGGTTATCCATTAAACTTTATGGCTATTGGCGACTGGGGCCGTAACGGCGAGTACAATCAGGTAGAAGTGGCTAAACAAATGGGCGATTGGGGAAAGGCCAATCCTAACAATTTTATCATTTCGGTTGGCGACAACATGTATCCTAAAGGCGTTATTAGCGAGCTTGATCCTTTATGGCATTACAATTTCGAAAACGTTTACACTGCGCATTCTTTACAGGTTGATTGGTTTCCGGTGTTAGGTAACCATGATTATGTATCTGATCCTGACGCGCAAATACGTTACTCAAAAGTAAGCCGCCGGTGGAATATGCCTTCGCGTTATTACAGCAAAGAAGTATCCTTGGGCGAGGGCAAAGGCAAAGCCTTGTTTTTAATGATTGATACGCAACCCATCATTTACGATATTAAAGATCAGGAACCTCAAAAGCAACTGGCTTGGATTAATAAAACACTGAGCGAGGCAAGTGCAGACGTGAAATGGAAAATTGTGGTGGGGCATCATCCTTATTATACTGCCGGCCCGCGTGCAAAAAATTATGATACGCTAACTATCCGCAAAGCGATCAGCAATATCTTTGAAAAAAACAAAGTGGATGTTTACCTCGCTGGGCACGATCATTCGCTGCAGCATTTAAAACCCGAGGGACCTACCAATATTTTTATCACAGGTGCAGGGTCTGAGTTAACTGCTGTTACGCCTGGTACGCAGTACAGTAAATTCCAGGCTTCCGAAAACGGCTTTATGTATTTTTCGGTAAGTGCCGAAAAAATGGCAGTCAGGGTAATTAACTACGAAGGCAAGGTGCTGTATAACACCATGCTAAATAAATCATAACAAAAATGCCGGCCAAAAGCCGGCATTTTTGTTTTAACCCAATCGGTAAATCATCTTTGCAATTTTAACTACCAGAATAAAAAAAATTAACATCAGGTGGCAATTAAGTATAAAAAGATATATTTGTTAAGTGACCTTTTGATTTCGAGCTTTTGCTAAATAAGGTGAAATAATGTAAGTAAGGCGCTTACCGTGAGAAGAAGCGCCTGAAAGACGAGGTATTAAGCTCAGTACTTAGTGTGTGTTTTCTGATGATTTGCAAAGGCATTTCATGACCAATTATAACCAATAAACCTTTATATGGCAGATAATACTTATGACGCAATTGTCGTCGGTTCCGGTATTTCTGGTGGTTGGGCCGCCAAAGAATTAACCGAGAAGGGGTTAAAAACATTACTACTCGAACGTGGACGTAACATTGAGCACATCAAAGATTATGTAAACGCTAACAAAGCTCCCTGGGAATTTGAGCACCGGGGTAACCGCACGCAACAGATGATAGAAAACTATCCTGTACTCAAGCGTGATTATGTACTTAACGAAACCAACCTTAATTACTGGGCAAGCGACAAAGACAGCCCTTACATTGAAAAACAACCGTTTGATTGGTTTAGGAGCTATCAGGTAGGTGGCCGCTCGTTAGTTTGGGGAAGGCAGTCTTACCGCTGGCACAACAGCGATTTTGAAGCCAACGCCAAAGACGGTATCGCTGTAGATTGGCCTATCCGCTATGCCGACTTGGCACCCTGGTACAGCTATGTAGAAAAATTTGCAGGTATTTCTGGTAATCGTGACGGCGTTCCGATTTTACCCGACGGCGACTTTATGCCACCCATGGAAATGAACGTGGTTGAAAAAGACGTAGCCAAACGCCTCAAAGAACATTATAAAGGTAACCGGCACATGATCATTGGTCGTACGGCCAACATCACGCAGCCGCACGAGGGTAGGGTAAACTGCCAGTACCGTAACAAATGCTGGTTAGGTTGCCCATACGGCGCTTACTTTAGTACGCAATCAGCTACCTTGCCGGCCGCCATAAAAACAGGTAACCTTACTTTACGGCCATGGAGTATTGTGGTAAAGGTGATTTACGATAAAGATACCAAACTGGCTAAAGGCGTAGAGGTACTGGATGCCGAAACCAATAAAACTTACGAGTACTTCGCCAAAATTATATTCCTTAATGCCTCAACAATTAACACAGCGGCTATACTCATGAATTCGGCTACCGATGTTTGGCCCGAAGGTTTGGGTAGCAGCGGTGGTGCATTAGGGCATAATATTATGGACCATCATCTTAATGTGGGCGCTTCGGGCACAGTTGATGGGTATGAAGACAAATATTATTATGGTCGCAGGGCCAATGGTATTTATGTACCGCGCTACCGTAATCTTAATGGCGAGAAGCGCGATTACATCCGCGGTTTTGGTTACCAGGGCGGTGCCGGCCGCGAGCGCTGGAGCCGTAACATCCCGGAAATGAATATAGGCGCAGATTTTAAAGAAGCCTTGACTGAACCGGGCGCCTGGACCATGGGTATCGGTGGTTTTGGCGAAACGCTGCCTTACCACGAAAATCGCATGTGGTTAGATAAAACCAAAAAGGACAAGTGGGGTATGCCGGTTCCGGTGATTGACGCCGTAGTACGCGACAACGAAAAGAAAATGCGTATTGATATGATGAACGACGCAGCCGAAATGTTGGAAGCCGCAGGCGTAACAAATATTAATAAGTATCAAAACGAAGCTGTACTTGGTAAAGGCATCCACGAGATGGGAACTGCCCGTATGGGGCGCGATCCTAAAACATCAGTATTAAATGGGTTTAACCAAGTATGGGATGCCAAAAACGTTTATGTAACTGATGGGGCGGCCATGACGTCTTCGGCCTGCCAGAACCCATCGCTTACCTACATGGCACTTACCGCACGTGCGGCCAATCATGCAGTTTCTGAACTCAAAAAAATGAATATCTAACCATCAACCTATGGACAGGAGAGAAGCAATAAACCGGGTAGCCTTACTGTTTGGCGGTACGGTTATCGGAGCCGAGTTCTTTTTATCGGGATGTAAAAGCGGCAGTTCTTTTGATACAGACGACCTTTTAGATAAAGACACAGTAGCTTACATGAACCAGATAGGCGAAACTATTTTGCCGCAAACAGCAACGCCGGGTGCAGCTGCGGCTAATGTTGGTGGTTTTATGGCTATTATGGTGCGCGATTGCTATGACACCAACGACCAGAAAGTGTTTAAAGAAGGCTTGAAAAAACTTGACGAAGCCTGCGTTAAAAAGTTCGATAAGGGTTTCATGAAAGCCGAAGACGGTCAGCGTACTGCCTTGCTTAATGAGCTGGATAAAGAGCAAAAAGAATACAGCAAAACCAAAAAGGAAGATGCGCCTAATCATTACTTTACCATGCTTAAGCAGCTGACACTACTGGGATACTTCACCTCAGAAGTTGGATGCACTAAAGCATTGCGTTATGTTCCGGTTCCGGGTAAATATATAGGCGACTATCCGTATATGAAAGGTGACAAAGCCTGGGCCCTGGCTTAAAATATTAATAATGAGATTGAGACTTGGAATGATAGGCGGCGGTCAGGGGGCCTTTATTGGTGCTGTACACCGCATAGCCGCACGCATTGATGATGAGTATGAATTGGTTTGCGGTGCTTTTAGTAGCGATGCCGCCAAATCTAAAGCCAGCGGATTGGCGCTGGGTTTAGCAGAAAGCCGGGTTTATAACTCCTACCATGAATTGATTGATCAGGAAAAAGCACTGCCCGAACATATACGGGTGCAGGTCATTAGTATTGTTACCCCTAACCACGTACACTTTGAGCCTGCTAAACTGGCCCTCGAGAGCGGCTTTGATGTGGTAATTGATAAGCCCGCAAC
Organism: Mucilaginibacter sp. CSA2-8R; assembly: GCF_038806765.1. Classification (NCBI taxonomy): domain Bacteria; kingdom Pseudomonadati; phylum Bacteroidota; class Sphingobacteriia; order Sphingobacteriales; family Sphingobacteriaceae; genus Mucilaginibacter; species Mucilaginibacter sp. CSA2-8R. Next base: position 3,748,886 of record NZ_CP152389.1, on the reverse strand, counting down.
ATTTACCTTAGCCGAAGCTAAACAACTGGAAGAGGTGGTAGCCCGTACCGGTAAATCGCTTTGCCTTACACATACTTATACAGGGTACCCGATGGTAAAGCAAGCCCGGCAGTTAATAGCCGAGGGTAAAATTGGCCGGGTACGCAAAGTGTACGTAGAATATCCGCAAGGTTGGTTAAGTGCCTTTGAAGAAGGTAACCAAGACAATAAACAAGCCGCCTGGCGCACCGACCCATCTAAAAGCGGTATAGCAGGGGCTATGGGCGATATCGGCACGCATGCCTTTAACTTGGCCGAGTGCGTAACCGGATTAAGTGTAAGCCAACTGTGTGCAGATATCAATACCGTGGTTGAAGGCCGCAAACTGGATGATGACGGAGCCGTATTGTTAAAGTTTGACAACGGTGCCAGCGGCGTTTTAATGGCTACCCAGATAGCTACCGGAGCCGAAAATAATGTTAAAATAAGGATATACGGTGAGGCCGGAGGCCTGGAATGGCAGCAGGACGATGCCAATTCCCTGATAGTGCGCTACGCCGGTAAACCGAGCGAGATATGGCGTACCGGTGGTGCCTACAACGGCAGCTTCGCCAACTATAACACCCGCACACCCGCCGGTCATCCCGAAGGATACCTCGAGGCTTTTGCTAACCTGTATCGGAATTTTGCACAAACGTTAAAAGCGAAAGCAAAAGGGGACAAGCCTACCGCAGAGCAGATGGACTATCCTGGCATACAGGAAGGGATAAGAGGCATGGCCTTTATTGAAAATGTAATTGCTTCGGGTAAATCAGAACAAAAGTGGACACCATTTAACATCTAAACTATGGTAACTATTAAAGGTCCGGCAATTTTTATCGCGCAGTTTATAGGCAACGATGCCCCTTTTAACAATTTGAAGTCGATTGCCCAATGGGCGGCAGGCTTAGGTTACAAAGGCCTGCAGCTGCCCACCGGCGATGCGCGTTTCATCAACCTGCAAAAGGCCGCCGAAAGTAAAACTTACGCTGACGACTTGAACGGCATTGTTCAGGAAGCCGGTTTACAGATTACCGAATTATCCACCCATACCCAAGGGCAATTGGTTGCCGTAAACCCGGTTTACGACCAGTTGTTCAACGGCTTTGCACCTGTCGAATATCATCAGGATATGAAGGCCCGCCAGCAATGGGCGGTACAGCAAGTTAAATACGCAGCCAAAGCTTCACAAAATCTGGGTTTAAGTTCAAGCGTAACTTTTAGCGGTGCATTGGCCTGGCCATATTTATACCCTTGGCCGCAGCGCCCTGCCGGTTTAGTTAACGAGGCTTTTTATGAACTGGCCCGCCGCTGGACTCCAATACTCAACTATTATGATGAGTGCGGTATAGATCTATGTTACGAGATACACGCCGGCGAAGATCTGCACGACGGTATCACCTACGAGATGTTTTTGGACCGCGTAAATCAACATCCCAGGGCTAACCTACTTTACGATCCGTCGCACTTTGTACTGCAATGCCTGGACTATCTGCAGTACATTGATATTTACCACGAACGCATCAAAATGATGCACGTTAAAGATGCCGAGTTTAACCCAAGTGGCAGGATGGGCGTTTACGGCGGCTACCAAAATTGGATTGACCGCGCCGGTCGTTTCCGCTCACTGGGCGATGGCCAGGTCGATTTTAAGCAGATTTTTAGTAAAATGGCCCAATATGATTTTCCGGGATGGGCGGTGCTGGAATGGGAGTGTGCGCTTAAACACCCCGAAGACGGTGCCCGCGAAGGCGCACAATTTATCAAAGACCACATCATCCGGGTAACCGACCGTGTTTTTGACGACTTTGCCTCGTCGGGTACAGACGCATCCCTCAATAAAAAAATATTAGGACTCTAAAATCTTCATCACCTATGATAAAAAAAGCATTTTTAATTACATCAATAAGCCTTACGGTTGCCGTTATTGCCTCCTGCGGGGGCGGCCAAAAACAAGATAAAGTAAGCGCTGATACCACCCTCGGCAACAACCAGTCGGCCGTGGCGCAAAATAGCAACGCCATTCAGGACACTACGGGTGGCATCGGTACCGAAAATACCGGCACTACCAACGCATCATCATCTAAAGGTGCTGCGCTGATTGCCAAATCTGATTGCCTGGCTTGCCACAAAGAACATGATAAACTAGTGGGCCCATCATATGCAGAGGTTGCTAAAAAATATAATTCGGGCGACGTCGATAAACTGGCCGACAAAATAATTAAAGGCGGTGCAGGCAGCTTTGGCGATATCGCCATGTCGCCGCACCCCATGATTTCGGTAGATGATGCCCGCGAGATCGTCAAATATATACTCACCGTAAAATAACCCATCATGACTGCATCGGTAAAAATAAAGTTGTCGGTAATGATGTTCCTGGAATTTTTTATCTGGGGGGCATGGTTTGTTACTTTAGGTACCTACCTGCTCACCAATTTAAAAACCAGTGCCACTGAGGTGGGGGTAGCTTATCTTACACAATCTATTGGCGCTATTGTAGCGCCTTTCATCATTGGGCTCATTGCAGATAAATATTTTTCTGCGCAAAAAATTTTAGGGGTATTGCATCTTATTGGTGGTGCACTGCTGTGGCTAAGTTCGACAGCCGCCGATTTTTCTGCCTTTTACCCTTATGTATTGCTCTACATGATTGTGTATATGCCGACGCTCGCGTTAGTCAACTCCATATCTTTCAGGCAAATGACCAATCCAAGCAAAGAGTTTCCGCCTATCCGGGTATTAGGAACTTTGGGATGGATCGTGGCAGGTTTTGCTATTGGCTGGTTGGGTTGGGAAAAAACAGGTTCGCTGGCATTAACGTTGAAAACCGCTTCTATAGCTTCGTTTATATTAGGGCTGTTTAGTTTCACGCTACCAGCTACGCCTCCGGTTAAAAAAGAACAGGCTACGTCGCTTAGCGATATTTTAGGCTTGGATGCTATCCGTTTATTGAAAAACCGCTCGTACCTCGTATTCTTCCTGGCATCGGTAGCAATTTGTGTACCGCTGGCATTTTACTATAACTTTACTAACCCCTTCCTTAACGAAGTGGGTATGCAGGGCGCTGCGGGTAAGCAGGCCTTTGGGCAGGTATCCGAGTTGATATTTATGGCACTGATGCCTTTGTTTTTTGTTCGCCTTGGGGTTAAAAAAATGCTGGCAGTAGGTATGTTAGCCTGGGTACTGCGCTATGTGTTTTTCGCTTACGGTAACATCGAATCCAACTACTGGATGCTGATTATGGGCATCGTAATGCATGGAATTTGTTACGATTTCTTTTTCGTGACCGGTCAGATTTACACCGATAACCTGGCGGGCGAACGCTTTAAAAGTGCAGCGCAGGGCTTTATTACGCTGGCTACTTACGGCGTGGGGATGCTGATAGGTTTCTCCATATCGGGGCCTATTGTAGACTCGTATAAAACAGGGGCTAACGCACATAACTGGCAGCAAATATGGTTAATACCAGCCGGCATAGCAGCCGTTGTACTTGTGCTGTTTTTACTGTTATTTAAAGAGCGCCCCGGTCAAGCCAAAACTTCAACCGCTTACGTTGACGAAACGGGTACGCTTAGCCTTTAAACCACGATACATTTTACACAGTCATACCTTTAAATTAAAATTATAATGGCAACCAACCGCAGATCAGCTGTTAAAAACCTGCTGGCAGGTACCGCAGCCTTGTCGGCAACAGGCTTAATAAATATGAATCAAACGCAGGCTGCTCCGTCCGAAGAAAGTACGTCGCTTAAAGGCAACATCAATCACTCCGCCTGCCGGTGGTGTTATAGTGATATACCCTTGGACAAGCTTTGCGCCGAAGGGAAAAAAATAGGCTTGAAAGCTATTGATTTAGTAGGCCCTAAGGAGTGGGACACACTAAAAAAATATGGTTTACATTCATCGATGTGCAATGGTGCCGAAATTAACCTCGTTGATGGTTTTAACGACAAGAAGTTCCACGAAACGCTGGTTAAGCAATACAGCGAGATGATACCGCTGGTAGCTAAAGCAGGTTACACTAATTTAATTTGTTTTAGCGGCAATAAGCGTGGTAAGAGCGATGAGGAGGGATGGGAAAACTGCGTAACCGGCCTAAAGCAATTGATGCCATTGGCCGAAAAGCATAAAGTAGTGTTGGTTATGGAACTTTTGAATAGTAAGTTAAACCATAAGGATTACCAGGCCGACCGTACTTGGTGGGGCGCCGAACTGTGCAAAAAGCTGGGTTCCGAAAACTTTAAACTGCTGTATGACATCTATCACATGCAGATTGACGAGGGCGACATCATTACCAATATTAAGCAATATAACCAGTACATTGCCCACTACCACACCGGCGGCGTACCCGGTCGTAACGAAATTGATAGTACCCAAGAGCTGTACTATCCGGCTATTATGAAAGCGATTGTTGCTACCGGCTTTAAAGGTTATGTAGCGCAGGAATTTGTACCAACGGCAACTGATAAGTTAGCCTCATTGCAAAAATGTGTGCAGATATGTGATGTTTAACATCAGCCGTAAAATATAGACCAACAGGACCATGATAAATAGAAGAGCATTTTTAACACAGGCTGGCCTCATTGGCGCCGGAGTTACTTTATTACCCAAGTTGTCGCTGGCTGCCAGTAACCATGTGGCAGGCATACAATTATATACCTTACGCGAACAGTTACCTAAAGATGTGCGCGGCGCAATTGCCAAAGTTGCCAAAGCCGGATATAGAGAAGTGGAGGTTTTTGGTTACAGTAAACAAAACGGTTTTTGGGGATTGAAACCAGTCGAATTTAAGAAGCTTTTAGACCAGCATGGGCTTAAATCGCCAAGTGGCCATTATGGTATGGATATGTTGCTGGGTGAAGGTAAGTTTGACGAGTTGGATGATGCTGTAGCGGCCGGTAAGATATTGGGGCATCAGTATATCACCATGCCTTATGTTGACGCAAAGTTCCGTAAAACAGGTGCTGATTTAAAAAACGTTGCCGCCAAACTAAACATGGCTGCTAAGAGGGTTAAGGCCGCAGGTTTAAAAATGGCCTACCACAACCACGATTTTGAGTTTATGCCGATTGATGGTACTACACTTTACGAGGTGCTGTTAAAAGAAACTGACCCTGCGATGGTTAGCTTCGAGATGGATTTGTACTGGGTGGTGCGTGCCGGACAAGATCCGGTAAAATGGTTTGAAAAGTATCCGGGTCGCTTTGCCATGGTACACGTTAAAGACATGGACAAGCAAGACAGCAAGCTAAATACCGAAGTAGGTAAAGGTTCTGTTAACTTTAAGCAGATTTTTGCTAAATCTAAACTGGCGGGTATAAAGCATTACATCGTAGAGCAGGAGAATTTTAAGATAGACCCTTATGTAAGTATAACTGAAAGTTGTAATTATTTACGCAATAAGCTTTTGGTATAAATTGTACGACTTATGAATGCAAAAAGAATATTAATAACGTTGTTGATGAGCGCATCGTATTCGGCATTTGCTCAGCAGGGTGCCAAACCCGAAGATACCGAGGTATGGAGTCCGGTTCCGGTAAAAGTTATGCCCGGAAAGTACTTAAGCGTACCACCCCCAAGCGATGCAGTCATATTATTTGACGGTAAAAACCTGAATGAATGGGTATCAAACGCCGACCGCGATAAGCCCGCCAACTGGACGGTTAAAGGCGATGTGCTTACGGTTAATAAAGCCGGTGGTAACATCGAAACCAAACGGCTGTTTACCAGCTACCAATTACATATTGAATGGCGCATACCCGCCAACATCACCGGCGAGGGGCAGGCCAGGGGCAACAGCGGTATATTTTTAGCGTCGTTAGGCAAAGGCGATCCTGGATATGAGTTGCAGGTGCTCGATTCGTACGAAAACAAAACTTATGTTAACGGAATGGCCGGGAGCATTTATAAACAATTTCCTCCATTGTCAAATCCTTCGCGGAAGCCCGGCGAGTGGCAGACTTATGATGTGAACTGGCTGGCACCCGTTTTTAACGAAGATGGCTCTTTAAAAACGCCTGCACGTATCACAGTGGCCTTTAACGGTATTATTGTGCAAAACAACACGGAGCTTCGCGGGCCTACACAGTATATTGGGCAGCCCTCTTACTCCATTAAACATGGTGCAGCGTCTATCAAGCTTCAGGCTCATGGTGATAAAAGCGAACCCATAAGTTTCCGTAACATCTGGGTAAGAGAGTTGAAAAACTGATTTTAAACGGTAGTAAAAAAGTCATTGTAGCCTGAGTGCTGCAATGACTTTTTTTATTGGGTTTAGTTTTGAAATAAATTTATCTGCAAGTAAAATCTGCGTTTTTGCTCTAAAATCGTCGAATAAGTATTCTAAATGCTCAACTTTAGAAGAAAATGTTTGCAACTAAGCCATTTTTATTTTTATCGTATTTACTTTTTTGCTTGCGTAGTATAAGTATTCAATGCACTCATTTTCAGAAAATTAAGTACAAAATTTAGTAATTTAAATTATATTAAATAGTATTCTGTAATAAAAAAGTTGCAGCTGTATTTACGTTGCGTTTACAAATCCGAAACATTTCCACAAAATAATTACGTCTTTTGCATTGCGTTAATCTTTTGTTTACTTTGCGCACTGAATGAAGTGGTTATTTAAATTATTTCTTTCCCTTGGGGTGATACTGCTGTGCGGGCATAGCATGGCTTATGCCAGCTTATGGCAAAGCAGTCACTTCATTGTATCTCATGCCGTAAGAAGTTCAACCGAGGTAAAAAGCAGCATAGTCGAAACAAGATCTGACTTGCAATATTTTCGCCAGTACAAAAGCAGCCGAAACCGTACTTTAGTTGAAAACGTGGAGGATGACAATGACGAAACGGTCAATCATCGTAAAGTTCAAGCTAAAGGCGATTTCCTCAATCCGCATTTTTCGGCGCAGTTGTACGAAGAGGTAAGTAAAAATATCAACCTTACCTATCCTTCACACTGCCTTCTCTCGGTATTCCCTACCTCTAAATTATACATTACCTTCCGGGTTTTCAGAATCTGATTCTGCTCTTTTTATCGGCGTATCATTATCGCCGAGTAATTTTCTATTTATTGTTTTTTTCTAAAAATGCGTTGCTGGCTATCATAAAGTAGCACATCGTGTTTCCCGATCATAACCCTCGTTAAAAACAATTTCAAAATCCTAATTAAATTTCCCAAACTGTCATGAAAGTACAATTCGTGTTTATGGGTTTGTGTGCCTTATTGCTACATACAAGCTGTAAACAACAAAAAGAGCAAAAAGAAGCCGACGCTAAACTTTTAGTTACCAGTCCGTTAAAAATGGACACCACTGTGGTTAACGAGTATGTTGGCCAAATCCGTTCCATTCGTCACATTGAAATCAGAGCTCAGGAGCGCGGCTACCTCGAAAAGAGCTTTGTTGACGAAGGACAGTTCGTAAAAAAAGGTCAGCTATTGTTTCAAATTATGCCCAAGGTTTTAGGCGCCGAAATGCAGAAAACGCAAGCCGAAGTTAACCTGGCGCAAATTGAGTATCAAAATACCAAAAAGCTGAGAGACAGTAATATTGTGGCACCTAACGAATTGGCCATGGCCAAAGCTAAGTTAAATAAAGCTAAGGCCGAGTTGTCATTGAGCCAAACTCACCTGCGCTTCTTATCCATCACTGCGCCTTTCGATGGATATATCGACCGTTTACAAGTTCGGCCTGGTAGCCTGATTGAAGAAGGCGACTTAATGACTACCCTGGCTGATAACAGCAAAATGTGGGTTTACTTTAACGTGCCCGAGGCTGAATATCTGGATTATAAGACCGAAAATAAAAAAGAAAAGCCTGAAGTAAGACTGCTGATGGCTAATCATAAAGTGTTTCAGTACCCTGGCGTGGTTGAAACCATCGAAGCCGACTTTGATAACGAAACCGGAAATATTCCTTTTAGAGCTACTTTTCCTAATCCGCAAGGGTTGTTACGCCATGGCGAAACTGGTAACGTGCAAATGATTGTTCCGCTTAAACAAGCGCTTTTAATTCCGCAAAAGGCAACATTTGAAGTGCTGGAAAAAAAATACGTTTACGTGGTTGATAAAAACAGTCGTGTACAGGCCCGCGAAATTACCATCGGCGCCGACATGAACGATTTGTACGAAGTAACCGCCGGATTATCTCCTGATGATAAAATTTTGCTGGAAGGCCTGAAAAAGGTTACCAACAATGACAAGATCAACTACGAATTCCAGAACATGAAATCTGTAATCGGTCAGCTTAGGTTACCGGCAGAATAATCCACCAGATTAAATCTAAACAACCATGTTTAATAAATTTATGCAAAGACCGGTGCTTGCAATAGTACTGTCGCTGGTCATTATATTTATGGGGGTGCTGGCCATCGAAACCCTTCCGGTTTCGCAGTTCCCGTCTATCGCCCCTCCAATGGTGGTGGTAAACGTTGCCTACCCGGGCGCCAGTGCCGACGTGTTGGTTAACTCAGTACTCATCCCGATGGAAAAAGCCATTAACGGTGCTCCCGGAATGAAGTACATGACCTCGGATGCAACCAGTGCGGGCGAGGCTACCATACAGGCCGTATTTGATTTAGGAACCGACCCCAACCAGGCGGTAGTAAACGTAAAAAACCGCATTGAGCAGGTAACTAACCGTTTGCCCGAGCTGGTACAGCGCGAGGGTTTGGTAGTGAGTTATACCTCGCCTAACATGCTGATGTATGTTAACCTTTACAGTAAAGACCCTAAAGCCAACGAAAACTTTTTGTACAACTTTGCCGGGGTAAACATTATACCTGAGCTAAGCCGTTTAAAGGGGGTTGGTAGCGCTAAAATATTAGGTAGCCGCCAGTATGCCATGCGGATCTGGCTTAAGCCAGATCGTATGCGCGCTTACAACGTATCAACCGATGAGGTGATGGAAGCCTTGTCGCAGCAAAGTATTATTGGCTCACCTGGTCGTTTAGGTCAAAGTACCGGTAAACGTTCACAGTCATTAGAGTATGTGTTGACATATGCCGGCCGTTACGATAAGCCTGAGCAGTATAAAAACGTAATTATCAGGGCTGATAAAAACGGCGAGATACTGTACCTGAAAGATGTTGCTGATGTAGAACTTGGTAGTGAGTTTTACGATATCTACTCTAACATGGATGGTCACCCATCTGCGGCCATTACCCTGAAACAAACTTACGGCAGTAACGCCAGCGACGTAATTAAAGAAGTTAAAGCTAAACTGGAAGAAATCAAGTCGCGCTCTTTTGCGCCGGGGATGGACTATCAGATCAGCTATGACGTATCCAGCTTCCTAGATGCCTCTATGGAAAAAGTAATCCATACACTGGTAGAAGCCTTTATTTTGGTGGCTATTGTGGTGTTTGTGTTTTTGGGCGACTGGCGTTCAACGCTTATTCCAACGCTGGCGGTTCCGGTATCTTTGGTGGGTGCATTCTTCTTTATGCAGCTGTTTGGGCTTACCATTAACCTGATTACTTTATTTGCGTTGGTACTGGCTATTGGTATTGTGGTAGACAACGCGATTGTCGTCGTCGAGGCAGTGCACACCAAGATGGCCGAAGATCATTTGTCGCCCTATAAGGCAACCAAAGAAGTACTGCAAGAAATAAGCGGGGCCATTATTGCCATTACCTTTTTGATGACGGCGGTGTTTGTGCCTGTGGCATTTATGAGCGGTCCGGTAGGTATCTTTTACCGGCAGTTCTCCATCACCATGGCTACCTCCATTGTAATTTCGGGTTTTGTGGCGCTTACGTTGACACCGGTATTGTGTGCCATGATTTTGAAAAACCATCACGGTCAGCCGCAAAAGAAAACCATTGTTGATCGCGGATTAGATGGATTTAACCGCTGGTTTGACCGGGTAACCGGACGCTATACCAGTTTGCTGAGGAGTATTGCCAGCAGACGAGTGGTAACGTTTGCTATGCTAATTGCGTTTTGTGCCGGCATTTGGTTTACATCTAACTCACTACCAACGGGCTTTATCCCGAATGAAGATCAGGGCCAGGTATACGCTATCATCCAAACTCCTCCGGGTTCAACGCTCGAAAGAACGAACGACATTGCCCGTCAGCTTCAAAAAATAGCCGAAAAAGTTGATGGTGTGGCGTCGGTATCTGCATTGGCAGGTTATGAGGTATTAACCGAAGGCCGTGGCTCAAACGCCGGTACCTGTTTAATTAACTTAAAAGACTGGTCGGACCGGAAGCATTCTGCCAACGAGATTGTGCAGGAGCTGGAAGAAAAGGCGCGTGTAATACCGGGTGCTACCATTGAGTTTTTTGAACCGCCGGCTGTACCTGGCTATGGTGCTGCGGGTGGTTTTTCGCTGCGTTTGCTCGACCAAACCAATTCTGGCGATTATGCCAGCTTTGGTAAAGTAAACGACGAATTTATGGCCGCCCTTAAAAAGCGTAAAGAGCTAACCGGTCTGTTTACTTTCTTCGCGGCTAATTACCCGCAGTACGAGTTGGAGATTGATAACAAGGCAGCCATGCAAAAAGGGGTAACCATCAGCAAGGCCATGAATAACCTTTCTATCCTGATTGGTAGTACTTACGAGCAGGGTTTTATCAGGTTTGGTAACTTCTTTAAAGTTTATGTACAGTCATCGCCAGAGTACCGTGCATTGCCCGAAGATTTGCTAAAACTGTATGTTAAAAATAACCGCGACGAGATGGTGCCTTATTCTGCCTTCATGAAAATTAAGAAGAAGCAGGGCCTGAACGAAATTACCCGTTTTAACATGTACACTGCTTCGGCTATTAACGGCGCACCGGCGCCGGGCTATAGTAGCGGCGAGGCCATCAAAGTAATTCAGCAAGTGGCCAAAGAAACATTGCCACGCGGTTATGACATCGACTGGATTGGTTTATCTAAAGATGAGGTTGGCCGTGGTAACGAGGCCGTTTACATCTTTTTGGTGGTGTTAGTGTTCGTCTACTTTGTGTTAGCAGCTCAGTACGAGAGCTTCATTATTCCGTTAGCGGTAATCTTATCATTACCTACCGGTGTGTTCGGGGCTTTCTTCCTGTTAAAAATAATGGGCTTGTCTAACGATATCTACGCACAGGTAGGTTTGGTAATGCTTGTTGGTTTATTAGGTAAAAACGCGGTACTGATTGTAGAGTTCGCGGCACAAAAGCACCAGCAGGGCGCTACCGTGTTAGAGGCGGCTATTGAGGGTGCAAAAGTACGTTTCCGCCCAATTTTGATGACCTCGTTTGCCTTTGTGGCTGGTTTGATACCCATGCTGTTTGCTACAGGGCCTGGTGCATTAGGTAACCGTACTATTGGTGCTGCATCGGCAGGTGGTATGTTGTTAGGTACGGTGTTCGGCGTAATCATTGTGCCGGGCCTGTATTACATATTCGGGTCGCTGGCTGCCGGTCGTAAACTTATTCAGGACGAAGATCAGGTGCCGCTGTCAGAAGATTTTACCCACACCAAAAAGAAGAAAAGAAAGCTTTGGTTTTTTAAATCCAAAGAGGAAAGCTTAGTAACCGAGAACGCTAATCACAATGAATAGAAGTAAAATCAATAAATATATAGGAATTGCTTGCCTGTCGGTAGTATACAGTGCCTGTAAAATACCGCCATTGGTTCAGCGTAATGAAAATAAGACGGTACCGGCAAATTATAATGCCGATGGAGCAACCGATAGCACCAATACGGCTAAGGTAACCTGGAACACATTTTTTAACGATCAGAATTTAAACAGCCTGATTGATACTGCACTTAAACATAACCAGGAACTAAATATCACTTTGCAGGAAATTGAAATCGGTAAAAACGAAATTCAAACTAGGAGAGGGGAGTACCTGCCTTTTGTAGGCGTTAAAGCCGGTGCCGATTTAGATAAAGTAGCAAGGTATACCAGCCGTGGTGCCAGCGAGGCAACTACCGAGATTAAGCCCGGAAAGGAAATGCCCGATCCGCTGCCTAACTACCTGCTTGCAGCCTATGCTACCTGGGAGGTTGACATTTGGCATAAATTACGGAACGCTAAAAAGGCCGCTGTTGAACGATATCTTTCGAGCGTAGAAGGCAGAAATTTCATGGTTACTAACCTGATTGCTGAGATTGCCAATTCGTACTATGAATTGCTGGCTTTAGACAACCAACTGGATATTGTTAAAAAGAATATCGACATCCAGAACAATGCGCTTAAAATAGTAAGGATACAAAAAGAGGCTACCCGGGTTACCGAACTGGCTGTTCGACGGTTTGAGGCACAGGTGTTAAGCACTCAGAGTTTGCAGTACGGCATACAGCAAAAAATCACCGAAACTGAAAACAGGATTAACTTTTTGTTAGGCCGGTACCCGCAACCTATCCAGCGCGATTTTCATTCATTTGATAACTTGCCGCTGGCAGATATTAAATCAGGTTTGCCATCACAACTGCTGGCCAACCGGCCGGATATCCGTCGCAGCGAGCTGGACCTGGCCGCTTCAAAACTGGATGTAAAGGTGGCCAAGGCGCAGTTTTATCCATCATTGGGTATATCAGCAGCCATAGGCTACCAGGCGTTTAACCCGTCGTATCTGTTACGCACTCCAGAATCGTTGTTATATTCAATAGGAGGAGATTTGGTAGCACCATTAGTAAACAGAAATGCTATTAAAGCTGTTTACGGCACCGCGAATGCCAAGCAGTTACAAGCAGTATTTAACTACGAGCGTACTATCCTGAATGCTTATATGGAGGTAGCCAACCAATTGTCAAACATTGGCAACCTCGAAAAAAGCTACAATTTAAAATCGCAGCAGGTGCAAAAGTTGTCGCAATCTATCAATATTTCTAATGATTTGTTCAGATCAACAAGGGCAGATTATATGGAAGTACTGCTAACCCAACGCGATGCGTTGGAGGCTAAATTTGAATTGGTAGAAACCAAAAAGCAGCAAATCAATGCTCGCATTAACGCCTATCAGGCGCTTGGCGGCGGCTGGCAATAGCACAAAAATACAAGTCCTTTAGTTTTTATTTATAAGTTTATGTTGTTTAAAGGAGAGGCCGAAAGGCTTCTCCTTTTTTGTTGTATCAGTATAATTTAAAAGGGCAACCAGTGGCAGTAAAATATCAATCGATTGCAAAGCCGATTTTGATAAATTCTTTGTTTTTAATGCCTCTTTTTTAAAAAACTATTGATTGTTCTATGTAATTTGTTGGCGTTTTCTATATTTTGATTCCTTAAAAACCAGCATTAAACTCCTTTCACACTATGAAAATCGAAAAATTTTCCTTCGGTATGGGCGACCGCTTTGCACATCAAGGCGAAGCTCAGCTTAAAGCAATTCTGAAGGCTAAAGACCAAGGTATAAACATTACCCCCATCTGGAATAAATCAAACCGCGAACACAAAACCGTTAAAACCGAACCAGCTGAGTTGCGTGCTGAAGCCGATGCAGCAGTTAAAGCTTTAGGCTGGGCTGATTCCTATCGTGTAGATGCCGATCATATCACCCTGGCTACTGTAGACGGTTTTATCGGCAGCTCGGACTTTTTTACTTTAGACGTTGCTGACTATATTGGTAAGCCCGCACCCGAAGAAGAAATTAAGGCTTTTGTTGAGCGTCGTAAAAAATACATTGGTAGCCTGTCCATTCCGGGTATTGAGCAGCAATTTGAAATTACCGAAGCCATGCTGCAAGACGTAGCCAGCAAATTTTTACTGGCTGCTATAGAGGCTGGCAAACTGTATAAACATATTGCCTCTGTTAAAGGAGATGATAACTTTATTGCCGAGGTTTCGATGGATGAGGTGAACGATCCGCAAACGCCGGTGGAGTTGTTTTTTATCCTGAGTGCACTGGCCGATTTCGAAATTAAGGCGCAAACTATTGCCCCTAAATTTACCGGTCGTTTTAACAAAGGTGTTGATTACGTTGGTAATTTACAGCAGTTTGCTAAAGAATTTGAAGAAGATATATTGGTAATTAGGCAAGCAATTAAAGAATTTGGTTTGCCCGAAAATCTGAAACTGAGTGTGCACTCCGGAAGTGACAAGTTTTCGATTTATCAACCCATCAACGAGTTGATGAAAAAGCATGATGTAGGCATCCATTTAAAAACCGCAGGTACTACCTGGCTGGAAGAAATGATTGGCTTGGCCGAAGCGGGCAACGAAGCTTTGGAGTTAGCCAAAGAAATTTACATTAATGCATTAGGCCGTTTCGACGAACTATGTGTACCGTACGCTACGGTTATTGACGTACAGGAAAGCCGTTTGCCAAGTGCTGATGAAGTGAAAGATTGGAGCGGCGAAAAATTTGCCAACTCGCTGCGCCATAATCAAAAACACCCCGACTTTAATCCTGATTTCAGGCAGATGTTGCATGTTGCCTACAAAGTTGCCGGCGAAAACGGTGACCGCTATTATGCTGCCTTGAAAAAATATAGAGACATTGTAGCTAAAAACGTGACCGAAAATTTATACGAGCGTCACGTAGTTCCTTTGTTCATGAGCTAAAATAGCTCTTTGCAAAGCTTTCGTCTTGACGTAATCAGGGCTATGCAGTTTAACGTTAATTAATATCCTGCACAGTCCTGATTATTGGTTTATTTACTAAACCTTTGTTCTATATTTACTCGGTATATCTCATATGCTGAGTATCGCACATTTACAATATACTTATCATAACGTTTAAACATCCCTATGATCGACTCCAGGGCCTATGCACGGGCCGGCTTTTTAGGCAACCCATCAGACGGCTACTTTGGTAAAACAGTAAGCCTGATTGTAAAAAACTTTGGTGCCCAAATTTTGCTTTACGAATCGCCCGAATTAACTATTGAGCCGCAGGAGGCTGACAGTAGCAATTTCAGGAATATTTATCACTTAAAAGATACCGTATCTCTTATTGGTTATAATGGTGGTATTCCGCTTATTAAAGCTACCATCAAAAAGTTTTGTGACTATTGTGATCAACGGGGTATAAGGTTATCTAAAAATTTCACATTACGTTATCACTCTACCATCCCGCGTCAGGTGGGTTTGGCGGGCTCAAGCGCTATAGTTATTGCTACGCTTCGTGCCCTGATGCAATTTTACAAAGTTGAGATTCCGTTAATCGAGTTGCCTACCGTGGCTTTAGAAGCCGAAACCCAGGAAATGGGCATTAATGCCGGTTTGCAAGACCGCGTTATACAGTGCTACGAAGGTTGCGTACATATGGACTTTAATAAAGAACAAATACAAACCCATGGGCACGGTATATACACACCGATTGATCCTGCTTTGCTGCCTAAACTGTACATTGCTTACAAAACTGACTTAGGCAAAGTATCAGGCAAGGTACTTAACGAAATCCGATCAAAGTACGACAAAGGCGATGAGCACACTATCTCAACATTAAGTAAAATAGCTGCTTTGGCTGATGAGGGCAGAGACGCTATTATGGCACGAGATTATGACCGTTTAGGCCAGGCTATTAACCAGAACTTTGATTACCGTTGCGAAATTATGAACATTAGCGATAGTAATATGGAGCTGATTAACACTGCTCGCGCTTGCGGCGCCTCGGCTACATTTACCGGCTCTGGTGGCTCCATCATCGGCATATATAAAGATGACGAGATGCTGAAACGACTGGTATATTCACTTAAAAAAATAAATTCAAGAGTTATAAAACCATACCTTATATAATATATCATGGTAAAAAAAGCTATTATTCCCGCTGCAGGATTAGGTACCCGGTTTTTACCGGCAACTAAAGCATCTCCCAAAGAAATGCTGCCTATTATTGATACCCCCACTATCCAGTACGTAGTTCAGGAAGCAGTTGATTCGGGTATTGAAGATATCCTGATTATTTCGGGTAAAGGTAAACGCGCTATTGAGGATCATTTTGATCGTCATCCTGAATTGGAGGCCCGTTTACAGGAGAAGGAAGATGCGATGTATGACGAGATTCGTCATCTGGCTGATATGGCAAACATTCACTTCATCCGTCAAAAAGAAATTAACGGTTTAGGCGATGCCATTTATTACGCACGTCATCATACAGGTAACGAGCCTTTTGCTGTATTACTGGGCGACACCATCATCGATTCTGTAATTCCAGTTACGCAGCAGTTAATTGATATTTACGAACAATATCAAAGCACCGTAATTGCTGTTGAAACGGTTCCGTTTGATAAAGTATCACGCTACGGTATTGTAGGCGGCGAAAAGTTGTCTGATACGCTGATGTTGCTGGATCAGCTGATTGAAAAACCGGCTACCGATAAAGCACCATCTAACCTGGCTATCGCCGGTCGTTACATCTTAACACCAGAGATTTATAAGTCGTTAGAGAAAACACCGCGGGGTAAGGGTAACGAAATTCAGTTAACCGATGCCATGTTGCTATTATTAAAAACCGAAAGTTTATACGCACACACTATCGAAGGTAAACGTTACGATATCGGCAACAAACTGGACTTTTTGAAAACTACGGTTGATTTTGCATTACGCAGAAAAGAGTTTGCAGAGCCTTTCTTAAAATACCTGCGCGAAACCGTCCAGAAGCACGACGAGGCTAAGGCAGTTTAATCTTATTGGCGAAAAATACTTATAAGTAAAAAAAGCGAGGTACTTAACCTCGCTTTTTTCTTTTGCGTAGCTTTACAGTAAAACCTCAAATTACAATACGTCAGAAGCCGTTTTCCGCCTCAGCTTGTTTTATAGCCCATTTGGGTATATAGCCAACAACATCATCTGCCTGCACTCTGTAATACTTGTTGCCCTTTTCAAGTACAACTACTTTCGAATGGTCCTGAAGCGTTTTAATAACAGGGGCACCAAACTGTGCGTACTCCCGCAGGTAAACTAAACCAGTTTCATTTGCTCTAACTTCAGCCTCGTTTAATCTTTCTTCGTTAATTATCGCCTGAGACTGAGGTTTGACAATAACAGCAGGCTTAGAAGTGACAATTGGCTTAGCAACAACAACAGGTTTGGATACTGCATAAGTAACTGGTGCGGTAACTTTTGCTGCAGGATAGGCAACCGGAGGTTGATTTTCTTCGGGCATCGCGGCAACCGTTATGGTCTTACTGATGTAGTTGGTAGGGGCAACTAATAGGGCCTTGTTTCTGATATGCCTTTTTTGCTTATGATGGATCACTAATGGGGCAACAGGCGGCGCGCTAACTAAAGGCTCACTAATAACAGGGGCTCTTTTAACATTTTGATACACCGACCGGTAAACGTAAGAACCAAACACCCCGGTAAGCAATATCAGGATAATACTAAACGTAATATCGATTTTGGGAGTGATTTTGCTAGCAATATTCTTTTTTAACGGGGCTGGTATTGTGGCGCTGTTCAATGCTTTTAACTGCTCGTCATATTGTTTTCGCTTAACAGGATCGGTCAGCACATTAAATGCCTCCCTAACTTCGTTAAACTGCTTTGTGTAAAAGCTATCGTGCCCGTTAAGTACAGGGTCAAACTTAGGCGAAAGCTTTTCATATGCTTCGATAATTTCGAGCAACGTACTTTTGGGGTTTACTCCAAGGATATAGTAAAAATCTTTCATGTTTGCCTTAAGGTGTTGACAACCAAAAGATTTGACTTGTTTGGCTAAGCATGGTTTAAGCTGTTTTATAAAAAAACCAGAGGTTATATTATTGAATTTTTAGCTGCTATTTAAATGTAAGCTGCGTTACGATCAGTTTAATGTTTAATTAAAACGAATTATCGAATAATGGGCTGGCCGTTATTTTTAACCCATTCCTTTAAAGCTAAAAGCTGCTGCGGATGTGCAGTTACCCAAGCCAAATCGGTTTTACTAACGCCTTGCTTTATATAATGTGCAAAAGCGTTAATATGTGGCGATTGGGCCAGGTTGTAATAAAAGCTTAACAATTGGGATGTAAACGCAGACCCGGCTATTTGCCCGTTACCTTGCTGGTTAAGTGCTATCAAAATGTATTTTAATTGTTGAGCAAACACATCAGAAGCAGCAGGTTTTTGTTGAGCAACGGTATTAACGGCTTTAATAATCGCAGCATTTAAAGTAGCATGGCTTGTACTTAGTCTCACAGGCTGTGTGCCAGGATCTGGCTTTAAAACACTGCCGTCAAGAATGTGCTGCATATTCTCGTTAGCTTCGGCAGCATGAGTACCTGTTGGTTCCATCCACAAAAAGGTGAGCAAACCCAGCAGGGCAGGAGCCCGCTTATTTTGATGAAAAGTAACCAGAGCGTATAAACGCATACTTGGTGCTGCCGAATGGTCAAGACTAAGCGCTTTTACCGCCGCACGTTCTGCGTCATCATACTGATGGTCGCGAAAGTAGGCCAGCCCTAAGCCATACTGCAAAGCATAATTGGCCGAATCAAGCTTGATGGCTTCTATATAATTAGGTATAGCCAATTTGGGCTGGTTGGCCCGATCATATATACTGCCTAACAATCCCATGGCACTGCTTTTTATGGCAGCGGTATTCCCGCTTTTGGCTGCAGCTTGTAAATAGGGGATGGCTTCCTGACCTTTACCAACGGCATTCAGCGCAAACCCCAATTGATATTTGGCTGTAATATTATCGGCCTCTGTAGCCAGTGCTGCTTTATATTTTTCGATAGCGCTGGTGTAGTCACGGTTAGCGCTTAACTGGTTGCCCTCATTAATTAGTGTGCGTGTGTCTTGTGCACAAACATTATAGGCAATTAATGCAAAAAGCAGCATCATCACCATTGATTTGATTATTTTAAGCATATACTAAAGTATGAACTTGTTGTTGTAATAGCGTAATTAAAGCCTTATTGCGTTTTAACAGCCGGATTTTAGTAATAGCCGGTATGGTAAAGTACCTTATACTATAAAACACTTGTTTTAACAACGGGTTATCTAACCTGCATGAGAGTATTATGGAACTATTTAAAACCGCATCGCTGGCTGGTTGCCCTGTCTTTATTACTGGCAGGTGCCAGCCAGGTGCTCACCATGCTCGACCCTCTAATATTCGGTAAAATTATTGACGACTTTACCGGCAAAACCATAGTTCATGCTTCTGATAAGCAAGTAAAAGAAGTTTTACTTTGGTTATTGGTGGCAACCGGCATTGCATTGCTGGCACGGTTAAGCAAGGCCATACAAGAATACCTGATGCGCATAGTGGTACAGCGTTTTGGCATGCAGATTTTTAACGACGGACTTAAACGTACCTTGCGTTTAAGTTTTCAGGAGTTTGAAGAACAGCGAAGCGGCGAAACGGTGGCAGTGTTGCAGAAGGTTCGTACCGACACCGAGCGGTTTATCAATTCTTTTATAAATATTCTTTTTTCATCTGTAGTAGGCATCATCTTTTTAATATGGTACGCCGTTACCAAGCATTGGGCGTTGATACCTGTTTTCTTTATCGGTATTGTAGTTATGGGGGGGCTAACCGGCTTACTCAGTAAGAAGATAAAAACGGTACAGCGTTCTATCAATAAGCAAACACTACAAATTACCGGAGCCATTACCGAATCATTACGCAATATAGAGCTGGTTAAAAGCTTAGGGCTTACCTTTCCGGAAATACGCAGAATGAAGGAGTACACTCAGCGTATTTACGACCTGGAAATGAAGAAAAGCAAACACGTACGTACACTTTCATTTTTACAGGGCGCTACGCTTAATTTACTGCGGCAGTCTATCTTATTCATCTTGCTTTGGCTCATTTTTAGAAACGTACTCACTACGGGCGAATTGATTACCATGCAGTTTATCTCTACATCTATCTTTGTGCCTTTACAGGATTTGGGAAATATCATTCTGCTGTACCGCGAAGAAGAAGCGTCGTTGCTGCTGTTTGACCAACTAATGCAAAAGCCGATTGAAGAACGGCCCGAAGAGCCTATAGAAATTGGGCCATTAGAAAATTTGCAATTTGATAATGTTGTTTTTAGACACAAAACAGCGCAGCATAATGCTTTGGATGGTATCTCATTTCAGGCCAGCAGGGGAGAAACTGTTGCGTTTGTCGGTCCGTCAGGTTCGGGCAAATCCACTTTGGTAAAACTGCTGGTTGGGCTATACCGGCCGGTAGAAGGTGAGATATATTTTAATGGTATACCATCGGCCGACATTAGGTATAACGAGTTGCGCCGACAGATAGGTTTTGTTACCCAGGATACCCAACTGTTTGCCGGCACCATTAAAGAAAATCTTTTGTTTGTTAAACCTGATGCTACTGAAGAGGAAATGATGGAAGCGTTGCACAAAGCATCCTGCGACCAGCTGCTGAGCAGAACCGATAAAGGCGTTTATACGGTTTTAGGGGAGGGTGGATTGAAACTATCGGGAGGCGAAAAGCAGCGGATTTCTATAGCGCGGGCACTGATCAGGCATCCCAAGTTATTAATTTTTGACGAGGCTACCTCAGCGCTTGATTCTATTACTGAAGAAGTAATTACAGACACTGTAAGATCGATATCTGCCCGGCGCGAGCAGATTACCATTCTCATTGCGCACCGGCTAAGCACCATTATGCATGCCGACCATATTGTAGTACTCGAAAAAGGGAAGATAGCAGAAACCGGAACACACACCGAGCTGGTGAATGCTAAAGGTTTGTACTATGCCATGTGGCGCCAGCAAATTGGCGAACGGCGAAAAGAAGCAACCTTAACAGATGTATAATTGGGTTAGTCGGTTCATTTTCCTAACGCTTTACGCACGGCAGGTGCTACTTGGGTGCCTAATAGCTCTATGGCTTTAAGTATTTGTTTGTGGTGTGTGTGGCCGGTTACCAGTTGTGCTAAAAAGCGGGTATTACCAAACAATTCGTGTTGCCCTAAAATTTTGTCAATTGCTTGTTGTACGCTGCCTACTACCAGGGGGCCATCCTGTCGCAAATATTCAAACTGCGCTTTACTCATGGGCGACCAGCCACGATCCCGGCCTACGCGGTTCATGAGCGCTTCGTAAGATGGGTAGAACTCATCGGCCGCTTGCTGGCTTTGTTCGGCCACGTAAAATTGTGAGCTGATACCCAATTGTAAATTACTTACTTCGTGCCCTGCTTTTTGAGCCGCTTCGCGGTAAGTATCTACAAACGAAACAAAGTGCCTTGGTGCACTGCCCAATATAGCAATCATCATAGGGAGCCCTAACTTTCCGGCCCTCACGGCAGACGCCGGTGTGCCACCAACGCCCAGCCAAACCGGAATAGCCGGCTGTAATGGTCGCGGATAGATGCCTTGATTGTTAATAGGAGCGCGAAACCGTCCCTGCCAGGTAAGCTTTTCTTGCCTGTTAATCTGCATAAACATCCCCAGTTTTTCAGAAAAAAGATCATCATATTCATCCAAATTATAACCAAAAAGCGGGAACGATTCGATGAATGAGCCCCGGCCGGCAATCATTTCAACACGTCCGCCCGAAATCAGGTCGGCCGTAGCGAAATTTTGAAATGTGCGAACCGGATCGGCCGAACTTAGCACGGTTACTGAGCTTGACAGCCTGATGCTTTTAGTGGTTGAGGCGGCAGCTGCAATCATAATTTCTGGTGCCGATATCACAAAGTCCGGGCGGTGGTGCTCTCCAAATGCATAAACATCTAAACCTACTTCGTCGGCCAGCTTCACTTCTTCCAGTAACTGCTGTACACGTTCGTGTGCATGTATAGCGGTACCGGATTTACCATCCGGTTGTACTTCTCCAAAGGTGCTGATGCCTATTTCCATATTGAGGTTTGTAAATTCTAAGGCTTTTTATTGCGCTGCTAAAATAACAACTCGGGCAGACATAAAATTGTATTGATCCATAAACTTTGCCAGAAAATGGAGGCCAAGTAATGTAATAAATTAGCTCTTATTTTTATTACTCCAATTTAAGTGAATCAATAGTTGCAACAATACTTGACTTTTACTCATAGTAAATGCCAAATAATTAACAATAATCATTTGTTGCAAAATGGACTTTTATTTAATTATTAATATAACGTTTACAGTTTTAAACTAACGAAAGTGATTTTATTTTAGCTAAGCAGTTAATTGTGTAATTTAGGCACTTTACTTAGTACAACATCAAATGCCTTCAAAAGCAATAAATCCTTCCACTATACTATCACCTTCATTAGCTAAAACTCCGACAGGCATCATAGGCTTGGATGAGGTAACGTTAGGCGGACTACCTACCGGGCGGCCAACACTTATTTGTGGAAGCGCCGGTTGTGGCAAAACACTGTTTTCGCTTGAGTTTATTGTGAGGGGGGCGCAGCAGTTTAACGAAAACGGTGTATTTATAGCGTTTGAAGAAAAGGCAAACGAACTGGCTGCTAACGTGGCCTCGCTTGGCTTCGACCTGAACAAACTTCAACAAGAGAAAAAAATCAGGATAGATTATATCCACATCGATAAAAACGAAATTGAAGAAACCGGTGAGTATGATTTAGAAGGTTTATTTATCAGGCTTAACCATGCCATTGACAGTATTGGCGCCAAAAGGGTGGTATTAGATACTTTAGAAAACTTATTTTCCGGCTTGTCTAACCAAACGATATTGAGGGCCGAGTTGCGCCGGTTGTTCCAGTTTTTAAAAGATAAAGGTGTAACGGCTATTATAACCGGTGAACGTGGCGATAGCTCACTAACGCGCCAGGGCTTAGAAGAGTATGTGTCTGATTGCGTTATTCTGCTTGACCATCGCATTATCAATCAAATATCAACCAGGCGGCTGCGTATTATAAAATATCGCGGCTCGGTGCATGGTACTAACGAGTATCCTTTTTTGATAGATGAGGAGGGCATATCCGTGCTTCCTGTCACTTCCCTTTTGCTTAACAAACCAGCGTCTACAGAACGCGTATCATCAGGCATCCCATCTTTAGACCAAATGCTTGGCAAAGAAGGTTTTTATAAGGGCAGCAGTATCTTGGTATCCGGCACAGCCGGCACTGGCAAAACCAGTGTTGCTGCAAGTTTTGTAAACAACGCTTGTAGCCAGAAAAACAGATGTATGTTTTTTGCTTTCGAAGAGTCGCCAAGGCAAATTATTCGTAACATGCAATCTATCGGTATGGATTTGCAAGCCCATATTGATGATGGGTTTCTGCAATTTTTTGCTTCACGGCCTACACTATATGGTTTAGAGATGCACTTGGTGGCTATACACAAAGCTATCAAGAAATTTAAACCGCAAGTTGTTGTGCTCGATCCCATTACCAATTTGATTACTGTGGGCACTGTAAGTGATGTGAAATCGATGCTGGTTAGGCTGATTGATTTTTTACAGGAAGAGCAGATTACGGTGATGTTTACAGCTTTAACACTTAACAATATTGTTAATGAGCAAACCGACGAAGGTGTATCTTCATTGGTGGATGCCTGGCTGCAGATTAAAGACATTGAGATGAATGGAGAGCGTAACCGCGGTTTGCATGTAATGAAATCGCGGGGTATGAAGCACTCTAACCAAGTAAGGGAATTTGTTATTACAGATGCCGGGCTGGACTTAATTGAAGTTTATTTAGGTCCGGAAGGTGTGTTAACTGGTTCTGCCCGTGAAGCACAAAAATTATTGGAAGAAACCGGACAAGTATTACATACACACGCTATTAGCCGTAAAGATAGGGAACTCCTACGTAAACGTAAGGTGCTGGAAGCTAAGATAGATAGTTTAAAAACTGAATTTGAGTCGACTGAAGAAGAACTGAATAAGGTTTACATCGAGGAAGAGATAAAAAAAGAGGTGATGCAGCAAACCCGCGAAAAGATGACAGAATTGAGGAGAGGCAACATAAATGTAAACGCCGGCGAAACTAAAGCTGGTAAAAAGAAAAAATAAAGTGGAACAAACCTACGAGCTGAGGCTTTATATAGCAGGTAAGACGCAAAAATCAATTACAGCTTTAAAAAATTTGCAAAAATATTGCGAAGAAGATTTGAACTGTCAATATACTATTGAGGTTATTGATCTTTTGGAACAGCCGCAGCTTGCTGAGGGCGACCAGATTTTAGCCGTACCTACGTTGGTGAAGAAAGTACCCGAACCTTTGCGGCGGATTATTGGTGATTTATCTAACCGGGAGAAAGTTTTGGTAGGTTTGGATATCCGCACAAAAAATTAGGGTCAAATGTTTTTATGTATGCTGAAGCGTAATTGCTCGTATGGCCAGTAATCAGTTTCCAAATTGGGATGAACCCTATGATGGGCAGTATCAGCTACGTTTATTTGTTGCCGGTAATTCTCCGGTGTCTGTAAGAGCCATTAATAATCTGCAAAAAATATTAGAGGAGCATCTTAAAGACCGGTATGAGCTTGAGATAATAGATATTCATCAACAGCCTGAATGGGTTGTGACAGAAAATATTACAGCTGTGCCACTTTTAATTAAGAAAGCTCCAGTACCTAAGCGCATTCTGGTGGGTGATATGTCTGATACAGCCCGTGTACTTCGTGGCTTGAACGTTTAAAGTTTGTTTTTAAATTGGAAAGGCAAAAAACCATCGAGGAACTCAAAAACGAACTGGAAGAAGCTCGTTACCAGTTAGAAGAAGCTAACGAACTGATTGAAGCAATTCGCTCGGGAGATGTAGACGCATTGCTCATAAAATCTAACGATGGGCATCAGCTTTACACACTCGAAAATGCTGATATTACTTACCGTTTTTTCATCGAACAAATGAATGAGGGAGCGGCATTGCTCAATGCTGACAGGACGATCCAATACTGTAACTCCCGTTTCGCGGAATGGGTTGGTATACCACTCGAAAAAGTAATTGGTAAAGATTTTACTCAATTGGTGTCGGCGGATGATTCGTTGCGCTGTATCAGTTTGTTGGATGACGCCAGATTCAATAACACGAAAGGGGAATTAACGTTAAAGGGGCAACGCTCCGTAGAAATGCCAGTATCTGTGTCACTCGCGATGCTTAGTACCAAAGACGCACCATCCCTGAGTTTAATATTGACTGACCTGACGGAGCAAAAAGAAGCGCAACGTTTGCTAAAGCATCAGAATGCATTATTGGAAGAAGCCCAGGCAGAAACGCAACGGCTAAATGCAGATTTAGAGCAGAAGGTTGCAGACCGCACTAAAGAACTGTACGAAAACCAGCAACGTTTGGCGCTGATGTTGGAAACCATGGCTGAAGGCGTTGGAATTACCGACGCAAATGGAAAGATGACCTATGCTAACCCTATGGCACAACGTATATTAGGGCTAAAGCAAAGCACCATATTGGAGCGTACGTACGATGATCCACAGTGGCAAAATTTACGGCTCGATGGATCGCCTTTACCCAGCCATGAGCATCCGATGGCTATTATGCTGACGACTGGGCAACCGGTTTATGATTTTGAGATCGGTGTGCAGCCACCAGACCAGGACCGGTTCTATATATCGATCAACGCCGCTCCGGTAAAGGATGAAGATGGCAATATTGTAGCGGGTATAGGCACTTTTATGGACGTTACTAACCGGCGGAAGGCTATACAGCAAAAAGATGAGTTTATTAGCGTAGCCAGCCACGAACTGCGCACTCCAATAACCAGTTTAAAAGCATCATTGCAGTTATTGCAGCGGATGAAAGATAACCCGAATCCAAAAATGCTGCCGGTGCTGATAGAACAATCAAACAAAAGCTTAAATAAAGTAAGTGTATTAATTAATGATTTGCTTAATGCTACCAAACTTACCGAAGGGCAACTGTTACTGGATAAGTCTGTATTTCAAATAGGTGACTTGGTGAAAAATTGCTGCCATCATATTAGAATTGATGGAGTGTATGAATTGCAAACAAATGGCGACGATGACCTCAAAGTTTATGCAGACGCTGGTAAAATAGACCAGGTGTTAGATAACTTTGTGAACAACGCTGTTAAATACGCCCCTAACTCAAAAAAGATACAGATCGGTTATCAAAAAGTTGATGATATGGTAAAAGTATCGGTAACAGATTTTGGTATGGGCATCCCGCCCGAAAAGCTACCTTATTTATTTGAACGATATTACAGGGTCGACACCGGAGGCCACCAATATTCGGGCTTGGGTCTTGGTTTATACATCTGCTCAGAAATAATAAAAAAACACGATGGTCAAATAGGTGCTACCAGCGAGATGGGTAAAGGCAGCACCTTTTGGTTTACATTACCTTTTGCTGGTTAAACTACGATGCCATCTTTGAAACGTCGCGGCGGCGCATGGCACGTTGAATCAAAAGATTAAGTTTGTTTTTGTAGTCTTCTTGTAACCACTCGGTGTAATTTTTAGTCACTTTTCCCAGGCATTTGGCATATTGTTTTATGCGCCATTCAATCTCTTTGTTGAGTTCTTGGGTAAGCGCTAAAGCTTCGGTAGTGGTCTGGCTGTTTGCAATACACATTAAAGCGTGCTGCTTCACCGACTCACTCATTACCACACGGGCTTTTTTACCGCTGTCTACAGCTTCTTGATAAGCCTTTTGTACATCAAAAGATACCTGTAAACTATTAGGGAAACAGGCACGTAAATCAGCGGGGATGTTATGAGCCTCGTAGCTGGTTTGGCTATGCATACCCTCGTAATAAGCCTCAGGGCTTTCAAAAACTGATTTCCAGTCTACGGCAGATTTCCATTCGCCAAAACGATCCGTATTGTTACCTAAGTCTATGATGTTAAACGTTTTTTTCTGTGGTAATCTTCTGGAGCCACGACCAATCATTTGATGATACAGGGTAATAGACGTAGTTGCCCGGTTAAGAATTACTGTTTGGATGGAAGGTTCGTCAAAGCCGGTAGTCAGGATAGATACTGATGTTAATATCGCTCCTCTGGTTTTTTTGAACCATTTTAATATCTCCACTCGGTCGGCTGCAGAGGTATAATTATCTAAATGCCTGATGGCGTAACCGGCTTCTTCAAAATGGTGACAAACCGCTTTCGATGTAAAAATACCGTTGTTAAAAATTAACGTCTTTTTGTTTTTTGAATGCTCTTCATAGGCATGCAATAGCAGCTCGAGCATAGCCGGCGACGAGTATAACTCATCGGATGTACTTACTGTAAAGTCACCATGGATGCCGGTTTTTAGCGAGTTAAGTTCTACATCATACCGCCAGCTCACGGGTTTAGCCAAATAGCCTTGCTGAATTAACGACTCAATGTTTTCGCCAACAATTAGCTCATCATAATTTTTACGCATAGGCAAATTAATGTCGGAGCTGAATGGGGTAGCTGTTACGCCCAAAACGGTGGCATTGCTAAAATTACCCAACAATTTATGAAAAGAATTATGATGCGCTTCATCTATAATCACCAATCCAATTTCATTTGTACTGATGATACCGTCTTTGATACGATTTTTTAGTGTTTCAACCATGGCCACAAAGCAGGAGTAATTCTCACGCTTGCTAAGCTTTTTTACGGTACTTACAATCGCCTTGTTATTAACGCCAAGTACCTTTAATCGCGTAGATGTTTGGTTGCACAATTCTTGCCGGTGAGTAAGAATAATAACTTTTTGGTTGTATTGCTGTATAAAACGTTTAGCTATTTCTGAAAATATCGTGGTTTTACCTCCGCCCGTAGGTAACTGGTATAGTAGCCTTTTATTACCCGAAGATTGCGCCATGCGCTCAAACAAAGTATTAATATCGGCTTCCTGGTAAGGATAAAGTTGCAGCGTATTTTGGGTTGCAGTAGTCTCACTATTCATCAACAAGAAAACCTTAATTTTAACTTAAGGTTTTGTAAAGCCATTAGCGAAAATTTAACTGGCTAATAGTGAGGCTTTAACTTTTTTCACCTTAAATAACCCTTAACTTTAAGGGTGGGTAGTGAGATGTATAAAGAAATAGGCCCATACTATTTGTTAAGTATAGGCCTATATATAAGGGTCTGATATTCAATAGCCTACTGTAAAGCGGGCTTTTACAAATTGATTGTTTTCTACTTCATTAATCAAAGCAACAGCTAAATCATCAACAGAAATGTCACTTTGACCGGCCTCGTTAAATACAGGCTGTGCTGTAGCAGTACGGAAGGTACCGGTACGCTGGCCGGGATGCAGGTTGATGGCAGGGCTCAAAAACGTCCAGTCAAGTTCTTGTTCTTGGCGCAGCTCGTTTAAATAATCGCGGGCTGCCGTTGCGCCCGGTTTATAAGCAGCCGGAAACTCAGGTGTATCTACTAATTGCACGCCGGGTGCAATTTCTAAACTGCCTGCGCCACCCACAAATATAAAACGCTTAACGCCGGCCTGTTTAGTAGCTTGCTGTATGGCGCGTGATCCTTTTAAAAAATCGTTATACAAGTCGGGGTTGGTCCAACCTGCGTTAAAGGTACTGATAACGGCATCGTGGCCTACCAGTAAATTCGCTAAAATATCGGCATTATATACATCGGCTGATTGCTTAACTAAGTGCTCGTTTTCAATATCCAGCTTTTCTGGCTGACGGGCAAATGCGGTAACTTCGTGTCCGCGGGTTAAAGCTTCGGCAACAACTTTAGGGCCTACAAAACCTGTGGCTCCAATAACGGCTATTTTCATATACTAAATGATTTACGGTTAATGATTAATTAAATTGATTATAAAATTGTTCGAGTGTTTGGTGCCCCAAATGTTCAACCACTACTTCGTTAATCTGCTCGTTAAGCGTATCCATATGTTGGTTAATCTGTAGGCCTATTGGACAAGCAGGGTTGGGTAAATTACGTGCTTTGCCCAGTAAAGGGGCTTGTGCTACTGCATTGTAAATATCTGCAATACTAATTTGCTGTGCTGGTTTGGCTAAAGTATATCCTCCCGTATTACCTTCTTTACTTTGCACTAAACCGGCCTTACGCAAACCGCTCAGCTCTTTACGTACCAGTACCGGGTTAATATTAATACTTCCGGCCATATAATCTGACGACAGGCTTTCGGCACCAGCCGAGTGTAGCAGCGTTAAGATATGTACAGCAATTTGAAAGCGTCCGGTCATCTGTAATTAATTTTATTACAGTACAATTTTCGTACATCTTATTCCTATTTCAAAGCTTTTGCTTACGTATGACGTAAATATTACAATCCCATTTAGTTAAATGAGATGTGAATTTGATGAGCACGTGTATAACTTTTGTTACAGGTTAAAAGATTTTTTCTTTATTTTGTAGGCAATTGCTCAATTGTTAATATATTAAATGAAAGTACATTTCATAGCCATAGGTGGCAGTGCTATGCATAACCTGGCTATTGCTTTACATAAAAAAGGTTTCGAAGTAACCGGATCAGACGATGCTATTTTCGAGCCTTCCGTATCCCGATTAGCCAGATATAATTTATTGCCTCCAGAATATGGCTGGTATCCTGAAAAAATAACGTCTGCTTTAGATGCCATTATTTTAGGTATGCACGCACGGCCTGATAATCCGGAATTGTTAGCTGCGCAACAAGCCGGATTAAAAATATATTCTTACCCGGAGTATATTTATGAGCAATCAAAAGACAAGCTGCGAGTGGTTATTGGCGGGAGCCATGGTAAAACTACCATTACTTCCATGATATTACATGCTTTGCAGGCGGCAGGCAAAGCGTTTGATTACTTAGTAGGAGCGCAGTTGGAGGGTTTTGATACTATGGTAGGGCTGAGTGATGCGCCGTTAATGATTATTGAAGGTGATGAATACCTGTCATCTCCGATAGACAGGCGTCCAAAGTTTCACATTTACCGCGCCAATCTGGCGGTAATCAGCGGTATTGCCTGGGATCACATTAACGTGTTTCCTACGTTTGAAAATTACATTGAGCAGTTCGCCACCTTTATTAATACCATGGAGCCTGATGGTACTTTGTTTTACGCAGGTAATGACGAAGTGCTGGAGAAAGTGATTGCCGGCGATAACTCGGCGATACAAAAGTTTCCGTACCATGCACCTGCCTATGAGGTTAACAACGGCGTTACTACGGTGCTGTTTGAGGATGAAAAGTATGAATTGCAGGTATTTGGTGAGCACAACCTGCTCAACCTCGAAGCTGCCAGAAATATTTGCAATCAATTAGGTATTACCTCGCATAATTTTTACAGCAGCATGCGCACTTTTAAAGGTGCGGCCAGGCGTTTGGAGTTGTTAGGGAAAAGTGACAGTACCAATATTTATAAAGATTTTGCACACTCGCCTTCTAAGTTAAAAGCAACTATTCATGCAGTTAAAACTCAGTTTCCTGAGCGTAAATTGGTAGCATGCATGGAGTTACACACTTTCAGTAGCCTGAACAAAAATTTCTTAGGAGAATATGCAGGGTGCATGGATGAAGCTGATACAGCAATAATTTTTATCCATTCAGAAACTTTTTTTCATAAAAAGATGCAACCTTACGAAGAAAGTTTCGTAAGAAGTACAATTAAGAGGCCAGACCTAATTTACTTTGACCAGCCAGAAAAGTTGAAAGAGTATTTAGCGAAACAAGAATTAACCGGAAAGAACTTATTATTAATGAGTTCTGGAAATTTTGGCGGTCTTGATTTAACAAGACTAACAGAAAAACTACTGGGATAAATAAACTCAGGCTTTGAAAAAATGAAGTTATAGTATATCTTTATTTAACTATTGCGAAATCCCTATTCTAAATATTAAAATTAAAATGAAAACACTCGGCAAAAAAATTAGACTATTAAGACATCAAAAAGGTTGGAGTCAGGAAGATGTGGCCAAACGACTGGACATTTCAATCCCTGCTTTTTCAAAAATTGAAACAGGTATTACCGACATCAACTTATCAAGATTAGAACAGATATCTAATTTGTTTGATATGTCGGTGGTTCAATTACTCACCTTTAACGACGCAGAGTACGAGCAGAAGTACGTTAATGAGTTGGAGAACGTTAATAAAAAGCTGATGGATAGGGAAACTGAAGTTATTGATCTCCAGAAAAAAGTAATCGAATTATTTGAAGAACTTCGACAAAATAAAGTGAGTGCATAAATTTGAAAGCCGGTAAGTGGTTTTACTTGCCGGCTTTTTTTAATCATTAGCGCTTGGCGTTAAAATGAGTATTTTGTTATATACTCATTAATTAAGCACAATCATCTAATTAAAAATGTAACGCATGGTGGCGTGTTTTTTCCCTAATACACCACCCATTGCTTCGTGCAAGGCCAGCATTTTATCGTTAAAGTCGCCTACCCACGATAGTTCCATTTCATCATACTGCTTTAAAGGCAGCACATACTCTTTTAGTTTAATAAACAAAACTGATTCCAATCCATGTTTCTGGAACTTGGTTTTCGTGCCCATTACTACGGCCCGCATACGGTTTACGCCTTTCCAACGGTAATATAAAAACTTAAGTTTACCAATGAGGTCGAGCTTTCCGTTTAGTGTTTTAATCATTTGGTTGGCATCCGGCAGTACCACCACAAAGGCAGCCGGTTCATGGTCTACATAGGCAAACCAAATTAGGTTTGGATCCATAATAGCTTTCATTTTTCTAAAAGTCTCAAAAATGGTTGCCTTTTGTATAGGTACAAAGTTTTCGAAGTTTTTCCAGGCATCATTGTAAATCTCCATAAAGTCGGTGGCAAACTGCTCTATCTCCGAAGTTTTAAGATGCTTAAATGTGTAACCGGGCTTTTGGGCTACCCAATTAGCAATTTTAGTAAATCTATCGGGAAAAGGTTTATGAGCACTTATATGGTTAGTAATTTGCTCATATAGCAACGTAAAGCCATATTCATCAAAAAGCTTTTTATAGTACGGCGGATGATAATTCATACCGTAAGATTGTGGCATGAAACCTTCCACCAACAGTCCCCAAAACATATCGTTCTCACCAAAATTGATAGGGCCATCCATAGCGGCCATGCCCTGCTGCTTTAGCCAATCTTTAGCGGTATCAAACAGTAAAAAGGCTGCTTTTTCATTGTCTATACACTCAAAAAAACCAATACCACCGGTAGGTTTATCGTAATTATATGCTTTTTTTTCGTTGATGAACGCAGCAATACGCCCGGCGGGCTTGCCATCATCGCCGGTTAAAATCCAGCGTTTAGCATTACCAAAATTAAAGAACACATTCCGCTTTGGGTCAAATACAGATTCCACGTCATTATCCAGCGGACAAATCCAGTTGGGGTCGTTTCGGTATATATACCGTGCTGTGTTTAAAAAGGCTTTCCGGGTATCTTTATCGCTGACTTCGGTAATGGTCATGTTGATGTACTGGCAGATAATGAAAAAGCATCCGGAACAACCGGATGCTGCACAAAAATATCAGTTATTAAACAAAATTAATAATCGTCGTCGTCATCGTCGTAACGTGTGCCATCATCATCAAGATCATCTAATGGCTCGTCTTCAAAGTCGTCATCAAAATCATCGTCGTTTAATTTCGTTTGCTCAGCCGGTTTGCCGGCTGCTTTAATAGCCAGGTCGCTATTAAAAATGCTCTTGCTTGCAGTTGTTCTTGGCGTTTGCATAGTCAATCTGTTAATGGGTAACTATATTCTGTTAACTTTTTCAGGTATTAATATTAACGGCGGTTGTTGTTATTTCAAAAATAATTAAAAATCAACGCAGTTAAAACGCTGTTAAAAATTTATTCTTGCTGATTACCAATGGCGTTTTCATTTTTGCTCAACTCACTTAACGACGGCATATCTTTTATACTGTTTATGCCCATATAATCTGCAAATAAATTGCTAGTAGCGTAGAGTATGGGTTTGCCAATTGTTTCTGCCCGGCCAGCTATGGCAATCAATTCTTTCTCGAGCAATTTTTGTATAGAGTAGTCGCAATTTACGCCTCTTATCTGTTCAATTTCAACTTTGGTAACCGGTTGTTTATAGGCAATAATGGCCAGGGTTTCAAGCGCAGCCTGGCTGAGCTTTTTCTTCGAGCGTTGCAGTTGCAACTGGTTAATCACTGCGTGGTAAGCTTTTTTAGTTAAAAACTGATAGCCGTTATTGATTTTTACCAGTTCAATTGCGAAAGCGGGATCCTGGTATTTAAGTTCTATTTTATATATCGCTTCCTGTATTTCCGGGGTATCAGTTTCTGCATGTAACGCAGCCTGAAGGCAATATATTATTTCCTCTAAACGAATGCCCTGTTCTGACGCAAAAATCAATGCTTCAACATATTGTTCGGTGTTACTCACAAAACAAATGTAACAAAATGCTTAACTGCTAAATCTGTAAAACTAATGATTAACAAAATTGTAATAGTAATAATCTAATACAAATAATACTTACTTATGAAAACAACGACACAAGAAGATGTTCTTGCTAAAGAAGGAATGGCCAGACGGTCTTTTCTGAAGTTTGCCGGTGCTGGTGCCATTGCTGCCGGAGTTGTGGCTACTGCTTCGTCTTGCCAAAAACATGGCGGCGTAGTAAGCGACCCTACCGCTATTGATTTGGGTACAGGTGATTTGGCCGTATTAAACTATGCTTATGCTTTGGAGCAATTAGAGGCTGCATTTTACACTCAGGTTGTATCAAGTCCATACGCAAATATCAGTACTACAGAAAGGAATTTTTTAACTGATATCCGCGATCATGAGGTTGCTCACCGTGAGTTCTTCAAGACTGCCTTAGGCGGTAACGCTATTGGAGCTTTAACTCCAAACTTTAGCAAAATCAATTTTGCCGACAGAACAAGTGTATTAAGCTATGCAAAGGCTTTTGAAGATTTAGGTGTTGCCGCATACAACGGTGCCGGTTACTTAATTAAAAGTGCCGACTACTTGACATTGGCTGGTAAAATTGTTTCGGTAGAGGCTCGCCATGCTGCTCTAATCCGCCTTTTATTAGGAATTGCTATTGAAGAAGATACGATTGTAAACGTTTCAGGAAGTGGTTTGGAATTGTCTCAAACTCCGCAAAAAGTTTTAGATCAGGCTAACCAGTTTATATCTGGTAAACCGCTTATTGCTCCAAACTTAATGTAATTAACTAAACAGCTATCAAAACATTTTACTATGAATCTTTTAAATCTTATTGAAGATATCCACACCGCAGATCCGGAATTCAAGGACAGAATTAGTCCGCGCCGTGCTGCCATAAAAAATATAACCAGCTTTGGTACTAAGGTAGCCGCTGCTGCATTACCTTTTGCATTCAGTACGTTATTTAAAAAAGCCTACGGCCAAACTGCAACACGTTCGGTAGTAGACGTTTTAAACTTCGCTTTAACTGCAGAAATTGCTGAATTAGGTTTGTATAATACT
Source organism: Mucilaginibacter sp. CSA2-8R (assembly GCF_038806765.1). Classification (NCBI taxonomy): domain Bacteria; kingdom Pseudomonadati; phylum Bacteroidota; class Sphingobacteriia; order Sphingobacteriales; family Sphingobacteriaceae; genus Mucilaginibacter; species Mucilaginibacter sp. CSA2-8R. The sequence continues at coordinate 3,714,756 of NZ_CP152389.1, read as the reverse complement.
GGCCTTGGACGCGCTAATTTAATTCCTGCCCAAGACAGGCCTGCAATTACATTATTGCGTGACGTTGAAACTAAGCACGTAACGTTTTTGAAACTTCAGCTTGGCAACAATATCAGTTCAACCAATGCGGCTTTAAGCTTTGCAGCAAACACGCCGAATTTTGATTACACTGGTAATAAGTTTTCTACCACCGCTTCTACAGCACCGTTTCCTACCGTATTCACCGACTACAATGTATTTTTAGCAGTGTTAAACGCGTTTGAGGATACTGGTGTTCGTGCTTATAAAGGTCAAGCACCATTTTTGCTGGGAAATGCAGCAGTATTAACTGCAGCATTGAATATTCACTCTGTTGAGGCCCGTCATGCTGCGTTTTTACGCCGCTTAAGAGCTATTCGTAACACATCGTTAACCATTAAACCATGGATTACTGGTGATGGTGCTACTGCAAGTGGTGTTGCTGCCCCAGCAGCGGCTGCAACTGCTGCTGCTGCTGTTTACGCAGGCGAGGCTAATACTACTCAAGCTAATGTGAATATTGCGGGCTTCGTTTCTACTAGCGCTGCTCAGGAGGCTTTTGATGAGCCATTAACTACTGAACAAGTGTTGGCGATATTGAGTAATTTCATGCGTTAATACTTGATATTAACCATGTTGTTAAACATAAAAAAAGCGCTTAATTAAGCGCTTTTTTTATGTTTATGCTATTTTTAGTTAACCTGATTAGGAAAGGTGCTAATCAGATTATTCATAAATAAAGGCTTCACCTTTTGTGCTGACTATTATATTCTAATTGCGCCTTGATTTTAAAATCTTTCTTGCGAGGCGGTTACTGCCGTCAACTGGTTGTGTGATTTTTAAGCCTAATAACTGCGCAACTACAGGATACACTTCTACATTTTCAAACTCATTTATATCGCTCCGTTTTTTAAATGCTGGTCCCCAGGCAAAGAAGCTGGCTTTCATTTCGGGTACTAACCTGGGGTCATAACCGTGAGTGCCCGGGTTGTGTTTAGCATTTGCACTGTAAATAAAAACGTAAGGTGCTTTTGGTACCAGTAAAATATCACCAATGCGGTTGTATCTGTCGTTAGCCTTATTGTAGTGCCATTGAGCCGGAGTATGTGTTCTCAGATAGACATCATATTGTTCTGGGGCATTAGTTTTTAGTGCTTTATAGGTGCTTTGAATAGCTTGGATATTTGTACTGTCTTTGGCGTAAACTTCTACCAATACATCTTCGCCGGTTATTCTAAATTTAGAGGTATCGATGCTGGCTGGTATAGTGAATGGGTTGTTATTATTAGATTTCGTCATGCCATGATCTGACAATAAAATAAAGTTGACTTCAAGGCCTGTTTGTTTTACTTGTTTTTGCAACTCGTTGATGGCCGAATCAATAAATAAAACGGCCTGTCTGGTTTGCGGAGCATCCGGCCCAAAGTAATGACCGGCATGATCTACCTGCGGAAAGTATAGATTAATTAAATGCGGGCGTTTTTCCGGTGGTAACTTTAGCCAGTTAACTACGGTATGAATGCGGCTGTTAATGCCAATTTGTTCGTTATATTTAAAGCGATAGGTAGGGTAGGTGCCTTGGATGGGGGCATCGGATCCTACCCAGTAGAAGCTTGCCGTTACCATTTTTTGTTTTTCGGCTAATACCCATAAGGGCGTACCGCCATACCAACGAGCCTCGGTAGCCGTAGCAGACTTTGACGAATAGGCCGCGTTGAGTCTGCGATCATAAAAACGATTACATACTAATCCTGTGTGAGCAGGATATAAGCCAGTAATTAGCGTGTAATGATTAGGAAAAGTAATGGATGGATAGGATGGCAGCATAGCCTTGGCTTTTACACCGCCAGCGCTTAATGCTAATAGATGACGTGCCTGGTACTTTTCTGCATAGTCATACCGCATACCATCAACAGAAATTAATATCACGTAGGGTTTTGCCTGCTGCGCTAAACTATTCGCTCTGCCTGATACCACCTGTTGTAAAGTGTCTGTGTTTTGAGCATAAACAGAAAGGTTGATCAGTAACGTCAGCAGCAACGCAATGCTATTCTTCACCATCGCCGCAAAATTACGTAAACAGGTGCAATAAAAGTCGACTGAATCATTCTGCAATCAACTTAAGCTATTTTACTGTTACTTACTCTTCATATTCTACCTTTACCTGCACATAGTTATCGTTGCTTACTTCGGCGTATTGCTTGGGATTACGGGTAAACTCCGGATCGGTGTCCAGATAAATATCTGTGATGTTTAACAATTCCGGCTTGCCGTTAGTGCCTATGTTATATTGCAGCGGCGACTGTTTATCCAGTTCGCTCTTAATCTCTTGGTATTGTTTCCCGGTAAGCATCACCATTTTTTCGGCCTTCATAATAATATAAGTTATTCACGATGTTAAAAGGTAACATCGTTACGGTAAGAAGTGTTCGTAAAGTTGCGCAATATCTTTAGTGTAAAGCCAGCTTCCGACTAAATATTTAAGCATGCAGCCTTCAGCTCTGATGGCTGCATGCTATTGCCCTGTAAATGACAAAGCCCTTAACCCAAAGGTTAAAGGCTTTTTAATATATATGGGATGTCGATTTTACATGCTCAGAATTTCGGCTATTTCTTGGTAGCCGTTATTGCGGGCTAAGTCGGCAGGAAGAGAGCCATCTTCCATGGTTAAAGTTACATCAGCACCTTCCTCTAAAAGTAATATAAGCATCTCAGGGTCACCGTGTTTAGCAGCGTAATGAAGTGGAGTAATTCCAGTATCATGTTGTATGTTTAACTGTACATTATGTTCTAATAACATACGTACTAAGTCCAGGTGGTTACCAGCAACAGCCAAGTGAATTGGGCGTATACCCGACTCACCTTTTAAAGGCTGGTTAACATCCGCGCCTTTATATAACAGGTAACGGGCAGCTTCATACTGACCGAAGTAACAAGCCAGTGCTAACGGAGTAAAACCGTCAGCATTATAAGTATGAACCAGTTCGGGGTTAGAATACACCAAATACGCTAAGATATCAAACTTTCCAGCTGCAGCAGCTTCAAAAATGTCTAATTTATCGATGTATTTAAGCAATACAGATGTTGCAGCAGGCTTTTTATAAAAGCAAGACAGCATTAAAGGTGATACATCCTCATCAATTGTTGTCCTTGCCAAATCTGGGTTTTGAGCCAGCAATTGATTTAGTGCGTTAACATCACCAGTAGTAATTAAGTATTCTAATCGTCCCATATTCAATCGTTTGTACTTTAGTAAATTAAAAACCGTGCCAAATGCAAATCTTATCTATTAACTTTATATTTGTACTTTAACTGTTGATAGAGATGCCGCCAAAAGGAAATCAGTTTAAATCAAATTCTTTCAGAGATGAAAGCCGTCCGCGACAAGGTATCGGTGCCCGTACCGAGCGCGAGAAGGTTATGAAACGCAAGCTGGAGAATTTGCCAACTTTTAACTTTGGCGATGGAAGGGCAATTAAAATTGTTGGCCTTTTATGCCTGGTCATATCTGTTTTTTTTCTCATCGCTTTTACATCGTATTTGTTTACCTGGCAGTCAGACCAAAGCTATGTGCTTAAGGCTAACGGCGGTTGGGGCAACCTTTTTAAAACTGAGCAAGAGCTTTTAGATAATGGTGTAAACAACCCGGTGGTCGAAAACTGGTTAGGTAAATTGGGTGCTTTAATGGCCAACCAATTTATGTATGAGTGGTTTGGCGTAGCCTCGTTCATCTTCGTCATGATATTTTTTGTAATTGGTTACCGTATGCTATTTAAGGTACGGTTATTTCCGATGGGCAAGATGCTGGCTTATTCATTGTTCAGTTTGGTGTTTTTTTCGATTGCTATTGGCTTTTTGCACGGCTTTGTGAGTGACTACGCGCATTACCTGGAAGGCGAGTTTGGCTATTGGAGCACACGTTTATTAAACGCCCAGATAGGGCAGGCCGGCACTGGTTGCTTACTGGTATTTGCAGCCTTAACGGTTCTGATTATTGCCTACAATATTGATTTTAAATTACCCGAACGCCCTAAACGGATTTTGGTAAAACCGGATTCTGTAGATAACGTAAGCCCAGAAGGTGTTGACTTGGATGACGAGTTGTTATCCGGGCCGGTAGAGTGGCCCCGTGCCAATAACCGTATACGCGATGATGGTGCAGTATCCGGTGCTGCAACAGTGCCGGTTGCCGAACGCCTGCGCCAGGAACCATTAAACAGACCCGCAGTTGTTGAGCCGCTTTTACCCGAGCCTGTGCTGCCGCATACTGTAGCACAAACGGCTGTTATAGTAAATGCGCCGGTTCATGAGCCGATTGTATTAAGCCCAACCAATACTGCTGTTGCGGAAGAAGATTTAGATGATGCTGATGTGCCTGAAGCAGAAGATGAAGTTCCGTTTACAGTAGAAGATACCCGCCCTCTGCCTGAGTTAAGCATTGAGCAAGCGCCCGAGGTTTCTGCTAACGAACTGGTGGCAAAATTCGGAACCTTTGACCCAAAACTTGATCTTTCTTCTTACAAGTACCCGGGATTGGAACTGTTGGAAAATTATGGCACCAACAAAATAAACGTTGACGCAGGCGAGCTCGAATCCAACAAGAATAAAATTGTAGAGACGCTTAATCACTACAATATTGAGATTGATAAGATTAAGGCAACCATTGGTCCCACGGTAACACTTTACGAAATAATTCCGGCGCCTGGTGTGCGTATATCTAAAATTAAAAATTTAGAGGACGACATCGCTTTAAGCTTGGCGGCCTTGGGTATTCGTATCATCGCGCCTATGCCGGGTAAAGGCACTATTGGTATAGAGGTTCCTAATCAGCACCCTGAAATGGTTTCTATGCGCTCTGTTTTGGCTACAGAGAAGTTTCAAAATACCACTATGGATTTGCCTATTGCATTAGGTAAAACTATCTCTAACGAGGTATTTATAGCTGATTTAGCCAAAATGCCTCACTTGCTGGTAGCAGGTTCTACCGGGCAAGGTAAATCGGTAGGTATTAACGCCATATTGGTTTCTCTGCTTTACAAACGCCATCCTTCAGAGTTGAAATTTGTAATGGTTGACCCCAAAAAGGTTGAACTTACCTTATTCAGAAAAATTGAACGCCACTTTTTGGCTAAGTTGCCCGATGAGGCCGATGCTGTTATCACCGATACCAAGAAGGTGATTAACACGCTGAATTCATTGTGTATTGAGATGGATCAGCGTTATGACTTGCTGAAGGATGCGCAGGTTCGCAATTTAAAAGAGTATAACGCAAAATTCATCAATCGTAAACTGAATCCTGAAAACGGCCATAAGTTTATGCCTTTTATTGTACTGGTAGTGGATGAGTTTGCCGATCTGATGATGACTGCCGGTAAGGAAGTAGAAATGCCCATAGCCCGTTTGGCGCAGCTGGCACGTGCAGTGGGTATTCACTTAGTTATTGCAACGCAGCGCCCGTCAGTAAATATTATTACGGGTACTATCAAGGCCAACTTCCCGGCGCGTTTAGCATTCAGGGTGCAATCTAAAATAGATTCGCGCACTATTTTGGATGCAGGCGGCGCCGACCAGCTGATTGGTAGAGGTGATATGCTGCTTTCAACCGGAAGTGACTTAATTCGTTTGCAATGTGCATTCGTAGATACACCTGAAGTTGAAAAAATTTCAGATTTCATTGGTAACCAGCGCGGCTATCCAAGTGCCTTTATGCTGCCCGAGTATGTAGGCGAAGGTGAAGCTAACAGTCCGAAAGAGTTTGACCCCAATGACCGCGATCCGATGTTTGAGGATGCCGCCCGTTTAATTGTTTTGCATCAGCAGGGCTCCACTTCTCTGGTTCAACGTAAACTTAAATTAGGTTACAACCGTGCTGGCCGTATCATTGACCAGTTAGAAGCGGCCGGTATTGTTGGTCCGTTTGAAGGCAGTAAAGCCCGTGAGGTGTTATATCCGGACGAGTACAGCCTGGAGCGTCACCTGGAAGAGATACAAAAATCTGCACGCGGTTAAACTTAGCACTGCTTCTGTTGTTCTAACCATCAATTGTAACAAATAACTGGGCCTGGCTGTAGCCGGGCCGAACAACAGAACATACCCCTATGAAAAAGATATTTGCTTATTTAATATTGATTGCGATGCCTGCTTCGGCTGCTTTTGCTCAGCAAGATGCCCAAGCTAAAAGCATTTTAAATGGCGTAAGTCAGAAATACCGTTCTTATAATACCGTTAAAAGCGACTTTACTATTAATATACAAAGCCCTCAGGATAAAGTCAATCAGACACAATCGGGCACTTTGTATACCCAGGCTAAAACTAATAAGTACAAACTAACAGTGTATGGTAACACGGCTAAAACAGCCGTTGCACAAGAAATTACCAGCGATGGTAAAACATTATGGACTTATCTGCCCCGCGAAAAGGAAGTGCAGGTGAATGACGTGAAGAATAATACAGAGGGTCTTAACCCGGCACAAGTTTTTACCATTTACGAAAAAGGCTATAAATACATTTACACCGGTTTGCAAAAGCAGGGCGGCAAAAGTTACCAGGCCATTGAGCTTACCCCGGTTGATGCCAAGCAAAATATTTTTAAGGTAAAGCTACTCATTGACGCTGCCAAAAAGCAGATTTACAGTGCGCAAATGTTTGATAAAAATGGTAGTCGTTACTTGTATACCATCAACAGCCTGACGCCTAACTCCGCCATTGGTGCAGATGTGTTTACCTACAATGTAAAGGCTCATCCCGGAGTAGAGGTTGTCGATTTAAGATAATTTGAGCTTTACGAACAAAACAGCGAAAGCCCGGCGACATGATGTCGCCGGGCTTTCGCTGTTTTCAGAATAGGTTTAATCAGCTTACACGGTGTGCCTTAAGCTCCAAGGTTAAATGATAGCTTTACTTTTTTACCGTTTGGATAGGTGAACTATAGAAGGGTTTTAATGGCTAAAATTTGACCTGGATGTATGGCAAATAATAGCTTTACCTCATCATATTTTATAACCTCCAAGATGAGTGCCGTTTCTACTTTCGAATTTTCGGCATATTCAATTTGTTCAACTGCGTCAATCACAAAAAAAGATTCGTTGTCTAACCAGATTATAGCGCCGGGTTTCACGGCGCCATTTGCAGTATGACCAGTGATGATATAACCTATACCGACAACATTCATTACTTTACTTACTGTAAAATAAACGATGTCTGTTGTTGTGGTGCTTGTCATACGTTTGGTTATTGTCTATGCTTTGCCGTTGCTTTGTAAGTTTGAGCAAAATGTTGGAGGCTTTTATAAGGACAAACTAATTGATTTCAATGTTTGATCTGCATTTTAAATTAGAAACAAAGCGACATACAATTACCTACAACTTTGTTTCGTTATCTGCCCTTTACTGACGAATAATGTTGAGCTGCTGCCGGTATAAGCTTTAAGGTTAAGCAAAATAAATGCTTAATTGCAGCATCATGACTATCTATGAACAGCAAGCGCATATCGAGTTGCAGTTTTGGCAGCACCGTATGCAAAAGAAGCCTTCTCTCACCGACAAGTTGTCTAAAACGGTGCAGAGTAAAATTAATGAATATATTCCCGAAAAAGTTCATCAGGCTATAACCGTAGCTATAGAAAAGATGATTAAGGCTGTGTTGTTCGGCGCCAAGTATACTACCGGCGACGTGCCTGCGCAGGATATGTTGTTACAAATGCGCGAGGTGCTGGTTAGGCAGAAGATTGAGAACTATCAAAAGACAGCTACTGTTGAAGGTGCCATCACCGGTGCCGGTGGCTTTTTATTGGGCCTGGCCGACTTTCCGTTGTTGTTAAGCATCAAGTTAAAACTCTTGTTTGAGATTGCGGCGTTGTATGGCCACAACGTTAAAGATTATAAAGAGCGTTTGTATATCCTCTACATATTTCAACTGGCTTTCTCCAGCCAGCAACGGCGTAATGAAATTTATCAGCTGGTAGCCGAATGGCAGGGTTACAGCGGCTCCTTACCAAATGATGTGGCTGAGTTTGACTGGCGCATATTTCAGCAAGAATATCGCGATTATATTGACCTGGCTAAAATGGCGCAGTTGTTACCGGTAATAGGTGCCGCTGTTGGCGCTATTGCCAATTACAGGCTTATAAACCAGTTGGGCGCTACAGCTATGAACTGTTACCGAATGAGGCACATGAGTCCTTTGCAAATCATCAAGCAATAAGGCTAAACAAACCACACCCTGTACTTGATCAAACCATAAAAATGCCAGTATATGGAGACAAACGGAATGATAGCGGATGTATACAACATTTCGTAAATGTGGGATGATGAGTGTGAGGTGTTGGCCAAACGTTTTAGGCTAAATTGTAAAACCAGTACCAACCATACGGCCAAAGCAATCAAAGCAGTGATGGTATGCATAGATAGCAAACCCAATAAGGCGACCATCAAACTCAAAACCGTTAAATAATAAGTAAACGGAGGCTTTGCATGTATTTGTTGCTGGTATAAAGCACGGTGCTTTTTAAAAAGTAAAGCATTAAATAAGGTCTTTTTTTGTTCGCCAATGCTCACCCCCCAACGCGCTTCGCGAACCGGGTGTATAACTGCTGCCTTTTCTACTTTACTCAAAGGTATGTTTGCCCCAAGTATTTTAAAATGCAAATCACTGTCTTCGCGCCAGGCCATGGTAAAGCGCTCATCAAAACCATCAATTAGCACAAGGGCTTGTTTAGTGCATGCGCAGTTAGCCGTTACAAAGTCGGCGGTTTCCAGACCAGCGGTGTTTTGTGCAAAATCGGTAGGGTAGGGCGGTAAGGGTACAATTACTTTACCGGTAAATGCTGCTAACGTTTCCTCTTTCCAGGCTTCCAGGTAACCTGTCAGCCAATTGGGTGTGGGCAATGTGTCGTCATCAGTAAAGGCAATCAGCTCGGCCTGCGCCTGCTGCCAGCCATAATTTCGGGCAGCTGCCGGGCCTGCTTTTTGGGGTAGGGGTAAATACCTAAGGTTAGCCGGTTTGTCTGTCCAGGTATGCAGGGCTTCAGACGTTATCGGGTCGGGGCCATCGCTTACTACAATAATTTCAAAATGGGCCAATGGCAATGTCTGCTCACGCAGCGCCCCGATGCATTTAAAAAGTAAATCGGGGCGCCGGTAAGTAGGTATAACAACAGAAATGCGGAGCATTATTTTTCAATCACAAATGAACCAATAATCAAGGCGTCAAAAGGTGAAGACCAAAAACACTCTACGGCATCGCGCGGTGTACATACAATGGGTTTGCCCAACGTATTAAAAGAGGTGTTGACCAGTACCGGCACACCTGTTTTGCGCTGAAACGCCTTTAACAGATCATAATAATTTTTATGCTGACGCTCGTTAACTGTTTGTATACGTGCAGTGCCATCAGTATGGCGCACGGCCGGAATCTGGTCGGCTTTCTCGGGTTTTACATCATAGATGAATAACATAAAAGGCGAGTAGCTCGCATTTTCAAACCAGTTGCCTGCTTCTTCTTCCAGTACAACCGGCGCTACCGGGCGAAAGTCTTCGCGGTCTTTTACTTCATTTAACCGTTGCTGCATAGCCGGACTAATTGGCGATGCTAATATAGAACGGCTACCCAACGCCCGCGGCCCAAACTCCATGCGGCCTTGGTACCAGCCAATAATTTTATCCTGCATCAGTATATCGGCAGTTTCCTCAGCAATATTGTTTAGTTTACGGTAAGGCACTTTCCAAAGCTTCAGCCATCTTTCAATTTCTGCGTCGGTATACTCAGGACCCCAATAGCAGTGTTCCATCACAAAGTCGCGCGTAGTCGCTTTGCGTTGCTGAGCATCAACCCATAAGGCCGCACCTAAGGCCGTACCGTCATCGCCTGATGCCGGTTGTACCCAAATATTTTGAAATGCACCTTTATCACGTATGCGGGCATTGGCTACACAATTTAAGGCTACACCACCGGCCATACAAAGGTTCTGCTCGCCGGTTTCTTTTTTTAACCAATCTGTTAATTCTAAAAGCGTTTCTTCTAACACCAATTGCAAAGAGTGAGCTATGTTGAAGTGATGTGCCGTAAATTCTTCATGGCGCAGACGTTTTGGGCCAAAGCGTTCCACAAAGTTTTTGTTTTCAATAGTATACTGCCCGTTAGGCGCAACTTTAATAATTTCACGAAAATCTTTTACAAACTCTGGCTTACCATAACTGGCCAAAGCCATAACTTTGTACTCATCTGATGAATGCAAAAAGCCCAGATGCGTTGTTATTTCTTCATACAACAAACCCAACGAGTTAGGAAAGTTTACCTGACCGATGCGCTTTAAATCGTGTCCGTTGCCTACACTGTAAGTAGTCGTAGCCTGTTCGCCACGACCATCAACCGTCATCACTGCTGCACGCTCAAATGGAGAACAATTGAAAGCGCTGGCAGCATGAGCCACATGATGATCTACAAAATGCCACTTTTCGCGCGGTACGTTAGCGCCAATAAAGCGTTGCTGTAAGTGGTGTGGCCAGCCATCGTTCAATTGCCCAACCGCATTAATAATAGATGACAAAAACAGCGGATCCCAAACATTCAGCCAATCCTGATTAATTGGATCAACGGAAGGTTCAAAAGGAATATCGATAGTGCCTTTGCCTTTAAACTGCTCATTAATGAGTTGATAAGGATCAAATGAATAAGCGATGTGATCAACATCGTTAATATGAATACCAGCTATTTTCAAGCAGTAGTCTATAGCATGAAAAGGTAGTTCCCATGTGCTAAAGGGCACCGGGCGTTTGCCGTGTTTTATATGGGTAAAGCGTTCTTCTTCGGTGGCGGCCAAAAGTTGGCCATCTTTAATGATACAGGCTGCCGAGTCGTGAAAAGCAGCGTTGATTCCTAAAGTGTACATGCGGGAGTAGATGTTTTGTAGTTAAATGTTGTGTGAACACTTAAAAGGAAAAATACTACCAATAGTTTTAAAAGATTGATTTTAAATTAGAAGTTAATGCAATTGTATTTATGCGAAATTTTAATCGTTGTCAGGTAGCAATTCCGATTAGTATTTTGCAAAAAAAATGCAACCGTAGATGCTATGCCAACGTAAAAATACATGAAGGTTAAAAGCTGAATTCGCTTATGAGCCCGAGGTATATAGCTGATACGATGAGATAAGTGCGAAAGAATGACTCAGAGCAGAATGTTGTAAGAGTAATATTCTATTAAAAGCCATGCTGATGATAAATCAGTATGGCTTCGTTGTTTTTGAGTTTACGCTGGCACTTTTTGGGCTATGCTCTTTAAAAGCTTATTAAGATGATTATGCATTTGCAATTGTGTGTCTTTGGAGCTTTATCCGGCTAAACTTCTTTCGACAACCTGTAAAACTCCTATCATTGTATAGTGAGCATGAATATACACCAGATATTACAGCATTACTGGAAACATAATGCCTTCCGTCCGTTACAGCAACCGATTATCGAGTCGGTAATGCAAGGGCGGGATACCTTGGCGCTACTGCCAACCGGCGGTGGTAAGTCGGTTTGCTATCAGGTACCTGCCATGGCTATGGATGGTATATGTTTAGTAATCTCTCCGCTGATTGCACTCATGAAAGACCAAGTAGATAACTTGAAAGCGAAGGGCATTGATGCTATGGCTATTGTGTCGGGCATGAACCGGCGCGAGGTAGAAATAGCGCTGGATAACTGCATTTATGGGCAGGTGAAATTTTTGTACATCTCGCCCGAACGTTTATTGAGCGATTTAGTGCGCGAGCGGATCAAATACATGAAAGTTAACCTGTTTGCGGTCGACGAAGCACATTGTATATCGCAATGGGGCTATGATTTCAGGCCCCCGTATCTACATCTGTCAGATTTGCGTGCTTTACATCCCAAGGTTCCTATTTTAGCGCTAACTGCCACCGCCACTGCCGAAGTAAGAGATGATATTCAGGATAAATTAGCTTTTAGGGCCCGTAACATTTTCCAGCAAAGTTTTGAGCGTAAAAATATTAGCTACCGTGTACAGCACGACGAAAACAAACTACGGCGTATGCTCGAGGTGGCCCGTAGCGTAAAGGGTAGTGGCATTGTTTACGTGCGCAGCCGTAAAGAAACGGTAGAGCTATCTAAATTTTTTAATGACAACGCCGTAGCTGCCGATTACTACCATGCGGGTTTAGATGGTGATACACGCAATGTCAAACAGGAGCAATGGAAAAATAATCATATCCGCATTATTATCGCTACTAATGCTTTCGGGATGGGGATTGATAAACCCGATGTGCGCTTTGTTATACATAAAGATTTACCCGAAAGCCTGGAGGCCTACTACCAGGAAGCCGGTCGTGGTGGCCGCGACGAGCAAAAAGCTTATGCCGTGTTGTTATACAGCGAGGCCGACCGGTTAAAGCAGGAACGTAAGTTTGAGATCAGCTTTCCTTCGGTGGATGAAATAAAGCAGGTATACCATTACCTGGCTAACTATTATCAATTGGCTTATGGTGCAGGCGAGGGTTTGAGCTTTGAATTAGACCTGGCCGACTTTTGCGGCCGTTTTAAACTTGATGCGCTGAAATCATTAAACGCACTTAAGTTTTTAGAGCAGGCTGAGTATTTGGCCTTTAACGAAAGCGTATTTTTGCCTTCCCGTTTCCAGTTCGAAATTGCACATGAGCAATTATATAACTTTCAAATTCAAAACCCGGCTTGGGATCCATTTATTAAAACTTTGCTGCGTTCTTATGGCGGGGCGTTTGATAATTACGTGCGTATCCGCGAGTTTGACATAGCACGGCGTACCAACCTTAGCGTGCAACAAGTGCGCGAAGCCATGCAGCAGCTCAATGATTATGGTGCATTAAGCTATCAGCCGCAAACTGACAAGCCGCAGGTTACTTATTTAAAGCCACGCCAAACATCGGCTAATTTATGGATAGACCGCCAGTATCTGGATACGCGTAAAGCTGTTTACCGTAAAAAAATGGATGCGATACTGGCCTACGTAAATAATAACCGCTGCCGGAGCATACAATTGTTAGCTTATTTTAACGAGCCCAATGCATCCAAATGCGGCGTGTGTGACGTTTGCCTGCGCGAACAGCGCGAGCAAAATGCCGGCGAGTTACATCAGCAAATTGCTGATGAAATTATGGAAGCAATTAGCGCTGCACCGCTTAGCTTGGAGCAATTAGTGGGGGCGCTAACCCGCGGCAAAAGTAACGACAGGCTTACCGTGATACGGCAATTAATGGATGTCGGACGTATTAAAAGCAACGGCGAAAAGTATTATTTGTAGACATCTTTGTGTGCTTACTTAATGCTGCCCGGGCATAAAGTTGTTGGTTTTAAAAGTCGGGCTAAATTAATTGAAAGGGTAATTGTTTACCGTTCAGGCTTGTTACTGCTGCAAAAATGATTACTATTGCAACAGGCAAAACAAGTAGTTAGTTGCAGTGTTGGGGATTAAATTACAGCGTCAGATACTTTTACCTGTTTTTGCTGCATTTACACAGAATCCAATGTCTTGCTTAAGACACTCTAACTATGGCAAAGCAACCCAAAAAAACAAAGCCTGTATCACTGCCCGGCAGTGCTGAAACCGAAACAACACCAGAAACTACAGCGAATTCATCGGCAGAAAACACAGAGATATTTCCCAAATCTAAGCCGGTGAAAGCCAAAAGCGCCTCTTCGGGCAAGAAAAGGGGATGGGCTGAAAAGGAAACATTTCCTGAATCGGAGCCGGTAAAGGTAGCCAAAGCTGCTAAGCGTAAAAGTAAAGCCGATGCCGAACTCCCGGCCGAAATTTCTGTTACCGAACTTATAACTGAGATTGCCAAAAAGAAGAAAGGTAAAACAGTAAAAGCTGATTTGCCTGTTATACCAGAAACTGCTGCGTCCCCGGCACCATTAACCATAACACTTAATCCGGTAGAAGCTTACAGCCGTTTTACCGAGTTTGACATCGACCTGTTTAAAGGCGGCAAACATTATAAATTATACGAAAAACTGGGCTCGCACGTAGTGGAGCATAGAGGCGTTATTGGTACCTATTTTGCCGTTTGGGCGCCCAATGCACAGTATGTTTCGGTAATTGGTAATTTTAATGGCTGGAACCGGGCGGCACATCCGCTTAACCATCGCTGGGATGCTTCGGGCATATGGGAGGGTTTTATTCCGAACATAGGTAACGGCGAGGTTTATAAATATTTTCTTAATTCATCGCAAGGCGAAGATCTTGAAAAAGGCGATCCCTATGCCCTGCGTTGGGAAGAGCCGCCTCAAACAGCATCAATAGTAGCCGACACTTACTACGAGTGGAGCGATGGCGACTGGATGGCCAACCGTTATCAACACAATGCATTAGATAAACCTTATTCGGTTTACGAGGTGCATTTGGGCTCGTGGGCACGTGACAACGAAAGCCCGGATGCCTTTTATACTTACAACCAGATCGCCGACAAACTGGTGCCCTATGTAAAGGATATGGGATTTACCCACGTGGAGTTTATGCCCATTATGGAACATCCTTATTATCCAAGTTGGGGTTACCAGGTAACAGGTTACTATGCGGCCACCTCCAGGTATGGTACACCACAGCAATTAATGCAGTTAATTGAACGCTTTCACCAGGAAGGCATCGGGGTGATACTGGATTGGGTTCCTTCGCACTTTCCGGGAGATGCGCACGCGCTGTACAATTTTGACGGTACGCATTTATACGAGCATGCTGATGTTCGCCAGGGTTATCATCCCGACTGGACTTCTTATATCTTTAATTACGGTCGTAATGAAGTAAAATCATTCCTGATAAGTAATGCATTGTTTTGGCTTGACCGTTACCATGCCGATGGTTTAAGAGTAGACGGCGTAGCATCGATGCTTTATTTAGATTATTCGCGCAAGCACGATGAATGGGTACCTAACATTTTTGGCGGTAACCATAACCTCGAGGCTATTGAATTTTTGAAAGAATTTAATATGGCCGTTTACGGCAACTTCCCCGATGTGCAAACCATTGCCGAAGAATCTACTTCATTTACCGGCGTAAGCCGCCCTGTATACAGCGGCGGACTTGGCTTTGGCATGAAATGGATGATGGGCTGGATGCACGATACCATCGGGTATTTTAAACAAGACCCTGTTTATCGTAAATATCATCACGAAGAATTAACATTCAGCCTCATTTATGCCTTTACCGAAAACTTTATGCTTCCCTTTTCACATGATGAGGTGGTTTATGGCAAAGGGTCGATGCTTACCAAAATGCCTGGCGACGAGTGGCAGCGGTATGCCAATCTGCGTTTAATGTACAGTTATATGTTTACCCATCCGGGTACCAAGTTACTGTTTATGGGCGCCGAGTTTGGCCAGAACGCCGAGTGGAGCTTTAGCAAGTCGTTAGATTGGTGGGTAACGCAGTTTGATTGCCATGCAGGTATGCAGGAAACCGTTAAAGCTCTTAACCGTTTGTATCGCAGCGAGCCTGCTTTATATGAGAAAGGTTTTAGTGCCGAGGGATTTGAGTGGATAGATGGCGGTAACGTGGAGGATTCTATCTTTGTTTACCTGCGTAAAGGTAACAACGAAGCCAACGGGCTGGTAGTGGCGCTTAACATGACACCTAATGTGCGCTACGACTACCGTATTGGTGTGCCTTTAGCTGGCGAGTGGCAAGAAGTTTTCAATTCTGACGAAAAGAAATACTGGGGAAGTGGGGTAGGTAACCCTCACCCTTTAAATGCGGAAGGTACTGCATGGCATGGTCGTGAAAACTCGATCAGTGTTACGCTGCCGCCACTTGGAGTAACGGTATTTAAAAGGCGGTAATTATAAAAGATTTTGCCGGCAGACTACGACACCGTCGCTCAGCGTAAAAAGAAGTAAAAAAGCACCATGTGATAGTTTATTAAAACTGTCGTCATGGTGCTTTTTATTTAAAGGTTAGTTACCAATGTTCCGTTACAAAGTAGCTTTATATTCGCAATTGGCGATAGCCCTTTTGTAGTCTTCAATCGAATCAAAATTTAAGCAAAGCTTAATGGCTTTTTTATAAAAGTTAATCGCTTCTTCAAAGTTTTGATTGTACTCTTCGATAATGCCTAAGCGATAATTTAATAACGATTTATCTGCCAGAGGCCTGATCTGGGCTTTGTCGGCAATATGGCGGGCTTTGTCCCATTGTTCTAAATTAGTATATAAAACAATAAGGTTAATATAAGCATGCGGGTATTGCGGGTTGCTCTTTATAGCAGCTTTGTAATGGTTTTCGGCACGGCCATAATCATCAAACTGTGTACGGTACAACCAACCCAGCGAGTTGTGTGCCTGCGCTGTTGATGGTTCTTCCAGTATAATGTTTTCTAACAGCTGTTTGGCCTGTAAGTAGTTTGCATTGCGGATGGCTTCCTCTGCTTCCAAGTAAATATCTTCCCAGTTATGCATTGCGTATTAATTAGGTAATAACCCGCAATATAACTATTTGCAAGGTTAATGTGTTGAATTAAGAACGGCGCCCGAAACATAAATTGTTGCCATTGGTTAAAATGAAATACCAATGATAATTAGCCGCGATGAATAATAAGTTTTTTTACGCCTATTTGCTCGGTGCCGTTGCCGCGCTTATTTTAGCCATTTATCAATTGGTGCTTACCAGCCCAAAAGTGAGTATTGGGGTAGGTTTTTTGTACCTGGTGCCTGCCATTATCTTATTTTATATGGCTTATAAAGTCTACCACGAAAAGAACGACAGCGAATTAATGTAACATTAGCGCTGTATTATCTCATACCTTTAAAGTTACTGCCAATGTGGTAAAATAAAAAACAAAGGCATTCTTTTTAAGGTTATTCTATCACACGTAAAACACAAACTTATGTTAGCATTTGATCAAGAAACCTGGACTGCTGAACAGGAGATACCAACCAAACTTTCCCGTGGGTTTAACAACGATGAACTTGATCGTGAAAGATTATCTAAGGCCGCTGTTAACCCGGATGATGATGACGAGGATGATCTGGAAGACGACGATGATTTGGACTTAGATGATGATGATCTGGATGATGATGACGATTTAGATAATGATGTTGTACCAGGTTATGATGAGGATTTAGATGATGACGAACTGGACGAAGACGACGATGATGAGGACTTTAACCGTATTAACGGGCAAACAAGTCATGATCTTTCTTCGGGTGTAACGGCAAGCTACGATGAAGCAGATGAGCCTAACGAAACACCGGAGCAGGATGAGTCGGATAATGAAAGTCTGGGCTATCCAAGTGAACAGGAAGTAAGCCAGCCACAAGAGGGTAACGATGCCTCATACAGTGAGCAAACTGATGTAACGCCACCAGAAACGCATGAGTTTCCATCAGTAGGTAACGCAAAAACCGATTTTGAGAGCCGTCCTCAGGGCCGTACCACCGGCCGCATGCTTGGCCATGAACCAGGCACTGAAGGTATATAATTTGTACAATACTGTTATTAAAGTAAAAGCTGCCCAAACCGGGCAGCTTTTACTTTTTAGGGCCATAGCAAACTCATATTAGCTTTTTTGCAACTATAATTAGGCGTATATTCACTACACGGACAGGCAAATCAAAATTTAAGTATTGGCATTCAAGGCATTTTTCTAATTTTGGGCTTTTAAAATCCATCAAAATTTTTACTGTGGAGCAAAACCAACCAACTACCGTTGATACCGCCAAAGATTTAGGCCTGTTACCCGAAGAGTTTGACCGTATTAAAGAGATTTTAGGCCGCACGCCTAACTTCACCGAATTGTCTATCTTTTCGGTAATGTGGAGCGAGCACTGCTCATACAAAAACTCTATCAAATGGCTTAAAACACTTCCGCGCGATGGTTCGCGTATGCTGGCTAAAGCAGGCGAAGAAAACGCGGGGCTGGTTGATTTGGGCGATGGCGTAGGCTGTGCCTTCAAAATCGAATCACACAACCATCCATCGGCATTAGAGCCTTACCAGGGTGCTGCCACCGGTGTGGGCGGTATTAACCGTGATATCTTCACCATGGGTGCGCGCCCTATTGCGCAATTAAACTCATTGCGTTTTGGCGACCTAAATCTTGACCGTACTAAATGGCTGGTTAAAGGTGTAGTAAAAGGTATTGGCGATTATGGCAATGCTTTTGGTATACCTACTGTGGGTGGCGAGTTGTTTTTTGATGAAAGTTATAACGTTAATCCGTTAGTAAATGCCATGTCGGCCGGTATAGTAATGGCGGGCGAAACTGTTTCTGCTACCTCTTACGGGGTAGGTAACCCGGTTTACATTGTAGGCTCGTCAACCGGTAAAGATGGTATACACGGTGCTGCATTTGCTTCAAAAAATATCACCGAAGATTCGGTAAACGATTTGCCTGCCGTGCAGGTAGGTGACCCGTTCCAGGAAAAACTGTTGCTGGAAGCTACGCTCGAGGTAATTAAAACCGGTGCAGTAGTGGGTATGCAGGATATGGGTGCTGCAGGTATTATCTGCTCTAACTCCGAAATGTCGGCTAAAGGCGAGCACGGTATGCGCATTGATCTGGATAAGGTGCCTACCCGCCAGGACAACATGAAGCCTTTTGAAATTCTGTTATCAGAATCACAAGAGCGTATGCTGATTGTGGTGCATAAAGGCCGCGAGGCAGATGTGCAAGCCGTATTTGACAAATGGGATTTGAACTGTGTACAGATTGGTGAGGTAACCGATACTAAGCGCCTGGAATATTTTATGCACGGCGAGAAGGTAGCTGATGTACCTGCCGAAGATTTAGTATTAGGCGGTGGTGCTCCGGTTTACGAACGTGAGTACCGCGAGCCGGCATACTATCAGGAATATCAGAAATTTAATATTGATGATGTTGCAGTACCTGAAAACCTGGTGGATGTTGCCGAGCATTTAATTGCACATCCAAACATTGCATCAAAACGTTGGGTAACCGACCAATATGACAGCATGGTTGGCACTGCTACCATGACGACCAACCGCCCGAGCGATGCTGCCATAGTTGCTGTAAAAGGCACTAACAAGGCTATTGCTTTAACTGTTGATTGTAATTCTCGTTATGTGAACGCCGATCCGCAAAAAGGTTGTGCCATTGCCGTAGCCGAGGCTGCACGTAATATTACCTGTTCGGGTGGTGAGCCGGTAGCCATTACCAACTGCTTAAACTTTGGTAATCCTTACGTGCCCGAAGTATTCTGGCAGTTTGTAGGTGCCATTAAAGGTATGGGCGAAGCCTGCCGTAAGTTTGATACCCCGGTAACCGGCGGTAACGTAAGTTTTTATAACCAGTCGTCTGATGAAGGGCCAGTATTCCCGACGCCAACCATTGGCATGTTGGGCGTGTTAGATGACAAGGATAACATCATGACGGCCGACTTTAAACAGCCGGGCGACTTTATCTATCTTATCGGCGAATCGCAAAACGACATTGCATCATCGCAATACCTGGCCTCGTACCATAAAATACAGGCATCACCTGCTCCCTACTTTGATTTAGATAAGGAGTATGCCATGCACCAGGTGATAAAAGAACTGATTAAGCATAAGGTTGTGCAATCGGCTCATGATGTAGCTGACGGCGGTTTATATATTGCTCTACTGGAGTCGGCTATGCCACTCGGTTTGGGATTTGATATTGCAACTGATGCTGATATCCGTAAAGATGCTTTCCTGTTTGGCGAAGCACAAGGCCGTGTAATAGTGAGTGTATCGCCCGAAGAGCAAGATCGGTTTACCGAAATGATGGCTACCAGCGAAATCGAATATACCTTGTTAGGTACCGTGACCAACGGTTTCTTTAATGTAGACGAAGAACTGTTTGGCCACGTAACTGATGTTAAGTTATTGTACGATAATGTATTGCATGTAGCTTTAGGCGAGTAATGTTAAAGCTTAAGCATATACATCATATTGCTGTTATTTGCTCTGATTACGAGCGTTCTAAACGATTTTATACTGAGGTGCTTAATCTTTCTGTTATACAGGAAGTTTACCGTGCCGAAAGACAGTCATATAAGCTTGATTTGGCAGTGGGCGACCGCTACCAGATCGAGCTTTTTTCATTTCCCAACCCGGCTGAACGGCCATCCAGACCGGAGGCAGCCGGTTTAAGGCACCTGGCTTTTGCTGTTGATGATATCGAAGAAGCCGTTGCCCATTTACAAAGCCATGGCGTAACGGTTGAGCCAGTGCGTATAGATGAGCTTACCGGTAAACAGTTTACCTTTTTTGCCGATCCCGACAGTTTGCCGCTTGAGTTGTACGAGGGCTGAGTATGTCCGGTATTTTCCAATTTAAACAGTTTAGCGTAAACCAGGCTAACTGCGCCATGAAGATAAATACCGATGGCGTGTTAATTGGCGCACTAGCCGGGAGCGGTTTCCCCTCCACTATTTTAGATATTGGCACTGGTACAGGCGTCATTGCATTGATGCTGGCGCAGCGTTATCCGTCATCGTCTATTACGGCGGTAGAAATGGATGATGCGGCTGCACAAACTGCTGGCACAAACTTTTCAGGGTCTCCATTCCGGGAGCGCCTAAAAATACACACGCAAAGCTTTCAGAACTATTTTGCGGAACACCCCGCGCAGCAGTTTGATTTAATCGTATCTAACCCACCGTTTTATATACAGTCTTTACCCTCGCCCAGAAAGCAAAAGGCCCTGGCCAAACATGCTGACAGTAATTTTTTTAAAGAGTTGATTACAGGCATGGCTGCGCATCTTACTGCCGACGGACAAGGCTGGCTGATTGCACCTTTAAATACCATCAGCCTTATCCTGGCACTTGCAGAACAGATAGGTTTGCATCTGCAACAAAATATCGATATACTTTCGTATCCACACTCCGAGCCGCACCGCCGTATTGTTGTTTTAGGGCAAAAGCAAACACCTGTTGCTACTACACGTTTATGTATTTATGATGCTCCCGGTGTTTACAATACTGACTACCGGACACTGCTTTCTGCTTTCTTGACTATATTTTAGGCAGAATTCGGTTTATAACATTTTTCCGCTCACATAAAATTTATAATATGACCCGGATAGGGCTTATATCAGATACTCACGGCTATCTGGACGATGCCGTTTTTAAACATTTTGCTGATTGCGATGAGATATGGCATGCCGGCGATTTCGGCACGCTCGAACTGGCAGAAAAGCTGGCAGCCTTTAAACCGCTCAAAGGTGTATACGGGAATATTGATGGCCCCGACATCAGGCAAATTTATCCCGAAAATCTTCGTTTTATGTGCGAAGGCGTTGATGTTTGGATAACACACATTGGCGGTTATCCTGATAAATACAGTCCTGCTGTAAAGCGTATTATTTACACTAAGCCCCCTGGTTTATTTATTAGTGGTCATTCTCATATTTTGAAAGTAATATTCGATAAAAAGATCAATTGTTTGCATTTAAACCCCGGAGCAGCTGGAAAACAGGGGTGGCATAAAATTAAAACATTGATAAAATTTTGCATATCTGACAAAAAAATTCATAACTTGGAGGTGATAGAATTATTAAATAATATGTAATTAATACACTAAGCCTATGAAAGCAGTAAAAACATTAGGACAATTTATCATCGAAAAGCAGGCAGATTTTCCGTTTGCCAAAGGTGAACTCTCTCGCTTGTTGCGCGACATTGGCATAGCCGCCAAAATTGTAAACCGCGAAATTAATAAAGCCGGTCTGGCCGATATTATTGGTGATATGGGCACGGTAAACATTCAGGGTGAAGGCCAGAAAAAACTGGACGTTTACGCTAACGAACAATTTATTGCAGCGCTGCAAAGCGGCGGCGAATGTTGTATTGTGGTGTCTGAAGAAAATGACGAGTATATTTATATAGACTCCGAAATTTCTAAAAATGCCAAATACATTGTAGCTATCGATCCGCTGGATGGCTCATCAAACATTGATGTAAACGTAGGGGTAGGAACCATCTTTTCCATCTTCCGCCGCAAATCAACCGAAGGTAAGGCTACGCTCGATGACGTACTGCAAAAAGGTACTGAGCAAATTGCCGCAGGTTACGTCATTTACGGTTCGTCTACCATGTTGGTGTACACTACCGGTAAAGGCGTTAATGGCTTTACGCTCGATCCATCCATTGGTGAGTTTTGCTTGTCGCATCCCAATATGATGGTGCCACAAGATGGTAATATCTATTCCATCAACGAAGGTTATTATGCGCACTTTCCGGACGGTATCAAGAAATATATCAAATATTGCCAGGTTGAGGATGAGCGTACCCGCAGGCCTTACACTTCACGCTACACAGGGTCTATGGTGGCCGATATACATCGCACCTTAATTAAAGGTGGTATATTTATTTACCCCATGACGGCGCAGGCCCCTAAAGGTAAACTAAGGTTAATTTACGAGTGTAATCCTATCTCCTTTATTGTAGAGCAGGCCGGGGGGAAAGCAACTAACGGTTACGAGCGTATCCTAGAGCTGGAGGTTAAAGAATTGCACCAGCGTTCGGCTATTGTGATAGGTTCGGTTAATATGGTTCAAAAAGCCGAAGAAATGCTGGCTTGCTTTTCGCCTCAACTTACCAAAACATCATTCGAGGGTTTAGTGACTATTCAATAATGCTATAGCTCAGGCAAAAAAACGTTACTTACTGCTTTCCATTTCAAATACCGAATCAATTAATAAGTTTTTTTGCTGAGCAGCTGCCACGGCAAGCCGGTCGCACCGTTCGTTTTCGGGGTGACCGGCATGGCCTTTAATCCATACAAAGCGAATATTATGCAGCTTACTTACCTCCAGGTAACGCAGCCATAAGTCTTTATTTTTTTTACCGGCAAACCCTTTAGCAACCCAGCCGTGTACCCAACGTTTCTCAATGGCATCAACCACATATTTTGAGTCGGAATAGATGGTAACTTGCTGGTTAGGGCTTTTAAGAGCTTCGAGGCCTTTTATAACGGCTAAAAGCTCCATCCGGTTATTGGTGGTTTTGCGAAAACCTTCGGCCAGCTCCTTATAATGTTTTCCGGCACGTAAAACAGTGCCATAGCCTCCAGGACCAGGATTGCCACTTGATGCGCCGTCTGTAAAAATTTCAATCATAAATGAGCGCAATGATAAGAAAACCGGCGTTTTTGACCTAAAGATAAATTTTAAAAAAAGAGTTTGCATTACAGGTTTAGATTTATATTTTTGTACCCGCAAGCACGGTAGATGTAGCTCAGTTGGTTAGAGCATCGGTTTGTGGTACCGAGGGTCGTGGGTTCGAGCCCCATCATTTACCCAATTTTAAAAAAAGGCTGTCTTCTTTCAGAAGACGGCCTTTTTTATTCAATTAGAGTAAGCCAACTCTCGTCAAATAATTATATTTAGTCAAGTATATGTGTTTGGATACTAAATTTTTCAACGCTAATTCATAGCAATTTCTTTGCCTTTATAAGACGAAAATCTTCTCTAACGATAATGATATTGTTCAGTACGGTTATGCCAACGTGCAACAATTACAATAACTGTTTTAAAGAAGGTTTCGGCCCTTAAAAGAAATTCGTCTCCGATTTACTTTTAAGCCAAAATTATTTAAATGTCATCATTCAAACCGATTATCCGTAAACCGGTATTTTAGCAAGGTGATACTTTTGCTGTAAGGCGTCACGGTAGTGTTGCGCCAGCAGCACGCTTGTAGGATGTGCCAATAGGGTGTTGCCAATTTCCAGGTAGCAATTTAACAAAGGGATAAGATCTTCATAGGCCCACCGTCGGCTCGTGTTGGTATCGGCCGATAGCACGCAAAAATCGTGAGCCCCGTTTTGCAGATAGCCAACTGCTAATCCGTTATGGTATAATCCCAAATCGTAAAGGCCGCCTTCGGCTTCCAGGCGCACGGTGTAATGGCATTCATCAGGCAGGCCGGTTAGCAAGCTGGCAAAGCGGCTGTCATCTAACAGTAACCTGAGTAATAATTGGTGAGTGCGTGGGTAGTCGAGCGAAAGGCGTAGAAAGTGAGTTAAACGCATGGTAACTATTTTACAAGGTTAGGAGGTAGTGCCGGTTGGTTTAGGGCTCCTAAAGCTATTGCGGTAATTTGAACCTTAGCTAATGAAAACAATTGTGGAACTTTGAAACAGTGAAGTTGCAGAAAATGATATAATGCTGCCGGATAGTATGATAACAAGTTATGAGGCGATAATTGCATGAGGTGGTGGCTGAACGTTTGTGACTCGCCAAATATAATTAATGGCCACCCTGTATTATATATATGATCGAACAGAAAATTAAAAACGCGTAAAACTACTTGCTTTTATAAAGGTGCCATAAGGCAGGCAATTGGTTTAGACCAAAAAAAGAAAACCTCCCGGCACTCGCTGTCGGGAGGTTTCAACCTAAACCTTATCACAATTTTAAGCCCTTAGGGGGCTTAGTTTGAGCTGCACAAGGTAAAATTTATTTTCAATTATTACAATAGTAAAACGTTTTAGTAAAATTTTATTATAATTATATCAAATTTGCATAATGCATGCATTTTTATAATTAGGTCGTAGCGAGAAATTTACCCTTAAAAAACTCTCCAGAAATTCAATAAATAACCAATTATCAACAAGACAGAAACTTGTAAATAAGGCTATTAGTTGCTCTCCGTAAACTAAAGACCGCAATGTGCACCGGCTGGGTCTCATGCACCCGCCGGGCACCATTGCAGTTAAGTAAGGTTTAGGCGTAATCAAATTTGATCAGCTTAAATAACGCTAACATTATTTAAGCATTAACCAAAAGGAACGGTGCTAAAGTAAAAAAGTGCCGGTTAACAAAACCGGGGGTTATTACCTGGTTTTGCAAACACGAAAATGTACGTATAAGTTAAGTTTATATAAGAGGGAATTGTACTTCATGGTGCTCATCATTTGTACAGATCAAACTCTATCGATGTAATTAAGCAGTATTTACTTATAAGTATAGCTGAATTATTATTTGATATTATTCCTAATTTTTGTGAACATGCTTTTACACTGCTTGCTATATCGCTATATATTTGCCGCCGTATTTTACCCTAAATTAATTTAATTATGCCCACTACTAATGACGAATTACCGGAAAGCGGCCGTAAAATTACGGTAACCGAAGCCGTGAGATTAACTACTAACTGGAGAACTTACCTGGATGACTCCGAATGTGATTTTCAAACCAAAGCGTTTTTAATTCCCATTGCATCTATCAAAAATTTATTAGCCATCAATCCTGATGCCGAAGGTGTGAGGGCTTATATCGGCTTAAATGATGCAGACGATGCTATGAGCGGCAAATTGGTGCTTGTGCCGGTTGTGGACGGGGAAGATGTGATTTTTCTGCCAGGTAGCAATGGCGATCCTGATGTGGAGAATGATAGTAATGTTTATGACCGAAGCCAAAATTGTCCACCTGATTGTTCGACACCAAATGAATTGAATCCGTAATTGCCTTTTATTATTTAAATTTGACTTATCTTAATCTGTTGTTCGATATAAAAAAACAATGCTTAAGGTAAGTCATGTCTCATATTTATTCTTTCTATATAGCCCCGGCAGCAGTCATTCCACCTCTCATCTTGGGTTTCCGCTATCGAAACAGATTAAATAATGCGTATCGATTTTTGTTGGCTTACCTTATTTTGTCGTTGGTAACCAGTATTTTAATGAGAGTTTTTGCATACGTCTTTCATAACAATATGATAGTCACGAGATGCTATACGGTTGTCGAATTTCCTGTCTTGTTGGGATTTTATTATTGGCAATTTAGCTCTTCGAAAATGCGTAAAGTCATCAGCAGCTTAATTGCTTTATTTACTTTATTTTCAGTAAGTATGCTTCTTGTGTATTACAAAAGTGTTGAATTTGATGATTACACTACTTCTTTAGAATCTCTTTTAGTTATCTTTTTAGGAGTGTCATTCATTTTTAGTGACCATGGCTCGGCAAGCATATCTAAAAGTTGGGCACATCATCCGGCAAATTGGTTTAACACTGGTATTCTATTATATTTTTCGGGAGCATTATTTATTTTTTTACTAACCAATTATATGATAGCTGAGAGTATATCACTCTATGATTATTTTTGGGACATCCATGCCACATTATTTTTGGGTTTAAATTTGTTGTTTAGTATTGGGTTTTTAAAAGTTAAAAGTACTGCAGTGTAGGTTGTCAATTACAAAGTGTTTGTCCTCCAATACTCCCAGTCGTCGTTCTAACAACCACAATTGGAATAACAATGATGAATGGACTAAAAAAATTTTACTACACATTCGCTATCAAATCAGCTAAATTGTAACTGATTAATTGATGGTTAAAATCGCCTTCGTATCTTATCAGTGTTTCACATTTTGAAGATACTATTGGTAAAAATTGTTATGCCTTATAACAATGTATTGTATGTTGATTTTCAATACATAGCTCCTACATCCGTGATTTTACCTCTCGCGATTGGGTTTTGTCGCTATAAAATTCTTGAAATCGACCACCAGTTTCTCACTGCTGTTTCATGTTTTTCATTATCATCGAGTGTAGTTGCTAAGCTTGCTGCTCATTTTTTTCACAACAACGTATTAGTAAATGACATTTATACACTTGGCGAGTTTCCGTTGCTGCCGGATTTTACTATTAATAACTTTCTTAAAAAAATTAAAGGATTCGTGTTAATAAAAATATCCACTTTTATTGTATTCTGTGTTTACCTAATGTTTGTGTTTGCAGGCAAAGTCCGATTCAACGATTATTCAACTGCTGTAGAAGCACTTTTGATAATATTTTTAAGTGCTATAATCATAAATGATCGTCGTAAATAATCATTAAATTATAATAAATTGAGGAGATAAGCCTGTTAAATGTATCAAGGCTGGTATACTGCTTTATTTTTCCGGATCGTTTTTCATTTCCATGTTTTCCAATTACTTTTTATTCACCCAGTCTATTAGCAATATCTCGTATAATGCACATGCTACATTTTTAGTGCTGTTAAACATTTTATTCACTGTAGTATTTATCGAAATAAAAGATACGATTATCCAGTCCGACATCGCACTGGATAATCGTATCTTCTTGCATTTAAGTGATTTTTATGTAGCCAGGAATTAGTTGACAGTGCCCTTTGGCCTAAATAACGCTGAATATGCCATGAGCGATACGTTGATGTTTGACTTTGAGTTGATGACAAAGTTTTATATCCTTATCTCCTTAGTGAAAATAATCTGATAAGGAAAGCGATATAATGTTCAACTTTTCGATAATGCTTGCCTGCTGAAAATTAATTAATCAATATGCTAAAGTTGAAAAATTACATCAAAAATTTGCATGTTTAATTTATCTTTCATGATTGTAAGTTTAAACAATTGTTTTAGGATAGGTCATGTTCCATATTTTTAAAATATACTTTGTTCCTGCTTCTGTATTAATACCATTAGCTATTGGCTTACTCCGATATAAAGCACTGAATAAAAGTTATCGCTTTTTGATAGCATTTTTAAGCTTCTCTGCCTTGTCAAGTATGATTGCGAGGGTTTTCGCTTATGTATATCATAATAATTTAATTATTATTCAATCATACACGGTCGGTGAATTTTTATTTCTATCGGGCTTTTATTACCGGCAATTTAATTCATTAATATTAAAGCGAATTATTACAGCATTTGTATTGCTGTTTGTACCATTCGCATCATATTTTATCATACATTATGCCGATAAAATTCATTATGATGATTACGGTGCTTCTATAGAAACTTTGTTAATCATATTATTGGGCATAATCTTAATAAACAATAATAGCTCTTCGTCTCAAAAATCCGAATCTTGGGCCTTAAATCCTACTAACTGGTTTAATACGGGTATTTTGTTGTATTTTTCAGGATCAATGTTTTTGTTTTTATTTGCGAATATTAACGTGGATGGCAACTCCTTAATCTATAACATTACCTCTATTATGCACGCGACCCTTCTTACACTATTAAGCGTGCTATTCACCGTAGGTTTCCTCAAAATAAAAAATGGACAATAATTTGATACTATTACTGGCTTTAGGTACGGCTGGTATGCTTTTGTTGTTTTGTTCGGTCATACTGCTGCAAATCCGCAGTCAGAACCGCATGCTAAAAATGAGGGAGCAGGCACAGCATGCAGAACTGCAGCACCAAAAGGACTTATTAACGGCTGCTGTATCAACACAAGAAAATGAGCGCCGCCGCATTGGGCAGGATTTGCATGATGACATTGGGGCTGCTTTGTCTGGCCTCCGTTTGTCGCTTGAGCTTTACTCACCACCAGTTGAAGCTAATGACGGATATCAGGCTTTTAAAGGCCGTTGCCGCGAGCAGATAGACAGTATTATTAAAGAGGTACGCCACATCAGCCATCACCTTTCGCCGGCCTTACTGAGTTTACACGGACTCGAGGCGGCGTTAAATAAACAGCTTCAATATATCAATGACAGTTCGGGTTTAAGTGCTGTGCTTAATAACGAAGCAACTGATGTGGTCGGGCAGCTTAGCCTGGAAACGGCCACCGCCATGTACCGTGTGTTGGAAGAGTTGTTAAACAATACTATTAAGCATGCCGCTGCCACTGAAATAACTATTAATATACTGGCGCAACAAAGCCAGTTACTCATCACTTACCATGATAATGGTAAAGGTTTGCCAGCCGATAATGCCGCTTTTATTAATGGCATTGGTATGCGTAATATCGAAAGCCGCTTGTCGCTTATTGGTGCGCAATATCAATTAGGCGTGCCGGGCAAAAAGGGCTTTGAAATAAATATTGAATATCCGCTTCCTCAAACCAAACCTGCTCATGCCTGATATACGCCTTGCCCTGGCCGATGATCAGCGGCTTTTTAGTGAAACTTTAAAATTACTACTGCAAACCATACCGGAGTTTGAGGTATTATTTACAGGCGATAATGCCGCCAGCTTTTTACAACAACTTGAGGCCGGCCGCATAAAACCGCAGATTGCCCTGCTCGATATAGATATGCCTGGTATGAATGGTATTGAGCTTAACCGGCTACTGCAAAAGCAATATCCGGAACTGAAGGTGATTATGCTATCGGTGCATCTGGAGGAAGAACTGATTACCAAGGTAATTGATGACGGCGCTGCTGCTTACCTAACCAAAAACTGTAACAAAGAAGAGTTGGTAAGTACCATCTTAGCGGTAAAAAAAGATGGATTTTATATTAATCAGCTCACGCTGCAGGCTTTAACACGAGCTGCTAAATCTAAAGGCAAGTCAAAATCTACTAAGGCATCTGATGTATTGCCCGCAGGTTTAACGCGGCGCGAAAAGGAAGTGTTGCTGCTTACCTGCCAGGAGCTAACCACCGCAGAAATAGCCGACAAATTATTTTTGAGCGCACGTACGGTTGAAGGGCACCGCATGAATTTGCTGGCCAAAACCGGATGCAAAAACAACGCCGGTCTGGTCATATTTGCTATTCGTCACCGTTTGTTTGAGGTAACTTAGATTGCCTATGCTGTTAGTGCTCTGGCTGCCTGTTGGCGTTGTCGCCTTTTTTCATGCCCGATGCCATACCCGACTCCGTTCCTTTAACGTTGCTTACCTTTTTTCGGTTGCGTGCCTTGGTATTATCGCTTGCTGTCACTACTTTGCTGGCCTCAGTTTTTTTAGGTGGTTTCATGGCGGTTATCATTTACAAGATTGCATGTATCACATCTCAGTAAATTATAACCTTGTAGTTTGCTACCTGTTTTAAATATTATTCCGGCTAAGGGTGCAACTGTTTCTAACTTAGTTACCGAAATCAAAGAGAATAATATTCTTTACCATTCAATTGATTTTTATGTTAAACTGGTCAACCAATGTAGTGCTATCATACAGCTCATTATTAGTTTGCATGGTATAGTACTCGCCGTATAAATTGAGGCCGTTTTGCTCTTTGCTTAGCCTTATTTTTAAAAAGCCGTGCCGGTCATCGCAATAGTTTTCGAGGGTTACGTGTTTAAAACGCTCATCAGCCGATGTAAATAGTTCGTTGCCGGCATTAGCCAGGGCATGCAGCTCGTCATAGCCACCAGCTCCTGCAACTACAAAAGTTACCGGTTTGCCATCCGGATACTCTTTTTTAAAGCGTTGGTAATTATGTACATGCCCACTAAAAACAATATCCGGGCGCACGCCAGTGTCGGCGAAAGCCTGGTTTAGAAAATCAATCATGTATAAACTCGATCCATGATTAATATCGGCAGAATAAGGGGCATGGTGTACGCAAATAATAATCGCCTTATCTGGCCGCAATGATTGTGCATATTTAAGCTCGGCTAAAAACCAATCGCGTTGTTCGGGCGTAATGCAGCCAAATTTTACCACATTACCATACAACCCGATGATGGTAGCTAAGGGTGTATCAAGAGTCCAATATATATTGGGTTGAGTAATGCTTTGCCGAGAGCTGATATGGTTAAAAGATATCTGGCGTTCTTCAGTGTCGCAAAATACAGCTCGGAAAGCGTCTAAACTTTGATAGGGATGTGCCGCGGCAGGATTTACGTCGCTGTCGTGATTACCGGCTATGGCAAATATCGGCCCTGGGTATTGGCTGTAAGGACCAAAAAATTGCTCGTCGTAATTGGGCGCCTCGCCATAACTGTAAACAATATCACCTAAGTGGTATAAAAACTGCGGCTCCTCGTTATTGTCTGATGCGGCCTGATACTGCTTCATCATCGCATTACTCACCTTACGCTGAAAATCGGGATACCTGATGCTGCCGGTATCGCCAACCATATGAAAAACCATTTGTGTTTGGTTTAAGCTAATATATTTCTCTGCCGGCATGCGGTAAGGGTAAGCTCCCGAAGGTTTAGGCAGCGGTCGGAATTTATGCTGATCGTTGGGTACGTTTAATTTGATAACGGGTTTATGCTGGTGAATATCCATAGGCTGTACAATTGCAAAGCTAAGCAATGCCCCGTAAAGCGAACGTTAATTTTAAGCTTGATGTATAGCCGACGGTTCGTTTTACATAATCACGCTTTGGGCTTGTTTATCTTACGGCTTTAAAAATTATTGCATTACTGGAATAGTTGTTGTTTCATCTAATTAAATTTGAAGTTGCTATGAAAGAAGAACAGGTAAAAAAAGTTGCGCGCGTATTGTTGGGCGCTAATTTAATTGTGGCTGGCGTAGGGCATTTAAGCTTTGCCCGCAAAGGGTTTCAGGCCCAGGTACCCAACTGGATACCACTCGAAAAGGACGATACGGTAGTGTATTCCGGCTATGCTGAGATTGCCTTGGGTGCAGCCATCATTTTAACACCAAAAAAGCATCGCGAAACTTTAGGAAAGCTGGCCGCTACCTTTTTTACTGCTGTGTTTCCGGGTAACCTGGCGCAATATCAACATCATCGCAGCGCTTTAGGTTTAAATACCGACCGTAAACGTTTTGTTCGTTTGTTTTTTCAGCCTGCATTAATATACTGGGCACTGGCCAGTACTAAAGAGTAAAACTAATGATAAGTAATGTTTACGTTTGATAGGAGTGGGGCAATGTAACGATGATCTCCATTCCTTCAAGCGGTTGACTACTTGCAGTTACAGTGCCGCCCATACCTTCTACCTGGGTTTTTACGAGGTATAAGCCGATGCCTTTGCCCGATACACTGTTATCAAATTTGTTGTAAAGCCCAAACAAATCCCGGCCAAATTTTTCTAAGTCCAGTCCCTTGCCATTATCTTTAAAAATCAGGATGTGATTTTCTCCATCGTCGTAGCATCTGATGTTGATTTGGGGAGGCTCATGGCGTTTCCTGAATTTTATACTGTTAGAGATCAGGTTGTAAAAAATACTGTATAAATAAGATTCGACAGTGTAAATATGATCAAGCCTTTCACAATCTAAATTAATGGTAGCCTTTTCTTTAATCAATGTATCATGTAAACTTACTTTAAGGTTATTGATGATATCGTTTAAACGCACCACAGTTTGCTGTTCCATGTTACGTTCGCGCAAATTTAAAATATCATTCAGGTCGTGTATCACAGTGTCCAGCGCTTCTGATGAAATCAATAATCCGTTAATGATTTCGGTGAGGCCGTCATCGTTTAAATCACCTAATTTAAACAGATTAACCAGCCCAATAATGTTAGCAGCTGGTGCTCTTAAGTGATGTGATATTACGTAGGTAAAATGCTCGAGTGCCCGGTTACGGGCCATCAGGTCGTTTATTACACGCTGTAGTTCTTGCTGACTGTGCTGCATATCTGTCTCGTGCCGCGTTTGGTCGGTAATGTCATGTACCGAGCCAATCATTTTAGTGCATTCGCCGTTTTTATCAAACACCGGCGTAATGGTCACTAAGCCCGTTTTTTGACCTGTGGGGTATTGCGATACCTCTTTCCAGTGCATGGTTTTATGCTCGCGGATGGCTGTGATATAGTTGCCCCTCACCAAATCAATTGATTCAGGCGGGATGACTTCATGCAGATACTTACCTACAATCAATTCTTGAGGCAATCCGGTAACTTCTGTAAAGGAGTTATTTACCGCAATAAACTTGAAATTAAAACCAGGTTCAACCTCAATCATATACAGCACGTCTTTTACATTATCAAAAATCAGTTCAAGCTGTTTTTCGTGAGCTTGTACCTGATCTAATGCGGCAACGTAGTGTGATACCTCATGGCCGATGAATATTACGGCTGTTACATTTCCGTTCTGATTCCTCACCGGTTCAAAAATGCAGTCAAAAAAAAGCTCCTGTCGGTTGCCTCCCCGATTTACCAAAAAACGCTCACCAGAACTTTGGAAAGTTTTACCGGATTGATACGTTTTTTTCGCGTTGTTTATTAAACTACCAAAGGCCTTGTCCTTAACAAATTTGCTGATGGGTTCATTCTGCACATTTAATAAGGTTTCGCCTATCAGGTCTGATAATCGCTGATTCATCCTTTGTATTCGCAACTCGCTACCATGTAGTACGCATGCCAGTGTAGGAGCCAACTCAAACAACCCTTTAAAATGTTCATAAGTGTCGTTTGCACCAGTTGCTTCATCAGGCGCGCTTGCTTTTTTAAGGCTGATAAGGATATATTGCTCGCTGGCATTAGGGGAGCTTAACTTTTGGTAAGTGGTTTGCCACCAAAAAAAGTTCAACTTTCCTGTCGACTTTTCTACAAACCCGTACGGTGCGGCCGGTATCACTATATCAGCTTCGGTATTTACTGCATTTTGGAGGACGTCTGAATGAAGACCCAGTAATTTGTATAAGGTGTTGTGATGTTTAAAGCAAGTAAATATGGATTGGTTAATTAACTCGGAACGCTTCAACCCGGTCAGTTCTTCAAACAAATCGGTCACTGTTACCACAGTAAAACCTACTGAGAGCTGATGTTTTACGATGATGCCGGTAGAGGATTTTTGAAATGCAGAGAAACAGGTTTCGGCAGGTAAATTCATCGTATTGCTAAATTAGCATCAAAATTTAAAATGCAATATACTATTTAAGGTGAGGATGTTACAAAGCCTTATCATATATACAATTTAAATGTTTGCAAATTTGATATGTTTGCAATACCTAAGCCTGTATAAACCAATAACATTTACCATGAAAAATATCTTATTATTTGTTGCCAGTCTTTTTATTTGTGGCTACTGCCTGGCACAAACCGGCCACCGCTTTGCCGAGGAGGTAAACACCATTAAAAATTACGATAAGATATACGAAACGCAGCCCAATGCTATCCTGTTTGTAGGTAGTTCATCCATTCGTAAATGGACGCATTTACAGGTTGCCTTTGGATCTTATCAAGTACTTAACCGGGGCATTGGCGGTGCTGTGATAGACGATATCACTTATTTTGCCAACGATTTGATTTTTGCTTACCAGCCGCGGCAAATTGTGCTTTATGTTGGCGAAAATGATTTGCCTAACGCCAATGAAACTGCTGACACTATTTTGCAAAAAACGGTAATGCTTTTTAAAACAATAAGGAGCAAACTACCTGATGTGCCTGTCGTATACATTTCTATGAAACCCAGCCCATCCAGAGATCAGTTTCAACAAAAATGTGCACAGGCCAATGCGTTGATCAGGAGCTTTCTGGCAACGCAGCCAAACACAAAGTATGCTGACGTGTTTACACCAATGCTTAAAAACGGTAAATCGAGGCCCGAGCTATTTGTGGGAGATCGCCTGCATATGAAACCTGAAGGCTATATTATTTGGGAAAATGTAATACAGCCTTATTTAAAAAAGTAAATCAAAATTATTATCATGTTATAAGCAATAAGAAGGCGTTGCTTATTTGTTGCAAATTTTTAGCTAATCGAATAACCGTACACATGCAAAGAGAAGTGCCATCATGGACGAGCGATGCCGTATTTTACCATATCTACCCCCTGGGGTTGGTAGGGGCACCTATGGCTAACGACTTTAAAAGTGACCCGGTTGAACGCATGGCCGTGCTGAACGACTGGATACCGCACATCAAACAATTAGGATGTAACGCCCTGTACTTAGGCCCTGTTTTCGAATCTGACTTTCACGGTTATGATACCGCCGACTATTACCTGGTTGACCGAAGGTTAGGTACAAACCAAACCCTTAAAAACTTAAGCCAAAATCTACATCATCATGGTATTAAGCTGGTGGTAGATACAGTATTTAATCATGTAGGCCGTAATTTCCCGCCGTTTAAAGATCTGCAACTCTATGGTGATGCATCAATTTACAAAGACTGGTTTGTCGGTGTAGATTTCACCCGGCACAGCACTTATGGCGATAAGTTTTACTATGAGGGGTGGTTTGATGCGTATAACCTGGTTAAGCTCAACCTCCGTAATCCGGAAGTGATAAATTACTTATTGCATGTGGTTGCGTTTTGGATGGATGAATTTAACATTGATGGGCTGCGGCTTGACGTAGCCGAGATAATGGACAAAGACTTTCTGGCAGCTCTATCAGTATTTTGCCGTAACCGGAAGTCTGAATTTTGGCTGATGGGGGAGGTTATTGAAGGCGATTACCGGGAATGGGCTAATACCAACATGCTCGATTCTACGACCAATTATGAAGCTTACAAAGGCTTATACTCCAGCCACAACGACAAAAATTATTTTGAAATTGCCCACTCGCTAAACCGGCAGTTTGGGCACCATGGAGTATACCAGGATTTGTTTCTTTATAACTTTGCCGACAACCATGATACTACCCGCATTGCCAGTATATTAAACGATGTCAGGGCTATTTATCCGCTACATGCCATTTTATTTACCATGCCGGGCATACCTGCAATTTACTATGGCAGCGAATGGGGCATCGAAGCCATTAAAGGTGCTCATGATGATACTATGCTGCGCCCGGCGGTAGATGTTATTCCCGATGTGTCAAATTTGCCTTTGTATCATTTTATAAAACAATTGATTGCAATCCGGCATCAGCAACCTGTGTTGCAAAAGGGTATTTACAAGCAGTTACACGTTAGTAATGAGCAATTAGTTTTTAGCCGTGAAACCCAGGATGCTTCAATCATTATTGCTGTAAGCCAGTCTGAGCAGCAGGTAGATATAGGCGTACATATGGAGATACAGGCAGGGGTAGAGTTTAAGGATCTGCTATCGCCGCAGTATCAAATATTTTCGAGCCACAATTATCTTTTTATCAATGATGTACAGCCTTTTGGAATTAGGATATTGCTGTGCGTATCGCAGACCAGATAAGTTAGCAGCCCATAACTATCAGCCTCTCACCGCAACTTTGGGTTTGTTATTACCGGTTGGCGGCAATAAAGATGTGGCAACTCGCTTAATAAACAAGTAGTTTACTGTACCGCCAATTGCTGCACCTACCAACGGAACCAGGCGCTCGGCAGTTTTAGTACCTACACTTAACAATAATTTTTCGGCTACCTGTTCCATCACGTTTTTTGATATGCTCATGCCGGTATCTACTTTTAATGATGATGCTACCATTTTAAATAGATCCTCAAAGTTGATGGAGTAATCGCCGGTCTGATGATAAGCAATAGCCATCGTTACCCTAAATTGTTGCGTTACCAGGTTCACAAAATCAACAGGCACACCAATAAGCAGCGTGGTTATTCCGCCTAAACCTGTAACTGCGCCCGAGCCGGCAGCCAGTAAGGCACATTGCGTAATAAATTTATCGATACCTAAGCGGTCCACACCCTGCTTAATACCTAACTGATCAATACCGTTAAAAATATTTTTAAATCCATCCGACGATAGCTTTTTAAAACCGTCTTTAAAGTCTGACTTAACTTTTCTGATATTAAATTTTGGCAACGTAACCAAGCCCATAGCTTTAAGTTTATGAAGGATGTACCACTTTCATGCCATTCGTCAAAAATCTGACAAATAGTTGCTATGTCATTCTTTCGCGACGAAATGTTGGGTTATAAGAGTTTTAAACTATTACAAACAATTGTAGCAGCTTTGTTGGTTTGTGGCAGCATTAATGGTTAACGTACTGCTTGCACTACACCTGAAATAACAGTTGTAAGGACAACTGATTTTATCTAACAATATTTTGAACGTCGGGTGCGGATTGGGTAATTGGGGTGTTAGGGCACATTTTTAGTGCGGCATACCATTTTATACCCTTTTGTATTAAAGCCTGCGGCTGCTGCTTATAACCTTCCGTTTCAAAGGCAATCCACCAGCTAAACATACGGGCATAATATTGCAGCTCATTGGGTTTAGGCTCAAAAGCTACAAGGCTTGTTAACGGGTAAATATTAATACGTAAATTACTCCTGCGATGAAAGAGATATTGGCGGTTGGTGCGCAGGTTGTTTTGAAAGATCGGCAGTAATTGAAATGTGGCGGCTAACATGACGCAAAGTTACCAAATCTGCAAAACCCGTAGTTGTACTATTTTTAAATAATTTTTAATAAAAATTATTTTGCCTTTTGGCGATTCATGTTAACATTCTCCAGGGCTACGTAACGTGGTAAAATGCACGCAACAAGATAGAAAACAGGTGAAACAAACAGACCATAATCAAATTCGGCCCACGAATAATTAAAGGCGTATTGCGTAAGCTGGTTTGCGACGATGATAATTAAAAGCATCCCGTAAACAGACAGCCAAACTACTTTAATCCATTTAACCTCATGTTTGATGAGGCCAATGTAACCTGTCAGAACATTAAGCACAAATCCGGCTAACTTCAAATATTCTGCATTGAAATGCACTTGTAGGCCAAGTTTATTTGTCAATGCCTCTACGATAGTTTGTTTACAGAGAAGCGTTAATATTACTAAAATGACGAAGTATAGAATCTCACGCTTTTTGAGTTTCATGAGTAAAAGAAGCTTTCAGGTAGGAAATCCATACAAAAAGTATGATTCCATAAATCAGCGTAGTAAAAACGTAGTGGTGGAAAAACTCGAAACCACTGTATTGGTGGTAACCTAAAAAGGATAAAATTATACAACGAACCACATTGAAAGCGAAAAGACCAACAACGCCCGGTATAATGTAACTCACCATGCGTTTAGTGCTGGATGGTATGCAACAGATAAAAGCTATGTACAACGCAGTTACATCTAAACCGTTGCAGGCATTAGATATGTTAAGGATGGGGCTATTGTTAAAGAACAGCGTAATCCAGCCGTTTTCCATTCCCGATGTTGATACGTGATGCATCGAAAATATGTTAAGTAAAAAGCTGGTGCTGCCTGCCAGTGTGCTCGAAAAAAAGGCATCCAGGTCATTGTTAGCACTCAGCAGTTTGTTATGAACAACGTTCCAGGCTAACAGGCATAGAAATGCACGCAGGATAAATACCCTTAATGGTTTCGGAACCTCTAAAACCTGTTGCTTAACGGTTGATACTGTAAGTTTCATAGCCTTAACAAACTCAATTATTAAATAGCATTGATGCTATTAACTTTCTGTTTGCGTTTATACATCATTAACATTGCGGCACTACCACCGGCAAGCATTAAAAGGCCAATATGGTCATTCATAGGAACGTTAGGCGTCTGAACGTTACAGCCGTTATTTGGAAAATTTTTGTTATTGGGATTACAAGGGTGGGCTGGATGTGACGGATTATTTGGGTTATTGTCGCTCCATGGTCCGTTAGGTACGTCTTGATAGCCGTTAGGATTACCGTGGCCTTGACCATTACCATTGTTGCCGTTGGTTGGGCTGCCATAGTTGCTATCGTAAGGTCCACCATTACCGTAACCAGCGCCACTGTTGCCGTTATTGCCATTGTTACCGTTATTTCCATTATTGCCATTGCCATTGTTTTTAGACGAATTTTGGCTTTGTGCGGTACTATTCATTTGGCCGGCAGATGATAAGCTCGATACCATCGGCGTTTGATACTGGTTTGAATAAGCGTTATCAGACTGACCAAAAGAGGCAGTAGAGCATGATATTAATAATAAAGAAATATAGGTAGCGATTTTCATTGTTAATAGATGTAGAGGTTAAATGTTTTTCTTTGGTTGTAATAAAGTGTTTTGCAGGTTGAATTGTTTTGTAAGTATTACGCTAATTTTTAATCGTGGCGAAATAACTTTCAGTTAAACACTGTCCAAAATGTATTCCAAATTTTATTGCATTTACCCGTGAAAAATAGATTGTGGATTAATAATGCATAGAAAAGCGCTGTTTTTTTAAGAAAAACGCAATTTTTTGTTCCTTTTAAACCTGTTTATTGCTAAAAAAAAAATTTAATTGCCTGCAAGAAGAAATGGGTGCTCACTGCGTACATTTATGAGCGGGTATTTGCTTACACTATATGGGGAATTGTTGGGGAACAATCCCACTTGCTCCAAAGTGTCAAACTTATCTGTGAGTTGAGTCTTGCTCTATGCAATCATCACATTTAGCCCTTATAATCAACACGTGCGAGTAAAATGTTGGATAAAGATCGAAATGGTAGGGCATTGCCAAGTAAACTTTAACTGAACTATCGGTCTTAAGGAAGTGTAGTTGTATAACTGTTATGGTTATCTATTCATGTACTATATAAAATGTTATGATAATTATTTAACTTTCTGTCGATTATAGTGTTATCATAAAGAAGAGTTCCAATAGCGAATCGCGGAAAAATCAATTGGTATCAAATTACATGAAGTTAAATTACTCATCATATTTAAAGGTCAACACTTTAGCTATCCTAATTGCAACGTTATTTATGGCTTGTAAAAAAGGTGGATCTACAGATCCGGTACCTATACCCAAGCCGTTAGCTACCCTTGGCTTGTATCAATATACTGATAATACGAATAAGCGAATCTTCATTTCAATTAGTCAAATTGGTAGCCAACCTCTGCCAACTCCATATTTTGGTATTTTTGATACAGGGTCTTCAGGTCTCACTATAGATGCTAACGGATTGATACCAGCGTCCATGATCACGGCAAATGGCATACAATTCCCCGGCGACTCCATAAGCGTAAATGGGATAACTATCACTAACAAAACGGCAAGGTATGCATACGGTGATGCAACAGGAAGTACTTTAGAGTATGGCAATTTGGCGTATGCGCCTGTTACTATTGGTAACTCGGCTGGCTCTGTAACCACCAAAAGAATAGCATTTTTTCTGTACTATAAAATTGTAGACGGTACGGGTAAGCAGTTGCCGCAACACTCGGCTGATGTGTTTGGGGTAGGGCCCGGTAATGGCAGTGGGTTCAGTTACGCAGCTATCGAAAGTCCGCTTAACGGCTTCACTTTACCAGTAGGTATTACCAGTGGGTTCAAGCTGGCCAAGCTCAGCAGCGCATTTACTATCAAGGGAGATTTTATACAAAATTTACTGACCATCGGTTTAGTACCGGATGATTTAGCTACCACGTCCGGTTTTGTAATGCACCCGCTTACCAACTCATCTGTAGGAGGGTATTCGCCAAATATACCGGCAACTATCACTTACGGTGCTACTTCCACCCCTGCACTAATCCTGTTTGACACAGGGGCGCCGTCTGTTTCAGTAGTCGAAAACAGTAAAGAAACTAAGGCTCTTGGTTTGCTGCCTGCTAATACCGACGTAACCATAACAACCAATAAAGGCTTTGTTTACAAATATACCACTACGTCAACCGGTAATCTTACACAGATACAAAACCCCAATATTAGCGGCGATCTCCGATCTATTTTGAGTATTGATTTTTTTGTTAATAATGAGTCTCTTACTAATTATGCCGGGCACATTATTGGCCTAAAAAACTGAGGTATAGCTGTTAATATATGATTAACAAAAGGCCGGTGCAATAATAATATTGTACCGGCCTTTCAATTTCAGAGGCGAAGGGCCTGCATTTTACAAATTTTCAACAATGAGCCGTTAGTAGGGTTCAAAGCGTTAATTTTACCGTTTATTAAATTTTAGACGCTTGGGCAAAAACGCTACCAAAGAAACGCCGCTGATGCAGCAGTATAATCAAATCAAAGCCAAATATCCGGGGGCTTTGCTGCTGTTTCGTGTGGGCGATTTTTATGAAACCTTTGGCGAAGATGCCGTTAAAACAGCTGGTATTTTAGGCATTGTACTTACCCGCCGTGCTAACGGTGCTGCTACGCATATTGAGTTGGCCGGTTTTCCGCATCATTCGCTCGAAACGTATTTGCCTAAGCTGGTTCGTGCAGGGCAGAGGGTGGCCATCTGCGATCAGCTGGAAGATCCAAAAATGACTAAAACCATCGTTAAGCGGGGCGTAACCGAATTGGTTACACCGGGTGTGGCGGTGAGTGATAATATTCTGCAGCAAAAAAGTAACAATTACCTGGCTTCTATTTATTTTGATAAAAGCAGTTTAGGTATCGCTTTTATTGATATATCTACCGGCGAGTTTTTAACAGCCCAGGGCAATGCCGATTATATTGATAAGCTGTTGCAGTCGTTCAGTCCGAGCGAAATTATCTTCCCTAAAAGCTGTAAACGCGATTTTGCCGAAAAATTTGGCGATGGGTATTACACCTACATGCTTGACGACTGGGCTTATAGCGGCGACTATCCTTATGAAACTCTCACCAAGCATTTTGGTGTTCAATCGCTCAAGGGGTTTGGTATCGAGAAATTAAATTTAGGTATTGTTGCCGCCGGTGTGGCATTGCATTATTTGAATGAAACTGAGCACCGCAATTTAACACACATCAGTGCGATCAGTCGTATTGAAGAGGATCGTTACTTGTGGCTGGACCGGTTCAGTATTCGCAACCTTGAGCTTATTGGCTCGGCTAATGAAAATGCGGTAACGTTAGTAGACGTGCTTGATCATACGTGTTCGCCTATGGGAGCGCGGCTGTTGCGCCGGTGGATAGTAATGCCATTAAAAGAACTGAAGCCTATACAAGACCGGCTAAATGTGGTACAGCATCTCATAGACCATGAAGAGTTGCGCAACGATTTTCAAAACTGCATACGCCAGGTAGGTGACTTAGAAAGGCTCATCAGCAAAATCGGTTTGCAAAAGGCTAACCCACGCGAAGTTTGCCAGTTGCGTAAAGCTTTGCAAGCCATCGGCAATATCAAAATGATGTGTACCGAGCAGGGCAGGGGCAGTGAGGCGCTTATGGCTATTGGCAATCAACTTAACCCTTGTGATTACATCTGCGAGAAAATTGGACGCGAACTGCATGCAGAACCTCCTGTGCAGCTGGTCAAGGGCGGGGTAATGGCCGAGGGGATACATGAAGAGCTTGACCGCCTGCGTAAGATTGCTTTTGGTGGTAAAGGTTACCTGCTCGAAATTCAGAAACGCGAAGCAGAGCATACCGGGATACCCTCACTTAAAGTAGCCTTTAATAACGTTTTCGGCTATTATTTGGAGGTTACCCACGCCCATAGGGACAAGGTACCGTCAGATTGGATACGCAAGCAAACGCTGGTTAATGCCGAGCGCTACATAACCCCCGAACTTAAAGAGTACGAAGAGCAGATTTTAGGTGCCGAAGAAAAAATACTGGCCTTAGAAACACAGTTATATAACGATTTGCTTTATGCCTTAACCGAATACATAAAGCCTATACAGCTTAACGCACAACTAATTGCCCGGTTAGACGTGCTGCTCAACTTTGCTACGGTTTCTATCAAAAACTACTATGTAAAGCCGCAAATTAATGATGGTTTACTGATTGATATTAAAGGCGGCCGTCACCCGGTTATTGAAAAGAACCTGCCACCGGGCGAGGAATATATTACCAACGATGTTTACCTTGACTCAGAAAGCCAGCAAATCATCATCATTACAGGCCCTAACATGGCGGGTAAATCGGCTTTGCTGAGGCAAACCGGGCTTATTGTGTTGCTGGCGCAAATGGGGTGCTTTGTGCCCGCCAAGCAAGCCATTATTGGTCTGGTTGATAAGGTGTTTACCAGAGTAGGAGCGTCGGACAATTTATCGTCGGGAGAGTCTACTTTTATGGTGGAGATGAATGAAACGGCCAGCATCCTAAATAATTTGAGTAACCGGAGTTTGATATTGCTGGACGAGATTGGACGTGGGACCAGCACTTACGATGGTATATCTATTGCCTGGGCCATTGCCGAGTATTTGCACAACCATCCCAGTGCTAAAGCAAAAACGCTGTTTGCAACACATTACCACGAGTTAAATGAGCTCACCAATATGTTTGGTCGTGTCAAAAATTTTAATGTTACCGTTAAAGAGGTGGGTAACCAAATCATCTTTTTACGCAAGCTGGTACCAGGCGGCAGCGAGCATAGCTTTGGTATACACGTGGCTAAGCTGGCTGGTATGCCGCACAAGGTGCTCACCCGTGCTAATGAAATTTTGAAAAAGCTGGAAGCTGAGCGTACAGGTGGCGAAAATATTAAGGAGAGTATTAAAAAAGTGCAAAAGCAAGCTTTACAACTACAGATGTTCTCTATTGACGATCCTGTTCTAGTAAAAATACGCGATATGCTGAACAACCTGGATGTGAACACTCTTACACCTGTTGAGGCATTGATGAAGTTGGACGAAATTCAGCGGTTAATCAAAGGATAGCCACATCTGCAAATAAAATAAGTAAAGTACTTTATAACAGAAAAGCCGCAGCTCAAAATGAACTGCGGCTTTTCTGTTATATTTATGGAAAATTATTTCTTTTTACCTTGTGTTTGTTGCGCTTGCTGTTGCTGACGCATCATCTCTTCCATCTTAGCCTGGAAACCAGATTTCTTCTTTTTAGTATCTTCTGGCTTGTTTTTGTTCTCCTGGATCTGAGCATGTATCTTTTTATCATCCACC
This sequence comes from Mucilaginibacter sp. CSA2-8R, assembly GCF_038806765.1. NCBI lineage: Bacteria > Pseudomonadati > Bacteroidota > Sphingobacteriia > Sphingobacteriales > Sphingobacteriaceae > Mucilaginibacter > Mucilaginibacter sp. CSA2-8R. The sequence continues at coordinate 3,671,550 of NZ_CP152389.1, read as the reverse complement.
CACAAACGGATAAGGTATTGCTGCAGGAAAGTGAACATGTTGGCTAGGAAATAATAATAGTTCAAACCTGCGGGATAGCTGTTCAAAAAGCCCAGGAACATGATAGGGCTGATGTAACCAATATATTTCATCTGCCCGGTAGCACCTGATACCTGGTTGTTAAAGTAGGTATAAATAAGGGTAGAGATGGTCATCAGCAAACACATCGCACTTAAGTGGTTACCTATAAACGGAACGTTAAAGCCAAAATTAATTACCGCATCATAAGTTGATAAATCTTTCATCCATAAAAAGCTTTCGCCGCGCAGCTCAAATAAGCTTGGGAAGAAGCGTAAAAAGGCAAAGATGATAGGCATTTGGAGCAATAATGGTAAACAACCACCCAATGGGTTAACACCTGCTTTGCGGTACAGTTTCATATATTCCTGCTGTAACAGGGTAGGATTATCTTCGCCAACTTTAGTTTTAATCTCATCCATTTCCGGCTTCAAAACTTTCATTTTGGCCATACTGAGATATGATTTGTAAGTTAGTGGCGATAGCACCAGTTTCAATAACACCGTTAAGGCCAGTATCACAAAGCCCATGTTCCAGTTAAAGTTCTGTAAAAAGTTAAATACCGGAATTACAGCCCAACGGTTGATGAATTTAAGCGGTCCCCAGCCCAAATCAATTTGTTTTTCCAGGTTGTAACCTTGTTTTTGCAGGGTGCTGAAACGGTTAGGGCCAAAATAAAACTCCATTGGGTAAATGCCTGAATTGTTATCAATCAGCGTTAAGCCGGCTTTCATCTGCTTAACATCTGCTGAGTTGACATCGGTGCTTACGGCAATGTTTACTTTATCAAAGCCTTGTTTAGCAATCAGCACGTTCGAGAAAAAGTGCTGTTTAAAAGATATCCATTGTATTTTTTCGTCGGCAACTTGTTTGCTGTCGTCTTTGTTTAGCTTCAAGTAGTCAACATCATTCTCGGTGGTTTTATAATAAACTGTCGAATATAAACGCTCCTGAGCTAAATCTTTTTCTTGCTTGTGTAAGCTTGCGGCCCAGTTGAGCGTTAGTGCTTTGCTGCTTACCACATTGTCTAAACCATTGGTTTTAATAGTAAAGCCAAGCTTGTAACCAGTAGCCGGCAGGGTGTAAACGTAGTCAATGTATTGGGTAGGACTGTAACTTAAGCGCATGGTAACGGCGCTGCTGTCTGTACCGGCAGTATTAGTTGTGGCGGGTGATTGCGTAAAATAGCGGTCGTTAGTGTTGATAACTGTACTGCCTGCGGTAAAGCGTAAACCAAACTGGTTGCTATTGCCATCAAACAAAATTAGCGGCTTTTTATCAAAGGTCTTGAAGTTTTTAAGCTCTACACTGTATACCCGGCCGCCGCGGCTACTCAATTTTACCCGGATATCTTTATTTTCGAGGGTAATCAGTTGTTCTTGGCCAACGGTTGAGCTGCCGAAAGGAGCTTTAAGTGCAGCCGAATCAACGACCGGCGTCTTTGCGGAATCTTTAACTGCTACGACAGGTGCTTTTTTAAGAGCACCGGCTTTTTTCAGCGAGTCGATATGCTCAATTTGACGAGCTTTTTTTGCCTCCTCTTCAGAAGGTTTCATTAAAAAGAACGAGCCGATCAGGATCACCGCGATCAGGAATAAGCCCGTGAAGGTATTTCTATCCATTATCTATGTAAGTGCAGTTAATTAGTTTTTGCGGGCATAAGCCAGCGAAGCAGCAACAAAGTTAACAAAAAGTGGGTGAGGATTAGCAACCGTTGATTTTAATTCGGGGTGAAATTGCGAACCCACAAAAAACGGATGGTTTTTGAGTTCAACAATCTCAACTAAACCATTCTCAGGGTTAATGCCCGACGGAATCATGCCGGCGTCTTCATACTGTTTCAGGTAATCGTTGTTAAACTCATAACGGTGACGGTGGCGTTCTGTAATGTGCGGCTTGCCATAAATGGCTGCGGCCTTGCTACCTTTTTTAAGGTCGCAGGGGTAAGCGCCCAAACGCATAGTACCGCCCTTGTTGGTCACATTTTTCTGATCTTCCATCATGCTGATCACCGGATAAGTAGTATGCCCATCCATCTCTACACTGTTGGCGGCGTCTAAGTGCAATACATGGCGACCAAATTCTACCACGGCGCATTGCATGCCCAGGCAAATACCAAAGAAAGGAATATTGTTTTCGCGCACGTAGCGGATAGCCTCAATTTTGCCTTCAAAGCCGCGCTGGCCAAAGCCTGGTGCTACAAGCACACCTTGTAAACCGCGTAGGCGTTCAATAGCATTTTCGGGCGTTAATTGCTCTGAGTGAATATATTCAACTTTAACTTTACACTCGTTTTTGGCACCGGCGTGTATAAAAGCCTCAGTAATTGATTTATAAGCATCTGGTAACTCCACGTATTTGCCCACTAAGCCAATGCGAACCTCGGCAGTAGGGTTTTTTAAGCGACCTAAAAAGTCTTTCCAGTTTTCGAGGTTAGGTTCGTTTTTATTAGGGAGCTTTAATTTGGTTAAAACCGTTTTGTCCAGTTGTTCTTTAAGCATCAACAATGGCACATCGTAAATAGTAGAGGCATCGATAGACTCAATAACGGCATTGATATTTACATTACAGAACTGTGCTACCTTTTTACGTATGTCGGCATTTAAATGATGCTCGGTGCGGCAAACCAGAATGTCTGGTTGTATACCATACTCCAGCAGCATTTTTACCGAGTGCTGCGTAGGTTTGGTTTTAAGCTCGCCGGCAGCAGCTAAAAACGGAACCAGCGTTAAGTGGATCACTAAAGAGTTGCTCGACCCGGCTTCCCATCTAAACTGGCGCACCGCTTCAACAAAGGGCAACGATTCAATATCACCTACCGTACCACCAATTTCAGTAATCACAATGTCGAAATCACCGTTTTCGCCCAGTATTTTAAAATTGCGTTTAATCTCGTCGGTAATATGAGGTACCACTTGTACGGTTTTGCCTAAAAATGCACCTTCGCGCTCGCGGTTAATTACATTTTGATAGATACGGCCGGTAGTAATGTTGTTGGCCTGCGAAGTAGGCGTGTTTAAGAAACGCTCGTAATGGCCTAAGTCCAGGTCGGTTTCTGCGCCATCTTCGGTTACATAGCATTCACCATGTTCGTACGGATTTAACGTTCCCGGGTCGATGTTAATATAAGGATCAAATTTTTGGATAGTCACCCGGTAGCCGCGTGATTGCAGCAATTTGGCCAGTGAAGCAGAGATGATACCTTTTCCTAACGACGAGGTAACGCCGCCCGTAACAAAAATATATTTAGTCATGATAATGATGAATCTGGCCTTAGCTAATGCCTAAACCAATGCTATGTGTACGGGATGCAAAAATAGCAATTTATTTGGCTGACCATTTAGGTTTTACAAAAAATGTAGTCAAGCCTAAGTAAATATGGTAGTAAAGCGCAGTTTTATGAGTTGACCTGCTGATTTAACTTAAAGCACTACAGTGAGTTCGCTGTGGTATTATAAACTGTTATTATTTCAAATTATTTACGTTCTGCTTCCATCCATCCTGTATTGTCATTTTTGTCGGTAATCAAAAAATAATTTTTGAATGAGCCTTTGATGTTAATTGCTTGCCCCGAGGCCAATGTGGTTATACGGGCGCCGTTTAAAGTGTCAGGTAAGTCGAGTAAAGGTTGGGTTGTTTTAACGTTTGCCTTGCGTAATGTATTTGCCGGTATCACGTTTTTGCTATAAATATAGCCTTGCGTGCCATCGGGCAGACTTACTTTATACCAATCATCAGTTGCAGCCTCAATTTGTATAACAGTGCTGATGGGGAGTGTTGTTCTGACCATCGCTTTTTCATCAGGTTGTACGTATAGCCGGGTATTGGTATTGATAGTTCTTGCCGTTGCATCCAGTAAGTTTAGTTTAGCACTGATGGGTTTGGGGTTTTTAACAGCACGGTCAACAAATGGAAGCGGATTAATGGCACCGCCGTTAGTGTAAATGCCAAAATGCAGATGCGATGGTGTAGTGCGCGCATTGCCTGTATTACCTACCAAACCAATGGTATCACCAATGCGTACGTTTTGTCCGTTTTGTACCAACTGTTTATCCAGGTGAGCATAATAGAGTGAATAATCGCGATTGTTAGGATGCATAAAAACTACAAGGCCACCTAACTTGTTTTCGGTTACGTTGGTTACGGTCCCTTCGGCGGCTGCTACAGCAGGGGTTAATTTAGGCGCAAAAATATCTATGCCCTCATGCTTGCGGCCGCCGTTGTCGCGGCCATCTCCCCAAAAGCTGCCAATGCTGGGCTTTCCCATAGCGGATACCGGGAAGCTTAAGGATGGTCCGGAAGTAATACTTACAGTATACTCTCCGCTGCTCAACAATTCGGGGTGTAATCTTAAAATGTATTTTCCGGTTGTTTTTATTTCATAATCCAGCAACAATCCTATGGTGTCGGCCGAGGCTACAAGTTTACGGTCGCTGGAATTGCGTTCTTCCAGCAAATCCATATAGATGGCAAAATTTTGAGTTGGTTTTTTGCTGAGGCTGATGTGTAGTTTTTGTCCGCGTTGCGCATTAAACCGAAGGGCTGCTGCAGGTATCTTTTCTGCCGAAAAATAACCTGTTTCTTTGTACGGAACGTCAATATTTAAAGCATTAGTAACACTGGTTTCGCTTTTTTGCAACCACGCATTGCCCATGGCCGAGCGATCGAGCCCGGCATCTTTAAGGCGTTGGGCATAAGCATCGTGCGGCGACATTTTTTTGAAAAGCGCCATGGGGCCTTTTTCGCTACACGAACTTAGGGCTACAAAAAACGAAACGACAAGAATATGCTTAACGGAGAGGCGGAGTTTTTTCATGGTTATGCTTAGCAATTAAACCTTGCTAAACCACGAAAGTTTAAACTAATCTTTTTTGACAGGTTGGCCGGTATTGTATAGGTGAATGATGTTTCGAAGTTCTTTAAAAGTGAAGATTTCGTCTTTGTAAAATTGCTCCAATACAGCAGGGTTATCAGCCAACATTTGTACAAGTTCTGATTTACGTTCTTTGCGGTTTTTCAAAGCCAATAGTCCGTTGGTTTTTAAGTGCGTAAGCGTGTGGGTTCTCTTAGCAACATACCAATCATAGTTAGATTGGCTAAGATGGGTTTGCGGGTTATAAGAAATCGTAATTTTTTAAAACGGTTCAATTTTGCTTTCTTCGATTATCGGCAGATATCTAAGCTTTTCGTCAAGTATGGCAAGCTTGTTTGTATACTCTTCTCCCTGCCTGTGGTATTTGTTAAACTGGCTTGGATCAACATCCGGGTATTTAGAGGTTATGTCGGTTCTGTAGTTCATTTTACTACTTAAAAAGCCTTTTTGAGCATACACTTTAACGTGTCGCCTTTTACACTTATTAAATAGTCATTAAGTACAGATTCTTGCGCCGTTAAAAAAATGGCAAGCCTAGTAGCAAGCCGATGATGAGGGGGGCCGGATTTAGATTTTATGTGATAAGGTTATTTGAAGTCCTAAAATAAGATTATTTAGGCAATTTCTGCAAATCCTCGGGCGTATCAACCGCCTGCGTTTCCAAATCGGTTTCTGCAATACGGATACGGTACCCGTTTTCTATCCAACGCAGCTGTTCAAGGCTTTCGGCCTTCTCGAGTGATGAAATTGGCAGACGGGTAACTTGCTGCAACACTTCAGAACGGAAACCATAGATACCAATGTGCTTAAAGTAGGTGAAATGTTTAAGCCATTCGTGCGGTTCGTGACCACGCAGGTAGGGGATGGCGGTGCGCGAAAAGTAAATAGCTTCCGATAATTTATTGATGATTACCTTGGGCGAATTGACATTAGTCAAGTCGTCGGCTGCCGTAATTTTTTTAATTAGCGTAGCAATCTGTGTGTCGGGTGTGTTAAAACAGGCGGCTACCTTGCTGATCTGTACTGGGTCGATGTAGGGTTCGTCGCCCTGTATGTTAATCACCACCTCATATTCCGGATAATTGGTAGCAACCTCGGCACAACGGTCGGTACCGCTTTGATGGTCGGGCGATGTCATCACCGCCTTGCCGCCAAAATCGTGAATATGGTTTAATATCCGCTCATCATCCGTTGCTACAATAACGTCGTCTAAGCTCGGGCATTTCACACATTGTTCGTACACGCGCTGTATCATCACCTTGCCGGTAATATCAACCAAGGGTTTACCCGGAAAGCGGGTAGAGGCGTAACGTGCCGGTATAATGCCTAAAATTTTCATTCAGATAAAGGGAGCAGTAATTGGTTTGTTGTTGCGTTGTTAGTTGTCAAAGCGCGATGGCAAGCCTTGTGCTTTCATCTCTAATGCCGAATCGTAAACCTTTTGCGCCAATTCTTTTTTATAATCAATCAGGGCCTGGGCCAAATCTTCGTCGGCTGTTGATAATATCTGCGCCGCCAGCAAGCCGGCATTCTTGGCTGCGTTTAATGCTACAGTAGCTACTGGTATGCCGTTAGGCATCTGCAATATGGAAAGCACAGAGTCCCAACCATCAATAGAATTGCTCGATTTAACCGGAACGCCGATGACCGGCAGGTGCGTAAGTGAAGCTACCATGCCAGGTAAATGTGCGGCGCCGCCGGCACCGGCAATAATTACTTTTAAACCGCGGCCCGCTGCTGATTTTGCATAATCAAATAAACGCTCGGGCGTACGGTGCGCTGATACTACGGTGATTTCATAACCCGCCCCTAATTCGGTTAGTATATCTGCTGCATCCTGCATCACCGGCAAATCAGATTTGCTGCCCATAATGATGCCTACCTTAATATCTAACATGATGATTTATAAATGTTTGATGATTGCTTAGCTGATTACCTTTAACGTTTGCTGCACAAAGCGGGCTTTTTCAATGGCTTTCTCGCGGTCATTGTCCACAATGGTAACGTGGCCCATTTTGCGAAAAGGCTTGGTAAGGGCCTTGCCATAAAGGTGGATGTATACGCCCGGACTTTTTAAAACTTTCTCGATACCCTGATATACTGCCGGACCTTCATAACCAGGTTCGCCTAGTACATTAATCATGATGGCGTTCGACAGGCTTTCAGTGTTGCCTAATGGCTGATTAAAGATGGCACGCAGATGCTGTTCAAACTGCGAGACTACGTTGCCCTCAATGGTTTGGTGTCCGCTGTTATGCGGGCGTGGTGCCAGTTCGTTAACCAATATTTTGCCGCTTTTATCTAAAAACATTTCGACCGCCAACAGGCCGACAATCTTTAAGCTCTCGGCAATTTTTTTGGCAATGTCTGCCGCTTCTTGCTGTACCTCGAATGACAGGGTAGAGGGCGATATTAAAAATTCTACCAGGTTGGCTTCGGGGTTAAACTCCATTTCTACCAGTGGGAAAGTAGAAAGTTCGCCTTTTTCATTACGGGCAACAATAACGGCAATTTCTTTTTCAAAATCCACCCAGCGTTCTATCAGGCTCGGTTCAGTAAATGCACCTGCCAGGTACGATTCATCAATTACCTTGTATACACCTTTGCCATCATAACCATCTCTGCGCAGCTTCTGAATATACGGAAACGGAATGTTGCTTTGCGCTAACTGCTGAGCCGACGAGATAACCTGGAACTCGGCCGTTGGAATGCCGTTTTCTTTGAAAAATTGCTTCTGCAGGCCTTTATCCTGTATAAGCCTGATGACGCGAGCCTGTGGATAAACAGTCACGCCTTCGCGCTCCAGTTGTTCCAAAGCATCTACATTAACTTTTTCTATTTCGATGGTTAGCAGGTCAACCTTTTTGCCAAAGTTGTATACCGTTTCATAGTCGCTCAGCGAGCCTACCACAAACTCGTCGCACAGTTTACGGCAAGGTGCCTCGCGGTCGGGATCCAAAACCTTTACTGTAACATTATAATTAATAGCTTGCTGAATAAGCATACGGCCTAACTGGCCGCCGCCTAAAATACCAAGCCGCAAATCGCCATAAAATGCTTTCATATTTAAATGCTGCAATTTTAGCCCAAATCTTTCAAAAAGCCTAAATCATTTTACCTAAATCATTATTACCTGTTTAGCTGTATATTTGCCAGGTTTTATTACTAACAATAAGTTACCCCGAATGAAGACAAAAATAGCAGTAGCCAAAGGCGATGGTATAGGTCCCGAAATTATGGAGGCCGTTTTAAACATATTTGAAGCCAATGAAGTGCCGCTCGAGTATGAATTTGTTGAAATGGGCAAGTCGTATTTTGATGCGGGCCATTCAACCGGTATGACCGAGGCCGCCAAGGCAACCATTGAAAACCTGGGTATTTTATTTAAAGGCCCGATGGAGACTCCAAAAGGCAAGGGCGTAAAAAGCATAAACGTAACTGCCCGTAAAGTTTGGAATACATACGCCAACCAGCGCGATTTCCGCTCCTTAAACGGTGTGCAAACGGTTTTTTCTAAAGCCGGTATTAATATCAACCTGACTATTATTCGCGAAAATATAGAGGATACCTACGGTGGTATCGAGCACATGATTACTAATGATGTAGCTGTTGGCCGCCGTATTATCACCCGTCCGGGTTCGGCACAGGTAATCCGTTACGCGTTCGAAATGGCACGCCGTAAAGGGCTTAAAAAATTGGCCTGCGGTCACAAAGCCAACATCATGAAACTGACCGATGGTTTGTTTTTAGAAACCTTTTACGAAATAGCTAAAGAGTACCCGGATTTGCAGGCATCAGACATCATTGTAGATGATTTGTGTATGAAACTGGTAAGCCACCCTGAAATGTTCCAGTCTATTGTATTAACCAACTTACAGGGCGATATCGTATCAGACTTGTGTGCCGGTTTGGTGGGTGGCTTGGGCTTTGCACCATCAGCCAACATTGGCGATAATATTTCGATTTTTGAGGCTGTGCATGGTACCGCTCCGGATATTGCCGGTCGTAACATTGCCAACCCTACAGCGTTGTTACTATCAGGTATTTCGATGTTGCGTTACCTGGGTTTAACTGCACATGCCGCTACCATCGAAAATGCTTTATTGTATACGTTAGAAAAAGGCATACACACTGGTGATTTTGGCGACCGCGCTACTAAATCATCAAATACGACAGAGTTTGCAGAATGCATCATTGCTAACCTGGGTAAGCATCCATCAGTTGGTGGTGCACACGGTCAGCCAAATTTTGAGTGTAAAACCAATGCCGATTTCCAGCCGTCTAAAAATAAAATTACGGTTAGCGACCCTGATGTAAAAGAAGAGATATTAGGTGTTGACGTGTTTGTGGAGTTTACCGGTCAGCCGAAAGAGTTAGCCGAAATAGCAAAAAGCAAACTGAACGATAAGTTTCAGCTCATCATGATTTCTAACCGTGGTACCCAGGTTTGGCCTACTGGCTCTATTTATACAGAGTTGGTAAATCAATTCCGTATCCGTTACGAAAAAACCGAAGGTACAACCCTTACGCAAAAAGACATCTTCAATTTAGCATCCGAAGTTTCTGACGCTGTTAGAGTAGGTTCTGTTGAGTTTTTGATGAAGTTTGGAGATAAGATTGGTTACTCCTTAGCTCAAGGACAATAATATCAGTATAAAACTCAAAATAAGAAGAGCGCTATTCTGCAAACGAATAGCGCTCTTCTTATTTTGATGGAGTTTAAGAGTATCAAACGTTATAAAACAAATAAGCCCCTTGTAACAAATACAAAGGGCTCGATCAATAACTTATAATGATTAATTTCCTAAATCTTCAACTGGTTTATTAGCAGAGTACATCAATGCTTTGCTTGGAGACTCAGCAAAAATGATACACTCATTATAGCTATCACCACCGATAGCTAAGGTTCTGGCTTCGCCTTTCATTAAAGGAGAAATTACTACCTGGTAGCTTTTGAAAGGCTTTTTGTATTGCTTGCTAATTTTTGCCCAAGCAGCATTCATGGTAAGCATATCATCTTGGCCATTAACCAGCTTGCTGTATTGAGCCTGGTGCTTAGCATAAAAATCGCGGAAATTAGATTTCTGCATGAAGTCTTGCATAGCAGACATATAGCGTCTAAAATCTATACGGTTTAAATCAATACGGTAATCGGTTTTTAAAACCAAATTGTTACGCTCATTGATTCTGTACGCGTATAAGCCATTACGGAAACGATCAAAATTGGTAATGTCTTTTTTCAGCTCCTCATTAAACATTTTTACTGCCTTATGATCTTTAAAAGCTGCAAAATGCTGAGTTACTTCGTTGTAATAAGAGCTGTTTTTGTTTAAGAACTCTTTATCGTTGGCGCCTGCATCTGTTAAAGCAAACAGAACAAATCCAAGCTCATTAGCTTCTGCTACCTCAGCAGTAACATGATTGGTATGAGTTTTGATGTGTTTAGAAGTGTAGCGAGTTGCAACATCATCATATGTTTTGCAACCGGTGCTCAACATGCTGGCCGCACTCATCATCAGCGCGCAAACTAGGGGTGCTTTGTACATGAATTTCATACAGATTTTTTGATTTTGACTTCTTTTACGTTACGGGTTTAAAATAGTTACAATTAATTATACCAAATATCGAATAAATATTTGGTAACAATGTTAACGGAGGGGAAACAAATTTATTTTAGTTTGATTTATTTTACTAAAAAGAAATTAAGCTTTCGCTCTCAATCTTTTTCTGCAGTTCAATAATAGCACCAATCAACGCTTCGGGGCGTGGTGGGCATCCTTGTACATATACATCAACCGGAATAATCCTATCAACCCCCTTTACCACATGGTAGCCATGTTTCCAATACGGGCCTCCGCAGTTAGAACATGATCCCATCGAGATAACATAACGTGGTTCTGGCATCTGTTCGTATAAACGTTTTATACGTTCGGCCATTTTAAAAGTAACAGTGCCTGCAATAATAATAACATCAGCCTGACGTGATGAAGGCCTCGGAAATACCCCTAAACGGTCTACGTCGTATGTAGAAGCATACATGCCCATCATTTCGATAGCGCAGCAGGCAATACCAAAACTTAACGGCCAGATGGATGACAGACGTGCCCAGTTAAGCAAATCGTTTAGTTTAGTAACAATAACACCACCTTCTTCATTCAGTTCCTGGGCCATTTTCGGTTTTTTTAAAAGTAGGTTTAAACGAAGGTTTTTTAACGGTAACTATTGCTGTATTTGAAGTTGCAGCCGCCGAAGCTTCAACCGGTTCAAGTGTAAACCCTTTGGGTTTAAACGCAGCTTGTTGCAGGTTTATTTTATCGTAAAGGTTAAAAGGAATAGACGTATTGGTTGTGGGCACAACCGGAGTGGGTTTAATCCATTCCAAGTCTTTTTTGCGCCAAACATATATTAATCCTAATATTAATATACCTGCAAATACAAACATTTCAATCAGGGTAAAAGCGCCCCAACGCTTATCAGCCGCAATTAAATCGGGATTGGCATATACTGTAGCCCACGGAAAAATGAAAATCATTTCTACATCAAACAACAAAAATATAAGGGCTATTACATAAAAACGTCCGTTAAACGGTATCCATGCACTCCCAATTGGCTCCTCGCCACACTCGTAAGAAGATAACTTTTCGGGGTTGGGTTTTCGGGGCGCAATCATCCGGCTTAAAAACAGTGTCATGCCCACTAAAACAAAGCCCGTAATCAGGAAGATAAATATCTTTCCAAATTCCGATATTTGCGAAACTTCGTCCATGTGTGCAAACTTAACAAATCAGAGCCAATATGATGCTATTATTATAGGTGCCGGTGCCTGCGGGCTCATGTGTGCTGTGCAAGCTGGTTTTTTAGGCAAGCGTACTTTGGTGGTTGATAAAAATAACAGGCCCGGTGCCAAAATACTGATTAGTGGCGGCGGGCGCTGCAATTACACTAACCTGCATACTACTGAGCAACAGTTTGTATCAATAAATCCGCATTTTTGTAAATCTGCATTGTCACAATGGACAGTGGATGACACTATTAGCTTTTTTGAAACCTACGGCATTAGCGGACAAGAGAAAACATTGGGGCAATTATTTCCTGAAAGTAACAAAGCCAGGGATATTGTGGAGGTGTTTACGCAGTTATGTCACGAATTGGACCAAAGCATGTGGCTTAACACGGAGGTTAGTACAGTAGAATTGCTGAACGATGGACAGTTTAAAATACGGATGAGCCGAGACGGAAAACTTGTAGAGGCCACCTTTCCTAATGTGGTGATAGCATCCGGCGGTTTGCCTGTGCACAAATTGGGCGCTACCGATTTTGGGCTTAAGACGGCTAAAAACTTCGGATTAAATATTGTTAAGCCAGCGCCTGCCTTAGTACCGCTTACCATTACAGGCAAAGATCAGGCTTGGTACGAGCAGCTATCGGGCAGCAGCATATTTTGCCGGGTTAGTAATGAGAACATCAGTTTCGAAGAAAATATTCTGTTTACCCATTGGGGGCTAAGCGGGCCGGCAGTTCTGCAAATTTCTACCTATTGGCGTGCCGGGCAAGAGATTAACCTGGATTTATTACCAGGGCAAAACATTGTGCAACTTATTCAGCAAGAAAAGCAAGTGAATCCTAAAAAGACATTGCTAAACTTATTGGCCGGGCTTTATACCCGCAAATTTGCTGAAGCATTAAACGGTCGCTTACCGGTGCACAAAAACCTGGCTTCGTTATCTAAAGCAGATATAGAAGTAATTGAACAATCCATTCATCACTTTATCGTAAAACCAGCCGGCGATAAGGGATATGACAAAGCAGAAGTGATGCGGGGTGGGGTAGATACGGCAGAGTTATCGTCAAAAACGCTGGAAGCAAAAAAAATAAAAGGATTGTTTTTTGGCGGCGAATGTGTTGATGTAACTGGATGGCTGGGAGGGTATAATTTTCAATGGGCCTGGGCTTGCGGCTTTGTAATAGCGCAAAACCTATAATTGAGAAAGTTATTCTTTTTCATAAATTTGTAACCGCTCCGTTACAATGATATCTGATCTTTTTTCAAATAACAAATTCAGGCTGGTTTGCCTTTTATGGATTGCCGTAAGCATTTTTTGCTGGCAGTACAAATACTTTAATAACCGGTATAACAATTACAGCATATTTGCCGGGGTTTATCATCATACCATCGCACAAACTAACCTGTATAGCGAGTACCCCGCCGAGTATTATGATACCAATCATTATGGTCCGCTGTTTAGTTTAGTGGTAGCGCCTTTTGCGGTGATGCCTACCGGGCTTGGCTTTTTTTTATGGAACCTGGCCAACGCCGGTATCCTCATTTGGGCCGTTACGTTGTTGCCCATCGCTAATAACCGTAAAATACTGTTGTTGCTGCTTACCGTTATTGAGTTTGCCAATACGCAGCATTCTATCCAGTTTAACCCGGTAATTGCGGCCTTTATTATGTTCAGCTTTTATATGGTTGAAAAAGAAAAGGATGAGTGGGCGGCTTTTTTTATTGTGATGGGTACCTTAATTAAGCTTTACCCCATTGTTGGCTTAGTGTTTTTTATGTTTTCTAAACGTAAACCGGCATTTATATTATGGTGTGCTATTTGGGCCATAGTAGGTGTAGGGCTGCCTATGCTGATATCGAGTCCCAGCTTCATTTTGCAATCTTATGCAGATTGGTATCATTCGTTAAGCGATAAAAACATCCAAAATATCGGCTTAAATTCGGCGCAAGACTTATCGATGATGGGCGTGGTGCGGCGTATCACCAGTAACTTAGCTATCCCTAACATGCCTTTTTTAATATTAGGAGCAGGTACTTTGGGCCTGGCAGTACTGCGTGTTAAGCAATACCGTTTCATCAATTATCGACTGCAGGTTTTAGCCTTAACTTTGCTCATTGTAGTTTTATTTAGCACCGGATCTGAGCCTCCTACCTATATTATTGCGGCGGTAGGCGCAATGCTTTATTTGATGATGCAAGAGCAGCCGTTTAAAGGCAGTAACCTTGCCTTTGTAATATTTATTGGCCTTATTGCGGCATTGGCCTCAACTGATGCTATACCGGCTTTTATTCGTAAACCATATTTAAGCCGTTACGCCTTTAAGGTATGGCCTTACATTGCAATATGGGTGGTAATTGTTTATCAACTGTTGTTTAAAAACTTTGACCACCATCTTGAAAAATTACGTATTGTTTTCCCGTTGCGCAACAAGATGGCAAATAAAGAAAGTGAGTTACCGCAAGCCCGTTAATTTTGCCTGGCGGCTTTTAACTTGCGGTAATATATCAACAGATTGCTCATTTTATTTAAACTGAACTTTCCTTGCTGAATGGCTTCTACTGCCTGCGGTTCGTCGGCCATGATGTCCGTCATCACATCCACAAAATTCATGGGAGTTACCTGGCTCATGTCGCCCACGCTGGTGCCAAAATAATAGGTTGCTCCTCGGGCATACCCTCCGCTATTGCCACCGCTACCCAAACTAATCCCTACACCACCGTTGCCGTAGCCACCTGTGCCAAAACCTCCGGAAAAGCTTGGCGCCAGTTTAAAACCACCTCCGCCTTTACCCGAACTGCCGTTGTAGGTGTATAGTTTTAAAGGTTCATCAAGTTCTACCTTTACAAAATCCAGGTCGGCTTTTGGCCAGGTTTCGTAAGAGGGGGGATGAGCCACAATGAAGCTGTCTTGTCCCGCTACAAAGTATTTAATTTCGCCGGCGCTTAGTTTAATTTCATTGGTTTTAGCGTTGTCTTTATAAACAATAAAGCCTTCGTTTTTTATAGGGCCTTTGCCACCGGGGTTAGTTTGTATCAGGCCGGGAACTTTATTGCCTTTAACATCGAAAAAATAACCGGGCTGCCATTTTTGTGCGTAAAGGTTTAAGCTGGCAAAACAAACGGCGGCGGTTATTAACTTTTTCATGTCAGGGCAAAACTGAGACTTATATTTTAGTTATTGAAACGACTTTTCGGATTTATTATTTTTTGACGTTACATCAAACCTCAGCGAAAGTGCAAAAGGCACTCTATCTGTACAACGACAATAAAAGTTGCTATGTAACTTGTAACATCGAAAATACATTTTGTAAGATAAACGGTTTGGGTAAGATTTTGGATATTTGAAAGGATAAAAAGAGAATAATTGATTTTATGATGACTGTTGATTTACGCAGTGATACCGTGACTAAACCTACACCGGGTATGCTCGATGCAATGTTTAGTGCCAGGGTAGGCGATGATGTTTTTGGTGAGGATGAAAGTGTAAACGAACTGGAGGCCAAAACGGCTGCTATGTTTGGTATGGAAGCCGGCATATTTTGCCCGTCGGGCACGATGACTAACCAAATTGCCATCAAGTGCTTTACGCAGCCTTTAGATGAGTTGATTGCCGATCAGACCGCGCACGTTTACCGGTACGAGGGGGGCGGGATTGCTTTTAACTCAGCAGTATCAACTCGTTTGTTAAACGGCGAGCGCGGCATACTAACGGCAGAAATGATAATGCCTGAAATTAATGCTGTAGGCAATATCCATTATCCGCATACCAGTTTAGTGGTGTTAGAAAATACAGTAAACAAAGGTGGCGGCAGTTGCTATACGCTTGAACAAATTGCACCTATCGCGGAATTGTGCCGTAACCGCAACCTGAAATTGCATTTAGACGGTGCACGTATATTTAACGCCCTGGCACATACCGGTGACCGGGCTGTTGATTATGGTCGATATTTTAACGGTATTTCGGTTTGTCTGTCTAAGGGTTTAGGAACGCCGGTAGGGTCGGTATTGCTGGCCGATAAAGATACTATTACTTATGCACGCCGCATTCGCAAAGTGTTGGGTGGAGGCATGCGCCAGGCCGGGTTTTTAGCTGCAGCCGGTATCTATGCACTCGATCATCATGTAGAGCGGTTAAAGATTGACCACGCGCATGCTGATATATTGGCCGACGAACTAAGTAAATGTGCCTGGGTAACCAACGTAATGCCTACACAAACCAACATCGTGTTATTTGATACTGATGGTCCGGCTGATGCTATAGTAACTCAACTGGCTGCCAAAGGCATTAAGTGCGGCACTACAGATACTCGGCGCGTCCGGTTTGTAACTCACCTAGATATACATCCTGAGCAAATTGATTATACAGTTTCTGTTTTAAGAGATTTGTAAAGTTAGCGTTGTTAAGTCCGCCAGCCGGTTGAGTTGGCGGGTTAAGGCCGTCCTTGTTTTCGGGGCATCGTATACCTATTAATATACGCCAAAACAGCCGGCAGTTTGCGGTAAAACTTAAGTAGAGATTTGCTGTTCAATTTACCATGAACCGCCTCTTAAAAAAACTCGAAAAAATTGGTCGCGATCCTAAGATCACAGCCAAAGCTGCCGGACTGCGTTATGTAAGCGATACTTCGCCGGGTTATACGCGCAAGGCATCGGGAAAGGGGTTTGATTATTATGATGCAAACGGCGCCTTAGTAGACGACGAAGAGCTGGTTACGCGTTTCAATAAGCTGGTTATACCTCCGGCTTATACCAACGTATGGATTTCGCCTCATGAAAACAGTCATTTGCAATTTACCGGCACAGATGCTGCCGGCCGCAAGCAGTATCGCTATCATGCCGACTGGAACAAGCTGCGTAACCAGTCAAAATATCATCGTTTACAAGCCTTCGCAACGCATTTGCCCGCCATACGCGAACAAGTAGATAAAGACTTAACCCGACGAAATCTTGACCATGATAAAGTACTGGCGCTGGTAGTTCGGTTGATGGAGCTAACCAGTATCCGTATTGGTAACGAATCATACAAAAAATTGTACGGCTCATATGGCTTAACCACGATGATGGATAAGCATGTTAAAATTGATGGCTCAAAGATTAACTTTGAATTTAAGGGCAAAAAAGGCGTTTATCATAAAATTGATTTGCAAAGCAAGAAGCTGGCACGTTTGGTTAAACAATGCCGCGACATACCTGGTAAAGAACTTTTTCAATATTATGATGACGACGGCAAGCACTGCACGATCGATTCGGGTGATGTAAACAGTTACCTGAAAAATATTACCGGAGAAGATTTTACGGCAAAAGATTTTCGTACCTGGGCAGGCAGCGTAAGTGCGCTGTATGCTTTTAAAGAAGCCGGTAAATTCGAAAACCAAACCGAGTGTAAAAAGAATGTTATCAGTGTGCTTGATGAAGTGGCGATTACCTTAGGTAATACCCGCACCGTATGTAAAAAATATTACGTACATCCAACCATCATTAACAGTTATGAGCAGGGGACTTTATTTAAATATATTGAAGGCTTGGATGAGGTGAAAGACCATAAAGCCTCTGAGTTAAACACAGCTGAGAAAGCTATGCTCGCCATATTGGAAAACGAAAAATTGGCCGAAGCCAGCTAAAATAAATGGACGCTTTATGCAGAAGGATCTAAAAATAAGTTGTTTAATTAAGTAAGGTCTGATGCTTTATTTATAGCTAATAACGTCTGTATCAAATTGATTACATTATACGGGTAAAACTTTTTTGAGTAAGTTTTTTAATTTCAAAAACACAACTTAATGAAAAAAAGGCAGTTCTTTGTTAGGGATTGCCGAGGCTGGGACTGCTGTGTCATTCTCGCACTAAATGATCTGAGGCCACTATTTGGTCAAAATAAAAGGTCTTTACAATAAGCATTTAAGCGCATTTACTTGGTTATGCTTTTGCATTGCTACGTTATTTGTAGTGATTATGGCTTTAAAAATGTGGATAACATGTGTCGGCTTACAGTAACAAATATTATTGTAATCAGGTATAAAGAAGCTAAATAAGTATTATTAATTGCAAATAATTTATTTATACAGTAATATCAGTTAAAAGATGGCTGTATAAATGATATGGAGTGTTTAAACTATGAGTTTTATACATAAAGAAGATCCTGACCAGAAGGGAACCGGTATTGCTTCAGTGCTCCATAATTTACATGCTGCGCTTTGGGAGTTTGACTTACGGACCAAGCAATTGCGTTGCTCTGCCGGTTTTTATATTGCTTTGGGTTTAGAATCTCAATTCGTCGATCTTTCATACGCTTATTTTATCAGTCATATCGTTTATCATGAAGATGTTTCGGTAGTTACTACCGAAACTTATAATTGCTTGCTCGGTAAATCAAAAACGTTAGAGATAAGGTTATTTACTGCCAACGGTTACCAGTGGTTTCAAAGCACTTTTACCCGCGATCAGGACACAACTATAACCGGCACCATCGTTAACATACATCAATATAAGATTTCAGAATATCAGCTAACGGCCAGCAACAGACAGTATGCTGCGGTAAATAAAATTACCAAGGCGGGCAGTTGGGAAATTGACGCCCGAAGCCGGGTACTGACGTTGAGCAAGGAAGCTGCCGAAATACTGGAATTGCCACTGTTGCCTGCGGCTGATATTGACAGTCTGATCCGTACAGTTATCCCTGAACATCGCCCTATTATGGAGCGGACGTTGAACGACTGTATTAACATCGGAAAGCCATGCAACGTTGAGCTGCAGGTAAGGACAGGCAGTAAAAACACGTTTTGGGTAAAGGTTAGTTCTTTTACCACTGTAGATGAATATGGTAAAGTGCAACTTGTAAGAGGCATCATCCAAAATATTGATCAGGTTAAACGTCGTGAAACAGAGCTGTTGGCATCATTTGAATTTGCTGATCATCAGAATAAACGTTTACAAAATTTTGCTTACATGGTATCGCACAATTTGCGGTCTCATGCTAATAATCTGCAATATTTGGTTCGACTGTATCAGGAATCTGAAGAGCCTGATGAGCAAAAGGAAATATTTAAACACATTTTTGCCATTAGTAACAGCTTAAATACCACTATTGAGCATTTAAATCAGATTGTAAAAATTGAGTCAGACATTAAGCAAGAAAGGCAACGGACCGATATAGAGTCATTATTAAAAAACGTTCTGAACGCACTTGACAGTAATATCCAATCGGCTGATGCGCAAGTACATTACGATTTTACCGCATGCCCGTCTATCATGTATATACCGGCCTACCTGGAAAGTATATTTCATAACCTGCTTACCAATTCTTTAAAATATCGCGACCCTGAACGCAAAGTAGTCATTAGTTGCTACAGCAAGGAAGAAAATGGTAACGTGTACCTGATTTTTGAGGATAACGGTACCGGTATAGATTTAGAACGTTACGGTAAAAAGTTGTTTGGCATGTACCAAACCTTTCATAAAAATACTGACTCTAAAGGGATCGGCCTGTTCTTGACCCGTAACCAGATTGAAGCTATGGGCGGCAGTATTGAAGTAGAAAGCACGCTTAACGAGGGTACAAAGTTTACAATAAGGCTCGGGACTACTATGCAGTTGACGAACGGAGTACAGTAAATTTGTGTCATTTATACAAAACTTAAATGGCTAACTTACTTAGGTTAGCCATTTTTGTTGAGTTTAATTTTTTGATGTGCCCTTTGTGCCATCTTTTGTGGTAATCAAAATCACCCCGTCTTTTGCATTCGTTCCCCAAATGGCTTTGGCAGATGAGTCTTTTACAACATTAATGCTTTCAATTCTTTTCGGATCGAGTTTATCAAAATCTTCTTTAGTGGCAGGTTTACCGTTGATGATGAACAGAGGACTTGCCAAATCTGCTTTTTGTACGGTTGCGCTATGCGTAGGGTAGCCATTAGTAATTACTGTTGTCAAAGGACCATTAGGGCCAACTGTAATCTCCTTTTTAGGAGATGCGTAACCGCGAACAGTAATTTCCCTATTTTTAACCTTCGAACCTATAGCACCCACAACCCGTTTAGTGGCATCCACATCTGCTTTAGCAACAGAATCCATCTTTAACGTCACAGCCGCTGGCCCAGTGGTGAGGGCTGATTTATCAGTTTTATTTGCAGCATTCGCAGCAGGGAGTCCTTGCAGGATATGTTGAACATCCGCTGAATTTTCCTGGCCTTTAGTTATTATCAAAACAGCTCCTTTAGCAGCTACATCACCAAACAGGCTGGTTGCCGATGTGCCCTTTAGAACGTTAATACTGCTTATATCATCGGGTATAATATCTTGCACTTGTTGATAGCTTATATGTCTGCCGTTTAATAAGTAATAGGCGGAATCTGCGCCCGACCCTGCCACGATTGTTCTCAGCGGAACAGATTTACGTTTCGGTGTATCTGCTTTACTTAAGATTGTTTGAATGGTAGAAGATACGCCGGCAATTGCATTCAATTGCGTATCGGCAGGCTTTTGGGTATGGGGCACAACCTTATCGGTTTTAGGCGCAACCTCATCTTTATGGTTCATCACCGCGTTTTGTGCAGTGTTTAAGGCTTTGGTCGTAATTTCGTTAGCCTGATTCAAGCCTTTTTTAATGAGTTCGGCCTTTGACGTTCCGAAAACTAACAATAATGCTGCAATGGCAGGCATCATCAGCCCATATCGGGTAAGGCTGAACACAGAAGATTTTTTGGCATTCATCATCATAATACGTTTTTTAATGGTAGATATATTGAAGTGATTAACTACGGCGTTGGGCGAGGTATTAAAGTTGGCATAAAGCAAACTGTATTGGTATCCTTTAGCATCAATGCCTTGTTTTAAAATCTCGCGGTCGGTTATAAATTCCAGGTTTTCGCTAATTGCTTTTTTAATCAACCAGATACCCGGGTTAAACCAGTAAAATACAAGGCTGATTTCGGCCAGCAAAATATCAAGGGTATGCCACTGTTTAACGTGTACATCTTCGTGGGCAACTACCGATTTTATTTCGTTTTCAGAGTAATTATCTGGGTTGATATAGATGTTCTGCCAAAATGAAAACGCGCTGGCTTCATTCTTTATAATCCGGACATCTCGGTTGTTAACTTTTTGAGGTACCGAACGGCGATAGATATTGAGCAATGAAGCAAACTGCAACGTCAACCGAATTGCCATAAAGGCAACACCGATCCAGAAGATGATAAGCAGGTATTGCCAAAAGGTTTCTGAGGTTGAAGGCCTCGTGTTTTTAGCGTAATTTGAGATGTTGTAAATCAATTGCACATTAGTTACCTGTAAGGGCTGTGCAATGTTGTGTCGTGGCAATACGTTACTCAGATCCACCAGCGGGTAAAAAGACGAAAATAGCAGCGCTGCTATTAAATACACCCGGTTTAAAGTATAAAAGGTGAGTTTGCGGAAAACAAAGTAATAGCCTGCACAAAATAAAATCAATGCAACGTTTACTTTAATAAGGTATATCAGCAAGGCAGGCATAACATCATTTTTTAGGTTTTTCAATCAGGTTAATAATCTCCTGCAGTTCTTCGGCGCTAATTTCCTGGTTACGTGCAAAAAAGGTAACCATCTCTTTGTAAGAACTTTTAAAGTAATTGCTTACAAAGCCGCTCATAAATCGCCTTTTATACTCTTCCTCTCTAATCAAGGCAGAATATACATAGCTGTTACCCATCTTTTGGCCTTTTACAAAAGCTTTACGTTCTAGGTTTTTTACGGTAGATGCCAGCGTGGTATACGGTGGTTTCGGCTCGGGCATCTGATCTAATATATCTTTGATGAATGCCGTGCCTGCTCGCCATATCAGCTGCATAGCGTCTTCTTCTTGAGGTGATAGTTTTTCCATTATTTACGATACTTTCGTAAATCTACGAATATTTCGTAAATGTGCAAATTATTTTATTTTGTTGTAACAACATATTCCCGGTGTGCTGTTATTGTGGTCTGTAGAGAAGACTCTATTTTTTAACAATTTAGGTCATCCGCACATTTTATATCAGAGCGGTCAGCTCTCATTAATATTACTTAACAGAAACAAAAGCTAATCAATAGGCATTTATTTTAGCAGCTTATATTAGTCTTAAACAAAATGCCTTTCAGAACCACCGTTGTTACCGGAGCAACATCAGGAATAGGAAAAGAAACTGCTTTGGCTCTGGCCAAAAAAGACCATGCCTTGTATTTACTGGTGCGCAATGTGGATAAGGGCGAGCAGCTTAAGCGCGAGATAATTGCACAAACCAATAACCGAAGTGTATTTGTCATCCACTGCGACCTGGCCGATTTGCAATCCGTACAGCAAGCTGCCGACGAGTTAAAAGGTAAACTCATGGCTGTAAATGTGCTGGTTAATAACGCAGGTGGTATAAACGCAAGCAAACAGTTAAGTAAAGATGGCAATGAGCTCACTTTTGCCATGAACCACTTGGGCCATTTTTTATTAACCATGAGCCTGATGCCGTTATTGCAAAAAGGGCAGGCCCGTATTATAAATGTAAGCTCAGAGGCGCACCGTATGGCCAGCCCACATTTATTAAATGATGTGCAGTTTAAGCAAGGATACTCATCATTTAAGGCTTATGCATTAGCCAAATTGTGTAATATTTATTTTGCGAAGTCGCTTGCCGAGCGTTATGCATCGTCGGGTATTACGGCTTATGCATTGCATCCTGGTGTGGTTAATACCGGTTTCGGCAGCCAGTTAGGCGGTTTGGGTAAAGTGCTGATGTTGCTGGCCAAGCCTTTCATGATTACGGCACGCGAGGGTGCGCAAACCAACATTTACCTGGCCGGTGAGGCTAAGCTTAACCCTAAATTGAGCGGCCAGTATTTCAAAAAGGGTAAGCCAGCAAAACCTACGCTTGCTGCTCAAAATACTTCTGCCCGTAATAGGTTATGGCAAATAAGCGAGCAGCTAACTAACAACTTCTTACATTAAATTTGTTACAACATATTTTTTGTGTCATGTTAAGGTAAATAATTACAATTGTATATATTTACCGAACAACACTAAACAATTTATGCTGATTAACAAGAAATTTTTAGCCACCATCGGACTGATGTCTGCCGTGGTCTTTGTTTCAACTACCTCTATGAAACAAAGCCAGGCTGATGATGAAAAGAAGTTCAAAAATTTGAAGGTTCTTCCGAAAAATATATCTGATAAACAATTAGATGCCGTAATGGACAACTGGAGCCACTCTCTGGGGGTGCGCTGTAACTTTTGCCATGCACGCAATGAAGAAACTAAAAAAATGGATTGGGCTTTAGATACCAAGCCCGAAAAAGAGATGGCCCGTCATATGTACCGGATGACGTCAGATATCAACAAAAAATATTTTAAAGCCGGTAAAGATTCATTAGGTATGGTGATGCAGTTAGGTGTTAACTGTAACATGTGCCACCAGGGTAAAGCGCACCCCGAGGTAAAAGAACCCGAAAACCCGCGCAGACGCGGCCCGGGTAATGGTCCGCAGGGGCAAGCACCACAAGGTATGCAGCCTGCAGGCCAGCAGCCACCAGCAACACCGCCTCAGCAGTAATTTATTAACCCTGATAGAGGAGCTTGTTACTAAGTTCCTCTATCAGTGCTTTTTGTGCCTGGTTAATCATCATTGAGGCTTCATCTGTATTAAACCAGCGCCCTGCATCCACTTCCGGAACGGTGATCCATTTGCCCGATTTATAGGGATACTCCATTTTAAAGGTATTGCTTACTATTGCATCAGCATCAATGTTGCCTTCAACCGCCCAGGCATGTACTAATTTGCCGCCTTTCTGTTTAATAGTTTGCAAGGGAGTATAGGGGCCGCTAACTTTTTGACCGGTTTCTTCCTCAAACTCACGTTGAGCTGCAGACAAGGCTTTTTCGTCCTCCGTAAATTCTCCTTTGGGTATACTCCAGGTGCCTTCGTTTTTATTAACAAAATAAGGCCCTCCGGGATGAACCAGAAAGAATTGCAGTTCTTTTTGGTGGTATCGGTATAATAATAATCCGGCACTTTGACGAGGCATAATGATATTGGAGTGATATAGTGCGACAAGATAATACTTAGCTTTGCCATTGCAAACTTAAGCACAAAGCAAGTTAGAACACTCATTCTATGTTTACCGGAATTATTGAAACTCTTGGCCGCGTTTCCGATTTAAGGCGCGAAGGCGGAAATCTGCATATCACTGTAGCCTCAGCTATATCATCTGAACTTAAAATTGACCAATCGGTTGCACACAACGGCGTTTGCCTTACCGTAGTAGCCTTGCAGGATGGCGTACACACAGTTACAGCAATTGAAGAAACGCTCAATAAAACCAATATAGGCCAGCTAAATACCGGCGACCTTATTAACCTGGAGCGCTGTATGCAAATGAACGGCCGTTTAGACGGGCACATTGTACAAGGCCACGTAGACCAAACCGCTGTTTGCACAGCTTACACAGAACTTGACGGCAGCTGGGAGTATACCTTTGAGTATGACTCGGCCCGGGGTAACGTTACTGTAGAAAAAGGATCTGTTTGCATTAACGGCATTAGTTTAACTGTAGTTAACTCGCAGGCAAACAGCTTTTCGGTTGCCATTATCCCTTACACTTATGAGCATACTAACTTGCAGCAGGTGCGTGCGGGTACGGTAGTAAACCTTGAGTTTGATATTATTGGTAAATACGTAGCCCGTTTGCTGCAACGTTAAAGCTGGCTACCCAATGCTGTGATGCGGCTTTTGGTATAATCCACATATACCTGCTGAAGGGCAGGAGGATTGGTGCTTAAATATTTTTTGTAGTATTTTACTGCTTTTGCCTTGTTTTTAAGTTCGGTATCGTATAATGTAGCCAATGAGTATAGTAACAACGGGCGCTCGTTAAACGTCAGTCCGCGCTCGTAATTCTGTACTGCTTTTTTAAAGCGTTTCGTCTCCTGGTAGCTGCCCGCCATCTCGCCGTAGTAGGTTGGTATAGCCTGTGATATGCCGTCGTTAATGGCCATTTCAAAGTTTTCGATGGCTTTGTTATACTTTTTTAACGCTTTATAGCTTAAAGCCATATAATAGTAAGAGGTTTCGTTTTGTTGTATTTGCTCCATGCCGGCAAGTGTTTCCAGGCAGCAGGTGTAATTTTTAAGGCGATAATACGCTTGTGCTAATTTAATAGCAGTTTGAAAAGAACCATCACCTTTTTGCAGCAGTTGAACGCCGGTTTTAATAGTTTCTCCCCACTTTTCCTGAGCATGTAATAATTTGATAAGGCTTTGCATCAGCACCACATTTTCGGGGTCGGCCGTTATGGCTTTATTCAGTACTTTTTCGGCAAGTACGGTACGCTTGGTGTTCACATACCAGTTACTAAGTAAACCTGCCACATCTGCATCTTCGGGGTTAATTTTGTTGGCCATCACCATATACTTTACGTAATTCGCAGTATCTGACTTGCGGTCGCTAATATCTGCCAGTTGTTTGATGACAATATAATTTGTGGAGTCTGCAGCAATTAATTTTTTGTAGTATTTGCCGGCCTTATCTAAATTACCCCTGCGTAAATTAATGCCTGCTAAACTGGTTAATACATTCATCTTAGTGCTGTCCAAATTATAAAGCCTCTGATAGTAATTTTCTGCATCTGCCAATTTACTGGCCATTTGTGACGCATAAGCCAGGTTGCGAAGAGCATTTGGGTCATTGACAGGTTCCTGGTAAATGCTTTTTAAGTAGTTAACCGCTTCCAGGTAACGTTGGCCTTGATAGTAGTCGAGCAGGGTAGCGTCATTTACTTTTTGCGCATGAGCGGTACCAACAACAGTAATAAGTAAAACAAGGCAGGTAAGCAGTTGATTGCAGATTGGTTTCATAGGTCAGATAATTTAAACTAATTTATTAGTTATGAAACTTAAATCAAACTTTTTATGAAACTTTTGTTTCTATTGATGTACTAACTTGAAACGGAAACGATATGGATAAGATAAGAAAGTTTGAACTCATGGAAAAAATTGTTCATGAGCTCGAAGATTTAAAGAATAGTCAGCAGGCAATTATTCAGAAAATAGGCAAGATAGAAGTGGATAATATCGACCTGAGCAACAAGCGTTTAGAAAAAGACTTGCCCGAAATGCACCAGCGTGTAGCCGATAACCTGGACACCATTGCTGCCATTTTAGAGGATTTTGCAAGCCAAACCGATCAGTTTAGCGATACCAACAATATCCAGGCTTTAAAAGAGCAGGAAGAAATTGAAAAACTAAAATAACATAAAACAAACAGGGCCTCATTTCGAGGCCCTGTTTGTTTTATGTTATTTTTATAACGTGTTTTTTCTAAGAGTTACATTTAACGAGTTACTCGTCAATTTTTTTACCGGTCATCGCCGTGCTGATGGCTTGGTCCATTACCCGTTCGGCAAAAGGACGCGTAAGGTTATTTAGCTCGTCCACTTTTTTTAAGATCAAATCCTTATCGTTGCTGGTCAGTACTTCTTTCAGAGCCTGTACATATTGGTGCGTTTCCGCTACTTCGGCAATCGTTAGCAGCTCGCCGTGCTTTTGTACAAAACGCTCGGCAGTATATACCATCTGTTCACCCTCGGTACGGGCCTCAATAATCATGCGTTGGTTTACGTCGTCTTTAGCATTGGTAATGCTGTCCATCAGCATCTGCTCAACCTGGTCGTCGGTAATGCCATAGGCCGGTGTAACCTCCACTTCCTGCTTAGTGCCCGAGCGCAGTTCTATAGCCTGCACTTTTAAAATGCCATCGGCATTCAGCAAAAAGTTAATATCCACTTTAGGGAAACCGGCAGGCATGGCTGGTATACCTTTTAAATCAAACTCGGCCAGTTTACGGTTCTCTTTCACCAAATCGCGTTCGCCCTGAAATACCGAAATCTTCATATTTACCTGCCCGTCAATTGAGGTAGTGTATTGCCGTCCGGCTTTAGTGGGCACTTTAGAGTTACGCGGAATAATTACATCCATTAAACCGCCCATAGTTTCGATGCCTAATGATAGGGGCGTTACATCTAATAACAAAATATCTTTGCGGTTACCTGCTAAAATATCAGCCTGAATGGCGGCACCTAAAGCTACTACCTCGTCAGGGTTCACCTCATCATGTACTGGTCGGCCAAAAAACTCGGCTACCTTGTTTTTAACTAAATCTGTACGGGTAGATCCGCCAACCATAATTACCTCGTTGATATCTTGCGTGGTTAAGCCTGCATCTTTTAAGGCATTGCTACAAGCTGTAATAGTTTGTTCAACTTTAGGCAAAATCAGTTCATGGAAGGTATTACGGTCAATAGTACACCAGATGTCGCCAATCTTTTCATTAAAAAGGCTTTGATGGGCAAAGGCTTTTTTGGCCTCTTCGGCTTTAAGCCTTAACTGCTGAATCAGCTCGCGGTGTTCGGCCAGCTCGGTTCTGTTTAACTGGTTTTTTTCTATCCAGTATTCCAATATGGCGCGGTCAAAATCATCACCACCTAAAAACGTATCGCCATTGGTAGACAACACCTCAAATATGCCTTTCTGTATCTGTAAAATAGATACATCAAAAGTGCCTCCGCCTAAATCGTACACTGCAATGGTCTTGCTTTCTTCCGGGCTCAAACCTATACCGTAAGCCAAACTGGCGGCGGTAGGTTCGTTCACAATGCGTAACACATCCAGCCCGGCCAGTTTGCCAGCATCACGTGTGGCCTGACGCTGCGAGTCGTTAAAATACGCCGGAACTGTGATCACAGCACGGTTTACCGGGGTTTTAAGCGCGTGCTCGGCACGTTCCTTCAATTCTTTCAATATCAGTCCAGAAAGTTCGATGGGGGTGTAAAAACGGCCACCCACCTTTACTTTAACCAAACTTTCGCTATTGTCGTCAATTACTTTGTATGAGAAAAAATCTTGGTAACCCTCAATATCATGGTAAGAGCGGCCCAGCAGTCGCTTCACCGAAAAAATAGTGTTTTGCGGGTCGGTAATCAGATAGTTTTTGGCTTCGTTTCCTACGGTGATACCACCAGTGGTATCAAAATGCACTACCGATGGCACCAATACGCCTTTACCGGTATCGTTAATTACCTGCGGGTTTTTGTCGGGGTTGATGAATGCCACCAATGAGTTGGTGGTACCTAAGTCAATCCCTACAATAACTTCTTCTTTTTGCAGCGAACCTGTTGCCAGGTTGATGGAAACTTTAGCCATAATTGTTACTTAACAGGCGGTAAAGGTAGCGAGTTTTCACTTAATGCCTGTCATGCTTATGTGAATTGAAGAAGCGTTGCTAAAATCAGCTTTTCTGTATAAATTCACACCGATGTGTAAGCCCATATTTAGCCGTATTCTCCTGTGCAGTCTTTTGTGTTTAGGCGTGTACGGCGCGAGTGCTCAGGAATTTGGCGGCAACCCGCCCTCGGTTAAATGGCAGCAGATTAATACCCCTGCGGCTCGTGTTATTTTCCCGGTTGGGTTGGACTCGGTTGGGCAGCGGGTAGCCGGGGTGGTGCAGCGAATTAATGACTTAACCAAACCCACTATTGGCTTTAAGCAACGGCAAGTTAACATTGTATTACAAAATCAGTTAATCACCACGAATGGTTATGTAGGGTTAGCGCCTTTCAGGAGCGAATTTTATGCGGTACCTGCTCAAAATAGCTTTTCGTTAGGCAGCATCAATATTGCCGAACAACTGGCCATACACGAGTTTAGGCATGTACAGCAATATAATAACTCAGATGTAGGTTTAACGCGGTTTTTGAGGACACTTTTTGGCGAGGCAGGGCAGGCCCTGGGTTATGCTTTGGCCGTACCCAACTGGTTTGCCGAAGGCGATGCCGTTTACAACGAAACGCATTTAACCAGCCAGGGGCGTGGGCGTTTACCTTATTTTTTTAACGGTTACCGCAGCTTATGGGCGACCGGCAAAAACTATAGCTGGATGAAGCTGCGCAATGGATCGTATCGCGATTTTGTGCCCGATTGGTATCCTTTAGGCTACATGATGATTGCTTATGGCCGCGAAACCTACGGCAGCCAACTTTGGAAAAACGTGAACCACGATGCCGCCGCGTACAGGGCATTTACCTATCCGTTCCAGCATGCGGTTAAAAAAAATACCGGTGTTAATTACACTCAATTTCGCAACGCTGCCCTGGGGAACTTTAAAAAACAATTGCTAACGCCCGAGCTGGAAGAAGGAGCAAGGCAATACCCCAAAAACCAGCACTTCATCGGCAACCAGGAATTTCCGGTTTACGCAGGTGTGAATAGTATCATTTATCGCAAGTCATCCTATAAAGAGCGTGCTGCCTTCGTTATTAAGACCGGGAATATTGAAAAACGCATCCGCTTGAGTGATTTTACGGTTGACGGTTATTTTACATACAATAACAACCAGATTATTTACTCGGTACGGCGACCAGATGTACGCTGGGGGTACCGCGAATACAATGAACTTAAAATTATTGATGTAGCTACCGGTTATCAGCGCACAATAACCCATAAAACCAAGTACTTTGCACCGGCTTTTAATCAGGATAACAGCCGCATAGTCACCGTAAACGTGCCGCCATCCGGAAAGTACAGTTTACATATTTTAGATGCTGCCACTGGTAAGCTGGTTGCAGAGGTGCCAAATCCGGGCAATGTGTATTATACTTATCCTAAATTTTATAACAATGAGCAGATTGTAGCAGCCGTGCGCCGGTTTGACGGGCGGATGTCGGTATCGCTAATTGATATTGCTACGGGCAAAATTACACCGCTCACTGCTGAGGATATGTCGCCCAAGGCTTTCCCGGTGGTACAAAAAAATACGGTTTACTTTACGGCAACTGCGGGCAACATGGACCGGCTGTTTGCAGTAAGCGTGCCCAATAAACAAGTATTTCAGCTCGATAACGACTCGTTGCGGCGTCTTATTGGTGGCTATCAGCCCGCCGTTGGTAGCAATAAAATTAGTTGGGTGAGTTTTAGCGCATTTGGGTATCGCATGCACGAGGCGGATAAAAGTACACTCAACTATCAGCCTGTGAGTGCCCCTCAGTCATTATCTGATTTTAAAATCCAATCGCTCCGGCAGGATTCTGCTGCCAATGTGTTAGCAGGCATCCAGCCATTAAACCAACCTGCCCGCAAGTATCCGAAACTTACGAGGCCTTTTAACTTTCACAGCCTCATTCCTAATATTGATGACCCGGAGTATTCATTTTCGTTATTGGGACAGAACATTTTAAACACCGTTGAAAGCGAATTATCATTCACTTATAACCGTAATGAAGGTTACAAGCAGTTTGGTTTTACCACCACTTACGGGGCTTTGTTCCCTTACCTGTTTACCAACGTAAATTATACCTTAGACCGGCGCGATTACGGGTTTGACCAAAACCGTAACCCTGTAGAAGTTAACTGGAACGAGACACGTTTACAAGCCGGGTTGAAAGTGCCACTGCTTTTTGCTGGCGGACGTAATTACACCCGTTTTAATTTTACAAGCAGTGTAAATTATAGCATTAATGATGTTAAACAAGAGGCTTTTAAAAACTCTTTACCCAACAACACTTACTTAAATAATTCGGTAACATTCACCAATCAAATTGCCAAGCCTTATCAGCTCATTTACCCGCAACTGGCACAAAATATCACCTTAACCTACCGTAACACAATTAATAGCCTTAACGCACATCAGTTATTAGCTTCGGGCACATTTTATTTTCCCGGATTAGTTGGTACGCATAGCCTGGTAATTAATGTAGCTCATCAGCGGCGCGATCGTAATTACACCATCTTCTCCAACCAGTTATCATTTTCGAGAGGGTATACCTCAGATAACCTTTACCGCACCTATAAGGTGGGGGCAAACTATCATTTCCCTATTGCTTACCCTGATGCCGGATTTGGCAACTTGGTTTACCTGTTGCGTTTAAGAGGAAACCTGTTTTACGACTATACCCGCGGGAACGACTTTTACCGAAATGGGACTACTTTTAAAGCTGATTTCAGGTCGGCAGGAGCAGAGTTGTATTTTGATACGCAGTGGTTTAACCAAAGCGCTATTACCTTTGGTTTGAGATACACCCGCTTGCTTGATCAGGATGTGTTTGGTGGTAACGGTCGTAACCGTTTTACGTTGATACTGCCGTTAAGTGTTCTTTAAGCCCGATAAGGCTCATTGGCGCGGGCAATGATAGTTCTGACACGCCCCTCATCAGTTTCATCAATTGAGTCTTCGGGTGATAGGGAGTTAAGCATAATAGCGGTGTTAGAGTACTGCATGGCGCTTGGCTTGCGCAATCGTGCTGATGAATGCACGATGTTTACCCCGGTAAAATGGATAAGATCTGCAACGTTGTTTTCGTTTACTCCGCTGCCCGGCATAATTTCTATACGGCCGGCTGCCTGCTGTATGAGCTGTACAATTTTGCTGGCGCCTTCCATGGCTGTTGTTTTGCCGCCAGACGTTAAAATGCAGTCGAAGCCCATTTCAATCACATCTTCAAGCGCCTGAAACAGGTCATTGCTCATATCAAATGCCCTATGAAAAGTGGTTTTTAACCCCGCTTTTTTGGCCAGCTTAACCAGTTCAGTGCAGCGGGCTTTGTCTACCGTGCCATCAGCATTTAATATTCCAATCACTACGGCATCACATTTAAGCAAGCTGCAAACTTCGATGTCGGCTTTTATGGTATCAAACTCATGCGCTGTGTACAAAAAATCACCTGCACGCGGGCGCAGCAACACATGGATTGGGATGTTTAACTCCCGGCGTGCTATTTTGATCAGCCCATATGAGGGAGTGGTGCCGCCCTCGGGTAAATTGTCGCAAAGTTCGATACGGCTTGCACCGCCTTTTTGCGCTGCAATAGCAGACTGTACTGAATTTGCACAAACTTCGAGCTGTATTTTCATGGCGGGTAAAATAGAAAGATGATTAGTTAGCGTATCAGTTTAAGTGGCAAATATTCTGGCGAAGCAGCAAGTTAAATGCGGAGTTGTAGTTAATAAAAACTCTTGCCGTCAATCAGCAGGTCTTGTTTGTTTTTATCACAAACTGCGTACGAAAATCCCTTTTGTATAGCATAAGCACCGTACTCACCTTTTTTATTAATAGCCAAAAAGCCTACCTGGATTTGCTTGGCTGTTTCGGGTTTCTTTTTAATAATGCGTTGTACGGCCTCTTTACAGGCCGCTTCCGGCGAAAGGCCCTGGCGCATCAATTCAACCACCAAAAAGCTGCCCACGTTACGAATCACTTCTTCGCCAACACCGGTTGAGGTGGCTCCGCCTACTTCGTTATCTACGTACAACCCTGCACCTATAATTGGGCTGTCGCCAACGCGGCCATGCATTTTAAACGCCATGCCACTGGTGGTACAAGCACCCGATATATTGCCTTTAGCATCAAGGGCCAGCATGCCAATAGTATCATGGTTATACTGGTTGCCTGGCAAGCCCTTGCTGTTTTCTATATTAATTACAGGCTTATATTCAGCTTTCTTAAGCCATTCTTTCCAGGCTTTTTCAGAGTCGGCCTGCAATAGTTTTTCTTTTTTAAAGCCCTGCTCCACAGCAAACTGGGTAGCGCCTTCGCCAACCAGCATCACATGAGGGGTTTTTTCCATCACCAACCGTGCTACCGATATAGGATGAGCAATATATTCCATAGCGGCTACCGCACCGCAGTTGCCATTTTCGTCCATAATACAGGCATCCAAGGTAACGTGCCCGTCGCGGTCGGGGTAACCCGAGCGGCCTACCGTGTGATTGGTAATATCAGCTTCGGGTATTTTAACGCCGGCTTCAACTGCATCTAATGCCCTTCCGCCGGCTGATAATGTTTTCCAGGCTTCCTGATTGGCAGCAATGCCAAAGTTCCAGGTCGAAATAACGATCGGAAAGCCGCCGGCAGTTGATGGCTTTGGCAATGAATTAGCCAGCAGGTTGTTAGATAAAACAGATAACGAAGCACCGGCAGCCGATAGCTTCACAAATTTGCGGCGATTATACATACAGCAGCGTTAATTATAGGGAACGTTATTTACAGGTGTGAAAATAACGATTATCGGTTAAATGTAAGCCGCTGACCGCGGTTTGTCTCGTTAAAATTACCTTCACTATAAACTACGTTACCCGATACCATTGTATGTATAATACTCGCCGGAAAATGAGTTCCTTCAAAAGGGCTCCATCCGCATTTATATAAAGTGTTCTCGGTGGTAGCCGTCCAAGGTTGGTTTAAATTTACTAATACCAAGTCGGCCCAGTAGCCTTCGCGAATAAATCCGCGTTTATCGATCTGAAAGCAGGTAGCTACGTTATGGGCTGTTTTTTCGGCAATTTGTTCAAGGCTTATTTTACTCTGCTGATGCAGAGCCAATAAGGCTGGTAGCGCATGCTGCACCAGCGGGCCGCCAGATGGTGCCTGCAGGTAAGGCTGCGCTTTTTCTTCGGTGGTGTGCGGCGCATGATCGGTCGCAATTATATCAATACGGCCATCCAGTACTGCTTTCAAAATAGCATCACGGTCTTGCGCTGATTTAACAGCAGGGTTCCATTTAATTAAGTTGCCCTTAGTGGCGTAATCATCTTCGGTAAACCAAAGGTGGTGTACGCAAGCTTCGGCAGTAATCCTTTTATCTTTTAACGGAATGCTGTTATCAAACAGCTCAGTTTCTTTAGCTGTAGATATATGCAGGATGTGTAAGCGTGCGTTGTGTTGTTTGGCTAGTTCAACTGCCATCGAAGAAGATAAGTAGCAAGCCTCTGTACTTCTTATTTTGGGATGATAATCAATCGTAATATTGTCGCCCAGTTGTGCCTTATAATAAGCTAAATTATTTTTTATGGTTTGCTCATCCTCACAATGTACAGCAATAAGCAGTGGCGATTGCGAGAATAAGTTTTCGAGCGTTTTTGGGTTATCTACCAGCATGTTACCGGTTGATGAGCCCATAAAAACCTTAATGCCGCAAACATTAGCCACATCGGTACGCAACACCTCTTCCAGGTTATCGTTGGATGCACCCATATAAAACGAATAATTGGCTAACGACTTTTGTGCGGCAATGGCGTATTTATCTTCCAGCAATTGCTGCGTAAGCGTATTGGGCACGGTATTCGGCATCTCCATAAAGGAGGTAATACCCCCAGCTACGGCAGCACGCGCTTCGGTATAAATTTCGGCTTTGTGCGTGAGGCCAGGCTCACGAAAATGCACCTGATCGTCAATGCAACCCGGCAGCAAGTGCAGGCCTTCTGCATTAATTACCTGGTCGGCAGGGGTGTTAATGGATTGATCAATTCGCTCAATAAAACCGTCTTTTACCAATACATCGGCCACAAAACGGCGGTTTTCATTTACTACCGTAGCAGCTTTAATTAATACAGTCGCCATGTAGCAAAGGTAAATGAGTAATTTAAATAACGGCTGTAAAAAATAAAAACATCAAAGCGTGTTTAACAACGCTGGTTTTTGAAATAGTATTTGACTGCCGCCTTAAGCAACTACTAACCGGTAACTTGGCTTGAAGCGCTTACGCAAGCGGGCAAATGGTTTTTCGATGAGGTAATGACAGCTTACCGCCAGTATTGCCGTTAAAATAGTTACAGCAATATAAAATACAATCGTATGCCCGCCCTCGCGCAAAAAAGATAAGGCACTGATGGCAATCATGTGCGTTAAGTAAATAGCGTAACTCAAGCGGCCAATCCAAACTAAAACAGCTGAAGACAAGAAAGACTTTAAAGGCTGATAAGTTTTAACGTTAATAATAGCCGGTACAATAATAAAAAGCGCCAGGCCCTGTATCGAATACCGCAGCGTATTACGGAAAAATTCGTTACGGTAAAACAAGCATCCGATGATGGCTACTAAAGCGATTATAAAAATCCTTTTATCTGCCAAAACTTTAGCAAAACTACCGGAGATATTTAAGTGCAGTAACAGGCTGGCTAAACAACCATACATAATCGAATCAAAACGGGTATGTGTTAGGCAGTAGGTGTAACGTTCGATGACGTCTCCACTGTTGCCATAAAGCATTGTACCCGAAATGCGCAGTGCCAGAGGGATAAACAAAAGCATCACCAACGCGCTTACAAAAAACTTAGGCGTTTTAGCCAAAATCAAAAACAGCGGTGGGAATAACAAATAAAAGTGCTCCTCAACAGCCAAAGACCATAGTATTTTACAGATAGGGGAGCTTTGCAACGGCTGATTAAAGAAATGATAATTTTCGTAATAGAATAATGATGCCCAAAGCTCGGCAGTATAAAAGTTGCTGCGGGTGATTATTAAATAGACCCCGTACAAAACCAGCATAAATAACAGGGGTGGGTAAAGGCGCAAAAGCCTGCGGGTAAAAAAGAGTTTAAAATCAATATCCCGATGAGTTATAAACTCATCAATTAAGAGGGTGGTGATCAGATAACCGCTGATGAAGAAAAATATAGTAACACCTAATCCTCCGGGTACAATACGCTCAAAACCAATATGAGCTATAAAAACCATCAGAATAGATATTCCACGCAAACCATCTATAGACGGTATATAGGCTGATAAGGATTTTGACATAATTAAAGTGTTCGATTCAGCAAAACAACTTTAATCGTTTGCTTCTTCAGGACGTATGTAAGGTTTTATGCGCTCAATAGCTTTATATTGGCTTTTACGGTATTAAAGCTTTTGTGTTTTAAATGTAAGAGGTTTATTTTGATAAACAAAAAACAAAAGGGTACTTAATTTACAGTTTAGGGCTTAAAGTGAAACGAAAGTTAAGCCTGATCAATGTCAAAGAAACAAGGCAATAAGTCGCAGCTTTACATCTTAGTAACTAAACTGTATCTTTGCGCGCTATGGGCGTACCTTTTGAAGATTTTAATTTTAACCGGCAAATTTTAAATGCGATAGCCGATGCCGGTTATACAGAAGCTACGCCGATACAGCAAAAAGCTATGCCGCCTATATTAAACGGGCAGGATGTAATGGGAATAGCGCAAACGGGCACAGGTAAAACTGCCGCTTATGTATTGCCAATTTTAATGAAGCTTAAGTATGCACAGGGCAATGATGCCCGGGCTTTAATTTTGGCGCCTACCCGTGAGCTGGCCATGCAAATTGAGGAAAATATTAAGCAGTTTGCCGTAAATACCGATTTGCGTACAGTTATTTTATATGGCGGATTAGGCCCTAAAACACAAATTGAGAACATCAAAAAAGGTGTTGATATTATTGTAGCAACGCCGGGCCGGTTCTTAGATATTTACCTGGCAGGCCATATTTTGACTAAGCCGCTGCAGGTGCTGGTGTTAGACGAAGCTGATAAGATGATGGATATGGGCTTTATGCCCCAGATTAACCGCATTTTAGAAGTAGTACCGCGCAAACGGCAGAATTTGCTGTTTTCGGCTACGATGTCTGATAAAGTGCAATTGCTGTCGGGTAACTTTTTAGAATTCCCAACCGTTGTTGAAATTACGCCGCAAGCTACGCCGGCTCAAACGGTAAGTCAGTATTTGTATTTTGTTCCGAACATCAAAACCAAAATTAACCTGCTTAAAAAGCTGCTGGACCGGGATGAGGACATCAAAAAGCTGATTGTTTTTTGTAAAACCCGTACCTCGGCCGAGGATGTATATAAATTTCTGGTGCGCAAATACGATGATGAACAGGTAAAGGTTTTGCATGCCAACAAGGGGCAAAATACCCGCATCAATTCAATCAACGCTTTTAAAACCGATGAGGTAAAGATATTGGTAGCTACGGATGTTGCTGCCCGTGGTATTGATGTTAGCAACGTAAGCCACGTTATAAATTTTGATGTGCCGATAGTTATTGAAGATTATGTGCATCGTATAGGCCGTACCGGGCGTGCCTTGCAGGCCGGTGAGGCCATTACGTTTTGTAACCCTGCCGAAGAGTATTATTTGGGAAAGATAGAAAAGCTAATCCGTCAGCCCGTTAGTGTGTTGCCTTTGCCCGGCGATGTTTTTGTAGAAGAAACACCTTACGAAGAACGGCAGGAGCAGGCCCGCGAAATTGATATGCAAAAACGCCGCGAAGATCCGGAGTTTAAAGGTGCATTTCACGACAAGAAAGAACGGGTGGAAAGAAAGCCTGTTTTGGGCCATAAGCAGCAGCTCGCCAAAAAACACGGTAAACCAAAAACTACCCGCGGTAAATCAATCCGAAAAAGAAAGTAATGAAATTTAAACTTACACCTTTAAATTTTGCCACGGCATTTTTTATTGTGCTTGCCTTAATTACCTGGCTATATAAACCGGTTAGCGTTACCGGCAACGACCTTAAGCAATGGACTGGTACTATTGCTTTGATCTTCTTCTTTTTTGGTATTGTGGCCTCGTTTTTAGACCTCATTTTTAGAAACTTTTTTCCGCAAACCAAAACCCTTTGGCTGGTCGAGATGAGTTTTATACTGTTCACGGCCGTTATTTATTTACTTGTTAGACATTAAACCCTATGAAAAGAGCTGAAATAAAGCTGATAGTTGATCTGGACGATAACAACGTACCCGAAAATATTACCTGGCAATCAACAGATTCGCAAACCCAGGAAGCGTTACCGGTAAAATCGTTTATGCTGGCCTTATGGGATCATAACTATAAAAACACCTTACGTATTGATTTATGGACTAAGGATATGCCGGTAGATGAAATGAAAAAGTTTTTCTTTGAAACATTGCAAACCATGGGCGACAGCTTTCTACGTGCCACCGGCGAAAAAAATATTGTAGAAGACCTGCGCGATTACTGTGCCCATTTTGCCGAAAAAATGGAAATTGATAAGTAATTATAACAAACTTCTTTCATACGTCATATCAGGTTAAAAGTGGTAGCTCATTACTTTTAACCTGATGTATACCAACCTACACCATGCAACCAAAAGCTTATTTATCATTTATTGGGTTTATCGTTTTTATGGCCGCTACCTGGTGCCCGTTGCTTCGTCCCTTCGGTATCATGAACTGGAACGCGTATGATTTAAATAAGCCTTACGGTATAGTAATGCTTTTGGTTGTCGTTATAGGCATCATAGCCATCATGTTAAAGCAACAGGGTTTAGCTCGTGTTGCAGCCTGGGCATCTTTAGTGTTGGCAATCTTATTCTTTATTGCTGCTCAGTTAAAAGTAAATACTACGTTTAGCTTTATCCCCTTTAAAGTGATGGCCGGGTTTCTGGCTAAGTTAATCAGATTTAAATGGGGCTGGTATTTACTGTTTGCCGGCGCTGTAATGAGTGTTCTGGGTACATTCAAGTCAGAGAACGACACAGAACCGAAAGCAATTCGGTAAACTTTTGGCTTCCGCCTTTTGCATCGTAAGTGGTCGAATAGTTTTTATGGTGCAATTTTTTTTTAAACGCTACGCAGTTCTTTGCCTGGTTCTGACCATTGGATTTAGGATAAGATCTATCATTGTGCGGTTTATTACCGTTAAACATGAATTATGGCGACATTGCATCGCTGTTTAACGTTTTGCTTAAACATTTTGTAGATTTATCCTTAAATTTGAATAACGGAAACCATTAACGTGGTTATTTCGTTAAAGCATCATCTTTAACCTATACATGTTTAAATTAAATTTTCGTACCCAAGTACTAACCGGGTTTGCTTTCTCTATTGTACTGGTTTTTACGGTAGCTATCTTCTCTTACCGCAGCATTAATCAGTTAAAAAATAATCAAACACAAGTAGAGCACAGCCAGCAAATAGTAAACACCTCGCATAAGGTGCTGCAATTACTTATTGATGCCGAAACCGGCATGCGCGGATATGCAGCCACCGGCAAGTCAAAATTTTTGGAACCTTACAACGCGGCCGTGCCCCAAATTAACCAGGCATTTGCGCGGTTGGAAAATTTGGTAACAAATGATGCTGACCAACAAGGGAACATTAACGCGTTGATTGCTGCGTGCAATAGTGCTTTGACACAAATGAAAACCAATATCGATACACGCGATGCATTTGGTTTAGAGTATATGGTGCAGCGTAACATGCTTTTAAATGGTAAAGCATTGATGGATAATGCCCGTGTTTCGATTGATAAAATTACGCTTGCTGAAAGTAAATCGCTGCGTTTGGGTAAAGAGCAAACTGCAGCGGCTGCCAGTGCTACTGTATTAACAATTACTGTAGGTTCGTTGGTTTTTCTTGTTATCATCATTGTCCTCTTTATCTATATTCAGAAAACCTTTGAGCAGCAGAAAAAAATCGAAGCTGAGATCAAGAACACCAATATTGAGTTAGGGAGGGTATTGGCCGAAAACGAAGATAAAAACTGGTTACTTACGGGCATAGGTGAATTGAACGAGAAAATGCAGGGGCAGCAGAATGAAAAAGATCTGTCGGACAATGTGTTAAAAGAAGTTTGCCGTTATACTGATGCCCTGAGCGGGACATTCTATTTATACGATGCTGAGAAGGATAACCTTAACCTTTATGCCTACTACGCATTTCATGATGTAAGCATGGTCAAAAAAGTGATCAGCATGTCTGAAGGGTGGTTAGGGCAGGTAGCTAAAGATGAAAAAGCCGCTACTATAAAAGGCACGCTTAACAATAAGTTACAGCTGCAAACTTCTATTATAAATCAGGAGCTTGCTGAAATATTGATTGTACCTTTCTTTTTTGATAAAAAGTTAATTGGCGTTATGGAGATTGCCTACCAGCAGGTAATTACGCCATCGCAGCATGACTATATCCTGGCCGCTGCCGACGATATTGGTATTGCCATCAACACAGCACAGGCGCGCACCATTATGCATGACTTGTTCGAAGAGACGCAGCAGCAAGCCGAAGAGTTGGAAGCACAACAGGAGGAAATGCGCGTTACCAACGAAGAGCTGCTCAACAAAACTGAGATGCTGCAAGCCTCGGAAGAGGAACTGCGCGTGCAGCAGGAAGAGTTACGCACTATTAATGCGGAATTGGAAGAGAAAGCCAGTTTGCTCGAGGAGAAGAACCAGGCTATTGAAGAAGCACGTGCAGCCATCAACTTAAAAGTAAATGAGCTGGAAACTACAGGCAAATACAAATCTGAGTTTTTAGCCAACATGAGCCACGAGTTGCGCACACCGTTAAATAGTATTCTGGTACTGGCCCGTATATTAAAGGATAACAAAACTGCTAACCTGAGCGACGATCAGATAAAATATGCCAGTGTTATATTTAACGCTGGTAACGATTTGCTGACCCTGATTAACGATATTCTTGATCTTTCAAAAATTGAATCGGGTAAACTGGAAATGCAGAACGATGACGTGCCGGTTACTGAGATACTGAAAGATGTGGAGCAATTATTTGCCGAAGTTGCCCGTAACAAGCAAATTAAATTCACAACCAACCTGCGCGATCTGCCCGATACAATCTTTACCGATAAAGTACGGGTAGAACAGGTAATTAAAAACATGCTCTCTAACGCCTTTAAGTTTACGCCTGAACATGGTGTAATAAGCGTTAATGCCAAACCAGGCAACAAGCCAAACACTATAAGCTTTGCAGTAAGAGACTCTGGTATTGGTATTGCACCCGAAAAGCAGAAGCTTATTTTTGAGGCATTTCAGCAGGCCGATGGGTCTACCAGCCGTAAATACGGCGGTACCGGTTTAGGATTGTCTATCAGCCGCGAGCTGGCAATTCTCTTAGGTGGCGAAATCAACGTAAGCAGTGAAGTTAATGTAGGTAGCGAGTTTACATTAACTATTCCGCTATTGGCCAATCAGGCGGTGCCTAAATCTGCCGAGGAGCCAACGTTGCCAACCGTTGAAAGTTATAACCAGCTCAGCGACTTTTTACAGCCGATACAAAGTGCACCGATGGCTCCGGGCCGCTCAATGCCTTTAGTAGTCATTGTTGAAGATGACCGCAACTTTGCCGATATCTTACATGACTATGCCCGTGATCATGGTTACGATTCGGTAATGGTAGCTGAGGGTACGCATGCCGTCGAAATTATAGAAGAAAAAATGCCCGACGCCGTAATATTAGATATTATGCTGCCGGGCAAAGATGGATGGCAGATACTTAAAGAGCTGAAAGCTAATGAAGCTACTGCCAATATTCCGGTGCATTTGATGTCAGCAGGAGAGGCCACGGCTAATAAAGTTCGCCGTGAGGGAGCAATCAGCTTTATGAAAAAGCCGATTAACACCGAAACGCTCGACAAATTGTTTACGGATTTGATGAGCCAGAGTGGTGTCCAGTTTAAGCAAATACTACTGGTAGAAGATCATGAGGCACAAAGCCAGGCCCTTAAAGAATTGATGCAAAAGCAAGGCATCACGGTAGACCAAGCATTTACAGGCGAGCAAGCCTACAACATGCTGAAGAATAACGATTACCAATGTGTAATCTTAGATTTGAATCTGCCTGATGAGTCGGGACTGGATTTGCTGGACCGCATTAAGGCTATCGATCGTTTTGCTGCATTACCTGTTATTGTAAACACTGCCATGGAGCTTGACAAAACATCAGTTAACCGACTGATGCAGTATGCCAACGCCATGGTGATGAAAACCAATAAATCGGCCGATAGACTGATTGATGAGGTTAACCTGTTCTTGCACAAAGTAAGTACCAACCCAGCACCGCAGGCAGCATCGGCCAGTAAAGCCCCTGTTACACCTGCAAAGGGCAAAGAAATATTAAAAGGCAAAAAGGTACTTATAGTAGATGATGATATGCGTAATATTTTTGCCTTAAGCAGTGCGTTGCAACAATACGACTTAAATGTTGAGATCGCTAATGA
The DNA here is from genome assembly GCF_038806765.1 of Mucilaginibacter sp. CSA2-8R. NCBI lineage: Bacteria > Pseudomonadati > Bacteroidota > Sphingobacteriia > Sphingobacteriales > Sphingobacteriaceae > Mucilaginibacter > Mucilaginibacter sp. CSA2-8R. The sequence goes on along the minus strand of NZ_CP152389.1, from coordinate 3,630,087 downwards.
TGGTGATGAAGCTTTAGAAAAGCTGGAAACTACCGAAGGCGTTGATATAGTGCTGATGGATATTATGATGCCGAAAATGGATGGCTACGAAGCCACCCGCCAAATACGTAAGCAAAACAAATGGAATAAGTTACCTGTAATAGCATTAACGGCTAAGGCAATGAAAGAAGACCGTGAAAAATGTTTGGCTGCTGGCGCAAACGATTATATCACCAAACCCATTGATATGGATAGGCTAATATCGTTAATGCAGCTATGGTTAGAGGGGTAATACATGATAGAAGATGCTAAAGAGGGGAACTTATTGCAGCCTCACGAAATTGAAGATTTAATAAACGTAATTAAAAAAATATACGGGTTTGACTTTTCGGGCTATTCAAAGGCTTCTTTAAAACGCCGGCTTACCCGTATATTACAGCTTAAAAGATTATCCTTTTATGATCTTAAACACTTGGTGATTAACGATAAGGATTTTTTTCAGCATTTTTTGGAAGAGGTAACGGTAAACGTAACAGAAATGTTCCGCGATCCGTTGTTTTATAAGGCGATTAATAGCCAGGTTTTGCCTTACCTATCTACGTTTCAGCATATTAAAATATGGAGCGCCGGTTGCTCCTCGGGCGAAGAGGTTTACTCTATGGCTATATTATTGAAAGAGGCCGGGCTAATTAAAAAGTCGTTTGTTTATGGCACCGATATCAATACAGAGGTACTTAAAGAAGCTAAAAAAGGCATATACAGTCTGCGTAAAATAAAATCGTATGCCGAAAATTACCAGTATTCTGGTTTGCCCGGAACCATTACCGATCATTTTACTATTTTGTATGATGCGGCTACCATACACACCGAACTAAAGCAAAACACACTTTTTTCGGTCCACAACCTAATCTCTGATAACGTATTCAATGAATTTCAGTTAATTAGTTGTCGCAATGTGTTTATATACTTTGAATCTGCCTTGCAAGAAAAAATACTTGATTTATTTTACCGCAGTTTGTGCCCTTTAGGTTTTTTATGCTTGGGCAGCAAGGAGGCTATACGGTCAGAAGCGTTTAAAAAACGCTTTAAAACTATTAGTTCAAAAGAAAACATTTACCAAAAAATTGGAGCTTAACAACGATCTGAAAAAGCGGTGGCAACAATCAAAAGTGCTGCTATTGGGAGGTTCTGCCGGGTCTTTCAAGATACTTTTTCGTATCGTAAAAACGCTTCCGTCCGATTTTAGTAAAACGGTAATTATCATCATTCACCGGAAAAAAAACTTTTTTAGCGAAATAGAGAAACTGTTTGGTGATCATAGTCGTATGCATCTACGTGAGGTTTGCGATAAGGACGCGATTTTAAATAATACAATTTATATTGCGCCGGCCAACTACCATACGCTCATTGAAAACGAAAAGCAATTTAGTTTAGATGTATCTGAGTCGGTTTGGTACTCAAAACCATCTATAGATGTGACTTTTGAGAGCGCTGGTGAGATATTTAAAAATCAGTGCACAGCTATATTACTTTCCGGCGCTAACCAGGATGGGGCACAAGGATTATTAAAACTGCGTAACCAGGGATCGCTTACTGTAGTACAGAATCCGGCGGATGCCGAAATGGCTGATATGCCGAAAGCCGCTTTGAATATTGATGCGGCAGAATTAATACTTAATGTAGAGGAAATTTATCAATTTTTGCAGATTTAGCCTTTACTTTTATATTTTTACGTTTGAACTATGAGTCTTGTTAACATACTGATTGTTGACGACAAAGAAGAAAATATTATTGCCTTAGAAGCTTTGCTTAGAAGGGACGATATTAATTTGATGTCTACCACGTCGCCAAATGATGCTTTGCGCATTGCTTGGGAAAATCCAATCAGTATCGCCTTGGTCGATGTTCAAATGCCTAATATTGATGGCTTTGAATTGGTAGAGATGTTCAAATCCAACCCACGTACCAAAGATATTTTAATTATTTTCGTTACTGCCATTTCTAAAGAGTCTAAGTACGCGGTAAAGGGTTTTGGCACCGGTGCTATTGATTATTTATATAAGCCACTCGATCCATATATCACTGCAGCTAAAGTTGATGCCTTCATACAACTGGCCCGCTCACAAGAAGAAATAAAGGCCAAAAATGAGGAACTGATGAGTTATGCCATTATGGTAAAAAACTCCGCAGATGTAATTGCTACTATAGATGCACAGTATTTCAGGCTTAAATCTGTTAACCCGGCCGTGCACAAGCTATTGGGTTACCAGCCCGCCGAAGTATTGCAAAAGAGCATAGTAGACTTGGTGTTGGAACCTGAGCAAACGAAATTCAGAAACAAGCTGTCAAGCATTGTTAATAATAACGTGAGCTTTGCCGTTGCCGAGTTTCCGTTCGAAACCTTTGATAAGCGCATGGTATGGGCAGAGTGCCGTATCACCTACAGTAATAAGGTGCTTTATCTAAACATGAGCGATATCTCGCCTCAAAAAAGCTATGAGCAAGATCTGATTAAATCCAAAGAAGAATCAGATAGGGCACGTAAGTCGAAAGAGGACTTTTTGGCGAGCATGAGCCATGAACTGCGCACGCCGGTCAATGGCATTATTGGCTTAACGACCATGATGCGCAAAACGGATCTTGATGAGCAACAAAGCAAGTTTTTGGATTTGCTTGACGTTTCTTCACAATCATTATTAGGTGTAATTAATGATGTGCTTGATATTTCAAAAATTGAAGCCGGTAAGTTTAATATCATATACAAGCCAAGCCTCGTTAGGCAGCAGCTGCATTCGGTTTTTGGTTTATTAAAGTATAAAGCCGACGAGCAGGGTATTGAACTTATTCTTGACATTGATAACGAACTGCCTGAAGTAATGCTGATTGATCCGCTGAGGTTAAATCAAATTTTACTGAACTTGCTTAGTAATGCCATTAAGTTTACAGAACGTGGTTTCGTTAAACTGCACGTAAGTGTTTTGCAGCGCATTAATGACAATGTGAGGGTTGCGTTTAATGTAGCCGATAGCGGCATTGGCATCGCTGCAGACAGATTAAATAAAATATTTGAATCGTTTGAGCAGGCCGAGCCAGACACGATTGCCAAATATGGCGGAACCGGGTTGGGGCTAACTATTGTTAAAAGGCTTGTTGAACTAAAAGGCGGAGAGCTAACCGTTACAAGCGAGTTAGGTAAAGGCAGCGTATTCAGCTTTGTTAACTGGTACAAAGTAGCCGACAAAGTAATTCAGCCTGCATCTGCCAATGTGGTAGAACAAGGGTGCCTGGAGCCGTTTACAGACGTTAACGTTTTGATTGCCGAAGATAACCTGGTTAATCAGTTTATGCTCTCCAAAATGCTGAAAGACTGGAACGTAAACGTTGATATTGTTGAAAACGGGAATAAGGTAATTGACAAGCTCAACGAGAATGATTACGATATTATTTTGATGGATACGCATATGCCTGAGCTCAATGGCTATCAAACGGCAAAACATATCCGCATAAATTTTGAAGAGCCTAAACGTAGTATTCCTATCATCTCGCTGTCGGCAGCTACTTTTGATCATGAGCAGCAGCAGGCCTTGTCGGCAGGTATGAACGATGTACTGTCTAAGCCGTTTCAGCCACAGCAGTTGCACGAAAAAATGAAAAGGTTAATTAACGAACTGCCTATCTTAAAGCCGGTTTCAGAGTAATAAGCTGAGCTGGCCAACTCCCGCAATTTTTGCCTCGTGTTCTAACAGCCATTTTTTTCGCCATATTTCGCCGGCGTAACCGGTAAGCTCGCCACCCGATCCAATTACGCGGTGGCAGGGTATCACAATCCAAAGTTTATTTTTGCCATTGGCCGCAGCTATAGCTCTGATAGCAAGTGGTTGCTGCATTTGCCTGGATTGCTGTGTGTAAGTAACGGTACTACCAAAAGGGATGGTTTGCAAATGCTGCCAAACTTCTTGCTGAAACCGAGTGCCTTCGGGTTTTAGCGGCAAATCAAACACTAAACGTTTGCCGGCAAAGTATTCGTCAAGCTGTTCTATAGCTGTCAGTAGAGTTTGGTTAGGCGCATCAATATTAGTCGGCTGATCGTCTCCATTTACAGATATGGCGGTGATATAACCATCCTGCTCGGTGATGACGGCTGTACCAATGGGCGTCGGATGGTGGTAGATTGGCATATGGTTAATGGTGGCTGCTTAAGCGCGGCCTCTGTCAAAGTTAATAATTTCTATATTTGCGCTGATGAATTTGTTGCGCCAAACTGTTGCCCTGCTAAAAAAAGAAATCATACTTGAGTGGCGCTCCAAATACGCATTTAACGGTGTATTGTTATATATCGTGTCAACGGTGTTTGTTTGCTATATTGCCTTCAACCTTACCCCAAATTTCAAAAGCAGTTCGGGTTATTCGTTAGTTTGGAACGTTTTGTTCTGGATTATTATTCTTTTTGCCGCAGTGAACGCTATCGCCAAAAGTTTTTTGCAGGAGAGCCGCAGCCGGTTGCTTTATTATTATACCATTGCCAGTCCGCAAGCTATTTTACTTTCCAAAACTATTTACAACGCTTTATTAATGAGCCTCCTCAGCTTTTTAGCATTGCTGGTGTATATGGTGTTTTTTACTAATACTATAGGTGATACTTTATGGTATTTTTTAGTGGTATTAGCTGGCGGTATCACCTTTTCAACAGTGTTTACTATGGTTTCGGCTATTGCCGCTAAAGCAGGTAATAACGGTACGCTGATGGCGGTGTTGAGCTTCCCGGTTATATTACCAGTAATTATGCTGCTGGTTAAAATCAGTAAGAGCGCTATGGATGGGTTAGACCGTAGTTTAAGCTACGGAAACTTTGGCGTATTAGCAGCTATCAATGTGATTGTGATTGCTATTTCGCTCATCCTGTTTCCTTTCTTATGGCGCGATTAAAGTGCGCTACAATTTATTTAATAAAATACGTTTAAATACTACTTTTGAACAGTACCATCACTATTGATTAACAAGCCGTTTAAATACCCCATGCGCCGCTTAATACTCATTGCTGTATACCTGCTTTTTCCGGTAATTTTGTTGGCGCAAACAGGTGTTATTACCGGTAAAGTATTGAGGGCCGATACTAAAGAGCCTTTAGCAAAAGTAAGCGTGTTTTTAAGCAACGCTACGGTGGGCACTACCACATCCGAGGATGGTACTTACACTCTGAGAGGCATACGCCCCGGCCAATATGATTTGGTGATGACCTCGGTAGGTTTTGAAGAACAAACGCAGCAGGTGTTGGTAGGCAGTCAGGCGCTTACCATTAACGCTGAGCTTAAGCCGCAGGTAATGCAGTTAGGCGAGGTAGTTGTTACCGATAATGCCAATTGGAAAAGCAATTATGCCATGTTTTTGACTGAGTTTTTAGGTACGTCGGCTAATGCCAAACAATGCAAAATTACCAATCCCCATGATATTACTTTGGTTTACCGTCGCTCAAAAAGAACACTCGAAGCTTTCTCCTACGACTTCATCAATATCGAAAATAAGGCTTTGGGTTACCGGGTGAAATTTTTGTTAAAATCATTTAAAAGCGATAAGCTCAACAACTTAATATCATGGGAAGGCAGAATTTTATATGAAGATTTGCCGGGCAGCGAGGTTCAAAAACGTAAATGGGAAGAGCGAAGGCAGGATACGTATTATGGATCAAGCCTGCATTTTTTCAGGTCGTTGGTTAGCGGCAATTATGCTAAAGAGGGTTTTATCATGAATATTCTGGCCCGAAGGCCTAACCCGGAACGTCCGCCTCAGGAGTTGATACAGCGAAAAATTGACAAGTTTCAAATGGTTAACCGCGACTCTCTCAATTATTGGGTAAGGATGTATGAATTACCTAAGTACCATGAAACATTATACCGTCAGCCGTTAACTCCCGACCAGGTAGTGCATACCACAGATCGTAACGGATTATTTGCCATACAGTTTCCGGAATGCTTGTATGTCATTTATACGAAAAAACGCGAAACCATGGACTTCAAAGATATTTACCGGCCATTAGATATGGAAAATTATGAAACCAGTGTAGTAACTTTATACAGGCCCTATGCAGTGTTTGATAATAACGGTGCCATAGTATCATCACGAAGCACATTGTTTGAAGGCACATGGTCTAAAAGTAAGGTAGCTGAACTCTTGCCGGTTGACTACGTACCATCGGCATCATATACGCCCCCTTACTTAAAGTAGCTCTATTTAAACCCTGGCAAATGCTATGCTTACATAGTATTTGCGTAATTTGTTATACCTTTGCGCGTTTAAAAATTATGAAATTTATATATCAGTCGTGGTGGAAAATTTTGGGCGTTGTGTTGGTATTTTATACCATGATAGCCGGTTTTTTACTGCCGGTACCCAGGCTGCCTATTTTGCACGAAACTATACGCAATGTGTATTTCCATGTGCCTATGTGGTTGGGCATGCTGGTGGTGTTTGGTATTTCGGTTGTTTACAGTATTAAGTACCTGGCAACAAACCGCGAGGAGTATGACTTGGTAGCTGTGGAAAGCGTTAACACGGGCATATTTTTTTATGCATTAGGATTGGTAAGCGGTATGCTTTGGGCAAAGTTTGCATGGGGCGAATACTGGAGCAGTGACCCTAAACAAAACAGTGCAGCCATAGCCTTCTTATTATATTGTGCATACCTGGTTTTACGTAACGCCATTGATGAAGACCAAAAACGCGCCCGTATATCTGCCATCTATAATATTTTCGCTTTCCCGATTATGATTGTGCTGCTGTTTATCCTGCCGCGCATGACCGACTCTTTACACCCGGGCAACGGCGGTAACCCGGCGTTTGGCCGTTATGATATGGACAATAATATGCGGGCAGTACTTTACCCGGCATTTATTGGCTGGATTTTGATATCAGTGTGGGTGGCAACCTTACGTTACCGAATCCGTTTAATTGAAAATAAGCAAAACTCAATATAAGTAATGATTAAGAAACTGACCTTTCTGGCCGTTTTGTTAGCAACTCATTTTGCAGCCTCGGCACAAGAGGTGGAAATGGCCGATCAGCTGCGTAGCTCGGGTAAAATTTATGTGGTGGTGATTACTATCGCTATCGTATTTGTTGGCCTTGCCATATATCTTTTTGCAATAGACAGGCGTTTAAGTAAATTGGAAAAAAACAAAGACTAAAACCTTTTCCGGTTAGTGTTATTGTTTACATAGCACCTAAGCAATTTAAATCTGTTGCAAATACTCTTACCAATTATTTACTCAATATATCAATTATGAATGATCTAATAATTTCTGATCAGGACACGCATTTTTTTGATGATGTGTGTGCCAACTTTGATCATGCTGCCCAATTTACCAAGCATGATTCAGGTTTGCTCGATCAGATTAAATCGTGTAACAGTGTTTACCGTTTCCGTTTCCCGATACGTAAAGGCAACGGTTTCGAGGTAATTGATGCCTGGCGCGTAGAGCACTCGCATCACCAGTCGCCAACTAAAGGTGGTATTCGTTACAGCGAGATGGTGAACGAAGATGAAGTGATGGCACTGGCGGCATTAATGACTTATAAGTGTGCTATTGTAAATGTACCTTTTGGCGGCGCTAAGGGCGGTATTAAAATCAACCCTAAAAATTACACTGTACAAGAACTGGAAAATATTACCCGCCGTTACACGGTAGAATTAACTAAAAAGAACTTTTTAGGCCCAAGCATTGACGTACCTGCTCCGGATTACGGATCGGGTGAGCGTGAAATGAGCTGGATTGCCGATACTTACGCTACCATGAACCCAGGTCAGGGTGATGCCTTAGGTTGTGTTACTGGTAAACCTATTGCTTTGCATGGCATTGCCGGCCGTCGTGAGGCTACCGGCCGTGGTGTGGCCATTGCTGCACGCGAGTGTGTAAGCGTGGGCGAGGATATGCAGCGCATTGGTTTGATGCCTGGCTTAGCCGGTAAAAAAGTAATTGTACAAGGACTGGGTAACGTAGGTTACTATTCGGCCAAGTACCTTTCAGAGTTTGGAGCCACCATTGTAGGCTTGTGCGAATTTGAAGGCGCTGTTTACAATGAAGATGGTTTGGATTACGAAGCTGTTTTTCAGCATCGTAAAGCTACAGGCTCAATATTAGGTTTCCCGGGTGCTGCCAGCGAGTTTACAAACTCTGGCGAAGGCTTAGAGCAGCCTTGTGATATCTTGGTGCCTGCTGCATTAGAAAACCAGATCACCGGGGATAACGTTCGTAATATCCAGGCAAAAATCATTGTAGAAGGTGCCAATGGGCCAACCACTCCCGAAGCTGAAGCCATTTTTTATGAAAATGGTGGTCTCATTGTACCAGACATGTATGCGAACGCCGGTGGGGTAACCGTTTCTTACTTCGAATGGTTAAAAAACCTGTCGCACGTATCATTTGGTCGTATGAACCGCAGGTTTGAAGAAAACTCAAATCTTAATCTGGTAAATATGGTAGAAGGTATTACAGGCGTAGCTTTAACACCTGAGCAAAGATCAACTATTGTTAAAGGCGCATCCGAATTAGAACTGGTAAATTCGGGCCTTGAAGACACCATGATTCGCTCTTACCACGAGATACGTGAAACTTATAAAAATACGCCGGGTATCACTACTTTGCGTGTGGCAGCGTTTGTTGGTGCTATCAACAAAATTGCTGTATCTTATCAAAACTTAGGTATCTGGCCATAATTGTTCAGGTAATTCTGTCATTAAAACAAACGCCGTTCTTGCAAAAGCAACGGCGTTTTGTTTTATCGAGTCTTCATACCAAAAATTTTTATTTTCTTTAGTTAAGAACGATTATAAATAAGATATATCGGTTGTAATAAAGTGTATTAGCGCTACGTTTTGTATTTTTGTAGATTGTTTTACAGCAGGTAACATTTCATGAAAAAAAGTTCCATCTTAGGTATCATCGTTATTGCCGTAGCTATTGCGGTAATTATAAGTACTTACTCAACTTCAAGTACTTATGGTTCTTTTAATGATGCCAAAAAAAGCACCGAAGAGCTGCACATTGTAGGCCACTTAAACAAGGTTAAAGAGTTGTATTATGATCCTACCAAAGATGCCAATTACTTCTCTTTTTATATGCTCGATAACAAGGGCGAGGAGTGTAAGGTTGTATTTACTGGTACCAAACCTCAGGATTTTGAACGCTCGGAGCAAATTGTGTTAACCGGGCAAATGCGCGGCAGAGAGTTTCATGCCTCTAAAATTTTGATGAAGTGCCCGTCGAAATACACGCAAGATAAAATAGAAACCACCGAATATAAATCAAAACAAGCCAGCTTATAACCAAGCTGCTTAGTTTAAATATTTTTTAATGACTAAAGTTTTTGAAGGCGAGCACCTGCTGCCAGGGCAATTAGGACAGCTGTTCATCATCCTTTCTTTTGGCTCGGCGCTGCTATCTGCCATCAGTTATTTTTACGCTGCCAATCAAAGAGATCAGCACGATCAATCATGGTATAAGCTGGGACGTCTTGGCTTTTTTATCAATTCTTTTTCGGTGGTGGCTATTGGCGCATGCCTTTTCTACATCATCTACAATCACCTTTTCGAATACCATTACGCCTGGGCGCATTCTTCGCGCACTTTGCCTACTCATTATATTATTTCCAGTTTTTGGGAAGGGCAGGAGGGTAGCTTCTGGCTATGGACTTTTTGGCAAGCCGTTTTAGGTAACATCCTCATCTGGAAGGCGAAAACCTGGGAAAAGCCGGTAATGGCAGTGGTAAGCCTTTCGCAAGTGCTGTTGAGCTCTATGCTGATTGGCGTTGAAATATTGGGCAGTCGTGTGGGCAGTTCACCTTTCATTTTACTGCGCGAAGCTATTGAGGCTCCAATTTTTAGCCGTCCGGATTACTTACAATACATCAAAGATGGTAACGGTTTAAATCCAACCCTGCAGAACTACTGGATGACTATCCACCCGCCAACCCTGTTTTTGGGTTTTGCATCGATGATAGTTCCGTTTGCTTATGCAATAGCCGGTTTATGGCAGCGGCGTTATAAAGAATGGGTAAGTGCTGCTATCCCTTACGCTTTGTTTGCGGTGATGATACTGGGTACAGGTATCATCATGGGTTCTTTCTGGGCCTATGAGTCTTTAAACTTTGGCGGTTTCTGGAACTGGGACCCGGTTGAAAATGCCTCATTGATTCCGTGGCTGGTGCTTATTTCGGCAGTACACGTTTTAATTGTTTATAAAAATACCGGTCACTCTTATTTTACAGCTACATTTTTAACGCTTATTAGCTTTGTGCTGGTGCTTTATGCATCATTCCTTACCCGTAGCGGTATCCTGGGCGAAACCTCTGTTCACGCCTTTACAGATTTGGGCATGTTCTGGCATTTGGTGATTGATATCATGGTTTTCTTGGTATTGATGGTTGGGCTATTGGTTTTGCGCTGGAAAGAATTACCGTTTTCACAAAAAGAAGAAGAAACTTATTCGCGTGAGTTTTGGATGTTTGTAGGTTCGGCATTTTTAGCTTTATCCTGTTTGCAATTAGTTGTGGTAACCTCAGTACCGGTATGGAATGCCATGTTTAAAACAAACATTGCGCCGCCGGCCAATCCTATCACACTGTATAATATTTTCCAGGGCGGCTTTGCTGTGGTTATTGCTTTGTTTTTAGGGTTTACACAATTCTTAAAATATAAAAAGACTGACGCCACCCGTTTCTTCATCACCACATTGGTGTACATGTTTGTAGCGGCTTTAATTACCGGCGTTATCATTTACATTACCGGTCTTTATAAGCTGCGCGTTGTATTTATGCTGGCCATGTTTGGTGCTGTTTACGGCGTGCTGGCCAATGCCAAAGTACTGGGCGATGCTTTAAAAGGAAAGCTTAAACTGGCCGGATCGGCAGTGGCGCATATTGGGTTTGCTTTGTTGCTGGTTGGTGCCCTTATTGCGGCAGGTACCAGCAAAATAGTTTCGCAAAATGAAACAGGCGTTATCAGAGTGAAAGATTTTGATAAGGCAGGTAATCCGCGCGAAAATATCATGCTTTACAAAAATGAACCGGTTACCATGGGCGACTATCAGGTTACCTATTTTGGTGACTCGCTGGTGGCACCTAACCATTATTTTAAAGTAGATTATAAAAGGTTTGATGCATCGGGTAAAGTAAAAGAGCATTTTGTGCTAATGCCAAACTCTCAGGCTAATCCCAAATTTGGTTTGGTTTCATCGCCCGATACCAAGCATTATCTGCTGCACGATTTATACACACACATTACTGCTGCTCCGATTAAAGAAGAAGAGAGCATGGCCGCAGGAGCTACCGAAGCCAGCCACGATCATGCTAATGAGGATAGCCATTATAATCCGCCCGTAGTTTATGAAGCCAGCGTTGGCGATACTATCCGTTTTAGAGAAGGCTATATGATTTTACGCGGCTTAAACAAGCAACCTAAACTGCAAAACATCCCGCTTAAGGATAACGATGTTGCCGTAGGTGCGATGCTGGACATCGTTTCGCACGGAAAAGCGTTTAAGTCTGAGCCAGTATTTATGATTAAGGATGGCAACAGCTTTGATTTTGCCCGCAAGGTAGACGATGCAGGCTTAAAACTACGTTTGTCAAAAATTATTCCTGAAAAAAATAAGTTCGAAATTATGGTTTATCAGCAGCCTGAAAGTGCAAAGCCTTATATCGTAATGCGGGCTATTGAGTTTCCTTACATCAACTTCTTCTGGTCGGGTACCATCATTATGGTGATTGGCTTCCTGATGTCAATCTTCCGCAGAAACAGTGAATTGAGAGTTGTTCCGGTTAAAACTGGTGCCAAGCCGGTGAAAAAGAAACCTGCTTTAGTACGATAATTATATTTAAAACCCCTTCTGGTAAAGCCGGAAGGGGTTTTTGTTTTTAAAATGTCTTTGTTTTGCTTTTATTAAAGGCTTTGCTATAATTGGATTGTTTTATAAAATAGCAACCATGGATTTTGATTGGCATCGGCAAAACATCAGCAGCAAGGGTTTTACGGTTTTGGAGCATATTTTGGATGAGGATGGTATCAAAGAAATCATCGACCTGATCAACCAGTCAGATGCTCAGACCGATCCCTTCAGGAAATCTGAAGACCTATTTGCCATCAGGCAGTTTTTCAAAACCCTGCCCGGCATTGCTCCCCTTGTATTAATTTCGAAGCTGAACGCCTTGATTAACGGTATTTTTGGGCAAGGTTATTTTGTAACTAAATCCATTTATTTTGACAAGCCTGCGCGGTCTAACTGGTTTGTAGCTTACCATCAGGATTTAACCATATCAGTCAATCAAAAGGCGGAAGTATCTGGCTATACGCATTGGACTACCAAACAAAATCAGTATGCCGTTCAACCACCTGCCAAAATTCTTGAACAAAGTTTTACGGTCAGAATTCATTTAGATGACACTAACAAAGATAACGGAGCATTAAAAGTAATACCCGGCTCTCATTTAAATGGCGTAAGGCGGCCTGATGATATTGACTTTACCGATGAAAAGGAAATAGTTTGTGATGTAGGCCGGGGTGGTGTGATGATCATGCGTCCTCTATTGATGCATGCATCCGACAGAACGGTAAATAACAGGCAGCGGCGCGTAATTCATATTGAATTTAGTAAAGCTGCTTTACCGCAGCCGCTACAATGGGCCGAAAGATATAATAGTTAACTTTATGCAAATAACACTTATAGGCTCGGGCAATGTAGCTACCCATTTAGGGGCAGCGTTGAAAAATGCCGGACATCAGATTGTGCAGGTGTACAGCCGAAACGCCGGTCATGCGGCGTTGCTGGCTTACCACCTCAAAGCCGAAGCCATCAGCAATCTAAATGACATCAGCTCTAATACCGATTTGTTTATCATCAGCGTAAAAGATGATGTAATTGCAGATATGGCATCATTGTTAGCAATACATCAAAAGCCTATAGTACATACATCGGGTGCTACACCTTTAGCTGTATTACAGCAATATACCGCGGAGGCAGGTGTGTTTTACCCCTTGCAAACGTTTAGTAGAACTAAAGAAGTTAATTTAAAAACTGTACCGTTGTGCATTGAAGCAACCAGTGAGGGTTTGGACGGTATACTGCAACAACTTGCCTCAACCATCAGCAACAATGTATATAGCGTAAACTCCGAACAACGAAAAATACTGCACCTCGCAGCTGTTTTTGCCTGTAACTTCCCAAATTACCTTTACCGAGCATCGCAGCAGCTATTAGCGCAGCATCAGCTCGATTTTAACATGCTACGGCCGCTTATCAGCGAGACGGCTGATAAGGTGCAGCAACACTTGCCTGCAGAGGTGCAAACGGGACCTGCTATACGCAATGATGAAAAAACAATGACAGCTCACCTGGCGTTGTTGAGCGGAAATGACGAGCTAACTGCAATTTACAATTTGTTAAGTCAGGCTATCATCAAAATGGGTAAGGCGTAACCCACCGTTGAGTAAATTTGTTACTTTTGCCGCGATGGATATTTTTAAAGTCAAGATAAGCTTTGAGGAACCGGATCATGCACCGGTTGAACTGCCGATTGCTGAAGGGGAGTCGGTACTGGATGTATGCCTGGAAAATGGTATTGAATTACAACACAATTGCGGTGGCGTTTGCGGCTGCAGTACCTGCCACGTGTACGTAACCAAAGGCATGGACAATATCCAGGAAATATCAGACAAAGAAGAAGATTTTATTGACCGTGCCGTTAGCCCACGCATCAACTCGCGTTTAGGTTGCCAGTGTGTAATCATCGACGGTGACATCGAGGTATTGATTCCCGATCAGTCGCAGTTTATGGGGCACTAAATAAAACTCAATTACTAATTTTAATCATTCAGATCATCATGAACAACGATAAATTCGCTTTGCCCATTCACTGGAACGACTATGAAGACATAGCCATGGGCCTTTACGAAAAGTTTGGCGATAACTTTGACGAATCAAAAATTTACCGTATCCGTTTCACCGATTTGATGGAATGGGTGTTAAGTATACCCCATTTTGCCGGCAAACGCGAAGAAGCCAATGAAGGTCACCTGGAACAAATACAGTCGGCCTGGGTTTACGAATGGCGTGATAATCAATAAGTAATTATAGGATTTGTTGAATTATTTCCTTAAAATTGTGTGATTTGATTAAAAACTTACAAAACGTTGTTGACTAAATTTAAGGAAATCACCACCTTTATTTTTGATGTAGATGGTGTGTTAACCGATGGGTCGGTATATGTGAATGAGGCTGGCGAGCAAACCCGTTCTTTTAACATTAAAGACGGATACGCATTGCAGCTGGCGGTTAAATGTGGCTATAATGTAGCTGCTATTTCGGGCAGTCGTTCTAAGATTGCTATCTACCGTTTAAATAGCCTGGGCATTAAAGATATATTTTTAGGGGCAGGTGTAAAAACCGATACCTTTAAAACATATATCAACGAGCGCGGCATCAGCCCCATGAATGTGATGTACATGGGTGATGACATACCCGATTTGGAAGTAATGCGCCAGGTAGGCATGCCGGTTTGCCCGGCCGATGCTGCCGAAGAAATTAAAGAACTTTGTGAGTACATTTCGCCTATTGCCGGTGGCAGAGGTTGTGCCCGCGACGTGATAGAAAAGGCCTTGAAAATACAAGGCAAGTGGATGGGTGCCGAAGCTTACAGCTGGTAGCTATCTTTTTAGGGTTGGCTGTGCCTGCATGGCCAGCCACAAAACTCATCAGCATACCTATGAATATTCCAAAAATTATTCTGGCATCAAAATCACCTCGCAGGCAAGAATTACTCCGCCAGATGGACGTTGATTTTGAGATTGTATTGAAGGAAGTTGATGAGTCGTACCCGGAAAGCCTGACTCCCGAGGAAGTCGCTGTTCACATAGCCGAAAAGAAAGCGAAGGCGTATGATGGTACCTTGAATGATGAGGCTGTATTAACGGCGGATACCATTGTTACTATTGACGACCTGATTTTGGGTAAACCTGCTGATGCAGCAGACGCGGTACGGATGCTGAAGTTGTTATCTGGCCGGGTGCACCGTGTAGTTACTGGCGTCTGTATTTTGTATAAGCAGCAATACAATCTTTTTCACGATGTGTCTCAGGTGTTTTTCCGTAAGCTAACGGATGCCGAAATAGCAAGCTACGTAGAAAAATACCAACCCTATGATAAGGCTGGTGCGTACGGCATACAAGAGTGGGTTGGCATTACGGCTATTCAACGCATCGAAGGCTCTTACACTAACGTGGTTGGTTTACCTACCGAAAAAGTGTACCAGCAATTATTGCGGCTGAGTGCCCTGTAATTTGTTTAAATCAAACAGCTCGGCAATAACACCCTCTTTTAAGGAATAAGCTGACATAACTAACTGCCTGATATTTAACCTGCCGGTCAAGTAGCGGGTAAAGAGCGAGGCTACTACAATCATATCTACCCGCACCGGTATAATACCTTGCATGGCGGCACGCTCGTTATGATTGGCTTTAACTATAGTTTCAATCACTTGGTTTAATGCCTGCTCCTCAAAATGGTAAACCGGCGTATGCTTCAAGTCAAACTCTTTTCCCTTATTACGTTCAACCATTTCGGCAAAAGTTTCGAACGCACCTGAGGAGCCAATCAGGTTATAAATAGCATGATTTTTTAACGCTGCAAACAGCGGCGCCAGTTGTTCATCTAAATATCGGCTTAGCTCATTAATCTCCTGGTTACTGATGGGGTCTGTTTTATGAAAAAGTGCCATCAGCCTCGCCGCACCAGTTTCAAAGCTCCGCTTGTACAGGATGGAGCTATCATTGCCTAAAATAAACTCAACGCTGCCACCGCCTATGTCAACAATCAAACTGTTTACATCACCCATACAGCCGGATGCTTTTACACCCTCGTATATATAAGCAGCCTCCCGGTCGCCGCTGATAGTTTCTATGCGGATCCCAGCACGTTCTTCAACTTCAGCCATAAATTGCTGTCCGTTGGATGCACTGCGCATGGCCGAGGTAGCAATGGCTTTTACTTGTTTTACGCCGTGCTCTTTAATTAACTGTCCAAAGCTAATTAAGGTGTCAACGCCTCTGCGGTAAGCATCAGGTTTAATGGTGCCTTCGTTAATGCCGCCTTCGCCTAATTTTACGCCAACGTATTCATGCCTTATCTCGGTAAAAAGGTTTTCGGCATGGTATTCGGCAATTAGTAAATGGAAGGTATTGGTACCCAAATCCAATACAGCAACGCGGTTGTTCATAATGCTAAAAATAAAAAATCCCGGCCAAGGTTTTATTCAGCAGGGATTGCATAAAAATATTACAATGCAGAATTACTCTTTGTAAAAAAACCATTTGGCTAATTCGCCATAGCTGGCTTTTTTGCCGTACATCAAAATGCCTACCCGGTAAATACGTGAGGCTACCCAAGTAGTAAATATAAAACCGATTACCATTAAGCCCATAGACAGGAACAATTGCCAATCGGGCACCCCAAAGGGTATGCGCACCATCATAGCCACCGGGGCTGTAAACGGTATCACCGATAGCCAAAAACCAAGTGTACTATCCGGATTTTGAGCTAAAAAGCTTACCGAAATAATATAGGTAAACAGCAGTGGCATGGTAATCGGAAACATAAACTGTTGTGTTTCTGTCTCACTATCTACCGCCGAACCCACGGCCGCAAAAAGGGCGCTGTAAAGCAAAAATCCGGTCAAAAAGTAAAATAGGAAGTAAGCAATGATATGGCCTATAGGCACGCCTTTTAATCCTTCAATTAAACTTAATAACGGACTTTGCGGTGCATTAAAATTTTTGCTGGCAATGTAGCTAACTGCCAACGACAGGATGATCCACAAAGTAAATTGTGTTAAACTTACCAGCGCTACCCCGATAATTTTGCCCAGCATGAGTTGAAATGGCTTAACCGATGATACAATAACTTCTATAATACGGTTAGTTTTTTCTTCAATTACGCCACGCATTACCTGAGCGCCATAGATAAACAGCGATATGTAAATCATAATGGCACCGGCAACACCAATGCCGTAAAGCGCACCGATGTTTGAATCCTTATCGCCATCGTCAGTAACCTCACGTGCACTAATGCTAATACTGCTGTGAATGGCATTAAGGCGGGCCGTATCTATACCGGCTGCTACCAGCGAGTTACTGGTGGCAATCTTGTTCATTTGCCGTTCAATCTCGTCGGCAGTTACTACGCTCGGTTTTTTGTTAGAAAGTACCTGAACAGCCTTTGGCTCTTCATAGTTTTTAGGGATAACCAATATAATTTCGTCCTCGTTTTTTTGCAGCCCCTTTTTAGCTGATGATAGTGAGGCGTTAAGGTTTTCGAACTTTAGGTTTTTCTTATCCTTCAGTTTGCCGGCAAAAACGCCGCTGTCGTCAAGTACTTTTACCACGCGGGTGCTGTTCATCTCGCTGCTGTTTTTGTAGAGCAGGTACATTACGGCATACATACCCAATAATAAAGCGGGCACCAGAAAAACGGTAATCAGAAAAGCTTTTTTGCGTACGCGCGATAAGTATTCGCGTTGTATAATGAGTAAAACTTTGTCCATCGCTTAGTCTTTTTGATTTACTTTTTGAATAAAAATTTCATTAACGCTTGGTATCACTTCTTGTAAGCGGGTAACACTTACCTGCGGTATCAGGTATTGCAGCACGTCGTTTGTGCTGGCATCGGCATTAAGCTGCAGGCGCATCAGGTGGCCTTCGTCGGTTGTGTTTTCGTTGAGTAAGGTAAAAGGCTCATTACCATTAAAATTTAACTGATTGCCGCTGTACTCAACCAGATAAGTGTTGTTCCGGTAAGCGTTACGAATGTCTTTAATCCGGCCATCCAGAATTTTATGTGATTGGTGGATCAACGCTATCGAGTCGCATAATTCTTCTACCGATTCCATGCGGTGGGTCGAAAATAATATGGTAGCTCCTTTTTGGTTAAGTTCCAGTATTTCGTTTTTTATTAACTCGGCATTTACCGGGTCAAAACCACTAAAGGGCTCGTCTAAAATAATTAGGTCGGGCTCGTGCAGTACGGTGGCTACAAATTGAGCTTTTTGCTGCATACCTTTGGATAGCTCTTCTACTTTTTTATTCCACCAGTTTTCTATTTTGAGTTTCTCAAACCAGTATTTAATGCGACGGGTTGCCTCGGCATGGCTTAAGCCTTTAAGTCGGGCCAGGTAAACAATTTGCTCGCCAATGGCCATCTTTTTATACAAGCCGCGCTCTTCGGGCATGTAGCCAATGCGCTCAATATGCGACTGGTTTAATTTTTCACCCCCAAAATAAACCTCGCCCGAGTCGGGAGCGGTAATCTGGTTGATGATACGGATAAGCGAAGTTTTACCGGCGCCGTTAGGCCCAAGCAGGCCAAATATTTGTCCGCCGGTAACTTCTAAACTTACACCGCTTAAGGCCGTATGCCCGGCATATTGTTTTACAATGTTCCGAATACTAAGCATGGTAAAAGGAGGTCAGTTGTTTAAGTTGATGAATTTAGTATTAAATATTAGATAACAGACGACGCATTTTGTTACAGTGGCAAGTTAAATTATCTTTAACCCATGAACCTGACGTTAGAGAAAGAATTTAGCAAAGTTGAGATTTTTGAGCGTATTGATGAACTAAAAAATCAAATTGATGCCGTGCGCCCGCTTCCGGACGAGATTGCCGGTAAAGTAATGCAAAAGCTGCGTTTGGACTGGAATTATAATTCTAACGCTATTGAAGGGAACAAACTTAGTTACGGAGAAACAAATGCTTTATTACAGCACGGTGTTACCGCTAAAGGCAAACCGTTGAAAGACCATCTGGATATTCAGGGACACAATGCAGCAATTGAATTTTTAATGCAAATGGTTCAAGATGGCAGACCTTTGACCGAAACAGATATTCGTGGCCTGCATGAGGTGATTCTTGGAGAGCCCCACAAAATTGCAGCGCAGACTGCCGATGGAACGCCGACAACGAAGATGCTTACGTCAGGCGAGTACAAAAAGCTGCCTAACCACGTAAAAACCCGAACAGGCGAAATTCACTATTACGCTACGCCCGAGGAGACGCCTGCCAAGATGAATGATTTGATGCAATGGTATAATGCCGCTATTGAAGATAGCAGCATTCATCCCATCGTTATCGCAGCTTTATTTCATCACCGCTTTGTTGCTATTCATCCATTCGACGACGGTAATGGAAGGATGACACGAATTTTGATGAATTTAATTTTAATGCGTCATGGGTATCCTGTTGCCGTTATCAAAAACGACGATAAAGATAATTATTACTCGCTTTTAAGCCAAGCTGATAAGAGAGACTTTTGGCCTTTCGTTGAGTACATTGCGGAAAGGGTTGAAAATTCTTTGTCAATTTATATAAAGGCAATTAACGGGCAGGACATTGAAGATGAAAGCGATATTGATAAAGAGTTGGCCTTGTTTAGAATGGAGTTGAGAAATAATGTTGACGTTAAAGAGAAAAAAACAGTAGAAAATTATAAATCCATACTACTAAATGATATTCAACCCTTGTTGAGTAGTATTGTTACCAAAGCAAATGACTTTACTGAATTTTTTTTCGATTATTCGATGTCTTTAAATTTAAAAACATCAGGTCATCATAACCACGAGGTGAAATATACCAATAAAAGCGATATGATAACTAACATGATTAATCAAATACAAAAAAGTACTATGATTGACGGTTTGATTGTAAGAGGTAAGTATTATGGATTCAAAAATTCCAAAAGAAATTTTGATATAGCTTGTGGGTTTTCAGTACAATTCAACATCTTTGATTATGTCTTAACGGGGCCGCAAAGCAGTTTCATCATTAAAAAGTTATATCACGAGCATTTGACTCAGGAAGACAAAGTGAACTTTATAAAAGCATTCTTTAGTAACTTGAAAAATGAAATAACTAAAGAACTTCAAAAAGAATAGCTATAATTAAATCTTTCCCTCACGCCATCTCCCGCAACTCCGTAAACGCAACTTTTTTCCACGGATGCTCTTCCGCATGATTAATAATCATGTTGTGCATATAGTCATTACCGGGGTAAGGCGTTAAATGGTTTTTGAGTTGCGATAGAGAGTTCACCTCAAAATAATGCGAAATATAGCCCATACCGTAAAGGCGGCCTTCTTCAATCAAAATACAGCTATGCTCGTCGCTGGTCCGTCCTTCATCGCGTATGGCAAAAGTAGGCAGGGTTTGTTTTAAGCCGTCAATGGCCTGCTGTATTTTTTGGTTATAATCTTCTACGCTTTCGTGGCCGGTGCAGGCGCACTGAGCTTGCAAGGCACCTGTACAGGTATCATTATTTTTTTGGATGAAGCAAAACTTTGGGCATAACTGGTATGCGTCAATCAGCTTTAGTAAAACATTTCGCCCTTCTAGCAGCGAGCTACAGGTATGTACCGGGGTCGAGTATTTACGGCGCTTGTCTACAGCGATCCGTAGGTATCCGCGCTGGTCTTCGTAGGTGTATAAGCCAAAGTTAAATTCCAGCTTTTTTTGCGAGCGGTTAAACTTAGGCCAAAGGCGCTTAATTTCTACAGCCTCGGTAAGCAGCGCCATAAGCTCCGTGCCGCATTCCTGGAAACTGATTTGGTGAATATTGCGCATAAAATCCTGCCGCTGTGCGCCCGAGTTGTTGCCGCTAAAATGGCTGGCCACCCGCTTTTTAATATTTACCGCTTTACCTACATAAACTACCTTCCCTTTGTTATCGTGAAAGTAATACACGCCCGGTGTAGGCGGCAGTTTATCAATAAAGCTGCGGTGCAGGTTAGGCGGCAGCACCTGTTCTTTCGAGCGTTGCTTTAACGCTTCGGGAATGTGCTGGTTGCTGTCATTCTCCAGCAGCAGCGAAAATAGTTCGGCCGTGGCATCTGCATCGCCGGCGGCGCGGTGCCTGGCCGAGTTGCCAATACCCAACTGGTGGCAAAGCTTACCCAAGCTATATGAGGTCTTGCCCGGCAAAATCTTACGGCTCAAACGTACTGTACATAGCTTGGCGCATTGCAAATCGTACCCAGCAGCAGCAAGGTGATATTTTACAAAAGAATAATCGAAATTTACGTTATGCGCAACAAAGATGTGCCCCTGTATAAGGTGGTAAATATCATAAGCTACTTCTTTAAAATAAGGCGCATCCTGTACCATATCATTACTGATACCGGTAAGGGTTTGTATATAAATCGGGATTTCTTTGCCCGGATTAATTAAAGTCTGGTAGCGCTGAATTACCTCTTTACCATCATGAATACAGATGGCTATTTCTGTAATTCCGTTAGCGCTGGCATGCCCGCCCGTAGTCTCAATATCAACAATTGCATACATCTAATATCAAAATTAAGAAAAATAACGATGCTAATATTGTTAGCCTGAAAATTGTTGATTTGGCATGACGCATGGTTTGTAATGCTACCTGCTACCGGTACCTAAAAACTGATGACAAAACATTTTAAGAGCTAAGTGCTTTATGAATAAAACGCCAAAAAATGAATGCATATCAAGAAAAGTGGATTGAAGTACTCAATAATGCCCAAATTAAAGACTGGAAAATTAAACCGATGGGTAATGATATACTGGTTGATTTACCCGATGGCAGCCAGGTATCTACCATTATGGAAAACCTGCCCGATGTGATAGCCACGCTGGCTTTAGATATTACGGTGCCTGCCGAACGGCTTAAATTTATACTGCGGCATGCCGGCGAAAGCCATGAGTATGTTTTAAACCCGACCGACCAGGATTTAAATACCGGTAAAAAGTAAAGTGGCGTTGTAACAAGTTGAGGTATAGCTGGTCAGATAGAGGTATAACTTAATTGCTACCCTTATGTCTGTATTCAACTGGTTTAGGCGCAATCCGTCGCCCAAGGTAAAAAAATCTAAAGTTCGCGAATGGGGTGATGCCATCTTGTTTGCCCTGGTGGCATCTACTTTGGTTCGCGGCTTACTGTTTTCTGCTTATGCTATACCATCAGGATCGATGGAAGGTAGCTTGCTAACCGGCGACTACTTGTTTGTTAGTAAAATACATTATGGGCCCCGTATGCCAATGACGCCGGTGGCTATTCCATTTTTAGAGTCGACCGTAACCAGCAACAATATTAAAACTTATTGGGACGGTATTAAGCTGCGTTATTTTCGCCTGCCTGGATTATCCGAAGTCAAGAAAGGCGACATTGTGGTTTTTAACAAACCCGAAGAAGCCGATCCGGCGTATGGCCGGCCGGTAGATGTGCGCACCAATTTAATCAAACGTTGCCAGGCCACACCCGGCGATGAACTGCGCATTATTAACGGCCGTGTTTTTATCAACGGTAAGTCAGCACCCGAAGCGCCGGATCAGGAAACTACTTATCATGTAACTACTGACGGCAATACCCTTAACCCCAAATTGTTACAAGAACTCCGTATGGAAATTTTGCAGCAGTTAAATGATACATCACTCGTCGTCAACATACCGACCCATAGTTTAGCTGCTTTTAAGCAATACAGCAATATTAAAAAGGTAGCGCCGGTAATTGACCCGGCTGGCCGGTATGATGCAGAAGTGTTTCCGCATAATCCCAAATTTACCTGGAATATAGATAACTTCGGCCCCTTAGTGATGCCTAAACGAGGGATGAGTATTGCCCTTAACGATTCAACTATGGCTCTTTACCGCAGGGCCATTGAGTTGTACGAAGGTAACCGTGTGGAGGCCAGAAACGGTAAAGTTTCAATTAACGGCAAACCGGCCGACCGTTATACCTTTAAAATGAATTATTACTGGATGATGGGCGATAATCGCCATAACTCACTCGATTCGCGCTTTTGGGGTTACGTGCCCGAAGACCACATAGTAGGCAAGGCCATGATTACCTGGTTCAGTACAGATTCGTCAGCAACGTTGCTCAACAAAGTCCGCTGGAACCGGATTATGAAACCGATACGGTAATTGGTTTAAAGTTTAAGCTTGCTCGACAGGGCCGTTACACACAAGCCCATCACAGCTATTAAAACAAAGCTTACACGTAAACTAAACGCACCGGCAACAAAGCCTATAACAGGCGGGCCAACCAAAAAACCCACAAAGCCAATGGTTGATACTGCTGCCAATGCCAGCCCGGGCGACATCGTTTTGGAGCGACCGGCTACGCTGTAAACCATAGGTACTACTGATGATACGCCGAAGCCTACCAGTAAAAAGCCAATCATGGCGGTGTACAGGTGCGGAAATATAACCGCAACCATTAAACCAGATGCAGTAAGCAACCCGCTTAACTGCAGTATTTGCTTTAAGCCAAAACGTTCGGCAAACCAGTCGGCTACAAAACGGCCTAAAGCCATGGTGCACATAAATGATGTATAACCGGCAGCCATCCATCCGGCCTGGGCATGTATTACTTTTTTAAAATAGATTACGCTCCAGTCAAACATGGCGCCTTCGCAAATGAGGGAACAAAAGGCAATGATGCCTAATTTGATTAAAGGCCGGTCGGGCAGGGCAAAGGCTGGTCCGGTATCGCCCGTCGAGCTGTCGTTAAAAAGATAACGCTGGCAAACAATTACTCCCAAAATAACCACTAAAACGATGTAGGTAAAATGATGAATAGGCACAACGCCCTTGCCAATCATAAAAGTACCGATTCCGGCACCTGCAAAACCTGCCAGGCTCCATAAACCATGAAACGAGGCCATAATGGGCTTGCCATAAACTTTCTCGGTGGCTACGGCCTGGGTGTTTACAGCTATATTTACGGTGTTGCTGGCAAAGCCGTAAAACACCATGCAGGCAATTAATGAGGTAACATTTGGCGCATAACCCAATCCAATCAGCGCTATTCCGTAAACTATAATACCAATGATGGCCAGTTTGCGGCTGCCGATGTGCGATATCATCCATCCGGCTAAAGGCAAAGAGGCCATCAATCCAACCGGGATAGAAAACAGGATAGCGCCCAGCGCTGCGTCAGATAAGTTTAAGGTTTGTTGTATCGTAGCAATGCGCGATGCCCAACTGGCAAATATCAATCCCGGTAAAAAAAACACCATCCCAACGGCAAACCGTAAATAGTGTTTGGGGTAAGAAAGTGTAGCCGTTGTTTCAGTCATGCAGCAAAATTTATTACAAGCAACAGTTGTACAAGATTGCTTATTTTAATACGGCTGCAAATTTACCGTCTTTTTATTGGTAAATAGTAAAAGTAATGTCCTTTCGGTTATGGAATTTTTATTTCAATGGTTTGATAGGTATGTGCGCTAAAATATCCGAGGGTGCCATTGTCAATATTTGATGGCGGGTTGCCCGGCGTAGTGCCGCCACCGGGGCCGCCACGGCTTTGCTGCCTAAAAGTGAAAAAATAGTCAAACACCGGTTTGTCAATGCACTGTATCTCAACACGGGCTATATCTCCGCTCATGAGTTTGTCACTTTCAAAATCGTCATCATCAAAATACAGATCCTGCTTAATGCGGTTACCATCGGTTAAGCGGTCGTCAATTACATATATACGGTTTACCTGCTTGCCATTGATGTATTGTATAAACCGGTACTGGTTAGCTACGCCTTTAGGGTCGGTAAAGTTAACCGATACGATGGTGCGCGAATTACTGCCAAAGGTGATTTTGCTTAAGGTTAATGAGTCTGTCCTCACGGGGTTGGGCATTACCGAGTTTGCAGTGTAAGTCTGCCCGTCTACCGTAATCCGGAGCGTATAAGTACGGCCTGATACGCCACGCAACGGCCCAAAACTATATAAGCCCGAACCAGCTGCGGTTTCGGCAAAACGATAGGTGTTCCCTGCATTATCACTCACTTGCACCGTTGCGCCCGAAACGGCAGGATAAACGTTGGTAGCCGTGTAAGCAACCGAGCGGCTAATTTTTATAAACTGCGTTTCGCGAATGTTAGTAATGTTGCCCTCAATCACCAATTGCGAGGGTGATGTATTCACATCAATATCAATCACTTTTTGGCAAGACGTTAGCAAGCCTGAAAGACTAATGGCTAAACAAAACAGGTAAACCAATTTTTTCATCTAGTTAAAACTTAAAATTCCAGGTTACGGATGGGATAATCCCAAACAACGAAGTTTGTACAGCTTCTGTCCGGGTAGGGTCGGATGGCACGTTGCGAAAATCTACCGAATAAGGGTTTTTACGGTTGAGCGCATTGTATAAACCGAACGACCAGCTTGAGTGGAAACGTTTGCCGGTGTCTTTACCCTCCAGCGTAGCGCTTAAATCAAGGCGGCTGGTGTAGGGTAGTCGGTTGGCATTGCGCTCCGTATAGTAATAAGTGGTGATGCCACCTAACTGATATTTACCGGCCGGGTAGGTAACAGCGTTTCCGGTGCTGTAAATATAGTTGGCAGATAGCGTCCAGCGTTTGCTCAGTTTGTAAATACCCACCAGGGCTACATCGTGTGTGCGGTCTTGCCGGGCCGGAAAGTAATTGCCATTGTTCAGCCCGGTAAACTTACGCTCCGTGCGCGACAGGGTATAGCTTAACCAGCCGTTAAGTTTGCCTACCCGTTTTTTGGCAAACAGTTCCAAGCCGTAAGCACGGCCGGTGCCAAACAGTAATTGCGACTCAACGCTGGCGTTGGCGATCAGGCGTGCTGCATTTTTGTACTCAATCTGATTTTGCATCCACTTGTAATACACCTCGCCCGAAAACTCAAATGTATTATCCTTTATATTTTTAAAATAACCTAGGGCTACCTGGTCGGCAATTTCGGGGCGGATGTTGTTACTGCTCATCACATACTGGTCGGTAGGCGAGCTGGAACCCGTGTTGGATAGGATATGGATATTCTGTGTATTGCGGTTGTAAGAGGCCTTTACCGAGTTTTCGTCATTAAAAAGATAGCTTGCCGAAAAGCGTGGCTCCAGGTTGAAATAATTTTTGGCAATACGGCCACTGCCATAAGTAGCAAAAGAGGTAACATCACCGGCAGCATTATAAGTGCTGAAAGTGCCCGGGCCTAACAGCGCAAACCAACTGGCCCGCAAGCCATACAACAAACTCAGGTGCTGGTTCACTACATACTCGTCAGACAAGTAAGCAGAGGTTTCGACACCGTAGCGGTTTTCAATTGATAAATTGTTAAAGCTGGATGTGGTGCTTGTGCTGATATCGGATGGTGCAATACGGTGGTGGGTGGCCTGCAAGCCAAAGCGCAACGTATGCTTATTGCTGAAGTATTGAAAATCCTGCTTCAAATTGAAATCTCGAATAAGCGACGTTACCTTAAAATTATTAACGTCATCTAACAGCTCAATGATGTAGCTGTATTTGTTATAAATAAGCGAAGTATTAGAAAATAACCTGCTGTTAAAAACATGGTTCCAGCGTAGGGTTCCGGTGGTGTTGCCCCAGTTGTTGGCAAAAAGATCCTTAATACCGATGTTATCCTGACCAAAATAGCCCGACAGGTAAACAGTGTTTTTGTCGTTAAATTTGTAGTTAAACTTGGCGTTTAAATCGTAAAAATTTAGGGTATTACCTTTAATTGCCGTATCGGGTGAGGCCTTGAGCAAAAAGTCGATATACGTACGGCGGGCGCTAATCATAAACGAACTTTTATCTTTAATCAGCGGTCCTTCCACTTTTAATCTGGAGGCGATGAGGCCCAGGCCCCCTTGCATAGCAAAGTTCTTATTGTTGCCGTCATCCATCTTAACATCTAAAACCGATGATAGCCTGCCGCCATATTGTGCGGGCATGCCACCTTTATACAAATCAGCATTTTTAATAGCATCGGCATTAAAGGTAGAAAAGAAGCCAAGCAAGTGCGACGAATTGTAAACCGTTGCCTCATCTAACAAAATAAGGTTTTGGTCGGATGCGCCGCCGCGTACAAAAAAGCCGGTATTGCCCTCGCCGCCCGATTTTACACCCGGCAATAGTTGAATGGTTTTGAGCACGTCTTTTTCGCCAAACAATACGGGGATATTGTCCAGCAGCTTCATATCAATTTGCTCAACACCCATCTGCGGACTGCGTACATTTTCGTTTTTACGGTCGCCGGCCCTTACCACTACCTCCTGCAATTCCGATCCGGCCTTAAGCTCAATGTTGAGCAATGTATTTTTATTAAGTGTAACACTTTTTATAATGGGCTGGTAACTAATATAGCTAATGGTAACATTGTAAGTGCCTTCGGCGCCGGTTAGGGAGTAAAAGCCGTAAGCGTTGGTAGAGGTGCCCACGCGGCCGCCGGCCGCCTGCATAATTACAGAAGCACCTATCAGCGTTTCGCCAGTAGCAGCATCTCTGATAGTGCCACTAAGGGTGAACTTTTTTTGTGCCACGGCAGATAGCGAACAAAGTAAAAAGGCAAGGCAGCAAAATAATTTACCCAAAGTATATGGCATGTATAAAGTTAAATGTGCCTGTAAAAGTAACGATTTACTATAAACAGTAAGGGCTGCTAACTGGTGTTTAAACATTTTAACCGAAACTTTAGTTGTGCTAAAGTCACTGTAAGTCAAATTCTAATCAAACGTTAATGAGAACCATAAATAAAATCCATCAAGCTGCCTATTCGCCCATTGCCGATTTAGTTACTTACCGGGCCATCCCAACGGCATCGATACAATATATTGACCCGTTTTTATTTTTAAATCATCATGGTCCGCAGGTGTATCAACGTAACAATAATGGCTTGCCATTTGGCCCGCACCCGCACCGGGGTATGGAAACGGTTACGTTTATTTTAGAAGGTGATATAGCGCATAAAGATAGCAGCGGGCACGAAAGCGTGATACAAGCGGGAGGCGTACAGTGGATGCGGGCCGGTAAGGGATTGATTCATGCCGAAATATCATCCGATGATTTTAAGCAGCAAGGTGGTCCCTTAGAGATTTTGCAATTATGGATAAACCTGCCTGCCCGCCTTAAAATGTCTGAGCCTTTTTATATTGGCAAGCAGCGCGACGAAATACCAACCCTGCCATTGGATAACGGCAGGGCAGAAGTTAGTTTAATTTCGGGCCAGTGGAACGAGGTAAAAGGTGCGTTTGACTCGGCCGACAGTATCTTTTTAAGCACCATTAAATTTAAAGCAGGCGCGCAGTTAGAGATACCAGTGCCATCGGCGCATAACGTTTTTTTCTATGTAATCTCCGGCGAGCTCGCTGTTAACACTGCGAACGTTAAAGCATTGCAATTGGTTGAATTTAACCACGACGGTGATGAACTGAAAATCAGTGCTCAAACCGATGCCGTTTTATTATTAGGCCACGCCATGCCGCTTAATGAGCCGGTGGTATCACAGGGGCCGTTTGTGATGAACACGCAACAAGAGATAGCCGAAGCCTACCAGGATTATCGTGATGGTAAATTTGGGAGTTGGGAAGAGTAACATTTTTGCATACCAACGCAGCACAAACGGTGTAGACGTATGGTATTTGTCCATTTTAATTAAACTTTTGCACCAATGCAGGGTTGTATACCAGTTACAATCCTGCATTTTATAGTTTTATGACAGCATCGAAATATCTGCCGGCGGCACCTCTTAATAAAAAAACAATAGTAATAACCGGTGCTACTAGTGGTATTGGCCGGGCTACAGCTTTAGAGTTTGCACGTTATGGTGCCAAAGTGGTATTGGCTGCCCGGCAAAAAGAAGCACTGGACGAAATGGTTGATCTTTGCGACCGTTTGGGAGGCAAGGCTATTGCAGTAGTTACCGATGTTACTGATGCCGAATCGGTTGCACGCTTAGCTAAAGACGCCTGTATTTTTGGCGGTAGTTTAGATGTATGGATTAACGTAGCAGGTTTGGGCGCACTGGGCGAGTTTACTACTATACCCATTGAGGTGCACAATCAAGTTATTAAAACCAATTTGTTGGGTTATGTTAACGGGGCACATGCAGCGCTTACGCATTTTAAAAAGCAAAAGCGCGGTGTGCTTATCAATTTAAACTCGGTAGGAGGCTATGTAGCTTTCCCATACTCAGTTTCTTATACAGCCAGTAAGTTCGGACTGCGCGGTTACTCAGAAGCGCTGCGGGCCGAGTTACACGATTGTCCGGGCATTCATATTTGTGATGTTTTTCCGGGGTTTGTTGATACGCCGGGTCCAAGCCACGCAGCCAATTATACCGGTAAGGTTTTAAAACCTGCGCCTCCGGTAGTGCCTACTTATAAAGTAGCGCACACCCTGGTTATGCTGGCGCAAAATCCCAAAAACTCGGTGATGCTGGGTAGCTCGGCTTACTTTGCCCGGTTTAGCCAGTGGTTGTCGCCAACGTTAACCCGTTTGGCTACTACCAAATTTGTAAAAATGTACTTAAAAAATGCCGAACCTGCTCCGGTAACCAATGGTAGTATTTTTGAGCCTACCCGCCAGGATAATAAAATATCGGGTGGTTATACCTCGAAAAGAGTGAGTAATAAAAAAGTAGTTCGTGCTGCCGGCATTGCCGGTGTAGTGGTGGGTGCTTTGTATTTACTCAAAAAAATAAGTTAACTTATTTTAGCTGCTGTGCAACGGCTTCCAGTTCATGATCTGGAATATTTTCGGGCGCGTCAAACTGTCTCATAATCAATTCCTGGGGTAAGGTTATAGCCCGTATAATGTTTTTACAATTACGTTTTCGTTATTATAATAATGATTTTTGTAGTTGCCTATTGTGGGATTACAAGATGATAAACGGATCAGTAATTCGACGATGGCGTAAGTAGGAAGATCATTTTTTGGCATGTGCAAATGTATCTTAACCTTGCGTTGATGTATAATTAACAATTTGTTAACAAATAAACATTGTCTTAACATTCAATTTATAGTGTAAATTTGCAATCACTAAAGTTTAGCTATTGTTGACATCCCTATTGTTGCTAAAAACCCATGAATAATTTTCTGACCAAATTAATGCCCAATAACGATCACGTATTTTACGGTTTGTTTAATAAAGCGGCGAGTAATAGCGTTGCTATGGCTAAGTTACTGAATACGGCTATTGAAGGCGAATGGGTTCCTGAACAAAAAACTGAATTTGCGCAAATAGGCAGGTTAAAAGCACAATCGGCCGAATTAAAGCGCCAGGTATATGCCGTATCTGGTAAGGCGTTAATATCTCCTTTTGAACGTAACGATATGTATGCATTGGTATCGGCGATGAATGGATTTTCTGATTACATTGATGCTTCTGCCCGCCGGATCAACCTGTACTCCATCGATTCTATAACAACACCCATACGCCAGCTTTGCAAAATAGTGCTTGATTGTGCTTTGGAGCTTGAGGCTTGCGTAATGGCTTTGAAAGATTTAAGTAACGGCAAGGCTATTGTTGACAGCTGTAACCGCATCAAACAACTGGAACACGAGGCTGATATGGTATACGACAAAGCGTTTGCGGTGCTAAACAACGAGGAAACCGATACTTTCAGGTTAATTAAGTACGGTGAAATTCTGGCGTCGTTAGAACGTACCACTGATAAATGCGAGCAAGTATCTTATGTGGTTGAAAGCATCCTGGTAAAAAACAGCTAATCGTTTTACAGCCTTCCGTATTTACGATAGTAGGCCATCGTTAAATAAATCATGCGGTTGTAGGTGAGCAGTCCCTGCGGTTGGTTATTGGCCTTTAAAAAGTTATCGTAAAAGATACTTGTCACGTAGCTTATCTGGTTTTCGTAATGTTCCCAGTACAGCCGGTCGGCTTTCAGGTTGTTTTTAACCGGTTGAGATATTTGCTTTTTTAATTGGTTAAATTCTGCCGTATCGCGTCTGCGTACCTGGCGCATAAACTCCTGCATGGCCAGATAGTAAGCCGAGTAACGCGTTAAATGGTCGGTTGACTGCCTGGCTGCCAAAAAACCTACAAAATTGGCTTCATCTTCACGTGCAAAACCCATC
This sequence comes from Mucilaginibacter sp. CSA2-8R, assembly GCF_038806765.1. NCBI lineage: Bacteria > Pseudomonadati > Bacteroidota > Sphingobacteriia > Sphingobacteriales > Sphingobacteriaceae > Mucilaginibacter > Mucilaginibacter sp. CSA2-8R. The sequence goes on along the minus strand of NZ_CP152389.1, from coordinate 3,599,216 downwards.
TGGTGCGCCATCTCATGGCAGGCAGTTACTGGCGTATTAACTAATGGCATTTGGTAATTAACCTGAGCCTCACCCGTAAAGGGATTAAAGTAGCCGGAGGTAGCCATGTAATTTAATAAAGGCGTAAATAGTGATGTTTTAGCAACTGGCCGGTAAGTTTTAAATTGCTTAAAATGGTCAGGCAGCTTTTTAACAGCGGCCGATGCAACAGCACAATAATCAGGTTCGCTTTTATTTATGCGGGCCCACTGCGAATAAGCACGTTGCGTGGCGTTGGTGCTATCAATCAGCAAACGGGTAATTTTTGTAAGGTCGTTTAAGTTATATTCTTGCTGAGGCAGCTGTAACAATACGGCAGCCGGAGGCCTGAAGTAATTTAAACCCCACAATAAATAAAATGCACAGGCAAAAATCTGAAACCCGATTATAAGCCGCATGATGCTTAATGGTATGTGGTTGAAAGATTTATTGATTAATAAACGAACAAATCTGACAACCGAATAAACCAGGTAAGCAATCAGTGCCAAGTATAATAAATCGCCTAAACTTATAGGCAGCCAGCCAATTAAAAAATTTCTGACTGCGTTAATGGCTGGGTATAAGCCTTCGGCATAATAAGTCTCTATCCATTCAGGATAATTACCAAGCCAAAAAATTGAAAACAATAACAGCGTAAGCACAAAAAGGGTTATCCCGTAAGCTTTGCGATTATAGTTTAGGGTGTTGAAGTCTTGGCGCATGCAGCAAAGTAAGTGAGCTGAAGTTAATAATCAAATATTCCTATCCTCACTCCACTAAATAGATACTAACACTTGCTGAATGCGTTAGCGTGTATTAACGGATTGTTATTTAAAAACTCCTAAGGTTTAATTATTTTCAATAAAAACAATTTAGTAATATCGGTTTTATATCAAAATGCGCATTTTTGTCGTTATAGACCGGATGTTAAAATTTACGTGGAAACGAAGCTTCTTGTGGGCAGTACTTATTTTGGTGCTGGAAATTGCCGCTTATGCCCAAAACAAAAGGGACGACCGCAGATATGTTGCCGGGCATTTACAAAGTAGCCTTAATAACGAAACATCAGGCATTGCAGCTTCTTCTATTCATCCCGATATATTCTACATTCATAACGACAGTGGTGATACCAGTCGTTTCTTTGCCATAAACTCCGAAGGCGCTTTAAAAGGCATATATTATTATCCACCGGCAGACAAAAAGTATCTGGGAGCTAAAGATTGTGAGGATATTGCGGTTGGGCCTGGTCCGGTTGATAAGCAAAGCTATGTTTATGTGGCCGACATTGGTGATAATGCTGAGCTCAATAAGTTTGTAACCATCTATCGTGTGCCCGAGCCCGGTTTACCCGCTAAGGCCGATGCCAACACTAACGTGCAAAGCGACGCCCTGTTTGTAAAATACCCGGACGGAGCCAAGGATGCCGAGACGCTGATGATTGACCCGATTGAAAAGTTAGTTTACATTGTGACTAAACGGCATAAAGATGTGGGGGTATATACTGCTCCGCTCAACTTTAAGGCGAATGATACGGTGATGTTAACCAAACGCTGCATGCTGCACTTTAGGGGGTTGCAACCTTTTAAGTGGATTGTAAGCGGCGATATTACTAAAGATGGGAGCCAGGTAGTGCTTAAAAGCTACAGCCGGGTGTATTACTGGAAGCGCGAGGGCAACGAGCCTATTTGGCAAACGCTGCAACGTAAACCTAACCAGCCTGCTTACGAGCAGGAACGTTTAGGCGAGGCTATTGGTTTTGCCCCCAATGGCAGGAGCTTTTATACAGTTAGCGAAGGTACAAACCAGCCAATATATCATTACCCTGTTCCCAGACAATAACGTTAACTTATGTCAGCGAGCCGTAATACCTTGTACGGCATTTACCCTAACGGTACTTTTACCTGTTATCTTTGTACATCAAGAAACTGAATATCATGAAAGTACAAATATGGTCGGACGTGCAGTGTCCGTTTTGTTATATAGGTAAACGCAGGTTCGAGGAGGCATTGTCGTCTTTTGAGCATAGCAGCGAAATTGAAATTGAATGGAAAAGCTTTTTGCTTAATCCTACACTTAAAACAGACCCGACCATCAGTGTCTACCAATCGCTATCAGACAGTAAGGGGTGGCAGATGGATTATGCCAGGCAGGTGACCGATCAGGTTACCGAAATGGCTGCACAAGTTGGTTTAACTTATAATTTTGACCGTGCTGTGGTAGCCAATAGTTTTAATGCTCACCGGCTAAGTCATCTGGCCAAAAAATATGATAAAGGCGACGCTTTAGAAGAACAACTGTTTAAAGCTTACTTTACCGAAGGTAAAAATATCGATGATGCAGAGATGCTGACTGAAATAGGCTTATCGGTGGGTTTGGATGAAGCCGAAGTGAAGCAAACGCTTGCCACCAATGCCTACAGTGACGACGTGCACCGGGATGTTTACGAAGCACAAACATTAAACATCAGGGGCGTTCCGTTTTTTGTAGTGGATAACCAATACGCTGTATCGGGGGCGCAGCCAACGGAGGTGTTTTTAAATACTTTGCAAACGGCTTACACCGGGTTTAAAAAAAGGTCTATCCAATTGAATGTAACCGACGGCCCAAGTTGTGAGCCGGGCGGCGACTGTTAGTTTTAAAGTTATTACCAAAGCAAAGGCCCGTACATTTATTGTACGGGCCTTTGCTTTATAAGTAATGTTACGATTAAACAGCAGCAGTAGCTTCCTGTATATCTTTTGATTTGGGAGCAGTTATTTTACCACCCCTGTTAGAGCGCGCCGTACGCGAAAATACAGACAACTCGCGGTTAAACAAAAATTCGAATAATAAGCGGGTGTATGAGGTATGGTAACCCAGGCTATCATAATGTGTGCCTGCAATAGCTTTCACTTTTGGCAGGTTATTCCAGGGGATAGAAGGGAAATCATGGTGTTCATTGTGATAACCTACATTGAGGTTAGGGAAATTTAAACGGCCATAATAGCTTTTGGTTTCCTGCTCGCCGTGTGTTAAGAAATGCTCTTGTACCCAACGTGCACCCAGCGGGTGTAAGCCTACCGAAAAGAAGAAACTTACCGCCAAATAAATAACAGCCTTAGGACCCAGGAAAAACCATACCGCCGCAGTAAATGCAAGTTGTACAATCCAGTTTACTGCTGTCCAACCGTCTAATAAATTAATCTCTTTTAAACGGAAAGGGCGTAAAGCCTGAAATATCGGGTAAAATAACAACCATATTGCTTTACCAAAGGTGTAGTTGTTAATTAAACGGGCTTCCCATCTAAAAGGCATATCGGCATCTAAAGCCTCAACACCCTGGTACGAGTGGTGCTTTAAATGATATTTTTGGAACGAAACTGCACTTGGTAATAAGGTTGGCAGGTTGGCAAATATACCGGCCCAGGTGTTTGCAGTTTTGTTTTTAAAAATCAGGTTATGGGCACACTCGTGTATACAAACAAAAAGGGTATGGCAGGCAAAAGCACCAACGCCATAGGCTGCTAATGCAATCCAGTACCACGCAGCATCACGCAGCAAGTAGGCAGTGGCTAATTGTATTCCTACACATAAGGAAATAACCAAAAAAGTGTAAGGATTACGGCCTATAAGCTGGCGCAGTTCGGGGTGCTCTTTAATAATTGTTTTTGTGCGTTGCTTATGTGGTTCCGCTTCATCCGACCATCTGAAACTCTTTTTCTTCATGCGTGGAATAATAAGTTTTGTTAGTATGTTTTAGTAAACTAAAGGTAAAAACTTTCGTTGATATTAATTCAAATAAATTTGTAAAGGTAATTATAAAGCAACGAAGCCCCGTGATTACCTATAACGGCATCCACGGGGCTTCATTGCTAACAGCAGTAAATAAATACGATTTAGTCGTTCACCACTGTTGCTGTATTGTAAGCGGGTACGTTTTCTTTTTGCTGTATCCAGTCGTATACGGCAGCAATTACCTGGTCATAGCCTGGTTCGCAGCATATAAAATGGCTTTTTCCGCTAAATTTACGGTAATCTACGTAGCTAATCTGGTCAGTATAAGCTTTTGCATTTTTCTCGCAAAGCTCATAAGGGATGATCTTATCTTCTTCGCCAGTTACAAACAGCAAAGGTACGTGTGGTAAATCAAGGTCAACCTTGCCGTCGTCGCCCAAACAATTGCGCAATACATTACGGCTATCATGTGTGGCAGTTCTTTCATATGGCTCCTTTACGGCATCCATACTCAGCGTGTTGGCAAAAGCACCCTGAAAACTTTCCAAATCCATGTCAAAAATATCATCGCCTTTTAATGGATTCATAATCAGTGCGCTGTTTTTGGCAAAGTCTAAATCCAGCGATATCATCCCGTTTGGCGCTACCGAACTGATAGGGACACCCAGTTTTGCTAAACCTTCGTTTACCAGTATCTGTGTAATTAAGCCACCTACCGAGTGGCCGATAAGAATTGGCTTTTCGCTCTGGCTGGCCGCCAGATTTCTGAATTTATCAATCACGGTAGCCAGCTTTAATTCGCCTAAGCCTGCCGGAGGATTAGTGCGTAGTTGAGATGGTTCACCTTCGTGCAAAGGCCATGATTCAGCTATGCAATTGTAACCTTTATCAGTAAAAAAATTTACCCACGCGTCCCAGCTTTTGGCATTCTGAAACATACCGTGAATGAAAATGATGGTGCTTTTCATAAGTGGTGTTTTAGTATCTAAATGTATAAATACTACAACCCGTTATGGTTATTGTTCGTCAGATCTTTAAACGCGCAGGTTGTAACCTATCGTAAAATAAATTAACAGATAAGATAGGCACTTACTCTAAAGCCTAAACATGATAAAAGTCTTTAAACCAGTCTACAAAGCGGTTGATGCCGTTTTGAATGTCTGTTTGCGGATGATATTGAAATTGTTCCTCCAGATCGCTCATGTCGGCATCAGTAAGCAGCACATCACCGGCTTGCATCGGCAGCATATTAATAATGGCCTTTTTACCTATGGCGTTTTCTAACGCGCCGATAAAATGCATCAGTTTAACCGGCGTTGAATTGCCGATGTTGTACAAACGATAAGGTGCACTTGAGGTAGCGGGGTCGGGATTTTTACTATCCCATTCAGGATCGGCCTGGGCTGGTTTATCCAATACCCTCACAATGCCTTCTACAATATCATCAACGTAAGTAAAGTCGCGTTGCATATCGCCATTGTTGTAAACGTCAATGGGTTTTTCTTTGATGATGGCATCAGCAAACTTAAAATAGGCCATATCCGGGCGGCCCCAGGGGCCATACACCGTAAAAAATCGTAGGCCTGTAGTGGGTATCTGGTAAAGGTGGCTATAGCTGTGTGCCATCATTTCGTTACTTTTTTTGCTGGCCGCATACAGGCTCACCGGGTGGGCCGCACCATCGTGCACCGAAAATGGCGTGTTGCTGTTTAAACCGTAAACGCTCGAACTGCTGGCATAAACCAAGTGCTTAACCTGTATATTACGGCAGCCTTCCAGTATATTTAAAAAGCCCGACAAATTACTCAAGGCATAATCATACGGGTTAGTAATAGAGTACCTAACACCTGCCTGTGCAGCCAGGTGGCAAACTACATCAAACTGGTAAGTGTTAAAGATATATTCCATCAAAGCCCGGTCGGATATATCAAGCTTAATGAAACAGTAATTCGGGTAAATTTTGCTGTATACCGGCTGGTTATCTTTCAAGGTAGTCGTGTCAATGCCAGAGGCTTCTAAACGACCATACTTCAGGCTGGTATCATAATAGGTATTAATGTTATCAACACCCACAATGTCGTAACCCAAACTGGCCAGCCTTTGCGCTACGTAAAAACCAATAAAGCCAGCTGTGCCGGTAACCAAAATCTTCATACAAAAATGTAAACAACCTTAACGGCTGCAAGGCCGCAAAGGTAAATTAAATTTAGTCAAATAACAGCTCCGCCCCTAAAGCGCAACGCTGTAACGTAATACAGATGTTATAAACGCATCAGGCTATAAAAACATATATTAGGCTGATACAAAATGTTTGATATGGGTTTACAAAAAATATGGATGGTTGCCTTGCTTTCGGGTTGGGTATTGCAGGGTATTAGCCAGGTAAAACCTGCTGACTTGCCACCGGCTTTAAGCGCCATTAAAGAAACTGATTTAAAGCGGGATATTTTTGAACTGGCCGGTGATGCCTTTCGTGGCAGGCGGGCCGGCACCGAAGATGAGATGAGGGCCGCCGCCTGGGTTGCTCAAAAAGCGCAGGAAGCCGGGCTGAAGCCGGCAGGCGACGATGGTACTTGCTTTCAGTTTTTTAACATGCGCCGTACCCGCACGGCCGACCGTAGTACACTGCAGGCTGGTAACCAGCGGTTGCTATTGGGTAAAGACTTTTGGGTAACACAACCGGTTGATGCGCACATAAATGGCAGCGTTACCTGGCTAAATTCTATGGCCGACACTACCATGAATCTGCAAGGTAAAACAGTAGCGCTCAAAATAGAAGCACCCAATCCATTACCTGCTAACGGTATGAGTTTATGGGAATACCGTTATACCGCTTCGGCCATTCGCCAGCAGGGAATGGCTTTAAGGCGCAAAGGTGTATCGGCTATTATATTTGTTGCTAATGATATTACAGAGAAGGGTATAGCGTTTATTGGGCACAATTATGAAGATGGGTCCTATCAAAATGTAGGCTTACCTGCCACAGTGGCCAGGGCAAACACCGGAGCAGCGCGATTAGCTACACCGGTTATTCTGGTACGATCTGAACTGGAAAATGCTATTAAACAAGCTGCACCACTGCAAGCTGACGTAGTGATGGAAACTTACTTGTACCCGTCCGTTAACGTTGTGGCTAAAGCCAATGGAAGTGATGCAAAATTACGTAACGAATTTGTGCTCTTTAGCGGCCACCATGACCACGACGGCATTGGCAATCCGGTAGGGCAGGATTCTATCTGGAACGGTGCTGATGATAATGCTTCGGTAACCGTTGGCATGCTGGCTATTGCCCGTGCATGGGTAGTTAAACCAGGCAAACGCTCGGCGCTTTTTGTATGGCACGGTGCCGAAGAGCGTGGTTTGTTAGGCTCGCGCTGGTTTGCGGTACATCCAACGGTAAACAAAGCCAGCATTGTGGCAGTATTAAATGGTGACATGATAGGCCGCAACGCTATTGATTCGGCGGCTTTGTTAGGGGCTATACCACCGCACCGCAATTCGCTGGCATTGGTTAATATGGCTATGCAGGCCAACCAGGGGCTCACTAAGTTTAAGGTTGACAACTCCTGGGATGAGGCTACCCACCCCGAAAACTGGTATTTTAGAAGCGACCATGCGCCTTACGCTCAGGCCGGCATACCGTCGATATTTTTTACCAGTTTACTTCATCCCGACTATCACACACCTAAAGATGAGCCGCAATATATCAGCATCCCCAAACTGGCTAAAATGACCCGATGGATGTATGCAACTGGCTGGCTGGTATCACAATCGCCGGCCAGGCCCGCTCTTGATGTAAAGCTTTAACTAGATTTTAAATAATATTAATCAGCGCCGGTATATTTTAAAGTATACCGGCGTTTTTGTTAATGCCAGAATTTGCCGGAACTGCACTTATTTGCAATCTATATTCAATATAATTTGCAAATAAGTGCAGCACCGATATTGATTGACAGTAATTTAGCTGCATAAGTTAAACAACACACGCCTATGAACGACTTTTTGGCTGCCCGATCACAGATGGCCCTTTCGCTGGGGTTTCACATAGTTTACGCCTGCATAGGTATGGTTATGCCGTTTTTTATGGCGGTGGCTCATTACCGCTGGCTAAAAACCAGGGATGAGAATCATAAAAACATTGCCAAGGCCTGGAGCAAAGGTGTAGCGATATTTTTTGCTACGGGTGCGGTATCAGGTACTATATTATCGTTTGAGCTGGGTTTGCTTTGGCCTAAGTTTATGCAACACGCCGGACCTATATTTGGCATGCCCTTTTCTTTAGAGGGGACTGCTTTTTTTATAGAAGCTATTGCTTTAGGATTTTTTCTGTACGGATGGGACCGGCTTAACCCGGTTTTTCATTGGTTTACAGGTGTGGTTGTGGGCATAAGCGGGTTGGCGTCGGGTATCCTGGTAGTGGCGGCCAATTCATGGATGAATAGCCCCGCCGGATTTGATTATGTGAATGGTCAATACATTAACATCGACCCGATGAAAGCCATGTTTAACCAGGCCTGGTTTTCGGAGGCACTGCACATGACTTTGGCGGCCTTCGCCTCAACCGGTTTTGCAGTTGCCGGGGTACACGCGCTGATGATTGTGAGGAAACGCAATGTGAATTTTCATCGGGAGGCCTTCAAGATAGCAGCTGGTTTTGCTGCCGTGGCAGCCATTTTACAACCTTTGGCCGGCGACATTGCCGCCAAAAGCGTGGCCAAGCGGCAGCCCGCCAAACTGGCCGCTATGGAAGCTTATTTTAAAACTCAGCCTGCCTCGCCACTGGTCATTGGCGGTATACCCGACGAAAAACAAAAGAAAGTGAACTACGGCCTGGAAATTCCGGGTTTGCTGAGCTTTTTGGTATACGATAACTTTCACGAGCCGGTAAAGGGTTTGGACCAGATACCAGAAAAAGATCAGCCGCCAGTCGCGATTACGCACTACTCCTTTCAGGTGATGGTGGGTTTCGGTATGTTTATGATGCTGGTGGGCGTATTGTACCTCATAGCCGTGTGGTTTAAAAAGCACTGGCTGGAGCGTGATTGGCTGCTTAAGTTATTCATAATTGCCATACCTACGGGTTTTATTGCTGTTGAGGCCGGGTGGATGGTTACCGAAATTGGCCGGCAGCCCTGGATTATCAACGGCATTATGCGTACGGCCGATGCCGTTACGCCTATGCCCGGCATTGCTTACTCGTTTTACCTGTTTACAGCCATTTACTTTTCGCTAAGTATTGTGGTAGTGTTTCTGCTGTACAGGCAAATCAGGATGGTGCCGCAATTGTATGACAAACAACCTAATAGTTTACAACTAAGCCACTCTTAAGCTATGGAATATTTAATCATCGGGTTTTTGTGGCTGTCTATTTTACTTTACCTGGTTTTAGGTGGTGCCGATTTTGGCGCAGGTATTATTGAGCTGTTCAGCAGGGGAGACAACCGGCATCGCACCCGCAAAACAGCTTATAAAGCCATTGGCCCCATTTGGGAGGCTAACCACATGTGGCTCATAATCGCAGTTGTAATTTTATTTGTGGGCTTTCCGCTTATCTATAGCACTATGTCAATTTATCTGCATATCCCCTTGGTAGTGATGCTGTTAGGCATTACGGCCCGCGGTACAGCATTCGTGTTTCGTAATTATGATGCCGTGGTTGACGAAATGCAGCAGGTGTATAACCGTATATACCTATATTCCAGTTTCATTACGCCGCTTTTTTTGGGCATTATTGCAGGTACGGCTATATCCGGTCGCATCAACCCGGATGCTAATAGTTTTTTAGAGGCTTACGTTTGGGTTTGGTTAAATTGGTTTGGTGTTGCCATTGGTTTATTTACGGTGGCCTTATGTGGCTTTTTAGCATCTATCTATTTAATAGGCGAAGCCATAGATGATTTTGACAAACAGATATTTATAAGCAAAGCCGTAAAATGGAATGTAGTAGCCGTGGGCTGTGGCGCCCTGGTGTTTACAGCGGCCTGGGTAGACGGTATCCCGCTTATCAAATGGGTTTTAGGTAATTCGGTGGGTTTAACCGCCGTATTAGCTGCATCAGTTTCACTGGTGATATTATGGATTTTGGTACGTAATGGGCACAGCATGTTGCCTCGGGTTTTAGCCGGTTTTCAGGCCAGTATGATTTTACTGGCGGTGAGTTACGTGCATTTTCCAAATCTGTTAATTATGAAGAATGGGCAGCACTTGTCGTTGTTTAAACACCAGGCTCAGCACGCCACCATGACTGCCTTAGGCTGGGCCCTCATCATTGGTAGTATATTCATCCTGCCTTCGTTATATTACCTCTATTACAGTTTCCAGAAAGATGGCTTTGTAGAGGATGCGGAGCATTGATGTTTAGTTGATTGGTTTCATTGTTCATTAGTTCACCGGTAAACAAGTTTAAAATAACCAATCAACCAATCAACCAATCAACCAATCAACCAATCAACCAATCAACCAAGATTGCAAATCCGCTCAAAAAATGCTAAATTTGTTGGTAAATGAACGAGAATTTAGATCCTAACCGGGAGCGTTTAAGCACTACCGAACGCGACATCGAGAAGGTGTTGCGGCCGCAGGCTTTTGAAGATTTTACCGGTCAGCATAAAATATTAGCCAACTTAAAAGTGTTTGTACAGGCAGCACGCCAGCGCGGCGAGTCGCTCGATCATGTGTTGTTGCATGGTCCGCCGGGATTGGGGAAAACTACGCTGTCGCATATCATTGCTAACGAGATGGGGGTGGGCATCAAAATTACCTCAGGCCCTGTGCTGGATAAGCCCGGCGATCTGGCTGGCTTGCTAACCAACCTGGAACCCGGCGATATCTTGTTTATTGATGAGATTCACCGGTTGAGCCCTTTGGTAGAAGAGTACCTGTACTCGGCCATGGAAGATTTTAAGATTGATATTATGCTCGAGAGCGGCCCTAATGCCCGCTCGGTGCAATTATCACTTAACCCATTTACTTTAGTTGGTGCTACTACACGTTCGGGCTTATTAACCGCTCCATTACGGGCCCGTTTTGGCATCAACTCGCGTTTGGAGTATTATGATGCCAAATTGCTGACGACGATTATACTGCGCTCTGCATCTATTTTAAATACACCTATTTCCGACGAAGGCGCTTATGAAATTGCCCGCCGCAGCCGGGGTACCCCACGTATAGCCAATGCACTGTTACGCCGTACGCGCGATTTTGCTCAAATTAAAGGCAACGGCAGCATTGATACCGAAATTGCCAAGTACGCGCTGAACGCGTTGAACGTAGACGAGCATGGGTTGGACGAAATGGATAACAAGATTTTAACCACCATCATTGAGAAATTTAAAGGCGGCCCGGTAGGCGTAAAAACCATTGCCACTGCCGTAGGCGAAGATGAAGGTACGATTGAAGAGGTTTACGAGCCTTTTTTGATACAGGAGGGCTTTTTAATGCGTACCTCACGCGGCCGCGAAGCTACCGATCATGCCTATCGGCATTTAGGCATTATGCGGGCGGGACAGGCGCCAAGGTTATTTTAAACATGCAAGCGGCTGTAAGGCCGCTTGTTTTGTTTATGTGTGTTAAAATCGATGTCTTTTAAATATTGAGATGATTACTACATCATTTCAAGGGCCAGTAATATTTAATGGAAAGCAAACACATTTTAATGTAAAGTTTGTTCGCCGTGTAAATATGATTTTGCCTGTAACACTTTTCACCAGTAAATTACCACATAAATGGTTAGTTACTCTGGCAAAACACCTACGACGATTTATCTATAATGAAAATTAAGTTTGCACTGCTTTATACCCTTATATTTTTAAGCTACTCTGGCGTAAAAGCTCAAAACCGAATAGTTGATCTGGACGATCGCATACTGATTGATCTGGCCAAAACACGTACACCTACACAAACCAAGGCCCTGATGTTTTTGTCGAGAAATTATCAGGTCATCGAACTTGGCATCCCGGTTGGCATGCTGGCCGGAGGCATAGCAGCAAACAATAAAGAGTTACGTCAGAATGCTTTATTTGTGGCCAGCAGCACGGCCATTTCTATGGGAACTACTACGCTGCTCAAACTGATTTTTAAACGTCGTCGCCCTTTTATCCGAAACGTAAAAGTTATTCCTATTTATGAACCTACGCGGTATTCGTTCCCGTCGGGGCACACCTCATCAAGCGTAGCTACAGCTACCGCGTTATCCATGGCGTACCCTAAATGGTATGTCATTGTCCCGGCCTTTGCATGGGCCGGTGCAACCAGTTATTCCCGAATGTATTTAGGTGTGCATCACCCCACCGATGTATTAGCTGGTATCGGTATCGGCGTTGCCACTCCTTTGGCCTTAGATTTTTTGAAAAAGCCCTGATTGTAAATCTTAAGTCATTGCTGACTTGCCTTTTATATTTATATACTACCGTTTAGTTACCTGCGTTTATCAGGTACTAAACAATGCAAAAAACTTTACGGAACTATTTTAAAGGCTACTGGCTTATTATAACGGCTACGCTCTTCGTTTTATGTGCTTTTACCGGAATTGGCGGTATTATTTTGCAAGATGAACCGATGGGCTTTAAGCCTGCAGATTATTATATAGCCAATGTAATTGATGAAAGAAGCAACAAAAGCAATATTGCCCAATTAATAAACCTATTGCCTGGCAACAAGCTATACACTGGTACGCAACAACTCGATTTACAAGGAGGTGCCGCAACTGCTGTTGGTAAATTTATTAATCATAATCTGCCACAAAACAAGTCGCTCAAAGCGGTCAATATCATTATCAAGGAGTTTAAACTAACCGAAACACCAATGGGGGCGTCGCGTATAGATGGGCAGCTTAAATTGCGGTTAGCTTTTGGATTGGAGAAAGACTATGGCACCCAGCTTTTGGTTGAATATAAAGGTGGCTTACACTATGTACGATCTATAAACAGCGTGGTTGCCATTGAGCCCTATCTGCGCAGTAGTTTAAAAAGCAGCCTGCAGTTTTTTAATAACTGGATGCAAACCAACCAAACCGAAAACGCCAAACTTGCTCAAAACGTCAAAATCATTTTTAACGATTATACTGAAAATGCAGAAGGCGATACCATCTATTATACCGCTAATCGCCCTTTAAGCTGGAAAGACTTTCAGGGTAAAGCACCTAATAACACGCCTTACGCTGCAGGGGTGATGCCAAGCATTGGTTATAACCAGCATGCCAAAGTAGTTAATGGTACTATAATAGTTTACGTTGACATGAAAACATCGTTGCCCAAAAGTACTTGCTGGGCCAAGCCTTTTGCCAAAGACGATTATAACTTAAACCATGAGCAACGCCATTTTGATATTGCTCAAATTATTGCCGGTCAGTTTAAACAAAAAATACTGGCTCAGCAGCTTACGCCGGATAATTATGAAGCGATTATCAATATGCAGTACCTCGATTCGTACCGAGACTTATACGAGATGCAAAAAGCGTATGATAAAGAAACCGGTAACGGCACCCGCCAGCAGTTGCAGCAAGAGTGGAACGAAAAGATTGATAAGCAATTACTGACAAAAGCATCAAGCACGGCCGCTATGTAAGTTGTGTATTGCGTTGACACTAAATAAAAAAGAGCGGAACCCGTTGCTATAGGTTCCGCTCTTTTTTTAAGAACTGGGTGATTTAGTTACAGTTGCTCATTACAAAAGTAGCATCAACGATGATGGTATTAGATGCGGCGTCGTAATTAGCAGTTCCGCTTAAACCATTTACTGCCGGTACCGCTACACCTGAAGCTTTGTCTAACTTGAACGAAGCCGAATTGTAAAGCCTGTTAGAGTAATTTGTAGTTATACCATAGCTATGACCGTTAACCAAGTTAGCCGTAGCTACACCATCAGACATGTAAACGTTTGTGTTTTCGCCGGTGGTGGCATCTTTCAGAGTTAACCAGGTAGATGGATAAGCCACTACCTGCTGTGTAGAACATTTAGCTGTCATGTGGATGGTGGTTTTGATGTAATCAACCGTAGGTTGTGTGTTTAAGTTTACATCTATCGATCCTTGTCCGCAAGGGCTAAACGTAGCTGTTTCTCCAAGCTTGGTTAAAGTGCTGCCATTGCGTGAGTACACTACAATTTTTACATCACCTGCATCTGCCGGGCAATCATTCAACACAGTCGAGAAGCCTTCTTTTAGTTGGGTAACCTCGCTTGAGCTAACTTGCTGCTCATTAGCAGTAGTTAGGCTCAATACAAAATCGCCGTTTAATTCTTGTGCAGTATGTACTTTAACCGTTAAAGGTGACGGACAAGTTGAACCATACCAGTTAGCGCTCCAACCCGATAAGTGGGTGATTGGGAACGATACCGACAGTTTGCCATCATTGTTACGAGCAATAGCAGCTGTGCTTTCGTATTTCCATTGGCCGGTTTGCTCATTTAAGCTCCATATTGGTATCACATCGCCAGCCTTAACAACCTGGTGGGTTTGCGGGTTTACCAGTTTGTCGTTGATCTCTAAGGTAAGGGTTACCGGTTTAGAAAATGCTTTTACTGCGGTTGATCCAGCATTTAAGTTAATAGATAACATACCCGCAGTTACAAAAGTAGTTCCGGTTGAGATAGTCTGACCGTTAGGGCCAATAGCGTTAGTAACCTTAAAACCACCAGGGAAAGCAGTTAAAGACTCCTTATTACCGGTACCAAAATATACGGCATTAACATTCAACTGTGAACTGCTGATAGCAGCACCGCTCGCGTCAAGCATTTGTGTACCAGCAGGTATGCTGATTGCGCTGTTTTCAGTAGTGGTTGCATTTGTAGTGGTGGTGGCAACCATGGTGGTAGTGGTAACACCGTTATTTAATTCTGTTTGTTTAGTTACCGCAGCCGTGCCTTGCGCCGGCTTAGCGTACTCAACCAAAGGTATAACCGGCATTGATGCCGTGTTACCGGTTACGGTAATTGTTTTGGTTACCGGTAAAAAGCCCGGTACTTCTGCATATATAGTATAGGTTACAGGGTTAGTTACACTTGGGTTAGCCTGTTTAGTAAGGCTTAAAGGCAACACGCCATTAGTAGCAGTAAAGTTGGTGCCGCCACCATCTACCTGTACCAATTTAGCATCAGTGCCGGTAATTTTAACAGTAAAACTTGTTGGAAGGGTAGTACCGGTAGATGCGTTGGCATTCACAAACTGTACCAGCGTAGGCGCTTTAGACAGTGTGCTGGTATTTACCATTAAGTTAATATCTTCAGTCGGCTTTTTACAGGCATGGATGCCCACAATCATCAAAGCGCTTACTAAGCCTGCAATTACAGGGCGTGGAGTAAATAATTTCATGAGTATCTATTTAAACAAGTTTGATTAACGGATTCTAAAATTGAAGTTCATTTGCATTACCGGCATCCAGCGGTAATTTTTGAGGTTTGAATTAAACTGCGGTTCCAGCTTGTAGTTGTCGGCCAGCATTTCGGTACCCACTACACGGGTGCGTGGCTGAGACATGTAATAGGTTCCAAAATCGAAGTTTACATTGAACCGGCGTTTAGGTATGCCTTTAAACAAGCCTATGCCTAAATATGGAGCTACACCCTTCCAGCTTACATCAATGTTCAGTTTACCTAAATCGGCCGGGGTTAAGTTGTAGTTACCTACATTATAGGTTCCGGTTGGAATTACTTCTAAACCGCCTGTAGCTTTGTACAAGTAACCGGCACCGGCAACTAACCTAAACCCCTGAGCTTTTACAAACGGTGCAAAGTCGGCCATGAGGTGAATGTTGCTGAATTTGACCGATACGTTATTGGTACTCTGAAACCCTGAGATGGTAAACACATTGTTAGCTTTTACCGGTATAAAAGCAGCACCTGCACGCAGCGAAAGTTGCCTGGCTACACCAAAATGAAAATCGCCGCCTACACCTTGCGTACCAGCTGAAAGCTGAAAGGCCAGTTTGTTGTAACGCTCATTCATGATTTGTGCGTGTGAATCAGATAGCCCTGTGCACACAAATAATAACAGGGTAAACAAAAAGAGTATTAGTTTAGACATGGATAGCTATTTTATATTATTAATTCAATTATTTGATAAGCTGCAATATTTTAAATCTTGTTTTTGAGCATTGCAGCGCATATTATTTTTATAATTAAGCACTTATACTGAATCGGTGAATCAATAGTTACGAGAAAAATAAAATTGTTTTTTAGAGAAAATATTGAGTATAACGAAACCGAAAACGGCCCTTCAGTAAACTATTGTCAGCAGACTAAACATTGAGTTAGCGGCCTTGAATAAGCAGGCAAGTTGTATAAGCTTCTGCAATAAATTAAACGTTTTAGCTTATCGGTTTGCTGCCAGCGTAGGTAATTCGGGCAAAGCTTATATATTTGAAAACTACAACTCATTTTTTGATGAAAACACTCCGCCTTTTCCTATTTGCACTATTGGCACCTGCAGCAGTATTTGCTCAACAGGTAAATCGCGTAAGCGATCCGGCTAACTGGGTAAACCCATTAATGGGTACCGATTCTAAACCCGACCTTTCTAACGGCAATACTTATCCTGCCGTCGGCCTGCCTTGGGGCATGAATTACTGGTCAGCTCAAACCGGTACTATGGGCAATGGCTGGATGTATCAGTATGCAGCAGATAAAATTCGCGGCTTCAAACAAACGCATCAGCCATCGCCCTGGATGAATGATTACGGCCAGTTTGCTATAATGCCGGTTACCGGAAAAATGAAGTTTGACCAGGATAGCCGGGCCAGTTGGTTTAGCCATAAATCAGAAATTTCAAAACCCTATTATTATAGTGTCTTTTTAGCCGATGCCAACACTACTGCCGAAATGACGACCACCGAACGTGCGGCTCACTTTCAGTTTACCTATCCCAAGAGCGACAGTTCTTTCGTTGTGATTGATGCGCTCGATAAAGGCTCGTATATTAAAATTTTCCCAAAAGAAAATAAGATTATCGGCTATAGCACCAAAAATGCCCGCAGCAAGCCGGTTAACTTTAAGAACTACTTTGTAATTTATACCGACAAGCCATTTACCGTTGCCAAAGCATGGCATGGCAAAACCCTGGCACACGATTCGTTAGAGATCAGTGCTAATCATACCGGTGCCATCATCGGTTTTAAAACTACTAAAGGCGAAAAAGTTCACCTGCGTGTGGCGTCATCATTCATCAGCTTTGACCAGGCCGAACTTAACTTAAAACGTGAGATTGACACCGACAATTTTGAAGCTACAAAAGAAAAAGCGCACCAAGCCTGGAATAAAGTATTAGGCCGTTTGCAGGTGGAAGGTGGCAGCGTTGACCAAACCCGTACTTTCTACTCATGCCTGTACCGGGCTGTAATGTTCCCGAACAAGTTGTATGAGGTGGATGCTCAAAACAAGGTAGTGCATTACAGCCCCTACACCGGTAAAACCATGCCGGGCTATATGTTTGCTGGTACCGGTTTCTGGGATACCTTCCGCGCCTTATATCCATTCCTTAACCTGATGTACCCTTCCATCAATAAAGAAATGCAGCAAGGCCTTATCAGCGATTACCAGGAAGGTGGTTGGCTGCCCGAATGGAGCAGCCCGGGCTACGCCGATATTATGGTGGGCAACAATTCGGCTTCGGTTGTAGCTGAGGCTTATGTAAAAGGCTTAAGAGGGTATGATATTAATAAACTCTATGAGGCCTTAGTACACGGTGCCAACAATGAAGGCCCAATTAGTGCCACCGGCCGTTACGGGGTAAAATATTATAATGACCTGGGTTACGTACCTTATGACGTAAAAATAAGCGAAAATGCAGCGCGTACTTTAGAATATGCGTACGACGATTTTGCCATTTACCAACTGGCTAAAGCCCTGAAACGCCCCCAGGCAGAAATTGATTTATACAAGAAACGTTCGCAAAACTACCGCAACCTGTTTGACCCGCAAACCGGACTGATGCGCGGAAAAAATAAGGATGGTAATTTTCAGAAACCCTTTAATCCGTTTAAATGGGGCGATGCATTTACCGAGGGCAACAGCTGGCATTACTCGTGGTCTGTTTTTCATGATGTGCAAGGCCTCATTAACCTGATGGGGGGGCAAAATAAGTTTACCAACAAGCTCGACTCAGTATTTAGCCTGCCGCCTGTTTTTGATGATAGCTACTATGGCGGTGTAATTCACGAAATACGCGAAATGCAGATTATGAATATGGGGCAGTATGCGCATGGTAACCAGCCCATACAACATATGATATACCTATACAACTACGCCGGTCAGCCCTGGAAAACTCAATATTGGGTACGCGAGGCCATGAACCGTTTATATAAAGCAACTCCGGATGGTTATTGCGGCGATGAAGATAACGGGCAAACATCAGCCTGGTACTTGTTTTCGGCCATGGGCTTTTACCCGGTTTGTCCGGCGTCAGACCAGTACGTGCTAGGTGCTCCACTGTTTAAAAAGATGACTTTGAATTTAGAGAACGGAAAAAAAGTGGTGATTAACTCTCCGGCAAACAGCGCCGAAAATAAATATGTAAACAGCTTAGATTACAACGATAAGCTCTACAATGCCAACTGGTTAAGCCACGAACAATTGCAAAAGGGAGGCGTAATTAATTTTAAATTACAAAATTCACCTAATAAAATAAGAGGAACCAAGCAAACAGATTACCCTTTTTCGATGTCTACCCAACAATAAACACATTTATTGTTATGCCATCAGATATTGTAATTAGCTGTAGTCATGCTTTAAAAGATCATAACTTAACCATTGCCTTTGCAGAAAGCGTTACTGCCGGCAAAGTAATTTCGGAATTTGCTTTAATACCCAACTGCGGTTGCGTGCTAAAGGGAAGCATTGTATGCTACGATGTGAGTGTGAAACAAAATTTGCTGGGTGTTTCTCCAGAAATGATTGAGCAATATACGCCCGAATCGGCTGAGGTAACTGAGCAATTGGCCGTTAGTTTGCGCAAACTGATATCGGCGGATGTTATTGTTGCAGTTACGGGGCTGGCGGCACCGGGCGGCAGCGAAACAGACGAAAAGCCCGTAGGCACTATGTTCATCCATGGCTTTTTTAAAGACAAGCCTTGGCACTTTCGCCTGTTTGTTGACGATGAGCCGGAGCAGGTTATTTTAAAAACAATTGATGCAATTGCAAGCTATTTGCTGAAGCAATTAGCTGCAGGAGCCTGATAAAATTTTATCAGGCTCTCTTTTTTAAAATGGTTTTCTTTAATTTGCGGCAGCTACTTATTTCTGTTAAAGCCAAATGTTTAGATTATTTACAGCCGTTGCAGCCGCCTGCACACTCAGCTTAGCCGCCTGCCAGCAGGGCAAAGGCGCCAATACTACTACTGATAGCACGGTTACTACTACCAGTGCAACAACTACAGCCGCCGGAGCCAAGGATACTGAAACCAAGCCCGGTAAAATGGCAAGCAATGCCGAAATTATAGCCCGTAAACAGGTGCCTGTTTTGTGTTATCACCAAATACGAGACTGGCGCGGCAGCGACTCTAAAAGCGCTAAGGACTATATTGTACCCATAGCTGCGTTTAAAGAGAAAATAAAAATGCTGGCTGACAGCGGTTTCCATACCATTCTGCCCGATCAGTTGTACAAGTATCTTACTACGGGAGCGGCTTTACCGAGCAAACCCATTATGCTTACTTTTGACGATACCGATCTTGACCAGTTTACCATAGCTAATCCGGAATTGAAGAAATATGGTTTTAAGGGAGTTTATTTCATCATGACGGTATCTATAAGCCGACCGCATTACATGAACAAGGAGCAGATCAAACAGTTGTCTGACGAAGGTAATATTGTTGCCAGCCACACCTGGGACCATCATAACTTTAAAAAGTTTGCCGGTAAAGACTGGGAAACACAAATTGACAAGCCTACCAAAAAGCTGGAAGAAATTACCGGTAAAAAGATTGATTATTTTGCTTACCCGTTTGGGTTGTGGAATGCGCAGGGCTTACCCGAATTGCATAAACGCGGGTTCAAAATGGCATTCCAACTGGCCGAAAAACGCGATCCTAATGATCCGCTGATGACCGTTCGCCGTATTTTAGACAGTGGTTACTGGAGCGCCAAAACGCTGAGCAACAGTATCCGAAACAGCTTTTAATTATATCCATTTTATAACAAAGCCCCTGCTAACGATGAGCAGGGGCTTTGTTATTTTTATAAGTTTTCGTTTGAAGGGCCTTGGCCTTTATTTGAGCTCTCATCGCTCGGTGGGCCGGGTGTCCCATTGTCGTTATCGGGCACTACCGTGTCTACCAGTTCAGCATCATCTTTATTATGCTCGGTAGGGGTATTACCTTTGCTCAATTCGCTGTCGCCAGCGTTTTCGCCAAGTTGGTCGTTGTTTGGGCTGGTATCTTCGTTACCATTCGGGGTGTTTTCAGTTGCCATAGGTTATGTATATGTAATTAATGATTAACTATTATTCTGCTATCCATTGTACTGCGCTTTTCAAATCGTCCAGCGGGAAACCCTGTGCCGTACCTGGTATTAAAAAGCGGAAGATATGGCTGGTAAACCATTCTACACTTTTTTGATCGGTAACAACAGCTACCCTTTTCCATTTAGTAAAATGCTTTAGACCTATTTTGATGTCGTCCAGCCAGGCGCCGGCTGTGAAATTCTGGGCGTCAGTTTCTAATACCAACAGGTAATTTATTTCGCCCTGGCGTTTTACCAGATCGTCTAAACGGGGAATAAGCACCGTGTCTACATCTTCTTTAGTTACTTCGCCCACGGCATGTATGCCTATAATGTTTTCGGGTAAATCGTTTATAAATTGCAGCATTAAACTTTTACTATTTGCTTATACAACGCGGGTAGGGGTATTGTGTTTGCCTGCTTGTGCGACTTAATAAGTCGATTTATAGCGTCACGAACTGTACGCAGCTACTCATAACTCTACAAGCGTGATGTTTATGATACTCTATCAAACTTAAGTTGTTAGCCTAAAACTCCTTCGTAGTTTAATATTAGGTCATATCAACAAAGCAAAAACAAACTATTAGCTGATATTCAAATGCGTAACTTTGTATCGTGAACCAAAATCTGTACAAATACAGCCAATTAATTAAAGCCGAAGCGCAACGCCTGGGCTTTATGTTTTGCGGTATTGCCAAAGCAGATTTTCTGAAAGAGGAGGCACCGCGCTTGGAAAATTGGCTGCAACAGGGCCGGCACGGCGAAATGCAGTATATGGAGAACCATTTCGATAAACGCCTCGACCCGCGTTTACTGGTGGATGGTGCCAAGTCGGTTATATCACTGGCGTTAAATTATTATAACGACCAGCAGCAAACCGATCCTCTGGCTCCCAAAATATCCAAGTATGCTTACGGACTGGATTACCACGAGGTGATTAAAGAAAAGCTGCGTGAACTGCTGTATTTTATCCAGGAACAGATTGGCGATGTAGGCGGCCGGGCTTTTGTAGATTCGGCCCCGGTATTGGATAAGGCCTGGGCCAAAAGGGCGGGATTGGGTTGGGTGGGTAAAAATTCCAACCTCATCAATAAAAAAAACGGCTCCTTCTTTTTTTTGGCCGAATTGATTGTAGACGCCGAATTAGGGTACGATGTAGCGCCCACCACCGA
The DNA here is from genome assembly GCF_038806765.1 of Mucilaginibacter sp. CSA2-8R. Lineage (NCBI taxonomy): Bacteria > Pseudomonadati > Bacteroidota > Sphingobacteriia > Sphingobacteriales > Sphingobacteriaceae > Mucilaginibacter > Mucilaginibacter sp. CSA2-8R. The sequence goes on along the minus strand of NZ_CP152389.1, from coordinate 3,577,882 downwards.
TCATTGCGGAACCTGTACCCGGTGTATTGATGCCTGTCCCACTGATGCCATTGTTGCCCCTTACGTGGTTGATGGTAGCCGCTGCATATCGTATTTAACTATAGAACTCAAAAACAACATCCCAACAGAATTTAAAGGCCAAACCGACAACTGGATGTTTGGCTGCGATGTGTGCCAAAACGTTTGCCCCTGGAACCGGTTTTCTACCCCTCACCATGAACCGGCCTTTAACCCGCACCCGGATTTGTTAGGCATGACCCAACGCGACTGGCAGGAAATTACACAAGAAACCTTCCAGCAAGTCTTTAAAAAATCAGCCGTTAAACGCACCAAGTTCACCGGTTTGAAACGGAATATTGAGTTTCTTATTGATTGATTTTTTGGGTTTTGTGATTTCGCTGATTGGGGATTGATTTCACTGATTAGTAAGTGTGTGATTTCACTGATTTTTGATTGATTGCATCAATTACAATTAATGATTTTATTGATACTGTTTTATTTATTAGCGGTTGGATGAATTATGCGAAGCAACTTTGCTCTGTAATAGTTAGAAAGATAGACAGATATTCGTCTGCTATTCTGCATAACAACCATTATCAATCAAATCAATCCTTTATCTGCGAAATCAAAAAAATCAGTGAAATCTTCCTCAAATCAATGAAATCGATAAATCACTTACTCAGCTGCCATTACCATTTGCTTTACCTGGTCGTAACTTTCTTTTACGGTAACGAAGGATTGATTGTCGCCTGTAACATATACATGCACACGTTCTTCGGGTTCGGTGTATACTACGATTGAAGTAACATGATTAACGTTAATAAGGACCGGGCGGTCATTTTTATCTGTAAGTTCAATAAATTTTGCTGTCATGCTGCTACAACAGCGCAAACCGCATATGGTTGACGCGTAGGATATGAAAAAAGCCGATTATTTATCAGACGGATTCTTTTTACCGTCCAGCAATTTTTCGATGGTTTTTGTTATCCGGTCTATCCGGGTTTTATCCTGCTTGGCGGTTAATACCCACAAAACATATTCTTTTTGATTACTGTACGAGAGCTTCTCGAAGTTAGTTAAAGCCAATGGTGTTTTTGCCAGCTCAACAGCCATTTGGGTAGGTAAGGTTACCTTTTTATTAATTATATCAACGTAAGCTGCATAATTGTTTTTCTCAATCTCGCTATTGCGGGTGGCCGATATATTTGAATGCTCAATCGGGCGAAAACGTAAGGCCGTCCAGGTGGCATCTATAGCTGCGGCAGCCACGCCTGTTAAGCCGTAAGGCGTTACTTCGTCCCAACTGCTCATCATGGCCAGGTCAGATGCTATGCCCGAACTTTTTTTAGGATAAACAATCCACAAGACGGTGTTGGGTTGTAATACCGGCTGTATCTGCTTTAGGTTTGCTACTAATTCGGCTCGGTTTAACGTAAATAGCTGAATGCCGTCAAACTGGCCCTTCGGTGCATAACTGATCTGCAAATTGTCAGGCAGCGGGGCGAGCGTGTTCAGATAATTTTCGGGTGCGTTGTATAACAACCAGCTTTGCCCCGGTTTCATCAATAATTTTTTGGCAACAGCATTCATTCTAACGGGTAAGCTTCAGTTTGGCAAAGAAGTCCCATAATACGATACCTGCAGATACTACAATATTAAATGAATGCTTGGTGCCAAACTGGGGGATCTCTAAACAGGTGTCTATTTTGGCCATTACATCGTCGGCCACGCCGTTTACCTCGTTGCCAAAAATAAGTGCAAATTTTTGCTGGGGCAAGGGTTGGTACTCGTGCAGCATGGTGCTGTTTTCGGCCTGCTCTACAGCTATAATAATATAACCATCTTCGCGAAGCTGGTCTACCGCGCTTGCGGTATCTGCGTGGTGGGTCCAGTTAACCGATTGAGTAGCACCCAATGCGGTTTTTTCAATTTCGCGGTGGGGCGGCTGCCCGGTAATGCCGCATAAGCAAATTTGCTCAACGGCAAAGCCATCACCGGTACGAAATATAGAGCCTACATTATGCATACTCCGCACATTGTCCAGCACTATAGCTATGGGCAGTTTTTCCTGCTCTTTAAACTCATCAACCGAAACCCGGTTAAGCTCGTCTAACTTTAATTTTCGCATAAATACTTATAAAACATTAATGGTTCACTGCTGACGCGATAGGGCTAATTTAGGCCTGTTACATCAGCAGTAAACCATTAAGTTATGTCTTTTTCTTGTTAGTTGCTCAGTTCGTGCACACCATCACAAATGCTGGTCGCATACACTGAAGGAGCATAACCAACTTTGTCGGTATAGTAAGCAACCAGGTTGTGGCGGAAGCTATCGAACGCATCGGCTTTAACAATGGCAATGGCACACCCGCCAAAACCAGCTCCCGTCATACGAGCACCCACTACATTTTCGTCAGTTTTGCTATATTCAACAATGGTATCCAGTTCTACACCGCTTACTTCGTAATCATTTTGTAATGACTCGTGCGAGGCATACATCAAACGGCCAAACTCAGCTAAATTATGCTGAGCCAAAGCTTCGGCAGCTAATTTAACACGGTCGTTTTCTTCAATCACGTGGCGGGCACGTCTTAATATAACATCGTTATTAATCAGGTAACGATACTGTTCAAAAGTGGCGCCGTCTATATCGCAAAGGTGATTAATTTTCAATTTCTCTTGCAAATTTGCCAAAGCCTGCTTGCATTCCTGTACACGCTCGTTGTATTTAGACTCGGCCAGTTTGCGGGGTTTGTTGGTGTTAATTACTGCTAAAATGTTATCGCCTAAATAGGCATCAACAGCCTGGTAATCCAGCGTGTCGCAATTCAGCATCAGGGCCTTATTGGCTTCGCCAAAGGCTACGGCAAACTGGTCCATGATACCACTGCTTAAGCCGATAAAATTATTTTCAACAGATTTAGCCATTTTAACCAGCTCAAGCTTGCTATAATCACTTTTAAAAAACTGATTAAATGCAAACGCCGTAGCAATTTCAATAGAGGCGGATGATGATAAGCCCGAACCGATAGGTACGTTGCCGTAGTACAACACGTCAAGGCCTTCTACCTTTTTACCATCGGCTACAAAGTGGTGTAAAACACCCAAAGGATAGTTGTACCATTCGCGGCCGGTTTTGGTATAAGATGTTTGTACACCAATTTCATAAAACTCCTCAAAATTGATGCTTCTGAAACGGAAAACATTATCCTGGTTAGGTGCAATAAGCATCCAGGTGCCAAAGTTAATGGCGCAAGGCATTACTAAACCGCCGTTATAATCAATATGCTCGCCTATCAAATTAACGCGGCCAGGGCAAAAGTAGCTTCCAAGTGCCTGTTGGTCAAAAACCGTTTCAAATTGCTGTTTAAGTTGTTCTAAATTCATGGTAAGCAAAAGTATAAAAGCTACTCAAATTTTGGGCGATTTATTTAGTTGTAATTTTTACACTTACTAAGTTTGGTAAGGAGAAAACAGAAACGCTTAATTTGGCTGTATGCAATCGGTTTAAACAGTATTTGCTAAACTTTAAAACTAACAAAACAGGCAGCACTGGTAGCTTGTTGAACTTGGTATATACTTAAGATTATGAAACAATACGTAATTACCGCTTACGATTTTACCGATGCTGATGCCCTGCAACGCCGCATGAATGTACGTCCTCACCACTTAGATAAAGTTAAAGAGTTGAAAGAAAACAACAATTATATAGCAGGAGGTGCGATTTTAAACGCCGAAGATAAAATGATAGGTTCGGTGATGATTGTACAGTTTGAGAGCGATGAGCAAATGGAAGCTTGGAAAAACAGCGACCCCTACGTAACCGAACGCGTATGGGAAACTATTGATGTAAAACCGTTTAGACAAGCTACCGTCTAAATATTTGTCAGGTATGCAATCAAAAAGTCCTCCCCTTCAGGGGAGGACTTAGGTGGGGCTGACTTTCTATTGATTATTCATTGCATCAAACAGTTCTTCGCGTTTGGTGCGGAGGTGTTCGGCCTGGCCGATAGCGGCTTCGTAGGTGTCGTTTTGCAGGGCATCAATAGCGCCGGCAATAAAATCCGCTACAGGCATGCCACCATGCGACTGGCTTTTATCTTCGCGGCGGTCGTGCCCCAGTTCGGTATCCACTGCTGGCGGAGCAATTTCAAAAACTTTAACGTGCGTATCCTTTAGCTGATGCCTTAGCGACAGCGTTATGGAATGAACGGCGGCTTTAGTAGCACAATACACCGGCATAAATGCTAAAGGTGCAAAGGCCAGACCCGACGAAATATTAATAATAGCCGCTCCGTTTTTATCGCGCAGGTGAGGCGCCAGCAGCGATGACAGGTGAATGGGCGCAATCAGATTAGTTTCAATTTCTGAGCGAACCCGGCTTAAATCGGTCGGCTGGGTAAGGTCAGTTAATAGCTGGACGCCTGCATTGTTAATTAAAATATTAACATCAGGGTAGTTGGTTACCAGCCATTCTACCAGTTCACGGCGTTGCTGCTCGTCAGCCACATCGCATACGCGGGTAATAATGCCTGGATGCTGAACGGTGATTTCGTTCAAGCGGTCTTCGCGCCGGCCGCAAATAATAACGGTATTATCGCGCTGTTTAAACTCCTGTGCGAAAGCCAAGCCAATGCCCGAGGTGCCACCGGTGATTAGTATAGTATTATGTGAAAGTTGCATAAACGTTTTTAGAATAAGGTTTTATAGGCAGGCTTGTTTTAGCTTCGGCAACATTAGTTGCTATTGTTGCGGCAAGAAGTCGCGAACGCTTACTGCTTAAGGTCGACAGAGCCAGCTATAATGACAAAGGCAACCGCATTCATCAGCAGTTGCCTTTGTTAAGTTAGACCTTAGTTTTGTGATTATGCCTGTGTTATACTTTCCAGTTCCTGCATATCGGCTTCGGTTAGGTTTACTTCCAAAGCCTTCATGTTGTCTTCCAGGTGCGATACTTTAGAAGTTCCCGGAATCAACAGAATATTATCGGCGTGATGTAACAGCCAGCTTAAAGCAACCTGATGAGCCGTTGCCTGGTGTTTTTCGGCCACACGCTGCAAGGCGGTTTCGCTTTTAACATTGCCGGCACTTAGCGGATACCACGGGATGAAGGCAATGTTGTGCTGTTTGGTATACTGCAGTACCTCTTCCCATTTACGGTTATCTACGCTATACATGTTTTGTACCGATACCACTTCAAAAAACTCCTGGGCTTTTTTAATATCATCTACACTCACCTCTGATAAGCCAATGTGTTTTACCTTACCCTCGTGCTGTGCTTTTTGCAAAAAGGCAAAAGTGTCTTCGGCCGGTACATTGGGGTCTATGCGGTGTAACTGGTACAAGTCAATACGCTCCAGTTTCAGGCGTTTTAAACTGCCTTCCAATGCTTCCTGCAAATGTTTAGGGCTGGCATCAACAGGCCATTGGTTAGGGCCGGTGCGCAGCAAGCCACCTTTGGTACCAATTACCAAACCATTACCGTATGGGTAAAGCGCCTCTGCAATCAGTTCTTCCGAAACGTTAGGGCCGTAGCTGTCGGCGGTATCAATAAAGTTTACACCTAATTCAACAGCACGTTTTAAAACGCGGACAGATTCATCATGATCTTTAGGCGGCCCCCAGATGCCTTCGCCGGTAATACGCATGGCGCCGTAACCCAAACGGTTAATGCTCAGGTCGCCGCCTAATTCGAATGTTTTTTTAAATTGAATATTATTTGCCATGGTTTGTTTAATTAACAGATGTAGCAACATATAATAATGAACTATGTTGGCAGCTAAATATCAGTGCTGTATCATAAAAGTAGTTACGGCTTCATTTCAGTAGGTTGAGTGAGCAGCGATGCAGTTAATCCGGCCAGCCCAACACTTACCAACGTGTTACGTGCTTTAGCATTGGCCGAAAAGCCCAATAACCAGGGCGCACCTAAGGCAAACAAACTTGTAGTAAAATCGATCAGCAAATGAGTTTTGAAAGAAATAATTTTAGCAGCAACCCATTCTGCTTTAGTGAGCAGGCTATACACAAGCGCACCACCAGCCAGTGCACGGCAAAGTGTTGTAGCGCTTTTTTGTTCTTTAAATTTTAGCAGTTCGGGCAAGATGGCAACGGCGGCACTGTAGGCATAGTCGATACCGCCGTGTTGTTGACGAGTGATGGGCTTATTCATGATGATGTCTTTGAGAAAAAGAACATCATATAAATTAAAATTGTTTAATTTAAAAGAAATAGCGGCGTCTTAATTATGCAAAAAAAAGCAACCTGAATATCCAGATTGCTCTCTATAAAGTATGCTAATGCTACCGGTGCGTATTAACTGTTATTGAGTAACAATTACTCCCAGCCAGCACCTTTTTTAGCATGACCGCTTTTGATATGTTCTTCGGCAGTGGCTTTGCTCATAATAGCAGCCATTTTGTTGCCGTCGCTATCTTTGCCGGTTGCAATGTAACGTCCCGATTTAACGTCGATAACTGGGTCAACCATTGGTACGTTTTTAGTTTTGGTTTTTACCGAATATGCAGTAATACCACTCGATGCAGGTTTCTCACTCTTAGCCTTAGCCATAATAAATAAGTTTAGTTTGTTTAATCCTAAACTTAAAATATATTGGTTTTGTTTGTTGAAACCAGCACATTTTAACCCGTTTGTGTAACATTTTGGTTAAAATGTAGTTAGTCGCTCCGCTTTGTCATTAATCAACTATTGTTTTTTGGCTTGAATGGAGTTAACCATGGCTTGAGTGTCTTTATGGCCTCTGGGTGGTAGGCATCGTCCAGCACGCAAATAGCTACGCCTTTAGCAGCTGCAATGCCATATGGCTTTACTGAGCTACTGTCCTTCAAAATTTTGACGGTAGTTACCCAATCAGCTTTCATGTGCTTCAAACCTTCTGAGCTAATCAAATACTGCTGGTTGCCCGACTGTATAACTGTAAATTTAGGCACTGTATGATATTGCATTAATGCTGTGGAGCCGGGCCTGATGATGGGAGATACTCCCGGAACCTCGCGGCTTTGTGCAGATGCATTAAATGATACCAGGCCTAATACCATTACTAATCCAAAAATTTTAAGGGTAGTCATATATTTAAGCGCTTATTGATGATTACAGTAGAGCATAACAAATGTTTAGAAATTTACACTCATGCACAGCATTGGTGTAAACGTGGCTTTATTAAGTGCATCAGCACTTGTTGGCTGCATATGCAATTTAGGTTTAAATTTTACACTCAGGTCAGGACTCATAGAATAAGAATGAATAAATTTTGCATCAATATAAGCATCAATAATTTGTAAGCCCCATGCACCGGCAAAACAGAGATAGTAAAATTGTGTATCGCGTTGTGCACCATTTACAGCACTTTCCAACTGGTTTAAAGTAATTCCTGTTTTCTTGTAATCAGTATACAACTGGTATTCGGGCATATCTTTACTTACAAGTGTCGCGTTGCGGTAGTATTTGTAAACGGTGAGATGTTGCTTATAGTAACGGTAATTATTAATGGCTGAGCCTATCAGGGTACCCAAACCAGCATAAATTACAGGTAGTTTCCACCACTGGTGGTTATACAACTGGCCGTAACCAGGTAGCATGGCCGACCGCTTTACGGCAATTAGCGGACTATGTGCCGAATCTGGTAGCGTTCGTTTTTTAAAATGATTTTTTTTGTTGAATTAACCGATGTTTTAATGGAATCCGCCGGTAAAGCCGGAGCGGCAACTATTACGCTTACAGAAAGAACACTAACCAGCAGCGGCAATAAATTTTTGATAATCATTAAATTGTGGTGTTTAAGTGTTGAGCTTAAACGCAGCTTAATGAGGCTTATTATGCAGAAGTATAAACAGTATTTTCTTAGGCCTTATTGTAACATTTATAAGCGCAAAGTATATATTACCCTACGAGTGCTTATTGATCAATCTATAATTATCTTAAACTATCCGTTGCTGAGCAGGTTGCTATATAAAAGGATGAAAGTGATGAAGATAGGAGAGGAGTTGCAAAAGTTATTGAGCAAAAGTTATGAGCCATTAACCCTTATTGAAATGCCCTTTAAACGCTATGATTTGGCATTTAAAACGGATGATGCAGGCAGGCCGATTTTACTTTTTATAGGCAAAAAAGATGAAAAAGGCCAAATTAAAGGTGAACGTTTTGCTCGTCGGCTACAAACCGGACCAGATGGAGCAATTATAAAAGACCATTGGGAAAATAAAGGGCCGGCCAGTTGAGTTAATAATAAAGACAAAATCACGAATCAACAAAAAATAAGCAGAGCGATCCAACTAAACTTTTACTTGACATTAAAAATGTGGTAAGAGAAGCGATGGTATCATGCCTGTTTTTAGTGGGTTGATAAATGACTTGCAATAATTTTGATGATTTTATAATAATTAAATTTTTTTAATAAAATATTTGCAAGGTATTGGTGATTACCTTACATTTGTAATAACAAAAAGAAAAAACACTGTAGGATGGTGAAATTTGGCAGACACACCTCCTTGTCCCGGTGGCGGAGAGTTTGGGAACCGTTTAGCAATAAGCATAACCACTCCATGAAGGTTCGACTCCTTCTCCTACAGCTCTTCTCATAATTTAGGTTTATAATTGGTTAGTAAAAGTCCCCCTGCCCATCAGGGGGCTTTGCTTTTTATAAGCTTTTTCAAACCGATCAATTCGGTAGGTCTTGGATTTTTTCAAATGTTGGCATTCTATTTTTGATAAAAATTTTTGCTTTTGGCACGATTTTGAATCCTTGTTAACTACAAACATTAAAAATTATCTACCATGAGATCATTACTGTATATTATCGCTGTAGTTTTAATTATTGGATGGGCTATCAGTGTATTTGCCTATTCGGTATCAGGTTTAATCCACATTTTACTGGTGCTGGCCATTATATCTTTAGTTTTAGGCATGTTCAGAGGCCCGTCATCAACTACTGTAGTATAAGCGCTACTGTAAGTATAAAAGCAAACGGGGATGCGTCTTACAAGACGCATCCCCGTTTGCTTTTAAAAACGTTCAACGTTAATCTTTTATACCTTCAACATTTACCATAATACGGCTTGGGTGCGGCATGCCTAATGTTTTGCCAGGATAAGTTTTTACATAATAACTTAGATAGCCGCTTACAATGCCTTTCATTACTTTAATTCGGTTTTCCTCATCGTCATAAATTACGGTTAGCGGCTTGGCAAAATGCAGTTTACCTTTTTCGTCCACGATTAACTGCATTTTATCAGAAAAATCTGCGTAAGCTTTGTGTATGGTTATGGTGTACTCGGGCGAGAGGTAATTGTCTGACACAAATTCGTTGGTTAGTGGATTGGGTCTGTCTAATTGTTTTTTCTTAACCGTTACATTTTTGCTCAAGCTTTGCATCACTACAGGATCAGTTGCGGCAAAGGCTTTATTGATGTCCTTTAAAGATTCACTTACCATTTTTTGTACAAGCAAAGTATCGCGGCGTGGTGGTATCTGCAGCCGGGCAGGGGTAGTGTGCAGTACATTTTTGATGTAATCGTTGCTGTACAGCTTCATGTAAATGTTACTGTTATCTTCGTCAATGTGCATGCTGCGCACGTACAGCACCTGAAAAATGATACTGTCTTTGCTCAGGTGTTTTACTTTAAGCCACGAGTGAGCTACATTAACTACCGAACCGTGATCTAAAATAACCTCCTGCTTAATAAATTTCTGTAGCACGATACTGAAAATTCTTACCGTATCGTCCGATAAAAAAGTCACCTGCCATTCGGGTTCGAGATGATAGCCTGCGTTGTTAAAGCCTAAACGGTTGTTATACTCCCGGCGCACCTCGGTAAAAGCAATACCATGCACTTTTTTAAACGATACTTTTTTAACAGGTTTAACACTTTTAGAAGCTGCTGTTTTTTGGGCTGGCGGGCTTTGCCTGCAGGCGGTTAACAGGTGCATTACAGCCAGCATTGTCGTTAAAAATACGGGCAGCCTTTTCAAAAATATCATAGTGTTTAACAACGTAGTCTGGCAGCCAAAATAAGCCTAAAAAGGCAAAATCGCAATACGCTTGATGGAGAAGCGATGTTTGCTTGTTGTTACCAAATTGAGTTGAACTATCGTATGCCTCGGTAGCGGTGTCTGTTTGGGTAAGTTTTACCCGACTGCAAAAAAACGACCTTATTAGCGAGTCTACTTAGTATGTTAAAGGTTGATATACAGAACATTCGGGCATCCATACAAAAAAGTAAAAAGAAATTATGGAAACAAGAGCTTGCCGGCATCCTTATGATATGAAAAGCATCTGCCTTATTTTTTGTAATCACCGCTATACTGTTAGCGTTCAAAATTTACTACCTTTCTGTCCACATTATATCCGCTGTTATATGCGCAACCTATACCTCAAACTGGCCTGCCTGGTGCTATTCTGCTGCAGCTTATTGCCGGCATTGGCTCAAAATAATTACTTGCAAATCAGCTCGCGCATAGATTCCCTTTCCGCACATGGTTTGCCTAAATCGGCTTTGGTTGAGGTAGGTAAGCTTGATAAATTAGCCCGTAAAAACGGTAGCGCCGCGCAGATCATCAGGGCTGCTATTTACCGCCTTACCTTTCAGGCTTACCTTAAGGAAAATGTACTGGCCACCAACATCAATACACTTAAAGATGATGTTAGGCGGTCGGGTTACCCGGGCAAGCCCGTTTTACAATCGCTCCTGGCCGAAACTTACTGGAGATACTATCAGCAAAACCGCTGGCAGATGAAAGAGCGAAGCCGTCTGCTGAAACCCGATCCGGACTTTACCCGCTGGGATTTGGCCACGTTGTTGGCCAAAGTGAGTTCCTTATACCAGGCTTCGCTAACCAACGCTTCGCAATCGCAGCGTACACCAGTAAGCGTACTTGACGATGTTTTAACAGGCGACAAAAATACCCGCTACCTGCGGCCCACCTTGTACGATTTGCTGGCCCACCGCGCCCTCGAATTTTATCTGAGCGATGAATCATCCCTGAATCGCCCGCGTGATGCCTTTAACCTGAACGATGACCGACTGCTGTCCGACAGCCGTACATTTGCGTTTTTAAAATTAAAAAGTACCGACACTACCGCCATACTTTACCAGGGCATCAAACTGCTGCAGCAACTTACCCGGCTGCATCTGGATGATAACAATGCCGAAGCTTTAACGGATGTAGATTTGAAGCGCCTGCAACTGGTGTACAACAAAAGCACCACGGCGCAAAAGGATTCACTGTACGAAAACGCCCTGAAAACCATCACTCAGAAATTTAACAATAAGCCCATCAGTGCGGATGCCTGGGTTTTACTGGGCCGATACTACCAGGCCAACAACAGTCTCATTGATGCACACAAGGCCTACACGACAGCTAAAGAGCGCTTTCCGGGAAGCATTGGCGGCAAAAACGCGGCAGCCGGCTTGTCGCAGTTAGATGAAAAAACGTTGTCGGCCAGGGTAGAAGAAGATAACGTACCCGGCAGGCCTATGCTGGCTTTGATGACTTATAAAAATGTAACTGCCGCAGAGGTGAAAGTATTCCGGCTTTCAGTAAAGCAAATGCAAGAATACCAGGTGATGTATACTAAAGCACTTCAGGAACTTTGGCAGTCGGACATGATGCCGAAGCAATATCAGCAAAAATTACGGGAATTTTTTAAGCTATTAAATCCCGTGCAACAGCAGTTGGTAACCTTGCCTGGCAAAATCGATTACCGTACTCATACCACAGAGTTTAAACTGGATGCCATGCTGGCAGGGCGGTACGTTTTACAGGTTAATGGTGCCGATACTACTAAGATGAGCTTTAAGCAATACGCCTCATTTTCGGTAAGTAACCTTGCTTACACGGTACGCACTACGCCCAAAGAGGACTTTGAACTGCTGGTGATGCACCGCTATTCTGGCAAGCCGATGAGTGGTATTAACATAACTGTTGAAGGTTATGGTAGTAGGTATTCAGAAAAATTAAAGCGTAACGAAACGTTTAGAAAAACCTATGAGGGCAAAACCGATAAGAACGGGAAATATTTAATTCCCAACCAACAAAACGGCAATTTTAATTTTCGGTTGGTTTGGGGTAACGACACATTGACCCGTGAAGAAGAATACATAAGAAGCGAAAGCGACAATGACGATGTTGAGCCTGAAGCCAAAACCATCTTGTTTACCGACCGTCAGATTTACCGGCCCGGCCAAACTATGTATTTTAAAGGGTTGCGCATCGAAACATTTAATCGTCAGACTAAGATAAAAGCGAGTGAAGAAATTGAACTGGAATTGAAAGGTGCTAACAGAAAAACGTTGCAGAAAGTAAAGTTTACCACCAATGAGTTTGGCACTTTCGCCGGTAGTTTCATCATCCCTCAAAATATTCTTCCTGGCGATTTTGAGCTTTATACTGATGATGGCGATTTAACGGTTAAGGTAGAAGAGTATAAACGGCCTACGTTTAAGGTAGAATTTAAAGATATAAAAGAGACTTTCCGTTTTAACGACAGTGTTAGAATAAAAGGCACGGTGATGGCTTTTGCCGGTTATGGCCTAACGCAGGCCCGCGTGGCTTACCGCGTTCAGCGTACATCAAACCTGGTTACATTTGCCAATACACAGGGCAAAGGTTTTAATAACAGGTACGCTTACCAGCCGCCGGTAGAGGTCGCTACAGATACCGTTACTACCGACGCGCAAGGCAACTACACTATACGTTTCAAAGCTTTGCCTGGCGATGAGCGGGCAGGGGCCAATACTATACACCAATACCAGGTAACGGCCGATGTAACCGATGCCAGCGGCGAAACACATTCAGGAAATACCAGGTTTAGCATTGGTACGCGCGACATTAGCCTGCAGGCATCAATACCCGGATTGCAATGGGCCAAAGACTCGGTTAAGGTGCCGGTAAGGCTAACCACGTTAAATAATCAGCCCTTAAAAGGCAGGGTGCACGTACAGGTGTATGCGCTGCAAAGTCCCGGCCGCTTGTTCATTAACCGTTTGTGGGCCGAGCCCGAATATTATACGTTAAGCGCTTCCGAATATCAAAATCAATTTCCCGACTATGCTTACCGTAATCAGGACCAGTATAATAACTGGCTGGTAAGTGCAACGCTTGGTAATCGTTTTGTTGAGATGCCGGGCAATAGGCCCGTTATGGTAAACTTAACCGAATTATATAAGCAGCCTGGCGGTGTATACCGCGTAATTATTAAAGCGGTTGCTGCAAACGGCGATACGGCAGCGGTAACGCAATACATCAATTTGCTCCAAAGCTCGGGCAAGCCTGCTGCACTCGCCAATTGGCTCGTACCGGTAAAAACTTACGTAAAGGCAGGCCAACAGGCCGAAATCTTGGCAGGGACCGGAACTGATGCTTATATACTGGCCGAGCGGTATCGCGGTGTTAAAATGGTGTCGTCAGACTGGATGCATAGCCGTGGGCAGCAAAGCCTCAAGGTGCCCGTTACCTTTAAAGACAGTGATAACGTGGCTATGCAATACCTGATGTTGTATCATAACCGGTTACTGAGCAGCTACCAGCAAATATTGATGCAGCATCCCGAAAAGCAACTGGATGTAAAGCTAACCTCGTTTCGTAACTTGTTGCAGCCCGGCCAAAAGGAGCAGTGGAAGTTACAGGTAAGCGGCTTTAAAAACGATAAGCAACAGGCCGAGGTGCTGGCCAGCATGTACGATGCCTCGCTGGATGACGTTGCACCACCCCGAAACTGGCAACCGGCTTTAGAGTTACCTAATAGGCAACACCGGTATTATACCTGGAGTGGTAATCGTTTTATCGATGAAAGCGTGACACAATCTTTTATAAACAACAGAAATTATTTTAACCCGGTAAGCCGTCAATATGAGGAGATTGATTGGTTGGGCTACAATTATTTTGGTGGTTATAATAGTATTTATCATAACCATCTAAATAAGCTAAGGCGCGCAATAAGCTATCAAACCGATGATTTAAGATTGGAAACAGTTTATAAGTCTAACGCTGCCCTGATAAAAAATGGTTACGATATCAGTGGCGTAGTCACTGACGAAGGCGGACAAACGGTTCCGGGAGTAGTGGTTCGTATTAATGGAACCAGCATTGGTACAAGCACTAACTCAAAAGGTTTTTACAAAATTAAAGTGCCTGCCGGAGATTCACTTTTATTTATTTTTATTGGCTATTCCAACCAGGTAGTCAAGATTACTAAGTCGGCTACAGTAAATGTAAAGCTTAAGCCAGACGGAAAGGCGCTAAATGAGGTGGTAGTGGTTAACTATGGCGTTCAAAAAAGGACTAACGTAACAGGGGCTGTATCGACAGTTTATGGGTATTTGGCGGGTGTTGTTCCTGGTGTGGCTATAAGTCAAGATAGGGTTACCTTAAGAGAGCTATCAAGCTCGCCCGGAACTGAAATTACATTACGCGGTAACAGCTCTATTGCTGCAGGTAATGCGGCATTGTTTGTCATTGATGGCGTAATAACCGAACAAGGCGGACTGACTACCGTCAACCCCAATGATATTCTTTCGATAGATGTTTTAAACGGGGCGAAAGCTACTGCGCTTTACGGTGCACGGGGGGCTAACGGCGTGGTGGTGGTAACTACAAAGGCCGGTGCGCAAAGCAAACTGCCCATCGTTATCCGCAAAAACTTTAACGAAACCGCTTTCTTTTACCCGCAGTTGCACACCGATGAGAACGGGCAGGTCACCATTGATTTTACCATCCCGGAGGCACTTACCAAGTGGCATTTCCGGGCGTTGGCACACACACCTCAACTGGCCATTGGTTTTGTGCAGCAGGATGTGATTACCCGAAAACGGCTGATGATTAGTGCTAACATGCCCCGTTTTTTAAGAGAGGGCGATACCGTGACCGTGTCGGCCAGGGTAAGTAATCTTGATTTGCAGCCGGTAAAGGCCAAGGTGCACTTGCAGTTGTTTAATGCCATAAGCATGCAGCCGGTAAGTTTGTTGGCCAACCCTGCCGATGCCAACCAAAGCGTAGATTTGGCGGCTAACACCAACCAGGCTATATCTTTTAAAGTGATTATTCCAACAGGACTGGATGCGTTGACCTATCGCCTAACAGCGAGCAGCAGCACCGCCGGCGATGGCGAAGAAAACACGGTGCCCGTTTTACCAAACCGCATGTTGGTTACCGAAAGTATGCCGATGCTGGTACGCTCAGGGCAAAGCAAAGCATTTAGTTTTGACAAGCTGGTTAATGAGCAAAGCAAAACGCTGGTTAATAAAACCCTGACGTTAGAATATACACAGAACCCGGCCTGGTATGCCGTGCAGGCTTTGCCTTATTTAATGGAGTTTCCGTACGAGTGTTCGGAGCAAACGTTTAGCCGGTATTTGTCTAACAGCTTGTCGGCCGCTATTGTAAACAACAACCCGCGCATCAAAACTATTTTTGAGCGCTGGAAAGCGGCTGACAGCAAAGAGCTACTATCTAACCTGGAAAAAAATCAGAAATTGAAAACAGCCCTGCTCGAGGAAACACCCTGGCTGCGCGATGCCATGGACGAAGCGGAGCAGAAAAAACGCATTGCCTTACTGTTTGACCTAAACAAACTGACCTATGAGCAGGAGCAGATTTTAAACAAGCTGCAAAGCAAACAGCTGCCCGGCGGTGGTTTCCCGTGGTTTGGCGGTAACACGGCCGACCGTTACATTACCCAACACATTGTGGCAGGTATCGGTCAGTTAAATTACATAGGGATAGCCGGTGATCAAAAATTAAACAACATCGCAGGCAAAGCCATTGCCTACCTCGATGCCGAAATATTAGCCGATGCTAAACTTCCGGGCGTTAGTGCCGATTATTTGAGTGCCATCGACATCCACGCCTGGTACGCCCGCAGTTATTTTAAAGACAAACCATTGAGTGAAGGACTAACTGACCTCCGTGCCAAATACCTAAACAAAGCTGCTAAATTGTGGCTGCGGCAGGATATTTATCAGCAGGCTCTGATTGCATTAACCATGCAGCGCCTGGGCAAGCCCGAAATTGCCAAAGCCATCACGAGGTCGCTTTTAGAGCGGGCGCAGCAAAGCGAGGATATGGGCATGTACTGGCCTGAAAACCGCTCAGGCTGGTACTGGTACCAGTCGCCGGTAGAAACGCAGGCTTTGCTCATTGAGCTATTTACCGAAACCGGCAGCAACCCTAAAGCGGTAGAGGAGATGAAGATATGGCTGCTGCGCAACAAGCAAACCACCAACTGGCGCACCACCAAAGCCACCGCTGCTGCCTGTTATGCCCTGCTGATGAAAGGCACCGATTTGCTTACCACTGATGATGTTTTGCCGGCTATCATCCTGGGTGGTAAGCCGCTGACTGAACTAAAGCCTGACCTTAAAGCCGAGGCCGGAACCGGTTACCTGAAAACAAGCTGGGCCAACGAAGCAGTTAAGCCTGCGCTGGGCAAAGTACAAATAAGCAACAATGGTAAAACGGTAAGCTGGGGAGCCCTGTACTGGCAATACACTGAGCAACTGGATAAAATTACACCTGCAACCGCCGACCTGAAACTGGAGCGTAAATACTTTATTGTAAAAACAGACGCCCAGGGTAAGGTAGTTACCGAGGTTGATGCCCGGCATCAGCCCAAAGTGGGCGATTTGCTTAAAGTGGTGGTTTACCTCAAAGCCGGCCGAGATTATGACTATGTCCACTTAAAAGACATGCGCCCGTCAGGCACCGAGCCCGTAGATGTATTGTCGGACTATAAATACAAGGACGGGTTGTACTACTACCAGGTTACTAAAGATGTAGCCACTAACTTCTTTATCAGCAGGTTAAATAAAGGTAGTTATGTGTTTGAGTACGAGCTTCGGGTAGCACAGCCCGGTAAGTTTGCTACTGGCATAAGCACCGTACAAAGTGTGTATGCTCCCGAGTTTAGTGCGCACAGCGAGGGCAGGAGATTGGCGATAGGTAAGTAATAGTTGTATTGTAAAAATCCCCGGTGGCTTCAAGAATGCACCGGGGATTATGATATTAGATCAGCTTATCAGGCGTAATAGGCAGTTCTCTAACCCGTTTGCCCGTAGCATTAAATACGGCATTAGCAATGGCGCCGGCTACGCCAACAATACCTACTTCACCAATACCTTTAACGCCTAATTTATTGGCGTGCTTATCGTCCTCATTAATAAAGATGGCGTCAAGGTTACCCACATCCAGGTTTACGGGTACATGGTAATCGGCAAAAGACCGGGTGATGAAGTTGCCCCAGCGCGGGTCAATAACCGATTCTTCGGTAAGGGCCATGCCTATACCCCAAACATTGCCGCCAATAATCTGCGAACGGGCTGTTTTAGGGTTGAGAATTTTGCCGGCTGCGGTAACCGCTAATAAACGTTTTATTTTAACCATGCCGGTATAGCGGTTTACCCAAACCTCGGCAAAGTTGGCATTAAAGCTATGGGCCGAGTAATTGTCGGCATCGGCAAGCGGCTTGGCATCCATCCGCGTTTCAAAAGTGCTCAGCCGCTCCGAGGCCATTAATTGTGCTGCGGTTGGCCGCACAAAAAACTGCTTGCCCGATTTCATCATCAGTTCCGTGGTTATTTTAGAGCAAGCATCATTAACCGAGTTGGCATAACTGGTGGCACCCACCGAACCTACTGAACCTGCCGCCGGCGGTAAATCCGAATCGCCGAGTTTAATCTGCACCTGGGTAACCGGAAGCCCTAAACCATCCGCGGCGGTTTGGGCCAGAATGGTGTACGTACCGGTTCCTAAATCGGCAGCGGCTAATTCTACCACGGCTTGTACCTTGCCGGCATCATTGCTTAATTTAATCACAGCCGAACTGTCGCGCTGCTTGGCTGGGTAGGTGCCACAGGCTACGCCATGTCCCACCAGGTAATCGCCCTGTATATTTTGGCCGGGCTGCGGGTTGCGCTTATCCCAGCCAAATGCCTTGGCGCCTTCTTTTAAACATTCTACCAGCTTACGCGACGACCATTGTTTGCTGGTGGTAGGATCCTGTGCTGGTTCGTTGTTAAGCCTTAAAGCAATAGGATCCATTTTCAGCTTATAAGCCAGCTCATCCATAGCCGACTCAAGCGCGAAGCTACCCGTTGATTTGCCCGGTCCGCGGGTATAGGTGGGCATAATTACGTTCATAGGCACTACCTTGTAATTGATGAGTGCATTCGGTACCGCGTACAGTACTTTTGAGCAATCGCCGCAAGGCTCAGTATATTCATCATCAATAGCGGTGTGCGTAGTGGTTTGATGCCCTAAGCCAAGTAGCTTACCGTCTTTGGTGGCTGCCAGTTTAATATGCTGGATATTGTGCTGCCGCAGACCCACCGAGTTAAACATTTGCTGCCGGCTCAGCGCTAAATGCACAGGCCGGTTAGCCATTTTTGCCGCGACGGCTGCCAGCGCCAGGTTAGCCCACTGGCCGCCTTTAGAACCAAAGCCACCGCCTATGTAAGGGGTGATGATACGCACATTTTCTGGCGCGATATTAAGCGTTTTGGCGGCTGCACTTTGCGCACCGTTAACAATTTGTGAGCTGTTATATAAAGTTAGTTTATCGCCTTCCCATAGGGCAATGGTAGCATGTGGCTCCATGGGGTGGTGATGCTCAATAGGTGTTTCGTAAACCTGGTCAACCGTAATCGGTGCACCGGCCATGGCCGAGTCTATATCGCCGCGCCGTACTTCGGGCTCTTTGGCAGGCACGGCTTGGGGTGCCAGCTTTTCGAAATCTGTTTTGGCCTGGGCATCACTGCTGTATTGCACTTTAACTAAGCGGGCGGCATAGCGGGCCTGCTCGAATGTTTCGGCCACTACGATGCCGATGTGCTGCCCGTTAAATTTTATCTCAGGGCCTTGCAGCAAAGCGCCGCCCCGTAAGCCACCTTTTACGTTCAACTTAGGCGCATTAAGATGGGTGATGATGGTAATTACACCCGGCGCTTTTTTGGCTGCGGCATCATCAATCTGGGTAATAGTGCCCGACGCTACAGTGCTTTTAAATAAATAACCATAAGCCAGGTTTTTAACCGGGTAATCGGTAGCGTAGGCAGCCTTACCGGTTACTTTGAGCAAACCATCAATACGGTTTAACGGGGTGCCGGTAATTGGATTAGCTTCCATAATTAAGTGCTTTGGTTAATGCCAGTGCAATAGCGCGCTCGCCCAGTTCTATTTTAAATTTATTGTATTCGTGTGGTTTAGCGGCGGCCATTTCGGCTTTGGCGGCTGCTTTAAAATTGGCTTCGTTGGCTTCTTTACCTTTCAGCATTTTTTCTGCTGTTAAGGCCCGCCAGGGTTTATGCGCCACGCCACCCATGGCAATGCGCACATCTCTAATTTGTTTACCGTTAAGCTGAAAACCTGCCGCTACCGATATGAGTGCAAAAGCGTAAGAAGACCTGTCGCGCACCTTGGCATAGTAAGAATGGTCGGCAAAGTTGCTGGCCGGTAACTCGATGCCGGTAATCAGGTCGCCGTGTTGCAGGTTGTTGTCCTTCTCCGGGGCATCGCCAGGCAGCCGGAAAAATTCATCAAAAGTTAAGCGCCTTTGCTGGCCCGACCGATTTTGTACCAAAACTTTAGCATCCAATGCGGCCAGGGCTACTGCCATATCTGAGGGGTGTACAGCAATACATTTGTCCGACCAGCCAAAAACGGCATGCATACGGTTAAATCCCTCCATAGCGCCGCAGCCCGAACCAGGTGTGCGTTTATTGCAGGGCATGGCTACGTCGTAAAAATAAGGGCAGCGTGTGCGTTGCAACAGGTTGCCACCGTTGGTGGCCATATTACGTATTTGTGCCGACGCCCCGGCCAATATAGCCTGGCTTAGCATAGGGTATTGGCTGCGGATGAGCGGGTGATTGGCGGTTCCCGCATTTTTGCCCAAAGCATCTAACAAAACGCCGGGTTTAGCAGCACCTTGCGATAGTGACCTTATAGAACTATATGGCAGGTGGGTAATGTCAATTAATTCCTCCGGTCGCTCCACGTCCTCCTTCATCAAATCGAGCAGGTTGGTGCCGCCGGCCAGTATGCGCGATTGTGCATTGCCGTTTAGCTCTTTGATAGCTGACTTGAGGGAATCGACTCGGGTATATTTAAATGGTCTCATAATGGTTTAGTTAAAATATACCTTGGTTTTAGCCTGCAAAATTGAAATGCTGTTCTACCGGTTTACCCGATTGTACCTCCATAATGGCAGCCACAATGTTAGGGTAAGCCCCGCACCGGCAAATATTGCCCGACATCCTTTCCCTGATTTCATCCTCAGATAAAGACAGCCCCGCACCGGTTTGTTTAATGTTAGATGTCACGTAGCTTGCATCACCTTTTTGAGCTTCGCCCAATAAAGCCACGGCCGAGCATATTTGGCCTGGCGTGCAGTAACCGCACTGAAAACCGTCGTGTTTAATAAAAGCCTCCTGCATGGGGTGCAGCTGGTTGCCATTGGCTAAACCCTCAATGGTAGTAACGGTTTTACCCTCGCAGGTGGCAGCCAGGGTAAGGCATGATAGCACCCGTTGCCCGTTAATCATTACGGTACAAGCACCGCATTGCCCGTGGTCGCATCCTTTTTTAGATCCGGTGAGCTGCAACCTTTCCCGCACAGTGTCCAGCAAAGTCATTCTCGAGTCTACCGTCAGGCTGCGCGTAGCGCCGTTAATGTTAAAGGATATCTTGACGCCGTTTTCAATCGCTGCGGTTGTCGCGGCCTCTTCGGGTGCCAAGGGGCGTGCCAGTACCTGTTCGGCACCCAACAAATTAGCCGCCAGTACAGTGGCGCCGCCAACGCTCATCAGCTTTAAAAAATGTCGACGGTTAAAACCGGAATCCATTATTTCGTTCAGGTCTTCCGGCATCAGGTCGGCAAATAGTCTCTTTTCGTCGTCGGTAAGGTCGGGGTTTTGGTTTTCGTCGCTCATCAGGAGGTAATGCGTTGGTATGTAAGTGGGTAACACACCAACGCATTATCGGTTTGCGCTAAACGACGCTTATCACCAATCGGAGTAAAAAATAAATTAAGGTATTAACCGTTCGTTCCGCAACTGCGCAAACAGGTCAAAGAAAGAGTCTTCGGTACTTTGGTAAACGGTAAAGCCCAGCTTGCGGCTTTTAGACATATCGGTCATCACCTCAATTGGTCGGCCCAAATCCAAATCGGTATGCCAGGGTGATGCCAGCCGGTTTAAATCGGGCTCTTTTAACTGGTATTGAGCGGCCATATTACGCCATAGGTCGGCATCAGTAGCCATTTCGTTTTCAAGCGGATGCGTTGTGCCATCATAGCCGACTGCTTCAATGCCAAACCAACCCGCTAACTGGTGCCATAACGTACTCCACCTAAAAACATCGCCGTTGGTAATATTAAAGGCCTGGTTGCGGGCGGCATCAGTGGTAGATGCCCAAATCAGCTGCTCGGCCAGTACCCTAGCATCTGTAACATCCGATAAGCCATTCCACTGGGCTTGTGATCCGGGCCATCTGAAAGGCCTGCCCGTTTCTTTACAGATGCTGGCATAAACGGCCACGGTAGTCCCCATATTCATGAGGTTGCCCACGGCTTTGCCAATCACGGTGTGCGGCCGGTGTATGCTCCAGGTAAAACCATCGCGTTCGGCAGCGGCATACACTTCATCTTCCTGTGCGTAATAAAAGTTTTCAATGTCTAAACGGGGATGCGTTTCGCGCAAAGGTGTAACTGGCAAAAACCCTTCTTTGGCATAGGCCTCAAACGGACCGAGGTAATGCTTTAAACCAGTAACCAGGGCCACGTGCTGTACCGAGCCTTTACCCGATAAGGCACGCAATAGATTACGTACCATCAGGCTGTTCACCCGGATGTTTTCTGCCTCGGTATCGTTACGCATCCAACTGGTGATGTACACGTGGGTTGGTTTAATGTCGGCCAATGCTTCTGTTAAACTTTCAGGCTGTAGCAAATCCGCTGCTATAGGTTGTAAGCCAGGCAAATTAGTGTTCGGGTTACGGGCCAAACCGTAGGTGGTCCATCCTTTTTCAATTAACTTTTCGGCTAGGTTACTGCCGGTAATGCCGCTGGCACCTACTACTAATGCTATATTATCCATGTTGAGTTACTTCTGTGTGTAATTACTAAACACGCAATAGTCGCAATTGTGTAACGGCCTGCACAGGACATAGCTCACAAAATAACCGTGACCTATGTCACATCAAACCGCGCTGATGCGGCTCAGGGTTTCGCGCGAAATTCCCAGATAGGAGGCTACCAGCGTTTTGGACAGGCGTTGCAGTAACGAAGGATATAGGTTGATGAACTGCTGGTAGCGCTCATCGGCCTTTTGGCTCATTAATGATAAAATACGCCGCTGCAGGGCAATGTAACCGGCGGTAGTTTTCTTCATAAAAAAGTACTCCATCTTTTTCAGGTCGGCGCAGAGTTTTTCGCGGTTATCAATGGAGATATAAAGGGTAGAGGTGTCTTCCAGACAATCGATGTTTAACGTGGCCAGCGTTTGGTTGTGATAAGCCTGCGGGTCTGATATCCACCAGTCCTCCATGGCAAACTGCAAAATGTGCATCTTGCCCTGCTCATCCAGGTAAAATGATTTGAGCAAGCCTTCCAGCACAAAGTAATCGTTTGGCGCAGCGTTACCTGCCTGCACTACATACTGGTGTTTCTTAAATTGGCGGGGTGTAAAATGCGAAAGCGCAAACGTAAATTCATCATCAGTTAGCTTTACAATTTTTTCAATTTGCTGACGTAATAAATGTTCCATAGTTGATATGCAAACGTCGTGAATTTAACTTAGTTACTGCTAAATTCAATCAGTAATTAATAAATGCAACATTCATGTTACTCAGTAGCATTTTTATAAAATAGCTGCAACTTTATCCGTTGTAAAAGGTATTAATGCTAAAGTGAACCAACTGCAAACATATAAGCTGATTTTAGCCATTGCCGCAATATTTTTTATTGCGAAACCCTTTGTGGGCTTTGGCGTGTACAGCGCTTTGCACGAGAGTCCGCACGAAACCAATGTACTGGTTAAAGTATTTGCCAAACGCAAGCCTGAATTTATGGAAGAGGTGGCAGCCAAATCCGTAGTTTTTCAGACCCTGCTACGTAACAAGGCCCGCGAGTTTGCTTTTACCATTAATGCCTTACTGGCCTGCTTATATTCGCTGTTCGCAATTTTAAGCATCAGCACTGTTAACCGCTTTTTACGGTCTCAACGATATTTCCGTACCTCGGCAGAGCCCATTTATCTGCTTACCCGGCAATTTACTATCTGATTTAAAAGGAAGTTTTTTCATCTACAGAAAATGAACTGCCTGATGGCAGTACAATATCCTTTTTATCTACAATAGTTTTTTAAATACATGTTTTGTTTTAAACATGGCTGGTGCCTGGCATTATTGCTGCTGGTGGCCGGCCCCTTATATGCGCAAAATCCAAACAGCACCGTTAAGCTTAATGAGTTGCTGAACCGGGTAGCCACCAACGCGCCCACGCTGGTTACCGACTCGTCGGCCATACTGATTAAAGAAGCCCAGGCCCGCGAAACTAGCTACAACTGGCTACCTAATATAAAGCTTAATTACCAGGCCAATATAGGTACCAATAACAATGTGGGCGGTGCGTACTTCGGTTTCGGCATTGTGCCCTCTAACAATCGCGGTGTACGCAACGAGAGCAATACCACGGCCGTACTGTCTAACTTAGGCATTGCCGCCTTTGATATGGAACTTTATAATTTCGGTGCCTACAAGGCGCAGAATAAAGTAGCCGAAGCCGAGGTTGATGTACAAAAGAACCAGTTTGCAGCATCAAAGTATAACCTGCAGGCTTATACCATTGATAACTACCTGCAACTGCTCAAACTGCAGGCTTTTTTAACGGTGCAGGCGCGTAATATTGAACGTAACCAGGAAATCAGGCGTTCTATCAGGGCGCTGGCCCGCAGCGGCATCAGGGCCGGTGTAGATACCAGTATTGCCGAAGCCGAATTATCTAAATCGCGCTTAAACTACATCGAACTTAAAAACCAGGTTAAACAGATCCAGCTCCGTTTGGCGGTTATCAGCGGCATGCCATATAACAGCATTGTACCCGATACCGTATCCGAAAATAATTTGATTTTACACTCTGTGAGCGGCAACCTGCTGATGCCCGACACGGCTAACCATCCGCTCATTAGGTATTACCGCTCATTGTACGACAATAGCCTGGAGCGCGAAGCCCTGGTAAAAAAGAGTTATAATCCAAAAATATCATTGCAGGCCGCTGCCTGGGGGCGTGCCGCCAGTTTAGATGCAAACAACGGCTTTACCAGTCTGTATAACGGCTGGGGCTTTCAGCGCGAAAATTATGTAGTGGGTTTGGGCATCACGTATAATTTGTTCGATTTAAAGCGCCGGCAGCTAAAGCTCAACACCCAAAAAATTACGTCGCAGTATACGCTGGCTAAACTTAACGAGCAAAAGGTGTTGTTAGCGGCAAACGCCAGCCAGGCTGATGCCAACGTGGCTACCGCGTTGGAACGTTTGCAGGAAATACCGCGGCAGGTAAAGGCCGCAAATGCCGCCTACCGCCAAAAGTTTGCCCTGTATAAAAGCGGGCTCACCGATATTATTGAGCTCAATGCGGCGCTAAACCTGTTATACCGTGCCGAAACCGATTTTATATCAGCCAAAAACAGTTACACGCAGGCGCTTTTTCAAAAGGCCATTACCGAAAATCAGGTCAGTCAAGTTCTTAACCAGTTAAATTAATATAATTATGTCAATGGTTACCACCGCACTGAAAAAGCCGGTTACAATAGTGATTGTTACCATCAGCCTGCTGCTTTTTTCGGTGCTTAGTGCAATAAAAATTCCGATAGATATATTCCCGCAGCTCAATATGCCTACTATGTACGTTATTGAGTCGTACGGAGGGATGTCGCCGCAGCAGATGGAAGGCTTCTTTTCTACCCGTTTGCAAGACCAGTTTTTGTACGTCAACGGTATCAAATCTATCACCAGTAAAAATATACAGGGGCTTACCCTGCTAAAGTTAAGCTTTTACGAGGGGACCGATATGGGCGAGGCCTCGGCGCAGGTGGCCTTGCAGGTAAACCGCGCCATGAAATTTTTTCCGCCCGGTGCGTTGCCGCCGCAGGTACTACGCTTTGATGCTTCATCGCTGCCGGTAGGGCAGCTGGTGCTATCCTCAAAAACCCGCAGCTTAAAAGATATTTACGATTTGGCCACCACCCGGGTGCGGCCTACGTTCTCGTCGGTAGCCGGGCTTTCCGCGCCGCCGCCGTTCGGGGCCAACTCGCGTTCGGTCATCATTAATGTTGACCCTAACAAACTGCGGAGCTACAGTTTAACACCCGACGAAGTGGTAGCCTCGCTGGCTAAGTACAATGTGATGTCGCCCTCGGGTAACCTGCGCATGGATAACACCATGTACGTAACCACCATGAACTCGCTGATTGGCAACGTGGATGATTTTGGCAACATCCCTGTTATCAGCAAAAATGGTAGTCCGGTGTTTATCAAAGATGTAGCGAGAGTGTCTGACGGTGCCGACGTGACCGTAAGCTATGCCTTAATTAATGGTAAACGCTCGGTATACATCCCTGCGGTTAAAACCGCCGATGCCTCTACCTGGGCGGTGGTACAGGCGCTTAAAAGTAAACTGCCGGATATACAAAGTTTATTGCCCGATGATGTTAAGGTATCGTACGAGTTTGACCAGTCGGTGTTTGTAATCAACGCCGTAAAAAGCTTGCTTACTGAGGGCGGCCTGGGTGCTATTTTAACCGGGCTGATGGTGCTGCTGTTTTTACGCGACTGGCGTAGTAGCTTAATTGTGGTGATTACCATTCCGGTGTCTATCGTTATCGGGGTGATGCTGTTGGGCTTTTTTGGGCAAACCATCAACATCATGACCTTAAGCGGACTGGCGCTAGCTATCGGTATTTTGGTTGACCAGGCCACGGTAACCATCGAGAACATACACCAGCACCTGGAGATGGGCAAAAGTAAAAAGGAAGCTATTTATGACGCCTGCGAGGAAATTTCTTTCCCGCTGCTGCTTATCCTGCTTTGTATACTGGCTGTGTTTGCACCTTCGTTTTTGATGACGGGTGTGCCTAAGGCTATGTTTTTACCATTGTCGTTAGCCATTGGCTTAACCATGATTGTGTCATACATTATTGCACAAACGCTGGTGCCGATACTCAGCAACTGGCTCATCAATGCCGAGCAATACCAGCACGGTCACCACGGGCAGCTGCACGCCCATGCCGGCGAGGCATTAGACTTTAAAGAAAACGGGCAGGTGCAAAGCCATTTAAAAAATGAGCAAGAACACCCGCAGGAGAATGATTTGTTTGAGCGGATTAAGCTGCGTTTTGTAAAAATCTTAGACCGTTGGATGCCGAACAAGCGGCTGATTGTGCCGGTGTATTTGTTGGTGGTGCTGGCCTTGGCATTAGGGGGCTTTTTGATAATCGGTAAAGATATGATGCCGAAGCTAAACAACGGTCAGTTCCAGATCCGCATTAAAGAGCCAGACGGTACCCGTTTGGAGCGAACCGAAGCTAAGCTGAAGCAGGTTTTAAAAATCATTGATAGTACCTCCAATCATCATGTAGCCATCAGTTCGGGTTATGTAGGTTTGATACCGAGCAGTTATGGAGTTAGTAACCTATATGTATTTAACACCGGTACGCACGAGGCCATTTTACAAGTAAACCTAGACGAAGATTACCATGTAAATATGGACGACTTTAAAGAAGCGCTGCGAAAGAACATTGCCTACGCCATACCGGAACTTCGGGTAACCTTTGAGCCGATTGACATGACCGAGAAAATTATGAGTCAGGGCGCTGCTACGCCTATTGAGGTAACCGTTGCCGGTAAGGATATGGGCCAAATTGAGGCTTACAGCAATAAACTGGTAGATAAACTTAAGCAAGTTGATTACCTGCGTGACGTGCAGATTAACCAGCCGCTCAAATTCCCGGTAGTAAAAATTACGCTCGACCGGCTCAAACTGGCGCAGATGGGTTTAAGTGTAAGCGAGATATCGCGCTCGGTAACAGCCAGTACTTCATCCAGCCGTTTTTCCGAAAAAAACCAGTGGCTGGACGAAAAGGCCGCTAATACCTACCAGGTACAAGTGCAGATACCTGAGTATGTGATGAACAACATGGACGAGATACGCGAAATCCCTTTAATTAAAGGGCAAAGCAGTCCCGTACTGGGCGATGTTGCCAGTTTTAAAACGGTTTATGTTCCGGGCGAGTACGACCGTATGGGGCCAAGGCGTTACCTGACGGTGAGCGCCAATATCCATCATAAAGACTTAGGTCGTGCTACGTCTGCCGTACAAAAGGCCATCCAATCCCTGGGCAAGCCGCCTAAGGGTGTGGTTACGCAGGTGCAAGGGATGTCGAGTTTGTTAACCGATACAATGTCGAGTTTACAGAATGGGTTGCTGTTTGCCATTCTGGTTATCTTCCTGTTGTTAGCAGCTAACTATCAGTCTGTAAAATTATCCCTCACAGTATTATCAACTGTGCCTGCAGTGGTATTAGGTTCTATCGGCGCTTTGCTGCTTACCGGCTCAACGCTTAACTTACAGAGCTATATGGGCATGATTATGTCGGTAGGGGTATCGGTAGCCAACGCTATCCTGATTGTGACCAACGCCGAAAAGCTGCGCCTGGATTACCGCGATGCTACTAAGGCGGCTGTAACCAGTGCTTCCATCCGTTTACGCCCAATTTTAATGACCAGTTTGGCCATGATAGCCGGTATGATACCCATGGCATCGGGCCTGGGCGAAGCCGGCGAGCAATCGGCACCGCTGGGCCGGGCGGTAATTGGGGGGCTGTTTGCCTCTACCATTGCGGCTTTATTTATTTTGCCTTTGGTGTTTGCCTGGGTGCAAAATAAAACCACCTACAATTCGCCATCGCTCATGCCCGAAAACTCATCATCTTCTACAGATCTAATCGTAAATCATCCCGAAACCCATGAAGTATAAATTAATCACTATAGCCTTTGTTGCGACAACCCTTTTTGGGTGCTCGCACGCTGATAAGCCGGTTGATATTACTGCCGGCAAGGCAAAAACCGACGATAAGTTGGAAACTGCCACCGTTACTGAAAAGGCCCTGTCTAGCTACGTGAGGCTGCCCGGGCAGCTTAAGCCGTTTAATGAGGTAAATATATTTGCTAAAATAAACAGCTTTGTGAAGCAACTGAATGTTGACCGCGGCTCCATAGTTCATAAAGGGCAATTACTGGCCGCGCTGGAGGCGCCAGAGATGGCATCGCAGGTACAATCGGCTAATGCCCGCTACCTGCAGGCGCAGGAAGCTGCTAACGCCAGCCGCGAAAAGTACCGCAGGTTAAAAGAAGCTGCTAAAGAAGAAGGGGCGGTGTCGCCGCTCGACTTGGATAACGCGTCGTCTAAAATGAAGGCAGATGAGGCGGTTGCCTTGTCCGAACGGTCTAATGCAACCTCTGTTAAAGATGTGCAGGCCTATTTAAACATCAGGGCACCGTTTGATGGCATGATTGTGCAACGTAATGTATCGGCAGGGGCGCTGGTAGGGCCAGGCAAATCAACCGACCAGCCCATGCTGGTGTTGCAGGGTACCCGCAAGCTGCGCCTGGAGGTAATGATACCCGAAAACTATGTTGAAAAGGTAGACCTGAAGCAGCCGGTGACGTTTGTATTTAACGCGCTGCCCGGCCAGTCTAACAAAGCCTACATCAGCCGGTCATCTAATGCGTTAAGCTCGCAGCGGTCGGAGGCTATTGAGATTGATGTAGCCAATAAAAATCAGCAACTAAAGCCCGGCATGTATGGCGAGGTGAAGGTGCCTTTGCTGTTTGGAGCAAAATCGCTACTGGTACCTAACAATGCTATTGTACGCTCTACCGAAAGGATTTACGTGGTTAAAGTAATTAACGGTAAAGCCGTATATGCCGATATAAAAGAAGGCATTGTAAACGACACTAATACCGAGGTATTTGGTAACCTGAAAGCCGGAGATAAAATTGTGCTCAACCCCGGCGATGAATTAAAAGAAGGTCAGGAAATTAAATAGCTTGTGTTTGTTGATGGATGATGCCCGCCTGAGCGACCGTTTAACGGTTTGTTCAGGCGGCATTGTCGTTTTGGGTGGGTATGTGAATGATGCGTCAAACTTTAAATAGGGCATACTGTTGGGTGTGCATTATTAAAGTTCAAACCATATAATTCGCTATCTTTACTGCCCAATGAGTAAGTCTGTAACGCCATATCAAAATACGCAGGTTACCAAAAAAGAACAGGTAGCTGATATGTTTAACAACATATCCAAAACATACGATTTTTTAAATCATTTTATGTCTTTGGGTATCGACATCATCTGGCGTAAAATTGCCATTAACGAGCTAAAGACCCTGAAGCCTAAACGCATATTAGACGTGGCCACTGGCACCGGCGATTTTGCCTTTGAGGCGCTGTCTATTCTTAAACCCGAAAAAATTGTGGGTGTTGATATCTCGGCCGGAATGCTGGATGTCGCGAAGCAAAAAATAAAAAAGCGCAACTTGAGCGATAAGTTTGAAGTGCGTTTGGGCGATTCTGAAAAGCTGCCTTTTACCGATAACGAATTTGAGGCCATCACAGTAGCTTACGGTGTGCGTAACTTCGAAAACCTGGAAACCGGCCTGGCCGATATGCTGCGGGTTTTAAAGCCGGGCGGAAAGGTGGTAGTACTGGAGTTTTCTAAACCCCGTGTTTTTCCGGTTAAGCAATTGTATAACTTTTACTTTCATTATATTACGCCAGGTATTGGTAAGCTTTTTTCAAAAGATTCGCGTGCTTACTCGTACCTGCCCGAGTCGGTAGCCGCTTTTCCGGACGGGAAAGATTTTGTGGCGCTGATGAACAAAGTGGGTTACAAGCAAACTAAAAACCGGCCGCTGGCCTTTGGCATCTGTTCTATTTATACAGGCGTAAAATAAATGCAATTTAAAAAAGTCATTCTGTGGGTACTGGTGCTGGCTTCGTTTACGCAGGCCAGGGCACAAGGCTGGGGTGGTGGTGCCGACCAAAACAAAATCAGTTTCGGCTTCTCTTTTCAGGCTATTCAACAATATTATAAGGTAATCAGGCAACCATACTGGCAACAGCCTTTACAAAATCCAGACGACCCTTACGGCCCCCCTTTGACCAGTGGTATAGCTGCGATCAGTTCGCGCAGAACGCCCGGATTTGCTGTTGGCTTCATTAGCAGATATAGCCTGACCGAGCATTTAGAAGCAAGATTAACGCCCGCGCTGGTTTTTGCCGACCGCGAATTAAATTATACGTTTTACAACCCGTCCGATAACACCGTACGCCAGGTGCAGGCTACTACTGTAGATGTGCCATTGCTTTTAAAAATTAAATCGGACAAAGTGGGCAACGTCAGGGCTTATCTGGTGGGCGGTGTAAAATATTCGATGGCCATCAGCAAGCAAAAAGAAGATTTAAATCAGGACTTTCTGCAACGCAAAATATTAAACACCCGCAATTTTGCATCGTACGAAGCAGGCATCGGTTGTGACATTTATTTCCAGTATTTTAAAATGTCGCCCGAATTAAAAATAGCCAATTCGATGGGTAATCTTTTGATACAGGGCACTAACCCGCTGTCGTCGCCTATTGATAAGTTGTTTCTGCACCAAATTATGTTTAGCCTGCACTTTGAGTAGAGGGTTTAAGTTTCAGGTAAAGTCCGACGAGTCATCACGCCGCAAGCCGCAGCCTTGCAACAGTCCAAAAAGCTTTTGTTGAATGTGCAGAAATCAACATCTGCTCAAAATGTTATTTAACAGTCATTTATGTGTTCGCAGGTAAACTAATCCGGCGCATAAGGTAATCCGCACGCTTCTTTATTTAATAAAAAACATAATTTCGCCGGTGTTAGTTAATCACCTATGGCTAAAATTGCATTAATAACAGGAGCTACAGCCGGAATAGGCGAGGCCTGTGCACACCTTTTTGCCCGCGAAGGGTATGACTTGATTTTAACAGGCCGCCGTCAAGACCGGCTCGACCAGCTGGCGCAGCGTTTAAACACTGATTACAATGTGCGCATTGCCGTAGCTGCGTTTGATATTCGGGTAAAAGAGCAGGTAATGCACCACTTAGACACGTTGCCCGATGAAATGAAGAAGGTAGATGTGCTGGTGAACAACGCGGGCTTAAGCCAGGGCTTAGACCCTATCCAAAAAGGCACATACGAAGATTGGGATACCATGATAGATACCAATATTAAAGGTTTACTTTATGTAAGCAAAATTGTATCTAACTGGATGATTGATAATGGCTACGGGCATATTATTAATTTGGGTTCGATTGCAGGTAAAAACGTATATGCTAATGGTAATGTGTATTGCGCTACCAAGGCTGCCGTTGATGCGCTTAACCAGGGCATGCGGATTGATTTATTGCCGCATGGTATTAAGGTAACCGCCGTGCATCCCGGCGCAGTAGAAACCGAGTTTTCTGAAGTGCGTTTTAAAGGCGATAAAGACCGTGCAAAAAAAGTATATGAAGGTTTCACGCCGCTTACACCGGCCGATGTTGCCGAAACGATTTGGTACGTAGCCTCGCGCCCGGCACACGTTAACATCAACGATTTGGTGCTGATGCCAACTGCACAGGCAACCGGAACATTAATTCATAGAAAGTAAGTTTGGCGGTTGATAGATTGAGTAGTTGAGTTGTTGCCTGCATGGATATCTGTCTATGTAATTAATGAAGCACTTACCTCTACAAGCTTATCAATCAAAAGCAACTACTCAACTAATTAACTGATAAACCAATCAACTAAACATAAAATGTCATTAACCGATAGAATAAATCAGGATATTAAACAGGCCATGCTGGCTAAGCAGGAAGCTAAGCTGCGTGGTTTGCGTGCCATTAAATCTGCCCTTTTACTCGCAAAAACCGAAAAGGGTGCGACCGAAGATATCAATGAAGAAACCGAAATTAAGGTGCTGCAAAAGCTGGTTAAACAACGCAAGGAGTCTGCGGACATTTACGAGGCACAAAACCGCCCTGATTTGTACCAGATAGAGAAAGAGGAAATGGAAGTAATTGAAGCTTACCTGCCCAAGCAGATGGATAAGGCCGAGATTGAAGTATTTATAAAAGATGTGATCAGCAGGGTAGGTGCAACATCAGTAAAAGATATGGGCAAGGTGATGGGGACGGCCAATAAAGAACTGGCCGGCAAAGCCGATGGTAAAACTATATCTGAGGTGGTAAAACAATTGCTTGCCTAAATAATTTGTTTAATTGTTAAAACTCTGCTACAAAAAACTAATTTTATTGCCGTGCAGGTTGCTGGTAACAGTTGTCGTAATGCATTGAATTTGAAGTTATATAAGATTATCGCGCCCCGACATGAAATACGTGCTTAAGGAAGAAAAAGGATTTATATATATAGACGAAGGCCAGGGGGAGGTGTTGTTGTTACTGCACGGCCTGATGGGGTCTTTAAGCAACTGGGAAGCTGTAATTGATGAATTTAAAGATGATTACCGGGTAATTTTGCCCATGCTGCCCATATTTGATTTGCCTTTGATAACCACTGGTGTCAGAACTATTTCAAAAGAGGTGCATCGCTTTATCAAACATAAAGACCTGAATAATATTACCTTAGTAGGCAATTCATTAGGAGGGCATGCAGGTTTGATTTACGCAGTAAATCATCCGGAAAGGTTGAAGTCGCTGGTTTTAACCGGTAGCTCGGGCTTGTATGAAAACGCTTTTGGCGGTTCTTTTCCGCGCCGCGAGAATTACGAGTTTGTGAAAGGAAAAGTAGAATATACGTTTTACGATCCGGCTACGGCTACCAAAGATTTAATTGATGAAGTATTTATCCTCATCAACGACCGGTCAAAAGTAGTGCGTTTGCTGGCTATGGCAAAGTCGGCTATCAGGCACAATATGGGCAAAGAGCTGCACAAGATAACCATACCTGTTGGTCTTATCTGGGGGCGGAATGATAAAATTACACCACCTGAGGTAGCGGTTGAGTTTAACCAATTGCTCCCCGATTCTAAATTATATTGGATTGATCATTGCGGTCATGCTCCTATGATGGAGCGTCCCGAAGAATTTAACGCCAATTTAAGAGATTATTTAGAACACATTAAATTAAAAGTTTAACATATGCTTGCAATAGAGTTAGCTGCCGATAAGATACCAGCGGTAACCATTACCGACACCATACAGCTTGCGCTTGACCGTATGGTTGAATTTCGTGTACGGCATCTGCCTGTTGTGAACGATCATGTGTTTTTAGGTTTATTAGCCGAGGCAGATATAACCGAACCCGATCATCTGATGCCGGTATCATCGGTACCGCAGCTGCACGTTAATAATTTTGTGTACGAAGATCAGCATGCTTATGATGTAGTCCGTTTGTTTTACGAAGGACAGCTGACTTTAGTACCCGTGCTGGATGCCGCTAAAAATTATACAGGCGTAATTAATGCCGCGGCAATGAACAGCTTCTTTGCCGACATTGCAGCCATAGCACAGCCCGGCGGTATTATTGTGCTCGAAGTAAGCAACAACAACAACGCCATGTCGCAAATGGCGCAGATTGTAGAGTCTGATAATGCACAGATATTAAGTTCTTACGTTAAGGCATTCCCCGAATCAACCCGGCTGGAGGTTACCCTGAAGTTAAACAAGCCCGATATATCTTCAATTAATGCCGCCTTTTTACGTTACGGGTATGACGTAAAGGCAACCTTTAATCATAATGATGGAGATGATGATTCGATGAACCGTTTTGAGTCGTTCATGAATTATCTCAACATGTAATTGCATGAATATATTAGTATACGGCAGGCAGTTTA
The DNA here is from genome assembly GCF_038806765.1 of Mucilaginibacter sp. CSA2-8R. NCBI lineage: Bacteria > Pseudomonadati > Bacteroidota > Sphingobacteriia > Sphingobacteriales > Sphingobacteriaceae > Mucilaginibacter > Mucilaginibacter sp. CSA2-8R. The sequence goes on along the minus strand of NZ_CP152389.1, from coordinate 3,543,967 downwards.
ACGACACCGTTTTACCTTACATACAGCAGGTGTTTGATGCCCTGGCACAACACGACGCGAAGGTATACGTGCATTACCAGCTCAAAGGTATTTTAGAAGGCCGCATTAACATGCAAACCTGTTGCGTGTTAGAAAAAGGCCAGCCACTGGCCGGCTTGATTAATTTGGTGATCACCTTGGGCGGCGACGGTACCTTACTGGATATGGTAACCCTGATTCGCGATAGCGGTATACCGGTTATTGGTATCAATTTTGGCCGGTTGGGCTTTTTAGCCAGCGTTAATAAAAACGACATTGCTGCGGCCATGCATGCAGTGCTCACCCAGCAGTTTACTACCGAAGCACGCGAGCTGATCTGCATTTGCTCTGACGCCGAGATTTTTGGTGAGAACAACTTTGCGCTTAACGATATCACCATCCATAAGCGCGACGACTCGGCCATGATTACCATGCATGCCTACCTCGATGGGGAGTTTTTAAACACTTACTGGGGCGATGGTATTATTATCTCTACGGCCACAGGTTCTACGGCTTACTCGCTAAGTTGCGGGGGGCCCATCATCTATCCCCAAACTGACACTATTGTGGTTACGCCGGTATCGCCTCACAATCTTAATGTGAGGCCTATTGTGTTACCCGACTCCTGTACACTCACCTTTGAAGTTGAAACGCGAAGCGCCAATTATTTAATTTCGTGCGATTCGCGCACGGCAGTAATTGATACTAACATTAAGTTTGATATCCGCAAGGCAGGGTTTCAGTTAAACTTAATCCGCCTGAACAATGAAAGTTATTTAACCACCCTGAGAAATAAATTATTATGGGGTTTGGATGCCCGTAATTATTAAATTTGTGGCATGCCCCGTATAGCTGTATGCCTTTTTTTGCTCTTGCTGATAAGCGCCGTGCGGCTCAACGCCCAGCAATGGGAGGTAGGCGCCCAGTTAGGCGCTTCGGGCTACCAGGGAGATCTAAATCAGCGCAATGTGTTGCAGGTAAGTGGTATTGCCGCCGGCGTGTCTCTGCGATACAACTTTAACAGTCATTTGTCGCTCAAAGCCAGCTACATCAGAGCACAGATAGAAGGCGCCGACAGTACATCTGCATACCAGCAGCAGCGCGACCGTAACCTTAGCTTTTTTACTCCCTTAAATGAAGTTGCGCTGGTAGGCGAATTTAATTTTTTTGAGTACTTGCCCGGCGACGGCATTCATAAATTTACACCTTTTATATACGGCGGTATTGCAGCTGTAAATTATAAGCCGCAAGCCATATACCAGGGCCAAACGTATGATTTGGCGCCGCTGATGACCGAAGGCCAGATTAAGCCATATAAAAGCACTGTTTTGTCAATACCTATAGGTGCCGGCATTAAATACAATCCCTGGCGCAGTTTAGGGATAACGTTTGACATTGGTTATCGCACTGCCATGACCGATTACCTCGATGATGTGAGTGGTTATTATGCACCACAGTCGGCCTATAGCACGCGGACAGCTTATGATCTGTCGGACCGGTCAGTTAACAAGATAGGTGGTCCCGGTACCCAACGCGGCGACTTGCGCAATTTTGATACTTATATGGTCTATTCTATCGGTATCACTTATACCATCCTCAACTCCAAATGCTTTTACCGGTAACTTAACCGGGATATTTACTGATTTCCTGTTTGATGTATTAGAGTTCCAAGTCCAAGCGGGCCGGCAAAGCCATGTTTTCTTACATGACGTGATAATTTATCTCAAAATAAAATTTTATCCTAAGATAAATTTATTATCAGAATAAAATTCTGTAAAAGACAATTAATTAAAACTATATTCTTTAAATTGGCTTAAACCAATAACCAATAACCAATAACCAATAACCAATAACCAATAACCAATAACCAATAACATTATAGCTGAGCTAAATTCTTCCCCCGGAAAAAATGATGGTAAAAATGTGCGTCAACCTAAAAACATCCGGGTTGACCTTGCCGCCATGGTTGACCTAGCGTTTTTGCTGGTCACCTTTTTTATGCTGACCACTACCTTGTCTAAATCTAAGGCAATGCCGTTAGCCATGCCCGACGACGGACCGGATAGGGGGCAGGTAAGCGATAAGCGTACCGTAACTTTATGTTTAGGCAGTAATAATAAAGTAATGTGGTACCAGGGGCTTGCCGAAAAGGCATCACCCGCAGTGGTAGATTTTACCAAAGCAGGCTTACGCAAGGTGCTGATTGAAAACCGTGATTAAATATTAGCAAATACAGGTAAAGACATGATGGTACTTATAAAACCGAGCGACCACTCTATCTATGCCAACCTGGTAGATGCTATTGATGAACTGAACATTACCAACAGTGACCGTTATGCTATTGTGAACATCAGCGGCGAGGATGTAAACCTGCTTAAAGAAAAAGCGATTTATTAGTAATATAGTAGTTCTATTGCAAGGCAGCCTTTCTAAAGAGGGGCTGCCTTTTTTTATGACAGGCGCGCTGCCGGTTTGCCTGTTACAATGCTACATTCTTTTTGTTTAAGCATAATAAAAAAATCAAAGTATAGTTTTACCTTTGTACCCTGAAAAATTGAGATTTGGCGAGGTATGTCCTGTGCACATAACTCATTATTAAGCAAGGAAATTAATTAAAAAACACACTGGCGCCGGTTGCCGTGCTCATATATTATAGTGAGCCAGCTAACGCACCGGGAAGCTAAACGGCCGCAATTATTAAAATTATGGGTTATCAGGATCAAATAGACCTATCGAGGGTTCCAAAACATATAGCCGTTATCATGGATGGCAATGGCCGCTGGGCCAAAGGCTTTGGTAAACTCCGGATATTTGGTCACCATAATGGCGTAAAGTCGGTTAGGGAAGCGGTTGAGGCCGCTGATGATATCGGTGTAAAGTACATTACGCTATATACATTTTCGGCCGAAAACTGGAACCGCCCGAAGTTCGAGGTAAGCGCTATCATGGAATTGCTGGTAACCGCTCTAAGCAGGGAGGTTGCGCAGATGATGAAAAATAACGTTAAGCTAAGTGCTATCGGCGACCTGGATCAGCTCCCGCCAAGGTGTTTAAAAGAGCTGGATAACGCCAAAGAGAAAACCAAAGATAACACCGGCATCACCATGACGCTTGCCATCAGCTATGGCTCTAGGCGCGAAATGACGGTGGCAGCAAAAAACATTGCGCAGCAGGTAAAAGACGGAAAACTAAACCCTGAAGATATTACCGAAGAAGTATTTGCACAAAATTTATATACTCACGATTTGCCCGATCCGGAGTTGCTGATCAGAACCAGCGGAGAGTACCGGGTTAGCAATTACCTTTTATGGCAGATAGCCTATGCAGAGCTTTACTTTACGCCAAAGCTTTGGCCCGATTTCAGACGCGAGGACCTGTTTGAGGCCGTTTTAGACTACCAAAAGCGCGAGCGCCGCTTTGGTAAAACCAGCGAACAGGTGTAACTAAATTTTCTTTTAACAAATTTTAACAAACGTTTAAATTACTTTAGCGCCACAAAATATTCGGATGAATAAATTCTTTTTTGCTATTCTTTTTTCTATAATAAGCACGGCGACGTTTGCGCAAGTGAGCAACAGCATCAGGCTGCAAAAGTCAATCCCGGCCGACAGCTTAAGCTATCTCAATCCTAAAGATTATATTATTGGCGGTGTATCTGTTGCCGGTACAAAGTATTTGGATAAAGACGTGTTGCTGCAGATTGCCAAAATAAGCAAAGGCGATCGTATTAACCTGCCTGGCGAGGCATCGGCCAACGTGCTTAAAAACATGTGGTCACAGGGTTTATTTGATGATGTGCAGTTAAACATCACCAAAATTAACCTGGATACTGTTTATCTGGAAATACAGGTATCGGAGCGCCCACGTTTATCCCGCTTAAGATTAAGCGGCTTACGTAAGGGTGAGATTGAGGATGTGCAGAAAAAGCTGAATGATAAAACCGGTAAAATTGTAAACGAAAACCTGTTAAGCACTACTACAGCTATCATTAAAAAACATTTTAATGAAAAAGGCTATTTAAACACAACCGTTAATATCAAACAACAACGTGACCCGGCCGACTCTAATAGCGTAATCTTGAACGTTGCCGTTGATAAAAAGAAAAAGGTAAAAATAAACGACGTTATTTTTGAGGGCAACAAAGCTTTTAGCGTGGCTACCTTGCGCAAGTTTTTGCCTAAAACCCGTAAACGCCGGTTTTATAATATATTCGGTTCTAAAAAGTTTAAGCAAGACCAGTACGAAGAAGATAAGGTAGCGCTGGTAGAGAAAATGCAATCGAAGGGTTACCGTGATGCCGAAATTTTGAGCGATTCGGTTTGGCGTCATGATGATGAGTCAGTCAATGTAAAGATTAAAGTATACGAAGGACCTAAATATTATTTTGGTAATATTACCTGGGCCGGCAATGCGCGTTACCCTACAGAATTTTTGAACCGTGTGCTCCGCATCAAAAAAGGAGATGTATTTAGTGAAGAAGATTTGGGCAAACGTCTAAGCGGCGGCGGTCCGGACGGACAAGATGTAAACTCGCTTTATCTGGACGACGGATACCTGACCTTTACCTCAGAAGCGGTACAAACCCGTATTTATAATGATACCATCGACCTTAACATCCGTATATATGAGGGTGCACAATACACCATTAACCGCGTATCGGTAAAAGGTAACGATGTAACCAACGATAGGGTAGTGTTGCGTGAGTTAGCCACCAAACCTGGTCAAAAGTTTTCTAAAACTGCTATTGTACGCAGTACCCGTCAGCTTTCGCAGTTAGGCAACTTCGACGAGCAGAAGATGGACCCTAAGCCAACTAACATTAACCCTAATGATGGTACGGTAGATATTATTTATAACGTAGTTGAAAAGCCATCAGATCAAATTGAGCTTTCGGGTGGTTTTGGTGGTGGTCAGCTGGTAGGTACGTTGGGCTTAACGTTCAACAACTTCTCGGTACGCAACTTGTTTAATGGTAAGGCTTACAAACCGCTGCCCAAAGGCGATGGCCAAAAGTTAAGCTTACGTGGCCAGGCTAACGGTAAAAACTACCAAAACTTTTCATTTACTTTTTCTGAGCCCTGGTTAGGTGGTAAAAAGCCTATCTTCTTCAGCTTGTCGGCCTATACGCAGTTAAGCTCATCAGGCCGATTTTATGCTAAAGATAACCCTTTGTACAATTATCTGCGCATCAACGGTATTGGTGTAACTTTAGGTAAGCGTTTAAACTGGCCTGATAACTACTTCCAGTTAAACTACTCATTAAACTTTGACCATTACAACCTGGACCGTTACCCGGGCTATTTATTTACTACCGGTACGTCTTACAACATCAAATTAACGCAAGAGTTAAGCCGTAACTCGCTGGATGTGCCAATTTATCCAACCAGCGGATCAAATATCCGTTTCACTTTGCAGGTTACGCCTCCATATTCGTTGTTTAATAACACCAACTACCGTATTGCAACACCAGAGGAGCGTTACAAATTTGTAGAGTATCACAAATGGAAATTTGACGCACAATGGTTTACCCGTATTGCTGGTAAACTGGTGCTGATGTCGCAAACCCGTTTCGGTTTCCTAGGTAGCTATAACAAGTTAGTTGGCCAGTCGCCTTTTGAGCGTTTTAAACTGGGTGGTGACGGTATGGCAACTTATCAGTTTTTACAGGGTAGCGAGATCATCGGTTTACGCGGTTATCAAAACTTCTCTATCGTGCCGGTAGGCAGTAATTACAATGCTGATACCAACCCTGGTAGCCCTATTTATAACAAGTTTACGCTTGAGTTACGTTACCCTGTTATTCAAAGTCAGTCGGCCACAATTTTCTTACTTACTTTTGCTGAAGGCGGTAACGCATGGAACAATTTTAGAGATTATAATCCGTTTAATATCCGTCGTTCGGCCGGTGTGGGAGCACGTATATTTTTGCCTATTTTTGGTTTGCTGGGCTTGGATTATGGTTATGGTTTCGATGCTATACCAGGTATACCAGGTGCTAACAAAGGGCAGTTTCACTTCTCTATCGCACAAAGCTTAAACGGAGGATTTAATTAATTAATGATGAAAAAAATATTAATAACGTTATCGCTTATCTTATTGGGCTTAACTGGTGCCTTTGCACAGCGGTTTGCCTATGTAGATTCTGACTACATTCTGAAACATATCCCGGAGTATGCGTCATCACAAAAACAGTTAGCAGCACTATCTGAACAATGGCAGCGTGAGGTTGACGGTCGTTTTCAGGAGATTGACCGGTTGTATAAAGCCTACCAGGCCGACCAGGTGCTGATGACAGCTGATATGAGAAAACGCCGCGAAGGAGAAATTGTAGATAAAGAGAAGGCCGCCAAAGATTTTCAGCGCTCTAAATTTGGTCCGGATGGCGAATTAGCTCAACGCAGTGGTACACTGGTTAAACCAATTCAGGAAAGAGTGTCTAAAGCTATACAAGCAATGGCCGAAGGCGAAAATCTGGATATGGTATTTGATAAAAACAGCGAGGTGATAATGCTGTACACCAATCCGCGTTATAACAAAAGCGATGCGGTAATTACCAAACTTGGATTAAAGCCAGGTACTTTTGCAAAGTAAATTTATTTTGATTAAAATAGCACACGATTAAACACAGACGAAAGAAGAATGAAAAAATTATTTAAAGTTGCTTTAGTTGCAGGTTTCATGATGTTGACGGCGGGTTTCGCGAAAGCACAAAGCAAAATTGGTTACCTTGACTTTAACCAGGTAATTGATGCCATGCCAGAAACTAAAACAGTAAGCACTCAGTTACAGGCATACTCAAAAACCTTTATGGACCAAATGCAAAACATGCAAAATGAATTGCAAACTAAAGGCGCTGCTTACGAAAAAAGCCAAGCTACGATGACTGATGCTGCCCGTACAGCTGCTCAGACTGAATTAAACGACATCAACAAGAGATTACAGGATTTTAACCAAACTGCTACTCAAAAAGTAGAGCAAAAAAGAAACGAGTTAGGTAAACCGCTTTTTGATAAAGCTAAATTGGCTGTTAACGCCGTAGCTAAAGAAAAAGGCTATACTTATGTAATCGACTCAGGCTCAACTAACCTTTTGGTATCACCTGCCGGCGACGATTTGTTAGCAGCTGTGAAACTGAAATTAGGTATCAAATAGTATTAACCAACACGGTACAAATGAAAGCGGAACATTGTGTTCCGCTTTTTTTATTTTTGGCCTATGCAAGCTACAAGCCCTATCGGCATATTTGACTCAGGTATTGGCGGACTGACGGTTTTTCGGTCTATTGCCGGGCAGTTGCCGCAGTACGACTATATCTACCTGGGCGATAACAGCCGTGCACCTTATGGTAATCGTTCGTTCAAAACCATTCATCAATACACCTGGGAGTGTGTACAATGGTTATTTGAGCAAGGGTGTCCTCTTGTTATTCTCGCTTGTAATACCGCATCGGCTAAAGCCCTGCGCACCATACAGCAACGCGATATGCCAGGCAGGTATAATGACAAGCGGGTTTTGGGTGTAATTAGGCCTACGGCAGAAGTGATAGGCAACTACACTAAAACCGGCAACATTGGCGTACTGGGTACTAAAGGCACCGTACAATCCGAATCGTATGCTATTGAAATTGCAAAGTTTTTTCCGGAGGTACAAGTCTATCAACAGGCTTGCCCTTTGTGGGTACCATTAATTGAGAACGGAGAATATGATAAACCCGGTGCTGATTATTATGTAAAGCAGTATCTTGACGAGTTGTTAAGCCGTTCGGCTGATATTGATACACTATTGCTGGCTTGCACACATTATCCGTTATTGCAGGATAAAATTAAAGCTCATTTGCCCGAGAGCATACAGGTAGTTGCCCAGGGTGATATTGTAGCTGCCAGCCTGCAAGACTATTTGCACCGCCACCCCGAAATCAACGATCAAATTACTCGCAACGGTACCCGTCATTTCTTCACCAGCAGTGACGACACCGCCGACTTCGACCAGCACGCCTCCATGTTTTTTTCGGCGCCGGTTAAGTCTGAGTATGTGTCGTTAAAGTAAGTTGGTTCATTGGTTAATTAGTTCATTAATTGATTAGTGAAACAGTGTGTCAGAAATCAAACATGAAGAAAGTGAGTTGATTTGCCTAATTAACCAACGAACCAACGAACTACTCACACTTGCTCACCTCGGTATTTACCTCTTCAATATTGTGCAGGCCGGCCTTGTTGCCGAACGAGTTTTGAATGTAGGTGAGCACTTGGGCAATTTCAACAGAGGCCAGAGTGGCAGGTGGCATCTGGCCATTATAAGCTTTGCCATTTACCAAAATAGGGAGCTTTAATCCATTTTTTACGTAGCAGGCCAACTGGGTGCGGTGCTGTTTAAGGTAAGCCGCATCCGTCAATGGCGGAATTAAAGCGGCCAAACCTTCTCCGTTTTGGCCATGGCAGTTTTGGCAATGAGTTTTGTAAAGTTCTTGCCCTGCGGTATAATAGCGCATAAACTCAATTTTTTCTTCGCTTTGGCACGAGTAGGCCATGATGCCGATAAAGCCCAAAAGCACCGCTATGATCTTAAACTTCATGTTGTTTTATTGTTCTTGTATTCGGCCTGTAAGGTTTTAATATCTGCAATCAACTTTTGCGTGTCTTCGGGTTTAGTGCCATCATAGGTGCCGCGTATGCGTTTTTGTCTATCCACTAAAATAAAATAACCCGCATGTACCAAACCGCCGGCGGCATTTTTATCCTCGGCCACGGTAACCAAGTAGCTTTCGGCCAGTTTGTAAGTAGTTTCTTTAGGCCCCTGTAAAAACCACCAGCTACTGCCCGATATGCCTAAATTATCAGCATACTTTTTTAATACAGCCACACTGTCGTGGTTAGGGTCTATGGTATGCGAAAGTATCTTAACATCGGGTGTGTTTTTAAACTCCTGGTATACATTCAGCATATTACGATGCATAATGGGGCAGATAGACGGACAGGTGGTAAAAAAGAAATCGGCCACATAAATATCGTTATCCAATGATTTCTCTGTAACCTCAGTACCGTATTGATTTATAAATTTAAATGCAGGTATGGTTTGGTAAACAGTATCGGTAACCGTTTTTCCGTTAACGGTTTTAGTTACCGGTTCGCGTTCGCCATAAATGGGTAGTGTTTTGTCGGCAGATTTATTGTTGCTGCAGGCGGCTAACAATAGCAGCCCAACGATGCTTATATTAATTAATTTCATTTTTTGTAGTAGTTATTACTTGGTTTGATTGATTAACAGCTTCAGTTAAACGCTGGTTCATTTGATTAACCTGTTTTTTTTGATCGTGCAGATACTGTATAATCTCTTCGTGCGATTTACCGGTATAATCAGCATTAAACTGATGCATCCATTTCTCCATGCCTTGGTCGGCTTCGGTTAAGGCTTTGATAGCAACGCCGCTTTGAACTGTGTCGGTGATGGTTTTGTTTTTTATCAGGCTATCTAAAAGCATTTTGTTTTTAACGGCCTGCTCATCTTTCGCCATGGCCTCGTCATGTATTTTAATCACATCGTTAAGTGCATCTTTTTCCTGCTTTTTAGTATCTGTGCAGGCACTTGATAGTAATGCAGAGGCGGCCAGCAGGGCCAGTGTTTTTATATTCATGAGATAAAGAAATATCAATTCTATTTTTTGGTTAGTTGCATGCCACATTTAGGGCAAACGCCTGGCTTGCTTGCATGTACTTCGGGGTGCATACTGCACGTATACACCGTTTGGGTTTGCCCGCTGTGAGAAGGAGTTTGAGTAGTTGAAACAGGCGCTGGTTTGCAGGCTGCAAAACCAATGATCAGGCAAAATATACTTAGTTTTTTCATGTTATTTAAATAAAAGAACGCGGCAAAACCAAACAAAGATACAACTAAAATACCCGTTGCAGTAAGCCCGGCAGTGATATCTCTGATGCCTTTGCCGGCATAGGTTAAGTCGAAATATAAATTTAAGTAAATGCGGGTTTTGGCCTTTGTTATTCAGAAACCGGCAGTTTGGTCTGTATAGTTAACTAACTGATTTTTAATGCGTATACTCAAGGGATCGCATTTTGCTTACCAGTAAGTATCAAAATAAAGTATAAGTAATTTGAAACTGCCGGGCACTTACGCGGCTTGCGGAGGGTGAAATAAAGAAGGAGATACTTGCTGCGGCTGCATTGATGCGTAATTGCTGCTAATTTGCTGCAACAATACTGCATGAAATTTGAGGCTGAAGGCAGCAGTTGTAACAGCATCCTGAAAAAGGCTTTTCTGTATCTGGCGCTCGGTGCTGCGTTCCTTATCTTCTGCTTGTTTAATTTTTTTCATCAGGTAGCACCGGCCGTGGCAATTAAGCCAGGGTTTGTTACGGTTTTCGCAAAGCTTTTCGGCAATGTATTTCTGATTTACTTCGTAGCCTGCGTAGATGAACAACCGCGTAAAATTGGCGGAGATGATCAGTACGGTGAGCAGTAAGGCTAAAAAGCGTTTAAACATTAGGGCAAAGCTAATACTTAAGCCTCAAACCCGTACAATAATTATATTTTTAGCTGCGTAGATAATGTATATAATCAGAAACCGGCAATTGCTCAACTCCATTTAGTTTAAGTTGCTGCCCAATTTGTGCCCGATGGTGTGTGCCATGGTTAATTAAATGCGCAAGTATATCGGTCAGGCTGTTCTCAAATGTATCAACTTTCGAATTTTGATAAGTAACCAGGTTTTTAAGATCAACATCATCACTTTGTTCTAAAAAACTGATCCACTCAGCATGATTGTTTTCGATGATCGCTTTAAGCTCACTTGCGGGCCAGTCTGGCCAAACAGGCCCGCCCGGGGCCGGTAGCTTTTTACATCGCTTTAGCCAAATTTGCTGTGCCGCCAGCAGGTGGGCCATCAGCTGTACAGCTTTAAGCGGCTGGTTGGCGGCGGTCAGGCAATCCAGCATTTGCAAATTGGCAAAGCGGTCGTATTTAAATAGTTTAACGAAGTAATTTTTCATGATGGCAGGCCGGTGTTGTAAGGCAAATATATCTGCGGTGCTATGTATGGCAAAATATCTTGCAGTATTAAATTTTTGCTACTTTTACCATACTTAATTTTACAATAGCTGGTAGGCCTGGTGGTTTACCTTTTTACATAATATACAGCATGTTTTCTACAGCCAGCATAGCCCGGTTTAATCAACTCGAAACACCGTTTTACTATTACAATCTGCAATTGTTGCAGCAAACGCTTGAGGCTTGTTTGCAAGCTGCACGCCAGCATCAGTTTCATGTGCATTACGCGTTAAAGGCAAACTTTAACTCCAAGGTTTTGCAAGCCATACAAGCAGCCGGTATGGGAGCCGATTGTGTGAGCGGTAACGAAGTAAAGGCGGCTATTGCGCATGGCTTTGATAAAGGCAAGGTGGTATTTGCAGGTGTAGGTAAATCAGACCGCGAAATTAACGCTGCACTGGATGCCGATATATTTTGTTTTAATGTAGAATCGGTTCAGGAGCTGGAAGTGATTAACGAGCTGGCTGCAGCCAAAGATAAAACAGCACAGGTGGCAATCCGCATTAACCCTAATGTTGACGCGCACACCCATCATTACATTACTACCGGTTTAGAAGAAAATAAGTTTGGTATCAATACCTGGCAATTAGATGAGGTGGTAGCTACCCTCAAAACAAGCGCTAACCTTAAATTTGCTGGTCTGCACTTTCATGTTGGTTCGCAAATTACCAACCTGGAAGTTTTTAAAAACCTTTGCTTGCGGGTAAACGAACTGAGCGAATGGTTTGAGCAACAGCAAATGCCTGTACGGGTACTTAACGTAGGTGGTGGTTTGGGGGTAGATTATTACCAGCCCGACACTAACAACATCTGCGATTTTGAGGGCTACTTTAACGTATTTAAACAATATTTAAAAGTAAAAGCCGGTCAGGAAGTTCATTTTGAGTTAGGCCGTGCTTTGGTAGCGCAAAGCGCCTCTTTAATATCGAGGGTTCTTTACGTTAAAAATGGCCGGAAAAAGAACTTTTTGGTGCTGGATGCAGGTATGACCGAATTAATTCGGCCCATGCTGTACCAGGCTTATCATCACATTGAAAACATCAGCCGGCAACAAAATGAAGATACTGCTACGGTAAATTATGATGTTGTAGGACCGATTTGCGAAAGTACCGACTGTTTCCGTACGGGTGTGGCTTTGCCGCAATCTAAACGCGGCGACTTAATTGCTGTAAGAACCGCCGGTGCCTATGGTGAGGTAATGGCCTCGGGTTATAACCTGCGTGACCATGTACAAAGCGTTTACTCGGTTGAACAAGAGCAGGAGGTGATGTAAGTATCATGCCGGGTTAACCTTAAGTTTATACATAACCTGTAGCTTGCAGTAATTAAATGCACAGGTTATGAAAACTTTAAAGGTTATTAAATCAGCGCTGGTTAATTTTAAGGAGTGGTTAGTTTTACGCAGTCTTAAATCATCGTTTATACACTAAGTGTTGCTTACCCATCTGCTTTTATCCGTTTTTTTTCAGAACAATTTTGCTTGAGCTTAGTTGGCCTTACTTAAATGGATCATAAGCAAACTACAGACTCTTTCAACCATCAACTATTTGGCTCAGATTTTAGCTGGGGCATATCGGCTGCGGCTTTTCAAACCGAGGGGGCTTGGAACGTTGATGGCAAAGGTGCCTCTATTTGGGATACATTTACCCATGGTAAAGGTAAAGTACACCAAGGGCAGCATGCCGAGGTGGCCTGTGATTTTTACCATCGCTACGAGCAGGATATTGATTTAATAGCAGCGCTTAATATTCCTAATTTTCGTTTTTCGGTAGCTTGGTCGCGCATACTGCCGCAGGGCACCGGGCTTGTTAATCAGGCTGGCATCGATTTTTATAACCGTGTTATTAATTATTGTTTACAACGGGGCGTAGAGCCTTGGTTAACCATCTATCACTGGGACTTGCCACAGGCCTTGGAAGCACAAGGCGGTTGGACAAATCGCGATAGTGTATCATGGTTTAGCGCTTTTACCGCCATTTGCGCCGAGCATTTTGGCGATCGTGTAAAGCACTGGATGGTGATGAACGAACCCGCGGTGTTTACCGGTGCGGGTTATTTTTTGGGTTTGCATGCCCCGGGTCGTACAGGGCTCAAAAGTTTTTTGCCGGCCGTGCACCACGTTACGTTAAGCATTGCAGCAGGTGCAAAATTACTACGCAATTTACTGCCAGAGGCTGTTATAGGTTCCACGTTTTCGTGCTCGCATATTGATGCTTACAGTACGCAGGCCAATGATGTGGCGGCGGCAAGCCGGGCCGACGTGCTGATTAACCGTTTGTTTATCGAACCATTATTAGGCATGGGTTATCCAATAGCTGATTTACCGGTACTCAAAAAGATTGAAAAATATATCAAGCCGGGCGATTTGGAAAGCCTAGCTACCGATTTTGATTTTATAGGTTTGCAGAATTACACGCGTGAGGTGGTAAAATACTCATTTTTTACGCCCTACATCAGCGCTAAGTTAATAGAAGCTAAAGACCGTAAAGTGCCTACCACCGATATGGGGTGGGAGGTTTATCCGGAGGCCATCTATAAAGTCATCAAAAAATTCAGTGCTTACTCGCAAATCAAAAATATACTGATCACAGAAAATGGATCTGCATTTCCGGATGTAGTTACTGCCAATGGGCTAATTAAAGATGATTTGCGCACCCAATACCTGCATGATAATTTACAGCAAGTGTTAAAGGCTAAAAATGAAGGATGCCCGGTAAACGGTTATTTTGCATGGACGTTAACTGATAATTTTGAATGGGCCGAAGGGTACCGCCCGAGATTCGGTTTAATATACATAGACTTTGCCACGCAGCAGCGCATCGTAAAACAATCCGGACACTGGTATAAAAGTTTCTTGCAGAAATAATAAGCGTTAAATCTGCAAATTATGTTTAACCATTAGGTAAAGTCAAATTACCTGATATATTTGTGTGCCAATCAAACCTGAAATTCTATTACTACTGCTATGATTAAAGTTGGACTGCACGGTGCCGAATTTTTTGCCCGGCACGGTTACTATGCCGAAGAGCAAATATTGGGTAACTACTTTGTGGTTGACATTGAGGTGTCTTTTCATCCGCACGGGCCGTTGAGTGATGATAACCTGCAGCATACCCTAAACTATGAGCAGCTTTATGCCATTGCTGCCCACGAAATGAAACAAACCCGCCAGCTGCTCGAAACCGTTGCCCAAAGTATTGCCGATACCATTAAGCGCGATTTTGATTACATCACCGGCGCGGTAGTAACCGTTAAAAAACGTAACCCGCCGCTTAAAGGCAAGGTAGCTGCCTCAAGCGTAACGGTATCACTTTAGATTTTAATTAGTATTGGTAATCAGCCCAGGCTGATCATACTCAATCATGCGTTCGCGTTCGCGCTGTGGGATAGGGATTGATTTGTTGTTGGCATAATCGTAACTAATACATACCGATTTGCCAGTTGTGCAAATTTCTTCACCATTAGGTGTATGCTTAACCAATACATAGGTTACATCAAAACTGCTGTTGCCAATACGCGAGGTGCGTAGGTAACAGGCTATCTGGTCTCCAACCGCTATAGGTTTCAGGTAGTTAATTTCCGAACGGCCTAAAATAACGCCGTTGGTTTTAAAATCCCATTCTACAATCTCCCGCCAGTAGCTTAAGCGGGCTATCTCAAAAAAAGTAAGATATATCGTGTTGCTTACATTTCCATAAGCGTCAATATCAGAAAATCGGATCGGTATGGAGGTGCTGTATCGGTAATTAGCTAAATTTTCAGTCATTATATGTCAAAGTGTCTCTTCGTAAATTTTGTTTAAGACAAAATGTCGTTAAAAAGCTTGTTTTTGTGCTTGGTACAACACTTGTATATGATGTTACAACGAAAATAATTAAAAGAAACTTTTTGGAGGATATAAAAATGACTTTAGTAAAATTTAACAACGGACAAAGAAGAAATGTAGTTGCACCACGCTTTGTTGATGCATTTGATTCAATTTTTAATGAACAGTTTTTTGCCCCTGCAGCAGTTAGTAAAGTGCCTGCGGTTAACATCACCGAATCTGAAGCTGGCTTTGTGATTGAATTAGCTGCTCCGGGTTTGAAAAAAGAAGACTTTAAAGTTAACTTAGATAAAAACCTGTTAACTGTAGCTGCCGAAGTAAAAAAAGACGAAGCTGCCGAAGCTAAAAACTACACTAAAAAAGAATTTAGCTTTTCTTCATTCAGCCGTTCATTCACTTTACCCGAAAGTGTTGATCAAACTAAAATTGAGGCTGAGTATGCCGATGGTATTTTAAAATTAGCAGTTGCTAAAAAAGAAGAAGCTAAATTACAAGCCCGCGAAATTTCGGTGAAGTAATTGCTTCAAACAAAAATTTGTTTTCATATAGTAAGTATTGGTTTAGATTGATTAGCCGCTCTGTGATATCGCAGAGCGGCTTTATTTTGTGGGGTATGGTTCCACTAATTTTAGGGGTGACTTTTATTCATCAAACAAAATCAACGAAATAACTCCCCAAATTAACCGAATTAATAAATCTAACTATGCTCTCATGTTGATGTATTGAAGGGGTTGGCCAAAATCTTCGGTGCGGCATAAACTGATGACGGCTTGCAGGTCGTCAATTTTTTTGGCTTGTACGCGTACTTGGTCGTCCATAATGGAGGCCTGCACTTTAAGGCCGCTGTCTTTTATTTTTTTGACAATCTTTTTGGCTACTTCCTTGTCAATCCCTTCTTTAATATTGATTTCTTTTCTCACCATGTTACCCGATGCATACTGCTCCTTGCCAAAATCGAGCGCCTTGGGGTCTAACTGTTGTTTCACCATCCGGCTGATAATAGAATCTTCGATGGCTTTCAGGCGCATATCGTTTTCGGTAACGATGGTAAGTTGATTGGTTTTCTTATCGAGGTCTACTGTACTTTTAGAATCGTTAAAATCGAAGCGGTTCAAAATTTCTTTTTTCGCGTTGTTGATGGCATTGTCTAAAGTTTGCGCATCAATCTTACTTACAATATCAAAAGAGGGCATAGGTATATGTATAAATGTTTAAGGTGTAAAGTTAAGAGATGTGTAAAGTAAATGGCTAAAACCTATTGAAAATTTTATAGTTAATACTAACTTAACATCTAAAATAGCAGCTTTGCAAAGCACTGCATGGCTATGTGGTGTTTTATTATGACGCAGAAAGACATCCCATTAATTAACCGCGAAATTAGCTGGCTTTATTTCAATGACCGCGTGCTGCAAGAAGCCGCGGACATTACTGTGCCGCTGATTGAAAGGATCAAATTTTTGGCAATATTTTCGTCTAACCTCGACGAGTTTTACCGCGTACGGGTGGCCACCCTGAGCCGTTTGGCTAATTTAAACGACAAGGCTAAATCTTTGTTGGGTTATAATCCTAAAAAGGTGCTCAGTCAAATTAAAACCTTGGTTGTTAAGCAAGAGAAAAAGTTTAACAATTTGTACGAAAACATTATTGTTAAGCAGCTGGCCGAAGAAAAGATATTTATCCTGAACGAAAAGCAGTTAAACGTATCTCGTGGTGCCTTTGTGAAAAAACATTTTCGCGAAAAGCTATTATCGACACTGGTACCCATTATGCTTGACGATGACAAGCCGATGCCCGAGCTGCACGACCGTGCCATCTATTTTTTTGTAAAACTAACCAAGGGTAAAAAGTCTCGCCTGGCATTAATTGAGTTGCCGGGTAATCTGTCGCGCTTTTTGGTTCTGCCAGAAACTAACCAGCTGAAATTTATTATTCTGGTTGATGATATTATCCGTTACAGCCTCGAAGACATCTTTTTTGTTTTTGAATATGATAGCATTGAAGCTTACTCGATACAGCTTACCCGTGATGCCGAGCTGGATTTGGACAAAGAAGTAAGTGGGAAGTTTATCGATGCATTGTCGCGCAGCTTGCAAAAACGCCGCAAGGGTAAGCCCATGCGTTTACTGTATGATGCAGACATGCCTCACGACCAGGTGCATTACCTGTCTAAACGGTTAGGCCTCGAATCGTCTAACTTAATACCGGGTAACCGTTACCATAACTTTAAAGATTTTATTGCTTTTCCTAATGTAGGTGGCCCCGAACTTGAGTACAAGCGCCAGCGCTCGCTGCCTGTGGATGGCCTTTCTTTTGGTAAAAGTTTAATGGGCCTGATTGCCGTTAAAGATTACCTCATCAGTACGCCGTACCAGTCGTTTGATTATATTATCCACCTGTTACGCGAGGCGGCTATTGATCCTAAAGTAGTTGAGATTAATATTTCGGTTTACCGCCTGGCCGAAAACTCCCGGGTAATGCATGCCCTCATTAACGCGGCACAAAACGGAAAAAAAGTAAACTGTTTGGTAGAGCTGCGTGCACGGTTCGATGAGCAAAACAACATCCAATGGGCCCGCAAGTTGGAAGACGAGGGTATTAAAGTTTTGCACGGTATTCCGGGGTATAAAGTGCATTCAAAAATTTGCATGATTACCCGCATGGAAAAAGGTCGTCCGGCTTATTATGCCTGTTTATCTACAGGTAACTACAACGAAAAAACAGCGCAGATTTATGCCGACCACACGCTGCTCACAGCCAATAAAAAGATAACTGCAGATTTGTTGCAGGTTTTCAGGGCGCTTAACCGCGGGCAGTTGCCTAAAGATTTAAAGCATCTGATTGTTTCTCCGATCGACTCGCGCCCTACACTTAACAGGTTAATTGATGCCGAAATAAGAAACGCCAAAGCAGGTAAGCCGGCTTACATGATTTTAAAAATGAACAGCCTGGCTGACGAAGAGCTTATTGCCAAGCTGTACGATGCAAGCAATGCCGGGGTAAAAATACAACTAATTGTGCGGGGCATGTGTTGCCTGGTGCCGGGCGTAGACGGGTTCAGTAAAAACATTAAGGCCATTAGCATTGTAGATAAATACCTGGAACATGCCCGGATTTACATGTTTGCCAATGGCGGTAAAGAGTTGATGTACCTTACCTCGGCCGATTTAATGACCCGCAATATTGACAACCGGGTAGAGGTTGGCTTTGCTGTTTACGATGAGGGTTTGCAAAAGCAGATCAGGGATATAATAGATATACAACTGCGCGACAACACCAAATCGCGTGATATAAACAAGAGTAACAACAATAAATATCACCGTACCCACTCAGACACACATCACCGGGCGCAGGTAGAAATTTATGATTATTTAAAACAACTTAACCCCACAACAACTTGAGATACGCTGCAGTAGACACCGGCTCCAACGCAGTACGACTGCTGATTGCCGACATTATTCAGAATGATGGTACGGTAACCTACAAAAAAAATACATTGGTACGTGTGCCGCTGCGCCTTGGCGATGATGCCTTTTTGCAGCAGCATATATCAGACCGCAAAGCCGACGACCTGGTGAAAACCATGATTGCTTTTAAAAACCTGATGGACGTATACAAGGTGGAAGATTATATGGCCTGCGCCACATCAGCCATGCGCGAAGCTAAAAACGGCGATGCAATTATTAAGCGTATTAAAGAAGAAGCTAAACTGGACTTGGAAATTATTCATGGAGAGCGCGAAGCCGGCATCATTTACGCCAGCCATACCGGCACCGATCTGGACGAGAACAAAACCTATTTATATATTGACGTAGGCGGAGGTAGTACCGAGCTGTCTTTATTTGCTGATGGCGAACTGGTAGCATCACAGTCATTTAATATCGGTACCATCCGTATATTGGACAATCAGGATAAAGATGAAACCTGGAAAGAAATGCAGGATTTTGTGCGCCTGCATACCAAGCATCATAAAGTGGTATATGGCGTAGGTACGGGGGGCAACATCAATAAATTGTTTAAGCTGAGCGAAGAAAAAGATGGCGAGCCAATGAGCTACGCCAAACTTAAATCGCTTTATAGTTTCCTGGCATCTTATTCATTAAAAGATCGTATTAATGTACTGAAGCTCAACCAGGATAGGGCAGATGTCATTATTCCGGCTTGCGAGATTTACACTACCGTAATGAAGTGGGCAAATATCAAGCAGATTTACGTGCCTACTGTAGGTATGGCCGATGGAATTATTCAAACTTTGATCGAAAAAAATTTAATAAAATAAATTTCAATAATTAATAATTAATTCTACATTTGTAATGCCCTCTCAAGGGCATGTTTTTCATAGGTAGATGTAGGGTCGAGTACGAGTTATTCGACCCTTTTTTATGCACTAACTTTTTTACCTTTGCGTTGTTACTTGAGCTTATGCTTAAAAAAATTGTAGTTGCTGTTACCGGTGCCAGTGGTGCCATTTATGCCAAACTTTTATTAGAGCAGCTGCAGCATCTGCAAAATCAAATCAGCGACGTTGCCGTGGTAATGTCGGCCAATGCCAAACAGGTTTGGGAATACGAGTTGAGTAATACCGATTATCAAAATCTCCCCTTTAAATTTTACGACAAAACTGATTTTATGGCGCCGTTTGCCTCAGGCTCGGCCCGTTATGATACCATGGTTGTTGTACCCTGCTCAATGGGGACATTGGGTCGCATTGCCGCAGGCACATCTGATGATTTAATTACCCGCGCAGCAGATGTGGTTTTAAAAGAGCGCCGCAGGCTCGTCCTGGTGGCACGCGATACACCTTTAAACCTTATTCATCTGCGTAACATGGTTACCGTAACCGAGGCCGGTGGCATCATCTGTCCGGCCGTGCCATCATATTACAGCAGGCCACAAAACATAGATGAGGTAGCCATGACGGTGGTGAACCGTGTTATTGACTTGATAGGTCTGGAGCAACAGAGTTATCGCTGGAGCGAGCAATAGAACCGCGTTATTGCCCAGCACATTTAAGCTTAATTATTGTCTGTTGTTGGTCACGTAAGTAAGGCCGTTTTTTAGCGCGGGCTAAAATTCTTATCTTTGCACCTGATAATGAACAAGAAAGTTGCTTTTTATACTTTAGGTTGCAAGCTCAACTACTCCGAAACTTCAACATTAGGCCGGTTGCTTAATAACGCCGGCTTTGAAACTGTTGAGTTTACCGACGTACCCGACGTTTATGTAATTAACACCTGCTCGGTAACCGAAAATGCCGACAAGAAGTGTAAAAAAATAGTTAAGGAAGCGCTTAAAATTTCGCCTAACGCTTACGTTACTATTGTGGGTTGTTATGCGCAGTTAAAGCCACAGGAGATTGCCGAAATACCAGGCGTAGACATGGTTTTAGGTGCTGCCGAAAAATTTATGCTGGTAGATTACCTCACCGATTTAACCAAGCAGCAAAAAGCAAGCGTTTATAACCAGCCGGTATCAGAAGCCAACCAGTTTGTGTCTTCTTATTCATTTGGCGACCGTACCCGCACGTTTCTTAAAGTTCAGGATGGATGCGATTACTCCTGTTCATTTTGTACTATACCCCTGGCACGTGGTGCCAGCCGGAGCGATACCATTGAAAGCGCCGTAGCACAAGCCCGCGAAATTGCCGCATCAGGTGTTAAAGAGATTGTGCTTACCGGGGTTAACCTCGGCGATTTTGGTATACGTAACGGTCAACGCGAAGACAAGTTTTATGACCTGGTAAATGCGCTGGACGACGTAGAAGGTATTGACCGCATCCGTATATCATCCATTGAGCCTAATTTGCTTACCGACGAGATTATTGAGTTTGTGGCTACATCTAAACGTTTTGTGCCTCATTTTCATATTCCGCTGCAATCGGGCTGTAATAAAATACTGGCATTAATGCGCCGCCGCTACCGCCGTGAGCTTTATGCTGACAGGGTGGCTAAAATTAAACAGCTTATGCCGCATTGCTGCATTGGCGTGGATGTAATTGTAGGTTTCCCGGGCGAAACGCGCGAAGATTTTATTGATACGTACAATTTTTTAAACGATCTGGATATCTCGTACCTGCATGTATTTACTTACTCAGAGCGCGAAAATACTTTGGCCAGCGAGATGGACGGCGTAGTACCGGGGTCAACCCGAGCCGATCGCAGCAAAATGCTGCACATCCTGTCAGACAAAAAGCGCCGTGCTTTTTACCAGTTGCAGTTAGGCAAAACGGATGAGGTATTGTTTGAAGGCGACAACAAAGAGGGTATGATGCACGGTTTTACCCGCAACTATGTTAAGGTAAAAGCCAAGTTTGACCCGGTACTGGTTAACGAAATTAAACAAGTAAAATTAACAGCCATTGCCGCAGATGGCGATGTTGAAATAACCGAAGGCGAAGAAATATTAGTGCATTAAACTTATATTCGCCGCAAATAACTACCTGATGTTTCCAACCATTACTGACCTTCTTCATTATTTAACCGGCCTTAACATACCACCACTGCCCATACAAACCTTTGGTTTTTTTGTAGCTATGGCATTTATGGCGGCTTACTGGGCTTTTGTGCAGGAGTTTAAACGGAAGGAAAAATTAGGCTATGTGCACCCATTTCAGCAAACGGTGACCGTCGGCCAGCCGGCTTCGGCAGTTGAGTTGATTGGTAATGCGGTGTTCGGGTTTATATTGGGCTATAAACTGGTTGATATTATTGTTAACTACAGCACTGCTGTTCAGGATCTGCAGGATTTTTTGCTGTCCTCACGAGGTAACTTATTAGGGGGTATTTTGGGCGCCGCAGGCATTGCTTACTGGGCCTATTACGAAAAAAAGAAAGAGCAACTGGCCGAACCGGTTACCAGGCAAGTTACTGTACATCCGCACGAGTTGATGAGTACAATACTGGTATGGGCAGCCATATTTGGCTTTGCAGGTGCCAAGCTATTCAACGCCCTCGAAAACTGGGATGATTTTATGGCCGATCCGGTAGGTATGCTGATTGGTTTTAGCGGCCTTACCTTTTATGGTGGTTTAATCTGTGGTGGCGCGGCTGTTTTATACATCGCTAACAAACATGGTGTTAAACCATTAACCATGCTTGATATTGGCGGACCGGGCATGATGCTTGCCTATGCTGTGGGCCGCATAGGCTGCCAGATGGCAGGCGATGGCGACTGGGGCATCCCTAACCTGGCACCTAAGCCAAGTTGGTTGAGCTGGGCTCCCGACTGGATGTGGGCTTTCAAATATCCGCATAACGTTAGTATGTCCGACCACGATAACCCCATTCCGGGTTGTGTAGGCAAATATTGTTTCGAACTTAAATTGCCGGTTTACCCTACGCCATTTTATGAGTGCGTAGTGTGTTTGTTGCTGTTTGCCTTTTTATGGAGCATCCGCGACCGCATTAAAACACCGGGTGTGATGTTTGGCATTTATCTTATTTTAAACGGTATTGAGCGTTTCTTTGTTGAGTTAATCCGGGTGAATACTAAGTATCATGTAGCAGGCATCTCGTTTACTCAGGCCGAAATGATTTCGTTATTTTTGGTACTTACCGGCGTTACCATGATCCTGATGGTGCAAAAAAATGCCTCTAAATACCGCACGCAAAATGGCTGAAGATACGTTGTGGCACCGCCTGAAACAGAATAAGTTTTTACGCTTTTTGCTTTCGGCTGGTACGGGCCTTTTAATAAACCTTATTGCTTTTTATTTATTAGATACATTTGTTTTTACTAAACCAAGCTACAATATTTTAGGCCATAGTACGGGTAATCATGCGCTATCACTTTTGATTTCCTTTTCACTTGGAGTATTTGTTAATTTTATTTGTACCCGTTACCTTGTTTTTGACGAGTCGAGGTTGCCTTTTGGTAAGCAGCTTATGCGTTTCGGAGCGGTAGCTGTTGTAGGCTATTTTGCTAATCTGGAGGTATTGAAGTTATTTATCAAATACTTGCGTTTGGCACCAACAGTTGCACTAATAACTGCAGCGTTAAGCTTGTCGTTTGCCAGTTTTTTTATTCACAAAATCTTTTCTTTCAACTTATCGTTACGTAATAATGCTACAACCAATCATTAATCAGGTTACCGAGGTTGCCCGCGAAGTAGGCGATTTTATCCGTCAGGAACGTAAAGGCTTTGACCCCGAAAAAATTGAGTATAAGGGTTTGAACGATTTGGTGTCATACGTTGATAAAACAGCCGAGCAAAAGATTGTAAGTGCCCTGCAAAAGATTTTACCTGAAGCTGGTTTCATCACCGAAGAAAAAACGACTACCAAAATAGGCGAACGCTATAATTGGATAATTGATCCACTGGATGGTACCACAAACTTTATACACGGCCTGCCTGTGTTTTCGGTGAGTATTGGTTTGCAGGAGTATGATAAACTGGTTGGTGGCGTAGTATATGAGATAAACCAGGACGAGTGCTTTTACGCCAGTTCTGATAGTCCTGCGTATCTAAACGGCACCGAAATCAAAGTAAGCAAAGCACCCAAAGTTGCGGATAGCCTGCTGGCTACCGGCTTTCCTTACTACGATTTTGGTAAGCAGGAAGAATATTTAAACTTGCTAACAGAACTGATGAAAGGCTGCCATGGCCTGCGCCGGATGGGTTCTGCCGCGGTTGATTTAGTATACACCGCCTGCGGACGTTTCGAGGCGTTTTACGAGTATAACCTGCATCCATGGGATGTAGCCGCGGGCGTAGTGATTGTAAGGCAAGCCGGGGGCGATGTAGTAAACTTTAATGGAGGCGACGAGGTAATGAACGCCCGCGAGCTACTGGCTACCAACGGCCTTATTACTGCCGAAATGCTGCAGATTATTCAAAAGCATTTTAAGATAACGAAGTAAATTAATCGACTAAAATATTCAATAAGCAAAAACGCCGACTATGTAGCCGGCGTTTTTGCTTTGTTATTATCTTGAGCGTAAATACAGTAAGCTCAAAGCGTCGATAAAATCTTCGAGTTTGGCAATGTAAAGCTCATCGGTGAAATCAAGCTTGTATCAATCTCAATCAAAAATGAGTTATAATGCCTCTGATACAACTTCCTGTACTTCAGGCACCATACGTTTAAGCAGGTTTTCGATACCTGATTTTAGCGTAAGGGTGGATGAGGGGCAACCGCTGCATGAGCCACGCAGTTCGACAGTTACAATACCATCGTTAAATGATTTATAGCTGATGGCACCACCATCCTGCTCAACAGCCGGACGCACGTAATCGTGTAAAATCTGCTGAATTTTAATTTCTGATTCGGTACCTTCAAAATTTACGTCTTCCTGTTCCTCTTCCTGAACTTTAAGTTCTGATTCTACAGCTCCTTTTACAAATTCTTTGATGATAGGCTCAATGTCGTCCCATTCTGTGCCTTCGGTTTTAGTTACCGTAACAAAGTTGCTTGCAAAAAAAACGCCGTTAACAAACGAGAATTTATAAAGCTCTTTAGCAAAAGGCGAATGATCGGCACTTTCGCGGGTCGGGAAATCCACACTGCCATTAATCAGCAGCTTATTTACTATGAATTTCATAGTAGCTGGATTGGGGGTAGATTCGGTATATACGTTGATATTCATGAGTATGCTGTTTTGAATAGAAACAAATTTAATGAGGTTTTTGATTTAACGGCAGCCCGCCTTTTGTTTTGACCTCAACATGACTTACACCCCGGTGTAATTATGCGGTGTGATTTGCTTTAATTCTTCCTTTACTGCGTCGCTTACTTCCAGGTTGCTTACAAAAGCCGCTATACTTTCGGCATTAATTTGATGATTGGTGCGGGTTAAATCTTTTAAGGCCTCGTAAGGGTTAGGATAATTTTCGCGGCGTAGTATGGTTTGGATTGCTTCGGCCACTACCGCCCAGTTGGCTTCCAGGTCTTGTTTAATTGCCGATTCGTTTAACAATAATTTGTTTAACCCCCGGATAGTTGATTTTATAGCAATTAGTGAGTGTGCCACCGGCACGCCAACGTTACGTAGTACAGTAGAGTCGGTAAGGTCGCGTTGCAGGCGGGATACCGGTAACTTAGCGGCTAAATGCTCAAACAAGGCATTGGCTATACCCACGTTACCTTCCGAGTTTTCGAAATCGATAGGGTTAACCTTATGCGGCATAGCCGACGAACCTACCTCGCCGGCTTTAATTTTTTGCTTAAAGTAATTCATGGATATATAGCTCCACATGTCGCGGTCTAAATCCATGATGATGTTATTAATGCGTTTAAGTGCATCACAGTGTGCCGCAAAGTTATCATAATGCTCAATTTGCGTGGTACGCTGCGAACGTTTTAAACCTAAAATATCATTAACTAAACGGTTGCCGAAAGCCGTCCAGTCGATAGCCGGATAAGCCACGTGATGGGCGTTAAAATTACCCGTAGCGCCACCAAATTTAGCCGAGTATGGCACTGCTTTGGCAGCAGCAAGCTGCCCCTCTAAACGTTCAACAAAAACTTCAATTTCTTTGCCCAAGCGGGTAGGCGATGCCGGTTGCCCGTGGGTATGCGCCAACATGGGTACCTGCTTCCACTCTGCAGCAAACTTTCTAAGCAGTGCTACCAATTCATCTAACGCCGGGAAATAAACATCCAGTAAAGCGGCTTTAAAAGAGTAGGGTATGGCCGTGTTATTGATATCCTGCGACGTCAGGCCAAAGTGAATAAATTCTTTATAAGGCTGCAGGTTTAGTGCATCAAACTTTTGCTTAATAAAGTACTCAACCGCCTTTACATCGTGGTTAGTTGTTTTCTCAATATCTTTGATGGCTTGGGCGTCGCTCTCCGAAAACTGCTCGTAAATGTGTCTTAAATCAGTAAACAGATTATGGTCAAACTGCTGCAATTGCGGCAACGGGTGCTGGCAAAGCGCAATAAAATATTCAACCTCTACAAATACCCGGTATTTGATTAAAGCATATTCAGAAAAATAGGGGGCCAGGGTTGCAGTGGCGTTATGGTAACGGCCATCAACCGGAGAGATGGCCATAAGCGGAGTAAGCGACATAGCGTTAAAGTTTTGGCAAAGTTAACAAAGTAGCCCGAATGTGCACACCGTTGTTGGGCTATCAGGTACATCCAAAAAAGAAGCTGCCCCTGTATTACACAGAAGCAGCCCTTACAAAACTTATAACATATATTAAGATTTAGGTATTAGCTCAGTAGTTTTTTAAGGTGTAAGCGCTCAATCAATGCTTCGAGCTTGCGTTGGTTATCGCTGCCGGCATCCAGGGCATCATAGGCCAAGCCTGCCGCTATGGCGTATACTGCGTGGTGCAGGGCATCAATCGCTACGCTTTTAGGTTCCTGCTCGTTAACCGGGGGCGCAGCATCGTACTTAGGCAGCATAATTAACTCTGTGGCCCAAATGGCGCCGAAATGTACCAGTGTAGCAGGCAAACCTTTTAGTCCGGCTAAACCTAACAGGCCGCGTACCACACCCCAGGAGGTGCCGTAGGCATAGTGTATTTCATTGTTAAGCTTTTCTTTCTGGTTATCATTTGCTGGTGCCGCCCCGGTAACCTCCGACGCTACTTTTACAGGTGCATCACTGGCTTCGCGTTTTGTAATCTTCATTTCTATCATTTGTGATAGTGTAATGGCTGCAGTACCGGCCAAGCCAGCTAATAAACCTTTACCAATAGCTCCTGCCAGTTCGCCAAATGCATTTTCTTCGCGTATCTTCATGTTATTACTGGTTATTTAATTTATTAACAAGCTTTTACCAGTATTGATTTAATTATTTCCATAACAACAAATCCCGGCTTGTTTGTTACTATGATCACTAAAAGTTAAATATTTTAATTTACCAGATATGAAAATTTCAAAACCTTTATGGCAGGCCATTGGCTTAGGTACCATCGCAGGCTTCCGCTCTATGTCGGCACCGGCCATCACCAGCCATATTTTAAGCCAGCATCATTCGCAGGCTTTAGCGCACTCGCCACTTAATTTCATTCAGTCTCAAAAAGTGGCTACCGCGTTTAAATTATTAGCCGTCACTGAGTTTATAGGCGATAAGTTACCTGCGGCGCCCAATCGTATCCAGGCAGCCGGTATTGTTGGCCGGGCTTTGGCAGGCGGCCTTGCCGGAGCAAGCGTTTACAAAGCCAGCGGCAACAACGCCTACGTCGGTGCTATATTAGGCGGCAGTGCTGCAATACTGGCTACCTTCGGGTCTTTTTATCTACGCAAAGCTACCGTAAAGGCTACCAAGCTGATGGATCCCATCATTGGCAGCATTGAAGATGCATTAGTAGTAGGAGCAAGCGCAGGTTTGGCTAAAGCCGCATGATGTTCAATTCTTGTAGTTAAGTAAAAATGAGACGCTTCGATAAAGAGTTGTATAAAAAATGTGGCTCACACAGGATATATAAAGGCTTTGTCATTATCACGTAAACAGAACAGATTGCTGTTGTTTAATTAACAAATAGTTAATAATTTCATGATGTAACATAAATGCAGATAGTGATATTTGCATTTGTAAAAATACTTCTAAAGGTAGAGGTGATTGTTTTAGAGTGATTGAAGCAGGCCGGAGAATTTATTTTTCCGGCCTGTTTTTTTATCAGGCTACAATAGTATTCATCATAATGTTGCCTGCTAACAGTCGGTGTATGGGGCAGGCGTTGGCAATGTCAATAAGGCGGCTAATCTGCTGGTGTTCCAAATCTCCTTTTACGCTGATCCTGCTTTCGATGAGGTGTCCTTTCGGTACGGCAAATACTTCCAGCTCGATATTTATTTCTTCTACCGGCCACATTTTTCGGTCGATGTACATGCGCAGCGTAATTGCCGTGCAACTACCCAAACTCGAAAGCAATAATCCAAACGGACTCATTCCGGTGTCAGAACCGTTCATTTCTTTAGGTTCATCAACTATAATAGCGTGATTGGCACTGGTGGCTGTAGTTTGGTAGTGCTGCCGGCCAATATTTGCTACGGCCTTGGCCACTGATCTTTTATCGGTATCCATAAAAACAAAAAAGGTATAGCTGTAACGCTATACCTGTCTATGTGTTTGAGTAAACCAGGTAACTGCCTGTTAATAAAAGTCATAGCAGCGGCGTGCAGTCTGAAACTTGGATGTACCGTAACGCGATGGCAATGTGGTTTCGTAACCTAAGCTGCCCTCGGTGGTTCCGCTGGTGTTGCTGTAATTTAAGTGTTTAGAGGTAGGTGCATCGTGGCTTAAACCAAAGCGCAGTTTTTCGTTGCCCTCGTGGCTGATGAATAAATCGAACACAAACGACATTACAAATGAGCTTGGGCCTGATACGCCGCCGCCGCGGTACCATAAACCGGCATTAACCGCACGGCGTTTGTATTGTATACCCGCACTTACTGAGGTAATATTTGCCTGCCGATACATTACTACCGAAGGTACCACATATGATTTTTGACCATTGTCCAGATCGTTAAACGGATCTAAATCTAAGCGGTAGCTTACGTGTGCGGTAGCACGCATAGGCAACTTTGCGGTTGCGCCTGTAAAAGACTGATCCGGCCGGTTTAAATGCTGTAAGGCACCACCAGCCATAAAGTTGCCGGCTACCAGGTTAACGCCTGCACCCGAATCAAAGTAAAATTTATTATTTAACTGACCCAAATCTGCCGAGGTGCTTGAGCCTGGAATGTAGCCCAGTCGCGGGTCAATCTGGTCGCCAAATACCAGTTTGCCGGCATCAATAGTACGGTTGCCTATACCTGCTTGTAAACCAAACGATAATACAAAATTGTCTGAGCCTACGCTGTAAGAGTAAATACCCGAGATGTTGTTACGCACGTAGTAAGCCGTACCCTCGTTGCCGCGGGTAAACATTAGGCCTACGCCACCGCCAAATTTAGGAATATTAAGTTCGGCAGTAGCTGTCATATAAGTAAGTGAGCCGGGTAGGGTTGACCACTGATTACGGTAAATCATGTTCAGCCTTACATCTCCTTCAAACTGGCCGTTAAGGGCCGGGTTTAAATATACCGGCGCATTAAAAAACTGCGAGTACTGATGGTCTTGTGCATTAGCTTTAAAACAAAGCAAGCTGATCATCACACTTAAAAAATAGTTTATCCTTCTCATCGTTTATTATCTTATGATGTGTATAGCGCCGGTCCGTTTTGGGTTTGAGCTGTTATACGACATTCCTTTCCATTCGTTACCATTAATAAAAGTGGCATCAATTTGCCAGATGTAAACACCCTGAGGCACCGGCGATCCGCGGTACGTTCCGTCCCATCCATCAACCGGGCTGCCGCGCTCATCAAGCTTATTTGTTTCCCAAACCAGCTGTCCGTAGTTGTTAAAGATGCGCATGTGCCACTCTTTTAAACCGGAGCCTTTGGCAGCAAAAGTATTGAGCTGCTGATTGGTGCTGGCCGGCGTAAATGCGTTAGGCACAAATAGTTGGCCTGGTGTACCTGTTATACGGACATAGTGAACTTTAGTTGACCCGCAATATTGATTTTCGGCTACTAAAGTCACCTTATACAGGCCGGTATCTGCATAAGTATGCGATGGGTTTTGAGCCATTGACATGCTGCCATCCCCAAAGTTCCAGCGCCATTTAGTGGGCTTGTTACCACTTAAGTCTTCGAACGAGAACTGATAATTTGGATAGGTTTGTACGCTATCCGGCCTGGCCCTGAAATCTGCCATAGCCGGTGGATTTACTGTTATAGTACGCGTAACGGTTTCGGCACAGCCGGTGGTGCGGTTAGTGACGGTTAGGGTAACAGTATAAGGCGAGCCAACATAGCCAAAAGTATGTGCCTGCGGCGTGCGCAAGGTTGAGGTGTTAGGGTTGGCAACGGTGGCTTTACTGTCGCCAAAATCCCAACTGTATAGCAAATCAGACTCTTGGCCGTTAACCGGTGCAGGGGTAAGGTTGGTAAAGTTTACTTTTAACTCTTTACAACCTACGCCATTATCCATCGTGAACATGGGGGTAGGCTTTGCAGTAACTGTAATGGTAACAATTTGCGAAGCCAAATCTTGAGCACAGTCATTGTTGGCATATAGTACTACTTTATAAATACCAGGTTTAGCAAAGGTGTGTACCAGCGCAGCAGTATTATAAGTAGTGGTAGCTGGTGTGCCGTCGTTCCACTCTACCCGGAAAGATGTACCGCCCTGGCTGGTATTTAAGAAATTAACCGTGTGCGGTGCGCAACCAATACGCTCGGCTGTGCTTGGTGTAGTTAAGCCCGAAAATAAGGTACGTGTAGTAACCGTGATTGGAATAGAAGCGCTTTTACCGGTGTTACAAGGGTTGCGGGCGTCCAGGTAAAGAATGTAGTTACCCTCGTTCGGTATAGTGATAGTTTGTGCCGAACGGCTGTCGGTAGTTACAGGGTTAACCACATCCTTGCCGTTTAAGTCGGTAATGTGATAGGTGTAGCTATCGTTGGTACCCGGCGAAATGTTATCAACCACCAGGTTAAACGGTGCACAACCGCTGGTTGCTCTTGGCGATATGCGGGCCACCGGTACCGGTGGTTTTATAGTTACTGCGCTGGTAGCCGTAAGGTCGCTGCAAGGTGTGCTTGCGGTTAAAGTAATGTTATAGGTAACGTCTTTACCATCAGTTGTTGCTCTGAAAGTTACCGGATCGGGCTGTGCTTTGGTTGAGGTTTCGCCGTTGCCAAAGTTCCATAGGTAGGTGCCGCTGGCCAAAGGTGTAGAGGTATTGGTAAAGGTTACCGTAACCGTACCGCAATTTTGAGTAACAGTTTGTGTAAAGCTTGGCGTTACCTTTTTAATGGTATTAAACGTATGTGTAAAAGTTGATGACTCGCAACCGAATTTGCTGGTGGTAACCAGTTTAACTTCAATTGATTCACCATCTGTATTGATGGTATACCCCGGAAAATCAATACCGGTACTAAATTTTTGCCCGTTTACATACCAGGTATAATCTGCATTGCGGTCGGGGTAAGCAACGGCTTTGATGTTTTGGTCGTTAATAACAAATGGTACGCAGTTGGCATCCTTGGTCCAGGTAAATTCTGCCTTGGCATTAGGATTCACCGTGATTGATATAATGTTGCTGATATTACTTTGCAGACCTGTACATAACACCGAGCTTACTAACCTGCGGTATTGCGTATTTACGGTTAGGGCAGGCGTAGCGTAGCTGAGCGATGTTGCGCCTGCTATGTTAGTCCAATTAGCACCACCATCGGTGCTGCTTTGCCATTGGTACAAAAAGTTGCCATCGGCACCTTGTGGTGTGCTACCGGTAATAGTACCGATGGAGTTATTGATACAAACACTTTGCTGAGTGCTGCTAATGATATTGTTGCTGATAGGTGGCTGTACTAATGCCTGTATCGAATTACTTTTTAAATCGGTACAGGTAGCCGAGTTTACCGACCGGCGGAAGTAAGTAGATACAGCTACCGGAATAGTAAGGTCTTTGCCGGTTTGGTTGGAGAGTAAAGTCCAGTTGTTGCCGTCAATGCTACTTTCCCATACATAGGCATAATTACCGTCACCACCGGCAGGCGTAGATCCTTGCACAGATATCGTCTGACCAGAGCAGGTCATCGGGCTAATTAAAGTTACCTGGTTATTGGTAACAGGTGGGTTATTAACAATACTCACCTCATCATACTGCGGTGCACAGCCGGCTGCATTGCTGATGGTCCATCTAAAGGTATAAGTTTGTCCGTTTTGCAGGCCGCTTACCTGAGTTTCGTGCTGATGCGCGTCGGCAAAAATAACGCCGGTTTGGCCCGATGTAAGTGTCCATGTTCCGGTAAAGTTGCCGGCGTCGTTACCTTTTAATACATACGCAGGCTGATCGCACAAAATGGCGTCATTACCAGCAAAAGCAGGGGGAACCTGAGGTTGTACAGTAATGATAATGGTTTTGGCAGCGCCATCACAGTTATCTGCCGAAAGGCCGTTGATTGGTGTGATGGTATAAGTTACTGTAGCCGGGGTTGATGTGTTATTAACTAAAACCTGATCAATGCCGGTTAAGGCAACCGGGGTGTTTTGTGCCGTTGCACCGGTAGCGCCACCACTAACGGCAATTGTCCAGATAAATTTAGTGCCGCTTAGGTTAGCAGTAAGTCCAATACCTGCCGGTGATCCGCTGCAAATGCTGTTGTTGGCAGGACCGCTAATAGTTAATTCGGGTTTGGGAGTTACGGTTACAGTGAACGTAAATGGTGTACCATCGCAGTTGTTGGCGTGCGGTACTATGTTATAAGTTACCGTACCAATGGCGGTAGCCGATGTGTTGGTTAAAATATCTTGTATACTGCCGTTACCGCTTTGGGTAAAGCCGGTGATATTACTGGAGTTTTGAGCAACCGTCCAGGTAAAGGTACTGCCGGCCACTGTAGATACTGGAACATAGTTGACGTTGCCGTTGGTACAAATTGCTTCGACGGCTGCTGATGTAACGGTGTTTGCCGGGTTTATTTTTACCAGCATGGCATCGGTGATTTTTGCGCAGTCACCAGGAAGTGATGTGGTAATATTGAGCGTTAATGTAACCTGGCCGGCCGTGCGGTCTGCAGCGCTTGGTGTATAAACAGGCTGTTGCGCATGGCTGTCTGAGAACGAACCTGTACCACTGGTAGTCCAGGTAATGGTGTCAAAATTTCCGGTGACTGATCCTTGTGGGGTCACTACATCATTAGTACAAATGACCAGGTCTGGTCCTGCTAAAACAGTGGGAGCTTGTTTAAAAGTAATATGTTGAATATTAGATGTAACGGTTCCGCAATCATTGGTGTGTTTAACACTTACTTCATAGGTGCCGAAATCAGGGAAATTTATCTGAGGATATTTACTGTTAGCCGTGGTTCCGCCGGCAAAGGTAGCAGCTGCTATACCGTTTTGACCAGTTACTGTCCACTGGTAAGTGCCGCTTACTTCGTTTACGGTTCCGAAAAGAATCGTTTTGGTAGTACTAACCGCCGTAGTATCAAACGTTAAAGTCTGCCCTTTTCCGCATAAACTAAAATCGGGTGATAAAGTAGCAAGTGGTGCAGTAGTGATCACAATTTCTTTGGTTTCGCTTTTGAAATCGCCGCAGGGAGAATTAACAGTGCTTAAATAAACCTGGTATTTGCCAGGATTAGCAAACATAAACTGCGGGGCTACGCTATTGGCGTTAGTGCCATTGGCATAAGTAACTCCTGCCGAAGGCGTAACTGTCCATTTGTAATTGTATTTATCATTACAGATGTCGTCTAATACCGACTTGTCAACAGGGGTAACCGGTCCATCGCTCACACATCGTTTGCTAACTATAGTAAAATCGGGTTTTGGCGGATTTTGCACACAAACGGTCATGGTTACATTATTGGGCTGACAACCGCTGGGAGCATTTTCCATGCTAAGCATTACCGTATGCTGGCCACGGGTGGTAAATGTCCATACAAAGTTTTCATTGAGTCGCTTTCCTACCTCTGCAACAACCCCGTCAACCCACCAAGTATATTTAGCATCGCCAAATTCACATTGATTATTATTAGAGGGGTTTTCTGTTTGGCCTGGATTAGAGGTGTTGATGAAAGTTGCTTCTGTATTCACACAAACCTTATCGGGGCCGTTCATGCCGTTTTTAGCCGGCACCAAAATAATTTGATTTACTGTTACTGTATTAGGATTTACAGTTGGACAGTATGGATTGGTAATTGTAAGTACAACTGTAAACTGGTTTGTAATCACGCCCTGTGCATTCACAACTCCACATGAAGACGATTTATAATTATGCAAAAGCCTGCCGTTGAGCGCTTTAATTTGTGCAAATGTAAAAACGTCGGTTGAGCCATCGCCCCAGCTAACGGAATATAACGAACCGGGATAGTTTAATTGAACACCTTTTTCTGAAGTTATAGCAATATCAAAGCTTACGTTCGATTGCCCGTCAATCAAACATTTAGCGCCAGAGTCAGTAGAACCAAAGTTTTTAGTTGTTGGACAGTTGTTGAGCAGATAGGACTTTGTACCAACAATGCCGGCGCTATTAACAGCTTTAACAATTACAGTGTAAGAGTAAGCGCCGAGGGCCGGTGATAGGCTATTGGCTGCTAAAGCAAACGTTTTTTCAGTTTGCTGAGTCATATCGTTAAAAAGGGTAGCAGTAACAGATTGCGTTGATGTTAGCGGCGTAGTTAAGGTAATGATGTTGCCGTTATAACCACCGCCACACGGACCAAAAACCTCGGTAGAGGTAACTGAAGTACTGCTGGAGGCTGCTTTGGCTTCGATGCCTACGTCTGCCGTTATAGTAAAGGGCTGTGAAACTGAGCTGCTAACCGCTGGCATGCTACTGCGCACCATTAATTTATAGCCGGTTCCGGCAGGGGTACCGCCAGGTATAACGCCGTTTACAAAACCGGTATAATGTCCGGCAAATGAACCAATTAATGTGGCTGAACCAAAATTTCCGTTAGCGTCCGAAAGGTAAAGATCAAAGCGATTGCCTATCTTTATTTGAGCCGAGGTTTCGTCAACCGTTATAGGTGCGGTAATGCTCGATCCTTGCCCGTAAGGGCCGGCGTCTACAGTTCTGATGGTGATGGTTTGGGCGTTTATGATTTGGGCGCAA
Source organism: Mucilaginibacter sp. CSA2-8R (assembly GCF_038806765.1). Classification (NCBI taxonomy): domain Bacteria; kingdom Pseudomonadati; phylum Bacteroidota; class Sphingobacteriia; order Sphingobacteriales; family Sphingobacteriaceae; genus Mucilaginibacter; species Mucilaginibacter sp. CSA2-8R. Next base: position 3,509,496 of record NZ_CP152389.1, on the reverse strand, counting down.
ACAAGTACCCAAAAAACCACCATTCCTAAAAAAACTACAAATCTGGTAAAAAATCTAATCATTAACACTCCCTGGTAAGTAGCCGGCCCTTTACCAGGCAGCGGTTAAAGTCGTTTTACGGGAAGTGTACAGAAAGGTTTAAGGGGCTGTAATTTTTTTAATCTTTAAATAATTTAGTTTTCAAGACGGGAGATTATTTAAATAAGACGGCGTTTCGGTTTAGTAGTACATTGATATTCCCGTCAGCAATAAATTAAAAATTGGTATAGATTTCTTTATCCGAAAAATAGGTAAGCCACTAAAATGGCTGCTACAACTCCGGCAAAATCAGCTATTAAGCTTGCCGGAATCGCATAACGCGTCGCCTTCACACCAATCGAACCAAAGTATAGCGCTACAATATAAAAGGTAGTATCTGCTGCGCCATACAGCACGCTCGATAAATGGCCGATAAAGCTATCAGCGCCGTACACTTTCATGTTATCTAACATTAGTCCGCGTGCGCCCGAAGCGCTAAGCGGGCGTAAAAAAGCTATTGGCAACACATCTGTAAACCGGGTGTCTATGTTGAAATGACTGAAAAACCATTTAAAGCCATCTGCCATGTAAAGCAGGGCTCCTGAGTTTCTGAAAACGCTTACCCCAACCAGCATAGCTACAAGATAGGGGATGATTTTAACGGAAGTTTCAAACCCGCCAATAGCCCCTTCAATAAAGGCCTCAAAAACATTCACTTTTTTAAATAGGCCTCCAACTATAAACATTACAGGTATGGCAAACAGCATTAGGTTGCTCGATATTTTGGATACCGTGCTAATTTGCTCTTTACTTAAAAACACCGCAAAATACCACACCACTAAGCCTATAAATGCTGTTAAGCCAACCAGCCAGCTTAAAACCACAGAATCGGTTAGCTTAATTTTTTGCTTAACCGCAACCACCAGCAAACCGGTTAATGTGGCAACATAAGTGGCGATGATACAGGGGATGAAAATATCCGACGGGTCTTTGGAACCCATAATGGCCCGTTGTGCAATAATACTTATGGGCAATATGGTAAGCCCTGATGCATGAAGCACCATAAACATTATCTGTGCGTTGGATGCAGTTTCTTTATTAGGGTTAATATCTTGCAGGCCGGCCATTGCTTTTAGTCCGAGCGGAGTAGCTGCATTATCTAAACCAAGCAGGTTAGCCGAAAAATTCATCATCATTTGTCCGGCCACCGGGTGGTTTTTAGGAACTTCGGGAAAAAGCCGCTGAAAAAAGCCGCTTACGATGCGCGACAGAAAGTTGATGGCCCCTGCTTTTTCTCCAACACGCATAATGCCCAACCAAAAGGCCATGGTTCCGGCTAAAGGGAGCGCTATGTCCATCACCGAAGCTTTAGACGAGTCGAAAACACCATCAATCAATATTTTGAAAATCTCCGTATCGCCCAAAAATATCAGCTTAATGAGTGCAATAACGAAAGCAATAACGAAAAATCCAATCCAGATATAATTGAGGGCCATAGTAAACTAAAAAAGGGCGAAAATTAATTGTAAGTAGTAATGTTTTTGTCGGATACGATGCGGATATCGTAATCTTTTTTGATGGGATTAAAAGGCACTTTATCAATGATCTGTTCGTAAACGTTGCCTAAGTCTCTTACCCGGTAATTAGTAATGCCTGATATATCTTCTTTACTAAGAAGGAAGGGAGCGATAGAATTGTTCACCAGGTTTAGTTGCTGTAACTCGTCGGTTGCTACATAGATATAAATGCGGCGACCATCAACCCGTATCTCAACATCAGACGTACTGTTGCCCGGTAAATCCAGATGGTATTTTTGGTTACCCTGCTTTTTAGTTTTAACCTTGGTATAACCTTTTGAAATCATAAAATCGTCTGATTTTTGCAGGTTATTATTGATGATGTACACAAAGTCGTCGTAAGCCAGCAGTTTTTGTTGTGCATGGCTGGCCAGCGCAGCTAAGCATAAAGCCCAAAGTAGTAAACCCTTCTTCATTTAAATGTTAAGTGAGAGTCTAAAACTATCATTTTTATACGGCGCAAACAAAACTTTCGGTTCAAAATAATAATTTAGCCTTTCATAATTATTAAAACTATGCCTACCATAAATTTAGCGCGTGTAAGCGGCGATTACGGTTTTGAAGCTAACGACGAGTATGGCCACACGGTAAACATGGATACCAGTGCCGAAAGCGGCGGTCAGAATTTTGGCGTACGCCCGATGCAAATGTTATTGATGGGGTTGGGCGGCTGCTCGGCCATTGATGTGATCAGCATTCTTAAAAAGCAACGTCAGGAAGTGCTTGATTACCGCATGAAAATAAGCGGCGACCGCGAACCGGGTGTAGAACCATCGTTATGGCAAAACATTACGATCGAATTTCATTTAAAAGGAAACATCGACGAAGATAAAGCCAAGAGGGCGGTAGAGTTGTCGATAGGTAAATATTGCTCGGTAGCGGCCACCTTAGAAAAAGCCGGTGCCGAATTAAACTGGCAGGTGTTTATACACCCTGCTGATGCTACACTTTCTTAAAAAACATTATACTATGTCAGATCAGGAATTGCACCCTTTAACCAAAGCGGTGCGTACACGTTCTCCAAAAACTTTGCAGAACGAGCATTCTACACCCTTGTATTTAACCAGCAGCTTTACCTTTGATGAAGCTGAGGCTATGCGCGCTGCATTTGCCGACGAGACTAACGATAATATTTACAGCCGTTTTAGCAACCCGAATGTTGATGAGTTTATAACCAAAATGTGTGAACTCGAAAACGCAGAGGCCGGTTTTGCAACATCTACCGGCATGAGCGCCATTTTTTCGTCGATTTTTGCATTGCTGCAGCAAGGCGACCACCTGATTTGCTGCAGCTCGGTATTTGGCAGTACATTTACTATTGTAACCAAGTATTTGCCTAAATACGGCATTACCTGCACGTTAGTACCGGCCAGCGACAAAGCCGCCTGGGAAGCCGCCGTACAGCCAAACACCAAAATGGTGTACCTGGAAACGCCTACCAACCCGCAGTTAGAATTAATTGATTTAGAGTGGGCCGGGCAATTTTCAAAAAAGCACAACCTGATTTTAAACGTAGATAACTGCTTTGCCACGCCATTGCTGCAACGGCCTACCGATTTTGGTGCCGACCTGGTGGTACACTCGGCTACCAAATGGATAGATGGGCAGGGCCGCGTAATGGGCGGTGTGATTGTTGGCCGCGAAGACCTGGTAAAAGAAATTTATCTGTTTTGCCGTAATACCGGTCCGGCACTTTCGCCTTTTAACGCTTGGGTGTTGAGTAAAAGTTTAGAAACGCTGGACGTGCGCATGCAACGCCATTGCAGCAATGCCTTAACCTTGGCTGAAACGTTGCAGTCAAACCCTAACGTGAGTTGGGTTAAATATCCGTTTTTACCCAACCACCCGCAGTACGACATTGCTAAAAAGCAAATGAGCTTAGGCGGCGGCGTACTTTGTTTAGAAATTAAGGGCGGATTGGAAGCCGGCCGTAAGTTTTTGGACAACCTGCAACTGCTGTCGGTAACGGCCAACCTTGGCGACTCGCGCAGTATAGCTTCGCACCCAGCCAGTACCACACACTCTAAATTGACTGACGAGCAACGGGCGGCCGTTGGCATTACGCCGGGGTTAATCCGTATCTCGGCCGGTTTAGAAAAAGTGGACGATATAATTGCCGACATTACACAAGCGCTTGCCAAAAGCGTTTAATTAAGCTGTTAGCTATTCTATAAAAAGAGCTTGCAAATTTTATTTCGCAAGCTCTTTTGGTTTATATGGATATAACCATCATCCATCCCTTACAATATTATTACTGTAGCTTAAAACGGAACTGAGCTAAAAATTATGGCCGTAAAAAGCCTATTTCAACAGCCACTTTTGTGCCCTGCTAATTTCTAATTGAAATTTAATACGTCGGATGCGATAAAAATATAGGTTGCCCAGGCGTGCCATTTGCCGACATTTAGTACAAGGCCGTTTTAATTTGTATCAGTTTTTATACATGATTTACATTATATAGTAAAAGTATAGGTGTAAGGCGTAAATGATCAAAAACATTGTTTAGACGGTAATATTTGTATTACAAAGAGTTGTGCTGTTATTGAGATGTGTACTTATCCGTATTTCAAACACGCGTATGTAAATTGGCATTGATGTTGCCTGTTGAGGGCAACACTACTCCAAATAAGTTTAGGAGTATAGCATTTACCTTAACATTATTTAATATGAAGCTACATCTAAAAAAAACAGGCTTACTTATAGCAGGCCTCACCATGGGCTCGCAGCTTATGGCACAAACTACAGACAGTACTAAAAATTATGTTCAACCTTTTGCGGGCGGAAGCCCTTTCCGCACATGGTCGGTAGGTTTGCAGGCTGGTATGAGTTCAATTAACACCCTGTTTCAAGACAAAACAGACTACGTTACTGCCAATGAGAAATTAATGTATGGTGGTTATATCAAAAAGCAGTTATTACACGGGCTGGGTGTGCAAGCATCCTTCATGAGAGGTCACTTGCAAGGTTCAGGTCCGCGCGACGCAAGTTATCCAATTCAGCGTTTTGATACCGAAATTAAATATGCAGTTGATTTGCAAGCGGTAATCACCTTAGCCAATATCAACTGGCGCAGTCAGCAAAGCTTCATTCAGCCTTACATAAGCTTTGGTGCTGGTAACATGAATTTCGCTTCAACACTTTATGCTAACAACGGTACTACCTCAAGCGTTGGAAACACCCGCCAATGGTATATCCCGGTAGGTACAGGTTTTAAATTTAACTTAGGCCCGGTAGTAAACCTTGATTTAGGTTACCAGGTAAACTTTGTTAACGGCGATAACTTAGACCAATACTACCGCGGTGATAAACGCGATAAATATGGTATGGCACATGCCGGTTTAGAGTTTGTTTTAGGCAAAAGTTCAAAACCACAATTAGCTGCACATAACCCGGTAGCCTCAATGCGTTACGAATACTTGATGGAGCAACGCCGCTTACAAGGCGAAATTGATGCTCAAAAAGCAGATAACCGCCGTTTACGCAGCGACCTGGACGCTACCAATGCTAACATTGCCCGTTTAACTACTGATAGCGATGGTGATGGTGTGGTTGACATCAGCGATAAATGTCCGAACACACCTGCAGGTACTAAAGTTGATGGTTCTGGTTGTCCGCTGCCAGCTCCGGTAACTCCTGTACGTGTGGTAGTAACCGAAGAAGATCGTCGTGTTGTACGTGAAGCTATTAAAAACTTAGAGTTTGAGTTTGGTAAAGCTACTATCCGCGAAAAATCGTTCCCAAGCTTACAGCGTGTAGCTAAAATTTTAGTTGATAAAAACTTTAGCTTAAAACTGGCTGGTCACACTGATAATGTAGGTTCGGCCGAGGCTAACATGAAGTTATCTAAAGATCGTGCAGAATCTGTAAAAGCTTACTTAGTTGAGCAAGGTGCTAACCCATCTCGCATCGAGGCTGTAGGTTATGGTAAAAACCAACCTATTGCTTCTAACAAAACAGAAGCCGGTCGTCAGAAAAACCGTCGTGTTGAATTTACCTTGTATTAATAGCAGGGTAACTTAACAAAGTAAAAAAATGCTGCCTGTGATAAACAGGCAGCATTTTTTGTTTTATACACTTATTAAGGTTAAATGCTTTCGTAAAATTCGGCAATACCACCAAAGTATACATCGTTCCAGCCTTCTACAATCTCATTATAGGCTTCGTCGGGGATGTTGCTATGGCGTAATTCGGCCGAGGTGCCGTTTTTGTCGGCATGAAGTTTTATGGTAACAATTGATGGCTCATCCTGCCCATCAAAATACCATTGCTGCACTATTTTCTTGCCCTCTTCAAACTCCAGATTTTTGCCCACAATGGCGCCATCCCAAAGGCTAAACTCACTGCCTGGTTCGGTCGACATTTCGGCAGGTTCGCCGGTCCAAAGCTGCAGAGTGAGCGGATTGGTGATAGCGGCGTAAATCTCCTGTGGCGTTGCGTTGATGCTGTAGTACTTTTTATAATCTTTCACGCCCTAAAATTAGCAATTATGCGGCTTAATTGGCGTTAACAGGGCCAATTGGTAAAATAGTTTTACCGTAAACTTCGTTAAGCACTCCGGCCATACCGGTGTATACTGCCGATGCACCGCAAACAATACCCTCATACCCTGCCAGGTGCTTTATGCCTGCATTGCCGGAGGCATCGCCCCACACCAGCAATGCAAACAAAATAGTAAGCGAGCCAAATACAAACTGCAGGGCGCGGTTTAAACGTAATGTGCCAAAAAACAGGCAGAAGGTAAATATTCCCCAGATGCTCAAATAAGCTACCATGCTGCCGTTACTGGCCGGTTCGGCCCAACCCAGTTTGGGCATCACCAATAAGCCTACCAGCGATAGCCAAAAAAAGCCATATGAGGTAAAAGCAGTAAGGCCAAACGTATTATTCTTTTTAGCTTCAATAACACCGGCAATTACCTGTGCCAGTCCGCCGTAAAATATGCCCATGGCCAATATCATGGAACTTAGCTCGGTAAAGCCGGCGTTGTGTACGTTTAATAAAATGGTAGTAAGGCCAAAGGCACAAAGGCCAAGCGGTGCAGGGTTGGCAAAGCCATCCTTTACCACTACAGTTGTAGTAGGGATCATGGTTTATTAAGGTTACGAATTGGTTTGTAGTGCAATATAAATTATTGACGGCCATTTTACAAACGCTTATGGCATAATTGCGTTTAGGCATTATGGCTTTGCAATTAGTATTATTAAGACACGGTGAAAGCGTTTGGAACAAAGAGAACCGTTTTACCGGATGGACAGACGTTGATTTATCTGAAGAAGGAGTGCGGCAGGCCATCTATGCCGGGCAACTGCTGCGCAAACACAACTTTACGTTTGATGTGGGCTTTACCTCAGTTTTAAAGCGATCTATCAAAACATTACATTATGTTTTAGAAGAGCTGGATATGCTTTGGATACCAGTACACAAATCCTGGCGGTTAAACGAGCGTTTTTACGGTGCCTTGCAAGGCCTCAATAAAGACGAAACCATTAAGCAATACGGTGAGGAACAGGTTCAAAAATGGCGGCGCGACCCGGCCGAACACCCGCCGGCAATTACCGAGGCAGACGACCGCTTTCCGGGGCATTACCTGCGTTACAACGACCTTACTTACCGCGAGTTGCCGCTTACTGAAAACCTAAGCGAGACCATGACTCGCGCCTTACCCTTTTGGCACGAAAGTATTGTGCCACAATTGCGGCAAAACCAAAAGGTAATTATCTGTGCACATGGCAACAGTTTGCGGGCACTGGTACAGTATATTAATAATTTAAGCGACGAAGAAGTAACCAAACTCGACATACCCACCGCCACCCCGTGGGTATATGAACTGGACGACCGCCTAAACCAGATCAGGCATTATTATTTAGAATAAGCTTTTTGAGTTTTAAGTCGTTAAGCCAGCAAATCCGTGAGTTGATACAAAGTCAGAAATTAATGAGTTATTAAGTTCCTGACTCAGTATGTTCGTGAATTTGCAACAAAGTTTAAAACTGATGAATAGGTTATAGAACTATCTAGAAGCTCTTTAATTCTTTTGGTCATAAGCGATACTTAGTAGGTTAAACGGCTCATTATCAAAGGTGTGAAACCTATTCATGCCAAACTAAGTATCCTGAAAATAAAATGAGTGATTGGATTTGATCCAATCACTCATTCACTAAATCACCAATTCACAAATTGGCACATCATTTAATCAATCTGACATTCAATCAATCATCTATTTACTTAACGCCAGACCCCAGTCGCGGCCTTTGTCAACGGCAGGTACGCCTGTCGACATCCAAACCGGCATTGGGGCGCCTTTTAAGAAGTGATCAAAAAACTGCGCCTCGCGGATAGTGATATCCTTGCGGTTGCGGCGTTCAATCAGGTTATGTGCCTCGTTATTGTATTGCAGCAGCCATACAGGTTTATTTAAGCGGCGTAGTGCAGTAAACATTTCAATACCCTGATACCACGGCACAGCGCCGTCAGCATCGTTAGACATTACCACCACAGGGGTGTGCACTTTCGGAAACTGGAAAATAGGAGAGTTTTCAATATACAGTTCGGGCTTTTCCCATAGGGTAGCACCGATACGGCTCTGGGTTTTCTCGTACTGAAACTGGCGGTTTACACCACTTTCCCAACGGATACCGCCATAAGCCGATGTCATATTGGCTACGGGTGCACCTGCCCAGGCTGCGGCATACATGTCGGTTTGGGTAATCAAATATGCAACCTGGTAGCCGCCCCAGCTTTGGCCTTGTATACCAATATGTTTGCCATCAACCCACGGGTTTTTCTTCAAGGCTTCGACACCCGAATTAATAAACTCTACTGCTGATGCGCCCGGATGTCCTACCTCATAGCTGATATCCGGCGTAAACACTAAATAACCATTGCTGGCAAAATAGGAGATAGGCAGGCGCGACGGCGTAGGTGCAGGTGACTGATAGCCATAAATAGTTTCAGAAACCTTTTCGTAGAAATACACCAGCATCGGGTATTTTTTATTTGGGTCAAAGTTTTCAGGTTTGTATAAAACACCCTTCGACTTATAACCTTTAGGCGTAGTCCACTCAACCAGCTCGGCAGTAAACCAGTTATACTGCGATTGTTGTGGATTAATAGCGCTTAATTTAGTTTCTTTTTTTAAGTCGGCAGAGACATACAGGTCCGGCGATTTATCAAAACTTTGCTTGGTGTAAATGTATACATCAGCGTTCTTAGCTTTGGTAAGCATGCTGTAGCTGTAGGGCGCTGTTACAATTTTTTCAGGCGCTTTAGCAGATCCGAACGATTGTTTGTAATACCCCCATTGCTTATTATTTTCGTTTTGAGTAAGCAGCCATAGCGGTTTTTTAGTCGGGATAAACTTATCATCATCATCGCCGCCAGACATCGCTGCGAAACGGCCACCCGGCATTGGGTACCTGAATATGAAGTGGTTTTTACGCCCTGCTCCATTAGTAAAGTTTACGGCCTTACCTGTTTCGGGGTCAATGCTCCAGATGTCGTACCGGTCGTAAACTAACACGTTTTTATCTCCGGCAGTCCAGCCAGCTAAACCATACGCATTCGGATCATCGGGTACGTCGTTATCTTCTTCTCCCATTTTAACGCCGGTAGCTTTAGTCAAATTTACTTTTTTACCGGTGGCCAGGCTATAGCTGTAATAATTCTGGTCTTTACTATCAAACCAAACAATGTAATTGCCGCCGGTGCTAAACATAAACCGGGCTTTGGTACGGCCCATTATTTTTTTGCGCTCACCGGTTTTGGTATCAATCAAATAAGCTTCCTGGTTGCTGCTGCCTTCCCACTGGGCCTGCACGCGGGCTCCGGTGTCGGTAACACCTAAAGCATAGCGCGAATCGTTACCCATGGGCTGCGATATGCTTTCAATGTACTGGTCGGCCAACTGAACTGCTTTGGCGTTAGCATCGTCTGGGCGTATAACAGCTACGTAGCTGCGGCGTAAATCGCGCTGCAGGGTTTTAAGCTGCTGCGGCTGCAGGTAGTCGTCCTTGTAATTCCAGATATCCAGTTTTGCTGTTTCAAAATCTACCAGCGTAGTATCTATCGGTTTAGGAATAGGCGCCGTACCAAAATACAGTTTAGCGCCGCTTTTGCTAAAATATACCCGGCCATCGCCACTTACCGACCATTTAGGAGTAATGCCTGCCATATTAGGGCCTGCAATAGCCATAGCGCTATCCCTACCAGTATTGTAGTAATATAGTTTAAAAGGTTTAACAGGTGCCTTTTCAGGATTTTTCTCGGCTGTAAAAGCCAATTGTTGTCCGGCGTCGTCAAACACCAGGTTACGGTAAGTACCGCGGCCGCTACTCAGAAGTTTTACAGCATCTTTTTCAATATCGTATAAATATACACCTGATTTTACCTCTTTCGACCGACGCGGAGCTGTGACAGCATAAGCCAGTGTTTTTCCATCTTTGCTAATTTGGTATTCGGTTACATATTTAAAGGTGCGTTGCTTGCCGTTGAGCAATTGCTTAATAGTAAGGTCGGCACCTTCGCGGGTAGGTGGTGCAATGGTGGTGGCAATAGCTCTTTTGCTGGTATCACCGGCTGCTGGTTTACGCACGGTGTCGGATGGTGCCAGATAAGCAATTACCGGAGCCCGTTCGGCCATTTTGAAAGATCGCACACCCGGTACTTTAGTAATGGCCTGGTTGCCCAGCAACATAAAGCCTAAGGTGTCTTTAGGCATCTCGTCCGGACGTTTCTTTTTGATGCGGGCCGTTCGGGTAGCGGCGTAAAATGGCCTGATCAAAAACACGGCATATTTAGAATCGCTGGTAAAGCGGGCCGTATCTGCCCGGGGTACCAAAATTTTGTTAGTGTTTTTGGCTGTTGTAATTACCATGCTGGCATCGCCCTGCTGGGGTTTAACCACATAAATTACCCACTTGCCATTATTGGTTATATTTTGATTGGTCACGGTTTGCCAACCGTCGTAAACCGAATGGTCGAGCGGCTTTTTGGAAGCTGATTGAGCGAAAGCGCCCAATGCACTTGCCGAAAACAAGCTTAACAGTAAAATTTTACGCATTTATTTGTTGAATTAAGTCAATAGCAACTAAAAATGCGTAAAAACCAGCTATTATTAAAGGTAGTGATGAAAAAGTTACAGGAGAGGTTGGTTGGTTAATTAGTTGAGCAGTGGAAGAGGTTAAGATACAAGAAACTAACTAATCAACTAATAGTGGAATACTCTTTGTATAGCATAATACATGGAGTTGTTAAACGTGCTAGAGCAGATTGATGAGGAAGCGAAAATAATAGAAACCGTTAATCGTGCAGGATATAAAGCCTGGATGCCTAAACGAATAGTTTTTACACCCGACGCCTTAGATGAGCCTTACGGTCAGGAAATACTGAAACGTGCCGAAAGTCTCAACTTAAACATAGATTTAGTTAAAAACAACCGGATAACTGGTTTGCGTGGTGCTACAGACCGCGAAACTTATAAAATAGCCAAAAATACTTTAGCTGTTGTTAACGCACCCAAAAGCGCCTTTAACTTGAGGCCCATCCCGCCCTCGGCCGATTGGCAGTTTCATTTAGCCGAAGGTTGCCCGGCGCATTGCCAATACTGTTATCTGGCCGGTAGTTTACAAGGGCCGCCAACCATCAGGGTGTTTGCCAATCTTCCGGCAATTTTAGAAAACACAATTAAATATGAGCGGCTTAATCAGATTACCTCCTATGAGGCAAGTTGCTATACCGATCCTCTCAGTCTTGAACACATCACCGGCGGTCTTGCTAAAACTATCGAGTTTTTCGGCAGCCGACCGATGAGTCATCTACGTTTTGTGACGAAGTTTGATGCGGTAAACTCATTAATCAATCTTAACCACAACGGCCGTACACGTTTTAGATGCAGTTTAAATGCTGATGCGGTGGCAAGGCGATTAGAAGGCGGCACGCCCGGTGTAAAAGCGCGTATACAGGCGTTACGGCAAATGGCCCTGCCTAAGGCGCAGGGCGGAGGCGGTTACCCAATTGGTGTGGTGCTGGCACCCATTATGCCCATTCCTAACTGGGAAGAAGCTTATATAGATTTATTTGAAGAACTGCAGCAGGCCTTGAACTTTCAAACCGACTTGACCTTTGAGTTAATTACACACCGTTTTACACTGGGGTCTAAAGATATATTGATGAGTTGGTACCCTAACACCAGTTTAGATATGGAAGAAAGTACGCGCTCAACTAAGCGTAACAAATTTGGCGGTATAAAATATGTGTATACCCGCGAGCAGATGACTTATATGAAAAGTTTTTTTGAGCAGCAGATACAGCAGCGGTTTCCACAAAGCAAAACTTTGTACTGGACGTAACAGTCAATTTCAGTTTCACCTGTAAAGCAGAACGCCTTACTCTAATTAAACAGAGTAAGGCGTTTTTATGATGTCTTTAGTCGATGCTTGTCGCGTTATTATACCAAATCCAATACCTTACTGGTACGCTCACGTGTTTGCACGGCCAGTTCGGTATTTTTAGATAATGACTGTCCGTAAGACGGAATCATGTGTTTTAATTTTTCTTTCCATTCAGGGGTTTGTGCCTGCGCTTTAAAGCAGCGTTCAATGAGCTGTATCATGATAGATACAGAGGTTGAAGCGCCAGGAGATGCACCCAATAAGGCTGCAATGCTACCGTCAGCAGCGGTTACCACTTCGGTACCAAACTCAAGCACACCGCCACGTTTAGGGTCTTTTTTAATTACCTGCACGCGCTGGCCTGCAATATCTAAATCCCAATCTTCTTTTTTAGCGTTCGGGAAATAGTCACGCAAGGCAGCCAAACGGTCATCCTCAGATTGTGTAACCTGGCTAATCAAATACTTGGTAAGCGGAATATTATCAATACCGGCCTTCATCATCGGGAAGATGTTGCTTGGCTTAATAGAGGTAAACAAATCCAGCAATGAGCCTTGTTTTAAGAAACGGGTAGAAAAGCCTGCATACGGGCCGAACAATAAAGCTCGTTTGCCATTAATCATCCGGGTATCCAAGTGAGGTACCGACATAGGCGGCGAACCTACCGAGGCTTTACCATACACTTTAGCCTGGTGCTGGTCAATCACCTGTGGATTATGGCAAACCAGCCACTGGCCGCTTACCGGGAAACCACCAAAGCCTTTGCTTTCTGGTATGTCCGATTTTTGCAGTAAGTGCAGTGCACCGCCGCCGGCGCCAACAAACACAAACTTTGCATTAAGCTTCCGCTTGGCACCAGTGGCCAGGTCTTTCACACGTACGCCCCAGTTTTGGTCTTTAGCGCGTGTTAAATCGCGCACTTCGTGCTGCAGGTGCAGGCTAACACCAGGCTGCTGTTTCAGATAGTTAAACAGGCTGTTGGTTAAGGCGCCAAAGTTTACGTCGGTACCTAAATCCATACGGTTGGCCGATACTTTTTCGTTCGGGTCGCGGCCTTCCATCACCAGCGGTATCCAGCTTTTTAATTTTGCAGCATCATCCGAGTACTGCATATCTTTAAAAAAGTGGTGTTTTACCAGTGCCTCGTAACGTTTCTTTAGGTAAGAGACGTTGCTCTCGCCCCAAACAAAACTCATGTGTGGCACCGGGTAAATAAAGGATTTTGGCGATTTAATAATCTGTGATTCAATCAAGAATGACCAAAACTCCTTTGAAACCTCAAATTGCTCAGCAATCTTAATAGCTTTTGAAATATCTACCGAGCCATCCTGCAACTGCGGCGTGTAGTTTAATTCGCAAAATGCAGAGTGCCCCGTACCGGCGTTGTTCATCGCGTCCGAGCTTTCGGCCGCCATTACGTCCAGCCTTTCAAATATTTCAATGGTGAGATCGGGCTGCAGTTCTTTTAGCATGATGCCCAATGTGGCGCTCATAATGCCGGCGCCAATTAGTACCACATCAGTTGCAGATTTCTGAGTATTTTCGGTGTTAGTCATTTTTAATTTGAACGGTGCAAATGTATGCGCAATTTACGTTGTACTTCATTAAAATGGTGAGTTAATTTGATTTAAATCATAAAATTTACAAAAAAAATAACTTAACATTATTAAAATTTATAAATAGCCACAAAACAACCCACTGTGGTTCTGTTAGTAATAGTTTTTGCAAATATTTGTTTGCCCTTTAAACAGCCATTAATGTAATAGGCTACGCTTCAGGCAGTGGTTTTACCTACTCGAAGCAGTACCGGGAATGTGATTTGCCGTTCCATTGGTTTACCCCAGGCTTCTATTAGTTCATCTTTAATCAGGTTTACCGGATTAGTGCCGTTCTGTTTCTGGTAATGCTTCACGGCCGACCATGTTTCGAGATACCCGATTAAATGCTGAACTGTCCAGTGCTGATTAATTGTGAATTGCGGAAAAGTCAATTCCTCAAACGGAAAAGGAATTGTTTGATAATTTTCATCAATATACCTGCGCTCTGTATCCCAAAAAGGGCCGATAATGTTACTGTATAATTTGTTTACTACCGCATCAACTTTTGGCGTAATGCTAATTACGCCGTATCCCATTACTGCCAGCACACCACCAGGCTTCAGCGTACGTTTAACCTCGGCGTAAAACTCGTTAAACTTAAACCAATGAATGGCTTGGGCCACTACAATTAAATCGAAGCTGTTAGCGGTAAAATTGGTTTGTTCGGCCGGTTGTTTGGAGTAAGTTATGTTTGGCAGTTGTACCGCGTTATCCAGTTGCTGCTGGCTAATGTCGGTGCCGTAAACCTGCTTAAAATACGTAGCTAACTGTCCGGCAACCTGCCCGTTGCCTGTACCGCAATCCCAGGCGTTTTCCCGGTGCAAAACCTGCGACAGTAGGAACGCAAACAGCCCATCAGGATAAGTCGGTCTAAACTTAGCATATAAATCAGACCGGGTCGAAAAATTATCTTTCATAATAAAAATGGCTTCTTTTAAAATCTGTGTTACAGCAATCGGTTGGATCGCTTATTTAAATTAATCAAGGTGTTAGCAAATATATTTCGTTGTATGATTTATTTTGTTTTAACTTAGTGTACAACCAATTAAACCTAATGAACACAAAAATTTTTAATGCTATTGTACTCTGTATTTGCGGAGTGCTCTTCTGCCTCATTGCAGCAGATGTTAACGGTAAGTGGAGGGGAGTTATTGATTATAACGGCCGGGATGTATCCGTAAGTTACCAATTTAAGACAGAAGGCAGCAAGGTAACCGGCACTGCCGAAACGCCTGTAGGTGTTGTACCTATTGAGCAGGGTAAACTTGAGAAAGATATGCTCACTTTTAAAGCGGATCTTAACGGCGAAACCGTTACCCATGTGGGTAGGGTATCTGCCGACTCCATTAACCTCAAAATCAATTACCAGGGCCTTGACTATAATATGGTCTTGAAACGGGATAAAGGCTTATAAAACTCATTTAAACAACAATGGCTTTCAGTATTCTGAAAGCCATTGTTGTTTTATTTAGAAGCATTAGAGCCTTTGTTGATAAAGATTGTTGATTTAACCACCTGGTTAAGCAGGTAAACAAACACCGGTGCAGCCAGCACGTCAATAGTGTAATGTATGTGTTGTACCAGTAAAAGGCATCCCACTATTATTGTAGCCAGTACAGCCAATATCCGGTCTGACTTTTTAGGCAAACAAAAATACATAGCTACCAGGGTAGATGTATGACCCGAGTAAAACAAATCTTTAGTGATGATTGAGTGCCCGTAAAATACGCCGGTTAAAGGGTCAACCAGTTCGAGCCAACCGGCAGGCGGTGCCAGCGGAACCAGGGTAATAGTTAACAAACGGGTGAGGCATATTAAACTGTATAGCCAAATATAGCGTACATACACACCAGGAGTTTGAATAGCCCTAACGAGCGTAAGCAAACCCATACTCCATATAATTAAGAATATAAACAACGATACGTTGTGCGCAGGGATGCGCGACAATACAAAATCGTGTATTTGTATGCCCGGCCTTAACTCAATGTGTTTAAAGAAAAATGGCATGGCCGACAGGATGACCGCAACCACAGCCGAACCCGTAAGCATCAGCGTGCGTTGTGATACAGAGCCCCAGGCGGCTTTCCAGTTTTTTTTAAAAGATACAGATTCGCTTCGGTTCACCGTTTAAAATAAAAATAGGATTGCAAAAGTAATGCTTTAGTTTAATATGTTAAATCATTTTAATGTGATTATTAATAAACTGTTAGAGCCTAAAAACTGTACCATTTATTACACTACTTTTGCACCCGAAATATTTATACCATGAAATACAAGCTCGGCGATTTTGTTCGCTTTGTTGAAGAGAAGAGGGAAGGTTACGTTACCCGCATTTTCGATGAGGAGATGATAGGCGTAACCGGTGATGATGATTTTGAGATTCCGGTATTGGCCAGTAAGGTAACTACTGTACATGGCCATCATTCGTCGGCACAAACAGGTGCTGGGCAGGCTACCGCTATGCCGGTTGTTGATGCATCAGCTTTTAAAAGCAATGGTGTTTATTTGGGTGTGCTAAGTGATGCCCGGGCAGCATCGGTAGTGCATTTTAACGTAATTAATGATACTTCGTACCAGCTACTCATTACGCTGACTACCGAAAAACAACAATTTAAAGGAGAGTATGCCGGTATTATTAATCCGGGATCG
The DNA here is from genome assembly GCF_038806765.1 of Mucilaginibacter sp. CSA2-8R. Taxonomy (NCBI): domain Bacteria; kingdom Pseudomonadati; phylum Bacteroidota; class Sphingobacteriia; order Sphingobacteriales; family Sphingobacteriaceae; genus Mucilaginibacter; species Mucilaginibacter sp. CSA2-8R. The sequence goes on along the minus strand of NZ_CP152389.1, from coordinate 3,493,266 downwards.
GCAGCAGCTATTTACTCCGCTCAACTGGCTGATTTACAGTTATGGCCTAAATTTAACATTCAGGTTTTGTTTTTTACCGCACAGGATATAAAACCGCAGCCACCGCTAACTTTTAGCGAGAAATTTAAGGCTAAAGATTTTGCCGATGCCAAAAAACCGTTACCGGTAATTAAACAGCAGGGCTGGCTCATCCGGCTCGACCAACCCGAAGTGGTTATAAACGCCGAAAAGCTGAAAGAAAGCTTTTTTAAGCCTGCAGCCGAAAAGCAACAGGTAGATAAACCTCAAAAAGAAGTAGACCTGCATATTGAAAAACTGCGGGACGACTACCAGTTTATTAATAGTGCCGAAATTTTACGCCTACAGCTCGATCATTTTAAAAAGGCTCTGGATGCCGCCATTGTACACCAACTGCCCGAAATTACTTTTATACACGGTGCAGGTAACGGCATTTTAAAACACGAACTGCACAAGCAATTAAGCAAGCATCATAAAGTACAAACCTTTATGGATGCCCGTAAAGAAAAATTTGGTTACGGCGCCACTAAAGTAATTTTAAAGTAGTTCTATATTTGCACCTTTTAAACCACAGCGGGTTGGCAAACAGGCTAATCATTTCTGTCAGAATAAGCTAAACATCCGGCCAGCCTGTCACAAGCAGCAGCGGCCATTAATAATTTATGAAGAGAGTTGTTATTACCGGCATGGGCGTAGTCTCATCGTTGGGAAATGATTTAAATACCTTTTGGGACAATATTAAAAATGGCAGGAGCGGGGCAAGACCCATCAGCCGTTTTAATGCAGAAAAGTTTAAAACGCAATTCGCAGCGCAAATGCCCGACGATTTTAGCGTTTTGCAATACCTGGACCGTAACGAAATTAAGCGCAATGACCTATATACCCAGTATGCACTCATTGCGGCCGACCAAGCCATTAAAGAATCAGGTTTTGATATCGCTGGCATGTCGCCTTATGATGTGGGCGTAATATTTGGCTCGGCGCAGGGCGGTATGCAAACCTTTGAGGAGCAGGTAGAAGAGTACGCTGCCAAAGGCGAACCGCATTTTAACCCGTTTTTTATCCCTAAAACGCTGGTAAACATGGCCGCCGGATTAATTTCTATCAAATACGGTTTGATGGGGGTAAACTTTACCACGGTTACAGCCTGTGCCAGTGCTAACAGCGCTATGATGGATGCCCTGAATTACATCCGTTGGGGCAAAGCCAAAATTATTATTACCGGTGGTGCCGATGCGCCTATCACACCAGCTTCCATGGGTGGTTACAATGCGCTCAAAGCACTATCTACCCGTAACAGCGACCCGCAGGCGGCTTCACGCCCGTTTGATGTGGAGCGCGACGGTTTTATGATGGGCGAAGGTGCCGGTGTGTTGGTGCTGGAAGAATATGAGCATGCCGTACAACGCGGCGCTACCATTTATGCCGAAGTTGCCGGAGCCGCCATGACCGGTGATGCCTACCATATTACGGCTACCCATCCCGAAGGCAAAGGGGCCATAAAAGCCATGGAACTGGCCTTGCAGGATGCAGGCTTAAACCACCATGAAGTTGATTATCTGAACGCCCATGCCACGTCAACCCCGGTGGGCGACATCAGCGAAGCTAAAGCCATTTACGCGGCTTTTGGTGATAGTAAACGTTTATCGGTAAGCGCAACCAAATCCATGACGGGCCATTTACTGGGCGCGGCAGGTGCCATCGAGGCTATCATCTCGGTAAAAGCGGTGATGAACGGTGTTGTGCCGCCTACCATCAATACCCGCCAACTTGATCCGCAAATTCCTGAGGGACTAAACATTATAACCGGACAAGCACAGGAAAAGCCTGTTGATGTAGCTTTGAGCAATACATTCGGCTTTGGTGGTCACAACGCGGTGGTGGTGTTTAAAAAAGTTTAAAACGCTTAAAATACAAAGCCCCAGTTTAACTTTATAACCCTGGGGCTTTTGTATTATATGGCTCTTTTTAGCAGCAGGTCTGTTTGCCGGTCGGTGCCCAACATAAAATCGTGGCTGCCGCAGTGGGTAAAGCCAAGGCTCTCATAAAGTTTAATGGCCCGCAGGTTGTGCTCCCAAACGCCCAGCCATATAAAGTCAACTTTTTTATCTGCAGCTTTATCAAATGCAAAGTTTAGCATTTGCCTGCCCAGTTTTTTGTTTTGATGTTTAGCCAGTACATACAGCCGTTCAATCTCCAGGCTGTTATCTTGCTTATACTCATTTTGCGCTTCGCCGGTGTTTATTTTTATAAAGCCGGCCACTTCACCATCCAGCATCGCAAAGTAAAATTCGGCGCCGGGCGCTCGCAGTTCTGCTGATAGCTTTTGATGGCTGAAAGATGACGCAGCATAAGCCTCCATATCATCAGCGTTATTTAAATAATAAAAAGCTGCAAAAAATGTTTCGCGGCTGATCGTGCTTAGCATTGCTATATCAGCCTCGGTTACTTTTACCATATTAATAGCTGGTGTCATGGCGGCAAAGGTAACACAAAGCGTTATTCAAATTGTGCCTGCAGGCGTTCCAGCCGTTCAATCAGGTAGCTCACTTTTTTCTCTTCGCGCTCAATAAAACGGCTCCTTAAATAAAAAGTGGTAAACAACACAGTGAGGATGCAAAAGCTGTAATATACAATGCGAAACACGATAGGCTTGTTCTCAAACACCTCAATGGTATACAATGATATGCCCAATGAAATCATCACGGCAAATACATAATAGAATCTTCCGTTTAAGTAAGCCCTGCGTTTTTGGTACTCTTTTAAGTCGTTTAGATAAGCAGCCGGGTTGAGGGTAACATCGTGTTTATGGATAGTGCGGTAATCGCCTATTTGTAAAATAAGATAGGCTATCATGCCAAACAACAATACAAACAAACCAATATAGCTCATGCGTTGCTCAAACACGGCAAAAAGCGTTAAGCCCGCCGTAAAGGCGATGGCTACGATGGTGGCAATAATACTGTAATAAACCTGTATCCCCAGTTTGTTAATTCCCTTTTTTACCTGTTTCAGCACATCATCTACCGAAAGCCGGGGTTGCTTTGGTTGTTCTTGCCAAACCGATAGCAGGTGTTCAAAGTCTTTCATAATGATTATATAAATCGGTTAGCTTCTGTTTTATACGATAAATCTTTACACGTAGATTTCCTTCGGAGATACCCGAAATTTCGGCAATCTCCGGATAAGGCACTTCATCAAGCACCATGGTAATAATAATCCTTTCTGATTCTTCGAGCTTGGCTATACACTTATATAGCAAGGCTACTTGTTCGTTTTTTTCTGATAGTTCTTCTTTACGGGTTTCGGCCAGGTAGGGCGTCAGTTCTTCTTTGGCCTGTCGCTTTTCCGACCGCAAATAGGTTAAACAGGTATTTACTGCAATACGGTATATCCAGGTCGAAATCATGGCCGTATTACGAAACTTGTTCAGGTTTTGCCAAACCTTCACAAAGGTTTCCTGGAGCAGGTCGTGGGCCGCGTCTTCGTCTCCGGTGTAACCGTAACAAAGGCGGAAAATTTTTTTTGAGTTCGATTCAAATATCTGCCTGAAGGCAGCATCTTTATCAGCCACTGATGTAGTATTAAGTTGTATGGTTTAGATGTGCCGAAGGTGTAGTTTGTTACACATAATCGTGTTTATTTATCCAGGTCATGGTTTCGGCAGCGCGGGTAACCAGTTTTTCATAATCAGTCCGGTAATCAAACTGCAGGTCTTCGTGCAGCGCACTAATCATTTTTCCAGCTTTTTCCAGCTGTTTGCTTAGCAACTGCCGTAAGGGTTTGTAAGTAATCTTTTTTTCGATGCGGTTTAAATATTGCTCACAAAAATGCATCAGCAGGTCAATCTCCGCCGGTTTGGATGCCATAAACTTGGCGTGTTTAGCAACCAGTTTTAAAATTTTGCGCAGCAACTTAGCCTGGTAATAACTATGGTTAGGCAGCGTTTTGTAAAGGTCTTCTACTTCCTCTTTAATGCCCTGGATGTATCCTGCTTCGTTACCCGCTTCAAAAAGCAGGTAAGATAATAGCTCTTTGTTCTCCTTTTTGTATTTAGCCAGGCGCAGGCACAAATCAGTTAACTGACTGCTGCTCATATGCTGTAACTCTTTTTTTACCGACTGTAAATTATAGGTATTTATCCCCATCCCTCTACTTAAATTTTAGCAAAATAGTAATAAGTTGTAGTTTAGCTGTTTAATCCGTTTCATGAAACAAAGTAAACTTACCCTTTTTATTTTTATTGCACTGGTGGCCGGCGTTATTACTGGTTACCTGTACAACGTTTACGTCATAAACCAATATAACAGCGAAATTACCGCTGCCGATGCCAAAGTTAAAACTATTGACACACGCCTGGTGCAGTTAACCGATACTACGGTTACTGAGTATGCCGGTTTGAAAAAAGAACGTATTGCCGTAGTAAAGGCCCGTAAAGAAAGTGACACCACCCGCGAAGATAAACTGGTAGGTTTTAGCATACTAAGTGATATATTTTTACGCCTTATTAAAATGATTGTGGCCCCGCTGGTGTTTACTACGCTGGTGGTAGGCGTGGCTAAGGTGGGCGATGTAAAGGCGGTTGGCCGCATTGGCGGCAAAACTATGGTGTGGTTTTTAAGTGCCACGCTGGTTTCGTTATTATTGGGTATGGTGCTGGTTAATTTTTTTAAACCAGGCGAATCGATGCATATACCATTGCCAGATAGTCATTTAAGTAGTGGTATACAAAAAGCTGCTTTATCCCTGCGTGATTTTATTACACACGTGTTTCCGAAAAGCTTTTTTGAGGCCATGGCTAACAATGAGATTTTACAGATTGTAGTGTTTGCCTTGTTTTTTGGTATAGCCACCGCTGCCATAGGCGAAAAAGGTGAAATTGTAGTAAAGGCCATGGATGCCTTTGCACACGTTATTTTAAAGGTTACCAGCTACGTAATGCTGGCTGCGCCTTTAGCGGTGTTTGGTGCTATTACCGCTGTAGTAGCGCGGCAGGGCTTGGGTATTCTGTCTACCTATGCCATCTTTATAGGCGAGTTTTATTTTTCGTTGATTGTACTTTGGCTGGTTATAATACTAGCTGGTTTCTTTGTTTTGCGTACCCGGGTGTTTAACCTGGTTAACCGTATTAAAGATGCCATGCTAATTGCCTTTAGTACATCAACCAGCGAGGCGGCCTATCCGCGCATACTGATGGAGTTGGAGCGCTTTGGCTGTAACAACAAGATTGTAAGCTTTGTACTGCCCTTGGGTTATTCTTTTAACCTGGACGGCTCTATGATGTACATGACCTTCGCATCACTGTTTTTGGCTCAGTCATACGGTATCCACTTAGCTTTTGGTCAGCAGTTATCTATGCTGCTGGTACTTATGCTAACCAGTAAGGGCATTGCTGGTGTACCGCGTGCCTCATTAGTAGTTATTGCCGGAACCATTGCCATGTTTAACATCCCCGAAGCAGGTTTAGCGCTGTTAATTGGTATTGACCCATTACTGGATATGGGCCGCTCGGCTACCAACGTGTTAGGTAATGCTATGGCTACTGCTGTGGTAAGCAAGTGGGAAGGAGAGCTGAAAGGCAATGAAAGTGGTTTGTATTAACGAACTTTTTATCATGCTTTAATTTGTTCGTTCGTTTTTAATATGGCAAAAGTGAAACATTAAAATTTTCGAAAACTGTTACTTTTGTGCTTAAAATATTCACTCATCCACTCATTCAAAATTCACTCATTAGCTCCTCATGTCCGATAAAACCAAGAAGATATTTTTTGCACTGACCGTTGTAGTGCCTATTCTGCTGTATTGCGCTTACTATTATGGCATGATGATTAAAAACGCGCCTTATCGTTTTTCTGATTTTCAGTACTTGCGTTTGGAATATGGTACCGGCGATACACTCAAAAATAAATACAACTCTAAAACCGGGGCTTACCAGTACTTAACACGTAGCGGTGCCATCAAAAATATGGAGTTACACCTCACTAAAGACGACCTGTTGTACCTGCACCGCAAAGCGGCCGATTTAGGTTTTTGGAACTTTCCGGAAAAAGAAGAAGGGGATGGCTTTGGCACCGGTAAGGACAAGGCACCCAAGTATTTGATGGAATTTGTTTATAAAAACAAGACCAAGAAGGTGTTGTTCGATGCCTCATACGCCGGTGATCCGCAGTTGAAGGATGCTAACATGCGCTTAATCAAAGAGATACAAATGAAACTTGACGAGCGTGAAGAGCTTATGAAAAAATAATTAAGGCGCAAAGAAGCCACAATTATATACTAATGCAGTATTGCTTATTTGTAAGATGATGCTTATATTTGCACCTCAAAATTTTAAACAATTTAATTAACAAACAATGTACGCAATAGTAGATATAGCCGGACAGCAATTTAAAGTTGCAAAAGACCAGCAAATCTTTGTACACCGCTTACAGGGAGATGAAGGCGCTAGTATTGAATTTGACAAAGTATTGTTAGCTGAAAACGACGGTAAATTTTCGTTAGGTAGCGCTCTGCAAGGTGCTAAAGTATCAGCAACAATAGTGTCTCATGTAAAAGGTGAAAAAGTTCTTGTTTTCAAAAAGAAAAGAAGAAAAGGTTACAAAAAGAAAAACGGTCACCGTCAGCAGTTCACTAAAATAGCCATCACAGGCATTACATTATAATTGAAGGTTTAACGCAAAGCCGAAAGCTTTGATAAAATATTAAAACATGGCTCACAAAAAAGGTGCGGGTAGTTCCAAAAACGGCCGCGAATCGCATAGTAAACGTTTAGGTATCAAGATTTTTGGTGGTCAGCCTGCTATTGCCGGTAACATCATCGTTCGTCAGCGTGGTACCCGTCATAATCCGGGTCTTAACGTAGGCATTGGCCGCGACCATACTTTATTTGCTTTAATTGACGGTCAGGTAGTATTCAAAAAGAAGGGTGATGACCGTTCATACGTGTCGGTATTACCTTACGAAACTGCTGAGGTTGCTGTTGAAGCAAAACCTGTAGTAAACGTACAAACTGAAGCTGCTGCTAAACCAGCTAACGGTACAGCTCAGCCAGTTGCTGCTCCTGTAGAAGAAGCTCCTAAAGCTGAAACTGCTACTGAAGGTGAAGAAGTTGTAGCTGAATAAGCTCAGTTAAATATTATAAATAAAAAGGCTTGCATAAGTATGCAAGCCTTTTTATTTATGGCTTTTTTAGTGAAAAAACGATGGGAAGCATATAGGCAACCCGAACGGTCTTTCCGTTCTGTACACCCGGCACCCACTTCGGAGACTTAGAAATTACTCTCACAGCTTCCGCGTCCAAATCCTCCGATCCGCTGCTATTTTTTACTTTTACTCCGGTTACCGTACCATCACGCTCAATAATCAAAGCTACATCGGTGCGGCCTTCTAAGCGTTTATCATACGCTGCCTTTGGGTATCTTAATGAGGTTGTTAAATACTGGTAATAAGCTTTAATGCCTCCAGGAAACTGCGGAAGCTGATCAACCCGGCGAAAAACGCTATCAGTGCTTGAAGGTGGTGCCGAATGAATTTGTGCTTTTACGCTGAGGCAGCAACCCAGCGCCAGCGCTAACAGATAGGTAAATTTCTTATTCATCCTTATTTTTCTCTAATCAGCAAGCTGTCAGCAAAATTCCGCAGGTATTGCTTTCTTTCTTCCGGCAGGCTTAACTGGTTAAGGGCAGTAAACGCTTGCTCGGCAAAGGTTTGCATGGCTTTTTCAGCGTGCTTTCTAACGTCTAACTGGTTGTATAAGTTAGTAATGGCAGTTACCTTTTCAGTGTTATCAAAATCGGTAGTCTGCAGCCAGCGATTCAGCTCCTTTTTGGCATCACCTTCGGCCAGTTCCAGTGCTTTGATGAGTAAAAATGTTTTTTTGTTGGAAATGATGTCGCCGCCTACCTGTTTGCCAAACTTATCCGGATCGCCGTAAACATCCAGAATGTCGTCCTGGAGCTGGAAGGCTGTGCCCAACTGCTCACCAAATGTGCACAGTGAGTCGGCATCGGCATCGCCGGCACCGCCAATCAGAGCGCCTATTTTTAGTGCTCCACCTAACAGGACGGCCGTTTTCAGGGTAATCATGGTCAGGTAGTCATCAATGGCCACCTCGTTTTGAAGCTCAAAGTTCATGTCCATTTGCTGGCCTTCGCAAACTCCGACGGCTGTATTGCTGAATATGGTAAGCACCTGGCGCAGTATAGGGGTTTCTACCTGCATCATCAGCTTATAAGCTTCAACCAGCATTACATCGCCCGAGAGGATGCCGATGTTGGTGTTCCACTTTTCGTGTACGGTGGCTTTGCCGCGGCGTAATGGTGCATTATCCATAATGTCATCATGCACCAGGGTAAAGTTGTGAAATACCTCTATGGCCAGTGCGGGGTTTAGTGCGGCCTCTACGTTTCCGCCAAATAGATCGCAGGCCATAAGCAACAGGGCAGGGCGCATACGTTTGCCGCCAACAGACAAGATGTAGGTGATAGGCTCGTATAATTCGGCAGGAGAGGCAGGGTAGTTGAGGTTGCTGACTGCTTTTTCAATCAGCAACTGTAAATCTTGTATTTTGTTCATAAAAGTAGGCCGGCGGTCTGGTTAATCCAGCACCAGCGAAAAGTCGATTTGCTTTTTAGTAAGATCTACGTTTTTTACCTTAATCCGGACTTCATCACCCAACTGATATACTTTCTTTTTTCGTTGCCCGATAATGGCGTAGTTTTTCTCGTCTAAGGTATAAAAGTCGTCTGATATATCACGTAACCGTACCATTCCTTCACAATTATTCTCAATAATCTGTACATACATGCCCCATTCAGTAACGCCGGAGATAACGCCGTTATATTCGGTGCCAATGTTGTCTTGCAAATATTCGGCTTGTTTATATTTAATTGATGAACGTTCGGCGTCAGCAGCTTTCTTTTCCATGTCTGAACTGTGCTTACACAGTACCTCGTAATGCTCTGCATTGGCCGATTCACCACCGTTGAGGTAATGGAACAGCAAGCGGTGCACCATCACGTCGGGGTAACGACGTATGGGCGAGGTAAAGTGAGTGTAATGGTCAAATGCCAAGCCGTAGTGGCTGCTGCTTTTGGTGGTATACACAGCCTTTGCCATAGAGCGTATGGCCAGTTGGGTTAATACATTTTGTTCCTTTTTGCCCTCCACATCATGCATCAAATGGTTTAACGAGCGGGCAATGTCCCGGTCAGATTTCATGCTGATTTTGTAACCAAACCGAGCCGCAAACTGCGCAAAGTTGCCCAGGGTTTCGGGGTTAGGTGCGTCGTGAGCGCGGTAAACAAAGGTGTATTTCTTTTTGCCTTTGCCTTTTTTGCTCACAAATTCGGCCACTTTGCGGTTGGCCAGCAGCATAAAATCTTCAATCAATTTATGGGCATCTTTGCGTTCTTTAACGTATACGCCTACAGGTTTGCCCTGCTCGTCCAGTTTAAATTTAACCTCGGTGCTCTCAAAGCTGATGGCACCATTCTTAAATTTAGCGTCGCGTAGTTTATAAGCAATGGCATTCAACTGCTGTATTTCTTGTACATAGTCGCCTTGGCCGGTTTCAATTATCTCCTGCACCTCTTCGTATGTAAAACGGCGGTTAGAGTGGATGATGGTTTTGCCAAACCACTGGTCAAGCACCTTGCCAGATTCATCCATTTCAAACACAGCTGCAAAACATAATTTGTCTTCGTGCGGACGAAGCGAACATAACCCATTAGACAGTCGTTCCGGCAGCATTGGTATTACACGGTCTACTAGGTAAACTGAGGTGCCGCGCTCAAAAGCTTCTTTATCCAATGCCGAGTCTGGGATGATGTAATGGGCTACGTCGGCAATATGAACACCAATTTCAAAATTCCCATTCTCCAGCTTTTTGTAGGATATAGCATCGTCAAAATCTTTAGCATCAAAAGGGTCGATGGTAAATGTTAGCGTATCCCTGAAATTGCGCCGCTTGCTGATTTCTTCTTCCGAGATAACGTCGGATATAGCTTCTGCATCACGCTCTACCTCAGGTGGAAATGATAGCGGGAAACCGTATTCGGCCAGGATGGCGTTCATCTCGGTATCATTTTCGCCCTGGGTGCCTAAAATAGTTTTTACACGGCCAATCGGGTTTTTTGCCTGTGGCGGCCAATCGGTAATTTCGGCAATGGCTTTCACCCCGTTTTTGGCTCCATTCAGGTCGCTTATCGGGATAAAGATGTCATGCAGCATCTTACGGTCATCGGGTATAAAAAATGCAAACCTTTCCGACAGTTTTACAATACCGGTAAACTCCATTTTGGCGCGCTTAATGATCTCAACCACTTCGCCTTCTTTACGTTTGCCTTTATTTTTAGCGTATACATAAACCTTTACACGGTCGCCATTCAGCGCGGTACGTACCTTGCGCGGCGCTACGTAAATGTCATTTTCAAACTCGTCGTCGGTCACAATAAAGGCAGAGCCGTCATTGGTCATATCTACCCGCCCTTCAACAAACGTTTTAAGTTCAAGCACTTTAAATTTGCCGGGAGATACTTCTTGTAAGACGTTATTACGCGCCTCGTCCTTTAAAATTTCCAGTATAGTTTCGCGCGATTCAGGTTCGCGGATATTGAGTTTAGAAGATACTTGTTTGTAATTAAGCGTTTCGGTCGCATTCTGCTCAAATACGTCCAGTACCAACTGGGTGAGTACTTGTTTAACAGAATTATTTATATTTTTCTTGTTAGCCATTTAGCAAAAGGTAATGCCGCTAATATACATAACACTTGTAAAGTTATGAGCACGGCCGGTGAGTATTGAATTTAACAATCAGCACCGTATAAAGTTGAAAAATTTATTGCGTAATACTGATTTGGGGGATAGAGGCAATCAGTTTTTTTGTGTAAGCACTTTGCGGATAAGTAAATAGCTCATGAGTATCGGCAATCTCTTCCATCCGGCCTTTGTTAATCACCATGATGCGGTCGGATATATGCCTGATGACGGATAAATCGTGCGAGATAAATATGTAGGTGAGGCCTAAATCCTGCTGCAACTGCCTTAATAAATTAAGTATTTGCGCCTGTACCGATACATCCAGCGCTGATACCGATTCATCGCAGATAATAAATTCGGGCTCCAGGGCTAACGCCCGTGCAATAACCACCCGTTGCCGTTGCCCACCCGAAAACTCGTGAGGGTAACGGTTAAAATGCTCAGGCAATAAGCTTACCCGCTGTAATAGCTCCAGTACTTTTTTTTTGCGCTGGGTGTCGTTGTTATACAGGTTATGAACCTGCATAGGCTCCATCAGTGCCTGACCAATGGTAAACCGAGGATTGAGGGAAGAGTAAGGATCCTGAAAAATGATTTGAACATGTTTGCGCATCTGCCTTAGTTCGGCAGCGTTAAGCTCCCGCAGGTTGGCACCTTTAAAAGTGATGTTGCCAGCGGTAGGCTCGATCAACCGTAATATGCTGCGGCCCAAAGTGGTTTTACCGCTGCCCGATTCGCCCACTAATCCCAATGTTTCGCCAGGGAAGACATCAAAACTGATGTCGTCAACGGCTTTTACGTATTGCTTTGAGCCACCAAACCAGCCGGATTTAACCGGATACCAAGTGCATAAGTTTTCTACTTTAAGCAGTGGCGCTTGTTGGTAAAGTATCTGGCGGCGTTGGTCAACTTCATCAGGCAGATAAGAAAATTGTTCCCGGATGCTGTTAACTGCCATGCCGGTGCCGCTGAGCTGCCCGTGAACATCAACATGCATAAAATCGCCGATGACGGGTAGCTTTTTGAGCGGCTGCGTTACAGAAGGCCGGCAGGCCAGCAAGCCGTGGGTATAGGGATGTTGCGGGCTTAAAAATATATCTTTTACCGGGGCTTGTTCAACCACATTACCTTTATACATTACCAAAACTTCGTCGGCAATCTGACTAATGACACCTAAATCGTGCGAGATAAACAGTAAACTCATTTGGCGCTCGGCCTTCAGCCTAAGCAGTAAATCAATAATAGTCTTTTGTACGGTTACATCTAAGGCGGTGGTAGGCTCGTCGGCAATCAGCATTTCGGGATTACACGATAAAGCCATCGCTATCATTACCCGTTGCCGCTGCCCTCCCGATAGTTGGTGCGGGTAGCTGTCAAACATAGCTTCGGGGCGGGGTAACTGCACCTCATTGAACAAATCAATGACCTCTTTTTTTGCTTCTGCTTTGCTAAGTTTACGGTGTAGCCTGATAGCCTCGCTAACCTGCTTGCCACAGGTAATCACCGGGTTAAGCGAGGTCATGGGCTCCTGAAAAATCATGGCTATGCGGTTGCCGCGCAGGGCCTGCATTTCTTTTTCGGATGCCTGCCGTAAATCCATGCCGTCAAACCGGATCTCGCCCGAAATTTGAGTGTGCTGCTCGTCGAGCAAACGCATCAGGGTGAGCGCTGTGACTGATTTGCCCGAGCCGGATTCGCCCACAATACCTAACGTTTGCCCTTTAGCCAGGTTAAAGGAAATGCCTTTAACCGCCTCAAACCATCCGTTGGATGTGCGAAACTGAACTTTTAAATTACTGATTTCAAGCATACAGTGCCAGGCAAACTTAGTGGCTCAATATACTTAATTAGCGTTAAAAGAACCGAAGTTTATAGGCGAGTTTAGTTCCTGGTCAACAACCGTTATCTGTTCTGGGGTGAGTAATGGCTCGCCTTTAAAGCGTTTAAGTACTTGGGCGGTAGTAATTACATCTTTTTGGCAATAGTTACAAATGCGTTCCAGCTGATTATCAATCCAGTATACATGGGCTACCTGGCTGCCGTCAATGTCGTCTTTAGGGGTAGGGATACCAAATATAGCTGCCAGTAAATTAAGTGAGGTATAGTTTTTAAAATCACCGAATTTCCAGAGCTCCATCGTGTCCAGGTGGCATATTTCCCATGGCTTTTTGCCGGAGATATGGAGTTGGGCCGGCAGTTGGATGCCATTGATAAGCAAACGGCGGCAAATGTAAGGTATATCAAATTCTTTAGCATTGTGGCCGCACAGTATCAATTTTGGCGAGCGGTTGGCCAGCATATCCGAAAATTTGCGGAGTAGAGATGCCTCATCATGCGAAGCAAAAGATTTTATTCTGAAATCGCCGTTTTTGGTGAATACTCCAGCCGACAAGCAGATGATTTTGCCAAACTCGGCTTGTATACCGGCACATTTGTAAAACTCGGCCGGACTTTCGTCGGGAGGGCGCTGCTTTTGGGTCTTTTTATCCCACAACTCCTGCATGTGATGCGGTACCTGGTCAAAACTGCTGTACTGCGGTACCGTTTCGATATCTATCACCATCACATTATTCCACTCCAGATGTTCCAGCATATTTGCCTTAATTTATTAATACAACTGCAAAATAATGTAAATTTTTTAAATATTGAGTTACAGGCCTCTGGTATCGCTTATATCGGGCTATAATTTGCTAAAAAAAGAAAACCATTGAAAAATTCATTCAATGGTTTTAAAAATAACAGTTCGGTACTTGTATGTTACTTTATCATTACTCCAGGCTTATTAACCACGGGTAATTTGATAAAGTTCGACTCAACAATGCTTTCGGGAAGGAAAATAAACTTTTTATCAAATATTTCTTTACCGACATAATAGCTCACCCAATACTCATTGTTCAGACCGAATGTTTGCTCGTCAATAGGCTCAATAAGCGCCGATGCATTGCTTTCTACTTTAGGCATCATGTGGCGTAATACCGAAGTTTTTACCTGCTCACCATCCTTTTCGCCATAACCTTTGGAGGTGATCATTACGTTCTCGATAGGCTGGTCTTTTAAGTTTATGACATAAACATACCAGGTTTTACTTTCAGGACCTTCGCCCTCAAGCGCAACAGCTACGGCAACATCTTCTACTAAATTTTTAGGCAGGTCTTTTATCATTACTTTAAAACGCCCGTTCCCGAGCGTATTATATTATTTTGCTTTGGCTGCTTTTTTGGCTGCCGGTTTCTTAGCAACAGGTTTTTTGGCTGCTGATTTTTTTCCGTTAGGTTTCTTTCCTTCTTTCTCTGTGGCTTCGGCCAGTGCCTTGCACTCTTCAAAAGTAAGTTCCAGTGGTTCTTTGCCTTTAGGAATCTTTACGTTAAGCTTCTCAAACTCAATGTAAGGACCCCAACGTCCGTTTAATATCTTAACGTCGGCATTTTCTTCAAAAGTTTTGATAAGCTTTTCAGCGTCTTTCTTGCGTTTCTCATCAATAATTTCGATGGCCTGCTGTTCGGTTACGCTCATTGGGTCAACGCCTTTAGGCAAACTATAAAAGCTGCTGTTATGCCTGATGTACGGACCAAACTTACCAATGGCTACCGTCATTTCCTTATCTTCGTATAAGCCTACCTTTTTAGGTAGTTTAAACAGTTCCAGCGCATCTTCGAGCGTAATGGTTTCTATCATTTGCCCGGTGCGTAGGCTGGCATACTGAGGTTTCTCTTCCTCATTATCACTATCGCCAAGTTGCACAAACGGACCATAGCGGCCAATGCGTACCGACATTTTTTTGCCACTTTCGGGGTGCACACCCAAGTCGCGTTCGCCTCGAGCTTTGTCGGCTGTTTGTATGGTGCTTTCTACCCCCTCATGAAAAGGGTAATAGAAGTTTTTTATCATGGCCGTCCACTCTTTCAAGCCTTGGGCAATCTCGTCAAATTGCTTCTCCACATTGGCGGTAAAATGAAAATCAACAATACCTTTAAAGTGCTGTACTAAAAAGTCATTCACCACAGCGCCAATATCGGTAGGGAAGAGCTTGCCGCGTTCGGCACCTGTATTTTCGGTTTTTTCATCCAGCTTAATGTGCTGGTCTTTTAACGTTAATACCTTAAAGTTGCGGGTTTTGCCGTCGCGGTCTTCTTTAACCACATAACCGCGGTTTTGTACCGTAGAAATGGTTGGCGCATAGGTAGACGGACGACCGATACCCAACTCTTCCAGTTTTTTTACCAAGCTGGCCTCAGTATAACGTGCAGGCGGGCGAGAGTAACGCTCAGTAGCTGTCATTTCCTGCAAGGCCAGTTGTTGGCCCTTGTTTAACGGCGGCAGTATGGCATTGTCACCATCCTGGTTGTTATCATCCTCGTCATCGTTAGATTCAAGATAAACTTTCAGGAAGCCATCAAACTTCATCACTTCACCATTAGCTACCAAATCTTCGCTACGGGTAGACACATCAATTTTAGCCGTCGTTTTTTCGAACTGTGCTTCGCTCATTTGCGAGGCAATAGCTCTTTTCCAGATCAACTCGTACAAGCGTTTCTCGGCGTTTTCGCCATCAACGGTATGCTCATTAAAGTAAGTAGGGCGGATGGCTTCGTGAGCTTCCTGAGCACTTGCCGACTTTGTTTTATATTTACGCGACTGATGATACTTTTCGCCGTATGATGATGTAATCTCCTGTTGCGCAGCATTTAAGGCAGTGTCAGATAAATTAACACTATCAGTACGCATGTAGGTAATTTTACCCGACTCGTACAACCGCTGAGCGACCGACATAGTGCGCGATACCGAAAACCCTAACTTACGGCTGGCCTCTTGCTGCAAGGTTGACGTAGTGAAGGGTGCGGCAGGCGAGCGCTTGGTTGGCCGTGTATCAAGCGACTTAACTGTGAAAGCTGCGTTAACACAATCTTTCAAAAACTGCTCTGCCTCCTGTTGTTGAGTAAAGCGTTCGGGCAGTTCGGCCTTAAACGCCTCACGGCCTTTACCAAATATGGCTACGATACGGTAGGCAGCCTCGGGTTTAAATTTATTAATTTCGCGTTCGCGCTCAACAATCAACCTTACCGCTACCGATTGTACCCGGCCCGCAGATAGTGATGGCTTTACTTTTTTCCATAACACGGGCGACAGTTCAAAACCCACTAACCGGTCAAGTACCCGGCGTGCCTGTTGGGCATTTACCAGGTTATAATCGATAGTACGCGGGTTGTCAATAGCCCGCATAATGGCAGGCTTGGTAATTTCATGAAAAACGATGCGCTTGGTTTTGTTTTCTTTTAAGCCTAAGGTTTCGAACAGGTGCCAGGAGATCGCTTCACCCTCCCGGTCCTCATCGGAAGCTAACCAAACCATTTCGGCTTCTTTAGCTAATTTCTTTAACTCACTAACAATCTGCTTTTTATCGGCAGGTACCTCATACCTTTGTGCAAAGTTATTGGGTATATCGATGGCGTCCTCGGATTTTACCAAATCCCGGATATGACCATAGCTCGACTTTACAGTAAAGTCTTTGCCCAGGTACCCTTCAATCGTTTTGGCTTTAGCCGGAGATTCAACAATGAGTAGATTTTTAGCCATTAATGCTCTTAATTTTCTGCAAATAAAACACAAAGAATGTGAAACGCAAATTCACACTGCCTATTAATTTTAAAGGGCAACAGTAAATAAATAGAAATGTTCGGTTAAAAGCAGTTTATGTTTTGGTAGCTCTTACATCAAAAAACCGCCGCCCAGCAAATCGTTCCCCTCATAAAAAACAGCCGACTGACCCGGAGCTATGCCCGACACTTGGTGATGAAAATCTACCTTCATGTGGTCGCCCATCTGTACAATGGTGCTTTCGGAGCCGGCATCTTTATAACGTATTTTTGTTACAGCTTGTATAGGCTCTGTAATACTTTCGTATTTTACCAGGTTAAGGTTACGCACCCACGCCTGTTTGCGCTGCAACTCATCGGCAGTACCTAAAACTACGGTGTTGTTAGCAGCGTTTATTTGAGTAACAAACATAGGATGCCCAAATGCAATGCCCAAGCCTTTACGCTGACCAATAGTATAGAATGGATAACCCTGGTGTTTACCCACTACAGTGCCATCAGTAAGCACAAAATTGCCAGGGCCAACACGTTGCTCTAAGTCTTCTACTTTGTGGCGTAAAAACGACCGGTAGTCGTTATCAGGTACAAAGCAGATTTCGTAGCTTTCACTTTTACCTGCCAGTTCGGCCTGGCCCATTTCCAAGGCCATCTGCCTGATTTCGGCTTTGGTAAAACTGCCTAACGGAAACTGTGTACGTGCCAAGTTTTCTTGCGATACGCCCCAAAGCACGTAAGACTGGTCTTTATTTTCGTCGCGACCTTTAGATACTACGTAGCGCCCACTATCCTGCTGACGGATGTTGGCATAGTGGCCGGTGGCAATAAATTCGCAATCCAGTTTATCGGCGCGCTTTAATAAGGCTTCCCATTTAATGTGGGTGTTACAAAGTACGCAAGGGTTAGGGGTGCGGCCAGCCAAGTACTCATCTACAAAATTGTCGATTACGTAATTGCCAAACTCGTTGCGGATATCCAGTATATAGTGCGGAAAGCCGTAACCTACCGCCAATGCCCGTGCATCGTTGATACTGTCTAGACTGCAACAGCCAGTTTCTTTAGAACTGCCGCCCGACGAGGCATAGTCCCAGGTTTTCATGGTAAGCCCGATTACCTCGTAGCCCTGCTCATGCAGCATAATAGATGCTACCGAACTATCAACGCCACCACTCATGGCTACTAAGATTCTACCGTGCTTACTCATAAGGGTACAAAGATAAGCATTAACAGGTTTAGCTTGAAATAAGCATGTCAGGCGCAGGTAAAACCTGTTTACATGCCAATAGTGGATTTAACTGATAGTAAATAGCTATTGTGAATGAGATGTTTAGTAAACGTTATCTCAATCAAAATAATATGTTGATGATGTATTTAACGAACATATACGGTCTTGATATTTACAAACTCATGCATACCAATCATCCCCAATTCGCGGCCGTAGCCTGATTGTTTGACACCGCCAAACGGCAGGCGAGGATCTGATTTTACCAGCGAATTTACAAAGCATGAGCCAGCCTCCAGTTGCGTAGCTGCCAAGCGTTCGCCACGTGCTACATCCCCTGTGAATATAGCACCGCCTAAACCAAAGATACTGTCATTGGCTAATTTTATAGCTTCTTCCTCGTTTTTAGCACTGATGATGGCTGCCACAGGACCAAACATTTCTTCATCAAATGCAGGCATACCTTTAGTTACCTTTGTTAGGATGGTTGGCGGGTAGAAAGCGTTGTTGCCTTCCGGAACCTTGCCTCCCAAAATACATTGGACTCCGGCTTGTATAGAGCGCTGCACCTGCTCATGTAATTCATCACGTAAGTCAACCCGGGCTTGCGGACCAACGTCTGCAGTTTCATTCATTGGGTCGCCCATCACTTTGGCGCTCATTTTTTGCAGCATCAGTTGGGTAAACTGTTCGGCAACGGCCTCCACCACGATGAAGCGTTTGGCGGCAATACAACTTTGACCGCTGTTAATTAAACGGCTGTCGGTACAGGTGGTGGCTGCCAGTTCCAGGTCAGCATCTTCCAGTATGATGTAGGCATCGCTTCCGCCTAATTCGAGCACCGTCTTTTTAATAAGGCTGCCTGCTTTTTGTGCTACCTTAATACCAGCCTGGTTGCTACCGGTTAACGTAACGGCTTTGATTAAGGGGTTTTCAATCATGGCATCAACCTGGCTGCTGCCGGCGAGTAAGGTTTGAAAAACATGTGCCGGGAAACCCGCCTGCTGTACCATCTCCTCGATAGCCAAAGCGCAGCCTGGTACGTTAGATGCATGTTTGAGCACTCCGCTATTACCGGCAGCCAAAGCAGGTGCCAAAAAGCGGAAGACCTGCCAAAACGGAAAATTCCAAGGCATGATGGCCAGTACAACGCCAATAGGCTGATAGGTGACGTAACTTTTGCTGGCATCGGTAGCAATTAGCTCATCTTTTAAAAAGTCAGCAGCGTGATCGGCATAGTAGGTACACACGGCGGCACACTTTTCAATTTCGCTAGCGCCTTGCTTTATGGGTTTGCCCATTTCCAGTGCCATTAATTGTGCCAACTCATTTTTGCGGCTTTGCAATACCTCAGCCAGCTTATTTAATAGTTTACTGCGCTCGCTTAAATCGGTATGCTTCCACAAAAGCCAGGCCTCATGAGTTTGATTTATTTTGTGAGCGATTTGTTCGTCGCTCAATTGTTGGTAGGATTTGATTATGGTGCCGTTGGCCGGGTTGATTGATGTAATTGCCATGTAGTAATAGCAGGTGGCAAGAAGATATGGTTTTGTTTAAATTAAAATTTCTTATTGTGAAAGACAAAATATCACGTATTTGTACGCGGATTATGCCACTTTATAGCACTATAAGTTTTAAGAGCAGCCAGGTTTATAAATTCTATATTAAACCGTCGCTAATAAAAATTGAAGCAAATTGGAATTTAGGTGTAGAAAATACACTAAAAATATAGCAACATTGAATTTTTACTAAAAATGCGTTTGCTCCTTGCAAACGCATTTTCCCGATTTTATATTTGAAATAACAACTATTGATTTACTAACTGATTAAACCCAATAATTAAAATGAGTAACTTAACTATTGAACAAAAAATGCAAGGCATGATATTAGTGATTTTAAGCTTTGTTGCCATTGTTGCTTACATTTTATAATCACTCACAATATTATCCGGGGGCATAATTGCAGTACTACTTTTTACTGTAATCGTAACCCCAGTTTTTTAAAGAGTAGTTCCAGGGTGTCGATTCTAAATCGCCCGACGGTTTTTGCGCTTGGTGGCGCTTAATGTAACCCACTACTTTTTGCATATGCTTATAGTCGGCTTCGCTGAGGTCGGCTTTTTTCTTGTGCAGGATATCGATAATTTTCGCGCCAGATTTGTGGCCTACCGACTCGCCGTCGCCGCTGTCAAAGCCTACCTTTTTCGATTCATCTGTTTTTAACCATTTCTCGAGTGCCGAAGCCGGCATATTTACCAGCGATTTAAATTCGTCGTAGATCTCTTTTTTGTCTTTGTCGTCTATAGGATTGCTCATGGCCTAATGTTATTGTTTTATCAAATAACATCATCCCTTAGCACTTGTTGACAAAAAAGTATTCTTACCGGTTGTATATCTGGTAAATGCCTTTGAGCGCGCCGCTATCTGCCGAGGTAACTAAAATAGTGGTAATTCGTCGGCTCAACATTAACTCCTCGGCCTGATGTATAAGCGCGTCTTCGCTCACGGTGATGGGGGTCGGGCTCATCATGGTTTTTACGGACTGTGCCGTGGTATCCGGGTTGCGCATTAAAGCTCGCCGTAAGTCGCCATCGGTTACCACACCCTGTATATTTTCGGGATGGCCTACAATCACCATCCCTAAGCGGCCTTCAGACATGCGCAACAGCAAATCGGTAAAACTGATGTCATCGGCCACAAAAGGCAAACTATCCGTTCGCATTACATCTTTAACCCGCACCAGCAGTTTACGGCCCAGGCTGCCGCCCGGATGAAAGCGGGCAAAATCCTCCGGCTGAAACTGCCGGGCTTCCATCAGCGCCACCGCAATAGCATCGCCCATTACCAGCGTAGCCGTGGTTGATGAGGTAGGCGCCAGTTTGAGCGGACAAGCCTCATGCGTAATATGCACGTTAAGGTGCCAACTGCTGTTTTTAGCGATGGTAGAATTGGGGTTACCCGTAATACTGATAGTTGGATTTTTATTCCATTTTAAATACGGAATTATTTTAATGAGCTCATCGGTTTCGCCCGAGTAGGAGATGAGCAACACCATATCGTCGGTGCCTACCATGCCTAAATCGCCATGAAAGGCTTCGGCCGGGTGCATGAAAAAGCTTGACGTACCGGTACTGGCCAGCGTAGCCGCTATTTTTTTGCCGATTAAGCCAGATTTACCTGCACCGGTAATAATAAGCTTACCCTTGCTTTGTAAAATGGCATTGACGGCCTGGGTGAACTGGTCGTCTATTAAAGCGGCAGCTTCTTGCAGCGATGCAATTTCATCATTAAAAACCCGGCGGGCAATATCAAGCATAGATTGATGTGATGTTAGTATTTGTTTAAACGGCACGGCGTGGCTTAACTGACTAACAGTTAACCCAGTAGCGGGGCAATTACTTTATCCAGATCCTGCAATTTTACCATATTTGGTCCGTCGCTCAGGGCATTGTCCGGGTCTGGGTGTATCTCCATAAAGTAGCCGTCGGCACCAAAAGCTTTGGCGGCCAGCGCCATCATGGGTACAAAGGTACGGTCGCCGCCGGTTTTGCCGCCCGCACCGCCGGGGCGTTGCACCGAATGGGTGCAATCCATACAAACAGGGTAACCAAAGGCTTTCATGTCGTGTATATTTCTAAAATCTACCGCCAGGTTGTTGTAGCCGTACATGTTGCCGCGCTCGGTCAAAATAACCTGCTTGTTGCCGGCCTCCACTACTTTTTGTGCAGGGTAGTACATATCCTGACCCGACAAAAACTGCGCTTTTTTAACGTTGACTATTTTGCCGGTTTGGGCAGCGGCCACCAGCAAATCGGTTTGGCGGCATAAAAATGCCGGGATTTGCAAAACGTCAACCACCTGGGCTGCCGTTGCGGCTTGGTGGCTCTCGTGTATGTCGGTAAGTACAGGCAGGTTAAACCGGTCTTTTACTTTTTGCAGCATCTCCAGACCTTTATCCAAACCGGGACCGCGGTACGAATGAATGGACGTACGGTTGGCTTTATCAAAAGATGATTTAAAAACCACCGGCACCTGGTACTGCTCGCCGATGCGGGCCACCTGTTCGGCCACCTGGTAAAGCAATTCCTGGCTTTCCATTACGCACGGACCCAAAATAAAAAAAGGCTTTTGCTGTATTTGCTCAAAAAGGTTCATGCCGCAAAGGTAGAATTTTTAATACAAAGGAGCATGGCGGTGCAGGCTACAGCGCTAACGCGGCGGCTTAAAACTAAATATGCGATGTTATGACGGAATTTTCGGCAGAGTGCTTTATTTTAGGTTCCTGAAATAAACATGGAAACCTTAACGCATTGCCCTAACTGCCGCTCATCGCTCAACGGCGGTTTCTTTTCGTCTAACACCTTAATGAGCGAGCATATGTCAAAAGCCATCAACTACTTTACCGAAAATAAGGCCGAGGCCCACTGCCGCAATTGCTCGGACAAGTTGGTGGAAGAAGTAATGCAGATTGGTAATTTCCGTTTCCCGCAGTTGCAGGCCGACCTGGCTGCGGCCCTGCCGCTCATCCCGGTCATCAGCTTGCAGCAGCCCCAGGGTTGGGATTATAGCATCATTGGTATGGTGACTGCCCAAACCGTAACCGGCACCGGCGTGCTTACCGAGATAGCCTCGGGCTGGAGCGACTTATTAGGCGCCACCTCTGCCCGCATGGGTAGCAAACTCAAGCAAGGCGAAAACGATTGCTTTAACCAACTGCGCTACCAGGCCGCCACCTTAGGGGCTAACGCCGTTATCGGTACCGACATAGACTACGCCGAAGTTGGTACCATGAAAGGTATGCTCATGGTATGCATGGCCGGTACAGCCGTTAGGCTGCAAGACTTATCGGTATTAGGCACCGCAGCATGCCATAGCCTCAAAAATTTGAAGGAAGTGATTGCGGAGCTGAATATTTTGCGGGGATTGAATTTGGTGGAGTAGAGGGGCGGAGTAAAACAATTAGCTGCGATCACTTCAAAAAATAAACGACGAAAATTCTTCAACAATCAAACGTAAATTGGTAAACCATGCAGCTTGTCGAAGGCTCAATGTTGTGAATTATGGCTTAAGGTTAAGTATTTATATAATGTTCTCATTTAATTAATAATAATGGATTACTCCTCTAAGGCTTTCCATTTACAAGAAGGAGAGTATTTCGAATATCGTACTCAAATTCGGCAAGCCGACTATGTTTTGAAGGAATTTAGGCTACAACTCAAAATTGTTGCTGATTTAACAGAATATTCTCTTTGTCCTTATTATGAAGAAGAAGTTTATTTATGGGCAGAAATCGGCGGCGAAAAATTGGCTATTTACATGGGTGAAACTTCTTTTTCATCCTTTTTTTACAGTTGCTGGGATTGTGAAGAAATTAAGGAAAGTGAATATCTTAACCTTCCGGAATTTATCAGGCAGTCCAATGAAATGACAGGCTGGAGCGATTTCGAAACCGGGCCTAATCATATAATTGACATCAGTGATTTTTTAAAAAGCCTCGAAGTCGTTAAAAACTCTCCGTGTGGTAGTTCTAACGATTATGAATTCACGAGATTTTATTATCCTGTTTTAAAATCTTTTGCCGAGACGGTGATTGCAGAGAAATCTACGTTGAATATACTTTCATAGAAGTGAATGCGAATCTCACATAGACATGTCATAAGAAGAATTGCATAAAGCAACTCTTTATATTTATGCCTAATAAGATATTTGATTTAATTGTCTGAGCTTCTTATTTCCAAGAGGCGTCTGTCGATATCTTTGTTTAGGTCTTGAAAATTCTTTTCCCAAGTTTGGTCTCTGGTTATATCTAATACTTGGATAAGCTTTAATTTAATAGCAATTAAAAGTTCGGCGTCGAAGCTTTGCGGTTTAGCAGAATAGAAGTAGGCACCCAAGTTTTGAGCTAAATAGTCCAAATCTTCAATATCGTCCGTAAGGCTGAAAATTTTGCAGTAAATATAATTTTCGTCCAGGTGCGGATTGCCTCCATTGAGTATTGCATCAGCTAACTCAAAAAGCACTTTAGGCGGCCAAGTCCAAATAGTCTGGCTGAAGAAGTTAGCTTCGCTTTTGTTGAAAGCACTAACTATCCCTATTATAAAAGGTAAATGTTGATGTTCCCAAGCCTCGCCGTTTTCATGGAGGTGCTCTTCGATATAACGCCTCAAGCTGAGTATTGAATTTAAATCGTCTATCATGGGCGGGTATTGATGAAGCGGGTTTTTGAAGAATAGATATTAAAAATGCTATTTGAAACTAAATTTCAGCATCAAATAACGAGTCTTGTCTATTGTCCCAAAAGTACAATAACTGCAGCTGTGTATCTGTAACACGATAAAATAGTGAGCAATTCTTGTTGAGTGTCGCTATTCTTACCTGTTCATCGAAAGGGGAGGCTTTAAATATAAGAGGCTGTGTGGTGAGCAACGCAATGGTTTGCTCGATTTTGATAACAAATTTATTAGCTACCCGCGAACTAAACTTGTCAGTCAGAAAAGTATAAAGAGCTTGAAGTGTATCTTTTGCTGCGGGGGTATAGAAAACAATTAAGCTCACTTTGCTTCAAGCATGTCTTTAATTCCCGTGTAAGTACTTAGATTCCCATTCTCGGCTTGCTGTAGCGAATTCTTAACGCCCTGTACTACGGCTTCAGGATAAGCCGTTTCGGTTTGTTTAAATGAAATTTTCATTGCTTTCATTACAGCTTTCAAAGCATCAAGCTGTTCCTTATTTTGAGGGTATACAATCAGCGCATCCATAAAACCGGCACAAATTAGTGTACTACAATATCATTAAATTCTGGCTAAAACAAAAATGGAACATGCATTACACATGTTCCATTTTGCCTTTTAAGTACCCAGAGCCGAAGGATTTTGCCCCTATAATGTATTGTTGGTTAATCATTTATGATTTTTCTCGGAACGAGAAAATTAAATGTCGTAGCAAAAAGAATTTTTTTAAGGCTACTGTTGCATATTGACATAGCATTGTAAGCCTCAGCACAAAATTTCTCTATCATTGTTGCGTTTAGTATATTTGTATTTGATGTCAGCTATTTTTTTAATCTTTTGCGCGTGCATGTTGATGGTTGAAGTGATGCTGGTATACAGCCCGCTCTACTATCTATGTTATTGTGTTTTTAAGATTGACAAAAAAATTGGAGACAGCAGGTTGACAACTGTTCTTATTTTGTTTTCATTAATACTTTCTGTATTAGCGCTTCCTTACACTACTGCCGTCTATGCAGGCTTATTCCTTTTTTAATTTCGATGCAGTTTTGGTGGGTTTTTGAACATCTTTCTGCTTTGTGCCTTTCTTTGCGTGATGCGGATCGGTCTTTCCTGCCCCCTCAGTGCTTTGCGGATCACTAAATTCATCCTCTTTTGGCGTTACGGAATTCTGTAACGGCTGAGCCTTTAAACGGGCCATGCTGTCTTCGAACCTTTCTTGGCGAAATTGTCTTTCTTGACTTGCATCCAAAAATTTGGTGTATGATTCTAAAAAGCCTGTTGACTTCCCTTCAACCTCAACAATGTCTTTGAGTAGCTTCACCTTGACCTCATGATTGCTACTCATAATTATAAGTCCCGCAAGTCCAATGCCGCCTGTAATTGCTAAGGCTTTTAAAAACATTTTACCCCTGGATTGAACCTTTATCTTTAAAAAAAGATCTTCGTTATCCTCATCGCCGTTTTCTTTGCAAAACTCTTTGTAGAAGTAGGTTAAGCCAGACAAAAACTCGGCAAAAGCGAACGCATTTATATCGTCGTCTTGATTAATTTGGATGGTCAAATACATCCGTCCTTCCTTAATGTAGACGGTAGAAAGGTTTCCTTCTATCGCTTCACGATAAGTAAAAGCGTTTGTTAAAGGCATCCGTGTACTACTCAAAGCTTTGAGGTCTCCATTAAGATCCTCGCTATCAATAATCTTAAGCCACTTGATGTGCTTTCTTTTCTCAGGGTAAGGTTCAAATCTATCCCGAAATTGAAAAACGCGTGAATCTTTCTCAACAAAAGTCTTACTTTCTACAATTCCGAAAGCATATTTTTCAGAGCCACCGCTTGGCGAGATTACCATGTCGCCAACTTTAACACCTTTCTCGAAGTCAATAAGCTGGTTAGCCCATCTTGTTACTTCACTTGCAGGAAAATTATATTTCGATTCGATAGAAGTGCGTAGTCGGGTGAAAGTTGCTTCATCCGCTTTTGATGCTTCCTTAATGTACTGATATGGGATCTCATTGAGGCCGAGCCCAATGTAATTTCTTTCATAAAATTCATCAAAAAGATGACCGCTGTATGTCCGGAAAAACCAATAATCGCGCTCTTGGTCAACTACTCTTATATTTTCAACTACTTCCTCTATGTTAAAATCCATCTTCTGGTTTAGGTAACGGTGTTAAACTATCTGTAAACCTCTTTTAGCAGCGGCCTCATTCACGTCTTTTAAAAATTCCGGCAATTCAGCCATGCTTGTAAATGTTCCGCGCACATCAATAGAGATTGTAATTGATTTATCGTTTTTGATGTAATTATCCTTTGCCTCGCCAAACTCAGTTGGTAAGTTTTGTTCGTAGAGTTTGAAAAAATTAAAGTTTAAAGCGTTAGAAATTGTGACCAGCATTTCAGCGCTGATATCTTTTCTCTGAAATATGGAATAAACATTTCGGTCCCCGGTATTTATGCGTTCAGCAAAAGCTCCGATCTTAAGTCCTGAATTTTGAAACTGTCTTTCAATTTCTTGCCCAATGTGAACTTCCATTGTACAAAATTTGAAATTTTTATTCATCTGATGCTTAAATACTTGTGAGTTTTTCAATCATAAATAAAGACATTTTATTGCAAAAATGAATTTATAGTGCATTATTTGTGCATAAGTATTACATAATTATTCATCACGCAATAACCTATTAGTGGTATGCCTTTAAGTCACGATAAATCCGAAGAGGTTGCTAAACTCAAAAAGTTAAGAAGCTCATTGCCTAAGGGTTGGGCTTTGGAGTTAGCTGGTAAAACCGGACTCTCTATTGGAACTGTACGAAATGTTCTGTATGGTACCCAAAATAACTTCGATGTATTGAACGCTGCAGTGGCTTTGGCCAAAGCACATAAGGCTGGTGTAGAATCGTTAACCGCACAAATTGACGCTTTATGATCTGTCAATTACCTGCCGGGTTAATAGACGGCAACATTGAATTTTTTAATGATCCAGCCAACCTCGAAGTATGCTACTGTTTAACAAATGGTCGTGTGACCAGGGTTAATGATGCTCCAGCTGAGGTGATAGCAACTGTATTATTCGACATGCAAAAGAATCCCATCAAAGTGCAAGCACTTGTCAGTATGGGTTACTTGTCAATTGAGCAACAACTGGAAAAATACTGCAGCTGCTGTTTCGGTGCCTTTGATGGCGAGGCGGATGCCATTGATGGGGTACTCAGTCACTCGGAGTATTGGCCTTGTCCTAAGCGTTTACACTGCGACGCTGCTGGTATTTTGTGCAGCCCTCTAACATTACCAAACGGAACGCTCTCACCAAGAGAAACCGCCGTTTTCACTCTCATTGCTCAATGTAAACTGGACAAAGAAATTGCTGCTGATCTCAATATCAGTGTCGAAACTGTCAAAATACACCAGCGCGGCATCAGGCGTAAGTCAGGCCTCGACAACAAAAAGGAACTTATCAAACTCGCCTTTCAAAAAAAACTCATATGATCACAGCACAAGTTACTCACGCCCATGGCTACGTACGCCTGGACATCGTTTACCCCGATCAGAAGCATCACGTAGTACAGCAGCTGCGTAACATCGCCATCGCTCAACAGTACGTTAACTTTTTAGATAGGCAATACATAATCACCAAGCTCAGGTCGTGGTTACAACAGCGCCGGTTCGCCTTGCCGGCTTCAGTTTCTACAGCCAAGCTAATTGTAATACTTGGTACGCTTGACCGGCAACAAGGCAATAGCATTTACAAGTTCGTGGCTGATAACCAATCTGCTTTTGAGAGCCTGGCGCCTGTGCCATTGTCCATCCAGTACAACTACTATGTCAATTTCATCAAACCAATTATAGAATACTGCCAGCAGGATAACGCCGGCAGTAATGCACTAAAAAGTGAAGGATAGTTCTTTATCGAACCTCGTAGCCGGGCAGTGCTTCAGCTACCAGTTCAAGCAACTTTGAGTAAGCCGGTTAATCACTTCCGGCGGCACTGGGCATTCGTTCTTTAACTCTGACGTATAAGCAAACTTAATGTTTAAGGACCGGCCAGCCCTGCCGGTATTACAGCGGGTTACCGCACGATCCGCCGGCCGGGGCGCTATCCGGCCATTATTAAGCCACTAATTAACCAATATATGGACGCTTTATTATCACCTACCGACATTCAGGTTATTGTAGAATGGGCAGATGCTCAGACGCCGGTACCGGAAGTCGAGTTTACCAATTTAAGACCGGGCATCGGCGCTGACGGTGTACTGGTCCAATTTGACAACCTAACTGTTGACCAGGCTAATCAGCTGCTGGAGCTACGTAGGCGCCTCGACTGCCATGTAAGTATAGGCAATCAAAAAAACCTCGACCAAGTCGTTTTCAACCGGCTTTATCCCTATAACCTAAAGATAGATTATTAAGCCATGGACTTATACATCATCATAGCCGGCCTTTGCATAGCTGCTGCTTTCGCCTGGTTTGCGCGCGTTTACAGTGCTGACCAAACCAATGACCGGCGGCTGCGCGATTATAATCGCCAGCGCAACAAAATGGTAAAACACTAATAATCTAATCACACACCTTAATCCAACAATGGCTCCACGTCAGCATAAAACTACTACCGAGATCGACCCGGAAAACCTCGACACTTATTTTAAAAAGCGCATGCACGAAATCGGCATTAAAAATACTGCCGATTATTATTTTAAAGTGGATGGTGAGCATCCGCAGCCGTCGCGCCGGCAACCGATTTTTGCCAAAAAAGAGTATGGCGATATCCAGATCAATTACCCATGCCTTTACGGTGGCTTTGAGGCCATCGGAAATACCGAGGAGCCCTTTTGGCGCATCCGTATCAACCCGGAAAATCAGCGTGAAGCGGATTATAAATACTTTCAGCCGGCAAATTCAGGCATACATATTTTTCACCCGCCGGCTATCATCCAAAAGTTTAACAAAAAGCAGACTATCCAAACACTTTACATAGTAGAAGGTGAGTTTAAGGCGTTTGCCGGCAGCCTGGCCGGCCTCGATATCGTTGGCCTGGGAGGCAAGGATTTATTTAAAGACCCGGATGGCGGTTTGCATGCCGATATCCAGGCGATCATTAAAGCGTGTGAGGTAGAGAACCTGGTACTGCTGCTGGACGCCGATGTGTTTGAGCTTAACTGGAATTATGAGGATGAGCCTAACAAAGATTTGTCAAAGCGGCTTTACTCGTTTTATGGCAGCGTTAAAAATTTTAGGG
The DNA here is from genome assembly GCF_038806765.1 of Mucilaginibacter sp. CSA2-8R. Taxonomy (NCBI): domain Bacteria; kingdom Pseudomonadati; phylum Bacteroidota; class Sphingobacteriia; order Sphingobacteriales; family Sphingobacteriaceae; genus Mucilaginibacter; species Mucilaginibacter sp. CSA2-8R. The sequence goes on along the minus strand of NZ_CP152389.1, from coordinate 3,464,215 downwards.
AACTGACTAAAGGGAAAGTAAAAGATATTTACTTCTCGCATATCAAGGATACCTGGCTTAAAGAGGCTAAAGGCCTGGATGACCTGCTGCTGCACATGCGTGGCCAGGAGGAGAAGATTACCACTGATCTCGGTAAACTTACTGCTGCGCGTACTTACTTCCATACCATCAATCTATCGACCGAGAGCATAAACAAGGTAAAGGGTTATTTCAGGTTAACGATGCATCAAGGCATCCCGGCTGCTTTTTACGCATACAACGAAGGTATTATCGGCGACCGCGAGTTTACCTTCCTGGGCGCCCGATTCGTGCGCGATAAAGAAAAGGGTTTGCACCTGGTTGCTCACCAAGACAGTTTCAAGTTTATCCGGGTGGCCTGTGATTATTTCAAGGAAATCCAGGTACCTAACTCAAAAGGCGTACTTGAAAAGCGCCGCATCCCGTGGAGCAAAGGCGAAATTACGATGGACTACGTAAAAAAAGGCGTAGATAATTTTTTCGATAGCATCCCCAAATATGACACGTTTTGCAACGTGCCTTGCAATACATCCGATTACCAGCAAATCATCAACGATTGTTATAACCTTTACTACAAATTAGACCACGAGCCTGAAGAGGGAAAATGGCCATCCATTAAAAAATACCTGACCCATGTTTTTGGCGAAAATCCGATCGGTGACGGCAAAACGACCAGCCTGGACCTGGCGATGGACTGTATCCAGCTTAAATACCTTAAGCCTACGCAGAAGCTGCCGATCCTGTGTTTGGTAAGTAAAGAGCGTAACACCGGTAAGTCTACCTTTTTGTGGCTCATGCGCGAAATTTTTGAGGAAAACTCAACGGTGATCGGTAACCAGGAAATCAATGACATGTACAATGATGACTGGGCATCTAAAGCAGTAGTCGGTATTGATGAGGGCTTTATTGATAAAAAGATCGTACTGGAGAAAATAAAATCGCAGTCCACTAACGATAAAATTAAGCTACGCGGTATGTATGCCGGCCGGCAGGATGTAAGCTTTTTCGGCTGGTTTATTTTGACCTCGAACGATGAGACCAACTTCATGGCCATCGATGAGGAGGAGATCAGGTTTTGGGTGGTTAAGGTTAATCCTTACACCGAGGAGGATCCGTTCCTGCTTCGTAAAATGACTGAGGAGATTCCGTACTTTCTGCATTACCTGCAGCAGCGCGAGCTGGTACATGAGCAGTCGAGCCGCTTTTGGTTCAAAAAGGAATTACTGGAGACCGATGCGCTTCGTAAAATCAAAGAAAAATCACGTGGCTGGTTTATCGGCGAACTGCAAAAAGTAATGGAAGAGCTATTCTTTCATTACCGGTACCACACGCTCTACTATACGCTGACCGAGCTTTTCGAAATTTTGAATGGTGGCAATGCCGGCACAAAGTTTCGCAAGGCTGATATTTCGGACCAGCTGCAGGAAAAACTCAAGCTCGAGCCGCGCCTGGCCAGGCATCAGCACCCCAACGATCCAAGTAAAGGTCTATCGCTTACCTCCGAAAAGCATGGCCGGTGTTACGAGTTTAGAATTGAAGACTTTGTGTCTGAAGCAAAAATAAGAAACGAGCTTTCTGACTACATCAATTTCGATGATCTGAAAGATATCCGCAAACGCCCATCGAGCGAAAAAACAACGCTCGAATTTTAATCACCTTACCATGGACAAACCCGAAGTAAATCTCCAGGAGCAGCCGGAAGCTACAACGCCGGTCATCAATTACGTCGCAATTTTTGCTGAGTACAGCTGGTGGCGAAGTGAGGATTTAAGGCGCCTGTTTGCCATTGTCCGGATCCACTGGGATTTCCCGGATCCGGAATGTAAGCAGGAGCTGGTACCGACCGGCGTGGAGCTGCTGGAGGTTTACCGCTCGGAGACCACTTATTTAACCTGGGAGGTGATGATCGGGCATTTTGATGCCGGCAGGCTCGTAAAATTTGTGCCGCCTATACCGGCTGCTAAATAATCAGGGAAAGAGGGAAAGTGAGATGCCAATCGATTATAAAGTTTACCCGCCCGACTGGCCGGAAAGAAGGGAAAGAATACTACACAGGGCCGGTGATCAATGCGAAATATGCCAAGCAAATAATTATACAGTTTGCGACGGTGGTTACCTGGTTAGGCTCGCCGTCGCTCACCTGGATCACGATCCGGAAAACTGGGAGGTAAGTGACGAGCGGCTCCGGGCCTTGTGCCAAAGATGCCATCTCAACAACGATCGCCTGGTCAATATCAGTAAAATAAAATACGGCCGGAACTATGCAAAGCTGCAGTACCGGCTACCATTTTAACTATGAAACATTATAATCACGAAATTTGGCGGGTCTGCCCGATTTGCAACGCCTGGATGGATTTACGAATATCTATGATTTGTAGCTGTGGCCACACCTATAAATTAAAAAAGCCGGTGTTAACCGGCTTTTTTAATTTTGCAAAAATGAATACGCAATCTATGAACGAGTTCAACGCTTTTCCTTAATAACGTTAATATATTTACTTGGCCACCACTTTAATGTCAAATTCGTTTGGTTGAAGCCACCTAAAAGTAGCACTGTAACTATCCGAAGCAAGGGATGCATCTGAACCTCCCGGCTCTCCATTACATAATTGTGGCCTACCATTAGCATCTAAAATATACAATATCCACCATTGATCTTCATTGTCAGGCAAGAATGTCTCAATTTTTACATCATTGGCTTGCGCAGGTACTTTAAAACAACTTACTACTTTCCAATAGGTTGTATAGGGCTTACAACGGAGTACTAAATAGTCATTTTGGCTACCATTGTAGCAATACACATCCCAGTTACGTTTCTCGTTTAAATCTAAGTGCCAGCCAGTGGCAGGAGTTAAGTCCTCCAACCCTCCTACATTAATTGTTACATTGTCATTTGGATTAAGTTTATATCTGTAGACGCCAAAAGTTGCATGAAGACGGCGCATTTTACGAATGCCATCTTGTATGTCAGTAACTCTGTCTTGGGCTGAAAATTGCTGTGTCATTTAAGATTTAGTTTTATAGGTTAATAATCGGTTAATTGCTCTCAATCAAGCAATTAAAGATAACTACTTTTTTAATTCGTTACACTAAATGCTAAAAATTTCTCAAATTAAATTATAGGTAAGTAGGCTTGTAATTTTCATTCCAATATCCTTATCCTTCGTTAATTTTTAAATGGAAACCTAAAGGAGCTAATTATGCGCTAAAAGCAAGGACAGCTTTTCATCAAAGTAAACTTCGTAAGACAGATCACTACCGGTTTCTGATGTATTAATACGGCAGGTTACTTTTATGTTTTCAAGATACATATTGAAAGTAAAGCAAGGTTCAATAAATAACGAATTTGATATATACACTAAATCCTCTTTGTAAAGACGCTCCGATTAGGCGTTCATGACTTTGCGCAGCATAGGAACAACGCACTCATGAAGCCGATGGCTATCGGCTAAATACCATATTACCTACACCGATCGCGTAAAACGCCGCTTTCTTCTACTTCATCAGAGAGACGAGGAACCCCGGCGAAATTTTTGAAAAGGTGCAAAATTTAATTCGGTTTTTTTGCTGAAAAAAAAAGTCTGGAAAATTGCGTTACAACTGTTACATACCTATAACTTTAATTTATATAAGGAATATAAGTATTATGAATATCATAATTTTAAAGAAAAAAGAAGCTGTAACAAATTGTAACAAATGGGCTTTAAGCTGTTACGGTAACGTTACAAGCTGTTACAACTGTTACGGACTTGTTACAGCATTAACTTATTGATTTATAATAAAGTAACAAGGTTTGTAACGCTGTAACAGTTGTAACAGCAAAAAAAAGTTCTTTTATTTTTATTCTTTTTTCTTTTAAAAGAGGGAATGAGGGTAATATAAAGGTGGTAAACTGCTGGTGTACAAAAAAGGACCGCAGACGGTCGGCGAATGGTGCCATCGCCTATCTTTGTGCTATGGCCTTCTACCTGGTACACGCTCAAAATAAAACATACATCGCTAACCCGGATGTAAACCTGCAGGTTGATGTTTACGACCTGAGCAACGAGCAATTTGAACCTACTCCAGGCCGGATGGATTTTTATTGCCACGAGTCGGGTAGGGCTTTTGCGTTTGAGACTGACCTTAACCGGGCCGAGCTTGAAGACGTGACGGCAGCGCTTTTATGGTTTGGTGCTTATGTAGGACTGCCTGAAGTTAAAGTACTTATGGCTAATCCGATGAGCTGTGCCAAATCTTAGTCACTTCTAATTATCCTTTAATATTACCTAAAGAAATTATTTTCTATCTGTTTGTAACTTTCTGAGGCAGTGTATAGTATATAATACTAAAGTGTATTATATTTACCTCACTAATTTACCTCCTGATTAATGTCACAGTCCTGCCTTATCCGCATATCGGTGCGTCCGTATGTCAAAAAGTTTTTGGTGCGCAATTATTCCGAACCTTTCTTTGCCACGGATCGTGGCTTCGCACCTGGTTTTATCCTTAACGCTTTAGAAAAGCCGGTTAAAGTTCATCCGGCTGCAATCCCAAAACGAGTTCAAATTGAGTATGGTGAATTTATACATGTAAGCATTGGCGCCAGTACTGCGCGCAAAAAGGGCCAGCTATTATCCAGCGAAAACGTGCGGATTTTTAACGAGGTGGTGACTGATGCCCTATATGAGCAGCTGTACCAGTTCGTGGTTATGCTGAGCGAAAGCGGGTGTCAGATTGATGCAAGTATCCGCAGTTTCCTGTCGATGTATAATTTTACCGAAGACGATTTGTCTTTCGAAAATGCTAAACGTCAGTTTTACAAATTGCGTAAACGCAAATCCGTGGAGAAAATGCTGGACCATTCGAAGGTGCCGGCAATGGTGGCCACATTCTATGAAGAAAAAGTAATACCTGCTGATCCATATCAGTCGATGGGCGCTGAGATGTCACTTTTAGGTTTTGGAGGTTAAGCATGGCAAACATTACATTTAGCCAGGGAGCTAATATTGGAGGCGTCAGTCAGGTACTGATGGCTTACAGCTATGAGCTGAGCAGCATTAACCCGGTAAGCTTCAAGCCAGGCCGCGACTGGTCGGTGATGGACTTTCTGCCTGATAGCTCATCAGTCAAAGAAAGCAGCTCGGCAGGCGATAACGGTCCGGAGCACAGCTATTCCTTGGTGTTTAGCTTTAACAAGCAGGCACAGGCCATGTATGACGCTTTTAAGCGTTACCTGGGCCAGGTGGGTGTGACCAGGTACACCGACAACAATGGCGTGACCCGGCTGCTCGGCCGGCTGGATAATCCGGTAACCGTTAAAACTGAAAGTGATACCGGTAACGACCCGACCGATATGAACTTTTTTAAAATCACTATCACCTGGACCAATAACGAGCCGGCGCCGGTAATTTAATTATGCCTTATATACTTCATAACTTACCCGAAGCGGATGCCGAAAAACTCTTTGATCGTATACGTTGGGCAATTAATGATATTCTATATCAAGATTTTCCTAAAGATAGCTTAGTGATTTTCTGCCCTTATTATCTAATTAAAACATTAGAAATGTGGGCCGCACGGATGTTTTTGATGAATAACATCTCAGCTATCAGAACATTAGTATTTCAAGGCGTTGAGGTACATAGAGGCTATGATCAGGAAAATATCATCGTCAGCAACTCAAACGGTGATTATGTGCCCAGGTATGTTATAGTACATAAGATCACTTACACCAATAATGAGATAGTGGTAAAAGTCGAACCAGCACAGGAATAAAGTAGAGGTTTTTGCGGTCCTTTCGTGTTTTTTTTGCTCAGGGTATGTTTGCACCATGAGTTTTAGAACTGCCTCTGCTATTCTTCGTGGTACCTTTGCGATTGACCAGGCGTTCGTGCATTCGCACCTTTCCCTTATACATGGGCTAATCACCGGGCAAAAGGTTGATTTCGGTATTTCGGAGCGTGATGAGGAGCTGAAGCTGGAAGGCCTGCCACAGTTGGTGGCCTGCCAACATAACGGCGCTCAGCTGGCCGCCTACGGCGTGGGCATGTATACCGATTATGAGCGGATCCCGGCCGGCTCGGTGGCCATTGTAAATCTTTTTGGTCCTGTTTTAAAGTACGGCGACGGCTGCAGTTATGGTATGGTCGATAAAGCATCGATATTAAACCGTGCAGCTGCTTCAGGTAAATTTAATTCGGTTATACTGGATATCGACAGCCCTGGAGGCCAGGCCGACGGTACACAGCTGTTAGCTGATACCATAAAAAATTTATCTATTCCGGTAATTGGCGTCGTTAACGATGGTATGTGCGCCAGCGCTGCCATGTGGATTGCTTCTGCCTGCCGCGAAATGTACGCTACTAAGCAGACCGATAGTTTCGGCAGCATCGGCGTTTACTGCCAGTTGCCGGATATGAAAAGCTACTTTGAGAAGCAAGGCCTCAAAATCCACGACATCTACTCTGATTTTTCCCAGGATAAAAATAAATCTTACCTGGACGCCATGAATGGCGATTATAAGCTGAAAAAAGAAGAGCTTAATTTTTTGCAGCAGGCCTTTGCTGCAGCCGTTGCTGCGAACCGCGGTGACAGGCTCGACACCTCGAAAGAAGATCCATTTACCGGTAAAATGTACCCTGCTCAGCAAGCGCTGGAGATAGGGCTTATTGACGGTATTAAAAGTTTTGAGGAGGTACTGGCCGGCGCCATTGATATGGGCGCTGATTCAATAAGCACAATAGACAACCCTAATAATATGAAAAACCCTTTCGTTGATTATTTTTCAGCCCTTACTGAGTTAATGGGCAAGGAAACCGTGACTGCCGAGCAAGTAGCTGCAGTAAACGCCCAGATCGTAGCCAATAAAATACCTGGTATTACCCTGGTATTGGATTCTCAAATTGATGAGATGAGCAACGCAGCCGCTGAGGTAACAAAATTACAAGGCGAGATCGTGGCAAAAGATGCCATCATATCGGACCACAAAAAAACCATCGTTAACCAGGCTGCAAAGTTAGGTAAGCCGGCTGAAGACGCGAGCACGCCTAAAGCTGATGCAGAAACCGAAAAAATACCAGGTGGCGATAACGCCGCTGATGCGTTTTTGACATCGGTAGATAAAGAAAAGCAAGCGCAGAACTTCTAACCTATAATTGCCTAAACCTTATCACTTTACTTATTAAAACCTAACCTTTTAAATTATCACATGAAAACCACTAAAGCTCTATTTTTAGTTGCCTGCGCCGCTGTATTCAGCGTGCTGATGGGTGGCTTTATGGCGCAGGCTATTGGCGCTCCTCAATTGGGGAACATCTTTGGCGCTGGCCTTTTTGCTGCTGCCTTTATACCAAAAGGTAGTTACTCGTTCACTGACACCGCTACGCCGGATTTGTCTAAACTTACCACTGCCTTTGTAACCTGGGGCGGTAATATTTTGCGTAAGCATGTTAACAAGCTTAATTTAAAAAGCGGCGTAACCACTTACAAAAACGTAACTACACCTGTCGCGATGGTAAAACTGAGCGCCAAAGGTGAGCCGGGCCCTTACAAAGAAGGAGACCAAACTGATGGTAATGGTGTTGAGTTTACGGACCGTACCCTAACTGTTTACCAGTCGATGTGGGATTTTGACGTGGATCCGGAAAGATACCGTAACAAATACCTGGCATCAAGTACCAAGGCACCATTTTACGAATACATCCTTGACCAGGTAGGTACTGAGTACTTAGCTGCTATTAATAACAAAACCATTGGTAAAGGAAAGCGTAATGCTGCCGGCACGGGTGCTGCTGATATTGCCGATGGCTGGATCACGATCCTGACTGCTGAAGCTGCGAAACCACAGCCGGAAATTACCGCCAAAGCAATCGGTGCCATCGATGCTACTAATGCAGTTACTAAAGTTGAAACGTTTGCATCGTCTCAACAGGACTGGTGGAGAGAAGAGGGCTTTGTGATTAAATGTTCATGGGCCACTTTTGACAATTACAAAAAGCACTACCGTGCAAGCTTCGGTTATACTTTCGATCCGGATGCTTCTGGCCAATACAAATTGGACGGTTTTGCAAATGTTTACCTGGAGCCGGTAAGCTGGATTAAAAATGACGGCCTTTTAGGTGTTGTATATGATGCCCTGGCATTTGGTACCGATGGAAATACTATCCAGGTTGCGGCCTCAATTCGTCGTAACATCATCGAAGTTCGCTTAATGATGCCTGTAGGTCTTGAGTTTGAAGACTTAGAATGTATCTCATTCAGTGATAACCTTATCGCAGCCTAAACCTCAATGAACAATTTAAAAAAACAAGCGGCAGTTACTAAGTACCTGCCGCTTAGTATTGGTAAGTCTGAAGAGGAGGTTAAAGCGTTGCTTGCTGCCGATGATAAGGCTTATCCACCGGCTGAGATCGATGAGATCTACCAGGCGCTTATCGCTCCGGAAAAACCGGCAGCGGCCGAACAGGCAAAATACAAAGTGAATTTCCCGGTTCACATTGCTGAGTTTGAGGGCACGTTTACAGCTGAGGAAATCCTGAATACTCCGGAGGTCCTTGAGCATTTGATCAACATTAAAAGTGCTGCCATTTCGGTAGTAAAGGAGGTTTAATTTATGGATTTTTCAAATATTGCATTGGCAGGGCTTATCCTGTCTGAGGGTGCTCAAAACCCATCAGGTATCGAAGAGGATGCCTGGTTTATTCCTTACGCATGGATAGCTGACCTGAAGGTACCAGTAACCAATCCGGCCACAGCCGTTGAAGCGATGACCATTACCGGAAATCACGTTTTAAAGGCCGGCAAGTCGCCGATTCCTTTATTCACTGCTCAAGACAAATCCGGAATGGATTCGGCCCTGGTTGGTGAGAAGTATAGTAAGATGTTTCAGCCTAACGTAAAATTGTTTCAGCCACAGCCTACCGTGGCCAACGCCGCGAATTTTGCTATTGTTGCCAATCTGCGCGGTATCTTTTTGATTAAGCGTCCGGGTGATGAGTTCTTTACTCAGGTCGGCACTAAAGGCCTTTTAGCTACTGTAAAAGAAGGCTCGGTTAAGTTTGGTGATGGCCCGACCGGCGCACCTGGGATCGAGTTCGTAGGTGAGGCTGCTTCAGTGATGCCTTTCTACATCTACAAAGGCGAATTACCGGCAGCTGCTTAAGCTATGCCTGGCGTTAAGATCAGCCCTGCACTCAAGGGCAAATACCGGGTGGTGGCCACTGAGCTACCCATACTTCATCACCCGCTGCTCGGCCGGCTGGACTTTCGGACTATGACCGAAGCCCAGGCCGAGCAGCTGATCGCCGCCGGCACCGGCTACCTCAAAAAGGTAAAAAAAAGAGCATAAAAAATGGCGAGCAGATCTGCTCACCATTTTTTTACGAACTATAAGACCATTGTAATGACCATGAATAAATGGGATATCCAAGGCAGCATTATGAATTGCGATTCTTATTCTACCAACGGAGATTCAATGTTCGGTAAATTATAGGGATATGTTAAGTCTCTTGAAATACCGTCATCCAAGGTGACTTCGACATTAGTTACATCGCTATCTTTAGAAATAATAAAGCTCAAGCTAAATTGTCTTTCAAGAGACTGATATTTTACAATCGGCTCACTTGACCCTTCACGGTCCACAACTCTGTGTTGAGTAATTTCAATAGTTGCATAGTACTTGCCTTTACAATCATAAGATATTATTGCGTATTCGTTGAAAGCGGTAATTCTTGGTGTATTACCATATACAATCTCAAACTGATTATGTATAACCTTTAACGAGATTTCGAAAAAGCCAAAACTTATGTTTCCTATTATTTTTGAATGAAGGCCACTTTGATAAAAGTGGCGCACGAAACTTCGTAAGACATGATTATATCCATGAGCAAATCTTCCAAGTAGCCCACCATTTTTATCTGCTATAATTGTATTTAGCCATTCAGGTTGTTCTTTTAGTTGTGTAACAAAGATTTGCGGGTATAGCTCAATAAAGTCTTGAATTTTGCTATGGAAATGGTACGAAACACCATCTATAAAATATCCATTATTTAAGTCTGACGGTTCTCCTGTTTTTTTGGCTTGAGTTTCTTCTTCAGTAAGAAAATCGGATATGTTATTAGTCAGAATATGAGCCTCCTTTATTCCATTTAATAAACAATAAGTTTTGTACGATTGCCAAATGACAGCATCTTTATACTCAAATGGTTTTTTTTGACCTGGCTGCGTTTTTGTAAAATAAGGTGGCTTATATAATTTTACCCAACCAAGTACCGTTTGCAAGGTTTCGTTTGAAGTTTCTATCAAATGAAAGTTGGGAAATTTAAACAAAGCATCATAGAAATAATTCAAATCGCCTAACTCCGGATTGATTTCGGTCACTGATATTTTTAGCTCTTCTTTGAGAAACTTATTTAATCCTCTTACAGAGCCTTGTAGAGATTTGGCTGCTTTTGAAGCAATCGTTAGAGCTTCAGAAGCGTCAAGTTCATAATTTTTGTTTATTTCAGCAATCACAACGTCAGAAATATACAAATGAAACTTATCGTTTTTTTTGAGCTCACTGAGCAACGCGCTGGGAAAGTTGTGTCTCCAGAGTGGATCTTCTTTTACTGCGTTTGTATCTAAAAAAATATGCATAGTTGAACTTACTAATATTTGTTTAAAGTCGCAGAAAAACAGTAAGTATATGTGATTTTTGCGGTCCTTAATTATTAAATGGTAGCTGCATACTTTTGTGACTACCCGTTAATTTTATACAGTTGATTTTTGTTTGAAATGATCATCAAGCCCGGGCGAGCCGGGCTTTTTGCGTTTCTCCTAATTAAGGCAACAGTCCAGGCAATATGTTCCCTTTTACATCTTTCGTAAAGAGGTCTTCATTATTTATAATAAATTTCGACATGTCATTGTACAACAGGCTTAATTCCTTATTGTCATATCTTATTTGATGTCCGTACATACCTACCTTAACACTTATGGTTCGCCACTTGAATTCGTTTTGTGGAAGTGTTTTCAACCATTTTTCCTTTACAAATGCTTTATGCAAATTATGTGCATGTGAAACGTTATTACGAAGAATATAGAGCATAATGTACCAAGGCTGCTTTCGCAAGGTGACTTTCAAATGTTCCCTTTTACCACCTCCTTTATGCAAATTGTCACATTCTTCTTGGTATTTTCCTATATAAAAATCCAAGGTTTCATAAATACTGTTGATAAAACTTAACCTAATTTGATGTCCTACCTGCATATTTATTGTGTCAAGCGCATCATCAAAATTCTTACCGCTAATAAACTGAAAGCGTCCAAGTTGGAGGTTTATAGCGTGATCACGTAAGCTTATTGTATAAATGTCGTCTTGATTTGGCTCGACCTCCTTATTCATATGCTTTTCCATATTATCATGGTCAAAACTGATGTAGTCCACTGTTTTATCAGGAATTTGTCCGGACGATACATCTGATATGTCTTTGTAAAAAAACATTTGACTATAAAGCATCATCATATACGTAGTGTGATATTGTTCCAGTGAAAACAATAAATAGTTAAAGGTAAGAGGTAAGTCGCCTCTCTTTTCGACATGTCTTCGCATAGCTTTTTTTGGAAATATATTTAAATGTTTCCGGCTTTTTGCGGTCCTTTTTTTCCTATCCACTTTCCCTGTCATTTGCCGGTATGAAAAAACGCCTTATTGCATACGCGGCCGCATTGGCCAGCCTTGTAGGTCTTGGATCAGCATCCAAAGCAAATACTGAAAGCCTTAACACCAAAACCGATGTTTCCATCAAAGCGGATCCAAAATCAACCAAAAGGAAAACAACCGGTGTGGTAAATACGATCGGCGGGATCCCGATCACCCATTTATTCCCAAAATATGGCATGTCGCCCAGAGAGTACGGCCAGCGCTATGGTAACGGAAAAAACAGGAAACATAAGTCTAACCGGTTGCGCTATGCCCGTAAAGCTGCATAAATGGCCGCAGTACACGACTGGCTGAACGGCAGCCGTGATTTTGCAGCCGGTGTAGCGCTGTACGCTCAGCTGGGCGGCAGCGCCTTGTACCAGCGTATGTTCGCCAACACCGGCGCAACACCGGCCAACAAGGCAAAGCTCGCCGCTGAGCTGGAGAAGTTCGCCGGCAGCGTACCGGTACCTGCGCCTGATCCGGCACCGGTAAAGCCCAGGCCTGCTGCAGCTGCTACCACACCGCCGCCAAACAAGGATGGCGAAAACCGGCGCTACCTGGACCTGCTTAAAAAGCGCGACCTGCTTTACCGCAACCTGGATCACCTGCACGTTGAAAAGCGGTTTCTGCAAGTGGGCGATAAGCTGCGCGATTGTGCCTTTGCCATTCTAAGCACTCACCAAAAAATTGTGGAGTGCTGGACAATGATTGATCACTACCAGGAGCATGAAACTTTCCCTGTTGCGAAGCAAAAGCCTGTAAGGGATAAAAAGGTCGAAATACAATACCTGCGTGTATCTATCAGCAAAGCGGAAAAGCGCCTCAAACAGCCCGGATGCCGGAACCGGGTACGGACCGAGCGTCTGCTTAAAGATAAACAGGATGAGCTGGCAAAGCTCCTCTAATACCTAAACCTAACCTAACCTTATCATGAACGGATTAAGCAAATATGTGCGTCCGGGTGATATTAAAGGCAATACCGCCTACGATATCATTATGCGCGCGTGGCTTGCTCACAAAGTAGATCAACTGCCGGATGAGCAGCAAAGAATGCTCGAGCGCTGGAAACAGGCCGACCGGCTGCTGCGTAACGGCGAGCTGGTAAAAAAAATCACTACCGAGGGTATAGAGAGTAATCATCAACGCTTCAATGTCTCGATGGTTGTCGAATGGCTCGTCGAGAATTATGGTATTTCTCAGCGAACCGCTTACGAAGATATCCATAACACAAAGCGTTTTTTTCTATCTCTGGAGAGCAGACCTGAAATTGAATACGAACGAAATATTGCCATACTGATCGGCGATGAACTGCGGGAGTTGTGCATCAAAAAGGGCGATATGAAAGCTGCAGCTGCAGTATTTAAAGAGGTCAATGTGATCAAAGGCCTGCACGAGCAAAGCATCGAGGCGCCCGATTACTCAGAGTTTCAACCACCTGAATTTACGATCACGACCAGCGCCACTGACCTGGGCTTTGAGTACGTTGATGCGGAGGCCGCTACTAAGCGGATCCTGGGCGAGAAACGCCTGGAGTTTTTGCAAAGTGAGGCCGTAGATGCTGAGGAGGTTGACGATGAGTAGCACAATATGGCTCAATAAGCCTCAACAAACGGCTAACCTCATTATGGCCAAAGAGGAATACGGCGTGTGGGGACGTGGTACCGGTAAGACTGAAGGTCCGATGGCCATGCGCTCCATTGCCCTGGCTAATATGATGCCTCGAGGCGCGACCGGTATGGTCGGCGCTACTTATATGCAGATATTGACCAGGACGCTGCCGGCTCTCGAAAAAGGCTGGCAGCGTTACGGCTACAAGCCTGGCGTGCATTACTGGATCGGTAAAAAACCGCCTAAGCATTTAAAAATTAAGGACGCCATTTATAACCCGCGCAATCCTGAGCATACTATATTTTGGTGGAATGGTCACGCTTTCCATTTTATGAGCCTGGACCGTCCGGGACTGGCCAACGGTAAAACCGTCGACGCGATCATGGGTGATGAAGCGCGGTTCCTTAATTATACCAGGTACATGGACGATATCGCGCCCACTAATCGTGGTAACCGTGAGGTATTCGGTCACCTGGCCCTGCATCATGCCATTACGTTTTATACGGATATGCCGACCGACCAGACCGGAAAGTGGATCCTGGAAAAAGAAAAGCAAATGGACCGGCAGCAATGCACCGAACTGCTTAACCTGCAGCTGGCCTACAATAACCTTAAAATAAAAAATAAACTGGAGGGCGATAAATGCAGCATCCATAGCCGGCGCAAACTCCAGGCTATTGGTGAGGCGCTCAATACCCTGCGTAAAAACAGCGTTTTTTATAGTGAGGCCAGTAGCTTGGCTAATATCGAAGTGCTGGGCGAGGAGCAATTCAAGCAGTGGAAACGCGAACTGAAGCCGCATATCTACCAGGCCTCGGTGCTTAATAAGCGCATTATCCATGTCGAGAACGGGTTTTACCCATTGCTCGACCTGGAGAAGCACACCTATGATAGCTACAACTACAGCTTTATAGATGGCATTGGCTTGTCACTCAACCGTGACACCATCCAGGACTGCAGGTTTGATAACGATATCGATAAGCGTAAAGGCCTGGACATTGCCTTTGATGCCAATGCCAGGCACAACTGTGTGGTGACAGGGCAGGAGCGCCCAGGTGAGTACCGGGTGCTCAGCTCTATGTTTGTTAAGGATAACGACCGCCTGCAGGAGTTGCTGGCCAAATGGATAGCTTACTATAAGTACCATCCTAAAAAGGAAGTAACCTTTGTATTTGACCACACCTTTGTGGGTACCGATGCGTTGCGCATAAAGAGCTATGCTGACGTGATCACCGATACCCTGCGCGCTGCAGGTTGGAAGGTGATCCGTAACAACATCGGTAAGCAGCCGCTGCATGATACCAGGTTCCGGATGTGGGGCATGGTGTTCAAAGAAGATACCGAGAAGTTTAAGCGGATCCGGATCAACAAGGGTAACTGCGCACAAATGCTCATTAGCCTGCAACGTGCCGGCATGTATATGTCGGGCAAACTGCACCAAAAGGATAAGCGTGACGAAGGTAACAAGCTGATGCCACCCGAAGATACGACGCACCATAGTGATGCCTTTGATACGCTGTACCTGGGCCGCTTCAAGCAAAGGGTAGGGTATGTAATGCCTAAGACATCGCTGCTCTTTAGCTAAGATGAAGGTTTTAGTTTAAATATTTGTTGTTATTTAAGTAATTTCAAGTATGACAAAAAGACAAACATCTGAAGAGACAAAGCTTGAGTCGGCATGGGAGCGGGCATTCAATTCTCAACATTATGAAATAGACTACGACACAGATATACCTGACGGCTTCCACGAGCTCGTTGATGATAAGATTGATAATATAACTGAGGATGAGTGGTATCCCGAAGCGGTAAAGTTGATGGAATTAAGACCACACATAAGCGTTGATGCGTTGGCTGACCAAGCAGCATCAAACTTCGCCAATAAGTTATTTAATACATCTGGTATCAAAGTTATCTTTAAAGGAGGTTTCTAACTCCTTACCTCCAAGCCTCCAGGGGGTGCCCGCCGACCAGGCAGGCACCCCCTTTGTCATATATCGTAAATTTTGGCCCGCCGCTTTCCCTGTCGCGATAGTGCGTGGCGTGCTCAACTCCGCGAAAGTGCAGCAAAAATCGTCACGTTTCAGGTTTAACAGGTTGAACAATATGGTTTTAGTGTTTTTTTGACTGCAAACGTTTCAGCGGTTTTTGCGGTCCTTTCTTTCCCAGTGCGGTGCCTGCACCTTTGTGCTATGAATGACCTGATCAGGGTAGCCGATATGCTGGAGATCATGCAAATGCGCAGTGATGACGGTAATCTGATACCTTTTTCGATCACGTTTGTAACCGCCAACAAAAAAGAGGGTACCGGTGGCCAGCGTATCAGTTACGAGGCTGCAGTACTTTACGGCTTTGCAAAAAGTAACAGTACGATACGCAATCCTGCGCATCATGCTAATTATACCCGCAACCTGGTAGGCGTAGGCACAAACGAGATCCGGAAGTTTCATCCGCTATTAGTTGAGTATTTCAACGGTAAAACCGTGATTTTATGAGTAAACGCCTGGACCTTATTATTTCTGATGATGTAGCTTACCTGCCCGGCATACGGGCAGGCGTTTTTATGGGCGCCGGCCCGATGCCGGCCGTGCGCCCATCGGAGCCAAAGATTGAGCTGCTCAATAATATCACGCCTTACGCCAGTTGGGGCGACGATAACCTGTTTCCGCAAAACATCATTGAGATGTCGAGCAGGAGTACGGAGCTGCCATCGCTACTGGAGTGGAAGGCACGCGCTGCCTTGGGTAAAGAGGTGCTGCCGTTTACCAGGTCCTACGATGCCGCGACCGGTACGCTCAAAGATGAGTTCTGTAATGATCCAAAAATCCTGGCTTTTCTGTCTTCGATACCCACCAAGCGCTATATGCGCGAGGCTTACAACGATTTCTTTTGGTTTTGGAACGTGTTTCCTGATCTGATCAAAAGTAAGGGCGGTGACGAGATAGCTTACATCGGGGTGAACGAAGCTGCACACTGCCGCTGGTCCGTTCAAAACGATAAAGGGATCATCGAAAAATGCTGGATCAGTCCTAACTGGGGAACCGGTATGGTCAAAGAAGACAATGCACTAATCCTGCCGGTGATTGATCCTTACAACTGGAATGCGGTCGAGGACATAAAGAAAAATACATCGAACCGGTTTGTTTATCCGATATCGTTTCCCTCACCTGGTAAGACGTATTACCAGCTTTCCACCTGGGACGGTTTCCGCACATCCGGCTGGATGGCCATTGCCGAAAAAATACCGGTGTTTAAGCAGCACCTGATGAAAAATCAGATGCACATCAAATACCTGATTACCATTCCGTCCAATCACTGGGAGAACCACTACGAGGGCTGGCACAATAAATCCGAAGAGGAGCAAATGCAGCTTAAAAGAAAAACGCTCACCGAGATTAACGACAGGCTGACCAACGTAGAAAATGCCGGCAAGTCGATTATGAACGAGGTGAGCATTGATGCTGAGGGTAAAGTGCAGCCCGGATGGAAAATCGAGGTGATCGATGATAAGTTTAAAGAGGGCGCTTACCTGGAAGACAGCCAGGAGGCCAGCGCCCACCTCATGCGCGCGCTCGGCCTGGATCCTACATTGGTGGGCCAGGGACCCGGTAAGAACATGGGCGCCGGCAGCGGCTCTGATAAGCGGATCGCTTTCAATTTATACTGCGCGCTGCAAAACCCTTACAGGGACGTAGTGCTGGAGCCGTTCCACTTTATCGCCGATTACAACGGCTGGAAAGAAAAATACCCGACGCTCACTTTCAAAACTGTGGAAGTGGAGCTGGAAACCCTGGATAAATCACACCAAACCTCACAACTTAAAGCTGCCTAATGATCCTGATCAGCAACATAGACCAATTAAAGGGAGCCAACAGCTCCGTGGTCCACAATATGAAATTTGAAAGCATTGCATCCTTTGTCCGGGATACTGCATTCAATGAACTGCACAAGGCTATTGGCCGCGACACTTACACTATCCTGGTGGCTGGAGGTGGAGACCTGATAGGCCACGCCGCCAGCCTGGCCAGGACGGCTGAGGCTAACCTGGCAATTGCCGGCTATGTATCGTCCGGAAGCGTAAAGCTCGGTGAAATGGGTACCATGGTATTCCAGGATGAGAAGTATAAAATTGCTTCAGATAAAAAGATCGCTGCCCTGGTGAATGATTCCCGCATGGCTGGGTACCGGGCGCTCGACTCCCTGCTGGAGTACATGGAGCGTGAGCCTAGAACGTTTACCAAATATTTTGATAGCCCGGAACGTAGAAGCAATTTAAACGGCTTTGTGCATAGTACGCTTATCTTTAACGAGGCACAATACATTGATAATAACCCTGTTTTGTTCCGTTCGTTAAAGTCTTTCATCAGGAATGCTGAGCGCCAGTATATTGAGCCATTGCTGGGTAATGAGTTCACTACCGGCTTTAAAAGCCGGATGCTTGCCCAGCAGCTAACCGAAGATGATTTGACGCTGCACCGGTACATCGCTGATGTGGTGGCGCCTGCCGCTATTGCTGAGGCTATACCTTACCAGGCGGTTAAGATGGATGCCAACGGGATTTTTGTTAATTCCGTAGGCTTGAGCGCCGGCGCTGAAAATGTCGAAAGGCAAACCTCGGCTGATACCCGGCGCCTGGTGATGGCCATGACGGCAATGGAGGAGCAATCCGAAACAAGCCTGGCCAGGCTGCGCGAATACATATACAATAACAGCACTAAGCTGCCCGGTGTCCGTCCTGTTACGCTCGACACCCGGTCGACCTTAAACGACGACGATCGCGGTTTTTATTTTGTCTAATACCTAAACCTTATCATAATGGAGTTAACCCTAATTCGGAAAGCAAAATCCGACACCACTACGCTCGGCCAGCTGCTTGTAAACAGCCACTTTACCTGCTACACACTGGAAGACAAGGACCGCGACCTGGTGCAAACCATGAAGCCGGCCGACATTGCCAAAATCAAAGTACACGCCAAAACTGCAATACCGAAAGGCCGGTACCAGGTTGTTATTACCTTCTCTAACCGGTTTCAGAAAGATTTGCCTTTACTGGTTAACGTACCCGGTTACGAAGGGGTGCGGATCCACTCCGGTAACACCGATAAAGATACCGAAGGCTGCATCCTGGTAGGCTATGAGCAGAATACTGACTGGGTAGGTCAAAGCCGTATGGCTATGACCGGACTGATGGCACTTTTACACCAGGCAGTTATCAAAAAAGAGCAAATTTTTATCACCATCCAATAAACCGGCTATGACCTTATTAGTGAACCTGTACTGGCATTTACGCCACAATCCTAAAACCGGTATCATCTCCGGTTTCAGTTCCGGCTTTTTCTTCAAGTTTCAAGCCTTACTTACCGATGAGTTTTTGATGAAGATGGTGGCAGGCTTTGGCACTTGCTGCAGTAGTGCCCTGGCATTTTTAACGCTGGCGATATGGTTCTCTAAACAGATCGACGGCTATTTATCCAAACGCAAAACCCCTAAACCCAATGAAAAAGTTCCTGAGTAATTTATGGAAAGGCATACAAGCCTTTTTTACCGGTATCCACCCGGATCTGCAAGATGCCATTCACACCGGTGTGGTTATTACCGAGGCTATTAAAAACTTTGTCGATTCGCCTTTTGCCGATGCCTTAACCTCGCTTACCAAAACAACGGTCGACGATAAGTTAAAGCAAGCGCTGCGCCTGGCATTACCAAAAATTTTATTGCAACTCAAGCTGGCTGAAGCGGTCGCCGGCCAGGATGATCCGCAGGTCATCACGGCATCGGCCATCAAGGCGCTGCAATCGCTCGACGGTAACATAAAAAGCGCTATGCTACATAACCTTTCCATTTTAATTGCCCAGGTGGCAGCTGATGGTAAGCTCAGTTGGAGCGACGGCGCTTATGTGCTGGAGTGGTATTACAAGCAAAAGTTTAAAGCAGCTGCCTAAATGAACAAAGCAAGCTTTGAGCTGCGCGGTAAAACGCACCACCTGCAGGCGCCGGCGAGCTGGAACGAAGTTTCGTTCGCTCAGCTGCAGGCCTGGCTGGTGGTGCTCCAGTCCGCCATGCCCGATTCAGATAAGCTAAAGCTGGCCGTACCGGTGTTTTACGAGATGAAACCTGCGCTGCTCGCCCGGTTCCCTGAGTCATTACGGGTACAACTGGCCGCAGCGCTGCGCTTTCTTTCCGAAAAAAACCAGCTCGACCGGTGGTTGGCCCCAAAGCTGAAGCTAAACTGGCTTACTACGCTCTACGGGCCTGCCGATAAGCTCAGTAACCTTACAGCGCATGAGTTCTTTAATTATACAGAGCTTTTGTATTGGCAATATAAAACCACGCTGGATGTGGGCGCCCTGGATGCACTTATCGCCGTGTTGTACCGTGAAAAGCGCGTCGCTGGTGTAAATAATGACATTCGGGTACCATTAACCGATGCCGGGGTGGCAAAACGGGCTAAAATGGTAGCAAAACTGCCATTGATCGTAAAAATATCGGTGCTTTTTAACTATGAAGGATGCCGGAATTTCATTACTGCAGCCCATAAAAAGGCGTTTTCCAGTAAGGGAAAGCCATCAAAAAAGCGCTTCGATATCACACTTTCACTGTCTGGTGGACCATTGGGTGACCTCAGGTATACTCGGGCAGTAAATATATACGACTTTTTAGCCCACCTGGAGAACTTGATTGAGCGCGAAGAGAACCTTAAAAAAGCCAGTTAACATGATCAGCGAGCAAGAATATATCAATTACTTCACGGCACTGGCTATCAGGCACAAAGATATCCGGCATATCCCTAAAGAAAAGGACGCTTTCTTTTTTGTGCCGATGCCCTGGGACCTGAGCGCCATTGATGAGGCTATCCGCAACACCGGATCCACGCCCATGGTTGCCTTGGATGCCATGCGCGGTAAGTTTGATGAAAACCGGAGCGACAGCTACTTGCAGGAGATCGAAGGCCAGTTTACTATCTTGGAAAAAGTTGATCTCGCCGACCTGGCAACGATCAGCCAGGCTCAGGATAAGTGTTTGGCCATAGGCCGGCAGATGCTGGCCAAAATGAAAAACGATGCCCGGCACAAAAAGCTGATCAAACCGCTTGTTTCTTTCTCTATTGCTGCTTTGCCTTACGAACCGGTGGGGCCCATGGAGGTATGCCACTACGGGTACACATTCCAGTTCACTCTTAAAGTTCCGATCGACATGGTAGTATCACATGATACCTGGCTCGATGTTGATAATGAGTTTTTCCCATACGACCTAAACCCTACAACCTAACCTATGGAAGAGTTTAAAATTAATTATGCCCTTAAGCCGGCAGACGGTAAGTATAACCCGGCTAAATGGAATGCGCAGGACGCCAACGAAGTAGTTGCCAAACATAACGCCTTTATCGACGCCATGCAGGCAGCGCTCCTGCAAAAAGATGAAGTTATCGAAGAACTGAAAAATCGCCTTACCAAAGGGGAAGAACAAATTGAGCGCGGCCTGGTAAACGCCGGCTTTGTAGCACCTTAATTACGCAACCCCTAAACCCAATTTATATTTATGTCAATTATCACAAATGAGACAAAGGGCGCTCCCATCACTATCCAGGATGTGGATGCCAGTTTAACATACATCGCCCAAGCGTTGGGAGATGCCAACCTCGTGCCGAAAGATTACGAGCCGCTTACCGGTGACGTATGGCAACTGGAGTCAGGCAGCAATTTTAAAAAGCTGCAATTGACCGATGATGCTGTATTGTTTACTGAGGGCGGTAGACCGGCCGGGGTATACGTGTTAGATGTGAAGCAGCCAGTCAACGGCGGCAAAACACTGTTTATTGATGGCTTTCCGATGCTTTTAAACCCTTTAGAGGTGACCACTATTATAGTTGCTGTGGGTGGCTTTGGTAAAAAATACATCAGCGAGGCTTCAGCCACCGCGCTGGCACCGCATATTTTAACGCAATCGGAGGGCATTACTACTATTGTTGATGGCCTGGTTAAGTTCTTTGTGCGAGGCTTCAATATTAAAAAGGTTCGCGTTTATAAAGATGGTTCCTTAGTTGAAGAAAAAGTAAGCCCGTCATTCCAGTTCCGGATGGCCAGTAAACTGAATGAGGGCTGCTATCAGTTTGAGCTGGAAAGTGCAGACGGGCAAACTATCTGGTCAGATGAAATGTCGGCTGTACTGGCTGAGGCTGAACCAGCTAAAATTTCTTTGCAGGCCATCAGTGCAAATGTTCCGGCAGGATCAACTGCAACTTTAAAAACAGATGCTGCCGGTACACCAACGTCGCGTATCGACTGGGAAAAGAATGTTAACGGTCAATGGGAGTCAACCGGGATCAGCGGTAAAGAGTTTACCACCGATGTATTCTACACCGGAGTTTTCAGGCCTGTGGCTACTAACCGGTACAAAGTAGAGGTAGAGGTACCGGCAACTTATGAGGCCGATGGCGTGACCGTAAAAACGCCGGCTACAACCAAATTTGAGTACAAAACCTTTACCGATCCGGGCAATCCCGCAACGCTTAAGCCTATTAAGCAATCCCAAGTGGCACCGACTGTTACCATGGATGACAACACCCCGCAAAGTTTTCTATCCATCACTGGCGGTAGTGCTACGGAGGCGTTGCGCTATGAAGGATCGTTAGATGTTACGGTAGACAGCCCAGTGCCGGTGCCTGTTGTTTATGATTCTGTACGCAAGGTTATGAAGCTGGTCATCGGTGATATGTTCTTAGCCGCTCATAAAGCCGGTATTAGGCTTAAGGAAACGATCACTCTGGATGCTTCACCCTGGGCTACCAACGACGAGCCGTTTACTTCAGCACTGCAACCAGCTTTAAACAGTCTGGCTTATTATGGAGCAGATACCGGTGTTAGTTCGGCAGATGGCTTTACCTGGTTTGACCAGTCCGGCAATGATATTACTTTGAAAGCGGAGGGCGCAGCCGTGCCGGTTGTTGTTCCTAATGGGCTAAATGGAAGAGCTGTATTAAGCTTTGATAATTCACCATTAAATTCGTTAGAAGCGATTGGCATAAAAGCAGCAACGCCAAAGATGTTAATGGTGCTATTCAAAAGAACGCAGGTAGGCGCCGGAAACGTTATGGGTATTGGTACAGGTCAAACCGGAGATGATCCTAAAAATGTGTTTGCCGATATCGCCGTTTATCCTCCTGGCATGGGGTATCACGTGAATGGACCATTGTTAAGCAATAACGTGGATAGATTAGACTGGCAAGTAGCTACTGTGATTGACGACGGAAGCGGAAATATTACCTTTTACGTCAATGATACCCAGGTAACAGGAAACGCATCTACTGAAAATATGCCTGATGGTGCAACATTAAGAGTGGGCGGTGGACATACTGCCAACATTCCAAACTTTAAAGGCTTGATAGCTGAAATCATTATCAGCGAAGATATCAGCGATGCTGCCCGCCTGAAGAATCTGAATTACCTAAATACAAAATGGGGACTGTAGACTATGAAACCATTTCAAATACTTTTGATTGCGGCAAGTACGCAGCAAACCAACCCGGCACCGGTGAAGCAAAAGGCTGTTATAACTATTCAGCCTTTTGACCCGCCGCGGGTTGGTGATGAGCCGTTATTGCTCAATATCAGCTCAACCAATACCGAAGCGCCGGTGGTAGCTACTGTGGCACCAGGCAGCGAGGGTAAGTTAGAGCTATCATTGGTTAACGGCATTTATCAGCTTACCGGGGTAGCCGAGATAAGTTCAGCCGGCTTGATTTTAAGCCAGGCTGAAACTGATCATTTTTTAGCCGCTGATGACGCGGCAGTAAATTTTGCGGTACTGCCTGAGATAGTAACACCAGTGGGTAATGTTAGTTTAGGTAGTGACGGCAATAGCTTAAACTTTGGACAAGGCTCGAGTGATCCGGCAACCAAAAGCCCGATAGGCGTTTTAAAAACACGATTACCTTCAAATTACACTGGCTTTTTCAACGCCGCTGTATCAGGGCAAAGCGTTGAGCAAATGATTGCACGTTTTAACGATTTTGTGCTGATCCATTACAAAAGCGATGCCGATCAAAATGTATTGTTTATGGGTGACCCCGTGAATGATATTATAGGGAACGGTACAAGCGTGCAGGACACGTACAATAACCTTAAGCAGTATTTTACAACTGCTAAAGATGCCGGTTTTAAAACCGTTGTATTGACGATGACGGCCTGTATGAAGCCTTATGGAATAGGTGTTATTGCGGGCGAAAATCAGCGGCAAGAGTGTAACAGGATCATGCGGCAAGTATGGAAAAGCGAATTTGGATGTAATGCATTGGTAGATTTAGGCCGTCATCCAATTTTGGGTGTGTATGATCCCGCTTTCAACCAAAACTACTTTTCAGGTGATGGGCAGCATTTAAACGATGCCGGCTACGTGCTGAAAACGGATGAGATCCAATTAGCTATTGAGGCAGTGGTTAAGGGGAAATATTACGGTACTGAAGAGCAGCAGCATAAAGCGCCGGCATTTGCATTAGTTGCTGGTGTTAATAAGATAACGGTAAACATTGGAGCGGTAGCCGGTGCAACAAATTACGTCATCATGCGCAATACCAGGAATAGCATTAATGATGCAGTCGAGGTACATAGTGGTCCAGAATTGTCTTTCGATGATACTACTATGATACCTGGTAACCCTTACTGGTACTTTGTCAAAGCGCAGGGAGCAGGAAAAACTGATAGTCCATACTACATTAACAACGGCATCAGGTCGCAGGAGGCTAATGGCGGTGTTACGCCATCGGTAGGTAAGGTTGCGCACTATATGGCCGACCAGGGCGTTGCCGTAACCGGTTCATCATTCACCTGGGCCGACCAATCGGGCAATAACAAACATTTGTTTAATATGGGCAATGCTTTGCCGGTTAAACTCGCCGCTGATTTAAACGGCTTGCCGACTATTAAGTTTAATAACTCGCCTTTATGCACGACCGTTCCTATCGGCATTAAAGCCAACAGCCCACGCACTTATATGATGGTTATTTGTAAGGGAATGGAAGGTCAGAACATTATGAGTATTGGCACTGGTGGTTCTTTAACGGGCGATCAAACCGGCCTATTTGCCGACCTCGCCTTTTATAACAACCAGGCATTGTATAACGTGTATGATAAGAGTGCAAATATTGATAATGTGCCCTACAGTTTTATCATCCTGACGTTGTTAGCTGATGGCAATGGTAATGTTGATTTTTATATGAATGACACAAAAGTATCAGGTAATTACCCGTCTACTAATATGCTGAGTGGATCACCTTTAACCGTTGGAAAAGGTAGACTCGGTTTGGGAGATTTGAACAATGCAAAAATAGCAGAAATTATCATCCGCGATGATAACAGCGAGCAGGAACGGTCAAGTAACTATGCTTACTTAAAAAACAAGTACGGTTTATAGTTTAAGATTATAAGCCCGGCGCAATGCCGGGCTTATAATTTGCTATGCAAAAAAGGAATAAAAAAATAATAGTCTATAAAAGCTCATTACCAATTATAAGCCAAATTTCAATTAAAAAGAATAAGCTTTAATTATCTATATTTATCAGTATGTATAATTTGGCTAAATATAACAGTCCGAATCACGAATTGACCGTGTTTCACCAATTATCAGAAGAAGAAGTCACATTCTTTAAAGACATCCTTGATGGAATTGCATCCTTTAATGCATTAACAACTGGTTTTTATAACGTTCAAGCTCCTATTCGCCAATGGCCAGAGTTATTTGAACGTGATAGGAAGGCCGATGTAATGCGTTTATTGGGCGATTTCCTTGCTGCATTCAGTGCTTTCCTGAATTTTTGGGAACAGTACCTAAAAGGGACCTATGGTAAAGACTCAAATAATTATCTAAATTTTAAACAAGCAACTTCTGAAGAATATGATTCGTCTTTTGCTTACAGATTATTGTATGCTTTGAGAAATTATAATCAACATTTTGGTCCCTTGCCGCTAAGCGTTGAAAATGAAATTAAAGATAACACAACGATATACAAATTGATTCTGCATAAAAACAACTTAAACGCCAGTTATACATTTAAGGCAATTGTTAGAGATGAGCTTACAACCCTCGGTGATAGAATTGATTTAGTTGATTATATAAAAGAACTGTTTGAGATAATTAAAAGGCTACATGTTGTTGGTTTGAAGAACTCAATAAATTTAAACCTTCTTATAGAATATAGTGAACGAGTGTTAAAATATGCTGAAAGTCTTAATCTTAAGGAAGAGAAGTTAGTAATTATTAGCAGCTCAGTAGCTGAAACAGAGTTTGCAACCCAAACGTGGCGTCTGCAAAACCTTAATCCTATAGGACAACTTGAAGATCAAATATATCCCCCAGAAATGTTATATAATGAGGTTCCGACATGGGTTGCAGAGTATATAGTTAAAGGAATAAAACCC
This sequence comes from Mucilaginibacter sp. CSA2-8R, assembly GCF_038806765.1. NCBI lineage: Bacteria > Pseudomonadati > Bacteroidota > Sphingobacteriia > Sphingobacteriales > Sphingobacteriaceae > Mucilaginibacter > Mucilaginibacter sp. CSA2-8R. The sequence goes on along the minus strand of NZ_CP152389.1, from coordinate 3,438,514 downwards.
CAAATGAACCTTTGAAGTAAAGAGTAGGCAGTCTTTGCCTGCTCTTTACGCCTTTTGCGGTCCTTTCTTTCCCTGTAGGTTAGCCCGAACTTGGCTGTATTTACAGCCCAGTTCATGTCAATTTCCTTTCTAAAACAACCTGCCGACTTATCATTTAGCCGTAACCCAGTAGTTTACCAGCTTAAAAGTGATGCGCTTTACAAGCAGGCCGGCAAGCCATTTACCGGCAAACTGTTTATTGATTTTTACGCGCCTGACTTTTTTACCTTTTCGCTGGCTTACGGCGATCAAAAACTGCAGGTTACGGTAGCACCCAATCCGGACGACAGCGGGTACCAGCTGCCGGCACGTGGTAATACTCCAACGGCCGAGGCCTGGATGAACCAAATCGCCGATGGCCTGAACGGTAATTTTAATTTAAACCGTGATTTTTTGGCTACCGTTGATGGTAATGGCACCGATTACTGGGTGGTGATCACTGCGCGCAGGCCTGGCGCCGTCTACACCATTACTGCCACTGGTCCGACCGATGGCTATTTTGCGTTTAACCAGCTGCAAGCTGCCGAGGAGCGCATACCTAATCCAAATTTTAGGATTTACTATGAGCTTTGGACCTATACGCCCGAAAGCCCAGTACCGGCCATGCAATGCGGGATTTACCTCGATGTTGACGATAACGGCGTGGCCAGCATCGACCTGGGCGACCAGCTCAGCGGCATGCTCCAGGCTGGTGGCTTTGATCAGCCCGACTATACCAATGCGCTGGTTAATCAAAAATCGGTTTGCAGGTACTATTTGCGGTATGCTGAAGTATATGGCAGCGTCCAGGTGATCAGGCAGCTCAAGTCAACAGCCACCCGCGTTGCGCTGCTCGGCGGTTTCAGTAAGGAGCTGCAGGCCGGGCTTAGTCTGCCATCGGCATTCCAGGCCGGTAGCCTGCTTAAATTTTTTACTGCAGCACCTGCATACATGAGCGTCGTACCTGAGCAGGCGCAATACTTAACGCTGGTATTACTAAACAGTGCATCGTATGATTTACACCTGCGATTTGTAATATATTTTACAGATGGCAGCTCGCAAATTGTCGGCCGGCATGAGGTAGGTTACCAGGAAAAATATAATAAAATAACCTTTCCGGTAGGCCTGATGCAAAACGGCCTGCATACCTATCAACCAGATAAAATCATATCACGGTACGAAGTTTTGGCCGCTGATCAAAGCGGTGTTATAACCGAAACCCGTAACTACCAGGTTAATTACGATTATTTGCCCTACCTGCGCCAGTTCGTTTACCTGGGCAGTTTAGGTGCCTATGAAACGCTGACGACCTACGGCAAAGGCAGCACCCAGTACGAGCTGACAATGCAAAGCGCTGAGCGGGTTAGTCCGGCCGGCTTTAAGCTCATTGCCGGCGAGCAGGTAAACTACGCCAGCAGCCTCGTGCATTCCGAAAGTGTGGCCAGCGGCTACCAGGGCAAAGCGGTGATCAGGCAATTCCGTGATTTGGCGCTTAGCCTGGATCAGCTGCTATGGCGCAAAGGGCGCATCTACCCGGTCGCACTATCCACTAATTCTATAAAAGAGTTTAAAGACGGCGCCGGCCTGTATGCGGTGAGTTTTGAGTTTGGGTACCGGTTCAGCGATGAGCTGTACACGGTAGACAGCCAGGACGATCAGTATCAACCTTTCCTTATCCAGTAAATCATGATCAAAATTAAAAAAGACGGTCGATATTTCGACCTGGCCGATGGCGAAAAGGTAACCACCGAGTGGGTGAGTACCTTATTTAACGATGACACCGATTTTAACGGCAGTTATACCTGGAGCGTAAAAGCGCCTTTTACCGACAACAATAATGCGCTGCTCGGTAACGCCTATATGCTCGAAAACCGGTCGGCCAGGGGCTTTACTACCGGCTTGCTGGAGGTTTTCGGCCAAACCTGGAAGCAATGCAAATTGATGTTTGACGTAACGGCCGATGGCTACGAGCTGGCCTGCCTGATCGATAGCGGTGAGTTTGCCAAACAGCTCAAAGAGAAAACCTTGCCGCAGGTGTTCATCAATTTTAAGGACGGCAAAGAAGATACTTTTATTTTCGATGAGCTTGCCGGCAGCGTGCAGGGCGCCATTGATGAGCTGGTGTACCGCGCCGCTCACCCGGGCGAACGCAGCTGCGTGTTTTTCCCTCAAAAAAACGATTCCCTTTTTGGCTCGGTGAGTGAGGGCCAGCACTATGACAGCAGTTACATGCTCAATTACTTTAATGCTGAGCCGGCGTTTAAAGATTATGTAAATACCTTGGCTAATGATACGATCGCCTTTTACAATCCGAGCTACTACCTGCACTGGGTGATCCGGCAGGTTTGTACCTGGTTAGGCTTTGAGGCCACCGGTGATTTTTTCACCGATTCGGGCACCCGGACGCTGGTCATTGATAATACCGGCTTTTACAGTATGCAGTCCATTTTCAGCGATTTGGGTTGCCGTATTGCGCCGGCCAGGCACCTGCCTAAAATCAAGATAGCCGACTTTTTGAAAATGATCCGGGCCACGTTCAAAGTGGTGATCTATTTTGATAGCGGTGAGCGCAAAGCGCATTTTGAGTATGCGCCGGCAATCGTTAATGGCCGCGATGCCGTGGATATCTCAGGCTTTACCGAGCCGCGCCCGGTGATTAAAAGCTATGTGCCGACCGGTTACACGCTCATCCAGCCGGTAGACGATAAAGACGATTTGTTTAAAACGTTCGAGTATACCGAAAGCTTTTTTATCGGAGACCAGGACGAACCCAAAAAGCTCGACAGCTTTACAGGTACCTGCTTCATGACCGGTACGAACGAGCCGCGGCCGGGCTATGGCACTACCTGGCGCATCCCGCGTAAATCGCAGGTGGGCAATGGCTATGCCTCGCCGGCGCAGGGTAGTGAAAGCTACAACGGCACCGGTTACAGTAAAAACGACTTTGATTTCAGGCTGCTAAATTACCTGGGCATGCGTAACGATAGCAGTAATTATCCTTACCCGTATGCTACCAGCGACGGCCGCGAGCGTGACCTGACGGAAAGCCCGGGCGCGGTGAGCTGCTGGCTGGGCGGCTCAAACGGCCTGATCAACCGGTTTGTAAAAGAATGGCTATTATACTTTTTGCGTACCGAGGAGGTTGAAATAACCGCCCATCTACCGCCCGATTTGCTGCTGCAGCTGCAGCCGGTTAAAAAGCTGCGCTTTACTACGCGCAGCCGGGCGCTCATCCCGGCCATGATCAGCCAGGTAAGCTTCGAGCAGGGTACCGGCCGCAATGCCGATAAGCTTTCCGCTAAAATCAAAATATACCCGGTTTATAACCAATCGGCCAGTGACGTGCAGGAGTATACCGAGATCGGGCAGGGCGAGGTAATTAATGCCGGCAGCATTTATGTCAGATATCGCCAGGTTGAAACCAGCCGCGAGTACTATAAAGGTTCGGCTCAGGTATCATCTATTAAGGTAAATGCCTTTTTAGATTTTTACAGTGACCCGGCTTGTACCGTGGCCCGTAACGTGACCAATTTCCCTGTTTATATGCTTTACAATTACCGGGGCGAAAACGAGCGCAATTACATTATTGACCAGCGCTATGAGGTCAGGGCAAACGGCTCATCCTACCAGATACCCGATATCCAAGAGATTTTTTATTTCAACGGTGGCGGCGACTACTGGTCTAAAGAGTATAAGCTGGATCCTGCCGGTGGCCCTGATTATACTATAAAATAAGATGGCAGCTTTTGATAATAACGTAAACCTGCAGGTCAGTAATGAGCAGGTCGTTAAAGACTGGACCAATTATGCCATCCAGGCCTTTTATAATTCCATCATTAAAAAGCGCGTCGGTTACGTAGAAAACGGCCGGTTTCGCGGTGTGCGCAACGGTGATTTGTGGAACTCTTTTGAAAAAGAGCTGCGCGGATCGGGCGGTAACATCAATGCCGTGATCATCAAGTTTGCCAAATATGGGCGCTTCGTGGATATGGGCGCCGGCCGGGGGTACTCGCTGGGCGAGCAGGTGCTTAATCGCCGGTTCGATGTTTACCGCAATACCGAGGGCAGGATGGTAGGCCGGCATGGCCGGCAGCGCAAAGCCTGGTACAGCAAAACCTATCGCCACCAGGTGCTGCGCCTTTCAGAACTCTACGAAGAAATATTCGGCCGTCGGCTGGCCACTGAAATTGAGAACAGTTTAAGCGGCTCAATCAACCTAAACCCACTATAATGAACAACAGAGAACAATCCATTATTAACCTGGTGATCAATGGTCAGCAGGCACAAACCTCGCTCAGGGAGGTTACCGGTACGGTTAATGCCCTGCGCTCCGAGCTAAGCCGCATGCGCAGGGAAGATAACCCGGCACTTTACGAAGAGCGGATCCGGCAGCTTAGGCAAATGTCGGCCGCGCAGGCTGCGCTGCGCCAAGAGATCAACAGTACCGGACAGGAGGCACAAGGCTTTTTAGCTAAAATCAAGGGCTTCTTTTCCGGCAGCGGTCCGGTGTTTTCCGGTAATCTTTTGGCAGATGCATTCAGTAATGGTATGGCTGCTTTGAAAGGTTTTGCCATGGAAGTGGTGCATACCTATACAGAATTTGAAAAGCTCGATATCGTGTTAACAAACGCTTTGGGCAGCAAGGGTGCCAGCTTCAGGGCATTAAATTCTTTGCAAAAGTTTGCAGCCGAAACACCATTCCAATTATCTGAGCTTACCGAAAGTTATGTTAAACTGGTAAACCGCGGCATGCAGCCGACAATGGCCGAAATGCGTGCTATGGGTGATCTTGCTTCGTCACAGGGTAAATCATTCGACCAGCTTACCGAAGCCCTCCTGGATGCCGTTACCGGCGAGTTTGAACGCTTGAAGGAACTCGGCATTACCGCTAAAAAAAACGGCGATATGGTTAGCCTTTCGTTTAAAGGAATGACTGTAGATGTTAAAAACAGTGCGGAAGCTATTAAGGAAGCACTGATGAATTTCGGTAAGATGGACGGTGTTGCTGACGGTATGAAAAAAATGTCGGAGTCGGTAGGGGGGAATATTTCCAATATGGGCGATAACTGGGAACGTGTATTGACGCGGATGGGCCAAAATACTGGTGGTTTCACGTACTGGGCAACAAATCACATCAACCAGTTTCTATCTAACCTTGCTGATGCATTTATGACTACTGAGCAGAAGCTTCAGGAGTTTGCTAATAACTCAGCCGCTGATACCATGACCAGGTACAACAAAATGAGTGCGTCTGATAAAAAGGCACTTTATGATGGTAATAATATAGACCTGGTTAAACTCAAAAAAGAGTTGGCCGAAATGGAAAAGCGGATGAAGCCGGATAAACCAATGGGAATGTCCTGGAGACCCGAAGCCGGCTTGGAAGATAGGATCAAACATTGGAAAACATTGATCGCTGAGGGTGAAGCCTTAAAGGAAACCATTGATTCGCAAAACCTGAATGAGGCCAAGATGAGTAAAATTAGGGCTGATCAGGCAGCGCGTGATGCGGCCGCGGCTGCTAAAATAGCGGCCGATAAAGCAAAAAAGGAAGCGGAAAAATCAGCGCGAGAAATTAAAACGTTTCAACGTAATGTAAAGGATACCCAGGCCGAAGTGGATACCTTGATCGCCGCTGCAACAAAAGGTACTGCAGGTAACCTGGATGCCCAGCTCCAGGTGATCAATAATAAATATCAAAAGCTGGTAGATAAATTAAAAGAGTTAAGTGGTAGTAAATATGCTACAGATGCTGATCGTAAAGGTCTTGGCAAAGATATTACCGCAGCTGGAAAGCTGCGGGATAACGAGATAGACGGTGCAAAAGCTGAGTTTAGTTATAACTCAATGGAAAAAACCGTCAATAACGATGCGCAGCGACAAAAAAACGATAATAATAACAGCGAGTTAACTCCTGAAGAAAAGGCGCAACAAGAATATGATATCGAGCAAAAGCGCCTGCAAGACTTGTATGATATTCGGCAAGTATTCGGTATGGATACGTTGGATCTTGAAACATTGCTGGCTGACGGTAAAATTAAAAATGATAAAAGGGTGGCCGATGCACACCTGGCTACCATTAAGCAGCAGACTAAAACTGACCAGGATTATGCGCGGATTCAACAGCAAATAGCTGATGAGAAAGCCCAATTAGCAGAAAACGGCGTAGCCTTACTGTTTAGTGTTTTTGGACGCAGCAAAGGTGTGATGATGGCTCAGCTGGCCGTGGAGAAAGCTATTGCTGTTGGCCGGATCCTGGCGCAGGAGGGTATTGAAATCGCTGCTTATTATGCGCAGTCTGTTTTGCAGTTCGGCCCTATTGTCGGGCCTGGTGTTGCATCGGGCCTGGCTGCTATGGCAAAAGTAAGATCGGGATTAAGTATTGCCAATATTATTGCTTCCGGCCTGGCTCAGGCTGTCGGAATTACGCAAGGCGATTCGGGCGGTAAAAAGTTTGCCAATGGTGGTTTTGCTCCTGACGGCCCGAGCCACGGCGCCGGCGGTCTGAAGCTCGTTAACCCATATGGTTTAATTTTGGGCGAGATGGAAGGTGGTGAGCCGATTTTAAGCCGGTCGACCTACGCCAATAACCGTGGCCTGGTTGATGCGCTAATGTCATCCGGTGGCCGGCAGCTTAACCTAAACCGTATCCAGGATGCAACTTATAACAGGGAGCGGCGCCTGAGTAATCTATCATTGGCAAATGACGATAGGAGCGCCGCCAGTGCTGCCGGTGTTTCCCGTTCCGAGTTTGCCGGCGCCTTTGACGCTTTGGCCAGCAAGTTCGATGATTTTGCGACTGCAGTGCAAAGCCAGCCGGTTATTTTCAGTAACCGGGCGTTTGAGGAATCGCAAAACCGGCGTATGCAGATTAAGGATGAGGTTAATGCATAAATATTATTTTGCCTTCCACATAAGCAAATCAGTAAACCTACCTTGCATTTGTTTTACTGACTCAAGTTTGTAGTCTTCATCTAAGTGGGCATAGCGTTCGGTAGTGGCAATTTTGGTGTGACCTAAAATTTCTTGCAAAGCTTTTAAGTTTCCAATAGTAGTCATGAATAAGAAGCCGAACGTATGCCTACCAACATGGCTGGTAAGTTTTTTATGTATGCCAGCCGTTTTTGCCAATTGCTTTAAAGTGCGGTTATATTCTTGTTGTGAGGGCAACTCAAAATACTTGCCCTTTAAATTTAGTATTAGGTTCATGGCCAGTGGCATGATTGGTATGGTTAAGCTCTTTCTTTTTTTGTAATTTTTTTTGGGTATAAATTTGATGAAGCTTTCTCCAATCACCCATTCGCTATTAATACGGTAAACATCAGATATGCGAAGGCTGGTAAAGCACGTAAATAGAAACGCACTTAATATTTGATAATCCGGGCCGTTTAAGGGTTCACTATTGTAGACTTTAATCAATCTGCCAATTTCATCACGGTTCAAAAATGTTGTTTCCCACTCCGGTTCCGGGTTAGGATAGGAGATAACATCTTGATTTATATAGACCATCGGTTCTTTTGATGCAAACTCCATGTGGGACTTTACGTCACGAATTTTTGTCCATATCTGGCCAGGTGTATAGTTTTTACTCTTATGATATTCTTTGTTTCGTAAGAAAGCCTTAAAGCGATCCATGAATGAGATGCAAAGGGTATCATACCTCCAGCTCATATCAAATTCCATCATAAGTTTAACCGTCGATCGTATATTTTGGAACGTTTTACGCTCAATGAGTTTGTCTTCGTAACGTTGTCTATTAAAACGAAACATAAAGCCCGAGAAACTTTCCCTATTATCAAAGATCATTAGTTCACTTTTGAACTTGTCCATATCGATGTGAGCTTTTCGCAATCGGTACGTACGCAAAATTTCTGTGTGTTTAGCCTGCTCAATCTTGATTAATAGGTTGTAATCGTCAACGTCAGGGTCAGGTTTTCGCCTGCGCACAAGTTCGCCTTTGTCCAAATCGATTTTATCGGCAGGCCACCTAAGCTTTAAGGGAAATTCGTCGTGAACTCTATTTATAGTTACTTGAATGTAAATAGATGCATCACCGGTTTTTTTAGATATACAACGTTTGTTGTACCACAGTTTAGAACTGAAGCTGTACATTTCGCTTTGGTTTTTCATCTCGGAGCAAACTCGGAGCAGAATACTTCAGCATACCAGATCAAGCAACTTAAAAAACGCCTTAGAATGCGTTTAAATGAAATATCCGCCAGTCTTGCGACTGACGGATATTTACTCAGGTACCCAGAGCCGGGGTCGAACCGGCACGGCCTTGCAGCCACAGGTGTTTGAGACCAGCGCGTCTACCGATTCCGCCATCTGGGCCTGTTGTTCACCACTTCTTCAGAAGCGGGACGCAAATGTATCTAAACTCTCCTTAATTCGCAACAAATATTTTTGTCTGTAGTAAATATCTGCCACGCCATTCAGCCGGTCTTCTTTGGCGGTGTCATTAAGTGTTTCATAGTCAGCAGTCAAAGCCTGTAGCTGTTCGATCAAATTATTTTCCACATCAAGCACTTCGGCACGTATATCTGCTATCTGTTGGGCATCATCAGCCTCCATCAGGCGCTCGTTGAGGTCCATCATCTCCATTAAAAAGTCGCCCGGCAGTTGCGGCTTGGCGCCTTCGTTCACCAAATCGTGCTGTTTCAGTATGTATTCGAGCCTGCGGGTGGGGTCGCTCAGGGTTTGGTAAGCCTTATTGTTCAGGGTAGATATTTCCAGTATTTCCTGTTGCTTGGCCTCATCCTCGTTGGCGTAAAAGTCGGGATGGTACTCCTTGCTTAGCTGGTAAAACTGCTTTTTAAGTGCGGCAGCATCTACATGGAAAGACTCAGGTATATTGTAAAACTCAAAATAGTTAATGGTCATAACAGATGGGGTACAGTGTTTATGTAAAACAAAAGTATTTAAATATTCAATTGTTTGCGTGTAGGTGGGGATGATGCATTGCTCGTCCTAAATAGGATAGCTTCGGATTTAAGAGGAAATGATTATGTTAGGATTTCAAAACACGCCGTTGACGTACAAACGCAGTTATATCGTCACCATTAACAATGGCTGCAATACGCCCGAAACGGATGACACCAATCCGGCTTTAAAAGAAGTAAACCCTGTTTTGTATCAAACTTTGATTGTGAAATAGCAATGGGTTAAACAATGATTACCTCGTGGTTAAATTTGTTTTGCAACTTATATCTGCTAAGTTTGAAGCTCAACCACTAACCCAATAAAACCTGATGTCATGAAACGATTTTTTGCCCCCTATAATTTTCCGCAATCGGTAGATATTGCGCTGCTGCTCATCAGGCTGGTGTGCGGTTATGCTTTTATTTTGCACGGATGGGGAAAGATACAGAACCCGATGGGGTGGATGGGGCCAGATTCGCCTTTCCCTTCGGTATTTCAGGCGCTGGCTGCTATCTCCGAGTTTGTGGGCGGCATCGCGCTTATTTTAGGCCTGGTTACCCGGTTGGCCAGTTTAGGTTTGCTGGTTACCATGTTGGTAGCCGTATACACGCATGCAGTTAAAATAGGCGACCCATTTGTAAACCCTAAAGGTGCAGGGTCGTATGAGTTGCCTGCCGTTTATTTGTGTATTATGATATTGCTGGTGGCAGCCGGCGCAGGAGGTTTCTCGTTAGATAAAGCCCTGTTCGGGACGCGTGCGGTTACACTAAGATAAAACATCTATAACCAACGTAATAACTATAAACGACAAAAGGCTGTTCATGTGCATGGACAGCCTTTCGTCGTTTTATAACCCGACTTTTATTAACTACTTCACCAAGCTTAAATCGGCTACACCACACACCTCGGTAGAGAGTTCGCCCAGCCAGCCTAGGTTGTAGGCAATGCCGGTTTGTATTTTAACAAAGTCGATGCCTTTAAGCGCTACTTTGTTGCCATGCGCATCGGTGGCATTAGCAATATCCAGCTTGTCGCCGCCCGGCGTACTATCCGCATAGCCAAACGTAAACCCATTACTGGTAATGTAAGTTGGGTTGGTGTCGTTGATATTGCTCGATGGCAACAGCGTACCTGTTAAAGTGTACGTATTGGCAGTAATCCAATCCGGATAATAAGCCTGCTGGTGGTAAGTGTTGGTTTCAACAGCGCCCTTATTGCCGCGGTTATCTGTCCAGGGCACATCGGCAGTTGCCATAGCTGGTCGGGCATAGGTAATGGCGTAATTGCGGCTGTAGCCAGGTAAGTTTTGAGCGGCCCCGGCCAGCTCGTACCAGGTATCGTCGGGTTGGCCATTACGGTTATCATCAGCCATTACCCAAACTACCCCCGGCTCGGCAAAACCGGTGGCGGCATTGTTGTAAATAACGAAATCATCCTGGTTGTCGCGATTAATAACGGTATGGTCAAAACCCAGCACCAGGTTGCCGCCATAAGCGCCCAAAGTTACCAAGCCCTGTTTGCCGTTCAGCACATTTTTAGCTGCATCGGGGTTGCCGCCTGTTGTATTGATTAACTGACCTGGAGCCGGGTTGTAACTAAAAAGCTGCGTAACATAAGCACTACTGCCAGCGGTAACCGGCCTGCCAACATTGGGTGTTTCTGTAACATCACCGTCATCCTTTTTACAGGATGACAGTAACGCTGCCATGCAAAAGGCAGCCAGTAGAATACGCTTAACAGGATGATTAAATTTCATGTTTGTTATCTGTAGTTATAAACAAATACGGCTGCTTTAGGCAACTGGCCGGTTGCAAACTCAAACTTTTTTCGGCCGTCGGTGCGATAACAATAAGTTTTGCCGGTTGAGCTGGCATAGCTAATGGCATCAAACACATATAAATCGTTGTTAAAACCGTCGATGGTAAGGCCGTAAGTTAATGCTACCGTTGTACCGTCAGTGATAAAATTATTACCCGGTGTACCTGTCGAAACATCAAGCGAACGAATTACTGATGATGAAGTTGTTACAAAAGCATTGTTGCTGCCAATGGTTAAAGAGCCATAGCCGGCATAATCAGTGTTGCTGCTTACTTTGGTATCGGTAATGGTGTTGATACGATCTAATGATGGTTTCAGGTTGGCGTAATTTCCATCGCAAGCCACATAAATGTCTCCATTAGGGGCGGCTGCCACTTTGGTTGGATTCCAGCTTACAGTAATATCTTTAATCTTAGTAAAACTGGCCAGGTCAACCACCGTTACAACGGTGTTCTTACCGTTTTTATAAAGATAGCTATAGTCAGAGTTAGCGATATACAATTTTCCTTTCGAAACTGCCATTCCTTCCAAAGCTTCGCTTAACACCAATTCGCCATCCACACTCAGGCTGGCTGTATCAATACGGCTAACCTTGCCATCAAGCCTCGAAACATAGGCTTTGTTTTGATAAAAGGCAATTTTGCGCGGCATGTAACCATCGTTAGTGGTATTGAAAGAGATACGTTTGATGGATTTTCCGGTTTTGGGGTCCAGCACATCTACAAACGATTGCGCAGTGCCCTGCAAACCGCTTACTACACAATAAATTTTGCTGCCATAACGCTGCAGGTCGTTAGCGGTTTCGCCCAGGTTGGTGCCATTAACGGTTTTATAATAATTGTTGTCAACCGTTTTAGTAGCTGTATTATAATAAGTTATGGTACTGTTGGCCTTGCCTAAGTTACCTTCGCAAAGTACATATACGCCGGCAGTGCTTTCAATTTCGCCGGTGCGGCTGTCTTTGTCTTTTTTACACGAGCCCAATAACAAAGTGCCGGCTAATGCTACAAAGGCAAACGGGGAGTAACGTAAAAATTTAATCTTCATGTTGGATATACTATATAATTAATAAATGAATGCAAAATGAGCCGGCACATCGCCGGTGGTAACCTTCCACTTCTGTTTGCCGCTGGCATCAAAGCAGTAAAGTGTACCCGGTGTTACATAATCGCGGGCATCGGTTACCAATACCTCTTTGGTGGCCGGATTAACGGCCAGTCCGTAAGGCTGGGAAATGCTTAGATCGGTGCCGTCGGTAATAAAGGGCTGGTTGAGCAGCGTTTCGGTGTTCACGTTTAAAATCTGGTAGTTATACTTTGGTTGGGCGTTGCCGCTGTTGGTGCTGATGATGTATAGCTGGTCATCATCAAGGGTAATAGTACGGGCGGGGAGGTCGATCACTTTTTTGATTTGTCCGCTTTGTGCATTTACAACGTACAATTTTGGCGGAATGCTCAAATAGTCGCCACGCGAGGTAACGTACAAGTCGCCGTAACGGTCGGCTTTAATTTGATTGAGGTTAATGGCCACATCAATGCGGCGGGTTTCGGTAAATGTGGCTAAGTCTACCACCGATAAGGTACGCTCGTAGTTGGGCGGACTATAGCCGCCCGAGTTAGCCACATACAAATTGTTATTGATAATGGCCATTTCCTCAGGCTGGCGGCCCACGGTAACCCGGCGTTCAATTTGCAGGCTGGCGGTGTCAATTTCGGCTACTATGCCGTTGGGTGCATTAGCATTACCAATGGCGCTCAGGTAGGCACTCACGTAAGCCTTGTTTTGCCGGAAGGTGATATATCGGCAGTTAAGCAAATCAATCTGCGTAATGCGTTTGCCGGTTTTGGCATTCAACACTTCTATTTTGTTAGAGTTGTTGACTACCACATACAGCTTGGAGCCGTAAACGGCCATGTCGTTACCCACATCGCCCAGGCCTTTGGTAACCTCGGGGTTAACCTGGTTGTAAATGTTTTTGCGGTATAGCCCGGTGGTGTAATTCACATAATCGAGCGTAGCTTTATTGGCATTAAAATTTCCCTCGTTTAATAAGTAAATACCTTTTACTACGCTGGCCGGGTTAGGGATAAACAGGGTGCTTACCTGCTCGGCTGTAGGCGGTGCATCTTTGCGGCACGATGTAGCCAGTAACCCAAGCAGCGCAAACGTTAAAAATATGTATCTGTTGAATGGTTTGTTCATGCGTTAAATGTTGATGCTGAATTTTAAACGGTAATTGCGCCCCGGCATCGGGAAGTTGTTAATAACGTCGTAATACTGGTTAAGCAGGTTATTTACCTCGGCCGCTATATTAAGCTGGTGCCCATGGTAAGCGGGCTGCCAAATCAGCGAGGCATCGTGCGTGTACCAGGGGGCTACATAGTTTTCGGGGATGTTGGCTTTTTGACTGTAACGCTGCCCGGTATAGATGTAGCTGTAATTGATGCTCCACCGTTGCCAAAGCAAACCAGCACGTGCCGAGCCGCTATGTATAGGGGTATAAGGAATTTGCCCGTTAGAAAAACTGCCTTCGCTTACGTCACGGGCTTGTTGGTAGGTATAACTTAGGGCGGTATTAAGCAGCACATTGTTATGCACGAGCCAGGTAAGCTGTGCGTTAGTTTCCATGCCCTTAATATTTACCCGGCCAATGTTTTCCATCACCCATCGGCGCAGGTTTTGCCCCGGCACAGCCAGTATTTTATTGCTAACCTGATTGTAATAGGCATCGTACTGCACACTAACTTGCCTTAATGCACCCTGGTTAAAGTATTTTTGATAGGTAAATCCGGCGTCGTATTGCCGCGAAAACTCGGGTTGTAAATCGGCGCTGCCCACAAAGGTGTAATACAACTCGTTAAAGGTAGGCAGGCGGTACAGGCTTTTATAAAAGCCGCGCAGTCTAAAGGTGCCTGTAGCCAATGGTTGCCACGATAACAGCAGCGCAGGCGTATACTTGTGCATAGGCCGGGCAGCATCAAATGCCTCGGTAGTTTCGGTAGCCCAAGTGCTCACCACATTGGCTTGCAGGGTAAACCGGGGCCAGTAAAACTGGGTAGCCAGTGCAGTGAGCCAGGTATTACGGGTAGGGTAGGCAAAGCGGTAAATATTGGCTCTTAAAGTATTGCGCTGATAATCGGCTGAGGCAGACACCATCCAGAATGAATTGATCTGAAAAAGATTGGCTGCAGAAAAATAGGCTTCCTTTTGATGATAGCGGCTGTCTGACAAGCCGCTCAGGGTTACAATCTCCGGGTCAAGGTAGCGCAGGTAATCGTCGGCATATTTTGCATGCAGCATCAGGCTGTATATTTTGCCGTTGAGGTGATAGGAGGATTGCACAAACGTGTTGCGGTCCCACTCGCGCTGGGTGTAATCAAACTTGTTAGCCACCACGGCGCCGGGTAGTCCCCGCTCGGAGTTGTAATGATAAATTTTTACATCCCATTGGCTGCTATCGCGCAAGTGGCCCTGCAAGCCGGCTTCGGCCCTAAAAGACTGAATGTCCGAATTGTTCCGGATGGCAGTCGTGTCGTACACGCCATTGGTATACCTGAATTTGTAACGCCCGTTAGCCTGCATAAATTCGGTGCTGATGCTGCCTGATACCTGGCCGCTTATTTTATGCTGCCACAAAAAAGTAGGGTTGATTAAGCCGAAAGACCCAATGCGAAACCCGGCTTTATAAGTGTTAGCACTGCCTGCACTAAACTCTGGTTGCCGTGCATTAAGGTAGATGGCGCTACCGGCAGCCAAGCCGCGTGCGGGTTGAAAAATGCTGCTTTTTTGCGCGTTATACAATTCCACGCTGCCCAGGTTGTCTAACGAGAACTTGCCTAAATCTACCTGGCCATTCTGGGCGTTGCCTAATTGTACTCCATCATAAAACACGGCCACCTGGCTACTGCCCAAGCTGCGCACATCTACCGTTTTAAGGCCACCAACGCCGCCGTAGTCTTTCAACTGCACGCCCGAAAAATAACGAATGGCATCTGCTACCGATAGGCTGTTGAGGCGCTGCAGAGCGGGGCCTTTCAGTATTTGGGCAGGGGTAGGCGAGGCGGCAGGCAGCGCACTGATTTTGGCTGTTATCTCAACGGGTTGTAACTGTTGGGTGCGCAGTGTATCTGTCGGCTTCTGTTGGGCACACACCGGCAGGGCATAGCCGGCTATCAACCACCCAAGGGCTGCTGCCAACTTTAAACGCCATAAAAAGCCATTACGCCAAGGCGTGTTAAGCTTCAATAATTTCATGTGTGATGTGAGTTTTAGCCCCACAGCAAACCGAAAATTGTACACTAAAAATGAAAAACACGAAAAGTATCTTCATTCAGCTTCAATCCGCGAAAGCTATGAATAAGTAAAGCTAAAGGCAGGTATTCTGACTTGTTCCCCTCGGCCCGTCTTCCCATACGCGTTGGCGTACAGTGACTAAAGATTGGGCTCCGGTTTTATAGAACTTACAGCTGCGGGACAGTTCCGGACTTACACCGGATTCCCTTTTAATCCCAGAATACGACGTTCCGGGAACCAAAAGCGCCGCAAAGGTAGTGTTTTGCAAGGCTAATGCGAAAATTTAATTGGGCAGTCTTAGATGGTCGGTTTGCGTTTCGCTAACCAAGTAGATTTGGATATTAATTTGGCCCAGCACGGCATAGGCGGCTATGATAGCTCAGAAGCCATACCGCGTCAGCAATATTGCTTGCTGGATAGAAAATACACCTATACCTACACTATGTGTTTAGCAGGCATGCCGGTAAACGGGCAATAATTTCCGGCTGAAACTTGCACAAGCGATGGCCAGCACTGTTAGCCATCTTTAAGCCCTGTAAAATCATTAATAATGTTTAAAATACTTGGGTCAATCATTTTACAGGACTTAACTATTTAAATATCTTTAATGCCTGATTAATTGATTTAAATGCATTACCGACCTGGCCTTCACATCCTGGCTGAATTTACCACTGTTCAGTCCTCTTTATTGCAAACCTCAATGGACTGCAAAGCTTTTTTCAATCAGCTGATTACCAAATACCAGCTGTATAACGTTGGCGAGGTCTACCACGATTTTCCGAGCGGGGGATTTACGGCAGTGATCTGTTTAACCGAGTCGCATTTGTCTATCCACACCTGGCCCGAGTACCAGATGGCTACCTTCGATGTTTTTTTATCGAATTACCAGAAAGATAATAGTGCTAAGGCTCGTGCTATTTACCAGGATACACTGGAGTTTTTTAAGGGTGCTGAAACCGGTAAGAGGGAAATTACACGATAATTATGGCTGCCGTAAAGTTACAAGCATTTCCCCCGGAGCAGCAGATTACCTGCCCCAAATGCAAGCACAACGTTACGCTGTACGACGCATCATCGTGCGATTACTTTGTTTGCAGCGTTTGCGATTCTTACATCAATTACTCCGAAAGCGGCTTTCACCTGGTGCATACCGTTGCCCCAAAGCCAAAGCTAAAACCACTCATACCTTTAGGTACTGAGGCTGAACTGAAAGGTTTGCCATATAAAGTTATAGGCTACCTGGAAAAGGTAGAGAACGGAACTAAGTACGCTTGGCGCGAGTATATGCTTTACAATTACACCAAGGGCTACGCATTTTTATCAGAGTACCAGGGCCAGTGGAATTTTATAGCCGGTATTGAGCATTTTCCTGAATTGGAAAAGGTTTATAGTGATGAGCATGGCGCCGAGTGTAACGGTATTGAGTATAGCTTGTTTAACAAATATACTCCTGTTATTACCGGCTTATTAGGCGAATACGACTGGAACGTACTGGACGAAAAAATACGCGCTTCAGAATTTATTGCGCCGCCCTATCTGCTGGTGAAAGAGCAAGACAAGAAAGCCCAATCGATAGTTAGCTGGTACAAAGGCGAATACATGGAGGCTCGCGAAATAGCCGATGCCTTTAAACTGCCATTAGCTAATTTTCCGCCTAAGCTTAGTGTGCAGCCCAATGAGCCGTCTGTGCACTACGCCCGCTGGAAGTCGATTGCCTGGATAACGCCTTTCATCGTCTTGCTGATGCTGGTGGTGGCCCTGGTGTTGAGTATTGATAGGCCAAGTGCAGTAATATTTGATGAGGTTTTACCGCTCACTACCGGCTCGCAAACCAGCAGCGACACCGCAAAAATAGTGTCGGGAATAATTGATACGGCCATCAGATTTGGTGTAACCAATAGTGCGCTAAACAACCAAAATAATAATCAGTACGTTGCCGATGCCGATAAAAATATCGAGTTTAAACCCATCAAAACACAGGCGTTTAAAGTAGATAACGCTACGCCGCTCGAGTTTGACATCAGTTCGGAAGTGGATAATAATTGGACCGAAGCAACCATTGTGCTGGTAAATGACAAAACCAACGAAACCTGGGAAGTGACCAAAAGCATCGAATATTACCATGGTTACGAGGATGGCGAAAACTGGTCGGAGGGCGATCAGAGGGCTAACGTGCTGCTATCGGGTATCCCCAAAGGCACTTATCATCTCAACGTTTATCCATCTGCGGGCAATAGGTTGGTGGCCAATATTAGAATTGTCATTACCGAAAACGTGATTTTGTGGCGCAATATCTTCATTACCCTTTTGTTTTTGTGCATGTACCCGCTTTATTGCTGGTTCCGCATGCAGCAATTTGAAAAGCAACGCTGGGCAAACAGCGATTACTCACCTTACGACACCGAAGACTAACCGCCATGAAATACGAGCAGATTAAACTCAATAAATTTTACATCATCATTGTCCTGGCCGTTGCCGGGTGGTTTACCTACGCTACCCTAAACGGCATTGCTTACTGGGAGAGTAGTAACGTAATTAAAAATACAGCGTATCACAGTACTGGCGGCCATCGCCATGTGGTGGGGTACGGTGCAGGCTTTAATCATAAATAAAAGCGTATGAATCAAAGGCTTCCTGTACTGCTGCTGGTTTCGGTATTTATTATAGCTACCTGCGGACTGATTTACGAACTGATTGCCGGCACACTGGCCAGTTACCTGTTAGGTGATTCGGTTACGCAATTTTCTACCATCATCGGTGTTTACTTGTTTTCGATGGGTATCGGGTCGTGGTTATCTAAATATTTCGATAAAAACCTGTTGTCCTGGTTTATTCAGATTGAAATTCTGGTGGGTTTGGTGGGTGGCACCAGTTCAACCATCCTGTTCATGGTTTTCGAGAGTGTCAGCGCATTCAGGCCGGTACTGTACGGCCTGGTATCGGTTACCGGCATACTGGTAGGGCTCGAAATTCCGTTGCTGATGCGCATCCTCAAAGACCGATACGAGTTTAAAGACCTGGTTTCTAAAGTTTTTACTTTCGATTATATCGGGGCGCTCATTGCATCGCTCGTATTTCCGCTTATACTTATTCCGTACCTGGGTTTGGTGCGTACAGCCTATTTATTTGGTATGCTCAATGTGGGTGTAGCTTTGCTGGTGTGCCTGGGGTTTTCCAAAGAAATTAGATCCATGCGGTACCTGCGGAGTGCCTCCATCATCAGCTTGGTGGCTCTGCTTGCTGGCTTTATACTGGCTGACACCATTACCAGTTTTGCCGAAAGCATGAATTATGCCGACACTATTATCTACTCTAAAAGCACACCTTACCAGCGCATTATATTAACCAAACGCGGCCGCGACTTGCGGCTGTTTTTAAACGGTAACCTGCAGTTTAGCTCGGTAGATGAATACCGTTACCACGAGGCGCTTATACACCCGGTGTTACAGGCTTTGCCGCAGGCGCAACACATATTGGTAATGGGCGGAGGCGATGGCCTGGCCGTGCGCGAAATACTCAAATATCCGCAGATCAAAAGCGTGACCCTGGTTGACTTGGATAAGGGCATGACCGAGCTTTTCCGCTCTAACGAAATGCTGCTGCGGCTTAACCAGCGTTCGCTGCTATCGCCGAAGGTAAAGGTAATTAGTGCCGATGCTTTTGCCTGGGCACGGATGCAGCAAACGCGTTACGATGCCATTATTATTGATTTTCCTGACCCGTCGAATTATTCGGTAGGTAAGCTTTATACCAACAAGTTTTATAGCATCATCAAGCGTTTGCTCTCGCCGCAGGGTATTATGGTAGTGCAGTCTACCTCGCCATTTGTGGCTCCTAAATCATACTGGACGGTCGAAAAAACGCTGCAATCTGTCGGTTTGCATACGGTGCCTTACCATAATTATGTGCCCTCGTTCGGCGAGTGGGGATACATCATGGCCATGTACAAGCCCAGTTACCAAATGCCCAACACGTATTTGCCCGGCTTGCGGTTTATGTCTAAAGGCACCTTACAGCAAATGCTGTACTTTCCGCGGGATATGGCCCGGTTGCCAGCCAGCGTAAACCGGCTTAATAACCAGATATTGGTAAAATATTTTGAAGATGAGTGGTCTACCGTTTTATAAGCGAGGCGGATTACTGAGCGGTATCAACCGCCGCTCGTTTTTGCTGCGCGCCGGTTTATCGGTAGGCGGGGTAATGCTGCAAAACTGCGTTCAAAAAGTAAGCGGTAACCAGCAGGCCTATAAACATATCAAAGTTCAACTGCGTGGCCCCAACCATAAGGCCGGGCACGTACTGCGCGACAAGCTCAAAATACCGGCTCCATCATCCCCCTCACGTACCGTAAAAACTTTAATTATTGGCAGTGGTATATCAGGCTTATCGGCTGCCCGGTGGTTAAAAATGCAGGGCGAGCACGATTTTGAAGTGCTGGAATTGGAAGACCATGCCGGCGGCAACGCCGCATTTGGCAGCAACCCAGTTTCTAAATATCCTTTGGGAGCGCATTACCTGCCCATTGTAAATAATAACGACTGCCTGCTGATTGATTTTTTGCAGCAGCATAACGTAATTACGGGGTTTAACACAAAAGGGCTGCCGTTTTACAACGAGTATTATTTGTGCTTTGACCCGGAGGAGCGTTTACTAATTAACGGCGAATGGCAGGAAGGCTTGGTGCCCGATTTTGGCGTAATAGCCGCTGACAAGCAGCAGATTACGCGTTTTTTTAAGCTGATTAACGATTACAGGCAGGCCAAAGGCAGCGACGGCAAATATGCGTTCACCCTACCGCTCGATGAAAGTTCGGCCGATGATACTTACCGCCGGTTGGATAAAATTTCCTTTAAAGATTACCTGAAGAATAACGGTTATACATCTGAGTATCTGCTATGGTACCTGGACTATTGCTGTAAAGACGATTATGGAGCTTTGGCAGGCAAGGTATCTGCCTGGGCCGGTCTGCATTATTTTGCGGCCCGTAAGGGCAAGGCGGCTAATGCCGAAGACAATGCAGTGCTTACCTGGCCCGAGGGCAACGGCTGGTTGATGAGCCGCCTGCGCGATGAGGTGAAAGACCATATTAAAACTGGCCGGATGGCTTACGCCATAAAACCCGAAACAAACAGGGTAGAAGTGACGGTGTACGATGTTCAGCAACATCAAACCAGTACGCTATATGCGGAAAAAGTCATCCTGGCATCTCCCCAGTTTGTGAACCAGCGATTGTTGAAAGGCATCGACCGGCCGGGTTTCAACGCTGATATCTTACATTATAGCCCCTGGCTAATTGCTAACTTGTCGGTGAACGATTTACCTTATGCTAAAGGCGCACCCTTGTGCTGGGATAATGTGGTTTATGGTACAGCATCAGTAGGGTATGTAAATGCCAATCAGCAAAATGTGAGTGCAGTAGGTAACAAACGGGTGCTTACTTATTACTTACCCTTAAGCAACCAGGAGCCACGGGTGGCCCGGCTGGCGGCTTATGCCCGTACCAGCGAACAATGGCTGGACATCATCATGCCCGAAATGGAAAAAATGCATCCCGGCATCACTCCCTATATCGAGGAAGCCGATCTTTGGCTATGGGGGCACGGCATGATCAGTCCTGCAGTAGGCTATATATGGGGCAGTGGGCGCGCAGCAGCCCGCCAGCCACTGGGCAATCAAATTTATTTTGCGCATACCGATCTAAGTGGCGTATCGGTGTTTGAAGAAGCTTTTCATCAAGGCATACGCGCAGCTAAACAGGTTTTACAAAAATGAGTAGCGCCGGTAAACCTTTAGAGCAGCCGTGGTTAAGTTCGGTCTGGGTAGATGGTTTGTTCGTCCTTTCGCCACCGTTCTTGGCTTTGTTGTTGGTGGCCAGTTTTCCTGGTGTGTTTAAAAGTACCGCTACCATGCCGCTGGTCTATTGGGTACTGTTAGTGGTGATGGTGGATGTGGCCCACGTTTACAGTACGCTGTATCGCACTTATTTCCGTTCGTCGTCGGTAAAGCAGCGGCCCATGTTGTTGGTTATCCCGCTGTTGTGTTACGTTGCGGGTGTGTTGTTGTATGCGGTCGACGGGTTGATATTCTGGCGCATACTGGCTTACCTAGCCGTGTTCCATTTTATCAGGCAGCAGTACGGTTTTATGCGGTTGTACAGCAGGCACGAGCGCCAATCAAAATTGCACCGCTCTATTGACGCGCTTGCCGTTTACACAGCTACTATTTATCCCTTGCTTTACTGGCACCTGGCTGGAGGCAGGCAGTTCAACTGGTTTGTAGATGGTGATTTTCTGGTGTTTAAATCAGAATTCCTGCTGCAGCTCAGCGGCTATATCTATGGGTGCGTTATTGCAGTTTATGCATTGAAAGAATTACAGATGCTGGCGCGTGTCCGGAAAATTAATCTGCCTCGTAACCTCATCGTTGCAGGCACGCTATTATCCTGGTATTTCGGCATCATTTATTACAACGGGGATATGGCCTTTACCACCCTCAACGTCGTTTCGCACGGTATACCTTACATGGCCCTTATCTGGATTACGGAGCAACAGCGCGTAAAGAATAGAGCCCTTGCCGAGCGTACAATGCTGAAAGCAGTTTATAAGCCTTACACCGGCGTTCTTATTTTTGTGTTGGGTTTGGTGCTGCTGGCTTACGTAGAAGAAGGCCTGTGGGATGGACTGGTTTGGCGCGAGCATACTCCGGTATTTGCCATATTTAAAAATCTGCCTCTCATTCATGATTCTGCTGCCTTGGCGCTGCTGGTGCCGTTGCTGTCATTGCCGCAATCCACACATTATATATTAGACGGGTTCATCTGGAAACGTACAAAGCAGGAGCATCAGTAAGCTGTCTGCAAAATAATTTGCAGGATATTTAAAAACTTGTTTTACCTTCGCACCAATTCCTTATTTATAAATCTTTTTAAACATCAAGGAATCATGACTGCACGTATTCAAATATCGCCCCTTTCGCTTTTGGCCTAACCGGCTGCCGGCATTCTGTTTTTATTTTACTGAAAACACTTCATGGTTTGTTGCCTGTTGCAACGACTGTGTATTGCCTTGGTCTACCTGTTAGTGTGGTAACGTAATTCTGCCACAAAAGGGTATATCCCATTCTCCGGGATGGATTAAAGACCCATTCATCAAATTTAATTTAAAAAAACGCACCGTTTGGCGTGCATTGGGATGATTATGCAGTTTCCAAATTATGGGAAATACGCTGCCAATCCTGTTGCAAGCGCTACGGTGATTAGTCAACTTTCCGGCAAGGCAGAGGAATACCTGTTCATCGCCGGATAAAAACACGTATCCCTCACATGGGCAATTTAAAAATAAAAGAATTAAGTAAAATAGGCTATACCGATAACCAGCTTCGCAGTTTGGTCATAGGTATTGCTTCTAAGCATTTCAAGCACCACACGCATGAGGCATTGCTTGCTTTGCTTACAGATATTAAAAATCAGCCGGAAAAATATTTAACCGACCCGGTTGCCGGTAAAATAGCCGAAAAAATCATCGGCAAACCTGCCGAAGTTCCATTCAGTGTACACGAACTGCTAAACGAACCGCTGCATTACAAAACCTATGGTGGCAAACACATCGAGGAAGCCGCTCACAAGCAAATGGAGCTGGCCATGCAACTGCCCGTAAGCGTTAAAGGGGCGCTGATGCCCGATGCCCATATGGGCTTTGGCTTGCCTATTGGCGGCGTGCTGGCTACCCGGCAGGCGGTAATTCCGTATGCCGTAGGGATGGATATTGGCTGCCGTATGGCATTGACCATTGTTGACGAGAGCGACAGTTATTTTAATCGCTACGGCTACCAGGCCAAACAGGCCCTTAAAAACCATACACACTTTGGAATGGAAGGCGGACTGGACACCCGGCAGGAACACGAGGTGCTGGATAGCCAAATATTTCGCGAGTTAGCTTTTTTACGGCCGCTGCATGGCAAAGCGGTGAGGCAGTTGGGCACCTCGGGCAATGGTAACCACTTTGTGGAGTTTGGCGTGATAGAACTGGCTGAAAACAATGCCTTGCACCTGCCTGCCAAAAGGTACGTGGCACTGTTGTCGCACTCGGGCAGCCGGGGCTTAGGTGCTGCTATTGCTAAGCACTATACCCAACTGGCCATGAATACCTGTAAATTACCCCGCCATGCACAGCCGCTGGCCTGGCTGGACATGCAAACGGAAGCCGGGCAGGAGTACTGGCTGGCCATGACACTGGCCGGCGATTATGCGCGCGCCTGTCATGAGCGCATTCATGCTAACCTGTTAAAAGCTTTAGACCTCAAAGGGTTATGCACGGTAGAAAACCACCACAACTTTGCCTGGCAGGACACACTGGCCGATGGGCAAGAGGTAATTGTTCACCGCAAAGGTGCCACACCAGCATATCAAGGTGAGCTGGGCATTATTCCGGGCAGCATGACCACGCCGGCTTATTTGGTAAGCGGAAAGGGGACCGAAGAGTCGCTGTATTCCGCCTCGCACGGGGCAGGCAGGGCCATGAGCCGGCAAAAAGCCAAAGACAGCATCACGGTATCGGCCATGAAAAAGCTGCTGGACAAAGCCGACGTAACGCTGATTGGCGGCAGTGTAGAAGAAAACCCGATGGCGTACAAGAACATCGATCAGGTGATGGAGGCACAGCATGCGCTGGTAGATGTGCAGGGCCGGTTTACGCCCAAAATAGTAAGAATGAGTAAAGAATAAGCCTCATGAAAAAAATGATTATACAAATTACCTCTGGTAAAGGCCCGGCCGAATGTTGCCGGGCTGTAGCCAGGGTACAGCATCTGATGCTGGCACAAGCGCATCAGCAAAATATAAAAACCGAAGTTTTAGACAGGGTAGAGGCCGATGGGCCAAATACTTTTAAGTCAGTCACATTTACAGCAGAGGGCGTTGGTTTAGACAGCTATATCAACGAGTGGCAGGGCACCGTACAATGGATATCGGCCAGTCCGTTTCGCAGGCAGCATAAGCGCAAAAACTGGTTTGTGGGCATCAGCATATTGCCGTTAAACGAGTTGCCGGTTTGGCGGGATGCCGAAGTCAAACTGGAAACCTGCAGGGCTTCCGGTCCGGGCGGACAACATGTAAACAAAGTAGAAACTGCCGTGCGTGGC
Source organism: Mucilaginibacter sp. CSA2-8R (assembly GCF_038806765.1). Taxonomy (NCBI): domain Bacteria; kingdom Pseudomonadati; phylum Bacteroidota; class Sphingobacteriia; order Sphingobacteriales; family Sphingobacteriaceae; genus Mucilaginibacter; species Mucilaginibacter sp. CSA2-8R. Next base: position 3,414,325 of record NZ_CP152389.1, on the reverse strand, counting down.
ACCCACGTGCCATCGGGCATACAGGTGTTGGCTATGGATAGCCGCTCGCAGCTCGAAAACAAAAAGCTTTGCCTGCAGCGTTTGCAAGCTAAAGTGATGGCCTGGCAAACCGAAACTTTGATTACTCAGCAGCAAGAGCAATGGCTTAACCATCACAGCCTCGAGCGCGGCAACGCGGTTAAATCTATTCGTCAGCCGTTATAAAAGGAGGTGTTGCCGGGTAGATAAAGTTTTCATCTTTTGTTTACATCCATCACTAAATATTTTACTTTTAAAACCGGTAAGTAAACCTAACCTGTAAAGCATTAACCATTGCAATTAACCGAAGACCAGATATTTTCACTCGCGCCCGACGAAGCTTCGAAAAAAGCCGGGCGCGATTTGGCCACACCCGCCAAGTGGGTAAGCCTGGGCGTAAGTGCGCAAGCCCTTTGGGGCGAGTGCAAAGGCAGCGGCAGCAAGCCCTACCAAACCCAGGTAGATTTAACCAATGTGGCGTTCAAATGCTCGTGCCCCAGTCGTAAGTTTCCGTGCAAGCATGGTCTGGGCTTGTTGCTATTAAACAGCAGGCAGCCGGGCCTTTTTCAGACTGCCAATATGCCTGGCTGGGTAAGCGACTGGCTCAGTAAGCGTTCGGAAAAGGAAGAAAAGAAAGCCGAAAAAGCTGAAAAGCCGGTTGACGAAAACGCCCTGGCTAAGCGCCAGCAGGCCCGCGAACAAAAGGTAAATGCCGGTATACAGGAGTTGTTGATGTGGATAAAAGATATTGTTCGCAACGGTATCATCTCCCTGCCCGAAAAGGGCGCCGCATTTTGGGAAAACATGGCACGCCGCATGGTAGATGCCCAAGCGCCGGGTTTAGCCGCCATGGTGCGCCAACTGGCCGCTACCCCGTTTTGGAACGAGGGCTGGCAAAGTAGTTTTATGGACAACTTGCTGCAAATATACCTTGTTACCGAAGGCTATCAGCACATTGGTAATATGAACCCGGATTTACAGGCCGATATCCGGGCGGCCATTGGATTTACGGTTAACCAGGACGAGCTGCGACAGCAGGAGGGTATACATGACAACTGGCTGGTGCTTGGCAAAGAGGTACGCGAAGAGCAGCAGCTTAGCGTCGAAGAAAACTGGCTGTATGGCATCCAGTCTGGTCAATACGCCTTGTTTTTGCAGTTCAGTGCCCGCGGGCAGGTTAACCAGGTATCGCTGATGCCGGGGTCGTACATCAAAGCAGAATTAGTTTATTTCCCTTCTGCAGTGCCTTACCGGTGCCTGATCAAAAACCATACAGTCATTAACCCGCCACAGTCGGTAGCACATAGGGCGTGCACCACCTGGCCGCAGGTGGCAGAATACGAAGCGATGTTAAACACAAAGTTGCCTTTCGGCAATACCATGCCCATAGTAGTAGCTGATTTAAAGCCGGTGCAATTTCAAAAGCAATGGTGGCTGCAGGATAACCAGGGGTACTTGTGTAAGATAGCTGACGGTTTTAAGTCGATATACAAGTTACTGGCCCTGAGTGGTGGCGAAGCTTTGCCCATGGCCGTCATCGGCAAAGAAAACGTTTACCGGCCGCTGGGCGTGTGGTATCAAAACACTTATCAATTTTTAGGCTAATGAAAATCTGGGAAGATATCGTACATACCGCTATGCTGGGAACGGATAAACCATCGTCCGGCAACAACGAATGGCCGCAGGAGTTGGCAAACATAGCCGAGTCTATAGAGTCGGCCGGTGAGCAGGACAAAGAAAGCCGGTTTTTGCAAAAGGCAGCCGTCGTTTATAATTACCGGCAATGCGGCTTTATGCCGCTGCAAAAAAGCGAACTTAGCTTTGCACCGGCCGGAGCCGATACAAAGCCGTATTGTTCGGCTGCCGCCGCGCAGTTGCTAACTGCCATTTTGCACGAAGATAACTTGCCGCTCTTACAACTCTGGTTAACACAATGTGAGTACAGTAATCAATTACTCACACCAGGGATGATCCCGGTTGTGCTGGATAAAGCCGCCAAACATGGCGCCATCAGACAGCTATCTATTAACTGCAGCGGCAACCGCGGTGCATGGTTAAGCCAATACAATAAAGATTGGGAGTATTTTACTGTTACACCCAATGAAGAATTATGGCGTACCGGTAAAGCCGACGATCGACTCCGGGTACTGCGCGAAGTAAGGCAGGATGATGCGGCCAAAGGTTTGGAGTGGCTGCAACAAACCTGGCCACAGGAGAGCGCTGCCACCAAGCCCGAACTTTTAAAAACTTTACAGAATAATCTCTCGGTAGCAGATTTGCCCTGGCTCGAATCTTTATTAAATGAAAAAAGCCAAAAGGTAAAAGAGCAGGTGCAGCGTTTACTTAAACAACTGGCAGGTTCGTCCATCGTACGGTTGTACGAAGAGGCGTTGAGCCACTCGGTGACTTTGAAGCAAGAAAAGGCACTGCTGGGCTTAGTTAGCAAAACCACCTTGCAGTTTCACTTGCCTGCCGACCTGAATCCACAAATTTTCAGCACCGGTATTGAAAAGTTGGCCGGCCCGGATGTGAAGATGAGCGACGAAGAGTATATTCTCTACCAATTAATCAGCTCGGTAACACCCTCGTTTTGGGAGCGTCATTTGCAGACCAATCGCGAACAAGTCGCCGAATATTTTGAAAAGTACGCGTCGGATAAAGTTCAGGCACTATGCAATGCTGTCGTGCATTTTAAAAGTACAGAATGGCTGCTGCTTGTCTTGAACCAAAAGCAGTTTAATCCCCACTTATTATATCAACTGTCGCCCCGGCAACAAGATGAATATTTGATGCGTTTTATAAAAGACGATCCTAAAACCGTAATTCAGGAAGCGCTGCACATCAACCATGAATGGAGCCCGGCATTTGCAGTTGAGGCTTTGCGTTTTATGGTCAATTATCCGTATCAATATAGCCGTACTATCCTAAGTACATTCGTTTCGATAATGCCGGCTGCAATACAGAAGCAGCTTGACAGTATTGAAGCTAAAGACCCTTACCTGCAAAGTTTGTGGGAAAAGAACCGGCAATATCTACAAAAACTACTCACCTTAAAACAGCAGATACCCCAGGTATTTAACATATAAAACCTCCGCAATGTCACAAATATTACGTCAACACGCCGAGCAGTTATTTGCTCACGAACTCGAAGAATTAAAAAAGCAGGATAGCGGTAAACGCCCAACTAACTGGGTATTGTCGCCTCAAGCCGTGGTTACTTACCTGGTGGGCGGCAAGCTGAGCAACGGTTTCGAGGTGTCACCTAAATACATCGGTAACCGCCGGTTAATGGAAATTGCCGTGGCCACACTTACTACCGACCGTGCCCTGCTGCTGTACGGCTTGCCCGGTACGGCCAAAAGCTGGGTGAGCGAACATCTTACAGCAGCCGTAAGCGGCGACTCCACCCTCATCATCCAGGGAACGGCGGGTACCAGCGAAGAATCTATCCGTTACGGCTGGAACTATGCGCAACTGATTGCCCAGGGCCCGTCAGCCGCGGCACTGGTAGAAACCCCGGTCATGCGTGCTATGAAAGATGGTAAGATTGTGAGGGTAGAAGAGCTCACCCGCATCGGTGCCGATGTGCAGGATACGTTGATCACCATCCTTTCCGAAAAAACGATGCCCGTACCCGAACTGAACACCGAAGTGCAGGCGGTAAGAGGTTTTAACGTAATTGCCACGGCTAATAACCGCGACAAAGGCGTTAACGAGCTGTCGAGCGCCCTGAAGCGTCGTTTCAATACCGTTATTTTACCCTTGCCCGACTCCGTAGAAGAGGAGATTGATATTGTGCGCCGTCGGGTAGAGAGCTTTGAAAAGGTGATGGAGCTACCGGCCGAACCACCTGCCTTGCAGGAAATTCGCCGGGTGGTTACCATTTTCCGCGAGTTGCGCAGCGGGGTAACTTTAGATGGCAAAACCAAAATCAAAATACCATCGGGCACGCTAAGTACGGCCGAGGCTATCTCGGTAGTCAACAGCGGCTTATCTATGGCGGCGTATTTTGGCGATGGGCGCTTAAAGGCGGCCGACCTGGCCGCCAGCGTTATCGGTTCGGTAATCAAAGACCCGGTGCAGGACAAGCTCATCTGGCAGGAATACCTCGAAACCGTGGTGAAGCCGCGTGATGAATGGAGCGATATTTACCGTGCTTGTCGCGACTTGTAATCAGCAGTAAGCATGGCAGTTCATATTTTAGGTATACGGCATCATGGTCCGGGTTCGGCCCGCAACGTCAAGGCTTTTCTCGAAAATGTTAAGCCCGACATTGTATTGGTGGAGGGTCCGCCCGAGGCTGATGCAATGTTGCAATGGGTAGGTAACGAGGGATTAAAGCCGCCGGTGGCCTTGTTGTGCTATCAGCCCGACGCCCCGCAGCATTCCGTGTTTTATCCTTTCGCCGATTTTTCACCCGAGTGGCAGGCCATTTTGTATGCCCGTACGCATCAAATCCATGTACGTTTTATGGATTTGCCGGCGGGCAACCAGATGCTGATTGAAAAGCAGCCTCCCTTACCACCAGAAGCGCCTGCCGAAGAACTGGCAACCATCAGTGAGGAAGCGATTGCTGTTGAAGATATTCGTAGAAATCCGATCAGTTATCTGGCACATGCTGCCGGCTTTACCGACAGCGAAAACTGGTGGGAGCATACCTTTGAGTATCGCCTCAATAACGATGAGGTATTTGATGCCGTTACCGAAGCCATGCAGGCCCTGCGCGAAAATCTGCCGCAAAAAAATGAGCGGCTGGAGCAACTGCGTGAGGCCTACATGCGCCGCACCATCCGCCAGGCCGAAAAAGAGATGTTTCATACCATTGCGGTTATTTGCGGGGCATGGCATGTACCGGCACTAAAGGCCAAAGTATCGCAAAAAGAAGATAACGAGTTGCTGAAAGGTTTGCCTAAAACCAAAACCGAATGCACCTGGATACCCTGGACGTTTAACCGATTAAGCTTTTACAGCGGTTATGGTGCAGGCATCAACTCGCCGGGTTGGTATAATCACGTGTGGCATCATCCGCATGACGATGGCACTTTGTGGCTGGCTGGTGTAGCGCAGCTGTTCCGGAAACAGCAAATGGATACTTCGGTAGCGCATATTATTGAGGCCGTAAGGTTGGCTGGCTCGCTGGCTGCGCTGCGTGGTTTGCCTAAAGCCGGTTTAGAAGAACTGAACGAGGCCACACTGACAGTGCTTTGCAACGGCGAAAGCATCTTGCTTAAACTGGTACATGAGGAGCTAATTGTAGGTAACCAAATTGGTGAAGTGCCCACCGATATACCCAAACCGCCCCTGCAGCTGGACATCGAAAAGCATCAAAAGAAACTGAGGCTGCCAGCCACGGCCGATTTTAAAGATTACACGCTCGACCTGCGCAAGGATACCGACCTGGAACGCAGTGTATTTTTGCACCGCCTGCACCTGCTGGGTATTCACTGGGGTAAACCGCAGCATACCTCGGGCAAAGGCACTTTTAAAGAACAATGGCGCCTGCAATGGGACCCTGGTTTTTCGGTAGAAATTGTAGAACGCGGTAACTTGGGCAACACTGTGGCCGAGGCTGCTGGCAACAGCGTATTAAACTCCGGTCGTGCAGCTACTGATTTAAAAGCTGTAAGCCGTTTGCTCGAGCAAGCCATCCCGGCAGAACTGCCTGATTCCATCGACGAGTTGATTGAGCGTTTAAACAACCTGGCGGCAGCATCGGCAGATGTGATGGAACTGATGGAGGTAATACCCAACCTCATCATCGTAGCCCGTTACGGCAACGTGCGTAAAACGGATGCGGCCATGGTGCAGGGCATTATAGGCAGTATGGTTACCCGTATTTGCGTTAGTTTGCCCAGTGCTTGTGTGGCTATTGATGAAGATGCCGCCAACCGCCTGCTCGAGCTGTTTTACCAATTAAACGACGGACTGAATTTGCTGCAGCAGACCGAGCTGATAGCACAATGGCAACAGGTGCTGCATATATTGGTTGATAATAAAAATACATCGCCGGTCATTGGTGGTTACAGCACCCGCTTATTGCACGACAGCAAGGAACTGTTGACTGAAGAATTGGTACAGCATTTTAGCTACGCAATGTCGTCTGCTGCGGCCCCGGCAACAGCGGCTGCATGGCTTGAGGGGTTTTTACGGGGCAGCGGCACCTTGCTGCTGCTCGATCAAAACCTATGGCAGCTGATTGATAGCTGGGTGTCAAACTTAAATGAAGATGCCTTTATGCAGGTGCTGCCCCTGTTACGGCGCACTTTTGCCAATTTTTCGGCACCCGAGCGGCGTAAGCTTGGGGAGAAGGCCCGTTCGGGTGGTGGCAATCAGCAGCAGGCCTTGGCAGGAGCAGGCTTTGATGCCGACAGGGCCAAAATGGGCATACCCGTAATTATGGAACTTTTAGGGATTAAACTGTAAACCACAATGGCAGAAACCGAATCACACCACCTGCGCAAATGGCGCCTCATACTGGGCGGCCATCAGCAGGAAGGTACACAACACGAACTAACTGAGGCTGATATCAAAGTTGACCGTACGCTGGAGGCTTTGTATGATAACGACCGCCAGGGTGGCTTAGGCGCATCATCACCCAATGTAAGCCGCTGGCTTGGCGATATACGAACGTTTTTCCCATCGAGCGTGGTGCAGGTGATGCAACAGGATGCTTTAAAGCGGCTCAACCTTACCCAGATGCTGTTTGAAAAAGAGATGCTTGAAACCGTAGAGCCCGATGTGCACCTGGTAGCCACGCTCATGACTTTGAGCCGTGTAATCCCTGACAAAACCAAAGATACTGCACGGCAAGTAGTGCGCCGTGTGGTAGATGAGTTGATGAAAAAACTGGCAGAGCCTACCCGGCAAGCCATCACCGGCAGCTTAAACCGCAGCGTCCGCAATACGCGGCCGCGCCATAACGAAATTAACTGGGGAGCCACTATCTTAAAAAACCTGAAACACTATCAGCCCGAATACAAAACCGTCATTCCCGAAACGCGGCTGGGTTATGGCCGTAAGCGGTCGTCGCTCAAGGATGTAATTTTATGCCTCGACCAAAGCGGGTCGATGGGCTCGTCAGTGGTATACTCGGGCATATTTGGCAGCGTAATGGCGTCTATCCCCGCTGTAAAAACCAAAATGGTGGTGTTTGATACAGCCGTGGCCGATTTGACCGATGATTTATCCGACCCGGTAGATTTGCTTTTTGGTGTCCAGTTAGGCGGCGGTACCGACATTAACGCCGCCTTAACCTACTGCCAGCAAATTGTAACCCGTCCGGCCGATACCGTGATGGTGCTGATAACCGATTTGTACGAGGGCGGCAATGTGGCCGAGATGCGTAAGCGTATGGTTGAGCTGGTTACATCCGGCGTGCAGCTGGTGGTACTACTGGCCTTAAATGATGATGGCGCACCGTCGTACGACCACCGTAACGCACAGTTTCTGGCGGATTTAGGGGTACCTGTTTTTGCCTGCACGCCCGACAAGTTTCCTAACCTGATGGCCGCAGCTTTAACCAAGCAGGATATCGCCTTATGGGCTGCCAAAGAAGAACTGGTCATTAAAAAATAGTTAGTTAACAGTGCTTTAGCGGTTTAATCACTACATTTGCAGCAACAAATCGTTTTAAAGTCTTGCGTCATGTAATTGCCTGCACATACTAATTATTAGTAATCTTCTCCGCATCCCGATGGAGAGGAAAGGCAATTCTTATTTCTATTTTTTAATGACGACAACATGGCTATTTCTCAAAAATATGGTCGTACGTACCATTATCCGTTTTCGCCGGGCACTACCAGCGATGACAGGATACAGCACGACTACTGGGCGCATCTGCAAAAGATTTCGACCCTTATACATACCGAAAAACTGGATGGCGAAAACAACTGCCTGAACAGGTACGGCGTATTTGCCCGTTCGCACGCGGCACCTACCGTATCGCCCTGGACAGAAAGTTTACGCCGTTTTTGGCAACTGGTAAAGCACGATTTAGGTTCGCTGGAAATATTTCTGGAGAATTTATATGCAGTACATTCCATCGAGTACCGGCACCTGCAAAATCACTTTTATGTATTTGCCATACGCGAGCACAATCGCTGGCTAAGTTGGGATGAAACCCGATTTTACGCTGCAATGCTCAATTTGCCAACTGTGCCGGTGCTGAAAATAACAAGTACACCGGCTGATTGCCTGACGTTTGAAAAAAACGTAAAGGATATGGCCTCGGGCCCCGGACTTTTGCAGCCTCACGACGCTTTTACCAGCGAGCCGGTAACGATGGAAGGTATAGTTACCCGCAATGCGGATGGCTATAGTATTGATGAGTTTTCGCACAATGTATTTAAATACGTGCGCAAAGGGCACATTAAAACCGATGAGCACTGGACGCGCAACTGGCGCCGGGCCAAATTACTGAATGAGGGAGGTAACCATGTGGCAGTTTAGCGATAACAAACACTGGGCTTATTTAGAAAACCGGTTTGACTGGGTGAAACGGATGAACGATGTACCGCAGGACCCTGTTTACCACGCCGAGGGCAATGTGGCAATACATATCCGTATGGTGCTTGATGCGCTGATTGCACAGCCTGCTTACCAGGCATTAGCACCGCAGCAAAAGGAGATTTTGTGGACTGCTGCTTTATTGCATGATGTAGAAAAGTACAGCACTACCGTTACCGAAGCCGATGGTCGCATCACTTCTAAAGGGCATGCCAAAAAAGGCGCTTTAACCGCAAGGCAGATACTTTACCGGGAGGTGCCTGCGCCTTTTGCCATCAGGGAGCAGGTGGTTGGCCTGGTACGGTACCATGGCTTGCCGCTTTGGGTGTTTGATAAGCCCGACCCGGTTAAAGCCGCAATTACGGCCGGTATGGAAGTAAATACGGCTTGGCTGGCGCTGCTGGCCCGTGCCGATGTGCTGGGCCGTACCTGCGCTGATAAGGCCGAAATGTTGTATAAAATTGACTGCTTTGAAGCCCTCTGCCAGGAGCAGCAATGCTGGGGCACAGCACGAGCATTTGCTACCGAAGAGGCCAAAGTGTATTACCTGCAACACGAGGAAAGTTATCCTGATTACGTTCCTTTTAAAGAGCATAAGGCAGAGGTGATACTGATGAGCGGACTGCCGGGCGCCGGAAAGGACAATTACGTTTGGCGGCATTACCGCAACATGCCTGTGGTTTCGTTAGATGATATCCGGCTGCAAAAAGGCATTGCCCCAACAGATAAATCGGGCAATGGCCGGGTTGTCCAGGAAGCGAAAGAACTGGCCCGTACTTACCTGCGCAAAAAGCAGCCCTTCGTTTGGAACGCCACCAACATTACCCGCCAGATGCGGATGCAGCTAACAGAGCTGTTTATGACGTACAAAATGAAGGTGAAAATCATTTACATCGAAGTGCCTTACGCGCAGTTGCTGCAACAAAACAGTAGCCGCGAGGCGGTAGTTCCAAGCATAGTGGTAGAAAGGATGATTGACAAGCTCGAAATTCCTGCACCTTGGGAAGCGCATACCGTTGAGTATGTAGTTCAATAATCTCATTAAAACCCTCCTGCAGATGTATGGAGGGTTTTTTATTGTTTCAGCGCTTCAATATCATAATTGCTTGATGAAATAGTTTGCAGTATCATCACCTGCTAACTAATTCTTTTAGATGACCATCGAGAAGCCAACGAAGAAACCATTAAAAAAAATAAAAATTCTGTAACGATTGATGAAACGTTTAGGCATTTAATGCGACAGTATATTAGCTGACCAGAAAAAAGGTATTAGAAAACACATGAGTACGCCGCAAAATTTGATAGCCAGGTGCCAACAGGGGGATACCCATGCCTATACCCGGCTATATGAGCAGCATGCCCGTAATGTGTACAATGCCATTTGCCGGTACGTAGATCATACCGGCGAGGCAGAGGATTTGTTGCAGGAAACTTTTGTGGAAGCCTACCACGCCATTGGCAAACTGCAGGATGCCGAACGCTTTGGCCCCTGGGTAAAGCGGATTGGTATTAACAAAGCCATCAGCTCATTACGCCGCAGGCGGTTGCAGCTTACCGAACTGGATACCGACCATACGGTAATGCCAGAGGAAGCCACGGTTGACGAAGAGGATTTTAAGTACACCATGAGCCGGGTTAGCCAGGCCATCGCCGGGTTGCCTTTAGGTTACCGCACGGTGTTTCAGCTGCATGCGGTAGAGCACATTCCGTTGGTTGAAATTGCCGAACTGCTGGGCATGGCGGCCAGCACGGCACGGGTGCAATATTTAAGGGCCAGGACCAAAATACTGGATATGTTAAAGGAGGGATTGTATGAAAGGTAAGTTAGAAAAGTTTATAGACAAACATAGCGAAGAACTCAATCACCGTATGCCCGACCCGGCAGTGCTGGACCGCATTTTGCAGCAGATAAAACAGCCGGAGGTGATAGAAAGTAAACCAGCGCCCAAAACCGGTATCGTGGTGTCGTTTAGGGCGATACGCTGGCTGGCGGCAGCGTGTGTGTTAATGGCTGCGGTGGCTATTTTATGGAAGATGCAACAAAAACCGGAGGGTAAGCCGCAGGAGTTTACCAAGAACACGCCAAAAAATCTTAGCGATACGGCTGTTACAAAAACAAAGTATACCCCCGCCGATATGCTGGCTCAAAACCAGTCACCGCTTAAACCTCACACCTTTAATGACGTAGACCAGGATATGGCCATTAGGAAAAATCAGGTCGGTTCGCAATTGCGTAAGCCGGGAGGGATGCAGGTAAAGCAGGTACTGCTCGCAAAACTGGAAAACCCGGAATCGCCGGCTGGTCGTATTGCTGCACTTTCGCGGATGGACCGTGGTAGCGCCGTAAGCCGCGATGTGGTAGATGTGCTGGTTAAAACCCTAAACAGCGACCCTAACTCGAACGTGCGGCTGGCAGCTATGGATGGTTTGGCCAAGTTTTACCGCGAAAACTACGTCAGAAAACAACTCGTAAGCTCGCTCAAAAAACAGCAGGACCCGGTGGTACAAATTGCGCTGATTAGCCTGTTAACCAAAATGCGCGAGTCGGCCATACTCAACCAACTCGAAACCTTGGTTAAGCAAGACAGCACGATAGATGCGGTTAAAGAATCGGCCTATAACGGCATCTTCGAGCTTCGCGGTTCATCAGGCACGCACCGTTTATAACAAAATTAAAAAAGTCAACTTCATAAATTATTCAAGCTCAACGTATACAACATGAAAAAGCAACTATTTGTCCTGCTCATCGGAGCGTTATTAACGGGCCAGGCTTATGCCCAGGAATACAAAATAGCCAAAAGCACCGGCCGCCTGGTTATCAAAATGCCCTCGGTTAGCGTAGAGGGTTATGACGGTAAAGAAATTATTTTCTCGAGCCAAAGCAAGCAGCTTGCTGATGAAAGGGCTGCCGGTTTGATGCTGCTCAGCGGCTCCGGGTTAAAAGATAATACCGGTATCGGCCTCAGTACAACCGAAAAAGGGACAGATTTAGAGGTTGCCGCCGTTGACCCAAGCATGGGTAAGGTAACTATTAAAGTGCCCAAAGGTCTGGCTATTTCTTACAACTGGCAAGATCTGCACCATTCGGGTAACGCCACGTTTAAAAATATCCAAAAAGAAATCGACATATCCTCTAAAAACAATGCGGTAGAGCTGGATGAGGTGAGTGGTCCGGTAAGTGTTAATACCCTGTACGCATCAGTTAAAGTCCGTTTTACAGACAAGGTTACCGGTCCGATCACTATTGCTTCCATATATTCAACAGTAGACGTATCGGTACCATTGGCTACCAAAGCTAATTTAAAGCTCAATACTACCTATGGTAAAGTGTTTGCCGGTTCGGATATGAAAATCGACCTTAAAAAACGTACGGAAGACGAAATGGTAGAATACACCGGCCATATTGAAGGCACCCTGAACGGTGGCGGTTCCGACATCAGCCTGAGCTCTACTTACGGCAAGGTTTACCTGCGCAAAACGATGTAATCTCATCAATCACTAAAATTAATTTTTCATGAAAGCAATATTAACCGTGCTGGCCCTGCTGCTGGCGCATGGGGCGACCATTGCCCAAACGGTCATCAACCGCAGTTATTCTTTAAAATCAGGAGAGAAGCTACTGTTAAAGTTTGACTATCCGGTGGTGCGCGTAAGCACCTGGGACCAGAAAGAAGTATCAATCGTAGCCAAAGTAAGCATCAATGATGGCGAAAGCGACAGTGCTTTTTTACTGCAGGATGAAAATAATAATGGTGTGCTGCAAATAAGCAGCCGTATTAAAGATATGGATAAGCTGCCGCGCCGCTACACGGTTTGGGAGGCCGGAAAAAAAACAGTATTTAAAAGCGAAGCTGAGTTTAAAGATTACAAAAGTAAAGCTGGCAGCGTTAATTCTTACTCAACCGGGACAGACATCGATATTAAAATTGAAGTGAAAGTACCTGCCGGAACGCCTACCGAGATAAGTTCGGTTTACGGTATGGTAGAGTTGGCTAATTTTAACGCCCCGGTTACTATTGATGCTGTTTACGGCGGTATTGATGCCTCGTTAGATAAAGCGCGTGCCGGGCAAATTAAGGCAACCACAGTGTATGGAAAAATATACTCAAATTTAAATTTGGAGCTGACTGATCATCAGCAACAGAACTTTTTAAACTCGATAACGGCCCAACCAGGCAAAGGACCGGCCTATGCGTTTAAGTCTACGTATGGTAAAATCTATATTAGAAAACTTTAATGTGGCGATTTTGGTTGAAAGAATGAGCTAACCGGCAATAGATTTGTTTTGTATAATTACATGATAATCAGTTAAATATAACGATTGTCATAATGGGTAGAAGCAATGTAACATTTGTGTTATAAATTTTATTAATAGCCCATCATTAAATGCGATTTGCAAAATGGGCATGTTTGTTGCACATTTGTGGTGTCGGCAATCTTCGCCGACAAATTGTGATAAGGTTTAGGTTGAAGCCTTCCCAGCTGCAAGAGCGGGGAAGGCTTTATTTTTTTCTGTCAATTTGTTTTTCAAAACTTACGAACTCATCTCAGCAATCGCTTTCGGGTATTGCTAAAGCTGTATAACCACTGTTTATTTTGAAGTGTTAAACCTGAAAACATCTTTATTAAGCTGCCTGTCGGGCGGGTTAAAGTTTTGCAGTTCCTGAGCCACGGCCGGGTTTATCATTATATGTTCGGATATAATTTCGTAACTCATATCCCTAATTGTTCCCGATAATTCATTTTGTTTACTGTATTCGTGCTTCAACACCCTTAAAAATACTTCGCGGTTAGTGGCGCTTACTTCGTCTTTGTACAACCTGTTAAGTTCAACAGCATAATGCTTATTGTCTTCAATATTGTTAAAATAATTGTTCAGGCAGTTAAAAGCGTCATGGTTGCTGCGCCAACCGTCTATCAACAAGCCTTGAGCGCCGGCTATATCGTTCATCTTTTGTTTACGAATGAGTGAGGCTTTCAAATACTGGTTACGGTACCGGTAATGGTCTACCACCTTCTCAAAGTATTCCATAGCTTTGTCATTCTTTCTCAAGGTGAGGTATAAGTCGCCTACCTTTTCATAATTGTGAAGTTCTTTGTAAAGTTCTATCGCCTCCAGGGTAGCATTCGCCTTCTCGTAGTATTCGGCTGCTTTTTGTTTGTCTTGTAAATATTGCAGATATATGGCTGCCGCCTCGGCATAAAAGCCGCCCTCAACCAGCGTCTCTGCCGCCTTCGTATAGTTTTTAAGTAACTTTAGGTAAATAAAAGCAGCTTTGTAATAGTCTTTTTGCTTAATTAAATCCTGAGCCGTTTTTTCGTATTGAGCCTGTAATTCGATCTGCTTGCTGCCAATACTGGCCGAACCGCCGCCCGTGCGTCCGCTGCTGCCGTAACTGCCACCAAGCGACAGGTTGGACCATTGGTTATTTAAATTTAAACCACCCGAACCTGAGCCGCGATTAGTGCCATCATTGTCTATAGGGATGGCGCGTTTAAGCGCTTCATCAGGGTCTGTTTTAAATAGATCCAGCAACCGGTCAACCTCGCTCTGGTTTCGTTTTTCCAGGTCGTGATAGTCGTTTTGTATAGTGTCGCCAAAATTAGCGCCACCACCAAACAAGCCGCCAAACATGGAGCCTAAACCACCAAGTATGCCCATACCACCTCCGCCAAGTATACCGCCACTGCCCGTGGTATCACCAAAAAGATTCTTGTACATAGCCAGCTTCATTTGCTCGGCCTTAGTTAAAGATTTTGATTCATCCTCTTCCTCCGGAACGGCATCCTGCAACTGCTTGATGAATGCTTCGGGTACAACAGGCTCCACCTGGAAACTCCGGATTTCGCCGGGTATAAACACTTTTTCGGCGGGCATAGTTAATTGCCTTGGTACGTGTACCGGCGCCTCAATCAGGGTCGTCCAGTCAATCGGTTCGGTAAGTTCGCAAAAACCATATACCGGATGAAAAAAGTACTTTTTGCCGGCAAAAAGTGTTTGTATTTCGTCAACGGCGATGGCCGGAAATAACTGCGATTTTTCGGGAATAAACAATGTATGGTAAACCGACTGGCAATATTCGTTGCTGTAAATTTCGCGGATGGTTTGCGTAGTAATAAGCAAACAGCCGGCAACCGTATTAGCGACCGTTCCGGGTATGGCATAGGCTTCCACATCTTGGAGCGATAGCCCCATCAGCTGTACCTGTTCCATCCAATAACGAATAGAAGAGCCTTTAATAAACACGCCCAACAGCGGGTATTTGCTTAATGCAGCCGGTTTAATTTTTAGTTCCATTTTTTATGGTTTTGATAAATGGATGAATGTATCGCTCAAAAAACAGCGTTGGGTGCAAAATTTCTGTGGTGGCGTTCGGGTCGTTTTCCATGCTTTCTATAGTAACTATAGCACCTGCCTGCTCCAGCTTAAATTTAAAATCGGCCGCTTTACGATGCGATGCATTTTGCCATACGGATTGCGGGGCATGATCAACCAAAGCTTTAGCATCTTTTAAACCAACACCTGTAAACTCTTTAATAATCTTTACTATTTCAAGTGGCTTACTGCCCACTGCTTTTAAAAATATGTTAACCCTTGGCGATTTATAATAATAAGGGTTGCCAGCAAATGCCCCGGCAGTAGCTATGCCTAAGCTGCTATCTAACACGGCAGGCACATAAATGTGCGGTATTTTTTTATCGCTGCTTTTAAAAATAAAATAACCTGCGCTTTTAATTTCGATGATGCTGCCATCGGCGAAAAGAAAATTGCTTTTGGATATTTTTTCGGCCTGTATTATTGTTTTCGAAAACAATGAATCCATCTTTATTATGCCGTTACTGTTTACGTACAACTCGTGCGTATTAAAAACAAAGTTGCCTTTCTCATTAATGGTTAGCTGCTGAACGTTTTTTAATTGTTTCCAGGCATCAAAAAACTTTTGCTGCAGTACGCCTAAGTCTTTCTGGCGCGATTGCTGGTTTTCTAAAATCACCTTCGGGAGTACCGCGCTATTAGTAATTGTTCCGTCGAGCGAAATAGCCCAGCTATTTTCGCGCAATACGTAATAAAATTGGTTATCGTAAAATACAAAATCGTTATAGGCATATCTCCAAACCTCAAACCGGAATATTTTCCGATCATTATTGCTTAGGTTTAGCAAAAGTATTCTTCTGTCTTTTTGCGCAAAAACAAGCAAAACGTGGGTACCGTCGTCAGTTAAACCCATTGCGCCGGTTGCTGAAGTAAAGGGGAGGTCCTGAACTACCAGTTCCCAGCCTTTTTCGTTTTTCTTCGATTCTACATCATACAATCGGTAAAGCTTTTTATCTGTGCTCAGCAAATAAATTTCATCATCAGCAGTGCTCATCATTGTACCCGGAATTTGAGGCATTTTAAGCAGAATAGGTAACCGGGTAGCACTCGGGCCACCTTGTTTGCTGCGCTCGGGCTGGTTCCATAATTCTTCTAACGGCAACTGGAAATCCTGAACATGCTTTTTATTGTTTTGCTGCCGCCTGTACAACGATACTCTGCCCCTTGTGGTAATATATATCCAGTAACTGAAAAAATCGTGATGGTCGCTCATCAGTTTCAGCATCTCCGGCGACTGCATGTTATCTGCTGCCGAGATAAAAAATACTTCGGCTTTGCCTTTATACGCTGCAATAAAGCTTTCCAAACCGCGGGCGGGGTGCAGGCAACTGTCTACATGCCGCAAACTTACAATCAAATCGTCAACCGTGTTAAAGGTAACCGGCTGGCAGGTATTACCTGCCGAAAATGCAACGCACTCAATATCAGTTTTAGGGTGCCTGGCAATAGCCAGCATTACCGCGTAAGCAACTGTTTTAGGTGTTCCCCAAGTTTTGATAGAAACATCAATAATTAGAACGCGCTTTAAATTATTGCTGATGGGTGGTACCTCACGGTTAAGATACAGCGCCTCGTTATTGGCCAATCTTGATAGAAATACCAAGTCGTCATTGGCAAATTCCGAAATCAGCAGTTTATCAAAATCGCCTTTGTTGGTTAAATCAGAAACACCACCCAGTGGCTGTGTGCTGGGTAATGAGTTATGCAGCGGGATATGCAACGCACCCCACAGGTGCTTAATGAGCACCCCAATCGGGCGGGTGGCATGCTCGTCGGTAAGTAGCTGCAACCAGTCATCTTTCTTTTTTTGCTGTAGGTTGCTGTTTAAATCTTTAAGTTCTTCGTCTACATTTAATGCCGAACTTACTTTAGACAGCAGGGTCGGCACATCCGGAAAGTTTTTGCTTAGCAAGGCAATAGGCAACAGATCGCGTTTGTAGCGGTCTTTTTTAAGTTTGGGTTTTGCCTCTGGTTGCTGATGGTCGGCTCTAATAGTGCGGTAATCGCTCAAAATACGCTTTGCCGCCCTGGCCGACAGCCGATTATGGCACGACTCAAATATAGTTTGCAAAACTATGAGCCGGTTGGTGCCCAGTTTGTAATCACTCGGTAACTTAGATAGCATCTCCAGAAATGCAAAAGCCTGCTCTGCTGATTGATCGCCGCGCTCTACATCAGGCGCAATGATGGTACGTACGTGGTGTATATCCATTGTACCATTAGCGTTGGTTGCCATAATGGCCAACAGCACCGAGCCAAAAGGCGGAATACCCTGTATGGATAGCTGCTGTAAAACCGACTCAACCAGTTCGCGGTAGGCAATGGTGTTGCCGCCCGGAATGGCCACCACTTCTTTGTGGTCTTCCCACTGCCAAAAGTAGTCCTGATAAGGCTGAAAATAGTCCTGATAAGTCATTTATAAAGCCTCCGGTAATTGTTTAAGGCTAACGCGGCATGAGCCTATGGTTAAGGGCCTCAGTTGCGCTTTGGGTATAGTAAAATAGCTTGAGTCGGGATTAAACACAATCCAAAATAAACTTTTGGGGTTAAGCAGCGTGTTTAACGACGATGAAAGCGCATACAAATCAAAATTGTAACCGGCCGGAATCATGAAGTCGCCCTCGGTGTAGTATACCCTGGCCTGCAGCGGCAAAAGCGGATGGCCAACTACAAATGCATCCTGTTGATTAACAATCGTCCACCTGATATTTCTTAACCTGATGGCAGGTGCCGTATCTGCATAGCTCCGGAGCTGGCCAAGCGGAACAAGCATCGCCGCAGCAATTTTTTCATGATCTGATTGCACCAGTTTCACGGCTACCTTGTCGGGTATGCCGAAATAATTATGATTATAAGCCGGTAGTTTAACAGGCAAAGCCCTGTCAATGGGTGACCATAGCAAAGCCGGTATGTTTCGTTCGGGCAGGTAAGCATCCTTAAAAAATAGCTTGCCGCCGCGTGCCTCGTACATTTGCTTTTCGGGCAGGCTAAGCACCTCCGCAGCTTTAATTTGCTCGGCTGTAAAATCCTTTACCCAAATGTTATCATCCTCGTGTGCCGCCTTCAGGTTTTTCCAGTGGCGAATAGCGCCCAGGTGCTCTTTGCTGCGGATGTTTAGCCGCAGGTAATAAACTACACTGCCTGCAGTATTTTGTGCCATAGTAACTCAATTTCGGTTTGGATGTGCTGCTTGTGCTCGTCGTTTTTTATCCAGTTGCTGCGGGTTTGTATGTAACGCAGCTTATCTTTAATTACGTTTTGCTCTTCAAAAGACAGGTTGTCATTCTCGAATCTGCCTTTTAGGTGCACTACTTCTTTCATCAGCTCTTCGGCGTTGGGTGCGTTATTTAAAACCGCCTGCGGGTGTGCATTGGCCGGGCTTTCTTTTTCGATAATCAGATTCACCATGCCCGAGAGTATTTCTATCTGCTCCTCAGTATCCCAGATATATTTTAATACCCACAAATCGGAGGTAATGGCTTCTTGCCGGCCACAAATAATAGCACTGGCTGCCAGTAGGTTCTGTATTTTTACTGCCCTGCGGTCGGATACCTTGATGCCCGTATTACGCAGGTTATGAACTAAGTCCACGTATTGCTTTCTGATGGGCGAGAGGTCTACCGTTTTTCTGAGCGATTGCAATTCCCTTATTTCGGTTGGTGTAATTTGTGGCTTTTCAATACCTTCTTTGTTCTGGAAATTCCAGCCCGCCATCAGCACATGCTCCAGCAAATCGGTATCTACGTAATCGCACTTTACCCGCACCAAAAATCGGTCGAGCAAGGCGTTGAGTGCATCATCCTCGGGCAGCACGTTGCTGGCGCCAATAAACATTAAAGCAGGCAGGTTGCGGGTTTCTTTGCCGCGCCTAAAAATTTTTTCGTTAAGTGCCAGCAGCAAGCTGTTGAGTATGGCGCTGTTGGCGTTAAATATCTCATCTAAAAACACCATAGAGGCCTCGGGCATCATGCCTTCGGTATTGGTAATCAGGTTACCGTCTTTAAGCGCCCTGATATCAAAGGGGCCAAAAATTTCGTTAGGCTCGGTAAAGCGGGTTAACAGGTATTCGAAGTTTTTACCATCGATGATACAGTTAGACAACGACCGTACAATGGCACTTTTGGCCGTGCCGGGTGGGCCCAGCAAAAAGGCATTCTCATTGGCGATGAGGCATACACCAAGCAGGTCAACAATTTCGTTTTTACCAACAAAGGTTTCTTTTACAGAAGAGAGTACGGCGTTAAGCCTTTGGATATGATTATTCATTGATGTGTTCAGGTTTAAAGTCTTTCCATAAATCGGCGGCAAACATGCCCAGGCTTGCGCTTACGGAAACGGTAAAAAAAGGATGCGTAGCCAGCGGTAATCGCGTATGTTTTATAATACGGTCGGTATACAGTTGTTTCAAGCACCGATCAGCATAAGCTTCATTCGGATTAATTTTTTGAGGATGTAGCGGGTAGCGCACGCCCGAATAATGCCAGGCGGTAAGTAATTCCAGCAAATGCAAAATCAAACCATCATCAGGGTCAATAACGCTTAACTGACTGATGATATCGGGCAAAAATCGCAGGCAAAGGTCGGCCGACAGGATAGCCGAAGCATCCATCTCCATCGGGTAATGGCAAAGGAGCTCGCGCACCTGGGTCACTTTGCTTTCGCGATAAAGAATGAGTTGTGCGGCAAGGTAGATAGTTTTTGCGGCCCACAGTGCTGCTTCGCGGCTAAAAGGCGGCGGCGAGTAAGGGTAGTCCAGGGATTCGCGTTCGTATTCTGCCTCGAGATAGTTTACAACCTCGGTTTCTTCGGGTTGGCTTATTTCTATCACATTGCCAAACAGCATCACCTCTTCTTCGTGCCGGAGGTGTCTGAGCATTTTAAGGAATAGGTTATTTTGCATAATTTATATCGGCATTGATCAAGTAAAGTAAGCCCGAAAGACTTTATCTGTTTCAATTAACTGGCTGATGGCTTTTAACAAGGTCTCGCGACGCTGTAATCATACGCCGGATTTTAATGCCGTAGGTAACAAAGCTATCTTAACCGGCGTAAATAATTTGTAAAAAGCTTGTATCAAATCTTGACTTTCGTGCTAACAAGGACAAAGTAATTTCTGCACTGCGCAGCCTATTTGCGCAGTAAAAAATGAGTTAAAAAATTACTTGCATCTAATGTCGTTGCAGTACGATACAAAGCGGCAAAGCTATGATGATACTGATGCTGTTGGGTGGATTTGTGACTAAAAACCATCGAAATACGGACCTATAACTACAACATTTTGTCAATCAGCTGTGCAATCTTTTCCTTATCAAAATTACCGGCGTAAACTATTTTGCCATCAGTGCCAGCCAATATTACGGTAGGGTAACCACGGTAGTCTACCCCTAATTTTTTAGCTAAAGCTTGTCCTTTATAGAACATTTGGTAAGCCGGCTTTTCGCGCTTATAAAAAAAGTCTACATCCTCGCGGCTGTCGTTAGCATTAACGGTGATAATTTGCACGTTTTGCTGCCCATACTTGCTTTGCAGCCCTTTCAGGTACTTAAACGACTCCATGCAGTAGCCGCAGTTTTTTATCCAGAAATCGAGCAAGACAACTTTGTTTTTAGTTGTTGGCGTTACGGGTGCTGTAGTTTTATTTCCTATTTGCGGCAAAGCAATGGCAGGAAAAAGGCTGCCTACGGCAATCAACGGAATGGCTTCTTTCTTTTTGGCGCGTTTATACTCTTTTTCGTAACTGGAGTAATACCAAGTATTTGCCTGCGGCACAGCCGGAGTTAAATTGATGTGAGTGAAAGTGGTACGCACTGTGTAAGTGTTACCTTCCGAGCTATTATGACTAATTACCTGGTAGGGCAGGTTAGTAGCCGGATCAACGATAAGGTCGTAAAAAAAGGTAATTTTCGGATTGTATGATTCGAACTTGTGATAATAATCTAAACCTTTGCCAGGCAGGCCTAAAGTAATCACCTTATATTTTTTGCCGGTTAAAACCGTGTCGCGTTCTGTTTTGCTAATCGAGTCGTTGGCAATAACGTCATCCAGGCAGCGCTTTAGCATAGGTATGGCATTTAGCATTATAATTAAGCTGTTAAAGCGCTCCTGGTTGCTGTCATCATCTATCTCGTAGGTCTTTTCTGTTTTATCCAGCGTAAAACGTTCAGTCCCGTTATAAATCTGCTGATAACCTTTATCGCCTGCCTTAAAACGGCTAATCAGTTTAGATTGCTGGTCAAACTCAAAATAGCAGTCGGACGAGTCTTTAGAAAAATTGTTGTCTTTTACATTGTTGATTTCTAACCGGTAGTGATAGCTCACCCGCTTCATGCCGTCTAATTGGGATGCTACTTTTTGTAGCGTTGGCGATTCGGTTTTGACGTAATAAGTCCAGGCGGTTAATGCAAACAGGATACCGATGAGTGATAAGGTTTTTTTCATGTCTGATAAAGATTTTCAGCAGCTTAAATATAGGCAATAAATCTAATTCAAGTCGCCGGCAACAAACAGTCTCGTCAAATAAGCACTCCTTCAATAAACTTCAAATAAAAGTACTTGCATTGTTTAGCCGCAATGCATACCTTGCCTGCATACTTGCACGGGGTGCTTTTGCAAAATAGCAAAGGCTGAGATAACACCCGATAACCTGATACGGATAATACCGGCGTAGGGATGCATGGGCATAATATCTAAGCTTTGCGGTGGCCTTGCGGCTGCTGGTTCCTATAGATAAAGCCTTGTTTCCGTTGCCGTGTTGATGCGGTGCCGGTAGCAAGGCTTTTACTTTTTACAGCTATTTTAACCATGGAACTGAAGCAAAAAGGAGATTTTGGAGTCATGACCAAAAGCCTGACCAACTGGCAGGGGCGCAAAGAGTGGTTCTTTAACCGCGAACACACCGACACTTACGAGCAATGGTACGAGGGCCGTTACAAACGCGCCGAAGTATGGCAAAAAAAGGTTATGGGGCAGCTGCTTAAAAAAGACCCGCGGGTAAAAGAACTCTTGGAGTTTGGCTGCGGCACTACCCGCTTTACCCGCTGGTGGCACGAAATAGGCATCGAGGCTACCGGCGGCGATTTATCGCCGTTTATGCTGGGCCAGGCTGTGCACCTGTTTAAAGGCGATTTGGTGAATGCCGACTCGCATTACATGCCTTTTAAAAACCACACGTTTGATGCCGTGGCTTTCATCACCACTTTTGAGTATTACCGCGACCCCGTCCAGGTAATCCGCGAGGCGGCGCGGGTAGGTAAACACGGTATTGCCTTCGGGATGATGAACCGCAATTCGCCCAAGGTATTGCGCCGCCGGGTGCAGCAAATGTTTGGTAAAAACCCGTTTTATGTAACGGCTACCTTTTACACGCCTGCCATGCTCATTCAAAAAATTGATGAGGCTTTAACGGGACGCAATTACAGCCTGGAGTGGACCTGTACCGGCTTGCCCGAGTGGTTCCCGGTGCAGCAATGGAGCGTGCCCGTGGGCGACTTTTTTGGTCTGTATGTTAAGTTTCTGGATTAATCATCAAATATAATATGTCTCAATTTTCCGGAAAAATATCGGGCGGAGGTTTTGATGAATTGATTTTGCCACGATTGGGTTTTACCCGGCCGGAGGTAAGCCAGGGACCAGGTTTTGGGGTAGATGTGTCGGTGGTTGACATAGGCCATGGGATGGGGCTGGCTCTCACCAGTGACCCGCTCTCGATTATCCCGTCGCTCGGGCTGGCCGAGTCGGCCTGGTTGTCAGTGCACTTAATGGCTAATGATATGGCCACCACCGGCTTTTCGCCCATGTATGCCCAAATGGTGCTCAATTTGCCGCCCACACTTACCCAGCAGGATTTTGTAGTTTACTGGGAGCATGTGCATCGCTATTGCAAAGCCATTGGCGTGGCCATTACCGGCGGGCATACCGGCAGTATTGAGGGGCAAAACTCCACCATTGCCGGTGGCGGCACTATGCTGCTAACCGCACCTTTAAACAACATCCTGCTCAGCAGTAAGGCACAACCCGGCGACCTCATTATTGTTACCAAAGAGTGCGCCCTGTCATCCGCAGCTATACTGGCCATGAGTTTTCCGGAAACGGTAAAGCAAAAATTGGGAAAAGAGGTATATGAGGATTGCTGCTCGCTGTTTGAGCAAACCTCTTCGTTACCCGACGCCCTGACCGCCGCAGCAACTGGGCACCTGACGGCTATGCACGACGTAACTGAAGGCGGCGTGCTGGGTGCCGTGTACGAAATGGCAACTGCATCGGGCCTGGGGGTAAATGTTTACAACGAGTTGTTGCCCATCGGGCATGCTCAGCAACAAATAACCCAACTATTTGATATCGACCCACGCTTTTGCATTGGTGCCGGGGCCATGGTGATGGCGGTAAAGCCCGGAGCCGAACATATAGTTTTGGCTGCGCTTCGCTCAAAGCAAATTAAGGCAACCGTCATAGGTGAGTTCATCCCGCAGGGGCAAGGCCGCCATCTGATTGATAATGAAAACGTAGCGCAACCACTGCCTTATTACGAAAAAGACCCTTACTGGGCCGCATTTTTTAAAGCTTACCAACAGGGATGGAAGTAAAAAATCATAAAAAAATAACCGGCGGCGTTTACCTGGTGATTGATCCGGCCATGAATAGGGCAGTGCTGCTATCCAAACTGGCATCTGCCCTGCAGGGCAAACTCGAAGCTGTGCAGTTGTGGAACAACTGGACACCCGGTGATGATAAGCTGCAGTGCATTGAGGCCGTTGGCCAGCTTTGCCGCCAGCATAACGTGCCTTTGCTGATTGATAACGATTGGGAGTTGCTATTGCAGTCGCCTTATCTCGACGGTATTCATTTTGATGCTATCCCGGCCGATTATGCACTCATCAAGCAAAAAATTGATAAGCTTTTTATAGCCGGGATTACCTGCCAGGGCAACCTGGATGTAGTGCGATGGGCTGATGAGAACCTGTTGGATTATGTATCGTTTTGCGCTATGTTTCCGTCGCCATCAGCGGGTAGTTGCGATATCGTGATGCCGGCAACCGTACGGCAGGCTAAAAGCATGACCGGTTTGCCCTTGTTTGTATCGGGCGGCATTACACCGGCCAACATGACTATGCTTCGCCAGCAAACTCCTTTCGACGGGGTGGCCGTTATTTCCGGAATTATGAGTGCCGACGACCCTTTGTCAAAAGTTAAATTATATCATAACGCTTTAACAGAAAATATTTCAAAATCATGAAACTAAGTACCATTGCTAAACTGTGCTGCCCGTTTGATAAGCAGGACCTGCAATTACAAATACTCGCACAAGACCTTGACTACAACGTGATTGAGGGACTGCTGCGCTGCACCACCTGCCGCCGCAATTACCCCATTATTTACGGTGTGCCCATTATGGCACCAGATGAATACCGCCAGTTGCCATTAGAAGAACCGGTAGTAAACCGCTGGAAACTGGAGTACAATATTGACCCGGTAAAACTACTGCCCGATGCTGTTTAATAGAACAAGGCTGCATACAGTTATCATTGCGAATTGCTGTAAATAATTGAACCGCCGGATTTGCAGTCCGGCGGTTTAATCTACCTGTGTTTATTGCGCAAGGGCCAAGTTTTGCTGTTTAAGTGAGGTAATATGCTTAAACATCCTGATGAGTACAATTTCGTAAACCACATAGGCCACAAAAATTAAAAAGCCGGGTTGCAATGATGAGTCGTTGGTGGTTACGGTAGTGAGCACCTCGTTGTGAATGTTAAGGTTGCTAAGCTGGCTTTTAAGGATACCGTTGAGGCCGATGTAGGTCATCCCGATACCAACTACCATCACGTCGGCCATATTCCATTTACCCGATTCGAAGGCCAGGTATTTCAATACTTTATTTTCGGCCAGCCGGTCGCCGGCCAGTACATGTATGCCGGTGGCTACTAGTATCAGGATAGGTAGTACAATCACAAACACAAACAGCAATACGCCTACCAGTACTGCATCCGGTTTAGGTTGGGCCACCAGTACCTGTATAACTTCGAGCAGGCTTTTGTTCTGGTAAAACAGCACTTGGTTTTCAAAACCCAGCTTTTCGCCCAATAAGGCAAAGCTCATGGAGCCAATGCGGGCATCAACCTCAATAAGCGATGCCGTTACGCCTACCGCCAAAAGCACAAAGGCAATCAGCAGCGACAGAATAAATAATACAGTTTGTAAGTGTACCTGGCTGCGCAAAAACCACCATAATAAAATGGCCACAACCACGCACCCAAACATAATATAGGCGTAATTATAAGTCACTGTACGGATATCTTCCAGTTGCCGGGTAAGCTTTTGGTTAAGTTCGGTTGTGCTTTTTACCTGGTATTTACGGTATATTTTGGTCACCAGCACGGCATGCACCTCGCCCGTACTGTCGTAAGTTTGGCGCTCTAACTGGTCGAGTTTGCTGGTGGCAATATTTTTGAGCCGGCGTGTACTGGCAGGGCTGTTTACTTTGGTAATAATAGTGCGGGCAAAAGTGGGTACCTGCGCCTGTATATCATCTACGTCAACCACGGCGTTAAAAGCCAGTTTTTTAAGCTTACCCATCAGGCTTTTTTGTGGCTTGTTCATGGTGGCAGCTGTTTTGGCTACCAAGGCATGCAATTGGTTTTCAACCTGGGTTTGCATGGACTTACGTTGCTGGCGGGTCAGTTTAAAATCTTCTACCCGGCCGTTCACTACGTTCATAATCTTTTCGCGCCACTGGTCAATAGAGAATATGCCGAACGTGATATTATTAATGGTGCTGTAATCTTCTTTTAGCCGTTCTTGTTGTAAAGACAGCTCACTGAGGTGGTAGCCGCAGTAGCCTTCAATGCAAAGCAGCGCACTAAGCACAATCATCAAAATGATGTTGCCTTTACCAGCGGCTGATGGGGTGTTATAAGAGGTATGGTCGGTCACGATTGTTTGATTGAGTGGATTAGGATAATCTTAAATGCTGATGCGTAACTTAATGTGTATCGTGCGGAGTAATAAACTTTAAAATGGTAGATAGAATAAGTCCGTACAGCACAAAACAGATAAAAATGATATAGCCGGGTTGCAGTGCTGTATTGTTGGTGGTGATGATGGTTAAAGCATCACTTTTAATATTAAACAGTGCCAATTGGCTTTCTAACAGTCCGTTAAGGCCAATGTAGGTCATTAAAATGGCAATCACAATCACATCGGCCATACTCCACTTGCCCGACTGGAATGCAAAGTATTTGATGAACTTGCTTTCGGCTATGTTTTTTTTGCTGAGTAGATGTATACCCGTTGATGATAGCTTGATGATAGGGAAGAGGATACTGAAAACCATAATCAACACACCTACCAGTATTGAGTCTATTTTGGGTTGACTAATCAGCACGTGTACCACATCCATTATGCTCTTGCTCTGAAAAAACAGCACCTGGTCTTTAAAAACTACGTGCTGGCCCAACAGCATAAAATCCAATGATTTAATGCGGGCGTCTACCTCAATCATGGAGGCGGTTAAGCCAACTGCCAGCAAAATGAATGCAAACAGTAGAGACATGATGAACAGCGTTACATGCAGCTCGGTGCGCTTGCGCAATAACCACCACAGCAGTAAAACCACCACCACGCAGCCTAACATGTAAGTAGAGTATTTGTACATAGTAACCCGGATTTGCTCCAGCGAGCGGTTGAGCTTCTGGTTAAGGGCATCGCGGTCGTTTACGGCATATCTTTTATAAATAGGATCGGTAATTTTATGGTTGGCCTTAATGGTGCTGTCCAGGTAGGGCGTGTGCTCCAGGTGATTCACTTTGCTCATGGCCATTTTGCTCAGCTGGTTTTTATTGGCCGGGTTATCTACCTGGGCAATAATTTTGCGGGCAAAGGCAGGCACCTGCGCTTTAATCTTGTCGGTTTTAACAAAGGTTTTTACTGCAAACTTGGTGAGTTTACCGCCGATGCTTTTCTTTTTGGGCTGCGTTATCATGGCCTCGGCTTTGTTAATGAGGGTAATTATAATATCCTCCACCTCTTTTTGCAGCTGCCTTTTTTGTTTGGCCGTAAAGGTAAAATGCTTAACCTGGTGGTTAAGGATGCCTGCAATTTCATCGTGCCACTCCTCTATCGAAAATAAACCCAGGGTGATGTTGTTGGCGTCAGAATAGTCTTTTTTTAACTGCTCCTGCTGACCGGAAAGCGTATGCAGGCGGTAGGCGAACCAGCCTTCGGCGCACAAAAAAAGCGCAAGAAAAAAAATGAGCAACAAATTATTCAAAAGATTTCCCTTTTTGGCGGGTTCTTTTTTTAGCGTATCAGTATTCAAGATGATGTATTTAGGAGGTGATTGGTCATCCTATTTACAAACATTTATTTATTTGGTTTGAAATATGTTATATAGCACTTATAGGAGTGTAAATGGAGATATACTGCCGGCTTTTAAATGGCATCAACTATATTTGCGTTATAAATGAGAAAACAACTCGCAAACTTGGCCATTGCCGTAGGTATGGCGTTTACCGCCTGTCAGTCTAAAGAAAAACCTAAAGCCGACAGCGTTGCTGCCAAACCTACCGACACCATAAAACCCTTGGCACACCCTACAGCCCCCGCAGGGGTAACAGGGCATTTGCTGGGTGTTTGGTATGATGAAGGCCTGAAAACTGAGCAGGGCCAGCAAATAGCCTACGAGATTATCAGCTATAATGGCAAGGTGTTTATACAGCCCATTGCCTTTGCCGGTAAAAAATTACAAGTGAGCGATATGCCCGAAATCAATCCCGAGTCGGCCGTAGAACTGAAGAAGAGCAAAGGTATTTATATTAATGTTAACGAACCTAACGAAATTTATAAGGTAGACAAAAAAGGCAACCTGCTCATCTACGATAAAACCGGATTAATCGCCTCGTTTAAAAAGGTGATGTAAGGAAGAGTAGGTTACAGTAAATGCACAGGCTTGTGCATCAAGTTGAGTAGCGTTGTGTTGCAATCTAAAGTATAAACTTCGCGTTTTTATATGTAATTAAAGCAATGCTCGTAGTGCTGATGTCGGTCAGCTCGCCCGTTACATTATTTTACACTTGGTGAGGCAATAATAGCTGACTTAGCATCTACCAGGCGAAATGCAGATGCTGAAAATTTGCCGGGCCGTAAACTAAACACCCCTCAATCCAGTACAACCTGCCATTGCTGGTCTTGGTTAATAGCATAGCCCAGACCGTCGCTCATTTCGTGTACTTCCAATTCGTGCTTCTGGCTAAAACGGGTGTGCAATTCGTACACCGGGTAACAATTTTCGCGCTTTAAGTAAATAAGCAGCGAGGCCATGTTAGGGGCTACCTCTTTTAAGGGCTGGTAATCTTCTTCTTTAACAAATGCCGAACTCATTTAAGGTCGACAACTCAAAACTAAAATTGTTCATCTTTTAAATTGGGCTATTTATCCCAATTAAAAGTTACGGTGCGATGGTTCAGTTTCCATTGTGTAGGGAAGGGGTTGGTCATCCAGTCCAGTGGTTCGCCGGTGGGCTGTATTTTCGCTGCTTGTGCAAAGGCAGTTTTGATGGCTGCTTTCTTTTCGGCTGTAAGCGAGCTGGTATCTGCCGATATGAAAAGCGGCGATCCGCTTTCGGCCAGTAACTGCAGCCATTGCTTGTTTTTTTCCCAGGGGATGTCTTTGGTCAGGCCTACGCAGTCGCCGTCGGCTGCATAAAAAGTGTTGTGTTGGGGCAGCCTAAAGCCCAAAGTATTTACTCCCATTTTTTTGGTGCGCGGCCATTCTTTGCCGCTGGTGTCATCGCCTATCCGGTTCAATTCAAACACCCCGGCCGACAAGTGGCTCAATGTATTGCAGCCAATCAGGTACATATCGCCGGCGGCTTCGCGAATGGTGTGGTACAGGTCAGCAGTAATTTCGGCGTTGGTGCGGGTTTGGTCGTAAAAGTGCCAGCCGGGTTGGGTAAAGCCATTTTGCATTTGCATGCCCCAGCGTCCAAAAATATCCAGGCTGCTGTAATCATGTTTAACCATTTCATAGCCCCAGTTGCGGTACAGCTTCAGGTTTTTACGGATGCGTTCGAGCGTTTCCGGCACGGTAGGGTCTAATATGGGGTCTTTAGCGTTATTGCGGCCAAGTATGCGGGGGGCCAGGTAATGGGCCGGGTCGTCCAGCCGGGCAATGAGTGGCCGGGTCCATAAGCCGGGGCGCATGCCCAAACTTTTAATAGTTTCGGCCATCTGGTGCATGTCCGGAAACTTGGCATTCGAGATCGAAAAATCGTCGGCCTGTTCCCAGCCATCATCAATCACCGAAAACGGCCGGTTAGTGGTTGACGTTACGAACGATGCCATGACGGCCGTTTGCTCGCGGATGGTTTTTTCGGAGTTGTTGCCGTAGGCAAAATACCAGTCGTTAATGCCATACACCGGTTGTTTGGGTAACCGCGGCTTAGGGCACATCACCTTGCAAAAACTGGTGAGCGCGGCATAAGCGTTTTCGCCGGGTTTGTTTTGGTAGGTAACAATGCTGGCCGCGTGCAGCTCACGTTGCCCCAGCTTTACCGGCATCCCGCCCGATTGCGTGTCCATCACCAGGCTAAGGCTGTTGCCATCAGCTTCCCACCAGCACAGCGTAGCCGGTCCGGTTTTTACTCCAAAACAAGCCGTATTGGCACCGTCGTGTAGTAAAATGTACCAAGGGTAACGTATGCCGGCAGTGGGGGCTTTCCAGGATAGGTCGCCGTAGCTGCGTTCCCAATGGTCGCCCAGTGATTGATGATAACGGGTGGTATCATACTTCCAGCCCAGTTTAACCGCCTGCAACGCGCTCTGCGGCGAATTAATATACACCGACTGTGCGTTACCATCCGGCTTAATCCATACCCGGGTATCCAGGTAAGTAAAGCCTTGTTGCCCCGTGCCAGTCAGTTTTACCCACTGGTTATTTAGTAAGGCCCAGGCCATATCAGGTTGATTAATGATACGTTCGCCCGGTGCTGCCGCAAACGTAAGCCTGCTGCTGATAACCGAACTTAAGCCTAAAGCCCCTAACTGGATAAAATGACGCCGTTGCATAATGGGTTTGTTTGGTGATGGCCAAGTTAAGAATTACGTAGGAATGAGTAGGGTGATCGGTAATAATTTTTGCAAGGCTGGATGTATCTGTGCCCTCTGGTAAATTGGCTGATAAACTAAATTAGTAACTCTGTTGCTTCTAAAGTTTGTGTGCTAATTATTTCTGATAATTCATTTTTACCAATTAAAATTAATTACTACGGCTTGTAAATACTAATTATCCACCACATAATTATACAAAAAGGAAGCAGCGTAAGCGCAAGTTTTATACGCCAATTAATGATAACTGTATGCAAAGCTTTCTTGTGGTTCAACACCCTTACCGTTATCAAAGAGCTCAATACAAATGACAATGATAAACCGATGATGATGACAAATGCTCCAAAAACATTGGTTTGCCATCGCGTAATTCATCAAAAACTAAGTAACCTGCAAACGGGGTTGAACCAAGAATACCGATACATCCTAAAATGGCCGAAATTCTGACATTATAAAGTGCGCATGCTGAGGCCACGACGAACAGCAGGAACGAAAAAATGAAAGTGATATACAACCTGAAATCTGTAGTGCCGTACGAAAATCCCCAGATGAAAAGATTCATCCAGAAGACAATAAATCCATACAGAAAATAACAGACATATTGCTTTATCATGTATCCCTGCTAATGTACAAGTTACCAACAACGTTTTCTTATTGCCAGATGAGGTTACCTTTTTTAAATTCAATGATTAAAGAGCAAATCCGTGCCAACTTACAATAATGAACCAGCAATCCACCAGCAGCGATATTTTATCAGCAAAAACGATAATGGCATTGCTGGTCAATACGGTAGCCATAATATTTCTGGGGATGCCTTTTTTAGCCGCGCCGGCTGTCGATACTCCATATTGGCGCATATTATTGGGGCTGATGGCGTACGTGGGTATTATTGTAGGTTTAGCTTCATTGGTAACTACTTTGCTTTTACACAAAACTTATAAACGATTAGGTTATCTGAAACGAACAGTTACGCTTGCGCAGTTCCTGATTATGATTGTTGGATAGTTATTATTGATGCTAATTGTTTTTTTTTAAACATTGATTGATTAGATGTTAAATTAATCCTGAAAAATGCCCGTAATTACCAATGTTGAATGCCCTAAGTGCAAAAGTTACTACATTAAACATGCTGATAAGGCCAGGTATTATAAGCGTTTGATATTAGGCTGTTTAACGATTCTTTTGGGCTGCTATTTCGTCACCGCAATGCTCGACGAGCATGAATTTGACCGTATAATTGCTTTAGGATTTATCCTTGGCGTAGTATTAATTATTATTGGTACCGTTAATGTGATTTATGCATTAATCAAACAGCTTTCTAAAAATAAGGCAGTTTATAAATGTCATTTGTGTAAAAAAGAATTTTAAGACCTAACGAAAAACAATATTACGGTGAATAATAAAAAAATACCACTTCGGCCTGATTGACTACTACAATCTTAACAAATGACTATCCGAAAACTCATCTACAGAACCATAATCATCTTATTGATAGTGATTATTTGGTTGCACACTTATTGGGCGCGGCAGGATGAATATGATGAAAATTATGGAGATATTATTTATGGGCTCCTGATTTCTACGATAGCTTCAATTGTAATTGCTATACTCTGGTTTAAACGAAAGGATTTCGTGCGTGAAAGTAAAGGAATAACGCTTTTGTTCTACTTAACCAGTTCGCCATTGTCTATCGTATTATTTGTATGTACCTATCAATACATTACAGGGCAGCTTTACTTCAAATTGTAGATTAGCATAAATTAGTTTTAACGGTTGGTGTTGTAAACTCAACCAACACCAAACAAAAAAAAGGCCGCTCTCACAGCGGCCCATTATCTTCAACTAAACTGAACAAAACAAAACGATTATTACTATTTAAACACAGAGTGCACATTGGTGATTTTCCAGCCGTCGCCGGTATTAGCCATGGTGATGTAGTTGCTGCGGGTAAAGTTTTCGTATTTCATATCTACTTTCATCACGCACATATCGCTATTGCTTTGAATTTGAGTAGTGGTTGTGATGCAGTTTTGTACTACGCCTTTATTCTTTTTAATAAAGTCGAGCATATCTTCTTTGCTGTAAGTTACAACTTTTTGTCCGCGCATCACGCTAAAGGTAACTGATGGGTCGAGGGCAGCTTCGAAGCCCGCAACCTGGCCTTTAACTATGGTATTAACGTATGATGACAAAGTGTACAACCTGGTAAATTTAGCGGCAGTAGGTTCGTCGGCTTTGGCGCAAATGGTGGTGGCCAATAAAATGAATGCTAAGCAGAAGGTGTGTAATGTTTTCATGATATTTTTAATTTAGGTGGGCTGATGAGAGCCTGTTTTCTGGTTGTTTAATCATAAGACGCCACTAATTTTGAAACGTTACACTTTTTTAAATAAATGTATATTAATTGTCAAAATGGATATATCAAGAACGCGGAAGCGTATTTGACGGGTTTAAACCGCTCTTTGATGTTGGCAGCTTTTTCAGTTAAGATAAAGTTAGTGACGGGTAATTTTTAAGATAAGCTCCTTTTAAAATAATGCTTATTTTGACGTAACCAGCCACCCCTGCATTGTTTTCCGAAAATAGAAGCGCATTAGTCGGCGTTTGCTGCCAGCTACCAGTTGCATTTAGGTTAGCTTTCCGCAGGATGCATAAGAGCCGTTGGTTATTTTAGCTGAGTAATAGCATATGAGCAAAAAATATAGCGCATTAACAAAGTTTACTACAGCACTGGCATTGGCCATGTGTTTGGTTAGCGCTAACAGTATTGCTCAAACGCCAACGACAGGCATAGGTGTCCCGGCGCCTAATGCCAGGCTCAATCCGCTGTTGCCCGGCTATTTTGCCGACCCTACCATCAAAAAGTTTGGCGATATTTATTACATCTACGCCACTACCTATAATATTATGCTGGCCTCGGGCGCACCCACCGTTTGGTACAGTAAAGACTTTGTAAATTGGTATAACTATACCATGGAGGTACCCTCGTTCACCGAGGTGATGCGGCTGGCTAACTCGTACAATGCCCTATTATTTAACAGCGCCCCTTTTGGCGCTGCTACCCACCTCGACTATCATTTTGGTATGCCGTTTAAGCATCTACCCGCAGCAAACCAGTGGCACCATTTGGTGCTTACGTTTGACGGCATGGTAGAGAAAATTTATGTGGACGGTGTGGTAGATAACTTGCAGATGATGACAGTACCATCCGCCATTAAAAATGCCAAATTCATCATCGGTGCATCAGATGCTGGCGAGAATTACACCGGTTACCTCGCATCGCTTAAAATGTACGATTACGCCTTGAGCGAGGCCGAGGTACAACAGCAGTTGCAGAAAACAAACCCGGTTAATAATAATACCCAACCTAAATAGGTTTTACAGACAACAACAATATGAAAGTACCTCAACATATATTTCGGTTACTGTTTTTCATGGTTATCTTCCTGCCGTTGGCTAATAGCGCACAGGCCCAAAACGGTGACCAGATACTGGACGGCATAGGCGAAACTGACTTGGTAGCACGTTACGTGTTTAACGGCGATGTTAAAGACTGGTCGCGCAATACCTTACACGGCAAGCTGCAGGGCGATGGTCTATTTGTGGCCAATGACCGCTTTGGCAAGGTGCTCGCCTTAAACGGAACTAACGCCTTTATTACCCTGCCGGGCGAGGCTTTAACCGATTTGGAATCCATCAGTATTTCGGGGTGGATTAACCTGCGTTCGGGCCAGCCGGGCCAATACTGGTTTGATTTTGGCAAGGATGCCGGCCGCCACTTCTTTGCCCTGCCCGCCGGTACACCGGCAAAGCCAGGGTTTGACGCAGCCATGCTCACGGCAAAAAACAGCAACAAATCCGCAACGGCAACGCCGCCTGTTCCGGTTAATCAATGGACGTATTTAACCGTGGTGGCCGATATACCTTCGGGCACCATCACCACCTATATTAACGGCAAAGTATCAGCACAAACCAAAGGCACACCTAAAGAATTGGCTTCGGTTTTTGGTAAACCATCTTTCAAAAAACAGCTTTACATCGGTAAATCGTTAACGGCCGATGGCGGTTACCTGAACGCTTTGCTGCACGATTTTCGCATTTATCGTGTTCCGCTTAGCGGTAGTCAGGTGGCCGGTATTTACAACCGTGCCTCGGGCAATAGCCAAGTAATGGTTAATACTTCGCCCAAAACTGAGGATGATCTGGAGCGCTTCCCGTCGACCGACCCGCAATTATACAACGCCTATCTAACCAAAGTAGCCGATGTAACCGTACAAACCGAAGCGGGCAGCTTACCTCGCCTGCCCGAGTATGTGCCGGGTACTTACCAAAACGGCGTTAACGGCCCTAAAGTACGGGTGATTTGGCCTAACCCGACCAGTAACAGCGCGGTAGCACAGCCCGGCCAGTATACCGTAACGGGCCGCATACCCGGCACGGCGCTACAGCCCAAAGCTACCGTTATTGTAACCGAGGCCGGAAAGACCACCACACCTGCCGCCAAACTCGAAGCATTTAAACTAAATCAGGTCGCACTACATACTGATGCCTCCGGCCATAACACCCGGTTTATCGAAAACCGCGATAAGTTTGTGAGAACACTGGCCGAAACCGACCCTAACTCTTTCCTGTACATGTTTCGCGAGGCGTTCGGCCAAAAGCAGCCTGCCGGTGCCAAACCTTTGGGCGTATGGGACAGCCAGGATACCAAACTGCGCGGTCATGCCACTGGTCACTACCTAACCGCCATTGCACAGGCTTATGCCGGTACGGGTTATGATAAGGCCTTGCAAGCTAAATTTGCCCAAAAAATGGATTATATGGCGAATGCGCTGTATAATCTGTCGCAAATGTCGGGCAAGCCAAAAACGGCCGGTGGTCCGTTCGTATCTGACGCAGCCAAAGTACCTGTTGGGCCAGGTAAGTCGGCGTACGATTCTGACTTGAGCGACAAAGGCCTGCGCACTGATTACAATAACTGGGGCAAAGGCTTTATCAGCGCTTATCCGCCCGACCAGTTTATTATGCTGGAGCATGGCGCCAAGTACGGCGGCCAGAACGACAGGATTTGGGCGCCATACTATACCCTGCATAAAATTTTAGCCGGGTTGCTGGATGTGTACGAGGTAACAGGTAACAAAAAGGCGCTCAGCGTAGCTACCGGCATGGGCGATTGGGTGTATGCCCGCCTAAGCAAATTGCCGCAAGACACGCTCATCAAAATGTGGAACACCTACATTGCCGGCGAGTTTGGCGGCATGAACGAGGTAATGGCCCGTTTATACCGCGTTACCAATAACCCGGAGTATTTAAAAACCGCACAACTGTTTGATAACATCCGGGTGTTTTTTGGCGACAAAGAACACTCTAACGGCTTGGCTAAAAACCTGGATAACTTTAGGGGGCTGCATGCCAACCAGCATATACCGCAAATTATTGGCAGTATCGAAACTTACCGGGCATCAAACAACCCGGAATATTATAAAGTGGCCGATAACTTTTGGCATAAAGCCGTAAGCGATTACATGTACAGCATTGGCGGTGTTGCCGGGGCACGCAACCCGGCCAATGCCGAGTGTTTTATCAGTGAGCCGGGTACCTTGTACCAAAACGGGTTTTCGGCTGGCGGTCAGAACGAAACCTGCGCTACCTACAACATGCTCAAGCTCACCAGCGATTTGTTTATGTACAAC
This sequence comes from Mucilaginibacter sp. CSA2-8R, assembly GCF_038806765.1. Taxonomy (NCBI): domain Bacteria; kingdom Pseudomonadati; phylum Bacteroidota; class Sphingobacteriia; order Sphingobacteriales; family Sphingobacteriaceae; genus Mucilaginibacter; species Mucilaginibacter sp. CSA2-8R. Next base: position 3,378,638 of record NZ_CP152389.1, on the reverse strand, counting down.
CCGCAGGCCGAACTGATGGATTATTACGAGCGTGCCTTATATAATCATATCCTGGCCTCGGTGGCCGAGGATAGTCCGGCCAATACCTACCATGTATCGTTAAGGCCGGGGGTAACCAAACAGTTCAGCAATGCCAAGATGAGCGGGTTTACCTGCTGCAACGGCACCGCGCTGGAAAGTAACACCAAGCTGCAAAATACTATTTATTTTAAAAGCCGGAATAACCAGTCGCTGTACGTTAACCTCTACATCCCGTCGACCCTGAGTTGGCCGGAGCGGAACGTTGTGGTAGAGCAAACGACCGCTTTCCCTAAAGAAGACCATACCCGGCTTACTATTAAAGGCAATGGTAAGTTTGATATGTATGTGCGTGTACCGGGCTGGGCTACTAAAGGCTTTTATGTAACTGTTAACGGTAAGCCGCAAAAAATGCAGGCCACGCCCGGTAGTTACCTTAAATTAGCCCGCAACTGGAAAAGTGGTGACCATATCGACCTGAAAATGCCTTTCCAGTTTCACCTCGACCCGGTGATGGACCAGCAGAATATTGCCAGCTTATTTTACGGCCCCATCCTGCTGGCCGCACAAGAGCCCGAAGCCCGGAAAGAATGGCGCAAGGTAACGCTGAACGCGCAGGATCTTGGCCAGACCATTAAAGGTAACCCGCAGCAACTGCAGTTTACCATAGATGGTGTGCCTTACAAACCGTTTTACGATTCGTACGGCCGCCATTCGGTTTACCTGGATGTTACACTAAAACCCAAAAGCGAATAATCAGGTATCATCAGAATAAAATATCAATATTATAAACGGTTTGCAGCGTAAATAATAAATAACCGCTTGTAAAACCCGCAGTTAATTACGTACTTGCAACCACTTCGAATGAACAGCACTGCGATAAATAGCATCATGATTAACAACATTATTATTGTTGTCATTATCGCCGTTTGTTCAAACCGGGAGGCACTGATGCTATAATCAAAAAACAAACCGATATAAAGCAAGCCTCCCACGAAAGTAGGGAGGCTTTTTTTTTGCTATGAAAAAAGAAGCGTTAACCACCAAATTGTTCAGTTTAAGCTGCCATGACCAGGACGGCATCCTGAGTCGTATTATCCAAACGTTTTCAAGACCCAATTACCCGGTTGTCAGCCTGTCGCAGGCGCGTACGGATGTGCGCGAAGTGGTGTTGATTACACTTGAAGTACGCATCCCGGCATCCAAAGCAGACCATATGGTACTACGCCTTCAAAAAATAATCGGCGTGCTGGAAGTTACGGTATCGTTCGGGGCTATTATGCAGTACGCCGTTTATCGCTTATCATCCTGCACCGGCGAAACCTTAAATATCCTGCGCCGCCACCAGGCCCAAACCATTATGCAGCACCAGGGACATTGGCTTATTCAGCAAACTGCCCACCCGGGTGACATCCAGCGGTTGTATAACGAACTGGACGGCCCTGCGCTGGTAGGCTTTAGCCAGTTGCCAATCGCTATCAGTCAGCCATTGTGCTGGGAGGAGGTGAAAGAAGTTGGCGAGCTTGCGAATGAGGTGCATTCGTTAAGCCGGGTTACTGTAGCGCAATAAAAATCTGTTTAAAACAATCTTATATTTCCGAACCGGGTGCCAAAAAAATGCGGTAGCATTAATATATTTGAAACGATGTTAAACCTTATCCGCTCATTTTATTTAACTCTGACCGTGCCATTTGCGGTTATTTTGCAGCCCTTTGCTGTCAGTGCACAACATTTGTTTACTCAAAAGCTCGATAATTGTAAAACCGATGCTTTTTGCCTGGACTGCGGCAGCCCCAAGGCTACTTATGATTCGGTAAGTTTTAATCAAATTGCTGATAAAATCAACAGTAACTATAACCTTAAAGGCGCAAGCGGTGCAGTTATGTTTCAGGTTTTGGTAGACTCGCAGGGACGAGGTTGTACACTCAGTTATTCCGACCCAACCAAAAGCAAGATAAGCCAGGATATCATCGACGGGCTAAACGCCTGTAAGTGGTTCCCGGCTATGGAAAACGGAAAACCAACCACAGCATCAATCAACGTGATGTTCAGGTTGGCTAATGATCGTATAAGCGGCACTATCGAGCGTGTAAATCAGGAAGAAATTACAGCTAATATGTCCAGCCGTGGGGAGGTAAAAATTTACAATACATCCTACAAGTACACCAATAAAAATTTGCCTGCCTACCAGTTTAATGTCTGGCAAAAAGAAAATTCGGCTTTACCTCAGGATATGAGTCAGCATGTAATGGTCAGAAACGACGATGACATTTGGTATGCTACGCTGGACGGTTTGACTCGGTTTGAGCATGGTGTTTTTAAGACATTTGATAAAACCAATTCTCCGTTTACGCCCAATCAGACCATTAATGCAGTGGCAATGGATAAGGCTAACAATATTTGGATAGGGGCGGCCGATGCTATATTTAAGTTTGATGGAAAAACTTTCGAGAAGCTTAATACCGCTAACGTAGGGATTGGTGGCGTATATGATATTGTTCCTACTGCTGCTAATGAAATGTTGTTGTGCGATGATAAGGGATTAGTGATTTACAAAGAGGGTAAATATGAAAAAATTGATAAACGTGCAGTATCTGTAATGCCGTCAAACCGGGTTAATTATGCTTACCGCGACAAGCAAAGCCGTTTATGGATTGGCACCTTTAGCGGGAGTATTATGATTGACGACCAAAAAAAGGTTACGGCGTTAAACCAGTCCAAAACGCCGCTAAAGGGTATTTGCATAACGGGTGCTGCCGAAGATGAAGAAGGTAATATTTACTTTAGTTTGTATGATTATGCCCCAAGTAAAAACCGCGACCGGACCAGTGAAGGCGTTGCCAAACTGGACAAAAACGGGAACTGGACGCATTATAATGATCATAATTCTGGCCTGCCATCAAACCACCTTAATTCCATTTTTTATGATCCTTTTGAAAAAGTATTATGGATGGGAACTAACGAGTCGGGCTTGGTACGTTTTGACCGCGCGAATGACTGGCAGGTGTACCATTCCGAAAATTCGAAGGTGCCGAGTACAGGCATTTATCAAATTGCCCAGGATTTTAAAGGGAAGTTATACATATCAACTTACAACGGTATGTTACGAATTAGTAAAAGATAACTTGTCGCTGGTTTGATTTTCAAAAATTAACGCTGATCAGTTTTTCAATGATTTAAATTTTTTTGGAGTCCCCAATGTCAATTTTTAAATTAAATTCTGTCAAATTTGTGAAAACACATAGCATTGCTCTTCTTCTTTCAAAATCATATTTAAAAATTCAAATCATGCCTATTTGATAAAGGCCGTCAGTAAACTTGTTGAGCAAGTTTACGTACAACGCTTTAGTTTGCTAAAATGGCTTACTCGCCATGGCCGTTGTATGGCATCATGGTGATTTACAGCTAGTCAATAAAAGTATATATATTTACAAAGCTAATATCATTCTAATCTTATTATAATTTCGCAGGTTTGAGAACACCTCTTTTTGCTGCAATTTTTTGCTTGCTTACCTTTTCCATTGCTTTTAGTTATGCACAATCCTGGCAGCCATTAGGACCTGACGAATCCGAGCAGCTCGATTTTGGAAAGGTTTTAAGTTCTACCATGACGCTAAAAGACGATGTTCCGTATGTGGCTATGTACAGTGATGAAAAGCTTAGCATACAGAAGCCCTCTGAAACAGGGAAGGGATGGGTGCAGTACGGTGCGTCTTTTAATATCTCTAAGTTTGACGTGCCTACACTTTTCAATATGAAGATAGATCAGGGCGATATGTACATTGCTTACTATGGTTTAGGGGGTATTTATGTAAAAAGGTTAAAATCAGGTGCTGCAAAATGGGAAACGGTGGGTGACACTGCAGCGGCCAAGGCGCAGGTGGTTTATATGTCGATGGTTATAAACAACCATACACCCTATTTAATTTATACAAATGTACTTGCTGGCGATAAGGTATCGGTTGTGCGCTTAAGTGCAGACGAAACCAAATGGGAAACAGTGGGTAATGCCAATTTTAGTGAAAATAAAGCGGCTTTCCCTTCTTTGGCTTTTTACAACAATAAGCCTTACGTTGCTTATCAAAATTACAGCCTTTATTCTACAATAAGGCTGCAATGTTTAAACGATGCAGAGACCAAATGGGAAACATTAGCATCCACATCAATAAATTCGGGATCGAGTACAAATACGTGTTTGGCCTTTTGGGGGTCTGTACCATGCATAGCCTTTTCAGACGCCTTACTATCCGATAAAATATCAGTCATTAAATACAATCAGGCAAATAAATCTTTTGAGCCATTGGGGCAGTCTGGTGTTTCATTAGGCATGGCAAGCAACGTGGTAATGAAATCAAACAACGGGACGCTGTACGTGGCCTACACTGATCAAAGTCAGGATTACAGGCTGTCGGTGGTAAAGTTAAACGCCGAGGGTACGAAATGGTCCTGGGTAGGCAATCAGGCTTTCAGTAGTGGGCAGGCTACTGGCATCTCGCTCGACTTTATAGGTACCAAACCTTTTTTGGTCTATCGTGATTACGGTTATTTGAGCAGGGCAGTGGCGTCGAAACTGAGCGATGATGGCAGCAGATGGGAAAAAGCCAGCACTACCTCATTTTTACCAGGCAGCGCATGGACCATGAAGATGGTTAGCGATGACACGTCTCCGTATCTTGCCTATACAGATTTTAGTGATAACCAGCACTTATACGTTACCCGCTATGACAAAGTAAAGGCTGCCTGGGAAAAAGTAGGTTCGTCGTCAGTCTCCAAGTCTTGGGTTAATGAAATGGACATCGCGATGAATGGAACACAACCCTACGTTTATTATAGAGATTCTGAACGGGCTACCGTAAAAAGATTAAACGCTGCCGGTACCGACTGGGAAGTGGTAGGCAACCCGACATTTACCGAAGCTGTATCTGATAATAGCAAGTTATCATTAACCTTAAATGGTAATGTACCATACGTTGCCTACCAGGCATACAACAATTATGACAAAGGCACGGTGATGCGCCTTAAAGAAGATGGTAGTGCCTGGGAGGTAGCCGGCGATGCCAATTTTATACCCACAACAGCAAAAGAAGTAACCCTGGCTGCCGACCAGGGCGCGGTATACGCGGCTTATTACAATTCACTTAATTATAAGGTAGTAATTATGCGCCTCAAAACCGGCGCAGCCGTTTGGGAAAAAATGGTGGAAGTGCCTTTTACCTACGGGCAGTCTTTCAGAATTTCTGCACTTAAGTTTTACCAGTCATCTTTGTACTTGCTTTTAGAAGATTCTTATAAGTTAGGTCTTTATAAATTTAATGATGCAAAAACCGGCTGGTCTCAGCTTGGAAAACGCGTGCTTGGTTATGGAGGCAGAAGCGAAGCGGAACTTGCTTTTTATGGCAGTACACCATACGTAACTTATACTTCGGCAAACGAGGGTAAACTATCGGTGGCCAGGCTTAATGCCAATGGTAGTGACTGGGAAGACGTAGGAGGTAATTACAAAATATCTGCCGGCGAGATATCAAATTCGGGGATGTGTGTTATTGATGATCAAGTGATTGTTGCTTATGAGTGTGGCGGCGTTTTTGCCAAATCAGTTAAACTGTCGGCATCTGTAACGGGCGGCCAGCCCATGTCTGCCGGTGTGGGCGGATCGGTAACCATCACTGGCTTAAATTTAACCGGTGCTACAGCCGTATCATTTGGCGGGGTGGCGGCAACTTTTTTTAATGTACAATCGGCAACTAGTATTACCGCAATAGTGGGCAGAGGTGCCTCCGGCGATATTAAAGTTGTATCGCCTGCCGGTACTGCCACATTGCCGGGGTTTCAGTTTGTTTCATCACCAACTATTAGTGGCATTTCTCCGCTGGAAGGTGGGGCAGGTACAAAGATTACAGTTACCGGCACAAACCTAACCAGCGCAACGCGCCTAACGTTAGGCGGTAGTTCTGTTCTTAATTTTAAAGCAGAATCTGCAACTACCCTTACCGCTGTTTTAGACGAAAATGCTCGTTCAGGTTATTTTGCGTTAACTACGTTGGGTGGTACAGCTACAGCTCAGCAATCATTTACTTTTTACAACCCGCCCGTACTGGCTTCCGCCAGTATAATGAGCGCTAAAACAGGGACTGCCGTTACTTTAACAGGTACTAACTTAGGCGCTGTAACATCGGTGAGTTTTGGCGGCATCCCGGCAGCATCTTTCAAACTGATATCTGCAACTACCTTAAGCGCTGTTGTTGCCAATGGCGCTTCGGGCGATATTGTGGTTAACAACCCTGGCGGCTCAGCTACGCTGGCTGGCTTCACTTACATATCCGACAAACCAACCATCACATCGGTAAGCGAGCTTAAAGGAAATACAGGTAGCACCATATTAATTAAAGGCACGAATTTTAAGGATTTTATTGAGGTAAGCTTTGGCGGCGTGTCTGCTCAATCATTTACCATCAATTCAACTGAATTAATTACAGCAGTTGTAGGAAGAGGAGCAAGTGGTGTAATATCTGTTAAAACGCCTAAAGGTACAGCAAGCTATGATGGCTTCATATTTATCGAATCCCCGATTATCGAATCATTTAGTCCACTAAGTGCTGCAGCCGGTGCACCGGTAACTATTAAGGGTTTTAATTTTACTGGTGTAAGCGATGTTACCTTTGGCGGTGTCCCCGCAGCTTCTTTTAAGGTTGTATCGGCCGAAATAATTACCGCCAATGTGGGAACCGGTAAAAGCGGACCTATAGAGGTGACGTCGCGATCTGGTTGGGCAGGTAGCAAGGGCTTCACCTTTCTGACACTCCCAGCTATCAATTCGGTTGCTCCGGCGAGTGGTGCGCCAGCAACTGCGGTAACACTTACCGGCACAAACTTGAGTGCCGTAACAGCCGTAAGTTTTGGTAACCAGGCTGCTGCCAGTTTTCAGATTCTTACCGATAATACAATAATTGCGATTGTTGGGAATGGTGCAAGCGGACCGATAGAGGTGAGCAGCCCTGCAGGTAAAGCAAGTATTGCTAATTTTATGTTTATCCCTCCGCCTCAAATTACTTCAATTAAACCGGCCACAGTGGGCGAAAACTCTCAGGTAACTATAACCGGCAGCAATTTTTATGAAGTGAAGAACGTAATTTTTGCTGATACCCGGGCAAACTCATTTACAGTAAATTCTTCTACCAATATCACTGCGACAGTGGGAGTGGCTGCAAACGGGGCGGCTTCTGTCATTACTCCAGCCGGTGCAGCAAAGATTGATGGTTTCAGGTTTATTCCGAAACCTGTATTAACTGCAGATGGGCCGCTTACCTTTGCTAAAGGCAGCAGGGTTAAGCTTCAGGCTACCGAAGGGCAAGGTTATGTGTATGAATGGCTGCGCAACGGCGTTACTGTAAAAAATACAGACAACGCTACATTTACAGTCACAGAGAGTGGTTCTTACCAAGCCAGATTGCGCGTTGATGACTATAGCACTGAAACCGAACCCATTGAGGTTAAAGTAAAGTATGTTTTACCGGCCGATAACTTCAGGGTGTCGGCAACGGATGTTAGCTGTAAAGGCCAGGCAAACGGAACAATCAGTGTCACTGCAGCACAGTCGTTAGTTTACACAGGCACATTAACCGGTAACGGAATCGATAAGACTTTTTCGTTTGTGCAACAGGTAACGGTTCCGTCGTTAGTTGCAGGCACTTATAATCTTTGTATTACGGTGCAGGGAGAGCCGGATTATAAACAATGTTTTGAATTAAAGATAACTGAGCCTAAAGATTTGGCAGTTTACGCGGTAGTAAACAAAGAAAATAACATGCTTAACGTTAATTTACAGGGCGGAACAGACTATACGCTTACACTAAACGGTAGTGTGTTTAATACCAGCAGTAACACAATTAGTTTGCCTTTGGCTAAAGGTACTAACAGGCTGCTGGTCAGTACTAATCAGCCCTGTCAGGGTGTGGTTGAGCGCTTTATTAATGATCCGGGTAACCGCATTCCATATCCCAATCCGGTTGAGAACGTTTTGTACGTAAATCTTGGAGAAGCCGTTGTGCCAATGTCAGAAGTAAATATTTATTCAACAATAAACGGCAACAAAGTATGGAGTAATAAATTCAGCAATAGTTCAGGCATTGTGCAGCTTGACTTATCGTCAGTGATACCTGGTATCTACTCTATGCATCTTTTGCAGGGCAAAGCAGTTAATGTTTTCAAAATAATCAAAAAGTAGTATATCAGGTTAATGATCAAGCGTTTAAATGCGGCCTAAAATATTACCAGCGTAGTTCAGTCCATTTAACTTTAGCAAAAAGATATACGTCAAAGATGAGCTAAAAATGCATTTATGAACTTTAACAAGTCCAACCACTTGCCACAGGTAGCTACACAATCAAGATTTCAATTTAGCAACTAACAGTTAATGAATAAGCGGCGAATAGGCTTTGCCGCCAGTTACAACACAACTGTAGGCAGTGCCTTGGTAATTCTCCAGTAACTTGTTGTTGTTCCACTTTTGTTTGCCGGTTAATAAATCGTTAGTAAAAACATAGTTAGCCGGTGGAGATACCGGGCCAAAGACCCCGTGCAACGTGGATTCCCATCTTTTGCAAAAAAAGATATCGTTGTTGATGATGTATGCACCGCTGGTTGTTCCGGCTCCTGTATCACTAAGGGTTACAATAATCCGGCCTGTTGCTATGTCCATCAGCAGGTAACGTTCATCTACGTTAGCGCCATACTTGCCTGCGCCGGTATATACCAGTTTTTTAATGAGCAACTGGTTATTCCAAACCTGAGTAACGGCATTTATGGTGTCATAGTTACTATAGCCACCTCCATAATTAGTATGCCATTTTTCGTTACCCGTGGTTTTGTCAATCGCACTCAAAAAGCACTTTCTGTTACCCGGCGATGATGGATAGTGTGTAGTGGCTACAAAATACAAGTCTTTGGTAACATACTCTATTTTGGCTAGTTCCTGATTACCGGTAAAGGTAGGCGGAAGGGCTGCAGGCTTTGCCATCCATATTTGTTGGCCTGTGGCGGCATCAATCACTTTATCCTCATTGATGATGAAGCCATTGTTTAAAGCAATTAACGAATTGCTTACGTAATTAACCGTATTCATCTGCCATTTAAGTACGCCCGTTTTAGCATCTACAGCAGCAATGTTTTTGTATGCAGCAGCGATATAGATTAAGCCGTTGTAATATTTAATTTCAACGTTGATATTACCCGGATACTGGGTCTGAACCGCTTTGTTTACCTCATACTTCCATAAAAAAGTTTTGGATGGCTTGGTGGCATCCAGCGCATAAATGCCATAAGAGTCATTAGCGTTCGTGTATACACCGTAGAAAGTATCGTCGTGCAATATGGGTGCGCTAACGTTAGTCACGTCATCTGTCCATACTACAGAACCGGTGTTCATGTTAATAGCATCTATTTTGTTATTGCTTGAATTATATAAGTAGCCGTTGCCTGCCACCGGTTGGCACCAGGTAGTGTTGGTTTGCGCCGGGTAAGTGTATTGGGTAAGTACATTACCGGTAGCAGCATTAAGGAAATAGGTAGTTGTACCCGAACTGCTATCAAAAGTATTTACAAACATGGCCAGGTCGGGCAGGGGCGTTGATACTGGCTTAGTGGTAGTCGGTATTTCATCTTGAGGGTTGTTTTTTTTACAGCCGGCTATTAGTCCGGCCATTGTTATAAGCGCTATAATGATGATGTTAATACGCAGTGGTTTAGGCATTTTGCTTAATTTAAAGAATCAAATTTAGCTTTATTTTTATAAATAGCTGTTAAGCAATATGGTAAACATTCTTACTCTCAAGTCTTTATAGGGTATTAATCAGCAAAGGTTTGGCCTGTGCAACATACACACCCGAATTGATCTTGGTAGATTTTTGGTGACGCGAAGATAACGTCGAATTAATTTATCACGATCAACCAGTGTGTAACTAACGCTTTAGAGTGCCGGTTTTGTCATTTAAGCTTACCATTTTGGTCAGTAAATTATCAGCTCTGTTTTTTTGTGATTTTATTTAAAATGTTTTTGGAAGCTTAGCGTCTTAGTTAGTAACAACTAAACTTAACAACAATGCAAGCCAACTCTACCAACACTCCAAATTCAGATCAAAACTCAACAGTTTTATATACCCAATTTTTAAAAGACGGACTTTTTTCGGAAGAATGTCAGGCGATAGAAGTATCACAAAAGGCTTTGCAACAACCTAATCCGTGCGCAGCCGGATGGCCGGAAGATGACCAGGAACACGAATTGGCCGTTATGTTTTTAGACATCCGGGGTTTTACCTCGTGGATGGAGGCACGGCCGGTAAGGGAGGTAATTACGGGTGTTCGCCGTTTGTTTTCGGTATTTAACCAGATCATTAAAAGCTATAACGGCAAAACAATAACCATGGCCGGCGATAGTCTTTACGCTGTTTTTGGTTTAGGTACCGGTATTCGCGAAGCTGCTGCACAGGCTTACCAGGCCGGGCATAAACTTTTTGAAACCATGGACCTGTTTAACCGGATTTATGGCGTGCCTTATTACGGGCAACCGCTCGAAGTTGGGGTGGGCCTGAATACCGGTAAGGTAATGATTGGGCAATTTGGGTTAGATGCTCACCAGCAACTATCGGTGATGGGGTTGCCGGTTAACATTGCCTCACGTTTACAGGGCGAAACAAAAAATTTAAACAACAATTTTATTGTGGCCGAGGAAACGTATGCTTTACTAGCCGATGAGGTAAGCGCGCACGAAAAACGCAGCGTCAGGTTAAAAGGTTTAACGCGTGTACAGGACGTGCGCCTGGCCGGCAAACCCTATCAGCATGTTTTGGAGGCAGCCAGCCAGATAAACGAACTGGCTTATCTGATGGCGATAGCCGGGTAAGGCAAGTAAACTTCTGTTGTTTATTGAATATCATAACCATACCCAGGCTTGGGTCGTCATACATGATCATTAACTGGTAAGGTGGTTCGTTACCCATTAGTTTATAGGAGGCAAAACTTTCGATTATTCCCGTTAACTTTATTCCGTAGTAAGTGGTAGAATGCTCCCAAGACACTTGTGCTGTGTCTATCTGCCATTTTCCTTCGGCCGACACGTAATCAGGCTCTTTAGAGTCGCTGTTTTTAAAAACATTAGGTAGATTTACTGCTTTTTAATGGCCGTCGGCAAACAGTGTAATAGACGAAGCCTTGGGTTCCTTTGCTGGTAAAGCATTAGCTTCGGTGGTAATGCTCTGTTCCTTAAACTTGTAGGTACCCAAAATATTTTTTGGTTCAGGACGCTCGGTAGAAATGTCTCTTACGTAAGGGTCTGCAAAACAGCCAGCTAAGATTAAAGCGGCAGAAAGCAGGACGATGGTAATTTTCATTCAATCAATAAAATGTTAAGATAAGCAGGTCAGTAAGCAGGAGCACTTAGATTCAAATCTAATAAGAACAAGACCGCTTACTGATTTTGATAGTAGTCCCTATTAACCAACAACTCTTCCAAAACTCCTTTCCAAAAGCGATCTTTTTTAAAAGCGTCAGGGTCAACCATATACATGCGATTTTTCATGACATCATACTGTTTGTCAGTAAAATTGGCATCCATGTATGCTTCGGGACCATTGCATTCGATAATATCATTTATAAAATCCCGGTAAAAAATGAGGAATTGAAGTAAGCATTCCACTGACCGGTTGCAGTAGCCCGGTGCAAAACAATCCTCATGATCCAACCACTCTATCAAATCATTCTTTTGTATATTAATAGCAATTGGATTTCCGCTTTCGTCCGAACCTATCACAATATATTTATCACGTTCGGGGCATAGTGCATACAAATCTTCTAACTTCGTTACGCGTGCATATACATCATCACATTCACCAGCAAAAGACAAGTATGGCGCAGCATCTTTGGGCAGGCCGACCTCCAAATAATCAATAGTAAATGGCTGAAATTTAAAGATTGTAAGCTTTTGTCGGCTGTTAGGAGAAACTTGGTCTCCTGTTGAAGTCCAAATCGATAAATATTCTTGCGCGGTCATTTTATGGTTGATGATGGATTAAACATACGCAACTTTAAGGTAGAGAATTAACGATTGCCTTAACCAATAAAACGAACAAAAACATTCTTTTTAAACCAGTTAATGATAGTAATCATATCAGTGGACGCCGTTGTGCTTTTTATTTAAAATTTTACACCTTCACACAGATTTAAAAATCACTCACCAATCACTAATACGTTACTAACATCATAAAAATAAGCAACTATCTAAAATCAGCTTAAGTTTGTTGTAACAAAGCCAATATCTTAGTGTCCTAAACCAAATAACCACCCTATATGAATTTAAATAATGGCAGCAAGCTTGCTGCTTTAGCTCTGCTGATGGCTACCGGCGGAGCTTTTGCCCAATCCAAAAAACCGGTATCGTCATCTAAAGAAAAAAAGCCGATAGTAGCCAGCCGGTCGCAGGGCGATCTATTGCCGGTTGATGCCAATGTAATTATCGGTCATCTGCCCAACGGACTTACTTATTACATCCGCAAAAATACCCAGCCTAAAAACCGTGCAGAACTGTACCTGGTTAATAAGGCTGGTTCCATTCTGGAAACTGACGAGCAGCGGGGCTTGGCGCACTTTACCGAGCACATGGCCTTTAATGGCACGCGCGATTTCCCGAAGAATGACCTGGTTAACTTTTTGCAAAAAGCGGGCGTTAAGTTTGGGGCCGACCTTAACGCGTACACCTCGTTTGACGAAACCGTATACCAATTGCCGCTGCCTACAGACAGCCTCAATGTTTTTAAAAAGGGCTTTACCATTTTGGCCAACTGGGCGGGCATGGTAAGTTTTGATAGTAAAGAAATTGATTCGGAACGTGGCGTAGTACTCGAAGAGGAGCGCCTGCGTGGTAAAAATGCCGGCGAGCGGATGCAGCGCCAGATATTTCCGGTATTGCTGAACAACTCGCGCTATGCCGAGCGTTTGCCGATAGGTAAAGAAGAGATCCTGAAAAACTTTAAGCCCGAAACTATCAAAGCTTTCTATCACGACTGGTACCGCCCGGATTTGCAGGCCGTTATTGCCGTTGGTGATTTTGACCCTAAGCAGGTAGAGGAACTGATTAAGCAAAATTTTGCTGAACTTAAAAACCCGGCTAAAGAAAAGCCGCGCTTGGTATACCAGGTGCCATCTACGGCGGGTACGGCAGTAAAAATTGTGACTGATAAAGAGTATCCGTACAATGTAGTGCAGATTTATGTAAAGCACCCGTCAACCGTATCTAAAACCAAAAATCAGTATCTGCAGGATATCCGCGTAAACCTGTTTAACCAGATGATGAACGCGCGTATGGCCGAGCTGTTGCAAAACCTAATCCGCCGTATTTATTTGCACAGGCAAGCTACAGCGGTTTTTTAGGTAACCAGGATGCCTTTACTACCATTGCCGTAGCTAAAAACACCGGCGAGTTAAAAACGGCTCTAACTACGGCGCTTAATGAGGTAGAACGTGCACGTAAGTACGGATTTACCGCAACCGAGTTTGAGCGAGCCAAAAAAGATGCGCTGACCGGTATGGAGAATGCCTATAAAGAAAAGGATAAAACCCCATCAGCCCGTTTTGTACAAGAGTACCAGCGTAACTTTTTAAAAGGGGAGGCCATGCCCGGACTTGATTTTGAATATGCTTTTTATAAAGACAACATAGACAAAATTAAGCTGAGCGATATTAACGCCATGGCCGGTAAATTCATTAGCGACCAAAACCGTACTATCGTGGTACAGGCGCCCGAAAAAGATAAAGCTAACCTGCCTACCGAGCAAACACTGTTAAGCTGGGTTAAAGAAGCCGGCCACCAGGTAAGCGCTTATGTAGATAAGGTTAGCAAAGAGCCTTTACTGGCTAAAACCCCAACCGGCAGCAAAGTAGTTAGCGAAACCAAAGATGCCGCCATTGGCACCACCACGCTTAAGCTGGGCAACGGCGTTAAGGTAGTGTTAAAGCCAACCGACTTTAAAAACGACCAGATATTGATTAACGGTTACAGTTTTGGCGGAACCTCATTAGCCAGCGATGCCGATTATCCGTCGGCCAGTTTAGCTGCAAGTTCGGTAAACAGCAGCGGAGTAGGCAACTTTACCCAAATACAGTTAGGCAAAATGCTGGCCGGTAAAAACGTTGCAGTATCGCCTTATATTGCCGAAGCTACTGAAGGCATTAATGGATATGCCGCGCCAAAAGATTTTGAAACCGCGCTGCAATTAATTTACCTGTATTTTACCCAGCCGCGCAAAGACGCCGACACATGGCAATCTAACATTACGCAAACCAAATCGTTTCTGGCCAACCGCAGCCTCGACCCAAACAGCGTATACCAGGACACCGTAGCTGCTACATTGGGTAACCACAACCTCCGCCGCATGCCCGTTACCGCTGCGCTGCTCGACCAGGCTAACCAGGATAAAGCTTTCAGCTTTTATAAATCCCGCTTTGCCGATGCGTCGGGCTTTACCTTTACGCTGGTGGGCAACTTTGATGTAGAAAAAGTTAAGCCATTGCTGGAGCAATACTTAGGCAGCCTGCCTGCCACCAACAGCAAAGAAACCTACAAAAACCTGGGCATCCATGCACCTGCCGGTAAAATAACCAAAGAAGTTTACCGCGGTATTGGCGACAAGAGCACTGTACAGCTGGTGTTTAGCGGAGACTATGCTTACAACGAAGACAACAATCTGCAGATTGATGCGCTGGAGGAAATTCTGAATATTAAGCTTACCGAGCGTCTGCGCGAAAAAGAAGGCGGTGTATACTCGCCGGGGGTACGTGCCGTGTACAACAAGTTGCCGCAAAGCCGCTACAGCGTCACCGTTTACTTTACCTGCGCACCGGCTAACGTAGAAAAGCTGATTAACGCCTCGATGGAAGAAATCGAAAAACTTAGGCAAAACGGTGCTGAGGCCACAGACATTCAAAAGTTTGCTGCCGAAGAGAAACGCTCGACGGAGGTGCAGCTTAAAGAAAATAGTTTCTGGATTGGCAAGCTTTCATTAGCTTCACAAAACCAGGAAAACCCGGATGCCGTATTGCAGCATATTACCGATTTGCAGAAAGTAACGGTACAATCTACCAAAGAAACTGCCAACAAGTACATGAGTGGTAACAACCTGATTAAACTTGTCCTTTACCCTGAAAAGAAGTAACAGGATTAATATAAATTAATAAAGGCCGTCTTGTCAATGTGATTGACAGGGCGGCCTTTTTGTTTACTGACTGCGTCCGTTCGACTTACGCGAGCATGCTTAACGTTAGTTTGCTATGCAGGGCGGTTATTGTTCCAGCCTACAATTAGCTCAAAGATTTTAGTTTACAATAGCTATATTAGAAGCAGCTTAGTTAATAGCTTCTCAATAAACATCCAGAACAAGATATTTATTTATAGTCATTCTCCTGTTCGGTGCTGATGGGTTGCTGAGTATGGAAATAATGCTAATCAAGGTTTCTTCGCTAAGGTATATCTCCCCTTAAAGTCGGTAGTTGCCAGGGTTCCTTCCATTACCGGAGGGGGTGGAGGCGGCATATTGGCGGTAATAACAATGGGCTTTTTGAAACCTGGGTCGGGGTTAATTTTAATTTGATAACTAAACTTGCCTCCGCTGTTGCCTGGTAAGTTTAAATATTTGATAGGCACAGCTAACTCGTAAGTATAAGTCAATTTATCATCAAACAGGAATGCTGTTTTAATACCGTCGCTGTTGTAAACCGAAATGGCCGAATCTGGGATGGCAGCTACGCCGGTAACGCCGATCAGCTTTTCGCGTTTGGCAAACGCTGTGTTTAAATCGTTGATGTTGAGCGTTTCTTTATTTTTATAATTGATGCTTTGCCGGGCAAACTTATCGGCCACTTCCCACATAGCAGGGCCTTCAAGTACAGGATAAGTTACCGAAAGCGTATTTTTACTCTTCTTGTCATTTTCCCGGCTGATAATTAGGCTAATGCCGCCTCTTATAATTTTGTCAATAATCTCCCGCTCTTTGGCCTTGGCCGTTAGGTAAAGGTTTTTATCATCATTAGAGAGTGTATAATATATTTCGACCGCCTTGTTATACGCCTGAAACTTATTGTTCCATTCGTTGGTGTTGCCGTTAATTTTAATATCGGTCGGCGCATATATGCTGGCAGTTTGAACGTTAGGCAGTTTCTGCGCGCTTACAAAGAAGGTATTCAGCATCAGTGCGGGCAGCACCAGCTTGATGGATGGTCGAAATATGTTCATAGTGATAAAGGAATATTATTATCTAAGTAAAGAAATAAAAGCGATACATCAAACAGGCGTCTTTGACTTCAGGATTTTGTTTGAGAAGTGCTCAATCAGTATCAAGGAGCTTCTCGGAGATAATGACGTTTGTATTCAAATTGACAGCGACAAATGTCGTTATAATAAGTTTTGCAGATAAACCTTATGCAGCTTTTTTAAAGATAATGCTGTTATCGCTGATGATTTTGAACAATATAGTCAGGTCGGGAATCCGGTTTGTAAACAACAATGTTTTTGAAGGCCAGAACATCCATGTTACAGCTCAAAAAACAACGTATGGCATCGGCAGGAGAGCAAACAATGGGTTCGTCCATTACATTGAAGGAGGTGTTAACTAACAGCGGGCAGCCGGTTAACTGGTAAAAAGCCTGAATGAGCCGGTAAAATTCGGTATGCTCCGGAGTTACCGTTTGCAAACGTGCAGAATAATCAACGTGCGTTACGGCAGGCATGGTACTGCGTAAAGTCTTTAATGCTTCGAGGCCGGTTTGGGACGTACTTTCATTAGCATCAACCCGTTGTTTAGCCGCTACTGGGGCAGTGAATAACATATAAGGGCTCGGCTTGGCCAAGTCGAAATACTCTTGCTGATGATCAGACAGCACAGCAGGGGCAAAGGGCCTGAACGACTCGCGAAATTTAATTTTTTGGTTTAAAACCAACTGCATTTCCGGATGGCGCGGATCGGCCAGGATGCTGCGGGCGCCAAGGGCTCGGGGGCCAAATTCCATCCGTCCGTTAAACCAACCTACTACCTTTCCGGCGGCAATAAGGCGGGCAACCCCGGTGTAAAAAGCATCGTCGGGTAATGTAACGTATTCAAGCCCGGCATTGTCTATTGCCAGTTTTACGTCATCAGGAGTATAATCCGGCCCCAATAGGGCCTGTTGCATTTGGTCGGTGGTGTTGTTGGCCGGGCGGGGTTGCTGGTGGTATTGGTGCCAGGTATAGTAAGCTGCACCTAAGGCACCACCTGCATCACCGGCGGCGGGCTGTACCCAGATGTTTTTGAACGGACCTTCGCGCAATAAACGGCCATTGGCTACGCAGTTAAGGGCTACCCCGCCAGCCAGGCAAAGGTTCTGATGCGGATAGGCCGAGTGCATGGCCAACGCCAGTTTAAGCATAATCTCTTCGGTTACCTGCTGAATGGATGCCGCCACATCCATATGGAACTGGCTGAGCGCTTCGGCCGGTTTGCGGCGCGGCTGGCCAAGCAGTTGGTCAAATTGCCGCCCGGTCATGGTAAGGCCGGTGGCATAATTAAAATAATGCATGTTGAGCCTGAAAGAACCATCAGGTTTTACATCTATCAAATGCTCATAAATAAGCAATTTAAATATCGGTTTACCATAGGGTGCCAGGCCCATCACCTTGTATTCGTCACAATTTACCTTAAAACCCAGGTAATAGGTAAAAGCCGAATAAAGCAACCCAATAGAATGCGGAAATCGTATCTCCCGAACCATTTTTAACTGTTTACCCGAGCCAACGGCTACCGAGGTGGTTGCCCACTCGCCAACACCATCCAGCGTTAAAACCAGCGCCTCCTCAAAAGGTGATGGAAAGAATGCCGAAGCCGCATGCGACTGGTGATGGGTGGTAAACAGCAGCGTGTTGGCGCCGGGCACCCAGTCGGGTGTTATTTTTTTTAGTGCCTTAGTTATTACCCGTTTTAAAAAAAGCTTGTGTTTCACCCAAATGGGCAGGGCTTTCAGGTAGGCGGTTAATCCTCGTGGAGCAAATGCAAAAAATGTTTCTACCAGCCGTTCAAATTTTAGAAAGGGCTTCTCATAAAAAACAATGTGCTGTACTTCTTTCAGGGTAATGTTGCAGTAATCGAGGCAGTATTTGATGGCCTTTTCAGGAAAGGCCGCATCGTTTTTAATGCGGGTAAAACGCTCTTCCTGGGCAGCGGCCATCAATATGCCATCTTTAAGGATGCAGGCAGCACTGTCATGATAAAAGCTGGATATACCCAGGATGTACATTGGCCTAAAACAAAGCGTAAATAAAGGTGGATAAGGCGGTGCTTTGCGCCACAAACAAAAAAAGACTAAGCAGCAGTACCACAAGCACAAAAGGCCATAGCCAGTAGCGCTTACGCGTTTTCATAAAAATCCAAAATTCGCTTAAAATACCCATAGCATTAAAATTGTTGTTCCAGCTGTGTCTGGTCGTTATCAATCATTTTCCAGTAATTATCGGCAGTTGGGCCTGTTTTTAATTTGAGCGGGTCGTTGCCCAGTAGCCGGCTTATCAGGCCAAACGGCGTTACAATCACTACATAAACCAGCGTTAATAGTACCAGTGTATTGATGTAACCCAGCGCTTTGCCCAAGGCTTCCCAGCCTTTGCGTGGCCATGTGAGCCATTGCGGCACTATCAATGCCGAAAATATTAATACACCACTTATAGCGGCAAACCATGGCATGGCCAACGAGTGCTTGTGCCATTTGTAAAGGGCTATTACCATAAACGCTGCTCCAACCAGCAAACCAAGGTCCCGGTTTTCTTTCAATGGTGCTTTCATGGTTTGCGGTATTTTTCGGCCAGACCGGGTTCGCCCATTTTTGCGTAATCATTGGCAATGGCCATGCGTGCACCGGGCTGATTTATCTTTTGCTGGTTACTCACAATGCCGGTTAACATAGAGCGGTAAGGCTCAAAGTTGCGTGTGGTGGTGTTTTTTTCTATCACTTCATCAAGGGTCGCCAGGGCTTTTTGAGGCTGGTCGGCTTTAATGTAGAACAGAAACAGGTTTTGCGCACTTTCGAACGACGGGAATAAGCGGTTAGCCTGCGTAAAGTGAAACTCCGATTCGGGGTAGTTACCCAAGTCAAAATTCAGCCTGGCAGCATATAAATAGTACTGGTTATTTTCCGGATTTTCGAGCAAAGCTGCTTCGGTTGCTTTCAATGCGGTTTTCTTGTCGCCGGTGGCCATGCCGTTTTTAAAGAGGGCATCGTTGGCCTGGTTCCAGGTAATATTCCCTACCGATAGTGGTCCGGCAATTTGCGCGGCAACGGTTTGCTCCCGTTGGTAACCGGCCGGTATAGGCTGGTTAAACGGCCAGCCGGCTTTCAACATCATTACCTGGTAAGCGCCAAACAGCGAATCAACCTGGGTAACCGGCATTTGATGCCACAGCTGTGCAAAGGTCATTTCGTTTTGAGGTTGCGGCTTTATAATGTGATATTGTTTAAGCGACCGATAAAACGCATCGGCCATTAAAGCGTAACCATAAAGGTTGGGGTGTACATGCTCTAAAAGGGTTTCGTGCCCTAAAATAGCGTGGGGCGAAGCCTGCTCAAAAGCGGTACGCACATCTACCAGGTGCAGGTATGGATTGCTCTGGGCCAGTTTACGGATAATCTGATCTATGGCCTCCGGTGCCCGGAAACGGAGCTCATCGCGTTCTTTGGCGGCAATGTATTCTTTGCGGGCCAAATCAAATTGCCCGGCGTTGTAGGCGCGTTCGGCTGCGGCAAACGCAGCATTGGCCGATGCACTGCCAGTGCCTGCGCTGATAAAGGGTTTTAAGTCCTTTTGGTTACTCACCAGCGTACTGATAAAGACAGGGATTTTGTTTTGTGCAAAAAGACGGCTCAACGCGGTCATGTTGTTATCAAACTGGCGGATACCTGCCTGGTAATCGGCGCTGTTTTGGGCAATGGACTGTTTAGCCGCCATGCGTTTCATCAGGTTTTCGCGGTTATCGGTCGGTTTGCCGCTGCCTGTTTTGAGGCGGTAAAGCCAATTGTCTATCAACTGCACCAAGCGCAATCTGCGGAGCTTGAGCAGCATGGCAATCATGGTGGGGTTGCTGCCTATCCGGCTGGTAGAGGCTACGCCAAGAGCGCCATAATACTCGTTGTGGCCAACATAAATCATCACCGCATCAGGCTGAAAGGGGGTAAGCTGTTTGGCAAAATCGAGTACGGTGTACGAGTTTACGGCCGTTAAACTTAGGTTAACGACCTCTACCCGCTGCGATGGCAACTCGTGGTTTAAGCGGTATTGCAACCAACGATGAAACGAGCCGTTATGAAAATAAGGATAGCCTGCAGCGGTGGATTCGCCTAAAACAAACAGCCGCAAGGTGCCCGGTAGCTTTTGTTTATTAAAGGGCTCGTAATATCCTTTCGTAGCGTTAACCGTGTCAGAAAAATAACGCTCGGATGCATAGCGGTTCATCACCATTTTAGATACATCATTCGGTAAGGGTACAAATAGTGAGGTATCATGCCCGTATCCGGTTAAACGTAAAGCACCCTCTAACAAAGCTAAAAGGGCAAACGGTACTATAAAAGCGATTAGCCTGAATACCGTTTTTTTAGACTTGCTGAGATGCGGGGATGCCATGTAGAATGTAAGTGGTTATTTGGTAAATATTGTATCAATAAGCAGTATGTTATTAAACCACCGCAAAACTATAGCTGTTGTTTTGCGGTGGTACGAATGATTGGAATAAATAAATTAATAGCCCGGGTTTTGCTTCAACTTAGAGTTAGTTTGCAAAGCGCTGGTAGGTATAGGCATCAGCGTGCGGTATGAGCCGTTGGGCGAGTGCGATAACCAAGATTTGGTAGTTAAACAGCCAAACCTGATCATGTCCTGCCGGCGGCGTCCCTCTTGTGCAAATTCCCAGCCCAATTCGTCCAAAAAGCGACCGTATTGAATATCGGAAACAGATTCGTGTGTAGTGGTATTGTGGTTTCTTAAGCCGTAATCGTACTTTGTTGGTCCGGCCAACTGTGCTCCGGTAACGGCTGCCTTAGCCGGTGTACTAACAAAGTTGCGCTGACGCACCTGTGTAACCAGCGTAGCTGCCGTGTTGCCATCGCCATTGCGTAAAGCGGCTTCAGCTTTCATCATCAGCACATCGGCGTATCTAAATAGTGGAAAATCATTGCTCATGCCTACCAACTCGCCAGTCTGTATCTGGTATTTACCCAGGCGGTAGCCATGTATTTCCTGTGATGAATCTACGCCTGGCAAATCGTTAACATAGGCTAACGGCTTACCGCTAAATTTATCCATCGTTCCCATTAAAACAGCACCGCTGGCAGTAAACTGTTGTCCTTGTATCCAATTGCTTTTCAATCGATTGTCGTCCGGGTCAAAAGTGTTGATAAACTGCGGCTCAGCACAAATGCCTCCCCATGGTGTGTTTTGGAAATTGTAGGTAGCCTGATTTTCGGGCTGCAAAGTTTCCATGTGCAGGGTCCAGGCAGTTTCACCATCAGATGTATACAGATTGTCAAAAGGTATGGCAAATACAATCTCTTTTGAACCGGCATTATTGGTAGCAAACACATTGGCCTGCACCGATTCCAGGTTGTATAAGCCAGACTGTATGATCTGGTCGCAGGCGGCAATACATTCGGTCCAACGGGCAGTGCCGGTGTATACCTGTGCGTTTTGGTATACTTTAGCTAACAGTGCCAGTGCTGCCCATTTGTTAAAACGGCCGTAGGTGGTGCCATCATTATTGGTGCTCAGCAACGGTAAGTTGGTTGTAATTTCGCTAACGATAAAATTATATACATCTGTGCGCGTGCTTTGGTCGGGCAAAAAGCCTGATGGCACATCAAACTTTGTAATGATAGGCACATTGCCAAAAAAGTCACATAGTGCATAATAGAACGATGCACGCAATACTTTAAGCTCTGCAACCAGGTTTTCTTTACCAGTGGTAACCGGAATAAGATTGTTATCTAACTGGTACAGCAACCTGTTACAATTGGTGATGCCTTGGTATGCGTTGGTCCAAATTACGTTGCTGTTGTCATCAGCTGCCGTCCATTTGGCCTCGTGCATACGGCGGTAAATACCACCGTCTACCCAGCCATTTGGCCTCGCCGGTATTACTGTTTCGTCACCAGCCAGCTCATTAGTACGCCAAATGGCGTTGGCACTGCGGCCCAGTTCCAGTTTACGCCATGTGGTGTACGGTACGCCTACCAGCGCAGCTACATCACTGGGCGTGGGATTAAATTGGCTGGATACTATGGTGTTGTAGTTATTGTCGTTCAGTTTAGTACATGAGTATCCCACCACCAGGATGAGGATAATCGTGCTAAAAAAATATACTTTTTTCATTTCAATTTTCTTAATGGTGGATCCTTTAGAAACTTGCTGATATACTAAGGTTATAAGTTCGCTGCGACGGGTAAACATCGCGGTAATCTACCCCGGGTGTTAAGCCAGCCGTGCTAACTTCGGGGTCATTGCCTTTATATTTGGTAATGATAAAGGTGTTGAGGGTTGAAAAAGCAATTCTGGGATTATGGATGTATTTAGAACGCAGGTTTTTAAGGGTATAACCGATGTTGATGTTGTCAATCTTCCAAAAATCACCGTTTTCGATGTAGTAGCTATTAAACTCCTGTGCTACGTTTTTATTTAATACTGCTGTACCAAAAACTTTATCATAAGCAGTGGCAAAACGGTTATAGTTCATGATGCCCGGCAACTCAAAATCAGCCCGTTGCAAGTTGGCAATTTGGAAGTGGAAGGCGCCACGCATGGTTACACTAAAGTCAAAGTTTTTGTAATTGATAGTGTTGTTCCAGCCCGCATAATACTTAGGTAAACCATTACCAACCACTTGCTTGTCTTCAAATGAGTGTTTAAATTGGTTGTAAGGCACGGTAGTACCATTAGGTTCCTGGTATATCCAGAAGCCATCGTTAGTTACGCCCACTACCTTGAAAGCGTAAAAATCGCCTATATTTTTGCCAACTTGTACAATGTGGGTAAAGGTGGTTGCCGGCGGACCAGTGCCCCCCGCGGTAAAATAAGGCAGCGTTGCCTGGTAAAGGTCGTTAGATAAGCTTACGAGTTTATTGGTATTGGTTGAGAAATTAATGGTGCTTGTCCAGTTAAAATCTTTGGTTTTAACAGCTACAAAGTTAAGAGACACCTCAATACCTTTGTTGTTCATGGTGCCTACGTTAGCCTGGGTAGTAGGGTACAGGTTGGGTGGGCTGGGTACTTGGTAATTATACAGCAAGCCTGTGATGCGCCTGTTGTACAAATCGACAGTACCGTAAATCCGGTTCTTAAGCATGCTGAAGTCTAAACCAACGTTGGTTTCGTGCTTTTCTTCCCAGCGCAATGCCGGATTAGCATTTTGGCTTGGCGTTATAGTCTGTATCCATTGGCCGTTGTACAGCACGTAACGGTCATAGCCTAACAAGCCTACCGCCAAAAATCCCTGAGAGGGCTGATTACCGGTAACACCGTAACCTGCACGCAACTTCAAATCATCAAACAAGGTCTGATTTTTCATGAAGTTTTCGTTGGTGATACGCCAGCCTGCTTGTACAGAAGGAAACTTACCGTAAGGTTTATTGGCACCATAAAGCTGACTGGCACCGTCAATACGCAAGCTGGCCAGCAACAGGTATTTTTCTTTATAGCTGTAGGTACCGCGTGCAAAGTAGCTGATCAGGTTAGTTTGTGTTCTGCCGCTATTGATCACATCCTGACCAACTTTTTGAGCCGTACCTAACTGAATCTGGTTATAGCCAAAGATATCAGTAGGAAAGCCGTGATTAGCGATTGAAGAACCAAAACTGTCGTAATCCTGGTATTCATAACCGCCAAGTGCAGTAAAACGATGATCGCGGAAAGAACGGGTATACTCTGCTGATAAGTTCAGGAAGCGGCTTATGCTTTGTCCCTGGTTAACATTGGCTATACCAAATTGCTGGTCGCGCAGGGTAGAAATGTTTTGTTGGTTTTGGTAAGAAAGATTTTGATATCCCGCTTTGGTATAAGAACCTGTTGCTGCTATTCGTAAACCTTTAACTGGCAAGAAAGATATAGTAGTATTGTACCTGCTGCTAAATGCGCTGTTAGGAGCATCGGTGTTGTAAGCATCAGATACCGGGTTTTGGTACTCAAAGTTATTTGGCTCCTGGTAGTAAGAACCATCAGGCATTACTACAGGTGCAGTGGGGTTCATGCGCAGGGCCTGGCGGTAATCGTAGGTATTAAAACCTAAGCTGTTAAAATTGGTCTGTATCATACCAAAATTAAACTTAAGCTTACCGTCGAGCATAGAATGGTTGATGTCTGCACGGCCGGTAAACTGTGCGTGGTTTGACCGTAAGAACATACCATTTAAAAAGCGATAGTTAACCGAAGCCGTATAATTGGTTTGGGCATTACCACCGCTTAAACTTACATTTTGTAGGGTAGACACCGGTGCTTTTTTCAGGATAGCATCCAGCCAGTTGGTAGATGCCCCTTTATCATACGATGCATCACGCGTTCCGGAGGCAATCTGGTCGCGATAGTCTTGCGCTGTCAAAAGCTTAGGGCGGCGGGTAATCTGACCAACACTTACGTTGCCGCTGTAATCAATGTGTGCACCCGACCGGCCTTTGCCCGATTTGGTGGTTACGATAATTACACCGTTAGAACCTCTAACGCCATAAATAGCGGCCGAAGATCCGTCTTTAAGTACCGAAATTTCGGCAATATCCTCAGGCGAAACCGTTAGCAAATCTCCCGGAATACCGTCAATAATTACCAGCACACTGGTGTTGGCACCGTTAATAGTATTGGTACCACGTAATAAGATTTGCGACTGGGCATTAGGGTCGCCGGATGGGCTAGAGATGTTTAAACCAGCCACCTTGCCTCTTAACAGCGCGGCAGCATCGGTAACCGGGCCGGTTACGAAGTTTTCTGATTTAACGGTAGCCACGGCACTGGTTACATCTCCTTTACGCTGGGCACCATAACCAATTACTACTACCTCGCTCAGTGAGTTAGGTACAGCCTTCATCGTAACATTTAAGGTGGTACCGGCGGATTTTACTTGCTGCGTAGCAAACCCTACGGCCGAGAATTGCAGCGTAGCGTTTGCGTCGGGGGCATTAATGCTATACTTACCCTGTACATCGGTTTGGGTAGCGGCGTTTGAGTTAAGCACCTTTACCGTCACCCCCGGAACAGGCTGGTTGGTTTCGTCGGTTACCGTACCGGTAATCTTTACGTCCCGAGCCTCGGGCAATGCTGGCAGCATAGTTATTTCTTTACGCTGCAGTACAATGGTTTTATTTTTAACGCTGTAAGACAGAGGCTGCCCGTCAAAACATTGGCGCAGTGCCTCTTTCAGTGGTTCGTTTTTTACATTTACGTCAACCGGGTGGGCATCGGCCAGCATTTGGTCGGTGTATAAAAAGTGGTAACCCGTTTGGTGCTGTATCTCTGCCAGCACTTGTGATAACGGAGCCGATTTTGCCGTATATGTTACGTTTTGCGCTCTGCCTGCCAGCGATATTTGCATCAAAACAGTAACAAGCAAAATTAGGGTTAACTTCATTATTAACAGGATTTTACGGGCAATAGCAGGCCCCTTATGCCTTTTAAGAGCATATATTTTCATATATTTGAAAAGTTTGGGTTTATAAATTGGTTGTTAATACTTAAGCATTCCATAGTTAATCCATACTCCGGCTCGTGGTGTTCGCTGCACTGCGGGCCTTCGTTTTTTTGGATCATCTACTTTTTAGGTAAAAAAATTACTTCATTACGATGATCCTCCTTCCGTCAATTTTAAAATGAACTACTTTGGTTAATTCGAGCATGTTAAGTACCTCGCTAATCTCTGATGAGCGGGGCAGCATACCCACAAAGCCTTCGTGCGTCGGTTTGCCTACATAGCTCACCTCCACATCGTACCAGCGCGATAGCTTGCGCATAATACTTTGAATATCTTCGTGAGAGAAGCTGAAGTTGCCGTTTTTCCACTCTACTACGTCCTGCACATTTACGCTGCACACTTTAATATCATCAGTTACCCTGGCCTGCTGGCCTGGTACTATCATTTTGCACTTGCCGTTTTTATAGACTTTTACCGAACCCTCTAAAAGTGTAGTATTGATACTCGGCTCGTCGGCATAGGCGCAAACATTAAAGTGGGTACCCAATACTTTAACCTCCATGCGGTCAACACACACTGTAAAAGGTTTATGCTTATTTTTGGTTACCTCAAAATAACCTTCGCCGGTAAGGTCTATGCGGCGTTCTTGCGGGTTAAAGCTTAACGGTATCCTGATGGATGATGCTGCATTAAGCCATACATGGGTACCATCAACCAGGGTTACCTGGTATTGCCCGCCATGTGGGGTCATCAGCACATTAGCGCCGTGTTGCTTACTACGTCCTTTTTGGATGTATTTTAATTGCCCGTCGCCTGTTTTATAAATACGGATGTTGCCCTCAACCGCCAGCAAACCGTTAGCGGCCTGGTTTAATACAATGCGACGACCGCTGGCCAGTTGCAAGTAGCCCTTATTAGTGCCAGGTACAATTTTTTGTTGCCGGGCTATCAATTTTGTTTCGGGTGTTTTAAAGAAACTTGTGTAGGCAAATAAACCTACGCCAGACACTACTACAAGTAGGGCAGCCCAATTAATAATGGAAGAGTACCACCGCCGGTTTTTACGCTGGTCGGCTTTATCCAACTGTGATTCGATACCCGATACTAACAATGTATTGGGTTCGTGCTCGTCTGCCGGCTGATGCTCAAAATGCTGAGCCATTTGCTGCAAAATTTCTTCTGTGTCGGCATCAGAAGCCGAATCCAGCCAGTTTAAAAACTCCGCGTGCTCGGCTTCGGTGTAATCACCGGCTGCGTATTTTTTCAGGAATTTTTCTGCAGAATTTCGGTTCATTTAAAGAGAAGACGAATAGCCTAAGCAATCGGACCCCTCGGGATAAAAATATTTTTTACAAGCTACAGTTGCGTATTAAATATTATCAATGACCGTGGAGAAAACAGTATTAGCGGTAATAGATACAGACTAATGATGCAAATATAACCAGATGGAGATGATAAGGATGCTGACCTCGCCATGCATGTACGTACGCACGAAGGCCATGCCCTGGTATAGTTGTTTTTTTACTACCGACTTGGAAATAGCCAGGCGGCCGGCAATTTCATCTAACGACAAGTCTTCTTGGGTGCGCATCTCCACGATTTCGCGGCGCTTGGGCGGCAGTTTACTGATGGCTTGTTGAATGAGCAGGCAGTGCTGACTGTAAATGAGTTTACTATCCGAAAATTCGGAACCGGTTTCGGGCTGCATAGCCAGCACCTCAAACGCTTTTATTTCTGTTTTGCGGCGGCGGTAGTAATCAAGCAGCATGTTTTTGGTGATGCGAAAAACAAAGGCTTTAAAGCAGTTAATGGTCTGTAGTTTTTCGCGGGTTTCCCAAATCTTTAAAAAGGCATCCTGCACAATTTCTTCGCTGGTTTCTTTTGATTTGCAAAACAGGAAAACATAACGGTAAAGCTGGTTAACGTAGCGCGAATACAATAAAGCATAGGCATTACGGCAACCGCTAGCCGCACGTGCCATTAGTTCTTCATCACTTTGCTTCATCATGACTATAACTTAAATTATTAGTTATAAGTAGCGACGTAGACCGCGAATAAATGTCTGATCAACAGTTATAAAAAATCGTAAGGGCTGCGTTTCGGCTACAATTGGTGCTGCAATATATTAAAAAATTATAAACAACCTATTTATTTATTCACGCATGTATATATATCGGGTTTGAGGCAAAAGGTGCAATAGCGATAAATATTCTAATATTATGATGGAAATTGAAGGATGTTGGCAAGTCAAGCGTAAAGAGTTTTTTAATTATAGTTTAAGTGTTTGCTCTTAAGGATATTGTGCCGCCGGTTTTATAAAATAATTCTACGTTTTGTACCTACGGATTTATTGAAGCTCAATCTTTTAATTTACTCAATGTAACCCGTTTATGTTTTAATCGTATAAGTGATAGGAAAGATAGCTTGATTTATTAAGCAAGAAATAAATTGACTTTTGATCAGCTTTTTAAAGCATATCATTTAAATATGATAAATTTATTACCAAATAAGACTTTTGTTAAAAAAAAAGCAACTTATTTGCATTTTAATATTCTTTGTTATAAATTTGCTATACAGATTATTGGAGTTTAAAGTACTAATATATACCGACCTTTTTTATGAAAAAAATTCTTCTTTTATTGGTTTTGGCCTTTACAACCTTCACTACATCTTTTGCAGGTGTTGGTGCTCAGAGCTTAAGCTGTACGCAGCCAACTGGGTCTCCATCTTGTGACAACACTGATTGTAGCAATCCATCTAATGGTTTCGTTGTAAATCCACCAAACTCTGGCGCAGGAACTTATACTTGTGGTTATAGCGACAGCCCAGCTGATGGCAACAAAACTATTTGTCCATACATTTACAGCGGCGGTACGTATACAAAACACTCAATTACTAATTGCAGATTTTCTCCTGGAGCGCCAATAAACTCTGGTCTTATCTTTTTAATTATTGCCGGTGCAGGTTTAGGTGCTTTCTTAATAATCAAAAAGAAACAACAATCTGATCTGACTGTGTAATTGTTAATGAGTACCGTCAACTAACCATTTTGCCAGGTTTGAACATTTTAAATACGGTAACTAAAAATATTCCTAAAAGTGCCTTACTGTTTTTAGTAAAGGCACTTTTTTTTTATTTAACATGGATATTTTTGTACCACTTTTATTTACAGCCCCGTCAAGTACTCGATCCTCCGCTTACCAATTCTTTAACCTTTTTAACCTATAAGGTTGTTAAATTAATATACG
The DNA here is from genome assembly GCF_038806765.1 of Mucilaginibacter sp. CSA2-8R. Lineage (NCBI taxonomy): Bacteria > Pseudomonadati > Bacteroidota > Sphingobacteriia > Sphingobacteriales > Sphingobacteriaceae > Mucilaginibacter > Mucilaginibacter sp. CSA2-8R. The sequence goes on along the minus strand of NZ_CP152389.1, from coordinate 3,349,651 downwards.
CCGATCATGTGTTGTCGTTATCCTATCATACATCTGCGCCAATGATTTTGATAGACGGTATGTATAACCTGAAAGTTTTAGACGGTTGTAATGCTCTTGAGCTGTATGTGTTTTATGTTGGATTTATTATCTGTTACGGCGCACCCTTTAAAACTTCGGCGCAGTTCATTTTAGCAGGGCTATCCGGAATATTTATTTTAAACTGGATCAGGTGTATTGTATTGTCTGTACTTAGTTTTAATCACTTCCGCTACATCGATAGCATGCATCACTACGTTTTTACTATTGCGGTGTACTCTTTTATTTTAATTTTGTGGTTTTACTTTTTTAAAGTGAGCCTTAAAATAAAGAAGTAAGGCCAAGCTCCAAACTTAATTTTACACATTGCATGAAAACTGTTATCCGGTTTATTTTAGGCGCTATATTTATAGTTTCGGGCACGGCAAAGGCTGTTGATACGCAGGCGTTTATTGGATTAATACAGGGTTATGATATTGGGTTTTTAGCCTACGCTGCTATCATCATCCCGCCGTTAGAAATCATTTTAGGTTTGTTTTTATGGTTTAACATCGAAACCAAAATTTCAGCACTAATCATGATGATATCGACTTTGTTATTTACTGCTGTTTTTTTAGAAGTGTATTTAACCAAGGGCATCGAAGACTGCGGTTGTTTTGGGTCGATTAAGTTTTTACAAATGCCGCCCTGGGCCACTGTATTGCGCAACGTGATTATCATCAGCGGCTCGTACTTTTTGTATCGCTTTCCGCCGGCCGAATCAGCAGCATACCGCAATTATAAGTTAGCCGCCATCGCTTTGGTTGGGCTGGTGGCTTTTACGGCATCATCGGTATCTTATTCAAATCCTTTAATTAATAAAAAGGCTATCAATAACCAGGATTTAACCGGGCTGGATGTATCGGCCACCTTTTTAAATCGCTTCAAAAAATTCGATCCGAAAAAGCGGTATGCCGTGTTTTTATATAGCCCGACATGTTTTCATTGCTGGGACGCGACAGCTAATATTAAAAGCCTGGCCGAATCTAAGTTTGTTGATGAAACCATCGCTTTTGCCCCAGGCGACTTGATGAAAGAACAACGTAACTACGAAGCGGCATTAAAGCCTAATTACCCAATATTCTTTTTATCATCTAAAAGCTTTTACGATATAACATCATCCACACCAGTATTGATGATTATCCAAAACAATAAAATTCAAAGCTTTAACACCAGCGGCGTGATCAAAAACGGGTTTACCATCATGAATTTTAGCGTCAATAAATAGCCATGCATGTTGCGCTAATTAAGTATTTTAGCTAATGTAACTTTAGCGTAGTGCATTTACAATGAGATTAACCAAACGGGAAGTTATAGTAATGTTGATCCTGACGATATTCAGTTTCATCGGGCATTACTATCTATCATGGCACTGCACATTGCCGCCACAGGGCAGATACATCGGTAAATTTATATGGATAGTGGTCATGGTACTTACCGGCTATATTGGCTTACTTAAGCACGAAGTTGTTTGGGTAAGTAAATTTTGGATAGTTATCAACCTCTTGCTGATGCTTTGTTTCGGGATTGACAAGCTGTTATCGCTTTATTACCATAAAGAGGCTATATTTCGAATTGCATCTCATCTTTTTACCGTGCCCATCCCATTTTTAGGTGCCTGTATTGTACCGCGTATATTTGTTGCGCAGTTTAGAAAACATTTAAAGCGTTTAGATAACTAAAGTTCAACTGCGCAGTAGTGTAAAGCGGCAATTTGTATTTAAAGCGTAAAGGCTTTAATAACTTCTTGTTTTTGATGGATGACATTGATGCACAAGGGCACTCTTATGTCGGTTTTATAAATTAGTTAGCGGCGATTTGTAAAAGGTAGAAAGTTTTAAACGACTGTTTAGCACTTATTTAAGTTGGAGGCGTGTAATCTTAAAATCATTATCTCTATGCTTGCAAGCTAATTGCACCAACACTTCAGATGTTAATCTGTTGTATAGGCATGAGAGATAGTAAAACGGGTAAGCCGTTAACCATTACTGAAGTGGACAGGGTGATTGAAATGGCATGGGAAGACCGGACACCCTTTGACGCCATACTGGCGCAGTTTGGTTTAACCGAAAAAAACGTGATTGATTTGATGCGCAGAGAAATGAAACTATCCAGTTTTAAAATGTGGCGCCAGCGCGTGCAGGGCAGGTCAACCAAACATAGAGAGCTTCAGGCTAATACCATCACCAGATTTAAATGCAACCTTCAAAGGCAAATCACTTTAAACAAGATCAGTAAACGTAAATAGTTGCTGTTGGAGCTACTTGTGCCATTTTTGATGTTGATCTTAACGTAAGCTTTTAAATAGCGCGGCCGTTGCTGGTTAGTAGCTACGTAATTAAATTGCTCTTTTAAGCCGGACCTTGCAATTCAAACCTCTCCTTGCTACCTTCGTTCGGCAATGCTAACGGACCCACTTAAAAAACATATTACGCAGATCGCTACCTTGACCGACCCGGAACTGGAATACGTCAGCACCTTTTTTACATTAAAAAAAGTGCGCAAACATCAGTATCTGGTTAACGAGGGAGAGGATGTGAAGCATGAATACCTTGTTTTGTCAGGTGTTTACAAAGTGTTTTACGTAGACGACCAGGATAAAGAGTTTATTGTCCAGTTTGCCCAACCTGATTGGTGGATGTCTGATTATGAAGCCTTTTTCAGACAGGTTAAGGCAACGATGTATATTGAGTGCCTGGTGCCCGGAGAAGTGCTGTGCTCAACTTTAGAAACGAGGGAACAACTGTCTAAAGAGTTGCACGCCATGGCATATTTTTACCGCGTTAAGCTCACTAACGGCTATTTGGCCCAACAGCAGCGTATCAAGCTGTTGCTTTCCAGCACACCGCAGCAACGTTATGATGCTTTCTCTAAATTATACCCTCAACTGCTGCAGCAGGTCCCGAAAAAGCTCATTGCCGAATACCTGGGTGTAAGCCGTGAAACCCTCAGCCGCCTGTATGCCGGCTAAATTTGTGATTTAAATCACACCATAAAAGTGATTTGCTTCCTTACGGTACCCTTCTTTTTCAACGCACATTTGCTTTGTAGTTATTCAACAAAAACTTACAGTCATGAAAAAGAAAATTTTAATCATCGTATCTAACGCCAACGCCATCGGCTCTAATAACAGAAGAACAGGAACCTTTTTACCAGAGGTGGCGCACCCTTACGCTGTGTTTACAGAGGCCGGCTATGAGATAGACTTCGCCAGTTTAAGCGGCGATACCCCATATCTGGATGCACTTAACCTGGCAGACGATCCGGAAAATCTTAAATTTTTGACAGGAGAGGGCTGGGCTGCTATGCAAAAAGCGGTAAAGCTGGAAACGATTGATGTAAAACCATATGATGTCATTTTTATTCCGGGCGGTTTAGCGCCCATGGTTGATATGGCCGACGCACCTTTGCTTAAAAATGTGATTGCCGAAACCTTTGAACGCGGTGCCGTGGTAGGAGCCGTTTGTCACGGACCGGTGTCTTTGCTCAATGTTAAATTAAGTGACGGATCTTACCTGGTTCAAGGTAAAAAGGTAGCATCGTTCACTACCGAAGAAGAAGATAGCTATGCCAGAGCTGATGTACCATTCGACCTGCAAACTGCGTTAACCGAACAAGGGGCTAAGTTTCATGCCGCTGCCCCATGGTCTGCCAATAGCATTGCCGATGGTAACCTTGTTACCGGTCAGAACCCGGCATCAGCAAAAGGTGTTGGAGAAAAGATAGTTGCTATTTTAGAAAATTAAACATTACTGTGATGAGTACAAATCATATCCATGTATTTGCCAAATGGCAGGTTAAAAAAGGCCAGACTGGTCAGGTATTGGCTTTATTAAAACAAGCGGCTGAAGCAAGCCGTCAAGAAAAGGGCAATCTTTTTTATCAGGTTCATCAGGGCACTGCTGATCCGGATACGATCGTGCTGTTTGAAGGTTATATTGATGAAAGCGCTCTGGCCGAGCACCGGGAATCATCGCATTTTCAAAGTATTGTAGTCGGGCAGATTGTTCCACTATTAGACAGCCGGGAGGTGACCATCACTAAGCCCATTTTAGATTAACAAAGAGCCGCTCCACCAAAGAGCGGCTTTTTAGATGGTGGCTATGGCTTTAGGTTAAAAAAGAATTGCCGACAGCTATCCAATTTGAGCTTAACTAAATAAACCAATCGTAGTTCGCTATTTATGTAGTAAACTACGTAAAATTTTACGTAGGTTTGTTATATGAATTCTTTACTCCATATTAAACCCATTCACAACGAATGCTGCCGGCAGATTATTGACCTCATATTAAATATTCAGCAAGCAGAATTTGGCTTAAGCATTACCATCAACCAGCAGCCCGATCTTTTAGATATTGATACCCATTATCATTTGGGTGGCGGCTGCTTTTGGGGCGCGTTTGTGGATGATGAATTGGTGGGCACTATCGCTTTAATAAATACCGGTCAACAATCTGGATGCATCCGTAAGATGTTTGTTAAAAAAGACTTTCGGGGCAAGGAATGGGGCACGGCTCAACAACTGCTGGATGTATTGCTGCAGTATTGCCGTAGTGTAAACATCGGGCATATACAACTCGGTACGGTTGCGCCATTAAAGGCCGCACACCGTTTTTATGAGCGTAACGGCTTTCAGCAAATTAATAAAAAAGATCTGCTTGCACATTTTCCGCTGATGCTGACCGACACCATGTTTTTTGAATTACATTTAGCCGAAAACTAAAAATTATGAGTGTAATTGATGAGTCGGGCGTCTTAGCCATTGCCACCCGCTTGCAACGGCTTGCCGAACGCATGCGAAAAGACAGTGCGCAGATTTACCAGGCACACGGGATTGACTTTGAGCCTAAATGGTTCCCGGTTATATATACTTTGTATCACCGGAAGGAGCTAAGCGTTGTAGAGCTTTCTGCCGAAATAGGGTATAGCCATCCATCTACCATAGGGCTTTTAAAAGAACTGGAGAAACTAAAACTCATTAAGTCTGCCAAAGATAAAACCGATGAACGTAAGCGGCTGATACAGCTCACTACCAAAGGCGAATTGTTAACAGCGCAAATGGAACCCGTTTGGCAGGTAATGGTTGCTGCAACAACACAACTGATTGATACCCAAAATAACCTTATGAAAGCGATTGAGGAAGTTGAGCAGCAAATGGATGTGCAAAGTTTTTACCAGCGCGCCAAGGTTATTATAGCAGCACCGGACAGTAAAAAGAAGTAGAAGCGTAAGTTGTTGGGCAATACGTTTTAACGCGTCTATTATTTACATTTGCCTGCCTTATGTTTGACGTATTTGCAAAATATCTGCGTAGCTGGACTGTTATCTCGGATGAGGAGATGGAGCTGATTCGCGCTGCCAGTACTGAAAAGAAGATACGTAAATGGCAGTCTATACTGCATGACGGCGAGGTTTGGAAAACCAACTGTTTTATTACCAGCGGTTGTTTTAGGTTATACCGGTTTAGCCCCGATGGTGCCGACCATACGCTCAGGTTTGGTATAGACAACTGGTGGATAACCGACCAGGAAAGTTATAACCATGAAAAGCCCTCTGATTACAATATTGAGGCCCTGGCTGCAAGCACGGTAGTATTGTGGAGTAAACCGGCATGGGAAGAACTGCTTAATACTATACCTGCCCTTAAAAGTTTTCAGGAGCAGCTTTTTGCCCGGAGCCTGGAGATGAGTAACCGGCGTATTTATTCGCTGATCAGTAATTCGGCAGAAGAAAAATACCTGGAGTTTCAAAAAACTTACCCACAAGTTTTTAATAAAGTACCGCTGCATATGGTTGCTTCCTATTTAGGAATATCCAGGGAAACGTTAAGCCGCGTGCGTACATCATTTGTAAAGAAATAAACAAACCCTTTCGGTATAGGTACGAAAGGGTTTGTAGTACTACAATAGCGGTTTGTTAGCATTAAATACTTGGATGCAAATTGCGGACCTCACTAACGCTTTCGAGCATTGCAGCCGCGTGCAATATGGTAGATTCGGCCAGCCAGCTGCCTGCCAACTGAATGGCAATAGGCAAGCCCTCACGGCTGGTGCCAAAGCGCATGGCAATGCCGGGTAAACCGGTAACGTTAAGCGGTACGGTAGCGCCCTGCAAATAGGTGGCGTCTACTTTTTGACCGTCAATCACAAATTCGCTCTCGCCGTGTTTATGCGCCGGGATGGGCAGCACATGGGTAAGCAGTACATCGTATTGTTCAAAGTATTGGGCAAAACCATCGCGCAAACGCTCGGCGGCTTGCTCAGCCTCAATAAAATCTTTCATTGAGGTTTCGGGTAGCGAAAGCATGGTTTTGGCCATTTTGTAAATTTCATTTTCGCTGCGGCCTGTAATAGCTTGTTTAAATGCCTCTTTCATTTCCATCACGTGGATGCGGTTAAAAACGTCCAGCGCAAAGTCGCGCTCCAGTGCAGGGATGCGCACCTGCTCAACCTGTGCACCTAAACTTTTAAAAGCTTCGGCAGCGGCTGCCACCGTAGCGGCTACCTCAGGGTCAACAGGGCCAAAGCCCGGACCGGTCATCCAGCCAACCCGCAACGCACGGTTGGGCAAGTTGCCGGTACCGGCATCAAACTTAACGGTGCTGCTGGCAAAAGCATCCTGGCCATCAGGCCCGGCAAGTATGCCATAAGCCAGTTTTAAATCGCTGATAGTGCGGGCCATGGGGCCTACATGCCAAAAGCGGCGGGGCTCTCGTGGCCAAACACCGGTCATGGGTATGCGGCCGTGCGTAGGTTTAAGCGAAACAATGCCGGTTTGGGCTGCCGGGCCACGTACTGAAATGGCCAGATCGGTACCCAGGCCCAGCGGAGACATTCCTGCTGCAATAGCTGCCGACTCGCCGCCGCTTGATCCGCCCGGTGTACGGGTCAAGTCCCAAGGGTTGTTTGACCGGCCGCTGAGTAGGTTATCGCTTTCAATCCAGTAAGAGAATTCGGGAAGGTTGGTTTTGGCCAAAAGTATCCCGCCCGACTGCTTCATGCGGGCAACGCTGGTGGCATCAGCATTGGGCGTGCGCCCTTTAAATATGGGCGAACCTCGTTGCGTTAGAACGTTTGCCGTATCAATAGAGTCTTTTACCGTAAAAGGTACGCCGTGCAGCGGGCCTATTGCTTTGCCGCTCATAAGGGCAGCTTCGGCAGCCTTGGCGCCGGTAAGGGCATCGGCAGCAACTGTAACTATGGCGTTCACTTTGGGGTTAAGGGTTTCAATACGGTTAAGATGAGCTTTCATCACCTCCACTGGCGATATTTCGCGGTTGCGGATCAATTGAGCGAGTGTAGTAGCATCCTGAAAATAGATAGGCTCGGTATTGCCTGTTTGGTTTTTCATGTCTTTCTGTTTAAGATTAAATGTACCGGCACTTTTAATGGCAGCGCCTGTACAAAAATGAGCAGCAACGCCCACCCCAAACGAAGTGATATGACACAATTTAACATTGACTTTTGTCACACCTTTTCAGCTGCACTCACGAATTTTTACGTTTAGTTTCGCTTAGTCCCATAACCCGGTAACCAACGCAACCAAGTTTACAACCAAAAAAAGTAACGCTATTTGCGTAACGGCTAACCCCGACCGGCATATGATAGCCATATGTATGTAGAATGAGGGTACGGGCTTGTGAATGAAAACCTTACTTGAGGCCGGTAACCCGCCCAAACAGATGTGTGCCTACCTCCTTGCTCCGTGGTATATTAACAAAGCTCTGCTCCGAAATCTGGTTTAAACCAATTATAACAAGTCATTAGCTCCGATCTCTGGTACAACAAACCTTGCGAACCGTTCTTGTGGAATTATAGCAAATGGCCTGAATGGTCGAAGTGTATGGTGATTTCGTCAACAGCTAACGTGCTTGATACATAATTTCAACGTCTTCCACATTCTTGTTTTTAAAGAATGTTCTTAACCGCTTATCGTAGCTGATGACCAAGTGATCGTTATCTTTCCAGTACAAGCTTATTGCTGAAGCGTTGAGAATAGCTTTGCCATGATCAGAGTCGGTCGTAAAAGTGTTGCCTACTTCGGTCTCATTTAAGCTATCACTAGCGTCTTTAATCGATATTTGTAGAGAATCATCTGCGGTTGCATTACCGCCTTTTAAAAACAGTATAGCCTGCTTGGTTTTTGTCGAGTTAAGTGCCCTTCTTATTAAAGAATTTGGTCCTGGTCCTAACAATGAAAAGCAACCGCTTAGTAACAGCATTAAGATAAGCGTTGTGCATATTAATGAGGCGTTAAGACTTTTCACTTTTCTAAGGTGATAAAAGTGATTTGGTTGTACAAGCATTATGTAAAGCCGTCCGCGAGTGGGGTGAGCGTCTGAGTGGAAAAGTAACTTACTTACCTGATTGAACGCAAATCATGTGGCGTAGGAAATCTTTTTAACGGATTAAAATCACCCTTAAACATGTCTAATTCATATAGCTTATTACCAGTGTTCAAGTTGAGTGAAATAAATATTGGTACACCATCTTCATCTGTACACTCAGCATTAACCAAGTCTCTTTGATAAACGCTGGTATCATCATTATCGGTAAATCGGATGCTACCCATGCCACCATCATTCATCGTATAGACAGTGGCAGGTATAGTTAAGCCATCGGGTTTATTATATGCTATACTAACTAAGTAGCTTACCAATAATATTTCCTCTTCTCGGATGGGTCTTGCTTGTAAAGGTTCCATGTTGTTATTAGGATATAATTGTGTAAAAATCGTCTTACAAAAGCTAAGGCATATCTGAGTGTAAGTAGTTATAAAGCTGCTATGTATAGGCATTCACAACGTTTCAATAACAAAGTTTATCTGCTACAGACCACCATTCATGTTCAATGTTTGTCATCAATAAAGCATTATCAAACTTAACAGATCCTTTAGGAAATATTGTTTCATTCTCAAAAAAGCTTGAGTGAACGCTACTAACTTCTAAAGGCTTCATTTCCCATGTATAAGTATTTAGATGTAGTCCATCATACTTTTTACCATTGGGGGAATAACCTGTCGCGCCCGCTTTGAAAAATACTGAGGCCTCTTGCAAATCTTTAAAGATAGAGTTTGCGCCCAACGATTGCACAAGCTTGGCATCAACAGTAATCATGGTAGCATCTGAACTCTTAAAAGCAACGTGATATTGACCAGCCTGCTCCTTAACATCAAAATGTGCATGATAGTGTCTGCCCGGAAATACCCGGCCACCTACTAAAGCGTTAAATACTGAGGAAGTATCTCGCCTGGGAATATATACGCCTTCCCTGATGTTTCCATTTTCCATCCACTCTACAGCTATGCGGTGTGCACCATTCTCAGAACCTAAACCCATCAAGGCGGGTAATCCTTTAGGCCTGATATGCTTGAGCCGTATTAGACATATGCCAGCAATAGCTTTACCTTTAAAAGCTTTAGGCGTAAATGGAGCTGGTACAATAGCCCTTGCAACATCAAGCTCAACTGTAAAATTAACCAGCATGCGTCTGTCTATTATACCTTTGATGACTGGAATTTTCATAATTGCAAACTAAGATAACGCATTACTTACATACTATATCATAGATGAATTAGTCACATTGTCTGAGTGAAGGAAGCAATAATGTTAGTCGCTTTTTGACGCTTTGTGATTCCATTTAGCATAACCTTCCTTTATCATATAGTGCTTTGAGTAACGAGGTGACTGATAGATACCAAATAAATGTACTTACGCCTGTAATGCCAATGTCTGGGTGGCTTGTAGTGTACTGTATCTCTGGGTTCGTATTCACGGCTAACGCCGTTTTTTACTTCATACAATAAGTTTCCTTTGATAAGTAAAGTGTCTGCCCGTAGTGCTTCTGTATGTGTGATGAAACGTTCTTCTAAGTCTGAGGCATTAGGTGCGTACTTAAGAAATATGGTATCTCTGTGTAGCCGGTATGTGCCGGTTGCTGCATCACCCATTGAATCGTAAAGATAATGATACTCAAACGTATGATTTGACTTGAAGTCAAGATAAGTTGACTCATTGATGCGGTCGTCGACATATTTTACTACTAAGGCCGGCTGTCCCTTAACTGTTGTCACATGCAAGGCAAGCACTAAAATTAGATATTTGAACACTGCGGTTAATTCTATAAACTAAGATACTAAATGGCCTCGCATTGCGAAGTATCCCTGCGCAAATTGGGCAAACCGTCATCATAGAGAGAACCGTAAGACGGCAAAGGGTTTAAATAAACACATTTAGAAACGAGGTTATTATAAACGCTGTATACCCGGAGGGCCAAAGAATATATGCACATTATTTCCGTGATGTAATTAGCATAAAGTAATAGGAATACAAAAGTACCACACTGAGTGTAGTAAAATTTGTCGACAGGCTTGTTCAACATAACGACATTTGGCCGGCTTTTAATAAGGTTAGGTAATGCGGAGTACCTATTTGCCTGTAATAGCTAAGTATAACTGCCCGAAAGTTTCAGATTTTCTCTTTTGATCAACTCTACGAGAAGGGTAATCATCGTGGCTGACTTATTGCTACTCCAGTGTAAACAAATTATATGGAAAGCATTAAAACATCATCTCTAAAAACTAAGGAACAAATCATTAATGATTTGAAAGGTCTGTTAGTCCTTGTTAATGACGGAAAGGAAGGTTATCAGTCAGCATCCGAGGCAACAGAATCCCAGGATCTAAAAGCATTTCTATCTCAAACTTCGGGGGAACGTATCGTATATGCTTCAGAATTGAAAGAACATATTGAAGCACACGGTGGTGAGGCCGATAATGAAAACGGTGGACTACTTGGAGGTCTGCATCGTGCCTGGCTAAATGTTAAGCAAGCATTCTCCAGCAACGACGATCAAGAGATTTTGAAAGCAATTACAACCGGGGAGCGCGCCGTTATTGCTAAATACGATGAACTGATTGCCGACTTCGCAGATCATTCTGATCACATTAAATTGTTGACAGAACAGCGTGATGGAGTTGCAAACTCATTAACTCAAATTGAAAAAAGAATTGTGCAAGCGTAATTTTTTAAGGTGACGCATCTTTACATTGGAGATTAACTAGCAATCTGTAGCTGTTTGCAAATTTGATTCAGAATATGTTAAAATGCATTGAATAGCACAAGCGGCAATCGACCCCTGTGCTATTCAATTTTTTACGATATCTCTCCAGGTAGTTTTTCTTTTAACTTCTTCCTATCTGCCTGAAGTGTCTTTTCTACGGCGCGGGTAAATATTTGATCTGTAGCATGTTTGGTGTGTCCCAAGATTTTGCTTAAAGTTTTGATTGTTACGCCTTTAAAAAGTGGTGTTGCGGACGCAAACTAAAATTTAATTTGAAAAATGCTTTTTTGCGCTTTTTATAGCGTTGATTTTAGTTTTTCGAAAGTCTGCGTTAGTTATTGCATAACATGTTATTTAATAGCATGTTATGCTACTATCGAACACCTAAAGGAGAAACATGTAATAGATGTTCAGAAATTTGGCTTTACAAAGGGTACTCGAGGGGGTAGTTAATAAAAAAACCCTTTAAATAAGCTACTTAAAGGGGCATAAAGATTCTTAGTATACACTTTGTGATCCCATCAGGATTCGAACCTGAGACCTACTGCTTAGAAGGCAGTTGCTCTATCCAGCTGAGCTACGTGTTGAAAGCCTATTTCGATGCATCTAGAGACGTCTGTGCAAACAGTGTGCAAACAGAGTAACCGGATTAATAAATTAATGAACTGTAGTGCTAATTTACGGATTTAGCTTCTAATGGTGAAATGTATTTCATGATGTATCTACCATATTTCCTAAGTTTAAGTGAATAAAAGATTTATGATGCCCATACACGGTTATAGTAATTAAGCAAGAATGGAAACGGAATAAATGTATGGTAGTGGAAGAGGTAGTGTTTATGCTTAGTCTTTCATGCCCTTCAGCAGCTACTAAACATAACTTTGCTCAGTAATTCCATAATTCTCTAATTTGCTCAATTCCAAAGTGATTTCATTTCCAGTTGATAGTGGCGATATGAACTTTGAATCAATGTTATCTTTTTGTTTTAAAGTCTCGTCTAACATAATCGACAAAGAGAGCTATCAAGGCTGCACCAACAAGTAATCCAGGTACAAACATACCATACATCTCAATTGCAAACCAAGTTCCACCTTCACCAATAGTCGGCATCGTAATGTACTCGTGTAATAGGCAAATTGCTACGAAAAGATACAAAGCTGCTATTAACCAATAAAATATAGCAGATTGCCCTTTTTTAAGTTTGTATCTAATGATGAGCGCCATGATTAAGATATATACAACTTGCAGAAACAGCAACTGTGGTAAATCGTTAGGCATCGTATTTACAATTATAACTTGCTTAATCCACAATTAATCAATTTATTTACTTTATGCGGGTATATAAAATCTTGGATTAAAAGCCGAAAACATAAAATGGACAGTTTTATGAAAAGGGTTATTTTATAGGACCTCTATTGAAAAGTGTCCAAACTTTAGATTTGATAATCCATGATTTTTTGAGAAGTCCTATTTCTTGATGCTGATGAGAATGCAGAACTGAAATAACTGATTAGATACGGCAAGCGACGTATATCAGTAATATTCAATGGAATCTTGAATAGAGACAACCTTGCTGCCCGTTTTATTAAAATGTGTTTGTGATGTTTTATTGCCGGCTTTATCATACTCGTACACTTTCTTAGTATTCAGATCGTCTTCCAGATAGTCTGTTTCAACCGACACCTGGTTTAAAGCATTGTATTCGTACACAGTTTTGCTTACTTTTCCTGTTTTGTTATTGTAACCTAATAAGGTGATTTCGTTGCCTGCCTTATCGTAAATCCTTTTCAATTCGTGGTTTTTACTTCCATTCAAATCGCTATTGGTTATCTTAGCTAATTGGCCTTTTCGATTATATTCATACTCTTCTTGATAATCAAACTCATGATGCTCAGACCGGGAGATATATTTGATCTTTCTATTAAATGAGTCAAAATGATATTCATCAGAAGATAATAGCCGACCTGCGCTGTTAAAGGTTGATTTGCTCAGTAAGTTATTATTACTATCGTAAGTGTACGTTATGGTTTCCGAACTGTAGATAGCAAGTGTTGAAGGGTACAGCGTGTAATTATCCTTGATTTCCTTAGTTAACCGACTTTTATGGTCGTACTCAAAAGACGACGAGTATCGTAGTCTTTCCACTTTGCCTATATACTCGTATTGTTTCGAAGTCGCCTTTTGTCTGTTAATGTAACTGTAAGCGATTTTGCTGAATAAATTGCCAGAGGAGGAATGAGCTTGCGTTTCTTCTAAAAGATTACCTGCATCATCATAAGCGTAGCTTGTTGTAAAGTCATCATCGGTCACCCTAGTTCTTTTTCCGGCAGCGTTATACCAAATCTTAGAATAACCGCATGGTGTTTCCTTCCCATCACAATACAACGCTATAACTGTTATACGACTGTTCCTATCATAACTTGAAGCTTTGATGAGTTTGCCACCAGTGTAATGTTTTATGGATTTTACGCTACCTTTAAATCCACCTAATTGAACGTCATTTTGGGCATAAGTCGTTAAGCTCAGTAACAACGCAGCGACCGACAGAATTAAACAAGCTCTCATGTGGTATATTAAACTAGCCTTAAATCTAAGCAGAATTAATAACACGGTTGCTGTAATCACTAAAGGAAACGTTGGTTAATCCAGAGATTCTTAAAAACGTTACTTTAAACAGGTAAGAAAAATCTTGGATTAAGAAATATATTTACAACTACACTTTTATCAAAAATGGGGTTTTTATATCCCCTTCATATGAACTGTAGGTAATCGGTATTTTGAGAATGAATAATACTTAACCGTCGTCCATCATTCTTTACAAGGCAAGACTGTTGAATAACTGCTCAGACAACTTATGTAAATAAAGATTGGATTGAGAATAGCGAATAAGAAGTGTGTCGAGTCATTTTCAACTACACTTCACATAAATTTTGGGGTTTTATACCCACTTTTAGTTAAGTGTAAGTGAATATTGGTTTTGCGGATTGTGGGTTACATCACACCACTCAAGCATTATAAGTCCGAAAAAGATTGATGGATGTTTGGTGGCCTGTCAAGTAATTTCCCATGAAATTGATTAAACAAGAATTTTACAGTTTCGGCTTCTAATGGTTAGATACAGATGGTGTTTTAGAACCAGGAAAGATGCCATGTTCTCATATTAAAGTCATGCTAGAACCGAGCAGTATTTATAAGATTCAACTAAAATAAAGAAGTTTGCTTGTCAGAACCTGAAGAAGCACTTTCCTGATTAAATACAGGTAGCTTGCCCTCCCATTCATACAATGCATCTTTAGGCTTGCCATCCGGTTGCGGTTTGTTGCTTCTAATGGTAAATACCGGATGATGATCCAAGCCATCAGACGGCATACGGAACTGAAAAATCTCTGTCATATCGTTTTCACTTAAATCAGCCTGCAACCATGCTTTCTCTAATTCAGGCGTCAGAAATAGTGGCATACGGTGCTTATTATCGCCATCATTGTGAATCCACATCATTAGTTCATTGGCTGCCCTGGTAATCATAGTGAACGAACTTTCCTTATAAATCTCACCTGTTTCCTGATCTACTTCTTCACTGATCTGGTAGAGTGCTGGTACATAAAAACCATCACGCCCTTTTTCATTAACCAGGTAAGGGATTTTGTTTTTAAAACCCGCGACCTTACGGTGCTCATAGATACCCGTCACCGGAATAAGGCAACGCTTGTTGCGCAGCTTGTACCAGTAGGACTTATGGTCGCCAAGAATGCGCTCTGACTGTGCGTTCACCATGTTACGGCGTCGAAGTTGTCGCTGCTTTGGGTCTTTTTCATAAGCAGGAATAATTCCCCAACTCATATTTTCGAGCAGTAACTCACCACGGTTAGTGAGTATCGGGTAATGTGGCAGTACCTCGCAGGTTACGTGAACCATTTGGTCAGAATGCTGCGTCACCTCAGGTGATATTTTTACACCTCTGAAGTCACGGGTCACAATCTGAATGTCTGCGTGTAAACTGATATCTCTGCACATAATATCTTATTTAATCATGGTATAAAAGAATGCCGTATGGCTGTTTGTTCCTGAAGTTATGGTCGCTTTAACCCGGCCATGCTCAACAAATATACGCACGTCATATCCGCCATCCTTAGGCATACGAATATACTTAATATATCCGTGCACGTTCTTGACATATGCCTTTTGTAGTTTTTTCTCATGAGCAAGATCAATGGTGCCGTTAAAGAAAACAAAGTAGCCTGAACCTATCCCTGTAAGTGCAATGATCTTCTCACAATCCGTTTCATCCAATAGGTTCTGCAGTTTGCCTTCATTTGGAGCCAGTTCTCTTACATGCAACTCAGCCTCATGTTCCTGGCTATACGCTGTAATCAAAAAACCTTTGTTAAATGGTACTCCGGGCCATTCAAAGCGCTGGATCACTATATAAGGTGTCTCATTTTCAATTAACCGGCTAACAGCGGTATTGTTAACCGGAAGGAACGGGTTGTAAAATAGGTTTGTCATTTTATTTAGCTAAAGCGAGGATCAGGCTTAATGGGTAAAACTGCCATCTTTTCTACGATAATTGAAGGAAAGCCGAAGCTTTCTGTTATCTTCCCTAAGATGAGGTATAAACCTCCTTTTTGGAAAGGATGTTTGGCTAGAACTGCCGGGAAATGCACAGTGTCAAAGAATGCGCCGTCTCTATCTAAGAAAGTGCCGAATGCCATTGTTTCGCCTTTTTTAGTTCTTGTTGGTTTCGCAGTGACGTAAAGCCCCAGCATCTTTACAACTTTGCCTGTATGGTTAAGCAAATCACGTGCGCCTATTTGACCGCGAAAGTTAGTTTGCAGCATGGTAAAAGGGGAGAGCGATAGCGAGAAACGTAAGAACTCCATTTCGTCAAAAAAGTCCTCTTCGCTGAATGACTGGAACTGTGGTATGGTAATTTCAACGGCTTGCGGACGCATTAGTGCTCTCGAGCCAGGAACAATGCTTTTAACTTGTCTACGTTTTTCAAAGATTATATTGACCAGCCACATGAGTGCCTTTTTATTTTGTCCGGTAAAACGTAATGCACCACTCCTTAAAAGCAACAAAGCCTGTTGTAAGGTGATGCCTGTCCGCTCGATAAAATTTTCTATAGAAGTAAATATACCTTCTTCCTGGCGGGCATTGATGATGTTACCCAGAACAGCAGTTTCAAGTCCTTGAATGAGGTTCAATCCTAAATAAACGTCATCCCCGCGAATAATAGCTTTGTCCTGACTGTTATTGACGCACGGCAGGTGAACTATTGCTCCTGATTTGCGAGCCTCTGCGACATAGAGCCATTTTTGATAAAAACCACCCTCGTTATTGATCACTGCCACCATGAACTCTTTAGGAAAGTATGTTTTAAGATATAAGCTTTGGTAGCTTTCTACGGCATAGCTGGCTGAATGGGCTTTGGAAAAAGAATAGCCTGCAAAACTGGAAATCTGCCTCCATAGTTCGTTGGTTGTTGTTTCTGGCCGTTCCAGTGCTTTACTGCCTGCAAAAAACTTATCCTGAATCTCAGGCAGATGATGCGCTCCACGGGTCTTGCCTGACATGAGCCTTCGCAAGACATCCGCATCAGCAAGGTCCAGCCCTGCATAGTGGTGGGCAACCTTTAATACATCTTCCTGGTAAACCATGACGCCGTATGTTTCCCGCAGCTGTTCTTTTAAAACTGGGTGTAAATATTCTACTTTGTCGGGATTATGAAAGCGCCTGATGTATTCATCCATCATACCGCTACTACCAACGCCTGGGCGTATAATGCTGGAAGCTGCGACTAAGGTTAAGTAATCACTGCAACGCAATTTGCTGAGTACGCCACGCATAGCAGGGCTCTCGATATAAAAGCAGCCGATCGTATCCCCGCTCTTGAGCTGCGTATTGACATTGACATCTTTTTTAATACTTGGGATATCATGAATGTCAACTGCTTTGCCACTATTTTGACGTATAATATCCACCGTTTCCCTAATATGCCCAATACCGCGCTGACTTAGGATGTCCAACTTTTCAAAGCCTGCTTTGGCAGCTGTGTACATATCAAACTGGGTAGTCAGCAGTCCTTTAGGTGGCAGGTCTAATGCCGTGTAATAAGCAATCGGAATTTCGCTGATTAAAACACCTCCGGCATGAATGCTTCTGTTGTGCGGGAAATCACTAATCCTTTCAAATACTTTTAAGATCTTCCTTGCGATTTGGTCGTCAGCACGAATATCTTTGGGTGATTCGATCATAATATCAATATCCCGCTTAGGAAGGCCATAGACTTTACCTAGCTCCCTAATGATACTTCGGTCTTGAAAGGTGGTCATCATGCCCAGTAGCGCTGTATGCTTAGGGTCGTAGCGTTTAAAGATATAATCAAAGATTTCGTCCCGTTCCTTCCAACTGAAGTCCAAATCAAAATCAGGAGGCGCATTGCGTTTGGGGTTGAGAAAGCGCTCAAAGTAAAGGTCCAGTTCTATAGGGCAGACATCAGTAATTCGCATGCAATAAGCCACGATGCTATTGGCTCCACTGCCCCTGCCTACATGATAGAAGCCTCTGCGCGTGGCATAACTCACTACATCATGCGTAGTTAAAAAATAGGCTGAGAAACCTAACTTGTCGATGATCTCCAATTCATGCTTGAGCCGCTTCAATGCCTCTTTATGCTTTTTGCCATATCGGTCTGCCCATCCTTCCATTGCGTACTTTTCCAGCAGCAATTTGTCGTTAGAAGCACTATTGGTAAAAGTCTTTTTATTTTTACAGGTAACAAAGTCAAAGTCAAATCGGCAGTTTGACAGTAAATGATCTGTATTGTAGATGATTTTAGGATAGGCGCTGTAAAAAGTGACGAGTTCCTGAACGGACAGCAATACTTCATCTGTCCTTGCCATTTGTCCTGGCTGCAGGTGATCAATCAGTGCGTTGTGCTTGATGGCAACTAACTGTCGGTGCAGGTCAAAGTCACTCCGCGCCTTGACAGTCACTGGCGACCAGATAACCAACCGCTCAATAAAAGCCTTAGGTTTACCAAACAGCTTGTTTATCTGAGCAGGTCTAATACCTAAGTATTCATACTCACGCAACCCATCGAGCGTTTGCCGAAATGGATATAACACATATACGTTTTGCCACTCTGGTGCCTGTATAGGGAACGGCTTCTTTAATTGATTGTACTGGGTCAGGTACTCGTTAATTTCTCTAAAGCCGTCATTGTTGCGGGCAATAGCAATAAATAGTAATTGGTCATCATTCCTGAATTCTGCACCTGCAAGGCCAGTGAACTGTTTTTGCTGACACTCTTCAATGAAGTCTAAAACAGCGCTGGTATTGTTAATATCAGTTAAGACCGCTGCCTGGTACCCGTTTAAAATTAGTTCATTTACCAGTTCGCGGATAGGAATAGTGCCGTATTGCAGGCTGTAGTTGCTGTGGACGTTGATTAGCATCACTCATTTCCCTCCCTCTTTGATTTTATTAGGTGTGACGATGGGAAGCGCGCCTGCTTTGATTACTGCGCTGTGACCAAATCTGTTTCTTAACTTGTCAATGCTCTGGTAAAGCGCAATATGCGTTCCTGTATCGTTAAATAAATCAATCTGGTAGTTGGCCGTCACAAGCTGGCTGAACTTTACGCCAATCAACCTGATTAACACCCTGCGCTCGTAAAGCTTTGTAAACAGCTCCCAGGTAACTTCGGAAATATCTTCATCAAATGAGCTGGCCTTGATCTTTCGCTGCTGTGTATGGGTTTCAAAATCCGAGTACCGTATCTTTACCGTAACGCAGGTAGTCATTTTATTGCTGGCACGTAGTTCGAAGGCCAGTTCTGTAACCATTTGCAGAATCCTGCTGCGTAGAAGTTCCAGATGAGTGGTGTCTTGTGAAAATGTTGCCTCACGGCTGATGCTCTTAGATTCAGAGTAGGGGATAACCGGCGAGTCATCTATGGCATTTGCCCTGTCCCATAAAGCCAAGCCATTCCTTCCAAACGTCGCTTCCAGTAGATTTGGACTTAGCCGGTGAACATCCTGTATAAACTTAACGCCCATCAGTGCCAGTTGCATACCTGTTTCTTTGCCGACTCCGGGAATCTTTTTAACTGGAAGCGGAGAAAAAAAACGGCGTTCGGTTCCTAACTCTACTTGTTTTCGGCCTAATGGCTTGCTTACTGTAGTGGCAACCTTACTCACTAATTTGTTTACAGACAAGCCAAAGGAAATAGGTAACCATGTTTCTTTAGTAATTCTCTCACATAGCTCAAGCGTATACTTATAGCTCCCAAAGTATTTGTCAAAACCAGTAAGGTCTAGGTAATGCTCATCTATGGATGCTTTTTCAACGACCGGAATTTGGTCTTTAATGATGGCAGTTACTTCCGCCGACTTCTCACTATAAGAGTCGTAATCTCCACGCCTAACAATGAGCTGCGGGCACAGGCGTTTAGCAATTTTCATAGCCATACCACTATGTACACCGAATTGGCGAGCCTCGTAACTGCAAGAAGCTACCACGGCGCGATCTCCTTCACCTCCAACAGCTACCGGCTTTCCTTTGATGGAGCTGTCTTTAAGCGCTTCTACAGACACAAAAAATGTGTCCAGGTCAAAATGAACGATACAGCGACTTCCCATAACTTTGAGGTTGAAATACTAAAAAACAACGCAATTATATACAAAGTGTTCTTTAAATACTAATATTGTTAGTAATTAAAATATAAGTTATATTGGATATTTAGTTATAAATAGCTTATAAACAAATGTTTGTGACTGGTTATCTTTCGCCAATCTTGATTCGCAAGTAATTGTTGTAAAACGTGCGAAGTACTGATGATGGGTGACCAAATCTTATGATGCAAGTGTTTAATGGCTACTATGAGAGCTGTAGCTACATGTTAGCTTGAGGATTCTTAGATATGGTTATTACTTTAGCCTAATAATCTCATAACTTGCTTACGTTATCTTTTATACAGCATGAAGAAATACTTATCACCCTTTTTAGTCTGCATAGTTATGCTTTTCCTCATTTCATGGGGCTTTACTGGTCACCGTGTTATTGCCCTGATTGCCGAGCGACATTTAACGCCACAGGCTAAAGCTGCCGTTGCCGACTTATTAGTTGGTGAAAGCATGGCAGAGGTGAGTACCTGGGCAGACCAGGTACGTAATCAGGGTCAGTACAAGCATACATCAGGCTGGCACTTCATCAATCTGCCTTTGGGGTTGAGTCACACTGAGTTCAATAAGACCGTTGTACTGATGGAAAAGGACAACGTTTATAGCGCAGTTCGTAAAGCGCAGCAAAACCTGATGAACCCTAAGCTGTCCAAAGCGGAAAGATCGGAGAGCTTAAAGTTTCTCATACACTTGGTTGGTGATTTGCATCAGCCCATGCATGTTTCCAGAGCAGAAGATAAAGGTGGTAATACCGTCCAACTTAATTTTGAAGGTAAGGGAACCAACCTGCACAGTTTGTGGGATTCACGGTTAATAGACAAGAAAGGATTGTCAGAGGCTCAACTGGTAAACGAATACGATAAGATACCACCTGCGACAATTACCAAGTGGCAGCAAACGCCAATGATCGACTGGATATGGGAAAGCTATCAGGCATCAAGTAAGCTCTATGCAGAGGTTGATCAAATGAAGAGTAGAGCCATAGGTGAGGATTATTATAAATCTCATATTGCCATTGTAGATCAGCGTATCGAACAAGCCGGCATTCGGTTAGCTGCCATGCTCAACGAAATTTATAAAGGCAAAGGCCCCTATGATGGCAACCTGCTTGCTCCACCTTCTCAAGACCTACCTGCAGAAACTCAGGATTCTACCGCAGATTTTGTTCCCATTAATGAATTAAAAGCCAATATAGGCAAGCAACTGGGTACAGAAGGCAAAGTGTTTGGATATAAAGATTTCGGCAGTATGGTGTTGCTGAACGTTGGTGCAGCCTATCCCAATCAACCGCTTACAGTCGTATTAAGAGGCAAAGCAAAAGAGCTGGCAACTAAAGTAGATGGCAAGGAAATCACGATTATCGGAAAGGTAAGCTTGTATAAAGCCAAACCTCAGATCGAGGTCTCAAACCCGAAGGACATTATTATTCATTAGTAGCCATTATAAGCTAAAAGAGGCTATAGCTTATCTAATCTATATTCAACTTTCGGGCTGCTTAATATATTTACTAGCGTTGGAAAGCACCCATTTTATTCCTATATCTGTTAACTTACAAACCATATATAATTCACCCTGACTATTATAATCACTCTCTTCTGATGTTGCTACCAGTTGCTTGCTTTCTAAAGTTTTAAGCGCTATCCCTGTTGCAAATCCATCATATTTAGCTTGCTCCATTTTTATCTTTAAATTATAAACACTCATTGTATCTAAGGATGTAAATTGATTCTCAGCTATAATAAGTATGGCAGCTATCTCGTGACCACCCAAGCCATCAGAATTTGATGCTTGCACGGTATGTAATGATTTGACTTTCTTACTTTGATTAAGTAAAGCAGTGATTCTGTTTGTTATTGCGACTGAAAGTGCTTGAAAATCGCTGACAGATCTTGTTTTATAATTAATAATAGTCTTATGTCTAATATCAAATGGAAAACTACCTGCCCTCTCATCAGAGCATACCATTACTACATCTTTACCGCAAGCAAATGCAAACCCTAATTCATACCAAACATTAGGGTTGTCGATCGTAATATCAGCAAAACATATAGCAGAATTTGCTATGCCTTTTTCAATGTCTTCGATTGGAATGCGTACTCCTGGATCACTATCGATTCTGTACGGCTCTAGTCCGGCAGTGCTAATTGCTGGAGCGTACGTGTCTGCGAAGCGTTGATCAAACCTGTCTTTGTCAAATGGTTGTATCACAAAACATCTTTCCATTCTGTATTATAACTGCGTAATTTAATTGTTTTAGGAGCTACGTATAGCAATTTGGGAACTTAATAAATACAACACATTGCAAAACTATTATCAAGTCTATCAGCTTCCAATTCTGGAGAAACATAATAAGGTTGATGTATAGTTACATGGTAAATATATATTAATAAACGCAATTTTAATTAACTTCATGAAGTAGCTTGTTCAAAACAAGCTATCTTATGGGCTAATAACAGGCTGTTTTAGGCTTGCACGTTTGAACGTATGATGAAAACATGGGTGCAGCCTATCAAAACCAATTACTAACGGTGACCCTGAGAGGTGAAGTTGTGAAAGCTTTTAGAGAAAACATGATGATATATAAGTAATTGGAGGTGCAGGATAAGTTTTTTAAGTGTATGAGCCAGTAACAAGGAACGCCAAGCTGTTAAGCCTGGCGTTAAATTTTATGTGTATTTAAAGGATAATTAAACCCTTTTGAGTAGGGTACCTATGTATTATGCTATCAATCTTTAAGGTAACATATATAAGATTCCTCATTACGGAATTTATCTAAAAAACCCGTTTGACTCTACAACTTAAATGCTGCATTTACACCTAAACCGAAAGTCCACTTACCTTGTAAAGCCCAAGCACTATGATCTCTTCCAGTCATATAGTCAGGTCCAGTAGCTAATATAATTCCGATATCATTACGAGCTAAAACACAGCTTAATGCAGGAGAAAATACAAAGTTGCTTGGAGTATACTTTGTGTCGATAGCTCTAGACAGTGGTTCTTTAGATAAGCTTGCAGAGCCAAATCCAAAATTAATACCTGGTGTTATTGAATAATTATTTGATGACCTAGCAGTAAAGTTTGTCCACCCAAACGAGTATCCAAAGTTTAAACCTAAGTTATATGTCCCGGCTATAACATTACTAGACCATTTATTACCCATGTAATCTGTGACACCAGGTCTAATTTTTAACTGTATTGTATTTACACTGAATATTAAACTTCTATAAGGAATTGTTACAACCCAAGTTGGATCACCTAACGTATTTCTTTTGGGGATTACGATCTTCAAATCGCCAGTAGAGGTGGTGCTGCCGATAACACCTGGGGTATTACATACTGCATTGCTTCTTATATATGACCAGCCATCCAAATCCAAAGTGCCTTTGTTGTTATTTATTACGCACTTAAACACGTTATCCGTAGAACATATCTGGAGATTTGGTGATGCTGTATTCTGTATGTAAATATTTTTGGCATTAAGTTTATCAAGCTTCTTTTTAGTAATTCTGTAATGGAAACTGGATTTTGCTCCAGTTGTCTGTGCCATTAGGTAATGTGTTCCGAAGGTAATTAGCGCTAATACAAGCAGATTTTTTTTCATAATAATCGAGATTAGGTTCGCATAAATATATTACTTTCATTGAGTATTATAAAGTAGAATAAACTATTATATATACTTGCGTTGAGCAAGAGTGGTGTGTCTTTAATTTTTTGATTGTCAGAACAATATGGCATTTATAATTCATGGAGGATACGTTTGGCTGAAAGTCATAACAGTTTATAGTATTGCAAAAAGAATAATATTATATTTATTATTTCTATGATATATCTCTTTATTAGCTGCTAAAGAGTTTTATGAAGCCCCTTTACGAGGCTTCGTTAGTAATGTCAAGTATGTAGTCGGATGCTCGCTGGGCTTGGGCAGCAGCTTTTATAAGGAGTGTTTTATCGTTACGCAAGGCTTTTAACCAGTTCTGTATATAAGCTGCGCTGTTGACAAGAGTAGATTGTTGAATTCCGGTAATGGCACATAAGAATGCTGCAGTCATTTCTGCGGTTAGCTCTTCTTTGGCATAGTTAGTCTTACCAAATCCATCAGTATCTACCAGTTCCTTACGGTTAAGTCTGTTCTGATGACCGGTACTATGTGCCAGCTCGTGAAACAGTGTGCTGTAATAGCTTTCTGCTTGGTTAAAGCTTTGCAGTGATGGTACAACTACCGTGTCAGATACCGGTGTATAGAAAGCTTGGCTACCGTTAGTAATCAAGCGTGACGGGTTAGGCATGTTAGCAACAACCTGCTCGCAAGCTTCAATACGCTCATGTTCGCTTTTAATGAGTGACTGTATCTCAGGAAACACAATGCCTTCAGTCTGGTCAATGTTAAAGACGGTATGAACCTTGGGAACCATGCGTGTTTGTGGTTTTTCATCGTTGTTAGCTGTTGTAGGCTGTTCCTGGTTGCTGTTAGCTGCATTGCCCTTAAGTTCGATGGTAGCCCAGTATATGATCTTAGTGCCTGACTGGCCCTTCTTAATGGTGCCTCCTAAGTGCTGCGCTTGTTTGTAAGTGATGTAGTAAGGAGCCGTATAGCCTTTAAGCGAACTGTGAAAGTTTAGCCAAAGCAGGTTCCAACCTCGATATTGAATTCCCGTGGTGATGTTCTTAGGTAAGCCTGCGCTGTTCCAGGGACATTGCCAGATAACGGTGCCTTCTTCGAGTGCTTGGATAACTGCATCGGTAACTTCCTGATAAGTGTCTTTAAAGGTAGTAGATGCTCCGTTTGCCGGTTTGTTTTTAGTGTACGTTGCCATAATCTTAAACTGGTTTTAGTGAATGATGTAATGGATTATGGCAGCCATATCGCCAAACGAGGGCAATAAGGGCAAGGTGGAGATCGGGAAAACTGCAGGAACATGGAATAAATGGGCAGCGGGAGGGCATAGCGGGTTTATGCCGTGAAAGCCTGCTGTTTTGTTGATACAACCTTGGTGGAAACTGGAATGAGCGTAAAGGCACCCGTTTGCAAGCGTGTTGGCGAACTTTGCTTGCCATTATCAGTTACAGCTCAGTGTGGGGTGGGTAATTGTTTAGAAATTGAGGTGCGTAAAGATGTGGGACATTTTATTGTCAGTAGGTCTATTGTAATATTACTTGCCTTAAAAATGTCCCACCATTCACTACCATTGGACGCAGGAGTTTTAGCTTATAAAGAGTGACTGATGAGTATATAAGTCAATTGAGCTAAATCTATATCAAGCGTTAACACGTTTAAATAAAATTATAAAAATAGGTTAATGGTCAAGCTCATTGAGTCTTATTACTTATAATATTTTCACGTTTGTGCACTGATAATTATTCGTAATTCACCTTAATATCTCTAAGCTCAATTGTACCTTCTGTCATTTCCGCATTGTCGGCATAAAGTCGCCATTTTATACTGCATTCCTTATATCCTTTGGACAATATAATTGGAGTTAAACTAGCTCTCATTCGCATTCCTGGCAACAATGGATTAAATCGAGCTGCGCTATACACTGGTTGAGGTGTTCTATCGTTTGTATAACTAACAACGTCTTTAATAGTATTATCTTTCAAAATTGCGACTTCGTCATAGCCAAGATCATCAATCATATATTCAAGGCACTTTGTTGGCAATGTCACCATACAATTAATGTATTTTGCGTACACATCACCAACATTTTGAAAATAGAGCTCAAGTATTATTTCATCCTGATGATCAATTGTGATCGAAAAGCTAACGTTTATAAGTGGGTGCTTGGGCCTGTTAATTATGTCTTTAATTTCATAGTCGTGCATTGGTTCTGAACTGAAATTAAATCTTTTGTAATATTTTCTATCTATAGCTTGATGAGCAGTTGTGCCTTTTGGAATTTCAACGACATATACAACACGATTTTCGTCAAATATTTCGATAGGATGTATAATCACGCCTGTAATTCTAGGTTGAATAGAATTTTGAATAATCTGTTCCAACCATTCTTTAGAAATTGTTTTCCTATCTATAGGGTCAATTTCAGATGCTAAATGTTTGTTTAAGCTATCCTCCTTTAGTCCATAGACAATTACCCCACCTGCGGAATTAGCGAATGCAGATACGTCTTTAGAAATTTCTTTGGTCTTAAGGTCGTTTCTTTGAAGTGCTCCAGCAGCCTTATAGTCTAAGTTGAGGTTTTCTTCGATTTTGTTGTTTATGAGGTTTGTTAAGTACTCCTGATCAAACATAGTAGTAGTAGTATAAGTGAACGAATATCATTATAATAGCTTGCCAGAACGAGCTAACTATAAATGCCATCGATGAGCTGCTTAGCTTTAGCAGGGTTTAAACGTATTATCAAAACGTGAGTGCAGTTTACCAAACCAGTTACAAAGGTGGTTCTAAAAGGTGAAGCTATGAAAGCTTTTAAAAAAAGCCAAGATAGTGCTAGCAAGCTTTACCCAAGCACTAAAAATACTGATTGGTATATCATTGCAATAGGTTCGTTTACAATGCTTAAAGGCAAACCTCAGATTGAGATGAGAGAGCCAAGATTGATGAATATAGAAGTCATTGGATGTGCAGGATAAGCATCTACAACTTGTTCAATGACACATAGTATAATAACAAACGCCAAGTTTTCTGCTTGGCGTTTGTTTCTAATTATCCCTTTGGTGGGAAAGGGTCACTTCCATAACTTCTTTCTTCTTGGATTGTACCATCTGACTTATGAATTCTTACTGAACTTACTTCTTTGTTCTTAGCGATTTCGATTGCACGTTCTACAACTTCTTGTTTGGTATTTCCAGTCACAGAAGCTCTCTCTCCACCCTCTTTCTTCGCTTGCCAACCGTCTTCAGTTTTTGTCACGTGATATGTTACTCTCTTAGCCATAATTGTAATTATTGGTTATATATAAAGTTAATAATTACATTACTACACTGCAAATCAAAGTTTTAAACACACAATTGAGTTATTAACATAATAGTTCATCATAACCATATGGTGCAGGTTTAAAGATCTAGAAAAAGTTAAACCCATTGTTAGAAGCAATGGTAATTAGTGGTTGAAGTTGCTCCTTATATCGCTGCTTTGCCCACTGGCCATCGGTTTGAATTAGACTCAACTCAGGTAAGATAGTCAGGTAGTCTTCGAGATATTTATTCCTTGGGTTTACCTGTTCCATTACTTCTATAGCTGTGGCTTGTAACTTGTAAAAAGGTTCAAAGTAAGTGTCGAGGCTGGGCAGCTTATTACTCTTAGTACAATTGAAAGATTTGTCAGCAGGTATGAGGTTCCAAATCAGGTCATGAGAAACAAAGGCAAAAGGTATGAAGTGTTCTACCGCATAGTTGCCAATGCTCAGCTTCTCACCAGTATAGATGCAATCCACTGTTCCTACCTCTTTCAAAACTACATCCCAATAGTTCTTTCGTTGACCTGTAAGACCGGTACGGATTGCCGGCTTGATGAGCTTACCTGCTATATCTGGAACGTTTGGATTGCGGTCTTGTAAGTATAATGTTAAGTTCCAATAACAATAGTCTTTCAATACCCTTGCGTTGTAAATTAAGTACTCAAACCAATTTGGGTTTACAATAATTCTATCCTTTTCTAATGAGTAAAGGCAGTCATTATCGAAAATTTTAGAACGCTCATAAATCTCTTTGCGGTCTGCATTTGGAAACCAAGGGCTGAGAAACCAATGTGGTACTTGCTTATTAAAGTGATTTAGCTTTCTAATGGATGTTTGGTTCTCTGTTGTTGCTAATCTTTCAAGTACAGCGATTTGCTTTTCATCTACACCAAGAACTTCTTCCATTAACAATGTTTCAATTGCACTTTGAAGCTGATCTTGATGCCCAAACGAAACATGAAAATAATTAACTGTGTACCAAGCATTAGATATCATGCCGGCAAATAGCTCCCGCTTATAGATGATAGACTTACGGTGCTCGACAGCTTGTAATATGGAAAGGAACCAATAAAACTTATAGGTAGTTACTTTGCTGTTAAAGCAGGCAGCTAGTTTGTTTACTGGTAAGCCTGGGTGTTGAGGTAAGGACACTTGTTTATAGGTTTAAGGCGTAAAGCTTGCTAAAATTAGTGTTTTAGCTGCAATATCTGCAAAAATCACTGTTTAGCCTTAGGTGAGGTAATATGCAGGTTTTAGCTGTTAAACATTCAAGTCTACCTTTTAAAAGGTGAGAGGTGCAAATGAATGGGATGTGCTACTGCGATCGAAACATTACCAATTTTCCAGAAAATCTTTAAAAGTATCTTATAAAAGGAGAGTTGCAAAAAGTTGATATTTTTTGGAAACTAAGCAATGACTGCTATTAGTTTATGGTTAATCATTGAGGAGCCATGCTCGGCTTAAGGCATATAAATTGTCAATTCAGGAAGTGTAGGCTTGTAAAGCTTGGTATTCGCGATTAGCCTTTAAAAACACTAAAAGGCAGGCGACTTCTAAAGAAGGTATTTGAATTGATGCTAGCTAGCGTTTAATCCATGATGGTGCATTTGTCTTCTGTAAAGCTCTTGATCTCGCTCGTAAAAGTAAAACTTACTGTGAAATACCTTATTATATAATTGCTTGTTCCACATATCAAAACTAAAGGCGGATGTTGTTTTCAATTGCCTGTATATTGTCAGCAACATCTCATGAACAGTTGGTTCCTGCTCAAGATTGCATCTTATACCTAGCAAGAACATATCATTCTGATCTGTTGGTTCTTTGAGCAAATCAAAGTAAGCAAATACCTGCTCATCAGATTTACTATGAAATACTTCCACCGAATGGTCTAAATGATTATTATAGACCTTTATCACTAGCGCTCTGTCAAAGTCAATGTTTAGATAATTGAAAACGGCAACTATTTCGTTTCCTGTCAATTCGCTTTCCCAGCCATTCGTATCTCTCAGGAGTTCACCAAAGCAGCAATGAAAATAGAACTCTACAAATCTCCTCTTATCTAACCAGTTTTTTCTATTGTGGTGAAGGTCGGTACTTAACATAGGCTTAAGATACAAATCTGATATTTAAGGATAATAATTTTTAAATAAAAAGGATCTATTATAGCAGTCTTCTTAAAAGAGGCTACCCTGAATACCATTGATTGGTTGCTTAGCACTAACTGGTTCAAAAGGTTTATCAAACTTAGATGCTGTTTCCTTAACAGGTTTTGAATACATGCAGCTTTTAGATGAGTCTGTAAACTCGTTGTATTACGGATAGTAGCACCCATCAAAAAGTACGGTATCGACTTTGTAACCGGTGTAAAACTCATTACTGATACTGTTCATATGTGCTATCTCACCTTGTAAAGAATTAAGCAGCATGTTGACCAACGCCATGTTACAGTAAGTAATATCCAGGTCTGCACCGTATAGCAAGCAACTGCGGTTAAGTTTAGCAACTGCAAGTAACATTCTGCCACTACCACAAGCAGGGTCGAGAACTTTCTTACCGTCTTCTATATCAACATCGACCTGCATTGCAGCCATCATATCACAAATTGGTTCGGGAGTAAAGTACTGACCGTTGTGCCCGTTGCTTATTGCGTTCATGTACAATTCGCCTAATGGGTCGTGTATATCTTCCGACAGTTCACCTATAATCGTTATAAGTTCAACCAGCTGTTTGACTTTAGGATGATTGCGGTAGGTGTCGAGTGCTTTTTGTTGCTCCAACTTATCAGCGTACCTTTTAAAAGGTAAAAGTGTCCAATCTAATAAGTCAGTAAATGCAGTGTGCAATGATTGTCCATAAGCAAAACATTCAAAAGCAGTCAATAGCTGTGTAATCTCTGTCATAGCAGAAAATTTTATATTCGAGTGAATTCTCGAAGCAGACTCACTTCTGAACAGACGCACTAAAGGCAAGGTGGAGATTGAGTAATTGCGGAGGCTCCTGACAGGGATGTCCAATTACTAGATCCTACCTTGAAGTTAGCTGAAACTGTGTGCGGCTGACTTATCTAACTTTGGGCAAAGAATGAAAATAGTCGATTCCTTGCTTATCCTATTTTATCTCAGTAGGTTTAATGACAACTAAATTTAAATCACGATTAAGAATGGATAACTCCTATTTTGTTTACGCTGAACCAGAAAATAAAATTTTAATCGAACGACTTCATATTTGTACTTGGGAGTTTAAGGATGAAACTTCTTTGATTGAGTTTGGGTTTGAGATCGATTTCAGTTCCATTGAAGATAAAAAGAACATCCTCCTCAATATATTTATTCCTTGGTTGAATAATGACTGTATTGTAGAGGATTTTTATTTAAAGCTAAGCACCTCAAATAATAGCCGCTTTATCTTTAATGATTCAATTACGCATACGGTATCATTAGATGGAGGTAGAAATCTCAAGGGAGTTATTCATGAATTCAAAAGCCGAAACCAACTTTGCATTCATCCCATTGAAATTGAAGTGAATTCTATATTGAAAAAAATCAACGTTGGGCTAGACCTTTCTAGATACTTAGATCAGATAAAAAAACTTGTGGCGAAAGATGAAAACGTTAAGAAGCCCAACCTTTACTTCCGCTTTGCAGTTAAACCGAGGAATCCGGTGATTGCAACGATTAGAAATGGGATTACTAAATCAACAATCCTTTACGACATAAAGGTAAATGAACGGCGTAACATACCAGAAGAGTTGATAGATGAAATTGAAAAAAATGAATTATGTGTCGTTAATACATGCTTCTGCTTTAATATCGTTCCTAATAGTTATGATTTAGTTTTCTTTGACAACTCTTCACTTCAGAGTGTAAGGACTCTCGAATACGAAGCATTTAAGTCTTATTTAAATGATAGTCGTATTAAAAAGGATGAACTTCTTGTTGTTTTTAATAAAAGATCTAAAGGAAAGCCATTTTCTTTTTTCAATATCTACGCGAAAGAGCGTATAGGCGCAGGACAGTTTGCATTAGCAACATTAGTGAGCTTCGTAAGTGGTATCTTTTTATTTATTCCCGCGTACAGAAAAAGTTTCAAACCAGAGTTAACGCTTTATGATGTTTGGACAAATTTACCGTCTGAAATATATATCGGATTTGGAATCATTCTTTTGACTTTAATATTGTTCCTCCGTTATTACTTACTAACTATTTTGAAAAGTTGGTATCAATCTCTAATGTAAAGCTTAAGCAATGAAAGCATTGTTAGATACTAATATCATCATTCACCGCGAAGCCGGAAGAGTGTTCAATCAAGACATAGGAATACTATTTAAATGGCTAGACAAAGCCAAATATGAAAAATGTATTCATCCGATCACAATTCAAGAAATAAACAAAAATCCCAATAAGGTTACTGTAAACACCTTTAATATCAAACTTGATAGCTATGAAGAGCTCCAAACGATAGCTCAAATATCTGGTGAACTAGCAACTCTGTCAGCAAAAGTAGATGTAAATGAAAACGATAGAAATGATTCAGCGCTATTAAATGAGGTTTACTGTAATCGTGTTGATTTATTAATATCAGAAGATAAAAAAATTCACAAGAAAGCATCCTTATTAGGTATAAGTGAAAAGGTGTTTACGATAAACTCATTTCTCGAAAAAACAGTAGCTGAATTTCCCGAACTAGTAAACTATAAAGTTCTAGGTGTAACAAAGAAATATTTTGGAGAATTAAATTTGAAAGATCCATTCTTTGATACATTTAGGGAAGATTACGAAGGCTTTGATTATTGGTTTAACAAAAAGGCAAATGAAATTGCGTATGTCACTTTCAATGAAAGAAGTATATTGTCATTTCTCTTCATTAAAGTAGAAGGCAGAAATGAAAATTACTACGATATCACACCAGTATTTAAACCAAAGAAGCGCTTAAAAATTGGAACTTTCAAAGTTGTAAGTAATGGGCTTCGACTTGGAGAGCGCTTTTTGAAAATCATATTTGATAACGCCTTATTGAATCATGTAGAGGAAATATATGTAACAATTTATGATAAAAGAGATGAACAGAAAAGGTTGATTAACTTATTAGAAGAATGGGGATTTGCCTACTATGGTGTTAAACACTCTTCAAGAGGCGATGAAAGAGTGTACATACGATCTTTTACTCCAACTTTTGACTTTAAGCACCCTAAGATAACATATCCATTCGTCTCAAGTAAAACAAATGTTTTTTTGGTGCCAATCTATCCTGATTATCATACTGAATTGCTTCCAGATTCAATTTTGAATAACGAATCGCCGAAAGATTACATTGAGCATGAGCCTCATAGAAACGCAATAAGCAAGGTATATATTTCTAGGTCTGTTGAAAGGAATGTTAAAAAAGGCGATATAATGATTTTCTATAGGACAGCGGAGAAAGGTAGAAGCGCATACTATACGAGCGTGATTACTACTATCGCAATTGCCGAGGATAAAATCGATAATATAGAAAATGAGTCAGAGTTCATTGTTAAATGTAGAAAGCGCAGTGTATTTACTGATGAAGAATTGAAAAAGTATTGGAATTTTAAACTTAATTCCCGGCCATTTATTATTAACTTTTTATATGTTTACTCGTTCAAAATAGGAAGAAGAATCAATCGACAAAAGCTTTTAGACGCTGGAATTCTTATGGGAAGCGAGAACGAGCTAAGAGGATTAAAAAAGATTTCGCAACAACAGTTTGATTACATTGTAAAAGAAACGGATACTGATGAAAGTATTATTGTCTATTAAACCACATTATGCAAACTTAATATTTGACGGAGTTAAGAAATATGAATTTAGAAGGTCGATATTTAAAGAGAAAGTCAATACAATAGTTGTCTACGCATCATCGCCGCTACAGAAAGTAATAGGGGAGTTTGAAATAGAAACAATATTAAATGAAAACCTACAATCGCTTTGGGAAAAAACAGAAGCACATGCAGGTGTAGACAAGGCATTTTTTTTTCAATACTTTGTCAATAAACAACATGGGTTTGCTATCAAAATAAAAAGCACTAAGAGGTATGAGAAACCGCTTTGTTTAAAAGATGACTACAAGTTGTCCCCACCTCAATCTTTTCTTTATTTGACTGAATAACGCTTATCAGACTGCTCGTTTGTATATGTTTAGTTCGAATGACCACCATAAATATTTATGCTTAATTAGAGGGATCAAATAATTACCTATTAATAGATTAATAGATTGGATTATATAACCGCTAAGGTGTTTTGATTGAGAATTAACATGACATTTTCAAATATGTTATGGATTCTATAGATCTATTCGAAAAATTTTAACTATTTATAGGTATGTTAAATTGATGAGTTAATATTTTGGTCAGATACACCTTTTAGCCACCTATTTAGCGGTATATCATTAATTATATGAATTATAATCTTTCCAAGGTTAGTAAGCTTAGGTTCACTTGGCCTTGATGTACCCAAGCGGTTTCCGCTAATATAGGAAGACTCATATGCCTTGAAATCCGCAACTGTGTGTTCAAAAATGACTAAATCAAGTGACTGAAATTGGTACAATCTCGGGAAGTTGAACCTGCTTGGAAATCCGTGATATCCATGTTTGTCGTTGTAGCTTAGAGCCTGTAAATCACATAGCTCGATTTTCTCTAATATACCTTTAATTCTTATAAATAAATCTTTTGAGATGTCCGCCCTTTCATAGAATTTACATGCGCGAGCTAGATATACGGCTTTTTCAGCGTATTCTAATCTGTCAATAGCTAAGACTATAAACTTTCCAAATTTCTGCCCGTAAATTGGGTCGTTGTTGATTTTATATACTAAGTTTTTTCGCTCATCGTAACTTAAAGAACTCAGGTTGGTTAAGAAAGCTACGCATTTTTCGATGAGATGGTAATCTCGTACACTTCCATAAATCTTGCCTAACTTTGCGACTATAGAGAGTCCCGGAGTCATGCCAGTTATTTGTTCTAAAATATCATCCGCCCTTTCAGCGATAAGCTCTTTTAAATTTTCTTTTGCAACGTCCGCTTCTATCGAAGTTGCCATATCAATAAGGTGATTCATAAGGTAAAGTAGACAATTTTAAACACCGCAAATAGATACTATGCAAATGGAGCAAATTGAATTATTTTCGCTGCATTAATCCATGTCAGTCCACATAGCATGCTTTAACTACAATGAACATATCAATCGACTTTATGGTTTATATAATTTAGTTCGGTCTTATAAAAGCCAATTCTGTTACAGAGTCAAGTTCACATGTTATTTGGTTTTCCATTACCGTCATAGACAAAGCATTATTGTATACAGTTTTGTTTCCGTCTTTATTATAGCATACTAAGTGAATGGTTTTAAAATTAAGTGAAAGCTTTTTAATTTCAACAGCAATAATGCCGTTTACACTATCTCTATAAGCAACAGTGTTTATATTAGAGTATCCATAATAAGCCTTGGAACTTTCACTGTAACTGAGATTTAATTCGTTATCAGCTAACTGTTTGTTCTTGACTGATATCGAAATATTCCACCTTCCTCTCATTGGATACTTATCACTTTGAAAGTAATCTTTATAAACTCCAACACTAGTTCCTAGTATTGATACGATTGCTGCACCATAAACCGATTTACTAATCCATTCATTTTTGAATGGTAAAATGCCCGTTGCATCTAGGATCCATAAGTATATAACGCTGGCGAAAAGAGATACGCATATAGTGATTAATAATTGCGAAGCAGTCGGATTTTCCAATTTCATTGAATTATTGACTGCTGGAAATAAAATACTGGCTAGCATTAAAAATAGTGCGAATGTGGGTAATGCTGCTTTGTAAATGGCGTGATTGCCAAATATTCTTTCCATTGGATTCATGGCTTATAACTTTATGATACGATATACAAAATTATAAGGCTAAATATAACCCATAATCGGAAATATAAAATATATCCATAGCTGTATGCGACTGTAATGAGGTGTTGAGTGTGAATAGTAGTTTGTTATGGTTATATAAATGTGCTTGAGCAAGCGCTAGGCGCTGCTTTTGACCAGTGGACTTTATGTTGATATTTCAAAAGCTGTGACAATTGGGAAGCTCGAACGACTAACAGGCGAGCCTAACAAGGAAACCGATTGACTTTGGTTGTAATAAAGTGATAGCGTAATGTGACCAAAGGCAGATAAAGGTTTCATGAAGCAACACCTTTGCTTAATTCAAAGCAGGTGACAGATTGCAGAAGCGTAGGGTTAAGGATGACTGCACATTTTATTTGTGGGTAGTATTAGTGTAAAGGAATAGAAATAAAAATGTGCGACATTGAGTGCGGTGGAGCAGTGGAGTGAAACGTGCCGGCAGGCTTGTTGAACGTAACGACATCTGGCGACTACTTTGATAAGCTTAGGTGATGCGGAATACCTAATTTCCTGCGTGGACTGTGTGGGTGGCCTTAACGAAGCAGGAATAAGCAGAGATTGCCTTATCCCGTCTTAAGCAACCCTCAGCGGGGAAGGCAAGTAATGGCTTATGAAAAGAGTCACATTGAGTAATTGAAATAATTGACTTCAAATTTTGTGTGCTGGACACCATTTATTTATATCTTATTTTTACTTTTAAAAGTTCAGATTTTCGAATTTTAAAGTAAGTTTTATGAGATTAACTAATCAGGTATATGGTGTGTCAAATGATTTAGTTGATACTTATATCGAACGTAACAATGTTGATGAGGCATTTCTTAGTGGTTTGCAAAAGAATAAACATATAATTATCTATGGTGCTTCTAAACAAGGTAAAACATCATTAACTAATAAACATCTGAGAGATACAGATTTTATAAAAGTTAATTGTTCTCCGACGGCTACTACGTTAGATATTTATAATTCAATTGTACGTCAATTGAATGTTGAAATAATTGAATCAACTGAAATTACGACAACGATGGGTGGTGAAGTTAAAGTTGGTTTAAAAGCGAAAGTTCGTTTCCCTTTTTTTGGAGGTGCTGATGCCGAGACTGAAGCCGCTGCGACTGGAGAACGAGAAACTGGAAAAAAATATAAGACGGTTGATTACAATTTAGCTTTGGCGCAAGACCTTTCGGAGCTGTTAAAAAACGTAAATTTTCAAAAACGAGTAATATTAGAAAACTTCCATTATCTAACCGAAGATGTTCAAAAGCAGTTATCTATTGATTTGAGGATATTTGAAGATTACAATATACTATTTATTATCCTTGGCATTTGGCGAGAAAAAAATCGATTGTCTCAATTTAACGGAGATCTTGTAGATCGAGTGATCGAAGTTCCTGTGGAACCATGGGAAAAAACGGATCTTATCAAAATAGTTGAGCAAGGATTGCCTTTACTAAATGTAAGCTTTAATAACGTTGTTGATTATATAATCGAGAGTTGTTTCGATAGTGTAGGTGTTTTTCAAGAAATTTGCAAGGAGTCTTGTTATGCTGCTGGTTATCATGATACTCAACAAGATGCCCGAGAAATTACTATAGAAAATGTTGATACTGCAATTAAGAAGAAGCTTGAAGATTATTCAAGTCGGCATACAAGATGTTTAGAAAGTTTTATTGAGCAAAGAGCTCGAAGTTCACAAGATGTTCCTCTTTATGTACCTTTCTATTTTGTGAAAGTACTTTTCCAGGAGCCGATTGATATTATCATTCAAGGTTTAAAAAGAAAACCTTTACAGGAGAAAATAAAAGAAATCCATCACAGACCAGATGATGTTCGACCATCTGACATGGGTTATTTCCTAAAAAATTTGGTGTCAAGTCAAATTTCAAAAAATATTTCGCCTCCAATTTTTGATTTTGACAACAGTACTAACTCGGTTAAAATAATTGATTCAACGTTTTATTTCTTCATTAAGAATTGTGATAGAGAAGACGTTATTGAGAATTTAGATATTCCAGATGGCCTTTTAAATACCTAAGTCGGCATATAATTATTGATTGAATTGCAGCGCTTACCTAATAAGTACAGCGCTGAAATTGAGATTTTATAATCCACAATTATTATTTCATTTCAGGTGGATCCGCTAAAAACATAGCGCCAAAGTATAATATTACAGCACCTACTATTAAAACTGTTCGTGCAGTAGTGTTCCATATCGTAAAATCTGAATTAAGTTGAGTGAATGATATACCGGCATACAATAAAATCATTAAAAAGGCATACAGCAGCCAGCCTCTGGCATTTTTAGACATTGGGTAAAGGTGTTGAATACCGAGAGTCCAACATCGGTTGGGTTTACAATAATGCAATGGACAAGGCTGCATTACAAATTTATAAATACTTAGTTATAACTAAGTAAATAACGGAGAATGTTTTAATTCTTTCGTATCTGATGGCGGTTAACCATAAATCAGATATAGAAGCCTATGTAATTGCTAAAGTGAAGGAGAAACGAGAGCAAGCAAATCTTTCTCAATCTGAGCTGGCTTTGAGGTTAGACGTTTCTAATGGTTTCATCGGTCAAGCTGAAAGTTCTAACTCTCCAACCAAATACAATTTAAACCATCTGAATAAGTTAGCAATCATCCTTGGGTGTTCTATCAAAGACTTCATGCCTGACAAGCCTTTTAACCAATAGGAACCCGAAGATTCCTATTGATGCGATTACGCTACTTTCCTTAAGTTTCTTTTCACTGCTTTTGACTTATAAGGCAATAGCTTAAAGTCATGATTGCTCTTCCATCGTTCTTCGATGTATTCGTACAGCTCTAAGCACTCGGTAATGACAAAGTCTGTCTTAACAGCATGTTCAATGTCAACAGGCGTTGCATCAGCCATAGTGAGCTTATAAACTAACCTGATAAAGCTATTGGTTACCGAATGGTATTGATTTAGCAGTGGAGACATTTCGCAGCCATAGCGGATAGAATAATTACCCTCTGGATGGCATTCAAGCCTTAAGTAAAGTAAAGGTGAAACCAGTTCATGGACAATGTAACCTCCGTTTGCGGGCTTATCTTGCCTGGATAACGTATAGCGCATCGGCTCTTCTTTAAGTGATGATAGAAGCTGTTTAGCATGTTTGAGAATAGCAAAGTAAGACTGCTTAATCGAGTCGTTGAACTCTTGCTGTTGATTTGGTTGAGCAGTTTGCTCAACATTGTTTTTTGGTGTTTTCATGTGTGTATGGGGTAAGTTGAGTAAGTGGATAAAAGAAAAGCCCGGCTTTCATTAACCGGGCTTTGGGTGTTTGTAAGATTTGTTA
The DNA here is from genome assembly GCF_038806765.1 of Mucilaginibacter sp. CSA2-8R. Taxonomy (NCBI): domain Bacteria; kingdom Pseudomonadati; phylum Bacteroidota; class Sphingobacteriia; order Sphingobacteriales; family Sphingobacteriaceae; genus Mucilaginibacter; species Mucilaginibacter sp. CSA2-8R. The sequence continues at coordinate 3,311,697 of NZ_CP152389.1, read as the reverse complement.
GTGCTGCCGACCTTCGAGCGTGTAGAAGTACTCAACGGGCTGTGCATGCTGCACCATTCTATAAAATAAGTAGAACGGTAATGGTAAGGGTACTTCAAACAGGCAATCATCCAAAGCGAGGCTGTTGAGCTGCGTTAGAATGTCGTCATTTAGTCTGCAGTAGCCGAAGGCATATTCAACCCTATAGTTGAATGCCAAATCACATTCCAGGTAGAAGTAAAACGATGGTGTAACAAAGCAGTGCATAGCCTGTGCGGATGCGGTCTTGTCCTCACGATAGTCACGTTCAAATACCAAGGGTGCTTCCTTTGCAAATAGTTTTTTTATCTCAATGAGAATAAGCGTGTATTCACTATCGATAAAGTTGTTTCGGGCCAGTTGCTTTTGATCCCAGACACGAAGCTGGGCAAGCTTCCAACACTTTTGCATCTTAGCGGCATTCGGTGAAAATCTAAGGGGCAGGCATGACTGCTCCATACTGCTGATAGCTGTTGATTGATTCATAAGTAAGTTGATTAAGTAAGTGAATGGATAGTTAAGGCACCAACAGAGTGTCAATACCTGTTAGTAGAACGGGGTGTCATAAGATTTCCTAGAAGCTGGTTTCTAGGTTTGTTTGACTGACTTGTTATAAGTCAACATAAGTGAATCTGATGGTGTGTGATTAGGTGAATTTGCTTTCATGTGGTTTACTTTTAAAATAAGAAAGCCTGACAGTGGTGTGCTATCAGGCTTAGTTGTGTGTGATTGTGTGAGTTGATTAATCTTGTTGCTCTATTTCGATGTTGAGATAGGAAAAGTGTTTCGGGTTGTCATTGTGGTATGTGCGCATATATTGAAAATGCGCTTCCATAGTCGATTCATGCGTTACCTGTTTTCCAATACTGTACATTGGACCTCTGCTGATGAGTCGGGCAATTTCATCCTTAAACGGACTGCTTTCGATATCATACTCCACAACGTACTCGTCGCAGTAGTTGCAGTCCAGTATCATGTAGAAGGTGCTGCAAGCCAGGCTATGCATAGACACGGTAGATTCCGAGAGGTCTTCTCTTTGGTCATTATCATAAAAGTACTCGCTATGCTGAGCGTAAAGGAGCCTGACTGCTTTGCGAACTCTCATAAAATGGTCTTCAATGAGCATATTGCTTATAGCATTGTGCTTGCCCATTGTAGTGCGCTTTGCAACCTTCCAGCGTTTGCGTTTGGGCCATTCTCTGGATGGTGCTTGTGGTTCCACGGGCTGTGGAGGATTGAGCCTTACGGGATCGAATTCCATATTTTGATTAGGTTAGTGGTGAGTGATTGGACAGTGAGTTATGTTGAAAAGCAAATCAATCGGGCACTTCTCTTAGAGTACTTTTAGTAGGATTAGAAGGGTTTGTGTAGAAACGGGTTTTTACGTTTCGGGAAACAGGTGCAGTGAGTGCCTAACGTATATTATTTGCTTTCCACTCGCAACATAGGAGGGCGCTTGATCAGACCTGCTGTGGTGGTCGAAACACAAACAACAAATTGGGAAAATCTATCCAAAGGCATTAAGGTATATACTGTTGCCTTTGAAAATTAGATGCCGGAGGGGTCGAATGTAAAGTAGGGTATATGTTGGTGTGAGCGCTCAACAGATTCAATTCACAAAGTTGACTTATAAAGCTATTCGATTGAGGCGTTCTTACCTTTAGAAGTAAACCTATGTTTCCAAAAAGTTAGGAGTTCTTGTAGGTTCTCTTAAGAGAGTAAGCTTCTTGAATTTATTGGAAAGTGGAATGTTACTCTGCTTTGTCATAGTGGAATGCCATCACTTCCAAGTAAACATTCTTCTTTGGGTCTTGAGGTAAAGTGAAGATATAACTGAATGATGTGTCGCCACGACGTCCAACATCTTGAACAAAATATGGATGTGTCCTTGTTACGTTGGCAATGTTGTTTATAACGCTGGTGAAATCTTTATTCTTAACAAACATCATAATAGCTACCTTAGAGTCACGCCAGGTTAAATAACGGTCAAACAACTGGTTGATTGTTTCTATATAGCCATTCTGACCATGCCAGAACTTACATTCTGCAACGAATAGATTAGATCCATCTGTCGCATACCTTAACAATATGTCTGTTTTCCCACTTCGGTTGAATGTTTCTCCTGAAGCTGCAATACCATCGTACCTTGTTTCAAGTACAAACAAAAATTGATCTCTTAACCCTTCTTCGTCTTTTCCCATGTATAGGGACGGTTTCCTTTCCATACCCTTGCCACTGTCGTAGATAACTTTTAGCACATCGTCATACATGGCTTTACTCATTACTGGTTCATTAGAAAACTCTCGACTTTTGCTTGCCCTGGGCTGCGGTATATCCTTTTTAGTTACAGTTGGAGCAGTGAAAATGGCTTGAGTTGATTTGTCAATTGGAATATTGATAGCAGCAAAGAAGTCATTCTCCTGTAGTAACTTACTTTTATGATTATTGAAATTAGTTTCTATGAATGGTTTAAGTGAATTATTCCATTGATTGACATCGCTGTTTGCATTATCGATATTCGCAAAAGCACTTCCCTTTGCTGATGCTAACTCTTGGTTAAAATCCTCAGCACTTTGTCTGTATATCTTAAATGTTAAGGAAACAATACTACGAGATTCATCGATATGTATGTCGTAAGAGGTCATGCTCCAAGTTGAAGGATGGAAGCGAAAGATTATTGCTGATCCTGAAAAAGGGTACTTGACAGTAAAATTATATGCATCCACTTCATACCTTACACGTCTAAACGAATCCTCTCGATACTCTTTGCTTTTAATCGGCTGTTGGCGTTGCTCTTGATCGAAGTGAACTACTAAAGGTTCTAAATAATACTTTTTGTACAAGAAGTTTTTGTATTCAATCTCGTCAACACTGAGTATATATTCTTTAGATTCAGATGCAATTCTATCTGTTATTTGTTTTCTAAATTGGTCAAATGCATTGGAAGTACTTATTTCATTGAACGCTCTCATCTATTGTTTATAAGATTTAAATCAATCACTAAATTAATAAAACTTATTAAGGTCAATAAATATTAACAGTTCGACCTTCGCTGTTGCTAAACGACTGTTTAGGCATTTATTTAAGCAAAACAATCAGTTTAGCTCTAAATCATGCAATAGCAGTTGCTTACAAGCATTTTCTACTAACTGCAGCTCATTGCAATAAAAAAACCAGCACTGAGGCTGGTTTCGCATATAATAAGCAAAGGCTCAGTATATGATAGCTATATTTTCTTTTCTGAACGTTATTTCACACCCACGTTTAAGTTCTCCGATAACTAACGGGTTAAAATCTAATATGCCAGAGTATGAACCGTCTTCATTAATCGTTTTTATCTTAACCCACATTCTTTCGACCAGTGTTCCATCTTCATTAGTAACTTGATTAAACACTAGTTTGACTAGATCCCCAACCTTTAGACTTGTAATTTCTGAATCAGTGGGACACTGATTTGTATTTGGATGTGCTAATTTTACTTTATGGCAATCTTCAAGAAAATAAGATGTATTATTCTTGGTTGTTTTTTGTTTCTTGCTATTCATTTTAAATTAATTCTAATTTTAAATATTACCTACACTTTGGTTAAAGGGGATATAAAACCACCTTTTCTTTCTGAAGTGTAGCTGTATCTTAATTTTTTAATTTGTCATATATTTTAAGCACTCGGTAGCCCATGACGTCTTTGTCACCGTTTTTACCAATCCACATTCGTTCTGATAATTGGCAATATTTTTTTAAAAGTTTCACATTAGGCTTCAGCATTGGAAGTTTGTTCTCTCGTATTCCATGAGTTAAACGTGCTGTAATTTTTTGTGAGGAACATAATTCACCTTCTTTAAATGCTTCTTCAATGTATTGCATTAACCCGAAGTTGCTTTCCTGCTCAGACTTGTCTTTCTCTTTGACGGCTGCTTTAATTTTTTTAGGATTAAAGTCTAAAGCTTTCACTGTCTCGTAACCTAAGCGGTCAAAATCTTGCACAACCTTTTTAAATTCCTTGCGGAGAAAAGCCATTTGGAATTCTCTTTGAAAGACGGTGGTTTTTTCTGAATCGTAAATGTCTTTAAGCATTGGCATCAATACAGAATAAACCGTTTTTAAAGGTGTTGTATTCTGCTTTAAAGCCCGTTCTTTATCTGTGATATCATATACTTCGGAATGATGACTTACCACAAATCGCTTGCTTTCTTCATAAGCATTTAAAAGATTTTGTAGGCACTGGTAGTAACCCTTAAGTTCTTCTTCAAAAACAGTGTTATCCTGCATGAAATAATTGCGAGAGCCATCTTCATTGATGTATTTGGCAAACTCAATGCGTTTAAGAATTTCTTTTAATGTGCTAACTGCGCCTCTGGTAGTAGATGCTTTCAAATATCGTTTCAGTACTCTGTATACTATCTGGCATTCGTTAATATATTCCAGCACTTCTAATTCGCTCATTGAAATAAGGCCAGGCAAAAAGTTAGTAATGTGAACGACTTCCTTCTTTATCTGTCCAACCTTAGGTTTTCTAAACCTTCCAACAATCTGAATCGCTTCACTTAGTGGATCTATCATGGAATGCTGAGCAGAAATCAGGTCGGTTATCATAATAATCGTTGGGTCAACAATACCGTCAATGTCCACGGCAGAGAAGAATCGACTAGTCATCCAGTTGTATATCCTAAATTCGCCCAACGAGGTAGACACATGCGTGAAGTTGTTCACCTTTAATTTCTGCATGCTTTCCTTCGCACAAAAGATGGCGCTTTGGTCCTTCACTTCCAGCTCATTAAGAAAGTGCGCAATGGTATCTGTAGAGTTAAAAAACACGAAATACTGTTTACGCTTATTCTCGGTTATAAACTTTTTAAGTGACAGCATGACATTATTGGTTTCAATAACATGAAGCTTCTGCTTGTAATCGTAGTCCTTGGCTGGTTCGATGTAAACGTTCGAGAACTTATATTGAGCAAAGCGCGGATCGCTGGGAATAATGGGTGTTGCTGAAATGAAGGCTTTACCTTTAAAAGTAAAGAAGTCTTTCATAGGTAAGGTAATGTTTGCCCGGTAACCTATGTCTTGAATAGTACGTTCACATTCATCAATCAAGAGGAAATATGTACCATACATATCGATACCCAATTCTTGCATTGCATCTTTAACCTTTCCGAATGATTCAGGCGTAACTAAAATCTTTTTCCATTGTACGGGCGATTCCAAATACTCAATGATTTCGTCGACGGTTACACCCTCATAGACACCTAGTATTTTCTTAGCACGTGTGGTGTTGTATTTTTTACATTTCCCCTTTATAACCGGCACATTGGCTTCTGCAACAATACTATGGCGAGATGTATCTAACTCAAGTGCCGTAGCACCGATTCCGCACAATTTCTTCCAAAGAATAATGTTCGTTGGTATTGTTTTGAGAACATCCTTGATCCACTGGTTTTCTCGGATACTGTATGTTTTATCTTTTAGTTGCTTCATTTTAAATAGCAATAAAGTTTTTCTCAGTACATGATGGTGTACTGTTATCTATATAGATTAAACGATTTAAAAAGTGGAGGAGAAGAGTTCTCCTCCCTAAATAGATTAGTTTTGTTGAGTAACAACACCGGCTGCTTGTTGCATCAGTTCTTCAAAAGTTTGATTAACTACGATTCGGCCATGCTCGTAATCTTCTATAAGTTCAGCCATACCTTCTATATTTGGTACGCAGAGCCGGACGGTAGTATTGCCATAGCGAATGTGACACCAAGTGACACTTATTCCTTTATCAAAGGATTGAGTAGGAGCACTGGCAAACCGACGCTTAGCTTGCATAAAGTCAATTAGTTTTTGGCTATGAACAACTAAAGACGGACGTATCTTCGCTGCTTTTTGAAGATCGGGTATAAAAGTAAGTTTGCTAAATTTACCTCCATTTTCATTGTCTTCTTTAAAAAGTGACAGGTGTTGTACCTTTACATTAGGTTCGGGTGATCCGAAAAATTTTTGGAATATGTCCATTGGATTTTACATGGCTTGTAATCGAGGGAACCATTCCCTTAGATTTGCCAATCCAAAATTGCAATAGCAAATGCAAGTAGCATTTGACAACTCATGGGAGTCCTTACTTGCGTTTTGACTCCATTGTGTTTTCGCCTCTAAGTAATGCTCCTAATCGATTGCTGGCAGCATCCGCTCTGGAAGATTTGTTTTCTATGCGGTCGCTGTTACGCATATAATTGTTAAAATCATCCATTTGAAAAGCTAATAATATGTTATGATAAATTTTACTTCTTTTACCATCAAAACTTTCTATATCTAATCCTAAATAGTAAGTGAAAACTTTATGTATTTCCAAGCAAAATTGACGAACAGCAATCCGTTTCTCGTTAATATGGTCGGGTAGTTCAAGCGTAGAAAAGCGTTTTAAATTATTTAGAAATTCGCTACTTTCTAATTTGTCTTTTTCTTTGAGTAAACAAGATAATTGATAGCCTAAGTAATCAAAACTTATAGGGGAATTGCCATCTTTAATACTTTTTATCAATGATTGAATTATCCAATTATTGGATACTGGGTCGTTAATTGGGTGTGGGCGTTTGTTGACAACAAAATTTATCTCGTAAGGCGATGTCGACTGTGCACTGTAATAATCAAATAGTAATTGACTTATATCCCTTATTTGCTTGTGCATTCTAAAATAATAAGGTTGCTCAGCAAAAGTTAGATTGGATATGCTGTTATTAACAGCAACGGCACTATTAAAAGTCAATCCATCAGCATCCCATATTGTATTGTAAAAGTAAAGGCAAACAAAAAGAAGCGTATCGATATGAGGTTTTAAGGTTTTTTTGCTTTTAAGAGTACAGAGCACAGCTTCTTCGAAATTGGCTCTTATGTCGGTTATGATACTTTTGTTTAATGATTGGATTTCTTCTTGGTACTGTGTCTCATTTAAATCCCCTTCAATCAATTTGTCAAACAGCATCCCATAGCGATTAAATAATTTGTGATGCTGAATTAGCTTAGAGTCTATGCATAGGGTATGGCTTGGAATAACGAGTTTTTTCCTCTTCACGCTTGGTAAACGACCGTAGCTGTCAATAATTGGTTGCGGGAACAGGTCAGTATATAAGTTAAGCAAAACTCTAAAATCGATGTTATTAAGTTTAAACCGGGCAATCGGATCATTTATATCATGCTTATTTAAAGTTTTCTGACATCGAGCTAAAAGAAAAAGTAACAGTTCATTTTCACTTTTAGGGTAATATACTTTCATAATTTACCAAAGGTACGCAAGGTAGCAGAGCTTGTTACCCTGCTACCATTAAAAGGTATTTATTCAAGTAACTGTATTATACGATTGTTTGCAGCATCAATAATATCTTGGTCAAAGGCATCTAGGTAGATATTTGTAATTTTGTTACCATGCTCATGGCCTAATGCTTCAGAAATCAATTCAATTGAATAACCTAAACGTTTGGCAGTTGTGGCCCAACTATGTCTTGCTACGTAAGTAGTCACCTCATCATTAACTCCACAGTCAGTAGCAATATTTTTTAAGTGTTTATTTGTCTGTTTAATTGCCTGCATGATAATGTATTTTGCTCTCATGCCGTCCTCAATTATGTCAGGAGGCAGTATGGGTAATAAATACTTTTCATTAGCCCTTTTATAATAAGACAAGATTTCCTGTGCCTTTGGGTGAAGCTTAATAGTTAGTTGTTGTCCGGTTTTTCTTCTTCGATATATTATCCTGCCATTTTTAATGTTTTCATTCGTAAGATACGCTAAATCAATAAATGAAGCTCCAATGAGACAAAAGCTGATTGTAAAATAATTGTGTGCATGCCATCGAGGTGAATTCGGTTTAACGTCATGTTTGAAAAACTTTTGCAAGCTAACAGCATTAAGAGCCCTTTTTGTCGTACGTTCAGTCTTGATCGGTATATCTAAGAACGGATAATGGGATTTATCAACTAGTTTTGCCTTTACCGCTTTGTTATATATTGCTCTGAGTGTTCTGAAGTAATTACTTATTGTGTTTTGCCTGACACCGTCCTTCATCAGTCGGCGTTTGTAGCTTTCCAGTAGAGCATAATTGATATCCGTAAAACGAAGCTTTGTATTGTTGGTGAAATTGTTAAAACGTTTAACAGCTACTTGGTATACTAAGGCGTTTCCAGCTTTGTTGGAAGCGATAAGTTCGTCGATGAGCTGTTGTGCATAATCTGCAAACAGCCGTGTAGTAATAACCTTTGTAGCTTTATAATTATCATTTAAGCGGTCTTTTAATTCATCAAAGGAAAAGTTGTTGTCAATCTCTAATACAGTCTTCTGAACCTTAAGGTATGCCTCCGTAATTTTTTTATTTAAAAGTTGAGCATTGGGGTGGACAGGTAAGACTTTACTATGATCTTTGCTCCATGCGTCTGATGTAATAAACACTCCCGTGTTTGATGTGCTGCTTTGTCGGTTAAAAGTAATTCTGATTTGAACGGGATAGGTACCGTCAGTTTTAGGTCTTCTTGTATCAAGAAGAATTTTGTAAGTAACCATGAAAATGTTGTCATGGCTACCCTGTTTGTGCAAACTATGTGCAAACAAACAGTCATTAGATATCCTCGTTTGACGATAAATAACACCTAACAAAAAAAGCCCTCTCAAACTGAGAAGGCTTCTAAGTGATCCCATCAGGATTCGAACCTGAGACCTACTGCTTAGAAGGCAGTTGCTCTATCCAGCTGAGCTATGGGACCATCACTCCAAATTAGTGTTAGGCTTTTTGAGCGAAATCACTTATACTTTGAGCGGTGCAAATATGCATATTTGGGTTGATACTGGCAAACACAATCGGGGTAATATTTTTACAGGGCCATTTTGGCTATATTTGCCAGCCATCAGCAAACGCATATGCCACACATCAGCCGGTTGTTTATTTATCCTATTAAATCGTTAGGCGGTATTGTACTGCCCGGGGCTCAGGTAACCACACGCGGCTTGCAGCACGACAGGCGCTGGGTACTGGTAGATCCTAACAACCGCTTCATGTCGCAGCGTACTACGCCGCCAATGGCGCTGTTTGCATTACAGCTGACCGGCGAGGGGATAGTGGTAACGCATACTCCAACACAGGACGTGTTTATAGTTCCGTTTACACCACAAACGCAGGAACAGCTAACCGTAACCATTTGGGACGATACCTGTACCGGCATACGGGTGAGCGATGCTGCCGATGCCTGGTTTAGCCGAAAGCTGGACCTACACTGCCGCCTGGTTTACATGGACGATGCCAGCCTGCGCCCGGTAGATCCGCGTTACGCCAAGCCTGAGCAAATTACCTCGTTTGCTGATGCTTATCCCATGCTGCTCATTGGCGAGGCCTCACTGATGGATTTAAACAGCCGCTTAACTGATCCGGTCGGTTTCGACCGTTTCCGGCCCAACATAGTCATCAGCGGTACCGGGCCATATCACGAAGATGAGATGGCGCATTTTTCCATAGGCGATATCCATTTTTATGGCGTAAAACCTTGTGCCCGCTGCGTTATGGTAGGAGTTAACCAGCAAACGGCCGAGGTAAATGCCGAGCCCTTAAAAACGCTAAGTGGTTACCGCCGGTTTGGTAAAAAGGTTTATCTGGGCCAAAATCTTGTGCACGAGGGGGTGGGTACCATTAGCGTGGGCGATGAGTTGCAGGTCATCAACCTGGACAAGGAGTTGTTGAGCAAGGTATCTGCTCCAAAATAGATAGCTAATAACAGCCTTGTGTAATTTTGTTGCCCGTTTGGCGAACCAAGTTGACGTTAAAAGGTTAATAAACATTATGACACAATCCTTCGAAGTAGATATCCCCATGAAAGACCGCCCGATGGCGGTGATGGTGCAGCCCCGCAATGAAACCGACAAGGCTGACGTTTATGATCTGTATTATTGCGATCAGCTTTGTGGCTGTATTTTTAAAAACGAAAATAACATCTGGATATACGAGCCGCATGCACATGCTGCCCTGCTGCTGGATGCCGAACAGATACAGCACCTGGGGCAACACATAGCCGAGCATAGTTACAACGCCTAACCGGCGCCGGTGGCAGGGCATCAGCGTTCTGTCAAAAACCAATGCAGGTAAACTAAAGCGGCAGGCATTTACGTATATGGAGTTATGAATAAACTCAAAATTGCTTTCCTGCTGTTATTTGCAGTATTAATAAACTTTAAACCTGCGGCGGCGCAAAACGCTGCTGCAGGCACCGAAAAGGCCACCTTTGGCATGGGCTGCTTTTGGTGCTCGGAGGCGGTTTTTCAACGTATTAAAGGTGTTGTCAAGGTAGAGTCGGGGTATGCCGGGGGCACGGTTAAAAATCCGTCGTACGAGGATGTTTGTACAGGCACTACCGGCCACGCCGAGGCGGTGCAGGTTACCTATCAGCCAGATATCATATCGTACAAAGATTTACTGGAAATTTTCTGGACCATGCATGACCCAACCACGCTTAACCGCCAGGGGGCAGATGAGGGTACGCAGTACCGGTCGGTTATTTTTTACCATAATGCCGCACAAAAGGCTATGGCCGAGGCTTATAAAACTGAGCTCAACAAGCAAAAAGTTTATCCGGATCCCATTGTGACGACAATTGATCCGTTCACAAATTTCTACGTAGCCGAAAACTACCATCAAAATTATTTTAACCTTAACGGTAAACAGCCTTATTGCCGCATGGTTATACAGCCCAAGGTAGATAAGCTGGAAAAGGTTTTTAAACAGAAGCTTAAATTATAGTTTCTTTATTATGAAATCGATTTTTTTAGCTTTAAAATAAATGTCAGGATTACACTTTTGTTAAAAAATAGTTTTATTTTGTCTCAAAATTAACTCAGTTTTAACGGGTGTAATCCTTGGGATTTATGATGAACGAAAACGAGCGGCTTAGGGCAGTAGCACGATTTAAGACCTTAGATACTGGAATAAAAAAAGACCTGACCGACTTAGTAAATCTGATAGCCAACATTTGCAATGTGCCCGTGGCGCTGGTAAGTGTTATTGATGAGCAAACCCAATGGTTTAAAGCAAGTACAGGCATTGGCGATTTACAACGTATGGAGCGCCACCTGTCTTTTTGCGACCAGACTATCAAATCCAACCAACTTTTTATTTTGCAGGATGCTACTACAGACAGCCGTTTTGCCAATTTGCCAGCCGTTAAAAATGCACCTTTTATACGCTCGTATGTAGGCATGCCGCTCGTTACTTTTGATGGGCACTCTATTGGTACATTGTGTGTAATGCATACCGAGCCGCTTATGTTAACCGAGGTGCAGATCAACTCGCTCAAAGTAATCAGCAAGCAGGTACTTAACCTTATCGAGTTAAACTGGAGCATGCACAGCCTTATTGAGCAAAACTTAAACACCCAGGAGCAAAAAAAACAGGCCGAACAATCTGAACTAAAACTAAAGGCCGTATTTGACAGCTCTAAAGATGTACACTTGCTGATAGGCAGCCAGATGGAAGTAATGGCTTACAATAAAGCTGCTGCCAACTACATTTATGCCAGCTACAACAAAAATATCAAAGTTGGTGTCCATTTATTAACGGTGGTAAGTCAAGAATCAGCCTCGCGGCTGGTAGAGTATGTGGAGCTGGCTCTTAAAGGTAAAGTTACCAACGTAGAATGGAACGTTAAACAGCATGGAGATACCTCGTTGTGGTTTGATGTTACCTTTGAGCCCGCCCGTGGGGCCAATAACGATATCATTGGCGTAGTTATTAATGCTACCGATATTACGGTTCGTAAACGGGATGCTGACTTTATTAACCAGCAAAATGCAGCGCTGCAACGCATAGCCACTATACAATCGCATGAGTTGCGCCGGCCGGTAGCCTCTTTGCTGGGGCTAATGGAGGTTTTAAAGTTAGACGAAAATTATGTTTTTAACAGCTGCTACCCCATGATTGAGATTACCATTAACGAGCTGGACTCCAAAATAAAGGATATTGTGCACGAGTCGGAGTTGCGTCTTAATGGTATTGATGACACAACTAATGCATAAGTTTTAAAAAATATAGCGTATTCCGCACCAGGGTATCTCTTCAGTGAGCATCTCAACAAAACGGTCAATCATTCGTGCTTTAAGCTGATGTTTGTACCTGATGTTTATTCCTCCATAACTGCTGCGTTTAGTTTCCTGAAAATCAGGCATCCATAGTAACTCTTCAGCTTTAGGGTTCAGTTCTACGTTAACTAAGTGTTGTTGCTGGTTGTGCGTTAAAAATATCACCTCGCATTGCATCTGCTTTTTTACTTCATCGGTTACTGCTGCATTGAGTTGCCTAAACAGTTCGCGGTAATCGTCGCGCCAGTCGCGGTCAATACCCCGCAAGCGGTCATACACTATTACCGGCGAAAAATTAACATGAACCTCATAACCGGCTTCGTAAAAATCATTAATGGCTTGCAGTCGTTTTTCAATGCTATCGGTACGCACATCCACCAGGCGGCTCACTTCCTGCGGCATCAAACTAAACCGGATCCTTATTTTACGCTTAGGGTCAACGTCCAGTAAATTACGGTTTACAAACTTGGTAGCAAAGGTAGCCTTGGCCCGTGGGTGTGCTATGTAAAACTTAAACAAATCGGCCACGCCCGGCGATATGTCGTAGTCAATGGCCACATCCGAGTTACAGCCCACATCATACGTATAGTAAACGGCATCGGTTTGGTTACGTGGCTTGGGCCAGGGCAGGGCCATGGCATGCTGGTCAATTTTAGCCATCATCTCATCCGTATTAGTAAACACGGTGATAGGGTTAATAGCCTTGTGCCGATCTACATAGCAGTAGGTGCAGGCGCCAAAGCAGCCGTTGGCCAGGCTAGGCGCAATGAAGTCAGAACTGCGTCCGCTGTATTTAATATCCAGCGATTTAAGTTTGCCCAGCACCAGTAAATCCGATTTGGCTTTGTAATAATTAAAATCTTCGGCATCAGGCAGGCGGTTATGCTGTTTAATAGGTACCTGTTCTGCGCCGGGGTATTGTTCGGTAATGCGTTTGCCCTGCTCGTTCAGAGCATCTGCAGTATATAATATTTGTTGGGGCTTAAACTCGGGCATGTAATGCTAAATAGATACTATACAGGTATAATAACCATGCCAGTGGTTTAATGATTTAATAAGAAGCAGCAAAAAACTATTGCACTTTTAACAAGCGAACTTATCAGGCAAACAGACTATCTCCAAAACAAGCATCCCAATCGGCCACTTTAAAATTGTACTGTAACACTTCGGCAATGTTGATACTATTAACTGTTTTCCAACTGCCCAGCTCGTCTGTAAAGTGGGGGAGAGGCAACCCTGCATCCTGTGCCGCCCGGGTATAAAAGTGTTGTTTTTGCGGATGGTGCGGGGCAACAGCATTAAATATATAGCCAAAGGCGTCATTAGATAAAATGCTGAGGGTAATGCCTATACAATCTTGCAAATGAATTAAGTTGACCGGTGCCTGCCCGTTGGGAATATTGCTTTTGCCGCCAAAAAACCGTCCCGGATGCCGGCCCGGGCCTACCAGTCCGCCAAAACGGATAATGGCGGTTTTAAAAGCTGTGTGGTTCATCAGCCGGTTTTCGGCATCTGCCAGTACCCGGCCCGATTCGGTGTCAGGCTGGGGCTGCGTTTCCTCATCTACCGTACAGTTGCACTCCGGGTATACACCGGTCGAACTAATGTAAATAACTTTTTGTATTTGATGCTCTGCCACCTTTTGAGCAATCTGTGCTATTTTTTCGGCGTAGTCGGTTTCGCCGCTGCGCAATTTAGGTGGAATGCTGATCACTAATACCTCACAATTAAAAAAATCATTGTCGGCATCAATGCCGGCAGCTGTTACTTTAACCGTGTAAGGCTGAATGCCGGCTGCGCGCAAGCGTTCGTGCCCTTCGGCCGTGGTGGTGGAGCCTTTTACAGGCGTGCCGTTTTTAACCAGGGCCTGCGCTAAAGCAAAGCCGAACCATCCGCAACCTAAAATACTGATCATGGTTTCAAAATTAAACAGATTAACGTCAATAACGGTAGCTTTTGCTCATAAAACATATCAGAAGTGCCGGGGTTGTGCGTTATTATACATTGTACTAACAGGAGTTCATTTGAAAAATATTCTTTTTTTTGGCGACAGTCTGACTGCGGGTTATGGCCTGGCCAACGTTTCGCTGGAATCGTTACCGGCGCTTATACAAAACAAAATTAAAACTGAAGGCTTGCCTTACCACATCATTAATGCGGGCGTAAGCGGCGAAACTACTACCGGCGGTTTAGCCCGTATTAATTTGCTGCTGCACCAACCAATAGATGTGTTTGTGTTAGAACTGGGCGCTAATGATATATTGCGCGGTATACCGCCGCAAACTACGGCTAAAAACCTGCAGGCTATCGTAGATAAGGTTAAAGCAGCCTGGCCGCACGCCAAAATGCTGCTGTTGGGTATGGAGTTACCGGGCTGGATACCCGGTGCCTTTGCAGCCACATACCGGGCTGTGTTTGCACAGGTGGCCAAAGCTAACCAAATGGCCTTTGTGCCTTTTTTGTTAGATGGCGTGGCTGGCATTGCCCACCTGAACCTGCGCGATGGTTTACACCCTACAGCAGCGGGTTACCAAATCATTGCCGGAAAGATATGGCCGGTCATCAGGCCGTTACTGGCATTTTAAGGGGTAATGCAGTGGTCATTTTCTGTTCATCCTCATCTGCTGTCCATCATATTAACATCAGTCAGGTGTATTATTTTTGATAATTAGCCGAAATGTCTTGTAGGGATAAAACTAAAGCGGTTACTTTAAAAACCTGAAAATACCAATACATAAGCACATGAAATTAATCAGATTTGGCCACGCCAATCAGGAAAAGCCAGGGGTAATCATCAACGACAAACGTTACGACGTATCGGGCTTTATTCCGGATTATAATGAAACATTTTTTGAAACCGACGGGCTGGCCAAACTGGCGGCCATCATAGAAGAGCATGGTACTAACTTGCCCGTGGCTGATGAGGATGCACGCTTGGGCAGCCCTGTAGCGCGCCCTTCAAAGCTGTTATGCATCGGCCTTAATTACGCCGACCATGCCAAAGAAACCGGAGCACCACTGCCACCCGAGCCGGTATTGTTTATGAAAAGTACCACTGCGGTAGTGGGCCCGGATGATAACGTAATGATCCCAAAAAACTCGGTAAAAACTGATTGGGAAGTGGAGTTGGCGGTAGTTATTGGTAAAAAAGCAAGCTACGTAGATGAAGCCGAAGCTGCTGAATGCATTGCCGGTTATGTGCTGCATAATGATGTATCCGAGCGCGAATTTCAGTTAGAGCGGAACGGTACCTGGGATAAAGGTAAAGGTTGTGATACCTTTGCACCGTTAGGTCCGTTTTTGTCTACCGCAGATGAAGTAAGTGATGTAGATAACCTGCGTTTGTGGCTGAGTGTTAACGGGAAAACAATGCAGGACGGCACCACGGCTAACCTGATTTTTAAAATACCATTCCTTATTTCGTACGTAAGTCAGTTTATGACATTGCTGCCCGGCGATGTAATATCAACCGGAACACCGGCTGGCGTAGGCCTGGGCTTTAACCCTCCGGTTTACCTTAAACCAGGCGACGTAATTGAGCTGGGTATTGACGGCCTGGGCACTCAAAAGCAAACGGTAGTAGCTTATAGCAAATAACAAGTACAAAATTGATTTAAACACCTGCGTTTTCTACGGAAGATGCAGGTGTTTTTGTTTACTGCCGTTTAAGCAGCCTGGCCCAATAAAGCGCCCCCTGTTTTTATGTGTTAATGGGTATAACACTAAGCTGTGCTTGTACGTACAACGTGCTAAATAGCGTATTTAAGCCTAACAGCAGCGTTGTTAAACCATTAGTGTAAAGGTATTATACCAACCCAATGATGGCCGGCAACAACTAACTACGCCCTATAATTTTAACACGTATCCCTATATAACTATATGACTAATACCGACAGGCGTTTAAGTGTTGTTTATGCTTGCGATAATAACTTTGTTCCGTTGCTGGCAGCATCTATCAAATCGTTGGAAATAAATTCGGCCGGTTCGCAAAAAGACATCTACATTATTGATGACGGTATTAATGCGGCCAACCGGCAAAAACTGGTTAGCTCCATAACCAGCAGCGAAATTACACTGAAGTTTTTACTCGTTAAAGATGTGGTTGGCAAAGTAACCATCCCATACTTTAACAATGCCGCCCTGCCGGTTACTACGTTTTTTCGTTTGTTTGTGCATACGTTTATCCCTGAGGGTACCGAACGGGTGCTTTACCTGGATTCGGATATGATTGTGTTAGGTAACATTGATGAGCTATGGGATGTTGATTTTGGCGATAACATCATTGCCGCCGTGCAGGATCCGGGTATTAAAACGCTGGGCTGCTCATGGGGTGGAGGCGTGCGCAACTACGCTGAGTTGGGTTTCAAAGCCGACGACCCGTACCTTAATGCGGGTTTGTTGCTCATCAACCTTAAAAAATGGAACGAGTTTGATGTTTGCGGCAAAGCACTTGATGCCGCTGTTAAATACCAGAAACATATTGTATACGGCGACCAGTATTGTTTGAATGCCGTGCTGGCTAACCGCTGGCTGCCTCTGGACCCGGAATGGAACCATTTAGTGGATAACGACAAGCCCGGCGCCAAGCTCTTGCATTACATAGGTAATAAGCCCATTTATACCAATTATACCTATAGCCAAAAATATAAGGACATCTTTTTTGAGTACCTGAACCAAACGGCCTGGCGCAATTTTAAAATGGTAGGGGCATTTACCCGCAGGGTGCGCATGATCAGACGCTTTCTTAGAAAAGTAACCGGTTAATCAAAATATATCAATTTCAATGTCGGCAAAATATCAATTCGACCGGGTAACCATGCTGGTTACACATTATAACCGCAGTAAATCATTAGAGCATTTATTAAAGCGGTGCACCGAGGAAAGCTTAGGCTTTGACGAAATCGTGGTGTCTGATGATGGCAGTAAACCTGCACACCTCAACTACGTGAAAGAGCTTCAGGCCAAATACGGTTTCAGGCTGATTACCACGCCGGTAAATAAAGGTTTGGGTAATAATATTAACAAAGGGCAAGATGCTGTAACCTCGCCGTACACCCTGTACGTGCAGGAAGATTTTGAGCCTACACCTGAGTTTGCTGTTAACTTTAACAATGCGGTAAACCTGATGGATAATGAAAGCTGGGACATGATTCGCTTTTACACTTTCCCGTGGGCGCCGTTCCCGTACCTGCAAAATTATAAGTACGGCTACGCTAAAATGCTTTTTAAGCCTTATGTGTGGCACATGAACCACTTAAAATTCCGCATTTACAGCGACCATCCGCACCTGCGCCGCAGCAACTATTTTGAAAAATTTGGCCGGTATGTTGAAGGCCAGCGCGGCGATCCAACCGAATACAACATGTGTTTAAAGTTTATCCAAAAGGGCGGCAAGGCCCTGATGTTTAACGGTCCGGATTTGTTTTTGCACGAGGCAGGCGCTATTGAGCCTAATACCATGGTGCGCAGCAAATGGAAGCTGAGCAACTCTTTACCCATAACTACCTTGCGCCGCATGTACCTGGTTGGCAAGGTTGTTAACAGCTCTATGCAGTTAAAGCGCATGAAATAAGCCTTCTTTTTTACTATCCATACCCACCCTAATTAACACCCCTAAGCGCTGATGCTGGCTAAGATTAAGCAGATACTTGATAAACTGAGAAACCCTCATATAATTAACCTGGTGGGCAACGCCGTAATGTCGGTGCTCAACATGGTGCTGGTTGCCGTACTGTTTAACTACCTCAAGGTAGACGAGATGGGAGTGTGGTTCTTTTTTCAGGGTACGGTAGGGTTGGTAGATACCTTTAGGGCCGGGCTGCTAACTACTGCATTTATAACCTCTTATGCAGGTACGGCCAAAGAGCGTGCAGCAGAGGTGGCCGGCTCGGCCTGGTTTTTAGCCTTGCTGGTAACTGCGTTGTTTGTAGTTGTTAATCTGGTTTACCTGGCCGTTCCGTTCCAGATTAAAGATGAAGGCTTAAACCTGTTTATGCACTGGTTCGGGCTGATCTTTATTTTTACGCTTCCCTCGTTTATTGCCAGCTGCGTGGCGCAGGCCGAACAGCGTTTTGACCGGCTGCTGTACATCCGGGTTATTAGTACAGGTTTATCTATTGTAATGGTACTGGCGCTGATTGTAACCAAGCACATTAACTTCATGAATGTGGTTTACTCGGGCTTTGCCGCCGGTAGTATAACCAGTTTAGCCACCATTGTTTTTGGCTGGGCCAGGGTAGATACCATTTTTAAAAAATCCACCCAAACGGTTAAAGCCTTGTTTGCCTTCGGTAAATACAGCGTAGGCACATCGCTGGGCAGTAACTTGTTCCGATATTCGGATACAGCCATTATTAACTTCATGTTAGGCCCGGGCAGTTTGGCGGTATACAACCTGGGTTTGAGACTGATGGAACTGGTAGAAATACCTTTACGCAGCTTTGCGGCTACCATTATGCCGCCCTTATCAGCAGCGTATAACCAGGATAATAAGTATCACGTTATCTATCTGCTCAAAAAATACTCCGGACTACTCACTGTCATCTTAATACCGGTGGTCATCGGCTCCCTGTTTTTTGCCGAGGTAGCCATCTGGATTGTTGATAAAAAGTACCTGGCTACGCCTGCGGCCAACGTGTTCAGGGTGTTTATGACTTTTGCTTTGCTGTACCCGGTAGAGCGCTTTATGGCCCTTACTTTGGATGCCATTAACCAGCCTAAGGTAAATATGATTAAACTCATCTTTATGCTGGCCGCCAACGTCATCGGCGACTTCTTAGGCGTGTGGATTTTTGGCAACGTATACGGTGTAGCTTTCGCTACCATACTGCCTATCCTCACCGGTTTGGTCATCAGCTACAACTGGCTGCAGCGTTACGAAAAGTTCAACCTTTGGGACGTCTATAAAATAGGCTGGCTCGAAACGCAATGGTTAATTAAGGATAGCTTAGCGATGGTAAGAAAGAAGAAGAGTATAGCGTCTGAGTAGTGGGGCGAGTCCCTGAGTGAGGAAGTCCGTTGAGTCCGTAAGTCGATTCACGATGAAAAGCTTATAAAAAATCATGTCATGTCGAATGCTAATGAGACAACTTGATACTCGCGGTGAGTTGGAGCGATAGGTTGAGATATCAACAAACTGATAGTCGTACTGAATTCGTAGCAGCGTACCCTGAGCTATCTAATTTCGGTTTCTACGCTTTTGACACAAGGCTGTGGTAATGAATTCACTTCGTCCGCTCATTGCCGCGGATGGCTACTTCTTTTGTCTTGAAACAAAAGAAGCAAAAATTCAAGTCACCTCCCGCTTGCTTCTTTGCCGCACGAGGCCATTGCGCTGCAAAGCCGGACAGCACCACAGGCTGCTTACATTTTGCCCCTGCTTCGCACACATAGCCTACGCTTCAGCAAAATCTAAGAGGCCTCTGCCTTTACACACAGGCCACCATGTGCTGCCCGCATTTCGGCCGAAGCTGGGGAGGATGACGAAGCTTCCAGCCCTCTGAATGAAGAGATTTTGATTAATTGCTGCCGCAAGCCTCCTGGCTTGTGGTCCGCTGACAGGTATATCCGGCGTTTTAACCGCCTTGTATACCACAAGGCTGGAGGATAGGCCTGCGGCAGCGAACAGTCCCACCTAAATCTCCAGCTGAAGGGAGGACTTTGACTTTACAAAATGATATTCATTTCTGTAAATTCATCAAATTCTGATAAAATTCAGGTTCAGATTTCTGTTCAGAAAAAAGAGCGCAATGGCCCGCTGTTGCGCCCGGGCCAGCGATGGGCATGTGCGGGTGTGAGGTGATCGCAACAGCTAGGCCTTTTTGGTTACTTTTGTGGCTATGACAAAAGTAACTGGCCCCTGCGGCCAAGAGCAGACGAAGTAGGTGGAGCACCACTAACTTAAGTCAAAATTGTAAAAACTTTCATTACTTAGCATAAACGACTTAAATAACATAATTAAAGGATTGTGCTCCTATCAACCATACGTAAAATAATCTACCTTTTTCATAGACATTATCTAAACCTTTATATATTTGTCATAATCCATTAGCCCTGCTAACAATGGTGCAGGGCAGGGGTTATTATAGCGTTTACTACTTAAATCAAACCCATATGAGTTTACGATTGGGCGATAAAGCCCCAAACTTCAAAGCCAAAACATCAAAAGGCGAAATAGATTTTTACGAATTTTTAGGTGATAGCTGGGGCGTGTTGTTTTCGCACCCTGCCGATTACACACCGGTTTGTACCACCGAACTGGGCCGTACCGCCGCCTTAAAAGACGAATTTGAAAAGCGCAATGTAAAAGTTGCGGCACTGAGCGTTGACTCGGTCGAATCTCACTACGGCTGGATTGACGATATTAACGAAACCCAGGATGTGGAGGTGAATTTCCCAATCATCGGCGACGAAAGCCGCGAGATTGCCGAGGCGTATGATATGATTCACCCAAATGCGTCTGCTACCGCTACCGTAAGGTCGCTGTTTGTAATTGCACCCGATAAAACTATCAAGCTGATTATTAGCTACCCTGCATCAACCGGCCGTAACTTTCAGGAAATTTTAAGGGTAATCGACTCTTTGCAGCTAACCGCTAACTACAGCGTGGCTACACCTGCCGATTGGAAACAGGGTGAGGACGTGGTAATTACACCCGCCGTAAAAGATGAAGATGTGCCGGCTAAGTTTCCAAAAGGACATACCGTCATCAAGCCCTATTTGCGAATGACGCCACAGCCTAACAAATAATTGATTGCACGTTAATTTAGGCTTCACTAAAAAGCCGGAGCTTATGCAAATTAATCTGCATAAACTCCGGCTTTTTAATTAACCGTAAAGGCGTTTACAAATCAACCAAAGCCGAGTCGCCCAGGGCAGTCTCTTTGGCAATCAGATCGGCAATACTGGTTTCTGATAATATTTTAAGCGTCGCGTCGCGGATGTCTAAAAACATGCTGCGGATGCCGCAGGTAGACTCGTTGTGGCACTCCTCGCAGCGGTGATAAAAGTTGAGGCTTGCGCAGGGCACCATAGCAATGGGACCGTCGGTAATACGCAGTACGTTAACCAGGTAAATATCCTTGGGGTCTTTATTAAGCGCGTAACCGCCTCCTGCACCTTTTTTGCTATATAAAAACCCGGCTTTACGCATCTCCAGCAATATCACCTCTAAAAACTTTTTAGGTATCTTTTCCAGCTCGGCAATTTGTGCAATCTGCATAGGCGGCTTGTCTTGGTTTTTACCCATAACAATCAGCGCTTTAATAGCATACTTAGTCTTTTTTGATAGCATAGATTACACTAAATAAATACAATTATATTAAAAAAATCGCAGGCAATTAGCATTCTGCCATTATAGTAGCTGTTGTCATACCTTAAAGCAAGGGCTTAAGTCCAAAATTAATGCAGGCACATTAAGGTAAACGTTATGCCATTGCAATTGTTACTGCATTGCCAACCCGGTACATGTATGCATGGGGTTATGGTACGTTGGTCAGTGTATTGTCAGTAATGGTAAATACACCTTTTAACCCGGCTTATTACAGATTTTGCTGCTAAGGGCGTTGTAACATATACGCTGGCACAAAGTCTATGATATATATAAAATTAAATTACTGTTTGTGGAAAGCATCCTGAATATTACTCATTTAAGTAAAACCTACAACAGCGCCGGCAAAACGCTTTCGGTGCTTGATGATATTAATTTTTCGATTACCACGGGTTCTACCAACGCCATTGTGGGCCCGTCCGGGAGTGGTAAAACTACGCTGCTGGGCCTGTGTGCCGGCTTAGACCGTGCCAGTACCGGCGAGGTAGTGCTCAACAACATCAACCTGAATAACCTGAGCGAGGATAAGCGTGCGCAGGTGCGCAACCAGCATGTGGGGTTCATATTTCAAAACTTCCAGTTGCTGCCTACCTTAACTGCGCTGGAGAACGTGATGGTACCGCTTGAGCTGCGGGGCGAGCGGGATATTAAGGCCCGTGCTATGGATTTGCTCGATAAAGTGGGGCTGGCCGGGCGCAGTCATCATTTTCCGACACAATTGTCGGGCGGCGAGCAGCAACGGGTATCTATTGCACGCGCTTTTTCTAACGCACCTCAAATTTTGTTTGCCGACGAGCCTACCGGTAACCTGGATGCCGAAACCGGCGAGCGGGTGCAAAAGCTTTTATTTGATTTAAACAAAGATGCCGGCACCACGCTGGTGGTGGTTACGCACGACTTGGAACTTGCCCGTAAAACGCAACGCATCCTCAGCATTAAAGGCGGTAAGCTGGTATCAGACCAAAAAACAGCTAACGGTTTATGAGCACAGCGTCTGATCAGCATAACTTAAGCCGCCCCATTAAATGGAGCTGGCTGTTTACCATGGCCTGGCGCGATAGTCGTCGTAACCGGTCGCGCTTATTTTTGTTTATTTCGTCTATAGTACTGGGCATTGCTGCGCTGGTAGCCATCTACTCGTTTGGTTACAACCTGCGTGCCGACATCGATTCACAGGCCGCCACGCTGGTGGGGGCCGACCTGGTGATTTCGGGCAACCGGGCACCCGATAAAAAAATACAGCCTTTGCTGGATAGCCTGGGCGACAGCCGCTCGCAAGAACGCAACTTTGCATCAATGGTGTACTTTACTAAAAGTAATGATACCCGCCTGGTGCAAATCAAAGCGCTGCAAGGTAGCTATCCTTACTATGGCAGTATAGAGACTACACCTGCAAAAGCATCAACAGATTTTAAAGAGGGCAAATATGCGCTGGTAGACGCTGCGCTGATGCAGCAATACAAGGCACATATTAACGATTCGGTTAAAATAGGCAAGCTTACCTTTCAGATTGCCGGGGTGCTTAACCAGGCGCCGGGGCAAACCGGACTGGCAGCAGGGGTGGCGCCGGTGGTATATATACCCATGCAATACCTGGACTCGACCGGGTTGTTGGGCAACGGTAGCCGTATCTCTTACAACTATTACTATAAATTTAACAGTAAAACCGACGTAGACAAACTGGCCGACAGGTTGGACGACCGGCTGGACAAAAACAGCCTGCATTACGAAACCATCCAAACCCGTAAAGACAGTACCGGCCGTGCCTTTAGTGATCTGAACCGCTTTTTATCCTTAGTTGGGTTTATTGCCCTGCTGTTAGGCTGTATTGGCGTGGCCAGTGCCACCCAAATTTATGTGCGCGAAAAAGTAGCCTCCATCGCCATTTTGCGTTGCCTGGGCGTTAGAGCCTCCGAGGCATTTCTTATATTTTTAATCCAGATAGCGGGCATCGGACTTATCGGTTCGGTAATCGGTGCTTTTTTGGGTGCCGTGGTGCAGCTGGTGCTGCCGGTGGTATTTAAAGATTTTTTGCCGTTCGAAATTACCACTACCATATCGTGGATGGCTGTTGGCCAGGGCGTAGTTTTGGGTATCATTGTTTCGGTGCTGTTTGCGTTGTTGCCGCTAATCAGCATTCGTAATATATCGCCGTTAAATACACTGCGTTCGGCTTTTGAGGATGCACCTACCGGTCGCGACCCGTTGCGCTGGCTGGTTTACCTGCTGATACTGGGTTTTGTGGTTGGGTTTAGTTACCTGCAATTACAATCGTGGCAGGCCAGTGCTGCATTTACGGCTGCGCTGTTGGTGTCTTTTTTACTGCTTACCCTAACCGCTTTGCTGTTAATGCGGGTAATTAAACTGGTGATGAAGGCTTCCTGGAGCTACCTGGTGCGCCAGGGCTTTGCCAACCTGTACCGGCCCAATAACCAAACCGTCATTTTGATGGTATCTATCGGGTTAAGTACAGCTTTTATCTGTTTGTTAATTTTTGTTCAGGCGCTGCTCATTAAGCAGGTTACGCTGTCTACCAGCGGCAACCAGCCCAACATGATATTGTTTGATATCCAGACCAATCAGGAAAAAGGCGTTTTAAGCATTACCAAACAGTTTAAACTGCCGGTAATACAGCAGGTGCCTATTATCAGCATCAAGCTCGAAAGCATTAATGGCAAAACGTCGGCATCGTTACCTAAAGATACAACGGCCGACAAAATGCGACGGGCCTACGGTTACGAATACCGGGTAACTTACCGCGACTTTTTAACCTCGTCCGAAAAAATAGCCGAAGGCAAATGGATAGGCAAGGCGAAAGACGGCGAGGATATACCAGTATCGGTTGATGAGCGGCTGGCGCGTCGGCTAAAACTTAAGCTGAATGACAAGCTGGTGTTTAACGTGCAGGGTACACCTATGGATACCTATGTAGCCAGCTTTAGAAAGGTGAACTGGAACAAGGTGCAAACCAATTTTCAGGTGGTGTTTCCGACCGGGGCACTCGAGCAGGCACCGCAAACACATGTGCTGTTAACACACGTGCCATCCAGCGCAGTGTCGGCACAATATCAGCAGGCAGTGGTGCGCGGTTACCCCAACGTATCTATAGTTGATTTGGGCCTGGTGCTCACCGTATTGGATGAGATACTGGACAAAATTAGTTACGTGATTAAATTTATGAGCGGCTTTAGTATTGCTACAGGCATTATCGTATTGATTGCCTCGGTACGCATAAGCAAATACCAGCGCATTAAAGAGAGCGTGCTGCTGCGTACCCTGGGCGGCAGCCGTAAGCAAATACTGGTTATTACAGCACTCGAATACCTGTTTTTAGGAGCGTTATCGGCCCTTACGGGTATTGTAATTGCTATTGCCGGTAGTTGGCTGCTGGCTAAATATAGTTTCGAAATACCTTTCGACGTTAGTTATGCACCGGCTGGCATACTGTTTGGTTTAACCGTGGCGTTAACTATTATTATTGGTTTGCTCAACAGCAGGGGCGTGCTTAACCGCCCGCCGCTGGAGGTGCTCCGATCAGATACATAAGCAGAATATAACTATGCAAATACTCAATATAAAAACCTTTCTATTGGCAGGCCTGATGAGCCTGGCTGCCTGTCAGAATACTTATAATACAGCTACGGAAAGCGAAACTAAACAGACCGCAGCTAAGGACAGTACCTCTAAACCCACCAAAACGGTGCTGTTTTTTGGTGATAGCCTAACCGCAGGTTACGGCCTGGACGACCCGGCTACCGATGCCTACCCGAGCGTAATCCAGAAAAAGATTACGCAGGAAGGTTTCCCTTACAAGGTGGTGAACGCCGGAAACAGCGGCGAAACCAGTGCCGGCGGCCGTAGCCGTATTGATTGGGTGCTAAAGCAAAAGGTAGATGTTTTTGTGCTCGAACTGGGTGCTAACGACGGCCTGCGTGGCATACCCGTGGCCGAAACCAACCGCAACCTGCAAGCCATTATTGATAAGGTAAAAGGCAAATACCCCAACGCTAAATTGGTAATGGCCGGCATGCAGATTCCGACAAGTATGGGCGTAAGTTATGCCAAACAGTTCAGGGACGTGTTCCCCAAACTGGCCGTAAAAAATGATATGCTGCTGATTCCGTTTTTGCTGGAAGGCGTAGGTGGCAACCCCAAACTAAACCAGGCCGACGGCATACACCCCACCGCCGAAGGCGCCAAAATAGTGGCCGGCAACGTGTGGTCGATTTTGAAGGGGGTGTTGTAACGCCGGGTTAAAAATAAATTTTGTATAACCTCGTCATTGCGAGGTACGGGCGCCATCTCTTTAAGCTTAGCCAGCGTTTAACGGTAAGCATTTTTAAACCGGTACAGGGTTCGCCCGTCCTAAAGAGATTGCTTCGTACCTCGCAATGACGCGTTTTTTTATATGTGGGAGTGTATTGCCTAGACTTAAATTTTTATAAAGCAAAAGTTATGAAACCGAATTTTTGCTTCGGCCTGATTTTATAAGATAAATACCGATGATGACGGTAGGAAACCAGAAAAAAAATGAAAATTCGCCCGCTTTGCTTAACCATGGATTTCGGTAGCTGCCTTGATATGAAAATATAGATGCTCCAAGTGATAACATGCCTAAACCCAGCAGTACGACACATATTCCAGCGATGCGAATTTTTTTCAATATAAGGTTAATTGATTAGAAGCTAATCTATCATTTTTATCCGACAAGCACATCCAGATGTAGCTTTTGTGTAAGGTTAACGAGTTATCCACTATTACATTGGTAATAAATTTAGCACTCCAACTGCAACAGCCTTTTCACCACCCTCAATTCTAAGTTAAAACTAATTTGGTCAACCCGCTTATTAGTATCTGATTAACTATCATTGACCCGCGAAAGCGCAAGTAAGTTTTAGTTTTTCCGGACCCTGTTTTTTGCTATGTATCCTAATTATTGTAAACTGTTGATGGTTAGCTTGCTAACCATATTGAGCTATAGTGCGTTTAGTCAGGCCCGGCCCGATTCTACCGGTCAGGCCGACCAAAAATCATCCCTCCAAATTGGTACTCAATTTTTGAGTAATAACGTTTTTATGGGCCGCACAGGCCGAAAGGCGGTGCCTATTATAAGTCCGGACTTTAAGTATATGTTTGCATCGGGTTTATACTTTGCCGGTGACATGGACATTGTACCGGGGCTTAAAAAAGACCGAATCAACGGCGGGAGCCTGACCGCCGGTTACGATTTCGACCTCACCCGAAACCTTGAAGGCGGCATATCCTACAGCAAAATGTTTTACAACGCCAACAGCACCCTGGTAGGTGCTTCTATGACCAACATTTTTAACTTTAACCTGGATTATAATATCGATCATATCATCACCCCAAGCGTCAGCGTAGATTACAGCCTGAATAATCGGGGTGTGGCCAACGATATTTTTCTGAACGCCGGCCTATCACACGATTTTATCAGCCACAATGTATTCGATAAAAAAGATGCTTTAATTATTTCGCCCACGGTATCGGTTAACTGGGGCACGCAAAATTTCTACGAAGCTTACATTGAACGCAAGACCAACCAAACCGAAAGACAATTAGCGCTCATGAACACCTTCGAAAGCCGGCTTAACCAGTTCCAGTTGCTTGATTACGAAATTTCGGTACCGTTTGACTATAAAATCAAGCATTTCATTGCCCATTTTACACCCACTTACGCCATCGTCCAAAACGGGTTTAAATCAGGCGCCGTAGCCAGGGCGGTAGGGCTGTCTAATAATTCGTCGGTGTTGTATTTTGAGATGGGGGTTGGGTTGAAGTTTTGATCGGGGAGCGCTATATAGGCGAATAGTTTTGCTGATACAGATAGTTTATACTATTGCAGCGCAAGTGTAGCTGGAATTTGTTGGATTTCATTGATCATCAGCCAGTTTATACTTGCTATGTAAATTTTATCACTCGAATGGTAAAGGCAATTATTTTCAGTGATTTTACTTGGAAAAGACGTTGCTTAATTAACAAAAAGGCTATCCGGAATAATAAACGTTTTGCAAGGCGGGAATAGAAATATAGTTCCGCGACCCTTTGTAAAACTGTTTGTCATCAATTTGAATTTGCATTCTCGCCTTGATAACCATTCACGGTAATGAGTAGAATCGATCATGCACGATTCAAGATCATAGTCTGGATAATTTGAATTAAAACTGCTCTTTATTTCTTTGACAATTAACGATTTATTATGTTGTAAAAAGTAGAAACGGTCTCTTAAAACCGGTAAATCAGTCGTTTTTCGATGTAAGGAAGTCTCTATGTCTTCGGAAAAAATTGGAACGCTTTCGTTACCTTTAATTAAAAGAACACTGTCCCATTGAAAATCGGTTACTGATGTTAAATCAAAAGTAGTAGGATTTCGAGTTTTGATTGCCCGGTTTTCACCATCTTCAATAGCCCTATAAAACTTCTTTTCAAAGTTATTGCATCCAAATTGTGAGCTAATAAAAAGCGCAATAGTTATAGAGTATATTAAGTTTCTCAAAAGAATAAGCGTAAAAAGTAACTGTAGTTAGGTCTTATACTAGCGGCAGAACATGAGTCAAGATGATGATTTTGATCTAAACCAGTGTTTTGATCATCATCTCATTCAATTTCCCGCTCAGCGATCTCGTATGTCCAATCGTTATTAAATTTAGCTTTTTTAATTATGGTGCTGTCTGTGACGTTATTAAATGAGCAGTTAATTGCAGTGTTGATTTTGATATACTCAATCTTGTCCTTAAGAATGTGCTCATTCCGGTGAAGTACCGCAAAGATGCATTCGCTCGAGAGAAAAGCAATTTTACTGGCCTCCTTATTCTTCATTAAGCTATAGCTTTTCAAAAATGTGTTGATTAGAGCTTTGCTATTCTCAAAATCGCTCAGCGTTATGTGAACAAGTTTCTATTAGTGTTACCCTTTGGGAAAGACTGATACACTTGCTGCTGATTAACAGAGAACTCCTGGCGAAAATCTTTGTAAACATTCAGGTTGATTTGCTACGGGTTTTGATAGTAATGGAAGTTTCTAAGTTTCATGGTTTCGGCTGATGATAAGATTGTTGAAGGTAAATATATTAATAATGAGCTGATAAATTCATATCATAAATAATAAGAGTAAGATATTTAAAAAGGACATTATATGGCGCAGGTTGCACCGTAGCTACTAATATCTAATCACTCTTAATAAATACAAAAATGGCCGCTAAGCATAACTCACTGGCCATCATATCAACAACAAAAACAATTACTTTTCCGATATATACCCATCATACGTAATCGCCGACCGGTTGGTAATAATCACGCTCAAGTTGGCATAGCCTTCGGGTGATACCGAAAGTGTTAACTTGCGGTTATACTTAGCATCCTGCGGGTTGATCACAATTGTAGTAATACCCTTTTTGTTTACCTTACTGGTGTAATCAAACTTGGTCGACTTAAACATTACGCCATTGTCGGTAGAGTTAGCGTTATAACCGGCGTCAAACTGGGCGCGGCCGTAGTAGGGCAGGTAGGCAATTACCGAGTCGGGGCGGATTTTTAAATCGTAATTATAGTTTAAATAAATATGCCCGGTGCCGTTTGGCGATATATTGAACAAGCGCCCGTTCAGCGTAGTTACGCCGCCACCCAGTGGGTTGGCATACTGCGCCTGGAAAACAAACCGGCGGCTTTCCAATAGCTTCTTCACGTCGGCCTCTTTCATAGCCTTGCGTTCGGCACGGGTCTCGCGTTTGGTGGTATCCTGAGCGTAGGTTAAAATGGTGCCAGCCGCAATAAGGCAAGCCGTAAGCAAAATATGTTTTAATAATTTCATGGTTATGTGTTTCAAGAAGTTACCAGGTAAATAATATTAGAAGTAGCGTAGTCTGCAATTTGTTTGGCAACTACGTTTTATTAGACTTAAAATAGGGCAGTAGGTTTAGTTAGTGGCGCACTATCTAAAGAAGTACATACCAATTATATTGGCTGCATATAAGCTCTCCAAACTTCAATAAAAAATTGAAAGTAATTTGCATTTAAGTTAATGTAAAGCTAATTTAACCGATGAATAGACCGGTTGGTCTGCCGGTAAGGTATGGCATCATCCGTTCTCTGCTTTCCCTGTTAATTTTTATGAATGTAAACATCCAAAAGTTATATACTATTGCGGCTAAACCCGTTCGTACTATCATTGGCTTAATGTCAGGCACGTCGTTCGACGGGCTGGATATTGCCTTGTGCCAGTTTACCGGCAGTGGCCCGGGGGCACCTGTCAGTATCCAAAATTTCATCACTAAAGAATACACTCCGCAGTTTAAAGAAGAAATAAAATCTGTTTTTGTCAGCCGCCAGGCCGACCTTGAAAAAGTAACGGTGCTTAACGCCTACATTGGTACCTATTACGCCGAACTGATAAACGAATGCTTAGCCGACTGGGGACTAACAGCTGATGACGTGGACCTGATTGCCAGCCATGGGCAAACCATATTTCATGCGCCCAAGCACCTGCACCCTGATGATCATTATGACAACGCCACCCTGCAAATTGGTGATGCCGACCACCTGAGCGTAAAAACCGGCATCATTACCCTGAGCGATTTCCGTCAAAAACACATTGCCGGGGGTGGAGAAGGCGCCCCACTGGCCGTATACGGTGATTATTTGATTTTTTCCGACCCGCACGAAAGTCGTGTACTGCTAAATATTGGCGGTATAGCCAACTTTACCTATCTGCCAGCCGGGCAGCCGGCCGGATTTTTCTCAACCGATGTAGGGCCGGGCAATACGCTGATGGATCAGTATGTGCAGCTGCATTATCCCGGTCGGTACTACGACAAAGACTCGGCCTTGGCCTCGCAGGGGCAGGTTAATGAAGTTTTACTAAAAGAATTGCTGAAAAACGACTTCTTCGAAGCACCTTTTCCAAAAACTACCGGCCCCGAATTGTTTAACCTGGCGTACCTCAACCGGGCGCTAAGTAATACAGCGCAAACCGGTTTATCCCATCATGATGTACTGGCTACGCTGGCCGCCTTTTCGGCCAGGGGTATTATCAAAGCCATTGAGGCAACGGTAGGCAGCGGCAGCAATTTTGAAATTTACGTAAGCGGCGGCGGTATGTACAACCCCTTGCTGTTAAGCCACCTGCAAAAACACTTTGGCAAAACCATCCGCTCCACCAATGTTTTCGGTGTTAACCCGGATGCTAAAGAGGCCGTTTTATTTGCCCTGTTAGCTAATGAGGCGGTTGCAGGTAGTCCGGATAGTTTAAGCGCTGCGGCAGGCATCCCGAGGGTTTCTATGGGTAAGGTAAGCTTCCCGCTTTAAAACATACATTATTTACTTAATTAATCATATATGAAACAACTTTTACAGTGTTTAAAGACAGCAAGAGTACTCCCTGCACTGCTCCTGATGCTGTGTACGGCACAGTTTGCCCTGGCGCAAAACCGGCAAACTGTTAAAGGGGTCATCAGGGATGCCCGTAACAAGGAGCCGGTTATTGGTGCAGTTATCCGACTGGCGGGTACCAACGTTGGTACAGCTACCGATATTAATGGTAACTACACCTTAAACGCCACGGTACCCAACGGTAATTACACCTTGGCTATTACTTATACCGGCTACCGTACCGTAAACCGTGCGGTTACGTTAAACCAAAGCCCGGTTACGGTAGATGTAGATATGTCTGAAGATGCCCTGAACCTGAACGAGGTAGTAGTAACCGGTACCGGTGCGGCCACCAGCAAAAAGCAATTGGGCAACGCCATTTCTACCGTATCATCCAGGGATTTAGAAAACAGCGTAGCTACCTCTATCGACCAGGCCCTGGCCGGTAAGGTGGCCGGTGCGCAGATTTCGCAAAACTCGGGCAACCCGGCCGGTGGTATCAGCGTTCGTTTGCGCGGTAACAGCACCATTGCCGGTTCGAGCGACCCCTTGTACATTGTGGATGGTGTCATCGTCAACAACAGCTCGACCGAACTGGTTGATTTGGGCGGTTACTCGCAAAACCGTTTGGTAGACATTAACCCTGCTGATATTGACCGCATCGAGATTATTAAAGGAGCGGCCGGTGCTGCTATTTACGGCTCGAGAGCCAGCAACGGTGTGGTGCAGATTTTTACCAAACGCGGTAAATCGGGCAAGCCGGTAGTGGCGGTTTCTACCCAGTTCAGATCTAACACCCTGCGTAAAAAACTGGCGTATAACGATTATCCTTTCCGCTTTACCAATACCACCGCAACCGACCTTACCCAGGTACCGGTAGACCGTTACGATTTACAAAAAGAAATTTTTAGAGATGCCTGGGGTAACGAGAGCAACGTATCGGTTTCGGGCGGGTCTGATAATACTACTTATTACATGAGCGGCAGCTATTTGGGCAACCAGGGTATTATTGATAACACCAACTTTCAGCGTGCTACGGCCCGTGTGCGGGTAGACCAGCGTTTTAACAACTGGCTCAAAGTATCGTTAGGTTTAAACTATTCGCTCAGCGGCAGCAAAGAGATACCTAACGGCGGTATTAACGAGGCCTACGGTGCGCTTACCGGGTTTATTTTTGCCAACAACTATGTAAACCCTGCTCCAAATCCAACTACGGGCATCTACTCGTCGTTGTCGCCGGCCGGTTTGCTGCGTACCAACCCGCTCGAAGCTATTAACCGCTTTGATTTTAACCAGAAAACCAGCCGCCTGATTGGTGATTTACAGGTGAACATGACCCCAGTTAAAAACCTGACTATTAATTACACCTTAGGTTATGATAACTCTACCCAACTGGCTACCGGCTTTATTCCGGTAGGCAACACTTCGCCATCATACAGCACCGGCTACGCCCGCCGCGCCGACCGCATTGCCCTGCTGATGAACAATGATTTAAACATAAGCTACAAAGCCAAACTGGGCGACTTTGATTTTACCACTGCTGCCGGTGCCACGGCCCAAACCGAGCGTGTAAGCTTATCGGGTATTACAGGCACGCAGCTAAGCCCGGTTAGCCAAGTAGCCTCGGGCGGTGCAGGTTTAGCCGTAACCGATAACCGCTCTACTTTAAATATTTTAGGTTTTTACGCACAGGAAACCATTGGCTATGCCAACAAATTGTATGTAACCGGCGCTTTGCGTAACGACGTTGCCTCATCCTTCGGTAAAGAAAACCGCTGGCAGTATTATCCTAAACTGAGCGGTACTTATATTTTGTCGGAAGAAAAATTCTGGAAAAATTCATCTCTCGGCTCAGTCATTCCAACTTTAAAGGTACGTGCCTCTTACGGGCAGTCGGGTAACTTAACCGCCATCGGCGCTTACGACCGCTTTACCAACTATAATCCGGTATCGTTGTCAGGCTTACCGGGCGTATCGCCGTCTTCTTTACTGGGTAACGCTACCGTGAAGCCCGAACGGCAAACCGAAAAAGAAATTGGTATGGATGCCAGTTTCCTGAACGACCGTTTAGGTTTCGAGTTTTCTTACTACAACAAATCGGTAAAAGACCTGCTGTTGGGGGTTAACCTGCGCCCGTCTACCGGTTACAGTACCCAGTTCCAGAATATCGGTAACATGACCAATAAAGGTATCGAGTTACTGGTACGCGGCATCCCGGTACAGCACGAAAACTTTAAGTGGAGCACCACCGTCATCTTTAATAAAAACAAAAATAAAGTGTTCAACATTCCGGGTGGTTTGCTCACCTTCCCGGGTGGTTTTGGCCAGGTGGCCGCTGTTGAGGGCTATCCGTTAGGTGTGTTTTATGCCACAGCATTTG
This sequence comes from Mucilaginibacter sp. CSA2-8R, assembly GCF_038806765.1. Taxonomy (NCBI): domain Bacteria; kingdom Pseudomonadati; phylum Bacteroidota; class Sphingobacteriia; order Sphingobacteriales; family Sphingobacteriaceae; genus Mucilaginibacter; species Mucilaginibacter sp. CSA2-8R. The sequence goes on along the minus strand of NZ_CP152389.1, from coordinate 3,278,498 downwards.
CCCGCAACGCTGATGGCTCATTGCTGTTAACGCCAACCGGTTTTCCGCAACGCGAAATGACAGGCCGCAACGCTGCAGGTCAGCCATCGGGTACTATTGTAAACCGCGTAATCGGCGATCCTAATCCGCAGTGGACAGGCTCATTCATCAATGAGTTTAACGTAGGTAAAAACCTTTCGTTCCGGATGCAGTGGGATGCCTCATACGGCGGTGAGGTGTTTAACTTCACCAAACGTGTGGGCGACCGCGATTTGTACGGCGGTTTAGCCGGGTACATTCCGGAATTGAAAGGCGAGGTGCCTAAAGGTACATCGGCAGCGCTGTTCAGCATTATGGAAAACTGGATTGAGGATGGCTCTTACCTTAAGCTGCGCGAGGTGTCGGCCTCATATACCTTGCATTTAAAGTTTTTAAAGGACAAACCTTTGCGCGTAACCCTGGCCGGGCGTAACTTACTTTCGATTGATAAGTACAGCGGCTGGGATCCTGAAACCAATGCAGCGGGCCAAAGCGGTGCCGTGCGTGGTTTCGACTTTGTGGAGGTACCCATCCCCAGAACTATTGCCCTGGGCCTTAACTACACTTTTTAAATCCATTTAAATGACGTTTATGAAAACAAGATATAAGATTTTATCCGTGGTGATGCTGGCGCTGGCATCATCGTGTAAGCTGGACCAGGTTAACCCCAACGCGGCCGCCAGCGAGCAGGTGCTTAACAGCCGCGACGGTATTGTTGCCCTGAGCATTGGTTTGCGCCAATACTACTCTACCAGCGGCCTGAGCGCCGTAATTTTAGCTCCGAGTGCTACCACCCGCGAAATGAAGGGCTTTGCCACCTTTACCACTGTGTTAGAACTGGAAGCCGGCGGTACGGCCCTGCCAACGGCCAATGCAGGTGTGCTCAATTACTGGTCGGCCATGCAGCGCGAAATGACCATGTGCGAAAACGTAATTGCCAACGCCCCGCAAATCAGCTCGATAGAACCGGCGCTGTTAAGCGGCATCATGGGGCAAGCCTACTTGTTTAAAGCCATGGCACTGGCCGAGTTAGCGATGGCTTTTCAACAGGCTAACCTAAGCACCAGCACCGCTGCACCGGTAAGCTTTACCCCGCGGGCCCAGGTTTTTGCCGAGGCCATCCGCCTGCTCGATTTAGGCGTGGCTGCGGTAAAGGCCAATGCGCCCAATGCTACATTTGGTTCTGCCATTGCCGGGCCCGATTTTGACCTGGTGAACAGTTTATATGCCATGGAAGCCCGTATCAACTTAATGGCCGGTAACTATCAAAAAGCGCTGGATAACGCCAACCTGGTTGATCTTACTAAAACATCAAGGTTTACCTACACTACGCAAAGCCCTAACCCGCTGTATACGCTGTTTAACGTAACCAAATCTTACGTACCGCGCGACAATTTTGGTTTGCCTGCCAGCTTATATTATACTGGCGACCAGCGCTATAATTTTTATTTTAACGGTATTAAAACCACCATTGGCGGCGAGGTTACGGTGGGCCTTACCGGCTTTGCCGCTACTCAAACCAGTGCCATCCCGGTGTACCTGACCGACGAGATTAAGCTGATTAAAGCCGAGGCTATACTGCGTTTAAATGGTTCGTTGACCGATGCGCTGGCACAGATAAATGCTGTGCGCACCCAAACCACCGGCGATCTGTTTGGCGTAAATGCAGGCTTGCCAGCCTATAGCGGACCGGTAACCAACGCCGATTTATTGCTGGAGGTTTACAAACAGCGTTGCACCGAGCTGTACCTGAGTGGCTTAAAGTGGGAAGATACCCGCCGCTTTAACCGCCCGGCACCGCCAACTGACCTAAGCGAACGCAACCGCATCTTTTACCCTTATCCCGATCAGGAACGTTTGAATAATCCAAACACTCCTTCAGATCCGGCGATATAAAAAAGACGAGATAAAGGAGAAGGGTTTATACTCTTCTCCTTTTAATTTTATGATAATGAAAAGATTTTTTCTGATAATACTTTGCCTGTTTACCGGCTTCGCCCATGCGCAAAACCATGCGCTTAACCTAAAGCAGTTAAACAATATTAAAGAAGCACAAAAAACGCTGGTAGTGCTTAACAATGCAGAAGCAGTGTTGCCGTTAATTACGCTAAACGATTTAAACATTGCCAGTGTACATATCGATTTTCCGAATCGGGCAATGTTCGATAGTCTGGCCAATAAATACTGGAAAGTAACGGCATTTAATGCTGATAAGGTAAGTACGGCCACAGCTTTCAATAACCTGCATGACAAATTGAAGCTTTATAACCTGGTGATGATTACCTTATCAGAAAACACCACGTTTGGTGAGCCGCTCGTGAGTTTTGTAAAAGACATGGAGCGCATTACCCGTGTTGTGGTAGTGCTGTCGGGATCGGGCAAAAATTTAAAATACCTGGATGGCATCAGGTCGCCGGTACTTTGGTACCCGGGCGATACGCCTGAAGGTGCCTCTTTAGCAGCACAGGCTGTTTTTGGCGGCGCTACGGTGTCTGGCAAGCTCACTGATAACTTTAGCACGAGCTATACCAAGGGCATCGGTACTACTATAACCAAAACCCGCTTAGGTTATACTTTACCCGAGGCTACCGGCGTAAACACCGACCGGTTTAAAAAGGTGGACTCTATTGTAGCCGCAGGTATTGCTACGCACTCGGCACCGGCAGTGGTGATACTGGTGGCTAAAGACGGGGAGGTTATTTTTAGCAAAGCTTATGGTAAACATACCTATAACGGCAACCAGGCAACACAACTCACCGATATTTTTGATATGGCATCCATTACCAAGGTTACGGCTACTACACCGTCCATCATGCACCTGTACGAGCAGCGGTTGTTAGGGTTGGATTCGCCCATTAGCCGGTATGTGGCGCGCCTGCGCACTATACCCGATAAGCGCGATGTTACCATCCGCGAAGCGTTGTTGCACGAAGCCGGTTTCACACCTTATATCAAGTTTTACGAAAAATTAAAGCCGTCAGACATGAGCACCGATTCGTCGGCCGCTTATCCTACCAAGGTAGCCGACCATTACTACCTGCGGGCCAATTATTTTAACGAGGTGATGTGGCCGGTAACGCTGGCCTCCAGCGGTAACACCCGCGGTAAATATGTGTACAGCGACATCAGTATGTATATGATGAAAGAAGTTTTTGAAACCATTAGTCATCAAAAACTAAACGAATATGTGCTGAACAACCTGTACCTACCCTTGGGCATGCAGGCCACCGGCTACCTGCCGCGCAACCGCTTTAACCGCAACCGTATTGTGCCTACTACCGAAAACGATAACTGGATGCGCAATATGCTGGTACAAGGCTATGTGAACGACCCGGGCGCTGCCATGGCCGGTGGGGTAGAGGGCCATGCCGGTTTATTTGCCAATGCTAACGATTTGGCCATTTACTACCAGATGCTGCTTAATAATGGTACTTATGGCGGCAAGCAATACTTTGACAGCACCACCGTAAAATTGTTCACCTCGCGGCAGTCTAAAACCTCATGGCGTGGTTTAGGGTTCGACCGTGCTCAAAAAACGTCGGCCGCAGATAAACGCTCTGAACTGGCCTTTGGCCACAGCGGTTATACCGGCACTTATGTATGGGTTGACCCGGCCTACAACCTGGTTTACATCTGCCTTACCAACCGTGTTTACCCGGATGATGGCAAAACCTATGGCCCTGCCAAAGTAAACATCCGGCCTATGGTGCTTAATGCTATTTATGATGCCATAACCGCTGATAGGAAGAATTGATGCCGAAGGCCCTCAACCTATCGGCATAAAAAAAAGCACGTCGCTGCTCCAAATTGGGCAGTGACGTGCTTTAAAACAACTTAAAGAATGCTAATCGTTATATCAGGTTTACGCTGCGGTTAACAAACTCGGTAAGTTCGCTGCCGGTAAGCAAGCCTTGCGAAAGTAGTGCTAAATCAAAAGCTTGTTTAGCTAACTGACCTTGTGTAGCTTCGTCATCGCTTTCTAAAATGCGGCTCACCAATTTGTGGTTGCCGTTTACTACTACTTTATAGTTGTCGGGCAGGTTACCGTAAAAGCCCATGCCGCCACCCATTTGGGCCATGTCTTTCATGCGGCGCATAAACTCATCCATGGTTACAGTTACCGGTAACTCGTCAGGGTTTAAGCTTTCCAGCTCTACCTTAAAGCCCGGTTTGGTGATGGCTTTTTCAAAAATGTTTTTCACCTGGGTTTCCTGGTCGGCGGTTAATACGGTGGCTGGGGCGTCGTCTTTCTTAATCAGTTTGTCGGCAACGTCGGCGTCAACACGTTTTAACGATGTTTTCTCCAGTTTTTGCTCTAACTGACCCACAAAGTGGTTATCTATAGGTGAGTTCATCACCAGCACATCATAACCTTTTTTAGTGGCCGACTGGATAAACGAGTCTTGTTTTAAAGGCTCGTTGGTGTACAGGTATACCAGTTGTCCGTCTTTGTCGGTTTGTACCGGGGCAACTTTCTCTTTATACTCGTTCAGGGTAAAGTTTTCTTTGTTGGTGTTGCTTAACAACACAAAGTCCTTGGCTTTGTCCTGAAACTTGTCATCGCTGATGTAGCCATATTTTACAAACAGGCCAATGTCGCTCCATTTTTCTTCGTAAGCCTTGCGGTCGGCTTTAAACAGTTCGCTAAGTTTATCAGCCACCTTTTTGGTAATATAGGTGTTGATTTTTTTAACGTTGCTGTCGGCCTGTAAAAAGCTGCGCGATACGTTCAGCGGAATATCAGGTGAGTCAATCACCCCATGCAGCAGCATTAAAAATTCCGGAACAATATCTTTTACCTCGTCGGTAATAAACACCTGGCGCGAGAACAATTTAATTTTATTTCGCTGAAACTCGAAGTCGTTTTTAACCTTAGGGAAGTACAATACACCAGTCAGGTTAAACGGATAATCTACATTCAGGTGAATCCAGAACAGTGGGTCTTCCGAGAACGGATAAAGTTCTTTGTAAAAGGCCAGGTAATCCTCGTCTTTTAATTCAGAAGGGGCCTTGGTCCAGATGGGGTTGGTTTCGTTGATGATGTTATCACTTTCAACGCTGGTATATTTAGGTTTACCTTCTTCGTCTTCGCCATCAGGTTCCTGCTCTGTTTTGGTGCCAAATTTAATAGGTACCGGTAAAAACTTAGCGTATTTATCAAGGATCTCCTGCAGCTTAGCCTTGTTTACAAACTCTTCCGACTCTTTATTAACATGTAAAATTACATCAGTACCGCGGGTAGTGCGGCTGCCTTCGGTAATTTCAAACTCGGTGCTGCCATCGCAAATCCAGCGGGCCGGCTCGGCACCATCCTGGTAAGACAGGGTTTGGATTTCTACCTTATCGGCCACCATAAAGGCCGAGTAAAAACCTAAACCAAAGCGGCCAATGATCTCGTTCGCATCTTTAGCCTCTTTAAATTTCTCCATAAACTCGGTAGCACCCGAGAAAGCAATCTGGTTGATGTATTTTTTTATTTCATCAGCCGTCATACCCAAACCATTATCTGATATCGTGATGGTTTTGGCAGCCTCATCAAACGCTACCTCAACCTGCAACTGGCCCAACTCGCCGTTGTACTGGCCAAGTGATGATAAACGTTTAATTTTTTGAGTAGCATCTACGGCGTTCGAAACCAGCTCGCGTAAAAATATCTCGTTATCAGAGTAAAGGAATTTCTTAATAATCGGAAAAATGTTTTCGGTGTGAATCGAAATCGTGCCTTTTTCTTGCATATGCTTATTTTTTTAGATGTGATAGTCTTTTTACTCCCGCTTTGTATCAATGCCTGTACCAATGGGTGGTTGGTTGTCAAATTGTCAGGCCGCCTAAGGCCGAGCCTCCCAGCCCCCAAAAGGAGGAGTTGAAACAATTAGCTGCATCTGTAAGCTTAAAAACGAGCAAATACTACTGCAATAAAAGATGGAGCTATCAATTTACATTATTACTCCATTTCTTTTGAGTTGATTGTATACACTGAGAGGTAACCTTTTGACAGGCGCAAAAAAAAAGCAAGAAATAATTACACAATGTGTAAACTATATCTAATTTAGTAGTCGTAACTACTATTTACAAAATTAAATGTCAAATCCAACACAACTCAGCTTTGTTTCGCTTCAGGTTAGTAATCTCGAAGCATCCGGAAAATTTTATACAGAAATTTTAGACTTTAAACCGGTGCCGAAAACGCCACCCGACGCCATTGTTTTTGAGCAAAAGAATGGGGCGGCTTTCGCCATCCGTAAACCGATGATTGAGCTTACCAAAGCTAATTTGCTGGGGTGGGGCGTAGCCGTTTGGTTTAGTGTGGGTAATCTGGACAGCTTTTTAACAAAAAACCGCGAAAAGATATCCATAGTAAAAGATATTCACCCAACACCGTTTGGCAGAATTTTGGTTATTGCAGATCCTGATGGCTACGCTATAACTTTGCAGGAAACCAAAGAAGATTAACAAAAGTGAGTTAGCCATTTTGGCTGCCCTTACTGTTTTACCGCAAGTATAGTAAACAACAGCAAGTGATACAGCGATTAACAACGGAAATGACCGCGGTGCTTTTATTTTGTAAATTGTTTTTAAGAACTTAAATACTCACAAATCATCAAGCATATAAAAATGATGGATAATCAACGTCCGGTATTTACTTATACCCAGCCTGAAGAAAATAGCGGATACCTGCTTTGGCAGGTAACCATGCAATGGCAGTTGAGCATGAACCGCGCCTTAGGCAAATTTGGGCTCACCCTAACGCAGTTTTCTTTAATGGCAGGCTTGTACTGGTTAAATCAAAAACAGCAAGCGGTTACCCAACAGCAACTGGCAGATTATGCTAATACCGACAAAATGATGACCTCGAAAGTGTTGATGGTTTTAGAAAAAAAGCAGCTGTTGGAGCGGGTTAAAGATCCGGACGATAGCCGTGCCAAGCAATTAAAAATTACCAGTAAAGGCACAGATTTGCTGCGGGACGCCTATGTAATAGTTAATAAGGTAGATGATGACTTTTTTAAAAATGTGGTTCAGGACAAACCGGTATTTGATAATTTACTATTGAGGCTGATTAAATAGCTGCACAAAAAATTTGGGCTGGTGTGCAGCCCGTTGCACTAAGCAATTATGCGTAAGATTTTTCAGAAAGAAATATCACCGAAATCCTCCCCTTAAGGGAGGATTTTTTATTTGAAGGCATTGCCGTTATTCGCTGATCTGCCGGAATATAATGCAACAAAAAACTCCTGTGTTAATAATTCATCATTTAAACGCTTGCTGCACACATCAGAAATTCTACATCACTTAGCAAATATGAATGCTAACAAAGATTACCGCAGTTGAAAATGGATCAAGTGCTGATTAATAAGTAATTGCGCAAGTATCATTGTTCGATAATCAACTCTCAAAAAAATAAAATATAATATTTGGAAATAACATTTTGCTGTTTACATTTGTAGTGTACTATATAACTAATACACTATAATGGTTAGCATATCACAATTGTCTTTTGGTTACGGCAAGCAAGTGCTTTTCGAAAACCTGAACCTAAACCTACTGCCAGGCCATATTTATGGCTTGCTGGGTAAAAACGGGGCCGGAAAATCAACCCTGTTAAAAAACATTGCCGGTTTGGTATTTCCGCAGGAGGGGAGCTGCACGGTAAACGGTTGGGTAGCCGGCAAGCGGCAGCCTGCCTTTTTGCAGGAATTGTTTTTTGTGCCTGAAGAAGTTTATTTGCCTGCAGTTACAACTGTCCAGTTTTTAAAGGCTACCGCCCATTTTTATCCCAGGTTTGATACCGAACAATTTAACGCCATGCTGGCCGAGTTTGATGTGCAACCCAACGAGGTGCTCACCCGGCTATCTTACGGTCAGCAAAAAAAAGTGATGATAGCATTTGGGCTGGCCACCAACACCTCGCTGCTTATTATGGATGAGCCTACCAACGGACTGGATATTCCGTCTAAAACCCAGTTTCGTAAAATTATGGCCTCAGCCCTTACCGATGAGCGTTGCTTTATTATATCCACCCACCAAGTGCGCGATTTAAATAACTTGATTGATACTTTACTGGTACTGCATAACCGGCAAATTGTGGTAGCTAAAGAGCTGGATGAGATTGCCGACCGAGTGTCGTTTGTTACCCTGCCTGCCGGCAGCACCGATTATTTATATGCCGAAGAGGGCATGGCCGGACTTAACGCTATGGTACCCAATACTACCGGCACTTACAGCAAGGTAGATATGGAGTTGCTTTTTAATGCCATTATCAGCAATAACCAAGAATTGATTAACTTATTAAAATAACCTGAACCTTATGAACAATACTTTTGAACCGGGCCGCTTTGCGCGGTTATATCAAAAACACACCGTTGAGCATTTAAAAACTTACCTGCTGTCTATAGCAGTACTAGCCGGGCTGTTACTGGTTTGCCTGGGCTTTTTTTGGAACATCAACAAGGGCGCTTTGTCCCTAAGAGCGCAAGCCAACGTTTTTGTTTTCTTTTATTTAGTATGCGGTGCCATTTTTACCAGTTTAAGCTTTACCTACCTGAGCGAAAAAAAGCAGGCCATACCCGTGTTAACGCTGCCGGTATCACATTTTGAAAAGTACCTGGTATCGTGGATTTACACCTTTGTCGTTTATCAACTGGTGTTTATAGGTGTATTCTTTTTGGTTGATGGTTTTTTGTTTTCTATAGGTGCGCCCTATCAAAAAGACGACAACGAGATGATCAACATTTTTGCTATTGACCAGAAAATTTATGTAGCCATTATTGTGTACATATTGCTGCACGCTGCTGCATTTTGGGGTGCCGTTTATTTCCAAAAGCTTCATTTTATAAAAACCAGTTTTGTGGTGTTTGCCTGTGCATTTTTGTTAACGGTGCTTAACAATATAATGCTCCGTAGTTTAATTAAGCCCGATGCACGGGGAGCAATACCGTTTTTGGGTACCTCATTTACAGAGCATGGTCATTACTACAACATTGGTGTAACAGGCGTGGGCTACGCTATTAGTACAGCCGTGGTGTTAGTAGCAATAGCAATTTTGTTGTGGACTACGGCCTATTTTAAACTTAAGGAAAAGGAGGTTTAAAGCTCTATGAATTTTAACGACAGAGAAGCCATATACCTGCAGATAGCAGCGTACGTGAGCGACCATATATCGCTGGGAAAATGGTTGCCCGAGCAAAAAATACCATCAGTGCGCGACTTGGCAGTTGAGCTGCAGGTAAACCCCAACACCGTAATGCGCACCTACGAGTACCTGCAAAATCAGGGCGTTGTATTTAATAAACGCGGCTTAGGGCTATTTGTAACAGCCGATGCCCTTGAAAAAATTAAAGTGCAGCGCAAGGAACGCTTTATGCAGCAAGAACTGCCCGACTTTTTCAGGAGCTTATACCTGCTCGATATTTCGCTCGACGAGGTACAGCAGCAGTATCAACAATTTATCAATCAAAACTTTCCTAAATAACCTGTATCATGAAAACAAGTAATAAACTTTTACTGGCTGTAGGCCTCATCATCCTGGCCTGTTTGGTGGGCTACAACTTTGCACTAAAAAAAGTATACACCCAGGGCGAGTTCAGAAGTCCGTATTACGGCATGCATAAGCTCAACCTTAGCAACTTTAAAATAGTAAATAACCAGGCGGCAGATTTTATGGGAATACAAATAAAACATGATGCTAAGTATCAGGTTTGGGTACGGCCCGACGTAGAAGATATGCTTAAAATTACCAGCGATGGCCGTACACTAAGCATCAAGAAATCAACGTTGCCAAAGCGAGACTATTATTACGATAATTCTATCATTATTACCTGCCCCGATATAGATAGTGTGGTAGCCGGTGGCCCGGCCGTAAAAGGTACTCAGGAAGCTATTGATAATTACGACCCGTACATTCGCACTAAAATTACGGGATTTGTGCAACCTCATTTAGGTGTAAGGGCTAATTTTCGCACCCTTATTTTGCTCGATAACAATAAGCTTAACCGGTTAAATACACTTTTGGGTGATGATAAAGCAGGCCGGGGCTTACTAACCATTACCGATAATAACAAAATAGGGTTAGCTGATTTAAATGTTAAAGGCAAAAGTGTGTTAACGTTGTACGGCCAAAGCGTAGCCAAAAGCATTAACCACATCTCAGACAGTGCATCGCTGATGCTGCACGCTGCACCTGTTAAACTTTTTGTACAGCCTTAACATTAAAGCCATGTATCGAGAAATTATCAGGCTTATTAAAATTTTAGGAGGAGGCAGGTTTTACTAACTGGCTTAAGTGGCACTGCCGGGGGGCTCCGGCCGTGCCACCTAAGCTAATTGTATGCCTCAACTAAACTTTTTACTATTTATACAGTACATATACAACCAAACTAATCAAAAGCTCCACCTTCAGTAGGCGGAGGGCAAAAAAAATCGAGCATAAACTGTAAGTTATCATCGGACAGCATGGCATCCACCATGTGCAGCGCGTCTTGGTTAACGGCCGCAGTACGCGTAAGCATGCTGTGCTCGTAAGCAGCGATGGCTTGTTGCAAGCTGTGGTGTGACTGCAAACACAGCGCATCACATAACTCCACGGCATCTAACATAGCCTGGTTAACGCCATCGCCGGATGGGGGTGTTTGGTGCGCGGCATCGCCCAGTAAAGTAATGTTGGTTTGGCTTTGCCAGGCTTGGTTTAGCGGAAAATAATATTGCGGGCGATGCACAAAGTACGAATCATCGGTTTCAAAAATCTCATGCCAGATAGCGCTCCAGTCGGCAAAGCGGGTTTTAAACCAGGCAAACACTTCGTCTTTATGATTAAAGTTGATACCCGGCGATTGTGCCCAGCTTTCGGGTTCGCGGGTGATGGTGTAAAATGATAGCGAGCCTTCGGCTTTGGCACTCAGCACCAGAGTTTTACCGGCCCAGTGGGCAAATATTTTACCACCATTAGTAAGCTGCCATAATTGTGGGGCATTTACAGCTGCGTTGTAAATGTTGCCTTCCACAATAGTAATGCCCGAGTAAATGCGCGTTATAGGGGTTACATACGGGCGTACCTTGGTGTTGGCCCCATCGGCCGCCACCACCAGATCAGCATAAGTATCGGTGCCGTTTTTAAAATGCAAGGTCCAGCCTTGGCCATTGGTGGTTAGGCCGGTAAACTGCGCACCCCACACAATGGTGTCTGCCTGTAGCGATGCAATGAGCAGGTCGCGTAGCGGGCCGCGGTCAATTTCCGGTCGTGCATCAGGGCTTTCAAGGTCCGTACCGGGTGGCTGGTCACGTTCGGTATATCTGATTACGGCGTTGTTGTCAACCAAGGTTATCCGTTCGGCACCTGGACGGTAGCTTTGCTTAAACTGGTCCATTAGTCCGGCTAACCGTATGGCTTTTAACCCCGACTCGTAATGCAGATCTAACGTGGATCCCTGCTGGCGGTAAGATGGGTCGGCATCGCGCTCATATACCTTTACGCTAACGCCTTGTTGCTGTAATAGCCGGGCCAGGGTCAAGCCACCCGGACCGCCGCCTATGATGGCCACTTGTTTACCTGTCAGCAAATTATTTGTAATCATAACCTTATCTATTTGGTGTCAGCAAAATTCTGCATACTTTTAGATGTAAAATAGCCGCTGTTAATCAAAAAATAGTCGTGAATGAAAATTGCAGTTACAGATACGGGTAGCGGCATAGCGTACGCTTTTGCCAAAGCCATTGGCGCTCACGTAAAAGGCCGGTTTATCTATATTCCCGAAAGCAAAGGCGCCGGTTACCTCACCGGTTTTGCCTGGGGGCGCGAACTGAGGATGATGATTCGCAACTATCATTTGCACCAGGATATTACTGTAGAGCGCACCAACGAGTTTGCCGAGGTGCAGGAGGATATCATTTTTATGCTCAGCGGCGTTTTACCATCGCCTGCTGATCCGGTCGGCAAACTGGTGCCCGAGCAAGCCAACCTGCTCATTTGCCGCCATGCGGCATCAGCTGTTATGGCTATGCCTTCGCATACCGCTTTTGGCAGCATAACCATTGCGGTATCCATGCCATATCTGCAACAGTTGTTTGGGCATATCCAACACCCGGTTGTAAAGGCGGTGCTGCAGGCCGGCGAAAATTTTGTGATCGAGAGCGGCATATCAACTGCAATAATTAACAGTGCCGGTGACATGCTGCAAAACCATCTGCCCGAAGCACTTGAAAATACCTATCACAAACTCAAATGCCAGGAACTGCTGCATCACATTTTTAGCTTAATAATGCAGCGCGACTACGTACCTGCAGGCAACATGCATATAGCGGATATAAAAGCCATTTATGCAGTTAAGGCAGATTTGCAAGCCAACCCCGGTATACCGCCCCAGATTGCCACCCTGGCACTCAGGGCACACATGAGCGAACCTAAATTGCGCAAACTGTTTAAGCAAACTTTTGGCAGGGGTGTGTTTGAGTATTACCAATGGGCGCGTATGCAGCAAGCGGCACAATTGCTGCGCAGCGGGCGTTTAACCGTAGCCGCGGTTGGCTACCAGTTAGGGTTTACCAACCTGAGCCACTTTGCCAGGGTTTTTGAGCAGCACTGGGGCATAAAACCTAAGCGTTATGCAGTAACCGTTAACAGCATTTCGGGCAATGTTAACTCCCTGCAGTAAACCGCCAAATAATGGCCTAATAGTACTCCAAATAGCTCTTTTGCATACGGTGCAACATACATCGCATGCATTATTTTATATATTTACATCTTTATTAATTCTCTTTTTTGGATACAATGTCAAACCTGCCGCCCGGCAGTATCATGCTTCAAATACTTGCGCAAGCGCGGGAGGGTACGGTGGTATTTACCAGCAGGCAACTGCACATCGGCTTTATTAATGAGGCCATGCTGCGCCTCTGGCACAAAGACGACAGCATTAAGAATAAACCCCTGGCGGAGGCAGCTCCCGAGTTTGCAGAATTTTTACCGATACTGGACCGGGTATGGCAAAATGCCGAAGTATATACCGCAACCGATACACTCACCAACATCAACAATAATGGTGTATTAACACCTACCTACTTTGATTTTGAGTACCGGCCCGTGCTTGATGACAATGGCCAGACTTATGCTATTATTAACACGGCATCAGATGTTACCGAGAGGGTAAAAGCCTGGCAGCAGGTACACATCAAAGAAGAGCAGGCTGAAGCGCTTAATGAGGAGTTGACTTCGGCCAATGAGGAACTACTCTCCATAAACGAAGAGTACCAGGCCACCAATGAGGAGTTAACCGAAACCCAGCAGCATTTACAATACCTGTACGACCAGCTGGCCCAGAGTGAAACGCTGTTTCGTAATATCTTTGAGCAATCGCCGCTGGGCCTGGCCTGGTTTACCGGCAGCGATATGGTTATTGCACAGGTAAACGCCCCAATTCTTAAAATATGGGGCCGCACCGCCCGCGAGTTGCTGGGCAAGCCGCACCGCCAGGCCCGCCCCGAAATGGAAGGCCAGGACATTTTTGAGCAGCTGGAAAAAGTTTACCAGACCGGACAGGTCATCAACAATAACGAAATTAGAGTTAAAGTGAAGGATGGCAACGGTTTGCGCGAGGCTTATCTCAACTCTGTTTACACACCGGTAAAAGATGGCGACGGTAATATTACCGGCGTATTGGTGATACTGAACGAAGTAACCGAAAAACTGCTGGAACGCCGCCGGCGCGAAATGGTTGAGGAGCAGTTCAGGCTTACGGTACAATCGGCCGATATGGGTTCATGGTATGTAGATACCCTTAGCCGTAAGCTGACAGCTACCGAGCGGGTTAAAGAGCTGTTTGGCTTTTATGCTGACGACGAAATGACGCTTGATGAAAGCATCGCTCAAATCAGGGAAGATTATCGTGATAATGTTGTAGAAATATTTAATGCCGCTATGATAAGCGGCGATAAATACGATGTGGAGTTTCCAATTATGGGTTACCGCGATAGCAAACTGCGCTGGGTACGGGCCTTTGGCAAACTTTACCCGGCCGAAATGGGCGATGCACCGCAGTTTTCGGGCTTGCTGATGGAGATTACCGAAAGTAAGGAAGACGAGGCTCGCAAAAATGATTTTGTGGCCATGGTAAGCCACGAGCTTAAAACGCCGCTCACCTCGGCCAAGGCCTTTGTGCAGATGCTGGCCCAAAAGGCGCTTAAAAACGGTGATGCTTTTACCGAAGGCAGTTTGCATAAGGTAGACCGGCAAATCGAAAAAATGCAGACCCTCATCAAAGGCTTTTTAGATCTTGCCCGTATGGAATCCGGTAAAATTAATCTCGACCGGCAGCACTTCATCATGGCCGACCTGGTGCAGGAGTGTGTGGAAGAGAATCGTCTGTTTTCGCAAAAACACCAGATTTTGATACGGCCATGCGGGCCGGTACAGGTGTATGCCGACCGTGATAAGATTGGGCAGGTGATTAACAATTTTTTAAGTAACGCTGTAAAATACTCGCCCAACGGCAAGCAAATTACCGTAAGCTGTTTTACAACCGATGCCAGCCAGGTGCAAGTAAACGTAATCGACGAAGGTTTGGGCATCAGCCCGCAAGATACAGCCCGCCTGTTCGACCGTTTTTACCGGGTAGAAAGCAAAAACACTAAAACTATTTCGGGCTTTGGCATAGGGCTATACCTTTGTGCCGAAATTGTGCGCCGCCATGGCGGCGAGGTAGGGGTGGATAGCGAAATAGGAGTGGGATCTACCTTTTATTTTAGATTACCGTTAGCCTAAGGGGATGGTTAATTTCGGCAGTAATGACATTGCACTTTTGTAAGTTCTACCGGCTTTAAAATCAAATAATCTAATCCTTCTCTTAAAACAACGGTACTAAAGACATATTTGCACCTGCTTATTAAGCAGGTTTAGATTTATCATATCCAATACAAGTTTTTTGAACAGGCGCTGGTAGATGCTTTGGCTATAGGGGCAGCCATGTTTGTTGGTTCAAAGCATACCATTAAAACAGCTAATCAGGAGATGCTGGCCATAGGGTCTAAAAACAGTTCGGTGATAAGTATTGCATTGCCCGCGAAATTAAAGACAAGCTTTTTTTGATCTGATTATGGTTGTTTATGTTGTTTATAAAAACAGGCATTCATCCTTATTGCTGTTACGCTTGTAGAAAGGATTATGCTGACGCTGAGGATTTCACTTAAACGCTATAAGTGACTGTTATGCAGATTTCTGACCTCCAACTTTAATTTTTTGAACGACTCCAATGGTCCCTGCGCTGCAAATAGGTTAATTAACCAGGTAGGGACAGATCCACCCGGATCTATTTCTGTAGTATAGGTAACGTTGACCAGGTCGTTTTTTTGTTTTTCAATTCGCCACATGCCGGATGAATTTACAATCCGCACCTTTTTATCGCTTAACGGAATCCAGCCCGCAACACAGTTAGAGTTTATAATGGTGGTTTGATCATCAGGCTTAGTGGAGGTTATATGAACTACATAGTCTCTGTTGCTAACAGGCCACGGAACCGAAACCTCGGCATAGTAGTATAGCTCAGCAGGACTTAGTTTTTTAAGTAATTTGCAGTTTTGGGTATGGTACACCCATTTGCAGCTATTTTCTACATCCATTATAACTGAGGTCAGTTCTACAGGCGTGCACTGAAGTTTACAGGTTACCTTTAAAGATTTAAACTTGCTGTCTTTCAATATTTTTGAATAAACCTGAATATCGTCCTGATCCTTTTCAAGTTTCCAGTCCGTTTGCCCGTAAAGCGTTTCAAAACCCGTAGCTGCCGTTATAACGATTAGAACAACGAGTAATTTGATAATTGAATTTAATATTTTCAATGCGTATATGTATAGTTAATTTTTTATTCTGGGTGGTGTGTTTCTTCAATAAGCCAATTACAAAGTAGGTGCCAATAAGTGCAGGGAAAAGTAGTAAAAAAGAACGTCGGAAGAATGTGAAAATTAGAAGAATCGTTTGGCGTACTATTTTAGCAAAACGCTGCAAAAACGTTACTAAGCGACGCAATGGTAAATAGGCCTATAAAGCGTGCCTCTAAATAGGCAGCATCTTTTGGTGTACATAGGTCATTGTTGGCGCAGTAAATTAAGGGATGGCGTGTGCATCGGGGCGCACAAGCCGGAGGCTTGCGGCAGCAATTCTTTTTCTTTGTTTTCAGCTACCGCAAGCCTCTGGCTTGTGAGTTACAGGCAGTTATTTATTCTATCACCGCTACCTCAAATTCATATGTGCCGCATTGCGGTTAAAGGGGGTATGTACGCTGATGGCTACACAGCGGTTGGTCAGGCTGTCAACGTCAAAAGCGATACCGTGTTGCAGGTCGTCATATACTTTAAGCTGTTTGTATTTATCTACCGCTTTGATGCTGTAATGGGCGCTGAGGTCAGTGAGCGTAGCTCCTGCACCGATACCTTCGGCCGTTTTAAACTGCGGAGAGGTTACCCTGATTTGCTTTACCCGGCTAACGGTTTCGTCGGGCCCGCCCATATCGCGCTGGGTAAAAACGCTAACGCGGGAGTTGCTGTCGCCGTTTTTGCCCAACCAGGTCAGCAGCGCACTCCCCATGGCGCCATCAGTAAGGTTAGGCTGGCCCAGGGCAATAAGTACGCTGTCAGCATTTTCGTCAATGGTGACTTTGCCAACGCTTTTACCCGGCACAATCAGCCATTCGGCAGCGGGTTGGCGCTTGGGCGACGTTGCGGTTTTGGTTACGGCCACCGAGCTGTCAATGGTGGTAGTGCTGCTGTTTTGGGCAGCTGGTTTGGGTTTAGTGGTGCAGGCCATTACCACAACCGGGATGGCCAGTAAACGAAAAAAAGGTTTCATAAGCGGGTGTTGGCAATTACAGTGTTAAAATATCTGAACTGCTTTTTTTGTTGATGACGATGGTAAATTTTGCTGTGATAGTGCGGCAGTAGGTAGCTGGTGGGATAAGTAACATCTTCAATCGTCCTGTTTATGCAGGTGAACAGCGTGCCATTATTCAGGCTTTTACCTTGACTCATTCCAGCGAGCATATGAAGCTATTGCTTTACCACTGATAAATGGCCTAAAAGCGTTGTTTAAATAGTCTGTTTATCTTAAAAAGGTTGCTTCGTATCCTCGTCATACCGAACCCCATATACCACCACGCAAAGTACTCTCTCTATTGAACATAAACTGAAAGCAGAAATGATTTTTAAGAATTGCCCGCATTCATCACGAGCAAACTCACACCTCTATAAGCCTCAATCTCCGTCACAAAAAAACCGCCTTTAGGCTTCACAACTAAACCCAGTTCAGTGTGATGCGGCTGTAGATGGTCAACATATTCTACAGATACTATTTTGAGTAAAAGCTCTTCAGGCTGGCGGGGTATCTTTAAATAATTACCGCTGTCAACAGTCCCTTCTAATAAAGTGCCGGTCAGCACCACACCCCGCTGCTGTAAGCTAAATGTATGGTTAATTTTAAAACTCCCGCATGGTTTCATCTACAATATTTGTTTGTTTCCTCAAATGTAAGTATCCCACCATGCGCTGATCACCCTTAAAACATTTCTTTAATCCGGATGCTGTCTTCTTTAAGCTTTATTAAAGTGGACTGTGAGGCGGGGGGCGTTAGTATAATAGCCCCGGTGCAAAACGGTGTCTTTATCGCCCCGCATCCAACCTCTAATTTTTCTTCCAGATTACCTCTCCGTTACTTTCCAAAACAATCTGATCTGCCTGGGCCAAAAACGAATTTTTGAAACTTGCACTTGCCGTAAAGCTTTTGAGTTCTTCTATAATTTTGGCTGGCAATTGGTCGCGGGTCAGGTTTTGAAAGTAGGCCGGCGGCAGGTCGCAGTACATCTCCCTCGGAGTGTAATCAATGCGGGTGGATTGGAAGCCGATACCCTCTTTATAAGTGTTGACGCCGGTGAGCGATAAGGTGCAAGCGCCGGGAGCCTCAAACAGCCTGATATTATATTGGCTGATGTGCTTTTGTGGCTGGTTACCGTTGGTAATGGTTATAAGCCATTCGCTTACCGATTTAAACCCCACTTTCGTACCCTGTGCCGATGGTTGCACGTCATCCGCAGCAGCTTTAAAGGTTACCTGGTTTACCTGCTTTTGGGTGGTGCTACTAAGTAAGCTTTGGCTGTCGCTGTATGCCGGAAGGAGAATACTAAGCATAAAAAAAAGGGCACGGAACTTCATAAATAAAATCGGTTTTAGAAAATATAAATGTTATACAGTAATCATTATCAGATGTTTGCAGGAGTTGACAGAAGTAATGCAAGCATTTGCCTGCTGCCGCTGTTTATCATGTGTAAGCGACGTAAACTAAGCCTGTAGCCAAGCCTTCGCTAAAGCATACTTTTATATATTTGTTATCATTAAAAAGCGTTTCGCCGTCACGTTTATGGCGATGGTGCGTCTACCTTAAAACAGCTTTTAAATTCAAAATATTCGATGTATAAAAATAGCATATTACCCTTTTTGGTAACCACCGCTTTAGGCATTTGGGGCGGTGCAGCGTTTAGCCAGCAAAAGCTTAGCGTGCCGCGTATGGGTACACTGGCCGATAGCTTGTATAAGGCTAAACAATATGCGCCGGCTACTACTTATTATGCGGCAGTAGCCCAGCAGAGCGATTTTCCGGCTAAAAAGGTTAACGCTTACTATAACATGGCGTGCTGCTTAAGTCTGCAAAATAAACAAGATTCGGCCCTGCTTATTTTAAACAAGGCTATTACTGCGGGTTACAGCAACAAAGCACATTTGCTGGCAGATACCGATTTTGATGTTTTGCATAACCTGCCGGGTTGGACGGCCGCCGTAAACGACGTTAAGGAAAGCAAAAAGGTAATTAACGCAGATCCGGCCAGGGCTGGTTTTATTACTACAGATATCCATCATTTTTGGGAGGCTTACGATAAAGCCATTAAAGACACCGCGCATTTTAAGCAAATTATGCGTAAGTTTTACTTTGACCGCGCCAGCCGCGGCATGAACGATTACATGGATCTGAAGGTAGGCAGCATCGACGAGTTTGTCAGCCACATCAGGTCGGCCCCTAAGTTTTACAGCGCCATCCGCAAAAACACTTTGAAGATTGATGCTTTTAAACCGGATTTTGAATCGTCTTACCGAAACTTTAAAAAGATTTATGATGATGCCCGCTTTCCGGATGTATACTTCATCATCGGCGCGTTTACCAGCGGCGGAACGGTATCTAACGCCGGTTTGTTGCTGGGCGTTAACCAGTCGGCGGCCGATAGCAAAACGCCATTAGGTGAGCTGAGCGCCCGGATGCAAACGCGCCTTAACCCGGTTAGCGGTTTACCTGCAGTGGTAGCACACGAGCTGATCCATTACCAGCAGGATGGCATGAAACAGGATACCACTACATTGAGTTACGTGATACGCGAGGGCATGGCCGATTTTATGGGCGAACTGATTAGCGGCCGTAATCCCAGCGCTAAACTGGTTACCTGGGCCACCGGCAAAGAAAAACGAATTTGGAACAAGTTTACTGCCGATATGTACCAAAACCGCTATGACAACTGGATAGCCAACTCTAAACAATCCGGCCCCGATAACCCACCCGACCAGGGGTACTGGATAGGCTACCAAATTTGCCGTGCCTACTACAACCAGGCAACAGATAAAAAGCAGGCCATTTATGATATGCTGCACATCCGCGATTACCAGGCGTTTCTAAAAACCAGTGGCTGGGAGGCTAAAGTGGCCGCGATGTAGTGGGGGGCTAGGAGTATCAGAGAAATACACATGCGTTAATTTCTGTGGTTAGCCTGACTTGGTTAGCGTAGGTTTGGTAAACTTTGTATAGTTGAGCCGTGCTATCAAATTTTTACTATCCGTCAGAAAATCTATCTTTAGCGTTATGAAAACCTTTTCACTGCTATTAGGATGCTTAGCCGCGTTAGTGCTTTTAAGTTGGCAAAATTCTTTGAATGGCATTGCTCCAACCCCGGAAATTACCTATTCAAAAACTACAGCGGCGGACACCACAGAAGATGTACGCATCGATGGCTACAAAGTAAATCCGAGAGTTTTTTTTGATACCAATAAAGTTGAAAAGAGCAGTGCCGATACGCTGGCCATTGCTACCTGTAGTCGTTTCATACATTACCCTTTCGGAAAATTTAAGAGTGCTGCAGGCTTTAAAATAATCTGCTGAAAAAATTTACTGTAGTTGATCGTACCTTAAACACCCATGGTGGAAGAGAACGTTATCACGTCTTAAAATATAAGTCAAGCAAACTAAATATTTTATTTTGACAATGATCCCGAGGTATCGGCGCATTCTGATATTATGAAAGGAGAAATCAATGATCCTGATGTTGCTTTTACTAAAGGTATTCAAGTGGGTATGAGCGAGGCAAAATTTCTCAATGTATTTTTTGAAGATTTTCCTGAGCGAAAGCGCTACAAGGTGATTAAGCTCGCATTCTGCGTGGATGCAGCTGACCACATTTACCGGTTTAGTAACAACCAGTTGCAATCTATAAGCTTACTAAACGACACCTCTTGGTTTTGTTGCGGGGGCGTGCACATCCTGCAATTCCCTGCCATGCGCTTACCCGAATTTAAGCTTTACCGGGGGATAGGGCGATAAAAAAACGTTAGTGTAAACTGACTCAAAAGTCGACATCAATTAATCAGAACAAAAATTACATTTAGGCGTGGGATTTGGATTTGGCATATTTTTCATCGTTATTTTAATACCTGCCACGGCATTACTGCTGATTATTTGGGCTATTAGCCGCAAGCGAGTCTTTGGTAAGGCACTGGGTTGCTTATGGATGTTTGTTTTTGTTTTAGGTTTCTTGTCCGTGATATTCCGCGGGCTTTTCGATAAAAAGAACCTTAATAAGAATGACTATCACGGCACATACGTCATCAACCGGAGTTATTTTGCCGGCAAACAGGCCGACTGGCAGTACAATCACTTTCGGTTTGAAATCAAGGATAATGACTCGATATATTTTTACGTAACCAATGAGGCAAAAATTCTTAAAACTTATAAAGGCACAGTGTCTACTACTACCGATTATGCGTCTGCCCGGCTAATTTTAAATATGGAGGCCAATACGCACCACATCATGCGCCAGGATCCTACTGCAATACGTGGTGCATGGAGTTTTACTTTAGCTTTTCGTTCGCCTAAGTTTAATAACGTTTACTTTAAAAAAGGAGACTGGGAGCCTATACGTTAATAATATAACACTGCAAGTCACTGTGATGCATTTTTACATCGTATTAAACACCTAAAGCAGCCATTAACATAAACAACCCTACGCCTATGTAAAGTACATAACTATTTAATTATTTAATATTCATTAAATACTGCTTAGCCAAGCTGTGCAGCCTTACATCGGCCGACGAAGTGCTGATTTGGCGCATAACCTCAAGTTTTTTACGGTTACTAAACGGCCAATACCTGGGCTCACCTTCGGCGTTTATTTTTCTTAGCAAGGCATGGCTGCGGTACATGCTAAAAACGTATGCAATAGTCATCGCTAAAAATGCTGCGGTGTAAGGGGTAAAATTCACAGGCATGGCCTTCCCGTCAAACCTCAGTTATTAGCGTCCCACGTTTACTTTCACTACGTTTCCGGCTTCTAATCCGCTCACTCCACCGCCAACATATTTTATGGTGTAGGCACCGGCTTGCAGGGTGTAGTTGCGGGCTAGGTTAATGGTAGTGGTGGTGCTATCGTGCGCGGCCACGGTAAGGTAGGCTTCGGCAGGTGGCGGCATTATGCGGCGGGCCATGGCGCCTTTAAAAGGTGCTTCGGCGCCTTGGGCATTTTGTATGTCAAAGTATTTGCCCAGGCGAGGCTCAAACGGGGTTTCCCATTTGCAAAAACGCTTTGGCTCACTGCCATGGTTTATAACCGTAAACGTTAGCATCACCGAATCGGCAGATATAGCCTGCGCCGGCACATAAAGGCGCGTTTGCAGCTTGGCGGTGTCGGCACCGGCCGGTACATTGTCCTGTACGGCGGTAGTTTTATTTTTTTGAGTCTGGCAACCGGCAGCAAACAGTGCGGCCAGTGCTAACGTGGTAAATATTGGATGTTTCATAAATTCCTGAGTTCCCTTTAAATGTCCCCCGTGAAGGGGAAGGTTTTGAAGCCCAATTTTGATTAGTAAGCAAAAGTATATTTTTTGTTGATTACTGTTTCAACAATATAGTTGAGATGGGTTTGCGGGCCTATCGTTTAATGGAGGCCTATTTTTTAAAAAAATATAAGTCCTTTGTAGGGGTAAACGCCGGCAGGGTTGTCTCACCGGCAACATTGTGAAAATATTACCGAATTTTGCAGCAAATTAACCCGCACAACAGCGCTACCGAAATTGATTTCAGGCAAGAGGAAACCTTAAATAGCATTTACCTCGGGCAATATGCAGGCTTGCACCGGTATGCTTTTACTTTTATGCAGGACGCTGCCCTGGCCGAAGAAATGGTGCACCATGTATTTTTAAAACTGCTGGAGCGCGATACCCCGCTAGTTATTCACACATCATTAAAAAGCTACCTGTACCGGTCGGTTTACCATGAGTGCTTAAACAGCCTGAAACAGCAAAAACCAAGGCAAAATTTTAACACTGGTACCGCAGCCGAACCTGAGCATACCGAAACGCCCGCGGCCAAATTGCAATATACCGAGCTCGAAACGCAGGTACATGCGGCCATTGGCAATTTGCCCGAGCAGTGCCGCACCATCTTTCAGCTTAGCCGTTTTGAAGAGCTTAAATATCATGAAATAGCAACCCGGTTAGGCCTTTCCATCAAAACGGTGGAAACTCAGATGAGCCGCGCGCTTAAAAAACTCCGGATCAGCCTGGCTGACTACCTGCCTTTGCTGGCACCGGCTTTAACAAAATTATTCACCCTTTTAATACATCGCCATGATTGTTGATGATGATATACTGGTGAGTTACCTGTCGGGCAATTGTGCGCCCGAGGTGGCTGTACACCTTATGCAGTGGCGGCAGGCTCACCCTGACCACGAAAAGCAGTTTCAGGATTTTAAATTGATTTGGGAAACCAGCGGCCGCTTAAACTACACCGGCCCGGATGGTGCTGCCGCATCTTTACAGCGGCTAAAGCAAAAAGCCATCAAACAGCGCAGCAACCCAGCCAAAGGTAAAGTAAGGCAGTTGCAAAAAACCACGGTCTGGCTAATGGCGGCGGCATCTGTGTTGCTGTTTGCGGCTGTGGCCTGGTGGCTTGCCATGGGCAATAGCAGGCAACGGGTTGAAGTTATTACACATAACCACGTGCAAACCGATACCCTGCCCGATGGCTCGGTACTTACCCTTAACAAAAATACCGAACTGCAATTTGCCCGCAGGTTTAACGGCGTGCAGCGCAAGGTAGCACTTACCCGCGGCGAGGCATTTTTTAAGGTGAAACACCAAAGCCAAAGGCCATTTATCATCAGCGCCGGCAGTACTACGGTACAGGTGCTGGGTACGTCGTTTAACGTTAAAAATAACCATGGCCGGGTAGAGGTAATTGTAGAAAGCGGTATGGTAGCGGTAAAATTGGGTAGCCAAACGGTAATGCTTAAAACCGGCGAAAAGGCTGTAGTGCAGCCCGAAACGCACGTACTCAGCAAAACCGCCAACCCCGACCAGCTATACCAGTATTACCGCACCCGCGAATTTGTGGCAGTTAACACCCCACTCTGGCGAATGATAGAAGTACTAAACGAAGCTTACAGCAGCCGCATTGTTTTGGGCCGAAAAGAGCTGCGTAAGCTGCCACTTAATACCACGTTTAAAAACGAATCGCTTGATGATATTCTGTCCATTATTGCCCGCACGTTTAACTTAACGGTACTGCGTAAATCCAACCAAATTATACTACGTTAAACAACGTTTAATGATATTAACCTCTACTTTATACTTTTTTCGTAATCTACTTATAGTCAGTTTTATTTTGATAATATCGTTCTGTGCTAATGCGCAGGATACGGCCCAAACTAAAATAACGCTGCAGGTTAAAAATGCTAAACTGTTTGTAGTGCTGCAGGAGATGGAAAAGCAAGCCGGCATCTATTTTTCGTACGACGGGCGCCTTATTAACCGCGATAGCCTGGTAACTATAAACCTGACTAACCAGCCCTTAAACACGGCTTTGCAGGCTGTTTTTAGCAGCAGGTTTGAGTATCAGCAGCAGGGCCGCTACCTGGTTATTGCGCCGGCCATGCCCAGGCTTGCCTTTACCAATACGGATGTAGTTACCGATGGTAATTTAGTATCCGTAAGCGGCCTGGTAACTGATGAGCACAGCGGCGAACGGCTGATGTATGCCAGTGTTTACGATAAAGACCAGCTCGTGGCCACCCTAACCGACGAGCATGGCTACTTTAAACTCAGGCTGCGGCCAGGCGCCTCGGGTAGTATAGCGGTTACGGCCGGCAAAAGGCTTTACCACGACACTACCGTACACTTTTTACAGTCGGTGCTGGTAAATGCGCGTGCGGGTACGGCTGCCTACCTAACTGATAAAAGCCGCGGCAACCGTGTAGAGCGCACGGGTTTGGGCCAGGCTTTTATCTCTACCCGGCAAATGATACAAAGCATCAACATCCCCAACTTTTTTGCGAGCCGTCCGTTCCAGGTGTCGATCACGCCGGGGTTGAGTACGCATGGCATGTTTAGTCCGCAGGTAGTAAATCGCTTTTCGCTTAACCTGATAGGCGGCTATACAGCCGGCGTAAACGGCATAGAGGCCGGTGGTTTATTTAATATCAATAAGCGCGATTCGAGGTATTTACAGTTAGCAGGGGTATTTAATCTGGTGGGTGGCAATGCTTATGGCCTGCAACTGGCCGGGGTGCACAATCGTGCGCTCGATACGGTTAAAGGTGTGCAACTTTCGTTTTTTACCAACCAGGCCGAGCAGCAGTTATCCGGGCTTCAAATCAGCGCAATGCACAACCGTACCCGGTATTTAAAAGGCGTGCAGGTAGGCATTGTTAACGTGGCCGATACCTCAGAGGGGATGAGTATTGGTTTAGTTAACATAGTACGCAATGGTTTTTATAAACTCAGTTACTCGGCCAGTAACCTGGCCAATACCAACCTGGCACTAAAAACGGGTACGCACGGGTTTTACAGTAGTTTGCTTGTAGCGGCTAACCCATCCGTTCATCAAAAGTTTTACTCGTTTGGCATGGGCATCGGTCATGATTTTATGTTTACCCAGCGCATATACCTATCGGCCGAAGCCGACTACCAGTTTGCCTACACCGGTTTGTGGGACGACCGTTGGACACAGGGCAAGCTGTTACTTAATTACCAGCTTACTAAAAGCATCAGCGTGTTCGGCGGGACCACATTTAATAAATATTCGTACACGGGCAGCCAGCCCGGTTATCAAAGCCGGTTCGAGCTTATCAGAGATTATAAATATTACCTTTACCGGCGGCTGGGTAACCCGGTGCAGCATTGGACTGGGTGGGAACTGGGTATAGCTTTTAACTCGGTATTTAAACCAGCTGTTAAAAAGATCACCGATGTTTCTAAAACCTGGTACATAGGCGCTGCCGCTACGGCCGGCATAGGCTGGAATCAACCTTTCAGGTTGGTGAAAGGAGCTGATTTATTTTTACAACGCGACCTGGGCGAAAACCTGAGCGCAATACTCACCACCGGCTACACTTATTTCAGTGCCCCGCCAGTGCCGTATGTTTACCAATCGAACGACTTTGCGATATACGAAAAGCCGATGAGGATAGTACCGCTAAGGGCCGGTGTACGACTCAAAACCGGGAAAACATTTTACATTTCGGGCGAGGTTGGGCAAGCCTTTGGCAACGCCAGGCAAGGCATTGCTTTCTTCAACACAATCAATGCAAACACCGGTAACAGGTATTCGAATCCTTATCTGCGGCCTTACCGTGCTTGGAGCTACGCTGCCAGTGCCGGGTTTAGTTTTAGCAATGGGCTGGAGGCCGGTTTTAAGTTTGATGATTATGGCCTGCAAACGGAGTTTAAGCAATTTGCCCTGCGTTTAGGGTATCGTTTAAAACTAAACAAATAAATAATTAAGCCGCTTGTAAGGGTCTGCATCAGCATTACCGTCTTAGAAGCAAAAACAATATAATGCAGCTTAAATCTTTATTAATTACACTTTCTTCATGTTTATTAACGGCCGCTACAGCATCGGCCCAAAGTAGCTGGCACGTTGGCTTTGGCGTTAACGCCGGCCCGGCCACCGGCGAAGCTTTCAAATACACACTGGGCGGTGATATTCGTGCCGAAAAAATGTTTAGCAACCGGGTAACCGGTACGCTTTCGGCAGGCTTTACTCATTTTTTTGAGAAAGACCACTTTAGAAGTTACTCACAGTACGGCAGCCCTTATAATGTTATTCCGGTTAAGGCGGGGGTTAAATACTTTGCAGGCCGCCAGTTTTACTTGGCCGGCGAGCTAGGTGCAGGTTTTGCTTTCGAGCAGTGGGGTACCTCGTTTTTATGGTCGCCATCGGTTGGTTTTGCGTTTAACAATGGCTTAGACCTCAGCCTGCGGTACGAAGACTTTACCAAAAGCCCGGCTACCAAAGCGGTATCATTGCGCTTAGGTTACAACGTTGACGCCCGCAAGCTGGCCTTTCATGCTAAAAATGATGCAACTACCGGCTGGCAGTTAGAAATGGGTTTGCTGTATGGCCAAACCCTTACGGGCATACAGGGAGGCGTTTTAGGTGCCGAAGTTAGCTTGAACAAACACCTCGCCCGCAACCTCGAGGCCTTGGTAACTACGGGTTACAGCCATTACTTTACACAGAGCTATAGTTACTATTGGGGAGACATAAAAAGTCTTGGTGGTTCTATTAACTATGCGTCTAACGGCATAACTATCCGCAAGGCAGCCCAAAATATCATTCCGCTCAGAGCCGGGATCAGAGCCTATGCCGGTAACCGCCTTTATGCTGGTGCCGAAGCCGGTGCAGCCATCGGCATAAACGGGCCAACATCTGTGGTGCTGGCACCCTCGTTAGGGTTAAATTTCAACCACATAAATGTAAGCGCCCGTTACGATTACTTTAAAAGCGATTATCAGCCCGATGTATTATCGCTTAGACTGGGTTATAAGTTTAACCTATAAATTAAAACACACCTAACCTTAATCATGAATCGGGCAGCGCAATAGCGCTGTCCAATTATTTGGCTCGCTTGGCAGGGGGTAAATAACAGTAGTTTTTTTTGAGATAAGATAAAATAACCGTCAGTAAACTAACGCCTTATTGTTCGCGACGAGCTGATGAATTACAAGACCATAAATATTGCTGCACAAACAAGCGAACATCTTAAGCCGCTTTAAAACTATCCTTGAAGGCAATGGTCGTTAGGCCATTTTAATGTTAACGACTAATTGCTCAGTAAGGGATCCTTAACCGCGCAGGCTTATTTATGATCTATTGGGATAGTGATGAATGAAAGTATTGTGAATTAAAATGTATGCAGGTTTTTTATCAAGCCCTAATTGACCTATTACGCTCCCAAAGGTTTCGCCGGCTCATGGTCGTGCACGAATTTGCCCTTAGTGATTGCCACCTGGTTGCCCCAATCTGTAATGGCTTTAAGTAACGGGATGAGGGTTTGACCTAAAGCAGTTAGGGTATAAACTACTTTAATGGGTGGCTTTTCGCCATAAACACTTCTGGTTAACAGCCCGTCTTTTTCCAATTGTTTAAGTTGCAGGCTCAACGTCATTTCGGTAACGGCGGGCATTTCGCGGCGCAGTTGGTTGTACCGCTTAGGCCCATTTATCAGGTGATATAAAATAACAGCCTTCCATTTACCACCAATCAAATCCATCGTCAGGCTTACGGTGCAGGAGTAAATCTTGTCATTAAGTTGTACCTGGTCGCTTTGGCATTCTGTTTTCATGGGTATACTGCACCTATCCATTTGGATAGTTATTGTAAATTTAAGATGCTCAAGATATTTTTGCAACTATAATTTTTATAGTATGGCATTAATCATTTTAGCACATCCCAGTTTTAGTCAATCGCTAGCTAACCAAACCATTATTCAACAACTACAACAAAGCAGTCTCGATATCGAAGTAAGAGATATCCATAGTCTGTATCCCAATTACCAAATTGATGTGAAAGCCGAGCAGGAGGCACTGCTCAGGCATCAAACTGTCGTGTTTCAGTATCCGTTTTACTGGTACAACATGCCGGCAATTTTAAAGCTTTGGTTTGATACTGTTTTTACTTACCAGTTTGCTTATGGCTCGAAAGGAGATAAGCTAAAAGGAAAAAATTTTATACCCAGTTTTACCGTCGGCGCCCCCGAAAGTGAATATACCACTTTGGGTAACCATCATTTCAGGGTCGGTGAGTTTACCAAAAGTATGGAACAAACGGCCTATTACGCACAAATGAATTACATTGACCCCATTTACTTTCATGGCACCTCGCTGGCCGCAGGCTACACTGCCGAGGACGTAAAAAGCAAAGCCCGTACACACGCCCACCGGCTGATTGAAAAACTGGCCGCCTTGGCGTAATTTACCCTCCGTGCTGCAAACTTCGCTCTAAGCAAAGCAACGCTATATTAGTTAGAAATCCTCCCCAAAAGGGAGGACTCTGGTATCACTTAGCAACTTCTGCTCCCACTTTAGGGGGCTGGGGAGCTTCTAAAACAACTTCGTTATATTAAACATCACGTTCCGGGGTTCGCCGGGGAAGATGCGGGTGTAGTTGTAACCGGCAATCCAGTAGCGTTGATTAAAAATATTGTTAAAGTTGGCGGCCAGGCGCACTTTATTAAAGGTGTAGTATAAGGCAGCATCAGTAGTAGTGTAGGCGGGCAATTGCAGCGTGGTAATCTCGGTATTACGGCGCGATGCATGGTTGATGCCGCCGCCTATGCCCAAACCGCTCAGGGGGCCTTTAATTACGTTGTATTTAAGCCATACGTTGGCCAGGTGCTTGGGCGCGTTAGCACGCTGCATACCCAGCTCGGCCGGCAGGCCTTTTTTAACAATGGCTTCGTTGTATGAGTAGTTGGCATTTACCGACAGGTTAGGCAAAATGTTGCCAATGGCTTCGACCTCCAGACCCCTCGATTGTTCGCGGCCGCGCTGGCGGTACAGGTCGGGGTTAAGCGGGTCGTTGGCGTACACTAACACGTTGCGCTGGTTAATCTGGTACACGGCCAGGTTCAGAGCCAAGGCATCCTCAAACAGTCCGGCCTTGGCACCGGCCTCTACCATGTTGCTTTTTAACGGGTCGAACGGACCTCCACTATTGGGATTACTAAACACCGATGCACTTTGTGGCTGGTAGCCCTGGGTATAACTGCCGTAAAGGTTTACTTGCGGCGTTAAGCTGTACACCAATCCCGCCCGTGGTATCAGGGCGCGTTGGGTTACACTGGTTTGGCTACTTTGTTTATAGTCGGTATAATCGGTGTAAAACTCCTGTCTTAAACCAAATAAAATCTGCAAGTTACGGTAGGTAAGCTGGTCTTGTACGTAAACAGCATTAACGGCATATTTGCTTGGTGCGTAGTTGGTGGCCGTTAAAAAATAATTGCTGGTGTTGCGGATGGGGTACTGCACATTCTGCAAATCAAAGTGGGCTACATTGGGTACCGGGTTGCCCTTGGCATCCAGCAAATAAGCTGCCTTGTTAGCCGGATTATAACTGTTGATAACACCGTTGTTGGCAGCATTGCGGTAACCGCGCGCCACATTTTGGGTGCCGCCTACCGGGCGCAACTGGGCAATATAATCGTAACCCACCAATATGGTTTGCTTCAGCTGGCCTTTGCCGGCTTTAAAGGTGGCAAACAGGTTAAGATTGTCCGAAAACAGTTTTTGCATACGTTCCAACAACTGCATACCCACTTGGCTGGCTATTTCTTTGCCGGCACCATCTACCGCAAAGGCGTTGGTGGTGCGGTGCTCAGACAGGGCCTCGTCCCAGCCGTATTTCATATAGGTGGCGTTTACCGAAAAGTTGCTGGTAAAGGCATGGCTCAGGTTGAAGTTAAATTGCAGGTTGCGCACGTTGTAATAATCGTTGGCCGCATTAATGGCCAGGCTGATTGGGGTAGAATAAATATCACCATTAGCGCTGGCTCCGAAAATTGGCTGACCGCGGTCTATCCGGCTTTTGTTGTAGTTGTACACCAAATCAACGTTCAGGGCTGTTTTGGGCGATGGCAGGTAGGTAATGGAAGGTGCGATAAGATAATTATCACTAAACTGCAAATTACGGAAGCTTTCGGCATGGCTGTAGGCCGTATTGAGGCGAAACAGCACGCTGCTATCCTTCATCAGCGGACCGGTAAAATCGGCCGCGGCACGCATGGTGTTAAAGCTGCCGCTGGTTACGCTGATGCCGTAGCGTTTGGTGGGCAAAGGTTTTTTGGTTACGAAGTTGATGGTTCCGCCCGGCGCCGTATTGCCAAACAGGGCCGAGGCCGGGCCTTTAATAATTTCGATACGCTCCAGGTTGGCGGTTACGGGCTGGTCAAAAAAGCCGAAGGCCGAGCGTAGGCCGTTGATCAACCGCGGTTGGTTTTCGCCGCTGCGGAAGCCACGAATCACAATATCATTATAACCCGAATACCGGCTTACCCCGCTAATGAGTTTGGTGGCATCCCAGGCGCGGTCAATCTGCCGGTCGGCAATCAGCTCCTTGGTAATAATGCTTACCGACTGCGGGATGTCTTTTAAGTAAGTACCCGTTTTGGTAGCCCCAAACGTATAGTCACTTTTGTACGAAGTTCGGGAACGGCCAATAATCTCCACCTGTTGCAGGGCTTGCTGAGCCGCAGCCAGTGGGATGGTTACGGTGGTTGGCCTGCCCGCATTAATACGGGTTGCGTGGCGGTGGGTTTGGTAACCCACGCCGCTGCAAATAACGGCTACTTCGCCAGGCGCGACCGATGTAAAAAAGGCCTCGCCTTTATTGTTAGTAGAATTACTTTGGGTGGTGCCCTCAATAGTAACCGTCATGCCGGTGAGGGGGCGGGTTTGCTGGTCGGTTACGCGTACCAGCAAAGTGTTGTTGCCGTTCTGCGCGCATAAGGTAGCTGCTTCCAGCAGTAACAGTATTATCACTACGGCTGAAACTGTTATTTTTAATAATTTAGGAAACATAAATAATTATACGATAGTGTTTTGTGTGATTGGCGTTAAAGTTTTTAATTAAGATGACCGATGCTGAAAAGCTCATCAGTTTTATTGACCGGAGGTGTCGAAATCATGTACATAATTATCCCATCAACCGGCGATTGGACATCCATGATTTTGTTGCCAAAAAAGTTGGTAATGTAACCCAGCGTTGCGCCTTTTTTAACGAACTCGCCCGCCTTTAAACGGCTGTAAAAAAAGCCATCATAATTACTGTTGATGAAGGTGCGGTTACGGACGTAAAGCGGCGTTACTTTACCAAGTGTGCCGTTGGTGATTTTTAAATAATTAAGCGCGTTGTGGTAGGCGGTAACAACCTTGTTCACCATTTCGGGCTCGGCTATGCCGTAGCGCCCGCACTCGATGTCGGCTGCGGGTATGCCGCGCACTACAGCCTCGCGCGAGCAATACTTGGATGGCTCGGTTACGCCCGGCAGGTTATCAAACTGTATCACGTAATTAAACCCCAAAGCCGTGGCAAACCCGCGCGACTTTTTCGACAGCTCGGGCGTGGCGGTGTGGTTGTAATAACCGGCATAGGGTTTCAGGTCGTTATTAGCCTCGCCCGAATGGGCATCAATTACGTAATCGCAGCGGGCGATAATTTGGTTGGCAATGGTGTAGGCCATGCGCTCGGTAATGGTGCCGCTGGCCTTGCCCGGAAAGCTTCGGTTAAGGTTTTTGCCGTCCATTTGGTTCAGGGCAACACTGCGCTGCAAAAAGGCCGGTACGTTAGCCATATGTACCAAAATGAGGGTGCCGTTCATTTGGGCGGGGTCGAGGCTTTGAGCCAATTGCTGGGCGGCCACGATGGGCGGATATTCGAAACCATGTATTCCGGCTACAATGCCCAGCGCCTTGCCCGGCGCTTTGCCGTTAAACACCGTTACCGGGATAAAAGTGCTATTGTGCCCATCCGTTACCGGGATGCTGAACGACATTTTGGTGCCGGGCCTAACCGCTTTTTGCTGAAATTGGAATGGCTTGTTTTGTGCGTTAAGCAGCGTGCTGAAGCAAAGCAAAACGAGGAGAGGAGCAATTAATTTTGTCTGTATCATTACTTTAGTTCTGAAGTGGTAAAGCATTGTAAAATAACAGCAATGGCAAATATGACCACCGTGCTGACAAGCAGGGTGAGCATCGCCATATTGAAAGTATCAGCATCGGGCCGCGACTGGTAAACATGCCGTGGCTCGCCATCATAATCGGCATGAAGAAATGGCTTGTCACTAAATAAAAAGGGGTAGTAAAAGGCTTTAAGCCGATGGTGAAATTGCCAGGCGCTTTGTACAAAAGCTAAATGTGCTTGCAGGTCGGTACCCCCGGCAGCATTAAGCAAAACCTGCAAGGTGGCGGGGGCGCTTACCATGCTGAGTCGGTTAGCCAGCCCGGCCCTTGATTGCAGTTTGCTCAGGTAGGTATGGTACAAACTCTCTACCGAGCGGTCGCCCAGTTCCTGAAAGGCATAATACCATTTCCAGGCAAAGCGGTCGGTTACAGGGCTGGTGTTGCGGTACTGCGGGTAATGGGTAAAAAAGTGTTTAAGTGTTTCGTCTTTGGGCTTGTCCCACCCGCCATGCACCTCTTCGCGCTGTTTTAGGGTAAGTGCCAATCCTTCGGTAACCGGTTGCTGTACCTGCAACACTACATTGATGACGGCAGGTAAAATAATGGCGAGTAGCAGCCACACGCCTAACAGGCAAATGGCGTTAAAAGCCGAGCTTTTTTTAAGCACAATAAAGGCATAGCACACCCCAAACCAAAACAGGCTGTACAGCGTAGCAGCACCCAGCCAAACCAGTATGCGCCCATCAGGCTGTGCACTGGTAAACGCAATGCCGGCTGCAATCAGCAATACCACTAACAGCACTACCAGCCCAAACCTAAACAGTAGTTTGCCAAATAAAAAGGTAGAGAGTGATATGGGCTGCGAAAGCACCAGTGCAAGTGTGCCGCGTTCCTTTTCGGCCGAAAACAAATTAAAGCAGATGGCAATGATGAAAAGCGGTAGCAGAAAAACCAGCACAAAGGCCAGGTCAAAGCTACCGGTAGCCAGCTTATCAGGATTGGTATTCTCAGAACTGTACAACTGGTTTTGCACGGCCAGCAGGCGCAGCTTGAGGTAGTAGGGGTTAACATCGCGCTGGCCGATGGAGAGCGCCGCCCACGAGTCGGGCATGTGGCGGGCAAAGGTGGTATGGTAATAGCCAATATCCCCAGCATCGGCCGTGTTGGGATATTTGGTTTTCAGCTCCGCAATGTTATCCCGGTAAAGGGTATCTAAGTGTGCTATATTGGCGCGCTGGCGCTGTATTTCGGCATGGCCTGAGTAAATGCCGTAGCCGCCTGCCAGCAAAATAAGCAGGGCAAAAAGCAGCAGGCTTTTTTCGGTTTTAAAGTTGAGCCATTCGGCATACAACAGGGTTTTTAAAGCCTTTTTCATAAAGTAAAGTATCGGGTAATTAATTGGGTAAAAAAGAAGTACAGCAGCCCGCCCCACAGCAGCAGTGCCGCTACCGACACCCAATGCCGGCTCAAAGCCCACATTACTGATGGCTCCTGGTAAGTAAAGGCTGGGTAGCTTTTCCAGTGGCTGTTATCCAGCCGGGTTTCTTTGTCGTGGTAGTGCAATTGGGTAGCCTGCAATTGGTTAAGGTGCTGGGCCAGGCCGTAGCGGTAAGCTTCGGCAGCTTTTAAAAAGTGCACATAATGGGCCGCATCGGTACCTGCCAGCGCCATCGAAACATACCGGATGGCCAGGTAGGGGTTAAGTAAACCGGCCCACTCAGATACGCTGCTTTGCCGGTGATAGGTATCGGCCAGTTTATCAAACTCGCGCGCATATACCTTACTGCTGTACGCCTCGCCCTCGGCCATTACCAGTCCGTCAATATTAACGGGCAGCTGGCTCACCGAGTCTACATGGTATTTGGCTAGCAGGGTTTTGGTAAACTCAGCCGTGCGCTTGTCCTGCGGGTTGTGGCCGTTGATGCCGTGACTGGCTGCATGGTGTACGGTGGCATCCATTTCGGCTTTGGTAGGCGTTTGGTACAGCAGGCTGCCCCAGTTGGCGGTTACCTTGGGCATAATTACGCAGGCCGTAATCCAGATGCCCAGCAATAGCAGTAAGGCCGAACGCGAGTGCTGGTTTAGGGCTGATATCAGGATGCTACCCGCCAGAAATATGAAGAAATATACCAGGTAGGCTGCAAAAAACAGCAGCAGTCGCAGTAAAAAATCAGCATCAATACTCAGGCCGTTAGCCAGCAGCAAAAACAGCGAAGCAGCCAACAGGGCGGGCACAATGATGAGCGCCAGTGCCCACGCATAACCCTGCAATTTGGCCTGCGCAATTTGGGCTATGGTAAGGCCCTGGCTCAGCAGTACTTTGACAGTTTCCTGCTCTTTCTCTTGCGTAAAAGTGTTAAAGGTTAAAAAAATGATAAGCAGTGGAATGAGCCATTGCAGCACAAAGGCCACTGTCATCTCGCCAAAGCGCAACAACCCGCCCGACTGCTGCACGGCGCTGAAATTGGCGCTGTTTTGCTGGTGGGCCTCCAGGTAAACCATGGTGCCGGTGTAGGTATCTAAACCAAAATCGAAAAAGCTGAGCGACGATTTAGGTCTGAACGCATACGACCCGTAGTGCGCCATACGGTGCGGGTGGCGTGCGGGTTGGCTTTTAAAATTGTGGTCGGCGGCGTGCTGCGCCACGGCGCGCTCGGTCGATAGTTGGTTATAGCTCACCACGCCGCTCACGGCCGCTACCATCAGCAGCAAAACAGTGATGGCGCCTAACAGCATAAAGCGCTTATCGCGCCGGGCGGATACCAGTTCTTTTTGGGCTAATGTTTTAATCATGGCTTAGTCGTGCATGTAGTTGAGGTAAAGTTTTTCGAGCTGGTGGGCATCCATTTCGTTCGATGAAAGCTGGTGCACCAGCTCGCCGGCTTTCATAATACCGATGCGCGAGCTCACCTCGCGAGCCCTGAAAATGTCGTGCGTAGCCATAAAAACGGCCGTACCTTCGGCACTCAGTTGCAGCAGCAATTCCGAAAACTCGTTGCTGGCTTTGGGGTCCAAGCCCGACGTAGGCTCATCTAATAGCAACACCTTAGCCCGTTTGGCCAGCGCCGCAGCAATGCCCACCTTTTGGCGCATACCCTTAGAGTAGGCTCCCGTGCGCTTGTGAATGGCCTCAGCTGGCAAACCCGAGCGCATTAAAAACCCGTTCAATCTGTCGGCATCATAATCAAACCCGGCCAGCGAGCTCAGCAACGACAGGTTCTCAAAACCGCTCAAATTAGGGTAAAGCACCACCTGCTCGGGTATGTAGGCGAGGTGCCGTTTAATCTCGACCGGGTTTTTGGCCACCTCCAGGTTGTTGATGAGCGCCATGCCGCCGGTGGGCGCAATAAAACCCAGAAACAGGTTGATGGTGGTAGATTTACCCGCGCCGTTGGGGCCTAACAGGCTATAAATTTCGCCGGGTTGCAGTTGCAGGTTAAGCGGCTTTAGCGCCTGCTTATCCTGGTAGTTTTTGCTTAGATTTTTTGCTTCTAATACAAACGCCATAAAAAGGATGGATTAAATAAAAATATCAGACAATGCAGCAACGCGGCCAAAAGCCGGTGCCGGTGTTAAAATGGAGACGTAAAAGAGAGGTACAGAAAACATCAGGCGGCACTGCAAACGCAGCGAGGCCTAAACACGTCAGCATCAGTCCGAAAAACAACGGACTACGCTTTAAAAAATCAATAAATTGTAAATGCTGAAGATGTACTATACCACGGCAACGGCAGGAGGGCCCTTGTTAGTCCAGGTATGTACACAAGCCGTGAAGATGCTTTGCGCATAATTAACCGATAAAACTACCGGCTGGGGAGCAAAGTAAAGGCAGGCAAAAGATTGGAATACTGGCAGGTAAGAAGCTTGCGAATGATGGTGGTAATCGCACAAATGACATTTGCCCGTATCTTTTGAAAAGTGCAGCTGTTTAGCAGTATGTTTAGCAACTACCTGCGTAGCAAAGGAGCTGCCCTTATGTACGTGCAAACCCTGCGCCGCCTGCAGTGTGGTAAACACCAGCAGCAGGCACCAGGCCAAAAAACGATATGCACGGTTAGTTAAAGGCATCCTATTCCGGCGGCAAAGGTGCGGTTTATCCGTGGTAATGTCAAGAGCTTGGGTTGGTAAAGGGAGGAAAAGATATACTTTTAGATGGCCATTGAAAAATGAACATAATTACTGTTCATTAAAAGAGTTTGTGAAAATCTGTCTGATAAAATCTGAAAGACCTCAGAATTCACAACAAAACAAAAGCCCATACTTACTTGTCAGTTTATCGGTGCATCGAAAGTAATTGCGTTGCATTTTTAAACATGCAAATGCCTCCAATAAGTTTAACTCTGCCGTTAAGTTTACATAGCAGATACTTTGTACAGTAATGAACGCTCCTGAACATATTCCGTCATTTGACATCATTATTATTGGTGCCGGATGTGCAGGACTGCAATTGCTTTATCAGTTTTCGCAGCGTAAAGATTGGTCAGGTTTAAAGGTGCTGCTTGTTGACGATGGTGCAGCAAAGCAACGTTCCTGGTGCTTTTGGTCTTCAGAGCAACACCCCTTGCAGCACTTGGTCACTAAAACCTGGCATCAATTATCATTTAGTTCGGCGGCGTTTTCCAAAACTCAAACTATCGGCCCGTACGGTTACCATTATATTCCGGGCGACGTGTTTTTTGAGTACTTCAGTCGGGAGTTTATTCCAGCACACCATAACATCACGCAGGTAAGTGGTAGGGTCAACCAAATACAGCCAAACAATGGTAGCTATTTAATTAAAACTGATGATTATGTGGCCTGGGGAAAAACCTGTTTCAGCAGTATTCCGGCAAATAAAGGGCAGGCTGATGAACTGAAACAGCATTTTAAAGGATGGTATATTGAGGCAGACCATGAAGTTTTTGATACAAGTACGGCAAGCCTGATGGATTACTCCGTACAATTGTATCAGGATGTGCATTTCATATACGTGTTGCCCTTTAGCAAAACGCATGCACTCATCGAAGCTACTTTTTTTTCGTCTAAAATTGCTGAAGATGAGGTGTATGACGAGTTAATCAGCAACTACATGCAATACACTTACGCTGGCGTAAACTTCGTAGTAACATCTGCCGAGAAAGGGTGTATACCCATGAGCCGGCAAACGTTTAAGCGGTTTGGACAGGCCGGTGAGGTGTTGATTGGCCAAGCCGCGGGTATGGTTAAAGCCAGTACAGGATATACATTTAATCGCATCACACAAGATAGTATATGGCTGGCGCGTAACCTGAATATCAGCCTGCCCAATGCACAAACAGGTACCGGGGGGCGGTTTAGGTTTTATGACAGGTTGCTGTTAAACATCATCCGTAAAAAGCCGCAGCTGGTTGCCGGTATTTTTACCCGTTTATTTAGGTATAACTCATCTGCCCGGGTATTGCGCTTTTTAGACGAAAGGACTAAACCCATACATGAATTTGCCATATTTTGGTCGTTACCCTGGTTGCCTTTCATCAAAGAAACTATAAAGTATATAATTGACAATGACGGATAAACGCAGCGCCTGTCAGTCCCCATCGGTCAGGCTGATTTGGTTTACGGTTGGTACCGGCTTTTTATTGATGACTTGGCATAACGTTATTAATCCTTTGAGTTTGCCTGTTCAATTAGCTGTTTTAGTAGCTTCTTTGCTGCTTACAGGCATTCCGCACGGTGCGCTCGACCATCTGGTGCAAAAAGAACAAGCCAGGCGCGTTAAGCGGTCTTTTTATATACTGGGATTTTTGGCCCGGTACCTCATCATCATGCTGGTGTATGCCGTGGCATGGTATATTTTGCCGCAACTTAGTCTAACTCTTTTTTTGCTAACGTCGGCCTGGCATTTTGCTGAAACCGATATTACAAACCTGTCGCAAACAAAAGTTTGGAGTGTCATACTGCGTTTAATTTATGGTATTGCATTGCTGGGGTGGATTTTGTTTTCTCATTTGGCGGCAGTAAATCCGATATTGCTGCAACTGGTGAATGGCCAGGGTTTATTTTATAGCTGCTGGTTAGCGGTAACTGCACAGGCCCAATGGCTGCTGCCGGTATTAGGGCTTATAATAACTGGTATTTTAGTGGCCGACAAACGGCAATCACCTGACTGTCGCCAATACTGGCTACTCGGGCAACTGCTTTTTATATTGCTCTGCAGCTATACCTTACCGCTGTTATTGGCATTTGCGCTTTATTTTGCCGGATGGCATTCGCTCAATACGCTGCTTAACATTAAAGGGTTTATTACTCACCAATCTGCGGTAAGTAATAAACCCTTGTTTAAACTGTGGTTAAAAGCCCTGCCCTTTACACTGTTGGCTATTAGTGGGCTGGTGCTTGCCGGTTATTTTTTTAAACACTATATGCCGGTAATTCATCCCCTACCGCTGTTGTTTGTGTTTTTGTCGCTCATCACCATGCCTCACACCGAGGTAATGCATGGTTTAAACAAATCGTTGCGTGCTTAATCTACCAGGTGGGTATTCATGGTAGCATCCTCAGCAACACGGCGCTCCAGTGCTTTTTTGGCTGCCAGGTAAACTACCACACCGGCACCTACTTTGTTAATCACATCAAAGATGCTGAATGCAATGTGTATGTAGTTGGTGTTGATGCCGTTTACTACAGTTAGAACATAACCAATAGGGTAAACACCCCAAGTGGTTACCGTCGATAGTGCAATCCACTGGTAGGCGGTACGCTCTTCGGGCTGTACAGTATCTTTGAAGCGTTTCCATAAATTCCATAAAATAACAGGAATAATGAGGTAGCCAAGAGTAGATATGGCCCCCCAGATAAGTTTCTGGGTAACCATAATGTGGCCATCGGCAGTAAGTTGCTGCTCGCCTATGTAACCGGTAAAAACCATAAAAAGGTCGGCAAACAGTAGCCAAAAAATAGCGCTTTTGGCTTGGCTGGGCTGTATTTTAAGCATGCTCACGGCTTTTAACAGTAACAGTGGGGTAGTGATCGACCAATCAATATACCTTAACTGGCCAATGGCATTATATGAATTATTTAGCAATTCTTCGCGCTTGGCCGGATCGGTAAGGTGCGATAGTTCGCGTAGCATCTCGTGATAAAAGTGCGCGATAAATAAGTAAGAGATGCCGGCTACAGCTGCAATAATTGCTGTTAGATACCGGGATGTACGATGTTCAGGTGCCACGGCCGACTTGCCAAGCCAGCAAAAAATCACATTTCCTAAAAAGGCGTAAGCCGCAAAAATCAGGAAAAAGTAAGTAATCATAGACGACAGCCCGACCGTGTTGGCCGTTGGCAGAAATGAATCGGAGAAATGCATATTCAAAGTATTTAGTGTTGGGATATTAATCACTTTTTCATAAGAATGTTTTTTTATTTACAAAAGAGCTTATATTTTAATTTATAATTAAAATATAAGGAAAAATAAGTCTTTAGCTTATTGACAAATGAGAGTCATTGACTATTGTTGCGCAGTGGTTAAAGAATAATTAGCAGGTAAATTCTTCTTGGTTGTAGGATTAAAAAGTTTTATTCATGCAGTTTATGACCGGTGTTGTTACTAATTTATCTTAAATTACTGCAGTTGTGGTAAGTGGGAATCTACCAACCTGATGTTAAATGACGAATTTTTGGTTAATTAAACCGCTGCTTGAATGTTTAACAAAACTTGCTTAATCACCAACTTTTCTATCGTATATGCGAATGAAATCAGCAATCATTTATTTTATTACCATAACTTGTCAGGCAAAGCTTTGGATAATCTAAAAATGAAAACGAATATATTAATAGTATGTACGCTTGCTCTTTTTGTCGCCACAAGCTTTAAAGCACAGGGTCAAGTTGTCGATACCTTAATCAACAACGGTAGTTACCATACGCATTTTCGTATTGTTAAAGGTAAAGGTGTTCCTATTCTGTTTGAGTCGGGCGGCGGTGATGACGGGAGTGTCTGGAATGCATTGCTGATTGATCTGCACAAAAAACTTAAGGCACCATTAATTACTTATGACCGTGCAGGCTTCGGAAAAAGCAGCTTAGATACCAGCAAAACAGATATCGTTAGCGAAGTACATATGCTTGAAACCGGTTTGAAAAGGTTAGGGTTTAATGGTCGGTTTTTTTTAGTTGCTCATTCGCTCGGCGGAAGTTATGCTATGGTGTTCGCAGCTCGAAATCCAAATAAAGTAGCAGGAGGGATTTTTATCGATATCAATACACCCTGTTTCATGACAGCGGAAAAATCGAAAGAAATTATGCTTTTATATCAGGCCCAACTCAAAACCTTCAAAAAAGAACGACCAGGCTTATACCATCTGCTTAACAATTACGGCACAACAAACCAAAAAGCAGCCGAAGCCGCCAAACAAATCAAAATGCCTCTTACCATAATCGGTTCAGATCATCCTCCCTATAAAGGCACAGATAGCCTGAGCTGGAAAAGCTGTTTAAAAAGTTTCGCTGCAGAACGTCCTAACCGAAGATATGTACTGGCTAAAAATTCGGGGCATTATGTATTTCTGCAT
Source organism: Mucilaginibacter sp. CSA2-8R (assembly GCF_038806765.1). Lineage (NCBI taxonomy): Bacteria > Pseudomonadati > Bacteroidota > Sphingobacteriia > Sphingobacteriales > Sphingobacteriaceae > Mucilaginibacter > Mucilaginibacter sp. CSA2-8R. The sequence continues at coordinate 3,237,717 of NZ_CP152389.1, read as the reverse complement.
TCGCCCAAATTGGTTGTACGGGAGATTGTAGAGTTGTACCATAAGGTTAATCGCCAGTAAAAAAACATTTTAATCTCTTAGCATTTGAATGTTTGCCGTTAAGATTTACGTTGTTCATCGCCATGCTAAAGCTGTTTCATCTCTTTAAATAAATATCCCTGCTATTGTGCTTGTCTTAAAACGCGGTAACCCACCCAATAGAAACGCATTCTCATCAGCCAAAGGTTTGCAGCGTATTGCGTTTGCGGATGGCCTCGTGGGTTGGTGGAATGAGGTATTGTTGCAGCATGGTGGCAGCGTTTAATTGTACCTCATCAACTACCGGGCTAAAGCTTTGCTGGTATTGGTTAAAGGCTGCGGCATGATTGTCGGGGTGTTGGGCCAGCGCATCGGCCAGGGCAGCGGCCCCAATGATGGCCAGCGAACCACCAATGCCGGCCGCCGGCGATGCACAATAGGCGGCGTCGCCTACCAAGGCAACCCTGCCTTTGGTCCAGTACGGCATCCTGACCTGGCTAAACTGGTCAAAATAGGCGGTTTCTGCCCGACTGATCTCTTGTAGTAACTCGGGCGTACGCCAGCCTTCGGTGGCAAAATGTTGTTCGATGATATGGCGTTGCTGGTTGGTGTTGCGATAATCATAATCTAAGAGCTGCGCCGAGTAAAAGCAAAAACAGATGTCGGTTTTGCCGTTGTAGGCATTTAGCATCACCACTTTGCCCGGCACGTTATACATTTGTGCCGTGCCTTGCGGAATCAGCAGCTTAGGTACAATGGTAATCGAAAAGTAATGGTTTAAAAAATGGGTATAATCAGCCTCAGGTCCAAACCAGATCTTGCGCACGCCCGAGTGCGAGCCGTCGGCACCCAGAACTAACTGAAATGTTTGTGAAGGATAATTCCTGAAACTGACTTCCACCTCTTCCGGGTTTTCTTGCAAACGGGTAATGCGGTCGCCAAATATGAAGGTGATATCTTCTTTTAAGGCGCCCGTCAGAAGTTGTAAAAGCTTACCGCGCTCAATTTCAACTTCTTCATCAGCGTCAGCCGCATCAACGGGTAGTTGGCCAACGGTTGTATCGCCGGCATCTTTAAACTCCCATTTTTCAAGCTTAAGCGCACTGGCATTCAGGGCCTGATAAATACCTATGCGCTTAGCCACTTCAAGCGCTTCGGTAGTCAGATTTACGGCCGAACCTTGGATGCGTAGCTGGTCGGCCTGTTCTACAACGGTTACGCGGTAACCTAATTGCTGCATCAGGCAGGCAGCGGTAAGCCCGGCTATACTGGCGCCGGATATGAGTACGGATTTAGATTCTGGCGAGGACATGTTTAATATAGTCTTGATTAAATCGACCATACAAAACTGCATAAAGTCGTTGCTTCAGGATAGAACAAATGCGACAAAATCGTGATGCGCGGTTAGCTTATGGCGCTTAATTTTACGCGCAAAAGCGGCAACCGTAACACCGGCATAGCGTTTAAACTCACGGCCCAGGTGTGATTGGTCGGCGTAGCCCAATTGCTGAGCCAGGGCAGCAATCGGAGTTTCGGGGTCGGTCCATAACTGGTCGCGCACCTGCTCAAAGCGGATGAGTCCGGACACATCCTTTACGGTTTGTCCGGCTGCGCGTTTAAACTGGCGCTCCAGTGTGCGTAGGGTAGTGTGGGCTGCCTCGGCCACATGCCTGACCGGAAGGGTACCATTGCCCTGCCGCATGGCCTGCCCGGCTTTGCTAAGTGCATTGGGCGAGTGCACCGCATAGCAGTCGGCGTTAAAAAATTGTTGTACACGTGCTAAAGCTTCGGCAATTTGCCCTGACACAACAAGGGCTTCGAGCGGCGAGTGCAGCCGGGCAATAACATGTTCAAATACATGAACACCGCCCTGGTTTGACGAAATGCCCAGCAGGTCGAATACCGCCCAGGGGTAGCATCTGATGCCGATAACCTCCATGTGGTTGTCGGCGCGCAGGTACATGGGTTTACGGAGCAGGCCGGTTAAAAATGGTGACGGTAAGGCCATAGGGCCGTTGTCGGCAATGAGGTAGCAAGGACTACCAAAGTAAAAAATGATTTCGGCAAAACCATCCGGCAATATCTCGAAACCGGCAGGCGGCAGTTGCGCAAAGTCGACGCTCAAATACCAGAAACTTTCTATGGCATGCCTTAAATTTTCCGCCGGTTTAATATCCAGGTGCCGCATAGGTTAAAGGTAAGCGGTTTTTGTGATTTTGATTGATGATTGGATGCAATAAATGAGCGTTTGGTTTTAAGTGATAAGATGTCGAATGTGTATAGTTGAAACTTAATTTTTTACAATACACAAGTCTTCATCTAACGAGCAAACCCATCAAACTTTTCTTTATACAAATCCATCAAACATCATCTTGTAAATCACTAACTTCATCATCACCATTTTAAACCTAAAAACTGTTAGCTACATCATGAAACCAGCGTTTATCATCTTATTGTTGTGTTATTCTGTATTGGTTCAGGCGCAAGCCCAAATTAACCTGCCGCTTAAGCACAAGCTGGACAGCATTTACGTACTCGACCAAAAATACCGGGCGGCGCTAACGGCTTTAAACAGTGGTGGTAAGGCAGACTCTATTGCTGCTTTGTTTAACCGGCCCGCTAAAGGTTTGCAATGGTTTCTAATATCCGATATGCCGCGGGTGGATTCGTTGAATATGCTCAAAATTCGGTCTGTTATCAAAATCTACGGTTACCCCGGCAAAAGTTTGGTGGGCGAGCTCACTAACGAGGTAGCCTGGAACGTCATTCAGCACTCACCGCATATTAAGGAATATATCAGGATGGTGGAGAAGGCGGCAAAACACAAAGAAATTCCGTTTACGCTATACGCCAAGATGCAGGACCGCCTGCTGGTAGAAGAAGGTAAAGAGCAAATTTACGGAACACAGATTCAGGGACTAAGTATCACCAACAAAAACACCGGCAAGCAGGAAATGCATATGTTTGTCTGGCCTATTTACGATGCCTCAAAGGTAAACGCGCTCCGGAAAAAAGCTGGTTTTGACCAATCGATTGAGGCTTACGCCAAAACTTTTGGTGTAACCTATCTACGCATGTCTTTAGCAGAGGTGGAGGCGTTGAGAAAATGATAATGCGTTGGTTTAGCTTACAAGATAAATAGTTGATTTCCAGTAGATATTTCAAATCAATCAACAAAGCCGTCCCGTTAACACTATCCAGCAAAAAAACCCAACGTACAGCAACCCTGCGGCAAGAAAAGCTGTAAACACTTTACCGAAGCCTGATAGCACAAAGGGCTTAAAGCCCGAGTTGGGCAATGCTTTAAATAAAAAATGTAATGCGAGGTAAATTACAGTGCATAAGATGATGGAAACGGATAGGCCAAGCACGTATTCTCTTTTTATTATTCCACAAGTTATCAAATTCCAGCGTTTTTCGCAAATCACCCGCTCATAGGTCGCAAACCGGCCTCACAGCCTCAGCGAGGTTTACAGATATTTGTAATATTAAATCAGGTAACCGATAGTAAAATTATAAATCATGCGAAAATTAAAATTACAGATGCAAATTACCGTCGACGGTTTTGTGGCAGGGCCCGAAGGCGAGTTAGACTGGATGTGGACCGGTGGCCAGCACGATGACGCTATGTTTAACCAGATCTTAGATATAGCCGACAGCTGTGATATTATTTTGTTAGGCGGCAACATGACGCCCGGTTTTATCGCTCATTGGGAAAACGTGGTAGACCATCAGCCCGATAGCGTAGAGCAGCCATTGGCCCAACGGATGGTGAACATGAAAAAAATAGTCTTCAGCCGCAATCAATCGGGTATTACCGGTCGCAATTTGCAAACCGAAAGCGGTGACCTGGCTACTGCCATCCATCAACTCAAAGCGCAACCGGGGAAAGATTTGCTGGTTTATGGCGGAGCACAATTTGTTAACTCGCTCATCAACCTTAACCTGATTGATGAGTACTACCTGTTTACTAATCCCATTGCCATAGGGGAGGGCATGCGCATTTTTAACTCCCGAAAACCTCTCCGGCTCAATGGTTCGATCGCTTATCAGAATGGTAAAATATTGAATAAATATGTAGCCGTGCCTCCCCAAAACTCTAATGAGTGAGCTTTTAATTCTACTAATAAATAGCTCCACTTTGCAAACTCGTAAACGCTAATCAGAAGAGCGCAAAGGCCCGCTGTTGCGCCCGGGCCAGCGGGGGCCTTGTGCGGGTGTGAGGTGATCGCAACAGCCAGGCGTTTTGGGTACTTTGGGGCTATGCCAAAGTACCGAGCTTCCGCGGCAAATGAGCGGGCTGTGGTTAGTAGGTGACCACTATACTAAGTCACAAAACGCATAAATTGAAATTACTTAGCATGTAGGTTGTCGAATTTCGTCTGCATAATTAAATAACACTGCACTCAATCTACTACCTCATTGTTGTAGTTATGCGTATACCTTAATATTTCAACATCACTCATTAGCTTCACTACTCATTCTTAATGGCCTTTACCGGGTTAGCCAAGGCAGCTTTAACCGATTGCCAGCTGATAGCTGTTAAGGCAATAAATAACGCAATGGCAGCCGTGGCCACAAAGATGCCCGGACTGATGGATACCCGGTAGGCAAAATCATTGAGCCAACGGCTCATCACCAGTACGCAAAGGGGTACGGCTATCACGATGGCGATAACTACCAGGCGCATAAAATCCTGCGCAATGAGTACCACAATATTGGCTACCGAAGCGCCTAATACTTTGCGGATGCCGATTTCTTTGGTACGCTGCTGCGCGGTAAACGTGGCCAGGCCAAACAAACCCAGGCAGGCAATAAATATGGCCAGGAACGAGAACAGCGAAAACAGGTAACCGAAATGTTGTTCAGACTGGTATTGCTGGTTAAACTGCTCGTCTAAAAAGTAATATAAAAACGGGCGTTGCGGTGCTACCGCTTTCCATGTTTTTTCGATGGCGGCCAGCGTGGCGGCTACCTTGTTGCCTTTTACCGATACAATGATACGGTTAAGGTCGGGCGGCATACCATAGCGCAAAGCCAGCGGTTCAACTTTAGTATGCAGCGAGCGGAAGTGGAAATCTTTAACCACACCTATAATAATACCCTGCCGGCCCCATTGGGCAAACTTTTTACCTACGGCATCAGCCGGGTTGCGGTAGCCGTACAGCCGGGCGGTGGCTTCGTTAATGAGCAGGGACTGGGTACTATCGGTGGTAAAAGCGCGCGAGTAATTGCGGCCGGCTGCCATAGGGATTTGCAGGGTAGGAATAAAGTCAAAATCAATCTCGTAAATAAGCGGGTCTTTATTAATCATGGCACCGTTAGCGGTCTCGATATTAGTGCCCGCGTTGGGTAAAAATTCGCCGGGCACAGCACGCGATGCTGCTACCGATCCCACGCCGGGCTGGTTGGCAATGGCGTGCTTAATGGCGTCGATGTTTTGCGACACCTGCCGGTCGCCCTCAAAATTAATGACCAGCATTTGGTCTTTCTTAAAACCCAGGTCGTGGTTGTTAAGGTAGCGCAGTTCGGCATAAACAATGATGGTGCCGGCAATGAGCGTTACCGAAAGCGTAAACTGGAAAACCACCAGCGCCTTGCGCAGCGACATACTGCCGCGCGATGGCCGCACCGTACCCTTTAACACCGCCACTGGCCTGAAGCGCGATAAAAACCAGGCGGGGTAGGTGCCTGCCAGTAAACCGGTCACAACAATTAATGCGGCTACCCACCAGGCAAATTGCCCGCCAAATAAACTGTCTGGTGCAAAGGCCTTGCCTGATAGCCGGCTCACCAACGGCAAAGCCAGTTTGGTAAACGCCATAGCCGCCACACCGGCCACCAGCGCAATAATGAACGACTCGAGCAAAAACTGCCTGCGCAGGGCCGCCGGCGTTACGCCCAGCACCTTGCGCACACCCACCTCTTTAGCCCTTTCGAGCGATCGGGCGGTGGATAGGTTCATGAAATTGACACAGGCAATCAGCAGTATAATAACACCAATGCACAAAAACAGGTAGATGTTGAGCATGCTGCCCACCGGGCCGGGCTGCCGTTGCGCCTTAGAGTGCAGGTAGGCATCATTTAAAGGCTCAAAAGCAATGGTATAACCAGGGTCTTCGGGGTTACGGCGTTTCAAAAACGCAGCGGCACCGGCTTGCACAGGTTCGATGCGGGCATTCTTTTTTAATAGCACGTAGGTATAAAAATCTACATAACCCCATGACGGAAAAGCAAAGGCCTGCCATTTGCGGGCCGTAGCCATCGATATTAAACCGTTAAAGGTAACCTGTGAGTTAGAGGGCACGTTTTGCACCACGCCGGTCACCATCAGGTTTTCGCTGTTGTTAGCGTGCAGGGTTTGGCCTACCGGGTTGACGTTGCCAAAAAGTTTATGCGCGGTTTCTTCAGTCAGTACAATACTATACGGGGCGGTAAGCGCGGTGCGGGCATCGCCCTGTAACAGCTTCCAGCTAAATACCTTAAAAACGGTCGAGTCGGCACAAATCAGGTTATCCTGCTGAATGCGCTTGTCGCCGGTTTGCAGCAGCAGGCTCAGGGGGCTCATCATCTGTGCTACGGTTTCCACCTCCGGAAAGTCGGCCTGCAGGGCAGGGCCAACCGGCGCACAACCCCAAACCTGATAATCTTGCGGGGCAGGGGTGATGGGTTTCTGGCCTTTTTCAACGCTGCGGTAAGTTTGCAGTACCCGGTAAATACGCTCGTGGTTGGCGTGGTAGCGGTCAAACGATAGCTCATGTTTAATGTATAGCGCAATCAACAGGCAGCAGGCCATACCAATGGCTAAGCCAGTAATATTAATAAAGCTGTAAAACTTGCGTTTAAGCAGGTTGCGGCTGGCTATGCGTAAAAAGTGTTTAAACATGAGGCATCAATTTTAAAGGTAATAGCTTTAAATATAATGCCATGTGTTAAGGTGTTGATTTACAATGCAGTGTAGTGTAATAACTGTACGATACCGGACGGTGTTATGGTGCGCTTGCGGACAGGAGGGGGTCGAGAATAGAGTATAGAGCTAAGAACCAGGAGCCAAGAACGAAGAACCAAGAGCCAAGAACCAGGAGCCAAGATTTTGAAGTCAAGAGTATAGAATTAAGAATACAGAAAGCAGAGCTACATTCCTAATTTTACCGCGAGTATCACCATATTTCGCTATCGCTCAACATGACAGGAGGGGCCATTATATACTCATTCACAACTCACTCATTCCCTTATTGGCTCGACCGACTCACCGACTTACAAAAATTCTCTGGTAAAATATTTTGCTTCCAGCGGCCAATTCTTAAATGTTTCTAATAAGTGTTCTGCACTTTAGTAAAATCTCAATTAATACGGAGACAGTTACTGTCTGTGTATTAATTAGCTTGAATGATAATATAGTATATCATAACAGTATAAAGTCTGCTTAAAACAGATAAGCTATTAGCCACAAACACACTTAACTAATCAAATTCGTCTGTTATTTTCGAAGTTTAGTATTCGAACGGGCTTTATACTCAAAAATATACTATATTATCACTTTTTTTGAACTGCAGCCTCTCTTTAGCGTTAAGCTCAACCAGGGCAAAGTCAATTTAAACAATTAATAAATTTACTATTTGCTTTTTGGTACGAACAGACGCCGCTCAAGCATTGCTTACCATTAACCTAATGCTTAAGCTTACCCAAATCATAATTTTATCGTGTTATAAGTAGGCCTGTAACTGTATGCATAGCCACGCTTTTAAACTTGCGGGGTAGGAGCAGTTACTGATTAAGTGCGCTTAACCAGTCATCATCCTAAAACTCAAAGAAGCTGCATACGAGAAAAAATGACTTACCTACATCACTGGCTTGCCTAACTTAAAACTTTTGCGCAAACTCCTGGGCAAACTGTTGTAGTTTGATGCTGCCGGTAACGGGTGCATGGGTGCTGCGGAAGTGGCCGGGAATGATGCCGGTGCGAAAACCGCGGCCCATCTCGGTATATAGCTCAGCCATTTCGGTTGGTAATCCTGCTGATTGCATCCCTTGCATGGCTTGCTCATCGGTAAATTCAACAAAAGGTAATTGTGGCTCACCAATGGCCTGGCCCAGTGCAGCGGCAATTTCATTCCCGGTTTTTACATCGCTGATGATGTAGCGTACCTCGGTGCCATGGCCTGGCTTTTGTAACTCTTCGGCAGCGGCCGCGGCAATGTCTTGCGGGTGTACCAGCGGCATAGCGGCATCGGCCGGGTAATTACTGCCCATGATGTGCATGTTTTTGATCATCGGTGCATCATTAAACAGGTTGTAATAAAAAAAGCCTGCCCGCAAAAAGGTAATATTTACGCCGGTAAGCTGTTGCCTGAAAATTTCTTCAATTTGATGTACGCCTCTGATTGGGCCGGTGCCCTGGGGCTGGTCGGCACCTATACTGCTGAGCATCACAACGCTTTTAACACCCGCTGCTATAATGGCCTGGGCATAAGCCCGCCCGGCGTTTACGGTGTTGGCAATAATGTTGGCGCCGCCCATGTTAGGTGGCGTCATGGTATAAACGGCATCGGCACCGGTAAATGCATGGGTTAAAAATGCAGCATCACTCACCGAACCTACGGCGGCTTGCGCACCCAGTGCCTCAATGGCCGGCTGGCGGTCGGCAGTGCTGGTAATTACGGTAACGGTATGCCCTGCGCTTATTAACTGTTGGGCTAAAGGTTTGCTGATGTTGCCTAACGAACCGGCGATGGTAATTTTCATAGTTTGTTTTTTTTATGTTGAAACAAAGGTATATTTGTACTTACTTTTATACAAGTACTTACCCTAAAGTAAGCATGCATGACAGCCATTAAAGAAGCATCAACCATACAAGAAAATAAACGCATAGCCCTGCAGCAATGCCCTGTAACCTTTGTAATGGAGCGTATTGGTAATTACTGGAAGCCTATAATTTTATACCATTTAATAGTAGGCCCCAAACGTTACGGCGAACTTAAGCGCGCAGTGCCCGCCATTACCGAAAAGGTGCTGATACAACAACTTAAGCAGTTGGAAGCCGACGGCATCATCATCCGCGAGAGCAAACCCGTAGTGCCGCCTTTTGTAGTTTACAGCCTTAGCAATAGCGGTCGTGGTTTGCTGCCCGTTATTGATGCTATGGCCCATTGGGCTACCGGGGTAATGGAAGCCAATGAATGAATGAGTGATTGATTGAGCGAATTCTTGATGTGCGGATGAAAGCCAATGAGTGAATTGTAAATGATTGATTAAAAGCTCGTTTAGTAGCCTGTGGTTGGTGTTATCACCACACCACCTGCGGACAGGTTTTTCTTGCCAGCTGCTTAGCATGGCTGATGGTTCGTGATAACACAAACCATAGGCTAAAAATAGCTCCTGGCTCGTGATTCTTGGCTCTTGGTTCTTTCCTTATGCGCAGCCAGTGGTTGGTGCTATTACCAAACTACGCACAGACAGATTTTGCTACTCCTCAATCAGCTACTCTAAAACCTGCGCCAGAGCAAGAAATAGATCCGTTATGAAAGCTAACGTTAATATATAACATCATCTCCGCTTTTTTGGTACGTTAACGAGTCGACCCTTACCACCTGAAACTGATTTTGAAAGATGGAAAAGGCCATATTGAGATAGTTTTTCTTTTCTAAATTACAAGTGAAAGTAGTGTCCTTGTCGTTAACCATCAGCGTTATTAAAGCCTTGTTTTTATAGGTAAATATGGCAGGCAATCTCCGTTCGCTAAATTTGTTATCGGTTATAGTTTTGCTGTAAACCGTGTTGCCGTCTAATTTGATAGCGATATAACTATCTGGTTTATATACGCCATATACGCATATATTTAATTCGTTCCCGGCTTTGTTTTTACAAGTAGCCAAGGTAAACAAAATTAAAGCGAAACTTAACTTGCAAACTTTAAACCGGAACATTACGGGGGCTATATTTGGTGTTATGGCGTTGGGTTTAACTTTGATAAAAATAAGTAATTAAGACGCATCAGCAAATTTTTGGTGGCGCGTGGAGGTATGGGCCGCCCCTCGACTGGCGTGGGTATGTCGGGCGAGGCAGAGCAAGGGCTACTCTTGCCTATGTGGTTGGGTCACGAGTAGCCACTGAAATTTAAACCTGTGGTTGGTGCTATCACCACACCGCCCGCGGGCAGGTTTTTCTTACCCGCTTCATCCGCTAAAAGAATCAAGGTATAGTTATTTATTAAACACCATACACTCGCAATTACGCGGTAGTGGGTATTCACCCATTCAAAAATCACGCCTTAGTTTTCATCTGCACATTTGCACACCCGCACATCTGCACATGAAAAATCACTTACACTCTCTCCACTTTAGCACCCTCAACACTCTTACTAATAGTTTCAAAAACATCGCTCACGGTGGTGGTACTATGATGCTGCTGCATCAGGAATTTAAACTGTTTGCGGCGCCCGCTAATTTGCGACAGGTTTTTAAGGAAGGAGGTATAGCTTTCGAGCATCCAAAATTTGCCGGTGATGATTTTGGGCAGCAGGTCGATGAGGGTGATTTGTAAAAACCATAGTGCCAATGCGGCCCGGCCCAGGTGCAGGGCGTGCAGGTAGTAGCGGTTACGAAAGTATACCATTTTTACCCAGCGGGCAGTTTTGTAGTTTTTGGTACTGGCCGATACCTCGTGTCCGCAAACCGATTGGTGCTCGTAATAACATTTCCAATTAAGGCGCCAGGCCCGCAGGCTCAATTCAAAATCTTCGGCATAAAAAGGCGAAAACGTTTCGTTAAAGCCGCCCATGGCCTTTAGTTTTTGGGCATCAACCAAGGCGTTAGCTCCCGATAGGTACAGCGTAAGGGCGGGCTGCTGGTCGGTACGGTAATAAAAGTAGGCGGTTTTTAGTTTAAAGCCGTTAAACTTAGGCATGCGGGCAGCATCCTGTATGCGCGGGCCATCTATGTCGGTAATGCGCCCCATCACGCCAAAGGTATCTTCGCGGTCAAAATACCTCCATTGCTGGTCAAAATAATCGGGCGATAGTTTGATGTCCGAGTTGAGGAGCAGAATTAGATCCATGCGGGCAGCCTGTATGCCCTGGTTGCAGGTGTACGAAAATCCGCCGTTTTGGGCGTTTACCAGCACGTTAATATCGGGATACTGGCTGCGCAGGTAGGCTACCGAATCATCTTTAGAGCAATCATCTACCACAATAACTTCGTAAACCGCACCGCTGTTTTTTACGGCATGCAAGGTATACGGCAAATACTGTTCTAACAGCTGCCGGCCGTTGTAGTTAGGAATAATGATACTGACCGATTTTTTAAGCATGAGTGATATTCAAATACGCACTAAACGTTTTAAGATATATGCCGCTGCTTCAGGCATTGTAAAGTTGTTTAACCAACGATTCCAGGTGTTGCTGAAAATAAAAATCATACGCGTTGGGTCCTTCGGGCACTACATTGGCAATTTTGGCGTACACCTCCAGCACCCGCGGCACCTTCAGCGCCTCGGCTACCGAAAACGGAAACGACTGGTTGCCGATGAAAAGTTTACAGCCTGCAATTAACTGTGCCATGTGCAAAAAGTCGCTTACCTCCACCCAACGCAGGGTGGGAATGGCTTTTTTCATATCCTCATACTCCGATTTTACGCCGATGAATACGAGGTTAGGGTAGCGGCTCAAAAAAGCGTAGCTGATGGCCGAATTACGGTAACGTTCGCTCCGGGCCAGTACTATGGTGTTAGCATAAGCCGCATCTGGCTTAACAGTGAGCCATGGCTGCCACAACTGGGGCGTAATGCCGGTAAAATAACTGTACCAGCGCGCAATATTACCACTGCCCAGCGATATGGTTTTAGACCGTACAATGTCAAAATTGAGGTGTATTTTTTCGCTTTGGTAAACCTGGCAACTGTTAACGTAAGGCTGTGCAGCAATGAGCGGCGCAAGCAACGAAACTGTTTTTTCGTTAAGCATCACCGCACCCATAGAGTGTGATGCATGGCCCGAGAGCACAATGGGCTGGTTGGTTCGTAAATAAACGTTAATAGGTGCACCTGTGAGTTGGTGCAGCTGCTTGATGGTAGGCAGCGCGTAAATAACATCGCCGGCGTTACCGCTGTGCATCACATTAATGCAGCCATCCTGCCGGGCCGCGGCTATAATTTTATCGGGCGTATCTAAAAGGTTGGCACCGGTAAAAAAGTTGGTGAGCTGTTCGTTTTTATAGTTCTCCAACTCCCACTTGTACATTTTGTATTGGGGCTTGTTGGTCAGTTTTAACCAAAGCTTACTAACGGTATTTCTCTTTTTAAACATAGCTCACGTAAAAGGGCTTTGGTTACACGCAACCGTTTATCGGCCAGCTTATAGCGCCAATTGCACGGCGCATTGTGCTAAGCGTGCCGGCCTGGTTGCGCCGTTAAAAATACAAATTTAAACGGTTTGGTGAATTTGGGGCGTTTCTCTTACAAAGCCTCTAAAAACTTCAGGTATTCGGGCACACTTTGCTCGGCCCATTCTGCAGTGGCGTTGTACTCCATACCGTACCAGGCAAAGGGCGGGTGGTATTTGGCTTTAACATAGTCAAAGCTCAGCTCAAAAGGGCGCAGCAGTTCATCAAGTGTATACTGATATTTACCGCCGGAGCTGTAATCGGGCTCGTCGCTGCCCAGTGATACGGCCAGCGCAATGGTTTTGCCCGCCATTTTAAAGCCGCTTTTGCTGCCATAGGCCCAGCCGTGGGTAAGTACCTCGTCCAGCCATTGCTTAAACAGGGGCGGGCAGTTAAACCAGTAAAACGGAAACTGGAACACAATTTTATCGTGCTGCTCCATCAGTCGCTGCTCGGTAGCTACATTGATGCGGCCATCGGGGTAAGCCTCATACAAATCATGCACCATAAAGCGGTCGGGGTGCTGGTTCAGTGCCTCCTTCCACGTTTTGTTGATGACAGAGTTAGGCATATCCGGATGGATCACAATTACAAGCGTTTTCATAAACAGGTACCTTCAAAAAAATACGGGCACAAATGTAAGCTGTATTTGCTCAATTTGCAGTAAAAATTCACCTAATTCGTTCAATAGATTGACTGTTAACCAGCTATCATTGGCTTAATGTAAGTCACCGGTCGGCGTTCCTTTAATTTTTTAAATAAATTGGCGGGTTTAAATTTATATTCTACCTTAACCGCTTAAGCTCATTAACCAAGGAGCAGGGTGAAACAGGGTGGCACATAACGCTGTTATAACGGTATCTGTTAGCCAGAACTAATACAACTTTAAATGGCAATTAATCTGCAAAAAGGCCAGCGCATTAACATTGGTCTGCAAAAAATAAGTGTGGGTTTGGGATGGAACCCTAACGAGGGCACCGGTTACGATTTTGACCTGGATGCCTCGGCCATCATGATAGACCAGAACCGGCTTATTCCGGCCGAAGAGTTTTTTATCTTTTACGGCAATACCGACTCGCCCGACGGCGCCCTGCACCACTCGGGCGACGACCCTACAGGCGGCAATAGCGCCCACGGCGATGATGAGATCATCTCGGTCGACCTGTCGCTGGTTGACCCGCGCATCAGCGAGATCCTGTTTGTGGTAACCATTCACGATGCCCTGGTACGCAAGCAAAACTACGGGCAGGTGCGCGACTCGTACATCCGTATTGTGGACGACTCGACCGGCGCTGAAATTGCCAAGTACGAACTGGGCGAAGATTTTTCGATTGAGACGGGCATTGAGTTTGGCCGCTTGTACAAGCGCGATGGCAGCTGGAAGTTCGAAGCTTCGGGCATTGGCTACCGCGAAGACCTGGCCTTCTTTTTAGCCAAGTATTTTAAAGGTCAAATCATTAAATAACAGCATCATGGCTATCAATTTAATTAAGGGCCAAACCATCGACCTGCGTAAAAACGACCAGGGCGAAGAGTTTGACCTCAGCACCGTTACCCTCGGTTTAGGCTGGGACGTGCGGCAAAAAAATACCGGCTTTTTAGGCAAGCTTTTTGGCGGCGGCCAGGAAGAAGAGTACGACCTGGATGCCATTGCCTTTTTGCTGGATGCCAACGGCAGGGTGGCCAACCTGGGCCGCAAGGCGCAGGCACCCAACGGGCGCGAGGTAAACCTTTACGGCGGCGATATTATCTTTTTTAATTCGATGCAGCACCCCTCGGGCCACATCTGGCTCACGGGCGATAACCGCACCGGTGCCGGCGATGGTGACGATGAGCAAATTATCGTGAAACTAAACGCACTGGGGCAGCAGTACCAGCGCATTTTGTTTTTGGTAAGCATTTACCAGGGGCGGCACAATAACCAGAACTTTGGCATGGTTGACAACGCGTTTATACGTGCGGTTGATGCCCGTGGTAAAGAGATTGCAAGGTACAGCCTGTCGGGCGATGCTACCTGTAACAGCATGTGCTCCATGACGTTTGCCGAGCTGTACCGCAAGGATGGCTCATGGAAATTCAGGGCCATTGGCGAACCGCACCCAACGGATAACTTTACCGAACTATTGAAGAAGTATATGTAATTGAGGCGTTAGTAAAGCATGCGCAGGTTACCGGTTTATTTTTTGTTAGACACCTCGGGGTCGATGTATGGCGAGCCCATCGAGGCGCTCAACAATGCCCTGCGCGGTATGCTCAGCGTGCTGCGCACAGATCCGCAAACGCTCGAAACGCTTTGGCTCAGCATCATTACCTTTAACCGCGAGGTAACCGAACTGGTGCCGCTTACCGAACTGGCCGACTTCCAGTTGCCCGAAATTGTTTGTCCGCAAAGTGGCCCCACCCACACTGGGCACGCTTTAGAGATGCTGTACAACAAGGTAAAGGCTGATTTCCGCACCGGATCGGCCACGCAAAAAGGCGACTGGCGGCCGCTGCTGTTTTTAATCACCGATGGCAAACCGTCTGACGTATCGCTGTACCGCAGCATGATCCCTCAAATAAAATCGCTCAACTTTGCAGCCATTGTAGGGTGTGCCGCCGGTTACCTCAGTAACGATGCCATGCTGCTCGAACTTACCGACACGGTAGTGCACCTCGAAACGGCCGACAGCAGCACGCTTAAACAGTTTTTCAGGTGGGTATCAGACACTATTGAGCATGGCAACAAAAGTACGGGCACCAGCGGCAACGTAAACCTGCCGCCGCCACCCGGCGAAATTCATCTGGTCATATAAACTGGCTTCATAACGCCGGGTGATGTATGGTATCACCTATAAAATTTAATTAACAATAACACCCTAACCAAACCCACCCAATTTACCCCATGAGACGGCTCCCTGTATATTTTTTGATTGATGTGTCTGAATCGATGGTTGGCGAACCCATACACCAGGTAGATGAGGGTTTATCCGAAATTATAAAGGCTTTAAAAACCGATCCGCACGCCATCGAGACGGCCTGGATATCCATCATCGTTTTTGCCGGGCAGGCCAAAACGCTGGTGCCGTTGCAGGAAGTGATTAATTTTTATCCACCTAAATTTCCGGTGGGTAGCGGTACGTCGCTCAGCAAGGGTTTGGGTCACCTGATGTACGAGTTGCGCAAAAACACGGTTAAAAACACCTACGAGCGCAAAGGCGACTGGAAACCCATTGTATTTTTGTTTACCGATGGCGTGCCCACCGAAGATACCACCGCCGCCGTGCAGGAGTGGAAGCAAAACTGGCAGCGCGAGGTAAACCTGATAGCCGTATCATTTGGTGCCGACACCGATACCCGCCTGCTAAGCGAACTTACCGAAAACGTGCTGCTGTTTAAAAACGCCACGCCGGATGCCTACAAACAGTTTTTTAGGTGGGTGAGCGATTCTATCAAAACCAGCAGCATCGGCGTGGAGCAAAATGCGTCCGGCATCGACCTGAAAAAGATTGACCAGCAAACGCTGTCGAAAATTGACCTTACCAAAAGCACGGATAACACCCGGTATGTAGATAACAACTACGTGATATTACAGGGCAAATGCCAAAACACCAAACGGCCATACCTTATCAAATATCAAAAAAACATTATCCCGTCGGATTTGCCCGCCATGGACCTGAGCACGCTGACCTACCAGCTGGTGGGCACCTACCAGGTAGACCAAACGTACACCGAGCTGTCTGACCAAAAAAAACAGCAACTTACCGTAAACGCGGCTGGGTTGCTCGGCTTTCCGCACTGCCCGTGCTGCGGCAACACCTATGCCCTGGCCTTATGCTCGTGCAAGCAAATACACTGCACCGGCGACAATAACCCCACCAACACCTGCCCGCATTGCGGCGCCCAAAACACCTACGGCCCTGGTGGAAGTTTTGATGTGGGGCGTACGCAGGGGTAGGGGCAATGGAGAATGATTTGTGACAACACAAACCATAGGCTTATCGCTCAACTTTGCGGCACGAGGTATTTAACTAAAGCCAAGGTACAAGCCAGTTATATACCTGTATAGAAACCAAAAAGCACCAGACAGAAAAGAACGATGCTGAGCGGTTTCATCAAAACACACCTTTAGCTTACTTAGCCGTAAGCGAAAAAGGTGCGTTTTGATTGGTAATGCCCCGAGTAGTATTAGGCTTGCTTCCCATTTGGTAAACCAGCGTGCCGCCTGCCATGATATCGCTGTTTTTAATATAGTTGTTATTAAACGCTACGCCGTTTAATTTAGCCGATTGGATGTACACGTTGCTTTTGCTGTTGTTGTTAGCCACAATAATGAACTTTTTACCGTTCTCGAGTGTGATAGTTACTTTGTTAAACACCGGGCTGCTGATGTTTAACTGGTCGATACCCGGCGTAACAGGGTACAGGCCCATGGCGCTGATCACATACCAGGATGACATTGCGCCCTGATCCTCATCGCCCGGAAAACCTTTAGGGCCCGAGTTGTATAATTTGGACATCACGGCACGCGCACGGTACTGGGTTTTCCAGGGCTGCTTAAGATAATTGTAAATGTAGCTGATGTGGAAACATGGCTGGTTGCCGTGCGCATACTGCCCCATATTGGCTATTACCATCTCCGTCATTTCATGAATCTCGTGCCCGTACGAACCTACAATAAAATCATTTTTCGTAGTAAAAAAGGTATCGAGCTTGCCCTGCACCGTTTTTTCGCCGCCCATCATAGTAATCAGGCCGTTCAGATCATGAAAAACCGACCAGCTATATTGGTACGAGTTACCTTCGGTAAAGGCCCCGCCCCATTCGCGCGGGTTAAATTTTTCGGGCACCCAGGTACCATCACGTTTACGGCCGCGCATAAAGCCTACGGTTGGGTCATAAATGTTCTTATAATTGTACGTCTGCCTTTTGAAGATGTCTTCATAAAACTTGTTACCGGTCATTTTGGCCAGGTTATAGGCACAAAAATCATCATAGGCATATTCCAGGGTTTTGGCAGCGCTCTCGCCCACATCATTCACAGGCATATAGCCCAGTGTAAAGTAGTCTTTCCAGCCCTCGCGACCGCTCGATCCGCCCACGCCACGGTTGGTAGCCTCATTTAAGTAACCGGCCAGCGCGGCCTTCGGGTCAAAGTTGCGGATACCCTTGGCCCAGGCATCGGTTAATAGCGAAATAGCGTGGTTACCAATCATTACGCCCGACATGCCGGGGTTTGACCACGTAGGGAAAAAGCCAAACTGCTGCTGTGCATCAATTAAGCTTTGCATGTAGCGTCCTTGCATTTCGGGATGCAAAATATTATCTAATGGAAACTGGGTGCGGAAGGTGTCCCAGAAACCATTATCGGTATACATGTAGCCGTCGTGTATTTTATTATCATAAGGGCTGCGGTAGTAGGGTTTGCCGTTTTCATTGATATCATAAAACTTGCGCGAAAAAAGGTTGGAACGAAACAGGCACGAATAAAACGTTGCCTTTTCTTCTTCGGTACCGCCCTCCACCGCTACACGGCCCAGCAAATCATTCCAGGTTTTGCGGGCAGCGATGCGTGTTTGCTCAAAACCTTCTTTACCCTTAAATTCTGTTTTAAGGTTAAGTGCGGCCTGCTCGGGGCTGATGTATGACATAGATACTTTAGCCAGCACGGTTGCCCCCTTTTTAAATTGCAGGTAAGCGCCTACAGCATCACCGGCAATGGCACTTTGGCCCGCCGTAATGGTTTTACCTTTATTGGCCCAGGTACCATGGCTAACAAAGGGCTGGTTAAACTCAATTACAAAAAAGCCCTTAAACTCGCCCGGAAACCAGTAGCCATTTCTGGTCCAGCCAATAATCTTATGCTCTTGCGGTAAAACGGTGATATCGGCTTTGCCAGTGTAGCCGTCAAAAACCAGGTAGGCATCATCCTTGCCGGTAAATTTAAAGCGCATATAAGCGGCACGCTCCGCCGGCGTGATTTCGCCCGATATGCCATTATCAAAGTTTACGCTGTAATAATCCGGACCGGCATGTTCATTACTGTGTTTAAACGCGCTGGCGCGTTCGTCTTCGTTAACTACCAGTTTGCCTTCAACCGGCATCAGCGAAAATGTGGCGTAGTCACCCATCCAAGGGCTGCACTGGTGCACCTGCTGAAAACCGCGTATTTTTTTGGCTTGGTACTGGTATTTCCAGCCGTCGCCGTTTTTACCGGTTTGCACTGAGTAAAAATGCTCTCCGTAAGGCAAGGCTACCGTAGGGTATGTACTGCCATATGATAAATCGGCGGTAGAATAAGTACCCTGCAATGTGTTTACATATTTCACATAATCTTGCGCAGTGGCCTGCATGCCAGAGCATAACAACACCGCTGCCATAAGGCTTTTAAAACTACTTCCCATGTTTGTAAATGAAAAAACGAAGGTGATTGATGTCAAGATGTTTATAATGGTATAAGAAGAAACAAATTTAGCTAAACCGATTTACTTAAGCAAGCATAATCTTAGATCAAGAGACTTTTCAGTTGTTTATAGAATAAAAATCTATTGTTTATTGGCCTGTTTTGGTACGCGTTGAGATTTTACTGTAAAACCGCTCTCAATAAAAGTCAAAAAAATTGGGTTTGGATTTGCCACAGGAGACGGGGAATGATTGAAGGGAGATTGGGGGCGTTGAGCTGAAGGATTAGAGATACTTAGGAGATGTGAAGTTTTTTGCTACCGCAAGACTTTGGCTTGAAGTTTAAACTGCCCGTAACAACGCATGTTCACATACCAGTGGACCACAAGCCAGAGGCTTGCGGCAGCGATGAAAGGGGTGGTGCAATTGAAAGTTTGACGAATGATACTTGAAGGATGCTGAGTAATTTTAGGTTTTGATTGCCTTTGGACTGCGGCTTTACAAAATTTAAAAATTGAAGTCATGCCGAATTTATATCGGCATCCCATGTGCTAACTAAATCGCTGTTTCTGCAGTTTTGGACTTGAGTTGGTGGTTGTTAACTTGCCGTAGTCTGCTCTATTCCGGAGCGGCTACTTTTTTTGTCTTGAAACAAAAGAAGCAAAAGTTCAAGTCACCTCCCGCTTGCTTCTTTGCCGCACAAGGCCTTTACCCTGCAAAGCCGGACAGCACCACAGGCTGTTTATATTTTGCGCCATTGCCCACCTAGGCCCATGCTTCTGCAAAATCTAAAAGGCCATTGTCACCGCACATGGCTGGCTTGTGCTGCCCGGCTTTCGGCCGAAGCTGGGGAGGATGACAACCCCAACGCCCAAGCCCCCCGGCCCCCTAAAGGGGGAGTTTTTGAAGCGCTTGATGGAATGCCACGTTATAGAGAAAGTAAATTTTTGATTAGTATTTATTGCATTTAGGTCTGTGCAATATAATATCCCGTCCAGCTAATTAAAAACTCCCCCTTTAGGGGGCTGGGGGGCATGGTATGCTTGTAGGTAAACCACAAGCCATAGGCTTGCGGCAGCCGAAGAGCCTTTAATTCTGTAAATTCATCCATTCAGCAAATTCAGATTCAGATCATCAAACTTGCTAATTAAAAACTCCGCCTTTAGGGGGCAGGCGGGCTTACCAGCAATGCATCCATCGCAGTGCTTAACTGCTGCTCCAAGCCATCGCTGTAGCCAGGGATGCTTTTAACAATGACGCCTTGCTGGTTAATGAGGTAAAAGTTGGGCGTGCCTTTGGTTTGAAATTTCTTTTTCAGCCAGCTGCTGCCAAGGTAGATGGGAAATTTTATATTATTAGCGGCCACATACTTTTGGGCTTGTAACGGGGTTTCTTCGCTGTAAATGCAGGCAATGGCGGTATTGCGGTTGGCATACCTGGCAGCCAGCCGGTTCATCACCGGGTTGGCCAGGGCATTAGCTGCGCAGGTAGCCGAGCCAAACTGCAACAATACTACTTTGCCGGCAAAGTGGCCGGCAGGTATACTCATTCCGCTCAGTTGGCGTACAGCAACGGTTGGGGCCAGGGCGCCTTCGGGCAGCATAGCCTGTGTTTCGGTGTCAAAACCGGTGAGGTTAAAGGCAAATACAGATGGTGCAACGGCTCGGTTCAAAGCGTAATTACTATAATGCCTTTCGTTATAAATGTTAACCCGGCCAATTTCGTAGCCGCCTTTGGTAGCACTGCCGGCACCTTTTTCAAGGCAATAAACAGGGAGTAAAGTTTTCTGATTAAGGTAAAAATATTTGTAGGTATAGTTGTGCTGGTTATTAACAACGGTGTCGTAAGTATTTGCAAAAAAGCTGTAACAGCACGTGCCTGCAATCAGGGTATCTTTAAGGCGGCTGAGCTTACCGGGCTTTTTGTCAATAATGTAAGTAATCTCATTGAGGTATTGGGTAAGCGAATTGTTCACCATTTGTGGCTGGGCCGCCTTGCTGTAAACGCTGTCTTTCAATTCCATCGAAAATAATTTGCCGCCGGTAAGTACCTCGCGGTGGTAAGGCTGCCCCGTTTGGGTTAGCGATAACAGGTTTTGAGCCGTAACTTGGCCAGCTGCGTTTTGCACAATCGTTTCGTGTCTTTTAACAATAGTGGTATCCGTGCTCAGCATATTTTTATTCACCTGCAAAACGCTGAAAGTAATACTGCGATAGCTTCTGATCTTTTGGACAGATTTTCTAAACACATCAACCGGTTGTTGTTGGGCCCGGGCGGCAAAACCACAAACAAACTGAATAATAAAAAGGATAAGAAAACGGTTCATATCACTAAGCTAAGTATTTAAAAATCAAAACGTCACCCAGCGGGCTTGTAATAATGAGGTTACTTTAGTACACTGGTTAAATGTATAACTACATCAAAATACAGCGCCCATTCAAAGCTTTTGTACCTTTAGATGAAATGCAGCACCCACGCCTTTTAGTTTAGTCCAGCGGCCCTGGGCCGTTTTGCGATGATAGCTGGACGACAGCAACGCACCCGAAAAGAACAAGGCGCTGTTTTTGGCTGTGGCCATTCCGTCAATCCACTCGAGCGCCACACAGACATCGCCGTTAAGCAGCAGATGGTAAGGTTGCAGGTTAATAGTATAACTACCGGGCTTACTGCCGATGCGGGCGATGATGTTTTGCGTAAGCAGATTGGCATCAGGCAAACCGTTTTTGACACTGTAGATATTGAGCCGGAATGTGCAGCTATCCATCCGGTTGTAAGATATATGACAGTTGAACGATTGCAGTAAAACCTTCTGCTTACCCAGCGACAGGATAACACCGACCTCGCTACCGAGGTCGGTGAACGGGAAACCTACGCTAAAAAATTTCGAACGGCTGGTATTGCCCACCGTTTTGTACTGAGGCTGGCTGGCGCTTACGGTTACTGCCGGCAGTTCCTGAACATCTTTTAACAGTACGATGCTGCCTTTCTGCGTATTTATCGTCTGCAGCTTGCTAACCGGCAGCAGAACCGACTGGTAGCCAATGGCAGATACTCGTAATGTTTTATGTTTCAAACTATCGGGAAGGATGAACAAAAAGCCGCCATCAGCATTACTGATGGTACCTGCATCAGCATCCAACATACCAACGCTGGCGTAGGCGATGGGTTGATGGTTTTGGTCGGTGATTTTTCCGGCAAGCTGCAGGGTTACCGCGGCGCCGACAGTATTTTCGGGTTGTGCCAAAGCAACTTTGCTAATGGTTAGCCGTTGTAACTGCTGCTCAAATTGTTGTGGTTTGTCTTTCAGCAGTTGGTCTGCGTAATTTTGAGCCAGTTTAATTACCTGAGGATACATTTTAGATGATGCAATGCTTAGTACAGAGATGTGGCTAAAATCTTCGTGCGCGGCGTTGGCCAAACGGCTGTAATACTGGCGACTGGTTACCATTGGGGTGTACACGCTATCCGTTTTGCCGTCGCGTGCTTTATGGTCGCTTTCCAGGTAGGCGTAGGTACAGCCCGGCCGAAATGTTAAATTGCCTTTGGTCCGGCAATCGTTAAAATCCAGGTCTTCTTGCCGGTCGCGACCGTAATAATGCTTTTCAGACCCGTCTAACGACAAAAAACAGCGCACGCTTTGCAGCTGGTGAGTAAGCAATACTGCCGCCAGGCTGCCATAGCTGTAACCGATAATGCCGATGCGGCTGGTATCGGCCAGGGCCGTGTTAATGTGCCTCACGGCGAAGGCTGCATCCCTTGCTTGCTCAAGGGCATCCTCGTAACGGGTGCTCATGTTACCGGGGTAGCGCCCCACCGAACTTATGGACAACACGTAATATCCGGCCCGGGCCAGTTGCTCAAACAGGGCTACGTTTTCATAACTCATGCCATTGTAGGCACACAGGTAAACAATTACCGGAAATTTGCCCGCAGCAGGTTGGGCATTAAGCAGGCTCTGGGTGGGTAGTGCACCGGGTGTAGCGCCTGTGGTCATGGTAAACTGACCAAGCATCTCGGTAGCTATCGAGTCGTACCGGGTTTCGGTCTGATACTCATTGGCTCGCCGTTCAAACAGCGACAAAAAGTGCCGGTAATCCAGCCTGGCGTGGTCGGGCCCGATGGCCGGGTACCATACATCTACCTGTACCGGCCGGTAATAAAGCATGCTACTTGCCGTAGCCGATGCCTGGTAGCGCCTTGCACTGTCGGTATAATGCAGCTCGCGGTAACCTGCGGCGTAATCAGCGCGCTGTGCAAAACTGCTCCGGCAGTACAACCAGAGACAGGCAAGAGATACAAAAATCCGGCAATAGGTTTGCAGCATGGCCAAGGTGTAATGCGATAAGCAAGTTAATTCTTTAACAGTGCGTTGGTCCGTTAAATAATGTTAAATGTTTAGGCAGGCTAGGCCATGTAAATGTTTGTTTGGTGGAAATAAGTACGATTACTTAATTGGAGTGCGATTTAAATATCCTCACAAGTTGTAAAAAGCACGCATTTCACTATCTTTAAAACAACAACTCACCGTATCATTCCTCATCATGAAGAAGACCCTAAACCTAATACTCATTGTTGTCGTAACCGCAGCATTGGTTTATGTATTGGTCCGTTTTACAGGTATATATAAGGCCGGGTTTGCCATAGCGCTCAATTTTTTGCTGATGGGTGGTGCACTCATGTTTACCGAAACTATGCAAAGCGACATGCATTGGGGCTACTTTGACCTGCAGCCCTGGGAAAGCGGGGGCAAGGTTTATGAACGCTTGGGCATTCATTTATTTCGCAAACTATTGGTTTGGGTAGGTTGGGAAAAGTTAGGCAAAGCTACCAAGCCGGTAGGTAAAGGCGCCGAAACCTTGGCTAACCTGTATTACCGCACCAAGATAGACGAGTTAGGGCACCTGATTATACTGGTTATTGTATCGGCATTTACTATCGTGGTTGCCTTTCGCTTTGGGCTGGTTAAAGCCCTGCCGCTGCTTATATCTAATATTTTGCTTAACCTGTACCCGGTAATGTTGCAAAGGTTTAACCGGCCGCGCATAGTAAGGGCCATACAGCTAAGCCAGCGTAAGTTGAATGCGCAACTGATTTAATTAAACCGTTGCCTGAATTCGAGCGGCGATACCTCGGCCTTCTTTTTAAAAAGCTTATTGAACGATTGCGGGTACTCAAAGCCCAGCCGGTAGGCAATTTCGGCTACCGACAAGTTGGTGACCGACAGGTACTCTTTGGCCTTTTCCATCAGTTTTTCGTGGATGTGCTGCTGTGCGGTAAGGCCGGTGAGCGAGCGCAGCATGTCGCTCAGGTAATGCGGTGTAAGGTTAAGTTGTGCCGCCACACTTTCTACGGTTGGCAAACCGGCGTTTTGGGTTTCGGTCTGCTCAAAATGCTGGTTGAGCAACTGCTCCATCCGCGTCAGCAAATCATGATTAACCGCCTTACGCGTGATAAATTGCCGCTGGTAAAAACGGTTACTGTAATTAAGCAGCAAATCAATGTGCGATAATATGATATCTTGCGTATGGTGGTCAATGTGCTGGTACTCCTCGTCAATTTTCTCAAAAATTTCGAGCATGTATTGCTCTTCTTTTGCCGAAAGGTGCAGGGCCTCGTTTACCGTATACGCAAAAAATCCGTAGCTTTTTATTTTAGCGGCTAAGGGGTGGTTGTATAAAAAATCGGGATGTAACAGCAGTGCAAAGCCCGTGGCGTCAGCAAGCGTATCGGCAGACATATCGGGCAGCGACAGCACCTGTTTAGGTGCTACAAAGGTCATTAAGCCCTTGTCATAATCATAGTATTGCTGTCCGTAACGGCTTTTACCCTTTACATTGCGCTTTAGCGAAATGCAGTAAAATCCCATGGTAAAATGCTCCCAGCGGATGCTGTCGGTAAAGCGCATATCTGCAATGCGAACCACACTTACCAGGGGGTGCAGCGGCTCGGGTAACGATATGAGCCGGTGTTTTTCGGATATGGACAGAATGGTTTGCATTGCAGTATTTGCTTACAAATTTAACTTAAAATCTGTTTGGTAATCTCTTTTCTAAATTCTTCGTTACCCAGCTCATTGCGGCGGGCATACATGGCCTGGGCATCGTGGCCGGCTACGTAACGGATCTGGTCTTTACCATCGGTAGCGGCCTCATAAACCACTTCGGCAATTTGCTGCGGTGTAGACGCGGCCTGCATCATGGCATCCACCATGGCAAACAGCTTTTCTTCGAGGTGGGCATAAGCCGGGTGCAGCGCACTGTCGAGCGAGCGGCCTGCAAAATCGGTACTGATGCCACCCGGTGCCACCGTTTTGATACGGATGTTATGCATGCCCAGCTCAAACGACATCCCTTCCGACCATCCCTCAATACCAAACTTGGTTGCATGATAAATAGAGTGCAACGGAAAACCGATGATGCCACCGATAGAAGTGGTGCTGATAAACGTACCCGCCTGCCGCTCCCTAAAATGCGGAATAAATGCCTGCGTAACACGGATAACGCCTAACAAATTGGTGTTTACCTCCCTCAAAATCTGCTCGTCAGTGAGCGACTCAAGCGCACCCATCAGTCCGTAACCGGCGTTGTTAAATACCACATCAACCGGCTGCAGGCGGATAGCCTCGGCCACGGTAGTTTTTATTTGTGCGGTGTCGGTAACATCGAGCGGCAGCAAGGTCACGTTAGGCAACTGGTTAAGCTCAGTTTCGGCACCTGGGTTGCGCATGGTAGCGATGACGTTCCAGCCCTGCTGCTGAAATAATATAGCCGTAGCTTTACCCAAGCCTGCTGATGCTCCGGTAATAAAAATTGTTTTTTGCATAGTGTATTTATATAATGATGCAAAGATTGCCCAAACAGCTTATATAAATGTATCCGGATGGTGGGTAGTTGTATCCAGAAAAGGGGAAAAGCCCCCCAGCCCTCTAAAGGTGGAGATTTTGAATAGCTGTGTAATTTATCAAGCGGTTAAAATAGTTCGATACCTGTCAGCGGGCCACAAGCCAGGAGGCTTGCGGCAGCGGTGAGTCGCTGTACTATTCAAATTCTCCCCTTTAGGGGGTTGGGGGCAAAAAGCGCAGAGGCCCGCTGTTGCGCCCGGGCCAGCGCGGGACTGGTGCGGCGGTGAGGTGATCGCAACAGCTAGGCCTTTTTGTTTCTTTTGTGGCTATGACAAAAGAAATAGCCTCGCCGGCAATGAGGCGACGAAGTAAGTGTAATACCACTGCCTCAAATCAAAAATGCAAGATCCACTCGTTACTTAGCGCATGGGATGCCGAAATAAATTCGGCATGACTGGGCAGTAATAATGCCATACTTACACGTATCAAGATTTCTCGCTATCGCTCGAAATGACAAAATGGAGTTTTAATTGCTCATTCCCTCATTCAAATTTATTCATTAATCCCATCTGCACATCCGCATAATGATTCATGACCTCCACCAACTGCTTCACCAGTTAAATAACTTAAAATTTAGTTGTAAAACTGATTTGTCAGTTATATATTTGAAGGATGGAACAATTAACCAGGGCCGAGGAGCGGGTGATGCAGGTGTTGTGGCATATAAAGAAGGGGTTTGTAAAGGATATAATAGCACAGTTGGATGGAGAACCCAAGCCGCCGTATAATACCATATCGTCCATAGTGAGGCAGTTAGAAAAGAAAGGTTATGTGCAGTACAAAGCGTACGGCAAAACCTACGAATACTACCCGGCCATCAGCAAGGCAGCCTACCGAAAGCGGGCCTTTTTTAAGCTGTTTACCGATTATTTCGACGAGTCGGCTGGTAACCTGCTCTCATTTATGGTGCAGGAAAACAGTTTGTTGCCCGAGGAAGTCGAGGAAATTAAAAAAATCATCAATCAAAAATAAAGACTGCCTTATGGAAATGCTGTTTTACTTTGGCAAAAGCCTGATAGTTGCCGCCGCCTTTTATGCCGCGTACCGCGGGGTACTTAAAAAGCTGACGTTTTTTAAACTAAACCGGAGCTTTTTGCTGCTGGCGCTAATGGCTACGGCTCTAGTACCGGCGCTGCATTTTACTATCCAGGCCAACGTGCCACTGGTATTTGAGCATTTGCCGGCGGTTAAGGGGGCGGATAATGCCCCGATAACATTACCACCCGGTAAAACCAAATTAGTACAGCATAGTGCATCAGCGCCTATAAGCTACACAGATGGAGTGGTTGCCGGCTATTGGCTAATTACCACATTATTGGCAGCGAGACTGCTGGTGCTGGTAGGTAAAGTAGTACTTACGGCTTACCGGCAGGGCCAAAAACGCGGACGTTTGCTGGTAGTGAACAATAAGCAGGGTTTTAATTTTTCTTTTTTTAACCTGATATTTTTAGATAGTACGGGCCTAACCGATGCCGAGCGCCGCCAGGTGTTTGCACACGAGGCACTGCATTGCCGTATGATGCACTCGGCTGATAATGTGCTGAGTGCGACGCTGAAGGTGTTTTTTTGGTTTAACCCCGTAGTGCACCTCCTGGTGCGCGAACTGCGCCTAACGCACGAGTTTCAGGTAGACGAGGCGCTCACGGGCGGCCGTCGTACCCAGGCTGGCGGTTACGTAAACCTGTTGCTTAAAATAGCTTCGCGGCCATCGGGTAGTCTGGTCAACACCTTTGGTTCGGGCAGTTTAAAGGGCAGGGTTAAGATGCTGATGCAAAGGCGGTCGGCCGGTGCAGGGCGCTGGGCTTATCCGGCCATGCTGGTTTTGTTGTTGCCGGTTTGCCTGGGCCTTACCGGGCAAAAGGTGTTGCCAGTACCGGTGGCAGGTTCCGATATTCGTAAACCGGATTTGACTAAAGTACTGGAAGTTACTGCGTCAACTACTAATTATGCAGTGATAAGCAAATCAGCCGGAAAACCCAAAGCAGCCACTGAAAACAATTATAAAGCCGCGCAGTTAAAATTGACCGTACAAGCACAACCCACGAAAGATACAACCATAGTTAAGATGCTGTCTGCTGA
This sequence comes from Mucilaginibacter sp. CSA2-8R, assembly GCF_038806765.1. NCBI lineage: Bacteria > Pseudomonadati > Bacteroidota > Sphingobacteriia > Sphingobacteriales > Sphingobacteriaceae > Mucilaginibacter > Mucilaginibacter sp. CSA2-8R. The sequence continues at coordinate 3,209,961 of NZ_CP152389.1, read as the reverse complement.
TTCTGTGATTAACGACACAGCCACCTCAACATTGCATATGCGGGGGCATGTAGCAGTTCAGATTGGCAATACCATCATCCGGGCGCAATACATACGTTTTAACGTCAAAGAGCAAAAGCTGCTTGCCACCAAGGTGAGGGTAGAGGATAGGAACAACCCCAACGATAACAAGGTGATCATCAGCGATTCTTTACGGTGGGAGTTAATAACACACCGGGCGTTGTCATATCAAGCCCATCAGCAGTAAAGCAAATCGGGGATTTTTTTGCAATCTATTGGTCACCGGCCAAATCCTCGCAACTATCAACGCTAAAGCTTGCGGTAGCTGCAAATAAAATACGCTGCAGCTTGTAGCGCTGGCAGCATATTTTGCGTACAGATGAATAAATTTGCCACATGAAAACCTTATCACTTAAGTTGTTAAGCTTTACGTTTGCTGTAGCACTCTTATTTACAGCTGCCTCATGTAAAAAAGAAAAAGTCAGATCTTACTCCTTGCGCGGCTCGTTGTGGAACCGGGTAGAAAGCTACAACATAGCGAGTAGTATCACTTTTGCGGGCGATAGCGTTATTTATTATGTACGGTTGAAGCCAACCGACGTCAGACCTATAATTTTTAAGGGAACGTTTGTTGAGCAGGGCAATAAGTTGACCATGCTGTTTGCACCCAATAATTTTAACGGACTTACGGCAGCATTCCCGGAGTTTAAACCGCCGGTAAGCACGCCGGGGTTTTATACCCTTTTTGACAACGCCACTTATAACATTCAAGGCACTAAACTCATGATCAGTTACACAGAATATCCGGCCGGTCAGCCGCAGCCCGCCTCGGCTACTTTTTTGCGCGAGATAGATGCAGACTGATGAGGTACGATGACGATAGGCTAACTTATAGGCAACGGTTGTTTTTAAGCTGCTGATGCCATGATGATTTATGTATTGATGATAACCCCAATCCCCGATGCTTACAGCAACGGGATAAAAATATAAAAGCCTGTTACAAAGCATACTATAGCTGCGTATAGGCTTTAAAATTTTGTTGAATATGAAAACCTTGTCACTTAAATTACCGGGTATAAGTTTGTTAGTGTTGCTCCTTTTTGCAACAGCCTGCAAAAAGGAAAAGACGGTACCTGCGCCAACCTTACGGGGGTTTTGGCATAGCGAAATCAGTGGCACCGGCTTAATCCGAACATTAAACTTTGATAAAGACAGCGTATACTCAACGATCTACTCCCGCTCGCCCGCTATTTATTTTGTGCCGTTTTTGTTTAAAGGTGCTTATCAGGTACAGGGTAACCGGCTAACTATGCGGTTTAAGGCCGAAAATTTTAGTAAGTCGCCGGTTTTGCCTGATGGCTTTAGTGCGTCGGTAAACTGGCCTGGGGAATATGAGCTATTTACAGATGCTACATTTAGTTTAACCAGCGGCCAGCTTAATATCAAACATACTTCAGCCACCGGCGGCCAGCCCCAAACCACCGTGGTAACTTTTTACCGGAGCGCAACAGATTAACCCCCCGGCCCCCCGAAGGGGGAGTTTTTGATGAGCACGGTGATGTGCTCTCTCAGTGCTGTTTAGCAGATAGTGGTTACTCTTCGCCTTCGGGCATTAGTAGTACGAAAAAGTCGATCACTAACGATACAATTTCGTTTTGGTGAGTCATGCCCCAGTAGGCGGGGTAAACGCCGTCGCCGTAGCCCGACTGAAACATGGTAATGTTTAAATCGGTGCCGGGTACGGTAAAATTTATCCAATCGCCGTAATCGGCCGGGTCATCGGGGTTAATGGCATTCTTTTTAAATTCGGCAGCAAAAAAGTCGTCGTAAATATTTTTACCGGGGTTTTTCTCGTGCCACTGATCTACGAACCGGTTATAAGCGATGCCTGCCTGTTCGTCAAAAAAGCCGCCCAATCCTGCATCCACCGGGAAACCAAAAAACGCATCATCCTCGGGGATATCGGCAATATCTTCATCTTCGCGCAGGGCCAGCACCCATTTATCAGCCTTTTGTGTACTAAACTCGAGTTTTGCCAGGGCAAAGCGGTCGCCGGCATCGGGCGTTTTAGCCATATACAATTTGACCGGGAATTGCCCCTGCGGACTGGTAACGGTGAGGGGCTCGGTATCAGGCACCACTAATGGGTCGCACACAACAATGCGCCCGGTTGGTACATTTAGATTGCCAATATGAACAATCTCTACCGGTACATCTTCTACCACGCTGTTGTCTAAAATAATATTGAAGTCGGATGGTGATAGCTTTTCCATGGTACGTGTTGGGTGCTTGGTGATGTACTGCAAGTATAGCAAGTGTTAGGTACAATAAAGGTTAAACCGTGGTATTTTATTTAATGCGGTAACCCGGTTCTTGTGTTCAACAGGATAGCGGCAAAGTTATATAACGTGCTTACCATAGCGATATGCTGCTACTGTATGATCAACCGACTCAAACGCTTACTTAGCCTGGTTCACAATTTTGGCCAGCAGGTTTTTCAGTTCCATGGCTTCTTCGAGCGTAATGCCGATTTCCGTCAGTTGGTTTTGCAGGCGCGGAACTTCCTGTTTCAGGTTGCGGCCTTTGTCGGTAAGCGAAATCTGGATGCTGCGCTCATCCGTTTGCGACCGGTTGCGCGTGAGCAGCCCTTGTTCCTGCATGCGTTTAAGCAGGGGGGTAAGCGTGTTTGATTGCAGCTGGAGCCGGTCGGCCAGCCAGGTAAGGTTAACATGGTCGTTTTCCCAAAGCACAATAAGCACCAGGTACTGCGGGTAGGTGATGCCTAAATCATCCAAAACAGGCTGGTAGCAGCGGGTCATGAGCCTGGAGGCTGCATACAGATGAAAGCACAGCTGGTTATCTAACAGGTAACGGTCGTTGGTGTCGGGTATATTCATATCGGGCTTTGCCAGTGCGGGTAAACACGCGTATATCGCATCGCCCCATTTAATGCGCAAATTTATCTGTTGGTTAATTAAATACCGAAAAAAAATGATGCTCTCGTATTAAAACAAAAAAAGAGCGACCGCTCCCGGCCGCTCCAACACATATATATAAACACTGCTACCGCGTTACACCACGCTTAACTTCACGTCTACATTACCGCGTGTAGCATTTGAATAGGGGCAAACCTCGTGCGCACGGGCCACCAATTGCTCGGCCTCTGCTTTATCAATACCCGGAATAGTTACCGCCAGGGCCACTTCTAAACCGAAGCCACCATTTTGGCCTTGCTGTAAACCTACCGTAGCCTGTACGGTTGATGGCGACTCGGGTTTTACCTTAGCCTGGCCCATCACCAAATTTAGAGCGCTATCAAAACAAGCGGCATAACCGGCTGCAAATAACTGCTCGGGGTTGGTGTAACCTGTCCCGTTGCCACCCAATTCTTTGGGCAATCTTACTTCAATGTCTAAAGCGCCATCGTGGGTGCTTACTTTACCGTTACGGCCGCCGGTTACCGTGGCGCTGGTTTCATATATAGTCTTCATAAGGTCAGTTAATATCGTTAGCGATTAAATCGTTAACGATACAAATATAGAGAGTAGTTTTTATTCTGCAAATTTTTTTGTGAGATTTTTGGTGGGAGGATGTGAGGCAATGAGGGGATGGATGCCAATGAGTGAATGAGCGGATAATTTTCGTGCTGTCATGTCGAGTGATAACGAGACATCTTGATACTTGCGATGAGTGACAGCTTTACACGTTAACAATAGGCTGCTTTATACCAAATTTATTTCGGTATCCTATGCGCTATGTAAATCGCTGTTTCTGCAGTTTTGGACTTGAGTTGGTGGTTGTTAACTTTCTGTAATCGCCTCATTGCCTGAGCGGCTACTTCTTTTGTCTTGAAACAAAAGAAGCAAAAATTCAAGTCACCTCCCGCTTGCTTCTTTGCGCACAAGGCCTTTACCCTGCAAAGCCGGGCTGCACCACAGGCTGTTTATATTTTGCCCCTGCTTTGCCGCACTTAGGCCCCGCTTCTGCGAAATCTAAAAGGCCTTTGCCATCGCACATGGCCAACATGTGCTGCCCGCCTTTTGGCCGAAGCTGGGGAGGGTGACAGGAGCCCAGCCCCCAGCCCCCTAAAGGGGAGCTTTTAAAGCGTATGATGGAATGCCGCGTTTTAGAAAGTTAAGCTTTTGATCGGTGTTTCTTGCATTTAGGTGTGTGCAGTGTGATATCCCGTTCAGTTAATCAAAAACTCCCCCTTCAGGGGGTTGGGGGGCTAACAAACCGTATCTTACGCCATCGTTAAAAACCAATCCATGCACCTTACCGAAAGCACCCAACAACTCACCGACGGCGATAGCCAATTTACAATAACGGTAATAGAGGCCGAACAGCCTGCCGGGGTGGTTGTTTTTGCGGCAGGGCGCGGCGGTAGTCCGTTGCGGCATTTGGGTTTGCTGCGGGCGATGGCACGGCAGGGATATACCGTGATTGCTCCACATTTTGATTTGCTGCCGGTGGTGGTGCCCACAATGCACAACCTGGACACCCGCATCCGGCGGCTCCATTTGGCTTTGCAGCAATATGCTCCTCCGGGCAAACCCATCATGGGCATCGGGCATTCGTTGGGTTGCGTAGTGTTGTTGGTGCTGGCCGGTGCCAAAGCCAGGACGCACTTGGGAGATGAGGTCGCCTCTGCGAGGCAATGGCATTTTGCCGGCTTGGTTCTGCTGGCACCTGCGGTTGATTTCTTTATGTACCCGGAGGCTTCGCTGGATGTACAGGCTCGCATATACCTGCGTACAGGCAACCATGATACCATGGTGGCTCCTAACCGTGTTGCCGATTTGGCCGGCAGGCTGCCCCATCCGCCAGCAGTAGAGTTGCACATAGACGAGGATGCCGGGCATTTTAGTTATATGGATGAATTGCCGCCACAGGTTAACGACTGTCAGCCTTGCCGCCATACTTTTTTGTCTATTTTAGCAGAAGATGTTGGGCAGTTTATGGAATCTTTGGTATTGTAGGTGTAAAGAAGGGCACTCAATAAGCACTGACATTAAGCTCAAATGACCCCCCCAAAATTTACCCACAACACCTTATTATTAACTTACCATAACAGCTATATGCCAGTCGCTAACATTTACCTTAGTTAGCTGTTCTATCCATAACAAGCATGCTTAAAACTGTTTTTTGTTACGCTATTCTTGGTGCCGTTGCATTAGTTAAGGGCCAGGTGCTTGGGCAAATTCATCAAGTGCCAACAGGCACCAGGTTGCCGGCAAATAAAAATATAAAAGCTGACACCTTAGAGATATCACCTGATGAAGCAAAACATCATATTGGCGAATTGGTGAAAATTCGAGCCTATGTTCATCATGTTAAAAAAGCACCTGGAAAGGTGGTGCTATATATCAACTCTAACCCGGTTCCGGAAAAAGCACCATTACCCATCGTCATGCTTAAACCGCTTGATTTTACTCACACCATCATGACGATCACATTTACCGGTGCTGCATTAAAAGATTACGAACGGTTTTCATCGGATACAATAGATTTATATGGAAGGCTGCATCTTAAAAACGGTTATCCTAATTTAAACATCAGCAAACCGGAAGAATTTGCATTTTCGATTGTGGTAGAGTAACCTATCGTTTACCTCAACAGGGGCGTATGCCAAAGCTTTTCGGTTCAAGGGGCAACTCATATTTGACCACCGCTGCTAAAAGTTTCAGGTGTATAAATCACATTAAAAGCTCTGGCTTAACCTTTCTGTGAAAAGCTTTTTGATTGGAGTATTGATGACTAAATTTCCTGCTTAATTAAAGGCGGAAACTATTTGTCTTTCTAAATAAAAGGTTAACTTACACCTGATTATCTACGCAAAAAACCGTTTAAACTTTAAACACTTATCCAATGAAATCTTCATCTAAACTCAGCGACCTGACGCTTACTCAATTAACCGAAAAAAAGAAAAAACTTACATCGTTACTGGTGGGCATCACCGCGGGTATGATGGTGGTTTGCGGGGTTTTATTTTACCTCATATTTAAAACAAAAAACTATATCCTGATGCCGGTAGGTATGGGCGCGTTAATCACTTTGATTCCGGTTTTTACAAACTTTACCGAGGTTAATAACGAAATTAAAAAACGCCAGAAGCAGGCTTAAGTTGTAGTGCAAACGGGCACTCAACAGGTTTGTGCAAATATGGTATGCTTTATGCATAACAAGCTCATGGTGTGTAAACAGCGGCATTACGTTGCTGTTTACACACTTCTTTAAAATCTACATTTCGGTAAATATTTACCTCATTAACTTATTATAACCGATTTTATCGCGCTATCGTTGCTTTACGTTAGCCGAAAATAAAGACGACATAGCCATGTAACTGCGGTCTTCAAATTCTGGCAATTTAGTTGCCGTTAAAGGTTTAGCTGTACGAGTGTTAGTTCTGTTATTTAATTCGCCACCCGGTTCAGAAAGCGCCTCTTTAAACTTCCGGAAAGAATCGGTTAGTTTAGGGTTTTGACTGCGGGCCACATACGTTTCCAATTCGTGCAAAGGATTTTGAAAAGTTGCGGATGCATTAATGCTGTTTTGTACCAGCTCGGGAGAGGTGTCTGTAATTATTTTCATACGTACTGTGATTGACTTAGGGGTAGCTTAATAGCCACATAAAGCTAAAGTAAAATAAGTTATAAATCAATAGTTATTTATTAATAATAAGATTTAACTTACTGATAATAAGATACTGGCGGTGTGAATCCCTGGTTGGCTTCTATTAATGATATTGGACTTGTCAGACTAATGATATATTGTTTTACAGGCAAATTAGCTTTTGCAAGCGAGGAGATAATTAAAGCAAAAAACAAAATGAAGCCAGCCTGGTGGTGGTAAAATTTTGTTTGATACGTGCGGTTAAACAATTTAAGGCTATGCTTTAGTAGTCAGTTAAATGATGTTAAAAGTTTAGTTTATTAGCCATGTGCCCTTAAATTTGAAGAATAACGTTCCTGAGATGAAATTCATAATCATCGTGTTTTTTCTAATGCTAACCACTACGGTGCGGCTGTGGGCACAATCACCTTCAATCGCACTAATTGATGACATGCTACGGGAAATGACCTTAAACGATAAGTTTTCGGGAGCGGTTTTGATTGCCGATAAGTCGCACGTATTGCTTTCGAAAGGGTATGGTTATGCAGACCGGGAAAACAAGGTTTTAAACACGCCTGATACGAGGTTCGATTTGTCGTCGGCTTCGAAGGTGTTTGTGGGTACTGTAATTACCCGCCTGGCCCAGCAGCATAAACTCAAATTTACCGACACCATAGGCAGATATATTAGTGGACTGCCCAAAGGTAACTTCATTACCATTCACCAAATACTTACTCATTCGGCCGGCTTTAATGATTTCTTCAATGCCAAAGGCTTTAGTTATCAGGGTATTAAAAACTGCACCGATATGCTGCCCTTTATGAGGTCGATGCCACTGGTGTATCACCCCGGTGATAGCTGCATATACTCAACCGGCGACGCTATAATATTAGGTGCCGTGGTCGAAAAGATAACTGGCATGTCTTTTCAGGATTATTTTCTTTCGTCCGTATGCGAACCCTTAAAACTCACCAATACTGTTTTTACTCCGTATTGGATGTTAAACGAGCAGCAAAGGCAATATGCTATAGGGTACACAAAAGACGTTACCGGAATAAAAAGAAGGCCGTTCGATTATGACCATGGGTCTGTCCCTTTATCGGCAGGAGGTGCGTGGAGCAGTGTACATGATTTATATAAGTTTGACCAGGCTGTTTTCGGTGCCAAGCTTATAAATCAAAAGTATTTGAAACTCATGACGGCTGAATATACACCCCAATGGGGAGATTCGCATTTTGGTTATTTGTGGATAACCACCGACAAAAAAGACCGCAGCTTTATCGGGCACCCGGGCGATAGTTCGGGATGGCATGCGATGAACGCGCGTTATATTAAGCAGGGGTACACCGTTATTATTTTAACCAATTTTGGTTTTGCAGACCAATATGCACTACTCAATAAAATTGAGAATTTGTTGTTTAGCAAATAAAGTCATCATCGTGCGGGCCGGCGCCGCAACTGTCAGATACCTCGATGCGGAGCAGCACCTAATCGGGCTTGTTTAGTTCAAGGCTATCAATTCGTGGATGCTAAATTTCTGGGAAGGTTTTCTTGGGCCTGCCGCCATGGTGTTTGCCATAGCTGAGCGGATGTTTTTTAGGGTAACAGGCCGGCCTGCTTGGGTTAAAAGCGGGCCGGTCGTCAATAAAAAAATATGGATCTGCTATGATTAGATGGGCTCCAGAAATCATCTGGCCCCAGGGGCACTACGCCCTCTGTTACGGATAAATATGTGATGATTAACCAGCATCGCGATAAATGGTTTACTAAAAATGAAAACTGGCCTGACAGCCAGCATGCAGCAACGGTGCTGTTGCCTGCTTAAAGCAATCGTTTTAAAGCCACAATTAAAAGTATCAGCATTAGTATGGCAAAAATGGTAATTGCGCTCCACAGTTTGCTTTTAATCCAGGCACCATCGGTAGAGGCAGACCGGTCGGCCGGTAAACCTTTGTTTTTTTGATAGTCCTCTCGCCGGTGGCTCATATAGTAAATATACTATTATTTAGTATTTTAATATAATAAGCAAAATACGAGAATGGTTTGATGGCTGAGTTTTATAAACCCGGGCTATTGCTGCTGTGCCGGCCGGTCTTGATTTTTAACAGGCAGAAAAAGGAATATGCAGGTAAGTACTTTCCAAAATTCGCGCAAACAGCCAACGTAAACCGTTAACTGATTGTCGGGCTCACTGTCTGTTAGCGCCCAATATAATCCTAACAAACCAACCATTGTTAGCAGTAAAAAGAGCCATTTAAACCATGAGTAATTTTGCCTGATAAGATAACCTATGCCAGCCAGGGCAGCCAGGGCCAATACCTTAGGAAATATGTCGACCTTTTTGCCATCAAAAGCAGGAGCCATTATTAATACTACCGAGGCTAACCAAGACAAAAAATAGCAAACTGAGGCTATTTGCAGATGGCGTGAGATTGGGTGTTGCAATGTAGGTATTAGTTTTGCTTTAGATGGGCAATTTTGTAATCCCGGATTTCACCAATTAAGCGTTTAACCTTATAAGAATTATCAAGTTGCTGAATCAGTAGTTTAACTTTCTCGTCTGCAGGGCGCTTATCAATGCTAATGACGTTAAAGGTAGGGTCAAAATAATAAGTATAATCCCTGCGAACCATACCGCTGTCGGGTACATTAACTTTAAATGTATGCATTATAGTGTATGCCAGTGGCTTGTCAGCTATTGGTGCTGATGATTTTTGCAGCATGATAACACTGTCAATTTTGTTGTCAAGCAACGGATCGTTAGCTTTTTTAAACAGTACTGGATCATTCGTTGGCTTTTTATAGGTTACCAAGTCGCTCCACCCCATTACCTGGTAGCCAGCCATCACTTCTTGATGAGCCTTTAAATAACTAATAGCATTGGCCTTAGCTTTACTAACCGTTAAAGCTGAAGAGGCTGCACTGTTTTGTGCTTGTGTCGCGCTTATAGCGCCTATAGCAAGCGCAACGGCTGAGATAAGTTTAGGCGTTTTCATGAGCATCGAAAATAACTATTATTGTATACTTAGCAAGCTTAATTAAATGCTTTATTTACCAGCCAGTAGCTCACAGGTATATTGATGGCCACGGTTGCCAAAACCATTATGTAAAAGGTATTACTCGCAACATGAAAGCCCATGAGGCAGGCCACAAAGATAAGAATAGCCGATAGGTTAGCATACAGAAACAACTCGCCCCACTTTTGCCGGGCATCATTATTGCCTGCCGAGTGCAGGTACCACGCCCTGATGAGCATGCCCGACACTACGTAGCTCCATCCGTTTTTAATAAGTAGGTAAACCATGTAGGTAATTACGTTTCCCATGCTTTGGCCCGGCAGCGTACAAAACATTACCGACAGTATGGACGACATGGTTACGGCTACTAAAAAGTAACGGATGGCTAATTCCATAGTATAAAATAGGTGATAATGGTTTTTAAGCAAAAGTTAACCATCACTGGCTCACCGTCATGGCCGCAGGCAGGTGGTTTGCGCCACTATGGTATCTTTCCATTGCTGCAGTTTGCTGTCGCTGTAGTGGCGGGCCGGGGTTTCGAGTTTACAAAAGCGGATACCTTTTTGGCGGCAGTGCTGGGCCAATGGCGTAACCTGTGCCTTAATGTTAGGCAGACCGTTAAAGGTTTTGCGGGTAAAATAAACAGCTTTGAGGTGGGGCAGGGCATCAATAATAGAGATAATGTTGTTCCACTCCAGTACGTAAGCATCGGCCGCATCATCTTCGGCTTCGTCTTCCAGTCCGTCGGGCAGGTCCAGACTGCTTATCATGTCGGCAAAGTCTATCTTATACTCGGCCATAAAGGCCTGCTTAGGGCCCAGCGGTTCGTCTTTAAGCGGAGCCAGACCGAAAGCCTGCGGTAGCAGGTGCCACAAAAAGTTGCGTGGGCGGCCGTAAAAAAAGTCGGGCGCACCGGGCAGGCCGGGCGTAAAAGTGCCCAGTATTAATACTTCGGTGTTTGGGTTGGGCTGATAGTTGGGTAATTGATGTGAGATGATGGGCATAGCAGGGGCAAAGATACGGTTTGCAGGGCGATTGGTTGGAGAAAGGAATAATAACTTAGTTGCACCGCTATAAGCATGCGTTTTTTTTGATAAAGTTGTCAGTAACCTCAATAGTAACATTGAACGAAATGGACGCATATTTAACTTGTTAGTCTATAACCTAAATCCAAAGAAGCCTAAACTATTTCATAGCCTTTAAGCCTGTTGTGAACAGGGGGCAGAGGGCGCCTATTTTGTGGAGAATTTATCTCGTACAGTGTTTTGATAGGCCAGACATTGGACAGCCATATCTTTAGCAGACTGATGCACATGTTCTTTTTCAGAAACCTCAGTTAATAAATTTATGAGTATTGCATAATGTAAATTATCCCTTTCCGCATTTATGATTCTGTTCAACATCCAAATTGTCAACGGTACCGGACACTTTTTTATAGAGTCATAAAGAATACTTTCGTATTGATGCGGGTACTTTTCCAGCCAATGAACGAGAGGGCCTGGTGATCCGAAATCAGCGTTGGGATAACGTTCGATCAATTTGATAACCGCGGAAATTGCAATTTTTCCATCCGCATTAGCATAAAGCTCATCGGTAATGTCATAAAAAAATGATTCATGATCATCAACTGAATTATCTTCATTAAACGGTTTAAAATTGTTTATAATTTTAATTAGTGTAGATGTGGAGCGGTTCACAAATTGTTTTTTGAAGCAAATATAAGCAGGGTTAGTCCTGTGTCAATTGATACAGATCTATCCAGCCTTCTGGTTTATATTTACAATATTGTTTTTAGGCGAACCGCTTCTCATTTCACTCTAAGTGAGACAACGCAAAATGTTCTATTCCTTGAGCTAAAATATTATAAGCCGAACCCCGCCAAATAGCCCATTCTATTTAATATCCTTAAGCGTTATCGTAATATTTGATCCGTCTAAATTGTGGTATATCATCTTTACAAATCCGTATTGCTGGTTAAAGTAAGACACTAGCGAACTGCGGCCACTGGTTGTGTTTGCGATACCTTGTATTTTTATGGTTTGAACAGTTCCAACAGGTAGGGAGAGTGTTTCCTGGCCTTGCACCACATACTTGCACTGCAGCGTAAGCTTACCTTTCCAGTCAAACGCTTTAAATTCGGGCCACTTTTCGCCTATTTCGAGATTCCAGTCATAAGTTTGACCGGTTTTAAGCGGCAATTTAACATAAGGAAAGGGAGCCAGCTGCAAAATCTCGAGGGCATGAAAGCGAAATGGATGTACCCATATATTTACCTTATTTTCAATCACTCCTGTTAGCTCGGTATCTAAGGGTTTAAAGTCGGCGTTATAATGGTACAAAAATAACTCTGTTTGCTTATAATCAGGGTTTTCCATCATGATAGGCCCTGACTTGCCTAAGGTCTTGATGCCAAGATATGTAACTGTGGTGCTATCATGCTGCTTTTTAGGCACATAATGCCATGACTTAGTTCCGTCGGCTTGCGATACGATGGCGTATTGGAGGGTATCCTTACCTTTCACAATGAAATAGTCATAGATGTAGGTCTTATCTTCAACAAAAATCTTGTTGTCGTAATTAAAGGGATTTATGCCTTTGGTGTTAGGCAGCTTAGGTTCAACAAAAAGACCTTGCTGCTGTGCAAACACCGGCAAGTTAATAGCCAGCGTAAAACAGCAAAGGAGAGAAAAGCAGAATAAATTACGGGCCATATAAAGATTGAATGCCTCTAATTTATCAAAAGATTTAAGCTTTTGGCTATCAAGAGTTGACTGGTGCTTTTGGAGTAAATCTTAAAAAAGATGAACAGGAGTTGCCAGCAAGGCCATTATCGCAACACTTTAACTGCCGTACAAAAAGCATTAAAATTATAGCGCGTAAGCTGTTTGCAAACGGTGGCTCATATCAAATACCTGTTTTTCTTTAATCTTTTGATTAATAGGTATTTAAATAATGTTGTCTCGATTTAACATACAATTATTCACAAAATACAACCTCCTCCAAAACAACCGCTTGTTTCGGTCATAACCACAACCCAAAGTTGTAGTCAACAACCTAGGGCTTTACGATGACAGGAAACTTAAGCCGCCGCCTGATGTTAAAATTTACGCCACCGGGCAACAAAGAAGGTGGTTAAATAAATACTAAAAAATCTACATCATGGCCGAAGAAAAATCAGAACTGGAACACGTTGAAAAAACCACCGAAGCGTTAGAAAACAGCATCGAAAAAGAGTCGCAAACCGGCTCAACCACCAGCATCAACAGCTGGATTAAAACCCTGGAAGGCAAACGCGGCTATGCACCCATTGTACATAACCTCGAAAAGCTGAAAGAAGCTATTGCCGATAAAGACGGCAAAAAGGTATACACCCTGTTAGAAAAACTGGGCGAAGAAACAGTTGCCGCCGCCGAAAAAGCCGAAGGTAAAGACGGTGCCGCTGTTAAAAAGCTGGGCCAAACCCTGCTGAAAGGCGCCAAGCTGGTAAAAAAACTGGTAGGCGAAGAAAAGTAAAAGATTGTTTTTTGCCGGCCCTCCACAAGCCGGATTATTTGATTGTGTAAGTTTATTGTAGTAGGCTGCCCCTGGCAAGGGGGCAGCCTTTTTTATGGAATATGGGTTGAGTAAATCAATATTTATTTGTGCATCGCGGGCAGCAGGATCTCTCACTAACGTTCGAGATGATAGATTGAAGTATGGCTCACACATTTACAAATCATACATTGCTAAGCATCTGCACCTAAACCATTCGCTCATTCACCACTCACTCATTTATTTATAAAACGGCGCCTCGTTAATCCAGTGAAAGCCGCGGTTCAGGAGCAGGGTAGTGTCGGAATGATAGGCACTCTGAAAAGCCAGTTTAGCGACCATTTGATGCCTCATAAAAACACCTTTCAGACTCAGGTTGCCGGTTTTAAGCGTTTTATATTTCAGGGTAAAGTCGGTTTCGTTGGCATTCGGCTTAAAGCAAATAAGCTGGTTACCTGCCGCATCAATGTTGCACGCACAGGCTATGCGTACGCCGCCGGCAATATATACGCTCAGCGAATCGTGAGTGAGCATCACCTTTTGCCAGCGGGCCGGGTCCATATTGGTTTGGGTTTGAGGCCTGCCGGGTTCACGGTAGTTTACCACTTTATAATAGCCTGGTTTTACTTCGGTGCTTTTATATTTGGCATACTCATATTTGATGATGGTCGAGGTTGTCATGCCGGCTACCAGTAATAGCACCAGGCATTTAAGTACCAGGCTGGTTACGTTAATCCAACGTTGCTTAAACTCGGGTTTAAGTTTAACAGGCGCACCGGCAGGCTGGCCCAAAATAAAAAAGCGGATAAGCGGACGGGCATCCAGCACCAGCAAAAAAAAGCTCATCATCACCAACGCGGTGGATAGTATTTTAACGGCCACATCAAAACAGTAATTGATGGCCATAATATTTAATGCCACAAAAAAAGTAAGCATGGCGCCCAGCGTCACCGTGCGCCTGTACAGCAATAGCAGTCCGCCGCTAATTTCGGCAAAACCCATAATATAGTTATAGCCGGTAGAATAACTTAAAAACCGCCAGGCCAGCCCCATGGGCGACGAGTCGCCGTAGCGTTGCGAAAGTTTGCTCGCGGTTAAATCCGGAAACTGCCATTTTAATAGCTTAACCATGCCGTACTCAAACATAGTAATGGCCAGATAGTACCGCACCAGCACGGTTACCCAATACAGCGCCTGGTTGTAACTGCGCCTGCGGTAATCCACCACCGACCAAACCACCGTACCCAATACCGACAGTGCAAATGCCACAAACAGGTGCATAAAATCAATCAGCCGGTCGCCGCTGCCTGATATTTTGTCGTTCAGCGGAAGACCGATATGAAATATCCACTGCGCCGCTAAATTAGTGAGCCAGCCTACAGGTATTTTAACGAGCATCCAAAACGGGTAAACAAACGCCACCATGTTAGGGTTAAACAAAATAAACAGCGTAAACAGCAACGTAAAAAACCTAAAGGCAATTAGCTGACCGGTGTTCCAGTATACGGCAGGCAAAGAGGCGGAGGCGTTCATAAGGTTGGTATTGATGAACAAGATAACAAAAAGAGTAAGAACCAAGAACCAAGAGCCGAGAACCAAGAGGTAAGAACCAAGAGCCAAGAACCAGGACTGGGAATTCAGACTCAAAAGTACAGACGTGGAGAAAAGTCATTCATTTATCGTGAGTAACAAGATTCCTCTCTATCGTTCGGAATGACAGGATTGGGGGAGAGACATGAGCCAAGAACCAAAAGCATAGCGCTAATAATAAAGATGCCAATAGCGTCACTCATAAGCTTTACTGACTTACGGACTCGACGGACTCACTGACTCAAGCGGATAGGCTTTGCTACTCATTGGCGTGGCGGATGGTTTGTAGCAACACAAACCAAAGGCTAAAAACTTCTTTCGGTTCAGTCATGCCGATGCATATCGGCATCCCACAGGACAGGTTGATAGAATTGCATTGTACGTTGATTTAGCACGTTGGATGCTGATATACATCAGCATGACGGCGGGGGGTTTGCTCTACAGCTTAAATTTCAGCTTTGCTGAATTATCAACTTTCCTACTTAAATTGCACTATACAATATTATTAAGATACAACGTTGAGATGAAACGAAACCTTGATTTGATAAACTATGTTAAAACCCATTAAAACAGAACAACAGTATGATGGTGCGCTGGCGCGCGTTTACGACCTGATGCAGTTGGACGTCAAAGAAGGTTCGGCCCTGTCTGACGAGTTGGAGGTTTTAAGCATACTAATCAAAGATTATGAGTTGGCTCATCATCCTGTATCATCACCCAATCCGCTGGAAGCTATAAAGTTCAGGTTAGACCAAATGGGCATGTCCGAAAAAGAGCTGGCTGATATTTTGGGCTACCGGTCGCGCAAATCCGAAATCTTTTCGGGCAAGCGCAAGCTAAGCCTGGCCATGATTCGTAAACTGAACGAGGTTTTACACATCCCGGCCCAGGTGCTTATTCAGGCTTATTAACGTTCATTCATGCGCTTAAGGTACTTACCGATTCGACCGACGTTCTAACTAAAAACTCACTTATTTACTTTTTCGATAAGTCTTTTGCGCTTCTTCTACAGTCAGGGCTTTATCCCAGGTAACGTTTTTGCCATAAGCGGCTTTCAAGCTTTCTATATATTCGTTCATCGGGGTAAGCGACATGGCTTTGCGCTGCTCATCTAACTGAGCGGCGTTTTCTACCGGCCAAACCGTGGTTAGACCCGAAAGCTGATTGCGGTAGGTTTGCGTACCATAGACCTGTTTTTTGCCCTCGTACATCAGCAGGCGGTCGGAGATGGTGGCATAGTCGGATTTTTGGACGACGCCTTGCTGCATTTTCTGGTAAATTAACGGAAGGTACTTTTTAATATAGGATACATCGCCGTGGTCAATCACCAAAAAAATGGTGCTGTTTTCGGTTAAATCCAGGTTATCGGGCCATCCGCACTGGTCGAGCAACGTGCTGACGTATTTTTGATTTTCAGTATCCTGCTTCCGTATTTTTCGTACTACCGGCATCAGTATTGCCGAATCCTGGGGCATTTTCAGGGTTTGCATTTTCTGGTTTAAATCCAGTCTCATCTGCTGGTCGTTCTCATGCAAGGCCTTCAGCGATGCTTTCAGCGCCTGCCTGTCGTTACAATTGATAGCCTGGCTATAAGATTTAACAGTGAATGTTAGCAAAAACAGGAGTAATACGGCTGGTTTCATCGACAAAAATTACGTCCAAAAAGTACAAAAAAGATTTCTTGTCGTTACCTCAATTATTAAACAGAAAGCGTGCATTTGAGAAGCCGATAAGTATTGGTATGACTACTCGGCATAAACCAATTTTCCTAATTAAAACCGTTACCTGCAATAAGTAGATTTGCTAATTCACACTACACGCCACCCCGCATAGGAGTAAACCCATCAGCCAAAAAGTAACCTAACATTCGTATCTTCATGGCCAATACGCAAACACACCAATCCATGTTATTACCTAAATTAGCTACGCTGATTACCGGCTTAAGCTTGTGCGGCACCTCGCTTTTGGCACAAACGTATAATACGCAGTTGACAAAGCAGTTGGATACGATTTTGTATAACGACCAGCTTTACCGCAAAATAAAAAACGCCACGCCCGAGGCCGACCGCGAAAACATGAACAAGCAAAGCCGGCTGGATGCGGCTAACCTTATTAAAGCCGAAAAAATGATAGCGCGCTATGGTTACCCCGGCAAAGCGCTGGTGGGGCCTCAGCATCAGTCGACCATATTTTTGGTGATCCAGCACAATGATACCGAGGTGCAGGAAAAATACCTGCCGCTGCTTACCCTGGCAGTACAAAAAGGCGACTTGCGTCCCGCCTCGCTGGCTATCATTACCGACCGTGTTAAAACCGGCCACAACGAGCTGCAGATATACGGTTCGCAAACGCACGAAACCCCCGACGGTGTAAAACTGTACCCAATAGCCGATGAAGCCAACGTAAATAAGCGCCGCGCCAAAGTAGGTTTAGAGCCACTGCAGCAATACCTTACAAAATGGAAAATTAACTACAAGCTGCCGGTAGCCGGCCAGCCTAACCCTAATCCGGCCAGTTTATATTATGCGATTCCGCACGATGCAGGATATTCGCCGGTTGAAGCCGTTGGCGGTTTCCAGGCCATCCTAACTAAACTGCAATACCCCGAGCAGGCCCGTGCAGCCGGTGTTACCGGCAAGGTTACGGTCGAACTCACCATTGATACCGATGGCCGCACCAAAAACGTAAGTGTGGTAAAGCCGCTCGGATACGGTTGCGACGAAGAAGCCCTGCGCGTGATGAAAGAAGCCCGCTACACCAATACCAGCGGCGAGGAGCGCGACATCCGCGTAAGCCTGCCGTTTCCGGTGAAGCAATGAAGTGAATGGAAGCCAATGAGTGAGTTTTGAATGAGCGAATGATAGTAAGAGTAAATGAGTGGCTTGGCAGGTCGAACTTTTATTCTTGATTCTTGTCCTTTGATTTTTCCCTTTTGAATGCTGTCATCTCGAGTGATAACGAGAGATCCTGCTACTCGCGATGTGCGAATAGTTAGATTTGATTTTAAATATTGGCTTAACCATCTATATTTTGGGCTCTATAAACGTAATTCCAGATCTTGGTTCGTGGTTCTTAGTTCTTGGTTCTAAAGTAACACCTTGCGTCAAAACCCCGGCTTGGCCAGCAGGGCTCTTACCTTTTCGCGGTTTATTTTGGCAATGGGGATGTGTTCGCCATTGTCGAGCAGGAGGGTGCCGCCGTCTTCTCGCAGCCAGCTTTTTACAAAGCTCGCGTTTATCAGGTGGCTTTGATGGGTGCGGATAAAGCCCTGCGGCTGCAATAATTCGGCGTACTCTTTAAGCGGTTTAGAGATGAGCAACTGCTCGCCGCTGGCCAAAAAAAACAAGGTATACGTATTGTCGGCTTGGCAGCGGCGTATTTGGTCGGTTTGTACGTACCGGGTTTCTTTAAATTGGGGCAGCGCAATTTTTTGCGGATGGCTGCGCCCTTGCTGCAGGTGGTTAAGCAGTAAACCTAACTGCTGGTTGGTCTGCTTGGCTTTTACCCTGGCATCGGCTTTAGTTACGGCCTGCATCAGTTCGTCAATATCAATGGGCTTAAGCAGGTAATCAAGCGCAGCAAATTTAATAGCCTGTATGCCGTAGCGGTCAAACGCGGTTACAAATATCACTTCAAAGTTTTGATGACGGACGGATTGCAGCACCTCAAAGCCCGTGGCATCGCCCAAATGGATGTCTAAAAACAACAGGTCGGGTTGTAGCTGGTTAATCAGCGTTACGGCGTCGTCGCGGGTTTGGGCGCTGGCCACTACCTCTACCAGGGGGCAGTGCCGGACCAGCAGCACCTGCAGGTTTTGCAAATTAGCAAGTTCGTCGTCTATAATAATAGCGCGCATGACTTTATAACCAATGGTTTAAGGTGATGATGATGCGGGTACCGGTTTCGGGCGTGGTGATATCCATACTTATCGGCGTGCCGGGGTGCAGCTCGTTAAGCAGCCTGATGCGGTCGCCCGTGAGTTTGAGGCCCAGGCCACCAGTGGGCAGGCTATTGTCGAAACCCTTGCCGTTATCCATTACCGAAATTAGTACATTATCGGCTTGTTTTTGTACCTCAAGCGTAATTAGGCCATCGGTGCTCAAACTAGCCACGCCGTGCTTTACGGCATTCTCAACCAGGGGCTGCAGCAGCATGGCCGGTATCTCCAGGTTGGCGGTATCCAGTTGCGGGTCGGTTTGCAGGTGGTAAGTAAACCCAAACCTCAGCTTTTCCATCTCCAGGTAATCGTTCAGCAGGGCAAGCTCATCGGTTAGGGTAACAAATTCGGCACTGTAGAGCACATTACGCGTAAGCCTGGCAAAGCGCGACAGGTAGCGGTTGGCCTGGTCGGTTTGCTGGCTGTTCATCAGGTTTTGGATGCCCGCCAGTGCATTGAACACAAAGTGCGGATTAAGCTGTGCACGTACGGTAGATAGCTGCATTTGAGCCTGCGCTTTCTGAGTTTGTTCGCGGGCGATGCGCCGGGCATGGCGGCGTTTTTGCAGTGCAATAACCGTTGCCGCCAGTGCAGATACTGTTAAAATGCCTAAGCTTAACCACAACCAAAGCTGTTTGCGGGTATAGGTTTTATCGGATGGTAGCACCGTGAAATGTGTTTTAACCGTTTGTTTGGTGAAAGATTTTTTAGGAGCGCCGTTAAAGTATAGTGCCGGCACAATGGAAACTTCGTAGTTGCCGGGTTGTCGAAAATAAGCTGCATCAATTATCAAACTCGGATAAGTTTGTCGCCATTCATATTTCCAATTATTACCAACATAAACCTTTTTGCCTGTTTCTAAATTTTTGAGGTAAACATGATATATAAAAGTGAGGCTGGTCGGAATAAGATATAATAAAACGCCTTTTACGTCGGTGCTGTCATGTAGTTTAAACGCAAAGCCGTCGGGGCGTTTTTTGTTAGTGACGATTAATCCTACAAGCTGTTCACTTTCGAGCAAAGAAGTAAAAAATAATTGAGCAGGTCGCAATGGTTTATTATGCAGAACGGTTTTGGTAACCTGGTTTCGGGTTAAATAATTGTAATACTCAACCGTAATTACCTTATTGGCAATTTCAAACCGGCCTAAATCAAACAATACCCATTTAGTTTTAGTATGCCGAATTTTATCATCTTTCAGTTCAATACCTTTACCGTTTAATTTGCCACCGGTAATAATCGATTTTCCATCATCATCAAAAATGTCATACCGATAAAACGATGAAAGAACTTCAGGGACAGCAATGTACAATTTAGTCGTTTTAGTGCCCTCCGAAAAAACGTAATTAGTTAGCGCCTGATTTGCAACAGGGTTATGTTCCCAAACCCACTTAGTGTATTTATCTTTAGTGACCAATAGCTCCGCTTCTGATGCTTGTGAAGAAGCCTGTACCATCCCGGAGTCTAATCTTCCACTTTGTATAAAGACCCAAAATTTTTCAAAACTGTTATCATAAAACGAATTTTCAGTACTTACCTTTGGAATCGAGTGTGTTTGTGCCACGGCAGCAATCTGTCCGGCTATCAGCAAAAAAATAATAAGCAGCTTTTTCATGTTTTGTTAATTGATGATAAGCAAAGCTTCCGTTTTAAACGAAGACGCAAAAGGCGCAATTGGTAAGGTGGCTGGTTGCATTGGTAATGGGTGGGTTTAGATAAGGATTGAATTTTAAAGTCAATGAGTCAGTAAGTCCGTTTAGCCATTGAGTGAACAAACTCCAACGCGTAATGGCGAGGTACGAAGCCATTTCTTTAAGCTGAGCCAGCGTTTAGGCGAATTGCGTGATAGGCATACCCGCTGTAAATGTCCTAAAGAGATGGCTTCGTTCCTCGCAATGACGCGCTTTGGGAATTATCAGCGCAGATAACAGCCAAAGAGTGCCAGTTGTCATCTGTACTCCTTACTCTGCACTCTCGACTCCAAATTCCCCATCCTGGCTCTTGGTTCTTAGCTCCTGGCTCTAAAATACATCCCCACAATAATAGCTCAAAAAAGGCGTACTACTAAACCAAAACGATGCGAATCCACATGCGCCTATACTTAGCGTTGTTCTTCTGCTTAACGCCCATCAGCCTGCGTGCGCAAACGCAGGTGTTAACAAAGCAGGGGAGGTGGATAAGCACAGCGTTAAACTCCTTAATTTTTAGAAATGACTACGTCCTGGACGCCGTGTTTGAGGGCGTGCCCGAGCATACCAATTATATATTTAAAGGCGATACGCTGGTGCTGTTTAAAAACTATTATAGCAGCGTAGATAATTTTGCCTTCGAGCGGTCGGACTCGGCTAAGTTTTTCATCAAAGCGGTTAGCCAAAGGCAACTGATACTGGTGCCGGTGGGCGACAACGCCCGCAACCTGGCCCGCCGCTCCGAATACCGTTACGCTAATCTAACTTACATCCCGGCCGAAAAAATAAGCTTTAAATCACTAACCCTGAGTTTAACCAGCGGCGATTCATCCGCCAGGCAAATAAATATTAACCGGCAGGGCGATGTGGCTTTTTCCGGTAAAATTACTGCGGATGGCAAGTTGGATAAGTTTACCGGCAAACTTAACCGTTCGCAGTTAGATACGCTGCAACGGCTGTTGCAGCACAGCCTGCTGTCGCGCCTTGCAGAATGGCACCAAAATGTAGCCCTCACCGATGTGCCCGAACTTAAATTGGAAGTAATAACCACCGACGGCCAACTATACCGTTTGCAAAGCCAGCTGATACCCGCCAACCTCGAACCGCTGACCGACTTTATATTGGGCTTGCCTGAAAGGCTGCGGAAAATAAGATAACGGCATCAGGCATGGGATGAAGGTTAACATGAATAGTCCAATCCTATACCTTACACTCACGTTATGGCCACTTCATACGCTTGCTTTTCCAGTACTTCATAAACTGATTTGGGTTTTCTTGAAAATGCATTTGTAAGCGGGCTGATGAGTAAATTGTAGCACAGGTAAAGTTCTACAGTACCATATCTGTAATTATGGCTTCTATTTACTAATTTCAGGATGGCTCTTTAAGTAGGCCTTGCGCGCTTTACGCAGGCGACGTGCTTCTTTACGGGGCAATGCCTTCATGCCCAATAGCGGACCGCCCGTGAAATAGCTCAAGAATGGGATAGATTTCATAAAATCTGTATCAAAATGCTGATAACCAATAAGCTGCTCTGTGGCTGCTATAAAACCGGTCATTTTTTTAGCTTCGTCTGTTTTAATGGCTGATGGTGTCCAATAATGTTTAAACGAATAGGTGGTATCATCGGTTTTTTCCATCAGATAAGTAACTCCATCAAGGCCCATTATGTCTCCCCAGCCTTTAATTTGCTCGTCGGTAGGTATCTGGTCAATCCCGTAAGCTTCTTTTAAGCTGTCGATGCCTTTGGCTTGCAGTCTGCTAAGTGCATAAGCCTTTACAAATATGCGGTTGGAGGGCTGTCCGGTTAAAGGGTCTTCGTACTCCTGCGTATATAAAATAAGCTGGCTTTCGGCAGGGTGTATAATCAAAACGTACGACGTTACCTGGCCGTCAAACCACATCCGCCATTGGTGCCCGGTAGCGGATTGTTTTAGGTTAGGCAGGTTAAGTTTAGCAACGTTTTTGAGCATGTCTCGGTACCAGAAACTGGTGTCGCTACCGGCAGTAAGCTTTTTGCCCTGCGCGCTCAGTACTTGGGCCTGCATCATCAGGCAAATCAACACGCAAAAATACTTCAGAGGGCTGGGCATAGGTTGAATATTGTATTTTATGCAATGGGTATTAATATTATAATCTGTTTAGCTGATGAATATCGGAATTTTTGAACAAGGTTGCCGCTTTGCGCAACTGCCAGTTAAGTGTTTGTTACTTAGCGTATGAGATGCCAACGGGCATGGATATAATGGGTTAGATGAGTTTTAAGCGGGAGGTTTGTTTCAGCAATCTCCCGTTTCACCATATAATAAGCTCTATCTTCGCAAAAGCAATCATGCGCTGTAAGGCATTAGTTTGATCGGCCCGAATATCCACATCCGTTACGATTCGATATTTAAGCTCAATATGATTTCGCCCTGCGGGGTTTGATAAACGTCAGCCGCCATCAAAATTAAATCGGCAATGTCGTGGCCCCAGATGCCGTATTTACCGTTGGTTTGGTTACGGTTGTATACAGCGGTACGCTGCGCGGCAGGTATAGTTTTTACGGTGGCACTGGCCTCTTCTTCATCAAACAGCCGGTAGTAGGCCTGGCTGATGGTTTGAAACAATTCTGCACGGGTAAAGCCGTCTTGAGAGTTTACTTTCAACCGGGTTTCGCGGGTTAACGGGTAATCAATCAGCAGGGTAATGGTATCCTGGGTAATGACAGTTTCGTTTTTACCGCTTAGTTTTTTCATCGCTTTTTCAGCACGTTCCAGCGGCAACCCTGGTATCAGCCCGTCAGGGTATTCTGCAAGGTTATTGGTTTTAGTACCGAAATCAATGGTAGATTGGATGGTACCCAGGTAATCGTAAGTTTTATCGGCCGACTGCTGTTCTAACCGGGTAAGCAGGGCGCGGTAGTTCTGTACGGTGTCGGCCAGCGGTTGGCTGTTGCCCGCCGCAGGGTTGGTTTGCGCCCGGCAACCAGTGGCAGCTAAAAGCGAAAGGTAAAGTGTAATTTGACGAAGCATGGGGTAAGGTTTTATTGTTGATGCAATGTTTAGTAAAAGCGCTAATTTATGTACTCACTAACTTTTAGCGTATAAATATTTACACTGTATTTTTTATAGATGTGATGCCGGCCTTGCCCGTATGGATAAACCGTATATGCTTTACGGACGCTGTCGTTATACAGGTTGCTAACCATTATGCCCGATTTGCCGCGGCCCAGCACCGAGTCTAAACGCGCTATATCCTGTACTACGCCTGGGTGTTTCATCACAGCGCGATAAACCACCTCACTGCTTTGCAAACGGTACAAAGAGTCTGCACTTTTGTCGAATGCGGCTTTCCAGCCTGCACCCGGTTTTTTGCTGAGTGCCTGCATCATCACGTTATTATAGGCTTGGGCGCCCCGAACTGCCGCCGTAGATATGTTGCAATCCGCAATTGTTTTAATCTGAAAATCTTTGGCAAGGGCTATCATCTTTAGCTGCAGTTCCATTCGCAAGCGCTCTCCATAAGCAACTAATGATGTCCGACCCTGATATTTATCCCATTGGGCAGTCATATAATTATACCGCGTAAATAATCCATCGTGGTACATCAGCCAAACAGTTGCACTTAGTATGATGATGCCGAGCAGTGCAGGGCGCAGATTTAATTGCATAGTGTTGATATAAGTTGCTTGAAGTTGATGCTATCATCGCGGTTGTAGCGTCAAACTTGCCTTTCTGGTGCAGTTATGCTGACGCATATCAGCATCCCACTCTTTTTTTAGCGATTGAAAAAATAGTTCATCAGCAGTAAAACTTAAGTAGTTTTATATAAATACCAGCCGTCGACTATTTTGCGGATCATGATATACTCACCGGGCGACATTTTGGGTACGTTTTGCTCTTTTGGTATATATAGGTATCCTACACTATTATCGATAATGCCGCCAATTAAAAAATTGATGTTGTGGGGCACTTCTTCCCGTTCGCGAAAGGCGCTTTCGAGCCGTAAATCCTTTAGACTTTTCATCATGGCATCCGGGTTTTTGGTTCGCTTTGCGCTACCGTCTAATTTTAAGATGCCGTTTTTAAGCAGGTCATTCTTAAGGCTTTCAAACGTTGCTTTGTTTTTTGTAAAATGCGCTACCAGTTGTGAGTCTGAAGCCAAAGTTAACGTGGTGTTACCCAGCATAAATTCGTATTCGGCCCGGCTTTTAAAAAGTTTACCCGCTTTGCCCGGTGCGGCAATTATGCTGTCTACCTGTTTGGGGCTAAGCAATTTTAATTGCCGGTTTATTTCCTCAATAATACCGGTAAGCGCTAACGCCCGAAACGCGGCCGCTTTCCATACCGAATCTTTTTTGAGGTGCAGGTACATATCGTACGTTTGGCCGCTGCTGTTGGTTAAATTAACATTTACCACAGCGGTTCGGTTATTTTGAGCCAGCAGGGTACAGCTCACTTTGGCACCCGGCGGCAAATCCTGTCCGTTGGGGCGGCCCTGGTACTCTCCGGTACAATACTTTTTAAGATCGGGAAAGCTATCAGCCGAAAATATTTTTTGTGTTAAGCTGATTGGGGTATAGGGTTGCGCCTGGCAGGCCAATTGCAACAGCAATGAAAAAGATAGGGTAATAAGATATTTCAAGTTGAAGGGTTTTAATAGAGGTGTGAGGTTCATGGTTTTGTTGTTTCGAAAATAACAATTATTGCTTAACCCTTGCTATCTTTCGGGCATGAAACGCCTTTGCTTATTGCTATTTGTTACTTTAACGTGTACAATTAAATCATCAGCCCAACCCACTACCCAACAGCAACAGCAGGCACAGATTGCGGCGCTGGTGCAAAAAATTGGTGACGCCACGGTAAAAAGTGATTTTGAAACCGTATTAGCTTATACGCACCCTAAGCTTGTTGCCGAGGCTGGCGGTAAAGACAGTTTGCTGAGCATCGTCAATAAAAGTTTTGAAGTGATGAAGAGCCAGGGTATAGCCATTAAAAGCTTTACCATTGGCCGCCCGGGCGAAGTAAGCAAAATAGACCAGTTATACTTTTCGGTAGTGCCGCAAACCCTGGTTATGCAGGTACCGGGGGGTACGCTTTCGGCACAGTCATGTACGCTGGCAGTAAGCGAAGATGCCGGGCAGCACTGGTTTTTTATTAACCCGAAAGCCGAAAACGAAGCAAGGCTGTGGGCCATTTTTCCGCAGATGAAGGGCAAACTAATCATCCCCACCTTTGGACAGCCCATATTTACCCCTGATGCCAAAAAGTAATGCCATCTGCTAACCTCTCAAAAGCAGGCTGCATCGTTATCAATCGCCCTGAAATTATATAGTGCAGTATAGGCGTATGTGGCATCACATAAGGATGCTAGACAGTTATTACAATGCACCGTTAAAATAAAGCGTAAGTTTGACATTTATAAAACGTTGTCCGTCTTGCAGTTAATGTAAAATTTGAAACATATTCAATCTAGGTAAATTGTTTTAGCAAAAAATGGCGTCTTAAAAGTGCTGTTTCATGTGCCTATACTTAAAATGTATCTTAAAAGTCTGTAAATCAGTTATAAAAAAGTTTTATAGTGGTTGCTGTTTATTTGTTTGGTTGCATATATTTACCATACAGTTGCAGCATAGCTCATTGCAGCAAAAAGGAATAACCATCCTTTGATACAGAATAATTCAATTTTTAGTGATTTAATAACGTTCAAATAGTTTTATATAAGTTTTAGCTAAATCGATTTTTCATTTTGTTGTGTATTAACCATTGTAAATAACCACCAATTATTAATTATGAGAAAAAGCTTTACTTTTTTAGTACTGGCAGCTGCTTTTGCCACACACAGCTGTAAACGTCCGGCCGATATTTTACCTGCCAATGCCCAACCCGCCGGTATGGCCAAAGCCACCATGGCTATTACGTCAGATTATGGCGAGTACAAAATTTCGTGCGTAACGGGCGGTAAGTTTTTAGAAGTTACAGGTAACCCCGGCGCTAACGAAAAGTACCTCGATCAGCAAAAAATTGTACAGTTTGGCGCCACTGCTGATGATGAACGCGATGCCTGGCAGCGCTGGTATATTATTTACCGTACCACGGTAAACGGCGTAAAGTACTATCATATCCGCAACTCGTTTAGCGGCAAAATTTTAGATGTGCCCAGTGCAACTACCACCTCCGGTACACAGTTGCAGCAATATGCCGAGTTTCCGGTACTGGCCGACCAGCAGTTGTGGCGTATTACCGAAATTGGTACTACCGGGCAGTATAACATCATTAATAAAGGTAATGGCCTGGCACTGGCCAACGCCAACGGCTCAACCAGCAACGGTACAGCTATAATACAAGAAACACCCAACACCGATAACCGGCAACGCTGGGTGCTAACCCAACGCACGCCCAGCACTTACCGCGACGACCAGGTGGTGCGCTTTTTTAACCGTAACAACCCCGCGCAGGGCTCAGTAGCGTTTGACCAGGGCAACAGCATTCCGCTTACGTGGAGCAGCAATGCCGGCAAGGTGCTGTGGGTAACGCAGGATGCTACTGATGGTTCGAGGCTGTTATCAAATAGTATGTTTGCCTGCGGCGATATTATTGATTATGGTAACTCGATGCTGGTGCAGCCATCAACCACTAACTGGGCCAGTGATGCGCCCAACGTTACCCGCAATGGCAGCAGGCGGATATGTGATATACAGCCCGGCGATAGCTTTGCCTGGCCCGGCCCTGGCGTTGAGATTGGCAACCATGTATACGTACAAGTAGGCGAGGGGCAGGGGCTATCCATAGCGCGGCAGTCGCTCTGGGATATTACCGAGGGTACCGGCAACGCCTGGACCGGCGTGCGTACTACACCAGCCAATATGAGCAATCAAACCGCTATCAATTACTCAACCGGCATGATTAAGGGTATTGACGGATATGTATATGCCTATGGGTTTCAAGATACCGGTTTTGGTTTTTCATCCAATATTTACCTGGCCCGCTTCCCGTCAAGCAACCCTCAATCGTGGACTTTCTGGAACGGATCGGCTTGGGTAAATACACCGGTAACGGGTAATACCTCCCGCGTAACCGATGCGCTGGGCACCAGCAATATTGCTTTTGTAAATAATAAATACGTACTCATGACGATGGACCAGGGCTTTGACTGTTCGGACCAGCGGAACATTTACATCGCTACATCATCAAACATTACCGGTCCGTTTACGGCGCGCACCAAAGTGTATACCATACAAGAAAACCTGAATGGTGGCTACGCCCGGTATTATACACCGGTGGTACATCCCGAGCATGCCAACGGGCGCAACGAGCTGCTGCTTACTTATTGTTTAAACTTTAGTGCCTGTAATAAAGGCGACTGCAGCGGCTCTTATAAAGACCCCTACTTTTATAGAGTAAAGGGTATACGCGTACCATACGCTAAAATAGGGTTGTAAAGATTTAGCAGGATGTGCCTGAAACCGGTATGCCTTGTTGATTCATTAATTTTTTTAGTGAGGGCCGGCGTAAGCCTAAATCCGGTGATGCGCCGGCCTGTTTACCAGGTATGTTATCCATACCATAGCATGCGGGGTTATGTAAGCCTTAGTGCCATTTGTTTGCTTTTTAAAAGGCGCCTTAGTGGGCGTGGTGTTCATTATATCAATTGTTTTAGTTGTTTAGGTTGAATTGGCTGTGGTGCGAGATTGCAGCCATTTTATTAAATCTCCTCACCTTTATTTAGTATCAAAAAACTGGCGCACATCGGTATTAAACTAACTTGTGTAAAGTGCGCCTGGCGTTCATAATTACAGTAAAGTGCAAGGTGGAAAGGGATTTCAAAATTCTTTTCCTGTTTTTAGGGAAAAACGGCTGCAGTGCGAGACTGCGGCCGTTTTTATGATGTAAGAAAAAGTTTTTACCACTACCTGTGCTTAGCTGGCGGCCGGTATAAAAATGTGAACTTCACTTACCCGTTTGTTTACTCATTCACACCTCAACAGCACTGTTTTTATATTAATCCAAAAATCGAAAATGAAGCCAGGCTACGGGCCATTTTTCCGCAGATGAAGGGCAAACTAATCATCCCCACCTTTGGGCGGCCCATAGTTACGCCCGATACCCGTTTACAGGCAAAACCTTAATTAATGCCAAACCTCACTGGTTCTTAAATCAAACAATAACTTGTACAAATGCGATAAACCGAAGGTGCCCCGCAGGCCATAATCATCAATGGTTTTAACAGACCCGTTTGCCAGGCTTATTTTAAGAATTGCGGTTTGGTCGTCTGACCACGTTACTGCATAACTGCTTTTGAGTTGCCGCAAACGAATGTAACTTAGCAAACCTGTTATCTCTTTAAGTCTGTCGGGCGCTATGATGCCGGTTTGCTGGGTTTTTTTGGAAGTCCAGGCAAGCGGTTTATAAATGGCTTTACCATCAGACCTGATAGTAAGCTCAAAATCCGAGTTACCTGCCCATGCACCAAAAGTTTTTAAATAAATGGTATTTACAGCTATGGGCTGTGGATGGCGATTATATTCAACAAAACCACCAAACTTGTAAATAAGCGTGTTTACCTGTATATGATCGAGGTTATTCAATATTTGCCGGGTGGGTTCCTCCTTAATATAATAATACAGCAGTGCAGGCTGCTGGCCAATAGCGGCAACACGGGCCAGCTCACATGTGTAAGATAGGCTGCGCTTTAGGTTGTGCAGTGTAAAGCCGCGAGGTCCGTCGTCCATAATGATGTATGGTTGAAAGCGGCTGTTATCTTCATGCAAGATAACAAACAAGTCGGTTTTGCCGTCTTGGTTAAAATCGGCCTTCTGCCAGTTTTTACCCTTCCAGCGCAAGGCTATGCTGTCGCAATTGGTGTTTTGATTGATGAAATCGGTTGAGGGTGCCACGGCTACCAATTTTTTAAATTGGTAAAACTCTTTAACAATACGGGTGGCAAATAATTCCACATCGTGGTCGGTTTGGAGGCTGTCAATAGCGTTTGCTGCCCATAAGCGGTTGCCGGTGAGTAAAAGCAGTAAAAGGATGAGGCAGCGCATAAGTTTAGGTAGGTGCATATTGTAGTTTAACGCTTTTGGGTATTTCAAGTTCTCTTCGTTTTTGCTCATGCTCGGGCAGGGTGAGCGGGCCCTGTACCTTTTTCTTGCTGTGTACAATAGTCCAGTAGTTAACCGGGTTTTTGAAAAACCGATTGATAAAAGGGATCGTGCTTTAAAATGCTGTCGGCTTTAGTATCCATTTTTACCCGCTCGCTTTCAGTGCTGTCAGCGTGTTGCTTTGAATCCGTTAATAATTCCGAGCCAATCATATCTTTAAAACCCTGGTAGTTCGGCTTTTGCTTTACTACAATAAAGTTGCGGTTATAATCATAAGTCACTAAATATAAGAATCAAGAGCCAAGAATCAAGAGCCAGGATGGGGAATTTGGAGTCACGAATACAGACGTAGAGAAAAGTAATTCATTTATCGCGAGAAACAAGATTTCTCTCTATCGTTCGGAATGACAGGATTGGCGGGAGAACCAAGAGCCAAAAGTAAATTTCGATCGGTCAATTCACTCATTCGTTCATTCAAGATTCACTCATTGACTTGAAAATTCACTCATTCACCACCCACTCATTCGCTCATTGCCTTAATTTTCCCTTATCTTGGCACCATAATCCTAACCAACAAAACACACTTATACCCACTTCATGAAAAAAGCGTTTGCGTTATCCGTCTTCATTCTTTCGTGCACGGCGCGGCTTTGGGCGCAGGATGCCACCGTATATAGTCCTGATAAACAAACGGCCCTCAGTTTCAGGCTGCAGGGCGGTAAGGCCCAGTATGCCGTAACCTATAAAGGCAAAACCATGCTCGATAACTCGCCGCTGGGGCTGCAAAGTAACGAAGGCGATTTTGCGTCGGGCCTCAAATTGGTAGGCAAAACTGAAGGTAACGTAGACCAGCAATACACGCTCGATAGGGCTAAGGTGTCACAGGTGCATTATGCGGCTAACAAGCTTACGATCAACCTGGAAAATGCGCAGCAGCGCAAAATCAGCATCGTTTTCCAGGTGAGCGATAATAACATTGCCTTTAGGTACGAGCTGCCTAACTGGAAAGAAACCCTGAGCTGCGTGATACAAAGCGAGGCTACGGGCTTTAAGTTTCCGGCCACAACCACCCGCTTTTTAGCGCCCATGATGGGGCCAACTGCGGGCTGGTCGCGCACTACGCCAAGCTACGAAACGCCTTACACGGCCGACGCGCCGCTGGTGGCCGCCAAGCCGCATGCCGATGGCTACGTGTTTCCAGGACTATTCCACGTAGGCAACAGCGGCTGGGTGCTGGTTTCAGAAACCGGCGTGCGCAGCCTGTATTGCGCCTCGCAACTGAGCGAAGGCTCGGCCGATGGTACTTTCAGTATTAAATATCCGGATCCTAAACAAAATAACGGCTTTGGCAGCACCGGCGCAGCTATTGCGCTGCCCGGCGTAACCCCGTGGCGCACCATTACCGTGGGCACCGATTTAAAACCCATCACCGAAACCACCATTCCTTTTGATGTGGTGGAACCGCTGTATGCCCCCTCAAAACCATACACTTACGGCAAAGGCACCTGGAGCTGGATTGTTTGGCAAGACCCCAGCATGAACTATGCCGACCAAGTGAAATTTATTGACCTAGCCGCCGATCTTAAATTTCAGTACATTTTGATAGATGCCCTTTGGGATAAAAACATAGGCAAGGAGCGCATGCAAGAACTCATTAAATATGCCCACAGCAAAGGCGTAGACGTGTTTTTGTGGTACAACTCAAACGGGCCGTTTAACGATGCACCGATGGGTCCGCGCAACCGCATGAATGCCTCGGTTGAGCGCAAGGCCGAAATGCGGTGGCTGCGCGACCAAGGCGTTAAAGGCCTCAAAGTCGACTTTTTTGGCGGCGACAAGCAGGAAACCATGCGCTTGTACGAAGACATCCTGACCGATGCCAACGAGTACGGGCTAATGATCATCTTCCATGGTACCACCTTGCCGCGTGGCTGGGAACGCATGTATCCCAACTATGTGGGCAGCGAGGCCGTGGTAGCCTCCGAAAACCTGATATTTTCGCAAAACGTGCGCGAGGCTGAAGCCTTTAACGCCACCATGCATCCGTTTATCCGCAACACGGTGGGCAGCATGGAGTTTGGCGGCGTGCTGCTCAACAAATACCTCGTAAAAAGCAACACCGACAAAAATAAACGCTTGACCACCGATGCCTTCCAGCTGGCTTCCTCGGTACTGTTCCAAAACCCGGTGCAGATGTTCGGTATCACGCCCAACAACCTGACCGACGTACCCTCCTTCGAGATTGACTTTATAAAACAAGTACCTACCACCTGGGACGAAACCCGCTACATTGACGGCTACCCCGGCAAATACGCCGTGATTGCCCGCCGCCACGGCAGCAAATGGTACATAGCCGGCATCAACGCGCAGTCGGCCCCGCTCAAACTCAACTTAAAGCTGCCCATGCTATCCGGCCAAAGCGTAAAAGTTTATGCCGATGGCAGCGACAAGGTTACTAACGCTAAAGACCTGACTTTGAAAAAAACAGGCACTACTGAGGTTACCATTCAGCCAGGCGGGGGCGTGGTGTTGGTAGGCCAATGAGAGAACTAAAGCCAATGAGTGAATTTTGAATGAGTGAATGAGTGAATAAAATCCACCGCGTCATTGCGAGGTATGAAGCCATCTTTTTAAGTTGAGCCAGCGTTTAGGCTAAATTGTAGCACAGTCATACCCGCTGCGAATGTCCTAAAAAGATGGCTTCGTGCCTCGCCATGAAATGTGTTTAAAAGAATGGCTCTTGGTTTCTCATCCAATCTCGTCATAACAATGCTGGAAGCAGCCTGAGGTTGGTGTTATCACCATTGGTGTTGGGAACAGTAAAAAACTTATGACAGTCGTGCTGAATTTATTTTAGCATCCTACCAGGCGGTCCACCTCCAAGACGTTTATACGAAATTTTACTACTTAGCGAGTGAGATGCCGACCGTCGTCGGCATGACGGCGGGGATAAGTAAATCTTCCCAACACTCATAGTGTTATCACCAACTTCCTGCAAGGCAAGAAAAAAGATAGCCGATTGATAACACCAACTTACCGCCCTTAAAAAAAATCGTACGTTATATACCAAGCAACCGCCATTTCTACATGACATTTAACAAGCCATTACACTATTTTTTTTACATCACTTGTATCGCCTTGTTTTGCAGTTGTTCGGGTAATACATCTATCGATCAAGGTATGCTAATGAAGATCGATTCGATTAAAATAATCACCGACGTAACTCAGTCTGAAAGTTTACCTGTGATTGAGTTTAAGCTGAAAGTGATAAACTTCACGAACAAAACAGCAGTGTTATTTACGGGGCAGGATTACAATCTGCATTTTGGCGATACTTCCAGCTTTTTTTCGCTAAAAATTGCTAAACCGGACAAGGATCTGCTTATCAGGCAACGCTATTTTTTAGACAACGCTTTAGACACTGCATTTAAAATACTCCATATCACAAAATTGCCGAGAAGGGATATCTTGATAAGCCCTCATCAGAGCGAAACCATTTCTGTTTTTAAGGATTATAACGCGCCCGTACATTTAAGCGAAGCTAAGCAGCTTCTTTATTATCTCAACCATTGCAAAATAACCTATGTTAATCGCGCAAATATCGACAGCCTGAAATCCATCTTTAAAGATTGCCTGATTATAAAAAACCTCCAAACCAACAGCATTGATCATAAACTTCATGACTTAAATTAGCCGCTATCTCGGCAACCTAACGCCTTTATAGGCTGAAGTTTGTGATCACTAACCTACCGCCAGACAGGAAAACCGCTGCCAAAAGTATGCCGCTGCTATTTAAATCGCTATATTGAACGCATGCACTAGACCCACGCCACCATGACTCATCAACCTGCCGTCAATCACCGCCCATACTTCGCCTTTGGCTTTGTTATCACTGCTTTTGCAACCATTGTCTGGCTGGTAAAATCGCCTGTATTTCATCAAAACCCGTCAGCATTGTCGGCCGCCATCACGGTCGATTTGCTATTAACCGTGCCGCTCATTTATGCCTGGCTCATTCACAAAACCAGGGTAAGCAAGCTAACCGTCGCACCGCTGGTGATGGCGGGTATGTTTTCGGCATCGTACCTGGTACCGGCCGGGCATCAGCAGTGGCTGCACCTGTTTAAGCTGTTTGGTTTTCCGCTGATGGAAATCGCCTCGTTAACGCTGGT
Organism: Mucilaginibacter sp. CSA2-8R; assembly: GCF_038806765.1. Lineage (NCBI taxonomy): Bacteria > Pseudomonadati > Bacteroidota > Sphingobacteriia > Sphingobacteriales > Sphingobacteriaceae > Mucilaginibacter > Mucilaginibacter sp. CSA2-8R. The sequence continues at coordinate 3,176,329 of NZ_CP152389.1, read as the reverse complement.
ACTACGAAAGTTTATGGCTGTGCGCCGGCGGTTTGGCCAGGGTCGCGCTGCCGGGGGCGATTTTTTCGACGTGCTGAAAAACGCCTGCTATGCCGCCTTGCCGCGCACGCTGGCTGCCGCGCTAACATCCGAAATTTCGGTAATTTATTATGGTATCTTCAACTGGAAATCGGGTAAGCCTGCCCGCAACCAGTTTACTTATCACCAAAACAGCGGCACCCCGGCCTTGCTGGGCTGCCTCATTTTCCTGATTTTGATAGAGAGTGCGGCCATGCACCTGTTGGTAGCCCGGTGGAACCATACCGCCGCCTGGATATTGTCGGGCCTGAGCGTGTACACCGCCCTGCAGTTTTTTGGCTATGCGCGGTCGCTCTCAAAACGGCTGATCAGTATCAACGGCGAACAACTGCAGTTGCGTTACGGCATCATGGCCCAAACCCATATCCATACCCAGCACATTGGCCGGGTGGAGCAGTCGGGCCGCGATTTGCCGGCCGATGCGGGCACCCGCAAACTATCGCCGCTGGGGCAGTTAGAGGCACACAACATTATCCTCCACCTAAACCGCGACCACGTATTGCACGGCCTGTTTGGCAAGCGTTACCGTGTGCGTACCCTGCTGCTGCATGTAGACGACCCTGCTCGCTTTAAGGCCGAACTGGATTTGACGAACAACACCGGTACCAAAACACCATTAACTAATTGATGAAGCTGAACCTTAGACAAACCAAAACCCTCATTTACCTTTTAGCAGCTACCGTACTGGGCGCACTGGCTACGTATTTTTCGGACGATCTGTCTGCGATGGCTGCGTTATCGCCACCTGTGTTTTTTAGTTTGGGACTGTTACTGAGCAATCGGCCATATTTACAGTCGGGTGCGGCGTATGTGTACCTGCCGTTCGCGTTTTTCTTGCTTTATTTTCTGGGTTACGGCACCGCGTTAGCTACTGCATCATTACTCACGCCCAACACCTTATACCAAAACATGGCAGCCGTTTTAGCCACCCTCACCATTGCCTGGCTCATTACCTGGGGTACGCTTAACCAGCTGATAGTTAGTTACCTGCAGCCCTTACTTGTTGTAGTACTGGGTGTAGCCGGCAGCCTGCTTTTAGACTGGCTTAAGTGGTGGTTGCTGGATTCAAAACTCCCCATCCTAAACCCTGCCGGCGAAAACCTGATTCTAAACATCGTCATCATGCAGTTTTCGCTCATCATCATAATTTTGTCGATGATGGGTAAAGGGGAGGAGGCGTATGCCGACAGGTCGTAGGGCTTGTAAAATAATTGAGGTGGTTTTTGGTGGTAGCACTGATTTGCTAATAGTTAAATTTATGATGTTTTAACTTGGCAGATAGTTGCTGCCGGTATTTTAAATAGGCTTCGGGATTCCAACTTTAGTTGTTATAATGGGGCGTTAAAATTTAAATTCTTTTGACAGCAATGGCGGTGTCACCGACCTCCAACCAGAAAGTAAAAGTCTGTTTGCTTACATGTAAAACAGTTTTATTAAATTAAACCATTCACTTTTAACTCATAGGTTAACGTGTAAATATACCGTATTTAACAAAAAGGCATACAATAAGCTATTTATAGAGAAGGTCAGAGATGAACAAAGTGAAAAACTTCATCATATTATACACAAGCCTCATTTTGGTTGAAAGTATTCTCTGTTTTTTGCTTTTGTTTTTGGAGTCGAGAAACTTTAGCGCCAATATTAGTGGTGCTATTTTGTGTAACTTTTGGAGGGTAATCTTTTACGGTATACCGTTTATTATAATGTATGGATTGTTGTTTAAGCACCTATACAACATCAAACTGTACAAACCATTATTGTATTCGATTTTCAACGTTGTGGTTTACGCTGTACTGTCCGTCATGTCAAGATTTATTTGGGGCAAAAATGTTCCCCTTCCACCAGAGGGATTAATGTTTTGGACAACCTGTGTATCCGTAATTTTAAGTCCCTTGATTTTAGGACAAATACCCTGCTTTTATAAATTGATGATGGGTCTGTAGCATCTCAGCTTCAGGTCGTTTTTATCACTGACATCTTGCTTGTAAAAACCCATCAATCGTTAAAAAATAATTTTTGCGAATCCATCAAACACAAGGAAACAAACTCATTAAACGAATGAGCCATTAATTTAATTTCTTGGCCGCAGCGTATGTAAATATCATTAGATGCGGTTGGATGCTGATAAAGCTGAATGAGGTAGTCAATTAAGTGAACCTGGTAATCAGCAAAAACGTAGCAATGGTTTGGGGTATTGTTCGAGGTTACAGCAGAAGGTAGATGGTAAAGTTTGGGAGCGGGTTCGTTTTCGCTCATAAATCCATCGAATGAGTAAAAATCGAAGAGGCCGTCGTCGTAGCCGTTGGAACCGTTGACGGATGTAAAAAAAGTTCGCATATCGGGCGGGATTAGCAGCCCGGTTTCCAATTCAAAGGAATTCATTTCGTGGTCGGTAGCAAGGGCAGGGGCATCCTCCCAGTGCCAGGCGTCTTTAAGTTTGAATATTGGCCCCCCGGCCTCCTGAGGGCCTAGTCTTTTTAATGGCGTCATGCAGCTAATTTATCAATTTTTCACAGTCTTATATTGCTTTTAATATTCGGTTATTACTCTTTTGGCCTTATTTTACGCGATCTTAAATGGGAGTACACTTCTACGCCGTCCGGATTGTTCAGGTCTTGTACCGACCTGATGTCGGTTTCATAATAATCGTCGAAACTCTCAATGTTCCAGCTCACCAACCTGCCGTCACTGTTTAAGTAAGGCTGGCTGTAGCTTTCTTTAGTTTCTTCGAGCTTTGCAATGGCGTCTTCGCCTGTTTTGGCTTTTACGATTACCATCCGTTCTTCCACCTTTTGCATACCGGTGGTAAAACCTTCAATTGCTACAGCCACGGTCATTTTTACGCAAAAAAAGGAAAGTGGCTTTTTATGGCGCACCTTTCGCGCACCTGCTACCTGATTAATAAAAATACTGCCTACAAAGTCCAATTCTGCAATTGCAGCTAATGCCAAAAACGGATGACGGGCTTTGATGCCCCTCGGTTTTCTCGACGTGCTGATTATAGTGAACGATGGAAAAAAGCCGGTTGCAAGCAGTTTTTTTAACTTGTCCCGCTGGTCTTGCTTAATTTTCTTTATTCTTTCTGCAGGCGCTAAGTCCAGCATGGTGCGGTAGTCGGGGTACATCAAGTGGATGCTGGTTTCGATAACTGTACTATTATCAAAATCGGGCTTAAAAGCCCAGTCGCTCAAGTTGCTTATTTTTTTCATCGACATTACCCCGAGCCCCATAAAGAGGGAGCTTTTGTTTAGCGGCGTCATAAGGCTAATTTATCAATTTTACCGGTTCAATAATAGATTTACTAATACACGAAAGCCTCCCCGCTACCGCAAGCCTCCTGGCTTGTGATTAGCCTGCTATTATTATAAAACGGCACATCCTGTTAGCGGGACGCTTTCGGCAGCGAACAGGTTAAGTAGCAGTGCAGCAAGTAGATTCAACCCGCTGCTTTTGGCAAGCTCTTCGATACATAAAAACCGGCGCTTAAAAAGGCAGGCCACATGCAATACTTACTTAAAATATGCTTATTTAGCTTATCAATAATTAGTTATCGGTACGGGCATGCATTTAGCTAACGAGGTTTACAGGGCGCGAATTAACAAAGTAATCGATTTTATACAGGCACACATCCACGAGCCTGTTTCTTTAGCGCAATTAGCTGATGTAGCTTGTTATTCGCCATTCCACTTTCACCGGGTGTTTACGTCGGTTACCGGCGAAACCGTAAACCAGTTTACCACCCGTGCGCGCTGCGAAAAGGCCGCGCGCCTGTTGCGCTTTTCTAAAAAAACCATTTCGGATATTGCCCTTGCCTGCGGTTATTCGTCTGCGGCTACGCTAACGCGGGCTTTTACCGGGTACTTTCAGGTGTCGCCGGGTGCATACCGAAAAGGCGAAGCATTGCAAAACAGCAAGATTGGCAAAGACTTACTGGCAGTGCATGTCTATCATTGCAACCGCGAGTTCGAGGTTAGCATCAGGCGGCTTCCCGAAAGGAGAGTTGCCTACATCAGGGTTACAAATGCGTTTAAAGAAGGTGTGGTGCTCGATGCTTTTAGTGCTTTAGTGGCTTGGGCCAAAGCAAATGGCGTATACGAGGCGCAGACAATTTTTGGCATGTCGCCCGATGATCCGGAGGTGACACCCAAAGGCAAATATCGTTACGATGCCTGCATAACGCTTCCGGCAGCTTTTAAACCTGCCCATGGCGCGCCCATAAGCACTACCACTTTACCTGCATGTACTTATGCGGTGGTTAGGGTATTGGGCAATTTGCAACTGGTTGGCCAGGCTTTTAACTACCTGTTTGACCGGTGGCTGATTAATAGTGATTATGAGTGCGACACGCAGCCCGGCATCGAAGAGTATTTGAACAAAACGCTTATTGGCCGCTGGGATTATTTTGAGCTCGACCTGATGATACCTGTTAAACGTTTAACATGACAGACAGCAAAAGATATATATCGCTTACCATCATCGTAGCCGCTTCGTTTTTGGCGGGCTATGCATTTAACACTACTGTGGTAACCTATCAAGCTAAAAAAATGAAAAAAGTAACCGGCATTGGCGGCATTTTCTTTAAGTGCCATAACCCTAAAGCCATAAACGAATGGTATAAAAAACACCTCGGCTTTGATACCACACCCTACGGAACCACCTTTGAGTGGCGCGATGCCGAAAACAGTGCCCAAAAAGGTTTAACCCAGTGGAACCCCTTCCCGGCGGATACCCAGTATTTTGCCCCGTCCGACAAAGATTTTATGATCAACTACCGGGTGCAAAACTTAGAAGCGCTGGTGGCCGACCTTAAAAAAGAAAACGTAACCATAGTAGACCAGATCGAAACCTTCGACTACGGCAAATTTGTACATATCCTCGACCCCGAAGGCAACAAAATACAATTGTGGGAGCCGGCAGAGTAACGCCACCTAAATCCTGGCCGAAGGCGAGGACTTTAAGAAGCATACTTTTATTCGATTCTGCAAAATCAATGAGTCAGTAAATTTTGGTCTTGCGCTTGGCGTATAACGTCGTTCATCGTTAATGAGTGACACGGTTTGCAAGAAAACGTTATTCGGGTGCAGACCTGTCCGACAGGTTTTTGACGATAAACAGGTCAAATTCGTTAGTCAGTTCATCGCAGCTTTGGCTCAGCTTATCGGTAACGGCTTGTAGTTCTTCATTGTCTTCGGCCATAATTTTGAGTACCTCTATCAACCCGGCAATATTAGCTAAGGGGCGCCTCACATCATGCGATTGTTGCCGTGCCACGTTAGTGAGCGTGTCGGTTAAAAACCGGATATGTTCGCGACGCGATTCAAACGCCGTTATATCGTAACCTATGCCAATAACCCCCTTGATACTGCCATCAGCCAAAATATTAGCTTTGTACTCCCAATAAGTAATAATATAACCGCCTTTGCCATCCAATTTGCGCAGCGTGGCCGGAAAGGTATGAGTAGGGTGTGCCATGCATTTTTTATAGGTAGCCAAACTCAGGTCATAATCATCAGGGTGCAGCGCAATAGCTGCCGATCTGACGTCGGTGTTGTTGTAAAATGTACTGTGGCGGTTAATAAAATGCTGATTTAGGTAAACATACTCATCCTGATTGTCAATATGAACCAGGTAAAAGTTAGGCGAATCGGCCAGGAGCGTTATTACTTCCTCAAACGAAAAGTTTTTCAAAAACATATGGTCACCGTTGGTGCAGGCTGCACTGTTATATGGCTAAGTAAGCAAAATTATTCCCTATTTGTTTGTAACTTCCTGGTTGTAGAGGTGCAGAGCTAAACTATTCATCAACTCAAGTTAGTTTTATATTATGATAAGCCAGGCTAAAACTTGCGTTAAAAAGGGGTTCAGCTAAGCTGCTGCAAGGCTCCTGCTCATCGCCTTGATCATACGCCGCCAACAATAAACTCAACAGCGCACTCAGTATAATATGAACGCTTGCCGCAACTTAGGACAGACCAAGTCCACCCCGCTAATCAAAACCTCCCCTTCAGGGGGCTGGGGGGCTTGGCTTAGGCTTGTCTATGGATACAAAAATCCGCTCTACGGACACACCGCCATGCCACCAAAGCTTCACCTTTGTATCAACAGAAAAACACAAACCATGAAAACAGTAAAATTAGGAAGCGAAGGCTTACAAGTGCCCGAGGTGGGTTTGGGCTGCATGGGCATGACCACCCTGGCCGGCAGCGATATTTATGGCAAGGCCGACGAGGCCGAGGCCATTGCCACTATTCACCGCTCGCTCGAGTTGGGCGGCAACTTTTTAGATACGGCCGATTTGTATGGCCCGCTGCTTAACGAGCGGCTGGTGGCCAAAGCCATTAAAGGCAACCGCGACCGCTACATTATTGCTACCAAATTTGGTTATGAGGTGGGCGACGACGAGCAGCTGACCTGGAACTTTAACGGCTCCAAAGATTACGTTAAAAAAGCGGCCGAGCGCTCGCTTAAAAACCTGCAGACTGACTATATTGATTTATATTACCTGCACCGGCTTGACCCGAATACGCCTATCGAAGAAACGGTAGAGGCCATGGCCCAGCTGGTAAAAGAGGGTAAGGTGGGCTACATCGGCTTGTCGGAAGTATCAGCAGCTACCATCCGCAGGGCGCACCAGGTGCATCCCATTACGGCCGTGCAAACCGAGTATTCGTTGTTTGAGCGTGAGGTTGAGGAAGCTAAAATTACCGATACCCTGAATGAGTTGGGCATCAGCCTGGTGGCTTACTCGCCGCTGGGACGCGGATTTTTAACCGGCGATATTAAAAATCCGGACGATTTTTCGGCCGACGATTTTAGGCGGCACATCCCGCGCTTTCAGGGCGATCAGTTTTATAAAAACCTCGAACTGGTAACGGCCATCAATAAAATAGCAGCCGAAAAACAGGTAACGCCATCGCAACTGGCCATTGCCTGGGTGCTGGCCAAAGGGCATGTACCAATCCCCGGTACTAAGCGCGTAAAGTATGTAGAACAGAATATTGCTGCGGCAGATATTGCTCTCTCGTCCAGTGAGTTGAACCGTCTGGAAGCCATTGTGCCTTTAGGTACGCCCACCGGCGACAGGTACGATGTCAACACCATGGCCACTATTGACCGGTAAATTTATTTGCGGTGCGCTGTTTAAAAATAAGCGCACCGCTCTTTATCTTTATACCCCATGAGCCAACATCTGCCTCAGCCCGTTAATTCCATTACCGACCACCGGCGTACCCTGGGCCTGCCGCCGCCGTTGCATCCGCTTATTGATGTGTTTAGGATGGAAGATATCCCGGCCAGTCCAGATGGGCGGTCGCGTACGCTGCTGCTTAACCTGTATTGCGTGGCGCTTAAGCGAAAGGTGAGCGGCAAGGTGCAGTACGGGCAGGGGTATTATGATTATGATGAAGGCGTGATGTCGTTTTTTGCACCCGGACAAATTACGGCCAACGTGCCCGATCGGCACCAGTTAGAAGGCTGGTGCGTGGCCTTTCATCCCAACCTGCTGCTGGGCCACCCGCTGGCCCGCAAAATAGAAACATACAACTTTTTTTCGTACGCCATTAACGAAGCCTTGTTTCTGTCAGAAAAAGAAGAAGCCACCGTTACCCAAATTGTGCACAACATTAGTCAGGAGCTTGATACCTCGATTGACGGCTTAACGCAGGAGGTGCTTATTTCGCAGTTAGAGTTGCTGCTGCATTATAGTCAGCGGTTTTATTTGCGGCAGTTTAATACCCGCAAACCCGCCCACCACCAGTTGCTGAGCGAGGTAGACAACCTGCTGGCCGCCTACTTTGCCAACGACCAGCAACTGGCCGATGATGGTCTGCCCACGCTGGGCTATCTGGCCGGCAGGCTTCACAAATCGCCGAAGTACCTGAGCGATTTGCTCCGCAACCTGTCGGGCCGCAGCGCCCAGCAATACATCCAGGATCATCTGCTCGAAAAAGCCAAGCAACTCCTGGCCGGCAGCGACCTCTCCGTAGCCGAAATTGCCTACAAACTGGGCTTCGACTACCCGCAGTCGTTCAATAAACTGTTCAGGCGAAAGACAAATCTGACGCCGCTGGCGTTTAGGGGCCGCCCAGCCAAGCACCCCGGCCCCCTGAAGGGCGGAGTTTTCGATTAATTGGGCGGATTGACCTGTGAGAGTTTTACTGTTGCTTGCTGCCGCAAGCGTCCCGCTTATGGCCCGCTGACAGGTATTGTACTTTTTCATTACAATATCGAGTTAACGACAAGCGAGACGCTTGCGGTAGCGGAAAGAGTTCGCTATTGATTCACTTGAATTAAAAGTACTCCCTTCCAGGGAGGGTTTAAGTGGGGCTCATACTGCCATAAGCCTGCGGCTTGTATAGCGGCGCCAACAGGTTGCCATATTCGACTTTGCATACTTACGGTGACAGACGTGCGGATAAATGTAAACGCTAAAAAGTTTATGGCAAAATTCTTGTAATGCGTCATATAACGCGTTACATTTGTGTAATGGTCGAAAGTATTCGTCATAAAGGTTTACTGTTGTATTATACTGCAGGGAGCGGAGCTAAATTGCCGGCCGGTCAGTTAACCAAAATATCACGAATTTTTGATATGCTGGATGCCGTGTCATCCGAAGATGATATCAAACAAATGGGGTTAGGTGTTCATAAACTAACCGGTAATTTAAAAGATTTCTGGTCGATAAAAGTGACTGCTAATTACCGGATCATCTTTCGGTTTGAAGATGGAAATGTTTACGACGTTGATTACACAGACTATCATTAAAACAAAAAACGTATGTTGAAACGTAAATTACCGCCAAACCATCCCGGAATCATCCTGAAAGAGATGTTTATCATTGAGCATGCACTTACCATTACTGAGGTGGCTGAGGGTTTGGGGATGGCCAGGGCAAACTTATCGGCCATTGTTAACGGGCATACCGGCATTAGTCCTGAGTTGGCCATTAAACTGTCAGAAGCCTTCGGCAATACAGCCCAGTTTTGGGTAAACCTTCAAAACAACTACGAGTTGTGGCATGCTGAGCAAAAGGTAGACCGCAACCGCATCAAGCACTTTTATAAAGTTAGTGCTTGAGGTTATAAAAAAGTATCAGCCGTTTTTTGTCCCGCAAGCACTTTCCATTAGTCTGCCTCTGTATAATATAGGTAACATGTTGTTTTGCAATGGTTTAAACGGGTCGTTCAGTAGCCTAACTGCAGGCTTGTCAACGTTTACCTCGTATTGGTAAACCTGCACATAACGCGGGTTTTCGCTTTGGCTTTCGTAGCAGCTAACCATGGCGTTATATACCGCTGGTTTAGGGGTAGGATCTAAAAATATCTGGATGTCGGTATGTTCCTTTTTGAGCTGATTTCTTTTTTTGATGATGAGTGGCTCTTGATTCAATAAGGCAATCGCTTTGTTTTGTACAACCAGTTCGTGGTTGTAATCTTGTTTGTATTGCTTTCTCCAGTTGTTGCCAAACCGGGCATCCATAGCATCATCAACTTTGCGGTTATGGCGGGTAACACTATCCGTCAGGCTCTTGGTCACCACGCAACCTGCAACCGATTTATCGGTGAGCCCCCACTTTTTCGATAACACCGATTGTACATTCTGCGTCCTCATATCCTTGGGCAAACCGTAAGAAAGATGGGCCAACGGCGCTTTCCGGTTCCAGACCAACGGTTTGTCGCGCGATCCGTCTTTCGATTTACACGAACAAACAAGCGTAATCAAAAGAATAAATGCAGGTTTAATAATGAATTTGCTGGTCAACATTTTGCGATTTATCCCTTATTGAGCAACAAGATAAGCATTTATCGGCTAAACAGGCGGATACTACTTGTACAAATGCAGACGTCCTGCAACTGCTGATACACAATAAGCTCAAGCACCCCAACCCCCTTTAGGATGCAGGGGCCTCTTGTCACCCTCCCCAGCTTCGGCCGAAAGGCGGGCAGCACATGCCAGCCATGTGTGGTTGCAAAGGCCTTTTAGATTTTGCAGGCGCGGGGCCTAAGTGGGCAACGGCGCAAAATATAAACAGCCTGTGGTGATGTCCGGCTTTGCAGGGTAAAGGCCTTGAGCGCAGAGAAGCAAGCGGGAGGTGACTTGAATTTTGCTTCTTTGTTTCAAGACAAAGAAGTAGCCGCTCCGGCAATGAGGAGACGAAATAATTAAAGCGCCACTAACTTGAGTTATAAATGCACAACCGAACTTACTTAGCATGTGAGACACCAAAATGAATTCCGCATCGACTGCAGAGAAATACAAGTTACAATGTAGACTTCCGTCATCAACCATTACTCGTAACATAAGCCAACATAGCATTGGCTTTACTCTGCAGATTGTAGTGTTTAAAAATTAATTGTCCGATAAAAGGCCACGACATCACACTTATCAAGAATTCGTGCTCTGTAAATCCAAAATAACCAAAGAGGAGACATGCTGCGCCAACCCAAGCGTATTCAGAAAAGCTAATAGGGTAGAAGTCGAGTGTAACAATAGTGCTGTCGTTATTTTTGATGATATCAAACCGGCCGTTTTCAACCCTTCGCGCATATTCCCAGTTACCCACAAGTAGGCGGCCATCATCGTTATCAAACGAGATGCTTACCGGGGTAACGTCTAAAATACCATATCTCTCCTCACGTAGCCTCGAGACTATGTTTTCGATGATGGTTTCCGTTTTAAGCGTCGACACCTGGACTATTTTGTAGCGTAATTTCATATCGGATAGGGGAGCACTAAGCTAATCAAACCAAACTGAAAGCTGCTATGTTAGGATGAAGAAGCCGGTGCCGACAGCTATGGAGTTATAGTAATTTTCCAGCCGGCTTTCTTCAATGCATCTTCGGTAAAGCGAAGCTGCTTGATATATTTATGCTGGTTAATCAATACAGCTATTGGTAGTCGCTCCTCATACGTCTGCAAGCTATCGGTGTCAAACACATAAATATAAAGCACTTTAGTTTTCCCATCTTCAATAAAGTCATGCCAGGCGTTTTTTCCACCGTTTTTAGATATTGCTTTTGCAGAATCCGGCTGTATCTGTTGATCGTCGCCCGTGTAAAAAACAACAAGGTTTCCCTCCAGAGCCGGTGTTGGACTGTTCTGATAGTCAACGGAAATCGTCTTATCCAGTTTGTTAACAACAGTCAAGTCGCTGTTAATGACGATATCATAGCATCCGACAGCTATTAAAACGATGAAAAGGAGAGGCAGGAGAATATATGGTTGCCTAGATTTTAATAGTATTTTCAGAGTGGATAAAGTTTAATTTATAAAGGTACCAATAGTAAACTGATCTATTGTAACTCTTTACATAGGTTACAACATAAAGATTCCGGTCAGCGGGCCACAAGGCAGCACCCCCCCAACCCCCTGAAGGGAGAGCCTTTGAATCGCTCGGAAGACCACCAGCCAGGAGGGTTGTAGTAGCGATTGGGGCAACCCAACTAATCAAAAACTCCCCCTTCAGGGGGCTGGGGGCTTGGCCTGGGGGCCTGCGCTTCGCCTTTTCTCTCCCCATTGTCATAAAATACAAATCTAAAACGGACGTTTCACAATTGTGTTACCTTTGAGACGACGAAAATTAAGTAACTCATGGCCCGCAGTGTAGAGTTTGACCAGGAAGCAGCAATTCAGAAAGCGATGGAAGTTTTCAGGAAGAAAGGCTATAGTGCTACCTCTATGCGCGACCTTACCGAGGCGATGCAAATTAACAGCAGCAGCCTGTACAATACCATTGGCGATAAGCAGGAACTGTTTGTGCGTGCCGTGCAGTGTTATACCGATTCGCGCAAACGCGACCTGGACGAGCGTGCTGCGGCAAGCACATCGGCACTCGAAATCCTGAAAAACTACATCGACTACTCGGTGTACAACATTGTGAGCGAAACTGATGGTTGTATGGCCGTAAAAATGGCCTTTGAGGTAGCTACCAGCGACGAACGTGTAAAAGCGGTACTCAAAAAAGACAGTGATAACCAATACGAGTTTATCCGCAAGCATATTGCGCTGGCGATGGAGCAGGGGCAAATAGCTAACGATGAGTCGCCCGAATTGCTGGCCGACTATTTTCTGAGCACTTGGTCCGGCTGGAACGAATCGTACATTTTGCATAAGGATGTAGACAAGATAAAACGCATGGCCCGCTACTTTATCAGGCAGCTTTCTAAGTAAAGCCTTTTTTTTACAATAATTTAAAACAAACGTTTCAGAAATGTAAATATCTTTTGCTAAACCTTGTCCAATTTTGAAACAATCAATTCAGAATAATAAATTAAAAAACCAACAACATGGAAACTAACACCCATCAATGGCATGATTTAAGCGGAAAAACCGCACTGGTAACCGGCGGCACCAAAGGTATTGGCCAGGCTATTGCCCAACGACTGGCCCAGGCCGGCGCCACTGTGATTGTAAGCGCCCGCACCCAGCCTGCCGACGGCGGAGACGGTCATCATTTCATTGCGGCCGATTTAACCAAAGCTGAAGATGTAGCCCGGCTGGCCCAGCAAGCAAACGAGCAATTTGGCGGTATCGACATCCTGATTAACAATGTAGGCGGCCTCACTACGCCGCCCGGAGGCCACAGCGTACTTACCGACGCCTTGTGGGAGCAGGAACTGCAGTTGAACTTAATATCGGCCATCAGGTTAGACCGCACCCTGATACCGCAGATGCAGCAAAAGAAAAGCGGGGTCATTATACATGTGTCGTCGGTATCGGGCAGGCAGGCCTTGTGGCATTTAAACATGGCCTATGCCGTATCAAAAGCAGCACTTAATGCCTACAGCAAAGCCCTGGCTACCGAGCTGGCCCCGCAAGGCGTACGCGTGTTAACCGTGGCCCCGGGCGCCACCAAAACCCCGATGATGGAAGGCTTTATCCAGCAGTTTGCCACCTCACAAAACCTGAGTTACGATGATGGCTATGCCCATTTGCTCAAGGAGATAGGCGGCATACCAATGGGCCGCATGGCCGAGCCCGACGAGGTAGCCGCGCTGGTACACTTCCTGGTATCACCATCAGCCGCCTACCTCACCGGTAGTATTTATGCGATTGATGGCGGCTCATTGCAGGTGGTGTAAGCCCCCAGCCCCCTAAAGGGGGAGTATCCTGTCGCAAGGCCTCGCTATAGAAGAAACAGCTCTACCTAAGTCCTCCCCGGAGGGGAGGACTTTAATTAGGATAGGTAATACTATAATTTTTGAATTCTCACCGCTGCTGCAAGCCTCCGGCTTGTGGCCCGCTAACAGGTAAGCTTGTAGGTAGACCGCCTGGTAAACCATAAGCCAGAGGCTTGCGGCAGCATTGAGGCTGGGGTTGCTTCCCATAATGGGGTTGGGGATTTGCGTTTTTGTGATAATCTCCTATATTTGGATAAACTAAATCCTTAGTCGATTCGCTAATGAAAAACCTAACCTTTGTTATCCGCCCATTGATTGCTGTTTTGCTCGTTGTTTTTGTTGCCGGCTGTAAGCAGGATAAGCCATCGTCTCACCAACAAAAATTGGTAGTTGCTGCGCCTCGTAATGTGTATTTATTGGTAGATACCGGTAAAAATGCAAAAGAGAGTTTTAAAGACATCCACCTGTATTATCACGATTTATTTGGCCGCGGGCATATGCCCAATCTTACCGGTAGCGAGGTTAAGCTGCCGTTAAACGCACCTGCTATGCTTATTAATGCCGATGCCAGGCAAACTTTTTTTTGGGTTTACCCCGGCGAGCGTGTGCATCTGCGCTACACCCGTACCGATTCACTGCAACTGTTTATTCCCGGTAATGAGCGGCGTACCCGCGAGCTTGATTTTTTCAGGCAGCTGGTACAAAAAACGGGTTGCATTTATTATATGTTTACCATTATGCCTTACCACCAAAAGGTAGCCAACCTGCAGGCCCTGCACGGTCAGGAAAATAGCATTAACCAGGTAAAAAACACCCGTTTGGATTTTTTAAAAACCTATGCATCACGTTATAAAATGAGCAATGGCTTTACCAGGCTTGCAGCTCATAATATTAAAACTGCGGCTATTTATGATTCGTTGCTGCTTTATAATTATAACCGGCCCTGGCTTATAAAACAAGGCGTTTACCAACAGCTGGCCGAAGCTAAAATATCCGGCCTCGAGGCAATGGGTTACCAGCCTCACGCTTTATTTTACGCAGCTTGCCAAAAGGCAGTTGATTTTGGGATGGGTAGCGCATTTCATGGCCGCAAGCGTTCTGACACTGCCTCGTTAAGGCGGCAGTTTAATTATATTGAGCAAAAATACACCGGTACTATCCGCAGTTTTTTGTGGGCCAGTACATTTTACACTGCTGTTTTTGATAATGTGCCGATAGCCAAAGGCTACTGGCAAACCTTTTTTGCACAAAGTTATGATGCAGGGTATAACTCATTAGTGGCTAACCTGATGAAAGGAGCAGTGCAAAGCAAAGCTTTTAAGCCCGGCACTAACCAGCTCATGGGTCGCGACGGTAAAACCACACAAAGCTTTGATGCCATGCTGGCGGGGCATCAAAACAAACTCATCCTGCTTGATTTTTGGGCCAGCTGGTGCGGGCCATGCCGGTCAGAAATGCCTGCCAGTGTAAAGCTGCAGCAGCAGTACGCCGGTAAAAATATCGTTTTTGTAAACCTGTCTACCGATGGTGTGATCAGTGATTGGCAAAAAGCAGCCCAGGAGGAAGGCCTCGGCCCAGCCAACAGCTACCTGCTGCTCAACGCCGACCGCTCGCCACTGGTAAAAAAATACAGCATCTACGCTATCCCGCGGTATATGCTGGTAGGCAAAGATGGCAAAATCATCAGTGCCGATGCACCAAGACCAAGCGAGGCTAAATTGAAAGCATTGATTGACAAGTATCTGTAACTCCCAGCCCCCTGAAGGGGGAGCTTTTCAGAAAAAAGGGATGTTCTTCTCCAGCAAGCCTCCTGGCTTATGGTTTATATGCGGGTTAACTACAAGCTTACCTGTCGGCGGGCCACAAACCGGCGACTTGCGGCCGCGAAGAGACTTCAAGTGTTTTATAACATCACCTATCGTATTTAAAGTCCTCCCCCTCCGGGGAGGGTTTAGGTGAGGCTGCTTCCCCTATAGCAAGGCCTTTTAACAGGCTGCTCCCCCTTCAGGGGGCTTGGGGGGGCTTCGCTTGTGGCTACACCATCACTTTCTTCTGCGTTTGGGCCGATTGATAAATGGCTTCAATAATTTTAACATCCTTCAGGCCTTCGGCGCCGGTGATATGGCTGGGCAGGGGCTGGTTTTGCAAAATAAGTTTGCCAATTTCGTCGAGTTGTTTGGCTTGCTGGTTAATCACCGGGAAATCAATGACGCCTTTACTGGTTTTGCCTTTAAAAGGCCCGTAGCTCAGTGCAGGCGACAACTCAAAATATCCCTCATCTGCCGATGCAAAAAGCCGGTCGATGTTGTAACCGCATGACGTGGTGCAGTTGGCTACCGCGCCGCCCGGAAAATTCATTTGCCAGGTAATGCTTTCTTCCACCTCCTTAAACCGGGCTTTATTAACCACCGGGCCGTACTGGCCGGTTACCGATACGGGCTCTTGCCCCATAATGTAACGCGCCGCCTGTATGCAGTAAATACCCAAATCCATCAGCGGACCACCGCCCGACAGTGCCTTGTTAAGTCGCCATTCGGTGGCGGTATTTATATGCGGTGGATTGGTAATTTCTTTAATATCATAAGTTTGATAGCCCAGCCCGGCATCAATCATGCGCACCTGCCCAAATACCTTTTGCTGACCCAGCCGCTTTATTTCGAGGTGGGTGGGCTCATAGTGCAAACGGTACCCAATGGCCAGTTGCACACCGGCTTTTTGGCAGGCGGCAATCATTTCGCGGCAATCCTGCACCGAGGTGGCCATGGGTTTTTCGCAGATGATGTGCTTGCCGGCACGGGCGGCTCTTACGGTATATTCTTTATGCAGGGCATTGGGCAGCACCACGTAAACCAAGTCAATATCTTTATTGGCGGCAATGGTATCAAAATTCTGGTAGTTGTAAATGTTTTTGTCGGGCAGGTTGTACTTCTGCTTCCATTCGCGCGCCTTTTCGGGATGCCCGGTAACCACCCCCGCCAAACGGCAGTATAGCGATGCCTGCAAGCCATCGGCCAGCGCACTGGCATAATTGCCCAGCCCGCACAGCGCCACGTTCAGTTTACGGTCGGCCGGTAGGGGTGCCTCGGGCGTTGCTGCCAGCAAAGGATAGGGCAGGGCCGAAGCCAAAACTGCGGTTCCGGCACCGAGGCCCAGTTTCTCTAAAAATATTCTGCGGGATAGGTCTTGCATGGGGTGGCAAGGTAATAAAAAAAGACCTCCAGACCCCCTGAAGGGGGAGTTTTTGATTAGCGTGATTGGAAACTAGCCGCTACCGCAAGCCTCCTGGCTTGTGGTTTGCCAAGCGGTTACAGCGCCGTATGAGCCAATCCGCCGCGCCATAAGCCGGGGTGCTTGCAGTACAGGCAAATATCTCTGTACTCACCAACTCATTAACTGCCGTACATCCTCATCGGTTAACTGGCTTGCCCTTTTGAGGTAATTATTGGTAACGGTTAGGTTTTTGCCGATGGCGACGCTTTTGGGCAGGGCTGAGAGATCGTACTGCTGTTTAAGCTTGGCAGAGGTGGCAGCATCGGCGTAAAGGTTTATCATTTTTAAGCCGTGGGCGGCCGAGAGGTGTTGCCAGCCGGGCAGGGTGGCATCTACACAAACATTAATAACCACTAAACCACCGGGCCTGCTGTATTTTTCGGCCAGGCGGTTTTCGGCCGGAAACTCCTCTACACAGGGTGCACACCAGGGCGCCCAAAAATTAAGGATAACAGGGCGGCCGGCAAAATCCTGCAACGAAACACTGTCGCCTGTGCTGCTTAACAGCTTGAACTTGGGTGCCGGTTTGCCAACTTTCGGAAACCCAAGCCGGGCCGTAGCTACCGAGTCGGTAATGAGCCGGTTAACCGGGTTAACAAAACGGGTGGTGGTCAGGTAGCCTCGGTATTGGCCTGCCGAATGCCGGTACACATCGTACAGCAGGCGCATCTTCAGCACATCGCCAAGCTCTTGGTTGGGGTAGGCGCTCTCGGCTTCGCGCAGCATGTTTGCTGTGAGCTGTGTTTCGTCGGGATTTTTGAGCAAGGCCTGCCTGCGCAGGTAAAAAACGGCATACCATAAATATTCGGTACTCAACATCACGTTCTTGCCCGCTAAAGATGTCGTTTTTTCGAAATCATAATACGCCTGATTAACCGCTACCGGCTGCGCGGCCTTTGCCGACCTATCAAACAATACATGGTATTTTAAAAAGGCATTATTGTAGTTAAGCCGCTGCTGTTCCTGCTGTTTAAAGTGCTGTGATAATGCGCCTTGGTAGGCTAACAGAAAGTTAAGGTTGATGTGGGTAATGGAATCGGCCAGGTGCGGAAAGTTATTAAAATTGCGCAAGTTAGTACCGGCCTGGTAATACCACTGGTTGCTGCGTTCGGCTTTATGGTAAGCTTGGTAGTAGGCGTTTTCGTCTTTTAAATCTCCGGTAAAAATAACCGAACCGGTTTTAGTGTTTTCGATACTGCACTCCACCGTTTTACCCGGCGCATTATAAATACTAAACGGAAAGGCATCCAGCCGGATAAAGTCGGGGTAGTAAAAGGTTAAGTTAAAAGCCTTACGCTCGCCAGGCGCTACCACCACGGCCACACTTTGCTCGCCCACCGGCAGGTAGTGGGAGATGGTGGCATTAAGTTTAAGGGTGTCGGCCGTGTGGTTGATGATGATGGTCGTCACCGTTTGGCCACGTAAATTTACCATCGTGGTATCCAGTCCGTCAGCGTTAGTTTTGGGCCGCAGCCTGGGTGTTTGTGCTGACGCAATGTGTATTTGAAGCATGATGAATAAGATAAGGAGCAATCGGTTCATTATCAAAACTAAATATTTAGTTATTGAGATGCAAGGTGATGGGGGAAGTTTTTTATAGCTGATGTTTAAGGCGTATCTGCTAACGCCGGTTTTAAAACTACGGTTATGCTGAGTAACTCGCTGTTCTATAATTTTGGACTGTGAAACAGTGGTTGTTTACGTACTTCGTCTCCTCATTGCCGGAGCGGCTACTTCTTTTGTCTTGAAACAAAAGAAGCAAAAACTAAGCGTAGCGACCTCATGAACACCTATAAAGGCAAACAATAAGTGAATAATTCAAGTCACCTCCCGCTTGCTTCTTTGCGCACAGGGCCTTTACCCTGCAAAGCCGGGCTGCACCACAGGCTGTTTATATTTTGCCCTTGATTCGCTGCTTAAGGCCAGCGCTTCTGCAAAATCTAAAAGGCCTTTGCCACCGCAGAGGCCAACCTGTGCTGCCCGCCTTTCATCCGAAGCTGGCGAGGATCACATGCCCCCAAGCCCCCTTAAGGGGGAGCTTTAGAATAGCAGGGTGGTGCAGTTGCTGCCGCAAGCCTCCTGGCTTGTGGCCCGCTGACAAGAATATCCGGCGTTCTATCCGCCTCCCGCTGCCACAAGCCAGGAGGCTTGTGGCAGCGGGAATAGTCTGAACAGGAATTTTTTGGAATTTAAGAGATTTACAACATTAACTATCGCCGTTTTAACTTTAAGTCTTTCCTTTCCAGCAAATACTCAACCAACTTAGTACTTCTGCTTTCCCTTTGGGGGGCCGGGGGCTTGGGCTCGCGTCAGGATTAAACACTTTGCCTTCCTGTTTGTCATATATCGAAATTAATAAATTCCGGATGTCGAAGCTAAATTCAAACCAGCAGGACTTGGCCCTGCATGTGCTCGATAAGCTTAAGCACGTAAAGCTGCTGTTGCCTATACCGCCTTTGGCCGTGCTCGAGGGTTTGTTTGAGGTGCTGTTTTATACCAGCATGCAAACCGAAGAGAGCCACCTGGTAAAGGTAACGGTTACCCTAATCGACCCGGATAACCCCGACCCTAAACCTCCTAAACGCATCGTGGCCGAACGCTGGAGCGTAGTACCTTTTGATGCGCCACTGGAGTATAACATCCGCACGCTCACTAAGTTATCAAACGCGGCCGACCCATCTACCACCTCGCTGGCGGTGTATTACAATGCGGCGGGTAAGCTCTTTATTTGGGGGATGATTGATCAGGCCATCCATTACCAAAGCTTCCTGAATTACGAGTCGGACTCAGGCTCCGAGCAGCCTGGACTGTTCCAGGTATCCATCAGCAATGTGGGTACCCTAAATGTGCTGTTTGATTACGAATTGCTGGCTACCCTTAAGCAAAACGTGCTGGTATCGCGCTACCTGGATGTGTTTACCATTGGCCCCGTATCTAAAATACTAAAAGATAATGCCGTTGGGTTGAAAGAAGAGCTGAACGATTTTTTAAAAGAAAACTACCCCGGCGAGCCCCCGGAAGAGTGGGAAACGTTTATTGACGAACTGTGGATACAAACCATTTCGCGCCTGCTGCTGCGCATCCAGAACTACCGGCACGGCGGCGCTATGCTGATAACCGATAGCCATCCTGATGCTGACATCAAGTACAGCATCAGGTACAACCGCCTCAAAATGGCCATGGCCCGTTATGCCAAAGAGATGATTCGCAATTACATGGTCGAGTCGATGATTGATGATGAGCTGGACCGCGGCAAGCGCGTTATTTTAAAGGATTGGTACCAGGAAGAGGGCCGCTCGCTGGTGGCAAAAGAAGAAATTGGCGACGAAATTAAAGGTGCCATCTCGTTTCTGGCCTCGCAAACCTGCGTCGATGGCGTACTGCTGTTTGACCGCGACATGACCTCCAGGGGCTTTGGCGTAGTACTCAAGAGCCGCAAAATGCCCCGCAAAATATACGTGGCCCACACTTCAACCGCCGCACCCAAATCGCTCAAAGCGGCCGACCCTATGCACTTTGGCACCCGCCACCGCTCCATGATTGCCTACTGCTGGAACCACCCCGAAGCCCTGGGCCTGGTGGTATCGCAAGACGGCGACATCCGCGCCTTTCACCGCGTGGAAGAAAAACTCATCATGTGGGAAAACATCAAAACCCAGCAATTCCTCAAAAGCCGCAAAATCAAACGGACAGGAGGAGGGGGAAGCCAATGAGTGAGTGAGTGACGCCCAATGTGTGAATTTTGAATGAGTGAATGATAGACTAAGTGAAGGAGCAAATAAAACTCTATCCTGTCATTTCGAATGCTAATAAGAAATCTTGCTACTCGCGATGAGTGAATTGGCTGGTTAAACTTCTTCTCTCGGTTTTTGGCTCCCAGTTGCTGTTTTACCTCTGCATACCAGGTTACCTTTGCCGATGTTCGGGATTAACACTAAACCATCAACCAACTCCCCGATGCTTAAACTATTTAAATCTCACCCGGCATTTGCTATTTTGCTGGTGTTGTTCGTTTTTGGCTGGCTGATGTACGGGTACAGTTTATGGCAGTTTTATCATCACAACCAACAGGATGCTGCATTTTACGGACTGGGTTATCAGGACGGACTGGGTAATTTGATGGTTTTACTTTCGATATTTAGCCTGATTATTACGGTGATCGCCCTACTTGCAGCTGCGGTAAACAGGATACAAGCGCGGTTTTACCTGCTGATGGGCGCCTGTTTTGTATCTCCGGTTTTAATTTTGGTTATGATTGCCTTTTACAGTGCTAATATTTAATTTAGGCTTCAGGCAGGTAACAAGGGAATTTATGACCGAACCTAATAATAATATGGTGTTTGTTGCCAATGCCAACGCTCTTGCTTTTTACAATAATTGGAAAACAGATACCATGCGAGGCATTTACCTTTTCGCACCCTTATCCGTAATGATATGCGTGTTATGGTTTACGCTGATTGTTGGCATCACCATTAAATTACTTTTTATTTTACTATTGCCTTTAATATTGATAGTTAAGGCTTTCGTGTACACGCCATTAATTGTAAGAGGACGTTACATGAATGGTTTATTGAGTAATTTGATAATTGATAATCAGATAATTAAAATAAAAACATTTAGCTGGTTTAGGTATAAATCCATTGATGTTTCAATGCATTCAAGTTTAGTCATCCTCACACCACTAAAAGGGGATTCATTTTTTAAAGGAAATAATGTTTGGATGTTAGAAGCTGATAATGCTGGCATAAAAAAGCTATATGTGATTGAAGAGTTTTTCGAAACACCCATCATGAGCTCTTTGAAAAAAGCAATTCATAACTAACATGGACAGTATTAATTTGCTATGGTTAACAGCCTTAAGCTATACCCACCGGCGCAAGTTTGCTGGGCCGGACAGCACAATGTTTACCAATGCCTGCATCGCCGAACACGAGTGATAGTAACTCGGTTCAAGCGCTCTAAATCCGCGCCGGTACCGAAGATAGCTAATAAGCCAACGTGTGACTGATAGACTGAGTGAATAGTCAGGTCGAACTTTTAATCTTGGTTCCTGGCTCTTGTCTCTTAGTTCTTGTCTCTCTCCAACTATCATCTTAAGCGACAGCGATAGATCCTGATACTCGCGACTACCGAATGTGATGCAACGCGCCAGTATTCTGTAATCCCGGTTCTATACTCCTCCATACGCCTGGCCGCCAACTTACTGTTGCGAGTAAGCATGCGCCGGAAAAAACAAAGTAGTAGAGTAGGGGAGTTGTGAAGCAGTAGTAAAGAGGTATAGCGACTATCTTACCAGCCCTGCAAGTTCTTTGTGCTGTAAGGGCGGGTGTTCATTCAAAAACAGGCAGGTACTGAATATCTCTACAATAACTTTGATGGAAATTATAAGGCGCTTATAACATGTGATTTATGATGATTTAATGAATAATAATGTTAGATAAAACAGGGTGAAAGGCAGACCTTTATAAGTTCTTCCTGATTTCGACCTAAAATCTCATCTTTAAAGCAAAGTAAAACCTCTACATCAAACCCATGGGCAGATCAACATTTACCTTTACGCTCAATCACCAAAAACTATCAACCACCCTGGCTGATAAATTGGAGGCAGAGTTGCATGGCCGGTTGCCGTTTGATAAATATGTTGAAGATGCCGTGTTTAAGTTACCCCGCTTTGATTGGCAAACCTACAACCGGACAGGCCCGGTAACCGCAAGGGAAATTATTAATGTTTTGCGGACCGAACCCAAACGAGCCGATATTTTATGCATAAATATACCATTCGATTGGTTATTGGATTTATATGATTGCGATACGGACGGCTACGAACAAACCTGGTCAGATTATGGTTATGATGTGCTTTATGAGCTTAACCAAAGAGATAAATGCTGGGTGTATGGCAATCAATTAGGAAATCATACATGGTTTAACGGTATGGAAGACGACTATGTGAAGTCTTGTCTTTATCATAATGATTCAGGTAGTATATACCTCTATGAGAACCATTTTTTTAAAGAAGCCCTCAGTTACCTGCTGATCCTATTACGCAAGCTTTGGCAAGATGGCGACGACAAAAATGACATGAGCTATTATTCCTCTGATAGATTAGCTTTAGCTACCGACCATGTTAAAAATGATCACCTTGAACAGCAGGCTGACGAAGAGTTTCTGAGTTTGCAAGCCAAAAGCCCGGGAAAAGATTCTTACGAGTATATTGTAGCGCCGTTTTTATTTATTGATCTTAAAGAAGTGCAGCAAAAAGTGCAGAATTATAAAGGAAGTATATTTATTTGGGATTGTTAAGAAGTGGGTTGGGAGAGCCAGGAGCTAAGAGACAAGAACGAAGAGCCAAGAATCAAGAGTAAAGAGCCAAGAATAAAGACAAATCGCGTGTTTACTTGTCGCGTGTATCAAGATATTTCGCTGCCGCTCAAGATGACAGGAGGAGGGGGGAGAGCCAAGAGTGTAGAATCAAGAGTATGGAGTCAAGAATACAGACCCTATTGACTCCCCATCCGCACACCTGCACATCCAAAATTCACTTATTCACAACTCACTCAATCACTCATTGGCTTTCGCCCCTCTAATAAACTCAATAACCTAATAACTACTTCTCTGCATCAATAATTGTCGCTCCGGCTTCGGTATATAGCTTTTTGTACATCGTGGTGGGTTGTACGGTTACCACCACCTCCAAGGTAGGGAAAATGTGAGCTTCGAGCAGGTGGCCGCCGTGCACGAGGCCGTCGCTGGTGGCCAGGTTAATGTGGCCGTGCACTACCGGTTTGCCGTTGTACATCGCGATGTCGCCAATGAGCGAAGTAATTTCGGCAGGCTCGGTAATGGGAGTTACTTTAAACATTTTGCGGCTTTGCTCGTACCAGCCCACGCGCGCATCGGTGGCATCGCCAATGGCGGTAAAGCTGGCGCTGGTTACTTTGTATTTTTGTGCAAACTCGGTTAAGCCCGACATTACCTCGTCGCCTTTAGCAAATATCAAGATGTAAGTTTTGATGTTCTGCGACTCGCTCAGCAACTTGACCTTAACCCCCGGCGAGTTACCCGTTTTAGCCGGATTAGTAGGCGATACATATTCTTGCGCCCGGGCAGTGTTCAAGGTAAAGGCACCTAAAAATGCCGCGGCGGTAAATAACTTTCTAATCATGGTGGTATTTGTTTGGTAGAGTAACCTGCGGAAACAAAAATGGTTTACCCCCAGCCACCTAAAGGGGGAGCTTTTGATTAGCTGGACGGATTATCATATTACACAGACCTAAATGCAAAAAACATCAATCAAAAACTTAACTTTTTTACAACATATCATTCCATCATGCGCTTCAAAAGCTCCCCCTTCAGGGGCTGGGGGGCTTTGGGGGGGCTTGGCTTCCTTCTCGTCATCCTCCCCAGCTTAGGCCGAAAGGCGGGCAGCACGAGCGGGCCTGTGCGGTTGCAAAGGCCTTTTAGATTTTGCAGAAGCATGGGCCCAAGCGGGCAACGGGGCAAAATATAAACAGCCTGTGGTGCTGCCGGGCTTTGCAGGGCAATGGCCCTGTGCGGCAAAGAAGCAAGCGGGAGGTGACTTGATTTTTTGGTTACTTTTGTATCAAGACAAAAGTAACATGCCACTGCGGCATAGAGCAGACTACAGTAAGTTAACAACCATCAACTCAACTTCAAAACTGCAGAAACATTCGTTACTTAGCGCGTGGGATGCCGAAATAAATTCGGCATGACGGAACATTAATTATAATAAACACCATTTACACGCAAGGCCGAACAAAATTTCTCACTATCGTTCAAAATGACAGCGAGAGGAGTGAGATG
Organism: Mucilaginibacter sp. CSA2-8R; assembly: GCF_038806765.1. Taxonomy (NCBI): domain Bacteria; kingdom Pseudomonadati; phylum Bacteroidota; class Sphingobacteriia; order Sphingobacteriales; family Sphingobacteriaceae; genus Mucilaginibacter; species Mucilaginibacter sp. CSA2-8R. The sequence continues at coordinate 3,152,042 of NZ_CP152389.1, read as the reverse complement.
AGAATTAAGAGCCAAGAACCAAGAGTATAGAGTCAAGAGTACAGATATTCATTGGTTTCACTCACTCATTTACTCATTGCATTACCTGTACTGCGTTACATTCACAATATTATAAATCTGGTCAACATCATCCAGGTGCACGGTGCGGTTGGGATACTGGGTCTTATTGGGGTTGAGCGATTCGAGCTCGACCATACCATCGTCTACACTGTGGCTGGCAATGCGCTTAATGAGGATCCCTTCTTTATGCACAATCACAAAATCTTTCCAGCGGTGGGTGTGCAGGCGGCTGCGCCACAGGTGGGGCTGCACCTCCCGGCCCGTTACAATCGAGCCGTCGTAAATACTCTCGCGCGGTAGTTCGGGGTTCTCCATACTCTCGCCGATGACCTCGAAGGCGCGGTAGTGGCCGCGGTGCTGTTTTTGCACTACAATAGTGTGCTTGGGCAAATCCTCAATGTACTCATTGTCCTTATAGCCCGACAGGTAACCCGCGTAGGCATACTCATTAACCAGAGGCACAATCATGAGGTACTGGCCGCCGCCAATATCCACAAAAGGCGTTTCATTAGGGTCGAGCGGGTAATTAACCTCGCCCATAGATTTTCCGTTACCGGCCTCGGGCGGGGTACCAAAAATTTCTTGTTCTGATGTTTTAAACACTGTTAATAAGTTATTTACTGTCTCTCGCGAAAGTGTATCCGACCTAAAATATTGGTACAAGTTCTGCCTGCTCACACCTAATTGCTTGGCAGCATCAACCACCTTGATGCTGTTTCGGTGTAAGTATTCCTTAAATTTTATACCCTGATAATCAGTCATGTGTATAATGAACAAAAAATTAATGCTAATGTTTTTAGTATTTATGTAAATATTGTATTTACATTTGTATATGATGTTTACGCAACAAAAATAGTGTAAATATTTACGTAAAGCAAGAAGTCAATGAGTGAATGGATGTAAATGAGTGAATGATTTGCAGATGACAACCAAAGAGGAGTTTTAAACGAGTGAATGAGCTTATAAAGCCAACTGCGTCATTGCGAAATACAGGGGTAGGTTCGCCGCCGGACAGGTAAATGAGGGGTTGGTAACTCGCCAATAGGCAAGCGCCGGTTAAGGTTAAACGTGATATCTAAAGGCTGGCTCAGCTTGAAGAGATGGCGCCCGTACCTCGCGATAGCGTGCGTAGGTGGAGGGTTTATTCACTCATTCGCTCATTAAAAATCCACTCATTGCTTTTCTATCAATCAATTATTGGCTTCCAAAATCAATTAAAAGAAAATTAAATATGAGTACTGCTAAAAAAATAAAACTAATGCACACGCCTGAAAAGGTGCTGCAACTGCGCGAACAGCGCTTGTTTGAATTGCCGCTTGCCATGGTGAAAGTAAAGAGCTACAACCAGCAGCTCGACGAGCTTGACCTGCAGCTGCGCGCCGCCCGCCTGGTAGCCTGTTATTGCTGCCATGACGAAGCCGACCTGCAGGCCCGCTACGACCACATCTGGAACCTGAGTCAGGACTTTAAATACGAAGTGTATACCCACGTGCGGTTCTTGAATTGAGGGTTTGGTTGAGTCGGGGAGTCCGTGAGATGAAAGCCAATGAGTGAATGAGTGAGTTGTGAATGAGTGAATTTTTAATTCTTGGCTCTTGTTATTAGGTGCTTGGTTCTTTTTGTCCACTCTGTCATCTTGAGTGATTGTAAGAAATCTTGATAATCGCGAAAAGTGGATGGATAGGCTACGCTCACCTATGTGATTGAATCTCCGTCTTCACGCGTAAAAAGGCCTGTATATCATTCATGATGTTTTACAATTTCTAAACTAAAAACCTGTAAGTCGGCCCGTCGCCAGTATCAAGATTTCTCACTATCAATCGAAATGACAGCGGTGGGAGAGAGTCAAGAGCCAGGAGTCAAGAAACAAGAAGCAAGAGCCAAGAACCGGTCAGCAACTGAACCCAAAGCCATCATCCATGAACCCTGAACTATCAACCATCACCTATGAACCAACCAACTAATCAACCAATGAACCAATCCAACCAATGAACCAATCAACCGCATTAGATACCTTCCGGCTGCATTATCCTTTAATCAGGGTGCGGCAGTATCCCGATATGCTGGTGTACAAGGTGCCGCCCACCCAGCTGCGCGACAGCATGAGTGCGGCCCGTGCTCTGGTGCGCAGTTTTGAGCTGCCACTGCAGGTTGAGCGCCCCGAGCAGGGCAATACCTTTTGGGTAAAGGAGGTGCCGAATGCCTGAGCTAATGGTGAAATACGCCAACGGCCAGGTGCGTGCCCGCCGTGTGCAAAGCACTGCTTACCCTACGGCTGGTCAGCTGGGCTGCGTTACCTGTTACGAGATGTGGCGCATGCACGTCATCTACCATACTGATCGCCTTTACGGCACCAACCGCCGCTGGCAGGAGTTTATGGTGATGGAAGAGTTGTTGGATGAGGTAAGGGAGATGTTAGATGAGGAAGCCAATGAGTGAGTGAGTGAGTGAGTGAGTGAGTGAGTGAGTGAGTGAGTGAGTGAGTGAGTGAGTGAACTCTACCTTGTTATTTCGAACGATAGTGAGGGATCTTGATGGTTGCGGTTGATGGTGCTTAGTGTAGCGAGTGATATGAGTTTTTAACGTCTGTTAGTGATGGTTCACTTACTTCGTCTGCTCTTGGCCGCAGAGGCCAGTTACTTTTGTCATAGCCACAAAAGTAACCAAAAAGGCCTAGCTGTTGCGATCACCTCACACCCGCACAAGGCCCTCGCCGGCCCGGGCGCAACAGCAGGCCTTTGCACTTTTTTTGCCGCTGCCGCAAGTCTCCGGCTTGTGGAATATGGAGGATGGATCTGCAAAATCTAAAAGGCCTTTGTCAACGCGCTTGGCCGTATTGTGCTGCCCGCCTTTCGGCCGAAGCTGGGGAGATAGACGAGAAGCCCGGGCCCCCGGCATCCTAAAGGTGGGAGCTTTTAAATGACGTGGAGGTCGTCAACTTGGTACATTTAGATTCAAACAACAGCAAGGCGACAGGCAATTTAGCTCATTCATTAATTCAGCAAATTCAGATTCTAACAACAGCAAAGCGACAGGCAATTCTATAAATTCTTCAAATCCTGAAAATTCCGGTTCAGACAAAAGTCCTCCCTGTTGGGGCAGGTTTGAGTAGTGCCATTGGGTGCTGGAAGTGCAGCACATTGTTACCTTGGGAGGGCAGGGAGGGGTTTAACGAATTGACCTTATTGGGCGCGGGCTTTTAGCCCGCCTTGCTGACTATCGCCAATAACAAAAAAGCAAGAGTACTGACAAAACACTGTCACCAAAACTGATGGCAATATTTAGTAAATTGATGAAAGCCCCCGGCCCCCTGAAGGGGGAGTTGCCGCGCCTAAATTTTGCCTGGGCAGTATAGCTTTTAGTTGCATATTGTTCAGGCTGAGTCGTCATTCAATAACTCCCCTTTAGGGGGTTGGGGTTTGAAATTCTGATTCTGACAAATGAATCAGTCAAGCGTGTAGTAGTTTACAGGGAGGATATCGGCAGTGCTATGTAGCCCTTAAATCACAATCTTCATCACGAAGCACCATACTAAATTATACAATATTAACCCAGTCAATTTTAAATCAGTAAGTGTTTAGTTGTGTAATGTTATTCGGCTTAAATACAGATGTTTATATTGTTTACATGAATAGAAAATAGAGGCTTAAAATATGCTTATAGCTATGTGGTTTAAGATAATATCATCGTTAGTATTCTGGCTGCTGCCTGTGATTAGTAGAAGGCACCAGTACCTTACTACGATGAGTAAAATTAAACTATTTTCATAGTTTGGAATTTTGGAGCAGAAAGCAGCAGTAGCCTTTTAGCCGGGCGGGAGGCGTTAAATTAACAATGATGAGATAGACAAAAAGTGAAAAATAAGGGGTTGTTGAGGGGCGATTTTAATGCGTTCAGCCGCCCAAATCTACGCATCGCTCTGAGCAAGATTTCTCGTTATCACTCGAAATGACAGTGGGTGCTTATGCTAATTTACTTAGTAAAAAAAACAGTCTAATCCTATTGATGAAATTACTTCCAAAATCAGCGAAATCACTCCCCAAAATCAACAACACCACGCTCCAAAAACCTAATAGCTTATTAACCTAATAACCCAATAACTCAACATCCGATACCATGAACGGTTACCAATTAACTAAACAATATTTCGCTTTTGCGGCGGCAAATCCGGGGGCAACCACGCCGGGGATGTGCGCCCTTTTTATGTGGCTCGTGGAGGTGAACAACCGCAGCCGGTTTACCCAAAACTTTTTCTTTAACGCCGAAGATGCCGGCTACGCCTGCGGTATGCAAAGCCGCAAAACAGTGTGGAAATACCTGGTGCAACTGGAGGCGGCCCAGCTGGTACGGGTGGTCTACAAATCCAACAACCAGGAGCGTCCGTCGGTGTTGTCGCTTTGTTTAGAAAGTTCTTTAGAAAGTAGCGGTGGCAGTGGCGGTAGCAGTTGCTGGTATGGGGGTGAGAGTTTTGAAGAGGGTGGCAGTTCTTTGGGTGATAGTGGCAGTTCTTGGAATCAGTCGGAAGCTTTGGGAGATGATGGTGTTGAGGCGCGGGATGAGAGCAGTTTTTTTGGTGGCGTGCAGTCGGGAGATGGTGTCTGTTGCGGGCAAAATCAGGCGGAAAAATTGCGCCGTTGGCAGTCATTAAATCCGGCTGCGAATGGCGGGGTTGAGGTAATCGGTGGTAAGCTGGCTGGCGGTTGTGATGCCTTGATAGAAGATAGGCTTAGTGTATCGGAAGGTGTTGATTATGCAAGGCAGTCCAACCCAAAACAGCCCCATCTAAATCCTCCCCGGGAGGGAGGACTTTTGATTGGCAGAACGGAAACTCGAATTGCTGAACCTGCATCTGGGAATATTAATGTTGATGCGCTTGCTAAAGGTGTTGTCGAAAATGGCGCTGTTGCTAAGGTGACCATAGATGTAAAAAGGCCGGCATCGGTCAACCCCAAATCAACCCTAAAACAGACAGATTTTGGTCCTGCTACTGCTATTCTAAATCCTGCTACTCCAAAACCTGCCACCCCTAAAAAAGCTGCAATAAAAACTGCTACCGCCACTGCTACTAACAAGAAGGCAAGAAACGCCCCGCCGCCTAAACAGCGCGGAAACACCGCTTCCCCGGCGCTTGCCCACTCTTATAAAGGGTTAAACTATCCAAACCAAAAAAACGGTGTAAACGGGGCGCGTATGGGTTTGGGAGTGATGGATGAGCCGGAATTGAGCGAGGTGAGCAGCTTTTTTACCGAGCATGGCTATACCGCCAGCGCTGCCGAAAAAGCCTGGGCGCATTACCGGCAGGCCAACTGGCACGATGTGCAGGGCCGCCCGGTGCTCAACTGGCAGCAAAAGTGCCGCACCATCTGGTTTACGCCCGAAAACCGCATACCCACCACCCAAACCCGTTTTGTACAATGAGTCAGAAAGAAAAATTGCAGGCCCTGGGCATCGACCTTAAGCGCATTACCACCACCGGCAAAACGCTTTGCCCCAAGTGCTCGCACCAGCGTCGCCACAAAAACGACCCCTGCCTGAGCGTGAACATCCCCGACGGTACCTACCACTGCCACCATTGCGGCTGGAAGGGCCGTGCGCTGGATATGGCGGCCTTTGAGCGTAAAACCTACGTTCGGCCCACGTTTGTGAATCGTACGCCGCTCAGCAAGCCCTGGGTAGATTGGTTTGCCGCGCGGGGCATCCGCCAGCAAACGCTGATTGATCTAGGTGTTACCGAGGGCCCCGAGTGGATGCCGGGCGCGGGCGGCACCGTGAGCACCGTGCAGTTTAACTACCTGAGGGGTGGCGAGCTCATCAACATTAAATACCGCGACGCCCTAAAGCATTTTAAGCTGAGCAAGGATGCCGAACTGATTTTTTACAACCTCGATAGCCTGGCGGGGCAGACCGAGTGCATTATTTGCGAGGGCGAACCCGACGCGCTCAGCTGGCACCAGTCCGGCTACCCGGCGGTGGTGAGCGTGCCTAACGGCGCAAGTGCCAATGCCCGGATGGAGTACCTGGATGCCTGTTTCGGCCATTTTGAGGGTATGACTACCATTTATTTGAGTTGTGATGACGATGCCCCCGGCCATGCCCTGCGCGACGAGCTGGCCCGCCGCCTGGGTGTGGAGCGCTGCCTGAAGGTTGATTTTGAGGGCCTCAAGGATGCCAACGAGTACCTAATGGCCTACGGCGAGGAGCGGCTGCGCGGCAGGCTGGCGGCGGCCCGGGCGTTCCCCATTGCGGGGGTGTATACGGTGGATGAGCTTTGGCCCGGCGTGATGGACATTTACCACAACGGCCTGCCCCAGGGCGCTGCCACCGGCGATGACCGCTTTGACCAGCACCTGCGCTTTATGCCTGGCGAACTTACCACCGTAACCGGCGTGCCCTCGCACGGCAAGTCCGTTTTTCTGGAACAATTGAGTTTGCAGCTCTGCCTCAACGCCGGCTGGAAGTTTGCCATCTTTGCGCCCGAAACCTACCCGCGCGAAATGTTTTTGATGCGCCTCATTAAAAAAGTAATCGGCAAACCCGCCACCAAGGCCAACATTACCGAGGCCGACATGGAAAAAATGCGCGACTGGCTGCAAAGCCGTTTCCACATTATTTACCCCGAAGAGGAGGGCTTTAGTCTGGACATACTGCTGGAAAAAGCCCGCCGGCTGGTGCTGCGCTACGGCATCAACGGACTGATTTTAGACCCCTGGAACCGCATCGAAAACACCATGCCCGCCGGTTACAACGAAAGCAAGTTTACGGCCGAGCAGCTCATTAAAATTGTAAAATTTAACCAGCACAACGGCGTACACACCTTTTTGGTAGCCCACCCCACCAAAATGCCCAAGCAGGCCGACGGCAACTTCGAGGTGCCCAACCTGTACAGCATCAGCGGGTCGGCCCACTTTTTTAACATCACCCAAAACGGCTTTACCGTATACCGCAACCGCGTTAACGGCCACGACGTCACCGAAATACACATCCAGAAAGTAAAGTGGGAACACTTGGGCCGCAAAGGCCTCCTCGAATACCGCTACTGCCCCGAAAATACGCGGTTGTTAGCACCCGGCGAATGTTTGCCCTCAGACACCGCCAGCTGGATTCCGGGCGTGGCGGATGAGCGGGATCGGTTTTGGGTAGGGTGAGGGGGGATCTGTCAACGGAAGTTTTCGATTGCCTAATTAATTAACTTAATTTTGGCTTCGTAATTTTCAAAAATTTAATGGCTGAGCATACTATTGATATAAATTTAGACAAATGTAGAAGACACGAAGAAGTCGTAAGTCAGTTGTCCCCACTGTTTTCTGTTCTGGCAGGTGATTCAGTGAAGATTAAATTAACCGTAACAAAATTTACTTATCCAGATTTTCTTGTTTTGGTAACAGCGGCTTTAAGAAAGTTAGATGAAATAAATGTAACACCTGATGGCGAAATTGAAATAGATGATAAGACATCTGGATACATAAGTAGAATGAATTTTTTTCAAAATTTGAATGTTAAATTTGAGGAGCAATTTCAAAGGCAGGATAACAATGGTAGATTTATTGAGATAACGAATTTTGATGGAGAAAGCGATTATCTTATGGTTGACAAAGTTGTTCAAATGTTACAGCGTTATACTTCCATTGATCAATCTGTAATGTACCTTATATCTTTTTGTTTGGGAGAGGTAGTTGGAAATATTTTTTTTCATGCTGAGAGTAAAAATGGTGGTTGGATTACTGCTCAATATTATGCTAAGCATAATAAAATAAGAATAGTTGTTTGTGATACTGGTTGTGGGGTGCATCATTCATTAAAGACAAATCAAAAATATGCCGCATGGACGGAAGCGGAAGCTCTAGAAAAATGTATTGAAAACAAAGTGACTAACGGAAAAGGTATGGGGTTTGGCCTATATGCTACCGCCAATTTTGCTAAGCTCAACAAAGGAGAGTTGTTAATTTATTCAGGTGATAATTGTTTGACTTCTAATCGACATGGTATAAAGGTGTCAAGCGGAAACAAATGGCAAGGTACATTTGTATATTTAGAAATAAATACCGATATTAGTGTACAGCCAGAACTTGTAACTGACGGTTACACTGATTTCATAGACTCTTTTAAAGAGCGATACGAAGAAGGCGGTATAAACGGTTTATGGTAAACACATTATGAAAACGATCCATTTTAAAACCTTAAGTTCTAACTTGAGCACTAGAAACCTTGGAACAAAAATTCGTAGTGAAATTGTTTCCAATATCGAGTCTGGAAATTTCTTAATTTTTGATTTTGCTGGTATAAACGTTATTTCTAATTCTTTCGCTGACGAATGTTTTGGTAAGCTTCTTCTGAATTTTGATTTAGATAAGATTAAGAGTCTAAGTACTTTTAAGAATATTGACGATAATAGTAAACGGATAATTTCTTTTGCTTTTAAACAGAGGTTAGTTCAAATCACACATTAAAATTTCTGAAACGCTTGACAGTTTATCATTAGCTTATTCGAGTTTTTAGAAGCAGTTTGAAAGTAGTTAAGTTGTTTAACGAGTTTCAACATGAAATTTAATGGTCGCAATCTCGTTTCCTTAAAATAGAAATAATAGATGTTCGTCAATCTAACTTTTGGTTGTTGATTTTATGAGTGTTAAACTGAAAGTTTAAAGTTTCGAGATTCTATTTCCTCGATGATTTTTTGTCACTTATTATCATTGAGCAAATAGCTTTATTTAAAATATCTCCTTTTGATGATTCTAGTCCTAACCAATGTTTTGCTTCGTCCTCTGAAAGTATATGTGAAGAATATAATACGGCTCTTCTATCCCAATTTCCAAGAGTATCTAATCCATCTTTGATGTCTTTAATATAAGTGAGATTGTTTTCTCGTCTTGCTATTAATGCTTTTTCTCGTACACGAATTATCTGATTATAATTAATTTTCAACGTTATAGCATTAAAATACTTATTTTGAAATAGTGTAAAAATCCACATGTTTACATAGGCGATCTTTATAAAAGGATTACATAATAATTGAGAGAACTCCTTTTCATAATGGATTACTGTTTTTTCATTTAATACTTTCTCAAAGTATATCACTATTTCTCTTATAACGGGGAGAAGTTTATCGAATTCGGAAAAAATTTGTGGAATGATGCTTTTTACTTTATACTTCCCAGCTTGCCTTAAAATGTGTCGCATTAATCCCAATTCGATTTTGCCGTATTTTAAAGCTTCGTAAAAAAGCATAGGGTAAGTTTCTGATCGGATTTCAAATTTTTTGGCTCCATCTAGCTCCTCAAATTCCGTTATTGCATCTAGCAAAGCATATCCTTCATCCAATTCCTCCAATTTTTCGTGGATTGCTTCTTTCTCTAATCTCGCTTCTTCTTTAAGAAAAAATTTTTTGAAATGAGATACAGTTTTTATTTGAGTCTTATCTGGAGATAAAACGAGTCGGTGTATAGAATAAAGATATCTCGTGAGTTCATGTAAAAATATCTTTGCGTCGTACTCTGACTCAAAAAAGATAAATAAGTCGTCGACATATTGAGCAAAAGAGTCTGTGTAATTTAATATTTTTCGATTTATATCTCCCATAATTGCTTCAGCAATCAAGATACTTGGAGCAGGGCCAACTGGTATACCACGAGAAATATTTGTATTTAATCCTCCCAAAAAAGATTCTATTACCTGATTCGCTTTCGAACCTGCTTCACTAAGAATATTGTTTACCCGGTGCAAATATATCTGATTATAAAAATCGACTATATCACAAATCAGTACAACTCCAGATGGATACTTGGCCGTTAAGTCGGCAGCTTTTTCCATAAAATCTGGATAACCATTTGTATCTTTTAGAAAGAAGGACCCGGTTGTGTCTGGCTTAATGCGATAGGAACATGCAATTTTCCTAATTTCTGGAATTCGATAGGACTCTATCAACATTGCATTCTCAAAAAGTAGAGCTGCATAAATTATACTATCAATAGGGTCTAGCTGATGAATTACCCTAAATGTTCCATTTGCTTTAGGAGCCAGAGAAATGATCGGGCTTTTAGGAGCGTACTTTTCAAGGTCTATCTCCGCTATATGTTTCTTAACGTTAGTCCAATCGCGTTTAATTGCATCAAATTCAAATAATCTGGGAAAAAAGTCACTGTCGTAATAATTGGTTAAATGAAGAAGTGACCATTCTAACGAGGTATCTGATAAATTGTACATAAAGGTTTAGTTATAAAGCTAAATGTATAGATAATCGTTTAAAAATCGAAATTCGCCACCTCCACTGGCGCGAGTATGTCGGGCAGAGCAGTGGCAACAGCTACTCGTGCCTCTGCGTTCATGTTACGAGTAGCAGCCCACATGCCAACGCTACATACTCGCGCCAGAAAAAAATATGCCTGCGCGTTCAGGTCACGAGTAGCCAAACCACGAACCTCGGCGACATACTCGCGCCAGAAAATGAGATGCGTTGTATTTTTGATCAATATACTTACGTCAGGTGCTTGCTTCCACCCGGCCACACCTATATTTGTACAGAGAAAGGGTGTGACACCGGCCGTACAAAGCGGTGATCTTGTGAATTAACTGTGTATATTGTTTAACCATTTAAAGCTATGCCATCAAGCCCATTCAAATACAAGCTCCAGTTTTTTGCGCAAGCGGTAGGCGGCGGTCACAAGAGTGTATCAATGGCTGTTCTTGATGATGAATTGTTTAACTACCACCTAAGTTACTACCTGCTTAATCAGCCCATCGATTATTTGACTAACGACGTTTTGCCCGAGTTGGATAAAGCTTTAGCCGGCCAGCCTTTTGACAGCGACGCCGGAGGTACGTTAAGTTTCCTCACGATCGGCCCGGTACAAAGTACGTTTTCAGGAATCGATGAGGCCCGTGCCGATATTTCCGTCTCCACTACCGACCTGCGAGAAATTATTGCTCAATGGACACAGTGGGTAGTTGCCAATAAATTACAGGATTGGGTATGAGGCTATCAGAGACCTCCTCTGCCGCGAGTATATCGGGCAGGGCAGCGTAATGGCTACACGTGCCTTCGAGTTCAAGTCACAAGTAGCAGCCCGCATGCCAACGCTACATACTCGCGCCAGTAAAAACTTGCCTTCGCGTTCAAGTCACGAGTAACGGCCCGCATGCCCCGCTACATACTTGCGCCAGTAAAAACTTGCCTTCGCGTTCAGGTCACGGGTAGCTAAGCTACGAGCCGAAACTGCATACCCGCGCCAGAAAATCGGAGTAACGAAGCAAGCACAGGCCGTTGGTGCCTAACCCATAAGTTTTATCTTAGCCTGCCATGAGTACTAAATATAAAATAGGCAACCAGGATAAACGCTACTTTGTAAGTTTCGCGGTGGTACACTGGATAGATTTATTTGTAAGGCCCGGGTATGTACACGTGATGCTTGATAGCTGGCAGTATTGCCGCAGGCATAAAGGACTCGAAACCTACGGTTGGTGCATCATGAGCAGCCATGTGCATATGATTATTGGCACGGTAAAAAATGATATGCCCGATATTTTACGCGATATGAAACGACATACCTCGCAACAGCTGAGGCAAGCTATCCAAACCCATCCGCAGGAAAGCCGGCGCGAATGGATGCTGTGGATGATGGAACGTGCCGGTCGTAAAAATTCGCAAAATACCGGTTTCCAGTTATGGCAGCAAGATAATCATCCTATCGAATGTACCACGCACGCCATCCTGCATCAAAAACTGGATTACCTACATCAAAACCCGGTGGTGGCCGGACTGGTAGAACCCCCCCAGGACTGTCTATACAGCAGTGCCCGGAACTACTACGGCTTACTTGCACTGTTGGATGTAACGTTGATTGACCCTTTGTTAGTTTGATGGGTTGCTTTTAAGTTTGCGTTCAGGTCACGAGTAGCATCCACATCGGCCCCGCTGCATACTCGCGCCAGTTGACAGGCGCATTTTGCCGGAAGTGATATTTTTGTACCGGGTCTAATCGGCAAGCACCAATCAGTCCCTCGCTTGCGCCCGGCCGCATGCAAATTTGAGCAAAACGTGTTAGCTTAGCAGGATTATACATGCACTACATAGCCGCGACAACAAAAATCATAAGCTAAACCAATACACAAACTTAACGCTAAAAACATGGCCAGATCAATCTACTTCACGCTTGATGAAAATCAATCGAATGATACCGATGTACGGTTCCAATTCGGAGCTTATGCATTGACGCTTTTTTATGCCAAGCAAATAGACGAATCGAAAGCGGAAGAATTATTTAATACAACTTTAACTGAGTATTGCTATAGATTATATCATAATTTGTCGACAGAAGGTTACGATAGTGATGATGAATCAGTACATTTTGACGCTAGTGAAATTATGCGCGTCATTGCGTTTATAGACGAGCAAGTTGTCCCTGCCTTAGACGCTGAAACAATTCCTTTAATAGAGAAATACGGAGGAGTAAAACTTTTTCAAACAAATTTTGATAATGAGGAAGGGTTTTTAGGTCACCTATCAATATTTGAGGATGAGGTGTACAATGACGATCCTGAAAGTTTAATTTATAATTTGGAAAGATTTAAAGCCTTACTTCAACAATCAGTTGATACCGGACAGGAAATGATAGGCTTCTTCGAATTTTAGATTCTCCGCTCCACTGGCGCGAGTATGCCGGGTAGGGCACAGCAATGGCTACTCGTGCATTTGCGGATGGTTTGTGACAACGCAAACCACAGGCTGAAATGGTTTGATATTTCAGTGCATCATATTCCCTTTTTTACTTGTTATATGGTAGTTCACATTCTTAAATTGATTACTTTGTGAATGATGTGGCTTAAATTTTACTTCTTTACTTTTTACCATCATTTTAAAGAGAAAAACTATAAAAACCACAGCCCTTTATGGTATAGGGCGATGCTGGTAATGGCTTTAAGTCTGTTTTTTATTTTCCTCACGCTTTTGCTCATCATCAAATTTTGTACAGGCTACATATTCATAAACCGCATCAATGCTGCAATTTTTAGCGCATTAATGTTCACTTTTATCTATCTGTCGTTCGTTAAAAACGGGAAAGCCGAGCGTATATACGATGAATTTAAAAATAGTGAGATTAACACCATGCGCAACCGGACATTAGCTTGGGTTGTATGGGGATTAACTGCATTTGCCGTGGTAGCGCTTCTTATTATAGATAGAGAGGTGCTTCACCATTAATTAAGGATAGTACATAGTCCTACAGCGCCCCCTTTAGCGCAAGTCTTAGTGCAGCTGCCATGTGCGAAAGCTTGACTTGTGCTTCGGAGGTAGGAAGCGGTTTTGTATCAAACGTGGTCGGCAAGCACAAGTCAGGCGCTTGTACTTTGCCCCGGGAACTAATACTTGCGCTTAAGACAGTCTGAAACTAATTGAAAAGCTGCCACCGGATGGACGTTCACACCGTTCGCCACTATAGGCTTTCTTTGCTGAAATAAGCTACAGGCACTTCTTTAACAACATCAAAAACTTACGGGTATAAAAAACCTAATAGGATGCATAAACAGGTATGCCGCCTATTGGCTAAGTTTTGGATTTACAGACTTTCGTTACTAATGTTACTTAAATACTGTATTTTCTTTCACATACGCTATATTATACGGATCAGTTATAACATACAGACTCCCTTCTTCTTTGCTTTTTTGGGGATTATAATAAATTGTAAGATCTTTAGAAACAACTTTTACTGAATCTCCCAATTTTCTATCAACTGAAACTGTACAATATAATTCAGCCGAATCCCCAGTAACCCGATAAGGATAAATACCTCCTTTAATCTGTTTATTAAATTCATCAACACTTGATCTCACATGCTTTAAAGTAATGATACCGAAAGCATGATTAGTTGATCTTTGTATTTTCACGACCACTCCCTCAAATAATACATTATTATTCAAGGAATCATTTAGTTTTATTGTCTCTTCACCTGATTTTTGATTATAGTAAAGAACCGAATAAAAAAAACCTATCAGCAAAATAGCATATAGAAAATACCTCATTATATAAATCTAAAATCTATTAATTCTGTAAATTGTACCTGTTGCTATAGCAGAACCCACAGGATTTAGTGCGTTAAATACCCTGTCAATAACACTTCTCTGTGCGGTAGGCTTCATGTCATTTGCAGTATATCGCTGGTGTTATCACCATACTAACCGCGGGCAGGTTTTAATTACTCACCAAATAGCATGGCGTATGGTTGGCGGCCACCCCAATCATACGCTTAAATATCAAATACGCATCAATGGTTAGCGCTTGTTACCCTTTACACCAGGTCTTTAACTTCAGTATTGTTTTTAAGGTATCTGCCGATGATGGGTACCCGCTGGTCATCTACAGTAACGCGGGCATGAAAAACCTTTAAGTCGCCGGGTTGCTCATACCGGTAGGAGATAAAATAAAACGCATTATGGCCACCCTGCCAGTTCAAAAAGCACGACAAATACAAGGTGCTCTGACCGTCCTTGTCTGCATTTAAGTGCCCATTAAAACGCGTGGTTACCGGAAATGCACAAATCACCTTTTCAGACATTCCGGGCAGTTCCCAGATTTTAAAATCGGTGTTTCTCATCAAATCTTTGCGCACTTTTGCATCATGCAACGTGTATTTAAACGTTGTGCTGCCCGGCGTGTACATATGTGGCTGCTCGGTATCGGTTAGCTGGTCTATAACAAAATCAGACCCGAAACTTACCAGGATATGTTTAATAGGCTCGGGCCTGGTATTAATAAGCTTCAATACAAAATAATAACCTGCGTTTAGGCACCAGCCGTCGTTGCGGCTTCCGTCGCTCACGCTGTAGCCTTTTATCGAAAGTACGGGTACGTTTTCCGTAATCTGGTTGGCCTGTGCTTCCTTTTGCAGGTGGGCATTATGTTCTTCCTGCGCTTTGATGTCCTCGTCGGTTTCAATAAAAACCCTTTTAACCTGCTCCAGGATGCCTGGCTCTTTTTCGGTGATGGTTGCGGGGCTTGGGCTTGGGGCGGCAGGCGGGTTTTGCTGCGTTAGGTAGTCGTTGGCAACCGTGTAAACAGACATCTCGTCGATAATTGTCTGCAGTTCTGCTAACTGGCGGTCAACGGCTCCGTCAAGCGTTTTGCGTATCTCGGCCATATCAGGCCGGCGCGACCGGCGCCGGTAATTTTCTACAGCCCGGGCCAGGATGTAGAAAGCCACTAAAAAAATAAATATAAATATGAAAAAGTTAATGCTGGGCAAGGTATGACAGTTTAAGTTTTGTTGCGTTAAAGCTACCGTATTTTTTAAAGACGACCGTATACTTTAAAGCATATTTGCCAAAACAGTTTACCAGTGCGGGCAGGGTAGTAGCCGTGCCGCTTTTGTGCAGTAAGTGCCTTGTATGCTGCCGCAAGCACCGGGTTTGTGATTGCGGGGAATGGAAACCAATGAGTGATTTTTGAATGAGTGAATGAGCGAATGCTCGTCGCGGGAGTTGGTAGTGAGGGTTCTCTCTTTGAAGTTAGTGAGCCAATGAACAATGCTTATGCACTCATTCAAAATTAACTCTTCGACTATCATTGCAGCTTGTGGCTGAAGACAATACGAAACCAAAGGCTGAAACTGTCCAAATTTCACTAACTTAGGTAGCTCATAATAAATTACAGCCAATAAAAAATTTATGATTAGCTATGTAACCGGCGATTTGCTCCAGTCTGACGCTGACGCGCTGGTGAACGCCGTGAATACTGTGGGGGTGATGGGTAAGGGCATTGCGCTGCAGTTTAAACAGGCATTCATCCACAACTTCAATGTATATGCGGTCGCGTGCAAAAATAAGGAACTGCAGCCGGGCAAAATGCTGGCCGTAAAAGACCATAACCCGGTTTACGGCGAAAAGCTGATTGTTAACTTCCCCACAAAAGTACACTGGCGCAACCCATCAAAACTGGAATACATCCAGGATGGTTTGGTGGCCCTGCGCCAGTTGATTATTGACGAAAACATCCGCAGCATCGCCATCCCACCGCTGGGCGCTGGCAACGGCGGGTTAAACTGGGCGGAGGTAAAGCCATTAATGGTAAATGCCCTGCAAGACTTGGATGCCGTTGTACAGGTGTATGAACCTCATTAAAATGTTTAGTATCAATGCCCATTTTCGCGAAAGGCTGGGTGCAATTGCCGTACGGGTAAGTCTGGTTGGTGCATCAATCAGCACAAAGCCCAAGTCTTGCCAGTAGCTTAACTCTCGCCGTAAGACTTCAATTAACAAGCTTGTTTTTTTTCGTACGTTTATCGGACTTGCCTGCACAAAAAGCAACTTGCCGACGCCTAATGCTTTAAATACGACTCACTATCCAATTAATGAAAACCTGCATCAAAATCGTAATTTGTTTAATAGTGTGCGGCTTGAGCGCATGCAAATCAAAGATGGTGTACGTAACCATACCTGACTTAGGATATATATCTACCAACGATAACGAGCGGAAGCAGGAATGTATTTTGGTTCAGCATTATGTAAATGATAGCACCCACAATGAGCAATTAGATAAGTATGTTGCAGAGCTTGCTACCGTGAGCACCAATCAGTACCAAAATTATGAAGTCATTTTTATCAAAGAGTCGTCCGTTATCAATCAAAATAGCCTTAAGAAGTATCATGGCCTTGATGTTGATTTTATTAACCAGTTAAACTCGAGCATTTTTAGAAAGTATAAATATCATCAGGGGCAACTCATCTCTATCAAGCAGAAAAAAAATGCTGCAGACTTATTGTAATGGTTTAAACGCCTGTTAATGCAAATTAACCGGCATAAGTCTTTCAGGCAGGGTAAGACTTGTGGTTAGCAAGTCGAGAATAAACGAATGCTTACTCTTATAACTGCAGCCTGCGGTTGGTGTTATCGCCACACCGCTCGCAGACAGTTTTTATTACCCGCGGCGTAGCGTGGCAGATGGTTGGTGACAACACCATGCATAGGTTAATCGCAAACAATCGTTATGGCATTTACCCAGATGGCTTTTCGGTCATGGTCGGCTTTAAACCGGTTGGCAAAAAAGGAATCGTCGGGCGTTATTTTGGCGTCGTGTTTCAGCTTTCCGTTTACTACAATTTTAACGTTTTGGGTAAGGTCAACCATTTGAGGGCTAATGAGTACTTTAAATTGCTTAATCCTGGACGTTTGAAGGTCAAACACGTTGTTTTTAAAAGTGCCTTTTACCGCCGCCGCCGGGCCATTGTCGTAATATTTTATGTTCATCCGGGCGTGAGTAGTTTTATTGTAAAATCGTATGTCATTGGGTTCGGCCCAGGCAGCTATGGGTAATTTCAAGCCCCAATCGTCTACTTCCAGCCAATCGCAGCTGTTATTTAAACGATTGCCGGTTTCCCAATATACGCTTTGAGGGTAGGGGTTGCGTTTAGCGGTGTTTACAAAAGTTAGAGCACTGGTAAAATCTTTGTCCAGGTGCAGGTCAAAGTGCTTGTAACCCAAATATTCATGGTACTGCACCGGCGCCTTCAGCGAGTCGAGATATTGTACAATGACACGGGCCTGCTGAATGGGCCGCAAATCATCCTTGTCTGAGTGAACTAAATAAAGCGGCCGGTTAACAGCATTGTGAATGTAAAAATCATGAACAAAGAGATTTGCGAGCATGGAATTGTAGCTTACAAAGCCCGCAAATAAAGTGGGGCGGTAAACATCCAACGCAAAAGCTCCATCGGCCCCATCCGAATGCCCGAACGCAAACACCTTGTTGTCATCGATATTCACTACTTTTTTGACGGCATTGATAATGGATATTAACGCGTCGAACGTAAAGTTTTCGGTAGCGCCATATTTGTTGGCCGCCCAGTTGAAGCCTTTGTCGCGGTCACCATAAGGCATGATCACCAGGTAACCGCTTTGGCATAGCTTGTTGTAAAAAGGGTCATCGGTGGCTTCATTCTTTACATCTGGATGAAGCGCATCAGAAAAATGAGAGGCACCCACCGCGCCATGCAGCAGTAAGATTAAAGGCACCGGTTTGGCGGGGTCGTAATTTGGGGGGATGTGCAGCCTGAACGGAACCTTCCCGACTTTGGCATCGCTGATCTTATAAACCTTTTGGCCACGGTAGCTGGTTAACGGCGGGTACTTAAAATCGGCTATGTTTACCGGAGACGGAGCCTGTTTGGTGTTGGCGTAACACCGGGGCATCTGGTCAAAATCGGTCACCTGCGCATGGGCCACAGGCCGAGTAAGCAGCAACGCAAGGCTCAACATCAGAAGCCATCTGCAGTGATGTAAGAAAATAGTTTGGGGCATGCTATAGGGTTTAGGTTGATAATTTGTTTTACGTAAAAGTAATGAATGGTATGCTAAAAATATCTGTAAGATATTTAACGTTGACCTAAAAGTCGTCTTCACTGGTGTGAGTATGCGGGGCGGGTTTAGCAAAGTGGCTAATTATGCCTGCGTAGATAGGTTACGAGCAGCCAGCTTAAACTATGTGAATACATAATTGCACTAACAAAAAAGCAGTAACTGAAGTTGCAAAGACGTCCGTTACCTGCGTTTAGGAAATAAGCCGTAAAAGAGCCGTCTTAACCATTTACCCTGTTCTTCATAATAATCCCGGAATTTACCCGGCTCATCATCTTCTTTAACAGGACCTTTGCGCAATGTCGCATAAATTGAATAAGCTAAAAAGCAGAAACTCAGCGCTGGCAATATTATAAACCGTATCACTTGTTCTGCTTTGCTCATTATGTATGGGTTTATTTCAAATTTAGCTTTAAAAAGATTAGTTAACAAACCTCATTTAATGTTATGGCTCACTTGGCTATGCTATTTGCAGCCTGTGCCTGCTATCATCACCGCACCACCCGCGGATAAGTGTTCGTACACGCTGCACAGATCACGGCGCACAGTTGCTGTCAGCGCAAACCATAGGCTGAAGCTTATCTGAAGCCTACTACATCCTTTCGCACCTGAGTGCGCCATTGTTTGCCATATTTGAGGTCGAGATAAGTAAAAACTGTTTTGTTGTATTCTTTGATGCACTTTCTGTTGGGTGGGGTGCAGCCATAATCGTGATAACTCACTTTGTACTTTCGTTCAAAAAGTTCCTGCCCCTGGTAGTAAACAGGGGCATAGCCGCCCGCGAGTAACAATTTTGCTTTACCTGCCTGGATGTCCTGCTGTGCTTGTAATGCGTCCACTTCGCAAACGTTGAGTATTATATCGAAGCTATCAACCGGGCCATCCTGAACGGTGACTGCAGTGTCAATACGAAAGTGTTTATTTTGTAACCGATACTTGCCGTTTGCTAAACCCCGAAATGTAAACCGGCCCAGGCTATCGCTGTTGGTGGTCATTAAAGCCTTGTTATTTCCGTTAAAAATGGTTAACGGTATCGTCTTTAAAAACAAGCCATTAACCACGGTGCCTCTTACGTTGTAAAAGTTGTTTTGGCCAAAGCCTGGTGTAGATACCACCAAGCAACAAAATAAGCACCATATTGCAACTAAACTTTTGCAGGCTGAAGATGATAGGTTCATACTTTACTTAAGGCAATGTAGTCATCTTTCCGTTTAAAAGTGTAGGCGTTTACCTCTTTTCGTAAAGCTATCTCCACCATTTAAATCGCATCAATCCATACTTTTGGGAGGGGCAAAGTATCCTTGAATCACATCCCTGCTTTGGTGTTTCGTCGCGTTTTGATGTCTGCCTATCCAAATATCGCCCAATCGCTTTGCGTAATAAACGGTACCGTCCGGCTGTTTTTTTCTCACATAACCGTCAGATAGCAGGTCATCCGCAGTAAAGTCGGCATCTTCAAAGTCGTCTTCAAAATACACCTGCTCGTCATCAGCTAAAATCCAATCATACTCGTGCAGATTGTAGTTAAGGCCGCCTAACTTGTTATACGGAAATGGTTTGTTTAAATCCGATTCCCAACTAAAACGCCTGCGTTCGCCTTGTTGCGCCATCTTATAGCAAATGATTTCTGACCGGATGTAAGCCGGGTCGTACAGCCATAATTGTAAATCGAACGGAATGCCTAACTGCTCGAATGTTGCCGTCCAGGCATTATAAGCCGTAACCAGTTTTGCAATTATAAGTTTGTAGAACCACAAAGGAGGGTTGCGTTTAGCGGCATTGTAAAACGGCGATACCGTGTAGCGCTCGTAAGTGTGACGACCGTTGTTGCTGACAAAGTACTCGGTATACGGCTGTTTAATTTGCTCGCCCCAACGGTTTAGGTGCCTTACTCTGCGCTTCCAGCCTCTTATCTTCTTTTTTGCCGAATGGTGTCGCCTCATCGCTTATTCGAGTTCAAGAACAACGTCCGAGTACTCACACAAGGTTATAACGCTCCAACTGGACAGTACCCTGATTAGTGCCGTTTTATTGGTGGCCGCAAAGCCAATATAACGCTCAGACGGCGCCTCGCGCTCCTGGATGTCCTGGTCATGATGTTCGTGCGGTACACCTTCGCTGCACTGTTTACATAAATACCGGATAGTCGACCAGTCTTCCATTTCAATTTCGGCCGCCTGGCAAAGCTCATCTAATTGGTCAATATCGGTTTGTGTGCCCGTATAAATGGTGGCCGAATAGGTATGGTATTGAGATGCACTCAGCAACTGCAGCTCATTGAGTACCGGGTATTCCACTCCATTGCTGATGCGGGTGCCTACCGGTGCGCCGTCGTTAAGTACCAAATCTCCGTACCTGCGACCGCTGGCTGCAAAGGGAATGTTTAAAATAACAGCCCTGGCCGGGTCAATCCGCTTACACCATACCACCTCAGCCGCTCCATCAGGATTTAATCTGATGGGGGTATTTCCGATGTTCATCGATGGCTCGCTATCATTTACCTCGAGCGATAAGCCGCACTTAATCCATGCCGTTTTGGCCATGCGCCAGTCTTTAAGTGCAGTTGCTGCAATACCCAGGTTCCACCAGGTAGCCTCGCTCTCAGCATCAAGCTCCGCCGCTTTTTTGTTGTGCTGATAAGACAGTTGCCAGTTGCCTTTGTACTTGTAATGCAATGCAAGGTTATAGTGCGCCGTTGCCGATTCGGGCGCATCTATAATGGCCTGAAGGTATGAGCTAAGGGCATCGTTCTGCCCATCCTGTTCTTCAGGTGCAATTTCTTGCTTTACCAAGTCTTGTGCAGAGGGGGTATCGTTCATTGTCTGAATTGTCAGTTAAGGTTTTGAGGTTGTTTTTGCAGGGCAATTTAGCAATCTTTCGTTATCTTCAAGTAATGAAGCCGTTGCTTAAATGGAGAGTAGTTGGTGATAACACATCACCGGCTGAAATAACAAAGAGTGAATGAGTGAGCAGTAAATGAGCGAATGATTTTAATGTGTGGTTGTGCAAATCTGCAGATGGATGCCAATGAGTGACTCAAACGCAGCGTGTCATCTTGAGCGATAGCGAAAGATCTTGATACTCGCGGAAATGAAAACCTTTTCACCAAGTCTGTACTCTTGATTTGGCTTCCGTGCAGCCTGTGGTTGGTGTTATCACCACACCACCCGCAGACAGGTTTTGTTATCCGCTTCACCTGCGTGGCGGATGGTTGGTGACAACATAAACCACAGGCTAAAATAGCTGCAAAAAAGTAAGATAAGCTAACTCCAAAAGTATACTCGCTTCCTGTTCGGGAGCGAGGCAATGTAAACCGGCATAAACTGTAAGTATTGTAATAACTATGAGCAAAATGGAGGTACTTTTGTCATGTATAAATAGCTATCTATTTCCTAAACATAAGATATAACTCAAGTGCAGCCAGTTCGGGGTAATTGAAAGCTCCTTTCTTTTGGTATAATTGTAAGACTCTTTGTGGTTGGCAATTAATTTGGAGATAGGGTGTGCAGTCAGTAAACCATTGTGTAAGTGCAAAATTAAATTCATAATTCTCTCTTTTTCTATACCAATTAACTTTGTTGCCAAAGCAGCTAAACCATATTTAAATGAAGATCAGATTAATTTTTCTCCTGTTAGCATTAGGAAGCATCCAAACATTTTCGCAAGTCAAAGATGACAAAGAAGTTAAGCGAAAAAGAGCTGTAGAGCTTAATAACAAGGCTGTTAAAACAATTTTCAGTGCAGGAAAGAGAGATGATCTTTTCCGACAGGCGATTCAGCTTTTGGATAGTGCAATAAAGCTTGACCCTAAGGTAACAGCTTCGTATCAAAACAAAATTCAAGACTTAATAGCCCTTGATAGATATAGTGAGGCTATCAGCGCAGCCAACGCTTCATTAGCTATTAAACAGGATGTTGGAATATTAATTTACAAGGGGATTTTACTTGAGAAAACAGGTCAAATTAGGCTTGCAAAAAAAACATATAAAAAAGTAGAAAGTATCTTCACCAAGTTTTATAATGCTCATCCGGCTCTTGGGCCACTTGAGCGGGTTGCCATTGCAAAGTTTCTTGTTTCTGATAGAACAGACGCCTTGACCTACTTTGAAAAAGAAGCTACTAAATTTGTCTATTCATCATCAGAAAAGGACAGGGATAAAATTAAAACTGAACTCAGCACCATCACAAAAGATATGCTGTTGGGCAAAAATCCAACAATATATATTCACGCACCAAAGAACCCCAACTTGTTGTAAAATAATCTTTTCTTTATCTGATGTGATTATACTGCAACACGATTAGAAAATACCCCTTCAACGCAAGCCCTATTGCGGCTGCCATGTGGGAAAGCCTGACGTGTGCTTCATCGATAAGGCGTGACTTTGTAACGGACTTGATGGGCAAGCACAAGTTAGGCCCTCGCGCACCGCCCCATGGCACTAAGATTTACGCTCAAAAATAGGCATGATCCCTCTGGCCGATAGGAAGGGTTTATTAACTGAATGGAACGAGTTTAGGCTGAGCTGAGATAATTTTTGAGCGATAAAAGTTATACCTTCACCATTATGACTATCGAAGAAAGAAAATATGATTTATCTACCCAGGTTTACCGGCAATTAGTCAAAAACATTACCGAGAACATGAGGTTTTTGTATTTAGACATCGATATGGAAGAGCACGACATGATGCTCACCGCTTACTTTGCTACCGAACCTACCGAGGTAGAACTTGAACTGCTGGACGACATTGCCACCAACAGCAGCGCACCGCTACCCGACTTTTCGGTGAGTTATAATTACAAGCTAACCAGTGAGCACCAGGAAAACGAAAAGCATGATTACCTGATATTTGCCTATTACGACGGGGAGGACTAAGGTCCAGCGTCTGTTTGATTGGTTATTCCGCTGCCGTAAGCCTCCTTGCTTGTGGTTTTGAATAGGTTTATCAACAGGCCATTCCGACGACTGAACCACAAGCCAGGATACTGGTGCTAGCGAGAAATGGATTGCTAATTTATAGCCCCGGCGTACTATCAACGAAACAAAACTTACCCAAGAAAAATACGTACACAACGCTGTAATTATACTTAGCTTTATATCTACCAAACCAAAACATGTACAACGTTGTCAAATTAACATCTGCTAATACCTCCAGGTTGGGGTACGCTATTATCGGTTTATCGGCCTTAGTGCTTTTGGTATGCTCATTCGGGTTGTTCTCTTTCGGGATGAGTGCGGAGGGTACAAGGGTCACCATTAATGTAAGCCAGGTGGGTTTGGCCGTGGGTTTATATTTAACCGCGTTTGGGAACAGCCATCAGCAGTCGGCCTTAATTAAAAAGCATAAGGCCCAAGCCGCTAGCTTTACACTGGTTTTTGCCATGAGTTTACTCATTGCCGTTGCCCTGGTAACGGGGCTGTCTCCGCAACGTATGGGCATCACCAGCAGTGATTTATCGTTGATGGCTATAGTTATATTGTTGGTGTACAACGTGAGTCTGCGCAGGTACCGCGATTAATTTGGGTTTTTAAGTAAGTTTTTTATTTTCGAAACACCAGGGTCTGAAAGGCTAATCTATCGGCACGTGAGAGTTCGGGTTAGATAGTCGCTGACCTATGCTATTAGATATGTTTGGCCGGGCTAAGCGTCATCGCTGCCGCAAGCCTGTGGCTGGTGGTTTTTTAGCCGGTTTATCAATAAATTCATCCTTTGGCCATACCACAAGCGGGACGCTTGCGGCAGCGAGGCGTTGTCACCCTACTGCTGTTACACCTGCTGATGCAGCTCACTTTCACTTAACCATCACCCCAGCGTATCTTCCTGTATAAAATCATAATCCTTATTGATCAGCATTTGCAGGTATGCTTCAAAACTTTCAGCTATAACCGTGATCTCGTCCGGGTCGTGCAAATAGCGGATCACCTGGCCATGGGTTCCGGTGGGCGATGGGCTGAAATCAATCATCAGCTCCGAGGTGCCCCCGTTATTCATACAGTCAGCAAAATGCAGCCAGTTAAGGGTGTGCGCATTATCGGTAATCCGTTCATCTATCTCTACATCGCTATATTCCCGCGTTACATAGTGCCAAAAACGCTTGGAAATCTGTTTACCTGCCTTATCTGGCCGGAGGATAGCAGGTAGTAGGGGTATTCCTCCACGTCCGATCCTAATAGGTAAAAGGCTATTTTTTCGCCGGCGTACTCGCGGTGATATGTGCCATCTGCATAACTAAGTAAACTCAGCAGCGCATCTGGTACATCGTTATACAACTGCCTCAGCTTTTTCAAATTGGCCGGGGCGGCGCCTTGTTTAATTTGTTCAAAATGATGCCACAGCGCCTGGCCGTTGTTTTGCGCATAGGCCTGTTGCAGGCCCGACAAGTATTGCTGCACCGTAGCATTGCTGCCCGATTGCGGGATAGCCGCTGACCGGGAAAATGAGCCGATAAGTGATTTAAAGAATGAAAACATCTGCAAATGGTGACCGGTTAGTTTCGGCAGCACCTATGCTAATTAATAAAAATTTCGGCAGATAAAAGCTACCCCAAATTTTAAACGACCGGGTTGTGCCTGTATACAAATGTATGAATATGTGCAAAGCCGTTAACCTACAGAATTTGTAACCACAGGCTCCGAGCAAATCAGGCTGAAAGCACCAGCCATTTTCATCTTTTTGCGCATTGGTAACCCAGTAACGTTACCGGCTTTGCATCAGTGCAACGTGATTAGTGCTGCCTATTTGCTCAGTAACTTGCGATACGTGCTCCAGCGGCTTAAGCGGGCTATACGGTTTTGCAGTATAGGGTCTGTTTTGCGCTGCACAATTTTTTTGCTGAGGTTATGATTGGCCTCCAGGGCGTCATCTACGGTTTTTTTTAAGGCAATCAGGTCGTCAACAGTATAGCTCATAGTTTTGCGAAGGTGCCGTTTTGTACGAAACCGACACCTTCAAGGTTACATTGGGAAGACAATGAAAGGGCTTTTGATGTGCGGATGGTTGTTGATGTGCAGATTTCAGATGTGCGAATGTGCAGATGAAAAAGGAAAATTCATCAATATCTACGAAAAGGGATGCATTTTTTTAATCATTTGCACATCTACATATCCGCACATCAACACTCATTCACTCATTCAAAAATCACACATTAGCTTTCATTCAATCATTATTTCAAAGCAAACACCGCCAGCAGCCACCATATAAATAGTCCGGCCGGAACGAGGGTTAGTGCTACCCGCAGGGGCGAGGTTAGGGTGATGGCCGGCGAGCCGGTGCGGATCACTTTAACGGAGGTAAACATGCCCAAGTAAAATATAACCGAGGCTACCCCCATTACCGCAGTGAGTAGGCCCGACTGCAGGCCTGTATCCATCAGCAACCCAAAAAACATGGGCGACGTAACGGCCAGACAAATTACCCCCAGCCAGGCTGCAGGTTTAATTTGATACAGCGCCAGGGCCGAGGCTATGACAAATAGCACCGCCGCACCGGCCAGGCATAAAAACGGATATATAGAAAGCGCCCCGTCGGCATAACTCCATACCAATAAGGTACAGTAAAATATAAACAGGCCGTATATTAAAAACAGAAAATAGAGGTTAAGCATGCGTTAAGCAGTTGTTGCACGGGTTAAATGCGGGCTATAAAATAAAAGCTTTAACCCCCTAACGCTATTTGTTGCGGTTTGTGACAGCGCGGCGATAATATTTATTAACTTTCTGGCAAATGCCACCGCCAGGGCATGCGCCCCCATACCCCGGCTCCATGCTTTGAGCTTTTTGGGGTGGTTAACCTACGGCAGTACAGTAAAATAATGAACCTTACTCGTTGCGCTCCAGGTTGGTGTCCATCGGGTTTACCTCGGTTTCTTCTTCGGCTTGCTCAGCTTCTTGCTGGCGTTCGGGTTGGCGGGCTTGTTCGGCTAATTTTTCGGCCTCGTCGGCTGGTATAGGTAGTTCTTTCGGATCCATGTTTGGGTAAACCCATAGGGATGGTTTTTGTTTAGCGCGGTATCGGCCTTTTGTTTATGAGTTGCCGGTTACCGGGCGAAATGAGGTGATGAAGTTAGCCAGTAATGCTATTAACCCAACAAACAGCGCGGCTATGATGACAACAAACGGTAGCACCATCATCAGATAACGTCCCAAGCTTGCCCAGCGCGATACATTGTAATGGAACACGGGTTCTGGGTTAAGCAGTAAACTATGACAGCTTAAAAAGGCCAGTAAAACGGACACCGTATGCACCCACTTTAACCGGGCCGATTTAAGCACGCCCGATCCCACCACGTTTACACCCCAAAGCACCAGCAGCAGAACCGCCCAACACCTTAAAAAAGGTACATATGGGATTACGATATAAGTGTCGTGTAAATTGATGCTTAGTAATTGGCGAATCGGCAGTAACGATAGCAGTACAGCAGTTAGTCCGGTGAAAGCCAGCAGGTGATAAGGTTGTTGACGGATATTCATAAGTATAGGTGTGTAATGGTTTTAGGATTGTTTGGTTAAACATAGCTAACAATGAGGGCGTTTGCAAATATTTTTTGGTGATAGAGGCGTTTTGGGGAGTGATGTGAGGGTAAAGCAATTTGTTATCTCGAACGATAGTGAGAGATCTTGATACGTGTAAGCATTGCAGTAAGCGCATTGGTTCCATGTGCTAAGTAATTCGCTGTTTCTGCACTTTTGGACTTGAGGCGGTGAGTGTTTGCTTAATGTAGTCTCCTCATTGCCGGAGAGGCTATTTCTTTTGTCATAGCCACAAAAGAAACAAGACTTAGCGTAGCGGTCTCATGAACACCTGTAGAAAACAAACAATAGGTGAATAACGGCCTAGCTGTTGCGATTACCTCACCACCGCACAAGGCCCTCGCTGGCCCGGGCGCAACAGCGGGCCTTTGCGCTTTTTGCCCCCCAGCCCCCTAAAGGGGGAGCTTTTGACGGGCATAGTGACGTTAAAATGGGGCGCTGCCGCAAGCTTCTTGCCTGTGGTGTTGCGAAGATGCCGTAAAGGCTATAGCTGCCACAAGCCGGAGGCTTGCGGTAGCAGACCTTCATGAGGCATCGTAATTAACGGCATCATCTGGTTACAGGGCGTTCACCTGTTAATGGCTCAGGTTAATTAGCCTAAAAATGTTATATCATCAGGCGTGAGGGAGATGTTGGCGGCCTGGATGTTTTCTTGCAGATGGTTAATGGAGGTGGTACCGGGGATGGGTAGCATCCAGGACGAGCGGTGCAGCAGCCAGGCTATATTGAGCTGGGCAACGGTTATGCCTTTGGCATCGGCTACAGTTTTCATTTTTTGCTGATCGGCCGGCAACGAGGTTTGGAGCGAAAAGAAGGGTATAAACACCACTTGATGCTCCTCGCACAAGGGCAGTAACTCGCCACCCTGAAAACCATAGGCACTATCGGGGTCGGTTACTCTTTGGGTGTAACTATACATGTTCTCAACGCTGGCAATTTTGCCCATATTTATTGCCTTACTAAACTGCTCGGTACTTGCGTTCGAGAGGCCGATGTGCAACACTTTACCTTCTTGCTGCAAGGCTAACATTTCGGCAAAGGCTTCTTCGTAATCGCCCGGACTACCGGGTGCTTTTCCGAAATGCACCAGTGGCAACTGCTCCAGCTTAAGCTCCTTTAAATTGTTTTCTACACTTTTTCTTACTTCATGCGGCTGTGCAAAGGGCAGCCAGCTTTTATCCGCACCACGGGTTCCGCCAACTTTGGTGGCAATAATCAGGTCGGCAGGGTAAGGGTACAGGGCTTCGGCCAGCAAGCGGTTGGTTACACCGGGGCCGTAAAAATCGGCAGTGTCAAAAAAGTTAACGCCTAATTCCATCGCTCTTCTTAACAGCGCAATGGCGCCATCACGGTCTTTGGGTTCGCCCCAAAAGTCATCACCCGTTAGGCGCATGGTGCCGTAACCCGGTTTGCGGGCATGCAACGGCTGGCTGGTATTGGCTCCAATTATTATCTCTTTGTTACTCATATGCTTTTGTTGATAGTTATTGTTGGCTAATGGCCTCTGCACCGGTACTTAGGGGTGCAGCAGTATCGGTGGCTTCCTGCCTCCGGTAAGCCGATGGCGTTGAACCTGTAAACCGTTTAAAAAACTTAGTGAAGTTAGAAACATCATAGTCCAGCCGGTGGGCTACCGATTTAATGGGCAGCCCGGGGTTGGCCAGTAACTTTTTAGCCTCCACTAAAATGCGTTGCTCGTAAAAGTGGCAGGCATGGTGCCCTGTTTCCTGCTTAATTACCTGGCTCAGGTGTACAGGATGCAAACAGATGATGTCGGCAATATCTTTAAGCTCATACATAGCTGCCACACGCCCGGCCATAAAATCGTTGATGTGGTTATCCAGTACGTGTTTAAACTGGGCCACAATTTCGGCCTTTCGCGATACATACTCTTCCGGAAGTTTTTGCGCCATAACCTCTTTTTTATAAAAGCAATATTAGGCAAATCCAGTTTGGTAAAATGGTGAAGTATCAAGGAAATGATAAAATCTGCATCCCTGCAATTGCTGGATTTATTGCGGCATGCGAGGTGCAAAGTAAATCGCTGCTCCTGTAGTTTTAAACTTGATAAAGAGACAACTCACTTGCTGCAGTGTCTAATAAAAGGCCCTAAACGTAGTTAGCCTTACTGCCTGCTATCAGGAAAGTTAATTTTACGGTTAACCAATCAATGCCCTTAAGAAAGAACGGAGCGGGGGAGGCTGCGTGGCTACAACTGTGTACCGGCCTGGATATTAGTAGTCGGATTAAGGATAGTCTCGATTTTAAGGGATGATGAGCGGCCTGCCGTCCAAACGCTATAACCGGCGGTCTGCCTCGCGGATGGGCACATCGTTGATGCTGGCGTATCTTTTCTGCATCAGGCCGTTGGCATCAAACTCCCAGTTTTCGTTGCCGTAGGCCCTAAACCATTGGCCATCGGCGTTATGGTACTCGTACTCAAAACGTACGGCAATGCGGTTATCTGTAAAGGCCCAAAGCTCTTTTTTAAGTTTGTACTGATGCTCGTTTTTCCACTTTTGAGTTAAAAACGTTACAATTTCGTCGCGACCGTTTACAAAGACCGACCGGTTGCGCCACTCGCTGTCTATGGTATACGCTTTCGCCACTTTTTCGGGGTCTTGGGTGTTCCAGGCATCTTCGGCCAGTTGTACTTTTTGCAGCGCCGTTTCGTAAGTAAAAGGCGGCAACGGAAATTTTTGTTCCATAGTTAATATATTAACGGTAAATAATACCGCCAAAGGTAGCACTGAGCCGGGCCGGGTTTATGGCGTTTTTGACAGCTTTTGTGGTACTATTTAGCGATGATAGTCTTAAAGATAAGATAACCCCTTCATCCTCCCGCTGTTGGGCGCAGCTTTTATGGTGTACACTATAAATCAACCCTTAAACTTATAGCTTAAAAAAATACTCGCCCACTGCAACATGCAGGCGAGTGGTCTGAACCGGAATTTATAGAATGGTAAGAATTTGCATAATTAATGACCACGGTGCCCATCAAAGTTCTACTAACCGGCCCATCCCGCAAATCAAACTTCTGCTCCCCCTTCAGGGGGCCGGGGGGCTTGGGCTGGGGGACTTAAAAAGAATGCAGCCGGGTAACCAGCCCCTGGTAGTTGCCAAGTTTCTCTTTGATTTCTTTGGCGCTATAGATTACGTACGTTTCGTCCCAAATTTTATCCATCAACCTATACAGGTAACTCAAACGGCCATGAGGTGTAGTAACTTTTCTATGGTTGTGATGCTGCCTGAATGACTTTGCTCTGGGTTTTAGTTGCATGGCAATGTCGTACTGCAATCTGTCTTCCTCAAATTCGGCCAGGGCCAGCTGATGGATGTGGTGGCCGCGTTGCCGGTTAATTTCGTTTATCAGTTGCCGTATTTCTAAAGTGTATTCATCATCGTCGGCCCGGTTGTAGTGGTGACGATTGACGTATATATTTACCTCGCCGCTGTAACAAATCATGTAATCGAGCAGAGTTCGCAAATCGTCGGCCGTGGTACGGGCTAGTAAATCGTCTTTTCCGGTAAGGGCTTCAACGTCATAATGCCACGTAGTTGCATGAAACGCACGAACCGGCGATTTTGAGGGTATTTCGGCAAATAAATCCAGCCCGTAAAAGCGCATCTCCTCATGCAAACGTTTTTCCATTACAAAATAGTTTTCTTCCGGATTTTCCCGTTCGGCTTTCTCGTAAAACCAATTAAACAAGCTCCACATTTCCTCGATGGATAGCAGCTCTACATTCTCATCAATTTTGAGCAGTATGTTTTCAAAAATCACCGGCTCGTCATAGCGCGACGTAGGCAACTCGGCAATCTGCTGCCGGTAATCGGCAGCTGCGGTAAGCAAAGCCGGCAAATTTGCACGGGCAGCTTCTTTATCAAATCTAAAAAAGTAAAGTTCTTCGGCCATTGGGTTTTATCAAAAAATCAAATCTACTCATAATGATGATGATTGATGGTTGGGTGGGGTAATAATTAAGTTGGTTTGTGCGGGATTTGATATAAGCCTGTAAGATTCTACTTACTTCATCCCTATTTAGCGCAAGTCTAAGTACGGCTGCTTGATGTGGTGGCCTGACTTGGGCTTGGTAATAGAAAAGCACAAATCAAGTTGGTGTTCGGTCGGCTGCTCTCTCTCTTGCACAAAAAAGTTTTATATGATGGCTTGAGGTGCCGGGGCGGTATTTTTACGCCCCACCCGTCATGCCGAATTTATTTCGGCATCCCACATGCTAAGTGATAGATTTGCAGGCGCGAATGCCTGGTGGTTAACCTTTCTGATGGGATGCTGAAATAAATTCAGCATGACAGGGCGGGGTAGACAAGAAATAACTACCCTCCAAATATTCAAAAAATCTTACCTTCAACAATCCTATGGCAGCACTCGAACTACACTATACCCAAGACGAATTTAACCAACTAACCACCGAACAAATAACCGCATTGGCTTTCTTACAGCGGGTAATGAAGTACGATGGTGATGATGCAGCCCGCCAGCGCAACAAGCCATTAGTGCTGGCACAACTGGTGACTTACCACAACCACACCGGAGCCGCGCCCCAGATTGAAGATTTTGAACTGCTGGATGCCACTTTAGATGAAGCGACGCTATCCGGCAAGGTAAAAATTAAATACACCATACAACGGTTTTACGGCTGCTCCGACCTCAACACCGCCGAAAACGACCACGAAACCTGGCGTTACCAAATTGCCCAAGACCGTAAATGCGTGGTGGTTAACGCGCCTGATTTTGAACGGTTGAGTACGGGGGATGAGTTTTGAGGGGGGAAGGTTTGATGCAGTGGAAGGTTGACATGTGATGATCTACTAAAAAGCGCAAGTCAGGCCCTTGCTACATCCCGAAACACTAAGACTTACGCAAAACCAAGAAAATTACACCACCCTTGTCCGGTATACCCATAACCCGTGTAACATCTTCGTTAAACGATAACAATTTAATTAACAGTCAGTTATTCGTGCGTAATTTTGATTCGATACAACGCCTGGCATCAATAAGTTAAAACCTATGAAAAAAATATTACTCCTGACTTTTATAATCCCTGCACTATGCTTGTCATCTTGTAAAAAAGGTGAAGTAGCTAAGCCCTTATCTTTGGTAGGCCTCAAATTTAAAGATGGCGGCTTCGAACAGTATGGTCTGCATCACGAGCGCGTTTTGGAGTTTATAACAGAAACACAAGTAAATTATTATGAGCTTTATTCGCCATCACCTGATCGAATGAACATCATGTACCTCAGCGACGTTGCAAAACTCGCTTATACCATTGATGACCCTTATAAAATACAGCCTTCAATTCATATTACCGGTCTGTTAAACGGCCCATCAGGAAAAACAGGCTATGGCGGCAAAGCAGATTGGACGTTAATACGTACACCAAGGTCTTTTCAAGCGTTGCAGGCTTTAGACATGGACAGTGTTCATTACACGCAACAAGAAACAGAACTGATTACACGGTACAGGGTATTTTATTAACATACAAAAAAATCGCCCCATTTTGGCGCGGGTATGTCGGGCCGGAGAATGCGGATTGCTATTCGTGCCCAGGCGTTTAATTCACGAGTAGCCACCCGCACCGCTGCTACATACTCGCGCTAGCTGGGGGGCTGAGTTGTACACGGTTACCGTAAAGCATAAGTCAACCAGCGCTCAATCCCCAAGCACTAAGACTTGCGCTAAATGGAGGGCCACTTTAAATACAGCAACCTTGTCCGGCAATGTAAAAATTAAATATACCATATAACGGTTTTACGGCTGCTCTGATACAAACACCGCCGAAAACGACCACGAAACCTGGAGTTATCAAATAGACACCCACCGTAATTGCGTGGTGGTTAACGCGCCTGATTTTAAAAGGTTAAGAACGGGGATGAGTTTTGATGGGGGGGCATGGCTGCGCCAAAAAGTAAAATAGATGATGCTAAAACTAAATTTACAACAACAGTATAATCAATCGCTTTTTATTCCCTTGTTGTTAATTATTTATTTAATAAGCAGTTCATTCCAACAACAAAAACAGCCTATATACAAGACCTACAAAAAGCTTATTTTCGGAAAGTGGATTCATAAAAGCAAGGAGGTTGGCGATGTTGTGATGGTGTTTTACGGAGATGGCTCCGGTTTAAGGCGAGTGGATTCAAATCAAACAACGTACAAGTTCAAGTATAGTCTTGTGAAAGATTCTATTCTTAAAATTTCAGTCGGAGCCTACAAGCCTGAATTGCATGTAATAAAAAAGCTGACTGCTGCTGCGCTAATTATTAGAGAATATCCTTTTGATAAAAACCGGGAGAGTATAAGCTTTTTTGATACAGACTATAGAAGGGAGTGAATCAACCATCGTACTGGCGTGAGTATGTAGGGCAGGGTAGAGCCTTGGCTACTCGTGCCCCGTGTTTAAGTCACGAGTAACCATTAACACGTACTGTTGCTACATACTCGCGCCGGGGAAGGGGGAGTTATAACGTTGGTAAATCGCATTTATTCAATCCAAACTTGTCGATGTTCAACTTAATTTACTATATTCGTGTAATGGCAGACTTGCAGGTATATAATGATTTATCCACCACAATCATCAATGGTTTTGGCATTGTAGGTGGACTTTATACTTGCGCTTCCTTTTTGAAAAAAATCGCTGATGAAGTAATACTTTATTTTAAAAAACGGAAATTAATTCTTACCTCTGCACTCCCAAATTTAAAAATTCTAACTTATTGAAAATAAGATAAATGTGGATTTTGCCGTCTTGATTTTTATTCCCTGGCATAACTGTTTTCGGAAGAATATTACTAGTGGTTACAGATATAGCTAAATACCATGTGATACGTATTTACTTAATATTCCTGTCTAATACACATTCACACAGTAACTTAATCTCATCTAATTGCATAAAGTGGTCATTTAACTTTTCTTCTCCTATTAGTAATTTTATATGAGAGTTCAATAGCTTTTATATCTTTACTACCTCTCATTTGTATAGTTGCTGGAGTATAATAAGATTCTAATTCCTCAAATTGACGCGAGTGTGCGGGCAGAGTAGAGTCTTGTTTACTCGTGCCAAAACGTGCAAGTATCGAATAGTAACCCATAAGCCATTTCTGCATACTAGCGCCAGTTGGGGTGTATCAAACTGGAATTTTATTCTGAAACTACGGAGGTTTTATCTCAATGAGATAAAAATCTAGTTCTTTCTAGAGATGGCATTTCTCTAAAAACAGCTCCGTCTAGTTGACAGCCACCCTTTGCATGATTGGGATGTTCTGATGCTATAGTTGGGTCGTTAGGATCAACGTTGAATTTAGGCTTACCCCACTGTTTGAAGAAAAAAGGTACCTGATTAGAATTGCAAACCTCTTTAATATAGTTTATCCAATTCTTTTTAATAGGCCTGGCTTTTGCCCCAGATTCACCACCTACAATAACCCAATCAATTCCAAAAAGCTCGAGTGAGTCAATAGGTCCTATTAATGGTTCTATTGAAAGAAATTTAACGTTTGCGCCCGTTGCTTGGAGGTCTCTTATTCTATAGGTATATTCTTGACTTTCAACTGAAACACCCATCCAAATGTTTGGTGTCCAATTTAATAAAGGAGACAGTTCAAATAAACGTTCGGACCGTTTTGTAAGAACTTGGTAGACATGGTTTGGCGTCTGATTCATCACCGCAAAAACAGACTTGATAAATTCTAGAGGAACGTCTGGATGAAACAAATCACTCATTGAGTTTACAAAAACAACTTTCGGTCTTTTCCATGTGAATGGGATGTTCAATGCATTTGGATGAACGCGAATGTTGAAGCCATCACTGTATTTCTCAATACCCATTGCCCGTAAGCGTTTTGACATAACCTCGGCATAACAAAACTTACACCCTGGACTTATTTTGTTGCAACCAGTTACAGGATTCCAAGTCAATTCGGTCCACTCAATACTGGATTGTGCCATTTTATCAATTTTTAAATACTAAAATAGTTAGTATTTTATATAAAAACAACTATTTGGTTATAGTAAATATAAGTCGTTTGGGTTGCTTGTACACATTCTGGTAGTTTATCAATGGCCACGAGCCGATATAATCAATCAACTTATCTTTTTTTAACTTTTTAACAACCTCCATCGAATGACGGCCCAAAAAGCCTTCATTTATTGAATAGTCGTATAGTTGGAAATTGTCTGTTATTTCGCCTTTCAAAATCTTGTTTTTGACATCTTCTTGGAAAACCTCGATACGGCTTTTACCTCGAGTGCCTGAAAACAAATCTATTTGGTTTACTAATGCATGGTCAAATATATCGAAATTTGCTTGCCCGTTTGTGTCGTTTCTATCCCATGCGATCGTCAAAAACTTGTCAACAGCTCTTGGGTGCGACGCGCCAAATATGATTCCGTGTATATTGTTACTTTTTTTCAGTGAAAAAGGATAAAGGCGTAATTTAGAATTTAGAGGTAATCTTTTTCTCAGTTGTTCAATTATGCTATTATGAATAAATTTATATGGATTTTTCTTTGCCTCCGCCATGTTTATATCAAGATTCGTCTTGAATTCTTCTTGATCACCAAAACGCCAAAAATAAGATGAGGAAATAAAATAAAGAAAGTCCGTTTGAGATGTTTTTTCTAATTCCAGAAAATATTTATCAGAAGTAAATTTGATGCCATTTTGGTCTAAATATACTAGAGCGGGATATTTTTTTATCGTTGGTAAGAGCTTAGGGAATAGAGTTTCAAAATCCTCATTCCTATACTCTATTTTTACAATATGTCTTAGGCGCGGAAACTTATTTAAATACTCTTCGCAAGATAACTTAAGTAGATCAAACTTTTCCTGCTTTTTTTTATTAGGTTCGAATTCGTTCAAGTAGACTTGTACTTTCACTTTATTTGCGAAAAAAATTCCTAGTTGTTCATTTGTTTTTTCCAATAATCGTATTGGGCTACCGGCTACGCCCGATTTATCATATCCGGTACCCGCAAAAAAATCAAAGACACACAACAAAGGCGTTTTTTGCATTACAAAGGTCGGCAGCCATGCTTGCGCATAATCTTCGAAAATCTCTAGCTTAGTTATTGTTTCCTCAGTGAAAGGTTTGTCATGTAAATTGATTGATGCCATTATTTAAGGTTTAGGTTACGTTCAATGTAAATGTAATTATTATGATCAAATAAATGTTTAGCAACGTTAGAGTAACGATTGACAATTTTTAATAAAAGATTCCGTACTGCTAAAAGTCCTGTTCCGCAGCCCTCTTACTGGCGCGAGTATGTCGGCCATGCTAAAGCACCGGCTACTCGTGCGCGTTATACTCTCTCGCAATTTGCGCCGGCCATCCGGCCATCAAACTCGGGTTAGCAAGACATAATACCTTTTGTGATAGCTTGCTTATACTTTTACACGGCGAAGTATCGCATTTACTTCTAATTCGCTAACGCCTAGTTTTATAGCCATAAAATCCTGTAATTCCAGTTGCGCTGCTTGTCTCTTTTTAAAATTCGATAGATTATATAGCGCTTTAGCTATCAACACCATAATGATAAAGCCAACAATGGCCATGGCTGCGCCGAAAAACTCCATGACGTAAATCGCCAATGCACCACTAAATAATAACATGAGGTAGATATCTTATAAAATTATTATTTATTAATTAGGCGTTTGGTATTACAGTGCTTTTTTCGCTTGTCGTGCATAGCACGCTTGCCCAAATGGGGTTGCCAGCGTCTGATGTATCAGGGTTGATGGTATTACACCGCTTGCTAAATACTCAAAGCACTAATCATTCACAATTCCCATCACAACGGTTGCCACATCCACCAAAACAAATATCCTAACAGCAACAGCACCATAAACCCAAACAGGTAGTATTTTAAGTCTTGCCAGTTGCCGCGGATGCCATCGTCTGTAAAATCCGTCGGGCCGGTATAGGGTGGCGATACATAGGGGCGAGTGGTATCGGCAGGGGCGGAGTGGTCAACCTCTCGGTACGACTGGGTTTCGGCATCATATACTTT
The DNA here is from genome assembly GCF_038806765.1 of Mucilaginibacter sp. CSA2-8R. Taxonomy (NCBI): domain Bacteria; kingdom Pseudomonadati; phylum Bacteroidota; class Sphingobacteriia; order Sphingobacteriales; family Sphingobacteriaceae; genus Mucilaginibacter; species Mucilaginibacter sp. CSA2-8R. The sequence continues at coordinate 3,115,084 of NZ_CP152389.1, read as the reverse complement.
ATGCTCATATATTTTGCCGTCTTGGTTCCAGCGTTTTACTTCTACCTGGCGGCCTGCCCGGTAGGTAGCTTCGTATTCGGGAGAGCCGTCGGCATACCAGACCAAGCTCTGGCGGTCGGGTTTGGTTAAGCCGTTTTCATATTCGTCAAAGCTTTTTTTCTGACCATTTTCGTAATACCAAATCGCCTGTCCATGGAGATGGCCTTCAGTGTTGTACATGTGTGTACCCTCCCAATTACCGGATGGGAAGTACTCTTTCCAGGTGCCCACTTGTTTACCCTTGTTGTAAAACTTTTCGGCCTTAAGCTGGCCATTGTTGTGCCACTCGCGCAATGGCCCGTCGGGTTTGTCGTTTATATAAAACCCTTCGCTGCGCGGTATTTGATGGTCATCGAACTCCTGCACCCGGCCGTTGCGCACATGCTGGTGCAGGGGCTGTTGGGGTTGTTGAGTTTCGCTATCACCTGTCGGTCTTTATCGCGGTCGGCCCAGTGGTTGAGCAGGTGGCGCATTTGCCAGGGGTAAAGCTGCGTGGCCAAGGCTTCGGCATCAAACTGCGAATCGTGCTCAGTCGGGACGTGCTGGGTGATCAGCGCCAGCGGAGGGTTGAGGCGTGCACGGTTATAAGCCTCCATTTTATGGTGCCCGTCCAGTATAAAATTGTCCGACAGGTCATAATACGGTGCGTATTGGGCACGCAGCGCCAGCACCCAGGGCCGCGCCCCGCCGGCTATCTGCTGTTCAAAATACTGCACCCTGGCCTCATCAATTTCGTTGTGCGGACGGGTGGCCACATAGCGGTCGGCCCCACCCAAATAGTCCCACGATGAGGTAAATTCTACCAGTCCGGCGTTACTTTCGCCCCTTTGATGAGTTTGGCATAAAGCCATATACTCGCGCTTAAGCTGGTCTGCGCGGGCCAGTTCAACAGGCTGCGGGTATTGGGCACACCAGGCATACTTAATCAGGCGGCCATCCGGGAGAATTAAGCCCAGCTCTTCGCTGGTTTTGCTGGCCCTAAAGTGCAGCTCGTACTCGCCGTTGGCAAACAAACCCAGCAGCGGCTTCAATAACTCGTACAAGTCCTGTTCGCGGTCGGTAAAATCGTTATACAAATTAGCCGTAATCCGGGCATGCAGTTCCTCGCGTTCGGCCCACGAGATTGGCATCATGCAAAGAAACTCGGCCACCGAGCCGCCATGGTCCGGCCAAACCATGGACACCGGCCTGTTAATTTTGAGGTAACACCCCACACTGCTCACGGCCACCGTAATCTGGCCCGTGCCATGGGTAATATTAAATTTCATGATTGATAGTGGCACTGTTACTTTTTAAACCGGCCAAAGTTTAAACCCACCCCCGCTAAAAAGTAATTGAAGCTGTTGTGGGCAGCGCCGGTCCGGTTTAAATATACTAATTGCGTTAAGTAACGGGAGCGTTAGATACTACTGCCATCAATAGCTTGCCTAAAGCTTACCCCTTAAAAGCCTTCCCCTCCGATGCCATTTTAAATGTACTGGCGCCGGGTGGTGAAAATAGTAATCAGGTAAGTGCAGTAAAAATCTACCAGTTATGGCCAACCTTACGGGCAAACTGTTTTATTAAGCTACTTCAATGCTGTTGTGTGGCTTTTAGGCTGCCATGCAAAAAACCGTTGTGATGTTGCTGCGAGGCATCATAAGTGGAGTTGCGAAAATGAGCCAGCTAAGCAGAAAAGGAAACTCACCAAAATGCGATCCCTTTAGGGCAGGGCCGACCGCACTTTTTTTACAACGGTATTTGTAAGTTTTGATGGCTTTATGAGTTTCGCTTAAAAACAAAACGCCCATTTACCAGCGTAAATGGGCGTTTAAATAATATAAAAACTTAATTACTTGATGCTAAGCGCTTGTTGCACAGCTGCAAAATCTTTAGTATCAACGTGTCTTGAGGCTAACGATTTCACCACGGATGAGGTAATTACTACCACACGGATGTCATAACCATTGTCAAGAACGCTTTTATCGGTATTGTAAGACTGGCCATTAAACTTAATGTTGTCTTTATTGATGATCACTGAATAAAGATAAGTGAAAACCTGGTTGCCGTTGTTGTAATTAGGGTCGCCTAACAATAAGGTTGGATATCCACCCCAAGAGTTTTCGTTAAGTGTACGCCAGGTAGCTTCAGTGTTGTTTGCCGCTCTGATGTAGTAAAGTACAACTTTGTCATCATCCATTTGAGAGAATTTCGCACCCAAGGTAACATTGCCCGTGAAAAAATAATAGTTGGCTTCTCCCTGGTCGGAAATGTCATTAAACTTTAGGCCTTTAACTAAGTAAGTTTGTGCCGTAGATGACAATGAACCAGCAAAGCTAATGGCAGCACCCCAACCATTTACATTTTTAGGGCCATACATTTCGGCTGTAGCTGTATTGATGTAATAATCGCCAGCTGCCCCTAAACCGTTGCTTGGTACACCTGTACCGCTTAACAATTGCGAGCCGTTTGCACCAGCAGCGCCGGTTGCTCCTGTAGCACCTGTAGCTCCGGTAGCACCCTGAACACCTTGTGCGCCCTGCGCTCCTGTGGCACCCTGTGCACCTGTGGCTCCGGTTGCACCTGTAGCGCCCGTAGCACCTGTTGCACCCTGAACACCTTGTGCACCTTGCGCTCCGGTTGCACCTGTAGCACCCGTAGCACCTGTTGCTCCTGTAGCACCGGTTGCGCCTGTGGCACCTGTAGCACCAGTTGCGCCTGTAGCACCGGTTGCGCCTGTAGCGCCGGTCATGCCTTTAATGCTGATGGGCTGTCCCCAGCCTGCACTGGTTTTAGGACCGTAAAAATTTGAAGTGCTTAAGTCCATGTAAAAGTCGCCTGCACTACCTACTGCACTTGAAGGTGCACCCGAAGTACCCGACAAAATGGTTTTGCCATCTAGGCCAGCCACTCCCTGTATGCCCTGCACACCAGCAGTACCCGGGATACCCTGCATTCCGATGTCGCCTTTTTGGCAAGAAGTAAAACTAATAGCCGCAACAGCACAGATCATTGCATACGACTTAATACGTAAAGTTAATTTCATAAATCAATTAATAGTTTAAATTATGGCCTGTTACGTAAATGTTAAGCTAATGTTACGGGCTATTAATGATTTATAATTTATTTTATTTTAAAGTATTTGAACATGTAAGATCATAGGTTGGGTTGTTAATTTACATGGCTACTTATAAATTAACCCAACGGCCACACCACAAGCCAAAGGCTTGCAGCAGAGTTGCACCGGTGTTTAGAGTTGTTGGCAGTTTGTAGCGAAAAAGCTTGGTTAAGCAGTGTCACGCAAAATCATGGTGCACTAAATAACCGCAATGCTTAGCTCAATAGACAGTAGGAGGGCGCCGTGCGACGTTACCTTTTAAACCGACCAAAATTCAGACCAACACCCACTAAAAGGTAACTAAAGCTGTTGTGGGCCGAGCCGATCCGGTTTAAAAATACCGACTGCGCACCCAGTTTGGGCGATATGGCCAGCCCGTCGTTTAGCCGGTAACGGTCAAAGTTGGCCATAATTTTAAAGGTAGGCATGTTGCCGCCTCTGCCGTAGGCGTTGCTGTTCAGGTTCCACAAAAAAGTTTCGTCGAGATAAAAGCCGTCCTTGCGGGCGGTTTCTTCGTCGTAATTCTGTTTCAGTATCAGCGCTACCAGGTAGTTGGGGTAAAAGGTAATACCACCACCAAGGCTTACCAGGTTAAGCGAGGGCGCACTGTTTTTGCCCGACAGCGTTTGATAATCGGCCGCTGCATTTAACGAAACCAACTTACCGAGCGACCATTCTTTACGCAACCCGGCGGCAAACGCAGTACCAAAATGGTCGCGCGTTTGTTTGTCGGCAAAGCCCACCGACGAGGTAATATCCAAAGTAGACCGTTCTTGCCGGTAAACCTGCTGCCCCCAGGCCAGGTGGCTAAAAGTTATGGCGATAATGACTAAGGTGAGGGTAAATCGTGATTTCATGCGTGAGGTTTGATTGTATTGCAAGGTAGCAGGTTATTTTAATATATGAGCAGGTATTATGAAATAGGGGAATCCCCCCAAGCCCCCGGCCCCCTAAAGGGAAAGTTTGTCAGATCCTGAATTTATAGATAGCGGGCGATACCCCTTCCTGCCCTCCCGAGGGAGGGATGAATGGAATAGGTGCTAAGGTGAATTAAGCAAAAAATGAAGTAGCTCACTGCTACTGCAAGCGTCCCGCTTGTGGTTTATGTATTGCCTTTCCCGCAACACCACAAGCCAGAGACTTGCGGTAGCCGTCGGGGCTTGTCACTCTTCCCAGCTTCGGGCGAAAGTCGGGCAGCACATCTTGGCCATGTGCGCTGGCAAAGGCCTTTTAGATTTTGCAGAAGCGTGGGCCTAAGTGCAGGAACTGGGGCAAAACATAAACAGCCTGTGGTGCTGTCCGGCTTTGCAGGGTAATAGCCCTGTGCGCAGAGAAGCATGCGGGAGGTGACTTTATTTATTCACCTGTTGTTTGTTTTCATTGGTGTTCATGAGGTCGCTACGCTTAGTTTTTGGTTACTTTTGTATCAAGACAAAAGTAACATGCCACTGCGGCATAGAGCAGACTACAGTAAGTGAACAACTACTGCCTCAAATTCAAAACTGCAGAAACAGCGATTCACTTAGCACATGGAAGTAATGCGCTTACTGCAATACTTACACGGATCAATATTTCTCACTATCGTTCGAGATGATAAGTTAGAGGAGCTTCGGGAAGTAAGAGCCAAGAAGCAAGAGCAATGTTTTATTCCCCATATTCACTCATTTACTCTTTTTATCCCTTTTCAATCACCCTAAAACCCATCATTAACTTCATTAACTCCTCCAAAAATCCCTCATCCACTCCCTGCATTCCACATCTTCGTCACAAAAAAGTTACACCTACACGTTGTGAATATGCCTTTTTGTGTCATTTAAAGGGGTGTTTCACTCCTTTAGGTGGTTAAACACATTTTTGTGGAAAACCATTTGACTGGTTTGCGCTTAATGGTGTGTGATATATGAAAACGCGATCTAATATGAAAATTAACTTTACTAAACTGGCACTTACCTTAGGAGTGGCCGGTCTGGCTACTGCGGCATCTGCGCAGAGCATGAATTCTGACTCAACCAAACGTTTTGAAAAACGTAGCTTCCGTACCTGGTCTATCGGCCTTAATGGCGGTATGCTAACTCATTACACGCCGTTTAACGGCCCAAGCAATGGCGATTTTGCTACGCCGCAAGAGCGCTGGGGTTACGGCGGTTACATTAAAAAACAAATTGTACCTGGCTTTGGTATCCAGGCCGACTTTTTAGGTGGCCGTGTAAAAGGCTTCCGGGCCAACTTATTGCCAGGCGGCAGTGCTGCTCAAAACAACAGCGGTTTCCGCACCAAAATTGAGTGGGCCGGATCGGTTAGCGGTAACTTTACCGTGGCTAACTTAAGCTTAAATCAAAAACGTAATATCTTGTCGCCATACATTACTGGTGGTGCCGGTTATATGTCATCAAGCCCGTCGGTAATGAATGTACCGGGTGCCGATCCTGAACATTATACCCGCAACTGGTTTGTACCGGTAGGTGCAGGTTTTAAATTTGGACTGAGCAAAGGCGTTAACCTCGATTTAGGTTATACCGTATACTTCATGAAAACAGGTGGTTTTGATGGTGTGCGTACCTCAACCAACGACCGTTTCTCATACGCTCACGCAGGTTTCGAATTTGCCTTGGGTAAAAAAGGAAGCTCTCAGTTACAAAACTTCAGCCCGATTGCCGCTATCCGCGAAGAGAGTGCTGCCGAAAGTGCTGACCTGAGAAGAATGTTATCAACCGCTGAGCAAAATGCTGCCCGCGACCGTGAGCAATATGCCCGCGACATGGGTGATGATGATGGCGATGGTGTAGCTAACAAATTTGACAAATGTGCCGGTACACCTGCAGGCACTGTGGTTGATGGTTCTGGCTGTCCATTAAAAGTGCCGGCTCCGGTAATCCGCGAAAAAGTGGTAATCACCGAGGCCGACCGTCGTGTTGTAGGTGAGGCTATCAAAAACTTAGAGTTTGAATTAGGTAAATCTACCATCAAAGAAAAATCATTCCCTACGTTAGACCGCGTTGCGAGCTTGTTGGTAGAAAAAGATTTTGGTTTGAAACTGGCCGGACACACCGATAACACCGGTTCGATGGAATTGAACCTGCGTTTATCAAAAGAACGTGCCGAAGCTGTTAAAACTTACCTGGTAGAAAAAGGTGCCAATGCATCACGTATCGAAGCTACCGGTTACGGTCCAAACCAGCCAATCGCCAGTAACAAAACTGCCGAAGGCCGTCAGAAAAACCGTCGTGTTGAGTTTACGTTATTGTAAGCTGTATTAATGCAGGTCGGCGCAGTTTGATAGTCTGCACCGACCTGATTGTGATTAAACAAGTGAGTATTGATGAAAACCGGCCGTGGTAACACAGGGTCGGTTTTTTGCGTTTAATATTGGGTTTTTTAAGTTAGGACGTCGGTGGGGCCAATGAGTGAATGATAGACTGAGTGAATGAGTGAATAAACGCCTAACTTGCCATCTCGAACGATAGTGAGAAATCTTGGTACGTGTAAGCATTGCAGTGAGCGCATTGATTCCACGTGCTAAGTAAATCGCTGTGTCTACACTTTTGAATTTGAGGCAGTGAGTGTTTATTTACTGTAGTCTCCTCATTGCCGGAGAGGCTATTTCTTTTGTCATAGCCACAAAAGAAACAAGACTTAGCGTAGCGGTCTCATGAACACCTGTAGAAAACAAACAATAGGTGAATAACGGCCTAGCTGTTGCGATCACCTCTCAGCCGCACAAGGCCCTCGCTGGCCCGGGCGCAACAGCGGGCCTTTGCGCTTTTGATGAGCGGCTCAGGTCCCGCGCAATTCATCCCTCCCTCGGGAGGGCAGGGAGGGGTTTAACCTGCTATGATTAATATTAACCGGAATTTACAGAATTAAATAATTTCCAGAATCAAAAGATGCAGCCCAACTAATCAACAACTCCCCCTTCAGGGGGCTTGGGTATGGAGGGGTTTCGCTAAGTATCTTATTCCATCCAAAAAATCAACCAAAAATTACTAACTTCCCGAATTAAATGCCGCCCGGCTAATCAAAAAAATCCCTTTCAGGGGGTTGGGGGGCTATTCACTTAAACTTACTGAATGAAGAAAATTTCGACCTTGTTTAAAAAGAATCCCGAAAATTTGGGAAGAGTTATTAATGAAATTAACCCCGAAAACGAATGGGCGTTTGGGCGAAGTATTGCCACACAAAAATTTGATGGTACAGCAATGGCTGTCATCGGCGGCGAGCTTTACAAGCGTTACGACGTAAAAAAGGGCCGCTCCATCCCGGAAGGCGCCATTGCCTGTCAGGAGCCCGACCCGATAAGTGGCCACCACCCGCACTGGTTAAAATGCAGCCGCGACGCCAAAGAAGACCGCTATGCGTTCGAGGCTTTTGACCAGCTGGCGGCCAATAATGGGGTTACGGACAATACCTATGAGCTTTGCGGACCCAAAGTACAAAGCAATCCCGAAAGTTTTGAGGCCCATATATTGGTAAAGCACGGAGATGCCCAATTAAACATCAACACCCAAACCATGACGTTCGATAGCCTGAAACAGTTTTTAGAAGAGCAAAACCTCGAAGGCATCGTTTTTCATGCCACCGACGGCTCTGGCCGGATGTGCAAACTGCGCAAAGCCGATTTCGGCATAAAAAGGTAACCGGCTTATCTGTCGTCTGCCTTTCCAGTGATATTAAACATCAGGTTTAGCATCGCGCAGGTTATGCGGCCAATGCTGTACCTTATAGCAGATAATGCATCGCATCAAAATAATAGATTAATTAAAACTTTACATTTAAACCATCCCCCCAGCCAATCAAAAACTCCCCCTTTAGGGGGCTGGGAGGCTTGGGCTTGTAGGCCATTCATCAATAAATATCCGTATCCTTGCCCCTTAAAACTGAACTTATCCAATGCGTATCCGATTTTGTGTTTGGGCCTGTTTGCTGGGCCTGGTTGTTATAACAGGGTGTAAAAAAGACCGCGTGCCCGAATATCACACTGATGGCGAAGTAAGGGTGCTGATGAAAGGTGATCCCAGCGGGCCCAATATTGTGTTTTTAGGTGATGGTTTTATTAAAGAAGACTTGGTTGTAGGGGGCGATTATGATCGGAAAGTAAAGGAATTGACTGATCATTTATTTTCAGTTCCTCCATTCAATCGCTATAAAAAAGTATTTAATGTATATCAGGTTTACGCCCTATCTAATCAGCGTGGTGCCCTCAACAAGTTAGACCCGCAAAGTACAGCAACTAAATTTAAGTCTTATTTTTCCGAAAACGACAGGCTATTACGGGAAGGCAATTATGATACGGTTTCAAAATATCTCGACAAAATAATGCCCTATTGGCAAATACAATTACCCGTAGTGTTGGTAAATGATAGTCGTTATGGCGGTTCTGGCGGTGGTTTGGCGGTGGTTTCTGTTCATAGCAATATGAAGTTCACCTTTGTGCACGAAACCGGCCATACGTTTGGTTTGTTGGCCGATGAATATGTAGAGGTCGCTAAAGAAAAAGACAGGCCTTTGTTTGCTACTCAATTTTATCCCAATGTAGATACGAGTAACAACCCGGCTACAATTAAATGGAAGCACTATTTTAACCGGCCCAGGTATGCGGGAATTGTAGGCATCTTCGAGGGTGGATATTACCATGCCAAAGGCGTTTACCGTCCGGAAGAAAACAGTGTGATGCGAAATAACATCACCACCCGCAATTTTAACGCTCCCAGCCGCGAAGCCATTGTAAGGCGTATTTATGAAATTATGGGCAAACCGTTTGATCTTGAAGCTTTTTTTAAAGAGGATTTAAATGTTATGGGTTACGCCATGGAGCCAGAGGCGGCCTCCGGCACTAACTTTCCGCCTTTAACCGGCGATCATATTAATCAGCGCGAACAACTCAAAATGATGCAGCTGCAACGCCTATTCCGCCAACAGCAAAACAAGGTGCATTAAGCACTTTACTTTACCTGTGTAAGTTGCAAACCATAAAGTAGTTGTACGCTTAAAAAGCCTGTGTATACCACGAAGCCACCGCATCATCGGCCCGCTGAGCAATCACGGCAAAAATTGCGTCTGCGGTGGACGACTGCATTATCCAATTCTGACCTTATAGCTTTTGGAAAACTGGAAACCCTACTTTTTGCCCAAGCCCAGCAGGTAAGCAAATTTAACATCAATAGCAGGGTAGAGGATATTGGCCCAACCACTTTTAACATCAATGGCGTAACCCAAGCCTGCATGGGCGTTTACCAGCCATCGCTGGCCCAGTGGCCTTTGTATACCCCAATGTACGTTAAACGACAGCGCAGGATAGGTAACAAAATTGAAGTTAGATGAGCCGTTGCCGGTCACATATTTGATGCGGGCGCCAATATAGTTACCGGCATTGTTTAAGTAGGATTTGCCTTTTCGGATGCGTTTTTGCCGGTTGTAATAAAACTTAGGGTTAATGATAAAGTAAAACGAAGGCTGTAAAATATTCCACCGGTATTCATTACGGTCTTCCGAAACCTTGTTTCCGCCGCCTATACCCGCCGCAAAATCTACAGTTGTTTTACTGCCGGTGCGTGGCTCGTAGCTCAGGCCCACACCCTGAAAACCCAGGTCAATTTTGGTTAAGGTATGTAAAGCGGTGTCAGCTGCCGGCGATTGAGCTAATGCGTGAAAGCTGCCGCACACTAATAAGATAAGGAAAAGGTTTTTCATGTGTTTATTAATAAGAGCTAAGATGAAAAAAAATCTGGTTACCCTTACACAAGTCTAAAATTTACGACATTTAAGTATCTTCAACCGATAACTGGGTTACATAACAAGATATTATAATACCCAAATGATACATCCAATTTCCGCCATGAACACACCCCGACGTTACCCGTCAGCCGTAAGCTTTGTCAACTACGTACCGTTGCTATACATCTCTGGTATAGGTCTTTTTGTAGGTTTTTGCTGCGACGGGTTCATGACGGCAGGTTTGCTATTGGCAGGCGTTGCGGTGCTCACGTTGCCAATACTCCTGAACACCACCTATACTATCGATGGCGAAATGCTTAAAATACGCAGCGGCTTTATTAAGTACGAAGACATCAATATTGCCTCCATCACCCGCATCGAAAAAACGCAACTATACCGGCAAGCGCCGGCACTGTCGAAAGCCAATCGCATCCTAATCTCTTACAACCGGTACGATAGCATTGTTATATCGCCCAAAAACCGCAGCGCCTTTATTGCCGATATTTTACGTATTAACCCAGGTGTTACGGTAGGTAGCGGGGTTTGAGGTAAGGGGGGAAATTTGAATGTGTGGGGGAGTGTGGCTAATGAGTGAATGACAGACTTAGTGAACAAACGCCTAACTTGCCATCTCGAACGATAGTGAGAAATTTTGGTACGTGTAAGTATTGCAGTGAGCGCATTGATCTCACGTGCTAAGTAAATCGCTGGTTCTGTAGTTTTTGAATTTGAGGCAGTGGTTGCTTACTTACTGTAGTCTGCTCTATGCCGCAGTGGCATGTTACTTTTGTCTTGAAACAAAAGTAACCAAAAATTCAGGTCACCTCCCGCTTGCTTCTCTACGCACAGGGCCTTTACCCTGCAAAGCCGGGCTGCACCATAGGCTTCTTATATCTTGCCCCTGCTTCGCCGCGCTGTGCGTACGCTTCTGCAAAATCTAAAATGCCTTTGCCACCGCACGGTCAATTAGTGCTGCCCGCCTTTCGGCCGAAGCTGGGGAGGGTGACAAGCCCCGTTGGCTACCGCAATCCTCTGGCTTGTGGTGTTGCGGACAGGTAAATAGCATGATATTAAGGAAATCTGTTTACCACAAGCGGGACGCTTGCAGTTGCAGCGAGCAACTTCGTTTTTGCTTACCAAAGCACCTATTCAGCTAATCCCTCCCTCGGGAGGGCAGGGAGGGGTATCGCCCGCTATATGTGATGTTAACTGGAATCCAGGTTTGACCAAAATTTAGGCACCACTTCCGTGTCATTCTTGCAAAATAATAATGCATTGCCTAAGATTATGTAGCGTCAACCATGCGCGCATCTAAAAATTAGTTGCAGTTAAACCGGCTTATTCATCGACATAAAACGCACTTATCAGTAAACAGATTTTGCTAAAAAACCAAAGGGCAACTTCTGTACAGAAATTGCCCTTTGGCTACTATTAATCAAAATATAAATAACATCAGGCTGTTGCCGGTGCAGGCGAACAGCCTGATGTTTTAATTTTTACGGGTTACCTTTTTTACGGTAGTGCTTTTGTTGGTTTTATAACGCATATCTGGCGTACCGTCTTTTTTGGTAGGGTTGGTAATTGTAGTTTTAGATTCCTTGGTGCTTTGAACCGGCGCGTCTACCTGGGTAGATGATTTTGCAGTTTTAGTGGTCGTAGTTTTGTTGTGCTTATAACGCATATCGGGCGTACCGTCCGATTTAGTCATTGTTTTTTGAGTAGTTTCTACCTTCTGGGTTTTAGTTTGAGCTTGTACAAAAGTAGTGCTCATGCCTATCATCAGCATAGCAAACGCGGTAAGTAGCTTCTTCATATGGTATAACTTATGGTGAGTTGATTAAACAGCTATAATCTGACGTTTGTTTGTAGTCGGATAATATTTCTTAATATTTTTTAATAAGTTGGACCTACAGAAATATAAGTGCGTTCTGGTGGCGTTCGATGCTAAAAACGTAGGCCGATTTTTTGTCAAGAAGCCATGATAAATAACGTTTATATTGCATATAGGTAATCACTTGATAAGCAGCAAAACTTGCTGGATGTGTTTATGTGAAATGCCATGCTAAAATTGAGCGTTCAGTATAGTAGACTAATCAGAGGGCAAAAATGCTCGACTAATAACCCTATCGTATGAAAAAAATAGACTTGATTACGCCTTTTCAACAAAAATCGATTGCGGCTATTGATGGCGCTTATTTTCGGGAACGCACAGCATCGGGCGAATGCGTTTTTGAGGTAGGGGTATGGTCTCATTGTGTATTGATGATTTTTGAGCAATGCCCCGATTATAAAGCTCTGCCCGAAGAAAGTTTTGTGTACCGTTTTTGCTGGCATTGGTTACACCATTCCAAATATTTGGGCAATTATATAGAAGGTGAGGTCGAAATTGACCGCCTGCCGGAATTTTATAACTATCTGCAAAACATCAGACACTCGCCCGAAATTCAAAGAATGGCGGCGGAGGAAATGGATGTCATTCTGGAGATTTGCAAATTGGCCATGGCAAACGGTAACCGGTTGTTTCTCATTGCAGATTATTAAGCAACTGCATGGCCCATTCTCACCAGCATGGCCAATTTAATCTCCAAATTAGCTGCGCTTTAACACAAACTACTCGCTCAGTAATAAATATGTCTATGGTTATAAATGTGGACTGAAAGTAAGTTAAGCTGAGCTAACTAATTTAATATGCAAAACCTCCCATGAACCAAATGCATTTAATGCAGTAATTAATTCAACACCACGGTCGGTTTATTAGTATTTTAAACTGCTAATCAGCTTGTCGCAAGTAGCAGGATTTCTCACTATCGTTCGAAATGACAAGCTTATTTATTCGCTCATTTACTACTCAATAATTGATTATCTCTTAACTATCAAAACATTCTCAACGCAATCAATTTTCAACTCCCTGCGTTACCTATAAGTAAAACCAACCATACCGGTATATGAAAACCACTTGGAAAATAATGATTTTATGGGGCTGCATGGCGGCTTCGGGCGTGTTGATGGCCCCGCGGGTGCAGGCGCAACAGTCGGTCGATTTAATTATGGACAACTTCACCAGTTCGGTGCTTTCGCAAACCACCGTGCTGCTCAATAATAATGCTATCGAGGCTTCCATGCGCAATGCACGGGGTAAAAGCGGCAAAAGTTCGGCTGCAGCAGGCGCGTCGGCGCGTAAAGTTAACCTGGCTTATATACCCTCGGCGGCTTTGCAGCAGCAAACCGTGCAAAATCTGGTGACCAAAATGCAGTCTAAAAATGCGCAGGCGGCACAGGCCGTCAGCAATGCGCTGGGCAGCGGCAAGGCCAGTTACGGGCAGCTGTTTTCGCAAATGGTGCGCGAGTCGGGCCTGCCGGCCAACAATGCCGCCACGGCACTGGCCGCCTACCTCGAAATTGGCTATATGGTGGTGAATAACGTGCAAAGCGGTATTACTCCAGCTATGGACAGGGCGCTGCAGCAGCAGTCGGCCGGCATACTAAGCCAAAACCGCAGCCTCACCACGCCCGCTACCATTGCCAAACTGGGCGAAGAACTTAAGCTGCAGGCCGTGGTACTTTACCTGGGCTGGCAAAGCACCCTTAAAAACCCCGTACAATTACCACAATTCCGCTCAGGCATTGCGCAGCAGTTTGCAGCCATGGGCTTGGATATGAGCAAGGTAAAGCTGACGGAGAATGGTTTTAGGAAAAAGTAGTTTTGGGTTTCGTCGATAAGTCTGTGAGTGAAGCCAATGAGCGAATGAGTAAATTTTGAATGAGTGAATGATTTTGATGTGCAGATGAAGGAAATTGAGCGACTATATCTTGGCTCTTGAATTTCAGATCCTGTCCCTTACTTCCTGTCGCTTTCCCGCGCTGTCATTTCGAACGATAGCAATAAATCACGACATCACGTACAATTTGCTATATTTAAAAGCAGACGTGAAACTTATGATTAATAAACAATTTAAAATAACAGTTATTGGATATGCTGTTCTATTGACGATATATGTTGTGAGTGGCGCAGTGCATTCTAAAAACAAAGAAACAGCGCTTAAAAATGGTATTGTTGTAAACGCTGTGGTTGCCCATGGTTTAATATCTAACGGCACTACCATTTTGTACTTGCAGTATAGCTTTGATGGTAAGCGTTATGAAACAGACTACAGCGTACCTGCCAACGATACTACTAAAACAGGTGATACTGTCAAATTACTAATTGCAAAAGATGCACCGGGAGACTATTATCAAATTGTTGGACAAGGGCATTTGAAGTAAAGTTGATAGGTGTCATGTATAGCGCAAAGCTGGTGTGGCGGCAGGTCGGCGATAACACGACCTCAGGCTGTGATTCCTTATTCAAATTGTTGAGTTGCTGATTGCACAAGTCAATTAATCCGGTGGGTGGAGGCTAAATATTTCTAAAAAGTATAAGGATGCTATAGCAATCAACAAAGCCGCCAAGGCAAGTATCGCCATGATGTTTTTTGTAGTAGGCTTCTGCATTTTCATTTGGCTTTTTATTTTCGCTGTTAATGGTGCAAGCACAAAGGTACTGCCTATCAATCGCATCGTTCCTAAAATTAATCAGAAAACGTTGCCAGGCAGACTTGCTGGTCAGCCATATCTTTCAGAAAAAACAACTTAAACGAATGCAGTGCAGTCGGTAACAGATATAGCGGCACATATCCGCAGTTTACCAAAGTGGCCATCTTAACGCTTTTACCGTCGGCCGAAAATAGTGCATTGACGGTGTTGTAAATTTAGATTTCAGGTAGGTTACTTTTGGCGGTGCTTGGTTTAATTAAAACAAAATCCGACGTCGTGGTAAAATTATCGGCACTTTGATCGTAAACTAATGCGAACAAAATCAGGTTTTGCGTCTTGTAGGTTTTAAACGGGTTAACACCCAAAACACTGCGTTTCTGGAATTAGATTTTATGGCTGGATATTGTCTTCAAATCGCTATAAACCTTATCACTATCGAAATCGGTTTTGCTTTGATGAGTTTAACCGCTTTTAAAACGCTGATTACACGCGGGGTAATGTGCAGAGTTTCGTGCTGGCCTGCGTAGTTAAAGGTTTGATGCTGAAGGCTGGGGTAGCTTTTAATTTGTTTCGGGCGCTGTTTAATATCATCAGCAATGATAAACTGACGGCTAAAGTGGATGTGTAGTGACTTTTAATTTTGGATAGTATGGTTTGAGGTGATTGCTTTTTTTAACCGTTTCCTACACCACACTATCCTTACACCGGTTTATCAGTTTTACTATTTGGTCCAGCTGTTCGTGGGTGTAACCGTTGCCTTCTTTAATAGATAGTTTTTTATATAATCCCCATTGGTTGTAAAGTACCAGGTGCCACTCAAACGTTAACCTGCTCTGCCGTTCGCGTTCGTAATAGCCGCGTATATTTCTTAAATTCAGGGTCAGGGTGTGTTCATGGCCTGCCAGGTTTTCGTAAACGTAATGCAGTTGCCGGGCATCTGTATCAATACTTACCTGCAAGGGACGTTTAAAGGGCAGCAGGGTTACAAAAACGTTGAACAGCAAAATTACGGCACCAAAAATCCAGTAAGGTAAACTGTTAAACCGCACAATAACAGGCACTAAAGCTGGGCCAATGGTTATTACCCAGTTTTTGGCTGCGCTGTCGGTAGGTTCAGTAACTGGGAAATGGTAGGTGTCGGGCATATTGGTTATAGCAATATAGCGAAGATGTGATAAACGGTGGTATGCTGCTTAAAAATATTTGTGCCGGTAATTACATATCTGCAAATGAGCTTGTTTCTAACGCGGGGGTGAGATGTTTTTATAAGTGTCAGGGAAAACTTAGACTTTACCCGCCCGGTCATGCTGATGCCTATCAGCATCCCACCCGCTAATTAACAAATGGGAGTGCTGGATAAGCAAATTCGTCAATTTATCCCATGAGGTGCCTGACAGGCATTTGGCGCAACTGGGTTTTATCTAATTACTGAGTTTACAGAAGAGAGTTTTGTGCCATATTAACCATGAACCATCAGTACACGGGTATACTCCTCTGTGAGGGTGGCTTTCATGTCTAAACACGCTGTCAAAAACCGGTGATGTTCATTTACGGTTTGTGCTTCAGGGCATGGCCCTTTGTTATTCTCATGATCTTTTATCCAATACCCTTTAATCCATTCAAACTCTTTATCCACCAATGCCTGTAGTTTGGCGTCATCACGGTGAGCGGTTTTAATACTTTCTATTTCTTTTTGATGATTTTCGGGTAGCTCAGTGTAGTCAAACTGATGTTCTAAATTCTCATCGTGTATGCGGCACATCAATAATATCATGTAGTTTAAAAAGCGGATAAACTCATGTCTTTTAATATTGCTTCCGTTATCACCATCTTCATTAAATGCATCAGGCTCGTATACAGATTCAAAATTACGGTATTGAAATATAAAGCCATAGCAACTGGCGCTGCTGCTGGTGATCTCAAATAAGGGCTCAATACCAACGCCTTTCAGAGCTGATTCTACAGCCTTTTCGTACCGTTCCCATTCGTATTCCGGCGGCTTGCAGTATCGTCGGTAGAACATATCTTCATACCAGTTTACAATTTCGCGTAACTGGCTTGGCTGTAGATCCTCAAAGTTGTTTTTTACCGATGTAATCACCTGTTGGTAAGTAACGCTCAAGCTACTACCGCACTTAACCGTCCGCTCGGCAATAAAGTCGGCAAATGATTTAGCGTATTTTGTAGTCGAGGTTAGATCCTCATACAATTCCTCCCTTCCCTGCTTCGAATCTAATGCGTAAAAATAGACGTACCTGCTCATTTTAATTTTTGAGTGATTTTATAACCTTGCTAATATACCTCCTAACAAACAATATCTACCAGGAAAATAGGTGGACTGTATACCCTTTCTTAACGCAAATTTTAATGAAGCCGTAAGGCCAGCAACAAAAGCTCCACCCAAATCCTCCCCGGAAGGGAGGACTTTGAATGCGTGATTCTGTAAAATCATTTATTCTGCAAATTCAGATTTAGACGAAAGCAATACACCTTTGCATTACTTCTAGCTTTTGCCTATCTCTCCGTCATCCTCCCCAGCTTCGGGCGAAAGACGGGCAGCACAAGTTGGCCCAGTGCGCGGGCTAAGGCCTTTTAGTTTTCGCTGAAGCCAAGGCCATAGTGTGCAAAGGCGCAAAATGTAAACAGCCTGTGGTGCAGCCCGGCTTTGCAGGGCAATGGCCTTATGCGAAAAGAAGCAAGCGGGAGGTGACTTGAATTTATTCACCTATTGCTTGTTTTAATCGTGTTCATGAGGTCGCTACGCTTAGTTTTGCTTCTTTTTTTTAAAGAAAAAAGAAGTAGACGATATCTTAGTTAATAGCAAGAGTTAAAACATTACGTAACAATACAAACCAAAATATCCATTAAATTATAAATATTTGTTATTTACTAAACAAAAGCGTAAATTAGAGTTAAACAAATATTGGAGAGATGGGAGTGGAGCAGTTGAGCATGGTGCGGTTGAGGCGCATCCGGTGGTTTGGCAGGCAGTTGGGCTTAATGTATGTATCAACACAGTTGTTTTGGATACGCCTGCCGCAAAAAGGCATCAGCATAAAAAATACCCGCTGTTTACCGTTAAGTAGTGATGAGGTGTTACCGGGTTGCAAGGGCGTCAGGTTAGGTAAGCGGTTTGTTAAACTGTTAAACTAAGCCACGCTATGCCTATTAAACAACCGATTGAAAGCGTGGTAAACCAGCTTTCGGAAAAACCGCAATTTATTTTTGCCAGCGCTGCCGAGTTGAATGAGATACTGGATAACACCAAAAGATTTCCGGTAGTGGGGCTGGTGGCCGAAACCGCCATTAACCTCAGTTACGGGCTGTCGCACTCGGTACACAACGAGGTGCCGGTATTTTTGTATTTTTTGTACAAAGCCGACCCCAACCGCGACCGTACCGCCGACCAGGAAATTTTGGTGCAGCGAGCCCTGGGCCTGTGCAAAGAGTTTATGGTTAAGCTATCGCAGCAGCGCGGCGATAACAAGGGGCGCATTTTTCGCATCAAGGCGGGGCAGCAGGTGGAGTTTAAAACCATTTATCACCTCCATACTTTTGACACCCTCACGGCCGGCGGCTACATTACCCTAACCCTGCAAACCATGTATCACGAAACTTTATGAAAAGCTTAGCCCAGGCCGAGCGCCTGTTAGGCAGGCGGCTCAGCAAACCCGAACTGGTACTGTTTATTTGTTACCGGCGCAACACCGATTATACCCTGGGTAAAAGCGGGGGTAATCTTATGATGCAGCCCCGGGTGGCCGGCTTTCCGCAACTGATGGCCCGGTTACTTTATCAGCCTTATCAATTACTGCAAACGTATGCCGCGCGCCAAAATTCCCTATAGAATTAACCACCAGCCGGCCACGCCGGTACCTTTAACGGCGGCTGTACAAGCCTGGCTGTTGGTGCGCGGTCTGCATGGTGGTCCGCACCAGTTGGGGCATCCATCCGCAATAAAATACAGGGGTTTGGGCAATGCCGGGGAGCAGGCGCAACTTATAAGCGCACAGGTACTGCAGCAGATGATCGACCTTTTCAAATCTTAATTACCATCCATAATGGCATTATCAGTAAATGTAACTTACCAATATAATTCTCCGGTTTATAACTCCGCAAACAACGGTTACGACACTTACGGTACTATAACTTTTGAAGTTATTGATGATAATACCGGCCAGCCGGCCAGTGGCAACGGTTTGCAGGTATACTATACCGAGCTGGATAACAACTTTTCGCACGGGCAGTATAGTGTATCTATCAGCGGCACATCGGCCGTGGTATATCCATACCAGCTATTGCGGAGTACCGGCTATCAAACCTCGTCAATCACCGTAACCGTCGACCAGTATATACAGCCGGGCGGGGCTTTGGGGCCGGACGGCGGACCCACCATCACCGACGTGCTTATTTTGCTGCCGGCACATATAGCCGGTGGTACCGGCGTGGTGCTCATAAAGGCTACCAACGACAATATGAGCAACCTGCAGTATTTTATTGACGATGTACCCGTTAACCCCAGGTTTAGCGGACTAACCGCCGGGCTGCATGAAGCTAAGGTAGTCGACGGTATCAGTAACCGGCAAGCTAAATTTGCTTTTGATATGCCGTTGGACGAGCCGTTTTTATTGGGCACGCCCGAAAAAGAAATTTTGCCAGGCATCAATAGCCGCTGGAATGCTGCCTTTAACCCGGTGGTATTTACTTACCAGCGCCGCGATTTTAAGGTGACCGATGTGCAGAACAACAACGGCCGTGCCTGCATTTATACCCGCGACGCCATAACCGGACTTCAAAAGGATGATGAGGTGTATCTTGATGCTGATCCATACGTGGGCTTGTTTAAGGTACTGAGCGCTACCGATACTACCGTTACCCTCAACACTGATTTTATAGATGCGGCCACCGGTTTTATGAACAGCGATACCCTGCGCCCTTATTTTAAAGTAGTGAGCCGGCTTACCTATACCGACCCGGAAACCGGTGCCGCGCAGCAAAGCGAGTTTCGCCACTCGCCTAACCCGCGCAACGGCCGTGTGGAGGCCGACTATAGCGGCGTGCTGCGCAGTTTAGTGAATCCGCAAAGCGTTAGCAAATATGACGAAATCAATCACAATGACCCAAACCTGTGCGCAAGCTATACCGTAAGTTACCGCAAGGATTGGGAAGGCCTGGCTGATGACCGCTGGTTTGGCATTGGGGATGCTTTTTACGTTACGTATTCGGCCATGCAGGTGCAGGCAGCCGGTGGCGGCAACATGGCACCGTTTATACCAAACAGCGAGGGCTCGGTGGCCCGGTTTGTTACCGATTTTAAGGAGCCTGCCTACAGTGCAGGTTACCCGTTTGATAGCGGCTTTATTTACAGCGAGTTGCTTGGCGGTCATCAATATTACCTGCACATCACCATGCTCGATGTTAACCGCCGTACCCTGGGCAATCCTATCACCCATAATCTGGTTAGGCAGGTAGGCTTAAACCGTTTGCTGATTGGTGCCAATAACTATCCCGATAATTGCTGGTACCTGCGCATTAACGTAAGGCGCGACAGCGGAGCCGGACCGGTGCAGGTAACTGAGGATAAGATGATTAGGATTGACCGCGCCATTGATGTAAACTCTGTTTACTTACGCTGGATAGGCTACAGCGGATCGTGGGAGTATTACCGCTTTGTTTGGAACCAGGAGATGAGCCTCAACGTGCAAAACGCCGTTACCGTTAAACGCTACGTATACGATTACGAAAATACCGAAGGCACCGAAGACACCATCAGCAAAGAAGCCGCCACCGGCATCAAGGTATTTGCCGAAGACCTGCCGGTAGCCGACATCCGCGCACTGCAATCTCTCAAAACCAGTCCCAAAGTGCAATGGCTTGCCTCGCGCAACCCCCTGCGCTGGCAAACCGTCATCGTAGCCACCGGCTCGGCGGTTGAGTACGAAACGCAGATGGGCACGTATGCTTATCAGTTGCAGTTTACTTTGCCGGGGGTGGTGGTGCAGACGCTGTAGGGAAGGAGAGTTGTAAAGCCAGGAAATAAGATTTTTCACTTTAGCCTGTGGTTGGTGTTGTCACCAACTATTTTTATTTTTAATAACATCGGGGTTAAGGCCTAAGCCTGTTAACGCTCCTATAGTCGATTACATATTATCTTACGGCGGGGTTGGTGACAACACCAACTTCAAGCTAAGTGGTCTTGCTAGTTAAGCTACGGCAAGCGTGTGGTTTATGTTGTCACCAACCTCTTTTTTATTTACGGTGTAATGCCGCCTCGCATCCTTTCTGGTGGTGCGGTTAGTGACAATACCACCGCAGGACTGAATAATACTTTTACCACCCGCCGTCATGCCGACGAAGGTCGGTATCCCATGCGCTAAGTAGTGAATTAGCAGGGGAACATGCCTGAAGGTAAACTTATGTAGAGTAATGCTGAACTTCATAGAGCATGACCGTCCGTAACTTCTCACTTTTAGCCTTTTATTATCCTCATTGCCAACCACTCTTTATTCAGCAATGAATACCCGAAAAGTAAAAAAGGTAAATTAGCCCGACAGTACAAAAAATTAAGAAGCTAATCAGAGCCGCCAAAACCTTACCAGACCTCGACTGTAAAAACTCTCCAAGGTAAGAGTTTGGCCTTACGCGCGTTATTATCATGATGCTTTGGTAGATGAGTACCATAAGCAAAACAGAGAACAAATAAATTAACAAGCCGCTATTCATTAGGATATTAGATTGGGGCGGATAAATGTAGCAATTTCACATTTAAAAGTGATTTGCCCCTCCACCTTAAACAACAAAGCCATTCCAGAATATATGGAACGGCTTTGCTATTATGTAATGGTTTAGGTTGATTAATAAACCTGTTTTACACGGCTGTCGCCTGAACCGTAATAAAGATTTACTACTCTTTTTTCATTTTTACCGCTTAATTGGTAAGCGGTTGAGCCAAATGCATTGCCCGTTGCTGTATTTAGGTTGCCGCTAAAGTATAGCTGGAAAAGGTTGGTAAAACTGTCATAGTATCCGTTGTAAGGGTTAACTCTGTTAATCACGCCTTTAGCATTGGCTACCAGGGCATTTGATGCGTCTCTTTTTAAATGCACATAACCTGATCCGCCTTCGGGAGAAGTATAAAAATTTAGACGGCCTGAAGCATTAGTAGTTGCCATCAATTGCGGCGGGGTTTGTATTAATGTTCCGGTTACATCTACCATTTGTACATCAATTTTAGCATTAGCATCGTAACTGTAACTGCTCAAATCAATATAATTACTGTTGTTGTTATAATATGAACTGATGTTCAGTTTTTCAACCTGGAACTTACCGTTTGCTGCAGATACGTAAGCAATGTTGTTAGCGTAATTATAGCTGGGGTTATATGCTGGGATGGATAAAACTCTACCACCTTTATCGGCCGGAAACTTAAAGTAATAAGTGGTATACACACCTGGTACATTAGCATTGAAACGGGCTACATTGAAATACGTTTTTATTGTAGTTAAACGCGGCAACGCGTTAGGAAACTGTACGTTTATACCATCATCTTCGGTAGAGTTCACAAACAGTTTTTGGTCTGCTGTAATTTGCTCACCGGTTATGCTATACATGTTTGCTGCTGCAGGAACTTTAATGGAGTAACTTCCATCGGCCGCAGTGTAAGCCGGAAACGATACATTGTAATTGCCGGTAGCGGTGCTGTAAACAGTAGTAGTAGCTGTAACCAACACTTTTTCGCCAACTTTTTCGCTGGTGGTATTGGTCAAATCGGTCTCGATGTAAACCGTACCATAAATTTCGTTCGACAAATCAGCGCTGTTCCATAATTTGGCAGGCCCCTGTGTGATATTTTGCTGTAATATCTGCGTAGCGGCATAGCCGGTTTTAGAAATAACGAATGCGCTGGTCGGGAACAGGTAAAGCGAGTTAAACATAGCCATCCCTTGTGCATTGGTTTTAGCAGTCACCATTTTACCTTCTGATGATACCATAACGTCGGCATCTGCAATAGGGGTGTTGGTAACCACGTCAACCACGGTAACGCTGTAATCTTGCTTACGCGATGCAACAACGCCTGCACGAGTTAGGCTGTCGTTCATTTTAAGCTGGGCTAAGGCTGATGAATTAATTAACTGCTGCATAGCAGTGGCGCCTTTTTGTTTAAGTGTTTCCATGTCAATATCATGCTGATATTGCAACGTTAACAAGTCTTTTTGTGCCTGCACGGCATCCTGCTCGGTAAATTTGTCTTTAGAGCAACCAGCAAAAATAATAGCAGCTGCCATTAATGAAAGGGCTGTAGGTTTAAGTTTCATATTTGAATGGTGTGTATGCAAAGTATAAATGGAAGTAAAATCAAAGGCAGATATTTATTTGCCCAATGGCATAACCAGGCCAATGCGCGAAACGAAGGAGTTGGATCTTACCCTGCTGCCAAAGCCCGCTTTATCCATGTAAGAGTAGCTGTCTAAAACAGGGGTGGCACCGGCTACGTACCTAAAGTCCAGTGTCAGGCCCAATCGTGCGGTAAGCGGTAATCGGGCTTTAGCACCTGCTATAAAGTTAAGGCGGTTATCGTTAAACATCGATGTAGCATTTTGTGAACCTTGTACGGTGGCTATCACATTCTGGCCGGGTAACAAATTGCCTGTCTTTTGGTAATGCTCGGTTACGTTGTAAGTGTAGGCATAACTTGCACCGGCATAAATAACCGGTATCCAGGATGGTTTGATGTTGAAAGTATAGTCAACCAGTAACGGCACTTCGAGCGTGTTGATCTGGTATGAGCTGTTTCTTACATTTTTAGTCTGGAAGTTTTCGGGCAGGCCTAAACGTGTATCGTCTTTAAATTTAATAAGTTGCCCGCCCTGTTGCATGGAGTTTACCTCCAATTGTAACCCCAGGCCTTTATATACCGGATAGTGCAAAGACACACCGGCCGAGTAACCTGTGTTATAGCCGCCATGTGATTGGCCGGTAATAAACTTGTTGAGGCTTAGTCCGCCAGCAATGCCGAGCTCAAATCTATTCCGCACCGTTGCGGTGGTTGAAGAGGCTGCAGCTTTAGCCGGTTTTTTTTTGCTTTGAGCAAAGGCAGACGATGAAAATAAAAAGGTACCAGCCGTGATGAGTACTGCGTAACTAAACGCTTTGGAGCCTACTGTTTTGAGTAAGGCTCCCTTATTAATTAGGGGTATCAAAAGTGATAAGTTTAAGTATTATACGGTGCGAAGATAGTAACGCAAGTAGTAGGTGACAAAGAATTTAGTGTGAATATTGCCATGTAATAATTATTTTACAAAACAAAATCTGCAGTATAATGTATCACGATAAATTTTAAGTTTTGAATTGTTGCCACTGGCGGCAGAGTTAAAGTACTTAATTGTTTTAAAGACATGGTTAAGCCCTAAGCTTATACTTCCGATTAAAGCAAGATTTTCCGTTTTCTAATAGACCTTTAAACGACAATCGCTTTATTATAGTTGCTTTTTTAATTGCTGAATGATAATTCGAAGCGCCCAAACAAAACATCAAAATGTCATCATTTAAACTATAATGTCACAAAAATGGGAAATAAGGCTTACGTTTGTGTTATGGAAGCTACAGAGCAAAAGATTGTAAATGCTGCTATTGAGGTATTTAATACCGACCTATCGGCCAATCTGGAATTGGTTGCTGAGCAGGCCGGTGTAACCAGGCGTACACTGCACCGTTATTTTAAAGATCGCACCCAACTCATGGATGCCTGCCAAACCGAAATGCAGTACAAGTGCCGTACAGCCATGATGGCTGCTATTAATACCAGCACCGATCCGCTCGTGCAATTAGAAAACATGTTGTATGCCGGTATCGACTGTGGGAGCAAGTACGCTTTTTTAGATAAATTACAGCAGCACCCGCCTTACCGTCAAATGCCTGATGGCGACGAGGGAGAATTTGACGCCGTTAAAAAGCATTGGTTTGCCATAGTAGGCAAGCTGCAAAAAGCGGGCATCATCAGTACTGAGCTTACCCCCGCCTGGATTTTTGTGTTGTTTGGTGGCATGGTAACCACCACCATCAACGCACTTAACTCCGGCAACGTGGCGCGTAACGACATCAAGCATTTTGCCTGGTTTTCGTTTAGCCGCAGCGTAGGTATCCAGGTTATTGCAGGCGCTCAATCATCTTAATTTTCGTTCAACCTTTTCAAATTACATTTATGAATACTTCAACAAAATACGACGTTATCATTATTGGCGGCAGCAATGCCGGTTTGTCGGCGGCGATGTCGTTGGGGCGGGCGTTAAAGCGCGTACTCATTATTGATAGTGGCTTGCCTTGCAACCGTCAAACACCGCACTCGCATAACTTCATTACTCACGACGGCTGGCGCCCCGCCGAAATACAGGAGGTGGCCAAAAACGAAGTGCTTAGCTATGATACCGTACAATGGTTGGCAGGCACCGTAAGCGGCGTTACCGGTTATAACCAAAATTTTGAGGTGGAGGTGGCTGGGCATTCGGCCGCTATCAGCGCCAAAAAGCTATTGTTTGCTACCGGTATTAAAGATTTGATGCCCAACATTCCGAGCTTTGCGCAATGCTGGGGTATATCGGTAATCCATTGTCCGTACTGCCACGGTTACGAGTACCGCGGCCAGGCTACCGGTATTTTAATGAACAATGAACATACGGCGGATTTTGCCCGCTTTATACAAAACTGGACTACTAAACTTACTTTGTTTACCAACGGCCCTTCAAAGCTTACCCCCGAGCAAACGCAGGCCGTGCTCAACCGTAACATCGGCATCATCGAAACCCAAATTACCAGCATCGATCATACCAACGGGCAACTTACGCAGCTCCGCCTTGCCGATGGTAGCACGCATTCGTTGAATGCATTGTATGCACGTGTACCCTTTGAGCAGCATTGCCTAATACCCGAACAGTTAGGCTGTAAGCTAACCGCTGAAGGCTACCTCGAGGTAACCGACCAAAAAAGGACCACTGTTCCGGGTATTTTTGCCGCCGGCGATAATACCAGCCCCATGCGTTCGGTTGCGGCCGCAGTAGGTGCCGGCAACCTTGCCGGGGCCATGATAGCGCACGAGTTGATCAATGAGCAATGAAATGTAACAGCCTAATGCATAGTGTGTATTGCTAAATAGCTCGCCAGCCAATCAATACGCAGGTGCTTTAACGGCCATTGCCGAGTCGATGTTGGTATGCTTCCAGACGTTTAATGCGACTCTGGTAGCCGAGTCGAGCGTTTGGCTTTCGTAAAACCTAAGGCACGTAGAAAATATTCGTTTCCCTTGAGCTCCTTCGCCAACGGTGGTTAACGAGGTTACAGAGTCTCTTTTGATCTGGCTAATTACAGGTGCGATTATTTGGTTAATCCGGTCTTCAAGAACAAAACTGATGGGGTTATACAAAGTTTTGTCCTGTAACTCTATCTGGCTACTGAATTTTTTATCGCCAATGCCTTAAAGCACGCAGTGGCACATCACCAGGTCTTTAAACTCTTGTTTAAAGACCTGGTCATCAATAGTTTTTAATGATGACTCCTGTTCGGATTTGTTTTGGTCCGACCTGCATCCTGCTATAAAAAGCAAGCTTATGATTGCAAAGCGACAGATAGTTTTCATGGTTTAGTTTTACTGTTGATGGTGGATTGACGATAAAGATCCGGGGATGTTAAGTGTTCTCAAAATCGGTTAGTGTGAATAGTGTTGTCACCAATTGCTTTTAATCCGTCCGGCTACAAACCTCCCCAAATTGCTTTTTGCTGTTTCAAGAATTGCCGGTAGGCAGCTTTAGCGGCCGAGTCGAGGTGGCGGCTTTCGAACAAGAGGAGGCAACCATTGGTGATGGCCTTGCCGCCTTCCAGGTCGCCGCCTTTAAAATAGCGGGCTTTTTGGTTTATGGTATCTGTAAAGTTTTTACCTTCCAGCCGGGCCTGTTTTTTAAAATTGTCGCCCAACACTTCAAATCTTAACCAGGGTGAATTATCGTCCTTAATTTCCGCGCCCATGTACGTTAGGCAGGCTGTGCAGGCTTCAGCTTTATAGGCAAAAACAAATTCACCTTTTGAGATGGGCGATGTGTATTGAGAAACCTTACAAGAAGCGCTGAACACAGTGAGCGTAATTAGAGCGAATTTAAGGGCGACTTTCATAGGATAGGGCAGGATAAAGGTTGAAGATAAACATTCGGCGCTGCATTCAAAATACTGGCGCATTAATCAATAGGTTAAATTAAGCCTTTATTTAGGGTATAGAAGATATAATGCCGCACCCCATCATCCCGATGCATATCGGCATGACGGGGGACGTGTTAAATCCTCCCGGCACCAACTGAATAACACGAGGTTAAATTTTAAATATGAAGTTTCTTGTAATTGCCGGCAGCAATACCACCCAATTACCTGACTGCTAAATCACCCATTCAAACCTTTAAAACCAATAGGTTTGACAAACCCTTGCAAAAGGCAAACCGCCTGCTTACATTTACTTTGCTAACCAAGCCGGGTTGCCGCCAGTGGTAACCATGTAAAACCAATCATCATGACCGATACCTCATCCCGCTTACACTCCGTTGATGTATTCAGAGCCGTTACCATGTTTTTGATGATTTTTGTGAACGAGCTGAGCGGTGCCAAAGCTATCCCCGGCTGGATAGACCACGCCGAGGCTAATGCCGATGCGCTGGGTTTTGCCGATACCATTTTTCCGGCGTTTTTATTCATCGTAGGGTTGTCTATCCCTTTCGCCATCAGCAGCAAGCAGCAAAAGGGGGCGTCGCCGAGGGGTGTGCTGGCTTACATTGGCTACCGCTCGTTTGCCTTAATTGTGATGGGCTTTTACCAGGTTAACCTCGAAACTTATAACGAAAACCACTGGCTACCCAAAGCCGCATGGGCCATACTGGCTACCGTGGCTTTTTTTATGATCTGGCTCAACTATAAATCTACCGTGGCCAAAGGCGAAAGGTACGGCATGATTGGGGCGGGTTATGCTATACTTGTTGTGCTGGCGCTGGTTTATAAAGGGTCGTACAATAACCTGAGTGGCTATAACGGTATGCAGCCGCAGTGGTGGGGCATATTAGGCATCATCGGCTGGTCGTACCTGGTGGCGTCGCTGCTATACTGGTTAAGTAAGGGTAGTCTTAAAACGCTGCTGGTTTGCCTGGCGGTACTTTTGGTTATCAATATTTTGCTGCATACCTGGGTTAGCAGGTTTAGCTTTTGGCTCATTAATGATGCCTCGTCGGTTTGTTTGGTTATGGCGGGTGTGGTTACCAGTTTGGCTTATGCGGCCTGTCGCCCTGCGGTACACAAGTTTGTTTTTGGCGCAGTACTGAGCGGGCTGGTCTGCATAGTTATAGGTTTGTGGCTCAGGCCATACGCGGGCGGTATCTCTAAAATATATTCAACCCCGGCCTGGGTACTCATCACCGCGGGAGTCAGCCTAATAGTGTATGCCTTGCTGGTTTACGCTACCGACGTAAAAGGCAAAGCCCACTGGTTTAAATGGATTGCCGCCGCCGGTACCAGTACGCTTACCTGCTACCTCATTCCGTACTTTCAGGTGTATGGTATGCAATTGCTGCACCTGCATTATCCGAACGGCTTACTCAACGGCGTACCCGCCATTTTGCGAGCGTTGGCCATATCATTCGTGATTATCTTGCTGGTAGAGCAAATGCAAAAGGTGAGGCTGACGCTGAAGGTGTGAATGAGTGGGAGTGGTGTTGCTGTATTCAACTTCAGGGGAGAATTAGGATCAACTATTGCTGTAGAGAAACACCTTTCACTATAGTGCTTCCAGTGTGCTATTTTAAATATCTAAACCTTTTGAAAAGCCCATGCAGCTAAGCCCCATAGATTTAATTTTAGCATTGCTGTCAGTAACCCTGTTGTACAACCTGAACGTGCGCCTGGCCCTTACAGTGCCCAACTCAAACATGAACAGGTTACTACAGACAACGGCAGGTTAGCTGGTCGTCTTTATTACCGTGTTGCTGCTGCTATGCACGGCTGCATATCTTTATATAGTATTTGTAGTTGGTTGTTAATTTTATTGGTAATGATGGTTGTTGTGGCGAAGCTGATAGTAAGGTTTCACATTTATTTTACTTGGGTCTGCAATTGTTGTTTAGCTATTTAATAATTACGGCTTCATATGCCACATCCGGCTTAAGATTAACCCGACCCCTTAAATACTTTGCAGTGCTGTAAAACAATTAGTTAATCCGGCCGCTTACCACCTTACTTATGAAAGTAAAACTACCTACTGCCATGGCCTTGCTTAGCGCCGGCTTATTGGGGGCCTGTAATAATCCGCAGCATTATGGCACGGGGGCCAATGCCGATGCGCCGCACCACCGGGTGCAGTCGGCGCGTGTAAACGGCACGCCCTGCAATGTCAGTTTTGCCGGCATCCGGTTTACCAAATCGGTTAACGGTGCCGATACACTAGCCAAAATTACTGGTAACCGTATGGCATTTAGTGTAGGCGAAAAGAAAGATTATTTTTCGGATCCTGACGGCAAGCTGTCAAACAATACCGCGCCCATTTTACTTACCGAGGTTAATAATAAAAGGCCTTTTACGCTCATCTCCAGGGTAACGCCCACCTTTACCCCGGCAGGTTTGTACAACGCTGGTGTACTTTACCTGTACGTAAACGATAACTTTTACCAGAAATTTTGCTTTGAGCAAGATGAACGCGGTAAGCACCGCATGGTTACGGTGCGCACCATCGGCACGTCCGACGATAATAACCACGACGTAGTGCAACGCCCCTTTGTTTACATGAAGCTATCATCAGACACCAAAACCGTAGGCAGCTATTACTCGCTCGATAAGAAGGAATGGCACCTGGTGCGCCTGTACAAAAACGATTATCCCGCCAAGCTATGGGTAGGCCTCAGCTCACAATGCCCGGTAGACAAAGGCACCGTGAGCTACTTTGACGATGTAAGCCTGACGCAAAACAGCGTATCTGATTTTAGGTTGGGGAATTGAGGGTTAACGGCCGTACTGGCTAAAACAAAAGCGATGCGCTCATCTGCATAAAGAAAACAAAATTTAACGATATCTAAAGAGTTATACCATGGAAAACTCAGCCAATCATTTAGTGCAGGTTTATGCTGCCGACTTTAACGAAGCCATGGAAATTCAGGCCATGCTTCAAATTAACGACATCGAGTCATTCATCGAAAACGAAAATCTGGGTGTCATTGCCCCCTGGCTGGTCTCGGCCGGCGGTGTCGCACCGGTTAAGGTGATGGTAGCCCAAAGAGATCTGCAGGCGGCTGTGGCTGTGCTTTCGAAGAATGATGAAGATTCGCAGGGGCAAGGGGAGTTTAAGCAACGTTGTTATCACCGCCACCATTAACCTTAATTCCAATCCCAGACAGTCATGCCGAATTATTTCGGCATCCCACAGGACAGGCTGAACGTTGCACTTGAATAGTTCATGACTTAGCGCGTGGGATGCCGAAATAAATTCGGCATGACGGGTGGTTGTTTGTGTAATAAAGGTGGAAATAGAAGAAATGGCTTTAAATTGCAGCATTGGCAACTTTAACGCTTAATCCTGTAACTCTATTACAATATGCTTTTCAAACAAGCACACGTTTATATCTTGACGAACACCTATCGAACAACCTTTTACATAGGTGTAACTGCCGATTTGCATACGCGAATGTGGCAGCACACACAGGGCGAGGGTTCAGCTTTTGTGAAGCGCCACCGTTTGAATGATTTGGTGTATGTAGAGCACTTTGAACGCATCGCCGATGCCATTGACCGTGAAAAGCAACTCAAACGCTGGCACCGCGATTGGAAGTTAAATTTAATTCGCTCAGTAAATCCTACCATGATATGCTTAAAGGCCGAATTGGACTTGATTTAAGGCATTCTCAACTTCAACCTCGCCCGTCATGCCGAATTTATTTCGGCATCCCACAGGACAGGTTTACCGCTATATTTTAATATTTGATTACTCAGCGCGGCATACCGATACGCGTCGGCGTGACGGGTGTAACGATAAAGTCAACCCATCCTCACGGCGTAAACTCCAGTTGTTGCACCAAATAGGCTTTGCTAAATTTTTGCGGGTCGTGGGTAACGGTGGCTTTGATGGCGGTCCATTTAGGGCGGCCGGCGGTTTGCCAGTTGGTGCGAATGTACAGCGCCTGCTGCCAGATATCTTCGAGCTTGGCACCTATAGCCGGGTCGTTATAGGTAAGCTGTAGTTTATCCGTTTCGATGTAATAGTTGTTGCCTGCTTTGCTGAGGCGGATAGATGGTCCGCCCGGAATGTAAGAAACAATAAGCGGCACCGTGAACGGCTCGTTGCCCTGGTATTTTTCGCTGCTGATGATGTTGATGAACTCGTAAGCGCTCGACGCGCCATCAGCGGGGGGATTATCGGTGTGGGTAAAACGGGCTTTTATGCGGTAAGTATAACCCGGTTCGCGGTTGATAAATCCAACGAGTGATGAGCCTGCATCCACATTTTCGGGCAGTTTAAGCAGTTTGTCCTGGTCGGCCGCGTAGCGGTGGTCAACCTGCAGTTCTACCACCTGGCCATTGCGCAACTGCAACGGACCATAAACATTTTCTTTTTTACAGGCCACCAGGCATATGAGTAGTACACCGGCAATCAGCTTTTTCATGATGAGGTTTGTTTAGTTTTTTAACCTATACGCGGCGCATCATTAAAACGCTACAACAAAAGGTTAAAGATGATTGCTCCTCAGCAAATTGAATGCTCAGGTTATTTGCGCAGGTAAGCCCAACCCGTACCCCAATCCCTCAAAACCATCACTTCTTTTTTTGCCGGGCAATAATTTTTTCAATCTCGGGTAATGATTTTTGGTATTGCTGCGGGTTCCAGTCCATCTGCATCAGCTTGGCATACTCGGCCATGGGTACCAGGCCCATGCGTTTGCGGCGTTCTTCCAGTTGGCTTAAGTTGGCAATGGGGTAAAAGTATAGCTTGTTGGTTTGATTGTCGGTAAAAGCCTGGCTGCCGTATTGCTGCTGGGCGCCTTCGCGCACGTTGATGCGGTCTTCAAGAATGGCCAGGTTGCTCGACAGGATTTCGCCTTTGCGTTCGGCGTCTCTAATCATGGGCAGATATTTTTTCTGGGTGGGCAGGTCGGCATGCTGTATCACCAAAAACAAAGCCTGGCTGCCTTCCATGCCTACTTTTTGCGGCCCCTGCCAGCCATATTTTTCCAGAATGGCGATGCATTTTTTCAGGTTATCATGGTCGTGTTCAACCATCGCTTTGCGTAGGCTATCAACCAGCGCCGGGTTATTGTTTTTTTGCCGGGCTTCTAAATACTTAAAACGGGGGGCCTGGTCTAACTGGTAAACACTGTCCAACGTTGCCTTAAGCGGTCGGTTAAATTTTGTGCTGTCGATGTTAAACGAATTGACCTGCGCCTGAACGCCGCCAGCACAAAGCAGGGCCGCTGCCACGATATAGCTTTTGAGTATTTGCATGCAGATAATAGATTGCCGTAAACGAAAACTACGGATAAGACGTGCATCCGGGCCTAATGTTACACATTGTAACGAAAAACATCATCAAGCTGCCGGCCTATGCAGAACTATTCTTACTGAAACATCTTTTCAGGAGAGCTGCCGGACCAATTGTTAAGCTGTCAGCCAAAAAAATAGCGCCCTTACACGAAATGTAAAAATTTAAGGCACTTGTCATATATTTGAGCGGGCAATCGTTTATTAAACTTGTGCTCAAACCGAAATTTATGGCATGAAAGCGTTAAAATCATTAATCATTATAGCAGTTGTTGCCGCGGTTGCTTTTGCAGGCTGGATTTATATTTCGTTGCGCAGCCCGCACACGCACGATAAAAGTAACCAGTACATCCAGATACCGCATGGCTCGTCGCCGGGCCAGATACTGGCCAAGCTACAGGCTGATGGCATCCTGACGAGCGAAACACCGTTAAAAGTATACATGAAAATGACCGGTACCGGCAACGCCCTGCAGGCAGGCGAGTACCAGTTTAAGTCGCCCATCACCCCATTGGAGGTGTTAGACGAACTTAAAAAAGGTAAGCTGCGTACCGTAAACCTAACCATACCCGAAGGTTTTACCCGTTTTGACATTGCCAAGCGCATAGCCGACCAGTTTCCGCAAAACCAGCCTTCGGGCCAGGAGGCTATTCTGAAGCTGATGGACGATGTTTCGCTCATTAAAGATATTGACCCTGATGCCAAAAACCTGGAAGGTTACATGTACCCCAACACCTACAGTTTCCCGCGCTCGGTGAGCACCCAGGCTATCATCAAAACCATGGTTGACGAGTTTAAAAAAGTATGGAACTCGGGCTATGCCGCGCAGGCTGCCAAGCAAAACCTTACGCCGCATAAAATTATCACCATTGCTTCGCTCATAGAAACCGAATCGCGTTTTGACGACGAGCGCCCCGTGGTAGCTTCGGTCATTTATAACCGCATCAAAAAAGGCATGCCACTGGGGATAGACCAAACGGCCGTTTACATTGCCAAGATGGAAAACCGCTGGGACGGCGTAATTAACCGCAGCGATTTAGATTCCGACTCGCCCTACAACACCCGCAAAATTATCGGTCTGCCGCCAGGCCCGATATCGTCGGTATCAGAAAGCTCGCTCAAAGCCGCGCTTCAACCGGCCAGCACCACCTATTTGTATTATGTGTTAGACGTGGAAAAAAACGATAAATCGCACCATTTTTATTCAACAGCTGCCGAATTTGAAACCGGAAAAGCGGCTTATCAGGCGTGGTTGAAAAAGCAGCGTTGATAGGGGACAACAACTGTTGGATGGATACACAGATAGAAATTGTAAAATGACTATTAATTAGCCTAATCGATTTATATAACAGTCGTGCCTGACTTATAATCAGATATTTTTGTGACGGTAATATGCGGAAGTCCTTTCTTCAACATCACTCTTCCTGTTACCCTAATCATAAACGAAGGGTGATTTTTAAAAGCTGCCAGCGGCTCGT
The DNA here is from genome assembly GCF_038806765.1 of Mucilaginibacter sp. CSA2-8R. NCBI lineage: Bacteria > Pseudomonadati > Bacteroidota > Sphingobacteriia > Sphingobacteriales > Sphingobacteriaceae > Mucilaginibacter > Mucilaginibacter sp. CSA2-8R. The sequence goes on along the minus strand of NZ_CP152389.1, from coordinate 3,081,685 downwards.
TGGCTAGCTTAACCTTTAGTAATGTTTTTGTTGTATCCGGATAGTAACTATGAGCAATAATTACATAATATTTTCCGACAATATATCTATTTTGCGTATAAATTTCGACGTGGACAATCTTGCCAACAAATTTTGATACTTCCTCTGGACGTACGGTGGGTGTATCTGTTGACGCGTTGTTAGAGATATTGGCTTCAGTTTTTAGAATTAACTGGAAGATGGAACAGTTGTGTGCGGAAGATCGGGAACAAATCATTGACAACAAGAAAGCTGTCATTGATAGTTTTAGTAGGTTAGGTTTCACGGACTCAAAGTTAATTTATCAAAAGTCTAAAATAGCAAACTATTGTACAGCCTGAGGTTGGTATTGTGACCATCCACGCGCTAAGTATTGAGTGATTGATTACGTTACAGATGTTTGTTTATAAAATAAATCATAGGTTTAGCATATCAAACATGACCAAAAGAGAAGAATTTAAACTGGAATTTTTGAAAATAAAAAGCCCTGCAGATGGTCAAATTGATTTTGCATGTCAGTCCACTGAAGATTACAACCCTTATGGCTGCTTCTTTTTCCTAAATCTTCTGGATGTATTTGAAGCAGACCACTTCATTGATGAAATCACTCTAATTCAAAACAATTTACCTTACGACCCTGACTTTATATTTACCGATGCAACAGAAATCATTGCAATTGAATTTAACAATCCATACTTTTTGCTGGAGAATCATTTGGAGATTCACATGGATGATTTCAAAGCCCTGATTCAGGAATGGAAAAACTTCATCACCATGGCATCGCCTCCAACCTTACGCCAGAGGGTAAGTAAATGGTTTAAGCGGCTGTAATGAGCATGGCATTAACTGTTTTTCAGCTTGAGGTTGGTGTTGTCATAGCTGCTGGGAAGATTTACCTTTCCCGCCGTCATGCTGGTGAAGGTCGGCATCCCACGGGCTAAGTAATAAAATTTAGGTAAAGATGCATGGCGGTGAACCTGACTGTGGGATACTGAACTCAATTTAGCATCCCACAATCATACTTTTTTTCACTCTTCCCAACACCTATGGTTGACGAACATCAACCACAGGCAAAAACTCTCTCCTCAATTATTTCTGTTGATTTACCAAAGGTATCACCTCCTCGCCAATCAGTTTGATGGATTGCATGAGTTGCTGGTGTGTTAGGCCCGCATTATCCATCTGGAAGGTAAAGCGGTCGATACCGCCCAGGGCCTGGCTGTGGCGTTGCAGTTTTTCGGCCACCTGTCCGGGGCTGCCTACCAGCAACACGCCCTGCGGACCCATTAAATGGTCGAATTGCTGGCGGGTTACGGGTGGCCAACCGCGTTCACGTCCCAGCTTGGTCCATAGCTCGGCATAACCGGGATAGTATTCGGCCACGGCTTGTTCGGTAGTGGCTGCCACATAGCCCGGCGAGTGTAATCCTACTTTCAATTGGTCGGGCGCAAAACCGGCTTGGGCACCGGCCTGCCGGTATAAATCAACCAAAGGCCTAAACCTGGCCGTATTGCCGCCAATAACGGCTACCATTAAAGGCAGGCCCAGCGTGCCCGCCCGTACAAACGATTCGGGCGTACCGCCTACACCCAGCCACACGGGCAATTGCTGCTGCACCGGCCTCGGATAAACGGGGAGGTTAGGGATGGCCGCCCGGAAACGGCCGCGCCAGTTTACAAACTCGTGGTCGCGTATCTGGAGCAACAGGTTTAATTTTTCGCTAAAAAGGGCGTCGTAATCATCCAAATTGTAACCAAACAATGGATAGGCCTCAACTGAAGAGCCCCTGCCAACCACCATTTCGGCACGGCCTTTTGAAATGAGGTCGAGGGTGGCAAAGTTTTGAAACACCCTCACCGGGTCGGCTGCGCTAAGCACGGTAACAGCGCTGGTGAGCCTGATGCGCGAGGTACGCGCCGCCGCCGCTGCCAGCACTACGGCTGTGGCCGAATCCAGAAACTCTTTACGGTGGTGTTCGCCGATGCCGAACACATCCAGGCCCGATTGGTCGGCTTGCACCATGCGGTCCAGCAACTGCTCCATGGCATCAACACTGCTGAGCGATTGTGAGCCATATAAAGCCGATGCAAAACTATCTATTCCGATTTCCATAATACAAATATGATGGTAAAAGTTACTACTGTGGCTTTATTTGCCGGTTTTAAATTGCGGCAAACGGTGATAGGTAAAATACGATACCAGCAACACTACCAAAAATACAAGGGGCATAACCCGGTTAACCACCGGATCGCCGGAGGCAGCGTGTGCTATAAAGGCTGATACAAATACAATGGCAAACCAGGCATAAGCCCACTCTTTAAGGCGGGAAGTGAGTGGCGTGAGCAGCACCACAGCGCCCAAAAGTTTAAATACAGCCAGTTCTATACGGAAATAGTTAGGGAAGCCTAAGTGTACGAAGGCCTGCTTCATTTCGGGCTTGGTTAAATACATCACGGCCGAGTTCATCATCATCAGGGCAACTATAACGGTGGTAATCCAGTAGGTAATTTTTATCGCTTTCATTACGGGTTTAATTATGTATTGCAAAACTACACCGGGCATAGTATCAAAAAGTTACTACTATCCTGAAGGATAGTAGTATCGTGCAGTATAGTAGCTAACTTTACCCTATGGAAACTCTGCAAGCACCGCACCCCATCAGCCACCAGGAATGTACCAACAGTGTTAACCACATCCGCGATGCCCTGTATGTGCTTAACGGTAAATGGAAACTGCCGCTTATTTTTACCCTTACCGAATCGCCTAAGCGCTTTGGCGAAATTCAGCGCGTGCTGTACGGTATTACGCCCAAGATATTAACCAAAGAGCTGAAAGAGCTGGAACTGAATGGTTTCATCACCCGCAATGTGTATCCCACCACGCCGGTATCGGTGCTATACAAAACCACCCCTTACAGCGGCAGCCTGCAAAACGTATTGCAGGAGCTACGCGACTGGGGTGCCCAACATCGCGAAAAGATTAAACAGGATATGCGAAACATGGGTAAAGTAGTAAAGATGTAACAGCCGCCGGTTTAAGGGGCGCAATAATTAGGATAGCGAGATAGTGCAAAGCAGACCAAAAGGGGAGCTGTTGTTTATGTAAGTACAATAGGTTTTAAACTATCATTATTTCCGCCTGTCATGCCGATGCATATCGGTATCCCACATGATGGGTGATGAAACACGCTAATACTTGATGAAGAGTTTTTAGGGTAAAATGCCGATATACGCCGACATGACTGGCCAGAGATTTTTCATGGCTAACAAAACACAAGCGAACAAGGGTTTTTTCCCCATTCAAACGCAAAGTCATTAAATAACAACCTTACAAATAACCACTTCCACCTTACTTAATTCAAAATAATAAAAACTGTAAGCTTTCTCGCCAGTTGTATTTTATAGTTAATTATATAAACCTATAGATAAACAGTCATGAAAGTAGCAAATTTAATGATGGCAGTAGCCTCAGTTTTTGTATTTGAGTATGCCGCTGCAAAAGCATCAACAAATAATCATAAAGTAGCGGGTTTTGATCAGGCCACAGCGGTACAGCAGGATACCATCAACCGTAAGAAAAATAAAAAAAATCAGCCGCCAACTCGTCCGGTAAATCCAACAAACCCAATGGATCCGACCCGTCCGATGAACCCAACTAACCCAACCAATAATCCAACTACTAATCCGACGTATCCGAACAGGCCAACCACTAACCCAACGTCGCCTACGCAGCCGGTACCTAACAATCCGACTAATCCAACCAACCCGACCAACCCTACAATGCCGCCTACAACGCCGCCAACCAACCCGCCGCGTACAACGCCGCCAAGCTCTAAGTAAAGCTCGTGATGTTGTTGGCAAACAGCAGCTTTTATAATATACAAAATGATAGCAGGCCCGGTATAAATTGCCGGGCCTGTTGTGTGTTTGTACCATGGCGGGCATTCATTCGGCAGCCCTGCAATGCACCTTACGAGCTTTGCCTAACGCAACTAACCAATTTATACGCTGTTACCGTAATATCACCATGGGTTGCGGCTACCGTAAGCTTACGGCCTGCTTTTATCTTGCTTAATCAGCTTGTACTTAAAATCTTCGTTAATGTTAACCGGTAGCGTATAATCCATTGATGGCGAACACCTGTAGTTGGCAGTAATAGCAATAGGTTTACCAATGAGGGGCTTATACCTTAACTCGGCAGGCGTTGTGCCATTGGCATCGCTGTATACCCTAATGTAGCGGGCGGTGGTGCTATCTTCATAACCTGTACCGGCGCTGTTTGCCTTAAATAAAATAGATGCCGGCAACTCAAAAACAAGTGCATGTTTAATGGTGTCCAGCCGTACAGGGTGGATGAGGTCTTTATAAATAAGTTTGCCCTGCAACGTGTTGGTGCCATAAAAGCATGCAGCAGGGTTTTGCGCCATGGCAGTACAGGCACAGACGCTTAGCAGCAGTACAAGCAGATATTTCATGGTAGAAAAGCTTTGTAGGCAAGGTAGCAATCTTGGTGAGTTTCTCAGATAACAATTGCATTTATAAAAGTGATAGCCACAGGCTGTTAAATCCTGTTAAAAAGTGGTATGGGTAAATAACTTTGTAGTAAATTAGCCTAAAGCAAATCAGCGATGATGAAACGGCATAACCCAGGTTTAGTAATACTGGCCATAGTATTACTCTCGGTACTTACTTTTAGCAAGGTTACGGCGCAAGGCCGTTTGGCAGGCAAAGTGTTTAGCCGCAGCTCGCGCAAGCCGCTGGCCGCCGCCGTAGTTACCGGTGCCAAAGGCGGAACATTAACCACGGCCGACGGGCTCTTTACCTTGTGGCAGTGGCACCCCGGCGATACCCTGGTGGTAAGCTGCATAGGTTACCAAACTGTAAAGCAGGTGCTTACCCGGCAAAGCGGCGCAGACACTTTGCGTTTTTATTTGCAGCCGGCTTCGATGCTGCTTAATCCGGTTACCGTACAAGGGCGGCAGCTTTACCTGCTCGATTCGGTCCGCACCCGGCGCGAGTTTGCCGATGTTTTTAATTACCAGGGCGCAACGGTTAAAGATGCCATGCTGCGACGTGCCGATGTTAGCTTTAAGCCTTACGATAATATGACCGCGCTTAACAACACCACTCAAATTGCCGGTATTAATGTATTGCAGGCACTGGCCTTGCTGGACGGCAATAAAAAATCGAAGACCAAGCTGCAAAAAACCTTGCAGCGCGATGAAGATGATGCCTATGCCGACCGCCGTTTTTCGGTACGCCGGGTAGCGGCCATAACCAAACTCCGCGGCGATTCGCTCCAAACCTTTATCAGCACTTACCGCCCCGACGCCGGCGAGCTTAAAAGCCAATCAGACTACGAGGTGTTGATGTATATTAAAGCCCGCTATGACACCTTAAAGCAAGGTAAAGTAAAGGTAAAAGCAATCAAGCTGGATAGTATGAAGGGGATGGATTGATGTTGACTACATCCTGGTGTATGTTGTAGATTCAGAAACGCTTAAAAGATTTGATGTCTATATTTTGAACTTGCAAATAAAGGCAAGCGCTTTTTACAATAGTTGATGCGTATTTAATTAGGTATTGTTTAATTGCCATCATATTTGCTTTGTTTAAACACTTGCGTATATTTAATGCGGCGAGTACACTAAGGGCAACCCTGCCAGCTACGTTACTTATACCTTGGGCATCACCTTTGATGCCGTCATATTTATACGCGAAACCACCGCACCTCGTGATATGAAATAAGCTGCTCCGTTAAATTAAAAGTAAAAATATTGTTGCATTTAAATAAACGCATAGGTAAAATACAATCTTATATTTTTGACCATAATCGTTTTTTATACAGTGCGTTATGATGCGTAAAGCTTACCGGTGTGCGGTTGTGTCTGTATGGGTTTACACCTCCAAAAAAAAAAATAATAGTTTGCAGTTTTTACAGGTTAGTTAAAAACCGTAAACTTATGCATTGTACACAATAATTTATATCAGTAAAGCTTTAAAGCCTTTTGCCGACGATGAATTGCTCGACTTGCTTTCGTATGCACGAAAAAACAATGCCGACAATCATCTAAGCGGTATGTTGTTGTATGTAAAACAAAGAGACGCCAATGACATTGTAACCGGGCGGTTTATACAAGCGCTTGAAGGCGAGGAACATGAGGTAACCGCACTGTATGAAACCATTAAACGCGACAGCCGCCATCAGCAAGTAACCTTACTGCACCAGGGGCCGATCAGCCTGCGCAGCTTTACCGACTGGACAATGGGCTTTAGGTCGTTGTTGGAAGATGAGTACGTGCAAATACCCGGCTTTATAAAACTCGATGATCAATTCACACAAAGCAAATCGCTGTTATCGTTAGGTGTTGCCCTTAATTTCATGAAATCTTTTTACAGTATCCAGACCTGAGTATCGGGAGTTCAGTTTTAATTAAGAGCTACTTTTTAAAACAACTGCTCGACATTGTTGCTATATAGTGTCATATAATTTATTAGTTTTAATCGTTAATTTATTTTGGTAACGCTTTATCGCAATTGTATTTTCTTGCCATGTTATATCACGTTATTTACATCAGCAAGGCGGTAACACCGCTAAGCGGTGAGTCCTTAAGTCACCTTCTTCAGCAATCCCGCCGGTGGAACGAGTCGGTTGGTATATCCGGCATGTTGCTGTATGTGGAGCGCCACATGATGAGCCAGATCACCGGCCGGTTTATGCAGGTAATTGAAGGCGACGAAAGCGAAATCAAACCCCTTTTTGAGCGTATCAAAACAGACCCGCGTCATCACCAAATTATGCCTTTACAGATTGGCCACATTGGTCAGCGTAGTTTTAAAGATTGGGTAATGGGCTTCAAAGTAATGGGCTGGCAGGATTACATGGACCACCCCGGCTACCTGGATATGGATGAGCTTTTTTCGGATAACGAAATAACCCTCTCGTCAGGCGTAGCCCTCAACTTTATGAAGACTTTTTATGCGATGTAGATCTGAATTTTCAGGATTATAGAATTTACTGAATGGATGGCTGTTATATATTTTAGAGTTTTCAATTCATATGACGATTTAGAAGAGGCTGCGTTCGTCGCAGCTTAAAGTTGGTGCCTCCATCCATAGAGGTTGGGAGATTAAGGTTTTGTGATAAGTCATGCCGATGCATATTGGCATCCCATGGCACAGGTCAACCGTTTGCATTTCAGTCGATTGCCCATTCATTACTTAGCGTGTGGCACGTCAATCGGCATCAGCATAACGGATGGGAAAGGTTAAAGCATATTGATCACCATGGACGAAACTCTAACATCGGGCGTTGCCTATCTTTTCAAGTTGCTTCCTGCTAAGGTAGTTTTTAAGTTAAAACCAGCCATTGTTTACAGGGTTCTTATTCCATTTTGCTTTGTAACATCACCGTCAGATCATTAACCCAATGCCGTAAACCTCGTTGATAAGGTTACTTTTGCAAGTTCTACCAAAGTGATGGATTAAGTTGGGCGGTCAACCTGTAAACTTTAATCAACCCAAAGGTGTAATTGCAATACGTATGTTAAAGAAACCCATCGACTTATTACTTAAAGAATCTACCGAAGAAGGTGAGCACGCACTCAAGCGTTCGCTCGGGCCGGTCAACCTTATCCTCATTGGCATTGGCATCATTATCGGTGCCGGGCTATTCTCGCTCACGGGTATTGCCGCAGGGCAGCACTCGGGGCCTGCCGTTACCATTTCGTTTTTAATAGCGGCTTTGGGTTGTACGTTTGCCGCCCTGTGTTACGCCGAGTTTTCGGCCATGATACCCGTGGCCGGCAGCGCCTACACGTACTCGTACGCTACCATGGGTGAGCTTTTTGCCTGGATTATCGGCTGGGATCTGGTGCTTGAGTATTCGGTGGGGGCCGCTACGGTGGCCATCAGCTGGTCGCAGTATTTAACCAAATTTTTGTCGTGGTTTGATTTGTACCTGCCGCCGCAGCTTACGCTATCGCCGTTCGAGACGGCCAAAGCCGCCAACGGCGACCTAATTACGGGCATCATCAACCTGCCTGCAGCACTCATTGTGGTGTTGGTAACCGGTATCATCATCCGCGGCACCAAAGGGTCGGCATTGGTTAACGCTATTATTGTAACCCTTAAAGTAGGGGTGGTGCTGGTGTTTATTGCTGTGGGCTGGTCGTACATCAGTCCGCAAAATTATCACCCTTACATTCCGCAAAATACAGGCGAGTGGGGCGTGTATGGCTGGTCGGGTATACTGCGTGGCGCCGGGCTGGTTTTTTTTGTATTCATAGGTTTTGATGCGGTTTCTACTGCTGCGCAAGAAGCTAAAAATCCGCAGCGTAATATGCCCATCGGCATCATCGGCTCGTTGGTTATCTGTACTATTTTGTTTGTGCTGTTTGCCCACGTGATGACGGGTATGGCCAACTACAAGGAGTTTATCGGTTCGGGCGCCCCGGTAGCTATCGCTATCGAAAAAACGCCTTACCAATGGCTCAGTAAGGCTATTGTGCTGGCTATATTAATTGGGTATACCTCGGTAATACTGGTAGATCTGTTAGGTCAGTCGCGGGTGTTTTTCTCGATGTCGCGCGATGGTTTGCTGCCCAAAGTGTTTTCGCACGTGCACCCCAGATTTCGCACACCCTGGAAATCCAATATCGTACTCTGTGCTTTTATTGCCATTTTTGCTGCCTTTGTACCCATCCGGGTGGTGGGCGAAATGACCAGCATCGGTACCCTGTTGGCTTTTGTGCTGGTGTGTGCGGGCATCCTGGTGCTGCGTAAACAGCAGCCCAACTTGCATCGCCCGTTTAAAACTCCGTTGGTGCCGCTGGTGCCTATCCTCGGCATCCTTACCTGCTTTGCCATGATGACCTTTTTACCCGCCGACACCTGGCTGCGCCTGATCATCTGGTTGGCCATTGGCCTGGTCATTTATTTTACGTATGGCCGTAAGCACAGTATGGTAAGGCGTAAGGCGATGGGCGTGGCGGATGAGTTAGTGAAGCCAATGAGTGAATGATAGATTGAGTGAATGAGTGAATAAAGGCCATCTTGTTATCTCGAACGATAGTGAGAGATCTTGATCGGTGGGGTTGGTTAGTGAATGAATTGAAACAAACCCTTCATGCCGAATTTATTTCGGCATCCCATGCGCTGAGTAATTCGTCGTTTCTACTCGTTAAATTTGAGCCGGTAGTTGTTTACTTATTTCGTCCGCTCTCGTCCGCGGAGGCCAAGTACTTTGGCATATCCACAAAGTGCCCAAAACACCTATCTGTTGCGATCACCTCACCACCGCACAAGGCCCTCGCTGGCCCGGGCGCAACAGCGGGCCTTTGCGCTTTTTGTTTGACGAGCGCCTTGTTTGGCGCAAATCATCCCTACCTTGGGAGGGCAGGGAGGGTTTTATCCGACTTTATATAACTTTAACTCAATTCATTCCTCGGCAATCAACTCCCAAACTATTTTCTTCCAATTTGTTTTAATATCAGAGCGCAAAGTTGTAATATAAGCCCGATTTTAGCTCTTACCTGTTGATATGCGCCGTGTTGTACCGAAATAATTAAGAGCATCCATGAAAAACCAGCCTGTATCCATCCCCGCTCCGCAGCAGCCATCATTATTACAACCCGAAAATTTAGTTCAGGCGCTTGAAGAAGTGGGTTGCATTGGTGCCTACGAGTTTGACGTAGCCAGTGGCAGCATTCATTTTTCTGACGGTATGTTTCGCCTTTTTGGCGAGGAGCCGGGCGCTTTTGTGCCCAGCCTTGCTTTAATTGATTCGCGCTCTAATATAGAAGATGCCGGGAGGATACGTCAGGTATTAGAACAGGCCCTTGCCACCGCACAGCCTTACGAGTATACCCGCCGCATCCGCAAGCGCAACGGGCACTGGGCTAAGGTAGAGTCGCACGGTAAAGTGGTTACTGATGCCACTGGCAAAGTGGTAAAATTGCTGGGCGTAGTACGAGATGTTACCGACCGTAGCCGGGTAGAGGAGCAACTGCAAACCACTAATCAAATGCTGCAGGCTACGCTCGATAGTACTACCTACACTTTTCAGGCTTTTAAAGCTGTTCGTAATGAAGACGGAACCATCGTTGACTTTGAGTGGATTTTAACCAACAAAGTGTGGAACGACCAGTATGGCCAAATGGCCGGTAAGCGCTTGCTGGAACATAACCCCGGCGTGGTTGAAACCGGGCTGTTTAACTTATTTGTCAGTGTTACCGAAACAGGTATACCTGTAAATCATGAACAGTTTTATGCTCATGAGCAATTTAATGGCTGGTACCATCAAACACTCATCAAGATGGGCGATGGCTTTTTGATGAACACCGAAGATATCACCGAGCGTAAAAAGGCCGAGCAGGAAATACTTCGCTTAAAAGACGAGATGGCCCGGCAGGTGAGCAACAAATACTACTCGCTGTTTAACGCTATTGACGAAGGTTTTTTAGTGATCGAGCTACTGTATAATGCGCAAAACCATCCACACGATTTTAGGTACCTGGAAATTAACCCGGCCTTTGTGCGGCAAACGGGGCTTAACCACGTAACAGGTAAACTGGTAAGCGAGGTAGCACCCGGCCTGGAGCCACGCTGGATAGATACTTACCACCGCGTTTTGCAAACCGGTGAGCCTGCGCGTTTCGAAAATTATAACGTTGATACCAAACGTTGGTATAACGTATTTGCATCGCGCATTGGCGGCAACGAGAGCCGGAAACTGGCCCTGGTGTTTGATGATATTACAGAGCGGAAGCAGGAAGAGCAGCGTCGCGAATTTATGATGCAGCTAAGCGATGCTTTGCGCCCGCTATCTAACCCTGCTGCAGTGCAAGAAACTGCTACCCGCCTTATACTACAGCACTTTGGATGCGATCGCTGTTATTACAGCGAAATTATAAACGACGAGGCCATCATCAGGCATGATGCCGCCCGTGCCGGGTTGCCCAGCGTAACCGGCGTGTACAACCTGCAAAGCATGCCCATTTTTGCCAAGGTGGTAGAGGCCGGCGAACCTTTTGTTGTAGATAATGTGAGCCAGAGCTTGTTAGTAGATAACAACCTGCGCCAACTCTGCCTGCAACTGCAGGTCATCTCGTTCGTGGATGTTCCGGTAATTAAAGAGGGGCGCCCGGTAGGAATTTTATGCATTGTACAAAGTGCACCACGGCAATGGACCACCGCCGAAACAAATATGGCCGTTGAGGTGGCCGAGCGTATCTGGACGGCCGTTGAGCGGGCCCGTGCTGAGGCCGCCATGAGGGTAAGCGAAGAAAGGTTCAGGCTGTTTGTTTCGGCCAGTTCAAACTTGCTTTATCACATGAGTGCCGACTGGCAGCAAATGTATGCGCTTACCGGCACAAATTATTTAGAAGAGACACCCGAGCCTATCACCAATTGGGTTGATAAATACATCCCACAAGCCGAGCGTGAACGTGTATGGGAAGCCATTAACGATTGTATCAATCATAAAAGAACATTTGAGCTGGAGCACCAGGTAATTTTAGCTGATGGCTCTGTTGGCTGGGTGTTTTCGCGTGCGGTGCCGCTGCTGGATGTTGAGGGTAATATTATAGAATGGATGGGGGCGGGTAATGACATCACGCGCCGTAAAAATGCCGAATTGCAGCTCCATCACTTAAATAACCGCCTGGAACTTGAAGTAACTGAACGGACTGCCGAAGTTCACAAAACAAAAGAACTGCTGCAGGCTACGCTGGATAGTAACCCTGAAATGATACAGGTATTTAAAGCGGTACGTGATGACAACGGCCGCATTGTAGATTTTGAATGGACACTTAACAATGCTGCTTCTATTCAAATTTACGGGGATGTAATAGGCAAACGCTTAACCAATGTTACTCCGGGCACCGTAACCGAGGGTGTTGTTGACCGGTTTATTGAGGTTACTGAATCGGGCAGTCCTCAACAGTATGATCTTCACTATGCTCATGAGCAATTTAATGGTTGGTATCACCAGTCGGTGGTAAAGCTGAGTGATGGCGTGGCCACCAACACCATTAATATCACCGAGCGTAAAAAGGCCGAAGAGGCTATAAAAGATTATGCCTACTTTGTAAAAAGTATCACTGATATGATGCCCGACATACTGGTCGTGGTAGAGCTGCCTTCGCGCAACGTCATTTTTAATAACTGCGATATTTTAAGCTCCCTGGGTTTTAATGCCGACGAAATTGTGCGCATGACGTTTGAAGAACGTACCAGCTTGTTTCATCCGGATGACTTGCCACTTGTTCAGGCTTTTTATGACCGGTTTTTAACCTTACCTGATCATGAACTTAACCAGGTGGAGTATCGCCTGCAAAATAAACAGCAACGCTGGGTGCGGTTATCTGTACGCGGCCAGGTTTTTAGGCGTGATGCCGGCGGCAATGCCACCCAGGCGCTTTTTATTGCCCAGGATATTACCCAAAGGCGCGAGAGCGAATTAGCCCTTAAGGAAAGCCGGGACCGATTGCAATCTGTTTTTGATACCACACTGATAGGCATGTCGGTTTTTGCACCTGTCTTTGATGCCGAAAACTGCATTACCGATTTTCGAGTACTTATCGTTAACAAAAAAATTGAGCGCAGCACGGGTAGGCAAGATATGACAGGCCAGTTGTATAGCCAGCTATTTCCGGGTATTAAGCGAATGGGATTGTTTGAGCTGATGGTTAAAACATACCAAAGCGGCGAGCCTGGCCAGATGGAGTATCACTACACGTATGATGGTATAGACCAGTGGTATTCAACTATGTTTGTAAAAGGGCAAGATACGTTGGTATGCACTAATTTAGATATTACTGAGCGTATACAGGCTGAAAACGAACGATTTAAGAATTACCTGTTGCTGCAGCAATCCGAACAACTGGCGCAAACCGGCAGTTGGGATTTTAACCTGCGTTCGGGGTTGATGAGCTGGAGTGAGGGCATGTACCGTCTGTTTAACCTGCAGCACGAAACTGAGGTTACCCCCGAAATTTATATGCAATATGCCACACCCGACTGCCAGCCTATTGCAAAAAGCATCATTACTAAATTACGCACCGGCAGCAGCGATTTTGAGGAAACAATAAAGATTGCCGTAAATAACGCTATTAAAATCATCCACCTCAAAGCTACCTTAGTTAAAAACGAAAGTGGGCAATCCATCCGGTTGTTGGGGGTAGATATGGATGTCACCGCCGCCCGCCATACCGAAAGCCGCCTGCGCCACATGGAGGCCGAACAGCAACAACAAATATTTAAAGTAACGTTAAATACCCAGGAAGAGGAGCGCCGACGCATATCCGAAAGTCTGCACAACGGCTTGGGCCAGTTGCTGTATGCTGCTAAATTAAGCATGAGCATGGTAAACGCTGAGGTAGCCGCTGTAAATCCCGAACAGTTTAACATCTCGCACAGGTATACAGAGCAGTTACTTTTAGATGCCATCAACGAGTCGCGCCGGATATCACATGAACTGATGCCTACCGTATTGGCCGAGTTTGGCCTAAAAGCTGCTATTCAAGACATTTGTGAGCAGCTGCAGGATGGCGTGCGGTTTAGGTGCCAGGTGTTGTTGTATAACGTAAAGTTGGATAATTATCTGGAGTTAGCCGTGTTCCGTACCGTGCAGGAGCTGATGATCAACGTTATTAAGCATGCTTCGGCCACACATGCTACCGTGCAAGTTAAGGCACGTAACGGCGAAGTAAGCGTCACCGTTCAGGATAATGGCAAAGGGCTCACCGTCAATAACCAAAATAAACCGGGCATTGGATTATCGTCCATCCGCAGTAAAGCCGAACTATTAAAGGGCACTGTAGAGATATGGTCTGAACCGGGCCAGGGCACCAAAATAGAGGTACGTTTTCCGTACCAGTTATTTATGAACGTAGATTTTAAATCATGATAAATATATTACTGGTTGAAGACAACCACAAAGTGCGCGAACTTTTAGGCGGATTGCTTCAGGCTCAAAAAAATCTTACGGTAGCCGGCAAAGCCGAAAACGGTTTGGGGGCCCTCCGGCTTTTGCAAAATGGTTTACAGGCCGATGTGGTAGTTGCCGACTTGAATATGCACGATATGGATGGCATTGAACTTACCGAACAGCTAATGGCCGGTTACCCCAATCTTAAGGTTATTATTTTAACCATGCACGCCAAAGCGGCCTTTTTAAAACGCGCCCTCGCAGCAGGTGCCAACGGTTACCTGCTCAAAAACGGCGACATGAACGAGCTTTACCAAGCTATAGCGCAGGTATACGCCGGCCAAACAGTTATTGGTGCCAGCGTGAGGCAGTAAAGCAATGAGTGAATTTTGAATGAGTGAGTGAATAAAATTCATCCTATCATCCTAAGCTATAGCGAGAAATCCTGCTTGCCGCCCCGATCAAGATCTCTCATTATCTTCTATCAGCACATTTGCACACTGGCACCTTAACTCGTTAATAATCACTTCACTTTAAACTTCTTTTTCAACGCCGCCGTCTCCAGCACATAATACACCGCTTTACTCTGTTTATTTATTCGCGAACCTAAGGGGTGGTTGCGGTCTTTAAGGGGTAGGGCAAAGGCCAGTTCGGTGGCCATAGTTTTTATGTAGGCACGGTTATTATCAACGCGGGTAATTGTAAAAACGTTCGAGAGCTTTTCGTTAATCAGACGGTACAGGCGCTGTCCAACCAAGGCTTTAAATTGTAGCGCATCCTGCCCGGCCTGGCTGGGCACGGGTTTAATGTCATCTTTAAAAGTTCGGGCTTTTTCGAGGATAGCGGCGGCCAGCCAGTGCGATTTGGCTCCTGTACGTTTGCCGGCAATGTCATCTAAGAGGGTCAGCTTTTGTTTGGCCACGGGTAACATGCCTAAAGCCATTTCGGCCAGCACCGTTTTAGGTGGGGTGGCCGCCGGAAGCATCTGCTCACCTTCGCGCTCAAATTTTTCGAGCACGGCATCAGTAATAAACCGGTAGCGCTGGTTACGGGGGAGCGGGAGTTGATACAGCGCATTCACCACATTGGCCGGCATCCGGTAAAACCCTAACTGCACTTTCTGATCGGCTGCCTTATTAGCTGGTCCGCGTCGGCGCTGATTAATAGTGGGCGTAGTTGGTTTTGGCATGGCTCTAAGTAAAGTTAATTATTTAACGAATACAAATTGAAAAAGTTTATTTGTAATAAATATTTGTTATTTATTGAACAAAGCGTTATCTTAGTGATATAGAGTTAGTGAATGTGTGAATGATAGAGTGAGTGAATAAGTGAATCGAGCCAGGAGTGAGTAGTGAATGGGTGAGTTAATAGATCATAATACATGCTGTCATGTCGAGCGATAGCGAGACATCTTGATACTTGCGATAAATGAGTGGATTGGTTAAGTTTTCTGTATGGCTGATTCTGTACTTTTTACGCTCAAAAAAGTACCCTCAATGATGAGACGGGGAAATGAATGCTTTTCCGCTTCCTCTCAAGACTTACCGTCTTACCAACTTATCGCACTCATTTGTACTATTGAATTGTACTCATTACTCAATAAAATACTTGATACCAGGCTGTATTATACCCACGGGTTTGGGTTGCGCGAATAATTACGTTACAAGGGGGCATGGTAGCCAGGGCGCTTCATACGTCCGATTTTCCCGGTAGTACAGCCGGAACAAGCATAGTTTATAATAGCCTCATGTTAAATGATGCGGGGCAGAGCGGCGCGAGGCTGCGCGGACATGATTTGCCCGCCTGTGCTTGTTTTTTTCAAAGATTTTAGCCAATGATGGTTGCCGGGTGGTAAAGCCCGGGTGGCCATCAGCCAAACCATATAAAACTAAAAATACAATCTAATTTAAATATGCTTTTTACTGCAGCACAGCAAAAGTGCATTACCCAACTGGGCCGTATTGCCCGCTATTACATCCTCGACCTGCACTTAGGGCAATCGTTTTGCGTTCGCGAGGATGAGGCTGTTAGCCACGGCTTACCCTGTAAAAAAGGCACCTGGTTTAAACAGCACGAGCAGGGGCACCACGTTGAGGCCGGCTGCATCTACCTGTACGAGCTGCTACAGCAACCCGAGCGGTACGATTTTACCCGCCGTTTCGAAACCGCCTGCCAGCATAGTTTATTCCCACAAAATTGATAAGCCGCCATGCAAAACCTGCAATTATTTTTAAATCATCAGCCTGCCGATGTGGGGTCAGACCTGCTGCAGCTTACCTTTCAGATTAACAACCTGGCCGAGGTACAAAACCAGCAGGGCACCGTATCCAAGCAATTTAAAATTCCGCTTACGCAGCGTAACCGGCGCTTGCTGGACTTTCCGGATGAGGTGGCTTTCGATACATCGCTGCCTTATAAAAAGTATCCCGCTAAGGTTTTACAAGATGGTTTTGAGATTATCCCGGAGGGGAGCTTTGCCGAGCTGAATAGCATTGAAGGCAACGATGCCAACATCACGGTAATATCGGGTAACGTAGATTTGTTTGATGCGCTGGATGCCAAGATATATGACATGGGCGACAGTGCCTCAGACGTAACCCAATTGGGGAAAAGCCTGGTATGGAAGGACTATAATCATATATGGAGTGCAGCCAACATAGCCGGCAGTCAAACCAAAACCGAGGGCTGGATATGGCCCGTGGTTGACTATGGCAAAATATCTGCCGATAACTTTGACCAGCCCATTGATGTGCGCCACCAGCGGCCCGGCTTTTTTCTAAAAACCGCTATCGAGCTGATGATTGCTAATGCTGGCTACAAAATAAACCAGGTGCATAATGCGCTACAATTTGATCCGCTTTACCCAAAACTGATGGTAATGATGGCCAACGATAGTTTTGAGCACGGCATCGACTATGTAAATAACAAGGCTGGCAACAACCTGCAGGCCTTGAGCACAGTGGCGCAAGAGTACCGTTACGGCCGCGACGGTGCCGATGTTGCGCTGCGCTTTGGCCAGATTTTAATTGGCGACAGTTCTTTTTACGATGCCAGTTTTAGTTCGTACCTGGCTACCACTAATATGGAGGTGGAGGTAACGGTTGAGTTTGACATTTTTGTGCAAGTATCTAAAGATGACGCCGAGGTAACCGTAGGTTTTGAAGTTTACACCCCCGGCACAGGATGGGTAAAAGAAGGTTACCCAGCAACGCCTTATCATCCTAACGACCGCGACCCTATTTGGTACCGACGCCAAAAAATAAGCTTTACCGAAACATTGGGCAGCGGGCAGTTTGTGGCTGTATGGTATCATATTCCGCAAAAAAAGAAGGATGGTATATACTTTAGTATACCGGCAGGTGCCCGGCTTACGGTAACACAAACCAAGCAAAATGTGCATTATGGGGAGCAGGTACAGTGCGAGCGCCTGTTTCCGGACATATCTCAAAAAGATTTACTTAAGGATAACCTACAGCGCTTTGGCTTAACCTGCCAAACCGACGTTTTTAATAAAAGCATCACCTTTGGTAGTTTTCGCGATATTGTTAAAAACCTGCCCCGGGCTAAAGACTGGAGCAGCAAATGTATTAACCAGGGCCGTACCATCGAGTTCAGGCTGGGTAACTATGCCCAAAGCAATGCCCTAAAGTATAAGGATGATGACGGGCTTACTACGGCATCGCCCAACAACGTAAACCCCTTACCTAAAGGGTATTTTGACGATGAGATTTTGGTTGATGATAAAACGCTGGCCAAAACTAATACTTTGTTTGAAAGCCAGTTTGCCCCGAGCATCAACCGTCCGTACCTGGGCGGTACCATTGCCCAGATACTTAAAGTAGACGCCAACAGTGAGAATGATGATTTTTCGATAAGCACGCAGCCCCGCATCCTGATTGACCAAAAGCTTAATCTGGCTGCGCTGGGCAAATCGGTTACGTTTACCGACGGTAATGCAGCCAACAACCGTACAGTTAGCGACGTAATATCTGTGCCGTACTTTTATAAGCCCGACGGCGCCTATAGCCTCTCGTGGAAAGATATGGGTAGCAACCCCGGCTTAAAAAGCACTTACTACAAAGAGCTGGGTCACATCCTGCGGCGCTGCAAAAAGGTAACCCGGTTTTTTATGCTCTCGCCGCGCGACATCTACGAGCTGGACCTGCTCATCCCCATTTACCTGCGGCAAGACGGCGCCTACTTCTACATCAACAAAATTGACAGCTGGGTAAAAAATCAGCCTTGCAAGGTGGAGCTGGTTTGGTTGGGGTAAGGGAAGGGCGAATTCTATTGATAAGTAAATAATATAAATATACTATTTGTTGAATGTATGATAAAAAATTATTGTGATGAGTGATCAACAGGGGCAATTTTCGAAAAACTTATTGTTAGAGGTAAAAATAAAGGCAGATTCCTGGAAAGCAGAACTACCAGTTATAAGGGCACAAATAAACCAATTAATTCAAGATCAACAGCACTTAATAAGTACCGGAGCGCAAAATTCGCAAGCTTTCAAAGCTACGACTGAAGAACTGAAAAGGTTAAATACTCAGTACTCGGACAACAAAAAATCTATTGCTGATTACAGAAAGGCAGTTAAACTCGAGAATGATTCAATCAATCAAAATAAAGCTTTAGTAGCACTTTTAACAACTGAGTATGAGCGATCGGGTAAAGCTAAGGATGAAGACGCAGAACGCATAAGTAACCTTAACGGCCATCTAAAAAAACAGGAAGGTGAACTAACAAAGACCACCAATAAGACGGTAGAGTATGCAAATGCTATAGCCGAAGCCGCCAAAACAGGTATCGACGCCTTACCTGGAGGCGAGCAGCTAACTGCTGTTTTGGGATCGTTGGCCAAAGGTTTCAACGTTACCGGTATGTTAGCAGGAGACGCTGCCGAAGCGCTGGAGACGACGGGCGAGGCTGCCAGTACGGCTGGTGGTCCGTTTACTGCGGCTATTGAACTGATAAGTGTATTAGTGGGTTGGTTAATGAAGTTTACACCGATAGCTGAAAAAGTAGCGCGAATCTGGGCCGGTGTTACAGGTGCATTTAGTGCGTTTGCCAATACCCTAAAAAACAGAGATGGTTTCGGTAACCTCATTGGCAATATGAAAAAAGCCTATGCAGAAAGTGCAAAGCTTGAAGGGAAAATCCAGGATATGGAGAGGAAAAAGCTGGTTAATGAAGCCGCAGACAGCGAAGCTGAAGCCAAAATAGCTGAACTGGAGTCGCAGATGAAAGATAGCCATGCCAGCTACGCTAAACAGCTGAAAGCTTTTAAAGACATACAAAAAACAAATACCGAAAAGTACACACGCGACTTAGCTACCGCTAACGAAGCTTATGACAACGCGGTAAGCAAGGCTGTTATGGCACGCGGGTTTACTAAAGAAGAAATTGATACGCTTAGGGAAAAAGGCATTGCGTATGCAGTTGAATTAGATAAAAAACATGGCTTGGTAGACGGAAAATCTTCTCTCGAAGAGATTTTGAAAACCAAGCAAAATCTTGATAAGCTAAAACAGGGCGATAAAAAGAGTGAAGAAACAGCCCAGGCTTGGGCAGATCAGCAGGAACAAAAGCGTAAGCAACGAGCCGATCAAGCCAGAGCAGATCATGAAAAGGCTGTTGAAGCCGGCAAAAAAGCAGCAGAAATAAGAGCCAAAGGCCGGGAGGCTGAGCGCAAGGCAAACGAAGAACAAGAGCAGTCTGTTAAGCGGATGCTGGAACTTAAAATGTCGGATTTTGCGAAAGAATTGAGCAGTACCGATGAGCATTACCGGCAGATGGAGCGTGAGCAGCGCAATTTCATCGAGACTTATAACAACATGAAGGGTGCCGAACGCGCCGCCAACGAAAAGGCTTACCGCATCTCGCTAAAAAACATTGAGCAACTGCATAAAGAGCATTTTACCATGCGGATGAAGCAGATCACCGACTTTAACCGCGACATGGCCGACAGTGTGCAAGCCGCAGATAATGAATTGGAGAATTTGAAAATCTCCAATTTGAGTGACGAGCACGAGCGCCAGATAGCTGAATATGACCAGCAGGAAAAAGAAAAAGTGCAAGATCTGGAGAAGCGGCATACAGAAGAATCGGAGAAGCAGAAACAATGGGAAGACGAATTAGCTGCTTTTAAAGCAAAGGCGTCTTCTTACAGGACTGCGGAGGATAAAAAGCAATACACCGAGGAGCTCAATGGTTTACAGAGAAAGCTTGATAAGCAACTTAAAATTGTAAAAGACAATGAACAAGCACAGGAAGAGGTAAGAAAATATTTTAAAACGAAGAGAGAAAAATCTCAGACAGAGTACGAAGACGGTAAAAATGCCAAGGCGGACAACGCCGAACTGGATAAGCTAAATGCCGACGTTACTGAAAAAGGCAAAAAAGCCAAGCCGTTTTTAGGCGATAAAGATTTACTGGCAGCCCAGGAAAAGGCTTTAAATAAAAAGTATCAGTTGGAGATTGCGGCCGCTGAAAAAGCCGGGGAATCAACGTATACATTGAAATTGCAACAAGAAGGAGATCTACATAAACTGCACGAAGATTTTGCCAAAAAGCGTGAAGAATTAGCGATCGGTAGCGCCAAAAAGGTTGCCGAAAAAGGCTTCAGCATATTAAAGAACAGTATAAAATCAGCTTCAGAAGTGCGCCTGAAAAGCCTGGACGAAGACAAAAGCCGCGAACTGGCCAACACGTCGCTCACCAGTGCCCAAAAAAAAGCCGTTGAAGAAAAATATAAAAAGAAACAGCTGGAAGAAAAGGTTAAAGCTTTCCGAGCCGAGCAAAAGGCATCCATAGCCCAGGCCCTCATTAACGGCGCCCTGGCCATGACCAAGGTGGCTGCAGAAACCGGTATTCTGTCTTTTGCATTTAGTCCGCTTATTGCGGCGCAAACTGCCGTTGCCGTAGCTACCATTTTAAGGCAAAAACCACCCGCTTACGCTTTGGGTGGTGTACACGGCAGGCGCTACGCCAGCGATGGCCGCGGCGGGGTGCTGCCCGGTTACAGCCGTTACGATAACGTTAATGCCTTTTTACGCGACGGCGAAGGCATTGTAGTGTCCGAGGCTATGCGTAACCCATACGCCCGGCAAATGGTGTCGGACATTAACCAGTCGTTTGGCGGCAGGGCCTTTGCAGCAGGCGGTGTTTTTAGCAACAGCCAGTATTTGCCCACCACCAGCAACCCGGCCCGTATGCAGCCGGTAATTAATGCCAATATTGATTACGGTAAACTGGCCGCGGTCATGGCCAGCATGCCGCCGCCCATTATGGACATCAAGGACGTAAACACCCAGCAGCAGCGCCTGGCCCAGTCCGAAAGCCGCGCCAATTTATAAACGTTAAACCACACGATGCATTTGCTGCATGACCATACAAACCGCTAATTCTTTATTTGACAACGGAACGCTGGCCGATTTGTACAAAGCCGGTTTTTTAAGCGAGAAGATATTCCTTTACCGCGAAATTTACCTTTGGATAAATGCCCAGATATTTGCCCGCGGCATCTCCAAAAACCGAGCAGTGTTTGAGGCCCAAGAATTTTTTGACCGCGACCAACGCACCATTTGGCGCGCCCTTAATAATTTTGAAGATGAGGAGGTGTTGAGTTGATGGTTCATAGATGATAATTCATGGTTGAAGGTTCCCGGTTGATAATGGTTGAGAGTATGCGGATGATGGTACGGGGTTGATTGAACATGCTCGTAAATCTCTAACTCGTCTTTGCGAGGAACGAAGCAATCTCTTTAGGACAGGTAGACGTCATTTATATGTACCAGGCATAAACGCATACTCCGCTAAAGGACATGGCACCTATACTTCATCATCAAGTTGTTAAACTATCTGCAGAACAAAAAAATCGCGCCTGTAAACGGGCGCGATTTTTTTGTTTGACCAACTTTGCGTTAGTTGAATTATTAGATTTTACTCAGTGTTTTGATTTATCTCTTTTTGGCCGGATACAGCGCAAGCAGTGCCACCCCGGCAAGAATTTTAATTTTCTTTGTTATGGTTTAAAGTTGATTGAGGTATGCAAATAAATGAGTATTAGCATCGAGAATAATGCTGATACTCAATCATAACATACAGCGCTAAACTAAAGTGTCTACCTTATATAATTACGCCTCCGAATAGCTAAACCGGTAATTACAGTGGCGGCACCAGGCTTTAGCCAAATCCTTATAATAGGCTTTGTACAAAAACCACATACTCCACAGCAAAAGCGGTACGCCAAAAATTACAAAGCCTGTTGATAAGGCAAAAGTTCCGTACAAGAATATGATAGCAAGGAAAAGCAGGCCGTACCCTTGAAATTTGTTATAAAAGCGTCCTCTTACTATAGTACGGTAACTTGCGCAGTTAGGGCATTGTTTCTGTTGTGACATGGTTTTGTGATTTGACCAAAACTAAGTAAATTAGTAATAAACATCAAAAGAAAGTGAATTTAACTAACTGTTAATCAGTAGTAATTAAGAAGGACTTAAAAAACTTAGCAAGCTGCTTTAAAGTTTCGCCCGTACGCTCAACATCGTATATCTGTACAAGGTGCTGATCTGGTTCCTGTCAAATCCGTTGGCCTCGGTCAACGCTATTTTTTGGCCGTCCGGCTTTTGCTCTGCCACAATTAGTTTTAGTAAATCGTTACCTCTATAGTTCACATGATTCAGCAAAATTTGTGCGCCCAATAAGTTGATGCTGCTCTGTTTCCGGGCGCCCAATAAGGTTATCCATTCGTGGGTAATTACTGTTTTTGGAGTACAGATGGTAACACTGTAGTTAATTTTAATAAATGCCAACATGGCCAAAACGATGATGTGCGTTATTATAAACAACAGGATTTCCGTTTCGTGGTTAAATACCAGCAATATCCATGGCAAGGCCGCTATGCAAAGCAGAACCAGCCAGGTACCCACCAGCGTGAACCGGAATCTGGTGTTTTTAATCTCTATAACGTCTGCCTGCATATTAAAGTTAAATCATGTAGCAACCTGCTTTGTTAGTACATAATCGAGTAGTGTAAATTTAGCTTATTAAAATTTAAATCATCTGCCGGTTATAAGTGAAATTGTGATGATGACGGCTTCCCGGCAAATAAAAACATTTTAAGTTTGCCTTATTGTCTGTCTAAATATTATTTGGATATTGCGTTCGTATTATTTTAAACGAATAAAATACCTAAACTACATTTGAATGAAAATTCATATCACATCGTGGCAACAAATAAAATACGGCGCTTACCGCTATTACTTGGTAGAAGACCGTTTTTTTTACGCTTATGTTTTTAGTGGGGTGTTGTGCATAGTTGGACTATACTTGTCGTTACTAAATCATATGGATCCCATTTATACAGGGATTTTTATTTTAGGAGTGATGTTCTTCTTTTTCTATCCATTTATGCCGCTTCATTGGAAATTGTTCAGGCACCAAACGCTTACCATAAACTTAACCGGTAGCATGATGCACGTTTATAAAAACGGTATCACTTACAGTATTGATTTAAACCGCTACGGCTTTAAGAAAGTAGCCGGGCATTACGTGTTATGCGCAGGCGACCAGGTTTTCTTTTTTACCTCAAACCAATTTGAGGAATTGAGGCAGAAGCAGACTTTAGTATGAGTACTCAGCTTATACAATGAGCAATGATATTACTCATTAAGATTGTTAGCTTATGAGCGAGGGGCAAAGGCGTAAGCAGCCCTATCCAAATGTTGCACACTGCCGCAATTTAAAGGGTGATTGGTGTTAACATACAAGCACGTCATCTGAACTCGCCAAACAGTTTTAACGTCTTATCTATAATTATTTAACAATGCAACCAGCTGAATGCAGGGCATGAATTTAGGTACAAGATTAGGTAATAGTACGAATAGTTATGGGTTACCTACAGTTATTGGGTGTTCTTGATAATGGTTATCTGTAGCAGACTCGGGGTCAGGATCAGTAGCATGAGTAATAATTAATTTGATCTTTTCATCCAGTTCTTCTGCAGCGGCCGCCAGCATAATTAATTCCTCTCGGGTTTCTATAAAGCCATCCATTTTTAACAAGTTCATCAAACCCAAAATAGAGGCTACGGGCCTGCGGAGTTCATGTGCTTGGATAAAGGCAATCTCTTTTAAAGAGTCTTTTTGAGCAACAACTACAGCCTTGTTAATCACATTTTGTGTAGTATCCGTAGAATTTACAGATACACCTATGATGACGCCTTCAGGATCAAAAGCGGGTTCAAACTTAATCATACGCCAGGTATCGCCATCCACGGTGCGTACTTGCCTTTCGTCAAATACAGCGGTGCCTGTCATCGCTTTTACGTACGCTTTGTAAAAAAACAAAAGGTTTTCGGGTAGTAGGTAATCAGCCATGCCCTTACCGCGGGTTAATGTTTTGCCGTAGTTATGAGTTACATAACTGGCCCAGGCCTGGTTAAAAGCCAATACCTCAAAATTTAACCCGAGCAGTAAATGGCTATCAATTGTACTCTCGAAGAAAGACCGGTGCTCAATGGCTGAGCGTCTGGCTTCGTCGTACTGCTGTTTTAAAAGTTGTACACTTACTTCAAAATCAAGCAGCTGCATGGCTTGTTTAGCCAGGCCTTGCAGCATGTCTTTTTGCAGCTCGGTTAGCTGGCCGGGTACTTGATCGATAACGCACAGACTACCTAAGTGGTAGCCGTCGCTGGTGGTGAGGGGAGAGCCTGCATAAAAGCGAATATTTGGGTCGCCTGTAACCAGGGGGTTGTTTAAAAAACGTTGGTCGAGCTGGGCATCGGGTACAACCATCACCTCATCACCCTGAATAACCTGGTTGCAAAACGCGTCATGCCTTGTTGTTTGCTCATAAGCAAAAGCCTGTTTAAATTTGATGTACTGCGTGTCTTCATCAATAAAAGTGATGAGGGCTGTAGGGGTACCACAAACTTTAGCCGCTAGTTGAATGATGTGCTCCAGCTCTTTTTCCTTACTAATTTCTAAGTTCAGGAATCGCTTAACCGCTTGTATCCGGTTTTCCTCGTTTTGCGGCATAGTTGAAAACAACGCTGACGATATTATGCCAGCGTTCTGTACGTTTATACCCAATAAATGCCGGAAAGGTTACAGGAAAAAGATTTAAATTAAATTAGAAAGAAAGCAGCAATTTCTAATCGCCAGGTATTAAAACATCGACGCCAAATTTTAAAAATGCTTAAATTTATCGTATTCAAATGTTTTCTTACTTTATAGGCATCATCGGCTACCTTAGGCATCGTGTTAAACGCTCATCCGACTCACTGCCGCGAGGTAAAATCCTGTAGTTAATTGGTATAGTTGCCAATAGCAGATAATTTTAACAATTGTGGTGATTTAATTAACAGGTGTCATCTATTCTTTTTCATTAAACTGCCGTTTTAAAACCCTGCTATACAACAATTAGATTGTACCATCGTAATCTCGTTTATTCTAAACCTAAATCCCATCTGCCTGTTATTTAAAGCCGGCCAATAACAGGGCCGCCAAAACAAACACACGGATGGAAACAGCATTGCCCGGATTATTTTTATACCCCGATTTTATTGACGAAGCGCGCGAGCAGCAGTTGCTGGCCGAAATTGACAGCCAGACCTGGATTGTAGATTACCTGCGCCGCCTGCAATATTACGGGTACCGCAACGAGCTCGACAAGCCCTACGACCTGATTCCGTTCCCGATAGAGATGCCTCCGCTCATGCGGCAGCTGTCGGAAGAACTGGTAGAACAAAAAATCATTTTGTTGCAGCCCGACCAGGTAATTATTAACGAGTATGTGCCCGGCGAGGGTATTAAGCCGCACAAAGACCGCGCGTATTACGAAAACCAGATTTGCGGCGTAAACCTGGGCAGCGGCTGTATCATGCGGTTCATCCGTGGTAAAAATGAAGAGGTGATTGATATCGAGGTTCCGCGGCGGTCTGTTTACGTAATGCAGGACGACGCCCGTAAAAAGTGGAAGCATGCCATCCCGCCGCGAAAAAAAGACAATATCGATGGTACATTGAAACACCGCGAGCGCCGGGTATCTATCACTTACCGCAAGGTAAAGCCCAAAAAAGTGCATCCCATCAACCCAGAGGGCAAAGTGGCCAAGCTATTGCACGACCAGTTTGGGATTAGCATGGAAGAGATTAAAATGGTAAGGTAACTAACTGTTGCCGGCCATCTTGTCATTCAGTCCCCATTTGGGCGGGAAAAAGTAGGAGATAGGTTCGAGCTTGCTTTGGGTATACAACTGCTTGATGCGGGTGCGGTTGGAGATGCCATTTGCTTCGGGGTGGGCCACGCGGGCGTATTTATCGGTTTCGCAAAACAGGTTTTGGCAGTCGATGAGTTGCAGCGGGCGGCCCCACAATGTTTTAAAGTTAAGACCCAGCCGTTCAAACTCGCGTTCCTGCAGGTCGGTTACGTAGCGTATGATGTCGGCCTCGGTATAATCGCCTAAACTGCTGAAACACTTGCGGATGCCATCCCTGGCGCCGGGACCAGGCATCACAAAGTCCATCTCGCTAAAATTGGTGAGCGTGCTGTAATTAATGTCAATGGTGTACTGGTAAGCCAAAAAGCTGCCGATGGTTGGGAAGCTTAATAGTAACTCATACACCGCCTGCATGGTTGGCGCATCGGCAATGCGCTGCGCCAGCCCGGCCTGCATCATGGCCTCAATAAGTTTCAAATGGTTTTCATGCTTGCGGGCGTAGCCAAAAGCGCTGCTGCCCGAGGCCATCATGTACGCACCCGAATAAACACGTTCGCCCGCTTGCAAGGCTTGGTGCAGTATCTGGCTGTAGCGATTAAAATCATAGTTGCGCCAGGTCAGCTCGCCCAAGTCGTGCAGCAGCAACTCATAGGTTTCAATCTTGTTAAACAGCTTAAATAGCAATATCCTGAACAACAGTTCGTCGGTCGACTGCTCACCCCGGTAAATTACCTCGCGGATGAGATACTGGCTCACCCGGTCGGCCGCGCGGTAGGCATTGGTAAACTTATGCCGGAGCAGGATAGGGTCGGCGGTTAGGGGCATTACCCCATTGAGCCGGTTAAAAAACACCTCCTGCCGTTCGGTCGCAAACTTCCAGTAGGTGTCGAGCACGTGGGTTGGGGTGGGTGGTTGTTTGCGGGTGAGGTGCATGGGGGGAGGCGTAAAAGTATCCGTTACCTAAAGATTTCCAGTTTTAAATGAATCTTAATGACAAGTAAGATTATAAATTCAAAAAAGTAAAATAATCATAGAACTTCTAAAAAGTAACGCCCTCGATCTCATTAGCATATTTTTCAGACTTATAATATTTTTTCAAATTTGCATCACAGTAGGGGCAGTAAGTAATATGCATGAAAATTACTTTCATGATGTCAAATTTTTCGTAACCTAACGTGATAACACGCATTAAGTAAACTCTGTCTTGTTCCCAAGTTGGGTGTGGTAAAATCTTTACTATCCTGATGTTAGGTGCCGATGTTGATGGCAGCTGGAGGCGAATTTCAAAATCATCACAGCAGAAACCATTCGCGTTCCGTATCTGAAATAGCTTTTTTAACATTTGCATAAATTAAAGCTAACAATTATGACTTAAAATACACAGCAACGCTATTTATCTAACATCACGGATATTAACAAGCTAATATCGAGGATAAATTTAATTGGCTATAAGTTAAACCTTAACATCCCAGCCCTGTCTTACCACCTCGTTCAACCCAATTAAACTTTACCCTTACCACATGAAGCGACTTGCCGCCATAATAGCCTTTTGCCTTGCCTTTAATGCTACCCAAGCCCAGATAGCAAATGCCGGGTTCGAAACCACGTCCGACACCCTGGCTACTACGCCACAATCCTGGAAATGGAGGCCGACGGCGGGCTATACCGTAAAGTTAACCGAGCAGGAAAAACATGCCGGGAGTAAATCATTACAAATACAAAGTGCAGGGGCCGCGCCGGGCGCTTATCAAACGGTATCGCAAGTAATACCGATTCAAACGTCTGTTTTAAAGCGTATTACAGTGATGGCATACCTTAAAGCCAGCGACGTAAAAAGTAACGCACAGCTGCTTGCTCAGGTATTTGACAGCCGAAACAGGATATTGAGCCACCAGACATCGCAAATGCAGCAGGAAGCACTGAGCGGCACCAACGACTGGAAAAGGCTCACTCTTAAACTTACCATCGACAGTAATGCTAAAACATTGCTGCTCGGCGCGCAACTGACCGGAACCGGCACCGTTTGGCTCGACGATTTTGCTACCGAAGACTTGCCCAAAATAAACAGCGCCCCATCCAAAGACCTCGTTAAATTCAGCCGCGAGGTTACTGCCATGGTTAAACGGCGTTCTATATATGCCGACTCGGTGAACTGGCAGGCTGCAGAACAAGGCTTGCAGGAACTGACCGCCTCGGGCCTCACCAGGGAGGATAGCCCGGTAATTTTAGATTACATGGTGTCGAGGCTACGGCTGGCCGGCGATAAACACTCCAACTATAAAAGCAAAACCATGGCGCAAGATTACGCTACCCGCAACAGCGTGGCGCGGCAGCCTGAAAGTAAGCTGTTACCGGGTGGGGTTGGGTACATATCGGTGCCGGCCTTTGGGTCGGTGAGCGATACGGCCAGTGTAAACTTTGCCTCGCACATACAGCAGCTCATTCAGGATTTAGACACGCGTCAGGACGTTAAAGGCTGGGTGGTTGATTTGCGCCGGAACAATGGCGGTAACATGTACCCCATGATGGCCGGCTTGGGGCCGCTGGTGGGCGAGGGCACGCTGGGCGGTTTTTTGTACCCCGAAATTAAAGACAGCCAAAGCAGCGCCTGGACCTATCATCAGGGCAGCTTTGCCATTGGTCGCGCCAAATATGTAACGGTTGCCCGTCCGTACACCCTGCGCAAACCCGAAAGTAAGATTGCCGTACTGATTGGCGCCGGCACCGCCAGCAGCGGCGAAATGACCACCCTGAGTTTTGCCGGTAAACCTAACGCCCGGCTATTCGGCCAGCCCACCGCGGGCTACGTAACCACTAACTCCCAAATCAAACTCTCCACCGGCGACTACCTGTACCTAGCTGCCGGCTACGCGGCCGACCGTAATCAAAAGAAATATATGGTCAACATTCCGCCCGATGTGCTGGTGCCACCAGGCAATAGCCAGCAAACAGACGCGGCGCTGGAGGCGGCTTTAAAGTGGTTGAATGACTGAGGATGCTAAGTGGATAAAACAATGCAATTGATTGTTTACCAAACTCAACGCATAAAAAGGAGGATTAATGACAAAGTTTGCAGTAGCGACTAATTCTCTGCTGCCCGAGCTTGTTTAATGTTCAGACTTTCTCAACGCGTATGTTTCTACCACAATTTTATAGGCATGTACAATGCCGTTTTTAAAACGGTTCCAAGTGCTTAGAGGTTCTTCGGCAGCCTCTTCCCGGACTATCTCAACAACTTCGGGTTTGGGTTCCTGGACTTGTATTTCACTGAGCTGCGTAACCATCTGCCTGCGCCTACGTGGCCGGCGTTGGTATAGTTTAATTTCAGCATCAAGCCAGTCATTGTACCATTTTTCAAAATTTATCCGGCCTCCGGTTTCTTCGTCAATCAGCGGCTTAATCTCCTGATTCGAGCTTCTGTCGTCAACCCATATATTTCCATACTCAGCTCCATTTACAACCAAAAAAAGGAACGTTCCGCATCCCGCGTGGCATAGGCGTATAGTGCCGTTGATGATAGCATTTCGTTGATAATCATTGACAACGCGGCCATAGTTGAAGTTACCTCTGGTCCAGCGTTCCGTTAACGGAAAAGGTTCGGATAATTTGTTTTCCAGGCTGTCTAAATACACTGCGTTATGGGTGGAGTCCCAATAACTTAAGGGCATAATCTGACACGGGCCTACGCCGCCATCAAATATTTGATTAATAAAAGCCCGGTAATCTGGCGGGAGCTTTACCTGATGTTTAGCTTCAAAGTCGAGTAAATCGCTTTCGGGTATTGGTTTGTTAATGTAACCGTAATCTCCATTAGGATTAAGTTCAATAAGTTGGTGAAGCTTATCTAATATTCGCTGGGTATCCATTCAGGTTAAAGCTAACGATAAAGGTAACAACTTATTCCATCAACTTGCCATCAACAAATACTGGAGGGGCATTTATCAAACCCTCGTCGACCTCGAATTTAACTTTCCAACACTTTCTTTCAGGTGGTGGTGCGCTTCGTCAACGGCTTGCGCGGTGGATGTGAAACCGAGGGTACGCAGTTTTTGGCTGGCTGCCGACAAACATCGGTCGAGCGTGCGGGTAAGCACGTGGTCGCCCATTACGGATAACGACAGCAGCAGGACGTCTTCCATGCGCTTTTGTTGGTCGGCCGGGAAACGGTCCATTTTGGTGGTTAGGGTGTTGATGACGCCTACAAACACCTGGTGCTGCATAGATTCGGACGATACCACCAGTAAGTTTTCAAAACCGGTCATCAGGACCTCAAAAACGTTATCGCTGTATAAAATTACTTCACTGCCTTTCTCTTTCGGCAGTTCTTTTTCGGCACTCAGGGCGCCCAAAACGTTGTGCAACACGTTTACGCACAGTACGCCGGGGGCAGGGTTCGAGTGGGCGGTAGAGGCCGACGTCCAGGCAATAGTTTCAATCTGGGTAATGCCGTAGGCCGCATCAAAATCAATGTCGCGCTGTATATCAAACCGGATGCTTTTGTGGATGGCCTGTTGCAGTGCCAGCTCATGTGGTTGCCCGTTTACCACCATGGCCAGTTCTTCGCCAAAAGCCACATAGTCGCCCATGCAGTGATGCAGTATTACTTTGCTGTCGGGGCAATTGTCGGTTACAAAGCCAGCCAAAAACTTAGTATCAATGTCAATAATATAGCCGCCTTTTTCGCACACCAGTACGCTGGTTTTATCGGCACAGGTAGTGTGGATGGCCGTGGTAAAACTCAAAGCCTTTAACTGCCTTTCGCGGGCTTCCAGTACACGGTAGTAAATGGCGTTTACAATTTCGGCGGGGCGCATCTGGTTTATGGTGGTATACATCAGCAACACCAAAAAGTACAGGGCAAGCGCGGTGAGGCAAAAGGCAATGGTGCCGCCCCAAACCGGATTAAAGGGCTTATTTACCGTGGCCAGTATAATCATGGCGTACAGGGCCAGTCCCACAAAAAAGCCCAGGTAAAACTGGTTGGTTTTACGCCGCAAAAACTGGTCGAACACCTGCGCCGTCATCGACCCGGCCGACTGCTGCACAATCACCAGTAGCAAGGTAGTAGTTAGCGTAGTTACCGAGATAGTGCCCGACACAATGGCCCCCAACAAATTACTGGTGGCGTCGGCGTTGGCAAAAATATGCGTCTGCAAAAAATGCCTCACCGGGCGCGCACTGGCAATACGTTCCTGATCTAAAAAGCTGCTGAACCCCGCCAAACACAAAAACAAGATAATGATGATGGTGGGAAGCAGCAAAAACTCCGACAGCGCCCGGCGTACAATCACTAAAACGGAGTCGTTGGTTTTAATTTTAGGCATGGGGTATAATTAAGTATCAGCAATTACAACAACTGTATTATCATCCTTAATTCTTCGGACAACAATCTTCAGGATACTTAACTGGCTAACAGGGTACCGGTTTTAATTTTTGACAAATTGGCCGGTAGAAGGGAGAAACAGGTTAAATTTAGATAGATAACATCCATGTAGTAAAGCTTTCCGGTTATGCCGACGAAGGCCGGTATCTCACCTGCTAAATGAAAGCCATGCAGTTGCGGTGATATACTTAAATGCGAAACTTTCCTCTGGAATGCTGTATAGTCATCAGCAGTTTGTTTAATTTTAGTTAGCTTCTGCCTGTGGTAAAACTGCCGAAAAGCTGATGTTTTTATAAACCCATACAAACCCGAAGATCACGATGCACATCAGCAAAACCCACAAACTAAAATAAGCATGCGACGTACCTGGCAACACCATGGGCAATAGCGACATGGCGTAGGCAGGCGTAAGTTTAAACCTAACAATGCTGAATAAAGCCGTGATTGCGACAAAATCAACCAGCGTGGCCAAAAGCAGATTTTTAAACAGGTAGAGGCTTGCCGTACCCAGTAGCGCGGCAGCCACCAGGCAAATTATCTGTTTGCCCAAAACGCCGACAGGATAGGTGTCTTTATGCATCGACTCGTAACCCACCACCACAACCGGAGGAATGGCTGCCATCATCATGCAGCCCTTAGCTCGGCAAACGAGTATCCAAACCGACAAAAAAGCAAAATACAGCCATCTGTGCTGACGGCCGGGCGACTTGACGAGCTCCGTTGTAGGTAAGTATTTGTAAAAGAAACGGATGCACGCGTACAGTAAAAGCGTAAGAACCACTACCGAATATACAAACATCATCGAGCCGGCATGGGTAATAACAGGCAGCAAACCCGTAGCAAAGGCCGGGGCCAGTGCGCTTTTAAAAATAGTAAGCACCAAGATAACCAGCGCGAGCACCATGATGAGCTTGGCAGCCTGGTCAATCGCTAACTGGTTAATCAAAAACCCGCCTATGGCAGTAAGCGATGGCAGTAAAAACAAATAAAACGGCCTGGCCAGCCATGCCGGGTTTTGGTACACCAAGCTGCCGATGGCCAAAGCACTTACCTCGGGTAAGATGATTTCAGTGTTATTAAGGAACATGGCCGCGCCAATCATCAAAAATATGATGGCGCAAGCTGGCAGGGTTTTCATGAACCAATCTTTGCTGATGCTAAGCATAGCGCAATAGTAAGGTTTATTTGGCGGGCTTACCTAAAGCAAGACTTTTCAAAGCGTGTATAGCGTATTCATCTGCACAATACTCATCTAATTTTTCGTCTACAGACTTTATTAACGCGTCAGCCGCAAGACCGGTATTAACGAGGCATATATCCTGAACCAGCCCATCAATAATCATCCAGTCGTCATCATCCATAGCAGCCTTATCTGCCTCCGAACCAAACTGGCCCCATTCATGACTGTCGCCATTAAAGCGTTGATAAATATTTAGTTTTTCAGTTGTAATCATGACTTAAAGGAATGTGGATCGAAATTTTACTTTTACGATAAATACTATGGTGACAATAACTAGATATAGATTGCCACCAGTGAATCATGTAGATGTCAGTAGCCATTTTTTCATGAAAATAATCACCGCACCCGTGCCATCCTCCCGGTTTAAAACCTGGGCTACCGCCGCAACGCGGTTGCCATAATCCGGCTCCTGGTTTATTACCTGTATCGCATTCACTAATTTTTTAGTGTTGATTTTACGCCAAGGCAAATGTATGCCCAGTTTCTTTTTTGTGATGATGTCTCCCCAGATAGGCTGGTCAACAAAGATGGAAATTACGATGACGGGTACACCGGCTTTCATGGCGGCCGTGAGGGTGCCGATGCCGCCGTGGGAAACCACCATTTTGCATTGCCGAAACAGCCACTGATGATTTGCGGAGACAATGATAAACAGCCTGTCGTTTTTGGGAATGTCGGGTAAAATTGACCATCCCTGGCATAAAATAATACGCTCATTGGTTTGCTCAAGGATGTCCGCAATCATTTGTCGCAGTTTAAGCGGGTCGGGCACCGGGATACTGCCAAAGCCTATATAAATGGGTTTGGTGCCGCTTTTTATCCAGGCCACAAGTTCTGGGTTTGTGGCATCAAAACGGTTATGCGTGCGGGCCTGCTCGTCGAGGGTTATAAAGCCGGTAACCACCTGGTGGTTGTCCCAATCGGCCGGGCGACTGATGAGTGCTTCGCTAAAGGCATGCATCACCGGGATTTTTTTGGTGTTGATATAATGATAAACTGAGGTTTTGGCGTTGGGCAGCGCCAACTGTTTCCGGAACGCAATGATATCCCGTTTGGCAAAATGCCACATGAGCCGGTAAAACAGGCGGTACGACAAACGGTTTAACCGGGCATAGTTAGGAATGCGTACGCCGGGCAGGGGGAAAGCCGTGGTTTCGATAACCGGCGGGTTGAGCTGCAAAATAAGCAGGGGCAGTTTCAGATATTCG
Source organism: Mucilaginibacter sp. CSA2-8R (assembly GCF_038806765.1). Classification (NCBI taxonomy): domain Bacteria; kingdom Pseudomonadati; phylum Bacteroidota; class Sphingobacteriia; order Sphingobacteriales; family Sphingobacteriaceae; genus Mucilaginibacter; species Mucilaginibacter sp. CSA2-8R. Next base: position 3,047,682 of record NZ_CP152389.1, on the reverse strand, counting down.
GTGGCTACGCTAACCGTGGTTGCACCTACGTTATTGGCAATCACCACATCCACCCCTTCGCAAAAACTCAAAATGCCGCTAAACAACTCACCACTGCGGTCGGACAACGCACTGAACAAAAATTTAACAAACGCCAGGTTATTGCCGGACTTAATAATCTTCTGACACTCCGCCGAATAAATAATTTCCTCTGCATTACCATAAAGCCCGAAAAACGTAACCCCGAAACTCTCCACAAACGCCTTAAAGTTTTCGGGAGCCCCCAGAGTAACATCAAAGCCCTCTTGCATCAGCCTAAGCGCTAAAGCAATGTAAGGCTGCACATCTCCCCTGGAACCATAAGTAAACAGACCTATCCGCATGCGATGAAGGTAAGGGTTGGTAAGTTGATGGGCAAAACTTAATAACAATTACACTGCCCGGACGGTTTATAAGCACGAGTATATAGGTTTATTAGAGCGTTTAATACTCGCACCTTTATTCATAGTCACGAGTAGGAGCCCGCACGGCAGCGCTGTATACTCGCGCCGGTGGATGGGGTTGCCAATATTAGAACTTATACCCGCTGCTAAAACCAACTTTTAAGCTTTTCAGAATCTTCGTCCTTCACTTCATACACTTCCGGTTCCTTACCACAAATTAGTTCGTCAATGCCTAACATCAAGGTACCAGCCGAACTCATGTCCTGAAAGAGGGCAACTAAACAATTCAGACCAAATAGCCATAAAAACCCTATAACGCCAAACCAAATATTAGTGATGAAGGCTCCAAGCGTACAAAATGCCGAAGCAAATAAAAATAGCTTTTTTATAAAAATTTGGTAGCTTACATACCAGCGGCCGTTTTCAAGAATTACAGAAAAAACACCACAATCCACAGTGCCAAAAAGCGATGTTCTGCTGTTTGATGTTGAACCTTTGTACTTTACATGATCTAAATTTATTACTACATTATCAGCTTTCTTATCGGTGATACTTTGCTTAATGTAATTTAATACCATCTGCCGATTCTCAGGTGTGATAACAGCTTTTAGTGGTTTGGAAAAGTGCATGGAGAATGGAAAAGGCATTATATGTTATTGATATCTTTGTTATTATGCTTATTTAAGAAAAATTATAATAATCGCATTAAGGCACGAGTCTTATTGCGGTCGTGTTGTAAGCAAGGCTGACCTAGGCTTTTTTTAGCTTTGGTACATTTCATCACATAAACAATTATAAAGCTCAAGTCAGGCACGGCGTGTTCCAGCTGCGCTAAGACTTGCGCTAAAAAGCCTTGTCCGTCATTAATAAAATCACTTTTTCGCTGCTAATACATTTTCCATCAGCGCAATCAATGCTTTTCCGTTATCCAACTCAGGTCTCGGCGGCGCATAGCTAACGTAACGACTTTGCTTATCTATTAAAAACTGAGAGGGATAGCCATTTATTCCGTAATTTTTAATCACCTCGTGATTTTCGCCTTTGCCTTCTGTGTACACATTTACGCCATCATTAATCTTATACAAATCAATTCCCTGTTGCCAACGTGTTTTAGTTTGATCAACCGAAATGTTTAAGAAAACTACGTTAGCGTTGCTCTTAAAGTGATCTTTAACTGTGTTCATGGCATTGAAGACCTTCGCACAGGACGGACAGCCATTATACCAAAAATCCAGAAGGACCAGTTTACCTTTAAAATTTGATAACGATATTTTTTTGTTATTAATGTCAGGTAAAGTGAAGTCGATCGCCGGTTTTCCAACGCCAAACTTTTGCTGCAATTCATACCGGGCGCGCACCCGCTCCTTAAACGCAGCGTTGTACGGACCATTTAAATAGTCTTTCTCGCTAAGCGCCATCTGATCACCAAAAATGGAGATTTGTTGAAGCATAAGCTGTGCAAGTGCACGTTCCTGAACCCGGCCATTGGTTAAAGCCTTAAGCAACATATATTTACCGTTAAAACTGAACTTTCCCCCATCGATATTGTACAGCCGTTGGTAGTCAATCTCGTTTTGTGTTAACAAATAATAAGGTAGGTTTCTTGAATAAACCATGCTGTCGTTAATGATCAGCCTCTTGCGTGCAAAAAGCTTCTTGTAATACAATTCGATACCGTCCTGCGATTTTACGGAGCCCCAAAACCATGATTTATGTATCTCGCCATCATATATGATGTCAGCATGCAGTGTTTGATAAGCCACTGGTGATAAAAGATTTTTATAGGCATTCAGGTAATCTAACTGTACAGCTATGTTCGAGTCGATGTAGGCAAAGTATAATGGGTAGTTTTCAACAGCAATCTTAACCGGGGGATTAAACCATCTATTGTATTTTTGTGCTGCAGTGTACTGATAGGTTGCCGAAGCGGAACCTTTGCCCAAAAACGTAAATTGGGTTGGTAGTTTTGCATCTATACTTAAATGCAAGCTGTCTCCGGGTTCAATTAAAAAAAAGGTAAGCCCGGCTTTCTCTGCCTGCAAATTAAAGTAAGCGGGTTCAGTTAACTTAAAATTGAATTTGAATTTGCCATCAGAAAGCTCTTTGGAAAAATTTACCCCTTCAACTATATTGATGTACTTAAATAATTCAAGATCAACTTGATTAGCCAATGAATTTTTTATCTCACCCTCAATAACTGTATTTTTGGGTTGAGCCCAGGCACACAATGAAAATGCAAATAGGCATGCAACAAATAGTGGTTTAAGCATAGAGGCGATAAGGAGTCAATACTTTACTAAGTAAGTAAATTTCGGCTTAAATAAGCTGTATGTATACGTAAAGCAGCTTTTTTCTTTTTGCATAATTATTTGTGTCGTAAAAGGTGATTTAAAATTACTATGGCTAATAGGACTGATTTGAACTAAGAAGCTTTTTTATCCATTCCCTCCACTACTGACACACTTGTGTCACCACTTTCGTCCGCTTTAATCCCGAAATTAGTATCACCTGATTAAAGCACATGAAATTAAATAAACTGGCTTCGGCCATTAGCCGGGGCGTGTGGTTGATGGAGCCGCGCACCGCCCACGGACTGGTACCGCTGGCACTGCGGTTTTTGCACCAGGAGGGCGGCCCCGCCCCAGCGCCACCGCTCGAAATGCCCGTGGCGCACCATAACGGACAAATTACCGAAACTACTATCGAGGATAACATCTGGAGCGGCGTTCAGCCGGGGTCGGTAGCCGTTATCCCGGTAAGCGGCGCGTTGATGAAGGATGATTACTGCGGTAGTCCTGGTACGGATACCTTGTCGGCCTGGGTCAAACAGGCCGGGCAAAGCGGCAGGGTAGAGGCTATCGTGCTCAAAATAAACTCCGGCGGTGGTTCGGTAGCCGGTACGGGCGAGTTTGCCGAGGTCATTAAGCAGTCAAGCATCCCGGTACTGGCCTATTGCGACGGTTTGATGGCTTCGGCTGCGTACTGGATAGGTTCGGCCTGCAGCGAAATTTACGCTTCGCACCAAACCGTCGAGGTTGGCTCCATTGGTACCATGATAAGTTTTATGGACGACAGCGAAGCCCTGCAAAAGCAAGGTTACAAAGAGCACGTCATCAACGCCGATACCTCGCCCGATAAAAACCAGGATTACTTTGCTGCACTGGCCGGCAGCTACAGTCGCATCAAGGTCAATATTCTAAACCCTACCAACGACATTTTTATGAACGCCGTCAAAGCCAACCGCGCCGGCAAGCTCAAACTCACCAACGTAAAAACCGATGGCGTGCTTTGCCAGGAGCCCTTAACCGGCAAAGTTTACCTGGCGCAAACGGCCATCGGCAATGGCCTGATAGACGGCATTGCCACGCTGGATGCCGTGATAGACCGCGCCCTGCAATTAGCCCAATCCCCTAATCAAAATAACAATAACATGAACGTAAAAAGCAAAGAAAGAGCTGCCGGTAACCAATCGGTGCTGGACAAACTGGTGAGGTTTGTAAGCGGTCTCAAAGCCGAAGAATCCGGCAAACCCGCCCCAGGCGAAAAACCGGAAGACGAGGACGAAGAAACCGACCCCAGGAAAAAACTAAAACCCACTAAAAGCAAACCTGCCCCCGAAGATGTGGAAGAAGAAGAAGACGACACCGAACCCACCGAGGATGACCTGCAAGACGAAAACGAAGCCTTAAAACAGGAAATTGAACGCCTGAAAACCCTGATTGGCAAGCAAAGCGAACTGCTTACCGAAGCCTCCACCGCGCTGGAAGCCTCCAACCGCCAGCTCCGCAAAAACAAAGAAGAACTGAGCAACGACATCCGCTCCAGCTTTGTACCCGAAAACTCCAGGCGCAGCAACAAAGCTACCGTCGAGGCCGCCATCCCCGGCTTCCTGCAACCCACCCAAGGCTCCCTGGCCGCCAACGCCGTGAAAGCCGCGGTAGCAGGGTTGAAGTAAAGAAGCAAGAGACAAGTGAAATTAATGAGTGAGTTTTGAATGAGTGAATAAAGGCATTCTTGGCACTCGGTTCTCTCATCCTGTCATTTCGAACGATAGTGAGAAATTTTGCTACTTGCGATGAGTAATTGACGTTATTCAATCGTCTATATGCTATACTAGTGAATCTGAAAATCCCGACTGCGTCTTTGCGAGGATACGGACGCCATCTCTTTAGGACAGGCTCGTCGTCTGGCAGGTCATCCACAATTATCCCCACCACGTAACGTACGTCATATACACAAACGCTGTCTCAGCTTAAAGAGATGGCGCCCGTTCCTCGCAATGACGTGTTTTTAGTGAGCCATGGTCTAAGAACCATGAACGCTTTCATCCCAACAACCCAATAACCAATCCCCCCTAATAACTCAATAACTATTAACTAAAAAAATGGCACAATTTACTTTTACCAATAATACCTATGCGGGCGAAGCGCTGGCCGGTTTCATGGCCAGCACCCTGCTCGAAGCCGACTCAGTGAAACGCGGCTTGCTGACGGTGATTAACGATGTTAAATCGCGCAAGCTCATTCTTGACGTGGATGACGACATCGTGCTGCAAAACCCGTCGGGTATGTTTAACGACCAGGGCACAACCGCTACCCAAACCGAAAGCTACCTTGACCCGGTAGTATACGAATTCATGAAACAGGAACAGTGGGACAAACTCGTGAACTCTTGGGAGTCGCAAAGCATCAAGCCCGGCGCTTTCAGCGATTACGAAGGCGTAGTTGATTTGTCCGACTTTTTAGTGCAGCGTTACCTCACCAAAATACAAATCGCTAACGAGCGTTTGTACTGGCTGGGCAAAAGCAATGTGTTAGAGGCTTCGTTCTCGGCTGCGTTTCCGGGTTTGCTGCCTAAAATTGCATCCAGTACTGATACTTACAAAGTAAATCTGTCGGGTAACCCTGCCGCCAGCATGAGCGTTACCGGTATCACCGCTGCAGGTGTGGTTACAGTAAGCAGCACCGCAGGCTTGGTAGCCGGCGACATGATTACCTTTACCGGCGTCACCGGTAGCATTAAGGATGAGTTGTACGGCGATCTGACCGGTCAGTCGTACACCATCAACAACGTAACGGCTACTACCTTTAAGCTGCAACGCAATTACAACGAGGTAAACAAACGCCGCAACGCCACCTTTACCGGCACAGCTACCGCAGGCGCATTTAGCTACATTAATGCGGGTAACGTTATATCGGTATTGCAGTCGGTTTATGCCCAGCTGGATTATGCCGACCGCGTGCAGCCCGATTTTAAAATCCTGATTCCGTTACACGTGGCCTTGGCTTATAAAGAGGCGCAGGCCGCCCGCGCACTCAACGTGTTGGGTGCTTTTAGCGAGGACAAAAAGCTGGAGTACTTAGGCATCCCGCTGGAGCCTATGAACCACTTTTTTGCCAACTGCATTGTAGGCGCCCGCACTTCAAATTTGTTTTTAGGGGTCGACCTTTTGGGCGATGCCTCCGAATTGTCTACCGTTTACCTGAAGCCCTACACCAACGACAACGTGGTGCGCATGAAAGCCCGTATGAAGGCTGCCACCGAGGTGAAGTTTTACAACGAAGTATTTTATTTAGGTGCTTAATTACTAATTATTTAAACTAAACTATATTATGCCCGACTATAACAAAATAGCAGCCGGCTTTGCCCTGGGTGCAGCCAGCCCCGTAACCTCAGGTATTGAGGATGTGATTTATATTTTTAACGAGAGCGACTTTAATATCTCGTACAACAGCACCAACCCGCTGCTGGTCGAAGGCTTAACGCCCGTAGCGGCCGGCGGCAAACTGTACAAGTTTGAAGGTACCAACAATAGCTTTAATGCCGTATCAAAAATGGCCAAAACAGCGGTTGGACCGCGCTATACCGAAGAGATTGATTTTAACCTGGCCGGTAACAGCACAGACATCAAAAAGCAGATACAGGCCATGGGTTACGGCCGCGTGAAGGCCATCATCGTTAACAACTACAAATCGGGCGATTCGACGGTGGAGCTGTTTGGTGCCGCCAACGGTTTAATCATGTCCGAGGCCGAACGCAACGCATCCGACGAAGGTATGGAAGGTGGCTACAAATTAAAGCTCACCAACCCCGACAAGCTCCGCGAGCCTTACCCACCACGCTCGGTAGTGTTAGCCCCCGAGGGCGGAGGTACCGCATCGCCAACGTCTACGCTGATTGGCATCGAGAAACTGGTTTAATAACCGGTAACCTGTTTTTGAGTTGTTTTAGTTTGATGAAAAGCGGGTAGCCAAATTGGCGACCCGCTTTTGCCCCCCAGCCCCCTGAAGGGGGAGTTTTGACGAACAGGCAAAGCAACGGTATGCAATCCCGCAAAATCAAACTGCACGCAACCCGCAACTCATCACCCGAAACCGAAACATATGTCAAAAGAAAAAAGAAACTACGTGCTAAGGCCGGGCCGTCATCAGTTTTTGCCGGGTGGGCACCTGTTTAGTCAGGCTGCCACTACCGATGCCGAACTGGCCTGGTACCTGGAGCAATTGCCGCACATTGCGCCGCTGTTTGTTAAAATTAACGGCCGGCGTGTAAACCAATCTAACCGATGAAAACCTACCTCCCGCAGATAGAGCGCCGCATTATTGTAAGGCCCAACCAAACCTACGGCATACTGAGTTACGATGCCGACAATGCTTACCCGCAGCGCATGCTCGAACTGGTGGCCGGCAGCCCCACGGCTAAAGACTGCTGGAACAAGCGCGCCAAGTTTATTGGCGGCAACGGGTTTGAAGAGCAGGGTCTGGGCAAGCAGGTGGTTAATGGTCGCGGGCTAACGCTGGCCCGGCTGGATAAGGCCATCAGCGAGGATAAGGGGCTGTTTCGTGGGTTTGGTGTGCAGGTAAACTACAATGCCAACCTCAAAATTGCGGAGCTGAATTATGTGAAGTTTGAGGATATCCGCATGGGTAATACCGACAGCCCCGAGTTGTGCGGCAAGTTTGTGCTGTACAACGACTGGGGCCGCAAGACCTGGAAAAACATCATGCGGTCTAAGTTTCACATCCTGCACCCGTTTAACCCCGAGCCGGAAGTTGTAAAGCAGCAAATTGCCGAGGCCGGCGGACTGGAGCACTATAAAGGTCAGCTGTATTATTTTAACCCCGAGGTAGATGATTACCCTTTGATTGAGGCCGACAGCGTATGGGAGGATTTTGAAACCGAGGCCGGTATCAAAACTTTTAACAACCGCGAGGTAACCACTGGTTTTTTGCCCAGCACCATGCTGTTTATGAAAGCCCGCCGCGAGGAAGCCGACACTTACGGCACCGATGCGCAAGAGTACAATTGGGCACCGTCGCAACTGGAGCGCGATCTGGGGATTTTTCAGGGTGCCAAAAGCGCGCAGAAAATCATCGTGATAGAGTATGAGGATGAAGATACCCGCCCCGAGTTTAAGCCTTACGACATCCAGAACAACGACAAGCTGTTTGAGAGTACCGAGAGGAGCGTAGAGGCCCGCATCATCAAAGGCTTTAGTATACCCCGCGCTTTGGTGACCAACGAGCAGCAGGGCGGGCTCAATAACAATGGCGCCGAAAAAAAGGAGGCTATCCGCGAATTTAACGACATTACCGCGCCCGACCGTGCCGATATTGCCGAGGTTTACCAAACCCTCTTCGCCCATTTTTATACCGACATCAACCCATCCGGCAACTGGAACAAAGTAGCCATCCCGGCTATTGTGGCCGAAGACGCCCCAGGTATCAAAGCCGGTGGCAACCTCAACGACCTGCTGCTCTCCAACCTGCCCGCCGCCAACAAAACCGCCATCCTCATCCACGCCTACGGCTTCAAACCCGACGAGGCCAGGGCCATGGTACCGGGGGAAGGAGAGAGCCAAGAGCCATTAGCCAAGTGAAATCTATGAGTGAATAAACAAGCGGTCTCGGTTCTTGGCTCTTGGTTCTTGTTTTTCTCCCCACCGCGTCATTGCGAGGATACGGGCGCCATCTTTTTAGGACAAGCTCGCCGTCGGACATGTCGCCGCTATGCAAAACCGTATACCCAAACGCTGGGTCAGCTTAAAGAGATGGCGCCCGTATCCTCGCAATGACGCGTTTTTTTAGAGCCATGAACTATGAACCATCATCCATGAATAAAACCAATCAACTACTCAACCAATAACCCAATAACCATGACCCCAATATTCCTCATCAACCCCGACACCTTTCTCAACTTTGAAGATTTGAGCTGTAATGTGAGCGGGGGGCGGATGCTGGCTTTTATAGGCAAGGCGCAGAACCTGGATTTGAAACCTTTTTTGGGTTTGCCTTTGTACAGCAGTCTGGTCAAACAGTTTGCGGCCGACGAGCAGGGCATCGCCCGGTTAAAACCCGACGCTCCGGAGGCTTACCAAGCCCTTTGGCAGGGTGGCGAATATACCGATGCGCATGGGCACGCCATTACTTACGGTGGTTTGCTGCCCGCGCTGGTGTACTTTGCCTTTGCCCGTTTTGCCGAGGGCGATGCCGTGCGCTTTACCGCTTCGGGGCCGGTCGTTAAACGGTCGGACCATTCGGAGGCGCTGCCTTACAAGGATGTGCTGCGCATTACTACCGAGTACCGCAGCATTGCCAATGCCTACTGCAACGAAGCCGAAAAGTTTTTGCAGGATAACCGGGCGCTGTTCCCCACATGGCAGGTTAACCAGGCCAACCGCACGGCCAGGCAGCCCGGCGCGCGCATCAGCGGAATAGACCGTACCCAGTTTAACACTACGCCGTATGCCTTGGGCTGCGGCATCATCAATCCTTTTATTTAAACTATCAAATTTTTTATGGCCATTGCAGGCGTTTACACCCCCAACGTGGTGCCCCTTTATGCCGTTAGCGGCGACACGTTTAGCACCCGGCTCGAGTTTAGTTACGGCACCTTTGGCAGTTACCACCTGGATGTTTCGGGCAGTACCTTTGAGATGCAGGTAACCGGCGAAGGCGGCTTGGTTAAGCTTAGCTTCACCCAAGGTAAGGGGCTGGAGTGGCTCAGCAGCAGCACGATACGGCTGTACAAACCGGCCGCCCAGATGCAGCTGAAGGGCAGCTTTAGTTACACCCTTAAACAAACCCTGGCCGACGGTACCGTTAACACTCTGATGCGGGGCGATTTCGTCATCGAATAAAAAACTCATTATGCCAGACATTACCGTAAAAGTAGTACGCGAAACCGTGGTAGAACGGCAGATACCCGGTTATACCAAAACCGAAATGGACGGGCTCATTGCCCGCCTCCGTGCCGAAATTGCCGGCAGGCCCGAGCCCGTGATGCCGCCGGGGGCTGTTTTTATAGGCAACCAACCCCTAATTATTGCAAACCTCATCATTACCGTTTAAACCCATGAACATAGAAGACAAAGCCCCTCTCGTGGGCAATTACAACCGTACCGACCTGCGCCTGGTGGTGGTGGATATGGCCCAGAACCCAACGCCCGACGGCAACCAGGCCCGCACCATTGCCGCCAGTGATTTGTTTGCCCAATTGGAGCAGGGCCGTGAAGTTATCCCTTTCGAAGCCTTAACCTCGCTTACCTGGAACGTGTTAAGCCAGCCCCGCGTTTACCTGGAGCTTACGGCCGACTTGTTGCACATTACCACTAAATATGTGGTGGATGGCTATTTTTTTGAGCTGCATGCCCGCCAGCCACAGGGCGGCGGTAAAAAGTTAACTATTGATGGTGTGCCGGTGCTGATTAACCGTACCGGTAACACGCTAATTTTGGCCCGCTATATAGCCGGGGTGCTGGATATGCATACCGATGCCTCGGCTGATGCCGGCAAACCTGTTTTACTCGACGAATCGGTAAGCCAGACGGTTTTAGACGGCGAGTATGCCGAGGTATGGGCCAAATTTGCCGGGGCCGACGATTACACGATTGAGCGCGACGGCAAGCCCGTGCCCGATGCCACCGGTGCAGCCCTGTTGGTTAAAGTGGCTGAGCAAACCGCCGGTGCTTACGAGGTAATTGCCCGTAACGATTATGGCGAAACCCGCTCGGCCGCTAAATTTATTAAGCCGGGCGAGGCCGAAAGTGTTTACCTTAAAACCCAGCCCCAACCGCAAACCCTGCCTGCCGGTAACAACTTTGAACTAACGGCCGAATTTGGCGGAACACCACCGCCGGCCGTTAGTTGCTTTGAGGTGGTAAACGGGGTGCGTGGTGCCCAGGTAGCCTCGGGCAGTACGTTTACCGGCAGCGCCCTGTACACCAAAAGCTACCAGTTTGTAGGTACCAACAGTTACAAAGTGGCGGTGGTGGTTGCCCCTGCTGTTGTAGATGCCGACGGCACCACGGTAATTACCCCGGCCGTAACCGAACTGCAAAAGAAAACCTTTACCGCCGAAAGCGCCGTGGTAACCGTTGCGCCGGTTAAGCAAAACAAAGCAGCCCCGGTAGTGGTAATGGACGACCTTAGCGTGAGCAGCACCTTAAATGTTACCCCTGCATCCGGCGAAGGATCTGATTTGTTTGAGGGCACTTTGGATGCCACTGCGCCCAACCCGGTGGTGATAGGGTTAAGCAACTTTAAGTTAATGGTAGGCGATGTAAATTTGCCGTCGGGCTTGGCCGGTATCCGCTACCGGGAAACCTTAACACATAACGCCTCAGCATGGGCCACCAATACATTGCCCTTCACCGGATCGCTGATTGCGCCGCCTACGGGCTTGGTTTGGCTGGCCGAAGATCCTGCCGATAAAACCAAAGGCAAGGCAAGCTGGACTAAATCAGTTGATACGCTTAACCCGTCAACGCAGGAGTATCAATTAAACGGAGGCCCGATAACTGATATTTCTGAAAACAGTCTTTCGGTTACCAATAATATTTCCGCCGGTGGGTTAAAGGTTAGGGAGAAAGCAAGGTCGGGCAAGCCTGCCTCTGATTGGATGATTAATATTGAACCCTTTGTTACCTATCTCAACGCTTTGCACCCTAATAATATTGAAGGTAAATTAAACAGTGTCAGTGAACAATATCCAACGCTATACCGAAACCCGACTACTCCCATTTTGTTAAGTGATTACAAACATATTATTGAACTCCACGAAGGTGGTAGCGTTTATTACAATGACATTTTCGGTGCTAACACTTTTCTGGATAATACTAATGTATTCTTAAAAGAATACAATGATAATGATAGTAATGATACTATTGGAGGAGCCACAAAAGTGTTAAACAGTGCCGGTATTGTAATTACTGATATCTCATATAGAATAATTCGCGGCATAAAAAATGGTGGTGGCGTTCGTGGTACGAATTTACGCCAATACGACCAGGGTGCCAGTGGCGTTTATTGGGATGTAGATAGTCAAATCGGCTTAGACCAAAACGGTAAAACCATGACGGTAGAAACTGCCTATTGTGGCGTTACTTCCTCGCAGGACTATGTTATATCTAACCTTAATGAACTTGACGGTGGAAACGATGCGAGTGGCAACCCATTCAAACCACGGGTTTTCCGCCTTACTCCAGTAAGCACGAACGGTATTACTTCAAATATTGTGGGCGGCGTCTGGGTAATTAAAAACTAATCATGGATTTAAGCTATAATCAAAGAATACTATTGCAGGCGGAAAAGCAGAGGGCGATTCACTTTGTGCCGCCCGCCTTGGTAATTACTGTCCAGCCGCTACCATTTACCGGTAAGGAGGGCACAAATTTCAGTTTAACAGTGGTTGCTCCTAATGCTGTTAAATATGAGTTTTTTAAAGGGTTATTAGGGAGTGGCGTTTCTGTAGCAGTCAATAGCACGGGTATATTACCGTTTCCTAACGCTTTAGTCAGCAACAACGGCAATTATTATTGCGTTGTTAGAGACGAGTTTAGTCAGGTTGAAATTTCGAACGTTGTTAACGTAACTGTCGAAACCTTAACGGATCTTACTAAAGCTGTTGTTACTGCCGCTCAGGTCACTGAAAGCTCCGTAAATATTAGTTGGGGTGCTGTAGATCATGCCGCTTCTTATGTGCTTTTACAGGCATCTACTGGGGATATGGCGGGAGCGGTAATGGTGTACTCAGGCACAGAACTAACTAAGGCTGTTACTGGTCTTGCTGATAAAACAGATTTTTACTACCAGGTAAAAAGTTTACCGCAGGCCAGCTATGCGTCATCCCTCTCAGATGTTGTACACGTGACTACGCTGGATTCCGGAGCAATAGCGGTACCGTATACGTTCAAAGAGGGCATATTGCAAAGCATAAACCAAAACAAATATTTAGTTTATGGGTCTGACGCTGAGTTAGATGTAGACACAGATAATAACCGGATTGCTATAATTACTAGCGGGCCAACACCTAAGGTGTGGGTAAGAATTAAAAACATGAATATTGCTTATGGTCACACAATTGCCTTACCTGAAACTTACTACCCTAACAATACAGGCTTTACGGGTCAATATTTGTTAGACGGCAGTCAAGATATTGCAAGCGTAGGGTATAAGCTAATTTACGGTATTAAAGATGGCGGTGGCAAAAAGGGAAGCGGTTTGAATAGGTTTTACAGCGATGTTAACCAAAATACTAACGCTTTGATCGACGTAGATAGTAACCCAAGCTTGGACTTGCACGGCTCCGTTATTCGTTTATTAAGTGATTATAACCGTCCCGACATAGGAAAGGACTTTTTAGTGGACGGCGTTTCCAAAAACGGAGATCTAAACCTTTTAATCGTAAAAGGCTTAGGCTTGCAAAGCACCGAGGTAATACCCGCCAATCTGCTTAACGGTATCTGGAAAGAAACCCGGCCATTACCATGGCAGCAAGCGCCTGTAAAGCCAGCCATTATCGGAAATGTGCGGATTGGCTTAATTGGCGATAGCAATACATTTAATTTTGCAAACGATTTCCAGACTTATGCGCAAGGTATATTCCCAAATGCAAACGTAACGGTGTTAAATACTGGCCGGGGCGGTTCCTATATCACGCATTGGGTACGTGATGCCGCACCCTTCGGCGGGGACGCGGTAAACCTTTATAACACATGGATACCGCAGCTCAAGGCGGCGCAGGTTGAAACGGTTAGCATTGCATTAGGTACAAATTCAGGGGGTTCAACAGCGACTGAGTTTATACAACTCCTTGATTTGTTATTATCTCAGCTAAGGGAGGATTTACCTGCTGTACAAAGATTTGTAATACAACAAGTACCAACAGTTTTTGAAGATCAAGTGGTACAGGATATAAACGCCGCGATTAATGTATACCGCAATAACACCACAGTTTCGGGCAATGGGCTGTTAGCTTTTTTTCATGATTATCCGGAATTTTTAGGGGACTATAAGCATCCGTCAGAAACAGGGCGTAATCTGGTTATGGCTCCGGCTTGGATGCGAGGCATACAGCAAGCAATGGGGGTATAGCTATTAAGTGTAATGTGAAAATCTTTAGGATTTAAATCAGTAAACTTTATTTTATAGTTTTAAAGCTCTATAAACTTTGATGCTATGTTAGCAACGTTTGCTATTCCCGTTTACCCGATTTAAGACTTGTTTTGCAACGCTCTTTGAGCAAAAGCAAGATGATTAAAAAGAAGAACGACCAGAAATTCATTTAAATGATCCCGAAGAGTTCTTTCAAACAATGGAATATTAATAGTAGAATGTTTTTAAAAGTCCGGCGCAATGCTGGGCTTTTTAATTTTGTTATCTTCGTCTGTCGTTTATCATGATGGAACAAAAATCTTCTACCAATCATTTAGCTTATGTAGACAGCATAAGGGCGCTTGCTGCATTATATGTAGTTATACATCACATGCATCCTTATGTTGACAAAAATCTTTCACCTGCATTGTTTAAAGTTTTTGTTTCGCCGTTTAACTATGGACATCAGGCAGTTGATTTATTTATAGTTTTATCAGGTTATCTGCTATTCTTGCCTATTGTTAAAAGGCCCGAAAAGGCTTTCGATATAAAGATGTTTTATGTTAAACGCATTACAAGAATATTACCTCCTTATTTTGCGGTCCTCATAATATCAGTACTGTTAGTTAATAATGTTTTTGGAGGTCCTTCGGGCGTCCAACTAACTTCCAGCCCCGTTAGCCTTTGGACCATCCTATCACATGTTTTTCTAATACAAGACATTGCGAACACCTCAAATAATGTTAACTACGTTTTGTGGTCAATATCGGTTGAATGGCGCATTTATATGTTTTTCCCGTTCTTGATTTGGCTGTTTAGAAAATATAACAAGGTCATAGTCGCGCTGTCTTTAACCACCATTTCCGCTTTAGCGATGATCGCAGCTAAAGCAGCCGGTTGGTACACAAGTTTCAATGGTATAAGCCTGCATTTTTTCGGTCTTTTCGCTTTAGGTATGTTGGCTGCGCAATACGGGTTTTCTTCAAACAGCAAAGGCAAATTTTTATTTAAGAAAGCACCATTTTATTTATTATTAACGCTGTGTTTAGTTATCGCGTTCGTACTAAATAAAGGCACGTACTTTGGTGACCTGTCGTACATGGTATCGGACGTGTTTTTAGGGTTCGCTGTGGCGCTTCTAATGGCCGGATTAACATTGGGTAGAAGTCGTCAATTGCTTTCTGTACTTCAATATAAGCCGTTGGCAACCGTTGGTTTGGCTGCATATAGCATCTACCTTATACATGCACCTGTTCTGGAATTGATTAATATAATTGTTATGTCTAAACTAAGTATAAATCCAACAATGAACTTAGCCGTCTACTATACGCTTGGATTTATAGCCGTAATGTTAGCATCTTTTTTGTTCTATAAATTATTTGAACAATCCTCAATTATGTTGACTAAAAAAGTATCAAAAGCTTTTGACGACAAAACAGGCAAGATTGTAAAGCCAGTTGTATTAAACGCTAAATAATTTTATCGTTTAATCACTAAGTAAATAGTTCAAATCTTCTACTAATTATATGTAGACGTTCGAAATCAATATCAAACGTAATTAGTTAGAGCCTTGTCTTTCTAGTAAACAGTTTGTCTTTTAAATAATTAGTAAAGCGCATTTCAATCAGCTCGTAGGTAATGGCCGAAAAAACGAAGACAATTATAAAAATTATTGCCACCTGTAACCACGAATCTTTGAGGTTTAAAAAACTTAATTTTTGCTCAAACATCATCGGTAGGTAAGTAAAGAAAACCATATGCAATATGTAAACAGAAAACGACATATTGCCTAAGTATATAAGCCATTTTGGAGGGGCAAAAAGGTTTTGCATATCCACTAATATAACGGCGGCAACAAGGAGCGTACAGGCCAGGATGTTGTTTATGGGAGAGACCGGTAAAATGCGGCGAATATATAAAATGAATATTATCGTGCTCAAAACAAAAAATACAAGCGTGATTGTTTTAGACAGTTTAACCTTGGGCAGAAGATAGGCCAGGAGTAAGCCGCTCAAAAATAACAATATTATAGGGTTGGTGATAAAACTGAGATATTGGATTGTAAAAGGGTAATTAACATCTGGCGAAAAACTAAATTGATGGGTTAATATAAGCGGTACTACTACCACGAACACAAGGAGTAAGCTGTATAACGCGTAATACCTAAATCGTCCGGCAATAAGACTGATGGCAAACAGGGCATAAAAAAGCATTTCGTAGTTAAGCGTCCATACGGTTGGCAGTAACCAGAGACCAAAGTAAGGCCCTTGGTTGTTAATAAATGTAGGCTGAAATAAAAGTACACGTATTAACGTACTTAAGTGATCATTAAAAATTAAACTTAGCGTAGCGTGATTTACTAATATAGTGAGTAGCACTGCAAAATAGAAAAGCGGAAATATCCTGATTGCCCGCTTGATGGCGAAGTCTTTAAAATTTTCAAGAGGAGACGCGGTTAAGTGCCTGGTGGTAAAACTCATCACAAAACCGCTGATAATAAAAAACACCTGAACGCCTATCGTACCCTCAATATATTTAAACACAGCATCATGAGCGTGGTCAGTAAATATCATTTGGCTATGATGATACATAACACTGACGGCCGCAATTCCTCTTAAGGCCTGTAAGTTCAATAATTTGTTTTTCATTAGACCTCAATTCATATTAATTAACTTGCCGTAAAGGTATATTTAATTAAAAAAATCACAACAAAATATTGAGTCTGTTGTGTATTTTCAATCATTGCAAGTCTATTTTTAGGCAATTATCACTTAGTTGTCTTTCAGAGCTGTTATCGAATTATCTAGCTCAAGGCAAGTTTATTGATGATGTATTAACCGGCAGTTAACTGACCTCTTATAAAATTACCAAGGGCAGCAACTGCAGTAAATAAGTGCGATGATTGAATAAGAGTGTACCTCAATATCATCACTCAGTTTGGGTTATATTACTTTAATTGTACCACTTTAACTTATAACCATTTTTGCTATGTAGTTGGCTAACTAAAAAGTACGTGATTAAGTATCAACGTATTTTAATTACGTTAAAAAAACGTTAAAAACATTAAGATATTTTAACTTAAACGAATGTTGGAATATTATATTTGCGGAATATATTTGCTGTTAGTGTTATGGGTGCTGTTAAACAAATTTGTTGTCCTCGTTGCAAGTCGTTGAATATACATCGCGTACCGCGAGCAAAATTTGTCAAAAGCTTTTTAGGCTTCTTGCCCCTCCGGCGTTTTCAGTGTCTCAATTGTTTGTGCACTTTCGTTTCTAAGAAGCCTACTGCGAAAGTTTAATTCGGGTTGCCGTTGGTGGTTGCCTACACGCAAAGCGTCATAATTTTATGCGCTTGATAACTATAGCCAGTGCGCCCGGCATTGCTTTCATTTTGTTTAGTAAGCGGTATTACCGCTTTGCCACGCTTGGTAAAAGCACATTGCGAAGTTTGCGCCCAACCAAGGGCTGCATTTTTTTCTCAAGGACGTAAGCCGCCGCCAGGCAAGCCGGTAAAAAGAGCAACAGAAACCTGGTGATAAACGTAACGGTTGAGCCGCTAAAAGCTGTTACTTTTCCAAAAACAATCATGACCGGAAAGTGAATTACATAAAGCCCATAGGAGACAGACCCAAGCCAAAAACAAAGATTTATTATTTTACGGCTAAGGTTATTGAACAGTGTATTAGGTATAAAATACAACACCAGGCTAATAAGGTAGCAAAGCATAGGTATCCTTTGGTCGTTAAGGCTTGCTATTGAGCTGGAGCCTTTAATAAGTAATGCTATCGAAATTGCGGGTAAAATAAAGAGGAAAGAAAAAAGCTGCTTTTTAAAACGAAACCGCGTTCCCGAAAATAGCACAACCAGCAAAAAACAATAGGGCATCAAAGTAAAATCATCAAACTTTACCATGTTTTTAGCCCAGTATACCGTGTTAGGGTAAAGCAATTCATTATCAAATACTTGAGTAACCAAACGGTAAGGGTATGCTAAAACAATATTAACCGGCGCGCTGGCTAACAAAAATATTCCACTTAGTAATTTTTGAGGGCTTACCGCAACCTCTTTGTTTTTAAAATAAACAGCTAAGCACCATCCGGTAGCCCAAAAAGCAAAACCATAGCTATAAGCGGATATAATAGGTAAACTAATAGTTGGAAACAGCAAGAAGTTAATCAAGCCAATTGCAATTGCTCCAACTAGTGCAACCCAAGGTTTAATTTCAAAAAACGATAGCGGAATAAATAGCAAGTAGTAGATTATCTCATAATTGAGCGACCATAGCGGATTGTTTTCCCATACTACCGCTCCTAAAAGCCCTTGCATCATTGTGTAATTTGCCACAATAGTTTTAATGGTATAAGGTACCGCTATAAGCAACGCCGCCGTAAGGCAAACAAAGTAAACCGGATAAATTCGGATAAACCTCTTTTTTAAGTACGGTATTATTTTATCGGCGCTTAGCCGTCCGGAGTTGCTGATACCGATAACATAACCCGACAATACAAAAAATATAAGCACACAAAAATGCCCAGGAATGTTGAAAGCGTTCATCCATCGCGGAAAATAATGTGGATCAATATATTTTTGGTACAAAACCACATGGAAGATTACTACAAAAAACGCACAGGCCCCGCGTAGTGCTTCTAAATTAAATTCAATGCCCTTGGTCTTGGCTGTGTGATGATGCATTGTAGAATAACGGTAGATTGAAATTGAACTTAGCAAATATATTGATATATTATAAAACCTAATTAAAATCACCCAACAGTTCTAAGTATTATTATAAATTATTAAATGCAGGACGACTGTCGCCAATTATTCTTAGCCAATTTGTTCCTTATTTAAAATTTTACAATTAAACGTCAAGATGGGCGCTCCCAAAATATTGTCATCACAAGTGCAGTGATCATCATTAGTCTGACTACCTCCGCTTAAGCGAACATAATTCGCTTACATACTGATTTAAATTCATAAGTCCTTAAATTATCTTTAAAGTATCACTAACCCAAACTCAATATTACTTTATGCTAAATAAATTAGTAAATAAAGTACTAAATATTTGTTATTTACTAAACAAACTGGTATCTTAGTCTTATTCCAAGAGGGGCCGCTGGTGTGCGTGATTTGTGAGCTTCGTTAGGCCCCTCTTTTTCACCTTCCTTTAATAATTGTGTAGAATGGACAAGATGGGACTATGGGCCAGGCTTAAGAGCGATACGCCCCGTTTTTTTAAAAAAGTACAATGGTTGGGTGCGTCGCTGGTTACGCTGTCGGCCGCCCTGGTGGCCGTGCCAGGTTTGCCTGCCGTAATCGTACCTGTTTTGGGTTACGTTGCTACGGTTGGCGGCGTAATGGCTGCCGTAAGCCAGTTTGCGGTTACATCCTATAACCCTGAGCAGCCATGAACCGGAAGTTATTTTATGAGGCTATCCGTAAGCCGCTTTTTGGTATTAAAAAAGTAAAGCAAACGCAGGTAGACGGTATAGAGGCCCTGCTTAACGCCACCGACCACCTAACCGACCCGCGCCACCGGGCTTACATCCTGGCCACCGCCTATCACGAAACGGCCAAAATCATGCAGCCCGTTGAGGAGTATGGCAAAGGCAAAGGGTTTGATTACGGCCGCATGGTTAAACGCAACCGCAAGCCCTATGCCTTTCCGGATAAGCTGTTTTACGGCCGCGGACTGGTGCAGCTTACCTGGTACGAAAACTACGAGTACATGGGTCGCATCCTGGGGCTGGATTTATTAAACCACCCGGAGCTGGCCCTGCAAATGGATATATCGTGCCGCATCATCGTTACCGGCATGACGCGCGGCATGTTTACCGGCGTTAAGCTCGATACCTATTTTAACGACGACCGCGAAGACTGGGAGCAGGCCCGCAAAATTGTAAACGGAACCGACTGTGCCGAAAAGGTAGCCGGTTACGCCCGCATATTTCACCGCGCCCTTACCGAGTTATGAGCGGACAAGAACAAACCGAATTGGAAAAGCTGAAAGAAAACATATCTGATTTTAAGGCTGAGGTAAGCCGCCAGCTGCTTACCATCACCACTACGCTCAATAGGATGAATGAGGCTATACTGGGCAACGAGTATGGGTCCGACAGTTCGTACAAGGCCCGCCTGGAACGCCTCGAAGCTTTTGCCGAAGAGCAGCGCAGCCTGATGTTTAAACAGCGCATTTATATGGCCGTGGCCGGCGGTGCCGGTACGGCCATCATGTTCATCATCGAGCACTGGAACGCCGTGCTCAAACTATTTGCCAAATCATGAAGACATACCTTATCCTGCTGCTGGCGCTAACCTTAACCGGTTGCGCCGGCTATCGTAAACAACAACAGCGCGCCGAGCGCTTTTACCAGCAATATCCGCTGCAGCTTGCCGGCCTCTGCGAGCAGGCTTTCCCCATTAAACAGGAGCTCAAACCCGGTCAGGATACACTGCTGCAAACCGATACCCTGCAACTGGCGGTCAATTGCCCGCCATCAACTAAAGATACTGTCATTTTTACCCGCTACCTGCAGCAAACCAAACTCCGGGTAGATACCCTGTACCACACCCGCACTGCGGTTGAAGATAGCCTGCGCATGCAAGTGTTAGTGCTGGCTCAAACCCAGGCCGCCACCGAGCAGCGTAAAGAAGCACTGACGGCCAAAAGTCGCGGCCTGCTGTGGTTGGCCATTGGTTTGGGGTTGATGGTGCTTTTCTTAGCGGTGCTGTTTGTAAAGGTTTGGACAAGGTAACCTCTCCCTAACCCTCTGCAAAGGGGAGGGACTTGGATGGTCGGTTCAAACTATACATGAATTAAATTTTCTACCGCGGACGTTTGGAAAAGATCTGGGTAAATTACCGAAAATATTTAACGCTGTTATTACAGGCTCAGTGCCCGCAATAACAGCGTCGCCATGTTAAATGGTTATTTTTGTCGTTTCAGCAAGACGGTGTCAAGCCTTTAAAATGTTGGTCGCCGTAAAATGTGCTACTTGCCCTGCAAGCCAGCCAGTATTGCCGGATACCGTTCTCCCAACAAATTAATGTTATTTAAGGCCTGCTTTATATTGGTTAAATCGTCCGCGGTTAGCGTGATATATTGGGCACCTATATTTTCTTCCAGGCGTGTAACTTTGGTAGTTCCGGGTATGGGCACGTTATGTGGCGTTTGAGCCAGCAGCCACGCCAGGGCAATTTGCGCAGGTGTTGCCTTATGTTCGGCCGCAATGACGGTCACCAGGTCTACAATGCTTTGATTTGCTTCGCGATTTTCTTTGCTAAACCGGGGCAGTACGTTTCTCCAGTCGGTTTTTTCAAACTCGGTGCTGGCATTGATCTTGCCGGTCAAAAATCCCTTACCCAGCGGACTAAACGGAACAAAACCGATGCCCAGTTCCTCGAGTAATGGGATTATCTCTTTTTCAGGTTCGCGCCAAAACATGGAGTATTCGCTTTGCAGCGCTGTTACCGGTAACACGGCGTGTGCCTTGCATATGCTCTGGGCGCCGGCTTCGCTCATGCCAAAGTATTTCACTTTACCTTCGGCAATCAAATCTTTTACTGTACCAGCCACGTCTTCCATAGGCACATCAGGGTCAACACGGTGCTGGTAAAATAAGTCGATATAATCAGTTTGCAGATACTTTAACGAATTTTCTGCCACTTGCCTGATGCGTTCGGGCCTGCTATTTAAGCCATCGGTGTTTCGGCCGTTGTTGAAGCCAAATTTGGTAGCTATAGCCACCTGGTTACGCATAGGTTGTAATGCTTTACCTACCAGTTGTTCATTGGCACCCTGGCCGTAAACTTCTGCTGTATCAAAAAAAGTGACGCCCAGTTCGTAGGCCTTTCTTATTAGTGCAATACCCTCTTGCTCAGCGGTTGCGGCACCGTAGCCATGGCTAAGGCCCATACAGCCAAAACCAAGCTCAGACACCATTAACCCTGAGTTTCCTAATTTTCGTGTTTTCATGTAGTTATTCGTTTACTGCAAAATTAGGGTGGCAAATTGGCCAACTGATTATATAGATTACTGGTTTTGCTACCAAAATTACTGATTGCCCAAAGCAGAGATACTGATGCGGGGGAGATTGCCTATGTTTATATGGTAAACAACAAATAATGGAAGAAATTCTAAAAATTGACAGCGTTGCCCACTACAATTCGCTGCGGGGCTGTCCCACCAAACACCCTTTAATTACGGTGATTGATCTCGCCGATGCACAGGTGATAACTGCCCATTCGATAAATTTTGGTTTATATGTTATCAGTTTAAAAGAATTGCACTTGGGGCAGTTGCGTTACGGCAGAAGCCACTACGATCACCAAAACGGAAGTTTGTTTTTTTTAGCACCCGGACAGGTAGTAGGTGTGCATCCCGGCGCAGAGCGGTCTCTCCCTCAAGGGCGCGTACTCATCTTTCATCCCGATTTGATAAAAGGCACGTCATTAGGCAGGCATATGCAGGAGTATTCATTTTTTTCGTATGATGCAAACGAAGCACTGCACCTGTCAGACAAAGAGAAGGGTATAGTGCTGGGTTGCTTTGATAAGATAGAAGACGAAATTGACCAGAGCATTGATAAGCACAGTAAAACACTCATTACGTCTAATATTGAGTTGTTACTTAATTACTGCACCCGTTTTTACGACCGCCAGTTTTTTACACGCGACGATGCCAACAAAGGCATACTGGAAAAATTTGAACAACTGCTGCAAAGTTATTTTGCGTCTGACAAGCCACAGTTAGAAGGTTTGCCATCGGTAGCTTATTGCGCCGAAGCACTGCATCTGTCGCCCAATTATTTTGGCGACGTTATTAAGCGCGAAACCGGCCGGTCTGCTCAGGAATACATCCAATTAAAAGTTATAGATATGGCCAAAGAACGGGTGTTTGACAAGTATAAATCGGTGAGCGAAATTGCCTATGAACTAGGTTTTAAATACCCGCAGCATTTTACCCGTTTATTCAAACAAAAAACAGGTTTTACACCCAACAATTATCGAACGATGAATTAAACCGCCCGGTTAAGATCCTGGTAAATTACAACTAATTGAATCATATCTCCCTTCAGTTAACGGGAGCGCCGGGGTGGGGCTTGAAGTCGCGCTTACGGTGTTATTCTAACAAATCGGGCCGGCGCTGTTTTGTGCGTTCCATAGCCTGGTCAAAGCGCCACTTTTCAATTTCGGGGGTGTTGCCGCTCAGTAAAATGTCGGGTACGCGGTGGCCGTTCCAGTCGGCCGGGCGGGTATAAAGCGGGGCATCCAGCAAATCACCCTGAAAGGAATCAGACAGAGCCGAGGTTTCGTCAGACAGTACACCCGGAATCAGCCTCACAACGGCATCAACCACAATAGCGGCCGGCAGTTCGCCACCCGAAAGTACATAGTCGCCTATAGAAAGTTCGCGCGTTACAAATAAATCGCGTATCCGCTGATCGATGCCTTTATAATGGCCGCACAAAATAATCACATTTTGCAGGGTAGACAGCTGGTTGGCAATGCCCTGGTTTAACGTTACGCCATCGGGGGTCATAAAAATAATTTCGTCGTAGTGGCGTTCGGCTTTAAGTTTATCAATGCAAGCCGCGAAGGGCTCAATCATCATTACCATACCGCTGCCGCCGCCATAGGGGTAATCATCTACGTTTTTATGCTTATTAGCCGAATAGTCGCGCAGGTTGTGCACATGAATTTCGGCTATTCCCTTTTTTTGTGCCCGCTGTAAAATAGAATGGGCAAAAGGGCTTTCGAGCAGGCCCGGCAGTACGGTAATAATATCAAAACGCATAGGGTGTAAAATTAACAAGCCTTAGCCACAATCGGGCAATAATCATTCGCTTAGTTTTTAAATGATATGTATTTAAGGCAATACTCATCCCGCAAAAATTATTAGGCAACAAGTACGAAGCAAACATCAGGCAACACACCTCCTTCAGCAACTAACTTTCTTACAGGTAAATAAAGATTTAGCTGTAATTGCGTGGTGTATTCCTTTTTTGTTTAAACATAATTGTACTATTTCCGGCCGTAATAAAACATCAGCATACTTTTATGGTTGATTTCACCGGGATTGCGGCACAATCTTACATTAACCTGAGCGGCTGCTTTTCCTTAACATTTTAACCGATACGAGAAACAGTTATGAATTTGAACATTGAAGGAAAAGTAGCCGTAATAACCGGCGGCGATTCGGGACTGGGCTTAGCAACAGCTATGCTGTTAGCTGCCGAAGGCGCTCATATTGTATTATCAGACGTTGACGCTGATAGTCTGGAAGAAGCTGCGCAAAAAATTAGGGACGCCTATCCGCAGGTAAAAGTGGTAGCTGCCAAGGCCAACATCGACCAAAACGACAGCGTGTTGCAACTGGCCGCCAAAGTGGAGAGTGAGTTTGGCGCAGCCAACATCCTCATCAACTGTGCAGGTGCTCGCGGTGCTGCCGGCGACTTTTTAACCCTGACCGACGAGGACTGGCAAAACACCATCAACACCGATTTGCTGGGCGCCGTGCGCATTTGCCGTGCGTTTATTCCGCAGCTGCAAAAATCGGGTTGGGGCCGCGTGGTGCTTATCGCTTCCGAAAATGCATACCAGCCATACGAAGAAGAAAGCCCGTATAATGCTTGTAAAGCCGGAGTAATCAATTTATCGAAATGCTTATCGAGAGCTTACTCAAACGCTAACCTGCTGATTAACTGTGTGTCACCGGCCTACATCGAAACACCGATGACCGATGCCATGATGGAAGATTTGGCCAAAGAGCGTGGTACCGATAAAGAAGAAGCTATTCAGTTTTTCCTGAAAAATGATCGTCCGCATTTAGCCGTAGGTCGTCGTGGTAAACCTGAAGAAGTAGCTGCAGTAATTGCTTTCTTAGTATCTGAACAAGCCAGTTACGTAAATGGCAGCAACTACCGTGTAGACGGTGGCGCAGTAGAGTCGGCATTTTAATTTAGTGGGTGATGAATAACACATTTTCGGCCGGTAAGGCTATAGTGAGAGGGGCAGGCGAGCAGGTACTGGTGTTTCTGCATTATTTTGGCGGAGCCGCTACCAGTTGGCAGTGGATGTTGGATAGCCTTGCCGACCGTTATAAATGTGTATGCATCAACCTGCCCGGTTTTGGCGGTGCCCCCGCACTCGAGCAGCCCTCGATTGCCGGTTTTGCCGCGTATGTGCAGCAAGTTGTTGAGGATTTAGAGATAGATGATTATGTTTTAATAGGCCACTCCATGGGCGGTAAAATTGCCGCCCAGGTGGCTGTCAATGAGCAGCAGGGAGGTAAGAGCAAAATCAGTCAATTAATCTTGCTCGCGCCGTCGCCTATGTCTGTTGAGCGTATGCCCGACGACGAAAAGCAGCGGATGCTAATTCACCCGAGTGCCGAGCAGGCTGCAATCACAGTAAAAAAAGTGACGGTAAAGCCATTAGATACCGAGCGGTATGCCATGGCCGTGGGTACACAGTCGTTAACGGACAACAACGCCTGGCGCTGGTGGATTGAGGAGGGCATGAATCATTCTATTGCCAACGACACTAAAAAGCTGACATTACCCATCACGGTAATCACCTCAACCGATGATGCTGCCGTTACGTTTAAAATGACGGTAGAAGATACCTTGCCCAACCTGCCACCGCATACCCAGCTTAAAACTACGTTGGGCATTGGGCACCTGTACCAGCTTGAAGACCCACAGTGGTTGGCCGATACGCTGCAGGAAGTGGTTGGCGAATAATCGTTTATATATATTTGCAAAAACGGCTGCTGCATTAATTATGCAGAAGCCGTTTTTGTTTATGATTGTTATTCAACAAAAAGATTTTTTCAACTACCAGGGGCAGGTGGCCGGTGCCGGAAAGTACTCTTCGCTGATGAACTGGCCGGTGGGGCCATCAGGTCCCACAAGCGCGTATTTGGCAATGCGCGCGCCGGCCTGGGCGGGGGTGCTGGTACCTTGTTGGTTGGTAAAGTCGGTTTGTGTCCAGCCCGGGCACACGGCATTAACTTTAAACGGGGTATTGCGTAAATCGTAAGCCAAGTTAACGGTGTACATGTTCAGTGCTGCCTTGCTCGACTGGTATACCGCCATCTTGTAATTGTAAGTACCGCTCGATGGGTCGGCCGCCAGGCTGAGCGAACCCATAGCCGAGGT
Organism: Mucilaginibacter sp. CSA2-8R; assembly: GCF_038806765.1. NCBI lineage: Bacteria > Pseudomonadati > Bacteroidota > Sphingobacteriia > Sphingobacteriales > Sphingobacteriaceae > Mucilaginibacter > Mucilaginibacter sp. CSA2-8R. The sequence goes on along the minus strand of NZ_CP152389.1, from coordinate 3,021,727 downwards.
TACGTTAACAATACGAGGCTGTGCCGATTGGCGAAGTAGCCCGATAAAGGCCTGCGTAACCCGCGCCACACCAAATACATTGGTTTCAAACACTTCGGTAAATTGCTCGGAGGTGGCATCCAAAGCCGATTGCGGAAACCCACCCGATATACCGGCGTTATTAACCAGCACATCTAACGCGTCAATTTTTTGGGTTAAGGTTGCGGCGGCAGCGTCTACCGAAGCCTGGTTGGTAACGTCAAGCGTTAAAGCTTCGGCAGTGGTAATGCCCTCTGCGTTTAATTTGGCAATTGCGGCTTGTCCGTTTTGTAAACTGCGGGCGCCTATATATACGTAAAATCCGTTTTGTGCCAGTATTTTGGCCACCTCAAAGCCAATACCTTTGTTGGCACCGGTTACTAATGCTGTTTTCATGCGATGTTTTAATTTAAAACAAAGGTACCTGGTCTTGTAATACGCAGTGAGGACAAATCGTATTAATTGCGGTACAAATCCTGCAAGTCTGCCTGGTAATGGGTCACGCTCTTACCTGTATTTTTTTTAAACAACCTGGAAAAGTAGGCCGGGTCGTTAAAGCCTAATTGGTAGGCCAGTTCTTTAACCGATGGGGTAGCATACTGCAGCCGGCGCCGCGCCTCCAGTATAAGCCGGTTAGTCATCCACTCTTTGGGCGATACTCCTGCAAACTCTTTCACAATGCCATATAACGTATGCGTATTGAGCGAAAGTTGTGCGGCAATATTATTCACCTCCGGCTGTTTGGTAAGTTGTGTTTCAACAGCCAGTTTAAAAGCAGTATATTTTTTCAGTCTGCTATCATGCTGTGTAGCATTTATCTCGTGCTGAGCTAAGTAAGCCGAATTGATTTCGATAAGCAGCGTATTCAAATATGCCAAAATTACTTCCGGTTGCTGAGGCTCGGTGCCTGCATGCACCAGCCTGAACAGTGTACTAAATAAATGCTTAACCCGCTCTTGTGCGTTAAGGTCAAACGTAACCGATTGCCCGCCTTTAGGGTTTAACATAAAGGCGTAGGTGTTGGGCAGTAAACTCAATGCCTCTTCGTCAAACGATAATGAGTAATGCAAGTCATCTGCATTAAAACGTTTGTTGGCAAAAACCTGGTTGGGCAAGCCAAATACAAGCTGTCCGTCGGTTAGCGAAATTTTCTGCAAATCGGCCACAAAACTAGCACGGCCCCGGTACACAAACATTAGGTAATAAAACGATAGCTTATGCGGGCTGAACAGTTTATTCAACACCTCCTGCGGTAATGGTATGGCGCAGTTCTCATTGATGAGTAAGGGCAGTTTGGGATGATGTTTTATAGTTTGCAGTAGTCCGGCCGTATCGTACATAATGTTGTCGCCTATTGGCCCTCAAATATGCATAAGCCTAACAATATTACAGTGTCTTTTGGGGGTAATGGCCTAATTTGACTAAACACTTACGGTAGCAGGGCCGGCTGTTGCATTTTGCCCAAGTGCGTATTTTTGAAGCTGTCGGGATATTTTAAGCCAAAGCCCATCATACGATCAAATGACGAATGTGCAAAAAGTAGTAATCCGCCTGCAATAACGGCATCATGATGCAATACTATACCGGCAGCTGTAATTGCTACGGCCACCGCCCGGTGGTGAAATAAGTTATAAGTAAAAGCGCCTGTCCGGGTACCTGCAAGGTAGCCCAGCATGGACAAATCCGGAGCAAAAAACAATAGTACCCAGGCCCATAGTGGCAGATGCAGGTCTAAACTTGTTAAACCGTATATAGCAAGAGCGGTAATGGCAGCTTCCTCGGCCTGCAGGGTGATGGCCATAGATTTTATAGTATTCATCGTTGATTTGTTTTGTTGATACAAACCTACGATGCTAAATAAGGCCTTGCGCTTGACAAAAATCAAGAAAGCGCTTTACGCCTGATGCGGCTTAACGTTTCGGGCGTCATGCCCAGCATCGAGGCCAGGTATTGCAGCGGCACCTGGTTAAATAAATCGCGGTTTTGTTCAAATAGTTTTTGGTAGCGGGCTTCGGCGGGCAGGGCAATCAAATCAAACACCCGGTTTTCGAGCGTTACAAAACATCTGCCCATAAACAGTTTTTCAAAATCGTTCCATCGCGGTACCAGTTTACCTAATCTGGCATATTGGTCGGCATCAATGGTATATAATGGCGTATCTGTAAGTGCCTGCATATTAAACCTGCCAGGCTGACCATAAAAAAACGAGTTTAAATCGGTCATAAAATAACCGCGGGTAGCTATCCATTGCGTTACCTCGGCATTGGGCAGGGTGACGTACACCCTTAAAATGCCATCCCGAATAAAGCTAAGCTTATTGCAGTGCGTACCTGATCGTAAAAAGTAATCCCCTTTTTTAAGCGTTTCTGTATAAAAGAGACTGCTTACCTTTTCGCAGTCTTCAACGCTCATGGCAAAGTGCTGATGAATGTATTGCTCCAATTCGGTCATGGTAGGCGTAAAGGACATTAATTTTTTTGATTGACGAAAGTTGATATGTGTAATTTTATGTTTTAGCGGCCCAATAAATTTTTGGAATACTTAGCTTAGAGTGGTACATAACGGGGGCATATTCTATCATTAGGTTTAGTCTTCGCAATACATTAACACGCAAAGAAAAGGCGAAAAACAGTAGCAAGCAGCTCAAAATATTATTTTTGACAGATGAAGCCAATACCGGTACATATCTTAAAAGAACGGACAGACCAAGGCGTTATTCTTAAGCGCTTCGAGAGCAGTGTTAGGTATAATGAGCACATTAAACATCAAGAGGCCCACCGCGACGATCATTATATCTTTTTTCTGTTAGAGAAAGGTTCGGCTTCGCTCATGATTGATTTCGAAACGATGCACTTGCCCGGTGGTTCTATATACTATGTTTTGCCGAGCCAGGTGCATCAGCCCCTGCACAGTAATGTTGCCGATGGTTGGTTTATTGCGGTCGACACAGCCTTGATACACGCCCAATGCCGTAAAGTTTTTGAAGGGAATCTTTTACTACAGCAGCCCGTTTGTCCTGATGTTGCTCAAGTTAAACAACTTAACGAGTTGTTGCTACTGCTACAGTTTAAATGTGAAGAAGAAAAGAATGGCACTTTAGGCACATTGGCGTGGCATTCGCTGCTCACCTCATTTTTAGCTACCGTAGCAGGGCATTACGAGCGCTGTCTGGGTTTAGAAATTAAGTCGTCTCGCGCAACACAAATAACAGCACAATTTCGTACGCTGTTAACGGCCGAAATACGAACGTTAAAAAGTCCTGCTGCATTTGCCGAACGGTTAAATGTATCTGAAGCCTATTTGAGCGAAGCGCTTAAAAAGGCCACCGGCTTTACTGCTCTTTATTGGATACAGCAAGAAGTGATGATGGAAGCCAAACGTTTGTTGTACTACAGTCCGTTAACTGTTAAAGAAATAGCACACCAACTGGGTTATACCGATCATTCCTATTTTTCGCGGCTTTTTAGAAAAGTAGCCGGTGTGCCTGCCAACGAGTTTAGAGTACAAAACCGTAAATAGTCCTATCTTTACGCTAATCCATCTATTTTTTTTAACGTACAATGGCGGTTTCTTTGTGTTAATAAATCAGATACACATGGAATTGTCTATTGCTCGTCAGTTTAAAAATAAAGTACAAAATGTAATAAATCATCGGCTTTTAAAGCAAGGTAAAGTGCTGGATATACGATACTGGCCTAACTCGCCGCTCATAGAAATTGACTTACACCTGCCGGGCGCGGCCATGCACCAATGGAGCGAAGTGCCCGCTATAAAGTTTAATGTAGGCGAATGGTATTTTAGAGATTACACGCCTTTTGGCTGGGATGCCGAAACCTCCACCTGCTCTTTGCTTATTGATGCTGCTCATAACGGGCCTGGCAGTTGCTGGGCAAAAAGTTTGACGATTGGCCAAACGGTGCAGTATTTAAAAACAGAAAGCACGCATCAAACACCTCATGGTACTCACTTAGTGGTAGCTCTGGGCGATAATACCAGTTTGGCACACCTCTTGGCTTTGCGTCAAATGACGTTGCCTGCCATTCGCTTTACCTGCGCCGTACTCACGGACAGCGCAGCTACCGGTCAGTTATTAAAAAGCTATTTTCCATGGTCGCCCGCATTGCATTTAAACGAGGATGCGCTTGTTAACTGGCTTTTAACTGAGCAATATTGTACCGACCATACATCTTTTTACCTTACAGGCAACAAGGCCCTGGTAGTACGTTTGCGTAAAGTGCTTAAAAGCCTTGGCCATTTCAATATTAAAATTAAAGGTTTCTGGGGTTGAAGAAGATGGTTGATGTTTGTCCCGGAAAATTTAATTGATAACAGTTTATCTCCTCTGGTTTTATGCGGAGCTGCAGGCAACTGCAGTAGTTTATCAAAGTCGTACATAGGCGCGGCTTCCGGTAGGCTGCGCGGTATCAGCTCAAAAAGTGTAAAGTCAGTTGCGATACTCCTGAAATCATAGTAATGTTTTTGACGGTAAAAGCTATATTTACATCGCTGACGAAGCAGTACTTAAACCATTCTGTTCACAATTGATGAAAAAGCTGATATTATTATTAAGCCTGTTGAGTTCTTTAAAACTGATGGCGCAGCCGGTTAAAGAGATTTCACACACAGTTGAGGGCGGCTCGTCTCGCGAAACCTTTACCGTACTTAAAAGCGATAAAAAAATTAAGCATGGCCCTTACCAGGTCAGTACGCGTGAAGGCCGCTTGCTTACCTCCGGCTTTTATAAAGATAACCTGAAAGATAATGTATGGCAGGAGTATAATTACCAGAACAAGGTAGCGGTACAGGGCAGTTACAAAAACGGCAAGCCGGTAGGCGAGTGGACATATACTGACCGCTTCGGTGAAAAAGAAAACGTTTATAATTTTGATACCGGGCAGTTTGTATACCATAAGCCGGTTGCACAAGATAGTGTCGATAATATCATCCTGCAAAACGGGCAACAGGTTTCTGTCCGGCTCGACCGCGTACCTTTTTATTTGCCAGGCAACGACGTAAAAGGAAGAGCGCTGGTGCGTGGGCTACGTTTTCCGGCCGATGCTATGCGCCGCGGGGCGTTGGGAGTTGTTATGATAGCTTTTACCGTAGATGAGCATGGTCATACCAAAGATTACTACGTGGCCAAACCGGTAGACAGCAGTTTGGATACCGAAGCCTTGCGTTGTATTAAGTCGATAAAAGGTGATCATGCTCCGGGCCTGCTTAATGGGAAGCCTGTAGCAACAATCGTAACACAGCGGGTGGTCTTCAACCAGGTTTTTTAATTAAGCACTTGTCCGCCCGGATAAATGTATCCTGAAAAGCAACAGATCTCCGTAAAGCCGTGCCACAAACCCTTTTATCAGGACGCTGAAATAAGGCGGATAGTGATGGCATGCCCGGGCATAGGAACGGTAAAACGGAAAGTCCAATATCTGGTTAATTCAATTAAAAGAATTGTTTGTTTCTGAATGTTGGTACCCAGTTCAAAACCAACATAATTGCTTAACTTACAGCAATCAAAACACCCAACCATGCGCCTGTCACTTTTATTAAGCTTTTTGCTATTGGTAAAACTCGGCTTTGCTCAGCCTGTAAAACAACCCGTTTCGCTGTCCGACCCTGCATTTAACATCTACTTTTTCAAAACCAGTCCGCCGATAATTAAAGGCAAGATCGTTAACTTTACCAATAATGATTTGCCGGCTTTACAGGTTTCTTACAGTTTAGTTGAGCCTATGGGGCAAATGCAGCAAGAAGGTACTACGGCCATTAAAGCCGATGGTAGTTTTGAAGTAAAGCTGCCTTATCCGTTTCCCTATCAGCAGGTTTGGCTTAGCGTGGGCGACTATTTTTATGCCGGCTTATACCTAAACCGCGGTTTAAACTTAACGCTTGATTTTGCGCAACTAAAAAAGAAAAATGTGCAGTTTAATGGTAAGGGAGTAATGTACTCCGGCAATGACGGAGCTCTTACTGCCTGGATGAATAATAAAGTATTGTATAAACGAAAGGATCAGCTTGCTATTGGCAGTGCTATACAGGCGCTCAAACCAACGCAGGCTGATTATTTAAGTAAGCTGGATTCGTTAAGTGATTTGCTCAAGACGGTTAACCAGGAATATGTCAAACTAAACCCGGCTCCCTTTTCATGGATACCCGAAAACGAACGGCTATCAGATTACTACCATACACTGCTGTGGTTCTGGATGCCCGAACACGCTACGCCCGGGTTATGGGATAAAATTAAAAGCCACAAGCCTAAACTGGTATCTAACGATGCCGAAAATTTTGCTAACGCGCTTTTTAATTATGCTTATTACCGGAAAGCGGAACACAACGACGCAAAGTTTGCCGAGTTGATGGGAATGCCCGCAGCAGATAGGTTGTTCTTAAAAAGCACGGCACGCAATCTTGATGAAAATGTGCAGATACAAAAAAGCATCTTAAGCAAGATACATACGCCCTGGGTAAAGTCCGTCGTGGAAAATGAACAGCGGCTCACGCTAAGTAAATTAAGTAAATTAAACGAGGCGCTTAAAAAGAGCAGCGATGTAAGTGCCGATTCTGTGATTGGAACACCCGTGGCCAGGTTTGCATTCGGCGCAACATTATCATCCGTTAAGGGGATGAAAGCAGCCGAGTTTTTAGGCAAATTTGCGCAGCGATTTAAAGGCAAAGCCGTAGTTTGTGATTTATGGGCAACCTGGTGCGCGCCATGCCTTGGCGATATGCCCTACAGCGCAAAGCTGCATACGCAAGCTGCCGGTTTACCTATCGAATTTGTTTACCTGTGTACGGCCGATGGCTCAACGCTCGAACGATGGAAGACTAAAGTTATAGAATTGAAACAACCCGGTACCCACATTTTTATTGACAAAAACTTGTCAAGCGAATTGATGGCCATGCTGGGTAAAGGTGGCTATCCCAGCTACTTTTGTTTAGACCAAAACAGTAAAATATCCCATAAGCTAAACATTGCCTGGATGCAATCTCTTACAGTACAGGATTTACAGAAACTCGTACCCTAATAGTCGTCAGGCCTGGTTTTATGGGTTGTAACCTCAATATTTCAACAAAATTGCTACATTATTCAACTACAGTTTTATTTATCCTGGGCATATTTGTAGTGTGTAGCCGCTCATCCTAGGGGCGGCTACCATAATAAACCAGTTGTATGAAAACCTTAAGCATCTTTGCCATGCTCTGCGCCATGGCGGCCACTGCGTTTGGCCAAAACCCTATTATTCAAACCAAGTTTACGGCCGATCCGGCACCGCTGGTTTACCACGACACCGTGTTTTTATACACCGGCCATGATGAGGATGATGCATTTGGCTTTAAAATGCAGAACTGGCTGCTGTATACCTCTACCGATATGGTAAATTGGACCGACCGCGGCGCTATAGCCTCTGTAAAAGATTTTAAATGGGGCGGTATTGATAACGGGGCCTGGGCACTGCAGTGCGTGCACCGCAATAACAAATTTTATTTGTACTGCCCTTTGCCCAACAATGTAGGCATCGGTGTGCTGGTGTCTGATAGCCCGTACGGGCCGTTTAAAGACGCGATAGGAAAGCCGCTGATTAAAAATAGTAAAGACGATATCGACCCGACGGTTTTAATTGACGATGACGGGCAAGCCTACCTGTACTGGGGCAACCCCAATTTATACTACGTAAAACTAAACCCGGATATGATTTCGTATTCAGGCGAGATCATTAAAGACCCTTCTATAGCCAAAGTGGCCGGTAAGGCCGACCCATTCCATTACCAGGAAGGCCCCTGGGCATTTAAGCGCGATGGTAAATATTACATGGCATATGCCTCAACCTGCTGCCCCGAAGGGATAGGGTATGCTATGGGTAAAAGCGCAACCGGCCCATGGGAGTACGGTGGCAGCATTATGGATGGCGACCCGCGTTCGTCAGGCAACCATCCGGGCATTATCAATTACAAAGGCACCTGGTACGTTTTCGGCTTCAATTATAATATCATGAAGCAAACCGTGTCAAAGCATTATGAACGCCGGTCGGTATCGCTCGAAGAATTAACGTTTAACCCCGACGGTACAATTAAGCATTTGCCGTTTTGGTCGGTAACCGGCGTTAAACAGCGCGGCACGTTAAATCCTTACAGCAAGGTTGAGGCCGAAACCATCGCCTACAGTGAAGGCCTAAAAACGGATAACGTAACCGAGTGGGAGCGTAACGTGTCTTGGGATAAAGGGAAAAAGAAAGCTGAACGCATCTTTGTGAGTTCTATAAATAATGGCGACTATCTAAAAGTACAGGGCGTTGATTTTGCATCGGGTGCTTCGGCTATTGAGGTTTGTGTAGCGGCGTTACGCGGCGGCAAGATGGAAGTGCATACGGATAAAATTGATGGCCCTTTAGTGGGGGTGGTTAACGTAAACAATGTTGCCCAGGGCGATGTATTTGGCAATGTAACCAGTCCTCTTAAAAATGTTAAAGGCGTACATGATGTGTACTTTGTTTTTAAAGGAGAAAAAGACCTGTTTTATTTTGACTGGTGGAAGGTAAATCCAGCTAAATAAAAAAAAGCTTTATTTATAGCATTACATATCGCTGCAAGTCTGTGCTTTAAAGCACAGACTTGCAGCGAATTTTGTTTAAGCCGAACGCTATTTCTGGGCAGTTTTGGCCATTAAATCTGCGCTCTCCAATTCATAGGCGAAACTGTCGTTTGTCATCAAAACATCTAAAAATAAAAATATCTACAAATTCTATAGGAATTATATTTTTTGGGCTATATTTGCTGCTGTAAACGATAGTTCTTTGTCAACTTATCCAGAAAGACTGAGGGAAAGGCCCTGCGACGTCTTGGCAACCTATACGGCTTTTTAAGCTGCATAAGGTGCTAATTCCTGCTTTTGCTAATGCAAAAGAAAGATAAGATAACAAGTGCTCCTGCTTGTTAAAATTGTTGTGCTGTGCTGCAGCCTTCTCTGGGTTTGATTTACAAGACTTTCCAATTTTTAACAAGCAGCATACAAAAGCTATGAGTATTTATTTAGACAACGCAGCCACCACACCACTCGACGCCGAAGTGTTTAATGCCATGACACCGTACCTGCTAAACCATTACGGCAACCCGTCGTCGCACCATGCACAGGGGCGTCAGGCCCGGCAGGCTATTGAGCAGTGCAGAGCAACTATTGCCGGTTTAATTGGCGCGTTGCCCGAAGAAATTGTGTTTACCTCGGGCGGTACCGAGGCTGATAATACAGCTATACTTACAGCCGTACATGGCTATGGCATACAGCATGTTATCACTACCCGGTTTGAGCATCATGCAGTATTACATACGTTAAGTAATCTGCAACGTAAAGGGCTCATTAAAATAAGTTTTATTAAACATGATGCTAAAGGCAACCTCGACCTGGGCCACTTGGAGCAGTTGCTGCAAACTCATCCGCGCAGCCTGGTATCGGTAATGCATGCCAACAACGAGATTGGCAACCTGAACGACATCGCTCAAATAGGCGAAATAAGCGAGCGTTACGATGCGCTTTTTCATACCGATACGGTACAAACCATGGGGCACTACCGGCTCAATATGCAAAAACTAAAAGTGCATTTTCTGGCGGCATCGGCGCACAAATTCCATGGCCCAAAAGGGGTAGGGTTTATATTTTGTCGTAAGGGCATCCAGCTGTCGCAGCTCATACATGGCGGCGGACAGGAAGGCCGCTTACGTGCCGGTACCGAAAACATCCACGGTATTGTAGGGCTTACCAAAGCTTTAGAGATTGCTTATAGCCATATCGACGAGCACCATCAGCACATCCAAAATCTAAAAAACTACATGATTTCCCGCTTAACCAGCGAGGTGCCCGGCGTAACGTTTAACGGTAATTCGGCCAGCGCACAGCAAAGTCTTTACACCGTATTAAATGTAGGCTTACCAGCATTAAGCTACGGCCCCAACCTGCTGCGATGTTTGGACGATGCCGGCATTGCGGTATCGGGCGGGAGTGCCTGTTCTACCGGTTCAGCTTCGCACGTGCTACAGGCCATTGCTGCCGCTGATGATCAGGACCATATCCGTTTCTCATTCAGCAAGTTTAACACCCGGCACGAGATTGACCGTGTACTGGAAGCCCTGCATCAAATTTATCAAACCTTAGCTGCTTAATTACGCAATGAAAACATTATCAAAAATTACATACACACTTGGATTTGCCGTCATGTTGCTCGTGGCCAATATCACCCGCGCCCAGCAAAATAACGTTACTGCTGCAACGCCTGCCCCAGCCGATGCCGACCGTGGCTACCTAGTACAAGTAGGCGACCAAGCACCCGATAATTTTGAACTGGTGCTGCAAAACGGACAAAAGACTTCACTTAAGCAGTTACGCGGCAAAATAGTGGTGCTGCAGTTTACCGCCAGCTGGTGCAGCGTTTGCCGCAAAGAAATGCCGCACCTGGAAGCAGATGTTTGGAAAGCCTACCAAAATAAAAACGTGGTGCTGATAGGCGTAGACCGCGACGAACCGCTGGAGAAAGTACAGAAATTCCATCAGGATATGCAAATCACGTATCCGCTGGCACTAGACCCGGGGGCCGACATTTTTGGACGTTTCGCCAATAAAAAGTCGGGCGTTACCCGTAATGTGGTGATTGATCCATCGGGCAAAATCGTTTACCTGACGCGGCTATATGACGAAAAAGAATTCGGCCAAATGGTACAGGTGATTGACCGCCTGGCCAGCCAGTCCTCAGTAAAAGCATCGCTATAAACGGTGCCCATGGCGGAGTGGCCGAGTGGTTAGGCACGGGTCTGCAAAACCCAGTACGGCGGTTCGAATCCGTCCTCACGCCTCTGTTAACAAAACAAACATCATCCAACAAAACAGTATATGAACGCAAATTTTTACTTATCGCTCCAGGCCCACGCTGTAAATCCGCATAGACGGACAAGAGCCGCGTCTCCGGCGTTTGCCACCGCAGCACCCGCCACCCGTCACACCGTTTGCTCATCCTCATTCGTACCTGCCCATCCTTGTTGCTGCTGCTGTTGCAGCCTGCGCTAATACGTGCTGCGGCTGAGTGCCGATCAATCATCCCGGTTTTAATAAATTTTTTTTATTGCTGAGGTATAAAGGCATGCTCCATAGGCTGCCTCAAGGCCATTAGTGTGGCGCCTCGTCATCACAACCCGAACAAAAAACATGTCAAAAAAGTATCTGTTGCTGCTTGTTGTATTATTGCAGGCACTTCTGTTTAAAACCGCCGCTGCCCAAGGCCTCAAGGTAAGCGGTATTATTGTGAGTAAGGCCGACGGACAGCCGCTGCCCGGCGTAAGTGTGGCCGTAACCGGCACCACCAACGGCGTGCAAACCAATGGCGATGGCCGTTTTACCTTAAACGTGCAAAAAGGTGATATATTAAGGGCCTCTTTTGTAGGCTTTATTGCCCAGGAAATACCGGTGACCGGTAACCAGGCCGACCTCAAAATCGTGCTCGAAGAACAGCCTAACTCGCTTAACGAGGTGGTGGTAACGGCACTTAATATCTCTAAAGATAAAAAGTCGTTAGGATACGCCGTGCAGGGCTTAAAAGCTAAGGATATTGCCGAGGCTAAAGAAACTAACTTCATCAACGCCCTAAGCGGTAAAATAGCCGGCGTAAACATCACCAACAGCCAGGGCGATATGGGCTCGTCGCGTATCGTCATCCGGGGCGAAACCTCTATCTCGGGCAACAATCAGCCCTTGTTTGTGATAGATGGTACCATTGTAGATAACTCGCAATTTCAGGGCACCAACGGTTCGCGCGATTTCCCGAACGCACTGGCCAGTATTCCTTCCGAGGATATTGAGTCGATCAGCGTACTCAAAGGGCCAAACGCAGCGGCGCTTTACGGTTACCGTGCGGCAGCAGGCGTTATTCTGGTAAAAACCAAAACCGGTAAAGGCGCCAAAGGCTTAGGGGTAACCATCAATTCTAACACCACATTTTCTAACATCCAGGTTTTGCCCAAGTATCAAAACGAATTTGGTCAGGGCTCAAACGGTCGTTTTAGTTATGTTGACGGTAAAGGCGGCGGTATAAACGATGGTGTTGACGAAAGCTGGGGCCCGCCGCTGGATGGCCGCTTAATTCCGCAGTTTTTCTCTAACGGGCAGGCCGTGCCATTTGTGGCTCACCCCAACAACGTGCGCGACTATTTTCAAACCGGCGTAACGCTCAACAATGGCGTTGCCCTGGCCGGCAGCAGCGATAAGTTTGATTACCGGTTGTCGTACAATAACCTGCACCAGACCGGTGTGGTGCCTAATACCTCGCTGGGCCGCAACTCGTTTGCGTTTAACAGCACGTTCAGGCCAACGCCTAAATTAACTGTTACCACCATTGCCAACTATTTAAAAGATGATGCCGGTAACCTGCCTGGTGCTTACGGCCGCCGTGCCACCAGTACCATGCTGCAGTTTACGTGGTTTGGCCGCCAGGTGGATGTTAACCAGCTTAAAAACTACCGCGACGCCAACGGTAACACCTTTAACTGGAACAACAGCTACTACTCTAACCCGTACTTTTTAGCGTACGAAAACACGGTGAGCCAAAACAAAAACCGGCTAATCGGTAGCATTGAGCTGAATTATAAAATTGCAGACGGCTTGTCGGCCAACTTCCGTACCGGTACCGATTACTATAATGATAAACGCCGCATTAAAGTGGCCTATGGCACCAACGGCACGCCGTTCGGCTCGTACGAGGAGGACGTATACAACGTAACTGAAACCAATACCGAGGCCCGCTTGCAGTACACCAAAAAGCTGAACAGTGATTTCTCGCTGGATGTATTTGGCGGCGGTAACATCAATGCTATCTTAAACGAGCAAAACGACCAGGTGGCGCCTAAACTGGCCGTAGCTGGTTTGTACACGCTTAGCAACTCGCGCGATCCGCTGGTATCGTCTAACTACTACGGCAAACTTAAAACGTACAGCTTGTTTGGTTCGGGCCAAATCGGGTTCCGCAATTACGCTTTCCTGAACGTGACCGGCCGCAACGACTGGTCGTCGACCCTGCCTGCCGAAAACCTGTCGTATTTTTATCCGTCGGTAAACGGCAGTCTGGTGCTTTCTGAAGCGTTGGGCATTAAAAGCAACGTGCTTAGCTACGCTAAATTAAGAGGCGGATGGTCTAAGGTTGGTAAGGCCACTACACCTTACCAACTCATGAATACCTATAATTTCATCGCTCCGTTTGGCAGTAATCCGCAGCAAACGGCAGCCAGCATCAGCTTAAATTCGGCCCTGAAACCCGAAACCACTATATCAAGCGAAGCCGGTTTTGAGTTAGGTTTACTCAATAACCGGGTGCATCTTGATGTAAGTTATTATAACACCAACAGCATTAATCAGATATTAAATGTTGATGTAAGCTCAACCACCGGCTACGCTCAAAAACTGATTAACGGCGGTAAAATTAACAACAAAGGTTTAGAGGTGCAGTTAGGCATCACCCCGGTAAAATCCAAAGATTTTAGCTGGGACATTACCACCAACTACTCGTTTAACCGCAGCAAGGTGGTATCATTAGATGCCGAGGGCCGTTTGCAAAGTTACATTTTGGGTACCAACCGTACCGTGCAGGTGCTGGCCGCCGTGGGGCAGCCTTATGGTACCCTGTTTGGCAACGCCTACCTGCGTAATGCGCAGGGGCAAATTATTGTAAATGCCGATGGTACACCGGCCATTAATCCTACCAAACAATACTTAGGCAAGTATACCCCAAAATGGTTAGGCAGCATCAACAACAGCTTTTACTACAAAGGTATTAACCTGAGCTTTTTGGTGGATGCACGCATTGGCGGCTCTATTTACTCCAACACCAACCGTACCGGTACGTATACTGGTGTGCTGGCCAGCACCTTGCCGGGCCGCGGTACAGCTAACGGTGGCTTAAGCTATTACTACCCGGCCAACAATACAGCGGCTAATGCCGTGCAGGTTTCCGGCGGTAGTGCCCCCAATGGCGAAACCGTGTACACCGACGGGATGGTTTTTAACGGTGTGAAAGCTGATGGTACACCGAATACCAAAATTCTTTCGGCACAATCTTATTATAAAGGATTTACTAACGTAGATGAGGCTTTTGTGTACGATGCCTCTTACGTAAAACTGCGCGAGGTAAAACTCGGCTACACACTGCCCTCTAAATGGGTAAGAGCGGTAGGGTTTCAGGGCGCAACGGTATCTGTAGTGGGTCGTAACTTATGGATCATTCACAAAAACGTGCCGAATATTGATCCCGAAATTGCCTTTAACACCGGCAACGGACAAGGCCTGGAAGACTTAGGCCTGCCTACTGTACGCAACTTTGGCTTTAACATTAACCTCAGATTTTAATCAAATGAAAAAACGATATATAAACCTGGTATTGGCTGCAGCTTTAACGTTTACGGCAACGTCTTGCAAAAAAGACCTGACCGGCATTAATGAGAATCCTAATGCCTCACAAAACGCGCAGCCCGATTACCTGCTTACCGGTGCTACCAAGGCCGTAGTAGATACCTACTGGGGAACCAGTAACAACATGGATGCCGCCCTGCTATTTGTACAGCACTGGGCTAAAATACAGTATACCGACCCCGACCGCTATATTTATGCCAACACGGCGTTTGCCGATCTGTGGAACATTGGCTACTCTAAAGGCGTAGTGAACTATAACCAGATCATTAAATTGGCCGATGCACAGGCTAACCCCAATTATAAGGGCGTGGCGCTGGTACTACGCTCGTGGGTGTTTACCTTGCTTACCGATAACTTTGGCGATGTGCCTTATCAGCAGGCGTCAAGCATCGACCAATACCTTACACCGGCTTATGATGCCCAGCAAAATGTTTACAACGCCATTTTGGATGATTTGAAAGCTGCCCAGGCATCGCTCAGCATCTCGGGCAAAGCCATCGGTGGCGATATCATCTACAACAATAATATAGGCTTATGGAAAAAGTTTGCCAACTCGTTGCGCTTGCGGGTAGCCCTGCGCATTGCCGACCGCGATGCCGCCAAAGCCCGGCAGGTAATAGCCGACATACAGGCCGAGGGCAGCGGCTATATCAGTGCCAACAGCGAGATTGCACAACTCGTTTACCAAAACTCGCCTAACCAAAATCCTATCAGCAATTTGTTTGATACCCGCGATGACTACCGCATCAGTAAAAGCATTGTCGACCGTTTGTTTGCCCTCAACGACCCGCGTTTGCCCATTTATGCGGCACCAACGCAGGATGCTACGGCACAAACTTATGTAGGTATACCGAATGGTTTGCTGGTGGGCGATGCCAGTAACCTGGGCTTTACCAAAACCTCTAAACCGGGCACATACTTTAGAGCACCCAATGCACCGGCCGTTATTATGAGCTATGCCGAAGTGCTGTTTGACAGGACAGAGGCCGCCGCCAGAGGGTTTACCGGCGAGTCGGCTGCCGATTTATACAACCAAGCCGTGCAAGCCTCTTTAACGCAATACGGTATCAGCGGTACTGCGGCAGCAACTTATGCTAATTCGGCAGCGGTGCGGTACAATGCCTCTAATTATAAAAAGTCAATAGGTGAGCAAAAGTGGATTGCCTTGTTTGGGCAAGGACTGGAAGCGTTTGCCGAGTGGCGCAGACTGGACTACCCGCAGCTGCAACCCGCCGTTGCCGGTTCGCTCAATGGCAAAATGCCTGTGCGTTTTATCTACCCCGGCACCGAGCAATCGCTCAATGGCGCCAACTATACCGCCGCCGTTAGCCGGCAGGGGGCTGATTTACTGACGACTAAATTGTGGTTTGATGTGAATTAGCCGTTGTAAGCAATCAGTATTAATTACAATATATTAGCAACAGCGCCTTATGATAGCGAAATCATAAGGCGCTGTTGTTTAAATAGTTTATGCTAATTAAAGAAAGTAGAATATCACTATAACTCAAAGTTCTACTTTACAAGGTAATTGCTAAATCCACAACGAGGCCAGTACAAACAACAGTGTTACCGTCATTACCACGGCGCCGGTTTTTAAAAACTGCCAGGCGCTTACTTCCTGACCTTCGCGGCGGAGGGCTACCAGCCATAAAATGGTGGCCAGCGAGCCGGTCATGGATAGGTTAGGGCCCAGGTCGATACCGATGAGGGTGGCGCTTTTAACCAGTTCGGGTACGTGGCCGCCTTGCACTACGTTGCCGGCAATTAGTCCGGCGGGCAGGTTATTCATCAGGTTACAGGCAAAAGCCGTGATGATGCCGCTGCCCCAGGCCGTGGCGGTTGGGTCTTGCGCGGCATGATGTTGCAACAGTTGCGCCAGCTTTTGGGTGATGCCGGTATGGTTCAGGGCTTCCACAATTACAAACAAACCGGCCACCAGTGGCAGCACTGCCCACGAAACACCTTTTATCACGATCATCGGGTTTTTATGCGCCCGGATGATGACAATGATAGAGGTGAGGATGCCCGTAACGGCTGTAGGTAAGCCCAGTTCAATATCTAACGCCGAAGAAATCAGCAATACGATAGCCGTAACCCCAATGCCAATTAGTGCGGTTTTACCACCGGCGGTAAGCTCGGGCAGGTCAACGTCGGTTGCAACACTGCCCTCAATGTCTTTGCGCTGGGTGGTAAATAAAATAAGGTAAGTTACCACGATAGACACAATTGAGGGGATAAGATAATGCGACATCCATGCTAACAGGGTGGGCATGTGTTTGCCGTAAATAACCAGGTTGGCCGGGTTAGAGATAGGCAGCACAAACGAGGCCGCGTTGGCAATAAAAGCACAAATAAACAAGTAGGGCAAAGGTTTTTCAACCTTGGCGGCCTTAACCGCAGCAGCAACAGCAGGTGTGAGCACCACGGCGGTGGCATCATTAGATAAAAAAGAAGTGACCACCACACCCACCAGGTAAATTAAAAAAAACAGGCGTTTGGGCGACCCCTTGGCCATGCGGGTGGCATGGGCGGCCAGCCAGTCAAAAAGTTTTTCTTCGCGGGCAGTTTCGGCCAGCAGCATCATGCCGGTCAAAAACAGATAAACATCCAGCCCTTTGCCTACACCGGCGGCGGCATCACGCGGGGCAATTAACCCAAACAACAATAAAATTAAGGCACCTGCCAGCGCCCAGTATACTTCTGCAATTTTAAACGGGCGTACAATTACCCCGGCAATGGCTAAAAAAGAAATCAGCCATATATAAATATTCGTCATCTCTGTATATAAAAATTAAGAGGGCTTACCATTTCGGTTAGGGCCAAGCTGTGTTCCAAAAATCCCGTTTTGCGGCCATGCGCCAATACTGTCAGCATCGCTGCCGTCGGCCTTACGTACGGGCTGATAACCGGCTGGCGGCTGCAACTCAATGGTGTGTACTGCCGGCCGGTTGCTTGCGTCGGTGGCTTTAACAGTTAAGGCAGCTGCACCGTTCAAATCTACGTTTGCCAGCCATGTTTTGCCGTCGTTGCTTAAACTCATGACGTGCCATTGCGCACCGTCTGTGCTGCAAGCTACCTGCGTAGTATTGCGATGACCAAAAACCACGGCGCGTACAGCGGTGATGCCGTTCGGCGCAGCTGCGTTATCGGCCTTCAACCGGTAATCGGCCGGTGAGGTAATCATCACCAGTGGAAACGCATCATGCAGGGGTTTAAAGCGCCAGCTCACCACACCGTCATCTGCCGAAACCAGGGTGTAACCTACCGGCCCTTCTTCAATCTGCCCGGTTGAACGTGTAGCCGCAAAAATAGTTTGCCCGTTGTTGGCCAGTTCATTGTAATGGGTGTGCCCCATGTCAACCAGCGTTACTTTATACTCGGCAATGAGTTGATTAAGCACCTGCGTCTCGCCGTCGCCGGTTAAATCGTCGGGGTAGGTATGGGTAAAAATAATAGTATTCTGGTTGGTGCTTTGGGCCGATTGCAATTCTTGGCGCAGCCATTCCATTTGCGCCTGTGCCACCTTAAAATCCGGCCCGCCAGTGCCCGGGCCGCAAACGTTTAAAAACAGGCAGCGTACGCGTTTAACCTGCACGGCTTTAGGTAATTTTTCGGTTGATAGATACCGGTAAAAATTATCAAGACTGCCTTGCTCCATATCGTGGTCGCCGGTGATGATATGTACCGGTACGCTCAGCATTTTAAGGGCGGTAGCTACCAGCCGGTACTGCTGCGGCAGGCCATTGTCGGCGTTATCGCCGGGCAGATAAACAAAATCCAGCTTGCCGGCACATTCGGTTTCTAACTGTGCGATGATAGAGAGCAGATCGGTATAATTTTGCTCTTTAGCCTGAGTGATGTGCAGATCGCCGAGGTGAGCGTATAATAAAGGGGTATTACTCATGGCAGGATCAGGCTAATTTTAAGTTCATGTCTGATTCGGGCCGTTGATCATTAGCGCAGGATACAGTTTCGGGCATGGCCAGCCAAAACACAAGAAAGGCTATCAGCGCCAGTGCCGACAATACGTAAAACCCAAAATCAAACCCGCTGGCTTTAACAATGTACCCGCTGATGACGTTACTTAGCGACGCCCCTAAACCCACAGCAGTTGCCAGTATGCCTTGCGCAAAATTATCCTTGCCCGATCCGCAAAATAAATCGGAAACCACGAGGATAGACACTACGCTAAAAATACCGCCCGCAACGCCATCCAAAATCTGGACGCTTACCAGGTAGGCAGAACCATGGCCTAAGGTGTAGAGTACACCGCGGATAGGCAAAATGATAAAGGCAATCATCAGCAATTTTTTGCGCCCCTTAGCCGCCCACTTACCACTCCAAAACGCCATAGGCACCATCACCAACTGCGCCAGCACAATGCAGGCCGACATATATAAGGAAGCGTTAGAAGCACGGGTTTGGCCTAATTCCTGCCCAACCAGGGGCAGCATGGCCGCATTGGCAAAGTGAAATAAAACAGCCGAGAACAGTAAAATCAAAAAGCCTTTGTTTTTGAGCATGTCTAAAAACGAGGTTTCTTTTTTGGCTCGTTTGTTTTTTTCGTCTTCCGCAGAACTGGCGGCCTGATGGTCGATATCCTCCTCGCGGATAGACAGCGAGAAAATAACGCTCATGGCACAAAAAGCAGCCAGACCGTAAAATATACCGGCATTATGGGTAAACTTGCCTAGCAGGCCAATCAGCACGGCCGAGGCTACGTTACCCGCGTGGTTAAATGTTTGGTTTTTGCTGATGGTATTGTCAAACTGGTTTCGGCCGGCAATGCCCATTGCCAGGGCAATCAATACTGGTGCAAAAAAAGCTGCCGAAATACCAATGGCTATCTGGCAGGCAATCACGGCATAAAATTCAGGGAAAAATAACATGCAAAACCCGGCCACCGCAATGGCAATCGATACCACCACTACACCCAATCGCTTTTTTTGACTAATATCACATAACCACCCGGCCGGCGATTGTGCAACCACAGTGGCAAAACTCATAGCGGCAATGGCTATACCAATTTGCGAAGGGTTCCAGTGCAGGTTGGAGGCCAGGTAGACTGCCAAAAACGGCCCCAGGCCTGTGGCTACGTCGGCAGCCGAAAAATTAAGCCAGTTAAGGTACTTCAGGCTGTGTTTTTTTTCTGTTTCTTCACTCATCATCAACTATATATAATCAGTATCTCGCTCAATTGTGAACACAACTAAAGGCCTGTTTAAATGTTTACCCGGCATACCGATATGAAGAAAAATTAATTTGGCTTTCATGCCGGCCTCATAGGGTGACCGTAATTTTGAGGTATAAATTTTAAACAACATGAAAGAGCAATTGAATAAAGTATGGATGACAGCCGTTTTAGTAACCGGCTTTTTTGCAGCCCAGGCACAGCAATTACCTCAGCCACCAAAGCCGCAAGACGGCCCTGATATGCTAGCCCGCGGTCCGCAGCCGCCACGCCCGCCTAAAAGGCCTATGCCGGTTGGTCCCGAAAACGGCAAGATGCCCCAAGAGGCCCTTAAACTAACTACTCTGAAGGGCACCGTGGTAAACCCGGTAGCTAATGACCGCTTTGAGTATAATGGCCTGTTGGTAAAAACAGCCAGCGGCAACACACAGGTGCTGTTTCCGCCGCATTTAGGCGAGCAGATTTTGGCTAAGGCCAAAGGCGGGGCGGCCGTAACCATTACCGGTTTTGAACGCACTAACCCCGAAGGTAAAGCTGAGTTTAGATTGGTAACGCTTAACGTGAATGGCACCATGATTACCGATACCCCACCTGTGGCACCTCAGTTAACCGTAGCGCGCGAGCAAAAAAGCATCACCGCTAAAATTAAGGAACTGAATTACACGCCGCAGAAAGAAGTAAATGGCTTTACGCTGTCATCGGGTGAGCAGGTAAACATACCACCGCATATAGCTAACCAGCTGAGCAGCCAGCTAAAAGCCGGTACCGAAGTAATTGTAAACGGATTCGCAGAACCAAAACGCCCGGGCGTGGTTTATAGCCAGAATGTTACAATGATTGCCGCCCAAACCATAAGCATTAACGGGCAGGCTTACCTGGTAAGATAAATAATAAAACTAAACACTGTACGGTGCAGCAAAGCCGTACAGTGTATGATTAAAGGCCGCGACTAACAATATACATGAAGATACTGCTGATAGAAGATGAGGTTAAGCTGGCCGGTTTTGTGCAAACCGCGCTTGAGCAGGCCGGTTACGTAACCGACCATGAAACCGATGGGGCCGCAGGCCTGCAGGCCGCTATGGTAAATAGCTACGACCTTGTTTTGCTGGATTTGATGCTGCCCAGCCAAAATGGGTTTGATATCCTTAAAAATCTGCGTGCGTTTGATAACCAGGTGCCGGTGATTGTATTGAGTGCTTTAAACAGTACTGAGCAGGTAATTAAAGCCTTGGATGCCGGTGCTAACGACTACCTGAAAAAACCCTTTGAGATGCAGGAACTGCTGGCAAGGGTACGGGTGTTACAGCGCCAAAAAACGGTAAAAAACCAGGCCAAGGTTAAGGTTAACGACCTGGAGATTGACGTATACACCCGGCAGGTAAAGCGCGGGGATAAGCAAATAAATTTGAGCAACCGTGAGTTTTTACTTTTAGAATATTTGATGCTCAACCCGGATACCGTACTCACCAAAACGCAGATACTGGATAAGGTATGGAATATGAGCTTTGACCCCGGCAGCAATGTGATTGAGGTGCACCTGTACCAGCTGAGGCGCAAAATAAACGAGGGCTTTGAGCATCAGCATATACAAACGGTTATTAACCGGGGTTATACCCTTAAAACCGTAGCCGTGGCATCATGAACCGGCATATTTATAAAGGCATACGGTTTAAAATAACGATGGTTTTCAGCGTTGTTTTTTTGCTGATTAATATTGTGCTCAGCAGCTTCACCTATCGCTATTTTAAAAACACCTATCTTAATAACTACAACAAATACCTGTTTAACCGGGCAAAAACCGTTTTAAGCCGAACCGAAATTAACCCTGACCTGATTGCCTTGCCCGACTCGGGCGAATCTATCCGCATCTTTTACCATGATAATGATGGCCGGCCGGTTACCGTTTTCCAATCGCCGGGACCCATTGCCCAATTGCCCGTGCCTTACCGGCTGGGCGTTACCGATACCCTTGAGCAGCATGGCGTTTACCTGAAGCGCGAAAATTATGATGGCCGCCCGGTAGAAATTTTGCTGACGGTGCCTAACAGATATATAGCGGCCCGGCTCAGGCATCTGTCGCTCATGTTGCTGCTCACTACGGTGGTAAGTGTACTGGCAGGGTCGGTGGCATCTTACTTTGCCTCCATGTGGTTGTTAAAACCCATCCGTAACCTGGCCCGGCAAGCTGCCGATATTAACACTCACCGGCTGGATAAGCGCCTGCGCATCAGGTCCACTTACGATGAGTTGCAGCAACTGGCCGAAACCATTAATGACATGCTTGGCCACATAGCTCACGAGCAGGAAATTCAGAATAACTTTTTTGCCGCCGCCTCGCACGAGTTACGCACCCCGCTGGCCATTTTGCAGGCCGAAACCGAACTGCGGCTCAATCAGACCCATGAGGCTGCTGATCAAAAATTATTTAACAGTCAGCTTACAGAAATCAGGCGTCTGCAGCAGGTGGTTGAGCAGTTTTTGCTGGTGAGCCAGCTAAAGCACAAAGGCCTGGTGCTCAATACCCGCCCAACCGACCTGTCGGACCAGTTGATGACAGTTTTTGCCCGAAATGCCCCCTTAGCGCAAACCTGGCAAAAGCAAACTATATTAAACTTTAGTAATGAGGTTGAAAGCTTTGTATTAGATGCCGATGCCGACAAACTGGACGTGGTTTGGCAAAACCTGCTGCAAAATGCCATCAAACATTCGCCTAAAGGCACTACTATACTTGCTGACATTTTACCAGCAACAACAGGGTTAAAAGTCGTCTTTAAAAATGAAGTAGACGTTCAGCAGATATCAGTACATCACTTAGATAATGCCTTTACCACTAACCGTTCGGTTACCTCAGGCTCGGGCCTGGGTTTGTGGTTGTGCAAACAAATTATTGAGGCACATGGCGGGCAGCTGCAGTTATCAGTTACTGGTGGAATGTTTTTGGCCGAAGTTTATTTACCTGTCAGGAACGCTTGATCATTTTAACTAACCCGGTTAAACAACTGGTGTTGCCTGCGGTATTCGCCCGGTGTTAAGCCGGTAATCCGTTTAAACAACTTCGAAAAATAGGGTAGGTGCTCAAAGCCGGTCTGCTGGGCAATTTCCGCATAGGGCAGGTTCATGGTGGTTATTAGATACTGTGCCCGCTCAATGCGTTTATCTTGTATATACTTTACCGGCCGGGCGCCGGTATACTCCAGAAACAGGCGCGAAAAATAGTCGGGGTGCTGGTTGGCCCGCTCGGCCAGGTGGTTCACCGTTAAAGGCTGATGCAGGTTGAGCTGAATGTAGCTAATAGCGTCCATGATTTTTGACGGGATGTTTTCTAACTGCCCCGCCTTAAATACTGCAGGCGTTAAAAACCTGGAAATTAGTTGCATCAAAATACCCTGCGTTTCGAGGTATACCGGCAGGCTTTGCCGGTTATTGAGTTCCTGGTACTCCTTATAGTAAATGTCTTTTTCGTATATGCGTGGATCGTCCGACCGGTATAGCCCCCGGCCGGGGTTAATAGCCAGTAAACGCTTAAATTGCTCAACGTCTGCAGGGCCAGCCTCCAGCTGCATGACCGTGCGGTTGGCATGAAACAGCGAAATTTTATCGACCGAATCTTCAAAAAACTGGATGAAGTGCTGGCTCAAAAATTCGGGTGTGTGGTAGCTGCAAAGCGTAAAACTTGGCACCAGGTATAAATAACCGGGCTGTAGGGTGAGCGTATGCTGTGCATCAGACAGCACGCCGCTGCCGCCATCAATATAATACATCCGGTAATAAGGGCTGATGACGTTGGTATAATTCCATTGCTGGTCGAGCTTTACCGAGTCGGCATTGAGTAAAGAGAATGAATAGGTGAGCAGCCGTCGTTTCATAACTTGTATATATTAAAATGTCGGTTTTGTATAAAACAAAGTCTAATATAGATAAAAGCTAATCAGTAGCGGCCGTTACTTTTGTATTTAAGTGTAAACAGCGGCGGTAGCCGGTTCGGGCCGGTTGCCGTCGCGCTTACTTACTCACTAACCAATCAGGGTAAGGTTGTTAAGATCCGTGTTTTTCCGGCTTGCCAACCAGCTCACCATGTACTTACAGATAAACCTGTTTTTTTATAGATTTACAAAGATGGAAACCGCTCAAAAAAAAGTTATCCAGTTGCCGCACGTGGTATTTGGCACCAGTCCGTTAGGCAACTTATATGTGGCCAAAAGCGACGACGAAAAGTGCAGCCTGGTAAAAGAATGGATAGCCGAGTCGCCGCAGCCGGCCGTTTTTGATACGGCAGGCAAATATGGTGCAGGTTTGGCGCTCGAAAGTTTGGGCCAATGCCTGCGCAGCCTGGCAATAAAACCGGAGGAGGTTATGATCAGCAATAAATTGGGCTGGTACCGGATTCCGCTCACAACCCCGGAGCCTACTTTTGAACCGGGCGTATGGATAGATTTACAATACGATGCCGAACAACGCATCAGCTACCAGGGCATACTGGATTGCTACCACCAGGGGCTTGAGCTGCTGGACGGTTACCACACCGGCCTGGTATCGGTGCACGACCCGGACGAGTACCTGGCCGCTGCCCATATTGATGAGGATAAAGTAAGGCGTTTTGAAGATGTAAAAGAAGCCTACCGGGCGCTTTTTGAGCTTAAGGCTGCCGGTAAGGTAGATGCCGTGGGCGTTGGCGCTAAAGACTGGCACATCATCAAACAAATTACCGACGTGGTAAATTTGGATTGGGTGATGATTGCCAACAGCATGACGTTGCACAGTCACCCGGCCGACTTGTGGGCCTACATGCAGGAGTTAAGTGCCAAAGGTGTAACTATCATCAATTCGGCAGTGTTTAACGGTGGCTTTTTAACCGGCGGTAAGCATTACAACTACAAACCTGTAAGTGCCGATACGCCGGAAGGTGCTGCACTGCTGCAATGGCGCGAAAAGTTTTTTGCCGTTTGCGAACAGTTTAACATAACCCCGGCGCATGCCTGCGTGCAGTTTGCCGTGCAGGCCCCCGGTGTGCAAACGCTGGCCATTGGCACAACCGTGCCCGAAAAAATTAAACCGAACATTGCCATGGTAGACCAACCCGTGCCCGAAGCTTTTTGGCGCGAACTGGAACAAAAGGGACTCATTAAGGCCGACGTGACCACCAAAAATCTGATAAACTAAAATTGAATACCAAAGCAAGCCATCAGGTTTGCCCCAATATATAACAACACCATGAAAATATTAACCTGTACCACCCCCGGTACATTTGATTACGGCGAAACCGAAAAACCAGAACTAAAACCCGGCCACGCTATTATAAAAATAAAACGTATTGGCATTTGCGGTACCGATTTGCATGCCTTTAAAGGTACGCAGCCGTTTTTTAGCTATCCTCGCATTTTGGGCCACGAGCTATCGGGCGAGTTGGTAGAGGTTGATGACGCACCAGGCTTTAGCATAGGCGAGGCAGTAACTTTTATTCCTTATTTTAACTGCGGGCATTGCGTGGCCTGCCGTACGGGTAAGCCTAATTGCTGCGCGCACATTCAGGTTTGCGGCGTGCACGCCGATGGCGGTATGGTAGAGTACCTGCAGGTACCCTCGTACTCGCTGGTACATGGCGAAGGCCTGACCTATGATGAGCTGGCTTTGGTTGAGCCCTTAGCCATTGGTGCACACGGCATACGCCGTGCCGGCATCAACCCCGGCGATTTTGTACTGGTAATTGGTGCCGGCCCGATAGGCTTGGGCACTATTGAGTTTGCCCGCATAGCTGGTGGTAATGTGATTGCGATGGACGTAAGTAACGAGCGCCTGCAGTTTTGCCGCGAAAACTTAGGCATCACCCACACCGTAAACCCGATGGATGGTAATGCAGTAGAAAAAATCAGGGAGATTACGGGCGGCGATATGGCATCTGTAGTGGTAGACGCCACCGGTAACCTGCGCGCCATTAATGGCGGTATTGATTACCTGGCCCATGGCGGCCGCTATGTGCTGATTGGCTTGCAGAAAGAAGCATTCAGCTTTAGTCACCCTGAGTTTCACAAGCGCGAAAGTACCCTGATGAGCAGCCGCAACGCCACCCGCCAGGATTTTGAGCACGTTATTGCCAGCATGAAAAAAGGCTTGGTAAACCCGGCTACCTATATTACCCACCGCGTACCTTTTGATGCCGTAAAAAACGAATTTGAAAGCTGGCTCGATCCGGCTACAGGTGTCATTAAGGCCATGGTGGAGTTGGAATAACGACTTGAAAAGATAGAAGGTAATAAACTAATTAATATGAAGGGCCGACAGATAATAAATCTGTCGGCCCTTGTCAATCTTGTACTTAAAAGTTTAATGCACCTCTTCGTGCTTTGTCCAAATCAGTTCGCTGGTATCGTAACCTAACTGTTTGGCTTTGGCCAGGTAATCGTTCTTAACAGATTCGGGGATGGTGGTGGTACGCGATAATATCCACAAGTAATTAAGATTGTTACCCGCTATCAGCGCGTGCTGGTAATTGTCATCAATGGCAATTACGTTGTAGCCGGCATAAAACGGACCAAAAAATGATACTTTAAGCCGGGCTTCGTTTTCGCTGTTTACAAACTTAGCTTTGCCGATGCTCTCTTTCCATTCCCGTTTTTTGTACTGGAAACCTTTATTATCCACCCGGATGCTGCCATCACTGTTAAGCGAATAAGTGGCAGACACATTACTCAGGTTTTTTTCAAACTTAAAATCGAACCGGGCAATTTCGTACCATTTGCCTAAGTAACGGTTTTTATCAAAGGGTTGCACTGCGCGGGCGCCTTTAGGTATCGAAACGCACGAGTTTAAACTGATTACTACAGCGGTTGCTGCTACCCCGGCTGCTAGAATAACCGGCCATTTATTTTTGTTCATGATCTGCATAGATTTAAGCGGAGTGCTTTCTACATCACATCTTCCGCACTGTATGGTATCTTACTTCTTTTCATCAGCAACAACTGGTTAACATGGGATAATGTTTTTGGGTGGATGAATGTAACAGCTATCTCACAGACATCTCCCGGTCTTGAAATGGCGTATTTATATACCTATATTCCGCCTTTCAAAATCTGACTGTCATCAATACATTATGAATAAATTACTAAGTGCGGCGGCTGCCTTCGCCGGTTTATTGCTGGGCATGAGTTGTTCGGCACAGCTTGCGGTAAAGCCGGGTGATGCAAAAATAGCTTACATGGGCCGGGTTAAAAAGGGTGCCGACTCATCGTCGTTTTACTGGCCAGGCTCGTCGGCTACCGTTAATTTTATGGGTACGGGCGTTAAGGCCTCCATGAGGTCATTGCGTGAGCAGGGTTACTATTATGCTATTGTAGATGGTGATGCCGCCAAAGCCTTAAAATTTGGCGCCGATAGCAGCCGCAAGGAGTTTGTACTGGCTTCACACCTGCCTGCAGGTAAACATACCTTGCAGTTGTTTAAACTATCTAACAATACGTCCGAAGATGTCTTTTACGGTTTTAGTATTGATGGCGATGCTAAACTGCTTGCACCAGCCAAACTGCCAAAACGAAAAATTGAGTTTTATGGTAACTCCATTACCGCCGGGCACGGCGTAGATGTGCCCACCGGCCAGAAAGAAAGCGGCGCGCCGGAATATTTTAATAACTATTATACCTACGCCGCTCTAACGGCCCGGCACTACCAGGCGCAATACTCGTGCATTGCCCGCAGCGGCATCGGTGTAATGGTAAGCTGGTTTCCGGAAATTATGCCCGAAATCTACAACCGCCTGGACCCTATGGACGCTAACAGCTTATGGGATTTTAACAAATACACACCCGATGTAGTAGTAATTAACCTTTTCCAAAACGATTACTGGCTCATCAATAACCCAAACCACGAGCAGTTTAAACGCCGGTTTGGTACAGCCAAACCTACCGAAGAGTTTATCATCAATGCCTATCAAAACTTGGTAAGCAGCATTAGGGCAAAGTATCCAAAAGCACAAATTATTTGTGCGCTGGGCAATATGAACGCCACCGAGCCGGGTTCTAAGTTTCCGGGATATATTGAGCAGGCCGTGGCCCGCTTAAAAGACAATAATATACATACCTGTTTTTTTCCTTACAAAAATACTGGCGGACACCCTAACAAAACCGAGCAGCAGCGCATGGCAGATCAACTTATTAACTTTATTGATAAGACGGTGAAGTGGTAGTATCGTGTAGTTTGGTTGTTGCCTGGATGTAAGGCTTACTTTGCCTTTAACATACTTACAGCTATTGGTGGACACATCGCCGGATTTGGTTACATTGTTTTCAGGCGCACGAAAATTGTACTTCATTCGCTTGTCGTGCGGATATCATTGCATTATGGTGAGGCAGCATTATACAGTTCAATGCAGCCTTACCTTATTTGTGGCACAATGCAGCAATAGGCACGTTTGAACCGTTTGATTTCTTCACGGCTAATCAGGAACACGGAGCAGCAGAAGGATTGCATCATCCGACCGCTAGTGCTA
This sequence comes from Mucilaginibacter sp. CSA2-8R, assembly GCF_038806765.1. Classification (NCBI taxonomy): domain Bacteria; kingdom Pseudomonadati; phylum Bacteroidota; class Sphingobacteriia; order Sphingobacteriales; family Sphingobacteriaceae; genus Mucilaginibacter; species Mucilaginibacter sp. CSA2-8R. The sequence continues at coordinate 2,993,596 of NZ_CP152389.1, read as the reverse complement.
CTCATGTTGCAGAGCATATTGCGAAGTCATTATTGCCTTACCTTATAGTGTCAAGCGGTGGGATGTATAACTATGATGTGGAAAATATTGCCGGTTTAGAGGTAAAAGCTCAGCAGTTTTTTCAATTGCTATTAAAAAACTGCTTCAGTTAACATATAATTTGACTGGCTTAAATTTTGAATTAGCTGTTGTGATATTCACCTAAGCATCCCCGTTCGGAGTGAATAGAAACCACGAAACCAAATATTAACCAACTTATGAGCAATAAAATTCTACCATTTTTAATTATTGGTATAAATACAATATCTGTAGTGTTTATTGGATTTTTTAAAGTTAAATATCCTGAAACCATGGATGATTTGATGGATAAATTTGCGTAATACATTACATCCACACTAAGATGAATACAGCCCGGCCAACGCCGGGCTTTTCTTTTATCTTTGCCTCGAAGACTTAAGAAGAAGTAGAAGAACGTTACGCCCAGCTTAACGCGCTCGACCTGCCGGATAAATTTCAATTCGGCCAGGGCGTAACAACAGATAATTTAAAAAGCTCATTAGAAACCCGCATTAACATCATCCGTAGCAGCTGGGGTAGGGAGCTAGTTGTTAGCCCGCGCATCAAGGACTTGTTAGTTGCTAAAAACAAGCTCATGCCGGATAAAAATGAGTGGCGTTGCAGGGATGTTTTAGACGTTAAAATTTTTGGTCACATAAGTAACTGTAAATCAATAAGCTAAAATATTAGTAATGTTTATATATATAGGTCAAGCCATCTTTCCGCAAGGGAGGGACGGCCTTTTTTGTTTTAACAAGTTGGATGATTATTACAATTGATTGAATTTTGCAAATAACCGATTGATGCATGCAAACACACGGGCAGCTTTACACGTCATCTTTGTAAAAAATATTTCAACAGAGATGAACGACAACAAAAAAATAGCCCTGGTAACCGGCGGCAGCCGTGGCCTGGGTAAAGACATGGCTTTAAAACTGGCTCAAAAAGGGATAGACGTAATTATTACTTACCGCACCAAAGAGCAGGAAGCACAAAGCGTAGTAACGCAAATTGAACAGGGCGGGGGCAAAGCTGCTGCTTTAGCGTTGGATACCGGCGTGGTTTCGAGTTTTGATGTCTTTGCCGGTCAGCTTACCCAAACGCTGCGCGATCATTTTAACACTGATAAAATAGACTTTCTGGTAAACAATGCCGGGCATGGTGGTTATCTGCCGGTTACAGAGGTAACCGAAGCGTTTTTTGATGACCTGATGAATGTGCATTTTAAAGGGGTATATTTTCTGACTCAGAAAATACTGCCATTGATGAACGACGGTGGTGGTATCGTCAATATTTCGAGTGGTTTAACACGGGTGTCGATGCCGGGTTCGTCGGTTTATGCTTCGTTGAAAACCGCAGTCGAAACTTTTACCCGTTACTTGGCCAAGGAGTTAGGGGCAAGGGGCATCCGCGCCAACACGGTAGCGCCCGGCGCCATCATGACCGATTTTGGCAACGCCCGCCTGCGCAGCAGCGAGGAGATGCAAAAGAACATTAGTAACCTTACTGCACTCGGCCGTCCTGGCGTAGCCGAAGATATTGGCGGCGTAGTTGCGTTTTTGTGTACCGAGGATGCCCGCTGGGTAAATGCACAACGCATCGAGGCCTCGGGCGGTATGATGGTTTAAGTTTGTCGTAAACAGATAGGTGAGGGCCGGGGATATTGCCCTGCCCTTACTTTTTTATGGACCGGCAAGGGTTTACAGACCTTGCGGCTTAACTTTGATATTTGCAAATTTGTACGCTATGCCGGTAACCTCAGTCAGCGATTTTTACGAGAGCCATGGTGCTCACTTACCCAATAGCTTGGCCCGCGAGATTGGACACTTCAATGTGTTTGAGGCCGAAAAACTGTTTGACCCTAAAACGGGTAGCCGTGCTATGCCTTACAGTCGCCGGGCTTACTACAAAATAAGTTGGCTGCGGGGTAAAAGCCGGGCCGAGTATGCCGACAAGGTGATTGATGTACAGGCCGAAGCTCTGTTGTTTGCCACGCCTAAAATACCCTACCATTGGGTGCCGGTCGACGGTAACCAAACCGGTATGTTCTGCATTTTTACGCCCGATTTTTTATCGCAGGCCAAAACAGGCGTAGCGCTGGATGAATTGCCGCTGTTTCTGCCGGGCCAGGTGCCTGTTTTTCAGTTAGATGAGGCTGCCGTTACCGAGGTGGAATACATTTTTCGCAAAATGCAGCGCGAACTTAATGCCGATTACAAATACAAATATGATTTGCTGCGCAACCTGGTCATGGAGCTGATTCACTACGGGCAAAAGCTGCAGCCGCTTTCGGCAATGAGCACTACCCTAAACGCGTCAGAACGCATGGCTTCGCTATTTGTAGAACTATTGGAGCGCCAGTTCCCGCTCGAAACCGAAGGCCAGCGGCTGCAGCTGCGCACCGCGGCCCACTACGCCGACCGCCTGGCTGTACACGTGAACCACCTGAACAAAGTACTTAAAGATATAATGGGGAGCACCACTACCCAGCTCATTGGCAACCGTATTACCCAGGAAGCCAAAATCCTGCTCAAGCAGTCCCGCTGGACTGTAGCCGACGTTGCCTACGTGTTGGGTTTCGACGACATGGCACATTTTTCGAACTATTTTAAGAAGCAAACGGGGTTAACGCCGCTCGCATTCAGGGGGTGAGAGGAGTAACTAAAGTCGAATAAGCGTTTTGTTTAAGCCACTTTAAATAACCCATCAGCAAGCGTCTTATGCTGATTAGCATACTAACTTAAAGGTTATTTTGTATATTTAAATACAAGCATTAGCAATACGCCATCAAGAGATTATTTTTGTAAACGCAAACTTGTATATGCTTAAGTTGATGCTATATTTAATTACAGCATCATAATTGGTTAAACCATGACAACAATAACTGCAGAAATACCAGATACTAAAATGAGGGAAGTTTCGCTGTACATCAAAAAGTCAGGTGGTAAAATCATAGATACCAATGATAATCTTGGGACAGAAACAGATGAGGATGATGAGGTTACACATGGTGTTTTTTTTGGTGAAAACGTCAGGCGTGTAATTAAAGCATTCTTCTCAAAATAATGTCAACGGCAGACGATCTCAAAAAACTCCGGCTTAAAGCTCAGATAGGCATAACTACTGTTTTGGGCCTGGTTTCTATATACATTCTTCTTACACAGCCGGATAATTCATCACTTCAAAAATGGGCTATTGGTACTTTAGGTATCATTGTAGGTTATTGGCTTAAATAGAAGCTATTACAGTAGCCACTTTTCGCCAGCTACCTCTTATCATAATCTGTATTTGCCCGATATCTTAAAAGGAGAGTTTTTAAAAGTAAACAAACTTTAGTAAGGCAAAAAGCCGTAGGCAGGTAACCCATTGCCAACCCTTGTGACTCTCAAGCGGCAACACAAAAAAGGCGTTGCCCGGTGGCTATGCATTACCCTGCTCGGCTTTAAATACTTGTATTTCTTTAATGGTCGTTTCCCTGGTAAATCCACATGGCTTTGGTTTGACCGGCTTGTTCACAACCGCATCTTTTGTAAAAATCCACCGCTTTACCGTCGGCTACTAATATCTGCTGATGCAAGTGGCCATACTTTTCCTGCAGTTTAGCTATAATCATTTTACCAATACCTTTACCCTGATAATCGGGATGAACAATCAGATGTGAATAGTAAACTACCAGATAACCATCAGACAAGGCATTGCCTAAGCCCATCAGCCGGTCCTCGTGCCAGGCAGTAACCAATGTGTGCGAATTGATTAAAGCCTGGTACAACAAATCCGGTTTTTCGGCAGATGACCAGTGGTTAGCCTCATAAATCGGCAATACATCTTTTAGTTTAACGTCTTTGGTTTCTTTAATTTCTATAGCCATCTTTTCGGGATCAATTCAAAGTCTAAAATAATTTTTATTGCGTGCTCAACCCCGCCGGCACCTGCTTTTTACTAAACCGGTTTTTCAATCGTTCAATAATTAAGTACATAGATGGCACCACAAACAGCGTTAAAATCATAGAACTGGTTAAGCCGCCAATAATAACCCAGGCCATGCCGTTTTTTATTTCTGATCCGGCACCGGTAGCTACGGCTATAGGCAGCATACCTAAAATCATGGCCAGGGTGGTCATCAAAATGGGGCGTAAGCGTTCTTTGCCGGCTTCAATCAGCGCTTCTTCTACCGGGCGGCCTTCTTCTTTCAGCTGGTTGGTAAAATCCACAATCAGGATGGCGTTTTTAGATACCAGACCCAACAGCATAATTACCCCGATGATGGAGAAGATATTAAGCGTTTCCATGGCCAGCGCCAGCGCCAGCAAGGCACCCACAAGCGCCACCGGTATAGAAAACAGTACCACAAATGGGTAGATGGCGCTTTCGTAAAGAGCCACCATAATGAGGTACACCAGCAAGATAGCGATAATGAGCGCTAAACCTAAGCTGGCAAACGCATCGCCCTGGTTTTTTACATCACCCAAATACTCAATAGATACCCCTTCGGGTATTTTAACGGGTGCCAGTTTAGCCTTAATATCATTAGCTACGGTACCAGTGGGCCGGCCGGCTACGTTAGAGTTTACGGTAATAGAGTTTAAGCGGTCGGTACGCTGCAGTACGCTCTCACCCAGGCCCTCTTGCACTTCGGCAAACTGGCTCAGCACAAAGGTTTGTCCGTTAGCGTTGGTAAAGGGCAGGTTACGCACGTCGTTAACGTTTGATCGGTCGTAACGGTCCAGCCCAATTAAAATATCATACTCGTTGCCTTGTTGCTTAAACTTACTTTGGTCGTTACCGCTAAAGGCATTTTGCAGGGCAGCGCCCACTTGCCCGGCATTAAGGCCCAGCAAGGTCATTTTTTCGCGGTTAAGTTTAACCTCTACCTGCGGTTTTTGATCTTTTACCGATAGCTGCACAAACTGCGTACCTGGCACGGTAGCCATCAGTTTTTGGTACTGCTCGGCCACGCTGCGCACCGCCTTTAAATCAACGCCCTTAACAGCAATCTGGATAGGGGCCTGGTTGGCACCGCCGGTAATTGAGGTAGGCGAAGCCGTAATTTTTACACCCGATATGGCGGCGCTCAGTTTTTGCTGCATCATTACGCCGAACTGCTCGGCGGTGATGGCGCGCTTTTTAGCGTCCACCAAACTTACGGTAAGCTCGGCGCGGTTGCTGTTATTGCCGGCACCCACTACACCGCCGGTTACAAAGCCAATGCTCGAAAATACTTTTTCTACCTCGGGCTGGGCCATAATCATCTTTTCTACTTCCTGGGTAACCATATTGGTTTGGTAAATTGAGGCAGCCGGGGCCAGTTCCAGGTTAATCAGCAGCTCGCCTTGGTCGCTCGAGGGGATGAAGGCTGCCCCAATAAAGCCCTTGCCAATCAGCATTACCGAACCTACTATGAGCAGCAATACGGCCGATAATACATAACGTTTTTTGTGCAAAGCTTTGGAAAGCAAGCTGCCGTAATTTTCTTTAGTAACATCGATGATATGCTCAAAGCCTAAGTTTAATCTGCCCCACAAGGTAGCTTTGGTTAAATGCTCCAGCCGGCCAAAACGGCTGGCCAGCATGGGCGTAACGGTAAACGATACAAACAAACTCATGAGTGTAGAAAACACTACGACTAACGAGAACTCGCGCAAAATAGAACCGATGATACCGCCCGAAAAGGCCAGCGGCAAAAACACCACCACGTCAACCAAAGTAATGGCAATGGCGGTAAAGCCAATTTCGGCGCGGCCATCAACCGCGGCTTTCATGCGATCGGCGCCCATTTCCAGGTGCCGGTAAATGTTTTCGAGTACTACGATGGAGTCATCCACCAAAATACCTACCACCAGCGACATGGCCATCAGCGTCATGAGGTTGAGCGAAAAGCCCAGCATATACATGGCTATAAACGTGGGGATGATAGAGGAGGGCAGGGCCACCATCACAAACATCGAGCTGCGGAAACTGTGTAAAAAGGCCAGCATTACAATGCCTACAATCACTATGGCCAGCACTAAGTCATCCATCACCGCATCAGCCGAGCGCAGGGTGTAGGTAGACTGGTCGCTCGAGACGGTAAATTTTAGTCCGCGACCTTTGTATTGCTGCTCCATGCGGCTAAAGGCGGCCTTTACCTGCTCGCTCACGTCAACCGCGTTGGCATCGGTTTGCTTGATGATTTGCACACCAATAGAGGGCAGGCCGTTGATGTGGTTAATGGCGGTTTCTTTAGCGGTAGCATCTACCACCTCGGCAATGTCTTTTACATATATACTGCCGCCACCCAAACGCTGCTGCACAATCAGGTTGCGAATCTGCTCAATCGAGGTGACGTTGGCATCATACTGAATAGATACCTGCTGATCTTTAGTTTCAATACTGCCCGCCGGGAACGACTGGTTGGCGTTGCGGATGGCATCGCTCACTTGTGTAATGCTGAGGCTGTAGGCCTTAAGCTTGCCCTGATCAATATTTACCTGTATTTCGCGCTCGTCGCCGCCAATAATATTTACCTGGCCTACGCCGCCTACGTTTTGCAGCACCGGGCGCAGTTGCTTATCTACCAGGTCGTACAGCGCGCGCGGGGCCAGGGCAGAGGTAACGCCGGCTCGTATTACGGGCGCTTCCTCAAGATTAATTTTGTTGACTATAGGGCGGTCAATGTTATCGGGCAAATTATTTTGCGCCTGGTCGGCTTTGCGCTGTATGTCGCGCTCGGCCTGGTCAACGTTGGTACCGCTTTTAAGCTGTACTACAATTTGCGATACCCCTTCCTGAGAGGTAGAATTCATTTTATCCAAACCCTCTACGGAGGCAAAGGCATCTTCCAGCTTTTTGGTAACCGAGGTTTCTACCTCGGCGGCTGATGCACCGGGGTATACGGTGCTTACTACTACGGTGGCTACCTCAATGTTAGGCAGCAGTTTATAGTTAAGCTTAGAGTAGCTTAACGCACCAAACATAATAAGTACCGTAAATATAACGATGATGAGTAAGGGCCGTTTAACGGCAACTTCTGCAATTGACATAAATGTTTTTTATTTAGAGATACTTACCTCGGTGCCGTCTTTTAGATTGATCTGGCCCGAGGTTACTACTTGCTCGCCCTCTTTCAGTCCTCCGGTTACCTGGATCTGGCTGCCCATTTCGGCGCCGGTTTGTATGTTTCTGAGCCGGGCAACGCCGTTTTCAACCACGTAAACTGCGGCGCTTTTAATACTCTCGGTTAAAGCTTCGCGTGGTATAACAAGCACCCGTTGCCTGGTTTTTTTCGAAAAATCGGCGTAAACAAACGTGCCCGACCGCAGGATAGACTTTTGTGTGTTATCAATCAGTATCTCCACCATGTAGTTGTAAGTCTGGTCGGCCTGCGGACTAATAAAGCTTACCGTGCCGTTAAACACCTTGCCGGGGTACACATCGGTTGTTATTTTTACCTGCTGGCCCTGCGCTACCTGGTAAACCTCCGCTTCGGTCAGGTTTACCTGCACCTTGGCTCTGGATAGGTTTACAATAGTGGCTACCTCTGCACCGGCATTTACAAACACGCCCTGCTCAACCGGCTTAACCGAAATGATACCGCTGGTAGGCGCTTTAATGGCTGCATCCGAAACGCTTTTGCGGGCCTGGCTTACCTGGTTTTGAGCATCCAAGTAGTTTTGGCGTATCTCGTTCACTTTTTCTTGCGTGGCGGCTTTGCCTTGCAATAGCTCGGTGTAGGTATTTAAGTCGGCGCGCAGTTTGGTGGCGTTGCTCTGGGCCTTTTGCAGTTCTAACTGGGTGCTGCGGTTATCGGTTACGGCCAGCACCTGCCCCTGGGTTACGCGGTCGCCCAGGTTAAAGCGCACCTGCTGCAGCGTGCCGCCGGTTACGGCCAAAGCCTTGGCTTCTTTAAACGGCGCAAGGTTACCGGTTTTCATGATGCTGACTTCAAGCAGTTGCGATGCAGCAGCGGCAGCTTTAACCGGAATGCGTACGTTAGCTACCTTTACCGGCTTATTTTTTTCGTCGAGTTTCTTTTTGTTCGATGCCAGCCGGTAAACAATCAGTCCGAGCAAAACAACGATAACAATACTTACGATATACTTAGTTTTCATTTGCGAAATTATAGGGCCGAGTAAAAGGTTTTAAGGGTGCCGGCAGCTTTTTCGAGGTCAACTTTGGCCAGGTAAAAGCTGTAAAGCGAGTTCAGGTAGTTGTTCTGCGCTTCTTTGAGCGAGTTTTGCGCATTAAGCCAGTCAATCAAATTGGTAACGCCTTTTTGGTATTGCAAATCGGTGGTGGCAAAAACCGAGCGGGCCAGCTCAATGTTGCGGCGGTTATTCTCGGTGTTGGTTTGCTCTTTTAACATTTTGGTACGGGCGTTTTCATACTCTAACTGGTATTTGCCTTCGTCAAGTTTAAGGGTTTCCTGTGCGTTCAGGCGCTTATACTTTGCCTGGTTATATTGGGCATTGCGCCTAAAAAAATCAAACAGCGGAAAATTGAATTTAACGCCCACGGCGGAGTAGCTGGTCATGCTCGAAAATGCCGGGCCCAGGGCATCGCCGAAACCAATAGCGCCATACCGGGCATAGGCTGTTAATTTTGGAAATATGCCTGCCTTTATCCGGCTCTCGTCAATCTCCAGCAGCTTGGTATTTACCTCCGACAGGCGGAAATCGGTACGGTTATTTACCGAAAAGTTATTTTTATCGGCCAGTATGGGTATATCAGCCGCAGTGGCAGCCGGTGTGCTTTCTACCTGCAAGGGGTCGGCAATGGGGTAGCCCATTTCGTACTTTAACTGGTTTTCGGCCAGGGTTTGGTTGCTTTCGGCCACGCGGATCTGCGAGGTGGCGTTGTTATAATCCACCGTAATTTTGTCCAAGTCTTTTTGCAGGGTTACGCCTTTTTTTACCTGCAAGGCTGACACCTCCATTTGCTTGCGGTAGGTGTCCAAATTGGCTTTCAGTAAATCGAGTTGCTCGCGGTACACCAATATCTGGTAATAAGCGGTGCTGATGTTGTAGATGATAGTTTCGTCGTTTTTCTGCTGGTTAAGGTCGGCTTGCTGCGCGTTAAACTTATTAGCTTTTAAGCCGGTAAGCAGCGATTTGTCATACAACGTCTGATCCAGCTGGGCCACGCCGTTAGTGTTGTATTTTTTGGTAAAGGCCACCCGGATATCTGTCGGACTAAATATCCCTGCCGGAATCACGGTTTCCTGCACTTTCAGGTTGTCATCCACAGTTCCGTTTAAGCTTATGCTGGGCAGATAAGCAGCCAGCGCTTCTTTAGCGCGGGCATCGGCTGCCCGTTTTTCGTTAGCATAAATGGTGTTGCTGCGGTTGTTTTTAAGCCCATACTCGATACAACTTTTCAGCGTCCAGGTAGTTTGGGCCGCAAGCGTAAGGGGCAGTAAGGCAAATAATATAATGATGATTCTTTTACTCATGGCACAACGGCACATTGCCGATGATACAAAAGTAGGCTGCCTACCCGAGCCCAAGGGTTAAATGTACACGAAGAGCACAAAATGCAACCTGAAATGCACATATCGCGCCCTGAAATGTAAAGCAAGTTTTGCCGGATTTAAATGTATCGCTGCCTAAGCCTGTTAATGCTCCAGCCAGCGCAAAAAATCCTGTGCCTTAAGACGGCTTACCACAATTTTTTCGGGCACGGGGCATTGGGTTTTAACAATGAGCCTGCGGTTAAAATAATGCTCAATGTTTTGCACCATATGGCGGTTGATGATAAACTGCCGGTTGGCTCTAAAAAACGTATCGGGGTTTAGCATGGTTTCCAGCTGGTCAATGGTATACTGCACCAGGTACTGCTGGTTGTCGGCCATGTGAAGCGATACGGCACCGGCAGCGGCGTGCACAAAACAAATGTCGGCCACCTTAACAGGGATGATTTTTTCGCGGTAATGCACCAGGATGGATTGCCTGTGCGCATGCTCTATCTGTACAAGCGCCTTGTTTAAATTGCTGCTGTAGCTGCCGCCCGCATAGTGCTCTTTTATACGATGATACTTTTGCAAACTGCGCTCAACCATATCTTCTTCAATAGGTTTAAGCAGGTAATCAATACTATTAGCATCAAAAGCGTTAATGGCATACTGGTCATACGCGGTGCAAAAGATGATGGGCGCAACCGTTGGTATCTCCTTAAAAATCTCAAAGCTCAAACCATCGCCCAACTGGATATCCGAAAATATCAGATCGGGTGACGGGTGCTCCTTAAACCATTTAACCGACGATGCCACCGACGACAAGATAGCCAGTACATTCAGGTCACCGTCTAAAGCCTCCAGCGTAGCTTTCAGGTCTTTGGCGGTTCGGGGTTCGTCTTCAATGATGATAACGTTCATAGCTAATGAGTGGTAGCGTAACAGTAAAGCTTTTGTCGGTTTGCTGAATGCTTACCTCGCGGTCAAAAAGCAAACGGAAACGGTCGGCTATATTGGTAAGCCCTAACCGCGTGCTGTCTACCGGCACTTTTAAAGGCTCGCGGTTATTAGCAACCACAAGCTCCTGGTTTTGGTTTGTAAAAATGGTTACCTGCAAGGGCTTGTCTTCAGAAAAGGCGTTGTGCTTAATGGCATTTTCGATGAGCAGCTGTATTGATAGCGGTGGTATTAAGTGGTTGTTATAAGCCTCGGGCACCTCAATATGCACATGCAGGGCACTCTCAAACCGTTGGTGCAAAATATACAGGTAAGAGCGGATAAAAGCAAGTTCGTCTGCCAGGCGGGTTACCTGGTGCTCGTTAAAGTTGAGCAGGTAGCGGTACACGTGCGATAGCTGCACGATGAAGTTTTTCGTATCGCTTTCGCGGGTTATGGTTTTGAGCGTACTGAGCGAGTTAAACAAAAAATGCGGACTGATTTGTTGTTGCAGCGAAAGCAGCTGAGCCCGCAGGTGGGCTTGTTTAAATTGCTCATTCTCCAGCCGGGTAAGTTGTAATTTATCGTTAGTATCAATGTTGCTGTAAACGACGTAGGTAATCATCGCCACAAAAAAGGAGCCTACCAGCCGCCTCACCATATCTACATAACCCAAGCCCAGGTGGTTTTCGGGAAAGAAGAACCGGGCCGGAACCAACAACGAAATAACGTAATTAAATACCAATGCAGCCACCATGCTGATACCGATGCTCAGTAAAGCTTTAGCATAGGCCGTGTAGCCAGGCAAGCTAAGCTGCTTTACATAACCCTGTATCATCCAACAAATTAAGATAGATAGGGTAATGCTGGCAATATGCAGTACGTATTGCCACAAATTTACCAGCGCAAACGAGCCTGGCCGCATAAGCAGCGTTCCAATAGCCAGAATGCCGATCATGGTAAAGCACCACTTTAATTGATAGGTACGGAACATTTACCAAAGGTAAATACAAAAGCGCTGCGCTTGCATTTTACCAAACGGTAACTGTACAATTTAGTCGCCTAAATGTACATTACAGCGGTTGAGTTGTTTTGCTTACCGGGTAAAGGAAATGTATTGCCAAGTAAAAGATGGTATGCGATAGGTGCTTTATATACACTTTTTAATCAATCTTATCTTATAGATAAAAATTTAAATATTTAATTTACTGCAAACACAAATTGCACATCTTAAGTTGTAAGCACCATTACCGGCTAATTTTTTTTGACGGCGCTAACCCAATTATTAATTAAACTTATCTATTCTATTGCAAACTTTTTCCTCAAATCAGTCACCTTTCCGGTCTTTTTGGATGGCCGGATACGAATGTTCGGACAAACTAAACCTATACCGCCAGCGGGTTGATTTATTACAAGCCACCGGCCACCTGCAGTTAATGGATGCCGATTACCAGCTACTGCAGCCCTTTGGTATTAAAACTGTACGCGAGGGCATCCGCTGGAGCGTGGTAGAAAAAGTGCCTTACCAGTATGATTGGTCGGCCGTAGAGGTGATGCTGCAAAGAGGCCAAAAAAATGGAATTCAGCAAATCTGGGATATCTGCCATTTCGGTTTTCCGGACGGCTTAGATCCGTTCAGCCCCGATTTTACCGATCGTTTTGTGGCGCTATGCCGTGCGTTTGTTATTTTTTACCGATCGCAGTTGCCGCATGAAACCTTAATAGTGACGCCTATAAACGAGGTAAGCTATTTATCATGGTTGGGCGGCGAAAATTGTGGTACCGCACCGTATTGTAATGGCCGGGGCTGGGACGTGAAATATTACTTAATGAAAGCTTATGTTGCAGGGGTGGCAGCGATGCGCGCTATAGACCCTACCATCCGTATCCTGACTACCGAGCCTCTGGTAAACATGGTGCCGCCGCTTAACCCAACGCCCGAAGAAATAAACGAAGCCCTGATTGAGCACGAACTGCAATACCAATCGGTAGATATGCTTTGCGGAAACATTTGCCCCGAGCTGGGCGGCAAGCCTGAGTTCCTGGATATTTTAGGGTTTAATTTTTACTATAACAACCAATGGGTTATAGGTCAGCAAGATTTTTTGCCCTGGGCTAACCTGGAGCCAGACCCACGATGGAGGCCATTAAGTGATTTACTGCAAGAGGCTTATGAACGTTATGGCAGGCCAATGGTGATTACCGAAACCAGCCACTCGGGTATTGACCGGCCCCATTGGATTAATTTTATATCGCAAGAGGTGCAGCTATTGCTAACGGCAGGTTTGCCGCTTTGGGGCGTATGTTTGTACCCCATTATTGACCGGCCCGATTGGGATAATCTTAATTACTGGCACCACTCGGGCCTGTGGGACCAGCTTACCACAGTGCCTGGCACACACGAGCGAATATTGCATCAGCCCTATGCCGCTGCGCTTAAAAATGCGGTTGCGTTAACGGATGGGTTGTTGTTGAGTGATGGACAAATTGCCAGGTAAAACAGATGACGGGGCAAAGGTGAACTATCAGAAGCCGACTGTACAGGACAGTTAACCCAGCCTCATTTTATGATTAGCTAACGCAAAGCTTTATCTTCGGAAATAATTTTTATAAACCTAAGCGGCGGGTTGTGCCCCGTTGCAATGTACTGCTATTTACATGAAGAAAAGTTTACTGCTAACAGCTGCCCTGTTTATGGCTGCGTTAAGTGTCCGCTCGCAAGATTACGTCATAACCAAATACAAGGTAGGTAACGATAGTACTCAAATTAACACCAAAGCTATTCAAAAAGTAATTGATATGGCGGCGGCTAAAGGCGGCGGTACTGTTGTCATCCCGAAAGGAACCTACCTTACCGGGGCGCTGTTTTTTAAACCCAAAACTAAGCTCCGTTTGTTAGCGGGTGCCAGATTAAAAGGTTCTGATAATATTGCCGACTACCCGCTCATCCCGTCGCGTATGGAAGGGCGGCGGCTGGATTATTATGCAGCGGTGATTAATGCCACTAACGTTAACGGTTTTGCTATTACCGGGCCGGGCACTATTGACGGCAATGGCCTTAATTACTGGAAAACCTTTTGGGCACACCGCGACTCGATGAAACGCGCCGGTAAATCATCAACCAACCTGGAGGTGCACAGGCCGCGGCTGGTATTTTTGTGGGGATGCAATAACGTTAACATCAAAAACGTGAAGCTGCAAAATTCGGGTTTCTGGACTACCCACCTGTACCAGTGCAGCAACGTGCTGATTGATGGCTGCGACATCCGCTCACCCTACCAGCCCGTACCAGCCCCCAGCACTGATGGAATTGATATTGACGTATGTAGTAAAGTTACTGTACGCAACTGCTATATTTCGGTTAATGACGATGCTGTGTGCATCAAAGGCGGCAAAGGCCCAACAGCGCACAAAATGCCCGAGAACGGCCCGGTGGAAGACATCCTGGTGGAGAACTGTACCTTCGGCGAATCGCACGGTACACTTACTATTGGCAGCGAAAGCATCTATGCACAGCGCATTACCCTGCGTAACTGTAAGGTAAACAACCTGTGTCCGCTGCTGCGCATTAAAATGCGGCCTGATACTTATCAAACCTTCGAGAATATCACCGTAAGTAACATCACTGGTCGTTGCGGTACGCTGATTGATTTGAACCCCTGGAAACAGTTTTTTGATTTAGGTGGTAGCGCCGAAAAGCCTTACGGACAGGTACATAACATTACCTTTTCTGACATCAATGTAGACTGTACCAAGTTCGGCACTATCGACGGTAATGCAACCGATAAGATTGGCAACATCACTTTTAAAAACATCAAAGTTACGGCCGACAACCCCGCGCTGGCTTGCCGTTACCCCGATGTTAAGGTAGAAAACGTGGTAGCCAACGGTGCACCTCTGGTGATTAAAAAGTAAAGTATTTTAATTTGCAGGTTGCCTTTTTTAAGTCAACCTGCTATCAAGATTCAAAATAATAGAAGCAAATGAATTCCAGGTCACGGCAATTAACGGCATTGGCCATTGCGGCCTTTAGTTTATCTAATTTTACGGCAACAGCACAGGCTAACTGGCCGGCAGTTACGCAACAGGCTAAGCCCTGGGCACGCTGGTGGTGGGAAGGTAGTGCCGTTAACCCCAAAGACCTGGCCTGGAGTTTACAGAGCTACCAGAAAGCCGGGCTGGGCGGTCTGGAAATTACACCTATTTACGGCGTACGGGGGCACGAAAAGGAATTTTACCCGTTTTTGTCGCCCAAATGGATGGACATGCTGCGGTATACCTTGCAGGAGGCCAAACGCCTGGATATGGGCATTGATTTAGCCAATGCGACGGGTTGGCCCTTTGGCGGCCCCTGGGTAACCGATGCCGATGCCAGTAAAGAGCTGTTTTGGAAAACCTATGAAGTAAAAGGCGGCGGGAAACTGGCCGAAAAGATAGTTTTTGTGCAACAGCCCTTTGTACGGTCGGAGGCTGGCAGGAGAAATATTGACGAAATAAAGCAGCCCATTAGCAGCAACACCAATTTACAGGAGCTGGCTATTGACCAGGTGAGGTTTGAAAAGCAGCTGCCTCTAACCGCGCTGATGGCTTATAATGATGCTGGAGAGGCGGTAAACTTAACCGGAAAGCTCAACAGCAACGGGCAGCTGGACTGGACGGCCCCAGGCGGCGGCAATTGGCGCCTGTATGCATTATTTCAGGGCGACCATGGCAAAATGGTTGAACGTGCCGCACCGGGTGGCGAAGGCCTGGTGATTGATCATTTTTCGAAACCGGCATTAACGCATTATCTGGCCCGGTTTGATGAAGCGTTTAAAGGCGACAAGGTAAGCGGCATACGCAGCTTTTTCAATGATTCGTACGAGGTAGATGATGCGCAGGGGCAGGGTAATTTTACACCGCACTTGTTTGATGAGTTTGCGCGTCGGCGCGGTTATGATTTACGTACTCAACTGCCAGCTTTATTTGGCAAATCAACCCCTGAGTTAAACAGCCGCGTGCTGTACGACTATCGTGAAACCGTTTCTGAGTTACTGCTTGATAACTTTACCAAGCCGTGGCACGAGTGGGGCAAATCAAAAGGCGCACTCATCCGTAACCAGTCGCACGGGTCGCCATCTAATATATTAGACTTGTATGCCGCTATCGATATTCCGGAAACGGAAGGCAACGATATTTTACGCTTTAAATTTGCCACCTCGGCAGCGCATGTAAGCGGCAAGCCGCTGGCTTCTTCCGAGTCGGCTACCTGGCTGCACGATCACTTTTTGTCATCACTGGGCGATGTCAAGCAATCCATCGATAAATATTTTGTAGGCGGCGTTAACCATGTGTTTTACCACGGGGTCAATTATTCGCCCAAAGATGCTTCGTGGCCCGGCTGGCTGTTTTATGCAGCTGTACACTTTCAGCAAACCAACCCTTTTTGGCAGCACTTTCCGGCGCTCAACCAATATATTGCCCGTTGCCAGTCGTTTTTACAGCAAGGTAAGGCCAGCAGTGATGTGCTGATTTATTACCCTCTGGCCGATAGCTTTTCGCAAACAGGGGGTACGGCATTACTGAAACATTATGATGCTTTAAAACCCGACTTTAACGGCACCGGCTTTGCCACAGCAGCACAGCATATGTTAAGCAAGGGTTATGCTTTTGATTTTATATCCGACAAGCAGATCATCGCACTGCAACAAAATGGCGGCCAACTGCTTACCGGCGGCATCAGCTATCAAACCATACTACTGCCCGATTGCCGGTACATACCGCTCAGTACGCTGCAAAAAGTGGTCAGCTTAGCCCGCGGTGGTGCAACGGTAATTATTTATAAAAGCCTGCCTGTTGATGTACCGGGCTACGGCACACTGACGCAGCGGCAAAAAGAGTTTAAAGCATTGATAGCCTCACTCCAATTTAAACCTCAAAGTAACGGTACCCAAACTGCCAATGTTGGCAAGGGTAAGTTAGTGATAGCTGATGATGTGACCGCGCTGCTTACTGCTGCCGGCGTTAAACGCGAAACCATGACAGACGAGGGTTTGCAGTTTGTGCGCCGCACCCATGCCTCGGGCTATAATTACTTTATCAGTAATTCCGGCAGCAAAGCGGTGCAGGCCTGGGTGCCGCTTGCGGTTAAGGCAGCCTCGGCAACAATATTTAACCCGATGCTGGCGCAACGGGGCCTGGCGCGTATGCGCAAACTAACCAATGGTAATGCCAGCGTTTACCTGCAACTGCAGCCCGGCGAAAGCTGTATTGTACAAACCGCGGCTAAGGCCACGCAGGGTAAGCCGTATGCTTATTACCAGCCTGCGGGCAAGGTCACCGAACTTAACGGCAACTGGACGATTAGATTTACGGACGGCGGCCCTGCCTTGCCGCCGGTAATCACCACCAACAAACTAACATCGTGGACAGAATTAGGCAATGCTGATACCAAAACTTTTTCGGGTATTGCGGTTTACACTACCACCTTAGCCAAACCACAGGGCAAGGCCGCTATGTGGCAGCTTAATTTGGGCAGGGTGTACGAGAGCGCCGAGGTGTACCTTAATGGGGCCAAACTGGGCACGCTGCTGGGGCCCGATTACAGCATCAGCATACCGGCAACGGCCCTTAAGCCTGTCAATCAGCTCGAAGTAAGGGTAGCCAACCTGATGGCCAACCGCATCATTGATATGGATCAAAAGAAAATACCCTATAAAATATTTTATAACACCAACTTCCAGGCGCACGACAAAGCCAACCTGGGTGCCGACGGGCTGTTTACAGCAGCTAACTGGAGCCCCAAGCCGTCAGGTATAGTAGGTGTGGTAACACTCACTCCGTTAGTGCCAGTTGGTAAATAAAATATCATCTAAAAAATATACACGCACTGTGAAGCCTCTAATCAATTAATAACAGCGTTATGCATCAGATTAAAATACGCTTTTATCTTCGGGCCCTTGCAATCATCATGCTTGCACCTGTAATGTTATTTGCTCAAAATGCAGCATTGTCAAATAAGCGGTTAAATATCTTAACCTTGGGCGATAGCAATGGTACCTTTCCGCATAGCTGGCCTGTCCAACTGCAAACGGCGTTGCCCAATGCTACGGTGTACAACATCAGCAAGTCGGGTCGCACGATTGGGTTTTTAAACCTGGGCGACAGCACGCTCAACTCGTTAATGGTAATTGATGCCAATCTGAAAAAAGCCGCCGAGGCCACCGGTACCCGCCCTTATGATTACGTGATCTTAGAATTGGGTACCAACGATGCGAAAGCCATTTTTGCCGGCCGCCAGCAGGAAGTGCCTGCCAACTTGGAAAAGTTAATTATTGCTATAAAGCGTAGTAATTACCCAGCCATCAGCAAAGCAAAAATTCTGGTGATTTCGCCGCCGCCTTATGGCAGCAAGGCTGAGGCTACCGAAAAATATAAAGGCGGCGGGCAGCGGGTACAAGCCATGAGTACCGCTTTTGCCAAAGTTGCGCGGCAAAACCATTGCCTGTTTGTAAACGGTTATGCCACGCCGGGGTTAGACGTAGAAACCATGACGGCCGATGGTTTACACCTGGATGCTACAGGCTCGCGCAAGCTGATTGAGCCGGTAGTGGCCGTCATCACTAAATAGAAACGTTGGTAATAGGTAATTTACTTTCGGGAGAATTTATAAGATATTATCGGCACAAAGATCAGCATCCAACATTCCTCCAATTTTGCGAGATAGGTTTGTGACAGAGTTTGTTCTGATAGCCAAATCTTATGAAACGTTTTTTATGGTTGCTTATCCTGTGCAGCAACATCGCCTTAGCTCAACACCAGATTAAAATTGCGGTAACTGACAGCCTTACCCGTAAACCTGTAACCGATGCCACCGTTGCATGGCAGGGCAAAGCCATTGCGCACAATACAGACACGGCAGGAGTGGTACGCTTCTCGAATATCACACCC
The DNA here is from genome assembly GCF_038806765.1 of Mucilaginibacter sp. CSA2-8R. Classification (NCBI taxonomy): domain Bacteria; kingdom Pseudomonadati; phylum Bacteroidota; class Sphingobacteriia; order Sphingobacteriales; family Sphingobacteriaceae; genus Mucilaginibacter; species Mucilaginibacter sp. CSA2-8R. Next base: position 2,975,247 of record NZ_CP152389.1, on the reverse strand, counting down.
GGCAGCCAAACGTTTTCGGTAAGCCGGGTAGGTTATCTTAAACAAAGTTTTACATTGATTTTCCCGCTGGCAGATACAACCCAGGTTTATACCGTAAGCCTAATGCCGCAGTTGCAGGAAATGGAGGTGGTCATTGTATCATCCACCCGTACTAATTCGCGCATTGAGGATTTGCCCATGAAAGTAGAGGTGCTGGGGCAAGAGGAGATGGACGAAGAAAATATGATTAAGCCCGGCAATGTGGCCAGCATCCTGGGCGATTTATCGGTGATCCATGTGCAGCAAACATCGGCCACTACGGGCAATACCACCATCCGGATGCAGGGCTTGAATGGCCGCTACACGCAATTACTACGCGATGGTTTGCCGCTGTACGACGGCTTTTCGGGCAACTTCGGCGTGCTGTCTATCCCGCCGCTCGATTTAAAGCAGATTGAAATCATCAAAGGGTCATCATCTACTTTGTACGGTGGCGGTGCCATAGCCGGGTTAATTAACTTCATATCTAAAGCCCCTACCACGGACCGCGATTTGTCGTTCACGCTTAACCGCTCTACGTTAAAAGAGAGCAATGCCAACGGGTATTTTAGTCAGCGTTTTGGTAAGTTTGGATTGACCTTTACCGCCCAGCAAACCTGGCAAACCGCGGTTGATGTAAACAAGGATGGGTTTTCGGATGTGCCGAAGATTAACAGCACCATCTTACATCCCCGCTTGTTTTACTACATTAACAACCGCTCGCAGCTGGATGCCGGCTATGCTTTTACCCATGAGAACCGCCTGGGCGGCGATATGCAGGTAATTGACAACCGCCCTGATGCCATTCATCAGTACAGCGAGCTTAACCAGTCATACCGTAATACTTTTGATTTTCATTACCGCAACGACCTGGACAGCGTTAACCGCCTTACCGTTAAAGGCAGTGTAAGCAATTATAACCTAAACAACGTTGATGAAGGCTTCGCTTTTAAAGGCAACCAGCTTTCTGACTACCTGGAAGTAAACGATCTGATAAAACTGCCCAAACAAGAGCTGATTATTGGCGGTAACTACACCGGCGAGTATTTTAGAAAAAACAGTGCCGTAGTATCACCGTTGGCCAATTACGACTACCACACCCTGGGCGCCTTTGTGCAGGATGGCTGGCACATCAATCCTAAGTTTTTGGTAGAGGCCGGTTTGCGTGCCGACCACCACAGCCGTTTTGGCTGGTTTGTGCTGCCCCGCATAGCCTTGTTGTACAAACCGGTTTCGGCCTTGTCGGTACGCCTGAGCAGTGGTTTGGGTTACAAAGCGCCTAACGTTTTTATTCCCGAAACGCTGGCGGGCAGCTTTGCCACGTTAAATCCGCTAAGTTCAAACTTGACGGCCGAGCGCTCGTTCGGGGTAAATTTTGATGCCAATTACCATGTGCGGTTGAGTGATGAAGCCACGCTGGATGTTGACCAAGCGCTTTATTACACTAATATCAACAATCCGCTCATCCCGGTGATGAATGCCGATAATACCACCTCGTTAAACAACGCCGGTTTTCGCATCAATACCCTGGGTACCGATACTTACGTGAGGTTAAAGATTGACGAATTGGAGCTTTACTTCGGCTTTAACCACACGGTGGCCAAACAGGCCTTGAGCAACCGCACCATTTACCTGCCGTTTAGTCCGCAAAACAAAATATCCACTACCATAGCTTATGAGGTAGAAGGGCAGTGGCGCTTTGGCGTAGAAGGCAGTCTGGAAACTAATCAGTACATCAACGAAAATCAGCGGGTGCGCAACTTTCCATTTCTGGCGGCCATGGTAGAGCGCAAATGGGGTAGCCACGTAAGCTTTGTGCTCAACTGCGAAAACATCAACGATTTCCGCCAGTCGCGCTACGAAAGCCTGTACACTGGTACCATCACCCGCCCCGTATTTAAACAATTATGGGCACCAATAGATGGCCGGGCCGTGAATCTGGCAATGCGGATTAAGATATAACGGATGACGTTGTTTAGCAATAACATATGCTTATTTGTATATTCGGTAAGTGATGTTTTAATGACGATATAATTTTAGGGATATGAAAGCAGCGAGCGCATGCAGCGATTCTACAAGCGTAGATCAAGAGTCGTCTGTAACCTAAGCTGCCAAAATATCAGATAACATCCATGCTTGCTCCACGAGAACGGAGAGGAAATTTATTTTCTTAATCGTGTCAGCAATAGTAATTTTCTTTTTTTCAAAATAAAATTACTATTGCTGACACGATAAATTGCAGTGAATTCGTAATGTTCTGAATTATCTCCAACTGCATATTCTTCAATTTTTATCGAGTGGTCAGAATTGATTGTAAGCGTTCTTATGATATTGCCATGCGGGTTTCCTTGAGTAAGCTCTCCATCGGAAAACACGCAGTCAAGTATTTTACCATGAGGAGTGATTAATGCTAAAATACCTCGGTCAGTATAATACCAGTCTTTACGAGTCAGCATGATATGACACATATAGTTGGTATCTACTTTTAAAGCACAAACAATTCCTATCTTACCGTATTCATCTGTGTTGAGACAATTAGCTGAGTCCGATAGACAATCAAAGTCCCCAAAAGATGTTCCTCCATCGGGATTTACTATCCTATGACGCAAGGTTTTTAATTCACGTAATACGAAAGCACTATCTAAGGTTTTTAAGATAGTTTGTTTTTTGATATATGCTAAATTCTTATCATTTATAGATGTGTAGGGTAAGGCTGGTATTTTACAAGTTATATTCCCATAAGAATTTTGATTAGAAGGAAAAAACGGCAATGTAATAGTCAATAATCTATTATATAAATCATTGATGACACTTGTGTCATTCGCCGTTGCGCTTTTAGAAGATATAATATTCTTTCGGAGTGCTTGTTTACTTTTTGGACGGTCTTTTTGAGCATTATGATTTGATGGCTGTTGATTGCAGCTGAAAAGCACGGTTAAGCCAGCAATTAAAAAATAAGACCATCTTAAATTCATCACGATAGAATAGGGTTGCAACAGTTATAATTTTTAAATAAACCAAAATGATGTTTAATACTCAATACTTAGCGCAGTTTTTTTAGAGGAATTTAATGCGAATTTAGCCTGCAACGGCATCAAGTTAAATCTTGATTTATTTGCAAGGCAAATAATTGTTATCCCTTCTTCAACAGCTCCAACCCCTTTTTTAAGTTTGCTTTTTTCTGATGGATGTCTTTCCATGGGTCATCAATATTTGCCAGCCGGTCTTTAAGGGTATAAATGGTATAATCGGCCAGCGACAGGCAGTTGTCTACCTCATTCCAGTGCAATGGGGTTGATACAGTGGCGCCGGGCTTGGGCCGAACGGAGTAGGGGGCGGCAATGGTTTGGCCGCGGCGGTTCTGCAAAAAATCGATGTAGGTTTTATTTTTACGCTTGGCCGGGTTGCGTTCTACACTGGTGATGCCGGGCAGTTCGTCATGCACCAGGTTAGCCACGTACTCGGCAAAGGTTTTTACAAAATCATAATCATAAGCGGCGCCTACATAACAATATATATGCAGGCCCTTTGAGCCGGACGTTTTGATGAAAACCGACAACTTCATGCGGTCAAAAACTTCCTTGGTTTTCAGGGCAACTTCAACCGCTTCGGTAAAAGGTACATCGTGCGGGTCAATATCCATCACCAGGTAATCGGGGTTATCGGGCGTAGTGTAATTACTCAGCCAGGGGTTAATTTCGATGCAGCCTAAATTTACCATGTACAACAACGTAGCCTCATTGTTGCCGATGATGTAATTAATGTTTTTATCGTTACTCTCTGAGTATAGCTCATGTGTTTTAACCCAGGCCGGCAGGTGAGTGGGGTCAACATCTTTCTGAAAAAAACCCTGATCCTCGACACCATTGGGCTGACGGCGCATGGAGATGGCTTTATTATCTAAGTAAGGCAGCATCAGGTTGGCCATCTCGCGGTAATAGGCCAGCAGTTCGCCTTTAGTAATGCCTTCCTGTTTCCAGTAAAGCTTGTTTTGGTTGGTAAGTTTAACCTGGTGCCTGCCAAGCTTAACGGTTTGTTCATCGGCCAGTTGCTTGCCTGGTAGTTCGGGCACTACCTGTTCCGGCTCTTTATCGGCCCGTAAACCTTTGTAAACCGGATGGCGCATGCTGCCGTCGGCTGTCCATTCGGCATAGTAAACCTCGCAAACCAGTTCGGGCTTTACCCAGGTCACTTTGCCGTGGTAGTTTACCTTATCAGTAAATGGCTTCTGGTCGGTTTCGAGCGGTTGCAGCTTTTCGTACAGGTCTTTCAGCGTTTCGGCCGTAAAGCCGGTACCGCAGTTGCCCACGTATTTAATTTGTTCGCCCTGGTTAATGCCCAGTACAAGCGAACCAATGTGCTTGCGGGCTCCCTTAGGCTGCGTGTAGCCGCAAATAACAGCTTCCTGCGAGGCCTGGTGCTTAAACTTCAGCCACCGGTCAGACCGCCGTCCGCTCTCGTACATGCTCTGGCTGTCTTTACCAATAACGCCTTCCCAACCTTGCTTCTGCGACTTTACCAGCATATCCGAACCCTTGCCCACGGTGTGGTCCAGGTAAACAATGGAGGTGTCTGCAGGCAGGTGGGCCACCAGTGTTTTTAATAGTTCTTTGCGTTTTATCAGTGGCAGTTCGCGCAGGTCGTGGCCTTTTAACAGCAATAAGTCAAATACATAATACTTTAAGGTGCGTTGGTTTTTTTGGCTGCTGTAATTTTGCAAGTCCTGAAACGCACTTTTACCACGATCGTCTTCCAGTACAATCTCGCCGTCCAGCACTGCTTCTTCGGTAATAGCTTTTAAATCGGTAAATACCTTTTCATATTTCTCGTTAAACTCAATGCCGTTGCGCGATATCAAAGCCGTTTTGTTGCCTGTATATCCCAGAGCCCGGTAGCCATCTATTTTGGGTTCGTATAACCAGTGCTTATCGTCAAAAAGCTTTTCCTCCAGCTTGGCCAGCATGGGTTTGTAGGGGTAAACCGTATCTTTGTTGTTGTCTGCCTCCTTTTTCGGACTGACTTTAGTTGGCGTCGTTGCTTTGGGCTTTTCTACCTCGTGCTTGGGCAGCTTTTTGAGTTTGCCGTCTTTATTATTTTTAAGAGTTTTAATATTATCCGGAACTGAGGCCTCGCTGTCAAAATTTGTTGTTACGGCAAATTCGTCTTTATGCTTAATAAGCAGCCAGGCGTTATCCTCTTTCCCGGTTTTAAGTTTAACCAGTGCAAATTCTCCTTTTAAAATCTCGCCGTTTAATTTAAACTTCAGGTTGCCGGCTTTAAGGCCCGCGTGCAGGTTTTTAACGTCGTCTTTGCGGTTATCGGCCAGCGAGGTGTAAGTGCCGTGGTCCCAGGTGATGACTACGCCTGCGCCATAACCGCCGTTAGGGATAATGCCCTCAAAGTACTGGTAATCGTAAGGGTGGTCTTCTACCATCATAGCCAAGCGTTTGTCGCCGGGGTTCATAGAGGGGCCTTTAGGTACGGCCCAGCTTTTCAGCACACCGTCGAGTTCCAATCTAAAGTCGTAATGCAGTCGCGAGGCATGGTGGCGCTGCACTACAAAGCTCAGTTCTTTCGTTTTATGCTTGGCGGCTTTAGCCTCCGGTTCGGACGTTTTGTTAAAGTCGCGCTTTTGTTTGTACTCCTGTAGTGCCATGGTTTACGCTCCCTTTTTGGTTTGCAGGCTTTGCATCAGTTGTTCGTACAAATCGGTGCTTGGCGTTTTGGCCACTTTCATTTTTTTGATGGTCGGGCGTTTGCCTTTAGCTTTCATTTTGATGATTTTCATCAGTTCGCCGGCATACTCATCCTTAAATTTCGATACATCAAAATCTTCGGTGTATTGTTTAATGAGCGCCAGGCCCATGTCGAGTTCTTTTTTGCTAACGTGGGTTTCGGTAGGCAGTTTTAGGCCATCTTCCGACCGCAGCTCCTGCGAGAAACGAATCCGGGTAATCACCAGCGCATGCTCTACAGGGTGAATGATGCACAGGCTTTCGGTATTACGCAACACAAAGCGGCCCAGTCCGGCTTTGCCTGTTTTACGCAGGGCTTCTAACAACAGGGCATATGCTTTAGCGTTTTTGGCGTCGGGCTCGGCGTAGTAAGAGGTTTCGTAATACATAGGGTTAATTTCCTCTATCTCTACAAAGCTTTCAATTTCGATGAGTTTGCTTTTTTCAGGACTGGCGTCTTCGTAGTCCTGTTCTTCCAATACGATATATTCGTCGTCAAGCTTGTAGGCGCGTACAATTTTTTCGTAAGGCACTTCTTTGTGGGTATGCTCATTTACCCTTAAAAAGCGTATACGCGAGTGGTCGCGACTATCAAGCATGTCCAAATCGAGCGAACTGCTTTCTACCGCGGAGTACAGTTTAATGGGAATATTGACTAATCCAAAACCTATCGAACCATTCCAAATTGATCTCATAACCGTTAGTTTTATATTTAGTTTAACCGTCGATCCACTTTTGGGTTTGCATTGCTTAGGTTGGTGATCACTTAAAGCTCTATAAGTGAAAAATGAGGTTATAATATTTATTGTGTTGATTATTTGCTGGTTATATGGTTTTAATTGAACGAGATAATTAACTTATAAACAGCTATGTGGAAAAGTTTAAAGTTAGTGTCAGTAAGTCGTAACTGAAGTTTGGCACGCAGGCTTAAAAATTGCTCTCAACCAACTATGTCGATACTAAAATTTTTTAACCAGGACCCATGCTTTCCATCTTCGCCTGTATGTTTTCGGGTATTATTAAGTAACAGTAGGCGCAAGCAAAAGGTACGTTAAAAGGATATTCACCGTGGTGCAACCAAGAATACCGGTAATTAAATACAAAGTTGCCTGTAAGCCTGAGCTGCCATACACAACCGATTGCCTGTCGAAAAATAAGGCTGTAGTTGACAACCTTTAACAATAAGCTTTTAACCATGACTGCACGATTACAACAAATACAAAACGCGCTCAAAAACATAGTGCTTTATTACCTCGAAACACAAAAAATAGATATTGAGCCATCCTACAATGCCAGGGTTAACGGTGCCGAAACACACGTTAGGGTAATTGCCGAAAAGCGCTTGCCTTATTTGGTTTACGACCTGATGCAGCAATTGCACGTGCTCGAAAAAATTGAGTTTGAACAGCCCCAGGCTTCGGTGGCCTACGTAATCCAGGTCATAGCCAGCATCACCAACTTCGGTTCCATTTGGGAACAATGCCTCATCGAAAGGCTGCCTTATACCAAAACCCAGTTGGCCCTTAACAGCCTCGTTGATTTGGAAGGGGAGATGGACACTTACTACCAGATCATGACTGGTTATGCCGCAAAGCACTCGCAGTAAACCGGGCCGCAAGTATTGATGATTGCTTGAGGTAGCGTTTAACAGAGTTATCAAGTTGAATGAAAATGACGGGTACAATCTTTAGCCAAGTCGGCTTAGCACGTTAATGCATCGGCTCTGTTTTACATCATCATCAAAGGCCGTTAACATCCGGAATTGCTTATATTACGTATATTGAGGGCAGTACAAATCGTAAGAACACCATTTTAAACTTTTAGCTGATATACCATTAAATAACCCTATGAAACCAACTATTATTTTAAGATCCGCAATTTTAGTAGCCGTTCTGTTTTGCTGTACTTTGCCGGTAGCATTTGGGCAGAAGTACAAAACCCTGGCCGACACTGCCAAGCTAAATGCCGAGCGTAACAAGCTTACCCGCGACATTGCCAAACTAAACACCGAGCTCACTGATTTGAAAACCAAACTGCCGGATTACGAAACTGCCAGTAAAAATCAAGCCGAAGCTGCCCAGGAGGCGGCCCAAAAGAGTAAAGACATGGCTGCTAAAGCTTCAGATGGAGACCTAAGTAAAGTGAAAAAGGAAGCTAAAATGGCCCGCCGCGCGCACAACGAAGCCAGCGATGCCGACGACGCACAAAAAAAGGTGAAGAACACCAATAACCGAATTGAAAAGCTGGGTAAGAAGATTGAAAAGAAACAGCAAAAGTTAGACGAGCTTAATCAGCAAAGCACAACCATTACCAGCGCCGGTACCACTGCCGGGCCGAGGTAATAGTTTAAGCTCCGCATCAGGCCTTGTGATGATCCGCCAGCTTTATAACAAGGGTCGGCCCAGCAAGGCTTGGTAAAATAATGCCGAGGTTAGCAAAAAGTATCCTATGCTAAACCATATTACCGGTGCTGCGCTGCTAATGCCCAGCAGGGCTACAAACAACGGGATTATCTGCAACGCGTGTAATCCTACAAAATGCGCTACCCTCAAATCGCCGGCAGTGCGGCTCCAGTTAAGTACGGGCAGGCCGGTTCCACCGTCTGTAGCACCTACCGTATGCGATAGTTTTGAGCCCATGTAGCCACCCTGAAACGCAAAGATGCACGCCGTAATGATACCCAGTCGTATTGCCCAAAGCATTGCCGGGCTTAAGGCGCCGGGCATCACCTTGAAAAACAAAATGCCCACGTATAAGGCAAATAAGGTTTGCATTACAATGGCAACTCCCATTAACGCAAATAAAACAGAGCTGTAAGGCGTGCTTACATTAAAATGCGACTGCTTGCCCAATGCCGCCTGCGAAGCAATGGCCACCATCTCAAACAAGAGTGCCCCTGCAGTAAACCAGGCAAAGTTTTGCTGAATAGTAAGCGACGGTAGGTAGGTGATGATCCACGCCCAGGTAAAACAATATATGGCAATAGAGAGTGCAAACTTAATGGGCTTTACCCACAGGTTGATGCTGAGCACCTGCCGGTGATCAAACATGGCAACGGCCGCAAAAATAATAAGCAGGGCAATATGCAGCAGGCCTGCGTTTAATAAAACAGAATTAAGCGGGTGGGTAAAGCGTAAGTAAGACATAGCAATTAAATTTTTAATAGATGCTATGCAAATCTGCAGTAAAAAGTGGCCGCAAGAAACATCACCAGGTTAACAAAAGTTACTAATTGGTTAACCCAGGTTAATTTTTTACGCTAAGTAACCGGGCACGGATGCGACTTAAACTTTGAGGTTGTATGCCCAGGTAAGAGGCGATGAGTGTAAGTGGCAACCGCTCAAATATTTGCGGCTGATTAGTGAGCAGCTCCAGGTAGCGGTCTTCGGCGGTTTGGGTAAGGAGTTTGCTTTTACTTTTAGCGGTTTCTATAAACAGACGTTCGGCTATCAGGCGGCCAAACCGCTCAAACCGCTGGCTTTTGTTGTAGAGTTCCTGCATGTCGGCATAGCTCAGCATAAACAATTCTGTGTCTTCCAAAGCCTCAATATAGCACTGGGTAGGAGTTTTTAGCAAAAAGCTTTCGTAATCGCCCAACCATTCACCCTCAAAGGCAAAGCCCAATGTTTGGTCGCCTTTTTCGTTGCGGACAAAATAACGCAGCGCTCCCTGATGCACAATTACCATGCTGTGGCAAACCTGGCCCGGCTTTAAATAAAAAGCATACTTTTTTAAGCGCATTGGCTTCAGCTTTTGCATAAAGCCAAATAGCTCCTCGTCGGTAAAATTAACCAGCGAGCGTAAAGAATAGGTAATTACTTCGTACATGAGCGTTTGAGGCGAGCGTTAACTGGTTAACCGGAACAAAGTTAACATAAATGCGCTCTCCGTAGTGTCCAACCCGCTTTTACAACCATAAAAAAAGCCGGTGTGTGCCGGCTTCGTGTGTTTGTTTTTGATTTAATTCCAGGTATGAAACGTCCTGGTACAATGGTAGCATACAAAGCGTTTGAGCGGCAAAAACGATAGAAAGTACTTAACAATAGGTGTTCTGGGTATGCGGCCTGCATGGTCATGTTTGCAACGTGGGCATGAGTGTGGCTGATTCATGTAGAAAGTAAATTTTTTAGAATAGTCCCTTTTACGGAGTTGGCGATTAAAAGTTTGGTTTTAATTACTAAATTTTATGCTTAGTTAAACGTTTGTAAATCTGTTGCTTACAATAATGCCTGATGGTTGTTAAAGTAACTTTTTTATAGCGTTGAAGTTAACGCAGTATTAATTAATCCTGATTACGGTTGTTTTAACTACACTGTCAATTGTTATTGATAGCAGTAACAACATGCAATTAGCCCAATATTTAACTCAAAGTTTGTTTGATGGCTTGTTCAACTCTGGCCACATCTTCGGGCACGTCTACTGCTAGGGTGTTGGCCTGGGTATGCACCATCTTTACCGGGATGCCCAGTTCCAGAAAACGTAAAATTTCAATATCTTCAAATGCCTCAAACTCGGCCTTTTTTCCCATTTCGCCGTAAGCCTTTAAATCGGCGTAGCTAAAGGCATAAATGCAAACCTGCTTTAGGTAAACTGGCTTGCCAATACCAGGTGATTTAATACCCGGTATGGGTAGCCGCGACATATAAACTAAGTCGTTACGCGAGTTTACCAATACCTTAGGAATATTGATATTGGCGGGATCTTCGTGCGGTGCCAGTTCGCTCATGCCGTTGATCACATAAGATGGATATTCGTTTTTTAAGTTGGCTACCTTGATGATATCTTGCGGATTAACCAGCGGCTCGTCGCCCTGTAGGTTTACATAAACCTGCGCCGGTATTTTCTGTGCCACTTCCCAAAGCCGGTCGGTACCGGTAGGATGCGTATCCAAAGTCATGATGGTTTGGTAACCGGCTTCATTTACTACATGGGCAATACGGTCGTCATCGGTAGCTACCACTACATTATCAGCTCCAAGCGCTTCAGCAGCCTTTTCGGCAACATGTAAAATCATGGGTTTACCGTTAAGCATCACCAATGGTTTGCCCGGAAAGCGGGATGACTTATAACGGGCAGGAATTATTCCTAAAATCTTCATAGCGTAAATTGATAAACAGATGCTTGATCTTCGATATTATACCGGGTGGCGGTTAAGGCTTTAAAAGTATTAAAATGTTCGGCAGCATATCTAAATAAGGTGTTATTTTCCGCCACCAGATCCTGCTCTAAGTTGCCCATAACGTTGCCGCTGTAGCCATCGTAACCAATAATATAAACCTCATTAACATGCAAAGCCATCGCAGTTTGTATAGCCAATGAGGTATGCGAGTCGCGATTAATTAAGTGATTGTCGGGCGGCGGCAGCTCAAAGGTGCGATTTTGAGCTGCCGCAGGTATAAAAGTTCCCATTTTACGGGGGTAAGGCGGTAAAATGCAATCGCCCTGCCAGTTGCCCAGGGTTTGAAAAGCCTGTTCCAGCCGATGCCCTTCGTTGCCCACCAGGCAGTAGTACTGCCGGTTGCTCACACCCGAAAACCATTGCGCATTTTTAGCGCTGGCGTGAATGATGCAAACATCCGGATTGCGATGCACCAGGGTAAGTACGGCATCTATATGCTCTTTTACCGATGGGCCACCACCTACTATAAGCGCCCGGTTACAGTGTGTATCTGGTTTAAATTCTGGGTACTTGCCGCGTTCCAGGTGCCCGTCTTTTTGGCTGTGCAGTGCCCGCACAATGCTTTGCACCGAGTAGTAGCGCTTGCTTACCCAGTCCATCACATCTTTTTGCGGCAGCGAGTTAATACCCGATACCATGTAAGGCAGGTTAGTGCCCCATCCGTAGGTTTCGCGCAGCTTTTCAAACTCATTAACTACATTACTCAGTACATCAAAATTAACCGGTATGTGGTTGTATTTATTTACATGGGTGAGCAGTAATTCGGTTTTCAGGTTACCGGCACCGCGGCCCATCCCGGTAACGGTAGCATCAATAATGGTACAACCGGCTTGTATGGCCGCCAAGCAGTTGGCAAAAGCCAGCTCGATATTGTTATGGCCATGAAAGCCTAATGGTATTTGTGTTTTACTGAGGCACGCTTTAACCAAGGCTGTGAGCTGGTCGGGATATATAGCCCCGTACGAGTCCACCAGGCTTAGGGCATCTACCAATCCATCCATACGGCTAATTAAGTTCAAAGCCGGGGCATCTGGCGTTAGGGTAGAGGCATACATCAGGTTAATGCCTACCTTAAAATTAAAACTTTTAATCACCTCGGCCATCAAGAGTGCATTTTCGAGCCGGTTGGGCGCAACAGCAATTCTAAACATATCTACCAGACCTTTGCAGCTTTCCAGCAAAAGGTGCAAGGTATCTGGCGGACAGCTTTTTTCGTCCAGCATCAGCGCCAGTTGCTTAGATGGCATCAGCTCACGGGCTTGCTGCATAAGTGATACCGGCGTATAATAATGACGCCCATAATAGCCCGAACCTGGATGGTTGCGGTAACCGATTTCGACCATGGTAACCGGCAGGGCCTCCATAGCAGCAAAGTATGGCAACAAAAGCGTTTGGCTAAAATCCCATTGGGTGTAGTAGCCGCCGTCGCGCAGGGTACAGTCTAAAATTTCCATGGCTACAGGTTGTTTATCAATAGCAAAGCAGTAACAAATAAATGCAAAAAATATGGCAGCAAGGCGACGAAATTAAACTTTTGTGCAGTGCCTCTGCTACCCATCATGCATATGTTACCACCAACGCTTCCATATGCTTATAAATCAGTTATTATAAATAAACAGTCTGTTGCCGCTGCCAATAAATTATTTAAAAAAATATGACTACTATCCCTAAGTTTTTAGCTGCTTACGCGACTAATTAATTAAAAAAGATTTGAAAGAAGCGTTCGTCAACCTAATCACTCAACACCAAGGCCTCATTTTTAAGGTGTGCAATATGTATTGCCGCCAGGGCGAAGATAAGGAGGATTTGTTTCAGGATATACTGCTGCAGTTGTGGCGGGCCTATCCCAGCTTTAACAACGGCGCAAAAATTACCACCTGGATGTATCGTGTAGCCTTAAACACGGCCATCTCGCGGCTGCGAAAACATAAAACCAATCAGCCTACCGAAAGACTGAACGATGAGGCCTTTAAAATTGAAATGGTAAACGATGAAGAAAGCGTTGCCCGTTCAACGCTGATGTATGCGGCCATTAAGCAGCTCACCGATATTGAGCGAGCTATCACCATGTTATACATGGACAATTACAGCTATCGCGAAATTGCTGAGATAACGGGCATCACCGAATCAAACGTCGGATACAAAATCAATCAAATCAAACTGAAATTAAAAAACCTGGTAAACCCCAAATAGTATGGACTTAGACCAACTCAAAGATTACTGGCAGGCCGAACAGGAAAACCAGCTTACCCAACACCAATTAACCCAACCCCAATTAAACACAATTATGAATAACATGGAAACCAACCTGCAGCAAATACAGCAGAAAAACGAGTATTGGTATAAACTGAACATTACCCTAAGCAAAATGGTTGCGATGGTGTGGCTTCTTTTGGTGGTTATTTACCTCCTATTGCCCGATCGTAAAGGTCACTTCAACCTGCAGCTGCTGGCTCATCTGTCTTTCGTTATTTTATCAACAGCAACCGCTATGTGGTCTGTAAAGCGGCAAAAAGAAATATTTGATGTGGCCAATGATAATCATCTGATCGATAACCTGCACCGGATCACTACTCAATTTAACCGTTTTTACCTGATGATGAACCTGCGTATTCTTGCATTGTTGCCTGCATATCTTTACCTGCTTATGGCCTTTCCGGTGGGGAGTGGCCGTCCGCATGGTGGCTTTGCACGAGTGGCAAAATATATTGATAATGCATTGCCCGGTGTAACTGCCAAAGTACTGTGCTGTATAGCCATTACGTTTGCCCTAATGGCGTTAAATCACTGGTACTACTACCGGACATATTTTAAGCGGATTGCACAAATGCAGCAAAGTCTTGACGAACTTTCGGCAACACAACAATAACATTTGCTGGAGGGTGCGAAGCTGCAATTCGCGCCGCTGTAACCCCTTAAATGCAAAAACGCAGCACCTGATGGGTTGCTGCGCTTTTGCGTTTTATAAAAGCATAAAGGCTATTGTAAACCGCTGATAAGCGTACGTTTAATATTTTGCGTAGCATTGTTTAATATATCGGCCTCGGTAAATGATACCATTTTGATGTTCTTTTTACCAAAACGGTCAAAGTCATAAACTACATAAATTTTACCGTTACGGTCTTGGGCCAAATCGGGGTAAGTAACGGGGTTGCCGCTGTCAATCAGCAGCGGGTTGCCCCAGGTTTTACCTTCATCATCAGACAAGTAAATCGTAAGGTTAGTGCGCGAACTGGAGTTGTTAATTACTAAAGCCAGTTTGCCTGATGCCAGCCGGCCAATAAAGAAACGGCTGCTGGTAGTTGCCGGTATGCCGGTAAATTTAGTTACGGGTGCCCAGGTAGATAAATCTTTGCTGGTGGTTTGGTATATACCATCAATACCCCTTATCATCACGTAATAAGAATTGTCTTTTAACTGCACAATTTGATGCTCATTATAAGTAAGCAGACTGTTGCTGGCAGGTATCGTTCCAACCTCTGTGAGTGGCCCAGGTTTCCTGGCCACATCATCGTAAAAAGATTTGAAAATATTGATACCACTGTCGTTAACCTGTCCGGCCATGTTAATGCGCCAAACCGAAATAGGGTATAGGGTTTCTTCTTTGTCGTTACTTTCGGCCGGCTTGTTAAGCATCACACCATCAGCAATACGCCTTGGGGTAGAGTACATCATTTTAGAGCCGTTGTATTTAATTTGGCTATACCATACGCCGCCTATACCGTCCCAAAGTTTATTTTTACACTTAGTCCAGCATAGTAAAACGTTACCGTTTTTATCCGTCCAGAGAGACGGGTCAAAAAAGCGGACTTTAGGATTGGTTGGATTGATGATGAGTGCATTCTCTTTCCAGGTTTGGCCATTATCGGTGCTTACCTGTACCACTACATAATTTCCCTGACCTTCTTTGGCCGTGCCCGAGTACCAGGCAGCATAAATATAGCCGTTGCGGGCTACCGTTACCGCTGGGATACCTTGCCATACACGAGACACGAAAGTAAAGGTAGTATCCTGATTAACCAGCATGGCACCCTCAAACTTAGAGGCATCGGCCTTGGCCATCAAATTTAAAACACTCAGGCTGTCATCAGCAGCATCCAGCATGCTTTCGGCAGTAATATCGGCCGGCGCAACAGAAACGTCTTTTTTACACGAAAATAAGAACACGCAACACAGTAGAACGAGTAGATAATTTTTCAATGGCTATTAAATAATTAGTCACTAAAGGTAACAAGAATGATACGATAATTAAACAGAATTGTGTAAGTTTTTTAACTGGAGATGATGGAGCTAATCATCATGAGTAAGCTATTGCAATCCAGTTGTTTGTGTGTAGGCTAAAGACCGTTAAAGATAAGGTTTTTTGCAAATTTTGTAAAGAAGATTATCGGATGAATTTAAAATATTTTCCTTATTAACAAGTTTTGAAAATGTACTGGTCAGAACTAATTAATTTGCATTTTTTTAGATCAAACATGATTAATAACTTAAAGCGTTATAGCAAAAAGGCAGGCTATATTATTTACCGAGAAACGCTGGTAGACTGGAAAGAACACCTGTGGACATTTATTGGATCTTTTGTGGGTATCGGTATCATCGGGTTGTTAAGCAGTAAATATGTAAGTGTTTACGATAATTTGTTTTTAATTGGCTCGTTCGGGGCATCATCGGTGCTTGTTTATGGTGCCATTAATAGTCCGCTGGCGCAGCCGCGCAACCTTATCGGCGGACATGTCATTTGCGCAATAATTGGTGTAACGGTTTACAAATTTTTTCCCGGAGAGCTTTGGCTCACCGCGGCCTTGTCGGTTTCGTTAGCCATTGTTGCTATGCAAATGACAAAGACCCTACACCCGCCAGGCGGCGCTACTGCGCTGATTGCTAATATTGGTTCGGCTAAAATTAAAGCTTTAGGTTATATGTATGTGTTTAGCCCGGTGCTTACCGGTGTGCTTGTTTTATTTGCTGTAGCCATGATATGTAATAATGCTACATCACACCGGAGTTATCCACGTAACCGGCACTGGTATAAGTTTTGGCTTCGCCAATATTAAAATGCAAGCCTGCAGCAGCACAAAATCTTGTCTTGATAAAAAGCCAATTAATGCTTAGAAATAAAACCTGCTAAAACATCTGTTTAAAAGTGTTGTTTTTGTACCAACATGCGGTAATAAAGTACAACGTTGTGCTTTTTAATAGCGTGGTGTTTTCAGATACATGGATGTACAAGGCAAAAACATACTGGTGGTAGGCGGCAGCTCGGGTATAGGGCTGGCGCTGGTAAAACTGCTTTCGGCTAATGGGGCACAGGTATACAACATATCGCGCAGCAGCGCTGAGAGCTGGCCCAATGGCTTAAAACATTTGCAGGCCGACGTCACCGCTGATGTAAGCGGCATCGCTTCATTTTTACCCGAGCAGTTGCACGGAGTTGTTTACTCAGTGGGTAGTATTAATTTAAAACCATTTGGCCGGTTAACCGCCGATGAATTTTTACAGGATTACCGCCTTAATGTATTAGGCGCTGTGCAGGTGTTGCAGCAGTCGCTCAAAGCGCTCAAAGCCGCCCAGGGCGCTTCGGTTGTACTCATGAGCAGTGTAGCTGCCGGTGCGGGCATGAGTTTCCATGCCAGTATAGCATCGGCCAAGGGCGCCGTAGAGGGGTTAGCATTGGCCCTGGCTGCCGAGCTGGCCAGCGTACACGTCAGGGTAAATGTGGTGGCACCATCATTAACCGATACGCCGTTAGCAAAAAGCTTACTGGCCACGCCCGAAAAGCAGGAAGCCAGCGCCAAACGCCACCCGCTAAGCCGATATGGTAAGCCCGAAGATATTGCTGCAGCGATTGGCTACTTGTTATCGGCAGATAGCTCGTGGGTTACCGGGCAGGTGCTTGGAGTAGATGGTGGCATGGGTAAGTTGCGATAAATTTATACGGTGTTTTGTGCCTGGAATGTGTGTGTACTAAAAAGATTACACAACTTATAGCTATTTTTTGGCACGGTAAGTCCTTACTTACTTTGGCACGGTTTTGTATACTGTACTGGTATAAAACAACTTAAAAAATATCTGCTATGAGATCATTATTGTACATTGTTGCCGTAATCCTAATCATAGGATGGGCAATCGGAGTGTTTGCTTATTCAGCAACTGGTTTAATCCACGCATTATTAGTAATTGCAATTATTGCATTCTTGTTGGGAATCATTAACCGTGGTTCGGCAGCAATTTAAGCACCGTAATTTACAAACAAAATAAAAAGCATGTTAATTAAGTTTAACATGCTTTTTTTATGCAGTTTAATGTAGTACCGGTAGCGTAAAGACGCTTATTGTGCCCTAAAACCTAACTTTAAATGCCCCGTTCTTTACAATAACCGAATCGGCAATGTTTTGCGTATTGTAAAGTACGCCGTTAAAGGTTCCTGTAACTGTTGGTATACTGCTGTAGGGCGGATATTCAAAACCGGTAACCTGTACTTTAAAGGGCTGTTTTTTAACTGAGGCCGTATATAGCACAAGTGAGTAGCTGTTAGCCGCGCTGCGAATGCTCAGTACCGCGTACGAGCCGGTTAAAGGTTGGAAAACAGAATCTTCTCCGGTAATATCAAAAATACCTGTTTTAACATTGTTCAACTGTATTCTAAACGTTGATTTTGTATTGATGTCCCCATCCAACGCCGATATTGCCGCATCGATGTTATACATCTGTCGCCTCTGGCCGCCGTTGTCGCCAAACATCGTAAACATACCCTTTAAAATTTCACGATTTTGGCTCATCGTATTGTTGAGTACAACGGCTTTACCGGCTATATTGGCGGCTAACTGCTGTGAAAATTCTGCTGGCTGTTTACCTGAGGATACACTGTCCTGTTTTTTACAAGCCACTTGCACCACAGAGACAAAAAACAGGAAAGCAATGAAGCAGCTTTTGTTGACCTTTGAACTATACACCTGCGTTAATTAATTATACACTAATAATACGTGGTTTAAGTTAAATAAAAAAGCATACGTTTGAGGTAACGCTCAAAAATGTTACTTAAAAATAAATAATGCAAACCTGATGATTTTGCGGTAACTATCTTACAAAAGAATGAACCTTGTGTTGCTAATCAGCTGGTCATCAGGTTTAACAAAACAAAAAACGCCCGGCTTTTGGGCCGGGCGTCATCATTATACACTTAACACTTACGCTTTTTTGTGTTTAACCACTTTAGTGGTTTTTACTGTTTGTTTGGCAGCGCCTGTAGTAGTAGCTTCCGGTTTTGCAGTAGTTTCTGTTTTAGTTACTTTGGTTTTAGCAGCAGCGCCGTCTTTTTTAACTTCTACATGCTTAGCAGTAGTTGTTTTTTTCTGAACGGTTTGTGCGTTAACCATTGTGCTGCCTAAACCTAATACTAAGGCAGTTGATAAAAAAAGGATCTTCTTCATATTATTTGTTTGTATTATGGCTGCAATCTATGCATAAACCTATTAGGTGTAATTAGAACAGGATTAGAAATCACTTAGAAATTCTTAATCTCATTTAACCATAAAAAGAAGAGCAATAAACCGGCTGCGTTGTGCTTTGTTGAAATCGAAGTAACGCTAAGCCAAACGGCATCTTCTTTATTAAAGGGTAACAGGCAACCAGTGTACGTTTTCCTGCTCTACCAACTGAGCTACCACACGCTTTGCGGGCGTGCGGGCCGGGCTCGAACCGGCGACCTGGGCGTTATCGGTGCGAAGTAACACTGGTTTACAACACCTTTAATTATTTTGATATTTTAAAAGCGGAGTTAATAACAAGAAACCACTTATATCTGTCCGTAAGTAAAACTCCGGCAGCAGATCCTTGAAGTAAGGCTTATTTACCACACCTTATCCGCTTCAAACTATCACTGGTTCCATCACTTAAAAAGCGGTTTCTCATTCAGTCTGATTTGTAATAAAAGGGGCAACTAACTTTAAGCGGCTTTTATCCTGCGTTCTGTTATAAACTACCGGCGCTAACCGGGCCGGTTCAAACCAGCATCTCAGGTCTTGAATCGAAGTATCGCTTAAATACGGCACCCTTTTATGTGAATGAGTGAACTTTAGCCAATGAGTGAATGAGCGAGTTGTGAATGAGTAAATGAAAACCATGAGTGAATCACTCATAAATACTTTCCTTCAATAAGTATCTTATTGAATTCCATTTACTCATTCAAAATTCACTCATTGGCTTCAAAAAGAGCAACAATCGACCCGGGTTGGGGGAACGCAATTGGGACTCGAACCCACAGCACAGCTTGCACTGCACTGCCCACCCCCTCCAGCGCGAAGTAACCCGCTTCTACGGCATCTTTAAGGTCAATGAGTGAATGAGCGAATTATTCACATATATGCTGTCTCATAACTCACTCATTCACAACTCACTCAATCGCTCATTGGCTTCCATTCGCACATCTACTAAAGTTCTACATTATCTATTTCGCTAACGGCGGTACTGCCGCGGTCGAGCGCATCCAGTACCTCAAATATTTTGTCGCTCCAGCCCGACAGCAGGTAAACGCCGTTTTGTGCTATCCGCAGTGGTGTCTGGCCGTAGCATTGTAAATCAAACAGGTACAGTTTTGCACCGGTTGCAACCTGGTTTTTGTATTGCAGCCAAAGTGTCTGGATGTTTTCGCTTTCGTGGCCGGTATTGTTCCATAACTGGCCGTCGGTAAACAGCATCACTTTATCCATCACAACGCGGCGGTAAAGCAGGTCTTTTACAACCAGGTAACCGTTGGTGGCATAACCCACTTCGCCCTCGCGGCGATAAAACTCCTGCACGTTGGCCAGGATGTTTTGGTTAGGTACAGCAATGGTTTCCCAGGTATCGCCAAACATACCCACCTGCACATTTTTACAGCGCGATTGCAGCAGCATGGCCAGCATCAAGCCCACATCATACAACAGCACTTTTGATTTTGCAGATACCGGCTTCTGCATAGAACCCGACACGTCGCAGGCCAGCAACACACGGGTATTGTAATCAAAACCTTTGATGTTGGCCGCGCTGGCTTGTACCGCCTGTTCAAGCGCCTGCAAAATCCGGCCGGTGTAGCCTTGGTTACCACTTAACAGCGCTCCGGCTACCTTTTGCAAAATTCCGCGTGCTGCTGAAGGTGTTTGCATATTCAGCATTTCGCGGTAGGCCGACAAAAACCTTAACGGAAACTGCTTTGCTTTGGCTACCTGCGCCGGCGACGATAAAAAGTTGCAAACCTTTTCGATGTGCTGGTACGATATACCTGCCTGCTGCATATTACGCAGGTTGCGTAACATAGCCATGTAGCCCAGTTTGTTGCTGTCAATCAGTTCTTCCCACTTGGCTTTAAAAGCAGCTGCTTTGGCCTCGTCGCTGTCAAAGTTTAACCTGCCCAGGGCCGATAGTTCGGTTTCCCAGGTATAAGGTGTTTGTAGTGTATCGGCAGCTATTTTATTAAACAGCAACTGCTGCAATTCGTCTTTAGCTTTCGGATGCACCAAAAACAAGGCATCACGTAGTTTAATATCGGCCGGGCGGTTGTATTTAGCAAACTGGTACTCATCAAACTTGTTAAACGCAACCGACAAGCCTTTTTGCAACTGCTTGCTCAGTCGATTCAGTTTTTTTGTGCCCTTCCGCTCATTAAGCAGCGTATAGCAGGCCAGCAGCTCGGTAATCTCGTCAGCACGGTTTATCACCTGGTCGGTTACACGGGCTACCAAATCATCGCCGCGGTGTATGCGGGCCAGTTCGGTTACCAGCACCAGCGGTACCGAGCGCATGTACATTTTGGTACGGGCATAAACGGCAAGCTTACCTACAAATACCGGGTTACATTTAACAATCAGCTCGCGCAGTCGCAGCAACCGGGTCTCGTCTTTTTCGTAAAACGAATCGTTGAGCGACCAAATAACCACGGTAGTATACAATTCTATTTCGGGCGATAGGGCATAAGCCGGCGCGCCTTCATGGTTAGTTATCTGCGGTGCTGTATTTGTTGTTTTGGTAAACAGGTTGAATTTCATCACAAACCTCCCTTTTTCGTTTTGTTGATACAAAGGTTGGAGGCCAGTGCGCAGCCTATTTGCGCAGTAAAAAATATTTTCAAATTTTTTTGAGGAGTTTATGCCGAAACAAAATGACACTGGCAGATACAACTAAAAATCAATGCTTTGTGAGCTTGATATGCACACGCAGACGTTAAGAACTCGTGTATGCAATTTTAAGTTATTACAAATAATAGTCGGATTTTTACAAATTTAGTAAGGTTATGTCCTATATTTTTGCCGGCAACCATTCACTATTTCTTATTTCAAATAAAACCATGAGAAAATCGCTTCCGGTTTTTCTATTAACGGGGTTGTTGGCTACAAGCAGTTATGCCCAGCATGCAAAAAAAACTATTAGTTCGCAGCATGCACCCTTGCCGGCCGGCGCTAAAAAGTTACCGTTAAATAGTGTGCCCTTGGGCGATGCCGACACTTTTAATGAGGTTAAGCTGGATGTTCCGGTGGCTAAGGGGCCTTTTGAACCCACCTGGGCATCTATCGAAAAGAATTACCCTGGTGAACCACAATGGCTGCGCGATGCCAAGTTTGGTATCTGGGTGCATTTTGGTCCGCAGGCTTCGGGCGAGAGCGGCGACTGGTACGCACGGCGCATGTATGTTCAAGGCACTAAGGCATATGCCAATCACGTCAAAAAATACGGACATCCCTCCAAAGCCGGTTACATGGAGGTACTGCATAATTGGAAACCAAACTTGCTTGACCCTAAAAAACTGGCAAAAATCTATAAAGATGCAGGTGCCCGTTTCTTGATGATACAAGGTGTTCATCATGATAATTATGATATGTGGAACTCCAAATACCAGCCATGGAACTCCATGAACGTAGGGCCTAAACGTGATATTATTGGTGAATGGGCAAAGGCCTCACGTGCTGAGGGTATTAGGTTTGGAGTTACATTTCACCACGAGTATACCTGGTGGTGGTGGCAAACCGCTTTCGGCAGCGACACATCCGGTGCATACAAGGGCAAACCTTATGATGGTAATCTGACCCTGCAAGACGGCAAAGGCAAATGGTGGCAGGGGCTGGATCCAAGATTATTATATGGCGTCGATTTGCGCGAATATAAAGGCGTTGAGTCTGCCGCCCGGTCGGCGTGGTCGCCTCCGGCACCTGGCATTTTCTCTAACCACCTGCAATATGCCAAGTGGTACGCCACCAACTGGGCCATGCGTATGGAAGACGTGGTGCAGCATTACGACCCCGATTTTATTTATACCGATGGTACAGTGCAAGGGCCATTTACAGGTAATGGTACCGGTACGGGCTACAAGGCTGATGCGATGCAGCGGGTTATTGCCGACTTTTACAATCGTACCCTAACGCGCCGGGGTAAGGTAAATACCTTTAGCGTAGTAAAATTCAGGGATAAAACTAATGGCACGGTAACTACCGAGGAGTTTGGCATCCCCGAAAAAATAAAAACCGATCAGCCCTGGATTGCCGAGGTACCGGTGGGCGATTGGTTTTACGAGCCGGGCTTTACCTACGACTCGGGCATGATGATTAAATACATTACCGAAGCCATTGCCCGCGACGGCAATGCCTGTATATGCATATCGTTACTGCCGGATGGTTCGCTAAACTCCGAAAGCCAGAAAATGCTGAAAGAAGTTGGCGTCTGGATGCGCCGCAACGGCGAGGCGGTGTACGGCAGCCACGCCTGGGTAATACCCGGCGAGGGCGAGCAGGTAAACGGTAAGCTAAAAATGTTACCGGGCGGTAAACTGGGTAAAAGCCAGGCAAACTTTAAATTTAACGAGCAGGATTTTAGGTTTACGGTTGGCAAAAATAAATCGCTTTACGTGTTAAGTATGGTAGTACCCAAAGCCGGAGCTAAAGTTACCATCCAATCGTTAGGTGCTGATGCAAAGCGCTTAAGCCAGCCGGTTAAAAGTGTTAGCCTGCTTGGTTACGAGGGTAAACTTGATTGGCAGCAATCGGGCGATGCATTGATTGTTACCTGCCCTGCATCAATGCCGTATGCAACATCGGTTGTTTTTAAAGTAGATTAAATGCGCGAGCTAATTATTTTAAATAAATTATAAAAAATATTTGTTGGTATTAAAATAATACCTATTATTGCATCATGAAAACAACAACAATACAGATACAATTGCCGCAACTGATCTATCAGAGGTGAATGGATATGTATTGACGTAACATAGCAAGATATTCAAAATCCTCTTAGGTCAGTCTAAGGGGATTTTTTGTTTTCAGGGCATTTTCAGGGTAGTATATCAATTGGTCAGATTACCACATTTGGGATGTGTAGGCTCCCGGTTCAAGTCCGGGTTACCCAACTTTTTTATAGCCGGAACGTTAGCTCAATTGGTGAGAGCGGCACCCTTATACGGTGATGGTTAAAGGTTCAAGTCCTTTACGTTCTACAAGTTAGGCCGATTGCCTGAGTTGGTAATAGGGATTCCCTGTCTAATGGGAACTGGTCGCAAGTTCGAGTCTTGCATCGACCGCTTTATAATTTCCTGTGGTGCAACGGTAGCACGTCTGATTTTGGTTCAGAAAATCGTGGTTCGAATCCATGCAGGAAAACTTTTTAGTAGTTTGATGCATCTACAGGTGCAGCGTTGTTGGTCGCTTTAAGGCGGGTAGGGGATGCTGTATTATTATTAAAATAATATTAAATAATATATTTTGTGAAGTTGCATAATAGCCCCGTCCAATATCATTCAGACCGCCTTATGAAAACTCGCTGATAATCTGTACCTTTGCCCTCGTTTTGCGGAGGGGGTTAATGTTACTGCTTTCTGCCTTATAAAAGAAAGAACTTAAGTAATGAAAAAGATTGTTGATTACCGCAAACTGTTAAATGTAACCAAAGATGCGGACTTGCAGGAATTAAAATCTGTTTACCGCGGCCTGATGAAAACCTGGCACCCCGACCGCTTTCAGGATGATGCCGCCAAATTAGAAGCCGAAGAAAAAAGTAAGACGGTGATTGAGGCTTATCATTTTTTAGTAAGCATTGCACCCGAAACGCGGGCTCAAACCTTTTCTGATTATACTTTAACAACTACCACTGCTGCCATCGAAGATTTTGACTATCAGCGCCAGGTGCTTACCGTAAACTTTACCGACGGCAATACCTACGAGTATTTTGATGTGCCTAAAGCGGTATATGTTAAATTTATTAATGCCGACTCGCCGGGCAGATTTGCCCGCAGACATATTTTTAGTGACTATTTATACAGAAGCACCAGCAGGTTGGTTGCTACGGCATAAATAGTCAAAAAGCGTACGCTTATAACTTAAAAAGCGCCCAATAAACTATTATCAAGTTTATTGAGCGCTTTTTTTTGCTTAAAAATTTTTTATTAATGATCTTTCACTAAGTCTTCCAACTCGTGCAGATCGGTCTTTTTCTTTTTTAGTTGATGGGTTTTGGCTTCCAGGTAGTCTTGAGCATGTTCGCTGCCTTCTTCTACTGCGTCCTCTAATTGCTTGCGCGTTTCTTTGCCCGATTCGGTCGCGAATAAATAAGCCAGTGCAACAGCAGCTGCGGTTACCAAGGTTACTGCCGTGATGATCAGTGCTTGGTTGTTATTACTTTTAAACGGAATTTTCATAAGCTGTAGTTTTTCTTAATCAACACGAAATAGGGGTGATGGTTCTTAAATAGTTTGGATTCTTTTAATTAGCATAGGCGTCAACATAATAGCATGCTTAGTTTTGTTTGCTAATTCGCGACTTACTTATTGTTTCTTATATGCACAGCTGCAAATTTGCTCATTGGCACATTTAAAACTTACTCATACTATCATTCAATCTTTGGCTTCAGTTCTCTCATTGCCAATAGGTCGGATTTGTACAACTTATAGTCTATTTTATAATAGTTTATCAACTTAACACGTAGTACTTTCGCTTTACACAACTGCAGATTGCTACGCTTATAAACCAATTATAAATATCCAAATTGTTGCAGCGGCTGTAAAACATACGCCTGGTTGCGGTTACATCTTAATTTATATGGACAGAAGACGTTTATTAAAAGGCATGGCCATCGGTTTATCATCCATGTACCTGCCAAAAGGCTATGCCGGCCAATTGCTTAATGCCCCCTACGCTGCAGGTCGGTTTAAACCCACCTGGGATTCGCTGGCTCAATACGAGGTACCCGAGTGGTTCAGGGATGCAAAATTTGGGATGTGGGCGCACTGGGGGCCGCAATGCCAGCCCGAATACGGCGACTGGTATGCCCGCGAAATGTATATGGAGGGCGGCCGTAAGTATAAGCATCACGTCGAAAAATATGGGCATCCCTCAAAATTTGGTTTTAAAGATGTAATAAACGAGTGGAAAGCCGAACTATGGGACCCTGAAGAGCTGGTGAGCCTTTACAAAAAGGCCGGTGCCAAATACTTTATGGCCTTGGCCAACCACCACGATAACATGGACCTGTGGGACAGTAAGTACCAGAAATGGAACTCGGTGCGCATGGGACCAAAAAAAGATTTGATTGCCGGGTGGGCTAAGGCCGCCAAAAATAACGACCTGCGCTTTGCCGTAAGCGTACATGCCGCCCACGCCTGGAGCTGGATGGAAACCGCCCAGCGTGCCGACAAAAGTGGTCCGCTGGCCGGCGTGCCTTATGATGGTAAACTGGCCACAGCAGATGGCAGCGGCAAATGGTGGGAAGGCGAAGATCCGCAGGAACTATATGCACAAGACCATGCTTTGAGCAAAAACAGCCAGGATAACGGTATGATACATAGCCAGTGGGCCTGGGGCAACGGTGTGTCGGTACCCACTAAAGCTTATTGCGAAAAGTTTTATAAACGTACCATTGAGCTGTTAGATAAATATGAACCCGATGGTATTTACTTTGATGATACCGTGTTGCCGTTGTGGCCCATCAGCGACGCCGGTTTGCGCATTGCCGCCCACATGTATAATACCAGCATTAAACGCCACGGCAAACTCGAAGCCGTGTTATTTGGCAAAATACTGAATGAACAGCAGCGCAAGTGCATGATCTGGGATATCGAGCGCGGCCAAAGTAACGCCATTGAGCCCGAGCCTTGGCAAACCGATACCTGCATCGGCAACTGGCACTACGAACGCTCGTTGTATGACAATAACCAGTATAAAAGCGCCAAAACGGTAGTGCACACCCTGCTTGATGTGGTGAGTAAGAACGGTAACCTGATGCTCAACATTCCGGTGCGGGGCAACGGTAGTATTGACGATAAAGAACGCGCTGTAGTTGAAGGTATTGCTGCCTGGATGCAGCGCAACAGCGAAAGCATTTACGGTACCCGTCCCTGGACAGTCTTTGGTGAGGGCCCGACTATTGAAGGCGCTGCCCCCCTGAGTGCCCAGGGCTTTAACGAGGGTAAAAACAAACCCTTTACCGCAGCCGATTTCAGGTTTACCAAAAAGGGCAACGTATTGTACGCCGCCATGCTGGACTGGCCCGTTAATAAACAGGCACTCATCAAAAAGCTGGCTTTAAACAGTGTGCCCAAAGTACAAAGGGTAAGCCTGCTGGGCAGCGATGCACCGCTGGAGTTTACCCAAACCACTGAAGGCTTGAACATCCAACTGCCCGAAATGCCTCAGGGTTCAATCGCTTACGTATTTAAAATAAATGGTGCGATAGCCTAAATCAAAACGGCAGGCAAAGGCAGTTAAAATATTGTGAATCAATGTCCAGGTAAAATAGTCCGGCGTTTAACAAAATATGCCAGATTTGAATGTAAACATACCCGTTCCTTTAATAAATTGCAGCTTAACATACCATGATGATGATAAACGTTTTAACTACATCCGGTGTTCATCAGGCATTTTTAGCTGAGGTTGCTGGTGATTATTGGTGTACAGCAGTAGGCAACATGCAATAGTTCTTTGCAAGGCGTTTAGATAGGCAATTACAAAACATAAAATCAAACTTGCGCTAAATTGGGGGCAGTAGGAGGAAAACTTGCGAGGTTGTGGGGCTTCGTTATCCCCTTTTTAGTGCAAGTTTGTTGAGTAAGCCAATGAGTGAGTGATAAAATGAGTGAATAAAACCGCCGTGTCATTGCGAGGTACGAAGCAATCTCTTGAAGACGTATTCGCCGCTTGTTACATTTATTGATTCTGCGGTTTAAACTAAAGCTTGCAAGGATAAACCTTCTGCAGTCTGCTCATCGCCGCAGGGGCTATTTCTTTTGTCATAGCCACAAAAGAAACAAAAAGGCCTAGCTGTTGCGATCACCTCACTGCCGCACATGGCCTGCGTTGGCCCGGGCGCAACAGCGGGCCTCTGCGCTTCTTTAAAAAAAAAGTATAACGGCTTGCGCAATTCTTCCCTCCCTCGGGAGGGCAGGGAGGGGTTTAATGCACTTGCACTCGCCGACTAACATTATAAGAACCAGAATTTGTTGAATTTTATGATTAACAGAATTGAATGATATTATGCCGATAACAATACTTTCGAATGGATACCATTTAGGGGGCTGTTTTTTTTCGCCGCCGCAAGCCTCCTGGCTTGTGGTCCGCGGATAGGCATATCCGGCGTTATAATCTGGCTTATCCACAAGCCAAGAGGCTTCTGGCAGCGGAGTGGAATTGTGAATTGAAAAAATTGCCGGTTATGTTCTAAAATGCCATTCTGTAAATTCAAAAATTCTGTAAATTCTGATTCAGAAATAAAAAAGGATAGCTAAAAATCAAAAATAACGCTTAATATCAAAATCATCAATTACTTATATGCTCCGTAACATCGCCTTTTCCGCTGCTCTACTTTGTTTGTCGCAAACCTCTACCTTCAGCCAAACCCAACCTACAGCACCGCAATGGGGAAGCTGGACGCAGTGGGGCGACCAGCGCGACGGCACTTACCATAATCCGGTTTTGCCCGGCGATTATAGCGACATTGACTGCATCCGCGTAGGTAATGATTATTACGCCGTGTCATCTACGTTTCAATACTCCCCGGGCTTCGTCATTCTGCACTCTAAGGATATGGTGAACTGGCGCATATTGAGCCACGCGGTTAATGATATTTCAACCATATCGCCGGCCATGAATTATACCCAGATGGACCGCTATGGCCGGGGTGTTTGGGCCGGGGCCATCCGCTACCATAAAAACCGTTTCTGGATTTACTTTGGCGACCCCGACGAGGGCTATTTCATGACGTCAGCCACGCGGCCCGAGGGCCCTTGGGCGCCGCTTAAACCTGTGCTGGCTGAGAAGGGCTGGGACGATTGCTGCCCTTTTTGGGACGATGACGGGCAAGCCTACCTGGTGGGCACCAATTTTGCCGACAGCTACAAAATCCACCTTTTTAAAATGTCGGTCGATGGAGCCACGATTGACAGGGCATCCGACAAAGTGATTTATCAGTCGCACGGCAGTGAGGCCAACAAGTTGTATAAAATTAACGGCTACTATTACCATCTTTTTAGCGAAGTGCGCAACAATGTGCGGGTGCTGATGATGGAACGCGCCAAAAACATCTGGGGGCCGTATGAGGGCCCGCAGCAGCTGAGCGAGGGGCAGCCGCAGTTTAACGAGCCCAACCAGGGCGGCCTCGTGCAATCCCAGGCTGGCCGATGGTACTTTTTAATCCACCACGGTTCGGGCGACTGGTCGGGCCGCGTAGCGAGCCTGCTGCCCGTTACCTGGCTTAACGGCTGGCCTATCATCGGCAAACCTAACGCTGCCGGCATAGGCGAAATGGTTTGGCAGGCACCCATGCCGGTAAAAGGCACGCAAAAAGTGGTTCCGCAGTCGTCAGACGAGTTTAGCGCTGCCACTGTGAGCTCCCAGTGGGAATGGAACTACCAGCCCCGGGCTGGTAAATGGTCGTTATCGCAACGCAAGGGCTGGCTCAGGCTGCATGCGTTTAAGCCGCTCAAAAACGATTTGCTGCACGCCGGCAATACCATTACCCAACGCAGTTACCGCGCCACCGCCAACGAGGCTACGGTAAAACTCGACCTGAGCGGCATGGCCAACGGGCAACGGGCAGGGCTGTCGCACTTTGGTTCGCCTTATTATGCTGCGTTGGGCATAATATGCACCAGCCAGGGTAAACAGTTAGAGTTTTTTACCAAGGATGCTGTTACCAGCGGCGCTTTCATCAAAGGCAATACCCTTTGGCTGCGCAGCGTTTGGGGGCTTGATGGTAAAAGTAACTTCACTTATAGTACTGATGGTAAGACGTTTAAATCTATTGGTGAAACCTATCAGTTACAATGGGCATCCTACCGTGGCGACCGATTGGCCATTTATAATTTTAATAACGTGCAGGATGCCGGCTATATTGATGTTGATTATTTTCGTTACCAGTACAACCACTAATGAAATTTACCTGGCAAGGAAAGTAAGCTGTTATTGATGCTTTTTTAACTATAATTTATTTGATGATGCGCTTTAAATACTTACTGTTATACTTATTGATTCACAGCGTCTTTACCACACAAAAAGCCCATGCACAATCCTGGACGGCCGACAATGGTAACGGTACCTACACCAACCCTTTATTTTACGACGAATTTTCGGACCCCGACCTGATACGGGTAGGTACTGAATATTACATTACCGGCACTACCATGCACAGCGTGCCCGGCCTGCCTGTGCTGCACTCAACCGATTTGGTGAACTGGAAACTGGTGAGCTACGCCATGCCCCGTTTTGATGACAGTGATGATTTTAACCTGCGCAATGGCAAAGAGGCTTACGGGCAAGGCATCTGGGCGCCCTGCATCCGCTACCACGAGGGTACGTTTTACATTTTTTCCAATATAAACCGCCACGGTCTGCAGGTATTTACCTCTAAAAGTCCAGCTGGCCCATGGAAACAGCACGACCTTAAACGGCCCATTTATGACCTTTCGGTACTATTCGACAGTAACAAAATTTACATTGTTTACGGGCAAACCGAAATCAGGATGATTGAGCTGAAACCCGACCTGAGCGGCTTTGAGCCCAATACCGACAGGCTGCTCATTGACCGCACGCAGGCAATGGGCGAGGGTAACCACATTTATAAGATAAACGGCAAATACTACATCACCAATGCCGATGGCGGCCGTTTGCAGTGCGCACGGTCGGCCAATATTTATGGCCCGTACGAAACTACCGTCATCAGCGCCAAAGAAACCATGGGCACCTCGCTCGGCTGGTTTACTAACGATATAGGCCAGAGCACGCCCGTACCCGCGCCTGATGATAAAATTAACACGGTAAAACGCAACGGGCAACTGCTGGAATCGATACCCATGCACCAGGGCGGCATTGTGGATATGCCTGATGGCCGCTGGTGGGGATTTTCGATGATGGATTTTCGCTCGGTAGGGCGCACCACATTCTTGTCGCCGGTTACCTGGAAAGACGGTTGGCCGTATTTTGGCATCGAGGGCAACCTGGGCCGTTCACCCAAAACCTGGTACAAACCCAACAATACGGCCACGCCGCACGCCCCCTACGTGCGCAGTGATGACTTTAGGCAGGTACACTTGGCTGATGCCTGGCAATGGAACCATAATCCCGTTAACACCCACTGGCAACTTAAACCCGGCGAACTGCAGCTACATACCCTGCCGGCTAAAGACTTTTTATGGGCGCACAACACCCTTACCCAGCGCGGCGTTGGTCCCGTTAGCCAGGCTACGGTAGTACTCAACGCTTCGCACTTAAAAAACGGCGACATAGCCGGGTTAGGACTGATGAACATCCCATACGCCTGGGTAGCAGTGCTGCGCCAGGGCAACCAGTACATCCTGCGTTTTTTTGACCAGTATAAGCATCAAACTATTGATAAGCCGCTAAAATCGCCCAAAGTAAGCCTACGGGCCTACGGCGACTTTGATAACGATATTAGCCAGTTGAGCTACAGCGCCAACGGCACCCAGTTTGAAAGCCTGGGCGATAGCGTACGCCTGCCTTACCAGCTTAAAACGTTTCAGGGCACACGCTTTGCCCTTTTTGCGTACAACACGCAGGGTAAAGAGGGCGGCTATGCAGCCTTCAGTAAATTTATGATGGACGAACCCCTGGCCGACCGCTCTAAAAACCTGCCCATCGGCAAAACGATTACCCTAACCAACCTGGCCGACCGCCGCATGGTGCGGGCCGACACGCACGGCATGCTCGTACCCGGCCACATTTACCGCCCCGACGAAAAAGACAGCGCCTATACCTTTAAAGTGCTCGACCGAGGTAATGGCAGGGTAGTGCTGCAGGCTATGAATGGTACCGGCTTTGTCACCATTACCGGCCAGGGCATGGCGGCCGATGTGCGCCTCATTAAACAAGAAAGCGCGGCCAGCCTATTTATGTGGCAGGATATGCTGCGCGGCGAGTGTATGCTGCTATCGCTGCACACCAACCGCTTTGTAGGCCTCAACCCCAACACCGGCGAACTATATGGCGCCGACTGGCCCGGCACCCTCCCTGGGAAGAAAGATGGCACCGTGTTTAGCTGGAAGGAAGTAACGCCATGATTATGAGATGCATTGGGTTGTCTCCACCCCGTCATGCCGAATTTATTTCAGCATCCCACAGGACAGGCTAACCGCTTTTTTATGAAAGTTCGTTACTTAGCACGTGGGATGCCGCCTTGCCGGAAAAGTTCGTTACTTGGCGCGTGGGATGCCGAAATAAATTCGGCATGACGGGAGGGAAAGAGCAGTAGAATTACTCAAACAAAATCAGTGACATCAAACAAAATCAGTGACATCAAAAAAAATCCATCAAAATACATCTCATGAATATATCCCCTAAAAAAACCTTCATAGCCGCTGCTGCCCTGTTATGCCTGATGGGCTACAACACGGCGCATGGACAGAAAAAAAACTCATTCACGCTCACCTCGCCGAATGGCAAAATAAAGGTGGTACTGCACAATGATTACCGGGCCGGCAATGACTCTGCGGCCTCAGCAGCATTTGATGTATATTACAAAAACGGCGGTAGTTTTGCGCCGGTGATGCAGAACAACCAGTTGGGCCTTTCAACCGCCGACCAGCAGTTTAAAAACATCGACCTTAAAAACGCTGGTTGGGTAAAAAGGCTGAGCGAGAACTACCGTATGCTTACCGGCAAACGCAGCTTATGCACCAACGAAGCTACCGAACAGGCGTTTACCTTTGCCAACGGTGCGGGTAAGCAACTACAGGTTGTTTTTAGGTTATATAATGATGGGGTGGCTTTCAGGTACCAGTTGCAGGCGTCGGGTATGTCGCAGGTTAATGTAAAGGATGAGTATACTACCTACCATATTCCGCAGCAAACGGCCCGCTGGATACAAAAATACGACCCGGCTTATGAGGAGTTTTTTCCGTACAGTACCGATGGTAAAGGTATCAAATCGCAGCAATGGGCCTATCCTGCATTGTTTAAAGCCAATGGTAAGGAGGTATACTACCTA
The DNA here is from genome assembly GCF_038806765.1 of Mucilaginibacter sp. CSA2-8R. Classification (NCBI taxonomy): domain Bacteria; kingdom Pseudomonadati; phylum Bacteroidota; class Sphingobacteriia; order Sphingobacteriales; family Sphingobacteriaceae; genus Mucilaginibacter; species Mucilaginibacter sp. CSA2-8R. Next base: position 2,942,868 of record NZ_CP152389.1, on the reverse strand, counting down.
CTATCCGAAGCTGGTAATAGCGAAGTGAATGCGGCAGCCCGGCTTATCAATGCCGCCGACTTAAATACTTACAAAGTTACTTATCCCGAACCACGTAAAGACTTTAACCAGCAGGGAGGTATGGCTCCGTTACCCTGGGCATCGCAATGGCATACTATCATTTTAGGGTCGCTGGCTACAGTGGTGCAATCAACTCTGATAAATGATGTAAGCAACCCCAACCAGTTAAAAGACACGAGTTGGATAAAGCCCGGTTCGGTAGCGTGGGTATACTGGGCTTATAACCATGGTTCTAGAGATTATAAGCGGGTAGTGGAATACGTTGATCTGGCTGAGAAAATGACTTGGCCTTATGTACTGATTGATTGGGAATGGGACGTGATGACCAACGGCGGCACTATGGAAGACGCCGTAAAGTACGCCCAATCCAAAGGTATAAAACCTATGCTATGGTATAACTCTGGCACTACCGAGTGGGCAACCGCTACGCCGATCGACCGGATGCGTACCCGCGAGAAACGGCTGAAGGAGTTTGCGTGGCTCAATAAAATTGGCGTGTATGGCGTGAAGATCGATTTTTTTGCCGGCGACCAGCAAGACATGATGAAGCTATACCTGGAGATATTGAAAGATGCGGCGGATCATCACCTGATGGTTGATTTTCATGGTGCTACCATTCCGCGGGGATGGTCGCGCACGTACCCCAACCTCATGACCGTTGAGGCGGTGCGCGGTGCCGAATGGTATAATAATAACGATGAATTAACCAGTAAAGCTGCGGTTCATAACACCACGCTGCCCTTTACCCGTAATGTTGTTGGCCCGATGGATTATACCCCGGTAACGTTTACTAATAGCCAGCATCCGCACACTACCTCATACGGGCACGAACTGGCCTTATCGGTAGTGTTTGAATCGGCTCTGCAAAACTTTGCCGACCGTCCTTCGGCTTTTTACGACCTGCCCGACGACCCCAAAAACTTTCTGAAAACCGTACCCACCGCCTGGGACGAAACCCGCCTGCTGAGCGGTTACCCCGGCAACCATGTGGTTATCGCCCGCCGCAGCGGAAGTAACTGGTATATTGGCGGACTTAATGGGTTGGACAATGCGCAAACCTTACAGTTTAGCCTCAGCTTTTTGAAAACTAAACAAGGTAAATTGACCATCATTAAAGATGGTGATAATGATAAATCGTTTAACACACAAACGCTGTCGGTTACTCCTGGCCAACCCGTTAAGATAGACTGCCTGCCCCGCGGCGGATTTGTAGCGGTGGTAAAGCAATGAGAGAATGAGTCAATATAACCACCTGTCAATTCGAGTGATAACGAGAAATCTTGATACTCACGGCAAGTAATTGGACAAGTTGCTTACCGCTACAAACAAGATTTCTTGTTATCCTCGAATTGACATAAAGGAGTTTAATTACCTCGATAGTTTTTGTTTCCGATACTTACGCATTCAATCATTATTTATCCGCTCACTTCCCAACCTCAATCCGTTTCAGTTTAAGACTGCTTAGCGGGTTTACAATCATCGGGATTTTTTCTACGCGGGTTTCGCTGGTGTCGAGGCCGAAGGCTTTGGCGTCGCCCTGAGCCAGCTGTTTGATGGCAAAATAGCTGTTCAGGATAAAACCTTCGCTCAGGCTAAAGTTATTATTGTACGACAGGAATTTCTCGAAAATAACAAACTGGAAATCTGCCGGCAGATTGTAGCCTCTCAGTGATTCATAACGGCTGGTAATGTCCAGTTCGCCGCGGGCAATCATTTCTTCAACCGCCTTGCGGAACAGCACATTAACCCTTGGCTGGATCCTAAAACCAATCCTGAATTCCAGGCGAATCACTTTATCTTCTTCCAGTTCTTCTACCATGTATTCGAGCGTGTAGGGTTCGTCGGTACGTTCAATGTGTACAAACCAGTAAACGTCAGCCCGTTTAGGCTTGCGGCTCAGGATGGAGTGCATTATTTTTTGCTCAATCTGCTTGCTGCTGTTGGCCTTGGTTAAATAAATTAAATGCGTAGCAAACTTAGGGATGCCCTGGTCGATGCTTATGGCCTGCAGCATCGGGATATAATCTTTAAGATCTACAAAGTTGAGGAACCGGTTGTTAATTTTGCGGGCCTTGTACCAGATGTACATGGTAAAAATTAATCCCACCTCAAACACCAGGAAGAATAACCGTTTAACGATTTTAACCGCATTGGCCACAAAGAACGAGAACTCCACGCTCAAAAACACACACAGGATGATGATAACCAACCAGGCCGGCCAGTGCTTTACGTAGCGCATAAAGTAATACATTAACACGGTAGTCATCAGCATGGCAATGGTGATGGAAAAACCGTAAGCTGCCGTCATAGACTCGGACGTTTTAAAGTAAAGCGCTACCGCGATACATCCAAAGCATAAAATCCAGTTGATGCTCGGGATATAGATTTGTCCGCGGATATTGCTTGGATACTTCACCGTAACACGTGGCCAGAAATTCATGCTCATGGCCTCGCTGATTAATGTAAACGACCCGCTGATGAGCGCCTGGCTGGCAATAATGGTAGCCAATGTAGCTATGCCAATGGCAGGCAGTAAAAAGGCGTGGGGTACAATTTCAAAAAATGGGTTAACGCCCTCAAACGTATGATATTTGTTTTGGGTTAATACCCATGCGCCCTGGCCAAGGTAGTTAAGCACCAGGCATATCTTTACAAATATCCAGCTCACCTGTATATTTTTACGCCCGCAATGGCCCAGGTCGGAGTATAGCGCTTCGGCGCCGGTGGTACACAAAAACACTGCGCCCAACAACCAGAAACCATTAGGGTGCTGGGTCAGTAAATCCCAGGCATAGATGGGATTTAGTGCTTTAAATATCTGTGGGTAATGTGCCACTTGCATAGTGCCTACAAACCCCAGCATAATAAACCAGATGAGCATTACCGGCCCAAAAGCCTTGCCCACCACGTTGGTGCCAAACTGCTGAAAGATGAACAGCAGAAAAATAATGCCTATCACAATGCCTAAAATCAGATCGTTGCCGGGTACAAAGTGCTTGCTGAGCGAGGGTACCAAACTTAAACCCTCAATGGCCGAGGTTACCGAGATGGGCGGGGTGATAATACCGTCGGCCAGCAAGGTGCCGGCACCAATAATGGCCGGAATCATGAGTTTTTTACCATAACGGCGCACCAGGGCAAAAAGCGAAAAGATGCCGCCCTCGCCGCGGTTGTCGGCCTGTAAGGTAATGATGATGTATTTAAAGGTAGTTTGTAGGGTAAGCGTCCAAAATACGCACGAAATGGCACCCAGCACCAGAAACTGGTCGGCGCGGCCGCCTTCTTTTAACAATGTTTGAAAGGTGTAGAGGGGCGAGGTGCCGATGTCGCCGAAGATGATACCCAAGGTTACGAGTATGCCGGCACCCGAAAGTTTTCTGAGATGAGGACTGTTCATGGAAATTTTAACAAAACCAATATTTCAATAGTTACAAAGCCGCGAACAAGGGGTATGCCATTTTGAAAAAAAGGCCTTCCATTATGGAAAAAGGGCACTTTTGGGTTTTTGGCTGTTGATATCACCCTTTCATTTTGGTAGGGTGGTTTTCCATTTTGGAGAGGCGGGAAAGCAATGAGTGAATGACAGAATGAGAGAGTCCGTTGGTCGGTGAATCAGTGAAATTGACTAATGAATGTATTAGTATCTGTAATCTTGGTTATTGGCTCTCTCACTCAAACTGTCATTTCGAGTGATAACGAGAATCTTGATAATTGCGACGGTTGGACTACGCTTTTCTTTCACGCAAAAAAAAGCCGTCACTACGAGGAACGAAGCAATTTCTTTAAGCTGAGCCAGCGTTCGTGCACCGCTTTATTAATCCGGCGGCGAGCTTGTCCTAAAGAGATTGCTTCGTTCCTCGCAATGACGCAGCCGGTATTTTTAGAGTAAAGAGTAATGAATGTAGATGACTAAATAACAGCGGTTACTTATCATCAGTATCAAGATTTCTCATAAGCATTCGAGATGACAAGTGTGGCGGAGAGAATCAGAAATCACGAGCTAAGTATGAAGAGAATAGAGCCACAAAACAAGAGCTAAGGGAGAAAGTATCCCAATTAACATACTTATCAACTCCCATCTGCACATCAGCACACCCAAATTCACTCAATCACTCATTCAAAACTCATTAATTGTCTAGAATCTCCACACCAAAATGCGGCTTACCTTTTGGCCTTGCGACATGGGAATGGTTTTGACTTCGGCAGCGCCCAGGTAGTCGAGCGATTTGTAGCAGCCCGGCAGGGTGGTTTTTTGGGAAATAAGCGACGAAAACCATTTGCACTGACCGGCAAACTGCTTGCTTTCGCTCATCATTTTATTTAAAAAACGCGGTTCGCCGCCTTCGCACCATAACTCGTTGTTGCGGCCGCCAAAGTTGAGGCCTGCAGCCGTGTCCTGACCCAGCTTTTCCCACTTGCGCTGCGATTTTTCTTTCACCTCGCGCGATGACGAATGGAAGGGCGGATTACACATGGTGATGTCGAATTTTTCGCCGGGCTTAATGATGCCCTCAAAAATATGGTTGTACGACGTTTGCTTGCGGATTTGGATAGCCTTGTTAAGGCCATTGGTATCCACCGTTTTTTGTGCCCAGGCGGCGGCAATGTAGTCGGCCTCGGTACCCACAAAGTTCCAGCCGTAAGCCTGGTGGCCCAGTAAAGGGTAAATGCAGTTAGCGCCCACGCCTACGTCGAGCACCTTTACGCCGGCGCCGGTAGGGATGGTGTCGTTGTTTCCCTCGGCCAGTACATCGGCCAGGTAATGCAGGTAATCGGCGCGGCCAGGTATAGGCGGACATAAAAATCCCTCGGGGATGTCCCACGAGGTAATTTTGTAATAGTGCTTCAGCAAAGCCTGGTTTAGCACTTTTACGGCTTCGGGGTCGGTAAAATTGATGGTCGGCTCGTTTTGCTCGTTGCGGGTAAGATATTGGCGCAGGGCGGGCAGAGCTTTGGTAAGCTCGTTAAACGGGTAGCGTCCGCGGTGCAGGTTGCGCGGGTGCAGGTTGGTTTTATCGGCCGGAGCAGGAGGGTTGGTCATGTATCGGGTTACTTGCTTTGATGCAAAGGTACGGTTTTAGCCAATGAGTGAATGAGTGATTTATGAATGAGTGCATTGACAAAGGCTTGCAACCGCTCTAAGCTTAATGAGCTTGTAAGTGGTATTAAGGACCGCCTGTAGCCGGATGACAACCAGTAATTTAACCTGCTCACCTAGATAGGTATCTGTAAGACAATAAGTTGTCTAACCCATTTGCAGCTTTATTTAACCACTTACTATCTGCTAATGTAAGCTTACTACCCTCGTAACCTGCCAACGGTTGTCTTTAAACCTCCACGTGACGACAAACTTAGCCGGACGGCTTTCGCTGTGCTCAACCAGGTTGCGGAAGCTATGGTAGCCAAACTCAATAGCACCGTAATTGGGTATTTCGTAAACCTCAATACTGCCCGGGCTCAGCACCCGGTTTACTTTGCCAAATATGTTTTTTTGGATCGACTGCAGCAATTCCTGTTTAGAAGTGATAAGCCCGCCACGGTCATGGTAAAACTCAATGTCATCAGCCGTGAGCGAATCCATGAGAGCGGCCTTGCTATGGTTGTAGGTGTCAAAGTAAAGGCTGTCCATCTGTACTATGGTTTTGTACAAGGGGTGCTCAGCCGGATGGTAAGGCGGCATGGCAACCGCAGTTAGCTTTGGACGAGATGCATCCGTTGGCGAATGAGAAACTATGGGATGGGGTAACTGAACGCTCGTTTTCGGCTGCAATATTTTTTGCTGTTGAGCCGATGCCGAAAAGCTTATGAGTAAGCAGGTAAGTAAAGTAATTAACGTCTTCATTTGTAATTAGTCGCTTGCATTTAACTGCTTGTTACAAAACGTAGCAAAGTTTTTACAAACACAGTCTCTGCAAAGTGCAAACGCATTTTCTGACCGGCTGTTGTAACAAAATATTTCGCTTTTACTCTTAACTATCCTATGCAACCGATCAATGTAATCATCACCGGTACCACAGGCATGGTAGGCGAGGGCGTTATGCTCGAGTGCCTCAATCATCCTAAAGTGGCACGTGTGCTTAGTGTTAGCCGTAAACCAACCGGCCATCAGCACCCTAAATTAACCGAATACTTGGTGCCCGATTTTATGTCGCTGAATGCTGACGACGAAAAATTAAAAGGTTATGACGCCTGTTTTTTTTGTGCCGGCATAAGCAGCATTGGTAAAAATGAGGCCGACTATACCCTGGCGACCTACGATACCACCCTGCACTTTGCCGGTGTGGTGGCAGGGCTTAATCCCGACTCTACGTTTATTTACGTAAGTGGAGCGGGTACCGATAGTTCTGAAAAAGGCCGCATTATGTGGGCCCGCGTTAAGGGCCGCACCGAAAACGACCTGCAAAAGCTTCCGTTTAAAAAGGTGTGTAATTTCAGACCCGGCGTAATGCAGCCCGTACCCGGACAGTTACATGTGCTAAAGTGGTATAAATATGTGGGCTGGCTGTTCCCGGCTGTTAAACGTTTATTTCCTGATTCGGCCAGTACACTACAGCAGGTAGCCCGTGCTATGATCATCTGTGCCACCACCGTTGCCGGCCGTAAGGTGCTTGAGGTAAATGATATTAACAGGTTGAGTAATAAGTGGGGATAAGTAATACATTGCTATGAGCAAATTTCTGCAGTGAGCTTTATAAACTTTAAATGAGTGTTTTCGTACAAGGGTAAAATGTTAAGTCCGCAAAAAATTGTGTGGCATAATTCATTTAATATATTTGTACAACTCTAAACGCTTATGCAATTTTTATTAAATAAAAGGCAGGTATGGTCTGCCGTATTGGTGGGTGCCTGTATTTTCTCATCGTGTAAAAAAGATAATGGCTTGAAACAAGAAGTTGCTGAATTAAGCAGCCGGGTGTCCGCCTTAGAAAGTCAAATAACTCAAATTAACAACAGTGTACTTGTTTTACAGCAGCAAGGTAAACTTAATACCGACGAAGTAAGCTCATTAAAAACACTAAGCAATAGTCTTTCTGTCTTAACAAACGAACTTAAAGCGTCTGGTACAGCCAGTGCCACCGATATTGCCAATCTTAAATCATCGTTGCAGTTGGTGAGTACGACTGTACAAGTTGAAGATGTTAAAAAAACTGTTAATCAGTTGAGCGCTTTAGTTGATAAAAATTACAGTGAACAAAAAGTAACTGATAAAAGCAATACGGCTTTGCAAACACTGGTTGCTCAACTATCTTCCAATTTAAGCGGCCTGGAGGGAGTAGCAAGCATACAGGAAATTAGTGGTCGTATTGAAAAGGGTGCATTTACTAAAGGGTCGTTGGTGTCTTTATATGAAATGGATTCAACCCTAACTCAAACCGGTCGAAGTTTTAACACTACCATTAGCGACAATTTCGGCTCGTTTAGTTTAAAGGTGCAGAATTTGAAAGGTAAATTTTGCCGGGCTGTAGCGGATGGCTTTTATTTTAATGAAGTGGCCGGACAAAATTCGTTATCAAAAATATCGCTTACCGGGTTAATTAAAGTTAACTCGTCTGCTACGATGAACATAAATGTACTTACCCACTTAGAAAGACCACGGGTAGAATATTTAATTAAACAGGGCAAGACGTTTGACGAAGCCAAAACACAAGCAGTAACCGAAGTATTAAAAGTTTTTGGTATCGAAAATTCGGGTATTAAAAAGGCCGAAGATTTAAATCTGATAGGTTCGGCAAAGCGTAATAAAATTTTGCTGTCTATATCATCAATATTATTAGGCTTCAGGACCGATAGCGAATTAATGGAGATATTGACTGACATTTCTCAGGATTTGGAAACTGACGGTATTTTGAGCGAAAAATTTTTAGGGAACGATTTAGCTACCCATCTGTATTACATGGATACTGCTGCAGTAGTTAAAAATGTAAGGGCAAAATACGCTTCAATTTATGCCGACTCAGTTATCAGCAAAGTTGATTTAAGCGGTATTAAAACGTTTTTAGACGCTAACCTTTATAAAAAATCTTACGATTTAATTAGTTATCCGGCCACCGCATCAGGTTATAAAAACCTGTTGTCTGATGTAACTGATAATTCCGGAAGTTACTTTATAAACGCAAGCGTAAAAAATGGTAACATCAGGCTGCGAATTGAATTAACCTGTTATAAGGAAAATGACCCGAATACAACCTATGATATGTCTGCGGGAACCGGATCGACGGTGGGATGGACCATTACCAATAGTGCTGACAGAAAAACATTGATACTGGAAAGCAATGGCACTGGTTTGCAAACCGCAATTGTTGGTTTGAGCCCGGCTAATTATTATTTTAATTTTAAACGCGTAATTGCTGTAAAATACTTTGAAAATGGTTCATCCGTTCCAACAAAGACCAAAACGGTGCTAAGCTACCAATAAAACAATGCCATTAAAAGGCGCTACTGCAGGGCAACCTGTCAGTTGCGCCTTCTTTGCATTAAAGGGGGTATTGAAATAATTTTATTTAAACCAATAGCGGCATCTTGTTAGCAGGCCTTTTTGATACTTTTGCCCCCCAGCCCCCTAAAAGGGGAGTTTTTGATTAGCAGAAAGAGACTGTGAGTTGAACAAACTTAGAATTTAAGCAATAAGCTGTCAGAGTTGCTAAAGTATTTTTATCTAAGGACGATTTGGGCAGGAATTCTACTCGCCCTTTAGGGAGCAGGGGGGTGAGCTTCCTGGTCTCCTCCCCAGCTTCGGCCGAAAGGCGGGCAGCACAAGCGGGCCCCGTGCGGTGACAAAGGCATTTTAGATTTTGCAGAAGCGTTGGCATAGCGCGGCGAAGCCAGGGCAAAATATAAGAAGCCTGTGGTGCAGCCCGGCTTTGCAGCGCAACGGCCTTGTGCGCAAAGAAGCAAGCGGGAGGTGACTTGATTTTTTGCTTACTTTTGTATCAAGACAAAAGTAAGATGCCTCTGCGGCATAGAGCAGACTAAGTAAGTTAACAACCACCAACTCAAATTAAAAACGCACTGAATCGCAAGTAGCAAAATTTCTCCCTATCGTTCGAAATGACAGGGAATGTTATTCACTCATTCACTCATTAGCTTCACTCGCTCAACCTTAATAAATCCTTCTTATCTAACCACCCCTTACTTACCTGACCTTTACGATTGGTAAACTCCACATAGATATAACCGTTCTGGTCGTCTTGGGCTACCAGGCGGGCTTTGTTCCATTTGTTGAGGTTGGCTTTGCGTTTGCTTTCTTCGTTGGGTTCGTTGTGGAAGTAGGCGTAATCGGCAAATACGGTAAAGGCCTTACCTGCGTCCGGACCAGGGTTTTCGAGGTTGGGTGCTTGCACAACGGCACGGGTAATGATGGGCTTACCGTCGCGGGTGGTATCTAACTTACGTTTTGGCGTGGTGGCTGTGGTTTGGGCACTGTCGGCCGGTTTACCCGGTATCCATTTGTAACCGGCGTAAACACCCAAGGCAATCAGCACGAAGCCTAAAATGATGGCCGTAGTGGTTGATATACCGGGTTGTTTAGGTTGGATGAGCGGGGGCAAACCTGTGGTGTTGGCGGCACTGCCGGTAGCGTTTGATGCAGCCGCCGGGCGGCCTTGCTGAAGCGCGGCCAGTTCGCTTTCTTTTTGGGCCAGGGCTTGTTTAGCCTCGGTAAGTTCGCGCTCAAAACGCATGGTTTTTTCGCGTTGTTGCAGCAGCAGGTTGGTTAGGCTGTCGTTTTGGCTTTGTAGCACCAGCGATTTTTCGGTGTCGCTTTTAATGGTGAGGGCGCTGTGCTGGGCCTGTATGGCCTGGTGCAGTTCGGAGCCGTTGGCAAAACGCTGGTTGGGCTGCTTTTGCAAACAGCGGGTGATGATGCTGAGCAGCCACTCGGGTACCTGCATTTCGCGGCTTTGCTTATCAGCATCCCAAAACTCGGGCAGGTGCTGGCGGCGCAGTTCGAGCAGGTCGGGCGGCGGGGTTTCCATGTGGGCCAGCATTACCAGGTTGCGGGCGGTGGCGGCACTGCTGGTGAGCGGGAAAGGCACCACGCCGGCCAGCAACTCGTACAAAATAACGCCGTAGCTGTAAATATCGCTTTGCGGCAGCAGTTCGCCCTCGTTTTGCTCGGGTGCCATAAACTCCACGGCACCGGCATTGCGCAAACTGCTACGGCGCTGCTCGTCGGTCATGATGGCCAGGCCAAAATCGAGCAGCATGTAGTTGCCGGTATTAACGTTATATTTGATGTTATTGCTCTTGATGTCGCCGTGGTTAACGTTTACCTGGTGGCAATGGCTTAGGGCCAGCGCCAGTTGGTTAGCTACCTTAATAACCTCGGGGATGGTAAACACCGGTTCGTGCGGGGGCTGCAGCAGTTCGGCAAGGTCGGGGCCCTCAATGTACTCCATCTCGATGTAGGGCAACGAGCCGCTCTCGGTAATGCCCGAACTATAAATTTTAACTACATGGGGTGTAGGGCGCTCGTTAACCTTTTTCAGTTTTTCGACCTCGTTCTGGAAGTTGCGGAAGTTTTTGTCGTCGGCACTTTCCGAGTAAATAGGCGTAGGCAGCAGCTTAACCGCCACCACAATTTCGCCGGTGCGCTTGGCCTTATATACCGAACCCTGCCCCCCGTTGCGCAATGCCCCCAAGTTTTCGAGCCCCTGAGCTATGGTAAATACTTTACCCATGTAGTAGTTGTTGTGTTTTGTGGTGTAAACTTAAGAGATAATAGATTAGTTTTAATAAAATTTACTCTTGTTTAGACTTGCTTTGTCTTTACTCGAGGCTCAAGATCTGATAAACACATATAACTCTATACCGAAGCATACGTCCTATCAAAACCAGCTGATCTGTCACTTATAGTGATATGTCAATTTGTTGGCCCATTTTCATTAAAAAGAATGTGACAAAAAGACAAGTATGGCAGTTATTTAAGTATTCTTTAATGGGATATTTCGTCTCGAGAAAGATGAGCGAATTTTTAGAATAAAATTATAAAATAGCCAAAAAAATTAGCAATTTGGCATAGCCATTGTGGCAGACTATTCGTAGCATCATACGAAAGTCACGTAAAAATGTTTTAGCTTATTTTAAAACACCTCTGGGGCTAGTGACCCTATTTGTAAGTAACATGTCTTGGATCGACAGTGCAAAAGTATAAATATTTCATAAATAAAAAATTTTTATTTTTAGTTGCTTACACCTTAAAAATTAATTAGTTAGGGGTCATTCCCTTTAATAAGGTCAGAATAAAAATTAATTATGAAACAAAATTTACTAAAAAAAGAATTTGAAAATGTGCTAGTGGACCATGTTCAGGCAACAAGCCATTATTATCCAATACTTAAAGCTAAGAGAGGCGAACTTAAAGCATTGAAAGAGTTAACTGATGAAACTAAAAGTTCGACAACTCCGATTTTAGAGTTATTGACAGATAGTTCGGAAAATATAAAACGATACTTGAGTAGCTACTGGTGCTTTAAAAACAATAAAGTATTTCTCGATCCCTACATTGCATTCAGCGAAGGTAATAGCTTTTTCGATTTTAAAAACATCTACGATTTCTTGACATCAAATGGCGTTAATGTTATACCGGTCTTACGACTTGATTATCCAGAGGAAAGGTTAAAATCGATTAAAAGGCTTATCGGACGTAAACGAGAAATCGCCGTGAGAGTTACTAAAAATCAAATTAAGCCACGCATTTTTGATTCAACTATTGAGCGACTTACCTCAATATTAAAGTGTGATTTGAGTGATATTAGTTTAATAATAGATTTTAGCTTTATAGATAGGAGTAGTGTTGATACGGCAATAGTATCTGCAGAAACCTTACTTCAATATATTGATTCTGCTAACTTTTTAAACGTAATAATTGCAGCTGGGTCATTTGTCAAAGATTTAAGTGATATTTCACCAGATACTGTTGTAGTTCATAATAGGCACGAATGGGATATGTGGCATGAGTTGATAAATGGCAGTGAACATTCAACGATATTAAGTTACGCGGATTATGCAACACGCCATCCTATTTACGATAGCAGTCCTCAAGGTTTCTCTGGGTCGTCAAGTATAAGGTACACTGGAGAAAAAGGCTTCGTGATACTGCGTGGTCATAAGCCAGGCAACCATCCTGACGGTATGGGGCAGTATCATAAGAAGTGTAATCTGCTTCTAAGTAATGCACATTACGACGGACATAACTTTAGTTGGGCAGATGCTGAAATTTATGATTGTGCGAGCAGAGATGAACGTTCAGGAAATCCAGAAACTTGGGTTACTATAAGTACTGCACGTCATATTGAAAAATTAGTAAACTTGCTTGCCTAACTTCCAACTATCTCTTAACTTGATTTTATTTCTAACTTCTTTAGAGATAAAATCAAGTTCTAAGTTGGCTGCTAATACTTCACACAGTAGCCAATTTCTATCTTTTTTTCGAAATTTTATATTATTTGCGTTTAAAATATCAATAATTTCATCTCTCCATAACAATTTTGCGATATGAAATGCTTCTTTGTGAGGGTTTTTATTACTAAGTTTTATGTCTAACAATTCTACATTACTATTGACCTCTTGACATACAGTAAGCCCAACCCAATCAGGTAAGATTTTTTCAATGTGTACTATATGTTTTGGTTCAGCAACAACATGCAAATAATCAAGAACCTTTTCGTAACCAATTAATTGATTTGGAAGTCGTTGTAGGGTATCTCTCGAACTCTTAATTTCGTATCCATGTAATTCGCAATTAATTACAGCAATGTCTATTCTTGAATTAGTAGAAGGAAATGTAAATTCATCTACAATTTTAGAACTTCCGTCATTAAAAAAATGAATTAACTTCGTTTGTTTTAACGTGCTTCTGATATCAAAATCCCGCATTTAAGTTTTTTTCTACAATATTACATTGTTTAAAATTAAAATGTGGTGTCAATGGTTTGACAGTAGTGCTTTGCGCGCAAAATTTTACGCTGAGTACTATTACCTCCGTGTTTAATCCTCCGGCCTTTCCCTCGCATCCGCCATCCGCACAATCCTCGGCTGAAACTTCGCCAGTACGTCTACCAGGTCGTGTTGGGCGGCCATTACTGCGTGGATGTCTTTGTACACCATGGGCGCTTCGTCCAGGTCAGAACCGATGAGCGTGATTTTTTTGTCGTGCAGTTCGGCCGTTACCAAATCGCGCTGAATGGTTTTAAAGGCCGCGCTCCGGCTCATCAACCTGCCCGCACCGTGGCTGGCCGAGTTAATGCTTTCAGCATTGCCCTTGCCCCGTACCACAAAGCCCGGCGTGCTCATGCTGCCCGGAATAATGCCCAGCACACCTGCGCCGGCCGGTGTAGCGCCCTTGCGGTGTACCATCACCTCGGTGCCGTCGGCCAATTGCTCTTTCCATGCAAAGTTGTGGTGGTTCTCAATCCGCAACAGGGGCTGCAGGTTGAGGTCGCGGGCAATTTTGTTGTGTATTTCGTGATGGTTGGCGCTGGCATAGTCGCCGGCCAGGTTCATGGCAATCCAGTATTCCTGCCCGTCTTCGGTATCCAGGTCAAGCCAGGCCAGGTGTTTAGCCTCGGCCGGAAGCTTGGTTTTTACCATGGCCAGCTTGCTGTAATGGTCGGCCACGCTGCCGCCAAACCCGCGCGAACCCGAGTGCGACAACAGCGCCAGATAAGTACCTGCCGGTACACCGTCGAGCGCATCATCGGCTACGGTCAGTTCGCCCCACTCCACAAAGTGGTTGCCCGTTCCGCTGGTGCCCAACTGGGCGTAAGCCTTATCTTTAAGTGTGCGGATCACTTTAGTTTCGTTCCATATCTTGCTGTCAAACAGCGAAGTATCAAAGTAAGATTTGGTGGTGCCGCCGATGCCGAAGTTGGTGTTTTTGAGCAGCAGGCTTTTCAGGTGGTCGGTTTTATCGTCGATGGTAGTAGCAGGCATTTCAAATATACTCAGGCACATCCGGCAGGCAATATCCACCCCAACCGCAAACGGAATAATGGTATTGGCCTTGGTAGCCAGCACGCCGCCAATAGGCAGGCCGTAACCTTGGTGGGCATCGGGCATCAGGGCACCAGCCACCGCAATGGGCAGCTGCACGGCAGTACGCATTTGCGCCAGCGCGCCCACCTCAATATGCTCCAAACCATACACCGGGAAATCGGCAATCTCTTCCTTCAGTTTAAAGTTACCGCGTTCCTGCTTTACAAATTTGCCTTCTTTACGCAGCTCAATCACGATTTCGGCCAGGTTTTTAAACTTGCCGCCTTTTTTAAGCGCGTAGGGCATAGGGTCGGCAATAAGGGCTTCGAGGTTAGCCAGTATTTCGGCCCGGCCCATTACATGGTGTTTAAGCAAACCATTAGCCACCCGGCTGAAGCTTTCGAGTATCTGGTTATCGTTAATGCCCAGGGCTTTTAACTCGTTATTGCTTATTTTTTCTTTTTCCATCGGTGTGTGTTTTAATTTCAACACCACAAAATAAAAATGGTGCTGCGCAGTGTATTTGCGCAGTGAAAAATAAATTGATATTATTGATTGGAATTTTTATTCGTCTGAATCAGAATTTACTGAATTTTAGAATTTGCAGAATGAGTTACTCAGAAATTGAACTGGCTGATTATATTGTAAAACACTATTCTGAATTACTTTCGCTGTCGCAGAAAATGATATTGAAGCAGTATCGGCATTCATTAAAGCTGGCCGATCGTGCAGACCGTGAACGTTTGATTTCAATTTATACGCGAAGCAAATGGCTAAGCGGAGAACCTGAAACATTTGCTCAATTAGACGGCGGCTATAGTAATTTTATCATCAACTGTTCGAAAGAACTGTTAAGCAAGCACGGGGCTGACATCGTAATAAATATCTGTCCTCAATGCGGACGATTAGCGCGAACACCATTGGCCAAACAATGCAGGCATTGCTTTTTTGATTGGCATTGATATTATATACGAGTTAGTAAAATTTATTCATAATTTATCATCCGCACATTCCATCACTCACTCATTCAAAACTCACTCATTATCTTATGCCCGTTAACCGTAATGCCCTCATCCGTTACCGCACCATTGACAACTGCCTGCGCAACCGCTACAAAAAGTGGACGCTGGAGGATTTGATTGACGCCTGTTCGGACGCGTTGTACGAGTACCAGGGGATTGATAAGGGTGTGAGCCGCCGCACCGTGCAGGCCGACCTGGAAATGATGCGCAGCAATAAGCTGGGCTACGAGGCGCCTATTATAGTGGTAGATAAACGGTTTTATACCTACAGCGACAAAAACTACAGCATCACCAACATACCCCTCAACCACCAGGACATGCAGGTGCTGGGCGAGGTGTCGGACCTGCTCAAGCAGTTTAAAGGCTTTAGCCATTTTGCCGACCTGAACGAGATGGTGAGCAAGCTGGAAGACAAAATTTACACCCAAAAAACGCATAGCGCCCCGGTGATTGATTTTGAGAAAAACGACAACCTGAAAGGGTTGGAGTGGATTGAGATTATCCGCAAGGCTATTGTAGCTAAGCGTACGTTATGCGTTACCTATCAGTCGTTTAAGGCGCGCGAGGCTAACACGTTTTGCTTTAGCCCGTACCTGCTCAAAGAATACCGCAACCGCTGGTTTGTGCTTGGGCTTACCCACCGCAACCGGGGCCTGCTGCTCACCCTGGCGCTCGATCGTATTCAAACCGTGGAAGAGCACGCCGACGCCTACCGCGAAAATACCGAGCTTGACCTGGCCACCTATTATAACAACTGCCTGGGCGTAACCAAAAGCTCCAACCAGCGCGATTGCGAAGTAGTATTTTGGATGGACAAAGTCCACGCGCCGTATGTAGTTACTAAACCCCTGCATCATAGCCAAAAATTACTGAGCCAGGATGATACCGGCAGCATCTTCAGTATCCGCGTCATCCTCAATTTTGAACTGGAACGTGAACTGCTGGGCTTCGGTGCCAAGATGAGAGTGTTAGGCCCGCGCGTTCTGGTTAAACAAATGCAGGAGCAGTTACAAAGAGCATTGGGCAATTATGAGGTGAGCGGCGGGTGACGGGTTTCGTGTTGCGTGTTTTCGGAGGACTTCGAGTTTTCGGTTGCGTGTTGCGGGCAGCTATGGGTTCGTGTTACGCGTATCCGGTTACGTATGTTCTAAATCATCGTCTAAAAAATCAACAATACCACCACACTTCAGGTCGTTCCTGCAATCCAAAACAAACAGCGTAATTACCACAATTAAATTGCCGCAACCCGCAACAGAAAACTCGCAACGCAAGCCCCCCCCCCGCAACCGAAAACCCGAAACTTATCACTATCTTTGCATCAGTATTCACCTCATAACACACCAGTGAAAATTACTAAGTAATACGGATGGTTACGTGCCATCACACCCGCTGCCGCTGAAGCAGCAAGTTTTGGTCATCATTTGTTAATGGCGGTAGGCCGTACCCAGGCAGCTGCGCAAACTTAGTTTCTACATGTGATTTTTTAATGCTCAGGCAGCGGTTTACCGCTCGTTAGGTTGCGTTTTTGTTCGCGGCCTTTGGTTTTAATTCACTACGGTTTTCACGTTTAAAAATAAGTGTGGTTATGAGTATCATCGCACAATTAATCAGTTATACCCACCCGGATAGGGAGGTATTATTTCAACATATCAGTTTTAGTATTGCTACGGGGCAAAAGGCCGCTTTGGTGGGCAACAATGGCACGGGTAAATCCACCCTGTTGCAGGTGGTGGCGGGCTTGCTGCCGGCGTCGGGCGGTAGTGTGCAGCTGTCGGGCAGACATTATTATGTGCCGCAGCATTTGGGGCAGTACAACGGGCAAACCATTGCTGGAGCACTGGGCGTGGCGGGTAAGTTGCAGGCTTTGCAGGCTATTCTTTCCGGGGATGCTTCCGAATTGCATTTTACTGCCCTGAATGATGAATGGGATATTGAAGAGCGCCTGCAGGCCGCCATGGCCTACTGGCAGTTGCAGCATCTTAGCCCCAACCAACTAATGGCCGACCTTAGCGGTGGCGAAAAAAACAAAGTGTTTCTGGCTGGTATCCTCATCCATCAGCCGCAAATTGTTTTGTTGGATGAACCCTCTAACCATTTAGACGGTCCCGCCAGGCAGCTATTGTACCACTGGATTGCCCAAACCAAATGCACCGTGCTGGTGGTAAGCCACGACCAAACCCTGCTTAACCAGCTCGACGAAACGCTCGAGCTTACCCGCCAAGGCATTACCGTTTACGGCGGCAATTACGATTTTTACCGTGCCCAGCGCGACGGCCAGCTAACTGCCCTGCAAGCCCAGGCCGACGACAAGCAAAAGGCCTTGAAACAGGCCAAACAAAAAGCCCGCGACCAGGCCGAACAGCGCCAGCGGCAGGAGGCCAGGGGCAAGGCGGCCGGCAAAAGCCAGTCGTTACCCCGTATAGTAGCCGGCAACCTGCAACGCCAGGCCGAACAAAGCACCGCCAAAATGAAAGCCGTACAAAGCGAAAAGCTGGATAGCCTGTCGGCCGATTTGCAGCAGCTGCGTGCGCAGGTACAGGAGCAGCAGGTGTTAAAAATTGATTTGCGACGGTCTGACCTGCACCGGGGGAAATTACTGGTGGACATGCAGGCGGTCAACGTGGCCTTCAACGGGCAGCCGTTGTGGCCGGAGCCGGCCAACTTCCAGCTGCGGTCGGGCCAGCGGGTGCGGGTGGCGGGGCGCAATGGGTCGGGCAAAACCACGCTGCTGCGCCTGCTGATGGGTGTGCAGGAGCCAGGTGAGGGGCAAATTATTAAAGCGCCGTTTACCTGCCTTTACCTCGACCAGGAATACAGCGCCATCAATAACCATCTCAGCGTTTTAACGCAACTACAACAACATAACCCGCGCCACCTGCCCGAGCACGACCTGAAAATGCTGCTGCACTACCACCAGTTTGACGCAACGTACTGGAACCGACCATGCGCAGCCTTGAGCGGCGGCGAAAAAATGAAACTGCTGCTCTGCTGCATGGCCGTTACCAACCACCTGCCCGACGTGCTCATCCTCGACGAGCCCACCAACAACCTCGACCTGCAAAGCCAGCAAATCCTCACCACCGCCATCCGCAGCTTTGAAGGCACCGTGGTCGTGATTTCGCATGATGAATATTTTGTGGAGGACGTGGAGCTAATGAGTGAATTTCGAATGAGTGAGTGAGTGGTTATTGAATTATTATGTTATTGAGTTGATTACTTATTGACGGAAGGGAAATTAATTAGTGAATGAGTGAGGTCACGCCGGTATAGCAATAATGGTTGTCTGGTTAGTTGATGAGATTTGGTGGTAGTGAGCCGTATTCCTCAACTCACCACCACCAAAATCACCACCCAAACCGCCATAAAAAAGAAGCCGGCGAACACTTCGTCGCGGTGTCGTTTCAGCGTCCGGGTAAAGGCCAGGTAGATAACCCAACCCAAAAATATAATGGCCATAATAGGGGCTATTAATGCATTCATCGGGATGCGGATTTGCTAAATTAAAGCTATCAATAAATAGTTTGGTTTGAGTTTGTCTTGCGAATAAATGTAATGCAATTGATTTTATTAAAGCCAATGTGAGATCAAGCCCGGTTCAGTCTACCCAGGTAAACCTTATATCAACAAAACATTATCATTACTAATCTATTTGCCTTTCGTCGGTTAAAATATCTATCATTGAACGGCTGCCTTATTAGCACAAACGTTAATAGCCGGATAAAGCATCTATTACAAACCAAAGCGTAAACCCGGGTGCATGATTGTAATGTTCAAAGGGTGCCGGTTATAGCTATGGGGTGTAAAACAATGCAAACAAATTTTCTGTATCTTTAGTATAAGTGACTTATATAAATGGTGCTTGATGCGCCACCAATTATAAACAACAATTGTATAACCACGTAAAAAGGAGAGATGATGAGCAGGAGAATGTTAGACGATCCCAAAAATAAATACCTCATCCGTAAAGCCCGCGAGCGCCGCCACATGGCCCGCACCAGCCAGGTGCTCGACCAAAAGGCCGACGAAAAAAGCTGGGCCGCTATACGTATGTGTTTGTACATTGCCTTTGTGGGTGTTTTGTTATTGCTGATGTCGGGCGGGCACGGTTTTATAAAATGGTAACAAACAGGTTATTGCTATCCGTAGTCTGCAGATGGTAGTCACATCGGGCATCGTAGTACCATTCGTTTGTTTCTTGTAAAGTGTACAGCCTCTTTTTTTCAAAAGCTTATTTTTACCATATAATTTGCAGGGCAATATATGCCAGAATAATCTAAACAGACCAGTGCAGCCTTGTTTAGATTAATCTTGATTGGTTGGTTAGTGACCTGCCTGTAATGCCCGTGTTTTTTCGCAGACCAGCTTAATCTACCTCACCGGCACTGGTAATTTTGTTTAATGCACTGTCCGTCCGGAACCTCATTTTTTGAATGGTTAACGCACCCATACCGTTTTTTGCACGAAAGCTGTGCACTATCGAATATGCAAAAACCGGCCCCTTGTAGCCTTTGCCTTTTTCATCAGATAATTTTGATACGCTGTCGGCTTTGGCATCATAAAGTTTTTTTAGTTCACTGTATTTATTGTAATTCGTCAGACTCTCGCCAGTCACCAACTCCTTGTCTGCTTTTTCTTTATACTTACTGGCCGAGTCCAGAAAAGTAACGGTAACGCTATCCAGTCTGCGGCCTTCCGGGTCGCCAACACCGTATTGCGCATACTGTGTCCGTAAGGTATCAAATTTCATGCTCTCGTAGCTTTTCGGGTCGTTTAGGGTGGAGTCTAAATAGCTTTTAACAAGAGATTCGGCCTTTTGCTGGTTGCTTTGAAAGTGGCTGCATGAACACAGGAAAAGCGGAAGGAAAAGTAAATTTTTTTTCACGTTTAAGGTTTTAAAGTTGCTTATTGATGGAGCTAATATGCTAATAACTTTAGTTGATTTAGTTATGGATACAACAAAATTTGAGAATTAAACTGCCCGGAAAACCAATGTCGCACATGTTAATATTTAGGCGCTTAGAGAAAATTTAATTTAACGGATAACGTCCATCGTGTCGCTATTTATAATATAAATTTATTATTTATTGAACAAGTCGAAATCTTTACGTAAATTGGGGTAAGATTAGCAAAGAGGAAACAGATGAGTGAAGATATCCCTAATCAGCCCACCACGGCGGCAGGGGGGCGGCAGGCCAACCCCAACTTTACCAGCGCCGCCAAATTAGCCAAACGTTGCGAACAATATTTTATCCACATAGCCGGCGAGTGGCATACCGAAGAGGTGACCGAAACCCTTAAAAACGGCACTACCGAAACCAACCCAACTACCGTATACGACCGCGAACCCGAGCCGCCTACCATTACCGGTTTGGCTTTGTTTTTGGGGTTCGAGAGTCGCGCCGCGCTGTATGCCGCGCAATACCCGCCCGAGCAGCAGGCGGTCATCCGTAGGGCCATTACCCGGGTAGAGAATGCCTATGAGCTGGCCTTGTTTGGCAGCAAAGCTACCAGCGCCGTCTTCGCCCTTAAAAACATGGGGTGGAATGATAAGCATCTGGCCGATCTTTCGGCAAAGGATGCAACACCTACTAACCCTGTAGTTACCGTAATTACCTCCGCCCAGCCATTGGCCCGGTCAGAAAAGGAAGTCGATGTTTGAGTGTTCGCAGGTGTACCTGGATACGCTGCAGTCGCTGGCCAAAGTGGTCATTAACCAGGGCGGTACCTGGAGCGGTAAAACCTATTCTATTTTGCAGGTGCTGTGCACCCACGCCGTGCAGCAATCCAATTTAGTGATTACTGTGGCCGGGCAGGATATACCTAACCTCAAGGCCGGTCCGCTGCGCGACATGGAGCGCATTTTGCGGTCGTCGGCTTGGTTGCGCAGCCAGGTAAGCTCTTACAACCGCACCGAGCGGGTTTACGAGTTTGCCAGCGGTACCATCATGGAGTTCAACAGTTATGATGATGAGCAGGATGCTAAGTCGGGCAAGCGCGACTACCTGTTTGTAAACGAAGCTAACGGCATCCCATACCCGGTGTTTAAACAACTGGCCCTGCGTACCGATAAGCAGGTGCTGGTTGACTATAACCCCTCGGCCGCCTTTTGGGTACACGAGCTGGTGCTCACTAACACAGCGCTATACCCATCGGTAGAATTGCTGATTTCCGACCACCGGCACAACCCCTTCATCAGCAGTGATATGCACGCCCAGATTGAGCGCTTAAAGCACGAAAACGAGGAAACCTGGCGGGTATACGCCCGCGGACTAACAGGGAAGGTAGACGGCCTGGTTTTAAAAAACGTTTTTGTATGTGATGCTATACCCGCGGATGCCAAATTTTTGGCTTGCGGCATCGACTTTGGTTTTACCAACGATGCCACCGGCTGTCTGGAAGTGTACCAGCAAAACGGCGAGCTGTGGGTAAATGAATTGATTTACGAAACTGGCTTAACCAACCCCGATATATCATGCCGGTTAAAACTCTTAGGCGTAAAAACCAATCAGGAAATTATTGCCGATAGTGCCGAACCCAAAAGTATAGAAGAGTTGCGTCGCATGGGCTGGTACATTACCCCGGCCCGCAAAGGCCCGGACAGTATTTTGCACGGGCTGGATATTTTGCAGCGTTATCGCATCAACGTTACCCGCCGCAGCACCCACCTGCGTGCCGAGCTGGATAAGTACAGCTGGAAAAAAGACCGCCAGGGCAAAACCCTTAATGAGCCCATAGATGCCTTTAACCACCTTATTGACCCGCTGCGCTACATCGCCCTCAACAAACTTAAATCAGCATCCAACGCAACTCCCAAAACCCGCCTCCCATGGCAGCCGCTACCTAATTCAGATTTATGTTTAAGTGAGATAATTTAAGCTTTTGACAGATAGCTATATAAAGTTTGCATAATATAAAAAACAACTCTTAGCGGCAATTTTACCTATTAACTATCAACTAAATAATTATGACCGAAAGAACATTTAAACACATCAACGGAAAAATCAAATTATCAATTCCGGATAGCCTGCAGGACGTCACTTTACAGATGATGATCCAATTTCAGCAACCTGCCTTAAGCGATCTCGAAGCCATTAGTGCGCTTACTCAGGTACCTGTCGAGCAGTTGTATGGTATTAGCGATGTTGCCGCGTTGAACGGAGCTATACTGCCGTTTGCGCAAAGTTTACAGCACCAACTAGCCTATACCTACGAGGCTGGCGTTTTACCCAAGCAGGTAACATTGCGTTATCCGGGAGGCAAAGTGCAGGTAATTAATATCGGAGATGACTTAGGCTTCTACGCCTACGGTGCCGTAATGGAAGCACGTGAACTCATGACCACCGAAATAGTAAGGCATCAGCAAACTTATGGCGATACCTGGCGCGAACACCTCAACCCCGACCTGCGCACCTGCGGATTGATCCTTACCCACTTTTTATACCATCGGGCTTACCCTAATCACGTGCCATCAGCAGTTGACATACAACAGTTTTTTGATGTCGTAAAATGGCTGCCTATTACGGATGCTGCGCCTCTGGCCCGTCATTTTTTTTTGAGCTATCCAAACTTGCCGCTCAGGAAGCCGACACACTGGCAGCGCCTGCAACACCTTTGGAAAAACGCGCCGGCATTGATGCGTTTACGCCGTTTGGATACCTTAACACCGTAAACTCACTGGCTGGCGGCAAATTGATGCACTGGGACGCTATCTTGCTGATGCCTTACGCCAAAGTATACACCAAATTATTACTCAATAAAGCAGAAGCAACCTATACAAAGAAGTATGAAGAGTTAATTAAAGCAGGTAATTAAACGATATTTTATGTAAGAGATTACCTACTGTTTAAGTAGCTGAAAAACAAGATATACTAAAGTGTTACGTCATCAAGACTTACAAAAAGTTATTTAAATTTTAACTTGAAGTTGTTTGTAAAATATACTAGAAGGCAACAAAATTAACTTTTTAGAGTTCTAAATGGAAATAAACGGTAATGTAGATCTAAACGTAATGCTATGAAATGGTTAAAATTCTCCTTAATACTTAACTTGCTGCTCATACCTGTTGCAGTAATCTATGTGGTTAAAAAGCTGCAGTTTTATACTGATATGAAAAAAGATGCTGAGCAGCACGCCTATCAAAAAAAGAACCCTAATAGTTACTGGAAAGCCCGCGAAGAAATTTACGACGTGATGCCCGGAAAACAAAATTCAATTGTTTTTATGGGTAACAGCTTGGTTGACAATTGTGATTGGAGTGAGCTATTTGACAAGCCCATTATTAACCGCGGACTGGCCGGCGATACGATGGATGGCATGTTGAGGCGTGTAGACCAGGTAATTAAATTTAAACCAACTAAAATCTTTCTTCTAGCTTGTGCGAACGATTTACCCGGAAATTATACCAATCTTGATACTATTTACAACAAGTATAAACGACTTGTGGCTCGCATTAAATCTGGCGACCCGCAATGTAAGATACACATCATCAGTGAGCTGCCCCGATCAGACTTTGCTCCGGCATCAAGATTGGTTGTGCCGCTCAATAAAAAGTTAGTTCAACTGTCAAAAGAAGAAAATACGGCGTTTATTAATGTTTATGATAACCTGGCCAGTAACGATGGGCGTTTAAACCGCAGTTTTTCTTATGATGGCTTGCACATGAATGGCGAAGGTTATATGGTTATGAAAAAGGTAATCGAACCGTACGTTAATTAGTTGTTAGTAAATGTGTTAAATACAAAATATAGATTTTTGGTTTAGATATTTTTGAGTCAGGAATTAAAGAAATCTATAAAAAGAAAACGCCTTTAGCTTTATTGCTGAAGGCGTTTCCTTTTTAATACTGCAAAGCACCATAAATGGTTGTCTGTTAACCGAAAGCTGGCGTTAGTTATTTAGCTTTATAAAACCACCGTCAATAGGGTAGTCGCAACCGGTGATGAATGCAGCTTCGTCCGAGCATAAAAACAGTGCGAGTGCCGCCACTTCTTCGGGCTTAGCCATGCGACCTATAGGTTGGCTGGCCGACAATTTTTCGAACATCTGTGCTTCCTGGCCGGGGTAGTTTTTATTGATAAAGCCATCCACAAACGGGGTATGCACCCTGGCCGGCGATATGCTGTTGCTGCGGATGTTGTGCTGCAAGTAATCGCGGGCGATAGACATGCTCATGGCATGAATTGCGCCCTTACTCATGGAGTAGGCAAACCTATCGGTAATGCCCACCCATGAGGCAATCGAGGCCATGCTGAGTACCACACCACTGCCTTGAGCTTTCATGGCTGGTATGGCTGCATAAAAGCAGTTATAAGCGCCTTTAACGTTCACGTTATATACCCGGTCAAAATCACTCTCCGCCGTTTTTTCGACATTGCCAACGTGAGCTATGCCGGCGTTATTTACCAGAATATCAGTCCGTCCAATTTGTTTAAACGTGTCGGCCACTTGTTGTTGCTGGGTAACGTCGGCACTGTAGGCATAAGCTTCGGCGCCTTCTGCTTGTATCTCGCCAACGGTTTCGCGGGCGGCATCTGCGTTCATTTCGATGATGTGCACGGCGGCACCTTGTTTTGCAAACAGTTTGGATATGGCTTTGCCTATACCGCTTCCGCCTCCGGTTATTACGGCGACTTTATTTTTAAGGCTGAACATAATAAGATGGTTTGGTAATTAAACTAATTATATTAATCGCTGCACAACCGTGCAGCGCGGGGTTTATTAGCCCAGGTGCAAACATAATTTAAAAACAAATTGGGTGTATATTTTCATACTGTGATAGATGTATTAATAGAGTTGCAGTTTGTGCAGCAAGCTTTGTTGTATTATGCCAACGGTGTGGCGTGCAACTGGTTTAAATTTGTAAGTGTTTTGACATCGTTTAAAATTGGTGAATGTGTAGTTTAAACTAAGCAGTTTTCATTATATACTTAATAAGTTAAAACCGTTACATAAATGTTGAAAAGTTTATTTTGTGTGTAAATGGCTACCTTATACGGTTTTGCCACAATTATGGACATATAATTGCTTAGTGTGCTGAAAGAACTTGCCCATGGCCAAACGTATACTCATCATAGATGACGACGAAGACATTTTAGACATACTCAATATTATATTTCAGGATGAGGGGTACGAGGTTATAATATCAAACACCGGACATGCAGCCGAGTACGTCCACCAAATAAATCCCGATTTGATGTTACTTGATATCCGTCTGGCCGGTTCGGAAAAAACCGGTGCCGAAATATGCCGCGAAATTAAAAATGCTTATCCGAACGAACATTTTCCAATTGTATTGGTTTCAGCAGAAGCTAACATTAGTCTGATTGCCAGTTATTGTGGCGCAGACGCATTTGTAAGCAAACCGTTTGACATCTTTAAGCTGATCAAAAAAGTAGAAGAGCTGATACCTTTATAAATTCGTCGATCATGGATAATCAAGAAAAAAGCCCGTCGCCCGGCCGCCCAGCCGTAACTAAAGAAAAGATTCTAGTCTTTTTTATTGATCATCTCAATAAAGTGTACGCTGCCAAAGTACACCTCTCGCGCAAGTTACCCTTGCTGGTTAATGAAGCAAATTTTAAAGGGTTGCGCCACGCTATCAACGAAAGCATCGAAGACATCGAAAAGCAGATTGCCCGGATGGAAGTAATTTTTACGCTGCTGGATGAAGAAATTGCTGACGATAGCTGCAAAGGCATGCTGGGCTTGGTTGATGACGCGTTTGACTCGGTGATGGAGTATAAAGATGATGCCGCCCTGCGCGATCTGTCTTTATTGTACTACATGCAAAATATCGAAAGCATCGAGATGGCATCATTCCAAATTTTACAGATTGCAGCTGTTAAACTTAAAAATAAGCAGGTAGTGCAACTGCTGCGCGAAAATTACGACGAGGCAAAAGCCGACCGCACCTTAATGTTGTTGATTACGGCTAAATACGTGTCGTCTAAGTAAGGTAAATAGATTAAAGAAGCCGTTTTGCCGCTAAAAACGGCTTATGCCCAGTGATATATTGGCTTGCAGAAGGTACACCTGCTGTTTACGGGCAACGAGTGTGTACGCATCATTATCAATACCGTCAAAAATCAAGCCTTGTAAAATTAAATCAGGGAAGTCTGCATTCAAAATTTTACGACTGATGTAATGTAACACGGTTTCATTGAATTCACCGTAATAATATTGACATTCAACCGAATGGCGAACGCCATTGCACTGAAAATTTACCTCGTACGTTATTTCATCTTCTAAGGATGCTGTTGTTGGTGTATTATCTTCAATATCAGTAAAAGTAATTGCCCCGCCAGCCATCGCGCTGAATGCTTGTAAAATTTGCGCGTAGGGTGGATGATTGGGTATAGGATATCTGGTCACCGTAACGGAAGTACCCGGAAACGCAGCCAGCAATTGATCAGCATTTTGGTAGGTTTTTTTGTGTAAACCATCCGTTACGTCATCAACAACCTTTTTGCTTAGATGATTGAGTAAGCCGCAGGCATTAAAGTGGTAAATTAAGTACTCAATATGTCTGTACGATAGAACCTCATTAAAGTTTGGGCGAGGCTGACTAAACAATGAGAGCCGCTGCAGGTTGTAAAAATCTAAAACGTACTGTTGCTGCCTGTCGAGCCGGCAAAGCATGTAACGGTCGTCGTGTGTAGGAAACAATAGGGGATGATGCTTATTAGTGACCACCGTAAAACGGTAAGGTGCTGCAAAATCGGCCAATACGTCATTGACGAGCAGCAATATGTTTTCTACTAACTGGTTATTGCTTATCTTATTAATATTGGTATTTAATGTACAGGTGTAGGAGCGCTTATATTTTCGCACACCCGTGTCCAGCAGTATCTTTATCAGGTGATTATCGTAAGTTGGATGGCCGTTAAAATCTCCCTGCTCAATTTCGATGCTTCTTATACTAAAACTGTCATAAATCAATTTGTTTAATGCCGGCGTAACAACGTCAATTACCTGGCGTTCGGTATCCGATTCCTGCATTCTCAGCCCTGTGCAACAGTAGCTGTAATTAAAAAAATCAAGGTATGTATCTAATTCTGCTGAGTATATGTCAGCTTTAAGCTGTTCAAACTGTTCTTCGTTTAAGATGCCATTGTAAAGTATAGGCTTGCGTTCGCCTAATAAAGTGTTGGCAAAAGCAAGCTGTTGCTCAATAGTAAAATTTTCGGCATATGCCGTGAGTTCTCCGGCAAGATGCAGTATAATTACATTTCCGTCTGCTGTATCGGGTATGGCATGCTTGTGCAGCTTTTTATAAACCTCGTCAGTTATAATTTGGTGTGAAAGCAGGATCAAGAGCAGAATGTTAGGCTTATCTACATTAATATCTTTCTTTTTAAGGTTAGGATCTTCTTTGTAGAGGGTTACCCTAAAGCCACCTTTAGATTGCTCCGGAAAAGCCTTGTCCAGCATAAAGGTGTACAGTGTCGCTAATATCTTGCTGTTACTTGCCTCACGCTGCAAATGTTTAACCAGTTGCTGAGCATCGTCGGCAGTAATAACGCCGGCTTGCATAAGGTCGTTGATAAGGTTCATCGGTTAGCACATGTAGTATCCGAAGGTACATAAACACTTCAAAAATTGCAGAAATGTTTGCTTATTCTCTTCCGACTTTTTTAAGTATCGCTATCTCGATGCGTTGCGTCTTGTATTACTAACCATCAAAAGCTATTGTAAAATCAATTACGATATGTTAGGCCGGT
Organism: Mucilaginibacter sp. CSA2-8R; assembly: GCF_038806765.1. Taxonomy (NCBI): domain Bacteria; kingdom Pseudomonadati; phylum Bacteroidota; class Sphingobacteriia; order Sphingobacteriales; family Sphingobacteriaceae; genus Mucilaginibacter; species Mucilaginibacter sp. CSA2-8R. Next base: position 2,915,093 of record NZ_CP152389.1, on the reverse strand, counting down.
CAACTGGCACGGTGAAATTAAATACCGAACCTTCGCCTTCATTGCTTTCCACCCATAATGAACCGCGATGCTCTTGTATAATTTTGTTGGAAATATACAGCCCTATGCCCACACCCTGAAAATTGCCCGGCGATTGGCCTGCACGGTAAAACCGGCCAAATATCTTTTTCTGATCTTCGGGCTTAATGCCCACACCATAATCGGTTATAGATACTTTTACGTAATTGCTCACCACACTCAGATAAATATGAACCTGGCTTGCCTCTGGCGAGTATTTAATAGCATTATTTAACAAGTTAATTACCACTTGTTCCAACCTGGAGGCATCTCCTTCTAGCTGTTTGTTTGTTTCTCCGCTTATAATGATTTGATGACTGGGCTGTGCTACCTGGATGCTGTCGATAACATCTCGCATAAACTTATCAAAGTCAAAACGGCGGTAGTCATACACTACATTTCCTTCTTGTAAGCCAGCCACATCCAACAAGTCGGATACCAGTTTTTCAAGGCGGTGAATAGACCGGTCTGCTTTCTCTAAAAAGCCGGCATAGTCTCCGTCGTTATTTTTTTCGGTACGCCGTTGCATCATCTGTATATTGCCTTTGATGCTGGTAAGCGGCGTTTTCATTTCGTGGCTGGCAATGCTTACGAAATCGCCTTTGCGTTGTTCGGCATCACGCTCATCGGTTTTATCTTCAATGGCCAGCAAAATACGATCCTGATATTTACCACGTAGTGTAACCTGCCTGGCATTAAGCACTAATACCTTACGGCCTATATGCGCAAAGGTGTTGTCAAATTCAAAACCTTCAAATGGGTTGTTACTTGGCAATACATTGCGCAAAAGGTCTTCCAGTTCAGGGCCATTCCACTCACCCCGGCCTATATCAAACAATCGTTTTCCGCGTACCTCATCTTCTGCTAGCTTAAAGAACTGGCAAAAATGATCATTCACACTTAATATCATCAACTCTTGATTGAGTACTACCAAACTTTCACGCACGGTTTCAACAATGCTTGCCAGGTAGGCTTCGTTTACTTCAAGTTCATAGGTGCGGTCACGTACACGTTGTTCCAGTTGTTCCTGTTCGCTTTTTAAGGCACGTTCAGCTTCTTTACGGCCGGTTATATCATTTTGTACCCCAATAAAATGAGTGATGTTACCCTGCTCGTCTTTCACGGGCGACATAATCAATTCATTCCAAAACAGAGTTCCGTTCTTTTTATAGTTGCGCAACTCAATTTTGCAGTGCTCGCCTTTAGCGATGGCATCACGCAGTATATCGCGCGCGGCCTGGTCACGATCGTCGGCTTGTAAAAAACGGCAGTTATGGCCTATAATGTCTTCATAAGCATAGCCGGTAAGGCTCATAAACGCCTGGTTGCAGTAAATAATAGGTTCGTCGGGCTGCTGGTGGTCGGTAATCACAACGCCGTTGCTGGTAGCGTTAACCGCCGCTTCAAATAGTTTTAACGTTGTTTGGCCCAATGAGCCAGGTATTTCGGGTTGAGACATGTCCATAGCAGCTAAAAAAAGCAGGTATCAGATTCTAAAACATTGCAGCTAATTTGATACCGCCTTTGCTTAAAGTTAAAAATGAGCTACTTGTTTTAAATATTGATATTATAATGGATAATAGCCATACATGTAGTGATTAATTTATCTGATACATGTAATGCTGAATCAAATTAATCATTCAAAGTACATTCGCTGTTGATGCAGCGGTTTAACGCCTTGCAGATAATCGCTACCCATTAATAAAAAGTAAAACTTAGAATATTTTGCATGTGTTGCATTATACATGCCATTCTGTGTCATATTATTGATATAATGCTTATTTTATCAGCCATCATTAAAACAGTTTTGCATCTGTTTTAATATATTTGAATTACCTAATCCTTTAACCATGAGTGAAAGCTCTTCTATAATCAATAATCCTCACCGGCTGCAAGCTTTGCAGTCTTACCAGGTGCTGGATACCATTGAAGAAAAGGATTTTGACGATATTGCCAGTCTTGCAGCAAGTATATGCCAGGTGCCAATTGCACTCATCTCGCTGGTTGACCGCGACAGGCAGTGGTTTAAGTCAAAGCATGGTATAGCTGTTACCGAAACACCCCTCGGGCAATCGCTTTGCGCGCAGGCTATACAAAGCACCGATGATATATTTATCATAGACGATACCCGGTCTAATCAGCGCTTTAGCCATATCGCCATAACCGATACCGAAACACCTTTCATCTTTTATGCCGGTGTGCCGCTTATTAACAACGAAGGTTTTGCTTTGGGAACGCTTTGTGTTGCTGACGACCATCCAAGAGAATTAACTGGCCAGCAAAAGCAATCGCTAAAAATACTGGCCCGGCAGGTAATGGATAAGCTTGAGCTGCGCCGCAAAGTTATACAACTGCAGGAGGCCGGTCAGCTAAACCGCCGGCTTTACCAAAGCATCGAACAAAACCGCAACCTGGCACTCATTGAGCAAGCTCCGGTAGCGATAATTATTTTGCGCGGTGCCGATTATCGTATTGATGCTGTTAACCAGCCTATGCTCGCCTTGCTGGGTAAAACGGCCGATATTATTAACCAACCTTTGCTGCAAGCCCTGCCCGAATTAGAATGGCAGCAACCCTACCAGCAAATTAAAGAAGTCTATGAAACCGGAACGCGCCGGCAAGGCGTTAATACGCCGATACTACTTAACAAAAATGGCCGCGAAGAGATAGGTTATTATAATTTTACCTGCGCGCCTTTGCTGGAAGACGGTAAAGTAAGCGGCGTAATAAATATGGCTGCTGATGTGACGGAGCTGGTTAAAGCGCGTATGGACGCAGAAGCAGCCAGCGAAAAGCTTTTGCTTATTAATCAGGAAATAACAAAAGCCAACCGCCAGCAGCTGGTGGCCAGGCAAGAAGCGGCACGTGCCAAACTTTTGCTTAACCAGGCACTGGCCTCAGCACAGATAGGTACTTGGTATATGGAGCCCGATACCCATGAGTTTATTGCCTCACAAAGGTTTAAAGAAATATTTGGCTACTTGCCAGATGAAGATTTGAATTTACCTGTTGCATTAGGCCATGTTACACCCGATTACAGACAAATAATAGCTGATGCATTAGATGCAGCGTTAAACGAGGGTAAAAGTTACGACCTGGAATATACCATGACACCGCGTGGCACGCAGGATGTTAGATGGATTCGCACTACCGGTCGGTTTTTTAACGGTGATGCTGAAACGAAGGCCTACCTGTCGGGTACGGTACTGGATGTAACCGACCGGAAAAAGGTTGAAGAACGTAAAAGCGATTTTATAGGCATTGTAAGTCACGAGCTTAAAACGCCGCTTACCTCAATGGGTGCTTATTTACAGCTATTACAGATGAAAGCTGAAAAAGCGGGCGACGACTACCAGGCCAACGCCTTGAAAAAAGCTAATAAACAGGTAGCCAAGATGTCGCGGATGGTGCAAAGCTTTTTAAGTGTATCAAGGATTAAAGACGGCAAAATACACTTGGATCCCGAAACTTTTGACTTAAGCGAACTGGCGGCCGAAATTGTGGAAGAAAGTAAAGAGATCTATCCTAATCATCAAATTAATTTAAATTGTTCCGGCTCCTTTCAAGTTTATGCCGACCGGGATAAAATAGGCCAAGTAATAACCAATTTCGTCTCTAACGCGGTCAAATATGCGCCCGAAAGCCATGAGATTGATTTGCATTGTAATTTATTAGAAAGCCAACCGACCATTAGTGTGACCGACTACGGCCCTGGTATATCACCACAGCATCAGCAAAAAGTGTTTGACCGGTATTACAGGGTAGAAGATACACACTCTAAAACCATATTAGGCTTTGGTATAGGCTTGTACCTGTGCCTGGAAATAATTCAGCGCCACAAGGGTCGTATCTGGGTAGAAAGTGAATTGGGAAAGGGGAGTACGTTTAGTTTTTCGCTGCAGGCAGCAGCGCAATAACGTTACATGTTCAATGTTGTTTCATAACATAAGTATTAACAGGAATAGCTAAAACACCGGTTAAGCAGAATTAACTAATTTTGACCATGATTTTGTTCGGTAGTAAAAGTTATGATGTTAAGGTATCTCAATCCGTAGAAGATATTTTTAAATTGCTGAATGATCGCATCAAGCATTTTAAGCAAAACGAAGCTCCCTTATACAGATTTTTACTTTTGGCGAGCGATACAGCAATTGACTACTCCAAAGTAAACATTGAGGAAAATGTCATCGCCTTGAGGTTTCCTAACAATCTGTATGGAATTATAATTGTTTCTTTAGTCAGCCAGGATGCTCAACATACATTACTTCATTGTGTAATAAAACCCCGGTTAAATGGTTTATTTATTTTTAGCCTGCTGCTGTCCATATTTTTTGCTTACGCAATAATTATCTCCCCATTCATTTTTCATAGCCATCTTTGGCTGATAATTACGACAGGTTTGCTTATGGCAGGCGTTTTATTACTGAATGTAAAGTATACATTGTATCAGCTCAAAAGCTACTTAGTTGAATTTTTAGCTGATTTAAACATCAAGCCAGATTTGCGCAAGCTTCAAAAATTTACAGATAGCGCATCAACTGAAAAAATACGTAAAATTTAATCTACATTTATCCGCATGACAGACGAACAGCGCATCAGTGACTTGGAAAATACGGTGTTAGAGCAACAACAATTACTCAAAGAGATTTACCAGGCTTTGGTAAATCAAATGCAGATGATTACCGAGCAAGCACATCAACGTAACGAAATGCAGGGTCAAATCAATTCGTTATCAGAAGCTATTCTGCAAATTGGCAATCGATTAATGCGTATGTAATGTAGTTTCAAAGTTTAAATGATCACTTGTGCTTTTTGATCTTAATGGCTGATTTCGGCTTTTTTAAATTGCTTTTCCAGCTGTTCAACGCGGTTAGTAAGATTATGCACGGCGGTGCGCAGGCCGTTATTTTGTTCAATCACCTGGCTTAGGCGATTGATGATTGTTTTGGTATCAAGTAATAAATCGCGTTTGGTAGGTTCAACTCTTTCGATGGGTTCGTCGTCGCTGTAAAGGCAGGCTAAATTAAAGCCAAGGCTAAAATATACTTCCTGATCTTTGGCCGATAGGGAGGTGACGCCTTTTTCGAGGTTAAAAATATGCCCTTTAGAACGGCTAAGTTTAGCCGCCGTTTCATCTAAAGTCCATCCAAGACTCTCTCTAAAATAGCGCAACTTAGAGCCAATTTTTTGATTGGCGGCAATATCTGCTGCCGAAAACTTTTCTTTACCCATAACTTACTTTAAGCTAACTTACACAGTTAGCGATTTGTTTTATGAATAACAAATTTATATTAAATTTTTACAGTTGTGCAAAACTGAAAAAGTTAAATTGCAATTTATAATTATAAATAAAAAGATGTATATAACTGTCTAGCAGATATGTAGAAAGATTGATGTGGAGCCTTATTGGTTAAAGATAGTTTAGAGTAGTGAGCAAGACTAAATCTTTTTGTTCTCAAGCACGGTAACGCCATTTTCATCTACGGCAAAAGTGCCGGCATATTTATGTTCGCGCTCGTTTTTGTCTTTGAGGGTGTAAAAGGCGTTAACCTTCCACTTTATCATTTTAGAACCTTTAAAGCGCTTATCGCCCCCCTCAATAATATTGCAAAGCTGCACAATATTGGCAGCATTGCGCTCAATTAACGTAAGATACATGTTGCGTTGCAAGGGCGAGGACGTTACCCTAAGCTGTTGCTGGTACCCGCGGTTTTTTTGCTGAAGTGTTTTAACGCGCGCGTTAATATCGCGGTACTGCCGTGTATCGAAGTAGGAGGGCGCCACTGGTTCTGCAACCTCAATGGCTACCTCTTGCAGGGTGTTGCCTTTAGATGCCTGCTTTTCAATTACAGCCCGTACTTGCTCGCGGTAATCAGCATCACTGCTGCAGGCACTTAACACAACTAAAACAAAAAGCAATACGTTTTTAACCAAGGGTACAATATTTTGCCTATAATTTTTTTATATACGTAGGAGTTAACGTTTCGGTTATGGTTTAATTGTCAATAACAGCTGAAGCGACTAATGGACGCTTTTATTTTTTACCCACTATTTGATGATAGCTCTCTAAAGCTTGCTCTAAAGGCTTGCCCTCCCGATGAATGTCATCGCAAAATATCTCGCAAGCGCTCTGGTTTTTACTTCGTCGGCACTGCAGCCTGCAGTCTGCGTCCGTGTTTCGTGGCCTGATGTCGAACACCAATTGCGTAAGTACGATGATAACTGCAACCATAGTGGTAAACACACCTGCAAAAAACAGGGTAGGGAAGCGGTTGCTCATAGGCTGAGGTGTTAACAATTTTGGTTGCCTGAATGGCAATAATGGCTTAATGCGATCATAATCCCAACAAAGCAAATAGGCATTGGCTAAAACCATCAATGGCGACGATATCAACGATCCGTCAAAACGCACGGCAATGGACAGTAAACAGATATTGAGGATGATGGGAAAATACAAAATCGCACCAAGCAAGGCCGTGCGACGAAAGAGCAATAAGAGTGCAGCCATCATTTGTACCACGCCAATAAACGTGTAATAAAAGCCGGTGTGATGCAAAGCCTCCAAGTAATGCCCCATTGGATGATTGTTGGAAAGACTTGTAAAGCGTTCGCCGATTATTTTTACATAGCCCGACGGCAAAAAACCAGCGGCCAATGCAAAACGGCAAAATATCCAAAAATAATACATCCACCGGTTGTGTTTTATTCGGGCATGCAGGTCATCTAATTTGTCTGATATTATCATTATAAAAGTACTTTTAAAATAAAAGTAAATGTAAAATAAATTTTTTGTCAGGGCAAAATTTTCATGCATTCCGCTAAGCAACTTTGTTTACATGCTATTTAGCTAACAAATACTGACGAATGTTAGGCAAAGTGTCATCCAACTCTTTAAGCTGGCATTTAACAACTCGCAGTAAGTAGATGGTGTTTTTCTATGTAAGGGCTAACTGATAATACCGTGAATTATAGCGTATCTAATCAGCGCAACTGTGTTGCGTACGCCGGTGCGGTTTATCATGTTTTCGCGGTACCCTTCAACCGTTCTTTTACTGGTAAAAAGCTTGTCAGCAATTTCCTGGTTGGTCAAACCCTCGGCCAGATAGTTGAGTACATCTATATCACGGTCAGAAAATTTAACATCGTCAATCGGGGCCTCGTTACGCAAATCGGGCAGGCTAAGCATTCGGTGCATAAAGCGGCTGGTTAACTCGCTGCAAATATATTCTGCACCTTCGTGCACATGGCTGATGGCAAACTTTAATTCGCGTGGCTGCACGTTTTTAAGCAGGTAACCTTTGGCTCCGGCTTTAAATGCTTGCAGTAAAAACTTCTCGTTATCAAAACCGCTAAGTACAATGAGCCGGATAGTCGGGTAGCGTTCAGCAATGCTGGCTGCCAAATCTAATCCTCCCATTACGGGCATATTCAGGTCGGTTAGTATAACATCGGCGGTAACACCATTCTTCAGCAGTTTTAACGCCTCTTGCCCGTTCGCCGCTTCAGCCGCAATCACAAATTCAGGATTACTCTGCAATATAATTTTTAGTCCGTCTCGAACAATAGTATGGTCCTCAACCAAAATAATTCTGATCATACAAGCCGGCCAAATTTGATTTCAGGTAAATGTACAGATATTGTTCAAAAACGGGCAATGCAGCCTTAAACGCCTGCTGTCACAATATCAATACAAAATCAGTTAATTACAATTGAAACGTTTGTTATATATAAACTTATAAGTAAAAGAGGTGCAAAGCAACTATGGCATTGATCATCTAATATTACTTTTTTAAGGTGACTGCTTGTCATTTATGTTTTAATTGATACTTAAAACGCTAAAATCTGCGTTTTTGCTTTATAATTTTTTACAAAGTGGAACATAACACTCTTTTAACAAAGATTAAGTTATATGATAATCACTTTAATTTCAACAGACAAAGGATATTTATCAATAAATAAATTATGTTGACTAATTACACGCATTTGTGGTATATTGTTGCCTGATTTATGGATGCTTTGATAGGCCTCCAAGTGTATTGCCCTAATTATTATCTGTGTTGAGGCTGCTTGATAGCAACGCATTCAGATAATACTTTAACCTTATTACGTTTTGAATACTACTACTAACGAACTCAACAAAATATTTACTTTCTCACTTGATTTAATCTGCGTAATTGACGCCAACGGACGATTTGTGAGGGTAAGTGATGCAGTACAACCCTTGTTAGGCTACCATCCGGACGAACTTACAGGTGAGCCATTTATTGATTTTGTTTGTGTTGGGGATGCAGAAGGTTCGCAAGATGTTTTAAAGCGGGTGTTGCAGGGCAAAACTGTAGTAAAATATGCCAACAACTGCCGCCGTAAAGACGGCACCGAAGCTCCTATGCTTTGGAGTTTTAACTTTGATAAAGAAGATCAGTTAATTTACGTAACTGCCCGCGATGGTAAAGACAGGCAGCAATCCGCTAAACTGCGCGAATCATTAGAAGCCAGCAATTTACGGTATGAATATGTAACGAAGGCAACTTCGGATGCGATATGGGACTGGGATTTAAATAAGAACACCTTATTTTGGGGCGATGGGTTTAAATCTATATTTGGGCACTCGCTGGCCCATGCGCGTACTGATGTGGGTACCTGGACAGATTTTATACACCCCGATGATGCCTCTGATGTGGTAAGCAGTATTTGGGAGGTGATAGAAAGCAAACAAACCGTTTGGAAAAAGGAGTACCGTTTTAGGCGTGGCGATGGCAGCTATGCCGATGTAGTTGACCGTGGTTTTGTAATTCGTAACGATCTTGGTAAGGCGATACGCATGGTGGGTGCACAACATGACATTTCGCAACGAAACAAAACCTTGGCCGAACTTAAACAATTGGCCAGTGACCTTTACAAGCGCAACCGCGAGTTACAGCAATTCGGCTATATTGTGTCGCACAATTTGCGGTCGCCGGTAGCTAACATTATTGGCCTGGTTGATATGCTTGAGGAAGATAAAAGCGACCCGACTGCCATAGATTTTTGTATTGAACACCTCAAGGTATCTATGAATAGCCTGGATGAAGTAATTACGGATTTGAGCGAGATACTGTCAATTACCGATGGCTCCACCGAAATACACAAAGAGAACGTTGACGTCGTAGAAATTATTGAAAAGGTTGTAACTGTGCTAAGCGACCAGATTGCTCAAACACAGGCTAATATTATTGTGCCGAAGGGGCCGTTGGTTTGGTTAACGCACCGAGCCTACATGTATAGTATATTTTTAAACCTGATTAGCAACGCAATCAAATACCGGTCTGAACAGGCGCCGATAATAAAGATTGACTTTCTGGTTACTGATAACACCTTACGGATAACGGTAGCAGATAACGGTATCGGCATTGATACAGGGCGACATGAAGGCGACTTGTTTAAGCCTTACAGGCGTTTTACGGCAACCAAAAGCGGTAAGGGGCTTGGCTTATTTTTAGTAAAAAGCCATATTGAGGTTTTGCATGGAACTATCAGTTTAGAAAGTGTACCGGGCCATGGCAGCACCTTTAAAATTGCGTTTCCGGCTGATGTAAGCGTTGAAGCTTCTAGTTAAACACGGGTAAGTACTTCGCACCAGTCAAATATTATATTTCTTACAATTCAGCCAGTGGCAATTCAAAGTAAAACGTTGAGCCTTTGCGCATTTTACTTTCTACACCAATTTTGCCACCGTGCTGTTTAATAATTTCGGCACATAAGTACAGGCCTATGCCAAAGCCGGCTACATTTTGATAGCCGGAATTGTTTACCCTAAAATACCGTTTAAATAATCGGGGCTGATCTTCCTGGTTTATACCAATGCCTTCGTCCCGCACATTTAACACTAATTTATTACTTGTTGCTTCGCACGTTATGTTGATGTTACTGCCTGGAGGTGAGTATTTAACAGCGTTGCTGATAAAGTTATTGATGACCTGGCCTATCTTATCCCGATCTGCGTGAATCCATGTTGCCTCAACTGGAGCAAAAACAATTTGATGACTACCAATAGTTGATAGTACTTCATCTTCTACCTCGTTTATCAGCTTAGCCATGTCAAACCTGATGCGATCAATATGGATATGGGCCGATTCCAGCCTTGATACGTTCAAGAATCCATTGATGAGTGTGGTCATCCGGCTAACCTGGCGTATGGCTTTTTCAACCATGCCGGTGGTTTGCATATCCTGACTTTTAACGGCTCTTGACTTGAGCAATTGCATATATCCACTTAGCGAGGTAAGCGGTGTTTTAAGTTCATGGCTTACCATGCTTATAAAATCGTTTTTGCGCTGCTCATTCTCTTTTATAACGGTTATATCAATGGTTGAACTGATGTAACCTGCAAACGTATTGTCGGTGCTAAGTCTCGGCTGGCCGCGGGCCAGCAGCCAGCGGTAGCCTCCTTTTATATCGGGCATCCTAAACTCCCATTCCCATGGTGCTCTTTTACTAAAAGCATCAGTAAATATTTTTACTACACGGTCTTTATCATCAGTGTGCATTAAATCAATCCATCCGTGGTTTAATAGTTCCTCTCTGGTACGGCCGGTAGCTTTAACCCATGCCTCGTTAAAGTAAGTGGCGTCCCCGGTTTCGTCTCCTACGGCAATCATTACATCTGTGCCTTCCGCCATTATCCTAAAGCGCTGTTCGCTCTCGGTTACGTTTTGCACCATCTGCTTTAAATGTTGTTCATTTTTGCGCAACTCCGTATTTAGCCGTGTTACATGCTGGTTGGTAGCCAGTAAATCTTCGTTAGTTACACACAGCTCTTCGTTCATAGCCATCAACTCTTCGTTGCTGGCGGCCAGTTCTTTGTTTAATGCTTTTATCTCCGTTTCGCGTATGGTGAGTTGCCGTTTGCTGGTTTCGCGTTCGGTTACGTTAGCTGCACGGTGCAAAATGGCGTATGGTTCACCCTTATTATCAAAAATGGGCCTGTACTCATATTCGTAATAATGGGTTTGCAACTGGTTATTGATGCGAGTTTCTGCAGTGGTAACGCCGGAGTCGGTAGTTCCGGTGCGTAAAACAGCTTGTAGCATCTGCTTAAAGGGCTGCCCATGCAGTTCGGGCACACCATCATAAAGCGGCAAACCTATAATTTCTCTTTGTTTACCCCAAAAAGCAAGCATGGCATCGTTAGCCATTTCAATGATGATGTCGTCGCCTGTGTATATCGCAGTAGCATCGGCAGATAATGTTAATATATCAAGTAATGTATCTTTACTTAATATCCTATTGTTCGGCATGTTAAAAACGTATAAGTCTCTTTCTTATAATTAGAATAAATAAACACTGTTTATGTTTGCCATGATATGGTGAAATTATGCGCAGGCGCTTTCCCAACGCGTATTTTAGTGTCACGTCTCACCTAATTAAAAAACCTGCCCGGCATAACACCAGGCAGGTTCAACTATATAACACTTACTTAATGAAAACAGATTTAGTTCAATTTTGTAACGGAGTTGGTTCACCATCATACTCAACTGATATTACGCCATCGCCTTCTATCAAAAAGCAGATTAAACCTAATAGTACCGCTACCGATAACCATAGTTCGGCATAAGGTGCAAATATGCTTGGCTGCAGGTTTACTAAAAATACGGCGCCTAATAGTACAGGTAAGTTAAGTAAACAAAACAAGCGGGTTAATGAGCCCACAGCAATAAACAGGCCGCCTATTAAGTGCAGGCCAATCACCACGTGTGCAATAAGGCTGATAGAGATTGCTGTTCCGAAACCCACTTCCATCATTAAACGGGTAATGGCATGAAAGTTTAAAGTAAAAGCTATACCTTTCCATATTAAAACAGCACCTAGTGCAATACGGAAAAAGTCGAGCCATTTGGGATGATGATGATCGCCCCAGTTCTGGATTTTATTGATCATTTTCATAATACGGTTAAATTGGTGTAATAAAGTTACGAAGAATATTAACCAATAAACCAAGTTTTAACGAAAATGATTTACGTCTTTTCTAACCGTAAACGGCTAAAATAACAACTTTTAATATAAACCGTTAAAGCGTTGTATTATAATAAATTAAAGTGCTAATATCATTACCGTTCTGAATGTAAATACCCGCATTTTTACTAATTTAATAAATTTAGTATAACGGTCTGTAAAACTCAATTCTAACTCACACTTAGTGTATTATATTTCCCCATATTTCCACCCTGTCTATGTAGCCTGCGGAAGCTAACAAATCGAGAAATGCTTCCATTCTTATGGCTCTGCCGTGCAGCTGCCAGGTTACCGACAAGGTTTGTTTTTCGATGATTTGCTTTAGCACCTTGCTTTTTATGTTTGAGGTATCTAAGTTATCTTGAATATGCGGCTTTAGGTTTCTATCGAGGCCAGCTTTTACGTAATGATGCGATACTGATTAAGCTTATTAATTTGTTTTTTGGGCTGCCGGTAACACCGAAAGCACAAACAAAATTAGCGCACTGGCACACCCGGAAGCTAAATAGAAGCCGGCACCTAAACCTATACCAACCGCTGCTACGGCCCAAATGGTGGCGGCTGTGTTTATACCATTAACCCTGCTATCACCTCTAAAAATAATGCCTGCACCCAAAAAGCCAATGCCGGTTACGATGTTAGCAGCAATACGATCGGGGTTAGAGCCGCCAATGGCAATAGGCATCAGCGTAAAAAAACATGCCCCAAACGAGATCATGATGGTGGTGCGAAAACCGGCCGCCTTATCCCGGTACTCCCTTTCGGCGCCCACCAGGCCGCCCTAAAGTAAAGCCAAAAAAAAGCGAATTATATCTCGATGTTGAAGTTAATGGTTGTGGATTGATTTTATATGCAGGTGTAAGGCGGTTTAATTTGATCTTCGTGGAGCGTTATGTTAACGATGGTTAAGGCTAAACTCATCTTCAACGGTTTCGCTTAAGTCGTATAAAAGCCATTGTTTGTTCATGATTTCGGGCGTTTGAGTAGACAGCAGTTTGATGAAATCTTTAACGCCAACAGGCTCGTTGCCGTTGCCATGAATAAGCACGATACTACCTGAGGCCGCATTTTGCCCTTTAGCCAACCACGCATCGCTACCTACCGGAATCAAACCATAGTCGGTTATCTTTTCTACCAGCGAATGATCTGATACTAAACCTGGAAAGCGAAAAAAAACAGAGGGAGTAAGGCCATGTTGTAGCATGGCTGTTTCGGTACCTAATACTTCGAAATTTACATCGGTGCCCGGTTCGAGTAAAAAGTTTTCCTTTAGTGGTATCCGGGGGTTAAAATGATGGTTATAAGTATGGTTTATCCAGGTGATATCCAGGTCTCCAGTATTTTGCAGACCTTTCAACCATTCGATGTCATCACCGTGGGTAAGCATAAACCGGCCGGTGATGGACAACGCCACCGGAACAGGCGTTTTTACTTTTTTAAAGGCGTTAATAAGTGAAGTGAAGATTACACGATCAAGCGGTTTGTGCGATGGACAAAGATCGATGGTAAGACTAATGCCTTTTTCTTTCGGAAAGCCGTGTGCAATACCAGCATCCTGTAAACTGTTAGATTGCTGTTGCGCCGCAGCAATGGCGCGGCTGTATGCACTGTTGCTTAACTTAGCGAGTGATTGCGTTAATGTGCCGGGCGTTACCTTGAGTTGTGAAGCTGGATACAGGCGGGTTGTTAGTGTGGTCGCATCTGCAGCTAAATAAAAAGCCTGGCCACCACGCTCAAAGGAGCGCATGACCAGCAGATTGTTGGCAGCTGTGCCGAAATAGACACGATATTTACTAATGGGCTGCGCAAGCAGGTGAAAATTATTTAGTAGAATTATAACGAAGAGCAGAGAACGTTTTTTTAAATTGAGCAGCATGTATTGTAAAGGTTGCGAGCATATGAGCTCTGTTGCAGCCTACTAAATTAAAAACTGTCTGGCTTGTTTTCAAATGATGTCCGAAAACATTACTCGTTTAGCGGTAAATAGAAACTAAACTGTGAGCCTATGCCTGGCTCGCTCTTAACTGTAATATGGCCACCCAAGGCCTCAACCTGGGTTTTAACCATATATAAGCCAATACCGCGGCCCACAACGGTATTGTCGAAACGTTGGTATAGGCCAAATAATTTATCGCCATGACGATCTAAATCAATACCGCGGCCATTATCGGCAATAGTAATGTTCAGTCGGCCATTCTGGTGAGTGCCTGTTACGTTAATAACGGGCAAAACATCTTGTTTGCGATATTTGATAGCGTTTAAAACAAGATTATATAAAATGCTGTACAAATAAAGCCGCGTAGTATAAATGGTACACGTTTTACTAAAGTTGCAATTTAACGTCACTTTTTCGCGCATCATGAGGTCGTTTATGCTAAACCTGATGTCGTTGATGAGGGCCTGTAGCTCCACAACTTCTTTATGGTCGTACAGGTGTTGCCCCGACTGGAAAATTTCGTTGAGGTCGGAAATGATTTGATCAATTTTAGCAACTGATTTATTTATACCCCTGGCTACTTCATTATGGTCAGCTTCGTCAAGGTCGGTATCCGTAATCATTTCGGTAAGGCTTACCAAATTGGCTACAGGTGCACGCAAATTGTGCGATACGATGTAGGCAAATTGTTCCAACGCCTTGTTGCGTTCAATTAGTTCAGCAATCAGCTTCTCGCGTTCTTTGGCAGCTACAATCTGTTTAGTTACATCGCGGTTAGTTGCTACCATTCTAACGGCCCGGCCACTGGCATCACGTTCAATAATTGACATAGATACCAGGTGCCTTATTTCATTGCCTGGGAGCAAAATTTTAAACTTCATCTTAACCTCGCTCTTGTCTCTTAGAGCATCGGCTACTTCTTGATTAATCCGGTCAAGATCGTCGGGGTGTAAACGTTCTGTCCATGATTCGTATGTTTTCTTAAATTCCTCAGGTTTTACCTTGTACAGATCAAACATACAGTCATCATACGTTACGTGATTGTTGATAATGTCCCAGTCTGAAATACAGACATTGGCTGCCTGCGTAGCTAACTGTAAACGATTGGATAATTGTTTTAAATCATCTTCAACTTTTTTGCGCTCGGTAATGTCGCGCAGGTTAACCACTACGGCCTGCACATTTTTGTTATTCAGCAAGTTGGTTGCCACGCCCATAAACCACAAATAATGCCCCTGAGTGTGCCTGGCCCTTACGGTGATGGGTACAGACTGCCCCGGATGATTAGCTACCCATTGCTGGAGGCCTTTTAGTTTTTCTATATCATCAGGGTGAGTGAGCTCTAAAAAACTATGACCTAAACGCTCGTCATCGCTAAAGCCCATAATATTGGTGGTAGACGGACTACGGTAAAAGGTATGCATGTTTTTGTCGAGCAACAATATCACATCGTAGCTATTTTCAACCATAACCCGGAACCGGTCTGCACGGCTATACATTTCATCTTCCAGCTTTTTACGGGCAGTTACATCAGTAATAACGGCAATGGCTCCGGTGTAAACGCCGTCTTTAAAAACAGGGGTCGTATTAATAATGGTCCAAATCAGGCTGCCGCTTTTGGTTTGTAGCGCAAAGTCATATTTTTCGGCTATGCCGTCTTTACGGCGTTTTGCATTTTCAACCGCTTGTTTTCGCCTGCTTTCATCAATAAAGTAAAATATGTCCCGGCCAACCATCTCCTGGTGTTCGTAACCCAGCATGTCGCAAAGGGCCTGGCTGGCAAAAGTGGTAATGTATTCTTCGTTATAAACCCATATGCCCTCTTTAGCCAACTGTACTATTTGCTGGTACGATTCTTCGGTTACGGCATCGTCGGTCGCAATTTCGGTCGTATCGTGAATAATAAAACCCATTAGCGACTCTGAGCTGAGTTTACTATCTAATAAAAAAACGTTTACCCATCCGTAAGAAAAACTCAGTTCGCTGCGTTTAAAATGCAGTTTTGCGCTTACTTTGCCGCTGTTCGCCGCCTGTTCGTAAAGCTGTGTTAAAGTTGTGCTTTGAATTTCAGTAATTGCCCTGTAATCAGCTTTGCAAAGCTGCTCATTGGTCGTTTTAAAGAGAAGACAGGCCGGTGCATTGGCATCTACGATACTTCCATTGGGTGCAACAATGAGCATGGCTTCAGTGCTGTTCTCAAAAAAAGCATGGAACGACGGATTATAGTCTCCATAAGATGTTGAGTTTACACTGTTTATTAACATAGGCCGGAAAAAAAGTAAGATCGTGGTGCTTATAATTAAATTAATAAACTTAAGCCTAACAGGTTTGTTTTGAATAGATTTTACTGTTGCTTAAACTTAGTTTAGACCGTACAAAACTATTTAATTTTCTGAGATTCAATAAACTATAACTATAAGTTGACTGGATGGTTTACTCAATAATTAAAATATAATTAGATTCGGTTAAATTTAGTTATGCTTGCCTTTCAAAACGGTGAGTTTACATTAAATACATAGCCCTATATTTTATGCTGGTGTACAAAATGCAACATCATTAACAGCGTTTTAACGGCATTTGCATTAATTATGCGGCTTAATTTAAACTATTTAAGCTTTCGAACCTTTGCTTATCACAATGACTACGATGGCATACGATTTTAAAATTGTTGGTTTTGGTTTATCGGCGGGTGGAATGACTCCGCTGCTTGAGATTTTAGAAGATTTACCGGCTCAACTCAATGCGGCAATAGTGGTTGTAATGCATTTACCCATCAATGCGTCGAGTAAACTGCACCAAATATTAAGTCAGAAAGTGGCGATAAATGTAGTTCCGGTAAGCACAATTGAACAGGTAGAACCGGGTAACATTTATGTGATGGATGCCGGTAAAGAACTGAGAATACAAAACGGCTTTTTAGAAATGCACGAGCGCAATCCCGAAGAAAAGATTAATAAAACCATCGATAAATTTTTCAAATCGTTGGCTGGTGATGCCGGTAGCCAAAGCATCGGTATCATATTGTCGGGTGCGGGTTTTGATGGCCTCGAAGGGGCTAAGGAGATTGAGGATGCTAAAGGTATTGTAATTGTACAAGATCCGGAAACGGCACAGTTTCCGCTGATGCCTAAAAACCTGATCGCTTACGATCATCCTGACTATGTATTAACGCCAAAAGATATTGCAGAAAAGCTAACTAAGCAACTGGCATAGTATCAAACAAAAAGGGTAGATATTGGCCGTTTAATAGATTTAGTAAAACGGCAGCTTCGCGGCTTTTTCTAATTTATTTAAGCAGCGTTGTTTCAATATCAATTTCGCTTGCGTAATATGTTGTAAACTTTATCACATGCTACGTTTGATCGTTTTATGCCTATTTATGGCCATTTTTTGTGCAACACTACGCGCCCAGCAAAAAGCTTCTTTTGCAGTGCAGGCTGGTGTAAGCAGGGCTATAGCTACTCAATCTAATCAAGGCGTTACCCAGTTTTCCGGCGGTTTATCGGCAGTTTTTCCGTTTAGTAAAAAACTAAATTTTCAAACAGGATTATTTTACAACGGTAAAGGCTGGGCAAACAAAGGGATAACTCATAGCTCAGAAATCCGCATTAACTATCTGCAGGTACCACTTTACATAAATTACTTAATAAAAGTTAAAGCGGGCCATCTGTATATTGGCGCAGGGCCGTATATGGCAGTGGCTTTAAGCGGATGGGTTAAATCTAGCCAACAATTTAATGTTGGGCTACATTACGCTCCTTCTGCGCCACTTAATCTTAAGGACGGGAGGAGTGAGTACATGTCTAAACTTACTATTGGGAAAAATGAGCAATATGAAGATGTCGCTAATTACAGCACCAAACGCATGGATTACGGACTGACCGGCCATGCAGGGTTTATATTGAATAATGGGTTTTTTGTAAACGCAGGTTATGATATGGGGCTAGCTAACATCAGCTATGATAATGTTGCCCGTCGTTTGCAAACAGCAACTGTTTCGCTCGGCTATTTCTTTTAACCAGTATCAGACTTAAGGTGGCATAGTTATTCAGTTCACTGGTGTCTGTTTTTAAGTATAAAATCTTCAATCGCATATCCGGTGTACCATTTCCGGTTCGACTAAAATTTCAAAGTTTAGACAATTCCACCCGCAAACTGTCGGAAATAAGTTATTAGGTTAATAGTTTTTTAAAATCAAAGTGCTGTAAATCAGTCGTTGATAATGTTATCTAACAATTTTTTCTACGCGCTGATTGGCTTTGGCACAATGTTGGTTTATATCATAACATCAAACATCTAATTATGAAAGCATCAACATCTACAACCGTTATCCTTAAATCAATTGATTTAGAATTAAAAAAAATGATTCAACAAGATTTGGCTGCATTCAAAGCCAAAAAACAAAGCGCAACTACACAGGCTGCTGTGGTAAAACAAGCTGCCTGATCTACATATATTTCTATCATCTACCCTATGAAACAAAAGAGCTCCCTAAACGGAGCTTTTTTTATTTGTGGCGTTCTTTTACTTTGTTGCCGTAATTCCTATTGAAAATATATATTTACGGCAACAAACACTAACCATCATTCTTTTCAGGCATCTGTTATGCTCATTAAAAAACGTATTTCTGTAGCTTATTTTATGCGCCACATTATGTGGGACTTGATTGCCATCCTTTGCTTTGCGGTGTTGGCCGGCATGTTCGATCATTTTGGCGTGTTAAGAGAAGTTAAGATACCTTTGGCCGTCACTTCTTTTACCGGCACTATTTTGTCTTTGTTGCTGGCATTTCGTACATCGCAGTCTTACGAGCGCTGGTGGGAAGCGCGTATTGTATGGGGCGCCATTGTAAACGACAGCCGTTCGCTCATCCGCCAGGTGAAGCAGTATATGCCTAACAACGCCGAAGGTTTGGAAGTGGCTAAAGATTTTGCACGGCGCCAGGGTGTGTGGTGTTTTGCCTTGGGCGAATCATTACGTAAATGCGATCATAGCACTAAAGTGCTGGATTACTTTAAAAATACCGGCGACGATAGTACAAACAAGCCAAATTTAATGCTCAATCATCACTCGGATGCGCTGGCCGAGGCTTGTGAACGTTTTAACATTGACCCAAACAAGCAGGTACAGATTGATAATACCATTGTAAAGCTTTGCGACTCGATGGGTAGGTGCGAGCGTATTAAAAACACCGTTTTTCCGCGGGCTTACAGTCTGCTCATCCATGTGTTAATTTATGCGTTGATGACTTTGCTGCCTTTTGGTTTAGAAGATCAAAGCAAGATTGTTGAAGTAGCTTTAACGGTAATTATTCCGGCACTGTTCATTGCTATTGAGCAAACCGCCATTTTTATGCAAGATCCGTTCGAGAACCGCCCAACAGATACGCCCATGACTACCCTGGCCAAAACCATCGAAAATAATTTAATGGAAATGGTAGGGGAGCCACCTGCAAACAAAATTGAGCCGCCTACTACTTACTATATCATGTAAGCAGTGTTGTTTAAGCTTACTTAACGGTAGCCAATGGGTATCCTTTGGCTATCCAATTGGTTTTTAAATTTACCGGCAAATCGAGTACTTTAACCTGGGTTAGGCCTAGTGTTTTTAAGTCTGTAAAAGCTGGGGCAACGTTAGGGCATTTACCAAAAGGGCAGCAACCACAATAAATCACTACTGTTCTGTTTTTAGGCAAACGTTCTGCAAGTTTATTCAGTTTTTTTCGGTTTTCGGCGTTATTGGCTGCACCAACGTGAACGGCACCCTCAATATCTTCGACTGCACCAATATTAAAAATGACTGGCTGAGTAACGCCGGGCTTGTTAATGCTTGCCGCCAGCTCTGCCGGTTCAACCAAATCGGCAGGTGTCCAAATCACGTTTTTTCCTAACCCGCTTAATTTACCGGGTGATGTTTGTGCCTGAGTGGTTAGGGTTGCAAACAGGCAGACCGCCAATGCCCAAATTAAACCGTGTGCTGTCGTTTTCATAGCTTATTTAAGTAGTATTAGATTAGTATAGGTTAGTTTACTTGAATTAAAGGCCCAGGGCTTTGCGATGTTAAATACCCGAAAGACTGCACCGATAAGCCATGCTGCTTTAATACAGCTTCAAATTCGGCCACGCCTTCTTCAGCCACGGCAACCAGTAAGCCACCGCTGGTTTGCGGGTCTGCCAAAATGTACCTTTGCTCGTGGGTCAGGGTACTGATTTTTTGGCCATAGCTATTCCAGTTTCGCCCGGTGCCACCCGGATAGCAATTTTGCGCCAAATATTGCGGAATGGACGATATCACCGGAACCTTTTTGTACTCGATAACTGCCGATAAGCCGCTACCCTCGCACATCTCGCTCAAGTGGCCTAACAAACCAAACCCGGTTACATCGGTCATAGCCTTCACAGTTTCCATAGTACCCAACAATTCTCCTAAGCTGTTTAGCGTGGTCATGCTTTTTAACGCAATGGCGGCGTCCTCAGGCTGTAGTAAGCCTCGCTTTTGTGCGGTTGACAGTATACCAACGCCTAATGGCTTGGTTATATACAGGCGGCAGCCTGCGGTAGCGGTTGAGTTTTGCTTAAGCTGATTTAACTGCACAATCCCATTAACGGCCAGGCCAAACACCGGTTCGGGGCAATCAATGCTATGCCCGCCTGCCAGTGTGATGCCTGCCTGCGCGCATACAGCACGCGAGCCCTCCAGTACCTGTTGCGCTGCCTCGGGCGGTAATTTATCAATGGGCCACCCTAAGATAGCAATGGCCAGCACTGGTTTGCCGCCCATAGCATAAACATCGCTTATGGCATTGGCCGAGGCAATGCGGCCAAAATCAAAAGCATCATCTACTATGGGCATAAAAAAATCAGTGGTCGATATTAGTGCTGTGCCGTTTCCCAAATCAAGCACTGCTGCGTCATCACGTTTATCATTGCCTACCAGCAGCCGGGCATCGGGCGGGTAGGTTGTATTGCTGTGCAGTATTTTATCTAACACGGCCGGACTGATTTTGCAGCCGCAGCCGGCACCATGTGAGTATTGGGTAAGTTTAATTTTGGGTTGATCCATATCGGTTAAGCTTTGTGCAAGCTTGCATTTTGGTTTACAAAATTTAAACTCAATTTGGCATTGTGTACCGCATCGTTACTGTCGGCTTGTATATTAAATACCATTCCTTGCTCGCGTTTAGACAGGCCGGCGCGGTAAGTTTTATCGTAGTATACCAGCACCAGCCGCACAAAATCTTCCATGCGGTTTTCTTGTATGGCAGCAATAGCGTGTTTGGTTTGTTCGGGCCCCAGGCGCTTATGTATGCGCTCGGTGCAGGTAATTAAAAATGCTTTGTCAAGAGAGCCGTATTCGGTAGCTAATGCAGTGATACGTTCTTCGTGAGGAACTTGCAAATTAATCAATACCGACTGTCGCATTTGCACCCATAACGGTTTAGGGATAAAGCGTTTGCCGATGGTTTGGCTTTCGTCTTCCAGCCAGATGGGTTGTACTTTGTTTTGCCGGTGAAGCTGTTGGGCCAGGTTGTTTTCAAATTGCTCTTGTGTGGGCTGCACCATTTTATTTAAAGTGCCGTATGATGATCCCTGGTGCTGCGCTAGATCTTCCAAATTAATAACCTGCTGATGCTGACTGGCAAGTTGATGCAAAATGTGTGTTTTACCAGAGCCGGTCATACCACCTAAAACGAGCAGTTTATAAGGCGTATTAAACTGCTGTAACACCCAGCGGCGGTAATTTTTGTAGCCACCCTGAATAAGGTATACCTCAAAGCCATATAAACCAAGCGCCCAGGCCATGGCACCGCTCCGCATACCGCCGCGCCAACAATGCACGGCCACCTTTTTTTGCGGCGCTATTTGCAATACGGTGCGTATAAACCCCGACCATTTATTGCCCGTCAGGTCAAACCCCAGCAATATGGCATCCTCTCGGCTTTGCTGTTTGTAAGTGGTGCCTACCTTTACCCGTTCTTCGTTTGTAAACAACGGAATGTTAAAAGCGCCGGGCACATGTCCATGCTCAAACTCGGCAGGCGTGCGCACGTCTATCAATGGCACCGTTTCGGGCAGGTCAAAATACTCAGTGATGGTTACAGAACGACTCATAAGTGGCTATGGCTGCAATTAACAAAACCTGTAGCGCTTGTACAAATGTAATGATGGTTTGATAGAAGTCGGGATTGAGGTTATGGTTTTATATATTAAGCAATCAGTGCCTTTTAAATGACTCATAGTTTTTGAATTCGTTATTTTGTAGAGATTTATGCCATCAATCTAAACCCATATGTGCCTGTTTTACAAAGTACCTCTTAAACAACTACAACAAGACCGGAAAGATATTTTCGTAAATATTGGCATTCCAGCGCTCGAAAGAAATGGCTTTCAGAAGTCACCATTTCCTGTAGATTGGTTTGGGCGAAATAATGTAGGGAGTTATGATTACACTTTGTACAGATTAAACGTCCAAGGACATTTAGAAATGATCAGAACACAAGTCTCACGAGGCGACCGTTGGATAAAAGTCTTTTTAAATATTTTTGATGTAAAACCCAGATTAGAATCCTTAGACAAATTGAAATCTGAAGACGGTTTGCAATTTCACCTCCTACCAAACTCTTTTACTCGGATGCAATTGCGCAGCGATGATTTTAAAGGAATGCCGCTTTTTAACACTGTACAGCATAAATTGAAATCATACTACACCAAACGGGGCTACCAGCGAAGTATCAGCCGGTTAAGTAAGTTGATAGAAAAAGACATGAAAAACATCGACCGGTCTGTAAACCGGTGGCACGAATTACATCAACCGTTGGTTACCGGTTGGGACGGTAAGAAATTAGATTGCACTGTTTAACAATGGGCGGTGAAGTAAATCTTCACCCTTTTTGCGTGCTTCGGTACTCAAACCGCACAGCGACTTCTTTATTTAATAAGAACAAAATTGTATTAATATTTTATTTTTTGTTCAAATTACCACTGATATCAAACTATAATTATCACCTTGCGTTGTGTATACGGTTTGTAAAATAAGCCGATAGCCGATAGTTGATGAATATAGACCTGCCGCAAATTAACGTTTCGCTGTTTCGTGATGTGCCGCTTAAGCCCAAAGTTAAAGTGTGTGTAGTGGTGCCCGTAAAAAATGAGGCTGCAGGATTGATGCATACCTTAAATGCACTGCGTTGCCAGCGGGATGCGACAGGAAATACCTATCCGGCTAACATATATGAGGTGTTGCTACTCATTAATAATTCCAACGACGGGTCATACCGGGTTGCTAAAAACTATCAGCAACAGTATCCCGAATTTCAACTACTTATTGAACAAGTTAACTTGCCCAAGCCTTGTGCCAACGTGGGTACCGCCCGGCGGCTATTGATGGATGCGGCTTATCATCGCCTAACCATCAGTGGTAATGATGCCGGCATCATTGCTTCAACCGATGGGGATACGGTAGTGGATGGGCAGTGGTTGCATTTTAATATTGCCGCTATTGAGGCTGGTAATGATGCTGTTGGCGGGCGTATACTAACGCTTTCCGGGTACAGTGATGCAAGGCAGTTTCACCTCCGTGATGTAACTTACCGGTGCCTTTTGGCCAAAGCCGAAGCGCTGATTGATCCGCAGGAACACGACCCGATGCCAAGGCATTTCCAGTTTTTTGGAGCCAGCATGGCTGTAACCTGCCAGATGTATAAGCATGTTGGCCGGTTACCACGCGTACCACACCTGGAAGATATGGCATTTTACGAAGCACTGCTCAAACACGATGCCCGCATACGGAAAAGCTTTGATGTAAAAGTGTACACCTCAGCGCGGTTACAAGGGCGGGTGGCCGTTGGTTTTTCGGAGCAACTTAACAAATGGGTAACCGATCATCAATCGGGTAAGCTGCAAATGGTTGATTCGGCCGCTGTGTTGCTGGCCAAATATTTTGCTCGTAAACGGTTGCGCACTTGCTGGGAACGCAAGGCAATTGCCGCCGGGCCTTGTTCTGAATTACTGGCCGTATCGCAATTAATCGGCAGTTCGGCGGGCTGGCTTTACCAACAGGTTGGCAAAGCAAATTATTTTGGTGCTCTGTGGGCCCAGGTCGAACCCTTGATACACCGGCAGGCGCTGTTGCAGCACCAGGAACACCAGCCGGTAGCAGAAGCAATAACAGCTTTGAGGCAGTTTATTCTGCATTTTCCGCCTGAGCCTGTTTTTCAAACAAATCAAGCCGGTAGGTATCTTCCCGCAGGCCGGTTAAGTGCTTAAATTGTTTTTCTTCTCCGCTCAGTTGTAAAAACGTCTCGTGCACTTGGTCGCCCGTTAATGGGTAGTCATGCACAAAGGGTGTCCAATGCACCAGCAGCAACTGACCACCCTCGTTTAATTGATTGATGATTTTTTGTGCAAGCCGCTGCAAATCGGGCATAGATAAGTAATAGCCTACTTCAGACATCACAACCAGATCTAAGCTATAATCCGGAAACTGATCGGGTACTTCCATTTTCTGTAACGTAACGTGCGGCATCTTGGCTAAACGTTGCCTTGCACGGATGAGTGGCTTCTCGGAGGTATCTACAGAAAGCAACGACTGACATTTCCCAGCCAATAGTTCGGTTAACACACCAATAGAGCAGCCAATTTCAAACCCTTGCCGGTACGATGACCGCGGTAAAGCTTGCACAGTTGCCTCGTACTTGCGGCGTTCGTATTCGCTGGTTTCAAACTGCCAGGGGTCGTCATTATGGCGATAGACATCGTCAAAGTAACTTTCGGTTAGGGTTTGTGCTGGTTTGTTCATGATGCAGGTAGTTGTTCTAAAAAATATTCGGCCGGATGATCAAAGTGGGACAGCATATACTGGGATAAAGTAAAGCCCTGCGGATCGTCATCAATCAATAATGTGGTTTGCGATAAATGTGCGGCGATGGCTTGGTGTTTTTTTTCTAAAACCGAAGCAATATCAACTTTAAAAGTTTTCATCTCTCCGGTAAGGGGTAAGTCTTGTGCATCGGCCCGTTCCCATAGCCATACCAGATATTCGAGTACGCGGCATTTTAAAGCTGAAACGCTCATGGCTTTTTTAACCAGTTGCCAGGTAGCCCGATGATCGGGATGCGGATCTCGCCGCCACGGCACTAAAACAGTTTGCGGGCTGATGCCAGAGATGATGTTAGACATAGCTGCAGAGGCTTCTTCAAAGCCGGTATCAGCTTGGTGCGGCACCTGGCTGTCTTTTAAATGCATAAAGTGCACATAACTTGCCGGTACATCCAAGATCGCTGCAGCGGCCAGTAATTCATTATCCCGAAGCTGCGTTAGTTTTTGGGCCGGATATTTTTTTGAGTTGGGATGCGACATAGAGCCATCGCTCACCAATAAAATAAAAACCGGTATGCCTACTTGCCGCAACAAAGCAATAGTACCGCCGCAACCTAAAGATTCATCATCTGCATGCGGTGCAATTACCAGGGTAGGGCCAAAAGCCTTTAACTCGGCATGGGTTAAAGGTTGTGCCTGCTGTATCCAATTATTTTGCAGCATGCCAAAGTTGGTTAGTGTTTTCCTGCTTCAGTACGTATTCGCCAATGGCTACTAAAGTTGCGTCGGGTGCGGGCTGGCGCAGGTAAGTGGTTAAGTCGCGGTGTATACGCTCCAGCGCTTGCGGGCGTATTAATCCGCGTGAGCCCACCGAGCGTTCGGCCAGCTGCATGCAGCGCAGGCAAATATCTTCAATAACGGTGCGGGTCATGTTGGCGTAAGCCAATAGCTTTTCGGTGGCCTCGGGCTGTTTCAGCCACCGGTCTGTTTTTTTGCCCGCTTGTTTTAGCCAAAGGTTTCCACTCTCTATTAAATAGGTCATCTCGGCCACCCGTGCACGCTGAAAGGCATCATCCGTACGGTTCATTTGGCGCAGTAAAGCGTGCGTAGCTATCAGTACGGCTTCGGCGCCGCCCAACTGCACGGCTGCAAAGCGGATAGCGCCGCCGCTAAAGTAAGGTTGCTGGTAGTAAGCGTTCGGTAGGCCTAAAAGTTCATCATCTGTAATCTCCAGTCCTGTAAAATCAACCTTAAAACTGGCCGAAGCGCGCATACCCAGTGGTTTCCAAAATTCGCGGTCAATGGTGGGCTGTGCTAAACGCTCCATCGGCAACACGCACATCTGCCAGCCCTTGCGTTCCGGCGAAATCCAATCGGCGGTAATAACCGGCCTGGTTACCTGACCAGCACCCGAGCAAAACGTTTTGCAGCCTTCCAGCCGGTAACGGCCTTGGCCTAAATCGTGTATTTTTACACCGTCTTGTGCTTGTGTGTTCCACACGCCAAACAAATGTTGTTCGGTGGCGTCAGCAAACCATTGCTGCTGCTGCTGTTGGTTGCCGTATAACTCAATTAGTAGCAACGCATTAATATGGCCTTCATAAACACGGCCTACAGGTAAGCTGGCTTTGCCAATTGCTTTTAAAAGTTGCAGCAATTTAGCGGTATGCTTTTTAGAGGAGTCCAGCGGCTGATCAGGTAAACTGATACTCATCAATCGGGCCTCCCGTAGCTTATCAAATTCTTCTTTCGGAAAAGCGCCGTCATAATCAACAGAAGAAGCGTTTTGAGCAATAAACTGAAATGCCTGTTCAGGAGTTAAGGTTTGCGTTGCAGGTAAAAACATAGATATCCGGCCCGATGTAGACCGCAGGAATAAAAAGCGTTTAAGGGCTTTTTTGTTTGCACTGTATGTTTTGCTACTTGCTACGCCACAAAGTCTTTACGTAACAGGCTTAAAAAAGTAGGGGTGATACCCAGGTAGGCAGCAATTTGCTTTTGCGCAATGCGTTGTTCCAGCCCCGGATATTGCTTCCGAAACTGACGGTATCGTTCTTCGGCGTTTTTTGAAAGGTTAGCCGTAATACGACGCTGATAAAGCTCAAAGCCATTTTGAGTGAGGATGCGAAAAAAACGCTCAAATTTTGGCACGTTTGCAAACAGTTCTTCCAGGCGTGACAGTGTAAAATAAGACACTTCAGTATCTTCTAACGCTTGTATGGCGTTAATGGCAGGTTTTTCTTTAAAAAAGCTTACAATATCACAAGCCCACCAATTTTCGGGGTAAAAGCAAATATTGTGTTGTTGCCCTGCCTGGTCGGTGTAAAACATGCGTAGGCATCCTTTGGTTACAAAATAAATCTGCCGGTTAACCTCACCGGGCTGCAGCAAAAAAGTACGTTTGTTAACGCTTTTTTGCTGCAGCAGTGCCAGCGCTTGCCGCTGTTCGTGCGGGTTAAGCGTAATATGCATGGAAAAATTGCTTAGTATGAGGTTATGCATCGTGCAATATACAGCTTACAGCTCGTAGCGCCGGGTCATCAGTAATTTCAGGTCGGCTAAAGCATGTAAGCGGTGCGCTTCGGCAATGGTGTGGTATTCCTGGCTTTCGGCAATGGTTTTAAAGGCTGCGGCGTCCGGATATTCAATCATCGCAACTTCATCCCAGCTTTCACCTTCGGTAGTTATAATGCTGGCAATCACCTTGCTTACCATGGCTACTTTTACACCTTGTATTCCTAAAAGGCTCACTACTTCATTAAACGCTGGGATATATTTTTCAAAATAATGCTGCCTGTTGTTAAATTTTAAAAGGTTTAACATTAGTATGGGGCCTTTGCCCATTTCTGCTTCGGGAATATTCATGAATTTCAATTTTAAATGTTAAAAGAAGCCTACAATGCGTGTAATGCGGTTTTGATTGTCAAATTCAAAATAATCTATGCCCTCTATTGGATAACAATCGGGCCTGATGGCCAGCCAGTGGAAACGCCCGCTCTGGTGATGAACGTCGGGCTTGCCTAATACTCTAAAAGTGCGCGGCCCCATTTGCAGATATGAATTCACAATGAGGTCAATAATGGCCTCTTGTCCCGTAATGGTGTCTGTGAGTTTGTCGGTATAACTTGCATCGGGCGACCAGCACTGCCTGATTTTTCCGGCAATGTTCTTCCTTTCAGTTTCGTTCCATGCGCTGGTATAAGTCAGGATGGTTTCTTCAATACTTTGTGTGTTTTCCATAGCTCAAAGGTCGGTGCCGGTAAGCGCAAAAACGTTTAACTGGTTAAACGTTTTAAAATAAACAAGCGGCCGAAAGAAGTGAGGTAGTGGTGTACACAGATCAAATTGCAAACACTTTTATAACTAAAGAAGTTAATCAGCTTATTGCACTGCTCTTAGTTAAATTTGCCATGCCTGACACTGATATCCCACTGCATGTACTACCCGAACTGCCATTTCTGGCTTCGGACGAGCAAACGGCTTTTGGTGAGCATAGTGCCGATCACCGCATTGATTTTTTTGCAGTGATCTGGTTTACTCAGGATGATGGCGAACACTATATTGATTTCGAGGCTTATCCTATCTGTAAAAACACTGTTTACCTGTTGAGCAAAAACCAGGTGCACGCCATTCCGTCGCAGCAACTGCCCCGTGCTAAAGTAATGGTGTTTTCTACCGATTTTTTTCATCGGGTAGAGGAGCCGTTCCTCCGGCAACTATTTTTGCCTTTTGATAATGTTGGAATCACTATTCCAGGCCACATGCAAGTGCCGCTGGAGAAATTATTTGACCTGATCTTGCTCGAAAATCAAGGACAGGCTGATATCAACTTGTTATTGAAATACACCACGGCTTTTCTGTGGCATCTGTATCGCTTTTCAGCGCAGCGTTTCAGTTTGGAAGCAGGAGAGGACCACCGGATGGTTAAACTGTTTCAGCTGATGGAGGTTCATTATAAAGAAGGCAGGTCGGCCAGCTACTACGCAGCACAAATAGGCCTTACGGCCAAACGGATTAATGAGATTTTGCGTCAACGGACAGGTTTTACCATCAGTCAGCTGCTGTACCAGTTTTTAGTGATCGAAGCTAAACGCGAAATCTATCACAACCGGTTATCCATTAAAGAAATTGCTTACCAGCTCGGTTTTTCGGATCAGTCTTATTTTGCCAGGTTTTTTAAAAAACATACCGGCCTCACACCCGAGCAGTTCAGAGAGTCGCAGCATTCTGCATATAAAACCTGACATCCAACACACTATATGTTCAAATTGTGCTAATGATGGTGTGTTTTGTGCGGCTAATCTGCCTCGTGGCCACAGAACTTTGTATGATACATAAAGTTTTATTATAAACAAAACCGACAGATATGAACAGGTTAGAAAATAAGGTAATTGTTATTACCGGAGCAGCGATGGGCTTGGGCTTTGCAGCCGCACTCGAAGCCGCTAAAAACGGAGCTTTGCTATCATTAATAGATTACAACGCAGAGTTGCTCGAAAAGGCAAAAGCCGAAATACAAACTCAGTATGCACAGGCAAAAATAGTGACCTCCGTGGCTGATGTGTCTGACGAGGCCGCCGTAAAGAAATATGTGGATGACACTGTGCAGGCCTTTGGCCGTATTGATGGCTTTTACAACAATGCAGGTATTGAAGGCCGCCAGGCACCACTTGTAGATTACGATTTAGCTGTATTTAAAAAAGTAGTAGACATTAACCTGATGGGCGTATACTATGGCTTAAAGTATGTAATACCGGTAATGCAAAAGCAGGAGTATGGTCGTATTGTAAATGTGGCATCAGTAGGGGGCATCAGAGGCGTGGCCAACCAAACCGCTTATGTGGCAACTAAACACGCCGTAGCCGGCATTACCAAAAATGCAGCACTGGAGTATGGCCGTTACGGTATACAAACTAACGCCATTGCACCGGGCGCTATTTTAACGCCGATGGTTGCTGAAGCCTTTAAGCAGGTTAACCCGGCAGACCCTAAACATGCCGAAACCGACTACGCCCAGGCTAACCCCGCCAAACGTTTGGGCTTGCCCGAAGAGGTTGGAAAATTAGTGGTTTTTTTGCTAAGCGAAGATTGCAGTTATGTGAGCGGACAGGTTATTGCCATTGATGGCGGCCAGTCTAACGCTTACGGCAACGTATAAAATTTGTAAAGCCACTGCTTTTGTTAATAAGCTCCTCAATGAGAGGGGCTTTTTTTGTTTATAGTGGTGCAGCGGTTGAAGCATAGTTCGAACCAAGCCAAGTATCAAAAGATGTCAATATCTACTTTAAGTTATAAAAATATTGCGACATGTATATGTAATTAAATATCAGATAAATAAACGTATTTTAAGATAATAATTATAATTTTAACGCAAGCAAACCAAACCTAATCACGTCAACCTGAACTGCCCATATTTTACCCCGTTGCCATCAATTTTAATTTTATATATCAACGCATCATGAAAAAACATCTACACTATGCATTTTGCATTTTAACCCTGCTCATTGTAGCTACGGGTTGTAAAAAGAACCGGGATACCGAAACTATCGACATTGGCAAAGATGCCTTTGTTTCGGCCACATCGCTTGCCAACTTAACTAAACTGCAGTTGCAAGCTGCCGCAACACTCAAAGGTTTCAGTGCTTATGCTGCCTTGGTACAATACGATGTTGATTTTTACCAGATCACTTATAAAACTACTTACAAAGGCAACAAAATTAATGCCTCTGGCTTGTTGTGTATACCTAAAGGCATGACCAGCAGCCCGGCTTTACTGAGCGCCCAGCATGGCACAATGTTTAGCGATGCGGATGCACCATCCAACTTTCCAAATTCATTTACCGGGTTTGAGTTGTTCGCCTCTACGGGCTTTATCACGGTTATTCCGGATTTTGTGGGCTATGGCGTATCAAAAGATATTGTACACCCTTATTATGACATGCAAACTTCGGCGCTGGCGGTAACAGATATGCTGCAGGCTGTAAAGTATTATTTAAAAGACAAGAACATTGCCTTTAGCAACAAGTTGTTTTTAGTAGGATACTCAGAAGGTGGTTACGTAACTATGGCAGCCCAAAAGGAAATTGAAACCAACACAACGGATAACCTGACCCTCACCGCTGCAGCCGAAGGTGCGGGTGGTTATGATGTAACCGGCATGCTGGCTAAAGTGGCTACGGTAACCACTTATCCCGATCCGTCGTTTTTTGCGTTGTTTATGCAGGCTTATAATACCACTTACAATTACAACCGCCCGTTAACCGACTTTTTTACACAACCTGCGGCTACCAATATCCCTTCGTTGCTGGACGGCAGCAAAAACAGCGACCAGATTAATGCGGCTTTACCGGCCACACTTCCTGCCTTGTTTAACCCAACCTTTTATGCGGCTTTGAGTAACCCGACTGCCGAAACCGCTTTTAAAGCGCAGGTAGCGGCCAACAGCTTCCCTAACTGGTATCCGGTAAGCCCCACCCGCCTGTACCATGGCACGGCCGATCAAAACGTGTACTTTGAAACCAGTCAGTCAACTTTTAATAAATTTAAAGCGGCCGGTTCATCGCAGCTTACATTAATACCCATACCCAACGGTACCCACGAAACCAGCGTTACGCCCATGATGGTGGATGCCTTGCAATGGTTTAAAGGATTTTGATAAAATTGCTCAGTAGGTAGCTTATAGACGCTGTTACTTAACATTCTGACATTACGGAAAGCCGACTTTGACCAATGACCACCATCATTGTTTAAAGCCGGCTTTTATGTTGGCCAAGCTTATTAAGCACGCATTGAAAATTATTTATTTGACCGTTAGTTACTTAGCAGCGCTATGAAAATAATTGAAGAAATAACTTGAAATAATATTTTGAAAAATTCAATCATCCTGTTATGTTTGCATCCCCAAACGGAACGAACGGGTTGCAAAATCAAGTCGTTTAAAAGGGAGCTTAGCTCAGCTGGTTCAGAGCATCTGCCTTACAAGCAGAGGGTCACTGGTTCGAACCCAGTAGCTCCCACAACACAAAAGCCTCGAAATTTCGGGGCTTTTTTGGTTTATGCCGGTTTTAAATTCAACCCCGACATTATGCTTAGCAACAAATGGTTGTTTTTATGCATGTTTTGCTGCTTTATTGCGGTGCTGTATGGCTGTAGCCCAAAGGTGCGTACGGCTAATCTTGGGCCTGCCAAATGCCAATCCATTTACAGCCGAAAATTCAAAGCTGATATCTACCAAAACCTTGACGTATTCCCTTAGTTCCGCGGAGGGATGCAAGTTTTGTTAGCGTTTCTATCAAAAAAAATACACTATCCCGAGGCTGTAGTTGCTCGTGGCTCCATCAATTTAAGACTCTGGATAGATGCTGATGGACGTTTTAAGGACTTAAAAATTATACAAAAAGCACCACTTAACGATTCACTTTTAGAGCGCGAATTTTTCAGGGTATTTAAACTGATGCCCCGATGGACGCCCGGCAAATGCGCCGGCAAGCGAGTATTTGTTGAAATGCCGTTTTTGATGCGTGTTAATCTTCAGGATTGAATGTGATTGACTGATAACAAGCATGCGGCGTCTTACAAATCATCAGCATAAAGCAAAATCGCTTAGTCAAATAATTATTCTCATGATAGCTTTAAATCAGAATTAATAAGTCGATTGGCGATATTCTGTAAACAATCTGTTAGATAAAGCAAGTCAGTAAAGCCGGCCCGTTGAAATGGCATTAATTAAAGGGCAGTTTTGCAGTTAAACTACCCACACTTTAATTACTTTTTTTCATAGTAATCACCGCTATCTCGGGCCAGATACCGATACGGCCTTTCAATCCCAGAAATCCGAAACCACGGTTTACATACAAGTAGCGCCCCTTTTGTTTGTAAAGGCCTGCCCATTGCTTGTAAACATATTTAATAGGGCTCCATTTAAAGCCAAACAGCTCGATGCCAAACTGCATGCCATGAGTGTGGCCCGATAGCGTGAGGTGAATGTGCTTATCATGATCGAGCGTTACGCCCTCCCAATGCGATGGGTCATGCGATAGCAGAATTTTAAACGCGTTGTCTGGTACGCTTTCGGTAGCGTTGCTGAGGTTACCATATTTATGAAAGCCTCCCTTTCCCCAGTTTTCAACGCCTATTAAGGTGATGGCTTGGCCGTTTTTTTGTAGCGTTATGGCCTCGTCTAGTAATAGCCTGAAGCCAATCTCCTGGTGTACTTGTTTAAGCCGGGTTAAATTGGCTTGCTTGGCATCGGCAGATTCCCAGCGGATGTAGTCGCCATAATCATGGTTACCCAAAATGGAATATTTGCCCATTGGCGCTTTTAATTGGGCAAAGGCAGGTATCCATGGGTCCATTTCGGTAGCCTGGTTGTTAACCAAATCGCCGGTAAACAATATGACGTCGCTTTGTTGTGCGTTTACTAAATCAAGCCCTTTCTGCACACCGGCAACATTGCTAAAGCTGCCCGAATGCACATCGGTAATTTGGGTGATCGTGAAACCGTCAAAAGCCTCAGGCAGATCGGGGAACGACAGTGTTTCGCGCCTTACGCGGTAAAAGTGCTTGCCGCGTGTGATGCCGAACAGTACCACCAAACTTAAAATAGCAGCAATGCCCATAGTTAGTTCGCTTACCCAATAGGCCCGCGGCGGAAAGCCGCGAAAAAGTCGGGTAAGATCTTCAATCAGTAATACCGGTACCGAAAATAGTCGTGGTACAAAGGCTAACAGCATCAATCCCATCAGCCAGTTAATCACCCGTTGCTGCACGTTTGAGCCCCGGCGTACAAACACAGCGGCTATCATAAAACCTATCAGCAGTACATTAATCAGCCAGTAAAGCCATGAATATACATCAGAGCCGCTTAGGGTTTTAACAGCCTGATAAAAATAAAAATCGGTAATCACCCAAAGCAGGAAGATTAGCGGAAGTCGGTTTGCCATTTATAAAATTACGAGCTACCACAATACAGGTAAGCTAGTAGGGTAGACGGTTGAAGTAAAAAAAGATTTTAAATAAAATGAATATTTTTAGTCGTACCCGTATAAGTAACCTAAAAATAGATTAAGAAACAAGAAGGTAAACTCATTGTATCAGTCCTCAGCTAACATTTCGGTCAATGCGTAATACCACTTTTTATTTTGGGTAATCATGCCCAGATAGTCTACAATAAGATAAATGGTTTGCAGCTGATTGGGTGCGCTGTAAAATGTAATGCGTAAGGGCTGCCAGAACAAACCGGCATTTTTTACCGAATAAGCCTGATAAACATCATCGTAGCCATGATATAATTCGCTGATGGCAGATAACGAGATGCTTAAAAATTCGTCCTCTTCGTCATTATCACCTTCAATAATCAACTCAGTGCTGCTCAGGGCTATCAACCCGCGGTGATGGTGCAGCGGACCACCAATGCCTGTTAAGCCCGACATCATTTTGTAGCCCGGTGCAATTTGGGCCATTTCATAATCAAAACTCCACATTACCCTGCCCTGCATGATAAACATAGGTTGCATAGCCAAATTTACCAATTTGAGGTGATACATTCATCGCCGATAGTAAGATTTAACGCTAATGCACTACCAACTTAATAAGTTTACAGTTAAGTTGAGGGTGATGATGCCTCACGAAGCTGGCCATTTGAATAGATGAGCCGGATTTAATAACTTGCTGATCAAAAGCTCCCGATTAATATATGCGTTACCTGTTTACCTTAATTGGCTTCTGTATCATGTTGTCAGCTTTTGCACAACCAAAGCGGTACGAGGCTACCTGGGCTTCGTTAGATAGCCGGCCCGCACCGCCCTGGTTTTCGGATGCTAAGTTTGGCATATTTGTACATTGGGGGCCATATGCTGTGCCTGCCTGGGCACCCAAAGGTAATTACTCCGAATGGTACCAGTATTGGGTAGAGGGTAAAGCAACCGAGGGGCAAAAGGATTTGTACGCAGCCTTTAAAAAACACCATGAGCAGGTTTACGGTAAAGATTTTGCCTACAGCCATTTTGGCGATATGTTTAAGGCGGAAGATTTTGAACCCAATGACTGGGCTAAACTATTTGCGGCCTCGGGTGCAAAATATGTGGTGTTAACTTCCAAGCACCATGATGGTTTTGCTTTGTGGCCAAGTGCCGAAGCGTCAAAGGCTTTTAACCGCCCCTGGAACAGCACCGTAGCTGGTCCAAAACGCGACCTGGCCGGCGATTTGTTTAAGGCGGTAAAAAGTACCGGCCTGAAAATGGGTTTTTATTATTCGTTATTCGAGTGGTTTAATCCGATGTACAACCAGGATAAAAACCGCTTTGTAAACGAGCATTTTTTGCCACAAGCCAAAGACCTGGTGACCCGCTACAACCCGGATATCTTGTGGGCTGACGGCGAGTGGGAACTGACCGACGAGCAATGGAAATCAAAAGAACTGCTCGCCTGGATTTACAATCATAACACCAACCCAAACCTGATTGTGAACGACCGCTGGGGTAAAGACATCCGTAAGCATCATGGCGGTTTTTATACTACCGAGTATGGAGCCGACTTTGCCTCTAACCATCCCTGGGAAGAATGCCGGGGCATTGGTCAGTCTTTTGGCTATAACCAAAACGAAGACCTGCAGGATTATAATTCGGCACAGTCCCTGATACTAATGCTGGCCAATATTGTGAGCAACGGTGGCAACCTGCTGCTGGATATTGGCCCTACCGCCGGTGGTAAAATACCACCGGTAATGCAGGAGCGTTTGCTGCAGATAGGCGAGTGGTTAAAGGTAAACGGCGAAGCCATTTACGGTACCCACCGCTGGACGGTGGCCAGCCAGTGGTCGGCCGGGAAACGCGATACCAAACCCGTGGCCGAGGGTGGTGTTTCCGGCAATTTTATATTGAAGCAAACGGTAACACCTGATGCCGGTTACGCTGTTAAACAAGCTTTTTTTACCCATAAAAACAATACACTTTATGCTATACTGCCGCAGTTAACCGGCGGCAAATTTGTTTTGCAAAATGTACCGGTGCAACAAAGTAGCACCGTAACGCTGCTTGGGCATACAAAGCCGTTAACCTGGACAAAAAGTAAAGGGAACATCATTGTAGATTTTAGCGGATTGAAAGACATCACACCATCGGTTGCTTATACACTCAAGATCAGTAATGTGACGGGTGCCCAAAACTAAAAGCGGAAGAGTACAGATGCAACGCAATGTTGTTGTACTGAAACAAATACTTGCCATTTTTTGATTTACCTATATGCGTCCGATACTTGTACTATGTTTTTCGTTGCTGCTGATACTGCCGTTTGCACTATTTGCCCAAGTGCCCGATACTTCTGTTAAACAAGTGGACTCATTTCGTAACGCCGCTTTAGATCAGCAATCAATAGAACTGCAGCGGCTAAAAAACGCCCACCTGGCCGACTCCCTGCGTGAGCAGCAATTGCAACTTCAGCTAAACGCAGTACAATCTACCAATTACTTAAAAAAGGAAGCTTTGATTAAAGAGCTGGCCGCTTTGCGTTCGGCAGACTCCCTGCGGCTATCGCGGCAACGTAGGCAGGTAGACTCGCTCCGAAGTATTGTAAAGGGTTTTCCGGTAAAGCCGTTTTTAGATACCTTGTTTTTACTCTACAGCAAGCAGGGCAGCTTTACTGCCGGCGAGCGGGCAGATGCCGTGGTAAACCGTATCCGCAAACTACATGACGATTTTCGTTTCTCGCCAGATTCGCTGCAAATTATACCTGCCGAAAGCACTACCGACATCGTGTATAAAGGCGATCTTATCATTTCCGTTTCTGAGCAGGATGCCCTTTGGATGAACCAGTCGCGCGAGATGCTGGCACAGCAATACAAAACAGCTATAGGCAAAGCCGTTATCAATTACCAGCAGCAAACCAGCTGGCGTACCCTGCTCCGGGAGGCTGGCTTAGCCTTGCTCGTAATCTCCATATTATTGCTGGTTATTTATTTTATTAACAGGCTTTTTCGTAAACTAAACCGCTGGATTGATTCGCTCACCGGCACCTGGCTCAACGGGGTGCATATTCGTACGTACGAGCTGTTAGATGGCAAGCAGGAGGCTGCATTTATCATCTCGGTGCTTACCTTTTTTAAGTGGCTAGTAATATTGGTAGCTGTATACCTGGCACTGCCGGTATTATTTGGCATCTTCCCCTGGACGCAAAATTTTTCGCAGGTTTTGCTGAGCTACGTTACCACGCCCGTGAAGCGAATACTAACTTCTGTATGGAATTACCTGCCTAACTTTTTCACCATCGTGGTGCTGGTGCTTGTTTTCAGGTATGTACTGCGTATTTTAAGATTCTTTAAAAACGAGATTGAACGGGGTGCGCTTAGTTTGCCGGGTTTTTACTCTGATTGGGCTAATCCTACTTATCAAATTATCAGAGTGCTTATTCTGGCGTTTATGCTCATCGTCATTTTTCCTTACATGCCGGGGTCTGATTCGGCAATATTTAAGGGGGTGTCTGTATTTGTAGGTGTGCTTTTTACATTTGGTTCGGCCGGTGCTTTAAGTAATGTGGTAGCGGGGTTGGTACTTACTTATATGAGAGCATTTCATAAAGGCGACCGGGTGAAAATAGGAGAGGTTCACGGCGATATTATTGAGCGCTCGTTATTGGTAACGCGCATCCGGACTACCAAAAATGAGATTATTTCCATCCCCAATTCTACGGTGATGAATAGCCACACTGTTAACTACAGTAGTGATGCGCCCGAGAAAGGCCTTATCTTATACACCAACGTTACCGTTGGTTATGATATAGAATGGCGTACAGTATATGACTTGCTTACCACTGCTGCCAGCCGTACCGAACTGGTAGAAAACGATCCGCCGCCGTTTGTA
This sequence comes from Mucilaginibacter sp. CSA2-8R, assembly GCF_038806765.1. Classification (NCBI taxonomy): domain Bacteria; kingdom Pseudomonadati; phylum Bacteroidota; class Sphingobacteriia; order Sphingobacteriales; family Sphingobacteriaceae; genus Mucilaginibacter; species Mucilaginibacter sp. CSA2-8R. The sequence goes on along the minus strand of NZ_CP152389.1, from coordinate 2,877,438 downwards.
TTACAGCTAAGTTTAGATGATTATTATATTACCTACCAGCTTAATGCTTACACTAAACAGCCAAACAAGCAGGCCGCTATTTATTCCAGGCTTTTTGAAAACGTACAGGATGTGTTTAACGAAGCAGGCATTGAATTGATGTCGCCGCATTTTTACGCACTGCGAGACGGCCACGAGCTTAACATACCCAAAGCCTACCGCCCTGCCAATGAAGGCGCTAAAGCTATACAGGTTAAGTTTAATGGCGAGCGTAAAAACGATAAGTAGTAAAACCGCATGTTGAATGAGCAATATTTTGCCTTAGCCAAATTATCAATCAATAGTCCGTCATAGAACACCCGATGTACGGTTACGTTACAGCTGCTTGTAATTATATAATGGTAAGTAATTGTTTATAAAAGGTTTATAATACCGGAATGATTTTGCAGGTGTTATTTGCAGGAGTGCATTAAACCGGATTTGCCATGCTTAAAAATCAACTTAAAACCGCCTTGCGGAACATCCTGAAGAATAAAGGCTATTTTGCTATCAACGTATTTGGCCTGGCCGTAGGGCTGGCTACGTGCCTGCTTATTTGTATGTTTGTAATGGATGAGTTGAGTTACGACCATTATAACGAAAAGGCTGATCGTATTTATCGCATCAATACCAACATTCAACTCAACGGCACCCAGACCAAAATGAGTCTCACTCCGGGGGCTATGGCAGACGCTTTGAAAAGTTTCCCGGCGGTACAGCAGGTAACACGTTTGCGTGCCTATGGCGACAATGGCTTACTGGTTCGCAAAGGCACCGAAACACTTAACGAACATAATGCCTATCTGGCCGATGCAACCGCATTTACCATGTTCGATCTAAAAGTTTTAGCCGGCGACGCCGGGACTGCGCTTACTCAGCCGTACTCTTTGGTTATATCACAAGCTATTGCTTTAAAATATTTTAAGACCACCAATGTGGTGGGGCAAACGCTGCGCCTTAATAACTCCGACGACTACAAGATTACTGCAGTAATTAGAGATATGCCTCGGCAATCGCATGTGCACTTCAGTTTTTTGCGGTCGATGTCGAGCGTAAAAGATGATGACGCTAATTTTTGGCTCAGCAATGATTATGATACCTACATCATGTTACGGCCAGGTGCTGATGCCGCTCAGCTGAATGCTTATTTGCAAAAGATAGCCCATCTTTATGCAGAACCACAAATACAAACTGCCTTTCACAGCAATTTTGCCGAGATGGCTAAAAAAGGCGATTACCTTAAATACTCTGCTATTCCGTTAACCTCCATTCACCTTCGTTCCGATTTCGAAAAGGAACATGAGCAACCGGGTAACATCGTTTATGTATATACTTTCGTGATGATTGCCGTGTTTATTTTGCTGTTGGCCTGCGTAAATTTTGTGAATTTATCAACTGCCCGCTCGGCGGGGCGTGCCAAAGAGGTGGGCGTGCGCAAGGTGCTGGGTTCGGCCAAAAGCAATTTAGTTATACAGTTTTTAACCGAATCTGTAGTAACCAGTTTAGTGGCATTAGCGGGCGCTTTAGTATTGGCTTGGTTGTTTTTGCCATATTTTAATCAACTGTCTGGCAAAGAGATTTCTTTATGGAGTTTGGTAAATCCGCTACCAACGGCCGCTCTGTTATTGATTACAGTGATTATTGGTGCACTGGCTGGTCTTTATCCAGCGTTGTATTTGTCGGCTTTTGAGCCGGTTAAAGTGCTTAAAGGACGTGTTTCATCTGGCTTTAAAAGTAGTTGGCTGCGTAACGGGTTGGTGGTATTTCAGTTTGCTACGGCTATTGTGTTGATGATTTGTACATTGGTTATTTATAACCAGTTAAACTATATACGTAGTAAAGATGCCGGTTATAATCGTGAGCAGGTAGTAGTCATCAACAATGCTTACGCTTTGGGCGACGGTGCTAAAGCTTTTAAAAACGATGTGCTGCAAATGCCGGGGGTGGTAGCTGGCACGCGTGCCTCTACGCTGCCTACTTCAAAAGAAATTGAATGGTCTACCAATGCCTACGCTAAAGATGCTACTATGAGCGCCAGTAAATCTTTTGTATTTGGCGATTGGCAAATTGATGCTGATTACTTGAATACTTTAGGAATGAATGTATTACAGGGGCGAGGTTTTTCTGCGCAGATGCCAACCGACTCCGGAGCCGTTTTGATAAACGAAACAGCAGCGCGCATGCTGGGGCTTAAACATCCGCTGCAGCAAAAAATCTATAAGTCGTTTGGCAACAGTCAGTCCGGTGGTCTGTCCGTTATCGGGGTAATCAAAGATTTTAATGCGGGCTCCATGCGCCATGCGGTGCAGCCGGTAGTTTTTAGTTTGAGCAGAGGCGGCGGCAGGTTTGCCTTTCGTGTTAAGTCAAACCACCTTAACCAATTGCTGCAAAAAATTGAAAACCGCTACCATGCGGCTAACAGCGCAATGGCTGGGCAGCCGTTTGTTTATTCGTTTATGGACGATGATTTTAACAAGCTTTATGAAGCCGACCAGCGAATCGGTCGCATATTTACGACCTTTGCCGGCTTTGCCATATTAATAGCCTGTCTGGGGTTGTTCGGTTTAATAACCTATGCAGCTGAGCAACGTTCGCGCGAGATCGGTATCCGTAAGGTGCTCGGTGCATCGGTAGCAGGCGTTACCGCCATGTTGTGCACCGATTTTATGAAGCTAATTGTTTTAGCCGTAATTATAGCCATACCTGTGGCATGGTTAAGTATGCAAAGTTGGCTTCAGGGTTTTGCTTACCGCACCGCTATACATTGGTGGGTGCCGGTAGCTGCTGCAGGTACATCGTTGCTTATTGCTTTAAGTACCTTAAGCTATCAGGCCATTAAGGCAGCCCTGAGCAACCCGGTAAAAACACTGCGGAATGATTAAGACTTTGTTATAACAGATGATTTTAGGTTATTACACCAGCTCTGCTTCTTTGCCTGCAAATTTCTCGCGTAAAACACGAGTACAAACATTAGTAAAGGCAATGCCAGTCTGCCAACATCATGTTTTACAGGGTTAAAGGTGATAAGCACAACATCAGCCGCCAATACTAAAATATAAATGATGAGCGTGATGTTTAACAGGGTAATCATTTTCATGATATGAGGTTTATGATGAGCAATTTATAATTAATAATCATCAATATCAATTTAAGTTTTTGCGCCCTCCGGCATTACAGCAAAACTGCTGATACTAAGTTGGTGTTAATTTTTAAACTTGAGTTTATAAAGCATCAATGGATAATAATACACCGCAACTTCGACCACCGGCCAACGCCAGCGACCATTTGGCTAACGAGCGTACTTTTTTAGCCTGGATACGTACCAGCATTGCGCTGATGGGCTTTGGCTTTGTAGTGGTAAAGTTTTCTTTGTTTGTGAAGCAGATCTCTTTGGCATTGGGCGAAAAGGCGGTCCTGGCGAGTAAAGGGTTTTCGTCGGCCATTGGTGTGGTACTGGTAGCTATAGGGGCTATACTGGCCGTATTGGCTTATTTGCAGTACCGCCGTACAGAACAGCAGTTACTTCAAAAAACATATCAGCCAGGTAATTTGCTGTCGTTTTCGCTTACCTTGGGTATGGTGCTCATTAGCGGACTGCTTATCTGGTACCTGCTGCCCGGTTTGCATTAACAAAGTTTCGTTAACTAACAGGTTGTGTTATCTTAGCCCTGCTATGTTCGATTTTCGTTTACAGGTGTTTTATACAGTGGCAAAGCGGCTTAACTTTACCCGTGCTTCGGCCGAGTTGTTCATTAGCCAGCCGGCAGTAACCAAGCACATACGCGAGTTAGAAACGCATTTTAAGACTACTTTGTTAGAGCGCAGCGGTAACAAAAAAATTAAGCTTACACCTGCCGGTCAGCTGTTGCTTAAGTATGCCGAGCAAATTATAGCAACCTATAACGAGCTTGACTTTGACATGAACCAGTTACAAAACCAGCATACCGGAACCCTGCGTATTGGAGGCAGTAATACCGTAGCGCAGTACGTTATTCCGCCCATACTGGCACAGTTTCATGATCGGTTTAATGATGTAAAAGTCAGTTTACTGACCGCCAATACCGAACAGGTTGAACTGGCCGTATTAAAAAAAGAAATTGATTTGGGTATTGTAGAAGGTATACACCGTAACCCGCAATTGAAATACGAGGCTTTTTTGAATGATGAATTGGTACTGGTTTGCAGCGCTGGCAACAAGCTGGTTAAAACTGATGCTATAAAACCCGAACAGCTCAAAACTTTACCGTTACTGCTGCGCGAACCCGGATCGGGTACTTTAGATGTGATAGCCCATGCCTTTAAACCGCTCGACATTTATCTGGCCGACCTTAAGCCCGTGATGCAGTTAGGCAGTACCGAAAGCATTAAATCTTACCTGCTGCATAGTAACTGTTTCGCATTTTTGTCGGTGCAGGCTATTTTAAACGAGTTGAAGACCGGTACGCTTAAGATTATTGATATTAAAGACCTGACCATTGCCCGCCCTTTTTATTTTGTGCAGCCACATGGCCAGTTACCGGCCCTGGCTACGTCATTTATGCGTTTTTGCAAGCGCAGTAAAAGTTAGTTTTTTATACGGCGTACAGTGCAAACTGAGTCTGTCATCTTTAAAAACTTATGTACAGTCGGCCTGTTGCCTAAACAAGTTTATTGCACCATGAAAATATCGAAGTATTTGCATTCTTGCCTCACGTTTGAAAAAGACGACTTTAAGTTATTAGTCGACCCTGGCATGTTCAGTTTTGCCGAAGGTTTGGTTAAGCCGGAAATTTTCAGCGACGTATCGGCTATCATTATAACTCATAATCATCCAGATCATCTCGACGTAGAAAATCTCAAGAAAATACTGGCTGCCGGTAATGCCGAAGTGTATGCCAATGCCCAGGTTAAGCAGGAGATGGAGAAGGCTGGTATTAATGCCGTTTTATTGCATGAAGGTACAGTTAACATAGGTCCTTTTAAAATAGAAGCCATTAGCGTAAAGCATGAGCCCTTGCTGGATGCTCCGGCCCCAGAAATGACGGCTTTAGTTATTGATGACTGCATATTGCATCCTGTTGATTCTTTTGAAGAGAAGCTGCTGACCTACAAAAATATAGAACTGTTGCTGTTACCCATCATGGCTCCCTTTACCAACGAAATTAAGGTGGCCGACTTTGCCGATCGCTTGCAGCCCAAGCAGATATTACCCGTCCATGATGGTTTTGCCAAACCGTTTTTTGTTCAATCGCGACAAGCCAACTATGCCGCGCATTTCGAAAAACAATGCATTAAATTTCACCGGTTAACAGAGCCGGGCAGCTTCATCGAAATATAAGACAACACTTTTTAAAGGCATTATCAATAACTTCCGGTTATTGATGATGCCTATTGGTGATATAAAACCAGTGCGTGTTTAACGCAACTTTGAGTATTAATTCTTCAGGATATGAATACTCAACAAACTGTAGTACCATCTGATTTTATACTGCCCGTAGGTCAAAACGTACAAAAAATTATTTTTATCACCTGTATTGCGTTTTGCCTTACACCTTGGGTAAGCCCTGCATTAACCTTGCTGGCCGGTATTGGGGTGGCGCAACTAACCGGGCACCCCTACATAGCGCTTAATCACAAAGCAACGCATTGGCTGCTGCAGCTATCGGTGATTGGTTTGGGCTTTGGCATGAATGCGCACAGTGCCCTGCAGGCCGGTAAACAAGGCTTTCTTTTTACAGTAGTTTCTATTTGCAGCACACTAACCTTCGGGTACTTTTTAGGCCGCTGGTTAAAGGTAGATGCTAAATCATCCTACCTTATCTCTGCCGGAACTGCCATTTGCGGCGGCAGCGCCATAGCAGCTATATCACCAGTTATACAGGCCGAAGAAAAGCAAATTTCGGTGGCCTTAGGTTGCGTTTTTATTTTAAATGCAGTTGCGTTATTTTTATTTCCGGTGGCTGGTCATTATTTTAATTTATCGCAAACGCAGTTTGGTTTATGGTGTGCCATTGCCATACATGATACCAGCTCGGTGGTTGGTGCGGCTGGCAAATACGGCAACCAGGCACTCGAGATAGCAACCACCGTTAAACTCGCCCGTGCCTTGTGGATCATTCCGGTGGCGTTAATATCTACGGCTTTATTTAAAAGCCCGTCTGCAAAAATTAAAATACCCTACTTTATTGGGTGGTTTGTGCTGGCTATGGTGGCCAATACGTACCTGCCTGCCGTAAAAATGGTAAGTCCTGTTTTTGTAGCCGGCGCCAAAGCCGGCTTAACGCTTACCTTATTTTTAATAGGTGCCGGTTTATCTCGCCGGGTGTTGGCAGCGGTAGGCGTTAAGCCATTGTTGCAGGGCGTGGCTTTGTGGGTTGCAATTTCGGTAGCGGCTCTGTACGCCGTTTTACATTGGGTATAAAGCCGCAGGTTCGAGGCGGTTAAGTTTGATAACATGCGATTAAAACGATAATTAACGTTCCGTTCCGGGTTAATTGCATAGGTGTAAATTTCTATATTGCTGCGTTAGCGATACGTATACGTGAAAATACAAGTAATCAGTGACCTGCATCAGGAGTTTGGTTTTAGAGAGTTATCATTTTCCGGCGCCGACCTAATTGTTTTTGCAGGCGACACTAACTTAGGCATAAAAGGTATTGAGTGGATAAAGGCGCGGATAAAAGATGTTCCGGTGATTTACATATTAGGTAACCACGAATATTACAAGGGCGCTTATCCTAAAACATTAAACAAAATCGTTGCCGCCGCCGAGGGTTCTAATATCCATGTGCTCGAGAATAAGTCACTGGTGATTGATGATATCACGTTTCATGGCGCCACGCTGTGGACCAATTTTGAACTTTTTGGTAATCCAAGAGTTAGCGGCAGTTTCTGTCAAGGTCAAATGAACGACTACCGGATGATTAGAAAGGAGCCTTCGTACTCAAAACTACGTTCGGTTGATACCTATAATATTCATCAAGCTTCGATGAAATGGCTGGAGCAAAGCCTGGCCGAATCATTAACCCCTTATAACATCGTCGTTACTCATCATGCGCCAAGCGCTCGGTCAATTCCTGATGTTTACCGGGATGATCTGGTCTCAGCAGCATACACTTCCAACCTCGAATATTTTATTACAAAGCATCAACCTGATTACTGGGTTCATGGCCATATTCATCAACCGTCCAGGTACACGATTGGCAAAACAGTGATCTTGTGTAATCCGCATGGCTACATACACGACCGTGATCTGGGCTTTGACCCCAAATTAATGATCGACGTGCCGGATGGGCTTAAAAACCGGTGTTAATGATTTCTACCCAACCAAGGCAGCTTCTTTTACCCTAAACTTTGCCGGTGAAATTTTGGTGTTCTTTTTAAAAAAATTATTAAAGTGCGCTGCATCTTCAAACCCAAGAGCGTAACCTACTTCGGCAACATTCCAGTCAGAATGCTTAAGCATAATTTTGGCCTCTGTTATTACCCGTTCGGCAACCAGTTTACTGGTGGTTTTGCCTGTGGTTGTTTTAACGGCATCGTTTAAATAGTTAACATGCAGATACAGGTGTTGTGCATAGTCCTTCGGCGATCGTAAATGCAGCCGTTCTTGTGGCGAAATAATAGGAAACTGCCGGTCGAGTAGGTCGGTGAACAGGTTAGTAATGCGCGATTTGGCATCGGGCGTTTGATAAAGATTTTCGGACGGATCGAGTTTTAATGCATAATATACAAGCTCGGTTACGTAGCTCAATAATAAATCCTGCTTATACTTAAAATCGCTGTTCATTTCGGCAACCATCTTTTTAAATATATCGGCCACAAATGTGCCTTGCTCGTTATTTAAAAGGTAGGAGGGCTTACCCGAGGCATTAAATACCGGCAATGTACCTAAGTTGCTACGCAGCTTTTCGGAAAAGAAAGCTTCTTTAAAAATGCAGAAATAGCCGGCTTGATTATCAGACAAGGGCTCCCATTTGTAAGGTGTTTGCGGATTAAAAAACAGGAGCGAAGTGCCATCTACCCGAACGGTTTTATCGGCATGATGAAACAGGTTTGCGCCGGTGCAGAGGCAAATTTTGTAAAAATCGCGGCGTGTATATTTAATGGCTACACGCCCGCCACTATGAATTACATCTTCCATCACGAAAACATTAAAATCTCCGATGCCTTGCTGGCGTACTACCGGCCGGTCAGAAAACTTGATCTCGTAAAAGTCTTCCAGGGTTTCTATCTCGTTCATAGCTGTTGGCGTTTGATTTATCAAATATACAACGCTAAACGTGTAGAAATAGGTGGTGTTTTGTATAACCTTTGTTTTTTGCAATGATTGCTTTGATGCGGGCAATTGAGCTGCTGTAGTGCTGCGGTACCTTTGTATCAGCAAATAAACATAACCATGAACACAGCAAATCAAAATCTTTCCATGCAAAACAAAGTAGTATTAATTAGCGGTGCCAGCAGCGGTATTGGCGAAGCTATAGCCCGGCATTTAGCTGCTAAGGGTGCCAGGGTGGTTTTGGGTGCGCGCCGCACCGACCGGCTCGAAATTATTAAACAGGATATAATTGCCAAAGGCGGAGCCGCCGCCGTATTTAGCCTCGATGTTACCGATGCCGAAAACTTTAAAGCTTTTGCAGCATTTGCGCTGCAAACGTTTGGCAGCGTTGATGTAATGGTGAACAATGCCGGTGTGATGCCTCTATCAATGCTCAATCAGTATAAAGTAAACGAGTGGCACCAAATGATAGACGTAAACATTAAAGGGGTATTGCATGGCATAGCCGCGGCATTACCGCACTTTGAAGCCAACAACAGCGGACAGTTTATTAACATTACCTCGGTAGGCGACCGGTGGGTAGGCCCAACCTCTTCGGTGTATAGCGCTACTAAATTTGCAGTGCGTGCCCTAAGCGATGGTTTACGCCAGGAGGTAAGCGACAAGATACGCGTGACCGTTGTAGCGCCAGGCGCAACTGAATCTGAACTGGCTAATGGCATTTCTGATCCGGAACTGAGAAAAGCTGCAGTAGAACAATTTCGATTGAACACGCTGCCTGCCGAAGCAATTGCTCGTGCCGCTGCATTTGCCATTGAGCAGCCCGAAGACGTAGATGTGAATGAACTGGTGGTGCGCCCAACTGCTCAAAAGTCTTTTTAGCTTTTTAGAGATAGCTTGATGATAATTAACGACGATTAAGCACGACCTGCTGTTGTTTAGTCAAAGTAAAGTCAATACTCAGCTTGTAAAAACCAAGCTGAGTATTATACGTATATTGTCGTAATCACCATACCATCGGTGAGGTAAATATATGGCAGATCAAGAAAAATATAACATCTTAACACCCGAAGAAGAAAGGGTAATTTTATACAAAGGGACGGAGCGGCCGTTTACAGGCGAATTGCTGAACAATAAAGCACAAGGACTTTATGTGTGCCGGCGTTGCGATGCACCTTTATACCGCAGCGAAGATAAGTTTGAATCGTTTTGCGGCTGGCCGAGCTTTGATGATGAGATACCAGGTGCCGTTAGGCGCGAAACTGATGACGACGGACGCCGGATAGAAATATTGTGTGCTAACTGCGGTGCACATTTAGGGCACGTATTTTTAGGCGAACGCTTTACTGCTAAAAATACCCGGCACTGTGTTAACTCCGTATCGATGAAGTTTGTACCCATTGCCGACGAAAAATAATAAGAGTTGTTGTTTTTAACCCTGCGTACAGCGATGTGCGCAGGGTTTTTAGTTTAATAGTGATATTTACGCGCCGTTTTTGTTTCTGCCGCTAAGCTGTATCTTTGCCGGAATCATGAGCAAGCCTAAAGAAGATTACTCGTTTTGGACCAAGTACAAGCAGTTTGCTGGTAACGAGATATTGCTGTACGTAATCATGATTGTCGGCATCATCCTCGGTATCGTGTTTTTTAGTTAATTTTTAATTAGCGCAATCTTGTAACTATCGGCATCAGCTACACGCTGGTAAAAATTTACTAAATCTTCATAAGCCGATTTTGCATAAGTACCGTCTTTTATTTCGAGCGTACGCTTATAAACTACCTGGTTTTTATCGTTAAGTGTTGCCGTGGCTGTAAAATTGCCAAACGGTTTATGCAGGCTCACCAAAAGTGGTGCACTGTCCAGTTTGTAACCCGACGGAATTTGGTATACGATTTCGTCTACATCGGTGTAACCTCTGTTAATATAAACATCAGTAGTGCGGTTACGTACTTCGCGCGGAACCGAAGTGTAACGGTTGGCCAGGTTAGCCATAAAAAACAATCGCCCTGATGACGAAGCCGCATAATCTCGTGCCGTAAACTGCATTTCTTCGTGGTTTACCGGTTGCTGCGTTTTAACGGGTTTCAGTAATAATTTGCCTATCTCCAGGTTGTTAATGGCGTAACGTTCTTGTGCCTTTTTAATCTCATCGCTGGTTTCGCCGGGTACATTAGGGCGGTTTTCGTATTGCCAACCCTCAAAGGTGGTGGCCATGCTGCCACTCAGTTCACCATCGTCTTTCAATGTCAGCATCGCTTTCCTTATCTGTTTACTGTCGGCCGTTCCGTATTTAGGGGTGTGCATCAACTTGCCGCCGTCGCCGGTACAGGCCAGCACCCAGCGGTCGTCGGTAAAATCGCCAAGGTAGCCAAAGGGGATGTCTTTGCTGGTGCACTCCATCCAGGTGGTGTCGCCTTTAAGCGGCAGGCATAAAATGATATGATTAGCTTGGGTCATGCTGGCAAAGTCGGGCAGTAAGCTTTTCTTCATGCTGCCTGCATTCACTACGCAATAATACGAATCAATGTTAACCGCCTTTAATAATGCCTGAGTGTAATTCACCAAACCTTTACAATCACCATAGCTTAATCTATCTACATCAGCTGCCGAAAAAGGCTGATAACCGCCAATGCCCACCTGTATACTTACGTACCTGCTTTTGCGCTGCATGTACTCGTAAATGGCTTTTGCTTTCAGCTTTGCCTCTTTAATAGTGTCGGTAAGGCTGTGCATATCGGCAATGGTGGCCGGTGGCAGGGTGGTGCGGCCGGTAAGCAATTTATCGTAAATCCATTTGCCTAAATCATTCCAGTTGGTAAACGAACCGCTGTAGCCTTCGTACATAAATTTTTCGGGCACAATTTTTACTACGGTTTCGTAAGTATCAGGGCGTGGGCTGTAAGGTTCGTTTCGCTGAGCAGTGAGATTCTTAGCTTCCCACGTATACACTTTCTGACCGGCCGGCCCTGCGCTGATGTCTGCCTTGCCCGCATAGTTCATTTCTTTATAACGGATGGCAAAATCTGCCGGGCAGATAAATTTGTAAACGCTATGTTGTACGGCGGTTCCGGTACTGCCATTAGGGTTCCAGTCTTCAAAGTTTAACGTTTGGCGCGACTGCACCTCATACTCATACTCTAACGTGTACGGGTAGGTCATCACCGATGGTTTGTAATGCTTAAGGCGGGTATCTACAAACATCGAAAAACCATCTGCCGCGCTAAAATCTAAAAAGTTTTTCTCCGAAAATTTGTCAACCTGTTTGCCGTATTCGTCATAAATTATGCCCTTAATGTATTTAATCCGCCGTCCTTTATCGTGCCATACTACCATGTCAGTATTGTCTTCACCATTTTTATTAAGAATAGTAACCGCCACTTTGTAATGATTGACCGTTGTATTGACGTCTTTAACCTCGGTCACTGTTTCCATGTTGCGCACCACGGCGCTGGCATACGGCAACAGGTTTTTAGGAATATCGGCAACGGGGTAAAAGTTTTGGGCGGCTGCACCTAACCAAGCCAGGTTAAGGCAAGCCAGCAAAAAAATGCGGATCATGATTTTTTCTTCAGGATAATGTCTGACTTTTCTGCTTGTATTACCTTGTTAAATAACTCTTTAAGGTAAGGGTACTCTTCAGGGTAATAAATGGGCTTGCTTAGTCGTATAACGTGCGAAAATGTAAAAGCATCATCGCGCGGTGCAAACTCGGTGATAAACTCGCCGCCCTGGTTAGGCAGTGCCATACCAAGAGAGGTTGGTGGTGTTTCGACGGTATATCCTTGGGGCAAGTGCAATGTTAGAATAACCCGGGTATCGGTAGCGGCACCCCAATCAACTGGATAACTGCGTTCTGCCAGTTTAAACGGGTTTTCGGTGATGTTATTAAAAAGGAAGGGGTTAAATGCTACGCGGCCTCCATTTACACCGTCGTAATAATCCAACTCAACGTTGTATACTTCCATTAATGCCTTGTCCAGCGTATCCAGATTTTTAATTTCCGATTTTAAGAATTTCACCTTTGGCAACTTTTCATCCCGATCCTCTACATACTCTTCAATGCTGTTAAATTTCTTGATGCCGCGGCGTTTGCGCAAAGCCTCATAGCCCGACGAAATTTCGGTAAGCGTACCCGTTAACTTACCCGAGGTTTGCAGTGTAAGATCAAGCAGCATAGTCTTACTCCACTTTTGCACGGTAGTCAGATCAATCCAGTACGACGGTTTATTCAGGCTCATCACTCGTCCCTGGTCATTTAAACAATGCTCGGGCAGTAAACCAAAAGGTAACATGGCATCGGTAGCATCCAGCAGGTAGGTTTGGTCGCCTATGTTGGCCTTGGCTATCACATAATTAAAATCGCTTACCACCGGATACAGTTTATTAATAAGGCCGTGGGCACGTGTAGACAACAGCACAGCCTCGGCGTTAATACCAGCAGCATTGAGCGCCACTACCAGACCCAGGTTAATATCGGCTACACTGCCACTGTGGGTATCAAACATTTTGCGAATGCCATTGTCAGAATAAATGCCAATGAATTCGTTGTGCTTTACCGAGTGTTGTATAAAGGCGTAGATTGCTTGCGCCTTAGCCAAATCGTTAGTTAATCCGGCAATAACGGGCGTAATTTTTTCTTTAAGCAGGCTGGTTTTTTTTAATTGGCTGCCAAACTCATCGCTTTGCTTCAGGCTGCGGTCAACATCTGCCCAAGTCTGCGTCTTTACATGCTTGGTGCCGTCATAAGGGTCAACGTAGTCGTTAAGTTCGAAGTTGATGGCCGATATAAAGTTTTTTGGCGCCGTCATGTGGTCTTCCTCAATAAAGGCCGGTATATCACTTATGGCATATACCAGTTTTGAGCAGTCACATTTGTTACCTCTAACATTAAAGCATTCTCTATCAATCTCGCCAACATTTTTAGTCAGTTTTAAATTCCCCCTCAATGACGCTTTAAAATTAAAATACGCTGGTATACGGGCTTCATACTCCGAATAAAGCTTAGGAATTTCGCTCTGAAAATCCCAGTCCTTAAACTGCAGGCTGTAAGGCGACTGCAGGGTGTATTTATATTCAATTATGCAGCCATTGCGCAGATTAGGCATGGCAAATTTAACGTGGCTCCAGTACTTATTGGTGTTTTCGGTAATTACCTTTTTTGCGTCGAGAGGAGTTTGCTGTGCATTACCCTGCTCATCAGTATAGTATGTGATGCCCTCAATCTCCCTTACCTCTTCAAAACTGTTATTATCAGATTTATAGATAGGAATGCTGACATTACCTTCTTTAAACCCCTTAGCGTTAAAAATTTTGATTTTTACGTGGTATTCATGTATCAAAGGTAAACCATCGTTACTGCTGATCCATGTTTTGCCATACTCGTTCAGCACCAGTGCGTTTGCTGTAACATCCTTGGCATAATTGCTCATTTTAAGCTGTTCGTGGCTAAACTGGCCGTATGGAAAATTGTCGGCGAGGGCAGGGGCAGCATGAAGTGCCAGGCTGCACCATAAAGAGAGTAAAATTTTTTTCATGTATGAAAAAGGTTAGGACGGCAGTTAGCACTACCGCGTGGATAAATATAAAAAACTTTCTGACAAAAGATTTAAACGATAATTACGACCTTTGTAAAAACGTCCCGCTAATGAAATTAAACTTAAAACGTCCGCTCGCTTTCTTTGACCTGGAAACTACCGGAACTAATCTGGCTATCGACCGCATCATAGAAATTGCCGTTATTAAGCTGTTACCCGATGGTACTGAGCAAACCCAAAGATGGGTAGTGAACCCGGGAATGCCTATACCACTCGAGACATCGCTGATTCATGGCTTTTACGACGAGGATGTAAAAGAGTTGCAATTGTTTAGCGCTGTTGGTACCGAGGTTGCAGAATTTTTAACTGATTGTGACCTGGCCGGTTATAACTCCAACAAGTTTGACATCCCAATGCTGATGGAGGAATTTTTGCGCGCCGGTATTGCCTTTGATTTAAGCGGACGCCATTTTGTGGATGTGCAGAACATTTTTCACCAGATGGAGCAGCGTACCCTTAAAGCAGCCTACCAATTTTATTGCCAAAAAGACATTGAGAATGCCCACTCGGCCGAGGCAGATACCCGTGCAACCATGGAAGTACTGTTTGCGCAGGTAGAAAAATATAAGGAAACCGAGTTTATTGATAAAAAAGGAAACCGTACCGTACCTGTGCAAAATGAGGTGGCGGCTCTGCATGAATTTACCAATATGCAGCGCGCGGTTGATTTTGTAGGCCGTATGGTGTACAACGAGGCTGGCGAAGAAGTATTTAACTTTGGCAAGCATAAAGGCAAGCGGGTAGAGGATGTGTTTGATGTTGAGCCAAGCTACTATGCCTGGATCATGAATGGCGACTTTTCACTTTACACCAAGCAAAAAGCTAAAGAAATTTATCAGCGCTGGAACCAAAATAAAGCTACCCGCCCGGCGGCCAATAAGCCGGCACCAGCACCAGGCGGTGAGCAGGGAGCACCCAAAAAACAAACATTCCAAAAGCCATTTAATAAACCCCAACAGCAGCAGCGTAACAAGCCGCAGCAGCCACAGGGAGGCGATCAGCAAAAGCCCTACCGCAAGCCCGAAGAGCCCGCCCAGCCGGTAAACGAAGACATGCTGCAAATGCTGGCGAATAAGTTTAAGAAAAGTTAGGGTTTAGGAAAGTAGTTGATAGGCTGTTTGGTTAACTTGTTTATTAGTTAACTGGTATATTATTGATTAGTGAAATGCTAAAATAAAGGTAACTGCTTTAGAAACAAGAAACATTCAACTACTCAACCAACAAACTAATCTCCACCAATTAAATAGGAATTATTCTAAATAGAGGGCCTCAATTTAAGGCAGAAATAGTAAGTTTGCAACAAACGCAAATCTGTGTTGCCATTGAGCACTTACATCATCTATATCATTGTAGCCATTGGGCTGTTTGCCTTTGCCGCGCTGTTTGCCCTGTTTGGGGTATACGCCGAGCGTAAGGTGTCGGCCTTTATACAAGACCGTTTGGGGCCTACCGAAACGGGCAAGTTTGGCCTGCTGCAAACCTTGGCTGATGCGCTTAAACTGCTGCAAAAAGAATCAATCATTCCGCAGGCAGCCGATAAGGTGATGTTCATCCTGGCGCCGGTCATTATTTTTGTATCGGTTTATATGGGCTTTGCCTGCATGCCCTGGGCACCGGGCGTGGTACCTTCTAAAATTAGCATTGGTTTATATTATGTATTCGCCATTGTATCTATCGAAACGTTGGGTATACTTATGGCCGGATGGGGCTCAAATAATAAGTACTCTATTTTGGGTGCCATGCGGTCGGCTGCACAAATTATATCTTACGAAATTCCGGCAGGCTTTGCCCTCATAGCGGTGGTGATGATATCCCGCACGCTCGATTTGCAGCAAATTGCCTTGCAACAAGGCGTATTGACCACCGAAACTGCTAAATTTTTTGGATTGATTGATGTAACGCACATAGGCGGGTTGCTAAGCTGGAATATTTTTCAGGCCCCGCATTTGATGGTGGCGTTTGTAATTTACTTTATATCGTCACTTGCCGAAAGTAACCGTGCACCCTTCGATATTCCGGAAGCGGAATCGGAACTGGTGGCCGGATTTCATACGGAGCTGGGGGGGATGAACTTTGGTTTTGTATTTTTGGCCGAGTATTCGATGATGTTTTTAGTATCGATGGTAGCCGTTATCCTGTTTTTAGGGGCATGGAACACGCCGCTGCCAAATATTGGTGCTGTAAAACTGGCCGACTGGACGACAGGCATTGTTTGGGGCATTATGTGGACGTTTGTTAAAACATTGCTGTTAATCGGCGTTCAGATTTGGATACGCTGGACCTTACCACGGTTGCGGGTAGATAAACTGATGGATTTATGCTGGAAGGTACTTACGCCACTGGCATTTTTATGCATGATAATATCGGGTGTGTGGCGTTTATGGGTGATGTAGTGCATCGTTTGTTAAGCGAGTGAGGATCAGAAAATAATTAAAGGTATTGCCGTTTATTTTGCGGCTTTCAGATAAGATAAAATTGTTATTAAAAAGTACATATAAAGGTTTTGTAACAGCTTGCCAGGGCATGCTGCTTACGCTGCGCCATTTTTTTGGCGGTAAGCGTAAACGCGAAATTTTGCCTGTAAAAGCCGACAATTACTTTGAAAGTATAGAGAACGGCACCAACACCATACAGTACCCAAAACAGAAACTGCCTGTACCCGAAGTTGGTCGTTACCAGTTAGAGGTAGAAATTGACGATTGTATTGTGTGCGATTTGTGCGCCAAGATATGCCCGGTAGACTGTATCGATATCGAATCAATTAAAGCCACGCAGGCCATCGGACAAACATCTGACGGCTCAACAAAAAGGCTGTATGCGGCTAAGTTTGATATTGACATGGCCAAGTGCCTGTATTGTGGCTTGTGCACCGTGGTGTGCCCAACCGAGTGCATTACCATGACTAACCAGTACGACCGCACGGTATACCAATTAGGCGATCTGACTTATCATTTTTCGGATATGAGCCCCGAGCTGGTAGCCGAGAAAAAAGAAGAGTTTGACAAACAGCAAGCCGAACGCTTGGCGGCCAAACAAGCAGCTCTGAGAAGTAAGGAGGGCGGCGCATGAGTTTAACTACCATGATGTTTTACTTAATGGCTTTAATTGCTATTGGGTCAGCATTATATGTAGCAGCCAGTAAAAACCTGGTGCGTTCTGTATTTATGTTTTTTGCTACGTTGTTTGCCATAGCCGGGTTATATGTATTATCGCTGGCTGATTTTGTTGCTGTAACACAAGTAGTGGTGTATGTGGGCGGTATATTGGTGCTCATCTTATTTGCTTTTATGTTATCCGGCCGCGAGTCGCTTGCAGTTTTGGCGCAGCAAACCAACCGGCTCATTGCTGTTAATAAGTTACCAGCCATGCTGGTGGCACTGGCTTTTTTTTGCCTGTTAGCTTACGTGTTTTTGCACGCCCGTATTGATGATGCGCCATGGCTGCAGGAAGCTGCCATCAACCAAAATATTATTACGCCGCAGGATGTCACCATCAATCACTTAGGTGTAAACCTGATGACGACCTACCTGCTCCCGTTTGAGGTAATTTCTATTTTGCTGTTAATGGCCCTGGTAGGGGCAGCCCATTTGTCCAGAAAGGAAGCCGAAGCATGATTACGCTTACCCATTACCTGATAGTTAGCGCAGCACTATTCAGCATCGGCTTATACGTTATTTTATCAAAGCCAAACGCTATACAAATACTGATTGGTATCGAGTTGATGCTTAACGCCGCCATTTTAAACCTGGTGGCTTTTGGCAAGTTTGATAAGATTAAAAACGGCGGCCAAAGCTTTGCACTGTTTGCCATTGTGCTGGCGGCAGCCTCAACCGCGGTAGCACTGGCCATTGTGCTCAACGTGTATCGGCGCTATAAAACTATTGATCCCGGAAAAATTAACCAGTTAAAAGATTGAGTTGACTTCTACCACGCCACATATTGACTCTGTAGTTGTAACCTGCACCTTGCTGGCTGCCGGGCTGCCTTTGGCGGCATCTGCCGTTAACTTTTTACTGCCGGGTAAAACAGGCAAGGCATCTGGCTTGCTTTCGGTACTGGCTATTTTAAGTAGCCTTGTTCTGGCGGGTTTCGTATTTAGCAAGGTGTGGAATGCAGGGGAGTGGTCGGTGCAAAAAGAGTGGTTCACTATTGGCCGTACTACGGTATATGGTGGTTTGCTGTTTAACAATCTTTCGGTACTCATGCTGTTGCTGGTGTCGGCTATTGCTTTGCCGGTGCACATCTATTCGACGGCTTACATCGAGGCAGCCGAGCAAAACCGATATTTTACTTATCTAAGCTTTTTCTGTTTCAGCATGCTGGCCTTGGTGGTGGTTAATAACCTCATTATGCTGTACGCCTTTTGGGAGTTGGTGGGCTTTTCGTCATACCTGCTTATCGGCTTTTGGTTTACCCGCGATGGCGCCGTAATGGCCAACAAAAAAGCCTTCATCATGAACCGCATCGGTGATATTGGCTTACTCAGTGCCATCATTATTCTCTTTGTACAATATAACACATTCGATCTCGCAGCGCTTTTTGGGCATAACGGTCTGGTATTTAATTCTGCCATTCGCAACGGTATTTGGGTGGCATCCGCTCACCAATTGCCTGCGGTGTGGCAATATGTTGCTTTTGTTGGTGTGTTTCTGGCAGTGGCGGCTAAGTCGGCCCAGTTCCCGCTCCATACCTGGCTGCCCGATGCCATGGAAGGTCCGACCTCAGTATCAGCCTTAATTCACGCAGCCACCATGGTAGCTGCCGGCGTGTTTTTACTGGGCCGGGTATACCCGTTATTCAACGCTACTGAGCTGGATGTACTGGCTTTTGTGGGATGCTTTACGGCCTTTATGGCGGCAACCATCGCTCTCACCCAGAACGACTTAAAGCGCATACTGGCTTATTCTACCATTTCGCAGTTGGGCTACATGATTATGGCTATGGGCATTGATGCTTATGCATCGTCGCTTTTCCACCTGGTTACTCATGCTTTTTTTAAATGCCTGTTGTTTTTGTGCGCCGGTGTTATCATCCACGAAGTGCAGCACATCAAGGATGAGCACCAGTTAGATATCGATCCGCAAAATATTTTATACATGGGCGGCCTGCGCAAAAAAATGCCGGTAACTTTTATAGCTACAGTAATTGGCTGCCTGGCCCTGGTAGGTTTACCTTTTACTTCGGGTTATTTATCAAAAGACGGTATATTGATCCAGGCCTTTGAATGGGCCGAAGCGCGGGCCTGGTATTACGAAACTTTGCCGGTAGGCATCATGCTTACCAGCAGTTTAACTGCCTTTTACGTAGCCCGCTTAATATTTAAAGTGTTTTTTGGTGAATTTAAACTGAAAGAAATATTACCGGATATTCACCTGCACATTAGCGACGGCAGCTGGGCGTTCCGCTTGCCGCTCGTTCTGCTGGCACTATGTTCGTTATTCCCATTATTTTCGTGGCATCCGTTTTTATACGAACACGCCTGGTTATTTAAAGGCTTTTTGCCTGTCAACTACCTGGCCCGCGATAACATATATCACACTATTATACCGGTTCTGATTCTTGTAGTGAGCGTTTTTGTTATGTATTGGGCTTATGCCGTTTATATTCAGCAACGTAAACTGGTTTTCTCTCAAAAAAGCTTTCTGTTTAGGTTGTCATATCACCACTGGTATATCGACACTTTTTACCAGCAGGTTATTGTTAAAGCTGTAACGGCTCTAAGTAAAGCCTTATTTTGGTTTGACCGCCAAATCATCGACGGATTTATACACCAGCTAACCAAAGCAGGTAAACTACTGGCTGGCTTAAGTGCCTGGGCCGACCGCTATTTAATTGATGGCTTTTTATTACTGCTTACACAGGTAGTTAAGGGTATCGGTAGTTTCTTCCGCAGCTTTCAGGGCGGTAAGGTGCAGTACTACCTTTACAGCATGCTGGTTTTGATGCTCACCCTGTTTATTATTAAATTACTGATCTGAACCTGATGAACATACTTACGCTCTTCATATTTATACCTGCTCTTTTTGGATTGCTCATACTGGTATTGCCCGACAACCTCAAGCAAACCTTTAAGTATATCACGCTTACGGCTACGTTAATACAGCTGGCATTAAGCATCTATTTGTACCTGAATTTTAAAACTGGGGCTACGTTTGCAGGGATCGACCAGGAACAACAATTTCAGTTTGTACAAAAGGTGCCCTGGATAAGTTTGAATTTGGGCAACGCCGGGCGCATGCAGGTAGATTATTTTGTTGGCATTGATGGCATATCAGTGTTGATGCTGGTGATGACGGCCGTGGTTATGGTGATTGCCGTGCTGGCCTCGTGGGAGATAAAGCAAAATCTGAAAGGCTTTTTTGTACTCTTTTTAATGCTGGACATGGCCGTAGCCGGTGTGTTTTGTGCGCTTGATTTCTTTTTGTTTTACCTGTTTTATGAACTGATGCTTTTGCCCCTGTACTTTTTGATTGGTATGTGGGGAGGGGTGAGGCGCGAGTATGCGGCTATTAAGTTCTTTTTGTATACACTGTTTGGCTCGGTGTTTATGCTGCTGATTATGGTAGGTCTGTATTTATCAGTAACCGACCCTGCCACCGGCAACCATACGTTTAATCTTATCAGCATGATGAACCCGGCCAACTATACCGATGGTTCGGTGTTCTCGCTGGCAAGTCATCAAACGCTGTTTGGCGTACCGGCAAGGGTGCTGGGCTTTGTGGTTATATTTATTGCTTTTGCTATTAAAGTACCGGTAGTGCCGTTGCATACTTGGCTGCCCGATGCACACGTAGAGGCGCCTACACCGGTATCTATCATATTGGCTGGTGTATTGCTTAAAGTGGGGGGCTATGGCATTATCCGTATTTGTATGGGCATATTCCCCGAGGTGGCCGTATTAAGTGCGTTTTGGATTGGCTTGCTTGGCGTAATCTCCATTATTTACGGAGCGCTTAATGCGCTGGCACAGCCCGATTTGAAACGATTGATCGCTTATTCGTCGGTTTCGCACATGGGGTTTGTGCTGCTGGGCTTAGCCTCGTTAACTGCCGAAGGCGTTAGTGGTGCCATGATGCAAATGGTGAGTCACGGGTTTTTATCATCAATGTTGTTCTTTTTGGTCGGTATCATTTACGACCGGGTGCACGACCGCGATATTTATAATTTCCGCGGGTTGGCCACTACTATGCCGCAGTATACCACCTTTGTGATGATTGCCTTTTTTGCATCCCTTGGATTGCCTGGCTTCTCAGCTTTTGTGGCTGAGGCCTTTACGCTGGCAGGCACATTCAGATCTGACCTTGTACCGCATTGGATGGCTGTGTGTGGCTCGGTCGGCATATTACTAAGCGCTGCCTACTTTTTGTGGACCCTGCAACGTATGTTTTTTGGCAAAGAATTACTCAAAGGTGGTGATAGCTGGAAACAGGCACTTACCGGGTTAAAGGTGCGCGAAAGACTGGCCTTGTTCCCGTTGGCTGCTTTGACCCTGGCCTTAGGTGTGATGCCCTCATTGGTATTTGGTAAAATAAATGATTCAGTGCTGGCATTAATTGAGTTTACTAAACACATGGTTCGTTAAGCTATGCCGCAATTATTGCCTATATCAGACCAGCTTAATAACGTCATTGATAGTTTAAGCATGTTCCGTCCGGAACTATGCCTCAGTGTGCTGTTTTTGCTGGTAATGGCTTGTGATTTAGTTTATGCAAGCAATCGCGGTCGCGCCAGCCGGATGCTCACCTGCGCTGGTTTTTTATTAGTGCTGGTAGCCAATTGGGGCGAGTATATCGAAACGGATGACCATGTGCTGTTTTTATTTAACAGCAACCTGATTTTGCATCACAGCAACATTGTGCTTAAAATGATTATTGATGCTGCCGCGTTTGCCGTTGTACTATTTTTCCCGTGGGATGATCAGCTTCGCAAGCATGGCAAAGGTTTGGGCGATGCTTATACCATTATTACCGCATCGGTTTTAGGTTTGCACCTCATGGTGATGTCTGGCACCTTGCTCACCATCTTTATATCGGTAGAAATGGTTTCTATCGCCTCATATCTCCTGGTAGCCTACCGTACCGAAAGCGGCTTTAGTGCAGAGGCCGGCTTAAAATATGTCTTATTTGGTATGGCGGCATCAGCCGTGATGTTATATGGTATCTCCTTGTTTTACGGCCTGAGCGGCACGCTTAATTTATTTGACGGTAATCTAATTACCTATTTGCAACAGGCCGACACGGCCATGGTAACGCTGGCTGTCGTTTTAATTTTGGCGGGCATTGGCTTTAAATTATCGGTAGTGCCATTACACTTCTGGGTACCCGATGTTTATCAGGGCGCAGCCACACCGGTTACCGCTTACCTGTCTACTTTACCTAAAATTGCAGGTTTTGGATTATTAGTTACCTTTTTAACGCCTTTTATAGCCAATCTGGCCTGGAACAAGGTTGACTTTATTACGCTATTATCGGTAGCAGGCATCGTTACCATGGTAGCAGGCAACTTCGCTGCAGTATGGCAGCAAAACGTAAAGCGACTGCTGGCTTACTCGGGTATAGGCCACACTGGCTTTGCGCTTATGGCGGTAGTTACATTTAGTGCGCAAGGCATTAAGGCTTTAAACTTTTACCTGGCTGCATATGCTGTGGCTAATTTAGGTGCATTGATGCTGGCCGGTTATTTTGCTAACACCATGAAGGCCGAAAGCCTTGATGAGTATAAAGGCTTAGGTTTTAAGTACCCGGTGGCATCAGTTTGTTTCGTAATATTACTCATATCACTTACCGGTATACCGGTTTCGGCAGGTTTTAATGCTAAGGTCATTGTGTTTTCGGCCGTTTATGAAGTTTATCAGCAAGGGCATAACGTTATGCTTCTGGCCTTATTGGTAACAGGCGCTGTCACTACTGTTGTATCACTGTTTTATTATATCAAAATCCCCTTATACTTGTTTCTTAAAAATCAGGAATCTGAAGGCCGGGAGTATCCCTCGCACAAAAAAATATTGGTAACCATAGTTGTGTTATCGGCCATTGTTGTGCTGTTAGGAATATTCCCCGATTTGCTTGCTAACCTGATGTAGAGTTTTCTTATACTTTATCTACTCAACGTGCACTGCAATTTAAATAACGAAAATACGCGATTTTAAGGTCAGAAAAAGTGAGAGACTAACCTGTTTTTTATCACTTTAAGGGTTACTCACCTCATGTGTTAAATAAGCGCTTTACTAATAATCAGCTAACAAGCAGCTGCTTAACTAATAACAAACACTATATCAAATCCCGCGTTTTTAATGCTTTTTTCATGACAAACTAAGTCGTGTATAACCCGCGAAAAAGTGTACTTTCGTGGCTTCATTTCAAATCATGAGCGATCAGATTAAGCATGAATGCGGCGTAGCTTTTATACGGTTGCGCAAACCCCTCTCATATTATCAGCAAAAATATGGTACGGCAATGTATGGCTTAAATAAGCTATACTTATTGATGGAAAAGCAGCACAACCGCGGCCAGGATGGCGCCGGTGTGGCTACTATTAAGTTGAACGTGGAGCCGGGCAACCGATACATCAGCCGCCACCGTTCAATGGCCAGTAACGCCGTAGCCGACATTTTCGAATACATCCAGAAGAAGTTTGCTGAGGTAGAAAAACTCCATCCCGAGAAGATGAAGGATGCCGATTGGCTCAAAGAAAACATCAGCTTTACCGGCGAGGTTTTACTGGGGCACTTGCGTTATGGCACCCACGGTAAAAACAGTATTGAAAGCTGTCACCCGTTTTTGCGCCAAAACAACTGGATGACCCGTAACCTCGTAATTGCCGGTAACTTTAACATGACCAATGTTGACGAATTACTGCAGCAATTGTATGCGCTGGGGCAGCATCCTAAAGAAAAAGCTGACACCGTAACGGTACTCGAAAAAATTGGCCACTTCCTGGATTCGGAAGTACAGGGTTTGTTTGACCAGTTTAAACGCGAGGGTAACGACGATAATATTGAGATCACTAAAATGATTGGCGACAACTTAAACGTAGCCAAGATTTTAAGAAAATCAGCCAAAAACTGGGATGGCGGTTACACCATAGCCGGTATTTTGGGCCATGGCGATGCATTTGTAATGCGCGACCCATCCGGTATTCGTCCGGCATTTTATTATTACGATGATGAAGTTGTAGTAGTTACCTCGGAGCGTCCGGCTATTCAAACTGCCTTTAATATTCCGCTTGATAAAATACAGGAAGTTAAGCCCGGTCACGCACTGATTATCAAAAAGGATGGCAGTTTCAGCGAGCAGCAGTTTAGCGAGCCTAAAGAAAAAAAATCATGTTCGTTTGAGCGTATCTATTTCTCGCGCGGCAGTGATGCATCTATCTACCGTGAGCGTAAGCAGTTAGGCCGTTTGTTATGTGCACAGATACTGGAAGCTGTAAATTATGATGTAAAGAACACGGTATTCTCCTACATTCCTAACACCGCCGAAATTGCTTTTTACGGCATGGTTGAAGGGGTTAATAAATACATTAAACAATACCAACGCGACCGCCTGTTAAACCGCGAAGACAAGATTAGTGATGAGGAGCTGGGCGAAGTGCTGAGCATGGCGCCGCGGGTGGAGAAAATTGCCATTAAGGATGTTAAGCTGCGTACCTTCATCACCCAGGATGCCGACCGCAGCGAGATGGTGGCGCACGTGTACGATACCACCTACGGCCTTATTAACCGCGATGCTGACACACTGGTGGTTTTGGATGACTCTATAGTACGTGGCACTACGTTAAAGCAAAGTATTCTGAAGATACTTGACCGTTTAGGCCCAAAACGTATTATCGTGGTATCATCAGCACCGCAAATTCGTTACCCCGACTGCTACGGCATTGATATGTCGCGTATGGGCGAGTTTGTGGCGTTTGAAGCAGCAGTGAGCTTGCTGAAAGAGAGCGGACAGGAAAATATTTTGGTAGAAGCTTATCAAAAGGCGAAAGCGAGCTTGTCGCAGCCTAAAGAAGAAGTAGAAAACTACGTTAAAGCCATCTACGAGCCGTTTACCGATCAGCAAATTTCAGATCGGATAGCGCAGATCATCACGCCTAAAAATATCAAAGCAGAGGTGCAGGTTATTTACCAAACACTGGACAACTTGCATACAGCATGTCCCGACCATTTGGGCGACTGGTACTTTTCGGGTAATTACCCTACACCCGGCGGCAACAAGGTTGTTAACCGCGCCTTTGCTAACTGGATGGAAGGTAAAAACCAACGTGCCTATATGTAAGCACCAACATACTATACTAAACCAACAAGGCCCGGTGCGAAAGCAACCGGGCCTTGTTGGTTTAAGTAATTTCGGTTATTTGTAAATTAGCTTGCTGTTTTTGAATACGCGTGTCCACTGGTCGATAAATAATGGGCCAAGCATTTGTTTTTTTACCGCCACAAAGTTATTGTACAGGTTTTGCCTGCCTTGCGTTACAAAATATAGTTGCGACTCAGGGTTGCGTATTTTACCCATACCAGGACTGATCCGGAAAATAATCCATGGGTTTGGTACATTTTCTTTACGCTCAATCATCATCAGTTTAGATTGCGGTGCGTTTACCCTGGTCTTATTATAAATGGTGTTCATGATTGTAGTTAGCGGCATATTCCTGGCGCCTTTCATGCTTACCGTGGTAACAATGATGCTCCAGTTATGCAGTGTTTCGGTACCGGGCACCAGTTCCATCATCCGGGCATTACCGCTCTCCTGGTCTGAAGCAATCTTCCACTTGTACTCGGTGGGTAAAAAGAGCCTTAAGGTTTCGTTATTGTTTTGTGCAAAAAGCCGGCTCAAAGCACCCAATAATGCCAAAAAAAGCAACAAAGTCTTTTTCATAGGATGAATGTGTTTGTGACTTAATAACCACCTCAACGGTCATCCGGTTTGTTATACCTGTAAATTGAGTTAGCTTGTAGCCAGCGGAGAAAATACGTAATGGGTAACCAGCCTGTCAAAAATAACAAACGCAGCAATGATGAGCGCTGCACCTGCTACGTAATTTAAACGGTGTACAAAGGTTACTGAGATGTGCGCCCTAAGCTTGTTAGCATAAAATGCTTTGATAACATCCATACCAAACTGCACGCAGAGTATGGTAAAAAACATTACGGCAATTTTAAGTTGCCGGTGCGGGATGCCTTTGTGATAAACGGTGCTGGCAGTACCAATTACGGTAATCCAGTGCAGCAGCAGGGCGGGGTTAAAGATGCACATCAAAAAGCCCTTAAAAAAGTAGCCGGCGCGGTTTATACGGGCAGGGGTATGGGAGTTAAAATCAACTACGGCTTTTTTAGTGAGGTAGTGCGTGCCAATAATTAAAAGAATGATGCTGCCCACCACACCTAACCAAATTTTGGCTTTTTCTGATACTTCGAAGAACTGCGAACCAAAGATGATAGCACCCACAAATACTACATCGCTGCAAACCACACCCAATGCTAAGGCAGCGCCGGCCTGAAAGCCGCGCTCTACGCTGGTTTTAATTAATGCGAAAAAAACAGGACCGGTGATAAACGTGAGTACTAAGCCAATACCAATTCCAGAAATAATAGCTTCAAACATTATACAGTTCTAATTTTACGCCCGGCGAATATGCAACTTATCTGTTAAACAATAAAAGGCAAAATTGTTGCACCAATGTGTAAATGTATACTATATTATTATAAAAATTGCAGTATGTTAGCACACTTAAAAGCCAAATATATAAGTTTAACATGCAGCCAAACAATTCTAAAAGCTATGGTTCAGCGTTGTATACCCTGATTACCGTATTCTTTTTCTGGGGCTTTTTAGCAGCCTCAAACGGGATCTTCATTCCGTTTTGTAAAACCCACTTTAACTTAACCCAATTTGAGTCGCAACTGATCGATTTTACCTTTTACGGAGGATATTTCATTGGTTCGCTTATCCTGTATTTTGCATCGCAGGCCAGCCGGGTAGATATTTTAAATAAGCTGGGCTATAAAAACGGTATCATTTTAGGTTTAATAATTTCAGCTGTTGGTGCTTTAGGTATGGTTCCGGCCATAGGCTCAGGTGCTTTCGGGTTCATATTAGCGGCTTTCTTTGTGATTGCCGTTGGTTTTTCTTTGCAACAAACAGCAGCAAATCCGTTTGTAATTGCCCTGGGGTCGGCAGAAACTGCCGCAAGCCGTCTAAACTTTGCAGGAGCCGTAAATAACTTTGGTGGTTTGATGGGGCCGGTAATTGTTGGCGTGCTTTTATTTGGTACCGCTAAAGGTGCAAGTGCTGCCAAGGTAGAAATATCATCGGTTAACAATTTATATTATGCTTTAGCCGGTTTGTTTGTTGCTGTAGCTGCGTTTTTTTGGTTTCGTGATTTACCTAATGTTACGAGCGACGAAAAGATTGAGCCAAGTAATAAAGCCAACTTACCGTTGTTTATCATCTTTATTGCCTTCGGACTAATACTGGCGGCAAATCCTTTAAGTAACGCTACGGGTTTATCTCAGGCTTACTTTGTATATGCATCACTGGCAATTATTCTGTGCTCGCTCATTGGGTCTTTACTTTCTGCTCAAAAAGATGGGCAAGGTTGGGGAGCAATGCAATATCCGCAGTTGATTTACGGAATGCTGGCTATTTTCATGTACGTAGGTACCGAGGTTACCATCCAAAGTAATATGGGCGCTTTGCTCAAACTGCCGGAATTTGGCGGCTGGAACGAAAGCGACATTGCACCGTTTATTTCTTTGTACTGGGGCAGCTTAATGATTGGCCGTTGGGCTGGCGCTGTAGGCGCGTTTAATTTGCAAACCAGCACCAAGTATGCTTTAACCATCATAATGCCTTTTGTGGCCTTTGCCATAGTGCTTCTGGCTAATTATATCTCTGGTGCGGCCATCAGTCATTTGCTGCCTTACGCTGTTTGTATCGTGGTGATGATTATTGCTTTCTTTTTAGGTAAACAAAAACCGGCACGTACACTTACCGTATTCGGTTTGCTGGGTGTGGCCTTTATGTTGTTAGGCTTATTAACTACCGGTATTGTTTCGGTTTACGCCTTCATTAGCGGTGGTTTATGCTGCTCTATTATGTGGCCGTCTATCTTTGCATTGTCGGTTACCGGTTTGGGTAAATATACCAGCCAGGGGTCAGCGTTTTTAATCATGATGATTTTAGGTGGATCAATTGTGCCGCCGGTACAAGGTATTTTGGCTGATACTGCCGGTATCCATTTGTCGTACATCATCCCAGTAATTGGTTTTGCTTACTTGGCATTTTTTGCCTGGAAAGTGAGCGGTGAGTTGAGAAAACAAGGCATTGACCTTGACCATGTAGAAGCTGCGGGCGGACACTAAGCAACCAAATGAGTAAACTCTCTTTTGATCAGATATTCATGAACCTGGCCAGTGACCTGGCCAGGCGTTCGCATTGTGTGAAGGCACAGGTAGGGGCTGTGCTTACCAAAGATACCCGCATCATATCAGTAGGGTATAATGGCCCGCCCGCGGGCACGCATAATTGCGACGTGGAGTGGCCCGAAACCGGTTGCCCGCGTGATGCCCGGGGCAGTTGCTCGCTGGCCCTGCACGCCGAAGAAAACACAATATTGTACGCCGTTAAAAATGGCGCTAAGTTAGAGGGGGCTACCATGTACACCACCCTGTCGCCTTGTTTGCCTTGCGCAAGGCTCATATTTTCGGCAGGAATTACCCGTGTATATTATCAGCATTCTTATGCCGAATATAAGGGTTTGCCGAGTGATGAAGGCGTCGATTTTTTGAAGCGCTTCGGTGTTGAGGTACTCAAATTTGAGCCAGAAGACAGAGCCGTTACTTTTTAAGTAACGGCTTTACTTTTTCTAAAGCAAATTGTAATTGCTGCTCTGGGGTAATATTGGTATTATCTAATATAATGGCATCCTCGGCCCGCATTAACGGGCTTTCTTTACGCGTGGTATCAGAATAATCGCGGTGCGCTAAATTCTCAAATACATCTTCGAGCGTAATATCAGGATTATTGGGCTGCAACTCTTTAAAACGGCGCTCGGCCCTCACCTTCGGATCTGCCGTCATAAATAGCTTAAGCTGCGCGTTAGGGAATACGGTTGTGCCTATATCACGGCCATCCATTACAATATCTTTTATGCGCCCCATGCGTTGCTGCTGGGCAACCATTTCTTTACGTACCTCTCGTATGGCCGATACAGGACTTACGTTTTCAGACACCGGCATCAGGCGAATCTCGTCAGACACCTCTTCATCATTCAGCGTGATATGTGTCTGGTAATCGCGAGAATGAAAATTGAGATGGATATTTTTGAGCGCTTCGGTCACCTGTTCAGTATTGGTCAGATCAATGTGGTTGCGTAAAAAATAAAGGGTTACGGCACGGTACATGGCACCGCTGTCAACGTATATAAAATGGAGTTCTTTGGCTAAGGCTTTGGCTAACGTGCTTTTTCCGCACGACGAGTAACCATCAATAGCCACCACAATGTTCTTGCTCATCGGGGTACTAAGGTACAAAAATGCTTAAAGTTTTTGCAGCTTAGGTTTTAAACTTAGCTTTGAGAAATGAATTTTACTAAAGCCGATTTGCGAAAAGAGCTGACTTACAGAGCATCACGAAGCGGAGGTAAAGGCGGACAAAATGTAAACAAAGTGGCTACTAAGGTGGAGCTGTTGTTTGATTTGCAGCAGTCGGCACTATTTACCGGCGAAGATAAAGTTTGGCTCACTGCCAAGCTGCAAAGCAGGCTCAACCGCGACGGTTTAATACATCTTACCAGCGAAGAGTCCAGAAGCCAGCTGGATAACAAGGAGCGGGCTGTAGATAAACTCTACGCCCTGTTAGAGCAAGCGCTGCAAAGGCCCAAGGCTCGCAAACCCACTAAAGTAAGTAAACAAGCCAGGGCTAAACGCCTGGAGCAAAAAAGGCTGCAATCCGTTAAAAAACAACTGCGCAAAAGCGATTATTAAATTAATCTGAAATACTTTAATTAAAGCGGTACAGAATAGTTGCCGAGCCCCACTGGTGGGTATTAAAGGTTTGCGTTTTTACATCGCGGGTATGAAACACAGCGGCCAGATCAAAGACCCAGCGTTTACTGCCATACGCCAAACCTACCTGCTGACTAAGCATTGTGCGGTTAGGCGTGCTCCGTATCTCGGGTCCGCCTGGTTGGCTATCCTGAAATAAGCCGCCTTCAACCGTGGCATCATAAGCTATATAATTAAACTGAGGCTTGTAATACAAAAACAACTCATGGCTATGCAGTGGCGTTGTTGAAGAGTTACGGGTAGAAACGCTTTGCGTGCTTACCGAGTTAAAAAGCTGATTAAAATTGCCAATCCTTACCAACGGACCAACCCCTGCGCCATTAAAACCGGTACCGATGTTTGCGTAGGCAGATGCACTTACGTCAATCCAAGAGGCGCGTGCGAGTAGGCGGTTGTACTCTGCTGCTAAATTTAGCTGAAAATTGTTTCGGATTTGATATTGCCACCCGTTAAGCGTGTAGAAGCCAAAGGTGTTATGAATAATGTTTTGTACCTGCCTGCCTAAAGCAGCAGGGCCAATCGTGCCGGTTTGCGCACTCAGCTTAACATTGCTTTCGTTTTTGTAAAGCAGGTTTAAATTGGCACCGGCATACAAATAAGCAGCGAACGGCCTGTCAACAAAACTGGCGTTAGGCACGTAGCCCGATATAGGGTTAAACAGTTTTTGCCCAAGCTCAATACCTAATACCTTATTGGCCAGTTTAGTGCTGTTATTGGTTTTTAAGGCCTGACGGTAAAAGATGAACAATCCGTTGGTGTAATAACGATCAGAACCCTGCGCCAAAAACGAGTCATTATCAGACTGGAAGCCAAACTCATGAGCATGGGTTTGCGCCGAGGTAACTTCGTTAGCAAATAATAGTGCTGCCAGTGCAGCGATGAACCGAAATTTCATGTTTGGGAGAAAGGGCTAAAATAATAAAAAGCCGGATGGTTTGTCCGGCTTTGTTTCACTATGAGGTGATATATTAAAATGTGTAGCCAAAGCTAATGCCACCAAAAAACGGCATAAAGCCTGTACTATTAAAAATTGGAGTAACGGCAGCTCTAAAATTAAAACCACCGTCTTCGGGCTGGTAACGGTAGCCGAAAGTCATGGTACCAATAGCGCCGGTGGCATCTTCTATAGAAAAGAAATCTTCGTGATTATTTCCGCTTGTGTTGATGATGGTGGCACCAAGTCCTATTTCAAAGTATTTACCTTTTTTACCAAGCAAATAATTTACCTGCAAGGGTACAGTCAAAATTGAGTTACCATCTAAAGAAATATAACCTAAGCCTGCACGGCCACCAATACCGTCGCGGCGCAGACCGAAACGTGTGTCGTAATTAGCCGATAATAATAGGCCGGGGCCGCCCAGCTCAACAAATATATTTTGTGCACGGGTGGTGACTACAGAATTTTGAGCAAAAGAATGTTTACAGAACGTGCACAGAATAAATGCAAAAAGGAAAAAAGTTTTGGTTAGTGTACTCATGGTTTAGTTTGAAGCCTAAACATAAGTAAACTAACCAAATATTGCAATTAGTCGGCGTAATTAACCACCGGTTTTAGTTCTTCGTTAACGGTTAAATCAAGCGGTTCTGCTACTAATTCATCTAACAGGGCAAGGTTAATTACCTCGCGCATTTCTTTAACATAGTAGAACTTGAGGTCTTTAATATAATCTTCCTTAATTTCCAAAATGTCTTTCTGATTGGACTGGCACAGGATGATCTCTTTAATGTCGGCACGCTTGGCGGCAAGTATTTTCTCTTTAATACCACCTACTGGCAATACACGTCCGCGCAAGGTAATTTCGCCGGTCATGGCCAGGTTAGGTTTCACTTTACGCTGTGTAAACGCCGACGTTATTGCGGTAAGCATGGTTACACCAGCCGAGGGACCATCTTTCGGTGTAGCACCGGCCGGTACGTGGATGTGAATATCCCATTGGTCGAACAGCTTAGGATTAATGTTAAAATAACCTGCATGCGCACGAATATAGGCCAGCGCAATGATAGCCGACTCTTTCATTACATCACCCAGGCTTCCGGTAAGTGTTAAACGACCACGACCAGGACTTAAACTGGCTTCAATAAACAAAATATCGCCGCCAACCTGTGTCCAGGCCAAACCGGTTACCACGCCGGCTACATCATTACCTTCGTATAAATCTTTATCAAACAGGGGCGGGCCCAGGTAGCGTTCAACATCTTTTTTGGTAACGGTAGTGTTGTATTCTTCTTCGAGGGCTATGCTTTTGGCCACGCCACGAACAATAGAGCCTACTTGTTTTTCTAAACCGCGCACGCCCGACTCGCGGGTGTAATCTTCTACCACCTTTTCCATTACGTCGTTTTTTATTACCACGTCTTTGGTTTTGATGCCGTGGGCCTCGCGTTGTTTGGGTAGGAGGTGTTGTTTGGCTATTTCAATTTTTTCTTCAATAGTATATCCGCTTACCTCAATAATCTCCATACGATCAAGCAAGGCAGGTTGTATGGTGCTCAAAGAGTTGGCTGTAGCTATAAACATGACGTTCGAGAGGTCAAAGTCCAACTCTACATAATGGTCATAAAAGCTGCTGTTTTGTTCGGGATCCAAGACTTCTAAAAGGGCAGAAGATGGGTCGCCTCTAAAATCGTTGCCTACTTTATCAATTTCATCCAGGATGAATACCGGGTTAGCGGCACCGGCCTTTTTTACTGATTGAATGATACGGCCCGGCATGGCACCAATATACGTTTTGCGATGACCTCTAATCTCGGCTTCATCACGTACACCACCCAAAGCCATGCGCACATATTTTCGGCCCAGGGCCTTGGCTATTGATTTACCTAATGATGTTTTACCAACCCCCGGAGGACCAACCAGGCACAAAATGGGTGCCTTCATGTTATGCTTTAACTTAAGCACAGCCAGGTATTCTATAATGCGTCTTTTAACCTTGTCCATACCAAAGTGGTCTTTATCCAAAACCTTTTGGGCACGCTTCAGGTCAAAATTGTCTTTGGTAAAATCGTTCCATGGCAAATCCAGCAGCAGCTCCAGGTAGTTAATTTGTACCGAATAATCTGCAGCAGCGGGGTTAATGCGCTGCAGCTTTTCAATTTCTTTATCAAAGTGGTCGCTTACCTCTTTGCTCCATTTCTTTTTAAGTGCCCGTGCACGCAGACTTTCAATTTCAAGATCGGGGGTGCTGCCACCTAACTCTTCCTGTATGGTTTTAAGCTGCTGGTTTAAAAAGTAGTCGCGCTGCTGCTTGTCTAAATCGGTACGTACCTTGGTTTGTATCTGATTTTTAAGCTCCAGCATTTGCAAATCAGTCGTCAGGTGTTCCAGCACCAGGTGGGCACGGTCGCGTACGCTCGGTGTTTCCAGGATGCGTTGCTTGGCATCCATGTCGGCATTCATGTTTGAAGCAATAAAGTTGATTAAAAACGTAGTGCTTTCAATATTGCGGATGGCGATGCCTGCCTCGCTCGGTATGTTGGGCGATAACTGAATGATACTCATGGCCATATCCTTAACAGATGATACCATGGCCTTAAATTCTTTATCTTCTTTGATGGCTACCTCTTTAAACGGCTCTATCGAGGCTTTAATGTAAGGTGAGCTCTGTACTTCCTCTTTTAATACAAAACGCTTTTTACCCTGTAAAATAACGGTGGTGTTACCGTCGGGCATTTGCAGCATTTTGATGATGAGTGCGGTGGTGCCAATTTGGTGTAACTGGCTAAAATCCGGATCTTCAACATTTACATCCTGCTGGGCAACTACGCCCACCATGCGGTCGCCTTTATTGGCGTCGCGAATGAGTTTAATGGATTTATCGCGGCCTACAGTAATCGGAATCACCACACCCGGAAACAACACAGTATTACGTAAAGGTAAGATGGATAAAACGTCAGGAACCTGCTCGTTGTTCATTTCCTCTTCGTCTTCGGTAGACATTAGCGGAAAGAACTCCGAATCTTCGTTTATGATGGGTAAGGTGTTCTTTATATCAAATAGATCGAAATTCATTATTACCTTTCTGTATAGTTTTGATAAATGGCGTCAAGTTGTCAGCCAACGCCGGGGTTCAAGGGGCCGAAGCATACAAAAGTACGTTTTTATGTTCTAGAATACTCCAGCCAACAATAGTTTCAATTGACATGCCAAGACTCAATGCCCTGACAAATTACCATAATTAGTAACCGCATGTATGTAATAAAGTAACAATTTGATGAATTATTTGTACCTTAATGAGTATACTTGCCTGAATGAATTACGCTAAAAAGGTGCTTTTTAAGAAACCAGGCATGATTGAGAGTAAAAAAGTTTTACACAAACCAATTATAAGTACAATAAATTGCCACCCGGTTAGTTATTGTAATGTTAATTCAGCTAACATCTGATCTGATGAGGAGGATATCCGTCATACTGTCCTTTATTATTGCTTCGAGTATTGAGGGCTATGCTCAAAACGCGTACATGAAGCTCGGCTTTCAGGCTTTGATGGACAAAGACTTTAAAACCGCCGTAAGGCAGTTAGAGAAGGCTTGCGTAGTAGACTCCAGCAATGCTAATGCTTTGTGGATGCTTGGTTACTCGTATTACCACAGCGAAAATTACAAAAAGTCGATTTCTGCGTACACTCGTGTACTTTCTATTAACGGCACAGACCATTCGGCGTATTCTTTCCGCTCGAAAGCCAAAAGCAATATGGCTAAAGATACCCAGTTGCCCGACAACGAGAAAGAAAAATACCTTTTGGGTGCCATCGCCGATTTAACCAAAGCCATTTTAATTAAACCAGAAAATACTTACTATCAAAACCGCGCCTTAGATTATAAGGATTATGCTGCCTTAAAAATGGCGCATCCTGGTTATGATAAGCAACGTGTGGCAACTGCTCTTAAAGCAGCTATAGGCGATTTTGAAAAGATACTAGCCAATAATCCGTCGCGTAATGACATTGCATCCCTGCTCGACGTTACCAAAGAGAAGCTGGCTACGGCAGTCGGGCATCATTAACTTTCTTATTTGCTGAAGTCGTGATATTGCTTATTGATATATGCACCGAAGAACGACTTTTAATTAGCTTAAATCTACGCTGCTAAAATTATCTGCGTTAGCAAGGTAATAAATATCAGTCTGTTGGTATACTTAGTATAGCATAAACAGGCGAGGCGTTGTTTAATAGACAATTAATTAAAAATCAAACTTGTGCGTCGCTATTTGAACATTACCTGTCCAACTCGCCCAATACAAAATCAATCGACCCAATAATGGCAATCAAATCCGCAATCATAATGCCTTTAGACATTTCGGAAATAACGGAGAGGTTGTTAAAACTTGGCCCCCTGGCTTTTACCCGGAAAGGTACTTCGGATTTGCCGTCGGTCATAAAATAAAAGCCCAGTTCACCTTTGGAGCCTTCGCCGCGCATGTAGTAGTCTTGCGCTTTAGGCGTAATTTTGCGCGGAAGTTTAGCACGCGGGTCAAAGTCGGGTGTGCGTTTCAGTTCTTTTTGCAATCGGTCGAGGCACTGCTCAATAATTTTGAGCGATTCACCAATTTCGTCAACCCTTACCTTGTTGCGGTCCCAGCAGTCGCCTACGGTACCCATCAGGCCCTGCCCGCAGGGGATGTCAAAATCCAGCTCAGGGTAAGCCGAGTAGTTGTCAATGCGGCGCAAATCCCACTTCAGACCCGAACCGCGCAACATGGGGCCGGTACAACCGTAGTTAATGGCTACATCCAAGGGTAATATGCCCACGTTAGCCGTACGACTGATGAAGATCTGGTTATTGGTAAGCAACTCGTTAAGCTCTACCATTTTGGGCTTAAAATAATCTACAAACTCCCGGCAGCGTCCTTCGAAGCCAACAGGCAGATCAAAAAATAGTCCGCCAATCCAGATGTAGTTGTATAGCATGCGCGAGCCCGATGCCCACTCGAGCATACCCATAATATGTTCGCGGTCGCGGAAGCACCATAAAAAAGGTGTAAACGCGCCAATATCAATACCGTACGTACCTATAGAGATTAGGTGGGAGGCAATACGGTTCAACTCGCAAACCAACACCCGAATGTATTCTACCCGTTTGGGAATGTCCTTGTCAATACCCAGCATCCGTTCAACACCCATCACCCAAACATGGCTGTTATTCATCGATGATAAATAATCTAGGCGGTCGGTAAAGGGAATGGTTTGCTGATACGTAAGCGACTCCGCATGTTTCTCGAAGCAACGATGCAGGTAACCCGCATGCGGAATCACTTCTTTCACAATCTCACCATCGGTGATGAGCTCCAGCCGTAAAACGCCGTGGGTTGAGGGATGCTGCGGCCCCATATTCAACACCATATCTTGCGTAGCTGCGGCAGCTATTTTCTGATGATATCTTTCGAGTGCAGTTGTTGACATGGTTGGTAGTTCAGTAATATTAATCTTGCTTTTGCAGCTTGGGGACAGTTCGCTTTTTAATCTATTTTGATGCCTTTGTAGTATTCAGCGGCCTGGTAGTCTTTCCTCAACGGGTAACCTTCCCAATCATCAGGCAGCAGGATGCGCCGTAGGTCGGGGTGGTTTTCGAAAAAGATACCTACTAAGTCGTAAGCTTCGCGTTCGTGCCAGTCGGCCGTACGGTAAACTTCAGAAACGCTAGGGAACGACGGCAGATCGTTCACATCACGCCCGTGTTCTTTGCTTATTTTCAGGGTAAGCTGCAGCTGATAGGGTATGGAGGTTAAGTGATACACCACGCCAAACTTATTAGCGGTTGTCCCATAATCCACACCCGAGAGGCACGCCAGAAAATCAAAATAGGTAGCTGGGTTGTTGCGCAGCTCCAGGCAAACGTCGGCTATGCGGTCGGGCGCTATTAATAAGGCCGGTTGCAAACCGCCGGTTTCTTCGCCTAGCACAACTTCTTCGCCAAAGTGCGCTGTCAGTAATTGCTTAATACCCTCAAACGTCATGGTGCTAATCTTACAATCTTCCAGGCGTTTTTGCCGGCATTTTTATATAAAAGACGGTCGTGCAGGCGGCTCGAGCGGCCCTGCCAAAACTCAATGAGTTGTGGTTTAACAATATAACCGCCCCAAAAATTAGGTTTAGGTATTTCTTTATCCTGATACTCAGCCTCCAGTTGCTGCCATTTATTCTCCAACACTTCCCGGCCGGCAATTTCCTGGCTTTGCGGCGATACCAGCGCGCCTAACTGGCTGCCAACAGGACGGGTATGAAAATATTTTTCAGACTGTTCTTTGCTCAATTTTTCAACCGTGCCCTCAATGCGTACCTGACGCTCTAACTGGCCCCAGTTAAATATTAAGGCCGCGCGCGGATTTTTGGACAGCTCCTTACCTTTGCGGCTCAGGTAATTAGTATAAAAAGCAAAACCTTGGTCACTAAATCCTTTCAGTAACACAATACGGGCCGAGGGCATACCGTTAACAGTTGCGGTGGCTAAAGTCATGGCGTTGGGTTCCCATATTTCGGCCTTCAGCGCTTCGTCGAACCACTTTTCAAACTGCTTTATAGGGTTGGCAGCAGCATCATTTTCCAGCAGTGTGCTGGCACGGTAGTCCTGCCGCAGGTTTTGTATGTCTTGTAAATCCATTGTTTGCAAACTTACTAATTGCAAATATCATTTACCCGTCAAAACCAGTAAATGAACATATTTTGCTCCCTTACGTTATAATGTTACAAATACAATTTATGCTAAGTTCTATATCTCCGGCTGCAGGCCGTTTACTTATATCTGAGCCATTTATGATGGACCCTAACTTTAAACGCTCGGTTATTATACTGGCAGAACACTCCGAAGAGGGTACTTTGGGTTACGTACTTAACCACATCAGCGATTTTAACTTAAGCGATGTGCTGCCCGATGTTTCGTATTCTGAACTGCCGGTTTATGTGGGCGGACCAGTAGCTAACAATACCCTGCACTTTATACACCGTTGCCCTGATAAAATTGAGGGTGGTGTTGAAATTTGGGACGGTATTTATTGGGGCGGTAATTACAACCAAGTAAAAGAGCTGGCATCAGCCTACCAGCTAAACCAAGACGAAATTAAATTTTTTGCCGGCTATTCGGGCTGGACACCCAGACAGTTAGAAGCCGAAATTGCAGAAGACACCTGGATTGTAGCCAATAAATTTAACCCCGAAATTTTGTTTACCCAAGATGAACAGAATTTATGGCGTGAGGTAGTAATTAGTTTGGGCCAGCGTTACGCACACATCGCTAACTTTCCGGAAAATCCTACTTTGAATTAATTATTGGGGTTAGCAAATGAGTTTATGCAATAATACACGGCCTGTTTAAAACAGCCCGTGTATTTCGCGTTCAATCAAGTTAATGATCGATCCTAAATCCTCGGTGTTGTTGGCAAAGTCGAGGTTATCCATGTCTACTACCAGCAGCTTACCTAATTTGTAGTTAGCTATCCAGTTTTCGTACTTCTCGTTCAGTTTAGATAAGTAATCTAATCGGATACCAATTTCGTACTCGCGGCCGCGGCGATGAATATTACTCACCAATTTAGGGATAGATGCTTTCAGGTACACCAGTAGATCGGGCGGATTGATAAATGAAGTAATGTTTTCGAAAATGGATTGATAGTTCTCAAAATCGCGGGTGTCCATCAGGTCCATATCGTGCAGGTTGGCTGCAAAAATATAGGCGTCTTCGTAAATGGTACGGTCCTGGATGATGTTTTTCTGGCTTTGCTGTATGTCCGTGATTTGCCTAAATCTGCTGTTCAAAAAATAAATCTGCAGGTTAAAGCTCCAGCGCTTCATATCTTTATAAAAATCTTCCAGGTACGGGTTGTTGTCTACCGCTTCATACTGCGGTTCCCAACCGTAATTTTTAGCCAGCAATCCGGTTAAGGTTGTTTTACCGGCACCAATATTTCCTACAATAGCAATATGCATATGGTGAGTTGATGGTTATTAGTTAATGGATTATAGGCAAGCTTAAAAAGGTGCAAAGTGTAAGTCAGGATACACCTATGAACCCTGATGTATTGAGCAATTGCTAATTAAAAATTCCTAAACCCTATAATTTCGCGTATTTCTCTAATAGTTTTCGAAGCACTTTCGCGGGCTTTGGCAGCACCAAAACGCGCCACCTGGCGCAGGTAAGGCTGGTCGTTTGCAATGTCGCTGATGCGCTCGCGAATAGGTGCTGTTGCTACAATCATATCCTCAGCCAGTTGCTTTTTAAAATCGCCGTAACGTATCTGGCAATGGTTGTACAAGTTATCAAAGTGCTGTAAGGTGTCGGGTGTAGACACTACTTGCATCAAATCAAACAGGTTTTGTATTTCTGCAGGTTTCTCCTGGTTTTCTGCAGTCGGGCCGCCATCGGTTACGGCCTTCATCACTTTTTTGCGGATCACCTCAGGGCTGTCTGACAAATACACGGCATTACCTTCACCTTCAGATTTACCCATTTTGCCCTTACCATCCAACCCTGGTATTTTTACCAGTTTATTACCATAACTAAACGCGTAAGGCTCAGGGAAGTACTCGTGGTTATATAAACGGTTAAAGCGGTTACCAAAGGTGCGGGCCATCTCGAGGTGTTGCTCTTGATCTTTGCCCACAGGCACTTTAGTGGCTTTGTGTATTAGTATGTCGGCAGCCATTAGCACTGGGTAAGTGAGTAGGCCGGCATTTACATTATCGGGGTTGGCGCGTACCTTGTCTTTAAATGAGGTGGCGCGTTCCAGCTCGCCCAGATAGGCGTTCATGTTTAAGTAAAGGTATAGCTCGGCTACTTCGGGTACGTCCGATTGGATGTAGATGGTAGCCTGTTCCGGGTCAATACCAGCCGCCAGGTACTCAATTAAAACTTGTTTAACATTGCCATGCAAATCGCCGGGCGTAGGGTGGGTAGTAAGTGAGTGCAGGTCGGCTATAAAAAAGTAGCAGTTGTAATCGTGCTGCATTTTTATAAAGTTTTGGATAGCCCCGTAATAATTACCCAAATGCAGTTTACCGGTTGACCGAATACCACTAACAACAGTTTCCATAATGGCGCGAAAGTACAGAAAATTTATATTTTTGAGCGCGATGAAAAAACTATTGAAGAAACTGCACGCTCATTTTTACCGTTACAGCGTGGCTGTTTTCTTTTTTACGTTCTGGCCTTTTTTATACTTTTTTTCGCGCAAGCCGGAACGCTATCCTCAGATGAATTTTTTTAGAAAGGTATGCGGCTTTTGCAGTTCGGCTATATCGGGCATTTTTTATAATTTTATTTACGAGCAGCCCATTGATTGGAAACAGACCTACATAATCTGCTCCAATCATACCTCCAACCTAGATATATCGTCTATGAGCTTGCTGGTGAAAAACAATTTTTGTTTTATAGGTAAGGAAGAGCTACTGAAAAATCCGGTAACCAAGCTGTTTTTTCAAACGGTTGATATACCCGTTAACCGCGACAGTAAGATGTCGTCGTTCCGGGCCTTTAAAAGTGCTGCCGAGCGTTTGCAGCAGGGCATGAGTATGGTCATCTTTCCGGAAGGGAAAATACCCGACGATTACCCGCCGCAGTTACACGATTTTAAGAACGGCCCTTTCCGCCTGGCCATTGAGCATAAAATTCCTATCATCCCGGTAACCTCACTTAACACCTGGCAAATGTTATGGGATACCGGTCTGGAGAAAGGCAGCAAGCCGGGCATTTGCCACATTTATGTGCACCGGCCCATCAATACTGATAACCTTACCGTGGCTGATGCTGATCACTTGCGCGACGAGGTTTACCGGATAATAAATACTAAGTTTGAAAACTATGCAAATTGATAAAGATACCGTAGCTAAAATTGCGCACCTAGCCCGCCTGGAAGTAAACGAACAGGAAACCGAAACCCTGGTAGGCGACATGAACAAGATACTTGACTTTATGGCGAAGCTTAACGAGGTAAACACCGACAATATAGAACCACTGATTTACATGACACAGGAAGTAAACGCCCTGCGCGATGATGTGGTGAGACAAGACATTACCCACCAAGAAGCCTTATTAAATGCGCCCAATCAGGACGGCAAGCACTTTTTGGTAGCCAAGGTGATTGAGCGAAAATAATCCTTCTCTTTAAATAGTAAACTCACTCTGTTTTATGAAAACCGAGAAACAAAAAATGTTATCGGGCGAATATTACCTGGCTAACGACCCTGAGTTGCTGGCCGAGCGCACTAATGCCAAGCGCCTGCTGCACCGTTTAAACGTAACTGAGTATGTAGTAGGTGAGGGCACCCGCAGTATACTGGCCCAACTCATTCCCAACGCCCCGGCTAACTTGTACATCGAGCCGCCCTTTCATTGCGATTATGGTTATAATATTACCTGCGGCGATAACGTGTATTTCAACGTAAACTGCGTAGTGCTGGATGTTGTGCCCGTAACTATTGGCAACAATGTATTTTGCGCACCAGGCGTGCAAATTTATACGGCCACACACCCGCTGAACGCAGAATTTAGAAGAAGCAAAGAAAGCGGCGAACCTGTTACCATCGGCGACGATTGCTGGATTGGCGGGGGCGCTATTATTTGCCCGGGTGTAACCATAGGGTCTGGTTGTGTGATTGGTGCCGGAGCGGTAGTCACTAAAAACATTCCGGCCAACTCGCTGGCAGTAGGCAATCCGGCTAAAGTAATCCGGAAGCTGAACGAGGAAGCAGCCGAGTCTTGAGCCGCTTAGGCGAGAAGTTTTAATTAAAAAAACTGTTTTCTAAAACAAAATTCCCTTTATATTTTTTAGCTAATTACAACTGAATTTTTAGCAAACAGATTCACGCTAAAACTTTTTGGAGTGGTGTTATGCGGCATTGTTGCTGCTTGTCTGTATAAATTATTTTAGAGCTATTTGTTTTAAAGTATCTTAGGCTAAAATTTATCTAATTTTAAATTTCATTTAAAGTGCATGAATAAGACCCGTTTGCTTGATTGTAACCAGCTGCTTGATATATTTTCTGCGTCGC
The DNA here is from genome assembly GCF_038806765.1 of Mucilaginibacter sp. CSA2-8R. Lineage (NCBI taxonomy): Bacteria > Pseudomonadati > Bacteroidota > Sphingobacteriia > Sphingobacteriales > Sphingobacteriaceae > Mucilaginibacter > Mucilaginibacter sp. CSA2-8R. The sequence continues at coordinate 2,835,527 of NZ_CP152389.1, read as the reverse complement.
ATATTGCAACTGCAATTTATACTACCGAAGATCTGGTTATTGAGGCGGTGACTGATGCGATGCTTGCTTTTTGGGGCAAAGATCGATCGGTAGTGGGTTTACCGCTTGAAGTGGCAGTGCCAGAACTGGTGGGCCAGCCATTCATCAATCAAATGCGGAATGTTATTTCTACAGGTCAAAATTTTGCCGGCAGTAGCATACCGGCACAGCTTAGCAACAACAAGCAGTTGCAAACCAGCTACTACGATTACGAATATCGGGCACTTAAAAATGAAAGCGGCCAGGTTTATTGTTTGCTGCACACGGCTACTGATGTTACCGATAAAGTACTTGGTGAGCAGGCCATTTCGCACGAGCAGGAGCATTTGCTTAATATAGCTAATGAGCAGGCATTAAATGAGGAACTGGCAGCAGCCAACGAAGAACTAAGCGATGTTAATGAAGAGTTGCAGCAAACTGAAAAGCAATTAAGTGAACTAAATGCAGCGTTAGAAGACCGCATTGCGGCACGTACCAGTCAGCTGGCATCAAGCGAAGCCCGCATGCGTTATCTGATTGACGACGCTCCTGTGGCTATTGCGGTGCTGAGTGGGGAAGATTTTGTAGTTGAGCAGGCCAATCAATACATCCTAAAGATATGGGGTAAAACGCCGGCCGTTATTGGCCAAACCATCTACCAGGCTTTGCCCGAAATTAACGGTCAGGGATTCTTTGAATTGTTAAAAGATGTTTTTGCCACTGGCAAAGCGTTTTTAGGTAACGAAACGCCCGGCAACATGGAGTACAATGGGCAGTTAAAGCAAATTTTTACAGACTTCGTATTTAAGCCGCTTAAAGGCGAAGACGGTAAAACGCACAGTATTATGATTGTGGCTACCGAGGTGACCGATAAGGTTAACGCCCGCAAGGCTACCGAAGCTGCCAAACACCGGGTAGAAGCTATGGTGAAAACTACTCCGGTAGCCATGACTATTTTAAACGGGCGCGATTTAATTATCGAGTTGGCTAATGATGCCATGTATGGCATTTGGCAGCGTACTGCCGGGCAAACCATCAATAAACGTTTAGTTGACGTTTTTCCGGAACTCATCGGTCAGCCATTTCCCGAACTGTTAGCGCAGGTATTTGATACCGGCGAGCGCGTTGCTTTCCCCGCTATGCCGGTCACTATTCATCGCACCGACGAAACTGTTAAGCAGATTTATGTCAATTTCTCATATGATCCTATTTTCGACCAGTTTGGTCGTGTAGAATCTATCCTAGCATCGGTTATTGATGTGACCGAATCAGTTGAAGCACGGCAAGACTTAGAATGCAGTCAGCATCAGTTACAGGAGATGACCGAGGAACTGGCTTCTTCTAACGAAGAGTTGACATCGATTAACGAAGAGATGATGGCATCCAACGAAGAGCTGGCGGCTATCAACGAGCAGTTGGTAAGCACGCAACGCCATCTGCAAGATACCATCTTGCAATTGGAGGAAAGCCGCGAGCGCTTTAGCTTTTTGCTTAACTCCATCCCGCAACAGGTATGGACAGCTAATGAAGACGGTTTTATTGACTATGTTAACGATGTGGTTGCCAAAGAATTCGGTAAGGACAAATCTTTTTTAATTGGAGAGGGCTGGCAAAGGCTCATCCATCCGGAAGATTTACCTAAAGCGTTAGAGCGTTGGCTGCATGCGTTGGAGAATGGTAACGAATACCAGGTTGAGTTTAGATTAAAGCTAAGCGGAGGGCGATATGAATGGTACTTGGGGCGTGCCGTACCGCTTATTGAGCAGGGGAAAATTAAATTGTGGTTAGGTACCAATACCAACATTCATCTGCAAAAAACTAACGAGCAAAAGAAGGATGAATTTTTATCGATAGCGAGTCATGAGCTAAAAACGCCGCTTACCAGTATTAAGGCTTTCAACCAGCTAATGGCCCGCGGAGGCGACGGCGCTCAACTGTCGGGCTTTGTAAAAAAATCAGCAGATCATATTTATCGTCTCGAAAAACTAATTGCTGACCTATTGGACGTTACCCGCCTTAGCGCCGGCAAACTGGAGTATAACATGCAGTCTTTCAGCTTTAAACAGCTGCTTACCGAAAGTGTTGAGAACATTCAGCACATGGCGCCTAACCATGCCATTGTGCTGAAGAATGCAGTAGAGTTTGATTTTACCGGCGACTACTTCCGCCTGGAACAGGTAATGAACAATTTTTTATCCAACGCGGTAAAATATTCGCCTAAAGGAGAAAAAGTGGTGGTAGATAGTAAACTGGAACAGGATCAGTTAATTGTGTCTGTACAGGATTTTGGCATTGGCATTGAGCCATCGCATATTAACAAGCTGTTTGACCGTTATTACCGGGTAGACAATACTGCTATGCGTTTTGAAGGGCTTGGCCTGGGGCTGTTCATCTCGTCTGAAATATTGAAACGGCACCAGGGCAAGGTGTGGATAGAGAGCGAACTTGGACAAGGTTCTACTTTTTATTTCAGCATACCTATTGTTCAGGAACCGGCTGATACCAACAGTATCAACGTAGATTTAGGCACCAGCATGAGCGCAGCTAATTAACGCATTTTTATAAAACGGTGCTGTCGTCTAAATAGGCGGTAAGTATTAAATTCTTCTTTAGGATTGAGTGCCTTTGTGTATGGGTAGTAGGTAGTCACTGTTACAAGTCTAAATTGCGGCATCAATTAAGATTATGCGTGGGAGGTAAAAAGCCTCCTGTCAAGTCGTTTCAAGCTTATAACCTTTGCCATGAACATTAATTAAACGTACTGACGGATCCTGATCCAGTTTTTTACGCAGTTTAGAGATAAACATATCCAGGCTGCGGCCCACAATTACGCCGTCATCTTCCCAAACTTTCTGTAAGTCGCTACGGTCTACTACGGTGTTCAAATGCCGGGCAAGTATGCTCAAGAGTTTAAATTCTTTATCAGATAATTTGATTTTCTCTTCTTTCAGTTCCAGGTATGGGTGAGCTGGGTTAAACCAGTAACGTCCGATATATATTACCGGGGTGACAGTAGGAAGGGCGGGCGATACTAGATTTGCTGAAGGTTTGTGCTCACCACGGTTCAGCCCAAGTCCTGAAAAAATCAAGATTAAAGCCGCCAAACCGCTACCCGCGCCAACGATATAATTCTTGTTCAGCATTCCGGTGCTGTTTTTACGAAATGTTATATGAACAAGGTAATTTGCCCTGGGCTGCGTGCGGCCTTTGCAGGGCATCACCTGGTTTTGCTCAGTTTTTAAAACCGCAAAGCCATACACTACCTGGTTGCTAAGGCTGTCCACAAAGTTCACTACATAGTCGGGCGGTAAGTGGTTAGCTGTAATGGCTTGCCTGATGATTTTCATGACACTGTCGGTCTTAAATATCAAAGCGCGCTCAAACTGTATCTGATATTCATGGTCATTGATTTTACTGACAGGCAACACCCTCGAAGTGCTGTCGCCGGAGCTGAGCAAAATTTGATGACCAATACTCCGCATCACCACAGCTTCTTTGCCGGTTGCAAAAGTATCCGATTCCGGCTTAAGGCAAGCGACCACCGCAGTAACGATGAGTAGGATGGCAGAGATGAAAAGCAGCCGGGGTTTGAGCATCATGCATAAAAATATATATTATCTGCCGATAAGCCCTTCTAGATGGCAGATTTTACACTTTTTACAATTCATTTTACGCTATTTTACTCACTGCGCAGGCGGTATGCATCATAGGTTTGCAGTTACTAAGCAACCACATTATGTTCAATATCAAAATTTTCTGCACCCTGCTGTTATCTCTAATTGCTTACCATCAAGGCCATGGGCAAAATCAAAGCGGTAACCTGTCCAGCTATATCTTTCCCTTTACTGCATTACAGCCCGACACACAAGGCCCCAATACCATTGTGCGTGGCATGATAAACGACCGGAAAGGCCATATATGGATAGCAACCTTCAGAGGTGTTTTCCGGTATGATGGTAAGTCATTTACCAACATGACGGAGGGCGTAAGTTCGGCACGCTTTTTTTCGGTGTTGCAAGACCGGAACGGCAATTTCTGGTTCGGCTCTATAGGCTCAGGTGTTTATTTTTACGACGGTAAAACATTCCGAAAATTTACCATTAAAGACGGTTTGCTCAATAACGAGGTGACCTCTATTTACGAAGATAAAGCCGGCAACATCTGGTTTGGTGTTTCGGGCGGGGTGAGCCGCTACGATGGTACATCGTTCCGTAATTTTATCATCAACGGCGACGCCATGAACGAAGACCGGAGCGGAAAAACATTCGCAAACAGGCAGCGCTACGAAGTGAATGCCATCATGGAGGATAGAGCCGGGCGGTTTTGGCTGGCTACCCGCGGCAACACCTTTGTTTATGATGGTAAGGCATTTACTGTAGTAAGCCAGTCAGGCAAACCGTTTAAAAACGTCCGTTCACTGCTTCAGGATAGCGGTGGCCGCATCTGGCTGGGCGGCAACGATGGGCTGTGGCGTTACCAGGACGGTACCTGGACCAGTTTTACCACCACGTTTACCTGTGCCATCTACGAAGACCAAAGCGGCAATCTCTGGACAGGTTCAGGTAACGACTTTACCCGGCAATGGGCGCTCTCGCGTTACGACAAAAGATTGTTGACTCGCCGTAGAGCACCAACACCTAAAATCATGGCGACCGATAAAATTGTTTTCAGCATTTTACAGGCGCCGGACGGAAGTATCTGGTTCGGTACGTTTAATGGTGTGCAGCAGTTTAATAAGCGCGGTGGTTGTTAACCAACGTGCTGCCGGTCCCTTAAAACTCTTTGTCGCCAAACTCGCTGTTGGGTAATTTGGCTTTACCGGTGAGCTTGTTGAGGTTAAAGCTAAAATTGAGCAGCAGTACATTGGTTTCGTAAATATAGTTTGTGGTGGTGTAAAAATCGCGGTCCTGCCGTAAAACAATTAGCTCGTTGTAACCGGCATGGTGGCGGGGCCATGTAGTTGTAATCATCTCTTTCATTATGCTTATCTTCAATACCTGGTCGGCCTCCAATTTGTCTTTTACCGGGATGAAACTATTAGCTAAAGCATTGGTATATTTTTGCAACTAGGTTAAGCAATATTGACAGACGTAGCAGATAAAGACGTTTAACTTGATACCAACACAGTAAAGGTTTTGTGATACAAATCATTTATAGGCTGACCGTAGTCACTAAAATCCGTTCAACCACACGGTATTTTTGTACCTGAAGAAATTAAATAATGCAAAGTACTGAGGAAAGTAACGGTTTAAGCCTGATCCCATCGCTCATGGCTTGTAAATGCCCACGCTGCCGGGTAGGTAAGGTTTACGAGCATGGGCCTTACAGTTTAGTTGCCCGCGCCATGTTATCCAGTTGCAGCCACTGCGGTTTAGTTTACGAGAAAGAACCCGGCTACTTTTACGCCGCCATGTACGTTGACTATGCCTTCATCGTAGCCGAACTGGTGAGCATGGCCGTAGCCGTATCAGTATTGTCCGGCAGCGAAAATCCCTGGCTTTATATTTCGGTTATGCTGCTGTTTGTGTTGGTAATGTCGCCGTTTAATTACCGTTATTCGCGTATGCTGCTCATGTACTTTTTAACGCCGGGCTTGCGCTATCATCCCGAAATGAGTTAAGGATGGCATCAAATAACGCTCCCTTAATTTATCAAATTACAATGGTTATTTTTGCAGGCTGTCAATCAGCGCTTTCATCTCCGCAATTTCTTTTACTTGGGTTTTGATAATGCCATCGGCCAGTTTACGTACTCTTGCATCTTTAATGTGCGCGTTTTTACTGGTCATAATGGCAATAGAATGGTGCGGAATCATCCCTTTCATGTACTGCACATCGCCAACACCTACTTGTTTATGCACGCCCACAAAGGCCAGTACAAATAAGGCAATGCTGCCAACTATAATACTCAGGTTGATTTTTTTGTTAGGATACATCATCGGCATCATCACTAACATCAATATGGCCATGGCACAAATCATCAGCACGGCCATGTATAAGCGGGTCATGCTTAGGTAAATATGGTCGGGCTGCTCAACGTTTAAAAACATGATGGCGTACATCAGCATAAACGATACCAGCAGCATCGCTGCAAATTTTTTATAACTTGAATTTTCCATCTTTACCTAACCTCCCGTTTAAGTTGCATGTCTTTAATATCAATTCAATAAATAGTAGTCACGTCTACGTGACGTACATCATTGTTTATAATACACTATTTAAAAACTTGCCGAAAAGCTTAAGCCTAAAGCGCCGTTTTGGTAAGAAGGCAACAGCAGGGCCGAATGCATTAAGTTGCTGTGTTTTTTTATGTCGTCAGCTTTTTCGGCTTCTTTACTTTTGAACAACGCGTTGCGGATGTAGGGGTATAGCAGGTAAGCGCCCTTGGTAGCCAGGATACCGAAACCGGCACCGGCAATCACGTCGCTCAGCCAATGGTCCTGGTGATAAATGCGGAATACGCCGGTGGTAGTTGCAAGGGCATAACCTACGACCGAATAGTAAACCGAGTTGCCGCCAAGTTCCTGCGCCATAAACTCAGCACCCGCGAAGGCGTTAGCCGTGTGACCTGATGGGAACGAGTATCGGTCGCTCCCGTCGGGTCGTGTACGGTGGGTGGCATGTTTAAAGGTGTATAAGCTTGCGCCGAGCATACCCTGAGCCATTACGTAAATGAGTGTACGGTCTACAAAAGTATTTTTGCCGTGCACGCCTACCAGGTTTAAGCCGTAAACCAGCACCGGCGGTGCATACTGAAAATAATCTTCAAAGTGTTTTTTAAAAACAAAGTTGTGTTGCGCGGCCTCGTGGTACACATAACGGTCTACCCGCCGCAACGGCTTCAAATAAAAAGAGGCTGCGCCATAACCCACCAATGCTGCAGGTGGAATAAGGGACAGCGCCTTGCTATGTAAATGCTGTACGGTATCGGGTGCCGTAAACAGGTCTTTTTTAAGCGTATCAACAATGCTTTTTGAAGCGGTATCGGTTTTTATTTGCGCAAAGCTACAGACTGATGTAAGCGATAAGGCAATAGCAATAAGTATATTTTTCAAGGTATGTTTAATTACATAGATGTCAGTGGTGCATATATAAGCGCATAATCTGTAGGAATTCTGTTTTTTTGCTTATTATGCGTTTGTGAATTAAACATTATAAAGGCTTTAAGTTTTGACGAAGTCATTGGGTAAAAAGCTTGTTCATGTCTATCCAATCAAGTCAATATCCTTAAAAGGTCGATTGTTGGATTTTGAGCACTTCTCATGTCTCGGCGTTGATGGCGTACCGATTTTAATGAGGCAACCTGCTTTTAAGCAAGCCGTATAGGTAAGTGCCGCCAAGCGCGCCAATAACCACAATAATCATGGTAACAAAACCATAACCAATGTTGACGAACATAGGGCCGGGGCAAGCGCCGGTCAAAGCCCAGCCCAAGCCAAAGATGAGTCCGCCTAAAATGTACTTGGTCCAGCTTTTATCTTTGTCGGGTATAATGATGGCGTTACCCTGCGAGTCTTTAATATTGAAGCGCTTGATAACGTATACCGCAAGTGTGCCTAAAACAACTGCCGTACCGATAATACCATACATGTGAAACGACTGGAAACGGAACATCTCCTGGATGCGGTACCATGAGATGGCTTCTGATTTAGTCATAACAATGCCGAATACAATGCCGGTAAGTATAAATTTTAATCCTTTCATCGCCTTAGAAAATCAAGGGTAAAAGCAAATGGGTCATGATGAGGCCACCCGCAAAAAAGCCAATAACGGCTACCAGCGATGGCAGTTGCAGATTGGACAGGCCGCTGATGGCATGGCCCGATGTGCAACCGCCTGCATAGCGTGAGCCAAAGCCTACCAGCATGCCGCCGATCAGCATCAGCAACACGTTTTTCACCGACAGCTCACCAATACCGAATATCTGACTAGGATTTAACTGCCCGTCGAACCGGATGTCTAAGGCGCTCAAATCTTTTATGGTGGCGGCCGACAATTGCAAGGGAGCGCCATTGTTAAGCAGGGTAGCCGAGATGAAGCCGCCGATGATAGATCCGATTAAGAAAAGCAGGTTCCACCGCTGGGTACGCCAGTCGAAATCAAAAAAAGCCACGCGCTTACCCGCACCGGCAATAGTACACATGGTACGCAGGTTTGACGAAAATCCAAACGATTTGCCAAAGTAAAGTAGCGCCACCATAATCAGGGCAATGGCACTACCCGAGGTGTACCAGGGCCAGGGTTGTTTAAATAATTCGAGCATAATATATTTAGCTATATGTTAACACTTAGATTTATGCTCTAAATATAATGCCTAAAAACATCAGTGCGCATGTGTTTTGTTTTACCAGTTTAAAATGCGGCGCTCAGCGCTTTGGCCCGGGTAAGCGTTTTAATACCTTTTTGCTGTTTTGAAAACTGATGGTAAACTTGTAGTAATAAATGTTCAGCCGGGCATTCCTGTGTAGGGCGTTGTTTAAACAGGTGCGTTGCCCAGGCGTACAATCCGTCATAAATCGCCGTATCCAACATTAACAATTCTTGTCGTTCTTAATTTGATAGGAAAATTCCATAAATATAGCTTCCATCCCGGCAGATTGCAGCGCAAAATCATGATGGTCGGTATCGGCACCCCTCACTATAGCTACCATACGTTTGAGTGCCGGGTAGTTAAGCCGATGCTTTTTAATAAAATAGTCAAATGTACATTGGTCTTCGTAATGGCTGTACTCTACGCCGGGCATGGCAAATGGTGTTGCAGACAATACTTTGGCTTTGATGAATACTTCGTCGTAAAGCACGTCTAAAGATTCGGCGTCAGATTCAACAAAACGTTTAATCAGCCAGGGCCAGGCAATGCGGTCATTTAGGGGCGCTCACGCGTTATCTATTTCATACCTCGATCATAAAAAAATGGTTGCCCACACATACATGTTGAGGATAAGTCATTGTGAAAATCAGCTTTAAAAGCGTCACCTCAAAGGCGAGCTTAAAACAAAAAAAGCGCTCCGTGTTGGGAGCGCTTTGGCTTAGGCGGTGTAGCCTAATATTTTGAGTACCTGTTTACTGTTTTGTTCTTCGCCAAACACCTCGAAGTTAAATGTCTCGTCGCGGTTGCGGCGTATGAGCACGTGTTTGGGTGATGGCAGCAGGCAGTGGTGTATACCGCCGTAGCCGCTTAATACTTCCTGGTAGGCGCCGGTATTAAAAAAGCCGAGATATTGCACCTTGCGGGTTTTAGGCATAAACACACTGTTCATGTGGGCCTCTTGGTTGTAATAATCCTGACCATCGCAGGTAATACCGCCTAAGTTTACGCGCTCATATTCAGCATCCCAGTTGTTAATAGGCAACAGGATGTACTTCTGGTTAAGCGCCCAAACGTCGGGTAGGTTAGTGATGAATGAACCATCCAGCATCAGCCATTTTTCGCGATCATTTTGCTGCTTACGGCCCAATACCTTGTATAGAATGCCTGATGCCTCGGCACAGGTATATTTACCAAATTCGGTAATAATATCCGGCTCTACCACATCATTTTCGGCGCAAATTTCTTTAATACGCTTAACAATCTCGGTGATCATGTACTCGTAATCAAAATCAAAAACCAGCGAGTCCTTGAACGGCATACCGCCGCCAATATCCAGCGTATCCAGTTCGGGATTGATCTTTTTGAATTTGCAGTACAGGGTTACGTATTTCTCCAGTTCGTTCCAGTAATAAGGTGTATCTGAAATACCCGAGTTGATAAAGAAGTGCAGCAACTTAACACGGAAGTTTGGATTTTTTTCGACCTTATTGTAGTAAAAATCAATCACATCTTCCATCCGGATGCCTAAACGCGAGGTATAGAACTGCGAATCCGGCTGCTCTTCAGACGCGATGCGGATGCCCAGGTTGCACGGGGTATCCATCTCAATCTCGTCGTCGTATATGTTAAACTCTTCTTTATTATCTAATACCGGGATGATGTTGTGGAAACCGTCATGCAGCATATCAACAATATACTGCTTGTACTGGTAGGTTTTAAAGCCGTTACATATTACCGTAATATCCTTGCTTACCACGCCTTTTTTCTCCAGCGCATCAATCATCGGCATATCAAACGCTGATGATGTTTCTAAGTGGATATCATTTTTTAACGCCTCCTCAACCACATGCTTAAAATGCGAACTTTTAGTACAATAGCAATATTTGTAGCTGCCGCGGTAGTTGTTTTTGATAATAGCCTGCTGAAACATCAATTTAGCCTGCTGTATCTTTTTAGAGATAATCGGAACATAAGTAAAGCGCAGGGGCGTACCATACGTTTCAATCATTTCCATTAAATTAAGATCATGAAAATATAATTCATCATCTATGATCTCGAAACCTTCCTGCGGAAACCCTACGCTTAGGTCAAGAAATTCCTGGTAGCTTTGCATTCTCTGTGTTTACAATAAATTTCTGCAAAAGTGTAATTTTTTTACAGAATTAACGGGTAAAGTTGTTCACAAATTTATAGCCTGAATGTAATTTATGCTCAACAGGTTACCTGCCTTAAAGCACCACGTTATTGCATTAAGTCTCTAACTAAATCCATTAATTTATCAAAGATCATAAATAATTATAAATGAAATGTTTATCAGGATTTAAGAAAGTTTTACTACAAGCTCTTTCTCATCTTGCTGAAAAACTCTGGCGTTACCCCAATGTACGATGCAATTTGCTTTTGAGGCAATTGATGGATAAGCGTAGGATAGCGTTTGCAAAAGCGGGCATAACGCTCGGCTGCGGGCAAACTTAAGTTATCGATAAGCCGCTGCTGGTAAGCCACCAACGATTTTTCGGCCAGAATACGAAAAAAGCGTTCAAATTTAGGTATGGTTTGATAAAGCTCTTCCTGATTTATTTTAGACAATAGTAACATTTCCGTGTCTTCTAATGCTTCTATATTTAACTGCCCTGGTTGGTGGCTCAGTAGGCTGTACATATCGGCCATCCACCAATCTACTGGGGCAAAACTTAGTACATGCTCAAAGCCATTTTGGTCTACTGTATAGCCGCGTAAACAACCGGAAGTTACAAAAGCCGAGTGGCGGCAGATATCGCCGTTAGCCACCCAGTGCTGCTTGCGCTTTAGCTGTTTAATTTGCAGCATATCTGCAAATGTTTGTTTTTCGGCGGGGGTAAGCGTAATGTGTTTACTTACACTACCAAATATCAGGTTTAGCTGCGGCGTATCCATAGCCTGCAAATATAATGGGTATAATTATAATGTGTATTTGCCTCGATTAGCTGGCTTATTACGCACACTTATAGTTGCATGTGGAAAACATTAATTAATGCTTCGATGGATGTGGCATAGGTTTTGCCTTATGCAATTATATTTATAAACAATTATGGAAAACAGGGTTTTGGTAGTAGATGATAACGAGTTCATTCTCAGCCTTATTTCCCAAATATTAAATAACCAGGGTTACGATGTTGAAACGCTAACCCGGGCTTACGGGATAGTAGATAGAATACAGCACTTTCATCCTAATTTGATACTATTAGATGTTGAATTACCCGATGGGGACGGCCGCGATTTATGCCGCATGATTAAACAATCAAAAGACATGCAGCACATTCCTGTAGTGATGTGTACCGGTATTGATGAAGTGAACGACTTTTTGCAGCAGCAGCCACACCCCGATGGTATACTACATAAACCATTTGATATGTATCAGCTTATACACGTGGTTGAAGAAAAATTACCACTGGCTGCTTAAAGGCACAGTGGTAATCTTTTACATTTAGATCTGTAATGGCGCTGTTTACTTGCGCATTAACTCAACTAATTCTTTTTTTACCAAATTAAAATCAGGCGTTTGTAACCAGTTTATGGTGCGGTGTAGTTGTGCGTTCACTGGTCCCCAACGTTCTGGTTCGCCATCCATACTAATAACTACGCTTGGTGTTTGAAATGCAGATGCCATGTGCGATACGCCCGTACAGTTTGACACCAGTAGCCTTGAGTTTTTTATCAGCACGCCCATAGCACCTAAATTTGTTTTACCGGCACTGTTGATGGCCTCGCTCTTCATTTTGCTTATTACTTCTTCCACAATCGGAACTTCCGGACCTGTACCCGTAATAACCGGTTGGTAGCCCTGCTCGGCACAGTAATCGGCCAGGGCTGCAAAATTTTCGGTGGGCCACTGGCGCCACGCACCTCGCGACCCAGGATGGATGCAAACGTACTTACCTTTTTGAAGCGGTAGCTGAAGCGCAGCTAAATCGTCTTCATCTTGCGCCGTAACCGGGAACTCCAATGCTAATCCTTTTTCGGGTATACCCAAATGCTCCATTAATAACACATGGCGCTGCGGTTCGGGTCCGTAGTCGGGATAGGGCAAAAATGTTTCAGTGTTAGCAACAAAATCATCAGGGGTATAAAACCCGCCGGTGTGGGCAGCGCCAAATAATTCCATCATCGGATTGATAACGGTACCATTGCCCTGCATTTGTAAAAGCAAGTCGTAACGGCCTTGTACACCGGTTAAAAATTTAACGGTTTCGGCCGCATTAAACGGTTGCTCCGGCAAACCGGGAAAACCTGGGAAATGCACAAAGTCATCGAAGTAACTGCTAAATCTGTCGGTAAAGCTCTTGGCCCAGGGCAAGCCAAATAAGGTAATATGGGCGGTAGGGTAAGCGTAACGTAGGGCACGCATAGCCGGTATAATGCATAGCATATCGCCTAATTGCAACGCCCTGAATATGGCAATCTTCTTAATGTCTGTTTCATGAAATTTCATCAGTACGGTGCGCGGGTAAGGGCGCTGTAAGGAAAATTAAGGTAAAGATTAAATTAAAAAGCAGGGGTTATGATAATCCCCTACCTGTTTTATGTTGCAACTCGTCAATCTTTTTAGACGCTTCGGCTTTAGTTAAATTTTCGTCAAACTCTACTTTAGCCTCGTCTGACAAAGTTTTGAGGTAAGACTTCTGAGCGCCAGTCATGGGCTCGTCGCCTGTAGTCCATTCATCAGGGTCTTTTTCGGTGTTTGAGCCCTGCAAATCGTCATTGCTGTTGGTTTTGCGGTGTTGATCATCATCTTCAAATAAATCACCGCTTGCACTTAAATTATCTTCGTTTATCATGGGTTAAGATGTTATAGTTAAGTTAACCTTTGCAGTGGTGTATTTGTTTGATGCGTTGGCCAATATCGGAGCGTTAAAAAGAAAGTAACAATAAGTTTTTGTGCCTGCCACCGGCGACATTTTTATTTACCTGTAATACACCTGATAAATAAACTGCTGGGTGTTTTTATGGCGGATGTTAACTAATAGTTTGCATAAATTATCCTAATTTTGTATCCCTGAAAGGACAAAGCTTAGTATTTGCACCAATTAGGCATGACGCAGCAGGACAGAGAACAATAAAATTATTCTTTACGTTCGCGTCTCCAATTAAACAAAACCGCGATTAAAAATCTGTATGTAACGGTGCAGCTTTGATGGCTGTAGCTGTATAGATGTGCAGCTTACCTGCCTGATATTATTTAAAACCTGAAAGACGCGTTTAAGCAATGCTGGATGTTAAGATTTTAACAGATTTACAATTACTTAACTTAATTAAGGCCGACCACGAACCGGCTTTTAAGGAGTTGTATTGTCGCTACTGGAAGCAGTTGTACGCCTTTGCTTATAACCGGGTGCGAAGCCGCGAAGTTGCCGAAGAAATTGTGCAGGATTTTTTGACCAACTTTTGGTTAAACCGGGCAAAGCTGAACATACAAAGTTCGTTTGAAGGCTATATCTATACATCGATAAAAAACCTAGTACTTAATTACTTTGCCCGCGAGGCACGTAAAAGCCAGATGCTCGAAAACATTAGCGTTAGTAGCTCAGTATTAGACAACTCGACCGAAGAGTTAATTATGCTGCACGAACTGCGCTTGGTAATAACCCGCGAGGTGAGCCAGTTGCCGGTAAAATGCCGCTCAGTTTTTGAGCTTAGCCGTATCGAAAATAAATCTAACAAAGAGATTGCGCAAACGCTGGGTATCTCCGAAAAAACGGTAGAGGGCCATTTAAGCAAAGCCCTTAAACGCCTGCGCTTAAACCTGAATGCGCTAGTTGTAACTGTTTTTGCCATTTTTATTTACTAATATTTTCCCGCCGTTGATGACTCAATTGCCAGGAGTCATTTTTTTTAAAAATATTTTCGGGGTGAGCAAGGGGTAGGCCGCGTTGGTTTGTCATACCTATAACCAATTTTAAAAATGCCAATTACTAAACGCTATTCTATGGTATGAAAATTACCCCACAACTTATTGAAAAATATTTAAACAACACCTGTACGCCTGAGGAACGGCAAGCGGTTGACGGCTGGTACAAAAGTTTTGATGAGCAGCCCAACCCGCTAGATGTTATGGATAATGGTGCTGCCGATGTTTTGCGAGAGTCAATTTACAATCGATTTAAGTCCGGATTGTCTTCGTCAAAATCAGATAACCATTCGGGCGGCACACAGCACAAGTTGTACCGGGCAATGTATGGCATTGCAGGTTTGGCCGCAGCTGCACTCTTGCTTACCAAGGTAAGTATGATGTTCCAGGCTTATCATAAACAGCCATTGCCGGTACAGGATGGTGCGCAAATTGCCTTTAGAAACGCAACCAACAGTATTCACAAACGCGTACTGCCCGACCGGAGCACGGTGTGGCTAAGTCCGCATAGTACTATTATCTATCCAAAAAAATTTGCGGGCCATTTTCGCGACGTAAGCCTAAGTGGCGAAGCCTTTTTTGAAGTGACCAAAGATGCCGCACATCCGTTTGTAATTAGCAGCGGCGAATTGCTTACTAAAGTATGGGGAACCAGCTTTAGAGTACGTGCTTATAAAAATGAACCGGCTGAAGTTGCGGTGGTTACCGGTAAAGTTTCGGTACTCAATGCCAAAGCACATGCTGAGGTGATGTTGTTGCCTAATCAAAAGGCCACACTGTACCATCATGAGCAGTTAATTAAAAATACCGGCAACGCTGTGGCCGCCGAAATGCGCATTTGGAAAAAAGTGTCGCTCTCTTTTGATGATGCTAAACTTAATGAGGTTTTTGCCGCGCTGAATAAGCATTTCGACATCAACATTTATAGTAAAGATGCCCGCTTAAATCAATACGCCTTTACCGGCGACTTCAGCAATCAAAGTTTACCTGCCATACTGGATATGATCCGGCAGTCTACCAACACCAATTACACCATCGTCCACGGACGCTCATTTGCATTTAACCCCAACAAATAAATTATAAACCCATAAAACACGAGACGATTATGAACCAAAAAAACCGCCCAAAGGGCTGAGACTATAATATCCCGACCTATGCATGCGCTCATCAGCAGTGTATCCAAGCTAAACACCTTTAAGTTAAACAACAACCAATTAATGTATGCAATACAATTTACTCAAACCGGGCAACTGCCTTAAATTTATGCGGATTACGGTAAGCCAGGTACTCATTGCACTTATCCTGTCGGGCGTGGCTTACGCTCGCAAGGCTAGTGCGCAGATACTGGACAAGATCGTTAATCTGTCTGTAAAGGAACCTAATTTACAGGAAGCGCTGAAAGCTATTGAAAAAACAGCAGGCGTAAAATTTGTTTACAGCAAAAGTATCATTCAAACTAACCGCGAAGTTAGTTACTCAGGCAGCAACCAGCGTTTGGATGCTGTATTGAACAGCATTTTACCAACCGACATCGGCTATCAGCTCATTAACGACCGTATTGTGCTGAGTGCTAAAAAAAGCAGTGTTAACGCCGGTACACAGCAGGCTATCCCTGTTAGAGGTAAAGTAATTAGCGACAAAGGCGAGGAATTGATAGGCGTTAGCGTTACTATTAAAGGTAGCACCACCGGTACCATTACCGACGTAAACGGTAATTTTAGCCTTAATGTGCCCGACGCCAATGCAGTGCTGGTGATTAAATATATTGGCTTTACCACTAAAGAAGTGCCTGTTGGCAATCAAACCAACCTAAGCATTACCTTAGTAACCGAAGCCAGCAACCTTAATGAGGTAGTAGTGGTAGGTTATAACGTAGTAAAGAAAAGCGACGTTACCGGATCTACCGTAAGTGTAGACGCTGCCGAAATCCGTTCAAGGCCCGTGCAAAATGCTATACAGGCATTGCAGGGTAAGGCCGCCGGTGTTGACGTAACTTCAAACGAGCGTCCAGGTACAGTGGGTAGTGTACTCATTCGTGGCGTGCGCTCCATCACCGGCACGTCCGACCCATTATACGTAGTAGACGGTATTCCGTTAATCTCAGGCGGTATCGAAACCATCAACCCTAACGATATCGAAACCATCGACGTGTTAAAAGATGCATCAGCTACCGCCATCTATGGTTCGCGCGGTGCAAACGGTGTAATTATCGTTACTACTAAAAAAGGTAAAGCCGGCCGTTTGGCTTTAGATCTGGTGAGCACTACCACAATAGAAAACATTGTTGACCGCCAGCAAATGATGAACTCGGCTCAATACATTGATTTTCGTCGTGATGCTTATCGCCGTGTAAGGTACCTTAATCCTGCAGCCAGCGCCACCTCTTCCTATCCGGACGTACCTACTTTGGCTGATGACCGCCGTATTTTTGGTACCGACCAATATGCACTGGCTAACATTGAAAAAGGATGGCAAAATGGTGTTTATGACGGCAGCCTGGTACCTACCACCGACTGGACTGGTTTGGTGAAAAAAACCGGTGTTACTACTGATAATATTGTAAGTGTGAGCGGTGGTACAGATAAAGTTACCGCCTATGGCTCATTTGGCTATTTAAACCAGCAAGGCACACAGCTTGGCCAGGACTATAAGCGTTACAGCAGTAAAATGAGCGTTGATGTAAAAGCCACCAAATGGTTTAGCATGGGCGGTTCGGTAGCTGCTACTTACAGCTTCCAAAATTATGGTTTTGCTACCAGTAACGTAACTGGCCCCGGTACACTGTATTTTGCAGCCCGTGATATGCTGCCTTATGCTGTTCCTTATGATAATAATGGCAACCGCATCAATCTGCCGGGTGGCGACATTACTATCCTGAACCCGATAGGCGAAGATCAATACAACATCAACTTGTTTAAAACGCTACGAGTTTTAGGCTCGTTATATGCCGAAGTTAATTTATTTAAAGGCTTAAAATACCGTGTAAACTTTGGCCCTGATTTTAACAACGTTTACCAGGGCCGCTGGCAAGACCAAAACTCTATCAATAGGGGTGGTGGCGAGCCTGGTTCAACCAATTACGCTCAGCTAAACCAAAGTAACCGTTTCTCGTACACGCTCGATCACTTGTTGTATTACAATAAGAGTATAGGCAAACACGATTTCGGTGCTACCTTTTTGTACAGCAGCTTGTACAACCGCGCCGAATCATCAACCATGACAGCTACCAAGCTGCCTTATAACAAACAGCTTTGGTACCAGCTTAATTCAGTAAGTGCACTTGATGCATTTGGTACTAACCTTACCGAAAACTCATTGCTTTCTTACATGGGTCGTGTTAACTACTCATACGCCGGCAAATACTTGTTAACAGCTTCGGCACGCTGGGATGGTGCATCTGTGTTAGCCCCGGGCAACAAGTGGGACTTTTTCCCATCAGCAGCATTAGCTTGGCGTTTGGATCAGGAAGAATTTATTAAGGATATAAACTGGATTAATCAGTTAAAAGTAAGAGTAGGTTACGGTGCTACAGGTAACGCTTCAATACCGGCATACACCACCAACGGTTTATTGCAAACTTTGTATTACACTTACGGCAGCTCGGTACAAGCCGGTTACGTAGCTTCGGATGCATCGTTAGCTAACCCAATTTCGTTACCAAACAAAGATTTGAAATGGGAGCGTACCACGCAGTACAACTTAGGTGTTGACTACGGATTTTTCAAGGGTCGCATCTCAGGTTCGTTGGATGTGTATTCAACAAAAACCACTGGCTTGATTCTTAACGCTCCGATACCATCTCCTAATGGTTACCCAACCAGCTTATTAAACTTTGCTTCGAGCTCAAACAAAGGTATCGAGATTAACCTAACCACCGAGAACATCCAGAGCAAAAACTTTAAATGGAGCACTACGATTAACTTTGCTGTAAACAAAGATAAAATCACCGATTTGCCAACCGGTAACAGCTATACCACTGCGGTTAGAGGCGGCGATTATTCTTACATCGTAGGTCAGCGTATTCGTAGCTATTATGGTTTTGAAAAATTAGGCATTTGGCAAAATACGCCTGAGGATTTAGCCGAGATGGCCAAATTTAACGCCAACATCCCGAACGCTAACAGCCAGTTCAGGCCAGGATCCATCAAGGTAAGAGACGTTAACGGCGACTACCGTATTGATGCTAACAACGACCGTGTAATTGTAGGTAACGCTGTACCTAAATGGAATGGTGGTATCACCAATACATTTACCTACAAATCATTTGATTTGTCGGCCTTTGTTTTTGCGCGCTGGAAATTTACCGTGTTAACAGGTGCTGAATCTTTACAAGGCCGTTACGCACAGCGTGTAGTTGATTACTGGACACCAACTAACCCAACCAATGCTTACCCGGCGCCTAACTACGGTAGTGCATCAGGCGATGCTTATGTATCATCTATGAACTACCAGGATGGATCGTTCATTAAAATACGTAACATCACTTTAGGATACGTATTGCCAAACAGCCTGATTAAAAGAGCAGGGCTGTCTCGTGTACGGGTGTATGCACAGGCGCTTAACCCAGGCTTGCTATATTCAAAAATTGACTGGATTGATCCGGATTTGGGCGGCTCTACCTTTAACAGAGGCTTTGTTTTTGGTTTAAATGTTGGATTTTAAGGATAGGGAACAAAACACATGAAAAATTTATCTAAATTAATATATGGCACCATGCTGGCTTCCAGCGTTTTAATGGTACCTACCTCGTGCAAAAAAAGTTTTTTGGATGAGAATCAGATTACAAGCTTAAACACCGAAGATTTTAAAACCACTACCGGTTTAGACGGCCTGGTGATTGGTATGTACCAAAGCTTAAGGTTTCATTTTAATTATACTTGGGCTTATACTACTACCAATTACGGTGTTGACGAGTTTACCGTGGGCGGCGACCGCACCGAGCAAATGTGGAACTCGTATGATGCTAACTTAAACTCGTTTTCGGGCGATGCAGCCAGCGTCTTTGATAATATGTATGGCAACATTAACTCGGCCAACATCGTGATTGAGAATGTGCCGCAGTACTATAACGGCGCTTCAAAAAACATGCGTTTAGGCGAGGGGTATTTTATGCGTGCTTTTGATTATTTTAAACTGGTTAAGCAGTTTGGCGGCGTTCCGTTAAAATTAACCCAATCAAGCTCGGTACAATATGAATTTACCCGTAACAGCGCTAAAGAAGTATATGCACAGGTGATAAGCGACTTTTTAAAAGCTTATGATCTTTTACCTGCAACTGCGCCCGAAACCGGCCGTATTACTAAATGGGCTGCCGCTCACTTTTTGGCAAAAGCTTATTTGTTCCGCGCCAGCGAGTTGTATAACGATTGGAACAGCGATACAAAAACTGAAGATTTGAACAATGCCGTAAAATATGCTGATTTGGTAATTAACACCAGCGGGCTTACTTTGGCTACCAACTTCAGCGATTTGTGGAACTTTAGCGCAGTTGATGGTCCGAACGAAACAAATAAGGAGATTATCCTGGCGGCACAGTTCTCCAGCAATACTGCTACACAAGGCCGTTACGGTAATCAGGTACACTTATATTTTCCGTCGGTTTACCAAAACTTACCGGGTATGCAACGCGACATTCCGGGCGACCGCGAGTTTCAGCGTATGCGCTCAACCGATTATGCCTTGGATGTGTACGACCGTGTAAACGATTCGCGCTTTTGGAAGAGTTTTAAAACCAGTTATTTATGTAATCGCCCTTCGTCGGCTCCAACCTGGACTGCCGCTACTGCACCAAATGCATCTTTGGTAGGTAAGCCAAAGTTTGCCGGTGGCGAAGAGTCTATCCGTTATGTAATTAACAATGCTGGTGATACCCGCTACACTACAACTAATATCGCCTTGCGTGCGCCAAACATGTATGTGCGTTATTTTGCCGGGCAGCCCGAAAATTTACAGGGTGGGCATGGTAATTACGGCGTTAGCCAGTACGTAGCTTTGTCAAAATTTATGGATGGATCGCGTAATGCCGTAGCTTCTCAATTCGGTCAGCGTGATGGTATATTAGCCCGTTTGGCCGAAACCTATTTGATTGCTGCCGAAGCGTACGGCCGGTTAGGTAATTACGGTGCGGCCCTGCCTTACATTAACCGTGTGCGCGACCGTGCCGCTTATAAAGACGGCGAAAACCGCGAGGCTTATGTAGATGGCGGTATAGCTTACAAAAATAATACCGCTGCCAACACTGCCCAGTTTGTTTCGTACTCAGAAAAAAACACTTATTATGAGTCGAACAACATTGCTGCTCCAACTACAGTCAATACGCTAAACAGCATGCACATTAACAGCATAGGCGACATCCTGAACTCGAACCGCGAGTTTTACAGCCGTTTAGGTGTAGCATCGGATGCTGATAAGTTTTTAACCTTTATCCTTAACGAGCGCTCGCGCGAGCTGATGGGTGAGTTGTTGCGCTGGGAAGATTTAGCCCGTACCAAAACATTAGTGAAGCGTACAGCCATATTTAGTGACGAAGCCCGCCCAAGCGAGTCTAAGCACTACGTACGCCCAATTCCGCAAACCTTCCTGGACCAAATCAGGAAAGACGGTAACCCATTAAGCCCTGCAGAAAAAACTGCATTGCAAAATCCAGGTTATTAAACTACTTGTATAAGTAAACGCCCCGCTTTGATTGTCAGAGCGGGGCGTTTTTTTATGTTAGATTTTGTTGATGCAGCTTAAAGTTTAATGCTTGATAAGCTGTATGACCTAATTTTAAAATTTTTTGAAGGCATTAAAATAAAGTTGGCTGCTCATTTACTGTTTTAATATCAACACTTACGCTGTCGCCTACATTAATCCATCCGCCTTGCACAATGCGGGTTGTAATGCCGCCATGCCCGCGCACGGCGTTGTAGCCGCCGGGGCCTAATATCTCTTCCATTCTTGAGCAAGGGTGGCATTCGCCGGTGTACTCAAGCAAAACATCGCCCAACCAAAATTTGCGGTCTTTAAGGGCCAGCAGATTGATGCCGCTAACCACAATATTGCGACGCAGCATGGCCGGGGTTAAATCAGGCAGCTGCATTACCGATGCAATCAAATTGAGGTGTTCTTGCTGTATCAAGGTAACCTGCCGCTTGCTGGTGGCCGAACCCGAAAAATGATCGCCCGCAAGGCCTTTCAATGTCAGGGCTTCTACCTGCGGAAGCGATTGCAGCGGCACGCGGCGTTTAGGCCGGATACCAATCCAGTTTACCTTGCCCTGCTGAGGCATGGTATCCATCAATTTTTGTAACGGCGAGTTGGCAGATAATTTCATTGTTTAAAAATTTTATAATACCTGCTGCTCAAATAAGCGCTTCAGCGTTGCATCGGCATCCACACAAAAGCCCGGATGCACCTTTGAGGCCTGAACCACCGTGCTGCGGGTAGCCGTTAACCACCGGAACCGTGATGCATTATCCAGCCTGCCAATTGGCCCGCTGTTTGCACCGCCATGGCAAATACGTTCAAAGGATTGCAGATTAGCCGTAACGTCGTCCAGACATAGGTCCTGACATAAGGCCGTTAGTCTTTCGGCGTTAATGGTGTACAGGCACTTTAAATATTTTAACCGCTGACTAAATATGATTACACCAACGTTCATAAATTCTTCGCGTTCCACCCTTGGTACAACGCGTATTACGGCGTACTCAAATAAGTGTTGCTCTGGCATTTTTGGCTTCAGTTAAAAATATGTCCGACGCTTCAATCCGCATCCTCAAAAACTCATAATAAACATGGCGCCGTTGTTCGGCCGTCTCATCCGACGACGGATCCAGCAGCCATTCATCCGGAATTAGGTCTACTACAGCTTTCAGGCGCTCGTTGGTTAATATGCTTTTATACTCTGCATCAACGGCATCCAGCTCGCTGGCCCAGGGCAGCAATACATGATCTTTGATGGGCGCAAAAGGCCTCAGGGCCTGCTCGCGCCAGTTGTGCCAGGTATGATGAAAGTAAAGCGCAGCGCCATGGTCAATAAGCCATAACTCTTTGTGCCACATCAGCATGTTGGTGTTGCGTGGGGTACGGTCAACGTTGGTAATCAGGCAATCCAGCCAAACAATCTGTGAGGCCAGTTTGCTGTCGGGATGCGTAACCACGGCATCAAAGGTAATAGCGCCCTGCAAATAGTGCAGGGCCAGGTTTAAGCCGGTGCTGGCTTTAAGTAAATCCTGTATCTCTTCGTCGGGCTCGGTGCGGCCAAAGGCAGTATCCAAGTTGGCAAAAACCAGTTCGGGAACCCTCAAGCCGAGTGTACGGGCCAGTTCTCCGCCAATGATTTCGGCAACGAGGGCCTTAACGCCCTGGCCGGCTCCTCTAAATTTAAGCACATATAAAAAATCGTCGTCTGCCTCGGCAATGGCCGGCAGTGAGCCTCCCTCACGTAGCGGCGTTACATAGCGGGTAACGTTTACGGTTCGTAAAGGAGATGGATAGTGGTCCGTCATGTTTTGTAATTTGCGGTTTGCTGTTAGGTTAATCAACCTCAGCAACACTTTTCAAAGATACAACGCTGGTTCCGGTTTTGTGTATTTAGGTTATTGGAAATGCAAGGGCTCGCGATGCAGAATAAGGATAACAGACGCAATAAATATTGCTAAACACATCATGGGTGAGCCTCATAACCGACAGTACCCAAAACCACCTGCTGAGTTCTGTAAAATATTTTACAATTATATATCTTGTGATTATAATTCATACTCATGAAAACTGCTTTCAATATATGCTTTCTACTGTTTATAAATTTGACGTGCAGCCATGCGCAGCCAGTAACAGCTAAGGGCTTAAGCTCCATCGGCGATTTTAAGTTAGAATCGGGTTCGGTAATTAAAAACTGCACTTTAGGCTACCGCATACATGGCAAGCTCAATAGCAACCGCAGCAACGCCGTGGTTTTCTGCACGTGGTTTGGCGGTAATGCAGCAGGAGTAGAAGGTGCTAACCCCTGGCTGGCGGTTGATACTACGCAATACTGTTTAATTATAATTGATGCTTTAAGCGATGGCGTGTCTGCATCGCCATCTAACAGCAAGCTGCAGCATGGGGCTGATTTTCCGAAGTTCACCATCCGCGATATGGTAAACAGCCAGTACACCTTACTCACCCAAAGGCTGAATGTTAAACACACGCGGGCGGTAATGGGCATATCGATGGGAGGGATACAAACGTTTGAGTGGGCGGTAAGCTACCCGGAATTTATGGATGTGCTGATCCCGATTGTGGGTAGCCCGCAACCTACCAGCTATGATTTGATGCTTTATCAAACCATAGCACATCTTATCGACAGCAATCCTGATTATAAGCATGGCCGCTATGTTGCCAATCCGCATATTGCAGCTGCCAGCATGGTTTTTGATCTATTTATAACCACGCCAGCCAATCGCGTAAAAACAGTACCCCGGGCTACCGTACCGCAGTGGATTGCCAATGCACAGTCCCAATCGGCAGGGCACGACTGGAACGATACATATTACCAGATGAACGCCATTATAGGGCACGATATATCCAAGGCTTTTCACTCTTCGCTACAGGAGGCTGCAAATCACATCAAAGCCAAAATGCTCATCATCACATCGTTGCGGGATATGGTGGTAAACCCGGCTCCGGCAATTGCATTTTCGAAGTTGTTGCCCACCCAGTTAATTGAACTTAATGATGAAAAAGGCCACTCAGCGCCAGATTTTAATAACCCGCAAATGCGGGACGGTATAGCCGAAGCGCTGGCAAAATGGTAGGATATGCATGGTTAGCAAAGACGTTTTGTTGTCTTTATACAGCATATGAAGGTTTTGGTAGAATGGAAAGCTGTAAGTGATCAAAAAAAGTAAAAATAATTTATGGAATCGGTTTGCCTGCTGCATCATAGGTGTAAAATAACCGATCATGAACAGACCTTATTTACTAATTACCCTGCTTTTGCTGTTTGCTGCGTTGGGTAACCGGGCGCATAGCCAGGCGCCTCAGCTTACTGTTAACGGGCAGCCCAACAGCGGCGTTAAGCTGCAAGCACTAAAAATTGATGTTACCGTATACGGCAATATCAGCCGTACTGCCTGGCAAATGACATTTTATAACTCCACCAATCGTGTGCTGGAAGGAACACTGCTTTTCCCACTAAAAAATGGTGTTAGCGTGAGCCGGTATGCATTGGATATTAACGGGCATATGCGCGAAGGTGTACCGGTAGACCGTGGTAAAGCCGCTATAGTGTTTGAATCGATTGAACGCCGGGGGGTAGACCCCGGCTTGTTAGAAAAAGCCGAGGGCAATGCTTTTCGTACCCGTATTTACCCGCTAAACCCGCACAGCAGCCGCACGGTTATTATTGGTTACGAAGAAGAAATTATGGCAGATAGTAAGGGCTATCTTAACTTTAAATTGCCACTGCAACTCAAAGATACTATTCCGCAATTTTTGCTCAATGCAACTGTGGTACATAGTGCTGCTGCGCCGGTGCCTGATAGCGGCGACGGCAACCTGCGGTTTCATAAACAGTCTGATACCTACACGGCCACAGTACAAAAAAGCAATTATGTACCAGGCCGCAATATTTCTTTTTCGGTGCCGCAGCCCGATGGCAACACAAGTGTGCTGATGCAGGCCCTTGGCAATAAATATTATTATTACGTGAGCACGGCGTTGCCCGCCCAAACAATGGCAAAGCAGCTGCCTAAAAAAATTACCTTGTTTTGGGATGCTTCATTAAGCGGAGCTAACCGTAATACTACTCAGGAGTTAGCGTTATTGGATGCTTATTTTCAAAAAATTAATACTGTACAGGTTACGCTGATTACTTTCAGCAACGCTTTAATCAGCAAAGAAAGTTACAGCGTAAGCGGCGGCCACTGGCCGGGCCTGAAAAACAAACTGGAACATATCACCTACGACGGTGCTACAAATTACAGCTGCTTAAACTGGCAGCATACCGATGCTGATATATGCATACTTGTGAGCGACGGGCAACAAACCTTTGGAAAACTACCGCAGCGGTGGCCAGCCAAGCCGGTGTATTGCATTACGTCATCAACCATTGCAGATTATAGTTACCTCAGCCTCATTGCCCGCAAAACAGCCGGTAGTGTAATTGATTTGACAACGATTAAGACATCCGAAGCACTCAATACAATGATGACGCAGCCGCTGCGGTTTATCAGTTTAAAGAGTAGCGCCAACACCGAAGAAAATTACCCGGCGATGCCGAATGGTGCTGGTTCGGCATTCAGACTGGCAGGTATTACGCGTAATCCTAATCAAACGCTTACCCTGCAGTTTGGCTATGGCGATAAGATAGCAATTGAAAAAGTGATAAAGCTTGACGCGGCAAACGAAACCGCAGAAGAAGTAAACGTACCTAAACTGTGGGCACAGCAAAAAATTAACGATTTAGACATGACCTACGATGTAAACCACGACGAAATTGAGTCGCTTGGTAAACGTTTTGGGCTGATTACCCGCAACACCTCGCTCATGGTGCTCGAAAACGTGAGTGATTACATACAATACAATATTGAGCCCCCCGCAGAACTCAGAGAAAGCTTTGATGCCATTATGAAGCAACGAGCCTCGGTACAAGAGCGGCAAACGCGCGAAAATCTGACCACAGCTAAAAACACTCAAACGGAACTTAAACAGTGGTATCAGACCGATTTTGGCAGAAAGCCTTTACCAGTTGTTCAAAAGTCCGCAAATAAGAGACTTTCGCGTTCGTCCCGGCGAATGGTAAATGCAACTGCCAACGCAGAAATATCATCATCTGCTGCTATGTTAAACGAAGTAGTTGTAATAGGTTATGAAACGCAACATAAAACATCTGTTACCGGCTCTGTAGTTACCCTTCAGGGCAGTGTGCCCGGTTTAAGTCTTTCTGCACCGGATAAAACCAAAGATGTGGTTGCTATACGTGGCAGGAGTACGATTAATCAACAAGTCAGGGTAGATGAGCCTGTTGGAAACAACGGCATAAGGGTGAAGGCCGACATGCTATCAAATACCCGTTCGTCAGCTCGCGCGGTAATAAAATTGCTGTTGCAAACCAGTCAAACAGAATACCTTAAAATTATAAAAGGTACCGCGAAGGCGCTACAGTACCAAAAGTACCTGGAGTTGAAAACAGCCCAGGCAAATAACCCGGTTTTTTACTTTGATGTAGCCGACTATTTTAACAACACAGGCAAACGGGAAATAGCCTTGCGGGTATTAAGCAACCTGGCAGAACTTGGCCTGGCCGACGAGGAGTTGTATAGGATGCTGGGTTACAAATTAAAACAAATGGGCGATTACGACAACGAAGTACTGGTTTTGAAAAAAGTAACAGAGTTGCGCCCCATGGATCCGCAGAGCTATCGCGATTACGGCTTGGCATTAGAAGATGCCGGTCAGCATCAGCAGGCAGCCGAGGTGTTGTACAACGCCATGACTAAAAGCTACTCGCCGGATGCCGATAATATTTACCGGGGTATCCAGGAAATATTTTTACCTGAAATCAACCGTATTTTGGCACAACACAAAGGCAGTGTTAAAATACCTAATATGGATAAAACACTTATCAGCGCCATGCCGGTAGACATTAGAGTGGCGATGAACTGGAACAAAAATAACACCGACATCGATTTGTGGGTAACCGATCCGTCGGGCGAAAAATGCTATTACTCTAACCCCAGAACACCCGCCGGCGGCCGCATCTCTCGCGACATGACCAACGGTTACGGACCTGAACAGTTTATGCTGAAAAAGGCCGTTAAGGGGTCTTATAAAATCGAAATTAATTATTATGGCGACCGGCAGGCTACCATCAGCGGTCCAACTACGGTGATGGCCGAGCTGTATACACGCTATGGCACGCCGCAGGAGAAAAAAGAGGTTATTGTACTGCAGATGGCTAAAACGGCCAAAGGTACCGTATACATTGGCGACCTTAACTTTAATTAATGGTAGTGAGCACAAGGGCGTAACATAATTGCCTTGTGCTCATTTACTTATTTTGCACTAAGCACGTCTGCGGTTTAACCAGGCCCGTATCGGTTCGTCATAATATTTTAGGCACAAATAAGCCACTATTACCGAGCCAAAAAAGGTGAGCAAGGCGTAAGGTAGCGCGATATTAAAACTAACGCCGGGACGATTGCTTACCCAGCCCGTGTAAATGTAAATGAAACCGTAATGCGTAATGTATAACGGGTAGGAGAGATCACCCAGAAATTTAGATACTTTGGATGTTACAGGGCCATCAATATCGCCGCTGGCTCCTAAGTAAACAATAAGCGGAAACACGGAAATAATGACCAATGCTTCATACAAACCGTTTATCCAAAAATGTTGTGTACCTCCAAAGCGGGGTAGCGCCAATACCAATACCAGCAACAGGCTGCACCACAAAAACGAATTTTTAAAATCCGTTGGTTTTACAGTGCGTGAGAGCAGCAAGCCGCCCATGAACGGGAATGCCACACGGGTAAAGCCAACGCGCAGTTGTTCAGCTGTAACCGACCAGCCCCCTGTGATATCGCCTGTTTTGCAGGTAAGCAGGTAGTGCAGCAGTACGCCTGCTGCCAGGCCTGTTAATAAAGCTAGCACCGGCTTTGATGCCTTACGGAGGCCCAATGCATAAGCTATATTGGCCAGATATTCAAAAAATAACGACCAGCCCGGTCCGTCAAGGGGATGCATTTCCTGCCAGCCACGTATATCCATTGATACCGGTATAGGTATCAGCGTAAAACCAATCAGCATCACTAATAGCACTCTCCAAACGGGTACAGTGTGGATGAATGGGAACAGGGTAGAATCTGAGTAGTAAAAACAGGCTGCACCGATAATCATACCCATAATAACCATAGGCTGCAACCGGTACAGCCTGCGTTTAAAAAAGCCGCCTATGGTTAATTTTTGCCAGCGGTCATCATAAGCATAGCCTATAACGAAGCCCGAAAGCAAAAAAAAGAAATCGACAGCCAGGTAACCATGATTAATGATTTGAGTAACGTGGCTGCTGGCATGCGCTTCTAAAATATGAAAAGCAACTACCACCAGTGCAGCCACACCTCGCAGCCCGTCCAGCACAGGATAATGCGGCTTGGTAGCAAAAGTGTTTAATTGAGACATTGATTTTTACCGTTTATAAATTCAAAGTCGTGAAGATAGATTTTCTAATTTAGAACCATAGGTTCAAGCTGCAGTAAATAACAATCAGGAGAGCATCGGAAGACAAGATAACATCTGAAAAAAGGTGTTCAGAGACAGCGTTAAACAAATAATAGTAGCTTAATTATATTTTTATACCCTTATAATGTGATGGTTACACATACATCATGCTTATGGCATGCAAATATCTGCTCATGTATTAAAAAAAAGCCAAAACTATTACTATATTTGCAGTGTTGAAAAACAAAGCATAGTGCGGGATGGAGCAGTTGGTAGCTCGTCGGGCTCATAACCCGAAGGTCATAGGTTCGAGTCCTGTTCCCGCTACCTGAAAAAGAAAAGCCTCAGTCGAAAGATTGAGGCTTTTCTTTTTTATAGCAATTTTGAATTTATTCTTTAAGCAGTATATTCAAAGGCTGACGCCGGCATCAGCTTGGTTTCAGCAATTTGCGCGTCAACATGATCTACAAAATACATTTTTAGGGCGCCTTTATTTTTGGCCTCAATTTCGCCGCGGTAAGTAAAGGCGAAGGTATCTTTAACTAAATTGTAGGTGCTTTCAGAAACGTTAATTTTCCCGGATACTGAATTTTGCTCCATTCGGGCTGCCGTGTTTACGGTATCGCCCCAAATATCATAAGCAAATTTTTTGACTCCCACTATACCGGCTACTACACTGCCCGAATGGATGCCAATGCGAATATTAAATGTTTTATCTCCTAAGTTTGCTTTGCGCTCGCGTACAAAAGCAGCAATCTCCAATGCAGCTTTTACTATATTCTCTGCATGCTGATGATCGGCGTTTGGCAAGCCGCCTACTGCCAGGTAAGCATCGCCGATAGTTTTTATCTTTTCGATATTAAACGTTGAGATAATTTTGTCAAAAGCCATAAAGCAAAAGTGAAGTTCGGCTACCAACTCTTCCGGAGTGAGCTGCTGGCTAACCGTTGTAAAGTTTACAAAGTCTGTAAACAGTACCGTTACTTCATCAAACAGGCGCGCGTTTGCGCTTCCTTTCTCTTTAAGCTCTTCAGCCACGTCGGCAGGCAAAATATTAAGCAGCAGATTTTCCGAGCGTTGTTTCTCTATCGAGATCTGTGTATTGGCTTCGCTTATTTCTTTATTAGCTGTTGTTAGTAACCGGTTTGACCTACGCTGATTTAGATAGTTTTTACCGATAAAAAAAGAGAGTAATAAAAGCCCTCCAATACCGGCCATAAATACACGACCGCGGGTCTGCTGGGCGCTTATCTCACTTTTTTGCAGCAAAAGGGTGGTTTCGCTTAGCTTTTGAGCCTGCCGGGCGGCACTTAGTTCCTGCTCCCTGGCTTTACGTTTGCCCTGCTCCAATTGTAAAAAGGCCTGCGTTTTTAAAAAATTGAGCCGTTGCAGATCTTTCTCCTTATTGGCCAAGGTAAGCTGTTGCCGATTAAGTAACAGGGCTTGTTTTTGCTGTGTGGCAATCAGGGTTTGCCGGTCAAGCTCGGCCTTTGATTTCTGCTGTTGCAACTTCAGCGAATCCTCGGTATGGAAGTGCTTGGAATCGGTAACAATTTTCACCAGCTCTTGGTTGTTGTATGCCTGTACCATGCTATCTTTAATAGTAACATAGCGGTTAAAGGCGGCGTAAGCTTTGGGGTAATCTTTTGTTTTTTCGTAAAGCAGGCTCAGTTCCTGATAGGTATCCCTGTAAACAATGGCGCTTGAATCCCGGTTTTTAACATTAGCTATTAAGTGCAATGACTCTTCGAGGTAAGATTGTGCCAGGGGGTAACGCTGACCTGGGTCAACGCCGGCTTTTCTTAAAACTTCATCGGGCGCATCGCGGTATATACTGCCCATGGTTCCTAAAACCATAAAGTTTTTTGTAGGCAGCATTTTTTGCAGATAAACAAGCGCGTTTTGGTAATCTTTTTTTGCGTGGTATATCCAGGCAATGGTATTGTACCGGTTTTCTAATTGTTTTTTAGTTATACTTTTGGCAGATAGCTGCAGGGCATCCAGGCATTCTTGTAAAGCCTGATTGTAATCTTTACGTGCAAAGTGCAGCATGGAGAGCCGGTCAATTACCTGAAGTATACCCTCAGTATCGCCTAATCTTTTTGATGTTCGCAGGGCTTCATTATAATAACTAAGGGCGCGTGTTGTATCGCCCGTTGCCTGGTATACTATGGCCAGACTTTGAAGTAAACCCGCCGACGAATTATCGTCAGGCAGATTGCGGCTCAGATCAACAGCCTGCTGAAAATATCGCATACCGGTTTTGGCATCCCGCTTCACAGATAGGTACAATCCCCCCATGTTTTGGCAAACCCGCCGTATAAAGATGCGGTCATTTATTCTAGTAAAACCTGCCAGAGCTGCTTTATAATAACGTATGGCGGTTGTATCGCTTTTTGCAAAATAGGTGGAACCAATATAAAAATTGACCATCGAAGCGCTTTTTACAGATATACCGGGCATTTTCAGCGCTTTAAAATAGTATTGAAATGCGCGATCATGATCGCCCGCCAAGTAATAGTCATACCCTGCGGCAATAATAGATTGGCAACGCAAGTTGACATCAGGCAGGGCTTGTGATCGGGCAACATAGCTTTCAGCGGCCGCATAGTCCTTTTGTGCGAAGCTATATGACCGCATTAATTCATTGGTAAGAAAAATAAACCTTGGTACCCGCAATTTTTCGGCAAGTGCTACACTTTGCAGGTAATATGTGACAGCATTTGGTGATTGCAGAAATTTATAATTGTTCCCGATGCGTATTAAAAGCACCACCTTGGATGTGTCTTCACGTGTTGTTTTAAGCACTCCCAACAAGGAGTCGATACGTGCCTGCCCGGCTTTTTGTGCACTTACCAGGGTTGGGACACTTATAAGCAGCAAGAGTAACAAGCTAAGGAAAAGGTAATTATTTTTCAAGATATTGCTGAAATTTAACTTGTCCTAATATAGTAATCTTAAGCAGTTTTTCATTAGTAAATTATCTGAAATTCAATATAATATAAAGGCAAAACAGCCTCTCAGTTTTAACTGAAAGGCTGTTTTACCTCATTTCTAATATCTGCATAATAGACTGACAAAGCGTTCTCGGCCTTGCCTAGTTTACCCTCAATGGTTCGGGTCAAATTCTATAATCCACTCAATGCCATACTTGTCTCTAAACATGCCTGCATAAGTACCCCAGGGGCTATCGCCGATCGGGCCTTCAACAGCGCCTCCGGCTGATAGTCCGGCAAATATTTTTTCGGCTTCCTCACGGCTTTGGGCAGCTAAGTGTATTTTCGATCGATTTTCATTTTCAGCTACGCGGCCCATAAAGCCTGGTACATCATTAGCAATCAGCATATTGTTTTTGCCTACAGGTAAACTGATATACATAAGCTTGTTGGCATCCTCTTCACTTATCGTAAACTCATCACTTTGCAAGTCTTTGAAACGAACAATTTTGGTAAACTCTCCGCCTAACACTGACCGGTAAAAAATAAATGCTTCTTCGGCATTGCCGTTAAAATTGATCCAAGGGTTAATTGCTCTCATATGGTTGGTTTAAAGTTTGTTGATAAGCTTAGCTTTTAGCGTTGTTTTGATGTAGATGCCTCGCTTTGCAAAACGCTAAAGCTACAGGTTAGCTAATGTAATTAGAAGTGTAATAAACTCACAAGAGTTTGTATATTTTTTTATGCATCCACTTTTTTAACACCCACTCAAATGTGCCCAGCCTACCTTTCATGTCATCAGCATAAATCTATTGAAAAGAAGACATTTTAACGCGCACTCAAAGGATAGCTAATGCTACAATGAAGTAGCATGCATTCAGATTTACTGCAACTTCATTGTCAGGTTTTCGTATAAGTGTAACACGACTATTGTTAGATTCCCTATTAAATTAAACTGTTTTGATGAAAATTGATACTCCTGTTGTTTCACGTGAGCTGGAAAGGGTAAAAGCCCTGGCTACTTATAATATTGACTATGAAACTCTTCAGGATAAGTTTTCTGACCTGACGTTGTTAGCTGCCCATATTACAGGGACAAGCATGTCATTAATAAATTTAATGGATGCCGATACGCAATGGAACGTTAGCAGGAACGGTATAGATTTGTTCTGTATCAATAAAGAGGACTCTATATGCCAGTACACCATTAAGTCAGATACTGACTTTGAAGTAACCGACCTGCGATCTGACTATCGGTTTAGTGAGCAAAATTATATAAAAAACAGTTCGCTATCTTATTATTATGGCGTGCCCTTAAAAACTAAGGAAGGTTTTGCCATTGGTGCGCTGTGCGTTTTAGACGACGAAAACCCGGTGCTGGGGCGTAAGCAAAAAAATATGCTGCAACTGCTGGCCGGCGAGGTAATTAGCCGGTTAGACGAACTAAAGCGTATTGCTGTACTCGAAAATAAAATCCAGCTGTTGCAGGTTGAAAGGCGCATGCTGGCTCATGACATACGGGGACCCTTAGGCGGCATAAAGGGTTTGGCCGAGGTGGCTGCCGAAGAAGGCTTAAGCGCCAATAAAAATGAGTTGTTACATTACCTGGAACTTATTAAAGACAGCAGCCAATCTGTAATGGAACTTGCCGATGAGATATTGCTGAACGAGCGACAAAAGAGGGCATTGCCACCTTCAGACGGACAAACCAATTTGCTGCAGCTTAAAAAGAAGATTGAACAACTTTTTGCCCCCAAAATAAAAGACAAAGACATTGATTTTGAAGTATATGTATCGGAGTTAACCGCACGGCAGCCAATTAATAAACACGGCTTGCAGCAAATATTAGGTAACCTGGTCTCTAACGCTATCAAATTTACGCCCAAAAGAGGCTTTGTTACCGTTGAGCTCAACCTTGTGGGCGAAGAGCAAAACCGGCTGCTTAAAATAGAGGTAAAAGATTCGGGGCGTGGCATGAAGAAAGACGTTATAGATGCCATATTGGAGAACGGAGCCATCTCAACCCAAGGTACCGGCGGCGAAACCGGCTACGGTTTAGGTCTGCAGCTGGTACGCCAGATAGTTGCCGAAAAGAAGGGGTCTTTCGAGGTAACATCCACTTTAGGCCATGGAAGCTCTTTTACAATTACCTTACCAGCTTGGTAAAAATAATAATTAACAAATAAAAACAGCCATTTGGTATTACCAAATGGCTGTTTTTATTTAATAGAAAAATTGTCACCAATTATTTTAATCCGTGAGTCAAATATCCACCGTCGGCTACCAGTTCGGCTCCGGTAATAAAGCTGGCATGGTCAGAGGCCAGGAAAAGTACGGTCTGAGCTATTTCGTCAGGGTCGCCCAGGCGTTTCATGGAAGTTGCGGCTGCTAAAAGCGGTAAGGCTTCCGGTGGCAATACATAATCTAATGCAGGGGTTCGCACGGGGCCAGGGCTTACGATATTTACGCGGATTTTTCGGTCGGCCAGCTCATTGGCAGCAATTTGAGCAATTTTGTTCAGGGCACCTTTGGTAGCTGAATATACGCTGGTTCCTATGTTGGCTGCTGTAGCAACGGTTGAAGAGGTGAATATGACAGAAGCGCCGTTCGCCAAATGCGGAATCAGCTTTTGCAAGGTAAAGTAATGGCCTTTCACATTGGTGTTAAACTGCGCATCAAAATCGGCTTCGGTAGCCTGCTCGATAGGCGTAAAGGTTGCAATGCCTGCGTTTAAAAACAGTACATCCAGTGGCTGACCGTTATCAGCAACTGCCTTTTCTAAAACAGCAATGTCTGTTAGCTTTGAGGTGTCCGACAGTATCGTTTTCAAATTGGGGCTATCAATTTCGTCTGCCGCTTTTTGCAGGTTGTCGGCTTTGCGGCCGGTAATCCAAACATTGGCGCCGGCTTTTATAAATGCTTTTGCGGTAGCCAGTCCGATGCCTGTGGTTCCGCCTGTTATTACTACATTTTTGTTGATAAAATTCATGATTAATTATGTTATAAATGCAGTGCAAACGTAACACAGATTGATTTATTTTAGTTACTTTGTAACCAAAAGTAACAGTAACTTTTGAGTAACCAGGTAACTTATGAATGACTACGAATGCCAGCCGGGGCACAAAAAAGAAATAATGGCCGTACATGATGCCATGGATGTATTAAGCGGAAAATGGAAGATCTCTATCATTTCATCCATCTGCTTTTACAACCAAAGGCGGTTTTCTGATATCCTGAACGATGTAAACGGTATATCTAATAAAATGCTTAGTAAAGAGTTGAAGGAATTGGAATTAAATAAACTGGTGGTACGTACAGTACTAAACACACAGCCAGTCACGGTTACCTATAACCTTACGGAGTACGGGCTTACTTTGCGTACTATCATCAATAACCTCGCTGCCTGGGGTACAGAGCATCGCAAAGTTATCACCGGTAAATAAGGTCTGCTTTGATTGATGAACGTTTAAATGAAATTTTCAAACTCCAGCATCAGTTTGTCAACCATTCATTTAAATAATAAACTACCAATGTGCAAACCGGATGAGTATGTTTAGCCGATGTTTTATTAAATGGAGTTATGGGGCTAAATATCATCTAAATTTCTTGGTCAGTCAACTGGTAAAAAGGTACTTTAAAATAAGTCGCAATTTACCCTTGAGGTTGTCGTGTATGCACATTGCCCAATAGGCACTATTGCACTACATTTGGTCATACCAAAAAACACAAACTTATGGCAACTCAAGTATTTATAAATCTGGGCGTTAAAGATCTCAACCGGTCAATCGAATTTTTTACGAAGTTAGGGTATACGTTTAATGCGCAGTTTACCAACGATAAGGCTACCTGCATGGTGATCAGCGATACGATTTATGTAATGCTGCTTACCGAAGAATTTTTCAAAACGTTTACCACCAAACCCATTGTTAATGCGCATCAATCAATTGAGTGTTCAATAGCTTTAACCTGCGACAGCAAAGAGGCTGTGAACGAAATGGTTGATAAGGCCGTAGCCGTGGGTGCAACAATACCCAATCCGGCAACGGATTACGGTTTTATGTACCAGCACAGCTTCGATGACCTGGACGGACACCACTGGGAGTACTTTTGGATGGATCCTAATGGCATGCCGCAGCAACAGGCGTGATACGAAGTGTTTTGATAATTATAAACACAAAGTATAAAAACTGTTTCCATTACCTAAACAATTTATGCTCATAGGCTGATTGCTCAGTTAATGGAAATTAATGTTTTTTTTGAGTTCTTACTCACCGCCCAAATAAACATCCAGTAAGCCATCAGGCAAGTCGAGGTAAATTTCGCCACCTTCAATATCGATGCCTTTAATAAATTCTGCGTTAAGCGGAAACAGCACTTCGTGATGCTGGTAGTGCACCGTAGCAATGACCTGTTGCGGATATTCAGTTACGTCGGTAATTTCGCCCAGTTCGCCGTGTTTCTCGTCAATAGCAATAAAGCCTTCTAAGTCCATCAAAGTAAAATCGTCCGGGTCTTTTTCGGGCATCAGTTTATTAGGCAGGTAAACGTCTCTTTTGGCCAGCGGGGTAGCCTTATCAATATGATCAACACCTTCCAGGTACATAAACGCAGTGTTAGCCTGTGGATATTTAACGGAGGTAACAAAGTAGGGTACCAGTTTGCCGGCAGTTTCTATAAAAACGGCATCAAAATCAATATCGTCCAATCCGTCAAAATCAGTATAAACCTGAAGTTCGCCTTTGAGGCCGCGTGTTTTTAAAATTGTTCCTATTCTAAAATGATTATCGTGCATGGTAATGGCAATTAACAAAAAAAGCGAAGCGCTGTAAACAGGCCCCGCTTTTTTAAATAAAGTGTTTTAATTACTCGGCTGAATCTGTTGCTTCAGTTTCAGTTTCTTCGGCAGCAGGAGCTTCCTCAGCTACCGGAGCATTTTTAGCTGCAAGGGCAGCAGCTCTTTCTTCATTCTTTTTAGCTTCAGCAGCCAAAGCAGTTTTACGTGCTTCGTCTTTAGCAGAGCTTAAATTTGATTTTTTACCGGTGATTTTTCCATCTTTCTGGTCTAACCAGTTAGTGAATTTCTCATCAGCTTGTTCTTGGGTTAAAGCGCCTTTTTTAACGCCGCCAGCCAAGTGTTTTTTGTACAACACGCCTTTGTAAGAAAGGATAGCACGACAAGTATCAGTTGGCTGAGCACCGTTTTGTACCCACTCAAAAGTTTTGTCGAAGTTAATATCGATAGTAGCAGGATTGGTGTTTGGGTTATAAGAACCAATACGCTCAATAAAACGACCGTCACGTGGTGCACGTGCGTCGGCTACTACGATGTAATAAAAAGGTTTTCCTTTTTTACCGTGTCTTTGCAATCTGATTTTAGTTGCCATTTTGTAATATAGTTATGTATTCAACATTCCCCCGGAGCCTTTTCTGCGGGGACGCAAAGATACTTTTTTATTTCTGAAATACCAATAGTTGTCAATGGGCTGATTTTCAACGTAGCGGCATAGTCATAAACTGCATAAAACATGGATTTTGGAGGATGTTTAAATTATGATGATAAGGGCGTAAATCACTTGCATTAATGGTACTATACTTAATCACCAAGGTTTGGTTACCTTCTACTTTCTTTTCACGCTTTTTGAGTTGGGAGGTATCACTGTTGGTAACGACTGGGTGCTTGCGATTGTAACCTACCAGTGCCTGCTCATACCAGTTGCTCTCGATGCGATGTTGCAATTCGGCAGGGCTCAGGTCGTGCTCGTGGGCTAATTCCGCATAATACAATTGTGCCTCGCGGTTTTTGAGCGGAAACAGCAAAATGAGGTGCCTCCAAGTGAGTATTGCGCTCAGGCGCTGCTCCATATCACGGTCGGTAATGCAGTTACGGTACGTTTTGATTAAGGTAATGAGTCCGGCATCAAAAAAATCACCATATAGTTTCTGAAGCTTGCCCGATAGCGAATCTTCAACCCCAGCCGGCAGCGTGAGCAAATCGCCCATATTCCACAGAAAGTGATTAAGAGTACTATTAAACTCACGATCTGCCTCTTCGCGAAATTTAATTACATTTAAAGCAATGCTATTTAGATCGTCGGCTTTTAAGCCTCTGTTAAACCGGGCGTAACTTAGGTGCGGCTCATGGGGCTGCGGTTGCAACAAGCGTTCATAGTCCGCCAAAGCAGGCCCGATAAAAGGGTTAGGAAATGGCATTCTCCTGAAATCTTTATACAGTTTCCGTTTAGAGCGCTGGCTTTTAAGCAGGTTGTTTTTGTCATCTATGCTTTCAGATATATCCTGAGTCTTATTTAAAAACTTAAATTTTTTAGGGTTGTGGTAATCATCAGCAGCAATGTGCTGCTGCAATTCGGCAACGCTCCATTGCTTGGTAGCGGCAGAGCGCATGTAAAAATGCTGCTCCTGTTGGTTGTCAATGGGTAGCAATACGGCCAGATAGTCCCAATCAAAATAAAATAAATCGTGGCCGCCGGCTGCGGGGTAAGGCTGGTACTGCCGGGCAAATAGCATCATTTGTTTAAGCTGCCCAATCTCAAATACTTTCCCGTACTGTGCCGATAACTCATTCGACAGCTCCTGCAGTGCCTCATCCTGCCCAAGCGCGTGTAAATCGGTCATTTTATTGCATATACGCCCTACAGCGGCATACAACTTATACAGATTAGTGAAAAAATGCCTTCTGAAATCGTGGTGCCGCAATTCAATTTGCCATAGCAGCAAATCTAACCGCCAGGCAGTTTCGTTGGTTTCGGACGTTTGCAGGATTGTAGGCATAGGCTATAATTTCATACAATATCGCCAAATAAACTTACTTGGCTTTCATCACCTCCTTAAATTCCACCATCTGATAAACATTTTCATCATCAATAAACTTACTGATCATGCTGGCGTGGCCCGATCCTAAAAAAATCATGATGCGTTCATCCTGCGCGGTAACGCTTTTTTGTACCAGCGAGTACATATATAGGTTACGCTTGTACCAAAGCGTTACGGCATCTGCACCGGCAAAATTGTCGGGAGGGCCGGCCGGGGTTAATAATTTAATGTAAAAGCCATTGTTTTCGCGTCGGGATGCCGGGGTGTTAGCATCTTCCAGTAACTGGATCAGGTTGTATTTAGATAATTTTTGATTGGCCGACTTAGACATGTTTGCAATGCTGGCGTTAACCGAATCCATCAGCACTTTTTGACCCGACGTCTGAATTACCTTCATTACGGTATCAAAAGGTATACCCATGTGATAGTCTATAGCATTTACATTTTTTAAACCTGTTTTTTTGGCCGCCCTAAAGGCCAGTTGAAATATCTCGTTGTTTTTGTAAAAGGTGTAGTTGCTTTTACCTTTATAATGTTGTTCTACCAATTTGTCGTAAGTGCCTGCTTGGTATAACTGATATAATGAATCGAGGCCTTTCTGATCTTTGTAATTCCACTCCACAAATATTTTAGTGGGTTTAAACTTGCGTATCTGGTCAGTAATTTTTTCAAGATCCTGCTGCGCGGAGGGCGCTAAAATATCAAACGTTTTTTGCTTTACCACGTCGGCACCTGGGTTATGAAAATGGAAGGTGCCTAACAGTAAAACCTTTTTTTGCGCTTGCAGGTTAAAGCTTGCGCCGGTAAGGATAATTGAAAGGGACAAAATTTTGTAAAGTTGCTTCATACGTACTGGAGGAGATTTGTGTGCTGATTGCTGATTAAACGACAGCTTTATAAAATAAGCCTCGAAAATAAACTTTACTGGCTGGGTTTGTGCTACGATATTCATTTAAAAAAACACCTGTGGGTTGTGAGCGCTCAGTGTTAACGTGTAGCATACACGTTATTTATAGTGTCATGATACCGGCGATAAAGTTGCAGTTCTTATTTCATGTTAAGAATTAAGCGTACCTTTGCGCGTTGTTGCTAAAAGATAATATGCCGAAACCACCCATGCCGCCTAATGAACAGGACCGCCTTGCTGCCCTGCGTTCATACCGTATACTGGATACGGCTACCGAAAAGGATTTCGATGACCTTACGGAACTGGCATCAGCAATTTGCGGTACGCCTATAGCGCTTATCTCGCTGGTTGACGAAGGGCGGCAGTGGTTTAAGTCGCACAAGGGTACTACCGTTTCAGAAACGCACCGCGATATGTCTTTTTGTGCCCATGCCATTAATAACCCAACCCAATTGATGGAAGTGCAGGATGCCCGTACCGACGAGCGCTTTAAAGACAACCCGCTGGTAACCGGCGAAATGCAGGTAAATTTTTACGCCGGTGTGCCATTGGTAGACGAAGAGGGTTTTGCTTTAGGTTCATTATGCGTTATAGACCAAAAGGCAAAAAAACTTACTGAAGCGCAGCAATCGGCTCTTAAAACACTGGCGGCGCAGGTGGTTACCCAGTTTAAATTGCGGCGTAAGCTTATAGAACTTGAAAGTGCCGGCACGCGTATCAAAAAGCTAAACGCGCTGCTTACCAATAAAGAGCGCGAAGCCATGCAGATCATAGAGCATACGCCTATGGCAATGGCGCTGCACACTGGCGAAGACATGCAAATACGTTTTGCCAACAAAATGATGCTAATGGCTTGGGGTAAAAGCGAAACGGTTTTCGGTATGCCGTTTAACCTTGCACTGCCCGAACTTGCATCGCTCGATTTTCCGCGTACTATGCGTCAGGTGTACCGCAAGGGCATTCCTTACCATCAAACCGAGGAACGCATGATGTTTAAACATCATGGGGTGATGAAGGAATTTTATTACAGTTACAGTTTTATTCCGCTTTTTTTACCCAGCGGGCAGGTTTGGGGTATTCTCAACACCTCGCACAACGTGACCAAGATGGTACAGAATCGCTTATCTCTGGAACGTGCTGAAGAGTCTTTGAGGTTGGCTGTTCAATCGGCTGATTTAGGTACCTGGTATATTGATGGTGTCACTCGGGAATTTACACCCTCAGTGCGCTTAAAAGAATTATTCGGTTATCTGCCGCACGAAGAGATGTCGTACCAGGCGGCCATTAGCCAGATCACTGATGAATACCGCAGTAAAGTGATACAGGGGGTAGAGGAGGCTTTAACCCGCGGAGATGCCTATGATATGGAGTACCCCATTATCAGTCATCTTGACCAAACTGTGCGTTGGGTACGTGCAACCGGTAAATTGTTTCCGGCCACCGAAGAAGGACAAGCCCCTTTTTTTTCGGGAACGATGTTTGATATTACCGAGCAGAAGAAAGACGAACAGCGCAAAAACGATTTTATAGGTATGGTGAGCCACGAACTAAAATCGCCGCTTACTTCGCTTAATGGTTTCTTGCAAATGCTCCAGCTCAAAGCCGGCAAGGCAGACGACCAGTTTACTTTTAACACCGCCTCAAAATCGATAGCGCAGGTTAAAAAAATGACCTCTACCATCAACGGTTTCCTTAATGCGGCGCGTTTAGGTTCGGGCAAAATACAATTGCATAAGAAAAAGTTTTTGCTGAACGATTTAATCAGCGAATCTATTAACGATGCGCTGCTGTCGCAGGATACGCACTTTTTTCATTATCCGCTGTGCAGTGAGATACAGGTGGAGGCTGACCGCGATAAGATTGGCAACGTAATATCCAATCTACTTAGCAACGCCGTTAAATACTCGCCGGATGCTAACCAGGTTGAAGTAAGCTGCATGATTGAAGACGGCCAGGCCAAAGTTTGCATTACCGATAAGGGCATGGGCATAACCCCCGAAGACCAAAGCAAATTGTTCGACCGCTTTTTTAGAGTGCAAAGCATGCAAACCCGCCACATTAGCGGGCACGGTATAGGCTTATACCTTTGCACCGAAATTATTCAGGCCCACGGCGGGCACATTGGTGTACAAAGCCAGTCCGGTCAGGGCAGCACTTTTTGGTTCAGCCTGCCGGTGGTAGGCCAATGAAAGAATTAGTGAATGGTCAATGTGTGAATGTGAAGAAGGATTTCATTGAAATACAATTCAGACGATTCGTCTGACTAAGTTATAATCAATGTTACTTATTGTAAAATATTGATAATGAGGTAAATTTACATCATGTTCTCAATGCTTTATTGTTGTTATATTGCTTGTTTATGGCCTATATGCTCATTATAGAAACGGCGATGGTGAAGTAAATAATTAGTCCGGTAACGTCAACCAGTGTAGCTACAAAGGGGGCAGACGAGGTTGCAGGGTCTAAGCCAATACGTTTAAGTAAAAGAGGAAGCATAGAGCCGGCTAATGATCCCCATAAAACAATACCTACCAAAGCCAAGCCAACAGTTAAGCCCACCAACACCCAGTGCGGGCCATAAATATTACTAAAGAGCGTCCAAACAAATATCCGGAAAAAACCGATGAGGCCCAGTGTGGCGCCTAACAAAAAGCCTGACACTATTTCGCGGCGCATAACCCGCCACCAGTCCGCTACAGTCACTTCGCCTAAGGCCATGGCTTGTATAATAAGGGTAGATGCTTGCGAGCCGCTGTTGCCACCGCTCGAAATAATGAGCGGTACAAAAAGTGCCAGTACTACCGCTTTGGCAATTTGTCCTTCAAAATAGCCCATGGCTGTGGCGGTCAGCATCTCACCCAAAAACAACACAATTAGCCAGCCAACACGCTTTTTTACCAGTTTTAGCAACGGGATGTCCAGATAGGGTTCGTCCAGAGCTTCGGTACCACCAATTTTTTGAATGTCTTCGGTGTATTCTTCGTTAGCAATCCACAAAATATCGTCAACTGTTACAATGCCCAGCAGTATGTTATTATTGTCTACCACGGGTAGTGCCACCCGGTTATTCATTCTGAAAATATTAATAGCTTCTTCCTGCGGGTCGTTCACGTTCAGGGCAATCAAACGGTCGTCGGTCAGGTCGCGAACTTTGGTAGCCGGGTTAACTAATAATATTTCGCGAATACGGATGTCGTCCAGTAAAACGCCATCATCGTCAACTACGTAAATTACATCAATGGTTTCGGAGTCTTTACCATACCGCCTGATATGCTCTAACACACGCACTACATCCCAGTCTTTTTTTACACGAATGTAATCAGGCGTCATCAGCCGGCCCACGCTGTCTTCTTCAAAATTTAAAAGATCAAACACCTGCTGGCGGTCTTCGAGCGGCAAGTGTAGAATTAAATTGTTAACAGTGTCGCCATGCATTTCGCTGAATAGCGAAGTTAAGTCGTCGGGCGGCAAACCATTAATCAATTCGGCTATTTTATGGCCTGATAGTTTTTTGAGTAAACGTTCTTGTGTCGGGAAATCGAGAATACGAAAAACATTTACCGCGCGGTTAAGCGATAAAACCTCGATTATAGTAGGTGCATGTTCAGAGAGTTCGCTAATTAGTTCTTCTACTTCCGAAATGTTAAGGCTGTTCAAATAGTCTTGTAACTGTTGCTGATCTTCTGCTTTAATAAACAGTTCTACTTGTTCAACCATTTCTTCCATAAAAGTTCCCCCTCGTTTTACATGTATTTAAATTGCATTATTTAACGGCTGCAAAAGTCGTTTATTTTTTCAAATTATAAGGCTGTTTTTATATTATCTTTGCACGAATTTTCGGCGGCGCCTCAGGTTGTTAAAAACACAGGTTGTAAATCTTTTAACCACTGCTATTTGAGGTATATTTAGCAGCTGCCATTGCTTAAATTAATTAACTACGCAACAAATACATGGGTTTACAATGTGGTATAGTAGGTTTGCCAAATGTGGGTAAATCAACACTTTTTAACTGTTTATCAAACGCTAAGGCACAAGCCGCCAACTTTCCGTTTTGTACAATTGAGCCTAACGTAGGCGTAATTACCGTACCCGACGAGCGTATTACCAAGCTAACCGAACTGGTTAACCCGCAAAGGGTAGTGCCTAACGTTATCGAAATTGTAGATATTGCCGGCTTGGTAAAAGGGGCCAGCAAAGGCGAAGGTTTGGGTAACCAGTTTTTAGGTAACATCCGTGCAACTAATGCCATCATCCACGTTTTGCGTTGTTTTGATAATGATAACGTGATACACGTTGATGGTTCGGTAGACCCCATACGCGACAAAGAAATTATTGATACCGAGCTACAGTTAAAGGACCTGGAGTCGGTTGAAAAAAAGATACAGAAAGTTGAGAAAGCAGCTAAGATAGGCGACAAAGAAGGCAAAAAAGCTTATGATGTACTATCTACCTACAAAGAGCATTTACTAAGCGGAAAATCTGCCCGTACCGCCCAGGTGAGCGAGGAAGACCAGGAATACATTGCCGACCTTTGGTTGTTAACAGCCAAGCCGGTGATGTACGTGTGTAACGTAGGCGAAAGTGAAGTAAACACCGGTAATGCCTATGTAGAAAAAGTGCGCGAGGCTGTAAAAGAAGAAAATGCTGAGGTGCTGATTATCTCTGCACAAATAGAATCTGAAATTGCCCAGCTGGAAACTTTTGAGGAGCGCCAGATGTTTCTGGACGATTTGGGTTTAACTGAATCGGGTGTGACCAAGTTAA
The DNA here is from genome assembly GCF_038806765.1 of Mucilaginibacter sp. CSA2-8R. Lineage (NCBI taxonomy): Bacteria > Pseudomonadati > Bacteroidota > Sphingobacteriia > Sphingobacteriales > Sphingobacteriaceae > Mucilaginibacter > Mucilaginibacter sp. CSA2-8R. The sequence goes on along the minus strand of NZ_CP152389.1, from coordinate 2,791,693 downwards.
TTAAGGCAGCTTATCGCTTATTGAACCTGAGCACCTACTTTACTGCCGGTGTGCAGGAAGTACGCGCCTGGACCATCTCTAAAGGCTTTACGGCGCCGCAAGCCGCTGGCGTAATCCATACCGACTTTGAGAAAGGCTTTATCCGTGCCGAGGTGATTAAGTATGACGACTATGTAAAATACGGTTCAGAAAATGCCTGTAAAGAAGCGGGCAAACTCAGCGTTGAAGGTAAAACCTACATCGTTGAAGACGGCGACATTATGCATTTCAGGTTTAACGTATAATTAGAGAGCTAAGAACCGAGAGCCAGGAGCCAAGTTAAGATTTGATGATTTTCCTGGCTCTTGGTTCTTAGCTCTTGGTTCTTGAATGTAAAACGATATATTTGCAGCACAAACCGGCACCCGTAGTTCAATGGATAGAATTTTAGATTCCGGTTCTAGAGATAGGGGTTCGAATCCCTTCGGGTGCACATAAGGGGACTCGCAAGTTGCGAGTCCCTTTTTCGTTTTTTATAAGTCAGAATAAAACGTAGTTCATTTGAAGAAGATTTATAATGTTGTCTTTACAAATGATTTTTCCAACGATCGAAGCTTATTGATAAACGAGGGCATTTTTAGATAAGATTGTTCTTTTAAAAACACTTCATTTTCATCAAATACTTCACCCTTTTTTTCAACACGATTTTTTTTCATCAAGATAGAAGGCATCCAAAAGCCGCAGTAAAAACAAGATTCTTCTTGAACAGATTGAAATTGACAGACCGGGCAATATTTAAGAGTTTTATAAAACTTTTCTAACTCTCCGGTGAGCCATACCGGCGCAAGCCTTGAGGGAATTGTTTTTAGAAACAGAAACCAGTTTACCCACTCACCTGATAAAAGGATTGTTTCTCGTTGATCAAAAAAGAATACTTCGGCAATGGCAATATCCTGGAAGTTTTCGCTTTTAGTGTTATAGTCTGCAGTGAGCAAGCTAATTTCAGATATTTGTTCCCATGAATATTGCTCTTTACGTATTGTAAAGCCTTTATTATCAATATAATATATTATCGGGTATTTTTCAATAAAATGATGTTCACATAAAGTGTAATTCCATCCTGCAACTTCCATTGTCTCGCCATATTCACCACAAATCATACAAGAGCAATTTATTATGGTTAGATGTTTTTTAATTATTTCGTTTAAAATATAATTGTCCGTTTCTAAGCTTAGTTCGAACTGACCGTACTTTTCCTTATAATGGACAGTTATATCGCAATTCCAGCCATTAATTCTAAGTTCTTCAAGCATTATCCGGATCAACTTTTCCCATCCCGCGCCATAGCCGGATGCTATCTCGCTTATATAAAAATCTTCGTTATATTGTGTAAGATCAATGTGTCGGTCGGCTAACAAACGTTTCGCAGCTTCGATAGCAAAATCATGATATCGGCCCCTGTCGACTGTAGCCATCAAAATCAGCATACGATCATCGTAGCCGGATAAACGATTTGAGTAATCTTCCATCTGTTGTAGCTCAAATATACATATCAACCACTATTAAAAAAGTGAGGGCATTTGCTCTAATAATCAGGAAATAATTTTGATAATTTTAAGTGTAGTTTACTTGATGTCAGAGTAAGCGCTATCACTTTTCCAAATTGGCCAATAACTTTAAGTCATCCGTAAAATGGTTCGAGAAGCACCCATTCGTGCGCACATTGAAGACGCTGTATCACAAAACAAGTGATACGGTTTTTTATCTCCGTAAATGCTGGCCAAATGATATAATGACCGGCCCTGGCATTTCATACTTGCAGATAGCTAAGAATGCCTTTCAGCCAGAATAAACTGATTGTTGTTCAATAAATGTTTTAAATCCTATAATTTACATCGTTACATCGTCATCTAAATAAGTATGTCAATAAATTGGTAGTTTTAGAATCCTGTTCTGGATATAAGAGGTCCAATGTTGTCGGGGTTACTATTGCATAGCCTTTGGTATATTTTTGACAAGGTTTTTCTTTCTACAGTGTTTCCATTAAGCGGACCTAATGTGTGTGTGGCTCGATAAATCTTCTCTTGAAAATTTATACTCACTTTCCGCTTGTTAAATAATGTTAACGTTTTGTGCACGTGCATTTTAAACGATAACTTAGATAAACTCTTTAAATATGCTGTACAACTACCTTATCATAGCCTGGCGAAATATCTGGCGAAAAACTTTTATTTCGGTTGTAAACATATTTGGCTTATCGGTAGCTATGGCACTTAGTTTTACCATTGGCATCTTTGTTTGGCAGCAGTACCAGGTGAATGCCGGCCTAACTAATATTAATCAACAGTACATTATACAAAGCCGGTGGAAAGACCCTAACATGAGGTTAGAAAACACCACAATAGCCGGCTTACCGCGTGCGCTCAAAGAGCAATACCCCAATATTGTCGCTAACTACTACCACTGGGACGGCATCACTGTGGTAGCCTCTGTCCGCGACCGGCATTTCAGAGAATTGACATCCATCGGCGATAGTACGCTGTTTAACATGTATGGTTTCCGGTTTAAATACGGCAATGCTAAAACTGCGTTAAGTAATCCTAACTCGGTGGTAATAACAGAAGGTGTAGCCTCAAAATTTTTTGGTAAGACCGATGTTATAGGGGAGGCCATTAGTCTGGAAAACTTTTCGGGCGAAAAAAAACTATTTGAAGTTAGCGGTGTGCTCAAAAATTTGCCGCAAAATACAGTTACTCAATCAGGCAACAGCAGCTTTGGTCTTTTTTTACCGGTAAGGGCGTCTAACTATTTTGGACGGAGCCTTGACGGATGGTCAAACTTTTATACCATCGGGCTCATTGAGCTAAAACAGGGAGCCAGCCTTAAAAGCCTTAATCTGGCCATGAGCACGTTGGTAAAAAAGCATACCGGCTACCCGGCTAACCAAAACTTAACGCCATATGCTGTGCCGCTCCACGAGTATCATTTGCGTGGAGAGCAGAAAATGTTGTACATCCTTTGCATCACCACTGTTTTCATCATGATGATGGCCATCGTGAATTTTGTTAACATTAGCATCAGCAGCTCATCACAAAGGTTAAAGGAGATGGGCATACGCAAAGTATTAGGCGGACTGAAAAAACATTTGATGGTTCAGTTCCTAACCGAATCTGTGGTGATCGTTACCCTGTCAACCTTATTAGCCCTTGTTATTTATGTAATTGCCAGGCCACTTTTCGGTGCTATGCTTAATGCCGAGCTCGCCGGTATTTTCGCCCTTCCTATTTATTTTTACTTTTTGCCAGTGCTCATTGCGCTCACGGTTGGCCTGTTGGCAGGTTTTTATCCGGCTTTGGTTTTATCGCAAATAAACTCTATCAGCTCACTAAAAGGAAACGTTCGGCAGATAAAGGATAAAGTGCTTTTCAGAAAAATACTCATCGCATTCCAATTCAGCATGGCGGCTATTGTGCTGAGCAGTGCCATCATCATTTCGAAACAAGTGAACTTGTTTTTCGGTAAGAAGCTTGGCTATGAAAAGGATTATATAGTGTATGCCCAGGTGCCAAGGGACTGGTCAGAGCAGGGGGTACAGAAAATGGAATTTGTACGCTCGCAACTTGCCGCTATGCCGCAAATCAGCAGCGTATCACTATCGTATTCAATTCCGGACGGTAACTTTGGAGGCTCCTTGCAGGCTTATCGCATGTCCGACGATTCAACCCGGGCATTTCCGTCAATCGTTCTACCCACTGATAATTACTATGCAAATACTTACGGCATTAAAATGATAGCCGGTGAATTTTTTAAACCACAGCATTCTTCCGGTAATTCGGCGCAAGTAGTCATCAACGAGTCGCAGGTAAAGCAGTTAGACTTTGCCAGTCCTCAGGCGGCCATCGGGCAGCAATTTAAAGCCCAGGGCATGCCCGTGATGACTATTTGCGGCGTGACACAAGATTTTCAGTTCGGAACTATGCACGAGCAGGTAAAACCGGTCACTTTTGTTCACGTGCTTGATAATACCACCTATCGCTTTTTGTCGGTTAAACTGAAGCCGGGTAATATGGAACAGGCACTAAGTGAATTGCAAAACAAGTGGACTGAACTTTTACCCGATGCGCCCTTCGAATATAACTTTGTAGATAGTGCACTTGCCAAAATGTACCAAACCGAGATGCAGATGAAAAAGGCATCTTATGTGGCAACTTCATTTGCTGTAGTTATTGTGCTTTTAGGCGTATTAGGCTTAATCTCTATCAATCTCCAAACGCGAATCAAAGAAATCGGAATCAGGAAAGTAATGGGCTCGTCCGTAAATGGCATCATTATGCTTTTTATGAAAGACTTTTTGAAAACGGTGGTGACCGCCGGACTGATAGCTTGCCCGGTTGCTTATGCATTAATGAGTAAGTGGTTAGATGGATATGCTTACCGGGTTAATCTCTCACCGTTTCCCTTCATCGTCACGATGGTAACATTGCTGATTTTAACCGGAGGGTTAATCAGTTTGTTAACTTTTAAAACGGCAACCGTTAATCCGGTTAAAAGCTTAAAAGAAAATTAACGGTCCTTATCTCAGTTTGAGTACAGCTGCCTGCAAAATGGTTTTAATGCCCTTACCTAAAGGCAAAGGCATTACTTGTTAACTATCTGATACCGCTTTGCAAAGGCGGTTCGTCCGGCCTGATCTCTGGTGCGGGACTTTCCTCAGGCATTTCTGCGGAATGTAATCTGGCGCTTCCTGTGGTATAGTGGGTTCAGTTGGGTCTCCCGGGCGCTCTATTTCGGGTTGGGGCGTAATACTCGGCATTTCCTCCGGCTGGTTCGGAAAAGTGTGCTTCGTCATAATACAAGTGTTTATAATTTATAACAGCGTTTTGCAGCCATTATAGTTTTAATAATATCGGTTCAAAAGAGCTGAATTGCAAAAAATTAAAATAACAAACCTTTTTACAGTAGGCTCAGCCTACTGTTTTATAGCATTTTGATAAATTAGCTTTTATATAAATTTTAACCAGCATGCTTTACCGTATCAGTCTCCTGATTACTGTATTTCTTTTTGTTATCCATACAGATGTAGATGCACAGACACCGGCCTATAAAATTTATGCTGTGCCCTTTGCCCATTCCGGTTACCCGTTTACAGCGGCCGACTGGGCCCAGGGTGGGTCAAAGACCGAACAGCTTGATATTACATTTTCTATCTGGCTCATTAAAAGCAGCACTGGCCGTTGCATATTAGTAGATGCAGGGTTTGAGCGCGATATTGAGGATGCGAAAGAGTTTCAGCTTAGTTCTTACATTCGGCCCGATTCTGCTTTGAGGCAGTTGGGTGTCAAGCCTGAAGATGTTACCGATGTAATTATTAGCCATCCGCACTGGGACCATATTGATGGCGTAAACCATTTTCCAAAAGCTCAATTTTGGATGCAAAAAGAAGATTTTGATTACTTTGTAGGTCGTGCCTGGCAGCAGCCCAAAGATACAGGTGGTTTTGCCAAGCGCGATGTTAGAAAGCTGACTGAGTTAAATCTTGCCGGCAGACTAAAATTAATTAGCGGAGACAACCAGCAAATTTTGCCTGGTATTAAGGTTTTCACCGGCTCAAAGCATACTTACGGCTCACAGTATGTATTGGTGGATAAAATCAAACAGCCCACCATTATTGCATCAGATAATGTATGGATTGAAGCAAATATCCGTCAACTTCTACCACCGGTAAAAGGCGGCACTCTCAGTCCGGCAGGTTATATAGCAGCCATGAAAAGAATGAAAACTATGGTTAAGCAATCTAAATACATCATTCCCGGTCACGACGGGGTTGTTTATAAACGCTTCCCAGCAGTTGGCAATGGCATCGTCCAAATAAAGTAGTAGAGGTTTTATCTGCAATGCGGTTATCTGCGCTATTATATATCTTAACTTTCCGCATCACTAATTAACTGGGTACCTTACGCTGGTAAGAAAACATTTCGGTTGGAAGCAAGTTTTAATAACGCATCCTGAAATTCAAAGCAGGATAACAGTGAACTTAGCAGGATAACCATTTGACGCAAACCGGTACTCATCAATCAACACTACGATTAATATTTGCTTTTGCCTTAGCCAAGCTGGTTGTTCATTTCGTTGCCAATCACAACTATGGTATTCACGGCGATGAGCTTTACTACATTGCTTTAAGTCGTCATCTGCAATGGGGCTATCTGGACAACTCTCCGTTGATTGCATTTGTGGCAAAAATATCTTCCTGGTGTTTTGGTGAATCGGTTTTTGCCTGGCGCGTAATTCCGACTTTATTTTCAGCGTTTACTGTCGGCCTAGTCGGTATAATCGCCCGGGATTTAGGCGGCAAGCGATTTGCTATTTCAGTAGCATGCCTGGGGACGATTTGTTCGCCGGCATTGTTGGCTACCTCTTATTTTTTACAACCCGTAGCTTTTGATGTTTTTTTATGGACATTGCTTAGCTATCTGATTGTTAAATTTATAAAAAGTGAAAAGCAATTGTACTTGTACGGTGCAGCTTTTACTGTGGGGCTTGGCATACTTAATAAGTACACCATACTGTTATATGTGATAGCCTTATTGGTTGGCTTGCTGCTGACTTCGCAACGAAGGCTAATTAAACCAATAAACTTACTTAAAGCATTTGCAATAGCACTCTTAGTGAGCACGCCTAACCTGATCTGGCAGTTCATGCATCACTTTCCTATACTAAATTATTTAGGTTTAGTAGGTAAACACAGTATGTACCCGGGCGCAGCCGAACTGTTGTTTCAGCTTACGTTTTTTCATGGCGCCGGAATGGCGGTTTGGCTGGCTGGTTTAAGTTACTTAATATTTGACAGGCAAGACATAAGTAAATATAGGTTTTTAGCTTTTGCATTCTTACTTATCGTAGCTGTATTGATACTGCTGCACGGAAAAATATATTATAGCTTAGGTGCTTTTCCGGCGTTGTTTGCTGTGGGCGGGGTTTGTTGGGAAAACATGATGCAGCGTTTTAAACATATCCCTCAGGCATTGTTAATTGGTTTAATAACCGCCACCTCACTTATCGCTTTACCAGTGGTTTTGCCTGTTTTACCGTTTGGTAAAACTAAAGCATATATACAGTTGATGCGCCGTTATACTACGCTTACCCAACCTTTTCAGTGGGACGATGGGAAATTGCACAGCCTGCCGCAGTTTTATGCCGATATGCTGGGCTGGCAGGAACTGGCTGATAAAACGGCAAGCGCCTGCAAGCAGTTAACCAACAACGAACTTAACCAATCAGTGATTTTAACAGACGCTTACGCTGTTGCCGGAGCTTTGACATTTTATCTGCCTGCACATTATCCAGAGATAATTTCTGCCGACAACAGTCTGGCGTTATGGTCGCCTAAGAATTTAGACCATCAAAAAGTTATATATCTTTCAAAAGAGAGCATCATAAGCGTTTCTGCTTTGGCCGAAAACGTTAAATGGATAGGTACGGTGAATAATCCAGATGCCAGCGTGCAGGGCATGAATATTTATTTATTATACAGGCCCAACATCGTTATTAAAAAACGATACCAGGCTGCACGTAAGAAGTTTTTGGGCGAAAGTGTTGATTAATCGATAGCAATGCGTTGCGCCTTACCATCAACGTTTAAGCTTACCCGTATGAAAGGCAACTAAGTATTGTCCTTCTTTTTTGTTTGAGGCAGTATCAATTTCTTTAGCTAACGGCGAATTGCTAAGCTTATGATTTACCATTTTTAACAATTGATCCATTTCTTCGGGTAAATACTTTGAAGCTATGGTTAGCTGATAGTATCCTTCAAGTTCTTTCTTTTCGTCCAGTGTTGCCTGCTTCAATTGCCAGTTATTGTCTGTCTGGCAGCCGTTCTCACGAGAGAAGTTATGAAGATCAAAAAAATACAGACTTGCTTGTCTTTCAATACGTTCGGTGATACTCATTATTTCTTTTTGTTTTTAGGAGCCACAACGTCTTGAGAAACTGAACCTTTTCCGCTCTGATAATCTGACTTGGATTTTGAAAGGTCTGTACTTGGTGCCTTTTTTATGTTTTTGCTGCCTTTATCTTTGCTCATGATTTCGAATTTAATTTTTTATAGATGAATAAAAGCAATCCCGTTGATTCTGGAATGCTTCATAATAATGGATATAATAGATTAAGCTATTTTAACATTTATGGCGTTAAGGCCTTTTTTGCCTTGTTCCACATCAAACTTAACCTGGTCATTTTCGTGTATTGGGTCAATCAGGCCAGTGGAGTGTACAAAAACGTCATGTCTGTCGTCACGCTGTGAAATAAATCCAAAACCTTTTTCGGTATCGAAAAATTTTACCGTTCCTTCTTTTTGCATTATAATTTAATTTACTAAGTGTGCAAGGTACACATTTAAGTTGGTGTATTTTCTCTTTGGTAAATTTATTTAACTTTTATTTATAAATGTTAAAGCGATCGTTATTTGATGTATATAAAGTTGATGTTGTCTTGATCTAACTTTTCTATATTTATCTCAAAGTTGTAATACATATGTATAGCGAGCTGAAATATTTTATGATGCAAAGGGGCATAGCACTTTCCGATCGCGATTTTGCCCTTATTAATGCAGCGGCCACTACTAAGCACGTTCGTAAAAAAGAATTTATTTTAAAAGCCGGCGAGATATGCCGGTCTAAATTATTCATCAATCATGGTTTTTTGCGTACCTATCGGATGGATGCAGATGGTAATGAACACATTCTTCAATTTTCGCCCGAATTAAGCTGGACTACCGAGGGCGAAAGTTACGCTAATGTCCTACCCTCTGCCTACTATATTGAGGCTTTAGAAGATAGTGAAGTACTAATGTGGACCAAAGACAACTTTGATCAATTACTTGCCGTTATACCTGCACTAAAAGCTTTTTCAGAGCAGTTTATTTTTGATAATTTGCATGCAAGCCGCAACCGTTTATATAAGGCAATTAGTTCGAGTCCGGAAGAGAAGTATGAAGAATTTACCCAAACCTTTCCCGGTATATTGCAGCGTGTGCCGTTGCGCATGGTAGCGTCTTATCTGGGAGTATCGCTTAAAACTTTAACCCGCATCCGGCAGGCGCAATTACAACGATAAAAACAGGGACAAATGTCTTCTTTTTGCTGCCGCTAACCCACGATTTTTGGTGTAACAAAAGATGCTGATAGGTTAACGCTTAAACATATGCCTGCCATCATCTTAAAAATAAACTAAACATCGAATTATGCGTGTATTTGTAACTGGAGCCACCGGATTTGTAGGCTCTGCCATTGTTCAGGAATTAATAAGTGCCGGTCACCAGGTTTTAGGACTCGCCCGATCAGAAGCATCGGCTGCACAGTTAAAAGCCGCAGGGGCGGAGGTGCACCAGGGAGCACTCACCGATCTGGACAGTTTGAAGCGAGGAGCCGAAGCTGCCGACGCGGTAATCCATACCGCTTTTATTCATGATTTTTCGAAGTTTGCCGAGAACTGTGAAACAGACCGAGGTGTGATAGAAGCTATGGGCGATGCACTGAAAGGTACTACCAAACCGTTTATTGTAACCTCAGGCACAGGACTCCTCAGTTTAGGACGCCCGGTATTAGAAACCGACGTAGCCAATGCTCAAACTACAAAAACACCTCGTAAGGCATCCGAAGAAGCTGCCGCAGCCGTTGCAGCGCGTGGGGTAAATGCGTCAGTAGTGCGCTTGCCGCCCTCAGTACATGATGCTAACGACCATGGCTTTGTACCGTTGCTTATAAATTTGGCACGCGAGAAAGGGATGGCGGCTTATGTTGAGGAAGGCAGTAATCGCTGGCCAGCCGTACACCGGCTGGATGCCGCCCGGTTATACCGGTTAATTTTAGAAAAAAATGCACCACCGGCAACTTACCACGCCGTAGCCGAAGAAGGAATACCTTTCCGGGAAATTACTGCCATTATTGGAAAGCGTCTTGGTATTCCGGTAGAGGGCAAGAGCGGGCAAGAAGCTGCTGACTACTTTGGGTGGTTTTTGCACTTTGCATCTTTAGATACACCATCATCAAGCGAATGGACACGTAACCTAACTGGTTGGCAGCCTATGCATCAAAGTTTGTTGCAAGACGTTGATTCGGCTGCTTATTTTCCTGAAGAAGATTATAAGTAACCCCTGTAACATTATAAAATTTATAACTAAGCTCTTCTGATAGTTGGAAGAGCTTAGTTATTTAAAAGGCTCCCGGGTGTATCTTTTTTATTGGTGTTAACGTATAACCAGTGTAAGCCATAAAAGCTATGACACTATCTCCCGTTGACATTCAAACACTGGTTTGCAGCATTAAGCTGGCCCGTATAAACAGTAGCCTTTCAGACCAGTGGGGCGAGCCTATTGTTAAAAAGCTGGAACAAGGCTTCTACGATGCCGTTTCGACTGAATTAGAAAATATCTCGGCAGATGGTCAGGAATCGTATCTAAGAACCTTAGAGAAATACATCGACGTACTGGAAGACATTGTCAGTTACGAGAATCGTCTGCAAGAAGAAAAATCGAACTTCCATAACATGTTTATTCAACACATGGAGCAGCGCCAAAACGAGATTACAAATCAAAAAAGCGCTTAATTGAAAACTATCCGGTTTACGGTTAGCTCCACGCATTTTACAATTTGTTTGATTGCGTTTCACTAACCGCGAGCCGGTAATTACTATGTTAAGATTCAGGTTGTGTGCTTACACTAATTGTTGTTAACTCTTCAGCTACATCAAAATCATTTTTACGGCCTAAAATGGTGAAACTTTCTGCAAGTATTTCTGTGGTTTGTTTTTTTGTTCCGGCTTTATCTTCAAACACCCGCGTCCGTATTTTTCCTTCCAGGTAAATAAGACGGCCTTTGTCCAGGTACTTAGCAGCACAATCGGCCAGGCCGCGCCACATAACCACGTTGTGCCACTCAGTTTGCTCACCTTTTATGCCGTTTTGGTTACCCATCTCGGAGGTGGCCAGCGGGAAACTTGCTACCGATATGTCATTCTCTAATTTTCGTAGCTCCGGCTTTTTACCTACGTGGCCTACTAATACAACTTTATTTATTCCGCGCATATCAATGGTAATTAATGGTATCGTGCTAGCTCCTAACTAATTTAAACAAAAGTACCTGAGATATAGTATCGGCTTATGCGTACAAATGCGTGTTTATAGCGGCCTTAATACGTATTTTTTTAAGGTTTTAATACGGGAGACAGATGTACTATCGTTGTTTTTTATGTTTTAGCAGATAGTTGCAAGTACAGTTCGGAATTACAGTGTTACCTATGATAGGGTCGTGTTTTCAACCATTAACACAGAGTCAACCGTTAACACATAGTGAATCGCTAAATACAATTTGTTTACACCGCTTTATATAAGAAATTGTAATGCAATAAAATCTAATTGTTCGATGCTGAACGGATAGTGTACCAAAAGCGTACATTTAATAAGCCTGTTGTGTTTTTTAAATTACTGGTTATTAAGCAATTACCACAATGGCTTTGTAAGTGTACTATTAAAGTGGCTTATTGCTGACGTTAGGTAAAAGTTTTAACTATTTCATCCAATTCAGCATATTGCAATTACCTGCTTATACAATTTACAATGCTTAAAAATTACTTTAAAGTTGCCTGGCGTGGTTTAATGCGCAATTTTAGTTTCTCTATAATCAACATTTTAGGGTTGTCTATTGGCATGGCCAGCGCTATACTAATTTTACTTTGGGTGCAAAACGAAATGAGCCATGATCGTTTTCACGCTAACAAAGATCGCCTGTATAGGCTAAACAACCGCGATAGTTTTAACGGTGAGGTATGGGCCTGGCCAACCACGCCTAAGGCCATGGTGCCAGCGCTCAAACAAGAATACCCCGACGTAGAGGATGCTGTGAGGACAAACGATGCCAAGTTTTTGTTTACTATTGGCGATAAGCACATTAATCTCGATGGCATTTTCACCGACCCTGGTTTCCTGACTACGTTTTCGTTCCCGATGGTGCAGGGAAAAACTGATGCGCTTAAAGGCAATTACAATATTGTGCTTACCCAAAAAGGGGCTAAAAAGCTTTTTGGCGACGAAAATGCGATGGGTAAGGTTGTGCGTCTGGATAGTACTGATAATTTTACCGTGGCCGGCGTACTGGAAGACCTACCCAACAATACCGTATTTGATTTTGACTACTTGCTGCCTTGGGCTTACATGAAAAAGCTGGGATGGGATGACGCCTATTGGGGCAACAACTCTATAAGAAGTTATGTGGTATTGAAGCTTGGGGTAAAACAGGCCAACTTTGATAAAAAGATAGATAATATCACCATTAAACATCGTAACAAGAGCGATGGCGGCAACACCACCCATGTATTTACCCAATTGTTTAGCGACACGTGGTTGTATTCAAAATCTGAAAATGGAAAATATGTAGCTGGCCGGATCACTATGGTGAGGTTATTTACCGTTATTGCCGGGTTTATTTTATTAATTGCCTGTATAAATTTCATGAACCTGAGTACCGCACGCAGCGAAAAGCGGGCTAAAGAAGTGGGCATTCGGAAGGCCGTAGGGGCACCCAGGCGCTTACTGGTAATGCAGTTTATCGGCGAGAGTGTTATGCTGGCATTTTTTGCAGGCGTTATTGCCATCATATCAGTAGAGCTTTGTTTGCCAGCTTTTAACAATTTAGTTAGCAAAGACATTTATATTCCTTTTGCCAACCCTGTTTATTGGCTGGTAGCTATTGGTTTCATAGTGTTTACGGGTTTGCTTGCAGGCAGCTATCCAGCTCTTTACTTATCGGCGTTTAAACCGGTTAAGGTTTTAAAGGGTACCTTTAAAGCGGCCAATGCACAAGTAACACCACGTAAAATATTAGTAGTTATTCAGTTTACCTTTGCCATAGCTTTGGTGATTTGTACCGTCATTGTGGTTAAGCAAATTAAGCACGCGCAAGAACGTGATACCGGTTATGTAAAAGATAACTTGATTTATGTGCCGCTCCAAGGCGACATCAGCAAGCACTACGATTTAATTAAAAATGAGTTGCTTCGAAAAGGAATTGCTACAGCCGTTACAAAGTCCATGTCTGGCATAACTAACCGCAACAGTGATGGCTGGGGTTTTAGCTGGCCAGGCAGTACAGAAAACGATAAAAAATTAGATTTTGTAAGAATGGCTTCGGATGCTGACTTTGTAAAGGCTATGGGCGTAAAGCTGGTTCAGGGTCGAGATATTGATATCAAAGCTTACCCGGCCGATTCTACAGCAATACTGCTTAACGAAACTGCGGTAAAAGCTATGCGATTAACTAATCCGCTGGGGCAGATTGTAAAAAGCGACGGCCACAATTGGCGCGTCGTGGGGATAATAAAGGATTTTATTTACGAGTCGCCTTACGAAAAAGTGCAGCAACTGATCGTGTTTGGTCCGCAAGCCTGGTTTAACGGCATGCACATCAAACTCAATAACCAAAAGCCTGTGGCTCAAAATCTGGCCGAAGCCGAACAAGTATTCAAAGAGAGCAACCCTAATTATCCGTTTGAATACAAGTTTATTGATGACGAGTATGCTCGTAAATTTAAAAACGAAAAAAGGATCGGTTCGCTGGCAGGGTTGTTTGCCGGATTAACCATCTTTATATCCTGTCTGGGCTTGTTTGGTCTGTCAACTTACATGGCCGAAAACCGCATTAAAGAGATAGGTGTGCGTAAAGTACTTGGTGCCTCGGTTATTAACATTACCGCCCTGCTATCACGCGACTTTATGAAACTGGTAGTTATCTCCATACTGGTTGCATCGCCTATTGCCTGGTGGATGATGAATAGCTGGCTGCAGGATTATAACTACAAAATCAGCATTAGCGTTTGGGTATTTGCTATAGCCGGATTGGGTGCTATGAGTATTGCGTTATTGACTATAAGCTTTCAATCTGTTAAGGCTGCTATGGCTAACCCCATTAAAAACTTGAGGAGCGAGTAATCTGGTTTGTGCAATAATTAAACGGCTTGCCTGGTGTGCCCGGCAAGCCGTTTAATTTTATAGGTAGTCCGGCCGGTCATTTATTTTAAATTAAAATGAGCCACTAATTTTCAGCGCCTGTATTCGGTAGCAAGGCACTGTCAAACGTTATACTATCTGCTTGTGCAAAAACAAATGCGTTCAAACTTAAATGTATAAATTATACTTACTATCATGACAGGCATTTTGTATCATTGCCGTTTTCAACCACACTTACATAACTTATGGCATCAGGCTTTTTTGCAATATTAGATGATATTACCGCTTTAATGGATGATGTAGCTGTAACGGCCAAGGTGGCGGCCCGCAAAACAGCAGGCATTTTAGGCGACGATTTAGCGGTAAACGCCGAAAAAGCAACTGGCTTTTTATCATCGAGAGAGCTGCCTGTGTTGTGGGCTATAACGAAAGGGTCATTGCTTAATAAAGTAATCATTGTACCCATAGCGTTGTTACTCAATGCATTTTTTCCTGCAGCTATCAAGATCATCTTGATTTTAGGTGGTTTTTACCTGGCTTACGAAGGCGTTGAAAAAATTATTGAATATCTTTTCCATCACCCCAAGCAAGAGCATGAGGTAACTGAAGATAAGGAGCAAGACCCAGCTGCTGCCGAAAAAGCCAAAATAAAATCGGCCGTTGCAACAGATTTTATTCTATCTATCGAAATTGTAATTATAGCCTTGGGTACTGTACTAGACCAAAGCCTCATGGTGCAAATTATAACCGTGTCGGCAGTAGCTTTATTAGCTACTATTGGTGTATATGGTATTGTGGCTTTAATTGTGCGGATGGACGATGCCGGTTATAAACTGATTGAAGGTTCGCATAACAAAGGTTTTTTAACCTTACTGGGCACCTTTTTGGTAAAAGCCTTACCGATTATCATCCGCATCTTAGCCGTTGTTGGTACTATTGCCTTAATACTCGTATCGGGCGGTATTTTTGTGCACAACATTGATTATTTGCATCACGTTTTGCCAAACCTACCTTCATTTATTAAAGAAGTTGTTTTTGGTTTAGCTGCCGGCTTAATCGCTGTCGGACTGGCTGCAGGAGGTAAGAAAGTTGTCAGCATGGTCAAAAATTAAAAGTTTCGACCCCGCTTAGTAATCACAAGGTGAGTTTGAATATGCCTTAAAGATTAAGATAAGTGGACTTCAAATAATTATGCTTTAAATAATCTGCTACTCAAAGGCATGATATCTGCCAAAAGCAAAGCGCAGCCCCATATTATAGGTAGCTGCGCTTTATTTTTAAAAGTAAATATGATTAGCTTATCGCGTTTGTTATTAATAAACTACATACACTATTGAAATGATGCAGCCTTTACAGACTGAGAACCAACCGAAAGAACTGAAATTTTTCCGTTGCTGGTTGTAAAGAACTGAGGATTTAGTGTAAGGCCGCTATTAATCACATTAAAATCTTTTGCATAGGTAACAGGGGCTTCCATTAACCCATCATTAGTGACCAGAACCGAAACTGGTAGTTTGTAATTTTTGTAATATCTGCCCTCTACGTATTTGCCGTACTGATCGTTATAAACTAAAGCCAGTTTATTGTTGATAACGCCGCTCGCCACCATCAGGTCAGGGTCGGTGCTTTGTACACCCCATTTACGGCTGATCGGAATATCAAATTTCTTGTTTCCTGCAGTGTTAAAGCCAGTAACCATTATATCTTCGTGTGTGTAGCTGTAGTTATCTACCAATCCATTCAGCGATGTGTTAACGATTCTGGATTCTCTTTCAGATTTGTACTGCTCACCAATTAAATAAAAAGTATCGCCGTTGTATACAATGTTACGAGCAGTGAGGTTGGTAATTGGCTTATCAAAATTAAAAGTCTTTACTTCATCAGGCTTAGATGAATTAAAGGTCCATGTGCCGATGGCTGCTACATCACCCATGGTGAAAGTTTTTTTCTGCTGCATGTAACCGGCTATCACCAATTCGCCTTCTGGATTTACTTTGTAAGTGTAGCTCAGGTTTTTCAAACCCGGATCGGCCATCATCACCGGGATGATGCTTGCTTGCCCACCAGCTGTATACTTGTACAGTACTGGAAATTTATAGGTTTTATCAAATTCTTCAGATAGGATATAAATATCACCTTTGTCTGATGCAGTGAATCCAAAAACACTGATTCGCTTGTCAACACCCTGATATGCGAACTGACCTTTGTTTACTTCCTTCATCTGCTCATCCAATAGGTAATAATTAAATTGCTGGGGCTGACCTTTTTCGTAAGGCGCCTTGCTGATGATAGCCACGTGCTTTTTATCCGGCGTAAGGCAGGTGTACCAGTCGCCTGCGGCAGACAGTTTAGTGAAGTTGATGGTGCCTATGGTTACGCCGGTGGCGCTGATGTTGCCACTTTTATCAATAGTGCGTGCTACCATGGTATTGGTGCCGCCATCTTTTACATGGTTTTCTACAAATACATAAGGTGTGCTTCCTACAACCAGTAGGTTTTGAACTTCATAGCTGTTGCCCATTACACCCGGAATAACTTGTATGTCCTTGTCTACCGTGATATTGCCGGTTTTGTCGGCCACGATGTAGGTGTTTACATTTTCAGGACGTTTAAATACAAAATAATCAGTGTCACCGTTACTGAACGAGCTGAACTTTATTGGCTTCGGCGTTTGAAAATCGGGACTGTTACTGCCTTGAACTACTTTTACCTGGCTAAAAGCGCTTAGGCTGGCTGATAAAGACAAAGTGAATAAAAAATATTTCATGTTAATTAGTTTTGTGATTGTCTGGTCTTCAATTCGGCAAACAGCATGTCGTACCTTAATTTAGCACGGCGGTCATCAAAAGAAAGGCTCATGCCGTTTAATTTATCAAGTGTGGCTTGTCCGTTTTGTACATCTCCCAATGCAAAGTAGCCCTCCAGCAGGTCAAAGTAAACACCCATGGTAATGTCTTTGTTAATGCGAGCCTTTTTGTTATTTATATCAGATTCTTTAAGCGCAGTGCTCCACAAATCGCAGGCCTTCTGCAATTTGTTTTTTGCCATACCGGCATCTTGCTGTAGCATAAGCAAGCCAGACGATGCCTCATTAAAGGCAGTAGTTAAATCGGCGTAATTACTGTCGGCATTTTTAATGTAGTACAGGTTAGCCACCCGGTCAACGCTCGAAAAACCGAATTTGTCATTTAACAAGTCGTTAATAAAACGCAAATTGTCCTGCAGTACTTTTTCTTCTGCATTTTTGGTCAGCAACTCACTGTTAATGCGGGTAGGCCGGTCAGTTGACGCGCCCTTGTAAATTTTGTAGCTATTAAGTTCGGGCGGTGTGAGGCTCAGCACTTCCTGGCCATCGGGCATGTATACCTTTACCGCCATCGGGTGCCGGTACGAAAACTCGGTGTAATAGCTTACTTCTTTAGATGAGGTGGGTTTACCACTGCCAAAAGATAACCCTCTAGTTTCCTGGTCCATATTGCGTGGTACAGTATGGTCAAATCCGTACATAACAACAATAATTTTCATGGCGTTTGCCGGGGCATTGTTGTAACCTTGCAATTTAATGTAGGTATCAGCCATAATTCTGTAGTCGTATGAAGACTGCAAAACCGGGCGGGCAATATCATCAAGAAAAGGTTTGTTAATTTGCTCACGAACAGGCTTACGAGTATCCAGCAGTCCTTTCTCTAAAATTTTAGAGCCCAATGATTTTTTATTATACGCTGCCATTTCCTGGGCGTAACGCTCGTCGGCTGCTTTTACCAGGCGGCCATACATCACCATATCGTTTCGATATTTTTCTGAAGCAGCTATTTTTTGCTGCTCGTAATCTTTTAAAGCTTGTTTGTTTCTGGCTTCATAAGCAGCTTCAAAAGTCACCTGGTAGTTAGAAATTCCTTTAGCAGGTATTTCAGGTAAGCGGGTGTAGTGGTAAGTAATTTGCTCGGTTTTTATTTTTTGAGCATGAACATGCACGGCGCACAATGACGTTAGTGCACAGCAACAGCTAAGCAGTAAAGATTTCACTATAGTAATTAAGTTAAAAAGAATTTTGAAGAGCAGCGACGCTTATTTTTTAGATTCAGCCCAGGTGTTATATTCGTCTATAATTTGCGCCGTATTCATCATGGTGTAGCCTTTTTCTTTACGGTCTACTTTTGCTGCCATTTCGGGGTTATCGCCAATTAGCTTAAGCATGTTTTTTTTGAAGCTAAAAAACATAGACGAGTTGCTTATTGGTTCATCATTTCCTTTTTGCCACAATAGCTGTTCGTTACCTATACCCGACCAATAAGCGTAGCTTCCGATAGTTCCGGGTTTAACGGTAAAAACAAAGCTGCGGCTTGGCTTACCAAAACCAATGTTACCGCTGTATGGTATGCTTTTGTATTGGTCGTTTTCAATCGTATAGCCGTTAAGTTCTTTGGGTTGAAAGACCTTTTGGCTGCTCGGATCATTGTAATCCGTATAAAAAATGCACTCTTTCTGATTGGCTTCTCTGTCTTTAAACATCACAAAGCCTTTTAACAACTGACCATCAGTTAAAGTAACTGTGCCGGGATGTATGCCACGATTAAGCAGAGAATAGTTGCCTTGCTGTGCATGAGCCTGCCAGCCGGTTACAAAAAAAATTAATAGAACAAAGTAAAGTTTAGGCATAAAATTAGGGGTTAATGTGTGTTTGTTAAATTATAAGTTACTCTCACACTCATGCTTATTCGAGCAAGCTTGTGTAGGACAACTTTGAGTGCTATTACGTTAATCGCTTATTGTAAGTTTGTTTTTATAACATTATTAATCGTCTGATTGATACTTTATTAAGTAATATCTTATTGGGGATGTATTGCAATATAGTTAAGTTACTGCTCGTTTTACAGCTTATAATACTATTCGCGTATTTCTTATTAAGATAATGAACTAAAATAATTTATAAAGTTGGTCTTCTGTAAACGAGTAATATTTTCACTCTTTTAATTTCACTGCCGGATTGAAATTTATGATTTGCAAAACCTGCAAGCAAACGGTGATGGTTACAATAAACGCAGAAAGTCCCGTTGCCATAGCAAACGGAACCCACGATATGTGAACACGGTAAGCAAAAGTAGCTAACCAATGATGAGCCAGCAGCATGGCTAATGGCCAGGCTAGCAGATTTGCCAGTGCCATTAAATAAAAAAAAGGCTTGCTTAAAGTAAGCAACAATTGCTCCCGGCCGGCGCCAAATATTTTACGGATGGCTGTTTCTTTAAGTCTCAACCGTAGTGCATACGCAGCAGAGGCAAAAAAGCCAAGTGATGCTATACCAATAGCCAAGGCAGAAAACCAGAACAACAACGTCTGCAATTGTTCCTGTTTTACAAACAACTGCCCGTACAGCTCATCCAAAAAGTGATAATTAAAGTTGTCTCCATCAAGCTTATTAATGTTGCTCCAGTCGCGGTTCAATGTATTAAGCAGTTGCGGGATTGCATTAGCCTCAGCATTAATCATGATTTGGGTTTTTGATAAACCACAATGGTCGTTAAGCACATACACAGTAGGTTGTACATTTTGTTCAAAGCCGTTAGACTTCACGTTTCCAATAACGCCAATAACCCGGTACCTGCCACCGCAGCCTTCAATGGTTTCGCCAATAGGCTGTTTCAAATTCATGGCGCTCACGGCCGCTTGATTAATGACGATGCCCGCACTATCTGCCTCAAAAGCACCAGAGAAAATTCTTCCTTTTTGAGGCGGTATGCTGAGGGTTTCAAAGTAGTCGTAATCTACGCCCACAATATTTAAAGCTGCTGTATTTTGCCGGGCCGAAAACTCGTAAGTAGCAGGCAGGAAACCGCCGGGCAAATTAGATGCTACAGTTACATGCTGTACACCCGGCAAAGATTTAACACGGTCGCGAACCGCCTTAAATTTTGCAGGCGTGTTATACAGGCCTAAATTGTCGATGTAAATTACCTGCCTGGCCGAAAAACCAACATCTTGGGTTTTCATATAGGTAACCTGGCGGTTTACTATAAATAAAATAATTACAAAAATAATAGCGCATGCAAACTGCAGCACATTAATGGCATTTCGAACCCACGACAGCTTTCCGCTTTTTAAAAGTTGATCCCGTCGTAAAACATCAGCCGGGTTAAAGCCCGCTATCACCATTGCCGGATAAAGGCCGGCAAGCAGTGTAAGTAATACCATAGTAGCACCTACTTGGGTAATAATTGGAACATTGATGCCGGAAAAAAGTAAGTTTACTTGCAACAGTCGGTTAAAGTAAGGCAGACCTAACGCAACAAGTGCAAGCGCCACTACCATGGCAAAGATGCATTGCACTAAAATCTCCAGTAAAAATTGAGTGGCAATTTGTCTTTTAACCATACCGTTCATCTTTTTTATACCTACTTCTTTAGCGCGCTGATTGGCTTTGGCCAGGTAAAAGTTGGTGAAGTTGATGCCGGTTACCACCAATACCACTAAAGCCAGTATCAACAGTCCGTTTACCAGATGATAGCTGTTTAGAGAGCCATAATGTGGTTTGAGGTGCAGGTTTTTGAGCGGGTCAAGATAAATAGCTATTTCGCCCGGCTTGCTAACGGTCGCGCGCGCCACCTGGCTGGTATCGCTCAGGGCGGCCTGTTTGTAAAGCCGGTCTATTTTTTTGGCAAGCCGCTTTATATCAGTATGAGGCTTTACTAAAACGTAAGTTTGATAAATTTGATTAGCATAGCTTTGGTCTTTGCCAGAGGTAATATCAGGCGCAAAGCCAATACAATCAAAAACTAAATTAGTGTTGCCTGGTGCCGTTTCGGCTATGCCGGCCACGGGCATCGGCATACCGTTTCTCGCCATCATGTTTACCGATTTGTTCTGCAACAAGCTATCGCCCGGGAACAGAACATCCGCCGTTTTTTGTGACAAGAGTATGGTGGGCGTTGTGCTTTGCAGATTTAAATGGAAGCCCCTGGGTTTAATACCCAAAATAGTAGCAACCGAATAATCGGCACCTACCCATTGTTTGATAAGAAAACGGCCTTTGGAAGTAAAAAAAGGAAGTTTGAACAAGGCGGTATTAGTGCGCCCGGTTTCTTGCACCTCAGGGCACTGACTTTTAATTAGCGCTGCTAATTTGCCTGGTGTGTAAGGTGATGGGCCGGTAGGTATTTCACGCTCTACTAAAAATATCCGGTTGATGTTTGGGTTCCATTGGTCGTAGCTTTGCTCGTGGTCAACATAAAGCATTACTAATACAAAAGCCGCCAAACCAAGCGCCAAACCGGTTAAGTTTAAAAAGTTGTACCACTTATCTTTAAAAAAGGTACGAACTGCAATTTTCAGGTCCAGCTTAGTTATCATGATGCGAGCGAAATTAGGTGGAGGATCGAAAAATTACTTTTGCAATCCTGCAAATAGGGTTTCACATTTCAAGCCATTTTATAATATCCATATAATCAGTCAGGTACATTAGCTTTAACGTTCGGTATTGAACAAATGCGTTCGTTTTCGATACACTTAAATGGTCAGGCTTATCAAAAGACGTCTATAGTTTTTGAGCACTTACCAAATTAAAGAAGCCCAACCTCACAAAATCGGTATGATACAATATTGCCTTTTTGTATAAGAGATGTGTTCAACTTATGACAACATCCTTCATCTGCATGGAATTGTAAAATATTAAGTGTACAATTGACATTAAATAATGGCTTGGATAATTGCTACAAATTTAGCGGTTGTTTTAATACATTTTGTGAACCTAAAAGGGCTGTGCCCGTGTCAAAATTATAGTGTAAATGATGTATTACGGATCTTTTAAAGATGTCTTGATATACCTTACACACGCCCACAAATTAAAGCAAGTAAGAATAAATTATGAACGGTAAGCGCTTAAAAGTGAATAAAGGTTTTCTTTTTATTGCTACGAGTATACTGTTAGCCTCAAGCAATGTAATGGTGCAAGCGCAATCGCTCTCCAAAACTAATCGGCAAAAGGTAGAGGCTGATGTTAGGGGTATAACTATACCGGCTGGCTATACACAAAACTTACACTGGGATTTACCGCTGGATTCGGTTGGCAAAAGTGGAAGCCTTATTACCTGGAAATCGGCGAATCCAAAATATATAGATAACAAGGGCCGGTTAGTTAAACTTTCACCGCGTAGCGGCGCTAAAATCAATGTGTTGCTATCAGCTACGGTGCAATCAGGTACCGAAAAGCGGAGCAAAACATTTAAAGTTATTGTTGCTCACCAGGAGCAACACTATGATGGCTACTTGTTTACTTACTTTGAAGGCTCGGGTCCGGGCGAGCAGCAAGAGCAGCTACGCTTCGGCGCCAGTGCAGATGCCGTACACTGGAGTGCCCTCAACAATAACCAGCCTGTTGTTGCGTCGAGCGAAATCTCGGCTACCGGAGGTATCCGCGACCCTCATATTTTACGTGGCGAAGACGAAAAGACGTTTTACCTTGTTGCCACCGATATGCATACCACTAAAGATGGCTGGGATTACAATCCGGGTATCACTATGCTAAAATCAACCGATCTGATCCATTGGACGCATGGTATCATCAATCTCGAAAAAGCGTATCCTCAAAAATTTCCAAATGTAAAATGGGTCTGGGCGCCGCAAACTATTTATGATCCGGCGGCAGGCAAGTACATGGTGTATTTTACGGTTAGACAGAAAGACAACCCTGCACTCGACTTTTACTGCGCCTACGCTAATCAAGACTTTACAGGGTTTGAAGCAGAACCTAAGCTGCTGTTTAAAGCAAAATACGGCGCTATTGATGGAGATATTATTTATAAAAACGGGTTATACCACTTCTTCTACAAAGGCAACACCAAAAATGGAGAGGGCAAAGAGGTTGCCAACGGCATACAGCAGGCCATTGGCAAAACGCTGCACGGGCCGTGGATAGAAGATTTTAAGTACGTAGATGCTTATTCGGCCAAAAAAGTGTCGGTAGAAGGGTCTGGTATTTTTAAGTTAAATAACCTCGAAGAGTTCATTCTGATGTACGACTTGTACCGCGACCATCGCTATGAATTTCAGCGCAGTGCCGATTTATTCAACTTTAGCCAAACACCAGAATCTTTTACTAAAAACTTTAACCCAAGGCATGGTACCGTAATTAGCCTTACCCGGCAAGAAGCCGAACGGCTAAATAAGCAATGGGGTGGTGTTCCGGCCGAGTTGCTTGGCAAAAAAGCATCTGATTAATAATTAAATGGTTAAGAGAATTTATATGGTTAAAAATATATTTACTGCCATTGGGATAGTTTGTTTAGCCTTTGCAGGTAAGGCTTACGCACAAAAAACAGCTGATTCCCTCTATCACTTTACCTCGTCGGGCAATCCTGTCATCACCCACAAATTTACGGCCGATCCGGCGCCACTGGTAGAGGGCGATACGCTTTGGATGTTTACCGGGCATGATTATGCCGGGGGGCAAACCAACTACAAAATGAAGGACTGGTGCTTGTTTTCAACCACCGATTTAAAGCACTGGACAGAGTACCCAACACCCTTAAAAATTGCCGATTTTGCCTGGGATAAAAGTGGCGGCGCGTTTGCGGCTCAAGTTATTAAGCGTAATGGCAAATATTACTGGTATGTCAGTACCAATGGGTCGGGTATTGGTGTGGCTGTGGCCGATAGGATACAAGGCCCTTATAAAGATGCCCTCGGCAAACCTTTGGTTACCCGCGAAGATTGTTTTGCGTCTACCCATAGCTGGACCTGCATCGATCCGACGGTGATGATTGATGACGACGGGCAGGCCTGGTTATTTTGGGGTAACGGCGTTTGCTATTACGCCAAGCTAAAACCTAACATGACCGAGATTGAACGCCCTGTAAAAAAGATTGACTTTGCAGGGATGCGCTTTGAAGAAGCACCGTGGATACACAAACGCAAGGGCAAATACTATCTATCGTATGCTTCGGGCTTTCCGGAAACGATAGACTACGCTATGGCTGATAAAATTGAAGGCCCTTATAAATATAAAGGTGTGCTTAACGAAGTGGCAGGCAATAGCAATACCAACCACGAGGGTATGGTAGAGTTTAAAGGCAAATGGTACTTTTTTTACCATACGGGTGCCATACAGCGCGACGGAGGCAGTTACAGCCGGTCGGTTTGCATCGACAGAATGGATTATAACAAGGATGGTTCTATCAAAAGGGTGGTAATGACTACTGAAGGTGTCAATCGATAAAAACGAGTTGCCAATTTATATGAAGAGAAGTTTAAAGTTTGCTGCGCCGTTGCTATTGTCGGCTGCCTTAAGTTTAACAGCTAATGCACAGCAGCAAAAAAAGGATAATTCAATAACTAAAACCAATTTTCATGCCTGGGCACCTACGCCACCCATGGGTTGGAACAGCTGGGACTGCTTTGGCCCAACCGTTACCGAAGATGAGGTAAAAGCCAACGCCGATTATATGGCTGCGCATTTGAAATCGTCGGGTTGGAATTATGTGGTGGTAGATATCCGTTGGTTTGTAAGTAATGACAAGGCTAACGGCTATAACCAAACCGATCCGCAGTATAATATTGATGAGTACGGGCGTTTTACACCGGCCGTTAACCGGTTCCCGTCGGCAGCTGGCGGTAAGGGCTTTAAACCACTGGCTGATTATCTGCACGCCAAAGGTCTTAAGTTTGGCATTCACATTATGCGGGGCGTTCCGGTAATTGCGGTTAACCGCGGTTTACCAGTTAAAGGTACTAATGTAACGGCTAAAGATATCTACAGCACAAAAGACCAATGTAAATGGCTGCGCGACATGTACACCATAGTGCCCGGCAAACCCGGCGCCCAGGAATATTACAATTCCATATTTGAACTTTACGCCTCTTGGGGGCTGGACTTTGTAAAGATTGACGATTTATCGTCGCCCATTTATTTTGAAGGCGAGGTAGACATGATCCGCAAAGCAATAAACCGCACCGGCCGCAAAATTGTATTGAGCACATCGCCAGGCGAAACGCCTTTAGCGCACGCTTCGCATGTGAGGGCCAATGCCAATATGTGGCGTACCGTAGGCGATTTTTGGGATAGCTGGGAACAGCTGAAAGAGCATTTTGAGGTGTTTGACCGTTGGAATAAATGGCGTGCCTATGGCGCCTACCCTGACGGCGATATGTTGCCGATGGGCCATATCGGCATCAGAGCCGAGCGAGGTGCACCGCGCATGACGCGCTTTACCCGCGACGAGCAATACACGATGATGACGTTATGGGGTATTTTTAAATCGCCGATGATGTTCGGCGGTAACTTGCCCGATAACGACGCCTTTACCGACTCATTGCTGACCAACAAAGGCATGCTGGCTGTGCTTAAAAATAGCACCAACAACCGTCCGCTGTTCAACCACCCAGATCAGGCCGCCTGGACAGCCGACGAACCCGGAACCGGCGCCAAATATCTGGCTGTTTTTAACAAGACCGATAAACAATTGGCCGATCCGGCTAAAGCGATTTGGAAAAGCCATGTTATCAACCGGCAAACACCTGCGCAAAGTGAGATAATTGACGTTGACTTAAAAGGTGCTAAAAAACTGTACCTCGTAGCTGATAACAGCAGCGATGGCATTGACTGGGACCACACTGATTGGATAAACCCGGTTGTTTATAATGATAAGGACACGTTGCAACTAACGCAGTTGAAATGGCTGCAAGCCAAATCCGGATGGGGGAGTGTAAGATTAAACCAGTCCGTATCTGGCGGTAGCTTGATTGTAAATAATAAAACCTATAGCAAAGGCATAGGCATGCACGCTAATGGTATGGTCGAGTTTGATTTACCCGAAGGCTATACCCACTTTAAAGCGTTGGTTGGCTTAGACAAAGCCGCGGTCGATCAAAATACCGGCGCTTCTATTCAAGCTATGGTGTTTACCCAAAACCCATCAGGTCCGGAACCGGCTGCGAAAGCAAAAATTAAAGTAGATTTAAAGAGCTTAAGTCTGACATCACCTTGTACCATCACCGATTTATGGACCGGCAAGGTAGTGGGTAATTTTACAGGCGAGTTCGCACCAATGATTAATCGCCATGGTGCGGGATTGTATAAAATTACAAAGGCTAAGTAAAACGATCAATATGTAAACCTAAGGCACGTCAACAGCCTTAATAGCCATAATACGCGCATCAAAGTCATCGCCATGAATCAGGGCCTTGGCTTTGAGGCGCATTTTATATACATAGATAGTTTTTTCGGAATATTCCAATATGTTGGCTATGGCCTGTACATCGGTAATGCCTAAACGCATCAGTGCAAAAATGCGCAGGTCGGTGGTTAATACCTCGTGCTCTTTCGGCCATATTTGGTCTTTCTCGTTAAACAATGCGTTAAAAGACGTAATAAAATTCGGGAATATTTTCAGGAACACGTGGTCGAATGTGTAGAACAAAGTTTCGCGTTCTTTCTTGATGTTGATATTGTTAATCGTGATTTGAATATCTTCGTATTTTTTAATGGATAGCTTGGTGTCAATAGAATGCTTTAGTTTTTCTAACTTGGATATGTAACCCGAAATTACATTGAAAAAGTAACCAATGTAATCTTCTTTAATACGGGTATCCTCCTGCAACTTTGTGTTAATAGCTTCCAGTTCAATGTTCTTGTCCTCAATAATTTTTTCTTTGGCTTGTACTTTCTTTAATTGTTTAAATAACAATACGGTAAACACCACAATTACCACCGCTAAGGCAGTAAGAAATACAAAGTAAGTGAGCAAACGGGTGCGTTCTTTTTCAGAGTATGTTAGCTGTTGTGCCGCAACAATGGGCAATAAGGTACTGATTTGGAACTGGCGTTGACGGGCGCCATAAAATTCGGCATCGGCCATGGCTTGCTGTATCAGCTCGTAGGCGTTTTTGGCATCGCCATCTTTATAAAGGTTTTCGGCAAGCCATAACAACGCAACTGTTTCTTTAGTAGATGATTGAATATCGGCTATAACAGCGTCAATGAGCAGATTGATACCCTTCTGCTTTTGCGACGGGGAACCCATGTAAAGTTTACTTAAGGTAGAGGCAACGATGGCGTACTGGTGGCGGTTAAGCTTGCCTTTAAGCAATCGGTTAAATATAGCCTCGGCCTGAGTGTTATTGTTTTTTTTGAGGTTTTTATAACCTTCGAGGTACAAGCGGTCGAACGAATTGGGCTGACTGGCCGTAATGGCCAGATCAATATATTTGTTACCTAACGCATTGTAAGCCGGGGAGTAATGGTTGTCGTTGTCGTAATTGGCTAAATCATAATTGCCACGCATCATAATCAGGTAGTATTCCTGCTTGGCGCTGTCTGATAAATAGCGGATATCGATGCCGGCTAAGTTATCGAAGGTTTCTTTAAACATGCCCGACGATAACAGGATGAATGCAGTTTTAATTTTACTGCTGTACATTTTGCCCTTATCCTTCAACTGCTCACTTAGCGCCTGCATGCGGTTTACATACACAAAAGCCGAATCATATTGGTATGACTTGTATTCGCTGTATATACGATTACACCAGTCAAATTGTGCTGCCTTGTTGTTGGCCGGTACCGACTTTAAAGCTGTTTTAAGTTGGCGGATAGTCACCTCTTTTTGCTGATCGTAAGTGCTTTTTTTATTGATTTCGGCCTTGAGCTTTTCTAACATATCCACGTTTTTTGGAAATGCAAAGGCTGCAGGGCTTAAAACCACCAATAAAAACAACACGTGAATAAACTTCATAAACTGGCCTATAATTTTTGCAAAAGTAAGGGCTGCAACGTAATTATAATAATACAAAAGCCCCCGGTATCAAAATAGTACCGGGGGCTGATAAAATGGAATGGGGTAAAAACGTTTTAGTAACTCAGCGTAAACGTATTACTGTTATTGTTGATGGTCATGGTTTTTACATCATGTCCTTCTGCGCTATTAGTTGTTCCCTGCGGGTCAAAGCTGGATACCGGTGTTAAAAACGATACGAATTGGGTTTTAACGTTAGCTGCTTTTCCGTCCATGCTCAGTTTTGTGCCATTGGCAAAACCATGCATTTGCAGGGTGATGTGCTTAAACTTAGAACTTTGGCTACCCTCGGCTTTTGCAAACACAATTTGTTTTTTGGCGGCATTGTAAGTGATGGTCCGTTTGTAAAAACTACCGGTTTCGTAATTGTAGCTTTCGCCATCATCTTCATAATATACAAACGTGTTGTTGCGGTTGCCTTTATAGATATGTACTGTCAATGTATCTGTCGGTTTTTCGGCGGTTGACTGGATGAGCGACTGCATCGGGATGATACTGCTTTCTTTTACAAAAACTGGCAGCTTCTGCACACTTACCGGCATAATTTTTTGTTGCCTTCCGGCCATCATCTCATCGCTGTACAAGTTATACCAGTTGCCTTCAGGCAGATAAACCGTGCCGTAAGTATCAGTACTGATAAAAGGAGCGATTAAGAAGCCGTTACCAAACTCGTATTGGTTTTGGAATTTAGCATTGTAAACTTCCGGGTCGTGGGTGTAGTTGATAGCCATCGACCGCACAATTGGCTTGCCGTTTTGAGTAGCCTCATAAAACGAAGAGTATAAAAATGGCAGCAAACGGTAACGTAAGTTGATGTAGTTGCGGGTAATCTCTAAAGCTTCCTCACCAAAGGCCCAGGGCTCGGCCGATTTGGTGTTTACACCAGTATGATTTCTGAAGTAGGGACTAAACGCACCTATCTGCATCCAACGGGTATACAAGCCAACCGTAGGGTTGCCGGTAAAGCCGCCAATATCCATACCGGTAAAAGGCACGCCGCTTAAACCTAAGCTGCTTAGCAAACGCACACCTAATAGCATGTGGTCGTCTTCGGCACGGTTGTCGCCGGTCCATATGGCCGTATAGCGCTGCAGGCCTGAATAACCAGAACGTGTAAGGATGAAAGGACGTTTGTTGCCTAAAGCACTTCGGTAACCCTCAAAGCTGGCACGCGCCATTTCCAGTCCGTAAACGTTATGCGCCTGCATATGAGAGGCCTTTTTACCTTCATAATCAAAAATGACGTTATCAGGCATTTTCTGACCCCAGGTAGATATCTCATTCATATCATTCCAGATGCCGCTTACACCTACATCAGCGTATTTTTTTATTTCAGTTTGCCACCAGTTACGGCCAGCCGCTGCGGTAAAATCCGGGAAGTGGCACCAGCCTGGCCAAACCTCTCCGGTGTAGTTTGTGCTGTCGGGGTATTTAATAAAAATATCACTTTTTAATCCACTCTCATATACCGGGTAACCCTTTTCGGCCTTCACACCAGGATCTACGATCAGGGTAAGTTTCAGACCCATATCTTTCAGCTTAGCCGTCATTTTAGCCGGATCAGGGAAACGAGTCTTATCCCAGGTAAATACCTTGTATTTATCCATATAGTGGATATCTAAAGTGATACCATCCGCCGGAATTTTCTTTTCGCGCAGGGTTTGCGCAATCCTGAAAACTTCAGTTTCCGGATAGTAGCTGTAACGGTTTTGCTGGTAACCCAGGCTCCAGAGGGGGGGCATCTTCATGCGCCCGGTAAGGGCTGTGTACGAGGTAATAATATCTGCCACGTTTTTATGGTAGATAAAATAATAGTTCATTTCGCCGCCGCGTGCGCCGAACGACGAGAAGCGGTTATTGCTGGCACCAAAGTTAAAATCGCTTTGATAGGTATTGTCAAAAAATATCCCATAATTAAGATTATGGTGAACGCCAATATAAAACGGAATAGTTGAATAAATTGGATCCTGATCGGTACGGTAACCGAATGTATCAGAATTCCAGTTGGTGTAGCCGCTGCCTTTACGGTCCAGATTACCTGTCTTTTCGCCCAGGCCCACAAAATGTTCACCGTCCTGCATGTGTTTGTACACCGTTACCGACTCGTTAACCCATGAAGTACCCAAACCCTTTTCATCCTGGTTGATTATCTGCCCATCGGTGGTATAAAAAGTTACCGCAAAAGGTTTCTTGTTGATGACAGTACGCAGTGAATCGGTACTGATGGTGACCTGATTATCATCTTGCGATATATTGGCTTTCGCGCTGCCCGGTTTAGTGATAACCGCAAAGGAAAAATCGGCGGCCAGTGGTTGCTTGTCCATACGCACCCTGATTACCGACGGCGAATAAACGGCTACCTCGGCAAATGCGTTTTGAGTGGTTATGTTTATCTGCTGCCCGTTAACTTTAGTGTTAGTAACATTGCCTGCTCCTTTCACCGGGGTGCTTTGGGCTAACGCAGATGTTGCCACGCCCATAGCTAAAAGCGAAGCAGCCCATGTTTTAAACAAAGTTTTCATAAAAATACAATGAGTGGTTAAACCGATAACTTAACCGGCAAAAAATAAAGCCACATTGCATAAACATAAAAGGCTTATGCAAGTGGCTTTATATCATAATGCTTGTTTTACTGCTTGGTAATAGTGTAAGTAAGCGTGTTCAGATTTACGTCTACTTTAAAATTTCCGGCGCTTGGAAACAGCAGGTTACCGCCAGATGTGCTTAATACACCGGCAGCACCCCCGTAACTGGCATTCCAATTGGGAGCAGGTGTTATTTTAAATTCTAAAGTGGGAGCATTTGCAGGTACGGTAATGATACCGGTATAAATGCCGTTACTGGTGGCCGATGCCAACGCAGGCGCTTTAGCCGGGTCCCAGCCTTGATATGCTCCGGGTGCGTATACATAAGAGATTAATGAGTATGGTGTTACTGTTAACGTAAGTACGTTAGAGTAGGCGGCAGCAGCGTTTGGCGCAATCACCGATTTTAATCTTACCTCAACACTGGCGGCAACACCATCAGGTAAACCTAAGTTTAACAACACCGTATTCATGGCGCCCTGAGTTACCGATGTGGTTGTACCAGTTACGGCAATTTCGCGGGCAGCAGCAAAGTTGTTGCCCTTTTTGTCAAATTGCAGGGTATAGTTAATAGTTGACGGATTGCCGGTTACTGTAGTGCTTTGCCAGTTGAAAGTAACAGCGTTATTATCGCTGTTAGCTTTTGACAGGGCGGGCGATGTAGTACTGGCGCTAAGCGTGCCGGTGCCGCCAATGGATGAATATGCCTTTGTTTCATCTTTTTTGCAAGATGCTAACATGAGCAATAACACACTGCTCAATGCTAAAACGGAAATAAATATCTTCTTCATATCAAAGTTTTTAATATCAGCCCTGCTCTTAAATAAAGCAGGGCTGCTTTGAATTAATATCCTGTGTTTTGAGTGAGGTTTGGATTGTTAGTTATATCACTGTTGGGGATAGGGAACAGGTTGCGGTACGAATCTACACCGCGACCGTCACGCACACCACCTTTCCATGGCCACAAATAGGTGCCGGAGGTAAACAAACCATAACGTATTAAGTCGGTACGACGGAAACCTTCCCAGTACAACTCACGGCCTCTTTCGTCGAGCATATTGCTTAGTGTAATGCTGCTTAAGTTGCCATTAGCATTTCCGTACGCACGGGTACGAAGCAGGTTTACATATTGAAGTGCAGTAGCTGTGTTACCGCCGGTGCCGCCGCGTAAAGCTGCCTCTGCATAAATCAAATACATTTCGGCTAAACGGAACAGCGGGAAGTCGGTAGAAACGAAGGTTCCGTTAGGCGACGTAGCCGGGGCGCCTGTTGAGGTGATGTTTTTAAACTTGGTTACCGCTATGCCCTGTGTAAAATCGTTTACGTTAGTAATTTCCTGGTTGTTACCATAAAATATAGCTCGCTTGTCGGTGTTTCCGGTGCGGTCGGTAAACAATAACGGCAGGTTTTTAGTACTGCGGTTACCGCCCCAGCCACCGTTCGGCACACCATAATTAGCAGGGCCCATGTCAGCATTGATAGATGCGTTTACGATATAGGTAGTTGCCCCGTAATTCTGGGTGTTGGTAGCATCATAGTTGATAGACAAAATAGTTTCGGTATTGCCCTGGTTATTGTCTGCCAAAAAGAGGTTACGGTAATTAGACAGTAAGGTATACTTTCCGCTGTTAATTACACGGTTAGCGTATGTAATGGCATCTGTATATTTACCATTGCCGGTGCCTAAATAAGTTTCGGCGTTCAGATACATACGAGCTAACAGTGCCCAGGCTGCTGCCTGGTCGGCGCGTCCGTATTCATTAGTACCAACCGCTGCCAACGAACCGTCGATAGCTTTTAACTCAGACTCTACATAGGCAAATAATTTAGCACGTGTAATTTGAGTTGGAAAAAACTTACCGATAGGCGTAGTTTCGTCAACATAAGGCGGGTTACCAAATAAGTCCATCAATACCCAGTACTGGTAAGCTCTGATAAAGCGGGCTTCTGCCCGGTACTTTCTAATGTTGTCGGCATCGGCGCCGGTCAAGCCCCTGCTGCTTATTTTATCATCAGTTGATTCGCGGATAAATGCGTTAGCTACCGTAATTTGGTAAATAGAGCGATTGTATAAACCATTTAACAAAGAGTTGTTAGCGCTCCAGTTAAGGTTATGGAAATCTGGCACATCGGTATCGTTCCAGGCACAAAGCGCCTCTTCGGTGGTCCATTCCTGTACGCTCCAGTACAAGCGCATAAAATCTGATGTACCGGCATCAATACCACCCAAATCGGAGTTGCCCGCACCAGTGCTGCTGGTTAAGGCAAAAGCGCCATATACTTTAGCTAATGCTTCTTTGTAACCCAGCGGTGTACTGTACACATTCTCGGCTGTAGTTGCATTAGTAGGAGTGCGGTCTAATTCTTTTTTGCAGGATGCTAAACTGGTGGCTAAAGCAAGCGCCAAAAAAGCATTTCTCCATATATTCTTTTTCATAATTCTTTTTGCTAAGGTTAATTAGTTAAAAGCCAAGGTTCAAGCTTAAAGTATAGGTTCTTGGCCTCGGATAGAAGCGGTTATCAATACCACCGTAAATCTCAGGGTCTACACCGTCATACTTGGTCACTACAAATACATTCTGTACGTTGGCACCAACATTCAATCTTGCCCTGCTGCCACGGAATATGTTACCAAAGCTGTAAGCAATGCCGGCGTTATCCATACGTAAGAATGAGGCATTCTTAACATAGTAATCGGTTAAGTAGCTGCTGTTGGTAAAGCCCGTGTTTAACAGATCGCGGCTGGCGTTGTTGTTAAAGTTACCTGCGGTGCTAATCAGCGTGTTTTGAGTACCTAAGGTTGAGGCTACGTTGTTGTAAATGTAATTGCCAATATTAGCACGTAGTACCGAGCTCAAAGTCCATTTTTTGTAGTTGAACTGTGTGCTGAAACCCATCACATATTTAGGGAAAGGTGATTTGTAACGATACATATCGCTGGCATTAATCACACCGTCCTTGTTACGGTCAACAAACACACCTTGCAAAGGCTTGCCGGTATTGGTATCATACACCTGTTGGTACACATAAAAGCTGTTTGCAGAATATCCTGGAGTCTGAATCTGGATAGTTGTACCTGTACCACCCGAAATGCCGCCGGTAGTGTTGCCAATGATGTTATTGTTACCGGTAGCCGACAGGTTGGTGATTTTATTGTAATTGTAAGATACGTTGTAGTTCAAGGTCCAGGTAATGTCTTTAGTTTTAACAGGCGTGCCATTTAAACTCAATTCAATACCGCGGTTTACCATGTTACCAACGTTAGTGGTAATGAGGTTGGTAAAGTTAGTACCCGCTGCTACGTAAACAGATGATAGAAGGTCCTTAGTATTTTTGTAGTAGGCGTCAATAGTACCCGTTAAGCGCTGGTTAAAGAAACCAAAGTCGAAACCAATGTTGGTAGCCTGAGTGGTTTCCCATTTCAGGTTTGCATCATAAGCCGACGGTGCATACAGGGAGTAAAACTGGTTGCCAAACTGGTAACGTGAGTCATTAGTACTCAGGAAATAAGTAGGCAAATAGCTGTAGTAGGGTATACCATCTTGCTGACCGGTTACACCAAAACTTGCACGTAATTTTAAGTCAGACAGTGTTCTTGAATCCTTCAAAAAGCTTTCATCTTTTATGCGCCAGGTAAAGGCGGCAGAAGGAAACACCCCCCAGCGCTTATCTGGTGAAAATTTAGAAGAACCGTCTGTACGGATAGATCCGGTTAAGATGTACTTGGTATCGAAGGTGTAAATTAAACGACCGTAGAACGATTGTAACGTGTACTGTGGTACGTCATAAGCAAACACTGGTGTTGTGCCATCAATTAAACCACCTGCTGCATTGTAGCGGGCGTAGTTGCGGGTAACGGTACGAAAATCGTAATAACCGTAACCTGCAGTAGCGTTAATGTTGCTTTTGATCGATTTAACGTCCTGAGCAAAGTTTAAATAAAACTCGCCGGTGGTATTATAATTTTTTTGGTGATACTGGAAACTTGATCCCTGCGTAGCGTAAGCCTGAGCTGCGTTAGCTGCTATAAAGGTATCGCCACCACCCTTAGATAAATCGTAACCCAGGTTCAAGTTGGCACGTAACGCTCTTAAAAACGGAAAGCGGTAGTCGGCAGTTAAATTACCGAAGCTGCGGTACGTGTCGCCACCATTCAGCCTGTCTTTAAGTACAGCAACCGGGTTGCGTGTTGCGTTAGGATTAAGTGTTACCGTACCGTTAGCTGCGGTTGTGTACCATTCGGTGTAACCATTAAACGGACTGTTGGCACTGTAAACGTTCTGTGTAGGGTCAAAGCTTAAAGCTGCGCCTATAGCATCCTGATTTGCAAAACGGCTATGGGTGTAAGCGCCATTTAAGTTAAGGTCTAATTTCAGGTCGTCATTAAAAAATTTTGGGCTTAAACGTAACGAACCGGTAGTACGTTGCAAGCGGTCGGTTTTTAACAAACCGGTTTGGTCGAGGTAGCCAACAGAAACGCGGTAAGGCATTTTGTGAGTGGTTCCTGCTACGCTAAAGTTATTATCGGTAGTCAATGCGTTCTGGAAAATTTCTTTTTGCCAGTCGGTATTGGCGTTACCTAAGTAGCTTGAGCGGTTGGTTCCGTTAGCTGCATCGTAGTTTTTAACATACGTGCGCACTTCATCAGCCGTTAACACATCAACTTTATTGCGTAAAGTTCCGATAGCGTTTTTAGTTGAAAAGCTGAACTGCGGCGTACCGGCGGCACCTTTTTTAGTAGTAATTAAAATAACACCGTTTGACGCACGCGAACCATAGATAGCAGTTGATGCAGCATCTTTTAACACGGTAAAAGTTTCGATGTCATCTGGGTTTATCATCGTAAGCGGATTGGCTGCGCCCGAGATAGCATTGTTGCTTAACGGCACACCGTCAATCACAATCAATGGGTCATTGCTTGAGTTAAGCGACGCACCCTGACGGATACGGATAGTAGCGCCGGCACCCGGCTGACCGCTATTAGTCGTAACCGACACACCTGCAATTTTACCTTGTATCAACTCGGCTGGGGTAGTGGTGGTACCTTTCTGAAAGTCTTTAGAAGATACGGTGCTAATAGAACCGGTTACATCTTTGCGGCTTTGTGTACCGTAACCGATAACAACTACCTCGGTAAGTGCCTTGTTTTCGGGAGCTAATTGAAAATCGGCCGTAGCTGGCGTACCTGCTGTTACGGTCACCGATTTTCTGAGTGGGGTGTAGCCAATAAAAACAGCAGATACAGTATAGCTGCCCGGCGACACATTATTAATACGATAAACACCATTGGCATCGGCGGTGGTACCTTGTGTGGTACCTACAATGCTTACACTTACACCGGGTAAAGCTTCGCCTTTTTCATCGAGCACTTTACCGGTAATGCTGCCTGTTTGGGCAAAAGCCACTGCCGATATGATGAGCAGCATGCAAACAAGCACATACTTTTTTAGATAGTTTTTTCTCATACAACTTTAGTTTTGCTGTAAAAGCTTAGATAGTTTGTGGAACAATTGGTTAAATACAAGCAACCGGAGGTTTTGCAGCCAGTTGCGTCTTGGTCGTGAAATTTGGTTTAAAAGCTGGTTTTTGTTGGTGGGTAATTTTATTTCATAATTTATTATTTGGTTAGCTCTAATATGTACTGGCCTTTTGCCGGTACAGTGATGG
Source organism: Mucilaginibacter sp. CSA2-8R (assembly GCF_038806765.1). NCBI lineage: Bacteria > Pseudomonadati > Bacteroidota > Sphingobacteriia > Sphingobacteriales > Sphingobacteriaceae > Mucilaginibacter > Mucilaginibacter sp. CSA2-8R. Next base: position 2,755,682 of record NZ_CP152389.1, on the reverse strand, counting down.
CTTGGTTTACTGGTAGCCTTTTGCCTGTAATTACATCAGTGCCCTGCGTAAAGCCATTGGTCACTTCTAAAAAGCGCGTCATGGATACCTCGCGGGCCGAGTTGGTGCCGTTAAGCATTACCAGCACCGTTTTATTGTTTTTGATACGTGCGTACACATAAACGCCGGTACCATCGGGCACAAAGTGAAGCAGTTTGCCTTGTGTAACGGCCTCATTGCCTTTGCGCCATTGCAGTAATTTTTGCAGGTACTGCCAAGCCTCATTTTGTTTTTCGGTACGGCCTTTAACGGTAAAAGCATCAGTTTTATCGCCGGCCCAGCCACCCGGAAAATCGGTGCGTACATAGCCATCGCTTTTGGCTTTTTTGCCGTCCATCAAAATTTCGGTGCCGTAATAAATTTGTGGTATGCCTCGGGTAGTTAATAAAAACGCTAGGGCTTGTTTATAACGGCGCAGATCTGGGTCGTCGGCACGGGCAAAACGGTCCAGGTCGTGGTTATCCAAAAACGTCAGGATGTTGCTCTGGTCGGCGAACATAAAATCCTGGGAAATTTCTTCGTATAAACGAAACAGCGGACTATCCTCGCCAAAACGGTCGCGGTCAGTATAATCAAAAGCGGTATTGGCTATAAAGGTTAATGGAAAATCCATTACCGTTTTTAAATGGGTGTCGGCCTTTCTGTTGAGTACCGATCCGGTTTGCCACCAAGCCGATGCCGACGACCGGCCATACCACGATTCGCCAACAATATTGAAATTTGGATACTCAGCTTGTACCTCTTTACACCAGCGGGCCATAAAATCATAATCCGGGTAGGGGTAGGTATCCTGACGAATACCATCAATGCGCGAATACTCGATCCACCAGATACTGTTTTGAATTAAGTAAGTTGCCAGGTGACGGTTACGTTGGTTGAGGTCCGGCATTTCGGGTACAAACCAGCCGTAGATTAATGTATTACGATCTGATGCGGCCGCGTGTGGGTCCATCAAAGTATATTTAGCATGATTGGTTTGCACATATTCGCCCGAATTGTTATTAACCCAGTCTTTGGCCGGCAAATCTTTCATCCAGGGGTGTGAGCTGCCGCAATGGTTAAAAATCATATCCATCACCACCTTCATGCCTTTGCCGTGCATTTCTGCTGTCAGGTTTTTAAATTGCTCATTGCTGCCAAACCGTGGGTCGATGTTATAAAAATTGGTAATGGCATAACCATGATAAGAACCACCGGGCATTTTATTTTCCTGAACCGGGTTTAGCCAAACGGTAGTAACACCTAAATTTTTAATATATTCCAGGTGTTGAGCAATGCCGTCTAAGTCACCGCCGTGCCTGGCGTTAGGGTCCTCGCGGTTTACCTGTACGCCATCTAAGGCATCGTTGCCGGCATTGCCATTGGCAAAACGGTCGGGCGTAATCAGATACATCACATCCGACTGGTTAAAACCGGCTGCTCCGCTATGGTTGTTACGAGCCAACAAAGGGAAGGCGTGCGTTAAAACCTCGTTGCCTTTTTTAAACTGCAGATGTAAAATACCAGGTTTAGCACTTGCATTAATGTTGAGATAAACAAAAAGATAGTTTGGATTATCCGTTTTGGCTACCTCTTTAAGTGATACGCCAGGATAAGTAAATGATGGGGCGAGGGTACCAATATTTTTGCCATACACCATAATTTGAAGCGTAGTATTTTTCATGCCGGTCCACCAGTTGGCTGGCTCAACGCGACTAATCTCCGCTGCCATTAATTGAACGGCGATGGCCAATACAGCAAAAACAGTAAGTAATATTTTTCTCATTCGGTTTACTGGTGTAAAATAAAACTGGGTAAAATGTATTTAACAGCGCAACGGGCAAACCCTCTGTAGGTAGCCGTTTGGCATCAGTCAAAAAATTTTATCAAGTTTAAATTGGTTGCTGTAAATACTATAAACTAAAAGCTTAGCCTATATTTTTAGCATGGTACAAAGTAAATGAAGAGCAGAGGTATTTGCAGTTTCTTTACTGATAATTTAAAATTATTTAACTTTTTTAAACATCAAATTATTGGAATACAGTACTTTATATAAAAATAAACGACAGAAAATTTAACACAGAATTAGGCTTATTTAAAGCTATTTACCACGTTTAAATGGCTATCAAAGCAACGTTTACCCTGGCGACCTGCTGATTATGTATTGAAAGTGTTAATGAAGTGGGCAGTTTAATTAATGCAAAAAAAAATGCCTGAATACAGCAGTCATTATCTACTGTGATCAGGCAATCAAACAGAGTTGAATTAATCAACCTACTTAGCCAAATAGCGGACTGCTCAAGTAACGGTCGCCACGGTCGCAGGCAATAAATACAATAGTACCTTGGGTAATTTCATGGGCAATTTTTATTGCGGCCGAGCAAGCGCCTCCGCTGCTCATGCCGGCAAATATAGCTTCGGTACGTGCCAGTTGACGGGTCATTGCAGTGGCTTCTTCCTCAGAGGTATCAACTACGCGGTCTACGCGTTTGGGGTCAAAAATTTTGGGTAGGTAAGCCTCCGGCCAGCGGCGTATTCCTGGTATAGAAGAGCCTTCTGTTGGTTGGCAGCCTACGATCTGTATATTGCTATTCACTTCTTTTAAATACCGCGAACAACCCATGATAGTACCCGTGGTACCCATAGAACTTACAAAGTGAGTGATACCCCCGTGCGTGTCGCGCCAAATTTCGGGCCCGGTGGTTTTGTAGTGGGCCATGTAATTATCGGTATTAGCAAACTGGTTCAGTAAAAAGTATTCGCCTGATGCGCCTTTTTCTTCAGCATAATCGCGGCAAGTTTCCATATTGTCAAGCAGGGTAACCTTCGCTCCAAATGCTTCCATAGTCAGCGTTCGTTCCCGGGTAGACGTAGATGGCATAACCAATTCAATATCCAGGTCAAACAAGCGGGCCATCATAGCTAAGGCAATACCTGTATTACCACTGGTGGCCTCAATCAGGCGCATACCTTTTTTAATTTCGCCCCGTTCCATGCCACTGCGTATCATGTTCAGTGCAGCGCGGTCTTTAACGCTGCCGCCGGGGTTGTTGCCTTCCAGCTTCGCAAATATGCGTACGTTGGGGTTAGGGTTAAGCTTTTGCAGCTCTACCAGGGGCGTGTTGCCTACTAAATCAATAATGCCAGCCATAGTAATTATAAAGCTAAGATTTGCTGATAATGTTTTGCACCGAAATCATGGGGGTATGATAAACGGTTGAATGCGGGGCTACACTGTCGGTTAACCATACGTTTCCGCCAATAACACTGTCGTGCCCAATAATGGTTTCGCCGCCTAATATAGTGGCGCCTGAATATATAACCACCCGGTCTTGCACGGTAGGATGCCGTTTAGTGCCGGCCATACTTTTGCGCACACTTAAGGCGCCGAGGGTAACGCCCTGATATATTTTTACATGGTTGCCGATAGTACAGCTTTCGCCAATTACTACACCGGTGCCGTGGTCAATGTGGAAATACTCGCCAATTTTGGCCGACGGGTGAATATCAATACCGGTTTTTGAATGGGCATATTCCGTTAGTATACGCGGAATAAGCGGCACACCAAGCCTGCAAAGCTGGTGGGCTATGCGGTAAAGCGAAATGGCAAATAATCCCGGATAACTCCTAATAACCTCAAACTCGCTAAAAGCAGCCGGGTCGCCTTCGTAAATGGCTTTGATATCAGTATTTAATATGCGGTACAAATCAGGCACCTGCGCAAAAAAGGCAGCCGCGATGTCGGCACTACTGTTATGATGGTTCGCGTCGTTAAATTGGAGGATAATGGCCAATTCTTGTTCAAGCTCGGTAAAGGCCGTTTTCAAATCATCAACGGATTTAAAATGCCTTTTAGATTGTTCCGGAAATAGCAGATGTACAACAGCCATTGCCCATTTGGCAATTTGACTGTTGGGCGGTATGTTTAACGCCTTACCTTGTTTTTCAAATAAATGGCTGTAAAAATCTTCATCCATAACTCACCGTTTGGGCAGCACCCAAATAAAAATGCAGAATTAAAGAATTTAATTGGATTTTACAGTCTGCCGGGAGTAATTACTTTTATTAAGGCAAGGCCGAGAATGAAATAGGCTCAAAATAATGCATGAGCGAGCATACAAAAAGCTCGCTCATGCATTAACAGTTACGCTATAAACTTAAGCCGTTACATTAAGTGAGCTACCGGAAATATTTACAGTATAACCTTTTAAAGCCGTTGTTGCCGGCCCAAGCAATACCGCACCATTAGTGCTAAACTGGCTGCCATGGTTTGGGCAAATAAACTTACCCTGTGAGCTATTGTAATTAATAGAAGTCCCCTGATGTGTGCAAGCTACCTGAACTGCGGTAAAGGCATTAGCCGTATTACCTGTGGCCAGCCTAACGAGTATCACACCATTGCTAATCTTAAATTCGCCTACATTTTTTAATTCCGAATCTAAATTGGCGCTTACCAACGCATTGCTATTGCCGCCTGTACCACCTCCGGGTGTTGGAGCCGGGTCTTCGGCTTTAGGGTTACTACCGCAGGATGCAATGCCGCACCCAGCACAAATAGCGGCCAGGCTAATACCCAGCTTCGAAATAAATTCTTTACGTTCCATGATATTGGTTTTACAGTTTATTTATAGGTGCCTTTATGTTTATGGTTTAAATCAAATACGCGGGTGATGGTAAAGCCGATGCGGTATTGCCCTTTGGTCCATTTTGATTCGGTATCGGCTAGGTAATTGATAGGCGAAATAGCCTGCGCATTACTAAGGTTAAGTGTAAATACGTGACCGCCCGTTTCCATTTCAATGCCGACCGCCGACGGATCATAAAACTTCGGACTGTTGCTTTTGTCGCGAAACGAAGAGAACGGATGGGCATAATCTACCACAATACCCATGCGTTTGGTTATTTTAAGCCTTCCGGCAGCACTTAGCGAAAAAATATTTTTTTCGTTACCGGCGATGTAAGGGTATGGCAGATTGTTGCGCAAAAAAGAAGGCGCTACCTGCAATGATAAGCGCGATGAAAATTTGCGCGCAAATATAGCCTGCACAAAATAATTGAGCCGGTTGGTGTAATCATCATACACATTGGTAGTAACCGAGTACGGCTTCAGGCCTGTTTTACCAACTACGGTTAAGGCAAAAGGTATTTTATCATCCGAAGTTTGCCGCAATAAGGCGTATTTTAACCCCAGCTCCAGCAATTGTTCATATTTGCTTCGGCCAAAATCAATATCAAGATTGTTGGTGAGGCCATACTCAAAGCCGATATAGATATCTGAGGAGTTATCCAATCCCCAAAGGGTCTTTCCGCCGCCGTCGGCACCAGCAATATCGCCAAACCTATGGACAACCAAAAAGTTCAGGTTGTTCTTTTTGATGGTTTCGGTAGTTTCGGTCAAAATTAACCGGGTCGACTTAAAAGTGGCTAACACCGGATCGGCTTTTTCATCAGCCGAAAGGCTGTTTAGCAGAGAATCGGTTGCTGATGTGTCGCGAGCCGATTTATTTTGGGCATACCCCGTGACCCCCGGCAAAATAAACGCTGCCAGGAACACTGCTTTTTGATAAAATTTCATGATTAGGAGTTTGGCTTTTTGTAAGAAGTGTAAGTGGCCGATACCTTGACCTGGATGGTTTCGGCAATCTTTTTAAACACCAGTTGCGGTATATCTATCTGGTGGTCTTTGCATTGCACATTAAAGTCTGTAGCCAAACTTACCACACCACTGTTCACGATGATTTTACCCGGAATAGTTCTGTTTTGCTTAACGCCATGTACCTCAAGCACACCAGTAGCCGTAACCGGGTAAACGCCATTTTTACTAACGTCGACTTTTTCCTGAATTTTCCCTTTAAAAGTTGCGTTAGGATACTTGTCGCTTTCCATGTAATTTTCGTTAAAATGCTCCTGCATCAGCGATTTTTCAAATGTTAAAGATTTGATCGGAATGCTAAAAGCTACATCGCCGGTACCGGCGTTTAATACTGATGTTCCCTTGGTCGATACGGCATCAATATCTTCTAAAGGAGCCTTTGAATAGATACTGATTTTTGCATTTTTACAGACATAGGTTTCCTGACTGGTCTGATTCGTCTTGAACCACACCAGCAAAATAAAGGCAAGGTATTTCATAGTTTTACTTGGGTTTTCTGAATAACTGGTTCATGTTCCAACCTACACCAAATGCTACGCCCGCCGACTGCAAGTTGACGCGACCATTACCAATACCCGTTAGCGGTATTTTGTAATACGGCTGAACAATAGCGCTGATGCCATTAGTTAAGCGGTGCTGATAGGTAACATTTAAATTTAAAACGCTCAGTATATGCTTGTTTTCGTTAGCTACATTAAGGTAAAAGCTCGGCGAATTATTAGCATATTCAAACTCATAGTTTTCCCGAAGCATCCAATAAGAAGATAGTCCGGTCCCTAATTGCAATGCGTTACTTCCTTTTTTATACAACTGGTAATTCACGTTTACCGGAACATCAAGAACCTTACAATTGGCATCGATGTAGGTAATAGGCCTTGACGAATTAAAATTAGACTCGTACTGGCCGGCGGTAGCACTGTAGCGTTTAACTGCATAAGCCATACCGGTGGTTATGCTCAATTTTGGCAAAAGCTGCAGTGATAGCTGCACACCCACATTGGCGCCCACCTTGCCACCGCTTACCGAACTTACACCATTCACGTCGGGGGAGCCCACCAATGCCAAAGTAAGCACCGGTTTAAAGCCGCTAAGGCTTTTAAGCCTTGTTATTTTGGCCGGCCGTGGCTGTTTCGGTTTTTCGGTTAATTGACTGCTGTCTACCAATACCTGATTTGCTGTAAGGGCGCTACTATCAATTTGCGATTGTATGTTAGCTGATGCCAAAAGGCTGGTCGCAGTATCGTTGGGCAGCGATTTTATTTCTTTTTGCGGAGATACTTTGTTAACAATATAACGGCCTTTCTGCGCAGCAGATAAGGAAAAGAACGATTTGCCTGCTGCAACCGGAACCTGATTAACCCGGCCGCGGTAGTGGCTCGATGCAGCAAGCTCCACAGCGGGAACTTTGCCCGGCTGCACAGATTGGCCGTTATCCTGCTTTAGTGTTTCGTTGTGTTTGGCTATGTTTTGTTTTACTTTAGTTTCGGATTCCTTTTTTGGCAGCCAGAATAATGCATAAACTAATAAAAGCAGCGCTGCAATACCCGATGTGTAATACATTATCCTGAATAGCACCGCTTTTTTGCCGGATTTTTTATCCAGCATTTTTTCCATGCTCTCCCAATCGGCTTCGTTAAACAAACCATCGTCTTTAGGGTCGGATACACCGTCCTTAAAAAGTTTGTCTATTTTATTTTCGTTGAGCCGTTTCATTTTAAAATATAAAGTTGATAAGAAAGGATATACCCACACTTACCGCACTAATAGAGACCGGACCATAACCGTTGCCCATGTCGGGTTTGGGCAACTGGTCGGTTTTTAATATCATTTGTTTTAGTTTTTCTCTCGCTTTAAACAGGTTAGATTTGGATGTACCAACGCTAATACCCAGCAAATCACCAATTTCGTCGTGTGTATATCCCTCAATAGCGTATAGGTTAAACACCGTACGATAGGAGTTGGGCAGGCGTTGTATCATCCCCAGCAGCTCATCATAATTTAATTTACTGTCGGCATAATCACTGTTGCTGATATCCAGCGCTTCGTCTATATCATTGTACTCCGCCCACTTAACGTTACGCCGGTGATAGTCGATGGCTGTATTCATCATGATGCGTCCCAGCCAGGCCATAAAAGGCCTTGCTTCGTCATAACGATGCAGATTGTTATAAACTTTTAAAAAGCCCTGATTCATAATCTCGGCCGCCTCATAACGATTACCTGCATAACGCAAACAGATGCCCATAGCAAATCCATAAAATGCCTTGTATAGCACTTTCTGATCTTTCCTGTTATTGTTTAAACAGCCAGTAATCAGTTGATGTAGTTCTGCTTCTCCCATTGGCCGGGCTTCTGCTTAGTTAATAATTATCCTTATCTGTAGTCATCACGCAGCGTAAAAGCAAAAGGTTGCCTTGTAGCCGAAATATTTTTAATATTTTTTTGATGACTGAGTTTGCTAAAGATAATGCTTTTAACAAGCATTAATAAAAACACAAGAAGACGCCTGAAGATGATGTATGGAAAAAGGAATAAAACAGATAATAAAAACCACTTAACAAAAAAGCCGGCTACAGAGCCGGCTTCTTCAAAATAATTAATCTGTAAGATTATTTTTTCAGTCCAACTACTAAAGCACTGGTGGCCAAACCTGCCAACAAAGCAGCCGCCAAATACTTGCGATGGGCTTTGGGCTTACCTGATGTACCGAAGCCGCCATGCGTGCTCATGCCATATTTAACGGTATTAAATAAATTGCCATTGGTAGCCGGTAAGTCGTCGGCTACATTAAAATATCTGCGCATTACCAAACCGGTAAGCTTCGTTGTTAACTCGGGGAATAATGCATGCGAAAATTTTAACAGCAAGGATGCACTGCCTACATAAGTGTTAGCATGGTTGCCCGGATTTTCAACCACCTTGAGCATGGCTTGCGCCAGTCGTTTAGGGTCATAAACAGGCGGTGCCGGCTTAAGCACTTTGCCCGTGTAATTACCCGAATGATAAATACCGGGTGTATCTAAAAATGCCGGAAATAAATCACAAACATAAATTTGAGGCCAAGCGGTAAGTTCTGCTTTTAACGCTTCCGAAAAGCCTCTTAGCCCAAACTTACTTGCTGTATAACCAGCGCCATAAGGTACCGGTAAATAACCACCTATAGAAATATTGTTAATAATTACACCGTGTTGCTGACTTTTAAAGATGGGCAATACCGCGTGAGCTCCGTTCATGTAACCCAGCAAGTTGGTTTCTATGATTTGCTGATGTACCTCCATCGGAGTCTTGTCAAAATCTCCAGCAGCCAGCACACCGGCATTATTAATCCAAACGTCTAACTGGCCCTGCCAATCCTGTGCTTGATTAGCCAGGTTGATGACTGCTTTTGGATCGGTAACATCTGTTTGTACCACCAGTACTTTTGCACCCAAAGCGGTGCATTCTTCAGCCAGTTCATTTAACGAATTTTTGTTACGTGCAGCTATTACAAGGTAAGGCTTATATGGTGCAAACTCCAGGGCTGCCGCACGACCGGCACCACTTGAAGCTCCGGTAATCACAATTGTTTTTCCGGTAACTGACCTATTACTAATACTCATGCTTTAACAACGGTTTTTTAATACAAGTGTTTTGTGCGCCCCGGCGCATTGATTAGCAGGAGTTAATTTAAAAAGGTAACTATTTGTGGATGGCGCCGTAATAAAGTCTTATAAAAGAGTAATACGCTATAATCAATTTGCAAACGGTTGGAATGAAGGGAAAATTATTATTTATGGTTGTAGGAATGTTCGCGGGGTTGTCAATCACTACCCATGCCCAAACAGCTTACAATACTTTTCAACAAACAGCACAGTCTATAGTCAGTAATAGTGTTAATCAGAGGTTGGGTAATTCCTCCGCATTTATGGCAACGTCCTCTGTGCGGACAATGCTTGTTAAAACTGACACTTTAATTAATGGCGTGGATACCGTATACCATTTTAATACTACCACAGTAACTCCAGATGCGTTTGTAGCCTATGCCTTAAGTTTAAAAGGTACACCCTATGTGTACGGCTCTACCGACCCAGCTATAGGTTTAGATTGTTCTGGCTTAGTGACAGCGGTGTTTAATTTTTTTAACATTGCTGTACCCCGGCGTACTGTGGATTTTAAAAATGCAGAAAAGAAGATATCCATTGAAGAGGCAAAGCCAGGCGATATCGTACTTTTTACGGGTTCTGACGTTTCATTAAGGAAACCCGGGCATATGGGAATCGTTACTTCAGTCGGTAAAGATATTGAATTTGTTCATGCATCGTCAGGGCAAACCTGTGCGGTAACCACAGGTAAGTTAAGTTACAGCTATTTTAAAACCCGCTTATTAGATATAGTCCGTGTGTTTTAAAAAAAAGCCGGTGCATCAGAAAGTTTTACTGATGCACCGGCTGGTATATTCCTGTAGTTTATGGGTGCACAAACTACAGCCAGTCAAACTTACTGTCGAATTTAATAACAGATATACCCAACGGAGGCAGCGTTAAAACCAACGAATGAGCCTTACCATGCATAGGGATAGGATAAGACTCGAGCAGGCCTTTATTCAACACATCGCTACCGCCGTAATTTAAATTATCTGAATTTAACACTTCGGTGTAATTGCCAACTTGCGAAACACCGATGCGGTAATTGTTTCGGACCACCGGGGCAAAGTTAGCCACAAAGATTAAACTCTCGTTATTGTCTTTGCCCTTACGCAGCCAGGATAGCACGCTGTTAGCACTGTCATTCATCTCAAGCCACTCAAAGCCATCGGGCGAATAGCTGTTTTCGTATAAAGCACCGTGTTGTTTATACAAAGTATTAAGCTGGCTTAGCCATTTTAATATTCCTAAGTGGTTGCTGTCGTTAGTTTCGTGCCAATCCAAACTGTAATCGTGCTGCCATTCGTGTCGCTGACCAAATTCGCCGCCCATAAAAATAAGTTTTGCGCCTGGATGGCCATACATATAGCCGTATAACAAACGCAGGTTGGCGAATTGCTGCCAGCTGTCGCCGGGCATTTTATTGATGAGCGAATGCTTGCCATAGACTACCTCATCGTGTGATAGTGGAAGTACAAATTTTTCGGTAAAGGCATACATCAAACTAAAGGTGATTTGCCCGTGGTGGTAGCTGCGATATATTGGTGGATTTTCGAAATAGCTCAGCGTATCGTGCATCCAGCCCATCATCCATTTTAAATCAAACCCTAAACCGTTTGCATGGGTTGGTGCGGTAACGCCTGGCCAGGCTGTTGATTCTTCGGCGATAGTAATAACATCCGGATGATGCTGATGAACCGCGTCATTAAACTCCTGTAAAAAGCTTATCGCTTCTAAATTCTCGCGGCCGCCAAACTCATTAGGTATCCATTCGCCAGCCTTCCGCGAATAATCCAGATATAACATGGACGCTACAGCGTCAACACGCAGCCCATCAATATGGAATTTATCCAGCCAGTATAATGCATTAGAAATTAAAAAGGCCCTAACTTCGTTGCGGCTAAAGTTAAATATTAAGCTCTTCCAATCCGGGTGAAAGCCTTTACGCGGGTCTGCGTACTCGTATAAGTGCGTACCATCAAAATACCCTAACCCATGCTGGTCTTCGGGAAAGTGGGAAGGAACCCAATCTAAAATTACCCCAATGCCGGCCTGATGCAATTGGTCAACCAAATACATAAAGTCTTGCGCAGTACCGTAGCGGGCCGATGGGGCAAAGTAGCCGGTTAGCTGATATCCCCATGAACCGTAAAATGGATGTTCCATCACCGGCATAAACTCTACATGGGAAAAGTTCAAACTTTTGCAATACTCGGTTAGCTCAACCGCCAACTCGCGGTAAGTCATAAACCGGCTCTCGCCGTCAATTACCCGTCTCCAGGAGCCAATGTGTAATTCGTAGATAGATAGAGGCTGTTGTAAGGCATCAGTCTGCCCTCTTTTGGCTATCCATTGTTGGTCTCCCCAGGTATATTGCAGGTTGGCTGTAATGGTTGCCGTATGGGGTGCCGTTTCCCAACGGTAAGCGTATGGGTCTCCTTTTTCTACCGTGTATCCGCTGTTCGACTCGATAAAATATTTATAGCACTCACCGTCAGTTATATCAGGCACAAACAACTCCCAAATACCAGAGCCGTCCCATCTTACATGCATGGCGTTTTGGTACCGGTTCCAACCATTAAAATTGCCAATTACCGATACATGTTTAGCATTAGGCGCCCAAACGGCAAAGTACGTTCCTGACCTACCGGCATGATCTACCTGCCGTGCACCCAGTTTATTGTAAAGCTGGTAGTGTTTACCAGCCTTAAATAAATCAATATCAAAGTCGGTAAAAAGGGTAAACCAAGGCTGACTCTCAATTATTTGCGCTGCATTATTTTCCATCTTTAAATTACTCAGCTGTGGTTGCCATTCTGTTTTTTAAAACAATAGATTTGATACCCCGTAGCGGAACCAACACCCAATCAGGGCGATTATTGAGCTCATAATTCAATTCGTATACCGCTTTCTGCATTAGAAATGTTTGCAGCATAATTTCCAAATCTTCTTTGGCTTTTGGCACAAAGGAAGCGTCTCCAACAGTTTCCAAATACGATTTCATGAAAAAGCCCGACATATAATGATACCACTGCTCTACGTGCGGCAACAATTTTTCAATATCTTCAGGCCTGATCTGGTTATCTAAAAACAAGCTGCCGTAAGCGGCATAATGGAATGAACGAATCATGCCGGCTACATCACGTAACGGAGAGTATTTTAAACGTCTTTCGCTGTAGCTACGTGCCGGTTCGCCTTCAAAATCAAGTATCAAAAAGTCGCCCCCTGTAAATAATACCTGGCCTAAATGATAATCGCCGTGAATGCGGATTTTAGTGACATCTATCTTATGGCTGTATATTTTTTTGAAAATCGTTAAGATCTCCTCCTTCATACTCAGCACTTCTTCAGCTTCCTGCCTAACGTTTTCAGGTAGTTTTTTTAAATTTCTGCTTAGGCTCTGAAAAGCTACCCTAACCAAAGATTGCAAAGATGAAAACAATGAGCGTTGATAATGTAAGGAATAATCTTCTGGCTTAAATGCAGGATTGTTTTGTTCTGACGACAAAGCCAGGTGCATTTCGCCGGTGCGCTCACCCAAAAGTTTTACTAACTCAGCAACACTGGCCTCTAATTTTTCTTTGGTCGCTTCAGGTACCTCCTCATAAGCCAACGGCGTAATGATAGTACCTAAAGACTCTTGCAGAACGATCTCGTTATCGGTTGTGATCAGCAAATTATCGTTAAAGTCGTTTAACCTGTCGAGCATGTATTCCCAACCGTCGCTGTTGCTTTTTACCATTTCCTGCATCATACCTAACACCATCGAGTCGGTGCCGAAGTTCCACTCAACCGATCCTACGTATCTCGGTATGTTTTTAAAACCAGCTTCCTCGCTCAAAAACTTAGTCAGCTCTTTATCGGGGTTAACAGCACGGTCAACTTTACGGTAAATTTTAAGGTAAAATTGATTATCGAAAGATAATGAAGTATTGCTCTGCTCGGCCGAAAGCATGCGCGGATTAGTAACCGGATTTTCTGCAACATGTGTTGTTAACGCGCTGTTGCCCGAAAATACCAATTTACCTTTGGACTGCGCGACACTATTGCCCTGAGCCATATTAGTAAAAATGGCCTGTTGCAATGGCGAACCATATATAGCATCATATAATATGCCTTCTTCACCATTTAGCGTTAAATTGGCTATGACGGCCTGAGGTGTATTAGTTTTTAAAGTTTCGGCCATGCCATCCTTCGCAAAAGCTACCGGTAACTGGTATAAGTCTGGTAAACCTTCACGGTATTTTACTTCCATCAGCAAGATAAAAGCGCTGTTGTCGGCCAGTGGAACGGTAGCATAGTCGGTAATGGTAATGGTTTCCAAGCCCCTTGCTTTTCCGCCAAACCAACGCAAACGCATCAGGTAATTGGGTAAAACTTTGTTTTCGAGCTGTTCTAAAACCTTTCTTTCCAGTAATTCTTTCCAACTTTGTACAGCAATGGTTTGTAAGCGCTGTTCGTTTTCCATTTCCGGATGCGCTTGTTCTAATACAAATGCCTGGCTGCCGTAAGCTGGCAAGTTTAAAAAGTATAGTGAGTCGGCCTTAATTTCAGGAAAATTGTTGCGACTTAAAATCTCGACAGGTATATAACCTTTATAGGCACTTAGTTCTAACTCGACCGGTTGGCTATATCTCGACAAGTTGACAATCACCAGCATGGTCTGGTCTTCGTAAGTGCGGGTAAAGGCGAGTATTTTGGAGTTTTCGCTCTGAATGAACTTCATGTCGCCCCGGCTAAAAGCTTTATATTTTTTTCGGGTAGCGATTACACGTTTGGTCCACCAGAGCAGTGACGATGTGTTACGAGACTGGAGCTCGACGTTAACAGACTCATAATGAAACTGCGGATCGAGGATGAGCGGTAAGTACAAGCGTTGCGGGTTGGCTTCCGAAAATCCTGCATTACGCTCCGAATCCCATTGCATTGGTGTGCGCACGCCGTCGCGGTCGCCCAGATAAAAGTTGTCGCCCATGCCAATTTCGTCGCCATAGTATAAAACCGGCGTGCCAGGTAACGAAAAAAGCAAAGTGTTTAACAATTCAATTTTTCGGCGGCTATTCTCCAGCAATGGCGCCAACCGATGACGGATGCCCAAATTAATACGAGCTTTAGGGTCTTTTACGTATACTTTATACATAAAGTCGCGTTCCTCGTCGGTTACCATTTCCAACGTCAACTCATCATGGTTACGCAAAAAGATCGCCCATTGGCAAGTGTTAGGTATCTCGGGCGTTTGGTCAAAAATATCTGTGATAGGATATTTGTCCTCCATCTGCAAGGCCATAAACATGCGTGGCATTACCGGGAAGTGGTAGTTCATCTGGCACTCGTCACCGTCGCCAAAGTAGGCGGCCGAGTCTTCAGGCCACATGTTGGCCTCAGCTAATAAAAGAGTGCCCGGGTAGCGTTCATCTATATACGAGCGAAGCTTCTTTAAAAATACGTGAGTTTCTGGCAGATTTTCGCAATTGGTGTCGTTGCGCTCAAATAAATAAGGTACGGCATCAAGCCTGAAACCATCTACACCCATTTGACACCAGTATTCTAAAATATTAAAAACTTCTTGCTGCACCGCCGGATTATCAAAATTTAAATCGGGCTGGTGGTGAAAAAACCTGTGCCAGTAATATTGCTGCGCAACCGGGTCCCAAGTCCAGTTTGAAGCTTCATAATCCTGAAAAATTATCCGTGCGTCTTTGTAGTCTTTAGGGTCATCCGTCCAAACATAAAAGTTACGTTCGTCAGATCCCTTGGGTGCCTTGCGCGCTGCTTGAAACCAAGGGTGCTGGTCTGACGTGTGATTGATGACTAATTCGGTAATTACCTTAAGTCCGCGTTTATGCGCCTCGTCTAAAAATAACTTGAATTCTTCAATAGTTCCGTAAGATGGATTGATGCTATAGTAATCGGCAATATCGTAGCCGTCATCACGCAATGGCGATGGGTAAAACGGAAGGAGCCAGATTGCAGTAATACCTAAATCCTGCAGATAGTCGAGCTTTTCCATCAGGCCCTTAAAATCGCCTATGCCGTCGCAATTGCCATCCCGGAAAGCCTTGATGTGCAATTCGTAAATAATAGCGTCTTTATACCAGTGTAGTTTATCGTCGAGTGGTGTTATATCTTGAGGCATGGTTAGTATAATTTTTGTACTTTGAAAATATGTGCAGGCATTTGGTAGGGGTTAAGTTCAACGTAGTTATAATCGCCAACCCAGCGGTAACTGCTGCCGCTCAATAAATCGGTAACCTGGTAAGGCTCATCATACCCAATATTAAATTCGGGCAGCGGTATGCGTACATGGGCCCCCTGTGTTGCAAAGGCGTCCAGGTTAACGGCAATAATCAGGTTATTATCAGTGGCTTTATCTGTTTTAATATAACAGATAATTTGTTGATTACTGGTATCTGCAAATTGAATGTTCCAGGTGGTTTGCAAGGCCGCATTTTGGTGGCGGATACGATTTAAGCGGGTAATGATCTCGCCAATACGGGTGTACTGGTTCCAGTCCCAGTGTTTAATTTCGTATTTTTCATTATCTACATATTCTTCTTTAACGCCGTGCGGTGCATTGATGCCAAACTCGTACACCGGGCCGTACAGGCCATAGTTTGAGGATAGCGTACCTGCCAGTATAACCCGCATAACGTGCGCATTATCGCCACCGTTTATTAATGCCGGAGGCAAAATATCCGGTGTGTTAGGCCAAAAATTAGCGCGGTAATAGTAGCGCATTTCGGTTTGCGTAAGCTCAGTCATGTACTCTTCAATTTCCTGTTTGGTGTTACGCCAGGTAAAGTAAGAGTATGATTGATTAAAGCCGCCCTTGCCTAATCGTTCCATAATGCGCGGACGGGTAAAAGCTTCGGCTAAAAATATAACCTCCGGAGTTTTTGCCCGTACTTCGCCAATCATCCATTGCCAAAACCCAAAAGCCTTGGTATGCGGGTTATCTATCCTGAACACCCGTATGCCGGCGTCTACCCAATAGTCAATTACACTTTTTAGTTCCTGCCATAAATTTTCCCAATCTTCAGTTTCAAAATTGAATGGTAGGATATCTTCGTACTTTTTCGGTGGGTTCTCGGCATATTGCACGGTACCATCAGGCCGCCATTTAAACCATTGCGGGTGCTCTTTTACATAAGGGTGATCGGGTGCGCATTGGTAGGCAATGTCCATTGCAATTTCGATGTTAAGCGTTTTTGCTTCATTTATCAGCGCCTTGAAGCTGTCGAGCGTGCCCAATTGCGGATGGATTGCTTTATGTCCGCCCAAGCGATTACCAATAGCCCAGGGCGATCCGGGGTCATTGGACTCAGCCGTCAACGAGTTGTTTTTTCCTTTACGGTTTTTTTCGCCAATAGGGTGAATAGGTGGAAAGTATAAAACGTCAAACCCCATCCGGGCTACCCGGGGCAACAATTTAACAACATCGTCGAAAGTGCCGTGTTCGCCGGGCTGCTCCGACGCCGAACGTGGAAAAAGCTCGTACCAGGTGCTGAAGGCGGCGCGTTTTCGCTCAACTTCAAAACGGTAAACAGTAGGGTATTGGGTTACCAGGTTGGCGTGCCGGTGCTTATACATTTCGGCACTGATCTCAGGACTAAATGCCAGCACCACAGCTTGCTCGGTGCTGCCTGCCTGGGTAAGTTGTGTAACCCATTCGCGCAGCTTCGCTTTGTTAGCGATGTTATGGGTTGCAGCTTCTTCAAGCAGCTCCACGCCAATCTGCAGTTCGACGGTAATGTCCTGACCGGCGTCAAACTTTTTTTTGAGTCCTTTTTTCCAGGTAGTGTAGTGATCTACCCAACCTTCAATTTTAAACTCGTAGTTGCCTGTTTCGGTAGCTCTGAAGATAGTTTCCCAATGGTCGTTTATAACGAAATGCAGCGGATACTCGGTCCAGTTTGCATCGTTTACTTTTTTAACGAAAGCGCTGGCAGCAATTTCATCATGGCCGTCGCTAAAAATGTCGGCTGATATTTTGAAACTTTCATAAATTGCTGATTTTGCCGGAAACTTTCCTTCTTCAACCTTGGGGGATATGTTAGTGATGATAACTCGCTTTTGGCCGCTGGTCTGAATCATTAAGCAATAATTTTAGTGAGGGGCATAGGTTGCCCGGTCTCATTTTGATTACTGAAACTAACCGCAAACGCTTACAAAATGTTTAAGTTAAAAACAACAAAAAGTTTTAACTGCATTTTTACTCAATGCAGTATCACCGTGATGTATTGAAGAAATGACTTAAGTAGACGTGGCTCAACTTTCGACTACCGCGTTATTGCAAATGTAGGTGGGAGCAATACCGGTGGCCATGATATTAGTTTCGGCATTGGCAGGCAGCGTGTTACCGGTGTAAACCAGTACGGTATCTAATCCAAATTTATTTCCGCCTAAAATGTCGGTATGCAAAGTGTCGCCCACCATCAGTATATCTTGTTTGGTAAGGCTTTGTTTTTGGCGGGCCAGCTCATACGCAAACATAAACATCTGTGAGTCGGGCTTGCCAAAGCGAATAAACCTTTTGCCCACAATTTTTTCAATCATATCGGCCAGAGCGCCTACGGCAATGGCAACGTCGGTTTTGGTGAGCGGGTAAACTAAATCGGTGTTGGCCACTATAGCCGGTATATTACGTTTGCGCAGCAGGTTAACCGTTTTGTTCAGGTCGTCAAACCAGCGATAGCCCTCGTCATCCATAAATACTACGCCGCTTACCTGCTCAATTAAATCATCAGTAATATCGCGGATTGACATTGTTTGATGGCCGGCCGACTCAATGTAATGCGCCGAGTTTTTAGTGCCCAGGTAAGCCACAATACCCTCAGTAACTTTCAACTCCAGGTACTCTTTAGCTAACATGCCCGACGAGATGATTTTTTCGGGAGTAAGATCGTCCAGCCCTAATTTTTGAAATGATTGTGCCAGCTGCTGCGGACTGCGCGAAGCATCGTTGGTAACAATGTAATAGTCTTTATTTTGATCGCGCAGATAATCGAAAGTGTTTTTAATGCCTGGTACCAGGCCCTTGTAGTTTTTTATAACCCCGAACGAGTCAAAAAAAATCACTTTATATCGGTCAACAACGCTTTTAAAATCAAGGGTAGGTAGCATCAAAAGAGGTTTCTGTTGTAAATTACGGTTTTAAGTTAAGAGCATCAAGCAATACGTTGGCATCAAAGTCGCGGTCTACAGACGGCAGATAGATGTCGTAGGCTTCCTGCTGCAATTTGTTGGCATATTGCTCGTGGAAAAAGTGTTTGCCGTCTTTAATCACATAATTAAGTATGAAAAAACGATAAGCTTCTTTAAGAAAACCTATTTCATTGACGGTAAGTGGGTTATGCTTATGATACTCTTGTAAAAATACGATAAACCGGTCTTCCATCATGGTGGTGATGAGGTAGCTAAACACCGTGCGGTCACCAGCGTTAGATACCACACGGCTAAAAAAATAAAAATCCATCATTCGCGTACTCATCCTAAACCAGTCATAATCCCAACGCGAATACAATTCCATATCCTTTGTTACCGAGAAGTTGCCAATATTCCAGTCAATAAATACCGGGATAGTTTCAAAAGTAGCGGCCCCGTATTTAGCGCGGCCTTTCAGGTATTTATCGCAGTGGTAGCGCAATTGGTCGGCGTGGCTCCGGGTACCATAGCGGCTTTCGTCGGCGGTAAGCCGGTCAAGCAAACTGTTAATATCGGTACGCATAGTTTTTGACGACTTGGGCAGCACCTTGGCCGCGCGCGAGCAGGCCTTATGAAACTTTGCTGCCTGCTGTGCAAATTGCCTGATATGATCTTCTTCAAGTCGTCGTGGCAGCCGCTCCAGGATGCGGGTAGGGTTATAAAATACTACCCAGGCTTCGTTGCCACTCTGGCGATGACGGTAAATGTATACCCTGTTGTTTTTTAGCAATGATTTAGCCAGTACATTCTCGTAAGGGTACAAAAGATTATTTGACAGGCTGTGGATAATGCGATGATCTTCTTTAAAATACTCGTATTTACCAAAACTCGAAAGCTTGGCTATAATGATGTCGCCATCTTCGAAGGTTACCCTGAAAACAAAATTGGTAGAAACGTTAGCGCTGATGTCATCAATACTCATGATCACCTTGGAAGCGTCGTATGCCTCCCAGGCCTTGCTCACAATCAGCTTACTTAATTCGTGGTTCATAAAAGGCAGTTGCCTGTATTTGCTAAATTATTTCAAAATATCTTTTCAGTTCCCAGTCCGTAACCTGGCTATTAAACTGACGCCATTCCCAAACACGGGTTGCGGTAAAATGGTCTACGAATGTGTTGCCAAAAAGTTCGCGTGCTACATCAGACTGCTGCATAGCTGTGGCTGCTTCTAACAAATTTTTTGGTAAGGTGCCATTAGAGGTATCCAAATATCCGTTGCCCTGTACCGGCTTAATGTTAAGCGGTAGCTTATGTTTAATGCCGTACAAGCCTGAGGCTAAGGAGGCCGCAATGGCCAGGTATGGGTTGCTGTCGGCGCCGGGAATACGTGTTTCTAACCGGGCAGATTTCGCGGATTGGCTGATAGCCCTTAACGCCGCCGTTCGGTTATCTATACCCCAGGTAATTGTAGTGGGTGCCCAGGCACCTTCTACCAGTCTTTTAAAACTATTTATGGTAGGCGCATACATCGGCATGATGAATGGCAAGCAATATAACTGCCCTGCGATGTAATGCTTCATTAACTCACTTATACCATGCTCCGCATCGGCTTGATAAAATAAATTATGGCTCTTGTCAGTATTCCATAAACTTTGATGTATATGTCCACCGCAGCCGGGTAAGTCTGCGTTCCATTTAGCCATAAAAGATGCCATGATACCGTGGCTGGAGGCAATTTCTTTAACTGCATTTTTAAAGAGTACAGCTTTATCTGCTGCTGCCAGTGCATGGTCATGTATTATGGCAGCTTCGCACACGCCTGGGCCGGTTTCGGTATGCAAGCCTTCTAAAGGGATACGGAATTCTTCTAACAAATTTACTAAATCAAGATAGAAATTGCTTTGCTGCGATAGCCGTAATATAGAGTACCCAAACATTCCCGGAGTGACTGGTTCAATGCCCCTAAAAGATTTTTGCTGCAGGGATTTTGCCGTCTCACTAAAATTAAACCATTCAAACTCCTGAGCAAACTCGGGATGATAGCCCATATCGGCACATGCTGACACTATCTTTTTTAAAAGTGTACGCGGACACGGCACCCCCTCCTTATCCGCACCGCTAAAATCAGCCAGGAAAAAGGGTATATTATTCTGCCAGGGTATATTGCGAAAAGTAGCTAAATCAATGCGGCAGTTTTTGTCGGGATAGCCTGTGTGCCAACCAGTCACGGCAACGTTATCATAGGCTTGGTCGGCGCTGTCCCAACCAAATACCACATCACAAAAACCATAACCATTCTGCAAGCCACTTTCAAATTTTTGCCTGTGAATAAGCTTACCTCTCAAAATTCCGTCTATGTCCGCAAATGCGAATTTGATGTGATGACTATTATTTTGCTTTAGGTAGCCGGTTATTTGCTGTGCATCCATAGGCTCGAATTAGGTGTTACAAAAGTTTCGCAAGTTAGAGAAAGGGTGGCTAATTATTCGAAAGGATAGGCGGTTCAGGTATTAATTAATTAAATATTTGACGCTATGTAAGTTAATTTATTGACTATTAATTCATTGAGTTGTTTATTCAAATAGATAGTTGCTAAAAAAAATTGAGGTGATGGCCTAAGTAAAATTACTGAACAAATAATTTAATCATGGCGAAAGTGAATACACAACTTGAGTGTAATTGTTTGTAACATTTTCACCTGTGTTTAAGTATACTCTGAGCATAAATTATATCTTTGTGCTGTGCCACTACTAATTAAACGGTCAACAATATTTTTATCACTTTTACTTTGTTTAACTTATAGTTATACCGCTGTTGCGGTAATTAAGCAGTCATCTTCGGCACAATCGTCTTCGCTTACCATCGCCGATTACGAAAAACTAATCAAGCAATACCGTTATTCCAAACCCGATTCAGCTGTTTTTTTCGCCAAAATGGGCTTGGCAGAAGCACGGAAAAAAAAGGACCTCAAGGGGCAAGCTATGATGCTTAACCAGTTAGGCATGATCGATGATAATTTGGGCGACTTTGATGCTTCTAATTTGAAATATACAGAAGCACTTGAGCTTTACCGCAGAGGTAAAAATCCGGTTGGTGAGGCAGCAATTATTGTACGTTTAGGTGTAGTTGAGCTGCGTAAAGGCAACTATGATAAGGCTATAGACCTTTTCATACAATCGCTTAAGGTTGCAGAGCGCTCCAAAAATGCTGCCGGCTGCATGGAGGCTTATCTTACCTTAGCCGAAGGTTACATGGGACAGCGCAAGTTTGACACCGCTTTAAAATACCTGCATACAGCAGAAAAAATTAATAACACCATTCCTTTCTCTAACCTTTCGCTTAATATATATAACAATTTTGGGGTAGTGTATCGTGAAATGGGAATACCTACTCTTGCGAAAACCTATCTCGAAAAAGGAATTATGTTAAGCGGCGAGCCGCAATACCAAGGCCTGAATATTACTTTAACGAATAACCTGGCTAAAGTCTATAACAAGCAAGGTAATAAGGCAAAGTCTATCAGCTTGCAAATAGCTGCTTTACAAAAGGCTCGGGCTATTAATAATTACCTGCGCGAATTACAGACTTTAACCGGCCTGGCTGATACTTATGGAGCAAGCGATGCCCCAAAAGCACTTTATTATTTTAACCAAGCCCTCACCTTAGTAAGGGAGAAAGGCGCGCGCAAACAGGAGATAGAAATATTAAGTCGCCTGGCCGATTTGTACAAGTATCAGCACAATTACCAACTCGCCTTAAAACTAAGGGAGCAGCAAAACACTTTAGCTGACAGCTTGTATTACAAAGCTATGGCTAAGCAGGTAACCGGATTACAAACCGAATACCAGTTGTACAAATCTAAAGCCCGCGTTAGAGAACTGGATATTTTATATAAACAACAGCGCCTGCAACGCAACGTTTATATTACGCTGGCTTTTGGCGCTCTGGCAGTTTTGCTGGTTATTGGTTATTACTTTTACCGTACCCGTAGGCTTAACAAACTGCTAAATACTGCTAACACTAATTTAAAAGAATCGAACCAGGTAAAAGATAAGTTATTTTCGGTGCTGGCGCATGACCTGAGAGCACCACTGGCCTCCGTTATTGACTTGTTGTTTTTGCTTGACGATGATGACATCGAAGGCGAAGAGAAAACCATGTTGATTAAAAGGCTTACCTCAGCCAGTAACATTACGCTCGAAACGTTAAATATGTTACTGAAATGGGGCGAAATGCAGCTTAAAGGCGTACGTCTGAATAGCCTTATCGTTCAGCCTGCGCCTATTATTGAGCGCATAATAAATTTATTGACGGAAACAGCAGAGAAAAAGAAGATTCAGTTGATTAGCCGGGTAAACCATAAGCTAACTATGCTGGTTGACCCCAACCATTTCGAATTTGTGATGCGCAACGTTACAGCTAACGCCGTCAAATTTACACCTACAGGTGGTTGGGTAAACATTGATGCCATAGCCGATATCAATAACAACCTAATAACCTTCTCGGTTCAAGACAACGGAATTGGCATCGGGCCAGACCGGTTGCCTTACGTGTTTGATATTGGCAGCGCCAGTACTAAAGGTACCAATAATGAAACAGGTACCAGTTTAGGTTTGGTAATTTGTAAAGAGTTTATTGAAATAAACCAGGGGAAAATATGGGCCGAGAGTAAAAACGGTCAGGGTACGACGTTCTTTTTCTCCTTACCGATGTTTCAGGGAGCAGCCATCAAAAAGCCTGTCTTGTTACCTGCCCCCCGAAAAGCAATCCGCCTATCACGAAAACATCAATCATAGCAAGAATTAATCAGCCATTACCACCTGGGCGGTGTTCCGGCTTATTTGTTCCAGTAAAACTTGTTTGCCTTCAGTAAGCCTATTAAGTAAGTCTGTGGTGTAATGCCTAAGCGTAAGCAAATACAATTGCTGGTTATATTTGAGATTAAAGTTTGGCTTTAATAGGTCTGTCAGCTTATCAAACTTTTCATCATCAAGGTCAAAACATAGCGATAAACTTAACGCCGATGTTTGTACCACGTTTATTTTAACTTTATTAAAAGCAAATAGCTGGTAAATTTCGCTCAGGTGCTTTTCGGATATAAACGAATAATCTTTTGCCGAAAGTGACAAAAGAACTTGATTGGGCTTTACAATTATCACCGGTTTGATAAATGTCGGTTTACCATTTGTGCTAATGATAGTACCGTCAGTATCTGGGTCGTTAAACGATTTTACAAGTAAAGGTATACCGGCATTTTGCAAAGGTTTGATGGTTTTTGGATGAATAACGGTAGCACCATAATATGTCATCTCGATGGCTTCGGTGTATGATAGCTCATCAAACTTAACCGTGTCGGCAAAGTATTTGGGGTCAGCATTCAAAATACCTGGTACATCTTTCCAGGTGGTTACCGACTGTGCCTGCAAACAAGATGCAAATATGGATGCAGTGTAGTCTGATCCCTCACGTCCCAAAGTGGTAGTGAAGTTTTCCGACGTACCGCCTAAAAAGCCCTGGGTAACAACGATGCTTTTGCCAAGCATGCCGGGTATATCCTTTTGTATGGCATTACATGTCTTTTCCCAGTCTACTCCGCCTTCGCGGTATGTATTGTCGGTATGTATATAGCCGCGCACATCAAGCCACCGGCTATTTATCTGTTGTTTGTTTAGGTAAGCGTTTACTATGCGGGTTGACAGTAATTCACCTACTGATACCAACTGGTCATATATAAAATCATAACTGTCGTGAGGTTCATCTTCAAGCATCCAGTCAATCTCAACAAAGGTGTTGGCCACCTCATCAAACACCGAGTCATGATCATCAAACAGGTCATGCATGATGGTGTAATGATAATGTCTGATGTTTTCATAAAGGGAGGCCACAACGTCAGCGCTATTGAAATAGGCTTTGGCCAGTTCTTCTAAGGCATTGGTAGTTTTGCCCATGGCCGATACCACAATAATCAGTTCTTCGTTAGCATAACGTTTAACAATCTGCGTTAAATTTATTACGCCAGCGGCATCTTTTACCGATGCACCTCCAAATTTAAATACGAGCATTTGTTTATAAATATCGGACAACAACCGTATTGGGTTGAAGTAAAGTTTTTATTTGTGCGTAAGGAATATCGAGTGTTGTTTGACCGGCAGCATAAGGTTTAATCTCAGACTGGTTGTACAAAAACTTAAGACCCAGTGGTGTAATTAAAAAATTCTGATTTAATGTAAACTTACCATCTTTAAAAAAATAATCGCGCGATAGCGGGGTAGCAGCATCCAGATTTTCCTGTTTCCTGAAGATTTTTTCGCCAATTGTTGTCAGTTTGGCTTCAGATCCGGGTTTTAAGATGTCGCTCAGTAAAATCTTTTTGTTCTGTTTAACATTCCAGTTCAGGTAACGAATCTTTGTATCGCCATGGGCACCGCCTATAAACTGATAACCATTGTATTCTAACCCAACAAGGCTGGAGTCCTGGCGAATCACGTTTACCTTGCAGTTGAGGTCGAAATTACCCTTCCAATCCGGACGGCTTTTTTTAAAGTCTTTATAATCCAGCATAAACTGCCAGCTTAGGCGCTGCAAGCCCGCAATGCCTTTTTGGCGGTCCAATAAGGTAGCCAGTCCGGTAACTATGGTATCATTCAATACCGGTTGGTTATCAAAAGCCGGATATTTAAACTTAACGGTTGTGCAGGCGCTATCGGGTTTACCGGCACAATCATCAGCGTTAGTTTTGATGTTTTTAAACTGGTAAGAGAGCGTATCTTTATAAATGTTGGCGTCTTCAATTTTAGGTTTGGTATTCCAGCAAGCTTGCGAACTCCATGCTAATATTGCTAAAGCGGCTAAGTGATAAATTTTCATGACTTAAAATCTATGATTTGTTCGGTAGAAAGTGATGCATTTAACCAGCCGGCTTCTAAACCGGCTTCGTATTTTTTATAAAAATTAATGGCCGGCTCATTCCAGTCCAGCACCTGCCAGGACATGCCGTTAAAACTCAGCTCACGTGCTTCCTGCACTATGCGGTTAAATAAAAGTTTGCCAATGCCCTTGCCGCGCAAAGCTTCGGTTACAATCAGATCTTCGAGGTAAAGGCGGCTGCCTTTCCAGGTAGAGTATCGTACATAATACAGCGCAAAACCAGCAATAAAACCATCTGTTTCGGCCACAAAGGCTTTCCAAACCGGTTGTTTGCTAAATCCTGCTTCTTCAAAATGATGCAAATCAACGGTCACCTCCTGCGGTGCACGTTCGTAAAGGGCAAGTTCCTTTATAAGTTCTAACAGGCGTGGGCAGTCGTCACGGCGGGCTGTTCTGAGTTGTACCTGCATATCCTAATTATTTTTAAAGTGTTTAACCACTCTTTCGCCAAATATAGTGCTGCCTAATCTTACCATGGTACTGCCTTGTTCAACGGCAATTTTGTAATCGCCAGACATACCCATTGACAATATATCAAAGCTGTCTTCTTTACGGAAAAAGCTTTGAGTTATTCCGTCAAAAAACGTATCAAGCTCGTAAAATTCTTCTTTGATTTGTTTTTCGCTGTCGGTGTTAGTAGCAATACCCATTAACCCACGAATGCGCACATTTTTAAGCGCAGCAAACTCATCAGACCGTAGCAGTTCAATTACTTCATCAAAGCCTAAACCATATTTGGTTTCTTCGTCGGCAATGTATACCTGCAGCAGGCAATCAATTACGCGTTTATTTTTTTCGGCCTGTTTGTTAATTTCTTCCAGCAGCTTTAAGCTATCTACAGAATGAATAAGGCTGATAAACGGAGCAATATATTTTACTTTGTTGGTTTGTAAATGACCAACTAAGTGCCATTCAATATCTTTAGGCAACTGCTCGTATTTTTCTACCAGTTCCTGCACTTGATTTTCGCCAAATATGCGTTGGCCTGCTTGGTAGGCTTCTTCAATATCAGTTGCAGGCTTCGTTTTAGACACGGCTACCAGGGTAACGTTCACTGTGTCGAGCTCGTTTTTCAGGCTTTTTATGTTATCGCTAATGCTCATTTATTACGTAAATTTGCCTCTTATGAGGAAACCGCTAAATTACAGAAAGCGCATTTATTACATCTTGTTTTTTTTAGTGATGTTTTTTTTGTGTTCCTGCAAAAGCGATAAGCCCAAAGAGATATTGAGCCATGAGCAAATGGAACATGTGTTAATCGAAATACATGTGGTAGATGGTACCCTGACTGATAAAATGATGGTACCGGATACAATGTTTAAATACGGGAATGCGCAGTACATGCAAATATTTAAACAACAAAATATTGATAGCGGCGCGTTTAAAAAGAGTTTTAAGTATTACACCAATAGACCTGATGAATTATTTGAAATTTATGACAAGGTAATTGCCGATATTAAAGTACGGGTAGACTCGGCCACCAAAGTGAAAGAGAAACGCCAGAAGGCCGAGCTTGCCCGGCAGATGAAAGAAAATGAACGCATAGCCAAACGGGCAGCCGATTCTATAGCCCGTTTAAACAAAGCCAAAGCCGATTCGTTGCATAAAAAGACGGAAGAGAAAAAAGGCGCAGGCAAAAATAAATTACGTAAAGACAAGAATGTTATACCCCGAAAATAGTGCTGAAAAACTCGGCTTTAACGAAGTTAAAGAGTTAATAAAAGCACACTGCCTGAGCACCATGGGCCAGCAAATGGTGAGCAAAATTCAGGTGATGAATAATTACGATCAGATACATAAGTTTCTGAGCCAGGCCCACGAATTTAAGAACATATTACAACATGATGCGGTGCTGCCCATCAATCACTTTTTTGACATAAAGTCACTTGCTAATAAAGTACGCATTGAAGGTACTTTTTTAACCGAAGAAGAGTTTTTTCAGATACAGGCATCGCTGGCCACGGTTTTTGCCGTAATTGGCTACTTTAACGAACGCGAGGGACAATATCCAAATCTCGAAGCTTTATTTGAGCACCTGCCTATTGAAAAAAGCATCATCAAAAAAATTGACATGGTGCTGGATGCAAAAGGCAAAATACGCCCTAATGCCTCGCGCGATTTACAAGAAATTACTTCGGGCATTGCCAAGGCCGAACAGGAAGCACGCCGCAAGATTGACCAGATCTTTAAAAGTGCTTCATCTAACGGTTGGACTGCCGATGGAACGCTGACCATACGCGACGGACGTTTGTGTATCCCTTTACTGGCCGAAAATAAGCGTAAAATGAAAGGGTTTATACACGACGAGTCGGCTACCGGGCAAACCGTTTATATGGAACCTGAAGAAGTTTTTACGCTCAATAATCGTATACGCGACCTGGAGTTTGAACGCCGCCGCGAGATAGTTAAAATATTAACGCAGCTAACAGACGAATTGCGTCCGTACGTGCCCCTGCTGCTTTCGTACCATGGCTTATTAACCAAGTTAGATTTTGTACGTGCTAAATCGCTGTTTGCCATTGATATTGAGGCCGAAATGCCTGCGGTGGTTAACGAAGCCAGATTGCGCTTGATTAATGCCCGGCATCCGTTGCTGTTTTTAAGTTTTAAAAAGGAGCATAAAACGGTAGTGCCGCTCAATGTACAAATCGACGATAGTGTGCGCATTATTACTGTATCGGGCCCTAATGCCGGCGGCAAATCGGTTTGTATGAAAACGGTGGGCCTTTTGCAAATGATGACCCAAGCCGGTTTGCTCATACCTGTTGATGCAAGCAGTACGGTAGGTATTTTTAAGCAGCTGTTTGTTGACATTGGTGACGACCAATCTATTGAAAGTGATTTGAGTACTTATAGTGCGCACCTCTCAAAAATGAAGCACTTTGTGGAAATGGCCAGTGGCAAAACCATGATCTTGATTGACGAATTTGGTACTGGTACCGATCCGCAGTTTGGTGGCCCCATTGCCGAAGCTGTACTGGAGTCGCTTAATTTTAAAAAGGTAAGGGGCATGGTTACAACGCACTACTCCAATCTCAAAATATTTTCGAGCGATACCGAAGGCATCGAGAACGCATCCATGTTGTTTGATAATGTGCACATGAAGCCTTTGTACCAGTTAGAAGTTGGTAAACCGGGCAGTTCTTATGCTTTTGAAATCGCCCAGAAAATAGGCTTGCCTCCGCAGGTGCTTAATCTGGCCAAGAACAAAATAGGTACCAGTCAAAAAAAGGTAGATACGCTATTGGTAGACCTGGAGCGTGAAAAAAAGGAGATTTACGACACTAAAGTTAAGCTGGACCGTCAGCAAAAACGTGTTAACGATTTACTCGCAGAGAACGAAAAGCTAAAGGCTTACCTAGAAGAAAACCAAAGAGCGCTGATACGCGATGCCAAGCAGCAGGCTAAAGACATTATTGTAAACGCCAACAAGCTGGTTGAAAACACGATTGCCGAAATTAAAAATGTACAAGCGGACAAAGAGAAAACCCGTGCCCTGCGCGAAAACCTAAGCCGCGAAGCGCAAAAAAATACTGTTAAACAGGCTACTGTTGCTAAGCCCAATACAGATGATGAGTTAAAAGTAGGTGACTGGGTAAAGCTGACCGACTCTGATACCACCGGGCAAATAATGGAAATTGCCAAAGACAATATTATTATTGCTATTGGCGATTTACGTACCGTGGCTAAGCGTAAACGCGTGCAAAAGGTAACCCGTAAAGAAGTACCCAAAGAGATACGCCGCAGTGCCAGTTCAGCCTCAACGGGTGATATGGCCAGCTTTAGCCCCGAAATTGATGTACGAGGTATGCGTGGTGAGGATGCCCTGCATGCCATTGAAAAGCTGCTGGATCGCGCCGTCATGATGAGCTTCGGCTCGCTAAAAATTATTCATGGTAAAGGTGACGGCATATTACGCAAACTCATTAGAGGGTACTTGAAAAAGTATGATCAGGTAAGCCATATGGAGGACGAACATGCCGACAGGGGAGGTGACGGTATTACTTACGTGTATTTAAAATAGCTTTAGGTTTTAACCGTTCAATTTTCAACAAATTAAAAGCAACACGTTGATGGTTGCTAAATTTCGTATCTCTCAATAGGATTGAAGCGATACAAGTGAAGTTATTAACAGTTTGAGATTTTTTCCACAAATATTACAAAAGGTGTTGCGATATTAAAATTTGTTTATATTTATGCAATCAAACTAATACAACACTTTTAAACACATGGGAGATTTCGAAAACAGAGAGCGGGATGAGGTATTCTCGAAGAAAGTAAGGGCTGGTAAAAGAACTTATTTTTTTGATGTAAAAGCAACACGGTCAAACGATTATTACATCACAATTACAGAGAGCAAAAAGCGTTTGGAAGATGGTGTTTTTGTGAAGCACAAAATTTTTCTTTACAAAGAAGATTTTGAGAAATTTGCCGAAGGTTTGAAAGACACGGTAGATTACATCAAAGCTAATCAGGATGTGGTTGAGAAGCGTTACGAGTACAGCGAGTTAAACGAAATAACCAAAGCCGCCGGTGTAGCCGGTGCAACTGAAGAGGATTTTACGTTCTAAAATACTGATATAAACTTAAATTTAAAGGGCACTCATCGTAGTGCCCTTTTTTGTTAAATCCCAGTTCTTTAATTAACCTATTAGAGTATAGTTGCAGCTTTTTAAATGAGGAAGGCCGCTTTGATCTTCTCAAGGCAGCTTTCCTCATTACTTTCGATATCCTTTAATAGTTAATTACTTGCTCTTCCAGTTGCTCTGGCATTTCGCGCCACTGGTAACGCTGGTTGCGTAATTGGGGCTCAAAACCGGCTTCCCGGATGGAATTTTGAATGCCTTGCGCAGTAAAGCGGTGAGGTGCTCCCGCGGCTGATACAACGTTTTCTTCAATCATAATGGAGCCAAAGTCGTTGGCACCGGCATGTAAACACAGCTGTGCTACCTGTTTACCAACGGTTAACCAGGAGGCTTGTATATTTTTCACGTTAGGCAGCATAATACGGCTTAAGGCAATCATGCGCAGGTATTCATCGCCGGTAACGTTATTAGTAATGCCTCTTACTTTTCTTAGCAGCGTTCCATCATCCTGAAATGGCCATGGGATAAATGCGGTAAAACCATAATGTCCTTCCGGTTTTTCTGATTGCACCTCACGAATCCAAACTAAATGCTCAAATCGTTCCTCAATGGTTTCCACGTGACCAAACATCATCGTTGCTGATGTAGGCAGATCTATTTTATGCGCGGCTCGCATCACATCCAACCACTCCTGGCCACCGCACTTGCCTTTGGATATTAAACGGCGTACCCGGTCGTTCAGTATCTCGGCGCCTGCACCCGGTAGCGAGTCAAGGCCTGCTTCTTTCAACGCAGTTAGCACATCAAGGTGGCTCATACCTTCTAATTTGGACACGTGCGCAATTTCGGGCGGGCCAAGCGAGTGCAGTTTTAGTGTTGGATAAAGTTCTTTTAACTGCTTAAATAAGTCGACATAAAAAGCCAAACCCAAATCGGGATGGTGACCACCCTGCAGCAAAAGCTGATCTCCGCCGTAACGGAAAGTTTCTTCTATCTTTTGCTTGTACGTTTCAATGTCGGTGATATAACTATCCGCATGCCCTGGCCGGCGGAAAAAGTTACAAAACTTGCAATTAGCGATACAAACGTTGGTGGTGTTTACGTTGCGGTCAATTTGCCAGGTAACCTTGCCATGCGGAACCTGTATTTTACGAAGTTCGTTGGCGGTATACATCAGCTCGGGAGTAGAAGCGTTGTGGTATAAATAAACGCCTTCTTCCATGCTCAAAAAATCAAACTGAAGTGCACGTTGCAGTAGATCGGCAGTACTCATGTACAAAGATAAGGGCATTAAGCGATAATGGCAATAAATCTAAGTGATGGCCGGCAATATGATATGATAGTGATAGTAATTTACTTTTCCTGAATGCTGTGAATGCGGCCCTCTTGCAAAGTAATTACTTTGTTGATGCTGTCCGGCAATTCGTGGATGTAGTGCGTTACGTAAATTAATGTTAATCCGGTTTGTTCAACAATAGCATCAATCAATTGGTTAAAATGTACCCGCTGTTGTTTGTCTAGGCCCTGGCATGGTTCATCAAGAATCAACAAGTCGGGCAATTTAATAAGTGCACGGGCAAGCAAACAAAGCCTTTGCGCACTGGCAGGCATATTCTTTAATCTGTGCCTGGCATACTGCTCAATTTGCAAAGCTTTAAGCCAGTCCATTGCTTTTTCTGCTTTTGCCGGCTGGCTTGGTCTAAACAATCCCTGTGTATCGTAGTAGCCAGACTCAACCACCTGAAGTGCCGACTGGTCTGTCGGGAAGTACTGGTAAAACTCCGGAGAAAGAAATCCAATTTTACGTTTAATCTCCCAAATACTCTCGCCGCTTCCTCGTTTGCGATCAAATAATATAATGTGGTTAGCATAAGCCTGCGGGTTGTCGCCGTTAATTAAACTTAACAAAGATGATTTACCGGCGCCGTTATGACC
This sequence comes from Mucilaginibacter sp. CSA2-8R, assembly GCF_038806765.1. Classification (NCBI taxonomy): domain Bacteria; kingdom Pseudomonadati; phylum Bacteroidota; class Sphingobacteriia; order Sphingobacteriales; family Sphingobacteriaceae; genus Mucilaginibacter; species Mucilaginibacter sp. CSA2-8R. Next base: position 2,723,796 of record NZ_CP152389.1, on the reverse strand, counting down.
AAACAATGCCCAGCGGTCGCCAGGCTTAACCGTCCAGTTAACATCGGTTAATACATTTACGTCACCATACCTTATGTTAACATTTTCCATGTTAACCATCTGACTATAACTAGTTGTTTTATTGTTTTTTAATAACTCAGACAATAAGTTTAGTGACGCTGCAGAAGTGTTGCGTTGCTGCGGTGGTGTAAACTGGCTGGCTGGTAGTGTTTGAGTGACGGTGCCCTGTTCCATTATGGCTACATGAGTAATAACCGATGGTATTTCGAAACCGCTGCCCGCCATGATAATGGTAATTCCGCTGCTAATAATCTTTCGCAACAGGCTGCCGAAATGTTGCTGAGTATCGTAATCCAGGCCAGCCAACGGATCATCTAACAATAAAATAGCAGGATGAGCCAGCAATGCCGAAGCTAACCTTAAGCGTTTAGTTTCGCCATTGGATAACTTAATGAGTGATTTATCTGCGAGTTTGTTGAGCATCAATAAATTAATAACCCGGTCAACCGTCCAGAACCCAGTAGTTTCTATTGTTTTTGATTGCAGGTACTGTAACACAGTGACGGTTTGATCAGCATCCTGCGAGTTGTAACGCTGCTGATAATACAGGTTGCTGGTGTTGGTTGTGTCTTTAAAGTGATGTTTGGCCGTTACTAATAATATACCCTTGCCAAGATGCTTTTGATCAATACCGGTAGTTACCAAGCCGCTTACAGGTTTAAGTAAGCCGGCAAATACATTGAGCAAAATGGTTTTTCCCGAGCCGCTGCTGCCCGTAATTAGCCAATGCTCGCCTTGGTTAATAGTAATATTGAGATTATGCAGTAATGTATGCTGCTGCATGCGGAGTGTAGCATCTTTTACTTCTAATAAAGCCATATTTTCTTTAAAGCTAAGGCTGCAAGTATAAAAATTAAATAACGCTAACGAACAAAATGCCCGGCTAAACCTTAAACAAAAAAACATACTATGAAAGTATTGAATGCATTATTAGGCGGTTTAGCCGGTGCTTGTGCAGTAACCGTATTGCACCAACTGATTAAAAAGAACGACACAGAAGCACCCCGTATGGATTTGTTAGGTATGGAGTCTTTAACAAAGTTGTTGGATAAAGCGGGTATTGAACCACCGGTAGGTAAAAAGCTTTACTATATGACTATGGGTGGCGACATCATCAGCAACAGCATTTATTATAGTATGGCGGGCATAGGCGATAACAAAACAGTTCTAAAAGGGGCTGCATCGGGTTTAGCTGCAGGGTTGGGAGCGGTTCTTTTACCAAAGCCTATGGGCCTAAACGAAAAACACAGCAATAAATCTCGCGAGACACAAGTTTTAGCCGTTCTTTATTATCTAACTGGTGGATTAGTGTCGTCGGCGGTGATGAAGTTATTGAATGGCAATAACAAGATTTCGCTTAATACAGCTAAGCATCTAGTAAATGATACCTTAAAATCTACTCTTTAAAACTTACAGTTATAAAATATCATCACAGCAATATTTTATAACTGTAACACCAACAATATAACCAAAATGGTGTTGGTTTCACAGATATAATACTTATGAAAAACCATTTTAATTTTATTAGCTCAAGCTCTGCAAGGCAGTGTTTAGCATCGTTAGCTGTTGCTGCCGTATTTGGGGTTACCGCGTGTGACTCATCAAACAAAAACACAACAAGTTCAGACAGTACATCTGTTGACAGTAGTGTAACCACCACCCAAACCACTGACGTAGCAAATAAAGGGGGCAACCCGGATGATGTAAAGCCCAAAGGTCCAAAACCAGCTTGGGGAAGTGATATTAAACCTCAAATGCAGGCCGTTATAGAAAAACTGGCCAGCTACGGAGATAAACCTATTCCGCAGCTTACTGCAGTGCAAGCCCGTAAAAATCATACACCGACTGACGCGGTCAAAGATTTGATGAAAGAATACAACATCCCGATGCCGGTGATGAAAGTAGATACCATGGGTAAAGAGATACCCGTAAACGGTGGTAATGTGCACATCAGGGTGTATACACCGCAGGGTGCAACAGGCCCGCTCCCGGTAATTGTGTACTATCATGGTGGCGGTTTTGTAATTGCTAACATTGATGTATACGATTCTTCGGCTAAAGCATTATCAGATCAGGTTGGTGCCGTTGTAGTATCTGTCGCTTACCGTTTAGCGCCAGAACATCGTTTCCCGGTTGCGCATAATGATTCGTTTGCTGCATACCAATGGGTATTAAACAACGCTGCGTCTATTAAAGGCGATCCGAAAAAGATTGCAGTAGTAGGTGAGAGCGCTGGTGGTAATTTGGCCACTAACGTAGCCATCATGGCCCGCGATAAAAAGATCCAGGCTCCACTGCATGTTGTTAGCGTTTATCCGATAGCAAGCGCGGATATGTTTAGCGCTTCATATAACAAATATATTGAGGCTAAACCTTTGGACAAAGCCATGATGATGTGGTTTACTAAAAATTATACCAACACCATGGCCGAAGCTAAAGATCCACGCTTAAATTTGGTAGCTGCCAACTTAAAAGGCTTGCCATCATTTACCATTATTAACGCTGAACTTGACCCATTACAAAGCGATGGCGAAATGCTGGAAAGCAAACTGAAGGCGGCCGGTGTAACGGTTGACCGTAAAGTATATGACGGCGTAACACATGAATTTTTTGGCATGGGAGCTTTGGTTCCTGAAGCTAAAGAAGCTTTAAGCTATGCTGCAAGCCAATTAAAAGACGCTTTTAATAAATAAAACCTTTATAAAATAAAGAACCTGCAAAACAAAAATTGCAGGTTCTTTATTTTATATGCATCTACAAAAAACATACATCTACTATGAAAAAATTAAATTATGTAATGCTTATCGGCTTAGTAATGTCTTTAAGCAGTTGTGAGGCCATCGGCACTATATTTAAAGCAGGCGCTTATACTGCTATTATAGGTATTGTTATTGTTGTTGCCTTAATTTGGTGGATCCTTTCGATGTTTAGAGGCGGTGGCAGCAATAACGTATAAGAGTAACAAATTATTTTCAATCCGATCATAACAACAAAACCATGGAAAATACAGAGCAAACCGTAGAAACGTTAAACGATTTGATCAAAATACATAATGACCGTATTCAAGGTTATGAAAAAGCGATCAAAGATACACCGGAAGGTGATGCTGAGTTAAAGCAACTGTTTACCAGCTTTATTGGCGACAGCCACAAGTTTAAACTGGCATTAGCTACAGAAGTACAGACCTACCATAAAGATATCGAAAATACTACCTCAAACAGTGGTGGCATACACCGTACCTGGTTAAACGTAAAAGCGTTTTTTACCGGCAACAGTGAAAAAAGTGTTTTAGAAGAGTGTGAGTTTGGCGAAGACGCTACTCAAAAAGCTTATAAAACAGCATTGGAGGAAGAGCACTTGCCGGCTTACATTAAAGATATACTTACTGAGCAAAATGTAACTTTACGTGCTGCTCATGACAAAGTGAAGGCTTTGCGCGACGAAGAGCGTCAAAAAGCATAATTAAAATAGTTTTTAATGAAAAGCACACCCATAGTGGTGTGCTTTTTTGCTTAACCAAACGCGGTGTTATTTGTATATTGGCGCAAAAATTAAGATAAAGCCTATCTCTGTTAGTTTAACATCTAAAAACACATTAATGAAAAAAGTTATTTTAATAATGGCACTTGCGGGCAGCGCATCTCTGTTAGGAGCTTGCAACTCCGGTAACGCCAGCAAAGACGCCGTTGACTCTGTAAAAAATCCTTATGATGTACCGTCAAATCACGATACCTCAAAAACAGAGACTTCAACCGGTGGTGCAACTCTGTTAGATTATTCTGCTACAGGAGGAACCTCCATTCCGAAAGGTAAAGCGAGCGCACGTACAACTATGACTGCACCTGCCGCTGCCGCAGCTCCAACGCCAGCTGCAGCCGCAGATACCGCTAAAAAAGATTCTACTAAAAAATAATAAGCAAATAAAAAACCCCGCTCGAAATGAACGGGGTTTTCTATTTGCTTATAGCAGGAATTACATTTTTTTAGTAGTATCCATTTTAGATGCAGTATCCATTTTAGCTGCAGAGTCCATTTTAGATGCAGTATCCATTTTAGCTGCAGTATCAACAGTTGCAGTTGAATCAGCAGTTGAATCAGTTGTAGTTGAAGAACCAGAACCTTTACAAGCAACCATAGATGCAGAGATAGCTAAAGCTAAGAAGCCGAATTTGAAAGCGTTTTTCATTTTAATTTCTTTTAATAAGTGATTAATAGTTTCTCTTTAATACCGGTAACCTTAAAAGGTAACCCACTTATTTTAAAAAAAATTCAAAATAAGTTTTCACTGCTGCAAAAGCCTCAGTATTACTGCTTTTTAGTTACCGTTTTTTTAACAACTGTTTTTTTAGTAACAGTACGGCTTACTGTATCGCTGCTTGCCGGAGCAACGGTTGCGCTGTCGCCCAAGCCTGTGGTATCAACTTTTGAAGCAGTATCGGTTTTGATCGTAGTATCAACACTTGAATTTACTGAAACTGATGAATCAACTTTAGTCGAATCTCCCTCGTTTTTTTTCCCGTTACCGTCACAAGCTATTAATGCGCTGGCTGCTACAGCCAGTACCATGGTCATTTTAAATAGAGGCTTCATAATGTGTAAGTGATCTGAAATTTATTTTTTTATTGTATCAGTTTTTGTAGTATCAGCCGTTTTAGGCAGGGTGTCAACACTAGTAGATGTTCCGGTGTCAGATGGGTTAGCGGCTACCGAGTCGAGTTTGCCTTTAGGTGTACCGCTGTAGCAAGCTGTAAAGCCGCTTACTACCAATGTAAGCATCAGAAGTTTAAATAAGTTTTTCATTTTTGCAGTGATTAAGTTTTTATGTTAATCCGCCGCAACTAAAAAAGTAACCCTAACTTATTTGCTTTAAATTTTTTTTTATGAACAATGGGTTACAATTTAGCAAAAACAGTATTAAGTAGTGAGTAAAGCAGTAAACAGTTCAGCACCAACAGATAGCGAAGTGGTATTCGGCATACTTAACGACTCGGATGTAATTTTGAAGCGTTTGTATGTGGGCTATTTCCCGATGGTGTTACAACTGGTCATCAATAATAATGGTACGGCTGATGATGCAAAAGATGTATATCAGGAGGCCATTATCGTTCTTTACAATAAGGTAAAAAGCGGAAAGTTTGAGCTGAGCAGCAAGCTAAAAACTTTTTTGTATTCGGTTTGCCGTAAGTTATGGCTTAAGCGGCTTACGCAACTAAGTAGGTATGGCGGAGATATTAGAGATTTTGAAGAACACCTGCCGGTTGAAGAAGACGGAGACTTACATACTGAGCGCGACATTCAATTTGAAAAAATGGGAGCTGCGTTACAGTTGTTGGGCGAACCCTGCAAAACCATTATAGAGGACTTTTACATTCACAACCATTCGATGCAGGATATCTGTGAACGTTTTGGTTATACTAATGCTGACAATGCTAAAACTCAAAAATACAAATGCCTGCAAAGGCTGAAAAAACTATTTTTTCAGCAAAATTAAAAGGAAGTAAGAATGAGTGACCACCAACTGATTGAATTGATAGAACGTTACCTAAACGGCGAAATGAGCGCCGAAGAAAGGGAACGTTTTGAGGCAATGCGCCAGGATAACGCTGCTATTGAAAGCCGCATTAAAGAACATGCTCATTTCACAGGCTTAATAAAGCAGTATGGCAAACGCGTGGACCTTGAAAACCGCCTGAATGCAATACACCAGGAAATAGATGTACATACGCTAACTGAAGAGTTAACCATCCATCCAAACTGGGTAGTTAAATTATGGCGCAACCACCATTCTAAAATTTCGGTGGCTGCTTCTATCGCCTTGTTTGCTGTGGTAGCTACATTATATCTTACCGGTAGTTTAAATAAAAGTACAACAAGCTATGTTGCCCTGCGCCGCGAAATGCAGAGTATTAAACGCACTGCCGAAAACGCAGAGCGCAACAACAAAGCGATCCTTCACGATATTAAATCAAGCAAGCGTATTATCAATAATGGCTCTTTTGCAGGCTCCGGCTTTGCCTTAACAGCAAATGGCTACATCGTAACCAACTACCATGTAGTTAGAAACGCTGATTCGGTTTATGTGCAAAATGCTGCCGGCGATGCCTATCGCACAAAAGTAATTTACACTGAGCCGGCATATGACATTGCGGTGCTTAAAATTGACGACGCGTCTTTTTCTAAATTTAATAATTTACCATACAGTTTCCGTCGTTCGAGAAGCGATGTAGGCGAGGATCTATATACCGCTGGCTTTCCTACCGATTCGTTGGTTTTAGGCAGGGGTTACCTGAGCTCGGCTAACGGATTAAACGGCGATACTGTTGCTTATCAGGTATCGTTACCTGTTAATCCAGGTAATAGCGGTGGCCCGGTGCTTGATGCCAAAGGCAACATTATTGGTGTTATAAGCGGTAAGCAAAGCCAGGCCGAAGGTGCTGCTTACGCCATTAAATCAAAATACCTTTTCCGGGTTGCTAAAGAGATTACCAAAGATTCTACCGATAATAAGATTATATTAAACAATAAAAGCAGTTTGAACGGTTTAACTCAGGCTCAGCAGTTTAATAAAATACACGACTATATATTTATGGTAAAAGTATACAACTGATATGCTGTAAAATTTACCCTGCAAAGGCTTTTTCGAAAGAAAAGGCCTTTGTTGTTTTATGGCGTTACGTAACACCACAGTGGTAAACATTATGCAATGCGCAATCAGGAAACTTGCGTACCACCACAGAAACAATGTTACAAACAAGTGATATGCATAAGTGCCTTAATTGTTACCTTTGCCCAATAATTCTACTTTAAACATGGATGCTGAACAACAACTCTCAGTGCTGCTCCAGGATGACCGTTTAGCTGACGATCTTAAACATATAGCTCAAAAAGTACTTAACCATGAGCGTATTACCTTCGATGAGGGAGTAACACTATATCAAAAAGGCGAATTAGGGTATTTAGGTATATTAGCCAATTACGTGCGCGAGAAACGCCATGGCGATAAAACTTATTTTAACCGTAATTTTCATATCGAGCCTACAAACCTTTGTGTATACGATTGCAAATTTTGTTCTTACTCGCGCTTAATTAAACAGCGTTCGGAAGGGTGGGAGTACACAATGGATGAAATGCTCGACATCGTCAAAAAATACGATAATGAGCCGGTAACCGAAGTGCATATTGTAGGTGGTGTTTTGCCCCAGTATGATATGCCTTTTTATCAGCAGCTGTTTAGTGCTATCAAAGCTCACCGTCCTGACTTGCACGTTAAAGCATTAACACCGGTTGAATATCATTACATCTTTAAAAAAGCAAAAGTTGACTATGCCACCGGTATGCGGTTAATGAAAGAAGCCGGGTTGGAATCAATGCCGGGCGGTGGTGCCGAAATTTTTCATCCGGAAATACGCGAGCAGATTGCGAAGGATAAATGTACAGGCGACCAGTGGCTGCAGATACACGAAGAATGGCATAGATTAGGTATGCGCTCTAACGCGACTATGCTATACGGGCATATCGAAGAATACCGCCACCGGGTAGACCATATGGAGCAGCTGCGCCAGTTACAGGACCGGACAGGAGGATTCCAGACCTTTATACCATTAAAGTTCCGTAACAAAGACAATCAAATGTCAAACGTTGCAGAGTCTTCTGTTATTGAGGATTTGCGCAATTATGCCGTTGCCCGCATTTACCTAGACAATTTTGACCATATCAAAGCTTACTGGGCTATGATAAGCCGTACAACCGCGCAACTATCATTAAACTTTGGTGTGGATGATATTGATGGTACCCTTGATGATACGACCAAGATCTACTCCATGGCCGGTGCCGAAGAACAGCATCCGGGTATGAGCACTAAACAATTGGTGGAGTTAATTAAACAAGTGGGCCGTCATCCAATTGAGCGTGATACGCTCTACAACGTTGTTACCGATTACTCAGAATATCAGTTTGCCGAAGAAACCAAGCCTCAATTTTACAAGCTGCCGGTTATCAATTAAACAATGACAGAAAAAACACTATATATCGTACGCCACGGGCAAACCGATTTAAATAAACAGGGGATTGTACAAGGCCGCGGGATGAACACTGAACTTAACAGTGAAGGCTGCCAGCAGGCTGGGTTATTTTATAACGCCTACAAGCACATCCCATTTGATAAAATTTACATTTCGGAGCTTAAGCGTACGCAGCAAAGTGTTCAGCAGTTTATTGATGCAGGTTTACCCTTTGAAAAACTTTCGGGCCTGGATGAGTTAGCCTGGGGTAAATATGAAGGGCAACCCAGTACTCCCGAAACAAAATCCGCATTTTTAAAAATTATGCGTGAGTGGACCTCGGGCAACCTGGATGCAAAGTTTGAGGGCGGCGAAAGTCCAAATGAGGTAAAGCAACGGCAGGAGCAGGCACTCAAGACGATCATGAGTCATCCGGAAGAAAAAAACGTGCTTATTTGCATGCATGGCCGCGCCATGCGGCTGTTTTTGTGTTTGCTTACCGGTAAATCTTTAAAACACATGGATGATTTTCCGCATCAAAACCTCGTTTTATACAAAGTTACGTTCGATGGTGAGCAGTTTACGATAGCTGAATTTAACAACGCCATCCATTTAAAAATTCATTAAGCTACTTCTTTGAAAAAAATACGTATATCAGCTGTTAGTTACACTAACACTAAACCTTTTTTATACGGTTTACAGCATACAGATATCATTAATCAAATAGATTTAAGTCTGGATATACCTGCTGACTGTGCACAAAAATTAATTGACGACGAAGCTGATATAGGCCTGATTCCTGTAGCGGCTACTTTAAGTTTACCTGAGTGGCACTTAGTTTCTGATTATTGCATAGGTGCTGTAGGCGCTGTAAATTCCGTGTTTATTTTTAGTAACTGCCCCATCAATGAGGTTGAAAGGTTACAATTAGATCCGCAGTCGCGCTCGTCAAATAACCTGGCACGCGTGCTTTTGCAAAATTACTGGAAGCTCAACCCGCAGTTGATAACCAACGCCGTTGATTATGGTCAATCGTCAGATGTAAAAACAGCTTTTGTGCAAATAGGCGACCGCACCTTCGGAAAAGCTGATAGTTATCCTTATATATACGATCTGGCATCGGAGTGGACTAAGTTTACCGGTTTACCTTTCACCTTTGCTGCCTGGATAGCAAATAAGCCGATTCCGCAGGCTTTTATTGATAAGCTAAATCAGTCACTACAATATGGGCTTGATCATCGTGAAGACTTGTTTAAAGACATGCCTATGCGCGAAGACTTTGATATAAAAGATTATTTAACACATAAAATAGATTATCCGCTTACCGATAAAAAGAAAGAAGCACTTTTTTTATTTTTGGATTATATAAAAAAGCTCAATTGATTGCTAAATATTCAACTTGTTTGATGTTTTAATGACAAGTTTATTGCTTATTCCGAAATCCATTAGCAATTTGTTATTTATAAGTGGGTGTAATCGGTTAAATTTTAAAAACATAAATTTCAAACCATTATTTTATGAAATTATTATAAAAATTCAAAATTGTTTATCATTTTCATATTTGTGCTGTAAATTTGTTGCAGATTTAAGATTAGAAATAAAAAAAAACAAACATTATGAAAAAGATAGCATTACTGAGCGCCTTATTTGCAGTTTTTAGTTTAAACACTTTTGCTGCTGATGGCGGTAAAAAATCTGATGATGTAAACAAAGTTCCTTATTTTGTTTTGCGTCAGTTTGAGTCTGAGTTTGTTGATGCCAAAGAAACAAACTGGACTGTAAATGAAAACTTTGAAAAAGTTGATTTTACTGTTGATAACCTTAAAATGTCAGCTTATTACGATACTAACGGTAAATACATCGGCCATACAGAAACTGTAACTTACAACGTTTTACCAAATCACGCAAAAAAACAAATTGCGCGCGAGTACGAAGGCTTCCATGTTAAAGAATTAATCCGCTTTCAGTATGCTGAAACGCCAACATCACCTTTAACCCGTTTGGCAGCATCTAATGTTAATGATGACGAAGTTTACCTATTAACTATCTATAAAGCCGATAAAGAGGCTACATTACGCATCAGCCCTACATCTGCTGTTGAAGTACTTTCAAAAAACTAATAAACACTGGTTAATTTGGTTTTAGGCCGCACCTTTGGGTGCGGCTTTTTTGTTTAATACAAGCTGTACAACTTATTTGTTAAAACAACATCTGCTTTTTCGGTTTTATAATTACCAACCAACGTGTTTATATATGCCGAAAACAATTATTGTATCTAACAGATTACCGGTTAAGATAAAAGAAACAGACAACAATTATGAATTAGTACCAAGCGAAGGTGGCTTGGCTACCGGACTGGGAACGGTCTATAAACAAGATGGTAATATTTGGATAGGGTGGCCGGGCCAAGTGATTGAGCCGGAAAAAACCCAGCAAGTAACTAAAGAACTTAAAGAACTAAGCCTGTTACCTGTTTACCTGACTCAGGAAGACATCAGCGAGTTTTACGAGGGTTTTTCTAACGATGTGCTTTGGCCTGTATTTCACTATTATGCATCTACCTATACTACGTACAATCCCTCGCATTGGGAGTATTATAAAAGCGTAAACGAAAAATTTAAAGACGTCATTTTAGAAAATTTGGAAGATGGCGATACAGTTTGGATACACGATTATCAATTGTTGTTATTGCCTGCGCTTATCAGGCAGGTAAGGGCCGATGTCTCGATAGGATTTTTTCTGCACATTCCGTTCCCCTCTCACGAGATGTTCAGACTTATCCCTTGGCGAAATGAGCTTTTAGAAGGTATGCTGGGGGCTGATTTAATTGGCTTTCATACCTTTGATGATGTACGGCATTTTTTAAGCTCTGTGTCGCGCTTGCTGCCGGTACATATATCTTCCAATGTCATTCTAAATGGAGACCGTACCGTTGTGGTGGAATCGTTTCCGATGGGTATTGATGACCGAAAATATGCAGGGCTGCCGCAAACTGATGATGTTAAAGAACAGGCACTGCAAATCCGCGATATCTTTAAAAACAATAAAATTATCCTGTCGGTCGACCGCCTTGATTACAGTAAGGGTATTTTGCAACGCTTGCAGGCGTTCGAGTTATTATTAAACGATCATCCCGATTATATAGGTAAAGTAACGCTTTATATGGTGGTTGTTCCATCGCGCGATACAGTAGCATCTTATGCTCATCTACGCGACCAAATCGATAAGAAAGTGGGTAATATCAACGCCCGATACCGTACCATCGACTGGACGCCAATTACATATTATTATCGTTCTTTGCCTATAGAAATGCTCTCAGCCCTGTACAGCACAGCAGAAGTATGCCTGGTAAACCCCATGCGCGATGGCATGAACCTGGTTAGTAAAGAGTATGTAGCCAGCCGAACCGATAATGATGGCGTGCTGATATTAAGCGAAATGGCAGGTGCATCAAAAGAACTTATTGATGCTTTGGTAGTTAACCCTAACAATGTTACACAGGTTAAAGATGCAATAATTGAAGCATTGGACATGCCGCTTGCCGAACAGCAAAGACGGATGACTCAAATGCGGCAATTAGTGGCTAAGTTTAACGTAAGGCATTGGGTACAGTTATTTATGGAGAGGTTGTATGAAGTGAAATTAATGCAACGTTCAATGCAAACAAGACATGTACACTCTGCCACAGCCAAGTCTATCATAAACCGATACAGAAGCACCAGTAAACGTATTATTTTTTTAGATTACGATGGCACCTTGGTTGGCTTTAAAGCCAACGTTAATCAGGCGTCGCCCGATGCAGAATTGTACCACCTGTTAACGCAACTCTCTGCAGACCCACATAACCAGTTGGTCATCATCAGCGGAAGAAAACATGAAAATTTAGGGGATTGGTTTGGCGATAAAAATATTTACCTGGTAGCCGAACATGGGGCTTGGTTCAAACAACAATATATGGAATGGCACAAGATTAACGGCCTGTCCACCTCATGGAAAAAAGATCTGTACAGTATTTTTGAAAAGTATGTCGATCGTACGCCGGGATCGTTCATCGAAGAAAAGACCTATTCTTTAGTGTGGCATTATCGCAAAGCCGAATCTGGTTTGGGCGAATTGCGCGCCAATGAGCTGATGAATACGCTAAAATTTTTGGCAACAGACAAAGGCTTACAATTACTGCCTGGTGATAAAGTGGTTGAGGTGAAAAATATGGAGATTAATAAAGGGAAGGCAGCCTTAAGTTTGGTTGAGCAAGGCGATTATGATTTTGTTATGGCCCTGGGTGATGATTTTACCGACGAGGATTTATTTAGAGCATTGCCGGACAACGCTATTACTATTAAAGTTGGTACCGGAGCATCACTGGCTAAATTTTATGTTCGTAACCCAACCGAGGTTCGTGGGCTATTAACGTCTTTGGGCGAAAGTGTTCCGGCCTGATCCGATTGCGTGATTAAACGAATGGTTTTTCATAAATCCGCAAACGAGGTGTAGCATTAAATCGGCATTGATGGCATTTCTTGAAATAATATAGTGATACACAATAGTTTTGTTATTAAAATAAATTATTTAATTTGGTATTAACTTTCCAAATTGATGTCTAACCTCCTCAATTTGGCCAAGATTATCAATCGCTTATAAACTATATTATTAAAATTATGAAAACCGGGAAAGTAAAATGGTTTAACACTCAAAAAGGATTTGGTTTTATTATTACCGAAGATGGTAAAGACCTTTTTGTACACTTTAAAGATGTTGAAGGCGGCGTAAATGCCATTAAAGATAACGACACTGTACAATATGATGTAGAAGAGGGTCGTAAAGGCTTACAAGCTGTTAAAGTAAAAAAAGTATGACCGTTATAAATCAATAATTAAAACCTCTGCCTTGCAGGGGTTTTTTTATGCCCAAAATTTTATATTGCAGGCTAATTAATATAATTACCGATTCTGCATCATGACTGATACCGCTGTAGTCAAAAACAACAAAAGCATCATATTTCTGGTTTTGGTAGCATCCCTGGGCTACTTCGTTGATATCTATGATCTCCTTATTTTTTCAATCGTAAGAATTAAAAGTCTTCATGATGTTGGTGTAAGCGATGCCGATATGCGTACAAAAGGAGAATTCATCCTGAATATGCAGATGTTTGGCTTACTGGTTGGTGGTATTATATGGGGCGTAATTGGTGATAAATTTGGTCGTATTAAGGTTTTGTTCGGTTCCATATTATTATATTCTCTGGCCAACTTTGCCAACGGCTTTGCTACAGATTACAACACCTACGCCATTGTACGTTTAATTGCCGGCATTGGTCTTGCCGGCGAACTTGGCGCTGGTATAACCCTGGTAAGCGAAACCATGAGCAAAGAAAACCGGGGTTATGGTACTATGCTGGTGGCAGTTGTAGGCTTGCTCGGTGCGGCAGCAGCAGCCACTGTAGCACAGTACGGCTGGCAGCGTGCTTACTTCATTGGTGGCGGATTGGGCTTGCTGCTACTGTTACTGCGCGTTGGTACATTTGAATCGGGAATGTTTAAACAGGCCGAAGAAAGCTCAGTTTCTAAAGGGAATTTTTTAATGTTGTTTACCAATAAACAGCGTTTTCTTAAATACCTATATTGTATATTAATTGGTACCCCGCTATGGTTTGTAGTTGGTATCTTAATTACCCAGGCACCCGAGATCGGTAAGCAGTTAGGTGCTCCCGAAGTGTTAAGTGCCGGCACCGGGGTAATGTACACTTACATTGGTCTTTCGGTTGGCGATATGTTTGCCGGTTTGCTTGCACAAGTAACTAAGTCCAGACGATTGACTATGCTGATTTTTCAGTTGCTTTCTGTAGTAAGTGTAGTTGTTTACCTTAACTCTTACGGCATAACGCGTGGCCGTTTTGTAATTATTACCTTGTTTATTGGTTTCTGCATAGGCTATTGGGCTACATTTGTAACTATAGCATCTGAGCAGTTTGGCACCAATATTAGGGCTACGGTTACTACCACGGTCCCTAACTTTGTGCGTGGCTCACTTATTCCTATTCACCTAAGTTTCGAATTTTTTATCAAATTCTTTAATTCTCGCGGAGATCAGCATAGCATTATCACCAGTGCCTACGTAATGATGGCTATTGTGACCTTTATCGGGTTGTTCGCACTTAGCCAATTGAAAGAAACTTTTGGCAAAGACTTAAACTATATGGAAGATGACAGAGATGTTACACCTGCAGGTATAACATCTGAAATGAATAGGTCCCGTTAAAATTCATTTTTTGCATTTTTGCGCCATGATCAGTAAAGAACAAATAGCGGAAGAGTATAAACAAATACAAGACGAGATTTGCTCGGCGCTTGAGCAACTGGACGGGCAATCATCGTTTGTGGAAGAAATCTGGAACCGCGAAGGAGGTGGTGGCGGTCGTACGCGCGTAATCCAAAACGGCAATATTTTAGAAAAGGGCGGTGTAAACTTTTCGGCTGTGCATGGTAAATTACCCGACTCTGTTAAACGCGGACTTAAGGTTGAGCAAGATGACTTTTTTGCCGCAGGCGTATCTATCGTAATGCACCCAAACCATCCCATGGTGCCCATCATCCACATGAATATACGTTATTTCGAGATGCCTTCGGCTATCAAGGATGGTAAGCCTCTGCGTTGGTTTGGCGGCGGGATTGATTTAACACCTCATTATGTGTTTGAAGATGATGCCCGCTTTTTTCACGGCAGTTTAAAATCTGTTTGTGATCAATATCACCCCGACTTTCATCATCGTTTTAAAACATGGGCTGATGATTACTTTTTTATCAAGCATCGCAACGAGACACGCGGCATAGGCGGTATTTTTTATGATCGCTTAACAGCCAGCGATGACATCAGTTGGGAGGATATTTTTGAGTTTTCTAAATCTGTTGGCCGTACTTTTGCACCCGTTTACACCGAACTGGTTAACCGCAGCCGGCACAAACCGTATAACGAACAGCAACAACAATGGCAATATCAGCGCCGTAGCCGTTATGCCGAGTTTAATTTAGTTTACGATGCCGGCACTAAATTTGGGCTGGAAACCAATGGCCGTATTGAGTCTATCTTAATGAGTTTGCCGCCTACAGCCCAATGGCTTTACAACTACCAGCCAGAGCCAGGCAGCGACGAACAAAAAACATTAGATTTACTGAAAAAAGGAATCAGCTGGGCTTAGTATATCGTTCATTACCAATCCAATAAATTACTTCATGAAAAAAATAATTGTACCTGCCTTATGCAGCTTGCTTGCGATGTTGGCCTTCATTAATCCGTCGCCGCAATTAAAAGGTAAATGGCGGTTTGCCGGCGGTATATATAATGGCAAGCCCGAAGGAAGCACTGAGGGTTACCTGCTACAACGGGTTTATACCGACCAGGGTTTTAACGCATACTTACTGGCGTCCGGAAGCAAGCCCGAAAAATATCAGTCGGGAAAATATGTACTTTCGGGCAGTAAGTATACCGAAACTGAAACCTACAGTATGCAACCGTCTAAACTCACTAACAAGCCTGTACTATACCAGTTAAGCAGGCGTAAAGACACCCTAATTTTAAAAGGCAAACTACCCACCGGCATGCAGGTAGAAGAGTACTGGGTACGTGTAAAATAACTTAAAATTTTGAATTATTTTGTGTTGGCGAAGCGTCACATAACATGTACTATACCCTTAATGTTGGTAAATAGTCTGACATTTTAAGGTAAATTTTGTATCTTCGCAGGTCAGTTTTTGCACATCAACCTAAAAACATTGAGCAAATTTTTCTTACATAAAATTTCAAATGGCTGAAGATAATTCACAGAACGAAGACAGAATCATTCCTATAAACATTGATGAAGAAATGCGGTCAGCCTACATTGATTATTCAATGTCGGTTATTGTTGGCCGGGCCTTACCCGATGTACGTGACGGTTTAAAACCGGTACACAGACGCGTGCTTTTTGGTATGCTCGATTTGGGTTTAGCCAGCGGCAAGCCGTTTAAAAAGTCAGCCCGTATTGTGGGAGAGGTGTTGGGTAAATATCACCCGCACGGCGACTCATCTGTTTACGACACCATGGTACGTATGGCCCAGGATTGGAGCCTGCGCTATCCGCTGGTAGATGGTCAGGGTAACTATGGTTCTATTGATGGCGACAGCCCTGCGGCTATGCGTTATACCGAGGCCCGTCTGCAAAAAATAGCCGAAGAAATGATGGCTGATATCAATAAAGACACTATTGATTATCAGCTTAACTTTGACGATTCGCTGGAAGAGCCGAGCGTAATGCCGGCCAAAATACCAAACTTGTTAGTTAACGGTGCTTCGGGTATTGCTGTAGGTATGGCCACCAATATGGCGCCACACAATTTAACCGAGGTAATTGATGCCACCACGGCATTGATTGATAACCGCGATATTGAGGTACCGGAATTAATGAACTTCATTAAAGGTCCTGATTTTCCGACCGGTGGTATCATTTATGGTTACGAAGGTGCCAAAGATGCTTTTGAAACCGGCCGTGGCCGTATCGTGTTGCGTGCCCGTGCCGAAATAGAAACGTTTAACCACGACCGCGAGCGCATCATAGTTACCGAAATACCTTACCAGGTAAACAAGGCGCACATGATTGAGCGCACCGCCGAATTGGTGAACGAAAAGAAAATCGAAGGTATATCTACTATTCGCGATGAATCTAACCGCGAGGGTATCCGCGTAGTGTATGAGGTTAAACGCGATGCCAATGCAGCTATCGTTCTTAATAACTTATACAAATACACCTCCCTGCAAACTTCTTTTAGTGTAAACAACATTGCGCTGGTAAAAGGCCGCCCGATGCTGCTTAACCTAAAAGACCTCATTCACCATTTTGTGGAGCACAGGCAGGAGGTGGTTGTGAGACGTACCCGTTATGATTTGGCCGAGGCCGAAAAGCGTGCGCACATCCTCGAAGGCTTGCTGATTGCTTTAGATCACCTGGATGAAGTGATTCGTTTGATTCGTGCATCGAGTACGCCTGAAGATGCACGTGATGGCTTAATGACACAGTTTGGCTTGAGCGAAATACAGGCACGTGCCATTTTAGACATGACATTGCGCCGTTTAACCGGACTGGAGCGCGATAAAATTAAAGATGAATACGCCGAGTTGATGAAAACTATCGATTATTTAAAATCGATATTGGCCGATCCGGCATTGCAGATGCAGATCATCAAAGAAGAGCTACTCGAGATTAAAGAAAAATACGGCGACGAGCGTAAAACTGAAATGGTTCACTCGAGTGCCGAAATGATGACAGAGGACTTTATCGAGGATGAAGAAGTGGTCATTACTATCTCGCACGAGGGTTACATCAAACGTACACCTTTGACTGAATATCGTAGACAGGGCAGAGGTGGTAAAGGTGCGTTGGGAAGTAACAGCCGCGACGAAGACTTTATTGAACACTTGTTGGTGGCTTCTAACCACAATTATATGCTGTTCTTTACCGAGGCCGGTCGTTGTTTTTGGCTTCGGGTGTTTGAAATACCCGAGGGTACCCGTACATCGAAAGGTCGTGCGATACAAAACATCATTAATATTCCGAAAGAAGAAAAGATCAGGGCGTACATTAAGGTGAAGAATCTGAAAGATCAGGAGTATCTGGAAAATAACTTCATCATCATGTGTACCAGTAAAGGTACGATCAAGAAAACCTCGCTTGAGGCTTATTCTCGTCCGCGCGCTAATGGTATCAACGCCATAAATATTAATGACGGTGATACTTTGTTAGAGGCTACATTAACCACAGGTACCAGCGAGATTGTAATGGCATTAAAATCTGGCCGGGCTATTCGTTTTAACGAAGCTACAGTTAGACCGATGGGCCGTACCGCAACTGGTGTTCGCGGTATTACACTCGAAGACGATAATGATGCCGTAGTGGGCATGATTGCAATTAACGATGCAGAAACTACCGTTTTGGTGGTATCTGAAAAAGGATACGGAAAACGTACGGACATTGAAGACTACCGGGTAACTAACCGTGGCGGTAAAGGTGTAAAAACCATTAGCGTAACTGAAAAAACCGGCAAACTTGTTGCGATAAAAGACGTTACTGATACGGACGATTTAATGATTATCAACCGTTCGGGTATCATCATTCGTATTGCGATGAACCAATTACGTGTGATGGGACGTGCAACGCAAGGAGTGAGGCTGATATCATTTAAAGGGAATGATGAAATTGCTTCAGTAGCCAAGATTGAGCATAGCGAGGAGGAAGAACTGGAACAAGCAATTGAAAGCAGTTTGGAAACCAACGGAAGTGACGTAGGCGAAGAAGACACAGACAGCCCGGCCAACAATGCACCGGACGATGCCGAAAATGAATAAAAATGAAGCTATTAAGCCGTAAAATCATCATTCTGGTTTTATTAGGATTGTTTACCGCTCCTTTGGCGTTCGGGCAAACCGAAGCCCTTAAGGTTGTGGTAAACAATCTAGCTTACTATCGCCAAAAAGGCGAACTCAAGTACTTAAGCAATGCCAAAAAATCGGTAGACAGCCTGATTAAAACGCGTAAAGACTCATCCAATCTGGATAAAAATATTTACAAATCCATCGTTTACTCAAGCATAGCCTACATTGATTCTACCAACAAGTTAGGCAACCCGCCCGACTTTTTTTCGAAGACGGTGGATTTGATAGACCGCATGTCTAAGAACAAAAAAATCTACCGTTATCAAACCGAACTCAATTTCTCTAAACGTTGCCTGGCCAACGTTTTCATCCGGAATGGGTTTGATGATCTGCGTCACCTTAATTTTAACAACGCTGTTGTCAATTTTGAAAAGGCCCAGCGGTATGCACCCAAATTTGGCCAAATTAACACTTACATTGCTTATGCTAATGCCCGTGCCGGACGTTTGCAGGAAGCTGTAAAGTATTACAATACATTGTTAACCGCAGATAGCGTTAAGGCAGAATATGTGCTGGCTGCTACCAACATCTATAAGACGATGGGGGATACCTCCGAAGCGTTAGACGTGCTCAAAAAGGGAAGACGCTTATTACCGGCGGACAAAGGTTTGCTGCTCGAAGAGGCTAACATTTATAATAATCAAAACAATTATAAAGAATTAGAGCCGTTATTAAAGGATTTGATAGATGCTTATAACACGGACGCCAACGTGTTTTACATAGCGGCTAACTGCTATGATCATTTGGAAAAATACGATAGGGCAGAGTCTTTATACCTGCGCGCCAATGAATTAAACAGCACCGCTTACGAGCCTGTGTTTAACTTGGGACTGCTTTACATGAAGCAAAGCGCCAATAATAAAAATAAAGCAGAGGCAGATAAAAATTTATCGCGAGCTGGCTTATGGCTACAAAAGGCATATGAAATGTCTCCAAAAAACGTTAGGCTTTTAAAGCTTTTGCAATTGGTTTATACTAAAAACGGAAACGACGACCAACTAAACAAGATAAATTATAATTTGCAACAGTTCACTAATTAGATAAATCTATGAAAATTAAATTTTTGATAGCAGGTACCTTAAGCCTGTTTTCGGCTACGGTTTTTGCACAAAAATCTGAGCTTAACACGGCGCAAACAGAGTACGACAAGTATGAAACATTTCGCCAAAACAAAGCTATGGCAAGCATGGCTGGTACCAGCATTAACACTGCAAAAACATCGATTGACAAAGCCTCTGCCGATTCTAAAACCGGTGCCATGGCTCAAACTTTTGCTTTAAAAAGCGCTATTTACGGGGCTTTAGCTTACAACGACACCGTGGCCACTACCTCGACACCGCTTTATAACACATCGTTGGAGGCTATGAAAAAAGCGAAAGAGCTTGACACGAAAGGCGAATACAAAAAGTTGACTGACGCAGCCAACCAGTATTTGGCTTATCATCAATTAAATAGGGGCGTGAAAGAGTTTCAGGGTAAAAATTATGAGCAAGCTTACAAAGCTTTCGATTTTTACAGAAGCGCTTACCCTGAAGATACTACTGCGATCTATTACACAGGTTTAGCGGCTGTAAACGCCAAAAATATTCCGGTGGCCATCAACAATTATAAGAAGCTCGTGACAACCAACTATAGCCGTCGTGCAGATATCTATGCTGACTTGTCAAACTTATATTTGATGAGCAAGGATACCACCGGTGCTTTAAACGTTGTATCTGAAGGAGTTGGCAAGTTTCCAAACAATGCCACTCTACGCGGCCGCGAAGTGGAAATTGCTTTACAGCAAGGTAAACAAGCAGAATTTGTAGACAAAATTGAGGCTGCCATTGCTAATGACCCTAAAAATAAAACATTATATTTTTACTCGGGTGTAGCGTACGGTAAAATTGCTGATGCTAAAGATAAAGCTGCGAAAGCCGCTAAAGATGCTGCCACCAAAACTGCTGCTTTGAAGGCAAGAGACGAAGCCACTGCAAAAGCTACTGCTGCTTATGGTAAAGCTGTCGAAATCGATCCGAATTATTTTGATGCCAACCTTAATATGGGTTACACCTTAATGACTTCGGCAGTTGATGACTATAACACCGCTAACAAGTTACCAATGAGTAAGCAAGCAGAGTTTAAAGCTTTAATGGCTAAAGTAAATGCCGCTGCTGACAAAGCAAAACCTTACTTAGACAAAGCCGTAGAACTTGATCCAAAATCTGCAAGTGCTTTGGGTAACTTGCGTAACTATTACATTATTAAAAAAGATACTGTTAAAACTGCAGAGATCAAAAAGAAGATGGATACACTTCAATAATAACCAAGCGGCTCATTAATAGGTGAGCCGCTTTACTTTTAAGTATATTACTTAACATAATGTTAATTATAAGAATATTGTTTATCGGTATTATCAGGGTTGGTTAACGCGTACAATGTTCATGATCACAAGATAAAGTTTTAATATTTCGTCAGCTTCAAAACTTATCTGTCTAAAAATGATTTTAGCGGTTTGATTTAATGCGATGTTTTTAAGCATACAAGCGCGGTATTAATCTCTAAAGCACTATAATTGTGCATGTTTCGATATTTACTTAAGTTGAGTATTACCAGTTGTTGCCTTTTAATCACATCAGTTGTTGCTCATGCACAAAAGGGCGACAGCAAAAAAGATAGCGTTAAAGTACAACCGCAAACTTACCTACAACTATATTACAGCTTAACTAATACAGCCGGCACTTTGGCCGGTAAATCAAACCTGTCCCTCGAAGCTGGTAAACAATGGGACGTTTTTAGCTTAGGGATAGATATTGGCAAAACAACTCTTGAGCCTGCACATGGTCGTGATACGTCTATTTACCTGGAGATCAGACCAAATTTAAATGTTTTTCAGCAAGGGCGTTTCACTAACACCATCACTGTCGGTGTCGGTTATGTATTTGCTGCACAAAATAATTTTTTAACTGAGCTTACCTCTGGAATTGAATATAGCGCTACGGAACGCCTGCATCTCAATGTCAACTTTGGGCAGTTTTATTACAGCGGACGCACGACAGCTTTTTCTAATACCTTTTTTGGATTATCGGCTTCCTATTACTTTAAACCTTTTCGAAACCGGTCATCAATATTCAAACCCCGGGGATAAAGTTTTATGTCTTTGAGCTGGATTCATGCCCTGAGCACATCCAGTTAAATTGCAGCCCGAAAGACGAGAGAGATTGCCGTTGTTTATTTAATGGCTTATACCATTCTCTGATGTAGTCATATAAAAAACGAGTTAATGGGCTTACCAATTAACTCGTTTTCAAAGATGTTATAATTAAAATCTGTTTAATTATAACGAGGCGTTTATTGACTTGGCCGAGTTTAAATGCTCTTGTAATTTAGGCAGATATTTAGCCACATAGTTGTTAATTGTTTTGCTGGTATTGCGGGTCATATCGCTAAATAATGCAACTACTTTAGCATGATCAGTAACCATCATCGTCATATAGGCTTTGTCAAACTGTGGGCCGTTCAGTTTACTTAAGCTATCAATCATCATTTGATGGTCCTGACTAATTACATCGTCTTCGTGAGCTACGTATTTTTTATCTGCTATCTGCTGTAATTCTTTGCCGGCGGCAGTATGATCTGTAATCATCATGTTGGCAAAACCCACAACTTTAGGGTTCTGTGACTTACTTTTAGCTAAGGTAGCTGCCTTAATTTCAGCCAGCCCAGCTTCGTTGGCTTTTTTGATGAACGACAAAGCCATATCATCTACAAGCGTTTTCTCATTATAGTTTTTAGCTTTCCGATTGTCGTTACAAGCCGTTGCCGAAATTAAAGATAAGGTAATGGCGCCTAAATAAAGTAGTTTTTTCATGTCTAAAACAGATGTAGGTTTGCAGATTTATAAGTTTAACAACAAACTATAAAACTGGTTTCAACCTTGTTCTTTATTTAGGCGCTTTAATCAATAAATACCCTGGCACTAAGCCAGATTACGGCCGGCATTAACAATACCATAAACCGTACGAATAACCAACTTGCTATAGGCTGCTTTTAATTCATCAGTTTCGGCCGTTTTAAGCTTTTGCAACGCATAATGCTGTATCACTACCAGCGGCAATACAATACGCTCTCGCATCCCTATAGATCGCTTTTCAACCGGATATTCCTGCATCAATTCTTCGTTGCCGGTTAGTTGCAGTAACAAACTTTTAGTTAAATCGTATTCGTTTTTAAGCATTAGCCAAAAAGCACTGTAATGTTCATCATGCTCTAAATGCGCGGTGATACGGAAGTCTGATTTTGACATCGACATCATGCAATTATCAATCATGGTTTTAAAAAAGCCTGATGACTTATATAAGTCTACAACTTCTTGCCACTGACCCGAGTTTTTTGCTTTTTGCAAAGCTGAGCCCACGCCGTAAAAACCAGGAACATTTTGTTTTAACTGGCTCCAGGATGTTACAAAGCTAATGGCACGCAAGTCTTCTAGTTTTAACGGTGCGCCTGCGTTACGTTTGGTTGGCCTGCTGCTAATGTTGATGTTTGACAACAGCTTCAACGGGCTCATATTTTCCAAATACTCAGTAAATAAAGGATGCTTACGCAAAGCCATAAATTTATCAAAACTTTCATCAGCCATATTCGAAATTAGGCCTTTGTGGTTTTCGTCGAGCAGATCCCGATGATTTGGATGTAGCGCTGAGGCAATACCGGCGTTTACCAATTGCTCAATATTGTATTTGGCAGTTTCAATGGATCCGTATTGCGAACTAACCGTTTGCCCCTGAATAGTTAGTTGTATATGGTTGTTGGCAATCTCTTTACCCATCGCGGCGTAAAAACGATGAGTTTTACCTCCACCCCTTGCCGGTGGACCTCCTCTCCCATCAAAAAATGCCAATTCAATGTCGTACTTATTGGTGATTGCCGTTAATTCAACCTTAGCCTGGTAGATAGACCAGTTGGCCATTAGGTAGCCTCCATCTTTAGTACTATCCGAAAAGCCAAGCATAATCATTTGTTTGTTACCCCGTTTAGCCAGGTGCTCTTTATAAAACGGATGAGTATAGAGTTTTTCCATTACTCCGGCGGCATGCTTTAAATCGTTAACTGTCTCAAAAAGAGGCATAAAATCAATAGTTAGCGAATCTTTATTCCAACCACACCACAAGAACAAATTCATCAGTTGAAGAATATCTGATGCTTGCTGACAATTGCTAATAATGAAACGGTGACATGCTTTTTCGCCGTTATGCTCTTGGATAGTTTTCATCAGCCTGATGGTACAAAGCGTATCCAAGATCATAGGGTCGCCGTTGCCGCTAGCTGAGTTATCTTCACAAGGGTAATCTACTTCGTTAAAACTAATCAGTTTTAGTTTTTCGTCCTCACTTAATTGGTCGTAGCCTTCTCCGGGTAAACCGTTGTTTAACTCGGGTTGTTGTAAACCATGTAAAAAAACCGACCGCAATACACGGCTATCCTGCCTGATATCTAGCGATGCAAAATAACATCCGTAAAGGTTTACTTTTAGAGTTAGGTCTTCTACCAAGTCGGTAAATATGCCATCATGATCTTTCTCCAAGGTTGCCGTAATGTCTCCCAATAAGCGCAGCATTTCGCCTTGTAAATTCCCTGTATTAGGTTGAGGGTTAAAAGCATTGTTATAAAAAAGTTGCCCTAACTTATTCATGGGCTCTTCAACCCCTCTAAAAGTAACACGGCGTTTCAAGAGGCGGTAATCACGATAATAGCACCTGAATATAATTTGCCTAAGTGTAGCAGCAACTGTTTTAGTAGATTCTGTTTTAACGTTAGGGTTGCCATCGCGGTCGCCGCCTGGCCAAAAGCCGAGCTCGAAAATAGGGTGTGTTAGTGTATCAATACCAAATTCGTGGTTTAAGCGGGTTTGAATGTTGGCCAGGGCGTAGTAAAACACATTTTCTAAAAACCAGATCAGGTTGATAGCTTCATCGACCGGTGTAGGCGACGTTTTGTTGAAAAACGGAGTTTTGCCTAACTGCTGCAGTAAAACGTTAACTGTATTGATGTCGTTGGTTTTTAACGCATCAATTAAATCGGTCATAATTCCTAACACCGAACTTGGGTAAAACTGCGTTGGATGAGCAGTTAATACTAAACGAAGTGAAAAATTTTTAAGCTTTTCTGCAATCTTCTCGAAAGATTCATCACTGCTGGCGGCCTGTTGTAAAAGCCCCTGCAAAGAGCCGCTATCATCCGGACGAAATAATTTACTGAATGATGAGTCTTCGATAGCATCAAACAACACGACTTGCCTTTCGATATATTGTATAAAGCGGAACAAGCGATTAATCTGCTCGTGTTCATCAACGCCGGGCACTCTTTCGGCAAAAAACGACTCGATAATTTCTACCGGCGATTTAAGCTGCGCAACACCCTTTTCGCAATGCGAACTGAAAAAGGGTAGCAAAATACCGGTATCTTTTACCTGGTAGAATGGCAGTGTTAAGAAAAGGCTGTTGTACAGCTCGAAGCGGGTAATCACTTCCTGACTAAACACAGTTTCGCGCTGTGTGGTGGTTGAAGTTGCAGACATAGTTTATGAGCAATTAGAGCAGAGCATTGTTTATTAAACGGGCATAAATTACCGCATTACTTTTAATTATCAAACTTACATTGCAATTTATAGTTATTGCATAACCTTTAACTACTTTAAAGTAGGTTTATATATTTGCCTTAATAGTTGCTGCGAATTAATGTCTGACCAAACCCGCGAAATAAAAAGTTTCTTCTTTAGCCAGTATTTTTCTGATGGGTTGCGCATTAGCGCTGGTTTATTAGCGCCTGCACTCATTTTTGCGCAGTTGAATATGTTTCAAACCGGCCTCACTTTATCTTTAGGTGCGGCCTGCATGACAACGATTGATAATCCTGGTCCGCCATTGCACAAGCGCAATGCTATGCTTATTGGTAACGCAGTAATGCTATTAGTGGCTATAGTTACCGGCTTTGCCAGATATAACCTTTGGGCATTGGGCGCCGAAGTTACTTTTTTGGCGTTTTTATTTTCGATTTTAGTAGTATACGGTAACCGCGCTGGCTCCATCGGCTCGGCCGGACTACTGGCGCTTATATTTACGATGGACAAGCCCGTTCCACAAACAGAGGTTATACAAAACAGTATGATTATGCTGAGCGGAGGTGTTTGGTACATGCTGATGAGTATGCTGTTCTTCGGCATTCGCCCTTTTCGTGCGGCGCAACAGGCCCTGGGCGAAAACATAAACGATATCGTCGACTTTTTGCGTATTAAAGCAGACTTTTACCTACCTCAAACTGATATTGAAGAAAACTACCGCAAGCTGGTATCAAAGCAAGTTTTGGTAAGCCAACATCAGGACGCTTTGCGCGAAATGCTTTTTAAAAGCCGTGTGGTGGTGCGCGAGTCAACTAATTATAGCCGGATGCTGGTGCTTACGTTTATTGATCTGGTGGATCTGTTTGAGCAGATTATGGCTACGCATTATGATTATAATCACATGCGCGAGCAATTTGATAAAACCGGCGTACTCGAAGATGTTGGCCGTTTACTGCACCGCATGGGCGACGAACTGGACAGCATAGGCTACGCAGTGCTATCCAATACCTCCTATCATTCCACTGCTAATTTTGAAAAAGACCTGGAAGAACTTAAGGCAAAGATAGATGCCGTGGGTACATCTGAGCAAACCGGAAGCAATATGGTACTTAAAAAAGTGCTTATTAACTTACGCGACCTTAACCAAAAGATAGGCAACATTTACAGATACCATAAGCTGCGCTCAGCTAAAAATCAGCGGTTAATTAAAAATCCACACCAAGTGGTTTATGATCGATTTGTTGCAAGGCAGGATTATTCACCCCGGGTTTTGTTAGACAATCTAACGTTTAAATCTTCAACGTTTAGATTTGCACTGCGTGTAGCATTAGTTTGTCTGTTTGGTTTTATAATTACCAAAAGCTTAGGCCTACTGCACATAGTTAGCCATATAACCGGGCGGAACGTGGCTTTTGGATCACATAGCTACTGGGTAATCCTAACCATCATTGTAATTTTAAAACCGGCATTCAGCTTGTCTAAACAGCGTAATGTGCAGCGTTTGGTAGGTACTATTGTCGGCGGTATTATTGGTATAGCCGTGCTCACGTTTGTACACAACAACACCGTTCAGTTTATAATTCTGGCTGTTTTTATGGTTGGTGCTTACAGCTTTATCCGCACCAATTACATCGTAGCTATTATACTGATGACGCCCTATGTGATAATCATGTTCAAGTTTTTGGGTGTTGGTCATGTAGGTATTGCCGAAGAGCGTATTATAGATACGTTTATAGGCTCTATAATAGCGTTTAGCGCCAACTACTTAATATTCCCTTCCTGGGAGTCTGAACAGCTTAAACAAAGCTTATATGAGGTTTTAGAAGCTAATGCGGGTTACTTAATAAAAATTGCAGATAATATTAGCGGCATTACAGTTGATGTAACCGAATATAAACTGGCCAGGAAAGAAGTTTATATCAAATCGGCCAACTTATCGGCCATGTTCGAGCGCATGGCTTCTGAACCAAAAAACAAGCAGCACCGCAGTAAAGAGGTACACCGCTTTGTGGTACTTAATCATATTTTATCGTCTTACACTGCCACGCTGGCCTCGAGCGTATCAGGGAAAGATATGCATCGTTCCCGCCATGAAAACTTAAAGTTGGTGCGCAGGAGTATCAACGCACTAAATGATGCTGCCCGAAAGCTTGGCGGAACACCGCCTGAACTTACGCCCGACAAACCAGTTATGGAAGGCGCAGCCAGCACGGAGCTAACGGCTGACCAAAGGTTGCTGAACGAACAGTTGGGCTTTATCCATAAAATAACTATGGACATTGCTAAACTGGTTGACCGGTTTTTATAATAACTCGTTAGCCAGGTTGGCCAGTTCACTGCGCTCCCCTTTTTGTAAGGTGATATGAGCATAAAGCGGATGGTGCCGTGCTTTGTCAATCAGGTACGACAAGCCGTTACTTTCGGCATCCAGGTAAGGGGTATCTATCTGGTAAATATCGCCAGCAAAAATTACCTTGCTGTGTTCTCCAGCTCTTGATATGATCGTCTTTACCTCGTGTGGTGTGAGGTTTTGCGCTTCATCAACAATAAAGAATATTTTACTTAGTGTACGGCCGCGTATAAAGGCCAGTGGTGTAATCGATATTTTATCGGTAGCCAGCAGTTCGTCAATTTTATGCTGCATTTTTTCGTCGCCCGCAAACTGGTCTTTCAAAAATTTCAGGTTATCCCATATAGGCGACATATAAGGGTCTATTTTTGATTTGGCATCACCCGGCAAAAAGCCGATATCTTTATTACCTAAAGGGATGGTAGGCCGGGTAACAAATATTTGCCTGTAGTTTTTTCGCTGCTCTAAAGCGCTGGCTAAAGCCAACAGCGTTTTGCCGGTACCGGCATTGCCCTGTATAGTAATTAATTTAACAGCCGGGTTAAGCAAGGCATGCAAAGCAAAAGTTTGCTCTATACTTTTAGGATAAATATTAAATGCCGTTTGCTCAGCTATCTTTTCAACTTGTGTCGTTTGCAGGTTGTAGAATGCAGGTACCACGCCATTTTTACTATGTAATTTAATAAATAAATTACCTGTAGGCGGCGGTATTTTAAATTCCTCAATAGGCAGCACTTGCTTATTAAGCTGATTTAATAATTTTTCGGTTACTTTAGCTACATCGCCAAAGCCTGTATACAACTCCTCCAGGTTTTTTACTTTACCGGTTTCATAATCCTCGGCGTGGAGATTAAGCGCCTTGGCTTTTAAACGCAGGCAAATATCCTTCGAAACCAAAACAACTTTCTTTTCCGGGTTATCTTGCTGAAGAGCCAGGGCGGCGTTGAGTATACGGTGGTCTATTTTGTCGTTACCAAAAATAGTTTCGGCATCGCTATCCGGTAGCCGTTTATCTACAATGACCTTAAAACGCCCGATATTTTTTCGTTTAAGCGGCAGCCACTCCGTTAAAACATGGTTTTGAGAGTAATTGTCCATAAGCCTGATAAATCCGCGTGCCTCAAAGTTGCGCGTATCGTTACCGGTTTTCATGTTATCAAGCTCTTCGAGTACTTGTATTGGTATGGTAACATCATGCTCCTGAAAATTTTCGAAAGCATTATGATCATACAAGATTACGGATGTATCTAATACAAATATTTTTTGTTGAACTGTTGCTGACTTACTTTTTACCTCTTTGCCCATGCAGAAGTAAAATTAAAGATTTTAAACTTCGGGGGAAATTAAACCGGCAGAAATACTACGAATAGCTTTAAAAAACAAAAACGGAAGTGTCCACATTTACGCTTCTACTTCCGTTTTCTTAACTTTTAACTCCAGCCATAGCCGACTTTAAAAGCATTAAGTACGATTGATGTCATTAACCGACCCGCTTTTTTAGTATAACTACACACAACTCGCGTTGGTTTAATTATCACCCTTGCAATGGTCATTACTGTTTAATTTTCACTGTTCTCCGTAAAGTACGGTGTAAACTGTTTTTTAGTAATACCCTTTTTAACCTCATCCATTAGCTACAAAAACTTTCGCATTTGCATCTGCTTTCTGAATGGCATTAGAGACTTCCCATGATCTTTAGCTCTTCCGAAGATTCGCCCGATTCATTTTCCGTTACTCAAGGCTGTCAATGTACGTCGTTCTTAATAATACTAAGATAGCAGCCTACACCATACGTGTCAAGTAAAAAATGAAACATTTTTTACTTTTATAATTAAAACATTGATTGTCAAGTAAATAAAATTTATTATACTAAATTTTTTCAGTTAGAAATCGCCAATATCGTTTTGGAATATGCCTCATGTGCAGCTTAGTATTCTTTCGGGCAGGGATATTTACGCTGTTAAAATAATTTTTCCAAAGGTTTTGATATAAACCTTCGTCTTCGGTATAAGTTGATATCACATTATCGGGCCGCGTAGTCGAAAAGTCGAGTGCAATAAATTCAACGGCATGCAAATTATAAAACAAGCCATAATTGCGTCGCATATCGTAAATAATCCACTTTTGATCCGTGTAGCGATTTTTGAAATGTTTGCCTAATAGAGGTAGTATGTTGAAATCAGGCTCAATAGCCGAATAAAAAGTTTCGTCTTGTAGTTTCTGAAAACGTATAAAAGCCTCCATGCGGTGCTTTTCGCGCCTAATCATGCGTACCATCTCGGCCACTCGAAGCACGTATCGGTTGCCGTAGTCTTCTTCTACGTTTTGCACCGAATCTATGACGTAACGGATGTAACCCACAATGTTAATATCCTCGCCGTCCATACCAGCCATGTGAACAGCATATAGCCTTTGCAACGCTCCGGCAGACAGGCGCTTTTGTAAACCCTGCAAAACACGTCCTGCCCGTCTTTCATCAGTATGTACTTTAATCACGTCCTCAAAAAGTGCAGTAGCCAGCCACTCCCCTTTTTCAATTTTGATATGCTGCAAGCGGTGTTCGTAAATCTCAAATACAGCAGTTAACAATCCCTCAAAACTTCCGTCGTAAATTAGAGTTGTCATGGCTAAAATAAATTAAGTTGAGTTACCGAATTTTTTAAATACTTACTTTTTGATTGAGCTAAAATATATTGCTTGATGGCGCTACCGGTTAAATCGCGTCGTTCAAATTTTACGCTGCTACAAGTAATAAAGTATTTAGCGCGGTTTAAAGCCACACCGATTTTTTTAAGATGTTCCCAATTAAGCTTACCAAATTTGCGGGCACTTACAATTTTTTGGGCAGATTGCAAACCAACTCCCGGAACTCGTAAAATAAGCTGTAAGTCGGCCGTGTTAATGTCAATTGGGAACACTTGTAAATTGCGTAAGCTCCAACTAAGTTTGGGATCAATGTCGAGATCTAAATGAGGGTTTTGCTGATCTACAATTTCGTTGACTTTAAAGCCATAAAAGCGCATTAGCCAATCGGCTTGGTAGAGGCGGTTTTCGCGAACCATGGGCACGCTGGTATGCAATGCTGGCAAGCGATTATCGTTCATTACGGGCACATAACCTGAATAGTAAACGCGTTTTAAATTAAAATTTTTATAAAAATAATTAGAGGTATATAAAACCTGATGATCCGTTTCTGGGGTGGCACCGATAATCATTTGTGTGCTTTGGCCAGCTGGGGCAAATATGGGCGCCTTTTTAAATAGTTGTTTTTCCTCTGTACGCTGTATAATTTCTTTATTTAAAAAGCCCATGGGTTTAATCATATCCTGCCTGTTTTTTTCTGGTGCCAGCAGTTTTAAACCAGCTTCGGTAGGTATTTCCAGGTTGATGCTTAAACGGTCGGCATATAAACCGGCTTCGCGCATTAACTCATCACTGGCGCCGGGGATAGATTTTAAGTGGATATAACCGTTGAACTTATGCTCGGTACGTAGCTTTTTAGCCACCCGCACTAAACGTTCCATGGTAAAGTCGGCATCTTTAAAAATGCCCGAGCTTAAAAACAAACCTTCAATATAATTACGGCGGTAAAAATTGATGGTTAGATCAACCACTTCCTGTACGGTGAAGGCTGCACGTTTAATATCATTACTACTGCGCGAAACACAATAGGCACAATCAAAAATGCAATGGTTAGTTAGCAATATTTTAAGTAAGGATACACATCGTCCGTCCTCTGTATAGGTATGGCAAATACCGTTACTGGCATTACCTAACCCGTTATTATCATTTTTTCGCTTACTGCCGCTCGATGAACACGACACATCATATTTAGCAGCATCAGCTAAAATATTCAGTTTTTCGGTTATCCTTTCCTCATTCATATCTATTCAAAAATACCAATATTTTTAGTATTTCAAAATTTATGCCACTAAAACTTTAAACACCTTTTAAAGGTTAAGCCTTTAAATTTAAAAATCATGGAAAAAGTATATACGGCTGTGGTAACGGCAAAAGGCGGCCGCGATGGTCATATCAAATCGAGTGATGGCGTGCTGGATGTTGACTTGAAAAAGCCAACGGAGATGGGTGGCGAAGGTGGTGCGTTCACTAATCCCGAACAATTATTTGCAGGTGCTTATGGCGCTTGTTATCTGGGAGCATTAGGCAGTGTCGCCAAAAAAGATAATGTTGATGTAAGCGAAGCGACTGCCGAAGTACATGTAAGTTTTAACAAAGACGACAATGCTTATGCACTTTCGGCAGAACTACATGTACATATACCTGATGTTAGTCTAGAAGATGCGCAGCACCTGGCCGATAAAGCTCACCGGGCTTGCCCATACTCGAAGGCTGTACGAGGAAATATTGACGTCAAAGTAATTGCTGTTTGATAATAATCCAGTTTCTGTAAACAACAAAAGGGATTTACCGAAAGGCAAATCCCTTTTGTTTATTTTAATATAGGTAGTTATAAAAGTACTGCCTCTTCTTTTACCTCTTGCTGGTTTGGTCGGCCATTTTTAAATGCTTTGCGAGGAGTAAGCCCCAAAAGTTCAAACATGGCCATATCTTCGTCAAACGAAGGATTTGGTGTGGTTAAAAGTTTTTCGCCGGCAAAAATAGAACTTGCACCGGCCATAAAGCACAAAGCTTGTTCAACAGTACTCATCTCAGTACGGCCTGCCGACAAACGCACTACCGTACGCGGCATAATGATGCGCGCTGTCGCAATCATACGTACCATATCCCATACCGAAACCCGCGGCTGTTCGGCCAGTGGAGTACCTTCTACTGGCACCAAAGCATTTACCGGAACGGATTCCGGATGTTTAGGTAAGTTAGATAAGGTCTTCAACATCGAAATTCTGTCTTCTACCGTTTCGCCTAAACCGATAATACCACCGCTGCAAACGGATATTTTAGCTTTACGAACGTGTTCGAGCGTTTTTAAACGGTCATCATAAGTACGGGTAGTGATGATGCGTTTATAGTCCTCTTCAGAGGTATCTAAGTTGTGGTTATAAGCATACAAACCAGCATCGGCTAAACGCTGCGCTTGCGCTTCGGTAAGCATACCTAAAGTACAGCAAACTTCCATGTCGAGCTCATTAACAGCTTTAACCATTTCTATTACTTTATCAAAGTCGCGGTTATCGCGAACCTCGCGCCAGGCTGCACCCATGCATAAACGCGATGCACCGCCGGCTTTCGCCTTTTGCGCTGCAATTACCACTTCTTCTTTCGGCAATATGGCATGCACATTAACACCGGTTTGATAACGGGCAGCCTGCGGGCAATAGGCACAATCCTCAGGGCAACCGCCGGTTTTAACCGAAATCAGCGAACTGATTTGCACTTCAGCGTAATCCTTATTTTCGCGATGCACGGTAGCTGCGCGATAAATTAAATCCAGTAGTGGAGTATGGTATATTTCAGAAATCTCTTCTTTGGTCCAGTCGTGTCTTACTTCATTCATCTGACGAACATTTAAACTGAGGGCAAATTTATAATAAAAGCTTTGTTGCCAACCATAGCGGCATTAAAAAACCAACACAATCTGTAAAAGTGGTAATAATAATAGATGATGCCACGGCTGGGTCGATACCTAAACGTTTAAGCAACAACGGAATACTGGCACCCGTTACTCCGGCCACGATCAGGTTGCCGGTCATGGCTAAAAACATTACTAAACCCAGCATAGGGTTAGAATCGTATAACAACGCAACCACAAATACAATTAAACCGGTAGCTGCTCCATTAACCATCCCCACCAAAAATTCTTTCACTACTGTTACGTAAGCTTGTTTATCTGACAGATCACTCAATGATATACGTCTTACGGTTACTGCCAGTGCCTGAGTTGCCGCATTACCGCCCATCCCGGCTATAATAATCATGTATGCCGATATGATGGGGAGTTTTTTTGCTGTGTCTTCATAACTGCGAATAACTGATGCAGCTAAAAACGCTGTAGCTAAGTTAATCACCAGCCAGGGCAACCGACTTTTAATAGCATCCTGCCAGCCACCGCTCAGTTCCTCATCTTCAGAAACACCGGAGATTTTCAGGATATCCTCGGTGTTTTCCTCTTCCAGTACATCAATAATGTCATCCACTGTAATCCGGCCCAATAACTTCATGCGGTCGTCAACTACCGGAATGCTGGTTAGGTTATATTGAGAAAATAGTTTAGCTACTTCTTCTTGGTCAAGATCGGCTTTCACATATACAAAATCACTGTTAACCAACTCCCCTACCGTAACTTGTTTTTTAGCTTTAATAATATCTTTGATAGAAAGCAATCCTTGCAGCTCCTCGGCATCATTTACAGCGTAAAGTGTGTAAAACTCTTCCATCTCTTCCGACTGATGGATGATAGCTTCAAGCGCCTCATTTTTTGTACTACTGGTGTTTACCTTAATGAGGTCGGTGTTCATCAAGCCACCGGCAGTATCTTCGTCGTAGGTGAGCAGGTTACGAATGGCCAACGCGTCTTCATGATCCAAATCATCCAATATCTCTTGCTGGTCGCTTTCGTCCAGTTGAGAAATCAGGTCGGTCGCATCGTCATAGTCCAGTTCTTCAACAATCTCCGAACGTTTTTCAGGTGTTAAATTAACAAGTAATTCCGCCGGATGATGTTCTTCATCCATTGATGATATTACGTCCGAAGCAGTTTCTGCAGAAAGATTATTAACAATTCGTTCCCGCTCCGCAGGTGACAGATTATCAAAAAGTATGGCTATTTCGGAGCTATGATATTGCTGCAGAACCTGTTGCAAACCGGCCTCATCACCATCAAGGGCGGCTTTAAGGCGTTGCAGGTCTGTTTTGTCAATATCAAAAGGTTGCATATTGCACAAAATACAAATAATGACCCAGATGAAGCCAAAAAAGGGCAATATAACTCATATCACCCTTTTGTTTAAAAGCATTTACGGCAAAGATTTTCAGGCTACTTTTTGTAGCTTGTAAGAAGTGTTGTCGTGGTTGATCACCAGTTCGTTTTGGTCAATCGATTCAATCATAATTTTACGTTCGCCAAGGCGGTCGTAATTGTGGATTAATAGATAATAACCATCTTCATTTTTGATGAGGCGGAAAGGCGACACAATAGTACCTGCAGGTTGAGTTTCTTTGAAAAACTTGATTTTAAGCAAATGTTTTACAAAATCAAACTCGAATCTTCTCTCGTTTTCGAGATAAATCCCAATTGGCAATGTGTTCATGATGTTTAATAGGTTAGATAATGTATATACTAAATTAAATAGTAGCTACTTGATTTCCAAGTAAATCGAATCAATTATTTCTAAAAAAAATTAACTACTATATAGAAATTTAGCGTGAATATTATTTAAACCATTCAGCCGGTCTATTGTTTTATTCACCTTCGATTTTCTGACCTCAACGGTGATGCTGCAAATGTTGTCTGCTGTTTGCGATAAAATATGTAACCCCTCCTCTTTGATGATACGCATCACATCATTCATCATCAGATAATCAAACTCGATGGCATAAATATCATTAATCACCTGTTCGGTAACACCAGCGGCGGTTATTGCTGCTTCTGTAGCCGCTTTGTAGGCGCTAATTAAGCCTGGCACACCCAATAATCTGCCGCCAAAATATCTAACTACTACTACTAAAGTGTTGGTGATGTTTTTAGATAGCAAAACATTAAGAATGGGTCGCCCGGCTGTACCCGAAGGTTCACCATCATCATTAACCTTAAAAACAGACCTGTCGGGACTTAAGCGCATTGCCCAGCAGTGGTGATTTGCCTTGGGGTGCAAAGCTTTAAGTTGAAGCAGCAACGGCTTAACATCAGCATCGGTAGCAATAGGGAATGTAAAAGCAATGAACTTGCTGCCTTTGTCGGTACAAGTAGCCTCAGCATGTTGTTTTACGGTAAGGAAAGTATCGTCGAATAGCATAAACGATTAAGCAGAATAACCAATGATGATGATGGCAGCCACCGCAAGTGCGATACCCAATTTATGTAAAATGCCGAGTTTTTCTTTAAAAACAAGTAAACCTACTAACGTTCCGGTAGTGATAACGCCAATGTTCATGGCGGTAAATACCGTTGACGGGTCGTGCTCTAACGCACGATGCGCTTTTAAATAAAACAGAATATTGCCAAAATTGAATAAGCCAAGTATCCACCCAAAAAAAATATTGCGAAATAAAAACCTTCTCTTTTTAAATTTAACCTGGTAAATAGTGCCGATAATCGACACTGCAAAGGCTAAAACGTAAACCACAAAAAGTGAAGCTGTATAAGGCGCAGTTTTATTTAAAGCCATCTGTTTAAACAAAATATCGATTACGCCTATACCCAAAAATACACCTAACAAATAAATCCAGGTGCTTTTATTGCTTTGCGCAACCACGTGTTTTTTTTGCCAGGGTATCAAGCAAAAAATAGCAGCAAAACCTGTGGCAATACCTATTCCCTTCAACAAACTTAGATGGTCGCCAAAAAGCAAAAAAGCGGCACTTAGCGAAATTAGTAACGAAAGCCGTTGCGCCACATCTGTACGTACAATGCCCGCGTTGCGGACAGCCGCTGCCATTACGTAAAATATAGCTGGCAGCAGTACGCCTAATAGCAAATAGATGTTGAATGGTGCATTAGTGATGCTGGATGGCTGTGGTTTTAAAAATATCCAGGTTAAAAATGCAGCAATAGAATAATTCCAGGTGATGGCTTGTACAACGTTAATCTGGTAACGCCTTGCCATCTTAAGCAAAACAGAAACCAGGACGCTGCAGCAAACACTAAAAAAAATATAAAGCATGAATAGCTATTGGTTGTAAATAATCTGCAAAGTGTCATTCCCTATCGCTACAGGCTTTGATGGTGTTCCGGAGCATGTGGGGGCCTTGATGCCATCAGGCATTAAACTCTGACCGGTAAATATACGCGCTTCATCCCATAAATTGGCTTCAATAAAACTGTTCAACGTATGTGCACCACCTTCAATGATTACCGACTGGATGTCTTGCAGATAAAGCTGGAACATAATATACTGAGGAACAAAGCGGTCAAAATCTTCTAAGGCAATATACTTGATGTTGTCCTGTATATCGGTTTTAAACGCGTTGAAAATTAATGTCTCTACAGATTTATCGAATAAATGAAGATGCACGGGCAGCTCCAGGTTACGGTCAATAACAATGCGTTTAGGCGATTTACCCGGCCATAGACGCGCATTTAACTGTGGGTTATCTACAAGGGCTGTGTTTTTGCCTACCAGAATGGCGTCCTCTTCGGTACGCCATTGGTGTACCAACGTTTTAGCTTCCGGCCCGGTAATCCAGTATTGCGAACCGTCTGCCGGGGCAAAATAAGCGTTAGCCGTTTGAGCCCATTTTAAAATGATGTAGGGCCGCTGTTTTTGTACCCGCGTAAAAAAGCGCTTGTTTAAGTTTAAACATGCCTCCTCCAATATACCAACGCTCACTTTGATGCCCGCTTGCTGCAATTTTTCAATGCCTTTGCCATTCACCTGATTAAAAGGGTCACGACATCCCACAAAAACCTCAGGGATTTGATGCTTGATGATTAAGTCGGCACAGGGTGGTGTTTTGCCGTAATGGGCGCAGGGTTCTAAAGAAACATAAATGGCAGATTGTTTCAATAAGTCCGCGGCCTTGGTGCCAAATTTTTCCAGAACATCATTGATTGCATTAACCTCCGCATGTGCTTTACCATATTGCTGATGGTAACCCTCGCCGATAAGCTTGTCCTGAAATATTATAACAGCACCCACCATCGGGTTCGGACTTACTTTGCCGGCACCTAAACGAGCCAGCTCAATACAGCGTTGCATATAAATTTGGTGATCTGCCATCGCGCAAAAGTAGCTTTTATGTTTCTTTGTTGCATGGAAACCGTTAAAGATGCCTACGATCAATTTAAAGCCCAGCTCGCGCTACTTTATCATTCACAAGAAGCAGATGCGATGGCAAGCGTGGTATTATCGGATTTAACCGGATATTCGAAAGCTAAACTGAAAGCGTTTACTGATGATACGATTAGTCCGGAACATCAGTTACAGCTACATAAGATACTGGAGGAATTAGTGACGGGCAAACCGATACAGTACGTGCTGGGACATGCCCACTTTTATGGCCTGAATTTTAAGGTAACACCGGCCACGCTGATCCCCCGCCCCGAAACAGAGGAATTGGTACAGTGGGTGCTGGATACGTTGTCTGATGTCGGCCAGCCGACGGTATTAGATGTCGGCACTGGTAGCGGCTGTATACCTATCACTGTTAAATACCAATTACCAAATAGTAAGGTGTTTGCAATTGATATATCAAGCGATGCATTAACTGTTGCTCAAGACAACGCTCAAACCAATGGCGTCGACGTGACGTTTGTGGAGGCTGATGTTTTAAATATGCAAGCTGAAGAAATAGCTAAACAATGCTATCAGGTTGTGATTAGTAATCCGCCTTACATCACTGAAACCGACAAACTACAGATGCACAAAAATGTGACGGATTTTGAGCCACATACCGCGCTTTTCGTACCTGATACTAACCCGCTGTTGTTTTACACAGCGATAACTGATTTTGCTGCAACGCATCTTGTAAAAGGTGGCTTTCTGTTTTTTGAAATTAACGAAAGTTACGGTAGTGCCACTATGGATGTGATGAAACAAAAAGGCTTTATTAACGCCGAGCTGCGCCAGGACTTAATGGGTAAAGACCGGATGATCCGCGCGGAATGGCCGGGGGCATGATGTATTAACTGCGGGGATGATATTGAATGATGGTACTTTTGAGATAATCCCTATCCAAGTGGGTGTAAATTTCGGTTGTAGTAATGCTCTCATGGCCCAACATATCCTGCACAGCGCGCAGGTCGGCTCCACCCTCGATGAGGTGAGTAGCAAATGAATGCCTGAAAGTGTGAGGGCTAATTGTTTTTTTTAACCCAATAGCTCCAGCGAGTTGCTTAATCAGCATAAAAATAAAAACGCGGGTAAGGCGTGTGCCTCTGCGGTTTAAAAATACGATGTCCTCCTCGCCTTTCTTTACAGGTACATGTACCCTGCTGTATTGCAGCCATTGCTGCAACGCGGTTATAGCAGTTTGGCTAATTGGAACCAGCCGCTCTTTGTTACCTTTACCGGTTACCTTAATAAATTCAATATCGAGGTATAAATTAGATATTTTAAGTTCTGTTAATTCAGTTACCCGCAAGCCGCAGCTGTACAGCATTTCTAAAATAGCTTTGTTTCGCGGTCCGTCAGGCTTAGATAAATCAATGGCAGCAATCAGATTATTAATTTCGTCGTAACTTAACGTGTCGGGCAGTTTACGCTGAATTCTGGGCGACTCTAACAAAGCAGTCGGATCTGCCGTTATGAGGTCTTCCATAAGCATAAATTTATAAAATGCTTTGATTCCCGAAAGTATCCGGGCCTGGCTGCTCGGTATCATCCCTAATTCATTTATCCATTGCAAAAAATCTCTCAGGTGCTGTAAGGTAATCAACTCCGGACGAATAACAGTGGCCTGTGTTTCAGCAAACTGCTTAAGCTTATCTATATCCCTGCTGTACGACTCTATCGAGTTAGCTGATAAAGACCTTTCTAACTTTAAATAATCCTGAAACCCCTTTATCGCCAACTGCCAGTTCACTTGTTTCTGTATTTATATTTTTATAACTAAGTTTGAAAGGTAATGAAAATACAGATTATCAACGGACCAAATCTAAATTTGCTTGGCATAAGAGAAAAGTCAATTTACGGCGATAGCAGTTTCGAAAGCTATTTTGCTACACTGCAGCAACGCTACCCGGAACATGAGTTATCTTATTTTCAAAGCAATAAAGAAGGCGAATTGATTGATAAACTGCACGAAGTTGGCTTTGATTATGATGGGATTATCATAAATGCCGGTGCATATACCCATACATCTATTGCCATTGCAGATGCTATTGCAGGTATCAATACGCCTGTAGTTGAAGTGCATATCTCAAACGTCTACAAGCGCGAAACTTTCCGTCATAAATCAATGCTGGCGGCTAATTGCGTTGGCGTAATTGCGGGCTTTGGCTTAAATTCTTATCGGCTTGCGGTTGAGCATCTCACCGAAAAATAGTAACTTCTTTAAAACTACCACGTTTAAGTGTTTGGATATTGTAATTTAGAAAGGTATTTTCCGTTACTCAAAAATGCTTAGCTGGTTCGAATCGTGTTTTATTAAATACATTGCAGTTTTTGCTTTAATGCTGCCGTTTGCCGGCTTGGCGCAAAACAAAAAGGCTGCTACGCGTTCCATCAGCGATTCGCTGCGATCAGATATTTTAAGACGCGATTCGATGATGAG
This sequence comes from Mucilaginibacter sp. CSA2-8R, assembly GCF_038806765.1. Lineage (NCBI taxonomy): Bacteria > Pseudomonadati > Bacteroidota > Sphingobacteriia > Sphingobacteriales > Sphingobacteriaceae > Mucilaginibacter > Mucilaginibacter sp. CSA2-8R. The sequence goes on along the minus strand of NZ_CP152389.1, from coordinate 2,683,970 downwards.
GTATTACAAAACCTCAGATACATCTACAAACAATTTACTTCAACGAATTGAGTATTATACGCTGTCTTTCAATCAGATAAATAATCATCTGTCTAAACGGCTGGATACAGTCGATATAAGTCAGAAATTGCCACGTCTCGAAAAATCAACAGTAACCATTCGCAATCTAATTATGCGCGACCGGTCGGGTACGTTAAGGTATCTATACGCTATCCGCGATATTTTAAATAAACGGCAAGACCAGCTAAACATCTGGCAAGAAGAGCTAAAGGCCATTAACGAAAAACTGGCGGATATTAACGAGCAAATAACGTACGTAAACCGCGACTCGATGTTCCGGGTGTTCCCGGCTGACAGTACGCTCAGGTCTACTTTTTTAAAGCAACGTTCGGGCATCGAAACCAAGGCGCACAAGCTGGATAGCGTTAACAAAAAAGCGCTGTTGCGTATTGGCTTAATGCAAAATCGGGTAACCTCGGTTTATATTAATATTTTGGAAGAAAAAGACCTGATTAACTCAAAAATAAGAGCTTTTGGGTTAAATGCGCTTAACTGCGAGTACGGTTACATCTGGAATATGAAACCTGCGGTAGGCACAACGTTTTTGTCATCGTGGGATAGGACGGTGAACATGAATCTGCGGTTATTCAGGCTACTGAATGACGAAACGTTAATGCACTTATTAGGCTTCATAATCTTTTTCAGTTACTTATCATGGCTTACTTATAACCGGCGTAAGATTATTAAAACCAAATCAGACCCTAAAAATGTTTTTGCACAAACAAAGTACGTGGCCATCTATCCCGTTACGGTAAGCTTGTTATTAACTTCGCTCATCATCCCGTATCTCTACAATCAGCCGCCAATGGCATTTTTAGAGATCGTTTCTTTAGTGTCGATGGGCTGTGTGGTATTTATTACCTTTAAAACCTGCCCTAAAGAACATTTTAATTTGTTGGGTAAACTGTTCGGTTTAACGTTGATATACAGTATCAGTAACCTGTTTGTCGAAGTATCTAACGTAGACCGCGTAGCAGTATTGATTGTTGCTTCGACAATTATTTGGCAATGCTGGCTGGTGCTAAAACGTAACGCAGCTTCCTATCAATTAGATATTCCGTACAGCAAATTAGCTTTAACGTTACTGATTATTTTACAGGCGGCATCGGTGTTGCTTAACATTGCCGGGCGCTTTAGCCTGGCTAAAATTATTGGTGTAACTGCAGTTTACAACTTTTGGCTGGCTTTATGCCTGTATTACTTTGTGCAAATCATTATTCAAAGTATGTTTTTGCAGTTAGAAGCTAACAAAACTGATAAAGACAGCATTAGTTCTTACCTGGATTTTAAACTATTGCAGGGTAAGCTACGAAGCATATTATTTGTGATTTCCGTTTTAATGTGGGCGGTTACATTATTGCAAAATTTAAGCGTAGAGGATGGTGTTTTTGCCCTTATTGGAAGCTTTTTAAATCAGTCGCGAAAACTGGGCGGCACGTTATTTACCTTTGGCAGCATAATTATCTTTGTAGGTGTGGTTTGGTTATCTACTACCCTGGCACGTATAATAACCTACTTTTATGAATTTGTACACCAGCACAAAACAGCCGACGGAACTCAGAAAAAAGCCCGTACATCTCTACTACTTATCCGCATAGGCGTTATAAGTATAGGTTTTTTACTGGCAGTAGGCGCTTCTGGTTTTCCGTTAGATAAAATTACCATCATCATTAGTGCTTTAGGTGTGGGCGTGGGTTTCGGTTTGCAAAACATTGTAAACAACCTGGTGTCGGGTTTAATTCTGGCATTTGAAAAGCCGGTACAGGTGGGTGATGTAATTGAAGTGGCCAGCCGAAGCGGGACCATTAAAGAGATTGGTATGCGCTCGAGTAAAATTGCCGCCGGAAACGGCGCGGAAATAATTATACCTAACGGCGACCTTATATCGCAGCATGTGGTGAATTGGACACTAAGTGATAGCAGCCGCCAGGTAGAGTTGATGATTAGTGTAGCCTACGGGTGCGATATTGAGCAAGTAAAAAACCTGCTGCGTAACCTCCTGGCCAACCGTGATGACATTATGGTTAAACCTGCCCCGGTGGTTTATCTTGATCACCTCAGTCAATCATCAGTTGATTTTAAAGTGCAATTTTGGGCTGCTGATATATCGATGTGGACGCAACTGAAAAGCAAAGTATTATCTGCAATTTACAGTACTTTGATGGCTGAGGGTATTGACATATCCCAAGGCAAACAGGAAGTTATTGTACACCTGCCTTCCAATATCCGGATTAATGAAAATCCTTCGGATTCAAATCTGTAAAGCGGGTTTTCTTTTTAACAAAAAACTGTACTACAATACTGCGCTTGTACAGGCCCCTTAAATTAGCAACATGTTGTGGCTGTTCATGATGCATTTTTTCTAGGTATACTTTACTTTTTTTTCTGCTTTGCTTAAAAAAGCTTGCCACAAAGCTCTGATGTGCTCTGCTTACTGCCCATGCGTCTTTACGCTTACCTTCGCCTAAAAATCTGATTAGCGCTAAAAAGTCAAGCCAAAATCTAAATCCTATAACCCAGGCCGAACGCACCGGCGGCATGTTCTTTTTGAGCAGCAACAGGTTGTTGCGAAAGTTTAAGTAGGTTTTAAATGGGTTTTCGGTATTCAGTGTGCCGCCGCCAAGGTGGTAAACAGTGCTTTGAGCACAGTACATTACTTTGTAGCCTTTGTTTTTTAAACGCCAGCACAAATCAATCTCTTCCATGTGTGCGAAAAACTGTTCGTCAAAGCCACCTGTTTCTCGCCAGCAACGGCTCCGTATAAACAGCGCTGCACCTGATGCCCAAAACACTTCTCCGGATTCATCGTACTGCCCTCGATCTTCTTCTACATCAAAAAACAAACGGCCGCGGCAAAACGGATAACCCAGATTATCAATAAAACCGCCCGCTGCACCGGCATGCTCAAAATACGTTCTGCGGTCGAATGCTTTAATTTTAGGCGCGGCGGCAGCAATGCGGTCATCTGCCTCCATCATAGCAATCACTGGTTCAATCCACCCGGGTGTAACTTCAATATCAGAATTAAGCAGGATGTAGTAATCGGCGGCCACTTGGTCAACCACTCGATTGTAGCCACCGGTGTAACCGTAATTTTTATCATTCCCGATAACCTTGATTCGGTCGCCGTATTCGGATTGAACAAACGCTACGGAACCGTCAGATGAGCCGTTGTCTCCAACCACAATATGCAAGTCAGGCCATGTACTGTTGAGTACAGACGGTAAAAATTGCTTCAAATGGTGTATACCGTTCCAGTTTAAAATTATAACGGCAACCGTAGGTTGAGTACTCATTTAGCTATATCCTCGGGCTTGTATTTCCACCGTTTATGCGACCACAGCCAGTACTGAGGCTCTTCGCGGATAACCTGTTCCAGATAGCGCACATGTGCGTTGGTAATTTCGTACTCGGCGGTGTGTTTGGCGTCATAAAATAAAGGCACGAAGTTACAATTATAATATCCTCTTTTTATCCGGCGTATATCACAAAATATAACAGCGCTGTTCAATGATTTAGCCAGTTTTTCGACTCCTAAAAAAACGGCAGTGGGCTGGTTTAAAAAGTTTGTAAAGTAAGTTACTTCTTCGCGTGAAGGTATTTGGTCACTCACTAAAAGTGTCATGGTTTGCTGTCGTCGTAACTCTACCATTTTTCGCATAGCGCCTTTCATAGGCACCAAAGAGGCGCCAAAGCGCGAACGCATCCTGGTAAAATAGCTGTTGAAAATGAGATTATTCAACGGTTTGTAAACCACCAAACGTGGTTTATCGGTAAGTATACTAAACTTTAGCGCGCCCAACTCCCAGTTACCGTAATGGCCCACAGCGCCAATCACACTTTGCCCGCCGGCAAATGCTTTTTCAACAGCTTCGTAATTAGTTACCGTAAAGCGGCGGTCAACCTGCCGCCGAGAGATGGTTCTGAGCTTTACAGTTTCTACCATCAGGTCGGCTAAGTAACGGTAGTATTTCTTTTCGATCTGTTGCCGTTCGTGTAACGGCTTTTCGGGAAAAGCGTTAGCCAGATTTTGCTGCACTACTGCCCGGCGGTATTTAATTACGTAAAATAAAACCAGGTAAATAAAATCAGCAATCAGATAAAGTACAAAAAAAGGCAGCAATGAAATCAGGTAAAGCAAAACCGTACCTAAGCTTGAAAAACCTTTTCTTATCATTACTTTCGCAAAAATTGAAGTTGCAAACATAAATAATCTCTAATGGAAAACGGCGCGTTGCTCCCCATGTTTTATCTACCACCAGTTGAGTACTTTACTGTATTTAACCGGCACAGGCAAAGCGTTATTATCGAAAAGCACGAGCATTTCCCAAAGCAGACTTACCGTAACCGGGCCAATATATATTCTCCGGATGGGGTATTGGCTTTAGTTGTACCGGTAGTTAAAGGCGCAAAGGTACACACGCCGGTAAGCGATGTAAAGATTAGCAATGATTTTAACTGGCAGCGTTTGCATTGGATGAGTTTGCAGGCTTGCTATCGCCGTTCGGCCTATTTTGAATTTTATGAAGATGATTTTGCCCGATTTTACGAGCAGGAATTTACTTACCTATTCGACTACAATGAGCAGATGTTAACCATGATCCTTAAATTCTTGAAGCTGCCTTTAAAATTTGAATATACTACCGAATATCATCGTCATTATGATTTAATGGCTGACTACCGCAACACCATCAATCCAAAGAAGGAATCAGTTTTTGAACAAAAACCATACTTTCAGGTTTTTGAAGAACGTAAAGGCTTTATTAAAAATTTAAGCATTGTAGACTTACTTTTTAACCAAGGCCCGCAATCTTTAAACTACCTGTAAATGAATCTGGCGCAACGCAAGCGTAAATCTTCGAAGATCAATAAAAGAGCCGGCAACGTAGGCGATCGGCCGGGTCTTATCCGTGTACCCGAAGGGGCGCTTAAGCCGCATATCAAAATATATTCATACAAAGCACAGGAGCTGGTAACCTCTATCGGCGAAAATATATCGACTATATTTGACCAGCTAAACGAGTGCACAGACCATACCCATTGGATTAAAATTAACGGCTTGGGTGACGTTAAGCTTATCGAAGAAATAGGTCATCGTTTAAACATCAGCGACTTAGTGCTCGAGGATATTATGAATACACATCAGCGACCTAAGTTTGATGAGTATGACCAATACGTTTTTGGTACCAGCCGGTTAATTACTACTGACGAAAATTGTGAGTTAGCCAATTCACAATTTTCGGTTATTGTGCGCGATAACATGGTTATAAGTTTTGAGGAAACCTACGAGGAAAACTTTGAGGGCCTTGAAAAACGACTTACAGCGCAGAAAAGCCCTATCCGCACATTAGGCCCAGGCTTTATTTGTTATGCTTTGTTTGATACTGTTATTGACTGGTATTTTGTTGCTCTTAATCAGATTGGCGATGAATTAGAAGCTATTGAAGATCGCATCTACGACAAGGCAGACAAAACAATCATGTACGATACACAGCATTTGAAGCGTACACTTATCGTATTGCGCCGGGCAAGCTGGCCCGAGCGCGACAAGATTAACGATATGATCCGTACGGAAAGTCCGCTGATTACCAAAGAGACCAAAACCTATTTGCGGGATGCATACGACCATTGTATCCAGATTATTGATCTGATTGAGAGCTACAAAGAGATTAGTGCAAGTAACATCGACTTATACCTGTCAATGGTAAGTAACCGCATGAACGAGATCATGAAGGTACTTACCATAATATCAGTCATCTTCATTCCGCTTACTTTTGTGGCCGGTGTGTACGGAATGAACTTCGCCCCCACTGATCCTGATACCAACCACCGTTTGCCCGCCAATATGCCCGAGCTTTATGAGCCGCATGGATACCTGTATTGTGTAGGTATTATGCTGGTAATTGGATTGCTACAAGTGCTCTTCTTTTGGAAAAAAGGTTGGTTTAACCGCTTATAGTTATTTAAACTCCGGCTTTAACTGTGCTTTCATGGCTTTCCGCATTTTCATGATCTTAGGCATCGACACCGAAGTAAGGTAAGCGTTATCATCTAAGTGAAGCCGGTAGTAACCCTGATGATATTTTTCGGCCGGATAAAAAGCCGAAAAAGGCGCCACTTGCGTTACAATTTTAGCCGGGTAGTGCTTTGACAGGTTTATTTTGGCTATCTCCTGCTCTAAGATCTGTTTCTCCTGCGGCGTTCGATAAAAGGCAATTGAACGGTAATCAGTACCTTCGTCAGGCCCTTGTCTGTTTAACGTTGTCGGATCATGTGCGTAAAAAAAAGCATCAACCAATGTAGTATAACTAATCAGTTTAGGATCATAATAAACCTGTACCGTTTCAGCATGACCAGTATTACGTGTGCATACATCCTCATAAGTAGGGTTTTTAGTATGACCGCCTGCATATCCTGATATAACCCGGTTTACACCGCGCAACTCAAGCAATGCTTCGCTCATGGCCCAAAAACAGCCGCCGCCAAAAGTGGCTACGGCCTCGCCAGCTGCGGGCTTAGGTAAAGTGGCAAACTGGTTATTTTGACCAGGCTGTCCGTCGGCGCAACTGCTAAAAACTAAGACTAGGCATAAGTATATAATTATCTTCTTCATCATATACTAATAAACGTAATTGACATTAACGTGGACTTACTGAATTCTTTACAGAATGTAATAATGCAGTAAGTCCGTTTAGTTTAATTTCATAAACAGTGGCCAGCATCATACCCAATTTACCTGCGGGCCATCCTCCGCGGTTCATCCATTCCAGGTAGCTTACAGGCAAATCGCATAATAAGGTACCTTTATATTTACCGAAAGGCATAGGCACTCTCACAATGTCTACCAATATTTGCGGGTTTGGCGTAATGTTTTCCACCCCGCAAAAGTAGGCTTTTAAAAGGTTTAATCTATCAACACGCGCGTAATTGCAAAACCAACTACTGCGCCCAGTAAGCCTACTCCCACTTTAAACTTGGTGGTTGATTTAAACGGAGGCACATATTGTGTACCTTTATCACTGGCATAAGCGGCATGCTCGGCGTAGCGCCCTCCGTTAGGCACCGCGAGTTTTTTGAAGTCGTTAGCCAGGCGCTTTAATTCTTCCTGCAATTCGCGACCACGCATAACTGGCCCATGACCGGTAGCGGCGATGCGTGGCTGCAAGTCTGATAATTTTTTAACCGATTCTTCTGCTGCAGCCCAATCTGTAGTCATGTATTTTGGCGGGCCAGACATTTTTTTAATATTCCCCAGAGCGTAAATAGCCGATTCTGGTTTGGTAGTAACAAAGGCATCACCAGCAATCAACGTGGTGTTCAACGGCAAAAATAGTGATACATGTCCGGGCGTATGTCCGGGGGTGTGTATTACTTTCCATTCGGGTAATTCAGGTACGCCATCCTCCATGTTAATAACGCGCAGAGCATCTCCGATGTCTAACGGTTTCTTACGGAAAAATACCGACATCAAAGACATGACGCCTTCTCCTACAGTAGGATCTGCAGGTGGATATGACGATTTTCCTGTTAAATAAGGCGTTTCTAACTCGTGTGCATAAACCGGAACATGCCAGTGTTCCAGCAACTCTTCTAAGCCACCGGTATGATCTGAATGGGCGTGGGTAAGCACAATAGCAGACGGTTTAGTACCGGCACCAAATATTGACTCGGCCATAGCAATAATCCTTTTAGCTGAGCCTTGCACGCCGGTATCTACCAATACCCAGCCTTTAGGGAAACCACGTCTGTTAGCAACGATATATACATTTACAAATAAAATTCGCATTCCCCAAACACCTTGGGCAACCTGGAAATATTTAACTCCTTTATTAAAATTCATAAGTTGGACTTGTTGCCATTATAACAATATTTTATAATTAATAGTTTTTAAGGGAAAACTTTAAGTAGTGTAAACGCCAAACAAATTAGTGTAACAGGTTATTATTGGATACTATAACATACCCTGAAATAACATATATATTATGGAACAGCAATTTGATGCAGTACTTACAGGATCTGACTCTTCGGTTGAAGGAATAGCAACTATGATAAATTATCCAGGCTACAACCGTGCTTACGAGTTTAGCGCCATTGACGGAACTATACAGATGCTTATTGTACAGGATCCGAATGGCCAATGGCACCGTGTTAGCGGCAGCGAACCTTACTTTGCCGGCTGGGTAGACGAGTTAGTTGAACAAATAAGTAAAGTAGACAATACAACTGCCATTTAACCAGCTATTTGTGATGGAAAAAAGAAGTTTAGGAAATTCCGGAATTTCGATTGTGCCTTTTGTTTTTGGTGGTAACGTATTTGGATGGACTATTGATGAACGCAACTCCTTTCAATTACTTGACGCATTTATTGATAACGGCTTAGACTGTGTTGATACCGCCGACGTGTACTCAAGGTGGGTGCCTGGTAATAAAGGCGGAGAATCGGAAACTATCATTGGCCGGTGGCTTAAAAACACCGGTAAGCGTAACAACGTTGTAATTGCTACTAAAGTAGGCAGCGCCATGTCGCCAAACGACAGCCGTAAAAATTTATCTAAAGATTATATTATCAAGGCGGCCGAAGATTCGTTACGCCGTTTGCAGACAGACCACATCGATTTATACCAGTCGCACTACGACGACTTGCAGACACCAGTGCCGGAAACTTTAGAAGCGTATGCACAATTAATTAAAGAGGGTAAAGTAAGAGCCATAGGCACTTCTAACTTTGGCGCCGACAGACTCAAAGAATCTTTGCAGGTGAGTAAAGAATTGAATTTGCCAGGATATGTGAGTTTACAGCCAGAGTATAATTTGTATGACCGAGAAGGTTACGAGAAGGATTTGGAGCCGGTATGCCAGGAGAATAGCGTAGGCGTGATTACCTACTACTCTTTGGCCAGCGGATTTTTGTCCGGAAAATACCGGTCGGAAGCTGACCTAAACAAAAGCAAACGCGGCCAGGGAATCAAAAAATATTTGAATGACAGGGGAATGCGTATCCTTGATGCGCTGGATGAGGTAGCAAAGAATTACAGTACAACCCCTGCAACAGTTGCCCTGGCTTGGGTTATAGCCCGACCAAGTGTTACTGCGCCTATTGCAAGCGCAACCAGTGTACCGCAATTACTCGAATTGGCCAAGGCCGTTGAGTTGAAACTGCCAGCCGAAGTTATACATCAGCTGACAGAAGCCAGCGCTTACTAACATTTTGACTTAAACCTAAAGCTTTTAATTCCCCTGATAAATAACTAATAAATAGTCACTTATCAGGGGTTGTTTTTGATTAACTAAAATCAAAAGTCCTTACAAAATCCCATGGGCCGTTTTTATACTCATAAAGGCTTAACCCGACACCTTTAGCGGTAAAAGGTTTAAATTGTTCTGTAAGCTCGGCCTTCAGAGAACGAGCCAGCTCGGGCGATACTTTGTTTTGCACGGTGATGTGCGCCCACAGCCGTTGGCGGTCTTGTGGAGTAAGCCAATCGAACCATAATTTTTGTAAATAGCTATGTAAATGCCCTAAAGCCGGGCATTCAATACTAAACGCTACTCCGTTACCGATACTTTTTACTTCAGTAGCCTCTAACGATAACGTTGAGTAACGCTTGGCTATAGCGTCAATATCATTAATTAACTGTAATTGATTGGGCGGCAAGTGATGAAACAGTGTTAAATGAGCAGCCAGGTAATTACGCTCGGGTGGAAAGTGCGCCTCGCGAAGCTGGTCAAAATATTGCTGGCTATCGTCGTCAAGTTTTACGGTTAATATTAAAGGAGCATCGGACATGATAGCACAACAGCGCTTTTTTATAAGTGTTTCCGTGCCTTCAAAATCTGCTCAAAATGCTTCGTGGTAATAGTGGTATCATTTATATTAAATAATGCCAATATTTTATTTCATAAATACCCTGCGTAAGATGCTGTAAATAAGTTGATTAATTATACAAATGCTATCAACATGAATAATTTACAAAAGCATAACTTTTATATGCATTTTTTACTTGCATAAATAAAAATTATTTAAATACTTTGCACAAAATTTAAGAACAAAACACGGTTATACAACAATGAAATTACAAAGCATCATAAGGCTATTTACCGGAGCAGTTATTGCACGGTTTGCCGCTGCTTTAATTAGTGTTGTTTCCGTTAACTTCCCGTCACGACGACGATTGTTTATTCCCCGGGTCTGAATAGGTTTATCCTATTCAATCGTTAGTCAACTGAAGTTTTTTCAAACTTCTTTTCAATAAATCCATTAAACAAAGAAGGCTTTACAAGCCGAACCTTTAAGGTAATCGTTAACAGATCATGACCTTACAAGATTTTGATATTATTGTTGCCTCTGAAAAACATGCTGATTACGCTACCCAGATCTGCGATGAAATGGCAGCATCAGCTAAAGCACGCGGTACTGGTATTGCACAGCGTTCGCCCGAATATGTAGCCAATAAAATGCTGGAAGGCAAAGCCATTATTGCTTTGCATAAAGATGGCACCTGGGCCGGTTTTGTATACATTGAAACCTGGAGCCATGGTGATTTTGTGGCTAATTCGGGATTGATTGTAAATCCGGAGTTCCGTAAAGTTGGTTTAGCTAAAGCTATCAAGAAAGCGGTATTCGAGTTGTCGCGCACTAAATATCCCGACGCTAAAATATTTGGATTAACTACCGGATTGGCAGTAATGAAAATTAATTCAGAATTGGGTTACGAGCCGGTTACCTATTCGGAGTTAACGCAGGATGAAGATTTTTGGAAAGGGTGCCGCAGTTGTGTTAACTACGATATTTTAACCAGCAAAGAGCGAAAAAACTGTATGTGTACCGCCATGCTTTGGGACCCGGTAGACAAACAAAATCAAATAGACGAAAAAATGAAGAAAATTACGCATAAGGCTACCTTGCTTGAGCGTATCGAAAACGCAATTAAAAACAGCGTAAAAACTATAACATTTTAATATACAGAGCCAAATATATTTGGATAAGCCCTAACTCATGAAAAAAAAAGTAGTTTTAGCCTATAGCGGCGGATTGGATACCTCTTTTTGCTGCATCTATCTAACACAGGATTTAGGCCTGGAAGTGCATTCGGTAATTGTTAACACCGGTGGCTTTACCGACGATGAGTTAAAACAGGTTGAAGAACGTGCTTACAAAATGGGAGTAACCTCTCACCACGTGGTTGACGAGACTGAAAACTTTTATAACACCTGCGTTCGCTTTCTGATTTACGGTAATGTTCTAAAAAACAACACTTATCCCCTATCGGTAAGTGCCGAGCGCGTGAGCCAGGCAACAGCAATAGCTAATTACGCTAAACAGATTGGTGCTGAGTATGTGGCGCATGGCAGTACTGGAGCTGGTAATGATCAGGTGCGTTTTGATATGATCTTTAACATTCTGGTACCTAATGTTCAAATCTTAACTCCCATCCGCGATTTAAAGTTGAGTCGCGAGCAAGAGATTGAGTATCTGAAAAACCACGGTGTAGAGATGAACTTCGAGAAAGCTAAATACTCTATCAACAAAGGTATCTGGGGAACATCAGTAGGCGGCAAAGAAACACTTACCTCTAACTTAGGCTTACCCGAAGATGCCTGGCCAACGCCAGTGTCATCTACCGAAACCAAAAATATCGAACTTACTTTTGAAAAAGGTGAATTAGTAGGCGTTGACGGCACTACTTACTACCATCCGGCTAAAGCCATCCAGGCACTGCAGGCAATGGCCCAGCCTTACGGTATTGGCCGAGATATACATGTAGGCGATACCATTATTGGCATCAAAGGCCGCGTAGGTTTTGAGGCTGCAGCACCGTTAATCATCATTAAGGCGCATCATACCCTCGAAAAACATGTGCTCACCAAATGGCAGTTGTCGTGGAAAGACCAGTTATCAACTTTTTATGGTAACTGGCTGCACGAAGGGCAGTTTCACGACCCTATTATGCGCAATATAGAAGCTTTCCTTAACGATACCCAGGCTAATGTAAGCGGTAAGGTGTTTGTTGAGCTTAACCCATACCGTTTCCAGGTAACAGGAATTGAGTCTGAGCATGATCTGATGTCGAGCAAATTTGGCAGCTATGGTGAAATGAACAACGCCTGGAGCGGTGATGACGTTAAAGGTTTCTCGAAAATATTTGGTAACCAGGTGATGATTTATCACAAGGTAAACCAGCAATAATTATGAAAATATATTACTCCGTTAGTAAAGCTGAGATATATAATGATAGAAAGTCCGAATCAGTCTATAACCATTAAGCGCGTCAAGCTTAAAGACATAGCGCTCGTTTTGAGTTTGTTCGACAAGTATCGGGTGTTTTATCAGAAAGAGTCAGACGTTAAAGGTGCTCAAGAATTTTTGACTGAGCGTTTAACCAATAACGAATCGGTCATCTTCACAGCTTTATTAAACGAAGCAGATACGTCAATTCCTGTAGGTTTTACACAACTTTATCCTACCTTTTCATCGGGGCGGATGTCCAAAAACTGGATATTGAATGATCTGTATGTTGATGCCGGTTATCGTACGCGGGGCATAGGAAAACAACTGATTGAAACGGCTAAACAATTTGCCCGGAAAGATGGAGCAAAGTTTGTTAAACTGGAAACAGCACACGATAATAGAACAGCGCAAAGCGTTTATGAGGGTATTGGATTTAAACAGTACAACCCTCATGACGGATTTTTAACTTATAAAATTGACCTCAACTAAAATGATGGCAAAAATAAAGGCAGGCGTTATTGGCGGCGCTGGTTACACCGGCGGCGAGTTGTTACGCATATTGCTTAATCACCCGCAAGTTGACATTGCATTTGTGCATAGCAATAGTAACGCAGGCAATAATGTGTACGAGGTACATACCGATCTGTTTGGCGATACCGAATTAAAATTTTCTGGTGAGTTGTCTACTGAAGTCGATGTGTTGTTTTTGTGTGTTGGCCATGGAGATGCCCGCAAGTTTTTAGAAGCTAATCCGTTTCCGGAGAAGGTAAAGATAATTGATTTGAGCCAGGATTTTAGGTTGCAGGACAAGGCTTCTATAACTTACCAGGATACTAATTCTGCACGGCAGTTTGTCTACGGCTTGCCGGAGTTAAACCGCGATGCCATTAAACAAGCGCCTAACATTGCCAATCCGGGTTGCTTTGCTACTTGTTTGCAATTGGGCTTACTGCCGCTGGCAGCCGGTGGGCATTTAAAAAACGAAGTGCATATTACAGCTACTACCGGTTCAACCGGTGCCGGACAAGGTTTATCCCCTACTTCGCATTTTACCTGGCGTAATGATAATCTTTCGGTTTATAAAGCTTTTGACCATCAGCATTTAAACGAGATCGGGCAATCATTAAGGCAATTACAGCCGGGATTTGACCGCGCAATCAACTTTATACCTTACCGCGGCGATTTTACCCGCGGCATTATTGCCTCTATGTATCTGGATTGCGACTTAAGTGCAGACGAATCTATAAAGTTGTATACAGATTATTACGCAGGACACCCTTTTACGCACGTCACCACCCGTAACATTGACTTAAAGCAGATCGTAAATACTAACAAATGCTTCATCCAGGTGCAGAAAAAAGGAGATAAAATATTCATCATTAGTATAATGGATAATTTATTAAAAGGTGCATCCGGCCAGGCGGTACAAAACATGAATTTACTTTTTGGTTTAGAAGAAGCTACAGGCCTTAAACTGAAGGCTGTAGCATTTTAATTATATATTTTTTACTACAAACTTCATTGCACAATGAATTTATTTGATGTTTACCCTATAAATCCAATCGAGATTGTAAAGGGTGTTGGCAGTTTGGTTTATGATGCTCAGGGCACCGAGTATCTGGATATGTATGGCGGTCATGCCGTTATTTCTATCGGTCATACCAATCCCCGATACGTTGAACGATTGGAAAACCAATTACATCAAATAGGTTTTTATTCAAACTCTGTTGAAATTCCGCTGCAAAAGCAACTGGCCGAAAAATTAGGTCAGGTATCGGGCAAAACTAACTATCAACTATTTTTATGTAATTCGGGTGCCGAAGCGAATGAAAACGCCTTAAAGCTGGCATCTTTTTACAATGGTAAAAAGAAAGTGATTGCCTTTCATAGAGCTTTCCACGGTCGCACGTCTCTTGCTGTTGCTGCTACCGACAACCCTAACATTGTTGCGCCGGTAAATGAAACAGACAACGTTATCTTTTTGCCATGGTGCGATGAAGCCGCTTTGGAGCAAGCTTTCGCGGATAACGAAATATCATCGGTCATTATTGAAGGTATCCAGGGTGTAGGCGGTATACAGGTAGCTACTGAAAGCTTTCTGCAAAAAATCCGTGCGCTTTGTGATGAACATAACGCTGTGTTTATAGCGGATTCGGTGCAATGTGGCTATGGCCGTACCGGCAAGTTTTACTCGCATGATTTTGCCGGTGTTGAAGCCGACATTTACAGCATGGCCAAAGGTATGGGTAATGGTTTCCCGATTGGCGGCATTAGTATATCGCCTAAAATTAAGCCGGCTTACGGCATGTTGGGCACCACTTTTGGCGGTAACCATTTGGCATGTGCGGCTGGTTTAGCTGTGCTTGAGGTAATGGAGCAAGACAACCTGATGCAAAATGCAGCCACTGTTGGCCAGTACCTGATTGATGAGCTGAAAAATTTTGACCAGGTTAAAGAAGTTAGGGGCCGTGGCTTAATGATCGGTATTGAATTACCAGAAGAATTGGCCAACGTGCGTAAAGATCTGCTTTATAAGCACCACATATTTACCGGCGAAGCAAAACCCAACGTGGTACGCTTACTGCCGGCACTTAATTTAACTCAAGCTCACGCCGACCGGTTTTTGGAGGCTTTCGCCACCACTTTAAAATCTGTACCGGTAGTAGCCTAACTATTAATACAGCCGTTAGTAGGCAGCATACAACGCAAGAATGAAACAATTTACATCTGTACACGATGTTACTGATATAAACGCCTTGGTAGCCGAGGCTTTAGCGCTAAAGCAAAACCCATACGTTAATCAGCAATTGGGTAAAAATAAAAGTATCGGATTAATATTCTTAAATCCAAGCTTGCGCACGCGTATGAGTACCCAGAAAGCAGCGCTTAATTTGGGTATGAATGCCATGGTGCTTAATATTGATAAAGAAGGTTGGGCGCTGGAATTGCAGGACGGCGCCATAATGAATGGCACCACAGTTGAACATATACGTGAAGCCGCCGCTGTTTTAGGCCAGTATGTTGATATCATTGGAGTTCGTTCTTTTCCGGGACTTAAGAACCGCGAAGAGGATTACAGCGAAACTATTTTTAACAAGTTTGTGGAATTCTGTGGTGTACCAGTGGTAAGCCTGGAATCGGCTACACGCCATCCGCTGCAGAGCCTGGCCGATTTGATTACTATTACAGAGCTTAAATCGGTTGAGCGGCCAAAAGTTGTACTGACCTGGGCGCCGCATATAAAACCACTGCCTCAGGCCGTACCTAATTCATTCGCAGAATGGATGTGCCGTGCCAACGTTGATTTTGTGATTACTCATCCCGAAGGGTACGAGCTAAGCACTGAGTTTACTGAAGGCGCAACTATAACACATAACCAGCAGGAAGCATTAAAAGATGCGGACTTTATTTATGTAAAAAACTGGTCGGCCTATGAACCTTATGGTGAAATGCCAGGTTTAGGAAACTACGATAATTGGATGCTCACTAACGAAAGCCTGCAGCAGAGTAATAATGCTAAAGTAATGCATTGTTTGCCAGTACGCCGCAATATCGAGTTATCGGACGAGATACTGGATGGTCCGCATTCGGCTGTTATCCACGAAGCTGGCAATCGTGTTTGGGCTGCGCAGGCAGTGTTGAAGCAAATTTTACAAGGTTTGTAACCTAAGCCAAACGTGTACATTCCCAAACATTTTAACATTAGTGATATTGGCGAAGCTGTAAATTTTATGCAGCGTTACAGCTTCGCTACGCTTATCAACGTTTCCGGCGGTTTGCCGGTAGCTACTCATCTGCCCTTCGTGGTAGAACAACATGATGAGCGTGTTGTCCTTTATTCGCATTTGGCGAAAGCCAATACCCAGTCTGCGGATTTACTCAGCGGTAATTCGTTGGTTATCTTTACCGAACCACATGCTTACATCGCTCCGAAGCTTTACGAAAAGGAGTTGAACGTACCAACATGGAATTACCTCGCAGTGCATGCTTATGGGCAAGTGCAACTAGTTGAAGATGAGACGGAACAATTGCGTGAGCTTGAGCGTATGATTACATATTATGATGCCGGGTACCTCAAGCAATGGTCCGGCTTCCCGCTCGAGTATAAACTGAAGCTATGTAAAGGCATTGTGTTGTTTAAAATTACCGTCACCGACTTGCAAGGCAAAAAGAAGCTGAGCCAAAACAGAACAGATACCGATCGGCAATCCATCATCAGTGCTTTCAGTCACAGCACAGATGCAAACGAGCAAACTATTGCCGACTATATGGTACAGGATTATAATCGGAATAAGTAAACCTTATTATAAGGTGTTTGCCCAAGCACTTATCATTTTATTTAGCCTCTGCAATAACAATATCAAAAAACATTATAAACATAAGCGTGCTTTGTGGTGCATTACCAATAAATGTTTAATATGCCGAACAGGATGCTCGTGCAGCCTTCGCGATTAATAAAATAACAAAGCCGGTTAAATTTGATTTTAACCGGCTTTATTTAAAAGATAGTGCATCTCAATCACTTCCTTCTAATTTCACTAATTTGTTGTACAAGCCTAACAGCAAAAACGGTGCTGCCCATTGGCCAACAAACAAAGCGGTTTTGTCTTTCTTTAAAATTTTCAATGTTGCCGATGTAGCCATTGAACCTAATGCCGCCCATAAAAACAAGTCGGATGGTAGCTTGGCCGTTTGCTGCTCAATAGCTTTAGCCACTGGGCCTTCGCTATGTTCAGGATTGAAATTTGTTGCCATGATTTGAGTTTTAGTTGTTTATTAATTTAACAACAACACATTACAGAATTTGTTAACACAATTAATTAAAAGTTTAATACTTATTTCAGCACTCAAATGCGGGCTTACTTTGCAACCGGTTCGGTCATCATTGTTTCTTTATTAAAATATCGGATGATTAATCTGTTGTCTGTGTTTTTAGTGAAGTAGTTAATTACCCAATTGCAAAAAACCACTAGTTTGTTACTAAACCCGGCCAACGACATCACATGCACAAACATCCAGATGAGCCAAGCGAAAAAGCCCTGAAAATGCAGTTTGCCTAAATCGGCAACGGCTTTGTTTCGACCAATGGTAGCCAACGATCCTTTGTCGTGATACTTAAAAGGTTCGGTCTTCTGTCCCTTTATTATATTGATTATGTTTTTGGCCAAATGTGCCCCCTGCTGTATGGCTACGGGTGCAACACCCGGATGCCCCTCGGGCGAGTCGGGCGTAATCATGGCCGCAACATCGCCAATAGCAAATACGTTTTGATAGCCTTTAACCCGGCTAATCTCGTCGGTTTGTATTCGCGCACCGCGTACAACAATGTCTTGTGATATACCTTCCGGCACTTCTCCTTTCACTCCTGCTGCCCAAAAAACGTTTTTTGTCCGCACAGTAACGCCATTATCAATTTTAAGTTCATCACCGTTATAACTGGTTACATGCACGTCATTATAAATAATTACACCCATGTCGGATAAAAACTCTTTAGCTTTTACCGAGGCCTGTTCAGACATGGCAGCAATTAGTTTGGGCTTCCCTTCAGCTAGGTATACTTTCATATCGTCAGGCTTCAAATCCGGAAAATCTTTGCAAAGCATATTTGTACGCATTTCGGCAAGCGCTCCTGACAACTCTGCTCCCGTTGGTCCGCCACCTACTACTACAAAGGTTAATAGCGCATCGCGCTCGGCTTTATCAGCGGTAACGGCTGCCTTTTCGAGGTTTTGCAACACCGAGCTACGAATATTTAGTGCCTCCGGTATATTTTTCATCGGCATGGTAAAATGCTCAATTTCTTTATTGCCAAAGTAGTTGGTATTAGCTCCGGTAGCTATCACCAAATAATCGTAATGTATATCGCCTAAGGATGTGCTCACACTGCTGGTATCAGCGTTTATTTTTTGCACTTCGGCCATGTGAAAAGCAAAGTTTTTATAGCCGGTAAAAATACGGCGGATGGGAAATCCTACCGCATCAGCCTCAATAGCACCTATTGCCACCTGATACAGTAATGGCTGAAAAGTGTGATAGTTATGTTTATCTATCATTACCACCTCAACGTCTTCGTTGCGCAGGTGCCGCCCAACGTTTACGCCGCCAAAGCCACCGCCAATGATAACCACACGTGGTTTACCAGACGATTTTCCTAAAAACATATCAGCCATCTGCAATAGTAAAAATTTACTGTAGAACCTGTGTTAGGTAATTTATGTTTGGCAGATTATTTTTATAAATAATCATTGGTATCAAAATCGCAATGAACAAGGCACTTTGCTGTTTTCTTTATATGGAATCACCTTTTTTATGATTTATGTTATAGAAAATAACTATTATAGCCTCGGTTAGCGAATTTAGCTCAAAATCAGTGTTATGAAACCTTTATATATTATTAAGATAGGCGGAAACGTAATTGATAATTCTGAAAATCTTTATCACTTTTTGAAAGATTTCACGGCTTTAGACGGTTATAAAATACTGGTTCATGGCGGCGGTAAAATAGCTACCCAGATTTCGGAGCAAATGGGTATAGAAGCTAAGCTGGTGGATGGCAGGCGCATTACTGACATTGAAACCCTCCGCGTAGTAACTATGGTATATGCTGGGCTTATCAATAAAAATATTGTAGCACAGTTGCAGCGCTTTGGCACCAATGCTATTGGACTTACCGGAGCCGACGGTAACTTCATTAAGGCCACGAAGCGCCCCGTCAAAACTATCGACTACGGTTTTGTAGGCGATATTAATAATGAGTCGGTAAATGCGGTTAATTTAAGTGCTTTAATAGAAGCGGGTTTTACCCCGACTTTTTGTGCGTTAACACATGATGGCGACGGACAAATGCTTAATACCAATGCCGATACTATTGCCTCGGCATTAGCCGTCGCTTTATCAGCCCATTATGAAACTACATTGATCTATTGCTTTGAGAAAAAAGGGGTGCTGCAAGACATCAACAATGAGGAATCGTTGATCAGAGAAATTAATCCGCAACGCTACGATGAGTTAAAAAAAGATCAAATAATTCACAGTGGGATGTTACCCAAGCTTGATAATGCTTTTGCAGCCATTGGTAATGGTGTAAAAGCGGTAGTTATTGGTAAGTCTGATGAATTAAAAAACTTGCAGCAAAATCAACCCTTCGGAACACGATTAAGTAATTAAACTATGAATAGGAACATCGCTATTTTAGGCAGTGGTAATATAGGTTTATCATTGGCCAAAGGATTAATTAAGGCTAATAAATACGAGCCTGAGCAAATAACCCTTACCCGCCGTAACGTTATGGCTTTAGCCAGTTTGGCCGAAGCCGGTTTAGGCACCACGTCTGACAACGCGCAGGCCGTACGAAATGCTGATATCGTCGTGTTGGCTATACTACCGCAACAACTCAATAAGCTTCTGAACGAAATAAAACCGGCGATCCGCTCGGGCGAGCACCTGCTGATTTCGGTAGTGTCGGGTGTAAGTTGCGAAGATATTCGTAAACAATTGAATATGGATGTACAAGTAGTGCGTGCCATGCCTAACACCGCTATTGCCATAGGCCACTCCATGACTTGTATTGCTACCGATAAAGCCAGTGCCGAAAGCATGGCCGTGGTACAATCTATTTTTGATACTGTGGGCATCACCGTTCAGATTAATGAAGAACTCATGACCTCAGCTACTGCATTATGCGCCTGCGGTATAGCGTTCTTTTTGCGCTCTATTCGTGCTGCATCGCAAGGCGGTACCGAAATTGGTTTCCATGCTCATGATGCGCTTAAAATGGCTGCCCAAACTGCTAAAGGTGCTGCCGATTTGCTTCTGCAATTAGCCTCGCACCCTGAGCAGGAGATTGACAAAGTAACGTCGCCTAAAGGATGCACCATTGCCGGGCTTAATGAGATGGAGCACCATGGCTTTAGTTCTGCACTGATAAAAGGTATTAAATTGTCGGCCGAAAAAGCCGGGGCTTTATACACCAAAGAAAGTTAAGCTTCTGTACAAAAGCATTGTTTTGACGCGTTAATCGGAGTAGATTAGCGCACTTTTTAATTACTGATTGATGTTAACTGTTGAAAAAATAGGCGGCACTTCCATGAGTGCCCTGCAGGATGTTATAAAAAATGTCATCCTATATAACCGTACCGGCAACGAGCTTTACAATCGCATATTTGTGGTTTCGGCATTTTCGGGTGTTACCAATTTACTGCTCGAAAACAAAAAGACCGGCGAACCTGGTGTTTACCATTTAATTGCCCGCCAGGAAAATTTCAGAACTGCGTTGGAAGATTTAATTGTAAAGCTTAAAGAGCTTAACAAAAAATATGAGTCGTTGGGTTTGGATTTGCCTGCAGCTGACGAATTTATTGAGAAACACGTGCGCCATGCCCAGGGTTTTCTCGAAAATTTGTCGGGTATACTGGCGTCGGGCTATGTAAGTACCGAGGGGATTTTACAGGCGGCGCGTGAGATTTTAGCCTCTATTGGCGAAACACATTCTGCTTATGTGCTCACCAGTATTTTACAAGGAATGGGCATCAATGCTACTTTGGTTGATTTGAGCGGATTTCATGACCATGAGCCATATACCATTGATGAACGTATTAAGCAGGCCTTTAAAGATATAAACTTAGCCAGCACTATCTGTATTGCTACCGGCTACACCAAAGGCACCGAGGGTATTATGCGCGAGTTTGACCGTGGCTATTCCGAAGTTACCTTTAGCAAAATTGCAGTAGCTGTGCATCCGCAAGAAGCTATTATCCATAAAGAGTATCACTTATGCTCAGCCGATCCGGTTTTGGTAGGCATCCACAACTGTGTACCTATTGGCTTTACCAATTATGATGTGGCTGACCAACTGGCTGACGTGGGCATGGAAGCCATTCACCCGAAAGCATCAAAGCCTTTAGAGATCAATAACATTAACCTGCGCGTTAAAAATACGTTCGAGCCTGAGCATCCGGGTACACTGATTACCCGTGAGTATGTATCTCCTGAGAAAAAAGTAGAGGTAATTACCGGCACCAACCGATTAATGATGCTTGATATTTACGATCCGTTAATGGTTGGTAATGTTGGTACAGACTTAGAAATTATGCAAATTTTTAAGAAGCATAATGTAAGTTACAATTTTAAAGCAACCAGTGCCAACAGCATCTCCATCGTTATCTGGGAGAAAGATTATACTAAAGCCCTATATGATGAACTGCATTTAAAATTTGAAAAGGCAACCGCCGAAAAAGTGGCCATTGTTTGCTTAATCAGTTCTAACATGGATCAACCTGGTTTGCTGGCCCGCGCAGCAAGTGCTTTAGCTAAAGCTGGTATCAATATCAAAAGTGCAGGTTTTGCTTTACGACAAATTAATATACAATTTTTGGTAGACCGCCAGGACTTTGATACCGCCGTTATTGCGTTGAACGCAGCGATGTAAACTATTAAAAAAAGCTTGGAAAAGGTTGCCGGATTAAAACGGCAACCTTTTTTTGTTATACGGTATTTCTTAACATACATTAAGAACAGCACGAACAATACGGCTTACTTTTGTTGGTATAAGAAAACAATCATTATGGCAAACACAATATTACATAAAGCAGAAGGCCGGGGTCATGCTAATCATGGCTGGTTAGATAGTTACCACACTTTTAGTTTTGGCAGCTACTACAACCCACAAGCTATGAGTTTTGGTGCCCTGCGAGTGCTTAATGATGATACCGTAAGTGGCGGTATGGGTTTTGGAAGGCACCCGCACGATAATATGGAGATTATTTCTATCCCGTTGGAAGGTGACCTGGAACATAAGGATAGTATGGGTAATGCGGCCATCATCCGCGAGGGTGATATACAAGCGATGAGTGCCGGAACGGGAATTTACCATAGTGAGCAAAACGCACACAAAAATGAAAAGGTAAAATTTTTACAGATCTGGATTTATCCCAATCAAAAAAATGTAACGCCACGTTATGATCAACTTACCTTAAACCTAGCCGACCGTCATAACCGTTTACAACAAGTTTTATCGCCCGACCCCGACGACGCAGGTATTTGGATTTACCAGAACGCCTGGTTCCATATAGGGAAATTTGAACAAGGTAAATCGGTTACCTACAGCCTGAAAGACAAGGCACATAATGGCGTTTATGCTTTTATCTTAAAAGGCGACGTAACCATTAACGGACAGAAACTTAACACCCGAGATGGCTTAGGCAGTTGGGATGTTGATGTGTTAGATATTACTGCCGAAACAGAGGCAGAGTTTTTGTTGATGGAAGTGCCGATGGAATTTTAAAATAGAGTGATGGAAAAAACTAAGATTCTGGCGATAGGCCGCCACCCCGAAATTATGGAGACCGTTATTAGGCTGATTAACAACAATCCTGACTGGACCGGCTCCTCGGCACTTACAGATAAAGAAGCCGTGCAGGCATTTGATCATGAAATTTTCGATTTGATTATGCTGTGCAGCGGCATTGAGCCAGAATCTGAAGAAAACTTACGAGCTTACTTCACAGCACATCGCCCATCGTGTAAAATTATTCAGCATTATGGCGGTGGCAGTGGTTTGCTTACAGCAGAGATTTACGAGGCACTCAACCAAAATAATTTATAGACATAGCATCTTGTCAGTTAAATCATCGAACCGAACATCAGCGGCATCAAAGATTCGATGGTGTTTGGCTCGTTTTATAAGATTTTAAACCGGCTTTTCCATTATCATTAAATCAACAGGCACTTTGGCTATGCTGGTTTCGGTGATTAAAGGAATTGTTTCGCCAGTAGGCATAAAACCACGGCGTTGATACCAGGCAATAAGCTCATGTCGGCTGGTTATCACAGATATTTTAATAAATTTACAATCTTCTCTGCGCGCATATTCGTCGGCGGCCATAAGCAATTGCCGGCCAATACTAGCGTTTTGCATAAGCGGATTTACCGAGAGCATGCCTAAATACAAACGCTGGTTAGCAGTCTTTTCCAGGTATACGCATCCAACAATTTCATCCTCGCTGTTGGTGTATTTTAAGATAGCAATTTCCGGACGCGCAAAATAACTGCTGAGTTCATCTTCATCAATTCTAATACCTTCAAGCAAATGGCTCTCGCTTGTCCATCCTAATTTTGAAGTTTCGCCACGGTATGCATTGTTCACCAATTTATTTAACACCGGTACATCTGATAACTGAGCTTGAGTAATGGGCATGTTGCTATGTTGGGCCGCAAACTTACATTCTTAAACCCTACCAACAAAAAACCTTTTCAACAAAAACACCCCAAACCCGGCGTAATTACCGGCTTCAGGGTGTCATCATCTAACTAAGGTTTCTTTTAGCTGTTATCGTCAACTGGTTTTTGCTGCTCATTCATCATATGTGCAACTGTGGTTTCTGGCATTACATTGCTCATGCCTACCATCATTTTATTTTTTAAGCCTGATGTTACTTTGTCATCTCCGGCCATTAAAGCATTGAAACCATCCTGTGCCACATCGGCGGGGTCAGACAATGAGCTTTTATCCTGCACAATTTTGCTATTTTGCATATCGGCTTTATTAAAGAAATCCGTATCTGTAGCACCTGGCAAAAGAGCAGTTACCGTAACATTGGTGTCCTTTAACTCTTCACGGATAGCTTCAGAAAAAGACAGGATAAACGCTTTAGTACCGTGATACACTGACTGCCAAGGGCCTGGCGTAACACTGGCAATAGATGCCAGTTGCAATATTTTGCCGTCGTTGCGGGCCACCATGTCTTTTAAAAAGCACTTGGTTAAGATAACGGTAGCGCTGATGTTAAGTTGTATAATATCGAGTTCGCGATTAATGTCAGTATCTTTAAACTCACCGTAATAGCCTTGTCCGGCATCGTTAACTAATACGTCAACCTGTAAGCCTTTGGCTTTTACTTCGTCATAAACGGCGAAAACCTCCTCACGGTTAAATAAATCTTTGGCTAAGGTAATTACATCTACTCCGCTTTGCCTAAACTCAGTAGCGCAGGCATTTAATTCCTGCTCGTTACGCGCTACCAATATTAAGTTGTAATGTTCGCGTGCAAAAATTTTGGCCAGTTCGCGGCCTATGCCCGAGGTACCACCGGTAATCAGTGCATACTTGTTGTTATTTGCCATAGTTGAAGTTGTTAATTATTTTAATTACTAATTAACAATAGTTCAGCTATGGCAAATGTTTTAAAATTTATGTAATTAGTTGCTTTCGGCCTGACGACTTTTTTTGGCAACGGCCCTTCTAATAATTTCGTCGCGAATTAATGCACACTTTTCATAGTGTTCAAGATGTATATTATGATCGAGCATTTGCTCTAAATCATAAAGTGTTT
This sequence comes from Mucilaginibacter sp. CSA2-8R, assembly GCF_038806765.1. NCBI lineage: Bacteria > Pseudomonadati > Bacteroidota > Sphingobacteriia > Sphingobacteriales > Sphingobacteriaceae > Mucilaginibacter > Mucilaginibacter sp. CSA2-8R. The sequence goes on along the minus strand of NZ_CP152389.1, from coordinate 2,659,352 downwards.
TGCTTACGAATTCGAGGTTGGCAGTACTCAATGCGGCGATAGGCTGAAAATATCCGTCGGGGCTGTAAAAGCCCAAAGTGGAGTTGGGACGATTTATCTGATCCATGGTTAAATTAATTAAGGTAACCTTAAATTAATCTAATGGAAACATAACTCCAAATTTTTGCCGAAAAAATTTATTAAAAGCCGTGCGCGTCACATCAACTGAGGTATCAATCCATTAAACCTGCTTTTCTTGCAACTCCTGCAAGTCTTCGCGTATTGGGTTAAATATATCCAGCAATTTACAATCGGTTATGGCGCGGCCTCCATGAGGTATGTTAGGTGGGATGATTGCAAAAGTATTGGTATCCAATATTTGTGATTCTCCGTTAACAGTAAGCTCAAATTGGCCTTCTAACACAAAGGCACATTGATGATGAATATGTGTATGTATAGCTGATACTGCTCCGGCTTTTACTTCCAGGAAATTTAAGGTGTTTACGCCGGTATGTATTAACTGAGCCATATAACCCGCTGACATTTCAACCGGTTTAATATCACTGAATTTTTTAAAAATATTGGTATCCATAAGAATTTCGTTTTTAAATTAAGATATTAAAATTTAGAGGGCTATCCGAAAGATATGTTTGTTAACGTGCGAATATAATAACTGAACAATATACCAGTGTTTACTTACCGATCCTGTCGGCAAAAAATAAAGACTTCGTTCAATACAACCTAAAACGGAAACCCGATATTTTTGTTGAATATATTAAACTTAAGAAGATGGCAACATTTGCAGATATAATTAAAGCTGACCAGCCGGTACTGGTAGATTTTTCGGCGGAGTGGTGCGGACCGTGTAAAATGATGGCTCCTATATTAAAGCAGGTAAAAGACGAGATGGGTGATCGGGTAAAAATTGTGAAGATAGATATTGATAAAAATCCGTCGGTAGCTAATGCCTACAACATTCAGGGTGTACCAACGCTTATTTTATTCAAAGGCGGGCAAAATAAGTGGCGCCAAAGCGGTGTGATGCAGGCCTCGCAAATTAAACAGGTAATACAGCAGCATCTTTAACAGGGTACTTACTGCACTCGGTAAAAATTCATACTGCGGCCAATAAATTTAAAATGCCAGTAGCCGGTTACTTTCATAGCACCGTCGGGTAATATCTGCGCCGACGAATTCCACTTTTTACCGGATTGTGCATCGTAGATCACTCCGTTTTCCCAACTATCGGTTTTGGGTTTATATTCCAGTTCTTCAACAACATTAGTCCCTATAATTTTGCGACTACGCAACGATACATCGGGATTTTTAATGTCTAATCTTGTTTCCATTGGGTGAGACGGATCATCCGAATCATCAAACCAAATCAACTTGGCTTTATAGTCCTCATTGTCCCGGTAAACCTGAACAATACAGTTTTTTTTCTCCGACCGCCATTTGCCACATATACGTTCGCACGGTTCAATACGATAGTTAGATGCTGTCAGAGGCAAGCTCATACCAGTGAGCATCAACCCAATCATCGCAATGCGCTTCACCATAATTCTTCGTCGTTTTAATATAATACATAACGGCGAAAAAATTACAAATGTTTTACAAAGTCATCTGAATGCGAAACTTTGTTAACTAGTACCTAATAATATAGCCATCGTCTGCACTAATGCCACTATCCTTTCGTGTCTCAATAGCATCTTGAACATCTTTAGGTAATTTAGACAACAGATTGTAACCCGTTGTTTTTTCGATGTCGCGTACTGTACAAATGTATTTAGTCCAGTCGGCGCTGATGCTGTTATTATTTGGCGTGTTCACGGCAATTACCCTGGTAGATGCATTGATGCGCTGCAAATCATTATTACCGTTTGGTATAACTACAATTACCTTCCAAACGTTAGATGGTACGGTGATGTGACCATTATCAATGGTAGTAAATTTGCCTTGCGTGCCATATCCGCCTTGACCATAGCTACCCATTATAATATATACTTCGTTACCTTTATTAACAAGCATACGCTCGTAACCCTCTAAATTCCCCCAGGTATTTTCATTATTGGCGGGTGCCTGCGGAATCATATTAGTCATCAAAAACGTTGCTGAGTTTGCCTTTAATGATACCGTACGGTCTGCCGACGGGCAATTGTGACCACGTTCAAAGCCGCTGCCAACATAACTGGTGCTTTGTACTTTGTACCAGCCATCGGGTAAGCTATCATCAGGTCTAAAATCGTTTACACGTTTAACAGACCCCAGCCACTCATCACCCAGGTACCAGCAAACCCAATTTGGTCCGCCCCTGCTCCTATTATAACTAAGTGTGTAATACGGCTTTATCATTAAATAATTGTCGGGCACGTTCACATTTGCCACGGCATTGCTTGGGTTGCCCAGTAATAAATTGCTGTTATCGCCGGTTACGGGTGCGCTATGATCAACGTTTGTAGCTGTGTTTTGCGTGTTTATTGTGCTACCAGAACCTGTTGGTAATATGGTAAAGTCATCAATATTAATGCGGTTGTTGCCTCCTGAAATTTTGACAATCTCAAACCTTACCGGCTTTTGCTGATTGATGCTGAAGCTTACAGTTTGTAACTGGTGTTGTTTAGAGGTGATGTCGGGGCCAACCTGTTGATAAGAACTACCTCCATCGGTCGACATTTTTAATTGCCACCGGGCTGTCTCGTTTTTTTGGTAGGCTGCGTGCTTGATTGTTACCTGAGCAACGCCCGTTATATCAAAATCCATCCGAAGTTCGCCGCGGTTGCGGATCCGTACCGACTGGTTTCCGCTGCGTGCATCTTTGGTGGTGCCGGCAATTAAAGCGTCGCTTAAATACCAGTTACCTGTGCTTAATTTAATCTGCGCAGGGCTATAACCACTTTTACCAGCCGATTCAAAATTCTCGGTTAAGGCGCTGTTTAATTTGCCGCCGCCGGCTGATTGGTAAGTCTTTTTGTTGCGATCGCAGCCCGCTAAAAACAATAAAAAGCCAACAGCTGCACAAAGTTTAAGGATTGGTTTCATGATCAAAAGCAAGAACACTTTAAATATAAAAAAGTGTTCTTGCTTTAAGCATAGCAATCTTAGATGATTGCATAGATAGTACTCAGATAGCGTATATTATATTTTTTCAAGTTCGCTTTTCACAAAAGCTGCCAGTTCTTTTACATAGGCTGCACTAAAATCAAACTGTATGCCCGCAGTTTCGTAAATTTCTTTGATGGTTTTGGTGTAACCTAATTTTAAGGCATCTAAATACTGCTGCAAACCTTTTTCGGGATTCTCTTTGTAATTTTTCCACACGGCAATAGCTCCTAATTGAGCCATACCATACTCAATGTAATAAAACGGAACCTCAAAAATATGTAGCTGTTTTTGCCAAAGGTTGGCTTCCGCGTCCTGGTGTTCGCTCCAGTCTATAAAGCCAGCACCAAAACGCTCATAAATTTGAACCCAGGCTTCGGTACGCTGCACATCGGTATGATCGGGGTTGGTATATAACCAATGCTGAAACTGGTCAACCACAGCTACCCAGGGAAGTGTTTTCAAAACATCAATCAGTTGGTCGCGTTTGGCGCGTTTTAATTCTTCTTCATTGTTAAAATACACATCCCAGTTATCCATCGAGATCAGCTCCATCGACATTGAAGCTAACTCGGCTACCTCGCTTGGACAATGCTTAAAATCGTTTAATTCTAAATCAGCAGTCAGGAAAGTATGGACAGCGTGGCCGCCTTCATGTACCATGGTTGTCAAATCCCGAAATGTATTGGCCGAATTCATGAAAATGAATGGTGCACCGGTTTCGGCTAATGGGTAATTATAACCACCGGGTGCTTTGCCTTTACGGCTTTCCACATCAAACAAGCCATTAGCTTTCATAATTTCTAGGCGCTCGCCCAGGTAGGGGTTTATGCGATTAAAACACTCAATGGATTTATCAACCAGATCGGCACCGTTTTGAAAAGGTTTCAATGCGGGCTTTCCGGTGATGTCTACGTCCATGTCCCAGGGTTTTAAAGTTTCCTGATGCAAAGCTTCGCGTCGTCTCTGAGCTTGCTCGCGCAATACGGGTACTACCTCAGTTTCTATAGCTTCATGAAAATTATAACAGTCTTGCGGGGTGTAATCAAACCGGCCCAGTGCCTGAAACATATAGTCCCTGAAGTTTTCAAAGCCGGCATTCAGCGCCACTTTATGACGTAATACTAATAGCAAATCAAACAATTCGTTTAACGGCTGTTTGTCTTGCAAACGACGGGCGGTAATTTTTTCCCACGCCTCCTGGCGTTTTGCCCGGTCAGTATCTTTTAACAAGGCGGCAGCTTGCTCTAAAGTAAACTCCTTGTCGCCTATTTGTACAGACATCGCACCAGTGATTGACTGGTACTTTTGCTGTTCAACCTGTATTTGCGTTTGTATAGGAATGTTCTCTTCGCGGAATAGCTCGAGTGATTTACGGATACTCCTGAGGTATACAAAGTATTTGTCCTGATCCAGCTGGTCAAGATACTCGTTATCAATCAGTTTTTTATTTAACTCGTTATTGTATGGCGCAATATTGGGTTCGATTTCGGTAGCGAAATACTGAAACTTCTGAAGTAATTCTTCATTGGTTGTGTCGCAGGTCATACGGATATAACGCCATGCAAAATCTTCTTCAAGAGCAGCTTCCAATTCACTTCGGTCTTGCAACCATTGTTCTAAATCGGTTACCGAGTTTATCGGCCTTTCGCTTAATTCTTTAAACAGAGGTTCGAGGTTCTCCCAGTTGGTTTGTAGCTGGGCAGGAATGTATTTTCTTTCTTTGGCAGAAATCATAGTATATAGTTGTTAAGAATAGATGTAAAAACAAATTTAGTTACCGACGTTAACGATTTCGGTGTTATTTTAGTGATGGATGAAACGATCTATCAAAAAGAAAAGAGCAAAAACTACGCTGGCTATGCCATTGGTAGTCATAAAAGCAAAATTAACCCGACTCAAATCGTTAGGCTTGACTAAACGGTGCTGGTAAACCAACATGCTGCAATACACTATTACACCCATATAATAAGGTATGCCCACATTAGTAAAAAAGGCCGGCAAAATCACAAATATGGCTGACAGCACATGCAGGAAAATTGACAGGTTAAGTGCGCGTACCGTTCCTAACTTGCTCGGTATGGAGTGCAGGTTTTCATTGCGGTCAAAGTCTTCATCCTGCAGTGCGTAAATGATATCAAAGCCACTCACCCAACATACTACAGCTAAAGAAAAGAAGATAGGCAACAATGCAAACTGTCCCGTTACCACTAAGTATGCTCCAATGGGTGCTAAAGATAAACCCAGACCCAAAACTAAATGGCAAAGTGCAGTAAAGCGTTTAGTGGCGCTGTAACCTAATACCACCAGTAAAGCAATTGGCGACAGGTAAAAGCACAGCACGTTGATGAACCAGGTAGTAATTACAAACAATAAGCAATTAAGCAAAGTGAAAGTTAGTGCGGCGGCTGGGGTAATACGCCCGGCCGGTATATCGCGAACTTTGGTGCGTGGGTTTTTCGCATCAATTTCCCGATCGAGGTAACGGTTAAAAGCCATAGCCGAGTTGCGCGCAAAAATCATGCATAACAGCATCAGCACAAGTTTAGGCCACTGAAAGGTGTATTGGGTAGTAGTTACTGCCAAAAAAAAGCCAATAAAGGCAAATGGCATAGCAAAAATGGTATGCGAAAAGGTAACTAACGAAAAGTATTTCTTCATTTCGGTTAAAAGACGTTTAAATCTCTGCGAAGTTTTTGTTCACACTATCAATAAAGTTCAGTACCTCATCCCTGCCCAGTTTATTCTCTGCAGACGTGATGAAGCATTGCGGCACTTCCTCAAAAGTTGCTGTCATCTCCTTTTGAAACTTGGCTACGTTTTGATCTGTTTTAATACTTGACTGTTTATCTGCCTTGGTAAATATCAGCACAAAGGGCAAACCCTTTTCGCCAAGCCAATTGCAAAAAGCAAGGTCAATTTTTTGAGGTTCAAGCCTGCTGTCTATTAAAACCAATACACACTGCAAGCTTTCCCGCTTATCTAAATAAGTGCGGATAAATTTGTCCCAATCTTCTTTCTTGGTTTTAGAAATTCGGGCATAGCCGTAACCGGGTAAGTCAACCAAATACCAATCGTCGTTAATTAAAAAATGATTAATAAGTTGTGTCTTTCCAGGTGTTTGCGATGTTTTAGCTAAACCTTTTTTAGAGGTAAGCATGTTTATAAGTGAGGACTTACCCACATTTGAGCGGCCAATAAAGGCATACTCTGGCCGCGTGGGTGGCGGAAGTTTAGAAACTTGCGTATTACTGCAAATAAATTCGGCAGATTTGACAATCATGATACAAAGGTAACCTTTGCAAATTATACTTTTAATGTTTAAACATATAATGAATTATGAATGACTATAAAATACCCGCGCAAACCCGCATAGGGCATGTGCATCTGAAGGTAAGCAACCTGCAACGGTCTTTAGATTTTTATTGCGGCCTATTAGGTTTTGAGTTAATGATGAAATATGGGTCGCAGGCTGCTTTTATATCAGCGGGCGGTTATCATCATCACATTGGGTTAAACACGTGGCATAGCTTAGGCTCCGGCCCTGCTCCCGAAAGCGCGCCAGGCTTATATCATACGGCCATCTTATATCCTGACCGGAAAGACTTAGCAGCCATCCTGAAAAGATTACTGGACACTCAATATCCAGATATTACAGGCGCATCAGACCATGGAGTTTCAGAAGCTATTTACCTCAATGATCCGGATAAAAATGGGGTGGAACTATATTGGGACCGTCCTAAAGAAATTTGGCCAACAGACGAAAACGGCCATCTAACTATGTTTACACGCCAGTTAGATATTACAAACCTGCTTACAGAATTATCATAACAAATTAATTATATGAAGCATGTAAATTACTGTATATAAGATTTTTGTGATAGTTACTGTATATGTTATTACTTTAAGTTATGGCCAGATTCGTTTAAATTCTTAAAAATATTTTTCAAGCCTTAGGCCGTAAGTCAATAAAAGATTTTCACTTTGAGTGCGGGATATTTTGTTGTAAGACAGGCTACTGTTTAAGTTAAGCCAGTTGTTTAATTTGAAGCCTAAACCAAAAGTAGAGCGAATGATATAATCGTTTTTTCGGGTTAACGAATTTTGCAAAAAATTTCCGCTGTCAATAGTAATCAGGTTGTTGATCAAAAAGTGAAACTGCAGCCTCAAAGAGTTGCGGTACGTATGGTAAAGCTCGCGGGCAGTTTCGCTGGTATTGATGTCGCTCAGATCATATAATATGCCATCACTAACATTAAGGTAAGTATTTGGCTTGTCAAGAAAGCTGTAAGCAATACCCCCGCCGGCCAGTAACTGGCTATTAATTTTTAGCGAGTAGCTTGTGTTGTAATTAGCAAGCCCCCAATAGTATGCATGCGGAATAGCTTTGTATAAATTAAAGTCGACCGATGATGAGTAGTCGTTGTTAATTAGCGCATTATTTGATCTTCCGTAAACCCAGCTGTTACTGGCGTTAAGAGCAATAGCTCTTTTTTTGATTTCAAAGCGTAAACTGTTATTCAGCAAATAAGAATTACCATCGCGTGCCCGGTTGACAGAACCTGTCGAATTGTAAATTACGTGGTAGTTGGTGGTATCGCTAAACTGAGCCTTTGCGGAAAAGCCGGAGAGCAATACACTTAAAAAAGATAGATACTTAAACATCAGTGTGCAGTTCGGTTGCCTTAAATCGACAACCCAACTGCTTGCATTGTTTGTGGTATTTTAAATAGTAGGCTTACTTTAACCTAACATCATGAGGTCGTCATCGTCAGCCAGGCTTAACTGGATGTTTTCGCTTCCTGCAATACCCTCAATTGATCCCTGAATGTGCACTGCGCTCAACAGAACCTTTTCCAATTGCTTTTCGCGTATTTTCCAAAGTTTTTCCATCGCCTCACGCTCTTTGTGTATAGACATGCGCATGCTGGCAAAGCCCTCACGTAGTGCTTTCCACTGCTCGTTAAATTCACCGCTGGTTAGGTAATCATACAACAAGTGCATTTTGTCGCCTTTGCCCTCCTGTGCTCTTATAATGGCCGACGTTTTAATTACGCAATCACGCAAGATGAATGATACCGCTTTAACCTCAGCAAACGAGCAAATCCAGACACCGTCGCGCTCGCCAAAACAATCCATGTCGCGGGGGTAGCATTGGGTAACAATTACGGCAATATCTGCACCAATGTGGCGCATGTCTTTTTTTAGCTTTTCAATCCAGTCGCCGCCAAATTCTTTGGTTCGTTTGCATTCATAGATAATTTTGCCGCACTCCTGCCCAAATTGGTTACGCACGGTTTGCACGCAGTCTGCTCCGCGTATGCCTTTACCAACCTCATTAACCATATCAAACGGGAAATAGCCGCGCAGCAATTCTTCCAGAATCAGCTCCTGTACTTCGCCCTGTAACTGCATCGAGCCCTGTTCTGCTTTCCGCTTCATCTCGTCGGCCAGTTTCTTCTGGTCGTCCAATTGCTTTTCAAGTTCTTTAACTTTAAACTGATATTCGGTGTCGCGCATGGCAAAGCGCTCGGCCTCCTGCTTACGGATGTGCTCAGACAGTTGGTTCCGCTGTTCTTGTATGCGGCGCTCCAGCGTTAGTTCAAGTTCCTCTTCGCGGCTTTTGAGCGTACGCTCTTTCTGCAAAAACTCTAACTCTTTTTGCCGGGCGCTACGCAATTTATTTTCCGAGTCTTTTACCGAATTTTCGAGCATGCGCATTTGATTTTCAACGTCAGCCTGGATAGATTTTCTAAGTGATTGCTCCATTGCCTCCTGCATCTGGCGTTTTTCTTCGCTCAGGCGGAGCTCAAACTGCTGCTGCTGCTGGCGTTGTTTAGCGGCAAATTCTTCCTCCTTCTTTTTAAACTCATCTTCTTTTTGCTGCGTATACTGCTGCATTTTAATACGAAGTTGTTTCTTATACTCTTCAGTCATCACTTCCTCAATCGGGAAACCATGATTACAACTCGGACACTTCACTTCTGTTGCCATACCTATGCTTTTAGCTATGCGTATTAAACCGGTTTAAAGGTATAAGTAATTTTGCTAAAAGTTTAAGCAAAGATTTACACACTCAAGCTAACGTTATTAACAATTAACCAATGGTTGCTAAATCCTTTGATGGATTAAGAACATCGAGATATAAACTTAGAGTTTTTTGTAAATCTGATTCAACTTAGCCGGGATTGGCTGCTTTGCGCTAATTATTCATGCGATAAATAAAATATTTTGCGCCGGTTGTAATTTTTAAGTACCCTCGTGTATCTAAATTAAAAAGCTTTAAACAAATAACATCATGCAAAACCACGAAATTGATTACCGCATATTTGGCGAAGAAATGCAATACGTTGAGGTTGAACTCGACCCTAACGAAACGGCTATTGCCGAGTCGGGTGCTTTTATGATGATGGACGATGGCATACAAATGCAAACCATTTTTGGCGATGGCAGTCAACAGCAAGGAGGCGGAATTATGGGCAAATTGTTTAGCGCCGGGAAGCGTTTACTAGTAGGCGAAAGCCTGTTCATGACAGCGTTTACTAACATCGGCAACGGCAAAAAAAGAGTGAGCTTTGCATCTCCATACCCAGGCAAAATCATTCCGCTTAATTTGATGCAACTGGGTGGCGCGGTAATTTGTCAAAAAGACGCTTTTTTGTGCGCTGCTAAAGGTGTGGCTATAAATATTGAATTTCAGCGCAGATTAGGAACTGGCTTATTTGGCGGCGAAGGCTTTATTATGGAACGTTTACAGGGTGATGGGATGGCCTTTATGCATGCCGGTGGACACGTGTTTGAACGCGAACTTAAAGCCGGGGAATTAATTAAGATTGATACCGGATCGTTGGTAGGATATACTACAGGGATTGATTTTGACATTCAGTACATTGGCGGTGTACGCAACAAGATATTTGGCGGCGAAGGTGTATTTTTTGCCACTTTGCGCGGTCCGGGTAAAGTATGGATCCAAACCTTACCGGTTAGTCGCCTGGCCAGCCGCATACTGAGTTACGCATCGCCGGGTGGCCGCAAAGAAGAAGGAAGCATTTTAGGCGGCCTGGGGAATCTGCTTGATGGCGACGGGTATTAACAAGTAACTATTGTACCATAAGCCGTGACCTTATAAATAAACATGAGGTTGCGGCTTTTTTAACGGGGCTTCACTTGTTGTATTTGATGCAGCTGTTGTTTAAGCTCTTGGATGTCTTCTTGTGCCTGGCGGTTTTCCAGGTAAAAGTAGATGGCAGTTGCTAAAAATATTTTACCTAAAATAAATACTGCTGCAAACACCCATCGCCAAACTTTATGTACCCGTATATGAGTGTTTTGCGCATCTACCTCTATATAGCCGGGTTGTTGTGGTGCCGAATGCTGGCGATTTTGAGAATAGTCGCGGTAAGGTTGCGGTTGCTGCGGGGTCCGCAAAGTAACTTCGTTAATGTCGGCCTCAATACGGTTCCATAAACCGGGCGGCGGCGGAACAGCCATCCAATCGGCTAATTTGAGCATGTCCTGCTCTAATAACTTAAATTCTTGTTGCACTTCAGGGTATTGCTGTTTCATCGAAAACACCTCCTGCTCCTCTTCGGCTGTTGCCGAACCGGTGAAGTAAGATTCTAAAATCCCGCTTTCAATAAATTGCTTTACCTTACTGTCCATTTCTTATCACACTAAAAGCTTCCCTTAAACTGCGCCTGATGTCATCTGTAGCAATACTCATTTCCTGCGCCAGTGCTTCGATGCTTCTGTTTCCGTAGTAAATATTACAAAATATATACTGTTGCTCGGCCGTCAGCAAATTTAATGAATTATTTGGTTGCCCGGGCGCAACAAATTTAGTAGCGCCAATATTTAATGCTGGCTGTGTGTTTTTATACAGAAAATTTTTGGCCAGTTGCTGCAGTCGTAGCCAAGTGTTTACTTCGGGGCCAATAAGCTCATCAGCAAAACGAGAAATTCGCTTAAATATCTCAACAAAATGATTTTCGGCCTCAGTATGGTCATTGACTATACCTGTAATATAACCTAAAAGAGCACCTCCATATTGGTTATAAATTGCACGCAATGCATCTTCTCGCTTGGCTAAGGAACTATGATTATTTGTCGGTTTCACAAACTACAGGTTTAAACAACTATCGGCTAGAGCACACAAAAATAGTATAGTGTTGCTATATTTTTGCATTTAATGGCACCATACTGTATAAATATTTGTGAAAAATTATTGTAACAATGTTTACAACACATCATCTAATGGTTGCTTATTTAGCTGAGGTACTACAATAATGCTGTAAGCAACGTTCAGAGCCCGCACCTTAAGGGCCCGTTTCAATTAAAATTCACATTTATAAAATGGCTGATTTAATTTTTAAATTATGGTGGGTGCTGCCCGTTATGGCCGCACTCGTAATGTACAAATCTGTACTACGCGTTTTTTTTGGGATGATTATCGTGCCTGATGATCGCATTGGCTTAGTCGTAAAAAAATTCGCACTCTATGGTGATGATCAGCGCCTGCCCGATGGTCGCATTATAGCTACCCGTGGTGAAGCTGGTATGCAGGCTAAGCCCCTGGCTCCGGGTCTTTACTGGCGCATGTGGCCCTGGCAATACAGCGTAACTATGGAACCGTTTACCATTATTGAGCAAAACAAACTGGGCCTGGTAAAGGCCAAAGATGGCGCTCCGCTGGATACCGGCCGCGTTTTGGGCCGACCAGTAGAGTCTGACAAATTTCAAGATTCTCAACGCTTTTTAGAAAACGGCGGACAAAAAGGCCCGCAGGCCGCTTTCCTGACACCAGGTAGTTACCGTATCAATACATTTTTATTCGAAATTGTAATGGTGCCTATTACGCAGATACAAGAAAACAAAGTTGGTATTGTGACTACGCTTGACGGCGAACCCTTAGATAAAGGAGAAATTGCCGGTGATTCGGTAGCTGGGCATCGTAATTACCAAGATCCGATGGCATTTATTCATGCAGGTGGCAAAAAGGGTTTACAGGAAGATGTAATTCTGGCCGGTACTTATTATCTCAACCCATGGTTTGTTATTGTTGAACAGGTAGAGATGATGCACATCCCTATTGGTTACGTAGGTGTAGTAAACTCGTTTGTTGGACCAGAAGGTACCGATACAAGTGGTGACGCCTTTAAACATGGTAACATTGTTAAAAAAACCCAGAAAGGTGTATGGTCAGAACCGCTTGATCCAGGTAAGCATCCCATCAATATATATACACACGGTGTTGAAGTGGTGCCTACCACCAATATAGTGCTTAACTGGGCAAACAGCCGTAGTGAAGCCCACGAGCTAGATAAAAATTTAAGTACGATTAGCGTACGCTCGTCTGACGGTTTTACGTTTAATCTTGACGTTGCTCAAATTATACACGTTCCGCGCAACGAGGCGCCTAAGGTGATTGCCCGTTTCGGTAAAATGAAAAATCTGGTGTCGCAGGTTTTAGAGCCTACTATTGCCAACTACTTTCGCAACGCAGCGCAAAAGAGCGATGTAATCGGATTTTTAACCAATCGTTCGCAACGTCAGGATGATGCCAAGCAACACATCAGCCAGGTATTGGCGGATTATAACGTAGTTGGTGTAGATACCCTGATTGGTGACATTGTGCCACCCGAGGCGCTGATGAAAACCATGACTGATCGTAAACTGGCCGAAGAAGAGCGCCGCACTTACGAGATACAGCGCAGTGCCCAGTTAGAACGTAAGGAGTTTGAAAGCGCAAAAGCGGGAGCCGATATGCAGCCGGAAGTAGTAAAATCAACCCGGCAGGTAGAAATTAACACCCAGATGTCGGCAGCTAAGGTTGCTGCAGCAAAAGGTGATGCTGAATCCCGGGTAATAAACGCCAAGGCAGATGCAGAAAATCGTACGGTTAATGCCCGTGCCGATGCCGAAGCCAAAACTATCATAGCTAAAGCCGATGCACAAGCCACTGAAGTAAACGGTACTGCCGACGCAGGCCGTATAAAGGCTATTGGTTTGGCAGAAGCTGAAGTAACTAAGCAAAAAACTGAGGCCATGGGTACCGAGCAATATGCCATTGTGCGCGTAGCAGAAGCCTTGGCCAGCAACGGCGTAAAACTGGTTCCAGATATTTTGGTAAGCGGCAAAGACGGTGGAAATGGTGGTATGATTGATGCTTTAATAGGCAACGAGATGCTAAAAAAACTTCAGAAAGAAAACGCCACAACCTCTAACAATAATTGATACGATATAAAATTCTCCAGCAGCATCACAGTTACTAAGCGATTGTGATGCTGCTTTAGGTTTTATGTAACTCATCTTTTGACTATCAAAAAACCGTCATAAAAAACTGCTGACTAATTCACTTCGTTAATACCTTTTTATTTTTACTCAACTTTTAAGAGCAGATACTTTTATGTCAAATCAACGCATAGCACAACTTAAATTACAAATAGAACCTTTAAGGATGCAACTGGTTCAACACCCCTTGTATCAAAACATCCGTTCACTTAACGACTTGAATGTTTTTATGGAGCATCACGCGTTTGCGGTATGGGATTTTATGTCGTTATTGAAGGCTTTACAACAAAAGCTTACCTGTACACAACCGCCCTGGATGCCAGTAGGTAATGCAAATAACAGGTACTTAATAAACGAAATCGTAACCGGCGAAGAAAGTGATGTTGACCAGCATGGCAACCGTACCAGTCACTTTGAACTTTACCTTAAGGCCATGCAGCAAGCCGGCGGCAGCGCCAATGCTATTCAGTCTTTATTTCGGGAGTTACAGAATAGTAAAAACATTGACGAAGCTTTACTCATCGCCGATATACCGGATGCGGCACGCCAGTTTGTGCGGCACACTTTCGACGTAATTGCCACCGACGAAGCCTATCTGCAAGCTGCTGTTTTTACCTTCGGTCGCGAAGATTTGATACCAGATATGTTTATCAGCATGGTGAAAGAAATCAGTACGCAGTTTCCTGGTAAAGTTGATTTGCTGATTTACTATTTAGAGCGGCATATTGAGGTAGACGGCGACCACCACTCACAATTGGCTTATCAAATGACAGCCGAACTTTGCGGAGACGATGACGATAAGTGGCTAAAAGCGACCCAAGCTGTCGAAAGTGCATTAACAGCACGCATTGCTTTGTGGGATGGTATTTTGCAAGCCCTCACTATTCCCGTAGCGCAGTAATTAACTGTAAAAAAGCCGCGGTGTATTCATCAATTTTGATGAGCGTCCGCGGCTTTTGTATTGAACAGGATTTTGTTATTTAGAACTGACCAAAGGTTGTTGACTGGCTTTTTTTATACGTTGGGCTATCCTTACAGCTACCTCAGAACCTTTTGCAAAAAATGCAGAATAAGGTTGTTTTAAGTATTCCTTGAATCCATCGCCATACAAGCCGGCAACGTCGGCATCGAAAACGGTATCGGTTACTTGGGCTATTTGCCACGATTCGTGTTCGACGGCATACTCAATGGTGCTTTTTTCGTTTACGAGATTATATCCCCAGTAATGTTCAAAAATAAAAGCTTCAGCACTATCGTTTTCTATGGGGGCAAAAGTGTTACTTACCGTAGCGCCCAAACGGTTCCAACGTTTATTAAATTTCCAGTCGTACGAATACTCGGTGCAATCATTAGTTGCGGCCTGTACAGCATGTCGCATCGGCATAGCCTTGTAATGCTCGTTATAAAGATTATTGGCTATCAGCGGAATCAATGGTAAAGGCACAATCTCGCTAATAAAAACGGCACCGCGTTTCCATTCCTGGCCATCAAAATACCGCACGTAAAAGCGCAGGTTAACCTCTTCGAAGTTCACATGCCAGGGCCACTTAACACCCAGCACTCGTGTTTCCATAAACATAAAACCAACCATACTGACCAGCGCCTTACCCTGCCATAAATCAAGTTCGGTAAAAGCAGGGATGTATGGTTTTAGCAGTGCCGGGTCAACTTCATAATTCACCATCAGCAGGTCTCGCCATTCGGCTTGCAAAAATTTAATCTTCGGCACGTTGTAATATTCAGGACGTCAAAGCAATTAAACAAAAAATCCAGCTTTGAGTGCTGGATTTTTTCAAATATTATTGTTTGTAGTATTTCATCGCCTCAGGAATGCGGGCCTGTATATCGCGGATACGGGTTTCGTCAGACGGGTGAGTGCTCAAAAACTCTGGTGGAGCGCCGCCACCACTTTTAGCTGCCATGCGTTGCCAAAAACCTACTGCGGCATTGGGATTGTAACCTGCCATCGCCATAAATGTCAAGCCTAAGCGGTCGGCTTCACTTTCCTGCGCACGGCTGTAATGCAGCAAAGCCAGTTGGCTGCCAGTACCATATAAAGCGTTGGTGATTTTCAATAAGCCTGATTGAGAACTGTTTGCGGCCACTCCTACTGCAGCGCCTAAGCCCTGCGCTACATATTGTTGCGAGATGCGCTCTGCCGAGTGCTTCGCAATGGCATGACCAATTTCGTGGCCCATTACGGTAGCTAAACCGGCATCATCCTGTGTAATGGGTAAAATACCGCTGTAAACGGCAACTTTACCACCAGGCATGCACCAGGCATTGATTTCTGAGCTTTGTATCAGGTTAAATTCCCACTGAAAGCTGTACTGGTCGCCATATCCGTTTTGCGACAGATAACGCTGTATAGCAGCTGCCAGTTGATTGCCCACGCGTTTTACCCGCTGAGCGTCTGAAGAGCCGGTAATTACCTTAGTTTTCGGATCGGTAAGTAATTGACGGTAACTGGTAGCCGCAGACTCGTTAATTTGCGAGTCGCTTACGGCTAAAAATTGTTTACGTCCGGTTAAGGGCACGGTTGAACAGCCCAAAAAGATAACGCCCACCAAAAAGGCCATTATTGGTTTTGCAATTTTCATAGGTAGTTAGTTAGGCTAATTTGCTTTTAAATAGGTTTACTTTCGACTCCTTGCCTTTTAACAACCGCTCTATATTTTTTTGATGTGTAACCAATATTAAAACACATATACACATACTGTATATGATGACTGATTTTATGTACACCGGAAATACAAACGTAACTCCGATAGAATATGTAAAACCTGCCATTATCGAACTTAGCGATACATATTTAGTGGTTAGCAATACTAAAATAAATACTCCAACACAAAGCAAAGAGGCTTGTAAGTGTATAGCCAAAATCATTCCAAACAAGGTAGCTACCCCCTTACCTCCCCTAAAACCTGCAAATACCGGAAACAGGTGCCCCATCACTGCAGCAATACCTAAAGCTAACTGGTAATTTATAAATGCAGCTGTATGATGGCTGCCAATAGCGGTTACACTAAGCAGATAAGCTAAGTTGGTAGCTGTCCATCCTTTTAAAATATCAATAAGCATTACAGGTATGCCGGCTTGTTTGCCTAACACCCTAAACGTATTGGTGGCACCTGCGTTACCGCTGCCATATTCTCTTACATCTATGCCATAAAAAGCCTGACCAACCCATACCGCGGTAGGTATTGATCCGAATAAATAAGCCAGAATAAGAACTAATACCGAGTAAACAGATATCATTTTGTCACAATAATACTAAATCAAAGCTTACAGTTAAGCTATTTATTCCTTAACTGCCTTCAAACTCAAATCAAGGCTCTTTACAGAGTGGGTAAGCGCTCCCACCGAAATATAATCAACACCGCAGGCTGCATAATCGGCAATGGTGTCGGCCGTTATACCGCCCGACGCTTCTGTTGCATACCGCCCGGCAATGATGTCTACAGCCTGCTTCAAATTACTCAGGTTAAAGTTATCAAGCATAATACGATCGATGCCGCCTGCTTCCAGCGCTTCATTCAACTCATCTAAATTCCTTACTTCAATCTCGATGGGCAATCTTTTGTTTTGCTCCCTGAGGTAATCTTGTGCATTATAAATGGCTTGCTTTACACCGCCCGAATAATCTACGTGATTATCTTTGATAAGAATCATATCGTACAAACCAAAACGGTGATTAACACCGCCGCCAATTTGCACCGCCCATTTTTCGAGGTAACGTAAACCCGGCGTAGTTTTACGGGTATCGAGCACCCGGGCATTGGTACCTTTTAGCAAATCACATACCTCGCGGGTTTTAGTTGCAATGCCCGACATACGTTGCATACAATTAAGTACCAGCCGTTCGGCTTTAAGTATCGAGTGCACGCTGCCTTGCACTTCAAACACTACATCTCCGGGTTTAATTGAAGCACCGTCGTTAATATAGGTATTGATTTTCAGCTGCGAATCAACAATTAAAAATATTTCCTGGGCCAGTTCAACGCCGGCCAATACCCCTGTATCCTTTACCAGCAGTTTAGCTTTGCCTTGCGTACCGGCAGGTATTGTTGCTAACGATGTATGGTCGCCATCGCCCACATCTTCGCTCAGGGCAAGATGAATAAAGTCATCTACGATTTGCTTATCCAAGTTTTGATTTTTTTGAAGTTTCAAAAGTATAACAAATACTTAGAATTTAGTTTTTTTGAATTGAATGCTTATTGTAACTAATCAAATACTTTAATATAGCCAGCCTGTGGCGTTAAGTTAGTAAGTGCTTTATACCAAAAATTCTATATTTGTGCCGTGGAAAACAAAAAAGTTGCCTTACTGATACTGGATGGCTGGGGCTATGGCCGCCACGACCAATCTAACGCCATATACATGGCTAACACGCCGTTTTTTGACGAGATGCTGCAAAAGTATCCAAATGCGAAACTGGTAACATCGGGGATGGATGTTGGTTTACCCGACGGACAAATGGGCAACTCGGAAGTTGGCCACATGAACTTAGGCGCAGGCCGCGTAGTGTACCAGGAACTTGGCCGCATACACAAAGCGGTTGATGATGGCGAACTCATAAAAAATCCGGTGATTGCCGGCGCTTTTGAATATGCCAAACAGCAAGGCAAAGCGGTACACCTAATCGGACTGATCTCTGATGGTGGTGTGCACTCCCATACCAGACACGTTAAAGGTTTGTGCGACGCTGCAACTGCCTCTGGTTTGCAGCAGGTATACATCCATGCATTTTTAGACGGTCGTGATACCGATCCAAATTCAGGAGTTGGCTACATCACCGATTTGGAAAATGCTATAAGCAGCCAGCCTGTAAAGATTGCTTCGGCAATTGGCCGCTACTATGCGATGGATCGCGATAACCGCTGGGAGCGCGTAAAGTTAGCTTATGACCTTATGGTGCATGGTACAGGCAAACCTGTGAATAATATAATTGACGCCATCAAAGAGTCATATGCCGAAGGTGTGACCGATGAGTTTTTGCTGCCTGTAGTAAAGGTAGATGCAGACGGGCAACCTATTGCTACTATAAAAGATGGTGATGTTGTAATTTGTTTTAATTTCCGTACCGATCGTGGCCGCGAGATTACGCAAGCATTATCGCAAAGAGAGTTTCCGGACCAGCAAATGACGCCGCTTAACCTTCGTTATATTACGATGACCCCTTACGACGAAACTTTTAAGAATGTCGACGTAATCTTTAATAAAGAAGATTTGGTGCAAACTTTGGGCGAAGTGTTGGAAGGCGCTGGTAAAAATCAAATACGTATTGCCGAAACTGAAAAATATCCGCACGTTACCTTCTTCTTTTCGGGTGGCCGTGAGCGTGAGTTTTTGAATGAAAAGCGAATCATGATCCCTTCGCCAAAAGTGGCCACCTACGACTTACAACCAGAAATGAGTGCTGAGGGACTGCGCGATGCTATTTTACCTGAACTGCAAAGCGGCTGGGCAGATTTTATTTGTCTAAACTTTGCCAATACCGATATGGTGGGCCACACTGGCGTGTTTAGCGCTGTAGTTAAAGCTGCCGAAACGGTAGACAGCTGCGTAAAAACTCTAGTAGAAGCAGGCACGCAAAACGGCTACTCGTTTATCATCATTGCCGACCACGGCAACGCTGACTTCATGGTAAATGATGACGGCTCTCCGAACACCGCTCATACCACCAACTTGGTACCTTGTATTTTGATTGATAAAGATATTAAACACATTAGCGACGGTAAGCTGGGCGACATCGCTCCTACCATTTTAAATATACTGGGCGTTACCAAGCCCGAAGCGATGACAGGTAATGTACTGGTGTAATCGGTATCATTTTAAAACACTGTTTATCTCTGCCGTATTTGCATCCGGTTTGCTTTCGTGCAAACCGGATGTTCATGTAACCGAGGCCGGAAAACGCTATTTTGATTTAAAGCAGTTCATCAATGCTGACTCTGCGCGTTTAAATAAACTGGCGCCGTTGGTACTCAAAGCCGTACAGCACAATAGCGAAAAGTCCCAAACACTGCGTGTGACTATAAAAAACTGGGGAGAAGAACTGGCGTTATTCAGCGCATCCGATATTAACAAGCCCGCCTGGCGCGACAGCTACCAAATTTTGCAGCAGGGTGATTCGGTTATTTATACCGCTTTGTACCCCGAATTAGTTACTCGTCGCATGGTGATTAGCAAAAATGGGGAAGCGGTCAAAAAAATTGTTGTTGATAATTTTACCAAAAATCTGCTCTATCAAACTAAGGAGCACCTGGTATATTATCCAGACTCGCTTTACTTGATAGATAAGGAGCAAAAAGTTAAATTAATAGGCGTTAATCGATATCGTATTGCAGGAAAGATTAAATAGCAGTTATTTACTGATTTGACTTGTATCGATGTTTACAGTTAAACCATAGCTCATTCCCAGTATAGTTAAATCGATTTCGAAAAAAATTTCTAATTTAATAGAATAACTGTTGACGCTTTATTTACAGTGCCACCATAGGACTTGATTTTTGCTGATGCTTTGTTGGGTGAAAAGTCAATTATCAGCTTACCATCACTGTGCTTTGAAAGCCTGTTTATCAAATATGTGTCTAAATACCCATAACGTTCAGCACCAGAGTGGGTACGATATTCAACCTTTAAGTTATTCCGAACTTTGAAATTTAAATCAGTCTTGACGATATTCAGTCCATCAACAAGGTAAATTGATTCATTTAGTACTAAAGGATTGCATGTGTTTTTCAACTTCTTATTGAAGATTTTGACAGATTGGTTTTTCAGGTTAATAAAATATCCATTTCCTTCATTGTTTCCATCTTCATCTACGTAAGTAAATATCGAAAAAAGTAATGCGTCATTATCATAAAAAACTTTGCTGATACCCCTGATATTTTTTTTAGTTAGTATAAGCTTGCCTTTTATACTAACTAACAAAGTATAAGTTTCTTCAGAATCTTCTTTTGCAGTTAATTTTACTCCTTTCGATGCAATTAACAAGGTGTTGTCAACATTGAAACTTAACGGTTTTACCTCGGCAGAACGAATAACGGTAAAAACAGAGATATCCTTATGATTGGACTTTTTCTGTCTAATCTTTGCATTTGCAGCTGGCGGGAACCCGCTGTTGCATGGCTTGGTTGTTAAAGATATGCTCGCAAAAAATAAATATAAGGTTGCCATCATAACAAATCTACAATTGCTGCTTTTCATCACCCCTTATATTTCTATATTCCTTACCACTTCACATTCTTTTCAATAAAGGTTATCAACTGGTTAGCCATAACTTGCTGCTCTTTAGCGCTGGGGTGGCCTGGTGTGTTTTTGTAGCGGAAGATCAGGCTGTTTATCTTTTTATCGTGCAGGCCGGCTACCGCTTGCCGGATATAACCTGTCCAGGGCGAGTTTTCGCGACTGGCATCCATACTGCCTAAGGCGCAGATGATATGGGCATTGGGGTAAACTGCACGGAGAGAACCCACAAATTTTTGGTATGCCTTTACAATCTCGGTCCCAGTAGGTGCCTTGTCGCCAAAACGTACTTTAAACTCGGGTAGTTGCGGTTGCGTTACCAAAGCCGCATCGTTCTGGAAAAGGTTGATGACAACTACATCAGGTGTGTAATTGTTAAAGTTCCATTTCTTTTGTGCATCAAATGGGTCCAGGCGGTCATACAGCTCAGGCATAATCAGTGGGAACCAACTAATCATCAATCCAATGCCGCTACGTGCAATGCAATGGTAATCAGCATCAAAATGCCGGGCCGTGATAGCGCCGTAAGCTTTGTAATTATCTTCAAACAAAGCCGAGCCTCTGTCCTGCCCCGTTGTGTCGAGCACGGCGTAGCCGCAGGTTATGGAATTGCCAAAAAATTCAATCTTTCTTTTTTTTGCAACGGGCGCCGGCAATACTTCGGCATTGCCGTCTATATCAAACTCATAAAACCAGGTTTTACCCATCACCCATTCAGTTAGTTTAAACAGTTCAAGAGTGTGTTTGCCTTCGGGTAAATCGCTTACCAGCGGGTAGTAATGTTTGGTTTTATCTAACGCAATCTTCTTTACCAGTTTGCCGTCAACCAGCACGTTATAAAAATTGAATCCAGCCTGGTCTTGCAGTAAAGCCTTTACGCTGCTGCCTTTAAAGTTTATTTTAACACTGCTGCCCGACCAGGATAACATCGCCTTATCAGGTTGCACATCTACCCTGCCCATATAAAATATGTGATTGTCCGTATGTTTAAGTACTACCTGGGCATCGCAAATGCCATAACCGGTGATCATCAACAGCGCTGCTAAAAACAGTTTCTTCATAAATAAAGGTTAATTATTTTTATTTAGAATAATTACAAACTATATTTGTCACCACAAAGTAGCTATGGACAAAGAGAGGTTGAGCTTACAAGCCGAAGATAACGCAAATCAGCAAATGCTGATGAAAGAATTCATTTTCAGGTTAGATTGTGTATATAAAAGCTGTTGTAAGAAATACAAAAAAGGAAAGCGTTGTAAAAAATGCCCTGATAGATAATTAACCGTCTAATATCTAAAAAGATATTTTTCACAACGCTTTCGCATCGTCTGCCGTCAGTTTGACTTACTGACCTGCTATTTCGCCTGCGCCTGTCGCCGGGCGTTTGTTGTTTTGCTCCTGATCGCGTTCAATCTCAACAATGTCTACAGGCTGCGAAAAATCGCCCAACAAGTACTTCACAAAGTAATCGCCTTTTTGCCAAAAAAAGTATTCGGTCATGTCGCCATAGGCATGTCGCTGTCCGGGTAATAAAACATAATCAAAACGCTTGTTAGCCTTAATTAAGGCGTTAACTACCCTGATGGTATTAGACGGACTTACGTTATTATCTATATCTCCGGTAGATAGCATGAGGCGGCCTTTTAAATTCTTGGCCAAATCCTGGTTTTTATCTATTGAGTATTGGAAAGTTGTATCACCCTTAGGTGTGATAATTTCCTTTACGCCATGATGTTTTTCGCTCCACCAGCGGTTGTAGATACTATTATCGTGATTGCCCGATTCGGATACTGCCACTTTATAAAAGTCGGGGTATACCAATATGGCCGCTGTTGACATAAAGCCACCACCTGAGTGCCCGGTGATGCCCACTCGGGTAACATCAATAAACGGATAGCGGTCGGCTAACTGCTCAACCGTTGCTTTCTTGTCGGCCAAGCCATAATCCCGAAGGTTACCATAACCAAAGGTGTGGTACCACTTGCTTCGGCCGGGGTTACCTCCACGGTTGCCTACCGTTACTACTATAAAACCTAACTGCGCCAGGCGGTCAACATTGTTCATACTTGCTGTAAAGGCCTTGTTTACGGCTTCGGTTTGCGGACCAGGATAAACATATTCAATAACCGGATACTTTTTGGTTGCGTCAAAATCAAACGGTTTATACATTACGCCATATAAATCAGTTACACCATCGTCCGCCTTTACCTTAAATGGTTCCGGAAACTTATAGCCCGATGCCATCAGTCCCGACAAATCGGTGGTTTCAAGATCAAGCAGTTTATGGCCGGCATTATCATACATCACCGATTTAGGTGCAGTATTTACGCGCGACGCGGTATTAACAAAGTAATGGCTGTCGTCGCTCATGCTTACGGTGTTATCCAAGTTGCCTGGATTAAGTAATTCCAGGTGCGAACCGTCGAAATTTATGCGGTACAAATGCATGTAATAAGGATCCTGTTCTTCGCGGCCCGATGCGGTAAAGTATAGTATGCGGTTTTTGGCATCTACATTTACAATCTCCTCACAGTGAAATGAACCTGAGGTAATTTGATTTTTGAGCTTGCCATTCTCATCATACAAATAAAAGTGGGCCCAACCGTCGCGTTCAGACCATTCTATAATTTCCTTACCATCATTAACCAGTGCCGGGCGGTTAATTTCGACGTAGGTGTTCATCCGCTCTTCAATCAAGGCCTTAACTGCCCCTGTGTTAATGTCAACGTAACAAACATCGATACGCTTAAGGTCACGACCGGTGCGGTAGAAATAGAACTTGTTGTTGTTCCCCAACCATATGGACGGCCTGAACTCATCATCGCGGTTTTTTTGCAGCATGGGCGCAGGCCAGGTAGATAATTCCTGATCTTTAAATAACGATACGTTTAGTTTTTTAGATGTTTTTGCAGCAAAGTCGAACAGCAACATCTCGCGAGCTGGTGCTTCTTTTTCGCCAGGCAATTGGTACTTGTAAGTTTCGAGCGTTGGCCGGGGCAGGGCAATACTATTAATTACCCACATATCTTTTACCTTACGCTGATCGGTGCGGGTAAGCACAAAATGTTTAGCATCAGGCGACCACAACACCTGTGCGCCTTTACGCTTGTTACGATTTTTTTCGCGTTCTACGTTGGTTTCGTTACCAAAGCTGCTGCCGTACTCGTAATTTTCAACACCATCTTTAGTCAATTGATGTTCAACCACAGTGCTGTCATCCTCATTTTTTAAAGCCTTTTTATAATTGGCCTTATCCATCCAGTACAAGTTGTACTTGCGCGAAAATATGATGGCCGAACTATCGGGCGCTATGGATGCCCACATTGGTTTAGGCTTTACTTTTTCGTAATTTTTAAGCTCAACCAATTGCTCGGTTTGCAGATTATACTGAAAATAAAAAGTCTTTTTTTCGAGCGAATCTGCTGCTTTTTTATCTTTCCGCTCTTTTTTTAACTGCTCAACCGTGCTCTTCAACTCAAATTGAATTGCTTTTTCGTCTTTCGTAAATTTTAGATTTTCGATAGGCAGATGCTGTGCATCAAACGGATCTTTTACAGTTAGTGTAATTGCAGCAGCCAGTTTAGCATTGTCAAACAATACTTTCTTGCTCCGGGCTGACGGATCTACCAGGTACCATTTTTTGCCATTGCTGGTTTCATACATATACCAAAAACGGTCCGACCCTTTGAGCCAATGCGGGTCGACCGAGGTACTGAAAACCATTTTGCGTATTTTTTGTGGCGAGAACCTGGCAGCCAACTGATAGTTGCCTTTAACCGATGGCGTTTGGGCATATAACTGCGCACAAACCAGCGATGCTGCCGCGAGAGAGTAGAGTTTTTTCATGTAAACCAATAGTTACTAAATTGAGGCTTAATTTACCCTAAATAGTGTTTTAAACCAAAAGAGGCACCCCCGAAGATGCCTCTTAATGTCATTGTAATACAGAGTTTACACAACTGCATGTTTATTATTCGTTCACAGCATTTGGTTTATGTTTTTTGAAATGCAGGTAAGAGTAAACGGTTGGCCATAATGCCATGATTATTGTTAAGCTTATAAATACGGTATGAGCCAGTGTTGCCGGTAAAAAAAGTGTAATGATGGTAATTAGCATGCCGCCCACAAACCAGATTTTACCGGCAAGCTGATGCGTAGCACGCCAGGTATCTTCACTTTCTAATGTCCAGGGGGTACGTACACCAGCAAAGTAATTAGGTTTAAGGCTGTACATCATATTACCTAAAAACGCAAAAAAGATTCCTAACAACGGCAGCAATATTTTCTCAAAATCAAAACGGTGACTTGCACTCGTAATGATCATTATTTCGATGGCTACAAAAAGGAATGACATCCCAACAAACATTTTTTGGAAAGTGCCGGCACTATACTTAGCCATTTTTTTAGGATCTATCTTTGGCAGAAATCTTACTAAAAAGGCTGTTGCCACTCCAACCACGGTTAATAACAGCAGGCTCATCAACAATTCATGAGTAGAGCCGTAACGGTCGGGTTTGCCATTGATGTTAAAGTGTAAAGGCACTTTTGCCGGCAAACTCGGATACACTTTATACAAATAGGCAAAAGGTAGTAGCCAGATTAACGTTGCGACAACATCCAGGTTGGTAAACTTTTTCATATCATTATTTTTTTTGATTAGTGAATTGCATAACCCATTTGAGCATCTCATCCATCACGGTAGTGTTAAGCGAATAAGATATAAACTGCCCATCTTTTACCGATACCACCAGGTTTGCCTGTCTCAGCAGGTCTAAATGATGAGAAATGCTCGGCTTTGAAATGTTAAAATGGTCTGCTATCTCTCCGGCCGTCATATCCTTCTCTTTTAACATCTCCAGTATTTCGCGTCGTGTGGCATCGTTTAAAGCCTTAAAAAGTAAATTCATTTCAATATTTAGATAAATATCTAAATACTTTGTTACAAAAGCAAATAAATTTTTGCTTTTGTATTTCACTAATTTTTTGACTTATTGATCCAGATGTTTATAAATTGCCATTACATCCTGGTCTCCCAAACCATCATCCTGCGCCTGTTTAAAGCTGCTATAGAGCGGCTCACTTAGCGGTGCATCAAGGCCTTGCGCGCGTGCCAAACGTAAATCTTTAGCAAGATGCTTTAAGGCAAATGCCGCCGGAAACTCGCCTTTAAGTATAGCTGGTGATTTTAATTTCGTAATACCATTACCTATTGCTCCCTCATTAATAATGGTCAGCATATCTTCTGTTTTTACGCCTCCGGCTTTGGCAAACAAAACGGTTTCGGCCAAACCCTGCAAATTTAGTCCTAACAGGTAATTGATCGCCAGTTTAGCGGCACTACCCACCCCTACCGGTCCGAGATGCAAGGTAAGCTTGCCCAACTTGTCCAATACTGGTTTGGCCTGCTCAAAAGCATCTGTTTCGCCACCGACTAAAATTATCAAAGTGGCATCCTGTGCCGGCTTTACACTACCCGATACCGGCGTTTCTAGAAACTTAGCGCCTTTTTGCCGGCATTGCTCATATAAATATTTCGAAGTTTCTGATGCTACCGTGCTTACGTTAATGAAAAGCTTGCCGCTTACATCATCTGCTAACAGCCCATCCCCGGCACTGAACGTCTTTTTGGCGGCGTCATCATCAGATACCATTACAAAAATTATATCATTGTTAGCAGCTAATGCTGATAAACCACCGGCAGACTCTGCACCTGCATCTAATAAAGGTTTTTCTTTTTCGCGGGTGCGATTAAAAACCTGCACGGGGTAGCCTGCTTTTATTAAGTTGCCTGCCATGGGTATGCCCATGTTGCCTAAACCTGCCCAACCAATTTTTACTGTACTCATGTGACGTTTATATTATTTAGCTCATGAACAAATTGATTGGTTATAAGTTTAGCTTGCAACGCCCGGTCAATGAAACGCATCAAATTTTTTTTACTCTTTTTCTTCCTCATTTTTACAAACCGGACTGTAAAAGCCCAACTTACCGAAACGCAGGGATGGTTCTTTTTATCGCATACCCAAACACTTAATAAAAAATTTGATTTGCTGGCCGATGTACAAACCCGCTCATCTAACCATTTTAATTACCTGACTACACTACTGCTACGCGGTGCGCTGAGTTACAACATTACCACAAAACATTCGGTAGCCGTTGGCTATGCTTATAAAGGCGACTGGGAAAAAGAAGACCTCATGGCCACCATCTATGGTCACGAAAATCGCATTTATGAGCAATACATTTACAAATTTAAAATACGCAGTATTGAAATGATGTTTCGCACCCGTTTAGAACAGCGCTGGGTGATGGACGAGCTTACTCATTTTTCGCAGCGGGGCCGGTTGTTTTTAAGCGCTCAAATACCGCTAATTGCAGACACAGCTTTCAATAGAGGACCATACTTAGGGGTGCAAAATGAAGTGTTTTTAAACATACAGCATAAGGATAGAGTAAATAATGCTGCTTTTGACCAAAACCGGGCGTTCGGCTCGTTTGGATACCGTTTTAGCAAGAAAATAGACGCCGAATTGGGATACCTGTTTTGGTATCAGAAAGAAATGGACGCCAGCTACCGCCGCAATGTGTTCCAGTTAATGTTAACTACCCATTTTTAAAGCCATTATTTTACCCTGTTAATAAATTAGCTTGAATTTCCTTTACATTATTAAGTTTGTGTAATATTAACCCAAGCATGAGCCAGCCTACCATAACCAGTAATGACATCAGCGTATCACAGCGGATAAAATCCATCATAGGTGGTTCATTAGGTAATTTAGTCGAATGGTATGATTGGTATGTGTATTCAGCATTCTCGTTATACTTTGCAGCTACGTTTTTTCCGGCTAAAAATGCTACGGCCCAACTCCTCAACACAGCAGGTATATTTGCTATAGGTTTTTTAATGCGCCCGGTGGGCGGCTGGCTAATGGGCGCTTATGCTGATAAGCACGGCCGTAAAAAAGCGTTGACGGCCTCTATTCTGCTGATGAGCTTTGGTTCGCTAATTATCACTTTTGTACCTGGCTATAATCAAATTGGCGTCGCTGCTCCTGTCTTACTTGTGTTGGCCCGCATTATACAGGGCCTGAGCGTGGGCGGTGAGTACGGCACCAGCGCTACCTACCTTAGCGAAATGGCAACCCGGCAAAACCGCGGCTTTTATTCCAGCTTTCAATATGTTACCTTAATTATGGGGCAGCTTATTGCTTTAGGTGTATTGGTTTTGTTGCAGCGTTTGTTTTTAACCGAAAATCAGTTGCATGCCTGGGGATGGCGTATTCCCTTTGCTATTGGTGCCGTTTTGGCAATAAGTGTGATGTTTTTGCGACGCAACCTGCACGAGTCGGCTGCATTTGAGCAAAACGAAAAGCAGCCCGCACGCGGAACCATCAAAGCTTTGGCACAGCATCCCCGTGCAGTGGCTACCGTTGTTGGTTTAACCCTGGGAGGTACAATTGCCTTTTATACGTTTACCACCTACATGCAAAAGTTTCTGGTAAATACGGCCGGTTTTACCAAAGCTGATGCTACACTCGTTTCAACACTCACCTTGATTGTTTTCATGGCTATTCAGCCATTGTTTGGTGCATTGTCTGACAGGATAGGCCGCCGGCCGTTACTAATTGCTTTTGGTGTGTTGGGTACGTTGTGTACGGTTCCGTTATTAACGGCATTAAGCCACACAACCGATAAGTGGCTGGCGTTTGCACTCATCTTAGTTGCGCTGATTATTGTAAGCGGCTATACTTCAATCAATGCTGTAGTAAAGGCTGAATTGTTTCCGGCCGAAGTGAGGGCATTGGGTGTCGGCTTTCCGTATGCTATTGCCGTTTCCATATTTGGAGGGACTGCCGAATGGCTGGCTTTAGAGTTTAAAAATGCCGGCCATCCGCAATGGTTTTACTGGTACGTTACCGTTTGCATTGCCGTATCATTGGTAATTTATATTTTTATGAAAGACACTCATAAGCACTCAAAAATAGAGCATTAAGGAGGTGCATCGTACCGCTAAAATACCTATATAATTTAGTAAAATTATACATCTTTGCAGCATGAGTAAATTGTGGCAAAAAACTACAGATGTTAACCAGTTAGTAGAGAGTTTTACCGTAGGTCGCGACCGTGAGTTTGACCAGCAAATGGCAGCGTTTGATGTGCTTGGATCATTGGCACATACCCAAATGCTGCAAACCATCAATTTACTAAGCGCCGATGATTTGCAACTGGTGCAAACTGAGCTCAAAAAAATTTATCAGGATATAGATAACGGTAATTTTGAAATTGAAGCAGGCGTTGAGGATGTACACTCACAAGTAGAATTGCTGCTTACCCGTCGCATTGGTGACGCCGGAAAAAAAATCCATAGCGGCCGTTCGCGCAACGACCAGGTTTTGGTGGATCTTAAGCTTTTTTTCAGAAGCGAACTGCAACAGGTAGTAGAGAGCGTACAGCAACTATTTAATTTACTTTTGGAGCTTAGCGAGAAGCACAAAGAGGTATTGCTGCCTGGCTATACCCATTTACAGGTGGCTATGCCATCAAGCTTTGGCTTATGGTTTGGCGCATACGCCGAAAGCTTAGTTGACGACCTGGAACTGGTGCTTGCTGCTTATAATATCACCAATAAAAACCCTTTGGGTTCGGCCGCCGGTTATGGCTCTTCGTTTCCGCTCAACCGTACACTTACCACACAGTTATTGGGTTTTGCCGGCTTAAATAATAATGTGGTTTATGCGCAAATGGGGCGTGGTAAAACAGAGCGCATCATTGCGCAGGCATTATCTGCCGTAGCGGCTACACTGGCTAAAATGGCTATGGATCAATGCTTGTACCTAAGTCAGAACTTCGCCTTTGTAAGTTACCCCGACCATTTAACTACCGGTAGCAGCATTATGCCGCATAAAAAAAATCCGGACGTTTGGGAAATTATGCGTGGCAAATGTAACCGCCTGCAAGCCCTGCCCACCGATGTGGCAATGATGACTACCAATCTGCCTTCGGGTTACCACCGCGAAATGCAGCTATTGAAAGAACTGGTGTTTCCGGCTTTTGCCGACCTAAAAAGCTGCCTGGGAATGGCGCATTTTATGCTGCAACACATCGAGGTAAAAACTAATATTCTGGACGATCCGCGGTATGCATACTTGTTTAGCGTAGAAGAGGTGAATCGGCAGGTATTAAACGGTGTTCCGTTCCGCGATGCTTATAAACAAGTGGGTATGGCTATTGAGCAAGGCAACTTCAAGCCCAATAAAGAAGTTAACCATACCCATGAAGGTAGTATTGGTAACCTGGGTAACGACTACATCGCCGATGCGATGGATGGTGTGTTGAAAAAATTCGACTTCGCAAAAACAGCAGTGGCCATAGGCAACTTATTGAAATAGATACCTGCTAAAACCATGAATGGACAAAACCGCAATGATATTTACCCTGGACTGGAGGTAGATATAATTTTAAAAAAGGACCAGCGCAGTGGCACACTTACCCGTGGTATTGTAAAAAATTTGCTCACCAGTGCCGCTTATCATTCCCGTGGTATAAAAGTACGTTTAGAAGACGGACAGATTGGCCGCGTAGCTTATATTGTAGACGACGAACAATAATTTTTAAATTATACTTAGCTACATAAGATGCCAGCTGAAGAAAAAAATAATAGCCGGAAAAAGCTACCTTTCTACATTGATGCTCATCACAGGTTAATTGCGGCGATCGTTTTAGGCATTGTAGCTGCCTTTGTAGCTAAAGACTTTTTGCCATATACCGAAACTGTACTGGTAACCTGGATGTGCTTTGCGCTCGTGAATATTGTTTTTGAGTGGTGGACAATCCTGAGCGCTCATCCACAGGATGTACGCCGGCTGGCTACCTTACAGGATTCCAGCCGAACCATCATTTTTCTTTTTATTGTAGCGGGTACCATCATCAGTTTGGTGTCAATAGCCTTCCTCATGAAATCACCCGAACATGCAACAGCTAAGCAAGTAACGTTTCATGTGATGCTCAACATTTGCTCTGTTGTAATTTCATGGTGGCTGGTGCATACCGTGTTTACGCTGCGTTACGCTCACAGCTATTATGATAAGGTTGATGATGAAGGCAAAGAAAAGCCGGGATGCGGTTTAAAATTTCCGGGAGAAGACAAGCCCGATTACATGGATTTTGTATACTTTAGTTTTAACCTTGGTGTTGCTTTCCAGGTATCAGACGTTGCAATCACCTCTTCTAAAATGCGCCGCTTGGTTTGGGTGCATAGCCTAATATCTTTTGCTTTCAATACCGCAATCGTAGCACTCACCATCAACATTGTTTCGGGATTGCTGTCAAATCACTAAAATGAGACTTTTACTGTACCGGCGATGTAAATAAACACGAATAAGTAATAATCACAATGCTTAGCTTTAAACGTAGTCAAAGCATCATGCAATTATTATCTTTGCCGAGGCAAAACAGCGAAGCCCGTAAGTTGTTACCTACTTATAATCACTTTTAATGTCGAAAAAGATACTTGTGCTGGATGATAACCGTGACATATTAGATATAGTTAACGAAGTGTTGTCTTACGAAAACTTTGAAGTACGCACCACTTCAACCAGTACTAATATATTGCAAATGGCTCGCGACTATAGTCCGGACCTTATGATTCTCGATTACCTGCTTTCTGACGGCAATGGTGGCGAGATATGCAAGCAGATAAAAGCCGACAAAACACTTAGCCACATCCCTGTCATCATCTTTTCAGCGTACATTAACCGAAACGTTGACTACCCATCGTTCGGCTGCGAAGCTGTTATACCCAAACCGTTTGATTTAAACGAATTGGTAGACCAAGTCAACAATCTTATTGCGCAAAATTAGCTGCGCCGATAAGCCATACAATTTTTTTTTGAACAGCGAAAGCCATAGTATACCATTATTGCCTTAAAAATTAATCTAATAAATACTTAACTCATAAAGCAAACAATCACTCGTCTGTGTTAGTTCTAAGAGTATCTCGTTAGGTAAATAAGAGTAAATTGTAGTATGGCAAAACCGATTATGATTATTGAGGATGATGCGGTCGAGCGTAATCGATTATCTATTTTACTTAATCTGAAAGGCTTTGAAGTCTGCCCGTTAAATCACTCTTATCGTTTTTTAACAGAAGTAGCTAAATGCAATCCTGATTTGATACTGCTGGATTCGGTACTGACGGAGATAGACAGCACACTGGTTGCCCTTACATTAAGGTCTCTCGACACTGTTAGAAATATCCCTTTAGTATTGATTGCAGGTAAAGATTACGAGAACTATACGTATGCTTACAACACTCCGGAAAAAGCAAACCTGGAAGAATTAAAGACGGCAGATATCTACTCCTTAATAAAAGATATTGAGCTAAAGATGGCCGGTTAATTTTACCAATCCATCACTTTAGCGCGCATACGTTTTACATAGTGCCGTACATCAAGCACAATACCCGCACAGAAATAAAATATTAAAGGAAAGCCTACCGCCAAAAACGACGAATAGATAAAAAATAATCTGATTTTGGCAATAGATATATTAAAGCGCTCACCCAGATAGGTGCATACCCCGAACGAGTATCGTTCTAAAAAGGTTAAAAATTTCTGCATCATCTTATTTAAGATTTAATATATGGTTTCCAATGCCGCACTGCAGGCATTTCTTATGATTACAGTAATTATTTTTTAGTTCAAGTAATGCTTGCGACTCAAACGCATTTTTAATTTTGACCCCCATCTCTTCGAAATCGTCAACTACATGGTTGCGCTCAAAGGGCAAACTTTCAAGTAACAGCAAACTTTTATCAACATACTGTTCTTGCTTGTAATGCCTGCCATAAGCAAACAACATCAAAGCTACTGTATTTATCAGCAATAAATTTACCGACGCCTTTCCAAAAGTTTTTGATAGTAGTTTACTCTCCTGGTCAAACCTGTAATGCGTTTCCCAGTATGTGTTAACATCTATATTACTAAAAAGTTCTTTAACATCTCTTACATCTTTAAATTCTAAAATTTTAGAAAACAAGTGTTGTGATTGAATAACCAGTGCAGCAAACTGAGCCAGCCTGATGGTTGGAAAGTTTTGCGGACGAAGACGCATAAATTTCCACAAATGCTTTTCGATAGGGCTGAGCTGATATTTTTTCCTCAAAAATGAGTACTCGTTTTTCAATCGCTGCGGATATTCATCCAGATATTCCTCGTTTAAAAAGCCGGCTTGTCCAAATATTAAGGCTTCAATTTGTAACGCATTGTTTTTATGCTTTGCCAAGATGTTTTGCGGGAGTGATTTAGCTAAAAGCTCAAAAGGCAAAGCATTTACACTAAAACCAAAGTTGGCTGCTAAAAACTGGTAAAAAGTTGTTTCCCAATCGCCTTGGTTGTTTTTCAAAGCATCAATTACTGCCGAGGTTCTTTTATCAAGCCGTTCAACGAGCACTCGCGTTAACCAGCTATGGAGGTTAATGGCGTTCACCGTTTTTAACGTGGCCTGACATGGAATGATGCGTCGTTCGTTCACCAGCAAGAGTTGATGGTAACGCAGGTATAAATCAGCTGGTATGCGATCTCTAAGTTCCAGTGTCGGCAAGGTACGTCCATCTGGAGCCGCGATAGATTGATCGTTACGGTAAACTACATGCAGTACAACGTTGTCATAAGCGTTATCAGTGGTATGCTTGTGTTTTTCCCAATCCGACGCCGCTAAGTGAATTTCGGTATTTCCGGCCCAAGTGGTGTCCCCTATCCTGATACGGCTGTTTGAAAAATCGGGACCGGCGTTTAAATTATGCATCCCAACCGATATGACATCGAGCTTTTGCCCATCGGTGGTAGTTAAATCTTTGAAATCGAAGAGCTTAAATTTCCATACATAATGCAGAAAGTCTTCGTTAAACACCATGAACGAAAATTAAATAATTTTTTATCAATTTTCAATTAAAATACGAGTTGTAGGCCAGCAACCCACCGTTTTGTAACAAATAAGAGATATATTTTTAGCTGTTTTTCTTTAATGTACATTTAGTTGAAAATTAATTAACCCCTAAAATGAACAAAATTTTACTCAGCGTGGTGTTCGCCGCTGTGGCCGCAACTTCTTTTGGTCAGGGCCGCACAGACAGCACCGCTCGCCGGGCTGCAATTCCGGGCGGTTTTGCAGGTTTGGCAGCAACCCAGCAACGGGCGCAACCCCGTCCCTACAAATCTGTAATTACCGAAAAAGCTGTTACCCGCAAAGGTTTGTTTAAAACGCATAAAATTGACGACAAATATTATTTTGAGATTGGCGACAGCGTTTTAAACCGCGATATATTGGTGGTAAGCCGCATCTCGCGTGCCGGTGCCGAAGTGCGCGAGGCTGACGGCTACGCAGGCGACCAGATTGGCAGCAGCGTGATCCGTTTTGAAAAGGGCCCTGCTAACCGCATTTTTATGCGTAAGGTATCGTTCAGAGCTTATAGCCCCGACAGTACCAAAGCAATGTACCAGGCAGTACAAAGGTCTAATATACAGGCTATTGCAGCAGCGTTTAATATCGCTGCTTTCTCGCCCGATGCTAAGGGCAGCGTTATTGATATGACTGATTATATCAACGGCGATAATGAGGTATTCTTTTTTGGTTCGCCGCAAGGAAAGCAGCGTATACGTTTAGGTAACCTGATTAGCGACCGCAGTTATATTGAGAACGTACGCAGTTTTAGTAATAATATTGAAATTAACACCGTAAAAACATACGGCTTAACGGCGGCACCGTCGCCCTTTGGTCGTGTAGGCTTGCCGGTTACAGCTATGGGCGGTGGTGCCCCTAATGGGTCGGTAACTGTTGAGTTGAATACCTCGCTGGTTATTTTGCCTAAAGTACCGATGAAAGGCCGTTACTTCGACCCTCGCGTGGGTTATTTTACCAGTAATTACACCGATTTTGATTTAAATCCGCAGGGCGTTAAAGACGTGCAATTGATTGCGCGCTGGCGTTTAGAGCCAAAGGCTGCAGATATGGCCAAATATAAGCGAGGTGAGCTTGTAGAACCAAAAAAACAAATTGTTTACTACATTGACCCGGCTACACCTAAAAAATGGGTGCCTTACTTAATTGCAGGTGTTAACGACTGGCAAAAAGCTTTTGAAAAAGCCGGCTTTAAAAACGCCATCGTGGCTAAGGTTGCTCCTACAAGCAAACAAGACTCTACCTGGAGCTTGGAAGATGCCAGCCATTCGGTAATTGTTTATAAACCGTCGGAAACTGAGAATGCCAGCGGCCCGCACATATCCGATCCCCGCAGTGGCGAAATTTTAGAAACGCACATCAACTGGTACCACAATGTAATGAAGCTGGTGCACGATTGGTATTTTATACAAACGGCAGCCGTTGACCCCCGTGCGCGCAAAATGACTTTTGATGATAAATTAATGGGCGACCTAATTCGTTTTGTATCCTCTCATGAGGTTGGGCACACTCTGGGTTTACGCCATAATTATGGTTCAAGCTCAAGCGTTCCGGTTGAAAAACTGCGCGACAAGGCATTTGTTGAGGCTAACGGCCATACCCCATCAATTATGGACTATGCACGTTTTAATTACGTGGCTCAACCCGAAGATAACATTACAGCTAAAGGCTTATATCCACGCATTGGCGATTATGATAAATGGGCCATTGAGTGGGGCTATAAATACCTGGGCGAAAAAGGACCGGATGCAGATAAAGAAGAATTGAACAAGATGACCGTTGAAAGTGCCAAAAATCGCAGGTTATGGTTTGGTACCGAAACTAACCCGGATGATCCGCACTCACAAAACGAGGATTTGAGCGACAATGCAATGGTGGCCAGTACCTACGGCATCAAAAACCTGCAGCGTATTTTAGTAAAATTACCGGAGTGGACAAAAGAAACCGGCGAAGGTTACGATGATTTGGAAAACATGTATAACCAGCTAACCACCCAATTTGGACGTTATATGGGCCATGTAACCAAAAACATTGGCGGTATTTACGAAAACCCTAAAACTACAGATCAGGCAGGTGCGGTTTATGAGTATACCCCGGCTGCTACACAACGCGAAGCGATGGCGTTTTTAGATAAGCAATTATTTACTACGCCAACCTGGTTGCTTAATCAGCAAGTGTTGAGTGATATTGGTATGAGCCCGCTGCAAGTGGTTTACACTCGCCAGGATGCCGTTTTAGGACGGTTGGTTACGCCAAAGGTGTTTAATAAATTGGTTGCGTTTGAAGCTGTTGATGGCAACAAAGCCTACAAAGTGACCGACTTCATGACCGATATGCAAAACATGATCTTCCGCGAAGTGAAAAGCGGCAAGACCATTGATGTTTACCGTCGTAACCTGCAAAAATTATACGTAGATAAATTGATAGATATTGTGAAGCCACAGCCAGCTGCTGCTCAAACCATTGTGTTTAACGGTCGTGGGGTTGCTCCGCGCGAGTTAGAGCAGACTGACGCTGTTTCGGTAGCTAAAGCACAACTGCGTTCTATCAACAGCTTAATTAAATCAACTAATATTTCTGATTCAATGAGCACCTATCATTTACAGGATTTATCTGATCGGATTACCGAAGCTTTAAATCCGAAAAGCTAAAGGTTGGTTGAACCGATAATGTTATAAACCGCCCTTTAATCATGGGGCGGTTTTTTTATTGCTTATCAATCAGACTTAGCATAAATACCGTCGTGCCAAATAATGCTATATAAAAAAACCGGCCGAAGATTTCGGCCGGTTTTAATAAAAGTTCGCAAAGCTTATTTCATTAATTTTAAAGTTTTAACTACTTTTTTAGCAGGCACCACTGGTTTAGGCTGGTGGTCTTTTTCGTATTTAAACATCGCTTGATAAACCGTTTCCTGAATGTCGGAGCGTACGTTCAGCGTGCTGAGTTTATTATTGTCGCCGCCGTCAGGGTTTACCCGGTTCGACATAAAAATGTATAGGAGGTTATACTTTGGATCGGCCCAAACACCGATGCCGGTAAAGCCTGTATGACCAAAAGTTAAAGGTGACGCACTTAACGTTGGATAAGGATCTTTTCGAGTTCTATTATCTTTTTCAGGCTTGTCGAAGCCCATGCCGCGGCGGCTGATAGTGCTGTGGTAAGCCGTAAAGAAATCTATAGTCTCCTTTTTAAACAGTCTTACACCATTCAGTTCGCCGCCGTTTAACAGCAATTGGTATAGTTGCGCTAAATCATAAGCATTGCTAAACAAACCCGCATGACCGGCTACGCCACCAAACATGGCCGCTCCCGGATCGTGCACGTCGCCATGCAGGTGTTGCAAGCGAAAAACTTTTTCGTTTTCGGTGGGTGCAATTACATTGATGGGTTCATGCTCCAACGGCTTAAACGTAGTGCTGGTCATGCCCAGCGGCAGGTAAAAAGTTTGACGTACATATTCATCCAGCGGTATGCCGGTAATCTGCTCTACCACCTTGCCCAACAATATAAAGTCGTTGTCGCTGTAAACATATTTATTAGCAGGGCCGAGCTTACTGGTGATGATGCGTTTTTTAATGGTATCCAGCCAATCGTGCCGCATATACATCTCGTCGGCAACCCGTACACTGTATAAAGCATCCGGCTGTTTTTTGTAGAAGCCGGGTTTAGGCCGCCCCGTTTTAATGTCGATGGTTTCGCGATTAAATGGGATAAATGAAACTAAACCGGCCTGGTGCAACAATACGTCCGATAGTTTTAAACCTGCTTTGTCAGTACCTCTAACCCAAGGCAAATAATCACCAAGGGTTTTACCAATGTCGAGCTTACCTTCTTCGTACAACTTCATCACCGAAACGTTGGTCGCACTAATTTTGGTTACCGAAGCTAAGTCGTAAACGGTTTGCGGCGTTACGGCATCTTTGCCGTCGTAATTTAAATGGCCGTAAGCTTTCAGGAAGCCAACTTTACCATTTTTAGCTACCAACACTACGCACCCGGGCGTAGCGCCTTTCTGTATGGCGTTAGCCGCAATGGTGTCAATGCGTAGCAGCATAGTGCTGTCTAGCCCAACTTGCGTTGCCTGCACCAACGGCAAGTAATCATTAGTTATAATGCCTGAACCATAATGATATGGACCGACGGTAACGGGCAGCTTACCTTTGGCGGTTACTTTGCCTGTGAGCAGGTTGATAGCAACATCGTGCATCAGGCTATCATCTTCATAACAGGCTACCAGGTTACGTGCACCAATCATATTCTTAATTGCGTAAGGGTTACCAAAAGCCAGGGTAATGGCATTGGATTTTTGCTTTACTTCATTCAAAACCCGTATAGCCGCGTTGCTGATACCGAAGTTTTTTGCCGGGTACTTGGCATATTTATGCATACCAATTACTACTGCATCATAATTGCTCAATTGTTTCAGTAAACCGTCGGCTTTCAGACTGTCGTCCTGGTAGCTCAGGTAATAGCAGTCGGCATTAAAAGCCTGTTTTACCCGGTCGGCAAAATGATTAGCTCCGGTTAAACCCAAACCTACGTAAGCCACCTTATTTTTACCTCTTAGCGGAAGCATGCTGCTATCTTGCCGGGTAACGAGAGTGATGGCGTTGGTATAAACTTCTTTCTTTTCGGTATTGATGTCTTTACTTAAGTCGGCTGCAATGTTCAGTGTATCGATTGCCTTAATAGTATCCAGCCCCAGGTTATATTTGGCCAAAAGCACCTTTTTTACTTTAGCGTTGATATCGTCCCAGCTTAGTTTATCATGCCTAATGGCTTTTCGGATTTTTTTGATGCTGCCTTTCACGTCGCCGGGCAGGCAAAGCATGTCGTTACCGGCAATGAGCGACTGAACGGCTGCCTCGCCCTGTGGATAAAATTTGGCAACACCCTTCATTTCGAGTGCATCAGTAAAAGTAATACCTTTAAATTTAAGGTCGTCTCGCAGTAAACCGGTCACATTTTTTTTAGACAGCGAGGTGGCCTGGTTGCGGGTAGTATCAATGGCCGGGATGTATAGGTGGGCCACCATCATACTACCCACGTTTTGTTTGATAAGGGTACGAAAAGGGTATAACTCCAATGAGTCGAGCTGTGCAACGGATTTATTGATAACCGGGAGATCCAGGTGTGAGTCTACCGCCACATCGCCATGACCCGGAAAGTGTTTGGCGCAAGCCATGATGCCGCCGTCTTGCATACCCAGCATAATCTGGGTACCGAATAAGGAAACTTTATATTTATCCTCGCCAAACGACCGGAAGTTGATCACCGGGTTGTTTGGATTGTTATTGATGTCTACAACCGGAGCGTAGTTAACCTGTATGCCGGCACGTTTGCACTGCGCAGCAATGGCTTGCCCAACATGGTAGGCAATCGCAGCATCGCCGGTGGCCCCGATGGTAAGTTGGTCCGGAAAAGGTTTTACATCATTAAAGCGCATGCCCACGCCGGTTTCGCCATCAATGCACACTAATAGCGGCGTTTTAGCTACACTTTGTAAATGGTTAAGCACATTAGCCTGTTGCAGTGCCGTACCCTGAAAAAGGCATACCGAGCCAATATTGTATTTCTTCATGGCGCTCTGCACCCCTTTGTCAAAAAACACCACCTCTTTACCGCGCCGTTCGGACAGGCGTAACACCATCAATTGAGCAATTTTTTGCCGTCGAGACAATTTTTTATAGGCTTGGTTTACCCATTTATTTGCCGCAACCGAGTCGGACCGTGGCCGTTGGGCAAACGCAGTATTGATAGAAATAACGGACGCTAAGAAGGCTATACAGCAGACGGCTTTTTTCATAAAATCGACGTGTAAAGCAAATATGCAAAAAACTGCATGTTAAAGTGATGCCAAGCCCTGTATAATCTTTCGTATCAATAGAGGAAGCATTATTTTCTCAAAGATGGTGACAGGTCCTTGTATCAAATCTATTTCCTGTTCTAATCGGCAAAATGGGAAAAGGTAAAATGACAGCTTAACATTTATTAAATGTTAAGAACAACTTATTTTCGTTAATCATCACGGGACCGAAAGGTTAAAAACTAAAAGAATAATTTTTCACCTTCTTAAAACATTGCTTTCAATCGTTAAATTGCGTCTATGAACCTTATTGCTACCAACCTAATAGTCGCATACATTGCAAAGCACTCTGATGCCCGTGTGTCTTTATTATCGTGGCTTAAACAACAGCCTTATCGTATTAGAAACATATTTAACGGAAGCGATACATCGCTTAATATAGGTGGTGGACAAAGCACCGCTGACCCGGATTACTATATTAGTTATTCAATTAATTATTTGGCTAAAGCTGCGCGGATTACACACGTGGAAAATAAAAACGAACAGCAAGAGCGACTGGACCGGGAGTTTGCCGAAGCCGAAATGAAAAACCCAGGAAAGGTAAGGCGTATTACTAAGACATTTACTACAATAGTACATGTCCCCGAACCTATTGCGGACAACGAAATACACCCAAATATAGCCCGTATAAAAACTACAATAACCACAACAATTGAAACGCAACCAATTGAGGAATATCAGATTGATGCTGACTTTGCCGGAATTATGCCTTTTAATAGCGCCGAAGACTATGAGCTGGCACTTGACCGTGCAACCGCTATTTTTAACGCACAGCCCGGCGCACCCGAGTCTGATGAATTAATGGTGTTGTTGCCCCGCATACGGCAATATGAGTATGAGCAACTCAAGTTTCCGGCATTGAGGCCGTCTGAGATTGTTACACAACGTTTAGAACTGTTTAAAATGCAACCTAATCAACTGAATATATTTGCCGATCCCAATGCCATCACTCAATTCCTGGCTGGTAATCTGGAATTAGACGATTGGGTATTGGAGAAGGTTTACCAATGTTTAGGGCTGCGCATTATGCCCGGTGACAGACGTTTTATTGCATAGTGAGAAGATGTTGACTTCGTTTTTGACAAGTTGCTCATCAAGTGCGTTACATTCAAGATGTATATCCAGTCCCTTATTTCGGTTTTAAATTTGACCGCTTTAACTTAGTAATTTAAATAATTATCAAAAAACTCTTGTCAACTAATAAGCAATTGTCAAGCATGCAATTACACAAAGTCACTGTAAATTACATGTTAAAATCAAGAATTCATCTCTTTTTAAAACGAAAACGGCTGATTGTATGTACCAATTTTGAGTAATACAACTATTGATATGAAAAGAATAGCAAATATCTCCGCCGGCGTTATATTATCTGCCTTATCATTTGTATCGGTAACTGCACGAGCTCAGGATGCACCTATTATGGCGCTTGACCCTACACTTATGGCCGGATGGTCCGGAAATTTGGCTTACGACAGCAAAGTAGCTGGTAAAACTGTTGCCACGGCAAAAAGCAGTTTTGATTACACCTCCACTCCAGCTCTACGCCAGCGCGTCGTGTCTAATTTTGTAAAACGCTTGCAAAGCCGTACTTCACAAGGCGCTAACGCGGTAAACAGCACGTTCGGTCCGGGCAAGGCTGATTATAACGCTATTTACGGGCAAATACTTAAAAGCTCTTCGTTAAAAATCAACAATGCTGCTGATGCACTCACCGGACTGATGCTGGTGGGTTATCAGGTGGTTAATAACGTACCCGGATCTGAAGTAAACAGCGCTATGGAAAGCGGTGCTCAGGCGCAGATGATTGCTACGCTGTCCAAAAATGCTAAACTAAAATCCGAGTTAGTCCGTGCCCAGATGGCTGAGCAAATGAAGTTGCAGTCGGTTGTATTAGTGCTGGGCTTGCAAGAAGCGACCAAAACCAATACTCAGGAAGCTTATCGGCAAAGCATTGCT
This sequence comes from Mucilaginibacter sp. CSA2-8R, assembly GCF_038806765.1. Taxonomy (NCBI): domain Bacteria; kingdom Pseudomonadati; phylum Bacteroidota; class Sphingobacteriia; order Sphingobacteriales; family Sphingobacteriaceae; genus Mucilaginibacter; species Mucilaginibacter sp. CSA2-8R. The sequence continues at coordinate 2,617,948 of NZ_CP152389.1, read as the reverse complement.
TCCATGTTTCAACAGCAATATGGTATCAATTTAAAACAGATTAAACTTACAAATCAGGGTTTCGCTAAAAAATAACCAATTTAAATTGCTCACCAATAAAACTAATGTAAAGGCACTATTTACGCGTATTAATATCTTAATTTGGTTCAAGGTTGATATAGCATGAGCAATTCAATATCTCGTTGCTGTTTCTCTAAGCGTAAACCCATGGCAGTAAGTATGTCGCTTAAACTCTTAGGATTTTCGGGTTGAAATGAGATTTTATATCATACTTGTTTGTACTACCGGTATGGTCTATTACAAGTTTGTTGATACCGTAGCTCTCTAAATAGTCAGCAAAATCGCTCATGGTGATGGCCTGCTGATCTATTGCGCCATGTTTGGCAAAGTAAGTGCGCTTGCCGGGTTCGTTTGTTTTTAACTGTGCAAACTTTTGCGGGTCATCAACTCTAAGCACATAAACTTCACGCTGCCGGCGCACCATTTTAGCGTGCAGGTCAAAGCGGATATTTAGTTCACGTTGCAGAGTGGGCAACAGCTCGCCAGGTTGTGCCACAATAATGTCCAGACAATAAAGTTGTTTGCTTTGTCTTAATTTTATGCTGTCGATAGTACGCGAATAAGGTATGTTTCCGTAAGCCAAGCTGTAAATTGTGGCCAAACTACAGTTAATAACTGATAACCTGCGTCCTTTCCATACCGGATGAAATGTATAAATGGTGCTTAGGCTCGGCCCGCCAGGTAATGCATCGTCCATCGTAAAATAACTTTTAACAGTATCGGCAACCGGAAATTTGTTTTTCAGTACGTCGTCGAGCGAAGTATACATAAAGTCTTTTTTTACAGGGAGATGCACCTCCTCCCCCTCGAGGACACTGTCTATTACAGCATTGGTCACCATTTCGGGCGAGGTGTTAGCGATGAGTTTACCAGCCGGTGATATAAGCACTGTATGCGGTATTATATGGTGCGGAAAGTAAGTGGCTAAAGACCGGCCGGTATCTATTCCAAACCACAAGTTGGACGGCCGGGAAGCGATGAACTGCTTTGTACGTTTTACGGATTCGTCGGTTACGGCCAGTACCTGTAATTTGCCTTTGTATTGCTCTTGTAATTTACTAAGTTGCGGCATTGCGGTTAGGCAACTACCGCACCAGGTGGCCCAAAAATCAACAAGTACCACCTTACCTTTTAGCTGGCTCAACGACGTGGTTTTTACCGGAGCATTCAGTACAACAGGCAGCATAAAATCCGGCACCAAATCGCCGGGTTTTATTTGAGCGTAGCCCTGTAATGTAAAACAGGTAAGGAATAAGAGTATAAGCTTTTTCATGATTGCGTTTTTCTTCAAATCACGGCTTTATCAGCTTACGCGCGTACTAACAGGTGTTAATCAAAGTTAATTAGTGTTAACCGGTTTCGGTTTTAGCTCAAGTACCTGTACTTTCAGGGCCATGAAAAAGCGCATTACCCTGGTTATCGGCCTAATGGCCGTATGCGTGACTAGCGTAATTGGATTACAGCTGTTTTGGAATTATCAGAATTACCGCAACACTATAAAAAACTTTGACCATGACATTAACGAGGCGTTACGCACGGCGGTAGACCGCGAAATGGACCAAAGGCAAAAAACAATTGTAAAACGGGCTACCCAATGGATGAATGATACCTCCTTCATCACCATTACTTGCAAAATTCAAGAACCAACGCACCAAACCGTCTTTACCATGCGCGATGTGCATCCGTTTGATGCAAAAGAAAAGGGTATCAGATTGTCTATCAAAGCCTTCAAGCCCCGTTTAAAATCTATCACGCCGGAAGCCAAGCTGTACTTTATCCAACACGTTGCTAATAATATCATTCTGAGCGACCTGAAAAAAGGGTTTGTTTATTACTATACGCAGCGACTGGGCGACAGCTTGGAGCATGCATTTCTTATGAGTAAAGTGAATTTACCCATGCTCAAAAAAGGATACGACCAAGAGTTAAAACAATTCGGCATTAATTCGGCGTTTGAACTCTATACCAGCGCAACCGATAAGCAACCGTACCTTACGCAACCGGTAAACGCGTCGCTGCGCCGTCCGTACGAAAAAGAATGGGTAAAGGCCGGTTTTGACAGTCCGAGCCTATACTTTGTTAGGCAGATGAAATGGATTGTATTGGCCACGTTGTTTCTAATTGTTGTGATTATCGCTTGCTTTGCTTACACCGTCAGTACATTGCTCTCTCAACATAAACTGGCCGAACTTAAAAATAACTTTATCAACAACATGACGCATGAGTTAAATACACCGCTGGCCTCTATCAAAATTACAGTTGAAGCTTTGAACACGTTTAGTCATACCCCCGCGCAGCTTAACGATTATTTAGGCATCATCAGTTATCAAACCGAGAAGCTTACAACGCTTACCCATCAAATACTCAATATAAATAAACTAATACGGGCAACAAATACATTCTATTTAGCAATAAGCCTGAATGCGTTAGTAAAAGAATCACTTATCATGATGGCGCCTCATATTAATGCCGGTAACGCAAATGTCACCTTTGATAATAAGATGGATATAGCTATTGATGCCGACAGTGATAGCCTGCTTAATGTTTGTTGTAATTTAATTGATAATGCCTTAAAATACAACACGACATCTCGTCCTGACCTAAGTATAACATTAACCCGGCAAAACACTTACGCTGTGGTGCAGTTTGCAGACAATGGTCCCGGGATACCGAGTGAATATCGTAATCAAATATTTGAACAGTTTTTCAGGATACCGCAAGGTAATCAGCATGATGTAAAAGGGTTTGGCTTAGGATTAAGTTATGTAAAACAAGTAATGGAGGCACATCGGGGCCATATTAAGGTAAACGATAATCGCCCTTGCGGGAGTGTATTTACCCTTTTATTTCCTGCAGTATGATTTTAAAGTCCCACATTTTGCTGGTTGAAGATGAGCCACATTTAGCCCGTGTAATTAAAGACAGCCTGGAGCAACAAGGTTATACCATTACCCACATAGCTGATGGTCGAAAGGCTTTTACAGCATTCCAAAATACGGCTTTTGACTTATGTATAGTAGATGTGATGTTGCCAGGCACTGATGGCTTTACATTAGTAAAACAAATCAGGATGCAGCATCAACAAGTACCTGTATTGTTTTTAACAGCACGCAGCAGTACCACTGATGTGATGGAGGGCTATGCCAGCGGCGGAAACGATTACTTAAATAAGCCTTTTAGCCTGGAAGAGTTGTTTCTGCGTGTAAAGGAGCTAATGCGCAGGCATAGTAACACAACAACGCTTAACCAGTCGCTGCAAGTTGGCCGCTATCTGTTTACACCACACAAGCAATTGCTGCAACTGCCTGGTTACACTGACATTAAACTATCGCACCGGGAAACGCAACTACTGCAATTGCTGCTTCAGCACCAAAACCAACTGCTCGACCGTAAACTGGCACTCAATACGCTTTGGGGGGATGACAGCTTTTTTAATACACGTACAATGGACGTTTTTATAACCAAACTGCGCAAGCACTTGAGCCATGACCCTGAAGTGGAAATTTTAAACCTCCAGGGTTTGGGATACAAACTGATTTGCTGAAGACCTGTCACAAATAAAAATCCATGTGACAGGAAAGTTTTTATTTCAGAATTACGGCTATTCCTGAAAGCGTGTTTTTGAAACTGCAAATTACGGTTTAAGTATTTACTTTAGAGCTTCAACACCAATTAAAAAATTAACGCTGGGTGTTAAGCTTCCGGAACTTGACTTAATTGATTGCCATTGGGTAGATGGGTATAGCCATAATGATTTGTTTTTGCCAATATGCGTTTTAAGCGGCATGTTAAAACCATCAACACAGTTCGACCATCGAAACTCTAATACATCTTTTGTGTATCGATACTGCAGTACAGGAATTTTTGTTGTTTGTAAGTATTGCTTAAACAGCCTGGCGAAATCTCTGTGCGTATATTTGTTCAAGTGGCTCAAAACCTGCGACGTGTTGACAACTTTGTGAATATACTGCTGGTTAAGCGCTCGTAACCAACCTTTAAAAACGTCATCACCTATTATTTGCCTCACCATGTGCAGCATAGCGCTTCCTTTATAGTATTTGTCGGAGGTATTAGTACCTAAAATTGGCTCATCATTTTTTATTCGCCTCCATGTACCTATTGCATATTCATTTCCTGCCTGGCTACCAAAAGCATAATCTGTATACAAGGTTTCAAGGTACTTGGTAAATCCCTCGTGTATCCAGGTTTCACCGTAGGACGCCGCGGTAACACTATTGCCGAACCATTCATGCCCGCTTTCGTGTACCATCATAAAATCCCATTTAAGTCCCCAACCAGACCGCGAAATAAAGTCTTTGCCTTGATAACCATTTTGAAAGCCATTACCATAGGCTACAGCACTTTGATGCTCCATGCCCGGCAACGGAGCTTCTACCAGCTTGTAACTGTCAGCGTAAAATGGGTATTTACCAAGCCAATTCTCAAATGCCCTGAACATAGTATCGGTTTGCATAAAGTGCACCTTGCCTTTTTTTAGGTTATAATCAAGTACCCAATAATCTCTGTGAAGCAGGCCTCCTTCCCCATAAAAGGTTTTTCGCCAGGTTACATATTTACCAATGTACGGTATGATATTATAGCTATTAATTGGGTTGGTTACGTTCCAGGTAAACGTTGTTAAACCATTGTTGCTAACTTTTTTGAGTAATCGCCCGTTAGAAACAGCCATTAAAGTATCAGGTACGGTAATAGAAATAGTCGCTCCCTGGTCGGGCTTATCTCTTAACTCGTCCTTGCAAGGCAGCCAAATACTGGCTCCCGAACCTTCACAAGCCACGCTTACCCAAGGTCTTCCCTGTGTGTCTTTTGTCCAAATCCAACCATTATCAACCGGAGGATTTAAAGCCTCTTTAGGTTTTCCTTCAAAAGATACTTCAACAAGGTGCAGTTTGCCTTTGGTTAACGTTGCAGGAAACGTAATTGAGTAACCGTCGTCGCTAATCCGCTTGAATTTAAGCTCGCGTCTTTGAAAGACAACTTTAGAAATCAACATTGGCTGCTGCAATTCAAGCTTCATAACGCTGCCAGCCGTAACGGCTTTAAAACTTATACCGTTAGTTCCTTTAATGCATTTTGATAAGTAGTTTGGAGTTACTGATACTTTATAATGCTGTACGTCCCAACCAAAAACTGCAAAGTTTGTATCTGCCAAAGCAACAAAATGATGCTCAAAATCTGAACTTCCACTCGCCGAATATGGCAACATGGTAATTGTTGAAATGATAAGCAAAAAGCTTATATATAATTGAAATCCGAGAAATAGTCTCTTTGATTGGATCATGCAATTATGATTGTGAATGGAGCAGCTTTTAAAGTCGAACCATCACTTATCCGCCTTCTTTTTATTCTGAGCTTTTTTCCGGTCTTTGAGCGCCTGGTTGAGGATATACTCAATCTGGCCATTGATGCTCCTAAACTCATCGTTGGCCCACTCCTCTATTTCTTTCAACATCTCGGCACTCACTCTGAGTGCAAATGGTTTCTTATCGGCCATAACTTAGGTAGATGCTGCAGCAGCACGTTTTTGCGCTTCTAAACTTAATTCTAAAGCTAAAAATGCCAGCATCAAAATCCATTTATTCGATTTGGCCTCTGGATTGACCTTGATTGACGGCGTTTTAAATAGCCGGGGTTCGATGCTAAGCAAAGTTATGCCGGCAGCGGCTTTCCAAACGGTTAAGCCCCTCCAAACAGATGGTTTCTCAAAAGTGGCTGTAAATCCATCGTTAGCCGTAAAAGTAATCTTAGTACCCCAAAAATTATGGCTTAAGGTCGCCAGTTCTTCACCCTTTTCATTTTTAACTGCTCGTTTTTTCCATTTATTACCGTCGGTAATCCAATTTTGGTTGGCGGTTTCCATAATGACTTTTGTGCGCCAAAAACCCTCATGCCTGAGTAAACCGTAGCTGTATTGTCCGTCGGTAAACTGATACACGGGTCGCCAGAAACCTTCGCGCTTTAAAATAATTTCGTTAGTCAACAACGCTTCTATAGGTCTGTAGTAGCTCATAGTTTAATGATATAAAGTACCTGTATTGACTACCGGCGACACCGCCTTTTCGCCGCACAACACCACAAGCAAATTACTTACCATGGCCGCCTTGCGTTCTTCATCCAGCTCCACAATATTTTTTTCAGATAGGCGCGATAAAGCCATTTCAACCATGCCCACAGCACCTTCTACAATTTGCTTACGCGCTGCAATAATAGCAGAGGCTTGTTGTCTTTGCAGCATAGCGTTGGCAATTTCGGGCGCATAAGCCAAATGCGATATCCGGGCTTCGACTACTTCGATTCCGGCGCGGTCAAGCCGGGCATTTAATTCCTGCTCTAGCATCAGACTTACTTGCTCGGCACCGTCACGTAAAGTAACCTGAGCCGTTTCGTCCTCCAAATGGTCATATGCAAACGTATTGGCCAAGTGGCGTACAGCCGCTTCACTTTGTATGTTTACATATTGAATGTAATCCTCTACAGCAAATACTGCTTTAGCCGTATCTTTTACTTGCCACACAATCACAGCCGCAATTTCTATGGGGCTACCCATTTTATCGTTCACTTTCAGTTGCTGCCCGTTTAAATTAAAAGCTTTAAGTGATAGCTTCTTCTTAATAGTAAAAGGATTCACCCAAAAAAAGCCATCCTTCTTTACTGTGCCTACATATTTGCCAAACAGTGTAAGCACCTTCGACTCGTTAGGATTTACGATGATAAGACCTGGCAGCACCAGAAAAAAATTAACAAAGCAAAGTATGGCACAAATGGCAAATTGCTGCGCAACACCTAAATAAATGGCTAAGGCAAGCAGTGCCAAAAACAAAATGAATGCGCCGTAACCAGATGGCGGATTGGTAGTTTTTTCAGTTTCCATAGAAGTGATATATGATTTAAAGTGATATCATAAAGATATCACTTTAAATCATATATCACCTCTGCAACAAAAATCAAATAAAAATTTATTAAAGCTTAATGGTAATTAAGCGAAGCTACAGGCTTTTGATGGATGGCATGTTATGCCTTTCTACCAATCCTGAAAATGAAATAACGTTAAAATAAGTTTTAATCATTGTTAAGCAATCTTTCAACACAATGACAAATACTTTTATCAATAGAAAAATATATCGTCTATTTTTTGTACCTTTAAACTTATTCGAAAAGAGAAGGCATCTGGGCTTGACGCGAAATGTTCTGAGAGTACTTTTTTCAGACAAAATAAATCAGTTTTCTTAACGCTGTTTAGTATACAAACGAGTCGGTTTTAAACTATCTCAGTTAATTAAAGCCTGCTGTTAAGCAGCCTTCGTAAGCAGAATAACAATTTACAAAGGTTACGTACACTTCAAAAGATGTTTGTACGTTACCAGTAAAAATTTAGTAACTTTACACAAAAGCAGACCGTCAATTAAACTTGATGGTCGAAAATAACTACCGGCTTAAAAAGCATAAACTGCCGGGTATAACAATTAAATAATATATGGGTAGATCCACAGAGACATTTAGCAAAAAAGAGCGGGAAAAGAAAAAGGCCAAAAAACAATTAGACAAAAAAGAAAAGGCCGAAGACCGTAAGAGCAACACAGCTAAGGGTAAAGGCCTGGACGATATGATGGCTTATGTTGACGAAGATGGTAACATCACGTCTACACCACCAGATCCATCAAAAAAACGTAAGATATCTGTCGATGATATCCAGATAGGCGTACCTAAGCAAGAAGACATTGTAGAAGAAATTGAGAGAAACGGTTCAGTTTCGTTTTTCAACGACTCAAAAGGCTACGGTTTTATCCGCGATTTGCAATCACAGGAAAGCGTTTTTGTGCACATCAATGCACTAAGCGAACCAATTAAAGAAGGTGATAAAGTTACTTTCGAAATTGAACGCGGACCTAAAGGTTTAACCGCTGTTAAAGTGAAAAAGAAAGCTAAATAGTCAATTATTTTTGACAATTAAAATAAACGAGCACTTGTCTTAACCGGCAGGTGCTTTTTTTAATTGTATGAAGGTTGTTTGTTAGATGCAACAAGTAATAAATTCTATTCGCTACGTTAAGCATCCAACGGTAACGTGAAGTAAAACGTAGACCCCTCGCCTATTTTGCTTTCCAATCCTATCTGTCCTTTGTGCATATGAATAATTTCGGCGCACAAATACAAACCGATACCAAAGCCTGAGATGGTTAACGTGTGTTTATTTTCGACACGATAAAACCTGTCAAATAAATGGGCTTGGTCTTGCGGCTTAACGCCCATACCTTCGTCGCGCACACGTACCTCCAAATAGCCTGCAGCTTGAGTACACGTGATCTCCACCAGCTTTCCTTTCGGCGAATACTTTATGGCATTGCTTAACAAGTTAGATACCACCTGTGCAATCTTGTCTTTATCGGCATTCACGGTAACAACATCTGCATGTGTTATAGTTAGCTGATGATGTTGTGACAGCGACTTAGCCTCGGCAACACATTCGGCTAATAACTCACTTATTTCAAACGGCTGCATGTTCAGCTGTATTTTACCGGCTTCTAACCTGGCAACATCCAAAAAGCTTTTAATGAGCATGGTCATTTTTTCAATTTGTTGCTCGATTTTTAAAAGGCTGCCTGATAAAAAAGCGTCATTGGCTTTATGAGCTTTAGCCCGCAGTAATTGTGTAAAGCCTTTGGCTGTGGTAAGCGGTGTTTTCAGCTCATGGCTAACAATAGCTATAAAGTCATTTTTACGGTTCTCTTCATTTTTACGATTAGTGATATCAATCAACACACCCGAAAATTGAGGTGAACTACCATCTCCCGCATAATACAACTTCCCAAATGCTTTTACCCAACGAGTATTACCATCGTGGTACCCCACTATAGGATACTCTACATCATAAATTTTGTTACGTTGAACCGTGGCATCCATAGCAGCTGTCACTAAGTCGCGATAATCTTCCTGTATCTGAGCGACGGCCTGGTCCAAAGTCATTGGTTCATCGGCATAAAAGCCAAACAGTTCTTTCACCCGGGGCGATGCAACCAACTCATTGGTTTTACCATCAAAATACCAAGTACCCAACTCGGCAGACTCTATAGTAACCCTTAACTGCTCTTGTAAAAATTCTTTTTGCCGGCGTTCTTTAACCCGATCTGTTACATCGTCTACAGTGGCTAAAACACCGGTCACTGTTCCGTTAGTATCAATGATAGGCGAGTAAACGGAGTTTACATATACTTCGCGTAAAGTATCACCGCTTTTCAAAAACAGGCGCATCTCATTATTAACTTTGGGTACACCGGTTTGATAAACAGCATCCAGCAAATCAAAAACAGGTTGATCTTCCAATTCGGGTCTGGCTTCGCGGTGTGGCTTACCTAAAACCTCATCTAAATTTCGGTCCCATATTTTTAATAAAGGTTCGTTAACAGCTTCGATCACCTGGTTCGGCCCATTGAACCAAGCAATACCCAGGGCAGCTTGCTCAAAAAAACTTCTAAAAATAGATTCGCTTAAAGATACCCGCGCATTCAGTTGCAACATGTTCTCCTGCGTACGCAAAAGCTCACTGTTGCTGGCCTGCGCTTCAGCGGCTACAGCTTTCAGCTCGTTGTTGGCGTCGTTGAGATGCCTGTTCAGCGTACTTACTTCTTCCTCTTTCTCTTGTAATTGCTTACGGCCAAACACTTGTTCGGTGACGTCGGTAGCCGTGTGCAATATGCAAAGCATAGAACCATCCGCCCGTTTAACTGCCTGGTAAGTAAAGTCGAAGTAAAAAGTTTCTAAAACACCACGTGTGTTCAAACTTGCAGCGGCGCTGCGACCCTCGTAAGTTGTACCACTACGCCATACTTGCTGCAGGATGCCGAAAAATTCCTGACCACGGAGTTCAGGCACAGCTTCCAATAGCGATTTGCCTATCACACTACGATCTTTTCCCCAAAAGCTAATCATTTTATCGTTAGCCATCTCAATGATGATGTCATCGCCGGTGTATATTGCGGTGGCATTCTGAGATAGCGACAGGATTTCCAATAAGGCGCGGTCGTCCAGTCGGCTTGATTTTTGAGTTTCCAATTGTGCTTAATTAAAGAGCAAAAATATACAACTAAAGTTCCTTGTTTACAATATTAACTTTCTTACTCCTGAGCAAGTTTTTGATAAAATATTCTTGTAGTAAAAGGTACAATTTATCTACCCACTTCAGGTTGATTTATTATGCATAACTTGTTTTCCCATTCAAATATAAAAGGTAAACGTAAGCTTTTTATAATACAGCACATTTAGCCGTTTAACAAACTATACCTTGACTCAAATAATTAATCGCCGATATTTACGGTAGACTAACATTGAACCTAAACTCTGACTGCAGCAGCTATGTACCGACAATTAATACAAATTGCCTGTGATGGGTATCTTTTTAAGAATGGAAATTGATTGAGACACAAGCTTACGGCAATATCGATTTGTACCATGTAATTCTACCCGTATCCACTTTAAACGCGATCAAGTGCTGCGTGCAGTATTTACAGCACAGTATATTTGTGCTATAACGCCTTTGCACCAAGGCGTACAAGGCACTATTTTAACCGACGCAGACAAGTTGTAAAAAGCGATTACAATCTTATAGGCAGGCCTCTCGGCAAAGGAAAACGGTTCTGTATTTTTAGGCTAATCAAGTTTCAATGAGCAAAGTCCGCATACCGCTTACGGTACCATGAATATTAATACCAATAATAAATACCTGAATCTGGATTTCGCCCACGCGATAAACCGCTATTTCTGTTAGTTCATTTTTAAGAGACTCTATAAACTCACGGAAACGTGCTGAAGTTTCAGCTTTGACCGACGGAGAGTTTGGGTCGGCCATGTTACGAAACAAATGCTCAACGGTTGTTTTTTCAATCAGGGTACCCTGGGGTTTATCGGCCAGCTTAAGCAGCAGAGACTCATTAATGGTAGTGTCGTCTGTTGCAAAATATTCGAAGGGATAATCCGATTCGCTCATCATTAGCAGGCCATTGGCGGCCTGTTCCAGGTTACTTTGGGTACTCATCAGTGTTAAGTTCTTTTTCTTTAAGGTATCCTGAACAAAAATGTTTGCTTCAGGCGCAAATACCGGTCTTTCTGTTTTGTGATAACCAGATATACCTAAGACTAGTTGAAACGCATACAAAGCTTGCATAAGGTTAAGTTGATCGTATCCGACGGTAAAAGTTGAACCATCGAATTACTGAGCTAAAGTAATTATTGCAGGTTAAAATACTAGCGAGTAAACGCTAATTTTTGAAATAGTATAACCATTACCTCACCAATTTTCGTCGATCTTAATAAGGCTTGCCAACATAAAAAACGCCCGCCCCATTTTACCAGGGCAGGCGTTTTACATTACAAAAAATAAGTTAATTATTTTACACCAACAATAATTACGTTATCTAAACGGTAGCCTATTGTATTGGTAGCAGCCGAGCCAATAAATTCGATAGAGTTAACAGCCATCGGCGTAATACCACTTAGCTCAATAGTCGAAAACTCATTTGATTTTGCAAAAGTACGGCTTTGAACCGGTATGGTTATACCGTTAACTTTAACTGCAATTACGTTAGCATCAGCACCGTTAGTGGTGTTGGCAGCCACATCATATTTAAGCTTTAAAGAGGTATAACCGCTTACTGGGATGTTGTCAATTTTCAAATCAACATCTTTAGTAGCTGGTAACCATACGTGTATATTGTCCGGGAATGTACCGATTGTACGCAGGTCAGCATTGTTAAAGCTTTCGCTGAAAGTGAAAGATGGGTTAGACCAGCCAGTGTAGGCAGCAACTTTAGGTCTGGCAGTACTAATTATGGTACCGGTGCCAAAAGTCTCAGTGTACAATACAGTTTCAACACCGGTTGGAGGCGTAACTGTACCGGCATCCTGGCCAACAGTGTAGCTGCCAGAAGGTACAGTAGTCCAATCAGTGATGGTTGCTTTTAGGGCAACAGCGATTGGTGTTGGCGCTGTGCCGTTTCTCAACTCAATCTCAAAAGTATAACGTTTGCCGGCTTCAAATTTAGTGTTGGCAGGTAAGGTCAAAGTAAATTTACCAGATGGCAAAGTGAAAGTTACCAGTTTACCGCTGGCATCAGCCACTGGTAATACGATGGCTTCGGCTAATGCTGAACCGGTTTGTGCCGTAACTTTAGCTGCTAAATCTGCAGGTTGCGACGGGTTAGCTAAAGTGCCGGTAGCCAGATCAAAATCAGCTTTAGTGTTTACGCTGTTTAAGGCAGCAGTCAGGCCAGTCAAGTCAGAAACGCCGTAACCGTTTTTAACAGTAAACTCAATTTTTGCTAATTGGTGAGAGAACGAAAGATTAGCTACGGTGCTGGTTTTGCTCAGGCCGGTTGCATTGTTTGAATACAACAGATCGATAGCTGGCTGATTGCTTTGGCTGGTTACATCAACCGGGTAAATATTGTTGGCAAGCGTTGATTTGTATGGATAGTAAGCAACAAAATCAACTGAACCGGTTTCAGGATAGTTTATGTTCTGATCGGTGGCCGATGGTTTAAACTCGCCGTCGCCAGCTGTAGTAGTGTAGCTTTTGTTAGCCGCCAACACGTTGCTTAGGCCGGTACCGGTTTTCATAAATACACCAATGGCATCATTAGCATCCCATTTGTTGTTAACCGCTTTGGTTACAATTTGGCCATTAATGCTCGACGTAAATGTTACTGCCTTGGTTGAGGTTGGCAGGTCGCCGCCGTGGTTGTTGTCCTTTTTGCAGGAGCTGCTTAAGGCAAGCACCGACATCGCGGTAGCGATCAGGATGTTTTGGGTTTTCATTTATTAGTTTGTTGTTATTTAGCGTGATTTGAATTATTTAAAAACGTTAGCATCAATAGTGCTTTTAACCTGTGTACTCAATTTAGGAAAGAAGGTAAACCCGGTTTCTTTCTCTAAGTCGCTTACCGTCATGCGGTAGTTGTTGTAAGTAGTAGTGGTCGGAATAATGGCATTGGCAATTTTAAAGCCTATAGTATAATAATCACTTCCTTTTTTAAGCGCTAATACTTTGTAATAGTATTTTGGTATAGCCGAACCTTTATTACTGTAAGTAACGGTTTGGTCGGTAGATGACTGTGCAGCGGCGCCGGTTACTACATACAGGGTGTCGCCTTGTGCGCTCCAAGTGCGTACCTGATTTTCGAGGTTAGCCCATATACCCTGATTCATGGATGAAACCTGTGCCGTCATGTTAGAGTAGTAAAACGTAGTTTGATTCAGGGCTGATGTAGCGGTACGGTCAGCGCTCGGAATTTGATGGCCGCGATCGTAACCATTGCCGTAAGATGTGCTCAGGTCTGGTTGTACATTTTGTGCCAGCAGCGGATCAAACTGCCAGGCATCGGTACGGCCCGAGCTGCCCATATAGGAGCTGTGTAATGGATAGGCTACCCAGTAAGCCATTTTTAGCTGTTTATCGTACAGCATGGCGTAGTTTCTTACACCTGTACGGCCCGGAAATTCATGAAACACATAAACGCTGTTACTGTTAGTGGTAATTAGAGGTGTCTCCATGTAACCCGACAGCGTTGGTGGGTTAACTACCACAGTGCCTTGGTCTAAAGAGTATGAACCCGAAGGTACGTCTGTCCAGTTTAGGATAGAAGCTTTTAGAGCAACCGCAACGCCGCTGTCGCCTGCATCACCTCTTAACTCTACTTCATAGGCATACTTTTTACCGGCTTCAAACTTGGTGGTAGCTGGCAGGGTTAAGGTATAGGTCTTACTGCCGATGGTAAATACCGCTTTTATACCGGTTTCGTCAGTGGTCGGTATTACAATCGCTTCGGCTAAAGTTGCGCCGTTATTTACGCTGTTTTTAGCCTGGATGTTGGCTATCTGCGATTGCCCGCTTAGTGTACCGTAAGCCAAATCAAACGTGGCGTTGTTTTTTAAACCAACGAGGGTAGTGCTCAGGCCGGTTAAACTGGGTACGCCATTCCCATTTTTAACAGTAATTTCTATTTTTGATAATTGGTGAGTAAACGCCAGTTGCGCCGCCGTGCTGTTTTTAGTTAAGCTGTTAGCAGTAGCATACATCAGGTCGATAGCGGCCTGGTTGGTTTGATTAGCTACATTAACACTATAGCTGGTGCCAGACAGTGTTTGCTGGTAAGGATAGTAAGCAACAAAATCAACCGTGCCGCTTTCCGGGTAAAAAATACTCTGGTCAGTTGCAGATGCTTTAAACTCACCATCGCCGGCCACGGTGATGTATTTTTTATTGCTGGCCAAAGCATTACTTAAACCGGTACCGGTTTTCATAAATACGCCAATAGCATCGTTGGCATCCCACTTATCGTTAGTAGCCTTGGTTTTAATCTGTCCGTTAATGCTTGCCGAAAACCGCACTTCATTGGCAGCTACGTCAATCACATCGTTACCCCGGTCTTTCCGACAGGCGGCCACTAAAAGCAGCAATGCCGCTACAAACGTGACTTGTAGATTTCTAATTCTCATATCTATATTGTTGTAAAAAATGCTGATGAAAGCAGGAAACTTTTTTTGATTGTACGCGTATGCAATGAAAGTTATCTGCGTGTTGGAAGGGTTTTGTATAGTTAAATTCGATAATTATTAATTAAATATTGGTACAAAGTAAGTGTTTGACTATAGCTAAATTATTAATATTATATTAAGAATTTATTAAGCAACACATCTGTTACATAGCTTCTTACCAACCAAAATTAGGATTTTAGCAAACAACTAGATAAACGCCAAAAAATATTTATCGGATTATCCTCATTATCAGAGTTAAAAAATTTAACTGAAAAAGCTTAACAATTTCTTTACAGCAGCGTACTGATTTATACCCTATTTTTGCTGATTGCTTGATCGTTATGTTAAATTTAAAACTGGTTAGTGCTTGATAGTCAAACTACCGGCAAAAAATTTATTTCATTAACAACAAGGAGCAATCCCCGCATCTGGTTTATGAATTTGAACAGACTTTTTTCGTCACTGCTGGCTTTGTTAATCATTGCCAGCTTAATGGTATCCTGCAAAAAAGGGGGTGATAACCCAAACGCTGTGGTGGCTAAAACGGTGCTAGTATACATGGAAGCCAATAACGATTTACGTTACGATGCCCTGAATAGCGTGAACCGTATGGAAAAAGGTGCGACTGGCATTAACGGCACATTGCTGGTTTATATTAAAACCAGCAGCACAAAATCATACCTGCTGAAAATTAAACCTGATGCAGACCTGAACCGTTTGGTTAGTGATACGGTAAAAATTTACGACAGTACGCTCGCGTCCGACCCACAGACAATAAAACAAGTGACACAATATGTGCAAACTGAGTTTCCTGCTCAGAGTTATGGACTGATTTTGTGGTCGCATGCAACCTCTTGGGCGCCGCCGGTAAGCAAGGTTAAAGTGCAGTCGTTTGGCGAAGACTCGGGCAAGCAAATGGATGTGATTGATTTGAAAAATGCCTTGCCCGACAACCTTGACTTTATCATTTTTGACGCCTGCTCAATGGGCGGCGTAGAAATTTGTTACGAGTTTAAAGACAAGGCCAAATACATCATCGCCTCCCCTGCCGAAACATTGTCTGAAAGTTTCCCTTACCAAAATATTACACCTCTGCTGTTTGGCGGTAACGAGAGCCTGGCCGCAGTGGCTAAAGGTTACTACGATTATTATAACGCTTATACCGACGACCGATGCTCGGCCACCGTTAGCCTCATTAAAACCAGCGAACTGCCCGCTCTGGCCGCCGAAATGAAAAACCTGCTTAGTGAGAAAAAACCCGGTGACCAGTTTACTCGCAGCAGTGTACAAAGACTGGATTATACAAAAAATTTCCCGGTGCCCAATTACGATTTTGGCGATTTCTTAAATCAGAACTTTGCGGCTGGCAGCTTAACTACCATTAACGCACAGCTTAGTAAAACTATCATCTACAAAGCTGCGACGCCAAATTTCATCGGCGTGCCCATCAGCCAGTTTTCGGGTTTAACTACATACATTCCCTACACTGGTGACGGAAATTTAGCTTATTATAAAAAGCTGCAATGGTATAGTGCCAGTGGTTTGTCGAGATTGTTTGGGATGTAAGAAATTTCGTAGTTGCTGAGTGAAAATTTATCAATGCCATTGTGTTTACAGTGTGACGTCTCGATAAATGGCTAAAGCTTCGCCAGTTAAAGTCATGATCAAAAAATTAAGAATTGTTAATTTAATTAATTCAAACCGACGCTCAAGGCACCTACCAAAAGGAACGGATTGAGCGGAAAGATGAACTCTAAATTATTTAATAAATTGCAAATTGTAGTTAGCTGAAATCCATTTAAGGTGCATTTGTCAACGAATTGAAAATCAACAGGAGAACATTTATCCGCAGCAGTTTTTTAGGCCTTACTGGTGTAGCGTTACTCGATGCTTTTGTTTTTGAACGTTTTTTTGTAGAGGTTAACGAGTTTGACTTAAGTACCCATTTGCCACCAGCAGACAGAATAAAAGCTATACAGATTTCTGATTTACATTTGAAATCTTTGCAGGGTTATCATCGCAATCTCTGTAAAAAAATAACTAACCTCAACCCCGACATCTTATTCTTTACCGGAGATGCGATTGATGATAACCAAAGCTTGGATGCCTTTAATTTATTTTTACAGTTGCTTCCTCCGTCTATACCTAAAGTTGCTATTTTAGGTAATTGGGAATATTGGGGAAAAGTAGATATAGTCCGGTTGCATGCCATCTACGAATCGCACAACGGGACTTTACTTGTCAACGAGCATAAATTATATGCTATCAAGAACAGAACTATTGCCATAAGCGGTACCGACGATTTTGTAGGTGGCAATGCAAACATCGAACTAACCATTCCTAAACCCATTACATGCGATTACCATGTTGTACTCAACCATTGTCCTCAATACAGTGAGGTTATTCCATTTCGAATTAACAAAGACATACCCATTAATCTCATTTTATCGGGACACACGCATGGCGGGCAGATTAAATTGTTAAGCTTTATTCCGTTTATGCCTCCGGGAAGCGGCAAGTATGTAAGCGGCTGGTATAAAGACCAACACAAAAAACTCTATGTTTCCAAAGGTATTGGTACCAGTATATTACCCATCAGGTTTGGTGCAAGAGCAGAAATAAGTGTATTTAACTTTTAATATTGTACCGTTAACTTAAATTATATCGACAACAAACGAGCCGCTAGCTTAAGATTTCTGCTAAATCCCTTCCGGCATTTTGAACGACGGCGGCAAAGCGTCGTCTGACGATGCCCAGCTTTTGTTTGGGTGTTCCCCCATCGTTAGCTCCAAGGTTCCGCCTGCCATTAGCTCTTGGTGGGTAAACCACGATTTGTTCCAGGATTTGCCATTTAGCTTGGCCGATTGAATGTATTTGTTATTGGGCGAATAGTTTTGACAAGCCACTGAAAACGTTTTGCCGTTGCCCAATTTGATAGTAGCGTTTTGGAAGGTAGGGCTGCCAATCACATACATCGGTAAACCGGGAGTAACCGGGTAAAAGCCGATTTGCGAAAACACCACAAAAGATGTTAGTCCGCCGCCATCCTCGTCGCCTGGGATGCCCATCAAATCGTTGCGGAACCACTCTTTAAGCAGGTTGCGCACTCGCTTTTGAGTGCGCCATGGTTGTCCTGCATACACATACAAATAAGGGATGTGCATAGCCGGCTCGTTCCCCATCGAAAACTGACCCACGTTACCGGTATGGTCGCCAAACTGGTGGTAAAAGTCAGGTCGGCCTTTGCCCAGCGGCGTACTAAACATATTTTCCAGCCCGTCAACAAAAGCCTGCTTGCCGCCTATCATCTTTACTAGGTCGCCAATGTTGTGCTGCACGTCCCAGCGGTATACGTAACCGTTATTTTCGTCGTAGGCTTCACGCGCGCCAATGCCGCTCGAATAGCGGTAATCAAACGGTTCTACAAATTTACCCTGTGCATCTTTAGGATGAAAAAATTTAGTGGCCGGGTTAAATACCTCGCGGTAATTCAAGCTCCGGTTTAAAAAGTATTTGGCATCGTCGGTTTTACCTAACTGCTTGGCAATGTTGCCCAAACACCATTCATCATACACGGTACCCAGCGTTACTGCTACCGGCTGGCGTTTTTCCCAGCTGTGCACTTCGGGTACGGTTTCTTTCTCGCCGGTGGCTAAAGCCGGGAAGTAGCCTTTGTCCTTGTAAAACTGATCGAGTACGCCCGCTTTCTTGCCCGACCATGGCGCCAGCGTTTTTTCGGTAATGCCGGCTTTACAATACTGGTAAGCCTCCTCCAGGTTAAAAGTGCGCAAGCCTTTGTTATAAGCATCAATCACTGTAGCAACGCCGTGGTTGCTGTTCATTCGTCGGCTATCGCCTGTCACCTCCGGGAAGGTAGGCATCCAATGGTTAGGCAACTGGCTGGCCATCCGCAGGTAAGAATTAATCATGTCCGACTCCTTTTTGGGCTCAATAATGATTCTTAATGGATGCACGGCGCGGTAAGTATCCCACACCCAGTCGTCAGTATAAAATGGTATACCATCGTCCTTATGCACCTTGCCATCGTAAGCGCTAAAGTAACGGCCGTCTTCAGATATACAGATCATCCGCTCATAAGTGCGGTAAAGTGACGTATAAAAAATCGTTTTAGCATTTTCGTCCGATCCTTGAACCGCAATTTTGCTTAAGGTGTTATTCCAGACATGACGGCCCTGCTCGGCAACGGCTTTCAGGTCATAGGTTTTAATTTCACGTTCCAGGTTGGCTTTGGCCTGCTCAGCACTAATGAACGACACGCCGTAACGCACTTTTATTAATGGCGTTTTAACAGCATATTTAAGTGCCAAATAGACATTTTTTCCTTGTACGATTTGGTTTGCCGTACTGATAGTTTGCCCTTTTACTTCACCTGCCGATACAGGCTTTAAATCTGTTTCGGCATAAATAAACACCTTGGTGTTATTGTCTAACAATTGGTATCCGCTTATGGTGTTGCCCGAAACTGTCAGTCCGCCATCCTGCGTATCAAATATCAGGTAAGGCGCCGAACTGTTGGCATCAAAACGGATCTGATAAATGCCAGACTGGTGCGAAGGTGCATATTGTACCTTGATGTTGTAGTCGTCCAGGTCTACCTGATAAAAATAGGGCTTAATGATTTCGTTATCGTATCCGTAATCAATAGCACTTTTCATACCCGACACTTGGCCTTGGTAAGGGCTTAAACTAAATGCCGAGCTACCCCGGTGACTAGTAATCATCAAAGGTAAGCCCCTGATGGTATTTCCTGTAAAGTTCTCGCGTTCAGGGTATACCCTTAGCATGCTGTTGGGCAGATGAACGGTAGGATAAGTTGGCACCAGCAAATGACTGATGTTGCCAATGTAAGGGTTAACATAATCTATAGGTTGTTTAGCCGTCTGTCCTTGGGTTGTAAAACTCAGTGCCAAAGCCAGCGACAAAAAACCGGCAATACGGCTAACACTTAAACTTTTCATATTGCGTAAATAAAAGTTCATAGATAGTAAAGATTATCTGTAAACGCGCAAAAATACTGTTTTACGTTAGATGAATTTGTTTTACAAGATGAGTTTCGTTATTCTTACCAATTAGTGTATAGGCCTTTTTACTTGTATACACTATGGCTGGTTGTTGTATGAAAAAAACACTCATGTGGTTAATTATGGTTTTAAGCAGCCCGCTATGCTGTATTGCACAATCAAAGTCATTCAATCAATCCCTGGCCGATAGCTTGGCGAAATGGGCGGTGTTAGACCAAACCGCCGCCGGCATTATTGATGCCCGTTTAAGGGCGCTGGGCACGACACGCCTGCAGCAATACAGAGACAGTGTGTATGCCTTAAACGGGCAACGTTTAAAAGGCGTAATAAGACGATACGGCTTTCCGGGATATGATTTGGCAGGCAAAAAAGGAAGCCACAACTTTTGGTTGATGGCACAGCACTGCGATAAAGATGTGCCGTTCCAAAGGCAGGTACTAAAGGCAATGAAAGCTGAATTGCCGAAGCACAATGCAGACCCTAAAGATTATGCTAATTTAACCGACAGGGTATTACTTAATACCGGCCAAAAACAGTTATATGGCACGCAGCTTACCTACCGTACCGATAGCTGCCAAGCCATTCCGAAGCCGCTGCGCGACAGCCTGTCTGTAAACACAAGGCGAAAAGCTATCGGCCTGGAGCCTATCGAGGCAAACCTCAATTGGATGTCGCAGTTACATTTTGATATGAACAAAGC
Source organism: Mucilaginibacter sp. CSA2-8R (assembly GCF_038806765.1). NCBI lineage: Bacteria > Pseudomonadati > Bacteroidota > Sphingobacteriia > Sphingobacteriales > Sphingobacteriaceae > Mucilaginibacter > Mucilaginibacter sp. CSA2-8R. The sequence continues at coordinate 2,597,599 of NZ_CP152389.1, read as the reverse complement.
AGCATACGAAAAAATGGGAATTCATGCTCCTAAGCTTTTACCCGAGCATCCGTAAAAACAAAAAAATAAATGCCTTATTTAGACTATTAAATTTTCTTAGCCTTTGTGCTATACCTATCTCAATCTGCCTTCATGTTTTCCAGTCTGCGGTAGTTATAAATCCCAAGCCAAGCAAGGCCAACGCCTAAAACTACCAGCAAACCAGCCACTCCCCATTTACCGCTTAATTTATAAACACCCCACTCTATACTGGTTATCGATACACTACCACCCATTACCTCGGCCAGGTTAAGTGCTTGCCAGCGCTGCCACGCCAGGTAACATAAGCCTAATCCAATTAATACGCTAAATACCAATGATGGCCAGGTGCGTCGCGAGTGCTTACCATAATACTCGTAGTCGGCATAGGGGTTGCCAAATTGTAACTTGCGGTTCTTATGCTCTTCAAATGCCATAGCGCTTAGTATTTCTTGTAAAGGGTGCCATCACGATATAAACTCCAAACCATGCCATACTCTACAGGCTGAGTAGCATAGGTAAACATGTCGGTTTTTTGCGTTGCGCTGATCGAAAAAGCCAGTTGTTGGGGCTCAAAGGCAGCAGCTTCGGTGGGTACCTCATCCCATTTTTTCATATCCTTCGGACTGGTAAAGTGCTTGTTTGATGGGTTAACATACACACTGTCTCCCTGGGTACGCACTATTTTAAAATAAGTATAATCTGCTATAGTACCATCAGTGTGTGTTATCTGAAAAATATCGCCAGGCTTTGGGTGGGCAATAGCCTCTTTAATAAGCGCCTTGTTATCTTGCTGTTTATGCTCAGTTCTCTTCACAAAAATTAAAGTGATACCGATAACTGCTACCACTGCCAACGGAAACACAAGTAGGCCACGGTATAGGCGACCAGGTGTTTTAAGCCCCTGTTTTAGCGCGCGGTAGCTACTGTCCATAGGGTCGGTCCACTTTACTTTTGGGATGTAGTTGTTACAGTGCTCGCAAAAAGCAACGGCGTATTTTCTTGACGGTGCAATGGGGCCTAACACCCACATATATTTTTGCATGATGCTAAAATGCAGCTGCCCGGCCGTGTGGCAAAGCGGGCAGGTTATGTGCGGAACAAGCTCGGTTTTGTAATGATGCGTACGCAGCTGGTAGTAGAAAAACATTGCAGTAAGGCTGATTAAACGTGTTCTGAATAAACAGTTTAACGCAAAATTTGTTTAAGATGTGTACGTTATTAACTTAATAAGTACCACACTTAAAACTTAAATCACATGTTTATTCTCTGGAGAGGTTACGGTTTTTTAGTTCCGGTTATTGCCTTTGTAGTTATAGCCCTAAGCAGTTTTTTGATAAACACTGTGTTAAAAGCCAACCCATTGGTTGGAATGAGCATTGGCGCCCTGGCCGCAGCAGCGGCTATATGGTTTGCCGGGCAAAAGTTTAACAACCCTGCTAAAAACCGCGTTATGGTTGACAAAGCCACCGGACAAGAGTTCATTATAAGCCAAAATCATTCGCTTTTCTTTATTAAAATGCAGTATTGGGCTATTCCATTAGCTATTCTCGGCTTAATTTTGCTGGTAACGCTGCTAACCGGTAAGTAGACTATTCCGTTAGCTATTGCTGGTGTTTCTTTTGATTAGCGGTAAAGATAGCGTGTATCTCGTTGAGCGTTTTGTTGCGTATCTGGTATTCTTTGGCAGTGGTCAGCTTATCCTGCTCATATAAATCCATACTATAGGTGCCCTGTAGCATGCCCCATTTGAAGATGGGACCGTAACTTTTGCCTTCATAAAAAGCGTATTGTCCGAGGTAATCAGCAGGCATATTGCCCGACTTATCCAATAACACTTCTTTAAAAAAGTTGGCACTGATGGGTTTTGGCAGGTATAAATGATCAGCAATTTTTATCAAAAACTCGCTGTGATTATTTTCTTCTTTACGGTTTTGCGCCCGTGCTATCTGAGCCTCGTCTTTGACTTGCTCGATAAATAAATCACCATTCCGTTTTATATAGAATTATGAAGCAGCCGCCGAACGCGAATTACAGGAAGAAGCAGGACTATTGCAAACCAGTGCTATGTTATACGAGACGTCTGCCCGGATAGATGATTGGCGCTACCGGCACGAAGCCGATAAAATAATTACCTTGCTATTTAGTTGTGATCACCAAGGTGGAGAGCCTGCAGCAAATGATGATATCGAAGAGCTTAAATGGTTTAAGATCAGCAACCTGCCACAAGCCATAGCCGATGGCCTTATCACTGCCGAACATACGCCATTGTTCGACTATTTATTAAATAAATACTTTAAAAATTAAGCATTATGAAACGCCAAAACTTAATCTTGTTAGCTGATGCATACAAATATGCTCACCATAAATTATACTATCCCGGCACATCATATATTTATAGTTACCTGGAAAGCCGCGGCGGGCAGTTTAACCAGACCATATTTTTTGGTTTGCAATACTTTTTAAAAGAATACCTGCAAGGCGCAGCTTTTACCCAGCAAGATATTGACGACGCTGACGGGTTTTTACAGCAGGTGTTCGGGCGAAACGATGTGTTTGATAAAAGCCGCTTTCAATACATATTGGATAAATATAACGGGCATTTACCCGTCAAAATTAAGGCAGTGGCCGAAGGTACCGCTGTGCCGACAGGTAATGTTTTGATGACCATTGAAAATACTGATCCCGAATGCTTTTGGCTGCCTAACTTTTTAGAAACACTACTGATGCAGGTTTGGTACCCCTGCACGGTGGCTACCTTAAGCCACGAAGTTAAAAAAGTAGTTACCCGCTACTTTACCGATACAGCTACCGACGAAGCTAATGCAGGCATTGATTTCGTGCTCAATGATTTTGGCTTTCGTGGTGTAAGCAGCGTTGAAAGCGCCGGACTGGGAGGTGCTGCACACTTACTCAATTTTAGCGGCAGCGATAACCTGGCAGGTTCAATACTCGCGATAGATTATTATAATGCCGGTAAAGTTTACGGACTAAGTATACCGGCTACAGAACACAGCATATGCACACTATTGGGCCAAGAGGGCGAACTGGAGGTTTTCCGCCATGTGCTTCAAACGTTTCCCACTGGCACTGTAGCATGCGTGTCCGACAGTTATAACATTTTCCGTGCTTGCGAGGATTATTGGGGCGGCGCATTAAAAGACCTGATTCTAAGTCGCAAGGGTACACTGGTTATCCGACCCGACAGCGGCGATCCGGTAAAAACGTTGCTTAGTATTTTCGAAATTCTGTTTAAACAGTTTGGTTACACTATCAACGCCAAAGGTTGCAAAGTGCTGCCACCGCAATTGCGTGTTATACAAGGAGACGGTGTTAATTACGAGGGTATACAAATCATTTATGCTGCCCTTAAACAAAACGGCATTAGCGCCGAAAACCTGGTGCTGGGTATGGGCGGCGCACTTTTACAAAAAGTAGACCGCGACACCCAGCGTTATGCCATTAAGTGCAGTGCAGCTATTGTAAACGGCCGCGAGATTAATGTAGAAAAACACCCTATAGAAATGGACAGCCAGGGCCGACTTACCGAGAGCTTTAAAAAGAGCAAAGCCGGCAAACTCAAATTAGTTAAGATCAACAGTGCTTATCGCACGGTAAATATCAACGATTTACCTGATGCCGTTGATCAGATGCAAACTGTTTTTGAGAATGGAATTTTGTTGAAGGATTACGACTTTGCAGAACTACGTAGCTGTTTAAATGATAGGTAAATACAAATAGTCTTTAACAGGCATTATGATATTAACAACGAAATGTTGCAGCAAAAAAAGAGCTCCTTATCATGGAGCTCTTTTTGTTTCATAGGGTAGATAGAAATATATATAGATCAGGCAGCGCGTTTTGTTGCAGCTGCCTGTGATGTTACTTGATTGCGTTCTGTTTTAAACTGCGCCAAATCTTTTTGTAAAAGCGCTTTCAATTCCAGGTCCAGGGCTTTTAAAATAACAGTGGTGTTGATTGATGCTTTCATAATGTTTTTGTGTTGGTGACGATACTATAGCCAACCTTGTGCCAAAACAACGTTTCTTTAACCGAATCAGTGGCGATCAACAAACAAGTAATTGTAAATCAGACAAATGTGATTTAATTGCAGATTTTAGAGGATGAATTCACCTTGTCAAAAAGGTATTTTACCACGTAGATAATGAATTTTACCGAACAGCAATTATAAAAAATGTACAATTTTATAACTCAGATAGGCAGCAATATAGCCGTCACGATTTCCTTTTATTGAAATTGCATTTTACTTAACTTGCTTCAAATTCTTATCTGGCATAAAATGTTAAAGCGCATAATCTCTTTTAGCGGACGCATAACTCGTACGGAATACACAATTAGCATTATGATGTACACTGCTAGTTTTGTTGCAATAAACATCATGTCACTGAGAGGCATGGCACATTACCGCCATACTGAGTACATAATGATGGCACATTTGCCACTGTTTTGGTTTTTATTAGCGCAAGGTGCAAAGCGGTGCCACGATATTAATAAACCGGCATGGTGGCAATTGGTGCCGTTTTACGGATTGTGGTTGCTTTTACAAGACGGACAGCCTTATCAAAACAAATATGGCGATGATCCTAAGCGTCGTTATTAGTTAAAAGAGATTATGCAGGCCCGTTATCTATTTGCCTAACCTCAAACCAGAGATTAAACCTAACCCAAAGCGGTTAGTCTCACTTGTGTATGTGCTGATACAATGATGTTGATTTTAAATGGCCCGGCTAAAATCGCCGGGCTTTTTAATGTTATATCTTTAGTCCGCCAAACGTGCTCAGCATTATCACACAAAGCACTACCAACGTGATAGCAATATAAAGCTTGTCTTTTTCGAGCGTAAAACCTACCAACGAAAACAGAATACGAAATATGGGCGTGGCAATCAATACCATTACGCCTAATTGTATTATAGCCTTAGCTTGCAAATCCGCCACCCCCTTCAAAATACCCGAAAACGTTGTAAATCCAACACTTTCACCCACAAAACGGTGGTACGAAGGCACCGGTGCTTGCCCATGCTGAATTAAGAAATAAATACCGCCTGCTAATACAATTGCACTGGCAGTCATAACGCCATAGCGTAAAAGCGTACCTACAATTACTTCTATATCGTGATCGCCTAAAAGGCCTTTTACTTTCTTCATCATTAAGTAATTAAAATTTGTGATTGAAACCGTTGTACATCATCTCCGCAGCTACAAATGTGATAGCCACACAAAAAATGTATTTAAGAACTTTGGGGTCCATCCGGGTGAGTAGTTTTGAGCCTGTGAATGCTCCACCTAAAACACCTAATACCACCGGGAAGGCAATAGCTGGGTCCATATATCCACGCTGTAAGTATACCACTGCACTTGCTGCAGCAGTTACCCCTATCATAAAGTTACTGGTAGTGGTGCTTACCTTAAAAGGGATGCGCATAGCCGAATCCATGGCTAACACTTTAAGTGCGCCCGAACCGATGCCCAACAGGCCGGATAAAACACCGGCTACCGTCATGATTGAAAATCCGGCACCTACATTTTTAAGTTTATAGTGTACCTCACCATCTTTTGTAGGGTAGCTATTGTTCAGTTTTAACACGTCAGCCAGCTTGCTGCCTTCGGTTAACGCTTCCTGGTTTTTTCGGCGTAAAGTCATGGCAGCCGAAAACAAGAGTATTACACCAAAAAGTATAGCTATTGTATTGGTAGGTGTGTAAACAGCCAGCACTGCACCTATCACAGCACCAATGGTAGTGGCAATCTCTAAAAACATGCCTAAACGAATGTTGGTAATGCCTTCTTTTACATAAGCACTCGCAGCGCCCGAAGAGTTTGCAATAGATGCCAGCAACGCTGCACCAATGGCATAGCGAATGTCTACCTGAAAAACCAATGTGAGCAGTGGTATAACCACTACACCACCACCTAAACCGGTAAGTGAGCCAACAAGGCCTGCAAGGTAAGCCCCAGCCAGCAATATGAGGGTGAATGTTAATATAGTCATAAAATTAATAGTTGTTATTTAATATCTTTTGAGTGATTTGACAGGCTTGGTCTGCATCACCGTTGTAAATGGCTTCAAAGACAGACTGGTGCAGATAGTGGCTCATGGCAAATTGGGTAATACCTTGCGTTTCACGGCGCGAAAAAAAATCGCGAATGATGATAGTAAAGCTTTTATATAAGTCGGCCAGAACTGAATTGCCCGAAGCGCGGGCAATGGCCAGGTGAAACGCGATATCAGCTTCGATGCAAGCTTGTTGCTGTTCGCTCAGTATTGCCTGCTTACGCGCAGCCAAACAATGCTTCATTTCTACAATGTGGTCGTCGGTTCGATGTTGAGCCGCCAGGGCCACAATTTCGTTTTCAAGCAATGCCCGCACTTCATTAATTTCATCGAAGTCGGCACGGCGCAAACGCTCGTCAATGGTTTCGGGATTTACATGAGTGTTTACAAAGGTTCCGGCCCCTTGCTGAACTTTAAGCACTCCGGCTACGGCCAACGTTTTAATAGCCTCGCGTATGGTAGAACGGCCTACGCGGTATTGCTTCATTAGTACCGGTTCGGCCGGAATTTTCTCGCCAATTTTAAACAGCCCGGTAGCAATATCTTGCCTGATCAGCTTAATTACTTTTTCACCTAATTTCTCTTTAACAGCCATGTGATTATCGTGGACGTTGCAAATATAAGATGTTTTATTTAAACATCAGATGTTTAAGAAAATTTCATTATTAGTTTACTTAAATTTTACCTTTATATAACATGCTAATTGAAGCCTAATAAAAATTGGGATTATTTAAATCTTAAGCGTTATATGAAATACATAAGTATATTATAATCACAGTATTATGATTTATATGTTCAGCTATATCTACAGCGCGTAAAAAACCGGTGACAAATTATATTCTGTAGGGTAAAACTTCCCAAAAATGCTATCTTTGGTAGCACACATCTAATTGTGTTCCCCTATAACCAATTGAATAATTTAAGCAACTGTGCCGAAGCTAATGCACTGGCAGCTAATATCGGTTTTGAGCAAGAAATGCATCAGTTTTTGCACACCTGGGTGCGGCAAGAAGAGGATAAAACGGTATTGCGTTTTGAGCGCTCATTACTGGAATATCTGGCAGAAGATGCATTGCGTGATTTTTTTCTAAACACGCCTCATCCCCTACAGCAGTTACTTAAAGTTCCGGAAATTGCAGCGCATCTTACCCGGGGAGTTGAAGACGTACATTTTGATATTACAAGCGGTGATCCATTGCTGGCTCCAACTGAACGGCGCATCTACAATTTGGCCCGCCGTATGGAAAGTGAGGGTATGCATGTACCGTTCCGGTTCATACAGCCAAACAAGCAAAGTGAAACCGGGGATGACGCCGACATAACTTTATACCCTGCCGATTCTGAAGAACTGCGTTACAACAGTGGTAACCATTTTACCAGTAGGTCGGCCAACAACAATGTGTTTGATGAGTTGAGTAAACGATGCAAAGCCAATACGGCACCACAGCTTACTACACTATTTCAGTATGGGTATTTAGAAGACCGGTTGCATGATGTTAAGGCCATCACAGCTGCGCTGTACAGCACCGGCGAAACACAACTTCAATATTTTGTTATTTATAGCCGCCACTCGCCGCAAGAAGGTCATTTTGGTGTTTCGTTGGTGGTAATGGACCCGGCTCAGTCCGATTTTCCATTGAGAGTTTTGGTATGTGATACTTTACTTAAACAACTGCCGCAGCATCCACGCTGGTGGCACCACTTTGTGGCCGAATATACGAACGTTTTTGGTGGTGCTATTGCAGAGGTAATAGAGGATTTGTCGCACCCTTTACAAAAGGTAAATATTAAAGGTGATAACCCTTACCGTCACGACTGGGACTGCCCCTACTACGCTGCCAGCATGGCCGAGGCTTTAACTGAATTAGTAAAGGCCAACCCGCTGTTTTTACTTAATGGTAGCGTAACCGAAATACATACCGCCATGAAATCACTTATGCCTGACTACTACTACGCCGATCTGGAACTAAAAACCCGTGCCGAGATACAACAGGTAAACCGCATTAAACGGTGGCAAAGCGGAATGGTGACGATTAACGAATTAATAGAAGAGATTGATACGCAAAAGCGACTGAGTGCCTGATCAAAAATTGGCTTTTATTAATGTTTCGGTAATTTGTAATTTCTGTTTACGCCTGATAATCATATAGCCAGCCCTGGATAATGTTAATAAAGAGCTAATAAGGGCCGAAAAAACTTACGTAATATTTGGCTTATATATAAATAATGTAAAGCTTAAAAACTAACGTAATTATCCCGAGTACGATATTGAATTTGGACAGTTTCATATTTAAAAGTATGTAAACCGTTTTTACAATTTTGTTTATAAACTAAACCTTTCACCTAAAGACATTGAAATTAGTTCTGCAGTCTCAGTATTCGTGGCGTTTTTATAAATTTGCCAAAACCAATTATTTGCATGAGTGTACAGGCCCTGGCCCGAAAAATACGACGTTTCTTTAAATCCGAATATTTCACTGATGCTCTCCTGATTACTTTTGCGGTAGTTTTACCGGTTGTAATACTGTACTACTTCAATTATCCGCAGGCAGCTGTAACGGTGGGCTTAGGTGCACTTAATGTGGCGCTTACCAATAGCGCCGGTACAGCTACCGATAAGCGCTTTAGTATACTTGTAAGTATACCTGCAGCTTTTATAATTTCGTTTACAGTGGCAGCCAGCTGGCCTTTCACGGGCTGGATGGCCCTTATTTTCGTTGCGCTTATTTTTAGCAGCTCGATGCTTACTGTTTATGGTTTACGCTTTAGCATGCTGGGCACCTCATTTATCGGTTTGGCCATCTTTACCTGGGGGTTAAAACCTCCTGCCCCCTTAGCCTTCGCACTTTATGTAATGGCCGGCAATATCTGGTTTTACTTGGTCAATTTGTTAAGCATCCGGTTATGGCCGTTACGCTCTCTCAGAAATGCGGTTACCGAATGCTTAGAGGCTACTGCAGATTTTTTAGAAGCCAAAGCGCCTTTTTATAACGTTAAAACACCGCTTAATGACAGTTACCGAAAGCTCTTGGAATTGCACGTGCGTGTTAATCAAAAACAAGAACTGGTACGTCACCTGGTTATCCGCGACCGGCAGGTATTGGGCTCACTAAATGAGCGCAATCAAATATGGATATCCATCACCGCTACAGCCATCGACCTTTACGATCAGATCACCGCTATCCATTTTGATTATGAGCTGGTGCGGGAGCATTTCAGGCTTAACGGTGTGCTTGAACTAATAACCCAAGTAATTAAGTTACAGGCAAACGAACTTCACCGTATTGCCGATGACTTGCATCGCCGTAAGGCCCCCGCCCTTAACGTAAACTACAGCGAAGAACTTGAACATCTTGCAAGCCGTCTGAAATATATCATTGATCGTGAAACGCCTGTACATGCCGATATGCTGCAACAACTTAAGTTAAATATTGAACAGATCGACGATCATTTGCAGGCCATTAAAACCGGCATGTTTACGCCCGATGTTTCAATTAAATACGAAGATTTTGCACCAGCGCTCAATTTTAGTTTATCGCAACTCAAGCAAAATTTCACTTTGCGTTCGCCGGTATTCAGGTTTGCTATGCGCCTAACTATAGCTTGTTTGATGGCCTTTTGCTTATCTGCATTGTTTTCGCTGGGTAAATACAGCTACTGGGTTATGCTTACGGTTTTGGTGATAATAAAACCCTCATTTAATGTAACCTATCAACGCAACAAGCAGCGGCTTATCGGCAGTTTAACAGGTATAGGTATCGGCTTCTCCTTAATGTGGCTGTTTCCGGTAACGTCTTTACAGCTTGCTTTGGGCGTAATATTTTTATTAGGGTTCTTCTCATTCGGGCGCACGCGTTACCTAACAGCTGTTATATGTATTACCGCCATGGTGGTGCTTTGCTTAAACGTATACACCGGGCAAAATAGCCATATTGTAATTGAGCGTATTTATGATACGCTGATAGGCTGCCTGATTTCTTTCGGCGCCTCGTACCTCTTGCCTGTTTGGGAAGGTCGTAAACTTAAATTTTACATGGGCGAGGTAATGCAGGCCAACATTAGCTACCTCAAAGCACTGAGGGATCGGCTAAACGGAAATACACTTGATATAAATTCTTATAAATTATCACGCAAAGCTGTTTACGTCAACCTGGCCAATCTAGCTGCTGCATTTACCGCTATGCAAACCGAGCCGGGACGCAAAGCCATAAATGAAGATAACGTTTACCGATTTCAGGTATTAAGCTACAATTTAAGTTCGGTAATTACCTCCCTTTTTTCGTCGGCAAAACACTCTATAGCACAGCAGCAATATACAGGGCAAATTTCACTGATTAATCAATCTATCGAATTGATGCAAGAAGCCAGTGAGGGTCTCAATTCTAACGGTACTTCGATGCAGCTTCCCTCCCATGGCAATTCAGACGAATCGACTATAACTTCTGCAGCAGGCGCGCAGTTGCTGTATAGCATCAGCAGGCAGTTGGCTATTGTGATCAACACTTAATTTTGATACCCCCCAATCAATTCGCATTCGCAGTATGAGCTGACAGAGCAATTGAGATAACAGCTTTTGTATTATTAACGACAGCATCGCAAATGCTTTAATGGGCACATTTTACTAACCTCATAAACCGTTAGATAACAAACAATTGTTCATTAGTTAAATCCATCAATATTTGATTTATTTTTTCATGTTAGAACATCTTATTTAGAGTTCGTTTCGTATAATAGGTTATTATTTACGCAAATGTTACCGCTAAGACTTAAGATATTCAAGTGTCGCTAAGTCGTCTCCCGTCTTTGCTTAAAAAATTTTCAACATATTTAATAAGGAATTGAAAAAAGCTTTGGTATTTGTCTGGCTGGGAATTATTCTCATGGCGGTCGCCAGCCTATTTTGGTACAACGACTATATTTATAATCTACCTACCCCCGTACCAGCTGGTTATGTCAAGGTAAACACAGGTCAGCACATTAAATTAGGTAAAAGCATTGCTCCTAAAAATGGTAAGCCTCTTTTGTTACACTTTTTCAACCCAGATTGCCCTTGCTCGAGGTTCAACATCAAACATTTCAAAACGCTGATATCTACCTATGGTGACCAAACCAATTTTGTAGTGGTTTTAATGAATAACAGCAAGTATAGTGCAGCACAGGTTAAAGAAAAGTTTAATCTCAGCGTTCCGGTTATAGACGATGCACCCCTGGCAAAAAGCTGTGGTGTTTACTCAACCCCGCAAGCCGCTATTATAGACGTTCAAGGCAAGCTCTATTACCGGGGCAATTATAACACAACTCGATACTGCACAAATACGAAAACGGAGTTTGCCCGCATAGCGTTAGACTCACTTTTAAACCATAAAGGCCCTGGCCGTTTTAACCGGTTAGCTGCTACGGCTTACGGCTGCAGTTTGCCAAAATGTATTAAGTAATATCCAAACTGTTATATATCACATGCCCCTAAAAAATCTAAGTTCTGATTATGCTTCTTACAGTGCCCAATACCGCGCCGATTCAAAAAAACGGTCAGACCGGTTTGCGGAGTTTTTTCTCATAGGCTATTTTTTGGTCGGACTGATACTGGCCAGCTTTTACGATACCTGGCTTATGGCTATTTCAATCGGCGGCTTGTCATTGTTGGCCTATTATTCGGTAAAATTAGCGCTGCCTAACTCAACGCTATGCCAATATGTATTTAGTGCTGTTTTGGGCATCTTTATGGCTCAGTTTATATACCAGATGCATGGCATGTTCGAGATGCACTTTTTTGCCTTTATTGGTAGCGCTATCCTGATCACGTATCAAAACTGGAAATTGCAATTACCCATACTGGTAGTGGTTGGTGTACACCATGCGTTATTCAGCTACCTGCAAAACTCGGGAGTAGACGGCATTTTTTTTACGCAACTCAATTACTTTGATGTACAAACCTTTGTAGTGCACATATTGCTCACAGCCATTATATTCTTTGTTTGTGGTCTATGGGCTTACGAACTAAAACGGACGAACGAGAAGCAGATTATGCAAACCGTGACCATGAAAGAGCTTGAAAAAGAAGCTGCCCTAAGCCATGAGCGTAAAGTAAGCCATGAGAGGCTGGAAATGCTAAACGAAGAGCTCCTGACTTCAAATGATCAGCTCGATTTGTCGCGCCGGGAAGCAGAAAAGGCAAACCAGGCAAAAAGCGTGTTCTTGGCTACCATGAGCCACGAAATACGCACACCAATGAATGGAGTGATTGGCATGTCGGCCCTTTTAGCCGAAACACCGCTTACCGATCAGCAAAAAATGTACACCGATACTATCACCAACTGCGGCGATAGCTTGCTCACGGTGATCAACAACATCCTTGATTTTTCGAAAATTGAAGCTGGTAGCATGGATTTGGAGCAGGAAGATTTTAATTTGAGGGCTTGCATAGAAGAAGTACTGGACATATTTAGTACCAAGGTAGGCGACAAGGGTATCGAAATAGCCTATTATATAGAGGAAGATGTGCCTCAACAAATATCTGGAGACAAATTACGGCTGCACCAGGTATTGACCAACCTGGTGGGTAATGCCATTAAGTTTACACCGGAGGGTGAAGTTGTTGTTAAGATCAGCAGAAACGAGATGCAAATTAACGGCTCCTTTTCACTTTTTTTTGAGGTGTGTGATACCGGGATAGGCATCCCGGAAGAAAAGCAGGAGCGTTTGTTTAAAGCCTTTAGCCAAATTGACTCTTCTACCACCCGGAAATACGGAGGTACTGGTTTGGGCTTGGTTATTTCAGACAAATTGGTAAAACTCATGGGCGGAGAAATCAGCGTTAGTAGTGAAGCCGGTATGGGATCAGTTTTCTCTTTTCACATTGATGTTAAAGAAGGTAAAGATGCACACATCCCGTACACTGTTTTCGATATGTCATCACAAGCAGGCAAAAAAGTTCTGGTGATTGATGATAATCTGACCAACCGAACTATTCTGGATAGCCAGCTCCGTACCTGGAACTTGTTGCCTACAAGCGTATCATCAGGCGCCGAAGCTTTGTTTATACTGGCTCAGGATCCGGTGTATCACCTCGTCATCACAGATGCACAGATGCCTTTTATGGATGGCATACAATTTACAAGGCTGGTTAAAGAACGTCACCCTGCCATTCCGGTTATTTTATTAAGCTCAATTGGGGATGAGCGCAAGGCCGAAAACGTGCATCTGTTTAGCTACATCCTTACTAAACCAATTAAGCAGTATGCATTAAGTAAATATGTTTTACATAGTTTGCAAACCAGCGAAAACGCCACTATTGCACCAACAGCCCATCGTAAAATACCTCAAGATTTTAGCTTGCGCTACCCGTTGGATATATTGATAGCTGAAGATAACCAAATCAATCAAAAAGTAATTTCGCACATGCTGCAACGCATGGGTTATAAACCAGATCTGGCCGAAGATGGGCAAATTGCCATAAATAAAATAGACTCCGGCAACTATAACTTGCTGTTGATGGACGTGCAGATGCCAAACACTGATGGTCTTGAAGCAACCCGCATGATTAGAAAAATGGCAATATCGCAGCCAGTAATTATTGCGCTGACAGCCAATGCCTTAACTGGTGATCGCGAGATCTGCCTTGCTGCCGGCATGGATGATTATATCGGTAAACCGGTAAAACCTGAAGAATTGATGCATAAGCTGTCGCAATGGGCACAAACATTAGCCACCGGAAGAATTAACCAATTGTTAGCAGAGCCAAGCGAATTGACAGAACCTCAATAAAGAAAACAAGGTAAACTCAGCAATGCATTCCACGTAAGTCTGACACCTCTAATTTAAGCTTTTATTTAAGGACGCTGTGAGATAAGTGACTAACATTTGTTAAACGCAACCCGGAGGGCCGACTAAATCGTGTATCTTAGCCGCTACCTATTTTATACCTATGCGTTACAAAAAGCTTCTGTTTGCCTTGCCCTCGTTGGCTCTGGTTGCTGTTTTATTGCAGTCGTCAAAATTTGCAGATGAACCAAAAGTATGGACATCAGCTAATCAACCTCTGCATGAAATTGAAGCTTTACGCCGGCAAATTAAGGCACCCGTATTTAAAAATAAAGATTATAATGTTTTAGATTTTGGTGCCAAAGGTGATGGAGTAACTAAAAATACAGCTGCTTTTAAAAAAGCGATAGAAAGTTGTAATGCCGCAGGTGGCGGCCGGGTTGTAGTACCGGCCGGTAAATTCTTTACCGGGCCAGTATACCTCAAAAGCAACGTAAACCTTTACCTAAGCGAGGGTGCCACCATTATATTTAGTAAAGATAAAAAAGATTACCCCCTAGCTTTGGTGCGCTGGGAAGGTATGGATTGCATGAATTACACTTCGCAGATTTATGCTTACCATGAAAAAAATATAGCCATTACCGGCACTGGCACCATCGATGGTAATGCGAGCGATTTGGACTGGTGGGTATGGAAAGGAAGCGCCGAACATGGCTGGAAACCAGGCTTACCAAACCAGAAAACCGGACGCGACAGTCTGCACACTTTAATGCACAATAAAGTAGATGCCCGCAAGCGCATTTTTGGTGATGGCTATTATTTGCGCCCTTACATGATTCAGCCTTACGAATGCCAGAATTTGCTCATTTCGGGCGTTAAACTTATTAACTCGCCTATGTGGTTTATAGGGCCTGTAATGTGCGATAATGTAATTGTCGAGAGGGTTTCAATTAATTCGCATGGGCCAAACACCGATGGTTGCGACCCTGATGCCTGCCGCAACGTGCTTATCAAAGATTGCTACTTTAACACAGGTGATGACTGTATTGCCATAAAGTCCGGGCGGGACGAAGATGGCCGTGCTTTTGGTCGCCCGGCCGAAAACCACCTGATTGAGGGTTGCCGCATGGAAGACGGACATGGCGGCGTGGTAATAGGCAGCGAAATTGCCGGTGGCGCCCGTAATATATACGCCATTAACTGCCAGATGAGCAGCCCGGATATGGATATTATTTTGCGCATCAAAACCAGTTCATCACGTGGTGGAATTATACAGAACGTGTTTATGGATAACATTAATGTAGGCATTTATAAAACGGCTGCTGTGCATTGCAACATGTTTTACGAAAAGCCGGGCAATTTTATGCCTGTTATACGTAATGTATGGGTTCAAAACCTTGACGTGAACCAAGGCGGAACTTATGGCGTGTTTGTAAATGCTTACAAAGAGTCGCCAGTACAAAATTTAAAATTGATTAACTGCAACATCCGCAACGTGAAAACGCCGGTGAAAGTTGATTATGTGAAAGATATGGAGTTTAAGAACGTGACGGTTAACGGTAAAACGCTTAGCGCTAAATAAACGAACTTATTTTACACTTTGCACTATATTTTTATCTCTTAAGATATGTCTAATATCTTTGTAATTAAATTATAATAATAAATCTATCGATTAATTTATTCCATATATCTTTAGGCCTGGCCTTTAGCAATTTATATGGATAAACGTTTACTCTTCACTTTTTTTTTCTCTCTTGTTTTCGTAAATTTTAGTTACGCACAAACCAACGTTTCCGGAGCGTTAACTGCCAATACAACCTGGACTAAAGCTAAAAGCCCTTACATCATTACGGGTGACGTAAATGTCCCAGCAGGCTTCACCCTAACTATAGAACCGGGGGTTACCGTTGAAAGAAAAAGTCAATCGCAAATATTAATTAACGGGGCCTTAACCGCTATCGGTAATAAGTCTGACAGTATTATTTTCAAGAATACAAGTTCGCCGTCCGCTTTTTTTCTCGATTTTCAAAAAGCTGATTTAAGTACGTCAACTTTAAGTTTCATCAGCTTCAAAGGCGATGGTGTAGGTATAAACAACTTGCGTGTTGGCAATGAAACATCCGCCTCTCCCACAACTTCGAGAAATACAGGTTCACTGACGGTTTCCAACGCCAATCTTAGCAAAAGTTACATTACAACCAATGGTTACAAAGCAACTGCAAGATTAGAGTTAACAGGCTGCTTGGCTATTGAATCCACTTTCCGGAGTTCCTCAACCGATGCTGAGCCTATCAATATATCAAATTCTCAAATATATAATTCTTCAATTATCAGTGACTCCCAAACAGGCGGTATTAACTTAAGTAAGAGTTTTTCGAGAGGTTGTACTTTTTTTGTTGGATGTTGCGATGCAGGCCTAAGCTTAGATAACTGCAAGATTGAAAACTCCTTTATCATTAACAGTTCGAATTTAACTTCGAACGCAACCGGTAAAGTAAGCATAATCAATACAATCTTGCTTAACACACCAATATCCACTACAACGAATACCTATGCTATAAAAAATTCGAAATTTATCGCAACTAAGCCCCTACTTGACAAAAATGGATACAATCCATTGTTCTTAGTCGATGTGGGGCCTGTATCAATCGAAAACTCAGAAATATCAGCGGTCAGAGACCTTAAAATTAGTGGTATAAATATCGGCAAAAGTCCAACCGTTGCAGGTGTAGTCACACTAAAAAACAGTTTGTTCAACGGACTTTTAAACTCAATTACAACAAATAATGCCGCTGTTGACTATCAAATTAATCGTAACAATTTTCTGGAACCAAAAGGCTTTGCTATCAGAGGTTTCAATCTAAACCAAATTGCTGCAGACAATAATTTCTACGAATTAGAAAGCGGTCGGCAGGTTAGCGACGCAGTTTATGAAAATACCAACCCAAAAGGCAAAATCACCTATTTACCAATACTAAACTCGCCATCAACTACCGCACCCGTATCGGCCCCGGATAATGTGGTTAAAAACTACGCTAATGGAGGCATGAAAATCAGCTGGGTCAAAAATTCATCAACAAATATAAAAGGTTACAAAATTTATTGGGGATTTATTGACGCGTTTACCTATGAACATTCTGCTGAAGTAAAGGCGACGGACTCTACCTATACTATTAACAAGGTTTCAAATACTGAAACAGTTGCGGTAACGGCCTTTAACACCAACGCTGATGGTGTTGACGACCAAGTGGATGGCTCTGAGTCATGGTATGCAATTGCGGTATGGCCATCACCGATAATTAAATCTTTCGCACCAAAAACAGCCGGCTTTGATTTTAAGGTTACGATTGACGGATACAATTTTGACAATGTTACTAAAGTAAGCTTTGGCGCAGTATCCGCCACCAATTTTAATATAGTTTCACCGACAAGAGTTGTGGCTACTGTTGGAAATGCAAGAAACGGAAATGTAACGGTTACTAACAGTTTTGGAAGTTATGATAAAGAAGGTTTTGTTTACAGAGCCGGGCCGACAATTATCTCAGTGAAGCCTGCACCGGCTACATCCGGGCTGAAAATTGGAATAAACGGAAGCGATTTATTAGAAACAAATGCGGTATCCATTAGTGGTGTCCCGGTAACGCAGTTTGTCGTGGTTTCCTCAAAGCTTATTGTTGCAACTGTACCTGATGGAGTTAAATCAGGTACTGTTACTGTCGCAACACCTTTCGGCAAGAGTTCTTCGGATGGTTTTGAATACATGCAGTCGCCGGTAATCTCATACCAGGCACCATCAAATTTTGAGGCGGGTACAACAATAACATCACTTACACCCAGCAACAAAGGTGGCGTGGTAGCCGCATCAAATTACGGCAATACTATTACAGTAGCTGGTAATGGACAGGCTACCTCTTCTGATGGTTACAGCACATCGGCGAGCTTTTACAATCCTGTCGGCATTACCGCCGATGAACAGGGCAATCTGTACGTAACCGATCAAAATCCGGGTAAAATAAGGGTTATTACACCGATCGGTAATGTAACCACGCTGGCTGGCAACATTCCGGGTTCTGAGGATGGAGTTGGCGCTGCAGCCGGTTTCTACTCGCCAATTGGCATTACCGTAGGTCAAGACGGAAATATATACGTTGTTGACCAGGGTACGAGCCGTATTCGCAAAATTACACGTGACGGCACGGTGTCTACGCTTGCAGGTAGCAGAACAGCCGGATCTACTAACGGAACCGGAACATCAGCCAGTTTTAATCAGCCTGTCGGCATAGCTTCAGGGCCTGACGGCAATTTGTATGTTGCCGATTACGGCAACAATCTTATACGCAAGGTAACACTGGATGGCGTAGTGACCACATTTGCCGGTAACGGAACTGCCGGATCAACTAATGGCACGGGTAGCGCGGTCAGCTTTTTCCGTCCCGCAGGTATAGCCGTTGACACCGACGGAAACGTTTTTGTTAGCGAAGCTATCGGCAACGTAATTCGTAAAATTACACCATCCGGTATAGCAACCACATTTGCCGGCAGCGGCCGTTCTTCCTATGCTGACGGCGTTGGCACTCAAGCTAGTTTTTCGCAGCCATATGGCCTTACCATAGATAAAGCTGGGACGCTTTATGTTGCCGACCGCAGTACAAGTACCATCCGCGCTATTTCGCCCCAACGTGTTGTAAAAACTATCGCAGGTAGCTGGACAGGTAATAGTGGTAATGCAAATGGCGTAGGCAACAATGCATTATTTAGTCAGCCTACTGGCGTAACTTATGCTGCAGGGAAAATCTATGTAACCGATTGGGGCAACAAGCTTATCCGTTCAATAGATGTTACAGGTTATACCATAAGTCCCGAGCCGCCACCAGGTTTAAGCTTCGACAATAAGACCGGGACATTATCCGGAACGCCGGCAACGCTTTTAGCTGCTACCGATTATTTTATAACAGCTGCTAATATCGTCGGTGCAGGTGCAACAACTCTTAATTTATCAGTCAAATTGCCGCAAGCACCTAAAATTGCTTATGGCAGTTCAACGCCATTTGTCATCAATACCCCAATTGCCCCTTTGTCGCCCAACAACACTGGTGGCCCGGTTAATGATGCCAATACATTTACCCAAGTGTTTTCTGGCGGAGGCTCTGGTAGTGGCTTTGCCGACGGCGACGCAAATACCGCAAGATTTGCAAACGCCAGCGGTATATCTGCTGACCAAAAAGGCAATTTTTACGTGGCAGATACCTACAATAATCGCATCCGTTTTATAAGTGCTAATGGTTCTGTAACTACATTGGCAGGTAGCGGGCTTTCGGGCAGTGCAAACGGTTCGGGGGCAGCGGCAAGTTTCAATGGCCCAACAGACGTTGCAGTTGCTGCATCAGGTATTTTTGTAGTAGACGCCGGCAATAAAAAGATACGTTGGGTTATCCCAAGTGGAGTTGTGACCACCTACGCCGGCAGCGGAACAAATGCTTCGACAGACGGAGCGCCTACAAGTGCAAGTTTCAGCGACCCGAGATACATTGCAGCAGATGATAATGGAAATCTTTATGTTTCTGAAACCGCCGCAGGAAAAATACGTAAGATATCGAACACCGCTTACGTAACTACGTTAGCAAGCAATTTAAACCAACCTAAAGGTTTAGCGGTTGACGCTGTGGGTAACATCTACGTTGCCGAAAGTGGCAACAATCAAATACGCAAAATTACGCCTACCGGCACAACAAGTGTTTTCGTCGCAACTAATACTGATGCGTCTAAAAGCTTTTTTTCTCCTTCGTATGTTACCATCGACGAAGAAGGTAATCTTTTTGTAACAGATCAGAGCAGCTACGTTGCCCGGAAAGTTACTACCAATGGTAGTGTCGAAACTTTGCCCGCATTCAATCCAACAGCATCTCCGGTTACTGCTATTTTTCCGAATGGCATTACTTATGCAGACGGCACGCTGTACATTACCGAAAACGGTAGAATCAAAAAAGTATCCATCAATGGTTATCGCTTGTCGCCAGCTCTCCCTTCAGGTTTGGTATTTGACAAAATTACAGGTATTATCAGCGGTACGCCAACAGTTTTATCAGCGCAAAAAGAATACACGGTCACAGCAACAAACGCTGGAGGCAGCAGCTCAACCAAAGTTACTATTGCCGTTAATGCAACTCCTCCCCTGCCTCAAATTACCGGAATTAAAGGCGACCCGTACGAAGGACAAGTTATATCAATCGCAGGTAAAAATTTCGAATTAACGTCCGCTGTAATGTTTGGCAGTAAACCTGCAGCATCTTTTAAAGTGATTTCACCAACTTTAATCGAAGCAGTTTTAGGAAACGGCGAGAGCGGCGACATTACAGTGCAAACTCCTAATGGCAAAGCAATTTTATCCGGTTTTAATTTTGTTAGCAAACCTGTTATAACATCTGTGAGTCCAATGACTGGCGGTCGTGCGACTACAATAACCATTACTGGCACAGGCATAACTAACTTTACCGATATCACCATAGGCGGTGTAAAACCAGTCACCGTTAGAGCCGACAGATTGCTTACCCAATTAATGGTAGGACTGGGTGACGGAGGAAGCGGTGATATTATAATCACCACAGCAGCCGGAACTGTTACTTATCCGGGCTTTAAATATACAAGCCCTATCATCAAATCAATTACACCGCTTAATGCACGTGCGGCAGACACCGTGACAGTAAAGGGCAGTAACCTTAACGATGTAAAATCAATTAACATCAATGGTTACAACGTTAAATCATTTACTGTCCTGTCAGACTCAGTAATGTTTTTCATACCGGGCAGGGTAACTGCTGGCCAACTCCAGATAGTTGGGAATACTGGAACCGTACAGCCAAGAGATTTTAGATTTATTGCTGGACCTGTTATTGATAACTTTACGCCTACAACAGCAGGTTCTGAAAGAAGACTTACAGGAGGCGCATGGAATAATATCTACATTTCAGGAGACTTTTTAGATGGAGCAACAGCAGTAACCATTGGTGGCACACCGGCAGCTTCATTTAGTGTATCTAACAGGTATAGCATTTTGGCTACAGTGCCCGAGATAATTAAAAACGATGGCCGTATAACGGTAACTACGCCGTTAGGTACTACCACTGCAACCGGATTTAGATTTATACCCAGGCCTCAAATTACGGTTGACGGACCAACAACCTTTGCCAAAGGTAAAAGTGTATTATTAAAAGCCAGTACTGGTCAAGGTTATACTTACCAATGGGTGAAAGGAAATTTTGAAATCCCAGGTGCTACCGGTGCCACTTACACGGCAACCGAGGGCGATTACTACAGTGTTAACATTGCAGTTGATGGTTGGAAAGATCGTAGCGAAGCTGTACTACTGACTTCAGTATTTAATTTACCTGCTACAAATTTCAAAGTAGTTGGCACTAACATCACTTGTAAAGGTCAGGACAACGGTGTTATAGCCATCAAAGCAACCGAGCTGCAAAACTACAGCGCGTTTATCAGAGGGCCGGTTTCAATCGGGCCATCAATTTTTAAAGACAGTTTAAGTGTGCCGGGTTTTCCGCCAGGAACCTACAATGTTTGTATTACAGTAACCGGGCAACCCGACTTCCGTCAGTGCTTTGACCTCGTTATCAGCGAACCAAAAGACCTTTCGGTGTATGCCAGTACCGATAAAGCATCCGGGATGTTGACTCTGGCACTCGCTGGTGGAAATAATTATAACGTCACACTCAACGGCACGGTTTATAAAACCTCGGCCAGCAGCATCACAGTACCTTTACAGTCGGGTAGTAACAAAGTCACGGTAACAACCGACCAACCTTGCCAGGGCACGTTCGAAGAATATTATGTGCAAACTGATAAGCAGTTGCCTTACCCCAACCCTTTCCAGGACGTTATTTATGTTAACCTGGGCGAGGAAATAGTTAGCAAAGCGACCATCAAATTGTATGATGTAAGTACCGGAGCATTGAAGCTTAATCAGCAATTTACGGCACAGTCGGGTGTGGTACGCTTAGATGCGACAGCGTTAAGCATGGGCGTTTACTCGATGCATCTGATGGTAGATGGCAAAGAAAAAGTGTATAAACTCATCAAGAAGTAACATCATGAAAAAGATATTTTTCGGGGCTTTAGCAATAAGCTTCTTATATGGTTGCGGTGGCAGCGGCGGTACGGAACCCGAACCAACACCTGCGGCGCCAGCAAAAGCAATATTAATTACGCCAACTAAAAACGAATTATGTACACAGGGTGTCGTAACATCCGCCACACTGAGCACCGTTACGCTTAAGTGGAGCGAGGCAGCCAATACCGAAAGTTACCAGGTAGATTTAAAAAATCTGGAGACTGGTGCGCTCGCAACTCAAACTATAAATGCTACCACATTAAGCGTTCAGCTATCGCGTAACACGCCTTACGCATGGTCGGTAACCAGCAAATCAACCAAAAGCAGCACAACATCTCAGAGCGAAACCTGGCGTTTTTACAATTCCGGACCTGCCACCACTAATTATGCGCCGTTTCCGGCTGAATTAGTCTCGCCGGCTATCGAAGGTGTGGTTACAGCAGCGAACGGTAAGATCAGCCTCACCTGGAACGGACAAGACGTAGATAATGACATTGCAACTTATGATGTTTACCTCGGCACAACCAATACCCCTTCGCTTTTAAAGGCTGGCTTAACATTGGCTACTTTAACTGACGTTGCCGTAACTAATAATACATACTATTACTGGAAAGTAATTACAAAAGACAGTAAGGGCAACACATCAGATTCGGGCACATACCGGTTTAAAGTAAATTGATGTTGTCTGTAAAAAAATCAATTTTCGCACTAATTTATGGGACACGTTGTTGATATATTTAAAGTAGACCCACAGTTAATTCGTCAGCGGATTAACGATGTTATGGATAATAATTTATATCCATTTACCTTCAAACAGTTTGTAGACCGCAATAATAGCAATGACAGGAGTTCGCAATCAAAGTTGGATGCTGAAGAAATATTGCATAAAATCAGAACTGACATTTATCAGCTAAATGCAGACGAATTGATGGAACTTTTATTTTGGCTAAAGGAAGTAGCGAGCGAAGAGCATAAAGACGATTTTGCATTTGAGGTACCTGCGGTTGAAGCGCATATGGCACGGTACGGGTTTATTTATGTAGAACGCATCAATGACCGAAGCCATTCTTTTTCTTTTACATGGGGTGATTTTTTGTTTTATTACCATAACGACTTTGACGACGAATTTGAGAACCAAGCGCGTGAAACATTTTGTTTGAATGCCGAAGAATTCAACACGTTTATTAGCTATGGGCGGCATCTTTTCGCTAAAATTTTATTGAAAGAAAACTGCGATGCCTATTCAGGTGATGAAGAAATAGTTAGTATCAGCAAGTCGGCAATAACAGATAAAAAGCTCGAAGCGATAGTCGACGATGCCCTGACAAACATTACAAAAATCGAAGAAAGCGAAAGCACCGACACTTGCGAAAACCCCAGCGAAAAAATATACGCGCGTTATTACTGCAATTTGGGCGAATTTGAATATTTATTTTACAGATTTCAATCGCTTTGGGAAGAATACAAAGACAACAGGATGTCAGTAATCCTTTTGTAATTCAATGGTTATATAAACATTTATAAACTTACCTCAGGATTATATCTCCGTCAAACCACTGGGTGCTCCCCCATGGCATCCCCGGCTGCATGGTTCACTATCAGCTTAATTTTTTCGTCAAGTTCAGCCACCGCTCGTTCCATTAATTGCAGTTCGAGGATATTTTCGGCGTGGCCGTCCATTTTTAAAAGAGTCATCAGCCCAAGTATAGAGGCTACCGGCCTGCGCAGTTCGTGTGATTGGATCAGGGCTATTTCGCGCAGAGATTGTTCTTGAGCCGCTACCATTTCTTCCTGCTGCACCTTGCGCGTTATGTCGGTAGAATTAATCGCAACGCCAATAATTTCACCTTCTGTATTAAATGAAGGTTCAAATTTAATCATGTGCCAAACAAAAGGAACTGTATGCTTAATTCTCCGCTTTACAAAAACGGCTGTTCCTTTCAGTGCTTTCTGATAATCTTTGTAAAACATACCTATGTTGTCAGGATGCAAATACAATGACATTGAAGCGCCTTTAATTAAACTTAAATTTAATGAGGCCTGTATGTAGCTGCTCCAGGCTTTGTTAAAGGCTAATATTTCAAAATTAAGCCCAAGCAATAAATGATAATCGATAGAACTTTCAAAAAAGGCACGCAATTCTGTTTCTACCCGACGGGCCTCGTCATGCTGCTCTTTAATAATTTGCAGGCTCACATCAAATTCCAGTAACTGTATAATCTGCCGGGCCAACGAGTGCAACAGTTGTTGTTGCAGATCGGTCAGTATACCTGGCTGCTGGTCTAACACGCATAAGCTGCCCAAATGATGACCATCGGTGGTTATTAAAGGCGAGGCGGCAAAGAAACGTATGCCGGTTTGTCTGCCCATAAATGTTTCATCAGCCAAACATTGGCTATCTAAAACGTCGCTTATCACTACAGCCTTACCATTGTCAACTAAATGATGGCAAAGGCCATCCTGTTTTACCGGTATATCAAAATCAAATGCGTGCTTAAATTTAATGAGTTGCTTATCCTGGTCAATAAGTGAAATAAGTGCTGATGGTTTGCCACATACGTTGGCAGCAAGAGTTACTATCTCCTGCAATTCTTTTTCTTTGCTAAGCTCCAGCTGTAAAAAACGGTTAACCGCTCGCAGTCGCTCTTGTTCTTTAAAAGGCATAAGGTTGATACCTGGTATTATGTGTTCCTGGTGCTAAGTTGCACAATCTTATACGTTTATATCGCATACAGCCCCTATTAATTGGCTTTATTTATCAAAATTTAACCATAACAAAATATAATTACTTACATAATAATATGCCTCTCTAAAATTAATACTCTTGCAGCAATTTGTAACTTTTATTATAATTGGTAACAAACAATTAACGTTACGTTGCGAAAATTTAATTATTTTCGCCCTGCATAAAAAACAAAACGGTGTATTATAATGTAGTTGAGCTGGGGCATTATTATAGCATGCAATTGCATTAATACTTTTGCTAACAATGCCATCATGGTAGCCTGCCGTTTATGTTTTCAATACTCTACCCCTATATCCATCCATGAAAAAATCGCTATTGATTGCTGTTTTAGGCTTAAGCGCCTGCCAGGGCCTTATCGGCAACGACTACCGTAAAAACATCGAAGCTGAGTTACATAAGCGAGTAGCTAACCCCGACGATTTAAATAATGTAGTAATAGGCGATCCTCGACCGGTAAAGGAAACTTTTTATAATACGCCCGAGAGCAAAGCCATGGAGACTAAAGCCGACAGCCTAAAGAAGCAGAGAAATTTTTACGGTGCCGAGATGGATGCAAGCACCACTTTAGAAGAACGCAACCATTACAACCAGCTGGATCAAAAAACGAGTAACGAATTAACACAAACGTTTAACGCCATAAAAACTAAAGCCAAGGCTTTCAAAAGTGATAAAACTTTGGGATGGGAAGTTGAAGTAGTGTTTGGCGGCCTCGACAAGAATAAGCAGCCCCAAACTGACACCTGCTATTTTAAATTGGATGCCGACAAAAATAAAATCACTGATGTTAATGGTATCTCTCTATAGGTTATCTGTTAATTAAACTTTGTAATCATAACGTTAAATGAATTTGGCTTTCAGAAACTTTTTTATTTAACTTTACGCTAAGTGCAGTTTTCCCGAACCGCATTACCTGTATAGCTAACCAATTAAGCAGGAGGCGTTATGAGCGAGCCAATTATTTTTAACAGCGCTGATTTTTGTTTTAGTGATGCCGATAACAGCAACGCTTTAAGTTACAAAGGCAAACCCTTTACCGGCAAGCTTTTTATAAACGGTGGCAGTGACATTGGCAATGAGGTGGTTGATTATGCCGATGGTATGATACATGGGCATGATTTGGTTTTTTACCCAAATGGCAACTCATTGGCAGATAACGTTTATCATCAAGGCCGTTGTGTTTCGCAAAAAGAGTGGTATGATGACGGAAAACCCAGAAAAGAATGGGACGTCAACACAGAGCATTTGTGGGATTGCGATGGCATGTTAGCAAAAGATAATGCGCAATGGCTATATAAAAATGGCCAGCCAATTGAGGAGCAAAGCCATCACCACACTTCATATTTCTCACCGTCGGGAGACCTCGCAGTAAAGCAGGTTTATACCGAATTGGGCAACGGCAGGTATTGTAATGTATCTTATTATTATGACCATGTATTAAGACAGTGCTTTGAGGCGCTATTCACCAACTATTATCCGGAATTGGACACACATTTCTCGCGCTGCCAACTATTGCCCGGCTGGCTGAATGCCGTTTATCAAGAAAACAGCAATCTGGGTTATAAATTAATGGATAGTTTAATCAATCATTCAACACGGCAAACGCGCGAATTAGCTGTTGAGTTAAAGACGAATGCAATAAACAAGGAAAACTTAAACGCCAAAGCAGATCATCTGCTTCCGCCTGTTCCTAACCATATAGTAGTAAAGTTAGATTTTGATACTCGCTTTTGACACTTACTATTTTGGTGACCAGGCAAAAACTGTATGCCTCGCATTCGAAACATGGGCTGCCACC
This sequence comes from Mucilaginibacter sp. CSA2-8R, assembly GCF_038806765.1. Classification (NCBI taxonomy): domain Bacteria; kingdom Pseudomonadati; phylum Bacteroidota; class Sphingobacteriia; order Sphingobacteriales; family Sphingobacteriaceae; genus Mucilaginibacter; species Mucilaginibacter sp. CSA2-8R. The sequence goes on along the minus strand of NZ_CP152389.1, from coordinate 2,571,082 downwards.
GAAGCTGCAATGGTTTATAGCGAAACACTGGTTGGTATAGCCAACTATGTGCCCGGTCAGTTTTATAAACGTGAGCTTCCCTGCATTCTAAGCTTGCTTCAACAAATTGATATTACCAATGTTAAGGCCATTGTGGTTGACGGATATGTATACTTGAACGACGAACATGCACCTGGTTTGGGCCGCCATCTGTATGATGCAGTGCAGCGTAAAATACCAATAATTGGTGTAGCAAAATCTAACTTTGCTACCTTAAACAAATCTAAACTCCTGCTACTAAGAGGTAGCAGCATAAACCCGCTGTACATCACTTCTGTGGGCATCGATCTGCAAACTGCAGGACAATATATTGCGGCGATGACTGGCCTTTACCGCATTCCAACATTGTTGAAAGCTTTGGATAGGGAAACGAAAACCGTATAACTTTGTTGAAATTTCGGGTTTTTCTTTTCTGTAACCTTAGCATATACCGTTGTAACGACCAGGGCTTACGCGCCCAATAATTATCTGATAAACATTTCGTTTCTTAAATAATGATAAGTAGCCGCTTCATACAGTAAGATGGGATGTACAAATCGAAGAATGGTATAGCTCAAACAAATACTGCCAACCCGTCGTTGTAAACATAAAATTTGTTAAAAACAGCAAGCTCCATCTTCAAAAGGTAACACAAAATCAAGTATGGCATACAGAAATGCGACTGAAAAGCTGTAGCACAAAACTTGTTAATGGCGATGTTTTTTTATTGTGAAAATTGCACAATAAATTCGATTTTTTTTAGTATTTAATAAATAATTTACTTTTGTAAAGGTGGCGCTTAGTAGATTTTATATCGTTCGGCAGTCATACTTGTTTACTACTTATGAAAAACCATGCATTTTTGATCCAGGCTCATGCATATCCTAATCAGCTTTTTGATATTGTTAATTTATTAAAGGCTGATAATCATTTCTTCTTCATCAACATCGACGCTAAAAACAGCCGGGCTTTTACCAAACAAGATTTGCAGCAACTAAAACGCATCAAGAATGTGCACCTGTCAGACAAAAATATTATCGTCAATCACGGAGGCTTCAGTCAGATAGAATGTACAATTTCATTATTAAAGCAGGCATTTAATCATCCTGTCAATATTGATTATTTTCACTCATTATCTGGCCAAGACTACCCTTGCATGAACAACAGTAATTTTGATGGTCTATTTGAGAATAACAATAACAGCTATATGCACTTTGATTCGCCTGGAGAAATAACTGAATGGCAGAAAGACAAGTATCCATGGCGAATTAACAATTACCATCTGATAGACGAATTATATATACCCTATTTAAATGTTAGCTATCCCTCAATTTTAACGCGATTGGCTTTGAAAGTAAACGACAAATTAAAGTTAAAAAGAAGTGAAATACCGAATTTGATAGGTGGGTGGAGTTGGTTTAGTTGGCACAGAAAAGTAACAGAATACGTATTAAATTATCTGTCGGATAATCCAAGCTACCTGAAAAGGTTTAAGCTGACCTGTTGTGGGGATGAAATCATATTCCATACCTTATTAAACGATGTTGCTGAGGAATTAGGTATCGAAAAATACAATTCATTAAGATATATTGAATGGCATCCCAAGAGGGAAAGCCCAACATTTCCGTTAGTATTAGATGAACGGGAATATGATGATATAACAAAAAGCGGAGCTGTATTTTGCAGAAAATTACACCCTGAAAAATCGGAAGGTTTAATAGAAAGATTAAAGGAGCGCATAAATCGAAATTTTATTTTCAGTCATTAATTATAACCAAGCTATCCTGTAAATTTACAGGATAGCTTGGTTATAAAATTGCCGGATAGCCTACTATCCGGCAATTTTATTTAGCGTCCACTGCAGCAGAAGTTTCCTCGCTATACACGCCCCAGCAAAAGCCGAATTTGTCCACCAGATTACCCATAGTACCTGCAAAAAAGTCGTGTATCGGATGCGTGACATTTCCGCCTTCGGCCAGCTTTTCAAACTTTTCAACTGCCTCTTGGCGAGTATTACATACTAACATTAGCGCAACTGGTTGAGCGACTGTAGTAGCTGATGAGTCCGGCATTTCCGATCCCAATAAACTTAATTCGCCGTTATTGAGGCTGGAGTGCAGCACCAGGTCTTGCATATGAGGCGGCATTTGTCCGGCCATGGGCGATTCTTTAACAATCATGATTTCTACCTCGCCGCCCAGGCAGTGCTGATAAAAAGTCATTGCCTCACGGCAGTTGTCTTTAAAATGCAAGTAAGCTACTATTTTGGCCATATTATTATTTGTTAAGGTTTATACCGATTTAACTTGTTTATTAATAGCACTGATGCTGTTATGATTGTAACTGATTAAAAACTTCAATAACTGAAAGTGTAAGTATTAATGTTAATGATTGAAAAACTCGCCGAAGTGCCATAAGATACCGGATGGGTCGATCAGGAAACATTCGCGTCCCCAAGGTTCGGTGCGGATAGGCATTAGCTTGGTACCAGGATATTTGCCGGGTAAATCCAGTGCTGATAACTCGTTGAAATAGCGGCTTACATCGTCCACTTCTATAAATACCATTGTGTTGTCTATCCAGTCTTTCATATAAGCATCCTGTAGGTAAAAGGCCACGCTGTCCATTCTTAATAAAGACATGTTAGGCGACAACACCACTTCCTCGCAACCTAAATCGCGGTAAAAATATCTGGACTGCTCAAAGTTTCTTGAACCGATGAATGGCCGTATTGATTGTGTTTGATGTTTCATGACTGGCTTTGTATCTTTTGGATGGGTAGCTATAAAAGTAATCATAAGTGAGCATTACTGCGCTTCATTAAAATCAAAAATTGCCTACCCAAAATGCAATAGCTACCGGTTTGTTGCAGGCCTTTTAAGCAAACGCTCTTGGTTATAAACTATTTTAAAAAACCACGCACTTGGTTGTTGACCAGATAAAGACCCAACCAAACCAGCAACCCAAAAACTAAAGCAAAATAAACCGGCTGCCCGGCACGCATCATGATAGCCATAGCGCCGCCTAAATAACCAGTGAGCAATATGGCGCCCCAAACAGCGGTGCGTGGTAGAGCGTAAAGCAGCGTGCAAATTAATAAGGTGAAGCCAATGCCCGGAATGGCATTTACCGGTATCCCTAATGCCGCAGACCCGCTGATAGCATGCTGCTCTTTGATGATTTTGCACACAGCATCAAACAATAAGAACAGTACACACAAACCGCTAATGATACGGCCCGCCCAAAGTGCTGTTTTAGAGGTGGCGGGTTTGTTAATTGCTGATAATGCTGCTTCCATAATTTTATGCAGTAATTGGTGTTTAGTTTTTGCATATCAAAGTTACGACTACCTCCACCCTGCTGTACTACCTGATACGGACTAAGGCAGGGGGCAAATGCGACATTTACCCATGATTTTTGAGATCAGACATCGCGCTGATTAATACACATTTATTAGATTTGAAGATAATCAAAATTATAACACCTCACCATTACCAGTTGTAAACCATGAAACGCGTCACCATTTTAGTACCTTACGAAGCGGTTCCGTCGGCCATCGTCGACCCACGCTACATGTTTACTGCCGTTAACATGTTTTTAAGTAAAACAGGGCAGCCGCCTGCTTTTGAGGTACAGTTAGCTGGCTTATCGGCACAAGTACCATTAAATGGCGGCAGTTTTATAGTAAACACCGACATCCTGATTGACGACCTGCCGGAAACTGATTTGGTAATCATTCCTGCCTTATCTGGCGATATGCAAAGCATGATTGCGCTGAACGAAGCGTTTAAGCCTTGGATAATTAAACAATATCATCAAGGTGCCGAGGTGGCATCCCTTTGTTTAGGCGCTTTTTTGCTGGCTTCTACCGGATTACTGGATGGTAAAGCATGTTCTACACATTGGTTATCGGCCAATGAGTTTAGGTCCATGTTCCAGGCCGTAAGCATGACCGAGGGAAGCATTATCACCGAAATTGACGGGCTATATTCCAGCGGCGGCGCCAGTTCGTATTGGAACTTACTGTTGCACTTAATCGAAAAATATGCCGGTCGCGAGCTTTCTATCATGGCAGCTAAATTTTTTGCCATTGAAATTGATCGCCAAAGCCAGTCAGCCTTTGTAATGTTTAATGGTCAAAAACGGCACGAAGATCATCCTATCAAACTTGCACAAGAATATATTGAGCAACATTACCGCGACAAACTAAATATTGATGACCTGGCCGATCGTTTTGCCATCGGCCGTCGCCATTTCGAGCGGCGCTTTAAAAAAGCAACCAGTAATACCCCTGCTGCTTATATACAAAGGGTAAAGGTAGAGGCAGCAAAAAAGCAGTTAGAAAATTCGTCAAAAAATGTGAACGAGGTGATGTACGAAGTGGGCTATACTGACCAGAAGGCATTTCGAAATATTTTTAAAAAGCTTACTGGCTTGTCGCCGGTAGATTATAAAATGAAATATAACCGCACGGCGGCTGCGTAATTTGAAGCATCCATGAAAAAGCCGCGGGGTTTAAAAAGATATTTTAAGAATTTGACAGTACAAAATGAGTTTACTAAGAAAGAATTGGCCGATATAAGCAATCCCACCTACAGGCAACTCAACTTTCATATTCATTTTGATAATTATGGTTATGGCAATAACAGTTTTAAAAAAAGGAAACCGCATCTTGATAAACTGATAAGGCATTTTGAATATGCTGTACAGGAGACTGCATTGGCAAGCGCTGATGCTCAACTCTATGCTGTTTTACTAAATACCAATAGCCGCAGCGATGCCCTATTTTTCAATCGAGCCATCTATAATTGCGATCCATTTCCCTTTAAAGTGTCAGATTTATCTGAACAGTCTACGCTGACAAACGAGCCACTTAACGCCTATATTCAAAATCTCGAAGGATATAATAAACTGTATGGAATCGCAGCCGAACCGTTTTGTTTGATTTTCAAAAGCGCGGTTTGTCTACCATTTTAATTGCAAGTCGCGCTTATTTTAAACTTTCAAAGCACCCATTCCATAAAATCCTGCACATCTATAATACTCCAGGCATGAGGATGACGAACGTGACCCGGCTGGCGGTATCCCCTATTGTTTGTCAGTATCAACTCTGCCTGGTTATCGGGTATATGTTTCAGTTGCCGGTAAAAGGCTGAGCAATCCACCACATTCATGTCACTTACCTGCATATCGTGAGCTAAGTACCAGTTTATATCCGGCTCACAATAAATTCTGAGCTTGGTAACGTTAAAGGCCCGACCGGCTACAGATGTGTCGTTTATTGGCGAAAAGGAATTTAGTTGCTCAGTTAGACTACCAGAGCTGGCAAAAGGGTCTTCCAATAAATCTGCAATAACTTTATCTCCCATCTGCTTAAGCGAATGATGCAGGCGCGCCAATTCTAACGGCGGATCAACGGCATAGACCCGGGTAATATTAAAATTTCCTTTCAGCAATTTTGCTTTATACTGCTGGTGAAACCGGATAGCGATGGTACCTCCTACCGACATGCCTCCTAAAATTATAGGCATCGCATGATCATGCGGAAATTGAGTTAGCAGCAAATTAGATAACATTAGTCTTAAATTTTGCATGTCGTCGTCTTTTATGGCTAAATGCATATTATCATCAGACAATACCGGAATCATTATTGTATAGCCGTTTCTGTACATCGAATCGGCCAAAGGTGACTGAAAAAGCGGCGAGTACACTGCATCCGTTAAGCCAGGCAACATAACCATAACTCCCCTTGCATGTGGTGTTATTGGCTTTTTAATGATGTAATATGTCCCCTTTTTAAAAGCCGTATTAAAAACTTTAGGTGGCGGCCCTTCCTGTGCCCAAGCGTTGAAACCTAAAAAAACAGCAAAAATTAGTAATGCGATCTTCATCATAATTTAATCAGTACGCCGTAAATATAGATTAAAGACAGAGCATTGGCTGGCTTAAATCAAACCAAACCTTCTGTAATTGCATCCATTTATTTTAAAGGCCAACCTTGTACGCCTGGCACAAATAGTTTTAACAATCGAAACATAGGCCCCCCATTAAGGTTAACTATTAGTAAGTCCTCTCAACTCAAACAAAAATTTATTAATGAAAAACGATCCTACAGCTGATACTAAAAATTTAGATAAAGGTGCACAGCCGGCAAATCTAAAAACCGAAAATCTGGCGCCACATACTGCTGATGCCACCGGCGAGTTTATGACCACTAATACCGGCCTAAAAATCAATGACGATAATAATTCATTAAAAGCCGGAGACCGTGGTCCAACCTTGTTGGAGGATTTTATTCTGCGCGAAAAAATCACTCACTTTGATCACGAACGTATACCTGAACGTGTAGTACATGCACGTGGTTCGGGCGCACATGGTGTTTTTAAATTGTACGAATCTCAATCGTCGCTTACTAAGGCTAATTTTCTAAACGATACCGAGGTTGAAACACCTGTATTCGTTCGTTTCTCTACTGTAGCAGGTTCAAAAGGGTCGACCGATATGGCGCGCGATGTGCGGGGTTTTGCGGTACGCTTTTATACCCAAGAGGGCAACTTTGACTTGGTGGGCAATAACATACCGGTATTTTTTATTCAGGATGCCATCAAGTTTCCGGATTTAATTCACGCTGTGAAACCGGAGCCGGATAACGAAATACCTCAGGCTGCTTCAGCTCATGATACTTTTTGGGATTTTATTTCATTGACGCCTGAGTCGGCACACATGATTATGTGGGCCATGAGTGACCGTGCCCTGCCGCGCAGCTTACGTATGATGGAAGGGTTTGGCGTGCACACTTTCCGTTTTGTAAACGACGAAGGTAAGGCCTGCTTTGTAAAATTTCATTGGAAACCTCTATTAGGCGTGCATTCTGTTGCCTGGGACGAAGCTCAAAATATATCGGGCAAAGACCCCGACTTTCACCGTCGTGACTTGTGGGACGCGATTGACAGCGGCGCTTTTCCGGAGTGGGAATTAGGAGTGCAAATTGTGCCGGAGGAAGATGAATTTAAGTACGAGTTTGATTTACTCGATTCAACTAAAATCATTCCCGAAGAATTAGTGCCTGTACAACGTATCGGTAAGATGACGCTGAACCGTAATCCAGACAACTTTTTCGCCGAAACAGAGCAGGTGGCTTTTCACTTAGGTCATATTGTACCAGGTATAGATTTTTCGAATGATCCGCTTTTGCAAGGCCGCTTATTCTCTTACACTGATACACAGCTAACCCGTTTAGGCGGTCCAAACTTTCAGGAAATTCCTATTAACAGACCTGTAGTACCCGTGCACAACAATCAACGCGACGGTTTTATGCGGCAAACCATTAACAAAGGTAAAACCAGTTACAGCCCCAACGCTATTGGCAATAACGACCCACGCCAGGCAAAAACATCCGAAGGCGGCTTTGCCAGCTATCCGGAAAGAATTGCAGCCAGTAAAGTGAGGGCGCGCAGCAAAAGCTTTTTCGATCACTTTAGTCAAGCCACTTTATTTTTCAATAGCCAATCTGACCCGGAAAAGAATCACATTGTAGATGCATTGAGTTTTGAGTTAGGCAAGGTTAAAACAGTTGCTATCCGTGAGCGTATGCTGGTATTTTTATCAGAGATTGATAAAAGCCTGGCCACCCAGGTAGCTTATGCACTGGGGCTACACATTCCAAAGAAACTTGAAAACCAGCTTAATCAAAACATACCTGCCGATGCAAACCCTGCTGACTATGCCTCAACCAAAGGCGAAAGCTCTGTTGATAAATCGGACGCATTGAGTATGGCTAACACAATTAAAGACAGCATTAAAACCCGTAAAGTAGCGATTATAGCTGCTGACGGTGTAGACGAAAAATCGCTGAGTGTTATTAAAAAAGCTATTGAAGATGCAGGCGGAGTAACCGAAGTGATTGCACCAAGACTGGGCTATATCACATCAGCCAATGACGAAAAAATTCATGTAGATGAAAGTCTGCTAACTGCAGCGTCAGTTTTGTTTGATGCTGTATATGTACCAGGAGGTACCAACAGCGTGGCTACCTTAGAAGCAGAGGGCGATGCCGTGCACTTTTTAAACGAGGCATTTAAACATTGCAAGCCTATTGCCGCTGATGAACAGGCGCAGCAGGTTTTAGAGGCTACTTACTTTAGTAAAAAGGTAGAAAACGATGAAGGTGTAATTACAGGTAGTGATGCCCAGCAGTTGGCCACACAATTTGTTGAAGCCATCAAACAACACCGTTTCTGGCAGCGCGAAAAATCACGAAAAATTCCGGCATAAGCTCGAAATATAGGTAATAAAATTAAACGGCCCTGCAAAACCGCAGGGCCGTTTAATTTTATAATTTGTTTGCTATTGCAGAAGCTGGATAGCCTCCTGGTTGTTTTGTTGTATTGCCAAATCATAGGCTGTTAACCCACGCGCGTCGGGTATTGTCTTGTTTGCGCCGGCATCGAGCAACAGCTTAACCATGTTGTTGCGGCCAAACATAGCAGCAAACATCAAAGCTGTACCGCCGTTACCATGCTGGCGGTTTAAATCTGCACCGTGGCTTATAAGCAGTTCGGCAACTTCCGGGTAACCTTTAAAGGCCGCGCCCATTAGCGCAGTGTTGCCACCCATGTCGGCCTTGTTTACATCTGCACCAGCTTCTAACAGTACCTTTGCAGCTTCTGGTTGGTTGTTATAGCACGCTATGATAAGCGGGGTAAATCCCTTTTCATCCTGTATATTAAGGTCGGCTTGCTGCCTGATCAATTCTTGCAACACGGCTACCTCGCCTTTACGTGCAGCAGGTATCACCAGATCATTTATAGGTATCATATAATATTATTAATAGATAGTATGCGGATAAAGTTAACGACAGAATTTTATATGTCGATACTTACATTAAAAGATTACTAAGTAAAGCAATATTTGCATGCAAAAAAAAGAGCTCCGTTTGCAGGAGCTCTTTCTGTTTCATAGGGTAGATAGAAAATATATGTAGATTAGGCAGCGCGTTTGGTTGCAACCGCCTGTGTTGTTGCTTGATTGCGCTCGGCTTTAAATTGAGCCAAGTCTTTTTGCAAAAGCGATTTCAATTCAAGGTCCAGAGCTTTTAAAATAACGGTGGTGTTGGTTGATGCTTTCATAATGTTTTTCGTTTGGATATCATACTTGTAGCCAAGGTCATGCCGAAAAAGCGTCGAAAGTTTAACTTTATTAAATCTACTTTTTAAGATAATGATATTCAATGCTTTAAATTTTAAATAATCATTACATATATCCGTTTAAGCGTATAAGTAGAGTATTGCAGTAATTTAAATGCGCCCTATTTATCCATCAGTGGCTTTAATATTAAACTAAACACCACAACCGAATGCAAATTTATACAGATAAGCAGCCACGAAAGCCACGGGCTGCATAATAAGACGCTGCCCCATTGTGGTAAACGAATACTTGGTTGTAACGCCGATCGCCGAATATAGATCCGCCCAATTTGCGTACAACATCCGGCGTTTGTATCCAACTTGATGTTTTAGTATCAAAACAACCCAACACCTGTAAATGGCGGTATTGCGCTTCGGTCAGCATTTTAATACCCATTTCGACAGCCATTTGCTCCGCGCTGCCTTGAGGTCGGTTTTCTTTACGCGACTCCCAAGCCGCCTGATCATAACATAAGCTCCTCCTGCCAGCAGGGCTTTCTGCAGAACAATCAAAAAACACGACTTCATTGTTGTGTTCATCAATGCCTATTACGTCCGGCTCTCCTCCCGTGCGCTCCATCTCAACAAGCGACCACAAAGTATTTTCAGGTGCAGCATCTAGTCGTGCTAGTACAGTAGCCCATGCTAAACCTTTGTGTCGTTAAGGATACTTTTCAAAGCGCAATTTTATAGTACCAATAATCTCTTGCCGTTGCAATTCAGTAAGTATCATATCAAGTAGGCTTAAATTTATATAATGTTGTAAATATAGATTACGTCATAATCCAACAAAACGCCGTTTACCAGCCAGGAAACTTTTTTTTGTAACAAACTTGTTATAATAAAATGAAGCCATTATATTTGGGTCCCTGATGACGTTAAACTATTGATTAAAGTCCAAAACAATTTTTTGATACAGCATAGTAGATAGACTGCATTAACAACTTGATGTTGTTGCGCATAATCGTTTCGGCGTCGATTTCAATTAATTAGGATTGATAAATAATTGTTAAAGCCTTTGAGTTTTTTACGTTGATTTTAGCTATCAATGTTCCGTTTAATTCAGGATTTAAACTTTGGACTGTTTTTATAGTCATATTAAAGTACATGCCGATACATTTTTTTTGATTTTTAAAGCCTGGCGCAATGCCGGGCTTTTTACTTTTACTTGATATCATGATTGATAAATGCTACTACTCAACGCATCCTGCAAAATACCTCTACAAAGAAAAGTGAATAGGTGCTTCATTTTTTGAACGAAAGCTTTATTTTTACCACAACCAAATGTTCAGCCTTTTATCTTTATGTTAATTATTTCCCTGGCTTGTTAACAGGTTGATAGAGTTATGCACTAACGGATAAAAGGCAGCATTTACCAAAACCGCTATATGTATAACAAATTTTTTATCAGTTACAGGGACAGATTAAAATCATTGCTGACGCTTTGTTTTGTGTTAACTGTGGTAAGTAACCCATTGTTGGCGCAAACAAACAATAACATGAGGCTGTGGTACAAGCAACCGGCAGCCAAATGGACGGAGGCCTTACCTATTGGCAACGGCCGTATTGGATCTATGATATTCGGTAACCCGGCCGACGAACTATTACAGTTAAACGAATCATCTTTTTGGAGTGGCGGACCTGCCCGAACAAACGTCAACCTTAACGGACCCGCAGCATTGGCAGCTACCCGTAGGGCACTGTTGCCTAACGAAGATTATGCCGAAGCGAACAAACAGGTTAAAGGCTTGCAGGGGTTGTACACACAGTCATACATGCCACTGGCCGATCTTCGCCTGAAGCAAGAACTTGGTAACACCAGTTATGAAAACTATACCCGCGACCTATCTATTGATAGAAGTATAGCAACTGTTAGTTTTACTGTTGACGGTGTAACCTATAAGCGCGAGATGATTGCCTCTTTTCCGGCGAAAGCCATCGTGGTACATTTAACGGCAAGCAAAGCAGGTAAAATTAGCTTCAAAGCCGCTCTAAGCAGCCAGGTAAGGTATACCGTGGCCGCCAACGGTAGCGATGGGTTGTTGCTTAAAGCCAAGGCGCCTTCACAAGTAGACCCCAATTATATTGGTTACAATAAAGAACCTATTAAATACGATGATAGTACCGGTTGCCGCGGAATGCGGGCCGCAGTACAAATTAAAGCAATAACCAAAGGTGGCAAAACAAGTACTGATGACACTGGTCTGAGTGTTACTAATGCCGACGAAGTTACACTGTTTATTTGTGCAGCCACCAGCTTTAACGGTTTTGACCAATGCCCTGTGAGTAACGGCAAAGAAGAACTGACTCTGTGCAACACGCTGATGCAAACTGCAAGTCGTGGTGCTTGGTCTGCCCTGCTTGCAGCTCATACAGCCGACTATGCGCATTTCTTTAATCGGGTTAAATTTAACTTAAGCGGCTCGGATGCATCTGGCAGTAAAATGCCTACCAACGAGCGCTTATTGGCTTTTAGCACTGGAAGCGTAGATCCGGGGTTTGAAACGTTGTTTTATCAGTATGGGCGCTATCTGCTTATCAGCGCATCAAGACCGGGAGGCCCGGCAGCAAACTTGCAAGGCATCTGGAACAAAGAATTGCGTGCCCCATGGAGTTCAAACTATACCATCAACATCAATACCCAAATGAACTACTGGCCCGCTGCCATCAGTAACCTGGAGGAGATGGAATATCCGCTGTTTGATTTTATCCGTGAGTTATCGGTAACAGGCAAGGTAACTGCAAAACAATACTACAATATGCGCGGATGGGTTGCCCACCATAATTCAGATATTTGGGCTGCATCCAATGCCGTGGGCGACATGGGAAAAGGCGACCCACTATGGGCCAACTGGTACATGGCTGCACCGTGGTTATCTCGTCATTTGTTTGAGCACTATCGCTTTACGCAAGACAAGCAATTTTTAAAAAACGCGTATCCTATTATGAAAGGTGCTGCCGAATTTTTGTCAGACTTTTTAGTGGCTGATAAAAATGGCTACCTGGTTACGGCACCATCATTTTCGCCCGAAAATGATTATTTGGACGATAACGGCAAAAGAGCTAATACCAGTATAGCTACCACGATGGATATGTCGATCATCCGCGATCATTTCCGCAACTGTATCGAGGCAGCGAAAGCACTGAATACCGACGCGCAGTTTGTAAAAATGTTGGAAGATAAAATGGCAAAGTTGTACCCGTTACATATCGGCAAAAAAGGCAACTTGCAAGAATGGTATAAAGACTGGGAAGATGTTGATCCGCACCACCGCCATGTGAGTCATTTGTTCGGTTTACATCCGGGTCGCGAAATATCACCATTGGTTACACCCGAGTTTGCCAATGCAGCCCGCAAAACACTTGAACTGCGCGGTGATGCTGGTACCGGATGGAGCTTGGCCTGGAAGATTAATTTTTGGGCACGACTGTTAGACGGCAATCATGCCTACAAACTGACACGCGACTTAATGCGTGACCTGAGCGTTTCTAAAGGTGGCGGCTTATATCCAAACCTATTTGATGCCCACCCGCCGTTCCAGATTGATGGCAACTTTGGCGCCACATCGGGCATGACGGAGATGCTGCTGCAAAGCCATCTTGACGAACTTCACCTGCTGCCCGCCCTTCCTGATGCTTGGGCAACCGGCACTATAACTGGGTTAAAAGCACGCGGCGCATTTACAGTTAATATGGATTGGAAAGATCGCCGATTAGCATCTGCTACCATCACCTCAGCTAAAGGCAGCAAATGCGTTGTACGTACTGCTGAACCCGTTACGGTTAAAGGCATGAGCGTAAAGTCGGTTAAATCTGCACAAGGCGGCTATTTAACCACATTTGCCACTAAAGCCGGCGGTGTTTATGTACTGAATAGTAAGTAATAATTGCTAATCATAACAAAGGCGTCAACTTAGAAATTGACGCCTTTGTTATTTAGAAGTGGTTTATACTTATCCCTCTAAACTTTCCAATTTTTTTACTAATGCCTGCAAAAGGCCCACATCAATCTTGTTGGTTTTATCATTTAACTGCTCTGGCGTAACCAAAGCACGATAGCTGCCTTCTTCGTCGGGTTCAAACTGCACCGTTATACCATCGAGGTCAACTGCATAGTAATGTACATAGCCACGGCTACGCAATTGCGCGTCGTACTTAAGTTGCTCGCCCTTATAAATTATCTCTAATAGAAAACTTTCGTCCATAAAATCAGTTCGGCAAATTCAGCGCCAGTATTTTTAAATTGAGTATAAAATAAAAAACGTCATTGCAAGCAAGCCAAGCAATGACGTTTTAAGTGTGATATTATTTACTTCAGCTTAACTGATGTAGTTCTTAGCCTTAGCTAACACCCTATCCAAGCCACTCACATCTTTACCACCGGCAGTGGCGAAGAAGGGTTGGCCGCCGCCGCCGCCTTGGACCTCTTTGGCCAGTTCGCGGATGATGTTGCCGGCATGCAGGCCTTTGTCTTTCACCAGGTTTTCGGCAATCATCACGGTGATGTTGGGTTTGCCGTCAATGTCGGCTACCAGTACCAGGAACAAATCGGCAACGATGTCTTTAAGCTGATAGGCCAGCGTTTTAATGGCTTCGGCGTTGGGTAGAGCCACGCGCTGAGCAATAAAGTTAATGCCGTTAACCTGCTCGGCTTTTTGGGCCAGTTCGGTTTTTAAGCCCGCAGCTTTTTCAAGTACCGATTTCTCTATTTCTTTTTTCAGGCGGCTGTTTTCGTCCAGCAGGGTTTCGATGCTTTTCGCAATATCCTTCGGATTTTTGAGCAGCTCTTTCAGTTGCTGTACCAGTTGGGTTTGCTGGGTAAGGTAACGTTCTACAGCAGCACCGCTAATGGCCTCGATACGGCGCACACCTGCGGCTACGGCACTTTCGCCGATGATTTTAAACAAACCAATCTGACCGGTAGCTTTGACGTGTGTACCACCGCAAAGCTCTTTCGAAAACTTATCATCGAAGGTAATCACCCGTACATAGTCGCCGTATTTTTCGCCAAACAGGGCAGTAACGCCACTGTCTAAAGCTTCCTGATAAGGCACGTTGCGCTCTTCCTTTAATAGAATATTCTGGCGGATTTTGTGGTTAACAATAGCTTCAATTTGTGCCAACTCATCCTCGGTTACTTTGCTAAAATGCGAAAAATCAAAACGCAGGTAATCGCCGTTCACTAAAGAACCTTTTTGATTAACGTGGCTACCCAATACCTGTTTCATGGCGGCATGCAGCAAGTGTGTAGCCGAGTGGTTGCTCTCGATATCTAAGCGACGCTCGGGCTCTACATAAGCCGTTAATGCATCATCAATGTTGGTAGGCAGCGTATCTGTGAAATGCACAATCAGTCCGTTTTCTTTTTTGGTGTCGGTCACTTTCACAATTTCTCCATCCGGAAAAATCAGATCGCCGGTATCGCCCACCTGGCCTCCGCTTTCGGCGTAAAAAGGTGTACGGTCCAATACCAGTTGATACTGCTCTTTGCCTTTGGCTTTTACCTTGCGGTATTTTACAATATGTGCGATGGTTTCGGTTTCGTCGTAGCCAGTAAAGTCTACCGTATCATCCTCTTTTAAAACCACCCAATCGCCGGTGTCAATGGCGGTAGCTGCACGGGAACGTGTTTTTTGTTGTTCGAGCGACTTGTTAAAGCCGTCTACATCTACTGTAAAGCCACGTTCACGAGCCATAAGTTCAGTTAAATCCAGCGGAAAACCGAAGGTATCCGAGAGCTCAAAAGCAAACTCACCGGCAATCACTTTATCTGATGATGAAGCCACCACCTGTTCGAACTGATGGATACCATTTTGGAGCGTCCGTAAAAAAGCAATCTCTTCTTCCAGCACTACCTTCTGTACAAAATCGCGCTGACTATATAACTCATCAAAAACACCTTCAAACTGCTGGGCCAGCAAAGGCACCAGCTGATTTAAAAACGGTTCTTTAAACCCTAAGTACTGATAAGCGTACCGTACGGCACGGCGTAAAATACGACGTATAACGTAGCCCGCTTTATTGTTGGATGGTAACTGCCCGTCGGCAATGGCGAAGCTGATGGCGCGGATATGGTCGGCCATTACACGCATGGCAACGGCCTCGTTCCAGCCTTCAGTGCCAGGGGTAGCATCAGCCTTGTAAGGCTTGCCGCTTTTTTCGGACAAAAACTGAATCAACGGCTGGAAAACGTCGGTATCGTAATTAGAAGTCTTGCCTTGCAGTACGCGCACTAAACGCTCAAAACCCATCCCGGTATCTACGTGGCGGGCAGGCAGTGGCTGCAGCGATCCGTCTTTTAAACGGTTAAACTGCATAAATACGTTATTCCATATTTCAATCACGTTCGGGTCGTCGGCATTCACCAGCGTAGCGCCGTTTACGCGGGCACGCTCCTCGTCGGTACGGCCATCAAAATGAATTTCCGAACATGGTCCACAAGGGCCGGTTTCGCCCATTTCCCAAAAGTTATCTTTTTTGTTGCCGGGTAAAATATGGTCTTCGGCTACGTATTGTTTCCAAAAATCGTAAGCCTCGGTATCTTTAGCCAAACCTTCCTTGTCGTCGCCCTCAAAGTAAGTCACGTACAGGCGGTCGGCTGGTAATTTATAAACCTGGGTAAGCAGTTCCCAGCTCCAGTCGATGGCTTCTTTTTTAAAGTAATCGCCAAAGCTCCAGTTGCCTAACATCTCGAACATGGTATGGTGGTAGGTATCTACCCCTACTTCTTCCAAATCGTTGTGTTTGCCCGACACCCGCAAACAGCGCTGCGTATCGGCCACACGCGATGCCTTGGCCGGGGCCTCGCCTAAAAATATATCTTTAAACTGGTTCATACCAGCGTTGGTGAACATCAGCGTAGGATCGTTTTTTACCACAATCGGTGCTGAGGGTACAATGGTATGCCCTTTAGAGGCAAAAAAATCCAGAAATGCCTGGCGTATTTCTTGAGCAGTCATAGGGTGCAAAGATATTGTTTTGGGTTTTGGAATCAAGAATAAAGAGCCGGTGTAATAGAGCCAAGAGCTAAGAATCAAGAGTCGAGTTTTAAGATGGTAAAAATTGTTCGTGAGATCTCAAAATAAGATTTGAAAAGTGAGCAACCTCAAGCATGCCATCCATCTTTAAAATTACCATTTCAATCACTTGGTTCTTAGCTCTCGTTTCTAAAACGAAGTTCTTGTATCAAAAACGTAGCCTTTTACTTCATTAGGTCCATTCGCATCTTGGCTCTTGGTTCTAAGCTCTTGGCACTAATAATCCATCACTATTCTTTCTTTTTCATTATGTTTGCCAGTTAAATTACAGGCACTATTTACACCCGGCATGAGCAAATTCTGGACTTACTTAAAAACTAAACATTTTGTAAACCACTTTTTGGGTGCCATTGGCACCGTGATGGCTGTGGTGCTTTTTGCTTACTTAAGTTTGGGCTACTACACCCGCCACGGCTCAGGCATACCGGTGCCTCAACTTAAAGGGCTGGCTATCGACCGGGCTACCGCCCTGCTGGACGAACAAGGCTTTAAATACCAGATTGATTCGGTTTACGTGCAAGACAAAGCCCCCGGCACCGTGATTGAGCAAGACCCGGATGCCGGCACCAACGTAAAAGAAAACCGTACCATTTATTTAACCATGGTAACCACCCAGGCCCCGCCCGTAAGCCTGCCCGACCTGGAGCAAAGCACTTACCGAGAAGCGGTGGCCATTTTATCTAACAACGGTTTAAAAGTAGGCGACACGACTTATGCATCTGACATCGCGCGCGATCGTATTTTAGAAGTTCGCCTGAATGGGCAGGTTATCAAAACCGGCCAAAAATTACCTAAAGGTTCTAAGCTCGACCTGGTGCTGGGCGACGGCGCTGGTGCCAACGAGGTAGACATACCAGACCTGGTTAACCAGGATCTGGACGGTGCCCGCTTTGCCATACGCGGTGCAGGCTTAAGTATGGGTACCATCACCTACGAGGGTAGCATTACCGACTCAACTAATTTGGTTGTGGTATCGCAGTTCCCGATGAAAACCGACTCGACCTCTAAAACCAGTATAGGTACCCGCATTAACTTAACCGTTACCCAAGGAAAACCCACCAATGAGCAGCCACAGCAGCAACCACCACAGCAACAGCAACCCTGAAATTAAGGCATCCGAACTTTTAGCCAGGCTGGATGCCGGCGAGGCGGTGGTTTTGCTGGACGTGCGTGAGCCTATGGAGTATCACACGTTTAACATCGGTGGCACCAATATTCCGGTTGGGAAATTAATTCACGAAGCCAAAGACCTGGAACTGGATAAAGACGACGAGATTATTGTGCTATGTCAGGCTGGCATACGCAGTAAAACGGCACAGGCGGTTTTACGACAGCACGGCTATCAAAACGTCCGTAATTTAACGGGAGGCTTGCTGGCCCTGCGCAAACTACAATCATAACATCATCACCTCTACCCAATAACCATTTAACGCTATGGCAACCGAAGCATCATCATCCGGCGGTACCTTCAAAAAGTCCATCATTGCGCTGGTGGTCATCATTATACTGGGGCTAGGCATTACCGGCCTGGTTTATTACCTGCACTACTTTGGGCCTAACGTTACCGATAAACAGGAATACCTGTATATCCACACCGAAGCAAATTTTAATGATGTCTATCAAGCCATCCGCGAGGAAGGCATAGTTAAAGATACCACTACCTTTTTGTGGGCTGCCCACAACATGCATTATGTAGACCGGGTAAAGCCAGGTAAATATCACCTAACGCCCGGCATGAGCAACCGCCACCTCATCAATATGTTGGCCTCGGGCAACCAAGAACCCGTAACACTTAAGTTTAAAACCTATCGCCTCAAAACAAATTTTGCTGGCTCAATCTCCAAACAACTGGAGCCGGATTCGATAGCCATTATCAGTCTGCTCGACTCGGACAAGTTTGTAAGCCGTTACGGCTTTACACCCGAAAACGTGTATACGATGTTTTTACCCAATACCTACCAGCTGTATTGGAATACCACCGCCAAAAGCTTTTTTGAGCGGATGAATAAAGAGTACCTTAAATTTTGGACACCCGAGCGTAAGCAAAGGGCCGATGGAATGAACCTCACTCCCATTCAGGTGTCAATTTTAGCCTCAATAGTGGATGCCGAAGCGCTGCACGACGACGAGATGCCCACCATTGCCGGCCTGTACTTAAACCGCCTTAAACATGGCATTAAGCTTGAGGCCGACCCGACCGTTATATTTGCCACCGGCGATTTTACGATTAAGCGGGTACTTAACAGGTACCTTAACACGCCATCGCCTTATAATACTTACCGTGTTAAAGGTTTACCGCCCGGCCCAATTATGATGCCATCAGTAGCGGCGGTTAAAGCGGTGTTGAATTACAAGCCAAACAATTACATTTACATGTGCGCTAAAGAGGATTTTTCGGGCTACCATAACTTTGCTACCAGCGTAAGCGAGCATTTGGCTAACGCCAGGCGTTTTCAGCAGGCATTAAACCAGCGGGGCATTAAACGATAATATGTTTACCTACACTACAAAATTAAGGGTACGCTACGGCGAAACCGACCAGATGGGCTATATGTACTACGGCAACTACGCCGAGTTTTTTGAGGTGGGCCGCGTAGAGATGCTGCGCAGCTTGGGCCTCACCTACCGCTGGATGGAAGAAGTGGGCATTATGATGCCCGTGCTCGAGCTGAAGTGCCGCTATTTAAAGCCCGCCCTGTACGACGAAGAGATTAGCATTAAGGTGACGATGGAAAAAATGCCCGGCATAAAAATTCATTTTAAGTACGAGCTGTTTAACGAAAAACAGGAACTGATACACGTGGGCGAAACCCTGCTGGCCTTTGTAAACATGACTACCAGACGCCCCAGCCTGCCACCCCAGCTTTTTTTAGATGCAGTAAAACCATATTTTCAGTAAATTTGGTTAATGAATTGGGTACACCGATTGTTGTTGAGTTTTAGTGTTTACCGGGCTTTTATCGAGTGGACCAAGTCTGTTATTATACCGGGGTTCAGGCCGTTACCGCTTTATACAGTGGGCGTTTTCTTTTTTGGCGAACTGCGTAAAAGTTCGCTCATTAACCGGGCATCGTCGCTGTCGTACAACTTTATGCTGGCCTTTTTTCCGGCTACCATCTTTTTGTTTACGCTCATTCCGTTTGTGCCGATTGATAATTTCCAGGAATCGCTGCTCAGGCTGATGTCTGTTATTTTGCCGCGCGATGCTTATTCGGCCTTTCACAACACCATGACCGACATTATTAAAAACCAGAATGGTAAATTACTATCGTTCGGTTTTGCCTCGGCCCTGTACTTTGCTTCAAACGGCGTATACAACCTAATGCAGGCTTTTAATAAGTCGTCGTTACAACTCGAAACCCGGACCTGGGTAAAGCGCAGGGTGGTCTCTATTACGCTCACTATCGTCATTAGCTTTTCGCTGCTGCTGGCCATCTCTATACTAATTGCCAGTCAGGCCCTCATCAGCTTTTTAAAAGCGCACGTGTTTGAAACCTGGCGGCTGTGGTCGGTATTAATTGCCCTAACGCGCTGGATGATTGTAGTGCTCATTTTTTTTGTGGTGGTATCGTTATTATACCGCTACGGTCCGGCCCACAAACGCCGCTGGAAGTTTTTTAGTCCCGGCTCTATATTAGCCACTACGCTGGCCGTTTTAACGTCACTGGGTTTTTCGTACTATATCAATCACTTCTCGTCCTACAATAAAATCTATGGTTCTATAGGTACCTTAATCGTGTTGATGATTTGGTTGTACTTAAATTCGTTAATTATTTTGATCGGATTTGAATTAAATGCCAGTGTCGACCTCTCTAAACGGAGCGTTAAAATCGTAAAACCAAAGTCAAACACCTTCAAACAGGCTCGAAACAGGCAGTTACAATAAATAAATTGCAAATTATCGAACTGATAACAAGAGGCTTACGCAATAAACGTTCAAAAAAGTGAAATTATTGCATTTTGAATTTGGCAATTCAGCCCGGATTTGTACTTTTGTCCCCGGAGAGTTGGCAGAGTGGTCGATTGCGGCAGTCTTGAAAACTGTTGACTGTAACAGGTCCTGGGGTTCGAATCCCTAACTCTCCGCTTAGTTTAATATCAAAAACATATAAAAGCCTGCAAATCAAACGATTGCAGGCTTTTTTGTTTACACAGGTAACTGGTTTATTCATTTATTCCCAAAGTATTCGGGAGTAATTCGGTGAGTAATACCAAACGATATCAGAACTCACCAAAATGTATTTATCTCATTGATTTACAACATGTTCAGCACATGAACACCTTGTAACTGACTAGCTGCAAACGTAATTTTGTTTCACTTAAAATGTTGTAAAACATGAGAACTAATTTCAGTTTGCTCTTCTATTTGAAGAAACCCAAGAATTATGTTACCGGCCCTGTGCCTGTTTACCTTCGCATTACCGTAGAGGGTAAGCGTTCAGAATTAACGGCTGCACGCAGTGTTGAGCCTACCCAATGGAACGCCAAAGCAGGGCGTGTAAGCGGAACCAAGGAGGCATCTCGCTCGCTAAACAATTACCTTGACCAGTTACGCGCCATGGTACTGGCTGCACATCAGCAACTCACTGAACAAAGAATAACGATTACTGCCGACCGACTTCGGGACAAGCTAACCGGCAAGGCCGAAGTTACCCGCACACTGTTAACACAATTTGCCGAGCATAACCGCCGCGTGGAGGCCTTGGTGGGTGCTGACTTTGCAGCGGGTACGCTGGAACGTTACAAGACCTCCTTTAAGCATACGGAGGACTTTATTAAGTGGAAATACAATGTTAGTGATGTTGACATCAGAGACGTTGACCACGACTTTGTGACCAGTTATGATTTTTATTTGCGTTCTGTAAGGAAATGCTCCAATAACACCGCTATCAAGTATCTAAAGAACTTTAAGAAAATCATCCTTATTTGCCTTGCAAGCGGCTGGCTTACCGTCGACCCTTTCGTAAACTATAAAGCCAAAATTAAAGTAGTTGACCGGGAGTTCCTGACAGAAGAAGAAATACAGCGGATTATGGACAAGCATTTTCATACTGAAAGGTTAAACCAAATCAGGGATATTTTTCTTTTTAGCTGTTTCACCGGCCTCGCTTATGCAGATGTTCACAAGCTTAAACCATCAGAAATTGTAACCGGCCCTGATGGAGAGCAATGGTTGTACACTAAACGGCAAAAAACCGATGTGCCTACACGGGTGCCTCTTTTGCCGTCTGCTGTTAGTATATTACATCGTTATAAAGATAGCCCGATATGTGTGACGCAAGATAGAGTGCTACCTATTAGTACCAATCAAAAGACCAATGCCTTTTTAAAGGAAATAGGTGACCTGTGCGGCATCGAAAAGCATTTAACCTTCCACATAGCGCGGCACACGTTTGCGACCACTGTAACACTTGCTAATGGCGTCCCGATAGAAAGCGTAAGCAAGATGCTAGGGCATACTAACATCAAGACCACGCAGCACTATGCCAAAATACTTGACCTAAAAGTTGGAAAGGATATGGCGCTATTGAGGGCGAAGTTCACAGGCTAACATAAACACCTATACCATCAGCCAATTTGGCTGGTGGTATTTTACAATAAGCGGCATTTTGGTTACTTTTAATTTTTAGCATACATTTGACCTATGGCAGAGACATTAAATATCGGACGCAAGATTGCTCGTATAAGAGAAATCAAGGGCATCAAACAGGAAGCACTTGCCTATGAATTAGGCGTTAGCCAGCAAACGGTGTCAAACCTTGAAAAGAGCGAAAAAATCGAGGACGAAGTTTTAGATAAAGTTGCCAAATACTTAGGTGTCACTACCGAAGCAATCAAAAATTTCAGTGACGAAGCTATGGTCAATTACTTTAATACATTTAACGATAACAGTTTCAGTAATAGCAACGGCACCTTTCATGCAAACAATTGTACGTTCAATCCACTAGACAAATTGATGGAAGTGGTTGAGGAAAATAAAAAGCTTTATGAACGGCTTTTACAAGCTGAGCGCGAAAAGAACGAAATGTTAAAATCTAAATAGTATATAAAGCTTGGCTAAACACCAAGCTTTTTTCTATTGCCAGCAATTCGATTTCCCATTTTGCTCAGGTGCAACACAAATTTAGGTCGCCAGTCAGCAACTGTAAAGGGCTTTCGCGGCATGAACGCAACGCCCCCTACTCTGCCCATTTATTCCACGTTCCCTTGACAGCCGCCGCCTGTCAAATTTCGGTTATTCAACCCCTGAACGGAAACATTATTATCTCAATAGTCGCTGGCTGGTATAGCTTGTGTTCACAAGAAGCAAGAAGCAAGTTTGTGTTTTTGTTCCACAAAAACTCCACGGCAGGCCGTGGCCAACTTGCTTCCCGCTCCCGTTGGTCGCTGGAAGAGCAGCAAAAAACAAAACAATTATTTCATGGTAAGTCCATGCAGTATAATTGAATTTTTGTGCTCCAACGGGGGTTTGGAGGCTTTAGTAATAACCCGCAATTACTACTGCGACCGAAGCCTTTACATTAATATACTGATACAATTAAACGAAGTGCGATTGTATCAGCAAGCCGTTTCGGTATACCGAAACATGGCTTGCTGATACTGTGATGATACATCGAATTAAGTTAAAATGCTAATTTTTTTAGTATTTTAAAAAGCAAATAAAGTCTTATATTTACAGTTATTTTCAAAATTGTGATTATGCCTACTACAACTTCCAGCGATAACAATCAGTACGAAACCTTGCTACGTTTTGTCAGGGACACAGGAATAAAAAAAACTGACCGTACCGGGACTGGAACAATCAGCATTTTCGGTTACCAAATGCGGTTTGATTTACAGAAAGGCTTCCCCCTCGTAACTACAAAAAAACTCCATCTTAAGTCAATTATACATGAATTGCTTTGGTTTTTACAGGGCTCTAGCAACATAAAATACCTTAAGGATAATAATGTCTCCATTTGGGATGAGTGGGCCGATGACGATGGCGAATTAGGTCCAGTGTATGGTTATCAATGGCGCAATTGGCCAACACCTGGCGGTGGTCAGATCGATCAAATCAAAAATGCAATTACAATGATTAAACAAAAACCTGATAGTAGGAGAATAATTGTGAGTGCATGGAATCCTGCCGATGTCGACAAAATGGCTCTTCCACCCTGCCACTTAATGTTTCAATTTTACGTGTCAGATGGGAAGTTATCCTGTCAAATGTATCAGCGAAGTGCAGATATGTTTTTAGGAGTACCATTCAATATAGCATCCTATGCACTTCTTACAATGATGTTTGCTCAAGTCTGCGGTTTACAACCAGGAGAGTTCATTCATACTTTAGGAGATACACATATCTATTTAAATCATTTGGAACAAGTAGATTTGCAGTTGAGCAGAATACCAAAGCCATATCCGCAAATGATTATAAATCCTGAAGTTAATGACATTTTTAAATTTAAATTTGAAGATTTTAAATTAGAAAATTACGATCCTTACCCATCCATAAAGGCACCAATTGCTGTATGATTGGCATAGAGCTTTTTTCAGGAGCAGGCGGTATGTCGCTTGGTGCAACAATGGCTGGAGTGAATGTTAAGATGGCTGTCGAAATTGATCGATCAGCGGCCGAGACTTTTAAAGCCAACCATCCCGAAGCTTTGGTATTCGCTAAGGATATTCGTGAATTAGACCAGATTCCTTTGAAGCAGATAGATGAGACCAAAATTCTTTTTGGAGGGCCTCCCTGCCAAGGATTTTCAAGATCAAACCACCGAACCAGAAACGCAGATAATGACAAAAATTGGTTATTTGAAGAATTTGCGAGAGTGACTGTTCTATGGTCGCCTGATTGGATTGTACTTGAAAATGTAGAAGGCCTAATTGGCACAAATAATGGTTTTTTCTTCAAAACTATCGTTGAGCGATTCACTGACCTCGGCTACACAATTACTCACAAGGTTCTAAATGCATTTCAGTACGGCGTGCCTCAAAAGCGAACAAGATTATTCATTGTTGGATCTAAACACGGTGTGAAATTTGAGTTTCCTGAGCCTTATTCTACACCTCACTTAAGTGTAAAAGACGCGCTTGAAGATTTGCCTGATTTATGTAATGGTAATAAACTCGACGACTTGGATTATAAAGCTCCAGCAAGAAGTCAATACTGTAAGACACTCAGAGGAGCTTTAGGTTCATGTAGCAACCATGGTGTGAGTACAAACACCCCAACTGTTATAGAGCGGTATCAATTCATCCCACAAGGTGGTAATTGGCGCAATATACCACAACAACACATGGGAACCTATAAAGACGTAACACGGTGTCACACTGGAATCTATCATCGCTTAGATTTTAACAAACCGTCGGTCGTCATCGGTAATTTTAGAAAGAACATGCTCATTCATCCAACGCAAGACAGGGGATTGTCGGTAAGAGAAGCTGCACGTCTACAATCCTTTCCTGATTGGTTTTGCTTTAAAGGAACGTTGAATGAACAGCAACAACAAGTCGGCAACGCCGTTCCTCCATTTTTAGCAAAGGCAATTTTTGAAAAAATATCAACATATCAATGAATTTAGGAAGCTTTAGAACACTTGAAGAATATTTCAAGTCTATCGACGAAAATATAAAGCTCATATTTCCGCATGATGACAAGTACGTAACCCGTTATAATTATTTGTCTCATCAGTTAAATACGTGGATTCATCCGTACGTGGTTAAAGGGGGTATGACAGTAGACGGAGGTTACTTAAACGACCATGGACCTGAACATATCTCAAAAGTAATTTTGCGTGCTAGCCAACTAGTTAAGAATTCTGATATTATATTATCAGAGTACGAAACGTATATATTGTTGATGTCGATACACATTCATGATGTTGGAAATATACTTGGGAGAGTTGACCATGAAATAAATTCTCTTTCAATCATTCAAAAATTCGGTATTCATGCTGGTCATGATCGAATTGAATGGGAATGCATATTCGAGATTGCTGAGGCACATGGTGGTCATCCAAAGGATAAAATTTCCGACTTGGCTCCTGACACAATCTTGGATTTTGAAGTAAGAAAACCATTATTAGCTGCAATTCTTAAACTTGCTGACGAACTTGCAGAAGATAGGTCAAGAGCAAGCCGATTTGAACTTCAAAACGGGCTTCTACCAGAACTTGCAGAAATCTATCATCGATATTCACATTGCTTACATTCGACAGTAGTGGACATTGCTGGCCGGCAGATTAAGCTTTCGTTCGATGTTGAAGAGAAGGATTTATGCAAATTATTTAAAAAGAAAGTGAAAGATGCAGAAGGCGAACGCGTGATAGAAGTTTACCTTATAAACGAAATTTACGAGCGCACTTACAAGACTCACTTGGAACGTATGTACTGTATGCGTTTCACTCGGCCTGAATTGCAGATTAATAAGATCCGAGTAGATATAACAATCACAACAGACAAAATGGATCATAGGAATAAGCCAATTAAAAAGCAGATAAGTTATGATATTGGAGAAGTGGGGTATCCATCAACGGCTTCAGAGGGCATATTCTCTATATGCCCTACGTTAAGTGAGTTTACAGGCGAAAAAATATGTAGGATGTCAATTGATCAATGTTTAACTAATGTTACAGCAACATACTAAAAATCCATTTCAGTATTTAACGCCTGATCAGATTGGAGCAAGTGAGGCTTTAAATTTGTTCGTCGATGTTTTTAGAGATTATTATCAAGTTCTGAATCCGGGAAATACATTTATAAATGGTCCACGAGGATCTGGAAAAAGCATGATGTTCCGCATCATGAAGCCCGATTGCCAACGGCTGAAATCTCAAAAAAGACTGAATGATATAGATTTCTATTCTATTCATGTTCCCATTAAAGAGACATCCCTCAATTTAACAGAGTTACAAATTCTAGAACAAAGCCATGGTGGAAACTTCCTTAATGAACACTATTTAGTAATATACTTCTCGATTGTAATATTTGATTCTCTTGCAAAAGAAGATTATTCTGAATTTGAAGTCGACGCCCAAATAGTGGAAGATTTTGCATCCTTTTTTTCCGCTATTTTGAAAAAGACTGGGTATACCGGCGATTTCAATTTTGAAAATTGCGAAAACATATCTGAAGTTTTTGCTGCCATTCATTTGCTTTGTTCAGAAATTCAGACTGAATTTGTTGTAGATTATTTGGGGAAGTTGCTTTGTGGGAACACAAAGCTTCCTTACTTAGGGCCTCTATGTCTTTACCAAAACTTCTTATTACCTATTCTCAAAAGAATTAAAGATTTTTCGTTTCTTCCAGACGCGCCTCTATACCTTTTAGTAGATGATGCAGATGAGCTGAATTTAACCCAAACGAAGATTTTGAATTCTTGGGTATCTTTTAGAAGCACCTCGTTTGTGTGTTTCAAAATTTCTACTCAGCTTAAATATCAAACGTTCTTCACAACCAAAAATTCCAAAATTGACTCACCGCATGACTATTTTGAAATCACTTTAAATCAGGTATATACTTCAGAACAAAGGAATCGTTATAATAGCAACGTTAAGGAGATTGTAGAAAAAAGGCTTAGCACTATATCGAACATCGGTGTAACTGCGGAAGATTTTTTTCCTTCTGATAAGCAACAAGCTATTGCAATTGATAAAATCTTTGTAGAGCTGAAAAACAAGAAAATGCTTGAGGGGAAGTCGGAACAACAGGCCTATGACTTTGCTTACCGAAACGCACGGCCGGATTACATGATTGGTTTAAATAATCAGTATACTTATAGTTATGCAGGGTTTGATCAATTAGTTCACTTATCTTCTGGAATAATTAGGAGTTTTCTAGACTTAGCAGCGAAAATGTTCACGGCAACAATAAACGCTCAGAAAGAAGAAATAAAAATTGATTTGATTCCTGTCAATATTCAAAATACAGAAATAACTCAGTATTCTTATGCAATGTTATCCAATGAGTTTGAAAAACTATTAGACGATAAAAACATGGATAATGATAAGTTAAACAAACATAAGAAACTTCGTAATTTGATTGATTCACTCGGCAAAGCTTTTCGAATAATTTTAGAATCAAACAGTTCTGAAAGGAGGAAATTCGCTTTTTACTTTGACCACGAATTGAGTGACGAACTTCGAGAAATATTAAAATTAGGTGTGATTTATGGATATTTTCACACAAACACATTAGCTTCCAAAAGTGGTTTAGGACGCTCAAAGCTATATATATTAAATAGAATGTTGGCTCCGTATTTCAAACTTGATCCAATGAGTTTTTCAGGATATTTATATTTAACGAGTACAATGCTTAATCTTGCAGTTGTTAATCCTAAATCTTTTTTAAAGAAAATACAAGACAAAGAATATAGCGCTGATACTCCTTATGATAGTCAGTTAGAACTTTTTGATCAATTTAGCAATGAAACCAATTAGATTGTCAGACATAAACGAAAGCATATTTGATATCGATTTGTTTATATGTGCTATTTCGTTTGAACAGAGATGTTTTTCCCTTTTGAAAAATATTGATGTGCAGCGTTTAAGTAATATTTGGTTTACGTATAATGTAAATGAAAGCGAATTTTTTAATGACAACATCGTTACAGCTCAACAATATCATTCAGCGAGTTTTGTCGAATTTAGTACTGATGATCCTCTCATTACCGGTAAAAGCCTATTAGCAAAGTTTGAGTCCATCGCACATGTAAGAAATCTTGTCGTAGATGTTTCTACATTTACACATGAGGGATTATTGATCTTATTCCGATTTATCACCTTGTTTAAACACAAATTTGATAACGTACATATGGCCTATGTAGGTGCTAAAGCATACTCGATAAATGAAAAAAACGATAATGAGAAATGGCTTTCTAAAGGCACAAAATCCATACGTTCAATATTGGGATATCCAGGCATTTTGAATCCATCTCAAAAAAATCACTTAATTATTCTTTTTGGTTTTGAATCTGAACGCACCTCTAAGCTTATCGAAAATTTTGAGTTTGATAAAGTAAGTATTGGAATCGGTCCAATCGACGATTCCATTGATTCTAATCATTATCAAATTAATAGACAACGACATATAGATCTGCTGGAAATCTATCCGTTTGCCGAAACATTTGAATTTTCTCTTACAAACCCCTTTGATACGAAAGAACAAGTTTCGGCTCAAATAACCAGATATAAAGATCATAACACAGTAATTACACCGTTAAATAATAAACTATCTTCTATAGGTGCGGCTTTGGTTGCAATTGAGGATCCCCGTGTTCAGTTGTGTTATGTAAGAGCACATGAGTATAATTATAAGGGCTATTCTGAACCATCGGATTACTGTTATATTATCAAAATCTTTTAATGCAGGAAGTTCTTGCATGCACTGATGAGATAAAGCAACTATTCCGGTTGTTTAAACCTAAAATCTCTCTTTGCTGTTAGTAAAGGGTTACTTAGCGTTGAAACATCTGAAGGGGGGGTATTTCCAAGTTTCGTCATCATCGATTAAATCTATAGACTCAAATTCTGAACAAAGTCTTTATACCATTTACAACTTAGTCGGAGAAACATCCATATTGTGGAACGCGTAACTGGGCACACAATTGGACTCAAATCATAAGTTAATTTACACTTTTCTTGTATGCTTATCTATTATGAGGAATACAGGGTGCGTAAACATTTACAAAGTTCATTGATTAACCAAATAATAAAATTTGGTATATTTGAGTGTAGCATTTGCAGCTAAAAAAGTTATATACAGTAAGGTGAGTGATTCGGTGAGTTCGAAATCAAAATCCTTGAAAATATTGAACTATAGCGGTTTTTAAGGTTAATTACAAATCCCTAACTCTCCGCAAAAGTTTAAAAGGGCTTCTACTATACGTAGAGGCCCTTTTTTGCTTAAATTCATCAGCTATCACTTTTGCTTTTTTAAATATTTTCTTCCTTCTCATAGAAATTAATGATTTTTACTAAAACACGCTAATTATGGATTCACTCTGTGTTAAGGTGTTATTCTTGCTACATCCAATGTTTTCTATGGTTCAAGCCACTGCCTTAAAATTCGAATTAATACTTCTTGATATACGCAAGTTGTCCCTTGTTTAGTTATAGTTTATGAAATACATTATAATTGCAGGACTAATACTCTTAACGATCGCATGTAATAGTAGTGGAAGCAAAGAGCATAGGGCACAGTCTGCCATTAAGCTTTATATGCGGGGTATAGAGTATGATGGTGGCTCCTATCAGCCTATTTCTTTCGATACGCTAACTTATGATACTACCGGCCTTTACTGGCAAGAAAATAGAGAAGGCATAAAATTGGATAGTGTAGTTACAAGCCTTTATGACACTGTCGGTATATTTAACAGAAAAGTCGATTCGCTGCTCAATAAAGCGCCCAACCGTTTTCAACTTCGTCAAGCCGAACATTATAAATCAATTGCGGAACGATATAATAAAAAAGCAATGTTAGCAGATTCTATACTTCAAAGTAAAGGAGCTAAATATAAAGGCAAAACGATTCATTACAATATGGTGCATACATTCAGAGCAGACTTTGGATTTGGATCAAAAGGCGTTTTCAAACGGTCATTTAAACTAGACACGGGATTCACTGTTATTGATTTTAGTGAGATGGATGTAAAGAAATGATCAGTAATTAACATTACCCATGTTATTTTGTAATATGATCTAAGAAAAGTAACTCATTAACTGCTTAATATTTAACTCATTTGAGATAAGGCCCCTTTGTTCCACGACGTGCAGATGCAGCGTATTTTTTCTGATTCAATCACTTTCGCCGACTGTTACCCCAAACGTGCTCCCGAAGAAATCTTGAATTTATATGAAATTGAAAAGCATCACGAGGATTTTGATCTAGCGGAGTTTGTAACAACCTATTTTCATATTCCGGAGCCTATAAAAACTGATTACACCAGTAACCAGTCGCTACCTACCGTCGAGCATGTCAACCGGCTTTGGCCACTGTTAACACGCACTACGGAGCCCAATTCTTCCTTGCTGCCTGTTCCACACGCTTATATTGTTCCGGGAGGCAGGTTTAGAGGCTTATATTATTGGGATAGCTACTTTACCATGTTGCGTTTGCAAACTGCAGGGAAATATGATCTGATTGGAACTGCCCATGCGCGACGAGTACAGTCAGTTTATCGGCGGTTTATTGGCGCAGGTTGAATCTTGTGCTTAGATTTAGTAATTGTAATTTATTGGTAATTCAAAAAAAACAGAAAACCTAAGTATGCTTAATTAGCGGAGGTCAAATATTGCTTATAAACACAAGCCGTAAATGTGTTTATACCGCTCAAAAATGCCAGGCGAATTTTAATTTAGGTGGCAGAAGATTTCCTGAATTTTTTCTTTCAGTAAACTTTAATCTGGAGGTTGGCCAGCAAGCGTCTGCATAATTCAATATTTTCAGACTTCCTCCAGAATTTGAATATACCTTTAAATAAAAAAGTTGTGAAACTGTTAGTTATTGAGGATGAGGGCGGCTTGCGCGAAAGCATTGAGAGTTATTTTGCCGAAGACGGCAATGTTTGCGAGTCGGCCATCGACTTTAATTCGGCGATGCATAAGGTTAACTTATACAGGTATGATTGCATCATTCTGGACATCACGCTGCCTGATGGAAGTGGTTTGGACATCCTCCGGCATTTAAAAGAGCAAGAGCATAATGAAGGAATTTTAATTGTATCGGCCAAAAACTCGTTAGATGACCGCCTGACTGGCCTTGACCTGGGTGCTGATGACTATCTTACCAAACCATTTCACCTGTCAGAGCTAAAAGCTCGGGTAGCTGCTATTGTGCGCCGCAAATCTTTTGACGGCAGCCGCCGCTTAAAACATCGCGAAATTGACATTGACTTGGCTGGTAAAGAAGTAAAGGTAGAAAATGTAAATATTAAGCTAACCCCGAAAGAGTATTCGCTTTTACTTTACTTTTTGGCTAACAAGGGCAAGGTAGTATCTAAAAATGCAATTGCCGAGCATCTTTGGGGAGATAGTATTGACCTGGCCGACAATTTTGATTTCCTGTATTCGCACATCAAAAATCTGCGTAAAAAGATGGTTGAGGCGGGCGGAAAGGATTATATTCAGGCTGCCTATGGTATGGGTTATAAATTTACTGATTGATGAAACTGCTTCACCGTTATAACCGCTCAACTATACTGCTCACCGTTACTATTATGCTGTTTGCGGCGGTAGTCTATTATTTTGCGATAAAGCTGGTGTTATCCAGGCAAATTGATAAATCGCTCAGGGTTGAAGAGCGCGAGGTATTAGACTATGTGCGGATCAACGCCAAACTGCCGCAGATTTTTTATACAAACCACCAAACCACCTCCTTTGCATTGGTAAAGTCGCTGGTGCCCCGCCGGTTCATTGATACCGTTTACATGGACTTGAAAGATGATGAACTGGAGCCTGCCCGGGCCATTTACACATCCGTAAAGGTTGGGCTGCAGCTTTACCAGGTTACCGTTGTTCAATCTATGGTTGAAACGCAAGACTTAATTAAGGTTATCTTTTTAATTACGCTGGGTTTAATCATTGTATTGCTCACAGCATTGTTTATCTTCAATCGGATCATTCTTTCTAATATCTGGAAACCTTTTTACACTATACTCGATCAGTTAAGATCTTTTACATTATCTAGCGGAGGCCCTATCCCACCCGTAAACTCATCAATCGATGAATTTAAAGAATTGAACAAAGCGGTAATCGTTATGGCGGCACGTGCCAGGGATGATTACCAAGCCCTCAAAGCTTTTACAGAAAATGCATCCCACGAATTGATGACTCCCATCTCTGTGGTTAACTCCAAACTTGACACCTTTGTGCAAACCGGAGCTTTTTCGGATGAACAAAGCCTGCTATTGAGTGATATTTATAACTCGGTAGCCAAACTCACTCGCCTAAACCGGTCGATGTTGCTATTGGCAAAAATTGAAAACGGGCTGATTACCGACAAGCAGCCAGTAAAACTGGACAAAGTAGTTAGAGATACACTTAATCAGTATGAGGACGTTATCACTGGTCTTGACATTAGAGTGAATGTAGATCTGAAGCCTAAAACACTTGATGCGAGTTTGCTTTTAATAGAAGTATTAATCAGTAACTTGATGGGTAACGCCATCAAACATAACGTGCATGGCGGCATAATTAGCATTGAACTAAATGAACACCATATACGGTTTACCAACAGCGGAAAAGATATCGGAGCATTAGACGTACGCACCTTGTTTGACCGGTTTAAAAAATCAGCATCATCAGACGGTACAGGTTTAGGACTTACCATCAGTAAAGAAATATGCGACCATTACCGGTTTACACTTTCTTACCGTTACGCTAACCGCTGCCACGAGTTTACGGTAACGTTTACATCCACCAACTAAATCTTGCGCTTACCTTACAGCATTGTCTAACATTATATAGCCATGCTTAACTTAAACAATTGTAAAAACTGCTTATATAACAGTGCTCAAATGCAATTGCAGTTGTATGCGCCGAAACAAGTGCTAAGTATATCTTTTTAGTAACGTTTTGTTGCAAAAGAGTACTTCAACGATCGGTTCCAATTAGTTGCCTGACGCTTACAATGCGATTCTATGAGTTAAGCTCTCTACAGTAAGAAGTCTCGCTATATTCAATACTTACCGGTCTTAGCATCGCTTCTAACTCAACCGACACCTATTAAACTTCATTAGTAAGCAAGAATGACTTTATTTATTGTATGACTTTTACGTAAAAATATTGTGCGATAAGGGATATTAAATGTTTGTTGTTTTGATGATGGTATTTCTATCAAGCTGTGCTTGTCGTTCACCGTGTTAACGGTTCCCCCTTGGCCAGGTATCGTTGGACGAAAAACTGCTTAAGTCCGTATCGTACCTATAATCTCGGTTGTAATTCATAGCTGTGTAAGCTTTTTTACAGCCCTCCGTCTTGATGTGCCCCCCCTACCAAATCCGCTTTAAATCCCGTATCTTTGCGGCCATAAAAGCAACCCTATGTTAAAAGGATTTTTTAATGTGCCGGTACCTGTAAACGAGCCGGTATTAAACTATGGTCCGCGCAGTTTAGAGCGTGCCGCTTTAAAGGCAGCCTTAGAGCAGGCCCGCGCTCAGCAGGTGGACATCCCAATGTATATTGGCGGCGAGGAAGTACGCACCGGCAAAACGCTGGAAGTACGTCCGCCGCACGATCATAAGCATTTACTGGCCACTTACCATGAGGGCGATGCCAGCCATGTACATGCTGCTATTAATGCTGCACTGGCGGCCAAGGCTAATTGGGAAGATATGCCCTGGGAACACCGCGCGTCTATCTTTTTAAAAGCGGCCGATTTGCTGGCCGGCCCATACCGTGCTAAAATTAACGCAGCAACCATGCTGGGCCAATCTAAAAATGCCTACCAGGCCGAAATTGATGCAGCTTGCGAGTTTATTGATTTTCTGCGCTTTAACGTGCAATACATGACGGAGATTTACGCCCAGCAGCCCCTTTCGGGTAAAGGTGTTTGGAACCGCCTGGAGCAGCGCCCGTTAGAAGGTTTTGTGTTTGCCATTACGCCATTTAACTTTACTGCTATTGCCGGTAACCTGTGCGCAGCACCAGCCATGATGGGTAACGTTGTTGTTTGGAAGCCTGCACCTACCCAGGTGTATGCTGCCAACGTGATTATGCAGGTATTTAACGAGGCTGGCGTGCCTCCGGGTGTCATCAACATGATAAGTGTGGATGGTCCGGTGGCGGGCGATATTATTTTTAGTCACCCTGATTTTGCAGGTCTGCACTTTACAGGTTCTACTCATGTATTCCAACATTTATGGAAAACTATTGGTAACAATATTAACTTGTACCGCAGCTACCCGCGCATTGTGGGCGAAACCGGTGGTAAGGACTTTGTGCTGGCCCATCCAAGCGCCGATGCCGACGTGGTGAACACCGCGCTGATACGTGGAGCGTTTGAATATCAAGGACAAAAATGTTCGGCCGCTTCGCGTGCTTATATTCCGCAGTCTTTGTGGCCTGCCGTTAAAGAAAAACTGCAGCGAGACATTGCCTCGCTTAAAGTAGGCCCGGTTGAAGATTTTGAAAACTTTGTAAACGCCGTGATTACCGAAGCCTCATTTGATAAGCTGGCCAAATACATCGACGAAGCTAAAAGTAACCCAGAGGTTGAAATTGTTGCCGGTGGCATTTATGATAAATCAGTTGGTTATTTTGTTGAGCCTACTGTTATCCAGGTGCAAGACCCTTACTACGTAACGATGTGCGAGGAGTTGTTTGGCCCTGTATTAACAATTTACGTTTATGAGGATGCTGATTTTGAGGAAG
Source organism: Mucilaginibacter sp. CSA2-8R (assembly GCF_038806765.1). NCBI lineage: Bacteria > Pseudomonadati > Bacteroidota > Sphingobacteriia > Sphingobacteriales > Sphingobacteriaceae > Mucilaginibacter > Mucilaginibacter sp. CSA2-8R. The sequence goes on along the minus strand of NZ_CP152389.1, from coordinate 2,536,486 downwards.
TGATGAACATCGTCGACAAAACATCGGGTTACGCATTAACCGGTTCTATCATCTCGCAAGACCGTTATGCCGTTGCCCAGGCTTCACAGCGTTTGCGCAATGCGGCTGGTAACTTTTACATTAACGACAAACCTACTGGTGCCGTGGTTGGTCAGCAGCCATTTGGCGGCGCCCGCGGCTCGGGTACTAACGATAAAGCTGGCTCTGCACTTAACTTGCTACGCTGGGTATCGCCGCGCACCATTAAAGAAACCTTCGATCCGCCGAAGGACTACCGCTACCCATTTTTGGATAAAGAGGTATAGGCATTGGATTGAGCCAAGAGCCAGGATGAGTCGGCAAGTCAATAAGACCGAGAATCCGGTTGGTAAAAATAGAAAAAGCCGAAAGTTAGGAAGATTTCCTGGCTTTCGGCTTTTTGTTGGAGGAGTTTAATATTCTTATCGTACACCCCTGTTCTGTACTCTTGACACCGACCTCTTATTTTTCCAAATTTCCTTCACCGTCTTTTTCTGACACTTTTTTTCCTTCGATGCCTGCATCCACATTAAGTTCATAAGATGGCGTAGAGGCATCGTAAGCACGGTTCCAGGCTTCTACCTCACCATCTTGTTCATTTTTTTCAGTGTCGTTAAGCGCGGCGTCGCCGAGGCTGGTATCCTGAGGGTCACGGCTGCTCGCTTTTTGATCTTCTTCGTCGTTAATAGGTACGTTGTTATTATCTTCAGTAGCCATAATAGTGTTGTTATGTTGTGATATTAAAAACAACAAACGGTGGCTTTGTTTGGCCAAAAACTATTTATCCTCCATCTGCGAGTATTGCTCAGGGTCGCGCATGCGGATGCTTACGATCAACGATAAGGCAACGCATGCCGTTAAGTACCAGTAAAACCATTCGGCGTGGCCGTAACTTTTAAACAACAGCGCAATGTACTCGGCCGTACCACCAAACAAAGCTACAGTTAAAGCATACGGGAAACTTACACCTAATGAGCGCACATGAACCGGAAAAAGTTCGGCCTTAATAATGGCCGAAATGGAGGTATTTAAACTTAAAATGCCTAATGCCAGTATAACAAGTAAGGCAGCCTGCCAAACTTCGCGGGTGTTACCCAACAAACTTATAATAGGCCAGGTAGTAAGCAATGCCATTGTGCCATATATAAAAATTATGCGTTTACGCCCGGCATAATCAGCCAGCAAACCGGCCAGTGGCTGCAATAACATAAAGGCAAACAGGGCTATGGTAGTTACCAGAGTGGCATCCTGCTTGCTAAAACCTGCAGTGTTCACTAAAAATTTTTGAATGTAGGTCGAAAAGGTGTAGTATGATACAGTTAGCCCTACAGTATATCCTACAATCGTTACTACCTCCCGGCGGTACTTCCGCAACTCTGCCATCGTCCCGCGTCTATCAGTGCTTACAGATTCTTTGGTATAGAATTCGGTTTCCGGCAAATTGCGACGCAGGTAAATGGCCGATAGGGCCAGCAGGCCGCCTATAGCAAACGGAATACGCCAGCCCCAGGCAGTCAGCTGCTCGGATGTGAGCAGCCAGCGTTCCATCATCATCAGCAAGCTCAACGCAATTAATTGGCCCATGGTCGTACTTACGTATTGAAAACTGGAGTAAAATCCACGACGGTGTGGTGGCGCAATTTCGCTTAAATAAGTAGCCGCCGTACCATACTCGCCGCCTATGCTTAAACCTTGCAGCATGCGGGCCAACACTAAGATGACTGGCGCTGCAATACCAATTTGTGCATAACCTGGCACCAGTGTAATCATCAGCGAGCCGGCACTCATTAAAAGTACCGACAATGTAAGGGCAGCTTTACGACCACGGCGATCTGCATAACTACCCATTAGCCAACCGCCAATGGGCCGCATTAAAAAGCCAATAGCAAATATACCGGCAGTATTAAGCAGTTGTGCCGTTGCGCTTTGCTTTGGAAAAAACACACTAGCAAAATATAATGAGAACACCGAATAGGCATACCAATCGTACCACTCAATTAAGTTACCGATTGAACCACCTAAAACGGGTTTAAGCTGATTTATTTTAGAAGCCACCGTAGGCATAGCAGACATGAAACGGGTTTGGCACTAAAATACAATTTGCGGAAAGCTGTGCAACGGCTTTTGCGAAATACTTCTAAATATAAAGCTGCCGGTAAACATAAATGCTGATGCAATGTTTAACGTCTAACACTCATCTATTATTTACATCATGGACGAACAACAAATTATCACGGGTGCTACCGAACAGGAGGTCTGGGATAAAATTTCCGCCGAATTAGCCACAGAAGAAGATATTTTAACGTACGATACGATTATCAATTATGGCGGGCGTAATATTGAATTATACATTGACATTGATTTGGGCGGAGGTTTTGAAGGTGGATCTGAACTAACACAGTTTAGTGCCTTGCTTAACGTTAACCACAATTTTAGGTTTGCCATGCATGATGAAGACTTTTTAGACAGCATTGGTAAATTTTTTGGCTTGGAGGATGTTAAGTTGGGTTATCCTGAACTTGACGATCGCCTGGTGATTAAAACCAATACGCGCGAAAAAGTAACCGCCTTATTTGCCGATCCGGAACTACGGGCAGTATTTACTGAGCTGGAAGATTTTGATTTCGGAATACATTCTCACACGCCCGAAGACGCTGACGAAGAGCGCACGTTTTTAGAACTTAACATTGATCAGGGCATCACTGACATTGCAACACTACACCGCATCTACCATGCATTTTTAGAAATACTGAAGGGCTTAGAAGCATAACCAACAGAAAAAATAAATGACAAGGGCTTCTTTTGCTGATGTGGAAGGGCCTTTTTTTATTTGTGTGTTTACCCGTAACGAAGCTGACATTGCCCGAGTCAGTTTTTAAGATAAACGCCGTTAAACACGGGGAGATGGCGAGGCAATTGGGAAAACTAATGCAAATAATTGAACGCAACTATTAAAATTAACCTAAACGATGGGGCAACTGGATGTTTACCTTTGTCCCACCTCCCGGTAACGAGTTGATCTCTATCCTGCCTTTTAATAGTTTAACTTTACTATTAACCGAAGACAAGCCGATGCCATTAGATTTAATATCCGGTTGCATCCCTTTGCCGTTGTCTTCAATAACAATATTGATGCTGTAAAGAGCAATTTCAACATTTACTTTGCCGATGCTGGCCCCGGCATGTTTCAGCACATTAATCATCAATTCCTGTATAATGCGGTAAATGGCCACCTCCAAGTCTTTGTCCAGCTTAACTTCAAGACCGGTAAAATGGCATTGAAATTTAGTGTCGCCGCTGAGTTGCCGGCAAATATCCAGCATGGCTTCCTTCAATCCGAAATCTTCGAGCACGGCTGGCATCAACTCATGCGAAATCCGACGTGTTTCGCGGATACAGTCGGTAATGAGCTGTTCGGTATGGCGCAACGCTTCCTCGTTGGCCGGCATCGGGTTTTTAGTACTTATTTGGTTTAAGCTTAGCTTTACACCATAAAGCAACTGTCCTAAGCCATTATGCAAACTCTCGGCTATGCGCTTCCGTTCTTTTTCTTGCGACTGCAGCGTGACCTTAAAAATCTCCTGCTGCTGCGACTCTTCAAGCGCCAGGCGTTCATTATTTAACTGCCGGTTACGCTCCTGTAGTTCCATCTGCTCGGTTATATCTTGCGATATACCGATGATATGGGTAGGTTGCCCCTGCTCATCGCGTAAGTAAACGGTACGGCGCGTTTTTATCCAGTGCAGTTGTTGATGATGATCATATAAGCGATAAGTCAGACCAATTACTTCTCCACGGTCGGAAACCTTTAATGCCTGTATATTATCTCTAAAAATTTGTTTGTCATCGTTATAAACCACCGTTTCAAAAAAAGTTTGTCCAAGTTCTTTGATCTCTAATGCAGTCTTGTCAAATAACTCTTCAATTCGGTTGTTTACGTAAACCATCTGCAGCGTGAGCAGGTCAATTACATACAACATATCGGGTGCGGCATCGGCAAAACCTTTAATCATGGCGGTGTCTTTAATGATCTGCTCTCGCGACCGGCGACTTTGCGTGATGTCTCGATAAACGCCCATTAATTTCGTCATCCGTCCTTCTACATCAGGTGTGCTCCTCACTTTAACTCTCATGATTCGATTTTCGCCGGCAACGAGCATCTCCACTACCTGTTCCGTCAATTCCTCACCATTTCTAACACTCTGAATCATAGCTGCAACAGCATCACTGCTTTTTGGGTGTACATACTGTAATAAGGTATCTGGCAATACTGGTGTGCCAGATTTTACCCTAAACAAGCGGTACATACCCACCGACCAAGTCATCACTTTAGTACGCAGGTCATATTCCCAACTGCCCATTTGCGCCAATGCTTCCGATTGTTCCATCAGGTTTAAACTTCTTGATCGCTCTTCGGCCGCCAGCTTTCGATGTGTTATATCGAGGTTACTGGCAATAAGGGTATCATCTACCCGAGTAACAGCTGTTGCATACCACCGCTCCATGCCGTCTTTTACGTACCGGTATTCGGATGTTTCGGGCTCACCGGTTTGCATCACCCGTACCAGCATGTCATAAAGACCAGTATGTCTTATTTCAGGATATTCTTGCATGGAAAGCTTACCAGCTAAATCGCCTCGGCCCGCCTCGGTTTCAAGTTCCTTATTTACCATCTGCAGCCTAAAATCAACTATACTGCCGTCATCGTTCCGTATCGGTTTTAATATTGAAATGCCTACCGGTGTAATGTCTAGTACATGCTGCAGCAATGCGGGTGGGCTGCTTACAGGTTGCGAAGCAACGTCATCTGTATTTGCCAATTCAGCCGGCACTGGGATCATTGTATCTGTCGAAATTGAATGATGAGAGCGACGTTGGGTTCCAGGTATTAATTGGCCCAGTGCAGGTTCCTGTTCAAACAGCTCTTGTAAATCAGGTTCAAAATACAGTTCGTTTTGTGCTGCTGCGTGGCAATGTTCGGCGTGGATGTAGCTTAGCAAAGCCGTAATCCATTGTATATCTGTATCAGTAAGCGATTGTTTTAAAGACTCTCTTACCCTGTGGGCGTGTTGTGGTAATAGATATATATTTCCCAACAAGAGCAGCATGTCAGTTTCGAGCGGAGAGCCGGGCTCGGGCAGTTTGGATAAGGGTGCATACTGTTGAAAACGTTGCAACGCCTCCTCTGCTGATTGCTGATTAGGCAGCGGAAGCTGCAATAAGGCGATAACATCGCTTACGCTTTGCGGCTGCACAGTTGCATTACCTGCCGGTTTACCACGGCCTGTTAAAAAACCGACATGCCTTGCCAAACTGTACGACGCTGGCGCCATGCGCGAGAGGTATACGAAAATACGTTCTTTGGTAACGGCCGGTAACGGGTTGTTGATGTAGGCCGTACGCGCATACGCCCATAAAGCCGCCATAGCACCCGGAGCCGACCAGGCAGGATTAAAAAGGTTAGGTATTACCCCAAAACACATACCGGCCTCGCGGCGGCAGGCATCAACTGCGAGCCATGTACCCGATGGCTCGCCGGACCACCGGTCGCCCACCTGTCCCGACAAATTGTTAGTTTCCATTTATTCATCCATTATTTATTTACGCAACCTCTAACACAACGCATTATCAACATATTAGGCAGTTATTTCTTTATTCAAAATACCTGCATCAGCATCAGATGAAATAAATTAATTTGTTCTTTAATCAGGAAAATATCAGTTTTACTACAAGTGCCGCGTGTATAAGTTTTATTGTTTAATATAATTAGATAAACAATAACCTATATAAATATTATATACATTAAAATAGGCTACTGACACTGTTATGATGTAAATATCATGAATATTTACATAAAAATATCTATTGAACAAAAGCGCCTCAAATGCAGGTGCTACAAATTTTAAGAGACTATTAACACTGTTTTAGTTAAAGTAAGAAGCAGTCTCTTAAGAATAAGTAAATGTAGAGAAGACAATAAATTCTAAAGCCTGCCCGTCTACTCAATTAAGAAACTGCCTTACACTTTTTAAAAATAACGATACAAAATATTTAAAGTTAAGAGAACAGTGTCCGCTTAATGCCCATTTCCAGTCCGCGCAGCTCGGCCAACCCTTTAAGGCGGCCTATCACCGAATAGCCAGGATAGGTATTGTAATTAAAATCGTCAAGCAATTTATGACCATGATCTGGCCGCATAGGGATGGCAACATCGGCGCGGCCGGCTCCAGCGCGTTTTTGCTGTTCTAAAATTACGGCTTTCATCACGGCATACATATCAGTACTGCCATTTAAATGGTCGGCCTCGTAAAAACTCCCATCGGGCTCACGCTGCACATTACGAAGGTGCAAAAAATGAATATGCTGACCCAAACGCTCAACAATACCCGGCAAATCATTGGCAGGATTGGCACCTAACGAACCAGTACAAAAAGTTAAACCATTAGCCGGCGAGGGACAGGCATTAACCACATCAACCAAATCTTGCTCGGTAGATACTATACGTGGAAGGCCTAATATAGAAAACGGTGGATCATCCGGGTGAACGCACATTTTGATGCCCTGTTTTTCGGCATCGGGGATGATAGCCTGCAGAAAATAAGCCATATTTTGCTTAAGCACCGCAGCATCAATGTGCTCGTATTTTTTAAGGTGAACTTTAAACTCTTCGATGGTGAACACATCGTCTGTGCCTGGCAACCCAGCCATGATAATGTTGGTGAGCTGGGTTTTCTCATCATCACTCTGGCTGTCAAAGTAGGTTTTGGCAGCTTCCTGTTGCGATGCGGTAAACTCATGAACCGCTTCAGGGCGTTGTAATATATATAAGTCGAATGCGGCGAGTGCAGCAGCCTCATAACGCAAGGCCGACGCATTGTTTGACAGGCGGTAATCGAGGTTGGTACGGGTCCAGTCGAGCACCGGCATAAAGTTGTAACATACCACGCTTAGTCCGGCTGCCGATAGGTTTTTGAGCGTCTCAATATATTTTGCAATGTATCCGTCGCGCTCTGGCCCGGCAATGCGGATGCTCTCGTGAATGTTAACACTTTCTACTACAGACCATTGCAAACCGGCTTCTTCAATCATGGTTTTGCGCTTCTCTATTTCTTCGGGGCTCCACACCTCGCCTGCCGGGATGTGGTGAAGGGCAGTTACAATACCTGTTGCACCGGTTTGTGTAATCGATTGCAGGGTGACTGGGTCTTGCGGACCAAACCACCGGAATGTTTGTTCTAAATTGTTGATCATAAAAATGTATTGCTTGCACGCAGCGATGGTTTGCACCCTTAGCGTCGGTGAATATAGACAACTTGATAGCGCTTCGCCAAATGAGATTGGAATTTTTAGGAAGAGATATTATAGTGGCTCAAAAAGTTATAAATGTATCTGCGCGGTGTCACTTGTAATGTAATTATCTAAGATTTCTGTAAAGATAAAATCCTGCCAGCATTGTTATTTCGCTACTAATTGCCCATTACCGTATATATTAAGCATACCAGTTAAATGTCAATTGTACGACATGGAAACTGACTGTAATATAAATAAAATTAAAAGCCAACAATCCATAATGTATTACTGACTCTTTTAACAATGTGGGCATCAATTTGAATACAACAGTGAAAATATTGATAAGTATTGCTGGGGAATACGGCACTGATTGCGACTGCCATGACAAGCAGTAAAAACAGAAAGTCACTTATGGACAGCTAAGCGAACGATTCATTTAGCAGCAATATCAGTATGGACGAGCAAAAGCAGTTAGCGCCTAATTTTTAAGATAATTGAAGGGTCTTCGGACATTTTCAAACTTTAACGACGGTTATTTTTAATAAGAGAGTCAACCATCATTATGCTATCTAACCCGCCGCTGTTTACATCATAATGCCCTAGATAACTCTTTTTAAATATGCCTTTGATGGTAACATACCGGTTTTGAAAACCTTTGCCAATCAAATTTCTTGTCACTTCCTTGTTGATGGTTAACGACAAGCCGTTTTTTTCCATACCGTAGTTAAAATCGTCTTTGCTAAAATACAGTACATTACTTTCAAACTCCATATGCAAATAACCATCAACATATACTCGCCGATGATCAAACTGTTGGGGTTCGGCTATCAGTGATACCATGGACACTGGTCGATATACAGAATCGCGGCTCACCGAGAGTTGAGCAGGTGTAATGTTGTTTGATTGATGATTATGATTTCTGTGATGACAGCTCATCATGGCGTATATCGCCACAACTAATATTCCGCTTAAAATTAAGTTTTTCATTTGCCGGAGTCGAGTCTCTTCAACAGTTAAGCTTCAAAAGTCAACTTTAGATCAGGCTTTGACAAACTTATCTTATCAATTAACGATTGAGGCAAAGAATCATCGTAGGTGATTGCTGAAAGCTCTTTGAATTGCAAGATAGGATTTCCAAGGATATCTTCATTGTTGCATTTAACTTTATTGAAAGCCAGCTCGCGAACAGGAAATGCTCTGAAAAGCCAAAGATCATCAAATATGATTTGCTCAAACCTTAAGCTCTCCAGTTGTTTCAAAGCAAGCAACCAATCCGGAATGTGGAAAACGACCTCATCGCTTTCAGTACCTGCCTCAAAGGTTGACTGCACTACGAGTCGCTTTATCTTGTATAGGTCATCGCCAATAGCACTTATCAGATCATTCTGGTTAAAGTCGGCAACAACAAACAACATCCAAGGAACGCTGTTACGTGCTGCTAAAACACACTTTTTATTACAGTAAAGTATTTTAATTTCACCATCAAACCTTCCACGCTGTGTGTAAATGGTATTGTATGATAATCTGGATACCGGAATCTCAATATTCTTTGGCGTGTGCATGGCGTTAGGTTGAACGAACCTAAAGATGACATGAAATTACGGAAATGACCAATAGATTAGCCAGGAGAAGTTGAAGATGTAATGATTATTGGTATGCTGAGCAACACTGGCATTACCCTTTCAAACCCAGCACATCTTCGCGCACCTGATTGCGCCACTGCTTGCCGTAAGTAGCGTCAAGGTAACGGAAAATGGTTTTGTTATAGGCTTTTACCGAGTCGGCTTCCGGGGGTATGCAGCCATAATCATGATATTGTAGCCCGTACTGCTGTTCAAACTTTTCTTGCCCTTGTTGTATTACGGGCGCTACACCACCAATGAGTAACAACTTTACCTGCTTTTGCTGAATATCGTTAAGCGCCGTTTGCCGGCCCACGTTAAATAGGGACTGTGCTTTAGACGATGCATTTACGAAAAGGCAAAATAAAAACAGTAAAATCTTCATAAGTCATGGGTTTAAGGTGAAGCCGAATTGGTTAGAGTACGGCTTATACTGATGGTTTAACTGCGTGCCAATTAAATATTGCTGAAGTGGCCATTACACCAGCAACAACTACATCCGCCTTATACGAATGGAATGTTCACCAAGTTACAATAAAGAAAATATTAACGAATAGTCGTTTCTAAAGTATCAAAAACTTCTAAGTGGTGTTTAACCAAACTATCCAGTAGGTGCCGGGTGTCGGCGCTAATGTTAAGATAGCTTAATGGCGTACCAAACTTTTTATAAAGATGCCTGATGCGTGCAGTATCTACTTGATTGACACCTGCGTCGTAAGCCCGGCAAAGACATTGCGCCAGTTTACGGTTAGCCAGCTCGTAACCTTCGTCTAAACTATCAACGTCTATCCGGTAATTAAATTGAATACGACACGGCCCGGAGCTAAGCGTGTGCACCCTTTCCGTATTCCAGCAACCGATGCCATAAGCCAGGCCGCCGGTAAATAGCATGATGCCAACCAGCGTGGCAACTCCCCTCTCTACCGATTTAACAACCATTGTAAGTTGAATGCTATTTGATCATAACATCTTCCTACTTGATATTGTTAAACAATCTCTACAACTGTTAGTAGTAAAAACAAACACGGAATAAGTACATGATGTCATTACGATCACAATAGTAATCTTAATGACATTATGTTCTCTGGTTAAGTTACTGCACTGTATAACGTTTACTCACACTGACCGCACGACCAGTTTTGCTTACCCCCTGCACGCTTATGTTAATGGCTCCGGCAAAACCAGCATTTTTAAAGCTGACGTTTACAGGTACGCCTTTTTTGAGCATAATATTGGGTTGCCACTGCAAGGTGGCCTCGGTGCGCGGGCTTGCTTCATCACTAACGTTGCCGGTAGTTGGCATATAAAACTTTTTAGCCTGATAATAGCCCGGTAAAATAAATTCGTAGGCATCGCCTTCGTGATGAAAAGCGCTAGCATTAAGCGTAAGGTAAATGATAAATACAGGCTCACTGCCTATTTTAGTAATTCCTCCAACGTTGCCGCTCATGTTTACAAACGTACCCGAGGCGCCGCCTACCTGTTTAAGCGACGGCGACGCAAGCATGCGTTTAATTACCACCTTGTTAACCTCAGACATGCGCAGAGAATTGTATTTGCTGTAGATAGCGCTTTTAACCTCTTCTTCAGTGTCGTCGTTTAAAGGCTCCTCATAACCGTTCGCAATAATGCGCGGACGCCAGGGCTTACCCTCGGCCCAAAACGCCACGCCATCGTCGGCTGCCTTAGCTTGTTTAGAGTGATACAACAGCCACTGCACCAAATTCTGGTTTTTGTCAGCCGCTGTGGGCGTGAGTACCTCATCTTTGTAACCAAACGAGGTAACCGTTACATCCCTCAGTCTGATCGTATTATTTGCTTTTACCTTTACTTCATTTAGTTTAATAGTATCAGAGAGTTTTGCTCTCTTTACCACCGTTTCGGCAAATTTCTGGTTATTGCTGTTCATGGTAGGCGCGTTATTATACATTGTGCCGTTGGCAGATATTTCAGGCAAGTAACGCGCAGAATCGATATTGATATTACCTGCCACTTTACCTGTAACGTTGCGAGGGGTTAAGCCCACTTTATAATTGCCATATTGTATTACACTGTCTATTACAAAACGGCCATTTTGATCGGCAGTTGCAGCAAATAGCTTTTTACCGGCGGAGGCCTTAGGTGCATACAAGCCCACGGTATAACCGCCATCCGGTTTTTTGCCGCCTTTATCGGTAATGCTGCCCCGCACCTGCAAGCCTTGCTCGGGCAGGTACGAGAGGGCTATACGTTCGCTGGCGAGGCGTTGCCATAAATATTCGCGCCAGCCCTGGGTAAGTAATAACAAATCCAGCTGCTTGTAACGCTGATTATTGTTGCGGTCAAAATATCGCGCAGCACGTTCAATTTTACCCTTAATATCCGACTGCAACATGAGGTATGTCTGCAGGTTATTATCGGCATCTACAGCATTGGCATCTGTGGCGGCCATTGATACGTTAGCATCCTCGTCGGCTTGCAATTGCAGAGTAACATTTTCATTTGCAGCATAACGGCTTTTTCCGCCATTGATGTTTACCATACTAATGCTATCTCCCACGGGCTGTATATAAATCAAACGCTCGGCGTATGGCTTTTTTTGATGGTAAATGGTAAGCTGATTAATGCCGGCAGGCAATTGTGCGGTTGGTATACGCAGGGCCGATACCGGCCCTGCGGCATTGAGCGACTGCCTGAACATTACCTTACCGGCAAACCGGCCAACGATGAACGAACTGGTATCGGGCTGTAAACCGGCAAGCGTTGCCTCTACCTGCAACACGGAGTCATTTTTGGCCACCCTTAAGACAGCACCGCTTTTAAGCGCTGGCGGCATTTGAACCGTGGTTGGGCTAAGCCGGCTGCCCAAAACTTTTACGCGATAAGTTTGCCCGGCCAGGGGCAGTAACGTAAACAAACCCATGCCGGTACTATCACAGGTAAAGCGCCCAACCTCGTCGCCGGTACCATTAGTAACAACACCAGTGACAGGCAAACCCCAGCCCTGTCGGCTTTCTGTTTTTACCGCTACAATACCCACCACACCTTCTACCAGCGAACCACCCTCTGGATATAAGCCAACCTTGATAGCATTAGTATCTGTAGCGGCTATATTTGAGGATAACCCGGCGGCTCCGGCAGCTTTGGTTTGCAATGGGCTTTTAAGCGACCCTGGCTTGCCATCAACCACGTAAATGTTGGTACGATATATAAACTCGTCGGTAAAATTTTGCATCCAACGGGTATAGGCCCTCAGTTGGTAAGTACCAGCCGCAAGGGTAGCAGGCAATTCGAAGTCGCCGTTGCCAGCACCGTTAGTCAGGCGGATGATACGCCTGGTCAATAAGCTGTCATTGGGTTTAAGTAACTCTACGTATAGTGTTTTGCTGGTAGAAGTTAACTGGCCGGTTTGCGGGTTTATTAAATAAGCCTTGAACCAAATATTTTCGCCCGCGAGGTAAAAAGAGCGGTCGGTGTGCAGGTAGGTCTTCTCGAAAAACAGGGTGTAAGCGCCTTGCGCACGAGTGGTAGTATGCAGCAGCAGCAAGCCCAACACAAGCAATAAGTGGCCAAAACTTTTCATGATGCAGAATAGGCGGTGTTATTAGGTTAATTTGATGACAAGCAATCCACAAATTTACCGGCACATAAGCAAGTTGTCGTATGCTCAAAACAGGCTATGAATTTTATAAAAATGCCAGCAAGCTATAAGAGAATAAAACACCGGATGCAGGAAATAATTGGTAAGTGCTGAGCAAATATATTACTATTTGCGGCACAACCTATAACCATGCATAGTTATTCATCAAAGTCGGGATCCTTAACATCTTCAATCAGAGCCTCGTCTGTAATACTTAAAATCGTGTATTTATCATAGGCCATTACATCGAACACCTATGATTGCCCTGTATTGACCCAACGCTTGTAGATGAGAGCCCCGTTCATGTAAATATAAAGTTGGTTGTCTATCAAAAGTTTGTATGTAGCCATGTAATTAAAAATATCACCTATACTATTAGACCTAAACTAAATGACGTACGAACTTTATTATAGTCACCACTTTAATGTTACCATGAGTCAACCAACAAAAAATAGAATCAAACATGGCGTAGCGATCTTTGGGATTGATGAACTTGTAGGTAATAAAGAAGCTTGATCCAACTTTTCTTGAAGACCGTGATGCAGGTTCGCCCCAAGACATACATACCTGATCTGTCGTCATACCTTTTTTTACTTCAGAGTTGATGATGGCTGTCCATATCGCCTCGCTCATTTGTGCTGCAAACGTGGGTCAGTTTCAAAAAAATAACTATTAAAAGAGCATGACTCGGCTAAACTCTGCGTTAAATTTGTACCGCTTAAGCTGCAGGCAATGAAGCCACGGCGATGATCTTCAGTTTCAAGAGTAAACATTACAGGCTGATACTCCAAATAACCGGCCAATACTTCAACTACCTTTACCGGGCTTAACTTGGTTGCATGTATCTTCGAAAACTCGTCGGTATCAGGATTGTATAGATTTAAAAAATCTGTTTTAAGCCATAATGTTTTACCTAGATACATGCTGCGTGCACTATCAATTTCGGCAACCGGTGCAACCCCGGGAAGCATCGTGTAATTGACATCGCCCAAAAAGTTGATGTACATTTTTTTATTACGATCGTTTAAAAATACAGCGTAGTCATCCTCAAAGCCGGTTAAGGTAAGCAGTTTAAATACATAGTCTTGGTAATTAACGCTATTAAGCGGCCCCTTTTTGGTTCGCAGACTTGAGTAGCCAAACCGCTGCAGCATAATGGGCTTTGGCAGACAAATAAATTTTTGACCTATACATTGAGTTAAGGTTTTGAAATGCAGCGGGCCATAATTTTTCTCCCTGATTGGGGTTGCCGTTTGGTTAACATCAGCCATAGTTTGCGAAAAACACTGCCCCGAACAGGCCAGTAAAAGCAGGAGTATGTACTTTTTCATGATAAGGTTTGTTGCTTTTCTGGCTTCTAATATAAGTAAATGTTAGCAGCCACTACCAGTCCCAACAGATATCCATGCTTACTTCAGCTGTTTTAATTGGAACAAGTTACCCTCGGGATCTTCACCATCGCAAAACCAGTAGTCGTAACCGTCAAACGTTATGATTTTACGCATGACTGCATCGTAGCTGATTAAAACAGCCCTCATTTCGTTAATGTCTTGTTCTGTTTCAAACACTAATTTAACGTTGTTATGAGTCTGATCTACAGGTTGAAGCCTGATCTGATAATCCTGGCCCATCCGGTGCAGGCCAAGTTGCGCATGTCCGGCATCCAGCAATACCCATGCGTCCGCCTGCTCTTCGATCACCCTAAAACCGAAGGCACACATATAAAACAGTTTTAGCTTTTCAACATCACGAGCATATAAAATGATGCTGCTAAAGTTGGCGCGAATGTTCGAGGTGGTAGTCATTGCATAAGATTAAAATAATTTATCTGGTAAGCATATTTGCAGTAACTGACCATTTACCGGACATTAAAGCTGATGACAATTAAAAAGTTTAAGATGTACAATGCAAGTTACTCCCCCGCCACATAAAACCAGCCGTCGCCTAAATCTACCTTCTTATCAACCAAACTAAACAATTCACTAATGGCATCGTTCGGTTTTCCCTGTTGCACATAAACAAAACCCATCTGACCGTCGGGTATACCCGTAAAAGTGTAAAACATCGCTGCCCTAAGTCCAGGCTTGTTCAGCAAATATATCTTACCGTCCGACACTGAAAGTTTAGCATATTTATGCGGCAGTTCGTACAAATTATTTATTTTCTTCAATCGTCCGTTTACTGCCAATGCCACCGCATCATTATAGGCTGTTCGGTTTACAAATAAATCGATACGGTTACGAATGTAGTTAAGTGGTAAAATGATGATAAAAGCGGTTGTTGCAGCCGTTACCAATAAAGGCGCATAGGCTTGTGAGTACTTTTTATGTCTTTAAACCCAAAAGGACACATTGTTGACAAATAAGCAGGTAAAGCATAAAATCAAAGCTATCTCCGCAAACCCATACAATAGCCAGTAATTACTCCACAGCCAGTGACCATAAGTTATAGTTATGATTAATAACAGCGAAATACAGAGAGACCATTTGAAAGTCCGCGTGGTATAAACGATGTTCAAGGGATTACTTCAAATTAAAGGTGAACAGCAACTACAAATCCTCTGCATGGCTATGCATCACCCGGCGGCTGTAGTACTGCGTAAGCTGCGACGGCTTGCCGCTGCCCACAGTGGTTACCATTTTCATACCGGTATCGCCCAGCAACGTGTATTTGAACTTAAATTGTATTTTACCATCGGCATCTTTTAACACCAGACTACTTTCTTTCGCATTCAGTACATACTGGTTAGGCGAAGAGTAAAAATGATTCATGCCTAACTCAGTATACTGATTTAGGGGGCCAAAATAAATTTTTTGTTGATGACTAGGTAGTACACTGTCGTTCAGCATCTGGCGCTGCAATACCCACTCAATGGGCTGACCATTGAACCAGTTTCCTGTTAATAAATTGGTATCGCGGCGATATTCTATCAATGGTTTTATGGCAAAGTAACAAACCACACCGATTACTACGGCGTTAAGGGCTAACGCGAGCGGTATACGTTTGATGCTTCCGGTACGGTTAATAATTACCCTAAGCAATTGGACAATACGCTCACGCTCGTATAACAGCACCAGGCAATTAAGCACAAACAAAAAAATGGCCATTTGCTTTGTACCGTCCCACAGGTTGTAAGCGTAATTGATGAACAGCACGTTAAGCGTCATCGGCAGCATCAGGATGGCGCCTAACAAGGTAGTGCGCCTGAAGAGTAACAACAAAGCCGGCATAAACTCTAAGCAGCCTAACAGCACCGTAAACCAAGGCGAGTGGCCTAAAAATGCCCAGGTTAAATTGATACCTGATAACTCTTCGAGCGGACGCTTCCATACATCAGGGTCGGTTACAAACTGAGTACGCATTATTTTGGTGAGGCCGTACGGAATCATGATGATACCTAATATGTAACGGCAAATACCTAAGTATAAGATTCGTTGTTTGAGGATTTGAAGGAGGTTTTGCATAAGGTTGGTGGCCACAATGTTATTTGGCCTATGCAATATAAGCAACTCGGACAAAAGAGCAATTTATGGCCTAACTTTTAGCATACGGCAAGCGCCCCAAAGGCTCGTTGTTAAAATAGCTGTCGAGTCCAGCAACAGAGATGCTGCCCGCAACGTGCTGATCTACATAACCATCTTCGGCAATTAAATCAGCGTTCAGGCGGACGCTTGTCACCTCGCCGATAATAATAGTTGTCCCGTTCACTTTGAGCGGCAGCTCCTCATACAGCTTCAGTCCTATCTGTATAGATGATTCGGACACGAAAGGCGCGCTGATACCCTCCTGGTAAAATGGGGTAAGCTTGCAAGCCTCAAATTCCGACACTTCGGGCGGATAAGCAGAACTGGCTTGGTGAGCTTGCCGGTAAAAAGCAGGCAGGATGTTATTGAGCGTGTACTCGCCGGTACGGCGAATGTTAGCCAGCGAGGTGTTTTCAGCTCGGGCCGGACGAAACACTACGCCCAGCATTGCCGGGTTAGCCCCCACATGAAATACCGAGTTAACCACTGCCAGATTAGTCTGCCCACCCTCGTTTACCGTGCCCAGCAAATGCACCTGCTTGCAGCCCGTTACGCTGTTGATAAAGTTGGCGCGGTACCGCCGTTCCATCTGGGTAATCTCCTGGTGGGTAAACGTATTCATAGGGTTGCTATAATTTGTTGCTTTATGCTCTGCTGAACAATGAAGTGAAGACATTGTTATGCTTTAAGCATTTAATTACACAGTAATTGTCACCATCTTACTTGGCAGATTCAAGGACAGCGAAAACGGTAGTTTATCTGCGTTTGTAACTTTTAAGCTAAATGGTTCTTGCATAAACTTTTATGGTATCTAAACATCTTTATAACCTTACTAAGTATATATTCCTGCTTTTAATTTTCCCGGTGCTGCCTGGCTGCGCTGTTTACAAAACAACCGGCCACAATCCGTCGGGCGCTGACTTAAAAGCGATTAAGAAACTGGCTAATTATTCGGAAGGGAAATTTCAAAATATTGATAGTTCAGGCGTCGACTTTAGGAAAGCCAGCTGGACTAAATTACTCAAAACCATGAGGGACAGGCCCGCTAATGTCAAGCCTCCCCACCCCCTGCCGGTAGTGAAAACGGATTTGAATACCGTATACAGTAAACCTACCGTTATCTGGTTTGGCCATTCTACCTTTCTTATAAAAACCCCAGAGGCAAATATATTAGTCGACCCGGATTTTAGCGGTTATGCAGGTCCGACATCATGGTTTGTAAAAGCCTTTGATGGCAGCGAAGTATACAAGGTTGATGACTTGCCTCCTCTAGATATACTTCTTATTTCGCACGACCACTACGACCATCTGGATTATAAAACCGTTAAGCAATTGCAAGCTAAGGTAAAGCACGTGGTAGTGCCTATGGGCATCGGGTCGCATTTCAGATATTGGGGATATAAAACTGAGCAAATACATGAGCTTAACTGGCATCAATCCTACCAACTACCATCAGGATTAAATATTACGGTAACACCAAGCCGGCATGAGTCGGGTCGTTTGTTTGCAAAGCAAAAAACGCTCTGGGGCTCGTTTGTTATTAAAACGGATAATTATAAAATATTTTACAGCGGCGATAGTGCTTATGGCCGGCATTATAAGCAAATTGGACAACAATACGGACCATTTGATTTGGCGATAATGGAATGCGGCCAATACAACAAGCTTTGGCCACGTAACCACATGTTTCCGGAGCAGACGGCGCAGGCAGCGGCAGATTTAAGCGCCCGGATGATACTCCCTGTACATTGGGGTAAGTTTGCCGAATCCAACCATCCCTGGAATGAGTCGGTTAAGCGCTTACTACCAGCCGCTCAGGCGCTTTACATACCCGTGACTATCCCGCAATTAGGCCAGCCTTACACTTTAGATCATGCGCCGTTGCAGGCACGATGGTTTGATTAAATAAATCTATGTTGAACAATGATTTTTACTACCGCTTGCCTAAGCAATCTGTTAAGCAACTTGTATACGCTTTTCTTTTAAGAATAAAGTGATGACCATCGCTGCGGCTATCAGCGCTATCAAAAACAGTCCGGTTGCATTAAAATGGGCTGCATGATTAGCCGAGGTAGTAAGCGTTTTACCAAAGCGCGACGCAAATACAGGCCCTAATATTGACGTAACACCGAAAGTGATAAAGTTGATAGCACCTGTAGCGCTTCCCTTAACTTCATCAGGATTAACTTCTTTGATGATACTGTACGGAATCATAGCCGCGCCCGAGCCAACACCCATAAACAGCATACTTAAATGCGCCGGTAATAAAGCCGGCAGATAAAGCAATTGCAGCAAGCTGACAATCATCAAGGTACAGCCGCCTAAAATGACCATTTTGCGGCTGCCCAACAAGTCTGACAACCAGCCTAACAAAGGGCATCCTATCACCCACCCCATAGGCACCATAGCACTGATCATTGCAGCTTGAGAAAAATTGAAACCACGGTCGTGCTGAAAAAATAATACGCCCCAAATCATGATGAACACTGTGGTTGGAGCAAATAATAAACCTGATACCAAGCCGCATAGATAAGATTGAATATTGCTGAACACAATTTTATAAGGTTGTAACCAGTTGCCTTTTGCCGCAGCTGTATCAGCGCTCAACACCTGCTCTTGCGGCGTAATTAAAAAAAGCCAAACACATAACAGCAAGCTAATTACCCCTGCACCAAGCCAGTAGGCCTGCAGGATTAAACCGCCATGTATCATCGGACCCACAGCCCACTGTCCTGCCGTACCGCCCAGCATGCCTAAGCACTGCGTAAAACCAATTGCTGTTGCCAGCGAACGCGGCGAAAACCCCTTGGATGCCAGATAAACACATCCGGGAAAGGCAAATGCAGAGCCCGCGCCCTGCAGCATGCGCGCAACATTACCTGTAAATAAGTTTGATATGGCGAATAACAAGCATCCTAAAGCCAAAATAAAAATACCAACCGATACGGCGTACTTAGCACCAGCTTTATCTAAAGCTATACCTGCTATTAAGCTGGTAACAGAGTAGGTATAATAATAGGTGCCCACCATAGCACTCATGCCTACCGTAGTTATGCCGAAAAAACTGGCCATTTCGGGCATCATTACTGATGGCGACGAACGCACAGCATACTCCACAAAATAAAACAACAAACTTATTACCCACGCAATAATGTACACTTTGTGCTTTGAGTTTTTATCAGAATAACCGGAGGTTTGCAATGTCATAAATGCTTATTAAATTTAAAAAAAGAATCGACAAGGCCGACAGTATACTTAAAATAAGTTACAACATCTAATATATTTTAATCAGTGATGTGCAGGTGCAACCATTAGCCACACATAGTGTAGTAATAACTGTAGATCCAGGTTTAAGTTGAGCAAATTAAAAACACAGGCCGTACGTGAACTTTAAAAATAGTAATGGTATAAAACAAGTTTTTAACAATCCCGATTTTTACGCGTATAAGTTTTAGATTAGTGCAATACATTAGAACATATCTTATGAACTTACCTAAAACCAATCACGACACCTATCAGTACGGCATTCTGTTTTTTTTCATTCTGCTTTTTATGGTTACGGCTACCGGATTAATAATCATTTTTTTTGAGTAGTTAAACACCAACGATAAGTTTATTTCGAGTTGTAATTTTAACTGCTGATTTAAATTTACAGGACACTTCAGGACACCATTCCTATAAATGTTTTGTAGGTTAGCCAACAACCTACTTGTAAACTTTAAAATGAAAAAATATATCTCAGCAGCTTTACTGCTTTCGCTTGCAGTACAACTACAGGCCGCGCCAAAAGATAAGCAGTACAACATCGCCGAACATGGTGCTGTACCTGATGGCACTACGCTGAACACAAAAGCTATTCAAGCTACTATTGACGAATGCGCAAAAAAAGGTGGCGGCACAATAATCATCCCGAAGGGTATCTTTTTAAGCGGCGCACTTTACATCAAACCGAAAGTAAACATTGAGATGCAGGATGGCTCTGTGCTTAAAGGATCGACCAATATAGAAGATTACCCTAAGGCCACTACCCGTATTGAAGGTCATTTTGAACCCTGGCGGGCTGCCCTGCTTAATGCCGACAAGGCCGACCATCTGCGCATTACCGGTAAAGGAACGCTTGATGGCAATGGCAAACCATTCTGGATAGAATTTTACAGCCGGCGTACTGCAAACAAAAGCACCACTAACCTCAATGTAGAACGCCCTCGTTTGGCTTTTATTCAAAACTCTAAAGATGTAGAAATAAGTGGTATCACTTTTTTAAATTCGGGTTTTTGGAATCTGCACTTGTATCGCGATCAGCAGGTAAAGGTGAATGGCTGCCGCTTTGTTGCGCCCGGCGGCAAAGTACCTGATGATCATGCGCCGAGTTCGGATGGTATTGATGTAGATAGTTCGCAGGATGTAGAGATTGGGCACTGTTACTTCTCTACCGGTGATGATGACATCGCCCTGAAGGGCAGTAAAGGGCCGTTTGCCATGCAAGACCAAGACAGCCCACCCGTAGAGCGCATTTATATTCACGACTGTGTATTTGAATCGGGCGGCGGCATTATGACCTGCGGCAGCGAAGCCACCATTGTACGCAATGTTAAAGTTGAACGCTGTACCGCCCGTAACGTAAATGTATTAAGACTCAAACTTCGCCCTGATACCCCTCAGCAATATGAAAACATCAGTCTAACTGATATTACGATGGAAGGGACGGCAACTTTGTTTAATGTATCTCCATGGACTCAGTATTTTGATTTGAAAGGGCAGCAACCTCCCCACTCGGTAATACGCAATGTAACGCTTACTAATGTAAAAGGCACAGGCAAAACCCTGGGCCAAATTACCGGCACACCTGATACCGAGCTTGGTACCATCATCCTAAAAAATGCCGACGTTAAAGTAACAGATGCCAGCACCGAGAAATTGAAAGCGCTTAAAACGGAAAACGTTACTGTAAATGGTCAGGCAGTTATATTAAACAGCGGAAAGTAAATCAAGCATCAAGATGGCGGTTAGTAATTAATTAGCCGTCATTTCTTGTCTTAACAAAATCTGCTTTGGTTTTATGACCCCGAAATACCGCAGCCATATAGTTACGCTTAAAAATGTCCTGAACGTTGTTTACGTAGGCGTTATACTACTGCTGCTGTTTAACCCAACAAGCAAGGCTATCTTGATCAGGGCACTCATGAAGATTGGATTCTTCCAGCCGGACGTCACGGTGTCGGCAAAGTTATTTTCTAACGAACGTTTGCCTGATGCTACCTTTACAGATGCAACAGGAAAAACTTGCCGATTACCGGACCTGCGGGGTAAAGTGATCTTTATTAATTTTCGGGCTACCTGGTGCCCGCCGTGCATAGCAGAAATGCCGGGTATAAGCCAATTGTATAATCAATTCCAGAACAACCAAAACGTTGTATTTATTACCGTAGATGTTGACCGGCAACTCACAAAATCAAGCATATTTTTAAAGCAGCATAAGTGGTTATTGCCTTTATATCAGGTTAATAGTATCCTGCCAAAAGCATTGTCGGGTGGTAGCATTCCGCTTACCATTATCTTTGATCGCCAAGGCAAGCTGGTGTACCGACATGAGGGAGTTGCAGATTATACCAGCAAAGGTATGATAGAATTCATTCAAACGCTCAGTCGGTAAATTACATAAACGGTAATTTAAGCAATTATAAGTTTCATCACTTTTTTGTTTAAGTAAAAGTAGAGGATGCATTGTTTCTGTTACAGAATTACAAACATAAACATATCACTCCTGTTACAATGCAAATATCTAAATACTATGAAAAATCCATTCGAGAAAAAAGACAATTCCGCTGTCATTTTTACTGTTGCAATATCGGCTGTTGCGCTCGGCGCATTAGCGTACTTGTTTTTAACTGACCAAGGTCAGGAAACTCAGGAATCAGTAAAGCATCAGTTTAAAGATAAAGCCAAAGAATTATCATCAAATTATTTAAGCAATAAAACCGGTGTCTCTAAAAGCTTTTTCAAAAATTTAGCTGATAAAATTGTAAAGTAATTAATTACCTGCCTGCTTAGCCAGGTAAGTTTCATTTACAAAAATACCCTTTATGCAAAGCAATTCGATTCTTTTGCACAAAGGGTATTTTTTGTTGACATAAATTTAATTATTCATTTGATTTACAATTATATATCATTACGCCAACAATAAGTTTTCATTGAAAATACAACGACCAGGTGTTGCTTTTATTGAAACTATAATGGCATGTAAACCTTGTTTAAAAAAAACAGCCACTAATGAAAAATTATGTATTGATACTACTATTTACCTTAACTGCCCTGCTTGGAAAAGCACAGACTATGACAAGCCAGTCAGGCGATGCCATTATTGGTGTTTGGCAAACCGACGACCATAAGGCACGCATTAACATTAACCGGCAAGACAGCGTTTACTATGGTCGTTTAAGTAATGCTGAAGTAAGTATATGGCAAAAGGCCAAACTGAACCTCCCTACCGGGTTTTTAGGGATTAATATATTGCGGAATTTTAAATTTTCGGGTGATAACCGATGGGACGGTACCATCTACGATCCTAAAAGTAAAAACACCTACCAATGCTACCTTAAAATGAATGACGATGGCACCCTCAAAGTTAGAGGATATAAAGGGATATCTATCTTTGGTAAGTCGCAGGTTTGGACGCGGGTGAAATAGCCTTGTAGGTTTGTTTATTTATTTTATTAAATAAAAAGGTGCCTGTTTATATTTCAGGCACCTTTTTTAGTTAAGCTATTTTCAAAACATGCTTTAGCTCAGTGTCCATTCCGGTCGCTCGTAGTGGCATGTATAGCCGTATGGGTATTTCTGCAGGTAATCCTGATGATCTTCTTCGGCTACCCAAAAATCTCCGGCAGGCACTACTTCAGTAACTACTTTATTTGGCCATTTGCCAGATGCATCTACTTCAGCAATCAAAGCTTTAGCAATGTCGCGCTGTTCATCATTTAAGTAAAAGATAGCAGACCGGTAAGAAGTACCCCTATCGTTTCCCTGGCGGTTAACTGTACTCGGGTCGTGGATCTGGAAAAAATATTCAAGCAGTTTACGATAAGACAACTGCTCGGGATCAAAATCAATTTCTATACCTTCGGCATGGGTGCCATGGTTTCGGTAAGTAGCGTTAGGCACATCGCCGCCGGTATAGCCTACAACAGTATGTTTTACTCCCGGCAAATGCCTGAACAACTCTTCAACTCCCCAAAAACATCCGCCCGCCAAAATGGCTTTTTCAGTATTCATAAGATAGTTATTTGTAACTTAAATATACATCCACTAACGGAGAATAGCCTTAGTTGGTTTGATAACTGACTGGAATTTACGTTACCTTGACGTGATACTACAAGGCCTATTTGAAGTTGCACTTGCTTCGTCAATGCACTTAGCACCTGACGTGATTGGGGTTATCGAACACACCGGCATATGTCATATGGGAATAATCTTATTTTTTATCCGGAACGAATATTCCATATTGATATACATTTGCAGAACAATCGTTCCAAAATAGAAATTTATTACAGATAAAATCATGAAAAAGTTAGAAAACAAAGTAGCTATAGTAACAGGCGCATCAAAAGGCATTGGCGCAGGTATTGCCAAAAGCTTAGCAGCCGAGGGTGCCTCTGTAGTTGTTAATTATGCCTCATCGAGCCAGGATGCAGAAAGCGTGGTAGCCGAAATTGTAAATGCCGGCGGCCGTGCACTGGCAGTAAAAGGCGATGTTTCCAAAACTGCTGACATTGAAAACCTGTTTACCGAAACTGAAAAAGCATTTGGCAAAGCCGACATTGTTGTAAACAACGCAGGTGTTTATCAGATGGGTACTATCGAAACCGTTACAGAAGACGAGTTTCATCGCCAGTTCAACATCAATGTACTGGGTTTATTGCTCACCAGCCAGGCAGCAGTTAAGCATTTTGAAGGCAAAGGTGGCAGCATCGTAAACATCGGATCTGTAGTAACCCGCATCACGCCTCCGGGAAGCGCCATTTATACCGCGACCAAAGGTTCGGTTGATGTAATTACCGAAGTTTTGGCTAAAGAGTTAGGCCCCAAAAACATCAGGGTTAATTCCATTAATCCCGGCATGGTAGAAACTGAAGGCTCGCATACAGCAGGTTTCATCGGCAGCGATTTTCATCACCAAACGGTTGCTGCTACCCCTTTGGGCCGTATTGGTCAGCCTGATGATATAGCGCAAATTGCCGTGTTCCTGGCATCCGATGATTCTAAATGGTTAACCGGCGAAAAATTACTGGCCAGCGGTGGCGTACGTTAAGTTATAAGTGCGTATATAACAATAGCATAAAAACCCTGTTAATAATAAATAGCTTTGCCCCTAAATAGGGTAAAGCTATTTAACTATGGCACGAACAAAAGATTTTGACGAGAAAGATGTACTATCGAAGGCAGTGCGCCTGTTTTGGCATAAGGGTTATAATGCCACATCTATGCAAGACCTGGTAGACCATTTGGGCATCAGCCGTTCGAGCTTATATGACACTTATGGCGATAAACATTCTTTGTATTTGAAAGCGCTGGATGCCTACCAACAGACTGGCATCCAACGGATTGAAAGTGTTATAAACGGTGCCCCTACTGCTAAGCAAGCCATCATTGAACTCATTGAACTGTTTACCAGTGAGATTTTGAGCGATGAACAGCAAAAAGGCTGCTTTATGGTAAATGCAGAAATTGAAACTGCCCCTCACAATACGGATGTTAACGAGCTCATCACAAAAAACGAGCAAACCATGGAAGATGCCTTTTATAAAGTAGTGGCTCAGGGGCAGCAAAACGGAGATATCACCTCAAAAACCGATGCCCGCGCCCTTGCCCGTTTCCTGATGAATACCGTTAAAGGTATACGTGTATCTGTTCGCTCCGTTAAAAACCAGGCCTTTTTTGATGATATTATTAACACCTCATTGCAAGTGCTTAATTAATTTTTTCTTCAGGCTGAATAATACTATCCAGATTTTAATTACTCAGCTTTTTGTAACACGTGAAAGTAAACTGGAATACGTTTTTCAAAGCTCAAGCTTTCATAAACCTGAATGGCCCGGTAGTTATCATGACGAACATGCAGATACGGAATGCCAGAGGCTGCCAAAACACGATTAACCTGATAACTCAGCAGCTGCTTTGCATAACCTTTGCCTAAATGGTCGGGATGCGTACAAACAGCACTGATTTCGGCATAAGGTACAGCGTGCAGCCGTTGCCCAGCCATGGCTACTAATTGTTCGCCTTCAAAAATACCAGTGTAGTGGCCAAACGCAATAGTTTTACTGCCAAACGGCCCCGGGTTGGTAAGTTTGGTAAGCGCCAGCATTTGCGGTATATGGGCATCGGTTAGAGGCAAAATCTCCGCCTTATCAGCGTTTAACGGCAAAATTTCTGTAGACTGATATATCATTTGAAATCCATCCATTCCGCTTAATAACGTCCATGGTTTGGAGATGCTGATTTGCATTGGTAATGCCAGCAGTTTGACACTCCCTGTTGGTAATGCATAATATAATGCTAGTAAATTATTTTCGTTTGCCTCTCGTAATCCAACAAAAGGTGATACCTCCGCGTCAAAATATCCGTAAAGTTCATTGCCACGCGCCAAGCTCTTATTGCCACTTTGCAAGGCGTGCCAAGCCGGGTTATCCAACGGATGTTTCATGGTAGGCAAACCTATCAAATTTTATTTAAGGATTGCCCTATAAGTTAATAACAGGCGCATCGCATTGGATGTTCTATCTCTGAGGTACATGGCCCTTAAAATTTAATATGCTGGTATGTTACCTGTTTTGATGTCGCCGGTTTTGTTGAGTGTATATTCCTTTTTTATGCCTTTATTGTCAATTTGCAAAGTCATCATCTTTAAGTGGTTGGTGAGTTTGGCTGTGAACGTAATCTTTTCATCATCCGTAACAACGCGCTTCCTATTCCCTTGCTGTTCAGGTTGGTTCGTATCCGCAAAGCTGGGTTTGCCGGTAAAGTTTATTTGGCCCTGTGCTACAAAAATGTCTGAACGAGGGATGGAAGTTGACACCACCTTATACTGAGCCGACCAGCCATGATCTCTAGTGTATAATCTAAGCAGACCAGAAGGGAAAAATTTAATTTGTTCAATGTTAGCGTTTTTGATCATGTTGGTCCACTCACCTACTAAGGGAATTTTAACATCATCGGCGCTGACTTGATTGTTTGCTCCAAACAGCAACGCAGCCACACATAAAGATTTAACAAAATTTTTCATAAGTACTCGCTTATCTATTTTTAGGTAATATCGTCCTCTTAAGGTTTTGAAAAACAATTTGTTCCGGAACAGGCAATTTACACATCGTTACCCAAGTTAGTCAAATGAATTAACAAATTTTAACACCCGTCAGTTACCTAAACGGTTTACTTTTATAAAAAATGTTTTATGAAATGTGTCCCTGTCACAACAGCAATGTTAAGCTTAATCAGCTTATTTACTCAGGCACAAGTTTCCGAAGACTTACTCACAGCTACAAAAGGAAAAAGCAACGCCGCAAAAAATATTGCGATGTTTAAACGTGTTGAAATACTCACTATTAACAGTAAAACCGAATTACATTAGAGCACTAATCAGTGCAAACAGCCTTTACGGATAATCATTGCCAATCTGGAATAAGAACAAGCTAAAGCATTCTGTTCGGGGATAGCATTTAGCGAACACGGAAAGATACGTTTGAGAAAATATTATGGTGAAATTTTGGTCAGCAACCTATCTCAAATTAAACCCATACTTACAGATAATGTTGTGTGGTCTGGAGGCTTTTATCAAAAATGCCTCAGATCTTCGTTTACTACAGCCTGATACCCGTATTTTGCGTTTTTTATAAATTGCAAAAATGTTATGCTTGCGTAGCGTTTTACAAAGACAACAGTAAGAAATGACTGCACAAGTGTACATCAGAGTTATAATGCTCCTATCGGCCACATGAAACAAAAAACCGTCGTAATCTCTTGTGCTCCACCGCTCAACGAAGCACAGTCTTCTGGATTTGAACAGCTATTCAAGGATTTTGAAAACAAAGGATACCGTGTTTTATACTATGGTAATACCCTTAACACAAAGTTTGAACAATATACGCCGGGCAAGTTATCTTATAATAAACTACTTCATAAATTTCCCTTTTACTGGGTGCTGCAACGTATTGACCGCCATAAATGGATAACCCGAATCGCACATCATCTGCTACCTTCAGATAATCGCGTATCCAACTATAAATTGCTTAAGTCTATTATTAGGGCTGCGGTTAAGTACTTCTGCGCTGTGAAGCCAGATCTGTTTATTTGCTGGAATCCTTATTCGCCCACCTTCGGTCCGATGGCAGATGCTGCGAAACTACTGGGTATACGAACCGGCGCCATTGAGTGGGGACTACTGCCCGGCACCTACGTCCTGGACAAAACCGGTACCCTTGCAGATAGCCAGATTTTTAATCATGAAGTCATTTACTCTGACCCCGACAAATTCAGTATAACGGGTGAGCAACTTTTTAGCGACTTAAGCCAGAAAAGCATCAGCTTGTATCAGCAGAGAACAGAAGCCCTGCCCGAAGAGCTTCTGAGTACAGACGGCAATCAGACTAAGGTATTGCTTATTGGCATTGATATGGTAGATTCCGGCTCGCTTCCCGAAACCAGCGCTGACCGCCAGGGCTTGCTGCCTTTTCACAGTTCGTGCCAAAATCAGGCCTTAGATATTGCTAATTCAGATGCCGATTTTAGGGTTATACTTAAACCCCATCCCAGTCATAATCACAACCCACAGAGCGGAAAAATTTCGGCTAACTGCTGGATAGTAAACAGTAATCCGGACGATTTAATTAAATGGGCTGATGTTGTGGTTTGCAGTGGTTCGAAAATGGAATTCTCAGCTCTTTTGGCCGGCAAGCCCTTAGTAAACATTGGTGCCGGTATTTTATATAAAAAAGGTTGCAGTTACCAGGTTGATAGCATCCAGCAACTTCGCGAACAAATTTTGCAGGCAAAACAACAAGGGTTAACAACAAATCAACTGCAAGCTTTTAAATTGTTTTTAGGCTTTCTGCAAGACGATTATTTGTATGTATACAGTAAATCGCAAGACAACACAGCAGTCATTGAACGCATGTTAGAAGAAGAGCCTTTTTTTAATAAGATAAAAAGACTGTTTTATTGAATGATGAATTTACTCACCGATTTGATAAGCTTTAGGAAGGTAATTTGTATTTCGAGTAGCTTTTTTACCAGTTTTATAAAGATGAAAGTTCATATTAAGCCATAATGGTAAACCCATTTTTTGTACATAAACTCTTTGCCAAAGCAGGTTTTTGGCTAATGATAAAGGCAGATTAAGATGAATAAGCAGCCTTAAAAAATCGCGAAAGGTTTGTTTTTCCAGATACAGCCGCTTAGCATCTATCAAATTGCTGCGCAATACCGGTAAATAATTCTTCCATTTTTCATGCAGTTTAATGGTTTCCATCATCCATGTGCGGGTATAGCTACCTTCAGACAGGTGTGTAAGCAACACATCATACGTCACAACCACCTTGTACTGTTGCCCCACCCTTAGAGAAAAATCCAAATCATAGCAATGGAAACCGGCAAAAGTTTGCTGGTCAAACCGGATATGCTGAGCAATAATTTTAGTGGTGCACAGCCAAACCCCATCTAACACGGCCACCTCGGTATATTTTTTATCAAAAAGATTTTTGCACTGACGCACGTATTCTTCAGGTCCCTTATTTTTAAAGCCTTGTACAATGTTCATGCAATCGGTGTAGCCTGTAACATCGCCCCAACCCGAAGGCGATAGCGTTTTGTAATAGCTGCCGGCAACACCAATCAGTCCGATGCCCGTTTCTGCTTTTAACAATTCGGCTACTACGTATCCCCAATTGCGAGTTTGTAAAATGATATCCTCGTGCATAAAGCACAACAGGTCAAAACGAGCCTGGGCAGCGGCACTATTATAAACCTCGCTTATACCGGCCGTACTGCCGCGATTATCAACGGCAATGACATCAAAAGGGCACCCAATAGTTTCGGCTATGTTTTGTTTTACTGCTGCAAGCAGCTGCGGATTTATAGAGCAAACTATAACAGTTATCATTGTGGCAAAAATAAAGGCTACCTGTTAATATCGGCAGGTTTATTTGTATTTAAGGGTGCAGCAGGTAAAGCAGTTTGATTTAAAGCTACAGCGAACGCATTTTTTCTTCTTCAATATCAATTAGTTTTAAATGCTTCCGTATCACATCTTCATCAAAATTTTTGTCCGCCTCATTTTTCTTTAGTAGCCATTTGCGCTGCTTGTCAAGCAAGTCAAAGTAAATATCTAAACTATCCTCCGTAAATATAGCTTCCGGGTTGTTTTTACTTTTGCCTTCCCACTTAGCGGCCATTTGCTGTAGTAAAGCAGATTGCTCCCAGCGCCCGGCATAGGTCGATTTAAGCGCTGACAGCGCGTAAGCCGACATCTCTCGATGGATTATATTTTCGGCTTCTTCTGTCGACTCGTCTCCATAAGAATAATCAGGCAGTTTGATACGCGCTATCAAAGCGGGTAAGGTAAGGCCTTGCAACAATAGGGTACCTAATATTACAATAAAAGTTATAAACAAGATAAGGCTGCGCTGCGGAAATGCAGCACCGCTGTTTAAATGCACAGGTATAGACAGGGCCGCCGCCAGTGATACCACACCACGCATACCTGTCCAACCTAACAACAACGGCGTTTGGTAACCCGGATGCCGGGAGTCGGCCACGTTTATAAAATTGCGTGCAATCAACGTGATAAAGACAGCGCCGTAGGCGGCAAAAATTCTGACAACAATAAGCGTAGCGGTAATAATCAAACCATACCCAATAGCTCCGATAAAACTGCTTCCCTCCTGTTTTAAACCGGCTGTTATTTCGGGCAGATCAAGGCCTATGAGTACAAATACAAGCCCGTTAAGCACAAAGGCTAAACTCGACCAAACATTAATGCCCCGAAGTCTCGAGCTGCTGCTTAAAAACCAATGGCGTTTGCTGGACAATAATAGGCCGCCACTTACAACCGCTAACACACCCGAACTGTGCACCTCCTCGGCGGCGATGTACATCACATAAGGGGTTACCAGGCTCAATACGGTATCAATATTAGCGTTGGTTGGTAAATGCCGGTGCGCTTTCATAAATAGCCATCCTACAAGTAAGCCAATACCTATACCACCTAACAGCATCCAGCCAAAACTTAAAGCCGCACTGTACCAAACAAACTGGCCGGTGGCTACGGCTATTAAAGCGAACCTAAAGATAATGAGCGAAGACGCATCGTTTAGCAAACTCTCACCCTCTAAAATAACCGACATTCGCTTCGGTACTTTCACAATCTGCATAATGGCACCTGCACTAACAGCGTCGGGTGGTGATACAATGCCGCCTAATAAAAAGCCGAGAGCTAACGAAAAGCCCGGTATAAAATAATTGGCTGCAAAGGCTACAGCCAAGGCTGTAAAGAACACCACTACGAATGCAAAACTACCTACAATACGCCGCCAGCGCCAGAGCTCTTTCCACGAGATAGACCAAGATGCCTCATAAAGTAGCGGCGGTAAAAAAATAATGAAGATAAGCTCGGGCGTGATATGTACCGATGGGATGAAAGGCATAAAGCTAATAAGCAAACCTGCAGCTACCAATATCACCGGATAAGCTACTTTTATTTTTTCGGCCAGCATGACCAATAGTACGATAACAATAACGAGGCTGATGTAAAATGGAAAGTGATCGGTCATGAAGCTAAAATAAGGATTAGTTAAGCACATTTTAAACTTCAGAAACTGTACGCGGCAAAACCAGCAGAAAAAGTTATTAATAATTTGCCTTATAAAAACTAAATAATTAGTTTTACAACCAATAAGACAACCTAAACCTTATCATTTTTCACATCTGATTGCAAGCGTATTGGCGGGTAAGCGTTATATTGCCTTTAACTTTAGCCGCTATGACAAAACCTATACTTTTCCTTTTAGCGATACTTTCGTTATCCCTTCAAACCATTGCGCAAGCCAGGCATCAGTATGTAGAAGTTGTAACGCCGCAAGGCTCATGCATTGTTAAACTTTACAACGAAACACCTATTCATCGAGATAATTTTATAAAACTGGTAAAGAGCGGCTACTTTAACAAAACCACCTTTAACCGCATTTTAAAAAATTTTGTGATACAAGGCGGCGACCCCGATTCGTTGTATGAAAAACCGCATGTATTGAAGCCCGAACAAAAATGGATAGCACCTGAGCTAAGGCAAACTCTTTACCACAAAAGAGGCGCATTGGCTATGGGTCGCGATGACAATGCTGCTCAATCATCATTTAGTACGCAAATTTATCTGGTTGACGGCAAAAAGGTGAGCAACGGCCGGCTCGATACCTTAGAAAAGAAATCAAACATCCATTTTAGCGCCGCACAGCGCGAGGCTTACACCACCTTAGGCGGCACTCCTTCGCTCGACCAGCACTACACGGTGTTTGGCGAGATTGTGCGAGGCATAGACCTGATTGACAAAATTACGGCGCTTAAGGTTGATAAAAACGGTACCCCCGAAAAACCAGTGTGGATGAAACTGAAGGTTTTGAGTTCGAAAGAAGCGGCTAAGTTGGAAAAATTGAAAACACATCAATAATTGGCCAACTCATTCAGGGAGTTAATCACCTACGTTTTAGCTGGGAAAACATTGAGCCCTTTAATCGCGAATGATATAAATTATCTATTTAATCCTTATTAAAATGAAACCTCATACTATTCATATTATTTTTTTTATCGGCATCATTTTTGGCCTACGCACAGCATCAATTGCAAAACCAAGTTCTTCAACAAAAATAATTTTTCGGGTAACCAAAGGCTGCAGCTTGTACCTTACTTATCCGCGCAACCTAATAAAAACTAAAGAGCTTTTTATTGAGCATGCAGTTAAGGACACTACAGTTGAGGTAGAGGTATTGCTAACCAAACCATTCAATCTTTTTAATACCAATAAGGGACAAACACCTTATTTGATGATGCCAGGCTTTACCTACACTTGTATTTTGAGCAATCCTCAAGAAACGCAATGGCATTTTGAGAGCACTGATCGGCAAAAGGCTTCGGAGAGCAATGCGCTAAACGAATTGCAGAAGCTCACCGAGCGCTTTGATTTAAGTGCCCCCAATGGTGTAGCCAAACTGATCAGAAGCTCAGACGGCTATAATTTAGATATAGACAATGCATTGACACATCTTTATAAAAAAAGGCTGGAGGTACTCGCTCAATTTAATGGCATTGGTAGCCTTTCGCCCGAGGGGTATAACGCTTTAAAAGCTTACGTTAAATATGAGTATTTGCACAATCGGCTTAAGCCAATGTATTTAAAACGATTTAAACATAAGCCATTACCAGTTTGGTATGCTGATAGTTTACTAAAAATTGACTTAAGAGATATTGATGCCAAATACATAGCACTTTATCCGGTACAGGGAGTTTGCATTTTTACGAACAGACTGCAGGC
This sequence comes from Mucilaginibacter sp. CSA2-8R, assembly GCF_038806765.1. NCBI lineage: Bacteria > Pseudomonadati > Bacteroidota > Sphingobacteriia > Sphingobacteriales > Sphingobacteriaceae > Mucilaginibacter > Mucilaginibacter sp. CSA2-8R. The sequence continues at coordinate 2,503,840 of NZ_CP152389.1, read as the reverse complement.
TACTGAGAAGTACCACGACGCTTCTTTATCTAAAACATTCACTTTAGCCAAACAGTTGCCGGCAGGCGAGGTAAAAAATGTTTTACTCTACCAGATTATGCAGCTACAAGTGGATGTAACCACCAATATATACAAACAATACACCGACTCATTAACCAAATACAGCAACAATGATGTACTGAACCAAATTATTTTCGATAATCTTAAACAAGCTTTGGCAGTAAATGGCTCCAAAGATTCATTCTACACACTTACCAATCAGCCTGTGACGTTATCAAAGCTATTGGCTATTAAAGACACGGTGTTATATGTAGATTTTTGGGCGTCTTGGTGCATGCCCTGTCTACAGGAAATGCCGGCCTCTTTTAAATTAAGGCAGGCACTTAAGAGCAAGGCTGTAACGTTCTGTTATATATCCATAGATAAAAAGGGAGACAGTTGGAAAAATAAAAGCAAAGACATAGATTTAACAGCCAATAGCTATTGGCTTCCTGATATTGAAAAGTCAGCATTTGCTTTTGATTTGAAAATACAATCGATTCCGCGTTACGTTATTATAAAAAACGGTAAAATAATTGACCGAGATGCCCCCCGGCCGAGCGACAAAAATTTGAAACAGGTATTATTGAGTCACGTCAATACCCTATAACCTTAAAAAAGTAATTTTTACCTCAGGTCAAACTTCCTACTTTTAAAACTCAACCCACCAAACCAAGGCAATACCTAACGTATACATCAGCGTATCCGTCCACGAAAACTGAGTGCCTATAATGATACAAGCAAATTGATTATGCTGCAAACCTAACAGCGCTGCTACATGCAGATACTGCATTGTTTCTGTAAGGTAAGCAAACAGCAGCACTCCTATTGCAACAGGGCGGTAGCTTGATCGTAAGAAGCTTTTTACCAAACAGTACAACAGGATGACGACCAAAAAGTCGCCGCCGTAGGGCCTGATCCAAGCATCGTGAACAAAAAGGCCAATAAATATTTCTATGGCAAGCAGCAATACGGTAAGGTAACAGTACGGGCGATCAATTTGTAAGGTCATTATTGATGTGCATTATAAATTCTGCTATTATGCAAAGCTCAACCGTTAACTATCACACTGCACAAGCATAGCCTCTGCTGCCCAATAAATTCTCTAAAAAGCGAAAAAAAAATATCAGATTTCACTTTGCAATTCAAAGTACTTTATTTTACTTTGTATATCAAAGTACTTTTTATACTAATTTAATTATGACATACTCTAAAAGCTTTAATCAAAAACCTCAGTCTGTACCGGCTTTAGGAAAGTGGATGCTGCTTGGCGGCGGCATTGCACTGGCTACCATTTTATTTTTTGTAATCGGAGCCGGCAGCGGACGCGCCGAGTGGGGAGCATATTGGATGGTAAAACCCCTGCTAATAACCCCATTAGCCGGGGTATGCGGAGGCGCATTTGCCTATCGCATTTCAAGATTGGGCTGGAACAAAGCACTAACCTTAATTATTGGTCTTGCCGGCTTCCTGATTGCCTTGTGGATGGGCATAGTATTAGGGCTGAAAGGTACAATGTGGCATTGATGGCAAAGCTTATCAGCTATATACTGAATTTTAAATTTAAATAACCTCAGCTTTAGATGGCCTATACCTTATCAAAATACTGCAAACAGAAGCCAACCTTGATACTGTTCATTAAATTATCAGCCGCGCTTTCTGTTTTTGCTTTTATACCGTGGTTGGAGTGGTTTTCTGTTGAAATTAGAGATCCGATTATAAACTCATGGTTGAGTAGATTGCTTGGCACTATTAGTTTACTTACGTTTCTTATCCTCGCGTTCATTGTTGTGCTGAATAAGAATAATTTGTATTCAACCTTAGCCATTCTGCTGTTTCCCATTACCATCATCATAGTCGCCTTTATGACGCTTTTGTCGACCCTCCCCACTCCCGAATGGCACGATGTGAGCTATTATAAGCATAACAATCAATATCTTATTTTGGAATGCAATGACGGATGGGCGACTACCAACATCAGCTATCGATTTGTAATAGCCTCGTTCATAACTAAAAAAATACGCTTTATTCAACGTCATAGCTATACAGATGGTTACCCTGAAAACTCAAAGTTCAGTATGTTATTGTTTGAGGGAAAAACCTGGGAAAAGGTAGACATCAAAGCACAATAACCATCTACTTACAGGCCAAGCAAGTCGACAGAATTAATTAGGTTCATTTCCATCAATTACAAGTAATCACCTTTATCATGAAACAAGAAATCATCACTCACCTCAACAATCCGGGTTACCTGGAAAAACTCTACCGCTCCAACGAAGGCTTATTTAAACAGGAGTTTGGCGCGTTGTACCCAGAACTCCCGCACAACGATGTGGCCCATTGCTGGCACGAACGCTTGTACCATACAGCTGAAGATATTACCTGGAGCAACCGTCGCGAATTAATCTTTGTTATTGTTCTGGCTGTTGTAGCCGGATGCATTGCTAAAATACCCGACTTCTTTAATTTAGACCCCGAACAGTTTTATCCCCGCAATATCGGCTTTGTCATCTTCCCTCTTTTAGCAGCCTATTTTAGCTGGAAAAACGGGTTGAGTCTTGCTAAAATAAGTATTGTTACCACCGTTATGCTGGTTGAGTTGGTGTTTATTAATTGGCTGCCCAACAACCGCAAAAGCGCTACCTTTACCCTGTCTTGCATCCACTTGTTGCTGGCTTTGTGGTCTGTTTTAGGTTTTGCTTTCGCTGGCGGAAAAAATAACAGTGAAGTTAAACGATTGGATTATCTCAAATATAACGGAGAACTCATTATTATTACCACCCTTTTCGTTATTGTAGGTGCTATAACCACTGCTATTTCCATTAATTTATTCTCGCTGGCCGGTTTCCAAATTAAAGATCAGTATTTAAAAAACATACCCATGTTTGGTTTGCCTACTGCTATAATGATAGGCACTTATCTTACACAAAATAACCCACAGCTTGTGGGTAAGATATCGCCAGTAATTGCCCGTTTGTTTGCGCCGTTGGTATTGATAGTGCTGATCATTTATTTAGCGGCTACCGCTACAAGCAAAAACAGCCTTTACCATGACCGTGATTTTTTAATTATTTTCAATGTGTTATTGATTGGCGTGATGGCCTTAATCTTTTTTTCGATAGCTGAGCATCAAAGCAATTTAACAAGCAGAATTCAGCTATGGGTATTGCTGTTGTTATCTATAGTTACCGTTATTGTAAACAGCATGGCGTTGTCGGCTATCGTATTCAGGATTTCTGAATGGGGACTAACGCCTAACCGTGCCGCTGTAATGGGCGGTAACATCCTAATCCTGATCAACCTCATTTTAGTTAGTGTACAGTTAACCCGCACCCTACTTCGCAAAACAGAAACAGACATTGTAAGCAAATCTATTGCCCTGTATTTGCCGGTTTACTTTGCCTGGAGCATAATAGTAACTTTTGTGTTTCCGTTTTGGTTTGGATTTAAGTAGGATAAACTTTTCGGAAACTTCAGTTAGCAAAGAAATTGAATATGGTATGAAGTGCAGCTTTTGCCGGCTGCACTTCATAATCCTTAAAAAAAAAATCGAAGAAACTCTACGGAATCAACACAATTTTACCGTGGGTATGTCGCTGCTCAAGGTCTTCAAATGCCTGTTGCACTTCGGTGAGCGGGTAGGTTTTAGCCACCGGAAACTCCAGCGCCCCGTTATGAATCATGTCGGCAAGTTCTGACAGCACCCACGGATGTGCTGCATTATGACTGCCTTCTGTTTTTACGCCATGTTTTCCGGCGGCTCCAAAATCAATTACTGTGTTAATACGGTCGGCAGGTATACCTAACTTAATAGCCAAATCAACATAACCTTTACCAAACAAATCTATAAAAGCATCAGGTTTTTCGCCGCCTAACGCCTCCTGCAGGCGTTGCTCCATACCATCGCCATGAGTTACCGGAACAGCGCCATGGGTTTTTAGCCAGTCGTGGTTAGCCTCGCCGGCAATACCAATTACTTTGGCTCCCTGGTTGTGCGCCAGTTGAACGGCTACCGAGCCTACACCACCGGCCGCACCCGAAATCACAACAACATCGCCCGTAGTTAGCCGCACAGCGTTAACGGCCGCATAAGCGGTAGTGCCTGCTACAAATAATCCACCGGCCTGTTCAAAGCTTACGTTGTCGGGTTTAAGCACTACCTGCTCTTCGGGCAGTACTACATAAGCGGCATGAGCATTCCGGTTGTTACTGTAACCAATTACATCACGACCAGTCTCTACCATAGTTACACCCTCACCTACAGCTTCTACCACACCGGCAACATCGCTTCCTTGTCCGGATGGAAACGTTGACGGAAACATTTTTTCTAAATACCCTTGCCTAATCGAAGCTTCGCCGGGATTTATGCCTGCGGCTTTTACTTTTATCAGCACCTCTCCGGGGCCGGGGGCTGGTTTAGGCAATTGCGCAATATATAATACTTCGCGGCCACCAAAATTATCATAGCGTACGGCGGAATACAACTCGTTTTCTTCTGCGTTTTTCATATTAGCGTTTTATGAACTTGATAACCTGCAAAAGCACTTTATTGTTCTGAACAGCAAAAAACAACTAACCTCCGGAACGCACTGTTATCTTACCGCTTGAAACGAAATTTATTGATAACTATAGTTTTCAGTAATTTAAATAAATAAACATCAGGTGGCCTCAAACAATGTTGATGAGACAATTTACTTGACTGGGGCTTGATGATGGTTATACCGTTTACAGAAACTGCTTTCGATAAGCTGTGAAAACTATTTGCGAAACTTATTGGCTATCGGGGTTTCTTTATCAGCTAAATGTTTAGATTTACCATTAAATAACAACCATTTATCGCCTAAGCTTTACAATTGACATCCACAATGTTTCAGAATCTTCTTGTCAAGATAAAATTAATTTATCTTCCCGTTTTAATCGTTGCCCTAAGTTTTATCGTCAGTTACTCCCTGTTTACTTGGCTTTTGGTATTCCGGTATGAGGTTTTGGCGCTTAACGAAGATCTTGTTTTCTTTTGGTTGCCTGGCGGTTTGGCTCTCATCGCGGCTTACCTCTGGATAAGGCCACGAATAAAGCTGTTAATTCTACGAGACAAGAAAGATAATCTTCCTTTTTTATACAACTCAGTTGCTTACCTGTTAATGCTTGCTCCAACCATTATTGCCCAGCTGTATTTGAGCACCGCTGCTGGCAAACTCACTAAAATCGGCAATGTCGGCGAGATGGACAGTCAGCATCCAACTAAATATTATGTGGTTAAAACGCATTACATAGATAAGCAGCATGTATTGGTGCACAGACGTGCAGAAGTAAGTGGAAAAAACGACGAGCACTTAAATTTTTACATTGACGTTGTTTGCCCTATTTTACCCAAAGCACCAAATGATATTGATAGTTCACAGTCAAGCTCTATAAAAATTAAAGCCTGGCTCGGAACAGAGTATAGCAAGGGTCTCAGTAATCGCAGTAGTGACGAGGAGAAGGAACAGGCATTTAAGGACTTTGGCGCTGAGGTGCAAAAAGAGTTTGACGAAGCAAATCTTGACAGTTTTGTATACCTGGACAAAATAGGTAATAATGACCGCAGAAAAGGATTTATATCTGCTATCAAATCAGTACCCCAGCTTAAGATCATTGATCCTGTAATTTTAGAGGCAAAAAATGAACCCTTTGCAGCCCGAAACGGTAACAAGTTAGCCTGGATATTTTACTCAATAACTATCGGATCAGCAATTTTCTTTTTCATGCTGATGTTTCCAAAAATCGACTACTTACAAATCAAAAAGTTGCCGAAATATAGTTTAAATCATCAACTCCGCTACTTTTATAGCCTATTATCGTTAGCTAATTTACGCCGGACCTCATCTGCACCCATTGTCATCGTTACGCTAAACATCGTTGTTTTTCTGGCCATGGTGTTTGCCGGTTTCGGGTTTATTTCAGTTAATGGGCCAGATCTTTATAACTGGGGCGCAAACTATAGGCCGGCTGTACTGGATGGACAATGGTGGAGGTTATTTACTAACGTGTTTATGCATGGCGGAATAATGCATCTGTTGTTTAACATGTACGGGTTGCTGTTAGTATCTGCGTTCCTTCAGTCAATATTAAATCAAACTCAATACGTGATTTCTTACTTAGTATGTGGCCTGGCTGCAAGTCTGGCCAGTATTTGGTGGCACGCTGCAACCTTAAGTGTAGGTGCATCCGGTGCTATTTTTGGTTTGTACGGAGTATTAACCGCTCTGGCAACAACCAATAAATTTGACGCTGGTTTAAAAAAGCCTATGTTGCTGAATAATGCCTTGTTTATCGGTATCAACCTTTTAGTAGGCATCTCCGGAGGTATTGACAATGCTGCACACATTGGCGGACTTGTTGCTGGAGTTATTATGGGTTACATCCTTTACTTTTTCATTGACGACAGTGCAAACACTAAAAGCACCATCATTACCGATGAACCGGCCGAGGCACTGCAAAAACACAGCGAACAAGGTTAAATATTTTGACTTAGGCGAAGTTGCGTCAATATCAGCGGTCCTATTCTTGTTCTGCAGCATTTTTATTTGAAAGAAGGTGGCCGGCGCTGTATCACTACAGTGCTTACACTGTACGTATTCGTACATATATTATACAAGATATATGCATAAATAATTGACAGGCAAACACTTAAAGCAATGGCATGGATTTTATAAATTTTACTTCATCAATCCATCAGTATGATTAAGAACTACTTAAAGATAGCCTGGCGTAATATTGTAAAATATAAAGGATTTTCACTCATCAACATTGGCGGCCTGGCTTTGGGTATGGCAAGTTGCCTGTTACTCATGCTATATGTAAACTATCACCTTACCTTTGATAAACAGTTTAAGGAGATTGAAAAAGTATACATTGTTGAAAACAACCAGTCGGGCGACGGCAAAATATACACGTTTTCGTCTACCCCAAGGCTGGCATCAACCTTTATTAAAAATGAAATACCCGAAGTTGCCGAGGCCGTAAGAGTGGTTGACTATGGCGGCATGGGTTTGCTGACTTACAATAATCAGCATTTGAAAAAGGCTGGTATGTTTGCCGACAACGGTTTCTTCAATGTCCTTTCATACACATTTATTAAAGGGAATTCTCAAACAGCTTTAAATTCGCCCAATGCTATTGTTATAACCGAAAGCCTGGCCAAAGCGCTTTTTAAAAACGAAGACCCGATTAACAAAATCATCACCCGTAATAACCAAACACAATTAACGGTAACCGGCGTTATTGCCAATCCGCCTGCCAACTCCACTTATCACTTTGATTGTATTATGCCCTGGGTTCAATTTGAAGCTGCTAATACTTGGGCAAAAACATCGGGTTGGGGAAGCAATTTTAACCGCACTTTAGTTAAACTTAAAAACCCATCAGCACTCAGTAAAGCCAATCGTATTTTAGGAAGCCTGATTGCCCGGCAGAATCCCGGCAATACAAACAAACTATTTCTGTACCCTTTTAAAGAAATGCACTTGTACGGCCAGTTTGAAGACGGTAAAGTTATCGGTGGGCTTATTAATCAGATTAAACTGTTTATAACCCTGGCTGTGTGTTTGTTGTTGATTGCCTGTGTCAATTTCATGAATCTTTCAACTGCCCGGTCTGAAGAACGCGCGAAAGAAGTTGGAATCCGCAAGGCCATAGGTTCAGGCAGGTCGCTGCTGATCGGGCAATTCATGACGGAGTCGCTTATTTTGTCAATGCTTTCAACTGTAATTGCCGTGGCCTTAGTAGCCATTACCCTACCTTATTTTAACACACTGTTAGGTGTACAAATTATCCTGCCGCTTAATAACCTGGTGGCGTGGGTAGTATTATTAGGCATCGGTGTGTTAACCGGTGTTGTAGCCGGCAGCTATCCAGCATTTTATTTATCTTCTTTTGAACCTATTAAGGTGTTAAAAGGCTTTTTTAAAGGTGGAGGTTCAGCTTTGTCGTTACGCAAGATTTTGGTGGTGATACAGTTTTCGTTTGCTGTATTTTTAATTACTGCTACCATTTGTATCTACTATCAGCTAAAATACATCCAGGAAAAACCTGTAGGATTTAACAAAAACAACCTCGTCGAAATTCCGGTGGAGGGCACATTGCAAACCCAAAGCGCCGCCTTGATTAATGAATTGAAGCAAGCCGGAGCCATTACTAACGGTACTACGCTATCGCAAAGTATTACCCAATCGGGCAGCAACAGCTGGGGTGTTACCTGGCCTGGTAAGGCCGATAACCAGGAGATTTTATTTGATATTTTACATGGCGGCAACGATTTTACCAAAACAGCCGGATTACAGCTTTTGGAGGGGCGCGAATTCTCGTCATCTAATGCTGCCGATACTGCCCGCAAAACGGTGATGATTAACGAAACGGCTGCCAAAGTAATGCACCTTAAAAACGTTGTAGGTGCAACTATAAAATGGGGAGATCAGCCAGCTACGGTTATCGGCGTTTATAAAGATTTTGTATGGGGGTCGCCTTATTCAAAAATATCTCCAATGATTTCGATGTACATCAGTCCGGGCGATGTTATTGACCTGCGCCTTAACCCCGCCAAAAGTATTACTAGCAACATCGAAATTATTAATAAAACGCTGAAACGTATTAATCCTGCTTTTCCGCCACACATCAATTTTGCCGACAGCGATTTTGAAGCGAAGTTTCAAAACGAGAAATTGCTGGGCACACTCGCTAACTTATTTGGCGGTCTTGCCATATTTATTTCCTGCCTGGGCCTTTTTGGCTTAGCGGCTTATGCGGCCGAGCAACGCATTAAAGAAATAGGTGTACGCAAGGTATTGGGGGCAAGCGTAATAGGCTTAACCATGTTGCTATCTAAAGACTTCTTGAAACTGGTATTGGTAGCCATTGTTTTGACAATACCTATATCCGTTTACAGTTTAACCCAATGGCTCCAAAAATTTGAGTACCGCATTACAATTAGCTGGTGGATGCTGCTAATGGCTGGCATGGCCACCGTCATCATTGCCATTGCAACAGTAAGTTATCAGGCGCTTAAGGCATCTTTGGCAAACCCGGTGAAGAGTTTACGTAGCGAATAGTGCAGGCAAAAAATCCTATGTTGTGAAATTTGTTTTACCAAGCACCCGGCGTGTACCGGGTGCAGACTTTTAGATACTAAACATCACCTGCTACCCGGCTCATAGGCATGCAATAGTTCTACTTAGTGAAGCTGCTCCATTTTGAGCAGCTTTTGTTATAATGTTATGGTTGGCAGCCTATATCGTGATGTCATGCAGTTATCTTTTTTGTTTTAAACAGCATAATTGCAATTAAATAATGCCTACAACAATTTAAGCGTACGTTGTTTTAAATTTACGTCTATGCACGGCTTAGAATGTACCAAGATTGGCCCTAATGGTAGCCTGTCAAGTAGATGAAAATTAAAAAAGGATTTTGAACAACCAACCGGCTGAGTGTAAGCTTGATGACCAAAGCTATTTCAAAGACAGTGTTTTACTCCAATGATCTCTAAAGTCTTTTTTATTTATCTACTTAAATATCAACACCTTTTAAGGCCCAGCTGTTGTAATAGCACTATGAAAGTATTATTAGCCGGAGCCAACGGATATATAGGAACGAGATTAATACCGGAACTGCTCGAAAAAGGGCACACCGTAGTTTGTTTGGTGCGCGACAAACGCCGTTTTCATGAAAACAGCGATTTTAGCGAGCGAGTAACAGTTGTGACAGGCGACTTACTACAACCCGAACAGATGCAGACAATACCTATAGATATTGATGCGGCTTATTACCTGGTGCATTCCATGGCGCAATCGAAAGACTTTGCTAACCTGGAAGAAACCTCAGCACGTAATTTTGTAAAGGCGCTGCAAAGCACGGAGTGTAAGCAAATTATATACCTGAGCGGCATTAGCAACGACGGCCATTTGTCAGAACACCTTACTTCGCGCCGGCGGGTGGAAGATGTGTTGCAAGAAGGCAAAGCAGCGCTTACCGTATTAAGAGCGGCAATCATTATTGGTTCGGGCAGTGCCTCTTTCGAGATTATCCGTGATTTGACCGAGAAACTGCCTGTAATGACAGTGCCACGTTGGGTGCATACCCGCAGCCAGCCCATTGGTATTAGAGATGTGCTTTTTTATCTCGAAGCTGTTTTGCTCAACCAAGAAACTTATAACCAGGCATTTGACATAGGCGGGCCGGATATTCTTTCGTTTAAGCAAATGATGCTCGGTTACGCCAAAGTGCGCAAGTTGAAACGGTACATCATCACAATTCCGTTTTTGTCGCCCAAAATATCTTCGTACTGGTTGTACTTCGTCACATCTACCAATTACTCGCTCGCGCAGAGCTTAGTCGACAGTATGAAGAATGAAACCATTTGCCGCGAGCATAGGATACAGGAAATTATTCCGCATGAATGCCTGAGCTACGAAGAATCATTAAAGCTGGCATTTGAAAAGATTGACCAAAACTTAATTATTTCCAGCTGGAAAGATGCGCTAAATTACGGCTACCTGCAGTCCAAATTTATGGACCAAGTTAAGGTACCCCAAAACGGCACCAGCGAATATAAGGTAAAAATGCCTATCAGTGCCGATGCCGAACGGGTGTTTAATAACATATGGTCTATTGGTGGCAAGCGCGGCTGGTATTACTGGGACTGGATTTGGCGCCTGCGTGGTTTTATAGACAAACTATTCGGCGGCGTAGGCTTACGTCGCGGACGTACCAGCTCCGACCGTATCTCGGCAGGTGATGCCATCGACTTTTGGCGAGTACTATTAGCCGACAAGGTAAACAAGCGTTTGCTGCTTTATGCCGAAATGAAATTACCTGGCGAAGCCTGGCTGGAGTTTAAAATTGTGGAGCGCGGCAAGCAAAAGTTTTTAAGCCAGATAGCCACTTTCAGGCCCAATGGTTTGCTTGGCCGTTTGTATTGGGCCGCCATGTATCCATTTCATATTTTTATATTTAAAGGGATGGCTAACAGGATTATCAACTTTAAAAGCAATCAATAATCCTTACTGCAGTTTCGTAGATTTATTGATAAAGGCAACAGCAGCATCAATGGCAGGTTTAGCTTGCGGATGCGCTGCTGCCCACAAGCCTCCTAAATGATCCTGGTTTGGAATATCAAGCAATGTGACTTTTACTTTGGCTGTTCTTAACTTTTCGGCAAGCTTCACTCCATGGGGTTTCAGTTCATCTTTGCCGCATACTACCACTAACGTGGGTGGGAACGAGGAAAGGTTTTTAGCTAATATCGGCGAAACTAACGGATTACTGGAGTCGGAGCCGTTAAGGTACCATTGCGTCACCAATCCGTACATACCATGCCCGGGATTACGCAAGTCTGTTGCCGGGTTGATGAGTATTAAAGCCTTTGGCTGTAAAGCTCTATTGTTTTGCCGGGCTAATTTTACTTGCAAGGCTGCGGTAAATAGTCCGCCACCGCTATCGCCCAAAACAAAAACGTTCAACCTATTGCCACCAATATTGGCAGCGTGCAGCCTTATCCAATGCCATACATAAAAGCAATCATTAATACCTGCCGGAAAAGGATGTTCAGGTGGTTTAGCATAGTCGACTGCAATAACCAGACTTTGTGTGCGGTTAGCCAGCACCCGCGAAATATTATCGTGCGTTTCCAAATCGCCGGCTACCAGCGCGCCTCCGTGAATGTTATAAATAATAGGCAGGTTTTGTTTGGCGCTGCCATAATACATCCGGATACGCACCGAGTCGGTCCCTGTCCATAAGGTCTGGTTTTTTACCCTGACCACCTTTTGGGGCAGAATTTTAAATGATGTTATTTCGCCGGCAATACCGGCACGAATATCCTGCGCCGTTGGTGAACCTTGCTGGCCAAAGGCATTCGAAATGGCAAGCGCAATTAATAAGGTGGTTAGGATTTTATGCATCATTGATGGCTTATATCACAAGTCATCTAAAATAATACATTCTAAGATTCTATTCTACAGCATTTTAGAATATGTCATTTCAAATTTCAGCCGGTATAATATTTAGCCCTTCTCCTTTATTCAAAACTTCACCAACCATATACCACAGTAAATTAAACCACTGGTGGCAATGGTTAAGCACCCAGGCATCTGAGCTGGCTATCAGCCGGGGTTCGGAAACTAAATATTTATCAGGAGAATTGTCCAAGTAAACATCCCATGCAAATTGGTGATGGGCGGCTATTTCATAACATAATGTTTTTAGGCGACCACTGTTGGATATAGGTGCATCAAATATCCATACAACTTTTTCGGCGCCAAGTTGCTGCAGCGCCTGGCCAATGATCACCAAAACGTTGAGTGTTTGGCGTACCCGTTTATAAGACCCATGCACCGACGAGATATCACGGTAACATCCATCCAGCCCCCTGAAAACAAAGCCGCCCGAAAGCAAAGTTTCCATCACAATCAGCACATTAAAACCATCAAGAAAAATGGTGTTGCCTTTAATAAAATTGGCAGATACTTCTTTTTCGCGGCGGCCATTGATATCCTGAGCCGAACAAGCCATACCCTGCAAAGCCAGAATTTGCCTTTGCCGCAACCGGTAACGGTTACCTACTAATGCCAGCGTGGCCCTCGGCGGGTAATCTTTGCTGAGCAGGTAATGCATATCGTCTAATGCCGTTAAGAGTTTCTGCTGCTCGCTTACCGGGCCAAAAAGCACATCGTCCTCGGGGTCTTTACCTCGGTTTCTGCGGGTTTCGGGTTGTACTTCAGTCATTATGCAAGATAATCTTTGACTCTCTTATTTATATTTTTAAGCCCAAATTGCGCGGACGTTTTTTAATTCAAATCAACTTAATTTCGTACGGGTAGTGTCCGGTTCCGAACAGTTATAAATGAATACATTTTGCAATTCATTCATTTATAACTACTTATAATATGGCATTGTGGTTGACCTCGTAAACGTACACCTGACCCGCTGCAACAATGATAAAAAATTACATTCTAACCGCCTTACGGTATTTCTCGCGCAACAAAGTTACTACGCTGATTAACATGGTTGGCCTGTCCATCGGCATCAGCGCCGCACTTGTTATTTTTATGATGGTTCACCACCAGCGTAGTTTCGACCGCTTTGAGCCGGATGGTGACCGGATACACAGAATTGTAAGTGATGGAGACCGCTGGAAAGGTGCCGGAGGACCTGTGCCCCTGGCCAATGTAATTAAAAATCAAATAACAGGTATTGAAACCGTTACCCCATTGTTTGAATATTTTGATTGGAATACTAAAGTAATTATTCCTGAAGGAAGCACCAGGCCGGACAAGGTTTTCAAGAGCCAAAATGATATTGTGTTTGCCGACAGTGGATACTTTAATATTATCCCCCACCGATGGCTGGCCGGCAGCGCAAGGCAAGCTTTGAATTTACCTTACCAAATGGTGATCACAAAAAGCCGGGCAGAAGTCTATTTTCCCGGGTTGCCCATCAATAAAATTGTAGGTAAAACAATCATCCTCAGTGATACAGTCCGGACAACGGTTAGCGGCATAGTTGCCGACCTGGAAGGTAACAGCGATTTTAAGCGCCAATGTATCATATCGGCTGTTACTGTTTTTCAAACGAGCATCAAAAACAACTACCACATTGACCAATGGCAAAATATCAATTCGGCTAACCAGGTTTTGGTTAAATTAAAGCCACATGTATCAGCCAGCGCTGTTAACCGGCAAATGTATAAGGTTGTGCGTTCTTATAACAAATATTCTAAAACCATTCACCGGCTGCAACCTTTGTCAGACGTTCACTTCAATCCCGATTATGACGGCTCGGTAAATCCGCATATTATTCCTAATTTAATTTTACTTGCGGCATTTTTATTAGCGTTAGGTGCTATCAACTTTATTAACTTGTCTACCGCGCATGCTTCCGAAAGAGCTAAAGAAATCGGCATCCGCAAAACACTGGGTAGCGGCAAAAGTCAGTTGGTCACACAGTTTTTGCTCGAGGTATTCCTGCTAACCTCAGTAACTGCCCTATTATCAACAGCTTTGATTCCCGTATTGCTTAAAGTTTTCAGCGGTTTTATACCGCAAGAAATGAAAGCAAATTACTTGCTGACCAACCCTGCAGTATGGCTGTTTCTATTATTATTGGTCATTGCCGTAAGTTTACTGGCTGGTCTTTATCCGGCATTTGTATTGTCCGCCTTCAGGCCTGTCGCCGTGTTAAAAAGTAAGAATACGGCAACATCTGGCAGTGTCTGGCTTCGTAAAAGCCTTATTATATCACAGTTTATTATTGCACAGGTGTTTGTCATCGGCGTGCTGGTGGTTAATAAGCAGCTTCGTTTTGCGCAGGCACAAAATATGGGTTTCCGTAAAGATGCTGTTATTAACTTTTATGTACCTTTTGATTTAAGTGCTCCAAACAACAAAAAATTCCTGCTTAGGCAACAACTGGCAAGTATCCCCGAAATTCAGGCTGTTAGCCTGGGCAACCAGTCTCCGGCTTTTAGTGGCAGCATGACTAACGAGCTTACTTATCAGGAAAAAGGCAAAGACATTCAGCTGCAGGTGGCCTCCCGCAACGGCGACACCTCTTACCTGAATGTTTATAAAATTGGACTGGTGGCGGGGCGCAACATAACAGCATCAGATACTGCTAACGAATTACTGATTAATGAAACGCTGGCTAAGCAAATCGGATTTACCCGACCGGCTGATGCAGTTGGTCATACATTGCATTTCAATAACGGTCAAATCCCAGTGGTTGGCGTTATGCATGATTTTCATCAGGCTTCGCTGCACACGGCAGTATCACCGCTGATCTATTTCTCGGCGCCTAAATTTGGCTACATTATGCATGTGGCGCTGCAGCAAAACCCCGAAACCTGGAATAAGGCCATCAAAAAAATGGAAGCTGCCTGGAAAAAAATATACCCGGATACCGATTTTGATTACAGCTTTTTAGATAAAACGGTAGAAAACTTTTACAAGCAAGACCGCCAACTTTCAGTACTGCTCAGTTGGTCGGCAGGGGTGGCTATTTTAATAAGCTGCCTGGGTATGCTGGGTCTGGTTATTTTCATGACTAATAAACGGGTTAAAGAAATTGGTGTACGCAAGGTGCTGGGTGCCTCGGTCACACAAATAATTACCTTGCTGGCTGCCGAGTTTGCCAAACTGTTGGTTATAGCCTTTATAATTGCGTTGCCAATTGCCTGGTGGCAAACCCACCAGTGGCTGCAAAACTTCGCCTATCATACGGCGTTAAGCTGGTGGATATTTTTGTTGGGCGGCATGGTAATGATCGTGATTGCGCTATTTATTGTAAGCATCAGGGCAGGCAAGGCGGCAATGGTTAACCCGGTACGTAGTTTACGTTCTGAATGATGGTACTGCAGATGTCTTTTTGTTAAAAATAAAATTGAAACTTTCAACACCGTACGTTTGAATCATCGAATGTGTGCTGTTTTTTTGCTGCTAAACAATGATATAACTACTTATTTTTAGGGACAGGCAACTGTTATTAAAAAGGTGGCGTAATGACTATATAAACAAACTAAGTCTTACAAAACTCTTTTGCTATGAACCTACTAAAACAAACCTGCCGGATGATGGTGTTCGCTGTCGTCCTGATCGCCTGCTTTTCCTCATGTAAAAAAGACAACTCGGCAACCGACACTAACACGCCAGCACCAGTTACTGGTGTGAAGCTCAGCAGCAGCACTAACTTCGGCAACATTATTACCGACAATAATGGCCGGTCACTGTATTTTTTTGCCATTGATGCCAACGGCACCTCTGGCTGTACGGACGGTTGCGCCGTAGTATGGCAGGCATTTTACAAAGAAAACCCCTCTATTGGCACAGGTTTAACCGCCACAGATTTTGGCGTAACCACCCGGGCCGATGGCAGCAAGCAAACCACCTACAAAGGCTGGCCTTTATACTATTACCAAAACGATGCTAAATCCGGCGATGTAAACGGCGACAAAGTAAACAACACCTGGTTTGTTGCTAAAGCCGATTACACAGTTATGCTGGCCAACACTCAACTGGTTGGGCAAAACGGCACGCAGTATAACAGCCAGATGCAGGCAGGGCAAGGCATTACCCAATTTATTACTGATGCTAACGGCCGTACATTGTATGCATTTTCGCCGGATAAGTTTAATAAAAATACCTTCACTAAGTCGGATTTCAGCAACAATGCCGTATGGCCGGTTTATGAAATGGCAACTGTGCAAAGCATCCCCTCAATTTTAGATAAAACCCAGTTCGGTGTAATTGACGTTTTTGGTAAAAAACAACTTACTTACAAAGGCTGGCCTATGTATTACTTCGGTAATGATCAAATGGTTAGGGGTAGCACTAAAGGAGTAAGTGTGCCTCAGCCTGGTGTTTGGCCAATTGCCAACTCCTCTACAGGTGTTGCTCCGGTACAATAAATTAAATACTATTGATTTTCCCTTTAGGGCGCGATGAGTAATTACATCGTGCCCTTTTTATTTTTAAGAAGCGTAGTTTCCGAAACTATATTTGATAGGTACGGCCTATTCGGTTAAGGAACACAAACTACTGATCTGTTTTACTTTCGACCAACAAGATATTTATAAAACTATTTAAGGTAAGGCCTTGTACTACAATAGAAAACACCACAATAACGAACCCAGCGGTTAAGATCAGCGATTTGTAGGATGAGTCGGGCAGTGATAACGCCAGGGCTACTGAAATACCGCCGCGCAAACCACCCCATGTTAAAATGGCCACGCTGCTGTATTTAAGCGATAGCGTTCTGCGTAAAAAAACGATAGGCAAAATAATACTCAGCATTCGTGCTGCTAACAAGATCACGATAGCGGCTATGCCTATCAACAGGTAATCTGTACGCACTGCAATAGATACCAATTGCAAGCCAATCAGCACAAACAAAATAGTATTTAAAAGTTCATCAGCCAATGACCATACCCTCTCCAAGTCCTCGCCCCCGGCAATAGTCTCGTTTCTTTTAAAAGAATGGCTGCCAATTATTAAGCCTGCCGCTACAACGGCCAACGGTGCCGAAATATGGGTTAAACCGGCAATAGCAGCAATGCCAAGTACCAGCGTAATAGTGAGCATAACCTTCGTTTGAAAATCGTTGATCGACCGCATCATGCGGTAAACAATTAATCCCAGCAAGGCCCCTAAAAACAAGCCGCCAAATACCTCTTGTGCAAAAAGCCGGGCTACCTCGGGTAACGAAAAGTTTTTTTCGGGAATGGTGGCCACTTCAGAAAAACTGACAAATAATACAATGCCAATGCCGTCGTTAAACAAAGACTCGCCCGAAATGATTGTTTTAAGCCTGTCGGGCATACGCGATTTGGTCATTAAAGCCGCCACAGCCACGGCATCGGTAGGCGAAATTAAAGCGCCAAAAACCAGGCAATAAATAAAAGGTACGTCTATCTTAAATAATAGTAAAAGCTCAAACAGCAATCCCGCAAATATTAAGGTAGACAGCACTACGCCTACCGTACTAATCATCAGCACGCCTTTCAAGTTTTCCCGCAGTTTATTTACGTCAAAGTGAAGGGCACTGGCAAATAACAAAAAGCCCAACATGACGTCGAGCAATGTCTTGGAAAAATCTATAGAATGGGTAAGTTCAAAAATAAGCCGGCTAAATCCGGGCAAAAAAGAGCCTGCCGCAACGGTAATAAGCGCTGCAGCAATAGCCAGCACCATCACGCCTATCACACCCGGTAACTTAATAAACCGTGCATTGATGAAACTAAAAATAGTGCTGATTAAAAATAATATGGTAATGATCAGGATGGTACTCATACAAAAATCGGCTGCGTTGCCGGTACTGGATAGCTTAAATACTTATGATATTTATACAAGTAACAATAGTGCTATTTTGTTTAAACACACAGGCAACGCAACGTGATATCAGTGCAACTATTTTATAGTTTGTTAACCAGTATTATTTAACCATTAATGTTGTAATCATAAATTTCATGTTTTATAATCTGTAGTTTAACCAATGGCTCTTCCCCTTTGCTTCAGTCTAGGTTAAAATTAATAGTATTTTTATTCCCCAAACGAGTATAAATTTAATGGCGCTTTAATACACATTAGAAAGCCATTAAAAGACCGTTAGAAACCTTTAATACATTTTTAGGATGACTGTAGGCAATATAGTTTTGCCCGCACTATGAAAATCTTACTGATTGATGATGAGCCAAAAGTAGCTGCTGCCATTAGCCGGGATCTGCGGGAACAACTGCATTCGGTAGCTGTAGCCAACGATGGCAGTAAGGGATACCGCATGGTACGCGGCGACCATTACGACCTGATTATACTGGACATAAACGTGCTTTCTACCGGTATATTAGAAGCTTGTAAAAAAATACGGGAGCTTGACCAGCATTTGCCTATAGTGATGTTGTCGTCTCCTGGCGGCGACTATGGCAAAGAAGATGCCTTAAAATGCGGTGCTGACGAGTTTTTGACCAAACCGGTAAAATTTACTGAATTGCTCGATCGTGTAAACATGATGATGCACCGCGAGCATAAAGAACAAGAAATACCCGAACAAAGGGTATATCGCCTGGATGACCTGGAATTAGATACCGACCGCAAAGTGGTAACGCGCCATGGCAGATACATACATTTATCAACGCGTGAATTTTTATTGCTCGAATTGCTAATGAAAAATCAGGACCGTGTTTTATCGCGCGCTTTTATTGCCGAAACGGTATGGGGCACCTCTGTAAAACCCAAGAGCAACGTGGTTGATGTATATATCAATTACCTGCGCACCAAGATTGATAAAGGCCATTCCAAGCATTTGATACATACCGTCACGGGAATGGGATACATATTTAAAAAAGAAACCCGGTACAAGCTCAACTCAGCTCATAAGTAAGGCTTACATACACCTCTCTACCCGCTAAATTTTTAATGCTAATGCCTGTAACTGCGCCACTCAAGCGCAGCCTGGCTGGCTATTGTTCTTATTATTCAAACAAAATGAGCTTTAAACAACTCTGGCTGGCAGCATTTATCGTATTGCTGGCAGCATTTTTTAAACCGGCCAGTGCGCAAACCAGCTTCCAGGCCGACACTCTAAAGCTAACCTTGCCACAGGCCGAACAACAATTTGTTGCAGGCAACTTGCAGGTACTTGCCCAGCGGTACAATATTGACATTGCCCAGGCCCAGGTAATAACGGCACGGCTGTTCAATAATCCTAATTTTCAATTTTCTAATGGTTTGTATGCAACCGGCGTAAACAATGCTGTAAGTGAGCAAGCCGTGGGCGTTAGCCAGTTAATAACAACAGCTGGTAAAAGAAACAAAAATATACAACTCGCAAAATTAAGCGTACAGCAAAGCCAGTATCAGTTTTTTGATCTTTTACGCACTTTGCGCTACAGCTTGCGCAGCGACTTTTTTGACATCTATTATCAGCAGCAGTCTTCTAAAGTATATACCCAGGCTATTCAATCGCTTAATAGCACCTTAGGCGCTTTCCGCCAGCAATATGCCAAAGGCAACATTGCCGAAAAAGAACTACTGCGTATACAAAGCGAATTGTACAGTTTGCAAAACGAATATAACAACCTGCAAACCGGTATCGACACCCTGCAGCGCGAGTTTAAGCTTTTAGTGCGCGTGCCCGCTGCCGCCTATGTGTTACCTCAATACACCGGGCAGCCCATTAACACCCCTGCCCCTACCAACATACCTTACCAGCTGTTGCTGGATTCGGCTTTAGTAAACCGTTACGACTTAAAAGCTGCACGTAACCAGGTCAATTATCAAACTACCAATTTGTCGTTGCAGCGTGCCAATGCGGTGCCCGATGTGAGCTTAAATGTAAACTACGACCGCCTGGGTGCTTATGGTAACAACTTTTTAGGCGCAGGCTTTAGCATGGATCTGCCTTTTTTTAATCGTAACCAGGGTAACATCAAAGCCGCACGACTGAGCATTGAACAAAGCAAGCTGCAACTGCAATCGGTAGAAGCTGTGGTTGAAAACGACGTGATTACCAATTACAAAATAGCCCTGCGCCAGCAACAACTTAGAAGCAACATTGACCCGGCGTTCAGGCAAAACTTCACTCACCTTATTGGCGAGGTCTTTAAAAATTATCAGCTCCGCAACATCAGCCTGCTGGAGTTCCTTGACTTCTATGAGTCGTACAAAGACAATATAGTTCAAAGTAACACTTTGGAATACAATTATCTGAACTCGCTTGAGCAGATTAACTTTGTAACCGGCACCCACTTCTTTAACCAGTAATTACTAATTAATTGAACATATAATCATGAATGCGTTGCTATATAAAAGTGGAATATTTTTTACAGCCGGTGTTTTAGCGCTCGGGATGTTTTCCTGCAATCAGCACCACGTTGATGAAGATACCCGTCAGCCTTACGTTATCCCCGACTCACTGATGCGCACTTTAAAAATTGATACAGTTAAGACCTCCAACATCACGAGTGCGCTAAAATTAAGCGGCGTTATTGATTTTAACACCGATAAGGTAGAAAATATTTACCCACTTGTGAGCGGTAACCTGCAGGATGTTACCGTTATGCTTGGAGATTATGTACATGCCGGCCAAACGTTAGGCGTAGTACGCAGCCCCGAAATAGCCAACTATACGTCATCCATGGAGTCGACACGTGCGCAGGTACAGATTACCAAAAAACAACTGCAGCAGCAACAAGACCTGGCCAAAAGCGGACTTGCATCGCAGGTTGATGTTGTGAGCGCACAATCAAACTACGAGCAGGCAGTAGCCGCCTACACCGCGGCCCAACGGGTGATGAGCATGAATGGCAACTCCACATCAGGGCAGTATCTGCTTAAATCGCCTATTGACGGTTTTGTAGTTCAAAAAAATGTCAACAGTGGTACCAACATCCGTAGTGATAACAGCTCGCCGCTTTTCGTTATTTCTGACCTGAAAAACGTATGGGTTGAAGCTAATGTGTACGAAGAAAACATCGGCAAGGTACACGAAGGCGACACGGCGGAAGTAACGACAATTTCGTATCCGGGCAAAGTTTTTACCGGCAAGGTAAACAAGCTCATGAATATTCTTGACCCAACTACCAAAGTAATGAAAATGCGGGTGATACTTAATAACCCAGGTTACTTGTTAAAACCACAGATGTTTGCCACCGTGTCGCTTAACGATAAAGAAGATAAAAAAGCTATCGCCATAGCAAGTACCGATTTAATATTTGATCATAGCCAGTACTACGTGCTGATTATGCAAGACAAGAAAAACGTACAGATACGTCCGGTGAATGTAATCAGTATTAATGGCAAAACGGCTTACCTGAGCAGCGGCGTTGCACCGGGCGAGCGTTTAATCAGTTCAGACGCCTTGCTGATCTACGGTTCTTTAAACAGTTAATCTACTACCCTTTTATTTTTTTGAAATGAACAAGATTCTTAGGGGAGTTATCGGATTCTCTTTAAAAAACCGGTACCTCATACTCATATTGGCGTTTGCACTGGTAGTTGTTGGGCTGTATACTTTTAGCCAGATGCCTATTGAGGCTTTTCCGGATGTCACTAATACCGAAATTGACATTATTACACAATGGCCAGGTCAAAGTGCCGAAGAGGTTGAAAAGCTGGTTACTATACCTATCGAGATTGCCCTCAACCCGGTGCAAAAAAGGGTGAGCCTGCGCTCATCAACCATATTTGGCTTAAGCTATGTAAAGGTACTGTTTGACGATGGTGTTAAAGACCCGGACGCGCGCCAGCAGGTAATGAACTTACTGCAAAATGCAGCATTGCCTAACGGTGTGCAACCATCTGTGCAGCCACCCATCGGCCCTACCGGCGAAATTTATCGCTATACCCTGCAAAGTTCGGTACGCGACGTTCGCGAACTTAAAACTATACAGGACTGGGTGGTTGACCGCCGTTTGCGGGCTGTACCCGGTATTGGCGATGTGAACAGTTTTGGCGGTAAAACCAAAACTTACGAAATTACCGTTAATCCCGACAAACTGACCAGCCTTGGCATTACGCCTCTTGATGTTTATACCGCTGTGCAAAAAACCAATATCAATGTTGGCGGCGATATGATTGTGCAAAACAACCAGGCTTTCGCTGTGAGGGGATTGGGGTTGATTAAAGACATTAACGAGATCAAAAATATAATCGTTACCAACAATAACGGTGTGCCCGTGCTGGTAAAAGATGTAGCCGATGTGCAAATATCTAACCTGCCACGACTGGGATGGGTAGGCCGCAGTGACGCCATTGATCGCCAGGACGGGCACAGGTTGGTAAAAGACGATCCAGACGCCGTAGAGGCCATCGTAGTGATGCGCAAAGGCGAAAACCCAACCGAAGTAGTTGCAGCGCTGAAAGCGGAGATTAACAAACTCAACAACGATGTGTTGCCGCCCGACACCAAGATCGTGCCCTATTATGATCGCACCAACCTTATTAATTACGCAACGCATACCGTTTTGCATAACCTAATTGAAGGTATATTGCTGGTGACCTTCCTGGTGTCTGTATTCATGTTTAACTGGCGTACTACGCTCATTGTATCTCTCATCATTCCGCTGGCGCTGCTGTTTGCTTTTATCTGCCTGCACATGATGGGCATGTCGGCCAACCTGCTTTCGCTGGGCGCAGTAGATTTTGGTATCATCATCGATGGTGCAGTGGTAATGGTTGAGGGCATGTTTGTGTTTTTGGATCATAAGGCTATTGAAATGGGCATGGAGCGATTTAATAAACGCGCTAAGCTGGGCATGATCAGGAATAACGGTGCAGTGCTGGGTAAGGCTATCTTTTTCGCCAAATTAATTATAATCACCGGCTTGCTGCCCATTTTCGCTTTTCAAAAGGTTGAGGGCAAGCTGTTTTCGCCGCTGGCTTATACCTTGGGTTTCGCTTTGTTGGGCGCTCTAATAACTACCCTTACCGTAGTACCGGTATTGATAAGCATTTTGCTTAAAAAGAACGTGCACGAAAAACACAACCCTGTAGTACACGGCCTTACCGCTTTTATGCTCGGTGGATTTGTTAAAGCGTTTAAACATAAAGAGGTAGTGGTAACCATATCGCTTATTGCCATGGTGGTCGGTTTGTTCTCTTTCAAGTTTTTAGGTTCTGAATTTTTGCCCGAACTTAATGAAGGGTCGATCTGGTTACGTGTGCAACTACCGTACAGCGTTTCGCTCGACCAGTCAGTAGCCACGTCTAAACAGGTGCGTCAAATACTCATGACCTTTCCTCAGGTAAAGTATGCTGTATCTCAAACCGGCCGGCCGGATAATGGTACCGACGTAGCAGGCTTTTACAACAATGAGTTTGACGTAATTATGTACCCTGAAGAGGATTGGAAACCTAAAGTATCTAAAGAAGAACTCATTGCACAAATGCACAAAAAACTTAAGGTTTTACCCGGTGCCGATCTTAACTTCTCGCAACCAATTTCGGATAACGTAGAAGAGGCGGTATCAGGCGTAAAAGGTTCGATTGTAGTGAAAGTATATGGCGACTCACTCAATTACATGGAAAATCGGGTTTACGAGGTTTACAAGCAGCTAAAAACGGTACGCGGCGTTGAGGATTTGGGCGTACTTAAAAGCGTTGGTTTACCCGAACTGGACATTCAGCTCAATCAGCAAAAAATGGCTCAATATGGTGTTGCTACCGCTGATGCTAACTCCGTAATATCTATGGCCATAGGCGGCCAAGCGGCTTCTACCTTATATGAAGGCGTGCGCACCTTTGATATCCGCATCCGCTTCCCCGAAGGTTACCGTAAAACGCCGGCTGATATTGGCAATTTGCTGGTGCCTACCCAAAATGGCAGCAAAGTAGCATTGAATGAAATTGCAGACATCAGCCAAAAAACTGGTCCGTGTTTAATATTCAGGGATGGTAACGAGCGCTATGCCACCGTTAAATTTTCCGTACGTGGCCGTGATATGGGCAGCACCATTGCCGAAGCCCAAAAGAAAGTAGCCAAGAACGTAGAGATTAAACGCGGCTACCGCCTGGCGTGGCAAGGCGATTTTGAGAATCAGCAACGTGCCACTGAACGTTTAGAACAAGTAGTGCCTATAAGTTTAGCGCTCATTTTTATACTGTTGTATATTATGTTTGGCACCGTTAAAGATGCTGCGCTGGTGTTTATGAATGTACCTTTTGCTATTGTGGGTGGCATTCTGGCCCTGCTCATTACAGGCACAAACTTCAGTATATCGGCTGGTATTGGCTTTATCGCCTTATTTGGCATCTGTATACAGGATGGAGTACTGCTCATCACCATATTTAAGCATAATCTTGAAGATCTGCATGGCGATACCTTGCTGTTGTACAGCTCTATCAAATTAGGTGTCAATTCACGGATACGCCCGGTAATGATGACGGCGTTGATGGCAGCTATCGGTTTGCTTCCTGCAGCTATTTCGCATGGCATTGGTTCCGAAAGCTCACGACCACTGGCAAGGGTAGTTATTGGAGGTATTTTGTGCGCAATGCTATTCAGCTTGTGGGTGTTCCCGCTCATTTTTGGCTGGGCCTACCGCAAAGCGGACCCAACCACACGGTAAAATCGCCCTTACGAGATTTGTAAAGCGGTTTGCAAATCCACCCTATACAATAGCAGCGGCTGTGCATTGATGATTCGCAGCCGCTTTTTATGCTGTTTTGGAAGTTCTTAATAATGATTTATATTGGTGAACCCAGTGTAACTCGCTAATATGCCAAAAATTCTGTGTAGTTGTAATAATACAGTTCCATTACATCACGTTCCAAGTCCACATCAATTTTTGATGATTGCAGATGTGGATTATGAGAAGCACCCGGACCAAATAAAATGGGTTAAGTTATATGAAGAGATGACACTTGTCATTAAATGCCCTGATTGTGGCCGGTTGCACATTTTTTACGACGGTTACAGTAAGCCGGCAACCGTCTACAAAATCGATCAGTGAATTTTGAGGACATTTATTAAATAATCATAAAGCATTCAACGTTAACTAATTATTATATTCATCTCAACTAATTAAACCATAGAAAAGCCTATCGCTACTGTATCTTAATACTTCTATGGCATACCTCAGATAACGTTACCAGCTGTAAAGTAAAAACTTTAGAGATACCACTATCACCTTTATATAGTCATTTGGGTAAACGTTTTATTGCCATACTAATTTATCTGTCCCCTTTTAGCGGTTATGTTGGCCGATGGAACAAACGACTAAAGTTGATAAATGCTGTTGTGTTTGTGTTATTCCGTAAAAAAACATTGCCCATGCAACTAAAAACCGAGCTATAAATTACTTGTACATCTATTTATATAACGCAAATCAAAAACAAAACACCCCTTTTCGGCATAGTAAATTTAGTTTACGAGAAAATACTTTACTTTTTTTTATATAATACCGTTGCCCATGCTTAGCCCATCCTCCGTATTGAGTGATAAAACATTGCTCAATATTTTTGACCAGTCGCCTATAGCAACTGCCATTTACACCGGCGAAGTGCTGCAAATTGCCTTTGCCAACGCTGCTATGCGCAAGCTCTGGGATGTTAGCGAAGAAGAAATAATTGGTAAAACTTATGCCGAAATGCGTGCAGGCAGTAGTCCCAAATTGGCAGGGCAACTACCAAGGGTGTGGCAAACCGGCTTAACTTATATTGAAACGGCCGCCCCCTATACAACTAAAGCCAACGGTTATATTTACACCCAGTATTACAATATCGAGTTAAAGGCTACCCGCAATATAGAAGGACGTGTTGAGGCCGTGATACATACCGCTGTTCAGTTAAATCAAACAAGCATTGCTGATCGTACCGACGCCTTGCAAAGCGTGGAAAACAACATGGTGCATGTGGCCGCTGAAAAGGCAGATATGGATAATGTTTTTGATGCGCCGGCGCTTGAAACTTTAATCGACGATGCCTCAATTGGCGTAGTTGTTATTGCCGGAGATGAAAACCAAATATTATATGCCAACTTGGCTTACAGCCGAATGATTAGCCGGAACCTTGAAACGTTGTTTGGCAGCAATTTATTCGACATTTTACCCGAAGCTAAGGCTTATTTTAAACCTATTATTGATGAAGTGCGCAATACCGGCCGACCTGTTTATCTTTATGACACACCATTTATGGTGTACGATAAAGATAAAGTGTCGCGCGGTTATGTAAACATCATTTACCAACCATTTACGCAGCCAGACACAGCGGTAAAAGGTGTGCTGGCTATTTGCCACGATGTAACTTTACAAACAATTTCCAAGCAGCAATTAGAAAGTATAAACGCCGAATTGCAAACCAGCAATCAGGATTTACAGCTGAATGAAGCTGGCCTGCGCTTGGCGGCAGACACGGCTAAACTGGGTATCTGGACGTACGACCCCGAAACCAACGAATTTGGTCTGGACGAGCGTTGCCGCAATATATTCGGGTTGGATGCAACAGCGGTTATAACTAACGCCGATGTAAACACTATAATTGAAGATAATTACGTGCAACTGGTTACACAGCTGGTACAAAACGCTTATGCAGGCAAACCGGGCATGGTAGAGTATTACGCAATAAACCGTAAAACCGGCAAACACAGTTGGGTACGCGGGTCTGCACAATATGTGCCTCCTACTAATGAAAGCGGTGGTCACCTCATTGGAACGATGATTGACCTAAGCGCCGAAAAAGATGAGGAGAAGCGTAAAACAGATTTTATAGGGTTTGTAAGCCACGAACTTCGTTCGCCACTTACATCGCTCAGCGGGTTTATACAAGTACTTCAACTAAAGGCAGCCAAAGTGGGCGATGACAAAATGATAGACATTATATTAAAGTCACGCCGGCAATTAGATAGAATGACCGCACTCATCAGTGGGTTTTTAGATGTCGTAAAAATGGGCGAAAGCCAAATACAGCTTGATTTGTCTGTTTTCGACGTAGGCGAACTTCTAAACGCATCCGAAGAAGAAACCACCACCGTTGTACAAACCCATCACATGGTGTATGAACCGGTAACCGGGGCTTTAGTAAAAGCCGACTATGATAAGATTGAACAAGTGTTAACCAACCTGATCAATAACGCAGTCAAGTACTCGCCGCAAGGGACAACTATCACTGTGGTAGCTGAGCGCTTGGATACCGAACTACAAGTAAGTGTAACTGACGAAGGTTTAGGCGTATCGCCGACTGATATGCCCCATCTTTTTGACCGATTCTATCGTGCACAGAGTGAGCATACACAAACTATCAAAGGGTTTGGTATCGGTTTGTATATCTGTAAAGAAATTATTGAACGCCACAAGGGCCGTATTTGGGTAGAGAGCAAGATTGACCAAGGCTCTGTCTTTTATTTTAGCTTACCGCTGTATCAATCTAAGCTATAACATTCGTTTTTTTGATCTGTGTGATCAACAATCGAAGCTAATGGATTGATACCCCCACGAATACGCACAAAAGATAGATCCAAAAATCGCTCGGCATTCGCGTTTATCTATTTCAACATAAATGTGATATGTGAATCGGCGGTAAGATAAAAATTTATAAATATGCTATTGCTGGTGTAGCACATAATATGTACATCACGTATGTATATATTATGTGCTTTAGGACACTGATTGTTGTTACATGGCCCCAATTAACCAGTTATGAATATTCGCTTTGCTTTCTTATTACTCTTTGTTACGACACTGGCCGCTATAGCGTGTAAAAAAGAAAATAAACAGTCCGATCCGCTAACCATTGTCGGAATGTGGAAGTATAGCAGTTACTCGGGTGGTATAGCTGGTTTTAAGCACAAAGCTGTAGACGCCGGCACAAACATGCAATTAGCATTCGGTGACGGCGGAAGTTATCGCCAATTTGATAACGGTGCAACAACCACGCAAGATAAATTCAGCATTATTAAAAACTATGCTTTTACCAGTTATTACACCCGGGATGCTTTGCAGTTGGGCAATAAGATTGCTGGTGAAGTTAGCCTAAAGCGCGGTTCGCAGGACACCTTATTCATAACACCCGCGGCTGGCTATCCGGATGTAATGACGTTTGAATATGTAAAGCTAAAATGACAAGCGTTTTTTGAACCTGCTTAATTGGTATATTTGCGGTTAAAAAAAATTACTTGGCCACAGACAACACCAGCCGTATTATATACTTTAACGATGATGCCATTCGGGGTATCACTTTGCCTGCACGCTTTACTTTCCCGTTTTGCTACGAGCCTCACCCACTCACCCGGTTGGCGGCTGCCGAATTGCAAAAATATCTGGATACCCAAAATAATCTCGACCATAATTTTGGCTTAGAAGCAGATCAGGTGGGTTCGCCTATCGGCAAAATGTTTGGAGTATTGATAGTGAAAGACCAAAATGGCCGGTTAGGGTATTTATCTGCGTTTTCGGGAAAACTGGCCGGAAGCAACGATCACGACCGTTTTGTGCCGCCGGTGTTTGACATGCTGGTCGAAAATAGCTTTTTTTTGCAGGAACAGGAAGTCATTAACAACGTAAACGCCCGCGTACAGCAGCTATGGCAACATCCTGAATATACGAATTTAAGGGAGGATTTAGAGCGGGTAACCGTAGAAGCAGCGCAGCAGATTGCAGCATTTAAGGCTCAACTGAAAGCCAATAAACAAGATCGCAAAAAACAACGCGAAACTCATAAAGCTTTGTTACCAACAGACGAGTATGCCACACTCGAGGCTCATTTGATCAGGCATAGCCTGCACGACAAACATCAACTTAATTTACTGATTCAACAATGGAATCTACAAATTAACGAGATCAGCATAGCTATCTCGCAGTTTGAAAACGAAATTGAGACGTTGAAGCAAGAGCGGCGCGAACGGTCCGCAAGCTTACAGCAACAGCTTTTTGAGCGATATGTATTTTTAAATAAGCAGGGACAAACCAAGAGCCTGCACGATATTTTTAGCAGCACCATTTACGAAAAGCCACCGGCAGGTGCCGGCGAGTGCGCAACGCCCAAATTGTTGCAATACGCTTCTTTACACGGCTATCAACCTTTGGCCATGGCAGAGTTTTGGTGGGGGGCATCACCAAAATCCGAAATCAGGCAGCATGGTCAGTTTTACCCGGCCTGTACCGGCAAGTGTAAACCTATTTTAGGGCATATGCTGGATGGTATTGCCCTGGATGATGACCCACTGCTGATAAATCCCGGGGAAGACAGTAAGCTTGATGTCGTTTATGAAGACGAGCATTTAATTGTTGTCAACAAACCCTCGGGGTTGTTATCAGTGCCTGGCGTTAACATTAACGATTCGGTTTACAGCCGGTTAAAACGTTTATGGGTTGGCACAGAGCCACTCATCATTCACCGGTTAGATATGGCTACTTCCGGATTATTGGTGGTTGCAAAAACGCCCGAAGCTCATAAGCACATCCAGCGGCAATTTTTAAAGCGTACGGTAAGCAAGCGTTACACTGCATTGCTATCAAAAAGCATTGAAGGCGATAAAGGCGAAATTGATTTACCGCTGCGTGGCGACTTTTACAACCGGCCGTTGCAACTGGTTTGTTTTGAGCACGGCAAAAAAAGCGTGACCCGCTGGCAGGTGGTTGAGCGGCGACCCAATAAAACCTGCATTCATTTTTGGCCACTCACCGGCCGCACCCATCAGTTGCGTATGCATGCCGCCCACCATTTGGGCCTGCACGCTCCTATTGTTGGCGACGACCTTTATGGCACTGCCGACGAGCGCCTTTGCCTGCACGCGGCCTATCTGGCTTTTGAACATCCGGTAACTCACGCACGTGTATGCTTTGAGGTTAAAGAGGATTTTTAAGATATTTAAATTCTACTGGAAGATTTAGCTTTGCTTAACAGCCGCAAAAAATGAGTAATTTTCTTAATCTTATTTTGGAGTCAATTTTTGGAACTGTAGAAGTTGTTTTGTTAATGATAGCAGAAAATTTAAAGAAGATTTGATCCCGCATTTTTTAGTTTATGTAGCAGCCGCTATTTGTTTAATTTTTTATTAGCAGCGGCCTGATACGATACTACACTTATTGCTGCAGCATCAACTTTATTAGTAATCAAACTTAAATCTTTTCAAATCCGGCAGATGTTCTTTAGGTCTTTTAAGCTCGTATTCGTACAGTAACTGACCAATATTTTTCAAAAATGGCAGGCAAACCGTCTCGTACTCGTATTTATTATCATTATAAATACCGTCTTCATTTGATTGAATAACAGCGGTAATCATAAATTCAACCTGGTTTTTAAAATCGACAATGTAGGCGTTATCAATATCGTAACCGTATGAGTCGCCTATTTTATTAAATATCCTGATGTTAGGGTTAATAACTGCGTTACTGTCTGCCCCGTAAAACAGAAACTTACAAAATGCAGGATAATAACTTGGCCTGCTGTAAACCGGAGATTTGCTTTCGGTTGGATACGTGCTCATGTATCGGTAAAGCAACCGGTAATCATCTGCTTTCAGGTTAAAACGCTGGCTTTTGTCATAAGCCTCAGGAAAAAGCAGCCGCTTCAAAACGGCCTGCTGATCGACGATTGGGAATACATTTTTATCACTGAAGTCGAAAGGCTTCATCACCAATTGGTCTTTACTGTCGAGGTAGCCTTTGCCCTGCAGCATGTTATCCAGTTGCATGGGATAATCAAGCGCATCGTACAGCGCCGGCTTGGTATAAACCAAGCGATTGTTATTATAAAAATTAACCGGGTTAGTGTGCCTGGCGTTTTCACCACCATCACCAACAGCCAAACGGCCTATAATGCGGGTATTGTTAAGCTGATATTTTTTAAGCTTCTGATTAATTTCTTCGCGGCCCACAAACTCGTACAACCGATTATAAGCATCGTTATCGCTCACCAGCAAAATCTTTTTGATGTAGTGCACTATGCTCGGCTTCCCATCAGTGGATGTAGTATCCTGCATTACCTTGGTTTGCCCGGCAAAGGCGCTGTCGGTAAGCATTGCAGCTTCTTTGTTCAATCCTTTTATGCGCAACTCGTTCAGTTTTTCGAGTGCAAAGATGGCTGTAGGTAATTTAACCGTGCTGGCCGGGTAAAAATAGCGCTTAGAATTAAGCCGGTAACTGCACGAAGTAAAATGCGGCACATTGTTTTTGTCGCGGTTAATTTGCGTATACAGTAGCTGCACCTCGTTATGTTGCGGATGCTGTAAAATGCCCTTAAATAGATCGGGGTGAAATTGCAGCAGATTGTGTAAAAACAAAGTATCCATCGTTTGAGCTGACGAGTTTAAACATAATATGCTCAATATAAGCAACAATAAATGTCTCATAATAAAGTAAAAATAAGTGTTACTTTTTCACCGGCCGTTTAATTCTTTCACGGTGTTGAAGTCCCCAGGCTGCAATGCTTTCTGTTAAGGCACCGAGGGTATGCCCATATTCTGAAATATGATAAGTAACCGCCGGCGGGCTGCTCTGTGATACTTCGCGCACAATCAGTTCATTAATCTCCAGCTCTTTCAATTCGCGGCTTAATACCTTACCTGATATGCCGTTAACATCTTTGAGCAGAGCCGAATAGCGCATAGGCTGGTAGCAGAGCCGCGCCAATATAGATACTTTCCATTTACCGCTTAAAATGTCCATGGTATCATCAATAGCGCGTATCTTTTTCTGGCATTCGGTAAACGGTGGCAAATCAACTAATATCGGTTTCATAACGTATGTCGGTTACTTTTTTGTCACTTGGGTGATTGTTAGGTTACTGTTACTTTTTGTCACTAAGTTACATTTTTAAAGTTAATGCCCTTACCTTTGGCAAAAAACAAATACCATGAGTTTACTCGAAGATCTACAATGGCGCTACGCAACTAAAAAAATGAATGGCGCTAAGATACCGCCAGAAAAACTGGATTACATATTAGAAGCAACCCGCATGGCTCCTTCGTCATCAGGCTTGCAGCCATATAAAGTAATTGTTATATCAGACCCCGCCCTGCTCGAAAAAATAAAAGGCATTGCCTATAATCAAACCCAAATCACTGATTGTTCGCACCTGTTGGTTTTTGCAGCGTGGGATAGTTATAGCGGTGAGCGTGTAACCCAAGTTTTTAACTACATGATGGATGAACGCGGCTTGCCACACAGCAACATGGACGCTTACAAACAAACAATTTTAGGTTTGTACGAAACTAAAGGTACCGAATGGCAGGCACATCATGCGGCCAAACAAAGTTATATTGCCTTTGCCATGGCGATTGCCGCGGCAGCCGAGCAAAAGGTAGATGCTACTCCTATTGAAGGCTTCTTGCCCGAAAAATTAGATGAACTTTTAAATCTCCGGGACAGTGGCTACCATAGTACCGTACTTCTTCCTTTAGGCTACCGCGAAGCCGGGCAAGACTGGCTGGTAAACATGAAAAAAGTGCGTATGCCTAAAGAGTTGTTTGTTACCGAGATGACGCTTGCCGACGCAGCCGATAACCAGGAAGCCCCCATGGAGATGAACCTGGATGCTTTTACTCAAAAGTAACCGGGCGTTGTATGAGATTATAAACCTGCTGCCTGTTGAAAGGCGGCAGGTTTAATTATTTACATTGGTGTTCAGCAATACGTTAAAATCAAACTATCAATGCTGTAACTTACATCTTATCAAGCCAAGCCTCTTTACTTATCTCATACACAAAATTGAGTTTAGATGCCTCGCCAAAATACGTTACCTGTTGCTCGTCTGTCTTTATTGCTCCCAACCTGCCAATAGCAATTTGCGAACGTACGTTGCCCGCGCCAATGTGAAACCTGACCACGTTAACGTACTGAAAAATATAATCGAGCATCATGGCTTTGACCGCCTGGTTAATGCTCTTACCCCAACAGTTTATTGCATAAAACGTGTAGCCAATAAAAATACTTCCGTCCATATCGCTATGGTCATAAAAGCGCGTGCTGCCTATTAACTGCCCGGTGGCATTATCTATCACTTTAAAAGCACCACTGCTTTGCATAGCCCCTTCAAAAAATGTTAAGAAAACATCGCGTTGGTAACGGTCGCGGTTAGGATGCTGTTCCCATATTTTAGCATCACTGGCAACGTTATACAATGCTTTGAAATCTGTTGCCTGTAAGGGTTGCAAAGTAACGCTACCGTTGGTAAGCGTGGGTTGTATATTAAAATTCATGTTTAATCCGGCTTCTCTAAACAAGGATAAATAATCAGGGAGATTTAAAGTACATAGGCAGTAAAAATTTAAAATATACTATCTTTAAACGTAACTTCAGATACGGCGGCCACTTAAGTGCCTTCGGATATTTAAACCAAACAAACACACAAAAAACCGCATAGTACAGTTATGAACGCCAGCCACGACCAACGCATTGCCCGTATGACCTTTGGCTCAGTTTATCCGCACTACATTGCTAAAGTGGAAAAGAAAGGCCGCACCATCCAGGAACTGCAACAGGTAATTACCTGGCTTACCGGCTACGACGAAACGCAACTTCAACGGCTAATCGACAATAAAGCAACCTTTGAAAACTTTTTTGAGGGTGCTATCCTCCATCCTAATGCACACCTCATTACCGGCACTATCTGTGGCTACCGTATTGAGACTATCGAAAACCCGTTAACCCAACAAGTGCGTTACCTGGATAAGCTGGTGGATGAACTGGCTAAAGGCCGGAAGATGGAAAAGATTTTGAGGCAAAACTGAGTATTGCCAGTTGTATTGCAAACATCAAATATGCCTTGTTTATCACGCATGATTAGAGTGCTTTTGTTGTTGGCGTTATTGCTGCCCATTGTTATCAGCCAGACAAACGCTCAAACCATAAAAATCCTCTCTGTGCAGGGTAAGCCGGCGTTTATTAAGTTAAATCATCCATCCGCAACCGAAACTTTATCAATTACTTCATCAAAAGACACCATAACGCTAAATAACTTTTGGAGTTTAGATACTGTACTGGCGCAAGGTAAGATATTTCTAAAAATCGACTATGCTGTGCGTGTAGGTTCAAATAACAGTAGTGGCTACCAGTTATGGCTATTTGTTGATAACGGCAGGTTAAAGCAGGCGTTGCATATCAATTCCTTTCGCAAATCAGATTACGGA
Organism: Mucilaginibacter sp. CSA2-8R; assembly: GCF_038806765.1. NCBI lineage: Bacteria > Pseudomonadati > Bacteroidota > Sphingobacteriia > Sphingobacteriales > Sphingobacteriaceae > Mucilaginibacter > Mucilaginibacter sp. CSA2-8R. The sequence goes on along the minus strand of NZ_CP152389.1, from coordinate 2,469,718 downwards.
CATACAGATTATAGCCGTTTTAAGGCTAACACTTCACTTACCGGTGATAATGCCACAAATTACCGGTTGATATTGAACATGAAAAATAAAGAAAGACATCCCGGTAAAGCGCCGTTTGAAATAAACAAAGTTCAACAGTTGATATTCTCAATTAAAAGAAGAAGCTTTTATGATGAATTAATTCAGTTTAGAGGCGAATACATTTTTAATGCCATCAACAGCAAAAAGAACGAAAGCCACTTTATCAACCAGGCAGTACCTGTTGTAAACGTTTTGAAAGATAGGTACTATTTTATTAACGGTAATTGGTACACGAGATATAAAGGCACCTTTTATACTATGGCTCAAATTTAAACGGGGCCTTACTTTGCCTTTTATACTTATCTTGCCCGTATATTTTATGCTACAATGAAATCTTTTTTCCTATTAGCACTACTCCTTTTTACCGTACGCATCGGCTTTGCCCAACAAAGTGCCACCATCACTTACGAGGTTAAATACCACGGAAAAAAAGTGCCCGGTAGCAGCTTAAGATTATTTATTGATGGGCAAAAAGCTCACCTGCAGCGCGTGGCCGACCCTAATGCCAAAGAGCAATATTATTTGGATTATGCCGCTGGTCGTACCTTGCAAATACTCATGCTGCAAAACAATGCTCATGTTACCCAGCAAAAGGCTTTTAATGATTACGAACAACCGGAGTTATTACCCGACACGACTACTATTTTAGGTTACACCTGTAAAAAAGCCAAGGTCATCATCCGTAGTAATACCGTTGAAGTTTGGTACACGAACGCGCTAAAGCTCAAAGGAACTCCAAGCATAGGCGTAACGCCGGGTTTGGGCTTGGTACTTAAAACTATTCGTAACGGAGAACAGGAAGTTGTGGCAACACAAATCAGCTTAAATAAAGTAAAGCCGGCCGACCTGGCCTGGCCAACCGCTGCCAACATGGGCCCTATTGTTGATGCTGCTACTTACACGCAGCAACTTATTGAAAGCAGGTACAAAACCATTACAGTGTTTAACCAGGAACAAATTTCTTTTAACTACGATAAGCCTAACCCTGCTGCCGACCAGAAAAATGCAACCTACCATTATGCCGGAGGCACAGTCATCCTTAAAAAAATCACGCTACCAGCGTACTCCCCCGGTACGCAATTATTTGCCGAACTCTCGCAATATTCTAACGGCGACGCTTACGATCGCACCGGCTCGGTGTTTATGATTCCTGTCGACAGGCAACAATCGTTTTTAAACGGTTTGCAGCAAGGCGTTAAAGCGCTGCCTGTGTACCACAATAAATATCAGGGCGTGGTTGCTACCGACAGCTACCTACCCACGCTGGAGTTGTTGCGCTTTTTTACGCCGTTTGGTGTGGGGCAGTTCAATAAGGCCTCTAACATCAAAGGTTATAATTGGGCCGATTCGGCCGTTTTTAGACAGGAAATTACCGAGCTGCAACCCCGTTTACAGGGCGATGTATGGATAGGCGTATTTATTGGCAATTATGATAAAGGCGGCCATAAAGTAAGTCTGCGTCTTAAATATTACCCTGGTGATGGCAGCGAGAAATCATCCATAACTCAACCCTTTGTGCTACCTCTGTTTAATACCACCAACCTTATGGAAATGGCAGGCCAGGAATATGGAACCATGTTCGACCACGACTCGCTGACGGTTACTGCTAACATACCAGCGGGCATTAAAAACTTGCAGCTGCGTTACATTACCACCGGCCATGGCGGCTGGGGCGGCGGCGATGAATTTAACCAAAAGCTGAACGAGATTTTTGTAGACGGCCAGCGTATCTATCACTTCATCCCTTGGCGTACCGACTGCGGCACCTACCGCCTGCTTAATCCATCATCTGGTAATTTCGGCAACGGTTTATCATCAAGTGATTTAAGCCGTTCAAACTGGTGCCCCGGCAGCCTCACACCACCCATATACATCCCCCTGCCCGATCTGAAACCCGGCCTGCACACTTTTAAAGTAGCCATCCCTTTGGGTCAACGCGAGGGCACGGCTTTTAGTGCCTGGAATGTATCGGGATGCGTGATGGGTGTGAAGGATTAATGACTAAAGGGAGTTTTTCATTTTTTTAGAAGATACGCTTAGAGATAGCAAATAAAAACGCCAGCAGACAATCTCGAATTGTTCGGAGTAGCGTTTGCCTAATTGGCTACAAGTTTAACCAATTTGGCTACTCAGTAGAGCATTGTAAATCTCAGCTTTGCATTGTTAAAGCTACAAAGATGAAAAACAATGTTAATGGGAAAACAATAGTAATAACAGGGGCCAGTAGTGGTATTGGTAGGGCTACTGCAAAACTATTGGCTAATCAGGGTGCAAAATTGGTTTTAGGTGCTCGCCGTAATAACCGGTTGCAAGAGTTGTCTGATGAAATTAACAAAACAGGTGGTATAGCTGTTTATCAGCAAACAGATGTGACAAGCAGGTTAGACGTAACTGCCTTGGTAGAGTTTGCGGTGCAGACATATGGTGGTTTAGATGTGATCATCAATAATGCAGGTATCAGTCAGTTGCAACGGATGGAGCAACTCGACGTTGATGGCTGGGAGCAAATGATAGACGTAAACTTAAAAGGTACACTTTACGGAATAGCGGCTGCCATGCCTATCTTTAAGAAACAAGGTTCGGGACACTTTATTAACGTAATATCAACAGCAGGTATAAGCATTGTGCCAACAATGGGAGTGTATGCAGGTACAAAAAATGCCATACGCACTATTGGCGAATGTTTAAGGCAAGAATCGGAAGGGCGCTGGCGCGTAACAGGTATATTGCCTGGCTTTGTGGCTACAGAATTTGTGAGCAATATAAAAAATGACGAGATAAGGAATACTTTACAGAGCAAAGCCGACCAAATAGCTATGCCCCCGGAAGCCGTTGCCGATGCCATTGCATTTGCTATAGCCCAACCTGCTAATGTTGATGTAGGAGATATTGTGATACGCCCTACAGTGCAAGGTTAAAATATTAAAGCACTTTTAAAATTATTTGTAAAAAATGGAATCAGGCAATAATAATACGCTAACGTTTAAAACAATTGCCGACTTAACTGAGCGGATGTACCTGCCAGTTCCGCTTCACCCGCTCGTCACCCTCATAAATTACGATACTATAAAACCAAACTTAAAGGATGCCGGCAACTGGGTTACACTTGACTTTTACAAAATATCATTCAAAAACGATTTTAAAGGAAGTGTAAAATACGGGCCTAACCGCTACGATTTTAAAGAAGGTGGCCTTGCTTTTCTCGCACCTGGTCAATCAGTGGAAATTCCTTCCCAAACAGCAGACTACCAGGGATTTGTTTTATATTTCCATCCTGATATACTGCGCGGCCACCCTTTAGCACAACATATTTTTCGGTTTGGATTTTTTGATTATTGTGTAACAGAAGCGCTTTTCTTGTCTGACAATGAAAAACGTATCATAACAACTTTATTTGAAGCTATCGGGACTGAGTTGCACAATCCAACCGACACTTATAGTCAAGACATTTTGCTGTCACAGATAGAATTACTGCTCAACCATAGCAACCGCTTTTACAATCGTCAATTTATCACCCGTAAAGTATTGCACCATGATTTGATAGATAGAATGAATAATTATTTGCTCCAACATTTCAGCACCGGAAAAGCATTGCACAGCGGTTTACCGTCGGCGCATGACCTTGCTGTTTATCTAAATGTCTCCCAACGCTACTTAAGCGATATGCTTCGCACGCTCACCGGCAAAACCACACAGCAATATATTCATCTGTTAATTATCGACCAAGCAAAACAAATGCTTAATCAAAAGGCGCTGACTACAGCCGAAATAGCCTATCAATTGGGGTTTGAACATCCGCAGTCCTTCAACAAGCTTTTTAAACAAAAAACCGGACTCTCTCCAGCAATGTTTAAACAAAGAAGATCAACTTAGTCGATTCTGTTAACTATGAATGAGAGAGACTATTGATAATACTAGTTGGTTAACAAAAATGTAATTCAATCCTTAAACACAAATAAATAACAGCTTTATCAAAAAACTCATAATATTATATAGAACAAGCATTTATAGTAGTTGTGCTAATGCAGTAAATTTGAAAAATTTAACCAATTTTTCATTATGAGTATTTTAGAAATCTATGATCGTATTATTATACTTAACAAGTTAATGGTTGCTAAACTCATAATAACTTATTATGGTGAGTCATCATAATCCAAAGGCTTTAAATAAATAAAGCTGCGCCTTGCAGCACAGCTTTCCCTCAAGTATAAAAACAGCCGCGCATGCTATGGAAACAGCACGGACGTTTTTAAAAGATCTTTAGTTTGTAATCACGGATCGATAGCGCCTTCGAGCAGGTTAATTTTTTCGATATAGCGCAGGCAATTGTGTATATACACATGTCCGGGTTTTGAGGGCTCCATACCTAAATCTTCGATAATGCGCGAGTTGTCAAAACGTTGCCCTAATTCGGCAAACTCCAGGTACGGATCTAATCCAGCGAAAAGGATACGCAGGTTACTTAAATCTTCAAATTCATATTTCAGGTGTTCCAGGTATTCAAAGTGCTCAAAAAGCTCGTGCCCAACCGGTAATTTTCCTTTGGCCCACAATTTTAGTGGGTTAAGCATATGTTTACCTATAAAGCGGTGCGGCAGCATATCATCAAAGTAATTATCAAATACACGGGCAATCTGTAACGGCGATGTGCAGGCATCGTTACCTGCCGAAATATGGTAAACGTTATAGTTACGTTTTGCAAACAGCAGTTTAGTCATCACATCGGCAACAAAGTCAACCGGCACCATATCCAGCGAGGCATACTGTTCGGCAGGCACCAGGCGCAGCTTATTCATGGTAGCCAACGCCCATAAAATGACCGGCGAACGCGGCTCAACGCCACGGCTGTCGCCCATAATGATAGACGGACGAACCACTAAAATTTTATCTTCGGGCAAATGCTTTTTAAGTAACAGCTCTCCCTGCATTTTAGTGTAAGTGTACTTAACCAGATGATTTGCCTTTAAATTGGGCGTTTCATCTTCGGTTACCAAACGGTGCTTTACATCCCGGCCGCAAATAGTGGCAGTACCTACATACATAAAAGTATTAAGCTTAGGTAGCTGCTTGGCCCACAGTAAAATTTTGGTTAAGCCACCTATGTTGGCTTTTTCTACCAATTCATCTTTTACTTTTGCAAAAGAGGTATTAGCGGCAGAATGAATGATGTTGGTTATGCCTGCCAGCTCTTCGTTAGCAATTAACTGACTGGTAAGCTCGTCATCAAAAAGGTCTCCCAATACGGGCACTACTTTTTGCTGGTCAAATTCGTCGTTGTGCAGGCTGAATATTTTACTTAGCCTGGCTTGAGCGCTGCCGATTGAGACCGCGCGGATAAGACAGTAAATTTTACTGATCTCTGTCCGTTTGGAAAGGTTAACGAGCACCTCTCCGCCTACCAATCCGGTTGCTCCTGTTAAAAATACTTCCATATAGTTTAAGTTTTATTATGAGGCTAATCCAATAATTCGAGGCCCATAATGCCGAGTATGATAAATGATACCGACACAATTTTGGCCACCGAAACATTTTCTTTAAAAAACAACATGCCTATAATGGCTATAAGCGCCGTACCGGCTGATGCCCAAATGCCGTAAGCAATGCTTACTTCCATTTTTTCGAGCACAAACACCAGCGCTGCCAGGCTTAACCCATAAAAAACAAACACTAAAATAGATGGAAAGAGCTTTGTGAAACCCTCGGCATATTTCATGCAAATGGTGCCCAGCACCTCAAAAACAATACCCGCTGCCAGGTAGGCCCACTTCATTCCCATCATTTATTTGTATGTATAGATCGGTTGTCTTAACGGGTAAAACCTTAAATTTTGACCGCTTATACAAAGATGTAGTGGGCCGGTTAACGCCACCTTAAAATAGGATTAAAATAAACTTAGAAATTACAACGGAAATGTTACAATAACCTGGTTGGTGTTGGCATCAACAATATGAAAGGCAATATTGGCTTGGTGGTATTCTATCACCCGTTTTACAATGCTTAAACCAATACCGCTGCCCGACCGGTTCTGACTGTTGTTACCACGATAAAACGCGCTGAACAGCATCTCGGTATCGATAACGTTAGGAACCGGACCCGTATTGGTAACAATAACCTGGATGCTTTTAGCTTTTTGCCTGATGCAACAATCTACCACCCCATTGTCTGAGTACAAAAAGGCATTTTTGATGAGATTAACCATCACAATTTTCAACAGTACTTCGTCGGCCTTAATTTCGATGTCGGTTTCTTTTTCTGTGTTGTTTTCAATTTCAAACTTTAACTTGAGATCGGGATAAGTAGCAGAAAGCTCCGTTGCCGCACCGAACAAAACTTCATCCAATCTTACTAAAGAAAACATCAAAGAATTACGCCGGTTGTTCACCTCAGCAAATGCAATAAGTGACGAAATAATTTCAGACAATTTAAAAGCATCCTCAGCTACACTAACCATATAAGCTCGGGTTACATCATCCAGTTTACCACTGTGCAGCATATTTTCTGTTTGAGCAGCAATGCGCGCCACAGGCGTACGCAACTCATGCGAGGCGTTAGATGTAAAGTCGCGCTGGCGGGCATAGGCTTGGTCAATACGGTCCATCATTTGGTTGAATGAGTTAGCCAACGCATTGATTTCGTCTTCGCGCCGGGCTTTGGGCAGCCTTATCGTCAGTTCATTTTCGGCTATCTCCTGTATCTGCTGACGAAAGTTATCCAGCGGTTCCAGGCTTTTTTTACTGACACTGAAAGATAACAAACCCACCAGTAAAATACCGCTTGCAAAAGCGCCCAACAACAAGTACTTCAAATAAACCAGCTTGCGGTTACCGTAGGTATCTGTTGCAGAAATCAATACATAATAATCTTTTCCGTCAGACGGGTAATAAAGGCCCAATACGTCAAACTCGCGCACGTTCCTTAATACATGTCCCTCTTTTTTTATCTCGCTTAGCTCGGCAGCGCTCCAGCGTACATCGGCTTTATCGCTGCTGCTATAAATCAACTTCATTTGCGCATCAAAAACCTGGGTTTTTTCGCGGTATAACCGGGTGATGCTATTTTGGTCTACTTTTTTCTGCTGGTCGGGTGTTACCTCCCTCACATCCAGCAGCAACCGGGCTGTAGTTTCAGCTTTTTCGGCCAGCCTGTCTACAAACTCCTCCTGCCTAAAATCAGAAAAAAGATAGTAAACCGTTAGTAACACCACTGCCAGTACTGCTGAGAAAAGACAGCTGAATACGACCGAAAATCGCTGTTTTAAATTCATGGCGCCTTATTTTAGATAATAACCAAAACCAGCACGTGTCTGGATGAGCGGCCGGTCGAAACCTTTATCCACTTTGTTGCGCAGGTAATTAATATACACCTCAATGGTGTTGGTCCCGGTTTCAAAATTTATATCCCATACCTTACTAGCAATGGTTTGTTTAGATACCGTGCGGCCCTGCGCAGAAGCTAATAACTCAAGCAGCTTATACTCTTTTGGCGTTAAAATAATTTCTTTACCGCTGCGCGTCACCTTTTGGTCGGCCGTGTTGATGTTAAGATCTTCAATTTGGAATATATGTGTTTCCTCAATTACAGAATGCGCACTGCGGCGAAGCAAAGCATTTACACGCGCCATTAGTTCTTCCAAATGAAAAGGTTTCACCAGGTAATCATCAGCACCAAATTCGAGTGCGGTAACTTTATCATCTACCGCACTGTAGGCTGTCAACATCAAAATAGGTATAGCGCGGTTACTTTGCCTAACACGTTTGCAAACTTCTAAGCCATTAAGGCCAGGTACATTTACATCGAGGATGTACAGGTCATATTCTTCCAGCTCAATTTGCTTAAAAAATAAAAGCCCATCGTAAACCTGGTCACAGGTAAAATTGCGGTTTGTAAAAAACTGACGCAGCTCGGCCCCCATTTTATAATCGTCTTCCAATATGAGTATCTTCGGCATATACAGTTCGTTAGTATTTATGTATTGATTAATTATTGGTTTTTACCCTTTTGGCTTCTTCTTCGGCTCCGCTGGTGCGGCTGGATGCCGCTTTAATTTGCTGGTTACCGATATTATAGGTAAAGGCTAAGATAATATTTCTGGTATTACTATATTGTTTAAGTCGTAAATCAATATCCTGGTAATTGATATTCCCGAGAGTTCGGTCTCCAAAAAACAGGTCGGTTACACTAAGGGTAACTTTAGCCCGGTTATTCATCAGCTTTTTGGCAACGCCTAAATCAACACTGCTGTTACGACCGGCTTTAATAAATTCGTATTGGCTGGGGGTAGCATAATAAGCACTCACTTGCCCCGTCCAGCTATTGCTCATCCGAACATCGGTTTGAGCAAAAAATACATGTCCCCACTTTTGAGCTTCAAAGTAACCTTGATTATAATACGCACTGTATTGCTGTAAAGCAGTAATTATACCACCATAACCATCAATCACTTTACCGGCTTTGATAGGAAAATTGAGTTGAAACGATATGTTATGAGCCTCGGCAAGATTATCGGCCACGCTAAAGCTCACTAAACGAGCCACTCCGTTGGCATCAACCACCATTTTTTGCTGTGGTGCATATTCCACAATCACATGATGAGTGCGATCATATGCTACAGAAAAAACAGGCAAGCCTGTATAGGTAAAGCTTAGTTTGGCAGATTGGGTAATTTGCGGCCGCAGTAAAGGGTTTCCTTTAGTGTAGGTTAGCGGGTCGAGATACATCTCAAATGGGTTTTGTTGCTGGTAACTTGGCCTTCCAATACGTTTGGAAAACTGACCAGTAATGGCTAAAGCGCTGTCCAGCCGCCGCGTAAGCAACACGTCCGGAAATAGCTTGACAAAATTGCGCTGCAATAACTTTTGCCCATGCGAGGTGCCATCAGAAACGGTTTGTTCTGCTCTTAAACCAGCCTGTACGTCCCATTTGCCTATGGTGCTGTAAAAGTTACCGTAGGCGGCATTAATGTTTTCCCGGTAAATAAATCGGTTAGTTCGGCCTGCATCTCTTATTTCATTTTGCTCAAACAGCAAGTTGTTGTCAATTTTGGCCAAGCTGGTTTTTAAACCGGTTTCAAATTTTACTGTTTTACTTAGCGGTTGTGTGTAGTCGGCTTTAAGGGTTGCAAAACTAACGGGGTTATTAATGCTTTGGCAGGTATGTAATACATTTCCAGTTTGCGGGTAAACCAATATGTGGCTCACATTTTTTAGCAGGTAATGTGCAGCATCGGCATCTACCACCAGGCTCTGCCCATCGTTAGCAAATTTATGCCGCCAGCTTATGTTTACAGCCAAATTGCTGTTTATATTACTTTGTCTGTTTTGGCTGGTAAAGGCGTCTAACAAGTTGCCGTTAGCAAGGCTGGTTTGGGTAGAGGTATTTTGGTAATGCCCGCCACCTTTGCGGTTAAATCCGTTAATTAATACACCAAACGTGTTCAGGCTATCGGCCTGGTAGTCGGCTCCGGCCTGATAAGTGTGCAGATCATAATCTGACGGGTTATAATTGCGTTGGTCGTAATAGCTATTATCGTGCTTTCGCTGAATAAGATTTACTTCAAACTGCGTGCGGTATAAATAGTTGTAACTGCCAAACATATTAAGTTTTCCGTCCCGGTGATTGATGGAAAAGGATGGGTTATAACGCTGATACAATTTACGGCCTTGTTTTACCTCGTTAAGCACATAGGGGTCGGCACCGCTTGCAAAACCTACAGTTGCATTGGTGCCGGCTCCTTGCCGGTGTTTTAAAATAATGTTAATAACGGCATCGCCCTCGGCATCGTAAGCGGCCGACGGGTTAGTAATTACTTCTATGCGGTCTATAGTGTTAGCCGGAGTTGCCCTTAGCAACGCATTCATGTCCTGGTATTGCGAAAGTCGACCCTCTACCATAATTACCAACTTATTTTTGCCCGTTAGTGTTACGCGGTCGCTTAGCACACGCATACCAGGCACGCGCCGTAACACATCTGCTGCAGTTTGACCTGCGGCCAGCACGCTACTCTGCACATTTATAATCAGCTTGTCAGCCCGCTGTTCTAAAAAGGGCTTGCGGCCCAGAACAACAACATCGCCTAATTGCTGTAAATCTGGCATGAGGCTAAAATCCGGCAATACTAAGGGCTTCGCATCATGCTGAATGATTGCAGATTTGATCATCTTAAAACCAATAGCCGAGGCCATTAGCCGGCACCTACCGGCCGACTTGTACCAAAATTGGTACCTGCCTTCGCCATCGGTTTGCAAAGATTGTAAAACAGAATCCTGTCCGTTAAGTAAACTCACCGTAGCAGCCACTATGGGTTGTTGCTTTTCATCAACTACACGCCCCGCAATGGTTTGCCCTATCGCTACATTATACCAGCCTATGGCTATTAAAAAAAACAAAAACAGCTTCATCAATCAGGTCTACCGGCCTGCCGGAAAATTAATTAGGTGAGTAAAGGTATAGAGGCTCAACATTTATTTTTACTCGCGCAATTATTTCTAAGGATATTATAATGTTACAAAAGCGCAACTGGCGTAATATTGCGTTATCATACTGAACAATAAAAAAACCTTACTCCGTAATGCTCATTTGCTGTTGCGATTATACATGTGTCTCGTTAAACTATCACTTCAACATCGGCGTTAAAAGGCATTGCTGATATACTGATTCGATGCCACTTCTTCTACAGAAAAAACGAATACTTATTATAATATTTACACACATTTTCAGAACTTTCAGTCCAATTATAACCAAGACTACATTCATTGTTCCGATCTACATATGCTAACCAATAGTTTACTTAAAGGCGAGTTAAAGCCCGAATTCATACGTAACGAAACACTGGCGGACCTTTTTAGAGCTTCGGCGGCCCAATTCGGCAATAAAACTGCGCTTACCTTCGGACCGCAAAAGCTTACTTATACCGAACTTGACCGGTGGAGCGATGCTGTAGCTGCCTATATAGTCTCGCAAGGTATAGGCCGGGGGCAATCCATTGGTGTTTGGTACCCGCGCAGTTTGGAACTGCCCGTACTTATATTAGGCATTGCCAAATCGGGCGCTGCTTATGTGCCGTTGGACAAGGAAATGCCCGAAGAACGGCTGCAAACTGTAATGGCCGAGGTTGGCGCCGCCGCTTGTTTTACGCAGGATAACCCGGCGTTAAACTGCCCATTGCTACGCATGCCTGTACAACCGGATACAGGCGACGTCATAACTCCGCCTTCCGGCCCAACAGCCGACGACCGTGCTTATGTACTATATACGTCGGGCAGCACCGGAAGACCGAAAGGCATACCCATTTTACACCGCAATATTTGCCATTTGATCCGATCAGAGCAGCATGTGATCAGTATTAAACCTGAAGATAATGTATATCAGGGTTTTTCGGTGTCGTTTGATATGTGGTGCGAAGAAACCTGGATCAGCTTGTTTGCCGGTGCCACTATTTGGGTAGCTGATGCCGTTACCGCAAAATCGGTAGATGAGTTAAGCGATGTGCTGCGCCGTGAGCAAATCACCATTTTACATGCTGTACCCAGTTTGCTGGCCGTTATTGATGACGACGTGCCTACGCTAAGGATGATTAATGCCGGCGGTGAAGCCTGTACTGTTGGGGTATTGAGCCGATGGAGCAAGCCCGGCAAAAATATATTTTACAACAGCTATGGCCCTACCGAAACTACGGTAACATCAACCATGGTGCCGCTGGGGCCCAATGACCCCATAAGCATCAGCGGGCCATTGCCTAATTATAACTTGGCTGTAATTGACGAACAGTTTAACTTATTACCTATTGGTACACAGGGGCAATTAATTATTTCTGGCCCTGGCGTGTGCGAGGGTTATGTAAACCGCCCTGAGCTCACCGCAGAAAAATTTTTGGCTAAACCAGCCAGCCTGGCCGACCTGCCCGGAGACCGTATTTACCTGAGCGGCGACGCCGTGATTATGCAGGCCGACGGGCGAATTGATTTTAAAGGCCGCCTGGACGACCAGATAAAACTGCGCGGTTACCGGATTGAACTCGGAGAAATTGAGGTGCAGCTTAATGCCCTCAGCAACGTTAAGTCGGCTGCGGTTGCGCTAAAAAAAGACAATCAGGACCAGGACCAACTGGTGGGCTATGTCACACTTGCGCAACCTGAGCTGTTTAACGAAAATGATGCGCGAGCTGACCTGGCCAAATTGCTGCCAAGCTATATGGTGCCGCTTACCATTGTAGTGATGGATAAGATGCCGCGTTTACCCAGTGGCAAAATTGACCGTAAATCATTACCGGTGCCCGAGATGCTGCTTCACTTACAGGCAGCTGAACAAGTAGAACTCGATCCTAATGCACCAATTGCCGACCGGGTAATTATTGGTCTGAAGCAACTGTTTCCGGGTAGAGAAGTTACACCAGACTTAGACTTTTTTAACGACCTGGGTGGTCACTCTTTGTTAGCGGCTACCTTTACGTCGTGGTTGCGGCGCGAAGCTAAGGTACCACACGCGGCACTTAAAGATATTTATACGAACCGCCCCATCAATAAATTGATTGATGCCTGGGAACAGGCCGATAAAAAAACCGAACCGCAGCAACCCAAACGTCCGTTTGCGGCCATACCGCCACTACGCTACTTTTTTTGCGGCTTAGCACAGGGTTTGGCATTACTGCTTATCTACGGGCTGTTTGCCATACAAATATTTTTGCCCTACCTAGGTTATTACTACATCGTTGCCCGCACTGAGTCAGGCCGTGATGATCGTGGTATTGCCTTGGCAACTGCGCTGCTGATGTACTGCTTAGTGCCCCCGCTGCTGTCGCTTTTTTGCGTTGCCGTTAAGTGGCTGGTATTGGGCAAGGCTAAAGAAGGCACTTTCCCGCTCTGGGGCACTTATTATTTCAGGTATTGGTTTGTAGATACATTGCTGCGGCTGGTACCTACCCAATTTATGAATGGTACGCCGCTATACCCCTACTTTTTACGCTCGCTGGGGATGAAGGTAGCCAATAATGCTCAGCTTAGCTCCATAAGCGTAGGCGCCTGGGATTTGGTAGAGATTGGAGCCGATGCCAGTTTAAGCTCAGGCGTGGTGCTGGACAATGTAAGTGTGCATGACGGATTAATCACTTTTACAAAAATTAAGATTGGCGACCATGCCTATATTGGCAGCAACGCAGTAATATCTGGTGGCAGCGAAGTGCATAATTGGGGCGAATTGCAAGACCTAAGCCATCTTCCTGCCGGTAAAGTTATCAAGCCTTACGAGGTGTGGACCGGCAGCCCTGCCGAAAAACTGCGCGATGCTGATCCCGCACAATTACCGCAACCTTTAAAAACGCCAGGTCTTCAAATTAATGGGTTCAGCGCCATTTACTTATTGTTATTGCTCATCTTTCCTATTGTGGTACTACTGCCGTTGTGGCCAGTTATCGAAATACTGAACTATTGGGATTTAAATGCACCCGACGATAATTTCAGTTACTTTATTCATGTACCGGTGCTTACGTTGCTTTACATTATACTATACGCCGGTGAAACTATTTTGCTGTCGCGCCTGCTGTTGCACAACATAAAGCCCGGTGTTTACCCAGTTTATAGCCGTACTTATGTGCTCAAGTGGCTGTCCGATCAGTTAATTTCGGTAGCGCTCATCGTATTACATCCTATTTATGCAACTGTGTTTGTATCGATATTTTTTAGATTACTGGGCGCAAAGATTGGTGAAAACACAGAAATATCTACCGCGAGTAACGTAACCCATACCATGCTCGAAATTGGCAGTGAGTCGTTTATTGCCGATGCGGTATCTTTAGGTGAAGAAGACATTCGCGGGCAGCGCCTAATACTGGATAAAACCACCATAGGCAATAGTAGCTTTGTGGGCAACAGCGCGTTGATACCGCAAGGCTATCAGTTAGGTAACAACATGCTGATCGGTGTGTTATCTGTACCACCAACAGCTGCTCAAAAAGAGCAAAACCCGTTAGGTGATTGGTTTGGATCGCCAGCTATTGCTTTGCCTCGCCGGCAGGACAGCGGTGTGTATGATAAATCGTTGACAACTAATCCTACCTTTTCGCGCCGTTTTGCTAGGGCGTTTATAGAGTTAATTCGTATAGTTTTACCGGAAGCTGTAGTAATTTGCTGTAGTGCATTGTTTATTGCGTACTGCCACGATTTAGTGGTTGACCGTACCGCGCTTGGCGTATTGGCTCAATTACCTAAATTGCCATTTTACTATTTATACTATATGGGTTTGCCGGCATTCTTTATTACAGTATTGCTCAAATGGTGTGTGGTGGGCAAATATCGTGAAGAGCAAAGTGCTATGTGGACGCACAAAGTATGGCGCAGTGAAGCTATCACCACCACTTACGAGGCCTTGTCCGTTCCGTTTCTGCTCGATTTTTTGCGTGGTACCCCTTACCTACCTATGGCATTGCGTTTATTAGGCGTAAAAATAGGCAAACGCGTATGGCTTAACACTACCGATATTACCGAGTACGATATGGTATCTATTGGTACAGACAGCGCGCTGAATGAAGATTGCGGGCCACAAACTCACCTGTTTGAAGACCGTGTGATGAAGGTAGGCCGCATCCGGATTGGTGAACGATGCACCATTGGCGTACGCACTATCATATTATACGACAGCGAGCTGGGCGACGACGTTTCGCTCGAACCCCTTTCGCTGGTAATGAAAGGCGAACGCCTGGCATCTTCTACCTCATGGACAGGCAGCCCGATAAAGGCATTGTAGATGTTATTTTATAAAGGGTATCGGCCGCATTTCAATTAATCTTGTTGAATACGGCCTTCTTTATTTCAAGAACCGTCTATATTTAATTCAAAAATAAAACTGATAAAACATGCCAACCTGGACCTTAGATAACGCCGTTTTGCTGCAACAAGAATTTCCTTATACATTTTACAGACCGTCGGACGAAATTATCGGCAGGCTTGAACCAGGTAAAGCCACAGTGAAGTTGATTTTCCGCTTTGACAATAACAAACCGGAGGAACCGGCTGCCGAACGTATGTGGGTTATGTTGGATGCTGTAAATGAAGACGGCTCTTACATCGGCATTTTAGACAATGATCCGTTTTATATTAAAGACCTCGTTGCAGGCGACCGGATTATATTTCGAAAAGAAAATATCATCCAATACGATACGCTTGATGATTTAAATGTCACTGATGTAAACGGTGAAAACATAGAAAAATTCCGGGCAAAATCTTTAGTTTCTAATCATATTCTTAAAGATGGCTATCGGGTAGGAAGGCTGTATCGTGAAGAACCCTCTGACGAAGAAGATACCGGCTGGACGCTAATGAGTGATCATGAAACTGAAGAATACGTGGATGATCACCATAATTTACAATACGTAGCTATTGGCAAAATATTAAACACAGACGACAGCTTCCTGCATTTGCTGGATGCCCCGGTTGATTCAGAATTTATCAGGGACGAAATAACCGGGCAATTTTTTGCTGTTGAGGATGAGTAGAATTTGACAAAGGCAATAGCTATCGTTATGTATCAAAAGCCTCAAAGTGCCATAATTGACAGTTGGACCATCAAAGTATTGTTAGAGAACGAATTAACTCAGCCATACCAAGGCTGATCGGTCGGACTGAGTTTGATCTTTCAATTTACCATCGTCATTTTAAATAATAAATATCAACAACAAGTGAGTAATGAAAGTTAGCCAGATAGTATCTACTACAATATTAATAATTACGCTCCACGCAGCCGCTTATAGCCAAAGCCAAAACGCAATGAACCAGCAAGCAGGATTGCAGTACCAAAAGGCAGATAAAGAGTTGAATAGCGTTTACCAAAAAATATTGAAAGAATATAGTAAACAGCCCACGTTTGTTGTAAAACTTAAAACCGCACAACGCCTTTGGGTGCAACTGCGAAACGCCGAATTGGAAGCACGCTTTCCGGAACCTGCCCAATATGGTAGTGCCCTTCCCGCTTGTCGGGCTATTTATTTAGCAGATTTAACTCGCCAACGTATTCAGTTTTTAAAAACATGGTTAACCGGCATACCCGAGGGCGACGTATGCAACGGTTCAGTAAAAATTAAACGTTAACCAGATGCATGTGCAAGTGTGCTCAAGCTAAATTTTATAGACAAGGAACTGCAATCAATATTCAATTAAACGACGCTTTGAATTCGAGCGGTGACAGGTTTGTTTTTGCCTTAAATAATTTACTGAATGATTGTAAATGCTCAAAACCAAGATTGTAGGCGATCTCGCTTACAGTAAGATTTGTAACCGAAAGCTGCTCTTTGGCTTTTTCGATAAGTTTTTGATGGATATGTTGCTGCGTATTTTGTCCGGTGAGCACCTTGAGTAAGCTACTTAAATATTTGGGCGATAAATTAAGTGCAGATGCTACATCGTTTACGCCGGGTAGCCCTTTGTTAATAAGATCTTCTTGCGAAAAATATTGATTAAGCCACTGCTCCAAACGCCCTAAAACTTCATGACTTGTTTTATCGCGGGTAAGAAATTGACGGTGATAAAAACGGTCTGCATAATTGAGCAACGTTTCCAAATGCGATATGGTAATGCTTTTGCTGAACTGATCGATATTGCCCCGGCATTCTTGCTGAATATTTTGCAAAATACCAACCAGCGTGGCCTCTTCCCGGTCGGATAAAAACAGGGCTTCGTGCACGGTATAATCCCAAAAATCGTACTCCCGAATGGCTTGAGCCAGCAAGGTATGGTGCAAAAAATCGGGGTGTACCATCAACATCCACCCCGATTGTATCAGCTTGGCAGCCTTTTGGTCGATCGTGAGCCTCATAACCTGGTTGGGCGCTACAAATGACAGGATGCCGTTATTATAATCATAAGTTTGCTGCCCATATTTAAGCTTAATTTCACGGTCATTTACTACCCGCTTAAGTCCAATACAGTAAAAATCGTAAACCCAGGCATCCAATTCTAACAACACCGGGCTCGATACGTCCTCCAATTTGAACACATGGAGCAGCGGATGATCTGGCCCGGGCATTTGCCTGAACTGTAAAAACTCGCTGATGGTTTTGAAGCGCTTCATGCCGGTTTATTCTTCTTTGCGTATTTCTAATACAATTTTACCGCTTACGTGTTTAGTTTCGCTCTGGCGGTGTGCCTCCGCTACCTCTACCAACGGGTATATTTTGCTAATAACTGCTTTCACCTTACCCTCATTAATCATTTGAGTAGTACCCTGAAGCGATGATGTATACGTAGTTACGCTGCCGCCGCCTACCAGCGTTGCAGTAGCACCTATTTTTGCAAGAGCATCTAAAAAGTCCTGCTCCAAAGGTTGATCCAGATGGGTACACACAAAAATACTGCCCTCGCGCATTACTTTTACAGATTTAAGCCGCAAACTTTTGTCGCGTACAGGCGAGGCATTAAACACCAGGTCAACGTTTTGCAAAACGTCTTCAAAATGCTGACTGTTGTAGTCAATCACCTCATCGGCTCCTAAATTCTTCAAAAAATTAAAATTATAGGCCGATGCTGTACCAATAACATAAGCACCCATGGCATGAGCAAATTGCACGGCTAAATTACCAACGCCACCCGCTGCCGCATGAATGAGGACACGCTGACCGCGCTGAATGTGGCCCAAATCAACAATGCCGTTCCAGGCTATTAAAGCACATGATGGCAGCGCACCAGCTTCATTAAACGATATATGATCTGGCATTAACGAAAACTGGTTGGCTTTAGCCGCTATATATTCTGCGTAACTGCCATCACCCGGAAAGTTAGGAACACCGTAAACTCTGTCGCCGGCTTTGAATTGTGTAACCTCGCTGCCCGTTTCTTCAACCACGCCGGCTGCATCCAGGCCGAGGCCTAAAGGTAATTTCAAGTAAGCTCGTATTACATTGTTGCCGCCCTGCCTAAAAATATAATCGGCAGGATTAACACTGGTGGCATACATTTTTATTGAAATCTCATCTGCTGCCGGAGTCGGGCGTTCAACTTCGGCCATCTGCAGCACTTCCGGGCCGCCAAACTCATATACTCTTATTGCTTTCATAACCTATCTGTTTTGTTATACAAAGATGGGTTATCGCAGAGGCTGCGGTTTAGCCAAAAGGCACTTAAGCTTAGCCGAAAGGACGGGTAAGTTAAAGATTGTGACTATAAAGCCTGGCCCGGAATGTAAATCTTCAAGCGCCTATTCGAATGCCATCACGCTTCTATATAATCCTCTAAAATACTGAGGTGATTGAGAAGCGTGATAATTTATAATATCAATTATGTTCGTACTCATTATAAGTTTTTTCAGAAAAAGGATCTACAGGTGGTTTGAGCCCGATAAGCTTTAATTAAATGAGGCTCTAAATTCTAAGGGCGACATACTGGTGCGGCGCTTAAATTGCTTACTGAAAGATTGGGGGTGCTCGAAGCCCAGCAGATAGGCAATCTCTTTCATCCCCAGGTTAGTGGTTGACAGTTTTTCTTTAGCCAGGTCGATTACTTTGTTGGTAATAAATTGCTTGGTGCTTTGGCCCGTAAGTGTTTTAAGCAAACGACTCAAATAGTTAGGTGAAAGGTGCAGTTCATCAGCAAAGTAATTAACCGATGGGATGCCTTTAAGCGCTTGCTGGTCAGCCTCAAAATATTTATTCAGCAACTCTTCCATCCGGGTAATCATCTGGTGATTGCCTGCTTTACGGGTGATGAACTGCCGCTGGTAAAAGCGCTCGGCGTAAGTAAGCAGTAATTCGAGTTGGGCAACTATTACGTTCTGGCTAAAATCATCTAAACGGCTGCGGTACTCCTGAACTATTTTTTGCATAATATCTACAATCATTTGTTCCTCAGCATCCGACAGGTGCAAGGCCTCGCTGGCCTTGTAATCAAAATATTCGTAACGCCTTATTTTGTTGGCCAGCGACGTATTCCAAAGCAAATCGGGGTGCACAAGTAAAAGCCAACCCTGGTGCCCGGCCGCCGTTTCGGGCGGACCACTAATTGACAGTACCTGCATAGGCGCCATAAAAAGCATCACACCTTTATCAAAATCAACCTCTTGTTGGCCGTATTTTAGTTTGGCCTGAAACGTGCGTTTAAGCGCAATGCTATAAAAGTTGTGCATCAACGCCTTTGAGGCATATTTGGGTGGATACGCCATATCTTCAAACTTAACTACGCTCACCAAAGGGTGCTCGGGTGCGGGCAATTCGAGCAGGCGGTGGTACTCGGCTATGGTTTTAACATGAATGGGCGTTGGGTTTGCCATTTTCAAAAATCATATAATTTTACAAATTAAGCAACTGCTTCAATCCTGCCTTTAAATCAATAGGTGGCCGGCCCAGCGCTTCTTCCATATCGTTGGTAACGGTACTGCCTTGCCCGCCGGCAATGTCGGCCATAAAAGGCAAAATCAAATCAACCACTTTTTGGGGCATACCGCCATTTAATGCGTTGGTTCTATAAGTTTCGGCACTCACAGGCCTATAACTTACCGTTTTGCCAGTCAGCTCACTGAGCGACTGTGCTACATCAGTAAACGAATAAGCTCTACTACCGGTAAAACGGTAAATACGGTTGCTGCAATCACCGGCGGCCAGCACATGGCCTATGGCCTCGGCCTGATCGCAGCGCAACGCATAAGCCACCCTCCCATCGCCGGCAGGCAAATTGATTCCGTTGTCTAAGTAATCCCGGCCCAGCATATACAAAGCCATCGAGTCCATATACAGTATATTACGAAAAATGATATATTTAAGTCCGCTGGCCATCAGGTAATCTTCCGTTTCATAATGCGTAAGCATGATTGGGTTGTGCAGCGTTTCGCGGTTTTGCAGGCAATGGCTGGTGTAAGCCAGGCATTGTACTCCGGCACGCTTAGCAGCATCAATGACGTTTTTGTGTTGCTGCACAATCTTACCCTCCTCAAGCGCCGACACCAATAAAACCTTTTCGATTCCTTGCATAGCGATATTAAGTGCATCTACGTCGTCATAGTTGCCTATGCGCAAATTAATGCCTTTAACTTTAAGGCTTTCTGCTTTGGCTTCATCGCGCACCAGCGCGGCAATCTGCCCGGCAGGTATATTGTAATTTAGCAGGGTTTCGATAACCCGGCCACCTAACTGGCCAGTAGCTCCGGTAATTAATATCATAACTTTAATTTTTAGTTAGTACAAAGTTGAGCGTTACGACCCAACCGCACTTGGCCAAAACAGGCTTTGTGTTGCCAAATCTGACCTTGGTATAAAAAGAATGAATGTGAGCTTGGGTGCGGAGAATTTTTAAGCTCGCAATTTAATTATAAGGTATTTAATTAACTTTTTAGGCGAGCCTGTTGGCATGATAATAAACCATTATTAGTACAATTAAGCAGCGCTGATTTTAATGGGCCTTGTAACAGCAACGCTTCTGCACTTAGGTACAGAAGCGTTGCTGCTAATAAATTAGTGAAAAGGCGTCTTAGTCAATCACAATGCTTTGTATAGCTTTGTCCATGGCATGTTCCATGATGCCGGGCACTTTTAGCCCTTCGGCACGAAAAACGGTGACGTCGGTCAGTCCTAAAAGCCTGAAAAAAGTTACCAAATATGGTATCACAAAATCGTTAGCTGCACCGGGGCCATGCGAATAAACACCGCCCGAACTAAAAGCGATGTACACTTTTTTACCAGTGATTAGCCCTACCGGCCCCTGCTCACTATATTTGAAGGTGACGCCGGGCCGCGTAATATGATCAATCCATGATTTAAGCGCCGTGTGAATAGTAAAGTTGTAAAGCGGAGCCCCAACCACTAAAACATCTGCTGCCTGCAACTGCGCAATAAATTGTTCTGAATAGCGAATAGACTGCCGGTCATCATCAGTAAGCTGATCGCCGGGTACCAAGAAAGACTGGAATGTAGCCGGTGTGAGATGCGGTACTTCCAACTCTACCAGATTGACCTCTTCGATAGAACTGCCCGGATACTTTTCGATAACTTTATCGACTACGGCCCGGCCCAATTTAATACTTTTTGATTCAGAACCTAAAATGCTGGATGTTAAATGAAGAATGCGTTTCATAAATTTTTATTGTTTTGTTGATGGGTTGACTATGATGCTCGCAGAGATAAAATTGTTGTTAAATAACTGCTTGGAAGCCTGATGTATATTGCACCAGTTTTGCTCATCAATCAACGTTGGCAAAGCTACCCGGCATCGTCATGATTGCACCCGTACTTACCTATAGGAAAGCACTATCCTTTAGGAAAGTAGTTACCTTTGGATATGACCCAAATTATATTAGAAGCCCCACCAACCAAAGCAGCATGTGTTTCTTCGCTCAATAATGTGATGGATACGCTGTACGTTTTGGGCGGCAAATGGAAACTACCGCTCATACTAAGCCTTGTGCAAGCACCCAGGCGTTTTGGCGAAATTATGAAAGAGGTTGATGGCATTTCGCCCAAAATACTAGCTAAAGAATTGAAAGACCTGGAACTAAATGACTTCATCGTTCGTCGGGTGTACCCTACTACACCAGTTACCATCATTTACGAAGCCACCGATTACAGCCGCACCCTGCGCGGCGTATTACACGAGCTGAGCAACTGGGGCGAACAGCACCGCGAACGTATAAAGCAAAGTATGCGTAAAAAATAACCGGTTATGCTTACAGTTTACTATCACAGTACCGTACGTTTCTGTAAGTTTACCTAAATAATTAAATGCTTACGTGGTAAAGCTTTGACGGGTGTTAGTGCAAAGCAATCACGAGTTACAACTTCTGATGTATTCACCAATGACTGAATTAACCGAAAACACGTTTCCAATACTGAAAACAGAACGGCTAACATTGAGGCAACTACAGACAAGCGATGATGAAGAGATATATGCCTTACGATCTGACGAAGATGTAAACCAGTATCTCGGCCGAACACCAAGCCTGTCAGTTGATGATGCGAGAAAATTTATTCAAGCCATCATAGAAAGCCACTCCTCGTATTGGGCCATCACCCTCACTGGCCTCAATACACTCATCGGAACCATCTGCTTATATAACCTTTCGGACGACCATCAACAAGGCGAAATTGGATACGAGCTACTCCCTACTTATCAGCAAAAAGGTATCATGCGAGAGGCTCTTTCTGCAGTGATAGACTTTGCTTTTAAGCACTTGCGGGTAAACCTCTTGGAAGCATGCACACATGCCAATAACAAGGCTTCTATTAAGCTACTAGAAAAGCTAAACTTTGTGAGGCATCACGCAGATGAAGAGAACATGATTGTATTCATATTGCATACATAGCTGCTGCTACTAACCATACGCTGCATATACCGTGAAGTGATGCAATTTATGATTCGTTAAAAATAAACCCATAGCGTAACCTCTTTTTTACCGTTGATTGCCAAATTCGTATACATTTGCAGTTACAGCACAGGCCAACAGGCTCAGCTACTATCATGGCAAATACTGATACTTTATATTTTGATGCCGTAGAACTGCTCAAAAAACTAATTGCTACTCCATCGTTCAGCCGGGAAGAAAACCAAACCGCCGACATTATTCAAAACTTTTTACAAGAGCGCCATGTCCCCGTTCAGCGTAAGTTAAATAACTTATGGGCTTACAACTGGCACTTTGACGCGGCCAAGCCCACCATATTGCTCAACTCGCACCACGATACAGTTAAACCCAATTCGGGCTACACCAATAACCCTTTTGAGCCTATCGTACAAGAAGATAAGTTGTTTGGACTGGGCAGTAATGATGCAGGTGGATGCCTGGTATCGCTTATTGCCACTTTTTTGCACTTTTATAGTCGTGAAGGTTTGAAATATAACTTTTGCCTGGCCGCCACGGCCGAAGAAGAAATTTCTGGCTTTAACGGCCTTGAGTTAGTTATCCCTGACTTGGGCCTGCTCGATTTTGCCATTGTAGGCGAACCTACCCTGATGCAGCTGGCCACGGCCGAACGCGGCTTGATGGTGCTTGACTGTACGGCCCACGGCAAATCGGGCCATGCCGCTCGCGAGGAAGGCGACAATGCCATTTACAAAGCGCTGGCCGATATTGAGTGGTTCCGCAGTTATCGGTTCGAAAAAGAATCGGAACAATTTGGTCCTATCAAAATGTCGGTTACCGTTATCAATGCCGGTTCGCAGCATAATGTGGTGCCTGCTACCTGTAAGTTTACGGTAGATGTTCGGGTAACCGATGCCTATCGCAACGAGGAAGTGCTCGACATCATCAGGCGGCATGTAAGCTGTGAGGTTAAGCCACGCTCGGTGCGGTTAAAGCCATCGTCGATAAGCAAAGACCACCCGATTGTACAAGCTGGCCTGGCCATGGGGCGTACCACTTATGGCTCCCCCACCACGTCAGATCAAGCTTTGTTGGATATCCCATCCTTAAAACTGGGACCTGGCGATTCGGCGCGGTCGCATACGGCCGACGAATTTGTTCATGTCTCTGAAATAAAAGAAGGTATCGAATTATACATTAAGCTTTTAGAAAGCATTAACTAAGCGGCGGATGGAGTTTGGCAAAGTAACCACACCGCAATTAGCACAGGTAGACTTTACCCTACCTGCTGATAGCGCCCTGACGCACAAAACGCTTAAGGCAGCAGCCCCCAAGCAGCATTTAAAAGTGCATGTGGGCTGCGCCAGCTGGGCACAAAAAGTTTGGAAAGGCAATTTATACCCGCCTAAAACCAAGGATACTGACTTTTTGAACGAGTATGCCAAGCAGTTTAACATGATTGAACTGAACACAACGCATTACCGCATGTATGATGCTGCCACCATCACTAAGTGGAAGGAAAAAGCGGCTGTTAATCCCGATTTTAAATTTTGCCCTAAATTTAACCAGCTTATCAGTCACGTAAAACGCCTTAAGGGCGCTGACGAAATTACCACGGCCTTTTACGAAGCAATGCTTGCATTTGAAGATAAACTGGGGCCGATGTTTTTGCAGCTTAACGAAAACTTTGCACCCAAAAATTTCCCCGAACTAAAAGCTTACCTGGAAAGCCTGCCACGAGATGTGCAGGTGTGCGTTGAGTTACGCCATAAAGACTGGTTTGCACAGCACGCCTACCGTGATGAAGCTTTTGGCCTGATGCACCGCCTTGGCATGGGCGCCGTTATTACCGACACCGCCGGCCGGCGCGATGTGATACATATGGAAGTACCCAGCCCATACGTATTTATCCGCTTTGTAGGTAACGCACTCCACCCTACCGACTATATCCGTATTGACCATTGGGTGCAACGCATTAAAAGCTGGCACAAGCAGGGACTGCAAAATCTCTATTTTGGTATGCACCAGTCAGACGAGTTGGCTTCGCCCATTTTGTGCCAGTATCTAATTAACCAGTTAAACGACAGTTTGAATTTAAACATTGTGCCACCGCGCTTGTTAACCTCCAATACACTGTTTTAGTAAAAAACGGTTAACCAATTTACTTAAGTACGCGGGGGCGACGTATGATAAAGATTATACTTGCAGATGACCACAATGTGGTGCGTAATGGCATTAAAACCTTACTGGACCAGGAACGCGACATGACCATTATAGCCGAAGCTACCGACGGACAACAGGTACTGCAATTGCTTGAACAATGCGGTACTAATTTACCCGATGTTGTGATTACGGATGTGAATATGCCTGTTATGAACGGCATGGAACTGATTGAGGCCATCAATGAGCGCTACCCCAGTTTACGAACATTAGTGTTATCGATGCTTGACCATGAGCGTTACATTACCCAGTCTTTTAGAGCAGGCTGCAAAGCTTACATCCTTAAAACTGTAAGTGCCGAAGAGCTCTTATTTGCCATTAGGCACATCTGCAAATATAACGAGCGTTACCTGAGTGCCGAGATATCGCTTAAAATGCTCGACGAAATGCTTTTCGCTCCGGAAGCTGCCACTCCAAACGATCACAAACAACCTATCGAATTATCTAAACGTGAGCTGGAAGTACTTACCCTCATTGCTGATGGCTACACCAACCTCGAGATTGCCGAAAAACTGTTTACCAGTAAGCGAACGGTAGAAGGGCACCGCCAAAATCTGATTGATAAAACCGGCACCCGCAACACGGCATCACTCATCAGGTTTGCCATACAGCACAAATATGTAGCGTGATAGCCACTACCAAGCTACTAAAGTTAAGTAAGCGTATTTGTAAAACAGGTGTTTATAACAGACAAAAACACGGGTTTATACTCGTATTTATCTGGCGGTGCTGCAGTATATTTGTTTAGCTTAAATTAATTAGAAACTAAATATTGAGCAATCTGTTAAAATATTCTTTAGGGCAACTATAGTGATATTTAACTACAGATTAATCAATGGTTTAACCGATTTACCAATTATGAAACGCGTTTTAATTGTAGACAACGACCCGGCTATTCTGGATGTTATGGAAGAAGTTTTAGGTTATGAAGGATTTACAGTAAAAACTTACAGCGATACCGATAATATCTTCAGTTGCATTGACAGCTTTAACCCAGATATCGTTTTAATAGACTACATCCTAAATGGCATCAACGGCGGCGAGTTGTGCGCACAAATCAAAAAAACGCCCCAAACGAGCCACCTGCCGGTGGTCATCATCTCTGCTTACTCTAGAGTACTGCTATCTTTAGGTAACTATGGCTGCGACGACTTTATATCCAAACCCTTTGAGCTGGATAACTTTATAAGTCGTATTACTACGCTGAGCTCCCACCAAGGCGAAAGTGCTATAAATTAACGTTTGAGCAACAGCTGCACTATTTAGTATTGCAGCTAAAATACTAAATAGGTTCTCTGAATTCAATATCAGGTTATTGTTATGTTAAATAATGCAGGCATCAATAAGGTGTTTTTACTCGGCGAAGTAGTGCTACAGCCTACCTTAAAACATCAAACCGATGGGCAAGGATACTATCACTTTCCGCTGGCAACGCGCGAAAGCATACAGAAAAATCAACTCCCCATACAGCACACCGAGCAACATCAAATCAAAATAGGTCAGCAACAACTTAACAAAGCTGCATGCCATTTAATTCCAGGCCAGCTCATTTACCTCGAAGGCAGAATCAAGACAAACGCCTCTGTAGATGAAAACGGCACCAAGCGATATTACACCGAAATTTGGTGTAGCAGTTTGAAAGTATTGTAGCGCTTAACTTAGGTTACTTAAGCTTGTTTTGACAAATTGTAATTGGCTTTCGAATATTTCTAGTGATTGGCTATCACCTATTGCAGTGTGCTTTTATTGGTAGGCTTACCCGAAGAATACGGATATCGTCCAGTATCGATAAATAACAACATCCACAATAGCCACAGTTACCTAATCATAATGTCCCACCGTGGTACTTGCAATTATTGGTCTCCCTCATGCTAATTAGAAAATATTTTCGGGTCGGTGCAAATACATATATTGGGTTGCTTATTGAAACGGCCTGATTACCGTTCATCGCATCACAACGCGATTTACATTTAACTGTTTATAGTTCTAAACTTCGACTCAAATTAGACTTGGGGATTGAAGCATATAGCCTAAACGCCAATTAACCGCGTTAAATTTAATAGCTTATAAGAATAATCATATTTTACGCTGTTTTATGGTAACTCCGGCGTCATTTTACCGTAAAAGAGCACATCTTAATTAAAAGCTACAACCCGAACATGAACATTAATATCAACAACTCTTCCACCGTTTGTTGTCCTAAATGCGAATCCGGACATATCCGCCGCGTGCGTCGTCCGTTATTTGTGAAACAGTTTTTCAATTTCATACCTTTACGTCGCTACCAGTGTTTGTCTTGCCTGTCAACCTTTGCCGGCCCTGTAACTGTCAAACCCAATATTACCAATGCTATAGTTGCTAGTCATCCGGCAGAATTACCTCAGCCTTTTGCAAAACAGCTTGTTAACAGTTAATAGATACTACTAAGCTAATTGTTAGCCTACTGCTCCTGTATCACCTTCGATTAATCGGTGATACTTGAAACGATAAAGTTCTTTTTTAGCGCAAGTCTACGTGTAATTGCAAGTGTAATGGCCTGACTTGCGCTATTGAACTTCAAAAAAACATGAGGTGTTTGTTTTGCTTACGATAGGCCTACCCACATAATAAACAGAAAAAGATCAATTTAACTAGGTATTGGTCAGCCAACTGCTTTTAGTTGAGGTTTGAGTTTAAAATTATGCGTTTTTAGTAACGACAAACTGAAGGATCAATTTCTGTTGTGCACGCGGTCAATTCGACCACATCAAATTGTTATTGTAGCTAATATACCTACCTGTAAAGTTTCACTTCCATCGCCGTAGATTTTATATTTTCCGTTTTATAAAAGCGAGGATACTATACACACCCAAGTACAGACGTATAAATTAAGGGAGCAAGCTACATCAACAGTTCATCATTTTATCTCTCATAACTCAGTAAACTAACGCACTTATCCGGCGCGATGCCGAAATAAATTTGGCATGGCCGTCTAGTTATCGATTAAGGCCTACCTGGATTTCCACTCACTCACTCACTCACTCACTCACTCACTCACTCACTCACTCACTCACTCACTGGCATATCAATGCAGCTTCTTACGTTTCAGCAATCCGCCTGTGGTATCATCAATACTTTGCTGAATGATGAATGCTGCCGGGTCAATCTTTAACACTTTCGCTTTGAGGGCCGGTATTTCAAGGCGGGTAACTACGGTAAAAATAATATCGCGCGGGTCGTTGATGTGACCGTCTTTACCATAGCCGCTTTTGCCTTGGTAAATAGTTACCCCGCGTCCCATTTGCATGGTAATAACTTTACGAATCACCTCGCTTTTAACTGACACCACCGTAATGCCGGTATATTGTTCGATACCGTTCAAAATGAGGTCGATCATTTTAGAAGCGGAAATATAAGTGAGTACTGAGTACATGGCCCTTTCAACTCCTAAAAAAAAAGCTGCGGCCAAAAAAATGAGTATATTAAGCACCAGTACAATGTCGCTTATTTTCAATAACTGCGCCTTTTTACTTAGCAGTAAGGCGGCAATTTCGGTACCGTCTAAAACGGCACCTCCGCGCATAGCAAAACCTATACCCACACCAATAAAAAATCCGCCAAACACTGCAGTAAGTAATCGGTCTGAGGTCATATCCGGGAAGTGCAGAAATGCAATGGCTAAAGACAGGCCGAGTATGCCGGCAAAGCTTTTAATGGCAAATAGCATTCCTAAACGCTTATAACCCAAGAACAGAAAAGGAATATTAAGCACAAAAATTAAAATAGCTATCGGAATGCCTGTAATATCGGCAGCCAACATCGAAATTCCCGTAACGCCGCCATCGATGAAATGGCTGGACAGTAAAAAACCTTTAAGCCCGAACGCTGCCGACAAAATGCCTAAAAGTATTAATACCCAGTCCAGTAATGCTTTTTCGTTGGTAGCTTTCATAATGTAAAATTGTGTAACTTGTATTAAGTATGCAGCAAGCAACGCTTACAAAGGCGTGCTTTGGCGGATAATATACAAAATCAGGCTTAATTTTTGTTACAACACGCTTATGGAGACAAGGCAGAAAACGATATTAGTAGCAGATGATGATGAAGCAATTGTAGATTCCATATCGGCCATCTTGGATCTGTCGGGATACGAAGTGCTCTTTGTTAACGATGGCACTTCGGTGATGCAGGCTGTTAAAGCCCAGCCCGACCTCATTTTGCTTGATATACAGATGCCCGGTCACGACGGACAAGCTGTTTGTAGGCAGCTAAAGCGCCAAGCTTCCACCAAAGATATACCCGTAATTATCGTATCAGCCAGTATGGATGTACGCAGCAAAGCCGAGCAGGTAGGCGCGGACGACTACCTTGAAAAACCGTTTGAAATGGAAACTTTACAGCAAAAGGTGTTCAATTTGTTAAACAGATAGATTAAAGGACTATACACCGACGTTATATTCTCGACGTCAACTTACTTAAGCGTTAAAGGTTTTATCACCTTTGATAGCCTAAGCGCTGATATAATTTATATCTTGCAGTTTTTATTGTAAACCAAGTGACTTTTTTAGACTTTAACTTCAACGAGCAGCTTACCGAAGGCCTGCTCAGCATGGGCTATAAAACGCCTACTGCTATACAGCAAATAGCCATACCTGTGGTGATGGAAGGCAAAGACATCATTGCCTGTGCACAAACCGGTACTGGCAAAACTGCATCGTATTTATTACCTGTACTTAACTTGTTAGGGCCTCACCCCAAACACCAGATCAGCGCGCTGGTATTGGCTCCAACCCGCGAGTTGGCCCAGCAGATTGACCAGCAGGTAGAAGGTTTAGCTTACTTTACCGAAATAAGCTCGCAGGCGGTATTTGGCGGCGGAGATGGCAGTGCGTATGAACAGCAAAAACGCGGTATTACTAATAAAGTTGATATTTTAATTGCCACCCCCGGTCGTTTAATATCCTTTTTATCGTCCGGCTCGCTAAAGCTCAACCATTTACAATATTTGATTCTGGACGAAGCCGACCGCATGCTGGATATGGGCTTTTATGAGGATATTATGCGCATCATCAGCTATCTGCCTGCCAAACGGCAAACGCTTATGTTTTCGGCCACTATGCCACCACGCATACGTACCTTGGCCAAATCCATTTTGCATAATCCAGAGCAGGTTAATATTGCCATTTCGCAGCCGGCCAGTGGCATTAATCAACAGATTTATAAAACCCACGATTCGCAGAAAACAAAGCTGCTAACCATGTTGCTCAACAGCGGCACGTACACCAGCATCATCGTTTTTGCATCCACTAAAGAAAAGGTGAAAGGCCTGTATAAAGAACTGAAGGCGGCCAAGCTTAAAGTGAACGCCTTTCATTCTGATATTACCCAGCACGAGCGCGAAGAGATTTTGCTGGAGTTTAAAAACAAGCAATTACCTATTATTATTGGTACCGACGCATTATCAAGAGGTATTGATGTTGAAGGCATTGACCTGGTGGTAAACTATGATGTGCCCGGCGACCCGGAAGATTATATACATCGTATTGGCCGTACGGCACGCGCTGCAACCACCGGCACTGCCATTACCTTTGTTAACGAACGCGACCAACGCAAGTTCAAAAATATACAGCAACTAATTGAGCGAGAAATTGACGAAGTGCCCTTACCGCCAGAGGTAGGCGAAGCACCGCAATTTAAGCCTGATGCCGACGGTCAGAAACGTCGCAATCGTGGCGGCAATAACAAGAGGCCGGGTGGTGGTGGCAATAGTGGCGGCGCTAACAGCGGTGGTCAGCGTAAATCTAATAACAACAGGCCACGCGGTAACAGGCCCAACAATAATAACAAGCCTAATAATAATACTGATAAGCCTAACCCTGGCACTACTAATTAATCATTAGCAAGCCATTTCTGAGCCCAGGCAGGATACTTATCCAACACTTTTTGCGGGTTGTAAGTATACCAACCATAACCCGAGCGGCGTTCGCGGGCAACCTCGGCCAGTGAGTACACTACTTTGCTGTCGCGGTTGCAAAACATTGGGCGATGGGTTTGCAGTTCGTAATAGCGTGTCCAGATGGGCGGGGCTGATGGATCTTGCACCACAACCCGGTCGGTTTTTGAAATGGTATATTGGCTGGTATCGGGAGGCGCAGCAACAGTTTGTACCCGGATGCCCTCAATAGCTGATTCTTTAAACCAATTTACGGCATGTTTAACTGCGCCTTTTACGTCCGCCGATGGATGATCGATGCTCATTAGCAGTAACACAATATTTGCGCTTTCGGCATTACATATACTTGGCGGCTCAAATGCACGAGCCCAGGCCGGTTGCAGCGTAACTTCATCGTGCTGCTGGCACCAGGCCGTCACTTCGCCAAAGTCGTTGATCTGCGTTTTGAGTATACAGTCAACCCCTTTATTAAACGACTGTTCGATTTTGTTGTATAACTCATCGTTTATAAACGGAAATTTATCGCGGTTATCTTTGATTTCTTTCAGCAATTCTATAATGCCTACATAAGCATCATCATTATAAGTAATATGACGGCTATAGTTGTTCTCTAAAGGGTAATACTGCGGCCAGCCTCCGTTGGCATATTGTGCCGATAGGATAAACTGTATGCCTTTTACCGCAGCATCCGCATATTTTTGCTGCCCCGTTGCCCGATACACATCAGCAAGGCAAGCTACGTGGGTATACGTTGTGCCATTATCAAAGGTAGTATTCAGGTTACTTTTATCGTTACGGATACTATCTTGCTGATCGGAAGTTAAAATGGCTGTTACATCATAATTTTTAGCCCAGCCCCCATTGGCTTTCTGAAACAAAAGGATGTTATCGCCAATAGCCACCACATTGTTACTGGCATAGCGCGGCTGCTTGCTCTTAGGGTTAATAATGTTGTGTTTATCTTTAATACCGTACCAGTGGCCTGCATTGCTGGCAAAAATCCGGGTATCAAGATTGTATTTTTTAACAGCGGTTTGCGCCCAAACAGCGTTTACAGCCAAGGTCAATATTAGCGTAGCAGCAATTCTATTCATAAAATGGTAATCATAAATATACAATATTTTTATAAACAGCAACAGGGTAAGTAATTACCAATCTGTAACAACAGCGTGACGGGTATTCGTATTGATTATTTGTTAAATTGGCCTTATGAAACGCACTCTAAACTCCCTATCCTTTTTATCGGCGGTTGCGCTGCTTTTATCGGCAGGCACAGCCACAGCACAAAACACCGTAATTGATCAGATTGTAAAAGAAGGTACCGAAAACTCACAGCTCGAAAAACTGGCTAAAGAGCTTATCGATGGTATTGGTCCGCGCCTGGTGGGCACGCCGCAGATGCAGCAGGCTAACAACTGGGCTATTGCCAAGTACAAAGGCTGGGGCATAAATGCCCGTAACGAAAAGTGGGGCGAATGGCGCGGCTGGGAACGTGGCGTGTCGCACATTGATATGGTTTACCCTCGTGTACGATCGTTAGAGGGTACGCAACTGGCCTGGAGCCCCGGGATGGGCAACCAGACCGTAACGGCCGAGACTGTTATCCTGCCCGACCTTGCCGATTCGGCCGCCTTTAAACAGTGGCTACCTACTGTAAAAGGCAAATTTGTAATGATATCCATGTGCCAGCCCACTGGCCGGCCCGACTACAACTGGCAGGAATTTGCCACCAAAGAATCATTTGATAAGATGAAATCTGAGCGCACAGCGGCTACTGAAGCCTGGCGCAAGCGTATTGCTAAAACCGGCTACACCGCCCGCACACTGCCCGTAGCACTCGAAAATGCTGGTGCCGCCGGCATCATCACCAGTTACTGGTCGGCCGGGTTTGGCGTTGATAAAATATTTAGTGCCTATACAAAAAAAGTACCCACTGTTGATGTTGCTTTAGAAGATTACGGCCTGCTGTACCGTTTAACCGAATCGGGTAACAAACCACGCATAGCCATGCACACCGAATCGAAAGAGTTGGGCGTTGTGCCTACCTACAATACCATTGCCGAGGTAAAGGGCAGCAGCAAGGCTAACGAATATGTAATGCTGTCGGCCCACTTCGACTCTTGGGACGGCGCCTCGGGCGCTACAGATAACGGCACGGGCACCTTAACTATGATGGAAGCCATGCGTATTCTGAAAAAGGTATATCCAAAACCTAAACGCACCATTTTAGTGGGCCATTGGGGAAGCGAGGAGGAAGGATTGAATGGCTCACGTGCTTTTGTTGAAGACCACCCCGAAATTGTAAAAAACCTGCAGGCATTATTTAACCAGGATAATGGTACCGGCCGTGTAGTTAACATTTCGGGCCAGGGCTACGCTCACGCCGGTGAGTATATTGGCCGCTGGCTGGCTGCAGTTCCGTCAAACATTCGCGACTCTATTAAAACCAGTTTTCCGGGTGCACCGGGCGGTGGCGGCTCTGATTTTGCCTCGTTTGTAGCAGCCGGTGCTCCCGGCTTTTCGTTAAGCTCGCTTGGCTGGTCATATGGTAATTATACCTGGCATACTAACCGCGACACTTACGATAAGATTGTATTTGACGATGTGCGCAAAAACGCCATTTTAACCGCCATTCTAATCTATATGGCTAGTGAAGATTCACAAAAAACATCCACAGAGCGTGCGCCGCTGGGAAATAACCCACGCACCGGCGAACCCATGAAATGGCCTGAGCCGGTAAAGGCTACCCGCCGTGGCGGTCTGAATTAAATTTCATTTCTTAAAATAATAAAATAAGCCCGAGGTCGCATAACTCCAACCTCGGGCTTATTTCATTATTAAACTGATTTTATCTAACATCTGGCCGCTGTTATGTTAGTCCTCAAAAGACATCACTGCGGCAAAATAGTTAGCTATTTAAAAGCTTTACCTTGTAATAATCAACTACGCATGCGGTTTCAACACCACCTTCACGCAATCATCCTGTTTATTTTTAAAGATGTCATAAGCATGTGAGGCTTCGCTGAGGGGCAGAGTATGCGAAATAATGTCATTGAGTACTACTTTTTCTTGTTTTATTAAGTCGATCAAATGGTCAATGTAATTGAGTACGGGTGCCTGGCCTTGTTTAATGGTGATACCCTTATCAAACATACGGTGTACCGGGAAGTTATCAAACGGGGTTCCGTATACACCAACCACCGTAACCGTGCCACCTCGACGTACGGCTTCAAAACACAATTCGAGAACTTTCATTGTTCCTTTTTCAAAGTTCAGGGTAGCTTTTACTTTGTCTAAAAAAGAACGCTGAGCTTCGAAACCAACAGCGTCTACACATACGTCGGCGCCACGGCCGCCGGTCATCTGACGTATGGCTTCTACCACATCTACTTCGTTAGGGTTGAGCGTTTCAACCTTGTTGGCCTCACGTGCTTTGGCCAAGCGGTAATTTACCGGGTCGATGGCGATAACACGACTGGCACCGTTGATCCAGGCAGCTTTTTGGGCCATTAAGCCTACCGGTCCCGAACCAAAAATAGCTACTACCTCTCCCCCCTTCATTTGAGCCCAATCAATAGCCGACCAGCCAGTCGGAAATATATCGGTCAAAAACAATACCTGGTCATCAGTCAGGTTATCGGGCACAATACGCGGACTAACATCAGCATAAGGTACACGTACATACTCGGCCTGCCCGCCCGAGTAGCCACCATACA
Organism: Mucilaginibacter sp. CSA2-8R; assembly: GCF_038806765.1. Classification (NCBI taxonomy): domain Bacteria; kingdom Pseudomonadati; phylum Bacteroidota; class Sphingobacteriia; order Sphingobacteriales; family Sphingobacteriaceae; genus Mucilaginibacter; species Mucilaginibacter sp. CSA2-8R. The sequence goes on along the minus strand of NZ_CP152389.1, from coordinate 2,435,506 downwards.
AATCTGTATAACCAAACAGCGCACCACCTTTATGGTCTAACATATCTCCCTGGGGGCCGTAATGCTCAGGGTTTGAGTTTTCACAATGTGGAGATGCACCATGTGTACAAAAAAAGCAATGGCCACATGCAATCGGAAAAGGTACCACCACACGGTCGCCGCGTTTAAGGTTTTTTACCGAAGGACCAACCTCCTCCACAATACCCATAAACTCATGGCCCATCACCAGGTCTTTCATCTGCGGGATACCACCATCTAAAATATGAAGATCAGACCCGCATATGGCCGTTGAGGTAACTTTTAATATAACATCCCCGGCTTGTTCAATCTTCGGATCTTCTACCGTATCAACGCTTATGTCGCCCGGCTTATGAAAAACTGCTGCTTTCATCGGTGTTTATTTTAATTATAAATTATGTCTTAAAAATTAACACCACTTTATCTGTAAGGTTTTATTATTAATTTAATAGAAATCGTTAAATTAGTGTGGCAACAAAAAAGCCGCTGAAAATAATTTCAGCGGCTCTATTAAATTTTAGTCAATGCTTACAAGGCGAATAAACGGTAAGCTACAGCCAAGCTAAACACATTAACTCGTACAGTAGAAGTAAAATCAGTCACCGGATTTTTTTTTAGTCCATACTCATATCTGGCATCAATCGACAACCTGCCAACATCAACACCTGCGCCAAACAGCCAGGCAAAATTCTGGTCGCCGATCATAACGCTCGACGAATTTTGGCCGGCATTAGCTGATTGCTTGTTGCTAATACCAAATGCAACTAACGGGCCGGTTTGTATATGTCCGGCAGCCTCATCGCCTCCCCACGAATAACCCAATAATATAGGTAAATCAATACTTTTAAAACTCACCATGTTAGTAGACGAGTTTAAGCTTTGCATTAATTTAGCATCTTTTTGCGTGTAATATAACTCTGGTTGTAAATGTAAAGCACCCAATGATATCCGGCTGTAAGCACCAGCCTGGAAACCAACCTTCGACTCGTCAGTGATATTATTAGTTGTTGAAAAGTTAGAGGCATTTACTCCGCCTTTGATCCCAAAACTAACACGTGGCAACAATTGGTTTTGAGCAAATGCTGACGCCGCAACAGTTAAACTGAAAGTTAAAATATAAATAAATTTTTTCATAGTTAAAATGAGGTAAGATTTGCTTTTTAAGCAACAATAACCATGCTAACTATGTAAGTAATGACCAAATATTTTTAAAGCACAAGATTACCAGTGTAATAATTTAATATCTTGGTGCGGATGTAGTAATCATAACGCGCGTTTATCAGATTGTTATTTGCCCTATCTAAGTTGTTTTTGGCTACAATATAATCCACCGATGTTAAGGCTCCGGCGTTAAACCTAATTTCGGCCGTGCGGAAAGATTCTCTGAATGCTTCGCTTTGCTCCAGCAGTACTTGGTAACGCTCATACGCGGCCGACATGTTGTTAAACGCCTGTTCAACGTTTTGTTTAAGCTGTATGCGGGTGGTTTCTTCTGTGTAACGCTGTTCCTGCAAATCAATTTTAGCCAAAGCAACCCGGTTACGGTTCAAAAAGCCGTTAAGTATAGGTACCTGCAAACCCAAATTTACCTGCGTATTGTAATTGTTTTGGAACTGGCTGCCGTAACTGATTTTTTCATTGTTATAAATCTGATTGGCTGCATACACCGGCTGATTACCAGTGGCTGTTTTAATATACGACCCGGTGTTTACCTCCATCGTATCAACCAATACTGAGCGGCGGGCTGCACTCGAGTAGCGAGTAGCCAGCCCACCATTTAATGACAGTATCGGAAATAATGCCCCTTGACGCACCTTCACTGCTTTTTCGGCGCTTTGGCGCCTTAATGCAGCGGCCTTAACCAAGGGCAGATTTTGTATAGCTAAGTCGTACACCTGGTCTGCAGTTTGGGTAAATTTTAAAGCGGGCAGCTCGGTGGCGTTTAGGCGCTGCAAACTAATGTCGCGGCTGTAAGGAACGTTCATGGTTTGCAGCAGGTTAAGCTTAGAGGCAACCAGTCCGTTTTTAGCGTTAATTACGGTAAGCTGATCGGTAGCCAGCTGGCCTTTCACGTCGTAATAGTCCGACGGTTTTACGGCGCCATTGGCATTGAGTACTTGCAAACGCTGCAATTGTTGCCTGGATACCGTTAACTGGTTGTTGCCCTGCGTCAGCAAATCCACATTATTAATAACCTGTAAATAGGCTGTTATTACGTTGAGGGTAATGTCGTTTTTGGCCTGCTCAAAATCCATCCGGCCGGCCTGGTAAGCCAGTGAGGTTTGGCGGATGCTGTTTTGTATAGTTAAGCCGTTAAACAAAACCAGGTTGGCGTTCAGGCCGTAGTCGCCATAGGATATCTGCTGGTTTAAGTAAGTATTGGTAAAAGGGTCAAGGCTTCGGCCGGTGCTTATACCATGGTTTACGTTGCCATTTAGCGAGGGCAGTAAAGTTGCCCTTTGCTGCTGCCAGTAAATGCGGCTGCGCTCCATATCAAGTTCGCTGCGTTTTACTGTAAGGTTATTTTTAATGGCAATATCAATACACTGCTGCAGGTTATATAACGAATCGGCGGGCTGCTGAGCCATTACCTCTCGGCAAAAAAAGAAAGTGACCAGTATAAAAAGGTATCGCATAACCTTATAAAATTACGGATGAGTCTATTTTACCATCCAGCAGGTTGATAATGCGCGAACCAAACTGCGCGTTCTTTTCAGAATGTGTTACCTGGATGATAGTCACGCCATCTTCCTGGTTCAACTTTTTAAACAGCTCCATAATTTCTTCGCCCTGTTTAGAGTTCAGGTTACCGGTAGGTTCATCGGCCAGTAACAATTTAGGTTTGCTTATTAAAGCACGGGCTATGCCTACCAGCTGCTGTTGGCCGCCAGACAATTGCGCCGGGAACAAGTCTTTTTTACCCACAATATTAAACCGGTCTAGCGCATCGGCTACTAACGCTTTGCGTTCGGCACTTTTAACATCCTGGTACAGCAAAGGAGTCTCGATGTTTTCGTAAACGGTCAGCTCATCAATCAGGTGGTAAGCCTGAAACACGAAGCCGATGTTTTGCTTGTACAGGGCCGAGCGTTGTTTTTCTTTAAGCTGATGCACGGGTTCGTTTAAAAAATACATATAGCCTTCCGATGGCTGATCGAGCATACCAATAATATTTAGCAACGTTGATTTACCCGAGCCCGACGGACCCATGATAGACACAAACTCGCCCTGGTCAACATCCAAATCCACCTTGTTGAGTACGTAGGTTTTGTTGTTGCCGGTATTGTAGTATTTTGATATTTGTTTTAGTGATAACATGATTGAAGTTTGATGATAATGATAAATGCAGACACTAATTAAGCTAAGTTTTACAGATAATTATTTGTCAATTCTGTACCAAAACAACAAAACATTTATTATCAGTTAGTTACTATCAAACCGTATAAAAACGTTGTTCGTTACCGTAACAAGAAATGTACGGATGCGATACAATGTTGCCCCTTTTAGACATAGCGGTACAGGTTTGTGAGTGAACCCTGTAATACCCATACAGAGCACTCTGATTATTCTGACAGGAACTTATACAGGTCTTTTTTTAAGACAATAGTTGAATAAAGGCGATATATCCCCAAAAAAAGCAGCCCCGGCATTGTCGGATGCCGGGGCTAAATAATCTTTAAGGAAAAGGCTCATCACCTAATCATTCCGCAAACTTTTAATCGGATTAGCACCTGCTGCTTTATAAGCCTGCAATGCCACCGTTGCATAGGCGATGCCAAAGGCCAGCACGCCGCCCAGCCCTACCAGCCACCAGGGCATGGCAGTGCGGTAAGCAAAGCTTTGCAGCCAGCGGCTCATCATCAACATGGCAATGGGTGTGGCAATCAGCAGCGCCAGTAATACCAGTTTTAGAAAATCGAACGATATCAGGTTCACCAGGTCAATCACACTGGCACCCAGCAATTTACGGATGCCGATTTCTTTAACACGCTGTCGTGCGGCAAACATGGCCAAGCCCAGCAGACCAAGGCAGGCAATCAGCACAGCCGTGCCCGCTGCGCCGATAAAAATGTGGCCCAGTTGCCGTTCAGATTTATACTGGTTGTCGTACACATCATCCAAAAACAAATACGTAAACGGCTCGGCCGGAAAATATTTTTGATACAGGCTTTGCAGGCGCGCAATTTTGGCAGGCATGTTTCCGGCATCTACCTTAAAGGTAAAATAGCCATCGGCCACGGCCGGTAAAAATATCATGGGTTTGATTTGCTCATGCAAACTCAGGTGGTGATAGTCTTTTACTACTCCTACCACTTCAAAATCGTTACCCCATTTTACTTTTTTACCGATGATGGACGACTCATCTTTATAGCCTAACTGTTTCATGGCCGCCTCGTTTAATATTACTCGTTTGGTTTTGGGCCAGCCGTGCTCCAGCATGGCCGGGGTAAAGGCTTTGCCGTATTTAAAATTAATGTCGTAAGTCGAAAAATACTGATTGTCAACAATTAGCATGGCATACGATTTTTTTTCGTCGCCTGGGTTCACTTGCTCGCCGGTAATACCTGCGGTCGAAAAATTATAGCCCTGCCCCGGTATGTTGTTAGACGCGGCAACCTGTTTCACAAAAGGCAATTGTTTGGCTTCGTTCTCAAACGCCACCGAATTATCCATCTGCGAACTGTTGATAACCGACGGGCCGGTAATCACCACCCTACCGGCTACGGCCATGCCCAAGTCATGGTGCTGCATAAACTGCAACTGGCGGTACAGCACCAGCGTAGCCGTTATAAACACCATGGAGATGATGAACTGAAAAACCACCAGGCTTTTGCGCAACGTAAGACCGCCCATGGTTAATACTTCTTTGCGGGCAATGGCACGTGCCGGGTTGTACGAACTGATGACCCAAGCCACATAACCGCCGGCCAGCAAGGTGCCGGCAACCATTAGCGCAGCAATGGCCGGCCAGAACAGGCCAGCATTCAACACCGCTAATGATAGTTGCTTACCCGTAATGCTATTATATAAAGGTTGCAACAGCACAACGGCCATTAGCGCCACAATAAAACTAACTGCGGTAAGCAAAACGGTTTCGGTAATGTATTGGCTGGTTAATTGCCAGCGGGTTGCACCCAGCACCTTGCGTACCCCCACCTCTTTAATGCGGTTTAAGGCCTGCGCGGTCGATAGGTTAATGTAGTTTATCCAGGCAATTAAAATAATGAGCACGGCCACGCTGACGAAAGCCGTTATTAGCACCAGGCTGCCATAGGTTTGGTACGGGTAATCAAACCCCGGCGCAATGTGCAGATTGGCCATGGGCTGAAATCCCATCTGGTCATTTTTATTATCAGGCTTTAAACGGTGCAACAGGCGGGTAGCCTGCGAGCTGATATTATCGGCGCTGGCATTTTGCTGGCGCAACACGTAGATAAAAGCATATTCAGAGCCCAGCGCGTCGGGGTCGGCCCAGTCGTTGCCGTTGCGGGCAGCGGCGCTTTTTAAGGTGGAGTAGGATAATAATACGTCGGACCGGATATCCGAATTAGCCGGCATGTCCTGAAACACCGTTGTTACTGTATAAGTGGTGCTGCCAAACTGGTTGGTTACCTTTACTTGCTTGCCTACCGCGGGCGCATCGCCAAAATACCTTTTTGCGGCCCCGGCCGATATCGCCATAGTTTGCGGCTGGCTTAATGCCCCGCTGCCCTGCAACACCGGGAAACTGAATGTTTTAAAAAAGCCATCATCGGTAAAAGAAATACCGTCCTCGCGGAAAGCCTTTACGCCCGATGGGCCATCAACAGTAATCACACCATTGCCTACCCCCTCGCCTATGCGAATGCATTGCTCAATACCGGCTACGTTGCTTTTTAGCGCCGGACCAATTCCTGGTGGCATGTAGTAGTTGCTCTTGCCATCCTTATACAGGTACGACAAGCGGTACAGCCGGCTGGCATTTTGATGAAAGCGGTTAGCGCTCCACTCAAAAGCCACGTATTGGGCCAGCAGCAAAAACACAGCAAAACCCAATCCCAGGCCCAGCATATTGATGCCGGTAAAGGCGCGGTTTCGCCACAGGTTACGGAAAGCGATTTTGATGTGATTAAATAACATGGGTAGGATGTTTAAAGGTTTATAATCAGGTCGCTACATCAAAACAATGTGTTACAGTAAATATAAACTTTTTATTCGCTCCGTAAACTTTTAACCGGGTTGGCAACGGCTGCTTTCACCGACTGGTAACTTACCGTTAGCAGGGCAATCACTACCGCCATAAAACCTCCTACCGCAAACACCCACCACTCTATCTGCATGCGGTAGCTGTAATTTTGCAGCCAGCGGTACATCATTATCCAGGCAATGGGTGTAGCCAGCGCTACCGATAATAAAATCGGCTTTAAAAATTCTACCGAAATCAGTGCCGTTACATTGGCTACCGATGCGCCAAGCACCTTGCGCACCCCTATTTCTTTGGTGCGGCTTGCAGCCATGTAAGCAGCCAACCCAAACAAGCCCAGGCACGATATTAAAATCGTCAGCAAAGCAAAAATGCCTGCCAGCTTACCTGTGCGCTGCTGCTCGGCAAATTTGTGCTGGTATTCCTGGTCTACAAACGACAGAGTAACCGGAAATGCCGGATTATATTTTTTGAAAACGGCTTCGGCCTTTTGTAACGAAGCACTGACAGACTGATTAGGGTTAAGACGAATTTGGATGCAGTTACTCCAGTCCATTGTGGGCCCAGTTACCAGCATAGGGCTCATGGCTTCAAACGGCGATTGCCATACAAAATCTTTAAATACGCCCACAATATGCCATTTTAAACCTTCGTTTTCTACCAACTGCCCTATTGGGTTTTTAAAATTCATAATACGCATGGCCGATTCGTTAATTAAACAAGCGGTGGAATCGGTCGGAAATTTTGCCGGGTCGATGTCGCGGCCACTGATAAATTTGAGTTTCATGGTTTTACCAAAATCGCCCAGGGTGGCCATACGGTCGAATGTAATTTTTGAACCGGTAGGTTTACCTTGCCACTCCACGCCCCAAGTATTTGAATCTCCTGATACCATGTTAGAACTGGTGACAGATACAGCCGAGGCCGCACCCGAATTAATCAGTTCCGATTTAATGAGTTGCTTGTTTTTTTCAATATCGCCGCTAAAGGATACGTAGACCAGGCTTGCCTGTTCGTAACCATTATCCCTATCTTGCGCGTACTGTATTTGCCTGCGGATGATAATGGTGCTTACAATCATCACTACGGCAAAAGTAAACTGGGTAACCACCAAAACCTTGCGCGGTGTAATTAAAGCGCTTACCTTGCGATGAGCACCTTTTAATACAGCAACTGCTTTGAACGATGACAGGTACAATGCCGGGTAACAACCAGCCAGCAAGCCCGTTATTAAAATAAAACCAATTACGCCGGCTATAAACCAGCCGTTGGCATAAGGCATGGCAAGCTGGGTTTGTATTAACTGGTTAAAGTAAGGCAAAGCCAGTTGTGCTGCCAATAAACCGAGCGCACCGGCCATAGCCGCAATCAGTACCGACTCCAGCAAAAACTGCCCTATCAAAGCTTGCTTTAATGCACCAATGGCTTTACGCACGCCTACTTCTTTGGCACGTTTATCGCCGCGGGCGGTGCTTAGGTTCATGAAATTGATGCAGGCAATCAGTAAAATAAAACAAGCCACCACAGTAAACAGGCGCACAATCTCAATGTGGCCGCCTTCCAGCTTGCCATTTTTAAATGTGCCCTGCAGATAGTAATCTTTCATGGGGTACATAAATACCCGGTTATCTTCTTCTTGATTACTATGACGGATGGTGATATCGCTTACTTTGCGGTTAAAGCTTTCCAGGTTAGTATTGGGCAGCAGCTGCACATACGTGCGGATACTGTTATTACCCCACAGTTGCCGGTCGGGCCCGTACTGCCGTTGTAAAAAAGCCCAGGGTGCAATAAAATCTGCCGTAAAGCGGGTGTTGGCAGGCATGTCTTTCAGTACGCCGCCAATCGTAAAGTCATACTTGTTGTCCAGTTTAATCAGCTTGCCTACCACATCAGCTGTACCAAACAGTTTACGGGCAAAAGTTTCGGTAACAATTAAATGGTCGTTACCCGCCAGGCAGTCGTTAACGTTTCCGCTCAGCAAAGGGAAGCTAAATATCTTCAAAAAATCAGGGTCGGCATTGTAGCCATCGGCCTGTAGTTTTTTGCCCTGGTACTCGGCCAGGTGCTTTTGATTATAATCAACGCGGACGGCGTATTTAACCTCCGGAAACTCCTGCTTAAGCGCCGGCGCCAGCGGACTTGGGGTTGACCTCCATATCCGCATTTCGCCCTCAAACAAGCTTTTGTTAAACGCTACGTAAATCTGGTTAACGTTTTGATGAAAACGGTCATACCCAACCTCGTTGTTTACCCACAAAGCAATGAGTATGGTAGCTGCCATACCGATAGCCAGTCCGAAAATATTGATCAACGAGAAACCCAGATTGCTTTTAAGACTCCTGAAAGCAATGGTTAGATAGTTTTTAAACATAGTAACAGGTAAATGTGATTTAAAAATAAAAACCGGACGAACGCGCCGACCCAAACGGGCGGGCGAACGTCCGGCTCCTCATAATTACTCGCTGCGAAGGCTTTTTACCGGATTGGCAATAGCCGCCCGAATAGACTGGAAGCTGATGGTAACAAAGGCCAGAATTAGAGCCAGCGCGGTTGACAAGGCAAATACCCACCAATGGATATCAACCCGGTAAGCAAAGCTTTGCAGCCAGTGGCTCATTACCCACCATGCTACCGGGAACGATAAGATAGCGGCCACCAGCACCAGTTTCATAAAATCCTGCGACAGCATCATGACGATGCCGAACACATTCGCGCCCAGCACTTTGCGTATGCCGATTTCTTTGTTGCGCTGTATCACCATCATGATAGAGATAGCCAGCAAGCCGATGCACGAAATGATGATAGCCAGCACGGCGCCGCTCACAAAGATGCCCGACAGGCGGCGCTCGCTCAGGTACTGGCGTTCGGTGTTTTCGTTAAGCCAAGAGGCCAAAAAGGTGGCGTTTGGGTAAAGGCGGTGCCAGCTGTTTTTAATACCATCATACGCCCCCACCAGGTTGCCCGGTTTTACCTTTACAAAGATGTAGTTGATTTGAAAATCTTTTAACATCGTCATAGTAAGCGGTGCAATATCATCATGTAACGACTGGAAATTGAAATTTTTAACGATGCCAATAATGTGCGCGGGTGATGTACCCTCCATAATGGGTAGCGTGCTGCCCACCAGATTTTTGCCACCCAGCTCGCGCGCCATGCTCTCGTTAATAATCAAACCGGTGCTGTCGTTACCAAATTTAGGGTCAAACTCGCGGCCGTCCAGCAGTTTAATGTCAAGCGTTTTTATATAGTCATAATCAATGCGTTGCAGGTGGGTACGCACCTCACGGTCATGGTAAATAAAGCCCAGCACCGATCGCATCGACGAGCCATCGTTACCTTTACCCATGTTCATGTAGGCCCCGCTCACCGATACTACGTTGCTATTGTTCCGCAACTCATTACGCATCAGCTGCAATGCATCAGTCCCCTTAGCATTTTGCGCTACGGGTATGCTCAGCACTTCGGTTTTATTATACCCCAAGGGTTTGTTGCTTAAGTAATTAATTTGCTGCCAGGTGATGATGGTACAGATGATAAGTAAGGTAGACAGCGTAAACTGCACGATTAGCAAGGTATTGCGCAGCTTGCCCGGCTTGCCGCCGCTTATTTTACCCTTAAGCACGGCTACCGTTTTGTAGCGCACCATCATTAAGGCCGGGTAGAAACCGGCAATAGCAGTAACCGCCAAAAACATAATTACAATACCTGCCAAATGCGCCGGCTCAAGCAACATAGCCAGGCTTATTTTGCTTTTAAACATGGCCTTAAACTGGTTAATAAGCAGGGTACAAAGCAGTAACCCAACCGCCGTTGACGCAAAGCAAACCATAATGGTTTCTACCCAAAATTGGGTGAGCAGTTGCCATTTACCGGCACCCAAGGTTTTGCGTACTCCAACTTCGCGGGCACGGGTAAAGCCACGGGCCACCGACAGGTTAATAAAATTGATACAGGCAATTAATAAAATAAAGCAGCCAATCACAACCAAACTTAATGGGTAGGTTTTACTGATGGCATCGCCCTCAACCGCACCAATATCATTGTTAAAATGATTGCTGGCGAATGGAGCCAACGCTAAAGTGAATATGTCGCCGTTGGCATCGGGTTTGGCGCCATCGCGCTTTAAGTTATTTAAGTCTCCGGCGTAGTATTTTTTTACAAAAGGCTTAATCTGTTTATTAAAGGTCCGCGGGTTAAAACCCTCATTAAATTCGGCCAGTACGATGTGGCTGCGGCTATCCCAATTATTTTTTTCGGTTTGATACTGCGGAAAGTGTTCAAACCTTACCAGTACATCAAAGGTAATACTGGAGTTGGATGGGTAATCTTTTACCACACCGGTCACCTGAAAGGGCTGCTCCTGGTTATTGATGTTGATAACCATAATTTGGTTAAGCGCCGGCTTATTGCCAAATATCTTTTTGGCAGCCTTTTCGGTAATTATGGCGCTGTTTAACCCCGACAAAGCCGCATTGCTGTTACCCTGGATGAGTGGGAAAGTGAACATCTTCAGAAAGTCGCGGTCTACAAAATGGATGTCCTCATCTACTTTTTTATTGCCATAGTTTACCACCCCACCCATGTTGCCGCTGCGGGTCAGATATTTAACAGCCGGGTATTCGGCTTTAAGGGCAGATGCCATAGGGATAGGCATAGCCGAATTTTTTTCGACGCCTTTCGGCCGGTTGGCTACGTTGTAAACTTGGTAAATGCGGTCGAGCTTTTGGTGAAAGCTGTCGTAAGAAAACTCGTAATAAACGGTTAAAAAAATGAGTGTGCAACAGGCTACAGCAACGGCCAGCCCGGTAATGTTCATCAGGTTAAACACCCGGCCTTTCCAAAGGTTGCGCCAGGCTATTTTGAGGTAATTTTTTATCATGATAATATTTCTATAAGATTTATTCGCTTCGTAAACTGTTTACCGGGTTGGCCATGGCCGCCTTAAACGATTGAAAACCGACGGTAAAAAAGGCAATCAGCATAGCCAGCATTCCCGTTAGGACATACACCCACCAGTGAATTTGGATGTGATAAGCATAGTTCTGCAGCCACTGGTTCATGAGCCACCACGAACCCGGGATGGCCACCACAAGGGCAATACCCACCAACTTCAGAAAATCAGCCGATAGCATCAGCCCGATTTGACTTACCCCAGCACCTAATACTTTGCGTACCCCAATTTCTTTGGTACGCTGCAAAGTCATGAGGGATACCAGACCTAACAGCCCCAATGAGCTGATGACGATGGCCATAGCCGCTGCGCCCCAGATGAGGTTTTGCTGCAGGGTTTCGGCGCGGTACAAGCTGGCTATCTGCTCATCTATAAAACGATAGCTAAACACCTCGGTGGGCAGGTTTTCGGTATAGAGTTGCTGCAAGGCTTTCAGAGTAGCATCGGTGTGCTGGCCATTCAGCTTTACGGCCATATTGGTTTGCAGGTTTCTATCTTCTAAAACCACCGTAGGCTCAATGGGTTCGAGCAGGGAGTGCACGTTAAAATCTTTAACTATGCCTACAATCGTGCCCTTTGTGTCGCCGGGCTGAAGGCTTTTGCCTACTACATCCGTCCAATTACTGCCCATCAGCATGCGGGCCATTTTTTCATTTATCAAAAATTCGGGCGTAGTGGCACGGCTGTTGCGGTTACGGCCAGCAATAATTTGCAAGCCGAACGTACCGGCATACCCGGCATCGCCAATAGCATAACGGGCGGGCCAGCTTTCCCACTTGGCCCGATTATCAAACTGCAGTGTTGCCCCGCGCTGACTATCGGTAGCCGGCGAGTTGAGGCAAAAACTTACCGAACTTACATCGGGCATTTGGGCTACGCTCTCGCGCAGGCGCTGCTTTTGCAAATCGGTAGCTGCACCAACGGGGATGTTTACCACCATATTGCGGTCAAAACCCTTGTCGGTATTTTTTAAAAACTGCACCTGCATTACAATGATGACGGTACCGGCAATCAGTAACTGGGCGATGAGGTTTTGCAGTATTACCAAGGCCTTGCGCCCCAGTCCGGTTTGTACCAGGGTAGCCTGCTTTTTAAGCGCGTGTATAATGTTAAAGCGGTTGAGCCACCAGGCCGGGTAAATACCCATCACCAGGTTTATCACGATAACCAGCGAAAAAGTAAACAAGCCCAAAGCCCACCACGAGCCTACGTAAATGGGCTGCGCCGAAAACCAGTAACGGTTTATAAACGGCAGTACCACGGCTACCAAACCCATAGCCAGCACGGCAGCCACCATGGCGGTCATCACCGATTCGGTAACAAATTGCATCAATAACCGGCCGGCAGTAGCGCCCAGTACTTTGCGGGTACCAATTTCGGTACTGCGGCGGGCCTGCTGGGCAATCACCAGGTTAATGTAATTGATGATAGCCATAGTCAGTATCAAACAACCAATAACAATGAGCACCGTTAACAGCGACTTTTGGGTAGTACCGCCGTAGCGTAAATCAAAATGCTGCTCAGTTAGCGGCAGCAACTGAAATTTATAATACTTAATAGCGTCGCCAAAATATGGCTTGGCTATTTGGTTAAGCATCTTTTCGACCACTGGTTTGTCACTGGCGCTGCGCAATGTGAGATAGCTGTTATTTACTGAAGCTATATAGCCCAGCTGGCTTGCGTAATTTTTAAAATCGGTGTCTAACTGTTTTAACGTCGAGAACGAAAAATATACATCCGAATTTTGGTCGGTGTTGTAAGGGCGGTTGGCCACTACGGCTACCACCCGCATAGGTATGCTTTTAATTTGCAGGTACTGCCCTACCGCCGGGGTGCTGCCAAAATATTTTTGCGCCTGCTTTTGGGTAAGCACGGCGGTGTTAAGCTGGTTTAAACCCTGCACGTTGCCGGCCAGCACCTGGTATTTAAAAACGTCAAACCATTTGGCATTGGTAAAAGCAATGTTCTTTTCTTCGCGAAAAAGCTTTTTATCAGTGGACCCCACCGTCACAATATAACTCTGCCGGCTGCACGAATAGGCACCGTTTATTACCTGCGGTATCTCGCGCCGGGCAGCCAGGTACATGGCCATCGAAGAGCCCTTGTCATACTCGGTTTTATCCAGGTGCAACTCGTTTACAATACGGTAAGTGGTTGCTGCGTGGCGGTGGTAGGTATCAAAACTTAACTGGTAACTTACATATACATACAGCAAAATGCAGCAGCCCATAGCCAGCGCCAAACCCAATACATTAAGTAAGGTGTAAAATAGCCGGGCCTGGAGGCTTCGCCATGCCACTTTGAGGTATGTTTGTAACATAAAGTTGGTTATTTAATTTTTAGGTGTAGCCGGCGGTGTGCTTACTCCCAACGAATCGGTAATGTGTTTAACGATGGCATCCTTTCGCGCCTTCGACATACCCTTAACGTTAAATTGGCGATTGTAATTGATTTGCTTTTGCCCCTGGTAGCCTTTGATTTGCACCTGCATGGTGCCGTTATCATCATGCACACTGGTAGATAAATTCTGCGTTGTGCGGCTTTCGCCGGTTGCAGCAACAGCAGGCGTGCCGGGAATAGCCGGAAGCGGCGGCACATTAACCGGTGTTTTAACCGAGGCTGCGTTAAAGCTGCTGTTACTAATGGCAATGCCCAACGAATCGGCAATGCGCTGTTTCAATGCCTCTTTTTCGGCCTGGTTTAGGTTGGCAACATCAAACGTTTTGTCGTAATTGACGGTGCGGCCATTTACATCACCGTTAACAGTGATTTGTAAGGTTTTGCCATTGTCGGATATTTTTTGGCTAGTACGGCTCCGGTTGGTTTTGGTTTGCGCCATTACAGCCACGCTGCAAGCCGAAAGTATAAGGGTATAAAGTATCTTCATGTAAATTATTTTTTCAATAGATGATGAATTGATTTTAAGGCAATTACCCAGACTTACATCATGATGTTCTCAACCACAGTATGGCCGTCCAGCAGGCGTACAATGCGGTGGCTGTAGCGGGCGTCGTGCTCGGAGTGGGTTACCATGATGATGGTGGTGCCTTGCTCGTTCAGGTCGGTTAGGAGTTCCATTACCTCGTTACCGTTACTGCTGTCGAGGTTACCGGTGGGCTCATCCGCCAGTATCAATTTGGGTTTGTTAACCACGGCACGGGCAATAGCTACACGCTGCTGCTGACCGCCCGATAACTGCTGCGGATAGTGGTTACGACGATGCATAATCTGCATTTTGGTCAGCACCTCCTCTACGCGTTGTTTGCGTTCGGCCGAGTTTACGCCGGTGTAAATAAGGGGCAGTTCAACGTTTTCAAACACGGTCAGCTCGTCAATCAGGTTAAAGCTCTGGAAAACGAAACCGATGTTGTGCTTGCGCAGCTCTGCACGTTTACGCTCGTTAAAGTGTGCTACCTCGGTGCCGTTAAACAGGTAGCTGCCGCCGTCCGGGTCGTCAAGCAAACCCAATATATTCAGCAGCGTAGATTTGCCGCAACCCGACGGACCCATAATGGCCACAAACTCGCCGGTATTAATTTCGAGGTTTAGTTTATTTAACGCAACGGTTTCTACCTCTTCGGTGCGGTAAAATTTTTCGAGATTGGTAATTTTTATCATTTATCCTCCTTCCCCGTTTCACCGGGTGATATCTTTAATTGTGAATGTTATTGTTCTTATTTGACTCGGTCAGTTTTCTTAGCGATAGTCACAAAACTTAAAGACTAAACGCAATCTTCTTGGCTCCTGGCTCTTGCTTCTTGGCTTTGCGCTTTAAGCTCTATTTCAGCACCAGCTCCTGCATATCTCCATAGTTCTCATAGCTCGAAGTTACCACACGGTCGCCGGGTTTTAAGCCTTGCATTACCTCGTAATAGTCGGGGTTCTGACGCCCCAATTGCACATCAACTTTATAAGCTGTTTTGCCGTCTTCACTTAGTCTAAATATCCAATTGCCGCCGGTTTGCTGGTAAAAACCGCCTTTAGGCACAAGCACGGCTTGTGTTTCGTCGCTCAAAGCCAAACGTATCTGCAGGCTTTGCCCGCGGCGGATATCTTTCGGAATGTCGCCCACAAACTGCATATCTACCTGGAAACGACCGTTAGACACCTGCGTAAACACCTTTTTTATTTTCAACTTATAGGTTTTGTCGCCCAAGGTAAACTCGCCCATCTGACCGTTAAATACCCTGGTAATATAATGCTCGTCCACATCAACCCGTACCTTGTAGCCAGATAGCACGTCAATCTGCCCTAAACGACCGCCTTTTTGCTTGCTTTGGCCAATCTCGGCATCAAGCGAGGTTAACTGCCCGTCCACCGGGGCGCGTACAATCAGGTCACCCACTTTTTTTCGCATCAGCTCCAAGGTCGATTTCATGTGCGCGTATGATTCTTTAGACTGTGAAGTCTGCTGGTTCATGGCAGTCGAGTCCTGGTTTAAAATTTGGGTAGTTAAGCGTTTGCGGCGCAAGGCATAATTATAGTCGTTTTCAGATTTTTGAAACTCCTGTAAACCGATCGCTTTTTGGTCGTACAATTTTTTGTTGAGCTTATAAACGCGCTCAGCTTCTTTCAGGCTGCTTTCTACCTCGGCCATCTGGTTTAACTTGCTGATAGTATTCTGGCGGGCATTATCGTGCGAAATCTGCATCTGCGTAAGCACGTTAAATACGGCCGTTTCTTCGTTAGCCAAGTTCAGCTCCAGGTCGGTATTGGCCAGCTTTAAAATAGGTTGCCCTTTTTTCATGGTGGCGCCATCCTCCACAAACAGCTTTTCAACTCGTCCGCCTTCTACAGCGTCAAGGTATATGGTGGTAATAGGCAGCACAATCCCGTTCAGCGGAATAATTTCCTGAAATGAACCTTTGGTTACATTGCTGATAGTAATACGCTCGGTATCAACGTTTAATTTGCTTTTGCCCGAGGTAAACACAATACTACCGGCTACCAGCAATACCACAGCAGCAATACCGCCAATGGTAAGCAAACGCTTACTATTCCACTTTTTTTTCTCAATTACTCTGTCCACTTAAAATAAGATTGTTTGCATTAGCTTATATAAACCTTGTGCCATTGTGTAAAATACTGTAAATCAACGCAATTTACAACGCCGGGTAACTTGCGCGTACGCTTGTGTTACAAACAGTGTGCGGTAACGATACAATGTAAAAAATGTACTTTGCAAACAGGCCGTTGATATACAAATAGTTATATTTTTGGATGCGCAATTGCCCTTTAAGGCATGTTAGGGCAGCAAATTTATATGCTTACCTTTATAAGCGGCTATATTATACTATAGCTTGAGGTTAACTTAATTTCTTACACAAAATACTCCATGATATTAAAAAAAGCTACCATACTGGTTGTTGATGATGATACCGATGTGCTTACCGCCGTAAAGCTTTTGCTTAAAACGGAAGTGCACGAAATTATTACCGAAAAAAATCCGGAAAACATCAACTCGCTGCTTACCCGCAACCAGGTTGACCTGGTATTGCTGGATATGAACTTTAACAGCGCCATGAACACCGGCAACGAGGGTATTTACTGGCTGCGCAAGGTTAAAGATTGGAGGCCCAACGTTTGTGTAATAATGATTACAGCCTACGGCGATATTGACCTGGCCGTACGCTCGTTAAAAGAAGGTGCCAATGATTTTGTGGTGAAACCCTGGCACAACGAAAAACTGATTGAAACCATCCGCGATTTGCTCGATAAGCAGGAAGGCCCCAAACGCCCCAAAGTGGCGGTTAAGGGGTCTGCGGGGAGCACGTCTATTTTGGGCGAATCGGACGTGATGCAGGATATATTTTATAAGGTAAACAAGATTGCCCCTACCGATGCCAATATTTTAATTTTAGGCGAAAACGGTACCGGTAAAGACTTAATGGCCAAAGCCATTCACGAACGCTCTTTGCGGGCCAACAAGCCTTTTGTAAAGGTTGACGTGGGCGCACTTACCGATACTTTGTTTGAGAGCGAACTGTTTGGCCATAAAAAAGGCGCATTTACCGATGCCCGCGAAGACCGCATGGGCCGCTTTGAAGAAGCCGAAGGCGGCACCTTATTTTTAGACGAGATTGGCAACATCAGTTTGTTGCAACAGGCCAAGTTATTAACCGTACTGCAAAACCGCCAGGTTACCCGCCTGGGCACCAATAAGGCGGTCGACATCAACATCAGACTCATTTGTGCTACCAACGTGCCCCTGCAGGAATTGGCTAACGAAAACAAGTTTAGGAAAGATTTAATTTACCGCATTAACACGGTAGAAATTACCATGCCGCCCCTGCGCCGCCGCCATACCGACGTGCCCTTACTGGCCCGCCATTTTGCCAAGGTGTATGCTACTAAATATTTAAAACCTAATGTTGAGTTTAGCGCGGCAGCACTGCAAAAGTTGCAGCAATACGGCTACCCCGGCAACATACGCGAGTTGCAGTACACCATTGAGCGCGCCGTAATTATGGCCGAGGATGCTACCCTGCAACCCGACGACCTGATTTTTTCATCACTCGAAACCGCCAAGCCGCAAAACGCCGAAGATGCCGACAACGTACCTTTGAGCGAAATGGAAAAAAATGCCATTTTAAGGGTGATTGATAAACACAGCGGCAACATTACACGCGCCGCCAAAGAACTTGGCCTAACCCGTACCGCACTTTACCGCCGACTGAACAAGTATGATATTTAAGCGTTACGAGTGGCAATTGCTGCTGCGAATTTTTATACTATTTGCGCTGCTGTGTGGAGCTGCCTTTGCCATAACCACACAGCATTATATTTACGCTGCCGCACTGGCGCCGTTTGTTATATACGTGGTAGTGAGTATTATGCAGCAGTACGGTAAAATACAGCAGGAGGTGCAGGAGTTTGCTGAGGCCGCCCAGTACCGCGATTTTTCGCGCCATTATGCTGTGCAGAGCGCGCCTACTAATGTGCAGGTGTTGCGCAAGGGTTTCAACGAGATTAATACTACTTTTAAGACCATCAACCGCGAACGCGAAACGCAGTACCACTACCTGCAAAAAATACTCGAACTGGTAGGCACGGGTATCCTGTCGTATGAGCCGGCCACCGGCGATATTGGCTGGGTAAACGAATCGTTTAAAAATCTGCTGAACATCCCCTATCTCAAAAACATCCAGGCGCTTGAAAAACGAAACGCAGATATATACAACGAAATTATCCAGGTTAAATCAGGCGGTAGCCGGGTGGTTACGTTAGTCAAAGAGCAGCAGCAGGTTAAATTGCTGCTCATGGCCAGCTTACTAAAGAGCGAAGACAAAGTATACAAACTGGTGGCGTTCCAAAACGTGAGCGATGCCATGGACGAGTCGGAATCAAACGCATGGTCAAAACTGCTCAACGTGATGACCCACGAGATTATGAACTCGGTAGCGCCCATCTCCTCCCTGGCTGATACACTGAAAAACCGGCTGAAACGCCCTGACATTGCCAACAGTGCTGTAGGGCCCGATTTGGAAGACCTGGAGCTGGGCATTGACACCATAAAACGCCGCAGCGAAGGTTTGCTTAAGTTCACCGAAAGTTACCGCAGCTTAAACAAAATTACCAAGCTGGAGCTGCAAAAGGTATCAGTATACGATTTGTTCGAAAACCTTAATACCCTTATGCTGCCCACCCTCGAAAAGAAAAATATCGAACTTGACATCATCCTACGCGACCTGAGCCTGAGCATTGATGTAGACATCAACCTGCTGGAACAAGTATTGATTAACCTGTTAGTGAACGCCATTGAAGCCGTTAAAGACCGGCCCGAACCGATCATTACCCTGTCAGCCGAGGTGCAGCAAAACAAAACCCTGCTCAAAGTAACCGATAACGGCCTGGGCATGTCTGCCGAGCTGATGGAGAAAATCTTCATCCCCTTTTTCAGCACCCGCAAAACCGGCAGCGGCATTGGTTTAAGCTTGTGCAAACAGATTATGCTGATGCATAAAGGAAATATCCAGGTGCAATCTACCGAAGGTGTGGGTACAGTGTTTACGTTGCAATTTAATTGAGTATTTCTAATTAAGGTGCGTGAGTAAACCTTACACAGCCGTCATGCTAATACACATTAGCGTCCCACAATGCTAATTAATATTTCCGCTATTTAGACCAAAGCGTGTGATGATTGACTTTTGCAGTCGACTCATTGGCATTGCGGTCATTTCTTTTGCTTTGCAATAAACAAAGCATAAATTTAGCGTAGCTATATCATGTTTACTTCCAAAGGCAAGCAGTAGGTGCACGATGCCAGGTACCATGCATATAGTACTTTATTACAAAAAACTTTTATTCTTAAAGTCGGACTACACCACAGGCTATTCAACTTTTGCTACGTTCCACGCTTTGGAATAAGCTTAAGCAAAAACTAAAAGCATGTGCCACCAAAAGCGATTAATTTGTGCCGCTCGCCATTCGGGCAAAGTTGATTAAGATAAGGGCAGATTCTTCAACAAGCTTTATATGATTCTTATCAAAATCCTCCTGTTTGCGGAGGATTTTGATAAGAATCAATTTGCTTTACAAATGACTTTTGATTTTTTCAATCATCTCAGCGTATTCACTTTCTTGCAAGTGTACGGTTGGTTCCGGGAACATTACAAATGTGCTGCCCCATTGCGGTGCATTTTCATATTTGGGAACCAAATGGAAATGGATGTGCGGCATCTTGTCGCCATAAGCGCCATAGTTGATTTTATCGGGTCCAAATGCAGCATTAATGGCTTTAGCAGCCCGGCTTAAATCATCCATAAATAATTCGCGCTCCTCTTTTGACAGTTCAAATATTTCGTTTTTGTGCTCCTTTTTATAAGCCAGCACGCAACGGCCACGATAAGTTTGTTCTTTAAACAAATAAAGTATACTGGCTTGCAGTTCGGTAATTTCGATGGTTAAATTGGTAAGGCGTTCATCTTTAGCACAATAAATGCAAGGGTTGGGGCTAACAGTAGTAGTCATGATATTTAAATATTGAATAACTTAAGTGCCTAAATATAGTATTTATTGAGCGGCAACACCGTTATCAAAAAGTAGCTGCTTTACTGTAATCAATTTCAGTCATCCCTCAAGGTTTTTACCGGATTACTTAAAGCTGCTTTGTAAGTTAAAAATATAGTTGTAGAAAACGAGATGAACATTAACACTGCTATAGGCAGTACAAATTGCCACCACGTTATTTGTACCCTAAAGGCGTAACCCTGCAGCCATTGATAGATGATGATAGCTGCCAATGGTAAAGCAATTAAACCTGCTATCAAAATAAGCTTAAACATTTCGTTGCTCAGCAAACCGATAATGCTTTGCGCTGATGCACCTAATACCTTACGCACACCGATTTCTTTTTGCCGCCTTACGGTTGAGTAAGTTGTTAAGCCAAACAAACCTAAACAGGCGATGATTATCGTAATGGATGAAAACAAGATAAACACCTGTCCGAAATGAATATCCTGTTCATACTGCCTTGCATAAAAATCATCCAGGAAAAAATAATCAAAAGACGAATCAGGAAAAGTTTCGGCCCATAAGTTGGCCAGTTGAGCATTAACCGGTGTAATATGCGATTGGCTGGCTTGAACAGATAGATATTTAAGCGGCACCCAGGTAAGTTTTGGATCCATAAAAAGCACCGTAGCTGCGTATGCTTCTTTTAACGATTGCTGATGAAAATCTTTAACCACACCGATAATTTCATTAGGCTCTTTGTCCAACGACTCGATCCAGATCTTTTTACCCACAGCATCCTGTGCAGACGAAAAACCGAATTGTTTAACCGCCTCTTCGTTCAATAAAATTTTGGTTGAGTCGGCCGTGTTGGCTGCGTTGTAAGTACGCCCGGCAATTAATTGCAACCGGTACATCTTTGTAAAGTCAAAGTCTACCCGCAGCATTTCGTAAGCTCGTTCTGTTGCCTTTGAGGTACCATACCGGCGGCAGGCGGCTGCCATACCAACTCTTTTGCCCGGCACCGCACCCGACACACTTACCGACTGCACACCAGTAATCTGCTCTGCTCTGCTTTTAAAACTGCTTACTTTTTGAAGGTAATTGTCCGTATTCGAAGGCGCTTTTATTACAACTGTCTGCTTTAAATTAACGCCGGTGTCTTCGTTACTCATATAATTTAATTGCCGGTAAACAGCAAACGTGCCGGCCAACAACAGCAATGAGGCCGCAAATTGAAAAGACACCATGCTTTTACGCAACCAAACGCCGCTTTTAGAAAACGCAAACCGTCCTTTAAGCACTTTTATAGGCTGCAATCTGGACAGTACGACAGCCGGATAAATAGCCGATAAAATGATGCTGGCTGCAAAGCCCAAAAGCGCCTTATACAATATACCACCGTCAATGAGTAAATGATAAGTTTGTGTACTACCTGATAGTCGCTGCAACATATAGCTAATGAGCAAAACCCACAATACTGCAATTAATAGCGAAATTAAATTAATAACAAACGATTCAATCAAAAGCTGCAATACCAGTTGTGAGGTATGGGCACCTGTTACTTTGCGGATACCGATCTCTTTAGCTCGATCTACCGATTTGGTAGTAGCTAAATTAATGTAGTTAATACAGGCAATCAGCAAAATTACAAAAGCCATTACCCCTAAAAAACTCACGGCCTGACGGTTACCTTTCACCTCCAGCTCGTAAGGTTTAGCAGTGTTTAGGTGTATTTCTTTAAGCGGAACTAAATTAATACTCCATTTAAGTTCTTTGAGCGGTGCCGCAGTTTTAAAACGTTCGGCCAGTGCCGGAAACTGCCCTTCAATACTTTGCGGGGTAACGCCAGGTTTTAATTTCAAAAACGTATAATTTTCGTGCTGATACCAAAACTCCCTGATCCACCCGGGTGATGTATTCCAAGATACCAGCATGTTAAACTGCAGGCTGGAGTTAGCAGGCAGATCTGCAAATACAGCGGTAACCAGGCAATCATAACTTTTAAAGCGCGAAGCCAGCTGCAGTATTTTACCCATAGCCGCATTAGCACTGCCGAAATATTTTTTAGCTTCCGTTTCGGATATAGCCACTGTATTTACCTCGCGCAATGCAGTTAACGGATTACCCTTAATTAAGGGTAGCGAAAAAAATGAAAAGAAATTACTATCGGCAAAGCAAACCCGTTGCTCCCGGTATTTTATGTTTTGATAGCGCACTACCCGCTCGTTATCGTTCCAACTGATACGGGCATAGCTTTCGATACCGGGTATATTATCATACATAGCTTTCGCATAGCCATTACTGGCTGTTGCCCAGCTATCAGTTAACTCGCCCGATCTGTAAAAACGGCTCTCGGCCCTATAAATATGATCGCTTCCCGGATACATGCCGTCAAAGCTTTTTTCATAATGCACATAGGCACTAATCACAATAAAAGAAGCCAGCCCAAGGCTTAAACCAATAACATTAATGATAGTGTAAGACTTGTTTTTAAGCAGATTGCGGTAAGTAACCAACCAAAGATTGCGTAGCATAAGGTGAGATTTTCACTAATGTACTGATTAATTGGTAGTATTTTTAATCTGCAACCTTATTGATAACAGCGGATGCTTGATATTTTTGTGTTACTGCAATGCCGGTAATAATAGATGATGGCCGCCAATGAAATATTATATTTCATAATAAGAATACTTTATAGACACTTACTTAATTTATATTATATTGCCTGTAAATCACTCGCTATCAATATCGAATTAAAAGATTTGCGTCGCACCTCAGCACTTATCATCATTCTATTATTACAATTAGCTGGCACAAAAATATTTGCGCAGTTTAAATTACCAGCCACCCGTAAAAGCCAGGTTACAGAAACCTATTGCGGTGTAAAAATAACGGACAATTACCATTGGCTCGAAAACCTTGCCGACCCCACAGTTAAAGATTGGTTTAAGGCCCAGAATGACTATACTAATGAGGTGCTGGCTCAGATACCAGGCCGGGACAGCCTAATAAATACTTTTATCAGTTATGATAAATTACAGCCAGCCCGGTATGGATTTATTAAACGCAGGGCCGGTCGTTATTTTTTGCGCAAAACGCTGCCCAATGAAAACGTAAGTAAGCTATACTGTAAAGATGGTGATGCCGGCCCGGAGGTATTAATTTTTGATCCGTTGCTCTACAGCAAAAATAATAAATATGCCATGGCCGACTTTGTTCCGAGTGATGACGGAAAATAGGTAGCCATTGCTATAGCCAGCGGCGGCGGCGAAAATTCTTTTATCCGCATATTTAATTTGGTAAGCCATTCTTTTCTACCGGACAGCATTGGCCCGGTTAGAGAAGAAATTGCCTGGACACCTGATAGTAAAGGCTTGATTTATACCCGCCTTAATTCTAATAACCCGTTCGATACAAACTTCCAGATGAATACAGCTTCGCGCTATCATGCTTTGGGTACGAATCAGGATAAAGACCGAATTTTATTA
Organism: Mucilaginibacter sp. CSA2-8R; assembly: GCF_038806765.1. Lineage (NCBI taxonomy): Bacteria > Pseudomonadati > Bacteroidota > Sphingobacteriia > Sphingobacteriales > Sphingobacteriaceae > Mucilaginibacter > Mucilaginibacter sp. CSA2-8R. The sequence continues at coordinate 2,411,907 of NZ_CP152389.1, read as the reverse complement.
TCTGCTGCTCAATATCCTAAATTAAAAATATCCCGGACAGAGGTGCCGGGCGTGAGCTTTACCAATAACGGGCAATACCTAATTGGCCATTTAATTACGGTTGACCTGCGCACACACTGCGTTATTGCCCCTGCCAGTGATTTGCTAAAACCTCGTATAAACTGGCGCACGCTGATAAACCGCGAGGATAGTATAGTACAGGCCGTTGCTATTGGAAACCAGTTATTGCTGCATAGCATAAAAGGTGCTCCTAACGGAAGTATTTTGGCAACCAGTTTGGCACAACCTGATGTAAAAACAGCTAATGTAGTGGTGCCCGAAGAAAGAAAGATATTTGAAATAAGCGCAAGTAAAGACTACCTGCTGATTACTAAGGATGATGTGGTCCGCTCCTACCTGCAAACCTACCATGTGCCTACCAAAACACTTATTAATGTTAAACAACCCCTGGCAGGCACCAACGCTTTTGGAGCCTATGATGCAAAAGCTAACGACTGTTACGTACTCTTGATATCGTGGTTGCAGCCAGTGGTAGCTTATACTTATCAGGCCGACAAAAAAAATGTCATACGATAGCCCGTTTAACACACAAGTTAAATATCCGGGGCTGCAAGACCTGATGGTTGAGGAGATTGAAATTCCGGGACATGATGGTGTGCAGATACCACTTTCTATCATTTACAAAAAAGGATTAAAAAGAAACGGTGCTGCCGTTTGTTTCATGACCGGATATGGTGCTTATGGATTTTCGAATGTGCCGCATTTTGATAATAAATATCTTGCAATGCTTAACAAAGGCGTTGTAGTGGCAGTAACCCATCCGCGCGGCGGAAGCGAAAAAGGATTGAGCTGGTACAAAGCTGGTTTTAAAACCACCAAGCCTAATACCTGGAAAGACTTTATTTCGTCTGGCGAATACCTAATTAAAAATGGCTACACAAGTGCCAGCCACTTAATTGGCGAAGGAACCAGCGCCGGAGGCATTTTGATTGGCCGGGCCATTACCGAAAGGCCTGATTTATTTGCTGCCGCGATTAATAACGTAGGTATTAGCAACGCCTTAAGATTTGAACTAACGCCGAACGCTGATAATATTGCCGAGTTTGGCACTTTCAACGATCCGCTGGAGTGTAAAGCACTGCTGGAAATGGATGCCTATCTGCATGAAAAACGGCCACTAAATATCCGGCAGTCATCAACGTACGCGGCATGAACGATCCCAGAGTGATTGTTTGGCAACCAGGCAAATTTGCTGCAGCACTACAAAACGCTTCCGCATCTAACAAGCCCGTGCTGATGCAGGTAAACTACGACAATGGGCACTATACCGAAGATAAAGCCGTAACATTCCGAAATTTTGCCAATATGTATACTTTTGCCTTGTGGCAGGCAGGCCATCCGGACTTTAAATTGAAATGAGCTCCTCTTGATTATGATATGTTTTGCAAACGCTATTCCTTAAACTTATATCAAGCTGCATTAAACCGCGAAAGTTGTTATTTGGATGCGATACCATTAATGATTACTTTTTTTAATATATTGTTCTGGTGTTAAGCACCTGGCAATTGAACGCAATCTTCATCTTATCATCTTAAATGGAAATCTTTAAAAAAGTAAGCTATGCCATTATCGCAATGTTATGCGTTGGTTTCGTTTGGTATTGCGCATTAAAATTTTCAAAAATTAAGTGTTGCAAATAGAAACAACAAGTACGAATCGGTTAAGTCGGTACCAGACGATTACGTTAACTTATTCAAGACTGAAGTTTCTGAAGAGATTCAAGTCAATCAAACGTTCATTTACAGCAACCGGAATCCGATTACACTGGCCCGATATCGAGATTTTAATTTTCAGATAACAAAAATCGACGTGCCTATTGACATTAAAGACCCAGATATACAAATAGGCAAATATAAGATTTACCGGACGGACAATAATATTTTCGTTCCGATAAATGATGGTCGGCTTGAAACGAATTATGCGTTAGAATCTACCACAAAAGCAAATAGTTTGCAGGTATCCGTTGATACCGATGCATTCCAGGCATTTAAAAGTAAAAACATAACGTATCTGGGCATCCAATCAGGTGGCTTTTCATTGAGCTATAATAGAAGTGAAAATGTAGAGGCTTACGGACAAATGAATTCATTGTCTGACCAGTCAAAAATCTATTTAGCATTTGTAAAAAGACCTGGTTTTATTTATTTAGTTGTAATCGACCCAATTGGGCCGCAGAATGAAGTTTCGGTAGAGTTTCTTGATAGCTTATTCAAGAATATATAAGTGGCCATGTATTAAGTATGCTCTATTAAAAATCTTCGCTCTTTTTTAAAATTCCTTTCTCCATACTCTCCTTCAACAACCCATCGGCATAAGCCCAAATAGTAGCCGAACCATCGGCAATTGCTTTCTTTTTGGCATATACTTTATCGTAAGGTACGTTAAATTCGGCCCAGGTGCCGCCCTGATTGGATGCATTCTGCAGCAGGGGTTCAAAGCGGTCCATGGTTCGGGCAAATCTGGCCTCGGCTGTTTGGCCTTCTTCAAATTCTTCCCACACGGCAATAAAATCCTGAACCTGAGCTTCGGGCAATAGTCCGAAAATGCGTTGCGCAGCCAGCCGTTCCTCATCGGTATTAGTGTGGTTTTTTACAGTATCATAAATAAACGTATCCCCCGCATCAATCTCCACCAAATCATGGATAAGCACCATTTTGAGCACTTTCAACATATCTATAGCTTCGTTGGCATGACCAGCTAACACCAGCGTCATCATGGCCAGGTGCCAGCTGTGCTCGGCATCGTTTTCGTGCCGGTCGCTGTTAAACAGTTTGGTTCGACGTTGTATATATTTTAGCTTGTCTATTTCCTTAATAAAGGCAACCTGCTTTAGCAAATCGGGTGTTGTCATAAGTTCATTTATAAAGCTGAAATAAATTGTTTTAAGGTCGTCGTTATTGTCAATCCAACGGTCGACAATTAATCATAAAAAACCAACAATTTAAGCAAATTAACGGCGTTTAATTTTCAATTATGCAGGTCAGTAATTTACCGATTTGTAAATACACTTCCTCAATCGTAATATTGCAATAGATAGACATGGGCATTACTAAAACAGAAATTTTTACGGACGAGCAAAACCAACTGGCTGTATCATTAAAAGCTATTGCTCATCCGGCCCGCATTGCTATTTTGCAGCACATTATTAAAGCAAATGCCTGTATCTGCGGCGATTTGGTAGACGAACTGGGTCTGGCACAGGCAACTATATCGCAACACCTGCGCGAATTAAAAAATGCCGGACTAATACAGGGAACCATTGAGGGTGTAAGCGTTTGCTATTGTATCGAACCTAAAGCTTGGGCATTATTGCAAAAACAGCTTAATGGCTTTTTTAATTCGTACATGCAACCCAAGACCTGCTGTTAAAATTTTTTGAACTTTCAAATCGCAATATTGCAATAATACAATTAAAGGATTTTATATGAAAACGCTTACCTGGCAATCATTTAAAGATCAACTATCGGCACATGAGAACCGCGAATTACAATTTAAATACGCTTCCGACCGTTTGGTAAATGCATCTTACCACATTACCGAAATTAAACAAGCTAATGTTACCTCTGTAGATTGCGGAGGTGTGATGAATGCCTGGACAGAAATTATTGTGCAACTTTGGGAGCCTACAGACGAACCATCAACCGAAGCCATGAAAGTGAGCAAGGCTCTGTCTATCATTAACCTGGTTGAAAGCAAGTTACCGCTTAACCCAAACGGCATTGTTAAGATTGAATTTGGCAACGCCGGCTTTGATACCCGCCAAATGGTCCCGACAACAGTAATGGCAGATGGCGACAACCTGATTGTTGACTTACATGCAGACACCGTGCAATGCAAAGCAATAGAACGCGGCGGCAGTTGCGGTACTGATGCCAATGGCGATGAGCGCTGTACACCGGCAGCAAAACCGCAATTACCTTTAATCAACCTGGCAAATAATTCAGCTGTATGTACACCCGGCTCGGGCTGCTGTTAAACCAACATCATTATGAAAAATATATTATTGCTGTGTACCGGCAACAGTTGCCGCAGCCAGATTGCCGAAGGTTATTTAAGGCATTTTGCGGGCGCCAAAGTAACCGTTTATAGCGCAGGCATCGAAACCCATGGCGTAAACCCGAAAGCTGTTGCTGTGGTGGCCGAAGACCATATTGATATATCAGGGCACACGTCAAACCATGTTGATGAATACCAAAATATTCCGTTTGATTATGTAATTACCGTATGTGATAATGCCAAGGAGGCCTGTCCTTATTTTCCGGGCGATGTACAACGTTTTCACTACAATTTTCCGGACCCAGCTAAAGCCACCGGCACGCCTGAACAAGTGATGCAGGAATTTAGACGCGTACGCGACATGATTAAAGTTTATGCTGGCGAGTTTGTAGACCTCTATATAAATCAGTAAAACATGACCGCCATACCTAACCACTGTGCCCCTGCTGCTAATCGCAAAAATCTCGGCTTTTTAGACCGCTATCTTACATTATGGATATTTATGGCTATGGCTTTAGGCATAGCACTGGGTTATTTCGCACCTTCGTTTGCCGAAAATCTAAGCGGGTATAACCGCGGCACTACAAACCTGCCGCTGGCTGTCGGGCTCATTTTAATGATGTACCCGCCGCTGGCCAAAGTCAAATACAAAAACTTAGGTCAGGTATTTAAGAACACTAGGGTATTGAGCGTTTCGCTCCTGCTTAACTGGGTGATAGGCCCGGCGCTGATGTTTGTTTTGGCCATCACGTTTTTAAACGATAAACCCGATTATATGACAGGCCTTATCCTCATCGGACTGGCCCGTTGCATTGCCATGGTTTTAGTATGGAACGAACTGGCAGACGGCAGCCGCGAATATGCAGCTGGACTGGTAGCTTTAAACAGCATTTTCCAGGTGCTGTTATACAGTATTTATGCATATGTTTTTATTTCAGTACTACTGCCGATGTTTGGTTTTAGGGGTACCGCTGTTAATATTGGGATGGGTGCCATAGCACAATCCGTAGGTATTTATCTGGGTATACCTTTTACAGCTGGTGTGTTAAGCAGGGTTATTTTGGTTAAACTTAAGGGCGAGTTATGGTATACTCAGCGTTTTATCCCATTTATTTCTCCGCTCACGCTAACGGCATTATTGTTTACCATAGTGGTAATGTTTAGTTTGAAGGGAAAGTTAATTATTCAAATGCCCTTAGATGTAGTGCGAATTGCTATTCCGCTGGTCATTTATTTTGCGGTGATGTTTGTTATAAGTTTTGGGATAGGCAAATACATGGGCGCCAATTATGCACAAAATGCTTCTGTAGCTTTTACAGCAGCCGGAAACAATTTTGAACTGGCTATAGCCGTGGCGATTGGCGTATTCGGTATCAACTCTGGCCAGGCCTTTGCCGGGGTAATTGGGCCATTGGTTGAGGTGCCTGCTTTAATTGCGCTGGTTAATGTGGCTTTCTGGTTCAGAAAGCGTTGGTACAGATACGAAAACGTTATTTAATAAAATACAGTCTCATTAACTTACAACAGTTTCTGGACTGCGTAAGTATATCAATCAATGTTCAACAAGCCATTGTATTTCGTTTAGGTTTGTCAGACTCAACCATTAAACGCCGTAATTATAGATTTGATTTTTCATACGAAACAAACCCGCTTTGCTTTGCTTATCTCGACTCGGCTTTGTAGCGCAGTATCAAGCGCAAACTTGGGTCGTTGGTAAAAAAACTCATCATCCAGTTAAATACTGTTTTAAGTTTATTTGTGAATCCTGCAAGTGGGAAAATATGGATAATTAACCAGGTTACCCAGGCAAAATAACCAGTGAACGAAAACTTTGGCAAATCAACTACTGCGCGGTATTTTGAGATGATGGCCATGCTGCCTTTGTTGTTGTAGACGAAGGGTTTTATTTCTTCTTTTTTGGTGATACACACCAGGTTTTTTGCCAATAACGTACCTTGTTGGATGGCTACCTGGGCCAGTTGTGGATGACCGTCAGGATATTCCTCATCGGCATTCATTAAACTGATATCGCCAATAGCGTAGATATTTTGGGTGCCACTTACTTTGTTAAACTCGTCTACTTTAATGCGTTTGCCACGTGCCAGGCTTTCTTCTGGTAAGCCGGGTACCCGGCAGGCCGTAACACCGGCAGCCCATATAAGTGTTTGTGTTGGTAATTCTTCGCCGTTTGCTAACACTACTTTACCATCAACGCAATCTTTTACCGCAACACCGCTTTTTACATGCACCCCTAACTTTGTTAACCGACGCAAAGCTTCGGTACTGGCAGTTTCGCTCATACTGCCCAAAAGCTCATCGCCAGAACTAACCAGGTAAACATTACCTCTTACGTTGCTTAATTCAGGATAGTCTTTTTTTACAATATGCTTACCCATTTCGGCAATCATACCGGCCAATTCCACACCAGTTGGTCCTCCGCCTGTAATAACGATATTCATCAGTTTTTCGCGCTCTTTTTCGTCTGCCTCGCGGGTTACTTTTTCCATATTCACCAGCATATGGTTACGAATGCGCAAGGCATCATCAATAGTCTTCATGGGCATGGAGTGCTTCTCCAAATTTTCCATTCCGAAGTAATTGGTTACCGTTCCCAAAGCAAGTACCAACACATCGTAATTAATGGTGCCGTATTCGGTTACAATCAGATTTTGATCTGCCTTTACTTCTTTAAGCGCACCATGATAAAAGCGAACATTTTTTTTGCCTTGCAGCATTTTACGAAAAGGATAACTGATGTTGGAAGCCTCGATGAAGGAGGTAGCTACCTGGTATAAAAGCGGGGCAAATAAATGGTAGTTATGTTTATCAACCAACAATACATCGACATCTTTTTTTCCGGCCAAACCTTTGGCTAAATTCATTCCGGCAAAGCCGCCGCCTACAATCACTACTTTCATGCTAATCCAATTATGTGTTGCCCTCACCTAACTAAAAGCATTCCAAAAGATTTTTTTTATAGTAAACCAGCACGATTTTATACCAAACTGGAATAAATTGACATAAGAAACCTATTTCTTATCAGTTTCTTTCCAAACCCTAATTTATTTCTAATGCCTAATCAAAAAATAGTAATGCGATCTTGACATTATTCCTGTAATTAACCCAATCAATGTAACTATAGGCATTTGCCGGAGATGTAAAACGTGCTGGATGGAAGTTTTAGCTACGATAGCAACTTTGTCAGTACGACAGCAATTGACTGCATCTCAAAATATCAGCACAAAAACAGGCTGCCTCTTTCAGGGCAGCCTAAAATGTCGATGAACTGCTTACTCTACCTATCGGTTAGACGTAAAATCAATCTGAGGACGAGTAGCAGCGATACCTGTGGCAGATACGGTAAAGGCGTTGAGCGTTTTTTAATCGATAACTAAATTGACTACCGTAAACAATGGTTGGCTGTTGCCACTAATGGAATTTACGCCACAAATAGTAATCAAGTTAAAGTATCCGGCGCGCCCCATGAGCTTGGTAACAAACCTAATGCAGTTAATTAGCAGCATTAGTACTGCGGGCCTGCTAAAGCAAGATACACTGATCTTGTTGCTTTTGCCCACAGCGAATGCCTGTGTTACGAAGCCCACAAATCAGAATACAAGTGTCCGCACTTATGAGATAGCTACCTGTAGCGTCAGATTGGTGAGCATCTGATTGAAGTTTCTCAAAGCATGGCACAGAACCGCGGCAGCATCAATCTATACTGTTACACCTTCAACAGTTAATTTTAAAGTTACACGATATAATTTGATGAAAGTATCTTGGAGACAGCACTCGATTACCTGATTACTCTTAACCAATTTAAAAATTACAGTTGGCTGCGGGAGAAAGGTTTTCTTTTGCTGTTGTTAGTGTTGCCTTCGAGCCGTTGATGGTAATTTTCCAGATCGTATCATAATCATTGCCTTTCCAGTTGAGCGCTTTTGCGTCTGCACCCAACGCGGCAGCAATATCTGCAATGTTATTATGTTCCCACACTACCAACACAGTGCCCGAGCGTTTGAGTATGTTTTTTGCTAAGGCAGAAGTTTGATCAACATCATATTTGCTGTTTACTGTTAAATTGTATTTAACTGCCAATGGCCAAATGGTTTGCATCATGCGCCCACTTTTGGTGGCTTTGCCTACCGACGGTGCAGGTACGTATGCGTAATTGGGTATGCCAAACTGCTTTACCAAAACTGCCGGCAATTGCATAGCCCGGTTTAAACCCTGACAAGACAAATTATCGCCTTTTTCCGGCTTTTCAGCATGTCTGATGATAATTACCTTGAGTGGCGACTGCGCACCAGATTTTTGCGCTACGGTTACTTGACTAAATAATGCGATGAATGCGAAGAGCAGAAAACATATTTTCATGGTAGTTAGGCAATATTTTAATCTAATTAATATAAGCTTTAAAGCCGTTTCATATTATTTGGTTTTGGGCCAAAGTAGTTTTTTAAATTTTAACCTGATAAGTATGTTCATTAACCATTAAATCTGGTTTGCAGTGATAGCGTATGACAGATCATCTTCTCAGGTTAAATAAATGTATTGTCCTGCTTGTTGCTTTCTATAATTTGAATTATAATTTTCAACTTTGATGGCTGCAACAACTAATAATCGCCTTTTACATGATACCAGCTTTGATTAAAAATATTGAAAAAAGAGACTGGCTGGCCATGTTTGCTGCGGCCATAGTGTTGATGGCTACAAGTTCTTGCTCAACGGTTCTAAATAATTCTAAAACCAGCGCTTTGAGTACCGATTACTGCGCGCCAAGGCTCCATTATCGAGATGATACCACTAAGCAAGTGTTTGTTTCTAAAAATGCTTTGGTAGCTGCTAAGCTTGATGCTCATGATTATACGCTGGCAACTCATATCGGTTTGCTTGAGTTGCTGAACCAATATTCGATTAGTGAAACCGCCGAAGAAAAACTTAACAGCAAGCAAAAGATTACAGAAAGAGTTCTGCTATTGAATACGGAAATGGAAGCGGTAGTGGCAGAGCTGGACTGCAACGGTGAACGTTATGATCAATTGGCGCGGTTTTTAGACGCCAGAAATCATAAAGTAAATACCCGTTTAACGGTAGCATCTATTGTGACAGGTGCGGCCCTGGCCATATCTACTGCCATTATTAAAAATAATAAGGTGACTAATGCTGTTAACATTAGCGGAGGCGTTGCAGGCGCAGGTTTAGGTTTTATGCTGCTCAATCCTAAAGGTAAGAAGATACAGTTACAGACGCAACACAGTTTGCTTAACAATGTGTGGCACGAATCTAACGCAGATAATGCTTTACCACCAGCACTATGGCGTGTGCTCAATGAAAAAGCTTTTAGTAATGAAGGGAAACAATCGCTGATACAAACGCTCAAAAAGCGATGGCTGACTTTTGTATTCGACGACAAGTTAAACAAAGAAGACGAGCAACGCTTTTTTGGCATAAAGGGATACTTTAATGAAGAAGATCTACAACACCTGGCCGATATGCATAACCAACTACAAGCCAGCATACGCACCATCCAGCAAGATATGCGCAGCCTTATCGCTGCTATCAACCGGATATAAAATCCACTCACTGATGTAAGGCTACAGGTAAAATCAACAGGCCCTCGTCCTCATCTCCCAAAGCTTCGTAATGCCCGCTCAGATAAAAGCAACCAGCCAGGGCAGCGGTAATCGCATCCACTTCATCATGGCTGGCATAAATATAGTCACCTTCTATGCCTAACCGGACGAGTCCTTGTACTAAATCGCTCAGGCCCTTCTGTTTCCGCGGTAAACCCAGAATATCTTGTGTACCGCCCGGGAAGCATTCAATTACGTCAAAGCCCAGCGCTCTAAATTCCTGAGCCAGCAGCATACCACGCAGTGTTAGCTGTTGCATACTGCGGATTAGTGTAGGGTACGAGCGTATGCCACGTTTAAGCATCTGCCGTTCGCACAGGCGGGAAATGCCATAAATATACCTGCCGGGGTCATCATCATAAACAGAAATCCGCCCCTTGGGTAAGGACAATGGCGAATCAAGAGCAATGACGGCAGGCTGGGCTGCAACTGTGCAGGCCATGAGTTCAGCGTTACTTTTAATCCGTCGGGTTTGCACCTGTCCGTCCTGTAATACAGCCCAGCCCGAGGCTTTTTTCTCGGACCCGGTAAGGTCTATACCGATCACGGATGCTGGTATATTAGAAATGTGACTTAACGAAGAAATATAAGGAGGCATTTATGGTAGATGTATTTGTTGAGCATGCGTGTAGATTAAGTAATACCAGGTTATTTACGGTAGCTTTAAAATTTTAAAAACCCAGACAATGTTTGCTCAACCAGATTTACGCGTTCGTCTATTGTAGTATCGCCTTCAATCTCCAGCACTGGGCAATCCAACGCACTTAACCAATTGCGATGGGTATTTAGTGTTCTACCGTGGGTAGTATTGTCATCATAACCTGTAGCCCAGGTTAAAAACTGCTGATATAATGCTGCCCGTTCCGGGTTGTCGAAAATAGCGGTGCCGTAACGCTCCACCTCGCGCTCCATCAAACGTTGCAGCCGGATAGCAGGCGGAAGGTAAAGAAATACCACTAAATTAAAATATGTTTTCCATTCGTCACCCCAGTTTACCAGCGAGCCACCGACTATCACATCTTTGTGCTTTTGCAAATCATCTTTCAAGAACCGGTTACGCTCTTCTGCTGCGCGCCGTTGAGTAAAGGGCATTGCAGAAGACAGCCAAAAGTAGTCGTCGGTGTCAAAATAAGGATGTTTCCAGCGTTCGGATAATGCCTTACCCAGCGTAGTAGACCCCGCACCGGATGCTCCCATGATATGGATTTTCATCGCAACAAAATTATGCCGCAAATTTACATTACAATAATGATGACCATCAGTAAATAAAACTCTATACCTATCAAACAGTGCTTTCTTCGCTCGTTTCGCCTGCGGGTTCCCAAAGCTCAATGACATTACCTTCGGGGTCAAGGATGTGTACAAATTTTCCGTAATCATATTCAGCTATCTCATCAACAATGGTTACTCCTTCCTTTTTCAATTCTTCGAGCAGTGCAGCAATGTTTTCTACCCGGTAATTAATCATGAAAGACTTGTGCGACGGATCAAAATATTTTGTATCCTGCGGGAATGCACGCCAGGACGTCGAACCTTTTTGCGAGGGATTGTCCGCATCGCGCCATTTAAAGGTGGTACCGTAATCGCTTGTAGGCAGGCCCAGGTTTTTGGCATACCATTCGTTCATCGTTTGAGGATTTTGGCTTTTAAAAAATATGCCGCCAATGCCTGTAACTTTTTTCATGTTTTAGGGTTTAGTTTTTTATCAAGTATATAGTCTTACCAATAGGTAAAATTATCAGAGTAATTTCGTCGGTTTATTTCAAAATTGCAAGTCCTGATTTAAGTAGAAGCCGGCAACTACAACTTATAACTTTTTTGACGAGGTTTTACTAATCAAAGTGATAAATATCTGTCCAAGTTAAAATTCACTTGATAAAGTGCGTTAAGTTTTGCAACATTAAAGATTAAATCTGCTCCATATAGCCATCAACATGCCATCAACCAGAGGTTTATCTGCCGATACGATAAGGGCGCTCGAAACAATTCCGGGCCAGTACCTTATCTTATCGCCCGATTTGCATATTATAACCGCCAGTGAGCAGTTTTTACATTCGGCCGGCACCACGCGCGAAGCAATTACGGGTAAATATATATTTGACGCATTCCCGGCAAATCCGGCGGCATCAAATGCCGACGGTGTACGAAATATCGCTGCCTCATTACAAGAGGTTATTCATACACGTAAACCTCACTACATGTCGGTACAGCGATACGACGTACCAGATGCTGCGCATCCGGGCAAATTTTTGATGCGTTACTGGAACCCCAGCCATACGCCTGTTTTAGACGACGACGGCGAATTGCTATACATCATACAAAAGGCCGTCAATGTTACTGAAAAAGTACTTATTGAAGCCGCTTTAGCCCAAAGCAAGGCACAGGAGTTACAAACATTAGCTCACGTTGAAGCACTGAATTATGAGTTGGCCGGCAGTAATGCCGAATTAAAGGAATCGCGCGAGGCATTACTGGGTCTGTATCTGGACTTGGAGCATCGGGTTGACGAGCGCACCCACGAACTTGCCGAAAGCAAAGAAAGATATAAATCGTTGATTGCCTTTAGTCCGGTACCTAAAAAGGTACTAACCGGCAAAAACTTGGTTTTAGAAACCGTAAATGAAGCGATGTTGAAATTGCTCGGCCAAAACAGTGACATCGTTGGCAAACCCATTTTAGAGATATTTCCGGAATTTGCCGGTCAACCTATTGTTGAAGCCTGCAAGCACGTATACCGTACCGGTAAACCGTTTAATAGTAACGAAGTTTACTTAAACTTAAGTCGTGACGGCTACATTCAGGATTGCTACCTGAATATTAGCTGCCGGGCCATTTATGAAGGTAGTAAAATTTTTGGTGTGTTATGCACGGCTATTGATGTAACCGAACAGGTAAAAAGCCGTTTAGCACTGCAGCAAAGTGAGTTACGCTTCAGGCAGGCGCTTGAGTCTGGCGACATGGGCGCGTGGAGCATCAATATCGAAACAATGAAGCTTACCGTATCAGATATCGGCCGTAAAATATTCGGTTTTGACCCAAACGGGGAGTTAACGTTAGATGATAATATTGCCGCCATGGAGCCTGATTACAGGCAGCCACTAATTAACAATCTGAATAACGCGATAGAAAAGCATGAGTCGAGCGACGTAGAATATCCAATTACTCAGCTGCAAACCGGCGAGCGCAGGTGGATAAGGGCTACAGGAAAATTATTTTTCGATTCTACGGGTAAGGCCGTTGAATATTCGGGTATGATGAGCGATGTGACAGAGCGAAAGCTAAACGACCAACGCAAAAATGACTTTATCGGTATGGCAAGCCATGAACTGAAAACGCCGCTTACCTCGCTTAACGCCTATCTGCAAATGCTGCAAGCTAAAGCTATTAAAGCAGAAGATGCCTTTACCGCTAACGCCCTGGATAAGGCGACTAATCAGGTTAAAAAAATGACAACCCTGATTAACGGCTTTTTGAATGTTTCGCGGTTAGAATCAGGCAAGATCTATATTAACCATCAGCGTTTTGACATGGCTGCATTGGTAAAAGAAGTAGAAGACGAAGCTCGTGTTATGGTCAACACGCACCGGATTATTTTTGCGCCTGTTGAAGAAACCATCGTGGTGGCCGACCGTGATAAAATTGGGCAGGTCATTAATAACTTTATCAGCAATGCTGTCAAATACTCTCCTTTAAGCAGCACCGTACACGTGGCCTGCACTGCCGAAAATGGTATGGCCTGTGTAAGCGTGCGCGATGCGGGTTTTGGCATCTCGGCCGAAGATCAGGCCAAGTTATTTGAACGATATTATAGGGTAGAATCGCAACAAACCCAAACGATTGCCGGATTTGGAATTGGACTTTATCTTTGTGCCGAAATTATACATCGGCACGATGGCAAAATATGGGTGGACAGTGAGCAGGGTCAGGGCAGCACCTTTTATTTCAGCATTCCGTTAGCTTCGTAGTCTGCTGTGTTGGATAGATAATAAGCTTAAAATTTATTACTATATTCTTGTTTTATGGCAGCAACTATTCATATTTGAAACTTGATGAGAAAACTGCTTACCGTTTTTGCCTTGCTGATGCTTAGTCATCATCTTTTTGCACAAAACAATACTTCCGCATCTTACAGCAAGGCTAAACCGTTAACCATTGGCGTAGTAGAAGAATTACCATCTAAAATTTTAGCCGAAAAGCGGATTTTGAATGTTTATCTGCCCGAGGGCTATAACGCCAGGGATACCGTAAGGTACCCGGTGATTTACTTACTGGATGGCGCAGTAAACGAAGATTTTATTCATATAGTTGGCTTAGTTCAGTTTAATAGTTTTGAGTGGATTAACCGTTTGCCAAAATCAATCGTAGTTGGCATTGCAACGGTGGATCGCCGCCGGGATTTTACCTACCCAACAACCATCCAGTCGGATAAAGTGGCCTATCCCACTACCGGACATTCTGATAAGTTTATTGCTTTTATAGAGAACGAATTACAACCGTTCATCCAATCCAGATATAAAACCACAGACACCAAAACACTCATAGGCGAATCCTTGGGAGGACTGCTTGCTACCGAGATACTGTTTAAAAAGACAAGGCTATTTAATAAGTATATCATCGTAAGCCCGAGTTTATGGTGGGATAAAGCATCGCTGCTCGACTTTAAAACGCCTAAACTTGGGCCTACTGCCGTTTACATTGGCGTAGGTAAAGAAGGCCTTACCTCTACCAAAATGCCGCGGGTTATGGAAGTAGACGCAAACTTGCTGGCCGATAAATTAAAAACTGAAAACAAAACGCATGACCAGGTATTTTTTGATTACCTACCGTTTGATAACCACGCTACCGTTATGCACCAAGCGGTTTATAACGCTATTAGATTATTGTACCCGGACAGGAAATCGGAGTGAATATTCTGCAAAAACTCATAAAGCCTCTGCTTAAATGCTTTAAACGCCTGCGCTAAATATTTACTCCTGACTGTCACTTCGGCGTGATCGCCCCCTTTCCTTCCGCGCTGCGAAACAATTACCGGTTCGCCAAAGCGGATGTTCGGATGGTCAATCATTTGCCAGGCTTGCGCATATGACATTTGCATTTGCTGCGCCGCTTGCGGGATTGATCCGTTTTGTTCAATACATTCCTAAAGTTGTCTGCACATAGTTCGCCAGCTTATACTCCGTCAACAAACTTGCGTTTTAGGTAACGCCGTATGGGAATGTCAACAAATTTCATGATGAAATAAGCCCAGCCAACTAAGAAAATTACACATATGGGTATCAATATTTCAAGCCAACTCATGGGCGGCTTTCTGGCGGCCAGGTAGCTATAAAATATCCAGACGAAAGGATAATGGGTCATGTATAATGGGTATGATAAATTACCCGAAAATTTACATAAGCCAACCAGTGTTTGCGACACCTGTATGCCAGCACCTAAAGATACCAGAAACGGAAAATATAACAACACCGTAAACGCGTCAGTATATTGGTTAATACTGGTTTTGTAGGGCAACAATAATGCGGCCAACAGCATAAATGATAGCGATACAAAACCCAGTTTAGATTTAATGATCCACCCCATACGATATACTAACATGCCAGCCAAAAAGGAGTAAGACACTCGCACAGGGCCTCCCCAAAAAACTTCTTTACCCCACCCCCCGCCTAAGCCATTAGAGTGCTGGGTTTCAAAAAAAACGGCAACAGTGGCTAAAACAAACAGCGTCCACAGCAGCTTTTTGCCCGCTCGGCAAAGCACTAACGCATAAAACAGGTTAGCAATGTACTCATAAAACAAAGACCACGTAGGCGGATTAAGGTGAAACAGGTTATAGTACCGCTCTTTAATAATTGGATATGGTATCATAAAACACGAACCCAAAAACATAAGTATGCCCTGGCCTGTACCGTATTGGTTTAACAGGTTACTAAACGGATCAAAGAAATAACTCAACAACCCCAATACCGCACCTGTTACAACCAACGGATGCAACCGGATGAGCCGCAATTTTATAAAGGTGCCCAAACCCATGCCTGGCATGCGGCTATCATAAGCGTAGGCAATTACAAAACCTGATAAACAAAAAAAGAAATCGACCGCCAGGTAAGCGTGGGTTATAAAATTTTTGCTGAGCTCGGTGATGGCAATTTCCATAAAATGGAAAATCACAACCGCTAATGCCGCAACCCCTCTCAACCCATCGAGTGCCTCAAAATGCGGTCGGGTTTGCAAAGAGTTATTATCGGACTGGGTTGCAGGCATGGTATTAATTTATGGTATATCGGTAATTATAACAATAATGCTGTTGGCGTGCAAGTACGCGCAACACAATTTGGGCAACTGATAACTCAATTTATACGTAAAGACATAAACAAAGTACCGTACTTCCTAAAAACACAAACCTGCTTTAATTATCATTTTTCTTTTACACGTCAAACATTTGTATTAATAATTAATTTTGTATTACACTTGCCATGCAATCCGTAACCGAAAAACCTCAACAGTATATTTACGCTAAAGGCGAAATGGCCGACCGAACCCGAAAGTTTGATTGGTCTGTCACACCGTTGGGTCCAATAGACACCTGGCCGTTACCTTTGCTCACTACTGTAAACCTTGTGCTCGACTCGAGTTTCCCGATGTTTATATGGTGGGGCGAGCAAAAAATACAATTTTACAATGATGCCTACATGGCAATATTAGGTACTGCTGCTAACAGCAAGCACCCTGGGGCACTTGGCAAAAAAGGCGAGGATTGTTGGCTTGAGGCTTGGCCGGTAATTAGTCCGCTCATTGCGGGCGTTTTGCAAACCGGCGATGCTGTTTACCTCGAAAACCAACTCATACCCATATACCGTAACGGACGGTTAGATAATGTTTACTGGACGTTTTCGTACACACCCATAAGGGGGCAGTACGGCAAACCCGAGGGCATCCTGGTAGTATGTACCGAGACTACTAAAACCACGCAGGCTTTGCAAGAAAACGAACAGCAGCTAAAGCGGGTGATGGACCACATGGCCGAAGGCGTTGGGATTACCGATCATACCGGTCATATAGTGTACGCTAACCCCATGGCCCATCGCATTTTAAAAACTGATAGTGAACGCTTTACCGAAAGGAGGAGTAACTCGCCCGAATGGTTTAATATACACTTAGACGGCACAGCTATGGCCGACAAAGATCACCCAACGATGGTGGCTATGGCGACAGGAAAACCTGTTTTTAGCTATGAGTTTGCCATTCACAGCCCGGGAGCAGACCGTGTTTATCTAACAATGAACGCAGCGCCTATAACTGACACGGAAGGCCATATAACCGGCGCGGTTGGTATGTTTAGTGATATTACCGAACGTAAACTGATGGAGCAACGCCTGCGCGATGAACGCGACCGATCGGAAAAGCAAAAACGGCTGTACGAAACCATAACTGCAGCCACACCCGATTTAGTATACGTGTTTGATACCGAATACAGGTTTACCTATGCTAACAAGGCACTGCTGGAGATGTGGGGAAAAACGTGGGATGCGGCTATAAGCAAAGGCTTGCGCGAAAATGGCTATGAAGAATGGCATGCGCAAATGCACGAGCGTGAAATAGACCGCATTGTGGCGACGCACGAGTCGGTACGCGGTGAAGTATCGTTCCCTCATGCTACGCTGGGTCGCCGTGTATATGATTATATTTTAAATCCGGTGTTTAATGATGCTGGCGAAGTAACAGCTGTTGCCGGAACAACGCGCGACATTACCGACATTCGTCGTGCCGAAGCCGCTATAGCTGAGAGCGAGGAACGTTTCCGTACTATGGCTGAAAGCTCTGGAATACTGATTGCAGTAGCCGACGAAAGCAGCAATGCCACTTATTTTAGCAAGGCCTGGGTAGACTTAACCGGCAGACCCCGCGAGGAAATGCTAAAGTACGACTGGCTCGATTTGTTACATCCTGAAGACCGGAGCCGTTACGAGAACTCCTATTTATCGGCATTTAAACAACATGCTCCATTCGCATGCGAATTTAGAGTACTCACTAAAGAGGGCGATTACCGGTGGTTGCTGGCAAATTCGCCGCCACGTTTTCGGCCGGATGGCACATTTGCAGGCTATATTACAGCTTGCTTAGACATCACTGAGCAAAAGCTTAATGAGCAGCGAAAAAATGATTTCATCAGTATGGTAAGTCACGAATTAAAAACGCCATTAACATCACTTAACGGGTACCTGCAAATTATCGAAGCCAAATCGCGGAAGGCCGAGGATGCGGTTTTGCATAATATTGCTGATAAGGCTAACCGCCAAATTGTAAAGATGACCAAACTAATCAATGGTTTTTTAAATGTTTCGAGGCTTGAATCGGGGCAAATTTATATTGAGCGTACCCTTTTTGATATGGCACAATTAATAAAAGATACTGAAGATGAATTTTTTACTCAGGTCAATACTCATCAACTGATTTTTGCGCCCGTTGTTAAAACCATGGTGAATGCCGACCGCGATAAAATAGGCCAGGTAGTCAGCAACCTTATCAGCAATGCAATTAAGTACTCACCATTGGGCACGGCTATTCATATATCATGTATGGCTCAAAATGGCAAAGTCAGCGTGAGTGTCCAAGATGAAGGCATAGGTATCAGCGCAGAAAACCTGCCACGATTGTTTGAGCGCTTTTACCGGGTGAATAATCAGGGTTACCAAAGTGTAGCAGGTTTTGGCATAGGCTTGTATTTGTGCTACGAAATATTACAGCGGCATGGCGGTAAAATTTGGGCAGAAAGCGAACCAGGCCAAGGCAGCACTTTTTGCTTTGAATTGCCGCTGGCTTAGAGCTAATGATAATTGCAGCTTGCAGCGAATTTATTATTCTTGAAATATGTAAAATTTAGCTAGGCAAGCAAACGATTTACTTCGATAACCAAATCTCCAATGTCGAAAGGTTTGCGCACAAAGCCGTCGGCGCCGCAGGTTTGCATCAATTCTTCGATATCTATAGCAGTCGAAAATATAACTACAGGGATGTGTCTTAAATCGTGTATAGCTTTAATTTCTTTGCATAACATATGCCCCTCATTATTGTTCACCCACTCATCCAGCACAATTAAATCTGCTTTAAAGCCGGCTAAATTAGTTGCCGGTAAATGGCTGGTAACATTAACGGTGTAGCCGTCTTGTTCCAACACCCACTTTACAATCTCACAAATGTCTTGGTTATCTTCTATCAGCAGCACCTTCTTCTTTGTCATCTTCTAATCAAAAGCTTTTCTTAAAAAGCCTGCGAATTTACTAAATCGCGAAAAATTAATTAGTAATAAAAACATCGACGTCACTTTTTTTCTTTTTATCCGTATTCTTGTCTTTGTTAACAGCTACAGTCTACCAATACTATGAAAGATACAAGCATCCCGGCTTTGCCGCCTGTTGCTTTACGCGTATTTAATACACTACCCATCTCTTGCCTGGTGCTTTCGCCGCAGTTAAATATACTCACATTGAGTAACAATTTTGCGACATTGACGAGTACTAATCGTGAAGAAATTTCAGGGCAGTCACTCTTTGACATTTTTCCAGAATGGCAAAATTCGTCAAACGGGCGCTTAAACACTGTACTACAGCAGGCCATCAATACCGGCCAGGCACAACAGCTATCTGGTATTGCTTTTAGCTTGCCAGGAAATGGATTGGCTTTAACCTTACAACCTGCGCAATACCAAATTACTATTGAGCCGGTAAAACACGAAAACAGCGAACTCAACTACCTCATTTTAGCGATAGAGGAAACTAAAAATGATCTCCCTGTAGGCGGTAATGATGGCGGCTCTTCCAACACACCTTCTTACGTAGATACCTTAAGCCGGCAAATGGAAGTGTTATTTCACGCCGTGCCAGCACAAATTGCCATTGTTTCAGGTCCGGAGCTGGTGTACACCTACATAAATCCACAGTATAAAAAGGAGCTATTTCCTGATCGCGATGTATTAGGCTTGCCGTTGCTAAAGGCTCTGCCCGAAATCACCAATCAGCCTATATGGAAAACCTTACATCAGGTTTATACCACTGGTGTGCCATACATAGATACCGAAATAAAAGTCCCGTTGGCTGGGCTCACTGGCGGCAAAACAGAGGATCACTATTTCAATGTTGTATATCAACCGTTGCGCAATGCACAGGGCGAAATTAATGCGATACTGAGCTTTAAATACGAAATTACCCAACAGGTTGCCGCGCGTATGTTGCTTGAACAAAAAGAGTGGGACTTGCAACGACTTAATGAAGAACTGCAACAATCATACGAAGAACTGCAGGCCAGTAACGAGGAACTACAGTCGGGTAACGAAGAATTGGAGGCTACCAACGACGAACTTAAAAAGACGCAAGACAATTTAGCTACGCTAAATGATAACTTGGAAGAGCGCATTAAAGAACGTACAGCCAAACTTCAGGACAGTGAACATGAGCAGCAAGTTCTTAACGAGGAGCTTACTGCCATCAACGAAGAACTGTCGGCTACTAACGATGATCTTACAGATAGCCGTAATAATTTAAAAGAACTGGTTGAGCAATTAGCAAAAAGTGAAGAGCAGATACGCAGCTTAGTGCAAAGTGCCCCGTTTCCGATTGGTGTTTACATCGGTCGCGAAATGCGCATTCAAATGCTTAACCAAGCCATTATCGATGCCTGGGGCCGAGGCAGCGACCTGATTGGCAAAACCTATGCGGAAGTATTACCTGAGCTGGCCGGGACGGGCATTTACGACATTCTGGAACGGGTTTATGATACAGGCGTCCCTTACCATGCCGAAAACCAACGTGTAGATTTAATGGCAGACGGCCAACTGCAGCCATTTTATTTTAACTACGATTTTACGCCGCTGTTTGACAAGCAAAGCAAGGTATATGGCGTAATGAATACCGCTGCCAATGTAACCGACCTGGTAAATGCAAAATTACAGGTAGAGCAGAGCCGTAAAAGCCTGTACAACATAATTATGCGGTCGCCGGTATCAAAATGTATATTGCTGGGCGAAGATTATACTATTGATGTTGTTAACGACCGTATGCTTGCTCTTTGGGGTAAAAATCGCGACGCTGTTAATCAACTACCTATGTTTGATGCGATACCCGAAAGCCGTGGGCAAGGCCTAGAAGAGTTGCTACAAGACGTCTATACCACCGGTAACACTTACGAGGCTAAAGAACGCCCGGTTAAACTAATACGCAACCGCGAGCCCGAAATATTTTACCTCGACTTCGTATACCAGCCATTCCGTGATGCACACGAGAACATTACGGGCGTTATCGTGACCGCTATTGACGTAACCAGCCAGGTAGTTACCCGTGAAGAAATACAACAGCTGAATGAAGAACTGGCTACAACTAACGAAGAACTGAAATCGGCCAACGACATACAAGCAGCTATCAACGAAGAATTAGCCATTCTAAACGATGCATTAAAAATCAGTCAGGACGAGGTGCAATTAGCTATTGATGCTGCCGGACTGGCTACCTTTGATTTAAACCCAAGCACAGGGCGCTTTGCAGGTAACGATCTGACCAAAGCCTGGTTCGGTTTACAACCCGCTGACGAAATTGAACTGTCAAAAGCCATTGCTGCTATTGCTGATGAAGACAGTGAGCGAGTTACGCAAGCTATACAATATGCACTTGATTATAGCTCCGGTGGCGGATATGATATCATTTACACCATCAATAATCCGTTAACGCAAAAGCCCCGGGTGGTTAGGGCTAAAGGTAAAGCTTTGTTTAACGAGCATCAGCAACCTACTCGACTAAGCGGTGTACTGATCGATGTTACCGAACAGAAAAAAGATGAGCAGCGTAAAAACGACTTTATTGGTATTGTAAGCCACGAGCTTAAAACACCTTTAACATCGCTTAAGGCACTGATACAGGTAAGCGGTCACAAACTCAAAAAATCCGACGATGTGTTTTTACAAAGTGCAGTTGAGAAGTCAATCGTTCAGATCAGAAAGATGGAAAGTATGATCAACGGCTTCCTAAACGTATCCCGTCTGGAGTTAGGCAAAATGGCCATTGAGAAAACCCGATTCAATATGCAGGACATGATTACTACGCTTATTAAAGAAGCCGAGCTAACCATAACCAGCCATCAAATTAAATTTGAGTCCTGCGACCCGGTTTTTATTAATGCCGACTATAATAAGATAGAATCGGTATTATCTAACCTCATCAGTAACGCCGCTAAATACTCTGCCCGTGATACCCGTATAACGGTAAGCTGCCAGGTTAGCCCAACCACGGTACAAGTAAGCGTGAAAGATGAAGGCATGGGTATCAGCGCCGAAGACCGCAAAAAGATTTTTGACCGCTACTTCAGGGTAGAATCAAGCCAGGCTAAACACATATCGGGCTTCGGCATCGGGCTTTACTTAAGTGCCGAAATAATACAGCGGCATAGCGGCAACATTGGTGTAGATAGCGTGTTAGGTGAGGGATCTACCTTTTATTTCGAGTTACCGCTGTACGATGAGTTACTTGCATAATTACATTAATGCTACTTAAGTAGTTGAAATTTAAAACAATAAAGGTCATGCTGGCCAAGTACAAGATTAACCAGCATGCCCTTTATTGTTTTAAATAGTTTTCTTAGTCGCTACCAGCTGTCAAATCTTTAGCAGTTACTGCATCGTTATATTTATTCCTGTCAAATGCCTTTTCGCTGATGGCAATGACGATAGTTGCCACACCATTGCCAATAACATTGGTGATTGCCCGTGCTTCAGACATAAAGCGATCTACCCCTAACAGTAAGGCCACACCCTCAACCGGAATCACTTTAATAGCGGTTAACGTTGAGGTAAGTACAATAAAACCACTGCCAGTTACGCCAGCAGCACCTTTTGAAGTAACCATCAAAATACCGATTATGGTCAGTTCCTGCGTTAGCGTAAGCGATACCCGAAATACCTGAGCCAGAAATATGGTGGCCATTGAAAGGTAAATGGTAGTACCATCCAGATTAAATGAGTAACCAGTTGGTATCACCAATCCAACCACCGAACGGGCGCAGCCCAGGCGCTCGAGCTTTTCCATCATCAGCGGCAGTGCCGGTTCGGATGACGAAGTGCCCAGTACAATCAGTATTTCCTGCCTGATATATCTTAGGTATTTTAACAGACTAACCTTATAGATGTAACAAATTGCATTCAGTATTACAAAAATAAACAAGGCCATAGTTAAATAAACCGAGCCCATCAGCATAGCCAGCGGTTTAAGTGTTTTTAAGCCATGAGTGCTGATGGTATAAGCCATACCGCCAAAGGCGCCCAAAGGTGCAGCCTTCATAACAATGTGCATCATGTTAAAAAACACTTTAGCTAGCTTATCAAAACTTTGCAAAAGTGTTTGCCCGGTGTTCCCCATCCGGCTTAAGCCAAAACCAAAAAGCACAGCTATAAACAACACTTGTAAAATGTCGCCCTGGGCAAAAGCGCCTATGAAGTTGCCGGGGATGATGTGTGTAAAAAAGTCGCCCCATTTCATTTCCCCTGCTTGTTGTTGATATTGCGCTAATTTAGCGGTATCAGTGGGCAGCGGTATATTGAGCCCTTCGCCGGGTTTAATTAGATTGGCTACGGCTACACCAATAATTAATGCAAAGGTTGTTACCAGCTCAAAGTAAAGCAAGGCTTTGCCTCCTACCCGGCCTACCTTCTTCATGTCGTTCATGCCGGCTATACCTAACACAATAGTCAGGAAGATGATGGGCGCTATTAACATGCTAATGAGGCTGATGAACATTTTGCTAATGCTTTGCGCAAAAGACGCAAAGGCTGGATAACGCAACCCAACCAGCACACCCAATAATATAGCCGCAATAACCTGAAAGGTTAAATTTGAGAATAAACGCTTCATGAACAAAAAGGGCTTAATTGGGCAATAATATAGATAATTTTTGATTGCCGTGCTCCTTTTACAGCTGAACAGGTCGGTTTTAAACGCTAAGTGTTAAAGCTACGATAGGTATTTCGGCTTCCATATATAATAACAACGGAAACAGTTGGCGCAGTAATAACGTCGCAGAGATGTCCACGATAACAGTTGTTTAATTAAAGGATGTCGCCTGGCTCGACCCTGAAATTGCTTTCTACAAACAGGACAAATAGGCATCACCCCTTTGTTCTTAGACTTTTTAGGATTGTAATCTTGGTTCATCAATTGGTTAAGTGGCTGCTGCCAATTCAGGTATCAACCTGACGTAAATATACTAATAGCAAGTAATATATAACGGAAACGGAAATAGTTTTAGTATTTACATAACCTACGCTGAAAATGGGTGAATGGTTTGCTGATTAGAAAAATATTAAATGATTGTTAAAAATGCACCGACGTTAAGCTATAGCTCGCAATAGTTTAAAAGCATGATGTTTTTTTGGTAGTTTCGCGCAAAACTCTTTGAGACCACCCGCGCAATGGATTATCAGTTTAAAGAAATAGAAAATAAATGGCAGCAATTTTGGGCAAGCCATCAAACGTTTAAAGCTAACAACCAGTCCGATAAGCCGAAGTACTATGTATTGGATATGTTTCCGTACCCATCGGGAGCTGGTTTGCATGTAGGCCATCCACTAGGTTATATTGCCTCTGATATATTTTCGCGTTACAAACGCCTCAAAGGGTTTAACGTACTGCATCCTATGGGTTACGACTCGTTTGGCTTGCCTGCCGAGCAGTATGCCATACAAACCGGTCAGCATCCGGCGGTTACCACCGAGCAAAATATTGCTACTTACCGCCGTCAGTTAGACCAGTTAGGCTTTTCGTTTGATTGGAGCCGCGAGGTGCGCACCAGTTCGCCGGAATACTATAAGTGGACGCAATGGATTTTTATGCAGCTATTCAAATCGTGGTATAACAAAGATAAAGACCAAGCCGAGCCAATACAGCAACTGACTAATAACTTTGCAACGCAAGGGTCCGCCGGTGTAAACGCTGTTTGCGACGAAGAGGCATTAACCTTTACCGCTGCCGAATGGACTGCTATGACCGAGGAGGCGCAACAAACCGAATTGTTGAAATACCGCCTTACCTACCTGCGCGAAAGCACCGTTAACTGGTGCCCTGCTTTAGGCACCGTACTAGCCAACGACGAGGTAAAAGACGGATTTTCTGAGCGCGGCGGTTTCCCGGTAGAGCAAAAGAAAATGATGCAGTGGAGCATGCGTATCACCGCTTATGCCGAACGCCTGTTACATGGCCTCGACCATATTGACTGGCCCGAACCGCTTAAAGAAATGCAGCGCAATTGGATTGGCAAAAGTGTGGGCGCAAGCGTAAAATTCCCCATCGAGAACCGCCCCGATTTTATTGAAGTATTTACTACCCGCGTTGATACCATATTTGGTGTAACCTTTGTGGTATTAGCCCCTGAACACGAACTGGTTGCTGAGCTGACTACATCCGGGCAAAAAGCAACGGTTGATACTTACATTGCACAAACTAAAAAGAAATCAGAGCTTGACCGCATGGCTGATACTAAAACGGTATCAGGTGCTTTTACTGGCAGCTATGTACTTAACCCTTTAAACGGCGAAAAAATACAGTTGTGGATTGCCGACTACGTATTGGCAGGCTACGGAACAGGTGCGGTTATGGCCGTACCATCAGGCGACCAACGCGACTATTTGTTTGCAAAGCATTTTGATTTGCCTATTGTACCTATTATCGACCTCCAGCAAATCGAAACACAAGCCGATCCTACAAAGGAAGGCAAATACATCAACTCCGATTTTATTAACGGATTAGCGTATAAAGAAGCAACCGCTGCTGTAGTAGCCAAGCTCGAATCAATTGGTGCCGGCAAGGCTAAAGTAAATTTCCGAATGCGCGATGCCATATTTGGCCGTCAGCGTTATTGGGGCGAGCCGGTACCGGTATACTTTAAAAACGGCTTACCTTACCTCATTGATGAAAGTGACTTACCGCTGATTTTACCCGAGATTGATAAATACTTACCTACAGAAACAGGCGAACCACCTCTTGGCCGTGCCGAAGGTTGGAAGTATCATGACCAATATGAATATGAATTAAGCACTATGCCTGGTTGGGCCGGCAGCAGTTGGTACTGGTATCGCTACATGGATGCACAAAACAGCAGCACTTTTGCTTCTGCCGAAGCCGTGAAATATTGGAAAGATGTAGATCTATATATTGGCGGATCAGAACACGCTACGGGGCACTTGTTGTACAGCCGTTTTTGGAATAAGTTTTTAAAAGACTTGGGACTGGCAGTTGAAGAAGAACCTTTTAAAAAGCTCATTAACCAAGGTATGATTCAGGGCAGGTCAAGCTTTACCTACCGTCTGGCACCTTTGCTGTTAAATACCGACGAGAATTTCGCCAAACCTGAAGTATACGTTTCTAAAGGCATTTACGAGTTGTATAAAGAGGGCGATTTTGATACTATTGAGCAGATTGCCTTGTTTTATAAAGATCTGCTGCCCACAGAAGCCGAATTGGGCGAAATGGAGTTTAGCAAACTTCACGTCGATGTAAACATTGTACACAACGACGCATTAGACGTAAAATCTTTCAGAACCTGGCGCCCAGGCAACGACAAGGCTATTTTCATTTTGGAGGACGGATCAGTAATTTATCCGGCTGATGAAGTGCCTGCTGATGGCCGGTATATGTGCGACGTGGAGATTGAAAAAATGTCTAAGTCAAAATTCAACGTGGTTAATCCTGATGATTTGATTGAGCGCTACGGAGCAGACACCCTGCGAATGTACGAAATGTTTCTTGGCCCTTTGGAGCAAAGCAAACCTTGGAATACTAACGGTATTGAAGGTGTATTCAAATTTTTGCGTAAGTTTTGGCGCCTGTTTCATAATGAACAATGGGAATTCACCGTTGCCGACGAAACGCCGACGAAAGCTGAGCAGAAATCGTTGCACAAAATTATCCGTAAGGCGCAGGAAGATATTGACCGTTTCTCGTTCAATACCTCGGTATCAAGCTTTATGATTGCTGTTAACGAACTGACCGACCTAAAGTGTAACAAGCGTGCCATTTTGCAGGATATGGTAATCATCCTGTCGCCCTACGCACCGCACATTTGCGAAGAGTTATGGACGCTGTTAGGGAACCAGGCCGGAACGCTGTCTTACGCAGATTACCCGGTATTCAATCCATCATATTTGATTGAGGATGAATTTGCCTATCCCATTTCGATTAATGGCAAAACACGCTTAAACATCAATATGGCTTTAACCATGGAGCCTAAAGAAGTAGAGGCACATGTATTAGCTCAAGCAGATGTTCAAAAATACCTTGACGGGAAAACACCTAAAAAAGTAATTGTAGTTAAAGGCCGTATTGTAAATATTGTGATATAGAGCACTAAGCAACTAAATAATAATTCACTTTTGCAGCCGGTAATATTAGAGACGGACATCAGTTCCGCCCCTGATATTACCGGCTTTTATACATTTATTGTTTTTTGTCGTTGCGCTTTGGCAATTTGAAAACCATTCGCCCTTAAAAAACAACCATTGGACGGAATAAGCTCAGCCATCGAACTTTAATGGTGCATCTTTAATGGCAACAAATAAAAAATTACTCTTCTTACTACAATGCAGTTGCTGCAAAAGTTATTCATTAAAAATTATTAAAAATAAATACCACTTGCTGTAACAATTCAACCGCAAAACTATCTTACTACCAAAATCATTATAAATGAAACGTTTTTTTACGCTTATTGCACTTATTACCGCCTTTTACTGTGCTAATGCACAGATGGTTCCGGGTTCGGGATCATCTATCACAGGCAAAGTTTCGGGTACCGTTATCGATTCTATCACCAAAAAGCCGTTAGATTACGCTACAGTGAGCATTTCCCGCAGCGGCGGTAAAGCCATCTTGAACGGTACTTTAACCGATGATAAAGGAAAATTTACCCTGAACAATATTGCACCAGGCAAATACAAAATATCAGTAACCTTTATTGGTTATCCTACCAAGGTTTTTGATCCGGTCGAAACTACTCCTGGCAAACCCGACAATAATATGGGCAACGTTGTAGTTGCACCAAGCACTAAAACGCTGAACGCCATCACCGTAGTTGGCCAAACGCCGGTAATTGAAAACAGGATTGACAAGATAGTTTACAACGCCGAAAAAGATATCACCTCTACCGGTGGCAATGCTACCGACGTTTTGCGTAAAGTGCCGTTGGTATCTGTGGATTTAGACGGAAATCCGTCATTGCGCGGAGACCAGAACGTACGCGTTTTAATTAACGGTAAGCCATCTGGTGCATTATCAACCAGTTTAGCTGACGTATTGCGCACTATCCCTGCCGATCAAATTAAAAGCATAGAAGTAATTACCTCGCCATCAGCTAAATACGATGCTGAAGGTTCTGGTGGTATCATTAACATCATCACTAAAACTAAAAACGTTTCAGGCTTAAGCGGCTCTATCAGCGGTGGCGTCGGCACCCGTCAAAATAATGGTAATGCCAACATCAATTATAAGAAGAACCGTTTTAGCCTTACCGGTAATTTAGGTTCGAACTTTGCGTGGCCTCAAACATCGCTGTTTGAGTTAAACAGCGTAAGCAATTTTAATAATACTACTACCACTATCAACCAAAATTCGGCCAGCAAAACCAAACGTTACGGCACCATCGGATCGGTAAATGTTGGTTACGACTTTAACGAATACAATAGTATTTCATCAAACATCCGCGTTAACGGCGGTGGTTTCCAAACTGATGGAAACTCTAATAACTTTAACAGCACGTTAATTAACCCCGCTTATAACAGCAACAACTTTAACAAAGCAAGCTTTAGCGGCTTTGACTGGAACGCTGATTATACGCGTAAGTTCAAAAAAGAAGGCGAAGAATTAACTATTGCAGGTCAGTGGAGCCACAGCAAAGTAGCAGCCGATTTTTCTACGATGTTTTTTAACATTGTCAATGCAGCCGACCGTGGCCGTTTCCCTAACCAGCAAGGTAACAATGATGGTGTAAACGATGAATACACTGCACAGGCAGATTATACTTTGCCTGTAAGCAAAGCAATTAAATTAGAAGCCGGCGGCAAAAGTATCTTCCGTCGTATTAACAGTGACTATAGCGTATTTAACCAAAGTACTGTTACGGCCGGTAACCCATTCTTATACAATAACGCGTTGTCAAACCAGTATGATTACAGCCAAAATGTGTACGCTGGCTACACTGTATTAACGTTTAGCTTACCTAAAAACTACTCGTTACAAACAGGTTTACGGGTAGAAAACACTGACATTACCGGCAGACCAAGCAACGCTACGCAAACAGGTTTGCAGGAGTTTCCGCAAAACTATACCAATTTTGTACCAAGCTTTGTTTTGTCGAAAACTATAAAAAACACCCAGACTTACAAGCTGAGCTATAACAAACGTATACAACGTCCAAGCTTAACTTACCTGAATCCGTTCATCAACAAAGCCAACCCGGATAATCAGACTGCGGGTAAACCAGACTTGCAGCCAGAAATTTCGCAAACTGTAGAATTGAGCTATAACACCTTTATCGGCGCTTCAGTAATCAACGTATCTGCTTATTATAAATACACCAACAATCTGATTGAAGGTTATGCAGCAACCATCCTGGATAGCGATTTAGGAAGAAACGTAACTCGTACCACCTATCAAAATATAGGTACCAACCAATCAGTAGGTGCCAGCTTCTTTGGCTCGGTTACCCCTTGGAAACCACTGACTTTAAGAGGTCAAATCAACGGTTATACTTACCACCCTACTACCCGCGATCCACAAACCTTCCAGCAATCAAGTATCGGAACTTTCTTCCAGTACAATGCCTTCGCAAGTGCATCGTTCACGGTAAAAGGTGGTTGGACCGCCGAAATGTTTGGTGTATTTAACTCTCGCCGTCGTACCATTCAGGGTACCAACCCGGCATTCAACCTATTTGGCTTAGGTGTGAAAAAAGAGATAATCGCCAAGAAGTTCACTCTGGGCTTAAACGCATTGTCACCTTTTCAAAAATACCTGAAGTTTGATTCGCAGGTGAATACCTTGAGCTTAAATCAAGCTACCAAAATTCGTTACCCACTGCAATCATTTGGCTTAACGTTTACTTACAACTTTGGTAAAGTGAACTACGGGCAGCAAACCAAGAAAAAAGGCGTTAACAATGACGACTTACTGCAAGGCGGCGACCAAAGCGGTGCTCCAGGTGGAGCTGGTGGCGGCGGCGGGGCTGGTCAGCGTCAATAACACCCCAACTTTATCAGCTACATAAACAACAAAACGCCATATCGAATATTCGGTATGGCGTTTTGTTGTTTATGCAAACTTCTCGAACCAATTAAGTAAATGGCTCTGATTTAAGGAAAGCAGTTACTACTCCTCTTTAGTAAATATACCAATACGCTCTAACAACAACGAGGCGTTGAACGTTTTACATTCCCCGGGCTTAAGTTTATAATCAAAAAGCATTTCGCCATCTTGCACTTGTATGTCGAAGTAAAAGTTGCGTACATAACCGGGGTATTGCTGCTCCAGCTGGGCCAACTGTAAATCGTGTGTGGCAACCAGGCCTACACCACGGCACGCAATAAGTTGTTCAATCACCGCTTTAGAACCGAGGTATTTATCGACCGAATTGGTGCCGCGCAACATCTCATCAATTAAAAAGAAGATATCTGAACGGGTCTTTACCGCTTCGAGTAGCATTTGTAAGCGGTCGAGCTCGGCCTTAAAGGTGGATGTGCTTTCGTTGAGCGAGTCTTTGATGCGCATATAGCTAAACAATTGCATGACCGATACCTGCATACTTTGCGCACACACCGGCGCACCGGCCAGCGCCAGCACAGTGTTAATGCCTAAAGTACGCAAAAAGGTGCTTTTACCAGCCATATTAGAGCCGGTAATGATGTCAACCTGCCGGGTGTCGTTCAGCTCGTAACTGTTGGCTACCCGTACTGAAGGTTTGATTAAAGGATGTGCAATGTTAACAGCGGTAAATGTGTAGCCATTTCCGTTAACTATTTCGGGCACGCACCAGTCCGGATTATTAATGTGCAAGCCTGCTAAACTAATTAAAGCTTCAAAACCGGCGACGGCCTCAAAGGCAGCTTCCAGATCCTGGTGGTTGTCGCGCTTCCAGGTTTCAATAGCCAGCACCTGTTTAATATTCCAAAGCAGCAAGGCATTCAATACAAGGTTTACCACAAAGTTAAGCCGCTGATTAAGCCGGTTAATTGATACCGATAGCTCATTGATTTTAAAAGATATGGGTTTACCCTGCCCTTGCTTCACTTTCAGCGCCAATTGTTTGGTTAAGTCCGACTGCCATTCAGCCTGCTCAATTTCCTTAAAAACGCCGGCATAATTTTTTAACCCGTCGCCTATACGCCCTGCTATCAAGTCGGTTCTCTCAATTTCTTCAGACTTGGACGACGTTAACCGATTATTAAACACCAGCAACAAAGCAGTAGCATACCTTGCCTCCGTAAAATATAAAGATAACACGCCTCCCAAGACCACCAGTAACGGTAACAAGCGGCTGTACCAATGCAGATACAATGCATTGTTAATATTTACCGGTAATTTAAGATAGGCCATCAGGCGCGGCAATTGCTGCACCTCTTCATCTAAAGCAAATAGTAACCGCGTTTGTAAGTCCAGTCGCCAATCATTTTTTTCAGCAAGTTCCTCAATGGCAGCTTGCCTTAATAGTATCTGGTTATTTTGAGCAGGTGCATTTAGCCAACCTGCCAATAACTGACTGCCTGCAGGCGTGGCCGCGCGGTTGATGAACTGGTAAAGCGAAGCCGGTCCAAAAATATCAAGGTCGGCCGTGTAAAAATGCTTATCATCAGAAAAGGCCGCACCGTTGTCGTAAATATTAGTTCGGTTTTGCATGCTGCCGATCTCGTTCTGAGCAACCGCCTCATAATTTTGGTAATATTGCTTGGCCTCTTCAAATACACTCTGCCGCGACACCAGCCAATTGAAAGCTACCGCCAGCACCAGAGTAAACGCTAAAAATAGCCCAACGCTACTGGCATCTACAGCTATGTATATGCCAACCAGGAAAGCGCAAAAGATAACAAGCCGAAAAACAGAGTACGTATTAATCTGGGCAGATAAATGGTTGATCTTTTTCTGGGCAAAGTCTATGCGTTGCTGGTAATCATCAATAAGGTTTGGATTCATCATGGTCTAATGCGGCAAATTAAATCATTTTTTTAGCAGATGGCAGTTTTAGTGTTTATTTGCAGCATGAAGATTGTTTTGCTTACCGTGGGTAAAACCGAAGATGCCTACATTCGCGAAGGGATAGACAAGTTTGTAAAGCGGCTCAAGCACTACACTAGGCTGGACATTATTGATCTGCCTGAACTTAAAAACACTAAAGCCCTTACCCAAGAGCAACAAAAGAGCAAAGAAGCCGAACTAATTTTAAAAAAAGTAACACCTAATGATCACTTGGTTTTACTGGACGAAAAAGGTCTCGAGTTTAACTCCGTACAGTTTGCCGACTACCTGGATAAGAAAGCCATCAGTTCGGTGCAGTCGCTTATCTTCGTCATTGGAGGCCCTTACGGCTTTGATACCAGCGTATATCAACGCGCTAACGCCAAACTGGCCCTTTCGCGCATGACGTTTTCACACCAGATGGTGCGCCTGTTTTTTGTTGAGCAGTTGTATCGTGCTTACACCATCATTAAAGGTGAGCCGTATCATCATCAGTAAACAAAGCCATTTTACAACAATTCTTAGCTTATTGACTTACATTTTCACAACCAACAGGGCACCAATGCCGTTATATACTTAGACGATCAGAAACAAATATGGGACACACGCACGACCACGGCAATCATCACGACCACGCCCCCAAGCTCGACCATCTTAATACAGCCTTTATTGTTGGTATTATACTCAACTCTGCATTTGTAGTTATTGAGGCTATCGTGGGTTTCGCACAGCATTCGTTGTCGTTGCTTACTGATGCCGGCCACAACCTGAGCGACGTGGCCAGTTTAGCCTTGGCACTGCTGGCGTTTAAATTGTCAAAAATGCGGGCCAGTAACACCTATACCTATGGCTACAGGCGTTCTACAATCGTGGTGTCATTACTCAATGCGGTTATATTAGTTGCCGCAGTGGGTATTATTGCTTATGAAGCCATACTGCGTATCGGTCATCCCGAGCCTATTTCGGGTATTACGGTGGCTTGGGTTGCCTTTGCAGGAATTGCAGTAAACGGTATAACCGCTTGGCTGTTTATGAAAGATAAGGAAAAAGACCTGAATGTGAAAGGCGCTTACATGCACATGGCGATTGATGCCCTGGTATCGTTAGGTGTAGTGGTATCGGGCATTGTTATTTATTTTACCAAATGGTATTGGATTGACAGCGCTGTAAGTTTGATTATTGTGGTTGTTATCATAGCCGGCACATGGCGGTTACTGATGGACAGCATCAGGCTGGAGTTTGACGGAGTACCCAAGCAAATGGATGTTGACAAAGTAAAGGCAGAGTTATTAAAAGCGCACGGAGTTAAGGATATACATCACCTGCATATTTGGGCACTAAGTACAACCGAAAATGCGCTAACAGCGCACCTGGTTGTTGATGCTGTGAGCATGAGTAACTTCGACAGTGTTAAAAAAGATTTACGTCACCGGCTGGAGCATTTAGAAATACAGCACAGCACCTTTGAACCCGAATTGGCCGACGACCATTGCACCCAAACCGAGTGCACTCTCGACACACCGTTGCAGGAGCACACTCACGATCATTAAAAAGTATCTAATTCACAACAGCATATAAATACAAAAGGCCGGTAAAAAATCTACCGGCCTCTTATATTTTATGTGATTAGCTGAAGCTATCTCTCACTTGCTATTTTACTTCCTTTTTAGGAGCGATATGTTATTTTGTTTCTTCCTCAGCGGCAACTTATGCTCCGCCTTCAGCAGGCTGGGATGCTGCTTCTTCATCAAATAAAGGCAGCTCTTTAAGCAAATGATACCAGCTTAGAATTTTTTTCATGTCCGAGGCATATACCTTTTCTTCATCATGACTTGGCGCAACCTCGCGGAAAAATTCGCGCATCGTTTTGCCATCTGCTTTGGCATCAGGTACCTCGCCGGCAGATTTCATATTGTCTAACACGCCGGTCAGTTTTATATCATCGTCTTCGCCAAAGATGGTGATTTCATCCAACGCCGCTAATTTAGCGGTAGACAGATTAACAACCAACTTGGTTTTTTTGCCATCAAGGCTCTCGAGCACGAAGCCGGTTTTATTTTGAGCCAGCGCTCTCCACAAACCCGGTTTGCCGGCTACCGATACAATTCCTTGTAAATTCATATATACACTTATTGGGGAACGATGACTGAGGCCGGAAGTCAGTTTTATACAGACCTTTGCCCCCACCCATCGGTCCTCAGTTATTAATCTTCAATTACGTCTACACTCAAAATTTTGTCGCCCTGACGGATTGCATCTACCACTTCTACATTCTCAACCACTTTACCAAAACAAGTGTGGTGACGGTCTAAGTGTGCAGTATTATCGCGGCTGTGGCAAACAAAGAACTGAGAGCTGCCCGTATTGCGGCCGGCATGCGCCATTGAAAGTACGCCACGATCATGGTACTGGTTATCGCCGGTTAGTTCGCAATCAATACGTTTGCCCGAACCGCCAGCACCTGTACCGGTTGGGTCGCCGCCCTGGATTACGAAGTTTGGAATTACTCTATGAAAGGTAACACCATTGTAAAAACCTGATTTGGCCAGGTCTAAAAAATTAGCTACTGTATTAGGCGCATCCTTATCGTAAAATTCGATAGTCATGTCGCCCTTTTCGGTTCTCATTATTGCTTTGCTCATAACGTTTTCAGTTTACTTAAAACAAGTTGGCAAAGGTAAACATTTTACTCGTTACCTTAAATTTATAATGTTGTAACTTATTTATTCTGTACATTTGATGTAATAAATCTTGATGCACCGCCCAGGTAATAAATGATTTACCGGTGGTTTAACCGTTTATGAAATTCGTAAACATATTTATTCTTCTGGCCCTGATGTGTACCGCGTTTCACAGTAATGCAGCGTCGTTATTGTTGCCTATGGACGAGGTGCAGAAAGACCATCTAAAGTCGTACGGTATTGCTTATTGGATCTTGCGCAATGGCGAATCGGTAGACTGGCTTTTGAATTACCGCGGTGGCAGCTTTTTAACCAAATACAGTAAACCGCTCGAGGATGAGTGTAAAATACGGGGCGTTAGTTATGAGGTATTACCCGATGCCAAAACCAACAGCATTTTAGCAGAGGTAAGTGATCCTTCTGTTAACATGGACATTGTAAAGCTTGAAAAAGCGCCCAAAATGGCGGTGTACTCACCTAAAAATAAACTGCCCTGGGACGATGCCGTTACCTTGGTACTGAAATACGCAGAAATACCTTACGACGTACTGTACGATGAAGAAGTAATTAAAGGCGACCTGCTTAAATATGACTGGTTGCACCTGCACCATGAGGACTTTACGGGCCAATACAGTAAATTTTACGGCAGTATGCGCTTCCAGCCCTGGTACCAAGAAGACGTACGCGGACAGGAAGCTCTGTCGCACAAGCTGGGCTTTAAAAAAGTATCGCAGATGAAATTGGCCGTGGCACAGCACATCCATGAGTTTTGCGGCGGTGGCGGCTTTTTATTTGCCATGTGCTCGGGTACTGATACTTTTGATATTGCCCTTGCCGCCGCCGGTACCGACATTTGCGAAAGTATGTTTGACGGCGACCCTGCCGATTACCGGGCACAATCCAAGCTGGACTACAGCCAAACGTTTGCTTTTCAAAACTTCAAGCTGGATATGAACCCCGTATCGCACCAGTTTAGTGATATTGATGTAGGCCCTTACCGCCAGGTAGAGCGTACGCGCGATTTTTTTACACTGTTCGACTTTTCTGCTAAGTGGGATGTGGTGCCCAGCATGCTTACCCAAAACCACGACAAGGTAATCAAAGGGTTTATGGGCCTCACTACGGCCTTTAACAAAAACCGTATTAAACCCGGTGTTACTATTATGGGTGAGATGAAAACGCAGAACGAAGCCCGCTACATACACGGCGAATATGGTAAAGGCCAGTGGACGTTTTATGGCGGCCACGATCCGGAAGATTATCAGCATGCCGTAGGCGACCCTCCTACCGATTTAAAACTTCATCCTAATTCGCCAGGCTACCGGTTAATTTTGAATAATGTGTTGTTCCCGGCAGCAAAAAAGAAAAAGCAAAAAACGTAAAACCTAATAACCTTCATGAAACACTTTTACAGGACGCTCCTACTTCTCATCATCTGTAAAGCGGCCTCTGCTCAACCTATCACCGGTACCTGGTATGGCATACTTAACTGGCAAAGTACACAGTTGCCTATCATCATTCACATTGATAAAACTACCGACCGTTACACCTCTACCTGGGACAGCCCCAGTCAGGGGGCCAAAGGGCTGGCCACATTAAAAACCAACTTTTACGGCAATCAGTTATCCATTGATGGGTCAAATTACGGCGTTAAAATAAGTGGTACTTTCATGCCAGATAGTAACATTATACGGGCCGAGTTTTCGCAGGGACTGGCCAACCTGCCGCTACGTTTACAGCGCACCCCGGTTACAGCCCCGTTACGTGCATTAGCGACACGGCCGCAAGAGCCTGCCGACATTCCGTACAGGCAAGAAGATGTCGTATTTACCAATGCCAAAGCCGGCGCCAAACTGGCCGGGACACTTACTTTACCCGCCAATGGTAAAGCCAGTAAAATAGTGGTGCTCATTAGCGGCTCGGGTCCGCAAAACCGCAATGAGGAATTAGCCGAGTTTAATCAACGTCCGTTTTTGATCTGGAGCGATTGGCTAACCCGCCAGGGTATTGCCGTACTGCGTTACGACGATCGCGGCGTAGACCAGTCAACCGGAGATTTTCAAACCGCAACCACCGCTGATTTTGCCGACGATGCCGAAGCAGCAATCAGGTATATCCAGTCATGCCCAGAATTAAAGAGTATGCAGATAGGCTTACTTGGCCATAGCGAAGGCGGGCTAATAGCCCCCATGATTGCAGCACGCAATAAAGCCGTAAAGTTTTTGGTGTTGCTGGCCGCGCCTGGAGTGCCCATACGAGAGTTACTGGTTAAACAGTCGGCAGATCAAATGCGCCTGGCTGGTGCGTCCGACCTTAATATTCAAACCTCCAGCGCAATTAACAGAACGATATATGCGGTGTTTGAGCGATACCCTTTGTTATCAGACTCGTCGTTTAAGCGGAAACTGACTGATGTGGTATACAAGCAACTCACCGGTGCCGCCAGAGGAACAGCTGATACTTCGGCCAAGCAGTCAGAGATCAATGAATCAGTACGGACTATTGTTGACCCGTTGGTAACGCCCTGGTACCGCTACTTTATTACCGCCGAGCCAACTAAATATTTAACTAAAGTAACCTGCCCGGTACTGGCATTGAACGGGACGCTGGATATGCAGGTAAACAACGAGGCTAACCTGGCAGGCATCAAAGAATCTCTGCAAAAAGCGGGTAATACAAATTATACCATCACGGCTTTGCCCGGCCTTAACCACCTAATGCAAAAAGCTAAAACCGGCGGTATAGCTGAATACGGCACAATTACTGAAACTGTAAATCAGGCAGCATTGGTAAAGGTATCCAGCTGGATTAAGATGTTGAAGTAGTATTGATGATCTTCCTTGTTGTTATACCGCACATTAATAGAAAGCTCAGTTCTTTAACTGGGCTTTTGTACTAAAAGCGAGTCATAGCCCAAAGACCTTTATACAACTTGATGATGTAACGGCTTAGATCGACTGTCGGCAGATAAATTGCATAATTGAACCGGCTTAATTATAAAAAGACCAGCTCACACCAAACTTCAACAACCGATACGGCATCGGGTAACGGTTAACAGTGTAATACCCATTGCTTTGCAGGCCTTGATTCACATAATCATACATAATAAACAAGTTGGTACGAAACAGCGTAGCCTTAATGTATGGGGTAATTATAGGCGTGGTAATAAATGAGATGTCGCTGCTGTTGTAAAACTGACCTATACCAACAGCATAATTTGGTGCAGTATAACGCGTATTGTAACGGGCGCTTACACCAATACTGGTAAGCAAGTTGTTAAAAAACAACTTTGTATAATAAATATTGGCGTAGTTATAAATCTGAGGAATACGCAATGTGGTTTGATAATCGGACTGCTGGTAAACAAAGTAATCTTCGGCATGAAACTTACCAAAAGCGAACTTTTTGCCTGCACTAATCTTGAGCAAGTTTAACGGGGCATCTAATTGTTTAGGAGCTACATCGTTACCATTGGGTGTTTGAGCTGCAAAATACTGGTAGCCGTTAACCAAAAAGTACTCGGCTTTGAGGTCAATCTGCAGTTTATCGTTAATGTAATTGAATGATACGTTGTTAATTTGCTGCTTGCCAATATTAGTGTTGTTAAACACGTAATGGTTGCTGATGTAATTTTTAAATACCAACGGCGCTTCGTTATTTTGGGCATAAGCACCTAAAATAATACGGCCCGCCTTTTCACCACCTGCAAGGCTCAGCTTGGCATCATACAAATAATCGCCAAAGTTGTAACCCACCACTACTTGCTGAAAATCACCTTGCAAATTTACCCGGTCGCTAAAACGATAACTGAACTTTGCGTTTAGCCTTACGTTTTGATAAGTGGCATTTTGCACACGGCGTTCCTGGTTACGTAGGTTGGTAGTGGCTTGCAGGGAGTCGACGATGTACTGCGAATAACGGAAAAAATCATGTGTCAGACCGACATCCAGTTTCACCTCATTTTTTACAAAGCTTACTGATTTGCCGCGCAGGTAAAAACTGTACGAAAAATCATTACGGATATTGGTTACGGCCAGCGAGTCGCGCGAGATAGTGTTATTAAAATAATAGTCGGAGAATACGTTATAAGTGTCAGGCTCATTTTGGACAAAACGATACTTTTGTACGTTGTAGTAAATAGTATGCGAAACGCGCTGGGTAGGTAATATCTTTTGCCCCTCTTTGCCGGCGGCGTTGATGGTATCAATACGGCCGAGGTAATAGAATTGCTTCAGGTAAACGCCGTTATTGCGATAATTGATGTAAGCGTTAGTAAGGCGAACCGTTTCCTGCAAAGGGTCGAAAGAGGCCTTGTTGAAAATATCGCCGTTACGTATTGACCCGCTCTCGGGCGCACGCACGTTGTTAAAAACCAGGTTACCCAATAAATTATAGCGCTTGCTTTTCGACTCGTACCAGGTAGCCACTACGGCATTTAAATCGCTTACGTTTTGGCGGGTATAATAACCGCGCGAACCGGTTGAATTGAAGTTGAAAGTAAAATTCCAGTTAGGCTTAACGTTTTGGGTATGCACCAGCCTAAACACCTGGTCTGCGTTAGGGTTGCCAAAAGCACCACTATAAAATTGCAGGTTAGTGTATGCTACCCGGGCACGGTAGTATTGAACATCACTCGGCCGTAGCATATACACATCTAACGCATGGTTGCCTACATCAAACCCAACAGATTTTTGCGGCTCAAACAACATGGGGCGCTGTGGTAAGCCTGTGCTGCCCAAATGCATGCGTGGACTGTAAGGTTGCAACAGCGGACTGAAATTCTCAAAGTTAGTTAACCCGGTATCTAACGGAAAAACCTGCGTACTGTCTTTAAGCAGTGCTTCGTTAGTAACCTTAATATATTTTGATGTATAAATTACCGTGTCTTTCTTATTTTCCTCACGCTTACGTGCACTATCCAACAAATCACTGGTGTTAAGCTTACGGCCACTGCGAATGGTGTCGGCACCGTAAGGCCGGTCAGGTATTTGGGCAAAAGCCGTCTGACCGATTACCAGGCAAAGCATCGTAAGCAGAAAATTTTTGAATTGATCCGGCATTTATAAAAATCAATCAGGGCAGCCAACTGGCCGCCCATATGTGTTTGGTTTTATGTTAACAGCACAAAGGCTATACTTATTGCTTAAAGCTATTATTTATTATATTATTGGGGCTCGTGTTAAATGTATGCACTTACGATTGTAATTCTTTAAATGCTTTTAGTTGATGCATTGTTGCACCTCTTCTCTACCCGCAGCCAGTAGCTGGCGACCCAATTCCTTAATCCAAACCTGCAATTAGCTCTTTCAATATATGTGTCAAATGCGGTTCAGCTTTTTGAGCAGTTTCTATAATTTCTTCTAATGATACCGGCTTCAGTACTTCAGGGAAACCTTCATCGGTTAATACCGAAATTGCAAATACCGGCAGGCTCATGTGGTTTGCCACAATTACCTCGGGCACAGTGCTCATTCCTACCGCATCACCACCTATAATACGCAGGTAGCGATATTCGGCACGGGTTTCCAAGTTAGGACCTGTTACAGCTACATACACTCCTTTATGGCAGGTGATATTATTTTGCTTTGCAATTTGCAGTGCCTTTTGAGTCAATTCTTTAGAGTAAGGCTGACTCATGTCCGGAAAACGCGGGCCTAACTCTTCATAATTGCTTCCAATTAATGGATTTGATGGCTGCAGGTTAATATGGTCTTCAATCACCATTAAATCGCCGGTTTTAAAATCAGCATTAAGCGATCCGCTGGCATTAGAAACAAACAGTGTTTTGATACCCAACATTTTCATCACCCTCACCGGAAAGGTAATTTGCTGCATGCTGTAGCCTTCGTAGTAATGCAAACGACCCTGCATAGCCACTACCTTTTTACCGGCCAGAGTACCAAAAATCAATTTGCCGGAATGAAATTCGAGTGTGGCTACCGGAAAATCGGGAATGTTAGCATAGAGCATCTGTTTTTCTACCTCTATCTCTTTAACTAAACCACCCAGGCCAGTGCCTAAAATAATGCCGGCTTCGGGTTCAAAATCGCCGATGCTTTTTTTAATGTACGCTACGGTGCGTTGTATATTGTCTAACATAATTAAATATCGTTTTATTAAACTGCGCTTCGCCTCCGTTTAAAAAGCTGATGCCAATTGGCAACACCATAATTGGCAGTGTGTTTACCAAGGGCAATAACTGAGGGTTGCGCAGGCGCTGCGCATCTTTTTCGGTGGTTATAATAACTTTTTGAGCGTCAGTGCAGCTGTTAAAATCTTGTGCAAGTTTAGCAATATTTTTTAAGCTAAATTGATGATGATCGGCATAATTATGATGTACAATGTGTGTTGTAAGTTTACCTAAATGCTGTAACAGCGGCCGTGCATTGGCAATACCCGTGATCAGGAATAGTGTAGTATTCTGATTAAGCGAAGCCGGTTCGTCACCTCCGTTTAACCATTGCAAAGGCAGGTAAGTGATAGCCGTAAAATATACCTGCTGGTAATTTAAAGGTTTTAATTGAGTTATTATTTTGTGTTGATCAGCTACACTTAAATCGGGCGGACATTTACTTACCACGAAAACATCAGCCCGATACCGGCCCACAAACGGCTCGCGCAGGTTACCGGCAGGCAGCAACAGATGCGGCTCATTGATGCGGCTATAATCAAACAATAATACGCTAAAACCCGGCTCGACAGCCCGGTGCTGGTAAGCATCATCTA
Source organism: Mucilaginibacter sp. CSA2-8R (assembly GCF_038806765.1). Taxonomy (NCBI): domain Bacteria; kingdom Pseudomonadati; phylum Bacteroidota; class Sphingobacteriia; order Sphingobacteriales; family Sphingobacteriaceae; genus Mucilaginibacter; species Mucilaginibacter sp. CSA2-8R. Next base: position 2,370,561 of record NZ_CP152389.1, on the reverse strand, counting down.
AAATAATGAGGTCGTGATTGGCTTGCAGCCGTTCGATGCCCTCTACCCGCTTTTCACAAACTGCTACGGTAACGTCCGGAAACTTTTGCGCAAACTGGGAAGGTTCATCACCGAGTTGAGCAGCCATATTTGCGGTTGCAGTAGATTTAGCGGCAGTAGCAGTAATTTCTCTTACAGGATCGACTTCATTATTTGCAACCCAAAAACCTTTACTTTGGCGGCCATACCCCCGGCTTAGCGTGGCCAGTTTAAAATCTGACTTTAGCAAACGCACCAAATACTCGGTCATAGGGCTTTTACCCGCACCACCAACATCCAGGTTGCCCACGCAGATGACCGGCAGCTCAAACTTTCGGCTTTTAAACAGGCCTGCATCGTAAAACCAGTTGCGTACTACCACTACCAGGCCGTAAAGCAGCGAAAATGGGAATAACAGCCAGCGCAGATATTTGAGCATGGTGGCAAAGATAAGTATTGTCTATGCGGATGGCAGAATTTAACATTGAACAATGATTTAAAATACTACCACGCTATTGCCTTAGGTCTTTAATTTCATCTTTCCGGATAAAATATACAGGCCGCATTTGGCTGTCATGAACATAACATTCTATATCACCTCTATAGTTAGCAATGTTTCTTGCTGCTTCAATAGCTTGGTCAACGTCATTATAAACAGTGTAAACGTTTTGCTTATCATCAACAGCCCAATTTAGATTTTCGTCAAGTACAATTCCGGTAGCATAATCTGCTCTTGATAATATAAATTGACCATCCGTTAGTAGAGGACTTAATAAAGATCGTGCTCCCCTATACTTTACTCTATTTGTGACCGCAGAAAGAAAAATTCCGACAAAAGAAGCAGACATAATGGTTAACACGAAATCTCCAAAACTTAGATGATTAAAACTAAGTAAAAACCTAATTACGACAAAGAAGAACACAACTAAAGCAACTGTTTTCCAAAAATTAATGCGAAATGATTTATCAATTCTCGCAGTCAACTTCGGACAGTTCGCTATTATCGCAGCGATAATCGACAACCCAACTGCAGTACTTGCATGTTGGAGCAGCTTATAATACTGAATCTTAAAATTGCCTATCGCAATAGTTTTGTTAAGCCAAAGTATATGATCTACGAAATAGCCGTGTGGATGCGTAAATGCATCCCAAAACAGATGTGATGCCGCCCCCAATAGTACGGAATAACAAATAACAGCCACGTATTCAACAGAAAGAACTGTAAGAGGCGTGTCGCGGCTTCGACCATCATAATCTCGATATAAATACTGGGGCAAAGCACTTAATAACTTTCCCTTAACGCAAACCAGGTATAAAACCGTGAGTAAAACTCCTAAAGGTAAATCAAACCATAATAGTCCTGCTAATGTGTAGCTATACACGCTTTTAACTCTTAACCTAAGGAAGTAATCAAAATCCGGTGTCATACTTCCAACCACTAAAGCAGTAAGAGACAACCATCGCCTACTAATTTTGATAAGGGGTAGTACAATGGCAGGGTGGGCAAAAGTAAAAGGCATCAGTATTATGTCTTACGATTACAAGGTACAGTATAAATACTTGCGGAAAAAGATTACTGGCTTAAAAAGATAATTTTAAAGATGGAGTTGGCGACAGGGTTAAGCTTGTTAAGCAAGTTCCATTATTCACCTGACTAAACTCAAACCTGCCCGCTATGAGTATCGATGGATGACTGCCGACAAAAAAGTCGCGAAACACCAAATCACCATCCCATAATTTAGGTAAAGCAAGGCATGATTATAGTTACAGCGATAAGATTAATGCAAACATTGTTTAAAGCTAAACATTTACTACCAAATCAATTCATCAGCCTGCATAATAGCTTATTGTGTTGAAAAACGCGATTGGTGTATACCTTGATTAATGAATAAAATTAAAAAACCTAACCTCCCTCACATTTCCACTGCACGCTACGCTCGCCATATGCACATCATCCACTCTGAAAGTCTGCACATTCCAATCATTTACCACAAGCAAACCGGTTGAACTGTGAATGCCATTAAGGCTGGGCAGCACTTGCATGTTTTCGGTAATCCCCGACCCTAACCCCTTGCCGAGCGCCTCTTTGCGGGTCCAGGCGCTAAAAAATGCAGTGAGTGGCGATGCTGATGTGGTGGTGATAAAATGCGTTTCAGCTGCTGTAAAATAATGCGGCAATAAACTATGAAAATTAAAGTCAGGTTTCAGATATTCAACATCTGCTCCTATTGGGTGTTTACTTAAAGCAATGATTACATACTGGCCGGAGTGCGATAAGTTAAAATGGAGAGCTGCTTTGCTATCGCTCATGATCAGGGCAGGTTTGCCGAACTCATTTTTAGTAAATAGGAGCTGATGCCTGGCTACTGCCGTATGTGCAGAAAGTAACTGCCGTAAAACTCCGTGGGCTGTTACATAACGGTTGGTATCTTCGGGATGCACAAAGCGCGAAGCCCGGTCAATTTCGGCTACACTCATTACACTGCGATAATTTTCAATTTGGGCACCCGCGGGAGGTACCAAAACGCGCCAAACCTGAACCTCATCCTGTTTTAGATGAGGGACGAGGTCGGCTTTTTCCCATTTTACATTATCAGTTTGGGTTAAAGTAATCAGCGGCATGGTTTAATTGATTTCGTTGTCCAGTGCCGCTTGCAGCCCCTGGGCCAGTAACAGGGCATTGTTCCCGGTTAACATTGTTTGGTGATCACCCGGAATCTCATATACTTTGATGCCTTGTTTGGCAAATGATTTCCAGCCCAGGTATTTGCTGTCGGGTACGTAGTAAGCGCGCGTTTTAGCTTTAAAAACCGCCACCCGTCCGTTGTAAGGCGTCAGTTTATAATTTTGGAGTGCTTTATCTAATTTAATGTAAATCTCATCAATCAGCGGTGAATGCACGGTATGTTCATGCTCACCAAAGCCTAACCACCGGTGGAAATGACTTTTAATGATGGTTGTTTGGTACCGGATGGTTTTCAACGGATCTTGTAATAATGACTGCGCTACAAATTTTAACTTTCCCAATTGCCTCAGTAGTTTACTGACAACCGCCTTGTATCTATCTTCTTGTAAAAAGGTTACTTCGGCATAAGCATCTATCATCGCCAGCAGCGTAATTGTTCTGCCGGCTGCCTGTAATTGTTTAGCCAACTCTAATGCGATACTGCCGCCTAACGAATAGCCGCCTAAAGCTAAAGGGCCGGCCGGCCACACCTTTATAATTTCGCTCACGTAATATTCAGCTAGTTTAGCTAGGTCATCTGCCGGCTCATCTAAGCCGTTAAGCCCTTTAGCCTGTAGTGCGTAAACTGGTTGCTCATCATCCATGGCCTGGGCTAAAAAATTAAACATGTGAACGTTTAACCCGTAGCCATGTACAATAAAAACAGGAGGTTTACTACCTGTTGATTTAATGGTTACTAACGAGCCCTGTACCTCTTCTGCTTTATTTTTTGTTAAGTATAAAGCTAAGCCTTTAATAGTTGGATATTTAAAGAGCATGGCTAGCGGAACATGTGTACCGGTTGTTTTTTCAACCTCTGCAACCATCTGTGCGGCTAAAAGAGAGTGACCACCCTTTTCAAAAAAATCATCGTGAAGGCCTATGGTATTTATATGCAGCAATTTATTCCACAGCGTTACCAGCATATCCTCTGTAGAATTTTGAGGTTCAGCCGTTACATTATGTGCTTCGCTATACAGTGGATTCTTGCTTATCAACGCATTACGATCGGTTTTACCATTAGGCGTAAGCGGAAATGAGGTGATAATGATGATATCAGACGGCACCATATAGGCTGGCAACCATTTTTTAAGATGCTCCTTACATAAAGCCACTAACCGGTCATCATCGCCCAAACGATTTTTTACCGTCGCGTATCCAACCAAGCGGTCATCAACAGCCATAACAACAGCACCCTCAATGAAAGGCAACTGCAGCAAGTGCGACTCTATTTCTTCAACCTCAATACGATATCCACGCACTTTAACCTGAAAGTCGACCCGCCCCAGGCAAATCAAATCTCCGCTATTGTCAACCTTACCTAAATCACCGGTTCTGTAAATGCGTGTTTGGCTCAGCGTTCTATTAGTTACAAACTTTTTGGACGTTAACTCGGATCTCTGATGATAACCGCGAGCTACCCCCTCACCACTGATACAAATTTCACCCGCCTGCCCTGTTGCAACTCGGTTTCCATTTTCACCCAGAATAAAGATCTGTGTATTGTTGATGGCTTTGCCAATAGTGATAATGCTGTCTTGCTTTTGGACCTGCTTTACAGCCGACCAAACAGTTGTTTCAGTAGGGCCATACATATTCCAGAGTTCGCTGCATTTATCAAGCAGTTCCATAGCCAGTAATTTGCTTAAAGCTTCTCCGCCGCACAAGGCCTTAATTGGTTGTGCTGTATCCCATCCTGCAATCAACATCATTTTCCAGGTAGCAGGAGTAGCTTGCATGATAGTAATCTTGTGCTGCGTAATCAAGCTCAGCAAAGCTTTACTGTCTTTTGCCGCGCTCACACTGGCTAATACAACTTGTGCCCCCGCTAAAAGCGGCAGAAATAATTCGAGGGCAGCAATATCAAATGAGATAGTTGTTACAGCCAGCAATTTATCAGCAACGCTTATACCCGGCTCTTGTTGCATGCTATACAAAAAGTTAACTAAGCTGCGATGTTCTACTTCAACACCTTTAGGTTTACCCGTTGATCCTGAGGTATAAATAATGTAGGCCAAACTATAATTAGAAATTTTTACAGACGGCGGCAGCACGTTCTTCGTCCAGTCAACTTTCTCGATATCAAGATACTGACCACTAAACGACAGCGCTTCAAAAAGACCGGTTTGTGTAATTAACAACCTTGCACCCGAATCTTCCAACATATAGTTCAACCGCTCGGCCGGAAAAATACTATCCAGTGGAACATAGGCGGCACCGGCTTTTAGGACCGCCAGTAAAGCAACCACAGTCTCAACAGATCGATCGAGCAAAATGGCTACCCTGTCACCAAGGCCAATTCCAAGGCTGCCTAGCTCGTGCACCAGACGATTTGCCCGCTGTATTAGCGTTTGATACGTAATTGATGTTTTATTATCTATAACGGCTATTTTATCACGAAATTTGTTAGCGGTTTGCTCAATTAAATCGTGAAGAGGTTGCGCAGGGTATGGTGTAACTATATAATCGGGGTCAGGCTTGCTTCTGTTTACTGTAGGGTCAGAAATAGTTATTTGCTTTAACAACAATTGTGGATTTTCAGACACCTGTTTTACCAAAGTCTGAAAACCCATCATCATTTGGCGGATGGTTTGAGGCTTAAACAATTGGGCATTGTAAGACCATTCCAACTGCAGACCGTCTGGGGTATCAGCAAGATTTATAAAAATTTCAAAATTTTCAGCAACCCGCGCGTTCGTACTAAAGCTATGCTTCAGATCACCAAATTCAACACCATCATCGAAACCCATATCAACGTTTAATGCAACAGGCACTAACGGTACACGAGACGGATCACGTTTAATGTTCAACTTTTTAATAAGGCTACCTAAAGTAACCTGCTGATGATCAAATGCATCTAATATTGCAACTGTCCGTTGCTGTAGGTATTCGGCAAAATGCAGCTTTTCATCAATAACTGCCCTGAGCGGCAAAAGGTTTACGCAATGTCCTACCAGATTTAGCTGGCCGGTAGCCGGTTGTCCGGCAGCCGGCAAGCCTAATGTAATTTCTGCCTGTCCGGTGAGGCGGTATAAAAAACTTTCAAAAGCGGCTATAAATACGGTAATGAAACTGCATTTATATGCTTTGCTTAATGATCGCAAACCATTGATTACCTCAGCATCAACCATAAAATCAGCACGGCGACTGCTAAAAGTGCGGATTTGCGGACGAGAGTAATCGATAGGTAAATTGAGTACCGGCACGCCATCTTTGTACAGATTTAACCAAAACTCTTCTGCCCCTGCATGTTCCCGGTTGTTAATCGCCAATATCTGCTGGATGGCATAATCACTAAAAGCTGCCGGCTCAGGTGAAACGGAAATTTGTCTGTTAATAATAGCACGGTATAAGTCGCTCAGCTCTTTACTAATTAACCCCAGCGACCAACCGTCGCAAACAATGTGGTGGATAGTAAACACAACTTCGTGATGGGTAGCTGAGCGACTGAATAAAGCGATTCGAAAAAGCGGACCGTTCACTAAATCAAATGGTGTACTAACATCTTTTTGAATATGTATCTTGATAAAATCATCTTGTGCACTGGCATCATGATGGCTGATATCTTGATGCAGAAAATCGAACTCAATGCTTTCAAAAATGCAAAGCTGCTTTCCATCAGGCGCGAATACCAAGCGCAACGATTCGTGCCGGTGCAATACTTGTGCAAACGCTTGCTGCAATGCTTCTGCATTAAGAAGACCAATTAAGCGCAACGTCATTGATTCGTTAAAAGCTAAGCTGGCCTTAGTTCCGCCAAATAATATAGACGACCATATCTCCAGTTGCTGCTCTGTTGAGGGCACCACCTTTTGGAGTTGATGTGCTGAAAAAGGATTATAATCTATGGTTTGAAAATCCATCAATCAACTAAATAATAACCTGAAGATATTTGCCGGGTTGCTCTTTATTGCTTGTATACCAGCCTGGTCTTCCTTCCAGGTCGCGACCTAGCACAGCACCCTCAACCGGCGGATGCTCTGCTGTTTCCATCAACTCGCTATGGAATAGTGTTTTAAATACTTGAGCATTAATTAATACTTGAACACACTCTTTAAAAACAGAAATAATTCGGTCTATATCTTTGCGGCTATGTGCTTCGGTTAAAAAGCACGGAAAGCCATCATAAATATGTATACCGTTAAAACGCATCAGATGAAACAATAACTCGCTATAAGGTACATCCTCAATAAACTTAATTTTCCATAAAGATCCGAAATATGCTACCGTTAATGGCAACTTATACTGTTTACATACGGCATTTAAGGCGTTGGCCAGATAGGTAGTACTATTTGTTAAACCTTTCTGCAGCGATGGGCCTTTTGCTTTGAAGTAGAGCAACGAGGCTTTGGCGGCCGCCAGTGCCAGCGGGTGCCTCACAAATGTCCCGGCAAAGTAAGTGACGCCGGCTTCGGGCATGGAGTCATCACCATATTGCCAGTACCCCCCATCAAGCGCATCCATTAAGGGGGCGTGACCGGCAATGGCGCCTATAGAGAGCCCTCCGCCAATCACCTTACCGTAAGTGGCTAAATCAGCTTTAATGCCGAACAATGCCTGTGCACCGCCGGAATGCATCCGAAAGCCGGTTATCACCTCGTCAAAAACCAATATGGTACCTGCTTGGCTCGTAATGTTCCGCAATTGCTTTAAAAATTCAACCGGCTGAAATTCCGGGCGCCTGCTTTGTACTGGCTCTACCAACACCGCCGCTATCTCGTGGCCGCGCGAGCGGATGATATCCAAACTTTGTTCGGTGCCATAATCGAGTATCAACATGTTTTGCACTGCCTCGGGCATGATGCCAGGCGCCGCCGGATACGAACGCAAATTTTTTGCTCCGCGTACAATAACCTCGTCAATAATGCCGTGGTAAGAGCCTGTGAAGGCTACGATGATAGACCTGTTAGTTACAGTACGCGCAATACGCATAGCACCAAGTACTGCCTCCGATCCGGTATTGCAAAGTGCCGAGCGGTCAAAACCGGTAAATTCACAAAGTAATTCGCTTACTTCGCCGGCCAGTTTGTGTTGCGGACCAATCTCATAGCCAAGCTGTATCTGTGCTGTAATGGCGTTTTTAATTATTTCGGGCTGGTAGCCCAACATATTTGAACCAAAACCATTTAGTGCGTCAATGTATTCATTGCCGTCAATGTCCCACAAACGGCTGCCTTCTGATTTTTCGACAACGATCGAATACGTCAGTTCCTTAGTTTGCGGTTTAAAACCTGATACAACACGCGGATCGGCCATATGCTTGCGATGCTGCTGCGTATATGCTTTGCTACCGGCTGTTTTTTGGTTGTACGCCTTGGTAAAGTTGTGTAGAAAGGCTGCCTGAACTTTGTTCAATTCGGTTTTAGTTCGCTCGATACGCGCCGTAGCACCAAATGGCTTTTTAATCTCGGCTTGCTCATCTAAACTCAATAATTTATGAGATGCCGGTGTTTCCTGTTTGCTGGTATTGTTTAATACAGGTGCTAAATATGCTTCACCTTTTTGTAACGCCGCCACCTGTTCGGTGAGTACTTGCAATTGCCGACTAATCTGCGACAGTGCATCATCACCCTGAATGATCGGCGATATAGACTGATTTACTTGCGGCTGGTATTGCTGCAAACGGTCAGCCGGTAAGTTTTTCACCAAATAATCCGTCAGTAAATTTAACGTATACAGCTCTGCATTAAACTGCCTGAACGTAATATTGATACCAAAATGTTTCTGAAATGTTAACCTGATTTGAGTCATCATCAACGAGTCGATGCCCAAATCAATAAAGTTAGTATCGCACTGGCTATCGCTTATACTTACTCCGGCACCGTTTTGCAGCAGTTGCTTCACATCTGCCGTAACTGCATCATTTACTGCAACAGCCGGCTGTTGCAGTGGGATAACCTTGTTTAATTTAGTTTCGTTTACCGATACTCCTGTTAGTTGCTGATCAATTTTTTGTTCCGCGTTGCTATCTATTGGCGGATTTACCCAGCAATTTTGCCGGTTAAAAGCGTAGGTAGGTAAAATTATTTTGCGACGATTTTCGTGCTTATAAAATGCGATCCAATCCGGCTCTATACCATGCTGCCACAGTTTACCTAATGAATTGAATAAAGGCATATAAGCCGATGCTTGCCTTTGAGGCTGGAGCGAAGATGGCAGAATTAGTACATCCACGTTATTAACTTGTTGTGCTATCAACGAAGAACATACTTGATTAGGACCGGTTTCTATCACCACCTGTATACCTTCCGCCATTAGTGTATCAATAGCATCGGCAAATAAAACAGGCTTCACTATCTGGCTCGACCAATATGCAGGATCCTTAGCCTCTTTTGCTGTTAAACGCTTACCTGTGGCTGTTGATATTAACGGCAACACCGGCTCGTTTAAAGTAACCTGTGTTACCACTTCCTCAAACTTTTGGGCAGCCTCGGCTAAGGCTTGCGAATGAAACGCATGCTGCGCCTGCATAATTACCGCTGGTATGCTTAAAGCGTCCAGTCGAGCAGCGAAAGCCTGTACATCCCCATTGCTGCCAGACAATACACAATTTTTAGGCCCATTAACCGCAGCCAAACTTACCCCATCAACTAACAGTGGCTTTAGCTGATCAACATGTGCACGAACGGCCAGCATTGCACCGCTTTGCATCTGTGCAATTAGCCGGCCGCGGGCGCTCACCAGCGTAACTGCGTCGGTAAGGCTAAGTACGCCGGCAAAATAAGCGGCTGCCAATTCGCCAATACTATGCCCAATTACTACAGTCGGCATGATGCCCCAGCTCAACCATAGCTGAGCCATCGCATAACTCATGGTAAATAACGCTGGCTGCGCAAACTGGGTTTGGTTGAGCCTGTCATCTCCGCCAGCGGGGTAAATGATATTGCGTATGTCTTCACCAAGCGCTGTTAAAAATAATTTAGCGCAATCATCAACTGCATTTTTAAATACCGGCTCATATTCATACAACTCGCGGCACATGTGTAGGTATTTAGCATCCTGCCCCGGAAAAACAAATGCAAGCTGCTTATTTTTAATGTCAACACCTTGCTTATTACGACTATACTCTTCAATTAGTTGATTGCTCAGTGCACTGGTGTCACCCAATACGGCAAAGCTTCTTTGGTTAAAATGCTTACGCTTGGTTTGCAAAGTATAGGCTACATCTGCAAGCGATTCGTTTACATTTTCACCAGCCCAAATGCTCAAATGTTCGGCATAAGCACCTAAACTGACCTCGTTTTTTGCAGACCAAGTTATCAGTTGCAAAGGCCTTTTACTTACTGATGAAGCATTGGGTTGAGTTGCTTCCTCCACAATGACGTGCGCATTGGTGCCTCCCACTCCGAAGGAACTAACTCCAGCCGTGCGCTTCTTAGTTGAGTACCAATCACTAAGCGTATTATTAATATAGAATGGCGAGTTATCCAACAATATATTGGGGTTCAGCTGGTGGTAATTGATAGTTGGCGGCAACTTTTGATGCTTAAAAGCCAGCACTACTTTTATTAAACCAGCTACACCGGCAGCAGCAGTTAAATGGCCCACATTGCTTTTTATTGAGCCTAAGCCGCAATAGCCTGTTGCCTCGCTTTTACCGAAAGCTATTTTGAGCCCTTCAATCTCCATAGGGTCGCCAATGTAGGTAGCCGTACCATGTGCTTCTACGTAACTAATGTCACCAGGATCAACGCCAGCATCGGTAATAGCGGCGGCAATGGCGCCCGCCTGGCCTTCGGCGCTTGGCGCAGCAAAATTACCCTTGCTACCTCCATCGTTATTTAAACCAATGCCCTTAATGATGCCATAAATGTAATCGCCATCGCGTTCGGCAGCCTCCTTCGGTTTCAACAACACCACCCCTGCGCCATCGCTAAAGGTAGTGCCGCCGGCATGGGCGTCAAAAGGGCGGCAATGCCCATCGTTGCTCAGCATAGCACCATCTTTATACAAATAACCGCTATTAATGGGCGAAGTAATTGCCACACCACCGGCAATAGCTACATCGCATTTACCGGCGCGAAGGCTCTCTACTGCCTGCGCCACGGCCACCAGCGAGGTAGAACAGGCCGCCAACACGGTTACCGCCGGGCCATTTAAATTTAACTCATATGCTGTACGTGTGCTGATGTAATCTTTTTCGTTAGCAGCCATTACCTGAAAACTACCAACGTTACTAACCAAATGTGGATTTGATAATACGTTGCGACGGTAATAGCTATTGTTTCCAGTTCCGGCAAATACCCCGGTTTTGCCATGGTAAATACCTGGCAAGTGCCCGGTACTTTCTAACACCTCCCACGCTATTTCTAAAAACACCCGCTGTTGCGGATCCATTAACTCGGCAAGCTTAGGGTTAATATTAAAAAACTCCGCATCAAATTGATCGGCGTGATTGATGACACCGCGTGCTTTGACGTAATCTGGACTTTTACGTTTTTGTTGAGGGACATTGGCGTCCAATTCGTTTTCTGCAAAAAAGCGGATGCCTTCTCTTCCTTCTTTAAGTAAATCCCAAAGCTGGTCGGTATCATCGGCCCCCGGAAATCTTCCGGCTATGCCAATTACAGCTATATCACCACCTACTTGTTTTTTCGCTTTTGCAACAGCAGGAATTGTCTGTGTATAACTGCCATCTATAGAAGCCGCTATTTTTTTAATTGTTAGTAATTGGAAAATTTTGGTTACAGGTGTCTGATAGTGGAACCGGTCCTGCATCTCCACCACCAATTTGAGTGCTAAAAGAGAGTTACCGCCTAAATCAAAAAAATTATCGTTAGTCCCAACCTTGTCTAACTGCAATAGATCACACCATATTTTGGCGAGGTTTCCTTCTGTAACTGTTTCAGGCTGCTGGTAATCGACATTAAGATCAGGCCTGGTGTGTAAGGGGTCCGGCAAGGCATTACGATCTACTTTGCCAGCGGCATTGTACGGCATGTCGGCAAGTTTTGTAAACGTTGCCGGAATCATGTAATCAGGCAGGCGCTGCGTTAAAGCCTCACGTAAACCACTCATGTTAAAACCCTGTTGGCCGGCAACTACATATGCAGCCAGATAAGGCTGGTTTGCTATGTTATTTTTGACCACCACCACTGCCTGTTCTACTTCGGGAAGGCCATTTAGCACTGACTCAATTTCGCCCAATTCAACACGATTGCCGCGAATTTTAACCTGATGATCAACGCGTCCTAAAAACTGAATATTACCATCCGGCATATATAAGCCTAAGTCTCCGGTGCGGTACATGCGCATGGCGCCCATTTGAGGATGTTGAAGTGTAATAAATTTTTCCTGTGTAAGCGCCTCCTGTTTCCAGTAACCCTCCGCCAGGCATACGCCGCCTATATAAAGTTCGCCTGATTGCCCATCAGGTAAAAAATTTTGATGATCGTCTAAAACGGCCATCGTCACATTTTTAATAGACTTACCAATATTGGGTAAATCGGGCCAGTGGTCTGGGGTGCCGCTTAAAATGAGGTCGGTTACAATGATATGCGCCTCGGTGGGCCCGTACTGATTACGCAATATACAGTTAGGCAGCGCCTTAAAAAACCGTTTCAACTGTGGTGTTACCTTTAACTGTTCGCCTGCAGTAACCACTACTTGCAGACTTTCTGGAAACAGATTGACTTTGCCGGCAGCATCCGTCAAATAGTGCAGAGCTACAAAAGGAAGGAAAAGCCGGTTTATGGCTTCCTGGTTCAGGAAAGCCAGCAATTGACGAGGATCAAGCCTTATATCATCATCTACAAGCACCAACGTGCCGCCGGTTGTTAAAGTCGAAAATATTTCCTGAAAAGATACATCAAAGGTAAGCGGTGTATACTGCAGGGTTTTTGCACCCACAATGATCTGAAGATTACTTTGCATCCATAACTGCAGATTGATAGCTGCCTGATGCGCTACGGCCACCCCCTTAGGCCTACCGGTTGATCCGGAAGTATACATCACATAAGCTAATGACGGCGTTGGATATTTTAACGCTGTTGGTGCTTGCCTTTGCGCACCACCATCAATTACCTTTAAACCTAATGCTCGAAAGACATCACAATCACTACCGGAAGCGATAACGCTTAAAATAGCTGCTTCGTTAATAATATCAGTATTTCTTAAGGTGGGTTGGCTTGGATTTAAGGGCAGATAAGCTTTGCCTGCTTTTAATATGGCAAGTAAGGCTATAATGCTCTGAATGTTTCGGGTGGTGCTTAAACCAATTACAAGTTCTTGCGCATTATGTTGGATAAGGTTAGCCGCCAAGGCATTTGTCTTTTCAATTAAGTTTTGATACGAAACAAAAGAATCATGATGTTTTAACGCAATTGCATCAGGCGTTAAGCGAGCCTGCTCTTCAACCAATTGAACGATGTTAGAAACAAGCAAAGATTCGTTAAGCGGCGTATCCTGAAAAGACATAAATTTTGAGCAATAGATATAAAACCGCCTTTACGTGCTCAAAACACGATTTGTTACGGCTATAATAGTGCTACATACCTAAAGCGCTTACTTTTTTCCATAATTATTTAATTTCATCAACTATCTAATTTATTTAAGCCGCTGCTTACCCTTTTGAGACATCTTTTTAATCGACGCATTAATGCTTGTTATGATGCCAAATTGAGGTTTTGAAACTATTCGACAGGATTTTCTAAATCACCCAAAATACTTTTTATATCATCCTCAGTACTTTTTAAGCGAGCTTTACACCAGTTAACCAAGTAGGCTCCCCGTCTAACTTTTGCCGACAGCGCATCAACCGTTATCGTGTCCTCTTCCATCTCTTTTGTTATTTCGGCGAGCTCGGCCGCGGCTGCCTCATAGGTTAATTTATCCTCTGTCATGTTTTGTTATGTTGGTTATATTTGCTGTCAAACGTTCATCGGCGGTGGTGATTTGCACTTCATCGCCAATTTTAATGGCTTTACTACGATCAATGACATCATCTTTAAGCTTCAATATAGCAAAGCCTTTACGTAAGATACTATCGGGCGATAGTAGTCGCAGCACCAGCGCGTGCATTTCTAACCTCTGACGATGGTTAATGAGGTTTGAAAAAACGTTACTTCCCAATTTTGCATTCAGCGTATCAAGCTCACATTGTCGTTCAAATAACAATTGATCTGGTAGTTTGGCAAACCTGTCAGACAAGTGAGTTAAGTGCAGCTTTTCTTCTAAACATTTAATCTGGCCGATGTGCGCAAGTTCGTTACCCCTTCGCTGCAATTTATTGTTAGCGGTATTTAAGCTTGCGTATGCTGCCTGCCGCAACGTTTGATGCATTACATAGACCTCTTGCTGGCAAGCAGATACGTGTTGCTGTGCCCTAACGGCAATACTATTTTGCAATAGGCTGATGTAGTCGGCAAAGTCGCGGTTACGTGCGATAATAAACTCTGCTGCCTGCGTTGGTGTTTTTAAGGCTGTATGCGCCATTAAATCGGCAACGGTTTGATTTTTTTGGTGACCAATGCCAGTAATAACCGGAATCGGAAAGCGGGCAATGGCTTTGCCGATGGCATACTGTTCAAACAAGAGCAAATCAGTTTGTGCACCTCCGCCACGGATAATGATTACTGCATCATAATTTATACCGGATCGGTAAATAGCTATAAGTTGCTCAACAATGTAACGGGCATTGTTTTCCCCTTGCACTACTGTAAAATATGCATCGACAGTGAATGCATAACCCTGTTTGTTGTTTTGCAACGTATGCTGAAAGTCTTCGTACCCGGCAGATGTACTGGAAGAAATTACTGCTAAACGCTGTAAAACGCTGTGCAAATGCAATTCTTGGTTAAAAGTTACGTACTCGCCGTCTGCCAGGCGCACATGGTCAGGATTTTCATCGACTAAACGGGCCAGGTTAGCTTGCTTTTGCTTTTCGAGTGTGCCTAAGGTAAAGTTGACATCAATGTTATGCACAACCAGTTGCAGTCCGAATGCTGCATGGTAATTTACACTTACCAGTAACAATACGTTAATATCGTTGGTGAAGCGCTGGCCAGTAGTTTCTTCAAACACTGCAATTTGATCAGACCCCTCGTTCCATGCCCTGGCCGAAAACCTCGCCAGCAAAGTGCTGCTACCTGGCTCTTTCTCTACCAGATCAAAATAATGATGATTTTTGCCAGGTTTATAACTATGGCTGGTCACGTCGGCAATCACCCAGAAGCCCCGGCCCTGAAACACCTGCTCCATAACCTCAGACACGAGCCCGGATAACTCTGATAAACGTAAAAAGTGATTGCTGCTCAATGCTTACTGATAGTTCTGTTTTTAAAATATAAAAGTAGGCCTTTTGCTTTAATTTGAATAGTTAGAATGTAAATGCACGCTTATTGAACTCACTTATATACTTCAAACTACTATATAACCCGACACATATCTAAAATTGCAATTCTATACACCTATTGCCGTTACGGTTTACAAGCGTCTTAACAATCAAATATTGCGTAAAAACCACAACCACAATTTGGGATTAATACGCTGGAAAGAAAACCAATTCGGCTTAGTTTTGAAACATTAGTATTGGCGGTTATACGGAATAGTTTTGATATAAACTATGCAATTATTAAAATAAGCAAGCAGGTACTTAACTCAGGCAACAAAACAAACGTTTACTAAACGGAAAGCTAAATTCAGATACATTATGTATACCAACGCAGGAATTAATAAGGTAATGCTGGCAGGGAAAATTTCTAAAGAACCACGGTTACACAATTATAATCAAGAACGCTGGTTGTATTTTAGTGTAGTAACCAAAGAAGTCATTCATTCGGCCAAAGGAGATACTGACCACGAAGAGACGCACCAGATCAGGGTAGAGGAAACTAATCCGTCCCTAAAGCGCTTTGATTTAAAAATGGACGACTTAGTTTTCGTTCAGGGAAAGCTGCATACCAAGGCGTTTGTAGATGCGGAAAACATTAAACGTTATAAAACAGAAATTGTGGCCAGCAATTTTGAAATACTATCAGCCGCCAATTAGCGAGTAACCGAACCTTGGTTTAATATAGTCAAAAGCAGCCAGAGTTGGCTGCTTTTGCTTTTTCATAGTATATCGGTCGGCTTCTTAAAGCACACAAACTTTTGGTATACACATTAAGGCTTATTGAAAACCACGAGAACCTGAATCATTAAAATTAAGACGCAATAAACGAAGGCTTTACGCTGGGTACTGCAATAAAGAAGCCGGCAATCTTGCTTTTCTTGTGTTATCGACTTACTTTTAGCGCCGCGATCTAGCTGTAGATAATCATTACCAACGATGATTTAGGCATTGTGTTATCAAACGGAGAGGTGTCAGAGTGATCGAATGTGCCTGATTCGAAATCAGGTGTACTGTTAAAGGTACCGGGGGTTTGAATCCCTCCCTCTCCGCTTTTATAAGCAACAGAGCTTTTTATAAATATTATAGCTGACATTTAGACAAAATTATTGACAACACATTAATAATTTCAGTTTGCAGTAATCAAAGCTGTAAATTAACTTTCTATAATTTTATCAATAAACTTTTCTCCGGCACATCTCCATATATGAAGATGTCCATTAATTAACTTATGAAACACGGCTCAAGCTTTTATCAGATTTCAATTATGTTAGTATTTTGACTATGCTAAAAGCAGCGAAGAAAGTAAGTTTTTCTTAAATCTTTTCATCCGTTTAAACTTCACTTTGCCGGGCGCATAACTTACAGCTAAATGCAAAGTAACTGTAGCATGGGCAATAGTGCGTTAATTCTTTTACAATACAGTCTTTCCGTAGATTTCAACATACTTTGTAACCAGGTTAACGTCATTTTAATAAAATTCCAACGTCTAACATATCAAACTGATTTTTTTTAATGCTTGCAAATCCTTTTAAACCTTTTTTGCGTATATGCCTTCGGCTTTCGGAGCAAGGATGATTAAGGATTGATGCTTTTCATGCTTTTGGGAAATATAATCTATTTTTTTTAGATATTAATTATAATTAAAAATATTATTAAACTATAGTTTATTATTATAAAACAATGCTCTTACGCCAGCTTTAACTACAATTTCAACCTTGTAGTTACACTTATTTTTTTATATATTTATTTAAGACCTTATTATTTCGCGTCACAATACCACTGGCAATTTTATTGTTTAACGCATAAAATCAATTAAGCATGACCAAATCAGTAAAATGGGAATGGGAAATTACCAGCAAAACTTCATGGTTTGTAAATTTTAAAGAACTTTATTTTTACAAAGATTTATTGTTGAGCCAAACCCGAAAAGACTTTTTGGGGGCCTATCAGCAAACTTTACTTGGACCATTATGGGTTCTGATTCAGCCTCTGTTAACGGTGGGTATATTTGTTATTGTATTCAACAATATACTTGGTGTAAAAACTGATGGCTATCCGCCTATGCTGTTTAATATGATTGGTGTTACTTTGTGGACGCTGTTTTCAGATATTTTTACCAATACATCACGCACATTTACTCAAAATGCTGCCGTTTTTAATAAGGTATACTTTCCACGCGTCATTGTAGCCCTCTCAGCCTTATTACTTCAGTTACTTTTATTCGGCGTACAATTACTGCTTTTGGGTTCAGTATTTACTTATTACGCGCTTACTAATCAGGTAACTTTTCATGCCTCCACCCTGCCATTGGCGTTGGTTGCTGTAGTAATAACGTCGGGTATTGCTTTTGGAGCAGGGTTAATTTTTTCGGTGTTAACAGCTAAGTACCGTGATCTGACTTCTTTAACTCAATTAGTTATCAGACTACTTATGTTTGTTACGCCCGTTTTTTTCACATTATCTGTTGTTCCCCAAAAAGTTAATTGGGTAGTAATGCTCAATCCGTTATCATCTATGTTCGAATTGTTCAGAGCAGCCTTTACTGGCACCTATCATGGTACGCTCAACGCCATTACATTTAGTGTGCTGTTTATGACCATCATTGTAACTGCTGGCGTTTTGCTGTTCAATAAGATGGGCGATAAATTACTGGACGTATTATAAATAACTATGTCTGAAATTGTTATTAAGGCCGAGAACATTTCAAAGTTGTACCAGTTGGGAAGCATTGGGTCAGGATCACTCCGGCGTGATATGCAGCAGTGGTGGCAAACACACATCACTAAACGCAGTACTAATAATGACAAGTCAAAAGAAGAGATATGGGCATTACGCAATGTAAATTTTGAATTACGGCAAGGCGAAGCCTTTGGCATAATTGGACACAACGGTGCCGGAAAATCAACCTTTTTAAAAATATTATCCCGTATTATTAAACCTACTGAAGGACGTATATCAGGTAAGGGAAAAATCAGCAGTTTATTAGAGGTAGGTACAGGATTTCATCCTGAGCTTACCGGCCGCGAAAATATTTTCATCAGTGGCCACATGCTGGGCATGACAAAAAGAGAAATTATAAAAAAGTTTGATGAGATAGTTGACTTCTCGGGCGTCGAAAATTTCTTAGACACCCCGGTAAAGCGCTATTCTTCTGGCATGTACGTACGACTGGCGTTTTCTGTTGCGGCGCATTTAGAACCTGATATTTTAGTAGTTGATGAAGTTTTAGCCGTAGGAGATGCTGAATTTCAGAAAAAGTGCCTCGGCAAGATGAATGATGCTACTCATCAAAGTGGACGTACCATCATATTTGTAAGCCATAATCTGCAGGCAATAGGCAATTTATGCACCAAAGCAATGTGGTTAAAAAATGGCCAAGTCGCAGCCAATGGTAACGTAAAAGACGTGACCACGAGTTACCTGCAAACGCTGCAAACCAACAGTTGGAGCAAAAGATTTGACAATTTAAACCAAGCCCCCGGTACCGACAGAATAAAGGTATTAAGTGTTGACCTCATACCCCAGTTGGCCCACAACGATGCGGTTTTTGATATTAGGACGCCGATTGTGATTAAATTCTCCTTTAAAACGATGACACCTGTAACAAGGTTAACTACAGATCTTATACTGTTCAATGTTTCCGGCGAATGTATTTTTGATATTCCATCCAACCATCTAACCATCAATGAAGACATCATAAAAGGCGAATGCCAGATTCCCGGTAACTTTTTAAACGACGGCGCCTACTACTTTTCATTATACTTTGTCGAAGACACCTCAACAGAACTGTTTGCTTACAAAGAGTGCCTCAGTTTTGAAGTAGCCGATTACCGGGAAGATACTAACTGGTATGGCAAATGGTGGGGAAGCGTGCGCCCCAACTTTCCTATAACCTTAACACCAGCAACCTCGTTGCCTACGGCGGCTGAATAACGCTTTCATTATGGAAACACAAGAAAGAATACCTCAAACGCCACCAATCATTGCTCCACTCGGGATTGACGTACCTCGTGTGCTGTGGTCGGTAATGATTCCTGCTTATAATTGTTCGAAATACTTAACAGAAACCATAAATAGCGTATTACTGCAAGACTTGGGCGCGGATATTATGCAGATAGAAGTGATTGATGACTGCAGTACAGATGATGACGTACAAAGGTTAGTAGAAACCGTGGGCAAGGGCCGGGTTAGTTATTACCGACAGAAAGAAAACGTAGGTAGCCTGCGTAATTTTGAAACCTGCATCAATCGCGCCCGCGGCAAGTACATTCATTTACTGCATGGCGATGACCGCGTTTTGCCTGGCTATTACGCTGGTATACAAAATGAGTTTGATCTTCTTCCCGAAGCAGGTGCTGTTTATTCTGCGTGGCGCACCATAGACGAACACGGAAATATTGTTGCGGAAAGAGCTGAACCTGTAAAAGACGCAGCAATTTTAGAGCAATCACTGCTAAAGTTAGCCCGCTTAAACCTGATTCAATACGTATCTATAACCGTAAAACGTGAAGTTTACGAAAAAGTTGGCAGCTTTTATGCCGCCCGTTATGGCGAGGATTGGCTTATGTGGGTTACTATATCTAAACATTTTCCGATTGTTTTTCTTCCTAAAACGTTTGCTGAGTACCGACTACACAAAACATCGATATCCAGCGACAGCTTATTGAGCGGAGAACACTTTGTCGATATCAAAAAAATATTCAGCCTCACAAAACCATTGCTGCCGCCTGATAGGCAAAAAGAGGTGATACTATACGCTCGGAAAGATTATGCTTACTATTCATTACAATTAACGAGTGACCTTTGGCATTCTATCAAAAAAACCAAACCTGTACTTAGGCAAATTACCGGGCTTTTAAATTTTTATGTTGATGCCCATATCTTAAAAGGTATTGGACATTTGTTATCGTGGTTAGCTAAAGACGAACTGAGAAAACTGATTTTATTTAAAAAAGAAGAACCAGATAATTCTTAAACAACTTTACTCAGCAAAATTTTATGTAGAGCTTATATATATTAAGTATCAGCTCTATCAATTGTTCACCATAGCCGCCAACCTTATGACACAGCACAATTTTCACCATGCCTCTCTGCCATTAATTTCTGTTATTATCACAAATTATAATCACGGCAAATATCTTTCAACGGCTATTAACAGTGTACTTTCTCAATCTTATTTAAATTTTGAGGTCATTGTTATCGACGATGGGTCAACAGACGATAGTCGCTCGGTGATAGAGCGATACCAATCCGTCAAGTATATTTTTCAGACAAATCAAGGACTATCTGCCGCCCGCAACAAGGGTATCGATATTGCAGCCGGCGAATACCTGGTATTTTTAGATGCAGACGATTGGCTTTACAACAATGCACTTTCCATAAACGCCGGCTACCTATCAGGCAATGATGACGCGGCATTTGCTTACGGTGCACACCAGATAATCAATACCGGCAAAGGGACGTCGGTAACTGTTTCTATCGAGTTGAAGCGAACGCCGTATCAACAATTACTACAGGGCAATTACATCGGCATGCATGCCACTGTAATGTATCGCAAATGGGTACTGCAGCAGTTTAAGTTTGATGTTACCCTAAAAGCTTGTGAGGACTACGACCTGTACTTGCGTATTGCAAAGAAACATCCGGTTATTCATCACCAGCAGCTTATCGCAGCTTATATGCATCACGGCGACAACATGTCATTTAATCATTCTTTGATGCTTAATAGTGCATTGCATGTATTAGACAGATTTGATAATGATCCAAATGCAGAACAAGATCATAAAGCAATAGGTACAAGATTTTGGAAAAACTATTATACCATAGAAAGCGCCCTGATGTTAGAAAAGCTACCGTTAAGAAAACTGTTGCAGCAAAAAGAGTCATTGCGCATTCTTGCGGAGCATAACAGGCTCCTTTTAATCAAACTATTATCAAAAAAAGGGTGGCAAGCTCTCAAAAGCAAATGCAAATCTGCCTTTCTACGCGGTTCTAATCAAGTGATATGGCCGCCAATTAATCGCGTAAACCTTGGCGATCTAAACCGGATCACACCATTTAGCCTTGAGTTCGGCTATGACCGGGGCGGCCCTGTTGACCGCTTTTACATTGAAAAGTTTCTGGCGCAAAACAGTCATGCAATCAAAGGGAGAGTTTTAGAAATTGGTGATAACGAATACACTTTAAAATTCGGTTTAACCAATGTGGTACAAAGCGACATTTTGCACATTGACGACAGCAATACCAAGGCAACATTTGTTGGAGATTTGAGCAATGCACCCATGTTACCTGATAACAGTTTTGATTGCATCGTGTTAACGCAAACTCTGCATCTCATTTATAACTACATTGACGCTATAAAAACCTGTTACCGGGTATTGAAGCCCGGTGGCAGTCTACTTTTAACGGTACCAGGCATAAGCCACATCGCCCACGACCAATGGGGAAAGTACTGGTTCTGGTCTTTCACGGATGCATCAATAACACGTCTGTTAACTGAAAATTTTGACGGTACCGCTGTGATAGATACCCATGGCAACGTGTTAGCTGCCACAGCATTTTTATACGGCATGGGTAGATATGAGCTGAGTGATGAAACCTTAAATAGTCATGATCCACACTATCAGGTTATTATAACCGCTGCATGCAGAAAACTTAAAGCTTAACCAATGCCGTATAATGTTTAAATTATTCGCAAACTTTAAAACTGGATGTAATGCGGTAGTACTGATGTACCACCGCGTTACTAATTTAGTTGTCGATCCATGGCAATTAGCCGTTAGTCCTGAAAGGTTTGAGGGGCAGCTAAAAGTCCTGAGCAAAAAATACCGGGTAATTGCTTTAGACGAATTACTTTATCAGCGAAAGCACGGTAAAATCAAAAACAAAACGGTTGCGCTCACCTTTGATGATGGATACCTTGACAATTATGTATATGCTAAACCACTGCTGGAAAACTATAACTGCCCGGCAACTTTTTTTATCCCGCCCTATTACCTCGATACACAACGAGCATTTTGGTGGGATGAACTGTTGACGCTGATTCTTTTCTCTGTCGAACTACCAGAATACATTAAAGTGGATACCGGTAAAAAGATATTTAATCGACGGGTTAAAGCAAGAACAATTAACACTGACGCAGAGAATCTTAGACTTTGGATCTGGAACCAACCTTATCCTACTGAACGTTGCGAAATATATATGGCGCTTTGGGCCTTTTTACAACCTTTACTGATTAATGAAATTACCAGCTGCCTTGACCAATTAACCGCATCTATAGATCACCCCGCAACGATGTCGTCAAGTGATAAAGCCATGAGTGCTGCGCAATTAAAACATCTAACTGACAATCCGCTATTTAAAGCAGGCATTCACACCATGTCGCATCCTGCTCTGGCCTATCATGGTAGAGCAAATCAGCAGAAAGAGCTGCTAAATTGCAAAACTGCATTAGAACAGCAGTTGAAACAAATCGTCAATATTGCAGCCTATCCGTACGGCAACTTTAACGATGACACTTTGCAGGTAATGAAAGAAAATCATCTATCTGCCGGCTTTACTACCCACGCCCAAAAAGTTAATCGTACCAGTAAAGTTTTCGAATTAGGCCGTTTTCAGGTAACCAATCAAAACCAGTCAGATTTCGAGCGTCAATTAAGGCAGTGGTTTAAGTAATATACATTAAGTGCTCGTTGCATGTAAGGCAAACTAATATATTATTAGAAATAAATTAGGATTTAATTAAAGTTAATTGAACATATTGCGGCTTAAAAATTTTACAAAGTTTTGCCGTTGTTAGTCTATCATATTACCTTCTACCTAAGCTTATTTATTATCTTATCTACCGCCATCCCTCTCATTCGTAATGATTATTGGGTTTTCAGGGTATTTGAATATCCGCGCCTGCAAAAGCTTATTTTGAACGCATTACTGTTAGCAGTGATGCTTATTTTTTATTTTCCTGCTAATTTCAAAGATACCGCACTCGCAGCCGCACTCACATTAAACTTAATTTACTTGTGCGTAAAAATATACCCTTTTACGCCATTAGCACCTAAGCAACTGGTAAAAAGTATAAATACAAACAGTACCCGGAATAATATTAAACTTCTGGTGGCCAACGTTTTTCAGGATAATCAAAACTCAGCCGCTTACCATCAATTAATTAAAGACTGCAGTCCGGATCTGGTGCTGATGGTTGAAACCAACCGATGGTGGGAAGCACAGATGAGAAACATTGAAGCTGCCTACCCCTATCAGATTAAAGAGCCGTTGGAGAATACTTACGGAATGATGCTTTACTCCCGCCTCCAGCTAGCCGATGGCGCTGTTCAGTATCTGGTAGAAAATGATATTCCGTCCATTGAAGTTAATGTAAGCTTGCTATCAGGGCAACAGGTAAAACTGTACTGCCTTCATCCAAAGCCGCCAGTACCTCAGGAAAGTCCGACATCAACCGAGCGCGACCGCGAAATATTACTGGTAGGCCAGAAAGCCAAAAACAGCCCTATCCCGGTTATAGTTGCCGGCGACCTGAACGACGTAGCTTGGAGTTACACTACAGAATTATTTTCAAAAACCAGCGGTTTGCTCGATCCACGAAAAGGCCGCGGCTTTTTTAATAGCTTTAATGCAAAATACTTCTTTCTGCGTTTTCCGTTAGATCATATATTCTGCTCATCCGATTTTAGTCTGAAAAGCATTTGTACTTTAAATAATTGTGGCTCTGATCACTTTCCGATTTGCGTAGAACTGCAGTTTGATCCGAGAGCCGAATTAATTAATGAAGAACCCGAAGCTACACAGGAAGATATGGAGTTAGCAGAGGAAAAAATACAAAAAGAAGCTTGATTTAGCCTATTATTAGTAACTGTGTGGATGGAAGAATTTAAGGTAAAAAGGCGAACTTGAATAGCGCTTACGAATTGGCCAGTTGCTTATCCTGCTCTCGCTCCTCGCGTCTGCCTTCTCGCCAGCCGCTGTAAAGTAAGTTACGATCTAACACCGGTTTCGGGAAAAACAGACTCGCTATGTAACCTACAAAGATAACCACCAGGTGGCTGTAAACACCTAACATAAGTTTGTTGTGTGTAAAATTGAACTTTCCCAAGTCGAGCAAAACGGTTTTGTTGGTGCCCGTACCAATCGGTGTTGATGTCAAAAATGCATAAGCCGTAAAGCAGATACAAACTACGATAGCAATATTGATGCCCTGGCGGTTAGCCCTCGCGCTGAACAATCCTAACAGGAATATACCTACAATGCCGCCGGAAAATATCGCGTATAGCGTAAATATGATGCCCAAAATACCTTCGTTACCGATATTAATATAAATGCCACCAATAGTGATGGCAATGGCACCTGAAACAAAGATCATCCACTTACTGGCATCCAGATAGCTTTTGTCTGACTTACCGGGGAAAAGTTTTTTATAATAATCTTCGATACCAACTGCTGCAAGCGAGTTTAAATCTGCGCTTAAACTGCAAATCGCCGCCGAAACCATGGCCGATAAAATAAAGCCGATTACGCCGGTGGGAAGTTCGGTCATGATAAAATGCGGGAAAATTGCATTTGGGTTTAATCCGGCCGGCAAAGCGTTTTGTTGATAATAAACAAACAGACAGGTACCAATAAACATAAACAACATCCAAACCGGCACGGTAAGTGATATACCCAACAACGAAGCCCTGATAGCTGCCTTGTCTGTTTTAGCCGTTAAATAACGCTGTACTACGGTTTGGTCGGTACCGTATTTTTGGATGGCATAAAACATACCGTTAATAGCCATCACAATAAAGGTGAGCCGTTTAAAATCGATATCGTATGGGCCAAAACCGGCACGGCCATTTGCTGAAGCTACTTTTAAAATCTCGGGTACACCACCTTTTATAGAAAATATTAAGACCACCAAACACAATATACCGCTGGCAAAAAGCATAAAGCCCTGAAAAACATCGAGCCATATAACGGCTTCCATGCCACCCAATAAATTCACCGCAATAATGATGGCACCTACCAGTACAATGATAAAATACATATTACCGCCTGTCATGCTATTGAGTGCCACCGCCAACAGAAAGAAAACAGTGCCCATGCCCGAGAACTGCCGCAACACGAATGCAATGGAGCTGTAATATCTGGCAAAGAGCCCAAAACGCTTTTCAAAATATTCGTAAGTACTTAAACCAATTACCTTCCTGAATAGTGGCACGATAAACCAGATAGTTCCCATCAGAACTACGGGCACCATCAATCCCTGCACTAATAAAATCCAGTTAGATGAAAATCCTTCGCCGGGATAACCCAAAAAGGTAACACTGCTGATGAGTGTAGCCAGTAATGACATACCGATAGCCCATGCCGGCACACGCCCCCTGGCCGCAAAGTACGATTGGGTAGTACTTTGGTTTTTGGCATATCGTAAACCCAAAAACAGCGTTGTAAGCAATACAGCGATGATAATGAGGTAGTCTATAATACCTAACTCAGGTTTAATCATGGTAAATTGGTTATCGTTTTAAAGGCAGTTAAAATATCCAGGTCTTCTCACTCCATGGATAACTGCCGGGCTTTAAAGTAACGTGTAAATTTGCAGCAATCATAGTACTGCATCTAATTAATCCGGGACCAAACTCGTGTACCGGGTAAAGCGTATCTATATTCAAATCATTTAGAATAGCGGCAGCGGTAGAACCTCCCTCAATAATAAGTTCTTTTACTTCAACCGCTTCCATTACTCTTTTAACCGCCGCAGCGATGGTTTGACGCAATACGGCAGCATCGGGTTTAAAACCGGAATTGTCTCTTTGCTCAATGGCCATTACCGCCTTACCTTGATTGTTAAGCAAAGCTACTACCTCACTACACCAGTCGGCCAGAACTTTAATATTTTCTTTGTTTTGTTGCAGGCTAGCAGGCATATAAGCAACCGGACCGGCACCATCTTTTAGATTACTGACCAGCCTGGCGTTCTGCGCAAATGTGGTACCGCTGACGTACAAAACTGGCTCATGGAAGAGGCCGTTTTCTGCCGACGAATATGTTGCCTTTTTAAGCTTTGACTTTAACAGCGCTGAAAAAAAACCACCGCTGCCAGCCGGTAAAATTTCCCGGCCACAGTGCTGAGCCCATAAATCTAAATCATCAGCGCCACTTACTTCACCAACGGTAATCCCCGAAACCGGAAAATTACAATCAGGTTTACAAACCGTAACCACTCCTGTTTCATCTTTTAACATTCCGGCTGCATCAGCACAAAGTACCGGAAATTCCGGGTCGATGGCAAATGATGTCTGATGTACTGGTACGCCGTTCACCAAATACACATCATCAATTAGCATTCTGCCTAAATGCGGGTTTGCAGATGCTACGAGCGCACTGTCCCAGCCCAATACTTGCAGTTCTGCTTCAATCTCCGCCAAAACATGGCCACGCATTACCGAGTCTATCTTTTTAAAAATAAACTTTGGATTTAACCGCTTGATATCTTGACATGCTTCGGTTACTGCTCTAACAGCCTCTTGCAGACATTTCGACCTCGAGTCCGTGTTGATGATTAACAGGTCAGCCGTCGTATTGTGCTTTACCTGCCGGCTTATTTCCACATTCAGACCGTACTGTAATCCTATGCCGCCAATTTCGGCAGCGCCCGTTAAATCGTCGGCAATAACGGCAATCATAAAAGTTAGGCAGTTACCTTATTTTTGGCGAGTTGCACGGCCGATTTAATAGCCAGCACCATTGCATCCTCGCTCGCTATACCTTTACCGGCAATCTCAAACGCGGTTCCGTGGTCAACCGATGTGCGAATGATAGGCAGTCCCATGGTGATGTTAACACCTTTAACACTGTCCATCTGCTTTTTCTCGGGGTTCCATTTAAAGCCAGATAATTTAAACGGAATATGACCCTGGTCGTGGTACATGGCTACCACGCCACCGTAATAACCGGTGGCTGCCTTAGAGAACATGGTATCTGCAGGTACTGGCCCTTCCACATCATATCCTAAGGCTAAAGCCGCTTGCACTGCAGGTAAAATTTCCTCATCATCCTCGGTGCCGAACAATCCCGAGTCGCCAGCATGAGGATTTAAACCTGCAATTCCGATTTTAAGATTTGTTTCGCCCAGGCTGATTAAGCCGTTGTGCAACAGTTCCACCACCTCAATGATCCGGTCTGTCTTCACCAGATCACAGGCCTGGCGTAAGGATACGTGTGTAGAAACGTGTATGACTTTCATGCTATCTTCAACCAGCAGCATAGCATATTTTTTTGTACCGGTGTATTGCGCATAAATTTCGGTATGCCCCGCAAAATGGTGCCCGGCCTCGTTCATCGATTTTTTATTGAGCGGACCAGTTACGGTAGCCTCGATTTGCCCTACCATGGCCAGTTCAATCACCTTAACTACCGACTCGAATGCTGCATTACCTGCCATAGCCGATACTACACCGAATTCCAGTTTGTCCAGCTCAACGTTATGAAGGTCAAAAACATCCACATTACCGTACTCAAACCGGGCTTCTTTCACATCCTGGATTTTATTGACAGTAGCCACTAAGCCCAGCTTACTGATGATATGATTGAATACACTAACATCGCCTACAATAAATGGCTTGCAGATGTCATAAATCTCTCTGTCTAACAGTGCTTTGATGGCAATTTCAGGGCCGATACTTGCCGGATCGCCCATAGTGATGCCTATAATGGGTTTATCAAACATGGTTTAGTTTGCTAAGTTTAATACCTTCTTTGTCTAACAATTCGTAAAATGCCGTAATCAGTTGAGACGTTTCATAGTCTGATAGCTTTTGCAGCGGCGACATCATGTACGGCTGACACAAGCCTACTTCCTGCATCAATGCTTTTAACGCAGCTAAAGACTGCCCTAATGAGCGGCCCGACTGATATAAGTTACCCAAAACATCCGACTGATGCTGATAGTAATAAGCTGCTTCAGAGTCGTTGTTGGCTACGGCTTCGGATAACTTACAGTATATTTCGGGAGCCACATTACCAGTGCTTGGTATTAAACCATCGCTGCCGTTTAACAAGCCATAGGCCGATTGTGCCGCCCAGCCAATAAAATGACTGAAATCGGGCCGTGATGCCCACAACTTTAACGATTGTGCTAAGCGTTCTGTACTGCGTTCAGAATCTTTAGTACCCATAATATAATCATGATGGCTCAATTCGTCGATCAAATCAAGCGGGATAGACATATGCGTAGTTGCGGGTATGTTGTAAACAATCAATGGGTTTTGTACCCGATCGGCCAACTCTATAAAATACCGCCTCATTTCATCCGTGGTTAAGCAGTAGTAGGTTGGCAGCGTAGCCGCTACAGCATCTGCGCCGGCATCAAAACTACGCTTGGCCATCTCTACCGACTCATCAATACTATTGCTTGAGATGCCCATGTACAGCACTCCACCATTAGGCTTAAGCCTGCCTGCAGTTTCGATGTACTCGTTTTTTAATTCTGCCGGAAACGACGCGGACTCACCCGTTGTACCTAAAATAAAAGGCGATGCTTTATTTTCATACACGTTGGTAAATATCCTATCAAGCGCCTCTGCATCTAAAGTATAACGGTCGGTTAGCGGAGTAACCACCGGTATAACATTTCCTTTAAATTTATTAGGGTTTTTCATGTAAAAATTTCACATTTATATCTTTTGTCTGCCGACTGTACTTTAATAAGCTTCTTCGTAAATAGCTATAGCGTCGCTTAAAGTTACTTCCCGTGGGTTGTTATTCAATAAGCGAGTAATTTTCAAAGCATCTTCGGCCATTTGCGGGATAGCTTCTGGCGGTATACCTAACTTACTCAGCTTATCGGGCACCCCGCAATCTTTAATCAGCGATTTAATTTTTTCTACGCCAGCGAACGCCGTGGCCGAATCATCGCCTTCGCGGGCACAGCCCAAAGCTACGGCCACATCAGCGTAGCGTTTAGTTGCAGCCGGAATGTTAAATGCCATCACGTAAGGTAAAAGCAAGGCGTTCGACAAGCCATGCGCTAAATGAAACATGCTGCCTAAGGGATAAGACAGCGCATGCACAGCGGCCGTGTTAACCGGCCCCAAGCAAAAGCCGCCTAACAGGCTACCCATAGCTACGTGCGTCCGTGCCTGGGTATCATTGCCCTGTTGTACCGCCTGTACCAGGTTAGCGGCAATAAGCCGCATACCCTCGTAAGCATATATATCAATAAAAGGTTGAGCAAATTTATTAGTGTAAGCTTCCAGGCAATGTGTTAAAGCATCGAGCCCGGTAGCGGCTGTAATACTGGCAGGTACACTTGCAGTCAATAACGGATCGACATAAACAATATCGGGTACCAGGTACGGACTAATAATACCTTTCTTTTGATTATCGGTATCATCAACTAAAATAGCGTTGGGCGATACCTCACTGCCGGTACCTGCGGTGGCTGGCAAACAAATTAATTTTTTGTTACGTTGCTTCAATAAACCATTGCCTACAATTTCCTGTAAGGTTTGTGTATTATCCACCTGCGCAGCTATCAGTTTGGCAATATCCAGCACACTGCCGCCGCCAATACCCACTACTACATCGGGTTCAGTTATTTTGTATTTGTTGATAAGCTTTTCAAAATCAGAAAAGCTTGGTTCTTGTACAATGCTGGTATCAACAGTAACACCCAAACCTTTTTCTTTAAGCTGATAGATGAGTGTTTCCAGTTGAGGCAGTAATGGTTCAATAGTAACCAGCAGCACCTCTTTACAATTAAGCTGAGATATTTCTTGGCTTAAACCGGAAAGTACACCGCTGCCGAAAATAAGCTTACCCGGAAAATGTATTTTTAAATTCTGCATTTAATTAATAAGGCATTACCTGTTTATTTGGCCGGCTTTGCCTATTAGCGAAAGCCAGTTGCCTTGTGCAACCGCAAAAAATCTTAATGTATTTATTACTGGTGGTTTAACAGCAGGTATATACTCACAAAACTATAGCAATTGCCATCTAATTGCTTATAGCATTTTTTCCATAAATTATAACATGTTACCATGTTATCTAAAATGTTACTGTAAAAGAGGAATATATTTTACACTTTTACGTTCATTTGCTATCTTCAAATACTAATTATAAGCTTTCAGGTCTATGAAGCCCATTTATCGTAAATTATCTGGAGAGTCTGAGTCCTCTTTTAGCATCAGGCATGATGTTAAGCCCAATTTTGGCAATATCTGGCATTATCATCCTGAACTTGAGCTGCATTATAACATTAAAGGCGAAGGCGTACGTTTTATCGGCGATAATATAGGTAACTTTTCATCTGGCGAGTTGATATTACTTGGCCAAAACCTGCCGCACGCCTGGCGATGCCGCGAGGAGTACTATCAGCAAAATAGCGGTTTAAATATTGAAGCTATAGTTTTCCAATTTTTGCCTACCTGCCTGGGTAAAGATATTTTGCAACTACCGGAGGCGTTTTTGATTAACAAGCTTTACGAGCGTGCCAAAAGCGGAATGATATTTTATGGCCAGACAAAAGATAAAGTAATCGAACTGATGAAGGGAGGCGTCAATGCCGGAAGCTTAGACCGCTTGATTGTTATGCTGTCGATACTCAAAACCATGGCCGAAAGCAATGAATATAAGCCCATCGTCAACAACCTCAACGCTTTCCAGCAACCGAGCGAAATGGACGACGCCCGGTTGAGCCATATTTACACTTACACGCTGTCGAACTACAAACGCGATATTACCTTAAAAGAGATATCCGCTTTGAGCAATTTAAGCGTGACCTCGTTTTGCCGCTATTTTAAACTGATGACTAATAAAACGTATTACGATTTTTTGATCGAGATACGCATTAGTCACGCCTGCCGCTTTTTGGTAGAAAACAAACTGATCACCGAGGTTATTTGCTTTGAGTGTGGCTTTCATAACGTATCCAACTTTTACCGTCACTTTAAGAAAGTAAAGGGTGTAACCCCGGCCGAGTACAAACGCAGATATTTGAAAAATTAAATGTGCCGCATAAAGCCGATAATCATCTACAACAATCACAGCTTTTTCATGAAATTAAAAACAGGTCTTTTAGCGCTGCTTTCGTTGGCTGCTATGACAGCTTCGGCCCAGGTAAAGCTGGCCTCCATATTTACCAGCAACGCTGTTTTACAGCAGCAATCACAAGCCCCCATCTGGGGTTGGGATAAACCGGGCACCAACATCACAATTACCACCTCCTGGAATGGCAAGATTTACAAGACCACGGCTGACCAGGCGGGTAAATGGAAAGCTAAATTAGCCACGCCGGTAGCCGGTGGCCCGTATGTAGTTACTATTAATGATGGCAAACTTGTAAAGCTTGACAACATCCTGATTGGTGAAGTCTGGATTTGCGGCGGGCAATCAAACATGGAAATGCCTATGAAAGGTTTTAAAGGGCAACCACTGATGGGCTCGAACGAAGCTATTTTAAAATCAAAAAACAACCGAATTAGGTTGTACACCGTACCCCGCTCATCAACAACAGAGTTGCAGGAAACTAGCAAGCCGTCGGACTGGCATGCGGCAAGCCCAGAGTTTGTGAGCAATTTTAGTGCGACGGGATATTACTTTGGTCGCTTGCTGAACGAAATGCTGGACGTGCCCATAGGCCTTATTAATGTAAGCTACAGTGGCTCGTTTGCTGAGGCATGGCTCGACCCGGAAACATTGAAAGAATTTCCGGAGATTAAAATTCCGGCTAAAAATGACACCATTAAACAGGTGAGCCGTACCCCTACCACGCTTTACAATGGTATGTTGCACCCTATTGCTGGTTATGGCATTAAAGGGGCTATTTTTTATCAAGGCGAATCTAACTACGACAATCCCGACCGTTATGAAAAGCTATTCCCGGCCTTGGTGGGCCGTTGGCGCAATTTATGGCAGCAGGGGGACTTTCCGTTTTATTATGCGCAGATAGCACCTTACGAATATGCACAACTGCCACCATATTACAAAGGCGGCAAATATAATTCGGCTTATTTGCGCGATGCACAACGCAAATCTCAAAAAACAATACCTAACAGTGCCATGGCAGTGCTGATGGATATTGGCGAGCAAGCCAGCATACACCCTGCCCATAAAGAACCGGGCGGAACACGGCTAGCCTATTTGGCTTTAGGAAAAACCTATGACATGAAAGGTTTTGGCTTTGCCAGCCCGGAATATGAGTCGATAACGGTTAAAGATACCGCTGCCGTACTAAAATTTGTCAATGCCGCTAATGGTATAACTGCCTACAATAAACCCTTAACGCAGTTTGAGATTGCCGGCGACGACCAGAAATTTTACCCGGCCAAGGCGGTAATTAACGGCAGTTCTGTAACCGTTTCTGCTCCGCAAGTAAAAAAGCCGGCAGCGGTGCGATACGCCTTCCGCGACTTTGTTGTAGGTGAATTGTATGGAACGGACGGGCTGCCGGTATCCTCCTTCAGAACCGATAACTGGTAATGGACAAAAAAATCACCTTCATCACCTTAGCCACCCTGCTGCTCTTGTCCGTGTTGCAATTACGAGCGCAACCTGCCGAACTTGAGCAAAACAAGATTACGTGGACTACCCAAAGCCAAAACTCGGGAGAGTCCATGCCTTGCGGTGGCGGCAATGTAGGGCTTAACGTTTGGGTGGAAAAAGGCGACATACTATTTTACATAGCCAGAAGCGGCACGTTTGATGAAAATAACAGTTTGCTGAAACTTGGCCGGGTGCGACTTAAGTTATTCCCAAATCTCTTTGAAGGCCGTGAATTTAAACAGCAGCTTTCATTAAAAACAGGCGCAGTAATTATTCAGGCTAATCACCAGGGCGTTAAAGCAAATGTGAGGATTTGGGTAGATGTGTTTAAGCCAGTGGTACATGTTGAAGTAAACAGCAGCCGGTCGATTAAAACCGAAGCTATTTACGAAAACTGGCGCTTTGCCGACCGCCCGACTAAAAGCCGTGAGAATAACCAGGGTTCTTGGAAATGGGCTAACCGGCCGGACATCAAAACCAAGAAAGATCTGGTTGCTTTAAAAAACAACGGCGTAGTATTTTGCCATCATAACCAGGACAGTACAATATTTGATGCTACCGTTACACACGAAGGCTTAAACGCTATTAAAGGTCAGCTTTTTAATCCGTTGAAACGATTAGCCTTCGGCGGCGTGATGACAGGCACCCATATGGTGGCAGCAGGTACAACCGATGGTACGTATGCATCCACACCGTTTAAAGGCTGGAGGCTGCAAAGCAAAACGGCCACCCGGAAGCAGCGCATTGAGGTTTACCTACACACGGAGCAGACACCAGATATCAATCAGTGGCAAAAAAACCTTGAACAGCTTATTGCTGAAGCTAAACAAAACGCCAATACAGCCGAAAAAGCTACCCAAAACTGGTGGAAAAGCTACTGGAACCGCAGCTACATATTCATCAACGCAGATAAAGCTCATACAGAACCCTGGCAGGTAGGACGTAGTTATCAACTGTTCAGGTATATGTTGGGCTGCAACGCGTTTGGAAACTCTCCTACCAAATTTAATGGCGGCTTGTTTACTTACGACCCCCAATACACCGACAGTACCGCTAAGTTCACACCCGATTTTAGAAACTGGGGCGGCGGATTGATGACGGCCCAAAACCAGCGCCTAGTTTACTGGCCAATGCTGAAAAGCGGCGACTGGGAATTGATGAAACCGGCGTTCGACTTTTATTTGAACATCCTGCGTAACGCCGAGCTGCGTACCCAAACCTACTGGAACCATCCTGGTGCGAGTTTTACCGAACAGTTAGAAAACTTTGGTTTACCCAATGCCACTGAATACGGCTGGAAACGCCCTGTAGGTTTTGACAAAGGCATGGAGTACAATGCATGGCTGGAGTACGAGTGGGATACTGTACTGGAGTTTTGCGACATGATGCTGCAAACCCGCGATTATGCCGGCCATGACATAAAACCATACATCCCATTTATTGAAAGCTGCCTTACTTTTTTTAATGAGCATTACCAGTACATGGCCCGTAGCCGCGGCAGCAAAGCGTTTGACGGTACGGGACACTTGGTACTTTATCCCGGCTCGGCAGGCGAAACGTTTAAGATGGCTTATAATGCCAACTCAACCATTGCGGCCTTGCAAATGGTATTAACTCATTTACTGCAATTGCCATCGGACTATCTTACAGTTGAAAAAAGAAGAGATTGGGAACTGATGTTGAAACGCATCCCTCCCATCAGCTACAGAGAATTTGATGGTCATAAAACCATTGCGCCCGCCCAGGTATGGGAACGCGTAAACAACACCGAGAACATGCAGCTTTACCCCGTTTTTCCTTGGGGTATTTACGGTATTGGCAAACCGGATTTAGACATTGCTAAAAACACCTGGAAATACGATACACTGGCTATAAAATTTAGAAGTGGCATTGGCTGGAAACAGGATAATATTTTTGCAGCCCGTTTAGGTTTAACTGATGAGGCAGCTAAACTGACACTCATCAAGCTGAAAGATTCCGGCCGTAAATTTCCAGCCTTTTGGGGACCGGGCTTTGACTGGACGCCCGACCATAACTGGGGCGGTTCCGGCATGATTGGCTTGCAGGAAATGCTGCTGCAAACCGATGGCAAAAAAATATACCTGCTCCCCGCTTGGCCTAAAACCTGGGATGTACATTTCAAACTGCACGCACCTTATCAAACTACGGTAGAGGCCACTGTAAAAAATGGTGAACTTACTAACTTAAAAGTATGGCCCGAAGCGCGGAAAGCCGATGTTATTAATATGCTGAATTGATAAGCCTTACCTAGGTCACTAAACAACAAGGCCGGTTACACCTCATGCAACCGGCCTTGTTCGTTATATAAATAGGCTCTATCTATCCAGCGGAATCCAAGTTTCCATATCTACATGGCCGCGGTTACCCCAGGCGTAATAAGGAATCAGTCTAACGTTTACTTTGTTTGGCTCTTTACTGCTAATCTCGCGATACAGTTTATTTTGCCAGTTGCTTTCATTTCTTACATCAACCTGGCCGGTTAAACTCATGATTGGACTGTTGTCAATCTTTATCATTTCGGGTTTCAGGTTGTTTTGCGCAGGCATGGCAATATTAAATACTTTTTGGCTTTTCGGTAAATCAGCCGACTCAATACAATATACTACTGGGCCGCGTTTTACAGCAACCTGATTGCGTGTTTCTTCTACCAATGGGTTTGATTCTAACAATCTCACCGGCATAGGCAGGTTCAGTTCAATTTTATCACCTGCTCTCCATTTACGGCTAACCTCGGCATACTCGCCAGGTGTTAATTGAGTTTTCAATGCTTGACCATTAACTATTAGCGATGCACCGCTGCTCCAGCCAGGTATTCTGAAAAACATCGCATAAGACTTGGTGGGTGCCTGTTTCAGCGTAATACTGATTTTGCCGTTCCAAGGGTATTCCGTTTGTTGGTCCAAGCTTATTTTAGTACCATCTTTCAGTGTAGTGCTCAATGCATTGCCGCCATACAAGTTTAGGTACAGGCCTTTGTCAGACATACTGTAAGCATAATCGGCTACCTCAGCAATGGTGCGCACAACGTTCGGAGGGCAACAGTTAGACAACTTAATGTAAGGCACGCGGTCTTTTGAC
The DNA here is from genome assembly GCF_038806765.1 of Mucilaginibacter sp. CSA2-8R. Lineage (NCBI taxonomy): Bacteria > Pseudomonadati > Bacteroidota > Sphingobacteriia > Sphingobacteriales > Sphingobacteriaceae > Mucilaginibacter > Mucilaginibacter sp. CSA2-8R. The sequence continues at coordinate 2,334,850 of NZ_CP152389.1, read as the reverse complement.
CAACGCTGACTAAACGGCAAAGCGTCCGAGTAACTCATAGGGTTGGTATACAAAAAGTTACGCCCACTCAGGTCAATGCCCGAGAGTACACTATTGTATAAGGCCAGTTCCATTACATCAGCGTATTGCGCTTTGCCAGTAGCCTGCAGCATGCGCCAATTCCACAGCACGTTGCCAATATTGGCGCAGGTTTCGTTGTGCGAAGTAAAGTTGGGTAACTGATAATCGCGGCCATAAGCCTGGTGTACTTTCTGCACATCGGTTGGATTGTAAGACGTCCCGTCCGGAGATACGCCATCGTAAAGCGCGCCGCAACCGCCGGTTACGTACATTTTGCGATTTACTACATCATTCCACATCAAGTTAAGGGTGTGCATTAAAGTTGTGTCACCAGTTTCTGTATACACATCGGCGGCACCGGCAAACAGGTAGTTGGCTCTCACTGCATGGCCCATTACTGAGGTTTGCTGACGGAAAGGAATACGGTCCTGATTATCGTCCGTTCCGTCCTTCATCAAACCGCGAATATTAATCAGGTTTTTGGATAGCTCCAAATATTTTGGGTCGCGCGTGGTACGGTACATTTCTACCACACCCATGTAATGCGATGGGCAAATGGCATTGCGTGCCAATTCGGGCGATGCTGTTTTATAGAAATTGTAAAGGTAATCGGTGGCTTTAATAGCCAGGTTAAGCAGTGTTTTTTTGCCCGTTGCCCGGTAATGCACGCAACCGGCGGTCATTAAATGGCCTAAATTGTAAGTTTCGAAATTTAAGCGGTCGGCAAAAGCCTTAGCATTTTTGGGGTCGTTTTTTTGAGCGATGAGTGTCGGGGTGTGGATGTAACCATCTTTGCGCTGCGCTTTGGCAATCACGGCAATGGTTTTATCCATTAACGCGTCCAGTTTAGGGTCGTGCGTTACGGCATACATACTGGCTACCGCCTCAAACAATTTATAAAAATCGCCATCGTGAAACGGCGGACCAGAGTGCGAACCAGTGTCCAGCCCGGCGGCAATCTCAAAGTTTTTAAAGGCGTGGCTTATGTTGGGGTCGGTGTATACCTTCCACAGGTTCGGAATCATGGTATCACGGCAAACCTGAAAGCGGTCGGCCCAAAAACCTTTAGTCCAGGTTACATCCCCCATGTTAACGCTGCTTAGCCTTGCATACGGACTGGCCGAGGTATTTACCAGGGCTTTGCTCTGCGCATTAGCCTGGCTGTATAATGCCAGGCACAACACCGCACCGCCCAGCCATTCTTTCACTCTTCTCATATCTAAATATACGTTTTATTCATTTGTCGTTTCAATCACCACGGGGCCAATCAATCCTGCAGGTAGCAATGGCCTGCCTTCTAAGCGGTAGGGTGCGTTAGTCCAGGTGGTTTGTTTTTCTTTAGGTAACCGATGGTCGCCCATCAACCGGTTAGCCCAGGTATTGGTTACTGCAATTTTTATCTGATTAGCTCCTGGCTTTAGGGCTTTACTGATGTTCACGCGATACGGTGCTGTCCAGGCCACGCCGCAATTAACGCCGTTTACAAAAACCTCGGCCATGTTGTATACCTTTCTTACATTCAGCCAAGCTATAGCCTGTCCGTTGCCCTTCCAGTTAAACGTTTGGTTATATACTGCGGTACCCGAGTAATACCGTACAGTTGAGTCCTGCGATTGACTCCAGTCTTGTAACGATGTCCATCGCATTGGTTTTTGAGGACCATTCATCGCGGCATCAAACGTTACGGCCCAGGCAGGTTGCAGTTTCTGGCTAACTTCAAAAATCTGAGGCTTACGGTTTGTTTTTACTGATTGATTAGCTGGCTTTCTGAATATGAAAAACACCGACCCGCTGCCTTCCAGTTTTAGTGGTACCAAAGTGCGTCCATTGTCTGTCGTCCATACACTTGCTTCCCTCACCTCTCCGGTTAAGGCATCTGCTATCTCAGGCAATCGGCCTGCAGTGCGCAATGAAAATTGTAAGTTACGGGCTACGCTGTCCTGGTTGGAGATAAAATACAAGTCAAAATCGGCACTGCTGCGATGTGTCCAGGCTATGCCTTGGGCAGCCTGTCCATTCGCTTCCGAAACCATCAAATCTTTAGTCAGCCCTAAGCCGTTTAAATTATGCTCCTGATACGGCCCATAAATCAGCTTACCCTTGCCAGATTGCTTTAGTTTAGGCCCCGCATCCGGGTGACAAATAATGGTTGCTCCCTGAGCAATCAATTCATTGAGGCGCTTAACCACTTTAGCCGACCAGTAAGTGCCGTTAGGCAGCATCGGTGTATTACCCGGCAGCACCAGTACCTTATAGCTGGCCCCACCTGGCAATTCAATGCGTCCATTGTTTACTTTGGCCAAGCGCATCAATGCATCTAGGTTAAACGAGTCGTAATGGTAACCTTGCAAGGGGTTAATCAAATCTTCGGCACCAACCGAATTGGCACTACTGGTTACACCAATGGGTACAACTTTTAACGGCAAGCCTTTATTCGCCAACCGTTCCTTTTCTTGTGCTAACCTGGCTGGAGTAAATAAGCCGGGCAGGGTGTTAATCAGTCTATCGGGCAGTAATGCTCGCCTTGGTGTTTCTTCGCCGGTAAAGACTGCTATATCGGTTACCGGTTTGCCTTGTTGCAGCAGAGCCTGGCAGCGTTCCAGGTACTCCACCCAGGCCCTTGCGGGCTGGTACCAAGTTTGGTCACGCTGCATAAATAAGCCGATACCGTCTAACGTCATACCCGGCTTGCGGTCTAACCAGGGATTATGAGTGTTCACATGAAAAACCAATCGGTTTACGCCCAAGGCCAAATTACGGTCGCCAAGGCTTTTTAGCATACCCGGATGCTCGTCCCACATGGTGCGCAACTCGGTGAATGACTCGGCCTGGATGATATTTCTACCGTATATGTGACCGCCCGAAATGGCATCGAGCATATCATTGGGCTTATCGTGCGTGGGGCTACGCAGCCAAAACTCGCCCATGGCAATGTCGGCTTTGCTGTAATGCAGTAAGCCATCGCTGGTCATGGTCGGTGCCACGCTTTCGGCGGTAAAAGTGCATCCGTTTTGGTGCGCCAATTGCGCCGTGGTGCCGTAAAACTTATCGTTAACCAGTTCGGCTATGGTTTGCCTTACATCGGCCAGTACCCTTTCGCTTTGCGATGCACTTTGTACAGGTACACCCGCCATTACCGGCAGGTAAGGCATCAGGCTGTATCCTCTGCGCAATTGAAACTCCTGTGCAAACGAGGTCGACCAATTTTGACTGCCGCACTCCCAGCTATCCACATGAAAAACTTTGAGCACGCGTTTAGCCAAATCAGGCCCTATTTGCTTAATAGCTTCACCAAACCAGTTATCAAATTGCAGCTTAATGGCAGTTGTGTTAAATTTATCGCATTCCAGGCCCGCGCCTTTACCGCCAGTAGCGTTGGTATGCCCTGTGGAGGTGTGCCCGATGCGCAAGATGGTCCAATTACCGGCAGGTACTGTCCAGTGGAGTTTTCCCTGGGCGTCAACCATCGCCGTCAGGTTGACAATCTTATCTTTGGCAATGCATAAATCATCAGGCAATTGCTGCCGGGTGGTTGATTTACTTACGCGCCACACCTCCCCCGTTTTTCCTTCAAACTGATTGATGCGGGGCTCAGCAGATAACTCGATACCCGAAATTTTCAAGGATTGCTTCCATTTGGCAAAGTCCAAATCTTCAGCGCCCGGCTCCGAACCTTCTTTGTTGTAAACAAATCGAAAATACTTGGCTGTTGTAGGAATGATAGATTGCGTAATAAGCGCATCGTTATCCTGCCAGCCATGACGGGGCGGCTGCAAGCGGCCAATTGAACGAAATTGTTTACCGTCGTTACTTACCAAAATCTGCAAACGCTCAGCCTGATAGTTAGGGGCATTGCTGCGCACCACCAGCGAACGGCAGGTAAAGACCGATGGAAACTCGTATTGTATCCAGCAGGAATCGGCACTGGTAAAAGATATTTTGTTATTGCGGTCGGCCAGGTATTGCAAATCGGTGCCAGCAACGCTGCTCGTTACTTTCGGTTTTATCTGGTTACTGTTTATCCCGGCTCCAACCAGCGATGGGTAAGCCAATATGGCAATATCTTTATAATAGCCTTTGTAGCTTTCGGGACGGGCAAGCGTATCGTAAAATATCGCTCCGCCTGTAATATTCGTCTGGGTATAAACTACTTTTTGCATGGACAACTCGGGCGTAATCCACGGACCACCGGCCAGGGCAAAACCATCACTGTCATGCATGGCCATTTGCAGACCGAGGCGGTCGGCCTCCTGCATGGCAAACTTTACAAGCGCCCACCATTCGGGCGTTAGCTGCTCGGCAGGTGGCGTTAAATAAGGCGGATTAGCAATACCTTTAATAGGCATCAGGTAAGCGCCACCTATGCCAATTTGCTTCATAGCTTCCAAATCGGCAGTGATGCCGGCTTTAGTTACGGCCGCTTGCATCCAGTACCAAAATACCCAGGGCTTGGCCGATGCCGGCGGATTCTTAAACAGCTTTTCTAAATCTACTTTAGCTATCTGTTTACCGCGTACTTGCCCTATGCTGTTTAGGGGCATCAAAATACTCAGGTACAAGGCTATACAAATAGCCTTAAACGGTGCCCCCGGCAAGCCTGATTTTCGTCTGTTACTTTTTAGCATTATTCATCTTTTTGATGACATTGGTAATGCCGTCGGTACTGCCCTGGTAAGGGTACAAATAAAAACTGTAGCGATATGGCCTGGCTGGTATCTGGTAAATATCAAGCGGTGCCGCCACATCAGACCAACTGTCGTTACCGCCTAAACCCATTTGTATTAAATCAATGTTCAGGGTTAGATAACCGGCATCTTTTAATTTATTAGTGTGTTTAGCCGCCACGATGTTGGCTTCGGTGTAAGGCCAGGCACTCATGCTTAATAGGCTATCGGCCACTACTAAAAGACCGCTTTGCTTTTTATCAGCCAAAAACATCCAGCGTACATCGGTACGGTTACCATTTTCTTGCGGAACCGCATAAGGTTCCATAAACTGGTTTATAGGCAGACTGTAAATGCCGGCTTCAAATCCCGAACGACGGTCGATATAATTTTCCATCGGTCCGCGCCCGTACCAGCTAATTTGGTCGTAACTGCGTTTGATACCGCCCTGCATGCCTAATTTAGGCAAGTTAGGCAATCCGCTTACTTTGGGTTGAAATGCATAATCAACTTTGACCATGCCGCTGCCCGAAATAGTGTAAGTAACCACTGTTGAAGCGCTATCGTTTACCAAACTGTAATTGCTGACTACTTTGATACTTCCATCAGATGCTTTATCAGCCTGAACGTTAGTTAATTTTGGCACTGCCGTGAACCAAGGCTTCAACTTGCGGTCGGCCTTCCAGCCGCGATGGTCGTTATCGGTTACCGGGCGACTAAAGTGCGGCAGCAACGGCGTAAAAATTTGCTCCTGGCTGTTGAGTTTGTAGGATGTCAGCGCTCCGTTTTGCTTGCTAATATTAATAATGAAGTTTTTCCCATTGACCACATAAGTGTTGCCATTATCGTTTAAAGACACTGATGCTGTTGATGACAGTAATTTGCTATGCTCAACAACGCCGGTCAGTGCAAACTGATCAGACGCAATTTCATAGCCCTTTTCGGCCCAAGGTTCGCTCGTCGCCAGATAGAAATGAATATCAGCCAGGTACTCGGTTCCTGCTTTTAAAGATGGTAAATAAGATTTAATGCTGATGGTGGTGTCTGCTCCTGCTGCTAAGTTGAGCGCAGACAGTTGCTTTTGCATTACCACGCGGCCGTCTCGCCGTAATTGCAGCATCACACTATAACCTAACAAGTTTTGCACAGCATGGCGGTTGGTAATTTTTAACAAACCTTTCGAGGCATCTACTAATTTGCAAGTGATGGGCTGAAAAACATGCTTACACTCGTACATAGCTGCTTTAGGACGGCCATCGGACGCTACGGTACCTTTGATGGTAAAATTATCGAAATACTTTTCGCCGTAGTCGCCGCCGTAAGCATAGAAAGGCGTGCCTGCCGAATCAGTTTTGAGCAAGCCCTGGTCTTTAAACTCCCAGATGGCACCACCTATAACCCGTTTAGATGCGCGCCATTGGTCCCACAACTCCTTAAGATTACCGTTGGAGTTACCCATCGCATGCGAATACTCGACAAAAAATACAGGACGGTTATCGCCGTTTTTTTGATTAACCAGTAGCGGCGCAGTATATAACGCCGGGTACATACGGCTCACCACATCCACATAAGGCTCATCAATCGGGTTTTGTAAGCGGTGCGAGTGGTCGTTAGGCTTTAAATACCGGGCATCGGTTACATCAATATAGCCTTCGGCCTGCGGCGTACCCTGTGCAGGTTCGTAATGAACCGGCCGTGTAATATCAAAATCATGAATCCAGGCAGCCATAGCGGCATGGTTGGGACCACGACCGGCCTCGTTACCCAAACTCCACATAATAATGCTAGGATGGTTTTTATCGCGCATCACCATGCGGGTGGCCCGGTCCAGGTAAGCACTTGTCCAGCTGGGGTCGTTACTTAGCTTGGATCCCAAACCGTGGGTTTCCAGGTTGGCCTCATCAATCACCAAGATGCCGTACTGATCGCACAAATCATAGAGGTACGGGTCCATCGGGTAATGACTGGTACGGATGCAGTTAAAGTTGAAACGTTTGATAGTACGCACATCCTCCAAAATATCCTCGCGCGACAGCGCCTTGCCTTTAACCGGGTGATGGTCTGGCCGGTTAATGCCATACAGGTAGGTTACCTTGCCGTTAATAAGGAGCTTGCTGTCGGTTTTAGAAAACTCAATGCTCCTGAAACCCAGTTTACAGCTTTTCACCTCTAAAACACGACCGGTGCTATCCTCTAAGGAGAGTGTTAAGGTATAAAGATTAGGTTGTTCGTCGCTCCACTTAGCTGGGTTGCTTACTTTACTTTCGAGCAAACCAAATTTTACGTTGTCCAGCCGCGGATATATCTCATTGATGATGCTCTCCACACTCCGCTGCAAGGGTTTCTGAAAAACCGCCTTGCTGTTTTTATCAAATAGCTGCGCTTTGAGCTGGTAGCCGGCAATGGCCTTACCCGTTAGGTTCTCTATGCGCGGGCGGATACTCAATAACGCATCTTTGTATTGTTTATCCAGTTTAGTTTGATAAAAAAAGTCGGCAATGCGCAGTTTGGGTTCGGCCAGTAACATCACCTCGCGGTGTATACCGCTTAAACGCCATTGGTCCTGGTCTTCCAATAACGAGCCGTCGCTCCAACGGATGTTTTGTACCGATAACACGTTTTCTCCGGCTTGCAGGTAAGGGGTAATATTAAACTCCGACGATAAGAAACTATCCTCGCCGTAACCTAAAAATTTACCATTAAGCCAGACTTTAAACCCCGAACTTACACCACCAAAGTGTAATGTTACGTTCATGTCTATCCAGTTAGCGGGTAACGTAAATGTGCGTTGGTAACTGCCTACGCCATTATAATCCTGAGGCACATGTGGCGGGTTAACCGGACGAAACGGGTAAACGGCACTTTTATAAATAGGCTTGCCATAACCCAGCATCTCTACGCTCGAGGGTACGGTAATTTTTTTCCAGCCTGATACACGGCCTTTATAAAAACCGAGGGGCGCGTCGGCAGGTTTTTCGGCAAAGCTAAAATCCCATTGTCCGTTAAGCGACATCATCCGGCCCGATTTTTCGCGGTCGCCCTGCAAGGCATCAGCCACATTGCTAAACGAATATGCGGTAGCGCGTGACGCGTCGCGATTAATGCCACTTACCAGCGGGTCTTCCCAAGGCTCGGTATTAAAAACTGTTGGTGCATTGGGTACCGCAGCCGGCGTTTTATCAACCAATTGTGCAAAAGTTGCAGCCGGCAGCAAAGAAGCTAATAGCAAGCCAGCCCAAAACTTTTGCGTAAATTTTTTGGTAACTACAGGCCTATGAAAAACAGATGTATACATGAATATTTATAAAGCAGTGTATTGCACTGCGTAAGCTTTATCTTTTTGAACAGATAGTTCGTAAGTATTATTCCCCAACACTTTCAGTGTCTTGCCCTGGCAAACCGGTTTGGTTTTGCTTTTTATGCGAAGCACACCTGTACCGGTGGCACTGCTTATATTAATTTTGTCGGCAGTGCAGTGTACTTTAATATCGCCATTGGGTGTAGGGATAGCGCCTTCCATCCATTTTAAGCCACCTAATTGCGGCTCAACAACATAAGTCTGGTAGCCGGGTGCGGTGGGTTTAACGCCTAGATAATACTTGCCTAACAGATATATCGGACTGGCGCCCCAAGCGTGGCACAAGCTTTTACCAAACGGACGGCCATACATGGCGTAATGCTCTGCCCCTTTTTTATCGGGATTGTATTCTTCCCAAAAAGAGGTAGCACCCAGGTTAAGCATACCTCCCCAGTAATCTTTCATCTGCTTCAACACGTATGGCTGCTCGCCCATGGCGCATAAAGCCTCCAGCTCGTAAAAACGCATATAGGGTGTGGTAATTTTTTGAACCTTATCGTTCATCAGCACATACTTTTTTACATCCTGCTTTTGGGCTTCGGTAAAATAGTTGAAGAAGATGCCGAACATATTAGCGTACCGGGTTACGTTATCTGTGGGTTTTCCATCAACGCGGCTGTGCACCAGGGCATGCTTTTGCGCGTTCCAGTAGTAAGCAAACAGTTTGGCTTTTAAATCTTTAGCTAAGGCGCTGTATTGGGCGGCGCCTTCGCTATCATGCATAATGTTGGCGCACAAAGCCATGGATTCTAAACTTCGGCAAAGCAGCATCTGCTCAAAACTTACTTCACCTTGTTTACTCAGGCCATCAGCCCAGTCAATAAATACCCAGTCGCCCGAAAGGCCCTGCATCAGTCCGTCAGCGTTGCGGCGCGATAAGCAGTAGTTCATCATGCTTTGCATGCCGGGGTAAGATTGTTTGATGAAAGCCTGGTCGCCGCTATGCTGGTAGTAATCATAAATGCTGATAAACCAGTAAAACGTATAGTCCATAATGGTGTTGATATGGCTGGTTACAGGATCTTTACCACGCAGGGCGCTGATGGTGCGTTTTACTGTGGGCGAATCAAAATACAGGTAATAGTTCATCAGGTAGCTTTGCGCCGCATCGCCCGACCATACCCATCGGTCGCGCTTGATACCATCGATGAAAAATTCGCGGGTGTTTAACTGCATGGTGTAAGCAGCTACATCCCATATTTTGTTAATCTGCTCATCAGAACAACGGAAACTGCCGCGCTGCTCTACAGGCGAGTATTCGTACAGCATCGATACATCATTGATGCTGACGTCACCGTCACACTGCACATTAACGTACCTGAAGGCACGAGAGCCATCCAAAGTGATATCGCCGGATTGCAGCTGGTCAGCTTCGACAATATCCAGCAGTTCGCCGCCTTTGGTATCTAACGCTTCTTCTTTAGATTCGCCATAATATAAGGTGACTTTTCCCTTGCCTTTGACGCCATGCAACTTTACATAGCCAAAAGTTTCTTTGCCAAAATCAACCAGAATCGATTTATTCTTTTTATCCTGACTTACCGCTTTTTGAGGTGTTGTTGGCAAGCGGAACTGCGACGGCATGGTTGTGGCTGCGTTAAAATTCCAGGCACCGGCAGGTACATATTGCGTTGCAGAAACATCCGAAGTTTTACCTGAGGCATCAATCCACTCTTTATCTTCATAGGTTACCTGCCAGGAGGTATCCGATACTACATGCGGGCTTTTTACAAATACAGCCGGTACACCGCCCTGGTTGTAAACTTTCAGACTAATGCGATGCTTGCCGGCGGGCAACGTGATGGTTTTAGGGTAGCCGGTGGCAGCTTTACCGTCTATTTTCAGGTTATATTGTCCCTCAACGGCAATCTCTGCCTCTTCGGCCGCGCTCAGGTTATAATCTTTATGAAAATCAATCAATACATAGTGACTATCCAGCTTCCAGAATGGCGGGAAGAACGAATTGCGTTCGGTACGGCGGTTTTGCATTTTGTTGCTCAGCCAAATCTCGTAATCACCGGGATACCATATCCAGGTTGCTTTGGTTTGCGCATTAATTTCGGCTGCGCCGCCTATGAGCATCGCAAAACATAAGACCAATTTTTGCGCTGCTTTTTTCGAATATAGAAATTGAGGTATTAGTTTCTTCATCTGCTTAATGCCCGTTAAAAATGATATATAAGCCTATCATTACTATAGTTAATAGCACCCAAGCTATTTTTACTTTAGATGATGTCTGCGGCATGTCTTTCTCGTCCTGCACACTGGCTACGTACACTTTGGGGTTACGGTCTAACAGTGAAAACAGTATACCCACGATGAGCAGGAAGGCAAAGACGTAAAACGACAGCATGAGGTAATGCGGCCAGAAATGGTAAACATCTTTAGGAAACACCCATAGATAAAGTATACCCACTATAAGGCTGAACGCCGAACCTGCCGACAGTATCGTATTTACAGCCGAACGCGTGGTGCGTTTCCAGAATACAGTGAGCAAAAACACCACCGACAACGGCGGCGCTATAAACCCTAAAATAGACTGAAAAACATCAAAAAACTTAAGTCCTTTAATGCTATCAAGCGCGATAGCTACACCTACTGATAAAATACAGCCGACGATGATAGATAAACGCCCTACGCTGATTAATTGCTTGTTAGTTGCCTGTTTGTTAATCCGCTCGGCATAAATATCCATGGTAAATACAGTGCTTAACGAGTTAAGTGATGAGCCGATAGTGCCTACCAAAACAGCAATCAGCACCACAATTACCAAACCATTTAAACCGGCAGGGAATAGGTTGGTTACCATAGTCATGTACGCAAGGTTCTCGTCCTTCAAATCAGGAAAGATGATACGACAGAGTATACCGGTGAAGATGAACAGCGGTAACGACAGTATTTTTAGCCAGCCGATAAAGTTAACGCCTAACTGACCCTGCTCCAGGTTTTTAGCACCTAATACGGACTGCACCATCGATTGGTCGGTGCAAAAGAAGGCTACTGCCGCAACGGGATAACCCAACATAATGGCATACAAAGGGTAGTTAGGGTCGGATGCAGGGTGGAACAGATTCCAGAAATGGCCAGGCACGTGGTTGTACACATACGATAGTCCGCCTGCACGTTTAACGCCCAAGACCGTAAGCATGATAGAAACGCCAATGAGCAACAGCATCTGGAATACATTTACTTTGGCAATGGCGGTTAGCCCGCCCATGTAGGTAAACAAACCGGCAAAAGCCACCAGTACAATCACCGATTCCCACATCGGGATGCCCAGTATTTGCCTTACCAGCGTACCACCGGCATACAAGCCTAACGATAACCAGGAGATCTGTATTTTGATTAAAGCATACCAGGCTAATATAGTACGGGTTGACTCCCCATAGCGTTGCCCCATAAACTCGGGCATGGTACTTACTTTGGCTGCCAGGTAGCGCGGCGCAAATACCAGCGCCAGCAACATCAAAAACAAAAAAGCATACCAGTCGAAATTAACGGCTACAATGCCGGTACTAAAGCCTACCCCGGCAAACGCCACCAACATGGATGGCCCAACGTTGGTGCCCCACATATTAAAGCCAATGCTGGGCCACTTGAGCGACCTATCGCCCAAAAACAAAGTCTCTCCGTCGCCGCGCTTGCGGTTTTTGAGGGAAGCCTGTATACCCAAAAACAGGAGTATGACTATGTAGGCAACTACGATAGCATAATCTAAAGTGGTTAAATGTTGTAAAATATTACCCATGGGCGTTGATATCGGAATTTAAAGCACGGGCCGGTATATTAAACTCGGTTAAAATGTCTGCTAATTTTACGGGCAAGCCGGTTTGCAGTGAGCGGTCCATGGCCTGTAATAAAGCGATGGTGCCTATGCCCTCTTTTAGGTCGGGGTAAGCGGTTTCTCCGCTTTGCAGGCAATCAGCGAAATACTCCAGGTAATTTTGATACTCACCGGCATGGTGGCTTTGGCCCTCAAAACGGAAATAGTATTTGATGGTGCTGTCGCCCCAATGCACAATCCGCTCCTCGCCTGTTTTGTCGGTGACCGAGTAACGAAGCTCGTGGTAATCCGCTTGTGATGCGCCTTCGGTACCGCGTAAAATAACCGTCATGCCGCTATCGCGTTTGGTGGGTTGCGTTGGACCAGTGTACGCGCCGCTTACCCGGGCAATGCGGCCGTCGGTGGCTTTAAAGATGAAATGCATGGTGTCATGATTTTTCAGTCCGGCGGTTTTGCCGTTACTGCTAATCATGCCGTAGCCCATCACTTCTTCAATATTGGGCAGGTACCAACGGATAAAATCGACTGGATGACTTAAGCCGCCATACAACCATTTAAAGGCGTCTTCCAAAGCCCAAGGCTTTTCTAAAAACCAACGGTGGTCGGCATGGTAATGCGACTCAACGGTAATTAAATCACCTATCACACCTTCCTTAAAATCTTTTTGCTGGCGTTTGGCGGGCTCAAAAAAACGTGAACTCTGACCCACAAAAACCTTTTTACCAGTTTGGGCCGAAATTTCTATCAACTCGTTAGCACGGCTCAAGTCATCAACCAAGGGTTTGGTGCATACTACATGCTTGCCTGCCAGCAGCGCTTGTTTAATGTGGTCGGCATGCAGATGGTCGGGCGTATAGATGGCAATAATATCTATGTCAGGATGGTTAAGCATATCCTGGTATTCGGTGGTGTAGTTATCAAAGCCAAACTCTTTGGCGCGGCGCTTGCACATGTCCAGGTTACGGTCGCACACCATAGCCAGTTCTATTTTGGAGCTTTGCAGTGCTGCCGACATGGTACTGCGGCCTTCGCCTAATCCTAAAATGCCTAATTTTAACATGGGTTGTATAATAGGTGATATAAGTTTATATAATAATTAAGATTGTTTTACCGGTTGCATAAACACCCAAACCTCGCCCGGTTTGGTACCGCTTACGCCCTCCTGATATTGTTTCATAATGGCGTTCCAGTCGTCCACACGCGGGTTATTTTCCGTAGTTTTCGGATTTAGTTTGTCCAGGCTTTCGCCTTTGGGTATGCTTATAATGAGCATCAGTTGCCTGCCGTTTTTATAAACCAGCAACTGCTGAAAATTGGCATTGCAAAACCCTTTGGCTACCTCGGGCCATTTTTGAAACTGGGTGGCATGATAATCCAGGTACTCCTGCTGCTTTTTAACATCGCTTACCAAATTGGCTGTCAAAACGATATTATCCCACTCCTTTGCCACAGCGGCACCCAAGCCGCAGTGCTGCCGGGCGTTAAAAGTATAAAACGGTGTATTGTAACTTTTTACCTCTGCTCCGTTAAACATGCTTTTGAGCTGTTGAGCAATACGTTCGGCGTTCGGAATGTTACCGAATATAGCCAGCCGGTTTTGCCACTGGTAAACCGACGAAACCGGAATACCGTTGCGCACGCATAAATCTTTTACTTTGGCTACATCAGGCGTATGGCCTTGCTCAACCACCAATTCAATCACCTGCGGCTTATCGGCTTTAATATCGTAGCCTAAATAGTTGATGGCTTCTCGTTTATCGATTGGGGCAATATATTTTAATAAGGATAGGTAGTCTTTCTGTAGTCCTGCATTTTGTTTAACATCATGGCTTACCGTTGGCCCGTTGCTGGTCCATTGGTTGTCGGGGCCGTTAGCATTTTGCAGAAATTTATCTGCCGGGCACCAGTTATTTCGTACGGTAAAACCAGATGAACCCTCGTCGCAATACAAGTAAAACCAGTGATGTAAATCGTGCGCGTAAGGCACTTGGTAAATACTATCGATGTAATTGTTTTCGATAGCAGAGCCTTGCTGCGCCGATAAGGTGTAGATGCCCGACACGTCATACAAATGCTTTCCGTAACGATGAATTTTATTACCGTAGATACGGTTATTGCTCATCGCATTTTTAAGCTTAGTCCACCCCCAGCCCATACTAATGCCGGAATAAGAAACCTCGCTAATATCGTTATGCTCTATGTTAATATTTTTGACGTAGCCAGCGCCGATGCCCACACAACCCCAGTCCTCGTTCGTAGCATCAGAAATCATGTTATTGCTTATCTTTTCGTTGGTGCATACTTCGCGCAAGTCGGACGGGTTGTAAGGCAGATGAACCTCCGTAGCTTCATCCGAAAATGCACCAACCTGTATAGCCGTTCCGCCAATGTCCTTAAAAAGATTACCTTTTATTTCATCATTATGCGTGCCACGCTGATAATCCAGCCCGGTTGAGGCAACGTGCTCAAAGCGGCATTGCTCAAAGCCGGTGTGATTTGCGTAGAACACCTCAACAGCGGCTGCGGGGCGGCCTACCCATGCCTGGTTTTCCAGTCCTGCTTTTTCGGGCGTGCCGGCAACTTTCAGTTTGTAAGCGTCCAGCATATACATACCGGCCTGGTGCGGCACGTGGCCCTGCTGCGATGGCCGCAACCACGTAGCATATTTAAAACCGATACCTTTAACGTAAATGTAACTCACCTGCCGGTCGGGCGTACCGGTAATTTGTAATAAGGTTTCGAGCCCCGGTACTACCGCCTCGGCTTGGGTCATGTTTTCGCCGGTGCGAGGCCAATAGTATAATTTACCGGCATGCTCATCCGCAAACCATTCGCCCGGCTGGTTTAAAAACTCAATGGCATTGCTGAGGTAAAAGGCTGAGTTACCGTTTTGCTGATTATTTTTATCGATGACAGCTGCCGGCCAGGGGTGTTCAAACTGAATGCGGCTCTCAGGCTGCTGAAACGTTAGTTTAGTTTTGTTACCCTCTGTAGTGATGCTTTTAACCCGCAAATTAGCAATAGCCCACATCTGATGAATCACCATTTCCATGCGTCCGGCTTTGGCAGGCAGCTTTACCGAAGGTGTCGGAATCCACATTTCCTGCTTTACTTTATCAACCGACAAAATCCGGCTCAGCCGGTCGTTATCGTCACTCTCGCGGGCACGGATTGCTTTGCGGCCGTTAATCCACAATTGCCTGAATTGAAACTTTGAGCCTTGATAATCGGGTAAATCCGCTACCCAAACCTTGCCCCTAGCATTAGTAGGCAGACCTGCAACCGGAACATTTAATTTTTTCCATCCGCTTACCTTAACGCCGCCGCTTAAAACCGGCGTTTGATTTGGTGCCGCTTCTATCCACGTTGGCGATTGTGCGGTTCCCGAATCTTCGGGCCGTATGAATACCGGTTCGTTTAGTTGATAATTGCCGCCAGATACGATGATGTGTATGCCGTCCTTAATTGTTACATCATTCAATCTGCGTAACTCACGCGCCTGGCGCAAGGCTGCACTGAGGGTGACTTTAGGTTGTTGCTGCGTACCAGGATTACTGTCATTGCCCTGGGGCGAGACATAGATATCCGCTGCTTGTACACTTATGGAAACCAAGGTTATCCATAGGGCACATAATATATATTTACAAGCGGACTTCATGTGACTTTAGTAGCTGTTGTTTATTAGTTATTTGCGTTGAGATGATTTTTATCCGTTTTGGAATATCGATTTAACGTAAGCCGTATTGGCGCTAAAATTCCATTTTACGTTGCGCGGATCTTTGGCATCGCGCGAACGCTCGATAACCAGCCAGCCCTCCCACTTCATTTTATCCAGTGTTTTTTTGACTTTCTTTAAATCAATTTCCGGGTCGTTTTGCAGCCAAACACCATCAGTGTTACTGCAATGTATCTGGCAAATACGCTTTTTGCCCAGTATTTTTAATTCCTCGCTTACATCCCGGCCATTATCCAACGCATTGGCAAAATTGAAATAGCTTTTGATAGCTTTAGAGCCCACCTCATCCAGCAATTTAGCTTCTTCGGTAGCATTTAAGGACGTTTCGATACCAATAATTACACCAGCCTGCTCTGCTTTAGGAGCAATCATTTTTAAACGTTCGATTACTGCCGGCTGCAATTCCGGATTTTTTGATAAATCGCTGTTAACGCCCAGCGGCAAAAAAGCCACTTTAACGTTCATGGCTTTCATGGTATCGATGCAGTCCTGCACCATTCGGTCAACGCCATCGCGTTTGGCGAATGATTGTGCGAAAAAGCCTGTCATGCCTAACGAACAGATTTCTAAATTTAGCTCTTTGGCTTTGTCTAGAAACTGTTGCCTGATTTCGGGATTAGCCAGTTGGTTATCGAACGTTTCACGATTACCCAAACCGCCCATATCAACCTCTACGCCATCGGCGCCAATATCTTTAGTTAGCTGGAAGGCGCCCAATTTCTGACGTTTTAAAATCATCAGGTCAACCACCGCTACTCTGTAACGCTGAGATTTGGCAGCACCGGCAAAAAAAGCGGCCCAACTGTTTTGCGAAAAAGCCACACCGGCAGTTGCCATGGCAGTTTGGGCAAGGAACCGGCGTCGGGATGATTGGCTGTTGTTCATATCTCAGTGTTTTTTGAATGGTCCTTTTTTGAAGATAATTTACTTGGCTGCTACAAAAACTTTCTCTAACTGTTCAAAGCCATGAATGGCATTAGCCGGCAGGTTTTCACCTTTGGGGCCAAATACGTACATGGCTGGGTATTTTTCAATGGTCACTTTCGACTCGTCTACCTTGCCATCGACACCCTTAACAGCATCAATATTTAGATGAAATTGCTTTGCTACAAAATCGTACATCGCCAAACGTTTTGATTTACCGTAATCGTGGCCTTCTTTAGGAAAGTGTGCATTTTGCACTAACTCGATTTTACCATAATAGCCATAGATTTTTTGAAGGTAAGGCAAGTCGGTATCAGGCACGTTGGCCGACCAGTCGCCGCCGTCTGATATGACCAGTTGCGGTCTTGGCGCTGCCATCGCAGCTACCTCATCGTTGTTAGTACCGCCGCCGCATAAGTGTACGGGCAAACCACTCTCGCAAGGGCAACCACCCGAAAAATAACTTGATAACATTACTACGGGGACACTGAGTTTTATACGGTCATCCAATGCGGTAACTAGCATCGTTTGGCTACCACCGCCCGATGCTCCGGTGATGGCTACACGTGTCGGGTCGGCGTCTTTTAAAGACAATATGTAATCTAAAATGCGGAAACTGTTTAGCGCCTGTATGGTCATAGCCAGGCTGCGGCGGTGGTCTTTGCCGTCAAACTGGAGTAGCGACTCGCCCCAGGCAAATAAATCGTAACTGATGGCCATTGCACCCATACGTGCCAGCATAGCATAGCGGTATTGCCCGTCGGCACGGTAACGGCCATCGCCAAAATGTCCGTCCGGACAAAGCACTACCGGAATTTTACCTTTATATTTGAGTGGCTTGTATAAAGACCCGCATACATAAACACCAGGCAAGGTTTCGATGGCGATATTTTCGACTGTGTAACCATCCATTACCCGCTTTTTGGTGATGATAGGTTTTGATTTTACTTTAGCGGGCATGGGCGACAACTGCAAAGCCTGCAACATGCAGGGCTTTAAATCAGCCTTGCGGTTTTCCCAACTGGCTTTATCATGATATAATGACGACAAGTAAGCCAGCTTTTCGCGGCCCTCTTCGGGCGTAATGCGCGAGTACTCAAAATATTTTAGTTTAAAGGTGTTTGGCCCCTCTTCGTTCACCTTCATATCCAGCGGAGCCAGCACGGCGGCCAGCGTTTTGGCGGCGGTAGTTTTATAGCGCCAGTCGGCATAAGGCACCCACTGGTCCTTTACCATATCTTCTGAATACTTAACTTTTACGTGGAAGCGGTCCTGCACCTCAGTGAGCACCTGTTTCAGTGGCTTTTTATAGTCAAAATCGGAGGTATTGTTTTGAGCCTGAGCAGCTACACTACCAAACAGGCAACAGGTTGCCACCACCCATCGGATAAATACGTTAGTATTAGAATATTTACTTACCCTTAAATTCATCCTACAAATCTTTAGCGTCACCTTTTATTTTGGGCAGCGTGTAACCTGCCACCTTTGGCCATTCACCGTTTTTAATTTCCACCAGTTTAAACTTAGCCGGGTCTGCTACAACGTGCTTGATACGCTGACGGCGCCAGGTATATACAAAGTGTACCATGCCATCGCTGGTTTGTATCACTGATGGGTATGAGTATTGGCTAATAGGCGAATCTTCTAAAATCAGGACGGCATACCATGTTTTGCCATCTTTTGAAACCGCCACGTTTAAGGGGGTGCGTGCACCTTTAGCTAATTTTCCGGGAGGCAATACGTGGTTGTAAACCAATAGTTGGCGACCGTCCTTTAAAGTTACCGCATCGGTCCCCGAGTTGTTGTTGGGCAATGTAGTCTTTGCCAACGGCGTCCAGGTCATGCCTTTATCGGTCGACCACGATTCTAAAACAGCACGGTTACGGCTGCGGGCTAAAAGCTGCAGACGGCCATCTTTATATTTGAGGATGCTTGGTTGAATGCCTTCGAGCGTGTCCGGCCCTTTGGCAACGCTTACCTGTTTCCAAGTTTTACCAAAATCGGGCGTTATTTCGAAATGAATATTCCAGCCACCTTTACCTTCGGTGCTGGTTGGGCAAATCAGGTTTTTGCCAATCAGCTCGGGTTTGTTTTTGATAGGACCCAAATAACCATCGGGCAATGCCTTTTGCGCAGACCAAGTGATGCCGCCGTCTTTGGACGTTTTTAAATAGCCTTTCCAGGCAGACGGACTCGGGCCGATTTTGTAAAACAGCATCAGCTCACCATTAGGTATCTGGTATAAAACAGGGTTCCAGGTGGGGTAACGCAAGGTATCGTTTTGAATGCCATTGGCTACGTTCTGGCCTTCGGTCCATTTGCCGTTTACCTTGCGGCTCACCCAAATACACACATCCGGGTTACGCTCTTTGGTACCGCCAAACCAGGCTGCCACCAAACCCTTGGGCGTTTGCGCAATAGTGGCGGCATGGCACTCTTTATATGGCGCCTGCTCGTATATAAACTCGTCGGTTACAATGCCGGAACGCCAAGGATTGGTTTGGGTTTGCGCCATCGCCTTACCTGCGGCAATCAATAAAAACAATACGGTAAAATATTTTTTAAAAATCATACTCAACAGGTAATTTTTATTGGGCAGTTTTTTGTGCCTCCGCTGCTTTAGCAGCTGCCTTTTTTGCCTTAACGCCATCGGTGTAGGCCTTAAACATATCATGCCAGTTACGGCCGTGGGTGTTTAAATACTGCTCGTTTTTAGTTTTATAAATCTCGAAGATGGCCGAAATTTGCGTCATGTTTTTATAGTCGATAGCCTGTTCGCGGGCTTTCTTTAAATTGTCGACTAACACTTTTTCTTCCTGCTCTGTCAGGTTGGGCACGATAGATTTATAACCGTTCAGCGTAAAAGCAACTTTGCCAATCGTGTACTTGTCTAAAACTGCTTCTACCTGCTGCTCAGTCAAATTTTGCCGTATACCCGTCATTAACGTTTCATGAATAGTTTTAGGCATAGCCGAAATAGCAATAACCTGCCGGTCTGTATTGGTTAGTGGGTTACCTGTATAAGGGTTGATGCCTGCAGGAACGGTGGTATAAGGGTGATCGTTATTCCAATCGCGGACGGCCTTAAGATGCGTGGCAATCAATTCCTTTACGGCTGCTTCCTTTTTGGCGTCGTTAAGAGCCAACGATGCGACCCACTCTCCTGCTTTTTTATCTGCTTCCTGGTCCGACTTAACGCGGGCCTCTAAGCTCAGCGCTGTTTTGGCATCAGTAGTCGCAGCAGTTTGTGCATGTGCTGCAACCGCCACTAAAAGCAAGGCTGCAATAGAAGTAAATAATGACTTAAAAGACTTTCTCATATCTGGTATTTTTATTGGTCTGGTTTTAACGCCTATAAAGCCGACTTAAAACTATAGTTACCCGAACCTGCTTCGAAAACGGCCATACTGCCGTCCATTTTTACAAACTTCAAACCTTCGGCTGTTGCTGCCTTCCTACCGCCCTCGGTAACCTCGTCTATTGATTTTGCAGGAATAGAAATTAAAGCGGTTGAGTTGGCCGGGATGCTGATATTCCAGGTAAAGTCACCCCCTTTTTTCCAGGCGCTTTTTACCAAGCCGTAAGGCGTTTGGTATGATGCGGTGACATATTTCAACCCGTCAACCATAGTCGGCTTCATGATGATTTGCTTAAAGCCAGGCTGATTGATGCCGGCTTTGATAGCGGCGAGGTTTTGATAATACCACACAATTAAATCACCTAACAACATCACGTGGTTACCGGAGTTCATGCTCGGATTGGCCGTATCGCCGTTCCATAATTCCCAAATAGTAGTTGCACCACGCTCGGCCATGTAGCCCCAGCTCGGATAGTCTTTATTGGTGGCTAAACGATAGGACAAGTCGGGCCGGCCATATTCGGTTAAGCAGCGCATTAGCCATTGAGTACCGATAACACCGGTACCAATGTGCCCTTTATCAGTAGTTAATACCCGCTGCACAATATTGTTAAACACGGCCTTACGGTTAGCCACCGGGGTAATGTCAAAATATAAAGGCAGCAGATTAGCGGTTACCGTACCGTTGTCGTATTGCTGCGTTTGTGCATTATAAAACTTAGCATTAAACGCGTCTGCAATTTTAACCGACAGTGCCGAAAACTCCTGCGCATCCTGTTCTTTATTGAGCAGCTTGGCAAAGCGCTTCATCAAAAACAGCATGCGATGATAATATGCTGTGGCAATTAGATGCCCATCGGTCGTACGACTGCTATCTTTAGCATGAATGAGTTCCAGAGATTCGGGCGGTACGCACCAGTCGCCGTATTTGTCTTTGGTAACGATATAATCCTTCATGTACTTAGTGCGCATATAGGTGAGCCACTTTTTCATGGAAGTATAATGCAGCTCAATCGGGCGCACATCGCCGTATTGCTTGTACAGCATGTCGGCAATCAGAATGTAGGTGCCGGGCCAGGTCATGTTGTCGCTATAATAATTCCAGTACGCCGGGGCCACATCTGGTATTGCACCTTCGGGTGTTTGCGACTCTTCAATATCAATCAGCCATTTGGCGTACAATTTTTCATTGTCAAAGATAAAGCTCTCTCCTAACGAACCTGTGGCGCGGTCACCCAGCCAAGGCATGCGCTCGTTACGCTGCGGGCAGTCAATCGGCATACCTTTATAATTACCGGCTACGCCCCACCAGGTATTTTTGTAAACCTGATTGATGACATCGTTTGATGTCTCGAAACTACCGATGGTAGCCAATGCATCGTATACGACCTCGCCGGTAAAATTGCTTGCTGTCGGCTTACCCGGATAACCGGTTACTTCTACGTACCTGAAACCGTGGAAAACGAAAACCGGGTGCCAGATTTCTTCGGCACCGCCTTTGAGTGTATAAATGTCGGTTACCTTGGCATCCCGCAGGTTAGCCACATACAAGCTGCCATCTTTTTGCAGGGTTTCGGCAAAGCGCAGGGTGACTTTGTCGCCGCGCTTGCCTTTTACTTTAAATTTAATCCAGCCGGTCATGTTCTGCCCCATGTCCATTATCCAGATGCCGGGCTTAAGCTCTGTTATTTTTTGAGGCTTGAGCGTTTGCATTACTTTAATGGGCTCGCTCATTTGCGCAACTAATTTGCCGGTGGGTACCGGCACCAACTCGGGCTTAAACCACTGGGCACTTTGATAGCCCACCTTATTCCAGCCTACTAATTCTTTACGGGCATCGTACTCCTCACCATCATACTCATTATTGCTGCGGATGGGGCCATCAGCCGTCATCCGCCAGGTTTGGTCGCTTACCACTAATTGATGATGACCATCCTGGTACTCAATATCTAACTGTAAAAGCATTTTTGGAAAACCAAATTCTTTTACTTTTTTGGGTTTATAGATAGGCCGCATGGTAAAATACCGGCCGTTACCCAACACCGCTGCAACGGCATTTTTGCCTGCCTTTACATTAGCAGTTACATCGTACGTACTGTACTGTACCGATTTATTGTAATCGGTAGGCATCTCGGCCAACACCTGGTCGCCAATTGCCTTGCCGTTTACATAAAGCTCATAATGACCTAAGCCTGAAATGTATACCGTAGCACGCTTTACCTGACTGGCAACCGCAAACTCCTTGCGGTAATATCTGGCAGACAACCTCGAAAACTTGGCAATACTGTCCCAGGCAAAGCCTTTTTCCCATCCAATCCACTTGGCTTTCCATTCGGCCGGCTGTAAAAGTCCCATGCTCCAACGGGCCGGCTGGCTCCAGCTGCTCTCGCCGTTAGTGGTGTAAACCTTTACTTTCCAAAAACAAGGTGATCCGCTTTTTAAGGCTTTGCCCTGGTAGTTGACCATGATAGACTCGCCGGAATTCACCTTGCCCGAAGTCCATAAATCTCCCTGATTTGCTGC
The DNA here is from genome assembly GCF_038806765.1 of Mucilaginibacter sp. CSA2-8R. Taxonomy (NCBI): domain Bacteria; kingdom Pseudomonadati; phylum Bacteroidota; class Sphingobacteriia; order Sphingobacteriales; family Sphingobacteriaceae; genus Mucilaginibacter; species Mucilaginibacter sp. CSA2-8R. The sequence continues at coordinate 2,312,443 of NZ_CP152389.1, read as the reverse complement.
AAGTTTGGTTAACGATGATGCTACCAGCACCTCATAAGCCGTTTGCTTAATGTTACGGGCACTGCTATTGATTTGCCAGCTGAGCCGTGGCTGGGTAACATCAATTCCTTGCGGATTAACCAGCATTTCGCAACGCAGTTTTTGCAGCGCAACATCTGTCGCAAATGTTTGTTTGCCCAGCAGTAACGCTGTTAGTAATAAAAAAAAGTGTTTAATCTGCTGCCTCATTATCTTCCCGAAAAATCAAAGTATAAATTCAGTTCCTTAGCGCGCATAGGTTCTTTTTCGTAATCGTAATAGATGTTTTTCATGCCCATCGGGCCGGTATCTTCCGCACCTAATGTTTTGTTGCCAATAGCGCTGATGCCCTGCATGAACGAGATATCGCCTGAAGGAAATTTGATAACATAATTATGCCACTGGTCATCGTGCGGGGCCGGCGAAAACAAACGTAAAAACGTATCTTCATCCTCAGCTACTACCGTAAACGGCTGACCGGTGGTATAAAACTTACACCAGTACAGGTTACTATGGTAACCCTTAAATTCGGGGTAAACCCAGCTTTCGCCGGTTTCGGTGTTGTTGTAATCTTTTTTCCAAACGCCAAGGCGGGTACCTTTCATCCGGTTTTTCCAAACCCGGTACGGACCGCTGCCCATATACTCTACCGATTTAATTTGCTTTTCGGGGAACGAGAAATTAACGCCAACAAAGTTGGTAAAGTAATCGCCCGGAAAATAGCGCACCTTCATTTTAATCCAACCTGATGGGTAAATGGTCCACTGCAAGGTATTGTAGCTGCTCTTACGGTCGTAAGTTGACTCAATCACCACATTTTTGCCTTCCATCTTTTGGCTGAAACCTTTGAAATTAGTGGCTCCTTCCTGCACAATAGGTCCGTTATTAAACGGGATGACACCTTTGGCATTCTCTACCCGGCTTAACAGACCGGTAGATTTATTGAAAGACACTTTGATGCCATTGACCACCACCCGATACAAAGAATCAGCTTCGGTTACATTCACCTCATTCTTGGCATCTTTCACTACCAGTTTGCGGGCAGTTCTTTCTGGCTTAGTTATGGGCCAGCTCCAGGTGAATAACTCTCTGTTATAACGGTCGGTTACGGTGATGTATAAAAAGTCGTAGCTTTTATAATCAGACGGCAGATTTACCTTTAAATCGCCTTTTTCGAAAGGTTTGATATTGGGCGATGCCATGTTGAACTTTACCTCAGCTTCTTTAGCCTTACCATAGGTATCTGCCACGCGAACCAATTTACCGCTGAATGTACATTGGTTGATATTGGTATACGAATACCGGTTTTCGAGATGAAAAACACCATCAAAGCCAGAGGCTATTTCCCGGCGTTCGAAACGTACGGGCGACCATATTTCTTTTACTGTAAAAAAGCCGCCCTCCTTCTCGTGAAACGGGCCCACTATGCCGTCCGGTCCGTGGTCTTTGTCGGTATCAATGAACCCATTTTTATCGGTACGGACAACGCCCTGGTCAGCAAAATCCCATAAAAAGCCACCTGCCGACAGCGGATTGTTCCACATCGCTTCCCAGTAATCCTGCAAGCCGGCACCATGACCGCCATCGTACATACCGTGCAAAAACTCGGTAGGCATTACAATGCTATGGCCGTTATCGTAGTTACCGATACCATAATTGTAGTCACGGTAATGTTGAGTATCAAAGCCGCCAAAATCTTCCCAGGCATGTATTACAGGGCGTTGCTGCACATCCCATTTGCGGAACAGTGGGTCAAGTTCGTAATTGTGACCGCCCTCGTTGCCATTCACCCAAAACACAACCGACGGATGATTTTCATCATGCTCCATCATAGCCGCCAGTAATTTAGTACCGGTTGGGGTATCATAATGACCGTGCCAGCCGGCTAATTCATCCAGCACAAAAAGGCCTAACGAATCGCAGGCATCCAAAAAGTGGTCGTCGGGCGGGTAATGCGACATCCGCACGGCATTCATATTTAAATCTTTGATGAGGTTTACATCCTCAATACTGCGTGCTTTACTTAAAGCCCGTCCGGTAGTTGGCCAAAATGAGTGCCGGTTGATACCTTTAAACTTAATTTTTACGCCGTTTACATACACGCCATCGCGTTGTTTAACCTCAATGGTGCGGAAGCCAAAACGCTTGGTAACCGTGTGTAGCACTTTGCCGTTGCTAACCAGGTTAAATACAGCTTTATATAAATTCGGCTCTTCGGGAGACCAAACTTTGGGAGCAGCAACCTGCGTTTGCAGCAATGCGCTTGTATCAGTAACCGAAGCTGTTACCGGTGTATTAATAGCCTGCCCGGCCGAATTGTAAATTTGGACGGTAACCGTGCTATTTACAGGTGCGTTTTTTAAGTAAGTATTGGCTTTAAACGAGCCATTGGCTTGGGCGTTTAAAGTTACCCGACTAATATGCTGCACCGGCAGCGCCTCTAAATACACCGGGCGGAAAATGCCACCGAATATCCAGAAATCGCCTTTACGTTCGGCTTCGTTTACGGATTGGTTAGCGGAGTGTTTAGCAACCGTAGCTTCGAGTAAATTTGTTCCGTCAAAATTCAGCAGAGAGGTGATGTCATAACTAAAGGCATAATAAGCACCCTGATGTATTGCGCCTGCCGGTTTACCGTTAATTTTAACTTCGGTATCGGTCATGGCACCTTCAAACACAATTTTTACCGTTTTACCTTTAAATGATGCCGGTACTTTGAATTTGTATTTGTACTGCCCAACTTCTTTACCACGGGCAGTATCTTTAGCCCAGCCATAATTGTATTTACCAAAGCCCTGCAGTTCCCAATTTGACGGTACCGGAATGGTTGTCCACTTACCGGAGTTGCGGCCTGCCGAACAGTAAAACTGCCAGTTAACGGTATGGTCGCTGCCTGTGCCCGACAGGTATAGCTTTTGCGTTTGTTGCGCATAGGTATTAAACCACCCTGCTAACAAAAAGCAACAAGCCATTAATTTTAAACCGGTGCCTTTGACTATCCCCATACCTTTAATTAACCGGGTTAAATTTTAGCGGATTATCTGTACGGAAAGGTACTGCAGGCAAACCAGCCTTGTTATAAAAATTAGGCTGAGCTGCCTCATCCCACGCAAAGCGGACGGCGACCGGTTTTGTTACCGACGGTGCCGACAGCACCAGTTGATTGTCTTTAATCATTACATTAGCCGGCACAAACTTTTTATCCGACCCTGCAATGGTAAAATAGTTTAAAGGTTTACCATCATGGCTTACCAAACCGCCGCCCATATGGTCGAATGAAAGCACGGCCTGATCGCGCTCAATTTTCATATCTTTGAATGACGGGCCCGAGTACTCCTGTTTGAAACCATAAGTTTTTGCCAAGGCTACTAATGCCAATCGGCGGCCAATCTCCCATTTAAAGGGCGGGTGAATATTTTTTACGTTATCATTCAGGTCGGTAGTCACAATCATGCCGGTGTGAGGCATTTTCAGTAACTGTTCCTGCGCTTCTCTAAACTCAGGCAGGGTTTCGTTGGTGAATTTTTTGTCCTGAGAGTTAAGGTATGGCGCTAATTGTACATAGTAAAATGGCAGATTGCCGTTGCCCCAGGCTTTTCTCCAGCAATCCATCAGCACTTTCATTTTATAAATGTAGCTGGTGGTTTCGCCAACATTACTTTCGCCCTGGTACCACAAAAAACCCTTGAGGGCATAGGGTGCTACCGTTTCAATCATGGGGTGATAAAACTTGCCCGGGTCGCCATCTACCTTAACGTTTTTAAAGTACGGCTCACGTTGAAAGGCTGCTTCATCTATCCATGGCTCAATACGGCTACCACTAACGGCCGACGAAATGATGCCGACAGGCACTTTTAATTCGGCCTGAATTTTTTTAGCAAAAAAGTAGCCTGCTGCCGAAAATGCACGTAAAGCAGAATCCTGCGCAATGCTCCAGCCGCCGTGGGTGGAGTCGGGTTTAACCTGACGTTTCCTGTCTACTAAAAATATACGGATGTTAGGGTTATGCGCTCTATCCAGTTCATCAATAGGCGAGTTAGCCGTACTGGTATCCGGGCGGGCCACCTTGCTGTTCTTGCGCATCTCGTACTGCATATTGCTCTGCCCCGAGCATAACCACACCTCTCCTACCAGCACATCGCTCAGCACAATTTTATTGGTGCCGCTGATAACCAATTTTCCGCCTTTGGCGGAGGCAGGCATGGGATTGAGAAACACCTTCCACTTACCACCAGTATCGGCAACGGCAGTTTTTACCTGCTTGCCAAACTTAACGGTTACCTTTTCGCCAACGCTGGCCGTTCCCCAAACGGGTACGGGCTGGTTGCGTTGCAAAACCATGCCGTTGCCCAATATTTTAGGCAAAACAACCGCAGCATCACTTTTAGCAGATAAGCCTAAGCTAACCGCAACGGCAATCAGGAAATATGGTAACCGGCGCTTTAACATTAGTAGGGTTTGGTAGTGAATGATTTAATGTAAAATGCGGCTTGTTTAACAGGTTCGCCGGCTTTCGGTAAATCGTACTTTTGGTCGGTTGGCGAATCGGCATCCGGAAAACGGCGAACCTCGCCAGTACGGAAAACCACCCGGCTGATACTATTTACTGGTTGAAAAAACAAGGACGGCGATAAATCTTTACCGTTTACATTCAGGTAATAAAAACGAGTATCGACATTAAATTTCAGTTTTATATCATACGCTTTGTTAGCCTCGTACTTCATAAACCCTTTATAACGATACCCTGCCTTTGCAGTAAACGTACCGGTCGAATCAAAATTTAGCCGGATGGCGGCCAAGCCTTTTTCGTCTTGAAATTCGATGCTTAACAAACCAATATTGTTCTGCGCCGGGATTACTGTAAACGCTGTTTCGAGTTTTTTAGATACCGGCACAACGCGTTCCGCTTTGGCATAGTCAAAGCGATCCCAATCTTTTAAAGCCAATGCCCTGGTACCGTCGGGTGCTTTATCGATACCCACTGGTGCCCATTGCGGACTGTAAATATTCCATTTATCAAGCTCGTGACCGGCAGGCAGTCGACTAAAATCTTCGTTCGCCTGCTCGTTAACCACACTGGTTACCGGTACCGGGATGGATGAAACCCAGATATCCTCCTTGTTCATGCTGTAAGTAACCCATAGCTTGCCATCCGGCGGCGTACCATTACCCTCAATAATGCCACGCACATATTGCGGTCCGTATGATTTATAGTTACCGCCGTAACGCATGGTGGATATCTCGCCGTTCACCAGCAATAAGTTTTTATAATCCAAACCGTTATCACTTATCGAGAGTGCCAGCGGCCAACGGAACTCTGACGGATTGTACACCAGCGCATATTTACCGTCGGATGTACGTTGCCCCCAAATTTTAGCATTACTATTTACAACACGCGGTGCTCGCGAGGCATTGGCTGGCCAGGTTTTGCCATTATCAGTGCTGATAGCCGTAAGTGCATTTTTCCAGAGTCCTACCACGCGGCCATCAGGAAGATGGTAATAATTAAATGCCTTATAATCTTTATGTAATGGGATTAATGGATCTTTGCGGTCGGTTTCCTCAACCCACTGCATCATCATCAATGGGTTGGCCATCAACTCGTCGCAGGCTTGTACAAAGCCTTTGTCTTTGCTCTTTTTATAAAATGGGTACGAGGTATTGCTTTCGTTCCATTTGGGGTTGTAATGAATAAAATAAATTGGTCCGTATTTACCGTTGGGCAGTATCTCCCTGATGACACGGCCTATGCCCAAACCATCGTTCGGGTCATCATGCTCCTCTAGGCAAATACCATAAAAGCCTAGTACAAACAACCGTTTAGACTTAGAGGTGTAAAAGCCCATACGCTGGTGCATCACTGAGAACAAATCTTTAGCTACGCCTTCATGACCGGGCTTGGTGGTACCATCAGGAATTTTGTATTGTGGGAAAACCACTGTAGGTTTAGACCATGTATTGCCGTTATCTTTCGAAGTAACGACCAGGGTCTGCCCTGGCGGGACACTCTCTCCCACTTTATCGCTCAGGTATTCTACGTAAAATGTATTGTTCCAGTATGCCAGCATGGGCGCATGGTTGTAAGTGAAACCAAAACCTTCAGCTTGCTCCGGGTGCTCGCGGTTGGCGCGGAAAATCTGCTTGCTATGCACACCCACTACGGATGTTAACTGCCCATGGTGATAATCAACATTGGAGACGGTATTGCCGGTATAGCGCACGGTATCCTGCGCCCATGCAGATGCCGATAAGGCCAGCGCAGCAACAAAAGGTAAAATATGTTTTTTATCGGTTAGCTTCATAAATCAAAGTGCAGGCCCAGCTTACTGTTGCCCAATTTCTTTTTGGATATACTTTAACGCCTTGGGCGTTACTTTAAATATAGTTCCGTGCTTGTGGCCTTCAGGAACACTTACTTGGTCAGATACATCCGTAAAAGTTTTAAAATCTGTTGTGCGCATGGCGCCATAGCGCTTCAAATGGTACGAATCGTAATATATCAGCCAGTCGTTACCTGCTTTGGTAGCATTGGGTCCTTCGGAATACATTTCAGTAAAATGCTTACTAAAATCTTTATAAGGACCCAGTGGGTTATTGGCAAAGGCTACCAAAATATTACGGTTGGGCCGGGTGTTGTCTTTCATTACCAGCACATAATCCTGGTTACCTCTTTTTAAAATCTGCGCGTCGATTACGCTAAACTGCGGATCGAGAAATAATTTCGCTGGCGAAAAAGTTTTGAAATCAGTTGTGGTGGTGTAGTACAAGCGATGGTTATTATCCTCAGCCTCCTGCCCTTTCGGGAAACGGTATGGAATGGTTGATGCCCATACAATAATAAATTGTTTAGCCTCATCATCATAAAATATCTCGGGTGCCCACACATTAACTGTAGTAGGCTCACCGGCCATAATATCGATATGCTGCTGCGCCGACCAGTGTATTAAATCCTTAGAACTGGCGTAGCCAAATCCCTGGTCGCCTTTCCAGCCGGTGGTCCAAACCAAGTGATAGGTACCGTCAGGGCCTTGCACCATCGACGGGTCTCGCATAATTTTGTCTTTGCCGGCTTCGGGTTTCAGAAAAATGTGGTTCAGGTCGGTCCAGTGGTAGGCGTCTTTGCTGTACAACAACCGTAGTCCTGCCGATGCCGGTTCGTTAAACGACGTAAACATGTAGATGCTCTTCCTGGATGCACAGGAGGTGATGAGCATCAACAGCCCAAGCAAACTAATCAATATTGATTTCCCTTGCTTCATCATCGTTATATCGCATCGAGTATCAGCACCCAATCGTTACCATTAGCAGGATTACCTGGAGGATTAAAATCCAATGTTTTAGCCTTGGCCATCACGATGTCGCCGGTAATTTGCCCATTGCGCGGGTTAAACCAGGAGGCCTTCACCTTGCTACCGGGCAGTTTGGCGGTATTCACCGCGAAGTTTTTACCAGTATAGGTATATACAAAAGCATATTTGTCGCCTCTGGTCGCCAGTAAATAATTGTAACGGGTTCCCTGCTTGCCGGCTATTAAAGACTGGTCGGGTACACGTTCAAAGTACGGGCGCGATAACATCAGTTTCTTCAAATACACCATCTGCTTTGCGCCCGGGTCGTTGATGGATTGGTACCAATATTCTTTAGAGCCGTAAGCACTTTTCTTATCAGTTGGCTTGTGCATCTGCATCACGTCGTTGTTGCCATAGGTGTAACCGCAGGCACCTGCAAAAACCGACCAGTAACCATAACGTCTTACATCTGCGGCTTTCCAGCGTGGCAGTTTAACGTCGTGTAAACCGTACGGTATTTTTTCGTAAGACGGCTCGGCATCCAAGGTTGGTTTTACTGGCGTTTTGCTGTAGTCTACATTGACATACTTCCAGTTATCCTCGCCGTATTTCAAATCTTTTTTAGACGTGTCTTGCGCATATGTACGGTGGCCCGACTGAAAACAGTTAAAATCCAGCCAGTTCTCGTTATGAAACCACGTAGATGACTGCGTACGACCGCGGGGATGATACGTAATTAATTTATCCGGATTTTGCTGGCGTAAGGTTGCCCCTATGGTATTCCATACGTCCGTACAATCACTGCCGGCAATGTCGCCGCCATTCATCCAAATGATGTTGCTGCGGTTTTTATAGCGCTCGGCTAAAAAGTTGGCATATATCTTAGCGTTTTCAGCGTTGATGTGGCTCTTTTTATCTTTGACTACTGAACCCCATACAGGCACCAAAGCCATGTAAATCCCTTTAGCCGCTGCACGGTTAACAATCCAATCAATGTGGTCCCAGTAATCGTATTCGGCAGCGTTTTCAGGATTATTGCCGTTAGTAACATGTGGTTTAGCTAAATTACTGCCTACCAAAGCAGAATCGCCGTAAGCGTTCACTTCTTTGATATCGTGAATCACCATCACCTGGATTACATTAAACCCTTGCTGACGACGGGTTTCGAGATACATTTCGGCTTCATCACGTTTCAATTTAGCAAACAGTAACCAGCCGGTATCGCCCAGCCAAAAAAACGGCTGGTTATTGTTTACAGTAAAATACCGCTTATTAGGCGACACTTTAATTTCGGGCAAAGCAGCCGGCTCCGGCTTTATAAAAGCCAAGCCGACGATTGCCAGTAAAACGATGCCGATGATATTTTTTGTCGTCATTAAAAACTTAAATACGTTTTAACCAAAGTACCACTGCGCCATTTGCAGGGCTTTGTAAACCATTAATTTGATTTCCTTTTATTTTTTTTGAGCTACCTAATGCGTTACCTGTTTTAGGATCAATCCACGTTGCCTGAAAACTGCTGTTAGCCAAAGCATCAAAAGCCGGAATTTTACCACTTTCGCTATATACTACGTATCCTTTACCCGCGTCACCTATTGCCCATTGGCCTTGAGGTGTGCCACTTAAGTCGATAGTTTTCATGGCGGAGGCATCTGCTAATAACTGACTGCTCACTCCTGCCGGTAGATTAGGTAAAGAGCCACCCGCCATAAACGCAGCCCAGCCAAATTTATCAAAGCTATCACCCGAATAGATCACTGCCTTTTCAGGATATTTTTGACGGTACTCGTGCACGGCGCGATACACCTGCTCGAGTGAAGTAGCCTTGGGTTTAAGCAAACGGGCATGCTGACGTGGTGCCAGGTTTTGGCCGCCTTGCGGAGCATATGCCTTGCCGTCGGCTTGGTAGTGCCAGTAACGGATATCTATTACATCAATCGCCGCTGCACGTGCCGGGTCGGTCAGGATAGCGTCCTGAACATCTTTAGTTGTGCTAAGGCCAATAATTTCTTTCTTGCCTTTTTCTTTTTCCCACTGCTGGATAGTCTCTACCCAAAATTGAACAAAGTGCAGCGGACCAGTAAACTCGGCCCCAATAAATTGGATTACTCCATTGTTACCAGCATAATTCTCGAGGTTTTGGCGAATGAACGCCTTATGCAATTTGCGGCGTACCGGATGGTTTACATCATAAAACTGCTCGGCCATAAATACCCGCTTGTCGCCGGCAAAAGGCACCGGTTCTGGAAAGCCTGTATTATTGATATTATTAACCGGACGCCACGGAAAGTCTGCGTAATGAGCACCGGCCTCAATAATATTATGCTGAAAATAATTTTGATTGATCAGTACTAAACCTTTTTGGTCGGCCAGATCGGCAAATTGCTTTAGGCGGCGCCAGTACCAGGCATTGTATTTGGTTAAGTCATACCTGCTCAAGCCATCCCAGGCTACATCCTGCCCGCTGCGGGCAAAAGGCAACTCATAAAAAGGCGCCCAAACATCGCCATCCAACCGGCGGATGCGCTCGTGGTCGTCACGACGGCGCTCATACCATAAGGCATAATTTTGCTCATAGCCAACGATGTGGTCTTTCTGCATCCAGTTAACCACCTCGTTTAAATCGTCGGTAAGGCCGGTACCGATACGGCCCGGTACCCAACGGGTTACGGCAGGTTTAGCACCTTTTTTAAGGAATACGGGATCTATTGAACCGTTCCACCAAGGAGATTCCTGGCGCATGCCGCTTAGTACCGAATTTCCTCTTACTAACCAGCCGTTCTGTACTTTCATCGCTCCGGCCATCACTGGCGCCACGGGTTGTTTGTAACCTATCTGGTCAATGGTTTTTACGCCGTTTATAATTACAGCAATAGGATTGCGTTGCGGAACCTGCGTAATCCAGTCGTTAATGGTCACTGCAGGCTTTACCGAATTGGCCGTAAGCTCGGCAGCCACTTTGACGCTTGGGCTGCTGGATGCCTCTGTAACTACTTTCAACAAATCAGCCTGTGCATCCACATCACGATCTAAGCGCTGTTTAAGCTGTGCATAATAAAAGCTCCGGGGCTCAATAGTATTATTAGAATCTCCCCAATAACCATCACCGGCAAATTGGGCCCAGGTACCAAAAGCCCAGTTTTGCGCGCCGGGTGGCTGGTAGCAGTCTACACGCGCTGCACTACAGTTCCAAAACAGGCTGTTGGCCGCATTCCAGCCGGCCCCCTGGCCGTCTTGTCCGCGGTTCATAAAGCTTAATGCTTGTCCGTCAATATTCATTACATCGTACAGCACGCCTGATGCCCAACTATCAATCGGGCCGCTAAAACTATATGACTGCCAGTTTTGGCATTGTACAAAGGCATTAGGGCCCGGTGCACTATAACCTACTGCAAAATCATGGTAGCCATGCTCAGCATATAAACGTTGAAACAATGTTTGGCCACCCATAGTAAGAAAAGTATTACGACGATAACCGCCAATTTCGGAAACCGGAGCTAAGGATTTACAATCCTGAACAGTAACACGGTTGCTTGTTTCGGTTACAAAAACAGCCGACCCTGCAAAATGCTCAAAGGTTACCTGTCTTATCCATGCGTCGCGCACATCATCTAAGGTGATAGCCATCCAGCTATGAGCTTCATCTTTTGGATTTGTGTTATTGTAAGCAGATGATAATTTTAAATTTTCAATACCAACATTTTCAATGCGGCCAGTCCAGCTGTAAGAGCTGATTACCCCGCCGCCGAATGCGGTATCAAGTGCCGTAGTAATCGGTGCATCAATCGTTACCGCATTACCAGACACAGCAACAACTTTACGGTCCCAGGTTATATCATGCTCTCCGGCCTTCCAGCCGAGTGTAGTAATTCCACCACCAAAATGATCCGTCTTTAAAAATTTGATCCACTCATTGGTGCTTGGCCTGCGAATCTGCACATTGTCGCCAACCTTAAACTTGCCGCCTGAGATATGGAACGTTGTAGCATTTACCGGTACATAGGCATCACTTATTTTTACAGGTTCTGTAAACTTTCTGTCATCCTGACCGAAAACCCGGATCAGAGTTTCGCGATCGGTACCCGCACCAAAAACTGTGGTGCCGTTAGCACCCATGCCACTGCCTCTCAAAACCACGCCAGATGCTTTAATATGCAAGGCGCCCTCAACCTGGTAAGTGCCCTTATCAAGCAAAACAGCACCACGAAAACCGCTTTTATCTAAAGGCAAACCAGAAACATAATCTAAAGCGGCCTGAATACGTAAAGTAGCGTCGCCTGCTTTTGCGGGCACAGTTACTTTGACCGCAACCAGTGGAATGGGCTGCTCGGAAGCCTTATAGCCACAATATGAGTAATCGGGTATACGATCCCCGTTAGCATTAACGCTATAAACCAGTTTGCCGCTTTTGTCGGCGGCAACTGGTGGCTGTGGTTTAACTTGTTTAGGTTTGGTTTGGCTCCATGCGGGCAGATGCATTAACATGCATCCCATTATGCAACCAACCAAAACTTTTGCGGTATGTCTGTACTTGCCTGACATGGAATTTATTTCGATGCAGTGATTGTTTTTTCGCCTTTAACTGCCAATGAATTTAAATACACTTCGATGTTGCTGTAACCACCACCATTTTTAGCTATTGCCGGCGAGTCGGCAGCGTTTTTAGGATTTAAGCCATGAGCAATCTCCCAGGTGTCAGGTATACCATCATTATCACTGTCTTTATACGGCGCGCCTTTATAATCGGGGTAACCACCTACCTGGTTTATATCAGTGATAATACCCAGTTTATAAGAATCTAATGCCATACGACGGTGCTCGAATTGTTTTTCGGGAACTTTTACACCTTCTTTATAATCAATTTTGCCCGTAGCTACCTGTTTTACAATCCGGGTATCTACCTCATCGCGAACCGGCAACGTAGCACCTACATTGGTTAATACAAACTGACGTGCAGTTTGAGCAGGCATTATTTTTACTGATGGCATCGGGAACGGCTTGTTCCATTTCATGTAATCTTTATATTGGCCAGCATCGTCCATTTCTTTGCCGCCCGGTCCTTCTACTTGTACGCCACCATCCCAGTTATCAGCCGTTACTTTAGGGTAGCCCTGCATAATATTGCCATTAACATAGGCCATACCGAATACACGCTCTTTAAGTTTGCTGCGACCGGTTTCAGGTTTAAGAATACGGTGACCTACAGCCTCGTTTTTAGGGGTGGCCGGTCCTGGCTGGAAATAGTTATTGATGATGTTGAACTTAGCCGTGTAATCGCCGCCATCCATTGAGCGGTGTACCCAGTTAAAGATAACGTTGTTTACAAAGTTATAAATACCATTCCAGCCGATTGATGGATTACGACCGGTATTGTCGGCCCATAAGTTACGCACCAGCATACAGTTTTCGCCGCCGGTGGTACTGCCAAATGCATGGTTCCAGGTATCTAAAGATTCAGAGTAAATACAATTGGAGATGGTCACGTTGACGGTACCTTTCTTTTCGTCTTTGCTGCCATCACCCGGATCGAACATATGGCGGTAGATGGACATATTTTCGTCTAAGCCCCAGCTGGTAGAGCAATGGTCGATAATAATATTACCTACCGGGTTGCCACCCAATGAGTCATCGCGACGGCCCACGTTGGTTTCGCCGCGGCGGAAACGCATATAACGGATTACTACGTCGTGCGTATTAATCCAAACAGATTCGCCTGCTATACAAACACCATTGCCGGGGGCCGACTGACCTTCGATAGTGATATATGGAGCACGAATAGTAAGCGGAGTTTTGATGCGGATAATGCCGGCTACGTTGAAAACGATAATACGTGCGCCACCCTGCTCACAAGCCCAGCGTAAGGTACCCGGACCGCTATCGGCCAAACTGGTTACTACATAAACTTTGCCACCGCGACCACCAAATGAGTGTGCACCGCCACCCTCGGCACCCGGAAATGCCAGCATATCTGATTGCGGCAAATCGGTAGGGCGCGAGGCCCATGGGATGTATGGTTTGCCATGACGCATATCATAATCGACCGCAGTGTAAGCTACTTTCCAAGCCGAGTCGGATTTGCGTTCAGACTCTTTCATCATAGCATCACTTTGCGCCTTGATATCGGCCGGAATTTGTGGATACTGTGCCCAGGCCGACTTAGCCGCCATTGTAGCGGAGCATAGCAGCAGCAAAAAAAGTTTATTCTTCTTCATATTTGTTCAAACTCAATACGGTTAGCATCACAGCATTCATCAAAGATTTGATAACACTACAATGTTCATTATAACGGCTTACAGAAAAATCAGAATTGTTAGGTTTGCCTTGATTCTCTATTTCAAATATGCATAGGCTTGCCGCAAAAATATTATACAATCTTAACTTAGTGCTGTAAAATATTGTCATCATGCTGACTATAAGCTATATAAGATAGTATATAGCGAAGTTGTTACATGCCTGTCTGGCTATAAACCAGAAACACAGATAAAACATTATACTTCAATAATAAAAAAGGCTGCTTTACTTTCGTAAAACAGCCTCCAAACTAATAGACTAACTAATTTAAAACTAAAGATTATCCTTGTTCAGCTTTATTGCAGCGGGTCAAAATTACCTCCCCAGCCAACAGTTTGCTGTAGGTTAGCATTATTGGTGAGGGCACCAGTTGGTATACCGTAAAAGCCGGTTGCTTCTGGTTGATAAGCAATAGGCGAATTATCTAAGAACTTGGTGGTCACCTTAAAGCTACCTGTATACAATGCGTCAAGTGAAGTATTAGCAGATACATCTCTTGAGTTTAGAATGTAATCTGTAAATGAATTATTATTGTTTAGCACAACAACAACCGCCATTCTTCTTAAACCGTTTAACGTAGATATCAGCAATTTTCTTCTGCGTAAATCCCAAAAACGTTTGCCTTCAAAAGCCAGTTCAATTTGCCTTTCTTTCATGATGGCATTGATCATTTGTTGTTTGCTCATACCGGCAGTTAACCCATATAAAGCGTTAGTACCTGCTTCAATACCTGCACGTTGTCTTAGCGCAACCAACCCGGCATAAGTTTCGTCAGTTGTTCCCAACTTATTTAACTCAGCCGCTGACTCAGCCAGGTTAAGTAATACTTCTGCATAACGAATCTCAATCCAATCAGTACCACTAAACTGCAGTAAAGAGCCAGAAATTGTAGGATCAATCGCTTTACGAAGGTACAATCCTGTTGAGCTTGCCGCTACACTTTCTGTAGTTTGTAACTGGTTAACGTTGCTCTTGTTGTTAGGATAAAAATAAGTCCAAACACGATAATTATTATTACCCAAAAGCGGCCAGTTAGCACCATTGTATGCAATGGTAGCATCAAAACGTGGGTCGCGGTCTTTGTAAAAGGTTTGTTGTGAGTATTTGTATTTGGATGTTAAAGTATCTTTACCATCTTTCATCGGGAAAGCTTTCGCCATATCCCAGGTAGGCTGGTTTGAGCCGCTGCCTGTACTTAACGAACGCGGGATAGTGTTGTTAGTATAAGTGTTAGGATTTTTGCCGTTATCAGTTTGGTCGGTATTGTATTGAGTAATCAACACTTGTTCGCTGTTACGCTCGTTGGTCCACATGGTATAATCAAACTTATTATACAAACCAAAACCGTTAGCTTTTAATAATGCTACCGCTTTTACGTTAGCATCGTAAGCTGCCTGCCAGCGTGTAACATCATTATTAGGGTTAAACAGAGGACTGGCGTACTCAACTAACACCCTGCCTAAAAAAGCTGCCGCAGCTCCTGAGGTTATACGACCGTAATCATTAGCATTGGGCCATTTTCCGGGCAGGTATTTAACACATGAATCTAAGTCGCTTTTGATTAGGGCAAACGTTGCTGCTGCGTTACTACGAGGCAGCTGCGCTGCAAGCCTGGCATCATCACCCACTGCGTCAAGCGGTGTGGTAACCAGTGGCACTCCACCATAGATGCGTGCCAAATCAAAATAACGATAGGCGCGCCAAAAGTAAGCCTGTGCAGCAAATCTTCTCTTTACAGCTACAGGTAACGTTCCTTTATTGATATCGCGCAAAAACATGTTAATGTACCTGATTCTGCCATAATTAGTAGACGTGGCATTCGAAGTACCGATATCTGCTACGGTAGCTATAGTTACCGAGCCTCTGGTAAAAACATTATCAGAATATTGCTCTTCAGTTAACGGATTTACTTGGCCACTTAACGCACCGGAGAGATTAGAGTTACCAAACCAACCAGGTTGATTTTGGGTGTAAAGAAAATCAACGCTTAGTTTTGCCGTGGTAGAATCATTATAAACCTGGTCGACAGTGAAGTTACCTAAGTCTTGTTTTTCCAGAACTTTTTTACAGCTACTCATCGAAATGGCAGCGCTTGCAGCTGCTAATATATATAGAGATGTCTTTTTCATTTTACTCAACTTTTTATAATCCCACGTTTAAACCTAATGATACTGTTCTTAAAGTTGGATAACTGTACAATGATGTTGCAATATCACGATACTGATTAGGGAATGGATTGATAAACTGGATAGGGTTTGTCGCTGTAACGTACAAACGTGCATTGGCTAAGCCTATTTTATTGGCCCATTTATTAGGAACAGCAAAATTTAAGGTGGCGTTAGTTACGTTAAACGTAGTAGCACGAACCAACCACAAATCACTATTTGCGTCATAGTTATTCAAATAACCCGGAGCCGGGAACCTGGCGTCAGTGTTAGTTGGTGTCCAGTGGTCAACCCAGTAAACCGGACGGTTATCATAAATAGAGGCACCGCTGCTTGACTGATTAAAAGGTTTTCTGCCATCAATAGAAGTCCAGCCACCCCAAGAAGCGCCCATAATTACGTTTAGACTTACCGGACCATATCCTGCGCTAAAGTTCAAGCCCAAGCTGTTGTGGTTACCCTGTCTTTTTTTGATGTACTGCAAATCAGAATTATCATTGGTAATGACACCATCGCCGTTAACATCTGCGTAATTAACCATACCAGGCATAATGCGGTCGCCAAATATCTTCACATTAGCCGCACCGCCTGCAGCTGCAGCCCGCGATGCGATAATGGCATTCGCTTCATCCTGCGTTCTGATAATGCCTAACGACTTGTAACCTAATATACCCGGATCACTTGACTTTCCGGTCAAATCCTGGATAGTGCCACGCAGGTTCGACGCGATATCATACTTTATATATTTGTTGTCGTTCCAGGCAAAGAATGGACTAAAGCTATAAGTAAATTTGCCAACATTATCACGCCATGAAAGCTGAAGCTCATAACCAAAAGTGTTTACGATGCTATAGTTTTCGGTAGGTACACTTGCGCCTATGGTTGCAGGTGCAGATGAAGATATATTTGTTAACAAATCACGTCCGTGAGTCCAAAAGTATTCTGCCGAAAGCGATAATCTGTTTCTCAGGAATGACATATCAACACCATAGTTCAGTTTTGTAAACTTATCCCATGTAACGTCTGCGTTTGGAATGGCCAGGTTTGGACGTATGGCAACACCTTTTACGCCTTCGTTAAATACAGGGCCACCGTTGTTTTGAGTACCTACGGTATAGTTGGCTTGATATTGATATGGCCTGGTATTGTCTGTCCCCACGATGCCTGCTGACGCACGTAACTTAAACAGGTCAACCCAAGAGAAATTATTTTTAAAGAAGTTTTCTTGAGAGATTACCCATCCCAGCGATGCCGCCGGAAATCCACCCCAGTTTCTGCCCGGAGCAAATCGCGAGCTACCGTCAGCACGATAAACTAACTGTAATAAATACTTGTCGGCATACGAATAGTTTAACCGGCTAATTATTGATTGGAAGCCGGTTGTACTAACCTGGCTAACTTGGTCTGAGGTTTGAGCACCTGTTGTAAAAGTTTGGTACGGCAATGCCCCTGCAACCACCCCACTGGCCAAGGCTGCAACACCTTCTGAGTTTGCTTCACGCTGCTCAAATAAAGCAATAGCTGAAATGTTGTGTTTACCGAAAGTACGGCTGTAATTTAAACCAGCATCCAGTTGGTAATTGTTGGCGAAGATCGGATTTAAACGCACCCGGTCTCCATTCAAAATAGTCGGCGTACTTAGCAAAGTACCACCCGGGATGTGTAAGTTGGTGCCTAATCCACTAAACTTACCGTACATAAAAGAAGTTCCGAATTGTTTACCAAGCGAGTTGTTAAGGTTTTTGTTAAATGTAACCGTTGCTGATAAACCTTTAACACCAGGAATCTCGTAATTTAACCGGCCTAAAATGTTTGTAACGTAATTTTGTGAACTTGTAAAGTTGTTTGAGTTTTGTACCTGGAAAAAGTTGATGTTATCAATGCCACCGGTAGATGAAGAACCTAACAACACAGGCAATCCATTGATAAAATACTCTTGCCACGGCTGAACGTTTTGTAATGTAGCAACGTCGTTATCCAAAGACTCGGTAGTACTGTTTAGTTTATACCAGTAACTTTTTGAGTAACCTACGTCGGTACTTAACGACAAGAAAGTAGTCAAACCTTTTGCCGGTTTTGCCTCGATACTTGCACGTACGCCGTATTTGTTGGAGTTAACTCCTTTAAAGTTTGAATTTTGATTTAAATAATCAGCACCAACAAAATAGGTTAGTTTATCAGTACCACCGCTTATGCTTACTGCCTCACGCCAAACTTGCGAAGATTGGAAAGCTTCATCTAACCAATTGTGGCTGTTGTTAGCAAAATAAGCAAACTCATCAGGTGTATACCAGGCCGAGTTTCGGGTATTATCAACTGTACTGGTGCCAGTGCCAACATAAACACCGTTAACAAGGTTTACACCTGGTCTTACCAAAAAGCCGTCCGCATTATAATAGTTGGGCTGAAAAGTTGCCGGATCAGCGATATAAGAACCACTACCGGTAACTGAGGTAATTGCTGCCCTACCCTGATTGTAATCATTGTTGAAAGTAGCCAGTTGAGTAGAGTTCATCATTTTTGGCAGCATAGTGGCATTTGAGATACCTAAGGAGCTACTGAAGCTTACTCTTGGAGCACCGATACGGCCTCTTTTAGTACGTATTAACACAACGCCGTTAGCACCAGAAACACCATAAATAGCTGCTTCTGCATCTTTTAAAATATTGATACTCTCAATTTGCACCGGATCCAGTAAATCAAAGTCAGCTTGAGTACGAATGACGTCGTCGATAACGAACAGTGGGTTAGTACCCTGACCGCCGTCTTTAGCAAAAGCCGTTGGGTTACGGATAGTGATTGTGGCGGGCTGACCAGGCCGTTGCACTCCGCCAGATACGCTTACACCTGGAGCCGTACCTCTCAGCAATGCGCTGGCATTTAAAGCAGGCACATCTTCTACTTTCTTTAAATCGATAACTGACACGGCACCAGTTGCAGTTGCTTTTCTTTGCGAACCTCCGTAACCGGTAAATACTACTTCATCTAAAGCAGTAGCCTTAGCAGGCTCAAGTTTAGCATCAAAATTATTTTCGCCGATACGCAAAGTACGTTCTTGATAGGTATAACCTACATACCTTACGCTCAGAACTACATTTTGGGCATTGGTAACCCTTATTGAGTACTTACCATTTACGTCGGTTTGTGTAGCGACATTGCTACCTTTAACCTGAATGGTTACGCCTACAAGCGGTTCATTTTTATCGCTACTGGTTATGGTACCGGTAATGGTTCGCGTTTGCGCAAACACGGCACCGGTTAAAACGAGCAGCAAAAAACTCAGTAAAATTTTCTTCATTTTTTAGTTTGTGTTGTTCAATAATTGGATGAGAGCTTCTTTAATTGGATAGAGTTTGTTACAGTTTCATACTTTTCGGTTTTAGGTGGGTAGTTGGTTTCAAAATGCTGGCAGCCTTCAAATGCCGGCACTTATATTATTAGTTTTGTTGTTTTGCGTTTTTTTCGTCTTTGATGCGTGCCATCCAGGCGGCTTCTTCTTTTTTCATGTCGATGCCGGCTTGTGACAGGTAATTATTGATGCGCCCTTTGTATTTACCAAACCAGGCATGCTTTTTCTCCGACGATTCTGCATCCATCGAATGCTCACGAGCTTCAACTAACCAAGCCATAATCTGCGTTTTCTGCGCTTCGGTTAAATTAGGCAGCATGGCCTGGTAAGCGGTGTAAGTAACGTTGAGTACATTATAAGTCATGCCGTCTTTTACCTGGTCAATTTGAGCCGGGGTCAAACCTGCTTTAGCCAGTCTTTTTAAATATTGCGGGTGCAGCTTATCAACTTTGGCAGTTACCTCTTCATCAACTGCTTTAATTTTGGCATTAGCCGCTTCTTTGTCGGCGTTTACTTCGCTTTTAATCACCGACTTTTTATTGTCGCGTAGTACATAGATGTCGTTTAAGTCCTGATACTGTTTGGTAACAACATCAGTTACTTTATTAGCCTGTGTGGAATCGGGCAGGTTAAGACCTTTTACAATTTTGGCCGCACGGGCATATACCGTTTTGCGATAGGCCATTTCTTTTTCTACTGCCGAGGCATTATCCTGCGCCCAAACAGATACCGATTGAAACAGCAACGCTGCAAAAAGGCAATACACTAATCTTTTCATCAATAATTATAATTAAAACGGTTTAATACTATAATTTAACGTCGCCGCAGAAATGCACTTTCAAGCCTAATTCTTGCAAAGCAGCCGCCTTAACACGACAAGCTTTATGCGCCAAGTCTTCGTTTGTAGCGTACACCACCTGTATGTGATTGGCCTGGTGACGGCCCATCATCTGGTTTTGGGTTACGCCCTTTAAAGTGGCATTCATAATGGGCCACTGCGGGGTGGTTAAATCCCAGCGGCGTTGTGTTTCTTCATTAGGTAGCAGCACAGACTCCCCTACGCCTAAGTCGCAGTGCAATTCGTTATTCATCACGTAAACACGGCTCCACACCAAATGGCCTGGTTTGCTGATGCCTTTTAGGCTGCCGCCGCCCAAACGGAAATACATGGCGGGCTGGCGCTCGCTCGAGGCACCCTCGTACCCGCCAATAAAGTGAGCCGGAGGCGCGGCACCCGAAATCAGGAATACCCAAACAAAATCATTGATACCGTTGCCTTCAAAATGCTCGCCCCAGCGGATATCGTGTAGCGTGGTTTCGCCCGGCATGCCTAACTGTTTCCACAAATGGTAAGTTACCAAAGCATCAATACCGGCACATTCGTCTACCTCATTAAAATGCGGTAAGGCATCACCAGCATAAAGTTCTTTACCGTTGGCAGCGTAAACCGGCGGCCGGTCCTGGTTATTTAGTAAACCTTCAACCAAATCACTGGCCGGGGTTAAATCTTTTAATCCTTGCTGGTATTGGATACCGATGGTGTCACAACCAAAATCATCAGCTATGCGGGTTGCCGCAATGTACATTTTGCATTGCTCCAGTGTTTGTGCTTCGGTTAGTTCGGTTTCGGGCTGGCTGCCCCAATCAAACTTCATCCCTTTCTGCAGTAACCAGTCTAACACTTTCCGTGCTTCTTCATCAGTTACCAGCTGCATGGCTGCATAAAGCGATGACTGGCTTAAACGCTCTTTGAATATACCGGTGGCGTGTAATAAATCATCAGGGATGATGGCGTTAAACATGCCCATACATCCTTCATCAAACACGCCCATAATGGCTTTATCGTGTTTTAGCTTGCGGCCAAACTCGCGGCCTAATTTCTCATCGTCGGCAGGCAAGCTTACCTGATCAAAGCTTTGCACGTGCGACTGGTCATGATTTACCGAGCCACCTTGCAGCCATTCTTGCAGTTTTTGTGTAAAAAACTCGTCGGTGAAGTTTTCGCTCCATAAAGTGCTGTATTTAACACCAGCTTTGGTTAACGATCCATTTAAGTTTAGCATACCTACCAAACCTGGCCAGGTACCGTCCCAGTTGGCAACGGTTAAAATTGGCCCTTTATGGGTAGTTAAACCAGCCAATACGTGATGAGTATACTGCCAAACGCTTTCCGCAACGATGATGGGCTGCTCAGGGTTAAGATTTCGGAACACCTCGATACCCATTTTTTGAGAATCAATAAAGCCATGCTGTTTGGTTTCGTCATAAGGATGGGCACGTTTAACGGTCCACCCTTGTTTGGATAAAGCGGTCGTTAACTGCTCTTCCATAGCCTGCTGTGCTGCCCAGCAGTTTTGATTGGCCGACAATCTTAAATCGCCGCTGGCCACTAATAATACTTGATTGCTGTAGTCTGTTTCTGACATAGTAAATAAGCGAAATGCAGCAACAGTTACTTAACACAGACCGATAAAATTTTGACCGAAATTAGCAGCAAAACAATACCCAAAAACAAAGTTTAAACGGTACGTATATAGTAAGCAACTAAAAATGGAATAACAATGTATGGTTTGCCTTGGTAAACTGGTTAGCTACACAAATATGAATTATGAATATAAATTATTTTTGCAGTTTTTTATCAATTTACTGTACAATGTTATCATTAGAAGAATTGACAACCTAAATGACTTTGAAAAACGCTGCTAAGTTCTAAGTGTCATAAAAACACTTAATAACCTTACTGAAAGCATGAATTTTACGAATTTCACATGAAGGCAATCGGCACTAGAATAGATATTTTTAATAGAATGGGTTTGCAAATAAGAATTTGACAAGACAAATCAGTACAAAAATTTGTCAGTTATTTAAGTATTGATGGTGATGAAAGCTGGTGTAAAATCTTACACCAAGCTGCCTATAGATAATTGCAGTTGCAGATTTGAGTAGTCATCATACAACTTATTTACTTTGCTTTTTACCTCAGCAGAAAAATTTCCAACAGCCCGACGGGTGAATGTAGAGAGATTTAATCCGCGTTTTTGAAGGTAGAATTTAGCAACAATCGGATACACATCGTGCATTACATCCATGTTATCTACAAAAAATTGCTGCACTTGGTTAACTTCGGCAGTTAACGAGGAGTTGTTGTAATTATCGCACAGCCAAACCACTAACTCCGGAAAGTAATTGCCCTGGATGCATGACAATCCCGCTGAACCGACCTTTAATGACTCTACCGCATGAACCATGTAAGCATCGTACAAACCGAATGAATATCCTTCGGTAGCTTTAAGTTTAGCTTTGATTTGCTCAATATCCAGGCAAGTATCCTTGTGATAGATTACACGACCGGTTGCTACAAACTGATACAACTGCTCTGCAGACAGCACTCGTTTATAAGGCACCGGGCACTCGTAAAAGCCTAATGGCACTTGCTCGGTTTGATTAATCAAGTCAAAAACACGGTCATTAAACACGGCATCACTGTCGTTGCTCTCTGCCAGCAAGCCAGTGATTGCAATTACAGCCTGAACGCCGCAATCATACACTCTATTTACAAATTGTGCCTGGTAGCCAATAGGGCCGCCAAAGGTACCGGTAGCCACTACAGGCACTACCCCGTTGGTTACTTTTACCACATGCTCGATAATCTGGATGCGCTCGGCTTCTGTCAGTTCAAACATCTCGCTCGACAGGCAGTTGGCAAAAAGGCCAGCGGCACCGGCTTGCAGGTAGAACTCGGTAAGGGATGTCAGGGCATCAAAATCAATAGCGCCATTATCTTTAAATGGTGTTAACATTACCGGAATAAAGCCTTTTTTATCAGTCTGGGTTTGCGTATTCATGAGTGGTATATAAGCAGATATGATTATTTATTTAATGGGATAGCCGAAGCTGCTATGGATTTTTGACGCAACCTGGTGACGATTATGCCGGTTAAGAAAATGGTAAGCGTTCCGATAACAATCACCATGTTTTGATGTAAGGTATTGCGTATCCAGCCATAATTTTCGGGCAATAGCGGCGAAAGTGTCATCCAGATAATTACGAGGATACCCACGGTGATGGCAATGATGGCTTCGTGGTTGCGCGTTTGCTTGCTGATGATGCCTAACAAGAATAAGCCCAGCATTCCGCCTGCAAATATGCCTGAAAGCTGCCACCAAATGTCAAGCACGCTTTTAACACCAATCATGGCTATGCCGGCAATAATACCCGCCACGCCGGCAACAATGGTGGCCATGTGCAGCAGGTTCATGGTTTGTTTATCGGTAATGTCAGGTTTAAAATAACGCTTGTAAATATCTTCAGAGAACACTGTTGCCGATGCATTCATCCCCGAGCTGATGGTGCTCATGGCGGCTGATAAAATGGCTGATACAATGAGACCTACCAAGCCTGCCGGAATTTTAGTAACCATAAAATTTGGCATCACCTTGTCGCCGTAATCTTCGGGCTTCAATGCCGCTGCAACACGAGCGATTTCAGTTGCCGAAGCGCCCGGCGATAAGCGTTCAACGGCTACCTGGTGGCGCAAAATCTCGGTTAGCTCGGGATGAACTTGGTAGTAAGCATAAAGGCTTGAACCAATTACACAAAACAGCAATGATACCGGCACGTATAACACTACGCAAAGCCAGATGGATTTAACGGCTTGTTGTGATGATGACGCTGTATGGTAACGCTGCACATAGTTTTGGTCCATACCAAAATTATTGAGATTAATAAAGAAACCGTACAGTAAGACGACCCAAAATGTAGAATGCTTAAGATCGGGCAGATAGCTGCCCAGGCTGAACTTATTATCCTGATGACCGATATCTACTATCTTACTCACGCCTCCCGGCATATTGGTGATGATAATATATAAAATCAGTAAGGCACCGAAGGTTTTGATAATGCCCTGCACAACTTCAGTCCATATTACCGCCTCAATACCACCCAGTACAGTGTAGATAATGATACAAATGCCCATGGCAAGGATGATGAATTTCATGCTGTAACCGGTAAGCGCCTGCAAACTAAGCGCAATACCGAAAAAGATAGAACCCATGCGGGCTAACTGCGTAAGTAAAAAACAAATTACTGCGTAGGTACGCGCCCAGGCACCAAAACGGTGCTCTAAATGCGTATAGGCAGATACCTCGCCGGTGTGCCGATAAAACGGAACGAAATATTTAGCTGCCGCCCAGGCAGCCAAAGGCATAGAAATGCTAAACACAAACGCATTCCAGTTAGTGCCAAATGACTTACCCGGAACACCCAAAAAAGTGTTACTGCTTAAAAACGTGGCATAAATGGATATGCCCAATGCCCAACCTGGTATACTGCCGGAAGCCTTGGTGAACTGCTCGGTGCTTTTATTGCGGCGCGAAAAATAGAAACCAACCAGCAGCATTGCCAGTAAATACACAGCAATAACGGCAAGGTCGAGCGTTGGCAAGCTTCTCATTTAACAGATTTTTGTAAGAGTTATAATTGGCACCTTTAACTCAACGGTCAAAGGCATTTCACAAATCTATCAGCTTAGCCGGCAATTCTTTTATGATATTTTTTCCTTGTCTTATATTATTTTATCCTAATTGGGATAATATTAGTATTTAACCCTGATAATTATTGTTGCTGGCTTTAAGCCATCGGCTGTTGCATTTACAGTAATTGTTCCCGGCGTTTTACCGGCCTGCACAATAGCCAGGCACAAACCATGAAATGCTTTTCGTTGTGGTTCTTTAAACGACTCCATACTGCTTTGCGAACCGTTATCAACACCGGCTAAAGTGCCTTTGCCTTTGATGTTAAAATTGATCAGGTTATCGGCATTGGGTACAACATTACCGCTTTTGTCGAGCACGCGAACGGTTATAAAAGACAAATCAGATCCGTCTCTTTTTAAAAGCTTGCGGTCGGCAATTAACTCAATACGGTCGGGCTCTGCTGCGGTTGATACTTCTTTGGTTAATACAATTTTGCCGTTCAACCGCGAAACAGCTTTTAACGTACCTGCCTCAAAGGGCACTTTCCAAACTACATGCAAATCATCGCCCTGCTTTTTTTGGATGCCTAATGAGCGGCCGTTCAGGTAAAGTTCAACCTCGTCGGCATTGTTGTAGTATGCCCAAACATCTATGGTTTTACCCGGCTGCCAGTTCCAGTGCGGCAACAGATGCAGTACCGGCTTGCTGGTCCACTCGCTCTGATACATGTAGTAACTGTCTTTAGGAAAGCCAGCCAAATCCACAATGCCGAAATACGAGCTGCGCGCCGGCCATGGGTACGGGGAAGGCTCTCCTAAATAATCGAACCCAGTCCATACAAACAAGCCCGACAAATAATCATACTTTTTGATGACTTTCCAGGTTTCTTCGTGAGTGGAGCCCCAGTAAGCGGCAACATTATCATAAGCCGTGATAGCAAATTCGCTGTTGCCCTGGGTAAATTTAGCTTTTGAGCTGGTTGGCCAGTGTCGGGTACTGTCGGTCGGCGTATCGTAAAATCCCCGGGTAGCGTAAGCCGACATAGTTTCGGTAGCTACAAACTTTTGGTTGGGATAATTTTTCGGAAAGTCAGCGTAACTTTCATGATGATAATTAAGCCCTACCAAATCCAGAGCGCCCGACTGATAAATAAAATTCTTTTTGGGGTCGGACTCGCTCAGGGCCGAGGTAACCGGGCGGGTTTTGTCCAGGCTTTTTACAATGTTTACCAACTCGTGGGTAATGGTTATGCCGGTACTGTCAAACTGCTCACGTATCTCGTTACCAATGCTCCACATAATCACTGATGGGTGGTTTCGGTCGCGCTTTACCTGATCCTCCAGATCGCGTTTATGCCACTCCAGGAAGTATTGATAATAATCTTGCTTATTCTTTTTCTTGCGCCACATATCAAAGGCTTCATCCAGCACTAAAAACCCCATGCGGTCGCATAAGTCTAAAAACTCCGGTGCGGGCGGGTTATGCGATGTACGGATGGCATTGCAGCCCATATCACGCAATATCTCCAATTGGCGCTCCATGGCACGTACATTTACTGCAGCACCCAAAGCCCCAAAATCGTGGTGCATACAAACGCCTTTTATTTTCATGGCCTCACCATTAAGTGAGAAGCCTTTAGCGGCATCAAAATTAAAGCTGCGGATGCCAATGTAGGTTTGATATTTATCTAACACGGTGTTACCCGACATTACCTGTAATACCACTTTATACAAATTGGGCTGATCTACAGACCACAGCCTCGGCTGACCGACGATAATGTTTTGCGCTATATTTTGCAAGGTGTCGGCACCTTCAATAGTTGTTGAAAAAGAATTGATAAGTTGCTTATTGGGGCCGTAAACCGCGGCCCTGAGCCGCAGGTTTGGCTGGTGTACCGCTACCTGCGTTTGCATACGTATGATAGCGTTAGAGTTGTTGACTTGAGTGGTAACAAAGGTACCCCACTGCGGAATGTATGACTTTGCCGTTGTTGTTAACCAAACATTACGGTAAATACCCGAACCAGTATACCAGCGCGAATTAGGCTGAGCCGAGTTGTCGACCTTAACCGCAATAGTATTGGCCTGGCTACCAAAGTGCAGATAAGGCGTTAAATCGTATTGAAAAGATATATAACCGTTAGGCCGCTTACCTAAATAATGCCCGTTTATCCACACCTCGCTATTGCAGTAAACACCGTCAAAATCAATAAAAACGTTTTTGCTTTGCGATGATGCCGGAACGATGAAGGTTTTACGGTACCAGCCAATACCGGCAGGCAAACCACCCTCGTTTTGGCCGGTGTTATTTTTTTCGCTGAAAGCGCCTTCAATACTCCAGTCGTGCGGTAAGCTTAAGGGTCGCCACTGGTTATCATTGTAAACTTCCTCTTTTGCAGCTGCTTCGTCTCCTAAATAAAACTTCCAGCCGCCGTTAAAGCTTTCTACTTTACGCCCTATGCTTTGCGCACTTACAGCCCCGGCTAATAAACAAAAAACAACAAGTATAATATATCCTTTAAAACGCATAACAATTAACTTAAACCCATACCCTCTGCCACATAAGCAAACCGGCATTTTAGCGCCGCAAACTTAGTTCTTTTTTGCTTTGGGTGGTGGCGGCGCTACAAAGCTCACTTTGCTTTTGCCCATATCTTTTGAAGTAGCCACCGCAATGCCGCGCTGGTCGGCTTTGTTTACGGCGCAATAAAAATGATAGACAACGCCCTTGTATTTAATAACGCACGATTTATGGGCAAACATATTATCATACGGTTCTGACGACTGAATCAGGTCCTCCCCTTTCCATTCGGTCCAGTTGGCCAAATCGTATGAGCAGGCAAAGCGGTTAAAGGCGCCGCCCTTATCTTTCCAGAAAGCACCAAAGTAGAACATCACCCATACATCACCCATTTTTTGCAGGTAAGGGTCGCCGGTAATGCCAATGTTGTGGTTGAGTATGGGATTTTTTTCGGCACGTTTCCAGTTTACCATATCATCAGAAAAAGCCATACCGATACGCTCGGCACCACGCTTTTTATTCAGGCTGTCGCCGTTCGCATTATAGTACATGATGAAAGGGTGCCCCAGGCTTTTGGCTTTATCCCAAATAACGGTTTCTTTGTACAGGGTATGATTATCCCACCACTGCACGTTAGGGTCGGTAGCCATTAAAACAGGCTTGCCCAAACGCTGCCATTCGTGAGCAACCGAAGGGTCTTTGTCGGTAAAGGCCATGCTGATGGAAAGCAAACCTTTTTCATACCCGCGGTCGTGCCCGCCAAAGTACGACATCCAGTATTTGTTCTGATACTTTTGCAACTCGTAACTGCCTCCCCATTTGGTATCCTGAAGGGCCGGGTAGCCAGCTTTTTGGCTGCTGTCCCAATTGGTAGAATCGCTAAAAGACATGATGCGGCCTAACTGTTTCCAGTTCAGTAAATCTTTACTGTTGGCCAGCCAGGTTTCGTAACCCTGGCCATTAAAAATGAGGTAGGTCATGTACCATTGATTATTTTTACGGAACACCGTAGGGCAATCCATTTTCTTGCTGTTGTCTTCGGGCGTTAACACCATGCCGTATTTGTAAGGAGTTTTAACTTCCTCATAAACTTTCTGCATCACGTCATCCGCAACCTCTTTTTTAGCGTTTTGTGCCCATGCAGTGGTAGCAGTAATAATGAAAGCTGCGGCCAGCAACTGGCTTTTTATTGCCCTGAAATATTTCATGCTTATATCTGAATATCGTTGTTGAGTTCTAATTTTTTGGAATCGATTTTGAAGGTATTCATTTAGTTTACCGTGAAGTGGTATTTGCCTGATCCTACCTTAAGCATCGCTTTACCGTTGTTAATTGCAGCAAGTACCGCTTTGCCATTGACAGACAATTTTGCTGCTTTGCTTGCGGGTAAATAAACCACCGCATCGGTATTGGCTGGTATTTCAACATCCAACGTAAACCTTGCCCCTTCGCGCTGCCACTTACTGCGGATGGTGCCGTAAGGTGTTTCAGTTTTGGCTTCGGCAAGATTGATATCGCCCACCGGTTCGGGACGAATTTCGATATGGCGGAAAGCTACGCTATTGGGCATTTGACGGATGCCGGCCAAACCAGTATAAAACCACTCCACTAAATGTCCCAGCATCAGGTGGTTATTTGATACGCCGGGCAGCGCCTGCCACGACTCGGTGAGGGCCGTGGCGCCTTTAGCCAACTGGTAGCCGTAACCGGGTACGTCCGAACGGTTGTTCATCGCATAAATTACGTCCGAACGGCCTTCGTCGTCCAGCACGCGCAGCAGATAGCGATAACCAATATCACCGGCGGTTAAGCTGTTGTTGCGGTTACGTAAATCCTGCACAATATTTTCCACAACTGCAGCTTTAAATTGCGGCTCAACCAAACCACAAAAAACGGCCATTGCATTAGCCGTTTGGCTGCCAGTGCCGTACTGTTTGGTTTGCGGATTGAAAAAGCTGTTATTGAATGATTGCTTTACCTCTGACGCCAATTTTTGATATCGGGCCGCGTCGGTGGGTTTGCCTAACAACCGGGCAACCTTTTCGGCAATCTGCAAATCATAATAATAAACAGCCGTAGCCGTGATGCCTTTGGGTGTATTTTGAGAAAGGCCCGGCGCTTTCGGGCCGATATCATACCAATCGCCCAAGCCTTGTGTAAGAATACCCTTGTCCGCTTTGACTGCAAGGTAGCTTAAGTAGCGTTGCATCGTTGCGTAATTATCTGCCAAAACCTGCTTATCACCATACCATTGATATACATACCAGGGCAAAATAACCGCATTACTCCCCCACTCGGGTGAGTCGCGGAATGGCTCTGTAAATTGGGTAAACTCTGGTGCAATTTCGGGAATCAAACCTTCCGGTGTTTGCGCTACCTGCATATCGTTAATGCACTTACGGCTTAGATTGGCAATATCGTAGATGTACTGCATGGAACCACCCACCAAGTGTGCCTCTTCCAACCAGCCCAGTTTTTCGCGATGAGGGCAGTCAGTAAACACGCTGGCCATATTGCTTTTAATGGCCCAATCAATTAAGCTGTACGTTTTATTGAAAAGCTCGTTATCACACGAAAAACTGCCTGTTGCTCCGGCTGCGTTACGCGTATGCAACCTTTTAACAGCTATCAAAACCGGCAGACTTTGTTTATTATCTTTACCCAGCGGTACAGCGCCCTCTACCTGTAAATACCGGAATCCGTAATAAGTAAAACGTGGCTGCCACGTTTCTTCGCCGTCGCCTTTTAATACGTAGCTATAATAATGAGGCCCACCTGAACCACCCTGATTAACCGAACCGTCAGCAGCTTTTACCAATTCAGAAGGCATAATTTTAACCGTATCGCCTTTTTTACCTTTAAAGGTAATTTGTGGGATGCCCGAGGCATTTTGACCTAAATCAAACATCCATTTGTTATTGCCCAAATCGCTTACCTTTTGCGTCGCAAACTGGTCGAATATTTTTAGCGGCTCGGCCAGTTGTGCATTCAAAATCGGCGAACCGTCTACTGTTACTACCTTCTTCCAGGCTTTATCATCAAAGCCTGTCGTGTTCCATCCATTTTGTTCCAGGTTGGCGTTGTAATCTTCGCCTCCGTAAATACTTGTGAAAGTGGTGGGCGATGGCGATGTTTTCCAGCTTTCGTCGCTTACTACGTTTTCAACCGTTCCGTCTGCGTATTCGGTAACCAACCGGCATATCATTTTAGGGAAACCATAAGCACCGGTAAGTTTGCGATAACGCTTGTCGCGCGGGATGAAGTAAAAGCCGTTACCCAGCATAACGCCGATAGCGTTATTACCCTGCTGAATATTTTGCGTAACGTTAAAAGGAACATACAAGGCCTGCTTATCATAAGCTGTCCATCCAGGGTCTAAAAAGTGGTCGCTAATTTTTTTGCCATTGATGCTCAATTCAAAATGGCCAAGACCACAGATGTATAATGTTGACTTTTTAACCGGCTTTTTGACGGCAAAGGTTTTACGCATCAGTGGCAATACATCGTTTAAGGTACCTAACTTTTTAGGTCCTCGTCCGTGCAATAGCGGCACAATTCGCGAAGAGTCCGGCAGCTTTTCGTAAGCAATCCATTGGGCACCTTTCCAATCCTGAGCAGTTGAAAGACCCATTTGCCACGTTTGCGGCTGGCTCCAACCGGTTACATGGTGCTGGTTGTCCCAAACCATCACCTTCCAATAATAAGTTTTTGCACTTTGCAAGGGCTTACCCCGGTAAGGAATTTGAATAGATGCGAATGAGTTTACCTTTTTAGAATCCCAAACGTTACCTGAGTTTTTTTGTAACACAGTTAGGTTATCGGCTACCAATATATGATAAGCTGTTTGCTTGATGTTTAATCTGTTGCTCTGCAGCTGCCAGCTCAGTTTGGGTGACTGCGTTTCTATACCTTGCGGATTAAGTTTATACTCACACTTTAAAGCGCCCACCTGCAAACTTTGCGCTAAGCTGTGTAAGGGCAATAAAATAAGAAACAGGTAAAACTTCTTCATCATGGGTTTACAAAAGTCTTGGTTACTGCATTTCAATACTGGCTATACTTAAGCCCTCGGCAGCAGGCGCTGTAATTACAACACGGTAATTACCGGCATTAACACTGGTACCGGTGGTTGTCGCTACCGTACCCGACTTACCCTTTTGCACGGGTTTGAACGACAGTTGCTCGGTTTTCATCACCGTACCGTCGGCCGCCAGCAGTTGCATATTTGCGGTAAAAGGTTGGCTGGTAAAATTGTAATACTTAATGCGCAAGGCATATAAGTCGGCCACGCCTGGGCTAATGCTAAATACGGCCGTACTCTGACTGCTACCGAAATGGATAACTTTACGCCCGCTTAGGGTATCTGTTTTAGCGCCACCTTGTGCCAAAGCATCATCGGCCTTGTAAGTAACCGTCTTTCTTAAATCGGTGGCAGGTTCAAGCGTGTTAGCTGGTAATACGATTGCAAGATACATCAGGGAACCTTTGTTTTCTTTCAAACTTACCTGCTCCCCTTGCCTATAACGCTTACGGTAAAGCGGCATATCGTGCCCGGCTTGTGCACTTAGCTGTAAGCTCAAACCGGTCACTTCAAAATCTTTTAGCCAGTTGGGTCTTTCCGCGGCGGACGCATCCATGGCAATATACACGTCACCATCTTGTGCCATGTTAAACTGACTTGCACCTGTGCTTTTGGGATCATTAGCTGTTTGAATCCATTCCGCTCCGTATAAAGATGATGGCAACTTATTAAAAGTGGTTTTACTATCATCAGCGTAAGCCTGATCGCCAATATCCAACCAAGTCTTAGCTTTGACTGTCTTAGAAGCGGTGATATTATTGATAATACCTGACGATGATGGCGCTACGATTGAATTGCCTTTAGATGAACTAATGGCAATAGCCGAAACGATGGCCTGGCCCGAATAAACCTCCGGGAAGGAAATATTTAAACTACCGCCCTTTACAGTTGCGGTAATTACTTTTTTAAGCCCGATGTTGTAACCCGCTTCTTTCCAAATGTCAAGTCTCGAAATGAAAGTTTTGCCATTAATCGCTACGTCAAATTGCCGCCAGCCGCTGCAATCCATGCCGCCCCCGGTGCCATACCATGGCTCATTAAAATACAGCTCAATTTGGTAAGTACCATCAGCAACCGGGAAATGGTACTGCAGCTTTTCTATCCCGTATCGGTAGGTTTGCAACAGCTTGCCATCGGAGGTATTACACACTGCATCAAACGTACGTTGCTGACTCGCGAAAAACGCCGGAATGCCCTTGTAATCGTCGGTCCATGATGTTGAACCCCAGCTATTGGATTTAGTTCGATGCACATCTGCCCGCCATACGTTGCCATGCGAATCGGTGTATTCCGGTCCGCCGCAATTAACCCGATAAAGGTATTTTTGACCGGTAGCCGGTTTGAACAGGTCGCGCTGGTTGCTAAATAATTGCTGATAATTTGGCGATTGAGGCAGGTTATTTAAAACAATATAATCCTGCGCCACCGGCTTACCATTTACATAACCTACGGCATACAGTACGTTATATTTAATATCGACCTTATCCCACTGAAAATGCGTGCCTATCCCTCTACTTTTCTGGCGACCTAATGAAGCCGACTTTACATCGTTGAATAACTCCACCTCATCGCAATTGGAATAAACGGTAATGCTATCCTTTACCCCCGGCGATACCCAGCGGTTTGGCCAAGTATGCGATACGATGTATGCCATCGGCTCCCGGTGCTTGTCGGCATAGTTGGCCCTAAACATATAAAACACATCCAGCGGTTGCCCCCAGGGTGTAAATAAACCTTTGTAGTTGATGGGGCCTACGCGGTCTAACTCGCGGTAACCCTCGCCGCCTTGTATACGGCCCGGGTTTTCGTGCGAGTACAGCAACCAGTGATATTGTCCGGCCACTTTGTTTTTAGCAGCTTCGGCTAACCGCACTTTGGTTTCCATCAGTTGCGTCATGCGGTCTTCGCTCACGGGGCCGTTGGCTACAAAGGGGCCTTCCGTATGCAGCTCGAGGCTACGCCAGGCACCATATTCGCCTACCAGTATTTGTTTTTTTAAATCATCGGCGTAGGTCAAAGGGTTGCCACCATACGTGCCGGTCCAGTTTTGTGGTACGTCCCAGTCGGTACCTTTACCACCATTACAGGTAGTTACCGGCCGCTGGATAGAAGCCGTTGGGTCGAGCTTTCTGATTAACTCCGTGCATTCGCGGGCAAAATCTTCCGGCAGTTTACTTTCGTTTTCTAAACCCCACATCGTTACCGACGGACTGTTGCGCCGTTCCTTAATCCATTCGACAATAAGCTTTTTATAATTTTCTCTGAACTGCGGTGTGTTATACCAGATATGTGCCGAAAACTGAGGCCACCACAATAACCCCAACTTATCCCAGTATTGCTGATATTCTAAATTATGAGGCTGGTGAGCATCCCGGAAAGCATTAAAGCCAGCAGCACGTACCTGCATTACCCGTGCCTTAATTTCCTGACTGGTAAAGGCATGACTGCGGCCCATTAAGTGTTCATATTCGCCGATGCCATTGATGAAAACCGGCTTACCGTTCAAATAAAAACGACCATCACCGTTTTTGGAAGTAAGCGGCCATTTTATCCAACGAATGCCGTACGGCGTATTTATTTCATCAATAGCTTTACCGTTTTGAAAAATACGCGTTTGCAAGCGGTACAGATAAGGGTTTTGTAATGACCATAAATGTACCGAACCAAGTAAATTAAATTTTTGAGGTATGGTCGCCGTTGTTGCTTGGCCGAGCTGTCTGCTGGCGGTAGCACTGACTATTGTTTTACCCTGCGCATCCAACAGTTTACTTTCTACAACGATATTCGCGGCCTTACTGCTGTAATTTTTAATTTCTGTTTCCAGGTTAATGTTAGCTGATTTCTCAGAGACCGTCGTGTCATTCCATAGATGAACACCGAATGGCTCTACCCTTACTTGGCTGACAGCCATTAAATGGACGGGCCTGAAAATCCCCATCGGCTGCGAACCTTCCGAGAAACCCACCTCGTCAGAACAACCTCCGCAAACCCAGGGTAAATCCTGAATGTTGGCCGGATGGTCGGCCCGAACGGCCAGCACATTTGCTTTGTTAGTACGAACGGCATCAGTAACATCCAAAGTAAAAGAAGTGCGACCACCGGCATGATAGCCTACTTTTTTACCGTTTAACCAAACCGTAGCATATGAGCTCACCCCTTCGAACCATAAAAAATAGCGCTGCCCGGCTGGCAATGGTTTGGCAGTAAACATTTTGCGGTACCAGGCATACCCATGGCGGTTGCCATGTTTCAAACGGCGGTACCCTTCGTAAATATCCCAATTATGCGGGACAGTAACATTCTTCCAGCTGTTATCGTTGTAGGCAGGCTGCTCAAAACCGGTGTACTGATTTGGCTGGTCATGCGCTATGGAGTGCCAACCGTTATTGAGTAAAACATCCTGACGGATTTGTGCAAAGCCGATAGTTGCTGAAAGCATCAGCATAGTCTGCAAAAGCGTCAAAATAAAAAAGCCTGAAACAGGTTTAAACCGGTAAGTAACGTTCATGCTGATTTGTTATAGCTGCCTTAGTTGAGCATTAAAAGTATACGCTTTGCCTTTTTGCGTCGGGAAATTCACAACCTTGTCTTTATATTTCAAAACACATTGGTCACCTGCGGTTGAGGTCACTTTTACTTGCTGCAATTGTCCGTTTTGCCATTTAATGTCCAAAGTGAAACCGCCACGGGCACAGATACCTCTAACGTCGCCGTTGGGTAATGCCGATGGCAACGCTGGTAATAAATCAATGTCTTTGCCCTGACTTTGTATCAGCATTTCGGCAACGCCGGCCGCTCCGCCAAAATTACCATCAATCTGAAACGGCGGATGTGCATCGAAAAGGTTATGATATACGCCACCTTTTTCGTGGTTAGGTACCGCATCTGCCGGCGACAAAAGTTTGGTTAGCATTAGGTAAGCATGATTGCCATCCAGCATGCGCGCCCAAATATTAATTTTCCAGGCAATGCTCCAACCGGTACCGTCATCGCCACGGTAATACATCGATTTTTTGGCAGCCTGCATCAATGCCGTATCCTTGGGTGTAATGTCAGTACCCGGATAAATGCCCCACATATGCGATACATGCCTGTGGGTATCGGTGGTGTCATCTACATCCTGCATCCATTCCTGTAATTGGCCGGCACGGCCAATCTTATTGGGCGCAATCTGCGCATATTTAGTTTGAAGCACTTGCCGGAAGGCGGCATCTTCGCCCAGTATTTTTGAAGCAGCAATGCAATTTTTAAATAGCTCGCGAATAATCTGGTGATCCATGGTTGGACCAGCTACGAGTCCGCCGTGCTCTGGCGAGTTGGACGGCGTGCTAATTAGGTAACCTGTTTTAGGGTCTTTAATTAAAAAACTGTTGAAAAACTCGGCTGCACCTTTCATTATTGGGTATGCCCTGCTTTTCAAAAAAGTCTTATCCTGCGAAAACTCGTAATGCTCCCATAATTGTTGAGAAAGCCAGGCGGCGCCAGTTACCCAAATACCATGGTTAGATGCATTGACTGGTGCCGTGCCCCGCCATAAGTCAGTATTATGATGCAGCACCCAACCCGGAGCGCCATAGTGGGCTTTAGCGGTAAGCTCACCGTTCTTCACCAGGTCGTCTATCATATTGTACAGCGGTTCGCTGCAAGCCGAAAGATTAAGCACCTCAGATGGCCAGTAATTCATTTCGAGGTTAACGTTGGTGGTAAATTTACTACCCCAGGGCGGCGTCAGCAAATCATTCCAAATACCCTGTAAGTTAGCCGGACTAGTACCAGGCCGTGAAGATGAGATTAGCAGATATCGCCCGTATTGCATAAACAACGCCACCAAGGCTGCATCATCCGTGCTGTTATATTTCAGTATACGTTGGTCGGTAGGCAGCGCGGCGTTTTTGCCGGCTCCAAAGTTTACGGAAAAAGTATTAAATAGCTTTTGGTAATCGGCCACATGAACTGCTCTGATTCCCTGATAAGTTTTGTTGCCTAAGTTTTGAATAGCCGTTTTGCAAAGCGCATCAGGATTACCGGAGACGTCGTGATAATTTTTAAAGCTGGTAGCTGCTGTCAGATAAAGCGTAGCCTCGTTGGCACCAGTAACCGAGATGCCATCGGTAGAGACATTTACCTTACCGCCTTCAGCTTGCACTTTAAGATAGCTTACCCCTGTGAGCACTCCATTGCTCACTTGTAACGACAAGGCCAGGGTTTGGTTATCGACCTTTCGGATGTTATATTTGTTGTGCAGTGTGCTTAGCAAAGCCTTGAATGTAATGTTACCGGGTTTATCTGCCGTGAGGTGCATGGCAATAACCTGGTCGGGATTGCTCGAAAAATATTCGCGCACAAAGTTGACACCGTTGCTGGTATAGCTTACGTGGGCTGTAGCATTGCTGATGTCCAAGTCGCGTTTGTAATTGCTTATAGCGCCCTGTTTGGCAAACTGCAAAAACACGTCGGCAAAAGGCTGGTAGTCGGCATTGTAGCGCGGAAAAGCCGGCGGGTTAAAATCCTGTATCCAGTATTTCCAGCTTTTAGCCAGTTTGATGCCGCTTTCCGGTGTTGCGCCTTCTGGGTACACCGATAGCTCTTTACCCTCGCTGGTTAAACCGCCTTTATCCCAGTAATTAATAACCTGTATGGCAATAGCATTACTTCCGGCATGAAGCAGCCGCGCAGGGATGGTATATTTACGATAATCAGTACCAGTGGTACTACCCACCTGCTCGCCATTAACGTAGGTAAAATCCATATCGCGGATGCGGCCCAGGCTTAGCACCAAATTCTTGCCCGCCCAGTCGGCCGGTACATTGAACACAGTGCGCAACCAGACGGCACCGTCTACGCCCTCGAAACCCGGTACAACCTCCCAGCCTTTTTGAGTGGGCAACGCGACAGTTTTCCAGTTGTTATCGGCATAGGCAACGTCTTTCGCAGCGGTCTGGCTGCGTATCTTTTTAAACCAAGTTTCTTTTTGGGCTTCGTAAGTATCTTCGTTGTTTTTTAAACCCATAAAATGGGCTTCGGCCAGTTCTTCGGCTTCTTTGCGCTTGCCCTCAAATAACAACTGGCGTATCGGCTGCAGATATTTCACGGCGCCTTCCCGCTGGTAAGCCCGCGGGCGACCAGTCCACAAAGTCTGCTCGTTAAATTGTATGCGTTCGGTATCAATACCACCATAAATCATGGCACCCAGACGCCCGTTACCAATAGGCAATGCATCCGTCCATTTACGCGACGGCTGGTTATACCAAAGCTTAAGGTCGGCCGACTGGGCGTTTACCGCTTGGGGCTTAAGCAACGAACCTAACAACAAAGCGGCAAACAAAACTTTTCCAGCAGAGAGGCGCAATGATTGATATCTGTATGGAGGCATAGTTAATTAGTTAAACAGCCAGCGTAAATCTTTAATGTTTCCGTCGGCCAGCAAACCGGCATCGTAAACCGCAACTTGCTGGTTATCGGTTACAAATCCTAAAATCAGTCCGGCGCCTTTGCTCAGGTTAAGCGTGTTGGTGCCTGGTTTAAAACTGTAGGTGTGAATGTTAACGGCAGGCATACCAGGTATTAAAACCGCGTTTGATATCTTCACATCTGCCTGGCCAAAATCGTTGGCGCTGGCATCAGTTTCTAACTGCGGCGTTGGCGAGTAGCGTTTAGTTCGCTCGTTAAAAAACCCTACCAGCACTTTCACCGGCTGTGTGTTACTAAATTTTATCGACGTTCCGTTGGTCAGCTGTTGCGCTTTATTCTGCTTTATGCCTTTTAAACCTACCAATTCTACAGCAACGCTTTTTACCACGGCGGCAGTATCATTGAACGGTTGCGCACCGGCTTGTAAAGCATACTCACCATTGCCCCCACTAATGATGTTTACCTGCGCATTGGCCAATGCCTTTTTCTCAACTTTTTTAGATGCATTTGCCGGCGATTTAAGCGAGTCGATATTCTTATTAAAGTTGGCAAGTTCTTTTTCGTAAAGCGGGTACAACTCTACCCAGGTTTTCATGGCGCCGTTTAAACCGTTAACCGGTATTTTACGCTGACGGGTTTGCATGCTGTTAGCGTACAGGTAACTGTCTTTAGTTAAATCAACTAACTTTTTATAGTACGTCAAGCTGCGCTCCATGTCAGGAACGGCTTTCTCTAAATCAGCAACGTTGTTAGAATACTTGTAACGCAGAATATGTATAGCTGCCTTTATTTTGGCCGAATAACTATTGGCCATGGCATCGTAACAGTACATATCATTTTTCAGGCGGTCAAACTCCGCTTTGTTACGGTTGATCCCCCGCGTAGCCTTATCAATTGCCTCCACCGCTTTTTTACCGTAAATCGGAATGCGGTCGGCCACCATCAGCGGCGTTTCGCCTACATGCGGCTCTTTGTTCCATTCTTTAGCTGTATACTCGCTTAAAATTTCCCCTACCGGTGCTTCAGAATTATACAATAAGCTGAAAAGGCCAAATTTTTCGGGATTAACGAATTGGCTCATCAACATACCCAGCGTCATGGTTTGGCGGTTACCATCGGTGATGCCTACCCGGCGTAATATCTGCGGCGATATTTCGCCCGACTGCTCGTAAGCTTCCAAAATCTCCTTGCCCTGCTGTAGTGTACAGCCATACCGGGCAGCCAGTTGCTTGCCCCAATAATTAATCTCGTCTTTGCGGTCGCGGTGGCAGTTCCAGGAGTAACGCGCCCATTCTTTGTACCAGATCCAGTCGCGGTCTAACTGCAATAGGCGCTGGTCGGCTTTGTCTGCCGAATAAGGCCAGTCCCAGTAAGATGCCTGCGGGTACAAGTGCAAGCCGTTAGCCTCGTACACATTGTGCATAGCCAGCACGCATTTTTGTATAAAATCTGCCGAACCGTATCTGAAAGGCTCCAGGTTAGCAAGGATATGCACGTTTTCGATTTGTACGGTACCAATGCGGCTCAAGGTGCGGTGCAGGTCTGCCCATTGGCCGTGCGGCTCGTAGGTAGTTAAAGCCTCACCATTGTACTTAGCCATGGTATATAGGTTATGGTAGATAGGCTGCGCATCCTTCATCACGCGCGGTGCATCACTGTCGTGTGCTCTTAAAACGATTGGCGGTTCATCCGTACGATTGAGTGCTTTTAAACCATCTTTTACGCCCGGAATAATGGTTTTGGTAAACCAATCCACATCGTCCTGCCCTACACCTTCCATGGCTTCACCCAGAGTAATCAGTAAACCCACATTGGGGTATTTCTCCACAAAGGCAGCGATGGATTTACGGGTATAGTCGGCAATCAACGGCACGATGGGCCTGTTACGGTCTTGCGTAGCCAAGTGATGCTTTTCGGCAAATGGTTTAGGGATGATGATATTGTAGAAACCCTGCACCAGCCAAATGCCTCGGCGGTCGGCTTCCTGCGCTAAAAAGCGGTAAATCTCCTCATTCTTTTTGAATGTGGCCTCGTCAACCTCCAAAGCGTAGGGATACTCCTTAACCTTTACCAACGATGAAAACGGATGACCATTCCACAAGTACAGGGAATTCATGCGGTTAGCAGCCAGCGAGTCGAGGTAACGCAACCATAAGGCTTTGTCATAAAACCATGGGAAGTTTTCGGGCGTGTAAGGATACTCATAAGTGCCGCGGCCGGGTAACAATTCCGGCTTCTGTACCCCTACGCAGGCACCGCGCATCACCATTTCGGGTTTATCGGTTTGATGAATGTCTGCTGGCAGGACATTTTTTTGATTGACGATATCGCTTAATTCCAGGCAACCATATAAGGCGCCCGAATTATCTGCACCGGCAACAACGTAAGTGTTCTTGCTGGACTGAATAGTAAAGCCCTCTTTACCCGGCGATTTTGCACTGCTGTACTTTACTTTTTGAAAGCCGGATTTAATAAGCTTATCGGTGATTTTACCAACTGCAACAACTGCCCCCTTTGCCGTAGCGGGCCACTGGTTGGTTAACGTGGTATTGTAGCCATGAGCTTTAAGCGATGCAACCAGTTGAGAAGCACCATATTTAATGCGGCTATGACTGTTGGAAGCAATGACTACGCTTACACTTTTAGCCGGAGGATTACCTTTTGCATTGGCCGTTACCGGCAAACATAAAACTAAAAGGCCCGCCACGAGCCGACCTAAATTTTGCTTTGGCATACTTTATTGTTAAACCGTTTTGATAATAAAAGCAACCACGGCAAAACACAACAGGCTTGCAGCAGTGATTATGAAATCAAATACGGTATGAGGTTTAAAATGATTAACCGGTTTTTATAAAGCCAAAACTACCGTTAGCAAGGCCGTTAACACTATAACATTTTTTCTAAAAGTTATAATATATTGCCCCGCTTATGCTACTTAGCTGCCAGCTTTGCCGTAATATGTTTTAAGTCTACTGATTTTGCAATCTCTTTTCCGTTGGCATAAATGTGCAAGCCTTTGCCTTTATGGTAGCGACTGCCGTCGGCATCCCATAAAATGGATATGTTTTGGCCGTTGTATAATACATTGTCCAGGCAAAACCATTTCCATTGGCCTTGCGGTATCAGCGGGTAAACTTCAAGCACGTTATCGGCACGCGGCTTTAGTCCTATTAAATCACTAATCACCAAATCGCAAAAGGTAGAGTGGTTGTAATAGCTACTGCGCGGGTTATCGCCTTTCAGCCATTCGCCGGTTTTTTCATCCTGGTACTCGCCCAGGTAGGGCTGACCGCGCTTTTGCATCGAGTTGGCGTATTTGTGCAGTTCATCATAGAATATTTTAGCCGACATGCCGTCCTTATTTTTGTAATTGGTAAGCAGGTTAGCTAAACCCGTGAGCGTTTGCGAGGTGGCAAAAGGCCACACCGCCCCATCCCACTCACAACCGTGCCCGCTGCCATGCGTGCGGAACAACGGATGACGCCTTTCGGCAGTGGTAATCCCCCAGGGGGCGTTAAAGCCTTTATCATCTTTAAGTTGCTCCCATTGTTCGGCATACTTGGCTTTGTCATCGGGCAGGTTAAAATACCACGGAATGAAGCCTAACTCTTCGCGGGCATCGCAAAACTTCCCGTCGGGATATTTCACTTTAAAAAATGCCGCCTGGTCATCCCATAAGCTATCCTGAACAATTTTTTTTAACTGCACAGCCTTTGCACTGTACATTTTTTTCAGCGTATCATTGCCTAATAAAGCTGCCATGTTAGAGAGGGCTTTGGCATTACCATACATGTAGCTATTGATAGTTGGGCGCCGGTTTTTTAGTTTGCGCGAACCGCTGATAGACTCTTCCATGGCGTCGCGTACATCAAACTGCCAGTAAATTTGAGTGGGCAGCTGCTTTTCTGTTTCCCAAAGGCGATAGTCGGCATCCAGCGCCGGCATCCATTTTTGTAATAGTGCCTTATCCTGGTTAACCAGGTAATAATGATAAACCGCATCGTCTAGCCAACTGCTAAAGGCATGCAAATGCGGCTTGGGTGTTTTGGGATCTATAAATAACCAAAAATTGACATACTGATCAATAAAATCTTTATTACGCAGCCAACGGCCCTCGTAAATATGATGGCCCAGTGCACTGCTGATGGTGTTGTACTTACCCGCATGGTTCATGGGTGTTATAAACTCCGTAAAAACAAAGCCGTCCGGCGTCTGCTTCAGATGTTTACGAAACGTCCACCAGCGATAATAATACATTTTCTCTATCACAGGGTCGGGGCACTCAAACAGCGGTATATTTTTAGATAAAAACTCGAACGTCTGCTGGTTTGGTACAAAATTTACCACCTTTTCAGTATCAATGCGGTTAAACTCAGTAACGTAGTTCTGCAATTTATTAAAACTCAGCAGAGGCTTATTTTGCGCCTTTGAGCTAAAAAAACTAAAACATGCTACTGCCAGCAAAGCTGACTTCTTTAAATTTTTCATTCTGATAACTGTTCTGTTCACCAACCTTTTAAATCATTAAAGGCTAAAATGCCCGTGCTAATAAAATTATTTATCGTCTAACTGATAAATCCGGATGGCATTATTGCCCCAAAACATGGCCTGCTCTTGGGTAGTATATTTTGATACATAATTTTTGACGATGTCGAGCATCTTATTGTAGCCACCAGCCACAATACAAACCGGCCAGTCGGACCCGAACAGTACGCGTTTAAGACCAAAGACTTCAAACACTACATCCAGGTAAGGCGTAAAATCTTCCTCCTGCCAGGCATGCCAGTCGGCCTCAGTGACCATACCCGACACTTTGCAGTTTACGTTCTGGTATTTTGCCAGTTCCCGGATGTCAGTTTTCCAATCTTCCATCGTTTGGTTTTTGATATCCGGTTTGGCAATATGATCCAACACAAAGCACTGGTTTGGATATTCGGCAGCCAGTTGCGCCGCATACTTTAACTGATCCGGAAAAATCAATATGTCATAAGTGAAGTTATACTTGCTCAGCAATCCAATCCCGTGCTTAAAAGCATCTGTAAGCATTAAATCGCGCTGAGCTTCGCCCTGCAATACGTGCCTGAAACCCTTCATCTTCTTGTACTGCCGGTAGTAGATCAACCTGTCTTCTACATCGTCTGCCCGTAAATCAACCCACCCCACAATTCCTCTTATAAAGTTATTCTCGGCGGCCAACTGCAGCAAAAAATCATTCTCTTCTTCGGACTGGACAGCCTGCACTGCAACACAACCGTGAATGCCGTTATACACTAATGAGGGCAGCAAATCTGCCGGAAGAAAGTCCTGCCGGATAGACTGCATATCTTCAGTAATCCAACTATCTCGAACCGGATTATAGTGCCAGAAATGCTGATGTGCGTCAATTTTTTTATTCATGGGAACAGGTTAATTATGTATTTCAATTAGCATAAAAATGAGTTGAGGATTTGCATCAACAAAAGGCAGATTACGCTTGGCCACAAACAGGTTAAGTTTTATTCGGCAAGTAAAACGTGCCGTTAAAACGCAATAAAGAACTTACAGTATCGATTACTCGTCTAAGCAATTTTCAGTTCGGCCATTTTGCCGAACGGTGCCCTAATGTGCAATAACGAGAAATTTGTATAATGTTTATTAAGTTGGTTAACCAAAGAGATAAAATTTGCCTTTAACAAACCTATACATTATTAGCTTGATATTATATTAAATTATCCCACTTCGTTTTTTTAATAAACAGGCCGGCTGATCAGGCTAACTGAGCATATAGTGCTCACTTCATAGAACCAGGTAACGACATCTAAGACCGGGAAGTAAAATGAAAACGAGATAACTTTTTACACCTTTGCAATGTCACTGCAATTTTACCAATTTTTAATACTAATGATAATATGATATAAACAATAGAAAACATACTGCAACAGAAAAATGCATTTGCTTTGGATATTTGATGCAAACCAATGTTTTAATTTCCAGCACCTGTGTGCTTTACCAGCAACGTAACCGCCGGAACCTGAATTTTGAATGCTCCAACTAATTTATGATGAAAAAAAATTTAGCAGGCTTTTTTGTAGTAGCCGCTGCCTTGTGCGCTAATCAATATGCTCATGCGCAGTATCCTGTGATACCGCCGGCCGTACAAGCCGTTGCCGATTCGGCCCTGGCCCAAGAGCAACGCTCATCCGACGCTGCCTGGCAAAAGGCGCTGCCCATCATTCAGCGTGATGAAAAAGCAGGCAAACCCTATGTGCCCTGGGCTGCCAAACCCTCAGATCTGCCACAGGCTAAAATAGTAGCGTTTCCGGGTGCCGAAGGTGGCGGAGCTTTTACACCGGGCGGCCGCGGTGGTAAAGTATTTGTGGTTACCAGTTTGGCCGACCGTGGGCCTGGCTCCTTTCGCGACGCCTGCGAGCAAGGGGGCGCCCGTGTTATTGTGTTTAATGTGGCCGGTATCATCCGTTTAAAAAGTCCGGTTATTATTCGTGCACCCTACATCACCATTGCGGGCCAAACAGCGCCGGGCGATGGTATTTGTATAGCTGGCGAATCTGTTTGGATTAATACCCACGATGTTGTGATTCGTTACGTACGTTTTAGACGTGGTGCTACGGATGTGGCCCGCCGGGATGACGCTTTGGGCGGCAACCCTGTAGGTAATATTATCATAGATCACGTGTCGGCCAGCTGGGGTTTAGACGAAAACATGTCAATTTACCGCCATGTCTACGATCGTAACGGCGCTAAACAAGAAAAGATGCCAACCGTGAATGTAACCATTCAGAACTCAATTTTTTCAGAGGCTTTAGATACTTATAATCATGCATTCGGCAGTACTATCGGTGGCTTAAACAGTACGTTTATGCGCAACCTGTGGGCCAATAATATTGCCCGCAACCCTTCTATTGGCATGTATGGCGATTTTGGCTTTGTGAACAACGTAGTGTTTAACTGGTGGAACCGCAGCGCTGATGGCGGCGACAACAATTCGTTATTTAACTTTATTAATAACTATTACAAACCAGGGCCAAT
Organism: Mucilaginibacter sp. CSA2-8R; assembly: GCF_038806765.1. Classification (NCBI taxonomy): domain Bacteria; kingdom Pseudomonadati; phylum Bacteroidota; class Sphingobacteriia; order Sphingobacteriales; family Sphingobacteriaceae; genus Mucilaginibacter; species Mucilaginibacter sp. CSA2-8R. The sequence continues at coordinate 2,267,819 of NZ_CP152389.1, read as the reverse complement.
TACGCCGTTAGATAAACCCATCGGTCACCGTATTTTAAAACCCGAATCTGGTCGTGCCAAAGATAAATCTGCGTTATTTGGCAGGGTGTATGCCAATGGTAACATTATGGAAGGCAACGAACGCGTTACCAAGAACAACTGGGACGGCGGTATACAAATTGGCGAGATGGCCGATGCCGGTCGCTATACCGACAGCATCCGTTCTAACAAACCCTTCCCTATGGCTAAAGTTAAAACCTTATCGGCTAATGATGCCTACGCTTACGTATTAGAAAATGTAGGCGCAAATTTGCCTAAGCGTGACGCTGTGGACAGCCGAATTGTAAAAGTGGTTAAGACCGGAAAGATTATCTTTTTGGAAGGCACCACCAATAGCAAAGGTAAGGAGTACATCAAACACCGCTTACCGGACGATTCGTATAAACAGGGCATCATTACCGATCCGGCACAGGTAGGTGGTTACCCTGATTATAAAGGCACACCGTACAAAGACAGCGATAACGATGGTATGCCCGATGCTTACGAAACACAGCATGGCTTAAACCCACGCAGCGCTGCTGATGCCACAAAACCTGCCAAAAACGGCAATGGTTACACTAACATTGAAGTTTACTTAAACAGCGTTGTAGACTTAAGCAAAGTGGTGCCGGCAGCAGGTAAATAACATATCTTATATTTTAATTTGTAAGACCGCTCGAGAAACTCTTGAGCGGCCTTTTTATTTGAGTTAGAACTGTTTTCTTTACAATCAAATAAACTAAACACAGCGGTTGTGAAAAACATAAATCATTAAAAACCAATTAGGATTCATAAAGTTATTTTAATAATTATTAAAGAACTTAACTAAAATGAACGAAAAAGATAAACAAAACAGGCGCATACTAATTGGCGGTTTAGGCGCCGGATTAGCAGCTACAGCCATTGCGCCCGTTTTTGCAGCCGAAGTTGGCGAAACTAATGCAGGTGGCATTGCCGGTCCGGCTCTGCAGGACCCGACCAGCAAATATCCTAAGCCGCCCTTTAGAGGTCAATCGCAACCGTGGCCGGGCCTGGCAGGGCAGATGGATCCAAAACCTGATCATGGAGAAACCAGTTATAAGGGCTCAGGCCGTTTGGCCGGACGCAAAGCCTTGATTACCGGTGGCGACTCAGGCATGGGCCGTGCTGCGGCTATTGCTTACGCTCGCGAAGGCGCCGACGTAGCTATTAATTACTTACCTGCCGAAGAGGCAGATGCTAAAGAAGTGGTGGCCCTGATTAAGGCTGCCGGACGCAAAGCGGTAGCCATTCCGGGCGATTTACGTACGGAGGCGTTCTGTCAGCGTTTGGTATCTGAAACTGTTAACGGATTAGGCGGATTAGACATTGTGGTAAGCAATGCTGCGCGTCAGCAATCACGTCAATCTATTTTAGATGTGAGCAGCGAGGATTTTGATGCTACCATGAAAACCAATATTTACGCCCCATTCTGGATTATTAAAGCAGCATTACCACATTTAAAACCAGGTTCGGCCATTATTGGTACTACATCCGAGCAGGCCTATGATCCATCACCAGATTTGTATGACTATGCGCAAACCAAAGCTGCAACCATGAACTTTGTAAAATCATTGGCTAAGCAATTGGGTCCCAAAGGCATCAGGGTAAATGGTGTAGCACCTGGTCCAATCTGGACACCATTGCAGGTAAGCGGTGGTGCTACCCAGGAAAAACTAAAAAGCTTTGGTGGCCAGACACCGCTGGGTCGTCCGGGGCAACCTGTTGAGCTGGCCTCTATTTATGTTCAGTTAGCTGCCAGCGATGCCAGCTATGCAACCGGACAAGTTTATGGTGCAGCCGGTGGTGGCGGTCAGCCATAAATAAATCAGAATTTTCGGTATCAGATAAGCGGCGTCTAAAGCGTCGCTTATTTTGTTTAAACATATTTTTATCTGAGCAATATCTTAAGTAATAATGCAAATCCCGCTGCAGCCAGGGTATTTAAAAAATTAACCGCATTGTTTTGCAACACTCCTTTTCGTTCTAAAACTGCACCCAATACCGAGTCGGTCAAATTACCCAATGTACCGGCAGCCAACAGGATAAAAAATTGACTGTTAAACCCAAAGCCTGCTGCATAAATACTCGCAATTACTATGCTTCCGACAAAGCCGATCAGCGTCCCTTCTACACTTACAACCCCATCCAACCCGGCCTGATCCGCTTTAAACGTGCTGATATTAAAAAACCGGCGGCCATAAACCATCCCCAGTTCAGATGACAACGTATCAGCTGTGGCCGCTGCAAAGCCGGCACCGATCATCAGCCTGCAACTATCTATAAGTGGCGGAAAAATTAAAGCCATTGCCCCCGCAATGGCGGCAACTCCGGCGTTGGCCAGCACCTGTCCGGCCTTGCGTTGCCCGCCGTCGGCTTCGGCTGCTTTTAATCGTTGTTTCTTTTCCTTTTCCCATGCCGTTGCCAGTGTACCTAATAAAAAAAAGACAGTTAAAAGTATAAGTCCGGTATAGCCGGCGCTTAGGGTAAGTAGTATAGCACAAAGGCCGCCCGTTATTGCTGCCGAGATGGTTAACTTTTTAAAAACGATGCTTAACACCACCCCTGTTAAGATGATAGTTATCGGCAACAATAAATTGGTGGTGGCTGGCATATATAAGAGGCGTAAATATAGTTAATCGGTTTTTGCCGGCAGGCTTAAATGTTGCAACCATTAAAAAATGCCGGTTAACCTTACCTTTGCTGTATGAAAGACGTCCTTGGCCAAGCCATTAGCGATTACCATAAACAACAAATGCCCGGCAAATTATGGATACATAACCGCTATGGCCCTAAAGAGCCTATGCCTGTCGAAGCTTATTTTAGGGCCGAAGAAGACATGCCCGACCTGGAATGGTCGGCCCTGAACGAGTGCCGCGGTAAAGTACTGGATATTGGCGCTGGCGCCGGTAGTCATGCAATCGAGCTACAAGAGCGTGGATACGAGGTAACAGCGCTGGATATTTCTCCGCTTGCCGTGGAGGTGATGCGGCAACGCGGCGTAAAGGAGGCTTTAACAGCCGACGTATTTACGTTTACCGGCCAACGTTTTGACACTTTGCTTTTACTGATGAACGGCATTGGCCTGGCCGGCGATTTGGCCGGACTGACCAAACTTTTGCAGCACTTTAAAACCCTGCTTGCCGTAGGCGGACAAATACTGTTTGACTCGTCGGATGTAGCCTACCTTTACGAAGGCAAACTGCCAGAAAGCGGTTACTATGGCCAAATTGCCTACCAGTACGAGTATAAAGAACAAAAAACCGACTGGTTTAACTGGTTATACGTAGATATGAATACCCTGAATGACGTGGCTACACTGGCAGGCTTTGAGGTAGAGATTTTATACGAAGACGAATTTGCTCAATACCTGGCCCGCTTAACGCAACTCTAAGCAATTTATTTGCCGCGCAAACTTCAATTTGTGTAAAAAACACGATGCATAAGGCCTTAATAAATGGCTTTGTTTCTGATTTAGTTAAATTCAGACCAGCAAACTTTCATTTAACCAAAATCTGTATGAAAAAAACGTTTTTGTGCGCTTTGTTCATCACCACTGGCTTATGGGCAAATGCCCAAGACGCAGTGGTGTACCAAAAGCCACCCCAGGCTATGACCGACCTGCTCCTGGCTAAACCTACCCCCTCCGTAAATATTGACGGAAAGGGCGAATGGATGTTACTAAGCGAACGCAACGCTTTGCCATCGGTAGAAGAGTTGGCCCGTCCCGAGATGCGTATTGCAGGGATGCGTATTAACCCTAATAATTTTGCGCCCAGCCGGCAGGTTATCTCATTTAGCGGGTTGAGCCTTAAAAACGTCAAAACCGGAAAAACCTATACCATTACAGGTTTACCGTCGGGGTTAAACGTTGGTGGTGCATCATGGAGCCCCGACCAATCTAAACTAGCAGTGCTACAAACTAATGCAAAAGGAGTTGATTTGTACGTTATCAATGTCGCTACACAAAAAGCCACTAAAATAAACAAACTGCCACTCAACAACGTAATGGGTGGCGGCGCTACCTGGGTTGATAATAGCACACTGTTATACAAAGTGATTGTTAAACCGGCTGCCATGGCGCCTGCAAAACCGCTTTCGCCTACTGGTCCGGTGGTGCAGCAAAACCTGGGCAAATCGGCCCCGAGCGTTACCTACCAAGATTTAATTAAAACACCGTATGATGAAAAGCTATTTGAATTTTACGGCACTTCGCAATTAGTACTTAACAAAAACGGAGTAGAAACTCCGGTAGGTAAACCGGCTATCTATGCCTCAACCGCTCTATCGCCCGACAAAAAATATATGTTGGCGCGCACCCTCCACAAGCCTTTCTCCTACCTGGTTACAGCGGCCGGCTTTCCATCAACAGTTACAGTAACCGATTTGAGCGGTAAAGTGCTTAAAACGGTAGCCAACCTGCCTTCGGGCGAAGTAAGACCGTCGGGTTACGACAACATGCAAAATGTACCGCGCAGCTTTGATTGGCGCGACGACGAACCGGCCACCCTTACCTGGGCCATGCCTTTAGATAGCGGATTGATTCGTAAAAAGGTAGACTTTCACGATGCTGTTTACGCATTAAGTGCGCCGTTTACCGCCGAACCTAAAGAGTTATTTAAAACCGAGCAACGGTTTCGCAACGTGCAGTGGGGCAATGCTAATCTGGCGTTAGTTTACGAGGGCTTACGCTCCAAACAAAGCACACGGGTAAGCCGCTTTGACCCAGGCACCGGCAAACTCGAAAAACTGTGGGACCGTAATCAAACCGACGTATACGGCAACCCCGGCGAACCTGTTACCGACAAAAACAAATATGGCCGAGACGTAATCATCACAGTTGACAATGGCTCAAAACTGCTGATGAATAATATCACCGGCTCATCGGCAAAAGGCGATTTACCTTTTTTGGCCAAATTTGATTTAAGCACTAAAAAGAACGACATTATCTGGCGCTGTAACGAAGGCCAGTACGAGTATGTGACAGATGTGATTGATCCGGCCAAACTGGTTTTAGTTACCCGCCGCGAAACGCAGACTGATGTGCCTAACTACTACATCAAAAACCTGATGCTGCGCATGGCAGACCAGAAAATCACATCGTTTACCAACCCATACCCGCAAATACAGGGCGTGACCAAGCAAAAAATACAATACAAACGTTCGGACGGCGTAGACATGACCGGCGATTTGTATTTGCCGAAAGGTTATAACAAAGAAAAAGACGGTCCGCTGCCAGTGCTCATCTGGGCTTACCCCGCCGAGTTCAATTCGGCCGATGATGCTGCGCAAATTAGAGGTTCTAAAGACCGCTTTATTACCATCAATCCGGGTGGCCCGATATTCTTTGTAACGCAGGGATATGCCGTACTGGATAATGCCTCGATGCCGATTGTTGCCCGCGATGGTAAAAAGCCAAATGATACCTTCGTGGAGCAACTAACCATGAACGCTACCGCTGCCATCAATAAACTGGCTGATTTAGGTGTGGGCGACCGCAACCGCGTAGCAGTTGGCGGCCATAGCTACGGAGCGTTTATGACGGCCAACTTATTGGCACACACCAAACTTTTTAAGGCCGGACTGGCCGAAAGCGGTGCTTATAACCGTACGCTAACACCATTTGGCTTCCAAAATGAGGAGCGCACTTACTGGGATGACCCAAAACTGTATTATGATATGAGTCCGTTTAGTTTTGCTAACCAGATTAAAACGCCATTGCTTTTAATCCATGGTGATGCCGACGACAATACCGGCACCTACCCTATCAACAGCGAACGTTTGTTTGCTGCCGTTAAAGGTTTTGGCGGCACCGTACGTTTTGTATTTTTACCTTACGAGGCCCATGGCTACCGCGGTCGCGAAAACCTGCTTCACAAACTTTGGGAACAAAACGAGTGGCTTAACAAATATGTTAAAAGCGCTAAGCCAACTCAAACTGCTCAGGTAAAATAATTTATAGTATTTTTAAGCTCGAATGCCTCAGACAACTACAACTGTCCTGAGGCATTTTTTTTGTTGCCTTTTACCTTCATCTCAAAAGTATATATAGCTTTAGAGGCGGTGATAAATAGCGTATTGCCATTACGGCCGCCAAAACAAACATTGGCTGTCCATGGTTCGGCAATGGCAATAAGTCCTATTTGTTTACCATCCGGACTAAAGATGTAAACTCCCTTGCTTCCGGTTAAGTAAACGTTGCCTTGCTCATCCAGTGTCATGCCGTCCGAGCCCTTATCGGTAAATATTTGCGGGTTTATCAATTCGCCATTAGCTGCGATACTAAACCGGTAAGTCTTATTACCTTGTATGTCGGCCACGTAAAGGTATTTGCCATCGCGGGTGCCGGCAATGCCGTTTGGCTTTTGCAGTTGGGCACTGGCTACCCTGGCTTGCTGGCTCCCGGCAGGCAGGTAATATACTTTTTGACCGTCCAATTCGGTAGCGGTGCGCGTCCAGTATGGGCGCTGGTAGTATGGGTCGGTAAAGTAAATGCCGCCTTTAGCATCTATCCATAAATCGTTGGGACCGTTAAACTTTTTGCCATTAAAACTGGTCATTAAAACCGTCTCACGTTTGCCATTGCGCTTAAACTGCCAAAGCTCGTTGTTGGCATCGGCGCAGGTCACCAGGTTTCCCCGACGGTCAAAATACATGCCGTTTGAGCGGCCTGCACTGTCAGCAAACTTGCTTAACTTACCTTTCGTATCGTACTCCCAAATGGTGTTATTGGGCTGGTCGGTAAAAAATATATTGCCCTGGTTATCTGCAGCCGGCCCCTCGGTAAACTCAAATTGCTTACTAACAAGTTTGGCTTGTGTGCCGGGCGCAAACAAACCCGTAGTACTGTAAGTACTATCGGCAACATAATGGCTAATACTTACTTTTGCAGTTACGGCGTTTGGCGTAACACAGTCGGGTGCCGCCAACGCCGTTAGTGGCAGGCAACCTAATAGGTAAAGGGAGACAAATAGTTTCATTAGACAATTGGCTTTAGCAGACCAATATCAAACTTTTTTACGCATCGCGGTTATGTTATTATAAAATACATGTATTCTAAAGATCAGGCATCACAATTACGACAAGCATTCTGGACAACGTTTGGTCAGTACCTATCGCCGCAGCTATCTGCCGACGGATTAAAAATTAACTGGATCAATTACAAAACCGGAGTTAAACACCTGCACTTTAAAATGCAGACTGATAGCAGGTCGGCCTATATTGCTATTGAGCTGTCACATCCTGACTTGGGCGTACAAGAGTTATTTTTTGAACAATTTAAAGAACTCAAAATTGTTTTGACCAGCACACTTGACGAAGAATGGGAATGGCAGCTGCACATGCCCGATGAATATGGCAAAACTGTAAGCCGCATTTATAAAACGTTAGAAAATGCCAGCGTATTTAACCGCAACGACTGGCCAGCACTGATCTCTTTTTTCAAACCACGTATTATTGCTTTAGATGATTTTTGGAGCACTGCCAAGTATAGCTTTGATGCGCTCAAGTAAACCGGCAACAATCTGATTACCCTGCGGTTGTTATAGGTATGATAGTTTTATTGATGAGTATACTGATGGCTATGCCGAATCCATTTCAGCAAAAAAGGCAGTTCCTGTTATTTGCCGACACCCAAAATAATGCGCAATTACAGCAGCAATTAAAATACCTGCACCAGGATGCCGACGGGTTGCAGGAGCGTGACGTTGAGGTAAAGGTGTATATTAAATCTAAAGATCCGGAGGCGTTTGCTAATCGAAAAATCAAAGCATCTTTCACGACTGTGCTTGTTGGCAAAGACGGTGGCGATAAACTCATCTCGGCCGAGCCAATTACCCTGCAAAAACTGTACAGTACAATTGATGCCATGCCTATGCGCCGTAGCGAAATGAAACGGCATCTATAGGAGTGTTTTGTAAATGCTTAAAATAGCTATCTTTGTTGGCTTTAATAAAATACACAGCCATGCCGGAATTATCAGTTGTTATAACTGTGATGAACGAAGAGGAAAACATCAAACCTCTGATAGAAGAAATAAGAAAAGCACTACCGGCTATTGACTACGAGGTAATTTTTGTTGACGACGGATCGGAAGACGGCACCCGCCGAGAGATTGTTGCCCACGCTGATGAACGCATTAAACTGGTTGAACTGCGTAAAAATTACGGCCAGAGCACGGCCATGACCGCTGGCATTGACCACACTACCGGCGAATATATTGCTCTGTTAGACGGCGATTTACAAAACGACCCCAGCGACATTCCGTTTATGCTGCAAAAGCTGAGAGATGAGGACTGGGATGTAGTGGCAGGTAACCGGGCCAACCGCCAGGATGGTGTGGTACTACGCAAAATACCAAGCAAGATTGCTAATGCCCTTATTAGGCGCATGACAGGCGTTTACATTAAAGATTACGGCTGTACGCTTAAAATATTCCGCAGGGAAATTGCGGAAGACTTAGGACTATATGGAGAGCTGCACCGCTTTATACCGGTACTGGCTAAGCTGCAGGGCGCCCGCATTACGCAGGTTGATGTAAAGCATCATGCACGCATACATGGCACATCAAAATATGGCATTAACCGTACCTTTAAGGTAATCAGCGATTTGATACTTATGGTATTTTTCCGTAAGTATATCCAGAAGCCGATGCACCTGTTTGGCAGCATTGGTTTTATTGCATTTTTTTTAGGAGTGCTAATTAACGCCTACCTGCTTGTGTATAAATTATTGGGCCACGATATAGGCGGGAAACCATTATTAATATTGGGCCTAATATTTTTGCTGGGTGGTGTGCAGTTAATTACACTGGGCATACTGGCTGAGGTAAACGTGCGCACTTATTTTGAGTCGCAGAACAAAAAAACCTACCAGGTTAGAAAAGTAGTGACTGGTAAAAGGGCTATTGCCTGATAGAATATAAAGGCCCTCACGTTGGAGGGCCTTTTTCCGTTATTGCGGTGGGTTTGTTTTAGTAGTGTCTGTACGACGTGAGGTGTCACGTGCTGTACTGTCAGCCATTGGTGTAGACATGGTACCGGCCGAGTCCATTTTAGTGCTGTCGCCACTACCACTGGCTGCACGCTCCGAGCTGCATCCTGCAGCTACCGAAGCTACTATTGCCGTTATAAAGGCAAAACTCAAAAGTTGCTTTTTCATAGGATCTTGTTATTTGTTGTTTCCCTTTTAACATCATTTATCTGATATTGTTTAAGTTAGGCTAAAAATCTAATTAAATTTACTTGTAACGGTTTGATACTGCCAATGTAAAATGTTTTACACCTCCGTCCTGGACATTCAAAATACTATACATTAGTAATACAAACCAATACTGTTGTAAATACTTCCACTGTTGACGATAACAGTTTATTGCATTAAGGATTTACTATACCAAACCATAATAAGGTCTTAGCTATTACCGTTATAAATAATCTCCGGAGCACGAGCAGCACTGGGCATAAGGCATTGCGCTGGATACTTCGAAAAAAGCTATTACCAGCTCGATTTGTTTCGGCAGATAGCGCAATGCAGTTTATGGCACCTGTTCAAGTCATTACCTTCGCTTATATTTGCTAAATGTTTGCGTTGTTGCTACTTCGTAACCGAGGCCTTTCAAACGGCTGATCCAAAACATTACCCGGCATCCGGAGTTGATTAATTTAGAGCGTTGGTGTTTGGCTACTGCCTATGCATAAGGCTTGTGCCAGCAATATGGAACTGAGCCGTTGAGCAACCCGACAAATGGACGGTAATTTTTAAACTATATATACCCGCAGCAGGAGAATAAAAAATGAACATTAAGAGGCTGATTTTAGAGGGGGAAGGTGTTTCGCTCGATTTTAAGAAAACCATCACCAGCTGCGAAAAAATAGCTAAAACTATGGTATCTTTTGCCAACAATAAGGGCGGCAAACTGCTGATTGGCGTGGCCGATGACGGCAGTATTAAAGGCGTAAAGTCTGAAGATGAAGAGCGCTATATGATTACCAAAGCAGCACATTTTTTTGCCCGGCCTGCACTCGAGCCCGCTTTTGAGGAGATTTACGTAGATGATAAACTGGTGTTGGTGGTAGAAATTGACTCAAGCGATACCAAGCCTCATTACGCCCTGGGTGATGATGGCAAATGGTGGGTGTACATCCGGGTACAGGATAAAAGTGTGCTGGCCAGTAAAATAGTAGTTGATGTATTAAAACGGGCCAATAACGATGAAGGCGTGTTAATTGAATATTCATCTAAAGAAAAAGCATTGTTAGAATACCTCGACCAGCATGAACGCATCACCGTTAAACAGTATTGCGAGCTGCTCAACATGGGTCGCCGCCGTGCACAGCGCATCCTGGTAAACCTGGTTTTATCGGGAGTAATAAGAGTACATACTACCGAAAAAGAGGAATTTTATACTGCTGCCTAAGCGTATAAAATTCAATTTAAACTCAATCGTTTTCCGCACACTTAACGCCATGCCGTTTACTTTTAAAAAGTACAAGTCTTATTACCGCGAAAACTTGAAACTGGCCATCCCGGTAGTTATTTCGCAATTGGGGCACACGCTGGTACATCTGGCCGACAGTGTAATTGTGGGGCATTTTGCAGGCACTGTATCATTAGCGGCCGTATCATTAGTAAACAGCGTTTTTGTGGTAGCTATGGTAAGCGGTTTGGGATTGGCTTATGGGCTTACACCACTCATTGCACAATACAACGGGCAAAAAAACTTTACCGAGTGCGGTAAATTATTATCAAACAGCTTGTTCATCAATGCCGTTTCGGGCTTGTTGCTGTTCGCAATCATTTACTTCGGCGCTGGCAAGTTGCTCGATCATCTGGGCCAGTCGCCTGCGGTATTGAGTCAGGCCAAACCATTTTTGCTACTCATTTCGGCTTCTATAGTGCCACTGATGCTGTTTAGCACCTTTAAGCAGTTTGCTGAAGGGCTCGGATTTACCAGGCAAGCCATGAATATTACTATCTGGGGAAACGCACTAAACATTTGCCTGGGCATCATTTTCGTGAAAGGCTTATTTGGCATTAAACCAATGGGCATCAGCGGTGTAGGTTACAGCACGCTGATCGACCGTACGCTAATGGCCACCGTAATGGGCTTTTATGTATTCAAATCTGCCCGTTTCAAGCCATATCTGCGCGACTTTAGTATGGGATATGTCAAATTGCAAAGGTGTAAAGAGATTTTTAAGCTCGGTGCTCCTATAGCTATGCAGTATACTTTTGAGGTAAGTGCTTTCAGTGCAGCGGCTATATTGATGGGTCAACTAGGTGCTGTGCAACAAGCCGCCCACCAAGTAGCACTCAACCTCGCTTCGCTTACTTATATGATGGCCAGCGGTATATCGGCGGCGGCGGCTATCAAGTCAGGTAATTATTTTGGTGCTAAAAGTTTTGGCGAACTGCGGGCATCGGCTATGGCCAGCTATCATATTGTTTTACTCTTTATGACTTTTACTGCGCTTATCTTTGTCGTATTTAATCGCACACTCCCCTGGATTATTACATCTGATCCGGCCGTAGTTGAGGTAGCTGCACGTCTATTGATACTGGCAGCAATTTTCCAGGTATTTGATGGCGCCCAAGTGATCGGGTTAGGCATATTAAGGGGTATGGGCGATGTTAATGTGCCAACGCTTATCACTTTTTTAGCTTATTGGATTGTGGGCTTGCCTTTAGGGTATTGGTTGGGTCTGAAAATCGGACTTGGCCCAACCGGCGTTTGGTACGGCCTGGTGGCAGGTTTGGGCGTTGCTTCTGTCTTATTATATTTGCGCTTTATAGCCACCAACAAAAAGCATATCGAAGATTATATTTTCGACGACGCCTTAAAAATATAATTCAACCGCTACTTTGTAAGTATTACAGTGTGCCTCAACAATATCTTTAATTTGAGGCGAGTAACCTCCACCCATACTTACCTGTACAGGTATACCGGCTTGTTTACATTGCTGCAATACCAGCTGGTCGCGCTCTTTACAACCCGCTTTGCTCAAAGCCAGTTTACCCAATTTATCCGAAGCTAACACATCTACCCCGGAAAGGTAGAAGATAAAATCCGGCTTTTGCTGCTGAATTAAACGCGGCACGTGCTGCCGTACCAAATCTAAAAATGCATCATCTTCCATGCCGTCGGGCAGTGGTACGTCTAAATCCGATTTTTCTTTACGATATGGAAAATTGTTGGCCCCGTGCATCGAAAATGTAAAAACCCGTGGTTCGTGCTCAAAAATCTGCGCGGTGCCGTTACCTTGGTGCACGTCCAAATCAATAATCAGTACACACTTGGCAAGGCCGTGGTGCAACAAGTAATTAGCCGCAATGGCCTGGTCGTTTAACATGCAAAAACCTTCGCCCCAATTGCTGCCGGCATGATGCGTACCACCGGCTATATTAAAGGCAACACCGTTTTCAAACGCATAGTGGCAACCATCAATGGTGCCTTTAGCTATACGAATCTCCCGCTCAACCAGTTGGGCACTAAGCGGAAAACCAATGCGGCGCTGCTCTTTAGGCGATAAGGTTAGCGTGTGCAATTGCTGCCAGTAGGTTTCGTCGTGCGTCCACAAAATGGTTTGCTCGTCCAATGGCTGCGGCGAAAAAAGGTTATCGGCCGTAATTACACCCTCATGCAGCAACTGCTCCGGGATCAGCTCGTACTTCAACATCGGAAAGCGGTGGCCCTCCGGCAGCGGGTGAGCATAAATAGGATCAAAAGCAATTTTTAGCATAGCATCAATAAGCACGTACCGGCATCCCCACGTTAGATTTGACAGCCGCGCATTAACCAAACATCACACCTTGCCATCGTGTTTTATAAGATACGACCAGGAATTATTTTGCGAATTTATACTGTTGAATTAACTGCTGACGTGATGAACAGCATCAGACAAAAAACGCGCAGCACGGTAAACATCGGTAAATGTATTGTAAAGCGGCACCGGGCTCAACCTGATTACATCAGGTTCGCGCCAGTCGCCTAACACTCCGTTTTTAACCAGTTGATCAAAAAACAGCTTGCCATTTTGTTTGCAAATAATAGAAAGCTGACTGCCACGCTCACCGGCATTTCTAGGAGTAATGATTTTAAACAGTTCCTCGCCAGCTTCGCGGTTAATATCGTCAATCAAAAATTCCAGATAAGCAGTTAAGCGGATGGCTTTTTCGCGGAGAACAGTAACACCACCGGCCCGTTCAACAATATCCAACGCGGCTTTGTGGGTCGCCATCAACAATATCGGACTGGTACTCACCTGCCAGCCTTCGGCCCCGGTTTCAGGCTCAAAGCCCGGTGCCATTTTAAAGCGGCTATCGTTACGGTAGCCCCACCAGCCAGCAAACCGGTCAAACGTTTTGTTAGCATGGTGCTTTTGGTGTACAAATATACCGCTAATGCCTCCTGGACCCGAATTCATGTATTTGTACGAACACCAGGCAGCAAAGTCGGCGCCCCAATTGTTAAGTTGCAAAGGCACATTACCGGCGGCATGTGCCAGATCAAAACCTGCGTAGGCGCCCGCCCGATGTGCACCGGCAGTAATAGCCTGCACATCAAAAAACTGGCCGGTATAATAATTGATCCCGCTAAACAGTACCAGGGCCAACTCGTCGGCATGCTGCGCAATTTTTGCCACTATGTCTTCGGTGCGCAGGGTATTCTCCCCTTCGCACGGTATCACTTCAATTACCGCATCCTTAGGATCGTAACCATGAAATTTTACCTGGCTTTTTACGGCGTATTGGTCGGACGGGAAAGCCCCGCCTTCCATCAAAATTTTAAACCGCTTGCCTTCAGGCTTATAAAAGCTTACCATCAGCAAGTGCAGGTTTACGGTAAGCGAATTCATCACCGTTACTTCGGCTGGTTGAGCACCCATAATGCCAGCCAACGTAGGTAAAAGTTGTTGATGGTAGGACAGCCAGGGCTCGCTGCCCTGAAACCAACCTTCAACTGCCAGGTTTTGCCAGTTAGCCAGTTGCCTGCTTATTTCTAACTGGGCTGCTTTAGGTTGCAAGCCTAAGGAGTTGCCACACAGGTAAATCATATCTTTACCCTGGTGCTGAGGTATTAAAAATTCATTACGAAATGCTTTCAGTTCATCCTGCTCATCTAAGTGAGTGGCAAAATCGGCGCTGTTTACAAATTCCATCAGTCAATGATACAAAAAAAGGCAGCGCTAAGGCTGCCTTGCTATTCTCTTATTGTACTTTATTATAACTCTACTTTGTTGTGCTCGCCGGGTTCAAACTTCCCACCGGTAATTACCGATTTAATCCATTTAAAGGCTAAGCCTACAGCGCCGGCGCTATTGTCCCAATACTCGGCATCGCTCAGGTCTACGCGCAGCAAAGTCAGGTTCGGGTCCTGCAGTCCGTCTTTAAAAAAGGTCTCTACAAATGGGTCCCACAATTCTTCCATCTTCGCACGGTTATCAACCACTTGTGCAACCCCGTTAAGACTAATGTAAGTGTTTGAACTGCTGTTAGCGTAAGTAACACTTACTTTGTTATCCAGCGAAATTTCGGCTACTTTTGATGAAAACTCATTGGTAAAAAACCATAAGCTACCTTCTACATCCAGTTGTGCAGTAGCCATCGGCCGGCTATGAAAGCCCTTATCTACCGTAAATGTAGTGAGCATTGCTGTTTTTGATTTATCAATTAAGCCACGCAAGTACTCGATATCTTCCAGTTTTTTTAAATCGCGTTGATAGTCCATAGCTAATGTTTTTAGTTAGATAGACTATAAACCATTAAAGCGGTATTTTGATTGGAAATTTTACCGATTAGGTTTGCTTACATAAACATTACCCTTTATATAATACCGGTAAGGCAGCAAAGCATCTTCGGCAGCGTAAGCCACGCCAATGCGCGGAACGGCGGCAATTTGTTCTGGTTCAAAACTTAACCCTTGGTCTTCAATCCATAACTGAGCGCTTTGCAAACTGACACCGTTAAGTTTGCGGTTAATACCCAAAGCTTTACCTACTGAGCCCGGCCCGGCTGTAATATTCGGTTTAACCAATGCCATATTTCGCCGGCTTAACATGGCATCTACGCCCACAGTTGGATTGATCGCTCTGATTAGTACAGCGTGGGGTTGTCCCTCCACCGAAGTAACCACGTTGAGCATTTCGTGGATGCCATAGCATAAATATATATACGCAATGCCGCCGTGCTCAAACATAGTTTGGGTGCGCGGCGTAAGCCGGTTACCGTAAGCATGTGATGCCTTATCAATTACACCGTTGTAAGCCTCAGTTTCTACAATGTAGCCGCCAGTGGTTACGCCATCTATACAAGTAAACAGGTATTTACCCAATAGTTGCTGCGCAATAAGGCTAACGTCTGTGCCAAGGTAAAATGCTTCAGGCAGTTTCATCGTTTAAAATACTTAATATTAACTTGCTGATTTCGCGGCCGCGGGTATAGATCATATCATGGCTGCCGCCCTCTACAATATGCGTAGCCGTTGTTATTTTTTTGTACGGAAAGATGATATCTTTATTACCGATGATGTGATAGAGCTTGCCTTTAATAGCTGTTGGCTGCCACTGTAAAATAGAATGCATTGCCCAGCGCATAAATTTAGGCGATGTTTTGCGAATCATATCAACAAACAAAAAGCCCGACTTCCCTTTAAGCTCACCGAATAAAGGTTTAATTAAAAAGCCCATCGACGTGTAAAAGCCGTGCGGAATAACTTTGTAAACCGGCACCCGCCTGAACCATTTGAAATAGAAAGGAAACTCACTGATTTCCTTCACGCTTGACACGATGACAGCCTTGCTTAGTTTTACCATACTACTGATCTCGACTGTAAGCATCCCTCCCATCGACACGCCCATTACCACTGCGCCGGGCGTAACTCCATAATAGTTGATGAGCTTTTGAGCATAGGAAGTCAGCGTGTCGTGTTCTTCGGGTTCAAGCCAGTCCATGTAAACCAACTCGTAACCAGGCAAGTCCAATTTGTTAAACAAACGACGGTCGGCCCCCAAGCCCGAAATCAGGAAAATTTTCTGCATTTAAAATTTCAGCAATTTTACCAGTTCCTCTAAATACAAAGCGTCAGTTTCATCAAACTGATCCAGCAATTCGCTGTCAACATCCAACACACCGGCTACTTGCCCGTTATTAAAGATGGGTACCACAATTTCAGATTGCGACAGCGAGCTGCAGGCAATATGACCTGGAAAAGCCTCGACGTCGGGTACAATTAACGTTTTTTGCTGTTGCCACGCAGCGCCGCATACGCCTTTACCCAAGCCAATACGTGTACAAGCCACCGGCCCCTGAAACGGAGCTAATACCAGTTCGTTATCCTTTACTAGGTAAAAGCCTACCCAGAACCATTTAAACTGCTCTTTTAACGCCGCAGCCATATTGGCCAGGTTAGCCGTTAAATCGGTTTCGCCTTGCAGCAAAGCCTCAATTTGAGGTAAGAGCGATTGATATTGTGCTGCCTTGTCGGCAGATTGCAGTATTTGTAAATCTTCGGCCATATTGCAAAGGTATGCACCAGGGTTGTGAAACAATTTAAGTTAAATATCATATTTAATGATTTATTTCGCGTTGCTGCCTTATGATTGTTAGCCTCACCATTGTACGTTACCGTAAAGCGTTTATCCCGCTGGCCCTGCTGGCTATGGCCTTGCACCGCCTGCCACTGATGCTGCAAAAGGGTTGTACCTTTTGGAAACTGATGGGTTGCGGCCGCAACGGTTCTTTTGACCTTACGCCCGACTGGCAGCAATGGGGCCTACTGGCCAGCTGGAACAGCCGCGCCGATTTTGATACGTTTTACCAACGCTCGTTTATTGCCGGCTGGTGGAAAAAACTCGCAACCGAAAGCTGGACTTTATTGGCTGAACCCTTGCAAAGCCATGGCGCCTGGGATGGCGCTGCACCGTTTGGCAAACCGGAAATAAAGAGCTATACCGGACCAGTAGCCGTACTTACACGTGCTACCATAAATCTAAACCGGCTGAAAAACTTTTGGTCGCATGTAGATGCAGCGGCGCGGGTAATGGCATCGTCCGATGGATATATTACTTCAGTCGGTATCGGCGAGGCGCCGGTTTTCAGGCAGGCTACTTTTTCGGTTTGGGAAAGTTTGGACAATGTAAAGGCGTTTGCTTACAAAGGTGGCGAACATGCCGACATCATTAAAAAAACCCGCAGCGAAAACTGGTACAGCGAAGAGCTTTTTGCCCGCTTTAAACCCCTCGCCGCCTGGGGTACATTGAATGGCACTGACCCTTTACAGGGCAAAATTAAATTTTAAAACCGCATGAGAGTTATTGCAGAACTACCGCATCCTGATTTTAAAGTCTCCATTTTTAGCATGAACCGCAAATTCATTATCAAAATGGAACAGGGTGCATTAGAACAAACCTACAAAGTAGCTGAAGCTGATTTGATGGATGGCGTAAACAGCGTATTTGAATTGTTAGATGAAGCCTTTTATCAAACCGTAGCAACACGCTTTACCGAAATGCGCAAAGACTGGCGCGAGTCGTATAATCGGTATAATTAACAAGCCGAGATACTTAAGCAACTCGCCCGGTGTGCGAGTATTGCATGCCTTGACGGGCCTAAATACAAAACGGCCGCTAAACAGCAGCCGTTTTGATGATATATACTGGAGAGATTTTCTTGTTAAAAACCCATACGTGGAACTGATGCCATTTGCTGACGCATACCACCACCGCGTTGCTGACCATCAACACCGCCCCGGTTACCACGGTCGCCGCCACCGTTCGGGTTACCGTTTTGGCCTTGTCCGTTGTTATTAGACGGACGGCTGTATTCGCCTTGCGGACGATTGCCCTGGTTGTATTGGCCACCACCATCGTTACCGCGGTTTTCGCCGCCTTGATTTATGATGCCACCTTGGTTACGGTCGGGACCGTAGTTACGGTTACGGCCACCATTGCCTTCGTTCTCATTCTGGCGGTTACCGTTCCAACCATTATTGTTGTCATTGCGGCGATTGCCATTCCAACCGTTGTTATCGTTCTGGCGGTCGTTGTTCCAGCCACCATTGTTACGGTTCTGCGGCATCTGACGGTCATTATAACCTCCGCGGCCACCGCCGGCGTTGTTAGAGTCATAAGGTGAGCTTGGTAAGCGGCGCTCGTAACTACCACGGTTTTCAAACCGGTCGTCATTGCGCTGAGGCTGACGGTAAACTTCATTCCCTCCCCTGCGATCATACCCACCGCGGTTAGCATATTGGTCGCCGTTGCCCCAGTTACCGCCGCGGTTTCCGCCAAATCTATTGCGGTAAAAATCGTGGTTTGCGTAAGGGCGCTGTGCCCTTACCTCGTAGCGGCGGGCACTGCGCCAATCGTAATCATGGTAACGGCCGGGTAAATATTGTCCGCTTATCCAACGCTGGTCATCGTCCATATAATAGTAACAATGTTCGGGTACCGAATAATACGCCTCTACGTCGGGCAGGTAATAAAAATCGTCGTAAACAACGGGGGGCGCCATCACCGGCTTGTGCACGTTAATAACCAATGGGCCAATTCGCATACCAACGCTAACCCCCACCTGTGCTTTAGCAGTTTGAGTTAATAAACCACCGGCTGCTAAAAATATAGATAAGAAAATCTTTTTCATACGTTGCAAAATTTGCAGGTATGACAGGTTATGCAACAGCAAGGTTTAACGTCTTAAATAATAAGTGTTTTTATAATTAAAAGTATTGTAAATACCTCACCGGGCAGGTTTATAATGATGTAGCAATATTGTTAAATACCAACACTGTTATTTGTATGTTATATTATATTATTTTTGATGCATAACTAACAAACCTATGAAATTAAAAGTTGCTTTCTCCTCTTTTATACCCCTTTTTGCAGCAGCAGGGCTGCTGTGGTATAATGCTAATAAACCTATGATTGTAAGCACGGTTAACCCGGATGCTGACAATGCCGGGCTAAAGCTGCCTGCAGGTTTTGGGGCACTGCGTGCTGCCGAAAACGTTGGCAAAGCGCGCCATATAGCAGTCACCAACGGCGGCGACATCTACGTTAAACTTAACCGACCTAAGGACGGAAAAGGCATTGTGTATTTACAGGACGCCAATGATGACGGTAAAATGGATGACACCAAAATGTTTGGTAACTACGGTGGCACGGGTATGTACATCAAAAACGGCTACTTGTATGCCTCGTCAGATACCGAAGTTTTTAGGTATAAACTAAATGAAAACGGTCAGGTAACCAGTCCTGATGCACCCGAAAAGATTGTGACGGGCCTGATTGAACGCCGCCAGCACGAATCAAAATCTATTGTTGTAGATAATAACGATAACCTTTATGTGAACATTGGCGCTTACTCCAACTCGTGCCAGGAAAAAGATCGTACGCCAGGATCAATGGGACGCAAAGGTTGCCCCATATTAGATTCGGCAGGCGGCATATGGCAGTTTAAAGCCAGCAAAGCTAACCAAACTTATAAAGACGGTGTGCGCTATGCCACCGGCTTACGTAATGTTGTAGGGCTGGACTGGAACCAGCAAGATAACCAGCTTTTTGTTATGCAACACGGCCGCGATCAGTTACATGATTTATTCCCCGCGTTGTATACCGTACAGCAATCGGCCATTTACCCTGCCGAGTGTATGTACGCTCTAAAAAAAGGAGATAACGCCGGCTGGCCGTACATATATTACAATCAAGATGAGCACAAAAAAATCGTAGCTCCAGAATACGGCGGCGACAGTAAAAAAGAAGGCAGCAAAGACTACATTGAGCCGGCTGCAGCTTACCCGGGCCATATGGCACCTAACGGGCTGTTGTTTTACACTGGCAACATGTTTCCAGAGAAATATAAGAATGGTGCATTTATTGCCTTTCATGGTTCATGGAACCGTGCGCCCGAACCACAAGCAGGCTTCTTTGTAGTTTTTCAACCGTTTAAAGATGGCAAGCCTTTTGGTAAGTACGAGGTGTTTGCCGACGGCTTTTCGGGCTCGCCAGAAAAAACAGCGAGCGGCCGCGCCGACCACAAACCTTGTGGCTTAGCCCAAGGCCCGGATGGCTCACTCTACGTAAGCGACGATGTAAAAGGAACTATCTATCGTATTGTATATAATAAATAATGAACAGACTATTCACACTATCAATAACGGCTTTGCTGATATTAACAACCGGTGCATTTGCCCAAAAAAGCCCGGTAAAAAAAGCAGGTGTTGCCAAACCTAAAACTCCCATGGTAACAACTGGGGCCACGGATGGCAAAACCGTGTACTTACAAAACTGCCTAACCTGCCACCAGGCCGACGGTGGCGGCGTGCCCAACATGAACCCGCCGCTCATCAAAACCGACTATGTTTTAGGCGACAAGACGAGGTTGATTAAAATTGTGTTAAACGGCTTTAACGACCGCGTTGAGATTGAAGGTGAGATGTACAACAACGTTATGCCCTCGCTTAATCATTTAACCGACAAGCAGATTGCTGATGTGCTGACTTATGTACGCAGCAATTTTGGTAATAAAGCCAGTGCGGTATCTGCCACGGAGGTAAAAAAGTTAAGAGGCAAGTAAAAATTTTTATTCTTAATGTTATAAAGCGCCCGGCTGTAAACCGGGCGCTTTGCGTTTATAAGTACATATTTACGGAGTCAATGACCTGAGGTAAATAGCTGGCGCCAAATAAATTGAGATGCAATAGCAAAGGATACAAATTCCATAACGCGGCACGTTGCTGCCAGCCGGGTGCCAGCGGATATGCTTCATGGTAAGCCGCGTAAAAATCTGAGCTAAATCCGCCGAACAGTGTGGTCATGGCCAAATCAAACTCGCGATGACCGTAACTAACGGCCGGGTCAATCAGGTAGGGCTTCCCCGCAGTGTCCACCAAGTAATTTCCTCCCCATAAATCGCCGTGTATCAAAGCAGGCTGCTCTTCAGCAAAAAGCTCCGGTAACCGGGCGTACAACTGCTCAAACAAATCGACTTGCCGTGTACTTAGCAGATTACGGTCAGCGGCAGTTTGCACCATCGGCTGTAGCCGCTCGTTAATGAAAAAGTCTGCCCACTTGGTATGCTTCGTGTTTGACTGCGGCAAACTGCCCATATAATTATCGTGCTCAAACCCGTAATGCGATGCGGTACACCGATGCATGGCTGCCAGTTGCTGCCCTAATGCTGTTAAGGCCTGCGACGATTTAGCACCGGTTTCTATCCAAGCCAATACCAGGAAAGCGTTATCCTCAAACGCTCCGTGCAATACTGCTTGCGGTACCGCTACGGTTCGGGTTTGCCTGATGGCATCCAGGCCCTCGCTTTCACGCTCAAACAACAGCGGGTAGGCGCTCTGGCTGTTCAGTTTCATAAAATACCGCCTGCCGTTGGTTGTTAGCATAAACGCTGCGCTGATATCACCGCCGGATACAGGTTTGGCATCTTTAATTTCTACTGCTAATTTAGTCTTCTCAGACAATTCTGCAGACAGATAGCCCAAAAAAGACGGACTTAATTGTGTGCTCACCATAAATAAACAGCTTCGGGTTTAGAGCCGTTGTCGTATTCGGGATTAAAATAATACTTACACGACTCGCAAGGTAATAAAAAATCGCGCCGGGCTTCATTGAGGTGATAGTCATGTTCAATCTCTTGGTTGTTAACAGCATCAAGTTTTCGGTAGGTTTCAATGCTGCCGTCGTCGTGATAGCGGTAAAGCTCTGCTACTTTTTTTCTGCTGTTAACATTTCTGTAATTTGTGACTTTCCCTTGCTGATTATAGCCATAAGATATATAATTACGCCCATGATGGCTAAACGTCGTTTTATACCGCAAACTTGGTTTTGTTACTGCCAAAGTATAGCCTATTGAGTCAAGCGCTCGTTTAACCTGCGGGTCATCGACATTGTAAATCTCTCCGGTGGCCTTATTGATGCGTGCTTCAATTGGAATCCACCGCTTTAACTCGAGTATGTCGTAATATGACGTTCTTACTTTGACAAGTCCGCCACCGCCATATCTGACATTATAAATTAGCTGACCTATGGCACTGTATACTTTCCGATACTTGACGCGTTCGCCTTTGTTAAATTTTTCGCTGATGTAAAGCTTCCCCGAAGGATAAAATATTTGTCGTTCGCCCTGCAACTTTCCGTTTTTAAAGTGCTGAACAATTTCGGGTAGATCATTATCATACTTTATGGTATCTGTCAGCGGGTTAAATTTATCTGGATAAAAAAGCCTAATTAAAACGTTCAACCTATCAATTCCCCGAAAATACTGCCAATCTCTGAGTCCGCTCACATCCCGATATTTAATATTATAGTTACAAGGTTGGATCTCTATTTTGTCTTTGCCTTTCGAGCCGAAGAACAACCACTGTTCTCCCATATTAATCCCCAGGTCGCAACTGCTATTTACGTTAGGTTCGTTAATCACCGTTTCTTTCGCGCCTTTGAACAACTCGATAATTTCGATTTTTATGTCGCCATCCCGTCGCCTAAACCACGGTTTTGCAGTATCGGTAGGACTTAAAGCTGCCACCTTGGCAAGCGCTATAAACTCATAAGGCTTCAAATCATTCTTGTCTTTAAATTCGGGTATTACAGAACAATGGCAGGCTATAGCACTAAGGTTGATGAGTGTAAGTACAATTGTGAGTAGGTTTTTCATAAATTCACAAAAACGGTAAGAAATTCTCAAGTTACTTGAATTGATAATGATAGCAAATTTATCGGCTTAAAAAGCTACTTTTGCGTTTTCAAATGAAGCACATCCGTAACTTTTGTATCATCGCTCACATCGACCACGGTAAAAGCACCCTGGCCGATCGTTTGCTCGAATATACCAAGACTATTACCCAGCGCGAAGCACAAGCCCAATTACTTGATGACATGGACTTAGAGCGCGAGCGCGGTATTACCATAAAAAGCCACGCCATCCAGATGGATTACACCCTGGACGGCCAGCCCTATGTTTTAAACCTGATTGATACCCCTGGTCACGTCGATTTCTCTTATGAGGTATCGCGTTCTATCGCAGCATGCGAAGGTGCGTTGCTAATTGTGGATGCCTCACAAGGTATCCAGGCACAAACCATCTCTAACCTTTATTTGGCTTTAGAGAACGATCTGGAAATTATCCCGGTACTTAACAAAATGGACCTGCCGGGCGCTATGCCCGAGGAGGTGAAAGACCAGATTGTTGACCTGATTGGCTGCAAACGCGAAGAAATTTTAGCGGCATCGGGCAAAACCGGTATGGGTATTGAGGAAGTGTTGCGTGCAATAATCGAGCGTGTGCCAGCCCCTGTTGGCGACCCGGATGCGCCGTTGCAAGCGTTGATTTTCGACTCGGTATTCAACTCTTTCCGCGGTATTATTGCTTACTATAAAGTAGTGAACGGTGAGATCAGGAAAAATACCAAGGTTAAATTTATGGCCACTGGCAAAGAATACATTGCCGACGAAGTGGGTACCCTTAAATTAACACAACTACCTAAAGACGTCATTAAAACCGGCGATGTAGGTTACATCATTTCCGGCATTAAGGAAGCTAAGGAGGTTAAAGTTGGCGATACCATTACGCTGATTGAACGCCCTGCAGCAAGCGGTATACAAGGATTTGAAGAGGTAAAACCTATGGTATTTGCCGGCATTTACCCGGTTGATACCGAAGATTACGAAGAGCTGCGCGACTCGATGGGTAAGCTGCAGTTAAACGACGCTTCACTGGTGTTTGAGCCAGAGTCGTCGGCTGCGTTAGGCTTTGGTTTCCGATGCGGATTTTTGGGTATGCTCCACATGGAGATTATTCAGGAACGTTTGGAGCGCGAGTTCGACATGACGGTAATTACCACCGTGCCCAACGTGTCGTACATTGCCTATACCACCAAAGGCGACCCGTTAACGGTAAACAACCCGTCGGACTTACCCGACCCAAGCAAACTCGACTTTGTTGAGGAGCCCTACATCAAAGCTAACATTATCACTAAGGCCGAATTTGTTGGTCCGGTAATGTCGTTATGTATCCAGAAACGCGGAGCCATTGTAAACCAGTCTTACTTAACGTCTGACCGGGTGGAACTGATTTTTGAGATGCCGATGGGTGAGATTGTATTTGACTTTTACGACAAACTAAAAACGATATCTAAAGGATATGCCTCGTTTGACTACAACCAGATTGGCTATCGCCAGTCGGATTTGGTAAGGCTTGACATCCGCTTAAACGGCGAACCTGTTGATGCATTGTCCTCGTTAATTCACCGTAGCAACTCATACGATTTTGGTAAAAAGATTTGTGAAAAGCTGAAAGAATTAATTCCGCGCCAGCAATTCGAAATCATTGTACAGGCCTCTATCGGTGCAAAAATTATAGCACGCGAAACGGTTAAAGCATTACGTAAAGACGTAACCGCCAAGTGTTATGGTGGTGATATTTCGCGGAAGCGTAAACTGTTAGAGAAACAGAAAAAAGGTAAAAAACGGATGCGCCAGGTAGGCAACGTCGAAATACCGCAATCGGCGTTTATGGCGGTGTTGAAATTGGATTAGAAGTCCCCGGCCCCCTGAAGGGGGAGTAAAAGACTTGGGGCGTTTTATTTTGGGGCAGATTTTATAGAATAAAATATTAAAAAATTTCCTCTTTAGGGGTTAGGGGCATGGAGATACTTGACGGAAAATACGTTTCGGAGAAACTGAAAGTTGAAATTGCCGAACAGGCAGCCGAATATTTAAAGCAATCGGGTCGTAAGCCGCATTTGGTAGCCGTACTGGTAGGCCACGATGGCGGTAGCGAAACTTACGTAGCCAGCAAAATGCGCAACTGCGAAAAGGTAGGTTTTAAATCAACGTTGGTACGTTACGAAGATGATGTAACTGAAGATGAATTACTGCTTAAAGTTTCGGAACTTAACCACAACCCGGACATTGACGGCATCATTGTGCAACTGCCTTTGCCTAAGCACATTGATCCTGAAAAAGTAACCGAACAGATAGATCATCGTAAAGATGTAGACGGCTTCCATCCTATCAACCTGGGCCGCATGCAGCGCAACTTACCCTCATTTATCCCGGCAACGCCTTACGGCATTACGTTAATGTTAAAAGAATATGGCGTTGAAACCGCAGGTAAACACTGCGTGGTAGTAGGCCGGAGTAACATTGTAGGTTCGCCCATGAGTATATTGATGGCTCGCAATACTCAGCCAGGCAACTGCACTGTTACTATTTGCCATAGCCGCACGCCAGACATTAAAAAGTTTACGCTGGATGCAGACATCCTGATTGTGGCCATAGGTAAAAAGAATTTTATTACGGCTGATATGGTAAAAGAAGGTGCCGTGGTGATTGACGTAGGTATGAACCGCGAAACTTCCACCACTACCAAATCGGGCTACAAATTATACGGTGATGTTGATTTTGAAAATGTTGCCCCTAAAACTTCGTGGATTACACCGGTTCCGGGCGGCGTTGGCTTGATGACGATTATCGGCTTACTCAAAAACACGCTAGCCTCAGCCAATCGCGAGGTCTATCCAAATTTAAGTAAGTTCTAAATAAGTGATGTTAAAGAGGGCTGTTCAGCAATGTGCAGCCCTTTTTGCTTCTATGTGATCCAGTTTTTCAAACGGTCAGTCCATCTTGTTATTTCAACGTAAACGTCGGTTCCTTCTACTTTTACGTTATAAGTTTTTACATAGTCGTTTTGGCCAGGTGCGCCTTTACCGGTTTGCAAATCGTACTCATACCGATGGCGCGGACATACCAAACGTTCTTCGCTACACCAACCTTGGCTTAAATCGGCACCAGCATGCGGGCATGAAGCTGATAGTGCGAACACTTGCTTGTTATAGTTAATCAAGCAGACGTTTTTTCCGCCCGCATTAACTTTTTTAATAAATGGCTGGCTCAACTCTACCCGCTCTAAAACTTTGTACCAGGCCACTTTTAAAAATCTATCTGCAGGTTCATCACCGTCGGATTTTTAATCAATTCATCCATATTGGTTTGTAAAATTACCTGCTTCCTGTCGGCCGATATTATGGCTTTCTTATTATCAATTTTTTTAACCGGCTTGGCAAAGTTGAGCACTACTTTATAGGGCATATCTATAAGCATAGCCTTAGCCATAGCAAAAGTAGACTGCGTTTTTTTAAGAAAGTTATTAAACTTGGTTTTATCTATAATGCGGCAAAATTTATGTGACGTAACCTGGTAAGAATAACAATCTTGCCCTGCAATAAGTTGCTGCGCGTTAAATATGTTCACGGCACTGCCTTTTTTAGAAAGCTGATTATAATTAGCCAATTTAGAAAGTTGCTGCAAATAATATTCTAATCCGGCCGGGCTATCAGCCTGATGCCTGATACTCACCTTCATGATATCCTTTTTAAGATTCATATCAATAGCCAGGTTACTGCTTTTAGCCAGTTTAGTTTGTTCAATGTTTAACTTACCCTGGGTGCTGTCGGGCAGGGCACTGTACAAATTCATTACTGTGTCTTTTACCATAGCAAACTGCGGGGTTGCCGCTACCGAGTCAGATAATAAATTATGCAATACGGCTACGGCCCGGCTCATGTCAAAATCATAAATAACATCGCAAGCACCACTGGCTTTGAAGTTATAGCGCTCCACGATGTCTACACATGATGTGCACACACTGCTAATGAGAATTATAATTAAAAAGTAAAGTTTTTTCATGCGCCTGATATTTAAGTAATTATACAAATATTTTTTGACTGCAAGAAGTTTTAAAAATGTTTGCGCTACCTGGGTTTGTGTATATTTGCAGATTAATTATGGCACACCTTATACCAGAAGATGGCACACTGCTTCCGCTGATGGAAGATTTTTATACAATACAGGGAGAGGGTTATAACTCGGGCAAAGCTGCTTATTTTATCAGGCTTGGCGGTTGTGATGTTGGTTGCCATTGGTGCGATGTTAAAGAGAGCTGGAACGCTGAACTACACCCGCTTACCGCTGCCGACACTATTGTAAATAACGCGCTGCGCTTTCCGTCTAAAAACGTTGTAGTTACGGGCGGCGAACCTTTAATTTACAATTTGGATTACCTGACTCAACAACTGCATCAGCATCAAATAAACACTTTTATCGAAACCTCGGGCGCGTACCCGCTATCGGGCGATTGGGACTGGATATGCTTATCGCCTAAAAAGTTTAAAGCCCCTATGCCTGACGTAGCTGCATTTGCCCACGAATTGAAGGTAATTGTGTTTAATAAATCAGACTTTGCCTGGGCCGAAGAACATGCCAAACGGGTATCACCGGATTGCAAACTTTTTTTACAACCCGAATGGTCTAAACACAAAGAAATGCTGCCGCTTATTGTAGATTATGTGATGAATAACCCGCAGTGGGAAGTTTCGCTGCAAACACATAAATACATGAATATCCCTTAAAAACCGTATTTTAGTTTAACGGGAAGTTAAGCATGCATCTACGCCTCATCATCATTTTGTTGTTGTTTGCCATACAGGCTGCAGCGCAGCCAAAACGGTACACTACTACCAACGAAACCGCCATTACTTATTATCAAAAAGCCGGCGGCCGTTTAGATCAGCAAGATTATGCCGGAGCAATACAAAACCTGGAAAGCGCCCTCACTACCGATGGCCAGTTTCTTGAAGCACACCTGCAACTGGGCGACTTGTTAAAGCAACAATTACAATACAAAGCTGCTGCCGAACATTATCAGCGCGTGCTAAATATTAACCCGGAATTTAACCGTGCTGTTTACCTCAAGTTGGCCGAGTCTGAAATTAACTTAAGCCAGTATCAGCAAGCGCAGCTGCACCTCGAGAAATATATAACCTACCCTACCATTAGTCCCGAAAGCCGGTTTTATGCCCGTAAGCTGATAGATGATTGCACGTTTAGCATTGCGGCTTTAGAACATCCGGTTCCTTTTAAACCCGTTAATCTAGGTGCTGAGATTAATTCAGCTTACGATGAGTATCTGCCTGTATCGACCGCCGACGAAAGCACGCTGATTTTTACCCGAAAAATTGGTAACAATGAAGACTTTTACCGCAGCACCAAGCAGGACGGAAAGTGGCTCAACGCTATTTACCTCAGCAAACTGATAAACACGGCAGAGTATAACGAAGGGGCACAATCGATCTCGCAGGATGGCAAATATCTTTTTTTTACGGGTTGTAACCGGCCTGACGGATTAGGCAGATGCGACATTTACGTTACTCAAAGAAAAGGCGCTGACTGGAGTAAGCCTTATAACTTAAATACCCCGGTTAACAGCCCGGGCTGGGAATCGCAGCCCTCTATTAGCGCCGATGGCCGTACACTTTATTTTGTAAGCAACCGCAAGGGCGGTTATGGAGGCTATGACATTTGGAAATGCAAGGTGACCGATAAGGGCTGGTCGCAACCAGAAAACCTTGGCCCTAATGTTAACACACCATACGACGAACAGTCGCCTTATATTCACCCGGATGATAGTACACTGTATTTTTGCTCAAACGGATGGCCCGGACTGGGTAACAAAGATTTATTTGTAAGCCGGTTGGATAAAAGCGGTAAATGGCAAAAACCGGATAACATGGGCTACCCTATCAACTCAAACGGTGACGAAAACGGCTTAAGCATCAGCGCCAGCGGCAAGTATGCCTTTTTTGCATCAAACACGCTTAGTGGTTTTGGAGGCTTTGACATTTACAGTTTTGAACTACCCGAAAAAGCAAGACCGCATTTGGTTACTTATGTTA
This sequence comes from Mucilaginibacter sp. CSA2-8R, assembly GCF_038806765.1. Lineage (NCBI taxonomy): Bacteria > Pseudomonadati > Bacteroidota > Sphingobacteriia > Sphingobacteriales > Sphingobacteriaceae > Mucilaginibacter > Mucilaginibacter sp. CSA2-8R. The sequence goes on along the minus strand of NZ_CP152389.1, from coordinate 2,239,048 downwards.
AAGGAACGGTAACAGATGCCACCACCAAACAACCCATTGAAGCCGCTGTAGAAATTGTAGACTTAGTTACTAATACGCCGATTTACCAAAACTACAGTTCGGCTACACAAGGCGATTTTTTGGCAACATTAGTGACCGGCAAAAACTATGGTTTAACGGTTACCAAAAACGGCTATCTGTTTTCGTCGGAAAATTTTTCGCTCACCGGTAAAAATGCTACCCGGCTTTTCCAGATCGAAATTCCGCTGAGTGCTATAGAGGTAGGCAAAACGGCTATACTTAAAAACATCTTTTTTGATACCAATAGTTATAACCTTAAGCCAGAGTCGCGATCGGCGCTGCAATATCTCATTAATTTCATGGCGCAAAACCCCACAGTGAGTATAGAAATTTCCGGTCATACAGACAATGCCGGCAACGATAAATTAAACCAAACACTTTCAGAAAATCGGGCGAAGACAGTATACCAGTACCTGGTTAGCCATGGTGTCAACGCCACTAAATTACAGTACAAGGGTTACGGCAAACTTAAGACGGTAGCACCCAATACCACCGAAGATAACCGTGCTCTAAACCGGCGGACGGAGTTTAAAGTAACAAATAAGTAAGTCAACTTATTTTTTGTTGACAGTAATGTAACTTTGGCTATAAATAACTCCGCTATCAGTAATTCCCTGCACAACAATTTTATACCTACCGGTGATATCGCTGGTGTAAAATGACAGTTGGGTTGGTTTTTCAGCATTTACCTGAGCAAGATGTTTCCAGAAGATGGTAGACACATATTCTGGTTCTGTCGGATTAGAAATGGCATAATCAGAACCCGAAAATTGCTTGGCTATAAAAATACCATCGATTAATTTCATACTACTCTGACTTTCTTCAACACAACCCTGATAAATTGTTAAATGACCATTAAACATATATTGCCGGCCAACAATAGGCAATGAATGGTAACCCGTTACGTGATTGGGACAATTTAAAATATTAAATTGGCAAACATAATCTCCACAACGATTTGTACCTCCTAAATTGAATTTGGCGTAGACAGCACCTCTACCCGCCGTAACTTTCACCTCTTTTAATTGTATTGCCTTTTGAAAACCCGACAAAGTAAATGAGCTTGTATTTAAGGTGGAAATACCTTTTTCGTAAATAATAGGCAAATACGACTTGGCGAGTTGGTCGCTCAAAGCCTTGTACGGGTCTACAAAACGCGCAGTGTAGTCATTATTTGTAGCCAGTATCAAACGAATTTTAGCATCCTGTTCGGTAATTAACTGCTCGGGAGTGAGTATAAAATTTCCGCCTGCATCGGTTGTAATGAGCATCATGCTTGAATCGCGCTTCAAAATAAAGTTAACGGGCTTTTTAACGGGCTTGTTAGATGCAGTTATTGTTCCAGAGCATATTACCGACTTCTCGTCAGTGACATCTTGCTTTTGCTTACTGCCGACAATGTCTGTCCATTTATAATCGCGCCAGCCCTTAACTAATAGAACCTGTTCTAAAAAGCTTTTATCTTCCGCTGCAACACCCATGTAATTTTCCTTGACGGGTAAAGTTTGCAGATTACGTTTCAGATAAGTGTAGCTTGTAATATCGTTCACCTTTTTAGCTTCAATCCGGTTAGCCTGCACGCAAGCTATGGAAACCAGTCCAACCATTCCGTTTGGATTGGGGGTGGCCAACTTCAAAGATAATTGTACTTTTTCGCGAGTGTTGTAAGCACTTTTATCGGTCTGTAAAATCAATTTTTCTTTACTTTCAAAATGAGCAAAAAACAAACGCTCTGCCATTGGATGGCCTGCGGCATCCGTTAGTGTTATACACGTTACTCCCTTTGGCAAACTATCTAATGCAACCTTTATTCTGCGTGGCATATACGCTTCAACGTCGACTGCCATGTTCACAAACTCTTGCCGGTAATTGTGAATATGTAAATAAACCGGCGTGGCCACGGTTGCTCTTATTTGAAAATTTAGCGTATCATTAGCCAATGCTTTATACAAAACCACATTCACTCCAGATGATTCAACCCTGGGTAACTGGTAAACAGTATCTTTCTGAGTAATATTCTTCAGCTTTACCGTGTAAGTTTGGTTGGGTTTAGGAATGATGGAAAACGAGCCCATTCCGTAAAAACTGGTTTGCAGGGTATCAATTACTTTGTTGTTTTCATATAGAAAGCCGATTACTTTCAACGGTTCATTATCCGGTGTGGTAACCTCCCAACCTACTCTGGTTGGCAAATTGGCAACAAGGCTCCCTCCTTCTGGATAAAATTTTACACGCGCGGTTTGATTAACGCGCGGTAAGGCTAAGTAAAGAAATTGTGTATTCTTTTCCTTCTTTATCTGCGCGCTGATTACATTTTTACCGCGGGGAACAGCGATGGTTAACTGCCCGGCTTTATCTGTTTTGGTTAGCCCGGTAATGATGCTCGTATCATTACCGGCAAACTTATATTTTACCGTTGCCGAAGGTACAGGCATATAATCATTTCCGGTGACGCTCAGCGTCACATTAACCGACTTCGAGCCCGATTTAAGCACGTTGGTGTCGGGCAGGTAGAGCACGGCCTTAAAATCGGGGACCGCAGTGGTTTTAATGGTAACAGGCTGCTGGAATACTGCTTCGGGTTTATTGTTGACTAAACGATTGGTGTAAACTAACAAGCTGTAGTTACCCGGGGCTATTGTGTCGGGCAAAAGCATGTTTCCAAATGCGATACCCGATTCCATTACAAACTTTTTTTGAAGCACAACCACTTTATCCAAATCGTTCACCAGCGCTACGGTTAGCGTATTGTGCAGCTCCGGCTTAGCACAATTTAAAAGATAGGCCGTCAACCATACATTATCGTTGTTGGTATAGACCGTTTTATCAAAATGTGCAAAAAGTAATGATGCGGGGTGCGCTTGCTGATATTGACGCATTTTGATATCAACGCTATCGTTAGCAGTTTGTGCAAAAGCAGGCGTTGTTAAATTAATCAACAAACCGTAATAAATAAAACCCAATAAAAAGGTGACGAGGCGGTAAGCGTTCATAGGTTTTGGTTTGGGTTGAACATCCAAACCGCCGATAATTTACAAAAAAAGGAGCCTTTTCGAGGCTCCTTTATATGGATAAATTTATCCTGAAAATTTTTAGTTTCCTAACTCCGACATAAACTTAATCCGCATCAGCTGAATCTCTTCGCGGGTATAATCGTTTATGCCCAAATCAACCAGAGCATCATCTATGGAGTCAATCTCGGCCGAACGGAAATAATCGTATACTTCATCTTGCTTGTCCTCATCAATCACCTCGTCAATATAGTAATTAAGGTTAAGCTTGGTACCCGAGTTTACAATTGACTCCACTTCACGCAATATCTCTTCGTAACTTAATCCTTTTGAGGCAGCAATATCTTCAAGATCTAAATGGCGATCGATATTTTGGATGATGTATACCTTTAACGCTGATTTGTTAGCGGCACTTTTAATCACCATATCTACCGGACGGTCGATATCGTTATCCTCTACATACTTTTTAATGAGCTCAATAAAAGGTGCTCCAAACTTAGCTGCTTTACCTGCACCCACCCCCGAAATTTGTTTCAGCTCATCGGTTGATACCGGATAATGCGTACACATTTCTTCTAAAGACGGATCCTGAAAGATGACAAACGGAGGCAGACTTTTTTGTTTGGCAATCTTTTTTCGCAGGTCTTTCAACATTTGCAGCAATTGCGCATCTAAAGCAGTACCACCCTGTTTAGGGCCTTCATCCGAATCATCGTCTTCGCCCGCTTCCATCGGCTTATTCAACGCAAAACGGATACTGTAAGGGTTATCAATAAAGTCCTGACCTTTCTCAGTAAGCTTCAGTAACCCGTAGTTATCGATATCCTTCGATAAAAAGTTATCTAACATGGCCTGGCGCAGCAGTGAATGCCACAAATTTGCACCTTCATCTTTACCGGCGCCAAACACATCCAGCAAATGGTGCTCATAGTGGTGCACATGCGGATTGTCCTGCCCCATCAACACACTGGTGATGTGATGATCGTCAAATTTATCACCTAATTGTTTAATCAGGCTTAATACCTGATGCAACTGTGCCTCACCGTCAAAAAATTGACGATCTGAACTACAGTTATCGCACATGCAATTACAGTTCGAAGCTTCAAAGTCTTCGCCAAAGTAATGCAATATCTGCTTGCGGCGACAAACAGCCGACTCAGCATAATCAATAACTTCTTTTAAAATCTGGGTACCTATTTCTCGTTCAGAAACAGGTTTATCTTTCATAAACTTTTGCAGCTTATCAACGTCTTTTTCCGAATAAAACGCCACGCAAATGCCCTCACCGCCGTCACGACCTGCACGGCCGGTTTCCTGGTAATAGCCCTCCATGCTTTTAGGCACATCATGGTGTATAACAAAACGCACGTCGGGTTTATCAATACCCATACCAAAAGCAATAGTTGCCACAATTACGTCGGCATCTTCCATTAAGAATTTATCCTGCGTTTCGGCGCGCACTTTTGCATCTAAACCAGCATGATAAGGCAAAGCCTTAATGCCGTTAAGTGTTAACGCTTCGGCCACCTCTTCGACCTTTTTACGGCTCAAACAATAGACAATGCCTGATTTACCTTGATGCTGCTTAATAAATTTGATAATCTCTTTAAGGACGTTGCGCTTAGCCCTAACCTCATAATACAAATTAGAACGGTTGAACGATGATTTGTACACCGTTGCGTTGTTCATTTGCAGGTTCTTCTGTATATCGTGCTGTACCTTAGGAGTAGCTGTAGCTGTAAGGGCAATGATTGGAATATTATCGCCCAGATTTGAAATAACCTGGCGTATTTTGCGGTATTCCGGACGAAAATCATGTCCCCATTCGGAAATACAGTGTGCCTCATCAACGGCAACAAACGATAGTTTATTTAAACGTAAAAAGTCAATGTTATCCTGCTTGGTTAACGACTCGGGTGCCACATAAAGCAACTTGGTGCGGCCTGCCAGCACGTCTTCTTTTACTTTAGCAGTTTCGGACTTAGTTAAAGATGAGTTTAAAAAGTGGGCTACACTGTCTGAATTACAGAAAGCCCGGAGCTGATCAACCTGATTTTTCATTAAGGCAATCAATGGAGATATTACGATTGCCGTACCTTCCGTCATTAAGGCCGGAAGCTGATAACACATGGATTTACCGCCGCCGGTGGGCATAATAACAAAAGTGTCATTACCGGCCATTATATTGGTGATAATCGCTTCTTGCTCACCCTTAAAATTGTCAAAACCAAAGAAATTCTGAAGGTTGTCAAAAAGCGATTTTTTTATTTCAATCATCGTTGTTTTAGAAATTATGAAATGTTGCTTTTATAGCTCAAAATAACAAAAAAAATTACGTAGCGCAGGTTTTGTAAACAAAATATTAAACTAATATGATTTTTAGTTGTTACGTTCGAAATTTTTCAGTTATATATTAACACTGCTTTATATAACTAAATATCGTCTTTTAATATTATAAAACCCGATATTTTTTTTACAAATTTGACCGCAGTGTTACACCTGCACTCCTTACTGTAATAACATGAACAAAAACTATTACGCCATTATTATGGCCGGCGGTATAGGCAGCCGTTTCTGGCCTATCAGCCGAACCTCACACCCAAAACAGTTTATCGATATTTTAGGCACCGGAAAAACTCTTATTCAAAATACATACGAGCGTTTTTTAAAAATTTGCCCTCAGGAAAATATATATGTTGTTACCAACGAAATTTACACTGATCTGGTAAAAACACAAATACCTGCGCTTACCGACGGACAGATACTTACCGAACCGGTAATGCGCAATACTGCCCCTTGTGTAGCTTACGGCTGCTACAAAATTGAAAGCATGAACCCTGACGCCGTTATTGTTGTTGCCCCTTCAGATCACTTGATTTTAAACGAAGCCGCCTTTGTTACTGCTATTGAAGATTCTATGCAGACTGCGGCATCACATGAATGTTTGGTTACATTGGGTATCATGCCATCTCGTCCTGATACCGGTTACGGCTACATACAATACAATGACGAGGTAATTGACAGTAAATTTCATAAAGTAAAAACCTTTACCGAAAAGCCAACACTGGATATTGCCAAAACGTTCATCCAAAGCGGTGACTTTTTATGGAACGCAGGCATCTTTGTATGGTCAGCAAAAGCCATTGTAGGCGCGTTTGATAAGCACCTGCCTGATATGCACGAGATTTTTGCCGATGCCCGCAGTGTATACAACAGCGAGCACGAAAAAGGCCACGTACATACTGCTTACCAGCGTTGTACCAATATTTCTATTGATTATGGTATTATGGAAAAAGCGGATAATGTTTACGTATTACCGTCGGAGTTTGGCTGGTCTGACCTGGGTACCTGGGCTTCAATTTACCAGCTGGCAGACAAAGATTACGTAGGTAATGCTGTGATCCCTGCAGAGAAAGTGATTATGTACGATTCTTCAAACTGTATGGTAAATGTACCCGCCGATAAACTGGTAGTACTACAAGGCCTGCATGATTATATTGTAGTTGAATCTAACAACACGCTGCTTATTTGCCCGCGCGACCAAGAGCAGAACGTTAAACAAGTCGTGGCCGACGTTAAACAAAAATTCGGCACGAAATATATTTAAGCCAAGTAGTGATTGAGTGAATTAACTATCATCATTTTGATCAATTCACTCAATCACTCATTCTCTAATTCACTCACTGGCTTCTCTGCCTTACCGCCTCGTATAAGATAATACCTGCTGATACTGAGACGTTGAGCGATTCGATTTCACCATACATAGGTATTTTGGCCAGGTAATCCGCCGAACGGATCAGTTCATTACGGATGCCATCTTCTTCAGAGCCCATCACAATAGCTGTGGGCAGTTTGTAGTCAGGCTTATAAATGTAATCGTTGGTTTTTTCGGTACAGCAAACCACCTGCAAACCCGACTCCTGTAAAAACTTTACTGTTTGCACAAAGTTGTCGTGGCGACATACCGGAATCTTATAAAGTGCCCCAGCCGAAGTTTTCACTGCGTCTGCATTAATTTGTGCCGAGCCTTTAGCAGGTATTACAATGGCATGCACACCGGCACACTCCGCGGTGCGGGCCAGGGCACCCATATTACGCACATCGGTAATACTGTCTAATACCAGCACCAAAGGCGTTTCCCCCTTCTCATAAATTTCGGGGATAATATTTTCTATTTTTTGATAGGTAATGGGCGATACCACTGCTACAGCACCCTGGTGATTTTTGGGCGTCATGCGATGCAGCTTTTCTATAGGCACATACTGCGGAACAATCTGGTACTCATTAGTAACACTTTTCAATTCCTGCATTAAACCACCGGCCAGGCCACGCTGAATATATAACGACTCGATGTCTTTGCCTGATGTAATAGCTTCAATAATAGCCCTAATGCCAAAAATAATCTGATTGCTGCTTCGCTTAGCCGAATGGTTACCCGTCATGTAAATACAATTAAGGCTGCAAAAGTAAACAATTATTGGCAGGCATTTTTAATGGATTAACCTGGTAAACTACGCCGCTACTTTTACATACGCATTTGTTTTGAAATTACCTTACACTAAGACATCAAATACTTTTCAACACCTGCGGTTGAGAATTTTATCATTTTGGTTTGGCAAAAGCCACTCCGTTTTGTATATTTTTGTTGCCTACGATTTAGTGATAGACCATGATTTTCGAGAACAGCAACCGTACCAATACCGACAAGCGTGCCAAAAGTTATACTTCGCCAAACCTTATATCCGGCAAGTTACCTCCGCAGGCGCGTGATTTGGAGGAGGCTGTATTAGGTGCATTGATGCTCGAAAAGGATGCATTGTCATCAGTAATTGACGTACTTAAACCAGAAGTTTTTTATGTTGAAAGTCACCAGAAGATTTTTAACGCCATCCGTACACTGTTCGAAAAAACATCACCGGTTGATATTTTAACAGTAACGGCACAACTGCGTATGCAGGGCGAACTGGAAATGATAGGCGGTGCTTTTTACATCACTGAATTAACCAACCGGGTAGCCTCCGCAGCTAACATTGAGTACCACGCGCGTATTATCATCCAAAAATACATTCAGCGCGAATTAATCCGTATCTCGACAGATATTATCAATATAGCGTATGAGGACACTACCGACATCCTGGAACTGTTAGACCGCGCCGAAAAAAACCTGTTTGATATCGCCCAAAATAACCTTCGGCGCGACTCGCGAAAGATGGATGACCTGATGCAGGAAACCCTGAAGGAAATTGAGGAACTTAAAAACAAGACTGACGGACTAACAGGTGTTGGTACCGGTTTTACCGATCTGGACCGCATTACATCAGGCTGGCAGCGTTCAGATTTGGTGATTATTGCAGCACGCCCTGCAATGGGTAAAACTGCTTTCGTTTTGAGTTGTGCCCGTAACGCCGCTGTTGATTTTAACAAACCCGTGGTTGTGTTTTCGTTAGAGATGTCTTCGGTACAGTTAGTTAACCGTTTAATATCCGGCGAAGCCGAAATTGAGCAGGAAAAGATTCGTAAGGGAAAAATGGAAGAATGGGAATGGCAGCAAATCCACTCCAAAATCGGCCGCCTAGAAGCAGCCCCGTTGATCATAGATGATACTCCCGGTCTTAATATTTTTGAATTCAGGGCTAAATGCCGCCGTTTAAAATCACAGCACGATATCCAGTTGATTATCATCGACTACCTACAGTTGATGAGCGGTAAAACGGATGGCAAAGGCGGCGGTAACCGCGAGCAAGAAATTGGTAGTATATCCCGCGCCCTCAAAATGGTGGCTAAAGAGCTTCAGGTACCTGTGATTGCGTTATCGCAGTTAAGCCGTGCGGTAGAGAGTCGCCCGGGTGGTTCTAAACGCCCAATGCTGTCCGACTTACGTGAGTCAGGCTCTATTGAGCAAGATGCCGACATGGTATTGTTCCTATATCGCCCTGAGTATTACGGATTAGAATTTGACGAAGATAACAACCCAACCAAAGGTGTAGGCGAGATTATTATAGCCAAGCACCGTAACGGCGAAACCGGTACCGTACGATTGAAGTTTGTGGGCAAATACGTTAAGTTTACCGACTTGGAAACCAGTATGGATAGCTACATGCCACCAGCATCAGGCAGTGCTTTTGCCGGCCTCAACCCATCCCAGGGTTTCGACAGTAACCCAGGCAATATCATCATCCGCCCGTCGCGTATGGACGACATCGATGACGAGCCACCATTCTAAAGCATCAAAATATCAGACCTAATACAACGCCCAGCAAAATAACGATGGGCGTTTTTACTTTAGTAAAGTATAGCAGGCAAAAAGCCCCGGCCATAATAAGGTAAGCCATCCAGTTGGTGCCAAAGGGAGCCGTAAGCAAAATGAGGGCGGTAGCCATAAATCCTACCGCCACTGCGTTAATGCCACTCAGTGAATTTTTAATGCGGGTAATTTTCTTTAAGTCTTCCCAAAAAGGAACAATAAACAAAATCAAAATTAGTCCGGGTAGGTTGATGCCTAACACAGCCACTATCCCACCGGCTATTTGCCCCGATAGCCCAAACCCTTTATTGCCCAAAGTAATTGCCCCTAAAAATGAGGTAAACGAAAAGGTGGGTCCGGGTAGCGCCTGTTGCAGCGCATAGCCCGACAAAAATTCGGCATTACTGAGGTAATGCTTTAATTTAACAAACTCGGTGTACATTAAAGGTACCAATACCTGGCCACCGCCAAAAATAAGGATGCCGTTTCGGTAAAAGTTCTCAAACAGGCGTATAGGTAAACTAAAAGGTGACGTACGGTTAATGATAGCACCTAAAGCTGCAAAAAATAAAAGTATACCAATAAAATAACTTACTTTTCTGGGGTTTACATTGGCGTATAACTTAGCCCGTAAAACATCCTCACTGGGTTGGGTTTCGAGCGCAGACGAAATAATTCCTCCTAATAGGATAAGTATAGGAAAAGCGTAGGGATTTTGCAGAATCAGGGTAGCAACCAATGATCCTGTGGCCAGGTAAACACTGGTTTTAGTTTTTAAAATACGTTGCGCAAATACTACTGCAGCGTAAGCTACAATACCTACAGCAGCCGGCCGGATAAAACGTAGCACCTCCTCTACCCTGCCGGTGGATGCCAGGCTCTTATAGCCAATAGCTGCCATACACATAATAGCCGCTGATGGAAAAATCCAGACTAAAAAGGTGAGTATAGCCAGTTGCAGGCCACCTACTTTCCAGGCTATACCCACCAGCGTTTGTGTGGATGAAGGCCCTGGCAGCACTTGCGACAGAGCATTAAGCTCCATCAATTCACCCTCAGTTATGTAATTACGCTTTTCTACAAAATCGCGCAGCAAAATAGCTACGTGTGCCTGTGGCCCACCAAAAGTGGTAAAGGTATAAACCAATACATCACGTAAAAATAACGGGCCGCGCTTATTCAATGCTTTTGTAGGTTATTAAATAAATAACAAAACTGACGCCTTTCTCTGCCTTCAATACCACAGAAAATTAATAATCATCGTCGTCGTCATATAAACCAACAGCCTGGTTATAGGCCGACTGCAGCTCAGACAGCGCATGATTATCGCGTTTTTGCCTAGTTATCTGAATGCCTTGCTGGTAAGTAGCTAAAGCCTCTTCTTTACGGCCTAAAGTTTCGTATAACTTGCCCAAATGATAATAGGTACCGGAATAATTGGGATGCTCGGCAACCAGCTTTTCATAATACTGCAACGCCTTTTCAGTATCGTTTAACCGTAAATATTCTGTGGCCAGTGCGTATTGTAAAAACTCATCGTTGGGCTCGTCTTTTAAAAAATCGAGTAATTTTTGTAAGCGGTCTGCCTGCATTGTAAACTGTGTATATTTTGGTTATTTTTGCGCCGAAGCAAAGCTATGGTTGTAAAGCAATAATAGCTTGCCCACAGCACAAAGGTAAGATTTTGGCGGCTATTACTTCAACCTCGTATTTGGGCCTTATACATTTGCCAATACACCGTTAAATAACCGGTAATTGTCAACAAACCCAAAACAATGGCGTTATTGATTTACTTTTTAAATTTAAACAAGCCAGTTGCGGCACAAATAATGCTGTAAGGCAATTATAAAGGCTTTAGTTGTGATGGGTAATAATATGAAAAAAATTAAGCTCGACATTGTTGGTTTGTCTTATAGTCAAACACAATCAGGAGCGTACGCATTAGTATTGGGCGAGGTAAACGGACGTCGCCGGTTGCCTATCATCATTGGTAGTTTTGAGGCGCAGGCAATTGCCATCGAAATTGAAAAGATGACCCCAAGCCGCCCGCTTACTCACGACTTATTTAAAAGCTTTGCGCAAGCTTACCACATTAACGTACAAGAAGTTATTATATATAACCTGGTTGACGGTATTTTTTATGCCAAACTCATTTGCAGCGACGGAAAAAAAACTGCTGAAATTGATGCTCGTACGTCAGACGCCATTGCTATGGCCGTACGTTTTGATTGTCCGATCTTTACTCACGAATTTATCCTGTCTACCGCGGGTATTGTAATAGAAGGTAATGACTTTGTATACCTCGAAAACTTAAGCGAAGCAGCCGAAGAAAAACCAAACCAGTCGAGCACAGTAAGTTATACATCTTTGAGCATTGACGAATTGAAAACTAAACTGCAGAGCGCCCTGGCCGAAGAAGCTTATGAAAAAGCAGCCAAAATACGCGACGAGCTGAATAAACGCAAAGCTTCCTGATGGATGCTGAATGGCTTATTTACATTTTTCTTCCTGCTTAATTTCAAGATACTTTACGTTGAGTATTTAATGCGCCGTGTAAAATTATGGCGATGTGGTACTGACGGCTATGTCTACGCTTTCAGCTTTCGTAATATTTCGCTACTTTCCGTTTTTATTTTACTAAATCACTATCGTTTAAACCTGGCATTATATGAATATTAAGTTTCGCTTAATACTGATGAATTTCCTGCAGTTTTTTATTTGGGGTTCATGGCTCATCACTATTGGGGTATACTGGTTTCAAAACAAGCAATGGTCGGGGGCGCAGTTTGGCGCTATATTTTCAACCATGGGTATATCGGCCATTTTTATGCCAGCGCTAACCGGTATAATGTCAGACCGATTCATTAATGCCGAAAAGCTGTACGGCGTTATGCATATTTTAGGTGCGGCTGTGCTGTTTACGCTACCTCAAATTACTAACCCAACCACCTTTTTCTGGGTGATGCTGTTAAACATGATTTGCTATATGCCAACCCTTTCGCTATCTATCACGGTAGCATATTCTGCATTAAGAGGCAAAGGTTATGACGTAGTAAAAGACTACCCTCCTATCCGCATTTGGGGAACCATCGGTTTTATTGCTGCTTTATGGACTGTTAGCTTAACACATAACGAAACATCGGCAAACCAGTTTTACATTGCTTCGGCCGTTGCTTTAGGGTTAGGAATATATTCATTTACCTTACCTAAATGTCCGCCGTTGTTGAGCAAAGTAGCCAGCAAATCTTTTGTTAACTCGTTAGGATTAAACGCTTTTGCATTGTTTAAATCGCCCAAGTTTGCCATCTTTTTTATGTTTTCGATGCTGCTTGGCGCCGCCTTGCAGCTAACCAATGCTTATGGTGATACTTACATCCATGATTTTAAAAGCGTAGCTGCTTACCAGGACACCATCGCCGTGAAATACCCGGCTATCATCATGTCTATATCTCAGATTTCGGAAACGCTTTTTATCCTGGCCATTCCGTTTTTTTTAAGAAAATTTGGTATTAAATACGTTATGTTATTTAGTATGCTTGCCTGGGTGCTGCGCTTTGGCTTGTTTGCCTTTGGCGACCCGGCAGGCGGCTTGTGGATGATTGTCCTGTCTTGTATTGTTTATGGCATGGCGTTCGACTTTTTTAATATCTCGGGGTCGCTGTTTGTAGAAACACAAACCACACCTGAAATACGTGGCAGCGCGCAAGGTTTATTTATGATGATGGTTAATGGGTTCGGGGCTTTATTCGGCAGCTTTGCAAGCGGCCTTTTAATTGATAAGTATTTTACGCTGCCTAACCAAACTAAAGACTGGCATGGCATCTGGTTAACTTTTGCCGCATACACCTTAGTTATTGCCATTATATTCCCATTTGTATTTAAATACAAGCATAACGCAGCGCTGAAGCACGCTATAGAACATGCCTGATTATAACTCCGAACAATATATTACAAAAACAAAAGCGGTTGTTAAATTAGTTTCAACAACCGCTTTTGTTTTTGTAGAGCCGCCCGGCTACAGCTTTTTAAATGGTAGACCAACGTCGCGTCTACAAGTACATAAACTTCACCCGTTTGAATATTGGGTAACAAATGCACGCTTACGGCGCTTAACAGGCTTTTTCTTGTTACGCTTGCCATACCAGATAATGAAACCCGTGATAGGTAAACTTGCACAAATAAGGCTTGCTAAAAAAGCAATAATCTTACCTGGCAAGCCGGCAATCTGCCCAACATGTATATCATAATTAGCATTATTCAGCTTTAAGCCTACACTTTTCTCGTTATCTAATAAATGATAGATCAACTTACCGGTATGTTTATCAAACACGTAAAAATCGTTAGTGGTATAATGCAATGATTTAGCGTAAGCAATACCACGAACCGTACCTGCAGCTCCCGCCTCTTCATAAATAAGGTACATATTGGCGCCAGGCGAGCTTTTTGCTGTCACATTATAAATGTAGTCGTAAAAGGGCTGGGCAAGTTTAGTTCCTCTGTGCAGCGAATCTGATTTTAAGCTTTCCATTTGCGCTTCGCGGGCATAGTGCTTGCCGAGATTGCCTGCCTTATATATACCTTGCTCCACCCATTTAAAACTCATGGATAAACCGGTGATTGCCAAAACCAGCGCAATGCCAGTAGCGTAAAAACCCAGCACATTATGCAAATCATAGTTTACTCGGCGCCATCGGCCGTTCCACTTAATAGTGAAACTACGCTTGCGGTCTGTTTTGCGCTTAGGCCACCACAATATAATGCCTGTAACCATTAGCATCACAAATATGAGAACGGATACACCCACCACTACACGGCCAATATTAGGTGGCATCAGCAGGTATAAATGTATGTATTCTACAATAATAAAAAAGTTGCTTTGCATCAACTCCTCATGTAAAAAAGCACCGGTATACGGATTTAAGAAAACACTATGGTAACCCTCTTTATCAGTTACACCAATCTGCGCCGGACGATTAGCTCCAAGGTAGGCTACGGCTGACACTGTACCTTTGGGCAGGTGCCTTAAAGCCTGCACCTGTAATGCTGACGGCTTAAGCATAGCAACATTTTGTACAGCCACATGCCGGTAATCATGTAGAGCATCCTGTATCTCATCCTGAAAGCAAAATAAACATCCGGTTATACTTACTATAATTACCACCAGCCCGGATACAAATCCGAGCCAGCGGTGGGTAAAGAGTAAAGCTTTTTTAAAAGCACTCATACGCAGTAATTTTTAAAACTTATAGGCAGCACTTAACACAAACTGACGCAGGTTTTGCGGGTTAATAGTAGTGTAGCCAGTATAATAATGTTTATTGCCCACGTTATTGGCATTTAAGCTTATACGATATTTAGCTACATCGTAAAATAAGTTAGCGTTTAGTACAGTGTATGATGGCAGCGAAAAAGTACCCTGGCTTACGCTGTTGATAACTTTATTTTCGCTGGCATAATTTCCGCCCAAACCCGCACCCAAGCCTTTTATAGCCGTTTTAGGTAAGCGATAGCTGATGTAAAAGTTGGCCAGGTAAGGTGAGCCGGCGGTGTTAGGACGCAGACCCTGCACATCGGCATTGGCTTTGGAAAACTTTGAGTCGTTGTATGAAAATCCGGCTACTATATTTAAACCCGCAAAGGGGTTGGCTACTACATCAGCTTCAAATCCTTTACTTAATTGGGTTCCGTCCTGTACACTGGCATTAGGGGCGGTAGTGCCGATAGCGTTACGCAATACATTAGTTAATTTAATACGATAGTAACTCACCGTACCATTCAGCTTACCGTTAAACAACGCCATTTTAACGCCACCCTCTAACTGGTTAGCATTTTGTATCTCGGCTCTTACCGATTGCCCTGCAGCGTTAGTATAATAGCCTGGATTGGTAAAACCGTTCTGGTAATTGGCAAACAGCGAAAACTGCTCTTTAATTGGCTGGTAAACTAAGCCAAACTTAGGCGAAAATGCAGTTTGGCTATACTCTTTTGAGCCGGTTGATAGTGTACCATCATATTGGTAATTATTACCGTTGCGGAAATGATCGACCCGAATACCGGCCGAAGCGAGCAATTGCTCAGTGATATTAATTACATCAGAAATGTAAGCACTATAAGTGTTCCTTTTGTAAATATAAGGATAGACATCAGCATTGCTAAACTGCTTTGGTGTCAGCTGATACTGGACTGCCCGGTTGGCACTGCCATAATCAAAAGTCGAACTACTAATAGGCGCTACCCCATAAAAATTACCATAAAATACTTGATTAGAGTTAACATGCTGATAATCTAACCCTACTACAAAACGGTTACGTAACTGACCGATATTAAAATCACCGTTGATGTTTTCCTGAACCTGCATTACGTTGTTTTTGCTATTCAGGGTTGATTGGTCATAACGTAATATATAATTACGGCCTGCTGGCGTTGCTGCAGACGCACCTAAAGCTGTAGCATCAGTTACTAAATAAAAATACGGACTGGCACCGTTAGAAAAACTATTTGACGAGCTGAAAATGGTTTGTGACGTAATCTTATCAGAGATTTTATAGTTTGCCTGCGCAAAATAGTTAACGCTACGTGACCGTTGTGTAATATCTTCGTTTATGTAAGCTTGATTATAGTCGATATTTAGGTCACTTACTTTGCTTATGCCCAATGCCTTTGGAGAGTCATAAAAGAAAAAGAAGGGGCGCATAGATGAGCTACGGCCAAAGAACATCTCTGACTCTAACAAGAATGATAGTTTTTCGCTTGCTTTGATAGATAAACTTGGCGCCAGGGCAATATTACTTGCCTGCCCATAGTTTTGAAAACTGTTGTTAAAATTATAAGCAGCGTTTAAGCGGAATAGCACATTTTCATTTGCGGTAACCGGTGTATTCACGTCAATTGCAGTACGGCTCAAACTAAATTTACCGAATCCATAGTTATAACCGCCAACACTTTGCGATACCTCCCCGCCAAAAGCTTCATAAGGCTTTTTAGTAACCCGGTTAACCAAACCACCAAATGATGGTAATGCACTACCATATAAAGTACCAGACGGGCCTTTTATAACTTCTACCTTGTCGGTGTTAACTACTTCAACCGTATTGGTAACCAAACCTGCTACACCATTGCGTAGGCTGCTTTGTACTACAAAACCGCGCAAGGTAAAATATGAGCCGCCATCACCTCCACGGCCAGTGGCATCCCATAGCTTTTGTATACCCGACGAATTTCTTAACGCATCATCTACCGAAAATACCTGCTGCTCTTTAAGTAGCTCGTTGGTAATTGTGGTATAAGACTGAGCGTTCTCGAGCGGAGATAACGGAATTTTGGCAGCATCATTACTAACTTTAGGTGTAAAACGAGTGCTTCCTCCGTTTACATTTACTTCTTTAAGCTGGGCATTGCCCGTATTGATAGTGAGCGCAGGTAAGCGTAAAGTTTTAGAGGACGTTACGGTAACAGCCGATTCGGTACTTTGTACCCCCACTTGAGAAACTACTAAATTATACGAACCTGCTGGCGCACGTAAAGTGTACTCGCCATTATTGTTGGTGATGGTGCCGTAACGGGTACCTTGCAAACGCACCGAAACGTTCTCGGCAGGTTTACGGTCGGACGTAATAACCTTGCCTTGTATAGTCCCCCTGCTTTGTGCATAAGTTTGTGCAAATACAGCAAGGATAAAGAACGGAATTAAAAGTGAGCGGAAAAGTGATTTCATTTATTTAGACTGATTATAAACTTTGGCAAAAGTAAAAATCAATCTTAAAAACCGAAATTTATTTTTAATTATTCTAAATAAACTTATAAAATCTTAATAAGTTGATAAGCAAATCGGCATTTATAAAAAAAGCACCAATGGTGTTTAAACCATTAGTGCTTCTATAGGTGTAACAGACTAGGCTGTTAAAGTAAACTGGTTAAGCCTTCACAAATTTTGCAGCAACCCAGTGATTGCTCACTTTGTGACTGATGTAATTAAGGCTGTGCTTGGCAGCTTCTTCTTTAATGATGGCCAGATCAGGCGTTTCATAAAAACCACTAAAAAATATCTCTCCTTCAAATTTTAACACTTCGGCATACTTCGGCATCTGGTCTATCAAAATGTTACGATTGATATTAGCGAGTATCACATCAAAATCTTCATCAGGAATTGCTTCTTTAGAGCCACAGATTATTTGAACACCATTAACCTTGTTAAGCTCCGTATTTTCAAAAGTACTTTTATAGCACAAAATATCGTAATCAATAGCGGTAAGTTTACCGGCGCCTAATTTGGATGCTAGTATAGCCAATATGCCTGTACCACAACCCATGTCGAGCACATTTTTACCTCGCAAATCAGTTTCCAGCATACTGGCCATCATCAGGCAGGTAGTATCATGGTGCCCGGTGCCAAACGCCATTTTAGGATCAATTACAATTTCGTACGGAAAACCGGCCTTCGGCTCATGAAAGGTGGCCCGCACGTAAATTTGATCGCCCACTTGTATGGGGTTAAAATTACTTTCCCATACCTCGTTCCAGTTTTTTTGCGGAATCAGATTGACCTCATACGAGAAGCTGAACATATCATTATAATCGCTTAATCGCTCATCTACCAAGGCTTTGTTAAATTTTTCGGACGGTATGTATGCTTTAAAGCCAAAGTCGGCTTCTTCAAACGTATCAAAGCCCAAACCGGCCAATTCATCAATCAGCAAATCTTGATGATAATCTTCCGCACTCATCACGGTAAAAAGCAATTCGTAATAGTTCATAATTTTTGTTACGAGTTTAGTGTGGCCGGTTACCTGTAAACACTGGCAACACGCAACAGACCACCAGCCACAATAAAATTAATTAAACACTTTAACAATATCCAAAAAGTCGCGTGATTTGAGGGACGCACCGCCAATCAGACCACCGTCAATATCCGGTTGAGCAAACAACTCAGGCGCATTTTTAGGATTGGCACTACCCCCGTATAAAATGGTGGTATTGTCGGCCACTTCTTGCGTATAGTTATTGGCAACCTGCTCACGGATGAAAGCATGGATTTCCTGCGCCTGCTCAGCAGTTGCAGTTTTGCCTGTACCAATAGCCCAAACCGGCTCATAAGCTAACACTGTCTGGCTAAACTCTTCGGTCGAAAGGTGAAAAACGCCTTCTTGCAACTGCGTTTTAATCACGTCAAAATGCTGCTCAGCTTCGCGCTCGTCTAACGTTTCTCCAATACAAAAAATTGGTTTTAGACCGTTCTTCAGTGCTACATCGGTTTTAACTGCTAACAGCTTATTATCTTCGCCAAAGTACTGGCGGCGCTCAGAGTGGCCTAATATTACGTAAGCTGCACCGGTTGACTTTACCATTTTAGCAGAAGTTTCGCCGGTATAAGCGCCTGCCTCATGATCGTTAATGTTTTGGGCGCCAACTGCTACCTTATCATGTCCTTTGGCCAGTTGAGCCAGACTGTATAAATGAATAAACGGCGAACAAACAACGGCTTGCTGCTGCCCGGTTACCTCGTCTTTCACCATGTTTACAATTTCAGAAAACAGGGACAAGCCTTCGTTATAATCCAGGTTCATTTTCCAGTTGCCGGCAACTATTTTTTTTCTCATGATCTGCTTTTTTAAAATACTCTGTATGGTTGGGTTAAATTAAATATATCGGTAAGTAACCGGCGTTCTATGTCGTCCAGTTCTAAATTACGCCGTTCGTACACCAGCTTTACGGTTTCAAACATTTTTTCGAGGCTGTAAATCTCAAAGCCTTGCGCACCTCCCCAAGCAAAATCGGGTATAAAGTTTCGCGGGAAACCACCGCCAAACACGTTAGCACTTACGCCCACAACGGTACCGGTGTTAAACATGGTATTGATGCCACACTTAGAGTGATCGGCCATGATAAGACCGCAAAATTGCAAGCCGGTTTTGCGGAAGTGCCGGGTAGTGTAATCCCAAAGTTTTACCTCGGCATAATTGTTTTTAAGGTTAGAATTGTTGGAGTCGGCACCAATGTTACACCACTCTCCTAACACCGAGTTGCCCAAGTAACCTTCGTGCCCTTTGGCAGAATGCCCCCAGATAACGGCATTATTGATTTCACCGCCTACCCTGCTCTTGGGGCCAATGGTGGTAGCACCATATATTTTGGCGCCCATCTTAATCTGAGAGTCGTGGCAAAGTGCCAGTCCGCCTCTAATGTGCGTGCCCTCCCATACCTCCGTACGCGGTCCGAGGTATATTGGTCCGTTAGTGGTATTAAAAGTAGAACACTCGGCTACAGCATCTTCTTCGGCAAAAAAATCAGAGCCGATAATGGTATTGGTGCTGCTGATGTTAGCACTGCTGCGCCCTTTGGTAAGCAAGGCAAAATCGCGCCGAAGTTCTGTATCGTTCTTTTTAAAAATATGGTCGGGATACCGGATGCTGATGTATGGCAGATTGTAGAGTGTCTGATCATCAAACTTTTGCTCGGGCGTAAATGCAGCGGCCTCCGTTTGGTTCAACTTTACTGCTATTAAACAGTCGGCACTGTAAAGCGCCTGGCCGGAACGCAAGCGATCAATGGCTTCGAGCAAATCCGCATCAGGACAAACACAGCCATTGATAAACAGGTTTTGCTCCTGCAACTGTACCGGAAACTTAGCTTGCAGGTATGGCTGGGTGAGATACGAATAGCCGGTTTGCAGGTGCTTGGCCCATTTTTCGGCAATGGTAAGTATGCCTAAGCGCAGGTTGGCTACCGGGCGGGTAAAAGTTAACGGGCGTAAAGTGTAATGTGCGGTATCGTCAAACAATATAACAGCCATGGGCCAAAAATAAAAAAGTCCGGGCTGTTTAATGGCCCAGACTTATAATTATTTTGTAACAGCAATTACTTTTTAGCGTAACGGCTGCGGAATTTATCAATACGTCCTGCAGTATCTACCAGTTTCATTTTACCGGTGTAGAATGGATGCGAGGTGTGCGAAATCTCTAATTTAACCAACGGATATTCGTTACCGTCTTCCCACTGTACGGTTTCGCGAGTATCGATGCATGATTTAGTGATAAAAGAGTAGTCGTTAGACATGTCTTTAAAAACAACTAATCTATAGTTTGAGGGATGCAGGTCTTTTTTCATGTTGTGTACTTTCCTTTCAAAAGAGGCGCAAATATACTAATTTGGTTCTAAAAATAAAAACTTTTTTCGGTTAATTTTTTATCTGAATTTATGTTCAGAACAGGCGCGGTAAAGGCGATACAAATATATAACCTTCCGTGTCGAAAAACAGCTAATGGTGCGCCATTATGTTAAGGGATGTTAAATAATAAACCCGGTAGGCCTTGTTGAGGTATCTTAGTTGAGGTGATATAAAAGTAAAGTACATTTTATTAGCCTGACCTAAAACTATATAAACATCATGATTAAAGCACTCCGTTTCATCCTGCTTACGCTGTACCTGCTGCTTGGTAGCGGACGCAGTTATGCTGTTAGCTTACCTACACTTGCCGACTCGCTCAACGTACCTGTTGCGGCCGAAATGTCTGAAATGCTGCAAACCTACCGCATCAACAAAAATATTTATGATTTGCTGGTGAGTCGTTACGGGAAGCGTTCGGCGGTGGTGACCGCGCTGCAAAAACAATTTGCTGCCGATGATTCGGTTACGCTCATCAAAATACTCTCTATTGTAAATACCTGGGGATGGAAAGGTGCCGCGCATTATGGTGAGGCAGCGCCTTGGGTACTCATTATTACGTTTATGCATGCGGATATTACCGTTCAGAAAAAATATTTTGCTTTTTTAGAACGTGCCGCTAAGCAAGGACTACTGCCACCCTATGGGTTTGCTATTATTGCCGACCGCATAGCCTTACAAGAAACCGGGTACCAAATTTATGGAACCCAAATGAGGCTAACCCGGGGCTTAGTAAAACAATATGAGCCTTTGCCCATCATCAACCCCGACGAGTTGAACAACCGCCTCGGTACCCTGGGGCTTACCAGTTATGACCACTACCTGCTACACTATACACCCGCCATGCTCGAGCCTTACTGCCTTTGTTATTAACACCTTAAAAAACATAAAACTATTTTTCGACCTTAAGCGTCTTTACGAATATTTCAATCAAAGGTATACCTGCATTTTTACATACCTTTACCAGATATTATCTTAAAAGCCGTGTCAAATTTATCTGTTCCGCTGCCCGATAACGAAATTGCCCGCCAGGATGCATTACTTTCCTACCAAATTTTAGATACAGCATCCGAAAAAGATTTCGATGACATTGCCGAGTTGGCTTCCGCAATTTGCCAAACGCCTATTGCTTTAGTGGGTTTTTTAGATGATAAACGACATTGGTTTAAAGCAAAAAAGGGCACTGAGCTA
The DNA here is from genome assembly GCF_038806765.1 of Mucilaginibacter sp. CSA2-8R. Classification (NCBI taxonomy): domain Bacteria; kingdom Pseudomonadati; phylum Bacteroidota; class Sphingobacteriia; order Sphingobacteriales; family Sphingobacteriaceae; genus Mucilaginibacter; species Mucilaginibacter sp. CSA2-8R. Next base: position 2,217,381 of record NZ_CP152389.1, on the reverse strand, counting down.
TCGGAGTCGGGCAAAGATATTTCATTTTGTGCCCACGCAATAGCCTCAACACAACCTATTATGTTGGTTGAAGATACACGGCAAGACCAGCGCTTTAAACAAAACCCCATTGTAACCGGTATGGGAATAGCTTTCTATGCCGGAGTGCCGCTTGTTAATAATCAAGGATTTTCGTTGGGCACACTCTGTGTATTTGATGTGGAATCCCGTAAGCTTAGCGATAGCCAGCAGATGGCTTTGCAGTTGTTGGGCAGACAGGTGATAGACAAACTCGAGTTACGCAAAAAAGTAATTGAACTTGAAACCGCCAACCAACGCATTGTGCAGCTTAACCAGGATCTCGAAAGCCGGAAGGAAGACCTTCAAACCGCCAATGAAGAAACTGCCGTAGTAAATGAGGAACTACGCACCAGCAATGAAGAGTTGTTAGCTATAAACAATGAACTTACCACGCTGAACGAAGAAATGTTGTCGATGAATGAAGAGCTCCGCAATTCATACGACGAACAGGAATACCTCAATAATCAATTAAAAGCAAGCGAATTTACTTTAAAAGCAGCATTTGAGCAGGCAAAGCTGGCTAAACAGGCGGCCCAGTTAGGTTTATTTGATTTAGACGTAGTTAATGATAAATTGGTTTGGGATGAGCGCTGCAAAGAGCTCTTTGGCGTAAGCGCCAACCAGCACGTAACCTACACTACCGATTTTGTGCAAGGCCTGCACCCCGACGACCGTGAGCATACGCTGCAAGCCGTTAGCAACGCTTATAACCAAACCCTTACCGGCGGCCGTTATGATGTGGAGTACCGTACTGTCGGAGTTGATGATGGCCGCATCAGGCACGTGCGGGCAATTGGACAGGTGTTTTTTAATGATTTACGTGTACCGCAACGCTTTATAGGGAGTGTAATGGATATTACCGATACCGTGGCAGCGCGCGAAGAACTGTTAAACAAGGAAGCTGACCTGCAGCAAATTAATGAAGAACTGGCCACCTCTAACGAAGAACTTATATCGACCAACGAGGAACTGCAAAGCACCAATGAGCAATTAATGCAGGTGCAGCAACAACTGCAAGAAAACGAGGCACAGCTGCGCCTTATAACCGATAATATGGCGCAGCTGGCCTGGATGGCCGATGCCAGCGGTACTGCTTACTGGTTTAACGAACGCTGGTATCAATACACCGGTGATATCCAAGTCGACACTAAAAGTAATAGTTGGCAAAATTTGCTGCACCCTGATTATGCGCCACAAATAATCAAAAAATATAACCAATACATCAGCCATGGCGATACATGGGAAGACACCTTCCCGCTGTTAGGGGCCAATGGACAATACCGCTGGTTTTTGTCGCGTTCGGTACCCTACCGCAACGCTGCCGGCTTTATTGAAAAATGGTTTGGCACCTGTACCGATGTAACCGAGCAGCGGCGCGACGACCAGCGTAAAAATGACTTTATCAGCATGGTGAGCCATGAGTTAAAAACGCCGCTCACTTCCACTATTGGCTATATACAGGTTTCGCGCAGCCGCGCGGCTAAAAATGGAGACGAGTTGATGGCAGGACTCATGAATAAAGCTGCCAAGCAGTTAGCCAAAATGACTACTATGATTAACGGCTTTCTGAACGTTTCGAGGCTTGAGTCGGGCAAGATTCACATCAACAAGCAAAAGTTTGACATGGCTGCTCTATTGCAAGAAGTTGAAGAAGAAACATTAACCACCATTAATAGCCATCGAATTATTTTTACCCCCGCCAGTTCTGTATGGCTCTCGGCTGATAGAGACAAGATCGGTCAGGTGATTAATAATTATATCAGCAATGCAGCTAAGTACTCACCTGCAGGCACTACAATTAAAATAGATTATATACTGGAAAGCAACAAACTGCGCCTGAGCGTAAAAGATGAGGGGATAGGTATACCGTCCGAAGAGCAAGGCCAATTGTTTGAACGCTATTACCGCGTAAAGGGCCAGCAAACCAAAGACATCGCCGGTTTTGGAATTGGTCTCTATCTTTGCCGCGAAATTATTGAACACCACAAAGGTGAAGTGGGCGTAAGCAGCGAAGTGGGCGAAGGAAGCACATTTTGGTTTACCATCGCAGTGAGCGAATAATCAGGCAACCTGATTTGTGTGATATTTATCGTTAAATATTAAAGGCAGTGATGTAGTCGTTTTTTTGTAGTACCTTTTTAGAATAAAGATCATGCCAAAATCGCTTATAACATTTACATGCATTTGCATTCCCAAGTTGCAGAAATATTTCCCCAATTAATTTAAGATTATTTAAACAATTAATTTATTTTTGCGTAACATATACGATAACCAATCGTATAAGCTGTTTATAACTTATTCGCAGACCACATGGATTTTTTGCTTAAATGGCGCTTTTTTAGAGACGATCAGCATCTTACAAGCTTATTTAACGGTTCGTTATCGTCAAAGAAAGAGCTGATTGATATGACGAGATGTGACATTAACGATGCGGCCTGCACAGTTACTGTGCCAAAAAACCTTTGGGAAAAGCAAAATAACGATAAGCGCACGGAATGGTGTAAAGAGTTATTAACTAACTGGTTTCGTAAAAACGGACAGCCTTATTCGGAAAATCAGAAATTAGTTGTATTGGCTATTGTGGGATTATTGCCTCAAAAAATTGCTGAATACTCTATCAAAGACGGTTTTAACTCAAACGCCGAAAATTTGATGGGCGTTTACTACCAATACTACCAGGCTTAGTCGCTTTATTTCATCTAAAATTGTCACCGTTAAATTTTGGAGTTACCGACGGCTCCGGTTATTGCTCTTTTTGAGTTTCTTTAAATTATAAAGCCTCACTGTTGCAACGGTACTTTGCCAATACAATATTGCAGCAGTCCTTTCGTCCTTTTTGCTCATCCTAAAATGGCAAAAACATGACGTACTCTATCTCTTTAGTATAACTTAACTATAAAAGAATACTTATCTTTGTATTATTAATACAACGGATATGAACCTTCCTATATATTTAGACAACAATGCCACCACCCCAATGGATCCTCGGGTGCTGGAAGCTATGCTGCCGTACTTTACGCAAAAGTTTGGTAATGCAGCCAGCCGCAACCACCACTTTGGATGGGTAGCCGAAGAGGGTGTTGATTACGCTCGCGAGCAGGTGGCTAAGCTGATTGGTGCAAGCGAAAAAGAGATTATCTTCACTTCGGGTGCTACTGAGTCAGACAACCTTGCTATTAAGGGTGTGTTCGAGATGTATAAAGATAAGGGTAACCACATTATCACTGCAGTTACCGAACATAAAGCTGTTTTAGATGCCTGTAAACACGTAGAGAAATTAGGTGGTAAGGTTACTTACCTGGCAGTTAAAGAAGACGGTTTGGTCGATCTAGCCGAGCTGGAAGCAGCTATGACACCTGAAACTATACTGATCTCTATTATGTATGGCAACAACGAAATTGGTGTTGTACAACCGGTTAGGCAAATTGCAGATATTGCACACAAACACGGCGCATTGTTTATGACTGATGCAACCCAAGCGGTAGGTAAAATTTCGGTTGATGTTAACCGTGATGGTATTGATCTGCTGGCTTTATCGGCTCACAAAATGTATGGCCCCAAAGGTGTAGGTGCTTTGTATGTACGCCGTAAAGGACCACGTGTTAAAGTTACTGCCCAGATGGACGGTGGCGGCCACGAACGCGGTATGCGCTCAGGAACCTTAAACGTACCGGGCATTGTAGGTTTAGGTAAAGCCTGCGAAATTGCTTATAACGAAATGGATAGCGAAGCTGCCCGTTTATCTGCCCTGCGCGATAAGTTGCAGAATGAACTGACTAAACTTGAAGAGAGCTATGTAAACGGTAATCAGGAACACCGCTTACCACATACCGCTAACATTTCTTTCAAGTATGTTGAAGGCGAAGGTTTGATGATGGCTATGAAAGATTTAGCTGTATCGTCAGGCTCGGCTTGTACTTCGGCTTCTTTAGAGCCATCGTACGTGCTGAAAAGCTTAGGCTTGTCTGATGACCTTGCACATTCTTCTATCCGTTTTGGCTTAGGCCGTTTCACTACCGAAGAAGAAGTGGATTATGCCATCGAGGTTACCCGTAAGGCCGTTACTCACCTGCGCGAACTTTCGCCACTGTGGGAAATGTTTAAAGAAGGTATTGACCTCAACTCTATTGAGTGGGCAGAACATTAATTGATTTACGGATTTGCAGATATGCAAATGTGCAAATGAGTTAATTAACAATTATGAATGTGCCGATTTAGATATAATTTGGCACAGATTTAGAAATATAAATAACATACATCAGAAACTGAATTCTGTAAATTCTTAAATTCATCAAATTCTGATCAAAAACATAAATATTTAAAGCTATGGCTTATTCAGATAAAGTAATTGACCATTACACTAACCCACGTAACGTGGGTACGCTCGACAAGAGCAGCCACAAAGTAGGTACCGGTTTAGTTGGTGCACCCGAGTGTGGTGACGTAATGCGTCTGCAAATTGAGGTTGACGACAACAACGTTATCACCGATGCTAAATTTAAAACCTTCGGTTGCGGTTCTGCTATCGCTTCTTCATCTTTAGCTACTGAGTGGTTAAAAGGTAAATCTATCGATGATGCTATGGCGATTGACAATATGGATATTGTTGAGGAGCTGGCTCTGCCACCGGTAAAAATTCACTGTTCAGTATTAGCCGAAGATGCGATCAAAGCTGCCATTAACGATTACCGCGTTAAAAACGGCCTGGCTCCCATCGAATCAGAAAAATCACACCATTAATTTGGGAGAGTCAAGAATATAGGATCATGAGGTAAGACGTATGCGCTTTTTTTAAAGTCTCTTAAACCATTTCTCTTGATATACATCTGTATTCTTGATTCTTAACTCTATATTCTAAAAATAACATGGTAACCGTAACAGATAAAGCTAAAAGCAAAATTGATCACCTGATGCAGGATGCCGGGCTGGATGCCTCGTATTTTTTACGGGTTTCGGTGCAGGGCGGTGGCTGTTCGGGTTTATCATACAACCTCGACTTCGATAACGAGGAAAAAAAAGGCGATCAGTTTTTTGAAGACAAAGGCGTACGTATGGCCCTGGATATGAAATCTTTTTTATACCTGGCCGGTACCGAGCTCGACTTTTCGGACGGACTGAACGGCAAAGGTTTCAATTTTGCTAACCCTAATGCCAGCCGCACTTGCGGTTGTGGCGAAAGCTTCTCGGTGTAAAGGGGATTTGATAGAATTTTGGAAAGGCACTCTGATTGGGGTGCCTTTTTTGTTTGTATCTTGACCAGCCTACTATTTGAAATGCCGAAATTCTTACTTGTTATGTTCATAGTATTTACAGCTAATGTAACTATAGCTCAAAATTCGATGAAACCGATAAGACATTTAACTGCCAATTCGTTAGGCATTGCTTTAGTCAAAGAGCGGCAACTAACGCTTAAAATAAAATTGCTTTTTCCTTGAAGAATAAAGTGAGAGCTCATGAAACTCTGTACAATCTTCAGCTAACAACACGCTCACCTATGGGAGCAATTACATATTTTACTGGAGGAATTTTGATCGAAAATGGTTGGATCAGGATATTAGGTTCGGGCAGTGAAAGATCGAAAAGATCCATTGTATTATGAATCAAAGAAAGATACTTCTACGAATTGGAGAATACTCCCAATATTTATTAGTAGTCGATGATGTTGTGAAAGGATTATATGCCATTAACTCAGGTGGATTGGGAACAGATATAGGCAAGATATATTTCTTTGTCTCTTAATCGTTAGCATGGGAAGCGTTCGATTTAATCTACTCCGACTTTCTTGATTTTTCTTTCAACGGTGATGTCAAAGGGTTTTACAAAAACCTCCATTGTAAAGGGTATGAAGAAGATGATCTTTAATACGACAGGCGATCAAGCCTTTTCATTCATACACTTTCTGCAAACAAAAGAAGGAAAAGACATTAATAAGGTTTTAAAAAGGCCTGTTCCTATAGAGGGAATGTATACGTTAAATAAGGACTTCAAAAAATCATCAATCATTAATATGATAATCTGCTCTCACTCCCAAAAAAAAATCCGACCAAAATACTTCTTGACATTAAACTTTTGTTTTCAGAATTAGTAAGCAACAATCATCATAATCGCTAACTTCAATATTCGAGCTTAATCCTTAAACATCATGAATACCGATCTTTACACCAAAATCATCCTTACCATCGTTGCCATTGTCTTAACCGCTAATTTAATTAAAGGCAGCATCACTCCCGCCATGGCCGATACCAAACGTTATTTATCTGTACCGCTTAATACAGATGGCAGCCTCAATGTCAACATCATGAAAACAAATTACCCTTTGGAAGTGAACATTAGAGACATTAGTTACCAAGTATTTAACCGTGTAGAACCGTTGCAAGTCAAGATAAAATAATTCTTTCTTGCATACAATCGATACTAGGCTTCGTATTTCAGATGACATAAGCTAGTTAAACACTCATCACCAAACAAAAGCAAATCACCATTGTAGCTATTTTACAAGGGCGTAGAACCTGGTATTGTATATGTTAAATACTTGCCCTAAGTTTGTTTTTATTATAAGCCAAACATTTAACCTTGATGAACTCCGTTCAAAAGCCTACTACCGTTCCTGCCTTAATTCGCCATATTGTTGCTCATATTCACCCGGATACGCATCCGTTTTTAACGCACAAGGTTAAGGATACCTGGGTTGACATCTCCTACCGCGAGGCTATCGAAAACATAGATGCCATATCGGCCTGGTTTCTGCACCTGGGTATTAAAAAAGGCGACCGCATTGGTTTGGTGATTGAAAATGGCCCGGAGTATATTTATTTTGACCAGGCGTTGCAGCAAATCGGCGCCATTAATACATCCATCTACCCTACCCTTACCGAGGCCGAAACCGAATACATCTTGAATGATTCTGGCGTAAGAGTTTTGCTGGTGGGTAATCCATTTTTGTTGCGCAAAGTAGTTAAAGTGGCTAACAGTTGCCCCGTGCTCATGCGCATTATCCCGGCTTTCGATGAATTTGAAAAGTATACTGAAAAAGCCAATCTTAACGCTGGTGTGATTAGCCTGGCCGATGTGATACAGCAAGGCCAGCCGTTGGTTAAGCAATATAACCAAACTATTAACATTGCCCGCGAGGCTATCTTACCTTCAGATTTGTCGTGCCTTATTTACACCTCGGGTACCACCGGTACACCTAAAGGCGTTATGCTGATGCACAGCAACTTTGTACAAACGGTTTGGGGCGGCCTTAACCAGATATCGATTGTAGACAAAGATGACGTGTTTCTGTCGTTTTTGCCGTTGTCGCACGTATTTGAGCGGGCGGCTACCTATTATATCTGTATGGGTGCCGGTGCTCGTATTGCTTTTTCGCAAAGCCTGGAACTATTGGCTAAAAACATGACCGAGGTGCGGCCTACCATTATGAATTGCGTACCCCGCTTGTTAGAGCGCATTCACGACAAGGCCATGAAAAACGGTGCCACCGCCGGAGGCATGAAAACCAAGATTTTTTATTGGGCATTTGAAGTAGGTGCCAAATACCGCACAGCTCGTGAAAGCGGCAAAAAGCCGGGTTTGATTTTGCGCAACCAACAAAAACTGGCCGACAAGCTGGTGTTCAGCAAAATTAAAGAAAAAACCGGCGGCCGTTTAAAATTCCTGATTTCGGGCGGGGGAGCGTTGCCTAAAAACGTAGGTGAATTTTTCGGCAATGTGGGCATCCCGGTGCTGGAGGGCTATGGCCTAACCGAAACTACCGGTCCGGTTTGCGTAACCGAATTTGACCGCCAGGTATACGGTACAGCCGGGCGCATTCTGCCGGGTTCTGAATTTGGTATTCAGGATGTGGAAACCGGTAAAATTTATACTGTGCAAACCCACCAGTCTATGGATCCGCAGTTTACCTCTCCTGAGGGCGAAATCCTGATTAAGGGCGTAGCCGTGATGAAGGGTTACTGGAACAAACCCGAAGAAACTAAGGCAGCCATTGATACCAACGGCTGGTTTCATAGCGGCGATATTGGCCGGTTTTATAAAGGCTACGTGCAAATTACTGACCGCTTAAAAAACATGCTGGTGAATGCTTACGGTAAAAATATATATCCAACCCCGGTAGAAAACACTTACCTCAAGAGCCCTAAAATAGAGCAGATATTTTTAGTCGGCGACCGCCGCGAGTATGTTACTGCCATTATTGTACCGCCTAAAGAGCTGCTGCAGGAAACCTTCGGCTTTAAAGAAACCTGGTTTGAACAACCCGAACCTTTTGTAGATGAAAAGCAGGTGACCGACTGGTTGGCACAAGATATCCGCAAGCTCAGCAATGAGCTGGCTAAGTTTGAGCGTATCAAAAACTTCAAAATTAAACGCAACCCGTTCAGCATGGAAGAAGGCGAAATGACCGTTACCCTGAAAGCCAAGCGTAAAGTGATTGAAAAGAAATATGCTCAAGCCATTGACGACATGTACATGCAGGAAGTGGACGCAGATTAGTTTTTATTTATGCCTTGGTCACCAATAACCTATTTAAATTTACAAAATGAAATTCGAGAAGCTGAAAAAGAGCTTTCGAGTAATTTATCAACCTTTTGGAATTTTATACGTATTGAACCTGAAAAATGGAATGAGGAAGGATATGGAGAAGAGGGTAATGGTTTTTGGGTAGTAGCAATTATGGGAAAACAGGTTATTTGGTATAATGATATAGAGGATGGTTTTAACGTATCGCTTTACTTTAAATACGGCGTTATTGAAGAATACGCTTGTAATCAACTTCCTTTAAATATAGTTCTTCTGCAGCTATGGAACAGGGGATCTAATACTATATTTGGCTTTCAACCCGGAACCCCAACGTCTTTAAAATAGACAATGCTCAGTCCCGACGATATTCAATTTTACCTCGGCATATTTAAAGGCTTAAGCCTTGCCGATTTGTATGAGCTGTTTAAAATGGCCCAGGTAAAACGCATACCCGCCGGAGGTGTTTATATTGAACAGGGCGCAACGTCCAAAAAGCTGGGCTTTATACGCAAAGGGCTCATTAGGGCATACCGCATTAAAGACAACGGCGACGATGTAACGCTGATGCTGCGCTGGGAAAATCAGTTTATCGCTTCGCACGATACGGTAATTTTAAACCAGCCATCGCGTTTTACCTATCAGGCGCTTGAAGATATTACCCTTATGGAACTGGACTACGGCCGGATGGAAAACATATTAGATAATAACCCAAAGTTATCATCTTACCGCAACGTCATCTTGCTGCGTATGCTGTCGGAAGCACTGGAGCGTATGGAATCATTCGTGCTGCTCACCCCCGAAGAGAGATACCTGCATCTGCTAACCGAAAAGCCTAACATCTTTAACCGGGTGCCCAATAAATACCTGGCCACCCTGTTGGGCATTACTCCCGTATCGTTAAGCCGCATCCGTAAGCGAATCAGCCAAACGCCTAAACGTTAATTATCTTTTGTTAACTGCTGCAGGGCGCAGCTTGCTTTAAATTTGTATCAACAGATTTACCAAGAAGCGTTATGCAAGAGACATCAACTATCCTGTTTAAACATTTTAGTTTATCGGCCATCCGTTACTTTGTATTGGCGGGTATACCATTCCTATTATTTTATAAACTGTTTAATACCTGGTTTAACAAAAATAAAATTCAGAACCGCCGGGCCAACGTAAAAGACTTCGTCCGCGAGATTGGGCATTCGCTGCAAACCACCCTAGTATTTGCCATTATAGGTTATCTAGCCCTGCACAGCCCGATTAAAAACTATACCCGGTTATACACTAATATTAACGAATTCCCCGGTTGGTGGATTTGGGTGAGCTTAATCATCAGCCTCATCATCCATGATACTTACTTTTACTGGATGCACCGCCTGCTGCACCACAAAAAACTGTTTAAGCTGGCACATCTAGTGCATCATCAGTCTACCAACCCATCGCCCTGGGCTTCCTATTCTTTTCATTTTTTAGAAGCCTGGACAGAGGGTGCCGTGCTGTTTGTAATTATATTCCTCATCCCAGTCCATCCGCTTACCGTCATCCTGTTTACTATTATAGGCTTCATAATCAATGTTTACGGACATTTAGGTTATGAGATAGCGCCTAAGCAGCTGCGAAATAGCGTTCTATTTGAGGTTTTGAACACCTCGGTACATCACAACGTTCACCATAGCAAATTTAAGGGAAACTACGGCCTGTACTTCAGGGTTTGGGACCGGCTGATGGGTACCGAGCATCCCGACTATGTTAAAGAGTATGACCGCATACAGCAACAGCGATTTGGGAAACCGAGCGTACAGGTAGTTAATAACAGGAATGAAACGGTTAGTGTAAATAAAAAGGCCGCTTAATTAATTTTAATAGGAATTAGTTGTAATTACACCCCACGCCCAAACTTATCAGCCATTTAACGGTTGAAAACTGACAGTTGCAGCGTTGACCTAATAAATTACAATAACGCCGCAACTTACACACAAACCCCTATCTTTGCCCGTTTCAATAATACCGTTATCATTATGAGTATTGCAGCTTTATCTGAGCAGGAAATTTTACGTCGCGAGTCGCTACAGCAATTGCGTGCATTGGGTATCAATCCCTATCCTGCCGAGGCCTACCCGGTTAATGCCTGGGCCCATGACATTAACACTAACTTTAATAACAACCCCGAGCAATATAAGGAGGTTACCCTGGCCGGCCGTATCATGACGCGCCGTATCATGGGCAGCGCTTCGTTTGCCGAATTGCAAGATACTACCGGCCGCGTGCAGATCTACATTAAACGCGACGATATTTGCCCCGGTGAGGATAAGACTTTATATAACACCGTTTTTAAAAAATTGCTGGACATTGGCGATTATGTAGGCGTTAAAGGCTACGTGTTTTTAACGCAAACCGGCGAAGTTTCGGTACACGTGCAGGAACTACAGGTGCTGGCCAAATCATTAAAACCACTGCCCATTGTTAAACGCGACGATGATGGCAACGTTTACGATGGCTTTACCGACCCGGAACTACGCTACCGTCAGCGTTATGTAGATTTAACGGTTAACCCCGAATACAAACAAATTTTCATCAACCGCTCTAAAGTTATTGGCACCATGCGTAATTACTTTAATGAGCAAAGCTGGATGGAAGTAGAAACGCCTATTTTGCAAGCCATACATGGCGGTGCGGCTGCTCGTCCGTTTAATACCCACCACAACACGTTGGATATGCCGCTTTACCTGCGCATTGCCAACGAGCTGTATTTAAAGCGCTTAATTGTAGCCGGTTTTGATGGCGTTTACGAGTTTGGTAAAATGTTCCGGAATGAGGGCATGGACCGCACCCACAACCCGGAGTTTACCGCCATGGAAATTTATGTAGCCTATAAAGACTACGTTTGGATGATGGCCATGGTTGAGGAATGTCTTGAAAAGGTAGCCCAGGCCGTACACGGCAACCCGGTAGTTAAAGTTGGCGAGCACGAAATTAACTTTGCCGGCCCGTACTTAAAACTATCGATGTATGACTCTATACAGAAATACACAGGCATTGATGTGTCAATGATGGACGAGGCCCAACTGCGCCAAACCTGTAGCGATTTAGCCATTGACGTAGATGCCTCTATGGGTAAAGGCAAACTGATTGATGAGATTTTTAGCGCTAAGGTAGAAGCTCACCTGATACAACCTACCTACATCACCGACTACCCTATCGAGATGACGCCACTCGCCAAAAAACACCGCAGCAAAGACGGTTTGGTTGAGCGTTTTGAACTGTTTGTAAATGGCAAGGAAATAGCCAACGCTTACAGCGAGCTGAACGACCCGATTGACCAGCGCGAGCGTTTTGAAGAGCAATTGGTGTTGGCCGGCCGCGGCGACGATGAAGCCATGGCGATGGACGACGACTTTTTGCGTGCCTTGGAATACGGCATGCCGCCAACCTCGGGCCTGGGTATAGGTATCGACCGTTTGGTGATGCTGATGACCAACCAAAGCACCATCCAGGAAGTTTTATTTTTCCCCCAGATGCGCCCCGAAAAGAAAGCAAAAATGAGTACGCCAGACGATTTTGAAAAAATCGGAGTGCCGGCCGAATGGGTTATCGTTATAAACCAGATGGGCTTTAAAACTGTTGAAGAGTTGAAGGCAGCTAACCCTAACAAAGTATTTAATGACTTAGGTGGTATGCGTAAAAAATTAAAGTTAGACATCACCGTACCTACTAAGGAAAGTGTAATGGCTTGGTTTGAATAAGCCATTTTCTTAGATAATCTTTTTTACTAAAACCGCCTTGTTAAAACAGGGCGGTTTTTTTATGACTAACGACGCGTAGTCTTTTTTTGCTAATCACCAATACGAGGCATGACGGAGGCACACCAGCGAGCTACCCTTTTTAATACGGCAGCAAAGCACGAACACACTTAAGCAGTAAAAAAGTTTTCGGCATATTATAAAATACCCTTATATTTAATGATATTTTTAATACTATATCTGTTTCAAAGTGCCACTCGATCAGTCTGTTATTGATGAAACCTACCGCATAAAAATGCTCGACCCGCGATGGAAGCTGAAAAGAGAGAGCATCCTGAAACGCGACGAGTATAAGTGCCGCAATTGCAGTTCTACCTGGCACTTGCAGGTGCACCACCGCCAGTACCTGTACTTAAAAAAGATACAGGTGTTTAAAGACCCATGGGATTACAGCGACAATTTACTGATTACCATCTGCAGGCATTGCCATATTAAAGGGCATCAACTCTATAAAATACCAATTAAATACATATAAATGGGAGTTTTAAGTTACTTGAAACGGAAGTTTGGCAGCAACCAGGAATCAGCCGAGCTCGAAATTGTTGATAACAGCATCGACAAAAGCCTGTTTGTGGCCGAAGATGATGACGCCCTCGCGGCCGACAGCCGTCCTGAAACTGTAGTGACCAGCAAATCAACCCTGATTGATGAAATATTTGCTTATCTCAACATGGATTTTGAGTCAAAGGGTTATGCTGATGCCATTGTGCAGCCAGATACGCACTACCTGAACGAAAACCTGGAGTTGCTGATGAGAGATTACCATTTAAAGATAGACCAGGCAAGGCACAAGTTTCAGGAGTTTTTAACTGAACTTAACTTTCATATTATCACCCGCGAGGCAATGGGGCTTACCGAGGTGGTTGAGGGTCTGAAAGCTAAAAAGACCATTGTAACTGAGCATCTTAACTTTGTGGAGCAGGAGCGTGTAGATATTGCCAACAATCGCGGCAAAATTGAGCGCATCAAGTTATCGTATACCAAAGGTTTTAAGCGCGGAGCATCTGCCCTGTCTAACAGCTTTATTACCTCAAGCAATATTTAAACATGGCAGCAGCGTCAAAAAACACCTGGTGGCTTAAGCTCTCGTGCTTTTTAATAGGTTGGGATTACCGCATTGTAAAAGATTGCAGCGAACTCACCAAGCGCGATGCCAAGCGATACATATCTGCCATTATTCTCATTAGTTTGATCTGGTTTTTTGTAGGCTTTTCGTTCGGCAATCACTATTTAGGGCTTAACGGGTGGCTGAGCATTTTAAGCGGATTAATTGCCATTGTGGCTGTAGTACAAATTGAAAGGCAAATTATTACATCCGATAAAACGCCGCTGCTATTTGCCTCAAGGATTGCGCTGGCGCTGATTATGGCAGGTATTGGCGCTGTAATGATTGACCAGTATATGTTTAAGCAAGATATTGCCATGAAATTGGAAGAATCGCGCAAAAGCATTGTGGAAGCCCGTGTAGAATCATTAAACGCCGAGCTTGACCATAAACTGAACCGGCTAAACACCGACTTGTCGAAAATTGACCAGGAGATACAGCAACAGCAAAACCGTTTTAACAATGAGGTTTACGGTAAAGGCAAATCATCCGGTAGTGTAGGTTACGGCAGCATTGCCAAAGGGCAGGAATCTTACTTAAAAACATTTGCCACTCAGCGTCAAAATATACGCAACGAAATCTCGAAGGTTTATAACGAAAAACTGCAAACACGTATCAATGCACACAAAGAAATTATGGACAAGCCGAGCGGCTTGCTCGAAGAGTTTTCTGTCATGATATCTTTAATCACTGGCAACTTGAGCACCGGTATCATTTACGTGGTATTCTTTTCGTTCTTTTTGATTGTAGAGCTGATGATTGTAATTACAAAATACGGCAACAAGCGCAAAAACGATTATGAAAATATTATCGACTTCCAGTTAGAAGTTCGTTTTGGGCAGTTGCAGATGATGGAGGTAGAAAATGCCAAAAAGATTGGCCGTGAGGGTTCAATAGTCAGGTCGTCACTGCTAACGTCTAAAAACATTTAGGCGGATATTTTTTCTATTTCGTGCCCAACTAAGCGAAGTATGATTTAGTTGATCGCTTTCTTTAACAAGTCGGTATAAATTGCATCCAATTTACGGTCAGCGTTGCCGCTTAGGTCCGAAAACGGATGGATTCCGTCAGGGCAAAACACTTGAAAGTCAGTAATATTACCGCTGGCATCCGTTATATAGTTGGTGTAAGCGGTGCCGTAACGGGTATTAAAATCTTTGATGTAATTACTGGTGTTTGGAACAAAATTGTATTTGATACCCGTATAATTCCAAACATCCAGCAAAGCATAATTGTAGTGGCTGCTTATGGTCTGCTGCATCTGGCAAATCACTTTGCCGGCCCTTACCTGGTAATCAGACTGGTTTTCTAAATACCCGCCAATAATTATCCTCACCGACGGCTTGCGTTTCAAAATCTCCTTCATCAAATAATTAAATGCGCCTATGTAAGTAGACCGGTCGGTGGAGTTCCAGTCAATACCGGAGGTAATGTCTTTATTAATTTGATATGCATCATTAAAACCATGATCGAAGACAATAGCATCTGCCTGGGTTAAATAAGGTAGAATGGCCCGTTCGTAAGAACTGTTGTAATAAGCATCCAGAACGACTGCAGATACTTTACCCTGGTAACGCGCCTTCTTTTCTTCCATAGTTTCGCAAAGGTCGAGCCCGTCCCGCACATTATTCAGCACGCCGAAATTTAAGCAAATACCGCTCGAACTGATACTGGTATTAATGCATTTGAGTCCTAAACCGGCACAGGCATTAAGCGGGTATGTACACCATTGAGGGATCGAAGTGCCTACCCACAAGACGGTTTTAACGGGCAGATAACTAACAGACACATTTAAACTGGCAGAAACGGATTTATCTTCTGCTTCAATTTTCACGTTCGCTGTACCTGGCGTAAGGCCGGTGATGGTGCAGGCGTTATCGGCTCCAACCTTTACTGATGCCACATTTGCCGGCGTAACACTCCATACAAATTTCCGTTTGGCAAAGGCGGTTGTGCTGAACTGCGGTTTAACCACTACCGTGTCACCGGCTGTTAATTTATAAGATGCCTGGTTGAGAGTTATCGTACCCGATTCTTCCTGCACCACGGCAGTTTCGTTTTTACGGCAGCTGTTTAAGATAGGAAGGAGCAATAAAAACAGGATCGATAGCTTTTTCATGAGTAAAGCAACCGGTAACCGGCTAATTATTTATTTATCTGCTCAATATATAACAAATAAATCACGATGTGAACCTGTTCTTCATTAAAATCAAACACGACGCCTTAACAAATATTCGGGACTGTTATGTGTGGTGCCGCTAAACTCACGGTAATTAACATTTACAAGTTCCCATCCTAAAGCAGACAGATAATTGAGCGCATCTACTTGGTTATTAAACTCGCTCACTTTCCTGGTTTTATTGTTAATGGCACTATAAGTGGTGTTAGCATCGGCATCCTGCCCAAGGTCAACCTCAAAAGCTAATTTGCTGCTAAACACTTTACTAATAGTTTTTACAATACAAAATTAATAAACCGAAGGTTGCGGAGAATTTTGATCAATAGTCATGTTGTTTAAGGTAAATTTTTAAAGCAATAATAAGATAGCGCTCAGGACACCGATGTTACAATAAGATTGAACTTTTTGCAAGAATCCTATTTGGAGCGCCGTCCCAATTGTCAGTTAACAAAAAAAGCGGACCTCTCGTGGAGCATCCGCTTGGTAAAGCACAGGTTGAAATTTTTTTGTTATATAGTTTTAGGTGTAAAAACTTTCACCACGCCGTCCTCTTCACTGCTTACTACCAGCAAGCTCCTTTTGGTCGGGCTGTTTTTGGCCGGGATGAACATCACGCCTTCAGGTGCATCACCGCTCTTAAACAACTGTAAAAACTTGGGTTTAGTTGGGTCAGTCACATCATAAACGGCTACTGCATCGGCACGTTCCATACCCACGAAGGCGATGGTTTTTGTCCCCACCTTACCAACGGCAATTCCTTCGGGTTCTACCGATTTGTCGTCGCTACGATTGTCATCATACAGGCCGGCGGCTACCGTTACTTTATCCAGTTCATTTTTACTGTCGAACACCTGCGTACCATCATTACCGTTCCATACGCTGAAAGAGCGTGCACCGAACGAATATAATGCATCGTAATCGCCATCACCGTCGGTATCGCCCAAAGTCGAGGTTATGTTTAAACGGCCTAACTGGTCATCGGCACGCAGGGTGTTGCGGTTTGGAAATGCAGTAGCATCCAAAGTAATACTTTTAACACGTTTAGCCTCAACAAAACTACCATACTCACGGGCATCGCCTTCGTTGGCGGTAAACAAGTATGGGATGTTGTTAGCTGTATAAACACCGATGGCATCAGGCATGTAAATGCCCTTTACAGGCCACAAAGCCCCTACCCCAACCTTGTTGTCCAAATCGCTTGGATCAATCTCGTTACCACTTACGTTGTAATCTTTAAAGCCCAGCGGAAAAATGTTTGAAAATATTTTAGAGGCTAAATCCAATTTGGCAATGCCATTATTTTCCTGCAAGGTTATCCAGGCAGTTTTTGAGTCTTCAGATACCGTGATATATTCTGGCTCAATGTCTTTCACAAAATCGTTGTTAGGCCCAAAAATGCGAAAGCCTTTAGCTACCAGTGCTGTGCGCTGACCGGCAAAGGCAGAGAAGTCAACGGTGGTAACAGTATAGTTATTATCAACCGTAATAATAGATACCGAACCGGCGGGATCATTGGTATAAGTAGCGTTAGGCTCACCCTCGTTAGCAGTTAAAATATACTTGCCATCTGGCGAAAAGGTAATCATATCGGGCAGGGCACCTACGGTGATTGCTTTGATTTCGCTGTAATCACTTGTTTTAAAAACGGCAACTTTACCGTTAGCCTGCTTATCGGTCGACTCGATAGCCGCGGCCAACTTACCATCAGACACAGAAAGGCTGTTTACCGCACCACCGTAAGGAGCCATACTGATAGAAGTAATTACCTTCATGCTTGCCGGGTTCGAAAAATCGATCACATCAACTTTGTTGACGGCGCTGTTATTAACCACAAATAATCGTTTAGTAGCCGGGTCATAGGCCGAAATTTCGGCAGCGCCCACATCACCAATGTCTATCGAGCCCAACTCGGCAAAGGTGGCGGCATCTTCGTTTACAAAAAATTCGGGTTCGGTAGTGTCTGTGCCTTTCTTGCAGGCGAGGAGGCTCATTGATAGCAGTGAAAGGAGTAATATTTTTTTCATAACAAGTGTGTTTAACCGTCAAAAGTATAAACACACTGTTAAGCCAAATCACTTCGCGAGTTAAGTGTTTGTTAACAGTAAGGGCTGCCTTAATTTCGGCAGCCCTTAAACATCAGGATAAGCTGTATTGATAAGCAGCTTTACGTGCCTGCTTGGTAGCAACACGTTCCAGGCTACTTTCAATTTCTTCCATCTGCTCGGTAACAATTACCTTCACATAGGCCTTCTCGTAACAGTGGCGGGCTTCTGCCAGGTTAAGATGCCGTTCGGCATACTGGCCAAGCAGATTCCAGATTACAGCATGGTCAACGCCCGGCATCTGTAAAGCCTGCTGTTTAACTGCCGTTAAGTGCTTATCCATGTTTAAAAATGCAAGCAATTTGATGTAAGGCTCGTAAACATCCGGAAACGTTGGTTCCAGTTCGTTGCAGGTTTTAAAGCAGTAACCTGCCTGTTGGTAATCGTTAAGGTATTGATAATGTATTTGGCCGGCCAAATACCACGCGCGTGCATAGCTTGGGTCGGTGGCCAAAATTTCGTTAAGTAATTGCAAACACTTCGGAGATTCACCATATCGAAACTCTTCCACCGCCTGCAAATACTTTTCGTCGATGGTATAAAAAATGTCCATGTCAAAAAAACATTGAAGCTTTAAACGACGTAGCCGCTTAAATTATAAATAATAAATAAACTGATGGTGACCGGCATTACCGGCGGGCAGGAAGAGGAAGGCTATTTTACCGCGAACTCATCCCGCATCAGCCACATGGGCCGAACAGAGCGTAATGTGTGGGTATTAAACAGGGATAGCATCTTTTTAAATTTTGATCAAAGATAATAAAAATTTAAAAAGATGCTATTTGTATATAGGTAGATAGAATTTATTTAACTGGCTAAGCCTAAGCGGGTAAATGATGAGGTAACTGCAGCTTGTTCAACAATAGGCATGTTAACATTTACTGCCTCGATAACGTAATGATTTTTAAGTTCTTTCTCGCTTACTATAACACTAAAATCATCAAATTTTACACCATCCTCATATGGGTAAACTGTATAACCACGCTTGTTAGGATCATAATGGCCTAACTCAAATATCTCTTCGTGTCTAATACCTTTAATTTTAGCGCCTTGCACTAATTGGTACGCATCTTTAATGGGTGCAAAATGGTTGTTTTTCATAGATGCACCTACCATTACAATTACGCTGCCAAAACTCAGCTAAACCACTCAAAAATTTTATTTTGCGTAAGATTTAATTTATTAACTGTAGCGAAATCCTGCAAAATACAACCTTCACCCATCTGAATAAGCCGATTTCCATAATTATGCGCATCTTTTAGGTTATGTGTGATTAAAATAGCGGTCAGTTTAAAGGTGTCTATCAACTGGTTAGCCGCCTCCATTACCAGGTTGGCCGATCGTGGATCAAGCGCTGCCGTGGGTTCATCCAGCAGTAAAATGCGGCACTCATCCATTACGCTCATCAGCAGTGTAAGTGCCTGCCTTTGCCCGCCCGACAATGTACCCATGGGCTGTTCAAGCTTGTTCTCGAGTTCCATACCCAGGGTAGCTACCTTTTCTTGCACCTGCTTTTTAAAAACTGCTGTGGTGCCGATGCCAAAGCCTTTACTTCGGGTGCGCAGGGCTGCCAACCTGAAATTGTCGAGTATGCTTAAATCGGGCGCGGTGCCGCTCAGCGGGTTTTGAAATACGCGGGCAATCCAGCGGCTACGCTCATAGTCGGCCAGCCGGGTTACGGTTTGCCCGTCCAGTATAATTTCGCCGCTGGTAGGCCGTATGCTACCTGCCACTAAATTAAGCAGGGTACTTTTTCCCGAGCCGTTAGCACCCACAATCACCACATACTCTTGCGGGTTAATGGTTAACGAAAGTTCCTCAATAGCCCTCACCTCGTTAGCCTGACCTTTATTAAATATTTTGGTAACGTTATCCAGCTTAATCATTGCTTTTTAATAAGGCCAGCCTGGGTAGGCTTACAATTAATAATACTATTATTGCCGTGACAAGCTTAAGCAGGTTGGCATTTACGCCCAAAGCCAGCGTTACCGCCAGCACCATCTGAAACACCACCGCCCCTGCCAGTACCAGCAGTAAACTACCCCAAACCGAAGTAAGCTTAAACCAGTTGATCAGTGTTTCGCCAATAATTACCGAACCCAAACCAATGATTACGATACCGATGCCCATGTTAATATCAGCAAAGCCTTGCAACTGGGTAATTAAAAATCCGCTCAAAGCAGTAAGGGCATTGGCCAGAGCCAGTCCAATAATTTTCATGCGACTGGTATTTACACCCAGTGCCCTAATCATGGTCTCGCTGTTACCGGTAGCACACATAGCAATACCGAAATCGGTTTTGAGTAAGTAGCCGATAAAGCCGGTGATTACGGCCACTATTAAAAGCAACAACAGCAGATTGTTTAAATTAGGATCGGTAGAGAAACCAAATACCGAAAATACTGAAGCAGTATTAATTAACGGTAGGTTTGAGCGGCCTGCTATAGTTAAATTAATTGAATACAAAGCAGTCATCACCAGTATACCGGCCAGCAGGGCGTTTATTTTAAGCCAGGTATGAATAATGCCCGTCAGTGCGCCGGCCACTGCACCGGCAACCAGCACGGCAACCAAACTTACGCTTAGCGGATAACCATGCGTAAGCATTACACCGGTTACAATGCCGCCCAAGGCATAGCTGCCATCGGTAGTGATGTCGGGTATGTTAAATATCTTCATGGATATATAAATACCCAGTGCAATGCCTGCAAAGCATAAGCCCTGTAACAGGGCTGTAATGTAAAAGTCCATTATTTTACAGCCTCAAAATTTGGCGGAACCGTGATGTGGTATTTTTGAGCAGCCGCCAAGTTGTATACCCGTTTCCTTATTTTTACCATTTCGGGCTTAAGTCCGTCGGTTTTATGTGTTTTTAAATATTGTGCGGCCTGCTCGCCTGATTGATATCCCCATTGGTAAATATCGGCACCAAAGGCAGCTACAGCACCGCGCTGCACCAAACCGGCTTCGCTGGTAAAAATAGGTACCTGCTTTTGTTCGCAGCTTTTTAGTATGGTTTCGAAGGCAGCAAACACGGTGTTATCCGGGTTAGCAAAAAAGGCGTCAATGTTTTTGCTAAGCAATGATTGTGTTACCAGTTGAGCATCAGCCGACGAATTAAGCGGCATAGCCAGCAGCGTTATATTTAATTTACCGGCCAGTTGCTTAATACGCTCCATGGCATCGGCCGATTGTGGTTCTGACTGATTGTAAATCATCCCCACTACCAGTTTGCCCGTTTTTGGTTTTAATAGCTTAGGTATCAAGTTAAACGAGGTATCGATATAATTTAAATCCTCGACGGTGCCAAAAAGGTTAGCGGGCGCCTTACCTTGAGCATCAAGCAGATGGGCACGTTCGGGCGTTGGCGAAACCATCATAAAAATGGGGATAGTCTTTGTTTTCTGCGATGCTGTAACCGATGATAGCGTAGTGCTGGTGGCCAGCACATCAACCGGCTCAGAAACAAAGTAGTTAACAATTTGGGTAAGGGTAGGAATGCTGCCCTGTGCGTTTTTATACTCTAATTTAAGATTACCCTTGCTTTCACTATAACCGTTTTTTGCCAGTGCATCTACAAAACCATTTTTAGCCTGGGCTATGGTAGCATCCTCAAAAGCATCTACAAAACCAACTACCGTAACATTTTTATTTTTAGCGGGCTTACAGGCTGCAAAGCATAGCAATACAGCACAAAGTAAAAGGTAAGGGTTGCGTTTCATTACACTAAAGTAAACAAATGCAGGTATACCCATTCTACAGTTTTAAAATAGCAGCGCATTTTTACTTGCCGATTAAGTAATTTAGCCATTCATGATACCTGTGTCTAAACTTCCGCAAACCGGAACTACTATCTTTACCGTAATGTCGGCCCTGTCCAGCGAGGTAGGTGCCATCAACCTGTCTCAAGGCTTTCCGGATTATAACTGCGACCCTGAACTAATTAACATGGTTACCCGTGCCATGCAAGGTGGCTTTAATCAATATGCTCCCATGGCCGGCTGGCTACCGCTGCGCGAAGCCATCGCTCAAAAAACCGAAAAGCTTTACGGTGCTAAATACCATCCTGATACCGAAATCACCATTACGGCGGGCGGCACTCAAGCTATCTTTACAGCCATCTGTGCCTCCATACACCCTAATGATGAGGTGATTGTTTTTGAACCTGCCTATGATTGCTACGCTCCTGCCATTAAATTGATGGGAGGCACCGTAAAGTCATTGGAGCTGGAACCGCCCAACTACCGCATTGCCTGGGATATGGTAAAGCGCCTCATCAGTAACCGCACGCGGATGATTATTTTAAATTCGCCGCACAACCCTACGGCTACGGTTTTAACCACAGAGGATATCGACGAATTGTCGGCTATTGTAAAAAACCGCGATATTTTGATTTTGAGCGATGAGGTATACGAACATTTAATTTACGATGGTGCCACTCACCACAGTATGGCCCGTTACCCCGAGTTGCAGCAACGAAGCTTTATTGTAGCGTCTTTTGGCAAATTGTTACACGCTACCGGCTGGAAACTTGGATACTGCCTTGCGCCGGCAGCTATGATGAACGAGTTTAGAAAAATACATCAGTATAATGTGTTTAGTGTAAACACACCCATGCAGGTGGCTGTAACGGAGTACCTTAAAGAGGAAGATCATTATTTAAGTCTGGCCTCATTTTTTCAGCAAAAGCGTGATGCTTTCAGGGCGGGTTTAGCACAAACAAAATTTACTTTATTGCCATGTGCAGGCTCTTACTTTCAATCCGTAAGATACCAAGGGTTTGACAACATGAAAGACACTGATTTGGCTATCAAGATCACCAAAGACTATGGGGTAGCTTCGATACCGGTTTCGGCCTTTTACAGCAAAGGTACCGACCACCATGTGTTGCGCTTTTGTTTTGCTAAAAAGCAAGAAACGCTTGATAAAGCCGTTGAAAGACTGATGAAGCTCTAACGACTATCATCTTTATTTAACTATTATTTTTAACTAACCTATTTGCTGTTGCTTATGGAGAATTTAAAAATCACAACATATCAGGGCTATTTATTTTGGGAAAACCCGGATAAAAACCTGCAAAACATAGGCCTGCGCTTATCAGGCTTACGTACCAATACCGATCTTATTGTACTGCCCGAAATGTTTAATACCGGCTTTACCATGAATGCCGCAGAACTGGCCGAACCTATGCAAGGCAAAACCATGCAGTGGATGGAAAGCACTGCTAAAAAATACGAGTGTGTGGTTACCGGCAGCCTCATTATCACCGAAGACGGTAAATACTATAACCGCCTGATTTGGATGCAGCCTGATGGGAACTTTGAATATTACGACAAGCGCCACTTATTTGCACTGGGTAAAGAACATAACACTTATACTGCTGGCAAAAAGAAGCTGCTGGTTAAGCTTAAAGGCTGGACTATATGCCCCATGATTTGTTACGACCTGCGTTTCCCGGTTTGGGCGCGCAATGTAAACGATACCTATGACTTGCTGTTGGTGGTGGCTAACTGGCCCGAGCGCCGCTCACTGCACTGGCGTACATTAATACCCGCCCGTGCAGTCGAAAATCAGGCTTATGTAATTGGCGTAAACCGCGTAGGGCATGATGGTAACGAAGTGTACCATTCGGGCGACTCGACTTGCATTGACCCCAACGGCAAGGTAATATACTACAAACGCGACGAAGAAGACGTTTACACCTTTACCATCAGTGCTGACGAATTGATAAAAACACGCCGTGCACTACCCTTTTTACGGGATGCCGACGCCTTTCATCTTGACGATTAACAGGCGATACACAACGCCTTACTTAAATTGTGCTTTATGAGCCAAGTGCTTATCTTGCGCTTTATATCCAGTTTAAATATCCGCAATTACATGATTTCTTTTAAACAAGTATTATCATTTTCGCTCACTTGTTTATGGTTCGCTGTGCCGGTCCAGCAGGCATCGGCACAAAAAAAGAAACGCGACTACTCACCCTATGTTAACCCCTTTATTGGTACTGGTGGCCACGGGCACACCTTTCCGGGTGCTACAGCCCCGTTCGGCATGGTACAACTTAGCCCAGACACGCGGCTGGAAGGCTGGGACGGTAGTTCGGGTTATCACTACACTGACACTACGGTTTACGGCTTTTCGCACACTCATTTAAGCGGAACAGGTATTGCCGATTACTGCGATGTGCTGTTTATGCCTACTACGGGCACGCCTCAGCTGCAAAATACTGCTTATCGCTCGGGTTTTAAAAAAGCCGATGAGTCAGCATCATTGGGCTATTATAAAACCAAACTCAGCAAGTACAATATTGACGTAGAGTTAACTGCTACTCAACGTGCCGGCCTTCATCAATACAACTATCCATCTACCAGTCAGGCCAATATTATTATTGATCTGCATCATCGCGACAAAGTGTTAAACTCGTGGATTGAGGTAGTGAACGACCACGAAATTCGTGGTTACCGGCAGTCGCAATCCTGGGCGTCTAACCAGCATTTGTATTTTTACGCTAAGTTTTCTAAACCATTTAAAACTTACGGCATCGCTGCTAACGATATAATTCAACAGGGTAAAAGCAAACTGGAAGGCAACAACATTAAAATGTTTGTGCAGTTTGATGACCCTAAAGAGGTGCTGGTTAAAGTAGGTATCTCATCGGTAAGTGCCGAGGGCGCGATGAAAAATCTGGATGCGGAGATTAAAGATTTTAATTTTAAACAGGTACAAAAGCAAACCAAAGCCGATTGGAACAAAGAATTATCTAAAATTGATGTAGAAGGCGGCGGTCCCCCTGTACAGCAGGCTCAGCAAAATACGCAAAGCATGTACGGCGGGTATGCCAACTACCCTAAGCAGCAGCGTAAAACAGCTCCTGCAATAAATTACACAAAATACAAGCAAACTATATTTTATACAGCTCTGTACCATTGCATGATAGCCCCTAATGTTTACAGTGACGTAGATGGGCAGTACCGTGGCATGGACGGGCAGGTACACACGGCGCAGGGCTTTAATTATTACACTGCATTTTCGTTATGGGATACCTTTAGGGCCGAACATCCTTTACTTACCCTGATCGACAAAAAGCGTACGCTTGATTTTATTAAATCTTTTTTGGCGATGTACGAGCAGGGCGGCGTATTGCCGGTATGGCCGCTGGCCTCTAACGAAACGTTTTGCATGATTGGCAATCACGCTATCCCGGTTATTGTAGATGCTTACAGCAAAGGCGTGCGCGATTTTGACGCCGGTAAAGCTTTGGAAGCCATGAAAGCGTCGGTAAATCGTAACCAGTTTGGATTAGAATCGTACCGTAAAAATGGTGTAGTACTGGCTGACGATGAAACCGAATCGGTATCGCGCACCTTAGAGTATGCATATGATGACTGGTGCATTGCCCAGATGGCACAAATGATGAACCGCCCCGATGACTATGCCACCTACATTAAACGTGCGCAATACTGGAAAAATTCGTTTAATAACCAAAATGGCTTTATGCAGGCCCGCACCAACGGCAGCTGGTTTTTCCCTTTTGACCCAACAGAGGTAAATAACAATTACACCGAAGCCAACGCGTGGCAGTATAGCTTTTTTGTACCTCAGGATGTAGAAACCTTAACCGCCACGCTTGGAGGACCAGATAAACTGGAAGGCGGGCTTGATGAGTTATTTAGTACTAATAGTACCATGAGCGGCAAACAAGTATCGGACATCACCGGGCTGATTGGCCAGTATGCGCACGGTAATGAGCCAAGTCATCATATAGCTTACCTGTATAACTTTACCTCTAACCCACAGAAGGCTCAGGTGCAGCTTAACAAAATTTTCAATTCTCAGTACACCGACAAGCCTGACGGCCTGGCCGGCAATGAAGATTGCGGGCAGATGTCGGCCTGGTATGTCATGAGCGCACTGGGCTTATATAACATTACACCTGGACAACAACAATTTACCATGGGTTTGCCGCAGTTTGAGAAAGCTACCATCACGCTCGAAAATGGTAAAAAATTTACCATCCTTAATGCCGGTACAGCTGTAAGCCTGAGCAATACCTACCTGCAGGGCATGAATCTTAACAAAAAGCCTTACAGCAAGTTATTTATCGATTATAAAGATCTAAACGATGGCGGAGAGTTTGAGGTCTTTATGGGTCGGTTGCCTAACCAACTTTTTTTGCAGGAGCTGGAAAAACCTGTTTCCCGCATCAATGATTCGTTAATCGTTCCTAATCCTTGTTTTATCACCACATCGCGCAACTTCAGGCAAACCACTACCATCGCCATGAATTGTGCCGACCAGGATGCTAAGATCTATTACACTACAAATGGCACTACACCGAATCTTCAATCTAATGTTTATATAAATCCAATCAAGATTTCGGCTACTACAACCATTAAAGCCATAGCCTTTAAAAATGGCAAGACAAGCTTTGTAAATACCGGCAATTTTACACAGTTACAGGGCACTACTAAAATTACGTTGCTCACCAAATATTTGCCTAACTACGCAGCCGGCGGCAACGAGGCACTGATTGACGGTATTACCGGTAAAAACAATTGGCAGATGGGTTACTGGCAGGGCTATCAAGGCAACAACCTGGAGGCGGTCGTAGATCTGGGACAGGTGAAACCAATAAAACAAGTAAGCCTGGGTACGCTGCAAGACACCGGTGCGTGGATTATCTTTCCAAAGCAAGTGCAATTTGCCCTGTCCGACGATGGTAAAAGCTACCGAGCCGCTATTACTGTACCTACCCGCGTTGGTATTGAGGATACTAAAGTACAAACGCAAACTTTTACTGCACCAATAAATGGCCGAGCCCGGTACATCAAAATTATTGCACAGCAGTACGGCCCTTTGCCTGCCTGGCATGTTAATAAGGGCAGCGCGTCATACATCTTCGCTGATGAGATTACGGTAGAATAGCGGTAAAAATTCATCAAACACAAAACGCCGGGACAAATGCCCGGCGTTTTGTGTAATCAAAAAATCAATCTATGTTATTTCTTACCTGTGGTATACAGTGCGGTACACCCGGGTAGTACGCGGACGGCCTTCGTACCGGGTGTAGTAACCATTTTTGTATCCGGTGCGGTAAGCCGCTTGTCTCTTCTCTACTGTTCTGCGGTGCTCATTACCAACAATGTAACCACCACCGGCACCTACGGCTGCTCCAATAAGCGCACCTTTTAAGTTATGGCCTATCAGCCCGCCCAATAAGGCACCACCGGCACCGCCAATAATAGCGCCTTTAGCTTGTGAGCTCATGCGGTTTTGTGCTTGCACATTTATTGTGCTTAATAATACGGGTATAATCAGGGCTAAAACAAAAACTATCTTTTTCATAATTGTGCGTTTTTAGTGTGTTTATATAGTATCAGATACACAAGCCAAACAAAGGTTTAATTAAAACAAATTTGTAACGGAGGCGTTACTTGCTGCAAATTGGTACGCATAGGGCCTCAACTTATAAAAACGTTTATTTAAGCAGTGTTAAAACAGCATTTTTGAATAAAATCTCCGTGAAAACTGCAACGGTATAGTAAAACTTATGCTACTTATCTGCCCGACATAAAAACATATTTGCAGCTAAAATTTTTATATTTACCTCCATACTTATGGAATTTCGACAACAAGAAAGCACCGAACAGTTTTTATCGGGTGGCGGCGAAATGGGCAAACTGATCCGCACAATGGATTGGTCTAACACCGCACTGGGTCCTATAGAAAGCTGGCCGCAGAGCTTACGCACCTCAGTCAGCCTTTGCTTATCTTCTACCTTTCCAATACTAATTGCCTGGGGGCCAGAAACCATCCAAATTTACAATGACAGTTACCGACCGATATGCGGGGCGAAACACCCCGAATCAATGGGGCAAAATTTTCGTATTTGCTGGGAAACAGCCTTACCTGTAGTTGGCGACAAGTTTGACCGCGGTCAGCACGGCGAAGGTACTTACATTAAAGACCAACGAATGTTTCTGGACCGTTACGGTTATCTGGAGGAGTCATTCATGACGTTTTCTTTTGCACCAATACGCGATGAGTCGGGTGGCGTAGGTGGCATCTTCCACCCAATTACCGAAACCACCGACAAAATGCTGAGCGCGCGCCGCACACAAGTACTGCGAGATTTGGGTGCCGCTATAGGTAAAGCCAAGTCGGTACATGAAATTGGGGAAATTACCCAGGGCCACTACAATGATTACGTGCTTGACCTACCGTTTTTGCTTTTTTATGAAATGAAAGATGGCAGTGCTGAACTTATCAGTTCGGCCGGCATCCCCATCAATAGTACACTTACCCCCGCAAGCATCCCGTTGGATGGTGATGCCGCCTGGCCGCTGTACAAGGTAATGCAAACCCGCGAAATACTGGAGGTGGATAATTTGCAGCAACGCTTTGGCCCTTTTAGCTGCGAACCTTATGAGCTGCCACCACACACGGCAGTTATATTGCCTCTTCATATATCAGGGCAGGCTGAGCCGATGGGCTTTATGATAGCCGGCGTAAGTGCCTGCCGCGCCTTAGATAATGAATACTTAAACTTTTATAACCTTTTGGCTACCACTTATAATACGGCGGTAACCAACGTATATGCTTACGAGCAGGAACAAAAACGGGCAGAAGCACTGGCCGCTATCGATCGCTCGAAAACAGCATTTTTCAGCAATGTAAGCCATGAGTTCCGCACGCCCCTAACGCTGATGCTGGGCCCCCTGGAAGATATGCTGAGCAAAAACAACGCTGAGTTTGCCGAGCCGCTGGAAGCGGTGCAACGCAATGCCCTGCGCTTGTTAAAACTTGTTAATAACCTATTAGATTATAGCCGTGTAGAAGCAGGCCGCGCACAGGCCGCTTATCAGCTTACCAATTTATGCGAGCTTACCACCGATCTGGCCAGCAGTTTCCGTTCTATCATCGAAAAGGCCGGCATGAAGCTGGAGGTAAATTGCAGTGAAGACAAAGGCAACATTTTTGTTGACCGGCAGATGTGGGAAAAAATTGTATTGAATCTGCTGTCGAATGCATTCAAATACACGCTCGAAGGAACCATTTCTATCATGCAGCACCAAGAAAACAATCAGGTGGTTTTGCAGGTGAAAGATACGGGGGTGGGCATACCAGCCAAAGAGCTGCCGCATATGTTTGAGCGTTTTCACCGGATAGAAAACTCGGCCGGGCGCACACATGAGGGTACTGGAATCGGCCTTTCGCTGGTACACGAATTGGTGAACCTGCATAGCGGGCATATTACGGTAGATAGCGTGGAAGGCGAAGGCTCTGTATTTACAGTTACTATACCGGTTGGCTACGCTCATCTGCCGGCGGAACGCCTGGTAGATGGTGAGAAAAAGACTGACACATCAGCCCTGAAAGGCGCCTTTTTGCAGGAAGCCATTAGCCTGCTGCAAACTGATACTAATACCGATGCTCACGACAGCCTGGCGTCCCAAAACTTTAATTCAAACGTTTCGGTGCCGGCTGATGCAGAAAAAGATGTTGAGGTGCTGGTAGTAGATGATAACGCCGATATGCGTGCATACCTGGCGAGGCTGCTGGAGCCTTACTTCAGCGTCATCACAGCAACGGATGGACAGGATGCACTTTCTAAGTTAAACAATAATTTACCGGCCCTGGTCATCAGTGATATAATGATGCCGGTTATGGATGGGAAAGCCATGTTGCGGCAAATACGCAGCACCCAGCGCACGGCACGTTTACCGGTTATCTTCCTGTCTGCAAGGGCTGGCGAGGAGGCCCGGATTGACGGCCTCGAAGCCGGTGCCGATGATTATCTGGTTAAACCGTTTTCCGCTGCCGAACTATTGACTAAAATCAGGGCTCAAATAAATATTTCAAAAGCAAGGCAACATGCAGAAGAGCAACTGCGCAACCTATTTATACAGGCTCCGGTAGCCATTGCCATTTATTACGGCCCCCAGTTTATAGTTGAACTGGCAAACGAAAAGATGTTGGAATATTGGGGACTTGACGAAAGTGCTATTCTTTATCAGCCGTTGCTAGAGATATTGCCACAGTTAAAAGCTGCCGGTTTTGATGATGTGATGCAACATATTTACAAAACCGGTGAGCGTCACATAGCCAGCCAAGTGCCATTGCATTTAAATCGCAACGCACAAACTGAAACCGTATACATAAACCTGACCATGGAGGCCCTTCGGGACCAACACGGCATTATAAGCGGTATTGTAGCCGTTGCTGCTGAGGTTACCGAACAGGTAATTGCCCGCAAGGATGCAGAGAAAGCGAACGCTACTCTAAAGTTAGCAATGAACGCTGCAGGCATGGGTATATGGCGCAACGAAACTGGTTCTGATGTTTTGGAGGTATCAGAAAAAGCCCGTGATATACACGGATTACCGCACGGTACTGCCTTAAGCTTCAGCTCTACACAGCAATTAATTTTGCCCGAATATTATGACCCGCTAATGAGTTCAATCAGAAGTGCAATTGAAAATAAAAGCAGCTTTAATGAGGATTACCAGATACAACCTGTGGGTACCCAAAATATACGCTGGATAAACTCAGTTGGGCAGGTGGAGGTGGATAATGACGGCGACGTAAAAGCTATTGTAGGTACTATAATTGATATTACCGAAACAAAGGAAGACGAACTACGCAAAAACGACTTTATCAGTATGGTGAGCCACGAATTAAAAACGCCGCTCACTTCGCTTATGGCCTATGCACAATTGCTGAGCCGCAATGCCGACAAAACCAACGACACCTTTGCTCAGAAAAACCTGATTAAAACACAGCAGCAGATCCGCAAGATGACCAGCCTCATCAATGGGTTTTTAAACGTATCGAGGCTGGAATCAGGCAAGATTCACCTACAAAAAACGACGTTCAGTTTTAATGACATGGTACGCGAGATGGTAGACGATGCCAGACTGTATAGCAGCCAGCACCAATTGGAATTGCATCAGCAAGCAAACCTAACGCTGCATGCCGACCGCGACAAAATAGGCGTTGTTGTTACTAACCTGCTGAGTAATGCAATAAAATATTCGGCCGCAAATACGACAGTGACGGCTATTGTTACAGAAGCCAATGGTGCTGCGATATTAAGCGTGCAAGACCAGGGCATGGGCATTAAACCGCAAGACCAAGCCAAACTGTTTGACCGCTATTACCGGGTTAATGATACCAAAACCCAAAATATTTCAGGCTTCGGTATCGGGCTTTACCTGAGTAAGGAAATTATTAAACGCCACGGTGGCGAAATGTGGGTAGAAAGCGAGCATGGCGTCGGTTCTACTTTTTATTTCAAATTACCTTTGGAAACGTCTGCGATGATAGCAGCGGTTTAACGCTAGTTAAAAAATACAGTATAGCCTGTTTTCCTGAAAAGTAAACAGGCTGTTTTTTGAGAAGTATTTGTTAATAATTAAGTTATTGTAGTGTCGGCGTAATTTATATATTGCGATAACTAACCTACATGATTAAATCTGTCACAATTATCAGCCTGTTTTTGTTGCTTGCTACTGGCGCCCTGTCTCAAAACCGAGCGCATTTAAGAGGCCGCATCGTCGACTCAACAAATAATGCAGCCCTTGAACTGGCAACCGTAGCCGTACTCGACGCCAAAGATACTTCACTTATATCTTATACGTTAACTTTAAAAACAGGCGACTTTGCCTTACATAATTTACCATCAGGTAAAGACCTTAAGCTGCTGGTTACCTTTATAAGCCATAATAGCTACCGTAAAACTTTAAGATTGGAGAAAGGTAGTACGCTTGATTTAGGGGCTATAAAATTATCTGGTAAAGGCCACATACTTGGCGAAATTAAGGTACGGGCAGAAATTACACCCGTGATAATAAAAAAAGACACAATTGAGTTCAGCGCCGAGGCATTTAAAACGCCGCCTAACGCTGTAGTTGAAGAGCTACTAAAACGCTTGCCCGGCATGCAGGTAGATATGGATGGCACTATCACAGTCAATGGCAAAACGGTTAGCAAGCTCTACATTGGAGGTAAGAGGTTTTTCGCCAACGATCCAAAAATAGCATCTAAGAATCTGGATGCTGTTTTGGTAGACAAGATTCAGGTATACGATGACCGCGAAGACGATCCCGACCATCTCATCCCTGATTCTAAGGTGGGTAAAATCATTAACCTCAAACTAAAAAGAGCCATTAAGCGCAGCACATTCGGCAAAGTGCGGGCCGGCGGCGGCACCCGCGACAGGTTTGATGGAGGTGTACTTTATAACATGTTTAGAGACACACTACAAATAAGCTTGATTGGTGTTGGCAACAACTTAAACCGAACCGGTTTTTCAACACAAGACTTAATGGGGCTTGGCGGTTTTAACCGAAGCGGTTATGACAACCTGTATAACGGCACTGTAACTACAGGTGGCCGGTCTTACGGAGGTATTCAAACAGTAGGCTCAGGCGGTGTCAACGTCAACAATGATTACGGCAAAAAGCTGAAATTAAATTTGCTGTACTTTTACAGCTACACCTCAGACCTTTATAATAACTCCGTATTCTCACAGCAGTTTTTAAAAGACACGACACTAAGTTCAAACAACCAGTCTGGGCAAACCAACAAAGCAAATAAGCACACCGTGACAGGTTTATTGGAGTGGGAAACTGACAGTTTAACAAAAATAAGATATACGCCTAAAATCAGTTTTAACAACAATAACCGCCAAGACAATAGCATCAGCAACAGTTATAGTAACTTTGTTGCTTTGCTAAATAATAACTCCCTCAATAACTTTAGCAAATCTAATGGGATGGAATTCCAGCAAAATCTGAGCATTTACAGACGACTGCGCATAAAAAAGGGAGCATCCCTCAACATCACCCACGATCTCAATATCAGCCCCGATCAAAGTAACTATTATCGCAACAGTTATCTGCAGTCGTTTACCGCACAATTAAGTTCAAGTAATTTACAGCGCTTTGAAGATGCTGATAACAAATCAAACTCGGCAAGCATAAATGTTACTTACCGATATCCGTTTAGCAAAAGAATTTATGGCAGTTTACAAGGCAGCTTTAATTACCGGAGATCAGTAGGTAAATTATTTACTTATGACCGCGATTTAAAAACCGGACTATATTCGGTTTACATAGACTCTTTGAGCAGAGATTTACACCGGCAGCAATACACAGAAACATTAGGGCCCGAAATTTCCTATCAACACAAAGATTTAACGATGTCGGCCAAATTGGGGCTGCAATGGCTGCAACGTTACGATCAGTTTAATAAAAAAGTAAGCGATATCAACAAAACTTACATTTATGCGCTCCCCTCTGTTCGCATAGATTATAATCATCTTTCGTTCAACTACAACAATTCAGTACAACAACCAGACATCAGTAACTTACTACCTTACCGTACAGTGTACAGCCAACTCTACAGTTCAATAGGCAATCCTGATTTAAAACCAACCCGCACTCATAATCTAAATTTTAACTATTATAAATATATCACCGAAAAACAACTGAATTTTAGTTTTTCGAGCGATTTAAACCTGGAGCAAAATAGCATTTTTAATGAACGCACTGTAAATGGCCAGGGTGTTACAGCATCCAGGCCTATTAACAGAAGCGGTGTTTACAGGTATTATTTTTCAGCTTACGGAGGCCGCGGTTTTAAAAAGATGGGTAACTGGCAGTTGCGGATCAACAACGGCGTGTATTATAACTTTAATCACCAATACTTTCAAGTGAATGATAAAAGTGGTTTTCAAAATACCACATCCATCAATTTTTCACAGCAGTTTTACATCAATTGGAACAATAAATTTGAACTTAATCCAAACTATTATTTAAGTTCAAGCAGTACAAAATATCAAGATGTTGATTATGCTGCTATTAAGTACATTAGCCACCATTTAGATATTCCCGTTACTATACGCGCCATAAAGCATATAACTTTCGAAGCTAATTATAATTACAGTTATAATCCGCTGGTATCACCCGGCTTGCAGCGTAGTGTAAATTTAGTGAATATCGCCTTAGCCCGTTTAATACAGAAAAATGATCATGGCGAGATCAGAGTGTCGTGCTATGACTTGCTTAATCAAAATGTCAATTCATATCGGTTTGTTAGCGGCAATACCGTTGCCGATATTCAAACTCAAATTTTAAAGCGCTACTTTTTATTAAGCTACGCTTATCATTTCAATAAGGTTATCAGCAAAAATTAGCTGTAAGACCATATTATGCCAACCCTTTAAAGCGATGTTATGCATCTTTTAATAAAAATTTGATTTCAGAGATACCTTTAATTACTAAAAAATCTGACTTAGGCGATAAAGCAATTAATTTTTCTTAACGATTAAAATTTTTGCAAAAATTACCATAATGTAAGCTTAATAGATGTCGATGTTAATAATAATATATTATTTTCGCGACTCTTTTAATTAAACTATAATTTATGGTTAAACCCCTACTCCACTTATTATTAGGATTACTTATCAGTTCGTTCTGTTTTGCACAGGGCCGAACAATTAATGGCAAAGTAACTGCCAAATCCGACGGTGCACCATTGCCGGGCGTTAGTGTTATGGTTAAAGGCATAGCTGCTGGGACCCAAACCGATGCTAAAGGAAACTTTGAACTCGAGATACCGGCATCAGCCAAAATACTCAATGTCAGCTATTTGGGTTATCAAACGCAAGAGGTGGTCATTACGTCGGGCATGATAGCAATTGTGCTCCAAGATAATAGTCAATCACTCAATGAAGTTATAGTGACTGGCTACGGCACTCAAAATGAGCGCGAAGTTGCCGGCTCGGTAGCTACCATTAAGGCCGAACAAATTAACTATGTGCCCATTGCCTCATTTGATCAGGCTTTGCAAGGCCGGGCAGCGGGTCTGCTGGTGCAGGCCAGTTCGGGCCAGCCAGGCGCTGCCGCCAGTGTAGTAGTACGGGGCCGCGGTTCTATACTGGGTTCTACCAATCCGTTGTACATCATGGATGGCATTGAAATTACCGCTGCCGATTTTGCTACGATTAATACACAGGATATTGCTGCCGTTAATATCTTGAAAGATGCACTCGCTACCGCGCAATATGGCTCCAGGGGTGCAAATGGTGTTATTGTAATTACCACAAAGCAAGGCCACGCCGGCCGGCCAATTGTACGGTATGATGCACAGTTTGGCCGCTCTACCGCTCCAGACAGCAAGGTTACTTTGATGAACTCAACCCAAAAGCTGGATTACGAGTTGGCCAATGGCAACCCCAACGGCTGGACTGCTTCCGACGTTGCAACCCTTAAACAGGTGAATACAGACTGGAAAGATGTCATCTTTAAAACCGGCATCACCAAAAGCCATAACCTTTCGGTGTCGGGCGGGGTTGACAAAACCAAATACTTTGTGTCAGGCAGTTTGTATGACCAGTCGGGTACGGTATTAACTACCCGGCTAAAACGCTACAACGGCCGCATAAACCTATCAAGCGGCACCCAGGATTTTGACTTTGGCTTAAATTCAACTTATGGTTACTCCAACTTTACCAATACCAGTGAAGCCAACACGGTAAATGCCTCCCCATTAAATGCTATCCGTTGGATTAACCCTTACCTAACGCCTTACAACCCTGACGGTAGCTATACTAAAAGTATTACCGGTCAGCCTAACCCGCTGCCTAACCTCATCGAAAATAGCAACCTTCGCGGTCAGTTAAAATTGGTGGGCAATGTATATGCTATTTATCATGTACCCGTAGTAAAGGGCCTCTACGCCAAGGTTAACGGCGGCGTAGATTACACGTCTAATGAAATTACTGTTTTTAATTCGCCGCTAAGTACGGTAGGCAGCGCCTTGCCGGGTGGCAGGGGATCATTAACCCGCGGGTACGGTAAACTAACCCGTTACACGCTAACGTCGTCTGTTGGTTACAGCAAAGATGTAAGTGAAGACCACCACATATCAGCAACCATATTTAATGAGATTGTTAGCGCTAACAGCAACAGCTTCCAGTTTACCGGCTATGGCCTGGGCGGCGCATTCGAAAATGAGTCGGGCATTACCCCGGGTACGGCAACCAACAATTTTATACCAGTAGTGTCTGGTGGTGGCGGTGCCGACCCGATGAATTCATCTGCGTTGTTGGGTCCTAACGCACTGTTATCATACTTTGCCAACTTAAAATATAACTACAAAGAGCGCTACTTTATAGAGAGTTACCTGAGAAGAGACGGATCATCAAGGTTCGGTTCCGACCGTCGCTATGCCAACTTTGGCTCAGTAGGCGTAAGTTGGGTGGCATCAAACGAAGGTTTTTTTGCGCCAGTAAAAAATATATTTAGTGATTTTAAGCTTAAGGCTAGTTACGGTTCGGCAGGCAATCAGCCTGTTACGGCCGACTTTTTACCAAGAGAATTATACGGACGTGCCGTTTACAACGGCGTAAGCGGCTTGGTGCAGAGCCAGCTGGACAACCCTGAGTTACAATGGGAACGACGCACCACGTTTAACACCGGCCTTGAGTTTACCGCCTGGAACGGACGCATCGGTGGTAGCTTTGATTATTATAACGCGCTTACTTCCAATCTGCTGCTCAACCAGCAACTGTCCAGAACTACAGGCCGCACCTCTGTAATCTCCAACAGCGGTAAGCTGCGTAATTCTGGCATTGAAGCATCTTTGAATATAGACGTACTGAAAGCTAAAGATTTTGATTGGAATGTGTTTGCTAACTTTACCTACAACAAAAGCAAAATTGTTGAGCTGTTGCCAGGTCAGAACGAAATTGTTGATGGTATTTACGTTAACCGCGTTGGCGAAAAGCTAAATCAATTATACCTGGTAAGATATGTGGGCGTAAATCCGGCTAATGGTAAGTCTATTTACCTAAACAAGAACGGCAACACTACCGAAACGTACAGCAGCAACGACCGTGTACTGGTAGGTTCGGCAGAAACCCCATATTTTGGAGGTTTTGGCAGTTCGATCAGTTACAAAGGCTTTGAAGCCAGTGCATTCTTTAGCTTTGTAAAAGGGAACAAAATATTTAATTATGACCGGAGCAACGTTGAATATCCATACGCGGCAGACAACCTAAGTGCTGACTTATTACGCGAATGGCGCACACCCGGCCAGGTTACCGACATACCGAGCCCTAACGGAAACTTTATTGCCGAAACTACCCGCTTTGTAGAAAACGGCGACTTTTTGCGCCTGCGTAATGCTACTATCAGTTATTCACTGCCGAAAACATGGTTATCAAGCGTAAAAATAAACTCGTTAAGGTTTTTTGTGCAGGGGCAAAATTTAATTACCTGGACTAAATTCAGAGGTTTTGATCCGGAATATGCTACCGGTAATTTGATTGGCGCACAGTACCCGGCTATGCGTACCATTACCGCAGGTTTAAATATTGCCTTGTAAATCATCCTCTTAAAATTTAAAACCAATGAAATTTAGAAATTATATAGTGAGTGCAGGCCTTGGTTTAGCTTTAGCTGCCACCTCATGTAAAAAAGTGCTTGATGTTACACCCGAATATGCTTTAGACGGCTCACAAATATTTACCAGTTTAACCGACTATGAGTATTCGCTGACCGGCACATACTCCCTGCTGCGCCAGATTGGCTATTATGGCAATGGCGCTACGGTTACCGGGGCATGGTCTGCCCTACCGGATATGATGGCCGATGACCTGGTACAAACCAACGAAGATTTTGGCAACTTTGGCCGTTTAACCAACTATACGTTTACACCTACCGACAATAGCCTGTCAACAGCCTGGACAGCCGCTTACAGCGTTATTACGCAAGCCAATATTACTTTAAGAGGCATTGATCAGTACCAGTCGGCTAATGCGCAAAAAGTAAATCGTATCAAAGGCCAGGCATTAGCCTTACGGGCCATGGTTCACTTTGATTTGCTTCGCTACTGGGGAAGCGATTTTGAACGTAATTCTACAGGTTTAGGTGTCCCATATGTAACGGAGGTAAACGCCTTTGCCAAACCTGCCCGTCTATCCGTTAAAGAAACTTACGACCGTGTATTTGCCGACCTTACCACAGCCGAAACTTTACTGGCTAATGTGGATATATCTATCAACTCAGCAAGCAGTAAGGCCAACATTGATTTGAACGCTGTACGGGCACTTTTAGCACGGGTTTATCTTTACAGCAAAAATTACGGCCAGGCCGAGGCTTATGCTACACAGGTTATTACGGCAATACCCTTAGCTACTGCTGCAAACTTTGCCAATATCTGGAAAGATGGGTCGCAGGCGGAAGTGATTTTTGCTTTGGTTTACAGCAATGTATCCGAAGGCAATCCAAATACTAACGTACACACCGCCAGCTTAAACCGCAACGGCTACCGCCCTACGGTTAACTTCACCAACTTGTTTGCAGATAAAACCGCAGATGTTCGGTATTCGGCCTTTGTGGCCAGCCGCAGCACCGGTTCGGGAGCTGCCATCATAACCGATCCGGCAAGTACTATTACCCGGAAAATTGTAAATAAGTATATTGGCAAAGGCACCAGCGCTGATAACGTAGTGAACTGGAAAGTACTACGCACGGGAGAGATGTACCTGATCCGTGCAGAAGCACGCGCTATGCAGCAAGGTAAAGAGGTTATGGCTCTAGCCGATTTAAACAGCCTACGGGCTGCCCGCATTAGCAACTATACGGCCGTTAACCTAAGCGGACAAGCTTTAATGGATGCCATACTTACGGAAAGACGCAAAGAACTTTTTGCTGAAGGTCATCGTTGGTTTGATTTAAAGCGAACTACCCGAACCATCACCCGAACTGATAACACTGGTGCATTCGCTGGATTGCAGTCGGCCTTAGCATCAACCTCAAAGGTTTGGATGTTCCCTGTTCCGCAAGGCGAAATTGATGCTAACCCTAACATCCGCAATCAGCAATCGGCAGGTTGGTAAGCTAAAATTCAGTTAAAATTTCAAGGCATTTCTTCGGGAATGCCTTTTTTGTTTCCTAGCGTTTTAACCAACACATTATTACATTTATCTGCTTAAGCTATATTTTATAAGAGGTATTGTTAAATTAGCGCTTATTTTACAATTACAAATAAATTAAAAACAATATGAGCTTAGAACAAACCTGGCGCTGGTACGGCCCTAACGATCCGGTATCACTGGCCGACGTACGCCAGGCCGGAGCCACAGGCGTGGTATCAGCCTTGCACCACATACCCAATGGCCAGGTTTGGCCTGTTGAAGAAATACAAAAGCGCAAGCAGATTATTGAGGATGCTGGCTTAACATGGTCGGTGGTTGAAAGCGTACCGGTGCATGACGACATTAAAAAGCGTACCGGCAATTATGAGCAGTATATTGAAAACTACAAGCAAACCCTGCTTAACCTGGGCAGTTGTGGCATCGACATTGTGTGCTATAACTTTATGCCCGTGCTCGATTGGACTCGTACCGACCTGGATTACCGCCTGCCGGACGGTTCTACCGCGTTGAGGTTTGACGTAACTGCCTTTGCGGCTTTTGAACTGTATTTGCTTAAACGCCCAGGCGCCACCGAAAGCTATACACCCGAACAGCAGGAAGCAGCGCAAAAATACCTGAACGCACTTAGCGAAGAGGATCAAAAGCTATTAATTAAAAATATTATTGCCGGTTTGCCTGGCTCTGAAGAAGGTTACACGCTGGAGCAGTTTTTAGAAGTACTGGCTTCATACAATCATATTGATGATGATGCGCTCAAAGCTAACCTGTACCACTTTTTGCAGCAGGTGATACCTACTGCCGAACAGGCGGGCGTGCTGATGTGCATCCACCCTGATGATCCACCTTATCCCATCTTAGGATTGCCGCGCGTGGTAAGTACTGAGGCTGATATACACCAGCTGTACAGCGCCGTTGATAGCTACCATAATGGTTTAACCTATTGTACCGGATCGTTCGGTGTGCGGGCTGATAATGATTTGGCCGGTATGGTTGAACGCTTAGGTCACCGCATTCACTTTATACACTTGCGCGCTACCCTGCGCGATGCCTTGGGCAATTTTCATGAAGCCGATCACTTAGATGGCGATGTAGATATGTTTGCCGTAATGAAAGCCTTGGTTACCGAGCAGGAAAAACGTCGCACTGCGGGCGAAAAACATCTGCGTATGCCTTTCCGCCCCGATCATGGCCATAAAATGCTGGATGACCTGCACAAAAAGACAAACCCTGGTTATTCGGCTATCGGCCGTTTACGCGGACTGGCAGAATTACGTGGGCTTGAATTAGGCATCAGGAGATTTATATCTTCTTAAAGTTCTAATCGAACCTTCATAAATGCAAAAAGCGCCGGCAACTTAATGATGCCGGCGCTTTTTATGTTTTGTTTAACTGCTTTTGTTTACCAAAGCAGAGTATACAAGGCTACCAGGATGCCGCAAATAAGCAGAGCACCGATGGCAAACGAGTTAGAAGTTTTGAACATAGAGGTATCCACATCCAGGCCGTTGGTTTTAACGCCACGGTTGCTCTCAATGGTGCTGATGATCCACATACCTATGATACAGATGATGAACACAAAGCCCATACGATCAAGGAATGGAATTTCATAAAGGCCGCTGTCTGCACTTTTTACTGCGAAACCCGATGGATACAAAAATGATAGGTCGACATAATTAGGTAAGAACTTAAAGATTACCGATAAGATAAACCCACCGATGGTTGCAAACAGTGCTGCGTTCGAGGTCGCTTTTTTCCAGAAAAAGCCCAGGATGAACATGGCAAAAATACCTGGCGACACAAAGCCAGTATATTCCTGAATGAACGTAAAGCCGCCCTTTTTATCAATTCCCAAAAATGGAGAAATTACCACGCCTAAAAACATCGCTACAACCACTGTGATCTTGCCTACGTTAACCAACTTATGGTCTGGGGTGTCCGGGCTCAATTTCTTAAAGATATCAAGCGTAAAAATAGTGGCGATACTGTTGGCTTTACCAGCCAAGGAAGCCACTACTGCTGCAGTAAGTGCTGCAAAAGATAAGCCTTTGAAGCCAGATGGCAACAAGTTAAGCAGAATTGGGTAAGCGTTGTCAGCATTCTCTTTCAATGAACTTTGATCATGGGCAGGAAATACGTTGTCTTTGTAAAGCACGTAAGCGGCGATACCTGGTAATACCACAATAAGTGGCATCATCAACTTTAAAAAGGCAGCAAACAGGATACCGCCGCGGGCCGTTTTCAAGTTAGCTCCCAGCGCTCTTTGGGTGATGTACTGATTACAGCCCCAGTAATTCAGGTTCACAATCCACATACCACCCAGCAGCACAGTTAAGCCCGGTAAATTTATAAAGCTCGGGTTGTCTTTTTTAAGAATCATGTGGAAGTGATCATTTGCCTTTTGGCTCATGATACTCAGACCTTCAAATACGCCATGTGCACCGTTGTGCTCTGCGACTTTAGTCACCGCCATATAGGTAGTTACCAAACCACCCAGGATGAGGAAAAACACCTGAATGACGTCGGTAAAGCCAATTACCTTCATACCGCCCAAGGTGATGATGACTGCAACAAAAGCCAGCGCTACTAAACATACGTACAGATTGATGCCTGAAATACCATTAACGGCTACGGCGCCCAGGTATAAGATAGAAGTCAGGTTTACAATTACGTACAATAACAGCCAGAATACGGCCATTATCATTGCTACCGTACTATTATAGCGCTGGTGCAAAAACTGCGGCATGGTAAAAATCTTATTGCGCAGGTAAACCGGGATAAAAAAAACCGCCACAATAACCAGGGTGATGGCTGCCATCCATTCGTAGGCCGATACGGCAAGGCCCATCGTAAACCCGTTTCCGCTCATGGCTACAAACTGCTCAGCCGAAATGTTAGAGGCAATCAGCGAGGCGCCTATCGCCCACCAGGTCAACGACCCTTCGGCCAAAAAGTAATCTTTGGAGGTAGCATCGGCATTTCGCTTTCTACGGTACACCCACAAACCATAAACGGCTACGATAAAAAAGTAAACGAAGAAGACTGCGTAGTCCCCCGTGGTTAGTGCTTTCATTTGTTTTTAAATTGTACTTGTGTTATTTCGGTTTAAACTAGCAACAAGTATACTTAAATAAACCTGTTAATCAAATTTTCCAGGTATTCCTGTTTTCCACTGGTTACCGCAGGTTCTCCGTTTTTAACGGCATAATCACGCAAAGCTTCCAGGCTCAATTTGCCCTCTTCAAAGGCTTTACCCTCGCCGCTATCAAATGAAGCATAACGATCAGTAACAATTTTGTTGTAATCTGATTTTTGCAAAATGTTATCTGCAATTATCAATGCTCTCGCAAAAATATCAGCACCGCCAATATGAGCGTAGAACAAGTCAGCCTGGTCGGTTGAGTTACGGCGAATTTTTGCGTCAAAGTTGATACCGCCACCTTGCAAGCCACCAGCTTTAAGCAATACCATCATATATTCAGTTACCTCGGTTATGTTATTCGGGAATTGGTCAGTATCCCAACCGTTCTGCTCATCGCCGCGGTTGGCGTCCAATGATCCTAATAAACCCCAGTCAGCAGCTACCTGCATTTCGTGTGCAAAAGTGTGGCCGGCCAACGTAGCATGGTTTACTTCCAGGTTCAGTTTAAAATCGTTTAGCAGGTCATACTTTTGCAGAAAGCCGGTAACAGTTGCAGCATCGTAATCATACTGATGTTTAGTTGGCTCACATGGCTTAGGCTCGATAAAGAAAGTGCCTTTAAAGCCCTGCGCGCGGGCATAATCCTTAGCTGTATGCAGGAAACGGGCAAGGTGTTCTTGTTCACGTTTCATATTGGTGTTAATCAAGCTCATGTAACCCTCACGACCACCCCAAAACACGTAATTTTCGCCGCCTAAAGCAATGGTGGCATCTAGAGCTGCTTTTACCTGCGCTGCACCATGTGCCAAAACATGAAAATCAGGATTGGTAGAAGCGCCGTTCATATATCGTTCGTGCGAAAACAGGTTAGCTGTACCCCATAACAATTTGATGCCGCTATCGGCTTGTTTCTGTTTTGCGTAGTCGGTAAGCGTTTGTAAACGACGGTCGTTCTCATTAATATCGTTGCCATAGTCAACTACGTCAACGTCATGAAAGCAATAATAAGGTAAACCCAGTTTGGTCATAAACTCAAACGCTGCATCCATTTTGTCTTTAGCGCGTTCAACCGCGTCCGATTTTTCGTCCCATGCAAAACGATGGGTCGGGCCTCCAAATGGATCAGAACCGTTACCGTTAAAAGAGTGCCAGTAAGACACGGCAAATTTTAAATGGTCTTTTAATGTTTTACCTGCTACCACGCGGTTTTCGTCATACCAGCGGTAAGCTAAGGGGTTATCACTTTCAGGTCCTTCATATTTTATCTGGTCAATACCTTTAAAGTATTCTCTTTCTCCTGTAACTACTTTCATATAAGTTTGGTTGTTAAATTTTTTATTTATGTTATTTAATATATCGTCTTGTAAATCAGTTTCTAATAAACACCCAATGCAGCTTAAATTTAGTACAAATAAACTCTTCGGTATCTATACAGCTTCGATTGCTGCTTCTGCTTCCAATTGTTTTTCGAGCAGTATTTTCCATTCCTGATAAACTTTTTCAAAGTTATGGCCCGGCTGCGGCTCAATGACCTCTAAGCGCCTAATGCCTCTAAAAGCTTCTTGAGGCGAAGCAAATAAGCCGGCACCTAACCCGGCGCCTAAAGCAGCACCAACGCTGCCATCGTTGTTGTAAAGCTCAACGG
Source organism: Mucilaginibacter sp. CSA2-8R (assembly GCF_038806765.1). Lineage (NCBI taxonomy): Bacteria > Pseudomonadati > Bacteroidota > Sphingobacteriia > Sphingobacteriales > Sphingobacteriaceae > Mucilaginibacter > Mucilaginibacter sp. CSA2-8R. The sequence continues at coordinate 2,173,896 of NZ_CP152389.1, read as the reverse complement.
GTACGCCGGTAGCATTTACAAAAGTTTGGGCAAACAGGCGGCTTAAAAACAGGTTGGCTTTGCCTGCGCGTATCACCGTTGGTGTCATGCCGTTGCTGCGCATAATATCTAACCCATATCTAAAGGCACAAGCGATGCCCTCCTGAACAGCGCGGAACACGTGCGAGCTTTGATGCAGATTTAAATCAATGTGGTGCATGTGTACGCCAACCAGTTTATTACCAAGCATTCGTTCGGCGCCGTTACCAAATGGTAATACGCGCAAACCTGCACTGCCTTCGGGCGCCTGCTCAGCAAGCTCGTTCATTTGTTGGTAGCTCAATTGGGTACCCAGCAAATTTTTAGCCCAACGGTTTAAACTGCCGGTGCCATTGATGCAAAGCAGTACGCCTAAACGTTTGTCGCCTTGTTGTTTGTAGTTAACGTGTGCAAAAGTATTTACGCGCGATTGCGTATCGAAGCTCAACTGGTCGCTTACCCCGTAAATTACACCCGACGTGCCGGCAGTCGCGGCTACCTCTCCGGGTTCCATCACGCCTAATGATAAAGCATTGTTAGGCTGGTCGCCAGCCTTGTATGCTACCGGGATGCCTGCGGTTAAACCTAACTGCGCAGCCACATCAGTTTGCACTCGGCCATGGTCTGAGAACACCGGCTTAACCTGCGGTATCAGTTCGGCATCAAAACCAAAAAAGTTTAAAACATCCTGCGAAAGATCGTCTTCCAGAAAATCATAAAATACCCCTTCCGAAAGGGCAGATACTGAAGTAGTGATTTCACCCGTCAGTTTCATAGCAATGTAATCGCCTGGCAGCATCACTTTATCAATTTTTTGATAAAGCTCCGGTTCATTTTCTTTTACCCAAGCCAGTTTAGCAGCTGTAAAGTTTCCGGGCGAGTTAAGCAAGTGTGAAAGACTTCTGTCCGTCCCTATAGCGTCAAAAGCAGCATCACCATAAGGTACAGCCCGACTGTCACACCATATGATGCTGTTACGCAATACCTGCTGTTGCGCATCTACCAGCACTAAACCATGCATTTGATAAGCGATACCAATGGCCTTAATATCGGCAGCATCGTATCCTCCCTTGGCATGGCAACGCTGCATAGCTTGCTGGGTTTGCTCCCACCACATATCGGGCGACTGCTCTGCCCAACCCGGCTGGAGTGAGATGATGGGCGACTCTACATCCGGAAATTGCGCTGACGCTACAACTTCGCCGCTACCAGCAGCTACCACAGATACTTTAACGGAGGATGTACCTATATCTATTCCTAATAACAACATGGTTCGTCTTTAATATGATGGCTTATAATTGGAAAGCTGTCCTAGATGTGTTCGCAAACATTGCACTTTACAAATCGGCAGAAATTTTTTTTGCAATCGATTGCAAATATAATTTGATTTTAGATATAAGCAATAGCAACGTGTGTTTTAAGTAATTAATTTCTGGATATTTTTATATTAATATTCAACCATGTTAGTGTGTAAACTACACACCTTGCTAAACCGCCAGCTTTTATTAATTAAAATGTTAATAATTAAATCAGCACTATAACATTCTGAGGCAATAGTTTTAAACACCGCAAACATTTTTTAGGCGTAAACATTCATTGCTTTATATGAGAATTAATAGTTTTCCAGGCAAGGCCTTCCCCTTAGGCGCCTCTCCAAATAGTAAAGGCGTAAACTTCGCGATTTATGCAAGTAATGCTACCAAAGTTGAGCTGTGCTTATTTAAAACCGCCGACGATGAGATCGAGTATGTAAAAATTGATGTTGTTGAACGCTCACACAACATATGGCACTGTTTCATCCCTCATTTAAAACCGGGACAGCTGTATGGCTATAGGATACATGGTCCGTACGAACCCGAGAATGGTTTAAGGTTTAATCCAAACAAATTACTGATCGACCCTTACGCTAAAGCTATATCAGGCGTCATTGACTGGCACGATTCGTTATTTAGTTACGACGTGCATAGTGAAGACAAAGATTTGAGCTTTAGCGAAACAGACAGTGCACCTTTTATCCCTAAAAGCGTTGTGATAAGTAATAAGTTTGACTGGGAGGATGACTGTCCGCCGCAAACACCTTATCACAATACCGTTATTTATGAGACGCATGTAAAGGGATTCACCAAGTTGCATCCTGACATTCCGGAAGAAATTAGAGGTAGCTATGCGGCCATGGGACATCCGGCTACTATAAAACACCTCAAAAAGCTGGGTATAACAGCCGTTGAGCTGATGCCTATACACCAATTTGTAGCCGATAGGCACCTGGTAGAAAACGGCCTGACTAATTATTGGGGCTACAATACTATAGGTTTTTTTGCACCCGATGTGCGCTACGCCAGCAGCGGCCGTTTGGGCGAGCAGGTTACAGAGTTTAAGCAGATGGTAAAAGAACTGCACAAAGCTGGTATTGAGGTAATATTGGATGTGGTTTATAACCACACCGCCGAAGGTAATGAGCTGGGCCCAATGCTTTCTTTTAAAGGCATTGACAACGAGGGCTACTACCGCCTTACCGAAGATAAACGCCATTATATGGATTACACCGGTACCGGTAATACATTGAATGCTTATCTGCCTAACGTATTGCGTTTGATTATGGACAGCCTGCGCTACTGGATCACCGAAATGCACGTGGATGGCTTTAGATTTGACTTGGCCTCTACCCTGGCGCGCGAACTGCACGAGGTAAACCGTTTGAGTGCCTTTTTTGATATCATTCACCAGGATCCGGTTATTTCGCAGGTAAAATTGATTGCTGAGCCTTGGGATGTGGGCGAAGGTGGCTACCAAGTTGGCAAATTTCCGCAAGGATGGGGCGAGTGGAATGGTAAATACCGCGATTGTGTACGCGATTACTGGCGCGGCGAAAACAGTACCCTGGCCGAGTTTGCCATGCGTTTTACCGGCAGTGCCGATTTGTACCAGGATGAGCAGCGTAACCCAACGGCCAGTATAAACTTTATTACTGCGCACGACGGATTTACCCTTAATGACCTGGTAACTTATAACGAAAAGCATAATGATGCCAACGGCGAGGATAATAACGACGGCGAAAGCCACAATCGCTCCAACAATTATGGCGTTGAAGGCCCTACGGACGACGAACAAATCAATCAGATCCGTGCGCAGCAAAAACGTAATTTCATCACCACTTTATTCTTATCGCAGGGCGTACCTATGCTTGTAGCCGGCGACGAAATAAGCCGTACACAAGGTGGCAATAACAACGCTTACTGCCAGGACAATGAAATATCATGGCTGGACTGGGATAATATGGACAAAGATTTACTGGAGTTTACCAGTAAAATGATCAAGTTTCGTTTAAAGCATCCGGCGTTTACCCGTAAGCGTTGGTTTAAAGGAACACAGATTAGAGGTGTTGAGGATATAGCCTGGTTTTTGCCTGAAGGTGTTCAGTTTAGCGACGAGCACTGGAACCATGATTTTGCCAAGTCTCTTGCAGTGTTCATCAACGGTCGTGCTTTGCGCACCCGTAACGACGCAGGTGAAGCCGTTATAGACGATGGTTTTTACGTAATATTTAACGCCCATTGGGAACCTGTAAATTATATATTACCTGATACCCTTTACGGTAAAACATGGACTAAGATTGTAGACACTGCCGAGAGCGAAGTAGGCGATGAAGAAACTTACGATGCCGGTTCAACCATTGAGGTACAGGGCCGATCAATTATTGTACTACATCACCCAGTAATTTACGACCAAACATATGAAGGTGATAGTTAACCGTCCGGGCGTTACACTAAATAGTGGCGAGGCTGACGTATGGGTATGGGCGCCGAAGGCTAAAAAGGCAGCAATTCAATTGCTGCCTTCAAATCACGAACTGCCGCTTACTAAAGCACAGTACGGTTATTGGCATATCAAAACCACTGAGTTAAAGGATGGCGCTTTGTATAAAATTATTTTAGACGATAAAGATCCGCTGCCCGACCCGGCTTCTGTATATCAACCCGAAGGCGTTCATGGCCCCTCAGCTGCGGTTGACCTTAACGCTTTTGAATGGACAGATAATACCTGGAACAATGTTGATTTACCCAGCTACTTGTTGTACGAACTGCACACTGGTACTTTTAGCCCCAACGGCGATTTTGCAGGCATCGAAAGCAAACTGGATTACCTGGTAAGCCTTGGCATTACTGCAATCGAGATTATGCCCGTAGCGCAATTTCCGGGCAAGCGTAACTGGGGTTATGATGGCGTGTTTCCTTACGCAGTGCAAAACTCTTACGGTGGGCCAAAGGCATTGCAGCATCTGGTAAATGCCTGTCATCAAAAAGGACTGGCAGTAGTACTTGACGTAGTGTACAATCACCTTGGTCCGGAAGGAAATTATTTTAATGAATACGGTCCTTACTTTACCGATAAATACAATACGCCCTGGGGCAACGCAGTCAATTTTGATGACGCAGGAAGCGACGCCGTAAGGCATTACTTTATTGAGAGTGTGCTGATGTGGTTTCGCGACTTTCATATCGATGCCTTGCGGATGGATGCGGTACATGCCATTAAAGACTTTAGTCCCAATCATATACTGGCCGAAATTAAAGCAAAGGTTGATGAACTGATGACCGCAACCGGCAAACGCCATTACCTGATTGTGGAGTGCGACCTGAACGACGTTCGCTTTATCAATCCACTTGACAAGGCAGGTTTCGGTATAGATAGCCAGTGGATAGATGAGTTTCATCATGCCTTGCGCATTACCGCCGGTGGCGAGCAAACAGGTTATTATTCTGATTTTAATGGTATTGCCGATCTGGCAAAATCTTACAACGATGCCTATGTGTATGATGGGCAATACTCACCACACCGCGATAAGCGTTTTGGTATAAAAGCCACTGACAATACAGGTGAGCAGTTCATTGTATTTTCGCAAAACCATGACCAGGTAGGCAACCGCATGTTAGGCGAACGCAGCAGCGAACTTTTTAGCACCGAAATGCAAAAGTTAATGGCCGGCGCTGTACTGACAGCTCCTTATCTGCCTATGCTATTTATGGGCGAAGAGTATAGTGAGCCCAACCGCTTTATGTACTTTGTGAGTCATACAGATCCCGAACTGGCCGAAGCTGTGCGTAAAGGACGTAAAGAGGAGTTTGCCGCCTTCCACGCTCAGGGCGAAGCGCCCGACCCAATGGCCGAAGACACTTTTGATAACTCCAAACTGCAGTGGAATTTAATCGCACAACAGCCTCACCAAACGATGCTGGCCTATTATCAATCACTGATTGCTTTGCGCAAAAGCCTGCCCGTCTTACATCAGACTAGTCGCAAGGGCCTCCATGCCGAAGCCAACGAAGAACAACAAACGTTGCTTTTGCACCGCAACTATCATATGCAGGAAGCCATCATTATGATGAACTTTTCTAGTAATACACAAAGCGTCACCTTACCGGCTGGTGCTACACAATGGCATCTGCAATTTAACTCAGCAGGTACTGCCTGGCAAAATAAGCCATCAAACACACCTGCACAAAGCGGCGGCACCATTGTTAACCTACAACCCGAATCATTTATAATCTACATCAATGAATAACCCTGTTGCTACCTACCGTCTCCAATTTCATTCAGAGTTTACGTTTGATGCTTTTGAGCGCATCATCCCCTATCTGCAAAAATTGGGGGTAAGTACAATCTATGCGTCGCCGGTATTTGAGGCTACGCCGGGCAGCACGCACGGCTATGATGGCGTAAATCCGCACCGCATTAACCCCGAAATAGGCACCGAAAAACAGCTCAAATCCATCAGTCAGAAGCTTAAACAGAGTAATGTTGGCTGGCTGCAGGATATTGTACCTAACCACATGGGTTTCCATCAAAACAACCCTTGGTTAATGGACCTGATGGAAAAGGGTAAACTTTCGTTATATGCTAATTTCTTTGATGCGGTATGGACCAGTGCGTTGTTTAGGGACGAGCCGCTGATGGTGCCATTTTTGGGTAACCCGCTGGATGAGGTTATCGACAAGGGCGAGTTGCAGGTAGCTTATCAGGCACAACAAGGACTAGTGTTACAATATTTTGATAACTATTATCCGTTAAACCCAGCTGCTTACCTTACGGTATTTGAACAGGGCGAAGCCAATGATATAAATCCGTTTCTAACCATTTTTAAACCCATTAAAGCCTTACAAGGAATTACTGAGGCTGGTACTTATGCCTTGAAATGGACAGCTTTGAAGCAAAAATTTATCAAATCAGTCATCGGCAATGAGACGCAGCTCTACTTGGAACAACGTTTGGCCGCTGTTAACGCAGATAAAGAATTACTGAAGCAGCTTGCCAATGCACAGGCTTACCGATTGTGCAGTTATGAAGAGACCGACCAGTCAATCGACTTTCGCCGTTTTTTTACAGTAAACAGTTTGATTTGCCTCAATATTCAGGACAAAGCCGTGTTCGATCATTTTCACCAGATGATCAAACACTTGGTAGAATCGGGCATTTTCCAGGGCTTGCGGATTGATCATATTGATGGCCTGTACGATCCGGCGCAGTATTTAGAACGCCTGCGCGAACTGGCGGGCAAAGACACTTACATAGTAGCCGAAAAGATTTTAGAACAGGGCGAAGAACTGCCCACCGACTGGCCATTACAAGGCACCTCGGGCTATGACTTTTTAGCACAGCTTAACAATTTGCTTACTAACACCTCGGCTAAAAAGCGTTTTACCAGTTTTTACCAAGATCTGGTTGGCGATGAGCAGCCGGTGCATCAGCAAATAGCAAAAAAGAAAGCCTATATCTTATTTGAGCATATGGGCGGGGAGTTGGATAATTTATATCAACTTTTCAAAAAACTGCGCCTATCCGACAAAAAAATTGTTGCGGGCATGTCTGCCGAGGTATTGAAAGGCGCAATCGGGCAGCTTTTAATACAATGCCCTGTTTACCGGTACTACGGCAATCAACTACCACTGCCTCAGCACGAGTATGATGCCGTTAAGGCTATGTTTAAGCAGGCGAAAAAAGAAAAGCCTGAATACAAATCGGCCTTAAACCTGCTCGAACTGGTGCTGCTCGAAAAACCTAAGCTTGGCAATCCAGACTATAACCAACGGGCACTACAGTTTTACCAGCGTCTGATGCAATTTAGCGGCCCCTTAATGGCTAAGGGTGTAGAAGATACACTAATGTATACTTACAACCGCTTTGTTGGCCACAATGAAGTTGGCGACGCACCTGATGCATTTGGTATGAGCGTTGAGGACTTTCATGACCTAATGCTGGAGCGCCAGCAACAGTGGCCGCTTGCGCTTAACGGAACTTCGACTCATGATACCAAACGTGGCGAGGATGTTCGCGCCAGGCTAAATGTATTGACAGACCTCTCCAAAACATGGATAAAAACGGTTAAGAAATGGCAGGAGCTTAATACCGATCTAAAAATTAACACCTCGCCTGACGCTAACGACGAATATTTTATTTACCAAACGCTGATTGGCGCATATCCGATGCCCGGTCAGCCGGATGATGACATTGAAAACCGTTTGCAGGAATATTTAACTAAGGCTTTGCGTGAGGCTAAGGTGAACTCCAATTGGGCTCAGCCTAACGAAGATTATGAGAAGGCAACTCTTGGCTTCGCCAAAGCATTGCTGAATAAAGACACCGAATTTTGGCAATCATTTCAAGCTTTGCACCAGCGCATTGCCGATTATGGCATCGTTAACTCGCTTGCACAGGTATTGCTAAAATTTACCTGCCCGGGTATACCTGATGTTTACCAAGGCTGCGAATTGTGGGATTTTAGCCTAGTTGACCCCGACAACCGCCGCCCTGTAGACTATGAATTACGCTCCGGTTATTTAGATGATATTATAGCCAATAAAAACAGCCCTGACACTTTAACACAACAACTTTGGCAAAATCGTTATAATGCGCAGATTAAACAGTGGCTTACCTATACACTTTTCCAGGAGCGTAAGGAGGCTGCGGAACTTTTTGCAAAAGGCAGCTATGTGCCTCTAAAAGTAAAAGGTGCATATAAAGAATACGTTATGGCCTTTGCACGCCAGCACCAGCAACAGTGGTATGTTACTATTGTGCCGTTACACCTGGCCGAACTATGCCAAGATCAAGGCCGGACCATTGAGAACCTCAAGTGGAAAAATACACGTGTTATTTTACCGCCGCAAGCACCGGTATCATTTAAAAACCTGCTATCAGGTGCCGAAGGTAAAATAACTGAGGACGGTATACGGGTAAGGGATTTATTTACCCAGCTACCCATGGCACTGCTTAAAATGCAGCTTACCGATAATAATCGCGGAGCAGGTGTTTTGATGCATATCACCTCTTTGCCCTCGCCGTATGGCATTGGCGATTTAGGACCAGAAGCGTATCATTTTGCGGATTTCCTCTCGCGTTCGGGCCAAAAATACTGGCAGTTACTGCCGCTCAACCCAACCGTGGCCGAGCAAAATTATTCGCCGTACAGTTCTGTGAGCAGTATGGCGGGTAATACATTACTGGTAAGCCCTGCTCTGTTGGCCAAGGCGGGCTTACTCACGCCCGACGAACTGAAACCGTATCAGTTAGCGGTAAAAGAAAAGGTAGACTATGCCGAAGCGCAACACATCAAAGACGACCTGCTGGCTAAAGCTTATCACCATTATCAAGAAGGGCATTTTGCGGTATTAAAACAACAATTCAAAGCATTCTGCGAACAGGAAGCTTACTGGCTGGATGATTTTGCACTGTACTTAACGCTTAAACATCAATACAATAACCGCCCATGGTATGATTGGCCAGCCGAGCACCGGCAACGTAAAAGCCCTGCCATAAAACGCTTTGCTGTACAAAATCAGGCAGAAATGGATCAGGTAAAATGGTACCAATTTATTTTTGAAAGTCAATGGCTGGATTTAAAAAAATACTGTAACGGCTTAAATATTAAATTATTTGGTGATTTGCCTTTTTATGTAAGTCATGATTCGGTTGACGTTTGGGCCAACCCTGATAACTTTAAACTGGACAGCAACGGACGAATTGCTGGCATAGCCGGTGTGCCGCCCGATTATTTTAATGCCGACGGACAGCTTTGGGGAATGCCTGTTTACCGTTGGGATGTCATGAAAAATAGCAATTACGATTGGTGGATTGGCAGGTTACAAAAAAACAGGCAGTTGTTCGACTTATTGAGGCTGGATCACTTCAGGGCATTTTCTTCTTACTGGGAGGTTCCGGCCGGCGAGCAAACCGCCAAAAACGGCCAATGGAAACAGGGCCCCGGAAGCGAGTTTTTTGAAGCTATAAAAGATGCCCTTGGCGAGTTGCCTTACGTTGCCGAAGATTTGGGAGAAATTGATGCACCCGTTTTTGAGCTGCGCGACCAGTATGAACTGCCAGGTATGAAAATTTTGCAATTTGCCTTTGGTAGCGAGGTTGCCGAATCGTTATACATACCGCACAACTACCAAGAAAATTACCTAGTGTACACCGGCACACACGATAATAACACCACCGTAGGCTGGTATAACACCGATACCAACAAAACCGTACGCAAGCAAATTGAACAATACACCGGGCAAAGTGTAAAAGCAAAAAACATACACAAGGTTTTAGGCCGGGTGGCCTACGCTTCTACCGCTAAAATTGCCATTTTACCCATGCAGGATATTATTGGTTTGGATGAAAATGCTCGCATGAACAACCCGTCATCTGCCGAAAATAATTGGCAGTGGCGGCTAATACCCGAGCACCTGGATCAGGATGTGGAAGAACGGTTACTGGAATGGACTAAGTTGTATAACCGCTTGTAAAAAACAACCGCCGTTATAAATTAAAAAAAGCGCACTGTTAAATCAACAGTGCGCTTTTCGTTTATCAATACGTTTAATATCTACTCTGCCAGTTCAACATTAAGTTGCTTAACCTGTATTTTAGCCTGCTTTTGAGCGTGGTAATATTCCTTCATAAATTTCTTCTTCGAATCGTGATATTCGGTAACTCCACCTATCAAATGCAACGCCTTAATGTAAACCCAGGCCAAATCAACCTGGTGGTTTAAAAATCCCGAACGCGCGCTTTTAGGATATAAGTGGTGATTGTTGTGCCATTCGCCTGCTACAATACCCGGCCAAATCTGGTTAATTGACATATCGGCCCTGTTGTAATCGGTGCCCTCGCGGCGTTTATCTTCGCCTTTACCATGGCCTTCATAATTAAAAGTACGGACACCTACGGCCCAAAATCCGGCGGCACCAAACAGGGTGCAAGCTAAAGCATGACCGCCAATCAGGTAAAATACGACGTACCAAAATGCCCAGTTGAGTATGATACCGCCTATTAGGCGTACCGGGTTAGCGAGCGTACCCCACTTTTTATATTGGGCATAAGTGTTAGAAACCTGGCCGGTGTGCTCCATCAGCTTCACACAACGCTTGTAGCTGTTCTCGTCTAATGTGTTTGAAATTGGTTGGTGATTTACATCGGCCAAAAAACAATATAAAAAGCCGCCTTGCGCATTGTACGGGTCGCCAGGCTGGTCAGACTTAGCATGATGCACATGATGCGAGATTACGTAAATTTCTTCTGGTATAATTTTAAGTGTGATGTTTTGAGTAACAAAGCGCCAAACCGGGTTACGAAACTTAAATGCCCGGTGTGTGCAGTAGCGATGGTACCAAACCGTACCATGCGAGCCCATCACTATCATGCTGTACACAAATGCAACCAGCAACAATTTAAAACTGAAAAACTTAAAAATAAAAAAGCATAAAGGTACGGCCAGGCACACAATCATCATCCAGCTGGTGAATGATAACCAGTTACGACGATCCTTGAAAACGTTTAATCGAGAGAAGAACTCCTGAAAAATTTTAAGATTGGAGGGCTTTGACAGATTGCCACAGTCCATTTTCCAGCCATACGATGGCTCTTTAAGTACATAATCAATAAAGGCCATGCTTGGGGGCTAATAGTTTTAAATAATCAGGATGGTAAGGTAGGTAATATAATTGGTGGTTTTATAAAATAACTTACAACCTAACGGCAAGAGCCGTGTTTATATTGCATATGGAAGATTTTGAAATGACGATTGCCGTAAACGGGCAACAAATAGCCGCCTCGGTACACCCGCATGTTGAGGGCGAATCAACTTACTACGATATTGTAACTGATGATTTTACTATTAGTATTTATAAAGATACCATGTATACCTGGGCTGCTGATGTAAATGCCGGCTTTAGCAACGAAGAAATACAAACCATCGGCCAGCAACTACTGGATTATTGATTGACTCTGCGATGTCGAAAACCGGTACGCGGCAGGCCTTTTAGCACGAAGTTATTGCTGCGTGCCGGTCTACAAAAATTATGGCATTATAAAACTACCATCTCCCCTCCTGCGCAACTGCCTGCCGTTACGACTTGGCGAACCTGTCCACTTTTGTAAATTAAGGCGGGCACTCAGCATAAAATATCTGCTTAAAGCGTTGGTAACTGTATTTGTAACCGAACTATTAGTAGTTACCTGGTCAATAAAATTGTTTTGCTTTAAGATATCAAAAACTTGAAAATTTACAGTCAGCATCCTTCTTGCAAAAAACTCCTTTTCAATCGACGCATTAATCACTAAAGGGTTTCTGGACGTTATGCCGTAAACAACATTTTTGCTGGCACTATAACCGATAGTCAGGGTTTTGTCTTTCAACAAAAAGAACCGGCCATCAATATTCATCGATATCCGTTTAATACTGGTAGTGGTGTCCTTAGGCAACCTAAACGTTGACTTAGTAACATCGTAAGCCACGAAAGGGTTAACCTCTATAGATTCATTAGGATTAATCCGTGGGCCAAAACGCTGATTATACCGCCATGTAGTGGTTAAGTTACGAACATTATCCAACATTGATACACCGTTTGTATAGGTAACATTCCCTAAAAGCGATAGATTATATTTACGGTCGGCCAACTGCTTCGAAAAATTGTAATTACCGTTAATCGTATAATTACCGTTCATGTTAAGAAAATAGGTTTCGTAACGAATATTCTGAACGTTATTAGGACCTGCACTAACGATGGTTACCCGGTTGCTCACAATCTGATTAGTAATTATACTGGCGTTAACGTTGGCCGATATGTTGATTTTTGAATTTGCAAGGTAATTATTGTAGATGGCGTTAACCGAGTGCCTGAAAGCCGGCCTGAGATCAGGGTTACCATATATGGTATTTAATGCGTTAGACTGATCGGGCACGGGTTGTATCTGTGTGAATGATGGCTCATTAGGACTACCTGAGTAATTGATAGATGCCCTTTGCTGCCGCGACCACATATACTGGAAGCGAAAAATAGGTATAATATTAAAATAACTGCGGTCGGTGCTGGTGCCACGGCTTACGTTATCGCCTTTCAATGCAGTTGGCACGGCAGTAGCACCCAGCGAAAGGTTGTACTTTTCGCGGTTTAAGCGGTAATTTAGCGCAATACGCGATTCAGTAAAAGTGTAGTTGTAAACGTTGTTGATATAGGCCAACGGGAAGCTGTTGCCAAAAACATCAATACTATCCGTAAAGGCCTTGTTATGGTAAGAGCGATTATTAACCTGCGCGTTAAACTCGAACTGAGAACTTGGGGAAATAGGCTCAACATAGGTTAAACTGGTTCTGAAATTGATGGTCGAGTTATCGCGGGTAACAAAACGGTGTATCAGCGAGTCGCTGGTGGCGCCGTTGGGCGCCCTGCGCGAGATCAGCGTATTTGGCTCGTTTTCTTGGTTTTGCTCGGCATCGTTATAATTAAGCTGGATAGAGATATTACGCCGTGGTTTTTTAAAAATGTGCTGATAAAATACAATACCGCCAAAATTTGGGCTGTTAGAGTAATTGTTGTTTATACCTTGGGTATTTTGATTGGCAAATCCGCTTTGCATACTCATGGAGTTGCTCACCGAGTTGGTTGTATTGGTGTTAACGTTAGGCGTTATCCGTAAAAAGTTGGCACTATCAGGCGTATATTCAAACTCAAAACTTCCCTGGTGCCCTTTACTGTTACTGCGCGAGTCGCTGGTATTTTTGAATTGGGTAGTCCCAAATTTATTAAACTGCTCGCCGTAGCTGTCAGTAAATACATGTGTATCGGTAAAATGATAATTATAGTTGCCGTTAACTTGCACCTTTTTACTTAACTGGTTGCGATAACTAAAGCTGGGGTTGCCGGTAGTGGTTGTACCGCCGCTGCCATTACTGCTGCCGCTACCGCCGCCCGGTCCGCCCGTATTTGCTGCAGCTGCTCCACCCGACGAACCACCGGAAATACCAGATGATGCAACGCCGTTCACCGTGTTTCGAAAATTACCTATAACGCCAATCTGTTCGTTACCATTTAAGCGCTGTAAAAAAACACGCCCTTCATACCTGTCATTATTACCGCCCCCTGCCGATATACGTGCAATGTTACCCACCGAACGGTCAACGCGGGTGGTAATATTGATCACCTTTTGCGGGTCGCCGTCTTTAATACCGGTACGGGCTGCCTGATCGCCGTAATCATCAACTACCTGAATCTTTTCAACAATTTCGGCAGGTAAATTTTTTATAGCTTGTGCTACATCCCCTCCCGCGTAATCTTTACCGTTTAATCTGGCTTTCATTACCTGCTGCCCCTGGTGGGTTAATGATCCGTCAGATCCTACTTCCATGCCTTCCATCTTTTTCAGCATCTCATCAACAGTTGCATTTGGTCGCACTTTGTAATCGCTCGCACGGTATTCTACTGTATCTGTTTTATAAGTAATGCTGGGCGCCTTTACAGTTACAGCCGCAAGCTGATTGGCTTGTGTACCCAGTATAATCGGGTCTAATACCAGCCTTGGTATGGCATCATTATTTAACATCCGCCTTACAACAGGCCTAAAGCCGATGCTGGTGATGCTGAGCACAAACGTGGCCGACTTTATATTTTTAAATACAAAGATACCGTCACCATTGGTGGTTGTGACGGCGCTGTCGGTAGTAGTTTTAAGCTTTACGGTAGCACCAATTATCGCGTTGTCGGTGCTGTCTTTAACAATACCGCTCACCTCGCGTAAGGCCAACGGCGGACGGGAATTGCCGCGGCCGGGTACCTGTGCAAATATCTTGCAAGCAAGCAGCGAAAATAAAAATAGCAGTAAAAGTTTTTTCATGATAAGGTTGAAAGAAAAAAATCAGATTAAATCAGGGTTTGGCCAACTTGTATTTACCCCAAAAATCGGTAGGCGTCATCATATCCATCATACCACCCCCTGTAGGTTCGCTTATCATCACCATACCAACAACCTGACCGCCGCCATTAGCCCGGCCACCGCCTTGCCCCCGGCCGCCTTCGCGGTTACCACCACCCATGGTAATGCCGTTTACTTTAATGTTATAAGCCAGCTCTGTATTCTTAGCTGGGTCTAACTCAAGCAGCTTTAACGGTATAGCTAATTCATAGTTAAAATTGCCGTGAGCATCAATATTAATCCCTGTTTTAATACCATAGGTATTATAAATAGACACGAGTGTGTCGGTGATGTCTTTAATGCCAGTTACGCTTAGCTCTTTCATACCGGCTACCGCTTGTTTACGGGTAGCTACTAAGGCGGCTGTATCTACGGTGTTATCACCTTGCCTGCCGCCTCGCCCTCCCATGCGCATGCCGCGCATGCCACCTCGGCCACCCATAGGATAAATTATTTCTACGGCATCTTTCTCTCTCTTTTTACCATCCTTATTTATTAAAAGAATAATGCCACCGCCTAAAATCTTATTGATGGTAGTTTGGTCGGTTGCGTTGATAGCTAGGTACAAATTATTAGCATCATTAGCCAGTGTATAATGCAAACTGGTGCTTTTGTTGTATGCAGGCAGTGTACCCCATTCGGTAAGTTTACCGTCTACCTTTACAGTCGCAGGCACCTTAACACCTGTTGAAATATCAGTGCTTTTTTGAGCCATCACCATCATAGGCAGTAACAAGCCCGAAACCACTAACAGACAATATATTTTTGATTTGATATGAGGCAGCATCTTAATAAAGTTTTTAGGTTAATAGCGGTATAACCGCAAAGTTACTCTGGTTTACGTCTGCAAGTTGCCAGACGGAATGTTTGTGATCTGTACTGGTTAGGCGACCTACCAAAACTAAATATTTGGCGCAGCTTATTTAGGTGTGTTCCGGTAATAAATATAATACAAAGCTTAGCAAATCAAACTTGTTACAATTAAAGACCGGTTTAAGATTAAAATAACTTTGACCGGTCTTTAAACTGTTTATTGTTTTGATAGTTTAATTAATACATATTTTTGTTACATTACTTTGTTAGAAACCAACAACCTATTTTTTATATCAGCGTGAAATATATTATTATACTTTTACTTACCTTATCGGCCTCACTAAACAGCTTTGCACAAGACATTGCGGAACGTACCCGGCGCCTTACACCTGAGGTAACCGAAAAATACCATGTGCTGAAAAGTAACGATACGATTATGCAAGGCCAGTACACGGCTTATTTAAACAAAAAATTGCTGGCGGTGGGTAACTATGACCAGAACAAGAAAATTGGCACTTGGACTTTTTTTGATAAGCACAACCAGCCCAGCCAGCGCTACAATTACACTACTAAAACGCTGCTGTTTGAGGCGCCCGAAAATAGTGCCGATGGAGTAAGATATATTGTTGATGACTCGTTAAAAACGGATTACACTTTTAGCAGGCCAGCACGCATAGGTGGGCGTTATTACGGCTACTTAAATTATGTAAATCTGATTAGGCTGCCCGAAGAATTGAGGAATCTAAGCAATGAAAGCTATAAAACGACTATCGAATTATTAGTAAGCCCCGGCGGGCGTTTGGCCGAATTTAAATTTAGAGTACATTCTGCCTATTCGGCGTTAGATGTTAATGACGTTGTGCTTAGCCTTAACCTGAAACTCATTAAAGACGAAGATAAAATTTTCATTCCGGCCAAGCTTAACGGCAATCCGGTGAGCATCCGCATCATTATACCCTGCCAGTTTTACAAATCTGATATGGTAAGGCTTTAAACCAAAATGGCTACCCAAACCGGGTAGCCATTTTGATGATATAATCATTTGCTTAATGATCGTGGTGTCCATCCGGACCATGGGCATGACCATGAGATAACTCCTCAGGGTTTGCCGGGCGCACGTTGATAATCTGTCCTTTAAAATGCAGTTCTTGACCAGCCATAGGGTGGTTTAGATCTACAATTATAGCATCTTCAACTACAGATACTACCTGGCCCTGGAAACGGTTGCCCTGGTTATCTTGCAGTGGTAAAATAGCACCTACTTCGGGCATATCTGTACCATCAAACATTTCTTTAGGCAGGTTGGCCACAGCCTCTTCATTTAACTCTCCGTAAGCATCTTCAGGGCTCAGTTTAAAGTCAAAATTATCCCCAGTTGATAGTGTGCTTAAGTGCTCTTCAAACTTAGGCAGCATTTGGCCTGCGCCATATAAAAAGGTTAATGGCTGCTCCTGGGTTGCACTCTCAACCAAAGCTTCGTTACCGTCTTCCTGTTTAACATACAAATCGTAGGTTAATGATACGACGTGTTGTGATTCGATTTTCATTAGCGTTTTAATTTAAGTAATAAGCTCAGGATGGCTCTATTTGTTTTAAAGCATCCTGTACGGTGTACGCCGGCAAACCGCAGGTTTTATTTTTACATATAAAAATGCGGTTTTGCTCTGATATCCGGTTTTGCAGTAAAGGTAAGTTTTCTTGATTACCGCCCAACATAATTTTGTTTGGAATATAGTTTTGCTCTACCTCGCGTCGCAAAGCCTCTGCGCTGCTTCCGGTAACAGCCACTTCATAAACACCTTTAACTTCTTCGAGCAGTAATAGCGCCCAGTTAGCATAAGAAGAACCATATTTGGCCATGTAAGGCATCACATTACGCAGCAGCTGCGCTGATATGGCTTCATACTGCGTATTACCTAATAATAACGACAGCTTTTTAAGGTTACGCGCCATTACTGAATTGGAAGATGAAATAACCCCATCCATGATTTCAGTTTTACGGGCAATGAGCTGTTCGTCGTCGGCCGCAGTGTAAAAAAACATACCCTCCGCCTCATTGTAGTAATAAGCGATGGCGTTATCGGTAAGCTTTGCCGCCAAATGCAGCCATTGTATGTCAAAGGTAACCTCATACAAGGCACTGAACCCGTCAATTACGTTAGCATAGTCATCTAAAAAGGAAATAGGTTGTGCTGTTCCTCCGGTTTTATAAATCCTTGTAAGCCGATGGTTAGCACCAATCAAATTTTGAGTGATGAACATTGCATTGTTTAAAGCCAAACTAAGGTACGATGGCTCATTAAAGGTACGGTATGCTTCGGCCAGGCCTTTTAACATCAGCCCGTTCCATGAGGCAAGTATTTTATTATCGAGTCCCGGCCTTACACGCTTACTTCGCACGTCAAAAAGTTTGTTTTTAGCGGCCTGGACGGCGGTTCGCAAGGCTTCAACCGGCATGCCTAACTGGGCGGCCAATGTTACATCGTGCTCTTTTCTGAACAAAACATTAGTCTGCTCTTCTTCCCAATTGCCATCTGGTGTGATGTTGTAATAAATACAAAACAAGTCGGCATCGTTTCCTAAAATAGCTACAACCTCCGTTTTGGTGAAGGTATAAAACTTACCCTCTACGCCTTCGCTGTCGGCATCCAGTGCAGCATAAAAGCCACCAATGGGCGCTGTCAATTCGCGCTGTACAAAGGCAATGGTTTCGGCAACGGTATGTTGATATATAGGATCGGCATTCCATATATAAGCCTCGGCATATAAGCCAACCAACTGTGCATTGTCATACAGCATTTTCTCGAAGTGCGGCACATGCCAGCGTCCATCAACCGAGTAACGTGCAAAGCCCCCGCCAATGTGATCGTATATACCGCCGAAGGCCATTTTATGCAGCGTCAGTTTAGTAAGGGATGCGATACCTTCGTCGTTAAATAAGTGCGCGTAACGCATTAAAAACAGCCAGTTATTAGGCATCGGAAATTTAGGCGCATGGCCTGTACCTCCTTCGTTAGCATCTAAATACTTGCGCCAGTTTTTTACAATGGTATGTAAATCATCAGCTGAGTAATTGGGCTGTTCTGTTACCAAATCAACCGACTCAAATTGCTGCACGCCTTCGGTCAGGCGCACGGCATAATCAACTGCTTCGTCGGGCCGGTTAGTATAAAAATCGGCCAGGCTCATCAATATATTTAACCAATCGTGTTTGGGGTAATAAGTACCTCCATAAATGGGGCGCTGGTCGGGCAGGCATATGCAGTTAAGCGGCCAGCCGCCACGGTTGGTCATGAGTTGTACGGCACTCATGTAAATTTGGTCAACATCGGGGCGTTCTTCGCGGTCTACCTTAATACAGATGAAATGCTCATTCATCAGGGCGGCTACCTGCTCATCCTCGAAACTCTCGTGCTCCATTACGTGGCACCAATGGCAGGCCGAATATCCAATGCTTACAATGATCAGCTTATTTTCGTCACGAGCTTTTTGAAGCGCCTCGGCACCCCAAGGGTACCAGTCAACCGGGTTATTGGCGTGTTGTAGTAAATAGGGCGATGTGGATTGGGCAAGACGATTCATGTCAGGTTGTTTAGCGGGTGATGGCTACAGGGTTAAATGTGGCTTTTGGCATACCTTTGCAAGCATAACAATGCCGTATTGCAATTAATGCAATACGGCACTGCAATTTTAAAAAATAAAAACTAGTCTTCGTGCTGATGGCCCTGGTGTGAGGTAAAATCACCCTCTTTATTTCCGGTTTGGTTGTTTATTGTAGCCCGCTCCTCGGCTGATGCCGCATGGTCGGTATGCTGCTTGCCACTGGTGCTTGGTGCTGTAATACCGCTGGTTACTTTTGCAGCCAAACCATCGGGCACTACGCGGTTAAAAAAATTATTTACTTTATTAATAATGCCCGGCTCCACTTTGGCATCGCCGGCCTGCAAACTTTCATAAGCAGCAGCGGCTACTTCTTCGGGCTTATAAAAGGTCATCTTTTTATAAGCTACCGTATCTATAGCTTTGGCTTTATGAAAAAAGTCGGTATCGGTAGCGTTGGGCAGCAAAACCGTAAGCGAAACGTTAGTGTCTTTAACTTCCTGGATAACCGCTTCAGTAAATGATAATACGAAAGCCTTCGCCGCACCATACACCGCCATCAAAGGCGTAGGCGTTACAGCCAACGATGAGGCAACATTAAGAATCTTACCTTCGTTGCGGGCCACCATCTCTTTTAGATAATGTTTAGTGAGGCTCACCAACGCAATAATATCCAGATGGATAAGGTCAATATCCCTGTCCAGATCCGTTTCTACAAAAGCTCCATATCCAGCCTGTCCGGCATTATTAATTAGGGCGTTAATAGTTAGTCCCCATTGAGAGGTTTGCTCATATATTTCTTTGGCCACACCAGGTTTAAACAAGTCTTTGGCAATGGTTTTTACTTCTACATTGTACTGCTGCTCAAACTCGCGGGCCACTTCTTCCAGGCGCTCGTCGCTCCGGCTCACTAACACCAGGTTGTAACCGTCGCGTGCAAATAACTTAGATAACTCATATCCAATACCGCTGGTACCGCCTGTAATTAATGCATATTTCTGTTGCGTGCTCATAACTTTTCTTTTATTAGTGTCTGTAGAAACAACCGTGTTATTAACTATTGGTTTTTAAATTTAACCAATCATAGTTTTATAACCCACACTTATTTTACCTTAACTTTCATAATTTTACCATAATAGCTTATCTACTATGGCAGCCAAAGGAGAACTGAAGGATATCTACTTTAATAAAAAAGATGTCGACTTGAATGCCTATCCGTTCAACCTCCCTTTCTTTATCAATACCAATCAAATCAGCATTAATCCGCAGGTAACGTATTTTGTAGGCGAGAACGGCTCAGGTAAATCCACTATGCTCGAAGCCATTGCCGTAGCCTGTGGCTTTAACCCCGAGGGCGGTTCCATGAATTTCAATTTCGGCACACGCGAGTCGCATTCGCCGCTACACCGGCACATTACAATATCGAGAGGCACGCACAGGCATACCGACGGTTACTTTTTGCGAAGCGAAAGCTTTTTTAACGTAGCCACCGAGATTGAAAGGCTGGATTATGATGAAGAAACTGATGTACAAACAAGTTCCATCATCAATTCTTACGGAGGCGTATCGTTGCATCAGCAATCGCATGGCGAATCTTTTTGGGCACTGTTTAGTCACCGTTTTGGAGGTAATGGTTTATACATCCTAGATGAGCCCGAGGCGGCCCTTTCGCCGGCCAAACAAATGGCTATGCTGTTACGCATGCATGAGCTGGCTGGTTTACGATCGCAATTTCTTATTGCTACACACTCACCTATCATACTGGCTTACCCTTTTGCTACCATCTACGAGTTTACTGAGCAAGGTATAGCCAAGCGAAATTATGAACAAACGGAGCTTTATCAATCGTACCATAACTTTTTGCACAACCCTCAGCAAATGATTAAAAGACTGCTCGATTTGTAGATGATGATTCATCAGATAGATTTCCGCTTTTGTGTTTAATAGGTTAATTTGCTAACGATATTGGCATTATTATTTTCCCGCTTTCGCCCTAAAACTTTAATTTCGCGTTTAAGAAAAGAGGAGAATATTTTGGATTACTTACAGGGATTAAATCCGCAGCAACGAGCTGCCGCAGAGCAAACAGAAGGCCCTGTGATGATTATAGCCGGTGCCGGGTCGGGCAAAACCAGGGTAATTACTTACCGGGTAGCGCACCTTATACATAAAGGCGTTGACCCTTTTAATATACTGGTACTCACATTTACTAATAAGGCAGCCAAAGAGATGCGCGAACGTATTAGTAAGGTAGTAGGTGCTGAGGCTAAAAATATATGGATGGGTACCTTTCACTCGGTGTTTGCCAAAATACTACGTGTAGAAGCCAGCAAATTAGGTTATACCAGCAACTTTACCATTTATGATACCGACGACAGCAAAAGTGTGCTGCGTGCCGTGTTAAAAGAAATGAACCTGGATGATAAGTTATATAACCCCAACTATGTGTATAACCGCATATCGGCCGCTAAAAACAATTTAGTATCATGGCAGGAATATCAGAAAAATGACCAGATACAAGCCGACGATTTTTCGAACGGCCGCGGCCATTTAGGTAAAGTTTACGAAATGTATGCCACCCGTTGTTACCGTGCCGGTGCGATGGATTTTGACGATTTGCTGTTTAAAACCAACGAATTATTAAAAAACTTTCCAGATGTACTTTACAAATATCAGAACAAGTTTAAATACCTGATGGTGGATGAGTATCAGGACACTAACTTTTCGCAGTACCTGATTGTAAAAAAACTGGCCGCCATTAACGAAAACCTATGCGTAGTGGGTGATGATGCACAAAGTATCTATGCGTTTCGTGGAGCCAACATCCAGAACATCTTAAACTTTGAGAAAGATTACCCTGACCTGAAAGTATATAAGCTTGAACAAAACTATCGCTCTACCCAAAATATTGTAAATGTTGCTAACAGCATCATCTCCAATAACAAGGAACAGCTTAAAAAGAATGTATTTTCAGAAAAAGACCACGGCGATAAAATTAAAGTAATCCGTGCTTTTAGCGATAATGAAGAAGGCAAAACTGTTGCCGAAACCATTATGCAGGAGCGCACCACCAGAGGCCTTAAATGGAGCGACTTTGCCATCTTATACCGCACCAACGCCCAGTCGCGCTCAATGGAGGAGGCTTTGCGCAAGCTGAATATTCCGTATAAAATATACGGTGGCTTGTCCTTCTATCAGCGTAAAGAGATTAAGGATTTAATTGCCTATTTCAGGCTCACCTTTAACCCTAATGACGAGGAGGCTTTAAAACGCGTTATCAATTACCCGCGCCGGGGCATAGGCGATACCACGGTTGACCGCATTATATTAAGTGCCGGGCAGAATAACATATCTCTTTGGGAAGTAATTATTGAGCCCAGCAAATATTTGGACGGCCGCAGCGCCGGCAGTGTGGCCACGTTTTCTACCATGATCCAAAGCTTCCAGGTGCTGGCGAAAAACCAGTCGGCTTATGATGCGGCGCTGCACATTGCGCAGCATTCTGGCTTGTTGAAAGACTTGTATGAAGACAAATCGGTAGAAGGTCTTAACCGTTATGAAAATATTCAAGAGTTACTGAACGGTATTAAAGAATTTTCTGAACGTGAAGATATTGAAGATCGTGGCTTGGACGTGTTTATGCAGGACGTGGCGCTGCTCACTAATGATGATAACGACAAAAACCCAAACGCCGAGACAGTATCACTGATGACCATACACTCCTCTAAAGGATTGGAGTTTCCGCATGTGTTTGTGGTAGGCCTAGAAGAAAACCTGTTCCCGTCGCAGATGTCGCTCAACTCGCGCACCGATCTAGAAGAAGAACGTCGTTTATTTTACGTGGCTGTAACCCGCGCCGAAAACAAGCTCACCATCAGTTACGCCACCTCAAGGTTTAAATTTGGTACGCTAATTAACTGCGAGCCGAGCCGTTTTCTCGACGAGATTGACGCGCAATATCTGGAACTTGATTTTAAAGCCAAATCACAAACCGGTAATCCGTTTTTTGACGATGACCGTAAAGCCTGGAGCCGCAACACAGATACGTTCTCGAAGCCAAAACCGCCAACAACGGTTAAAACTACTTCATTACTCGCTAAGGCACATGTGCCAACTGCCGGCTTTTCACCTTCTGACACCTCCAAACTGCAAGTTGGGATGGAAGTAGAACATGAGCGCTTCGGTTTCGGCAAAGTGGTGAATTTGGAAGGAAATAAACCAGACGTTAAAGCCACCATATTTTTTAAAGAAATTGGCCAAAAGCAATTACTCCTAAAATTTGCCAAACTTCGAATTGTGGAATTGTAAGTCATATCATTAAAATTCATTAACCTATAAGCAACGCCATTCTGTTCAGAATGGCGTTGCGGTTAATAGACACTTGTATTAAAGATTAAATTACGAGTAAATAATTTCCCAGTTTGAGCAATTAACAGCCATGTTTTTTTGCTCTTTATGAGGAATCTTATCCCCTATTTTTAACTATAAGGTACAAAAAAACCTTATTTTAACGTTAAAAACGACCTTTTGTGTTGGTGGCATATACTTTGAATTGCAATAGGTAAGTTACACTCTTACATATATTCACTAATTAAAATGAGCCCGTTAATCAACAACAAAGCCGTTAACTCAGTAGGAAATAATATTCGCACATTACGTCATCAGCGTGGCTGGAGCCAAGAAGATGTAGCAAACCGTTTGGGCATTTCTATCCCTGCCTTTTCTAAAATTGAAACCGGTATTACTGATGTAAATCTTTCACGCCTGGAGCAGATTGCCAACATTTACGAAATTACTGTAGTTCAGTTGTTGGGCTTAGGGCTTACCGAAAGCGAAAAACAATACTCAAGCATGAGCGCAGCACAGAAAAAGCTGAACGCGCGTGAGGCAGAGATAGCCGATTTACAACGCAAAGTGATTGAGCTTTACGAAGAGTTGCACAACCGCAAGATGGTTGCCGCATCAATGTAAACGGCATTGTTGTTTGCTATAACTTACACTTCTGTTTTAAAATTGGTATACTTAAACCGAATATTTTGTAAGTTATGGCACACCTTTAAACGATAGGTTAATTTAATTTATCACTAAACAACATTATCACTTTTTTGCTCCCTTTGGCATGATTTACCCACATTTGGAGTAATAATTGCAAGAAATGGTTGCAACAATACGCTACCTACTATGACAAATTACCTGTTATCAACTTCGACGGATACGAACCAAAAGCTGGGCACTATCCACGATCCTGATACGAAACTTAAAGTTAAAGTGATTGATTTACTTAAATCTAAGTTCAGGCCAAAAAAAGGGGAGATCACGTTTTTTGTGACCGATGGTAATAAGAAACTTGCGTTTGAAACTCAAGGCTATCAAAAGCACCGCAAATTACTAATTCTACAGATGGTTGCCTGGTATTGCATGTATTTGGGCTTATTAGAAGCAAAGATACACTCAAACCTACCAATGCTTAAAATAGCGTAAATTTATATTCCGTTCGCAGTACCTTATTATAGGTTGCTGCGTTCTGGATTGTGTAACATATCGCTCATATCTAAAATCTTGTCATCGATTTCTGATACACATTTTATCATAAGCTGAATACATTCTTCTTGGCTTACCAGCCCCTCTTGTTCCAGATTCATTAAGCCTTTTAAGGTAGCTATCGGGCCACGTACTTGATGCGATAAGTGCGATGAGTAATCAGAGAGCTTTTTATTTTTCAACTGTAAGTCTTTGGTACGATCATCAATAATCTCTTCCAGGTAATGATTGATTTTGTCGAGATTATCTTTTTGTGTAGATATTTCGGCATTCAGATCCGTAAGCATTTTGTTGGTTTCTGCCTTCCGCTTTACATTGTTCACCAATAATAAAATCACCACAATTAAACAGGCGGCCAGTACAATAGTGCTAATAAACTTATTACGATCATATTTCTGCCGCATCAGCATTGCGTTTTTTTCCT
Source organism: Mucilaginibacter sp. CSA2-8R (assembly GCF_038806765.1). NCBI lineage: Bacteria > Pseudomonadati > Bacteroidota > Sphingobacteriia > Sphingobacteriales > Sphingobacteriaceae > Mucilaginibacter > Mucilaginibacter sp. CSA2-8R. The sequence continues at coordinate 2,149,265 of NZ_CP152389.1, read as the reverse complement.
GACTTAACTTATCTTTCCGGTAGTTTGCCTGAAATAGACTTAATTCGGCAGAATTTCGGGTGCTATATTGTATACTGTCTATCCGGTAAATGTCCTGCAAATGACGAAGTGCCTTTTCAAAATTCTTGCGCTTTAACTCGAGCCGGTACGAGTTCATCCGGTAAATCTGCAATATGCTCGCGTTGTCAATAAGCTCAGCGTATGCTTTACCTTCCTCCAGGCTTTTTTCAGCCTTATCAAAATCATTCTGCTCTGTAAATATGGAAGCAAGCGTTAGATTGATTTGTGCAATAAGCTGATTATATTCATGCTCTTTCGCTGTTTTGAGCGCGTCATAAAGGTAGCTTTTTGCTCTATCGGGGTGCCCTGTGATTGACTCGATGATACCTAAATTGGTTAAAACAACACCTAAGAGATCCGACTCGTTCAACTCTTTGATGATATCATAACTCTTGTGATAGTTCACAAAAGATTTTGTATAGCTTTTTTGTAGCTGGTAAACGTTTCCGTAATTTAAATAAATGGAAGCCAATATAGTTTTGTTATCAAGCCGACGGCTATGATATAAGTTCATAGCAGAGTCTAAATAACTTATACATTGATCATAATCCACATTTTGATATAAAGAACTGATGTTTAGATATATCCTCACTTCTCCAAGTACATTAAAGAGATTTTTGTATACATCTAACGCAAACGAAAAACTTTCTATCGCCTTTTGAGAGTTTCCTAAATAACTTTCAGCTAAGCCGCGAAGCCGAAGTGCGTCAGCTTCACCTTTTTCATATCCTAATTTCTTTGCGAGGTTGAGTGCCCGATCAGCATACTTTAAAGCCTGCGAGGGATCAGTCATTCGCATATCGAAACCTCGTATTGTTAAATCTATAACCTCGGTAGTATCCTGCTTACCATAATAATTCGCACCTATTGCGTACGAACTAATCGCTGAGATTACTAAAATAAGACAGGTTATAAGTTTCTTCATTAAAGGCTTTTAGAAGTATTCTGCATCAAATATTATAAATATAAAAAAGATTAGCTACCGAAACTGGGCAAAACTTTTTTTTATTTTTTTTTTGGTGTATAAAAAACTTAATTATATTTGTAGTGTTACTTCATATAACACATACAAGATACTATAAAACAAAATATTATGAAAAAATTTATTTACATTGCAGCGTTGTTTATTTCAACAGGAATTATCTCATCTTGCACCAAAGAAAATGGTGTAAAACCAACAGTTTCCAAAGTTGCTGGTGAACCTACTATTGACAATCCTCCAATTCCTGCAGACGGCGGCATTGATCGTCCAAAAAAACCGTAATTAAATTTAATATATACCTGCATGAAAACACTCTTAACATCGGTAGCTGTATTGATTATATCCGGAACACCGTTTACAAAACCTGTTCATAATCTTCGTACAAAGGCGGACAGCAATAGGACAAGTAAATTTTCAGCACTTAAACTTGCCGAAGCAAAAGCTTTTTTGAGTAGAGCAAACGTTAGGCAAGACAAGATTTACCCGATATCCGCAGATGGCGGCATATAGTAAAATGATATCAGTCATAGCGATAGGTTAAGAGTACAAGTTATATATAGATATTTTCGGCAATTTAATTGCCTTAATATTAAATATTTTCCCCTGCAATCATTAGGTTGCGGGGGATTTTTTTTATATCTCTAAGTGTTTGTTGAAACAGCTATTGCTACAACAGCTCTTGCACTTTAAAGCGCTTCATTTATAGATTATTTATATCGCATGATGATTTATAAATACTACTACCCTGCTTATATATTTTATATTTGCTTTTTCAGTAAAGCATATGCAAGAGATTAAACAGTATATTGAAAATCATAAAGAACGTTTACTAAACGAGCTTTTTGAGCTGCTGCGCTTTCCATCGGTAAGCGCCGACCCTAAATATAAGGCGGATGTGTTGAAGACAGCTGAATACACCGCTAATAAACTACGAGAGGCTGGTGCAGATAATGTAGAAGTTTGCCCAACAGCCGGCTATCCTATTGTGTACGGCGAGAAAATTATTGACAGCTCAAAACCTACAGTATTGGTTTATGGACATTATGATGTGCAACCTGCCGATCCGTTAGAATTATGGAAAACGCCGCCTTTCGAACCAACCGTTCGGGATGGTAAAATTTATGCACGCGGTGCATGCGACGACAAAGGCCAGTTTTACATGCACGTAAAAGCTTTTGAGTTAATGATGCGTACTAGTACCCTGCCCTGCAACATCAAATTTATGATTGAAGGTGAGGAAGAAGTAGGCTCTAACAATCTGGGCATTTTTGTTAAAGAAAACAAAGAGCGGTTAAAAGCCGACGTTGTATTGATTTCTGACACATCAATGCTGAGCATGGAAACCCCCTCGCTCGAAACAGGCCTTCGTGGCTTATCATATCTTGAAGTAGAGGTGGTTGGCCCTAATCGCGATTTACACTCAGGTGTTTATGGCGGTGCCGTAGCTAACCCGGCCACTATACTGGCTAAAATGATTGCCTCGCTGCACGATGAAAACAATCATATTACCATACCTGGCTTTTATGATGACGTAGCCGAACTTTCGGCCGAAGAGCGTCAGGCATTAAACGCGGCACCTTATGATGAAGATGCCTACAAGAAAGACTTAGACATTGCCGATGTTTGGGGCGAAAAGGGTTACTCTACCCTCGAACGCACCGGCACCCGCCCAACGCTTGAGGTAAACGGTATTTGGAGCGGCTACATTGGTGAAGGCGCCAAAACCGTATTGCCATCAAAAGCCAACGCCAAAATATCCATGCGTTTGGTACCTAACCAAACATCGGACAAAATTACACAGTTATTTACTGAGCACTTTACCCGTATTGCACCGCCATATGTTAAAGTACAGGTAACGCCACATCATGGCGGCGAGCCTGTAGTAACGCCAACCAACAGCGTGGCTTACCAGGCTGCTCAAAAAGCAATTACTGAAGCGTTTGGCGTAGCTCCTATACCAACCCGTGGTGGCGGCAGCATTCCTATTGTAGCGTTGTTTGAAGCCGAACTGGGCATCAAAACAGTGTTAATGGGTTTTGGGCTGGACAGCGATGCACTGCACTCCCCTAACGAAAAATACGATGTTTATAATTACTATAAAGGCATCGAAACTATTCCATTATTTTACAAGCACTATGCAGAAATGAGCAAATAACTGCTGTGCCTAATAAGTGCCTATAAAAGCGCCGTTACAATGATCTTGGTTAATCTTTACACATGTTTAGCTGAGGTCGTTTTAACGGCGTTTTTTATATCCGTTATTTTCATTGTAACTTGCCGACCGTATGATGTATTGGGAAAAACTGATATCGGCAAAACGCTGGGGTGTTGAAAACGCAGAAACGCAGGATCAAGACAAAGCACGGTCACAGTTTCAAAAAGATTACGACCGACTTATTTTCTCTTCGCCTTTCCGTAGGCTGCAAAATAAAACGCAGGTTTTCCCGCTGCCGGGTAGTGTGTTTGTGCACAACCGCCTTACCCATAGCCTGGAGGTAGCCAGCGTTGGCCGCTCGTTAGGCACTATATTTTACAACAACCTCAAAAAGCAGGACCCGGAGGTAGATAAACGTCTGCCGCTCATTAGCGAGGTAGGTAACATGGTAGCCGCCGCCTGCCTGGCGCATGATATGGGTAACCCGGCCTTCGGTCACTCTGGCGAGTCGGCCTTGTCGCGTTACTTTACCGATGGCGACGGTGCCCAATACCGCAACCAGCTGACCGATCAGCAATGGCATGATTTAATCCATTTTGAAGGTAACGCCAATGCCTTTCGTTTGCTTACTCATGGCTTTACTGGTAAGGGTAACGGTGCTTTTGCATTAACTTATACCACGCTCGCCTCCATTGTCAAGTATCCATGTGCTGCTGTAGCCGGGCACGTAAAAGGCAATATACATCAAAAAAAGTATGGCTTTTTCCAGTCGGAACAAAACAGCTTCCAATACATTGCCGAAGAGTTAGGGCTGATTAAGTCATCCGAAAATCCGCTCATCTACAAGCGCCATCCGTTAGTGTATTTAGTTGAAGCGGCTGATGACATCTGTTACAACATAATCGATTTGGAAGATGCACATCGCTTAAAAATATTATCATACGATAAAATAAAAGAGCTGCTGATGCCAATTTGCAACAGCACGCGCATGAGTAGCTGGCTGGAAAACGAGTTTGAAGACGAAGATGCCAAAGTAAGCATCATGAGGGCAAAAGCCATCAACAACCTTATTAATGCTTGTTCACAACTGTTTATGGCCAACCAAAAAGCTATCCTGAGCGGCAATTTTAATATGGGTTTAACTGATGCATTAGAAGAGCCATATTTAACACCTTGGAAAGAAATTAGTAAAATATCTGTGGCTAAAATTTACAACTACCAATCGGTAGTGCAGATAGAAGTGGCCGGTTACAAGGTAATGGCAGGCTTGCTCGAAGAGTTTATACCGGCGGTGTTAATTAATAATTCGGCTTACCACAAAAAACTAATACAGTTAATACCCAAACAGTTTATCACTGATAAGCAGGATTTATATTCCAGAATACAAAGCGTACTCGATTTTGTATCGGGCATGACAGACCTATATGCTGTTGAGATATACCGTAATATTAAGGGTATTTCGTTCCCGGCAATTCACTGATACAGGAATATATTCCAGGAAAAATTTCCTGTTTTCATATTTTTTTCCTGTAACATAACACAAATAAATATATATTTGCGTTACCCATAGGTACAAGCAAGTACAACTTATCTTTTACAGCACCTGCACTTTCTTATTTTAATATAACATTGCGCAGTTAGCTTAAAAAAACTTTTATTCTGATTATTACATGGCTACAAAATATACGCCTGGAACTTTTGATTATAACTCAACCCGCAGTAAATTACTACTTACCGAATACGGCCGCAATGTTCAAAACATGGTTAAGTATATTGTGGCACTCCCAACTAAAGAAGAGCGTAACCGTTATGCCAACGTTGTGATTGAGCTGATGGGCTTTTTAAATCCACACCTGCGCGACGTTGCCGACTTTAAACATAAACTTTGGGACCATTTGCACATCATTTCTGATTATAAGATTGATGTTGACGCGCCCTACCCTTTACCAACGCCCGAGGCTATACATATTAAGCCGGAGCCTTTAGGCTATCCTCATCAGCGCATAAAATACCGTCATTACGGTAAAACTATCGAAATGATGATTGCCAAAGCTAAAAGCATTGACGAGCCGGCCCGCAAACAGCACATGGTGCAAGCCATTGCTAATTTTATGAAAATGGCTTATGTGCAATGGAACAAAGACTCGGTAACAGACGAAAGCATTCTGGCTGATTTGCGCGAACTATCTAACGGCGAATTAAAACTGGAAGATAACATCAACCTCAACAAGGTAGATGTACGTACACCTGTACAAAACACACGTAACAACAATCCGCGCAATAATAACCAGAACAATAATCGCGGTGGTCAGCAAAACCGTAATAATAATAACCAAAATCGCAACAATGGTGGCGGTCAGCAAAACCGCAACAATAATCAAAACCGCAACAACGGCGGCTCAAGAAAATATTAGGCTTCAGAGCTTTAACATTTATAAAAATAAAGCAACATACGCCCGCCGGCCGTACCGGATTTGGGCGTTTGCTGCTTTATTGTATTTTACATTAAAACCAATTTTAGTTTTTTGCAATTAACTTTACATCTTTGCAGAAACTTAACAGGCCATAGTGTCTGTTAAACACTATTGTAAATCATTATGAAGAATGCTTTTGTTATAAAGGGCGGTAAACGTTTAAAAGGCGAAATTATACCTCAGGGTGCCAAAAACGAGGCTCTGCAAATATTATCGGCGGTATTACTCACCAAAGAAAAAATAACCATCAGTAATATACCCGATATTAAAGATGTAAATAAGCTGATTGAGCTACTGGGCGATATGGGCGTTCAGGTGGAGCGGCTATCGGCCGATACCTATACTTTTGAGGCGGCTAACATTGACCTTGATTTCTTTAACTCGGATGCTTTTAAAGCCAAAGGTGGCAGTTTACGCGGCTCTATCATGATTGTAGGCCCACTGCTGGCCCGTTTTGGTAAAGCTTCGATCCCTAAACCGGGCGGCGATAAAATTGGCCGTCGTCGTTTAGATACCCATTTCCTAGGTTTCGAAAAGTTAGGTGCCCGCTTTAACTACAACCCGGAGAACGGATTTTTTAACGTAGATGCCTCTGATCTGAAAGGCACGTACATATTGCTGGACGAAGCCTCAGTAACTGGTACTGCAAATATTGTAATGGCGGCTGTTTTGGCTAAAGGTACAACCACCATATATAACGCCGCCTGCGAACCTTATTTGCAGCAGCTTTGTAAAATGCTGAACCGTATGGGTGCCAAAATTTCTGGCATCGGCTCTAACTTGCTTACCATTGAGGGGGTAACCGAGCTGCACGGCACCGAACACCGGATGCTGCCGGATATGATTGAGATCGGTTCTTTCATTGGTTTAGCTGCCATGACGGGTTCTGAAATTACCATCAAAAATGTACAGTACAAAGAGCTGGGCATTATTCCAGACACTTTTAGACGTTTGGGTATTAAATTAGAACTACGTGGCGATGATATTTTTATACCGGCACAAGACCATTACGAAATAGAAACTTTTATTGACGGTTCGATTATGACCATTGCTGATGCGCCGTGGCCGGGCTTTACCCCTGACCTGCTAAGCATTGTGCTGGTGGTTGCCACACAAGCTAAGGGCTCGGTGCTTATTCATCAAAAAATGTTTGAAAGCCGCTTGTTCTTTGTAGATAAGTTGTTAGATATGGGTGCCCAAATCATCTTGTGCGACCCGCACCGCGCTACGGTGATTGGTTTAGATAAACAGATGCAATTGCGTGGTATCTCCATGACATCGCCTGATATTCGTGCAGGCGTCTCTTTATTAATTGCCGCACTATCAGCTCAAGGCGAGTCTACTATTTACAATATTGAGCAGATTGAGCGTGGCTATCAGCATATCGACGAAAGATTGAAAGCATTAGGGGCCGACATTACCCGTATCTGATTACACAGGTAGATTGTCGATAATAAAACCACTGCTTTTACACCAAGGCAGTGGTTTTTTGTTTATGCAATGCCGGGTCAATTATTGGTTCAAATTTAAAACGGTAATTTTCATGTTAGCTTCTATTATTCATCTATATAAAAATGCTTACAGCGGCTTATCCAGGCATAGCTGGTATCTTTCATTGGTGCTATTGGTTAACAGAAGCGGCACCATGGTTATCCCATTCATGACTATTTATTGCACACAAAAGCTGCACTTCAGCATTGCGCAGGCAGGTGTTATTATGTCGATGTTTGGTGTAGGTTCGTTGGTGGGCGCTTTCATGGGTGGGCGTATTACCGACAAATATGGGTTTTATGATGTACAACTCGGCGCTTTGTTAAGCGGTGGTGTACTATTTCTAATATTAGGCTTTCAGGAAAATTTTTGGTGGATATGCGCTGTCTCATTTGCTTTAAGCGCCTGTAACGACGCCTTTAGACCAGCAAACTCAACCGCTGTAGCGCATTATAGCAACGCCGACAATCGCACCCGCTCCTACTCGCTCAACCGCTTGGCTGTAAACCTAGGCTGGGCTTGCGGCGGTGCTGCAGGCGGCTTTCTGGCTTCTATCAACTACCATTTGTTGTTTTGGGTTGATGGCTTTACCAACCTATTCTCGGCTTTATTATTACTTAGGTTGATGCCCAGGGCCGAGGCCGTGAAATCGCTGGCGCAAAAAGTAAAAAGTAAAGTGCCTGCAGCATCAGCCTTTAAAGATGGCATTTACCTTTGGTTTTCGCTGCTTAACGTACTGTTTGCTGTTTGCTTTTTCCAGCTTTTTACCATGCAGCCGGTGTTCTACAAAACGCAATGGCATTTCAGCGAGACGTTTATAGGCTGGCTGATGTCATTAAACGGCTTATTGATCATTGTTATTGAAATGGTGCTTGTACATAAAATGGACGGGCGCAGGCACCCGCTGATGTTTATTGCTGCAGGTGTATTAGTTACAGGTATCGGCTTTACGCTAACCAACCTCCTGCCAGCGGGTATAGCTACAGCATACCTCATTGTATTTTTTGTGACAATGGGTGAGATACTTAGCATGCCTTTCATGAATACCTTCTGGCTGTCACGCAGTAATAGCGAGAATACAGGACAATACGCTGGTATTTACAGCATGGCCTGGTCTGCTGCGCAGATATTAGCTCCTACTTTGGGTAGCCAGTTAATTGCTTATAACGGATATGCCTTGCTGTGGTGGGTACTGGGAGGCATTTGTTTGTTTTCGGCAACAGGCTATTTCGTTTTGTATAGTTTAAACTTTAAAATCGAATTAGGGTAAGTGCACCGCTCTCTGCTTAGTACCATAAAAGGTGATAAGCTTGTTTAATTATTACTCACCTTAGTTACCGTTTTATAAAGTTAGTTTAAACTGTATTGGAGTGCTATTGTTAGTTTAACATGATTAAAGCATTGATACTTGATTTAGACAATACGATTTTCCCGACAGCGTCTATTACCCCAGAGCTGTTTGAGCCTTTGCATAAACTGCTGGACGAACATAAAGATGAGTTTGGCGTAGACAAACTGCCCGAAATTAAAAAGCTGATGGCAAAAAAAGCATGGCAAAAAATTGCTGACCAGTTTGGCTTTAGCGAAGAGTTAACAAAAAAAGGTGCTGATATACTGCGCGAAAGCACTTATGATAAGCCTATTGAGCCGTTTGGTGACTACGATGAAGTGAGAAGCCTGTCGCATGATAAATTTTTAGTTACCATGGGTTTTACCAAAATGCAGCAGAGCAAAGTACGCATGTTAAATTTAGAAAGTGATTTCAAAGATATCAGCATCAACGACCCGGAAAAAACGGAGGATACCAAGAAAGAAATTTTTGAAGAAATTTTGAAAAAGTATCATTACCAGCCCAAAGAGGTACTGGTAATTGGCGACGACCCGGAATCCGAGATTGAAGCCGGTAAAGCCTTAGGTATACCAACTGTACTGTACGATAAAAAGAACGAATTTAACGACAATCAAGCCGACCACCACATTCATGATTTTTCGGAACTCACTAAAATTATCGGGCGATATTAATATAACCCGGACTGTAAAATTTTTACAGTAACCAATAGTTGCCCTACATGCCTCATGGTATGTTCGGCAGCATGGGTATACAAGCCTATCACTGTAGAAGGTGTTTGCGCACGGCCCACACCTCTAACTTCGGTAAGAATTTCCGAATTTTCCGCTGTCAATTGTTCGAGTGCCAAGTCTACCTGACGGTTAAAGTTGTTGAGCAGTATTTGTACCTGACCACTTTCAGACAGAGGCTTACCCTCTTGATGCAGTGCGTTTAACTGTTCGGGCGTAAGCATTTTCCCTCTGGCATAAGTAAACAGGCGATCTAATACGCCGGTTAAGTGCTGTAAATGAAAACCTGCAGAAGCCAATTCAGCCGGCTTTGTCCAAAGCATTTCTTCGTCAAAATCAGCCATTAAAGCATTAATTTCTTCGCGAGCCTGTAGCAATGCATGTGCCACGGGTTGCAGTAAGGCAGGCACCTCAGGCAATGGGCCGCGTAGCCATACTTCGGGTAAAAGGTTTGCCATATGAGCAAAGGTAACAAATAAGCTAACTTATAGAATGCGTCACAACATCCACGCATTTGGCTTGTAGTGTATTTATGCGATACTCCTTTTTGCTCTTAATATTTTTAATAAGTGGGTTTTCCACCGTTCACGCGCAAAGCGTCAGCGGCCCCATGCACGAAAAATTTTCGGCCCGCATCGTAGCCGACAAATTGAGCGATCCGTGGACAGTTATTTTCGGGCCAGATAATAACTTATGGATAACTGAGGCTCGTGGCTACCGGGTGAGTCGCATCAACCCGGCCAATGGTAAGAAGCAAATTCTGCTCGATTTAAACAACGAACGCAACTTTCCGCGGTACGACCGGATAAACAAAGCAAGTGGTGGCAAGCCCTGGCCACAAGGTGGCCTGATGGGTATGACCCTTCATCCGCAATTTTTAACCGGCAAACCTTTTGTGTACTTAGCTTATATCTATCGGTTTAAAGGTGCAGATGCCGACGGCGACGGCTGCGCCGTTAACAGCGGCGGTTGTTATTTCATAACCCGTTTAGTTAAGTACCGCTATAACACTTCAAAGCAAAAACTTACCAACCCCGAGATTTTGTGTGATAGTATACCTGGCAGTAACGATCACAACGGCGGTCGTTTACTTATTGCGCAAACCGGAAGCCAAAACTATTTATACTATTCGGTTGGTGATTTAGGCGCCGGACAGTTCAACAATGGCGGTCGCCCAAATCACGCGCAAGACACACGTTACTATGAAGGAAAATTGTTACGCTTCAATTTAGAGGCCGATGCAGACACCGGGCAGTATGACCGCTGGATACCGAACGATAACCCATTTAATTCAAGCCGCCAAAACGCGGTATGGAGCTACGGCCACCGCAATGCCCAAGGTTTGGCTTATGCCGTTGTAAACGGCAAGGGCTATATCTATTCGTCCGAGCATGGCCCTTACTCTGATGATGAAATAAATATTATTGAAAAAGGTAAAAACTATGGTCATCCGCTGGTAATAGGTTATGCGGATGGCAACTACGATGGTTTGGCCGCGAGTGTATCTGAAAACCAATTATTACCAGGCCAATGGCATACCACCTATCCATTAATAGTTAATGAAAAAGAAAATGCAGCCATGATAGGCCTGGCACTTTACCGCAACCCTATTAAAACACTATATCCCAACAGCCATACATTTTTAACCGGCCTGTTCAACAACATTAAACAGAACAGCCGAAAGGGCGCCGAGTGGCCATCGGAGGCACCAAGTAGTATTGCAGTTTACACCGCTGATGCAATACCAGGTTGGAAAAACTCACTCTTGCTGCCCACTTTAAAGGGCAGTAAGCTCGTCCGCTTAAAGCTGAACAATACAGGTACACAGGTAACCGGCGATACCATAAACTATTTTAAAGGGGATGTAAGGTATAGGGATGCTGCAATTTCGCCAGACGGAAAATCTATTTACCTTGCAGTAGATAGCAATGCCATATCATCAGGCCCATCAGCGCAAGACCCGCATAAAGTGAGCTACAGAGGTTGTATCATTGAGTTTCGTTACATTGGTCAGGACAAGCAACATTCCAAACAACCGGCGCCATCTACCATTACAGATAAAGCCATTAAACGTAAGCAAGAATAATTAGTCGAATGTAAAGTACCAACTGCTATAGTACTTGTGGTTATGGTACAGTGATTGCTTATGTTTTACACACTACTTTGAATATACCTATGATAACATCTACTCCACTTAACCGAATAGTGAAATGGCCTGCGCTTGTGTTAGCGTTTAGCGCCTTTTTTATACTGATGCTCCAGAGCTGTCACAAAAAGCGTTCTGACATGGCTCAAACCATTTACAGTGTAAACAAAAATAAAGCATTTAATAAGGTAACTCCCGAAGGCTTTACACCGGTGTTTCAAAAAGTTTTGGCCGAGAGAAAAAGCAAACTGCGTAACCCGGCACTAATTACAAGCTTTTATGAAAAAAACGAGTATGACCCGGTTTTAGTTTTAGACCACATGAAAGGCGAAGACTTAAAAACACTAGCCAGCTATTTAAAAAAGTCAGGCGAACATGGTCTTGACCCCAAGATGTTCAGAGCTGACGAGGTAAATAATCTGGTAAACAAGTTTTATAGCAAAGATGCCATCAAAACTACTGAAGAAGCTTACCAAAACATGGCCGAGCTGGAAGTAATGCTGGCCAACTCGCTTATTGACTACACCAATGCCTTACAGTACGGCGTAATTAGTCCGCGTAAAATTTACGCCCGCTATTACACCAATACGTTACGCCCAGATAGCAACTCTATGAATAAGGTTTTCGCTATCGCTGATATGAAAAAATTCTTAGATAGCGTTCAGCCAAAAAGCCCAGAATATATTGCAATGCAAAAAGCTTTAATGAGCCATGCGCAGGTAGCAGGTAAAACACCCGAAGAGACTGACCGTATTTTGAAGGTAAACTTGGAGCGCCTGCGCTGGAAAAATAAACCTGCAGATGCTAAATATGTAATTGTTAATATTCCAGATTACCGTTTAGATGTTATGGAGAATGGCAAATCGGTGATGAACATGAAAGTTTGCGTTGGCGAAGGCCGTAACATTGACCGTACAGATAACCTGATAGAGTACGACGAAAGGGATAAAGTAGATCGCCCTTTTTCGCGCGAAACACCGCAGCTTAATAGCATGATTTATTCAGTACAAGTTAACCCTATCTGGAACATTCCGCAAAGTATAGCAAGTAAAGAAATCATGGTGAAAGCAGCAAGTGACCCATATTACTTAGCTAACAATAATATTGATGTATATAAAGGCGGTAAAGTTGTGGATGATCCTGAAACCATAGATTGGGCATCGGCCAACAAAGATGACTACGCATTTAAACAGCGCTCTGGAGAAGGCAATGCTTTGGGCAAAATTAAGTTTTTGTTTAAAAACAGCAGCTCGGTTTACCTGCACGATACGCCGGCTAAACAAGCGTTTAACCAATCAATGCGTGCTGTTAGCCATGGTTGTGTACGGGTCGAACGTCCGTTAGATTTAGCCCATGCCCTTTTTGGCGATGGCAACAAATTTCAGACTATTAAGTCTGAAATGGAAAGCAGCGAAGATCCTAAAGCTACAGATTTGAGTTTGCCTAAAAAGATGCCTGTGTATCTAACCTATGCTACCTGCTGGATGGACAATACAGGTACCCTGCAATTTCGCCCGGACGTTTACGGTTTGGATATTGTGTTGTTTGCACACCTTAATAAATACCTGACTGCCTAAACAGCGTCATTTTGATAGCCGCAAAAGCCTTTAGCCAAAAGCTAAGGGCTTTTGTTTTTTCGACTGTAACATATCGCTCCCCCTGCCGTCTAAACAAGACAAACCTATTGATGAATATGCTGATAGCCAGTCTTTTTAAAACGAAGCCGTTTTTGATAAACTTGCTGGTAGCACAGAATTTACAATTTTGACGTTAATTTTTATTGCCTATCACAATTATAGTTTATACTTTAACTCCGTCATAAAGCCATTATCCGCCCCTAAACCCAATGACCGGCCACCAGCATTACTCGTTCGACCTTTGGTTAACATTGATTAAATCTAACCCGTTGTTTAAAAAGCATCGGAGTAAATACTTTCATCAGCATTTTAACTTTCAGCATATATCGCTCGAAGATGTGGAACAAAAGTTCAGAATGGTAGACTTAATGTGTAATGCCATTAACGAGCGTACCGGCAAAAATATTGATGCCGACGAGATGTACCTGATGGTGATCAGCCTTATAAACAATAACCAGATTAACCTTCACGATATAGACATCGAACATCTTTACACTCACATGGAAGCGTTAGTGTTTGATTATATGCCTCAGGTTTACGACCCGGATACTATTAATCTGCTGGCCATATTAAAAAGCAGGGGGGCAACCACCAACATTTTAAGCAATACCGGTTTTATTAAAGGCGTTACCTTGCGCAAAGTATTACAGCAATTAGCCCTTGCCCCCTACTTTGATTTCCAGCTTTACTCGGACGAAGCCGGTATGTCGAAACCTAACCCAGCTTTTTTTGAATTGATGATAATCCAGGCAAGACAACTTGCTCATGTACAATTGCAGAACATCACGCACGTGGGCGACAATCCTAGGGCGGACATCGAAGGAGCCCTTTATGCCGGCATAAACGCCACACTTATTAACAGTAACCAAGTATCTATCCTAACCTTAAACAATCATGAACCATCACACATATTCCCTTCATAAAATTAATAGCAGTAACAGCTTTGGTTTTAGCGCGACAGATTACAGTCGTTTCAAATTTGGCGATAACGCTGTATCCGCAAAATTTGGCAGGGCACTGGCTAAAGGCTTCATCAACGAAGTGATTGCTGCTATGCCCAAGGCGGCACAATTAGTAGTAATCAGCAGCCCTTACTCCTACATACCTACGGCTACCTTTGCCATGAAAAATTATTTTGTGGCGCAACTTAACCGGTGGCTGGCCGACAATGAATGGCCGGTATTACAAGAAGCCAAGGTGCACCGAACCGTAACTTATAAAGAAGATTATGGTGCGCTGGATGCCGAGCAGCGTTTAAAACTCATCAGCAATGACTCGTTTCATATTGATGCCGCATTTTTGCAGGGTAAAGTATTGCTGTTTTTGGACGACATTAAAATAACCGGCAGCCACGAGCGCATGATTACCAACATGATCAATACTTTTAATTTGACCAACGACGTTCACATGCTATATTTTGCCGAATTAGTGAACAACACCATCCACCCCAACATCGAAAACGATCTGAACTATCACGAAGTAAAGTCTATTTTCGACCTGGAGCAGATTATCAACAGCGGAAATTTTTGCATCAATACCCGCATTGTAAAATATATTTTAAACAGCGACCATCACGATTTCAGCCTGTTTATTTGCTATCAAACAAACGAATTTAATAACCATCTTTACGATATGGCTTTGGGAAACGGCTACCACATTATAGAAGCGTATAGCCAAAACCTGAATCATCTTAAAAGTTACATATTTATCAACCAACCAAAACTTGTACAACATGGCAATTAATTTGCAAAAAGGCCAGCGCGAAGCTATCAACGCACCCAAATTTGTAATTGGCTTAGGCTGGGATACCAACAGCACATCAACCGGCGGCAGCTTTGACCTGGATGCTTCCGTATTTATCCTGGGCGAAAACAAAAAGATTTTATCTGATGAGCACTTTATATTTTACAACAACCTGAAATCGCCCGACCAGGCCGTAGAGCATGCCGGTGATAACCTTACCGGTGCCGGCGATGGCGACGACGAGCAAATTCATATTGATTTATCGAAGATAGACCCACGGGCTACTGAAATTTGTGTGGTAGTAACCATTCATGATGCTGAAAACCGCCGTCAAAATTTTGGCCAGGTACGTAATTCGTTTATGCGCATATTTGATGCCGGCAGCGGTGCTGACTTGTTAAAATATGAACTAGAAGAAGATTTTTCGATTGAGACAGCCGTTGAATTTGGCCGTATTTACAAACGTAATAGCGAGTGGAAATTTGAAGCTATCGGCGCGGGCATGAAAGGCGGCCTGCAAGATTATTTAAACAAATACAACTAAACCTAAATTAAAAATGGCAATTAATCTGGAAAAAGGGCAACGCATCAGCCTAGAAAAAACTAACGGCAGCAAGCTTCAAAATATTTGTGTAGGCATTAACTGGGGCGCCATCGAAAAAAAGGGATTGTTCGGTTTAAGCACCACCAAAGAAGCGGTTGACCTTGATGCCAGCTGTGCCCTTTTTAACGCAGCTAAACAACCCGAAGAGGTAGTTTACTTTGGTAACCTGAAATCAAAAAATGGTGCTGTAAAGCACAGCGGAGATGATTTGGTAGGCGACATGAACGGCAACGACGGCATCGACAATGAAGTGATCACGCTTGATTTCTCGCAACTAAGCGACAGCACACAATACGCTGCCTTTGTTTTAAACAGTTTCCGGGGGCAGGATTTTGCTAAAATACCCTTTGCGTCAATCAGAATATATGAAGGCACACCTAACCGTGTGAACGAGGTTTTTGCCAAGTATGATATTGCGAACGGCGCACATTTTGCCGGCCACGTATCTATGGTGATGGGGGTATTTTACAAACGCAACGGCGAGTGGAAGTTTAATGCCATTGGTGAGCCAACGCAGGACAAAAAACTGCAGGAAACCGTTAACACCGTAATGCAAAAATATTTGTAATATAAATACCCCTGCACAGGGGTATTTACTAAATTTATATCATGGATAATAATACTTCGCTGCCGGCAGTACCCGAACTGAATACTAACGGCGCCAAGATAGACAAAGACGGCAACGTAAACCTGAGCCAAGTTACTACCGAGGATGTCAAAAAATATGAAGCCGTTAACCAATCGCTTAACCCTGCCGATGTAAACTCGATACTGAACTATGGTGCTAATGTACAAAACTCGATGGAGAAGTACAGCAACCAGTTTCTGGCTTCGGTGCGTACCTATAATTCGGGCGAGGTAGGTACACTGGTGAATGAACTGCTTACAGAGTTAAATTACATCGACATTGATGAGTTGAACCAAAGCGGTTTCAGCAAGTTTTTATCGGGGATTCCGTTTTTAAAGAAAATGGTATTTGACGTGCAGAAGCTTTTCCAGAAGTATGATACGGTTGTTAATAACATAGATAAAATTGTAAACAAGGTAAAAGCCGGCCGTATCAATTCCATTAAAGATAATGCCTCGCTGCAAACCATGTTTGATAGTAATGTTACCTACATCAAACAAATGGAAGAGCTGATTATTGCCGGTCAGGTTAAACATCAGCAATTGAGCGAACAGCTGGCTGCCATGGATGCCAATCCTAACGCCTACCAGGATTATGAGATTGCCGATATGCGCGATTTTGTAAACCGCCTGGACAAGCGCCTGGCCGATTTAAAAGTAGTTAGGTTTATTATGCTGCAATCGCTGGCGCAAATAAGGGTGGTGCAAAATAACAATACTTCGATTGCCGAAAAGGCCCAGTCGATTGTGTCAACCACCATTCCGGTTTGGAAAAACCAGCTAACTATTGCGGTGGCACTGCACAGGCAAAAGCAAAATGTGGAGATGCAGAAAAAGATCTCGGACACCACCAACACCATTTTGCAAAAGAATGCTGAGTTATTAAAGCAAAACAGCATTGATGTTGCCCGCGAAAACGAGAAAACTGTAGTATCTATTGATACGCTGAAACGCACTACACAATCGCTGATTGAAACCCTGAACGAGGTAAAACAAATACACGAGCAAGGTGCACAAAACCGCAAAACCTTAAATACTGAACTGGAAAACCTGGAAACAGAGTTAAAAAAGAACGTAACTAACCGGGGCTGATAAATATTGATGGATGAGAGAAGGGCAAGCGTTTTAAGCGAATCGGTACGGATATTAAGCAAGCTGCAAATTATGGCGGCTTTTTTTTCGGACGATATTATTTACAATATTTACCTGCGCAGCCAGGTGATACACCAGCTTTTTGAGCAAAACATGGAGCTTGATATTAACAAGCTGGAACTGTTTCACGTTCAGTTTACCGATACACTCATTGATTTGCTCAAAAAGATTAAAAAGACCAACGAGAAAAACGTAACCCTTTTATTCAACGAAATTGACCTTAACCGCGATGTAATTGCCCGGCTGGAGGCCGACAAGCTCACCCAGGCAGATTTTGATTTGCAAAAACAGCGGCAGGCGCTCAAGATAAACACCTCGTTAAGGCGATTGTATGAGTTATTGAGCGGTTACAGTAACGAGTACCCGTACTCAAAAAACATCAACGCGTTCAGCGCCAGGTTTTCGCCCTCGTTTTATCATGACATTACCGAGGATGTTTTAGCCCGGCTTACCAGCTACACCCCTGCCGAAGTTTATGATACGGCCCACGCCGTTATACAGCGCAAATTGATGGGCCAGCTTTGCAAGTACGACTTTAAAACTGAGTTTTTTTGCGGGCTAAAGGCAGGCAGCCTGATTATTGAAGTGTATAAGTTTACTGAAGCTGCTACTTACTTTCTATATTACCCATCGCGCAATTTGTTTTTGCTGTGTGATGCGGAAGAAATGAAAATGATTAATGCAGCGAGCCATGCTCCTGCCGCAGATAACTCATTGGTGTACGAACTCAAAAACAAAAACGACCAGTTGCAAAGCCGCGCGGCGCTGGTAAAAACGCTTATCCCACCCGAGGTAAAACAGTTGCTGGCAGAGCATTATAAAAAGATAACAGATATCGGTTTCCTGCAAAACATCAGTAACTTTGATGCACAGGCCAACATTTTAAAAACGATGCTGAATACCGATATGATGTAACAAGAAAAGCGTCGGCAGGTCTCATACACGTACACACACTTAAACTTTAAATCATTTACAAAACTCTACAATGGACTTTATTCACAAATTACTGGGCGACGACATACAGGCAGGCCTGCTGATTATTTTAAACCTTATTGTTATCGAAAGCTTGCTTTCGGTTGATAACGCAGCCGTGCTGGCCACCATGGTAATCGACCTGCCTAAAGAACAACGCAATAAAGCGCTACGTTACGGTATCATCGGCGCGTACGTTTTTCGGGGTATCTGTTTGTTTTTGGCCTCATGGCTGGTAAAGGTTTGGTGGTTAAAACCACTCGGAGGTTTATACCTGCTTTACCTTGCTTTTAACTATTTTAAAGGCAAAACTGCAGGCGGAGACTCCGAAGAAGAATCAGTTAATAAAGATGAAAGCTGGATCTACAAGTCGACTGTTGGCCTTATAGGCAATTTTTGGGCTACTGTAGCATTAGTCGAAATAATGGACTTAGCATTTTCCATAGATAATGTGTTTGCAGCTGTTGCCTTTACCGACCATGTATTTCTGATTTACACGGGCGTATTCATCGGCATCCTGGCCATGCGTTTTGTAGCGCAGGGTTTTGTGAAGCTAATGGAGAAGTTTACTTTTTTGGAGACGATTGCCTTTATTGTGATTGGCGTATTGGGTATAAAACTGGCAGCTTCGGTATATACCCATTTTTTCCCGCACACACCATTAGCCGAAATTATTGATGGCGAAAAAACCGACCTTTTTGTGTCTTTGTTTACCGTAGGTATTTTTGTTATTCCGGTGCTAACATCCCTCCTTTTTAACTTCCCGAAACGCCATGACGGAGACGCGGATGTTGCCGAAACAGCAGAAAACGTTTTGAAAGACCAATAATCTTAATACTTTTTAACTTTTGTGTTTTACAGATTAATCCGTTTAACTCAACATCACTTTTTATAGCAACAATGTTAAATTAACATTAAGCATATTTAAATTTAACGCCACCTAAATGCAAAGTGCAGCCTTTATAACAAGAGCTGCACTTTCTGTTTTAATATATTATAGCATGTTAAACCCAAAGCATCACTATTTGCAAAATAGATACAAAGTGAGTGTCAATTTAGTAGTATTAACTTCTCCCCGTTAAAATTAGCCTAATAAAACAACTGCTTAAAGCGCATTAATATCTATTTAGAATTGGTATTTTTTCTTATGCATTAAATAACATTAACTTTTAAGCCATATTAACCAGAAAACAACCCAACTTCAACTCACCGTTAATGAAGTGTTAATATGATAATTTTCGCTTAACACAGGTTTAACATGTCGAATCCAATTTTGTATAAAATTTTATTCACATGAAGAAGCTTTTACTTTTCTTATTCGTTGCACTGCTGGCAAGTATCGATGCCAGCTTTGCACAGGTAACAAGTTCCGTTATAACGGGTAGGGTTACCGACGGCAAAAACGTCAATTTGCCCGGAGTAACCGTTACAGCAGTAAACACCAGTACCGGCACCCGCTATGCCGCACAAACCAACGCCGAAGGGCGCTATACCATCCCTAACGTAAATCCAGGTGGTCCTTATACTATCACCGCTACTTACGTAGGTTCAAAAAAACAAGAACAAACAGGCATCAACTTAAGCTTAGGCAGTTCTAATTTCAACTTCAGGTTGGCCGATGAGTCGACCGAGCTAAAGGCCGTAGTTGTTAAAGGCAGCCAGGGCACTACTAAAACCGGCTCGAGCACCCGCGTAAGCGCAGCACAATTAAAGACCTTACCGTCTATCAGCCGCAGTTTACAGGATTTTACCCGTACTACCCCTCAAAGCAGCAACAACTCATTTTTGGGTACCAACTTCCGTTACAACAACGTAACGCTCGACGGTGCTATTAATAACGATGCCATTGGCTTTAGCCCATCACTAGGAGGCCAGGGCGGTACCTCAGGTCAGCCGGGCAGCAGTACCCGTACCAACCCCGTATCTATCGACGCTATCCAGGATATTCAGGTTTACCTGGCTCCATATGACGTTAAAATTGGTAACTTTTTAGGTGGTAGCATTAACGCGGTAACTCGCAGCGGTACAAACACCGTAACAGGCTCGGTTTATGGTTTTGGCCGTAACGCCAGCATCACCGGCCGTAACAAAGCAGGTGATAATTCAAAACTGCCATCATCTTTCCACGAGTATCAAACAGGTTTCCGTTTAGGTTTCCCTATCATCAAAGACAAATTATTCTTCTTTACTAACGAAGAGATTACCCGTCGCCAGGATCCGGTTATTTTGGCCGCAGGTTCAGCCGACATGCCTATCATCAACCGTACCCAGGCGCAGCAAATCAGCGATTACATGCGTACTGCTTATGGTTTGGATGCCGGCAGTTTTGACAACTATAATATCTACTCACGTTCCAACAAATTCTTCAACCGTTTAGACTGGAACATCAACGATAAAAACCAGTTGTCTATCCGTAACAACACCATTACTTCGCAAGCTACCAACCTTGAGCGCGACCAGCAGAACTTCCGTTTCGGTGGTATCGACTTTAAACAAATCAACAACCAAAACTCTACCGTTGCTGAGTTAAAAAGCCGTATAGGCGGTGGCTTATCTAACAGCTTAATTGTTGGTTACTCAAGCGTACATGATTATCGTCAGCCGCTTTCTAACCCTGCAGTTCCGCAAATTGAGATTGCATCAAACGGAGGTACTATCTTTGCCGGTACTGACCGCGAGGCCAGCATCTTTAATATGAAGCAAAAAACCTTTGAGTTTACCGACAACTTTACCATGGTAAAAGGCGACCACACGTTCACCTTTGGTACACACAACGAGTTTTACAACATTACTTACGGCTTTGTTAACTCATGGAACGGCCGTGTGGCTTACAGCAGTGTAGCCGACTTTTTAGCTAACAACCCTAATCGCGTACGTACCAACTACAACTACACTAATAACAGCCGCGATTACATTATGGATAATCCACCGGCTCAGTTTAAAGTGAATATGTTTAGCTTGTATGGCCAGGATGAGATTCACATTGGCGACAACTTTAAATTAACTCCGGGCTTACGTTTTGACCTGGCCGATATGCCAAACAAACAGCCTTTGAGCGTTAAAACTACCGGTGCACCTGTTGACCCGTTATACGGCAGCACTTATACCTATACGCAGCCAAGAAACATCACCAACAAGTTTTTAGGTAACGTTCAGATTTCACCTCGTTTAGGTTTCAATTACGATGTTAACGGCGACCAGACTTTTGTAGTACGTGGTGGTACGGGTGTATTTACCGGACGTATACCTTTTGCATGGCTGGGTTACGCTTATTATAACAACGGTGTAACTTATGGTGCTTACGATAACCGCAGTTCGGCACGCGCTTTTGTTACGGGAAGCGATCCTATCCGCGATGCCTTATCTGGCAACGGCGAAGCCGGGTTTGTACAAAAACAAGGTGTAAATGTTAACGACGCCAGCGGCAGAACCCAGGTTGACTTAATTGACAACAACTTTAAAATGCCGCAAGCCTGGAGAAGCAGCTTAGCGTTTGATTTTAAAACCGATAACCAATGGCGCTTTACTGTAGAAGGTATCTACACCAAAGTTATTCATGACTTACAGTTTAAGCACATAAACTTAGTTGATAACGCCATCTACTATCCTTACGACGTTAATAAACAACAGCCTATCTACCGTCCGGTTAACGGCACACAGGCTATCAACCCGCTGTACTCTAACGCATACCTGTTAACCAACACCAGCCAGGGTTACCGTTACAGCATCACCGGCCAGGTTGGAAAAACCTTCCCTATCGGTTTAGATTTATCGGCAGCGTATACTTACGGTCAGTCTAAAGACATCACCAACGGTATCCGTAACTCAATGGAGTCTAACTGGCAATTAAACCAAGCGCTTAACCCTAACAACCCGGGTTTAGCTTACTCAAACTTTGATATACGCAGCCGTTTTGTAGGTACTGCTAACTACCGTATCGACTGGAATGGTGCTCACCGTTACCTGACTAACTTCTCGTTATTCTTTAACGCACAATCGGGTACGCCTTACTCATTAGGCTTTGTTAACTCTACCATAGATGGTACTGCACAAACCGTAAGTTTGGTTTACATCCCTAAAGTTGGCGAAACCAAAGACTTCTTTGCTAACACTGCTGCAGGCGCATCACAAGCTGCTGCGTTTGATGCCTACATCAGCAGCGACAAATATTTGAGCAGCCGCCGTGGTAACTTCACCGAGCGTAACGGCGCCCGAACCCCTTGGAACTACCAGGCCGACTTCCGTTTCTCTCAGGACTTCAACATCATTCGTGAAGGAAAAAAAGCGCATACCATCACCTTTACTTACGACATCATTAACCTGACTAACTTATTAAATAAAAACTGGGGTATCCAATACTTCTCGCCAAACACCTTCAACTCAACTTCGAGCGTAGGTTTAAAACTGGCTACTGCAGGTACTGCTACCACCAACCCTATTTATACCTTTAACCAGGGCGACGTAACCAGCTACTCTAAAGACTTCTTTGCTTCACGCTGGCAAATGCAGTTTGGTTTACGTTACAGTTTCTAATCAGGAGCCGCAACGGTAACCAAACGTTACACAACAAAAAGCCGGGACACGAGAACCTTTGCGGTAATCGTCCCGGCTTTTTTTATGAAGTATAATTTTTATGGATAATGAACTTACACTCAGTTGCTAACCGTCCTGTTTAAGAGCCTGCAGCGCCTGGGATATCAGGCTTAAGCCATCATCTGAGTACGACAGCCGCAATGCAAAGTTATGCCCGTGCGCATCCATTTTTATTAAGGATTTGCGTAATATATTCACCATCTTTTCGGGCTCGTCGGTATACTTTTTTCTAAAATCCTCAAACTGAAATTCCAGAAACACCAGGCACAAGGCATTTTCCATGGTCTGCACATCAGCATCTACCTTAATGCGTTTTTTTAAAATGATTTGGCTTACCCGCTCAACCATTTCATCATCATAACCGGCCTGTTTCAATAAACGGGCAGTAACCTCGGCATGATGTAGCGCTAAATCTTTTCGCCATTTTAAGTACGGTTCACGACCATCCGGGTAGCTTTCGCGCGGTATTTCCCATCGGCCAATGTGCTGGCTCCGGGACGCCAGCAGTAATTCTTCGCTGGCAGTACGGTCGAGCTTCAACACCCATTCATACAGTTTAAGTGCATAAAAGTATTCCTGCGGATGCGTTTCACCATCCCAGGCAATGTTGCGCGGATCCTGCCGGTTGTAATCGTCAAAAAGCTGAAAAGCTTGTTCTAACTTACTCATGATTGCAAAGTAGCATCTTTTACTTGTCAGCCCAAATGTTTGTACTTATAGCATATATCTACAAGCGGCTCAACCACTGTATAAATGTTAGTTTAAAAAACTACTACTATTTAATCCAAATTCTATTTATTTAAAAATTCGGGCGTAATATTTAACTGCAGATATGCCCAGGTGGGATGCAGCTTGGATGTGCCCGGCGCAATGTTTTTAGCGTATTCCATACTGGATGAAGCAGCCATGTACGATAAACCTAAGACAGCTTGTGTAAACTTATTTACTTTGTATCCGGTGGTGAGATCGACCTCAGTACCCAAGTATTTATCAATGGCATTGCCGTTAACATCTTTTTGGGTACCGGCCAATCCAAAATAATGTCCCGCTAACTCGGTACTAAAGCGCTTGTTAACCGACGTGTATTTAAGCTTTACGTAAGGGTTGTTTAAACCGCCCGTTGGCGACCCGCTAACGGCGTAAAAGTAATCCATGTAACCCCAAAACTTATGCGGCGAACCATACAGCGGATCAAACCGGTGACTGGTGGCCGAAGCAGAAAATGCATTATTGCCCGATAGATAATCCCACCCGGCTGTATAGCTCATTTTGCCCGGAATATAACTTGCCGCCAGATTAACCATATAAGCATCGAGCTTTAAGCCATCTTTGTCATGCCCGCCCTGGTAGTAATAAGCTCCGGTAAAAGCCCATTGGTTTTTGCTGCCCAGCACCGGATTAATATTTAAGCCGGTAGTATAACGGATATTTACACCTGGCTGATTATAACGGTAGCCGTAAACATACCCCACATCGGTACCTGCCGTATTACGAACCGAATCTAAGGCGTATTTGCTGAACTGATCGGTTAAGAATAAAGCTGAAATCTTAGTTTTATTAATCTTTTTGCCTGCATATAAATACTGCAATGCCTTATAGTTTTGATTAAGCAGGTTTGACCCGGCCGGGTTGAGTAAAGCCAGGCTACCATTTTTGGCGCTTACGCCACTGCCGTTAACCAGCGGTATCATGCCCGAAGGTGTATTTACCAAATTACCCTTACTGTCTTTTACGGTAGCCGGGGTGTTGGCCGGCGTATAAAAAGTTCCGTTATAATTTACAGCGTCGGTGTTTTGATTAAAGGCGGCACCAATATCAACCTGCCAGCCTTTTTGCATGCTTTTTAGCACTAATGCATCGTGCCGGCGCCCCTGTTGCAGCCAATCGAGGTTACCCAGCAGGCGTTCATCGTCATAAGAAATTTCCTGGCGGCCTACTTTAAGTGAGAGGTAATCAAGCACATTGTTTTTAAATGATGTGTCTTTACGGTTGGATAAGATCAATTCACCCCAGGCTTCGTGCACGCCCAGGCGGTTACCATCATTTACGGTGATGGTGGAAGCATCTTGTCCCCAAACTCTTACATCCTGTAGGGTGGTTTGAAAAACCAGTCGGCTCGATCGGTAATTAAACATTAACCGCGTGCGCTGCGAAACAAAGGCCGATGGTTTAGTATTAAGCGGCTTTAAGGTACCAAAGCCATTTCGAAACTCCATTCGGGGCCGTAATTGACCACTAAAGGTGATTTGCGCGTTGGCGCAATTACAAATGGCAGTTACGCCCAGGCTTATAAAAATAAAGCCCCATTTTTTAGCTACAGTTTTATGCACAGAAACAAGTTTAAATTATTAGGGGATGGATAGTAAACTACATACTCAGACTATTGATCTGGACAAAGTGTTAAGCTCGGTTATAGCGTTAACTAAATCTTGCATCCTGAATAGAGCCTTAGCAGCAACTCAAGAGTAAATATATTATTCATCATATAATAAACCAACTTTTCTAATCATTTCACATCGTGGTCATCTAATCCGACTATCATACAAAAACAGAAAAAACTATCACATACCTTATGTTTACACTTATAAATCGATAGAAAGTAAACTATTAGATGTAATATTTGAATTACCAATACATTTAATTCACAAATTCATCATAGTTTCGCCCAAAAATCAACCTAAATTCTTGTTTATTTAAAATTTAATGACGGATTGAGGCCAATGGCTCTGCTAAAATCTCAAAAAGTTAGTTCTTAAGTAAGAAAAATGAAGAAAAACAAACCCTTGTGCGATGTTAACACTTGTTTCATGTGCCAGCACTGCCTTAACGACTGGCGTCCGGCTATAAGTGCTAATAAGGTAAATATCAAGGTAAAAAAGGGTGAGATAATATTTAATGAGGGCGATGCTGTAACTGGAATTTATTTTGTTTACACCGGTAATGTTAAAGTATATAAACAATGGGACGCGGATAAAGAATTAATTATCCGGTTTGCCAGGGACGGCGCGCTATTAGGTCACCGCGGTATGGGTGATGATCTGCGTTACCCAATTTCGGCCGCTGCACTCGAAGACTCGGTGGTTTGCTACGTTGATCTAAAGTTTTTTGAAAGTACGCTCCGGGTAAATACCGAACTTACTTACCAATTGGTTAACTTTTTTGCTAACGAATTGCGCGTATCTGAGCGCCGCATGCGCGATTTAACTCACATGCCTGTTAAGGGCCGCGTTGCCGATGCCCTGCTTAAATTATATCAGCAATTTGGTATTACCGAGAGTGGCTTAATTAACATTAACCTAAGCCGGCAAGATTTAGCCTCGTATGCCGGCGCCACTTACGAAACTGTTTTTAGAGTAATTAACGAGCTGGTAGCCGAGCATGCCATAAGTCTGAATGGTAAAAGCATCGCCATTACAAATCATGAAATACTGACTGTTTTGTCGCAGGCAGAGCTATAATTATAGTTTTTAACATGACTTAAAATTTTATTAAAATTGTTTCTTCGCTTTTTGGTACCGCCCGGGCAGTTTACCTTTGTGCTGTTTTTGATCATCCTTTGATGCCCGCCAGCCGTGAAAAAAGTACAGGGTCACTTTTTGTTAAGCTTATTGCTAATAATAAGTAGTATAGCCTGCCAACAGGCTACTCAAAACCAGCAAAAAGCGGCAGGTACAGAAACCTCGACGGTAGAGACAACAACCGCGAATGGCGGCACTAAAAAGACAAATGATGTGGCCACTATGATGGCCCGCAAAGAAATACCTATACTTTGCTATCACCAAATACGTGAGTGGACTGCCCGCGACTCCAAACGCGCGAAAGACAACATATGCTCTGTTGGCCGTTTCAAATCGCACGTTAAAATGCTGGCCGATAGCGGCTATCACAGCATTTTGCCCGACCAGTTATATGCCTACCTAACCCAAGGTACGGCCCTACCACCGAAACCCATCTTGATTACCTTTGATGATACCGACCTACACCAGTATACGGTAGCTTACCCGGAACTTAAAAAGTATAATTTTAAGGCGCTGTATTTTATCATGACGGTATCGTTCGGTCTCCGTCGCTACATGAGCAAGAGGCAGGTTAAAACGCTGGCAGACGAGGGTAACATCATCGGCAGCCATACCTATGATCATAAAATGGTAGTGAAGTACCAGCACAATCCTGACCCCAAATTAGACTGGACAGTACAAGTAGATAACCCGACTAAAACTCTCGAAAATCTGACTGGCAAAAAAGTGGAATACTTTGCTTACCCCTATGGCTTATGGAGCACCGCAATTTTGCCGGAATTCCAAAAACATCATTTTAAAGCCGCCTTTCAGCTCGCTGAAAAGCGAGACCCGCAAAATCCTTTGTACACTATCCGCCGCATCATTGGCAGTGGCTACTGGTCGGCCGGTAATTTAAACCATGCAATCAAGAAGAGTTTTAAGTAGAGGGCATTTCATACTCTAAGATTTATTGGTTAAAACCAGCTTTTGAGTTTCTCGGAATCTTCTTTTTTGATTTTACGCTGGCCAACACAAAATACCGTATCGATTCCCCAAGCTACGTCTTCGACTAAGATATCATGACGCACCCAATTAATAGCTCGATTAAATCCGTAAGCAAACGAAAAAACTAAAAGTCCGACCCACCATTCTCCCTCTCCTAATCCAAGAACTACACCTGCACCAACCGAAAGAGTAAGAGCCACATAAAAAATAGTTTTTGTATAAACTTTATAGCTTAGAAGCCATCCTTTATTCCTGCAAACCAATTTAAATTCGCCATTATCAACTCCGTTAAAGATAGCCTGTCTCCAACTTGATGTAGAACCTTTATACTTTACTTGATGACCTTTAATAACGATATTATCGGCATCCCTCTCCAATATTTTTTGATAGATAAACTCTAAAATCTGCTGTTCATTGTCAGGCGTCATTATCACGCTTAACGGTTTTGTAAACTGTATAGAAGTTAGAAAATTCATTTTAAGATTATTGTGTGCACATTGATAATCTTAATAAAGATATAAAAGAGTTAGCTTTTATAAAAGGCACAGCGTTTAGCTAAAACACCAGACAGTGCCGAAAGCGCAGCCTAATTTTATCGCCTGATGCCATGCGTCACCACTTTTATACTTTTTAATGATTTTCAGGTGATGTAACAAGCCGTACCTTTGCGCGCTTTGGTACAACACACTGCTTATGCTCACAAAAAACAAAAACTCAAAATATATTATCTACGTACTTGGTTTGTTAGCGGCTTTGGGGCCTTTTTCAATCGATATGTATCTGCCTGGTTTCAAAGTTATTGCGGCAGACTTAAAAACTTCGGCCTCAGCGGTATCGCTTACTTTATCGAGCTACTTTATTGGCATATCTGCCGGGCAGTTATTGTATGGCCCCTTGCTGGATAAATACGGCCGCAAAAAGCCGTTATACTTTGGGGTATTGCTGTACCTGGCCGCTTGTGCAGGCTGTTACTTGTCGGCCGACATTAACCACCTGATCGCCTTCCGCTTTTTACAGGCCGTAGGCAGTTGTGCTGCAGCGGTTGCCTCAGTTGCCTTGGTGCGGGATTTATTTGAGCCTAACAAACGCGCTAAAGCATTTGCTTCCATTATGCTGGTCATTGCCTTGTCGCCCATGCTGGCACCCACCATTGGCGGTTACTTGATTGCCGTAGCAGGCTGGCAAACTGTATTTATATTTTTGGCCATAATGGCCCTCTGCATACTGCTGTTATCATACTTCCTGATTCCGGAAGTATTCGTACCCGAGCCGGGTTATTCGCTTAAACCGGCTCCAATACTAAAAGGCTACCTCGCTGTAATCAGAGAGCCGCAGTTTGTGACTTACGCACTGGTATCTGCGCTCATCTTTTCGGGACTGTTTGTATACGTAGCCTCCTCGCCTATAATTTTTATGGAGCTATACGGCGTGAGCGAAACCGGGTACGGCTGGATCTTTGCCGGATTGTCGGTTGCCTTTATCGGGTCGAGCCAAGTAAACTCTTACATTCTGCGGTGGTATTCGAGTTATAAAATCATCAACTATGCCATGTTATTATGCATGTTTAGTAGTATAGCATTTTTAATATTTGCGCTGTTAGGAATGCTTAATTTGATAAACACACTCATTTTTCTGGCGCTGTTTCTGATTGGGCTGGGCTTCATCAACCCCAATGCCTCTGCCCTGTCGCTCGAACCGTTCAGTAAAAATGCGGGCAGCGCATCAGCCCTGATGGGCGCCGTTCAAATGGGTTTAGGAGCATTAGTTTCAGGTGTGGCCAGTTCATTTCCGGCCGGGTCGGTGCTGCCTATGCCGTTGAGTATGACAGTAGCCTCAGTGTTGGCGGCGATAGTGATAATTGTGAAAGGGAAGAATAAAGAGCAGATTACTACTGTTAGATAAAATATCTAATCGTATCCATTTTTTGCCAGTGTAAGCAGGGTGTGCAAAATGGTATACAGTTAATTTAAAGCAAGTCAATTCATAACCATTAAGATTTAAAAAGACGACTAATTTATCATTAGTCGTCCTTTTTAATTTGCTTTTTTGTGGAGCCGGAGGGAACGTTGAAAATTGCGTTACAGGCTCTCTTTCGATATCTATTTGTCGGTTAATCACCCTGCTCACCGGGCGCTCACCAAATGGCCACTAATTGACCCTTAAATTATGCTACTTAGTGTATTGAAATAAAGTTAAGCATTATTATCATGAAGTGCAACTTGAATTTATTTACTATGTAGAAGGATGCTCATAAATGTTAATCAAAGTGGAACAGATGCTAAAATTCAAGCTAAGTAAAGGGGGTAAAGAGCCATAATAATAACAGATGATGATATCTAAAGTGCTGAAATAAGTAGACTAGGACCAAGCGCTGCGATTGGGTCTAGGCTTATCATTACTCAAATAATACACTAATAGTTTTCAGACTTCGTTTCAATTTATGATAAAGACATATTTGTATTTTCATGTCAACTGGACGTTTAACTAATTAATAATTATTCAATACTCGTAGTGAATAAATCAGAGGTTAATCGAAGTATGACTTATTGAAGATTTATATGCTTAAATATGATTTGAAATATACTATTGCTGAAGTAGCTAGGCTCTTTCAGATTGAGATTAATACAGTAAAAAAATGGTGTTATCATTTTTCTGAATATTTGAGCAAAGGTGCAAATCCCGCTAAAGGCATCTACCGTCAATTCAGTTTAGAAGACATCCGTGTTTTTGGACATATTATTCAGTATTGGGAAGAACAACCAGATTTTGAAAACATCAAGCATGGATTAAATTCAAATTGCCATCACGATGATACTTTTATTGACGAATTCATTCTTCTGAATACACCATTTATTATAAACTTGCCAGAAGATATTGATGAAAGCTGGCGGCATGGAGTTCTGTTCGTTGGTATATCCGAATTTGGTGAGACGTTTCTATTAGCTAAATCGTATAAATTGGCCGGAGACAGACTAATTGAGCTTTCATTGAAAAATGACGAATCCCGAGAGCTATATGCTCCTGCAATATTTAACTATCGTCACTCTGTCGAATTATACATAAAGGCTATTATCGGTAAACATAAACAGACACATAATTTATTGACGCTGCTGGAAAAGCTTAAAATATATTTAAAAGAGGAATTTAACGCAGAATTGCCAGATTGGTTAGCTAACATAATCATGACTTTTCATGATTTTGATCCTTATGGCACGACATTAAGGTATGGTGGTAATTCGTCGATGGAAGAAATGTTTATAAATTTTAACCACCTTAAATCGTTGATGCAATTATTAGCGAATGCTTTTCAAAATATCCGGTTTAATCAAGGTTTGCCCGACGGAATTTAGCTTCTTTAAGCAGCCTATCTCAGCATTGGTTCTACATCTTTGAACAGGTCTATTAATTCAACTACAAATAAATCTGTGAATATATTTTTACCATTGTCTTGCGGGCCATAGGTCAAGTGCCTCCAAGTTACCGGCGGCACGTTTGGATTTTTAATCGTTATTATGCTATGATGAGCAAAAGCATTTCTTACAACTCTAGCGAATTGAAGTGGTGGCGGCCAATGAAGTGGATCTGAACCGTATCGGCCAACTACCATGTCCTTTATTTTTTCGTAATAGCTTAAATAACATCCAGCCATTACTTTCCGAATAAAATAAAAGGTATCGCGATTTTCTAAAATTGTCGCGTTCGGAACGTTTGAAATATTATCTAATGTCTTCTCGTAAGCAGTGTAGCTAATTGAATCTAATGGGACCGCGTTCGCAACTTTCCCCAAAATCTCAAACATTTTAAAACTGTATATTTTTTGTTCGCCAATTGCTGCGAATGGAAAATCTACTTTTGCATATTCTTCTTCGGGATATTCAAGGACGGGTGAGTATTTAGACTTCATAAGCTGAGCCGAAACCACAAAACCGAACGATGTAATCAAGATCGTCATGATTTCATCGAAAAATGAATCTGCCGATGTCAGCGATTCAGTAAACAGTTCTCTGCCCTTTGCTATGCCGCCCATATGCGTAACTCCTAAATAGAAAATGCTTTCAGATAAACATCCAAAAACTCCGGCGGCATATTAGTTGCAAAAGTTTGATTAATTGCTTGAAGAATTTTATCGGGCGGCGCTTGCAAACTTAAAACATCATTGTTGATATTCAGGAAGCCGGGCACAAGCCGCTCCAAGCTTTGCGACAAAGTCCTCAAATCTTCAACAGAATGTTTTTTCAATTCCGTATTAGCATATCTCAGCGCATTTAAGTTTGCAGGTTCTTTGTCATTCCTAATGATATCGTAGGCAGTTTGCAAAAGTTCTTTGATAGGGCCACGATTGACTTCTCTATCTCTAATTTGTTTAATCCAAGCTGTTGTTTCAACTACGGTATGGCAATTATTAAAGAAATCCCTAAGTTCTTTTAGACCTACCAACTTAGGACTGGATAATATGATCAACGCACTTAAATCTTTAGCCCTGATCAAGTTTATCTTATGTTTTTTTGCCTCTTTATTAACTGCTGAATTTGGATCGTCGGCTCCTTCAAAATCTATTGCTACTACCGCAGCATAGTCTGCATTATAGTCGTCTCTATGTCTATCGACACCTGAGATATGTGCTGTTGTTGCTTTAATTTTATCCTTAGCCGTGCTTTTTGCATCATATGTGACGGAATAATTCTCTGCTGAACCAACCGGGCCAAGGTACGCATTCGCCTTACCATCAGGCTTGCCTGGGCCGCCAATTTTAGAAGTTTCGAATCCAAGCGAAACAAATGCTTGTTTTACAGAGTCTTCTAAACCGGTAGAGTCTCCCAATGAGTTTTGCAGCAGAGCCGCCACAAACGGTGCGTTCGGCTTGTCGCTAAACGTCAATTCTCTGAGTATATCATCACGGCGACGCATAATAGAATACACTTCGTCCTGCTTAATACCGTTTTCAATTAAAAAGCATTCAGTAAGTATCTCTGTAAGGGCAATCAACTGGAAAGGTAAGGTAGATTTTACTTCATCCATGAAATTTGCAAAAAACGGATGAAGTAAATTGATTTTAGCGATGCCCGTTTCAAGTTCTAATTTAGCAATAGGGTCATCAGGATTTAGGGCAACCCATTCCACACTATGGATCATGCCCTTTTCGCTGACAAGATCGTCTTCTAAACGTGAAATGAATGACATGGTTTCCTCGCTTGATAAGCCTTTAGGAAATTCCGTTAAAAGCAGATCCGATATTTCCCCGTCAAAAAAACGTTTCGCCGCCACTAGGATAGGCCTTCTGGATAGTCCAGAAGATGCAGCGGCGATTTTGTAAGATGCCCTATTCTTTCGCTCTTCTTCTTCTATTACGCTCGTATAAAACGCCCTAACTTCATTGAATTTGCTGTTGATATAGGCTTTAATTTCACTAAGCTGTTCCGACTCTTTAACAGCCTCTCTGGTAGAAGTGATATAACTATCTAACTCATCCGCATGTACCGTTATACGAATCCGATTAAACAGACCATGAAAAAGTGGTGACATGCCTGGCAACAAAGCATCGTCAATATTAATTAACCTGCCTCTAACCATAAGAAACACACCGTGGCTTCTCGATATATTGTCCGATTTGCTGGCAAGCAATGATTCCTGGTAAAGATCTATTTGTCCGGTAACATTATGAATAGTATTCATATTTACCGACGGTTGCCCCCTGTATGTGCCTACCGTATATTTATTTCTTTTAGCGACCTCATCATCCACGCCAAAAATGAAAGTTTTTTTAATAGCGATTTTTTCTTTGCTCGGGGT
Organism: Mucilaginibacter sp. CSA2-8R; assembly: GCF_038806765.1. Lineage (NCBI taxonomy): Bacteria > Pseudomonadati > Bacteroidota > Sphingobacteriia > Sphingobacteriales > Sphingobacteriaceae > Mucilaginibacter > Mucilaginibacter sp. CSA2-8R. Next base: position 2,116,255 of record NZ_CP152389.1, on the reverse strand, counting down.
AATTTCAACTCCGTTGTAAGATAGTTTAAACGCAGGGTTTAAAGGTAACGCGGTACTTAATATCCATTTTAAACGTCCCTCCTGAATTTGGTGGGCTTTAGGTTTCAACTCTGACATGATTGCCATCGTCCAGGTTGGTTCGGCATCAGTCCCCCAAAGTTTAAACGAAAGCAACTTCTCGTTCGCGCCCCCAACGTATGGATTTAAAGCAACCTTGACCTGATCAAGTGTTAACTGCCTTTCGTCCAATTTTATTCCAGTTCGTTCGGAGCTATCGTTGATATTGGTATAATTCATGGTAACTGCATAGTAATTACCATCTTTTGCTTTACATATCAGGGTAAGCTTATTTGTTAAAATATAAGTAGCTAGTTTACCAATACCGAATTTGCCAATGACAAGCCGGTCCGTTTTCTCTATTGCCCTTTTGGTTGATGAGCCGATTTTCCAAAACTGCTTAAGACCATCCTTTCCCATGGATTCGCCATTATCGCACACCCACAGCACGGATTCTGGCAGGGTTTTGTCAATCGGGACTTGTACCGACACTTTTGAGGCACCAGCATCGTATGAATTACTTACGAGTTCTTCAAATGCCTTATTAGGGCTTGAATATAGTCCGGCAGAAAACAACTCGATAATCCTATAGCTTATCTCTACAGGTATCTCGTCGATTTTAGTGCCTGAAGTTTCTATTGACATTTACGTGCTATAATGATTAATTCTTCGGGATAAATCAGTTTTTTATTATCGCTGGTTAGCTTAGTAAATTTACCTGAATTTTTATCTCGAATCGTTGGATTGATTTTATGAGGTATTTCACGTTTGATAATCTCTACGATCTCGAAATTCAATAATATCAGCATTTCCGCGAAAGCTTCTGCAGATTTGATTCTGACATCTTTCATCGTGGTATTACCAACGACCAGGCAGGTAACCCCTGATGGTTTTAGAATACGCTTCATTTCCGCCGCTACCTCATACATGTTATTGAAATAGTTAGCGACTTCGCCTGCCAACCTGGTATCGATCTTATTTAACTCGGTAACGATATTCTGTGCAATTGTACTTTTGGTAACCAGATCCCTGTTGTTAGAATAAAAAGTCCCAATAAAATTCTTTCTAAACGTGCTTATATCAGTAATATATTCATACCAGTAAGCAGTCAGCTGGTGAATATCAGCATATTCATACGAAGTGACGTACGGCGGCGATGTTATTATAGCCCCAATCGAATTGGCCCTGATTTTCGTTTTTCGAGCGTCCGCAAGTTTGATATCGCACTGAACTGTTAGATTATTATCCTTTTGCAGTTGTGTATAAAAATCATTGTTCTTTTTAAACATCTTCCGCAATTGCAATTCCATCGCTTTAAACGGATCAGCAATAACCTTATTTGGATCTATTTGCGGCTTTGTTCCACGCTGTAACCAACGAGAACAATTTTTTAAAATGTTAGAAAGTGCGCATAAGAAAAAGTTTTTAAAGTCTGCTTCTTCGATATTGTTTATCACACTATAAAGAAAGGCGATCTCATTTTTTTCTTTTTCTCTGAACCAATAATCTATTCTTGCGTGATGTGCAGCAGCATATACGGTTTCCGAATCATAGCCTGCCATCTCCGCTTTAAAATTCGCAATTCTTTCGGCTAATAAGTGAGGTTCGAGCGCATGTATTTTGGCTTGGGTTATCAGTTGAGCGACCGGATTTATATCAACGCCTACAGAATTACGGCCATGAACTTTAGATTCCACCAGAGTGGTACCGCAACCGGCGAACACATCCGCGATTTTATCGGTGGGGACTGTATAAGTTTCTATGAGTTTTTTTACAATCTGGGGTATGAACTTCGCCGGGTAACGGTGATAACCATGAGTAAGGTTATCAATAGATCGCGATCCCGCAAATGACCAATCATTATTGACAGGTACATTGAATTTATCGTTTATTATAGAGAGAATATCGCTTTGCATTATAAGTAAATAGGAATCGCATACAAATATAGTTAATTTGAACAGACCATGCCGATGCTAAATTAATTAGTAAATGAAGTAAATTTAATTGGTTTTTAAAAATCGGATTCGACCTTGATATTTATAGAATACCCTTCCTTGTCCCATGCCATTCTCAAATACCTTAATATGATGGATTGCATCAGGATACTTTTCGACCTCTAATTGGTCGTTACCCATGAATCCGCGTGTACGAGTGATAGTGGCTCTATCTACTTCGGCACTGTCTCTGTAGCCGGAAATCGTAGATGTTTTATGGACTACAATAGAATCGTCACCCTCCGGTCTGAAACTTTCAATATAATTAATCAAATAAGTGGGCAAACACTCTGTGCCAAGGAGATCTGAAATTTGCTTTATCTTATGAATTGCAGTACCACCGCCGGAAATTATGCTTTCGAGCTCCGTGTTGGGGTAATCAAAAAGCGCAAAACTCATTTCACCTTTATCCACGATTACCCTAGCTTTGTCTATGCTATTGGCCGCTACTGCGGTTACACGGTTATCATCCAGCCAAACAGGTGACTCATTAACTAATTTTCGTGATTCTAATGACAACCTGTGAAAGATAAAACACTTCTGCCAATCGAGAAATAAAGCTTCAGGTATCATTAATTCAAAATACTCTAAATATCTACCACGAGCGCCGAACATTCGTGCACGTTGGATATAAGTATCCTGCTGCAGTTTGCTTACAACGTCGCGAGCAAATAACATAGACAGCAGATTATCAAAGGTCACACCCCTGGATACTATATTTCCACCTATGATAACGGTAAAAGGGGAAGTCGGTGAGGTGCCAGTTCTATTGTCGGCTGCGTTCACGTCTTTATCGCTATTCATTACGACCAGGTTATGCCGCTCACTATTCCCGACGATATACGCTGTCACCTGGTCTTCATGTCCAGGATATCTTGTTTTCGCGAGTTCCCATATGGCCTTTAAATATTTGGCATGATTGGAATTTGTATCTTCTTTAATTGCCTCAAAAATTCCGACCAATTGCCGGTACCCAATGGAGTGATCGGACGTTTTGCCACTAGTATGGATGAGAAGCGAATAATTCTCTTCGGAATTATTGATATTAAGGTAGCCTACATTTACCATAAAGCTGAATAACGCTTTTTGGATAGATTCGCTCATCTCCTGATTCGCAGGCGTAAATGTAAGGCGGTATGGCAAACTGGAAATATTAACCGGAAAGAAAACGTCCTGACCCGTGTATTTGGCGTGTATGGGGAAGTCCAACCAATCATCGTTTTCATTATTGTGCGTATTGTTGAGATCCAATCTGGCCGGCGTAGCCGTTACCCCAATGTAGATACCATGATTGCTAAGAAGCTCACCCGTTAAGTCGTTAATCGTACTCCTTTGTTGACGATTGATCTTGGAATTCGGCGTTGCAAAATCCGCTTCGTCATCTAATACGACAATATTTTTTTGTCCTTTCAATTTGGTAATTAACTTTTGCAGATCCTTCGCATTTTTTTTACAAAAAATGACCCATTCACGATTCCCCAGGTTTATCTCGGGTGCCAGTATCTCGCTGAATTTTTTTGGCGCAGGAGATAAACCAGAACGCTGAAAACGTTCTAAATTTTGACCGAGAAGCTGCACACTATCGTTCATTAGGGCAATAATAATCTTATAGCCCTCATCAAGTAGTCTCGCGGTTAATGCGATCATTAGTTCCGTCTTACCGCTTTGCGGTTCGCCGTAAATCACAAATGATCGACGGTTATTTTTGACATTATTAATGGCACCATCAACGACCGAAGAAATTCTGCCTGTATCCTGTCCGAGATGTTTTAATATTTCGAGTCGCCGTTCATACCTGGTACGGTTAAGGCTAATTGATGTTTCCTTAATCTTGGAAAGATCGAATAAATCAGTTTGCATGGATAAAGTCAATAGGTTATTAAAATAAATTTAGCTAAATATAAAATAGATATTGTGATATAATATAATTTGTAACAATTTATGATTTTCTATTTAATGAAGACCCGTAATGATGCTTATAAAGCGTGACATCATCTCTTAACTTTAGTAAGATCAAGATGAACGTTCTAAGGAAATAATGATAATCTGCCCGTTGTTGATGTTCATCGCGAATGTTCGACCCGTGCAGGTATTTGTTCCTGAGATCTTTGCCGTTCGTATACTCCCTTTTGTTCAGGTAAAAATTAAAGTAGTTCACCTCTTCGCTGGTCAATAATTTGTCAGATGTTCTCAACAGGCCTTCCGCGATCAACCTGTCTATTTCGTCCCGGAAAGGTTTATGATAGTGCCAGTAACTGATGAAACCGTTCTCTCTTAGTTTTCCGGCAACAATGACACGGATGGGATCGGCCATTAGGACCTCCCCGTCGTCATTGATCAGGAGATCGCCAGCTTCCACTGCCTGATCGATGAATTGTTGCTGATAGTCCTCAAAATCCGACCTGTAGACCTTTCCAGCCTCAAAAGCTTTCATTAGGGTCCTGCGGCCATTCGAGTCTTTACGGTCTGCCAGAACACTGTCCTGGTCAAAAAAGTGATATTGGATCGTCCTGATCGACCCATGATCGGAATAAATATATTTTCTTTCTAGCAGGCTGGGGATATCGCTGAAATATACCTGCGAAGAGTCCATCTGAAGCAGTTCATGACTGATCTCCCCGTTTGACACAAAGTTTTTATACTGTTTAAGCAAATATTCCATCTCGGGCGCTAACAACCTAATCTTGTCAACTGGTTTGAGACCCGCATCGGGCATGGAGAATGTTAGTCCTGGGATTTTGAAATAACTATTGAAAAGACCATGAATAACCAGGTGAAGGAGATTTTCAATGGAACGGCCTTTTTTATGCAGGTATAGATCAAAAATCATCAACTGATTCAAAGCATCCATGTCCTTTTTGGCGAAGTACATGCCATACAGATACTCATTTTTCGACTGCATGCCGATCTTTTCAAGGATGTTAAGTTCCGTATGTTTACTTACTAAATTAATAAGCCCTTCCTGGTTAGTATATAAAAAAACAGGGCTAAAGACACTGAAAAGTTTGAGGTCATTCTCAATAGAATCGAAAAAAGCGCCGCCATATACCGTTGTCAATTCTTCCCCTTCACCTTCGAAGATGACAGCTTCCGACTGATCCATATTTAATGCCGCGCGGCCTGATATCTTAATAGAGTTCTCTTCGGTTAGGAGTTCATCCTTGACGCGTTCTGACGTTTGCTTTGCTTTTAATAATAATCGTGGCGGCAGTTTCAGATGTTTCGAGTGAAGCGCCAAGTCAACATAGTTCAAGTTTGGTGACGGAGAATCGAGATAAGCAGCTATGATATCCTGTTTATCCGTGTCATTAAGATCTGTCGGGAAATAATATTCACTTGGTTCATCATGTTTCTGTTCGTAATGGGTAAGCAGTAATTCTGCACTTTCCTCATAGGTTAGCAAAAACGCACGGAGCTCCGTGTTGAAATGTGCCACAATCTGCTTTAGCGGAAGGATGTACCTTACGTGATGTGGGTGAGCATCTAAAATTTTCTCAAATGTCTTACGCTCAATTTTTTTATAAACCTCAAAATATCGAAATACTTCCCAAAAGTTACTACGATTATCAAATTCCAATTCGTCTATAACACCTATGAAATCCTTATCGCGTAAATCATATAGATATTTGCGTAATGTGATAAACGCTGTTTTTATGATTTTCCTGTAAGAGCTTTTTTGAACCTCTGTCCATCTTTCAAGAAATAAGCCGTTCTCAAAATATTGGTGTATATGGTGATATTCTAGCAGCGAATTAAGATTCATCGAGCCAAAATCCGAAATACCTTCCAGGTATCTTTCAGCCTTCTCCAGCATAGGAACTTTCATCATATCACGTTTGCTGAAAAATACAACACGGTCTCTACTCATATAGCTGTTTTTAAGGTAAAAGTAGCGGGATAACGTAGAGAAGCATATTAAAAACTTGGATAGATTCAGCGATGGGGTGAGACAAGATTTGAATCTAGAAAAAAGAGTTCTAATTGCTTTTTAATTCCAAATTATCACGATCATTATAAAGTATTCTGTATTCAACGATATTTTAGTGACAGCATTACTGCCTCAAACGACTTCATATATCCTGTAAGTCGCTTAGTATAATAGTGTCTTTTAAATTTCTATCACTACTCTATTTTATAAGTTGTCTAGAGTGGAATTGCTCTTAAACTAGCGCAATTTCTTCCAATTTCATATGCATAGCTTTTGCGCCGCTTATCTCGTAGGGAAATCCATTGTGACTATAGTAACTGGGTCTTAATTCGATTGATTAGGTCTAAAAAAGATTCCGAACTTTCATTTATGGTTGAATTCTCTATGGAAACCGAAACCTGATCACGAAGGGCGATATGAAGTCTCACGGGCGTTTTTCGTGAGATAATCTCTTCGAATTTAACATTATCGTCTAAGGCAGGTTGTAATAAAGTTTGAATGGCATGTCTATAGACAAGATTTTCCTTGATGTAAGTAACATTAGTTTCAACACTTTTAATGGGTCGCTCCAAGAGGCATAAGGCAAATGACTCGGGGTTATATATTGCTAGTCGGGCTTGACTCAACGCTAGTTTTACAGGGTCAGAAGAGCCGTTAGCCTGGGATTTAAGTTCTATGAAGAAAGATTTTGCGTTAATTCTATTCCTGATCTCAAAATCGTAAGCTCCCTTGCCCTTAAATATGACTTCTGCGTTGATGCTTTCAGTTGCGAGCGCATCTTTGAACACCTGTTCGATCTCTGAACCAATTTGTTTCTTATATTCATAATCCTGCTGCTCATATTGAAGTTCCCTTGCATGCCTTAGGATCGCTTCAATACTGCCCAATTCATTTCCAATTTGAATTAGCTCTTTTAAACTGTTGATATTTATAGAAGATTCTGAAATTTGTGCCAGTACCTCAAGATGTTCCTTATTCCTGAGCATTTTAATGATGTCACCACCAATACTGCTGTTCTCTATTGTTAGAATAAAGAATATGCGGGTAGATAGTTCCTTAAAGCCCGACAAGTAGCGCAAAGCGAGCTCTTTTTGAGTAGAACACCAGTCAATCAGCAAGAGCAGTTGTTCTCGATAATTCTCGTAGGAATCACTGATACGAATTTGGTCCACTTCAATTAATAGTTCAGTTGCCAATTCATCAAACTTTCTGGAATTAGGTAACTTTATTTTAATCTCGTCGGCTAACAATTGGGACGCCCAAGCTTTTTTGGAATTAAACTTTTCAAGTATACCGACGAGGTCATCGTCAAGACGCTGTTCCTCTGTCCCAAAATTACAGATGTCTTCATATGCACACAGCACATATTTTCTATTCGGGACGATATTACCTTCTTTTAGAAAATAGCTATACTCTGTACTGTTATCAAGTAATATCAAATAGCTACCCAGCCAGTTCAGCGCCCCTGTGTGATTGGTTTCCATCAAGTGGGCCAAGCCTTGTATGGAAACAGCATCGGTGATTGTTCTGTTCATCAGTTCGATTAACAGTTTAAAGGCTGGCCTGTAATCAAACTTTGCTGAATTAGCGACAGGCTTGAATTCATCCGGTAAGCGGTAAAGCGATTTTGCTGCGTTGAAGATATTATGTCTAAAAGACAACTGGGATGAATCAGTTCCATCTACCTTTAATATGGAAATGAGTTGTTGCAGGGCATCAGACCTGTCAAGGAACTTGTTATAGACAATGTTGCCTTTTCTTCCACTCTCATTTAGGATCTCATTGATTGCTTCTGTAATATTAGCAATATCGAGCTTTTTGTGATTTAGCACCTTTAAATTGATCTTCCGGTTGATCAGGTCACTCCGCCAGTCCTTATGAGGGTCAAGGTCTTTTAGGATATCAATAAATTCGTCTGGTATCGGCTTGGTCGTATCTTCCTCGAACAATTCGTCCAGCAACTTGAACGCTCCATTCTCATTGGGAATAACAGCAAAATCTTTGAAAAGGTCTGTTTGTTTCTGTTCAATGATGAACGCATATAAGTTACTAAGCCATTCAAAAATATTGACGGGGGGCTGATCCTCCAAAGAATGTAATATGAGCGATTTAATGTCACCCGCTTCAGCGATACCAGTTAGTAAATCCCGCAGGTCAAAATAAAGCTCGGTTCCCCATGAAGCCTTTTCTTCGATAGTGCCAATGTGTACAAGGCTGGTTAGCAGAGAAGCTTTAATTGGAAGATGATCATAACCTAGATAGGCGACGCAGACGTCCCAGAACTTAAGATTGTCATCATTTATTTGACCAAGTCTTGGAAAACGGACAGCTTTTAAATGGGCAGGTCCTTTCGGCGTATCTATGATCTTAGCATCGAGCAAAAAACTGCGGTAATCTTTTTGAATTTCTTGGTACCATACTCTTGCTTGTTCATCGAATTCATAGCCAGGAATCCTGCTTAATGCAACGGTGTACAGATTTGCTGCATTTCGAGCTATAAGGTCATTCACAAAATTTTTTGCAGTATTAAGCGCGGTCTCAATAATTTTCCTGTTATGAGCAGGCTTTTTACTTTTTTCATTTTCTTGGTTTAGCAAGATCCCATCACGCCTTTCGGTCGGGTTCATGGTCTTTCCATTTAATGTGAACGGGAAAGAGAAATTCTCTGTGCCAATCAATGGAAAATCACGATACAGGAACGGCAAGGACGGTTGGCGCTCTACAAGTTGGTTTAAAGAGAAATTGTTTACCTCAGCTGCCAGCGATAAATCGCCCGCATTGTAAATTACGAAATAATTAGCGGATATTGGTTCTCCTTCCTGCTCAATAGTGATCGTAATGTGATCAGTAGAATCGGAAAAAGGTACTGCTTCGCAAGTATATTTAACTACCTTATTTTTTATCCGGTCAACAACCTTAACATTTTTTATCTTGGGAATAAATGCAAGGGTTAGCGGTAGTGTAACGTTCAAATCATCTACGCCAGTGATAGCAGCCTGTTTGGCACTTTCATTTTCTAGGGTATAAATGAACACATTGTCCATGTCCTGTTCTGAACGGTTCTGATGGTAATCAGGTATTGCAGTAAAGAGTTCGTTATCATCGATCTTATCCACAAGCGCTAAAGCCTCGTCTATAGCTGGCATTAGAGCTTCAGATGTTTCACCGGATCTATCAAGTATCAGTTCTATCTTTTTCGGTATTTCCCCTGGTTCCTGTACAACACCTTGAACGGTAATGACATCTGATAGCAAATGGGTTGAAATAAAGCCAGTACCAAATTTTCCGGTCGTTTCTTCGTCGCTGCTGTCCGATGGCTTGGAGCTAACCTGCTGAATGAGACCAGTAAGGTTGTCAATCCTAAACGGATCGCCGTTATGCTTAAATTTTAATTCAGATGCTGTTAATTCAATCTCGATAGAGACACGCTTATAATGATTAGGAATATCCTTCGCATTTTGCATTAATTCCCAAATCCATCGCCGCCTGGACTTTTTACCTTCGTCGCGAACTTGATCCAATATTTGGATCACTTTGTCAGCGGTTAGTTTGAGATTGTTTTTCCCAATACTACTTTTTGCTTTTTCCGAATATGCCATACTGATAAGGTTTGTAGTGCGATTATAATAAATAATGTACTCATACTATAATAATATTTAGTAGTCATGTTGTTGTCAATCCGAATTGGTCGTTTATTAACCGTACTCAGATACATAGGATTTTAGGGAAAAAGTTAATCTTACCGTAGGGAATAATTTACTCTTGTGTAAATTGACTTAAGCTTTAATTATGTTTAAACTTAATTAAAGGATACCCTTTAACTAAAATTTGCCGTATTGCGTAAACATGTTATAAATCTCTTTGCCTATGCCTAACAGATATTTTAAAGCCCGCCAACCCTTCGATTTCCATCCGCACAAATATGATATCGGTATTTTGACCGGATTAAAACGAGGTTATGAGGACAATCTCTTTATTCGCAAGCTTCTGGATTTATCCGAAACGGAATACCCTTTGTATTACAGGCATCATTTAGAATACTTCCTTTCTAAGGAGCCGGACGGTGAGCAAGAGTTTTTCACCTTGGTTTGGCAGATTGTTCAAAGGCGCATAGCGTTCATAGAACAGAAAGACCCGTTCCACACCAGCCATGCGCGGGACGTAGAATTAATCGCTATACTTACTAGCTTTAAGAAATATCTCCGCTCTATTGATCGATGGCATACGGAGAAGACCTTGCCAGAGATAATCGCTGAGCAATATGAGCAGATTCAGCGGCAGTCACAGGAAATTGCGGCCTTAAAAGAAGAACTTAAGGAAGCGCGAAAACTGGAGACAAAGGAATTCATTGATATTGCTGATGGTTACGTTTTAACCTTCCTGGACCTGTGTCAGAAGATGCGTGATTTGATTTTACCGGAAGAAGGCAAAGAGTTGGTCTTTTCTCAAACCGAGATCGTGTGGACCAAAATGATTGCTAAGCACTTCCGGGAAGGTGGCGAGGAAATTAATCACGACACCATCCGCCGGTATTTTCCTGCAAACCGGAAAAAACCGGGAAAAAAATATTCTCCCATCCCAGCAGATATGCAGCTATTTAATATCGTACCTGCGAAGAAGCGGAGTATTTGATAGGCTTTTGTTCCTATGCTTTGCATAACTTATGCTAAACAGCTATAGTTGTCATTTCATATGCCGTTAAGGCATTTTTTCCTTTCGTAAACCCACTCAATTTAACCACGCGAACCTGCGTGGTCATCGCCGCGTGCCGTTATTTTTTTCATTTGTGGCATGACTATCATTAACGACGAAGCTCTGAGCCGCTGCATCCGGGATGCAGTCAGGGCAGAACTACAGGAACATTTTAACAAAGGACGTAATCCGCCGCCCGACAACGAAAGGCTCCTTTCCAAGCAGGAATTGGCCACCGAGTTAGGAGTGTCACTAGTCACACTCACCGACTGGATGAAAAAAGGCTTGCCTTTTCTTCGTCTGCACAAACGCGTCTATTTTAAAAAGAGCCAGGTGCTAAATATCATGCACCAAAACATTACGAATCAGATCAAGGAGGAAAAATGATGAATGTGGAATTAATCACAAGTGAAGACTTGAAGCAATTTAAGAACGAGATGCTCACAGAGATCAACAGACTGATCGGCGCGCCACAAGGTCAAAGCAAGCAATGGCTGAAAAGTGTAGAAGTGCGTAAGCTGCTCAACATCTCGGCGGGCACTTTGCAAAACCTACGGTTAAACGGCACACTGCATTTTACCAAGATTGGCGGTATGCTCTATTACAAACTAGCCGATATCAACAAGCTATTGGAAGGAGGCGCATTATGATAACTGCAGATGTTAAAAGCAACTTTAGTCGCTACAGTAGCTGGATCAAACGCATGGGTACGGACAGCCGGATGCTGGCAACCCACGTCAGCTTGTTTACCGGTTTGTTTGTTTGCTGGCAACGGAGCGGCTTTCAAATCCCATTTACCATCACCCGTAAAACGCTGATGGCTTACAGCCGGATTGCTTCCATTGCTACTTACCACAAGTGCATCAAAGAGCTGGATGAACTTGGTTACATCCGTTATCAACCCTCTTATCATCCGAGGCTTGGCAGCCTCGTCTGGCTACCGAAAAACGGTTGATGAATTGAAATAAGTAAAAGGAGATTTATTACATGCAGCTATATGGATATAGCGGAGGAAAACTATACGGCCTGTAAGGAGCGAGTTAATGTTGTTGCTATACAAAAACCCGGATACACCCTGAAGGGATGATCCGGAACTCGCTCCCGTTGGTCGGTATTTAAAGAAGATTCAGAAAGGAATTAGCTGATGACACCACTAACAGAAAAGAGCAATTTGCAAAAAAAACGAACGCCGGGCAGACCTAAAAAAGCGATCAGCCGGAGCAGTATATTGATGGTCCGATTGACGTCAACCGAACGGCTGCTCATCGAAGAACGGGCTAAGAAAGCAGGCATTAAGCCGAGCGAATGGTTTCGCAGGGCAGCCAAAAGCGCGAAGGTTTTTCCGCGCTTTACTACCGAAGAAACCGCCTGGTTCCGGATGCTGTCGGGACTGGCCAACAATTTTAATCAGTATGTGCACCTGGCACATACCAATGGGTTGCTATCGATGGCCATAAAGGGACAAGCAGTAATCAGGCAGATAGAAGAGCTGTTAACCAAACTCAATAAACATGATGGGTAAGCCAATCACCGGCAGGAGCTTTGGCGGCTGTGTCCGTTATGTGGTCGAGCGGCAGGAAGCGAAGATATTACATGCTGAAGGCGTACGAATGCAGAATGCCATCCAGCTTATTCAGGACTTTAACCTGCAACGCAAGATGCGTCCGGAGTTAGGTAAAGCAGTCGGGCACCTCATTTTGAGTTGGAGCAAGGAAGACCTAGCTAAGCTCAGCGATGCTATCATGGTGGAACGGTCAAAGGAGTACATGGAAAAGGTAGGCATCCGCAACACACAGTTTGTTGTAGTCCGTCACACGGATAAAGCACACCCACACCTGCACCTCATCTATAACCGGGTGGATAATAACGGCAGGACGATCAGCGATAAGAACAACTTTGCCAAGAACGTGAAAGCCTGCAAGGAGATCACCTTGAAATACGGCTACCATTTGGGCCAAGGTAAGGAACAGGTGAACCGGCAGGCGCTACGTGGCAAAGAGAAGGTCAGATACGAGTTGTATGATGCGATTAAGACTGCCATGAAGATAGCCACTAACTGGAAAGATTTAGAAGCAAAGCTAGCAAAGCAAGGTGTTGCCATCACTTACAAATATCGGAGCGGCACTGGTGAAGTACAGGGTATCTCTTTTGAAAAAGGGGAACTGAAAATGAAAGGCTCGGCTATTGACCGCAGCCTGAGTTATGCCAGGATCAATGCTGCTTTAAACCAGAATAGGAAAGTACAGATGTACCAGGCGACAAAACAGAGTGACGAACCATCACTGGCCAGTCAGTTAAGAGACGCTATACGGCACGAAGGACAACATGAACATCAGCACTATTATGGTGGTGGTAAAAGCCTTTTAGATATCCTATTGACACCTGAGTTTATACCAGCTGGGCCTGATCCTACAGGCGAAGCAGAGGAAGCACGCAGAAGGCGAAGGAAACGTAAGGGGCAGCAGCAGGCACAAGGACCACGGCTGTAAACGAAGGGTATAGACAATTAACTTAAAATTGATTGACATGCAAAAGGAAGAAATAGAAGAAAAAGTAACAATGATGGAGGAGCTGTTTCAAGGCTTAATAGGGCGGATTGACGTACTTGAAATCGGTATGGCGGACTTTCTGAAAGCGTTCATGGAGCAGTATCGTAATGTGTTGGAAAGCATTGCTGCTCGTGTTGAGACTGCTAACAAGCGTTACGACGAAAGTAAGATACAGGCCAACATAGATGAGTTGACAAAGGTAGTTGCCAATATGCCTAAGGTGATTACCGTCAGGAATACGCACCATTTCGGTGCTTGGTCAAAGAGCTTGATTATCTGTGTCGTGATTGCCTTCGTTTTTAGTGCCGGTTCTGTAGGAACAGCGCTTTACTTTAATCATCAGAATAACCGGCTAAACAGTGAAGCTTATAACTTTTGGTTAGTTAGGGCATTGTATCCCGAAGTATCGAAAACTATTGATGGAAAGTTGGCTGAAGATCCAAACGCCTTTATACATCATGCAGAAAAGGCTATGGTGAAACAGCAGGCTATTATCGCAGCAGAAGCCGAGGCAAAGCAGGTGGAGCAGCAGCAAAAAGCGGCTAAACAGAGGTTGGAGAAGGTTAAATCAGGTAAGTAGAGGAGTATGATTGTCCCGATGTGGCTGCGGCAGGTTGCTGCATTGCACCACGCGCTTTGCGCCGGTTTCATTCCGCAATTAGCCTTGCCCACCCACGCAGGCAAGTATTCGTACCTCATACACGCCTGCCAGCCCTGCGCACGTATAAGGAAAAAAAGTCACAGCACCGCCATCACAAAGATAGCTACGCAGGAAAACAGTCAAGGGTGTATAAACAACGGCTAATCGCCGTTGCCCTTGACAGTTTCCCTGCTTTTAGCTCCGGCTGTTTAAGCGATGCAATGACCACCAATGTTTGTATCCTATCCTAAGGGAATTCATTAACAAATAGAGATGAACTAATTTCTTAGGTAACATTTTCGCTATCCTTTAATTGAGAATACAAATTTCCATAAATTGCGGTATGAGAAGCTTTATGTTAATGATTATCGGGCTATTCATATTCTACCCATTTGCGAAGGCTCAGCAAAATCCTGCATCAACTTTGAAACGAGCTGTCGAAGTTGGAGAAAAGCCTCGCTTCATCAGCTATACTGCTACTACTGTAAAGAAAAACATATTTAGTGATAACGATACCTCTGTTACCCGAATCAGTGAAACCTTAACCAGAAGTGCTCAGCGAAAGATCGTAGCTCAAAACACGACCAATTCTGATCGTTTTGGCCATCCAGTTTTTCGCGATGTATTCATTCACGACACACTTTACACTCTCGATTTTAGAGATAGTGTTTACTCGTTCCAAGTACATCCCAAAACAGTCATAGGCTCCCTAACCGATTATCTGGAAGAACTTAAGTATGTGATTGACAGAATACCATCCTTGGTTCAGCAACGACCTGATACTGTCATTGATCGTAGAATTTGCTATAGTTTCTTCGTTAAAAGGTACGATACAGTTGTGAACAACAACCACGATTTTACTCATCTTTACTTCTACCTTGATGAAAAAACACTGTTGCCTGTTTATACCAAAGAGCTGGGTGCAGGTAGTGCCAGCAAGGGTGGTTACAGCCTTGGCAGGGTCAATGTCTTCAATGAACGGCGTTTCGCAAATTTCAAAATCGGCCAAGTCCCTAACGCTACTACATTTAAATTTGATAAGGTTGGTTTTGACGTGGAGAATAAGCAAATGCTTGAAAATGGAAGCGTCGCTCCTTTGATCCAGGTAGCCAATCTGACCGGTAAAAAGGTTTCACCTGAAGAATTCAAAAACAAAACATTACTGATAGAATTCGGCTCCACAACTTGCGGCGCTAATCCTCTTGCTATACCCATGTTAAACAGACTGGCTGAAAAGCACAAAGCATCTGAAGTTACAATTCTTAGTATTTATTCCGACGAAACGACAAAGCAGATCAGGGATTACGTAGATGCCAACAACATTAACGTTCCAATTTATAAAGGAAACATTAAGCTCAAAAAAAGCTTTAAAACCGTCGGTACGCCTAATTTTTATTTGATTGATAAAAACGGACTTGTTGTAAGGGCATTTCACGGTTACAGCGATACACTGGAAAATGAACTGACATTGGCCATTAACGAACTGAAAGGCAACTGATTTGATTTCTCAATCCAAATTACACGGATATAAAAACTAACTTTTGCTTTTTAAAAGTTCAACCTTTTCGCGTTCGCTGGCTAACAATTGCTCATACAGCCTTTTATTTTCTTCAAATAATTCGATGAGTTTATCTATAGGGTTGAATGTGCAGTTATAATTAACAGTAGGACCACCGTGGATAACTGCATTATCATAGTTGTTTTGTATGTTATGAATAGCTGTCTCCTCGTCAAAATTTTTGATAGCTTCAACAGGTACTTTAAGTATAGCGGCTACCTGAGCGAGAATATCTTCCTCGATAATTTCTTTTGCTTCTAACAACGAAACTCGTTTTTGGCTCCAGTCATCGCCCATCGCTAAAGCAAGCGCTTCCTGTTTCAATCCCAGCATCTCGCGAAAACGTTTCACATTGCGGCCCTGGTGAATATTTTTTGGTGTATCGGTAGCTGTACTCATGACAAAAACGGTTGGTTAGGCAAATGTATGAAAATTTAAAGTTTCAAGTAAGCTGTTTCATAGAGCCTGCACAAGCATAAATTATCCTGCTGCCACACTTCGTTAGAAAGCTACAGAATAGGTTAGAAATGTGCGCATGCGGTCATTTGTCTTGTTAGCAACAATGCGGCAAAAAGACCATGAGTATATATCTAGGCACCATTGCACCATGGGAGCAGTATCCCAAACATTTGCGATTCAGCGAGATCGTAAATCCCTTAAAAGTCATCACCGATTTCTTCAGTTCCGGCTGGCCGAACGACCATCGTCAGGATTTAAAGGAATGGCGGTATTATGTATTAAATGACAAGTTCTACAAAGACCGGCACGGCCCCGGCCATGTGTTATTCATCTATGATCAAACCGTGCAGTTGATTGAAGCCATGCACTTGTTATTGCTTAAAAATAGTGACAGGTGGCGAAAACTGGAGGATGTTACCGAAAAGCAGATAGATGAGGAAAAGAAGGAATGGATCTATTTCCCGAATAACCTTACTGCAAAGGAGCTTGCCAACCCCTACAAAGCAATAAAAAAGTGCTTTAAGAAGCTCAGCCCACAGGAGTATCGTGATTATTTGAAAGAATGGCTGCACGCCTCATTATGTAACAGTGCTGCTGACGAAACCCTAATGGCAGGTGAGATCATCGAGGTGTATGATAATATCCGTAAGCTTTATTCGGCAGCCTGGCTTATTCATCAGCGTGAAACGGATGATACGATCACACACAAATCATGGTGTAACAGCAAAGTTGAGAAAGAGCCAGCACCGACAGCCATTGCAGGTGAGCTATCACCCTTAAAAGACCTGAACCCTCAATTGACCAAAGCTGAAAAGCTTGGTATTGAAGCAGTAAAAAACTTAATTGTTGAGCGTGTGCCTTCAGTATTCATGATATACCTGGTCGGTACACATTCAGATCCCTTTACTTATTATCTGCTGGTATTAATTGATGACAATGAGAAAACACCAGAACACGAGATTGCCAATAAAATAGAAGATAATTGCCGATACTTAGCATCGGTTTTTGCCATCGTTCACAAGCTATCCAGCGCCAAAGGGGCATTAATGAAGGACAGACGTTTCTGGCATAATACTCTTTACAAAAGCGTTAATATTTACAGAGCACCCGATGTGGAACTAACAGGCGTACATGCGATAGACAACAGCGTATGGTTAGAACGAGCACAGCGTGATTGGAACAGATGGGGCATACAGGGTAAAAACTTTATTAAAGGCGCCATAAGATACATCGAGGATGCAAATTACAATCTAGCCCTCTTTTGTTTACATCAGGCAGCCGAGAGCAGTCTTATTGGCATTATAACGGCGGTTCTTGGCTACCGTACGAATGGGCATAGCCTTGCAAGAAAAATCAAAATGACCTTACTGTTTACTAATGAAATTAAAGATGTGCTTAAACTTAATACGCCGAAAGGAGTAAGGATATTTACACTATTGCAATCTGGTTATGCCGAAGCAAGATATAAGAGTGAGTTTAAAGCGGATGAAGAATCTGTAAAGCTGTTGAAGGAAAAGGTGGGCTTGCTATTGGATAAGATCGAGCAAGTGTATCAAGAATTTTTAAAGGAAAAATCCGCTCCATTAAGCACCGGCAAATAATAGCGGCGGACGACTTAGTTTCTCAAGCCGCCCTGCTTACTGCCAATATTCATTCACATCGATGATTAAGCATGCTCCAATAAAAAAGCGGCAATGTTATCTAGCTTTTGAAACTGACTATTGCTTTTTGCAAACTCGTTGCGCTTTTCACTATTCAGAATTTAATGGTTATGATCTTTGGATACCTTTCCCATGCCCATATTAAATTAAACGCCCTAAGCCTCACCGTTGTACTTTGACCTTAGCAGTGCTATTTGCCAACAAAAAGACCTAGGGCACCGAGGGGAAGAACTGAAGAACTATAAGTCCCGTAGGGTGGACGCAACGTAGCGCAGAACAGTATGCGTTGGCACGGTCAGGCCGTTACGAACTCCAAGTCCTTTTTTTTCCTCTTTCTGAGAAATAGTATTTTAATAGATATCTTCCGGTTCAACCCGGAAGATATCAGAAAAGTGCCGGGCTCAATAAAGCGATTTAATACCTGTTGATTATTTATCTTTAGCGGGAATTATTATGAAAATTAAACCGAAGTCACGTCCATACATGAACCGACTGCTATATATTTATATAGAAGGATTAGATGGCTATGAGCCGTTCGACCTAAACCTAAGTCATAAGTTCGAAATGCGTTTTGATGGCGAAAAAATTGCGATGGCGGTCAAAGATGACCTTTATCAATCTCTGCTGGGAGATTTTGTAGATGACATCAATGTGATCGCAGGTAGTAACGGTGTAGGCAAGTCCACCTTATTGCGACGTTTAGCCTATCTATTAGCCGAGTCGGAAGATGAGGATGATGAACTTTCATTCTATGCTTTGCTGGTTTACCAAACAGCTGAGAAGGAAATCAACATCTTTTCATACATGGACAACGATGAACCGATTGAGCCCATTCTCAGCGAGGAGATGCGAGATTATAAAATATATTATCAATACAATCCTCCAAACCTGGCGCGCCGCATCATTTATTATTCTCCATTCCTTGACTTCAATCTCCTAGAACTCCCAACAGACAAGGACGATCCAACAGTTTTTGATATTTCACAAACTGCGGTTATCATGGATGATCTGGAAAATAATGACCAGATCATGGAGATCCAGACCTCACTGGTCTACCACAAATTAAAGAACAGCCGTCGGCAGTTGACTTTTGTGAACGCTGCCCGGGATAGGTTCCAACTACCGTTCAAATTGCCTCAGCATGTATATATCGCCTTTAAACGTCTATCTCCGGATAAAAATGACATTTCGGTTGGCGATAACAGCTTGTTTGATCAACTACAAGCTTTTTGCGCCACACATTTTCGTGAATATCCCGAAAATAAAATGCCTCGTGAATTGATGGCGCAATTGATGTTCCTGCGAAATCTGTTGACCGCCTATTTTTTAGCGATAAATGCGAACAAATCTCAAAACATCCTAAACCACCGCTTTCCAAAAGAGCTAGAAACAAAGCTATTGGCATATAACGGTAATGAGCCTGCTCTGCTGCGCGATCTTTTAGTGGAATTCTTTGAGCAAGAGGATGTGTTCGTAGAAAGTCTATTTCGGGAATTGATCGATCTCGTAGACGAAATGATCTTTGATAAAGGCACGAGGATCCATTTTAGGGACACTAACAATGCGTTGTTTCTTGGCGTCTCCACGGATGCACCCTTTGTTGGTCGTTTAACAACACTGATCGATCGTGTGCAGAATTCGACAAATGCTCGCCTTTTAACGGAGCCCCTTTATAAATTGGTAAATTTTGAGTGGCAGAATTTCAGTAGTGGGGAGAAGATGTTTCTTGATCTGTTTTCGCGGTTCTATGATGTAATCGGCAAAGTCAAAACGGATGAACGCTCATTGGTCATTCTGATAGATGAGGGTGAGATGGGTTTCCATCCCAGTTGGCAAATCAAATATGTCCGGTACTTGTGTGATTTCTTCAATGAGTTAAGTGGCGGGCACCGAATGCAATTGATCTTAACAACCCATTCTCCGCTTGTCTTGTCGGACTTCCCCAGAGAGCATGTGCATCTCTTTAAATTAGAAAATGACAGACGGGTAAAAATGCCATCAATTGGTACGTTCGTTCAAAACGTAAGCGCGCTGTTGGCAGATGACTTTTTCATCGAATCGGCTTTAGTCGGAGAACTTGCCCGGGCATATGTGGAACGCGTTATTCAGATGATAAATAACCGGGATGATCTGGTCGGAGCCAATGACCAAGGCAAAAGAATTGAAGAGGCGATCGACCGTATTGATGACCCTCTTGTAAGAAATCTACTTTATAAATCTTTAACAGGTAAGCGAAATGATTAAACTGATCGCTCCACCTCATCTGATGAAGGTTTATTTGAAACGGCATTGTGACAAGCTACTTCCATTGATCAGGACCAGATTGGATCAGCCGGAAAACCTATGTCTAAAGGACCATTTCAAGACCGATGGTGAAATACTAGAGATCTTAGCTGCTAAGCCGAACGACCTTGTGCCGCTTCATGAAAAAATAGTGAGCGATCTTGAAAAACTTCATCTACCCGTGAAGGTTTGGACCGCGCTGGAAAAGGCTTTTAACGAGACAGAATTTTTTCGAAAGGAAAGGGTCAGGTATAATGCTTATACGCTTGTTCGTTCATTGAAGCAACCGACATGTCTGTACTGCAATATTCACCAGATCGCACCGGTGTACTTGGAAAAGAAGATCTCACGGCCACCGATTGACCATTTCTTTGCATCAGACCTATATCCCGGATTAAGCTTGTCTTTTTATAACCTGATACCCGCTTGTACGGCTTGCAATACCATCAAGTCAAATAAGCCGACCAGTACGGTGACGCATACGCATCCCTATTTACTAGGTTTCGGTGACGACTGTATGCTTACGCTAAGCAATTTTCGCAACCTGGACGACTTGACGGGAAAGAAAATAAAGCCATTCAAGATTGTCTTCGACAATCCGACCATTGACAAGAGATATGAGGGGAATATCAGCTTATTTGCGCTGGCACCCACCTACCAGACCTATCGCGGTAAGGCGCATTGGGTGATGCGTACTATGGATCAACGTTCCAAAGCTGCAGTCGACAGTGCGCTAAAACTTGTGCCAGGTGTAACAGATGTAAACTATTGGGATGTATTTGGTGTCGATTATGAGATAGAGGCACATAAGCGGTCTCCGTATTCAAAGCTTACCCGTGATCTTGTCCGGCAGTATGCAAGCCAGGAAATAAAAACGTTGTTGAGTATTTAAAAATAAAGCTCCTCAATGGACGCAACTAACTGTAAGCCGGCGTTGTGAGAAAAACCGGCTCTAAGAATAAGACCTACCTACATGATTTAAGTTTATCTGAATTTTACAGTTGTAAGCTAAACTGCAACAAAGTTATGATCAGCTAAAATTATTTACTAGCGTCATCATCTGTTGCTTCCCACGTCGCCGTCCTGTTTAGCCTTTCGGTAGTCGGCGATAAATGATTAAATATTTAGTTGGAAAATAAAATAAGAAGGATGTGCTTGATTAGTTGAAGTATTGCTTTCAGAATAGGTAACGCTAACTTGGTCATAAATGTAAAGGGGTCACAAATTGTGACCCCTTGGGTATCAAATTTTGTGATACCTTATTTTTTGAATTTAAAGCCTATCGGCTCTCGAGGCTCATTCTTTTGCTGTATCAATTGTTTCAAGGCCTGAAATATTGCCGTAATATCTTCATCGTGTTGAACGACTAATTTTTCGAGTTGTTCGAATTTAAGCAGCAAATCTTTTTGAGAGATAAGCATTTCTCGGAATTTGACAAACACCTCAATTATTTTAATACTCATCGCTATTGCCTGCTGACTCTTAATGACGTTTGCAAGCATTAGAATGCCGTGTTCACTAAAAGCGTAAGGCAAAGATCCGCCTAATGACTGGCGTGAAGGTATCGCATTTTGCGATACCATAGAGTCTACTTCTTTATCAGAAAGTTGAAACATGAAATGCTGTGGAAAACGATCAAGATTTCGTTTAACCTGTTGTCTTAAACGTTTTGGCATAGTTCCATACATTTGGGCCAAATCTTTGTCCAACATCACTTTAATTCCTCTGATAAGAAATATTTTTTCAGCAATCTCCTGATCGCGCGTGCTAAGTTCTTCCATTTTTAATGTTTTAAAATGATTTTAATTTTTAGCTCCAGCATTTTTGATATTTATCTGTGCTGCCAAGCTGAAAGTAACTTGATGTTACAAAATGAAACATCAAATGTCGTGTTGTTTTATCGAGCTAGCTGGTTTGCAGCTTCTTTCGTAGTGCTCCCATATCTTCACCAACTTTGAGATCTAAAATCCGTGCGTAGTGCTGAGTGGTTTTAATGTTGGTATGTCCAAGCATTTTAGATACGCTTTCAATAGGCACACCGTTTAATAGGGTGACGGTGGTAGCAAATGTGTGCCGTGCTATATGGAAAGTCAGGTCTTTGTCTATACCGCACAGGTCCGCTATTTCCTTTAAGTAGGCATTCATTTTCTGATTGCTCAGTATCGGCAAAAGCCGGTCCTCAATTTCGCATTGGGGATGATCCCGATATTTCTCGATGACGGATAGTGCGTAAGGTAATAAAGGAATGCGCGACGGGGTGTCAGTTTTTTGACGGCTTGTAAAGATCCATTGCTCTCCATCAAAGCCGCGAACAATTTCAGAGCGTTTTAACTTTTGTACGTCCACATATGCCAAGCCGGTATAGCAACTGAACAAAAAAATGTCTCTCACCTGATCCAGCCTGGTACCCACAAATTTTTTAGAGGCCATCAAGTCAAGCTCTTCTTTGGAAAGAAAAGGTCGGTCAACTTTTTTGATCCGGATCTTGTAATTTAAGAATGGGTTGATTGTTATCCACCCGTTGGCAAGGCAGATACGCACAATCTTTCCGAAGTTCTTAATATACTTAAACGCCGAGTTATTATTGCACTTCCTTACAGACCGGAGGTAAAACTCAAATTCGGTAATAAAATGGTGATCTATCTGTTTAACCCGGATATCTTTCTTATTGTACTTCCATTGCATAAAGTCAATGGTATGTTTTAAGGTAGTTTCATACCGAGTTGCAGTTGCGGGGGCAAACTCTCGGTTAACCAAGGCCATCACTTTTCGGTTATGCTCTTGAAAAACCTCCACTAACATCATTGGTTTTTCAACTTTACCTTGATATCGGTTTTTGATTTTCTCAGCCGTAATCTCCTCGTCGTAGTCCTTAAGATAACGAGCCGTGTCGTTAATCTTCATCTCGAGTCTGCTGAGATTTGAGTTAATTTCTTCAATGTCGGACGTTCTTCCTTTCGCTCGTCCTTCAGTTGGATCCCATAGCTTGGGCTCGATTCTTGCACCGGTTGCAATTTCTACCCGTTTTCCGTCCACAGTTATCCTCATGTAAACCGGAACTTTCTGCTCTTTGGCATTTGCTCTCTTTTTCAGATAAAAGAGAATAGCGACATTTTTCGTCATAAAAAAGCTGTTAAAAGTTAAACAAAAATAACTTCGCAGCATAGTTTAAACAAGATGTTCAATCGCTGAACATGTTGATAATCAATTAGTTTTTAGCTTTCTGGTGAGCAGCTTAGTGTAAAGTGACCTGCTCACCAGAAAAGTCACCAAAATGACCATTCAACGGTGAGCAAATCAACCCAAAATGAAACAAAAAACCCCTCAAACATAGCGTTTGAAGGGTTTTAGTGGTTTTTGATACCTACTTAGTGGAGCCGGAGGGATTCGAACCCTCGTCCAAACATGGTATAAGGTAAGCTTTCTACATGCTTAGCTCTGTTAAATTGTCTGGAAGAGGAAGGTCAGTAGCTCACCTGTACCATCTTCCGTAGGTGCTTTATCTCACCCGCTTATCACACCCTAAGCAGGCCAGTTTCATCTGTCGATGCCCCTGATGCCGATCCGATGAAACGGAAAACCGGCGGGACAAAAGCTATGCTAATTCTAAATTAGGCAGCTAAGGCGTAGTTATTTTCGCCATTTGTAGTTTTGAGCGTTCAGATTAAAGCGCTAATTCACCCAACGCGCTGCGTGCTTACTTACTTATCTCCATCCTGTCAATTCCGGTCGACCCCATCTTATTGGGTATCTGCCAGCCACAGCCGTGCAGAAACGTAATGCCAAAGGTACAAAATCTGCGCCAAAGGCACAAGCAATCAGCTTTCGGCAGATAAGTTTAGCACAGCGCACCTTCATCCGTTTTGTTACTTAGTTGATAATCATTTAAAATAGTGATACTTTACCGTCCTTAACTTCACGGTTTTGTCCCACTTATTATGAAGCCAAATCTTTTCCGCTTGCAGTATTATTTTTTCAAGAATACCAAATTCATCATTTGTATAGCTCTATTGTCGTTAATGGCTACAATATTGGCGTTTAAACAACCTGCTAAAAAGCTGAACATAATTTTCATCGGCGACAGCATTACACATGGCACTACAAGCAAAGACCTGTCGCCCCCAATTTACACGGGCAACTACCTGCGTCAGCAAAATAAGTGGACTGGCGTCAACGTTTATAATGCCGGTGTAAGTGGCTACACTACAGTTGATTTTTTGCCTGATACGCATAAGGGTTTCAATAAAGTACGTAGCCTTGGTGATAGTTTAGCGCTCGACCAAACTTCGGACTTAGTAATATCCATTATGCTGGGCACCAATGACAGTGCCATCAAGGGGCCTAATGGTTCGCCGGTGTCACCCGAAGCATACTATTCAAATTTAAAAACCATAACCGATACCTTGCTTACACGTTACCCGCAATGCAAAATTGTTTACCACTACCCCATTTGGTACAGCAGCAATACGCATAACCGGGGGGCAACATACCTGCAAGAAGGACAACAGCGTATACGCCTTTACTGGATGGAAGTTGACAAACTGGTAAAAATTCTTCATAAAGCCGGCGTTCGACGTATTTACAAAGGCGACAACAAAGCTTATGATTATTTTGAGAAAAACTACCCGACTGATTTTAGAGCAGAAAACGGCCCCAGCGGAACGTTTTATCTCCATCCCAATCAAAAAGGAGATGCCGCCTTGGGTCAGTTTTGGGCCAAGGCTATTTCAAAAGCAATCAGGTAATTTGAGTTATTATCATTAATATTTTAAGATACATGATCACCAATTTTAGACTTTTAAGTAACAGGCTATTTACTCATACCCCCCCCCGCCCCAGCGATACAAACTAACGTAAACAAAAGGCTATAAACTAATTCACTTGTTTAATCTCAATGGTTTATGTTCCATTGCCCGTTATCCTATCCCTTGTTAATTATAGTTTCTCTAAAATAAAAAAGCCAAGTATTTTCTAAAAATAGATATCAATATAGTCAGATGATATTCCGTCACAGTTAGACATGCGTTGCAAGCGCCAGTAGCGTCGCTTGCCAATGGCTTTAAACACGGCAGGGCCAGTTACTTCGCAAGGCTTGCCGTTGTTAACAAACCCCACTTTCGAAACTATCTTACCGTCAAAGTAAAGTGTTTCTTTATCGGCCATGATAGTACCTTTAATAGTAACGTAGTCTTTTTTCTCTTTATCACGCTGCTCGCCTTCTATACTGTATTTATTGTTGCCGAGCGCCTGTATAGTTACCGAGCCAGGACCGTGCTTATCCAAATCAATCCATTGTAACGTGAAGGCATGCTGTCCGGGTCGTAGCTGTTCGCATTGAGCAAACGTGGTTAACTTAACAAATAGTGATAAGGCTAAAAAAAAATAAGGCTTCATAAATGTGCAAAATACTGTCGCTTTTAATAGATAATTATGTTAAATGGTACAATTATGTTCAAGATCTCAGACGTTTATAAATAGCGAAATATTTACTAAACTGGCTCACCTATGGACCCGCATACTATGAAACTTACTGTGAAATGCGGCGCTTTAATGCAAACAAGACTATTTATATATAATTTTCTCAAGTATTTAAAAATGATAGCTTTACCCTTTGTTAATTCAAAATAATAAAAGGTAGAAGTCTCTTGAAAGCTGAGCATAACCTTCTGTGATTTAGCGAATTGGCGGTGCATTGCTTATCAACCACAAGTGTCTATCAATGTTTTGAACAACTATGAAAATTTTTAAACTATTGCCAAGGATCGTAATTCAATGTGCATAGGATGCAAACCTAATGATGCTCAGCGGGTTATATAACAGTCTTTTCCGCGACAAACACACTCCATGAATTTTGACTGGCATACTATACTGATGAACGATCTCGATTGGGGTTATTTCATCGAAATTGTTCTCCGAACACTCATCATGTTCATATTTGTACTCGTTTTTTTGCGCCTGTCGGGTAAAAAAGGGGTCAGGCAACTTAGTTTGTTTGAGGTAGCTATAATCATTGCCCTAGGTTCGGCCGCTGGCGATCCTATGTTTAACAAAGACACCGCCATCCTTCCATCTCTATTAGTGTTTGTAGTAATATTAATTGTTTATAGGGCCATAACTTACTTTGCTGCCAGAAACGAAAAAATTGAAAGTTTACTGGAAGGCGAACCTATGTATATAATTGAGGATGGCGAATTTACCCTGAACGAAGAAAGTGACAATACTTTTGCCAAGGATGAGTTTTTTGCCGAAATGAGGGCTCAAAGTATTGAACATTTAGGGCAGGTAAAAACTGCACTACTCGAAACTAACGGTCAGGTAAGCTTTTTTTATTATGAAGATGACCAAGTAAAACCTGGCTTGCCGGTTTTGCCGAAACCGTATAAGGAAAAATCTGATCTGGTAACAAAAAAAAGCAACTATGCCTGCACCTATTGCGGAAAAATTCAACATCTAAACGGCCCAGCCAAATGTGACCGTTGCGGCCATAATGAGTGGGTTCAAGCAATAAATACACTCAGAATCACATAATCGGTTTAGTCATCAATTCAACATAGAATTTGAAAATAAAACTGTCATCGGAAAACAAATAAAGTATAATTTGTCATTTCCAAGCGCTTGTTGGTATGCTTTTGTACCATCAGTGTGTACGGTGTTTTTTCAGCTACTTATGAACATACCCAATAACTTTAACGGACTGCCCGACGGTGGTACCAGTAATAACACGCTTGTTCTACTGAAAGCGGCGCTAGACTCGAGTGTATCAGGTATTATTGTTACTGACAATGCCCTCCCAGATAACCCTATCATCTACTGTAATAAGTCTTTTCAGGACATTACCGGATACCGTTTTGAAGAAATAATTGGCCATAACTGCCGCTTTTTGCAGGGCGACGACCGCGAACAACCAGAACGTTTTCAACTTAAGGAAGCTATTGCTAAAGGTGAACACGTAAACATTGAGATCCGCAATTATACGAAGTCGGGTGAGTTGTTTTGGAACGAGCTTTTTGTGTCACCTATAAAAAATGCAAGTGGTGAAGTTACCCACTTCATTGGTGTACAGCATAATGTAAGCCGCCGTAAAAAAGCGGAAGAAGAATTGCGCCACGAGCGCGACATGATTGAGCGCAAGGTAAACGAACGCACCAAAGAGCTAAAGTTGTCTCAAGAATACTTAGATAGTATTGTGCAAACCGTGCGCGAAAGCTTAATTGTTATAGAACCGGACCTTAAAGTGCAAACGGTAAATGAGCATTTTTTACGCACATTTAAAGTGAGCCGGGTTGAAACCATCGATCAGGAATTGTACAAGTTGGGTAACGGGCAATGGAATATCCCGCGTTTAAAAGAAATGCTGGAAGACATTTTACCTACCAATAACCCTGTTCTGGATTTTGAGGTAGAGCATAATTTTCCGCATATTGGTAAAAAGCTGATGCTGGTTAACGCTTTTAGGGTAGAGTTGGAAGGCCAATACAAAGACCGTATTTTACTGGCTATTGAAGATATTACTGAGCGGCGAGCTATCGAACAGCGTAAAGATGATTTTTTATCAGTAGCAAGCCATGAATTAAAAACACCGCTTACTACTGTAAAAGCCTACGTGCAGGTAATGGAGCGTATGATGCACCCCGAATCTACACCGCAATTTAAAAGTGTGGTTACCAAAGCAGGTAGCGAATTACTGCGTTTAAACAAGCTTATTTCAGAGTTGCTGGACGTATCAAGGTTGCAGGCCGGCCGGGCTGACATACACCGTGAATTATTTAATTTAAATGCCATGGTTAAAGATGTAGCCGAAAATCTCCAAACAGCTACTTTAAGCCATAAAATCATTATATCAGGTAATATAAAACAGCCTTATAACGGCGACGAATTACAGTTGCGGCAGGTGGTCAGCAACCTTATTTCTAATGCTATAAAATATTCTCCGGATGCTGAGTCGGTAGAGATATTTTTATCGCAAGTTAGTACGTTTATAAAGGTATCAGTTACCGATCACGGACTGGGGATAAGCCTGAATGATAAGAAAAAGATTTTTGAGCGTTTTTACCGCGCCAGCAACATCCAGAAGCATTTTCCGGGTATGGGCATAGGTCTGTATGTTTGCGAGCAGATTGTTAAGCACCATGGTGGCGACTTATGGGTAGATACCGAAGAAGGAAAGGGCTCAACATTTAGCTTTACCCTGCCGTTAAAAAGCGAAGGGGATTATTAATGGAGGGGAAGAAAATTATGGTATGCGACGATGATGTTAGCATCGTTGAAATGCTTGAACTGATACTGGGTTTCACCGGTGCAAAAATATCAACTGAAACGGACAGCGTTAAACTCTTTGACCGCCTGCAGGCAGAAAGGCCCGACTTACTTATCATTGATATCTGGATGCCTATTTTAACCGGAGACCTGATTGTTAAACGAGTGAGAGCGACCGAAAGTTCAATTAGAAATATGCCGATTATTATTATATCGGCCAGTCGCGATGGCAGAGAGATTGCAGAAGCTGCAGGAGCCACCAGCTACCTGCCCAAACCCTTTGATATTGACGAGTTAACTAGTGCTGCTGAGCGTTTACTCAATTACTAGTTTAAATATACTTATTTTTGATATACTAATATGTTTGGTTTCCTATTCATTACACAGCTGTTAACACCGAATACATTTATGCCGACAGAGCATATAAATCTTTTTCAATATCGAACTGCTGCATCCGTACAAAACCCGATTTGATAAGCACCTTGGATGCAGCTATATTTTTACGGTTCACAACCGCGGCCAGCTCTTTGGTACCGTTAGCCTGCAAAGCAGCAATAACCTGTGGTAATATAGATGACATCATTAACCTTCCCTGGGCTTTTGGCGACAGGTAAAATTCAACAAACACAGGGTAATGGTTTAAACGGTAATGTTCGGCTGCTACTTGTGATGGGATGATATCTAATACACCTATTAATTTATTGCTGCGCTTTAAACGAATAAGGTGAGTAATAGTACGGCCGCAATGCAAATTAATTAAGGAACCAAACAACCACCCTTCTGCGTGACTTTTAGTTGTCAGCCTTTTTTCGGGTAAGTATTTAACAGTAAGCGGATCTGATAGCAAAGCATGTACATCATCTGCCAACGCTGATGACGCACTTAAATCAGCCGCGTTAACGGGCTGCAGCGTTATTAAATCATTTTCTAAGTAAATAGGCAGCATTAACTATAGTGCAGGAAGTTTTCCAGTAAACGGTTACCTCGCCGTCGCAAAAAAGAAACACTACTTTGCCTACATTTGTTTACTACACAACGGAAAATTCATCTTATTAATTAAAGCACAAATTTGTAGTAGAAATACTTGCTGCGAGGCTGCTATCTTAATTTTTGAAACGACTTTAATTAATAAGATCTTTTTTATAAACTCAATAACTTCCACTTCACTTACAGGTCATTTGAGTTGATAAAAAAGAATGCTACGATTATACAGACTGAATTAAATTCAGCTTTTTTTTGCCGTCATAAAAATCTTACACAACCAAAACTTCACGTTGTCAAATAAACAAATCTACTCTTCGTAAGCTAACATAAATGCTCTAAATTAGCCGACACTCCTTAATACCGGCACTTACAAGTATTACCCCTTTTCACAATTGAATGCATTTTTTAAGTAGCGCGTTATCAATTTTTTTTAAATTTTATTTTTGTTCCCTTATTGTTGCGCAAATTACGAATTGATTAAATGCAGTAAGTATTTGTACTATAGCGACATTAAAAGTGTTAAACAAATTTTTTGCATTAACGGATTTTATTAACATAAACAAAGAATATTAATGCCAATCCCTTTACTCAAAAATACATCTATATCCAAGAAGCTGTATTTTACTATAGGCATCATGGCAGTGTTGATTTTGATAGAGATTTGTGTACTCGGGTTTGCTTTAAGCACGCTATCTTCCATAAGGGCTTATGTAAATGGAGAGGCTTTATGGTCTAAGGCTCAACGCGATGCCAGTATGCAATTGCGATTGTATGCTTATTCGGGTGATGATGAATACTACAAAAGTTTCTTAAGAAATCTCAGTGTACCTATGGGAGACAGGCAGGCGCGGATTGCACTAGAAAAGCCCGTGCCGGATATTGAAGCTGCTAAGGCCGGCCTGCTGCAAGGGCATAACCACCCGGATGATATTGACGGCATGATTAAGTTGCTGCTTCGTTTTGGTCACAACCCCTACATAAGCCGAACTATTAACTATTGGCGAAAAGCAGAAACCTCTTTGCAAAAACTGATTCCTGTAAGTCGGCAGTTGCACCTGGCTTTTAAAAGCGGAGCCTTCAACGATAATGAAACGAAGGACTACATAAAGCAAATTAAAAACATCAGTGCCGAGATAGCACCAGCTGAAGACGGATTTTCGGTTACTTTAGGCGAAGGCTCGCGCTGGTTAGAGCAAATGGTTCTACGTACCTTGATGGCTGTTGCTTTAACGGTCGAAATCACGGGTATCATCATCGCCCTTTCCATCAGCAAAAATATCCGAAAAGGCCTGGGCTCTATCATAACGGTGGCGCAACGGCTTGCCGGCGGTAAGTTGGACGAAAGAGTTGTCATGAAAAGCGCTGACGAGATAGGACAACTGGCCGCTACCTTTAACACCATGGCCGACCACCTGCAAAACACCATTGAGCAATTTAAAACCTCCGAAACTAAACTTCGCTCGTTTTTTGACAGCACGCTGGCTTGCCATGTACTTCTAGATAAAGATTTACGCATGCTTTATTACAATAAAGCATCGGTAGAGTTTGCCCGTAAGCATTACCATCATGAGGTAAGGCAGGGTATGCCTGTAGAAGAATGGGTGCAGGCTAACCGGCGGGAACATTTCGTCCAAAACTGCCATACAGCTATGGATGGCCAGATAGTGCAGGTAGAAATACCTATCACTTATGTTAGTGGCGAATCTTATTGGTGGTCGCTTACGTTTGCCGGGGCTTACAATACCGATGGAGAAGTGATTGGTGTTTCTTATCATGCTGTAGACATTACCGAACGGGTGCAGCAAGAATCTGAAATACGCAGTCATAACGCCTTACTCAAAGAAATTGCTTTTATTCAATCGCATAGCATCCGCCGCCCGGTGGCCTCAATTTTAGGTTTGATGAATGTTTTTGAAGCCGATGAATGGATTGTAGACCAGGAAGGCTTAACCATGTTAAAAGCAGCTACATTAGAGTTAGATAACAACATCCGGAATATTACAGACATGATCCATGAAGATGAGTTATCTGAAGGTGTAAAATCAGGAAAATCCGCTATAAAAATTTAAATATATCTTAATTGGGGTGCGACCACTCTATAATCAAACACCTCTTTAACAATTAGAACTGCAAAGCTCAGTCAGACCTCAAACACTAGAGTGTTACAATAGCAATCAATATAGAATAACTACCTCCTACCCGATAATTCTCCTTAAATTCTCTGTAATAAAAGGCAACAATAAAACTTTTCTGGGAACAAATATTAAACTTTAGATGTTGCACCAACTATTGTATTTGCTTAGTATTAGGCGAAGCCTGACAAGTACATGCACTTGCTTTTATTATTACATCTATTAGAAAAAACATGTCAGAGACAACGAAAAAAAAACTGGAAAATCCGGCAGGTAAGTATCCCGCCCCACCATTCGAAAGACAGCCTCAGCAAGCACCAGGCTTGGTATCAAAGATGAAACCTCTGCCCGATCATGGTGAGCAAAGCTACAAAGGGTCAGGTCGTTTGCAGGGCCGTAAGGCACTGATTACCGGCGGCGATTCGGGCATTGGCCGTGCGGTGGCAATCGCTTATGCACGTGAGGGTGCCGATGTGGCCATCAATTACCTACCAGAGGAGCAGGCCGATGCCGATGAGGTAATTACCTTGATTGAGGCTGCCGGGCAAAAAGGCTACGCCATACCAGGCGACATTACCAACTCATCGTTTTGCCAAACGCTGGTTAAAGAAGCGGTAGAAAAGCTGGGCGGTCTGGATATTTTGGTAAGCAATGCCGGTCGTCAGCAAGCTGTTGATTCCATTTTGGATATTACCGAAGAGGGCTTTGACGCCACCATTAAAACTAACATTTACGCACCGTTCTGGATTACTAAAGCCGCGTTGCCACACTTGCCAGAAGGGGCGGCGATTATTGCTACCAGCTCTGTACAAGCTTACGACCCATCTGAAAACCTTTTTGATTATGCGCAAACCAAAGCCGCCAACGTGGCTTACGTAAAATCGTTGGCTAAGCAGTTAGGCTCTAAAGGTATAAGAGTAAACGGTGTTGCTCCAGGTCCGGTATGGACACCGTTACAGGTAAGCGGTGGGCAACCACAGGATGCCATTGAAAAATTTGGTTCGGTAACGCCGTTAGGTCGACCCGGACAACCTGCAGAACTGGCTTCGATCTATGTACAATTGGCAGACTCTGATGCCAGTTACGCAACCGGACAGGTGTATGGTGCGGCAGGCGGAAACGGCCATCCATAAACACATCTTACCGTAATTGCCAATACTCATCCTAACAGGTTATGCCTGTTAGGATATATATTATTCTGCTGCTATGAAACAACCTGATATTTCGTCGCTGGGTGTAATCAGCGATCGCCAAACCTGTGCCCTGCTCGATAAAGATGCTACCTTATCATGGTATTGCCCCGAAGCATTTGATCACCCGGCTATATTTTCGTCATTAATTGATGAAGACCAAGGCGGTTTTTGGGACTTACAGTTTGATTGTAAGCGTTTCGTAAGTAGAGGATTTTCAGGGCGCAGCAGCGTACTGCATACTCATTTTGACGTAAACGGCACACCGTTTACGGTAACCGACTTTATGCCGATTGGTACACAATTAAATGGCATCTGCCGAAAAACTGATACCGCTCCAGCAGTAATTACAGCTAAAGTTCGCGTTCGGGCTAATTATGGCTTAAATGCTATTCAGCTTTTGCAACGCGATGGCTACTGTATAGAACTTATCGGCACAAATCAATGGCTGCATTGCTCACACGCTTTGCAGGTTGATAATGATATAATTTCATATACAGTTCCGGATGGCGAAAAAGGCTGGGCTGCACTTATTGACAGTGAGCAGTTTAACGAAGGCGGGATGGATGATGCACTACAAACTACTTTAATGGCGTGGCAAGAAATTGAAAAGCATATAGACTATAAAGGTTTGTTTGAAAAAGAAGTTTGCAACTCGCTGCGGGCCTTACAGCAATTAGTATACGAACCTACCGGCGGCATAATAGCCGCCCCTACCCTAGGTTTGCCCGAAGTTATTGGCGGCAAGCGCAACTACGACTACCGGTATGTTTGGATGCGCGATGCCGCCCTGGTAACATCATCATTGGTAGGCCTGAAAACCGATGGCAAGGTTGAGCAAAACTTTCTATCTTTTATTGCTGGTGCCATGCAAAAAAACAAGCAAACTCATGCATCCTGTTTCTACGGCATTAATCAATCCGTCAGGACCGAGGCACAAGATCTTCCACTCAAGGGATACTGCAATAGCCAACCGTTATTGGTTGGGAATAATGCCGCAAGTCAGTTTCAGTTAGATGCGGAGTCGAGCATATTGTTAGCTTGCGGTGCTATTTATAGTAAACTAAACAATAAGGAAGAATGGGACATTGTAGAAACCCTTGCCGATTATATCTGTAAAAACTGGGAAAGAAAAGACAACGGTATTTGGGAAGAAGAACAGGTGCAACATTACACCTCGAGTAAAGCATTAGCTGCACGTGCGTTGGAGGTAATGGCGCCTTACCAGCCCAATGCCGAAAGGGCAGAACGCTGGCTGTACAACGCTGGCCTTATTCGTAATTTTATTGCACAAAATTGCCTTACCACTGATGGTGCTTATGCTGTTTACGCAGGCTCAGAAGATGTGGATATTGCCTGCGCATTGTTTGTACCTTTTGGCTTTGTGGAGGCCAGCAACCCTACCATGGTTAAAACCATTGCAGCTATTGAGCAACGGTATGCCGAAGGGCATTTATACCGCAGGCATTTATTAGAATTTGACTCGAGCCAAGAAGGTGTATTTTTAGCAGCCAGTTGCTGGATGGCACATTATTATGCCTTGGCGGGTAATCTGTCTAAATCAGAAGCCATACTGCACGCCATGCAGGGCTGCGCCAATGATCTTGGCTATTTTAGTGAAGAAATGGATCTTAGAAGTTATAAGATGCTGGGTAATTTCCCTCAAACTTTTGTACACTCTTCATTTATTTGTGCCGTAAACGGATTACAACAAGCTATGCATAATAAGGCTTCTTAAAAGCGTTTAGTTTTTAAACAACAGCGGCAGATAACCATGCAGAGCCCGGCGCCAGCTTTGCCACTCGTGCCCTGTTTCGGCAGACTCGGCATATACATATTTTATCTTCTGCTTATCAAGCATCTGCTTAAATGCACCTACTGATGCCGGAAACGGTTTTGGTTCTTTAGTACCCAGGCTCAACCACAAAACTTTGAGCTTACGGTTAACGTCGGCTCCGTTTTTAAACTTTCCATCCAAAAATACCGCAGGGTCAAGCTTATCACCATTGGGATAATTAGGCGTACCGCTAAAGCCGCCGATGGCCGAAAAGGTGTCGAGATGATTCATGATGATGCGCATGGTTTGGTTAGCCCCCATAGACAGGCCTGCAATAGCCCGGTTGTCGCGATTGGCCCGCGTCCTGAACTTGGCATCAATCATGGGGATGATTTCCTGTATCATCACCTCTTCAAAAACAGGTGCCGGTGGTTGGTTGTTTACAATGGCTGTGCTGGCGTTTGGCTTAAAGGCGTAACCGTTATCCATCACTATAATCATTTCGGCGGCTTTTTTATCGCTGATTAAATTATCCAGAATCAGGTTTGCATGGCCTTGTGCTATCCAGCCGGTTTCATCTTCGCCACTGCCGTGCTGCAGGTAAAGTACCGGGTAGCGAGTACCGGCATTAGCCGTATAAGATGGCGGCGTGTAAACAAAACAACGCCGCCATGCCTGGGTTAATTTCGAAAAATAAATATTTTCGCTTACCAACCCGTGTGGTACATTTTTTAAGCCATAAAAATCCTGATCGTGCGCGGGTATCTCAATGCCACTGCCCCATCGGCCGGCACCATAGAAATATTTACTGTTTGAATCAGGTACAGCAGCACCGTCAATCTGTATTTGATAGTAATGAAATCCTTCGTCCTGCGGCTCCGACTCGCCAGTCCACATACCTTTGTCATCTTTAACCAAATCATACCGTTTACCGCCTAAATCCAACTGAACTTTACTGGCCTGCGGCGCCATGACGCCTGCTTTCACTTTTCGGTCACTATTTACCTGCGGGTACATTTTCCCCTGCTGATTAGTACTAGCAGGCTTAAAATTCGACGCGGAACTTTCGGTATTGGTTTGTGCATGGCATATTCCGTTTAGGCACAGGGCTGCAGCAAATAGTAAAACGGCATTATGGTTAACTTTCATGGATGATAGGTTTAAAGATTGGCTTAATTACGTGGAATAATTACTTCGTAAATAGCATAGGTGCAAGTTCGTGCAGGCTACGGCGCCAGGTTTGAAACTCGTGTCCTGTGTTTTCAGACACATATGATACGGCGTTGTAACCTGCGCTTTTTAGGTTAGCAGCAGCAGTTTTAACACCGTCCGGCCGTTCGCGGCTACCGCAGCTCATAAATATCAACATAGGTTTGGCTTTGCCGGCTGTTTCTTCGGGTGTGTACAGGCCACCACTCAACAAAGCATAGTACCCAAACGTATCGGGTTTGGCCAGCGTAATAGCATGTGTTTCCATTCCTCCCATAGATAAGCCTCCCATAGCACGGTGAGCCCTGTCGGCCATGGTACGGAAATTTACATCTACATAAGGAATCAGTTCATCAGTTAACACGGTCTGAAAGTTATCTACCTTGAAGTTTCGCAGACCGCCGAATTTAACTTCGTTGGTCATACCGTAGGTCATTACAATGATGAATGGTTTTGTTTTACCTTCGGCAATCAAATTATCCATAATCAGGTTAGCACGGCCCTGGTTACTCCAGGCCGTTTCGTCCTCGCCCCAGCCATGCTGTAAATAAAGTACGGGGTACTTTTTAGATTTTTCTTTTTCGTAACCTGGCGGGGTATATACATAAGCACGCCGCGATGTACCGGTGCTGGCCGACGGATATAAGATTTGCTGAACGTTGCCGTGAGGAACATTTTTAAGCGAGTAAAAATCCTGATCACGGGCTGGTATCTCGATGCCGCTTTCCCAACGGGTAGAGCCATAGTAGTTTAGTGTTCCTGGATCATTAAACGTACCGCCGTCAACGGTTAAATGATAATAGTGAAAACCTTCATCCATTGGCCCTTCCGTAGTGCCGGTAAAATAACCGTCGCTCCCTTTACTCAGTTTGGTGCCACCGCGACCACCCAAACCCAAACTCACTTTAACACTATCAGCCTGGGGTGCCTTGATGCGAAAACGGGCATAACCCTGAGAATTGACCTGCGGATACTCCTGTCCTGGCTGGTTAAGCATCGAAGGTTTAAAGTCGTCGGCAACATTGGTTTGCGCCTTTAGCTGGCCTAAACTGCCACATAATGCAGCAGCCAGGGTTACAGAAAATAATTTACTATACATCTTATCAGGTATTTAAGTTTATAATAGGTTATTGGTAAAAATACAGAGCCGAACGTTCCGGCTAACGGATTAAAATTATTATCACAGTCTTATTTCATATTCTTTTTTTCCACCGTCCATTGCGTATCTTTTGCCAGGCCCGGTGGGTTACCGGTAAATAACTGCCCGGCTTGTTTGTCGCCCCTGAGCTGCCACTCGTACCAGGCCGATGCTACCCTGGCAAATTCGCCACCGTGCGGCTTGCCGTACGTTCCGCCGTGGCCCACATCCATATTGGCCACAAAAACCGGGACATGATTAATATTCCGGTAATCATCCATCCCGTTTTTATAAGCAATATCCTTTTCGCCACCCAACAAATAAAGGGTAGGTGTATGCAGCTTAGCCAGTTGGTCCTTAGTTAATGCAGGCATACCAGGCATACCTGTACCGGGATTGATAAATATACCGCTGTTGCAAACCACGGTGGTGGTTACCCGTGGATCGGTTGCGTTTTCAAGGGTTTGTAAGCCACCGCAAGACATACCGCTTACTGCCACTTTACTAACATCAACCTTTTTATACAAAGGGCTGCTCTTATCGTTGTTTTGCGCAATAGCCCAGTCAATAGCGTCTTTCATCTGTGATGATGTGGACCTGCCACCACCATGCTCACCCTCTTGCGGCATAGGGCCAATGGCCA
Organism: Mucilaginibacter sp. CSA2-8R; assembly: GCF_038806765.1. Taxonomy (NCBI): domain Bacteria; kingdom Pseudomonadati; phylum Bacteroidota; class Sphingobacteriia; order Sphingobacteriales; family Sphingobacteriaceae; genus Mucilaginibacter; species Mucilaginibacter sp. CSA2-8R. The sequence goes on along the minus strand of NZ_CP152389.1, from coordinate 2,079,105 downwards.
CCACCAAAAAGCCGTGCGAAGCCACCTCCGATAAAAAATTAACGTGCTCCCACGGAGAGTTGGCGCAAGCACCATTACCCCAGGCTATAATAGGCAGCTTATTAGTGCCGCCAAATGATTTTAAATCTGCCGGCCGGAAAACCGTATGCGTAGGTAACGAGGCCTCTTGCAGCATAACTGCTTTATATTTTCCCGATCCTCCATCTTCAATTACGCGCGAGGTAGCCTTAGCTGTAGGGCTATTGGTTTGTGCATAACCGATGCTAAGCATAAAGCCTAACGAAGCAGCGATACCCACCAACAACCCTTTTTTTATTGTTATGCCAATCATAGGTTTTTAAGTTTTTAATTTAAATCAATGTAAAATCGCCTTTAAATAAAGGCGATTTTACAGGCAGGCATTATTTATTAAATATTGCCTGATTGCTCAAAGCTACATAGCAGCGTTTTGGAATGATGATACTGACATGCAATAAGCTTACACTTTTGTTCAACCGGGCTTATTTATCCCAAAAAACGCGAGTATCCAAATCATCGCTGCCGCCAATGCTGGCTACTGCTGCGCGGTAATTATCAGCATTAACCGACGCTTCTGATTGCGGATAACTAAACCTGCGCACAAAGTCTCCTTTAATTTGCCTGCCAGAATAGCGATTGGGCGCAAGCGCCGGGAAGCCCGACCTCCTGAAATTGGCCCACGCTTCAGGTCCGTTCATAAACGAGTTTATCCAATATTGCGTGTTGATGAGTTGCAACGCGTTGGCATCGTTATAAGCTACGCCCGGCGTATTTAAATAAACAGTTTGCGTGTTTGCCGGAATCACTGCGCTGGCATCATAGGCTACCACCTGATCTAAGGCCGCTCTTACACCGGCATTGTAATAAGTTGAGGCCGGGGTACCACTAATCCACCCGCGGTAGGCAGCCTCGGCCAGTAAAAGCTGCGTTTGGGCGTACGTTACTATAAACTGCGGTGTGGTTACTTTAGCTATTACTGCATAATTTACCTGCGAGTAATTAAATCCGGCACCAACTGAACCCCGATAACCAGGCGCTGTAGGCAAAGTGCCCGAATCGTAACCTACGGGCAGACCAAATTGATTTGCTGTTGTTGTGTCGCCAACTAAACTTGGCGCCTTTCCAGGATCGGCATATTTAGCAGAAAAATATTTGAGGCGCGGGTCTTTGGTCGATTTTAACTGTGTAACAAAAGGCTCGGCCAGGTAATAGGTATTGGTCAACACGGAAACGCCTGTACTTACCACATTGGGATATTGCTGCGAGTACTTAATTACGCAGTTGTCGCTGTTTGACTGCATCACCCCTCCTGCTACTGCGGCAGTCACAATGGTTTGCGCTTTGGCCGGGTCAGCTTTAGAATAACGCATACCGGCACGAAGCAATAGCGAGTAACCTAACTTTTTCCATTGCGCAACGTTACCGGCATAAAAAAGATCAGCCGTAACGATGTCTTTAGACGGATCGAGTGCTGCTGAAGCTTGGGTAAGTTCTTTTACAATATCGCTATAAATATCCTGCTGTTTATCGTACTTAGGCGTAGTAACTCCTGTCAGGTAAGCCTGTCCGGCTTCGCTGTAAGGCACATCGCCATAGGTATCCACTAAAGTCATAAACTGGTAAGCACGCCATATCCGCGCTTCGTTGTATAAGTTAGACCTTGCAGGCTCATCTTTGGTCTGGCTTATTACCTGTGCTATCAGTTTTACAGATCCGTTATAAGTATTGTTCCAGCGGGCTGAAGTAAATGTTTGATTCAGCACGTTAAAGTTGAATGCTGAGGTTATACCGCCAAACGGATTCACAAACTGTTGTACAACGGTAGGTTCAAACTCAAACAAAGAGTTATAGTTAGAATACTCCGCATTGGTAAACAGAAACGAAGCGTCGAGCGATGTTGGATTGTTGGGGTTGATGTTGAGTTCGCGAAACCCCTTATCGCAACTCATCATAAGCGCGATACACATAGAGGTTATCGAAAGTATGGTAAACTTCTTCATAACTGGCTGTTAAAATTTCACGTTAAGGTTAAATCCATAGGTGCGCACGGTAGGCAACGAGGCCTGCTCGTAACCGGTCAGGGCGTCACCGCTGTAAGACATGGCTTCTGGATCAATGTTATCTACGTACTTTTTAATGATCAGCACGTTGTGGCATACGGCCGACAGCACCAGTGCCTTGATATATTTTTTATTAATAAAGCTCGAAAAATCATAACCTAATGAGAGGTTTCTGAGCTTAACAAAGCTACTGTTGTAAATAAAAGGATCAAGAATGTTTTGCGAACGGTAGTTGGCGTAAAAATCCTCAGCATTTACAGCAGTGGTATTCGGTGTACCGTCCTGGTTTACACCCGGAAAAATTACGCCGCCTTCACGGCCTGGTAATGATGCTTTAGACAAACCCTGGCGTAAAAAGTTGAGGTTGGAGCTCGATAACATTTTGCCACCTGCCTTGTAATCAATATGCACCATCAGGGTTAGTTTTTTATAGTTAAAGTTGTTTATCCAGCCACCGGTTGCTTTGGGCAGTGCGCTTCCAAATAAAACCGGCAGCGTGCTGGCCAGCGGTTTACCGCCCGACAAAATAATGTTGCCATTAGCATCGCGGCGAAAAGTAGCCCCCTGAATTTGATTAAGCGGGAGCCCCACCTGATGTATTATGGCGCCAAAGAATTCGCCGGCACCTACCTGTAATTGTTGCTGACCGTTAGCCAATGCTAATACCTTAGAACGGTTAAGCGCCGTGTTAAAAGATGAGCGCCATACAAAGTTTCTTTCCTTAACAGGTACCACCTCCAGGTTAAACTCTAAGCCCTGATTTTGCAGGCTTCCAAGATTTACTGTTGTACTGGTATAACCTGAGGCGTTTGAGATAGCGATGTTTAATATCTGGTTAGTGGTTTTTTTGTTATAGGCGGCCACGTCAAGGTTAACGCGGTTATCGAGCAAATGCAACTCCAAGCCTACCTCTTTCTCTTGTACCGAGTAAGGTTTTAAGTTGAGGTTGGGCGTACCGGCATTGTTGATTAATCCTAAAGGTAAACCATTGAATAAATTTTGCTGAATGCCGAACGTAAGTGAATTGCTGTAGGCTCCAATACCATTTGCGCTGCCTACATAGGCATAAGATGCCCTGATTTTACCAAAATTAAGCCAGGTTGGCTTTGATTTTAAAAACTCTGAGAATACAAAGCTACCGCTTACCGATGGGTAAAAGTAATGGTTACTTTCGGGGCTTAACACCGAAAACCAATCGTTTCTGCCGGTTAAGTTTAAAAACAGGTAAGATTTGTAACCCAACTCTGCCGAGCCGTACAAAGAGTTGATCTTAGAACGGGCTACATTATACGATGAGGTAGTGGTAACGCCGTTACCAATGGTATATAAATCACGTACGTAAAAGTTGGTGGCCGTTTCGGTAAAGTTTTGATAATATGACGGGAATGTATTACCGCCAAAGCTGGCATCTAAACTAAAATCGCCCCATTTATGCGCACCGCCTACCAAAAAGTCCATGTTTAGCTGGCGGCTGGTAGTGTTGTTAACGGTATACAAACCGGCATACTGCCCGGCAGGTGCAGGCGATAAGAACCGCGAACCGGTTGGATCATTACGCTCAAAAGGTGTTACCAGATAGTCCATATTTACACGGCCCTGCGCGTAAAGCCAATCAAAAAACTGGTAACGGATTGTCGCTGTACCCAATAAATGATCCTTGGTTTGCTTGTTAAACTGTCGGCCCATTAACCAGTAAGGGTTGGTTAATGTGTTGAAACGCGAGGTAGGCGTTTCATTGCCGCTGGCATCCACTGCACCATCTCGCAAAACATCTAAATTGATTGAATTGGAAAAGCGATAGATGTAAGTAGGTATAGAACCGCCCTGAATGCCCACCACCGGCGCATTATTATTTTGTTCGTGGTCGTAATTGATGTAAACTTGCGCAGTTAGCTTAGGTGTAAAGCTGTAGTTTAAACCCAGGTTAAATATCTTTTTGTGATAATCATTATTAGGTACTATGCCCTGCGCATCCTGATTAGAGTAAGCAAACCTGAAGCTTCCCTTTTCATTACCGCCTGACATAGCCAGTGTATTGGTCCAAGAATTAGCCAGCCTGAAAAATTTACGCACCCGGTTTTTTTCCGGAGCATACGGACGCTGAACACCATCAAACTGAAAGGTGGGCGCATTGTCAAACTTCTCACCAAAACTCCAGCCGCCCGAGCTTTGTGCCTCGCCTTGTGTTTTTGGCCTTACGTTGTTTTCGCCCTGACCATACTCATACTGGAAATCAGTAAAATCGAGAGCTTGGTTTTGCGTAAAGTTTGAGGTAAATTCAATACCGATACCAGCGTTTTTACTGCCGGTTTTGGTAGTGATGATTATAGCACCGTTGCTGGCGCGGGCACCATACAAGGCAGCTGCGGTAGCACCTTTAAGCACAGTCATCGACTCAATATCGTCCGGGTTAATCTGTTGCAGATTGTCGCCCAAATCTACAATCTGGGTGTAGCTGTTGGCACCACTGGCTTCTTGCGATAAAGGCAAGCCGTTAAGCACAATCAGCGGTGAGTTATCACCCTGAAATGACGATTGCCCGCGCAAACGGACTTTTGTGCTACCGCCAGGGCCGCTGGCTGGTGGCGATATATCCAAACCGGCCACCTTACCTTCTAGGGCATTCGCAAAATTGGTAGTGCGGTTGGTAGTAATTTCGGCCACCTTAACAGTTTCGGCTGCGTAGCCCACCTTTTTGGCTTCGCGCTTAATACCCAGCGCAGTAACGACTACGTCGGTTAGGGCATTGTTTTTAGCTGCCAGTGTTACATTAACAACGTTATTGCCAGATACAGCAACCGTTTTGGAGTTAAATCCAATATAATCAAATGTTAAAACAGCACTTCTGTCGGTAACCCGTATGGTGTAGTTACCACCCACATCGGTTACGGTACCTTTAGTGGTACCTTGCTCTTTAATAGAAACGCCCGCCAACGGTTCTCCTTTTTCGTCGGTTACCCGGCCTGACACGGCAAAGTCGGCATCAACCATTTTTAACGACAAGGAACTGACCGGAGCATCGGTTTTTTTTACATTAGCGTAAGCCGTGGCCGACACTGATAGCGAGCAAAAGCTTAGCACCAGGTACGGCATGTAACTCCGCATTAAAACGCAGTTTAAGTAATTCTTCTTCATAATAAAAGCTTCAGTTAAGTTAAATCATTGCTTACCGGTTAGATTGGCGCTACCGGTTAACGAGTGGAGATTTGTTGTGATAGAAAACGGGGGTTACGTTAAGTTTTGGGGTATAAATTCATATTATTAATTTTATCGTTTACATAATCATATTAAGGATGAGCACGCCGGCCAAACCGAGTACCGAAACCATAGTTTCCATGGCTGTCCATGATTTAAAGGTTTCTTTTAGGCTCAACTGAAAGTATTCTTTGTAAAGCCAGAAAGCTGAGTCGTTTACATGCGAACCAAAAAGGCTGCCGGCTCCGATAGACAACACTAGCAGGTTAGGATTTGCACCCGAATGCACAGCCAGTGGGTACAGTATACCAGCAGCAGTAAGGCCGGCTACCGTGGCAGAGCCCAGACACACCCGCAATAAAGCTGTAACTGCCCAGGCCAGTAATAGCGGATTGATAGCGTAGCTCCCTAACATAGTGCTGAGCTGGTCGCTGAATTTGCTGTCGACAAATATTTGTTTAAGGGCCCCTGCACTACCGATGATGAGCAAAATCATAGCTACATCTTTAATAGCGCCGGTATAGCAGGCCATTACCTCCCTAACCGGTTTGCCATGAGCCGTGCCTAATGTTACTGTAGTAACCATCAAGGTAATAAGCATGGCCACCGTTGGGTCGCCTATAAAATGAAAGGTATTGACCAATGCGCTTTTAGGGGCTGCAAATAGCGCAATTACGCTGGCAACGGCAATTAACATTACAGGTAAAATTGATGAAACGACGCTGTTAAGCATACCAGGTAATTGGTGCTGGCCCACCTTTTCGGCAGGGGCTGATACTAAACCTGAGTGCCTTACAAAATTGCGGAAACGCCCGGCAAACACCGGCCCGGCAATGATGATAGTGGGTATGGCAATGATAAAGCCGTATAAAAATGTTTTGGTTAAATCGGCATTAAAAATGCCTATTAATGACATGGGCGACGGGTGCGGCGGCAAAAAGCCATGCATTACCGAAAGTGCCGTAAGCATAGGCAAACCAACATACACCGATGGCAGCTTGTACTGATAAGCGATTGAAAAAATGATAGGAACAGCCAGAATGAAACCGACGTTATAATACAGTGGTATGCCTATAATGAGGCCGGTAAACGCCATGGCATACCTGATGTACTTAAAACCGAATATGCGGTGCATTAAACTGCTTATTTGTAGGGCAGCTCCGCTTTCGGCTACTATTTTACCCAGCATTGCCCCGAAAATAATAACGGCAGCTACCGATCCAAGGCTTTCGCCAATACCCTTGTTAACCGACTTCATGATGTCGCCGGCAGGCATACCCAGCAGTAGGCCAGCTACTATAGCAGTGCATACAAAGCTGATGAAGGCATTAGCTTTTACCCAGGTAATTAACACTACCAGCAATACAATACAAGCAAACAACGTCAATAAAATCATCAAACTTAACAGTGTTACTTAGTGTGAATCGCGCTGGACATCAGACCCCGAACTGCCAACCAGAAAGTCCAGATCGGCTCCTTTATCAGCCTGCTGTACATGCCGCTGGTACATAGATACATAGCCCCGGCTGGTATGATAAGCCGGTTTTACCCAGGCAGCGCGGCGACGTTCCAGTTCTTCGTCAGATACCTCCAGGTGTAATTTACGAGCGGGCACGTCAAGCGTTATCATATCGCCGTTTTGTACCAGCGCCAAAGTACCGCCAATGGCTGCCTCGGGCGATACATGCAGCACTACCGTGCCATAAGCCGTGCCGCTCATGCGGCCGTCGGATATCCGCACCATATCAGTTATACCTTTATCGAGTATTTTTTGAGGTAAAACCATATTGCCTACTTCGGGCATACCTGGATAGCCTACTGGCCCTACGTTTTGTAATACCATTACGCAGGTTTCGTCAATATCCAGATCGGGGTTGTCTACGTTGGCATGGTAATCTTCGATAGTGGCAAACACCACCGCCCTGCCGGTATGCGTCATCAAGTGAGGCGATGCTGCCGAAGGCTTAATTACCGCACCGTTTACGGCCAGGTTACCTTTAAGTACGGCAATACCCGCCTCGGGCAGTAATGGCTGCTTGTAAGGAGCAATTACATCGGTATTATAGCAGTCTTTCAAAGTGCTTACATTCTCTGCATGCCCATGGCCTGTAACTGTAATAGTTTCCATATCCAGCCCGGCCCTTAACTGATCAATGATAACCGGCAGACCACCTGCATAATAAAAGTCTTCCATCAGGTACTGGCCTGATGGCATCAGGTTCAGCAATAGTGGTATCTTACTCCCTAGACGGTCAAAATCATCTAAGGTAAGCTCTACGCCTATCCTCCCCGCTATTGCGGTTAGGTGGATAACGAAGTTTGACGAACCACCGATAGCAGCGTTTACTTTAATGGCGTTTTCGAAGGCAGCTCTGGTTAATACCTTAGATATTTTAAGATCTTCTTTAACCATCTCCACAATACGGCGGCCCGACATGTGAGCAAGTACTTTTTTACGCGAATCTACCGCTGGTGTTGCCGCCGATCCGGGCAAACACATGCCCAGCGACTCTACCATACAAGCCATGGTTGATGCAGTACCCATCGTCATGCAGTGGCCGGCACTTCTCGACATGCAACCCTCTGCAGCAAGGTAATCGGTCAGTGTTATTTTATTGGTTTTCAAGTCGTCAGTCAGTTTCCAAACCGCGGTGCCCGAACCAATATCTTTACCCCTGAATTTACCGTTAAGCATCGGCCCTCCTGGAACTACAATCGTCGGAATATCAACGCTGGCAGCACCCATCATAGTTGATGGCGTGGTTTTATCACAGCCGGTTAAAAGCACAACACCATCAATCGGGTTACCACGGATAGATTCTTCAGTATCCATACTGGCCAGATTGCGAAAAAGCATGGCCGTTGGTTTTAGCAGAGTTTCGCCTAATGACATAATTGGAAACTCGACCGGAAATCCGCCGGCTTCCAGCACTCCCCTCTTAACCGACTCGGCCAGATCACGGAAATGCGCATTACAGGGCGTAAGTTCTGACCAGGTATTGCAGATGCCGATTACGGGCCTGCCATCAAACATATGATCGGGTGTACCCTGGTTTTTCATCCAGCTGCGGTATAAAAAGCCCATTTTGCCTTCTTTACCAAACCATTCTGAACTCCTGTATTTTGACATAAATTATGACGTATTCTAAAATTGATAATTGGATTAGTTGCAGGTTGATACCTTATAAGCAACCTGTTAAATGCAGCGATGATTACTGGCTTACGGTATTGGTAAGTGTGCCTATATGTTCAATCGTGATACTTACTATATCTCCGGTATTGAGCGTAAAGTCATCTGGTGGAACGATGCCGGTACCCGTCATCAAATACGTGCCCGAAGGAAATGACATTTCCCGCGTCAGATAATCAACAAGTTCCTGATGTTTACGCTTCATCCGGCTAATGCGGATCTCATCCTGAAAAACGGTTGACTGTCCGCGTTTGATTTGAATTTGAATAAGGGTATCCTCGGCAATAGGACTTTCGGGTACATACAGGCATGGGCCTAAGGCGGCCGCACCGTCGTAAGATTTTGCCTGCGGCAGATAAAGCGGATTTTCGCCCTCAATATCTCTCGATGACATGTCGTTACCAACCGTGTATCCCTCAATAGTACCTTCACTGCAAATAAAAAGCGTTAGTTCGGGCTCAGGTACATTCCACTGCGAGTCTTTGCGGATGCGTACTAACTGATTGTGCCCAACCACGCGGTAAGGTGCAGATTTAAAAAATAGCTCCGGCCGCTCGGCATTATAAACTTTGGCGTAAAAATCGCCTCCCCCAGCATCTTTCGACTCCTGCATTCGGGCTTCACGACTGCGCAGATAAGTTACACCCGATGCCCAAACCTCTTGCGACAATACGGGCGCTCCGGCTTCACTTTCCAGATGCGGTAAATTGGTATGCTGAGTTGCGGCTTGTAAGTCGGCCAGTATATGCTGATAAAGCCCGGCACGGTTGATAAACGCATCCCATAGCCATTGTTCTGAAGTATAAAACACGCCATGGTGCTTTACAATTGCTTTGCCTTTGAGTTGATATACATGCATAAGCTGCCCTACGTACCTGCGTACGCTTGTTAAGTTAATAAAGTAAAAGCCGGGTTGGCTATAATTGATTACCTTACAAAGAAGGAGAACTTAAAAGGCAGATACTTCCAAAAAAAACCAACGTAGAATTTTGTACAAATTATTAGAGGGTGAATAGGTTGATAATATGGCAAAACAGGTTAAATATTATAATATTTTAACTTAAGGCAATATCACACTATAATCATCGCAATAGAAGCACAAAACTTTTCAGGATATTTAATTTTTGTCAAAAGCTCAATTTATTAGAAACTGATTAACAAATAATATGCAGACAGGATGTAGTCTTTATATGTTTCAAAAAACCGAGGATACGTTTTACGAAGCACATTTGTATCAATAATAATCAATAAATCAACTACTTACAGCAATCATACTTAAAGTTTTATATAACCAGCGGTATTGCAATCTGCGTTGGCAGCTGGCATAAGCTTTATTAAATGCCTTTAATTTGATTGTACAAATTATTTGCCTTGTAACATTGCTAACTGATTAAACTCATCCCCCACTTTAGCGATGAGGCTCTCGAAAATTTTAAAGTATTGAAGATAGACCTGGTGCGCCTTTGGATCGGGCATAAAGGTTTCGTGCATCTGTACTACTTTCGAGGCCTGCTCAAGATTAGGGAAAATACCTAACTCGGTAGCACTTAACAAAAATGCGCCCACGCCTATGCTATCACCATGACTCAATGTATTAACCGGACGATTAAACATATCGGCTATCATTTGTGTGCAAAAAGGTATAGAAGCGAAGCTGCCATTGATGGAAAGACTACTGATTTCGCGGTAGGCTTCCAAGGTTTTGCCAATGCTTAGTATCTCAAATAAAATCCCTTCGATGGTGGCCCTGATAATATGTTTACGCTCATGACGGATGTGTAGGCCGAAATAGCATCCGCGTGCATTGGCATTCCAGATAGGCGCCCTTTCACCTAAAAGATAAGGCAAAAAAATTAAACCGTCAGAACCGGCAGTCGCCGTCGACGCTTCTTTAACCATGTCCTGTATGGTTTTGTCCAGGTCATAGTTTGTTCCTGGATCGCCGAACTGGTTAGCAAACCATTCAAAAACAACGCCGCCGTTGTTGGTTGGCCCGCCCGAAATAATTAGTTTATCGGTAAGCCGGTAATTAAACAAGCGCTGAGCCGAGTCTTTAATAATTTTGTCGCCAATTACCCGGAATGCTCCGCTATCTTCGATAGTGATGGTTGCACGCCCCGGCTCCCACACACCGGCCCCCAGGGTGGCCAAACACCCATCGCTCGAGCCAATAAGAATTTTAACCGAATCTGATAATCGCAGTGATTTTTGATATTCGCGCTTTAAGCGAATGTCAGCATAGCTGACCGGCACAAGTTCCGGAAGTTTGTCGGCACTGATACCTGCAAATTCTAGAGCCGATGCGTCCCAGTTTAGGGTATGAATATTCATCAGCCCGGTGGCTGATGCTATACTATGATCAATAATACACGCACCGGTAAGCTGTTGCACCACAAAACTTTTGACCGACAAAAATTTACGGGCCAAGGTAAACTTTTCGGGATCGTGATTGCGCATCCAGGCAATTTTTACCAAAGGCGACATGGGGTGAATAGGTGTTCCGGTAGCCTGGTAAATGGCATCGCCCAATGCCGTGCCTTTTAATGAGCCCGCCTCTTTTTTACCGCGGTTATCTGCCCAGGTAATGGCATTGCCCAGTGGTACACCGTCCTCGTCAACCGCCAATAAACTATGCATCGACGAACTGAAGCAGATGCAGCTTACACCATACTTTTTGGGGTAAACTGCTTCGTTGAGCAGCCGTTTAAGTACGTAAAGCATCGTGATAAACATCTGCTCAGGATCTTGCTCGCTGTAGTCGGGCTCATCATGAAACGTTGGATATGTACCTTTCTGAAACCCAATAACCTTTCCCTGAAAATCAAAGGCAAATACACGTACAGCGTTGGTGCCCAGCTCAATGGTAATGATGCAGTTCATAATCTTTTAATTATGCTTTACTTAAACAGATTGTTTTTACGATACTCGCTTGGTGTGTAACCAGTTAGTTTTTTAAAAGTAGTAGCAAAGTGCTGCGACGAATAAAAGCCGGTAGCATGTGCAATAGTAGTTACGTTGGCTTCGCCCCGTTTAAGCATTTTAATGGCTTCGGAGATACGTATGTTTATTAAATAGTTGATGGGCGAAAAGCCCGAAAACGACTTCACTTTTTCGGTAAACACCGTGGTTCCCATACCGGTAAGCACGGCCATTTCTTCCACTGTCCACTGGTGGGCAAGGTCTTTTCGCAGTATTTGCTCAAGGCTAAAAAACGTTTGCGGAAAATCTCGCCTGAGGTTACTTTGACGCACCAGTTGCCTGCAGGCATAAATTAAAAGCTGATCGAGCAGGTGGTTAACCATACTTTGGCGGCCAACATCCTCATTTTTAAGCTCATTTATTAGCGTATGTATCAGGTTTTGAGCATCTTTTAAGTTAACCACAGGTGTTTGCCTGTTATGCGTTAGGATTTGGTTAACCGATACTTTTTCTTTATGACTCAGCATGCTCCACTTTCCTAACAACACCCGGCATTGATCTTGTACGGCAATTTTAATTGAGTAAAACGACCCGATGTTTAGAATGTCGTTGTCGCCGCCAATAAATTGACCGGGCAACAGCAGCACCAAATCTCCAGGATAAACCGTATAAGCTTTTCCGTCAATCAGCCAGTCAAACTTGCCCTCGGTTACTAAACGTAAACCGATACCTTCAGAACATTCTTTTAAAAAAGAATTAAGCGTGATGGTACTGTTTTTAATCAGGCCTATTTCGAGCAAATGCGGAAACGCAGCAAGTTCAGGCGATAGGTCATGCCGAAATATCGTCTGTGTCATGCAGTTAACGGTTTACAATTGCAATGGCGGTTTATAATGGTCATTCTTCACCACGTGAGGGTACTGGCAGTAACTGTTGCTAGGTGCCTATTGCCAAAACCGCTGGTAAAGTAAATAATATTATTGAAAAATATCATTGCAGAGAAAAATAGTATCGTTTTGAAGTAAGATCCTATAGTTTTAAGCTTTGATATCCGAATACTCTTTTTTCCAGTAAGTGGGCTGGGTAGTGTATAAAGCCTGGTTGGCCAAATGCACACAAATGGCGGTTTTGGCACCGGTGTAAATGTTGGAGTCGGGTAAGGTATTGGTCATTACCTTCTCGTAAAAATCTTTGAGGGCATACCAGGTACCATCTTTGGTAGGCTCGGGCAAGATAGGTACACCGCCCTCTTTATCCCAGGTTATTTTGGTGGCACCGGTCACCCCATCCACCAGGCCTCGCTCTTTAAGCAAATCCTTTTCGGCATAAAACATACCCTGGTCTGTCAGCAAAGATACAGTGCCCTTGGTGCCTTTGATTTTAAACAGATAACCATCACGGGCGTTACCGCAGGTAGCCCCAAAGTTGCCCACCATACCCTCCTCGCCATAGCGCACCACCACCTGCACATTGTCATACGTTTCGCGGCCGTCTTTGTACAAATCTATCCCGCCTGCAGCCTGAAACTGCGTAGGATGCGTATCAAACGCCCAGTTGATAAAATCCATCTGGTGAGATAGCAGCTCTGCTACAAGCCCGCCCGAATATTCTTTATACATCCGCCAGTTAATCTGCCTTTCTAAACCCGGCTCGGGCACTGCCCTGCGCCAGCTGCCATTGCGGTCCCAGCGGCAATCCACCTGGGTAACTTTGCCCAGGTAACCTTTATTGATGTATTCTTTAACTTTGTAGTACAGCGGCGAGTAACGGTATTGGTGCCCCACCTGCACTACTTGCTTGTTGCGCCCGGCCACGAGCTTTACCAAATCCATTGCCTGGTTGGCGTTGTAGGTCATCGTTTTTTCCAGGTACAAATGCCGCCCCGATTTAATAACGGCCGAGGCGATGGGGTAATGCATATTTAAAGGTACCGATATGATGACGGCATCTACGTCCTTGTCATCCAGTACCTTCCTGTAATCGGTATACGCTTTTGGTGTAGATGTCTTGCTGATGTTTTGCGCGGCCTTTAAGCGGAAGTCGAGCACATCGCAAATGGCTGTTACTCTGAATAAGGCTGGCAAATCATTCATCACATACATAATGCCCTTGCCCCGGTCGCCGCAGCCAATCACGGCTACTTTGAGCGGACCGGCATCGGCTGCAAAAGTTTGCCCGCTCATGAGCAACCCGCCTGCAAGTAAACTGCTGCTTTTTAAAAATCCTCTTCTTTCCATTATTCAAATTATTTTTGATACCCTTTAAAAGCCGGGGTAACTGTATCGCGGATAGCACCGTTCTTGTCACGATATACCATGTAAGCGCCGATATCTTTCCGGCCTGATAAAAAGCTTAAGGCTTTGCTTAAGCCCATGGCCATAAAGCCGTTATCATACCCATCGGCCGTCAGTGCATCTTGGGCATACACCGTTACGCTGATGAGTTCATTTTGCACCGGGTAACCTGTGAGCGGGTTGATGATATGTGATATCTGCTTACCACCCGCCTCATGATGTTTACGGTAATTGCCTGAAGTAGTAATGGCGCCATTGCTTGGTTCGATGATTTTACGTATCGGTCCCGAATCCGGAGCATCCTCATTAACACCCTCAATACCAATAGCGAAAGGTTCGCCGCCGGGCTTACTACCTTTAACACGTAACTCGCCGCCTAACTCAATTAAATAATTATTGATATGGTTACTTTCCAGTAAACCGGCCAGCAAATCAACTGAATACCCCTGGGCAATGCCGTTCAGGTCTAACTGCAGGCCGGGACGGTCTTTTAACAAACGATTGCCGTTTAACGACAGGTGTTTCATGCCTACCTTTTGCAGCAAAGCTTTGATTTGCGCATCAGTAGGATCCTGACTGGGTTTAACCACACCAAAGCCCCAGGCATCTACCAGCGGTTTAACCGTTGGATCGACCAGGCCCTGGGTATCTTGGTAGATTTGCATCGACCGGGCAACCAGCACCCTAAAATGCTCATCGACCGTCAATCCACCGGCCGACTGGTTAAACCGGTTAATTAAAGATGACGGCTCGTAAAGTGATACCGATAAATCCAGTTTGTGCAGTAAACTATCCGTTTGCCTTAAGCTGACCAGGCTGTCTTGCGCATAGTAAACTATTTGATAAGTCGTACCCTGCGCATAGCCGCTCAGCTCATAGCGTTTAGGTTGGTTACCAACACTAAAAGCAACTGAAGCAAACATTAACAGCCAGACGCCGGTGAATTGAATAAGCCTTTGAGTAAGTGTTGATATAGCCAGTAACGTCATGCAGATGATGGACAATGCTTTATTGCCTCAGCCTATCGTCACAGCTCAGGCATCAAAAAACACCTTAATCCGTCGTTATTTCAATGTTTTTATTTTTATATTCCGGTAACTTACCTCGTTGCCATGGTCCTGCAGCAGGATGTGGCCTTTATCAGCCTCACCAAAATCTTTCCATACTTTGTGCTTGCTCATCTTAACCAGATCGCGGTACTCCGGTGATTTGCGCTCATACTCCAGCACCTTTTTCCCGTTTAGCCAGTGCTCTACGTGGTTGTTTGGGTAAACAATGATTTTGCCGGTGTTCCACTCGCCTATCGGCCGTACTGCACCTTTTTTGTCTGATGTTTTTAAATCATAAAGCGAGGCCAGCGTACGGTTCCCATCACGGCCCAGTTTAGCGTCGGGATGCACATCGTCGTCCAGTACCTGGTACTCCAGGCCGATGGCCGATCCGCCCGATTTTTCCTGAAGCGTTACAAAGTATTTTACGCCGCTGTTAGCCCCGCGGGTCAGCTTAAAATCGAACGACATTTCAAAAGGTCCGTACTCATCAACGGTAACAATGTCGCCTGCATTTTGCGACTCGGCGCCATTAGTAGCCTGTATGGTCATGGTACCGTCTTTAACCACCCAGCCCGGAGAGCCGGTCGGAAAGCTTTCGGATTTGGCGCTGCGCCAGCCTTTGCTGGTTTTGCCGTCGAATAGCAACTTCCAGCCTTCTTTTTTCTCTTTAGCCGTTAACGTATTATTCTGCGCGTTGGCCAAACTGCCTATGGCAATTAGTAACGCGGTCATTACCGATGCTTTATAAAGCTTTTTAATATTCATTGTTTAGTGATTTGTTGACTCTTACTTCTTGATAGTATGTAAAAACTTAATGCTTTGAGGTACCTGCTCAATCGAGGCGCTGCTTTCGTCCTCAATGTAATAGTGCTTTACCCCCGCTGCTTTGGCGGCGCGTATTACCTCAGCGATGTTAATTTGACCGGTTCCTAAAATTACATCGTTGTTTTGGTCGGTTCCGCCGGAGTTATTACCGGTAACGCCAGCCTTTAAATCTTTTAAGTGCAGCGCCTTGTAACGGCTGCCATAAGATTTCAAAAGCTTAACCGGGTCCTGACCGGGAAAGAACGCCCAAAGTATATCCAGCTCTAAGCCTACATACTGCGGGTTGGTTTCTTTAACCATATAGTCGTAAAGCGTTCCTTTTTCGTAAGGCTCAAACTCAAAACCGTGGTTGTGGTAAATGACCATCAAGCCGTATTTATCTTTCAGTATTTGGCCTACGCGGTTAAAATCGGCGATGGCCTGCTTGGCGTTATCCAGCGTAAAAGAGCCTTTAGTGTGCGGGATGCCTGCTATACGTACATAATCGGCACCCAGGTTTTTAGCATCTCTGGCTACCTCGTCGGTTTTGTCGACCAAATCGGTGTAGCTTACCCCGTACGACGAGCATTTCAGGCCACGCTCGTCGAGCATGCGGCGCAGATCTTCAGATTTTTGCTTAAACAGATTCGAAAATTCGATATCGGTAATGCCGTTGCTTTTAATGATATCGAGCGTTGCAGGTACATCTTTGGCAAAGTTATTACGATAAGTATAAGATACGATACCCGGCGCTTCCGGGAAGATCAGATTTTTGCTTTGAGCGTTTGCCTCAGTAAACAGTAAACTCAAAACCATGGCTACAGCAACTTGTAGCTTTGCTTTATATGTAGGCTTTTTCATATTGTTAATGGTTTTGAGAGATTACTGTATAGCAAAACTACCGGCCATAGTATTCAGTTGCTTCGCATCCGGCGTTTGTGTGCCGTTGCTAATGACTACCCTGTATTTAAACGTAACCGACTGCCCTGGCTGCAGCTTCAGGTTTTTGGCCGATTTACCGTTGGTAAAAATCTTTTCGCCCAATGGATTGGCAGCAAATAAACCATAACCCCGTGCATGCCAAAAGGTAGGATAATTAGGATTTTGTGGATGGTCGATGATGGCAACACTTACCGAATCGGCTCCCATTTTGCCGAACACCTTGCACCATGTACCGCGGGTGCTCCAGGCCGCATCGCCGGTTTTGCCCTCGCTGGTTAAGTAATTGCCGTTAGGTATTTTATCGGTACCACCTTTCACCACCGTCACAATGCCTTTGCTGTCGGTAAACTTTTCGTCTTTAGTGGTAGGCATTTGCAACTCGTGCGCCAGGCGTAAACCCAACATACCGTCTTTAGCATCGGTAAATAGAGCCTCCTTAACGGCTTTCAGCGTGGTAATGCGGTCAATAACACGCTTGTTCTGGCTACCGCTAAATTCAAACCGGGTGTTTTCTGTAAGTATTACCTCTTTGTTCTGGTTAGTCCAATTAGCCTGGTAGGCCAGGATTCCGGTATTGCCGCTTTTAGCTTCAGTAATTTTTTCCGTCCGTATCCAGCCGTACTGGTTTTTCCGGTCGGCAGGTATGGCATAAGAGTTATTCCAAAAATCCAGCCCGTTCAGGTTTTCAAAATTAAACCATAAGCCAATATGATGCGGGTGGTCGGTAGGGTCGCCTGGCTTAGGGTTAAGCGGAAAGCCACGGGTCACTACCGCGCCATCGGCCGCAATGAGCGGGTAAAGCACCGGCTTCTCGAGTGTGTCGGGATATAAAAAAGTGGTGAATGGCTTACCCCCTATCATCACCTCCACCTTTTTTTGCTGGTCGTTGCGTTTTACGGTAACCGGCATTTGCTGCGCAAAGGTATTGGCAGCTATGCCTGCAGCCAAAGTTAAGGTGCCTAAAAGTTTACGATTGAGCATAACCTTAATATTTAAAAACTTTACCATTGACCACCACTTCCTGCGCCTTTTCATCAAATGTGGCCTTGTAGCCGGTATGGGCGGCAGCCGTGGTCATGATGTTGGCTATGCTGTGGCTGTAACCCGCCTCGATAGGTGCATGGGGTTGTTTACGGCTGCGTACACACTCCATCCAGTTGCGCACGTGGTTGGAGGTTAGCCTATCGCCACCCGTATTGGCCGAGGCCACCACCGGGTCTGCGTTCTCTAAGCTAATCTCGGGCAGCAAATTGGCTTTCATGCCCATCGCCGCAGCCATTCGTTCGGTTAAACCACCCTTAGGTGATATTTTGTTCGTAATGAGGTTCAGCTCGCCACCGTTAGAATAATATATCTCGGCCGGATGCTCATCGCCGTTATGCATACGCGAACCAAACGAAACCTGGAAACCCTGCGACATATCATCTAACGGGCCGTAATCAAAGGCGGCCAGAATAGTATCCCAGTTGCGCCGGCCGTCTTTCCACTGGTAAATGCCGCCGTTGGCTACTACGCTGCGCGGGTGCTTTAACCCGGTAAACCAATGCACGGTATCTATCTGGTGGCTCATCCACTGACCCGGCAACCCCGACGAGTATGGCCAGAACAAACGATACTCAAGATAGATGCGCGGGTCGAACTTTTCGTAAGGGCGGTTCATTAAAAAGCGCTTCCAGTCGGTGTCTTCTTCTTTCAGTATCGGGAGCAGTTCGGGGCGACGCCAGCGGCCAGGTTGGTTTACATTCCAGGTAAGCTCTACCATGGTAATCGGCCCGAATTTACCCGATTTTATAAAATCGTTAGCCGCATGGTAATTGGCACCGCTACGGCGCTGCGAACCAATTTGCACGATTTTATTGGATTCTTTAACAGCTTTAAGGGCGGCCTTGTTGTCGGCCATGGTTTCGGCAAAAGGTTTTTCTACGTACGCATCGCAACCGGCCTTTACCGCCTCGATGGTATGCAGGGCATGCTGAAAATCGGCCGTGCTGATAAACACGGCATCCACCATTTTACTGCCATACATTTCTTCGTTGTTGCGGAAAGCTTTTACATCATGCTGCATTTTATCTTTCCACATGGCCGCACCCTCTTCCCGCCGTTTTTTCCAGATGTCGGATACGCCCACGATCTCAAAATTCAGCTCTTTGTAATGGTTCATAAAGCACGGCATGTGCGAACTGCGGTGCCTGTCTGAAAAGCCAATCACACCAACCCGCACACGGTCGTTAGCGCCAATAATGCGCTTATAACTCTTGGCGCTCCAGCTGGTTTTGGCAAGCATTACCCCGGCACCGGCCATAGATGCCTGCTTGATGAATTTGCGGCGTGAATTCTCCATCATCTTAAATTTAGGTTTATTACAATAAGTATAATTGGTACGTCCGGCATAAGGCACCGGCTTAAATCAAATATCTATGAAATTACATCAAAAGCAAGTAACTAATTTGAGACAATAAAAGCGATTGACATTCAATAATGGAATCAGGTTAACCGTTGGCATGTCCAGTCAGTCAGCGAATTTTTGCGATAAGAAAATAAATCCCACTATAAATAACAGTTTACCCCCTGTATTTAAGTAAAATTAATGTTTACTTTATAGAATTACAAAGCAGATTTTTCCAACATTCATCATTACTAATCATTGTTAAACAGCAACGCCGTAAATGCTATTTCTTATAAAAAAATCATTTTTAGCCGGTCTTCTTGCTTCCGGATTTGCTGCCCCTGTTTACGCACAGTCGTGGCAAGCAATAGAAAAAAAACCATCAACCCTGCACCTGGAACAAGGCATACACCAGTATCAAACCAAATTGTTTAAGCTTAAGCTGGTTAATTCGTCGCAAACTATGGCTGCCCTGTCGCCACTTGCCGACACCAGCTTTAACTATGCGCCGGGCGACCGCTTGCAACAGCGAGACAAAGATAGTTTATACCATTTTGGCGATATCAGATTACGGGTAAGAACAGGCAATGCTGTCTGGAAAAGCTACTCAACGGCTTACCGCCGCCAGCCCGTAAAGGCACTACCCGTTAGTGCCCATGTTTTGGCAGCGGCCGATTTAAGCCCTACCCTGCCCGCCGACCTGCCGCTTAACGTAAAACGTTATTGGGAAACCGAAAACGGCAACCTGGTGCTGCGCTTTCTGATTACCAATAACTCATCATCAGATGTAGAAATAGGCGCGCTGGGTATACCGCTTATTTTCAACAATATTTTGGAAGGCAAGAAACTGGAGGAAGCCCACCGGGAAAACGTTTTTGCCGACCCGTATATTGGTGCTGATGCCGGTTACCTGGAGGTAAACCGCCTGCATGGTAAAGGTGCCAGCTTGTTGGTATTGCCTTATCAAAATACACCGCTGGAAGCTTATAACCCGCTTAATGATGATTTAACACCGCGGGGCATTGCCTTTGAGGGTTTCCATGAGTGGATGGTAAATTCTAAAGCATATGCAGAAAACGAGTGGAAAAGAGCAGAGCAATGGAACAACCCTACCTCTACCATCCTTAAACCGGGTGCTGCTAAAAGCTTTGCCATAAAATTTGTGCTTGCACCGTCTATCCGAACAGTAGAGGCCGAACTTACCCGCCAAAAACGCCCGGTTGCAGTGGGTTTGCCCGGCTATGTATTACCCATGAACGAAACCGGCAGGCTAATAATTAACTATTTCAAGGCGGTAAAAAGCATATCGGTTTATCCTGCAAATGTGTTAACCGTTACTAAAACAGCCAAAACCGCCGGCGGATACCAGGACTATATCGTTAAAGGTAACACCTGGGGAAGGGCGCGTGTAAGCATTGTTTATGATGACAATACGCTGCAAACCATTAGCTATAAAGTGATTAAATCGCAGGATGATGCCATTAACGATTTAGGAAACTTTTTGACTACCAAACAGTGGTTTGACGAACCTAACGATTACTTTAAACGGTCGCCGTCGGTAATTAATTACGACTACCAGATGAAAAGACAGCTTACCCAGGAGCGCAGAGCCTGGTTTGCGGGCCTGAGCGATGAGGCCGGGTCGGGCAGTTGGCTGGCTGCTATGATGAAACAGCTATTAGCGCCCAACCGACAGGAAATAGAAAAGCTTAAACGCTTTGCCAACGAAACGCTTTGGGGACACCTGCAGGTAGACTCTGGTCCGCAAAAATACGGCGTTAAAAAGAGCTTGTTTTACTACGAACCCAAACTGGTTCCGCCGGGAACGTATAATGACAGCATCCGGTATACGGGCTGGACGGCCTGGCCTAAAAAAGAAGCCGCTAACCTGGAACGTTCTTATAATTACCCCCATGTGGCAGCGGCTCATTGGATAATGTACCGCTTGGGCCGGTATCATAAAATGAATGACATCGACTGGAAAACCAGTTTAGAAAAAGCCTACCATACCACAGTAGCAATGGTGAATATTGCGCCTTACTATGTGCAGTTTGGCCAGATGGAAGGTTCTGTATTTTTGTTTATTTTGAAAGATTTGCAGCGCGAAGGCATGACCGCCATGGCGGCCGACCTGGAAAGCAAAATGAAAATGCGGGCGCAGCACTGGCGCACCTTGCAATATCCGTTTGGCAGCGAAATGCCCTGGGATTCGACCGGGCAGGAAGAGGTTTACATGTGGACCAACTATTTTGGCTACAACGATAAGGCGGATGTAACCCTGAACGCCATTTTAGCTTACGTGCCTGCCGTGCCACATTGGGGCTATAATGGTAGCGCCCGCCGCTACTGGGACTTTTTGTTTGGCGGCAAACTGGCCCGCGTAGAGCGGCAGTTGCACCACTACGGTTCGGCGCTTAACGCCATCCCACTATTAACAGCCTACCGCAAAAATCCGGCTGATTTTTACCTGTTGCGTACCGGTTATGCCGGCTCAATGGGTGCATTATCAAACATTACCCAAGATGGTTTTGGCCCGGCGGCATTTCACTCCTATCCATCAACATTGGCGATTGATGCTTATGCAAGCGATTATGGTCCGGGCTTTTATGGTTATGCGGTAAACTCGGCCACTTATATTGTTAAACATCCTGATTTTGGCTGGACCGCTTTTGGCGGCAACCTCACCCAAAACGGTGCCTGGGTAAAAACCGACATCACCGCAGCAGGCCAAAGCCGGGTATTTTTAGCCGATAAAAAGCTATGGCTAACTACTGCGTCGGGTCGTATTAAGCAAGTAGACTACAACCCGCAAACCGGTGAAGTGAAACTGAACATAACCGGCGACACCTATTTAAATATTGAAACCCCTGTAGGTAAAACCGCGAAGCTTGCGCCACAGTATAAAAAAGGCACGGATGGTTACTACTTTATCCCGTCAGCGGTTAAAACGAACAACACCATCACCTTGATGGTCAGCGGCAAGTAAAAAGCCCCCTTAAACATCAACACCCCGGTCATCAATCGCATATAAATGGATTGATGACCGGGGTGTTTTATTTGTATAGCAAAGGCTTTCGCCCTTTAACAGTTGCTGGAAGATAACGGCTTACTTTTTATCGCCCCACTCTTTTAGCAAATTCTTTTCTTCTTTGCTGGTGATAGGCATTACCGTACCGTGGCGGGGATGGAAATCCATGCTGACCTCGTTATCAATCAGCGTAAAGTTTTCCAGATCGGCACTTTTGGTAAACTGGTATTTACCTTTGGTATATACATCATACATCAGGATGTATCCTTCGCCGTTATTCAATTTAAAAACGCCGGCACCTTCAACCGGGTATTTGGTTTGTTGTACGTATTTATCTCTGAGCACATAACCACCGGTTAACTGGTCGGACACAGCCACTTTGATACCTGAGCCCGAACCTTCTGTTTTAAAAAACAGGTAGTATTTGCCATCTTTATTAATGATGTCGCCATCAATGGTAGCGCCATTGTCCGGCTTGAAAAAAAGCTGCTTAGGCTTTGACTCAAAACCGGTAAAGTCTTTATTGGCATAAGCGTAATAAATCTTATCAGGTTCGCTGCCGGCACGCATTGACCAATAGATCATATACTTGCCGTTTTTGGCATCGTAAATAGTTTGCGGCGCCCATACCCGGTTTACCTGAGCAAACTCCGGAAAAGTAGAAGGGATATTAACTTTGCTTGATGTCCAGTGTGTCAAATCTGTCGATTTGAGCAGCACCATCCCGCGGTTAGAGTCCCAGCCATTGGCTGATACCATATCGGTAGCCACCATATAAAAGGTTTTGCCATCAGCCCCACGCAAAATATGTGGGTCGCGCACACCACCGGTAGCACTGATTTCAGCCGACGGAATCACCGGCTGGTCGTGGTTTAACGCTTTAAAATGATAACCATCATCGCTTAAAGCAAAATGAATGGACTCTTCGTTTTTACTGTTGCCTGTAAAGTAAGCAAACAAGTAGGCCGAGTATGGCTGCTTACCGGCCTTTTTTTGCGCCGAAGCATTAAAGCTTAACGCCCCCAACAGTAAGCAGGTCAACCTGAGGTTTTTAGTAATCATAAACAGATATAATTTTTTTAAGTATCTTAATTAAATACAATGGTGGTTACAGACCTCGGTTGTAAGCTGATTGCACTCGTAAGTTTTTGCTCGGCCGACGGACGCAAATTATCGTTAGCACCAGCCGAGGTAACGTAAGTGTGGTATTTTTTAACGGACTTCAAGTTTTTAAATTGCGGATTAATGGTTCTTGCCTCGTTGGTATAATTGAGGGCAACTATCACTAATTTATCCTTTCCGCCGGTAAAGGCAGCCAGCATTACATCCTGCGTAATTTTTTCAGGGCTCAGATTATCTGCCCGGTCAACATTGACGCGTTTCATGCCGGGGCGCACAAACAGGCTATAGTTACCCATGGCCCACAAGTTTTTAGTGACTGTAAAATCACCATCGGTATAAGCGGTATTAGCCGGCTTCAACGCAATGAGGTAGTAGCGGGTGTCAAATTCGGCACTGCCGGGCTCCCACGAGTTCCAGAGTTGCCAGGCTGCGGCGTTGCCTACGGTGATATCCTGGTTAATTATTTTGGCTAAAAACAACGCACAGTCAATTTGGCTACGCTTTTCTTTTGATCCCTCTTTGTAACCATCGCCTAACATGGAGTATTCTGATTGCCAAAACTCAATGCCATATTTGTGAGTGGTATCGGCCAGTTTTTTTCTGACTGACACGATGCTGCTATCGTTGCTGTCGGTAAAATAACTATGTCCGGCTATAAAATTGGGGACGTGTTTCAGTTTTTTAAACGAATTAGCGCTGGTATCAGTATAAAAGTTTTGTATCTGTTTAGACGATTGCGACTTCCCTTCATATAAATAGGTGAGCATGGCTGCCTCTGTCGTCAGTATTTGAGTGTTAAGTTTTTTGCCTTCTAATGAAGCATCTACCGCTTTCGTTACCTTATAGATATCGTCGTTGCTCCAGGGGCTGCCCTCCTGGCTGGCTTGGCCCGGTTTGTTAGACCAATCCCACTGCGGCTCGTTTACCGGGCTCAAATAGCTAAAATGTAAACCTTCTTGATCAAAGTGTTTAACCACCTCGGTCAAGAAATCCGCGTAGGCATCATATTTTTCAGGCTTTAAATTAGCCTTGTAGTCTTTTTCGGTTTTAAAGCCCCTGCCGTTTTTATTAAACTGTACCGGCGGCGTATTCGAAAACGCTATCAGGTTTTCGACACCGTAGGCCTTAGCCTTGCGCAAAAACCATTGATAACCTGCCTGCTTGTTCCAGTCGTAAGTACCATCGGGTGCCAAGAAGCACTCCACCCGCTTACGGAAATCTTTAATGCCACTGCTATCGCCCTGCTCGGCGGTACCGCCACCGATATTAAACCGCCAGGCCGAAAGCCCGATGCCTTTAGGATTACCTTGAGCATCCCGTTCTTTACTAAACAACAGCTCGGCCATTTTTTCGCGTTTGGCAACAGGCCAGTACTTGCCTATGCCCTCAGAAAACCAGCAGCCCGAAGCGCCGATATTGTGTATGGTTTGAGCCGTATTCTTAGCATCAATGGTTATAGTTAACGGTTTACCGGGACTGGTTTGTGCCATTGCCGTGTACGACAGCAGCAAGGTAGAAACCGTAAAAACAGATTTGAGAATTTTCATGGAGCGGACTGGCATTTCTGCAGCAAATAAACATAAAAAAAATAAGCTGCCGAGACTCGCTCCCGGGCAGCTTAACTATTAAATTAAACAAATACTCTTGACATGATGAAAGAAAACCAGGTTTCCCGATAAATACCCGACAGTTGCCTACACAGCTACGCCCTGGCTAACGTTGCAATTAAGTGAACACCACCGCATACAACAATTTTAATAGATTATCTTTCAGTTTGTTGACGGTAGAATCTATGCCGGTAGATGTTGATGACAGTTCGAACGCAACCGACCGGCTTGGCCTTTCACAGCTTCGCTCATAGGCTACATTGCTACAGTTGACTTACGTAAAATTAGTGTTACGGCGCACGGTTCCCTAAACAGATTTTGGCTTTGTTTAAGCAAATCTTAACTACTTAAATCTTTATCGATTAGAGAAGCATAAGAACAGAATTAGAATTCGGTTAAAGTTTAACCGGTCATAGTTGCACTATTAAAGCAGTTAACTTTATTATAGGATTACTCAAATATTAAAAAGCTAAAACATTAAGCTTTTAATTATAAGTAATGTAACAGGTAAAACAAACGACTTGAGGAGTACTAAACTATTGGATGAATGTAACGATGAAAAAGGCACGCTATAGAAGGCTTATCAGCCACACTGTGTAACTTGCGTTTAAGAAGTGTATTAAAACTTTTAGTTAAACCTGTTCGGGTTGAACTCCGATATATTTACCGAAAGTGCAGACTCAGCAGCCAGCTCGGCTACGAGTTTACCTGTGGCAGGACCTAAACCCAAACCCATCATGCCATGGCCGCCGGCCACAATCATGTTATCCCATTTACGGCTATAGCCAATGTACGGAAGGCCGTCCGGCGAACACGGACGGAAGCCATACCAAACATCCTCCACCTTAGGTAATGTTACCTGATATTCAGGGTAATAATCAGGTACGGCATCCACAATGCCTTGTACCCTGTTCATGTTAATATTGTCGTTCACAGGTGCAATCTCCATAGTCCCTCCAATACGTACCTGCCCGTTCATCGGTGTGATGGCTACGCGGGCCTCAAGTAATAACGATGGATGAACGATTTGATGATCGCTGTTAGGCACCATAAACGAGTATCCTTTACCCGGCATAACCGGTACATTCATGCCAGCCTGGCGGGCAAGTTCGGGCAGCCAGGCACCGCCGGTCATCACCACAACATCGGCCGAAAACTGACCGGATGTAGTTTCAATATGCTGAACCGTATTGTTCTTAGCACTCACGCTAAGTACTTTACAATGCGTTTCTATTTTTACACCGTTGTCGGTTAAAAAACTGGTTAATTGCTTTACTAGGGCGTTGGGGTAAATATGGGCGTCGCAGCGGTAATGTACCGCGCCTTTCACATTCAGCTCAGTGTGGGGCTCTAAGCTTTGCACCTGAGCTCTGCTTAATACCTCAACATCTAACCCCAGGTGTGTAGCCTGCTTGGCCACGTGAATTTCTTCGGCACCTGCCTTTTCGGTTTTGTAAAGCATCAGTATGCCCTTATCTTCAAACCCAAAGTTCAAAGCAGGTTCTTTAGCCAATTGATTATATAGCTGTTTGCTCAACAAATGCAGATCACGAAGGTGCGGAGCAACTTTATTCACGTGGGTATCGTTGGCATGTTTTATAAACTGTATACCCCATGATATGAGTTTAGGATTGAGTGAAGGTTTAACATAAAAAGGACTTTTACTATTAAACATCCACTTGATACCTTTAGAAACCATACCCGGTGCCGCCAGCGGAATAAAGTGGCTGGGCACAATCATTCCGGCGTTACCCGAAGAGCAGTTATCAGCCAGGTTGCCTTTATCTAAAATAGTGACTTGCCAGCCCGCTTTAACAAGGTAGTAAGCAGAACAAAGACCAATAATACCTCCGCCGATAACTATTGCGGAACGAGGAGCAGACATAAATTTAATTTAATGTTTTTAAAAGAAGCAAAAGATAGATTGATTCTTAAATAACCTGAAAACCGTGGGCATAAGGATCGTCATCATCAATAAAAATGGTGTTATAACCTGTTACCATAGCCCAACCTTCAATACCGGGTATAATGGCCGGTTTACCGTTTAAGGTTGTTTCTTCTTCAATAGTGCCTATAAATTTAGAGCCGATGATGCTTTCGTGTACAAAGCGGTCGCCTTTTTGAAGTTTACCCTGTGCATACCACTGCGCCATACGTGCTGACGTACCGGTGCCACAAGGCGAGCGGTCGATAGCCTTATCTCCGTAAAACACTGCATTACGCGCTGTAGCATCGGCAGACAAGGTTGCACCGGTCCACAAAAAGTGACTTAGCCCTTTAATATGTTCGTTTTCGGGATGAACGAAGCTGTACAGTTCGTTCATTTGCTTGCGGCAAACGCGGCTCCAGCTAATTAGCTGATCGGCTGTATAATTCTCAATGCCTTTGAAGTTTTCCTGAGGATCAACAATAGCATAAAAATTTCCACCGTAGGCTACGTCAACCAATAAAGTACCCAAATCGGGGCACTCAACGGTCAGCTTTTCGGCCGCCAGGAATGACTTTACGTTGATTAGCTTTACAGATTTCACCTTTTTAACATCTTGCACATAATCAACCAAAACCAGTCCGGCCGGCGTCTCTAAACGCAGCTTTCCGGGTACTTTGGGAATGATTAAACCTTCTTCAATAGCAATGGTAACTGTGCCGATAGTACCATGACCGCACATGGGCAAACAACCGCTGGTTTCGATGTATAAAACACCAACATCGTTAGCCGGATCGGTGGGCGGGTATAAAATACTGCCGCTCATCATATCATGACCACGGGGCTCAAACATCAATCCTTTACGTATCCAGTCAAACTCTTCCAGAAAGTGCAGCCGGCGCTCCATCATGCTGTTACCCTTTAACATAGGCCCGCCACCCGAAACTACCCTTACCGGGTTGCCGCAGGTGTGGGCATCAATGCACGAAAACGTTCTCTTCATTATAAAATTAAAGGATTAATTGGCAGCTACCGGATGAACAGGCTCCATAGTCAGTTCATTATTAACGGTGCGCCATATCTCTAAAGGATTCTCGTTTTTTAACTCATCAGGCAAAAATTCGTCGGGCCAGTTTTGAAAGGAGAGCGGACGGGTAAAGCGCTTAACACCATCGGCACCAACCGAAGTATAAGCACTGTTGGTGGTAGCCGGGAATGGACCGCCGTGATGCATGGCCAGACAAACCTCAACACCGGTTGGGAATTGATTGAAAATGATACGCCCGCAACGCTGCTGCACTGCACGACATAACTTTTCACTTTCTTCCAGGTCTTTGCCTGTAGCAAATAACGTACTGGTGAGCTGGCCTTTAAGAGCTTGCGCTACCTGAAGCATTTCTTCAGCATCGCGACAAACTACTAACAAAGAATACGGACCAAAAACCTCTTCGTGCAAGGTTGGATTGCTGACAAACTCAGCAGCGTTAACGGTAGCCAATACCAAACCACCATAATTTTCGGCCTGTTCGGCTTCGGTTTTAGCCAGCACCGCTACCCCATTTTGCTCCAAAGCTTTAGCCTTTGTTTTTTCGAAGTTTTTAGCGATGCCCGGATGAAGCATAGGCGCCGCAGGCGTACTTGCCGCTACCTGTTTAAGCGTTGCCTGGAAAATATCCAAATCGCTGCCTGCCACGCCGATAATTACACCAGGGTTAGTACAAAACTGGCCAACACCTAAAGTTACCGAGTTAACAAACTGCCCTGCAATTTCAGCAGCATTTTGCTTCAACTTGTCGGGCATTAAAAATATAGGGTTAATGCTGCCCATCTCGGCAAATACCGGTATAGGTTCCTCACGTTGAGCAGCGAGGTCGGCAATGGCAGTACCTCCTTTAAATGAGCCGGTAAACGCAACGGCTTTAATTGCTGGATGCTTAATCAGCATTTGGCCAATCTCGTAACCATCATCAAAAACCTGGGCAAAAATACCCTCAGGCATAAGGCATTTAACCCTTGCACTTTCAATAGCTTGTGCCATTAAAGCGCAGGTTTCGGGATGACCGGGATGTGCTTTTACAACAACCGGACAACCTGCAGCAATGGCACACGCGGTGTCGCCGCCGGCGGTTGAAAATGCAAACGGGAAGTTACCTGCACCGAAAACTACTACTGGTCCTAAAGCCACTGATGTTTTACGAACATCGGGTTTTGGCGACGGCATAGCGGTCGGAAAATCTATCCTTGCGTCGAGCCAGTTACCTAACTCGGCGTAGTTGGCATAGCTATTCCACTGCCAAACGGTGCGTGTGCGTTCGCCTAACAGGCGGGCTTCCGTCAGGTTACTTTCGGCCATAGCTGTTTTAATCAGCACATCGCCCAAGGCTTCAATCTCTGTAGCTACCTTACGCATAAACGAGGCTCGCTGACGGATAGAATATCCTTTTAACACTCCGTATGCTTCTTCGGCTTTAGCCACAACGGCCTTTACCTCCTCCGGGCTTGCATTTTTATACATATCGTTGTTTTACTTTAGGTAGTAAAGATAGCTTTAGGCTACTACTTCTTCAGTATTGATTTTTGGCAAAGCAGGGCGTATTGCTACCGCATCGCTAATTACTTTGGTAACACGGGCACGCTCTTCGCCAACTAAAGTTAAGCGCGGTGCACGTACATACTCGGTGCCAATGCCTGTGGCAACAGCCGCTAATTTAATATACTGTACCAGTTTAGGATGAATATCCAGCTCCAGCAAAGGTATAAACCAACGGTAAATAGCTAAAGCAGCTTTATACTGACCTGCTTTTACCAGATTAAAAATTGTAACGGTTTCTTCGGGAAAAGCATCAACTAAACCAGCAACCCAACCGTCGGCACCTGCCACTAAGCTTTCGTAAGCTAATGGGTCAACACCAGTTAAAATCTTAAAACGATCGCCAAAACGGTTTTTCATACGGGCTATGTTGGAGATGTCGCGGGTAGATTCTTTTACCGCTACCACATTCTCATACTTTGCCAGTTCTGCAAACATTTCCAGGTTAATAAAAATTCCGTAATCAACGGGATTGTTATATACCATGATGTCCAGACTGGTGGCTTTAGCCACAGTAGTCATAAACGCCAGTGTTTCGCGATCATCAGCTTTGTAACGCATAGGGGGTAATAACATTAAACCTGCAGCACCCAATGCCTCTGCACCCTTAGCTAACTCAATGGCACCTTTGGTAGTAGGCTCGGCGATATTTAAAATTACCGGAACACGGCCTGCCGACGTCTGAATAGCAAATTTAGCTAACTCAAATTTTTCTTCAGTACTGAGGGTGCTCGCCTCACCTAATGAACCGGCAACAATTAAACCGTCTACCCCAGCTTCAATTTGCGCCTCAATATTTTTTGCAAAAACGTCATAATCAATCTCCTCGCTCTCCTTGAACGGGGTTAACAATGCAGGGTAAACCCCAATCCACGATAGTGTATTCATGTTACAAATTTAAGTTGACTGTTAATCTTTATATTTCCTTGTATTAATCAATAGTTATTGGATTTTACCTTACTACTGCACATTGCTGCGATAACTTTCCAGGTACTCGCGCGGCGAATTACCTGTTACACTTTTAAATACGCGGTTAAAATTAGTAATACTATTAAAGCCCGAAGTATAAGCCACATTAGAGATGCTGTCGCACTTACCGTTAGCAAGCTTTTTGCAAGCTTCGTTAATGCGCATCTCGTTTAAAAACGTAACAAAGGTGTGCCCGGTGTGCTTTTTAAAGTACCGGCAAAAAGCCTGCGGGGTCATATGCGCTTCGGCAGCTACATCTTCCAGGGAGATCATGGTATCGTAGTGCTGCATAATATAATTGTAAATGGTACTAATGCGTAAGCCTTCACTCTCGCTAACCTTTTCTACTGGGGTCATTGATAACGGCATCAAGTTTTCGCTGATGCTGTGCAACGATGTCAATAATTGAAAAAACTGCATAAAGCGGTTAATGCCCTTAGTTTGCTGCATCTCCAAGATATTTTGCGAAACCGCGTTTACATGCTGTGACGGTAACTTGAAGCCGCCCGTATGCTGGTTAATCATGTTACCTAAAACCTTCACTTCAGGCAGTTCGAACAGCGATGATAGTTTACCATGAGGATTAAAAAACACCATCATTGCACGTACTTTTTTGCCGCTGTCGGCCACAAAATATTCCGGGTTATTTTTAAACAGATGCGGCTGGTTAGCACTCAGAAAAAACACATCGTTGGCGGCAAAAGTGTGCATACTTGTGCCTGCCACTAAAGTACCCTCTCCTTCCTGTATCCAGGTAAGCTGCGCTTCGTTATGCCGGTGTAGATACGGATAAAAATGCGGAAGCTGCTCTTCCTGAACAATTACAGACTTATCGTGTGTAACCGGTAAAGTAAATTGCAAAGCTTTCATTGTTCAGTTTGTGTATGGCATTATAAATATACCGGATATTAACCAACATTTTTATATTATAACTCAAACTGGTTAAAATATGGCTAATGATGGTTAAATTAATAGAATACAGTGCCTTATTTTACATGAAGCCTGATCAAAATATAGTGCTCAAGAGTTAATAGCGGATCTTTGCCGCCAAGATGTTAACCTTACATTTACCGCGACAGCGTCTGGCCAAAAGCATTATTTAACTAAACTATACGTTCTTTAGTAAATGATGTAATATTGCCGGCGTAAGCGGTTGATGCTGCATCAAATTAAAAACATGATTAAACATGACTTATAAAGAGAAACTTGCCGGAATACGACAAGCCATGAAGAGAGAGGGTGTAGATGTTTATCTCATAACTTCAGCCGATCCTCACATTAGCGAATACGTACCCGAGCGTTATAAATGCCTCGCGTTTACCTCGGGTTTCACCGGCTCGGCCGGGACATTGCTGATTACGCAGGAACATGCACAGCTCTGGGCCGATTTCAGATATTTTGTACAGGCTGAAGAGCAACTGGCCGGCTCAGGTTTTGAACTGGTTAAATTAAAGGTACAGCACGCACCCGAGTATATTGAATGGCTTGGGCGCGAGTTCCGGGCAGGTACTACTATCGGTTTTGACGCTAATATTATTTCGGTTCAGCTTTGCGATTTACTGCTCGAACAGTTATTACCGAAATCATTCAAATTTAAAACAGCTGATTACCTTGATCACGTATGGGATGAGCGGCCCGACTTACCGACTGCGCCCGCCTACTTAATCAGCGCCGAAGATGCCGGTGCTTCGGTAGCCCAAAAGCTGGATGCCGTTCGTGGCCACTTTAAGGAACGGAACGTTACGCATAATTTGGTTTCTGCCCTTGATGATGTGGCTTGGCTGTTCAATTTGCGTGGTAATGATGTCTCTTATAATCCGGTTGTACTGGCATTTGCCTTAATTGGTGTTGATAACGCTATTTTATTTATACAGCCCGACAAGCTGAACCAGGACGACTTGGCATCTTTAAATCAAAACGGTGTAGAGGTATTGCCCTACGAGAGTTTACAGCAACATCTGCACGCATTAACCGGTTCGGCCAGGATTTTAATCGACCCGAAGAAAAGCTCGTATGCGGTGTTAAAATATTTTAACGACCAATCTACCATTGTACGCGGCCCGGCGCCCAGCACGTATCTTAAAGCGATTAAAAACAGCACCGAGATAGCCAATACCCGCACAGTCATGATTAAAGATGGCGTGGCGTTAACCCGCTTTTTTAAGTGGATTGAAGAAAACATTGGCCGCATAGAGATTACCGAACTCTCGGCTGCAGACCAGTTGGAAGCTTTCAGAGCTGAACAAGACGGCTTTATGGGCAAAAGTTTTAACACCATTGGTGGCTACGGCCCGCACGGCGCCTTGCCGCATTATGCCGCCACCACCGAAAGTAACAGTACCCTGCAAAACAGCGGCTTGTACTTGGTTGACTCAGGCGGCCAGTACGCGTACGGCACGACGGATGTTACCCGTGTGATACCCATGGGTGAATTAACCGACCAAGAGCGCACCGATTATACGCTGGTACTTAAAGCGATGATTAACGGTTCAATGGCCCGTTTTCCGAAAGGGACCTGCGGGTACCAGATTGACGCCATTACCCGCCAGCCGCTTTGGGATCATGCCATTAATTACGGCCACGGCACAGGCCATGGCGTAGGCTATTTTTTGAACGTACACGAAGGCCCGCAAACACTTAACCCAGCCAATGTGCCTGTAAGCATAGATTTAGGGATGATTACCTCGATAGAGCCAGGAATTTACCGCCCCGGCAAACATGGTGTACGTATTGAAAACCTGGTGCTTACCATTACTGACACTATAAACGAATTTGGTGAATTTTATGCCTTCGAAACCCTTACGCTGGCATTGATAGACACCCGCCCCATTAAATTTGAATTGCTGGACAGCCGGCACATTGAATGGATTACCGCTTATAACCAAACGGTTTTGGAAAAGCTTGGCCCCCATTTAGCTGCCGAAGAATTGCAATGGCTGCAGCAAAAGTGCAAACTGTCTGCTATGGTATCAGCCTAACAGCAACTGCTTATTTTCATATACGTATGAATTAAACTAAGTGCTTTCTATTCGGAAGCACTTAGTTTTTATAATAGGTAAGAGCGATCGCCCAGATGATCATTTAAACTGCAAATACTTATTTATAGAGGATACTTGAGTAGTTATATGTACAACTCATTTTTAAATCTTTTCGCCAACAGCCCCGTTGCCTGCTCCGGGTCGATATCCCCTACAATAATACCAGACCTGCCGTAAGTCTCATGGACTATACAACGTCCCGAGGGGTCAATCAATGCACTGGCTGACTCAGGATACAGAGAGGCGTAGTTAACGCTGGCAAAATATATCGTATTTTATAAAGCTCTAATCATCATGGCTTTTTTTGTAATAAGGCTTGCTTTTATTTCCCCACTCGGTTAGCTGCACGCCTGCCGTGTTACTTCCTGCAAAATGAGGATGAAATCCTACGTAAGCCCGTGTTGTGCTGCCCACCATACCGATTCGGGATAACGAAAGCCCTCATCGCAGATAGTTATACCAAGTTTGACGCCGTTAACCTCAAATATGGAGCGCTCTGTGCCTGGCACCCAGATAGCATCCTCTGAAGGGTCTAATTAATTTTGGGTTTGGTATCCTAATAATTTACCCTCTGCGGAAATGACATTAGCCAGGTTAACCAGTTTTGAATCGAGATACCCATCCATCGAAATGATGATGGCTATTTTATATTCGAGCGCGATGCGGCAAATTTCATTTAAAGCTACTTCTAACGATTCCACCGTACGGTCCGCTTCAGGATAACCTATCCCCAGATCCCCCTGAAGGTAAGACTCCGGAAAACAGATAATTTCAGCATGCCTGCCCGCTGCCTCTGCAACCATTGCTTTAAAAGTTTTTAAACCCTCACTGATGTTTTTAGGAATTGGCGGAGATGCTAAAGCTATTTTCATTAAATGAAATAAGGCAATTAAGCACGACTAAGGTATAGAAAACAAAGCAACTGCAAGTAGCCTGGGCGGATTGCTTAAATAATTAAAGTAGCTCATATAATTAAAGCGGCTTAATCATAAAACTGTATTCATAATTTTTGTATGGCAACTGGTACTGCACCATCGGCCTTGAACGCCAGCTATCAATGCCGCCTACGCCCATCTGCTTGTAATCAATATTCCATTTGGTTTGCGGGCGCTTAACCAAATCGGCCGCGTGGCGCTGATGCCTTTTGGCGCCGTCGTCTAAATCACTATCGTAATAATGCAGGGCACTGATGCTTAACGGCAAGGTTGAGGTAACCTGTAAGCCTTTACCCGAGCCATTGGTAACGCGGTACCAGCGTACGTCGGTTTTGTTACCGGTTTCTTGCGGAGTAACGTACGGAAAATATTGTGCATCCACCGTTTGCTTATAAATACCCAGGTTAGTACCGAAGTGACGGTCCTGGTAATTTTCTTGCGGACCGCGGCCGTAATATTCTACGCGGTTAAAGCCGGCAGGCAAAATCCATTGCATACCAAAGCGTGGCAGCATTTCTACTTTTTTAGATGTATCAGTTACGATGAGTTGCTGATGCGTTAACATTTCACCCTTAGCATTGATGATATATTCCAATTGCAGGCGCGAGAGAACTTCGGGCAGGTCATACTCTGCCTTTACGATAGCCAGGTTATTTTCTACAATTGACGATAGCTTTTTGAGCACTGGTTGAGCGGTGGTGTTTTTCCAGGCTTTGAGCTTGTTTTGCAGGTCGGCACCAAAGTCGTTATCGTTAGGGGCACGCCAGAAGTTAGGATGCAATGCTTTACCGGCATCAATATATTGCTGCTTTTTGACTGCATAACGTGTCATGAAACCGGTCTTTTGGTCGAAAGCTATAGTTACTGTTGGCGAACTGATGGTGATTAAGCCTCCGCCCTCTGTTTTGGTTAATGCTCCGCTTGGCTTAACAGCCAAATCGTTTTTATATAAACCACCTAAGCTCAGCTGCTCGGTGGCAATCTCGTGCCCTGCCGGAACCAGCGTTTGTGCTTTGTTGGTTTTGTACGATAAATTCAAAAAAGCTTCGCCGGCAGGCAAAGTTTTAATTGGTATAGTGATAGTGCGTTTTTGATGCGGCATTACGTTAACATCACTTACCGAACCCGACTGTACTTTTTTACCATTTACAATTACCTCCCAATTCATCCTGGCGTTATATAAATCAGAAAAGAACTTTTCGTTATAAATTTCAAGTTTGTTGCCGCCGGTTAGGGTGGTATGAATATCCTGGTAAACCTTTTTCATTTCGGCCGCATGAGGGTAAGGGGTACGGTTGGCGTAAAATATACCTTTTGCAGCGTAGTTCCAATCGGTAATGGCTTCCTGGGTTTCGTAATCGCCGCCGTAGGTATAAACGGTATCGCCTTTGCTGTTGATGCGCTGGAAACACTGATCAACAAAATCCCAGATAAAACCACCCTGAAAATGCTTAGGGTTGTCGCGTATCACTTTCCAGTAGTCGGTAAAATTACCCAGCGAGTTACCCATGGCATGGGCATACTCACACATGATGAAAGGCCGCGCCGGTTGGGGGTTATTTTGCACGTAAGAAAGCATAGCTGCGGGCGACGGATACATCGGGTCAACGATGTCAGAGTTCCACTCCCAGGTTAACTTACGGTAATCTGCCACAGCACGTTCATACTGGATAGGGCGGCTGGGGTCGCGCTGTTTCATCCACAAATAGCATGAGTAAAAGTTATAACCATTACCGGCCTCGTTACCCATACTCCAGATGACAATAGACGCATGATTTTTATCGCGCTCTACCATACGCTGCACACGCTGCAGATGCGCTTGTACCCAAGTTGGTCTGTTAGCCATAGTTTGGGTAATATCATACCCCATACCGTGCGATTCTATATTGGCCTCGCCAACTACATAAATACCGTACTGGTCGCATAAATCTAACCAGGTTTCGCTGTTGGGGTAATGGCTGGTACGCACGGCATTGATGTTAAATTTCTTCATCAATTGTATGTCGCGCAGCATGGCTTCACGGGTGATGGTTTGCCCTGTAACGGGGTCTGTTTCGTGACGGTTTATACCTTTTATAATTACCGGTTTACCGTTAACCAAAAACTGCCCGTTTTTAATTTCGCATTTACGGAAGCCTATTTTTTGGCGGATAACCTCTATAACCTCACCATTGGCATTATGCAGCCTGATGGTGACATCATATAAATTAGGCGTTTCGCCGGTCCATAATTTAGGCGCAGTTATCGGGATGTTTAGCGACGCTGTTGCCGCGGTGTCAAAACTAACCTTGTTGGCGGTAATTAAGCGGGTGCTATCTTTAATTTCGATATCGGCCGTTAACTTGGCCGATGGTTTTTGATTGAGGGTAAGCTTGGTTTTAAGCGTTGCATTTTTGTACAGGCTGTCCAAATCAGGTATCAACTCTACATCATAAATATGAGAGCTATTGCGGGCCACCAGGTAGCAATCCCGGGTTATACCGCTCAGGCGCCACATATCCTGGTCTTCGAGGTAGTTGGCATCGCACCAGCGCATTACACGCATCACGATGAGGTTTTTGCCTTTGGTAAGGTAAGGCGTCAGGTTAAATTCGGATGGTAGCTTACTATCTTCGCCATACCCTACATATTTACCATTAACCCAAACCGTTAAGTTAGACTTAGCTGCGCCGATGTGTAATACCACCTCTTTGCCTTGCCATTGCTCCGGGATAGTAACCTCGCGGCGGTAGACGCCAGTGTTGTTTACCTGCATAGGCACAACCGGCGGGTTAACGGTCTTATTGGGCATTAGGTAGGCAAACTCAAAGCCTGAGGTAGTATAGATAGGAAAACCGTAGCCATTCATTTCCCAATTAGCCGGTACTTTAAACGTTTTCCAGTTGGTATCGTTAAAAGATGTTGATTCAAAATGCTGGGGTAATCCGGCCGGAGCTTCTGCCCAAAAAAACTTCCAGTCGCCGTTAAGGCTTTGGTAATTAGCTGATTGTTTCCAGCTGTTTTTAGCCGCCTCGGCATCGCTGGCATAAGCTGTATACGACGCATGCATTTTCATGCGGTTTTCCTCGGTCTTGGTTTCGTCGAGCCAGGGCAGTGTTTGAGCACATACAGAGAAACCACTTACCGCAAGCAGCGAGGTAATTATACTTCTTTTAAATTTAGTAAACCCGTTATAACAATGCATAAGGGTTAAAAGTAATATTAGCCGCTCTACTTTACTATAAAAATATTGGTAAGCAGTAATATCATTTTAACCCTATTATCAATTGCATCACTCTTTCAGGCAAATGTGTTGCCACATACACAAGCAACTATGGCATTTGAGCTCTAATTAATTAAAGCTTTTATTCAGCCAAAACGTTTCAAAACAAGCCTAAACCATTAACCTGTTTTTAATAACAGTTATTTCTCAAACTTCCAGTAATCAAAATTAAACAGCTCGCGACCTGCAGTGATATTCTGGCCTTTAAATACCAGGTAAACATCGTGCGTGCCGGTTGTGGAATTATCTATCGGTGCCGACAGCAGCTTCCACGACTGCCATCCGCCGGTGCGCGGTACGTTAATTACAGCCATGGCTTTGCTTTTTACACTGTCGGCGTGTACTTCCAGTATACCGCCGTCTAAACCTGCGGCTATCATGGCCGAAAACTTATTAGGCGATGTGTTACCAAAATCTACATTACGCACTTTGATGTAGCCGCCAGTACGGGTACCGGTAACGAATACTCCGGTTTTGTCGTTCTGGTCAATTTTACATTTTTCGGCCCAAGCAATGGTCTCGGCTTCTACCCTATTATAGGGGTTAAGCGTTGCTACCGGTTCAACACCTGTTTTAGTCATGCTAATGGCGGGTATGGTGCCATCAGCATTGTACTTAAATTCTTCAATAGCTGTTGAGCGGCCATAGCTGCCCCCGCCGGGTAACAGTCCGGTGTGGTAGAATAAGTAAGATTTTTCTTTAAAATCAATAATACCGCCGTGATTGGTGAAGCTGTTGGTGGGCTGGTCGGTCATAATTTTGCCTTGGTATTTCCATGGGCCAATTGGCTTATCGCTCATGGAATAAGATAAACTTTCGGCACCTTTGCTTATGCCAGCATACATTAAATAGTACTTATTGTTGCGTTTGTAAAACCAAGGCCCTTCCACATACATATCTTTTACCGGAGGCGCCCCCAAGTTATTAGCGCCAGTGCTATTGTTTCGAGGTTGCCTTACGCCGCCAAAAGAGGCTTCGGTTTGAGGCAACTGCACAATATCTCCGGTATAAGACAGCATGTCTTTATTCAGTTTTACATAATACGAACTGCCATTACCCCAATATAAATAAGCCTGTCCGTCGTCGTCAATATATACCGTAGGGTCAATGTTCGACCAATTGCCAGTGCTGATCAGTGGCTTACCTAAAGCATCTTTAAAAGGACCTGTAGGTTTATCGGATACGGCCACGCCTACAGCCATGTTGTTATCAACCGTTTGCGCACAGATGTACCAGTAAAATTTACCGTTACGCTCAATGCATTGTGCTGCCCATGCCCTGTCGCGCGCCCAGGTAAACGATTCGAGCGAGATAGGCACGCCGTGATCCGTCCAGTTCACCATATCAGCTGATGAGCTCACGCGCCACTTGGTCATGTAGTAGAAATCCGTACCGGGAATGTCATCTCCCGTATAAGTATACACCACACCCTTATATACCATCGGTGCCGGGTCGGGCGAGTAATGGGTTTGGATGATGGGGTTTTGCGCGTGCAGATTTGCAATGCCTAAAACCAGAGAAGTGCAGAACGAGTAAATACTTTTTTTATTCATGATTGTTTGTAAGAGAAGTATTAATAATAATTCAGGCAACCCAATACACTTGCTGTATACACAAGTAAAGCAGGCTTGAATAGTTTGCTTCAAGCCTGCCTTAAAATAACTTTCCTAGTGAGTTTTATCTTCTTTCTACATCAAAGGTTTCAGCCTTAAGGCCCCTGTCGCGAACTACCAATGTATCTTTGGTAGCATACTTTATGTTCAGAAGCTTAGCGTTAATCGTATAATCAAGGTAAATGGCACTCCTGTCTTTTCCACCTAAACTGTTTTTCTCACCGTTAGGCACAAATTTACCAGTGCCAGCAATGTCAAAGTTAGCAGAGCTACCGGTTACTGTGCAAGTGCCATTATCGGCAAAAGTTAAATCCAAATCAACTGGCACATTAGTACCTGTAGCATTCTTGATATTTATACGCAACCTGGCTATTTTTAATCCTAAAGTTGACGCACTTACCACCTCGTTGTTCTCTACAAATGGCGTACGACGAGCAGCCGAAGTTACGGTACCGGTGGCCGAAGTAATTTGATCAGCGCCTCTTCTCAGATAATTGGCCTGCCATGGGTTTGCAAATTTAACAGAGTAAAGAACATAGTCTTTCGGCAGAGTAGCCCAGTTGGCTGCAACTACACGAGATGGATTAGCCACAATCGGAACACCCTTAAGAATTGAGTCTACACCGTTTACGTTAGTCATCACCAATGGGATCACATAATTTCTGCCAACGGCAGTCGGGTCGGCAAAAAATGCATCTGTTAACTGTACTTCTACGCCTCCGATAATACTGCCAGAAGGAATGGTGATTTTGTTAGAAGCTAATTGATAGTACTGCGCAGGCATCGCATTTATTTTAGCACCACCAACGTAGTATAAGTTAGATAAAAGCGACTCATCAACTCTAAAATCGATAGCTACATCCTTTTTATTTTCGTAAACCCCACCCATGGTAGCTTTGATAGATATTTTGCGCTGATTATCCAGTGAATTATCTACGTTCAAATCTTCACCAAGTTCTACAGTTCTTACCGGATATTGCGTTGCAAAATATACGGCTGAGTTTGTAAAATCGGGAAATGGCGCATCACCATTTTTGCAAGAGGTCAGAAAACCCGCTGCAATGGCCAGACTCATATATATTTTATTCAGTTTCATGTTTCTAAGAATTAATTTTTGCTGTTAGTATTTCGTTATCTCCAACCTTGGTTTTGCAACAACTGGCTATACTTTTGCACTTCGGAAATAGGAATTGGCCCATAGTACATATAGCTTTGAAATGAACGTACTTCGACATTGTCTAAAGGCGTAATTACACTGCCGTTTACATCGAGTCCTCTGGCAGTTTCATTCAGTTTAGTTAAATCAACTTTCCAGCGGCGTAAATCCCAAAAACGGAAGCTTTCGAAACTTAATTCCAAGCGGCGCTCATTTCGTATCAAATCACGCATCTTGCTCTGATCAGCTTTACACTCCTCTAAGTAGGGGTCAGCAAAAGATGCGTTCGGGCTTAGAGCTCGTTTGCGGATTGCTTTAATGACATCATAAGCAGAATACGATTTACTGCCGGTTCCCATTGGTCCGTAGGCCTCATTCGCGGCCTCCGCATAAGCAAGGTACATTTCGGTAAAACGAATGCGCGGTATGTAATGATTTTTGGGATTGAGCGAACTTGGGTTGCGATTTACATCCATGCGTAAACGCTTCTTCATGTAGTAGCCTGTACGGGTAGCGTTTGGCTTGTTAATAGCATCGGCTGTGGTAGAGCTGCTTCCGGTTCTGATTACTGCGTTAGTTACGCCTGCAGTACTGCCATCATAGATGATGTAATTTCTGAATCTTGGGTCTCTGTTAGCATAAGGGTTAGCAGTGTTGTAAGCTGAATTCGGGTGACTTATAGGATAACCATTTGCCATCGGGAAAGCATCTACCAAATTTTGCGTAGGATTCATAATGCCGGACCCAAACAATGATGGCGGAAAATTTTGGGCCTCCTGCTGGTTAGATAAATCGCTTGAACTCAAGTTTGCTCTCCAGATTATCTCCGGTGGGTTTGATCCGTTGCTTTGGTTATCTACATCGGTTGCATAATAGGTACCGCCGGTTGCAGGCAAGGCGTTAACACCGCCACGGTAATCAATCAGCACTGATGCAGCGGTAGCGGCAACCTGCCATTTAGCTGCACTTGGCGCAAAAGCAGGGCTGGCAGCCAGTAAAGCAACGCGGGCTCTGATTGCTTTTGCAATTAAACCGTTAACAAATTGACGGGCAGCCGTCCCCATCACCCGGTTGTAATTATCAACATTTTGGGTATAGCTTTGAAAAGCCGCCGGAATTTGCGCTGCTGCGCTAATATCATTGTACTCAACCGGCAAATAGGTTTCAGCACTGTCTAAATCGCGGTATACTTGTTTTACACAATCGTCAAAGCTGGCCCTTGGCTGGTTAAAATCGTCGGCAACGGTTTGATACTTGGTAACAAGAGGCACGCCCATTAGCTGACCATTGCTGGCCACACCGCCATGATTGCGAAGTAAAAAATAATAGTATAACGCGCGCAGACCAAATGCTTCACCACGAAACCTTCTGTTAAACAGCGTATTCACTTCTACATTTGCAGCAAATTTCACTTTTGCCGAGTTTTCCAAGAAAAGATTAATGTACTGCATAGCCTCATAAGATTGATTCCAAAGGGACACAGGGTTGTTTGACGATGTCCAGGCACCGGTGGCCAGCTGCTGGTAAGCTGAACCTAACTGGTTGGTTACGGCATCGTCCGTCGCTTGTTCCGAATTATCATAATAGGACGGAATATTGTTGTAACAATTGATTAAAATACCCTGTGCAAAAGTTGCGTCTGTATAGGCTTGCTCTATAGTTTTCAAGTTTTCAGGCTCGGGATTCAGTATCTTTCTGCAGCCTGATAAAGCTATTGCCGACAACCCTAAAATTGCTATATATAATTTCATGTGGTTTACCATTAGTAAATTGTTTAAAAAGTGGTTCTTACACCCAGGTTGAAGAAGCGTGTTTGCGGTGCGATACCAATGTTGGTTTCCATTAGTTTACGCTCTTTGGCTATAACCAAAAGGTTATCTCCTTGTGCATACACACTCAGGCCATGAACAAATGATTTTTTAAACATTTCGTTATTAAAGTCATAAGTAATTTGCAACCTGTTCAGGTTAATACGGTTGGTTTTGTACTGCCAGAAGGTTGAATTCCGGTAATTATTGGCTGTACTGTTAGTGCTTAAACGCGGGTAAGTGGCTGTAGCCGCAGTAGCCGGGGTCCAACGTCCTAAAACTTCTTCAGAATATTTGCCTGATGCAGTTGGCCAGTAGTATGTGCTGTTTTTAAACGCCATTGCGCCGGTATTTCCTGAAGCTAAAGCAAACAGGGTAATCTGTTTCCACTTAACTGTGAGGTTAACACCAAAGTTGAAAGGCGAAGCAGCAAAGCCGTTTTTGCCCAAATTTGCCTGGTCACGAGTGTCTATAACACCGTCGCCGTTAATATCCTGGTATTTAATGTCACCTGGTTTAACGGTGCCGAAGGTTTGGCGCGGAGAGTTATCAATATCGGCCTGGTTTTGAAAAAAGCCAAGGCTTACATAACCATAGTTTGCATCTAAAACAGTTCCGGTTCTGGCTAAATAACTTTCGGCAGGGGTTTCATCTCTGCGTAATATCTTAGAGTTATAAAACAACCCAGTAACACCCAGTGAGTATTGAACTTCTCCTATCTTTTTATTCAGGTTTACAGCAAAGTCAACACCTTTGCGTTGCTCTTTCCCATAATTTATCCAAGGTCTGAAATCACCCGAACCCGAAAAATAAGATGGATAAATACTTTGCCCTTGTGTTAGCAAACCATCAGTTGTTTGATTAAAATAGTTGGCATCAAATGTGACTGCATTGTTAAACATACCACCTTCCAGACCAACTCTAATTTCGTTACGTTTAACAAAAGTAAGGTCGGGGTTACCGCCACCTACCGAGCGGGTAGTGTTAGCACCGGCTGCACCATCGCGCCAATTATAAATATTTGCAATAGGAGTACGATTGGTTAAAAAGCCCTCGTACAGATAATAATCAACCGCAACGTTTCTGTCGTTAGATCTGCTGCCAGTTACATCCAAATCTTGCTTAATGGACGAATATGAGGCATTAACTTTTAAGTTGTTAAAAAATGACAGATTGTTTTTGAAAAAACCCTCATCACTGAGACGCCATCCCAGCGTAACTGTTGGTGAGATACCATCTCTTTTTCCCGGAGGTAGCTTTGCAGAGTGTATAAATGCCCCCGAAAAATCTACATAATATTTTTTGCGGAAGTTATAGCCGGCCTGCAAACCTAAATTGGTGTTTTTTAAAGGCTGGTAAATACCATTGCCATTATCGGCATCACCGGAATACTGACTGGTAAACCACCAACCCAGTGCCGTAGCCGTAACATTATGGTCATTTGCAAAGGTACGACGGTAATCAAACTGAGATTTAAACGACATAGTTTGCGTGTAAATAGAACGCCCTACAAACTCGGAAGTGGAGTTTTGATCAACACCAAACTGAGTTAAGCCCGTAATAACATCATTACCATTAATAGTAGACCAAGTTGGCTGATAGGTAGCATAAGGCCGATTGTATCCTTCGGTGTATGTTGTGTTAAAATCTAAACTGGTACCGGTAGTAAACGATAACCCCTTGGTAAAAGTTGATAAATCGGCCGTTGCGTTAAGATTATAAAGGAAAGAGCGTGATTTAGTTTTAATGTACCCGGCAGCCAGCATGTCCGACAATACATTAGTTTGAGCTGTTGATAAGCCACCCAATAAATACTGCCCATTAATAATATTATTACTATTATTAGCTAAAGCTAAAGCCTGAGCATTGGTTGGATCAATCGCGCTGATTGGAATAAGCGGCGAAAACCGGTTAAAATTTGGTGGTATTAAAGCACTTGCTGCAAAAAAATCGCCCCGGCCTGCGTAGTTATCGCTCAAGTTGGCTACAGCATTTGCTGATGCTGTAAGCCATTTTGAAATGTTCATGTCAACATTTCCTCGCACATTAAAGCCAAAATCATAATTTTTCTTTTGCTCACCGTAATTATTTAAACTATTGTTATAGTTTAAACCAATATTGGTGTAGTAGCGTGCAAATTCGTTCCCGCCGGCAATTTCAGTGGTTACATCGGCTCTTTTAGCACTTTTGCGAAGGTAATCTGAACTAAAAAAATCAATATTTGGGTAACGAAATGGGCTTGTGCCTGCCCTGGTGATGTCAATTTCACTCTGCGTATACCCTGCTGAACCTTGCCTGATAGCGATACCATCATTAGTTAAAGCCTCATTGTAATAGGTCATGTAATCTGCTGCGTTCAGGTATTTCGGGTATGCTTTTGGCACAAATAACCCGGCATTACCACGAACATCAATACGCAACGGACCGATTGGTCCTCTTTTGGTAGTGATTAAAATAACTCCTTTGGAACCATTGCTACCATAGAGCACCACAGCCTCACCCCCTTTAAGTACAGTAATTGACTCTACTTCGGTTAAGCGAACATCAATGGCTCGCCGTGGTATACCATCAATTAATATAAGCGGTGCCTGCCCCCAAATATTAGCACTGGGTGCACCATTAAGGCTGGTACCAGTAACACCACTAATTAAGCTTTGCAAATTATCTAAACTGTTAGCGCTGTAGCTTTTCTTTAATAACTCAGTGACGTTAATAGTTGAAACACCTCCCAGTAAATCTTCTTTAGCTATCGTTCGGAAAGCTACATTTACCAAGGTATCAGTTTTTTCCTGCCCGTGAGTTTTTGTCACACCTGCAAAAAATGCGGCAAACAAAACACAGCAGGTTTTTATATATCTTCTCTTCATTGTTATCGAATAATTAAATTACCAACCCGGATTCTGTTTAAACTCAGCATAGGTGTTCACATCGTCTCTTAAGAAAGGTAACCAGTAGTGACGATCAGTAAA
Source organism: Mucilaginibacter sp. CSA2-8R (assembly GCF_038806765.1). Lineage (NCBI taxonomy): Bacteria > Pseudomonadati > Bacteroidota > Sphingobacteriia > Sphingobacteriales > Sphingobacteriaceae > Mucilaginibacter > Mucilaginibacter sp. CSA2-8R. Next base: position 2,034,221 of record NZ_CP152389.1, on the reverse strand, counting down.
TTGCCTTTCAAATAAAACCGTTTCCCTGAAATTTCTTACACGGGCATTTCTCGGATCTGCGTAAACCTGAGCATTAGGCAAAGCACGGTCAAACTCAATAGCTTTTTTTTGTGTATACGGGCGCTGTGTTAATAGTAACCAACGGCGTAAATCATTAAACCTATGGCCTTCAAATGCCAACTCCACTGCTCTTTCGCGGCGCAGCTCGCTCATGAAACTGGTAGTTGAGCCTAAAAATTTAGTATTTATGCCTGGCATACCAGCACGAGTACGCACCTTATTAACCGCAGCCACTGCCGACAAAGAATATCCGGGAGCAATGCTCTGCGGCGTGCCGTAACCGTTAGCGGTAGCCTCGGCATACATTAAATACACATCGGCCAATCGCATTAAGCTTAACGCAAACGTGTTATTTTCAGGCAAACCGGTACCATCTACGTTGTTCATATTCTTGGCAACCACTTTAGAGTTCATGTACCCGGTCCAAACTTTATTATTACCATCAGCGGTGCGCATTAAGCCATTGGTAAATAAACTTGCATATTGCCGGAACTCATTATTACCAACAGCAGATCCATTGGTAACACATTTTTCGCCATCAATCAAAATATCATTGTAAAAGCGAGGGTCGCGGTTGCGCCATGGATACTCCGGGTCGTAACCACTCTCAGCATCTGCTTTTTCAGGATCAGGAATAGGTAACCCGTTGGCCATCCCATAATAATCTGCATAATTGGCAGTAGGATACACTTTAATACCAGACGAGTGAATAACTATAGGCCGGTAATCATTTACCTGGTTGTATCGCCAGCGATTATTGATACCTGACATGCCTTCGTGCATTATATTTTCTTTTAAACCCGGAACTAAACCACCTTTGTTCCAGGTGTAAAGTATATCACGTATTTGTGAATAAGGAGCTAACTCATAACGCTGGGTAGACTCAATGCCCTGCAGCATTTGCGCAAAAACATCGGCTGCCTTTTTACAGTAATCTGTGTTGTAGGTACTGCTCCCGGTTGATTCACGGTTCATGAGTGGGCTACCGGCAAACAGGTAATTTTTAGCCAAAAAGCCTAATGCCATCCATTTGTTAATCCGATCGTTATTGTTACCCAGGGTTTGTTTACCTGCGGTTGTCTCGTCCCAGTTTGAAGGCAACAGTTCTGATGCTTTCTTTAAATCGGCCGCAACCTTGTCGGCTGTAGCCTGATAACTCAAACGGGGAAATTTAATAACGTTGTTGGTTGGTACCACCTGGTCTATATAAGGCAAGCCACCCCAATATTGCATTACCTGAAAGTGAAGAAAGCCCCTGAAAAAATAAAGCTGTCCAGCTATTAAATCTTTCTCTTCTTGCGTTGCATCAGTCATTTTATCCAGGTTGGCAATGCCAAGATTGGCTTTCCGGATACCATACCAGCACAAGCCCCATAAATTACCTTTGTTGGCATTATCAGTATTGGAAGCACCAGATCCATCAGTACCTAAAAAGGTATAAAGAACTCCGGTCCAGTTAAAGTAATTACCATTATCAATATGATAAGAAACAAGTCGCTGTTCTAGAGGGTTCCAAAATTCATCTTCGCCGAGATTAATTGAATTATGAGCCTGATTTACGCTCAATAGCGGAATACAGTTATAAATCTCTTCGGTAAAACCCTGAAAGTTGCGAAAGTTTTTATAAGGGTCCGTTTCTTTGATATCAGTTAAAGGAGATCTTTCCAGATATTTTTTGCACGAACTTAGTGCACCTGTGCCCAACACAATCATCAAGGGCAACAATATTTTCGTAAATATTTTTTTCATCTTTTTGAAATTTACAAGGTTATATCAATACCTATGTTAAAGCGCTTTACGGTTGGATATGCACCATTACTACCATCGCCGGCACCGCTAAAATTAGACTCGCGATCATCAGGCATCTTGGTCCACAACAATAAGTTGTTGCCGTTTACATATAAACGGGCAGTTTTTAAACCAACTTTTTTTACATAATTAGCCGGAAGCGCATAACCTATTTCAGCATTTTTTAAACGCAAATAGGAGGCATCGTAATAATACCGGGTACCATTAGCTCCAGAAGCATTTTGTACAGAATATCTTGGCAACGGCACATCCCCTTGTCCATTTGAAGCATTATAAAATGGGCGCTCAACAAAAATCAAGTTGCTTGAACCCTGAAAATTGGGGAAAAATATTTGACGCGTTACATTATTAACGCCATAAAACTGAGCAAATAAGCTAAATCGTTTCCATTCAAAACCAACGGTAGCATTGTACGTATTTTGCGGGTTACCTGTAAACCCATACGGAGCTGTATCGTTAGTATTAATAACACCGTCGGCATTAAAATCAATAATGTTATAATCTCCAGGGAGCTTATTTTGGTTGCTGGCATCACGAGTAGTACTCCCGTAAAGGTCGTCCCAACTGTTGATATAGCCACTATTGATGTACGTATTTGATTGGCCTATAGCAAAGCCAGCTTGTTTTTGATAAGCAGGCTTCAACTCCCTGTCATCCCGAAAAATAGTTTTATTTTCGGCATGGGTAACGGCTGTATTTGCCCAAACACGGATGTTATTGCTAAAAGAGTGGGTCAAATTAACCTGAATCTCATAACCGCTGGTTTTAACCTCTCCAAGATTTACGCTCGGAGCGCTTCTTACAAAACCATAAAACGAAGGTATTGCACGGCCATCGCCTTGAATAACAATGCGTTTACGCCTATCGTTAAAAAAGTCTACGCTACCCGATATTTGCCCCCTAAAAAAGCTATAATCGGCAGCAAGATTTCGTTTTTCTGAAGTCTCCCAAGAAATGTCGGGATTGCCTAAATTTCCCTGACGATAAATTGTATAAGGTGAATAAGCAGGGGTAAAAACCGGCTGGTTAGTTCCCGACTGCGTATTACCGCCATATAAATATGAATCGCGGAATGTAAAGCGGCCGCCGGTATTGGCGGCATCATCACCGATCCTACCCCAGGAACCGCGGAATTTAAGATTGTCGATAAATTTGACATTCCTCATGAAAGGCTCTTGCGTGATAACCCATCCAGCTGATAGAGAAGGAAAGAAAGCAAAACGATTTTCAGGTCCGAATTTTTCAGAGCCGTTGTATGCGCCGTTGGTTTCAAAAAGGTACCTGCCTTTGTACGCATACGTAGCTCTAAAAACCCAATCCTCACGAAAACTTGCAAAGTCGCTGCCGGTTGCACGGCGATTGCGTTGCAACAATGCCAAACCGGTTACCTCATGCGCACCGAAACTGCGGTTGTAATTTAAACCTATTTGGTAGTTGATTTGCCTGAAGGTAGCAGTTTTATCTACCGCACCTGGGTTAACCTGCCATGATACGGGATCACTAAAGTCTACTTGAGATCCTGCAACAATCGGAGAAACTTCATACCCAGTTAAACCTGTTGATGGACTAATCCACTTACGTTGTGCAGAGTTAAACTGGTCATTAATACCACGGTTTCTTTCTAAAAAGCTATTGTCTAACGATATGCTTGATCTAAAACTAAGCCCCTTAGTTACCATATCTAACCTTTGATTCAGGATAAAATCGGTAGTAAGCTGGGTGGCTGTACGCTCTTCAACACCCGAGTATGCCAGCCAGAAAGCAGCATTTGGCTGATCTTGAATAGAGGTTGGATAGTAACCATAAGTTCCATCTGAGTAAACTGGCTGAAATGTATCCGGTGCAGTACGGTAAGCAGAAGACCAATACTGACCATCGCCATCGTTAAGCCCATAAGGCAGCTTACGAACACCTTTTGAACCAAATAGCTTGGTAGAAAAAGTAGTTGTTTTGGTTAAATTGAAGTCGAGATTGCTTCGGAAGTTGGTACGGTTGTAACCAAAGCCCGGTTTGTAGCCACGGTTATTTTGAAATGTTTTAAATAAATCACCTTCTTGTACCAAGTCTATACCTGCAAAATAATTTACAAATTTAGAGCCGCCCGACACATTAACCGATGTATTGTAGGACATGGCTTTATTTTTAAACAACTCCTTTTCCCAATCTACGTTTGGATAACGGTCGCGTTCTGTAGAATTAGCCGGATTACGGTATTTATCAATAATAGACGCTGGTAAGTAGGCTGCCCATACGCCTTGGTCTACAATTGATTCTCTTTCTAAAAGCCGGTTTCTAATAGTTAAAGCATCGTATGAATCGTACTTTTCGGGCAACTTAGAGGCTATTTTAGTAGTAACGTTTGAGCGAAACTGTATCTGCGGTTTGCCTTCAACACCTTTTTTGGTGGTTACTAAAATTACACCATTTGCACCACGTACACCATATACTGCAGTGGCTGATGCATCTTTTAAAACGGAAATACTTTCTACCGAGGATATATCAAGCGAACTGATAGAACGCTCGATACCATCAACCAGCACCAGCGCTGCGCTGTTATTCCATGAACTTGTACCTCGGATGGTGATTTGCGGATCCTCGCCGCCCGGCTGACCCGAAGATGATTGAGTTACTAAACCAGGCAGGTTACCTGTTAAAGCCATACCTAAGTTAGTTACACCGCCCGTGCGTTCTAACACCTTACCCGTCGTTTGCACAATGGCACCAACTACACTGGCCTTTTTTTGCTGCCCGTAGCCAACCACCACAACTTCGTTCATGTTTCTGGTTTCGCTCTCCAGTATTACATTAATAGGTGCGCCCGGAGTAACAGGTACTTCTTTAGTTACCATACCTAAAAAAGAAACTACCAGTACAACGTTACCACTGTTGGGTACGGTTAGCGAAAACTTTCCGTCTTTATCGGCCATCGTTTTGCGGGAACTGGCAGTTTTGGTCGAAATTACAGCACCGATTACCGGATCGCCGTTTTTTTCGGTTACAGTACCCCTTATGGTTATGCTGTTTTGCGCAAACGTCGATGTCGCGTCAAAAAGCATCAGCAGTAGCAAGAACAAAAATCCTGCATATCGCTTTTCATTATTTATTATCATTTTTACAGAGGATAGTGAATAGTAGGTTTATTTAAATAGTTATATATTCTATACCAAGACAGGGTATACTATGAATATGAAAACATATATATTCAACTTGATGGCTCAGTTTATTATATTCAATAATTAACTATTTTTAATATCGCTGAGACTACCTGACAGTATGTTTTCTATATCACCTTACTGCTGTTTTTATCTATATAGAATCCATCAACGCTCAGGATAGGTTTAATAGATATTTTTTGAAGAAGTAAACCTTTTTTCATAATTATTTTTTTAGTAAATATTATTTAGACGCTTGCAAACCGGCACTCAGTCGAATAGCCGGCTGGTTGATAAATTAGGTAGGTGCTTTCATTTTCTTCTCTGGTTTTATGTTGTATAAATAGGTCCAAGCTATATTTTAGAAAACCTATCGGCTTTCAGGTTCTTACTATTATTGGTAATACCTTGTATTTAATTTTAATCTGCGCTTGTGCAATCAAACGTTTATAACAGTACAGCATGGTGGCAACCTTACCATATAGTTTTTAGCAAACTTTGTTACCAGCTGCTCGGGCAGATTTTAAAAACAAGAATTTCAGTTATAATTGGTCGGCATCAAACCGGATAAATGCTCGATTGTGATGCAATAAATCAGTGTTTCAAAGCTATGTTTGCTGCCGATTTCACAAGTGTACAATTGTTTAATTCTATCACACGTTTGTTTAAAAAGTGGCTTTTTTACCTATTTCAATCGATTACAAGTCTTTTTTGTGATAGTAAAATTGATAAAGTGATTTTTATAGGTTGTTCAACCTTTAGAAAAATTTTTATTATGAGTAGTGAATTGATGAGCTGTTGAGAATTGAGACTTTAGCCAACAAACAGGGCTACTGATTAATCAATTTCATATAATTAAACGGCTTGTCGCAGTGAAATGAAATAATAGTCTCTTGGTCAGATTCGAATACAAAGGCCATGCTGCTAAGCAACATGGCCTTTGTATTGTGAATTGAAATAGCAAATTAAAATCTATCATGGCTGCTTTATCCGTGCAGCCTTTAATATTTAAGATAATTTAACGTGTCAGATCTTTACCACCCGCTTTATACCTGAATATGTGATATTAGCAGACTTAGCTGAAGTTGTCCCTGCCTGCTTTCCATCAATTACCCGAACAGAGAATGTTCTCTTGGTTAAGCGCCCCGGGTAGTGCTTACTTATAAGGGGTTCGATAGTTAACAATCTATTACTCTCATTCCATGAAAAACGTGTGGTATTATATAAACCCTTTTCGTAGTTGTAGTTATCACCTTCGTCTTCATATAAAGTAAAGCTACCACTCGCCCCGCTGTAAATGCGAAGTTCGAGGGTATCAGCCCGCTTTTGTCCGGTATATTGCATTGTTGGACCGACCGGAATAATTGCACCTGCTTTTATAAATACTGGAATTTTACCATCGGCATCAGCTTTAACCGACCGGCCTCCTACGTACTTTTCCTCGTTGTACCAGTTGTACCAACCGGCAGATTTGGGCAAATAAACGGCCTGCTGTTTTATACCCGGTTCAATGACAGGTGCAATCAGCATTGACGGCCCAAACATATACTCATACGGCTGAATGATAGCATCATGATCGGCCGAAAAATCCATCAATAGCGGCCGCATCATCGTATATCCGTTTTTAGATACTTGCCATGCAGTCGAATAAATATAAGGCATGAGTTGATAGCGCTGGTTAAGAATGGTACGCATTTGCTCCTCTACCCTATCACCATATTTCCATGGTTCAGTTTCTGACTGGTAACCATGTGTCCTGAAAATAGGATTGAATGCCCCCCACTGAAACCAGCGTATCAGCAGATCATGGTATTGGGGGTCTGTATACTGAGAACGCCCCGGCCTGAAAAACCCGCCGATATCGGTAGTCCAATAGGGCATACCAGTCATATTATAATTTAAACCGGCCACGATCTGCCTTTTAAAGGTATCCCAATTCCAGCCAATATCGCCAGACCAGTTAATGGTTCCGTACCGTTGCTGACCTGCAAAAGCAGACCTGGTTAATATAGCTACCCTTTTTTTCGGGTTGGTTTGCCGCTGCCCGTCATATACAGCTTTACTTACAAACAACGGATAAACCAGCCGGTAAAAATCGCCTGGTCCTAAATAGGTTTGCTTACCCGCAAGGGCATCATTTTCGGGCTCGGTGGCATCCATCCACCAAGAATCTACTCCGTTAGCAAATAGGTTTTGGTTAAGTGCATTCCAATGTACTTTTTGCGTTGCCGGGTTAAAAATATCAATCCAGGGGCTATTAGCAATGTATAGGTTTTGTGCAATGTATGGTTTAGCCACATCAGAGCGCTTGTCCAGGTTTTCCCAAACCGATACAGACAGGCGTGCATTCAACTGGTGCAGCTCGCCAATAAATTTTTGAGGATCAGGGTAGTTGGTTTCATCAAATTTGGGTACCCCCCAACCATATTTACCCCAGTATTGCCAATCCTGCACAATTACGTCTACCGGTAAATTACGCTTTCTGAATTCTTTTACAGTTTCTACCAGATGATTACCCGAAGTATAGCGCTCACGGCACTGCCAAAAGCCGTAAGCCCACAAAGGCAGCATAGGTACCTGCCCGGATAAATTGCGATAGTTACTAATCACTTCATCTGCATTTGCACCTTTAAATACCAGATAATCTAACTCCCTGGCATTGGGCGATCTAAACGTAGTGCTATTATCAGCCGGTTTCCAGGTAAGTTTAGGCTTGTTGCTTGCCTTGCAAACCACTTGTATGGTATGCGTACCAGCTTCTAAATGTGCCAGTTTACCCACAGCAGGCGGCAACCATAAATTAGATTGGTCAATTACCGGTTTACCATCAATAATAAGCAGGTGCCTATTATCCATATCGCCTAAATCTAAAAGAAAAGAATACATTCCGGCCCTATATATATTCAATGTACCCCGGTAAAGCGCTTGCTGCTGCGATACCTTTTTCGTACCTGCCGTTGTGGTTACCTCAGCATCGGCTTTTCCACCGGCAACAGTGTCTTTTTTTGCGAGCGTAACCACACTATCAGACGGATTATAATAAGTGAGCCCGTACTGATGCCATAAAATGCCGTAATTTTTACTCGAATAGATAAAGGGAATGGCGATTTGCGTATTTACCTGCGTTAACTTACGACTGAGGTTTAAAAGATTAAAGCCACCGTCTTGAAATTGCCCTAAACCCAGCAAGGTTTCATCCGGCGCTGACGTAAAACTTTGCTCGGCCGTAAAACACTTTTCGCCCTGTGTGCTGCCTGGTGTAAGCTTGCGACTGCCCAACTTCTCCTGCAAAAATATTTTTCCGCTTGCATCAGCAAAGGATATGGCTCCGGTGAGTTTTGAAAATGTCACCAACAAAGACCGGGTAGATAATTTGATTGTCGATGGCGTTGCAACAACTTTAAACTTCGGTATCTGGATTTTATTAATTAAAACTAATTCTTGCGTTTCTTTAAGCGCACCTTGATGATATTGTATACGCACCGCCTTTTCGGACACTGGAATAATATCCAGCACTCCTTCAGAAAAATCAATAGCTACTTTATCTGGCTTAATGAAATGCGATTTATACAACTGCCCAAAAGCCGGCAAGGCAAGCCATAGCGTTAAAAACAGAAGAAGCGACTTTATCATTAGGTTTAAAAAATTTCCTTTATACCGGCACGCACTAAACTAATTGAAAAATTGGCGCATAGTGCAGGCTTAATCATCAAATGTATACTTGTAATTACACTGTTTAATATATTATTCGTCAATTTGATGGTCCAAATGTTCAATAAAGTTAAATTAATTATACAATAATATAAGTTGCGTAATGACACTTCAGATACTTAAAACCCTTTGCGTGCAAAATGAATTTGCCATAAAAGACGCTCAAAATACGGTTTACTTTTAAGCCACTCATTAAGTTTATATACTTTCGCACAGCGCCTGCATGCACGGCAGCCTACTACTCTGCTGCATGAGAAAACTATCTCCAGTAACATATAAATAGCCCAGTACAAACATCATTACATGCTGCCTGTACAAAAACTCTTCAAGCCCATACTGTGCTTTGAGTTAAATATCGATGTACATTTCACTATAGATAACAGCTGGAGTTGATAGTTTAATTGGATAAACGTAAGGCGTTGCCAGCCTGGTGTTGTTTTAAGCTTATAATCTAAACTGCAAACTGGTTCTAAAAGCTATGCGGCCAGGCAATTTACCGGCTTCGTCTAAATGGTCGTTATGATTGAGGCGGTACAGCACATCAAAACGCAAAAACTTTAAGATGTTTTCTACACCGTATCCAACTTCCATGTACGGATCGCTGTGCAGGTTCCGGTCATACCGGCGTAAACCATTACGCTGTCTGAGGGTATTGTTATCTTCGCTTATACTTCCGACAAGTATATTAAAATCGGCAACGGTACGTAAATTTAAGGATTTAAGTAAAGGCAAGCTGTTGGTGAGCAAACCTTCCATATGCTGGGTATAATTTAACGAGGCATACCTGTCGCTCGTAAATTCGAGAAAGCGCATGGTGTTAAAGTTAAACCGATGATTTTCTAACAACGGGAATGGCAACACTGACGGAATATAGCCACCGCTAAGCGAATATTCTCCTTTACCTAATATACCCATATGCAACTTTTGGGTAACATTAGCAGCAAACTTATTGTAGTTAAAATCGCCGCCAAATACTTTGGCACCGCGCGTATAACGGAAAGTGATTACCGGGTTATCTTCGCCATTGTTAATTAGAATCCTTTTATTAATCTGCTCAGACTGCAGCTCACGACGGCCGGGCGTCCATTGCAGTTCTGCTACAGCTTCAGAAACTTGATAATCATGAATAACATCGCCGTCATCACGCCTGCGATAACTGAAATCAAAAAGCGGATCAAATGTCCGGTGAGCCACGGTAATCTGTGCACGTAATGTACCTGTTAAATCATGCTGGATGTATGTTTTAAATTCGTTTTGGGTAAAAGGACCACGCCGGCTTACGGAACCGTTGCGAATAGATGCGCGGAAGACGTTATTTGATTTGCTAAAGTTTTCGAACTGGTAACCGGTTTGCGCTAAATCATGGCTATAAGATATACCAAGCTGCGTCCATGGCTTACGCGAAAATATATAATCTGCTGAGGCTCCGTAATTCACTTTACGGTTCAAAAATGCATAGCTGGCATAACCGCCTAAAACAACGCGGTTACTAAAATAGCGGTTAGTCATCCCTCCCAACCTTAAAACGCTTCCCTGTAAATCGTTATAACTGTAAGTATACAGATAAGGCCCAATGCTTATTTTGCCAACACGGTAATAACCGTTAATGATGGTAGAAGCAATGTTGGCGTAGTTTTTAACAATAGGCAAATTACGGACGGTATCAATTACCTGGTAAGTTCGCTTATCTACTGTGGTAAGTGTATCGTACCGGTGCTGCGCCCAATAAGTTTCATCGTTTTTTACCGCGTTGTCATTTATTGTTAGCGGTTCTTTAAACAACTGCTGCGGAAAGTCTTTGTTGACTTGGATATTTTTATTGGCCAAATAAAAATTACCAATAAAGCCAGGCTGATTTTTGATGAGGTTACTTACTTGTACAACTACACGCGTTCTCTCGGGCAACCATGCGTTTGTACCTGCCGGCTGTGTCATCTCTTCCTGGATACGTATTTTATCAAAAAAGTCTAAGTTGGCATCTTCACTTACCGTAACATCAATACGGTAAAGCGCATAACTATCCCGCGTAATCCACATTACACCGGCAAATGCTAAATCATGTGCCCGCTTGGGCTTGAATGCAATGCGGTAGCAGGTTACACCGTTAATGACATCGTTGTTTTCTATAAGTTCATATTCATACAATAGCTTCCAGCTGTCCGTAACCGGCGATATAAAGTCTTTGCCGGCCAGGCGCAGGTAATTTTGATAAAAATTATACTGCTGAAATCCGGTACTCACAATTTGAGAAATAAGCGTTGGATCTTCAATGCCCACCCCTTTTGACCGGGTGCTCAGTACCTGTTCCGTCTTGCGCTCGGGTCTGCGGTTATAATAAATATTGGAGATACTCTCCGACATAAAAATCGGCAAAATTACCGTGCCGTCGCTACCGGCGTTTTTTTTCAAACTGTCAAGTACCGGGGTAAGCTGTTGCATAAATTTGCGCCGCCTGAGCTTTTCACTTATTTTATTGATAGAAAGATCAATGCGTTTATAACTCTCAAAACTATAACTCTTAAGCTTGTCAAAGTTATTACTGTCTTTGTGTGCAATTACTTTGCGCATAATATTCCAAGCCGGATTTTCATAACTATGGGGTGTAACGATAACATCTTTAAGCATTTGGTTATCTGGCAGTAACTGAAAGTCTATCACTTTATCGGTGCGGCTCAATGTTTTCTTACCGGTGATGTAACTTACATAGGTGGCAAAAATAGAATCGGGTGCAGCGCCTGCCGGAAGGGTCAGGTTGTATAAACCCGAAAAATCGGTTGATACCGCTTTGATTTGATGTGCAGGTAACCTGACCGAAATGGTTACATACGGCAACGGCTCGCCGGTTTTGGCGTCGGTTACCTTACCTGTAATATATCGTGCAGATTGTGCAAAGCTTACAGAAGTCAAGCATACCAAACAGAAAACAAAAGTAAATCTTATAATCGGCCTTATCACGTATATCAACAGTAGGTAAGTTAGGACCTAAAAGTAGTTAGATATAAACTCATTTGTGTTGCTATCGCCTTAAAATTTCCTTATAAACGTAACGGGTATTTTACAGCCATCATTATTCCTGTAGAAAGCCGTCGGCCTAGAATAAAACAGGTAACCGTACATTTCGACTTTTCTTCTTACTTTCAGATGCTAAACAAATAATCGCCCAAAACCTGCAAATACATTACTGTTGAAAAAATTAATATTACTCTTCCTTTATTACCTGGTTGCCCAAGTTGTATCTGCACAGCAAAAGATAATGCCAACTCAACCATACATATCAAAAGTATGGAGCCCGGATTTAGGCAATGGACAATACAAAAACCCAGTCATAAACGCCGATTATTCTGACCCTGATGTAATTAGGGTAGGCAGCGATTTTTACCTGGTTTCATCCAGCTTCGAGAATATACCTGGTTTACCTATACTGCATTCTAAGGACCTTGTTAATTGGAAAATTTTAGGCTACGCCCTCAATAAGCAACCGCCCTTTGAGCATTTTGATACGCCCCGCCACGGCGATGGTGTTTGGGCTCCTGCCATACGCTATTACAACAAACAGTTTTATATATATTATCCCGACCCAGATTTCGGCATCTACCTTACTAAAGCCACTGATCCGGCAGGCCCTTGGACCGATCCGGTGCTGGTGATGCCCGGTAAAGGCTTGATTGACCCCTGCCCGCTTTTAGATGATGATGGCTCGATGTACCTGGTACATGGGTTTGCTGGTAGCAGGGCCGGTATTAAAAGTGTTATTGCGATAAATAAATTGAATAAAGCCGGCACCAAAGTAACTGATGAAGGCATGATTGTATATGACGGGCATGAGCATGACCCTACGTTGGAAGGGCCTAAATTTTATAAGCGCAATGGCTACTATTATATTTTTGCCCCAGCCGGTGGCGTATCTACCGGCTGGCAGCTGGCTTTGCGTTCTAATAACATTTATGGTCCCTATGAACGTAGGGTAGTGATGGATCAGGGCAAAAGTCCCATCAACGGGCCGCATCAGGGTGCCTGGGTAAATACCAGTACCGGCGAAGACTGGTTTATACATTTTCAGGATAAAGATGCTTACGGCCGCGTGGTACATTTGGAGCCGATGATTTGGAAAGATAACTGGCCGGTGATTGGGTTGGAGAAAGACGGAGATGGCAAAGGCGAACCGGTACTGACTTATCGTAAGCCAAATGTGGGTAAGTTACCGGCCGTAGTAGAAAATCCGATTGAAAGCGATGACTTTAATACTAACCAGTTGGGCCTGCAGTGGCAATGGAATGCCAACCCCAAAGCGCATTGGAGCTATCTGTACCCTGCTAAGGGAGTATTGCGTCTGTACAGCGCCAGAGTGCCCGATGAGACTAAAAATCTGTGGCAGGTACCCAACCTGCTGATGCAGAAATTTCCGGCTGAAGAATTTATAGCAACAGTGAAACTGGAGTTCACGCCTAACACTAAACTGGAGGGCGAGAAGGCCGGCCTGGCTGTAATGGGATTGAGTTATGCAGGCATAGGCATCAAACATAAAAAGGACGGCGATTACCTGGTATTCAGCACCTGTAAAAGTGCCGACCGCGGCGGCGGGGAAAACGAACGGGAATTAGCAAAACTAAGTTCTTCAACTATTTATTTGCGGGTGATTGTGCAGCCGGGCGCAATGTGCAGCTTTGCTTACAGCAATGATGGCAGGAACTTTAATATAGTGGGTGATACCTTTAAAGCAACGCCCGGACGCTGGGTGGGTGCCAAGCTCGCCCTTTTCTGCATCCGCAACACCCAAATAAATGATTCGGGCTACGCTGATATTGATTGGTTTAGGTTGACGCCACTGAAGTAATTTAAACGTTGAGTTTTGTACACTGAATACACATTACACTATAAAAAGGCCTTTATTACCTACTGATGTTAGTTGACAAAGGCCTTTTTGTTGATGCTTGATTCGCGCGCTTACTTAATTAATAATGTAAAGTGAGTTTCTTTGACGTTGAACGGGTCCTTATAGGTGAATGATTTTAAATCGCGATGTTCGGCACCGTATTAAAACCTCGTTATAAAACTTCAGGTATTTTCGCGGATGGTTAAAATTAACTCTTTACTTCCGCCAAATTCAAGTATAATTTTACGGAAGTCTTTAGGTTCTTTAACCAAGCCAGTGCAGGTGCTTAACAAATCGTGAGTATAAAGATGCACCATCTCTTTACCTTCCGCTCTGCCGGTATGGGTTACCGTTACGCTGGCCGTAACAGACTGGCTGATAGGTAAGCCACTGCATCAACAGTTAAACCTTAACAGCCCGCACAGCACTTCGGCTGGGTTAAACTAAACGGCTTGCACCTAAAATAGCGGCATCGTCTAAGTCCAGGCTGCTGTGAAGCAATTTTACCTGTCCTTTGTAAGAGGTAATCAGATGTTCTTCAAAGCTTTGTTGAGCAGGCTGTGAAATCATGTCACCAGCACGCATAACACCGCCAAATAACACAATAGCTTCAGGTGCAGAAAATAATGCAAAATTAGCCAAAGCCTCGCCTAAAATATTGCCTGTAAATTTGAAAACAGAAACAGCCAGCTCATCGCCGTTAACAGCACAATCATAAACAGCTTTTGACGTCAGCTCATCATCTTTATACTGGCTTAATTGGCTTTCTATCTCAGCGTTGTGCAGCATCTCTTTAGCTGTAATGGCGATGCCCGTTGCCGAGCAATAACTCTCTACAGTACCTTTTAAACCGGTTGACCAGTGTATCCGGCCATTATGCCTAATAACGGTATGTCCCAGTTCGCCCGCGTTACCTTTACAGCCGTACAGTAAACTGCCATTTACAAAAATGCCGCTCCCTACCCCGGTGCCCAGGGTAATCATAATAAAATCGGACATGTTTTTGGCCACACCAAAAGTATGTTCGCCTAAAGCTGCCACTTTAGCATCGTTATTTAGTACACATTTTAAACCAAACTTATCACTTACCATTTTAGCCAGCGGCACAATGTCTTTCCATTTAAGGTTAACGGCGTGTTCAATGTTGCCGGTAAAAAAGTTCGCGTTAGGAGCACCGATACCTATCCCCTTTAATTTATCCTTAGCGTTATGTTTTTCAATAAGAGGCAGCAGTTGCTCATGCAAGCCGTCAACAAAAGATGCAGCGTCCGGATAGTCAGCTGTTGCAATGCGGCCTTTTTCTAAAATAGTGCCGTCTGCGGTAATTAAAGCATACTTGGTATTGGTTCCACCTAAATCAATGCCTATCCGTAAATCTGTATCCGTTGCCATAATTAATATAAATTTAAAATCTAAAAAAAGTAAACGCATTGCTGCGGCTGGTCAAACATTCATCTAGACCAACCACAACAAAGCGTTAAAAAGAACAATAAAACTAAACTGATTTTAACTGACTTGCGGCAGCCTTGTCTACCAGCCAGGTTATGTCGCCAGTTTCAGGTTTGAGCATCTGCGCCGGATACAAATCCGTGTTATGCTCGCCTTCGAGCACCTCATGTAAGGCTGGTGCTTTATTTTCGCCATACAGCATTACCAACAGGTGTTGCCCCTTGTTAATGAGAGGTGCCGTTAGCGTAATACGGTACATATTTTGGGCATCCAGATGGTAGGCTGCTACCAGCTTTTGCGTTTCTTGCAATACCTGCTGATGCGGAAACAGCGAAGCGGTATGGCCATCAGGCCCCATGCCCAGCAAGATGAGATCAAAACTTAGGTCTGCATTTAAATGCTTCCGGATTTCGTTTTCATATTGAGCCGCATAATCATCGGCACTAATGCCTTCTTGCCACATGTAAAACACTTGGTTTTCAGGTACGGGTACTTTACTTAGCAAGGTACGATCGGCCATTTTGCCATTGCTCTGCTCGTCATCAAGCGGCACCCAACGTTCGTCTCCCCAAAAAACAAAAACTTTGGTCCAGTCTATCTTGTTTTGATACTCGGGCTGGGCCAATAAAGTGTACAGCTGCTCGGGCGACGATCCCCCCGTAAGTGCTACTACAAACTTTCCGTTTTGGCTAATGGATCGCTGTGCAATCTGTACAAATAGCTCTGCCGCTGCCGTGCTTATCTCCGCTTTGTTATCAAATACTTTAATCATAGCTTTACATTAAATTTTAACTTTTGTGCAGGGCCGAACTCCAGGTATGACCTTGGCGGGCAATCAGCGCTTCTGCACTTTCAGGGCCCCAGGTACCTGCACTGTAATTTGGGAAATCGAGAGACTCGCGCGATGCCCAGGCTTCCTGTATAGGGGTAATCACCTTCCACGCTTCTTCTACCTGATCGCTCCGCATAAACAGGGTAGCGTCTCCCACCATTGCATCCAGCAAGAGAGTTTCGTATGCCTCGGGCGAGTCTTTTCCGCTGGCGTAGTCAAACACCATTTCGGCCGGTTTTAAATCCATTTCCAGGCCTGGCTTTTTTGCCATAAACCTAAGCCTGATGTCCATCTGCGGCTGTATATTAATCGTCAGGCGGTTTGGTGTCACACTGTCTGCCTGTGAAGGCTCAAATGTTAAATGCGGAACCGGCCTGAATTGTATGGTAATAGATGAGGTTTTTTCCTGCATACGTTTACCGGTACGCACGTAAAACGGTACGCCCTGCCAGCGCCAATTTTCGATGGAAAATTTAACGGCAGCAAACGTCTCCGTGTTCGAACGCGGATTAACGCCTTCTTCCTCACGATAGCCCGGAACTTTTTCGCCCTGCATCCAACCGCCGCCGTATTGGCCACGCACGGCACAATTGTGCACATCCTCAGGCTTAATACGATGCACCGCGCGCAATACATCAATTTTGCGGTTGCGAATTTCTTCAGCTTCAAATGATACCGGCGGCTCCATGGCAATCATACAGAGCAGCTGCAACAGGTGGTTCTGGATCATATCCTTCAATGCACCTGCACCTTCATAGTAACCTCCGCGCTCTTCTACCCCAACCTGCTCGGCAACAGTAATTTGCACATAGTCTATAAAATTACGGTTCCAGATAGGCTCAAAAAGGGCATTAGCAAACCTGAAAGCCAGAATGTTCTGCACGGTTTCTTTACCCAGATAATGGTCTATACGATAAATTTGCTTTTCGCTAAATTTACTGGTAAGCAGTTTATTCAGTTCTATAGCACTATCGGTATCGTGCCCAAATGGCTTTTCGACCACGATGCGGTCGGTGTCGCAGTTAGCAGCCAAACCGCTTTCATTGAGGTGAATGGTTACCGGACCTATCAATTGCGGCGCAACCGACATATAGAATAAGCGATTTGCTCTTGCTCCCCACTTCTGGTCGATAGCATCCAGCTTTTGGGCAAGTTCTTTATACGAGTTGCCGTCATCTGCATTAGATACAAAATAGCTGATGTTTTCTTTAAATACAGCCCATTTATCATCTGCAGGCTTGCCGCTTCTTGAAAAACTGACTAAGCCATCGTATAATCGTTGACGGAAATCATCGTCGTTTAACTGGGTACGCCCCAGGCCAACAATGGCAAACTGATCAGACATCCAGCCATCTTTAAAAAGATTATAAAATGCCGGTATCAATTTACGTTTAGCCAAATCACCAGTACCGCCAAAAATGACAATAATGGTTGGTGGTGCTTTTTTTTGTGTTTTCATTACGCTGTTGTTATTATTCAGGTATCAGCTAAAAATCTGTTATTCCCATTTAGTGTGAAATACGCCTTCGCGGTCGGTACGTTCATACGTGTGAGCACCAAAGTAATCGCGCTGCGCCTGAATGAGGTTGGTGGGAAGCTTTGCTGTACGATATGCATCAAAATAGCTTAAGGCTGATAGTAATGCCGATGCGGCAATGCCTTTATCAATAGCGAACTTGGCGGTAAAACGCGCTGCTTCCTGCGTATCTAACAAAGTAGCTGCAATGCTATCATCCAGCATGATGTTAGGCAGTTCCGGATTTTTAACAAAAGCATGCATAAAATCCTCGAGCGATGTTGAACGGATGATACAACCACCGCGCCATATTTTAGCTACCTCGGCAAGGTTTAAACCATAATTATACTCTTTGGACGCCAGTTGCAGCTGCGCCAAACCCTGGGCATAGATAGTTAACATAGCAAAGTGGTATGCCTTTTTAACGTGCTCAATTAAACCGCCATGTTCGTCGCTATCATTAGCGGCATTGTTCCAGGCCAGTTTTTCGGAGGCTTGTAAACGCTCCGTTTTATATTTTGATAAATCGCGCATCGATACCGCAGCGTCAATAACCGGCACTGGTGCCTGTATATCCATAGCGTTTTGCGACGTCCATTTACCGGTGCCTTTAGCACGGGCCACATCAGAAATCATTTCTACTAGACGCTTACCGGTTTCATCGTCATTCTTTTTAAGCACGATGCCAGTTATCTCCAACAAAAATGACTTCAGTTCACCTTCATTCCAATCCTGAAAAGTTTGCTGCAACTGGTCGTCACTGTATTTTAAACCACGTTTGAGTAAGTCGTACACTTCAGATATCAGCTGCATAATGCCATATTCGATACCATTGTGTACCATTTTTACATAGTGGCCAGCCGAACCTGTACCCATATAGGCCACGCAGGGCTCTCCGTTCACTTTGGCTGCAACGGCTTCAAAAATTGGTTTAAGCCTGTCGTAGGCATCGCGGTCGCCCCCTGGCATCATGCTTGGTCCAAAACGTGCACCCTCTTCTCCGCCTGATACTCCCATGCCAAAAAAGTGAATTCCCTTTTCGCTTAATTCTTTAAAACGGCGGTCGGTATCCGGAAAGTAAGAGTTACCACCATCAACAATAATGTCACCTTTCTCCAACAACGGAACCAGGCTAGCAATGGCGCCGTCTACAGGCTTGCCTGCAGGCACCAGCAGCATAATAGCGCGCGGCGTTTTGAGCATTTTTACAAATTCATCAACCTTGGTTGTGCCTTTTACTATTTGCTTTTCGGTTGCTTCATTTTGCAAGGCATCAACCTTACCCTGGTCTAAATCCAGACCGGCTACGTTATATTGATGATCTGCTATATTAAAAAGCAGGTTGCGGCCCATCACTCCGAGGCCCACCATACCAAAATCATATTGCTCCATGTTGTTATAAATGTTTAATTGTTGAAAGTTTTGTTAGTGTTGTTAAGGCAGTGTTAAACCGAACCCGGCCAGTTGCTGCTGTGTTGATGCTAAGCCAGTATGATGGATGGCATTAATACCAAGCTTAATGGCGATTTCAGTATACACTTTTCGGTCGTCAATGTACAAAGTTTCCTGGGGTTTGACCTGCATCATATTTAGCGCCAGTTGATACATCTTGGGATCGGGTTTGCGCATATTCACATAACACGATGACACAAAAACATCAATCACACTTTTTAGATGATAAGTGTGTATACGATGCTCATTAAGTTCAAGCGGCTCATTGTTTACGGTAGCTGTAGGAAGCTGAAAATGATGCTTGATTTTTGAAATATAATCGATGGTATCAGGGAAGGGTTTTGACTCGGCCATCATGAATTGTTTAAACTCAGTGCGAGAAAATGGCCTTTCCTCATAAAAAACAATAAGATCCAGGTACTCATCTAAAGTGATCTTACCCGACTCGTAGGCGTCAAAAGTGTTCCGGTGCCGCTGGTTCAGCTCAACTGAATCAAGGGAAAAAAGCGCTGCGGCCTTTTCCCTTGATCGTGTTTCCCAGCCATCGGTTAAAAGTACGCCACCAATATCGAGCAGCAATAATTTAATCGGCGACTGCATGGTATTATTTGCTTACTTGTTTGCTTTTTTCTTCTATTACCTTCATCAGGCTATCAAAGGGTTTTACAAACTTTTGTATACCTTCTTCTTCCAATTGTTTAGTAATATCATTTAGGTTGATGCCTAAAACGTCATCCAACTGGTATAATTGATAACGCGCTTCTTCCAGTCCGTCTTCCAGGCGTGACGCCGGGTCGCCGTGATCGCGGTAAGCATTCAGCGTATCTTTAGGTACTGTATTTACAGTGTCCGGACCAATCAAAGCTTCCATGTACATTAAATCTGGATAATCTTTGTTTTTAACGCCGGTACTGGCCCACAACAAGCGCTGAGGCTTGGCACCTTTGGCGGCTAAGGCTTTAAAACGCTCAGACTCAAAAACCTCTTTATAAATAGAGTATGCATCGCGGGCACTTGCAATAGCTATCTTGCCTTTAAGCTGCTTGGCTACCGTTGCATGGCGATGATCGTCTTCGGCGGCTTTGTCTAAGAGCGGATCAATAGCGGTGTCAATGCGACTTAGAAAGAAACTAGCCACAGACGCCACACGGTCAACAGGCTCACCTTTAGCTGCACGTTCTTCCAAACCGTCAACGTAGGTTTCGGCAACAGCGCGGTAACGCTCTAAACTAAACAGCAATGTAACGTTGATGTTGATGCCTTCGCTGATAAGTTGCTTAATAGCCGGCAGTCCGGGTTCGGTACCCGGTATCTTGATCATCACATTTTTACGGTTCAGCGTTGCCCATGATGAGCGAGCTTCTTTAATTGATCCTTCAGTATCGAGCGCCAAACCAGGAGATACCTCTAAACTTACATAACCGTCTAAGCCGTCTGTTTTTTCATATACATCTTTAAAAAGGTCGGCGGCGGTTTGCACATCTTCAATGGCGATTTTAAGGAAAGCTTCCTGCGGCGACAAATTTTCTTTGCTTAACTCGGCCAGCGTATCATCATAGTCATTGCTATGAGCAATGGCTTCTTCAAATATGGCCGGATTGGAGGTAACACCTCTCAGGTCATCCTCGTCAATCAGTTTTTTCAGTTCTCCACCTTCGGTAAAAGATCTTTTTATATAATCAAGCCAGATGCTCTGGCCAAACTCCGGAATTCTTGCTAATGGATTTTTCACGACTTTGTGTATTTATGTTCAATTGCAATTACTTTGTCCAGGCGACGCTGAAAGCGCTCGCCACCGTCATACCTGGCTTTCAGGTATGCTTCTATTATTTCCCACATCAGTACCAAACCAATTACGCGGCCACCCAGGCAAAGCAAGTTCATGTCGTCATGCTCCACACCCTGATGCGCCGAGTAAGTCTCGGTAATTAGGGCTGCACGTATCCCCGGCATTTTATTGGCCGCTACCGATACTCCGACACCGCTACCGCAAACAGCTATACCACGCTCTACATCGCCCTTAGCGATGGCTTCTCCCAACGGTATCACTACATCGGGATAGTCATCCGTCGCCTCATACGTAAATGCACCGTAGTCTTTCACGTCGTAACCGGCGTCTGTAAGCATCTTAAACAGCTGCTGCTTTGGCTCAAAACCGGCATGGTCTGCTACTATACCTATTTTCATAGCAATTATTTATTGATAAGCGCTTTAGCTCTTTTTACTACATTTTCGGTAGTGAAGCCAAAATGTGCCAATACTGCGTTACCCTCGCCCGAATCACCGAAACTGTCGATACCAATAATATCACCCTCGAGGCCAACATATTTGTACCATGGCAAGGTAACGCCTGCCTCTACAGCTAAACGTTTCGTAAGATTTTTTGGTAACACCTCGCGCTGGTAAGCTTCATCCTGCTGAGCAAATATCTCGAGCGATGGAGCACTTACTACGCGTGCATTTATGCCCTCGGCAGCCAATTTTTCCTGCGCTTCAAGTATTAAATGAACCTCAGATCCGGTGGCAATCAAGATGATATCTGGTGTGCTATTTTTAGCTTCGCTTAATATATAAGCACCTTTCCATACGTTGGATGCCGGTGCATATTTTTCCTGATCGATGATCGGTAATTTTTGCCTTGACAGAATTAATGCTACCGGACCACGCAAGCGGCTCATAGCCACCTTCCAGCCTTCCACAGTTTCGTTAGCATCTGCCGGACGCAACACCGTCAAGTTTGGTGTTAAACGCAGTGACGTTACCTGCTCTACCGGTTGGTGAGTTGGGCCATCTTCGCCCAGTGCAATACTATCGTGTGTAAACACGTAAGTAACTGGGGCGTGTGTTAATGCAGCCAAACGGATTGATCCGCGCATGTAATCAGAGAATGTTAAGAATGTGCCGCCAAAAACGCGGGTACCGCCGTATGAGGCCATACCATTTAAAATGGCGCCCATACCGTGCTCACGTACGCCGAACCAAAGGTTGCGGCCACCGTAATTGCCCGGCTGGAAACTGTCTGAACCATCTTTACCCGGCGTTTCCGTAGAGCTTGACAAGTCGGCCGAACCACCTAGTAACCATGGAATAGTAGCGCGTAAAGCCTCAATAGCTTTACCGGATGCCTGACGGGTAGCTAACTGCTCGCCTGGCTTAAAGGTTGGCATTTGTGCATCCCAACCTTCGGGCAATTTGCCGTCCTGACTGGTGGCAAAATTTTGAGCCAGTTCGGGGTTATTTTTTTTGTATTCTTCAAACTGCGCTTTCCACTCGTTATGCAGTTTAGTACCTTTTTCAATCGCCTGCGCAGTGTGCTCTCTTACACCGTCGGGAACAAAAAACATTTTTTCGGGATCCCAACCAAAAAACTCTTTCGTTTTTTTCAGGTTTTCTTCGCCCAAGGCACTGCCGTGAACTTTGTTGGTACCCTCTTGCGGACTACCATACCCAATGATGGTTTTTACTGAAATGAGTGTTGGACGTTGCTTTTCTTCTTGCGCCTGTAAAATAGCATTTTCAATAGCAATCAAATCATTGCCGTCTTCTACCGTTAAGGTTTGCCAGCCGTATGAATCGAAACGAGCAGGCACGTCTTCTGTAAAAGCCAGATCAGTCGGTCCGTCCAACGATATCTTATTATCGTCATATAAAAAAATCAGTTTGCCCAGTTTGAGGTGACCTGCTAACGATGCAGCTTCAGATGCTACGCCTTCCATCAAATCACCATCACTTACTAAACAATAAGTGTAGTTATCTATGATTTTGGCATCTGCCAAGTTATATTTAGCTGCCAAAAACTCTTCGGCCATGCCAATACCCACAGCATTACCGAAACCCTGACCCAATGGACCGGTAGTTACTTCGATGCCCGGTGTGTTGGTTGACTCAGGGTGCCCAGGGGTTTTTGAACCTAACTGACGGAATTTTTCAAGCTCCGACATAGGTAAATCGTAGCCATATAGATGGAGTAATGCATATAATAATGCAGAACCGTGGCCCGCCGACAATACAAAACGATCGCGGTTAGGCCACTTTGGCTCTTTTGGATCAAAACGTAAAAAACGATTCCAAACCACATATGCCATCGGCGCGGCACCTAAAGGTAACCCGGGGTGACCGGAGTTAGCTTTTTGCACCATATCGGTTGCTAAAAAACGAATCGTGTTAATGGTTAGTTGTTCAATGTCTGATGACTGGTTTGTTGACATAATCTCGATTTAAAAAATTATCAGCATAATACCGTTGGAGTTTCAACTTTTTTTTGAAGAACTTGTTTTCAATAGTGCGAGGTTTTAATGATAACTTAATCAGCGCACTGTCATAGTTGGCAGATTGCCTTAAAACACGTCGAATTACCAATCATAAAACTGAATGATTGCTGATGTTATAAATATGAAAGCAACCATGTTTACAAAAACAACATTAAGTTTCATATAGTAACAATTTGTTAACGTTTACCGCACATTTTTAGAACGACTAATTCTGAATTTTGAATTTAGTTTTACAGCCTATAAAGCTGTTGTGCTCACAAACTAAAATTCATGTTTCCTACAGCTCTCGGTGTTGTTTTGCCATTTTTAGGACAAACTAATTTAAGCGGATACCTGCTTGTTGTTTTCCTGGTATGTATACTGGCCGTAGCCGGATTTGAATTTGTAAACGGCTTTCATGATACGGCTAATGCCGTGGCCACTGTTATTTATACCAAGGCGCTAAAGCCTGTTTACGCTATTCCGTGGTCAGGCACGTGGAATTTTTTGGGTGTATGTTTAGGTGGTGTCAGCGTAGCTATGGGTATTTTGAAACTGGTACCATTAGATACATTGATGACACTGCCGGTTAGCGTGGGTGCCTGTTTGGTACTGGCGGTTTTACTGGCCTCCATCATCTGGAATTTAGGCACCTGGTATTTAGGTATTCCATGCTCCAGCTCACATACAATGATTGGTGCAATGATTGGTGCCGGCCTTGCTTTTACTTGGTATTATAACGGCCCCGGCGTTAACTGGGGCAAGGCCGAAGAAATAGGCACCTCGCTTATCGTATCGCCGGTATTAGGTTTTGGTGCAGCGGCAGTGCTGATGTTGTTTCTAAAACATGTTACCAAATCGCATTCACTCTTTCATATCCCCTCCGGCGAAAATGACCGTCCTCCTATTTTCATACGTTTACTCCTTATCACTACCTGTACCCTGGTTAGCTTTTTTCATGGCAGTAATGACGGGCAAAAGGGTGTTGGCCTTTTTATGCTTATTTTAATTGCGTTTCTGCCTGCCCGTTTTGCAGTAAATCACAAAATACCTAATGCCAAGGTAAAAGCTGCTTTAGAACAAACACAACAGGTGCTGAACAAAACCTGGGTGACTAATGAGGAGGAAAAGAAAGTAGTTAATAATTTAAAGACAGCCATCCGTAAAACAGAAGCATCGCTGGCGGCAAAAAACGAGACAGATATTGCCAAAACGTACAGCTATCGCAAGCAGGTAGAAACTATTATTACAGATATTAAAGCTATTGAGAAAGAGCACCAGCTAAAACTTTCCGATCAGGACAAGCATACACTGGCTTCCAGCGCAAGTGAGTTAGAGCACGTAACGGATTTTGCGCCGTTATGGGTGATTGCTATTATTTCGCTCTCTCTAGGATTAGGTACCATGATTGGCTGGAAACGGATTGTAGTTACCATTGGCGAAAAAATTGGTAACGAGCACCTTAATTACGCGCAAGGCGCCTCGTCAGAAATTGTGGCAGCATCTACTATTGGTTTGAGTACGGCCTTCGGTCTGCCTGTTAGTACTACGCATGTGCTATCCAGCGGCATTGCCGGGTCTATGGTGGCATCTGGCGGCAAGGGTAATCTCAATAATAATACGCTTAAAAGCATTGCCATTGCCTGGATATTAACACTGCCCGTAGCCATTATTTTGGCAGCCTTATTGTTCATGTTATTTCACCTGTTTATCTAAACCGTCATGAAAAAACAACTTCTTGTAGCTTCCGATTTTTCGAAGTGTGCCGGTAACGCTTTAGTTTATGCCATGAAACTGGCCTTGATTTTGGATAGAGACATCTGCGTTATCCATGCTATTCACCCTACCGAAGGGATAAACAACAGCACTTACAACGCTATTTTTATTGAGGCATATTACAATAACAAGCGCCAGGCACTTAAAGAATGGACAGCAGGATATACCTCCGATTCAGATTATGCGGATGTACAGGTAACTACACTTTGTGATGTCGGCTTTTTGCGAACCGTGATTTCCCGTTATGTCACCTCCAACCCGGTTGAAATGCTGGTGATGGGCATTATGGGATCAACCGGTATTAGTGGTATTGTAGGCAGTAATACCAGCATGATTGTAACCAAGTTCAAAACTCCAACCTTAATTATTCCGCTGGAAAGCAACTTTAGCGAAGTACCCATGATTACCCTGGCTACTGATTTTACCACACGCTTATCTGCCGAAGATGTAAACGCCCTGAATGAACTTACGCAAGCCGCTGGCTCTGACAAAATTCAGGTGCTGTATGTAACCGAAAAACCGAATGAAAAAGCTACTGTTAACAGCGAAATCAGGCTGAAAGAATTACTACCACAAACGGATCTTGAGTTTCATAACATCCAAAACAGCAGTGCCTCTACCGGTATACTTCAGTTTATTGAAACTCATAAAACCGACATTTTATGTTTGGTAAAACACCACCACAACATTGTATACCGCTTATTTACCCGCAGTACTGTAAACCAGGTGATGAATAAAACTGTAAAAGCCATATTGGTCTTACACGAGTAAGCACTCCATACTGTTTACATAACAACCCGTCGTCGTATTGTATCGAGCCAATCATAAACAATCACCCAATGCTCCAGCGAGCTTGCTCAATGCAGTTTAAAGGTTACTCTCAATCTCTATCTCTATCACTTCAGCATCCGAAACCATCAATATTAAAGACATACACGAGGCTTTGATATGCGTTCACATTGAGGCCAAATGGGTGGCCGGTTAAGAAGTTATAATGTTGTTACTTGCTTAATGTTAACTTAAAATCACAATTCTTTTTTTGTAGCAAAATTCAGGTAAAAGCAAACAAATGAAGAAACAGTTACTATGCACTTTGGCTGTAGCCGCAATGGGCTTTACCGCGTGTAAAAAGCACCATAATGACAGCGAATCTTTTACTTACCCTGACATGGCCGAGGCAACAGACCCGGCCGTACTTTATACCACTGCACAAGGCGTTAAAGTTTATAATGGCGGTTTTGGTTCGGCTATGGCTGCCGACCCAAACGAACCTGATGTATTTTATTTGATGACGGACCGCGGCCCAAATGTGGCAGGCACAGCCAACAACTCCATCATCATTGGTCGTCCTGATTTTTGCCCCGAGATTGGCAAATACCGCCTCAAAGACGGCAAACTGGTTTTAGAGCAGGTGATAGAATTTAAAAATGCGGCCGGTATCAAATTAAACGGCTTACCCAACCCTGCCGGTATGGGTGCATCCGGCGAAACTACCTATGACCTTAACGACCAGGTGATAGCGCCAAGTGCTGATGGCATCGACTCTGAAGGTATGGTTCGTTTAGCTGATGGTACATTTTGGGTAAGCGACGAGTACGGCCCGCACATTGTTCACTTTGATGCACCGGTAAAACCATTGAGCGTATTAACCCTTTTGGCAGCGGTACCGGCGGCCGTAAAATTCCGGCTGTATTTGCTACCCGTCGTGCAAACCGCGGTATGGAAGGCTTAACCATCACGCCAGACGGGAAAACATTAGTGGGCATTATGCAATCGCCGATGTATAATCCTTCAAAATCAGCAGTTGCAAACTCGTTAGTTTTACGTATCCTTACTTTTGATATTGCCAGTGGTGCAACCAAACAATACGCTTATTTGATGGAGAACACCTCCATTACCGGCGTAAGCGAGATTGTAGCCGTGAATGCCACTACCTTTTTAACTATTGAGCGCGATGGCCTGTACGGCGGCGCTCCTACCAACCCGTCAACCTTTAAACGGATTTACAAGACAGACATCAGCCAGGCCACAGATATATCTGACGCCAGTAACGGCACAAACGGAAAATTATACGGCGGCAAAACTGTAGAAGAGTTGAACAACCTTTCGGGCTTAACTACCGCAGGCATTACGCCGGTTAGCAAAACCCTGGTTTTAGATTTACTTAAAGACCTGCCAAACGTTTACCCTCACGATAAAGCAGAAGGTCTGGCCCTTTTACCGGGCAACATCCTCGCTATATCAAACGACGACGATTTTGGTGTGGTTGACAACGGCTCTAACACGTTTGCCGCTAAAATATTACCGGCAACCAATAAGGTAGACCATAACACCATCTACTTTGTAAAACTGAAATTATTATAACCTCATCCTTAAACAAAAAGCGGCTTCCCTGTATAGGAGCCGCTTTTTTGTAACAGAATATTTTTGGCGTTGACCAGTCCAACTACTTTTAACGGTAAACGCTATCGTTGCCAGCGTAATCTACGCGGGTAAATTTAGCCGTACTGGTAGTTTCTTTACCGTTAGAGGTAGCGTACAAGGCAAACACGCAGCCCACAAATCCGCCGGCAGTATGCGTACTCAAAAACTTGCCATCTACGTTATCTTTAAGTGTAGTCCACTTTCCGGCTGTTGTGGCGTAGTCAAAAGCATAAAAGGCACCGTTTGACCTGATGCGTAGCTGCAATTTGCCTTGTGCATTAGCCGTTAGGGGCTGCTCGGTTAACAGCTCTGTTTCGCCTGCTTTGCCGCTTTTGTAAAGCTGTACTACCGGGCGTTGTTTTTCGTCAACTGATTTACAGATGTAATAGTAATGCTCTTCGTTTTGGAATATTACCAAACCGGCTTTTTCATAGGCTTTATCAGTGTCAAAGCTTAACTCGGTATCAAAGCTGCAATTTAAGTGTTGCTGACGTTTGGCAATAAATGCCGGGTTGCCGGTACCCGCACATGTTTCGGATTTAAGTTTCATGGTCAGGCCATCTTTACCAATGCTGTACCACGATGGGTCTGATGTTCTTAAAAACAAAAACGAGTAATCAAGCGGCTTATTCAGTGCTACCGAATATTTAAAATTTCCGCTTTGCGGTTGCAAGCCAGGGGTTTTATTTTCTTTAATGTTAGTGGCATAGCTGTATTGTATCTCTTTAACATCAGCGTTTATAACCGGCCACTCATCTTTCCAGGTCACTGGTGCAATAAATGTTTCGCGGCCGGTGTTATAATAATCGTCTTCGTAAGGGCGTACAGCTAAAAATATAGCATACCATTTTCCATCAGGTCCTTCTACAAAATCGGCATGGCCGGCAGATGTTACCGGGTCTTTGCGGTCGGCAGGTAATCCGCGTTGGGTCAGGATGGGATTATTCTCATAAGGAACAAAAGGCCCGGTGGCAGATTTACTCCGCAGCACAACTTCGGAGTGATTAACCGAAGTACCGCCCTCAGCAGCGTACAGGTAATACCAGTTACCAACTTTCATAATATGCGGACCTTCAATCCAAACCGGTTTTTTGCTGATATCGACACCGCCGTTTACCAAAATCTGATTTTCGGCCGAAGCGGTTAACTTAACAGGATCAAACTCATTCATCCGGATGGTACGATGACCTGAGTATAAAGGTTTATAATCAGGCGCATCACCGTTATATACCACATAGGCTTTGTCTTTGTCAAAAAATAACGACGGGTCTATCCCTCTAACCGATGGTAAAAAAGCCGGATCGCTCCAGGGGCCGGCCGGATTTTTAGCAGTTACTACAAAGTTACCCTTGTGGTCAATTTGTGTACAGGTAATATAAAAGGTTCCATTATGATAGTTAATAGCCGGAGCAAATAAACCACGGGTTACCCTATCGCCCATAAAATTCATTTGCGACGGGCGGTCAATCACGTTGCCAATCTGTTTCCAGTTTTTGAGGTCGGTGCTATGAAAAATCGGAATACCCGGAAAATAGGCGAATGTTGAATTTACCAGGTAATAATCTTTTCCTACTTTGATGATGCTTGGGTCAGGATAAAATCCTGCCAATATCGGATTTACTAAACGCGTGGTTTGCGCATCAACGAGGTTAAAGATCAGGCAAAATGCCGTCAATAATAGAAATGCTTTTTTAAACATACAGTATACTTATTTTTTTAAACGCTCTATAGGTAATAAAAATTAAATTTATTTGCCGGCACCTGCCTTAGCCTGATATGCCTGAATGGACTCTGCTACATCAACCATAGGTGCTATCCAAATTTGCTTTTCGTTTTGCTTTAAAAACTGGAGTAGTTTTTTGTGTTTGTCCAGGCTTACGTTAATGCTATGGCCACCACCTACACCGTGAAATAAAAACACCAGCAAGGCATGACTGGCCATCGCTTTTTTAACCAAATCAATCATCTGTTCGGCAGACTCGTTAGTCACAAAATAGCTATTAATATCGTCCAATTTTACTTGTGCGGCCTGTTTAAAGCCGGCCGTTACCCCGCGCGCACCGGCGAAATCATTTTTTAATTGAGGATAGAAGTACTCATCGCCAATTTTCAAGTCTCCGCACGGATATGCAAAGGTGCGCCGGTCTTTCCCGTCAATAGCTTTGAGCAGTACATTATTGATGCGTATCTCATCTACGGCCCTGCCAATGGTGTATTTACTCAGATCATGGTCGGGCGAAACAAAGCTGCGTCCGGGCAGGCTGCCATCGCATGGATGAAACAAAGCATGATTACCTAACTCGTGGCCATTTTTGGCGGCCCTGCGCCACTCATTCATGCGCTTTGCCAACACCGGCGACGAACCGATCAAGTAAAAGGTAGCTTTAAACTTCATAGAGTCTAAAGCCGGAATAACATTGTCCAGGTCAATATCAATAGCGTCATCATATGTCAAAACAACAGCGCACTGTTTGTTATTCCAGGCGTTAATCTGACCCTGAGAATGTATAACCATTAGCAGCAATACAACCGTTGTGCAAAAGAATCTTGATAAAATAAATCTCATGGTAAAACACATTATTTTTTTGAGTCGGAGGCCATCATATCATTAGCCCACTTAATAAAGTATTTAACGTTTGGTGCATCGGTATGTCCGCCATCATGCTGACGCCAGGCCAGATGCCCATCTAACAGACCAGTGTTTACCGGCGGCATCTTTTCGGTTTGATAATTATTTGAAACACCCAGGTCTTTAACGCCAAGTAATTTAAAAACCGAACCTGCTGCAACAGTTGCCATGTAACTACCCTGCTGGTCCAGCCACTTGGCATCGCCCTGCTCGGGCACACCGTAGCTTATAAAAGTTAAGCGCGGAGCGCACAATGCTATTAACTCGTGAGCATCAACCGGAATATCATTAGCGGTTTTACTGCCGAAGGTAGCATCAGCTGCACCATATTTCAAGAAATTACCGGCCATCCAGTAATACTCTCCGCCAGTCAAACTTTCAACCGCCTCGCCAAAGTTACGACGGTGCAACTTGGCGCCGCCCTCGCCTGATGAGCCGATCAACCCCATAGCAAAACGAGGCTCAAACGCCATTGTTACTAAAGCGGCTTTGCCATAGCGCGATACACCTTCAATGCCGACATGCCTGGCATCAATCATAGGTTCACTAGCTTCCAGATAATCTAATGCCCTGGCAGCGCCCCAGGCCCAGGCACGCAAGGTGCCCCAGTCTTCAGGCTTACGGGGCTGGCCTTTATTAACCAACCCAATTATACCGCGGGTTAATCCGGCAGCATTATCAGCCTGAATGCTGTTTGGGTCAATCAAGATGTATCCCCAGCCGCCAGCTATAAGTTGCTGTGCCGCAGGCGGATCACCAGGGCCACGAGGTGCAAACGGATTAACACCATAACTTTGAGCAGCAATAGAATTATAAGCAGGATAATGGTCAAACACCTCCTTTAATTCGGGATGTGCCTTTATTAATATTTCCTTTAAGGCATTGTTTATTGCTTCCAAGTCTTCTTTTGGTGGCTGTGCCGGTGCGGGCAATGCACTGGGTGCAAACATCATGAGCAGCGGTACCGGCTTTTTAGCATTAGCCGGTACAACCAACGTCATC
This sequence comes from Mucilaginibacter sp. CSA2-8R, assembly GCF_038806765.1. Classification (NCBI taxonomy): domain Bacteria; kingdom Pseudomonadati; phylum Bacteroidota; class Sphingobacteriia; order Sphingobacteriales; family Sphingobacteriaceae; genus Mucilaginibacter; species Mucilaginibacter sp. CSA2-8R. The sequence goes on along the minus strand of NZ_CP152389.1, from coordinate 2,003,286 downwards.
TGGATGTTTACATTAATTAACGGATAGGCAGAATTATTAACCCGACCAATCAGCTGTTTGGCAATAACCGGTGTAAAGCCTACAAACTCCTTATCGGTTACCTTGGTTTGCCAGGTTACCTTCGGCACATTTTGAGGAATACGGCCGTACACTTCCCGCTCAAAATCTTCTACTAACTCTGGTCGGCGCTGTTTCCACCATTGCCCGGGTGTAGTTACCGGTTTACCGTTTTTGAAGGTGAGTACCGCTGGTAAGTTTGGATAAGGATTGGCCAGCGCCTCATCATAATTAGCATGATTAGGCGATTTCTCATCTCCGCTTGGTCCCGGGCGCAAAGCTTTTATGCCTAACTGCTTCATCATTTGCTCATGATCCTGCTCAGCTGTGAATGTGACAGGCATTGGATATTGATTGACTGCAGGTTGTTGCTGCGCCATCATCCGGTTAAAAAAGCATAGAAAGAGAAACACGACGATCTTTTTCATTACTGATACAAATTACTTAAAGCAACTACTTATCGGTACGGAAAGGAGAAGCAGGTAAGCCTTCTTTGTTATACAGATTGGCTCCTTCCGGATTATCTGCCCAGGCATAACGCACGTATTTAGGTTCGGCAACTTCAGGGCTTGAAACCGACACCTTATCCCCCTCAATTTGTGCATCGGCCCAAACAAATTGTTTATCGGCACCTGCAATGGCAAAGCGGGCAAGCTTACCTCCTTTTGCCATTAAGCCTGAACCAGTGTTAGTAAACGAAACGATGATTTTGTTGCCTGCAATGCTGGCCGATTGATAAAGCGGACCTGAACTCACCAACTTAGTATTGCCATAAGCCAGTTTTTCGGCAGCTAAGGCTACCCGGTCGCCCACATCTTTTTTATTTAACGGATGTATATCATTCCATTCGCCCAGATCAATAGTTACTGCTAAGGCGGTTTTAGGAATATCCAAAACCTTAAGCTGACCATCACGCAGTTCAGCCCATTGGCTTTCTACCGGCGAATATTCTGTATCGCCGTAATTAGGTAATTGTATAACAATAAATGGCAAAGCAGCATTGTGCCACTGGGTTCGCCAATCGCTGATTAACGCACGCAACAATGAGTTATATTCTTTGGCATTGCCGGCGTTTGATTCGCCTTGGTACCAAACAAAGCCCTTAACGCCATAATCGACAGCAGGTTTAACCATAGTGTTATATAACCCCGTCGGCTCGTTTTGAGCAGAAAATGCAAATCCGCTTTCGATGTCGCCCATACTGCGCCTAAGCGGTTTAAACACCTGTCCCACTTTATACAACCAGTCACCACGTAAATCAATGGTTGTAGCGCCATCAGTTAGTTCATAACGCTTATCGGGCACAAAACCACCTTTACCAAAGGTGTTGGTTATACGTACTACAATTGTATTTTTTCCGGCCTTAAGTAAACCGGCGGGTACTTCGTAACGGCGCGGCGGATACTGATAGGTGATGTTACCCACTTTCACGCCATTTACATAGGTTTCGTCGGCATCTATGATACGCCCTGCAAAAAGCTTGGCCGCTTTACCAGCCATTGAGGCTGGTACATCTACTTCTTTCCGGAACCAAATTACGCCGTTAAGTCCCCTTACGCCCTGATCAGCCCAATAACCAGGCAACCAGAATTTGTGCCATCCATCTGGAACATAGGCGTTATCAAACCATTTTACCGGTTCGGCTAAACCTTTATCCTGCTGTACAAACGGAGCGGAGGCCGCAGGCCGCGGCTGAACGGGCCTGTTAATTTTATTAACAAAAGCACTATCCGAAAACTGCTTTAAACGATTGGTGTAGGCAGGCAGTTCGCGATACCCATCTTTACTAATCCAAGCCTGTATGGGAGTACCACCCACACTGGAGTTGATGATACCTATAGGCACATGATATTTTAGATGCAACTGTTTGGCCATAAAATAACTGACCGCACCAAAGTTCATAACGTTAACCGGTGTAGCTGGCATCCATTTGCCGGGCGGCAAGTCATTATGTTCTTTAATAACGTCAGAAGCTGTTGGCACAAAGAAATTACGTATCTGCGGATAATTTGCATTAGCAATTTCGTCGGGGTACCGTTCTTTAACCCTTTCCATAGGCGTAACCATGTTTGACTGGCCTGCACAAAACCACACATCGCCAACCAGGATGTCTTTGAGTTGGACGTGATTACTGGCATTAATGGTCATGCTATAAGGGCCGCCTGCTTCTATTGCAGGCATTTGCAGCATCCACTTACCGTCCGCCCCCGTAGTGGCTTTATAAGTTTTGCCTTTAAAATTAACCTTCAGTTTTTCGCCGGGCGAAGCCCAACCCCAAATGTTAATTTTTTGGTCGCGCTGCAATACCATGCCGTCGCTTACCAGTTGTGGTAATCTCACTTGAGCAGATGCCGAAAGCGCTAGTACAGCAGAACATAAGAAAGGTATTATTTTAACATATTTCATAAATATCGAGAAGCAGAAAACGGTATTGCGGTAGCGTTAATTACTATACCAGCATAAACCGGCAACATGTAAACTCGTCATATTTTTTAACAAGTTTGAGCTATAGCAATAAAGAGTTAAACAAAGTATATGTAGCAGCAAGCGTTTAAACACAGAAAGGGCTATGCAGTGCATAGCCCTTTCTATAAGTCAAATATTAATATCCGTTATTTTGAGGATATTTAGGGCCCGACAAAACGTTGTTAATCAAGTTTTGTGGAATTGGCCAACGTGTGTGATAATCCTGAACATTCGGACCACCGTTGGTATTGTACATTTTATTTCTGCGTACCAATTGCTGTGTTCTTACCAAGTCGTACCAGCGGCGCGGATCACCGTAAAACTCACGGGTATACTCATCTAAAATCAAGTCCATACCACAAAGCGATGCAGTGTTGCTGGTATTGTTTGGTATTGCTAATTGAGCTAACTGAGCAGAATTTAACGCCATAGCCGCCACGTTTGCAGCATTTACACTTGCCATAGTTGATGCTGTTACCGAAATAGCATTCTTTGCAACGTTTTGCGCATCATCCGGTGTACGGTAAGCTGCACGGCGTCTGATGATATTTAACATATCTGCAGCGGTACTGGTGTTACCAAGCATGTAATTAGCTTCGGCATTCATCAGATAAACTTCAGAAAAGCGCATTAATGTAATAGGACGGCTTGAAAAGTCACCGGTTGCATTACGTTTTGGATCATCAAATTTCTTCACTGTAGGGAAGATAACGTTGTTAAATTGTTTAGGAGTAACGATTAAACCTTTAAAAGCATCACGACGAGCCATGGTAACATCTGCGCTTGGCATTAAAATCGCTGTATCACCGTCTATCGGCTTTATATAAGCACTTGTTGATGGATTAGATGTAGGTATTAATTTATCTTTCAACGTACCGTCGCTTTTTGTACCGGCAGCAACGTTGGTGTTACAAATCCAGAATGTTTGGAAGGTAGCATCGTAGCGGCTGTCACTTACCTGATTGGCAAAGGCCACGTTCATAGTATAGCGCACGTTAGGGGCCAAACGTACGTATGGACGGCCGTTATAAACATCGCGGAACATACCTGATTTAGTTGTAAGCCTTTGAGGAACTCCGTCAATACCAGCAATATTATCAATTCCTGGGCCTACATAATTCATACGGGCTAGTACATAAAGCTGATTTAAACCATAACCACCTGAACCCTGAAGTGTGTAACCTGTATATTGCGGATCTGATGCCCCACCAAAATCAATTGCAAACATGTTTTCTTTGCCATAGTCATTAGCCGGCTTATGTACGTCCATATAATCCTGCCATAAATCAAGGCCATAGGTGCCTTTATTGGCGATTAGTGCAGCAGTTAAATCAGCAGCTTTTTGAAAATCACCAGCTTGTTTTACCTCGCTATAACCACGCGTTAAATAAACCTTCGCAAGATAAGCGTTTGCTACGGCAGCAGTAGCCGTTTTGCCAACACCACCTGCCGAAAATGGACTCGTAGTACTTACTGTGTTCGGAAGTTCTGCTGCAGCTTCTGTTAAATCCTTTATGATAAACGCATATATGTCAGCAAGAGGAGCAGGTGCATCGGCAGTACTAGCTGTAGTAATGTAGGTCGTATGTAATGGAATACCGCTTTTTTGCGTAGCTGTTGTTCCGCCATAGGTTTGTACTAAATAGAAATACATGAAGGCTCGCAGAAACTTTGCTTGGGCAACAAACTGTGTACGTGCCGTAGCATCAGTAATTGCTGTTGCATACTGAAATACTCCATTTAGTGTATTGATGTCTACATACAGTCCGGTAATATCCGGACCGTTTGACGAGTTTATGCCATTAAATGAATTAAACAGTGGAGGTACTGTACCAGCACTTCCTCCCGGAATATTTTCGTCGGTACCGTTATAATAAAAAACTAAACCTTCGCCCGAAAAGGCTCCTCTTAAATCGTTGTAGACTCCTGTTACAGCAGCCTGTACACCACCTGCCGTAGTGAAGTACTCAGGGTATAATTGTGCTCTTGGCTGCTCTTCTAATATCTTTTTGCAACTGGTAGCAGACGATAAAACGGCTGCAGTTGCTATAATTATACTTGCTTTATTTAGAATTTTCATGTCTGTTAAATTTTAGAAACGGGCATTGATACCAAAAATGAAATCGCGTGTGGTGATACCAGGACTAATAGCTAAGCCTCGGTAGTTATTGAAGTTACCATCTTGTCCGCCTATGTTACCACTGGTAGATGAATTTATAACCTGCTGGTTATAAACCGATTCCGGATCTGTTACTGAGAAACTATGATTCATGATTGGTGCATAAATAATGAACGGATTAGTCACGTTAGCATAAACCCTTAGTGAGCTCATACCTAAATGGCGAGTAATATTAGCAGGCAAATTGTAACCTATGTTTATGCTTTTTGCACGGATGAACGATCCATCATAATATTGCAGGGTTGAGTAATAGTTACCCTGAATTTGCGCGTTTGGCATTGGAAATGCATTAGTAGGGTTGGTAGGCGTCCAGTAATCAATATAAGGCTGATTATGACGTCCTAAGTTAAGATATTGCCAGCCGACGTATGCAGAGTTAGCCGAAGACACATAAGGTACTACAGTCGTAAACTTCATTCTGCCTTGGATTACAATGCTTAAGTCAAAGTTTTTGTAAGCAAAACGGTTGGTCATACCGAACTGGTATTTTGGCTGGAAGTTACCGATGATCTGGTTATCGTTAGCGTCGATTTTACCGTCACCATTTAAGTCTTGAACGCGAATTTGACCCGGGTACTGTAAAGTCCCGGCCTGACCTCTTACCGGTTGGTAAACCGCACCGCTGGTTTGAGGTTTTGTGTTATCGATACCCGGAGAATCGCCTAATTGCCAGATACCAATTTTTCTAACGTCGTAAATGACGCTCAATGGCTGACCAACGAATTGGCCGGCACCAATATTAAATTGAGCACCGTTTGGTAATTCTTCAATGCGCTCGCGGCTAAACGACATATTGTAGTCGGTTGACCAAGTAAAGCCACCCAAATTCTGGATATTTATGCTGCTTAAAGTAATCTCTAAACCTTTGTTTGATGATGTACCCAAATTTGAGGTTTGAGAGCTAGCACCGTTAGTAACAGGTAATTGATTCGGTAATATAATGCCTGTAGTACGTTGCTTGTACACCTCTACCGAACCGGTAATCCTATTTTTAAGTACACCAAAATCTAAGGCAAGGTTGTACTCATGTGTTCTTTGCCAGGTTAATGTTGGGTTAGTAAGCGTTGTTACCCTAACACCTTGTGCGTTACCGGTAGATGCACCACCATACTGATATTTTGAAGAGCTTAATGCCCCTAAAGTTGAGTATGGGTTAATTGTGGCTGTTGTAGAAGTTATACCGTAACCTGCACGTAGTTTCAGGTTATCTATAAAAGAGTAACGCTTCATAAAGCCTTCATTACTCAATACCCAACCTAAACCAATAGATGGATAGGTGGTGTATTTGTTGCCTGATGCCAATGCCGAGTTACCATCAGTTGTCACCGAAGCTGTTAAATCATACTTGTTATCAAATGCATAGTTTAAACGAGCAATGTAAGATAACAAGCCTTGCTCAGTATAGCTGCCGTTTACACCGGTAATGGTATTAGCTAAACCAAGGTTAGAATTGCGAACGGCATCAAATGGAATGCCTGTACCATCTATTCTTGAGTTTTCGTTGTGCTGCTTTTCATTTCTAAAAACTGCTACAAAGTTAACACGGTGCTTATTCGCAAATGTATTATCGTAAGTTAACAAATGCTCTTGAGATAACCGATACTGGTAATTATTTAATGTACTGGCCGTTGTACGTGCTGCATTTACAATATCCACATTGTTGATACCGCGGTATAGACCTTGTAAAGACTGTGAGAAATTATAATTTACAGTGAAACGGTACTTAAGGTGGTCAACGGGTGATACCTCGCCGTAAACAATGTCATTGTGTATAAACGCTCGGGTATAATCGTAATACTGATCAGGGTTTTGACCTGGAAGCAATGGGTTTAAAAACGTAGCATCAATTTGATCCGACTGAGGCGTAGGGTTGAGATTACCGTTAGGCAAATACGGATAAGTAAGCGGGCTGATGTAGCGTGCGGTTAAAAGTTGATCGCCACCTCCATTGTTTACCAAACGCACAGTAGTTAAAGTGGTTAAACCAAATTTTAGGTACTTGTTGATTTTATGGTCTAAAGTGGCATTCAACGATATACGCTTGCTGTCGTTGTTAGGTTGTAGCGCAGTATTTAAACGGTAACCACCACCAATTGTAAACTGAGTTCTTTCGGTACCGCTTGACACCCGTAAACTTTGGTCCCAAATTATTGATGGTTTAACCAGCAGCTTCACGTAATCTGTGCTGACACCTTCAGCCAGTGCTTGCTTTTCGATTGCTGTAAGTGCGTAAGGGTTTGAAGGGGTGTTATTAGAGTATCCTTGCAATACAGCACCCTGCAATGCATCGTTTTGTAGCTGGGCGAATTCCTGTCCGTTAAGCAATCTGAGGTTACCTTGCAGCTTGCTTACACCTACGTAAGTATCATATGCAGTAACAGTTGTGCCTACCCTACCACGGTTGGTAGTAATTAACAAAACACCTCCCGACGCACGAGAACCGTAAATTGCAGTTGCCGAAGCACCTTTCAACACGTCGATACTTTTGATATCAGTAGGGTTGATGTTTTCAATAGAGTTATAGTAAGGCTGTCCGTCTAAAACAATCAGTGGTCCGTCTACACCTGGTGCAGCACCGATAGTACGGTTACCACGAATCGATATTATAGGCCCGTTAGTACCGCTTACTACATCAACACCTGCAACTCTGCCTTTAAGCTGTTCAGCAAAGTTGGATGCAGGTATTTCCTGTAACGTTTTTGCATCAACTGAAGCAACTGTACCTGTAACGTCCTGTCGGCGGAGGGTGCCATAACCAACAACAACAACATCGTTTAGGTTACTTGCACTTCTGGTTAATGTTAAAGTACCTAAGTTGGGAGTTCCGGATGCAACATTTTTTACGAAATCGTTGTAACCAACAAACGAAACGGTAACGCTGCTGGTTCCGGCAGGCGCGTTTAAAGTAAAATTACCATTAACATCTGCCACAGCGGCAGTAGTACCTCCTGTAACTTTTACAGTAGCCCCTACTAGCGGTTCATTTTTTTCGTCAACAATTTTACCTTTTATGGGTACGGTTTGTGCAAAGAGCACAGAAGAAAGCATAGTTAGCACAGTGACTAACCAATATGTTTTCATGAATTTAGAAAGTTGAAGTATTCTCATATAGTTAATTTAAGGCTGGTTTTTGATTCACAGTTAATTGATTTTCTGAGGCGTTTTAGATGGTGGTTTAAATTTAAAATTCACTTGGTTTATAATTAATTTTTGTTTTTTTTCTCAACGGTTTCTCATGATCAGTACACTAAAGCTTTGTAAAAAGTATCTATTACAATCGATTGCATAGATCTTTACAAAAAAAGGGCATTTTACCCTATCAGTGCGTTTTGCGCTACTTGTATGCCTTATCAGTCTAAAAAATTCTGTGCAAACGAAGATGGACAGAATGTGCAAAAACAATTGGTTTATTGGTTATGACAATGGTAAAGGTATAGGAGTAAATTATTTGATGAAAGCAGTTTTGTACAAAATATATACACAAATGTTTAATAACAGAGGATAAAATGGGTCATCTATTATGCATATTACTGCTTATAAAACGCCCTATTTTTCTTTTTTGGGAATGACTTAAAACGATATATGCATTATTGCTAAAGACCGGTAGAAGATATTGCAAATACTTTAAATCATTTAAAATTCTTACTTAAGTACAAATGAACCGAAAAATAGTACCACTGATTACATTCCTGTTCAAGCAAAAGCAACCTAATTTACATTTGGTGCATACTATACGAGTAGTAATTAGTTCTATCTTGTTGATTACGACATTGCTCTACAACAAGGTGACTCCTCTATTTCTCGTCCATGTTAAATAAGCTTAAAACGGTTGCACGCTAACAGACTAAGCGCTGAATATATTTTATTCTATTTAATTTCGAACGCCTTCCGCTTCAGGTTTAGGTATTCTGAAGGAAGCATGTTGTATTTAGATTTGAACGACTTTGCAAAGTAGTTAGGCGTCGTAAAGCCAACGGCGTAAGCAATCTGGGCTATATTCATATCACTCTTTTCGAGCAGTAGCGCAGCCTGTTCTAGTTTCATGGTTCTTATAAACTCCACAGGGGTTTGGCCGGTCACTTCTAAAATTTTATTATATAACGAGCCCCGACTCATGCCGACGTGACGGCTCAAATCTTCAACTGATAACTGCGTATTATTCAGATTTGATTTAACATAATCTATTACAGACTTAATGAAACGTTCGCCTGCTTGTTCAATCTCCACCTCGGGCGATGCTATGTTGAGTTGTTTAGAGTAGGCCTTTTTCAAATTCCGGCTAAAGGCCAGCATGTTCCTGATTTTTGCATTCAGAATATTAAAGCTAAACGGCTTAGTCAGGTAATCATTAACACCGGATGTTAGTCCCTGCATTTGCTCACGTTCACTAGTAGAGGCGGTTAACAGCATTACCGGGATGTGAGAAGTACGTTTATCTGCTTTTAATTTCTTGCTTAACTCTACACCATCCATAAACGGCATCATCATATCACTAATAATTAGCTCAGGATGATGAGCCAGCGCCTGTTGCCAGCCTTCTTTACCGTTGGCAGCCTCAATAATGCGATAGTTTGCCTTTAAATGATCTTTAAGATAAAATCTAAACTCTTCGTTATCATCAATAATCAATAGCAAAGGCTGCTCGCCAGATTCAGTTTCTATCCCGGTAACAGTTAAGTCATGTTGCTCCGTCAAACTTTCAGGTGTTGACTGCAATGGCAGATTTACAGCATCATAAGGGAGTTCAACCGTAAATATACTGCCTTGACCGGGTTCGCTTTTCACGTTAATCGTACCCCTGTGCATAATCACAAACTCTCTGACAATTGACAAACCGATACCGCTGCCTTGATTTAATATTGCCGGAGACTGATCGCTCTGGAAAAAACGTTCAAATATCTGCGCCTGCTGATTGGCCCCTATACCTATGCCCGTGTCGGAAACTTCAATAACTAAATTTCCTTGCTGATTTTGTTCTGCATCTGTGCGCAGATAAACGGCAAGCATCACCTTCCCCCCTTCCGGAGTAAATTTAAAAGCATTAGACAGCAAGTTAAATAACACACGCTCTAGTTTATCATGGTCAAAACGCATCAACAATCCTTCTAACCCACTGTTAAATACAAAAGTGATTCTCTTCTTTTCCGAAAGGTCCCGAAACGATTCGCTTACATCTTTCAAAAATGCTATAACATCCCCTTCTGCGGTACAAAGCTTTAGTTCCTGCTCCTCGAGCTTGCGGAAATCAAGCAGCTGATTCACCATATTTAGCAACCGGCGTGCATTGCGTTTAATGATATTGACTTGTGCAGATGTTTGTATGTCTACCGGCTGATTAAGCAATTTATCTGCCGGGGCCATAATAAGGGCAATGGGCGTTCTAAATTCATGACTTAAATTGGTCAGGAATTTAATTTTACTTTGGTCCAATTCGCGCAGGCGTTCTTGCTCGCGTTTTTCCTGCTCGTGTTTAAACTCTTGCTGCAATTGCAGAATACCACGGTGCCTGATATATAATAACACTCCAATTGCCGACGCGATGTAGATAATATAGGCATACCACGTAAGCCAAAATGGCGGTTTAACTATAATTTTGATGGATTTACCTGTGTTATTCCAAACGCCGTCGTTATTACTAGCCTTTACTTCAAAAACATACTCACCCGGATTAAGATTAGTATAGTAAACCATAGTATTGCTACCGGCATCTATCCAGTCTTTTTCAAAGCCTTTAAGCCGGTAAGCATAATGATTTTGCTTCGGGCTGGTATAATTAACAGCTACATAACTTAAAGCAAAGCTTTGTTTATAATCAACTGTAAACTTTTCGGCTACTGTTATATCTTCATTAAGATGACTTTTATCTGTCGAGCTAACCGTTTTACCGCTTATAGTTAAATTGGTAAACAAAACAGGCGGCACATTTTTGTTTATTTTTACCTCAGACGGCATCAGGTAGTTAAATCCATCTGCACCACCAAAATAAAGTTGTCCGTTACCGGCTGCAAATGCAGCCCCTTGTATAAAGGCATTATTCTGTAATCCGTTAAAGGAGTTATAACTAACAAAAGATTTTTTAGCAACATCCAAAGCACTTACACCTTTATTAGTGGTTACCCATATTTTACCATTTTGGTCTTCAATAACCTTCAAAATAACATTGTTAGGCAAACCGTTTCTTTCATTAAAAATCCGCAGGTACTTACGTGATTCATCAATGCTTACCAGACCTTCATCGTTAGTGCCTATCCAAAGCACACCGTGCCTGTCTTCGTATATCGTGTTAATTTTATCGCTCGGAAACGTTTTATTGCTGCGTTGCAAAATGGTGTAGTGTTTGGTTTCCGGGTTATAAATATTAATGCCACCTCCGTTGGTGCCTATCCAAATGTTCCCGTGCTTGTCTTCTTCAAAAGCCCGGATAAAGCCATTGTGTAAAGTTCGTGGTACCTGTCCCAAAATCTCCTCCGGCAATTTACTGTCAACTATTCCCGTTACCGGATCGAGCACGTTAACGCCAGCACCGTTGGTGCCAATCCATAACTTTCCCCGCTTATCCTCCATCAGGCAAAAAATATCATTACTGCTTAATGAGGCTTTTGAACCATCTTTTATAAACTGCTGGTAAGCACCCGTTTTTATATCATACCCAAAAAGGCCGTTTTGATACGTACCAATCCATAAACGGTTATTCTTTGCCTTAATGAGTGTTAATATAGAAACACCTGGGGTAACATTAGCCAATTTAGACTTGATGGGCACATGATTTAACAGGCGCGTTTGCGGATTAAACAGATTAAGTCCGCCGCCATCCGTACCCACATAAATATTGCCGTTGGTACCCTCGGCAAACGATGTCACGAAGGGAGCACTCAGACCGTTAGGATCAAAGGGATTACTTTTTTTCAGACTAAAAAATGTCAGATTCTGATCGTACTTATTTATCCCGCCCTGGTAAGTACCAATCCAACAAATACCTTGTTTATCAATCAGTATACTCCGGATAGACTTGCTGGTTAAACTAAAACTATTGCGATTATCAGGACCAAAACGACTGATATTACCTGATGAAGTGTTGATAATGTCCAGCCCGTTTTCGGTACCTACCCACAACTCGTTTTTACTTTTTGCAGCTACGGCATAGATGGTATTACTGCTAATAGAATTTTCTGCATTTTTTGAGGAGTATTTATAATTTTTGAAAGCTTGCTCGTTAGCCGACAACATACTTAAACCATCGGTTGTACCAAACCACAAGTTACCGAATGCATCTTGTGTTATGGTTTTGATAGCGTTACCCGCAATACTCAAAACATCAGCATCATTATGCAAATAACTTGTAAAATGCCCGTAAGCGTCATCATACCGGTACAGGCCAGCTCTTGTACCTACCCACATTCTGTTTTTGTGATCGCGATAGACGCTTAGAGTGATGCCATTCTTAAGCACAGGCGGCAATTGCTTGTCAGCTTCAAATCTGTTAATTTGCGAAGTAGCAGGATCGAGCACATGCAAACCGGCAAAGGTAGCCAGCCAAAGTTTTCCGCTTTTATCACAAGCGATAGCCTTAACATTAATTAGATTGTAGGATTTATTTTTTTGCCTGGCGCGAATGCGTTTAAAACAGTCATGCTGGCGATCGTATTTATGCAAAGAGCCACCTACAACGCCAACCCATAACTCGCCTGCACCATCTTCATACAAGGCGGCAATCTCATTCGTTTCTAGACTGGTGGTATCGTTTGCATTATGCCGGTATGTTTTAAAACGCGTTCCATCAAACTTGTTTAACCCATCATCGGTGGCAAACCATAAAAGGCCGTATTTATCTTTTAAAATAGCATGAACAGTGTTAGATGACAGGCCGTCTTTAGATGATAGTGAAGTAAATTGAATGTTGGAAGTTTGTGCCAAAGCACCAGCCGACGCAGCAACTGCTGTAATTACACAAAACAGCAGCACACGCAAAATTTTCACACTTCCTCTCATCTTTATAATTCCTGGTTTCGACTAATGTATTTTAGTGTGGCAGCATCTCACAATATGCTCGAAACGCATATCATACTCGCCATCTGGCACCTTTAAAATAACACCGAAAAAATTTATAACTTGGTTTACAAATATACTAATGCATAACAAAACTGAGGCGTAGTTTAAACAAGTTGATGACCTAAAACGAGCTATCTACCGATACCAACTTTGCTAAAACGTTTTTCACGACTGGATTGACTCTCAGTGAAAAACTGCATTATAATATCAATTATTTAACACTGCAATCGATTGCAATTTAAGAATTATTGCCTATCATTGCTGTAATAATAAATATATTACAGATTGGTGATACTTGCCATTCACTTAATTACGTTTGGCTCAACACTGCAAATATTTAATCCACTCAACTCATGTCAGGCAGTTTAAATACGCTGAAAAAAGCATTCACATGCATGCGCTTTAGCATGTTGCTATATTCATTTTTATCCGCTTTAAGCTTAAACTACGCTCATGCACAGTCGGCTACTAAAGGATTAAAAGATTACTATCGCAGCTATTTTCCGGTAGGCGTTGCCGTGGCACCACGTCATTTAAAAGGTGCCGATGCAGAGTTGATTTTGCAGCAATTTACCAGTCTGACACCTGAAAATGCCATGAAGATGGGCCCCATCCATCCGCGCGAAAACATATACATGTGGCGTGATGCCGACTCTATTGTGAATTTTGCACAACACCATGGCCTAAAAGTACGCGGACACAATTTGTGCTGGCACGAGCAAACACCCGCTTGGTTATTTGTAGATAGCTTGGGTAAACGGGTAACGAAAGAGGTGTTGTTGAAGCGCCTGCACGACCACATATTTGCAGTGGTTGGCCGGTACAAGGGAAAAATCTATGCATGGGATGTTGTAAATGAAGCCATTGATGACGACCCGGCCAAATTTTTGCGTAACTCATTATGGTATCAAATATGCGGTGAGGATTTTATTGCCAAAGCGTTTGAGTACGCTCACGAGGCCGACCCATCGGCCGTGCTCTTTTACAATGATTACAATACCGAGCGCCCCGAAAAAACAGAACGGGTTTACCGCCTGCTTAAAAAGTTAAAGGATGCTAAAGTTCCGGTACATGCCGTTGGTTTGCAGGCACATTGGTCTTTGTGGGAACCCTCAGCAACAGAATTGCGTAATACCATACAAAAATTTGCATCTTTAGGCCTTAAAGTTCAGATAACGGAACTGGATGTATCTCTTTATCCTTGGGAAAAAGAGCGCCGGGCTTTGCGTGAGGGCGAAAAGGGAGAATATACGCCGGAGCTTGCCAACAAACAGGCCGAAAAGTATAAAGAGGTCTTTAAAATATTCAGAAGTTTTAAAGGTATAGTTACGGGGGTTACCTTCTGGAATATAAGTGATCAGTACTCGTGGCTGGATGAATACCCGGTGCGCGGACGGAAAAATTTTCCTCTGTTGTTTGATGAAAAGCGTCAGCCTAAAAAAGCTTACTGGGAAGTAGTAAAATTTTAACTTTACACTCATAAACGAAACCATACATTTTATAAAAGCATATCAATTCAGAAATCAATCACATACATAATGAAGTTTTTTATTGACACGGCGAATCTTGCACAAATTAAAGAAGCGCACGAACTGGGTGTACTTGACGGTGTAACCACCAACCCCTCACTGATGGCTAAAGAAGGCATTACCGGTGAAGAGAACGTCAAAGCACATTACAAAGCTATTTGCGAAATTACCGACGGTGATGTTAGCGCCGAAGTAATTGCCACTACCTACGACGAAATGATTAAAGAAGGCCTGGAACTGGCTAAACTACATGAGCGTATTGTAGTAAAAGTTCCGATGATTAAAGACGGTGTAAGAGCCATCAAATATTTTTCTAAACAAGGCATCAAAACCAACTGCACGCTGGTTTTCTCAGCCGGACAAGCTCTACTTGCTGCCAAAGCTGGTGCTACTTACGTATCGCCGTTTATCGGCAGGTTAGATGATATATCAACTGACGGTCTGCAACTCATTGAAGACATCCGTTTAATTTATGACAACTACGGCTACGAAACGCAAATTTTAGCGGCTTCTGTACGCCACGCTATGCACATCATCAACTGTGCTAAAATAGGTTCTGACGTAATTACCGGTCCGTTATCAGCTATGCTTTCACTGCTGAAACACCCGTTAACCGACAATGGCCTGGCCCAGTTTCTGGCCGACCACGCTAAAGCAGCTGAAGCTGGTAAATAGGTTATTTGATTGATTAGGTTAAGTAGTTGATTGGTTGACTCGTTAAGTGGTTTTTTTGAGAAACAAAACAAGTTTTCTCATAAACTACTAAGCCGCTCAATCCATCAACTGCTCAACTACTTAACCCAATTAACTACCCCAAAAATCAACCATTCAACTAATCCACAACTTAACAATCAATGACACAAGACATACAAGAGCTTAAAGGCATTGCCTCACAAGTGCGCCGCGATGTGGTGCGCATGGTGCATGGCTGCCAGAGTGGTCACCCGGGCGGCTCATTGGGCTGTACCGACTTTTTAGTGGCCCTATATTTTTCAATAATGAAACACAATCCTTCCTTCTCGATGGAAGGTAAAGGCGAGGATTTATTCTTTTTATCTAACGGTCACATTTCGCCCGTTTTTTACTCTGTTTTAGCGCATTCAGGCTATTTTGATAAAGCCGAGATGTCTACCTTCCGTAAACTGGATTCGCGCTTACAAGGTCACCCAACTACGCACGAAGGATTGCCAGGTGTACGTATTGCATCTGGTTCATTAGGCCAGGGCCTTTCGGTAGCAATTGGTGCTGCGTTAGGTAAAAAACTGAGCGGCGATGATCGGTTGGTTTTCACTTTACACGGCGACGGTGAATTACAGGAAGGACAAATTTGGGAAGCGGCTATGTTTGCGCCGCACAACCGTGTAGACAACCTGATTGCTACCGTAGACGTGAATGGCCAGCAGATTGACGGCCCTACTAAAGTAGTACTTTCTTTAGGCGACCTGAGAGCAAAATTTGAGGCTTTTGGCTGGCAAGTAATGGAAATGCAAGGCAACGATATGGCTGCTGTAGTAGATGGCTTGCAAAAAGCCATCAGCCTGAGTGGCCAGGGCAAACCGGTGATGATTTTAATGCAGACCGAAATGGGTGCAGGCGTTGATTTCATGATGGGCTCGCATAAATGGCACGGCGTTGCCCCTAACGATGCCCAACTGGAGCAGGCGTTAGGCCAGTTAGAGGAAACTCTGGGAGACTATTAAGCCCCGGCCTCCTGAAGGGGGAGGAAAATAGAACCAAGAAACAAGAGTCAAAAACCAAGAGTTTTGAATTTGCGAAAAGGATAGTTAAATAAATTTTGCTCAATTCTTCACTCACTCATTCAAAACTCACTCATTCACTCATCAAAAAAAACACCGTGACTAAGTATACATATACAGAAAAAAAAGATACCCGCTCGGGCTTTGGAGCGGGACTGCTGGAGGCCGGTAAACGCGACCCTAGAGTAGTTGCCCTTTGTGCCGACCTGGTTGGCTCACTTAAGATGCAGGATTTCATCAATGCCTTCCCTGAGCGTTTTGTGCAGGTAGGTATTGCTGAAGCTAACATGATTGGTATTGCTGCCGGTTTAACCATCGACGGGCATATCCCGTTCACCGGTACATTTGCTAACTTTTCTACCGGCCGCGTTTACGATCAGATTCGCCAGTCGGTAGCTTACTCGGACAAAAACGTTAAAATTTGTGCTTCACACGCCGGTTTAACACTGGGTGAAGATGGCGCAACCCACCAGATTTTAGAGGACTTGGGCATGATGAAAATGCTGCCCGGCATGACGGTAATTAACCCTTGCGATTATAACCAAACCAAAGCTGCCACTTTAGCTATAGCCCAGCATCATGGCCCGGTATACCTGCGCTTTGGTCGCCCGGTGGTGCCTATCTTTACCCCTGCCGACCAGGTATTTGAGATTGGCAAAGCCTGGATGGTAAGCGAGGGTACGGATGTAACCATCATTGCTACCGGCCATTTGGTATGGGAAGCTATACAAGCCTGCGAACAACTGGAAGCTATGGGTATTTCAGCCGAGATTATCAATATCCACACCATCAAACCATTGGACGAAGAAGCTATACTGAAATCGGTAACTAAAACGCGTTGCGTGGTAACCGCCGAAGAGCACAACCGTTTAGGCGGCCTGGGCGACTCGGTAGCACATGTATTGGCACGTCACCTGCCATCTCCGCAAGAGTATGTGGCCGTAAACGATTCGTTTGGTGAATCAGGTACTCCTGAGCAATTGATGCAAAAATATAAGCTTAACGCACCTGCTATTGTAGAGGCAGCTCAAAAAGCTATTCAGCGCAAAGGTTAAACAAAGCCTTTATTTCATAAACAAGAACGGCCCGCTTCCAAAAGAGCGGGCCGTTGTTGTTTATAATTGCAGTTGGCTAATGCCTATTTCGCCAACGTTTCGGGTGGGCCGAGGTAACTTGGCTTAACACCACCGAAATCCAGCACCATCTTTTGTAAAACCAATCCGTTGCTTACCATCCAGTATTTAAGCGTGTGCTTACCGGGTGCAGCGATAGTATGGCTTGACTTTTTAACGATGATGTTACTGGCTACCCATCTGCGCCACACGTTTGCATCGGTATCGTTATTTACCGACACCATTTGAGGCTGCTCGTCATCGATCGACACAGCATATTGAAATCCGTTTTTGTCGTTTCTGAAATTAAGCGTGGGCGAAAAATTAGCCTGTATAACAACTTCACCTTTATCATATGTGTAAAAATCAAATTCAAGATGCGGACTTCCCTTACCTGGCACTACTGCAGCGGCTGTAATCGGAAACGTACTCACTCCCGATGCAGTTCTGCCAATATCAGGAATAACTTTCCACTGTACACCGTTGGCATTGACAGCACGGGTATAATGTTCGGCCTCCAAGGCTAAGTAGCCATCCTTCTCAAAAAAAGTATGTGTAGCCGATTTTGCCGTTATCATCGCCTCAGCGCTTTTGCTGTTGGTTTGTTCTGGCGACGCCGCTTGCTGGGCAGCATCTGCGTTAACGTAGGTTAATTTAGGTATATGGTTAACCGGCGGGTCGTTCCAGCTACGATAGCCAATGTGTACCTGGTCCATCATGTGGTTCCATTTGCCACCAGCCATCACATGGTTATACTGTACCGAAAGCAGCGAATCTTTTGCGTAAGCAGCTTTGGCTTTATCAGCATAAGCGTTTGCCCGTACGTCGTTTTTAGCAGCATACACCTTATTGTAAGCAACATCCTCATACATGTCATGCAAATTAGCCGTTGCTTTTAAAGGATGTAACACTACTTGAAAAAACGCATCCCGATAGCTGCTATCTAACTTAGCATTCATGTTTTCTGCCCTAATTAAAAGTTTATTCCAATCGCCTACTACGTTCTCAAACTCATGATAGTTTTGCAAACTGTAAGTATTGTCGTCGAGTAACTCCGGCTTTCTTCTGGCCGCATATTGCGCGTATAAGCGCATAATATCGCCAATCTCTGCGCCATACTTTACACCAAAATTGTCTTTACCCCATTGCGTGTAATAATTCCGCAGATTACCCTCATTCCATTTGGTGGGGTCCCAGGCATAATCCAGAAAAAAAGAAATCGGGAATTCCATCGGCTTAAGATCGCCCACATTTACAATCCAGACCTGCCGGGCTTTATATTCCCAGGCCTGGTGCATCTGCTCCCAAACCCGGGCAATGTTGTTGGTATTAATCCACTTGTAATTGCGCGGGTCGCCCACATAATCAAAGTGGTAGTAAATACCGTAGCCGCCTGCCCGTGGCTTTTCGTTCAGCGCAGGTAATTTTCTCAAATCGCCCCAGTTATCATCGGATAGTAATAAGGTAACATCATCAGGCACACGCATGCCTTTATCATAATAATCCTGAACTTCTTTATATAAAGCCCAGATTTGCGGCGTTTGCGAGGCCGGTTTTCCGGTTACCTCTTCAATAATTTTACGCTGGTCTTTAACAATACCTTCCAGCAGGGCGGTTGCTGTACCTTGTGTCATGGGCTCGTCGCCATCGCCGCGCATACCAATGGTTACCAGGCTTTCATGCTTGCCCATATTAATGATACCCTGCCGCCAAAAGTTTCTTAAGGTCGTATCGTTTTTAGTGTAATCCCAGGCCCCTTTACCATATCGTTTCCATTCCTGCTGCGCGCGCTGCATGGGTTCGTGGTGAGATGTGCCCATCACAATGCCCCATTTATCGGCCAGTACCGGGTTTAGCTTATCATCATCGTTGAAAGCATTGCCCCACATGGCAGGCCAAAGGTAATTGCCCTTTAGCCGCAAAATGAGTTCAAAAACCTTTTCATAAACTGAGTGGTTAACACCGCCAAACTTTTCTTTGGTCCACCGGGAAAACGCCGGCGCTTCATCATTAATAAAAATTCCGCGATACTTTACTTTGGGCGCATCGGTAACTGGCATATCGGTGCTTACATAAATAGAAGCCTTTTTTTGCACCGGCACGTCTGCCCACCAATACCATGGCGAAACGCCCATTTGCCTCGATAACTCTAATAAGCCATACGCCGCTCCTCTTTTATCACTGCCTGCAATAACCAACGCTTGGTCTACCCCTTTGTAAGGCGCTTTTACCAATTGTATCTGATACCGTTCCCAATCGCCTTTAAGTTTAACGGCCTGCAGCTTTTTAGCGGCAATCAATTCCTGTATAAACTTCGACTTGCCTACCGTACCTACAATAATCAGGCTTTTGCCGGATGGCCTGGCGTTAACCAATTGCGGTAGCTGACCGCTTACCCGTTGCACATCCTCGGTAAATAGTTTACCTGCAATGGCAATCAGTTCATCGTCAGCCTTATCAAATAATACCGATGCTGCCTTGCCGGCCTGCATAACCGCAAAGGCACCCGGCGTTTTAACTTCGGATACCGTTTGCGCAATCAGCAGCGAAGGCATCAGGGCAAAAACGCAAAAAAATATTTTTCTCATACTAAAATCATCATAGATCATTATTAAAACTGCCGGTGCTATCATTAAGCAACAACTGTTTAGTCATTGTTTAAGACAGCACCGGCAGGTAATCAATTAACGGGCAGTTACTTTACGTGCTCGTTAATGGTTTGGATGGTACCATCCGGGTTGTATTTCAGTTCGGTTACCTTTACGTTACGTAGATGCGTTTTGCCCGATAATTGTGTATCATGATAAAACAAGTACCATTTACCTTTAATTTCAACAATAGAATGGTGCGTGGTCCAGCCTTCAACCGGCTCCAGTATCACGCCTTTATAAGTAAACGGTCCGTATGGGCTTGTACCCGTAGCATAACACAAGCGGTGAGTATCACCGGTTGAATAAGTGAAGTAGTATTTACCGTTGTACTTATACATCCACGAACCTTCAAAAAAGCGGCGGTCGTGGTCTTTACCTAAAAGCGGTTTGCCATTTTCGTCAAGTATCACCGCATCTTTTGGCTTTTCGCTGAAGCCAAGCATATCAGGGCTCATTTTAACAACTTTGGCAGATAATGCAGGTTGGTCGTCTTTTTCCAAATCAGTTTTCGAACCATTTGGGCCCGAGTAGGTGCCGGTAGCCCAGCGCTGCAATTGGCCGCCCCAAATACCACCAAAGTACATGTAGTAACTACCGTCAGTATCTTTAAAAACACACGGGTCAATGCTGTAGCTGCCTTCAATTGGTTTAGCCTCGGCCTTAAAGGGCCCAACAGGTGATTTGCTGGTGGCTACGCCAATATGAAACACATCGCTTTTATCTTTAACCGGAAAGTACAGGTAGTAAGTCCCTTTTTCGTAAGCGGCATCCGGAGCCCAGAGCTGGCGCCCGGCCCAGGAGATGTCTTTTATATCTAAAGCCACGCCATTGTCGGTCACCTTCCCTCCTATGCTGTCCATGGATAGCACGTGGAAATCTTTCATGTTAAAATGGTCGCCGTTATCATTCTGGGGAATACCAGATTCAATATCGTGCGAAGGGTAAATATATATTTTGCCGTTAAACACGTGAGCCGACGGATCTGCCGTGTAAATTGATTTGATGAGTGGCTGAGAAATATATTTTTTAGCGTTGCTATCAGCCTGAGCTGCGGTATCTTTTTGTTCGGCAGATTGTTTCTGCTTGTCTGATGACTGACAGGCTACCGCCATGCTTGCACCTAACAGTAAAGCAATGTTAATTTTTAGGTTTGTTTTAAACATGATATGAGGTCTATAATTTTGGATTTAATTAGATACTGCCGCCAATACCCGGCGCAAAGTGAAACTGCATGTCCCGGTAGTACGACAGGGGATGTAACGGCTTTTCGTACCCGGCAGGGATAGGCTGTTTAGAAAACGTTTGAAAGTAAAGCACACAAGCATCCCGCCAGCGTATAGCTTCTTCCATTTGGATAGCAATGAGCTGCTTTACTGCCATATATTGCTCACGGTCTACCTTACCTTGCATGCCGTTCCAAACGGTTTGCAAGCGCCTTACCGAGTCTACACCCTCGTAATAATGATGCACAAGCTCAAACCAAAGCGTTTTGCCCGACCGCATTTTGTAATTCCAGCTCAGGTGATGAAACCACAACAGGTTACTATCAGGACAGGTGGCCAGATTATCGAACTTCTGCTGCACTTGCGGCGCGTATTGTGCAGTAGCTTTACTACCAGCGCTGCTACGGTCGAAACCAATGCCTAAGCTGTCTGCCTTGTGGTAATACACTGCCGTCCAGTCCGGTCGTTCGGCTTTATCTACCCAGGGGCCAGGGCCATAGTGGGTATTAATGCCCATAATGTGATGCAAGCCCAGGGGCGTCATGTAGTTTACTGTGTTTTCGCGCGAGGCCAGCATTTGTTGTACCATTGGTTGTACAAAGCTTTTGTCGTTGGTAAAAGTCATGCGCAACCAATCGTTCGCTATTTGGGCTGATGACTGGTCAGGGTTCCAGGCCATCCGGCCAAAAGCATACCAATTACTTTGAGCAAACGGATGACCACACCAGTTGCGATCGGTACCGATGTTTGCTACACCGGCAATACCTGTTACGGCTTTGGCATGCGGTTTAGTTTCAAGCACTTTAGCTACTGTTGTGCCTTTGCCCGCAGCATAAGTATCAGCATCCAATACCTCTTTAAATAAAGGAGCCTCGTAAAATAAGTGTGTTGAAAAACCGGTATATTCCTGGGTAATCTGGAATTCCATCATTAACGGTGTTTTAGCCATCGCACCAAAAAGCGGATGAAACGGCTCGCGGGGTTGAAAATCAATGGCACCGTTTTTTACCTGTACAATTACGTTGTCGGCAAACTTGCCGTCCAGCGGTTTAAACTCGTCATAGGCCTGTTTTGCACGGTCGTTCAACGGGTTACTATCGTACACGAATGCACGCCACATCACAATACCATTGTGCGGTGCCAGTGCCGCAGCCATCATGTTGGCCCCATCGGCATGGTTTCGCCCGTAAGCCTGCGGACCAGGTTGCCCTTCAGAATTGGCTTTGACCAAAAAGCCGCCAAAATCGGGTACGTATTTATATATCTCATCAACTTTATCTTTCCACCATTGGCGTACCTCTATATTTAATGGGTCGGCTGTTTTTAATTTGCCAACCTCGATAGGACTGCTGAATTTAACCGATAAATATACCCGGATACCATACGGCCTGAAAACATCAGCCAGTGCTTTTACTTTTACCAGATACTCCGGGGTAAGCATCAGGGCGTTAGCGTTTACGTTATTCAAAACGGTGCCATTTATACCAATAGAGGCATTGGCGCGGGCGTAATCAATATACTGCTGATCAATGTAACCAGGCAGTTTATGCCAGTTCCAGATAGATGCCCCTGCATACCCCCGCTCTACCGTGCGGTTCAGGTTGTCCCAATGGTTAAGCACGCGGCGTTCTAATTTGGGGTATTCGTTAATGTTTAATGCGCTGATAGGCTGCTGCGTTTGTAGTAACCTTAAAAAGTTGAAAACACCGTATAAAACGCCTTTTTCGGTTTTGCCGGCTATGACAACCTGTTTGCGGTTATTAGCAGTAATGGTTTTAATAACGTAACCTTCATCATTACCAACAGTAGCAAGGCTTTTAGTAACCCCTGCCGGTAATTTTTGATAGGTCCCAACCAATAAACCGGCACTCTCGGGTTTTACTATTTGTGGTGTAAATTGCAGCATGCCCGCTACGCCTAACAGTAATTCTTTGCGTGCAACATTGGCTTTGCCCATACCATCGGTAAAATAAATTTGCCTTAACTGCTGAGTATAAGAAGCTGCTAAAGCACGATCGTTTATCTTAGGATAATTTAGCCAAAGCTTGTAACCATCGTCTGCGAAACAGCGGTTAGCCCATGTAAGTATCCATACAAAAGCCAGTAAGCTTAAAACTCTAAACTGTTGCCGCATTATCATTCAGATTTATTGGTTTGATTTATCTGCCCGTAACATCTAAGTATGATTTGTAAGGACAGCTAATATTTTAGTTTATGCAATCGATTGCAAGTTTAATTATATTTCTATAGATTTACAACATAAACCGATTATATACTTGAGGTGCCGAAATATCTTTTCGCCCTCCTTTTATCAACCTTAAAACACATTTAACCCATAACTATTCAGCATGAAAAAACTGAAATACACTTGCCTTGCGGCGCTGCCCATATTGTTATTGCTATGCTTTGCCTGGAAATCACGGCCGAGCGACTACACGTACAAGTTTCAGGACCCCGCCTTATCCATTGAGCAACGGGTAAACGACCTGGTTTCGCGCTTAACCCTACCCGAAAAAGTTGGACAAATGCTTAACGCTGCACCAGCCGTTGAGCGACTAGGCATCCCAGCTTACAACTGGTGGAACGAAAGTTTGCATGGTGTTGCACGCACGCCCTACAAGGTTACCGTTTACCCGCAGGCCATTGCTATGGCCGCCACGTTTGATACCAACAGCATGCACCTGATGGCTGAGCAAACCGCTGACGAAGGCCGTGCGGTTTACAACGAGAGTGTAAAAGCAAACCACCGTGGCATTTATCTGGGGTTGACTTACTGGACACCCAATGTAAACATATTTAGAGACCCACGCTGGGGCCGCGGCCAGGAAACTTATGGCGAAGACCCCTACCTTACCGCCAATATGGGCGCCAATTTTGTTAGAGGCCTGCAAGGTACCGACCCGGTTTATTTAAAGGCAGCAGCCTGCGCTAAGCACTACGCCGTGCACAGCGGTCCGGAGCCATCGCGCCATGAATTTAATACCGACGTACCTGATTATGATTTATGGGATACTTATTTGCCGGCTTTTCGCAAATTGATAGTAGACAGCAAAGTGGCCGGTGTAATGTGTGCATATAATGCATTTAAAGGCCAACCCTGCTGCGGCAGCGACTTGCTGCTCAATAACATTTTACGTAACCAATGGCATTTTACCGGTTACTTAACTTCTGATTGTGGCGCGATTGATGATTTTTACCAAAAACATAAAACGCATGCCTCGGCCGAAGATGCCGCTGCCGATGCTGTACTGCACGGCACTGATCTGGAGTGCGGCAACATCACTTATCAATCACTGACCGACGCTGTAAAGCATGGTAAAATTAGCGAGCAGCAGATTGACGTATCGCTGAGAAGACTATTCACCATACGCTTCCGTTTAGGCATGTTTGATCCGCCGGCGAAAGATAAATATGCCAATATTGGTGCTGATATACTGGAAGCCCCAGCCCACAAGGCGCATGCCCTTAAAATGGCACACCAAAGCATTGTGCTGCTTAAAAACGAGCAACGGATTTTACCGCTTAGCAAAACACTTAAAAAGGTGGCGGTGATAGGCCCGAATGCAGACAACCCGGTGAGTGTATTAGGCAATTATAACGGTATGCCGTCTGAGATCAGTACGCCTTACAAAGCTATTAAAGCTAAGCTGGGTGCCGGTGCCAACGTTTACTATACGCAAGGTATCAATTACACCAGCGACAAATATACCCGCAATGTTGACCTGGGCGATTTAGGCCAGGCCGACGGCAAAAAAGGGTTTAAAGCCGAATACTGGCAAAACAATAACTTAAGCGGTGCACCAACAGTAACCCGGCAAGAAACCGGCATTAATTATATTTGGCGCGATGGCACTTTTGTTGTTGACAACATCAGCCAAAAAAACTTTTCTGCCCGCTGGACTACCGACTATACAGCCACCAATAACGACGAGATTACTTTCGAGTTAACAGGTAACAAGCCCTATAAACTCATCATCAATAACCAAGAACGCAGCCTGAATGGCGAACCCGACGGCTTTGGCCCTAAAACTTACACGCTAAATACTCAAAAAGGCAGCGTTTACCACATTGTGATTGAATACCGCCAGACCGAAGGCCGGGCCACTTTTAATTTTAAATCGGGTGTTGCAGTAAAGGCTGATTTGAATGCCATTGCAGAAAGCGTGAAAGATGCCGATGCCATTATTTATGTAGGCGGTATATCACCGCAGCTAGAAGGTGAAGAAATGCGCGTGAACCAGCAAGGGTTTAACGGCGGCGACCGTACCTCTATCATGTTGCCTAAAGTGCAGACTGATTTACTGAAAGCCCTGAAAGCAACCGGCAAACCGGTAGTATTTGTAATGATGACGGGCAGTGCCGTGGCTACACCCTGGGAAGCTGACAACCTGCCGGCTATTGTAAACGCCTGGTATGGCGGACAGGCTGCAGGTACCGCGTTAGCCGACGTTCTTTTTGGCGACTACAACCCAGCCGGCCGCTTACCGGTAACCTTTTACCGCAGCGACAGCGACCTGCCATCGTTTGAAGATTATTCTATGAAAAACCGCACCTACCGGTATTTTAATGGACAGCCCTTATATGGCTTTGGTTATGGCTTAAGCTACAGCACTTTTAAATACAGCGGCCTGCAAGCCCCTGCTACAGTGCAAAAAGGGAAAGCTATTACGCTAAATGTTAAAGTGCAAAATGCAGGTAAATTAGACGGCGAGGAAGTTACGCAGTTATATATCACTCACAACGGCCTAAAAATGCCTGTGCCACTCAAAGCTTTGAAAGGCTTTAAACGCACACCCATCAAAGCCGGAGCTATGCAGAATATTAGTTTTACCATTAAACCCGAAGACCTAATGCTGACCGCCCAAAACGGTGAGCAAAAGTATATGCCAGGTAAAATTACCATTAGCGTGGGTGGATGCCAGCCAGACAAAACATCGGCAGGCAATCAAAAAACCATCAGCAAAACCATTACCCTTTTGTAAGAGATAATTGAATTAATTACTCTGCAAATTTGGGTTGTAGATAATCAATTGGATACTGTAGGTATCCAACCATCTGAGCCGGCCAGTATATTTTTAACGGTATACTGGCCGGCTTCTTTTTTGTTTAATTGCCGCGACCATTTTACGCGGGCATCCGCGTTTGCACTTGGGCCGGTACTTTTGTACTCAGCAAAGCGAGCTGTCTTTTCATTATCTGGATTTGACCAGTTGTTCCATCCGCCCGCAATAATGTGTGGTCCTAAGTAGCAACGGATATAAGCGACGCTGGCATAAGGCTTCCAGGGCCGTCCAAGCGACACCCCGTGCAAGGCGGTATCTGCTGTAAGCCTGCAATTCAGAAAAACATAACCGTATGGCTTACTCTCGGACGTTGAAGCAGCCGTCACATGTGAGTTCTTTTTGCTGTGAATATGGCATCGGTTAAAAACAGCTATCGACGGCCCGAATATGAAATCAGTAGTGCCTTCAATGTAACAGTCTTGGTAGTACTGGCGGCTCCGTTCGCCCTCGGTATACAATACATCCTGAAACCCAATTAAACGGCAATGGTTAAACGTAAGCCGGTCGCCATGAGCTAAAACAGCCACAGCCTGCCCTGCGGTAAACCCGGCATCATTCTTAAAGGTGATATTTCGGGCGGTAAAATCGTGCGCATAAATAAAGAACGACGCCGACTCCGGTGTTCCCATCCTATTACCCGAAGGTAGGGTCATGCCGGCGTGGTTGTTAAAGGTAATTATGGTTTTGTCTTTATCTTCACCAATCAAACTCACAAAATTTTTGGTTGAATCAATCACAACGCGTTCCTGGTAAATGCCGTTTTTTACAAATATCTCTATGGGTTTAGTATTATGCGAGGGTATATGGTCAATCGCTTCCTGCACGGTTTTATAAGTGCCACTGCCATCCTGGTTAACCACTATACGGGTTTGTGCGGCAATCATCTGGCAAACCCCAGTTATAAATGAGAGCAGAAAAAAGAATTTTTTCATGGTGAAAATGAATTATGTCCCGGCACCAAAGGTAACCCTAATTTATAGTTGACGCTGCTTCACAAAACAAAACGGGACTTGACTTTAAACAGCATTTAATATACTTATTTATCCTGACAACCATTGCGGGCAGAGACTCTAAAGAAATACAATAGTACCTGCATGCACCTTATGCCTACAAAACATTACTCAAAGCCGCGCGAGCTGGGGCGACAATATTTTGTCACTACACTACGGTTGTCGACCTTAATAATAACATTGATAAAAATTTTAATAATACCATTTGGTAAGGCGGCTCTTTCCAATAACGCGTGCAATTTAGTTGTTACTTACCCTTCGAGCATTTGAAGGTTGATGGATTATGCGATGAAGAATATAGGCAAGCTGTGAATGCCTTTTCAATGTTGAGCTAAACCATCGAATTGACAACTTTTAAGAATAACGCACAAGCAAACATTTAATTTAACGGGACGTAGTTATAAATTGGGCTGTTCTATTAATTAAACAATACCTAAACGCTAATCTATGACTACCTGTTATATTATTGATGACGAAAGTCATGCTATCAATATTTTAAACAGTTATATAAATCAAACACCGGGCTTAGAACTGATAGGAAGTAATGATAACCCGGTAAATGCCCTACAAGAGATTTCGGCGTTGCAGCCAGACATCGTATTTACGGACATTGAAATGCCTCTATTATCGGGCACAGAAGTAAGTAAACACTTTGATAAAAAAATTAAAATAGTTTTTACCACAGCCCATCCCGGTTTTGCACTTGAAGCTTTTGAACTCGGCAGTTATGATTATTTGCTTAAACCAATCAAATACCAACGCTTTTTACAATGTATACAGCGCCTCAAACCACCTGACGCAGAACAAAAACAGAACGTCGATAATGCCGAATCGCCTAAGCATATTTATGTACAGTCGGGCACAAAAGGCCAAATGGCCAGAATTATGCTGGAGGATATCCTCTACATCGAAAGCTTAAATAATTACATCATAATCCATATGCCCGATAACAAGCATATTGTTTATCTTACGCTTAAAGAAATACTGCTTACTCTGCCTGAGTCAACTTTTAGCCGGATACACAAATCTATTATCATCAACGATAATAAAATACGATTTATTGAGGGCAACCAAGTCATTATTCAAGACAAATTGAAACTAACCATTGGTAACAGTTATCGGGAATATTTTTTTAACAAAATCGCTAAAAGCATTTTGAAAAGACGAATTATAAATTAAAAAAGGCAGCTTAAATATTTAAAATAAGCCGCCTTTTTTGCCTAAAACTAACTATGAACTAATGAGTAACAGTTACAGTGGTGCTGGTTGTTGGATCAACAGTCACTGTAGTAGTTGGAACTTCTGTTTCCCAGAAAAATTTTGGACCGCTATTTAACTTTTGGTTATTAAATTTAAAAAGCGTTTTTGTTTTAACCTTCAAGGATTGTGATAATTGCTGTTTCATAGATTTAACTTTTAGATAAATCTATTTTTACTTTACTACTACTTGAATTTTATTACGTGAAGGCGTTGTTTGGTGAGGTATACAACCTTTTGGAGAGGGTTTGACTAAATTTAATAATATGAATAAAAAACAAACTGTATTAATTCACAGCATCGTATGGCTGATGTTCATTGCATACGAGGTGTCTTTCGTTTGGGCGGTTAGCCCTTACGTTTCTACTTTTTTAGATTATTCTCTGCACTATACTGCCAACATTTTGTTATTTTATACTAATGCCTGGTGCTTAGCTTACAGCATTCGCACCACAAACAAAAGCTTCTACTATAGTTGCCTTATTGCTGTTGTAATTATCTGTTACTTTATGCTGCAATATCTTATCAATGAAATACTGATATATCAAGGCATGTCTAAACCTATTACTTCTGTAAAACATTTTTTGTTATTAGGAGGTTACCGGGCCTTTTATATGCTTTGCCTTAGTTTTGGCTACTGGTTTTTTACACACTCGGTAGAAACAAGTATTAAAATTACTAAGCTCAGAACCCGCCAGCTTGTTCAGAATAAAAAGAAAGCAGAACTCGAAAGAACGCTATTTAAAACCCGCAATGCTTATTTACAATCGCAGATAAATCCGCACTTACTTTTTAACACTTTAAATTTTTTGTACAACTCCGTTTACCACATTTCTGAAAAAAGTGCAGAGGGAATTATGCTGCTTTCTGACCTAATGCGCTATTCGCTCACCGAATTAGGTACTGACGGCAAAGTAGAATTAACTAAAGAAATTGAAAACATCGAAACAGTAATTGCCATCAACCAGCTCCGCTTTGATCAAAAATTGCAAGTTAACCTCATTACGAGTGGTGAATTAGATAATAAAAGGCTCATTCCGTTGATTTTACTGACCTTCGTCGAAAACATTTTTAAGCACGGCATTATTTTAAACACTCATTTTCCGGCCGAAATTAAAATTAACGTCCATGATGGCGCTTTGTCTTTTTCGGCAAGCAATCACGTTAATCCGGCGGGTACTAATAAGCAGGGATTCGAGATAGGTATTGTAAATACCCGTACCAGACTCAACGCTGCTTACCCTGAAAAACATAGGTTAAAGGTAACCCAAACAGACCATTTGTATACTGTTGATCTGTTTATACAGCTTGACTGATATATCTGCTCGACTTTTCATACTTCAACAGCAGGTAATATAATGTACATTCCTGCTCACGCGGTTGATCAGCAAAAATGCGATTAAGGTGCATGTGAATAATATCAGCAAGGTGCTTAAATTTAAGCTGTATTGCCTTGATCTGACCAAAGTACGTGGTTAAATTTTCACTGTTTTTTTCTGCTATTTCAACAAGTTTATATTGAGCGTAGAAGCTCCGACTATCCTGAAAATTCGTTACAACTCCTTTATACTTTCTGTAAGTTAAATCCAACTGATATTTTAAGCCAGGTACGTGGCTAAACTCATTGAAAAAGGAATCGACCACGCCAGTAAGATAATTCATTCTCTCCCTACTTGAAAAACCAGCTGCTTGGAGCAAACTACGCGTTGTTAAAAAGGCGAACGATAAGCAATCCTCCTGATTAAGCTGCTGCCAAATACTATTAAAGTAACGACACACCCAATCACTGCTGTTAAAAAAGATATTTTCGAAGGCGTCGATGTTGGGGTAGCGCTCTAACTCCCGGTGATAGGTATCAATTATAATGTTACTTAGCAAACCCTGTTGATGATAATCACCTGTCTCTTGGTTAAATATCGAGATAACGTTTTGATGCTTGCCCTGGCGCACTTTTAATCTTAACCTGATATGATGCTCCGGATCGTTATAGCGGGTAAAAAACCATTGTTTAATAAGGTCCGCTTTTAAAGCCAGCCTTACGGCTTGGCAAATTGCGGTACCTATTATTTCGTTAGTTCGGGCTTGGTGACTATATAATTTTAAATATAACCACTCGGTTCCGGGCGAAAACCGTCTGACCACTTGTTTTTTAAAAGCCGTCAGAATTAGTGGTTTAGGCTGATAAACTACCCTATTATGATACACAGTAGCGATGAACTGGCTGGCCACGCCCTCCTTGTTTTTGTTAAACAGCGTGGGGTTATCAATGCTTTTAGCAAGCACCTCTCTAATTACAATTTTCTTTAAAGGCTGAACGGTTTCCATGAAAAAATCAACATCAGCAGGGTTATCCAAATTAAAAACCAGTTGATGATCGTGTTGGGTAAGGGCGACGTATTTGCAAAACTGTAGTTGATGCCGCAGTTGAGAAAACGCCTCCAAGCGCTTCTGCTCATTTTTCTCGTTGATGATGGGAGTAAAAACCGAAATATCCGGATGCCATTGCGCACATTGGAGTATTGCCTGCTCAAATTCGACGCGGGGGTAAAAATCTAACCCTAGATATACATTTTCTATAGCAAAGTTAAAATTGGTTTGTACACCCACGTGCTGTAAATCGCACAGAAACCGGAAAGCCGCCAAATCATCCCGCTGATAGTTAAAAGCAGAACTTAAGCGTGGTATTACCCTTTTACCATGCTTAGCCGACCACATTATGACCTCATTATTTTGTACCGAAACCCACAAGTCTGACAATGGAATCTGATAATCCTCTTCTGTTACAGATGGCGTCAGCATTACTATTTCGTAAGGATAAATATGATTGCGCCGATCAATATTAGCTGTTTGCTTGTGGCAGACATGCACAATTTCTGCATAAATAACACCTGGATTACTGTTAGCCTCGTGCGAGGCGATATGTTGTGCAAGCGCGTCAATTTCATCGCTGACAGGTGTAAACCTACCAATTAGTGATGTGGCCGTTATGCCGGCTACCTGTTCTATAAATATTTTTTCGCCAGCCGGCCTGAACATCACTGATAGCGTAGATGGCAAATTATTACCTTCGGGCGGTGCCGCAATGTTTACATCTTCGGCGCAGAGGATGACTGGTTGATACTTACCACCAGCCATCCACTTCTTTAGGATCAAGCTTTGCAATTGCCCCCACTTTACAGTATCAGCACTTGTACTAACCATTCCCCATCCAATGCCATCAGCAAAGTTTAGTGATTCGCTCCCTGAAGTTAAATCACTGTAACCCACGCCCACTTCTGGATCAAGTGCCTGCAACAGCGGGATGGTTTGCCCCTCAAACTTTTTATTGAATTGTTGCAAAAACAAACTCATCCCTTTGGGCGCTTGAGGCTGGTTGAGTTGTGTGAGACAATGCAAACCATCTAATATTGCCTTTTGATGCACGGAACTAATCGCACCATTTTGGCTTATGCTTTCCAGATTAATGTATAGATCATTTTTTTGAAGACGCGATTTGTAGTGCCCTAAATAATTACTCAACGTTAGAGCATTATCTACGTGGTTTAAATTTTGGTAAAGGCCATTACCGTTGTCTATCCCGTTTAATAGCTTTAATGAACTTAACTTTTGCAAATAATCCTTCCCGGTTATATTGAGTGCATGTGCATCAACTAAAATCTGCTCCTCTAAAAGCGACTGCAAATATTCGGCAGCCTCAGTTGCTTTACAATTCGTTTTTTGAATAATAAATGCAGTTATGTCCTCTGCTACACGTTGTCGAGAACCAAACTTTAAAACTTTACTTAAAAGAGATGTAGCATCGGCAGATGCTATGTAAAAAGTAATCTTATCGGTGTCATCCTGCATGCTTTTGATATACCGGTATTGCTTCCCTACCTTGTACAGCGTTGCATTAGCCCTAACATATAACATGGGGCGCACTGTTTCCAATATTTCGGCAGCTACCTGTAAACTTTTTGCATAGCTCAATTTTACATGCGGTTTAAAATTTAATTCATCCACCTGTATTTCGTCAGCATAGCCAGTCCATTTTACCGTACTCACTGCTGCGCACAGCGCAAACGGTGTAGGCCGGTAACACATGCGGTTAAAATATTTTAAAACTGTATTTTTAAGTTTAGCATTAAGTTTGGTATAATCGAAACTGCACTTCTTCAACTCATCAAAAACTGTGGGACTACACAAATAAATAGCGTCCCTAAAAAAGCTATCCTGAAGTTTTGCCGCCAGATTATTTTTATCGAACTGCTGAAAACTGTATACCGGATGTCGTAATACTACGGTATCATGAAATTGATAATGGTTCGGCATGATTAAATTATACGGCTAATATTAAGCGTTATGCATTGCTTTTACAGTTACGTTGGCGCCACCTGCAATCACTATCATATTTAAAAGAAAAGCTTACTCTGCCAATAGTCAAGCTCAAACATTTTTAACTTTAACGTAGCTTTAAACTTTTCGGTTGCCGACAAAGGGGTAAGTTTGTTTCTCCAAAAATTAATCACCCACTTAAAATGCTCATGCGAGATTTTTACTTTACGGGTATTGATATTGCTTAAAATATCCAAGCCTTCGGTTATCCACAAAGTTTCTTTAGCAGCATTGCTGATGTTGGCATGGTACCATCTAAAATAATTTAATTTTTGACTGGTGAATGCCAGGTTGCAGTGTTGCAGCATACGCACGTACAGCACCCAATCGCCACAGGCCCGGTACGTTTTTAAATTTTTAATGCTGCTTAAAAGCTTGTTACGGTCAAATAAACAAGAACTGGCATTTTGTATGGTACAATGCTTTACCATCTCTTCTCCTACCTCAACCGTTCCAGAGCGTTTAAAAGAATGGTGATAAAGAGAAAGATCATCTTTTATGTTACCATCAGCATCCACCCAGTGTGAACCGCAGAAGGCTATACCAATATTATCATCACTTTGTGCAAGCTTTACCAGTTCTTCCAAAAAACCGGGCTCGGCATAGTCATCACTCTCTGCAATCCAAAGCCAGCGGGCAACTGCCGCTTGCGCTCCCCGCTCCCATTGTATAAAGGTGCTGCCGCTGTTCTGATTGTTGTATATAATCCTTTTAACTTTAGGATGGCCACGGTAAACCTCAATAATAGCTTTACTATCATCAGTAGAACAGTCGTCGAGTATAATAAGTTCAAAGTGCGGATAAGTTTGATTAAGTACGCTATCGATACGCTGCTTAAGGTATTTGCTATGATTATAATTTGGAATAATAACAGATACCTCAGGCATAAAATATTTTTTTTATGGTACGTAATGGCGACAACAGAAAATTACCCATCCGGTAATCGCGAGTATTTCTAAGCCGTAACGCTTCTTTTTGCCGGGCCTGCTCTATATCATTCAAGGCTCGTTGTCTCAACAGTTCTACATGGTCGGTAGCTTCCTTCTGCATTTTGCCAAAATAATCAGTGGCTTGCTGCTGCATAAAAGCCATTACCTGGTCGCGCACGTCATCAATTTGTTTTTGCACCACCCGCTGCCCGTCAAACAAAGTCAGTTTTAACTGCGGCAACTCGTTGTCTGATGCCAAGGCCACTAAAAACTGAGCTCCCACATCATTGTTGCCAATACCATCATAATTACCATTATACATAGTAACCGAGTCATTTTCTGTACAATCAAAGCGAGGTATGATTAAAGAACCGATAAAGTTTTTTTGACGACAGTAGCTTGTTTGTTTAAAGTATTGGGACAACAGCTCTTCAAATTCCTGCTGGTACAATTCTTTAATGTGATATGGATTTTTATAACCAGTAGCATCGCTGTAATACTTTTTATCCGGAGATGAGATCAGCAGTATGCCGCCTGGCTTAAGCACCCGTTTTATCTCGGCCATCATTTCATGATGCCGGTCGTGATGCTCAATCGTTTCAAAACTCACCACCAAATCAAAATAGCCGCTTTCGCAAGGTATTTGGTCAGCCGACCCCGTTTTAAAACTCAGGTTATCTCTCCGGTATTTATTTTGGGCATTGGCAATGGTTTCAGCATCAATATCCACCCCAACCACTTCAGCAGCTACGCCAGCTATCATGTTGGTACCATAGCCTTCGCCTGATGCAATGTCGAGTACGGTTTTACCGGCGGCCAATTCTGCTGCAATAACATAACGATGCAGGTGCTCTATGGTATTTTCGTTGAATACAAAGGTTTCAAGCCGTTCGCCGGTCCATGATTCAATGCCTGTCATAAATGGTAGTTATTTAGCCAGAGCAACTTCGCGTACCAGCGATTCTCTGGGTTGATCTTTGGTTTTGTATTTAGTTAGGTTTTCAATATGGTTTGCAGCTTTGCTGGCCAGTTTAATAGCATGCTGGTCAACCAGTTTGTTAAACAGCCAGGCCATTGCCAGGCAAACTGCTGCAGAAAGCGCCATTAAACACAAGGCTTTAGGATATGATTTTAGTGCAAACCGGAGATAAAGCCATGAACTCAAAGAACATAAAATCGGCCAGTGAAGCACATAAAGACCGAATGATAACTTTCCGAGCGAGGTGAATACTTTAAATTTCATGAGCTCTGAAACAATCTGTGCCCGGAGCGAAATAAGAATGAGCAAAAAGCTTAAGATGCAATTTACCCAATCCATCCGTTCGAGATTGCGATAAATTACCACACGACCGGCCACGTAGATGACAGTGAACAGGGTTAAGAGTATACCCTGATGCTTTGTTAAGTACTGATCAAGATTTTGAATAAACCTGGCAAGTATGCTGTTGTCTTTACGGTCTGAAAAGTCGATGTCGCTCAACAGATACCCAAATAAAAAGCTATTGAGCCAATAAATTTTCAATACCCAAACGCAGGCAAAAATCAGTGCGTAAAACCAGGTACGATTGTTAGATTTATCTATCACCCCAAAAAGTGCATAGCAAAATACCGAGCCGTAAAATTCGCGCTGTATGGTCCATAACGGGCCGTTGTAACTGCTAAAATAATCGTAATCGAAAAGTGTACTCCACACTGATGTTTTTAAGGCATGCAAAAACGACGGCGGTATGAGATAGAGATTTTGTTGTAACGTTTGTACCGGAATTTGCCGCACATAAATAAACCCGGCTTTAAATATGATGTAACTAAAAAAAATAGATACCGCACACGGGATCATTAACCTGATGTAACGCTTAACGCTGTTAGATAAAAGGGCGCTGTTTTGAGTGTTGTATTTGAAAAACTTGGCAAATAGCACATAGGCGCTCAGCGCCCAAAAAATGTGCAGAAACATATTGCCGACAATCATCAGGTTAACAAAGTTTACCAGAAACTTTACTAAACCTAAACGCATATGCGGAACCAGCCACCAGTGCAGGCGGGTATAAAATTCTGGCATAAACACAATCTGAAAATGGCAGACGAAAACAATTAAAGCACCAACGCCTCTTATACCTTCCAGGTGATAGATTTTTTTCATGATAGTGTGGATGACAATTAATTAAGCGGTTTAATAATGATGCCCTGGCAAGTTGGCACCGAAAGCACCTCAACGCCTTTTGAGCGTGCAAATTCATCGTGTGCAGCTTTTTGCTCGTTGGTGATGTTTCCATAGCCATAATCATCCAGCACGATGATGCCGCCCGGTGTAAGCTTATCCCAAAAATGGTTTAGGGTATCTATCTCTGGCTGTATACAATTCATATCAACCGACAGGTAAGCTACTTTTTCGGCCGTTACCAATGGTAACGTTTCGGGCACAGCACCTTTAATGATGTTTACATTAAACCCTTTAAAAGTTTCTTGCACACGTTCGTACAAACCGTCTTTATAGGTAGTATATTTTTGATT
The DNA here is from genome assembly GCF_038806765.1 of Mucilaginibacter sp. CSA2-8R. Taxonomy (NCBI): domain Bacteria; kingdom Pseudomonadati; phylum Bacteroidota; class Sphingobacteriia; order Sphingobacteriales; family Sphingobacteriaceae; genus Mucilaginibacter; species Mucilaginibacter sp. CSA2-8R. The sequence continues at coordinate 1,967,119 of NZ_CP152389.1, read as the reverse complement.
AAGCGGTTGCTCCATTTCTTCGGGAGTACTAAACCTTTCGTCGAGCCCGGTAAAGGTGTCTAACAGGTAATAGGTTTTGCTGGTGCTGTTAAAATCAATATAATGGATGATGGCCCGTGAAAAAATCCCTGTGTTTACGCCGCAATCAACAAAGTCGCCCTCAAGCTTAGCTGCGTAAGTAGCAGCCCAGCAAAGCACATGAATACGCCAATAGATATCGTAATTTTTTAAAACCGTCTCGTGCACGTCGGTTGCACGCCCTAAGCGATAAGCCTCCATAAAACGCGGATCTTTCATAAAATCGCAATTATGATAGGTATACAGCAAGTCGTATGAATAAGTGATATCCTTTTTAGGTAGCACAAAAAAGTTATCCAGGTCAATAGTCACCAGGTTAGCAGGCTGAACCTCTACAGGTGCCGGCTCCTCAATGATCGGTGGCTCTTCGGCTACCGGCTCAATCATCGGCACAGGCATTATTTTGTGGATGCCGTATCCAAATAAACGCAGAAACTTATGTACTGCCTTTTTCGTCAATTTGATTACCATTAGCTTGCTTATTATGAAATTTCGACGTTTGCTAAAAAGTTACCTCCCCAGGCTGGGTGCCAGATGGCAAAAGAATCGCGAATGTTTGATGCGATGATGCTAAACGTAGGATGATCAAAAATCACATCTTCGTTATTCAGGTTTTCATCAAGCGCCAGCGAAATTGCAATCTTATAGTTTCCGGGCACGATGTTTCCGGTCGGGATTTTGATACTGAGATGATTTAAACCGGTGAGCAGGTATTTGCGACCGGTAATTAAGGTAGTACCTACTTTATTTTCAAAATAATCAGAGATAGTAATACCAATAATGTACCGGTCAAGGTTCTGATTGGTAACCACCTCACATTTCAAAATTAGTTCTTCGCCAAAGCGTACGTTACGCCTCAGCGTTTCAACGCTGTTAAAGTATATAGCTTTAGTTTTATGCGGGGCAAATACCGGTTTGTTTTCTGTGTTATCCTTTGCATACTGCTCGGCTACGTCGTCAATATCTCCCTGCATTACGATTTTACCTTTTTTGAGGTAAATGCCGCTTGTACAAAAAGAACTTACCGCCTCAAGGTTATGGCTTACAAACAGTACCGTACGGCCATCTGCACGGCTAATCTCGTCCATTTTAGCAATACACTTTTTTTGGAACTGCGCGTCACCCACGGCTAGTACTTCATCAATAATCAGTATTTCTGGCTCCAGATGTGCAGCTACTGCAAAGGCCAGGCGCATATACATACCACTACTGTAACGCTTTACAGGTGTATCTAAAAACTGTTCTATCTCGGCAAAATCGACAATTTCATCAAACTTCTTCTTAATTTCAGACCGCTTCATGCCTAAAATCACCCCGTTTAAAAACACATTTTCGCGACCGGTTAGTTCCGGATGAAAGCCTGTACCTACCTCCAGCAAACTTACCACACGGCCATTCACTTCAATTTGGCCAGAGGTGGGTTCGGTTATCTTACTGATAATTTTAAGCAGCGTGCTTTTACCGGCACCGTTACCACCTAAAATGCCCATGCGGCTACCCCGCTCCACATCAAAACTCAAATCCTGAAGTGCCCAAAACTTTTCTGCTTGCACAGCTGGACTTTCTCCGTTAGATTTTGGGTTGAAAAAACCGCTTACTTTTTTGGTGATCACCTCGCGCAACGATGAAGACGCAGCCGATTCATTATTATGCTGGATAATATATGCCTTTGAGAGATCAGTAACTTTTATAGCAGATTGACTCATTAGAATTAGTTTTTATTTAAATTTCATCCACAAAAGTCTTCTCCATTTTTCTGAAGAATCTGACACCGCTCCATAACAACACGAGCGATACCAGCAATGACACCATAGCCCCCGGCCAGTAAACGCTGTCTCCCAATAGTGTCCATCTAAAGCCATCAATAACGCCCACCATAGGGTTTAGGTAGTAAAACAGGTGCCACTTTTCGCCCAGGTTTTTACTGCTAAAGGCCACTGGTGTGATGTAAATACCAACTTGTAAGGCAAACGGAATAAGGTGTCTGAAATCGCGAAATTTTACATTGAGGGCAGTGAGGTATACACTCGCTCCCATGGTAGCCAGTAACATAAACACCACTGATACCGGAAACAGTACTATCTGCCAGCCGGGCACGTGCTGGTACCATACCATAAACCCTACTATGATGACTACTGATATCAGGAAATCAATAAGGCTCGTAAACAGTGTACTTGCCGGGATGATTAGGCGTGGGAAGTAAATTTTTGAAATTAATCCGGCGTTGTTGATTACGCTATTAGAACCATCGGCTACCGCTGTTGAAAAGAACTGCCAGGGCAACATTCCGGCGGCTACCATTAATGCATAGGGCGCTACCGAAGGATTGTTAATATGCGCTATGCGATTGAAAACAAAGTTAAATATGAGTATAGTAATCAGAGGCCGGATGATGCTCCAGGACGCACCGATGACGGTTTGCTTATAACGTATTTTGATATCGCGCCAGCTAAACATATACACCAGCTCTCGTTGCAACCAAAGGTCTTTCCAATAAGTATCTGTCATCTTATGATTCGTTTAATTACATTTCTAACCCGGTATAATTGGTACATGCACCGCTGCCTCCATTGCTCACCAATTAAACCTATTAAGTTTTGTACTGACTGATTTTGATATTGCTGGCAAACCATATACTGCGGATATAACGAGCGGTAAGCATTAAATATGTATTTCTGGTGCTTAGTGTACACGTAATCGTAAACCTTGTCTATGTTGTTAGGTACATTTTTAGTTGATAACAAAGACTTGTTGTTGATACGGTAATCATACAGCACATCATCAACAAACCTAAATTTCATGCCTGCCGCTCCTGCTCTTATCCAAAATTCCCAATCCTCAAAACCAATGAGCACCCTGCTTTCATCAAACCCCCCAAGCTGTTCCCAAACACTGCGCTTCATGGCGGTACACATATCAATATGATTGGTATACAGCATGCTGTTCATATCAAAATGTCCGGTTTTAAATCTGATCTCGTTTGAATCCCCGAAAAAGTGCGGATTACCATGAACAATATCTGCGCTGTCGCTCTTTAAAAACCGGACCGCAGTTTGCATAAACTTGCCCCTTATCTTATTATCAGCATCCAAAAACAACAAACACTTACCTGATGAGTTGCGAATGCCTGTATTACGTGCGGCCGCCGGTCCCTGGTTTTTTTGGTCAATAATTTTAAGATGCTCTTTAGTGTTAAGCGCATTCAAAATCATGAGGGTGTATTTATCGGTTGAGCCGTCGTTAACCAGGATAATTTCATAATTTATCTTATCTAAGCTATCAGACGCATAAACACTCTCTACCGCCTCCAGCAAGTAGTTGCCCGGATTATAAACAGGTATAATTACTGAAACATCCATCTTAATTTGCTTTTGGTTCGCTTAAACAACATTAGCGGCACATAGTAGCCGTACCACCAGGCGGCAGTTTTGTAGCGGTTAGCCAGCTCGCGCTTATTGGCAAAGTGATTTAAATATTCAGGATGCTGCATCCAGTTTCCGCTTGCGCCGCCCAAATCAAAACGGGCAACGATGCGGTTAATATAAACAGGCTTGATGCTATCATCAAAAATCTTGAGGTTAAAATCCCAATCAGCACATAACTTAAATTTTAAGTCGTACAGCGAATGCTGAAACAGCGATTTATGATAAAATATGGACTGATGGCAAATGCAGCGGTCCATTAACTGCACATAGGTATAATTGCTGTAACGCTCTAAAGTATTTGTTGAGGTAAGCACATCGCCGTATATAAATCGGCTCTCGGGACGTTTTTGTATTGTTTTGTATATTTTAGATAAGATGGTATCGGCATATAACTCATCATCACTGCCTAAAAAATAAAACCACTGCCCTTTAGCCAATTTGATTCCTTTATTCATGGCATCATACGTGCCTTCATCGGGTTCAGAAATTATACGAAGGTTTGCTACCTGCTGGTATTTACGTGCTACGGCAACGGTATCGTCGGCAGAGGCACCATCTACCACGAGAATCTCGTAAGCGTCAAAATCTTGCTTAATGATACTTTGCAGGCAACGGTCCATGGTGGCACTGCTATTGTAAGTAGGGATGATGATCGAAAAAAAACTCATTTTATAACTTGTATCCAAATTTTTCGATAAAGGGCTTCCAAAACGGCAGATTATAACGCCACCATGCATGGCACCCTGTGGGCAATTGATGATTGTTTAATTCAAATAAGGCTTCGGGCTTAACCTCGAAACTAAATTGCATAGCCTCTTTGATAGGCGCCAGTTTAAAGCCTGGCGTGCGCCTGGCAATCAGCTCGGCAATAACCCAATCTTCGTTAAGCAAATCCGCATCTTGTAGGTATATGTTTTCGATAGGCAGAAGCGCGCCGAGCAAGAATCGCAGTTTAAGCCACTTATTTTTGTAATAATTTGGGGGCTTGGTAGGGTCGTTATATTCGGCTGTTTTAATACCCCTCCGCATAGCTGCAACACTTCTTAATGAAAACCCGGAATTACCTACACCCATCAAATTATCGCTAACACACTCGGCAAACCCTTCAAACCAGGGTGCGCCTATATAATCGTAACCTTTGTTGCACCAAAGCTGCAAGTCGTTTTTAAAAGCAAAGGCATCAAGTTCATAAGTCATCAGGTACTTATAATTGGCAAATAACTTATAGAAATACTGACTTAACTTAAGCTTATTATAATTGAGCAAACTGTTTTGGCAACCGGCAGGCAGATACTTTACATTAATTGCAGGTATAATTTCATGGTAGGCTTTCAGGTTTAAACCTTCGGGAGCTATAATATAAATCGGAAATTTATGAAACATACGATACGCCTGCTCAAACGAAATCAGCTCATAGTAGGTAGGCTCCGGCTTATGAACAGGAATGATGATAACACAGTTGTAGGCCGTCATCAGATTAGCTGTTAAATTCATAATCGGATGAACGAAATATTCCCAAAAGTTTAGCATGGCCAAAGTTCCAGCTGGCCGAAAGCAATTTTTTAAAAACCTTAATCTTGTTTTTAAAAGTAATTTTATCTACCCGCCTAAGCCAGTGATAGCTTATACGTAAAAATGTATAAACCGGAAAGTCAACCAGGCTAAAATTGATATTGCCGATTACATCAACGCCTTCAGTAACCCATAGGCCATTTACTTTAGCAGGTCGGGAAACGTTACCTGCATGGTCCCTGAAATAGTTTAATGTGCTATCTTCATAAGCTATATTGGCATAATGCAGTATGCGGGTATAAAATATCAGATCGCCGGATGCCTTATATTTGCCCAAGCCGACCACCGCGCTCAAGGCGTAGTTTCTTTTCAATAAACATGCACTTACATTGGGTAGACAGTATCCGGAGCTTAGGGTATCTTTAATTTCGGATGGACCGAACGAAAACTTTTTGTGGTTGTACGAATAATATACAACCTCGTTATTTTCGTCAACAATCTGGGATCGGCAAAAAGCAATGCCTACATTAGGATAATGGTGTATTAGCCCAGCCATCTTCTCTAAAAAAGTGAGGTCTGCGTAGTCATCACTTTCAGCAATCCACACCCAAGGGCTTTTGGCAAGTTCCAAGCCTTTTTGCCACTGGTTAAAAGTGCTGCCGCTATTGTTTTCGTTAAATATGATATGACTGATGCGCGGATCGGAACTGTATCGACTTATTATTTGCTGACTATGATCTGGAGAGGCATCATCTAAAATAATTAATTCGCTAATTGGATAGGTTTGGTTTAAAACAGTTTGAATACGTTGCTCTAGGTATGAAGCATGATTGTAACTTGGTATTATTACCGATATTTCTATAAAGTTATTCATATAGTCGTATCTATTTGTAGTGGCTGCCAACGCTGATATTTGTTTTACTGGCAATCACTATAAAGTCTCTTGTGTGTTAGTCGCTTTTAATCACTCTCTTATTTTTTAAAATGCAACTGCATTAAATTAAACTTATAAGAAAACATCAATATAAATTTGTTATCCATAAGCACAACTTGCAGTTGCATGAAGCAGTTATCATAGGTCTAAAAAAACATGATAACTACGGTCAATCATCTGCTGTCTTGCCCTTGAACTAAATGTACTCTTCAAATAGGTTTTAGTTGTCTTTTTTACGCCAACATGTACTTTAGCAAGCTAAACCTTCACTTTATGAGGGTTAATTATTTTATAGTTAATATTTACAATTTCTTTTTCGTTAATAAATAAGACAAACTGAGTTGATTTTGACAGAATTACAGTTCGGTTAAAAAATTTAAGCCGTTGTTTTAATCACTTTCAAGAAGTAGAGTTACCTTTCAAATCAACACAGAAGGGGTTTTGGATATATAGTTTTATGTGAGCCTTACATTGATCAAACTTGAAGTTTTCACAGGCAATTAAGCTATACTTTGAAAGGTAATGTGACCACGTATTTAGGAGGTAGCTTAGCAAAGTCGGGCTTTGGCAAACGACGTGTAGGTACTATCAGACACATGGAAAGAAATATGGGATAACTCATTGCCCACAGTAATGAAAATCGACATAGAAAAATAATATGCCAACAGTGGCAGAAGAAGTGGAATAAAAAAAGCTACCCCTCTAAACAGGTAAATGTATCTGTACGTGTTAGAGGAGTAGCCTTTAATGTTAGTTAAAGTTGTTACTTAAACGCTCTTTTTCCATTTAATACCGCAGCCTACCGCTTTGGTGCTTTTTATTCGTGGTTGTTTCCCTGTCAGTAATGCATTAACGGTTTTTTACGTATTTTACCTTTGCGGGATTCGCGTTTTTGGTATCGTTACAATAGCGCCAATGTATTTTACCACACTGCCTGCCGGTGTTTTTTTTGCAGCACATAAGCATGCGGGGTAGCTTTAGCACCATAAGCACGGGAAATATCTTGTGTTTTTTCAATCAAATACGAAATGTGCAGCCTTTTTGCTCGTGGAATTTCTACATGTTTTCAAAAGAGTCGGCTGGCTTTGGCTACCGGGTCGTTCGGACTGATAGCAATCGCCGGATAGCCTTTAGCAGCGTATTCTTTATCTAAAGCCATAGTCCGGCTTTTGTAAGCTTTGGCATACGGGCAGTGGTTGCAGGTAAATACCACAATGTGTCCTTTTGCGGTCTAATAATCGGCCAGTGATACGGTTTTTACCGTTTACGTTTTTCAGTTTAAATCTGTGGCTGTGTTGCCCACCTTGTAACCTGAATCGGCCGGTTTAAAGGCTTTGCCAGCAACGGCAATCATGAATATTGAAACGAGTTTTTTTATGGTAATTTTATCTGTTGGATTGATAATGTGTGTTCAATTCATCATATGTAAATTCGCGCTCCTGAAATATATGAATGCCCTTTTTTTTGCGTTCACAATCAATGTACCGGGTAACGCGCCGCTCCACACCTTGTCAACGCTATCAATCATTTCCTTATCGCTTTCGCGTACAGCCATGTACACTTCGCATTTTAACTGGCGCTTAGCAGCGAAAGCTTCTACTGCTTGACACTTGGATTCAAAATCCATACTTACCAGCAATACTTTAAGCTGTTTGTTGTGATAAGTGATTTGCAGTTTTTCAAATAATGGTAACTCGGCTACGCAAGGCGCACACTAGGTTGCCAAAAGTTAACCACATAAACCGTATCGGTATCATTGAGACGTTTTTGCAGCTGCAACGAGCTCATTCTTTTCACCTGTGCAGTGCCGCTTAGGCTATATAGTAAAAAGGCCAGTGCTGGTACAACTATTTTTTCAAACATGATTATACGTTAAATAATAATGTTTACTCTATTTGAGCTATGCTATTAACATTGATGACGGAGCCTGCGCGCGAAAAGTATTTATAGATCGAAGGATCACGCAGTTTTACAATCAACACCCCCTTGCGTGTACTGGCGTGCACTAAATATCCGTTTTGCAGGTAAACGCCTACGTGGCTAAACTTTTTGCCGTCAAAATCAAAAAAAACCAAGTCGCCCTCTTGCAGTTCATCCTCATACTTGCGTTTAATAGCGTTTACTTGTTTGCCGGTATTGCGCGGCAGATTAATGCCATACACCTGCTGCTGCAGCAAAAGGGTAAAACCAGAACAGTCTACCCCATCGTGATCTAAACCTCCAAATTTGTAAGGCGTGCCATACCACTGATCGATAAAATTATACAGCCGGCCGTTGGTGATATCGCGGCTGTCTATTTGTAATAATTCGGCATATTTATCGGCAATAAAGCCCTGCGGCTTAACAACCTCGCCCGGCGACCCCTTGAGCACTGCTCTTTTAGACTTACACGAAGCCACCAAGGCGCATAGCACAATCAACAACCAAATCAACCGGGGGACGGATTTAAACATCATTTAGTTAAAGGTAACAGGTTTACCAGCATCAGGCAATAGTAAGACATCATTTAATAACAACACCGGCACATTAAAACAATTAATACGAAAAAGGCCGGATTGCGTTGCAAACCGGCCCTCATCTAAATTTTGAAATACCTTACTTAACCGAAAATTTATAAATGGTAGTGGTTTTATAAGTCTGTCCGGGCTTAAGTTCTGTGCTCGGGAACGACGGCTTGTTAGGCGAATCGGGAAAATGCTGGGTTTCTAAAGCCAGTGCAGTACGGTTATCGTCCTTAATATCGCCTTTAAATTTAAAGGCGCCTTTCATAAAATTGCCACTGTAAAACTGTATACCAGGCTCATCGGTAAACACTTCCATTACAATACCGCTTTTGTCGCCTTGCAGTGTAGCAATAGGAGTTTGCAGCGTGTGCTTGTTTAATACAAAGTTATGGTCGTAACCTTTACCAAACTTAAGCTGCTCGTCGCCCTCGTTGATACGTGAACCTATCTCTGTAGATTTTCTAAAATCAAACGGTGTGTTTTCTACAGCAGCAAGCTTGCCGGTAGGAATCAATGTATTGTCAACAGGGGTAATCTGGTCGGCATCTAATTGCAGTTTGTGTTGCAGAATAGAACCGCTGCCGTTACCATTTAAATTATAATAAGTGTGGCTGGTTAAGTTTACTACGGTTGGCTTATCCGTAGTAGCGTTATAAGCAATCTCAACCGAGTTGTCATCAGTTAATTTATAAGTAACGGTGGTTTTTAACATACCTGGGAAACCTTGTTCGCCATCAGCCGAAGTATATGACAGCTCAAGTGTATGATCATCAACAGGTTTTACATCCCATACTTTCACATCAAACCCTTCTTTACCGCCATGCAATGTGTTAGGGCCGTCATTAGCCGGCAACTTGTATTCTTTACCTTCTAAAGTAAACTTGGCGTTGCCGATGCGGTTACCGTAACGGCCAATTAAAGCACCGTAATAGTTACCTTTGGCGTCTTCAAAATTTTCAACGCTGCCTGGTCCGGCAATTACATCTACCATCTTGCCGTTTTTATCGGGTACCAACAGGCTTACCATACGGCCACCATAATTGGTTATAGCAAGTTGTACGCCTTTGCTATTTTTTAATGTATATAGTTTAGTTTGTTTGCCATCAACGGTTTTCTCAAATTTAGAAGCCGCCGGGAGTTGCCCGGTTGCCGTAGTACTGTCTGTCATATTAGTGGATTGTTTGTTGGATGATTGGTTGCAGGCGGTAACCGAAAATAGGCCGGCTGCCAGCATTGCTGCAAAAAAAGTTTTGCTCTTCAGGTTAATCATAACGGTTTATTGGTTTAATGTTTACAACCAGCTGCAACAGTGTGTTTTAACTTTTGGTACAAGCCGCAGTCAGTCGGGCCTAAAATGTGTAAAAAAAACATCATTCACAATAAATGTTTAATGCACATTTATTAAAACGTGCTTCAAGCTTTTGTCACTTTCTCAACGTTAGAGCAAATTGTTTTAGAATAGGTAAGTTTGCACCAAACCAGCAACAGCTTTTGGTGTTGATGTTGCAACTTGCATAAGCGCATTGTTTTTACATACGATTTACAAACTACCTGCTTAAGTTTATACACAAATGGCGGTTACTAAAAAATATGCTGTAATTTTACAGGCTTATTAATGGATACTCAAAACAGCACAACAGCACCGGCAGCTACGGCAGGCCCATCTATTGGTAAACGCTTTACACAATTTTTTGTAGACGTATATGATGTTTTCGCCTTTATTGCGCGTTTCTTTAAAGAAGCCTTTGTTCCGCCGTACGAGTTCAGAGAATTGATTAAGCAAACCTGGGAAATAGGCGTACGCTCGTTATTATTAATTACCGTTACCGGCTTTATTGTTGGCTTGATATTTACTAAACAATCGCGCCCGTCATTATTACAATTTGGGGCCACCTCTTGGATACCCTCACTGGTATCAATTGCGCTAATGCGTGCACTGGCCCCTTTGGTTACTGCGTTAATTAGTGCAGGGCGTGTTGGTTCGAGTATTGGTGCCGAGATTGGCTCCATGCGGGTAACAGAGCAAATAGACGCTATGGAAGTGTCGGGCACTCACCCTTTTAAATACCTCGTTTGTATACGCACCCTGGCTACTACTATCAGTATTCCAATCTTGGCTATATACAACGGCTTAATAGCTATGTTGGGCGGTTATCTTAACGTAGCAGTTAACGAAGGCACCAGCTTCAGCACTTATATACAGCAGTTTTTTCAACCTTTAGGATTTATCGATTTTGAATCCTCGCTTATTAAGTCCACTATTTTTGGCTTTACTATTGGTATAGTAGGCAGCTACAAAGGTTGGAACTCATCAAGTGGTACGGCGGGTGTTGGTAAAGCAGCTAACTCTGCAGTAGTAACGGCTATGTTTCTGGTATTTATTGAGGAAGTAATTATTGTACAAATAACCGGCTGGTTCCGTTAAACGAGATATTGATATGGAAAAACAACCACAATCCATAGATTATAACGAGAAGGTAATCAGCATCAAGGGCCTTACCAAATCTTTCGGCGACTACCACGTATTGCGCGGCATCGACCTGGATTTGTTTCGCAAGGAAAACCTGGTAGTACTGGGCCGCTCTGGTACGGGCAAATCGGTGCTTATCAAAATCATATCAGGTTTGCTTAAAGCCGATTCCGGCACCGTAAATGTATTGGGCAATGAAGTAACTACCATTACACCGCAGGATTTGCAGCAATTGCGTACCCGTATTGGCTTCTCGTTTCAGAATAGTGCCTTGTACGATAGTATGACGGTGCGTAAGAACCTGGAGTTTCCGCTGGTGCGTAATCAAAAATCGCTGAGGCGAAAAGAGATTAATGAGATGGTTGAGCGTGTACTGGAGGCTGTAGGCCTAGGCCAGACTATTAACCAGATGCCTTCTGAGCTATCTGGCGGTCAGCGTAAGCGTATCGGTATTGCCCGTACACTCATTTTACGCCCGGAGATTATGCTGTATGATGAGCCAACAGCCGGACTGGACCCCATCACATCGATGGAAATAAACAACTTAATTAACCGCGTACAGGAACGCTTTAATACATCATCAATTATTATAACTCACGACTTGACCTGTGCTAAAACCACCGGCGACCGGGTAGCTATGCTGCTCGACGGTCAGTTCCAGCGTCAGGGCACTTTTGACGAAGTGTTTGAAGGTGACGATGTAAGAGTTAAACAATTTTACGACTATAATTTCATCAACTAAGATAATGGATCTTAAAGAAAATAAAACCGCTTTTTGGGTAGGCCTTTTCATCGCCGTAGGCTTGCTGATATTTGTGATTGCAATATTTACGCTGGGTAACCAGCAAAAAAGCTTTTCGAAAGGTGTGCATTTGCAAGCCCGTTTTGACAACGTATCAGGTTTGATAAAAGGTAACAACGTTTGGTTTTCGGGCGTTAAGGTAGGCACAATTAAAGGCATTAAATTTACCGGCATTAATCAGGTAGACGTTGAATTTAATGTAGACCAGGCTATCCAGCAATACATTCATAAGGATGCTGTTGCCAGCATTGGTTCTGAAGGCTTTATTGGTAATAAAATCATTACCATTGAAGGCGGTAACCCTGCATCGCCGGTAGTTCAGGACGGTGATATGTTAAACTCTAAAGGCATGTTGTCTACTGATGACATCATGAAAACCTTCCAAAAAAACAACCAAAACTTATTGGATATTACTTCTGATTTCAAAACGCTGAGCAAAAAAATGGTTGAGGGCAAAGGTCTAGCTGGCACGTTATTGGCCGACTCTAATCTGGCATTGCAGTTTAAAGCTGTAGTGCAGAACCTGCAGAACACTACTGCACGTACTTCGGCTATGGCAGATGAATTAAAAACCTTTAGCACTAAAATTAACACCAAAGGCGGCCTTGCAGACAAGATGCTGACTGACACAGCCGTGTTTGCGAAATTGCAGCAATCAGCTAATCAGTTACAACAAGCAACTGAAAAAGCCGGCATTTTGACAGATAACATGAACAGGGCCAGCGGTAAATTAAATACTACCGACAACGCGTTAGGAGTGCTTTTAAATGATCAAAATAGCGCATTACAATTAAAAAGTACATTAAATTATTTAAATCAAAGTTCAATAAAATTGAATGATGACCTCGAAGCAGTGCAACATAATTTCCTGCTGCGAGGATTTTTTAAGAAGCGCGAAAAAGAAGCTCAAAAACCGACCGAAATCAAACAAAATCAATAGCTTCCGTCTTGTCTGTTAAAGGGCAACTTTATAACTTGTTGGTGTAGTATACGTATAAGCAGGAAATTGCTCCTTAGTTAAATACGATTTTACTGCTACAACATGCTAATTGATTTCCCAGGTAAAACAGTACTCATTACCGGCGGCTCCCGCGGCATAGGCAAAGCTTGCGCTCAGTTGTTTGCTTCGCTCAACGCTAACGTTATAATTACTTACGTAAACAACTTAACCGAAGCAGAACAAACACTGGATAACCTGGGCGGAAAAGGTAAGCATTCCGTTTTTCAATTAGACCAAAGTAAACCTACGCATGTAGCACGTTTTTATGAAAAAATGCTGCTTAAGTATTCGCGCCTGGATGTGCTGATTAATAACGCGGGTATTTACCTGGAGCACAAAATCAACGATGTAAGTTACGAAACCTGGCAGCATAACTGGGAAGAAACCATAAACACTAACCTTAACGGTGTAGCCAACCTTTGCTATTTTGCTTCAAGACATATGGGTAAAAAAGGTGGTGGCAAAATAATTAATATCTCGTCGCGGGGCGCTTTCAGAGGCGAGCCGGACCACCCGGCTTATGCCGCCAGCAAAGCAGGCCTGAACGCCATGAGCCAATCATTAGCGGTAAGCTTAGCCCCTCAAAAAGTAAGCGTACATGTAATTGCACCTGGTTTTGTAGAAACTGATATGACTTCCCAAGCTTTAAAAGGAACAAAAGGCGATGCTATTAAAAAGCAAAGCCCATTTAACAGGGTTGCAACAACCGAAGAGGTAGCACGCCTGGCAGCAGTTTATGCCTCTCCTGGCTTTGAGTTTACCTCTTCGGGTATTATTGACATTAATGGCGCATCATACTTACGCACCTAAGTAACGACTATTTAAACCAAATTAACCTTTGGTTAATTACAATAGCTTTATTTTATGATAACACACCATATGGTGTAAGGGCAGCGTCCTGTTTGGAGTTAGTTACTCCGTTGGCAAAGTCATCGCCGTTTACAAACAGCTTTTCGTTATCTATAATGATGCGGTGGCCTCCAACTCTAAAGTCGCCACTGATTTTAAACACGGCTAATGGTTGCTGTGCTTCCACCTCATTTACAATATGGCTAGACAGACCCGAAATATCATCGTCGGTTAGCTGACGTATAAAAAACACTGGCTCCTCATGCCCATCCCTAAATAATCTGATTGAATTTTCGTCGGTTGTTACCTGAACAGGTGAGTTACCTTCAAACTGACCACCATGCCAAACAATAGCCTCATCGCTCGAGGTGGCAATATTCAAATCAATAACCAAGTGGTTATCCGAATGATTATTGTTGTTAGACTTATAGTACGACAATACGGTCAGGAATGGGATGCGAGTATCTGCATCGGCATAACTTACTTTATTTTCAGTACTTAAAAAGATATTAGTTCCAAATATGAATGCAAATTTCATGACGCTTGAATTTTATATCTCAATGAATAAGAGAAACCTCGATTTTGTTTGTGACACCGGTCAATTTAAGCTGCTATTATCAGGCAAAACGCTTGTCAAAAACCGTAGTACGGTATAGGTAGATAACTGCCCTCCCGGACCGTTTAAATGATAGTCGAATCCATGCGTTGCCCACGGCAATTTAAGCCAGTAAAACGGCACCTGGTTTTGAGTAAGTTTATGGCGTAGCCTTTCGCTGTGCCCATAGGCTACCAGCACATCATTAGCGCCATGAATCATGAGCGTAGGCACAGTCTGCCGGTTTACAAACTCAATAGGCGAACTTTCTGCATACTGCTTTGGCACTTTGGGATAAAAACCACCTAAATAATCAGACATCACCCGGCGCGAGTCCATCACCAGTTTTGAGGCTGGCAGGCTATATCCCCAAACCATATCGGCAGGGCCATAAAAATCAATGACACCTTTAATGCCTTGCTGCTTTAAAGTGTAAGCGGCCAGCAAAGCGATCTGTGCCCCTGCCGATCGGCCCAATAAAACAATTTTGGTGGTGTTTATCTGCAAATCTTCAGCATGTTGATGTAAATAAGTCAAAGCTGCAGCCACATCCTGCAATGGCGCCGGGCTTTGCCATTTGGGCGACAAACGATAATTAATGCTTACTACCTGGTAACCGGCCCGGCTCAACACTGTGTTCAATTCCGGCAATTGCCTGCTGTCTCCACTACTCCACGACCCACCATGGATAACCACCACGCAGGGGCGTTTACCTTTTACAGCAGCCCGGTAGTAATCGAGCGTTAAACTGGTATCGGCGTACGAGGCGTAGGTAAATGTTTTAAATTGAGTTTGTTCAGGATCTTGGTGAAACAGCCTGGCAAAACTGAAAGGTGTTGACGAAGATTGGCTTAGCGTATGTTGACTTTTTGGAAAGGCGTGGCTTATATCTCCATCCAAGTTTCTGCCAATTAAATAAGCGCTAACCATGGGATATAAATACAGTGCAATAGCAATCGTGCCTAACACTGTACCCTGCCATGCGTATCGCCCCGGCAAAAAGCCAGCTAAGAGTGCTAATAGCGTAATGCTTATAAATAAAATGCCGTACTCGCCCACCAAAACAGCCAGCAACCATAAATGATAGGTAGGCGCTTTAAAAACGGTAAGTAACGAAGCTAATAGTAGAGTAACTATGATGATTAAACGAAGCATATGTTAAAGCAAATTATTAAAATAGTTTGTGTTGGCAATGATAGAACATTACTGTTACAAGCATGGGCAACGTGTAAATTTTATTAACTTTCAACAGTAAAATGCCCGTTTTATGAAAAAACAGCTACTCGCCTTATTGCTAAGTTTGCCGATTGCCGCTATTGCCCAAAAACTATCTCCGCAAGCCGTTAAACGGTGTGAGGCACAAGCGCAAAAAGTGACAATTATTCGTGATAACTGGGGTGTGCCCCATATTTACGGCAAAACAGATGCCGATGCTGTATTCGGGCTGATGTATGCACAGTGCGAAGAAAACTTTAAAGGTGTTGAGCGCAATTACCTGTACCAATTGGGCAAACAAGCTGAGGTGGATGGCGAAAGCAATTTATATACCGATTTGCAACTTCAATTGATTGCCGACAGTACGGAGGCTATTAAAGAATATAAAAACAGCCCGGTGTGGTTCAAAAAGCTGATGGATGCTTTTGCTGACGGGGTTAACTATTACCTGTACAAACATCCGCAAACCCAGCCACTCGTACTTAAACATTTTGAGCCTTGGTATGCCTTAATGTTTACTGATGGCAGTGTAGCTGCAACCATTACCGGCGGCATCACCTTAAATGAAACCCGCCAGTTTTACGGCAGCACTAATCAAATAAAGCTGGGTGCTTTAACTAAGCCTACAGACCTGACAGACAGTTTGCATAACCACGTATTTGACCGAGAAATAGGCTCTAACGGGTTTGCCATCTCGCCTCAAAAATCTGCGTCGGGCCATGCTATGTTGTACATTAACCCGCACGTACCTTTTTACTTCCGTTCGGAAGTGCAACTGGTGAGCGATGAGGGGCTGAACACCTATGGCGCAGTTACCTGGGGTCAGTTTTTTGTTTACCAGGGGTTTAATGCGCATTGTGGCTGGATGCACACCAGCAGCAATGCCGATGTTGCAGACGCTTACGAAGAAAAAGTTATTAAAAAGGGCAACAGCTGGTTTTACGAATATGACGGGCAACAAAAACCGGTATTACAGCGCCCAATAACGCTATACTGCAAAAAAGGCAACCAGCTTGAGCCAATAAAAATGATGGGCTACTTCACTCATCACGGTCCGGTATTGGGTAGCCGCAGCGGCAAATGGCTCTCGTTAAAGGCTAACAACCGCTCTTATAATGCCCTGCTCGAGTCATGGTTAATCACAAAAGCTAATAATTACAATGAGTATATGAAAGCCATGAACCTGCTTTCGAACGCCACCAATAACACCGTATATGCAGACGACAAAGGCAACACCGTTTTCTGGTACGGCAATTTTATACCCAAACGTAACCCTCAGTTAGATTGGACACAACCGGTGGATGGTTCAACGTCGGCTACCGAATGGCAGGGACTGCACCTACTCAATGAAATTGTACAGGTACATAATCCTACCGGAGGTTGGATACAAAATTGTAACGCTACGCCCTATGCATCGGCAGGTAAAAACAGCCCCGACCCTAAACTGTATCCGGCCTACATGGCTCCCAATGGGCAGAATTATCGTGGCATTAACGCCAGCAAGATATTAAACAACAACGAGAAGCTTACCCTGGATGAATTGATTGCCAAAGGATATGACCGCTACCTGGCTGCTTTTGATGTACTACTTCCGCCTCTGTTTAAAGCTTACCAGGAGAGTACCAACAGCGAGTTAAAAAACAGGTTGTCAGCCCCCATCAACACATTGCAACAGTGGGACCGCCGTGCAGCTATAAACTCAGTAGCTACCTCGTTGGCCGTGGAGTACGGCACGCGTTTGTTCGGTTTATTGCCCCGACCCTCATCGTCAGAAGAAGGCACATTCCAAACCGAGCGTGTAAGTAGACTTTTGCAAAGCATCACCCCTGCCGAGCAACTTGATTTGTTGAAGCAAAGTATCAATGACCTTATTTTGCACTACGGCAAGTGGGATATAGCCTGGGGCGAAATTAACCGCTACCAGCGCCCAACTGATGGCATCAGTTTTAACGACCAGCTGCCCAGTTTACCGGCCGCATCGGTAGCTTCCACCTTTGGGCAACTCCCTTCTTTTGTAAGCCGCACTATGCCAGGCACCAAAAAACGTTATGGCTATTCGGGTAATAGCTTTATGGCCGCAGTAGAGTTTGGCCCGAAGGTAAAAGCTAAATCATTAATTACCGGCGGCCAATCTTTCGATGCTTCGTCTAAAAACTTCACAGATCAGGCACAAATGTACCTTGATGGCAATTTTAAAGATGTTCTGTTTTACAAAGACGATGTATTAAAACACGCCGAAATGACCTATCACCCAGGCAACGAAAAGTAAGTGGGGTATTAGTTGCGAAAGGTTAAGAAAATTGAAGTGCTAAAGCTCCGCTTAAATTAAATAAACATTGAGCGAAGCTTTAGTAAATATTTAAGCCGCTTCTTTACCCAAGCGGCTGTTTTTATAACCGTAAGTAAAGTAAACTACCAAGCCGATAACCAGCCAGATCAGAAAACGCAGCCAGTTAATGTAGCCAAGCTCAGTCATCAGGTAAAAGCAACTTAACAAACCTAATACCGGGATAAGCGATAAATTTTTTACAAACGCCAGTACCGTTAGAGTAGCCGATAGCAAGATAAACAGCGCAAATGGAAACTGCTCATGGCTATTCTCTGCAGAGAACATCGCTATCATTGGCTTCCAGAATATCACCATTCCGGTAATAAACAGCATCGGCACAATCCACTTGGAGTTAATATAAGGTATACTGAAACGGCCTTGTGTAGCCTCTGTTTTTGGCAACAGCAGTACGCCGCCACAAACCAGCACAAACGCAAATAATGTTCCGATACTGGTAAGGTCTGTTACTTCGGTCAGGTTCATAAACAGCGCAGGTATAGCTACCACAAATCCAGTTACGATAGTAGAAAATGACGGCGTTTGAAACTTGGGGTGGATACGCGAAAACGCTTTTGGCAACAAGCCATCACGGCTCATGCTCATCCATATACGCGGCTGCCCCATTTGAAAAATCAACAACACACTGGCCGTTGCAATTACCGCACTTATCGAAATTACATAACTTATTTTAGTAAGACCTATCCGGGCAAATACAAACGCCAACGGATCGCCCACCTGTAACTCTTTATAATTAACCATGCCGGTGAGTACCAGCGCTATCAGGATGTATAAAACGGTACAGATAATTAATGAGTAAATCATACCTCGTGGTAAATCGCGTTGTGGATCTTTACACTCCTCGGCCGTGGTAGATATAGCATCAAAACCAATATAAGCAAAGAACACGCCCGAAACACCCTTCATTACCCCACTAAAACCATTGGGTAAAAAGGGATGCCAGTTGGCCGGTGTAACATAAAAAAAGCCTAAAACTATAACAGCTAATACTACGCCTATTTTTAGCATTACCATAGCATTAGTTACCTTTTTAGTTTCGCGTATGCCTATGTAAACCAGGTAAGTAATCAATATTACAATCAACAGGGCAGGCAAATTGGCAATCAGTTTAACACTGCCAATGCTGGGCGCTGTTGTCCAAGCCAAAGCCTCAGCTTTTATGCGTTCGGTTATTTCGGTTAAATGGCCGGATGCTGTTAACTGCTGCAACTGCTCGTGCCCTTTATAAGCCGAAAAATAATCCATGGTGAGGTAACGGGGCACATGGAGATGAAAACCTTCGAGCAGATTAACAAAATACTCACTCCAGGATATGGCTACAGCAATGTTGCCAATAGCGTATTCCATCAGCAAATCCCAGCCAATAATCCAGGCAATCAATTCGCCGAATGAGGCGTAGGCATAAGTATAAGCACTGCCGGCAACAGGGATGCGCGAAGCAAATTCGGCGTAACACATGGCTGAAAAACCGCAGGTGATAGCCGTAAGCACGAAGAGTATGGTAACACCCGGACCGCCGTTAAATGAGGCTGTACCAATGGTAGAAAATATGCCAGCACCTACTACGGCGGCAATACCCATTAAGGTTAAATCTTTGGTAATCAGTTCTTTTTTTAGATGAGAACCAGAATGTTCGCCATCACCGAAGCCACTTTGTACATCGGCCAGAATTTTATCGAGAGATTTTTTCCGAAATATACTTTTCGACATGCAGAAAATTAAAATTAGCAGTACCAAACATAACCATTTTTTACGTGATTACTGATAATGTACTTAATTTGTAACATGATGAATACCCGTATTACTGATGTTTTATATAAGATCCGTTTATTTTATATTCCCTACCTTATCATTCTGATTGCCTGTTTAGTTATAAAGATAACTTATACCCGCGATGAGATTTATTTTTCTGTTAATAAACTTTACACCCACACCGGCGATTTCGTTTTTCCGTACCTCACTGATTTAGGCGAGGGTTACATGGTAGTCACGCTAACGCTGATAATGCTTTGCCTAAGCTATCGCAAAGCATTATTATTAGCTACCAGCTTTGCCATAAGCGGTATTTTAGTCCAAATTGTTAAACACATATACCATTCACCCAGGCCGGTTATTTACTTTGAGAAAGAACTAACGTTGATACATTTTGTAAAAGGCATCAGGATGATGGAGCATAACAGCTTCCCATCGGGGCACACTGTTACCGCCTTTTCGGCCGCCGTAGTACTGTCATATGTGTCAGTAAATAAGCGCTATGGCTTTATCTTTTTGCTATTAGCAATTGGCGTAGCCTATTCAAGGATGTACCTGAGCCAACATTTTTTTGAAGATGTAACCGCCGGATCGATACTTGGCACTTTCAGCACTGTAATGTGGGTTACTTGGCTGGACAATAAGGCTTTTATGCACTCACAACGTTGGGCAAAAGGACTGGTTAAAAAGAAATAACACTAAGCTGCTCTGACACCTGTAAAACAAAAATCCCGTTCAAGCTAATAAAGCCGAACGGGATTTTTTCGTCATAAAATTATAAACCTTTTAAGCTTTCTACACTACCCGATTAATCACTACACTTTCCGGATCAGTAAGCATTAACGGCACTTTCTCAACTGTTACAAAGCTCAAATCTAATCCAAAACCACGCTCTTCAGAAATACTTACCTTTTTGAGCTGCGCATAAATGGTCATAATTATCCGTTCATAAAAAGAAAGATTGTGCGAACGCGAAAGCACTTTTTCGATCACTACAAAACGGAAGTCGCCCACAATTTTGCGTTTGTTAAGTGATTCATATTGGCTGGTAATATCCACCTCTCCGTTTTTTACAAGATCCTCGACTACCTTGCGGAAAAGTAAATTGATTTGTTGACCCACTCTAAAACCCAGTTTAAAATCAATACGTATAAGTTTGTTAGGCACCAGAAAGTCAACCTCGTAATCGCGGGTATAAGGCTCATCCATAACGTCAACGTGTACCAGCCAGTAAACATCAGCCCGCTTAGGCTGCTTTTGTAAAATAGAATAAAGAATTTTCGATTCTACTTCGGAATTAAAGTTGGCACTTGTTAAATAGACTAACTGTGATGCATACTTAGGCACTGTTTCATCTTCGCTCAGTTCTTTTAAAATATCGTAGTAATCCTCAACTTCTACAAACTTCACATAACGGTTGCGTATTTTACGGGCTGTATGCCAGGTCCACATTACGCTAAATAAAATAAAACCAATAGTTAACGTAAACCAACCACCTTCCGTAAATTTACCCAGGTTACTGGATAAGAATATGCCTTCTACCAACAGGTAAACCAGCAAGAACAGATTAATTAGGTAAGATGGAACCTTGCGGCGTTTCAAAAATTTAGAAACCAAAATGGTAGTCATGAGCATAGCCACGGTAATACTTAAACCGTAAGCGGCTTCCATTTTAGCCGAATGTTTGAATAGTAAAACCACGCCTATACAACCGGCACACATAATCCAGTTGATGCTGGGCACATATAACTGCCCTTTTTGCTCCGATGGATAATTGATGCGCACTTTAGGCCAGAGATTTAACCGCACGGCTTCGGCAATAAGTGTGTACGAGCCGGATATCAGCGCCTGGCTGGCAATAACTGCTGCAACGGTAGCTATGCCAATACCAAATATCAGGAACCATGATGGCATAATTTGGTAAAAAGGATTAAGCACATCCAAGTCTATTACCTTTCCTTCGCGTTGCATAAGCCATACAGCTTGGCCGAGGTAATTTAAAATAAGACATGTTTTAACATAAATCCAGCTTACCCGTATGTTTGACCGCCCGCAATGCCCTAAATCCGAGTAAAGGGCTTCGGCACCTGTAGTACACAAAAACACTGCACCCAAAATGCCAAACGCTCTCGGATCGGTGGTAGTTGTAAGTAAGTGGTAAGCATAATAAGGATTAAGTGCCTTAATAATGCTTGGCATCTGGGCAATGTATGATATCCCTAATACGCCCATCATCGTAAACCACAAAAACATAATAGGGCCAAACGCTTTGCCCACCAACGATGTACCAAACTGCTGTATAAAAAACAATGCCGCTATAATGGTGATTACCACACTCATAGTAGGCAGCTGCGGATATTTAGCATGCAAACCCTCAATAGCTGATGATATAGTAATGGGGGGAGTTATAATACCGTCGGCCAGAAGAGCACAACCGCCTACCACTGCCGGAATAATTAACCACTTGGCCCGCCGGCGTACCAGCGAAAATAAAGAGAAAATACCACCCTCACCCTTATTATCGGCCTGCAGGGTAATCATTACGTACTTAATGGTAGTTTGCAGTGTAAGCGTCCAAAAAATACACGAAACGCCTCCCAACGCTAATGACTCGGTAATGGCATGATCGCCAACAATGGCTTTAAAAACATATAATGGAGAGGTACCTATATCGCCATAGATAATACCTAAACTGATTAGCAGTCCCGCTGTAGTCAGCTTTTGTAGGTCTTTATTGTGTGATGACACTTTAAGTTGTAAAAAAGTTTGTAAATTATGATGCTCAGTTGTACATGCCTAAACGGCTGTTTACGTGCAAAAACAAGTTGTTTATGGTATAACTTGCAAAATCAATTTTTGTTAAAAATTGTTAAAATTTGAGTGTAAAATTTTTACATCGTAACGTTTAACTTCTTTTATTAGTACCTTTGTAACTCGAAGTAATATGGGGCAAAGATATACTTTTAAATTTTTATGGATAATTTTTATTGCGCAAGCGATAGCGGTTTCCTTTGCCTTTACTTTAGGTACGAGCAAATATGCCAGTGCTGATACCATTTTTAACAAAAAGACGAAAAAAACCTCCTATTTTAAAAACGGTTTAACCGTAGGTGCTTTACCGCCGCTTAAGCCTTCGCCTTACGCAACTATCAAGCCGGCCATACAAACTACAAGCGACAAGCTACTCAGTAATGTACAAGTTTATCCTAACCCGATCGTAGATCAGATGAACTTAAAATATATGGTGTCGCGCAATACTAATGTCACCATTAAACTCATGGACGTGTTGGGCAACAACGTTGCTGTTTTATACTCAGACCGGGTAGAAACAGGCGAAGTGAAACTGGTGCACGATTTAAAAAGCAACCGGCTCACCAGCGGTTTCTATTTTTTAAAGGTCACTGCAGGCACCGAATCGGTTATTAAACGGATTACCATTCTGTAACTCGCGTATCTACACCTACATCTTTAATTCTTTGTAACAATTTGGCTTTAATTAATTAGTCAACTTTTTACCTGTATACTTTAAACAAGTATAAAACCCTCTTTATCCTGTCTATTTGTGCATAAATTAAGTAAACACTTACTTTAGAGTTATTGTTATGAGTTTAAGTAACCGGACCAAGTACCGTTCGGACCGATAGGGCAAAATAAATATTTCTTAGATTTGACCCTTTACACAACCTCTGCTATGAAAATTATTGCCATAGGCCGCAACTACGCCGAGCACGCCAAAGAATTGAATAATCCGGTACCTACCACACCGGTTATCTTCATGAAACCCGACACGGCTCTTTTAAAAGACAACAAGCCGTTTTATCATCCCGATTTTTCGGAAGACATACATCATGAAATTGAACTGGTACTCAAAATTTGTAAGGAAGGTAAGCACATCGACGAAAAATTTGCAGCCGACTATTACGACGAGATTGGCTTGGGCATAGATTTTACTGCGCGCGATGTACAAAGCCGCCATAAAGAAAAAGGTTTACCCTGGGAACTAGCTAAAGGCTTTGATGGCTCTGCTCCCATCAGCAACTTTTTACCAAAAACTCAGTTCGAGAATTTATATAACCTCAATTTAAAACTGGATGTAAACGGCCAAACCCGCCAAAACGGTAATACAAAAGATCTGCTTTTCTCTTTCGAAAAAATTATTGCTTTCGTTTCTCGATACATCACGCTTAAAAAAGGTGATTTAATTTTTACCGGTACCCCCGAAGGTGTTTCGGCGGTTAAGCCCGGCGACCACTTGCAAGGTTATCTGCAAGACCAAAAATTACTTGATTTTCAGGTTAAATAACAACGCATGGTTAAAGTATATTTTTGTTATCTTTTTCTTTGCATATCGGTAATAACTGCTAAAGCGCAAGATGTTATTCAAAGCAGAACCTATCCTAAAGGCGTTTTCCAATATCCGCTGGACTTGCCACCAAGCACGGCGGGTTCTTTTGGCGAATTACGTGCTAACCACTTTCATTCCGGGTTAGATTTTCGCACTAACCGACGTATCGGTTATCCGGTACATGCGGCTATGTACGGCTATGTGTCGCGGTTAAGAGTACAATTGGGTGGTTTTGGCAACGCTGTTTATTTAACACACCCTAACGGTTATACCACGGTTTACGGTCACTTAGATCATCTCACACCCGAACTGGCCCAGGCCGTACGCAAGTACCAATACGAGCACGAAACTTTTGAAGCAGACTTTAAGCTGCAACCCTTTCAGTTTCCGGTAACCAAGGGTCAGCTCATTGCCATATCGGGTAACACTGGCGCATCTGGTGGCCCGCACCTGCATTTCGAAATACGGGATTCGCTTACCGAAGAAACCATTAACCCACAACTTTTGGGCTTAACCATAGCCGATCAAATTCCGCCGGCTATCACTGGTATTGGTGTTTATCAACTCAACGGAAGGCCGTTTAGCGAAAACACGCCGCGTAACTTTTTCGCTGTTGCCGGTACGGGCGGTAGTTATCATTTAACTCAGCCACAAACGCTTAATGTTAGCGGCGAGATAGGCTTTGGTATTATGGCTTATGATCAAAACAGTTCGTCGGTTAATCATAACGGCATTTATTCTTTACAATTAAAACTGGATGGCCGAACGGTTTACACTTTTGCTGTAGAGCGGTTTGCATTTGACCAAACCCATGCCATTAATGGATATATTGACTACCCTGAATATTTAAAATCGCGCCGGTGGATACAGAAATGTTTTGTTCCTCCGGGCAGCCATATCTCTTTATATCCCCAATCAGAAAACCGTGGTGTGATGACCTTTAACGATTCTTTGCAGCATGACGTAGAGTACGTTGTTAAAGACATTGCCGGCAACATGTCTACAGTAAAGCTTAAGGTACAGTCGAGCATTCCTAAAGACCGACCGGTAGCCACGTTTGCGGGTACCCGTTTCAGGTATGATCAGCGTAACGAGTATAATAATGGGCCAGTGAAGGTAGTAGTTACCCCAGGCAATCTATATGATGACGTTGATTTTATGTACAATTTGCTGCCAAAAAAACCGGGGGCTTACTCTGCCACTCATCGCATTCATAACAAGTACACCCCCATACATGCCAACTACGATCTATGGATTAAGCCTGATGCCAGCATAGGCAGCCTGGCCAATAAAGCAGTAATTGTAAATGCTGCAAGCGGCTCGGTAGGCGGCATTTATCATGACGGCTATATAAAAGCCAAACCTGCAGCCTTTGGCGATTTTTATATCCGGGTTGATACTGTGGCACCTGTTATTACTCCTGTTAACATCCGCAATGGCAGCAACCTGTCGGCTGTGCGTAGCATTGCCTTAAGGGCTAATGATAACTTATCGGGCATCAAATCATACCGGGCCGAGATTGACGGTAAGTGGGTTTTGTTAGAACAAGATTATAAAACCCGTATATTTAGATATACCTTTGATGACAACATCGGCAGCGGCGAACATCAGTTTAAGTTTACAGTAACCGATGGCAAAGATAATACAGCTATTTACACAGCAAGCTTTAACCGCTAATTAACCTATTTTAAACATGGCAATATTAAAAGAAGGCGATCAAGCTCCTGAATTTACCGCAAAAGACCAAAATGGCAAATCAGTATCATTAACTGAGTACCGCGGCAAAACCGTGGTATTATATTTTTACCCTAAAGATGATACGCCAGGTTGCACTGCCGAGGCTTGTGATTTTAGGGATAACTATGAGTATCTGCAATCGCAGGGTTATGAGGTAATCGGTGTAAGCACCGACGATGAAAAATCGCACAAAAAATTTGAGAGCAAATACAGCTTGCCTTTTACTTTAATTGCCGACCACGACCAGCAGATTGTAAACAGCTACGGCGTTTGGGTAGAAAAAAACATGTATGGCAAAAAATACATGGGCACGCAGCGTACTACTTTTATTATTGATGCCAATGGCGTTATCAGCCATATCATAAGTAAAGTAGATACCAAAAATTCGTCGCAGCAGGTGCTTGAACTGTTAAAGACCTGAAATGCTAGGTTTACAAACATTTAATTACTTTAGCCTATATTAAACATAGCTGCAGTTAAACCTAAGCGGCTATAAACCATCAAATACAATAAATGTCAGCATCCGTTAGTGATACCGAGATACTCAGCAAGTTTCAGGACGAACGTACCCGGAACGAAGCTTTTAATTTATTGCTGAAAAAATATCAGCAAAAAATATACTGGCATGTGCGCCGCATGGTAATTGACCATGATGATGCCGACGACCTGGTACAGGACGTATTTATAAAAATATGGAAAAACCTGCCTGGCTTTAGGAGCGATGCACAGTTGTACACCTGGATGTACCGGATTGCCACTAACGAGTGCATTACATTTTTAAATAAGAAGAAGCAAAAAAATAATATTCCGTTTGATGAGGTATCTTACGAACTGGCCGACACACTGGCTGATTCGACTTATTTGAGCGGCGATAAAGTGCAAATGAAGCTTCAAAGTGCATTACTAACCTTACCGGATAAGCAACGTTTGGTTTTTAACATGAAATACTACGATGATATGAAGTATGAAGAGATGTCGGAAGTATTAGGTACAAGTGTAGGAGCGTTAAAAGCGTCTTTTCACCTCGCTGTGAAAAAGATTGAAGCCTACCTCCTGTCGAACGATTAATTTGATTTTTATTTTAAACCTTATTGTTTTAATTTCATCTAACGTAAGATATGAAAATCGATATAGAACATAAAGAATGGCCCGAGGATGACTCCTGGCGTCAAATGTTACCGCAAGGTAACCCTTTTGACGTACCCGAAGCCTACTTTGATGACCTAAGCGAGCGGATTATATCAGGCGTACATCTGGAGCAGATTAAGGAAGCTAACCCTGTGGGTGCTTTTACCGTGCCGGAAAACTATTTTACTGAATTAAGCAACAACATACAAAGCCGCATAACAATTGAAGAGGCCGCCGCAGAGGTTGAGCCTATGCTTGTCCCGGCTAATTATTTTGACGAATTAAGCAGCAATATACAAAGCCGTATAGCCATTGAAGAGGCTGTACAAGATGAAACTGAGAGTTTTGGTGTACCCGAAGGTTACTTTGATACCCTGGCCAACCAGATACAAAGTCGCATAGCGCTTGAGGAAATTTTAGACGGAGAGCCAGAAGGCTTAACCGTACCTGAGGGGTATTTTGACGAACTAAGCAGCAATATACAAAGCCGCATAGCCATTGCAGAAACAGTTAGCTTTGAAAGCAACGCATTTGAAGTGCCCGAGGGCTACTTTGCCAACCTGCAACAAAATATATTAAGCCAAACTGCAGAACAGCAAGAAGCTAAAGTAGTGCAAATGCCTTTGCAGCGTGGCGTGGTTAGAAAATTGGTAAGCAGTGCAGCCTTTAAATATGCTTCGGCAGCCTGTTTAGCTATAATTGTAGGTCTGGCAGTGTATATTAAGCAGGATGTAGGTCCATCAAACCATTCTTACCTGCATAAAGAATTGTCGGAGGTTTCTTCGGATGATTTAAGAAGCTACTTAGAATCACAATCGGATGCTACTGAAACTGAGCGCACTGTTATTGCAGATGCTACCCAGCTTGATGATGACGCTTTAAGAGCTGCAATTCAGGATTATGTGGATGCACGATAACAAATAAAAATGAACACACTACTAAAATATATTGTATTTAGCCTATTGGTTTTCGCGGGCATCGAGTCGTACAGCCAGCCGCCTGCTTCTTTTAGGAGTAACCAGCGCACTTACCAGCAACGTGGCAATTTTTCGCCCTATCGAAAAATTGAGGTGGCTAAAGAAAACTATGTGGCCCGCCAGTTAGATTTGAGTGATGATGAAGCAGAAAAATTTTGGCCGCTTTATCGTCAGTACAGTCAGGAAATGGCAGCAGTAAGGCAGTTAAAGCGGCAAAATACACTTAACAACCGCTCCAGGGATCAAACGCAAAAAGATATTTACTATGAGCAGCAAATGGTAGATATCAAAAGAAAATACAACCAGGAGTTTTCTAAAATTCTCCCCCCCGGCAAGGTAAGTTTGATCAGTCGCAGTGAGCGTGAGTTTACCGACGAACTGATAAAAATTTATGGTGAGCGCGGCACGCCCGACGGGCAATAACCGCTATTACATAAAATAATAAAGGCCTGACATTAAACTGTCGGGCCTTTGTTATTTTTGAGCCATGTTAAGCCTACGTCAATTATTCTTAGCCAACAACGCACAAACTACTGATTTCCCGCTAATGCTAGAGTTTGAACGTGCGGAGGGCGTGTATATGTATGATGTAGCAGGCAACGCCAATATGGATTTAATTTCGGGTATTGGCGTAAGCAACATTGGGCACAATCACCCGGAGGTAATTAGCGCTATTAAGCAACAGTTAGATAAATACATGCACCTGATGGTGTATGGCGAATATGTACAAACGCCGCAAGTGCGCTTTGCCGAAAAACTCACTTCACTTCTGCCAGCTCAGCTACAATCTGTTTACTTTACTAACTCGGGTGCTGAAGGTATTGAGGGCGCCATGAAATTAGCTAAACGTTACACCGGCCGCCAGCATATGATTGCCTGCCATAACTCTTACCATGGCAGTACCCAGGGAGCACTGAGCATAATGGGTAATGAGGAATTTAAACAGGCCTACCGCCCACTATTACCAGGTATAAGTTTTATTCAATTTAATGACTCCAACGATTTACACAACATTAATAAAGACACGGCTTGCGTAGTAGTTGAAACAATACAAGGCGAAGCCGGCATCCGCGTACCTGATGTAGCGTATATGCAGGCTTTACGCCAACGGTGTACCGAAACCGGTACCATGCTCATATTAGACGAAAACCAAACTGCGTTTGGCCGTACCGGAAAACTGTTTGCCTTTGAGCATTTTAGTATTGTACCCGACATACTGGTTTTGGGTAAGGCTTTAGGTGGGGGTATGCCTTTAGGTGCCTTTATTGCCTCAACCAACATTATGGGTGCTCTTAAAAACAATCCGATTTTAGGACATATCACTACGTTTGGCGGGCATCCGGTATGTTGTGCCTCGGGCCTTGCATCGTTAAACGTCTTGTTAAACAATGGCTTTATTAATGAGGTACCAAATAAAGAAGCGCTTATCAAGCAGCTTTTAGTGCATCCAGCCATTAAAGCCATACGAGGCAAAGGCTTAATGCTTGCCGTAGAGTTTGAATCTTTTGAATTGAACAAGAGAATTATAGACGATTGTATAGCGCAAGGCGTAATAACCGATTGGTTTTTACATTGCAGTAATGCCATGCGTATCGCGCCACCGTTAATTATAACCAAAGAGCAGATAAACCATGCCTGCGAGGTCATATTAAGGGCTGTTAATAAATCGCTATAACAAAGCAACTGAAATTTATATTCCTATGTTCTTAATGTGACAGGGCTATATTGATAACTTTTTGATAAGTCGCGGATGCCCTGTACTGACCATGCTTAGTGTATTCAAAACACCTTTTTCAGTTTTATTTGGTATGGTTTATGTACTAAACGTCAAGATTTGATACAGATCTAGAACAATGTGGCCAAAAGGCGTGTTTACGAATTGAAGTGTTCTAATTAGTATGCACCTATGTGTATTAAAAGTGTTATCTTATCCGTTCTAACTTTAACAATATTATATACCATCTCCTATTATATATTAAAAAAATGAAAATTGCCTACATCTCCACCTATCCGCCCCGCGAATGCGGAATTGCAACATTTAACCAAAGCCTGATGCGTGCTATTAACGCTAACTACCCAAACCGGAAAACTCTTTCTGAAGGTGGTTTTGTAGTAGCCGTAAACGACACGGTTGATTTGCAAGAATATGAGTATCCGCAGGAGGTTAAGTACGTGATACGGCAAAACCACCAGAAAGATTATATCAGAGCTGCCAATTACATCAACACCAGCGAAGCCGATGTTTGCATCTTAGAACACGAATTTGGCATTTACGGAGGCGAAAGCGGTATTTACATCTTGCCGCTGTTAAACCGTTTGGAAAAGCCACTTATCTCCATTTTACATACCGTATTGCGCGAACCAAGTTATGTACAGCGCATCATTGTTAGGGAAATTGCCGAACAATCGTCAAAAATTGTGGTGATGAGTAAAAGAGCGGTAGAATTCTTAACTACGATTTACGAAATCCCTCTCGAAAAAATTCAGATTATTGAGCATGGTGTACCTGACCTGGAGCAGCCGGAAGTTAACCCGGTTAAAAGCATCAGCTCATTCAAAAACAAAAAGGTGCTGCTTACCTTCGGTTTAATTAGCCGTAATAAAGGTTTAGAGGTAGTAGTAAAGGCATTACCTAAAATAGTTGCCAAGCACCCCGACGTAATGTATGTGGTGTTAGGTAATACCCATCCAGGCGTGGTAAAGCACTCTGGCGAAGAGTATCGGGAATATTTGAAATCGCTGGCTGTTCAATTAAAAGTATCAAATAACCTTACGTTCATCAACAAATTTGTAACCGAAGAGGAATTGATTAACTATTTAACAGCAGCTACGGTTTATGTTACACCTTACCTTAACGAAGCTCAAATTACAAGCGGTACCTTATCTTATGCCGTAGGCTCGGGCGCAGCGGTAGTATCTACACCATACTGGCACGCAACCGAGTTACTAGATAATAACCGCGGCCGCTTATTCGATTTTAAAGATGCCGAATCTTTGGCTGAAACTGTAAATGATTTACTTGACAACGAAGACAAACTGCACGAAATTAAAGAGAACGCATACGAATACGGTTTACACCTGCGTTGGCCTGTAGTAGGCTCTGAGTATATTAGAGTAGCACAAGAATCTTGCGGTCGTCATGATTTTAGAGATAAAATTTTACGTAACAGTATTGTTGACCCTGAAATTATGCCGGCTTTCAATCTGGCACACGTGCTACGCTTAACTGACGATACAGGTATAGTACAACATGCTAAGTTTGGTATACCCAATTTAAAAGAGGGATACTGCCTGGATGATAATGCCCGCGCATTAATTATGGCCCTGATGGCCTACCAACGCAATAAAAGCCCTGAAGCATTTAAGTTGCTGCCTATCTATTTAAGCTACATACACTATATGCAGACTGATGATGGTAACTTCCGCAACTTCTTGAGCTTTGATCGCCGTTATTTAGATGAAGTAGGTTCTGAGGATTCATTTGGCCGCACTATTTGGGCACTTGGATACTTAATTGGTTGCGCAGCACATAACTCTTACCGCGAGTTTGCCATGGAGCTGTTCCACCGCTCGTTCCCGCACTTTAAAACGTTAACACACATCAGAGGAATGGCTAATACCGTTATCGGTATTTCTCTGTACCTGAAAGCTATCCCTACAGACGAAGGTATGGTTAACGAGCTGGTGCGAATGACTCAGCCATTAATCGATGCCTACGATAAAACGTCATCTGCCGACTGGCATTGGTTTGAGGAAGTGATGACTTACGATAATGCCATCTTACCGTTAGCACTGTTACACTCATATGAGATAACAAGCAACGAAAGAGTTAAAGAGATTGCCTTAGAGTCAATGGCATTTTTAGATAAACTAACGCTTTCTAACGGTTACTTAAGTCCGATTGGAAATGACGGCTGGTATTACCGTGGTGGTACCTTCCCAACTTTTGATCAACAGGCTATCGAGACTATGGCCATGGTGCTAATGCACTTCCAGGCGTATGAAACCCTGCGTCAACCGGAATATATCGAGAAGTTGTTCTTGAGCTACAAATGGTTTTTGGGTGAAAACACACTGCGTGCGCCGTTATACGACCATGAAACTAAAGGATGCTGCGATGGTTTGATGCCTACTGGTATTAACCGTAATCAGGGTGCAGAAAGTACATTAGCTTACATGATTTCGCATTTAACTGTGTTGAAAGCATTTGAGTTGGAGTACGAGTATAACAAAGTTGGACAGAAAGTAGAGATTTGTTAATGAGGGTTGCCGTACTTTCGCCCGTTGCCTGGCGCACACCGCCCAGGCACTATGGGCCATGGGAACAGGTAGCATCAAATATTGCTGAAGGAATGGTAAATAAGGGGGCGGAAGTCACCTTGTTTGCCACCGGCGATTCTTTGACGCAGGGCAAACTGGAATCAGTTTGTGCTACCGGCTATGAAGAAGACCGGACGCAGGATGCCAAAGTGTTAGAATGCCTGCACATCAGTAACCTGATGGAAAAGGCTGACCAGTTTGATTTGATTCATAATAATTTTGACTTTTTACCGCTTACGTATTCGGGATTGATTAAAACGCCGGTAATTACTACGATACACGGTTTTTCGTCGCCGCGGATAATCCCGGTGTATAAAAAGTATAACGCAACATCGCATTATGTGTCAATCAGTAATGCCGATCGCAGTACCGACTTAGATTATTTGGCTACCGTATATAACGGATTAAATGTTAATGAATTCGCTTTTAATGCTCAGCCGGATGATTACCTAATTTACTTTGGCCGTATTCATCATGATAAGGGGGCAGCTGAGGCTATCCAAATTGCGAAGCAAACCAACCGTAAGTTATTGATTGCAGGCATTATTCAGGATGCTAACTACTATCGAGAAAAGGTAGAACCGTTTATTGACAACGAGCAAATTGTATATGTAGGCCATGCAGGACCGGAAAAAAGGCAGGAATTGTTAGGCAAGGCCGCTGCATTGCTCCATCCTATTAATTTTAATGAGCCTTTTGGCATGAGTGTAGCCGAAGCTATGCTGTGCGGAACACCGGTAATCGCTTTTAATAGAGGATCGATGCCTGAATTGATTAAGGATCAAGAAACAGGCTTTTTGGTAAATACTATTGATGAGGCTGCTGACGCTGTATCAAGCCTCAACCATATTAATCGTCAAAACTGCCATGATTGGGCTAAAGCGAATTTCTCCAGCGAGAAAATGGTAGACGATTACTATCGCCTTTATCAGCAAATTCTTACGTAACTAAATAAGATAATCATTAAAAGCAGAAAGGGCTTGCCAAACTGGCAAGCCCTTTCTGCTTTTATACCTTTAATAGCTTAAATGCCATCCTCTTTCAGTTGATTGAGCAAGGTTTTCAAATTAACCTCAGCAAATGAAGAAGAGTAATCTGATAAACCATAAGGGATAATCAGTTTGTCGTTATGCACTATCGAACCGCAAGAGTAAATTACGTTTGGTACATAGCCCTCGCGCTCGTCGCTGTTCGGAATAAGCAACGGCTCTTTTAAGCGGCCAATCTCAACGCCCGGATCGTCCAATTTAAGTAAGCTGGCACCCAGCACATATTTACGCATTGGCCCCACACCATGGGTTATCACCAACCAGCCGTCCTCGGTTTCTATAGGCGAACCACAGTTACCAATCTGGATGAATTCCCAGCTAAATTTTGGTTTTTGTAACAGTTGGGGATCTTCCCAGATGTTAATCTTGTCTGAATACATGATGTAGTTATTGCAGCCATCAATACGCGACATCATTACATACTTACCATTGATTTTACGCGGGAACAGTGCCAGGTTTTTATTTTGCGAACCAGCACCGTACAGCGGCATAATACGGAAGTTAATAAAATCATTGGTCTGCAACAGCTTAGGCATAATTAAGGCACCATCATAAGCTGTATAAGTTGCGTAATATGACCAGCTGCCGTCTTCGTTAATAAACTTAACAAAACGGGCATCCTCGATGCCTTTACGCTCGTACTCAGAAATCGGGAAAATGACACGATCGGATATATCAGTATCCAGAGAGAATACAATTTCGTAATAAGAATCGGCCAGCCAAAGCACTTTGTCGTATTCCAGTTTAGTCAAACCATCTTCGTGCAGCTTTTGGGAGTCCAGAATCAGTCGACGCAGGTTCGAATATTCAAAATGATGGTCAAGCTTTTCTTCCAGTTCTCTTAATACATCGATATTAATCTGGGTAGTAACTGCTTTCTCAAAAAACAGCTTTTTATTATAAACCGCATTACGTACAATTTCGGCCTCGTCAATGTAGTTACCGGCCGGTAGTACAGTAATGTTGTTGTATTTATCAAATAAAGCACGGCGGAAAGTGATAGACGAAATGTGCCCCTCACCTACTGCTCTGAAGCTCATAATCACGCGGCGTTCGCCCTCTTCCAAATCGCTTTGATCAGGGTCATCTATTATTGATGGGTTAAAAAACGCGGCAGACTCGATAGAGTACTCATGTGTAAAGTAAGAGCCGATCAGTAACTTACGATAAACAGAGAGCGCATCAAAATCGATACCCAACTCGTCAAATAAGTCTTTCAACTTAGCACAGTGGCGATTAAGTACGCGGGTTATGTTTCGATGCCTGGAAGAGTACTCCTGTAGTAATGGCGAAATAAGGCCGAATACTTTATCTTCATCAACAGCCATTACGCGCTGTATCACTTCTTTTGACCGCTCGTTACCATTAAAGAAAAATCGGGCAATAACGCGCTTTGAATCAGGATTTACTTTTACAGCTTTACGCTCGATAGAAAGTCTCATACGGGAATTAATAGTTATATTTAGTATCAGCTAAATTTATCAGTATGCTGTATAAAAATTGATGTCAACTGATAAATCTAATGAATCCTATTGTACACAAATTATACGGGCCTATAGTTTTATATTTTTGATATTCGTGGTTAATTGGCAACTATTTTGCCATTGTATAATTATTAGTAAGGCAAATTGTATAATCGACACAAATTAAATTACCTTGTTGCGTTTCACTAAATAAGCTCTGAGCAGATTGTTATAACCATCATGCAGACTGGCATCCACCAACTCTACCTGATATTGTGCACATTTCAATTCTAACTCGTGGCGGTATTGCTGCAGTGCCGACTGGTAGCTTTCGCGTACCCGGCCCGGATGTACCTTTACTTCTTCGCCACTTTCCATATCAATAAAGTGGTGCGGGCGGTTGTCAAAACTAAAGTCAACCTCGTGCTGCCGGTCGTTCACATTAAAAATAATAACCTCGTGCTTGTTATAACGTAAGTGCTGCAGAGCGGCAAACAACGCTTGTGTTTTTTCGGCGTTCAT
The DNA here is from genome assembly GCF_038806765.1 of Mucilaginibacter sp. CSA2-8R. Lineage (NCBI taxonomy): Bacteria > Pseudomonadati > Bacteroidota > Sphingobacteriia > Sphingobacteriales > Sphingobacteriaceae > Mucilaginibacter > Mucilaginibacter sp. CSA2-8R. Next base: position 1,932,095 of record NZ_CP152389.1, on the reverse strand, counting down.
ACTATTTTCCAGCATATCACTAAAAATGATGATCATCGAGCGCTGATGCACCTCTTCAGCAATATGGTGGATGACGTTGCTCAAATTAGTATGTGCATTACTTTTAGGCTGATGATAGGCCTTATCCAGCTCAGCAAACAAATAAAACAGATGCGTTGAGGTGGAGCGGGCGGCACTAAGCCAATCAATTGCTTCTGAAAATAGCCCTAAGCCAAATGCATCACGTTGTTTTTTGAATAAATACATCAGTGACGCTATGGCATATACCGAAAACTGCAGCTTACTCATCCCCTTTTGCGGATAGTTCATGGAGGATGAAGTGTCAAGCAAAAGATAACATCGCAGATTGGTTTCTTCTTCAAACTGTTTAACAAACAACTTGTCTGTTTTGGCGAAGAGCTTCCAGTCAATGTTTTTAACCGATTCGCCGTTGTTATATAAACGGTGCTCAGCAAACTCTACAGAAAAGCCATGGAAGGGACTTTGATGCAACCCGGTAATAAAACCTTCAACCACCTGCCGGGCCAGCAACTCGAGGTTAGCCAGCTGGCGTATGTCCTGATTAGTGTTTAACTGGGCCATTGGGTGCTAATGTAAAATAAAAAAAGCGCTACCGAAACCGATAACGCTCTTTTACCATTTTTATTGGCAAGCCTTAGGCCAGTTGTTTAACTAACTTTTCGGTTAACACTGACTTTGGCACTGCACCAATTTGTTTATCTACAATCTGACCGTCTTTGAAGAATAAAAGTGCAGGAATGTTACGGATACCGAACTTCATAGATACGCCGGGATTGTTATCAACGTTTACTTTTCCAACAATAGCCTGGCCATCATATTCTTTAGCGATTTCTTCAACCACCGGACCTACCATACGACATGGGCCACACCATTCTGCCCAAAAATCAACTAATACTGGTTTATCTGATTTTAACACTAATTCTTCAAAGTTAGCGTCAGTAATTTCTACAGCCATGATTTAAATGTTTATGTTTTAACAAATATAGAATAATCAAATAGCTTGCCACAAGTTGCCCATGACAATCTGACAAATAAATTACGGGGTTAAATTACCGTTTAACTACAATCATCGTACAGTACCCTTTTTAATAAATGCAATTAGACAAGCATGATATACTGTTTGCTTTCGCCCCATTTTACTTATAGCATCCTTTAGTTGTTAACCAAAATTTAAAGAAAGCCTAATTATAAGTTTATATCTCTAATTTACTTTTATAAAAATACCATAGAACTATGAATTCTACATTGGAAATAACAGACCGCGAATTTTTAATAAAGCTTGACCGTAAAAAGTTTAACGTGTCTTTCGTCCGTTCTTTGCTCAAAATGGTTGAGTTTTGCAATCCGTCTGATGATGAAGTAGCTGTGACAGATCGTTTTAGAGATGTCGGTTATGTTGGCAGTACCGAACCTGAATATTTTAGCAGCATTGACGAAAAATAAAGGCCTGAATATTTCTATTCAAGCCTTTATTTAATTTATTTCTTTTCCTGCTGGTTTAGAAGTTACGGTAACCGCCACGTTGTACCTGCTGCTTATCCATTTGAGCCATCTGGCCTTTCATCATCTTAATCTGATCAGCCAGTAACTTATTCTTATCGTCTTTAGCGGCCTCAGTTAAATACTGCTGAGCTTCGCGTTTGTTACGCTTAGCCATGGCTATACCTGCTAAGCTTAACTTGGCCAGGGCCGTGTTGTGCGACATGGTCATGCCCAAAGTAATAGCCTTTTTAAAATACTTTTCTGACTTTAAAGGCGCTTTGCGCGACTCTATCAAACCCAGTAATAAGTTGTAATATCCGTGCTGACCCTTAAATAACTGTTTTTCGTAGTCGGTTATTTTTAATAACCATTTTTCGGCTTCATCGGAGTTTTCTTTACGCAGGTAAAATTGTGCAATCAGCATATTCTCGTTAAAGAAGTATGTAGCCAGTATTAAACCGCCTATTAGAAACACCAGTATACCCCATCCCCAAAAACCAAACCCACATAAGGCAACGCCCGCACCCATTACTACACAGGCAATTACTAACCGAACAATATTTGACATCGTTTGTACTTTTGTAATAAAGTGCAAATATCCGTTTATTTATACGCTTAAGCAATTAACCGAACAAAAAATTATATGGCTGTTGAGATAGAAGCCTCCTGGCTCAAAATACTTCATGATGAGTTTGAAAAAGACTACATGATTAAGCTTAAACAATTTTTAAAAGAAGAAAAAGATGCGGGCCATAAGGTATATCCAAAAGGCAGCGATATTTTTTACGCTTTTAACCATACGCCATTTGATAACCTGAAAGCAGTAATACTAGGCCAGGACCCATATCATGGCGCTAACCAGGCATTCGGTCTTTCGTTTGCCGTACAAAAGGGTATCACCGTGCCGCCATCGTTAAAAAATATATATAAAGAACTGCAAACAGATGTTTCGGGTTTTACTATACCCAACCACGGCGACCTCACCAAATGGGCAGACCAAGGCGTGCTGTTATTAAACGCTACGCTTACCGTGCAGGCGGGCAAACCAGGCTCGCATCAAAAAAAGGGCTGGGAGATTTTTACGGATACGGTTATCCGCAAAATATCTGAAGAAAAAGAGGGCGTGGTATTTTTGTTATGGGGCAAGTTTGCGCAGGCTAAATCAGAGCTGATTGATGATCAAAAACATTATATACTAAAAGCAGCTCATCCCTCACCTTACTCAGCCGATAATGGCTTTTTTGGATGCAAGCATTTTAGCAAAACCAACGCACTGCTCAGTTCGCAGAACAAGACACCTATCGACTGGCAGATTGAGTAGTAAAGCAGCTTGTTGGCTACTAACAAAATCTCAGGCTCAAACTGCCGGTTTATAAATCAAATTTGTTGCACACAAAAGCGTTACCGGCTGGTTATTGATATGCATTTACCGATATAAAATATTTATAATTATGGATAGCATTAATCAGCAACAACCTGAAGATAACTTAAAAAACCTGCAGGGCGAAGAAGCCAAACAGAAAATTAAAGAATTAGCTGAAAAAGCTGAAACCTGTTTTTTTTGTTCTAACATCAAAACTGGTGTACCTTTTTCAACCCGCCCTATGTCTGCGCAAAAGATAGACGATGACGGTAACTTTTGGTTTTTAAGCTCAGACGACAGCCATAAAAACGAAGAGATTTCGCATGACCCATTTGTACACCTGCTGTTTCAAGGTTCGGCACATTCTGACTTTTTAAACATCTACGGCATTGCCGAGATAAGTAAAGACAAAGAAAAAATTAAAGAGCTTTGGCAACCGATATTAAAAACCTGGTTTACCGGAGGCGAAGACGATCCGCGCATCACCGTAATTAAGGTAGAACCAAGCGAAGGTTATTACTGGGATAATAAACATGGCAACGCCATAGCTTTTGTTAAGCAAGCCGCCGGTGCAGTTTTAGGTAAAACTCTGGATGATTCTATTGAAGGCAAGCTGGATATAGATTAACACCATTGCATTTAAATTAAAAGCCCCGGCGTTGGACAAAACCAGCATCGGGGCTTTTAATTTTTACTATTATACTATAGTAATTTGTAAACAAAATTGTGTTAAATGTAACAGGCATAATATTCAAAAAATTTGCAACATTTATACCGTTATAACAGCATTACATGAAGTACATTGTAAATAAGCATCCGGCAGCCATACGGTGGTTTCATTGGATTAACTTTCCGTTGCTGGCGATCATGATATGGAGTGGGCTGCTGATTTACTGGGCTTACGACCCTTATGCTATTAAATTATTTGGGCATACTTTATTTAAGTTTTTCCCCGAGTGGTTTTATCAGAAGTATCATATTAAACGAAGGCTGGCCGAGGGTATGGCCTTTCACTTTGTATTTATGTGGCTCTTCGCCATCAATGGGTTGCTGTACGTTTTGTATACAGCCATCTCGGGCGAATGGCGATACTTGTTGCCTAAAAGATCGTCATGGCGCGAAGCCTGGCTGGTATTGTTACACGATTTGCATTTACGCAAAACTGCACCACCGCAAAACAAATACAATGCGGCCCAACGAATAGCTTATACTGCTGTAATCGTTATGGGTGCAGGTTCGTTACTTACCGGGCTGGCTATTTACAAACCTGCTCAGTTATACTGGCTGGTATGGTTGTGCGGCGGTTATAAAACGGCACGGCTTATTCATTTTACATTAACCATTTTATACTGCCTGTTTTTTGTGATTCATATTGTGCAGGTAATTTTAGCCGGGTGGCAAAACTTTATCAGCATGGTGCGGGGCTTTGAGGTAACTGATGCATCAACGGCAAAAATTATAGCTAAAAGAGACAACGACGATGGAAATGCCTGAAAACACAGACCAACAACAGCCCAAAGAGGTAGAATTGTTTGATGCACGTAAAGCAAATCGGCGCACTTTTATATCATCTTTAACGCTGCTGGCCGGCGGTGCTTTTGCTTATTGGAGTTGGGATAAGTTGTATCACGCCCCTAAAGAAACAGCCGCCGATGCTACCGCAGGCGCCCGTGCCCCTTTAAGAAAGTTTTTAGACATCAACGGCGAATTAGCCGAAAGTGCTGTAAGCCCGGATCATTTATCTAAGACATATCCCAAAATCATGGCGGCTAAAAAGCCCCGGGTAAACGGCGACATTGGTATTAAGGGAAACGCCGTTGAGGACTGGGCATTAACCGTTTATAAAAACACCTCCGAAAGCTTTAAAATCACCCTGGACGAATTCAAGAAACTACCCAAAACTGAGTTTGCATTTGAATTTAAATGCGTGGAAGGCTGGAGCCAGATTAGCCATTGGGGGGGCGTCAAATTCAGTGATTTTGTAAAACATTATAATCTGACTGAACAATCAACCATGGCGTACGTGGGGATGAACACTCCCGACAAAAAATACTATGTTGGTATTGATATGCCGAGCGCTATGCACCCGCAAACGCTGCTTTGTTACGAAGTTAGCGGGCAGCCGTTACCACCTGAGCATGGTGCGCCTTTGCGGCTCATCATCCCTACCAAATACGGCATCAAGAACTTAAAGCGGATTGGCAATATATTTTTCAGTAACGAGCGCCCACCCGATTACTGGGCCGAACTGGGGTATGATTACTTTTCGGGATTGTAGGTTTTGTGGCAACAAAAAAGCCATTTGCTGAGCAAATGGCTGGAAGAATATTTTAACACACTGGCTTAACTCTAAACATCCGCCAGGTATTTGTGAACAAAGCTAATAGCCATGGAACCTTCGCCTACGGCAGAGGCAACCCGGTTCATGGCTCCGGCCCGTACATCACCGGCGGCAAATATGCCGGGGCAACTGGTTTCGAGCAGATAAGGGTCACGTTTTAATTTCCAGTTTTTGGCAAAGCCTTCGCGTCCGTTCAAATCACGGCCGGTTTCTATAAAATTCCCTTTGTTTTTGATGATGCCCATCTGTACCCAATCGGTATAAGGCTTGGCGCCGATAAAGATGTAAAGCGCGGTTGCCTTTTCAGTAACCGTTTCGCGGGTGTTTACATTGACGAGTGTCAGTTCTTCCAGGCAATTATGGCCTTTAGCTTCAATCACCTCTGTGTAAGGTAATATGGTGATATTTGGCGTGTTGGCAATCTGCTCAATTAAATAAGCCGACATAGTTGCTTCCAAACTCTCACGACGGATAACAATGTTTACCTGTTTAGCAAATTTAGACAGATACATAGCCGCCTGTCCGGCCGAGTTGCCTCCGCCAATGATATATACAGGCTTGTCTTTACATGCCGCGGCCTCCGTCATGGCGGCACCATAATATATACCGGCACCGGTAAACTGGTCTATTCCGGGCACTTCCAATTTCCGGTAATCTACCCCGGTAGTGATGACGATTGAACGGCTGATGATTTCAGATCCATCATCTAAAATAATATACTTATACCCTTCGCGCTCCTGAATGTCGTGTACCGTTCGGGGCGATAAAAACTCCGCACCTAAACGCCTGGCTTGACTAATAGCGCGATGTGTTAAGTCGGCGCCACTCAAACCAGCCGGAAAACCTAAATAGTTTTCTATACGAGAGCTTGACCCAGCCTGACCGCCCGGCGCTTTACGCTCAATCAATAGGGTACGTAAACCTTCGGACGCACCGTAAACTGATGCAGCTAATCCGGCAGGGCCTGCACCAATAATCACCACGTCGTAAATCTGGTTAGTTAGCTGTGGGCTAATACCCAATTTTTCGGCAATCTGGTTAATCGTTGGTCGTTGCTGGCAGGTACCATCTTCATAAATTATTACCGGCAAGTTATCGTTAGTTAATTTATTAACGGCAAATAGTTTTTTTGCCTCTTCGTTACGCTCTACATCCAGCCATTGGTATGGGATGAGGTTACTGCTCAGGTAATCTTTAACTACGTGCGATTGCGGCGAAAATTGATAACCCATTAACTTAATACCCTTAAATTCCGGTGTATAATCCACATGCCAGTCGTCCAGCAAATCATTAATCACCGGGTATAGCTTATCCTCGGGCGGATCCCAAGGCTTCATTAAGTAATAGTCCAGCTGCACATCATTAATGGCCTTGATGGCGGCGTCAGTATCTGAATATGCAGTTAATAATACCCGCTTAGCGTTAGGATATATCTGCATGGCTTTTTGTAAAAAATCTACGCCGGGCATTTCGGGCATGCGCTGATCGCTGATGAACAAGGCCACCACGTCGCCTGCGTTTTTCATTTCCACCAACGTTTCCAACGCTTCGTTGGCCGACTCGGTGTTTATAATCTTATATTCTTTACCGTATTGCTGCCGCAAATCGCGGGTAATGGCTCGCAATACCTGTACATCGTCATCAATAGCAATTATTATAGGGCGACTCATAACATCTTTTTTATTTAAGGATTGACTTAGCGATTGTTAATAGGTATACAAATAACAAATTCGGTGTGCCCCGGTTGGCTGTTCACTTTAATGGAGCCGTGGTGCTGCTGCTTAATAATACGCTGTACAACCTCAAGCCCCATACCCGTACCTTTGCCCATTGATTTGGTAGTAAAAAATGGATCGAAGATGCGGTTTTGGATTTCGTCGGGGATGCCCGGACCATCATCCGCGATAATGACCTCAGCATAGTCGCGGTCTTTTCGGGTTTTTATAGTTAGGGTGCCGCCGCTGTTTACTTCCATAGCATCAATGGCATTATCAATCAGGTTAGTCCAAACCTGGTTAAGCTCTCCTACCAACATGTTAACGGGCGGCAATGCGGCATCATACTGCTCCACTACTTTTATCTTGCTCTCCTTTAATTTATGCCCCAACATAGTAAGCGTATTGCGCAAGCCGGTCTCGACGGGGGTAAATTGCTTGTCTTGTCCCCTATCCATGTGGGTAAAGGTTTTTATTGAAGTAATTAAGGAAGCGATACGTTGCGAAGCATCATGAATATCTGCAACCATTTTAGCCGACAGCAAGGTATCATGTATCCACTCAAATACTGGCGTTGCAGCTTCAGCAGTCATATGGCGGCAAATACTGCCTAAGTCGTCTATACTAAATCCATAACTTACCAGGTTTTCAGCAATCTCATCGGGGTTGGCGATCTGGTAGTCGTCCAGCCATTCGGCCATGTCACTTTCCAGTTGACTGCGCTCGCGCAGGCTTAAACGGATAGTATTATCACGGTCTAAAATACGAGTAATTTCCGCCTTCACCATACCAATACGGTCAGCATCCATATGTACAGCTACCAGTTTGGCAAACAAGTCGGGTTGCGATTGCAAATGTTTTTTTAATGAGGCTGCATTACGTACAATAGATGATGCCGGATTGTTTAGCTCGTGTGCCAAGCCGGCCGAAAGCTTACCTAAGGCCATCATTTTTTCGTTCTGCTGCATCATAGCAGTTGAGTCGCGTACCCGGTTACTCATGATGCTTACCAATGCCTGGGTAAGCTCATAATAAGTTTTAATGAGTTCAGGACATTGATCAACCGGAAGCGTCATGATTAAGGTTTTCCCCACAGCCACCCCATCACCAAAAGCTATTTTGCCTCTTGAGTAAGGTAAAAAGCCGGTAATTTCGCGCTCATGAAGGGTAACGAGTTCGGTGCGCACACCATTTTGCAGCCGATAAATGCGCAGCTTACCTAAAAAAATAAAGAAGGTACCACTCAGCGGCTCATCGCGTTTAAAGATATAGTCGCCGTCGTTTAAGTTCTGTAATACGCTATGATCTATCAGCCATTGCAGTTGCTCATCTGGTACTCCCTGCAACGCCTCGATTGTTTGTAACCAGCTTACCGTAACTTGCTCCATACTTAGAAAACTTAAAGTGCCTAAATATACAAATTACCCATACAATTGAACTAAGAGCTGTTGTTGCGTGGTGCATATATGCCAAAACAAACGAAGCCCGGCGCACTGCACCGAACTTTGTTTACTGGTAAATTTAAAATATGATAAAAAGCGATGTCCGTTCTTGTGGTAGCAGGTTGCGGCTGCGATGTCCTTTACCTGTGGTGTCTTCCATCAACAATATTTCGCCCTGTTCAAAACTTCGCTTTTCGCCCAGCGAAGTTTCAATTTCAACACCACCATTCAGCAATACAACAAACTGCTTTTGCGGGGCGTTGTGCCAATCGTCATACCCGGGCGGCACCTTTCTAAATATTACCTGGCTCACCGCCACCTTATCTGACAATGACCCGATCGGCCCGGCATCAGTTAAAGGGTATTCGAGCGCATCGAAATAGCTGTGCCCGCCGGGGCTGGTATAAACACGCGTTACTTTGAAAGTTTGCATAGCTATATTATTATTATTAAGCTAATAACCTGTTCCATTCCGGATGGCGCTTTAAATAAACCTGTACATAAGAACATAGCGGCACCAGTTTTAGTTGATGATCCTCAATGAAATGAAGAGCCTTGCTCACTATAGCCTCGGCACTACCCGTGCCCCTCAATGTTTCGGGCACCTCGGTATGAATGAGGTATATTTTATTGTCTTTGAGTTTATAATCTATAAACGCCAGTTGCCCCTTAACGGTTAGCTCAAAGTGATTTAAGGACTCATGGTTAACTAAAGGAATGCTGTCGAAGTTCATGATATTAGGCTTTAACTTACATTAATTTATACACCGTTAAGCAGACTTACCCGAGAGCAATTCGTTAGCCAATTCAATCTCGGGCATGGTAATGGTGTGTAGTCGGCCCGGATAAACTTTGAGCGTAACCTGCGCACCCAACTTCTGGAGTAAGGCTACACTTTCTTCTACCCGGTGCAGCGGCACATGCGGATCAGGGTTGCCGGTGGTAATTAACACCGGGGTATTCTCAAAATTTCCCTGATAACGTTCAGGCAATAACTCTTCGCCGATCAGTCCGCCGGTAAAGGCAATAGCGCCTCCATAGGCCTGCGCATTACGTGCAATGTATTCAAGCGTTAAACAAGCTCCCTGCGAAAACCCCATAAAGTAAATGCGATCAGCCGGTATTCCGTCCGCCTTAATTTTATTAACCAGTTGGTCAATCACGTCCAGTGCCGAACTTAACGCCGGTTGATTCTCATCTTCGGGCGCCATAAAGCTATATGGGTACCAGCTGTTATTAGTAGCTTCGGGAGCGTAAATAGCCAAACCCTCTGCATCCAGCTCTTGGGCTAGGCTAATTATGTTGACTGCCGTACCGCCGCGGCCGTGCAGCATTACCAGCGCCCCTTTGGCTTGTGCCGCCGGAGTGCCGGCTGTTTTATATTGAATGCTGTGTGTATACATAATTAAACCAATTTTGGTAAAGTAGTTTCGAGGGCGCTGCGGAACTGCTCGTATTGAGCGGGCAGTTTTAAATGAGTACCCAATTCGTTCACCGGCTCGTCTACACTAAAGCCCGGGTTATCGGTTGCCAATTCGAATAATACACCACCCGGTTCACGGAAGTATAGTGAGTAGAAATAGTTACGGTCAATCTTATCAGTAATGTGCAGACCTAAAGCTTCAATTTTTTTACGGTATTGCATTAATATCTCCTCATTTTTAACCCTGAAAGCCACATGGTGTACCGAGCCACCGGCTACATGCCCGGCATGTTCGCCGGGTACCTCAACCAGATCAACAATGTTGGCATTATCTACCGCATCAGTTACAAAACGGTAACGATTAACATGCTGCTCCAGTAAACGGTAACCAAATACACCGGTTAAAATATCGGCAGTAGGCTGCATTTTGTTGGTGGTAATAGTTACGCTATGGAAGCCTTTGGTCGCGTTTTCGGCTTTCACTTCCCCGGTCTCCCATGGTAAACGATTGTCTGCAGTTTTAGAGGCAATCAGTTCCAGTTTTAAACCGTCGGGGTCTAAAAAGGTTAAATAAGGCTCGCCAAATTTTTCGGCTACTTTATTATAGGTTACGTTGTGCTGTTCAAAGCGTTTAAGCCAAAAGTCAAAACTATTTTCGGGCACAGAATAACCAATTTCGGTAGCCTGACGGCTGCCCCTGCGACCGGCCATGATGTTTTCCCAAGGGAAGAAAGTTAAGATGCTTCCGGGCGTACCCTGCTCATCACCGTAGTACAAGTGGTAGGTTTCAGGGTCGTCAAAGTTTACTGTTTTTTTAACCAGGCGTAAGCCTAATATTTTAGCGTAGAAATTATAATTACGTTGGGCATTACCGGCAATAGCGGTGATATGATGAATGCCATTGATTGAATTTTCCATGGTGTTAAATTTTTGAATTTATGATGATGGTTTTGTGATTACTTAGTAAGCTTGGGTTTGTTGCTTAACTTTATCCCAGTTAGTTTGCAGGTACTTTATGCTCATGCATAAAAGCAGCCGATATCTGCATCGGACTACTATCCGGGAAACTTAAAGCGATGATGTGGGCAACTACTTTCATTGTTTTGTTATTTGATGATTCAAATGTCGGCACAACAGAACCGTTTACTCTTAACGTACATTAAGAAATGATTTTAGATATGTTTTTTCTTGATGTCCCTTATCTAAAACAAGCTTTACAAAATAAAAACGGCCCTGCCTTAATTAAAGCAGAGCCGTTTTAATATTTCAGTATGTTGTAATTACATCACTTTGATTTCTACCCTCCGGTTAAGGCTACGGCCTTCTTCGGATGTATTATTGGTTAAGGGTTTGCTTTCGCCCCAGCCTTTCACCTCAAGGTTACCGCCATTAATACCTGCGTTGGTTAAATATCCTTTCACCGCATTTGCTCGGTCTTCAGATAACGACTGGTTATGGGCAGCACTGCCCTCGGCTGAGGAGTGCCCGTTGATCATGAATTTGGCGTTCGGGTCTTTTTTCATCTCGGCTGCAATTTTGTCGAGCGTACCGTAAGAGCTTGTTTTTAACACGCCCGAGTTAAACTCGAACTGGATATTGCTAAAGTTAAAGTTTGGCTTTGCTGGAGGCGGAGCTGGTTCTTCTTTAGGCGTTTCTGCCGGTGCCGGCGGCGGTGGCGGAGGAGTAGCCGGTGCTGCCACTGCCGGCTCGGCAGGCTTAACTACGGCTTTTTTAGTTTTGCATGATGACACAGTTAAAGCAGTACATAAACCGGCCAGCAGAACAGCTTTTGTTGATAATTGCATAGGGATATAGTTTGCGTAAAATTAAAACTTATGGCTATGAAAACCACAAGTATATATTAGAGTAACGGCGCTTACAGCAATTTAATTGCAATTAATGCATAATTGCATCATCAAAGTTTACGGGCAAAATTTCGGCCGGTGAGTAAACATAAGCATCTTTATCTATTATTTATCAGATACTTATGAATAATAGATAAAGACGCTTAGTAGCTGCAAAAACTAAAAATGGAAACCTTGGAATTCCGGCAACAAATTAGTTACGCTGCTACAAAGGCTTTAACAAACTCAACAAATCGCTTTGTGAAAGTTTACTAACCGGATTACCCGTACTAATAAGGATATTGGTAAGCTCTTTTTTACTCTGTTGCAAAATCATCATCTTCTCTTCAACCGTGTCAGGGCAAATCAGGCGTACGGCCACCACATTCTTTTTCTGACCGATGCGGTAAATGCGGTCGATAGCCTGGTTTTCGATAGCCGGGTTCCACCAGGGTTCCATCAGGTATACATAATCGGCAGCAGTCAAATTTAGTCCGGAGCCGCCTGCTTTGAGGCTCACTAAAAATACCCTAACTTCGTCGTTTTCCTGAAAATCGGTTACTACGGCTTCGCGATTACGAGTGCTGCCGGTTAGCATGGTGTAACGGATATCTTGTTTCCTCATTTCCTCACCAATCAAATCAAGCATCCCTACAAACTGCGAAAACACCAGGATTTTATGCTGGTGCGATTTGCTATTGATCTGCTCCATTAAAGTGTCAATTTTTGCTGATACCTTGCCCGGCAGCTTTTCTCCCTTAATCAGCAGTGGCGAATCGCATATCTGCCGTAAACGGGTAAGCCCTTTAAGCACATGCATCGACTTTTTGGGCAACTCCTCCTGCGTAGTAGCCGATATAAACTCCCGGAACTCTTTTTCGTAGGCATCATATACCTTGCGCTGCTCATCCTGCATGGCGCAGTATAAAATCATTTCCGTTTTTTCTGGGAGCTCGGTCGCTACTTCATCTTTGGTACGACGTAGGATGAACGGACGGATTTTTTGCTGCAGCTCGTAAGTGCGTTTATCTACCTTAAATTTATCAATCGGTTGTGAGTAAATATCTTTAAAGTATTGCCGGCTGCCTAAAAGGCCCGGACAGGCAAATGATAACTGGCTAAACAAATCGAACGTATTATTCTCAATGGGCGTTCCGGTAATAGCTATCTTATTACGTGATTGCAACAGCCTGACCGCTTTATACCGTTGCGACCCCGGGTTTTTAATATTCTGCGACTCGTCTAAAAACACATAATTAAAGTGGTATTCTTTAAGGTAGCTGATATCGGCCAGCAGCGTACCGTAAGAGGTTATCACCAGTTCATAATCCACAAGATGATCTACAGACTTGATACGCTCGGCGCCATAAATAGTATGCACCTTGATGGATGGCGCAAAACGCAGCAACTCGGCCTGCCAGTTAAAAATGAGCGATGTGGGAACCACAAGTAAATTCTTATTATGGCTTACTTTTTGGCGCTGCAATAATATGAAAGCTATAATTTGTATGGTTTTACCCAGGCCCATATCATCTGCCAGGCAACCGCCAAAGTTAAGGTCGTCTAAAAAGTTAAGCCAGTTTAAGCCTTCGTGCTGGTAGTGGCGCAACTCTGTTTTTAATCCCGGCGGTATGGCTACCATCTGGTTAAAATCAAAGCCGGCTAATTTTTCGCGATAGGTTTCGAGCTCGTGTTTTACCTCTTCATCGAGCATACCATCATCATACCACTCGGTAATGGCGGTGTAATTTGTTTTGGCGGTTTGCAGCGTATCATCACTAATAATTTCGCCGGCATTAAAATATTTAGAAAACTGCTCAATCCACTCTTTAGGCAAAATGCCTAAAGTGCCGTCGTCCAGTTGCACAAACTTAGTTTTATTGCGGATGGCTTTGTGCAGATGCTTTAATGAGACTTTACGCTTACCGAAGCGGGCGTTAATAACCGTATTAAACCAGTTTATACCGCTAAGCACCTTCACATCAATTTTCACCTTGTGCGGGTTAAGGTTGTTGCCGCTAAGCTCGTTAAATCCCAAAATGGTAATATCATTGGCAAACCACTCTTCAAACGCATTTAAAAACCAATTCTCATCTAAAAATCGGCGTTTGTGCAGGTAAAAATATTGCAGGTCATCAGTTAATTGCTCTTCAAAATAATGATGTTGCTTGAGCAGCATGGCCGTAAATTGCAGCTCAGCACTAGTATCCCTACGCACGGTAAAATAATTGCCATTTGCATCAATGCCATGTATGGGCTTTTGAGTGCGTATAGGTATCTCAATTTCGCCATAACGCATCACCGGCACAATCATTACATGGCGGCCAAAATCAGACAGGTAAATTATTTTTTCAATGGTTTTGTAAAAACCGCTTTCGGTGATTTGCTGCGGTGAGGCCTCAGGTATATGATGGTAGGTTACGGCAGTGCGCTCCTCCAGCCCGCTAAGTACCTGCGCCCTGAATTGTTCGAAGCGCGATTGATGCACCAATACCTGCTTACCTCGGCGGCTAAAAAACTGGATAGCACCCAACATCGGCATATCTTTAGCTAGGTAAAGTGTATCATTCACCTCAATGAAATAACCAAACCGCAGCTGCAAATCGGCAAGCTCGTGATATTCATCGTCAATTTTGAGCGTACCCGAAACCGAGTAAAACTGGCCTTCCTTGCCTACATTTAACGAGATACGGTTTTCGATTTTGCCGAGTTTAACCGGACTAAGAGCAGCAGACACCACTTTTTCTGATACCTCCGACCGATGCAGGTAGCAAGGTATGTTTAATGGGTTGGCCACGGCTGCTTTAAGGCTGTTTAACCCAGAGGCAGTTACCTTACCATCCATGTTATTTTGAAAACGCGCCACAGCCGTAAAAAACTTGATTTCCAGTGCGTCATCGCTTTCCCAAACCAGCTCCAGTGCGTTTAAAGGCAGCAACGGGTTTTTAACCCGCCCTTCTTTACTAAAAGCCGCATCGTACAACTCTAAAACTAATTGCTTGTAATATTTATGCTGCCGGATGACCAGGCACTGCCTTAACTCAGCTTCGGTATCGGCTACCTTCGGTGCGTCTGGTTGTAACAGCAATTCGCGGATAGCGGCCATGCTCATGCGGGTTACCGGCAGCAGCGCCGTTTGCCTGGGCTGGGCCGTTACCTTACCATCGGCATACAACAACTCGAAAAACTGGTCGGGGTCGGCTTCATGCTCTAAACCGTAATCGGTTGCCAGCTTAAGCAGTCTTTGCCGGCGCAGCCCGTCGTCAAAAAACTGACGGTATTCAATCTGATAAATCAAGGTGTGCAAAGCCTGTACCCGGTGGCTGCATAGCTTATTTTCTACTTGTTTGCAGGTGCAGGTTAGCTGCATTTGATGATTTAGCTGCTGTACGCCAACCGTTACCGTGCCCAAAGTTGATGTAATTACAAAAGTAGCCTCATTTAGCTGCAAACTATCCGGCGTTAGCTTGTACAGAACATTAGCTGCTCCTTCGGCACTATGCTGTGCTATCAGCACCTCGTTTAACTGGTTAAACGAGCAGGCAATGGTGTACAATCTCCCGGATGATTCGGGCTTATGACTTTTAAAATCAGACGACATTCAAACGATAACGATATTACAACGTGAATATGAGCAACGATATAAAAAAGGCATTAATCGCTATAACGGTCGTTACGCCACGGGTAAGCAGTGTTAGAGTAACCGCGGTCTTCCCAAAAACCTAGTTTATCTTCGGTTAAAAATTGAATACGTTTTATCCATTTTGCACCTTTCCAGGCATACAACTGTGGCGTAATCATGCGCACAGGTCCGCCATGCTCTACCGGCAAGGGCTGCCCTTCGTAAGTATGCACTAACAGTACATCAGGCTTCAGGGCTTCTTCTAAAGATAGGTTGGTAGTATAAGTATCGTAACCATAGCAAAGCACGTGGGTTGCGTTTTCTTTAGGATGCACCAAGGCCGCTAAATCTAAAAGGCTCACGCCTTTCCAGTGCATGTTTAGTTTAGACCAAGTGGTTACGCAATGAAAATCAGAAACATCTTTAGTTTGCGGCAGGTTCAAAAACTCTTTCCAGGTTAAGCGTACAGGGTTTTCAACCGCACCATCAATGGTTAAACGCCACCGTTCGAGCGGGATATTGGGCTGATAGCCCAAATCCAACACCGGCCATTTGCTCGTAGTGGTTTGCCCTATGGGTACCGATGGCATACCGTGCCGGTTTATGGCACCCGAACCCTTAGGTGCATCGTCAGCTACCGAAGGCGTGGCTTTCATTTTTTCTTCAAAGCGAGCCTTTAGTTTCATGCGCGCCTCAATAATCCGGTTTAGCTTTTCTTCGTCGTTCATGCAACCTGTGTTAACTATTAATATTGCTTTTGCTAAACAAAAATACGACAACTGCTATTCACTTTTGCAGAAACTAAACTATTACTATATGACATCAGTAAAAGCCTATGGCGCACCAGCTGCCGACCAGCCGCTTGCTCCCATCAGCATAGACCGCCGCGAACCGGGGCCGGACGATGTTGAGATTAAAATTTTATTTTGCGGCGTTTGCCACTCCGATATCCATACTGCCCGTAACGAATGGGGTGGCACAGTTTATCCTGCGGTACCCGGCCACGAAATTGTAGGTAAGGTTACCCGCGTAGGCCAGAACGTTACCCGTTTTAAAGAGGGTGATACTGTCGGCGTGGGTTGCTTTGTAGACTCGTGTATGCATTGCTCTAACTGCGAGCACAACTTGGAGCAGTATTGCGAAAATGGCCATACCCAAACCTATAACTCTTTGAGCCAGGACAAAACTTACACCACCCTTGGCGGTTACTCCAGCCATATCGTGGTTACACAGCATTTTGTACTTTCGGTATCTGATAAATTACCGCTCGAAAAAGTGGCACCATTGCTTTGCGCAGGTATTACCACCTACTCGCCTTTACGCCATTGGGGTGTTAAAGCCGGTGATAAAGTTGCGGTGGTTGGCCTAGGTGGCCTGGGCCACATGGCGGTTAAATTAGCATCATCAATGGGTGCCGAAGTAACCATGCTGAGCCGCTCAAAAAGCAAAGAGAAAGATGCTACTGAATTAGGTGCACATCATTTTAAATTAACCACCGATAAAGATACTATGGCCAGCCTGGCTAATAGTTTTGATTTTATTATCGATACCGTATCGGCCCCACACGATTACAACGAGTACCTAAACCTGTTAAACACCGATGGTGTGATGGTGTTATTAGGCGCTCCGCCAGAGCCGACGCCGGTAGCTGCATTCCCACTGATTCTGGGTCGTCGCAGTATCGTTGGTTCATTAGTGGGTGGTATTAAAGAAACACAGGAAATGCTTGACTACTGTGCAGAGAAAAACATTACCTCGGACGTGGAAGTGATTAGCATTGATAAAATCAATGACGCTTATGAGCGTACACTGGCAGGCGATGTACATTACCGTTTTGTAATTGATATGGCTTCATTGTAAACCGCTGTTAAAATTGCATTTAAAGGGTGCTCCATAATCGGAGTGCCCTTTTTCACTTTTGGGCGGCTGTTAATTATCAACCTTAAATCAGAACTTTACAACAATCGCATTAATCCTTCGGGATAAAGCCTTGAAACAAAGCCCGCCAAGGGCTGTTAGGTATAAAATTTTTGACCTATGAACAACACGAAGAAACTACTGATGGTATGCCTGCTGTTTAGCGCTGCAATGGTTTCGTGCGGCAAGAAACCGCAGGAAGAACTGGTTAAAACCTGGCAGGTAAACGGCGTAGAAACAGAAACTAAACTGCCCGAATCGGTAAAAAACGCCATCATCGCTAACTCTAAACTAACTTTTACCAAAGACGGCAAGTACACTACCACAGGTGGTATTGGCGCAGATCAAGGTACTTATGTACTTGACTCAGACGGCAAAAACTTATCAACCACATCAACTGCCGGCAAAAGCAATGAGCAGTATGCCGTTAAAAAGTTGGACAAAGACAATCTTGTATTAATCAATAAAGGCAATACCGTTACCTGCATTGCCGTAAACTAATATTATTATGGGCTTATTTGACGAAGTAACTAAAGCTGTTGAAACTCAACAGCAACAAAACGATTATAACGCTGCACTTAGCACCGCAGGTGTTAGTGTAGAAAACTTAAAAGTGCAGGATGAAAATGGTATACTAACCATTATTGGTACCGTACCCAATATGCAAACTGCAGAGAAAGCTGTGGCGGCCTTAAAATCGCAGCCTGGTGTAAAGGATGTAGTTAACCTGCTGGAAATGGAAGACCTGACGGCACAAAACATTAAAATGAAAATTGCCACCAAAGAGTCGAACCTGAACATCAGAAAAGGGCCGGGTACAGAATATGATATTGTGGGTAAAGCATCCCATGGGTCTGCCGTACAATTGATTAAGCGTATGTACAACAACTGGTATTATATACGTACCGACAACGGCATTGAAGGCTTTTGCGCTGCTAATTTTTTAGAGCAGATGTAATTAACCATCTTTTTCAAAAAACGAGGAAGGGCAATGCGGTCACCGCATTGCCCTTCCTCGTTTTCAGTCCCCCATCATTTCGAGGTACGAAACAATTATGGCTTTGTCCAATTTATTTGCTTTTCATAGCAATCACACCAGCTTTTAATCCTTTAGAAGCTACCTGTAATTGAATATTACCGCCTTTTTCGGTAGATTGTACTAAAACAACTAACTGACCACTAAAGGCTTTCATCTCAGGATTCTGGAATGGCTGCAGGTTAGTGGCATCTCCATTGGCTACTGCCTTAAAGCTACCGGCACCGTTAACTTTAAACGTTAGCTGGTTAGTAGCCTCGGGGCATAGGTTACCGGCAGCATCGCATACTTTGGCAGTAACAAAGGCAATATCTTTACCATCGGCATCAATGGTCTGGCGGTCAGCTGTCAGTTCAATGTGATGAGGTTTGCCAGCAGTTTTTACCTGCTGCTCGGCCACAGCTTTACCTTGTGCATCATAAGCAACTATTTTAATGGTGCCTGGCGTATATTTTATATCCTTCCACATCAAACGGTAACGGGTTTGGTTGTTGGTATTGCTTTTGGTTTGCTTACCCATGCTTTTGCCGTTTACAAATAACTCGGCTGATGGATAGTTGGTGTAACAAAAAACAGGTGTTACTTCACCCTCGCGGCCAGGCCAGGTCCAATGCGGTAAAACATGCAAGGTTGGCTGGGTGGTATTCCAGCGGCTGCGATACAGATAAAAACGATCTTTTGGCAAACCAGCCAGATCCACAATACCAAAATATGAACTATGTGATGGCCATTTTTCATCGTAGGGCGTTGGCTCACCTAAATAATCAAAGCCGGTCCATACAAATTCCCCTATCACATACTGCAGTTCGTCCTGCTTTACAAACTCATCGTCCGGCACCTGCGACCATGGGCAAGCTTCAAAGTCGTAAGACGAACTTTGATTATCGTTGTACTTTTTTTCTTTATAAAACTCAACCGGGAATTTATATACGCCTCTTGAACTAACGGTCGAAGCGGTTTCAGAACCTAATAGAAATCCTTGCGGCAAACGATTATAGGCATCATTGTAAAGTTCCGGCTTATAGTTAAATCCCGGAATATCCAGTATCGAGGCAAAGTTATTTTTCATTGAGGCCTCATAGTGGTTCAATCCGGCAGTTACCGGGCGGGTTGGGTCTTCGCGATGGCAAATGTCTTGCAGGTACTTCGCTATCTTATTGCCACCTTTGGTATCCTGATCAGGTATCTCATTACCGATACTCCACATCACTACGCTTGGATGGTTCCGATCACGATGAATCATGTTTACCATATCGCGCTCAGACCACTCATCAAAAAAGCGGCTGTAACCGTTTTTAACTTTAGGTTTTTTCCATTCGTCAAATGATTCTACCATCATCATAAAACCCATCTCATCGCAAAGCTCAACCAGCTCAGGAGCCGGCATGTTGTGCGAGGTACGAATGGCATCGCAACCCATATCTTTTAATATAGCTAATTGCCTGCGTAATGCCGATTTGTTAACTGCGGCCCCTAACGGGCCTAAGTCATGGTGATTACAAACCCCTTTAAATTTACGGTAAACGCCGTTTAAGGAGAAACCTTTTGCCGATTCGTATTTGATGGTACGGATACCAAATTTAGTCCGGTATTCATCTACCACCTGCCCATTGTCATACAATTTAGTAACAGCAGTGTACAATGCAGGCGTTTCTGGCGACCATAGATGCGGAGCTTTCACAACCGCTTCTTGGCTAAACATGTTCTGGTCTGTTTCGGTAAGCGTAGAGGTGGCTTCTCCAACCTTTTTGCCTTGTGAGTCTTGTATTTCGGTAACCAGTTTAAGTGGTTTATAGGCAGTTCCCGAAAAATCTACACTAGTTTTGATAGCAACTTTAGCAAAGCCCTGCTCAACCACAGGTGTAGTAACATAAGTACCCCAAACCGGGATATGGGCTTTGTTGGTAACTACCAAATGCACATTACGGTACAAACCGGCACCAGGATACCAGCGAGATGACTCGGGCTTGTTTTCGAGGCGTACTGCCAAAGTGTTTTCGGTACCGGCATTTAAATATTTACTGATATTAAAGTGGAATGAATTATAGCCATATGGCCATATGCCAACTTCTTTGCCGTTTACAAATACCTTGGCATTGCTCATGGCACCGTCAAATACCAGTTCGGCAGTTTTGTTATTATTAAACACAGGCACTTTAAGCTTGAGGCGGTACCAACCGGTACCAATAAAAGGCAAACCCCCCGTCCGGCCCGATTTGAGTGTAGCCTGGGTTTCGCCATTCTGCTCTATTGCAACAGTCTGTGCATCGTTATTTCCGCTAAACGGACCAGTGATGGCCCAATCATGCGGTATGGTTACCTGCTGCCATTTAGAATCATTGAGCGATGTTGTAGCACCGTTTTGCACGTCGCCTTTAGAAAACTTCCAGCCTTTGTCTAATAAATACTCGGTACGGCTTTGGGCTTCAGAAAAAGAGGTGTTCAACAAAAAGAGGCCTAAAAATGCAGGCACAGCAAGGATGCTTGTTTTATTCTTCATTAAGTGTGGTTTAACCAGTAAAACTGCAATAGTAATTGGCTGTAATATTACAGCAATTAAAACAATTTTGAGGTTTAACCGGGTAATAAATTATAAAACGGCCTGCGAGTTTAAGCTAAACGGTAATACAAAAACAACGCAAACACACCCTTGCTAACCTGCTTACCAAACTTTATTTAGTAATGCTAATGAGCTGTGCTCGGTTTCAAAGGTGTACTTAAATTCTGGAGAAAATCTGTAGATAAATTAAAAGTTAATGCAGTTGCCTATATATGTCCAGATAATCTTTATTAAAACTCCATCGAAAATTGTAAACCAAGCGTGCCTGTGCTGTAAGACGGCAATAGCATAGCGCTTCTGTTCTTCTTTTTGCGCAGCTCAGTTGGCACATCACTTTTCTTTTCATTCTCTTTTGGCTTAAACAGCGCATTACGAATGTAAGGGTATAAAAGGTAAGCTCCTTTAGTAGCCAAAATACCAACCCCTGCGCCGGCTATCACATCGCTCAGCCAATGATCCTGGTGATAGATACGAAAAATACCCGTAGTAGTAGCGAAGGCATAACCTACTACGCCGTAGTAAGGAGAATTGCCACTTAGCTCCTGTGCCATAAATTCGGCTCCGGCAAAGGCGTTAGCCGTATGACCCGAAGGAAACGATAGACGATCAGCACCGTTAGGACGTAAACGATGTGTACTTCTTTTGAGGGTTCGCATTGCTATCTGCAGCATACCTTGTGACATAGCGTAAATAAGTGTACGGTCGATAAAGGTATTTTTACCATGTACGCCTACCAGGTTAACACCATAAGTAATAATGATGGGGGCATACTGAAAATAATCTTCAAGTGTGGTGTTGGTGATGATGTTGTGATCACGGGCTTCGCTATAAACATAGCGGTCAAATTTACGGAGCGGTTTGGCATAAAACGATAACACACCGTATCCCACTAATGCTGCAGGCGGAATTAAAGCGGCGGTTTTACTCCGCAAATGCGGTACGGTATCCGGCACGGTAAGTAAATCCTTCTTTAAGGTATCAACTACGCTTACCTTGGGGGTATCGGTTGCTACCTGTGCCTCTGTCTGTAAACTAAATAATAAGACGAATAAGTAAAGTATTTTTTTCACAGTATAAAATGGATGTAAAAAGCTGTATAACAAAATTGTCTATGCGAACTTCGCAAACAACCCCGGTAGTGTCAAACAACTATAATACACTTGTGCTGTACATTTTGATTGTGAAAATTTAACTTTGTTCTAATATTGTTCTAATTTACTGCAGCTATTATAAACTTATTTAATACAAAATACTATCAATCAATATATTCCTGAATTGAATATATCGATGATTAATAGCACACGCTATAAATCAGATTTTACTTTACTGATACTCTCCGTATAATCCAGAATTAACTTGCTCCAGCCCATTTTTCCGGCATTGCGCAATTCTTTCTTTTTATCATCCATTAACTTCTTGATGCGCGAGCTGTACGTCCAGCAAGTACTTTGCCTGATGGATAATAATTCAGATAGTTTATGTGACGATATTTTGCCTTTGGTTGAGTACAGCAAAAATATCATGTAAAAAGCTTTATTGATAGGTATACGGGTATTCTGCAACACCGTGTATGCAATGGCCGACTCATCGTAACCACATTTAGAACAGCGGCGGCTAAACGGCAGGTGCCCGGCGTTGTAGTGCGTATAACTGCACTTACGGCAATGATAGCCTCCCTCCCATTTTAAATCGGCCAAAAATTTAAAGCAAGCTTCACGGTCTGGATAAATCCGGCTAAACTCTTCGTAATCTACCTCTGCCGACATTACCCTGTCATGAGTAACCTTTTCTATGTTATGCTGGAGGGTGATGTTGTCTTTTTCGAGCAGCACGTTCATCCTCGATATTTCTTCGGTTTGATGCTGCAAAAGAATATTTACTGCTTTGAGCTCTGCATTTTGCTGATGAATTACCTGTGATTGTTCAATCACTTCGCGGGTGCGTTCAGATACCTGCTGTTCAAGCATTTTGTTCAGGTTATCTTTCAGTTCCTCATTTTGCTGTAATTGTTTAATGGTGCTGCGTTGCGCTTTATCCTTTTTCTTTTTCAGCAACCTTACTTTATCGCCTATGGCGAAAGAAATAAAGAGCATCTCCATAATAAAACAAACACTGAGGCTGTAGTGTGTAACCGGCCCAAAGGGTAACCAGGCTACGTTAAGGGCAATCATTACTTTGATGATAAAGCCAATAACTAAAAACGAATACCCAACCACAAAAAAGCGGGCCGGCCGGTACCCCTGGTATAAAATACGGCAACCGGTAATATAGGCCAATAACAGCGGTACCAGCTCTACAATTTTGTAGTTAAACCAGCTGCGATTAAAAATCAAACAAATTAAAAAGAACACAGACCGCAGTATAATTACTGCCCATATTATTTTATTGAGCCGGCGCGCCTTGCCTTTAACGTATAACAGACTTTGCGTAAATAGCAAGGCAAATATACTTGATGAATACAGGGCTATACCATAAGCATACTGGTTCCACCCGGAGGCATTGGGCCAGATGTATTGGTAGGCAATACCATCTGTACACATTTCGTAAAGCCCTATACTTAGGTTATACATAATGTAATACAAGTACTGTATCTGCCTCATTGCAAAAAACATTACCAGGTTATACAGGCTAAATACGAGTATCATGCCGTAAAAAATGCCGAAAAAGAAGTACTCATCAAGCGCATAATGTATAAACCACCCTACCGAGCGCAACACGATGATAATATTAACAGGCTGGTGCGAATGCACACGAACGTAATAGGTGGATGTGCCGCCTGCATTGTTAGACACATTAACGCCAAAGTTTTTATGCTGAAACAGGCGTTGACCGAATGGCCGGCTGGCACCCATATAATTAGCGGTGTAACTACCGGATTTATTAGCCGAGTACACCACAATATCATCAATAGTTTGATCGAAAAACTCGAGCAGCCAGTTGTTTTTTGAGCGGGTATTGTGAGCAATAACAATGCGGTACCAGTAGTTGCTTGAGGCATTGGAGGCTACTGGTGTATTTATTTTACTTGGCTTAAATAGCTTACTTAGCTTAGCCGCCGATACTTGATTAATATCAAGTTTTCGGGAAGCGTCTTCTAACTGATAAATTTCGTTGTAAGAAAAGATATGCTGGTCGGTAGTATCAACCAACGAAACTACTTTTTGAGCATTGGCATTTAGATAATTAAAAAAACAGCATATAGCCAGCAAGGGCAATATTTTGCGTAAAAATTTTATCACGGTTAGCAGTAAATTAGATTACCCTGCAAATAAGTGCCATAGCTACTTAGATGCAGGGTTTATAATTGGTTTCTGCCTGTAAAAATATTACTTTTTTACATTCAAACCTAATGCCTGTATGTAACCGGTATTGGCCGTACAATTTTCAAACCTGGCATTGTTTAATATGCTGTAAATAGCCTTTTTGACGCTTGCCCGGTTTTTAGGTGCAGCTTTACGTATTTCCTCAAAACTGCTTCGGGGCTTCTCGGTATATTCGATAAACTCGTCATATCCTTCTGGTTTATTAAAACTCATTATGCCGGCTGTATTATCCATTTTTTTGTATGGCCAGTAATGCCATCCTATGTTATTTTTTTCGAGCATCTCTCTAAATGTTTTTACCCACTCGTCTTTATTTTCCCCGGTTTCTCCCACATAAATAGGCACATTATATTTATTCCTGAAATCAATATAATCCTGTACAACCTGCACGGTAGGATCGGTCCAGTATTTATGAAAGGTGTAAACCAGTTTGCTGTCAAACGGTGGCCCGAATGGCTTAAAATTGCTATCCCATTGTGCACCGCCTAAGAACAAAATATGGTTATTATCAACAGTACGGATAGCGTGCGTTATCTTTTTATACAGCGGCTCGAGTAAGGGATTAAAGTACTCAACATTAAAATAATGAGCAATAGGCTCGTTAAGCAAATCGTAACCGATAACGGTACGCTCGTTGTTGTACCGGGCTGCAATACGTTTCCAGATATCAATAGTAAGTTGCTGACTTGCGGCATGCTCAAACAAAAAAGGATAACCATAACCATCATCTATATTGTCGCCGGTTTGGCCGCCCGGGGCGCAGTGCATATCCAGCAAAACGTAAAGTCCTTCCTGCTTACACCATTTAATTACCCGGTCAAGCAACTCAAAGCCATGGTTGGCATCGCTCTTGCCCAGATACTGCTCTTTGGTAAACAGCTTATAGTTAAATGGTATTCTGATAGAATTCATCCCCAACGATTTGAGATAATGGATATCAGCGCGGGTAATATACACGTCTAAATATTTAAGCCAGAAAGCCTGAGTTTCTTCCGGCCCCATCAATTCAGAAAAAGCTGTATTAATAAGTCTGGGTGAGCTTATATTTTTGAACTTAAACATATAGCCTTCGGGCACCAGCCAGTTACCTAAATTAGTGCCGCGCATTAAAAAAGGCTTTCCGTCAACACCAATAATGTCTTTACCTTTTACCGAGATGAACTTTTGGGTTTGTGCTTGTACCGTTGCATCGAGTAATATAACAGCTAAAACTAATGCTATTTTGAGTTTGTTTATTTTCATAGATAGTAATGTTCTATGTTGATTAATTCTGTTAATTAAACAGCACCTTAACTTTACACTGTTAAAGAGCTGCAATTTTATTGCTTTTAAACCAGTTCACAATCTTTTGCGTTTCTTGCGGATAAATGGCAATGCGGTGCGTACGAACTTCATAAGGCACTAAAGTGCTTTTGCCGCTATTATGTACCGAAATTACGCTTGATGGCTTTTGTGGCATGTGGCAATTAATACATTGCGCCGTTAAAGTGGCTTTATTTAACCGGTTAGCCATTTTGCAAAAATTATGTTTAGCCTCGCTGTGGCAATTGGTACAATGCTGTGTAAACAATGCGGTTAAGCCGCGTTGGTTATTGTGCGTGTTATGGCAAGTAGCACAGTCCATTTTACTTTTAACAAAACAGGCACTGCTTTGCAGCAACTGCACCTGGTTACCATGCACATCTAACTTATCCGGATTGGTATCAGCGTGGTAAAATTCAGCTTCTTTAAATTTGGCCAGCGTATCGCCAGGTTTAAATGCAAAAGTAGATTTTAACATAGTGCCGCTATTGCCGGAGTGGCAAACGCCGCACATATCAACTTTTTGCGCCCGGGACAGGGTGCTGTATCTGGCTATGTACTTAGCTATTTTTTGTCCGGGATACTCTGTGTGGTAATTAACGTGATTAATGGCCGGACCATGGCAGCGTTCGCAATCAATGCTTAAAATCATGGCTTTGCGGTCTAACTCCACGGTACGATTGAGACTTTGTGTTACCTGTGGCAGTTCTTTAGCGTACGAACTATGGCACTCAAA
Organism: Mucilaginibacter sp. CSA2-8R; assembly: GCF_038806765.1. NCBI lineage: Bacteria > Pseudomonadati > Bacteroidota > Sphingobacteriia > Sphingobacteriales > Sphingobacteriaceae > Mucilaginibacter > Mucilaginibacter sp. CSA2-8R. The sequence goes on along the minus strand of NZ_CP152389.1, from coordinate 1,905,968 downwards.
ACACCGGGTACCAATTACACGGCTAAAATCGGCATAACCGGCCTCATAACCCGGGCTATTACCCCAGGCGTGTATGGCATTGTAGTAGGATACTGGGAGTTGTAATACCTGCTTATTTTTCCAGTACAGGTACGTTTCGGCTTTAACACCACCAAAAACAATATCAAACGGATGCTTCTCGACAGGTTTATCATGAACATACTTTACCTGGTACAACGTTTTACCTTGATGCTTCATCACCACCTTTACGCTATCGCTCAACGGCAGTACATTGGCACCTTCGGTAAAACTACCATGCACGTTATCTGCCGATGCGGCACGGCTGGTTTGATAGTGGGCCGTGTGCAAATAGTTGTTATAGATCGATTTATGGCACTTGATACAACTGGCCGAACCTGCATAAACATTGCCTCGGGCATCGGCGCTTTCGGCAGGTGTGTTACTGATACATTGCGACAAAATAAGTGCAATGGGCACTATAAAAATGCCCATCATTATCGTCCATCTTTTTATTACCGACTTTTGCCCCATATAGCCTGCTAAAGTACCAAAGTACTGATAGAATGCGGCAAGCTGGTAGTTTGCGCAATTTTTCCTTTAATCCATAAGCTGTAAAGCTGCTTTTTGTCCGACTTGTTCATTACCACTACAGCAATCGAACCATCGGTATTTTCGAAAGCGGTAGATTGCAGCACATCACGGCTCGATGAGCTGATGATTCTGCGGGCACCGGGCTTAATAAATTTAGAGAAATGCCCAAGGTAATAGTACATGTTAGTGTAAATCAACTGCTTAGTTTTGGTATTATAATGCACCGGTGCAAAGCAAAAATTACCAACATGATTAGGCCCCCCCTGCTCGTCTAATAATACATTCCAATCCGTGTAAGCAGCCATGCCGTTATTGAAATCGTTAATTAATGAATTACCGTAACGTTCGCCCAAAGCCCAGTTGTTTACGCTGTCTAAATTAAATTTCTCAATACAACCTTCGGTAAACATCAGGTGTTTGTCCGGAAAAGCCTCACCCACCATCTTCAAATTATCAAAACGCATGCTTCCGCCAGTCCAGGTTTCGTACCAGTGAAAACCTATTCCCCAAACATATTTGGCAGCATCTTTATCTTCCAGCACGGTACTGGCACGCTGGTACATTAAATCGCGGTTATGGTCCCAGGCAATCAGCTTTTTACTGCTTAGGCCCTGTTTGGCTAATGTTGGCCCCAGGTATTGTTTTATAAAATCGCGCTCTTCTTCGGCAGTATAGATACAAGACTCCCAGGTTTGCTTTGCCATTGGCTCGTTTTGTACGCTCAGGCCCCAAACGGGTATATCAAGCGCCTCATAAGCCTTAATAAATTTAATGTAATGATTGGCCCAGGCCTGGCGGTACTGCGGCAACAATTTACCGCCGCCTACCAGGCTACGGTTATCCTTCATCCAAGCTGGCGGCGACCATACTGAAACCAGCATAGGCAGCTTACCGCCTGCTGCGCTAATTGCAGCTTTGATAAACGGAATTCGGTACTTCTTATCGTGGTCGACATTAAAGGTTTTTAACTCAGCATCATTATCAGCTATATACCCATAACTCCCGCTCGAAAAATCGCAGCTGGCAATGTTAGTACGGGCCATGGTATAGCCTATGCCTTTTTGCGGGCTATAGTAGGCCGCTAAAAATTCTTGTTGTTGTGCCTTGGTCATCTTTGCAAACACCTCGGCAGAGGCATCGGTAAGTGCCCCGCCTATACCCACCAAGGTTTGAAATCTTTTGTCCGGGTCTACAAAAATGCTCACTTCAGTTTCTACCGGCTGATTATGATCATGAAAATCAAGTGTTCCGGTTTCGGCAAGGCGATAATTTGTATTTTGTGCAGTAGTGTAAACCTTTACTTGTTTACTATTAGCGCTATTTTTGTTAACCGTAGTTTGCGCATAGCCCAGGCCGCTGCATATGGCCAGTAAGGCCAAGGTTAAAGAGCTTATTTTCATGGTTTGTTAACTTTTATTATTGCCAGACAAAAGTGCCTACAGCACCGCCAGCCAAGGTGGGGCTTACCTGCCTACCCTTAAATTTGATGTTAAATGTTTGAGATGTATTACCGGTGTTTAACACCACCAATACCTTTTTACCGTCGGTATTTTTAAATGCAACATTTTGTAAGTTACCGGTGATATTTGAAGCAATACGCACGGCACCGGGTCTTACAAACTTGGAGGCATGTGCAATAATGTAATAAGATACATTACGGCTAACACTGGTACCTACGGTTAAAGCGCCTTTGCAGGTAGTGCAGCCGCCGTTGGTATGAGGGCCGTAATTAGGATCGGCCGCCAAGTTCCACTCCAGCACGTTACGGCTCCAGTTACGGGTAGCACCAATAATCAGATTTTTTACATGCCATTGCAGGTCTCCGCCAAACTCGCCGTTGGAGGCTGTGTATTGCTCGGTGAAGTAAATATTTTTGTTAGGATAAGCATTATGGACCGGCGTAAGCGCATCAATAGAACCAATATACAGGTGAAAAGCCGAACCATCTACATAAGGGTTTGCCGCAGCATCAGCCAATATACTCAATGGATAGTCTGTACGATCGGTATTGTGATCGTAACAAATAATTTTGGTATTTAAACCGGCGGCTTTAAACTGCGGACCTAAGTTGGCTTTAATAAAGGTAGTCTGCTCTCCGGGCTGCATTACCATGGCCGGCGTATTATCGGGGTTTAAAGGTTCGTTTTGCGGTGTTATGGCATCAATGGTAATGCCTTCGGCTTTCATAGCCTGGATGTATTTTACAAAGTATTTGGCATAAACATCATAATACTCTGGTTTTAAGCTGCCGCCCCGGTAACTGTTGTTAGTTTTCATCCAGGTAGGCGCTGTCCATGGGCAGGCTAGTATTTTGATTGACGGATTGATAGCCAATATTTTTTTCAGCACTGGTATCAAATCAGTTCTGTCTTTATCAATACTAAAGTTTTTTAGATCGGTATCAGTAGTGGTGTTAGTTACCTCATCATAAGTGAAAGTGGTAGCATCCAGGTCAGATGCACCTATACTGATGCGCAGGTAACTGATACCAATGTTACCGTTATCGGTACCAAAAAGCTCTTTTAACATATTATCCTTATCGGTGGCAGCTAACTGGTTGATCAGCGTAGCACTACCGCCGGTTAAAGTAAACCCAAAACCGTCAATACTTTGGTAGGCTTGCGTAGTATCTACTTCAATGGTTGAGTTTTGATTGGCACTGGTATTAAAGTTAAGTGCCAGGTTTTGCTGCTTAAAAAGCACTGACTGGTCTGACGTAGTTAGCCAGAAATCAACGTCGGTTTTTACCGGTGTTGTGGGCACCGTTGGCGTAATTACCTCGGGCACTACATTATCTGCTTTTTTTGAACTGCAGTTAATTAATAATACGGCTGCCAGGCTGGGCAGCAATGCCTTAAACAGAATATTTGGACGGTACATAAATAAGTTTATCGGTAAATTACTTGTCAATCATTTTATAATAGCGAACGTAGTCAACATCCATCGTGGCCGGAAAAATATTGGTATCCAGGCCATGGGCTCCTCCCCAATCGCCTCCAAAGGCAATATTGAAGAGCAAGTGAAAGCGCTTATCAAAAGGCCACTCGGTTGACCCAGATCCGTCATTTACGTACTCTAACAGCAAAACGTCATCTACATAGCCTTTGATGGAATAAGGGGTCCAGTCCATCCGGTATAAATGATATTGTGTAGTTACATTATCAATAGTACGGATACCAGTTTTGCCATTATTAAGCTTAAAGTTATATTTTTCGGTATGTGCGCTTACGTGAATCACATTGGGATCATAGCCTACATGTTCCATAATATCAAACTCGCCCGATGATGGCCAGTTGCCGTAGGCATAATCAGTGGGCAAGGTCCACAAAGCAGGCCATGTACCCTTACCGCCGGGTAACTTGGCTTTAATTTCGACCCGGCCATATAAAAAGTCGAATTTGTCACGGGTAACCAGCCTGGCCGACGTGTAACTGCGGCCGCCAAAATCTTCTTTACGCAAGGTAATGCTTAGCTTTCCGCCGGCTACACTGGCGTTGTTGGCGCTATTGGTGTAATACTGCAACTCGTTGTTACCCCAACCGCTGCCACCAACATCATATCCCCACTTGGTGCTATCAGGTTTACCGGTGTAGTTAAATTCATCCTGCCAGAAAGCAGCACTTTCAAAAGACCAGCCCTTATCTACTGGCGGAGTTGGCATAGAGATGTAAGGCGTGGCATCATCGCCTTTGCCCGAACATGAAAAAAGAGCAAGGAACAGTATAGTACTTATGTTAACATATAATCGCATAAAGTGATTGAGTAAAAAAGGCAGCCCGTGTTTCCGGCTGCCTCCATATCATTAAGAATTAATAACCTGGGTTTTGAACCAATTTGGTATTGCTTAACTCATTTAGCGGTATTGGTAAAATTTCGTGCACACCTGTTTTAAACCCTTTGAAGCTTAAAGCAGTAGCTGCCCTACCAGTTCTAACCAAATCAAACCAGCGATGTCCTTCGGTTGCCAACTCTAAACGGCGTTCATTATAAATGTTATCTAACGTAGCCGGAACAGTTGCTAAACCAACCCGAGCTCTAACCGCATTTAACAACGCTGAAGCACGGCTGACATCGCCACCACCCTGAACTAAAGCCTCTGCTTCCATAAGGTAAGTATCAGCCAAACGAATTTCAATGTAATCGTTTGGAAAATTAAGTTCGGTAGTACCTGTTGCTGCTTTATATTTAAGTAATGGCGCAAACTTTTGGATATGGTAACCTGTGCCTTGATAGCTGTTTTCGTAGTTGCTTTTAGTTACTTTAGCTAAGCTATCCATGTTTACAATAGTGTAACCATAACGCGGATCGCCTTTCATGGCTGTAACTAATTGTGTAGTGATTGGGTTAAAACCCCAGCCTCCCCAGTATACAGGTCCGTTATATCCGCGGGCACCAACCATTTGTACGTAAACATTGGATTTAAATTGATTCCAATTATTCCAGCTATAGCTTTGAGAACCGGTATGAACGATCTCAAAAATTGACTCGCTGTTAAACTTATTTTCAGGGCTGAATATAGCGCCAAAATTGGTTAACAACTTATGGTTAAATGGCCCGGCCGAACCTGGCGTTCCGTTTACTAACGCAAATTGCGTAGCGGCGGCAGTCCATTTCTTTTCGTACAGTAACACTTTGCCCAAAAGAGCAATAGCAGCCGGTTTTGTAGCGCGGCCGTTCTCACTTGCAGCAACAGTAGTAGGTAAATCAGCTATAGCTGCATTCAAATCAGATTCTATTTGTGCATATACAGCGTCAGAGGTAGCCTGAGGTTGATTATAAACCTCATCGGGCGATAAAGGTGCTGTAAACAAAGGCACATTTTTAAATAAACGTACTAAATCAAAATAGTAGTGTCCTCTCAAAAATCTTGCTTCTGCTGTATAACGTTTTTTATCGGCATCACTCAACCCCGGAACGTTAGGCAGTTTAGACAAAATAATATTAGCACGGCTTACACCTCTAAAATTATTACCCCAAAAGCCGCCTTGTGGCCCAGAAGCTGGTGTTAAAGTATAAGTATTCCAGTTTTGCCATTGCGGCACATCTGAATTGCCGCCACCACCGGCAAAGCAATCATCTGATGCTGAGTTTAAAGGACCCAATGGGCCTGAGTAAGTATTATCTAAACCTCCTGTTTCTGTAACTAAAGGATCGTAAGCCGCTACCAAACCACTAAAAGCTTCAGCAGAGTTTGAGTAATAATTGGATTCAAGCGACTGCCCGGCTGGCTGAAGCTCAAGAAATGATTTTTTACAAGATACAAAGCCTGCGATGCTAATTAGCAATATGGCGGCACTGTAGTTTAAATATTTTCTTTTCATAAAAAATGAATTAAAGTTTGCGATTAAAATGTGATATCTAATCCTAATAAGAACGAGCGTGACTGCGGATACAAACCTCTGTCTACACCACCAACAATTTCAGGATCGAAGCCATTATATTTGGTGATAGTTGCTAAGTTGTTGCTGCTTAAATAAAATCTCACACGTTGAATATCAACTTTGCTTAATACACTCTTAGGAATGCTGTAACCTATTTGTGCGGTTTTGATGCGGAAATAGGCACCACTTTGCAGATAAAAATCTGATGGATTAGCAAAGTTTTTATTAGGATCGGTATCAGTTAAACGAGGGTAGTTACTGCTGCTGTTGGTTGGTGTCCATGCATTAAGTGCAGCTAACGGATAGTTGGCTTTTTGAATATCTAAGCGACGATATCCTTGGTATATTTTATTACCCCACGCACCTTGTCCAAATATTTTAAAATCAAATCCTTTGTAATTTGCACTTACATTTAAACCGTAAGTGTACGAAGGCAATTGTGAGCCCAGGAAAACACGGTCGGCTGCATCTATGGTACCGTTACCGTTAGTATCCTGGAATTTTAAATCTCCAGGCTTAGCATTGCCTTGAATTTTGTTACCATTTACAGTATAAGCATCAATTTCAGCTTGTGAATGGAACACACCTAAAGTTTTGAAGCCAAAGAATGAACTAACAGGCTGACCAGCTTGAGTACGGAACAATGGATAGCTGCTGTTTTGGAAGCTACCACCGTCTAAAAACGGAGTAACGCCTAAGTTAGTCACCTGATTATGGTTGTAAGAAATGTTACCGCCAAAATTCATTTTCAGATCGCCGAAAGACTTAGTATAGTTAAGCTCTACCTCAACACCTTTGTTCTCAAGATCACCAACGTTGGCCCGCAATGCACTGTTAAAGCCGGCGTATCCAGGCAGTGGTACAAATTGCAGCATGTCTTTGGTAACTTTTCTGTATAAATCTACAGTAACACTCAGATTCTTGAATAAGATAGCATCAAACCCAATATCTGTAGAATGTGTAGATTCCCATTTCAAGTTAGGATTAGCAGGCGAGTTAGGGCTGTTTCCAATAAACAGCTGATCATTGCCAAATACATAGTTGTTACCACCACCAACAACCGATGTATACTGGAATGTATCCAAAGCTAACTCATTACCGATAACACCATAAGAGGCACGCAGCTTGAAAAAGTCAACAAACGAGTTTTTGGGGAAGAAATCTTCTCTGGTAGCAACCCATCCAATTTGTGCTGAAGGGAAAGTACCATACACATTATTTGATCCAAACTTTGACGAACCATCACGACGAACAATACCTGTGAACAGATACTTCTGGTTATAATCGTAATTCAAACGTCCGAAGTAGGAGAAAACATGGTAAGGCTGAGATTCATAAGCGCCACCTATTCTGTTAGCATTAGGCAAAGCGTAGTTAAACGACAATTGTGAATAATTAGCTACTGGTAAGTTGTTATAAGTAGCATTTACGCCAACCTCATCTTGTTCAAAAGCACTGGTACCTACTAAAGCAGTAAAGCTGTGTAACCCGAAAGCATGGCTATATGAAGCTGTGTTATCCCAGTTCCAGGTAAGGTTACGGTTACTTGCCCTGTTAGCACTTTGGTTACTTGTGTTGTTATTCTGAGTGCCTAAGTAATAAAGCGGAGTGTATGACTGACTGCCAAAAAATGCTTGTTTACCATTAATTTGAGTCCTGAATTTTAATCCGGTGATTGGCTCAATTTCTACATAAGCATTACCCAGTATGTTATGTGACCAACCGTAATTACCGCGTTGAGTTTCTAAATAAGCTAACGGGTTCGACATTTCTTGTCCAACATTTTGTGATATGCTGTAAGGCACACCATTGGCATCACGTATTACCGGTCTTGTTTCATAAACGGTTCCGGCTGTGCTACCAGTGTACAATACAGGCGTAGTTGGATCAAGATTTAGGGCAGAACTTAATGGACCACCAAACTCACTGTTGGTGTTAAAATTACTTTGATTTCTGTTATAAACGTAGCTAAAGTTTTCGCCTATGGTTAACCATTTTTTAAGCTTAGCACTGTTGTTAGCTACGAAATTGTAACGCTTGTAATTTGAAATATCAGGAAATATGGTTCCTTTTTGGTCTAAATAAGAGAACGAAATATAACTGGTTGTTTTTTCGGTACCAGACTGTATACTTAAACTATGGTTTTGTATAAATGCACTTTTATTAAAAATAACATCCTGCCAGTTTGTACCGGCTCCCAATGATGCCGGATTGGCATAAGGCAAGGCAGTACCATCGTTTACTGCTACCTGATTTCTTAAAGTAGCATATTGCTCGGCATTGGTAACTTTAGCTCTGGTTATAGGATTTTGATATCCGGCGTATCCGTTGTAATTTAAAACAGGTGCACCTGATTTGCCTTTTTTAGTGGTTACTAAAATAACACCGTTTGAAGAACGAGAACCGTAAATAGCAGCTGATGCATCTTTCAACACCTCAAAAGACTCTATATCATTCGGGTTGATGTTTTCGATACCACCATTTAATATAACAACTCCATCGACAACATACAAAGGCTCGCTGTTATTAATAGAATTAACACCACGAATGCGTATTTGTGCACCAGTGCCCGGCGCGCCAGAACTATTAACAACAGTAACACCCGAAGTACGGCCCTGTAGTGCCTGGTTAACGTTTAATACTTGTTGGTCTTGAATATCACTAGCTTTAACCCGGCTGATGGCACCTGTAACAACACTCTTTTTCTGCGTACCAAAACCTACTACTACTACATCATTTAAGTTAGTAGTTTCTTCAGTCATGGTAATGTTTACCACGCTCTGCCCGCCTATGCCTACGGTTTGAGTAGCGTAACCAACATAAGTTGCTATTAAAGTAGCATTAGGCTGTGTGTTAATAATATAGTTACCGTTAACATCGGTAACACTGCCGGTACTGGTGCCTTGCACTTTCACTGATACACCAACCAATGGCTGCCCGGCTTTATCTGTTACTTTGCCTTTAATAGGACTTTGAGCCAGTACTATATTGGCGGCAATAAAAATAAAAGAAATTAATAAAGTAAGTTTTTTTCTCATAATGTAAAAAGTTGGTTAAAATTTAAAGGCTATATGCTTACGCTATCTGTAAGCACATATCATAAAAGGGTACAAACCTTTACCCGTAATGCCTGAGCAGGTATGCTGTAATCATGTTATATAAATAAAACGTTTTACTGGTTGTGGTGATAATTAGGAACTCACCACATTAATTGGTCTGTAAAGGTATGTAACTAAAAAAGTATCAAACAAATTTATTTTTATAAATATTTGATTTTTAGATAGTTAACCAGTATTTGAAACGATTTAACAACAAGCTTACCATCAACGTTTAGCATTGATAATCAGCAACAAAAGATATATTTTGATTGAAATGCAGAAATATTTTGATACGCTATAATCCGGAGGCTGCTTTACACATAAAAATTACTGTTTTATGCTCCACAGCATCGGCAACCCACTTTAATCTATATAAATTTTCAAGGAAATTAGCGTATCGGCCATGTGAGTATGATATATACCTTATAATGAATTCTCATTAATAATCAATCAATTATCAAAGTAACAACTTGACACTTTAGCGTATCAATAAACATTTAAATAATTGTATTACAACACATTATACATAAAATGACTATTTAAAACCAAAGAGATTACTTACTTTTACCCTACAGCTTATATTAATCAGTGAGGAAGCAACGCTCCACTATATGGTTTGTAGCTGATTGAACTGTACTGTTCAGATAATATTCAATCCACTTATAAACACTATATGTTATCCAAGTTTTCATTAACAGCATTAGCGGTCTTTTCTTTTTGTGCTCATTTGCATGCACAAATAAAAACTAAAACATCTTCTGCTATAGATCAAAAAGTAGATAAGCTGCTATCTCAAATGACACTCGAAGAAAAGATAGGTCAGCTTAACCAATATACCAGTGACCGCCTTTCTACCGGGCCGCTTACGCCTAACAGCACCAAATACCAAGAAATTAAAGACGGCAAAGTAGGCTCTATGCTCAATGTACGCGGGGCTAAAGAAACACGGACTATACAGGAAATGGCTATGCAGTCGCGGCTTAAAATACCGCTGTTATTTGGCTTGGACGTGATACATGGTTACCGGGTAACCTTTCCTATTCCACTGGCAGAAGCTGCCAGTTGGGATTTGAATGCTATTGAAAGTTCGGCGCGCGTTGCAGCTACCGAAGCTGCCGCCTCCGGTATCCACTGGACTTTTGCGCCTATGGTAGACATTGCCCGCGACCCGCGTTGGGGCCGGGTAATGGAAGGCGCTGGTGAAGACCCGTATTTAGGGTCGTTGATTGCCCGTGCGCGGGTACAAGGCTTTCAGGGTAAGGGTTTAGGGAACTTAGATGCAGTAATGGCTTGCGCCAAACACTTTGCCGCTTATGGCGCTGCCATTGCCGGACGAGACTATAATACTGTTGACATGAGCGACCGGCAGTTGTGGGAAACATACTTGCCACCATTTAAAGCAGCAGTTGATGCAGGTGCTGCCACTTTTATGAATTCGTTTAACGAATTAAACGGCATACCAGCAACCGGCAACGCTTACCTACAACGCGATATTTTAAAAGGCAAATGGAATTACCAGGGCTTTGTAGTAAGCGATTGGGGTTCCATCAGCGAAATGGTGGCTCACGGTTTTGCCAAAAACAATACCGATGCTGCGCGCCTGGCCATTACCGCCGGCAGTGATATGGATATGGAAGGTCATGCTTATTTAACCGGCTTGCCTGTTTTGGTTAAAGAAAACAAGGTAGACGTTGCACTGATTAATGATGCAGTTAAACGTATACTGCGCAAAAAATTTGAATTGGGTCTATTTGATGATCCTTACCGCTTTAGCAACGAAAGCCGGGAAAAAAAAGTACTTAATTCGGCGCAAAACCATCAAGCTGCGTTGGATGTTGCTGAAAAAAGTGTAGTGCTGCTTAAAAACGATAACCAGTTGCTGCCCCTTTCAAAATCGACTAAAACTATCGCTGTTATCGGTCCGCTGGGTAAATCAAGCAATGACATGAAAGGCTTTTGGTCAGTTGAGTGGGAGAATGACCACCTCGTTTCGCCTTTTGAGGGTTTACAGAACAAGTTGGGCAAACAAACCAACTTATTATACAGCCAGGGTTGCAATATTAACGATACTGTGCGCACCGGCTTTGCCGATGCCGTTGCCACTGCCCGTAAAGCCGACGTAATAATTATGGCCGTAGGCGAAGCCTTTAATATGAGCGGCGAAGCTAAAAGCCGCGCCAACATTCATTTACCTGGCGTACAAGAAGATTTGATTAAAGCCATTAAAGCTACCGGCAAACCCGTAGTGGTAATGATCATGGCCGGACGACCGCTTATTTTTAACTGGACCGCCGACCATGCCGACGCCATTTTATACACTTGGTGGCTGGGCAGTGAGGCTGGCAACGCTATGGCCAACGTGCTTTTTGGCGATTATAACCCAGCCGGAAAGTTACCAATGTCATTTCCGCGTGCCGAGGGGCAAATTCCAGTTTTTTACAGCAGCAAAAATACCGGTCGCCCCTCCCCTAACGGTCAGCCCGCACTTTACCGTTCCAGCTACCTGGATATTCCCAACACGCCGCAGTATGCCTTTGGATATGGTTTAAGCTATACCAATTTTTCTTTTGCTGATTTAAAATTGAATAAATCACAAATCACTAAAAATGATGATGTGACGGTAAGCTTTACTTTGAAAAATACAGGTAAGTATGCCGGTGAAGAAGTGGTACAGTTGTATTTACAAGATGTGGTAGCCAGTGTAACCCGCCCGGTTAAAGAGCTGAAAGATTTTCAGAAAGTATACCTCAAACCCGGCGAAAGCAAAACTATCAGCTTTGCCATTACCCGCGAAAAACTTTCGTTTTACGACCAGAAAATGAACTGGACTACCGAACCCGGCGAGTTTAAGCTGATGATTGGCAATGCCTCCGACCATATTTTATTACAGGACAAATTTGAGTTGGTTGATTAACGCTTGAATGATATATAAAAATGTAAAATGCCACTGTTTAACAGCGGCATTTTTGCGTTTATAGTGATTTACTTGCATCCGCCTTCAATTACCCGCACCGTTGTTTGCTAACCCAATTAGACTGTTTAACTTTGCATGCCAATAACACAGAGATACTCTTATCTCCGGCATTAACCGAAGCACCATGAAGAAAATATTATTTTGCATTAAAGAATACGCATACTTAGCCGAAAAGATTTTAGCGCATGGCGACTACGAAAAAGGCGAATTAGCCATCAGCTATTTTACTGACGGCGAGCGCTATCAGCGTATCTTGTCGCCGGTAGAAAACCGCGACGTGGTGGTTATTGGCGGAACGGTGAATGACGAGGCCACCCTTGAGCTGTTTGATTTGGCCTCCTCATTAGTAAGCTATGGTGCCAACTCGTTATCTTTGGTAATCCCCTACTATGGCTACTCCACCATGGAGCGTGCAGTTTTGCCCGGTGAAATTGTTACGGCCAAAACCCGGGCCCGTTTGCTTTCGGCTATACCACGCAGTGCTAAGGGTAATAGAATTTATCTGTTCGACCTGCATTCTGAGGGCACCCAATATTATTTTGAGCATGAAGTATACCCGGTACATGTGTACTGTAAACCCATTATTATTGAAGCAGCCCGGCAATACGGCGGCGAAAACTTTGTGATGGCCAGCACCGATGCGGGCAGGGCTAAGTGGGTAGAATCGCTAGCTAATGATATGGGTGTACCGGCAGCCTTTATACTGAAACGTCGACTGAGCGGCGACCATACCGAGGTAACTGCTATTAATGCCGATGTAGACGGTAAAACCGTGATTATTTACGACGATATGATCCGATCGGGGGGCAGCATTATAGGTGCAGCACAAACCTATAAAGATGCCGGTGCAAAAGACATTTACGTGATTACCACCCACGGCCTGTTTGTAAACAACGGCATTGAAAAACTGAAAGCCAGCGGCCTTATCAAAAAACTTATCTGTACAGATTCGCACGTTAATGCCTGCAATATTCAGGACGATTTTGTTGAAGTGAGAAGTATTGCGGCTTTGGTGTGCGAGGCCATCAGGTAAGTTCGTACTTACCGTGACAGCGGTTATCACAAAGGCTTGATAAATGCTGGCGGTACATGGTCCGTAAGCCACACACCATTTTCAGATAAAAAAAACGAGTATCCCTGCCGGTGCATATCGCCGGTTAAAACTTCGAGTATGGCAGGTTTACCATGCCGCTGCCCTACTTTAGTGGCGGTATCCATATCGGTACTCAAATGCACATGCTGCCTTTTTTGCTTATGTAAACCCATTGCTAAAATGGAGTTTACCGACTGGACTGCTGTACCGTGGTACAATATCTCAGGAGGTGTTTGTGGCTGATAGCCCAGAGAAACTTCAACAGAGTGCCCTTGGCTAGCCCGAATATACTGCCGGTCGTCACTAAAGGCAAATCGCTTTTTGCTGTTAGTATCTACCACAACATTTAGTGTATCTTTAGTGATAATCTGCCCGTGTTTGGCAGCAAGTGCAAGTAATTCATCAATATCAGCCCAGCCTTCATGGCTCAGGGTAAGGCCAATCAATTCGGGCTGATGCCTGAGCACCAAGCTTAAAAATTTGCTGATACTAACTATTTCTTTTTCGGTAGCCATGTTATATAATTCCAATGCAACCGGCAGTTACCTCCCCGACAAAAAGCCTACGGTCTTAGATTCCTGTATCTCCACAGCAAAGCCATCGATATAAAACTGGTCGTTCAGGTATTTTGGGCGCAGCGAACTTTCGTCTACTTTAAAATTCCGGTCTTTCAGTTTTTCGTTTATCTGGTCAATCAGTTCGCGGGTAATAAAGCTGTCGGTGGTGCGCAGGGTATCGTCAGTAGCCTGTAGCGTAATATTTTCTACTTTATAAGAGAAACCTATGGTTTTTGATTTAGTCATGGGTAGTTGGTTTTAAATAGGTAAGGTAGTATAATTAAAGGCTTTGTGATTGTAGTCGTTGCTCAAAGCTTACCACTAAGCAATAGTATCGCCACCCTTGTCGTAAAGTATCCGGTCAAAAAAAGCCGGCTATTTTTTTAAGTTCGGTTTCTATTTCATGCTGCTTTTGCTCGCCAGCTAATAAAAAAGAGTTTCGGGTTTTATTTAAGATATCTTTCGTTTGACTGATTTCTTGGGTGGCAGCATTAATTTCGGCCTTTAACATAGTTAATCGCTGCGTGAGCTGCTGTAATTCCTTCACTTTGGTTTGTAAGCTTAACTCTTTTTGTTCAAGCTCCTTTTTATACAACTGCGCGTGTGCTGTTTGAAAAGCGTTTAAATCGCGGCCAATAATATTCAGATATTCACGGCCCGACGACAAAAGTTTGTCTTTGGTTAATCCTGCACTTTTTAAAATGTTAAAGGCCGTGGTATACCTTACAGTTTCGTCGGTAATATCATCAATATCCCGCCGGGCATCTGTAAACTCTTTATAATCAGCACCGGCAAACAAGGGGTTCTCGCGGTTGGCTTTCTCTATCAGCTTATCAAAATATTGCTGATGCTCTGTTGCCATATCCGGGTTTGGCGCCGGTACCGGAAGACTGGTTACCGGCACGGATGTACCGGCCGGTGTTTGTGTATCAGGAATCAGTGGATGATGAACAGCCTCACTCCCATCCGTAGCAGCAGGCACTACAAGAACCGGCGCAGCAGCAGGCGCCCCGGAGACAGGCTTTTTGTCCTCATCAAATTCTACAAACGGATTTAACAGCTGCTTTAAAAAACTCATTGCACAATTATTTTTTCAACCCCAACAAAAAGCCTATGGTAAAGTTGGCATCCCAATCAAATACAAACGTATCTGTATGCGTAGCATCTACTACCGCTTTATAAATATTCAATCCCGACTCCATTTTTTTATCGGCAGCTTTATAATCAGCCGGCGCTTTTAATACCGTGTAGCGCTCATCCCCTTTGCGGGTTTGTTTGGCTAAAGTAAATGGAACACCACCTATAATAAAAGCCACATTACGCTTGCTCTCCGGCACTTCACTTACCGCTTTTTTTACGGTGTTATATACAGCATCGTCACTTAAGCCTTTTTGATAATATTTTGCTCCAGGCAGCTCTATGCTTTTTAGTTTACCACCTTCATCCCACGAAACTTTAGTATTGCCCGAACCAATATCTACCACAAATGAATTATCGGTAAATGATGGCGGCACGGCCGATTTCAAAGCAAACACACCTTCCTGCTCGGCAGTAACGTTGTTTACCACGTAACCCATTTTTTTTAACTCATTGCTAATCATCTGGGTTTTAGGCTCTTTTTGCGCACCTGATGAAATAACAAAGTGAACGTTGTTTTTGGCAACGCCTTTATCAAACATACCGGCGATGTACTTTTTCAATCCGGTTCTAACATCATCAGTAGTTGATAAGCCTTCGTACGCTAGTGATTCTCCAAAATCTTTGGATACTATTTTCCAGCGCTTTTGGTTGTCCATATTAACTACAAACGAATTGAAGCCGGTAGCACCTAACTCCACCACACCTTTTAGAATGCCGTTTTGAGGTTCTTCGGGCGTGTAATTAAAATCGCGGCTATCCTCATTTTTTCCGGACTTTTCATTGCTTGCAGATGTACTTTTAGCCAATGAATCAGTGCCCCATGTAGCGCCCGATGTATCTGATTTGCCTGTGCTACCTGCTCCGGATAATTTAGGTTTTAAAGCAAAATAGGCCAGTACGCCCATAATGGCCAGTACAACAATGATTCCTGCTGGTTTTATTCTCATAATATTTTATTGTGTTAAGTTGATTGTGTTTGTTTTATTACTGGTTAGCCATAGTGATAACAACTACCCTGCCGCCGTCTTCGTGCGAGAGCAAGAGCCTTTTGCCATCGGTAATATCAACCATACTGTTTACAGGTATTTCCTTGTTTTCGGTAAGGTCTTTTAGCGATGTTAATTTTTGATTGACCAATACCCACCGGCCATTGTAAAAGGTAAAATAGCCAACAGGCACTTTTTGTTCAACGGTCAGTCTCTCGTTTCTTACAATGTTCCGGTTTACATGCCATTGAAACAGGTATTGATTGTTATACACCATCAGCCTATGGTTTTCGGGTTTCCAAACGTTAGGCTTAAACTGGTAATATAAATCAAGCACCGGAACCGGACCTTTAACCTTAGTACCGCAAAACGGACACTGAGGTACGTTTTTATTATCAAACACAAACCACTTTTGCTCACAACCGGGGTTGGCGCAGGGCTGCATTAAATCGGTAGTTTTGAGTAAAGCCTGCTCCCAGGTATCAGCGTTAGGCCGCTGGTTAGGCTGGTGCAAGCCATCAATAAATGCCTGGTTGAATAAAGGTGTTAAATAAGGGCCGGTTAGTGTAAAAGGCAATTTTTCGACATCCGCCCAGGGCAACGTCCAGGGCGAAACCTGGTCAAGCTTGGGTCGGTTAGAGTGGTCGGTAGGGTGTTCAATAAATAAGGCCTTTTCTCCCATCGACAATAAATCGTCCTGCTCCGTATCTAACGAGTTTACCTTACCCCCTTTTAAAGGATGCCGGTAAAGCAAATACATATAAATCATTACGGCCAAGGCATGCAAATCAGTCGTGCGGTTAGCATGTTTGCGATTTGGGTCCCTGAGGTCGAGGTGTTTGGTAGCCAGTACTTCGGGCGCAATAAAATCGGCTGTGCCAATTACATCAGGTGGGTACAGGCCCGGTACAACCAAACCGTCGATATCAATAATAGCGGCCTCGCGGCTTACCGGGTCAATCAACACGTTTTTGTATGATAAGTCGGAATGCGCTAAACCTGCAGCATGCAAACGTTTTACGCCCCTGGCTATTTTTACACATATCTGGAAATAGCTTAGCCAGTTGCCTAATTCGCTTTCGTCTAAACGGAGACTAAATTTTCTGTTTCTGAATTTAGCCGAAGCAAACCACAATCCCTGTTTCTCTTTACCCTTGATGCCATCGCTGGTGGCATACCCCTTTTTAAAAAAGAAATTTTTACCGTAGGTAGGTACAATCAGCCCAATCATGTTGTCGTACTGCACCATGTCGGTTGGCCACGAATAAAGGTTTTTATAATAAGCACCTCCCTCGCGGTTAAAAAACGAATCGTAATACTGGGTAACCAGTTTAGTTAGCCGTTCTTTCGAATTAAAGTCCTGCTTGTCGCGGTACAGTGCTACCACGTATGATTTATCCGGAGCAAAATAAACATCTTTCATCCCGCCGCGCATGGGCTCGCCGTTGTCTACAAAATCATAGGCTTTACCAGGCGTTATTAAAGATGGTGCCGACTTTATACTCATTTTATTTTTTCAATTATACTTAAGCTTCGGGCTCAACAGGTTTATCTCGTGTTTAACGGTATGTTTAAAATACAATGGCCAGTGTACGGTCGTCGTGGTTACCAGCACTCCAAAAATCCATCCAGGCCGAAAGCTGCGGAATGATATCAGCGTTATCAGCACTTAAATCTACCTTAACACCTTCTTCATTATTGCCGCCCAAATCGTTTAATAAATCCTGCCACTTGGTAATGTTAGGCAAACTGGCTTCCACAATAAACTTCGGGTCGTATATACCGTCCGACATCAGCATGAGGTAAGAAAAATCTTTGAGTTGCTTAAAACTGAACCTGGTGGCAAATTTATCGCTCTTAAATATCTCGGGCATAGTGATAAAGCGGGTGCCGCCGCCAAACTCTCCCACATCAAGCCAGTTTAACAAAGTAACCTCGGTAACCTCCCTGTTAATCACCGCCATGGGGCAGTCGCCCACACCAAACGAAAGGAAAACATACCCCGACTCATATTTTTTAAATAGCGTGAAGATGAGCGTACTGCTCAAATCTTTTAAAGTAGCTCCGGCCTCCGCAGCAAAAGACTCCAGTTTTTTATGAACCGTAAAAACCGCCTTACCCAGGTTGTTATATACAAAAAGCTTGATTTTATTTTGAGTACTATCGTCGGTCTGAGTGTTGTGCTGAGCCAAAAGCTCATCAAACTGCTGTAGGTTTGCAGTAGCCGATTCTTCTGTAAAAAACTCCACAATGCCGTTGCAGGCCATTTGCGAACCCTTGCGGGATAATTTGGCGCTGCCTGCCCCATCGGCCACCACAACAATGCTCCAGCCATTGCCTAAATCCTTAAATGCAAAATCGTCTTCTCTGAAAGAGCCTACATTAGCATGCGAACGCCCGCGTTTGGAGGATACTAAAATATGCCGGTCGCCTATGGGTTCAAACTGCGTAACGGCATCTTCTTTCCAGTAAGGGTCATTCTTATCATTATCAATGGTTTTCCACAAACTTTTAGGGTCAGGATTAATAATTAGCGTAATGATTTTTTTATTCAAAGGCTCATCATCTGCCTGCCCTTGCAGTTTAAATAAAAAGCCAATATTAATGTCGCCGCTTTGCTTGGGGTTGCCGGTAATTTGCTGTTGCTGCTCGTTAAAGCTTAGTCCTGCTTCTCCTAAACCTTCAAACCGGTAAGTGGCAATATCCGTCCATCCCAGTTTGTTAAAATCCAGTTTAGCCTCATAAGATTTACCCACGCTGGCATTTAAAATGCGTACAGGCTGGTTAATAATCTCAGTTATCCTTTCCTGAATTTTCCAATTAGCCATAAGCTGATTTTTTGTTTGATTGATAAGGTTAACGGCACTAACAGTTTCAGGTTTTTGTATAAACCGTTCAAAAGCGTCCCGGCGGTTAGCCGGAACGCTGATGTTTTGGTCTTTAAAAAGTTTAATGAGATACTCCTTTACAATATTGCTGCTGTGATTACTCATTTAGCTTATTTAAAATGTAAGATTGTAACTAACAAAGTTAGGTTACGATATTAAGCTCAGACGGTGGCGGCGGCAATTCACCTAACCCGGTTACTTCTTTCCCGCCATCTTCTACCTTGGTTGAGCTCACGCCGATAGAGGCCGATACCCAAGAGAAGAATTTAGAAATACTTTGACTATCGGCAGTATCCAGACTCACCACGTTTTCGGTGATTTGCTTCAACAGGTTAGAATCAGCTCCGCTGCCGGCAGCACAAGCCACGGTGTAAGCCGTTTTACGCTTTTTAAATTCGTCTAAGCCACTTTGCCATTCGTCGGTAGGTATACCGTCTGTCATGATAAACACCAGCGGTTTCCAATCGCCTTTTTGTTCGGCTGTAGTTTTGGTTACTTCCCGGTCAATACAAGTAGCTACCAGTTTAAGCGCTTCGCCTAAAGCAGTAGTGCCGGTAGCTTTAATATCTACCATCTGGAAAGAAGCCAAATCGGTAAGCGGTACCACCTGCTGGGCAGTACTGTCAAAAGTAATGATACTGATAAAGGCAGTTTCGATGGCCTGAGGGTTTTGCCTTAAAGAACTCACCATCACCTGAACGCCATTTTTAACTGCTTCGATAGGCTCGCCAGTCATTGAACCAGAAGTGTCTAATACTAAGTAAACGGGTAACCTTCTCATGTATGTTTTTATAATTGTTTGTGTCTGTTCGGTATAAATCTAATCGCTTCGGATCAACGCAGCAAGTATTAACCCTTAGCAGAACGAATGTTTACAACTTTTACTACTGACAACCGAAATATAAGAAAAGAGTTTTTTGTAAGTATATTCAATAACACCTGAAACTATAACTGGCAGACTAAAAATTATTTTTCAACACCCTTTAAAATACTAACATTTTTAGCATTTATTTGTAATTCTTAAAAGGCTCAACCCATGAACGGATATCACTTGCATTTAAAACCCGGTAACCAGCCGGTCTACAAAGCTTTACAAAATACACATTTTCAGGTCTTTATACAGCTATTAAACTTGTATAACAAGCCTTGGGACAAACAACTATTCTATTCATCTCTATAGCAATACCGTTATGCCAGTTACAGATAAAAGTGGGATGATTGAAAAGTTGCGGCAGGATATTCTGCGCTGGGAGGGCTATCGTGCACCATCTGCAGGCACTTCGCAAACGGTAGGTTTAGGACCGGTAGAGGCTGCCTTTCCTAACGGGATATTTCCGTTAGGCACGGTACACGAGATGCTATGCAGTAATACCGAACAGGCAGCGGCCTGCGGTGGCTTTGTGGCCGGACTGTTATCGGGTTTGATGCAGCAGGGCGGTGCCTGTTTGTGGATAGGCTTATCGGGCAACGTATTTCCTGTATCATTAAAAACGTTCGGGGTTGAGCCGGAGCGAATCATTTTTGTGCACCTGATGCAAAACAAGGATGCCCTTTGGGTGATGGAAGAAGCCTTAAAGTGTAACGGACTTTCTGCAGTGGTAGCCGAGCTTAAAGAAATAGATTTTAAGCAGTCGCGCCGCTTGCAACTGGCCGTAGAGCAAAGCCGGGTAACCGGTTTTATCCTACGTAACGAGCTCAAAAAAATGAGCACTACCGCTTGTGCTGCCCGCTGGAGGATTAAGTCAATACCGAGCGAATCGGTTGACGGGCTGCCGGGAATTGGTTTTCCGCGCTGGCAGGTAGAGTTGCTACGGGTGCGTAACGGGCAACCGGGCAATTGGGTGATGGAGTGGACCAAAGGACGGTTTGCTACTGTAGCCCCTGAAATATTGACTCCAAAAATTCAAATGGCAGGATAAGGTGATGCAAAAGCGGTATATGTCGGTATGGTTTGGCCACCTGTTAACAGACTGGCAAACGCTGCAACAGGCGAACCTGAAAGACGTACCTTTTGTTTTTACCAGGCCTGAGCACAACCGTGTGTTAATTACCGCAGCCAACCCGGCTGCCGAAGCGCAGGATATTTATACCGGCATGATGGCCGCAGATGCCAAAGCCTGCTCGGCAGATTTACAAGTATTAGACGATATTCCCGGAAAGGCGGATGAATTATTAAAAGAGTTAGGCCTATGGTGTATGCGCTATACCCCACTGGTAGCCATTGATTTGCCGGACGGCCTGATGCTCGATATTTCAGGATGTGCCCACCTTTGGGGCGGCGAGCGGGAGTATTACCGCGAAATTATTAACAAACTACGCGAACAGGGCTACGATGCGCGTGGTGCTATTGCCGATACCATAGGCACAGCTTGGGCCGTGGCCCGCTTTGGTAAAAAAACACCGGTTATTGCCAAAGGTAAGCAAACAGAGGCTATCTTAAATTTTCCGCCGGCAGCCCTGCGTATTGAAGAGGATAATTTGCAAAAGCTACAGAAGCTTGGTTTGCATCAAATAAAAACTTTTATCAACATGCCCCGCCCCATGCTGCGCCGACGGTTTGGGGAGGCCTTTGTTAGCCGCATAGAACAGGTATTGGGTTTAAAAGAAGAAACCATTACGCCGCTTATACCTCCGGTAGCTCATCAGGAACGCCTGCCTTGCCTGGAACCTATCAAAACAGCTAAGGGGATAGAGATTGCCATCGAGACCCTGCTCGAAAAAGTTTGCCTGCGCTTAAAAATTGAAGGCTTGGGTGTACGTAAGGCTTTGCTCAAATGCTTCCGGATTGATGGTAAGATAGTGCAGGTGGGCATTACAACCACACGTGCCACAGGACATGTGGCGCATTTATGCAAACTATTTGAACTGCAGATTAGTAAAATAGAACCTGCTTTGGGTATTGAGCTATTTTTGCTGGAAGCTACCCGGGTAGAAGAAGTTGACCATCAACAGGAGGCCTTGTGGACTGCCCCGCCCGGCCTGCAGGATGCTGCCCTGGCCGAATTGTTAGACCGGCTGGCCGGTAAGGTAGGCGCCAATGCCATACAGCGTTATTTGCCTGCTGAGCATTACTGGCCCGAGCGTGCTATTAAGCCTGCGGCCTCATTAACCGAAAAACCTGTAACGGTTTGGCGTACCGACAGGCCACGCCCCGTGCGCTTACTGCATCGCCCCGAACCGGTTGAAGTGATGGCCTTGGTACCCGATTATCCACCTAAGTTTTTTATTTATAAAGGCAAGCGCCACGAGGTAACCAAAGCCGACGGCCCCGAACGTATTGAACGCGAATGGTGGCAGGACGCCGGTGCCCACCGCGACTATTATGCCGTAGAAGATGATAACGGGCAGCGTTACTGGCTGTTCAGGCTGGGGCATTATGATAATAAGCCTCAGTGGTTTTTACACGGTTTTTTTGCTTAAGTTATGGACGAGTATGCAGAACTACACATCACCAGCAATTTCAGCTTTTTACGGGGAGGCTCGCACCCTGCCGAACTGGTAGAGCAAGCCATTGCCTTTGGCTATAAAGCCATTGCCATTACCGACCGCAACACCATGGCCGGCATTGTGCGGGCACACATGGTTGTCAAAAAGCATAATGAAACCATAAAAGACAAAGCGCTTAAAAAACAATTCATCCCGGCCTGCCGGCTCGATTTGCTCGATGGCCCGAGTTTACTGGCCTACCCTACCAACCAGGAAGCTTATAGCCGCCTATCGGCCTTATTGAGTAAAGGTAATCTACGGGCCGAAAAAGGCGAATGCCATTTATACAAAGCTGATGTATATGAGCACCAACAGGATATCATTTTTATACTGATACCGCCCGAAAAGCTCAACGACAACTTTGATTTTGACGATGATTTTAAAGCCACCGCCAAAGAGTACCGGCAGCAATTTGGCAACAATTTATATGTTGCAGCTACCCGCTATTACAGCGGCGATGACGAAAAAAGACTACATCGTTTAATCGGTTTAAAAATACCGTTGGTAGCAACCGGCGATGTACATTACCACGCCCCTAAAAGACGGGAATTGCAGGACATCCTTACCTGCATACGCGAAAAATGCACCATATACAATGCTGGTTACAAGCTCCATTATAATGCGGAGCGTTTTTTAAAACCTGTTGAAGAAATTAAGCGGTTATTTTTGTATTACCCGCAGGCTGTTCAAAACACGCTTGAAATAGCCAAAGCCTGCCGGTTTTCGTTAGACCAGCTGCGATACATCGAACCCGAAGAAGCTATCATTGACGACATTACACCACAACAAAGACTAACGCAATACACCTGGGAAGGTGCCAAACAACGATATCCGGATGGTATACCCGAAAAGATAAGCGAGCAGATAGATTTTGAACTAAAATTTATTGAACGAAAAAAATTAGCCCCTTACTTTTTACGGGTATACCGGTATACGCAAAAGGCCGAAGAGTTAGGCATTTTACACCAGGGACGAGGTTCGGCAGCCAACTCCACCGTTTGTTATTGTCTTAGTATTACTGCGGTGGACCCAACGAAATCGAGGCTTTTGTTTTCGAGATTCATGTCGGATGCCCGCGATGAATGGCCGGATATTGACGTGGATTTTGAGCATGAGCGTCGCGAAGAAATCATCCAGTATATTTATAATGATTACGGCCGCGACCATGCCGCCATTGTAGCCACCGTAACACAAGAACGCCACCGCGGCGCTATACGCGATGTGGGCAAAGCCATGGGCGTGTCCGATGATACTATTAAGCGCATTGGTGCCACTATTTGGGATTTTAGCAAAGAAGGCTTTGACGAGAACCGCCTGCGCGAGCAAGGCTTAAATCCCAAAGATCCGCTGATTTATAAAGTACTTGAGCTGACCAAGCAACTCATAGGTTTCCCCCGGCAATTAGGGCAACATACAGGCGGCTTCGTCATTACCGCCGGCAAACTATCTGACATTTGCCCTGTGATGAATGCCCGCATGGAAAACCGCACCCAACTGGAGTGGAATAAAGACGATCTGGAAGACCTTAAGATATTGAAGGTAGACGTATTGGGCCTGGGCATGCTCACCATGATACGAAAGGCGTTTGACCTGGTGCTTAAGCATAAAGGCGAAAAGCTAACGTTAGCTGGTATACCGCAAGATGTAACCGAGGTTTACGATATGATTTGCCGGGCCGATACTATCGGCGTTTTTCAGATTGAAAGCCGCGCACAAATGAGCATGCTGCCAAGGCTTAAACCGCGTGTATTTTATGATTTGGTGATTGAGGTTGCGATTGTAAGACCAGGACCAATACAAGGTGACATGGTACACCCTTATTTGCGACGGCGTGAGCAAATTGAAGATGTTGTGTATCCAACCAAAGAACTGGAAGCAATATTAAAGCGCACCAAAGGAGTTCCCTTATTTCAGGAACAAGCCATGGAAATAGCCATCGAGGCTGCAGGTTTTAAACCAGAAGAAGCCGACCAGTTACGTCGCAGTATGGCTACGTTTAAAGCCAAAGGCATGGTTAGTGGCTTTCAAAAAAAGCTGATTGACGGCATGCTGGCTAAAGGCTACGAAGAAGATTTTGCCAAGCGTATCTTCAGGCAGTTAGAAGGCTTTGGAAGTTACGGTTTCCCGGAGAGCCATGCCGCTTCGTTCGCCTTGCTAGTTTATGTCTCGGCATGGCTGAAGTTTTACCATCCCGATGCTTTTTGTGCGGCGTTGCTGAACAGTCAGCCGATGGGTTTTTACCAACCGGCACAAATTGTACGCGATGCGCAGGAACATCATGTTAAGGTACTGCCGGTTGACGTTAACTATTCTGAATGGGATAACACCATGGAGGATAAAGTTGACGAATACCACGCCGTGCGCCTCGGCTTCAGGCAGGTTAAAGGATTACGCGAGCCAGATATGCAAATCCTGGTGGCTATGCGTGGCAACGGCTATTGGCGTATTGAAGATTTACGCAGGGCAGGCGTACCCGAAAAGGCTTTAGAAGTTTTGTCGGCCGCAGATGCCTTCCGCTCTCTGGGTGCTAATCGCCGCCAGGCATTGTGGGAGGTTTCAGCCCTGAATGATTTACCCACTGGTTTGTTTGCCGGTCAACTCCCCGAAACCAGTTTAGAAATACCAGTATATCTGCCTGCCATTACCGAGGGCGAACATGTGGTACAAGACTACGCACTAACCGGCTTATCCCTCAAAAACCACCCGGTGGCTTTAGTACGTCAACAGTTACGCCGGTTAAAAAACATTACTGCTGCCGAGTTTGAGCACAAATACGATGGCGATGTGGTAAGCGTAGCCGGACTGATTACTGTTAGGCAACGGCCTGGAACCGCCAAAGGTATTTTATTTATGACCCTTGAAGATGAAACCGGCTCGGCCAACCTGGTGGTGTGGGAAAAACTATTTGACCAGTACCGCAAAGAAATTATACAATCGCGCTTACTGATGGTAACCGGCAAGCTGCAAAAGGCTAATAACGTAACTCATTTGGTGGTGTATCAATGCTTCAACTTAACCGGCCTGCTCAATACGTTAAGCACTCCGGAACAAAACACTTCATCGCTGTTCACCCCTGCCCGCGGCGACGAAACTACAGCACCGGTAACCGACAGCCGGCAGATATTTCACAAAGGCCGGAATTTCAGGTAAGGATAATGTTAAATTTGCCGTTACGAATGAATATCTCTAACCCGGCCATGCAAATGGCTACCGATTACCTCACCTCTACCAATACTATCGTTTTCCTGACCGGTAAAGCCGGCACGGGTAAAACTACTTTTCTGCAAAACTTAAGGCAATCGTCTGCCAAAAAACTGGCCGTGGTAGCCCCTACAGGTGTAGCCGCCATCAATGCAGGCGGCATGACTATCCATTCGTTTTTCCAGCTTTCGTTTGCACCGGTTATCCCATCAGGCAACGGGCGGCCCGAGCTGCACTTTAATCAGGAAAAAAAGGATTTACTGGCCAGTTTGGAATTACTGATTATCGACGAAATCAGCATGGTGCGGCCCGATGTGTTCGACCAAATTGACTTGATTTTGCGCAACATCAAAGGCTCATCGCACCCCTTTGGCGGTGTACAGGTACTGCTTATCGGCGACCTTTCGCAGCTCAGCCCTATTATTCGGGATGATGAATGGGCAATGCTCCGGTCTTACTATGCCACGCCCTACTTTTTTAGCAGTATGGTAATGCAAAAGGCCAGGTATGTGTGCATTGAGCTTAATCATGTGTTCCGGCAAAAAGAGCAGGCGTTTGTAGATATCCTGAACGAGGTCCGCAATCAAACCATCAGCCAGGCCAGCCTCGACTTATTGAACGCCCAATATCAGCCCGATTTTAAGCCTGATGACTCCGACCCGTACATCACCCTGACCACGCATAACAGCATAGCCCAGCAGGTAAACAACGAACGTCTGGAAGGTTTAGCAGGACAAGAAATTGAGTTTTTGGCTAACGTACGTGGCGATTTCCCGAAAGATGCCTACCCTACCGATACCAGCCTGAAACTGAAGGTAGGCGCCCAGGTGATGTTTGTTAAAAACGATGGCTCGGCCGAAAAGCTTTTTTACAACGGTAAAATTGGTACCGCAACCCGTATAGAAGGAAAAACCGTTTATGTACAATGCAGCAAAGACAGCCAGGAAATTGCTGTTGAAGCCGTAGAATGGAGCAATATTAAATACGAATTGGATGGTGAGGCCATTAATGAAACCAACGCCGGTAGCTTTGCCCAGGTGCCGTTAAAACTGGCCTGGGCTATTACTATTCATAAAAGCCAGGGGCTTACATTTGATAAGGCTATCATCGATGTTTCTGAGTCTTTTGCGCACGGGCAGGTTTATGTAGCCCTGAGCCGTTGCCGTAGCTTACAGGGAATGGTACTGCGTAATCCTATCACGGCCCGCAACATCATCGGCGACCCGGCCGTTACCCGCTACCGCGATGCATCCGTTGGTTTAACGCCCGACCAGAACCGGTTGCTGGCCGACCAGCATTTATACGAACGCTTCATGCTGTCAGAGCTATTTAACTTTAACCCGCTCCGCTCCCGCCTCAACGATTTTAAGGACTTAATACCCGAACAGGAAAAAGATATTTTTGCCGTGGCCGAAAAGTTTGCCAAGCAACTCAAACCTGAAAAAAGTATGCAGGCGGCTGCGTATTTTAAAGAAAAGCTGACACTGCTCACCGAAACACTGCATCAAAACCTGCCTGCATTTATAGGCAAAGCCAAAGACGTTGCCCACAAAGCCGACCGCCTTATTCATTGGCTGATGAACCGGATACACCTGCTGGAGCATTTTGCAGCGCATCCTTTTACAGCTGCAGAATATCTAACCATCATTAAACAGAAAGTTGCGGCCGACGAAAAATCGTACGTTAAGGCGCTGAATGCCAAACCTAACGAAAAACTCTACCAAACGCTGCTTACCTGGCGCGAAGAAACTGCCCAACAAGAAAAGATTATGCCTAACATGATTTTTTCTGAGAACACTATAGCAGCTATTGCCGAAAAGCTCCCGGCTACCCTCAAAGCCTTAGGCAGCATTAAAGGCGTTGGCGTGCAAAAAGCCTCTAAATATGGCACCGCTATTATTCCGCTCATCCGCAATTATCAGCAGGATTTGCAGGGGGGAACCAGTGTAGAACAGGTGAGTATGTTTTAAAAATTTCAACCCATACTGCACATTTATCGTGTTGGCATAACAAAACAGCGGTTTAAGATAATCTTTTTACGGGCGGCGAATTGTAGGTGTATTTTCGAAGCGTTGACTTAATTCTTATGAATACCAAACTACTTTACTTAATTAAACCTGTTGTCCTCGCTGTAATGATGCTGTTGGGCTATGCACAAACTACCATGGCACAAACCATTGACGTTACGCCATGTACACAATACTTTGAGCTTACCGACCGGCTTCGTAAAGGCGACAGCCTGAGCAAAGAAGCATGGCATACTTTTTTGCAGGATAAAGCTATACAGACTTACATGGCCGACCAGGGCGTTAACGATGCCTATTACGAATCGTATCGTAAAAATATGCAGATCGTTTACATGCCGCAAAAAGACTCCATTTTGCGCCGCCGGTTAAAAGACTCGACCAGCTATTGGCTTACCTACATGATTTATCAGTACAAAAAGAATGAGACTGGGATGAAAGCCTATTTAAAAAAGATTGCCGATCATCCTGCTGCTTATTTTGATGCGTCTTACCGTTACGCGTATACTGCTTTACCTAAGCGGGCTCATCTTAAATTGCCAGATTACCGATTTTCTATCATCCCTATACACAATGATGCACACGCGCAAGACCATTGGATAATTTATACTTTGTTGTGTGCCTACTTTAATGATAGTAACCGCATGGGTGCTTTGGGCGGGCACGAACTGCATCATGCTTTACGGCCACAACCCGATTTTAAGTTAGCCCACCAGGACGAGAGTGCGGCAACCATTATGTACGTAATTATGAATGAGGGCACCGCAGATATGGTAGACAAAAAATACATGACCGACACCGCCAAAACACTGCTCCCATACCAGCGCTACTTTCAGGAGTTTTTTGACGAGGGTAAACGGATCATGCCTCATCTGGATTCGACACTTCAAATTAATGCTCAAAAAGACACGATCATTAAATATCGTCAATATTTAAAAGGTACGCAATTTACCAGCGGACATGTGCCGGGTACTTATATGAGTTATTACATTGAAAAAAACGGCTTTAAAACCAAGCTGCTACCGCACATTGAAGACCCCTTCTATTTTTTTATGCTGTACCAGCAGGCTGCCAAAAAAGACAAGACCAAGCCATTCCTCTTCTCTGATATAACAATGGCTTATATTGAGCAGTTACACAAAAAATATTCGGCTAAATCAACTTTTAATAATTAAGCTTTAATACTTATCAATGGCTTAAGCAATTAATAAAATATTCTTTGATTCCGATCAAATCAAGATTACATGAGATAGGATGTTTTTAATATATAAGACGCAGCTCATCTCCTAAAAATATCTATAAATACGAAAGCCTTTCTGCGTTTGCAGAAAGGCTTTCGTGCTATAATCAAAAGATTCTTATTCTTCGAGCTTGGTTACTTTAGCCGCGTTGGTTACGGCGTCAGGGCTCAATGCCATATCAACCATAGCCGATATTTCGTCGAGCACGGCAGCATCACTGCCTGAATAGCCTACATGTTTAAAGCGGATAGCACCGGCCCCGTCGATAACAAATTTGGTAGGGATACCGGTAACCCCAAAGCTTGATACTACTTTAGATTGGCGCCCATCAGACCCTTTTTCGTCCATCAGCACATAAAAGCTGTATTTATTATCGGCAATAAATTTCTTTGCTCCATCAACGTTGAAATTGTCGCCATTTTCCCAGGTATCAATAAATAAGAACTTGACGTTCGGATTGCTCTGATATTTATTAACAGCCATTTGCATACCCGGGAACGAAGCTTTACAAGGGCCACACCAGGTTGCCCAAAAATCTACCACTACCACTTTACCTTTCAGGCTCGCCAATGAAACCGTATTTCCATCAAAATCTTTCAACGCAAAGACTGGCGCCGGCTGGTTTATCATCTGCTTAGCAAGCTTTGCCCTTGTTGCCGCCGCCGATACACCTTTTAATGATGTTACGTATTCTTCAAAACCTTTATCAGTGCCCTTGTTTTTCACATAAGCCTCTTTCATTAAATCGGTCATCGCTACAGATGCTTTACCATTTTTCATGGCCTGCTCCAATACTTGTTGCACCTGCTTCATATCACCGGCCCCTTTCAGCATCATAGCGTAGTGCTGGGCTATTTCACCATCATCTTTCGCTCTTTCATATACCGGTTTCTCGTAAGCAATGGCTTCCTTAAAATTACCTTGCTTATATAGGATATAAGCATAGGTGTCAGCGTACATATCATAAGAGTTTTGCGCATTTTTTACAACCATACTGGGCGATGAGAACCTGCCCGCTTCCGGATTTTTTATCTGTCCACTCATAATATCCAGTGAACGTTTAGATAACACAGCTGCTTCATCCAATTTGGTACCGGCTTCGGCCCATTTCCAGGCAGCGCTGTTCAAAGTATTTGCTAACCCAACTTTGTTGCTTTTTATCTGTGCAGCCCACTTTTCAAAACCGGCCATATCGTCGGCTTTCAAATAAGCCATAGCCAGTTGCAATCTGAAATTATCCTGAGTACTGAATTTATCATCAGCCTTTTCAGGATATTTATTTACATACTCACTATACAGTGCTTCTTTCTTTTTAAGGTCCTGTTCCCGGTTAAACGCCATTCCTAAATCATTTTTTGTCAAATCCCCGTTTGGAAATTTTGCTTTGATGACGGCTGACAACGAGTCGGCTTTTGCCTTTTTACCGGTGCGCACATAAAGACCGTAAGCCGCTACCAAATCTTTCTCGTCATTACTTTTTTCTAAGGTTCCAATCGCAGACGTTAATAGGTTGGCCGACTCCGGATTTTTATCGGATGCCAGAAGGCTATAATAATTTGTCCGGTATTCCTTTTCGGCGCCCGGGTGAGCAGCAAATTCTTGTTTGTATAAAGAGGCAGCCTCTAGTTTATCGGTTTTAATTTTACCTAAAGCCTCGCCCATTCCGCTGTATAGCATATAAGCTTTTGATGCATAAGCACCCTCTACAGGCGCGGCACCGTTATAAACGTAATAGGTATATCCTTTTTCGCTGTTATCATCAATTTTGTCATCCTTAAAAATCTTTACAAAAAATGCTTTTGCATTAGCAGGTACCGTAAACTCACCTTTGAGCTGTTTACCGTTAGGTTTAAGTTCCAGGTCGGCTGCCGGATAATCTTTATTATCTAAAAAATAAACCACTCCGTTCAATCCATTTTCTCCCGCCAAAGGCGTTCCTGCCGGATCATAGGTTACGGTGATTTTTTCGTTCGGCTTCGGCTTGGAGTCCGACAGGCTCAGGTGTGATGTACTCTGAGCAACAGCATTTTGCAAAGCCAGGCTAC
The DNA here is from genome assembly GCF_038806765.1 of Mucilaginibacter sp. CSA2-8R. Lineage (NCBI taxonomy): Bacteria > Pseudomonadati > Bacteroidota > Sphingobacteriia > Sphingobacteriales > Sphingobacteriaceae > Mucilaginibacter > Mucilaginibacter sp. CSA2-8R. The sequence continues at coordinate 1,875,263 of NZ_CP152389.1, read as the reverse complement.
CCAGCGCTGCAAGGATTAGGTTCTTGTTAATCATAGATAACTACATTTTTAGTCAATATAAGAATGATGAAATGATAAAACGAAATTTTTTGAACAGAAACTGACTAATTTCCTGCAACAAAGTGCTTTTACAACTATTTTGAGCACCTAATAACTTAAAGTGATGGAATTTTGGTAAAAATAACAGAACCTTTAAAAACATTTTCTTATACATTTGCTGCAATGTTTAAAAGGTTCATAGCCCTGTTTTTACTCGTAATATTGATAAGTGCACACTTTTCAATGTATGTGGTTTTTGCCGGCTTTACCATGAACCGTAAATTTATCGCCGAAAAGTTTTGTATTAACAAGTCCCGCCCCTGGTTGCATTGCAACGGTAAGTGTTACTTTATGAAAAAGATAAAGCAGGCTGAGGAAAATGAAAAAAAACAAGAATCAAAAGACCATTTGAATCGCCTGGAAATTTCATTTTTACAGGAGCCGTTCGGGTTTTCGGTTAGTGAGTTAAGCACAATATCTGGCACTAAAGAAACCTACCCGGTATACAACTACCATTACAGCAGCCGTTACCTTTCCTCTATATTCAGACCACCCAAACAGGTCGTTTAATCCCATCATTCTGATAGCGCGGCTTTGTTTCCTAAAAACGGATGAAGACTGGCATCATGTGTCGTTTATTTAAGCCTCAACAGCTATACTTTACTTTGCAGAGATACTAGATTTGTCTACTTCGTTAGGTGCGTGTATCCTCGTTTAATTCGGGAATACAGCCTCAAAGTGCAGTTGACTGCTGGCTTATCCAAGCGCGTCCATTTATTTTATCCCATTAAAAATATAACATTAATTAAATGACCAAATTTTTGATGCTGGCCGGCATGATTTTAACGTCGGGCAGTATTGCTGCGCAGTCTGTGCCTCATGCAGGCAAAGACACGGCATCTATATTTAAAGATACAACTAAGCATTACCTTAAAGAGGTAACAGTTAATTCCAGATATTACAAAAGGTATAAAACCGATAAAGCATCGGTATCGCTAAAAGTAAATACACCCCTACTAAAGCTTTCGCAAAACATACAGGAGATAGACCAAAGCATCATTGCCGACCAGCAGGCCATCACCCTGAACGAAAGCGTTACTCGTAACGTGAGCGGGGCTTTCAGAAACAACAACGCCGACATGTATACCCCTTACGTTAACATGCGTGGTGCACAAATTACCCCCCTGCGCAACGGGATGGATATTTCGATGATTTACGCGGGGCCAAGTGCTGAAGATGCCGCCATTATTGGCCGGGTTGAATTTGTTAAGGGGCCATCCAGTTTTATTAACGGGCTGTTTGACCCTGCCGGAACTTTCAACGTACTGACTAAGCAACCTATGGGCACACGCTCAAACCAGGTAAGCTTTACTGCAGGCAGTTTTAATTTGTATCGACTTAGTACCGACCTGGACGGCAACCTTGACCAGGCCGGAAAATGGCAGTACAGGCTGAATGCAGTCGGGCAAAAAGACCAATCGTTTCAAAAATATAATTTTAATGATAAGGTGACAGTTGACCCGGTGCTGCGGTACAATATCAACAGTCACTCCTTTATTTCGGCGGAGTATATCTTTCAGTCGCAACGCTTTCAGCAATATTTTGCAACGGTGTTTGCTCCGGATGGCTTTGCCTCGCTCCCTCGCGATTTTACCATTAACGACCCGAATAAGAAGCCCTATCAATCTACCGAGAACAATGGTTTTCTGACTTATTACAATGAGCTAAGCGAGCAATGGCGCTTCACCGTAAAAACAGCTTATGCTAAAGACCACCTGGAAGGCACCTACTTTTTTGTTTCGAGATATAATGCAGCCCAGCCTAATCTGATTATGCGCCGAGCAAGTTACGAGCGGCTCAACACTGATGTGCTGGCTATTCAACCCTATCTTAGCGGTGAGTTTGCTACCGGAAACCTGAGCCATCATTTTTTGGGCGGTATAGATATTAACCGTAAGCGCTTTATCTCGTACTCAGGCTCTAACGACCCGACTGCCAATCAAACCCTGTATCCGCTGGATGCCTACCACCCAGTGTATGGGATAAACTTTGACCCTAATGTACGCACCGGTAACCTATCAGACATTGCCACCGATCAACAATCTATCAGCTACCAGGCTGCTTATATGCAGGATGAGATTGGGATGCTGAATAATAAGTTACGGCTAACCTTGGGTGCCAGACTAACTTTTGCCAATGCTGAGGTAAAGAAAAATCCGGTTAAAACCGGCTTAGGCAGCACCGACAATACGGCATTAACCCCAAAGGTAGGGCTAAGTTATTCAATCACGGATGATTTTGCACTTTATGGCTTATTCGATCAGACGTTTACCCCGCAAAGCGGCGTGAACACTACTACCGGCGAAGCCTTTAAACCACTCAGGGGTAAAAACGTAGAAGCAGGCTTAAAAAAGGATTGGGTACAAGGTAAATGGAATACTACAATCTCGGTTTATCGCATCATCCGCGACAATATTAAAGTAAGTGATCCGTCTACCAACGTTCAAACTCAGTTAGGCCAGACTCTTTCTAAAGGTATTGAATTTGATTTGAAAGGCGAGATTGCCAAAGGGTTAAATGCGGTAATAAACTATGCTTATACCGACAGCTACATTTCTAAGGATGATAATCTGCTTAGACTCGGTTTAGCAACGCCGTTTCGGGTTAAACACATCCAGAATACCTGGCTTAATTACCAGCTGCCGGGCAAAAGTTTAAAGGGCTTTTCGGTATCTGGCGGCTACCAGTTGCAGGCTAACCGGGCAGGCCGGTATGAGCTACAACAACTGCGCCTGGCTCCGGTGTTTAGGGTAGATGGTGGCTTGGGCTGGACTAACGGCCGGTACTCCATAAATGCCATCGTTAACAATATTTTGAACCGCTATAACTACGGCAGCGCCTGGATTGCTCCATCATCGGCAACGGTAGGTACTTATGCCTACGTCCCCTATCCTCCGCGCGAATTTCGAATGAATTTAGGATTTAATTTTTAACCCAAAGCCTCATGAAATGGAAAAGCAGTTTAACCAAAACAGCCTTTAAGCTTCATGGCTGGATTGGCCTGCTGGCCGGATTATTTTTTCTGTTTTACGGTATTACCGGTTCCATGCTGATGTTCAGGCATCAGCTGGACCGGTACTTTAATCCCGACTTGCATCACCTCCGGCCCACATCAAAACCCTTATCGGCAGATCAACTTTACCGGATGGTATGGAAAGCACATCCTAACCTCCGCAAACTGGTACTGCATGATTTTCCGGCCGACCGTTATGATTGCTACGAGTTTATGCTTTATAAGCGTCAAAACCGGCTGACCGACAATTATTTATACTATGCGTTTGTTAATCCTTACACCGGGCAGGTCATCAGCGAGGGCAGCTATGGGTCGGTCAGGCCATGCTTCTTCAGGTGGCTGTACACCTTGCATTACAGCTTGCAACTGGGCATCCCGGGGATGATGTTTACAGGAGTGATTGGTTTATTAATGCTGCTATCCCTACTCACCGGCACCATCGTTTACCGCAAGCACTTTTGGCAGGCGTTTACTTTTAAAGCCGGGCTCAATTTTAAAAACCGACGTACCGCTATTTCTTCACTGCATCGCATTCTGGGCGTATGGTCTGTGGGGTTTACAGCCCTGTTATTTTTCACCGGCTTTTGGATGCTGAAAGAATACTTCACTCCAGAAGAATGGCAGCTACCCAAACACCAACCGGCGTATGCGGTGCGCGCCAATATAGATTTGGTAGTTAAACAAGCCAAACAACTTGTTCCGGGTTTTACGCCAATTGCAGTTAACATCCCTACTGTAAAAGGTGGTGATGTATTGGTGAGAGGCCTGATGCCAACAACCAAATTCTTTTTGTTGAAGGGTAAGGCCAGCAGCCTGTCCTTTAACGCCGAAACCGGGCAATTTAACCAGTTGAATAACATTGATAAAACCAGTTTTAACCAGCGCTTTGAAACAGAGGTATACAACCTGCATATTGGCTCATTTGGAGGCAGTTTTATCCGCTGGCTTTATGTGTGCTTGGGATTGATGCCAGGAATCTTATCAGTAACGGGGGCTTTGTTGTGGATGAAGCGGACCTACTAATGGATGGTCTTCTTTTTTGTGTTACTATGCTGGTAAACGATGACGGGTTTGATGAAGCTTTTAAACTTTGCAGTTTTGCTTAGTAAGTTGATATAGCTTGGCATATTTATTTCTATAAACGCTATACAACATTTAACTAAACCTGGTACTTACTTTCGTTACTTTGCAAAACGCCGTCATCCATTGACTTTTAAATGAAAATTTTTCTCTTACTAAAAGTGCTGCATAAGCGCAGCCTTGTTAAGAATTGTTTGCAGCATTAATTTAGGTTCAACAAACACCCCATTATGGTTTATGCTTACGCTATTGCCAATAACCAATATAGCTTAAGTTTTCTATAGTTTATTACTCATTAAACTAAACATTCAAAATTATAAATCTTCGTTTTGAGGCAGCTATTGGTATAAGTTCCCTTTTAGCGGGCAGATATATAAGGCGAAACCTACAACTATTCATATTGGCGACATGTAAATTACTATTGGCTTTAAACGTAAAGTTCACCTCCGTTTAATTTGAATCATGGTAGGAAAATGAAATTATCCTACGCAGAATAAAGCTAAAATTTTGAAATAACTAAACCGATTTACTATTATTGTAAACTGATTTAGCATACCGAAAACCAATTAGCTTTTTAACCAATAAATTATATAAGGTGAACTTTAATTCTATTGAATTTTTTGCTTTTTTATTTGTTGTTTTTGTGATTTACTGGCAAATTAAAAGCGTACAATCACAAAACTTATTCCTGTTATTAGCAGGATACTTTTTTTACGGCTGGTTTAGCGTTAAATTTTTATGCCTAATTACTGCTTGTGCAAGTATAGACTATGTACTTAGCTTATTAATTTACAACAGCTCAAAGCATAAAAAAACTTTTTTGAGTACCAGCCTACTGATGAACTTAGGGCTATTGTTCTTCTTTAAATACTACAATTTTTTTATTGAAAACACTATTGAATTGCTAAACCATTTTCATTTAAGATCCAACCTTCAATTACTAAACATAGTTCAGCCTATTGGTATCAGTTTCTTTACTTTTCAAACCATAGGATATAATATTGATGTATATAAAGGAAAGATAAAACCAACCAAAAATCTCATTGTCTTTTTAAACTTCACCAGCTTTTTTCCGCAAGTTTTTGCAGGTCCGATTGAAAGGGGCAGTAAATTTATTCCCCAGTTGCTTCAGAAACGGGTATTTGATTATCAGCAAGCAACTGATGGCTTACGACAGATTGCTTATGGGTTATTTAAAAAAATGGTTATTGCTGATTTACTATCATACCGTGTTGGTAATATATTTCTTAATTATGAGTCGTTTTCGTCTACCGAATTATTTTTAGGGGCGGCATACTTCTACATACAGATCTATTGCGATTTTTCTGGTTACTCCGACATCGCCATCGGTACAGCAAAGTTATTTGGCATTACGCTTAGCACCAACTTTAAAACTCCATTTTTTGGTAAAACGTCACAAGAGGTATGGTCTCGCTGGAATATTACACTCACTACATGGTTTAGAGACTATGTATACATGCCGCTATTGTTTCGTCATAAGAACAGTATGCTTTGGCGCATTTTCTGCACCATTTTTTTGTTTGTGCTTATTGGCTTTTGGCATGGAGCAAACTTTACGTTCTTAGTTTTCGGGCTGCTGAACGGCATCTACTTTATACCACATATTATCTCTAAAAAATCGATCGTATTGCGTTCAGCTCTCGACTATTTGAAACATAACAACTTTTTCTCGGTGGTATCTGTCGCATTTTTATTTGTGTTGGGATCAGTAACCACGGTATTTTTCAGATCAGCAAATGTAAAGTTGGCTTTGGGCTACTTGGACAGGCTATTTCAGTTACATTTTACAATTCCATCACCTTATTATATAAAACTTTTACCGTTAATAATATTATTCTTAACCTGGGAATGGGTACAACGAAACAAAGATTATCAATTTGCAATCAGTAAGTACGCTCCAATTTTAAAACCGGCGCTATACTATATCTTATTATTCGGCATTTTGATTTTCGGCAAATTTGTAGATACAACGTTCATTTATTTCCGTTTTTAATGAAAAAGTTTGTAAGTAAAGCTATCATATTTCTTACTGTAATTGCCTCCTACGCATTATTTTGTGAATACTTTTTTTTCAAAGACAAAGAGTTGTTATCCATAGAAAAGATTACTGAAGAACAGTGTAAAAGCCAAACAGAAAAATATTATTTCAGGAAGTTTTTTGACAACTCCCCATCCTTATATAAACTGATGATGACAGTAAAGAAGAATGCAGAGATCCTGGTGGTAGGGCAATCAACGGTTCTACAATTTAGAGATTTTATGTTTCATCCGCTTGAAAAAAGCTTCTATAACATGGGGCCGTCGCTAACAAGTATAAATGAGTTGCAGAATTTAATTCAGTTAATTAAGAATAAAAAAATAAAAAAACCTAAAGTACTGATTATTGGATTAGATCTTTCTCTCGTAAAAAAAACAAACAATAGTTTACCTGTTAACACGGCAACTATCCCGCAGGAGGATGAAGTTTTTCATATCAAATATCACGCTGCTGCAGCGCAGTCATTGATCAAATTCATTTATCAAAATGGCTTCGATAAAACGTACTCAAAAAAAAATTGTGGATTTGGATATCTTGGATCAAGGGGTACAGGTTACCGAAACGATGGTAGTTTACATTATGCCCAAGACATAGCAGACTATTTAAAAACTCCTGTATTTCGGGATGGTATAAATTATAAAGGGTTACTCAAGAATAAGGATTACATATTTACTTATCCATTTGAAGTAGACCCCGTATTGGTAAATAACCTTGTACTTACTTTGAAACAATTGAGGCAGGCAGATATACAAACCTTAATTTTTTTTCCGCCTGTGTCTAACGATTTTTTCGCGTATTTCTCAAAAGATAAAAGCTTTTATCGTTGCTTCAAGCAATATCTGAGTATTCAGGATACATTGAAAAAAAACAACTTTGACTTCATCCCATTTTCAACTCCTGAAAAACTTGGTCTGCCTGATAATTATATGTTAGATGGCATTCATCCCAGCGAAGTTTTAGTAGGTATGCTTCTGCACAAATATCTTATTCAACACACACCGGAGGGACTATTAAACAAGGTTGACAGCATGAATCTTAAACAACTGATAATTTCCAAAAACACAATTCCATTATCATTTATGAGAGACACAGCCGTATTTAGTAATTTTTTGAAAATAACAACTGTAAAACACAATTAGTTAAGTTTAGGCAAATTGAGCTAAATCGATTTATTTAATTATATTGGCTTAAATTATAAAACCAACCATTTATGACCCCCTTTAACCACAAGCCAATGCTATGTTTTGTCTTAAAGCAAATTAATGTGACATTGATTATTTCTATTTCAATAAGTTTTACTGTCGCAAGCTGTAAAAGAGATAAGTTATCATCAGATTCTTCTAATACTCCAGTTGCGCCCGAGCCACCAACATCCATTTCTGCAACATATGCCGAATATAAAATTTCGTCTTTGGTAGGCGGCAATTTTATGGAAGTGTCTGGCGATGTGTCTGCCAACGCCAAATATCAAAATCATCAAACCATTGATCAATGGCAGGCCGTTGGTAATGATGACAAAGACAGCTGGCAACGATGGTATGTGATATATGTTAATACGGTAAACGGAGTTAAATACTACCATTTTCGCAATTCATTTTCAGGACAGGTGCTTGAATCGCCTAACATAACAGCAGGTGATAAAGTGTGGCAGGCTCGTACTCCACTTTCAGGTTACTCTGATAACCAATTATGGAGCATTAACCAGCTTGGCAGCGCCAATCAGTACACCATAGTTAACAAAGGCACAGGATTGTCTATAGCTAACCCCAACGCCTCTGCCACAAACGGAACAGCTGTTATTCAAGAACTTGCTACTAAAGACGACAGACAAAAATGGGTATTCACTCAGCGCTCACCCGGCACCTACAGAGACGAGTTAGTTAATCGCATATTTGAGCGCAATTTAAATAGCCAAGGCTCTGTCGCTTTTGATGAGGGCACCAGCATCCCATTAACCTGGGGTAGTAATGCCGGAAAAGTATTATGGATTACCCAAGATGCCTATGACGGTGCTACGTTGCAGCCTAACGGCAAATTTGTTTGCGGGCAATTTTTTAACTATGGTAACTCCTTTATATTACAGAATAGCATTAACGACTCCGGCAGTAGCGGCGCTAATATAACCAGAAACGGCGCTAAGCAAGTAGTTGATAAACAACCAAACTCAAACTTTGCCTGGCCGGACGTTGGCGTAGAACTTGGGCAGCATGTATATATTCATGTTGCCGAAGGTGTGGGTTTTGTAGGGCTTAACAGTCAAAGCATTTGGGATTTTACAGAAAGTTCAGGAAATGAGTGGTCTGGCACACGACTTACTCCGCCTGGGGTAAATCAAACTGATATAAATTACTGTAATGGCATGGTTAAGTATACCGACGGGTACGTGTATGCTTTTGGAGGCGGCTTAAAAGTGGACGGAATGTATGTAGCTCGCTTTTCGCAAAGCAATCCAAACGTATGGACTTTTTGGAACGGTTCTGCATGGGCATCCACACCAACAACTAATGCTGCTGCTGCCATTAACATAGGCAAAAATAAGCCAGGTGCTGCTGTTGCTTACTGTAATGGCAAGTGGGTAATGATGTATTTGAGCGATCCGCTTTTTTGTAACCCGGTGCGCGAAGTTTATGTTGCATCGTCTACAAACATGATGGGGCCATTTAGCGACCCGGTGACGGTGCATACAATACAGGAAAACATCAACAATAACAAAACCTTTTATTATACACCAACTATTCACACAGAATACGTAAATGGCCGTAACGAGCTGCTTTTGGGCTATAGTTTAAACTATGATGTTTGCGGACAAGGGCCTTGTACCGATGGCTTTAAAGACCCATATTATTACCGTCCTAAATTCATAAGAGTACCATACTCCAAAATAGGTTTATAAGCTATAGTTGCTCATTTGTGTAAACAAGCATATAGGGTTTTGCCTAAGAATTAACGTAATAAAAATGGCAAAGTTGATCATGACGAGATCAATATCATATTGCAAAACGCGAAACCACGATTATACATCACTAAATTGATTTTTGATGTTAGATGACTTTACAACTTAAAAGAATTATGATCAAAAAACATTTATTGCCCTTAATGCTGCTATTACTGAACACCTATTTTGCCCAGGCGCAAATTGTTCAAGAGGTATGCCCGGGCGTATTTAAAATCACACTTGGTAAGCCTGATACGTTTACACCAGAGCGTTTCAGAGAAGAACTGCCACAGGTAAGTGCTTTAAGACAATTGCCTGCCGGAAAACTTCCTTTCAACCTTACCGACATTAAAATCAATTTCAACCCACGTGGCACTATCATAGAATTACCCTTAAGCGGCGACGAGCAACTTTACGGCTTTGGTTTACAAATGGGCTCTTTCAGACAAAACAGGCTGCGCAAAGTACCTGTGGTAAACGATTACCCGTCAAATGATTTAGGATACAGTCATGCACCTGTCCCCTATTATGTATCTAATAAGGGATATGCTGTCCTGGTAAATACAGCTAAATATACTACCTTTTATTGCGGAGGCAACCAACCTAAACAAGGCGGACCAGCTTCAAAAAATAATTCATCAGACACTACGAAGCTAACAGTTCAGGACTTATACAATTCCACAGCGACATCAGCAGGCAATATGCTGGTAGACATTCCGGGAGTAAACGGAATTGAAATTTTTGTTTTTGCAGGCCCTGATATGCTTACTGCTGTACAACGCTACAATCTGTTTTCGGGCGGTGGTGCCATGCCTCCGCTTTGGGCACTGGGTATAAAGTACCGTGTTAAGGCAGATTTTAAAGATACAGATGTATACAAGACGACTGACTACTTTAGAAAAAAACAATTACCGATAAGCGTAATCGGATTAGAACCACGCTGGCAGACAGCAGCTTATCCATGTTCGTTTGCCTGGAACCCGGATTTCTTTCCTTATCCGGCCAAATTCATAGCACAATTAAAAAGCCAGGGCTATCAGGTAAATTTATGGGAACATGCATTTGTATCTTCTTCTTCACCTATTTATCAGGCTTTGCTCCCTCAATCTGGCAATTATCTGGCGTTTAACGGGCTTGTTCCAGATTTTGCGAGCGCCAAAGGAAGAGACATATTTGCTCAATATCATCAAGATAAACTTGTTGATATTGGCATTAGTGGTTTTAAATTGGATGAATGCGACAACTCCGACCTTCGGTTTGGCAGCGCACGATGGAGTTTTCCCGAACTCTCGCAATTTCCGTCAGGTATTGATGGCGAGCGCATGCACCAGGTGTTTGGCTTGCTTTATCAAAAAACCATTTACAACATCTACAAAAAGCTTAACCAGCGTACACTTTTAGACGTGCGCTCGTCGGGAGCATTAGCTGCGCCTTATCCGGCAGCTTTGTACAGCGATACTTATGATCATGCACAATATGTTGAGCAGATCAGCAATACCGGATTTTCAGGCTTATTGTGGTCGCCCGAAGTTCGCGAGTCTTCTTCTTTCAAAGAATTAGCACGCCGCAGCCAAACAGCAATACTTTCAGCACAAACCCTATACAATAGCTGGTATCTGCAAAACCCACCATGGCTTCAGTTTGATCGCGACAAAAATAACAAAGGCATCCTTTTACCGGATGCAGAGCAGAATGAAGCTACGATAAAAAAATTGCTGAATTTCCGTATGCAGCTAATACCCTATTTATATGAGGCATTTCATAAATATCAGCAAGATGGTTACCCGGTTTTTAGAGCATTGGTGATGGACTACCCGTCAGACGAACACGTATTTGAAGTTGCCAACGAATATATGATTGGTAAAAGTTTGTTAGCTGCACCCATTGTAGGGGGCGCAGATACCCGTGATGTGTATTTGCCATCAGGAAACTGGTATAACTTTAACACCAACGAGAAATATACCGGCGGCAAAAGTTACCGTGTAAATTTTAAACTGGATGATATACCCCTATTTGTTAAAGAGGGTACCATTTTACCGTTAGCTGCCCCAATTCAGTTTACGGATAATAAAACCGTTTTTCATTTAACATGCTCAGTTTACGGAAAAAAAGTAGACAACGCGTATCTTTTTGAGGATGATGGCATCAGCTTTAATTATCTAAATGCTAAGTGCAATAACATTGAACTTACCATCGACGGAGCTAAAGTTAAAATGAAAAGAAAGGGCACTTATGTTCAAAAACGATATGTTATTGACCGCACCACTATTATTCCATAATTACATAATTATACAATTACATAAATACACATAAAAGGTTATAAACTAAATAAAGATGGCTCTAAAAAAACATCAATACTTTTTGCCGCTGACGCTTTTACTCTCGGTAAGTTCGGCTTTTGCAAAAGTTGTACCTGCCGCCTGCTTTACCGACAATATGGTATTGCAGCAAAAAACAAAAGCAACAGTTTGGGGCACCGCCAAACCAGGCAGCAAACTCACTATTATACCAAGCTGGGATCGTCACAAGTACGAAATAAGCGTAGCTGCCGACGGAAAATGGAAGACCGGCATTGCAACTCCATCATATGGCGGACCTTATAATATTTCGTTTAATGATGGAGAGGCGTTGACCTTAAATAATATTCTGATTGGTGATGTATGGCTTTGTTCGGGTCAGTCGAACATGGAAATGCCGGTGCTTGGCGTAAATAACCTGCAACAAGAAGTTACCGATGCGGCTGCATACAATGCCATACGGATGATTAAGATTGATAACAAAGTAAGCTTTTCACCTCAATCCAATGTACCGGTTAAATGGGCTTGGCGCGCTTGCAATTCAGATAATGTTAAAGAGTTTTCGGCCGTAGCTTATTTTTTTGCAAAAAAGATTTATGATGTCAAGCATATCCCGATTGGCCTTATAAATGACAACTGGGGCGGCACCGTTGCCGAGGCGTGGACGAGCGGGAAAGCTTTGAAGTCGATGCCAGAATTTGCGGACTTTGTAAAATCAGCAGAGGGCGGCTTAACGCAGGACGATATTGAAAAACAATATAATCAAGATGTGCGTAAATGGATCAATAAATCTAATGCAACCGACCCGGGCTTTAAAGGAACAAATCCGGAGTGGGCTCAAAAGAGTTTAAATGACAGCCAATGGTCTACAATGAAACTGCCCAACTACTGGGAACAGGCAGGATTAGACCAGTATGATGGTACTGTGTGGTTTCGCAAAGCTGTTGATATACCTGCAGACTGGGCCGGCAAAGATTTAAAACTTAACTTAACAGGCATTGACGATTATGATAACACTTTTTTTGATGGTGAAGAGGTTGGACATACCGAACTTTTTCTTTATCAGCGCCATTACACTGTGCCTGGCAAACTTGTAAAACCAGGTAAGCACATTATTGCAGTTAGAGTTTTTGACAACGGCGGATTAGGTGGCATCAATAATGGGCCTTTAAATCTGCAGTTAGCTAATGACCCCTCGAAAAGTATTGATTTGGCTGGCGAGTGGCTTTATCAAAAGGCAACGCCTTTAAATAAACTTGAACAGCCTCCGGTGTTGGCCAATACACCAAACAGGCCAACACTAATTTATAACGCCATGATTAATCCTATCCTCCCTTTTACAATTAAAGGTGTTATCTGGTATCAGGGTGAGAGTAATGCCGACCGGTCTGAACAATACAAAACACTGTTCCCGTTGCTTATACAAGATTGGCGTCAACAATTTAATCAACCTAATCTTCCGTTTTATTTTGTGCAGATTGCGAATTATAATGCAGCCGACCAACCACCAATAGCAGACTGGCCAGAACTGCGATTTGCTCAATTTAACACGCTAAAATTACCAAACACCGGAATGGCTGTTACTATTGATATTGGTGAAGCATCAAACATCCATCCACGTAACAAGCAGGAAGTTGGCCGCAGGTTAGCGCTTATCGCGCTCAATAAAAATTATGGAGAGAAGATTGAATATAGCGGACCGTTATTTGCCTCGCAACAAATCGACGGCAATAAAATAGCTCTTAACTTCACCCATTCAGGAAGTGGATTATCTGCTCAAGGGAGTAACACGTTAAAAGGCTTTTGGATAGCCGGAAGTGATAAAAAATTCCATCAAGCTCAAGCTACCATTGTTAATCATAAAGTGATTGTAAGCAGTGCTATGGTTGAACATCCGGTAGCCGTGCGCTATGATTGGCAAAACATTCCTGACGGCAACCTATACAATGTTGAAGGATTACCCGCTTCACCATTTAAAACAGATAACTGGCAGGGCATTAAGCTTTGATGCTACAACAATCCGGTAACTTTAGCTCAATGAAAGTTATTGGATTGTGTCATTTAACGAACTGAATAAATTTGCTTAACTCGTTTGATGGATTTGTGTCATAGTTTTATAGTCAAATAAGCTTCAATTTTTCTTTAAATTTAAAAGCCTCTCTAAAAGTAACAGGTACTTCCGAGAGGCTTTTTTGTGATTATTAGGTTTTGGTAAATTACTATATCAACTGAGGTTTGCGTATTTTTGGAGGAGTTAACATCGACTTAATCCATAACTTGTATGCTTTGGCTGCCGCTACTTGCTCGGTGAGCGATATATGACTTAAATGCTATATATCAACGAACCTGACTGGCGTAGAAAATAATATTAAAGAATATCTACGCTGCGGTTAGGTTGCGGATTATTGGCTTCATTTATAAGTTAAGTAATAAAACAATGATTGGAGATAAATAACTATTTAACTTATAAAAATCTTTGGCTTAATACAGATGGATAATAGTTACCCTCAACATTGCTCAGAAACCTAAGTTAAACAATTCCGATTATTGATTATATGCTGTTAGATCCAGTTTGTAACCTTTGGTAAGTTGTTCCGGAGCTACCTCTACCTCTAACAACTTCTTTTCGCCAGGCATTAGGGTAAAATAACTATCGTTTATCATAGCAGGCAAAATTTGTTTACCCTGATTGTTTAACAACTGCGCCCTTATACCAAAAGCCACCCGGTCTGATGACGTATTGTTTACAGTATATGTTAATAACTTGTTTACCTTATCATTAGCGCTATTTACCTGAACTGCTGAAACATGCAATCGGTTTCCAACCGGTTTTAATTTATTTAAAGAGGTATAGTCAAGATATTTGTTACCTATCCAATAAAAATTACTCGACAACAATTTACCTTTTACATCAGACAGCTTTAGTTTTAAAAAGTAAACGTCTCCTAATTTTGAGCGATTAATAGAATCTTTAAAAGCCACAAACACCTCTGTTGCAGATGTTGCTTTTACATCAAGCTGCTTTTGTTGCGTAAAAGTCGACACCAACTTTCCGTTAGCGTCATAAACCATGGCTTCGGCCTTTAACCCTTGTAAAGCAAACGGCCTGTTGTTTATAAGTTTAACAGCGTTATTGGCAATATTCCATTGTATATGAACCGGTTCACAGCCTTGTTTGCTACCAAAATAAGCACCTGTTAAATCGTAGTAATAATCATAAGTCTGCCATATCATAGTTGGATAGGCAGACTGACTCATCCAAATCAGCATTCCGGTTGCATCATTCCACATATGGTCGTTCCAGGATTCATACATCGCCTTAAGCGTTTCGAGGTTTAGCAATTGCGACTTCTTACAAAATTCATCTATTGATTTAGAAGAGCCGTAACTCTTATTAATAGATTGAATGTAATTTACCGGCGACGAACCACCTCCCAAAGCACCATCTGTACTAAAATAGTGTTTTGCCCACATATTGGTTTTACTGTTGACCTCTTCTTCTGTTGGTACGTGCCAATATTCGGCAGGCATAAATTTTTTAAAGCTTTCAATATTTACAAAAGTAGCCGATCCTAATTCACTACGCATACCGTAAGAATTTTTTGAAAAAAGGTAACCGTTATGCGGATCTGTAAAGTAGGTTTTTAAATCAACGTTGGCCCAAATACCACTGCCAGAAAGATTTTTGCTACCACCATGAATAGAAAAATTTGGATTAGTAACACCGGCGTTAGAACGAGGTAAGTACAGTTTATCAGTACCGTCGTTTTCTGTAATTGCTTCTTTGATGGCTTGACTAATGGCTCCGTTCGGCTCTCCGCCCGGTACGCCTTCGTTGGCCCCGCACCAAATCACTAAGCTTGGATGATTCCTGAATCTTTTAACTTTTTCAATAGCATTAGCTTTAAAAACCGATAAGCTATCTATTGCTCCAAAATTATTCAGCCAAAAATCATCCCAGATCATGATGCCGTACTTATCGCAATATTTGTAAAAATCTTCGTCAGTAACTTCACCAGTCCAGTTACGGATAACATTGTAATTCATGGCCTGATGTAGCTTGATACGTGTTTCGTAATCCTTTCCGCGCACTTTAAGCATATAATCAGACATTCCCCAATTACCTCCTTTAAAAAGAATAGGGACATCATTTATATAAACACGCATAGGGCCGTTAAGCGTAGTAGTGTCTGATGTAACTTTGCGAATACCAAAGCTCTTAATCACTTTATCTGATACACTTCCATCGGCTTGCAAAAATCTTACTTCACAGGTGTAAAGGTGTTGTGTTCCGTTGGCTTTACCTCCATATCCATTCGGCCACCATAGTTTGGGGTGATTAAGCTTTAACTGCTTGAAATCAGCTGCTGTTAAGTTAACCGTTAATTTGCTATGAGGCGCAACATTTTGTTGCTTACTGGTTATAGTAATGTTGCCAGGCATTATTTTTACGGTTACCAGCCCTTGCACGGCTTTATCGGTCGAGTTTTCGAGCTGTGCATTCACTTTGAGATCAGCTTTGCTTGTATCCGGTAAAAATGCTTGTATCCAAGGGTCAAGTATACGTACAGCACCTGTTGTAGTAAATCCAACCGTATCTGTAATGCCACTATTGAGGCCAGGTACTGCCGGCATCCAATCCCAACTGCCAGAACTAAGGTAAGTCGGGCTTTCCCAATTAGCTAAAGGGTGATTATGCTCCGGATCATTACGCGGCGGAGTAACTACTACAGCTACTGCATTCTTACCACTTTTATTAAGCAGCGCAGTAACATCATATAATCCCCGCTCCATAAAGCCTCGCATGGTGCCAATATGGTGCCCGTTTACAAATACCTCTCCTCTTTTATTTATGCCGTTTAAATTAAGCCAAAGTCTTTTGCCAGGCAACTGCTTATCGCTAACAAACTCTGCACGATAAATAAAGGGTCTGTTGTATTTTGAGTGATCAACCTTATAGATGTTGTCAGCATAATCCGGATTGGGCTCCTTACCTGCTTTTACGTATGCATAAAACGCAGTTCCAGGCACTACAGCATCTATCCAGTTCTGAGTTACATAATTAACCCTTGATACATTTTCAGGGTGTTCTTTCACATCAGCCAAAGGTGCTAGCTTCCAATGCAGACCGTAAAGCTGCTGAGCGAATACAGAATTAACAAAGAAAAAAATGGATACTACGATACCCAACAATAAGCTTTTAAAATAAGACATAAAACGAGTTCGGTTTTATTGGTAGCGCAAAATAACAAATATTTGCTAAACCGATTTACTTATTGTTAAATTTCTTCTTTTTTCATTATTCTGTTGTAAAACGGCTTTACAAAAGTTAAATGCTATTTGCAGTTCACAGTATCAGCAGCCAACATTTATAAGCCAACACCATTTAATTGTGCACGTGGTTACAAAGGCATAAGTAAGTTTATATGATCGTGATGTAAGTTACCAAGGTTGAAGTGTTTAGAAAGACCCTCAGCAGCGAACCATTATTGCTATTTTATAACAATATAAACGTCTTAGAATTTTAACTATACAATCATTAAATCACCATCAAATATATTTGATCAAATGACCCAAGTGAATTTACTCGTTGTTAACTAATATCAGGTGAAGACCAAAGGAAATGCAATGACTAAAATATTTTAAAGCTGATCATTAACTCAATTGATAGATTCTCTATTGAACTTCTATTTTGTAGAAATAGAAGATTTCCGCACAATTAGATTTGTAGACAGAGAAACTTTTTGTATCGACGTATTTGTACGGTTAGCTAATTTTTTCAGCAGTAATGAAATGATATTATTCGCAATTTCTTCAAAAGGCTGGGCTACCGCTGTTACCGGAGGCGAACTCAACTGAAAAACATCATAATCATCAAATGATACTACTGCTATGTCTTCCGGAATTTTAATACCTAAGCTACTCATCACTTTTAAACCGCAAGCGCCTATATGGTTTGTACCGAATAAAATTGCATCAAACCCTTGGTTACGTTTTAAGTAAGTGGTTAATGCATCAATGATTAAATTTTCATTCCTATCAAACTGAATTTCTTTTACTTGGGGTTTCAGATCAGCTTCTTTTAAAGCCTCCTTATATCCCACAAGGCGTCCTTGCATCTGTGTTTGTGATGAAATGAAGGTAATGAAGCCAATATTTTTAAAACCCTGCTCAATCAGGTGTCGCGTGGCCTGGTACGTACTTTGAAAATTATCAACCACAACATGATCTGTATTCACTTCAGGTAGGTAACGGTCAAACATAACAACCGGAAAACCATTTTTTAACAGTGCATTAATATCATCTTCGACGTTTTCGGGTGGCGCTATAATGTATCCATCAACATGACGCTCTTGAAATACCTTAATCAATTCGCGAGTTTTATCTGTTTTGTTGTCTGTACTGCAATATAATATTTTATAGCCGTTTTGGTAGGCCATGTCCTCTATCAACCTTGCAATATTAGCAAAAAACGGATTTGATATATCTTCAACCATCAATCCAATGGTGTTAGACTTGCCGGTACGCAGACCCTGCGCCAGTGGATTAGGCTTATAGTCTAATTCCTCTACTAAATCCTGAACTTTCTTAACTACGCTGTCGCTTATCCGTTTCTCACGTGCTCGTCCATTTAAAATAAACGAAACTGTCGTTTTTGAAATATTTAACTGTTTAGCAATATCGTTTATTGAGACTTTGTTCTTCACTGTTACCGGTTTAAAATCCAAATATATAAGGATAAGTAACAAATAAGTTAGTCGTAACTGTATTAATACCTTATTATTTAAAAACTAATGCACGTCGAGGTATTTTATTGATTATCACGGCTTGCACTATTAAGTTGAGGGTAGTGGTACCCAAAAACAAAAATAACGATATAACAAATAATTGGCAGATAATAAGCAGTGGCAACATTTTTATCAGCTATTAAACCCATCAAGAACGGAAACAGGCCACCGCCAACTACCCCCATCACGATAAAGGAAGCTCCTTGTTCAGTATGTTTACCTAAATCTTTTAAGCCTAAACTAAATATGGTAGGGAACATAATGCTAAAAAAGAAATTGATGGCAATTAGTGCAGCGAACGAAACCCAGCCCCAATGCTGAGCAGTAATAACACACATTACTATATTACATAATGCAAAAATTGAAAGCAGTACGTTTGGGCGCACCCAATAACGCATTAAAAGAGTTCCGATGAAACGTCCAAGCACCATTAATGCAATGCTAAAAGAGAAAAAATAGGATGCTTTTTCGGTAGTTAACCCCATTACATCATTACCATAATTGATGAAATAGGCCCAGGTGCCACCCTGCGCAGCCACGTTAAACAACTGTGCAACTGCTGCAAACACAAAATGCTTACGCTGAAAAAGCTTAACCGGCGCCTTATCTGTACTGCCGGTAGCGTAGGCATCTAATGCAACTACATGTGGATCATTTAAGCTGGGTACTTTAATAAATGAAAAGGCAACTGCCACTAAGCTAATTACCGTTCCTATAATAACATATAAATGCTTAACAGCAACTAAATCATTGGAGTGCTCCTGCCCTGATCGCAAAATAAAAAAACCACCTATCAGCGGGCCAATAATTCCGCCGAGTCCGTTAAAAGATTGTGAAAAATTGATGCGCTGATCACTGGTACGCTGGTCACCTAAAGCAGCAACAAAAGGGTGTGCTACGGTTTCAAGTGTAGCCAGGCCGCATGCTAAAATAAATAGAGCAATTCTAAAAAGTCCGAAAGACGTAGTATTAGCTGCCGGCACAAACAAAAAAGCACCTAAAGCATACAAACTTAAACCTAAAAGAACTCCACTCTTATAACCGAAGCGTTTCATAAACAAACCCGCCGGAATACCCATAATGGCGTAGGCGCCAAATAGCGATAGCTGCACATATGCTGATCTAACTTTTGATATATGCAGTACATTTTGAAAATGCTTGTTTAATGAATCACCTAATGACATGGCAATGCCCCATAATAAAAACAAAGAAGTAACAAATGCAAGCACAACAAAATACTTTCGTTCTGTAAACTTGGGCTTGTGCACGGTTAGCTCTGGCGTATCAATCAGCATAATTGGTAAAAAGGATAAATTTATATTGGGTGAGATTATTTAAACAAATTAGATAATTTTAAGGCAATCGAGAAAACAAAATCATCAATAGTCACTCAAAATTCTTACAACTTAAAAGTATGTTATACTATCCCGTTAGGGCTTCCATATGGCAACAGCAACTTTCGAATCGGCGCAACCATAGTATAAATACCAAGCGTTCTTATAGTAAACTAAGCCTTCTACAAACACGGTTCCGGCCGGGTACTGCCCGCTCTTTTCAAAAGACTGTTCTGGTTTTAAAAATGGTCGGTCTAAGCGCGCTAATACTTTTTCGGGATTATTTTTATCAAAAAGCATTTGACCAGCACAATAAGCATTTGGAGCATATCGGGTATCACCGGTATGTTCATCGTTTTTACCGTTATACAAGAGTATAATGCCCTTATCTGTTAACACTGCCGGCGGACCACATTCTGTAAATACACTATCAAAAAAGCCTTTACGTGGCTGAGCAAGTATTTTTAAATTTCCGTTAGCATCTATCAATGGCATCCAATTTACTAAATCTGTAGATGAAGCAGCATATACATGGTCTTCGCCCCAATACATCCAATACTTACCATTTAGCTTTGTTATAACAAGCTTGCCATTAACAAGCTTTGTCAAAATTGAAGCTGACTTGGTACCCATATTAAAAAATTTGCCATGGTAAGCCTGTCGAAACACAGGTCCATGCTTTTGCCATTTTCGCAAGTCTTTCGATATGGCCGCAGCTAACCGGGGTACTTTGTGATTCCATTCTGTATACAGCGCTAAATAAGTACCATCTGCGGTTACAGCTACTCGAGGATCTTCGCAGCCGCCAGTCCACTCAAATTCTTTTACAGCATCATTAGCCGGAAACAGTACCGGTGCAGATGACCGTATAACTGATGTACCGTTATTGCTTTTTGCCAATCCTATACGTGAAGTTCTTTGGCTAATTCCAACACCTGATTTATCTTCAGCTCGGTATAAAATACATATCTGTTCATTGAATACGGTTGCTGCAGGGTTAAAAGTATCATTAGCCTCCCAGGCTACCCGCCGTCCGGTCATGGGGTCATGGAAGTAACTCGATGTATCTGGCGTTATAATTGGATTAATATTCGCCGGTCTGTTAAACGGCCCTAAAGCCCAATCAGGCAATTTCTGTGCTTGCACAGCAATGGATAAGAAACTGCTTGTTAAAATTAAGCTTAGCGTTTTTATTTTAATCATAAAAAGGAGGTGCAACTGTAAACGTATTGCTTTGCGGAGCTTTATCGGTAAGCACATAATGGAGCTCACCTCCATTCATTATTTCGTTTAATGATATCCAGGTACTTTTAGCCGGCTTACCGTTAACAAGTAATTGCTTTATATAAGCTTTTTGCTCGTTTCCTCCAGAAATAATTAGTTTTTTGTTACCTGGCAAATGGATCTTTATAAGCGAGAAAGATGGCGAATTGATACTGAAACCACCTACGCCAGGCATCATCGGATATAGGCCGATATTAGCAAATACATACCATGCTCCCATGGCGCCCAAATCATCATTGCCGGGCAGGCCATTGGCTCGGTTGGTGTATTGCTCCCGGATAATTCTCTTTACCAAAACTTGTGTTTTATAAGGTGCGTTTGTCCAATTGTAAACCCATGGCACCTGAAAATCGGGCTCGTTGCCTGCAGCAAACCATTGCTGGTTGTAAGTAGCATTCAGCCTTTTAAAAAAACTATCAAGTCTTGCTTCCGCTTTACCCTTGCCTCCTATTGTATCTATTAACTTTTTCAGGTTAAACGGAACCATCCAGAAGTAATTTTTGAAGCTGGCCTCTCGCCAATCCTCGTCATATTTCTTCCAGCTTCCATCTGTATTACGCGATTGTAACCAACCGGTTAAAGGATTATATAGGTTTTTCCAGTATTGTGCTCTTTTAAGATATTTGCCATAAAGCGTATTATCTTTTAGGGCTTGCCGCGCAAATTGAGCTATTGCAAAATCAGCGGAATTATACTCTAAACTCATAGAGGCATCTGCATACCCTTTGTTGATGTACTGCTCAAGTTGCGGACGGGTTAACTCTTGCTGAGATCGCGTTCCGGGCATTTCTGCACCCTTACGCATGATATCTAAGGCGGCGTTCTTATCAAAATTACGTGCTCCAAAAGCGTAGGCATTAGCTACCAGTATTGAAGTAGGATCGCCTTGCATTATACCGGTTTCTTTATTTGCCATTACCCACCTGGGCCATCCGCCGCCGGATTGCTTAGCAAAATTAATAAGTGATGTAACCATGTCACCGCTTTCTTTCGGCGCAAGCAAACTCAGCAGCTGTATCTGTGTGCGATACGTATCCCAATTACTGTAAGCTGTATATGTTGGTATATTAACCTGGTGTTTTTGTTCGTCCGCTCCAACATATTGCCCGTTTACATCACTGAACAAACTGGGGTGCGCCAAAGCGTGATAAAAGTGTGTGTAAAATTGAATTATACGATCGCTGCTGGCACCGGTAACTTCAATTTTGCCTAAATAATTATTCCAAGCTTGTTGTGTTTGCTCTATAATTTGATTAAAGTTCCAACCTTTGTTTTCTGTCTGAAGGTTTTCTTTTGCATTGGCTACAGATACATAAGAAATTGCAAACTTATATTGTATAACCTTTTGCTTACTTGTATTAAATGTAAAATACAAACCTGAGTTCGAACCATCAACTGCTTGCGCTCCGGCTTCAATTTTTTTATTTTTCCAGTTACCTGTTATTTCGGGTGTAACATTAAACTCAGCAACAAAATATACGCGGTAATTGGTTTTGATTTTTGGGCTGCAAAACGATCCTCCATCGGCGTATCCTTCTACCCTGTTACCGATTATTTGAGCATGACTTTCCTGTAATTGCGTTGCGTTAATGCCTGACCCGATAATTACAGTAATGTTTTTTGACTGATCAGGCGCAGTATATTTTGCCAAACCGGTTCTTGGGGTAACTGTCAATTCAGCTTTAATACCATTATTTAATTTAACAGAGTAATAGCCGGCACATGCGTTCAAAGTTTGATATTTTACACCTAACTGAGCCATAGCATCTGGCGAGGTGTTCAGCTTACCCTCCAATGGCAAAGTTGGGAAATTTCCCATATGATCGCAGCCCGCTCCACTGAGCTGATTTACGACAAACCCCTTACCTTCATCAAAAAATGTGGGGGTAAACTGAACCATTCCGAATGGGTACATAGCCCCAGGAAATGTGTACCCACTCTCCAGATATCGTTCGTTGATACCAGCCCCCTTACCTTTAGTACCAATTAAAGTGTTTACTAACCCAGCATAATTTCTTTTTGCTTTGCCTTGCGCAAAACATGCAGTTACCATACAAAGCAATACACCTGTCACAATACTCAATGACTTCATAAAATATCTATTTTGTTGCATTATAAACGCTTACCGAATACGGCCGGTCTGCTTTATGAATGCCACGCGTGGTAACCGGTTTATCACTCATTTCAAAACGCAGGGTACCTCCGTTCATGATGTCTTGGTGAGACAACCAATTTCTGGTATAATTTTTACCGTTTAATTGTGCACTTGCGATGTATACGTTTTTCATGTCATTGTTTGGCGCTTCAATAACGAACTTTTTACCGTTCTCTAAAGTCAAGGTAATTTTTTTAAATTCTGGGCTTCCAATAACATACTGATTTACGCCTGGACACACACTATAAAAACCCATTGCACTCAAAACATACCAGGACGACATTTGCCCCTGGTCTTCGTCTCCCGGATATCCGTTCTCGTTGGAGTGATAGATATTGTTCAACACTTCTCTTACATGTTGCTGTGCTTTCCAGGGCTGTCCGGCATAATTGTATAAATAAATCATGTGCTGTATGGGCTGGTTACCATGGGCATACTGCCCCATATTAATCAGCTTCATCTCGGTCATTTCATGAATCATGATACCGTAAGCTCCTACATCAATAGTTGATGGTTGCGAAAAAACAGAATCAAGCTTTGCTGTAAAATTATTGTCGCCTCCCATCAAATCAATCAAGCCCTGAATATCATGGAATACCGACCACTGCCAGTGCCAGGCATTGCCCTCAGTGTATGGACCACCCCAGGCTAACGGTTTAAATGGCTCAATCCATTTCCCATTGATATCACGGGCACGCATAAATCTTGTAGATGGATCATAGGACATTTTATAGTTATACATTTGCTTGCCATAAACTTCCTGATAAAATGGTTGATGGGTTTGCTTTGCTAACTGGTAACCACAAAAATCATCATAAGCATATTCTAAAGATTGTGCGGTAGCCCCCTGGGATTGTTCTGAGTAAGGAATATATCCTAACGAAAGGTATTCTTTGGCCATACCACGGCCATTTGACCCGCCCCAGGGGCCTTTGTTGGTAGACTCGTGATAATAAGCTTTTAAAGCTTCCTGAGGGTCAAAAGTACGTATACCTTTAACCCAAGCATCGGCTAATAAAGCAATAGCATGGTTACCATTCATTCCACCTGTTTCACCCGGAAAAGACCATGACGGAAACCATCCACACTGTTGCTGCGCTGCAAGCAGAGCCTGCATGTATTGCCCCTGCATGGTTGGATGCAATATAGTATTAAGTGGAAATTGAGCCCTGAAAGTATCCCAAAAACCATTATCTGTATACATGTATCCCTGATGTATTTTACCGTCATAAGGGCTAAAATAGTAGGGCTTTTTATCCTTGCCGTATTCAAAAAAACGATGCGAAAACAAGTTAGCATGGTACAGGCAAGAGTAAAACGTTGCTTTTTGTTCCTCGGTGCCGCCTTCTACTAAAACACGGTTAAATAGCTTATTCCAAACTTTCGTTGCCTTCTCTTTAGTTATATCAAAAGTTTTATCAGCACCTAATTCAGTTATTAGATTGAGCTCAGCTTGTTCTGGGCTAATATATGATGAAGCCACTTTGGCACTCACTATTGCTCCATCTGCAAACTTGATATAAGCACCACGACCCTCTCCTTCATCTGTTAGGTTTCCAGGCATGATATTACCCTTTTTATTTTCCCAGGTGCCATAGCTTTTAAACGGCTGGTCGAACTGAATAACAAAAAAGTTTTTGAAATTAGAAGGCGCCCATCGACAGTTATCAACAAAACCAATAATTTTGCGCTCAGCAGGTAAAATTTTCACCATACTCATGCGCGTATAACCGTCTAAAACAAGATAGGACGCCGCCTTCGGAAAACTGAAACGAAGATGCGCTCCCCGCTCCGTAGGTGTCATTTCGGCCGTAATGTTATTATCTAACTTTACTTTGTAGTAGTTGGGATGGGCAACTTCATTTTGATGGGAAAAACCCGTAGCTCTATCCTCGTCAGTAACCGAAAGCTTACCGGTAACGGGCATTAATGAAAATACAGCATAATCATTTACCCACGAACTGCACTGATGCGATTGCTGAAACCCTCTGATTTTTTTTTCGAAATACTGATATTTCCAGCCATCACCATTTTTTCCGGTTTGCGGAGTCCAGGTGTTCATAGCGAACGGCAAACTTGTTGCAGGGTAAGTGTTACCGTAAGATAATTCGTATTTCGAATTAGTGCCTTGAAGCGTGTTGGCGTAATGAACCAGATCTTGTTCTTGGGCTTTAACAACCGCGGCACATGTTATTAAACAAGCGGCGGCTATACCTTTAAGAGTATATTTTTTGAGCATAAAATGAGCAATACTAAACCGACTTAAACATCTCCTATATTACAAATTAATTTTAATAAATCGGTTTAGCAATGAAGATAAATATTAGAAGGACACTTGCAAACCTAAGTTTACCACACGCTGGTTCGGATAAACATCGCCGGCAGCACCAGTGGCAACTTCAGGGTCTTGCTGGTATTTTCTGTAATTGGTAAGCGTAAATAAATTGTATGCACTTATATATAACCGAGCATTTTTTAGATGGAATGGCAACAATTTGTTTGCAAACTGATATCCAAAATCCAAACTTTTTAAACGAACGTAACGTGCGTTAAGTAACCAATAATCAGATAAGTAATTTGTTGGACTGCTTACGCTAAGCGGATCTGTTGTTAAGCTGGGGAAAGTGGCAGTGTTAGCAGTAGCCGGTGTCCAGCGTTCAAGATGAATAGGTTGGAACTGGCTTTTAAACGGTTCTATTCCGGTACCTACAACGGCAAAACTGTATCCCATTGCTCCCTGTAATAAAACATTTAATGTAAAGCCTTTATAACCAAAACCCAGATTTAAACCTAAAACGGTGTTTGGAACGTTTGGCTTACCTATAGCTTGCTGATCGTAAAGGTCGATTTTGCCATCGCCGTTTAAATCCTGATATTTTAAATCACCGGCCTGCACTCTGGTACCGTTAACGGGTAAAGCAGGTTTATCTGTTGCGTTACTATTAATCTTAGCGATATCTTCAGGCGTATAATATCCTATAAAATGGTAACCAAACGGCTGCCCTATTGAGTGCCCTGTGCGATAAAGCCATGAATAAGCCGGTGCAGCTTCTCTTTGATACAAGATTTTGTTTTTGGCAAATGAGGCCGTCAAAGTTGTAGAGAATAAGAACTGGCCTACTGACGCGCGATAAGACAACTGCCCCTCTATACCTCGATTTAAGGTTTTGCCTGCATTTACCGGAGGCACGCCTACACCCAGGATATTTGAGATATCGCCTGGGAAAATTAGCTGATCATAGCGCACATTACGGAATACTTCAATGTTACCGGTCAGCTTATCATTAAACATATTGAAATCTAAGCCAATATTCAACTCACGTTGCGACTCCCAGTAAACATTAGGGTTAGCTAAGGTACCTTCTGAGTAGCCGCTAAAACCCACCGGGCTAACACCAAAGTTATAGCCGCCGCCACCGTTATAATATTGTGAGTAAATATAACGGGAACCACCAATTGCATCAGAACCCACCTTACCGTAAGATCCTCTTAACTTTAGTAACGAAACAAATTTTACGTTGTTTTTAAAGAAGTCCTCGTTAGCAATATTGTAGGCCACAGATACTGCAGGAAAAAATCCAAAACGGTTGTTGCTGGCAAAACGATCAGTACCGTTATATGCACCGTTGAAATCTATCAAATATTTTTGCTTATAGCCATACCCTACTCTTATAGACTGGCCGGAAAACTTTGATGGCGGATTAGCCTGATCATTATCTTGATATTGATTGTAAAGTAATAAAGCAGACACATGATGGTCTTGAGAAAAAGTACGGTCATAAGTTAAAAAGCCTTGCAGGTTTACCCTGGTAATGTACGAATCTGTATAACCAGCTTTATTATAATCAGGTAATACATACTGCTGCCTTGGGTCAAGTGTATATTGCTGGTTAACCGGGTTGTAGTAATAACTTGGTGGACTAAAAGAGCCGCCTGCTGCGCCGTACCGGTACAGTTTTTTTGTATACTGTTCAATGCTCGAATAGCTAAAACGCCCGGTTAACGACAAGCCTGGGGTAATGGCGTCTAACTTTTCGTTTACATCAAAAAGCGAATTAAAATCGGTGCGTGTACTACGGTCATAACCTCCGTTTGCTAAACGAGCATTAATAGTTGACAACTGGAGTGGTGTATTTTTGTATGAATTTGAGTTAAACTGCGAGTAAGCATATGCATAACTGCCGTTGGGGTTTAAAAAAGGTGCCGAATAAGGTGTAATTTTTGTAAAGTCATAAATCTCACCCAAAATATTGGATGCATGTGGTTGATTTAGTAAGCCGAAGCGGGTACTTAAATCTAACCTTACCGTTAGGTTCTTGTTAGCTTTTAAGTCAAGGTTTGCCCTGAAATTATATCGCTTATAATTATAATCGCTATTAATTTCGTTGGCCGGATCAGAGAAATTACGCAGTAAACCATTCTGCGATAGTGCTCCACCAGTTATGAAGTATCTTACTAAATTGTTACCACCCGAAATATCGAGGTTAGTATTACTTTGAAAGGTTTGCCGTTTTAAAATGGCATGGTACCAGTTAATGTCTGGGTGACCATAAGGATCACTGCCGGTTCTAAAAGCATCTAAGTCTTGTTGAGTGAATGATAAGGTGCCGTTAGCAATTCCGTAAGCTGTATTATAATTATTCTCTGCTTCGTTTACCAGCTTGGCAGTTTCAAAAGCGTTTAAAAACTGAGGATATTTAGTTGGTGATTGAATACCGGTTTCGACCCTTAGGTTAACTTGTGGAGCTCCGACTTTACCTCTGCGGGTAGTAATTACTAATACGCCGTTTGCCCCTTTAATACCATACACAGCCGTAGTAGACGCATCTTTTAAAATCGTAACGGTTTCAATTTCGTTAACGTTAATTTGTTGCAGTTGGTCGGGCTGATACTCCACATCGTCAACAATAATTAAAGGCGTATTGGAACCATTAATTGAACTTTGCCCCCGGATAAAGAAAGTAGCCGCATCACGGCCCGGCTGACCGGATGTTTGCTGCGAATAAAAGCCTGGTAAACGACCGGCTAAAGTATTTTGTATATTGGCGGTAGGCACAGTTCTTACCTCCGAAGCGGCAATTTGGCTCACGGCACCGGTATTGGTTATACGGCTGGCTGGTTTATAGCCCAATACCACTACCTGATCCAGCCCTTGCTTGTTGGCCTGAAGCGTGATGTCGTAGTCTTTTTTACCAGGTACAATTTTCACCTCCCTATCGTCGTAACCGATATATTTTACAACAATGATGTTGAGCTTGCCACGCAATGTTATAGAAAAGCGCCCGCTCGAATTAGCGATAGCCAAATTATTAGGAACATCCTTTTCGCGAACGGTAACCCCTGGCAATACACCATTGGCATCTTTAACCGTACCTGTAACCACCCTTGATTGTGCCATTAACTGGTTAATAAACAGTAATGGCAGTATTATAGTGAGTAATATTATTCTCATAACTAAGTTTAGATTCTTGATATCAGTAAAGAAATGGTTACCATCCCGGATTTTGTTTGAGATTAGATGCTTTCCGGATTTCGTCAAAAGGTATAGGTGACAAGTACATTTTTGGCGCAATAAACTTTGAGTTGAATGCTGTGACATAGTTGTAGCTTAAACCAGATACCGGATCATTGATAATCTGTACACCACGGCGGGGCTGGTTTAAAATACTTTCAGCAGTTTTCCAGCGTCGTATATCAAAGTACCGGTTCTCTTCAAAGGCAAGCTCCAGGCGTCTTTCGTTTTGTATCACAGCTCGCATAGCATCCCTTGTCAGTCCGGCAGGTAGTTGGTAAGTGGTTAAACCTGCTCTTTTTCTTATTTGCTCAACAGCAGTGTAAACTGATACGTCCGGGCTGCTCAAAAATTCGTTCTGAGCTTCGGCATATGATAGCAGCACATCCGCATACCTAAATATATGCCAGTCCTCAGGCACCCCGCCAAACGTACTTTGATTTTCGTACGGTCCCATAAACTTGCGCATGTAATACCCGGTGGTGGTTTGCTGTGTGCCGTTGTTTGGCTTACTACGGCCACCCTCAAAAGTTTGCACCGTACCGTTAAGCCAAGGCGCGCCGTTGCAAAATACTGTTGCTGCTAAACGCGGATCGCGATTGGCATATGGGTTAGCAGGATTGTATCCAGAACCTGCTGCCGTAATGGCTAAGCCATTAGCCATCGGAAAAGCATCAACCAAATTCTGAGTTGGGCTGGTGTTACCTAAACTTGGTGGGTTAGTACTAAACCCAATTGGCCCGTTTTTCCTTTCTATATCGCTCGCAATACCGTAAGCGCGGCTAAAAATTGTTTCGGTATTGGCCGGCACTTGGGTTATAAACGCATTATTTAAACCCGATACTAATGAATATGCATTTAAATCCATCACGGCTTTTGCGGCTGCAGCCGCCTTTGCCCACCGGTCGGCACTGTAACTGGTATAACCGGTTAGCGGATTACCACCATCTATGTTTCCACCGTTAAATAACGGGCTGGCTGCATATAATAAAACCTTTGCCTTAAGGGCAAGCGCCGCTCCATTAGTAGCACGTTGCGAATACAGGTTTGGATTTGCTAATGGCGCTGTAAGCATGGTATCTTTAATGGCGTCACACTCATTAACAATATAATTTACACACTCTTCGAACGAGTTGCGTGGTAAATTTAAATCACTGGTAACGTCAAATATTTTGTTGCCAACCAGTGTAATACCTCCATAACGTTTAAGCAACTCAAAATAAAATAAGGCTCTTAAAAAACGAGCTTCGTTACGCCAGGCATATTTCATAGATATACCAGTTCTAACTTCCTGCTTTACCGGAACAGTTAAAACATTATTAATAACAAAATTTGCTTTACGAATGCCGCTGTAATACTGTCCCCAAACGTTTTCGGACTGTGGTATAGACGAAGAGTTATAAGCCCCGGTTGATAAATTGTATATCTCGGACGTTGTGCTGTTACCTGATGATATCGCATCGCCCGAAGCGGCGTCCAGGTAATCCGATCCGGCAATCCTGTTATGTCCGTTTGGTAAAAAAGAATAAACACCATTTAAAAAAGCATACGCATTATTCCCTAATGAATCCTGTGGATTAAAAGCAAACTCTATAGTGCGTTGCTCGGCCGGAAACGGCTCATATTTTTTGCAACTGCCCATAAGCAATGCCAACAAGCCTATGCATAGTATGTATATATATCTTCCCATAATATAATTTTATTTAAAGCTTTACGTTTACACCTGCGTTGAATACACGTTGTATTGGATAAGCCGTACCATTAACTTCCGGATCAATACCTTTGTAGCCAGCCACAGTAATCAGATTTAAGCCATTTACAAAAAATCTAACGCTCGATACATTGATCCGGCCGGTTAAACGATAGGGTATGGTGTAGCCTATCTCAGCATTTTTTAAACGGACATAATTGCCGGAATGCAAGTAAAAAGTAGACGGTAAACCATTATTACCATTTGGACCGGCTGTTAACCTTGGAGATGTTGCTGTCGCTGCATTTTCCGGCGTCCACCGGTTTAATATAGTAGTATAAGCCTGCCCGTATGGAGCGCTAAGAAAGCCTTTGTAATCAAATCCCTGAGTAACGTCCATTTGATTAAATATAATCTGGTTGTTGGCCACCCCTTGCAAAAGCATACTAAAATTAAACCCTTTGTAATTGAAACCCAGGTTTAAACCGTAGTATATAAGCGGACGAACATTTGCAATGGGATATACGTCAAAGTTGTTTATTATTCCATCGCCATTTAAGTCTTTGTATTTAATATCGCCAGGCTTAGCTGTATAATTAAAATATTTTGCACTGGAATTAATTTCTTGCTGCGATTGGAAAAAACCCTCTGCTATATAACCATAACCTGTACGCAGAGAACGGCCTGTTAGTGCAAGCCATGGATAAACTTGTTGCAACTCGTCGGAGTATATCCTTTTACTTGCAGATATATTTCCGTTGCCTGTGATGAAATAATTAAAATCATTCAAGTGGTTCTGATACGTTAGCGTAACCTCTGCGCCTTCATATTTATTAATTCCAATATTTTCTGACGGGAACTTAGGTACTCCGGCAATCAGACTCGATTTACCTCTCGTCTGCAACAAGTCATAATACCGGTTATTATAATAGTCAGCTGTAAGCAAAAACTTTTGATCCCAAAAGGCGATGTCTGTGCCGATGTTAATTTTATGAGCACGCTCGGGTCTGACATTTGGGTTAACAATATAATTAGATTCGGTATAACCGTTACCAGTTATATAGCCGGTACCTTGAGGATAGCCATTGCCACCGCCCTCGAATGTTGCCCGATAGTCAAAATAACCCAGTACATCGTTTCCGGTATTAGCATAAGTAGCACGCCACTTCCATGAACTAATCCAGGTTAAATTTTTCATGAAGTTTTCTTTACCCATTTGCCAGCCTAAACCTCCAGCATAGAAGAAGTAAGATTGATTGCCAGGAGGATAACGATCATCTGAACTGTTGTTTACCGAACCAGTGGCAAAATATTTACCATCATAATTATAAGCTATGTTAAAGGCCCGGTTTTGAAAAACCCTCGGTAAATCATAAGTAAGCACCACCGATCGGTAATCATAAAACAAGGAGGAGTTAAAGTTATTTTTACCAAAGCTATTGTTGTAAGCTAAGGCGGCTTGGCCATAGGCGTATCTCGAGTTAGATACGTTAGAAAAAGAATTGCTTTGAGCAATCGTTTTACCAAAAACGTTGTATCCGTTTGTGACAGGGTTAAACTGGTATACGGAGTTTTGTAAACTACGATCAATAAAGTTTTGAGAATTGATTGCAAAGTTGCCTTTTCCTCTAACCGACAAGCCTTTTAATACACTACCCAAATTGTATTTCAGATCAAGATTGGTGAGTATATCGTGATTTTGGGTATTGGTATAGCCAGAAAATTGAGACTGCGCAATGATGTTATTTTGGTAAAATGAATCGTTGGAGCCAGGAAAGCTGCCGTCGGCGTTACGAATTGGATAAGCATTGTTTGGGATGCTGTACAGTGTTGACAAAAGACCACCAATACCTATGGAAGGCTGACCAGGATAAATAATACTTTGAACCCTGCCAAATAATTGCAAGTCAATATTAAAGTTTTTAGTTGCATTAATATTGATATCGCTATTGAGTATGTACCTGTTTAAACCATTGTTAGTATTATAGGGTACCGAACTGTCGTTTTTAAATAATCCGGCCTGGTTAAAGTAATTTAACGATACAATAAACTTAGCCACGCTGTTACCTCCGGTAATGTTTACCTTGTAACTTTGCAGTGGTGATGTTTTTCTTAACAGCGTATTAAACCAATTTACATCAGGATGGCCATAAATATCTGTTTGATTTTTATAGGCGTTTAAATCAGCCGACGTATATAATGGGGCCTTACCATCATTGAGCAAGGCTTCATTAAGCAGATAGCCATACTGAAATGATGATAAAGGGGTTGGCAAACCAAGCGGTTGCTGCAAACCATATTGAGCAGTGCCAGAAATTAACGTTTTACCAATCTGTGGTCTCTTGGTAGTTACCAGCAAAACGCTGTTTGAACTGTTAACACCCAACAAAATGGTTGACAAGCCATCCCTAAGCAAAGAAACAGATTCAATTGATTCAGGATCAATGGATGATAATTCACGTTGCACACCATCAATCACAGTTATTGGAGCGTTATCTGAGCCGCGAGACTGTAACGAAATTTGTCCATTATTATCATTAGTACTGCTGGCAGCGTTAAAAACATATTGGATACCGCCAAGTCCGGTACTGGTAGGTGAATTTGTTTGCGCGCCAGGAAACCCACTATTTTGCTTAGTGTATAAGCCAGCCAACCGGCCAGGCAACGCATATGTATATAATGACGCCGGCGTTGTTGTTAACTGGTTGGTATAAACTGTAGAGATGGCAGAGAGGTTTTCGCTTGCTTTAATAGTATCGTAAAGCACGCTAAGTTGCTCAGGCTGTTTTATATACAGCTCCCCTACCTGTATAGTTATTGCGCGACTGGTTTTGCTAACGCGGTAGTTGGTCACATTAAACCCTTTAGCTTTAACAGTTAATTTATTGCCGGCAGTTGCCTTTATAGTAAACATACCATCGCGATCGGTTGAGGTAGTATCCCGAGTTCCAATAACGGCTACCCTTGCATTTTTTAAGGGCACGTTGTACAGGTTTACCACTTTACCACTTATATATCCTGGCTTTACAGCCATCCTCGCAGTATCCTGTGCAATGGTTGTTTGTGCTAAAGCCGTTGCTAAACCTAAAAGCATAAAGCTTATGAGCAAAGGCAAGCGTTTGAGTAAATATTTTTGAAGCATACTTGATGTTTTACAGTTTTTTTTTGGCATATTATAGGTGCTTACGCCCGGCGTAAGGCGTATTACATGCTTAGTTAAAACCATTTAATAATTATTCGCAGGTGAAAGTGAGCTTAAACGGAGTGTTGGTATTAGCGTAGCCTACTTTGATAGCGCCTGTTTTATCAGTGATATAGTAATCAATACTGGCCAGCGTTTTACCATCCGGAACCTTGAAGTACCCTTTAGGCCATAGTGTAATGCTATACTTGTTATCGGCAACCTTAATCATTTTTGTTTTATCATCCTGAGAGCACACTACAATATCCTGATTATCAGTAGTGTGTGCTGTAGCGCACAGGTAAGTATTGTCTGACCCTGTAAGTTTGGTGGAGATGATGGTATTGTCGAACAGAATACTTACATACTCGTTATCCAATACCTTGGCAGGCGTTAATATGGTTAGTGCCGGATTACAAAAATCAACCAGATCGCCTTTGCCTCCGGTAACCGACATACAATCGGTGTATTTCACGTTCCAGTATACGTTTTCGTCTCCTGGATTCACACCATTAGTTTCGTTACAAATTACGTAGCCTAACTTCACTGTGGTATTTTTATTGTCCACACCTACTTTCATTTTTATATTAAATACAGTAGCAATTCGTTCTCCTCCATTACCAACGTACCTTGCGTCAGTTCTAAAAACTACCCATTCCATATCGTCAATGTAATTTGGGCCAATACCAAATCTGTTTTTGAATCGGGTAGCCCAGTTTTCGCCGTTTACAGCACCAGCAGCAATATTGCTTGATGGCATTAATGACAAAGTACCGTCGCCCTTAACAGAGGAAATGGTAACGGCAGTGTTGCCGCCCTGGCCCAATTTCCAGCTCTTAGGAGCCAAAATGCCTACAATAATTGTTTGCGGATCAGAAGTTGCATCAGCCTGGAATGTCGTATTAAGCTTAACCGAAATAACGTCATTTACCTTGGCCGACAGCGGTTGGATAATACTATCAATTGTAGCAGTACAATTAGCTAATACAAACAAAATTAGAGCTAATGAAAAATATTTTATAAATCGCTGCCTGCTGATATGTATACGTGTCATCATAATTTTGTGCGATTAATTGATTTTACTTAAAGTGTAGATATAAGTATTTGACGAACACCCAGGGCTAAAAGTAAGCTGCAGCTGGCGTTGACCTTGGGTGATAGGATACGTAAATGCTGTGGTAATAGCTTTGCCACCATTAGGAGCAAAAGTTATATCTGTAGGATACTGTGGGTCACTCAATGTGTAACTGCCATCCAAGCTTACAATAAAAGGCACCAGCCCTTTTAATGCATACTTACCATCTTTAAACGATATGTTAAAGGCACTGATTTGCGTCATATTGTCTGGGATGTTTTTGATGATGTCGTTTCCGTTAACGGTGGCATTTACTACCTTCCATGTGCCTGCAATGTCTTTAACCGATTCTGTATAATCTGGTGTCAGTTTTTCAGTTTTACATGATGACATCACCATAGTAATGCCCATCAGCAGAAATAAAAGGTTGTATACCTTGTTATTAGCGTATTTAATATATGTCTTCATTTCAATCTCCAATTTGTCAATTTGCGCCTATATAGCCTGGATTTTGCTTAGTTAAAGGTGACTTAGCTACCTCACTTTGCGGCAACGGCCACAAATAAAGTGCTGGTTTAAAACCATGACGGCGAACGTCTACCCTTTTGTAAGCTACCAATGCACCTGCACTTGTACGCTGTACTTCCATACCTGTAAAAAACTTATCCTGCGTTGCCCCTAATTTCCAGCGTCTGACATCCCAAAAACGGTGGCCTTCAAAAGCCAATTCTAAACGGCGCTCGTTTTGAATAACGTTACGCATCTGTTCTTTAGTTAAGCCCAAGGGCAATTGATAGGGGTTTAAACCTGCTCGCTGCCTTATTAATTCGATAACTGGATAAGCCTTTGCGGGTCCTTCTGCTTCGTTTGAGGCTTCAGCGTAACTAAGCAGCACTTCGGCATATCTAATGAGTGGTATACTTCTTGGAGTGGCTGCCAGCGAATTTGGTGCAACTTTTGGATCAAGCATCTTATTACAGTAATACCCGGTTTTTGTACCTGAATATATGGCATCTAAACCAACCGGTTTTCCGTTAACCGTATAAATATTTAGCGGTGTAAGTATAAATGTAAGTTTGGCCGGCAGTAAAGACTGATCTCTGTTTACAGTGTATGCCAGCCGTGGATCGCGATTACTGTAAGGGTTATTAGGGTCGTAACCTGATGTAGGATCAGAGATTACTTTGCCATTGGCCATTGGAAATGCATCAACCATTTCCTGGTACGGAAACCCTCCGCCCTTACCATCTCTTGATGGCGGATCATAAATGTTTTCCAAATCTGAATTGGGTTGATTTAACACTTGCCAGATGTACTCGCTATTATTGTTGCCCGTAATAAATAAGTTTTGAAACGACCGCCCAGGAGTTTTAGAAGTATCTGTAAAAAGATTAAACGTACCCAAATCCATCACCGCTTTTGCTGCGTTTTGTGCCAGCACCCAGCGGTTAGCATCATAATTGGTATAGCCTACCAGCGGTTTTACGTCACCACTTGCAATACCTAACGGCGTGTCACTTCCTGGAGATGGATCATTGAACAAAGGACTTGCGGCGTATAAAAGAACGCGCATCTTCAGTGCCATACAAATTGCCTTTGATGCACGCCCATATCGTACACCAGATTGTATTAAAGGCAAATATTTTGAGGCAGTATCACATTGTGCCGAAATGTAATTCACACAATCACTGTAAGTGTTCCGTTGAGCCCCAATTACATCCGTAAATGTATAAACAGTATCCTTAATGATTGGAACGCCGCCGTAGTGCTTAAGTAAAATAGAATAGTACCAGGCCCTTAAAAATATAGCCTCCCCTTTCATAGAATTACGGGTTGCTGCAGTAACCGGGATGCCTGGCAGCCGTTGCAAAAGTTTATTTACGGCCCGGATGCTGGTGTAGCAATTGTTATATGCATCGCTTGCTACAATGTTGGCATCAACAGATCCATTAGCAAAGGCTACTGTTGTTGAATTACTATTATCATAAGGCTCTGCCTCGTCCGAGCAAACATCCAAACCGCCATTAGAGAAACGGTTTGCTTTTTCGCTAAAGCCAATGTTGCTGTAAATATTGGTTAAAAATCCTGTGGCATACGTGCTATCTTTAAAAATTGCATCTTCGTTAAGGTTTGAAACCGCTGTTTGTGCCAAAAAGCCTTCTTTTTTACAAGACGAAAAAAAGATGACTAAAAGGACAAGAAAAATTGTAAAATTTTTTCCCATACTCATATTGTTAAATCAAATTTTTACCTGCTGAGCGCGGTAAGTATATCAGATTATTAATTGGTTTATTATAGTACTAAAGTAAAAATGTAAAATCGATTTAGCAAATAAATCCGGCTTTTTTTTACGCCTTTGTCGAATCTTTATTTTTGTATTATTGAATGCGAATATTGCTTACAATTTTTACAATTGAGGACGTTTAATATTAAAATTTTCACACCTTAATATTAAGTTCTTATTGGTTAGCATGTTTAAAAAATCGGTCAAAAAACACCATATGATAATTTATCGAGTTTTCCCAGTACTCCCAGGTATGACTTCCGGGCCTTACGGTATAGTCGTGCGGTATTTTAGCCTTCAATAATAAATCGTGTAACTGGTTGTTTACACTAAAAAAAAAATCATCAACCCCGCAGTCAAATGTAATTTTTAACACATTGGGTTTTAAGTTATTTACCATTCCTACAACACTATGGTCGGCCCATACCTGCGGATTATCCTCATATTTTCCTAAAATTTGATTAATACCAAAGCTTGTAGCAAACGGCCTCAAATCAACCCCACCACTCATAGATCCGGCAGCGCCATAAACATCCTGATGCCTGATGGCTAATGATAGTGCTCCGTGCCCTCCCATACTTAACCCGGTGATGGCTCGGCCAGTACGGTTTTTAATGGTAGCGTAGTTTTCATCAATATAGGTTACCAGTTCTTTTGATACGTAGGTATCGTATTGCCAGTCTTTATTTACAGGACTGTTAATATACCAACCGGCAAAGCCGCCATCGGGGCATACAATAATGGCGTGATAGCTATCACTTAAATGAGTTATGGATGGCACTTTCTTAATCCAATCTGTACAGTTACCGGCAAAGCCATGAAGCAGGTACACTACCGGATACGCCTCCTTTTTTTTGTAATGATTAGGCAGTATTACTACAGCACGGATACTTTTATTCATTATTTTGCTAAAGGTTTGTACGGTATCAACCTTGGCAGCACTGGCAGCAAATGACAGCGACAATAAGAACAAACAAGCAGCAACAAATTTAGCAATTCTACCTCTTTTCATAATTTTAGTTATAGACAGGTTAAGGTTGTAAGTGAAACCAAATGGTTAATTCTATAAAGTTGATCTATTAAAGCTTCTTCATCGTTTGCCAGTAAAACCGAGCAAAAATTTATAAGCTGCTACATAATCTCCATCAAATACCTCTTAATAAATAGCTATCCATTACTGCTCAATTCCCCAATTTTTGTTGGGTTTACTGCCCATTATCAACTTTAATTTACCGCCCGCCACAATAGCCGAATAGTCTATGTAGCATTTATTATAAGGTGTGCCATTAAGTGTTGCTTGCTGTATATAAAGATTCTTTGACGAGTTGTTGACTGCCTCTATAGTAAACGTTTTCCCTTTAGCATACTTGGGATCTAACCGGAAAACGGTTTTATCAAAGGCCGGGCTTGTAATTTCCTGGCGGGTATCACCAGGGCATATTGGGTGTATACCTGCGGCAGCTAAAATGTACCAGGCAGACATCTGTCCTACATCTTCATTTCCAACTAATCCCTCAACAGAATTGTGATATGCCCTGTCGCAAATTAGCCGGCTCCATTTTTGTGTTAACCATGGTTGTTTTAACCTGTTAAAAAGGAAAGCCACATGGTGTACAGGTTCATTGGCATGATTATAATAATCGTTCCACATCATGTTAGCAGGTGTCATCTCGAAAAAGTTGATTAAATCTTCAACCACTTTTTGCCGGCCCCCCATTAGCTGTACCATACCCTCAATATTGTGTGGCACAAACCAGCCTTGCTGATAGGGATTACTTTCAATACAACCATACCATTGGGTTAAACGGCCCGAGTCAGGCCAGGCAAGCCACCTGCCATCATCGGCACGAGGTCTGAACCAACCTTTATCCTTGTCAAAAACGTTTTTGTAAGCCTCAGCACGCGAAGTATAAAACTTTTGATCATTATTATTATTTACGGCTTTAGCTAATTGTGCAGCGCACCAGTCTGTATAAGCATACTCTAATGTGTAAGACAAGCTTAGTGACCCTGGCGTGTATCCTTTGTTACCGTTTCCATCTTTCTCAACTGATCCTTTAGCCAAACGGTAAGCTTCGTTGACATCAAAGCCCCTGATATGTTTGGCATACGCATCAGCTACAACAGATACCGCAGGATTACCCAGCATACAACCTGAGTAAGCGTTCAATAGCTCCCAGCGTTCGTAGTAATTTTTATCTTTTTGCTGTGCCAGCGTAGTTAATGAATTGATAATATCGTTTACAGCCGAGGGGTTGATGATGGTTTGCAACGGCATTTGACTTCTAAATACATCCCACCCGCTAAAAATGCTTCGCTTACGAAACCCTGAAGCATTATGTGCCTTTTGATCTCCACCCATGTATCTTCCATCTACGTCCTGCACAATCCTCGGGTCTATCATACTGTGGTACAGCGCAGTGTAGAATATCGTTTTCTGATTTTTAGAGCCGCCGCTTATAGCAATTTTTGAAAGTGCTTCATTCCATTGCGCATACGCTTGGGAGCGTAATTTATCAAAATTCCAATCTGTGATCTCGGCCGCTAAATTTCTTTTAGCGCCAGCAATATCAACAAATGATATACCTGCTTTAAGCGATACTTGTTCACCTTTAGCGGTCGAAAATTCGGTGAAAAATCCAAGGTGCTTACCTTCCTTTTCAGTTACGTTGGGGGTGATGGCGGAGGATGCAACCCGAGCCTGGTACCGCGGACTTTCAACATCTTCTCTTTTACGTTGCCAATCATCAGGTATATCTGCACTCCAAACGCCCCATTGGGTAACAGGCTTGCTAAACTCGGCATAAAAGTAAACGGTATAGTTAGCATTACCCTGGCCATTGCCCCAACCGCCTCCATCAGGGGTACACTTCATCCAGCCTTCAATAGCATGATTGCCCACCACCCTAACGTACTGACTTGTGGATGTTCCTCCTACCCTGCGGGCCAAATCTATTTGTATCCGGGAATTCTTATTTTCAGGAAAAGTAAACCGCAACATTCCGCTGTGCGGAGCAGCTGTCATTTCTGCTTTGATATTATTTTTGGTAAGTAAGACACTATAATAACCTGCTTGGGCAACCTCAGAGCTTTTTTGATACGTTGAGCGATATCCGGCATTAGGGTTATCTGATTTGCCGGCGCTGGTTTTAATTGGGCCTGTAGTTGGCATCACCAAAAAATTACCCAAATCGCCGAACCAGCCTATACCGCTCATTTGGGTAAAAGCAAAACCTTCTATACTTTTGTGCTCGTAACTATAACCAGAGCCATTATCGCCGCCGGTTATGGTATTCGGGCTTAGTTGCACCATACCAAATGGAGTTGTAGCTCCCGGAAAAGTTTTACCTAAGCCATGATATACGCCTGCCGCCGCCGTGCTGGTACTGGCTCCAATAAACGGATTTACGTAAGCAGCCGGCTGTTGCGCCCAAACTTGTATATAGCAACACAGCAAAAACAGTATTGGCTTTATTTTCATAGCAATATTTAAAATGATAATTGTAGCTCCGAAGTTAGAGTGACTATCAGCAATAATTGGTAAAACAAAGTTATAACAAAAATCGATTTAGCAAAACTTCATTAAATTTTAACTAAAATTGTTTTAACTCCAAATGCAGGCATTTGCAAATAAATGTTTGCCGACTGTGATGAAGTTTTCTTCAAAGCTGGATGCGATAATACATTATTATTGAAATCAACTAAATCCACACTTCTCACCGGAATTTTTAAATGTATTGATTTTAAGCCTGAATTTATGTCGGCATTAAAAACGCGTAATTTGAGTACGTTACCCATTTTTTGAGCCGTAGTGATAATCAAATTCTTATCTGCACTCAAATAGCCTCTAGCATGTTTGTCATCGTATTGGCCGCTATTAATTTCAAGTGGCTGATTCCAATTAGCAGATTTTTGCCACAACTCAGTATCATTCCATTTACCTATATGCGGCAGCAGGGCATAATGTATATTAGTTGGCTTATCGGTAAAATAATCTCTTCCCCAAAGTCCCATCCCCGAATATTGAGCTACTAACCCTAAAGGAAAATCTTTTCCATGCGTGTAACTTGTTGTATGATCGGTAAACAATGCCATAGCATGTTTAGCTGTTTCATCAGTTATATCTACCCAATTAAGTATTACATTAT
This sequence comes from Mucilaginibacter sp. CSA2-8R, assembly GCF_038806765.1. Taxonomy (NCBI): domain Bacteria; kingdom Pseudomonadati; phylum Bacteroidota; class Sphingobacteriia; order Sphingobacteriales; family Sphingobacteriaceae; genus Mucilaginibacter; species Mucilaginibacter sp. CSA2-8R. The sequence continues at coordinate 1,834,329 of NZ_CP152389.1, read as the reverse complement.
TTTTTATACTATCCCATGTGCTGAAAAAAGTATCATCTAATTTTGAGGCAACGACGTCGAACGGTGCATTTTTGTACACTTGCTTTTGTTTAAAACTGGTTGGGAACGTAATGACCAACTTATTGCTGTCATTATAAAATGCTTTGTAATAATTGGTCCATTTGTATGACTCTTTGGGGGTAGCATCCCCTACCGCTTCATTACGTTGCCAATTAATATTCACATTAAAGTCTATGATGGGTTGCCCCTGATCCAAACATATGGTTTGTGTAAATTCGGTATCGTTGATTTTGCTTTTAACGGCAACTTTTATACGAAGCGGCCCTTTCTCCAATATATCAATTGCTGCTTTATTCGATGCAGAAGTTTTCATTCCGCCATCTGCGTTAAAATTGCCTCGTAAAGAATTAAAATGATGAGCCGAACTTGGATCAACAAAATTGAAATTATCTTTTTTAGTTATTAAATTTGTTATAGCCCCTCCTTTAACCGGGTCTATTTGAATGACGTATAAGTCTGTTTCGAGCTGATATATACCGTTGGATAATTTAGTAATAGAAGCACCTTTTAAAAACGCTTTTTTTGTTTTAATCAAATAATTAGCGTAACCAAATGCCGGTACATCAGCCATAAAAAGTAAGCTATCAACGGCTCCTGATTGGTTTGTGTGCGTTTGCGTTAGCATAGACTTACCACTTGCATCACAAACTGTATAAGCTGTTGCTTGCCCACCACGAAAAGGAAATGCAACCAATTCTTTACGATTTGCAGCTTGCGTATTGAAAACAACAATTGCATTAGGCCTGTCAGACAATACTCCCTTTAGGCTATTTACAGCTGCATCTTTACTTAATTTAACCGTATTTTTTGTCCAAATATTTACCTTATCTGCCCAGGTATCCCCTTGATCACCGTTATAAGGTACAATCCAACAATCATGATGCTGCGCCAGCAATAAAGTGCGCCAGGCACTATCCAGCATACTTTGCTTATTTGATAATACGTTGCTTGATAAATTAGTTAAAGCAATGAGGCGCTCGGCTTGTAAAATATTGTTTTCGGCATTTCTGACCTGTTGCGCTATACGCTGAGTAACTTGCGAACCCCAAACTAAACTAACCAATACATCTTCTTGGCTCAGGTGCCAGGTCGGCGCACTATCGTGGTTTACAACGTTACTGAAATAATTACGCCAGGTAGTGTAAGCGTTATTCTCACGATACTGGTTGGCTTTGCCTAAAAACGGACCATTTTTCCACCCTGCATCTTGCAAAGTCATCCCGATAGGATGTTCAATACCAGATTTGAAAGCAGCAGTGATGTAAGCTTTACTATTATCCCAACCAATAGTTTGCCATGTTGATTGAGGATATAGACTTTCAATAGCGTATCTGGGTGATGTTATCAAACTGCTTCCGTCAGCGCTGGTCCATTTAACTAACTCATTTCCATAAGCCCTTGTATACCCTCCAAAGCAGGTGTTTGGATTTTTAAGCGATGCGAATTTGAAACCAAATCCGCTAAGTATTTGCGGTAACATGCTGGTAAAACATGGCTCTTCAGATGAATAAGTTGTAAATTGAATACGAGGAAATTGGCTTTTTAATTTTTTTATCCCATACTCAAACTGCCTGATAATGCTTTCACCATCAATGTTAAAATTATAACTTTGGGCATACGCCGGGTTGACATATTCGATGCGGGGATTTGATGATTGATCGGCAATTAAAGCTCGAAACTCCTTGAAAGCGTCCGGGTCAACAACAGCAGCGCGGTCCCACGTTTCCGGCTCAATTTCCAGATTAATTTTCCAGAACGGATTTGCCTTTAACTGATCAACAATGAAACGGGTATTCCAGTCCGGATAATGCCCCCAGATGCCACCATGATAACCATCAATATAATAAGTGCGTTGTGCCTTAACAAGGTTGATGTTAAGCACCACTAACAACGGAAACAGAATGTATATAATTTTTTTATGCATAAAGTTAATTAGCAGGCATAACAGATATGGTATGGACAACAGGCTTATTAATGGTATAAAGTTGATCGGTTATCAGCTTAATTTCTTTAAGCCAGGTATTTCTAACCGCTTTAAAACGGGCAGCGTTGTAAGTGCCAAGGGTTGCGGCTATAAAATAATCTTTGCGGGCGTATTTACGCAACGAATCTGCAATAGGAACCGCGTTGTTAAATAACAGACCCTTGGGTTTAAGTATAGAATAATGGATCCAATAATACTCTCTTAGTTTCCGTTCTAACGCCCAACGCTCTTCGTTTAAATGCATAATTGCCAAAGCTTGTTGGTATTGCGGCGTGTTTTGTAAAATGGCTAGGTTTATTCCATGAGCAAAACTTTCGCCACTCCATTCACCAATTTTTATATCATCAATAGAAAGCTGGTATTTATCTTGAGCATTTAAGCCTGTAACGGTTAAAAGCTCCTGATTAAACCTTTGTGTAAATGGGATTAATTTTAATGCGTCAGCCTGTGACCGGGGTTGGTTACCACCGCCTCGTGGTAATGTATCGATAGGGTAAGGCAACGCTTTAGCCAAATAATTAAAAGTTAATGATTTGGCTTTAAATTGAATCTTGCTGATAGTGCAATTTTCTACTTTCTGCAGTTTTTTTGTTTCGCTGTCGATAGTAATATCAGCAACCTTTTTATCTCCTAATCCCTGCGCTGTTAAAAACAAGTATGCCATTACCATATGTCCATCGTTAGTTGGATGAATTCGGTCAAAGCCTTCCATAGTAAAAGAAGTATCTCGTTGCTGTTCGCGCTCATTAATGGCTTGCATAGGCCGGTTAAAATCAATAAACGGCCACTTATTTCTCTCTGCCTGTTGCTTTTGATAGCGTAGCAGTTTTTGCAGTGCTAAATTTTTATGATAAAGATTAATTGCTTTGATTTTGGAAGTACCATCGTAAGGTGATGACCCAAGCATAATGTAACGGATACCGCGATGTGCATTAAAAAATCTCGCGATATTATTAAAACTGTGTTCAGATGCCTCAATTTTACGGTCATAGGCCGAATCGGCCTTGGCTCCGTCTAAAAACTGGTAACCAGTATCGTTCATGCCAAAACCAAGCGTAACTACTGTCGGTTTGTGCACAAACACATCAGATTGTAAACGCTCATACATTTGTTGAGCTACATCTCCCCCAATACCGGCATTAAACACGTCTATTCGCCGGTTCGGGAAACGCGTTATGTAATACAGCCAAATGTAAGAATGATAGTGACCGCCGTCGGTAATACTATTACCCGTGAAAACTACACGATCCCCTTTCTTGAAAGGCGCTAAAGTTTGGGCTGTGCTATTAAAGCAAATAGCGAGCAAAATTGCCGATAAGACAAATCTTCTTGAAGAATATCCAGTTAATCGATTTAGCTTCGAATGCATACTTGTTTAAGCCAGTACGTTAGATTAACTACTTAGAAAGTGTTTTATTGATCGCCTCTTTTACTAAAGGCTCCATTATCTTATAGCCGGCTAAGTTGGGATGTACTCCATCACTGGCCCAACCCTTTTTTAGACTCTTATCCGCGTCAACCATAGCCGAATAATAGTCTACGAAAGATAATTTATTAGCCTGGGCATATTCTTTCAGTAACTTGTTTAGCTGAACGATGGGCTCAACCGGGTTTATACTTGGGTGCCATGGAAATGCCTTTGCCGGTAAAACTGTGCATAAAACTGCTTTTATGTTATGCGCACGTGCCAGCTCGGCCATAGACATAATATTGCCGGCAACATTTTCAATTTTTGACGTACCGGTATTTTCAGCTATATCGTTGATACCGGCTAATATCACGACCACTTTGGGCTTTAAATTGATAATATCTTCTCTAAAACGAACGAGCATCTGCGGAGTGGTTTGCCCACCGATACCACGATTTAAATATTTGTTAGTTTTAAAAAACTCCGGATCCTGGTTAATCCACCCTTCAGTGATTGAATTGCCCATAAAGATGACCCTGTTTTCGCCGGGTGCAGGCATAGGTGTTTTTTCATTGTCGCCTTCGTAACGTTTAAGCCATGCCCAGTCATTGTGGATGCGGTCTTCAATCGACTTCGCAAAGTTTGCCCAATTCTCCTGGTTTTTTTTCGCCTCGGTTTTATCTTTACTTACAGGTTCTAAAAATCCTAAGCCTGCCAACCAATTAACTGTTTCTTGAGCATAAACACTATCAGGTGCGGCTTGCTGGTGTAAATATAGATCGGCTTTTCCGCCATCTTTTTGCCATTGGTGGTAAAAATTCAGTGCGGATTTATCATCATTTTTTACATCCAGCATCAGTGCCATTGATGCAGAAGGTTTTAATTTATAAGGGCCTGCAACATTGATCATGCTCCAAAAAGCCACGTTAGCTGTGCTGGCAAAGGCATCTGCCATACCACCATAATTAACTACCCCTATTTTAGCCGGATTTAAATGTAAGCGCAATGCCTCTGCTTTGAGCAGTTCAATCGTACGAGTAAGTTCCTGTGCGTTAAATAATTTCTGCTTGTCAGCAGTGCAAAAAACGGCTATACCTTTTTTACTAAATGTTTCAGTTAATTTGTTAACAGATGATTCGTTACCTGATTGTACTGCATTTAAAATTACAGCAGTACCCGATGGCTGCACTAATGGGTCAACCGGGTACACGTTAATTTGGCCATCAGCCGGACGGTCTTTATAAAGTGAAATCGTTTCTTGTTGTGCCCAAACAGAAAAACTGGAACACAGTACAATCACAGAAAGCAGGCATTTCTTTTGAAACATTGACGAAAGCGTTTATTAAATTGGTTATACGATGTACAAATATCAAAATAAAATTCGAATTAGTAAACCGGTTTAGCATTTTTAAAACAAATTTATCAGTCATTCAGAAATCGAAGCTTTATAAAGCGCGGGCGGTATAGGTTGGGATAACTCTTTAGATCTTTAATAAATTCGGCCGAGTTGATGTTGTAGCTAATCAGCAATTCGCCTGGTTTTGATAATGCAGGATGAGCTTTCGCATTATATACCAAATAACTTGGCTTTAATAAATCGGGGTTACAATCCCATATATGAATTACATCACTAAATGGACCAGTTAACGATTTACCAATACGCATACCTATATAAGGTGTCATGCCGCCTACTTGAAATATAAGCGCATATCTGCCATCGGGTAGTCTGCTAACGCTCATCTCATTGGATACCGAATGGGTAATTTCTTTACCCTCCCTGATATCTGCCACCCAGTTATTACCGTCCCAGAATCTCCATTGACTAAAATTGTCAAAGGCATTTGCCTCCACCCTTGCAACCAAAAGCTTTTTGGCCATACCCTGCACACCATAAACATAGATGTAACCATCGGGATCAACAGCTCCCGAACTCTTCGTATTTACATAAATTGCAGCTCCAAACGATCCTACTTCAATGTTTTTACCACTTAAATAAAATGGAGTGTCCTCTTGCCGCTGTTTAGTAAATCTCGGAACATGATTCTTATTGAGTTTTATTAAAACATTGCCAACTTCTCTAAACCCAAAGGCATCTTCGCTAACGTTATGCACCCGGTAGCCAAACAGATACAAAGCACCTTTCTGATCCAAATTAACAAATCCATCACCTAACCAAAAGTAATCGGCAGGCTCGGTTTGTGGAGTATGCGGCACAAATAGAGACAGTGGCTGATGTTTTGTATCTTTCTTCCAGTAAAAATTCAGATTAGATTTAACAGGATGGTTTCCGGTTAGTACAGCGGCCGAATTATGCACCATAGTGAAGCCTGGTTGAAGTTCCCCTTTCTTTATCTCGCCAACCATAGTATCACTAAAAATAAATAACGTTTTATCTGTTTTACTGACCTGGCGGTGTTCTTTACCATTGAGCGGAATACTGTAAATACCATCGGCGCCAAACCAACCTGATTGTCTATTTAGCAATTGGGTCCACTCCGATGCTTCCTGAACATAAAATTTCAAGCCTTCAAAACGTATCGTGTCAGTAGTTGCTCTACCTTGAGCTTTGGCTACGAGGGTATTTAACAGGATCAGTAAACAGACTAACTTTCGCATTATCTTTTTATTAATGAATGCATCGTGTTACAAATATCAAAACAATATTATATAACCCGAACATAACATTCAAACTTCATAAATTCCTTTCGCTGTTATTAAATTATGGTTTGTGTCATCCTTGATTTGATAACTTTCAAGTAATTATATCTCTTTATGCTGGAACTTACACTTTGTGTAGTTTCTACTCTTTTAAATTTCTCTATATCATCACTTAACTTTAGGCATACTGAAAGTATTGAATTAACATGAGGCTAATAAATCTGGCTGCCTAAACTACTTTTAAATCGACCTAATTGCGCAATTAAATATTTACGATGTTATTTGCCATCGCGCAAACACAAGAAACAGTATTTTAAATTAAATTTCATAAATCGATTTAGCTTTCTTAATATAGCTGTCTGATTTGATGAACCATGACTACCTATTTATTAGTCTGGTTTTTAACCAATAAATTACCGGAAAGGCCTATGCATTTTAGATTTTTACTTGCATCTTTTGCAGCTGTTTCAATATATTGTTTACAAGCTGCGGCACAGTCACCTGTTGTTGCCCTTGATAGCAATAACCCCGATCTTGTTTGGCAAGTAACCCCCGAGGATAATATTAAAGACCAAACTGCCATTGGCAAATCCGGTTACCCGACATCTAATTGGATAAAAGCCATTGTACCCGGCACAGTATTTAATAGTTACGTAATTGCAAAACAAGAAAAAGACCCCAACTTTGGCGATAATATTTATAAAGTTAACCGAACCAAGTACGATCGAAATTTTTGGTACCGCACCGAATTTGGTATCCCCAACAGCTATACCAAAGAGAAAATATGGCTTAATTTTAAAGGTGTTAACCGCAAAGCCGATGTCTATCTAAATAACACTAAGCTTGGTACGCTAAACGGCTTTATGCAACAGGGCCATTTTGACATCACTACTATTGCCAACAAAACTTCAAAAAACGTTCTCACTGTTTTGGTTTATTGGCCTAAACCACCACTAGTCAACTATCAAAGTCCGACGTATATATCCAGCGACGGATGGGATTGGATGCCCAGCGTTCCTGGTCTTAACATGGGCATTACAGATAAAGTTTACCTGAGTAATACAGGTAAACTCACTATAAGCGATACCTGGGTACGCTCAAACTTACATACCAATGCACTTGCCGAACTATCTGTAAACGTTAAAATTAAAAACAACAGCAATCAGCGTCAACAAAGTCTACTTTCGGGCAGGATTATGCCGGGCAATATTCATTTTTCCCAAAATGTTTTGATTGCTCCAGGCCAGGAATTGGATGTTAAACTTGATAAAGAAAAGTTTAAGCAACTGGTTGTACAAAAACCTAAGCTATGGTGGCCAAATGGTAATGGTGCCCCCAACTTGTACACTTGCGAGTTGAGCTTGGTTGCCAATCAACACCTTTCAGATTCAAAAAAAGTAAAATTTGGGATAAAAAAATACACTTATGATACCGTAGGCCATGTATTGCACTTTTATGTAAACGGCACCAAAATATTTGTGAAAGGCGGCAATTGGGGTATGTCGGAGTATATGTTGCGCTGTCGTGGCCAGGAGTATGATACCAAAGTAAGGCTGCATAAGGCAATGAACTTCAATATGATCAGAAATTGGATTGGATCGACTACTGACGATGAGTTTTACGAAGCCTGTGATAAATATGGAATCATGGTTTGGGACGACTTCTGGCTAAACTCTAATAACAACCTCCCTAACGATGTAGACAACTTTAATATAAACGCTATTGAAAAGATTAAACGCTTTAGAAACCACCCGTCGATAGCTATATGGTGTGGAGACAATGAGGGTTACCCGAACGGACCACTAAATGGATGGTTAGCCGATGCTGTAAAAAAATATGACGGTGATGAACGCCGTTATCAACCTAACTCGCACGCAGGAGGCTTGTCGGGTAGCGGCCCCTGGGGCAATGCCGACCCTCGCTGGTATTTCACTAAATCGCCGGATGGTTACGGTGGTAATAAAGGCTGGGGCATGCGCAGCGAAGTTGGTACCGCAGTTTTTACCAATTTTGACAGCTTTAAAAAATTTATGCCGCAAGATAAGTGGTGGCCACGCAACGAGATGTGGAACTTGCACTTTTTTGGCCCTGCCGGAGGTAACGCCAGTCCCGACAGATATGAAGTAGCCGTAAACCAGCGTTACGGCCAGGCAACCGGAATACAGGACTTTTGCCGTAAAGCACAACTGCTTAACATTGAAACAAACCAAGCCATGTATGAAGGTTGGGCAGATAACATCTGGAACGACGCCTCGGGTATTTTAACATGGATGAGCCAATCGGCTTATCCATCGCTGGTGTGGCAAACTTATGATTATTACTATGATTTAAACGGCGCTTATTGGGGCGCAAAGAAAGCTTGCGAACCTATACACATCTTATGGAATCCACTGAATAGCAATGTTAAAGTTGTTAACACATCAGGACATAATTTGACATCATTAACCGCCGAAGCTACCGTTTATAACAGCGATGGCCAACCGGCAAAAAACCATTCTGCTTCGGTATTAATAAATGCCGCTAATAATGTAAGCACTAATTGCTTTACGCTAAACTTTGCAGAAGTTGAACAAAATCTGGCTAAAGGTAAGCCGGTATATGCATCATCAACCGATGAGGGTAAGCCTGAGATGGTGGCAGATAACAACCCTACAACCCGGTGGGGCAGTCAAAACAGTGATCCTCAATGGATATATATTGATTTACAACAAGAGCAACTAATTGATGCCGTTGGTGTAAATTGGGAAACCGCCTGCGCAAAAGCTTATAAAATTCAGGTATCTAACAACGCCAAAGACTGGAAAGATGTTTATAGCACAACCGACGGCCGACCCGGAGAAAGACGCATCAATTTTGAAGAAGTAAAAGCCCGCTATGTACGCATGCTGGGTATACAACGAAATACGGTTTGGGGATACTCGCTATGGGACTTTGAAGTTTACCATGGCAAACCCAAAAACAACGGTTTAACTAACGTACATTTTATTAAACTACAGCTTAAAGACAGATCAGGCAAAGTAATATCAAGCAATTTTTACTGGCGCGGCAATAAACGTACTGATTTTACCGAACTCAATACTTTGCCAAAAGTAAACTTAAATGTGTCTACCAAAACTGTACATACTAACGGAAAGTATTACATAACGGCCACCATTACCAATCCCTACTCTTCAAAAACTATTGCCTTTGCTATCAGGGCTATTGCTGTAAAGAAAAGCAATGGAGAACAAATACTGCCGGCGTTAACGGACGACAATTATTTTTCGCTTTTAAAAGGCGAGAGCAAGCAGGTGCACATTTCGTTTGATGCCCAGGCTTTAGGTGACGATGTACCCGTACTTTCTGTATTACCTTACAACAATCTTATTCGCGAATAATAGTAAAGTCATCGCAAATCATACAATTAAAAATCCACTCTGCTGAACTCATGCTACTTACTTCGCTAAAACTAAGCAGCATGAGTTCAGAGAGTTAATCACAACTAATAAGTTCCTGAAATATATTAGCTATGTACAAAAAAATTATCTGTTTATTACTGCTTGCCTTACCGTTAGTTGAGGTAAAGGCGCAAAATTGGCAATTTAAGCAAGCGCCACTGATGTCGAGATTTGCTAAAGATGTGGACACCAGCAATGTTTTGCCAGAGTATCCGCGCCCGCAGTTGAGGCGTACAAAGTGGAAAAGCTTAAATGGCCTATGGCAGTATAAGCCAGGTACCTGGCAAAATGAACCTTACCCTAAATATAATTTAGCAAAACGTATTTTGGTGCCATTTCCGGTGGAGTCTGCGCTTTCGGGAGTTATGGAACATCATGACCGGCTTTGGTATCGCCGTAAGTTTAATATCCCGTCAGACTGGAAAGATCAGCAAGTCCTGCTTCATTTTGGCGCGGTAGATTATGAGTGCGAAGTTTTTATTAACGATAAGCTGGCCGGCAAACACCAGGGCGGATATGATCCGTTTACAATAGACATAACGAACTTATTAACTCCGGGAGAGCAGGTGATTACTATAAAGGTTTGGGACCCGACTGACGGCGGTGGTTATCCACGCGGTAAGCAAACCTTAAATCCACAAGGCATCATGTATACCTCAACTACGGGTATTTGGCAAACAATATGGCTTGAGCCGGTGCCAAAGCAATATATAGTAAACGTAAAAATGACTCCGGACATAGACCACTCGTTACTAAATCTTTCAGTTAACACCAATACAAACAATCAGCTCTATTATACGGCTCAAATAAAGGACGGGAATAAAACGATTGCCACCTACTCGGGTGATGCCGCTGCGCCCGCGTCAATTAATATCAATCAACCTAAACTGTGGGCGCCTGAGCATCCTTTTTTATATGATATGACCGTTACACTTAAAAATGCCGAAGGGAAAACAGTTGATATTATCGAAACGTACTTTGGGATGCGCAAAAGCTCAATAGGTTTTGATGGTAAATATTATCGAATGTATTTGAATAATAAACCACAATTCCAGTTTGGTCCATTAGATCAGGGATTTTGGCCCGAAGGTATTTACACTGCCCCTACTGATGCCGCTTTACGTTCAGATTTAGAAATGATTAAAAATCTTGGCTTCAACATGGTTCGCAAGCATATTAAAGTAGAGCCACAGCGCTGGTATTACTGGGCCGATAGGCTGGGCCTACTGGTATGGCAAGACATGCCTTCCATAAATTCGTATACGTTTAATACACCCGCGCCAGCTGCTGAAAATTTTTCGAACGAGTTAGTGCGCCTGATTGAAACTCACTATAACTCACCGAGCATCATTACCTGGGTGATATTTAATGAAAACCAAGGTCAGCATGACACTAAAAAATATGTGGCCATGGTTAGAGGGCTCGACAAATCGCGTATCGTAAATGAAGGTAGTGGGTCGACGAATGAAGGAGTTGGAGATTTATACGATATACACCCCTATCCGCCGCCGGTAGTTCCAGACAGTAAATCACAGGCTAATGTTTGCGGAGAATTTGGGGGCATTGGGTATCAGCCATTCAGTAAAGTGTGGAACAGTCGCGATTTAACACAATACGTAACGATGAAGACCGAAAAAGATTACCTTGACTTATACGACAAGTTTGCCACTATGATTGCTAATTTTAGAAATAACAAAGGGCTGAGCGCAGCCGTTTATACTGAAATTACGGATGTAGAAATTGAATTGAATGGCATCATGACCTATGACAGGGTGCTTAAAGCTAACCTTGACAAGATACACCAGTCAAATATTAAAGCCTTAAACCAGCAAGCTAACGAGTACACCTATGTGATGTTACCCACGGCCGAAAATGCTCCAAGACAATGGCAGTATACCACCACTAACCCTGGCAAAGATTGGATGCTTAAAAACTTTAATGCCGGCAATTGGAGTGTAGCTAATGGCGGGTTCGGAACGGAAGGCACGCCTGGTGCACGCATAGGTACCACCTGGAACACCTCTGACATCTGGATGCGGCAAGCATTCACGTTAAAACATATATCATCATCCTATATCAACAAGTTAAAACTTAGAGTACATCATGATGAAGACTGCCAAATATACATTAACGGTGTTTTAGCAGCTAATATTGAAGGGTGGACAGCTGATTATGAAAATATTCATATTAACGACGCTGCCAAAGCAGCATTGAATAAAAATGGCAACAACGTAATTGCTATACATTGCACTAACAAAAATAGCGGGCAGTTTATAGACGCCGGACTTGTTTTGGTAAGCGAAAAGAAGCTTAACCTTAATGCCGATTACCAATAACAATTTCATAGCTAAAAAAAGACCAGCAGAAAATCCTGCTGGTCTTTTTTTAGCTCGTAAACAATCATAAACCCAGTAACAAAGGTATTGTGCTGGGTCTATAATTGTTTGATTGTTATGAAGTCTGTTGTTTATTTTTCGAAGCAATATTAGAGCCAGCCTGCTAATTACCAGTGTAAATGGTGGTTACTTTTTGAATCTGAATATAGCGTTGATGTAATTTTATTGATTATCATTCAATATCAATCAACCTTTTTAATTTCAATTTTATGATTTACAGGTTTATTACTACTGTAAATTTCATTGGTTAGGCGTTCCATTTTATCCTGCCATTCTTTTTGAGTTTTTGGATTACTTCCACGCTCATACAAATCGTTGTTAATCCAGCCATTGGTTTTCTTTAAATCGCGCATCTTAGCCCAAGACGCCTGATCATGATCTTTTTTTATACCGTTAGCACGCGCAAAATTATATACCTGTACGGCATAATCGCGTGTTTCGCGCTCAGTAGATCCGCGCTCTTCATTTAAACGCAAAATTTTCATTGCCTGCTGGTACTGAGGTGTTGACGTGATTTTTGCCATATTGATGCCTTTAGAAAAATCGGTAGCCGAAAAACGGCCAACAGCGTTACCATCAATCACTAATTCGTAGTTTTTGCCTTTAAGATTTTTTATTCTAAGCACTTCCTGGTTAATATCATCCATCAACGGAACATATTGCAACGCAGCAGATGCAGGTTGTTTATCGCCGTTGTGCTTCTCTTCGTCTATAGGGAAAGGAAGAGCATTTGCCAGATAATCAAAGCTCAACAAACCTTTGCTGTTGCCCACATGATTTATCGTACAATTTTTAGATGCTAAAACTTTGAGGTTCGATGCATCAACCGTAAAATTGGCCACTTCTAATCCTTTTAAACCTTGGTTGCGGAGGTATAAGTATGCCCAAATTAAATGACCGTAAGATTCCGGATGTATCCGATCATTACTACCACTGAGCGTAAAATCAGGATTCTCTTTTTGATTATCTTTGTTTAGCCTGTCTATCGGATGATAGATGTCTATAAAAGGCCAGTGATTGATTTTCGCAGCTTCAATTTGCAATTGAACAATTCGCTCAAAAGTAGCCGGCTTTGGGCCAAATTTATTTTCCTTAACTGCCTTGGTATTTAAATCGTAAGGTGAACCAGCCATCAATATTTTTTTAATTTCCGGCCGTTTGTTAAGCTTAGCTACAACTAATTTAAAAGCGCTATCACACTGATACACCAACTTATTAGCCACTTTGGCGGAGTCATTCATCAAGTATTGAAAATACCCCGAATCGTTCATTCCAAAAGTTAAGTTGATGATATTAGGATTTTTAGTCAGGATGTCTTCTTCAAAACGATTATTGATGTTAGCAATAATATCGCCGCCAATACCGGCATTTAATATGGTAAGGCGCGCATTAGGGAACCTGGTCATATAATACAACCAGATATATTGATGGTAGCGGCCGCCGTGAGTTATGCTGTTACCTGCAAACAATACTCTGTCTCCGGCTTTAAAGACATCATTTGTATATACCGGTTTATCGTGCACAGTTTTCACCGTCCAGTTTTGCACTTCGCCTGTAGGCAGTGTAACTTTAAATACTGTAGGTTTGCTCATGTTAACCGGCTGCCCTACTGCAGGGGCAATTGTGGCCCCTGCAGATAATTTGATATAAGGTACAACGCGTGTTACATCAGCACCAGGTTTAAGATTTACCGTTAACGTATAATTAGCAGCACTGCCGGTTACTTTCGTCTCGCCGTACTGTAGTGTGCCCGGCATCGAAAATTCCATGATGCCCGGCGTGGCTGTCCAAACGGGTGATACATTTAAGTAAGATGCCCCGTTAGTTTGTGCAGTGCTCACATCCGGATTGCCTAAAGCTAAAGCCGAAGCAGCAAATACCATACGTACAAAGCGACAAACTGCTTTTTGATTTTCGTACCAGTTAGGCAGGTAGTTATTTTTGGAGTAAACTTCCATAATTATTTAAAGTGGTTTAAAATCGGTTTATAGAGAAATTGCTAAATTATTTTTAATGAGCAGGAGCTCAATTTTCAATTATTAAAAGCCTTCAAGTCAAGATGATAACCTTTACCCAGCAATTTCGGATCAACCTCAACTTGTAAAGTCTTAGCCTCCCCTTGCATCAATGAGAAATAACCGTCAGTAAATAAGGCAGGCAATATTTGTTCGCCGTTTTTATTTTTAAGTTGTGCACGTATACCTATTGCTGCCGTTTGTTTCGATGTGTTTTTTATAGCGTAGGTCAGCACTTTATCTACACCATTAGCAGCCATTGTTATCTGCGGGCTACTTACTTCAAGTCTGTTTGCTACAGAAGGTAAATGATTAAGCGATTGATAATTTAAATAAGTATTGCCTACCCAGTACAAGTTTTCGGACATCAACTTACCATTAGCATCCGATAACTTAAGCTTTAGAAAATGTACGGCAGAGAGTGGTGCAGAGCTGACTGTCTTATCAAATGCCTCAAAAACTTCCTGAGCAGTGGCCGGTGTTACATTTAACTTTTTTACCTGTGTATAGCCTTTGACCAGTGTACCGTCAGTGTTATAAACTTCCATTTGTGCTGTCATATTATTGAGCTGATACGGCATGGTGTTAATTACTTTTACTGAATTATTAGCAGCGTTCCATTGAATGTGTATTGGCTCGCAGGCTGCTTTTGCAGCGAAATAGGAGCCGGTAAGGTCAAAGTAATAATCGTAGGTTTGCCAAATCATGGTTGGGTAAGCGGGTTGGCTCATCCATATAATAAGACCAGTAGCATCTTTAAATAAATGGTCGTTCCAGGCCTCATACATGGCTTTCATGGTTTCCACATTCATTAACTGTGCCTTTTTGCAAAAATCCTCCAGCGAGGCTGCTTTGCCATACCTGGTGTTAATGTCAGTAATGTATTGCACCGGATTGGCGCCACCTCCTAAATCGCCATTACTGCAAAAAAAATGTCTGGCCCACATGTTGGTGGTACTGCTCATATCTTCCGCAGTCGGAGCAACCCAATACGCCTTGGGCATAAACTTTTTAAAGCTTTCAATATTTACAAAAGTGGCCGTTCCCAGTTCGCTTCGCAAACCGTATGTATTGTTTGAAAACAAATACATATCATGCGGATCAGTGAAGTAAGTCTTAGGGTCAAGGTTGTTCCAAACGCCACTGCCTGATAAATTGTGACTCCCCCCACGCAATGAGAACGGCGGAACAGTTACTCCTGCGTTAGATCGCGGAAAGTAGAGTCTGCTGTTGGCATCTTCATTTTTTAAGGCAGCTACAATGCTTTGACTGATCGGTCCATTTACCGGCCCGCCTGGTATGCCCTCATTAGCGCCGCACCATACAGTAATACAAGGATGATTTCTCAGCCGTTTTACTTTTTGTACTACATTACGTTTAAAAATATCTAAGCTGTCAACAGAGTCAAAATTGTGCAGCCAAAAATCATCCCAAACCATCAGCCCATACTGATCACAGTAATCA
This sequence comes from Mucilaginibacter sp. CSA2-8R, assembly GCF_038806765.1. Lineage (NCBI taxonomy): Bacteria > Pseudomonadati > Bacteroidota > Sphingobacteriia > Sphingobacteriales > Sphingobacteriaceae > Mucilaginibacter > Mucilaginibacter sp. CSA2-8R. Next base: position 1,818,907 of record NZ_CP152389.1, on the reverse strand, counting down.
TAAAACTCATCATCAGTAACCTCTCCTGTCCAGTTTCGAATGATGTTATAATTCATTGCTTTGTGTAAGCGTATTCGTGTTTCATAATCTTTACCTCGGGTTTTAAGCATATAATCAGACATTCCCCAATTACCGCCCTTAAGAAACACAGGTACATCATTTACGTATACCTTCCACGGACCATTCAATTCTGTAGAGTCGGCCGTTACCTTTCTGATGCCAAATTTTTTAGTGACTGCTGCAGATACAGATGCCGCAGTTTCGAAACTTACGGTACAACTATATAATGGCTGTTTGCCGTAACCATTAGGCCACCAAAGTTTAGGCTGTTTTACACTCAATTGCCCAAATTGAGTTTTATCAAACCTAACGTTACGCGCCGCCTTTGCAGGCAGCGTTAAAACAGGTCCTTTAATAGTAATATTACCCGGATTAATAAGCACTTTAACAAAGCCCTTTATTGGTGCTGAAGCAGCGTTAAACAAATCTGCACTAACCGCAATGTTTGCCAGGTGATGATTAGGTAATTCTGTTTGTATCCAGGGATCATCAACTCTTACAGGGCCGGTAGTGGTAAGAGTTACATCACCGGTTATACCGCTGTTAATCCCCGGCACTGCCGGCATCCAATCCCAACCGGCACTGGCCAGATAGGTAGGGCTTTCGTGGTTAACCAGGGTATGATGATTTTCTTTATCATAAATAGGTGGCGTTACTAAAACGGCAATAGCGTTTGACCCTGAGTTGTTCAAGTAGCTTGTTACGTCATAACGTTCCCGGTCCATCAACCCAGCCATTCGACCTAAACGATGCCCGTTAATGTAAATTTCGGCTATCTTGTTGACGCCATTAAAATTAATCCACAATCGCTGGCTCTTACTCAACTTCCTTTTCGGAAACTCAGCTCTGTACCAAAAAGGCCGGTAGTATTTAGATTTATCAACTTTATAAATGTTATCACCGTAATCAGGATCTTTTTCTTTCCCTGCTAAAACGTGAGCATAAAATGTGGTTCCGGGTACAATAGCCTTAACCCATTTTTGAGTTTTAAAATTTGGTGAACTGACAGCAGCTGGACCATCCGGAACTGATGATTGAGGAATTAGCTTCCATGTATTCAAATGCTCAATATTTTGAGAATAAACCATGTTTAAGCATAATAATGCGACAAAAAAAAGCGAGACCCCGAAATACCGACACATAATTGGTTGCTGATTGCTTAACAAAGCTAAACTATTGCAAGCAAAAAAGCTAAATCGATTTATTTATTTTTCATTTTTTATAAATGTCCGTGCGTTTAAACTTTGGTTCTTATTTTCTTTAAGCCAGATGCTCAAAAACATCCAAGCAAATAAAACCACAGGCATGGCTCTCTTATAAAAAGATTGTCGTAAATAATAGAATAAAGCGTAGATGATAGTTGCTTTAAACTGCTATTTCAGCTAATTAATTTGATGCCTATAAGATATAAATGCCGGCTGCGTTACAAAATCATAGGCTAAAGTGTAATGCAGATAACAGGTAAGATTAAAACATTAACGCACTGAATAGAACTCGCTTTTCATCACCGTCTGCGTAAGTTGAATTAATGATTAAACCAACCATCACCAATATTCATCAGGAAACTGATCATGTAACCTCGTTTATTAGGCGGCAATATACTCTCGCGATGTGAGCCATCATAAGAATAACGATAACCATAAATATTGTTAGTGCCCAGAACGTTGGTTACCGAGAAGCTTAATGTGGAAAATTTGTTTTTAAAGTGAGGAAGGTAATTAAACCCGAGGCTCAGGTTTTGATTATTACCTGTACGGTCGCCTAAAAATACCGGATTATTGGGGTTGAAGTATGGCCTGCCCGAGCTAAATGTATAAGTAGCCGTAAGTTGTCCCCTATACTTAAAAACAAACTTTTTACCCACCAGATTGGCGGTATGAGCCGGTGCAAACACCGGACGTGTTTCTGTCTTGAAATCAATGTAGTTTCTTTTTGTATCGATATAAGAGTAAGCGATATAAAATTCTGCCGCTTTGATGGTATGTGAATCTCTCCAGAAAAAATCTATGCCTCTTGCATATCCATATCCGCTGTTATTAAATTCATTAATAGTAACCGGTGGGCCATAGGCCTGAAAGCCCGAGAATAATGGCGTTACTATTTTAACTAAGTTTTTATAGTCTTTGTAATACAGTTGCACCCTCAGGTTTCTACCACCAATTTTTAACTGGTAGTCAAGATCATAATTGATAGCCTTTTCGAACAGTAAAGCAGAAGTTTGGGATAAAAAGCTATCATCAGGTTTTTGAAGAAAGGTTCCCCAGTTTAAAATGAATGAGTTTTTGGCGTTTGGATACCAAGCTAAAGATGTGCGTGGCGCAAAGTTATCTTTTTTCAGGTAAGAAGAGTACTCGAAGCGAGCGCCCGCTTTAAAAGTAAGCTTTCTGCCGATAGGTAATTCAATATCCGAAAAGCCTGCAGACAGCACATCATTATATCCGCGACGATACGTGCCGTATCCCTCAGCCCTCGAATTTTGAAATTGCTCAACTCCAAACATCAGCACTGATGTATGGTTGATGTAATGCGAAAATGTGATTTTTTCCTGCCAGGCTTTGTCAATCTGATTATATGGAGTTTGGTTGATCTCTCCATTTTCTGCTGTGTAATTGTAGGAAACGCCGGTGTATACCTTCCATGCAGAACCCAGATAATCCTGATAATTGGTGTTGATATAAATATTATTGTTGGTGTTGGTGAGCAAGTCATTAGTAAGGGTGTTAGGATTAATTATGTTAAATGACAAACGCGTACTGCTGTAATCTGCGTAAGCTTTTAACATACCTGTTTTTGAAGTTTGCGTTTTGTATTGTAATGAGGTTTGTACCTGGCTTGGATCTTTAACCCAGGGAATAAGATGCCCAAAAGCGTTATTATTAAAGGTAAAATTGTAATAATTGGCACCAACAGTTAAGGAGCTATTTTTAAAACGCTGCGTATGGGCAGCCCCACCGCCCAATGATGTAATGGAAAATTCGTTAGACGTTTTGTTAGCTAACCCCTTAGTTTCTAAAGATAAGGCAGATGATAGCGCCTGTCCGTACTGTACTGAGTAACCTGCCGTGCTAAAAGCTGTTTCTTTAAACAGAAAAGCCGAAAAGCGGCTACGGCTCGCCACATCAGGCAACCGGCTGCCAAAAGGATTTTTAACCAGCAAACCGTCAAAAAAGGCTTGTGTTTCTCTTGCGGTACCTCCGTGTACAAATAAGCCGGTTTCGTTACCGGCTGGAGACGCGCCTGGCATTGTACGGAGTGCGGCAACTACATCAGCTACAGCACCTGGTGTGGTTACTGCATCTAAATCATTTAATGCGTATTCCCGCTTTACATCATCAATCCGGTTTCGGCGAAAAGTAACCGTTACGGCCGCAATGTCGTGCCCATATTCGCTAAGTTGCCTGTTTAAAATTATACTATCTCCTTTAATAAAAACCAACACACTATCGGCTTTATACCCAACAGAAGAAAATACAACCCAATGCTTGCCCACGAGCCGGGTTTTAAAACTAAAATCACCTAAACTATCAGTGGACGCACCGTCGTTTGACGATTTGATTTTTACTGTAGCTCCATTAATTGAAGCAACTTTGGATGAGCGAACATGCCCTTTTATAATAAATTGCTTATCAGCAGTTTGCGAAAACAATAAATGAGGTAAACACAAAAGCAGCAGTAAATAAATTAACACCAATTTGTTCAAAAATGTATAATTGCGTTTGATATCAGATAAGTATTTAAATCTAATGGTATAGGTCTTGGTCATTGTGTGTAATGCTGTTAGCAGCAAAACTACAATCAACCTTTCAGGGTAAAATTAACATAAGATAATAAAGCTAAATCGATTAATTTATAAAAGAGTATTTCTAAGATGAAAACTTGAATTTCCCAATACATACAAAGCCAGTAAAATGATCTGCATTACACTAAAACATTGTGGACAATAATATTTTAGCGAATTTCTTGGATAAAAACGTGTATTAACCGCTTATCTGTTGTTTATTACTACTTAAGGCAGAATAGCATCAATCTTATTCTTAAGTCTAAAAACCCTTATACATAACTTACAAAGTAAATTTAACTTTAACGATTTAGCAATTTCTATTACTTTAGCTAAGTTTAATGATGTATTTACCGTGTAACTCAAATTATAAACATTTAAAGCCCTGACTACCTATATTTAACCACCTATTTTTAATTACATGCCCTTTAAGCTTATTATCTACTTTCTACTGGCCAGTACCTTATTTACAAACCTGTGTAAAGCGCAATCTCATGCCCAGGTTAGTTATTCGGGTAACCCTATTCTGCCCGGTGATTTTGCCGATCCGTGTGTCTTGTTTTATCAGGATACGGTATATATCTACGCAACCGCAGCCAATGTAGGCTCGGTATGGCGGTCGGCAGATATGGTAAATTGGAAGCTAACTTTATTAAACTGGCCAACAGCTATGCACCTGCCTGATGTTTGGGCACCCGCTGTGAGGCAAGGTACCAACGGACAATTTTATTTGTATACCACAGTTAATCATCAAATATATGCTGGTGTGTCCAATCACCCTTTAGGCCCTTTTCATAATATTTTAGGCGACGGTGCTTTTATAAAAGATCGCCAGTACTGGGATAAAATACACAGTATTGATGCCGATTGCTTTATTGATGACGATGGGCAGGCTTATTTATATTGGGGCAGCGGCTGGGACTTTAAAGATGCGGTTTGCGCTGTGGGCGTCCTTAACAAAGACATGGCCTCGTTTAAAGACGCTCCGCAGGCCGTTACCCCCAAAGGCTACTTTGAGGGCCCACACATGTTAAAGCGCAACCATAAATATTATCTCATGTACTCTGACGGGGTGTACTTTAACGATAGCTATAAGGTACGATATGCCATTGGCAACACACCTACCGGGCCGTTTGAGCAGGCGGTTAACAGTCCCATCTTAACATCTGATGCCGTAAAGCACGTTAGCGGGCCTGGGCACCATTTTACGTTTTGCAAAAATGGTCAGTACTACATTGTTTACCAAAAACATACCTACCCATACCGCAACGGGCAGCGGCAGGTTTGCATTGATAAACTCGATTTTGATGCTCAAGGGTTAATTAAACAAGTTAATCCTACATCTACCGGGGTACCACTCACTTTCTTAAAGCATAAAAATACACGCAAGGTTATCAAGCCGGTTAGTGTGCAGGCATCGGGTATGGAAAACATGGATTACGTGCCTGATAACGCCACCGACCACAACTTTGGCACCCGGTGGCTGGCACCTGCCGGACAGGCAGCTTTCTTACAGGCCGATTTAGGCCAGGCAACGACGATCAAAGGCGTTGAGCCCATTTTCGACGACATCATGGGTGCTTATGATTACCGCATCGAATACTCAAAAGACCAAAAAAACTGGATGCCATTTGCCACAGGCCAGAATGCCCGGATGACCGAGTGGCCCGTTGAACACAAAAAGATGGTAAAAGCACGATACATCCGTATTTCAATAGCTCAAAACAACGGCAGGCAAGCTGGCCTCTGGGAGTTTAATATTTACCAGTAACGGCTGAAAAATGCTTATTTAATCTTACTTCTGAGTTTTTATAAATCATAGTAACATCTCATTAAACGAACGCTAATGAATGAGCTTTAAACATACGTTGTAGCTTGACAATATGAGTCTTGTCTTTCTCGAAAAAAATAGTTTATTTATATACTCTCCTTTTAGTTTCTGCCTTAATACCTATATACCGCAGAGAACATCTCAATTTAGCTAATAGCACATAGTATGCTGAAAACTTGATTAAAATTGCTTTTAGTGGAATATAGCCAAAACAACCACTTAAAATGCACAGTTGCTGAAGTCAATAAATCAGCCGAGCAAGTATAGCTTAAAGAAACAGTCACAGTTGCTAAAAAAAAAGCCGGCACACTACGTGCCGGCCTCTTTTACTACAGAATGATTAATTAAGTAAACTGTATTGCTATTATAGGCCTATTAATGAGTATGGAACCCTTACTCCTTTAACCTGGTAATAATTAGGGTCAACGTTGTTGTTTTGGCAAGCATCCTGACCGCACTGCGAATAATTTAAACAATAAGTAACTAAAAGTTCATTGCGCCCGTTGTTAAACTCAGGATGAATAGCCGGAGTATAAAATTTAGCAATGTGCCCGGCAAACATATCAGGAATGCTAAATACTGCTTTTGCTGAACTGAAAGTATTTTGACTGCCGGCAATAAACGGATTTGCTGATACCGCCATGTAGATGTTGTGACTACCGTCGCAGCTAATAAAGCCGTTATCCAAACTCATCAGCACGTATTTACCATTAACATATGATACATAAACGGAACCGTTATTGGCATAACCGCTACCTATTTTTTGCATACTACTTACCGGAATATTGGCTACAAAGCTGGTACCGTTCCAATAGGTCCAATTAGTTACACTAGAGTTATTAGCTGGAAAACGCGCAGCATACACATCGGTACTAAAACAAAAACTTCCACAATTGGCATTATAGCCGCCAAAAACGTAAACATAGCCGTCGCCGGGCTTAACCATACCCAACACCCATGAAATCCAAGGATTGCCGGTAGCCAAATTTTGGTTAGTCATGCCAGGTACCGATAATTTTTGAGCGGTTCCCCAATTAGTACCGCTATTTTCTGTTAAATCATATAAATATTGATTTAATATATTACCACCATAGACACCTTCAGTACTTTGTACATAAACATGCGAGCCAATTTCGATACCAGCTGACGGCCAGCTCCAGGCGTTGCTGGCTGGCGGAGCAAATACCTCCAATGCTTTGGTAGAATTATTGGTGATCATATTTGGCGTTGCCGCACTGTTAAAATTCGACTTGCTTGGCTGTATCAGGGCCGAGTTACTTACCGAGAATATTGATCCGCAATTGAACATATTGCTGCTGTTTAACTGATCAGATTTAAAAGCATCTTGAGTAAACCACAGCACCCTACCATCGGTTAGTGGTATACTGGTGCCTTCGTCAAACGCTACAGTGGTATTAGCTACTTTACCGCGATGAAAAAAGTTTACCACGGCGTCATCTCGATAGGCTCCAGCACTTACCAGTGTAATTACCCAGTATTGGGTGGTGTTAGAAGCGAATGTTTCCTGGGTAATAGGAGCACCATTATTTGTTGCACCTCCGGAATTAGTAGCAGCCAGATTATTGGCTTTATTAATAATCTTATAGGCGCCGAAACCAACCTGAGTTAGTTGCCAAAGTTCAAAATCTGAGCCATCATCAACATTTTGCCACAATTGTGGTCCCGGAAATGATGAGCCCAATAATTTGCCGCTTCTAAGATTCATGATTTTATAATAGCCATTGCCCTGATCAATCAGTTGCCATACCTGATTGTTAAAATTGGGATTCACATCTCCTGTAGTTCCGCCGGCAAGGTAGTCCCACTGTCCCACGCCGCCGCCGTTGTTTAATGAGCCCCCGCTCACTTCCATACACTTACCGCTCGACACATTAGTAATTTGGTAAGCGCCATAACTGTTTACAACAACGTTAGTTGCTTTAGGGGTAATCTTGTCTGGAACTTGCTCCTGAGCGGTGTTGCCGATAGGATTTTTGCGGCAGCTACTGCAAAGCAGTAGCCCGGCGGCTGCTATAAGCAGCGCTGAATGCTTTCTCATAAATAATTAAGTTTGATTGGTTTAAACGAATTTAATAATAGTTTTAACAAATACAATCATTTAATTAAAAATCGATTTAGCATTTTTAATTTTTATAGAATCAGCCGAACGAAATCACATTAAATTAACAACAGGCATTTATAAAAAACAGGCAACAATGGCTTAATAAAGCACTTTAATGGAATATACGAACCGAAAAAAAAGGGAGCTATTTTAGATGATTTACTATAGTTGATGATATAAAAGCATGTAATTACCTGAGCGTGCTTATAACCATTTTATATTTAAGAGTTGCGCCCTTTACCAAACCCTCTAACAAAGTGCACATTTTTAAACGACTAATATACTTGGTTTAAAATAGCAGTAGTTAGTTAACAGAGAATATTAATAATCAAGTTAACAATAAGTATTTGGGCCAATGCATAGAATGCTTTTACTATGCCTTAATGGCTATTTTGCTTTATACGCTATATCTACAAACTCAATCAAAACAAAAAACCCTATGCATTTTATGCACAGGGTTTTAATACTTTGTGGTATCGCTTGTTGTCGGGATGGCAGGATTCGAACCTGCGGCCTCCACATCCCAAATGTGGCGCGATACCGGGCTACGCTACATCCCGATTGGGTTTGCAAAGGTAAGAATTTCAAAACCATTTGCAAATATTTTTTTCATCTTTTCAATTCCGAACGATTGCATCTTAGATGCTTTGAAACCGAAGACTTGAGGAGCTTAGAAACGTATTCGTGTTTTCCCTTAAATCTGCTGCAAAGATAGCATCTGCTTTAATAATTGCAAATCGTATTCTGCTATTTTGAGTATATTAAACGTATTACAGGCTATATTTCATCCTATCCTATTGTAAATCAAACACTAAATTTTCTTCTTTTTTTCATCCTAAGTTAATGAGCTTATAACACCGCGCTAATGTTAAAAGATGTTAATGATAATTCGAGTCTGACAGATTAAACTGAACTTGCTGGTAATTAGTACTATGGTAACATTTTTACTTATAATCCTATGCATTACCACAAAATTAATAACCTGTTAGGCTGGCTCTGTTTTCTCATCGCTTTAACCAGCTACATTTTAACCCTCGAACCTTCTGTAAGCTTTTGGGACTGCGGCGAATTTATTTCCTGCGCTTACCGCCTGCAGGTTTCGCATCAGCCAGGGTATCCCCTATTTGCCATGATTGGTAAAGCTTTTTCGTTACTCTCTATGGGTAACCGTGCCAGGGTGCCTTACTTTACCAATATGGCATCGGCTATAGCCAGTGCAGCCACAGTGATGTTTCTATTCTGGACTATCACCGCGCTGGCCAAAAAGGCTTTGGTGAAGCAGCCAGAATTACTCAATGGTAAAGACATGGTGCTGATCATGGGTTCGGGACTGGTAGGTGCACTGGCGTTTGCTTACACTGATACTTTTTGGTTTTCGGCTGTTGAAACCATTGTGTTTGCGCAGGCTACATTATGCGTGTCAGTAGTATTTTGGGCTATGCTTAAATGGGAAGCGCGCGCCGAGCAACCCGACGCCGACCGCTACCTGGTGCTTATTGCTTACATCATGGGCTTATCTATTGGCATACACCTGCTTAATCTGTTAACCATTCCGGCTCTTACGCTGATATATTGTTTCAAGCGGTCTAAACAGATTAATACCAAACGGACCTTATTAGCCTTGCTCACCGGCATTACGTTGCTGGCCTTTGTACAGTTTGGCATTATTCAATACTCAGTAAAAATTGCGGCTTACTTTGATTTGTTCTTTGTAAACAGTTTGCACATGGGCTTTGGCAGTGGTGTACTGGTATTTCTGCTATTGCTGTTAGGGATATTGATTGGTGGCATTATCTACAGCATCCGTAAAAATAAACCGGTGTTAAATCTGGCACTGATCTGCATCACATTTATTTATTTTGGATATGGCTCTTTTGCCATGATACCCATACGCGCCCATGCCGGAACTAACTTAAACAATACCCACCCAGATAACGCCTTTATTTTACAGCGCTATCTCAACCGCGAACAATACATCGCACCGCCATTAGTGTATGGACCATATTTTGACGCTCACCCCATCGATCAGCAAGATGGTGCTACCATTTACCGTAAAGGCAAGCAACAATATGAAGTGGCAGGCAAAAAACAAAACCTTATTTATGACCACAATACGCTGCTGCCACGCATTTATAGCGATGAGGCCGGCGATATTAGCTTTTATAAACAGTGGCTGCAGTTAGGCGAAGGCCAGGCACCTACGTTTAAAGACAACCTAAGCTTCTTATTTAGCTGGCAGGTTTACCAAATGTATGTGCGCTACTTTTTGTGGAACTTTGTGGGTAGATATAACGATCAGGATGGGCAAACCAGTACAACCGACTTAAACGGTAACTGGACTTCGGGCTGGTTTGACGGCAATAAGCATCTCCCCGCTTTCATCAAGCAAAGTAATACTTACACCCCGTTGTATGCGTTGCCGCTTATTATTGGTTTATGCGGGATGTTTTACCATTTTAAACGCAATAAACGGGATGCAGGCATCATTGCCTTACTGTTCTTTTTTACCGGGATAGCTATCGTACTGTATGTCAATCAGCCCTCGGTACAACCACGCGAACGCGATTACTCTTACGTAGGCTCGTTTTATGCGTTTTCCATTTGGATTGGTTTGGGGGTGATTGGCTTGGTTAGGCTTGCTCAAACCAAGGTAAAAACGCATTACCTGTCGCCGGCCATTATTATAGTTTGCCTATTAGCTGGACCGGTGCTGATGGCTAAACAGGAATGGAGCGCCCACGACCGGTCGACCAAGCTTACCGCTCATGATATGGCAAGCAACTATTTAAATTCATGCGCCCCTAACGCTATTTTATTTACTTATGGCGATAATGATACTTACCCGTTGTGGTACGCGCAAGAGGTGGAAGGTATACGCCCAGATATTCGTTTAGTGAATTTGAGTTTATTGGGTATGGACTGGTATATTAAACAAATGAAACATCCAATTAATAAAGCTGCCGCGCTGCCGGTTACGATGGATGATGATGTGTACAAAGCCGGTATTCGGGATTATTTGTCTTATCATGATGCTAAAATTCCTGACTCAGTTGAACTGAAAGAACTATTTGAATTTATAACGTCGGATAATAAAGAAACAAAGGTGAGTTACGAAAATGGCACGACCAGCAATTATCTGCCCACCAAAATTTTAAGCTCAGCATTAACGCCAAAGAGGTAGTCAATAACAATATTTTACCTGCCGATATGCGCAATCGTATTACAAAAACCATGGAGTGGCAGTACCCTAATGATTACATTACCAAGGACCAATTGGCGTTGATAGATATTCTGGTACACAACCAATGGAAACGCCCTATCTACTTTACCAACGGCGCGCCTAACGAAAATGTTATTGGCTTACGCCCTTACTTATACAACGAAGGTTTTGCCTATCGTTTGCTACCTATTAAAAAAAATACAGCAGACCAGCAACCAGCTAACCAAATTAATACTTTGGTGATGTATGATAATGTAATGAACAAGTTTAAATGGGGGAACATGAAACACGCCCGTTTGCTGGACCAACAGTCTACCTCTTTGTTTTATCCATTCATTATCAATACTTTTTTAAATTTGAGCAGAAACTTAGCTGTCGAAAACCACCCTGACCTGGCTGTTAAAACACTGCATAAGTACGACTAGGTGATGCCCGATATCTATCCTAATGCAGATGTTGCGGTTCGAAAATTTTATCTGGCTGACACGGCCTGTAACTTAAAAGAGTACCGACTGGCCAACAAGATACTCAGCAGTGTTGACCGCTATATTAAAGACCAGCTGGACTATAATTACCACTGCTTACAAACCGATGCCGATACTATTAATCCGTATGATGTGCAAGTGAGCATTTCGCTGTTAAATGAGATGGCTGAGCTGACTGCCAGGCACCAACAACTGGCGGTTAGCGCCCAAGTGCAAAAGCATCTAACAGAATATCGAAGCAAGTTTACCTCCGTTATTCAACAACCTTAAACCTTATAGAACAGCAAGGGCCTGCAGTACATCTGTAGGCCCTGTTATTTGAGTTAAATCGACTAATGCTACCAACCGGCCATAATCTTCATCATGGTTGCTGGAACCGCCCCATAAGCTTCCGTGTTTCCCAATCAAAATAAATAGCATTGATAGGACCACTGGTACGTTCGGCATAACTTAAATCATAACCCATTTTTTTGAGTGCATTACGTAAATCCTCTTTGGTATTGCTATTCAACAGGATTTGTCTCGGCTTGGGTTCGCGATCGGACGTTTTACTTCCACCTAATGATAACCATAACTGATTGGTATTAAAATTAGCAGCTTGTGTTGCTTTTTGCACCGTCATCCCGAACTCCACAACATTTAGAAAAACTGTAACAAATCTTGGTCTTGCGTGTCGCCGCCCTGCACCGCGGCCGACAGGAACGGTTTGCCATCCTTCAAAAACCTGGATGGCGAAAGCGTAACCCGGGGCCTTTTGCCGGGATCCACTACGTTAAAAGGGTTTAAGGCAGAGTCCAGCACAAAGCTCTGCATACGCTGACTCATGCCGATGCCTGTATTGCCGGCAATGCAGGCCGGTAGCCAGCCACCGCTTGGCGTTACCGATACAACCCAACCCTCTTTGTCCGCTGCCTCGATAGAAGTAGTACCCCTCCAAAGGCTATCCTGATATAAGTCTTTAGGCATGTTACTCCCTAAATAGTGCTTAGGAGCAAAATTGCGTTTAGTGGTGTGCATTTCAAAGCCACGTTGCTTAAGTAACTGAATGAAACGGTTAGACTTACCTTCAAATAGGTACGGATCACCGGGCCTCATCTGAGGATCATTTTTATCCTGCTTAATTAGTAAAGAGCGTTGTTTTGCATGGGCCTCACTCAATAGGCCCTTAATCGGTTCTTGCGGGTTAGCATAGGGGCGCCGTAATAAAAATCGCGGTCGGCAAAGGATAGATTCATGGCTTGATACAACGTGTGTATGTATTGCGGGCTATTATATCCCATACCTTTTAAGTCAAAGTTTTCTAGGAAATCAAGTGCTTGCAGCACCACCGGGCCTTGTGTCCATTGCTGCGGTTTATAAACATCGATGCCTTTATAGTTTGCTTGCCGCGGTTCTTCTTAACACTAACATGAACAAAGCAAACCAACCTTGTAGAATTGATAACTTATTAAGATAGATAATTGTTCTTACTGATAGAAGCTTCTATGCTTTAGTACCCAGTATAAACCCTTAACATTTACGGCATAGACAGGTAGAACGAAGATCAAAATAATTTCCTCCACTAAATCTAAAGCAGTTAGGGCAACAGTTATATAAAACAACGGTAATAATGGACCAGTAAAAAAGAAAAAAGACAGCAGAAAAGCCGCCTGAGAAACAGCCGCTATTTTAGCAACATACGTGTGAAAATTCGTCATGCGGCGATATCTGTAAAAAGCCATACCCAACTGTACAATATATAATAAGGCCAATACAATAACAAACTCAATCCTGTTCATTAAAAAAAGCAGATTAGAGCTTAACAACCCAACGATGCCAGCCGCCACTGTTAAATCATCACCAATAGAATCCATCTTTGCGCCAAACACACTGACTACATGATAACGGCGAGCCAAATAGCCGTCGATAGCATCTGTGGCAAAACTGAGCATGAGCCCCCATCTAAAAATATCGAAACGATGAGTAAAGATTAAGACAAACAAAACCGGAGCAGCAAGTACACGACAAAGCGTTATCCCGTTCACTAAATAATAAGCCCAACCTTTCATATAAATCTAGTAACAAGTAACCAGGGAAAGAGTTGAGTAGTATAAGGTAAGAAGTTAAATGAGAAACCTAAATATGTTGCCAGACTATTAAAACAGTAAACAATAGTGTCAACTAATTAGCCAAAGACATTACAGACAGGAAGAATATTAACCCATCCCCCCCTTTCCTCGCGGGCGTATAAAACGCAAAGCCCCTTGTCTACCAAAGACAAGGGGCTGATAAGCGAAAAGGATTGGGCGCCGACCTACTCTCCCACGTGTTACCGCAGTACCATCGGCTCAGGCGGGCTTAACTTCTCTGTTCGGAATGGGAAGAGGTGGACACCGCCGATATAGGCACCTGAATATTTTAATGTTGCTTTGGGTGGTTGGGTTATGGAGTTTTTCAACTATCTAACCATTCAACTACGGAACCAAGGTCAACAATGACATTGTATTGAAAGAAGTGATTGTTTGCGGGAAAACAACGGTGATTGTTGTTTTGATGGTTGGTGGTTTAACCGGAAAGGGTTAAACCACCATTATCTGTTGTCGAAGAAAGCTTCGGGCAATTAGTATTACTCGGCTATGATGTCACCACCTTTACACCTGTAACCTATCAACGTGGTAGTCTACCACGACCCTCAATGGAAGTCTCATCTTGTGGCTAGTTTCGCACTTAGATGCTTTCAGCGCTTATCTATTCCAAGCGTAGCTACTCTGCAGTACAGCTGGCGCCATAACAGATTCACTAGAGGCTTGTCCAACCCGGTCCTCTCGTACTAAGGTCAGCCCCACTCAAACTTCCAACGCCCACAACAGATAGGGACCGAACTGTCTCGCGACGTTCTGAACCCAGCTCGCGTGCCACTTTAATCGGCGAACAGCCGAACCCTTGGGACCTTCTCCAGCCCCAGGATGTGACGAGCCGACATCGAGGTGCCAAACCTCCCCGTCGATATGAGCTCTTGGGGGAGATCAGCCTGTTATCCCCAGCGTACCTTTTATCCTTTGAGCGATGGCCCTTCCATGCAGAACCACCGGATCACTATATCCGTCTTTCGACCCTGCTCGGCTTGTCTGCCTCACAGTCAAGCAAGCTTATGCTATTGCACTCCACGTACGGTTACCAAGCGTACTGAGCTTACCTTTGAAAGCCTCCGTTACCTTTTTGGAGGCGACCACCCCAGTCAAACTACCCGCCAAACAATGTCCTCCGCTGTGCAGAGTTAGACACCAAATACAGAAAGGGCGGTATTTCAAGGTTGGCTCCATGAGTCCTGGCGAACCCACTTCGCTGCCTCCCGCCTATCCTACACATCCTGTATCCGATATCAATGTTAAGTTGTAGTGAAGGTGCATGGGGTCTTTCCGTCCCGTTGCGGGTAACCGGCGTCTTCACCGATACCACAATTTCACCGAGCTCATGGCTGAGACAGCGCCCAGATCGTTACACCATTCGTGCAGGTCGGAACTTACCCGACAAGGAATTTCGCTACCTTAGGACCGTTATAGTTACGGCCGCCGTTTACCGGGGCTTCGATTCAATGCTTCGCCTTGCGACTAACATCCCCTCTTAACCTTCCGGCACCGGGCAGGTGTCAGGCCTTATACGTCATCTTTCGATTTTGCAAAGCCATGTGTTTTTGTTAAACAGTCGCCTGGGCCTTTTCACTGCGGCTGCCATTGCTGACAGCGCCCCTTCTCCCGAAGTTACAGGGCCATTTTGCCGAGTTCCTTAGCCATGAATCACTCGAGCACCTTAGGATTCTCTCCTCGACTACCTGTGTCGGTTTACGGTACGGGTTTTGATAACCTGAAGCTTAGCAGGTTTTCTTGGAAGTCTGATTACCATCACTATCACGCCACCCGAAGGCTTTGTGTACTATCAGCTTTCAGCAAATCTGGCGTACTTTACTACCAAACCTATACCTACGGCCTTTAACGTTCTATTCCGTCAGAACGCGGATGTGTCACTACTCCGTCACTGCATCGCAGTTATCAAAAGTACGGGAATATTAACCCGTTGTCCATCGGAATCTCCACTCGGATTATCCTTAGGCCCCGACTAACCCTGATCCGATTAGCGTTGATCAGGAAACCTTAGTCTTTCGGTGGGCGGGTTTCTCTCCCGCCTTATCGTTACTTATGCCTACATTTGCTTTTCTACAATCTCCACATGCGCTTGTCGCGTCATGCTTCACTGACGGTAGAATGCTCCCCTACCAGTGTATATAAATATACAATCCATAGCTTCGGTATACTATTTAATGCCCGTTTATTATCCATGCCCGACCGCTCGACTAGTGAGCTGTTACGCACTCTTTAAATGAATGGCTGCTTCCAAGCCAACATCCTAGCTGTCTGTGCAGTCGGACCTCGTTAGTTCAACTTAATAGTAATTTGGGGACCTTAGCTGATGGTCTGGGTTCTTTCCCTCTCGGCCCTGGACCTTAGCACCCAGAGCCTCACTGCAGCGTATATTACTCAGCATTCGGAGTTTGTCTGGATTTGGTAGGATTTGACTCCCCCGCACCCAATCAGTAGCTCTACCTCTGTGTAACTTTACCGCCACGCTGTTCCTAAAAACATTTCGGGGAGTACGAGCTATTTCCCAGTTTGATTAGCCTTTCACCCCTACCCACAAATCATCCGGAAACTTTTCAACGTTTATCGGTTCGGTCCTCCAGTACCTGTTACGGCACCTTCAACCTGTCCATGGGTAGATCACAAGGTTTCGCGTCTACCTCCTCTGACTGCACGCCCTATTCAGACTCGCTTTCGCTTCGGCTTCGTGTCTTAAACACTTAACCTTGCCAGAGAAGAGTAACTCGTAGGCTCATTATGCAAAAGGCACGCCGTCACAGAACAAGTCTGCTCCGACCGCTTGTAAGCACACGGTTTCAGGTTCTATTTCACTCCCCTGTTCGGGGTTCTTTTCACCTTTCCCTCACGGTACTGGTTCACTATCGGTCTCTGGGTAGTATTTAGCCTTACCGGATGGTGCCGGCAGATTCCTACAGGGCGTCTCCGACCCCGCAGTACTCAGGATACTACTAGGTTATTTATTATTACGCGTACGCAGCTCTCATGCTCTATGGCGGGCCTTCCCATACCCTTCCGCTTCTGTTAAATATACCACATCGTAGTCCTACAACCCCCAACTTGCCGTAACAAATTGGGTTTGGGCTGTTTCCCTTTCGCTCGCCACTACTCAGGAAATCACTATTGTTTTCTCTTCCTCTGCTTACTTAGATGTTTCAGTTCAGCAGGTTTGCGCATTTATGCAATCCATCTTCAATGGATTAGGTTTCCCCATTCGGAAATCTGCGGATCAATTCATATTTGCTAATCCCCGCAGCTTATCGCAGCTTATCACGTCCTTCATCGCCTCCCAGAGCCAAGGCATCCCCCGTGTGCCCTTTCTTACTTTCTTCTATCTATACCGCTTTTGCTCGGTATGATATGTCTTTATGTTCGTTCGTTATTTGTATCGGGTATCAGGTAATTAGTATCAGGTATCAAAACTTGCATCCTGCTACTGCTACTTTATACTTGCTACTCCATACTTACAACGTCCTTCACTGTTGTTTTCTCGTTTACAATTACTTCTTCCAATATGTCAAAGAACTTTTGTTTTCATCTGTAGCGGAATCTCATATTCAATGATCCCTGTAGAAAACAGCGTGGAGAATAACGGATTCGAACCGTTGACCCCCTGCGTGCAAGGCAGGTGCTCTAGCCAGCTGAGCTAATTCCCCAAAAAGATGTCAACCCCTGTAGTAGTCCCGAGCAGATTTGAACTGCTGACCCCTACATTATCAGTGTAGTGCTCTAACCAAACTGAGCTACGAGACTTGGTGTTATTAATAACAGCCATCCCGCTTTCTCCTCTGTGTTGATTAGATAAAGCTTTCTGATATGGCTTCTTCTTCTGGGTTTTTCTTCCTCTTTTTCTTCTTTTACTTTAAGAATGACATGTGCGTAGCAGAATCCTTTACTTCCAGATTGCTTCCTTTTAGATCTCTTTCAGCCTTTAACGTTACTGGCCTTTATGGATACTGCTCCAGAAAGGAGGTATTCCAGCCGCACCTTCCGGTACGGCTACCTTGTTACGACTTAGCCCCAGTTACCGGTTTTACCCTAGGACGCTCCTTGCGGTTACATACTTCAGGTACCCCCAGCTTCCATGGCTTGACGGGCGGTGTGTACAAGGCCCGGGAACGTATTCACCGCGTCATTGCTGATACGCGA
The DNA here is from genome assembly GCF_038806765.1 of Mucilaginibacter sp. CSA2-8R. Lineage (NCBI taxonomy): Bacteria > Pseudomonadati > Bacteroidota > Sphingobacteriia > Sphingobacteriales > Sphingobacteriaceae > Mucilaginibacter > Mucilaginibacter sp. CSA2-8R. The sequence goes on along the minus strand of NZ_CP152389.1, from coordinate 1,801,130 downwards.
TTACTAGCGAATCCAACTTCACGGGGTCGAGTTGCAGACCCCGATCCGAACTGTGAACAGCTTTTTGAGATTGGCATCCTGTTGCCAGGTAGCTGCCCTCTGTACTGCCCATTGTAGCACGTGTGTAGCCCCGGACGTAAGGGCCATGATGACTTGACGTCGTCCCCTCCTTCCTCTCTACTTGCGTAGGCAGTCTGTTTAGAGTCCCCACCTTAAATGCTGGCAACTAAACATAGGGGTTGCGCTCGTTGCGGGACTTAACCCAACACCTCACGGCACGAGCTGACGACAGCCATGCAGCACCTAGTTTCGTGTCCCGAAGGACTGATTCGTCTCTGAATCATTCACTAACTTTCAAGCCCGGGTAAGGTTCCTCGCGTATCATCGAATTAAACCACATGCTCCTCCGCTTGTGCGGGCCCCCGTCAATTCCTTTGAGTTTCACCCTTGCGGGCGTACTCCCCAGGTGGAATACTTAACGCTTTCGCTTAGACGCTGACCGTATATCGCCAACATCGAGTATTCATCGTTTAGGGCGTGGACTACCAGGGTATCTAATCCTGTTTGATCCCCACGCTTTCGTGCCTCAGTGTCAATCACACTTTAGTAAGCTGCCTTCGCAATCGGTGTTCTGTGACATATCTATGCATTTCACCGCTACTTGTCACATTCCGCCTACTTCAACTGTATTCAAGCCCATCAGTATCAAAGGCACTGCGATAGTTAAGCTACCGTCTTTCACCCCTGACTTAATAGGCCACCTACGCACCCTTTAAACCCAATAAATCCGGATAACGCTTGGATCCTCCGTATTACCGCGGCTGCTGGCACGGAGTTAGCCGATCCTTATTCTTACCGTACATTCAGCTCGATACTCGTATCAAGGTTTATTCCGGTACAAAAGCAGTTTACAACCCGTAGGGCCGTCTTCCTGCACGCGGCATGGCTGGTTCAGGCTTGCGCCCATTGACCAATATTCCTTACTGCTGCCTCCCGTAGGAGTCTGGTCCGTGTCTCAGTACCAGTGTGGGGGGTCATCCTCTCAGATCCCCTAGACATCGTCGCCTTGGTGGGCCGTTACCCCGCCAACTAGCTAATGTCCCGCATGCCCATCTTTATCCTATAAATATTTGATCAAACTATAATGCTATAACTTGATGTTATGCGGTGTTAATCTCTCTTTCGAGAGGCTATCCCCCTGATAAAGGTAGGTTACATACGTGTTACGCACCCGTGCGCCACTCTCATAAGCCCGAAAGCTTAATCCCGTCCGACTTGCATGTATTAGGCCTGCCGCTAGCGTTCATCCTGAGCCAGGATCAAACTCTCCATTGTAAAATGTTTTGTTTATGATCCAGACCCTATTACTCAAAATAGAAATCTGATTATTAATTGTATCTTTATACAGTATCCTAACCGTAACTAACTTCTGAGAAACTCTAAATGGTTTTCTTTTTCTTTCTTAGCAAAGATTAGTAGTTCCCTACCGCTCCCGCTACGCTACATGTTACTTCTTAAAAGAACTTTTCGCCTCGGTCTCTCACTCCGGCTTTATATCTGCTTACCACAACTGGTAAGTGACTTTCTAACTGTTTTCCCTATCTTCCGATTGGGAGTGCAAAGGTAATCATCTTTTCTACTTTAACAAAAAAAAGTTTTTCTTTTTTTTTGACCAGGTTTCGCTTGGTTTGCCAACCCCGTTTCGATTCAGTCTCGCCGGCTTAACGCCCTGCTTGCCTGATGATTACTTCCCGCTTTTCAATCTTCCCCGCTCATTGCGATTGGGAGTGCAAAGGTAAAAATAGTTTTCACTTTCTAAAAAAAAAGTTCAATCTTTTTTTGAGGTTGTTTTTGAAGGCCGCTTTGCCGAACTTTCATGATTAAATATACTAATCACGTCTTAGTCTTTAAGCTTCGGCAAGTTCAGCTTTCGCTTTATTTACCTACCTCGTTCATTCCCGCTATCCTTTCAACTCACCCCCCCCTTCCTTGCGATTGGGAGTGCAAAAGTAGCGTTTTTATCCTTCTTTGCAAAAACAACTTCGCTTTTTTCTTGTTATTGCGCGGTTTGGACTGATTAGCAGAGCGATAAAGTTCCAGCCCTATCGCTCTGGATCTACGTTGAACCATTTAAGTTCAATCAATTGAAATAAGGAGCTGACACGAGCTTAAACGCTTCCTTATATAATATGTATCTACGCTTTACAATCCTAATAAGCTTAACTATTAGACTTGCTTCATATCAACGCTCCATACAACAGGGTATCGCTTAAAGTAAAAAAACGCTCGAAAATTATCATCACTACACGCATCGAACGGCTAATTAATTGATAACAAGCCCCTTTTTTCTATCAAATGATATAAGGCGCTAAAAATGCACGCCAAAAAGGATAAATTTGCCGCCCCATCAGGATTTTTAAATATACGTTATGGCGTGGTCAGATAAATTAAAGTTAAAGAAAGGGCTTGTACAGTCTTTAAACGAAGTAGGGTTTGTATCTCCAAAAGAAATTCAGCAGAAAACATTGACGCGCATCAGCGGCGGCCAGGACGTCATTGCAGTTGGGCCAGAAGGCTGCGGCAAAACCACTACTTATATATTAGCGACGCTCAACAAATTTAACTACACGCCTGACGGTATACCAAGAGTTTTGATACTGGCGCCTGATAAAGATATGGTGGAGGAGATTGTATTTAAGATTAGCCAGCTCAACAAAAACAAAGCACTTTCAGTTGTTGCACTATTTGCAGCTCCTGGTATTGAAGCACAAATGGATGCCATGGCCGATGGAGCCGACATTGTGGTTGCCACACCTGATAGGGCTCGTGCCATCTATCTTAAACTTGGCCTGGATGTAAATAAGATCGAATTGCTGATTATTGATGATGCGGAGTTGATTGTTAAGCAAGGTTTGCAATTACCTGTTACCGAATTGGCAAGCAGTATCTCTAAATGTCAGCACCTTGTTTTTACCGAAGTGTTGCACGAACGTTTAAACAGAATGATAGCGCCGTTTATGAAGCAACCGGCTACCATTGAGGTGGAGGAAATGGCAGAGATGCAGTTTGATCTGCATCAGCAAATGCTGTACTTGCTACCCAATTTTGGTACTAAAGTAAATTTACTCAACTTTTTTATGCAGGACGAAGACCTATTTACCAAAGTGGTTTTATTTGTAAACACCCGCCTCACAGCCGAAAAATTATATAAGAGTTTGCATGACCGTAAAAACTCGGTAGCCTTGTTAAACCCATGGTTTTTTGAGATGGATGGATTTACATCAGTAGATGAATTTAAAAACTCTGCTACCCGCGTATTAATTGTAGTTAATGAGGCAGAACAGCAACTGGATCTGGATCATATCCCCTTCCTGATTCATTTTGAATTACCGATTGAAAAAGAAACTTATATCAACCGTATAATCAATCACTGGCCGGATATAGAAGGTGAAACCATAGCGCTTACTTTTGCTACCGATCTTGAATTAAGCGCAGTTAAAAAAATAGAACAGGCTACCGGACAAAAAATTCCCATGAGCGAATTGCCTGAAGATTTAATTATTGAAAGAGAACGCACATCTGCTGATATAGCCGAAAAGAAGGCGGCCAAAGCAAAAGCAGATGATAACGCTCCTGGACCGGCCTTTCACGAAAAGAAAGCCAGTAATGCAAAAACTTACAATTACAGAGCTGGTTTAAAAGCTAAAATGAATAATAAGAAGAAGCATTAAATGTCATAATTGATAATGTTCGTAGCATTATGTCTGCAAGTTGATTACTCAGTTACTAAAAGAGGTAGAAACATATAAGTCTTCTACCTTTTTTCTTGCCCAATCGGTTTTCCTTAAAAACTTAAGGCTCGATTTGATGCTGGGGTTGTCATTAAAACAATTAATGCGAATGCGTGCCCCGAGTTCTGTCCATCCATAATAGGATACCAACTCGTTCAATATAGCTTCTAACGTTTTACCGTGAAGCGGGTTATTGGCTTGCTGTTGCATAGATGCAAAAGTAATGGAAATAAATAAGCTCAATTACATCTTTGATTAAGTGCCTCAGTTCTGCAGACGGCGAATACCGTAGAGACGCCAGCACCGCCTGCTAATGAAATTTAACTCCATGCAAAATTAGGACGCAGAGAATGTTGTGCGTATCAGCATTTAAACTGGCTGTTACCAGTCATTCCGACAATGATGATGATGCAACGATGTCTATATTGAAATAAAGGTATTAGCAGATTGAGAAGAATATATGATTCAAATCGCTTCTACCCTGGCGCTATTTGTAAATAAATAATATTACATGCGGTTGTCAGTTTTAAAAAGAAGTTTGCCTGTAAAATATATTAATCAAGCGCTCAAAATCACAAGCATAAAATAAGCGGCAGGGTATGAGAGCCTGCCGCTTAACATCAAATAAAACCAACCTGGAATAACCAATCAATATCCAGGATTTTGCGTGAGTTGTGGATTTAGATCACGCTCTGATTGTGGAATTGGCCACAATTCGTTTTTGCCAACAACAAAGCTTCTTTTTTTATAGATATAATAACCATCAGCATCAACCTGATAACCCGGCGTATTATTTAATTTCATACCTGTAAACTGCTGGTTGTTTTCGCTTGCTATAATGCCCCAACGCAAGCAATCGTAGTAACGCAGGCCTTCAAAGGCAAATTCTACACGGCGCTCTCTCCGCACTATCGTGCGCAAAGCAGTTTGGTCTAAAGTAGTTACTGCTGGCATACGTACAGTCGCTCTGCCTCTAACTTTGTTAACTGTAGCGTCTAATAAAGCCTGGTCTACACCAGTTCCTGATTCCAGCCTGGATTCGAGGTAACCAAGTAACACCTCTGCATAACGAATCAGTGGAAAATTGTTACCGTCGTTAGATGTTGTTGCTACGTTAGGATCATCTTCCAAAAACTTGTAAATCGCATAGCCACTCCAAACACCGGGATATTGATCCAGGCGGTCAACAAAAGTAGTACCTGGCTTGGCAGAATAGGTACGGCCCCGGAACACCGTGCGGTCAGAAATCATGATGTTGAAGTCCAGCCTTGGGTCGCGGTTATTATAGGGGTTGTTTCTGTCGTACAATGGTGATTGTGTAATCGGCCTGCCATCAATACATTCAAAGTCTTTCACCAACTCATTAAACGGCGAGAATTGGTGCCAGCCTCCCCAAGTTTCGGGGGTAAGGTATTGCAATAAAGCATGGCTATAAGTATCTCTTATATACTGCATTGAAAGTAAAACCTCCGGACTATTTTCGCCGGCATTAAGAAATAATTCCCGGTAACGCGAATCAATAGAATAGGCATTCATATCAATAATCGCTTTGTAAGTTGTTGCTGCATCAGTCCATTTTTTCTGGGCCATTTGCAACCTGCCTAATATAGCCAGTGTGCTGGCTGCTGTCATATGCCCTTGTTGGGCTGCCGGTACAGTATTGGGCAATGCAGTAGCAGCGGCTTTTAGTTCAGTTTCACAAAAAGCCCAAACATCAGCTTTTGGAGTACGGGTTACACTGTTAGCTTCTGCTGTCGATAAGAGTTTTTGAACTAACGGAACGTCGCCAAAATAAAGTGCAAGATTAAAGTAATCATAAGCACGAATAGCTCTTACTTCTGCAATCATGATATTTTTAGTGCTGGCATCCATAGGCACCTGACCAATATTAGCCAGAAAGTTATTGCAGCGGGCAATTTGCCTATAACTTGAGCTGTAATAAGTACCGGTAACACCATTGGCAGTGTTCAGTGCCCCATTGGTAATGTTATCTGGTAAAGATTCCTTTTCTGATCCGTTACCTGCGGCAAGATCCAAATTAATCATACCCAGACCCGACCAAAAATTATAATTTGTAAAGCCAGCACCCGTATCATAAACGCCGTTAAGTGCTAATGTTGCATCATTAGCCGTTTTCCAAAAAGTTGCGTCTGATATGGCCGAGAGCGGTTGTCTGTCTAAAAAATTCTTTTTGCAGCCGGTTGTAAAAGCCATCGCTACGCCTAAGGCTACCGATGTTTTTAACAATAATTTTATATTGAATATTTTTTTCATTGTTGAATCGTCTTTAAGCTATGGTCAATTAAAGTTTTACGTTAAAACCAAACGTATAAATCGCAGTGATAGGATAATAGTTAGGTTGGTCGCCTGACCCCTGCATGTTTTCAGGATCCCAGCCGGTGTAAAATTTATCCCATTTAAATAAATTCTGACCACCTGCAAATACTCTTAATTTTGACAGATGTAGCTTTTTGGTGAGTGATGGTGACAGCGTATAACCAATTTGTAAGTTTTTCAACCTAATGAAGGTGCCTGACCTGTTCCAATACGAATTGGTTTGTACGTTAGCACTACCCTGCCCAAGGCTGGTAATACGCGGATATTTTGCATTAGGATCAGGATTGGCGGTAGTCCACGCATTATCTGCCTGCCACTGCTGGATGTTGCCGCCATTGTAGTAGGCAAATGCCATATATGAGCCCATTTGCTCCGTATAGCCTCCTAGGCCTGCAAATAAAGCAGAGAAGTCGAATCCTTTATAGCCTGAATTAATTAATAAACCATAGGAAGTAGTTGGGTTTTTATAACCTATAATAGTACGATCATAGGTGGCATCTACTTTGCCGTCAGGTACGCCATTAGGTCCGCTTATATCTTTAAAGCGTATGCTACCAGGCTGCCCTGCAGTTGGTTGAGTAGGATAATTAGCTACATCGTTAGCATCACGGAATAAGCCGTCAGCTACATACCCGTAAATAGGGTTCATAGGTTGGCCAACAAAAAAGTCAGGGATTACACGCTGTATGTTTCCGGCAATTTCAGTAACCTTTTGCTTATTGTAAGAAAAATTTGGACTCAGTGCTAAAGTAAACCCACCTTTTTTAATATTATAAGTCAGGTTAGTTTCTAAACCACGGTTGCGCAGGGAGCCGGCGTTAATAGTTGGTGCACCAAGCCCGAGTGTGGTAGAAACGGGAACGTTATATAAAATATCCTTAGCTGTACGGTTATAAACACCTATGCTACCGGTTAACTTACCTCTCCAAAAGCCAAAGTCGATACCCAAATCCGTAGTCGTTGTTGTTTCCCACTTGATGTTTGGATTAGCTGCATTGTTTACGGCAGCGCCGTTTACTAATGTTCCGCCAAAGGTATATCGAGATCCTGTGTTGATAACATATTGATAAGGGTAGTTATTAATATTTCCGTTACCCAATGATCCATAAGATGCTCTTAATTTTAACAGGTCAATCCAGGTTTGCTTGTTTTTAATGAATGACTCTTCTGAAATTACCCAACCGGCTGATACACCAGGAAAAAAGCCATAGCGATTTCCGGATGCAAATCTTGATGAGCCGTTGTAGTTTGCATCTAATTCAAGCAAATATTTTCCCTTATAGTCATAATTGATACGCCCAATGTAAGATATTAAGGCATACTCGTTGGCCGAGCCACCGTTTTGCTGATTGGCTGTAGAGCCAAGATCTAATTCGTATAAAAGGTTATTAGGGAAACGATCGCGGAAAGCATTAAAACTATCATCACGGTGTTCTTCTTGCTGGTATACCAGCAATACGTTTAAGTTATGGTTTTTAAACGAGTGGTTATACTTTAATATACTATTTAAGGTTACTTCATGACCTTCGGTATAATTATTACTTAAACTGTTCGGACCAACGTACAAATTTTTGTCCAGCTGCAAGTCTGCATTATAAGTTGTTCCAAAACCGTTATAATAGTGATAGCCAGCTGTACCGGTTAAGCTAAGACCTTTTAATATTTCCCAGGTTAGCTGCGTGTTTCCGTAAAAGTTTTTAGCTTTATATTGACTAAAGCCCTGGCTATCCAGCCATCCCTCGGGCGAGTAATTATCCTGATGACCATAAGTACCGTCTGATTTTCTGCCCGCTATAGTATTAGGTTCGCGTACAGCATATCCTATAATTGCTCCAATGCCTCCATAATTAGCTTGTGGCTGAAGCTCAGTTCGGGTAAAACCAGTAATGCTGGTTTTTAATGTAAGTTTATCAGTTAAACGGCTATCAATATTAGCTAATATATCCCATCGTTTATTGCTGGTTTCGGCAGTGATGCCATTTAAATCCCGGTAACTGGTAGAAAACAAATAAGTATGCCTGCCTTCGCCGCCCGAAAAACTAACGTTATGATACTGCTGGAAACCGGACCCCGAGTTTAACAAATCTTTTAAATGGTAAATGTTAGGGTAATTATCGGGGTCGGCACCACTTGCATATTTAGCTACTACGTCAGGGCTTGCTCCGGTAAGCTGAGCATAGGTTGCTGAGTTAACAAATTGCGGCAGCTCAGTAACTTTTTCCCAGCCTAAATAGTTGTTGTATGCAATTTGAGTTGCACCCGCTTTGCCGCGCTTGGTTTGAATTAATATTACGCCGTTTGCACCGCGGTTACCATAAATAGCTGCAGATGCGGCATCCTTTAATACACTGATGCTGCCAATATTATCCGGCGCAACATCATCAATAGATCCGGCTATACCGTCAATCAAAACAAGCGGAGATCTGCCTGCACCGAATGACCCAATGCCTCTGATAGTAATAGATGCACCATCGTTACCCGGGCGACTACTGCCTTGCACCACTTGTACGCCAGGTGCCAGCCCTGCCAATGCCTGAGATGCCTGAGTAATAGGGCGGTTTTCCAACTCGGCAGCGTTTACGGTAGCTACAGAGCCGGTCAGGTTAATTTTTTTTTGCGTACCAAAGCCTACTACAACAACCTCATTTAAATTTTTATTCTCGTCTTTTAATTGTACATCAACTACAGTTTGTCCGTTTACAGCTACCTCCCGGGCTGTAAAACCCAGGTAGGTAAAAACTAAGACACTATTGTTGTCGGGTACGTTAATTGCATAATTACCTTGAGCGTCTGTTACTGCATTAATGTTGGCTCCTTTCACTTTAACAGTAACGCCGGGTAAGCCCTGCCCATTAGCATCGGTTACCTTACCAGTTACCTTCATCACCTGGAGGACGCGTGTGGTAAAAGGCGTAAGCGGATTTTTAGAGGGGAGGACTATCGCAGCAGACTTGTTTGGGATGCTTCCGGTATTTGCTAAGGCGCTTCCTGATGCAACAACCGCTATAAAAGCGGAATTTATAGTTATCTTCAAAAATTTGTTACGCCAGGTATAAGTGGGTAGTAAATTTAAATTCATAAACTGAACGTTGTTATTCGTAAAAAAATAAACATAGCAGTCCCCATTCGCTTGAATAAGCGATTATCGAGGATATAGGACATGGAACGAAAGGCGGTAAAAATGCGTCTCGTTTTACTTTAAAGTTTGGGTGATTTTACATGTCTTGGTTTTAGGTTAATTAATAATTGGTTTATTGAAGTCTGGTATCATTTATCTTCTCGTGATGCCTTTACTTTTGCTTAAAATGGATGGTTCTTAAAATATTATTGAAGAATCAATGCCAACCGATGGTAACAGATTCTCTTTTATATAAGTCTAATATGATTTTAATTTAAAATCCCGGTATTGTATAACTGGTTTTGTGCAATTGCATTGAATGTAAATGCATTGAATATCGCACCAGTCAAAAATAATGTGACCCATTAGATATAAACTGCACAATAACAGACTTCTTTTTGTACGAAACCGACTTTTTAATTTTTAATGACGCCTGTAAGGTGATTAATGATGGACAGCAAACGCTATTGATCGTTAAAGGGCACAATCAAGTTAACAAACAGTGCAATAATTGAGTTGATGAAATTTTGGGGTAATTTCAGTTATTGGAGCGCCTCGTCAACTTACGCTAGTTTGTAAATCAAACCGGCAACGCTCAAGATTATCGTCATCCCGCTGACAACGTTATCCGGTCCATTGAAGAAGATGGCTCGGGTAAAATATGGATTAATACCTTTGGAACCGGTACATCTATTGTAAGATATGTTCAGCTACAGATAAATTATTGTTGCTTTTGAGCACCAAACTGCTAACTTAACTAATCTGCCAGCTTTGATTTAATATGTTGATCAAGAGATTACGATAATCCCAACCCATCTTCCGAGCGGCTAAAGCTGTCAAACTATCTTGATTACTCCGATGGGGCCTAGAAGGACCAGTCATGTTGGGCTTCATATTTAGGTCAAACATAAAGTATTCACCTTGTCTGTTCGCTCTACAATCTATTCGAATGGGAGCTTTCAGTTCAACCAATGTTGCCGCTTCAATGCAATTTGAGTAAAGATCTTTAACAAGTGAAGAACCCTCTTCCTGGTCTGTTAAGACCTGGCTGTTATAAATTACGGCAATGGTGCCGTTGTACGGTGCAATGCCGTTTTGATGGTTAAACCGCTTTACACCAGGAAGACACCACGGCATTGCCATTTTAATCTGATGCCCCTTAACTTCATAATTTCCCGATGGCATTACTGTAATAGTGATTTCCTCGCCAGACAAGTATTCTTCAATATAAACTGCAGTGCCAAATCGATCCTGTTTAAATAGCGCAGTCAAAACATTTCTATATTCACTCAAATCCGAAACTAAAGTCACACCTTCACTGCCACGCCCCCTAATCGGTTTGGCAACTAAAGGAGGTAAAACATCAGGCTTGGTATGTTTAAAGGAATCGTAGGTGATAAGCTCTGCTTTGGGAATGGGCAACCCACTTTTTCTCAGCATATAATTAGTATACCATTTATCATCATATTTATCCACTGCTGAGGGCTGTTGACCGACAACATGCAGGCCCAAGAACTGTTTAATCGGATGCTCTTGGTAGAGCACTGTATTTAACCAAATACAATCCGCACCAGCGCTAATAGCTTGCTGAATTCCAACATAAGTATCAGGAAACGTCCAATCCAAATCTTTCTCTATATCAGGATATTGTTCAGGCGTGACTACGCAAACGCCTGAATTTTGCAAAGTACAGGCTATATCTGCACTACTATCGGAATAGCCGCCCGGCTTCATGGGTTTCAGTATACCCTCTTGTGCCGGTGGTTGTTGTGCTTGGTACAAAACCGCAACTTTCATATTCTTACTATAGAAGTTTCCGGAACAAATGTATGCTTATTGAAATAAATCTGTTCAAATCATACATTAAGGGTTGTAATCCATTTTATAGACACAGATTACTGCCACCTATTAAGTTTTTGATTACAATAACGTATAGCATAGGTTCAGTTGAGTGATTACCGAATTTACAACAAAAATTACGCCTATCCCTGAGCAGCTGACAGAACACATGCAGCCTTCCTTTTTTGATGTTATCTTATTTGATTTCCTACTTACTGCTTTTATTAATTAATATAGTTAAGCAGTTATAAAGGCAAAAGTTGGTTTGCCTGCAGCCAATTATAAAGGTGATCCATCCATCTATCTTTTGTAGTGGCATTGTTCATACCATAGCCATGCCCGCCGCCTTGATATATATGCATTTCGGCCTTTACACCATGAGCATGCAAAGCATTAAAATAATTAATACTGTTGGTCACCGGTACTACTTTATCGTTTTCGCTGTGTATCAAAAATGCAGGCGGCGTGTCGGCAGTTACCTGCATTTCATTCGAATACTCCATTACCTTTTCGGCACTGGCATTCTCGCCGATCAGTGCCTTTTTAGATCCTTTATGTACCAAGCTGTCCTGAAAACTGATAACTGGATAAACCAATATTGAAAAATCCGGCCTCAAGCTAATCTTGTCAGGATTATCTACAACCGCTTTAGTGTAATGCGTTGATAACGTTGAAGCTAAATGCCCTCCGGCCGAAAATCCGGCAATGCCGATTTTGTTGGGTGCAATATGCCATTCTGCCGCACGCTGCCGCACTATTTGTATAGCACGTTGTGCGTCCTGCAACGGGCCAATCTCACGGTTTTGCATAATCTCGTCACTTGGCAGCCTGTACTTCAATACAAAGGCAGCTATACCCCGGGTATTTAACTCGCGCGCCACGTTGCTACCTTCATCGTTTACTACTAAGTATGAGTAACCGCCGCCAGGGAAATGATTACTGCGGTTCCGTTCGCTTTAGCTGGGGCGGGCAAAAACGCTGTGAGGGTTGGCAAAACAACCTTGCTTACTTTTTGTTAGATAAGCCTAACGGACGGTGGCGGGTTGCCGGGGTGTTACCTGTAAAATCCGGATACGGCGTATCAGTAACTTGGAAAAACCATTTAATTTGTGCAGGCGGCAGCAATGAGGCCGGGCACCTTCGCAAAGTATTTGCCGTATCATACCAAGCTGAAAAATTGGCTGTTGATACGTTGCCTGATTTACCCTTTGCACTTGCCAACAGTTCGGGCGCTATTGCCGGAAACATATTTTATGTAGCCGGCGGCATAACAAGCCTTGATGACAAGCGTTGTTCTACTGCGTTTTTGTCGCTCGACCTTTCCTTGCCAGCATCTAAACAGCATTGGAGGATGCTGGATACATGGCCTGGGCCACCACGTATGCTGGCCGTAGCAGGTTCTATTGATAATTCATTTTATTTGTTTAGTGGCGCCGAACTCGTAGACGCTGGCAATGGTACAAGTAAACGCCGGTATTTAGACGATGCTTACAAATACGAACCGAGTAAAGGCTGGCACAAACTTGCCAAAATGCCTTGGCCTGCAGTTGCGGCCCCTACCCCGGTTTACGCGTCGGGCGAAAGCATGCTGATCATTTTTGGAGGTGACGACGGGCAATTGGCTGAGCGCGCCGATTTAAAAGAAACCCATCCCGGCTTCAATGTGCATATATTAAATTACCTCGTCAAAAAAAATCAATGGGAAGTTAGCTCAAATATACCTGTCAGCAAAAATGATAACAGCATCACTAACCCTAACGAAAGTTTGTGGGCACCTGTTACAGTATCTTCGGTAATTTGGAACGGAAAAATTGTTTTTCCGGGCGGCGAAGTGCGCCCTGCTGTTCGTACACCGCGGGTACGGGTAGCCACCCCAGTTAAACGTTAAGCTATCAGCCATCAACATGAACAATTCCCAATCTAACACACCTGCTTACTCCTGGGCTTTGGTAGCCATGTTGTGGGTAGTTGCGTTTTTAAATTATTTTGACCGAAACCTAATCACATCCATGCACGACCCAGTTGTGGCCGACTTCAAGCTTAATGATTCGCAGTTTGGGCTTTTAACCACTATGTTTTTGCTGTCTTATGGCGTTCTGAGTCCGCTTGGCGGCTATTTTGCCGATAACTACGGTCGCAAAAAAGTAATCTGTTTTAGCGTTGCGGTTTGGTCGGCCGTAACGCTTTGGACAGGCTTTGTTGGTTCTTTTCATGAAATGCTGGTAGCCCGAGTGGTGATGGGTTTGAGTGAGGCCTGCTATATTCCGGCAGCCTTGGCATTAATAACCGAATACCACCACGGCAGAACGCGCTCACTTGCCACAGGTCTGCACATGAGCGGATTGTATGTCGGGCTTGCACTGGGTGGTTTGGGCGGCTTTATTGCTGAGTATTGGGGCTGGCGGCACGGTTTCCAATTATTCGGGTTGATTGGTGTTGCCTATTCTGTGGTGCTAGTGATTTTTTTAAAAGACAAGCCTATGCCGCAAAGCAACAGCAACACCGAAACTAAATCATCCAACTTATTCCAAATATTTAAAGAGTTGTTCGCAGTACGCTCGTTTTTGGTACTCATGTTTTATTTCTGTGTATTGGGCATTGTAAACTGGCTAATCTATGCCTGGCTCCCTACCTTTTTAAAAGACCATTTTCATTTGGGATTAGGTGAAGCAGGAATATCGGCAACGGGTTATATGCAGATTGGGTCTTTTGCAGGTATTTTGATAGGCGGCCTTGTTGCCGACCGCTGGTCGAAAATTAATGAACGCAGTCGTTTATATGTTGTTATCATAGGTTTTACTATTGGAGCTCCATTTCTGTTTTTAATGGCCAGCACGCACCTGTTGCTACTTGCCATTGCTGCTATGATTGTATATGGATTGGCACGTGGCTTTAATGACGCCAACCTGATGCCAATTTTATGCCAAGTGATTGATAACCGTTACATCGCTACTGGATACGGATTTTTAAATTTTTTAAGTACCATAGTCGGCGGATTGATGGTATACGCAGGCGGCATGTTAAAAGACGCTCAAATTGATCTTTCTGTTATTTACCAGGTGTCAGCCGTTTTAATGTTGCTGGCTAGCCTTTCACTTCTATTAGTAAAAGTTCAAACTCAAAAATTATCATCCGAATGAACGAAATAATTGGACACGATAACTACCGCTATCGCGTCAATAATAATTGGACCCAGGCTGATGCAGCAAAGTATCCTGTTAACAATTGTCATGAAATAGTTATAGCTAAAAATGGGTGGTTGTATATGATAACTGATGAGGTTAAAAACAACGTACTTGTTTATTCAAAGGATGGTCAAATTGTCTCTGCTTGGGGTAATGAATTTCCGGGTGGTCATGGCCTCACTATCCATGACGAAAACGGCACGGAATACTTATATATTACAGATACCGTACGACATGAGGTGATCAAGACAGATTTAAAAGGCCAGATTATTTCTGTTTACGGCTATCCTAAGCAAATACCAAATTACACCGCTGCTGAAGAGTACAAACCGACAGAAACCGCTGTTGCAGCTAATGGCGACCTATATATAACCGATGGTTATGGACACCAATTTGTTATACAATATGACCATGCAGGCAATTACATCAGGCACTGGGGCGGAAAAGGAACGAGTGATGAGCAATTTGATTGTGCCCATGGAATAGCCATTGATCAACGTTATAGCGAACCTACATTATTGATCACATCGCGCAATCATAACGCTTTAAAGCGGTTTACCATGAATGGGCAGTACTTAGAAACTATTTCGTTACCGGGATCTTTTGTTTGCAGGCCTGTTTTATACAATAAAAACGTATATGCTGCAGTGTTCAGGTCAGAACACAATCAAAATTTCGGATCGGGATATATTACCGTTCTTGACGAGCATAATTGTGTAGTATCTACTCCGGGAGGAACGGAACCTATTTATGTAGATGGCATACTACAACCACAAAAGCAAGCGCAGCAAGCTTTCATACATCCTCATGATGTATGTATTGATGCTGACGAAAATATTTACGTTACACAGTGGAATTCAGGTAAAATTTATCCTTCTTTTCTTGAAAGAGTAATTTAAAGTGATACATCTTATTCAGCTTAACCAATCAACTTTCAACCAGTTATCAGTTTTTCACAAAACCGAAGTTTAAGGGCAGAATATTAATTTTGCTGGTCCTGTTCTCCGCTTTTAAGAAAGCGGCGACGTGATTATAACGGGTGTTAAAGTTCGTCCACATTCCTTCGGCCACTCCCTTACCGATCATTTCTTTCAGTTCTTCATTGTGATTCCTGATTAGCATCATCAGGCCACGCCTGTGCTGTTCTGTGCCGCTGATGATGTCAACGATGGCCTGCGCAGTCAGGGCGCGGTCAGCCTCTTTAAAATTTTTGCTGGTAAATTCTCCTTTGCATGACATCCAAGTAAGCGTTCAGCTACCTGGCGTCTTCATTTTTCCAGTCGCACGGTTCGATTTACCGTTCCAGCGCGCTGATGACCAGGGGCGCTTTACCAACTTTTCCTTGGGTACACTGTCTACCGTTACTTTTAGGTAAACATACATCAGGTCTAATTCTTCATTTCGTTGTTTTATGAAGTAAAATAACGAAATGAAGCTTTTTTCTAACAAACCACTTTTTGGAGGTGAATAAACATTGAAATGAGGCTATAAAAAATCAAGATGCACATTTAGTCAATATACTATTGTACAAACTTTTATAAGCTTTCGTTATAACAGAATTATGTGATTACATGTGAGTTGCGATGTGTTTGAAAACAAAAAAAGCCCGTAAATTTTTAGATTTACAGGCTTCTATGAAGTTTTCTATCGTTGCTGGCGGTGAGGGAGGGATTCGAACCCTCGGTACAGTTTCCCGTACGTCAGTTTAGCAAACTGATCCTTTCGGCCTCTCAGGCACCTCACCTTTTTTAGAACTTATGCCCCGTTTTGGGTCTGCAAATATAGTAATTCAACTATACCATCAAAAAAAATTTCTATCAATTTTTAATAATCTATCCGCACGTGGTAAATACTCATCAGCATGCGTTTAAATATGGTTTTAATGGTTTCCAGATCTTTTAATGTAATATCACTGTCTTTCAATTGATTCTGATTAAGCTTGTAATTTACAATGCGGTCTACCAGTTCGCTGATCGATTTGGCATCGGGTTCTTTAATAGAGCGCGATGCTGCTTCAATGGAGTCTGCCAGCATCAAAACGCCGGTTTCTTTAGAGAATGGAATAGGCCCCGGATACCTAAAAATGTTCTCATCGATGAATTTTTCAGGAAAGTTCTTTAAAAACGACTGATAAAAATAATCGACCCGGGTGTTACCATGGTGGGTACGGATGAAATTAATAATGGCTTCTGGCAAATCAGCTTTCGTTGCAATATCAACTCCTTTGCGCACATGGCTAATTATAATCTGTGCACTTTCCTCGTAAGGCAGCTTATCATGGGGGTTGAATCCGGCGGTTTGATTTTCAATAAAGTATAGCGGATTTTCCATTTTACCAATATCATGATACAATGCCCCTGCCCTAACCAGTAAAGCGTTGCCACCAATGCTATAAATAGCGTTCTCAGCCAAATTAGCTACTTGTAGCGAGTGTTGGAAGGTACCCGGTGCCTTAAATGCCATTTCGCGCAGTAAATGTGCATTGGTATTAGTCAGCTCAATTAGTGTTAGATCAGATGTAATACGGAACACCTTTTCAAACGCATAAATAAGCGGGTAAGCCAGCAAGGTTAACATCACGCTCACTATAAACGGAAAAAACTCTATCCACTCGATGCTAGCAATGTCGCCTTCGCGGATGAACGAAATGCCTAAAAACGCAACCAGATAAGTTAGGGTAATTAAAAGTGCCGACGTTAAAAACTGTCCGCGACGCAGCAGGTTTTTGATGCTGTAAATAGACACCATACCCGCTGTAATTTCATAAAAAGCGAACTCAAAGCTGTTAGGCACATAAAAACCGGCAATCATAATTACCAATAAGTGAATGTTTAATGCCAGGCGGGTATCAAACAATATACGGATGATGATCGGTACAATGCAGTAAGGTATATAATACAGATTAGGTACCTGAAATTTAATAGCAGCCGAGAGCGTAGCTAACATAGCCGTTATAACCAACAGTATCAGCCCTACCATCCGGTTATCCTGGTAGATATCTTTACGGAACAGGTGGAGAAAAACAATCAGCAGCGTTACGGTGAGGCCTACCAAAAAAAACTGACCTAAAAAAACCAGCTTGCGGTTACCGTTTACCCGGGCGCTATCTTCAAAATATTTTTTGTAAGATAAGAGCTTTTGATATATATCGTCATTAATAACCGTTCCTTTTGCTACAATCAGCTCCCCTTTTTGCACCATGCCCTGCGTGGCCGATATGCCACTTAAAACATCATCTTTTAATTTGCCGGTCAGTTTATCATCGTAAATCAAATTATTTTGCAACCGGTTTTGCATTAAATCCAGCATAAATGCGCGGTCCAGGCCGCGCAGTGTTAGTTCTTCTTCAAAATAATTGATTGCCTTTTCTTTGGTATATAAAACCGAAGTATTCTTATCAGCAGCAATATTGTTTTTATTAACAACCGTAATGTTGAAATATTGGGTTACGGGTTCGCGCTTTGCCGTTGGGTTGAGTAACCCGGTCACATAAACGTGTGCTAACAGGACCTTGCCGGTTTCTACATATTTATCTTTAAGTTTTTCAGGAATGCCGGCGTTGGGCCATTTTAAATTAAAGTCATTTACAAATCCTTCAACTTGCTGCATCTGTACATCTTCATTGTACCGGTAAATAGGTGCAACATTTTGCAATACAGCAAGGCGGTCTTTTTCTAAATCAGTACTGGTTTTTAAAATGGCAAAATTGTAGGGAGCTACCAAATCGCTTTGATTCCAGATCCGTCCTTTTTCAAATTCGTACCTAAACTTGGTTTGTTTGGGTAAGGCCAGTATAATCAGGAATACACTAAGCAATATCATCAAAAATTTTATCCCGGTTGCGTATTTTCGCATTAGGGCCCTTTGACGTGATATACTAAATTTTGCCATTCAACAGTTAAATATCAAATATAGTGCGATTTTTACACCAAAATTGCGTTGCTGCAATTATAGCAACAAATAAACCTTTTAAAGTATCCGGCCTTTAATTTATAAACCTACTGCGCAAAATTAAGTTGTGCGGCAACGTTAACATTGATGATGAAAGCATGAGAAAAGCTTGGTTATTTTTCACCTTTATATTTCAATTTTTTGCGTGTTGGTTGTTTGCGCAAAAATACAACACACCCGACCAGCTCAACCAACTTCGCCCTTTTCAAGATAGCCTTAAACGCCTTGGCCTACAGATGGTTAATAACCAGAGCGATGTAGAACGAAAAAACGCTAATTACCAGTTTATACGCACATTAGTAGGAGCGCTTAAGGTGCCTAACTCATACGCTTTTAATTTCGATTCAGTTAAAACCATCAGCAACTTGCGCTCGCCTGATAACAAATTTAGGATCATGACTTGGTTTGTGCTGAACGAAGACGGCAGCTATCGTTTTTACGGCGCCGTACAACTTAATACTGGCAATAAACTGGCCTTGTTTCCGCTCGAAGATTACTCTCCTTTCTTAAAAAACCCCGCCGATTCGGTTACGGATTACCGTAAATGGTATGGTGCCGAGTATTATAAAATAGTACAGGTGAATGCCTCTACCCCATACTATGTACTATTAGGATGGAAAGGTAACACCGTTAAATCAACCAAAAAAATTATTGAAGCGCTTTGGTTTAAAGATGGCAAACCGGTATTTGGCCTACCTGTGTTTACTACGGGGACCACCACCCACCAGCGGGTGGTGTTTGAGTATAACCGCCAGGCATCCATGCTACTGCGGCATGTGCCCGAACAAAACCTGATTGTGTTTGATCACCTCTCGCCTCCCGACAGCAAAATGAAAGGACAGTTAAGTATGTATGGTCCCGATTTAACCTATGATGGGTTTAAGCTGATAAATGGCAAATGGGTATTAAAAGAAAACCTGGACATGCGCAATATACCGGCGCCAAGTGATATAGATATTCCTGATCCGAAGCAGCAGGCTGTTAAAGACCGAAACCAAATTAAAGTCAGGAAAAATTAGAATATGGCATTATTCCAGTAAAGCCAATTAAACCGTTATTACATCAGGACATTCAAATACAAAATTTGGTTTTGCCGGATAAATACTATTTTTAGAAAATTTTTTGATTAATTTAACCTGATGACCCAAGATACATTTACTGTAGATGAAAAGCTGGCGGAGCCTAAGTACCCCAGGAGTATTCCCTTTATTATAGGTAACGAAGCGGCTGAAAGATTTAGCTTTTATGGCATGCGCTCTATACTGGTTACCTTTTTGGTAGCGCAATTTTTTAATCCTACCGGTAACGCTGCCCTGCAAACTGTAGCCGAAGCAAAAGCCAATGAAAGCACCCACTTCTTTGTTTCTCTGGCCTATGCATTACCATTTGTTGGAGCTATAGCTGCCGACTGGTTTTTTGGCAAATACAAAATCATTCTTTATGTTTCTATTATATACTGTATCGGTCATTTGTGCCTGGCGTTGTTTGATACTGATTTAACCGGATTTAGATACGGCCTTATATTAATTGCTATTGGTGCAGGCGGCATTAAATCATGTGTATCTGCCAACGTAGGTGATCAGTTCGACAAAAGCAATCAAAGCCTTCTATCAAAGGTATACGGTTGGTTTTATTTTGCTATTAATGCAGGTTCGGTATTGTCAACTATTGCTATACCTTACATTTACGCTCATTACGGAGCTAAATGGGCTTTTGGTATCCCTGGTATATTGATGGCGATAGCTACTGCCATATTTTTTTCCGGACGTAAAATATATGTACGGGTACCGCCATCTGGAATTAAAAAAGATAACTTCCTCTTTATTTCTTGGTATGCTTTAACGCATGCAGGCAAAAAACAGCCGGGACAGTCTTTGCTTGATGTTGCCAAGGCAGAATACAATGCCGAGAAAGTGGATGGTGTAAAGGCAGTTTGGAGGGTAATGGCCGTTTTTGCTTTTGTTCCGATATTTTGGGCAATGTGGGATCAAAGCCTTTCAGAATGGGTATTGCAATCTAAAAAGCTTGATTTAAACATGTTTGGTTATCAGTTGCTACCAGAACAAGTACAAACTGCAAATCCAATTTTCTTACTTTCGTTCATCCCCATATTCAACTACTTTGTTTATCCGTTTTTTGACAAAATCGGCTTAAAAACCACACCGCTACGTCGCTTGGGCGCCGGTTTAGTTTTGACTGCTATGTCTTTTGTAATCATTGCGTTAATACAGCAAAATATAGATGCCGGACAACATCCGTCTGTTTGGTGGCAAATATTGGCTTATATGGTATTATCAGCCGGTGAAACCTTAGTATCCATTACTGGCTTAGAGTATGCTTATACTCAATCGCCAAAATCTATGAAGAGTACCATGTCTGCCATTTGGTTATTGACGGTAGCCGCAGGTAACCTGTTTGATGTTTACGTAAATAACAGCATTGCTAATCATGGCTTCTTTTCGCGTTTTGAGGGTGCAAGTTATTACTGGTTATTTGCCGGCATCATGACGGCTTTTATTTTAGTATACCTGTTTGTTTCTCCACGTCTTAAAGAGCGTAACTACGTAACTGAAGACGAAAATAAAGTAATTGCGGAAACGAACAATTTATAACAGCATATACTGTTTATAAGAGAGCAGGAAAGTAACCCTTTCCTGCTTTTTGCTTTTTTTAAAGCCGAAATATTTACTTTTGCCGTTCACAACCTCAACAGCCCGTGCCTGATAGCTTAGTTATCATACCTACTTACAACGAAAAGGAAAACATTGAACGCATGATCCGCAAGGTATTTTCGCTGCCCCATGATTTTCACTTGCTTATTATTGATGACGGCTCACCCGATGGCACCGGTAATATTGTTAAAAGACTGCAAGCTGAGTTTCCTGAAAAATTGTTCATCGAAGAACGCTCGGGCAAGCAAGGTTTGGGCACAGCTTATATTTTAGGCTTTAAATGGGCAGTCAGCTATAAATATGATTACATATTTGAAATGGATGCCGATTTTTCGCACAACCCTAATGATTTATTACGACTGCGCGAAACCTGTGCAGAAGGTGCAGATATGGCGATTGGCTCGCGCTATGTGAAGGGCGTAAACGTAGTTAATTGGCCCATGAACCGCGTACTGATGAGCTACTACGCTTCGGCCTATGTAAGGTTGATTACCGGAATTGAAATTAAAGACGCAACGGCCGGCTTTGTTTGTTACAAGCGCAAGGTACTGCAAACCATCAGGCTGGATAAAATTAAGTTTGTAGGCTATGCGTTTCAGATTGAAATGAAATACACTACCCTGAAACACGGCTTTAAAGTAGTAGAAATTCCAATTATTTTTACCGATCGTACAGAAGGTGTTTCTAAAATGTCTACCCGAATTTTCCGCGAAGCATTTTTAGGCGTGATTCAAATGCGGATCAACAGCGTCTTTCGTAAATATCCGGAGGGAGAATAAGCGGCTTATGATTCATAAGGTAAGTTGACTTTTTTTAGGTTGTTCGTCCTGTTTTTTATTTTCATGGCAATCGACAAGTAAACTAATCAACTTTTGCACTAATCAGCTACTGAACGAGTAAACCAATGAACTAATCAATAACTTAACCACTCAACCTACCTGCTAAAAACCTATCTTTGTAATTGCAAAGTGTTCTATCGCTGCCCGGTTTAGGCCGGGCGGAGGAAAGTCCGGGCAACACAGAGCATCCTGCTTCTTAACGGGAAGGCGCCCTGCAGCGGGCGACAGCCAGTGCCACAGAAAATATACCGCCCTTAACAGGGTAAGGGTGAAAACGTGAGGTAAGAGCTCACGGCAGGTACAGGTAACTGTATTTGCGGTAAACCTCAGGAGTTGAAAAACCAAATAGGTCCCAAAATGGAAGTTGCTCGCTTCTGTGTGCTGTGTAAACAGCAACGTTGGGATGGGTAGGTTGTTAGAGCCGGTTAGCAATAGCCGGTCCAGATTAATGATAGAAACTGCCTTTGGGCAGCACAAAACCCGGCTTACAGCTTTGCTGCTGCTTTTATCCCTTATTGTTGTACAATAAGGGATACTTTTTTTAAACCAAATGCTAAAGTGTTTGTTTTACTATACGAATTCCTATACTTTAGCGGCTGAAACAGACTACCTCCTGAAACAACAACATGGCAAAAATTTTAATTATTGACGACGAGCGCGCAATTCGTAACACCCTGCGCGAAATATTAGAGTACGAAGATTTCCAGGTAGAAGACGTTGACAACGGTATTGACGGACTCCAGCTCATACAAAAGAACGACTACGATTTAGTGCTGTGCGATATCAAAATGAATCGTATGGACGGCATGGAGGTACTTACTGAAGGTTTAGTGATTAGACCTGATCTGCCTTTTATCATGATATCGGGCCATGGTACGGTAGAAACAGCAGTAGAGGCCAGTAAAAAGGGAGCCTTCGATTTTATTTCGAAACCGCCTGATCTTAACCGTTTATTAATTACTGTACGCAACGCGTTAGATCGCGGTAGTTTGGTAACCGAAGCTAAGGTATTAAAAAGAAAAGTTTCTAAAGTTCGTCCCATTTTAGGCGAATCACAGGCCATAGTAAAAATTAAAGAAACAATAGACCGTGTTGGTCCCACCGAAGCCCGCGTATTGGTTACCGGTGCTAATGGTAGCGGTAAGGAGTTAGTGGCCCGCTGGCTGCACGAAAAATCACACCGCAGTAATGGGCCTATGATAGAGGTAAACTGTGCAGCTATCCCATCTGAGTTAATTGAAAGCGAACTTTTTGGTCACGAAAAGGGTTCATTTACTTCGGCTGTTAAACAACGCATCGGTAAATTTGAATCTGCTAATGGCGGTACTTTATTTTTGGATGAGATAGGCGACATGAGCCACTCGGCACAAGCCAAAGTACTGCGTGCCTTGCAAGAAAGCCGCATTACCCGCGTAGGCGGCGAAAAAGAAATTGAGGTTGATGTACGTGTAGTTGCGGCAACCAACAAAGACTTATTGAAGGAGATTGAAGACGGCAATTTCCGGATGGACTTGTACCACCGCCTTAGCGTTATTTTGATACATGTACCACCACTGATTGAGCGCCGTGATGATATCCCATTGTTAGCGACCAGCTTTTTGGATGAAATTTGCAACGAATATGGTATGCCGACCAAGCGGATTAGCGATGCCGGCTTAGAAGCATTAAAAGCACTGCCCTGGACAGGTAATATCCGCGAACTGCGCAACATGATTGAGCGCTTAATTATCCTGAGCGATAAGATCATTACCGATGGTGACGTTAGAGCCTTTGCCAATCCGTCAGCACCGGTTACGGTAACTGCCGGAGCAGCGCCTGCCCCGCAAACAGACTACGAACAGTTTAAGAATTTTCAGGAGTACAAAGACTTTGCCGAACGCGAGTATATCAAATTTAAACTCGAAAAAAACAACTGGAACGTTTCTAAAACAGCAGATGACATTGACATACAGCGAAGCCATTTATACAGTAAGATTGAAAAGTTTGGATTAAAAAGGGGTGAATAACCCCTTTTATTTTTAGCCTTAATCAGACTCTAATTAACTTGTAATACAATGGCAATTACATGGTGTAATTGCGCTTCTTTCTAACAGCTTTTTTAAAACAATTAAAGTAATTTAGCATTGCTTAAACGTAAATTTATCTGAGCTATGTTCAACTTCCGTAACTGTCTTTTTTCGGCGGCAATACTTTTTTGCCAATGCACCCCAAATAATGAGCATCAGGGTCAGAGTAAAAGCCAGGCAACTCCGTCTAATGATACGGTATATACTTATAAAAAGCCGTCGCCCAACGGCATTGGTAAAATTTATAAAGGCCGCGAAATAGCAAAGGTGATAAGTTTTAGCGGTGCTGGTTGGCTGGAGCGCGATACCCGTAACCAGGAAGAAAACGTTAACCTGGCGGTTAAATACTTACCGGTTGATCAAAAAAGCGTGGTTGCTGATATTGGTGCCGGCACAGGTTTTTATACGTTTAGAATTGCACCTAAAGTAAATAAGGTGGTTGCTATTGAACTGCAGGATGAAGCTTTGGATTATTTGAAAGAGCGGGCCAAAAAACTAAAGCAATCTAATGTTGAAGTAGTTAAGGGAAGCGAAAAAGCACCTAACTTACCAGACGGAAGCATTGACCTGGCGCTGATGGTAGATGTTTACCACGAACTTGAATTTCCGCATGAGTACCTGCAAGCTTTGTATAAAGCTTTAAAGCCAGGTGGTAAAATAGTTTTGTTAGAATATAAAGGCGAAGATCCCGAAATTCCTATTAAAGAGCTTCATAAAACCACGACTAAACAAATAAGCAAAGAGTTAACGGCTAACGGCTTCTCTTTCATTAAAGACAAAACAGGGTTGCCAATGCAGCACTTTCTGATTTACCAAAAGTAAGCAACAAAATGAGCCGTCAGCATCCGCTTTATTTAACTGTCAAACTTATTCAGTAATTTCAATAAGGTTTCAAAATCTTTGGGGTAAGGTGCGTTAACTACCACTTGTTTCTCAGCATCTACCTTAAAGGTTAACTCGTGCGCGTGCAGCGCAAAGCGTTTCATGATGGGCAATTCCTCCTGGTCTTTGCCTAAGTGATACTTGCGTTTTAGTTGAGATAAAAACACTGGCTTACCTTTATACATCTCGTCACCGGCTATAGAAGCCCTCTGCGTAGCCAAATGAATACGAATTTGATGCATGCGCCCTGTTACCGGCCTGCACTCTACCAAAGTATAATGCTTAAAATATTGTAGTGATTGAAACCAGGTTTCGGCTCGCTTACCATCCTGCCGACTGATAGACACTGTGCCTTTGCCGGTATTTAATATTGGTAAATCAACCAGCAAGTTATCAAATACATGGGTGCCTTCAATTACGGCATGATACACCTTTTTAACCTGCCGGCGTTCAAACTGCATAGACACCAGGCGGTACGCTTCCGGGTTTTTGGCAATGATTAACGCACCCGATGTTTCTTTATCTAAACGGTGACAAATTTGGGCATCTTCCCAATAGCTTTTGGCCAGCCTGAGCATACTGATTTCGCTGCTACCTTCTCCCCGCTCATCGAGCGAGCTGATGAATGGTGGCTTGTTAACCACAAAAAGGTTATCATCTTCGTAAATAATCAGGTCGGCAAACTTTGGAATTTTCATATTTTAAAACAGAGCGCAAAAGTACGCTTATTCTATTTAAATGCTAAACCCGAATTTTGTTTGCCTGGAATATGTAGGCTTACTGCCAGCAAACAATACTGACAACTGCTTAGTTGATATTATAATTAACAAAATGCTATTATCATTTCAAGACGTTTAACATGAGTAACAAATCAGCAAGACCGGTAAAAACACACGAAGAAAAACTGATTGAAAAGGCTAGCAAAGCCATTAAAGACATTTGGCCGCATGAATTGGATGCTGATTCGGGAAAAGTAAAAAGTTCAGAGAACGCAAAAGCGCAAGAAGAACAGGTCAAAAAGCAATCTGAAAGCACCCAAAATGCCGATACAGGTAAGCAGCTACCTTTGGCTGCTAAAAAATTGGATAAACAGCGGGCCGCTAAATCAAAGAATGCGATTAATAAAAAGGAAGCAGAAAAGCGTTGATTTAAATGATAAGATATTTTGAACCGACACAATGACGGCCATTGAATATGTTTGACTACATGATATTATATCGAGCTTACTGGTTATTTTTAGTCACCGCACAATATTTTCATAATAAATAAACTTTTTATTTTCTAATTAGGTTAAGGTTATATGAAAAGATTCTTCATCTACCTTACTAATATGATGGCAGTTACCTGGATGGTATTTGCTGCGCAACCTGGACATGCTCAGGCCCCTAAACTGCAACAGGTTTATGCCGACAAAACATATCAGTTTACCGGCGTTGCTATATCAGCCAAAAATCGTTTGTTTGTTACTTACCCGCGCTGGTCGTCTATTTATAAATATGCAGTGGTAGAGGTAATGCCCGATGGCACTGCAAAACCCTTCCCTGATGCGGCCATGAATAGCTGGCAACCCGGACAAGACGGCATGAATAAATGGGTTTGTGTGCAAACGGCTTACGTTGATGATAACGATTATCTATACATTGTTGACCCCGCCGCACCAATGCTGGCCAAAGTAGTGGATAATAGCGCCAAAGTGGTTAAATTTAACCTTAACACTAATAAAATTGAAAAAGTATATCGCTTTACCGGCACTATTGATAACAGCAGTTATATAAACGACATTAGGGTAGATACTGAAAAGCAGATGGCCTATCTTACTAATTCAGGTACTGGTGGCATTGTCATTCTTGATTTAAAAACAGGCAAATCGCGCCAGGTATTGCAAAGCCACAAATCGGTTAAACCCGACCCCAATTATAAATTTGTGATTGATGGTCATCAACTGATGAAACAAGGCCAGCCTGCAGTGTTTAACTCGGATGGTATTGCCCTAAGCCCAGACCGTGCCTGGTTATACTACAAATCTATCAATGATAAAAAGTTGTACCGCATCAAAACCGCATCACTGTTAGATGAGAAACTTACCCCGCAACAATTAGGCGGCGAAGTAAAATACCTGGGCGAAATTGCCAGCACCGATGCCATGATTTTTGATAAAAAGGGCAACTTATATTTTGGCGATATGGTAAACTATCGCATGATACAGATTACGCCCAATTTAAAAGCTCATACGTGGTTTAAAAGTTCAAGTCTGATTTGGCCAGACACCTATTCTATCTCTAAAGATAACTTTTTATACATCACCACGTCCCAAATTCAAAAGCAACCCGACTTTAACAACGGCGTTAACAAGCGCACTGAACCTTACAGAGTGTTCAAAGTGAAATTACCATAATAAAAAGTAAAAGCACAAGATACATAATATGTAATTCTATAAATACAAATGTATGTATTTATAGAATTACATAAATACAACTGTATGACTATTTAACAGATTGACTGTGTTCTTGATTCTGTGTTCTTTACTCCCAAAATTCACTCTGCCTGAAAAGGGTTAAAATTGCGCTGGCCTATTTCCATACCCGCGGCTCGGCAAACGGTTTTATTGCCGAACTTGAAGTTGATATTATCCATCGCCTTGTATAGTTTAATCTGCTCTTCGTTATCTTCAAACAAATTAATCTGGTAACTGCCACTGCATAGCTGGCTTAGCTTAACACCGATCAGCCGGATAGGCCGATGCTGATTCCAGGCCCGTTTGAGCAGGTTTTTGATGCCGGGTATTAGTATGTGTTCGGCAGATGTTAACGCAATTTTCTCTTGTAGGGTATGCGTCTCAAAGTTATTGAACCTGATTTTGATGGCCAGGCATGATGCCAGCTTGTTTTCGCTGCGCAGCTTAAACGCCAATTCTTCGGTCATGGATACCAACATGGTTTCCAGTGTGCGCTGATCAGCGGTATCCTGATGAAAAGTATGTTCGGTAGAAATAGACTTGCGCTCGCTATGCGGAACAATTTCACTGTAGTCGATGCCTTGGGCCTTTTCCCAAATATATTTGCCTGCCCGGCCAAATACACTTTCTAAAAAACGCAGGTTACACTTTTGCAGGTCACCTATTTTTTCTACACCGTATTGGTAAAGCTTTTCGCAGGTTTTTTCGCCCAGCATGGGTATTTTGCTGATGTTTAGCGGAGCCATAAATTCCTTTTCACGTCCATGTTCAATTCGGAGTTGCCCATTGGGTTTGGCTTGGTTAGTCGCCATTTTAGCTACCGTTTTGCTGGAAGCCATCCCAAATGATATAGGCAGGCCCGTTTCTGTAATAACCTGCTGCCTTAAGTCTGTCGCTAATTGGTAAGGGTCGTAAAAACGATCCATTCCGGTTAAATCAATATAAAACTCGTCTATTGAGGTTTTCTGATATAGAGGTACCGAATTATGAATGATTTGGGTAACCTCGCGTGATGCCTCTGAATACCGGCCATGGCTGCCATGTAAAAATATGGCGTGTGGACAAAGTTTGTAAGCCTTTGCACTTGGCATGGCCGAATGTATACCATACTGCCGTGCTTCATAACTGCACGATGCTACTACTCCCCTGTCTTTTGATCCGCCAATAATGACCGGTTTGCCAATTAAATCCGGATTAATTCGACGTTCAACCGAAACAAAGAATGAATCGAGATCGATGTGTACAATGTGCCGTTTAAATTCCACCTCACAAATGTGAAGAAACAAATTTTAAAATACTAATATTTTTAGCAATTTTGTTTCATCAACAACGACTTTATGAACAAGGATTATTTATTTGTGATACCGCCGTCTGACGCTGTTTATTTACAGGTGAGTCGTTACAAGAGTAAAGTAGCTGAGATTATAGGTGATTACGACGGCATGAATTCAAAAGCACATATAACAGTGCAGAATATTGCTAAAAAGGACCCATTAGAGGTTGAAGTAGCTCTGCAAACTATCAAAAAAAGAATGTCAGAATTACCGTGTATTAGCATAGGTGTCAACGGCTTTAATTATTTCCAGCATGGAGAAACCATGACCATTTATGCAGCAATTAAAGGCTCATACCAGATTGATAACTGGTTTCATTCCTTAAAAAAATGCTTCGGAAAATGTACACTGACAGTCCCGCATATTACTGTAGCAAGAAGTCTATCTATTGACAAATTTTTGAAGCTGTGGCCAAAATTCAGACAGCTTACTTATCAAGACACTTTTAGTGCAGATAAAGTACTGGTATTTGAAAAAAACACTATTGCAGATGGTAAAGGTTATGCATTAATTGACATTATCTACTTTAAAAACGAACAAAATGCAGTTCGGTTAACCTAATTTCATGTTGTTAAAAAAACATGTACGCGCCATAAATAAACTTTTCAAGTTGAGCATCAACCGCTTAACAGCAAGTTTACATTTAGTTACTGATAAATAGATAATTTTTCTACTTTTGTGACGGGTAAGTCTTTTACGACCAGCTCCTCTTGAATCCCCCCAGGGTGGGAACGCAGCAAGGGTAGAGAGTTGAGCGGTGCGATAAAAGTAGCTTACCCATTTTTATTTTCTATACTTTTCATTGTCGCCTTTTTTCAGGCAATTCTATTTTAAATTAATCTTTTTGGAGTTGTTGGTGTTAACACCTGTAAAATAGCTATGCATATACAAGAAAGCATTAACGGTAACGAAGGCCGTTTTTACATACAGCAAGATGACGAGTTAACCGGCGAAGTGCTTTTTACGAAGCACAATAATCATGAAATAGAAATTTATCATACCGAAGTAGCCGAAAAAGAACAAGGCCACCATGTGGGTGAACAATTAATTGAACACGCCGTGGATTACGCGAGGCAAAATCAGTTAAAGATAACTCCATCTTGTACCTTTGCCAAAGCCGTATTTGCCCGTAATAAAAGCTATCAGGACGTACTGGCTTAATTTATTTACGTTTATGCTCGATTTGATTATTATTGGCGGAGGCCCTATTGGGTTAACTTGCGGACTGGCTGCTCAAAAAGCCGGCTTAAGCTTTCTTATTTTAGAAAAAGGCACGCTGGTTAACTCATTATATAACTACCCGTCTACCATGACCTTTTTTTCTACTTCAGAAAAATTGGAGATTGGCGGCTACCCATTTGCTACTACCCACACTAAACCCAACCGTGCCGACGCCTTAGAATATTATCGTCGTGTATCGCTGGCTAATAACCTCCCTTTGCAACTATTTGAAGAAGTTAAGTCAGTTGAGAGAAAAGAAGATAACTACACTATAATGAGCAACAAAGGCACCTACGAAGCTAAAAACATCGTTGTGGCTACCGGCTTTTACGACATATCAGTAAACTTGGACATCCCGGGCGAAGATTTGCCTAAAGTGAAACACTACTACCAGGATCCGCACTTTTATACTTTGCAAAAGGTAGTGGTAGTAGGAGCCAGTAATTCATCGGTTGATGTGGCGCTCGAAACTTACCGCAAAGGTGCTGAAGTAACTATGGTGGTTCGAGGCAGCGAGATTAGCAGCCGCGTAAAATATTGGGTAAAGCCAGACATTTTAAACCGTATTGAAGAAGGCAGTATTAAAGCCCACTTTAACTCCAATCTAAAAGCCATACGCGAGCACGAAGTAGATATTGAAACACCCGACGGACTGATTACCATTGCCAATGATTTTGTAATGGCCATGACGGGTTACAAACCCAACTTTAACTTTTTACAAAAAATGGGTATTAATCTTTCTGACGATGGCAAGTACATTCCGCAATACAACCCCAAAACGATGGAAACCAACCTACCGGGCGTTTACCTGGCCGGCGTAGTTTGCGGAGGCATGGATACGCATTTATGGTTTATAGAAAACTCACGCGTACATGCCGAAATGATACTAAATGATATTACCGCCAAACGCAAATAAAGGCGGCGGGCAGTTGTGGTTTGCTTAAACTGTTAACTGCTCTGCAGCATATCTTTTGGCATTGGCACGGGTTTTTACAAACTCGTATCCACCAAACAAAATGGCACCAAATACGGCATCGGCTAAAAGCATGTTACGCTCAAAAGGTATCGCCATTAGTAACGACTCACCGTAACCTAACAGGCCTTTAGCATAGTAGCTGCTTTGCAGCCAGGGCTCAATATCGGTAAGCAACCAGTGTACCGCTACGCTGGCTAACGAAGCCAGTAACACGTTCGCTACGTTTACTTTTTTAATCAGGCTGCCAATCATTACCATAATCAGCAAGCTGGCATACAACCACAGGGCACTGTTGCTGTACCACAAAACTAACTTAGCCGAATACAGATAGTTGATAAAAATATCAGTTACAAAAAGGGTAATTACTGATAATAAACCGGCTTTCCATTTATCGGCAAAGTAAACTCCTCCAAATATAGAAAGTGCGCCTAACGGACTAAAGTTACTGAACAGCGGAAAATAAAAACTCACCAGGCGCATGGCACCGGTAGCAATAATCGAAGCCAGTATTATCAGGATATAAGCAGGTGCGTTCAGCTTAACTTTTTGCAATGACATATCAAACCGTTTAAAAGCCAAATTTATTAAATTATTACCTAATCTGCCGCTAATTGAAAAATTACGCTTTCAAATACACGCTGAGTGAAAATAATTTGGCACTCAAATGCTGTTTGATATTTGATAACTGCTCGCAGCCATCGACTTTTTGCCGCTGCATTTTTCGAAAAAGTAATCAATACGCCCCAAATTAATACCGGCAAAACCCACCTGGTTGATCGTGGTAATCTGTCCGTCAAGGTTTTTTATATCCTCAGGCTGGTCCATGAAGGTGTGCGTGTGGCCACCAATAATTAAGTCGATGTTCCGGGTATTCTTAGCCAGCACCTGGTCCGACACCTTTTTATCGTTGTATTTATACCCTAAATGCGAAAGGCAAATCACTAAATTGCATTGCAGCTCGTTTTTAAGCAGGGCGGCAACTTCGTTACCCTTTTGTATAGGGTCGAGATAGCGGGTTTCTTTGTAATTGCGCGGATCAACCAAACCGGCCAGTTCAATACCTAAACCAAACACGCCAATTTTTAAACCATTTTTTTGAAACACTTGGTAAGGCTTGCTTGACTGGTGCATCACCGTGTTACTAAAATCGTAGTTGCTTACTAAAATCGGAAAATTAGCATTAGGCAGCTGCTTATAAAAACCGTCGATGGTGTTGTCAAAATCGTGATTACCCATCGTAGCCGCATCATATCCCATCTGGCTCATCAGTTTCAATTCCAGCTCGCCGCCAAATAGGTTAAAATACGGCGTACCCTGAAAAATGTCGCCCGCATCCAGCAGCAACACATGGTCTTGCTCGGCCCTTATTTTTTTAATTAATGCCGCGCGACGTGCCGTACCACCCAAACCCTGATTTTTAGAGCCATCCATCGGGAAAGGTTCAATACGACTATGCACATCATTAGTATGCAAAATAGTTAACCTATGCACATCACCGGCAGCCAATGCGTCTAACGAGTAAGTGCTTAATGCCATAGCGGCCAGTGCAGTACCACCGGTCCGAATAAAACTTCTGCGGTTAATTTTTTGTAATTCTTCCATCGAGTTGAGCATCTATTGGTTTACCGGCTGTGGTTTGTTGCTTTACGTAATTAATCAAGGCATCGCGAACACGTAAGCCCAAAACCTTACGCTCCAGCGGGTTAGCCATACCTTTAACGTTATCGCCGCCGTTAGCTATATAATCTGAGGTTAAAACGTTATAAATGTGGTTACGATCAAACGGCTGACCTTTAATCAATACCTGTTGAGCTTGCCCGTTAGCAATACTAAACTTAATGTTATTTACCGGCTGACCACCGCTCTGCGCCAAAAAGGTGAGTAATTGTTCAACATCAGTTCCTTTAAGCTTAAGCACCACCAGCTCGTTTTCAAATGGCATTAGCTCAAACATAGTACTCAAGGTAATATTGCCCTGGGCAACATCATTACGTAAACCTCCTTTGGTGGTAGGCACTGCAAAATCAATAGCCGGATCAATCTTAAGCGCCTCGGAGGTTACGGCATCGGCAAAAAAGTTGCCCAACAGGCTTTCGGTTTCACCGCTTTTGGTAAGCAGACGCGCACTTTGGCCAATAACAGCGCTCATTTGCGCTTCCATTTTTTGCTTATAGGGCAGGTAAGTTTTGATGACCGTGGAATCGGCCGAAACGGCATTATTAATATTATACTCGCTGCGTTTAGCTTCAACTAAAGTATAATGCGACTTGCAGGAAGCTAACAGTAATGCAGCACCGTAAATAAACCGGGTGATTTTAAAACGCATATTAATATTTAATGCAAACTCGTTAACTAAGTTGTGCCGTGCAAATTTGCGCTGCAAAGATACCTGTTGCATCATTAATAATGCTGCCTGCCAGGCGTGCATAAATGTAAAATATTTGGTAGCATTGATGAGCTGTTATGCTAACGCTTTAGATTTATATCCAATTTTACAAAAGCATTGCCTAAAGTGAGGCGCCGGGTTGTTATCATTGTTACTTTATACGTCCGACCTATGTTTTCAGAACCTTCGTACCTGGCTGCCCGGATGGTAGCCGAAACTATAGAAACACATTTTGCTGATCATCTGGCGCAGGCTCGGGAGCTCGGCGAGCAAGAACTGGCTACGGCGTGCAGTGCCGGCATCATCGAGGCTGTGATAGACATTGCCTTTTGGGCCAGCCTACGCCGCGAGGAAGGACGACCGGTAAGTATCTCTTTAGCGTTATTAGAACCCAAACAGGCTGGTAAACCCCTGATATTTGGTAACCGGCTGCGGCTTACGCCTCAAAACCTGGTGAAATTAGCCCCAGCTGTAGAGCAGCCGGGCATACATTTGGGGGTATGGCATGAAGACGATGAATTATACATTTGGGGCACAACTCATACCGTACCGGGTATTTGCTTTGTTTTAGAAGTGGTTGAACCCGGATTGTTAGTTATTAAACACCGCCGGTTGGATGGCTTTGGCAAGTTTGTGAACGTAGCGGTGCTGCACGGCGATCAAATTAAAATACTCGACGAAAAATCGATGGGTATTGCAGACTGCCCGGCATTGCATGCATCGCTCATGAATATGTCGCTGCCATCATTTATGGGCGAAACTTTCAATGTACTGGTGCAACTGGCGGCCAGCATACGTCTACATCGCCGCGGCGGACTGGTACTCATCGTTCCTGATGATTCGGACCAATGGCGGGAATCGGTAATAAGCCCTATTAAATATCCGGTAACCCCACCCTACTCCGCCATACCCGACCTGATGAAGCAGGGTGAGCAGGAACGAGATACTTTTGAATGGAAAGAATCGCTGCTGCAGGCTATTGATATTATTGGTGGCTTTACTGCTGTTGATGGCGCTACGGTAATTACCCAGCACTATGATCTGCTTGCTTTTGGCGCTAAAGTAGCACGTTCGGCCAATAGCGTTCCGGTTGAAGAAATTATTATGACCGAACCGGTGGCCGGTGCGCAGGCAACCCGTATGCACCCGGCGCAAAATGGCGGCACACGCCACTTAGCAGCTGCCCAGTTTGTGCACGACCAACATAATGCTGTTGCCGTGGTAGCTTCACAAGATGGTCAATTTACCGTATTTGCCTGGTCAGAAAAACTGCATCGCGTTCACGCTCATCGAATTGATGTGCTGTTGCTGTAAGCTAAATTAAAATTTAGCTTATTTGTTTCGCTGTTATGCGACTTAATATCTTGTGATCAATGTAAAACGTCCCGAAAGGCACCAGGCAAGCCAGCAGCACTTTCCAGGTAACCGTTTTAAACGGCCATTTCTGAGCTATGCCAACACTGAGTGCATTAAACAAATAAAGCAAGAACAGCCCGCCGTGCACCGGGCCAATACTTTTCACCAAAGCCGGCGAGTTTCCCCAATATTTTATTGGTACGGCAACAAAAAGCAGTGCAAGAAGAGAAATACCTTCCAGGTAACCGATAAGGCGCAGCCGACCCACACCTGTGCTGAGTGATAATAACATGTTTTTGATTTTTATGATAGTCTGATAAAAGGCCGTTGCGCTAAAGGTGAAAAAGGCCAGGGTATAGCAATAAAGATGATCGCGAGAGCTACTGAGAAAAAAATTAATTGCGTGTGATGCTTATCAGCCGCCAAAACTTTTCTCTTAGCCATAGCCGAACCTACGGTGATAATAACAATAGCTACGAGCATCAACGTAATGTGAATGATGCCGAAAAATACCGGCTCTGTAATATGGCCATTACCGTTAGCCAAGCCAGTAGCCAACATTTTTACGGTTGCACTTTGCGTGTAAACAATTATACCAATCAATAATTGCATATGGGCAATAGTTGCCGTCCAATGACGAACCTGATTGTCTGTTCGGGTAAAAGGAAGTTTTTGCTGATGACCTTGATACGCCCGATATATTGAATATAATAAGCTGGCCAATACCAGCCAGCGCATTACAGAATGAAGTAAAAGCAGAATACTCATTAGATACCAATTAGTATGTTTTTAGAAAAAATTTTTAAAGCTGATTCAAATAGATTTTTAATTCGGATAAATAGGCTTTATAGCAGGCCGGACCCAACATCTTACCCATGTTACGGATGCCGCTATAACCTGCCATTATAAAATAAGCCACTTGTTTCTCATCAATGTTGCTTTTTATTGTTCCAGCCATTTTACCTTGTTTAAAGACCTGGCTAATTGCTTTTTGCCATTCATTAAATAATTTACAGAGAATTTGGTTAAATTGAATATTAAGCGGCGCCATTTCTTCTATCAGATTTACCGCAGGGCATCCGTATTTTACGTCAAACATGGGCTGTTTCAGTAAGATATTTTGCATCATTAGATACACTTCTTCAGCCGGATTTTTTGCAGCCAGCAGTGGTTCAACCATAACTTTTAACATACCGGGATACATCAACTCATTAATCATGGCCAGCCCCATTTCATCCTTATTTTTAAAGTGATAAAAAAATGCACCTTTAGTAACCTGCGTGGTAGCAATAATATCGTCGATACTGGTGGCTTGAAAACCCTGCTTATAAACCAAGTCAAATGCCTTTTTCAATATCGTTAAACGGGTGTTAGCTGCCTTAGACATAAAAGTACCAATTGGTATGTTTTGCAAACATAACAGTTTTTATACCTATCGCAATATTATTTGTAATTATTTCGTTTTAATTGTAGATTTGACAATTAACCAATTATAGCTACCCAGGTAGTTGCTCCTTAATACTTTTTCTGAATCTTAAATTTCTGCTTAACAGCAAGTAATGATGATAAAAAAATTTATCGCGACTGCTTTCATTGGCATGTGGGCAGCGCAAGGTATAGCGCAGGTAAAACCAGTTGAGAGTTTTCCGCTTAATGATGTGCGTTTGCTTAAAAGCCCGTTTGAGCAGGCTCAGCAAACCGACATGAAATATATGCTGTCGCTTAACCCCGACCGTTTATTGGCACCCTACTTAAAAGAAGCCGGCCTTACGCCAAAAGCTCCCTCATATGGTAATTGGGAAAACACCGGACTCGACGGGCACATCGGTGGGCATTACCTTTCGGCCTTATCGCTCATGTATGCCTCTACCGGTAATGCAGAAGTGAAGAAAAAGCTCGATTACATGGTGGCTGAGTTAAAACGATGCCAGGATAACAACGGCAATGGTTATGTAGCCGGCATACCCGGCGGTAAAGCAATGTGGCAGGAAATTGAAAAAGGCAACATTAACGCCAACAGTTTCGGGCTCAACAATAAATGGGTGCCACTTTACAATATCCATAAACTCTACGCCGGTTTGTATGATGCTTACACGGTTGCCGGAATTACTGCCGCCCGCGATATGCTCCTTAAGCTAACAGACTGGTTTTATAACACCACGGCCAAACTTACCGACGAACAGGTACAAACCATGCTGCGTAGCGAGCAAGGCGGACTTAATGAGGTGTTTGCCAATGTTTACGGCATTACCGGTAATAAGAAATATCTGGAAATGGCCCGGCGGTTTTCGCACCAAGCTATACTGCAACCTTTAGAAGCTCATAAAGATGCACTTACCGGTATACATGCTAACACCCAAATACCTAAAGTAATTGGCTTTGAACGTATTGCCCAACTGAGCGGTGATACGAGCTATAGTAGTGCCGCTGCCTTTTTCTGGCAAACGGTAGTTGATCATCGTACCGTTGCTATTGGAGGTAACAGTGTAAGGGAACATTTTAATCCTGCGGATAACTTTTCGTCGATGATTGAATCGCGTGAGGGGCCCGAAACCTGCAACTCCTATAATATGTTGAAGCTGACCCGCGATTTGTTTCTGAGCAATCCGACATCATCTTACATTGATTATTACGAGCGCACACTTTATAATCACATACTGTCGTCGCAACGGCCCGAAGGTGGATTCGTTTATTTTACGCCGATGCGTCCGGGACATTACCGGGTATATTCTAATCCGCAAGAAAGCTTTTGGTGCTGTGTAGGTTCGGGTTTAGAAAACCATGGCAAATATGGCGAACTGATTTATGCCCATCAGGGTAATGATTTACTGGTAAACCTGTTTATCGCATCAGAACTGAA
The DNA here is from genome assembly GCF_038806765.1 of Mucilaginibacter sp. CSA2-8R. Classification (NCBI taxonomy): domain Bacteria; kingdom Pseudomonadati; phylum Bacteroidota; class Sphingobacteriia; order Sphingobacteriales; family Sphingobacteriaceae; genus Mucilaginibacter; species Mucilaginibacter sp. CSA2-8R. Next base: position 1,763,862 of record NZ_CP152389.1, on the reverse strand, counting down.
CTGGAAGGAGAAAGGCCTCAACCTCATCCAACAAACCACCTTTCCGTATAGCGAACAGTCGGCCTTAACGTTAAAATTAAACAAGCCAAGCCGGTTTGCCATGCGCTTTAGGTATCCATCATGGGTGAGCGCCGGGCAAATGCAAGTTAAGGTAAACGGACAATCACAAACCCTAGCTAAAAATGCTTTGGGCTACGCCAGCATTAACCGCACCTGGAAAACAGGCGATAAAATAACGGTTACTTTACCAATGCATAACACCAGCGAAGCTTTGCCAGATGGCTCTAACTACGTTGCATTTTTACACGGCCCTATTGTATTGGCTGCCGATATGGGCACCCAGAACGAAGTGGGTTTGGAGGCCGACGGAAGCCGTATGGGACATATTGCCTCGGGCCCTATGTTACCGTTGGATGAGGCCCCCCTGCTGGTATCAACAGCTAACCCAATGGCCAATGCACTTGCGCCAGAAAAACAACCCTTGACATATGACGCTGATAAGCTGATTTACCAGGATAAGTATAAAAACCTAAAACTGGTCCCCTTCTTTACCCTGCAAGACAAACGGTATGTTTTATACTGGCCTTACACCACGTCAGAGAAACTGCCAACGCTGGTTGCAAACATGAAAGCCAAAGAAGAAAAGAAACAGCAACTGGATTTAAAAACGGTTGACCTGGTGAATACCGGCGAGCAACAACCCGAAACTGATCACCAGTTTAAAGGCGAAAAAACAGAGAATGGCTCTTTCCAGGAAAGACATTTCCGTAACGGCAGCGGCTGGTTTAGCTACGTATTAAAAAACCCGGCTCAAAATGCCAATAAACTCAGGCTTACTTATTTTAGCCGCGAGAAGAACCGCAATTTCAATATATACATCAATCAGCAGTTGGTAGCCTCAGTAAAATTAGACGGTACCAATGCCAATCAGTTTATTGATGTAGATTATACTTTGCCACAGCAGGTGATGAATGATAAGCAGTTAGAAGTTAAGTTTGTAGCTGCTGATAATTCGGCCATTGCAAATATCTACGAGGTAAGATTAATGAAGCCTTAAATACTACTTTAAGGCCTTAAATAAAATTTCGACCGGGTGCAGGGCATTTATCCCTGCACCATCTTTAATTTGGTGCCGGCAGCTGGTACCTGTAGCTGCGATGATAACATTATTGGGCTGATTGCGAACTGCAGGCAGCAAAACCAGCTCAGCAATCTGCATTGAAATATTGTAATGCTCTTTCTCATACCCAAAAGAGCCGGCCATGCCACAGCATCCTGATGGGATAATTTCTACCCGGTAATTTGCCGGTAACGATAGAATTTGCTGCGTAGCACTTAACGCCGACCAGGCTTTTTGCTGACAATGGCCATGCACTTTAATTAGCCTCGCCTCATTGTTGAAAAGCGCTGCTGAAATGTTGCCTTTTTGCATTTGTGCGGCCAAAAACTCATCAATTAAAAAACTGCACTTCGCTAAGTGCCGGGCCTGCTGTAAATGGCTATCATCTACTAAATCCGGATACTCATCTCTAAAAGTTAGGATGGCCGATGGCTCTACCCCTACCAGCGGCGTTGCTTCCGTAATCTTGTTACTTAACAGCTTTACATTACAATGAGCAATTTTTTTAGCCTGGCGCAGTAACCCTTTAGAGATATGTGCACGGCCGCTCTCGGTGTGTTCGGGAATCATCACCTCATAACCTAAACGCTCCAGCAGCAAAACAGCTTTGATGCCGATAGTAGTATCCTGATAATTGGTAAACTCATCACAAAACAGGTAAACTCTGCCCCTGTCAAACTTGGTAGTCTGCCGCTCTTGGGCGTGCTTTTTATACCAGTTTCTTAAAGTAAACTGATGTAGTGTAGACATACTTCTGTTCGGAGCAAATCCTACTAACCGCTTCATTACACTGCTGATAAAAGGCTGCGTCATCACCAGGTTATATAAGCCAGGTAATACGGCCCCTAAGCGTGCTGATGCTGTGTAATTAGCAATCAGCCTTGACCGTAAGGGCACACCGTTGGCATCCTGGTAATGCTGCAAAAACTCAGCTTTAAGCTTGGCCATGTCTACGTTTGAGGGGCACTCCGATTTGCATCCTTTACAGCTTAAGCATAAATCCATCACCTGTTTAACTTCGTCATGATCAAAGCGGTTAAGCTTATCCGATTGAGTTAAAAAGGTACGCAATATATTAGCCCGGGCCCGTGTAGTATCTTTTTCGTTGCGGGTGGCCATGTACGACGGGCACATGGTGCCGCCCATCAAGTGCGACTTACGGCAATCGCCCGAGCCATTGCACTGCTCGGCATGTTGCAGTACATTTTGATTTTGATAACGAAAATAGGTTTTAAAATCAGGCGATTGCTGGCCGGGCTGATACCTCAGCATGGTGTTCATCGGCGGCGTATCTACTATTTTGCCTGGATTAAAAATATGATGCGGGTCCCACGTTTGCTTAACAGACTTTAGTAAGCCGTAATTGTGGCTGCCAATCATCTGCTCAATAAATTCGCCTCGTAAACGCCCGTCGCCGTGTTCGCCGCTTAACGAGCCACCGTATTTTTTTACCAAGGCTGCTATTTCCTGAGCAATAAGCCTGAACAGACGATTGCCTTCTTCGGTTTTTAAGTTGATGATGGGCCGCAAATGCAACTCTCCCGAACCGGCATGTGCATAGTGTACCGAATGTAAGCCATGTTTTTTGAGTATCTCGTCAAAATCGCGGATGTAAGCCGGTAAATCATGTACATCAACCGCCGTATCTTCAATAACCGGTACTGCCTTGTCATCACCCGGCAAATTACTGAGCAAGCCCAGCCCTGCTTTTCTGAGTTTCCATATCCGTTGCGTATCCTCACCAAACAGTAATGGGAAATGATAGCCCAGACTGGCTGCACGCATATCGGCTTCTGCCTGTGCAGCAACGACCTTTACCTCATCGCGGGTTTCTGCAGCATATTCCACCACCAATACTGCCCCCGGATCGCCCTGCACAAAAAACCGGTTCTGGCTCTGCTCCAGGTTATCTTTGGTACACTCCAAGATATAATGATCAATTAACTCACTGGCCCGCGGTTGATATTGCAAGGCAATCAGATTGGCCTTTAAGGCCTCATCAACGGTGTTAAAATGTACGCATAGTAAACCACTTTCTTTGGGTGGCAGCGGCTCAAGATTGAGTTTTATTTCGGTGATAAAAGCCAGAGTACCTTCGGAACCGGCCAGTAGTTTGCAAAAATTAAAATCGTCCTGGCCTGCCGTAAACGGATTAGTATCCAATAACACATCAATGGCGTAGCCGGTGTTGCGGCGGGCAATGCTTTTTTTTGGAAACTCCCGCCTAATTTGAACCTGATTTTCATAATCACTTAGCAGGCTACGTATATTGCGGTAAACTTCAGCCTCGAGCGTATCACCCGAACACTTTTTGATGAAATCGTCAAAACTAAGCGCTTTAAATTCGGCTTCAGAGCCATCGCTTAACAACGCCTTCACGGCTAACGTATGTTCGCGGGTACTGTGGTAAACAATAGAATTAGAGCCGCATGAATTATTACCTACCATGCCGCCAATCATGGCGCGGTTGGCCGTTGATGTTTCCGGACCAAACAGTAAGTCGTAAGGTTTTAAAAACAGGTTCAGTTCATCACGCACCACACCCGGCTGCACGCTCACCCATCTTTCTACAGCGTTTACTTCCAGTATCTGGGTAAAGTGTTTAGACACATCTACCACAATGCCGCTACCCACCACTTGTCCGGCCAACGATGTACCTGCGGTGCGCGGTATGAGTGACACCTTTTGGTCACGGGCAAAAGCAATCAGCCTTTTTAAATCATCAATGTTCTGCGGCAAGGCAACAGCCAGCGGCATTTCGGCGTAGGCTGATGCATCGGTAGCATACAGGGTACGCATAGCAAGGTCGTAAAACAACTCTCCCTGCAACTCGCTGGCCAAATGCGCTAATTGCTGCTGCATTAACTATGCTTTAGTTTGCCCGGTGTAAGTGCTCTCAAAAATTTTATCGGCATTGTTGGTTTCAAAACCGTTACGGCGATGGGCCGGCGTTAATTGGTTAGCAGGCATGTCGGCATACTCGGGCAAGGGGAGCCGTTCGGCAAATTCTACATAACTGCCGGCTATGCTCATCGTTTCGCCATCGGCAAAGGTGGCTTCCTGCATTTCGGCTACAGTACTGCTTTGTTTCAATAACCCGTCGCCGCTAACTTTTATTTTGCCGCCCGAGGTATTTAGCCTTATGCCTAAACCTTCAACAAAAGCGTCAAATTGTTCGATATGATTATACCCTTCTTTAAGCGCATGCACGCTGATGGTATAATGATTTAAATAATAACGGTTATAAATTACCCAAGCTGCATATTCACTCTCGGCCAACAGCAACTCGTAGTCGTGCTTGGATGGCAAAGGCCATAGCGACCGGTGGAAAAACTCTCCGATCTGCAGCCCGTCGTTAAAATTCAACCCATTAACCGGGTCAGCCTGTATAGGATCGGTATATCGGTGAATGATCTTTTGCGCTTGCTCAGATAAATCACTGACCATCAGCTCGCTCATAAAAATACGTGGATATTGGTCGGATGGGGGTGCATACCAATAGGCGTTCAGCTTTTTTCCTTCAAAATAGTAATAATCCCGCTTTTGATATCCGTGATGCAAAAAAATCTTCTCGAATGACTGAATACCCAGATGTGGCACACCAAGCGTACGAAAAGCGATATGATCGTTTACTATATCTTGTTGCGATTTAACTACGCCTTGCGCAACCAGTGCATCAGTAACTTTTTTTACTGCAGGAACCTTTTCTTGGTAACGATCAAAAAGGATATTTAGGAAAGCGTTTAATGGCGTTTGCTGTTCAAAATGCATAACAGAGAAGTTTTACAAGCGACATTCAAATATAATTAATGCCACCGTCTACTAAAATATGCTTTATAAAAACTTAACGCTTAAGCTATACTTTTCGTAAACTCCAGCAGGTCCGCCTTTGAAGTAATTGTTTTTTGTTCGTGCTGCTGGTAGTGGAAACTTTCGAGCTTTTGCAGCAGATGCTGCAGCACCAGTTTTTCTGACAAGCTCAAGTCGCCCGTAATTATTTGGCCTACATGATCCATATCGCCAAAAACTTTATACAACAGCTGTCTGCCGGTTTCGGTAATAGATATACGTTTGCCACGCTTATCTTTATCATCGTCCCACTGCATAACTAAATCTGCATTAATTAAGCGCCTTATTACCTCGGTACCTGATGTTTTTTCTTGCAAATTACGGCTGATCAGGTCGCCCTTAGACATGTTATCGTGGGTTAACAAAATGGCAAGACAGGTAAAGTCTTCGGCAGTTTGCAGAGGTGTGCCATCAAGCGCTTTTTTTACGTACGACTTTGCATACCGGCTCATGTATATAAATAAGCGGGCAATGCTATTATCAATCTGATAAGCTAAATCCTGTGCTTGCTTTTCATTTTTTCCAAACCTAATATCGGGTGCAGCAGCTGCAGGAGTATCTTTTTCTAAATGATTAACCAGAAATCCGGCAAATCCTTGTATCGACATTTTGGCAGATGCATTATCCTTTTCGAATTGCTCAACCAAATTTAACAATTGATGTACCAGCTTATAAGATTCCATTTTGAAGGCAGCCAAATATAAAATTTCTATACAACTATTAGCTCTATAAATTTTGTTTCTTGCTCAAATATTAAAATATGATAAGTTAAAGGTTAACGTAATATATACCGATTAATTAGTTAAAGGTTTAACCTTAATTTAAATATTATTGATAATAGCGCCGTATAAGCTGCTATGCCTGTTTTTAAAAATCATTATAGTTATGCAAATAAGCGCAATATCGCAATATTGCGCTTAATCAAGTCAAAAATCACTTTATAACTCTGGGATAAATTGCAATTTAAGATTGCTGGACTTTTAGCGACTAAGGATGATAAGCAAACGAAATTTTTCTTTATTGCTCCAATGACAGATCTGCAATTACCGGGTAATGATCAGAAATGGTTTCTTTAAATATCTTAAAGTATTTTACTTTAATAGTTGGGCTAAGCAAGATATGATCGAGTTGTAAGTCAGGCAAATAACTCTCATAAGTTACACCAAAGCCAGAACCCCGGCTGGCAAAAGCGCTTTTTAAACCGCTGCTAAGTTGAGTAAATACATAAGACGTGGGTGTATCGTTAAAATCGCCTGCAAAAATAAATGGGTTATTGTAGGTTAAGACGTGATGCCTAAGCAATTTTACCTGATCGCTCCTGTCTGTAAACGCACTTTTAAGTTTACTTATAATATGTAATGTAGGCTGGAGCCGGATTTGCTTATGTGCCGCAACCTGATTAATATATTCATAATCAACAGCATCGAAAGACACAGAGCGCAGATGCAGATCGTAAACACGAAACGTCTGCTTACCTCTGCGGATATCACAAAAAATACCCGGATCCAGCTCTTTGTCAGCTTGCTGTGCGCTAATCAACCCCGTATCGACAATCGGGAACCGTGAAAAAATAGCCAGGCCAATGTCGTAAGTAGTAGTACCGGCAAAAGGTTTAAAGTAATGGTAAGACACGCCTAATGCTTTTTTGATACTATCAGTAATTTGGTATGGGTTGTCACTGCGCCAGCTATAATACTCCTGAAAGCAGACTACATCCGGCTGCTTACTTTTAAGCAACTGAAGCATGGCGTGCTGGCTGCTGTCGCGATTAGGCAATTCGGTATTAAAATCATGCACATTAAAAGTCATGATTCTGATATTACCAGGACTTTTGTGTAGATCTGCCGGTTGCCGCAAATGAAAACCGATAGTATTAATCAATGGCTTCCAGCCAATCAGGATACAGGCCAGTGATACCAGTACAAAACGGTTGGCCCGGGCAATCCAATAAATCACAAAAAACAAATTTCCAAGCAAAAATATACTGTAGCATAAACCGGCTAACGCTAAAGGCCAGCAAATTTGCGGACTTATAAAACCAGCCAGGATACTAAGCAACAATAGCAGCGCGAAAATGAAATTAATAACACGCGCAACTTTATCAATGGTAATAATAAGTTTGCTATTTCTTTTTTTTATCGGCACGATTGTACAGGTTAGATGCGATTACCGGACCAATATACCAATTTCAGGTATGAGCGAAGTTGATAAGCTTGCAGAAAAGGCATAAAAAAACACCCGCCAAAACTGACGGGTGCTAACGATATAAATATTATAGTGATTCTTAGATTACTTTTACATTTACCGCATTAAGACCTTTACGGCCTTGTTCCACATCGAAACTTACTTTGTCGTTTTCACGAACCTGATCGATGAGGCCAGTAGAGTGTACAAACACGTCATTGTTGCTGCCACTCTCTGTGATGAATCCAAAACCTTTCTCGGTGTTGAAAAACTTTACTGTTCCTTCTTTTTGCATTATATTATATTGAGCCCGCAAGGTAGGCATTATAATCGGGCTATTTCTGTTTTAACAAAATATATTTTCTACCGCAGTAATAGAGTTTACACATAAAACTTCTGTTTCTGATAAACTATAACACTGTTCGGCATACATATTGGTGCAAATATTAACCGGTAAATTTGCTAATAAGCCTTACCTGTGTTTAACGTAACCAATATAAAGCTATGGTAACTGAAGTTATAGATAAAGAGGCGTTTGTGTTAGAGGTGCACCATCGCTTATCAGATGTTTACGGAACACAAATTAAATACTTTCATGATTTAGACCCGATGAGCGAACTGATCTCGGCCCTACTCTCGCATCGTACTAAAAATCATGATTCGGGCAAAGCCTTTCAGCAGCTAATTGGCCAATTTGGTTCATGGGATGCGGTGCGTGATGCGCCGGTAGGCGAAGTAGAAGCTGCTATTACCCCCTGTACCTGGCCAGAACAAAAGGCACCGCGTATACAACAAGTGTTGCGGCTTGTTACAGAACAGCGCGGCGAATTATCTCTAAATTTTTTAGCAGACATGGATGTGTTAAGTGCACGCCAATGGCTGGAAAACCTGCCGGGAGTTGGCCCTAAAACCAGTGCTGCAGTATTGTCGTTCAGTACGCTTCGGGGTAAAGCGCTTCCGGTAGATTCACATCATTTTAGAGTGGCAGCACGCTTGGGTATCATTAACGAAAAAATTGGCGAAGCCAAAGCTCATAAAGTACTTGAAGATTTGCTCCCGCCGGATTTTACAGCGCAGGATGTGTACGATAATCACCAGGTAATGATGCGGCATGGGCAGAAAGTTTGCTTTCATTATAAGCCTGCCTGCCAGCAATGTGTATTGCTGGATTTATGCCCTACCGGTCAAAAGCTGATGTTGAAACAAGCCGTATTAACAGATAAATAACATACTAGCCAAATCGTTATTCGAGGTATTTAATTTACTTTTGCGGCAAAACTCAGCGTACAAACTAATACTTTATGGATAATCAAACATTTGCAAACCTGTCGCAAATTATCAAAACCCGTCGTACCATTAAACCCGGTATGATGAACGGGCAGAAAATTCCTAATGGCCATGTGGCTGCACTACTTGAGCTGGCCGACTGGGCGCCAACGCATGCTTATACCGAACCTTGGCGTTTTGTAGTTTATGAAAACCCGGTTGCTTTTTGCCAGCAACATGCCGAATTATATAAACAAGCAGCAGGCGACAATTTTAATCCGGCCACTTACAATAACCTAGCTAACATGGGTGCTAATGTGTCGCACGTAGTAGTGGCCATTATGCACCGCAGCGAATTATCAAAAATACCAGTGGTTGAAGAAGTTGCTGCAGCATCATGCGCTATACAAAACCTGTTGTTAGGTGCAACCTCTTTAAACATAGGGTCTTTCTGGAGCACTGGTGGCGCTACCTTAAAACCGGTGATGAAAGAATATTTGAACTTAGGTGCCGATGATCAGGTTTTAGGCCTTTTGTATCTTGGCTATAGCGACGCCAACCCTGAAGGGGTAAGAAAAACGCCATTAGAAGAAAAAGTTAAATGGGTGCAGTAAGCAAAGCTATTATTAAACTTTTTTAGCAATTTAGGGGTTAAGATATATGAGAATGTAATGACCTAACCAGGCAGCGGTTTAATTATATTTGTGTTACAATCACAAAAACATATAATTATCAACTTAAGCCTGTTGACTCTTTTAACACCATAACAGATGATTAAAACTATCAACGGACATATGAAGAGAAAATTCTGGTTAGCTATTACCCTTCTTGTTATTCTTACCTCTGCTATTATAAGTTCACGTTCGGCCACGGTAAAAAACGCTGCTATGGCTACTAAGAAAGAAGCTAAAGCGGCTGTTGTACACAGTGCTTTTGAAAACTATGTTGCTGATGTATATCAAACTGCCGGCTTAAAAGCAGTAGGTATGGACTATGAAGTTTTTCAGAAAGCGGTGGTAGGTTATTATAACTTAAAAGACAACGAAAAACTATCGCCTACGAGTACCGTGGTTACCGTAATAGATTTTAATAAAGCCAGTTCGCAAAAGCGCATGTGGATTATTGACTTGCTTAAGAAGCAACTATTACTCAACACCTGGGTAGCGCACGGCGAAGGTAGTGGCAATGACATGGCCACTCAGTTTTCTGACAAGGCCGACTCGCATCAAAGCAGCCTGGGCTTTTATGTAACTGATGATATTTACTACGGTAAACATGGCCGCTCGTTACGCCTCAATGGTATGGATGCAGGCTTTAACAGCAATGCCCGTGCCCGTTCAGTGGTATTGCACGCTGCTAACTATGTATGCGAAAACACCATTAAGCAATTAGGTCGCTTAGGTCGCAGCTTCGGTTGCCCGGCAGTATCACCAGAGGTTTCTAATCATATCATTGATTTAATTAAGGGTAAAAATATGCTGTTTATCAGTGCCAACGTAAACAGCTATACTTCTAAATATTTAAATGAGGGCATCATTGCCAATAGTTTTGCAGCGCCGTCAGACAGTTCGGTTCAATTAACTAAAGCAGGTATGTGAGTTGCTTTCTTATTTCACAAAACAACAAGGCCTGTACTTTTTAAGTACGGGCCCTGTTGTTTTGTATATACCTTACTGATTAATTAAACCGCTGTAAGCCCCGGTTATTAATTAGATGATAATTCTTTTATCTTAGCCATGATGCAAACAGTACGTGAGCACTACCCCAATTTAAAGTTATACTCGCTAAGCGAAAAAGCAATTACCATAAACTTTGGCGACAGTATTTCAGCTGATTTGTTAACGCAGATTACAGCAGTCAATCAACTTGTACAGGAACAGCCCTTTCCCGGAATGATAACTACCGTACCGGCATACAGCACGCTAACGGTTTATTTTGACCCACTGCAAGTTTATAAATCAACTTTAGATGGCTGGCGTTGCTTGGATAAGGTAGGCAACTATATACTTTCACTAAGCCTAACTGACCGTCAATCTACACTAAACACAATAGCCCCCATTATTATACCTACATGTTATGGCGGCAGTTATGGTCCCGATCTTGAGGCTGTAGCCGCAATGCATCACCTTTCGTCTGAGGCCGTGATAAGCATTCATAGTGCCGCTGCTTACATTGTTTACATGATTGGTTTCGTGCCCGGGTTTGCATACCTGGGCGGTATGGATAAAATATTGGCTTCGCCACGTAAGGCCACGCCCCGTGCCGCTGTACCCGCAGGGTCGGTAGGTATTGCCGGGGAGCAAACTGGAGTATACCCGTTAGACACACCCGGTGGCTGGCAAATTATTGGCCGCACACCGCTATCCATGTTTGATACTGATCGAACGCAGCCCTCCCTGCTTAAAGCCGGTGACCGGGTGCAGTTTAAGCCTATCACTACAAGCCAGTTTAAACAATACCAACTCACCTGACATGCAACTTACTATTGTTAAACCTGGTGTATTAAGTACTGTTCAGGATATGGGCAGATGGGCCTATTTGTCGCATGCCGTACCGGTGTCCGGCCCCATGGACAGCCTCTCGGCCCGGATGGCCAACCTTGCCTTAGGTAATACCGAAGAAGCGCCTTTTATTGAGTTTACTTATGCCGCTGCGGAGTTTACTATTGATGCTCCGTCGCTTTTAGCCTATGCTGGAGAAGGAGCTTTCTTGAGCTGTCATAACCAGCTTTTACCAGCCAACCGGCCAATATTTGTTCCGGGAGGTTTGCAAATCTCGTTGAAAAATAACCGTAAGGGTAGCCGAACTTACCTGGCTATAGCTGGCGGTTTTGATATACCGTCCGTTTTAGATAGTTATAGTACTTACCTGCCTGCACAAATAGGCGGCGTAAGCGGTCGCGCATTGCAAGCCGGAGATATATTGATGGGAAACGATTGCTTAACAATATTGAACAAAGCACACATCGGCCGTTTATCAGGCGAGGTTATTGCATTTCCTAAATGGTCGGTCAGCAAAACAGCACTGGGGATGCAAAACACCAATGTCATCCGGGTAATGTCAGGCCCTGAATTTTCCTCGTTTGACATGGCATCTCTCAGCACGATGTTTAATACCGCGTTTACCATGAGCTCGCAAAGCAACCGGATGGGTTACCGGCTCAATGGCCCGGTGATGCAACGTGTAAACACGTCAGAGTTACTATCTACTGCAGTGACCATGGGCACCATACAGGTTACGGGCAATGGCGACCTCATCCTGCTGATGGCTGACTGCCAAACCACTGGTGGATACCCGCGTATTGCCCAGGTAGCGTCGGTTGATTTGCCTTTGTGCGGGCAACTGAAACCTGATGATCAGATATTTTTTAAACAGATATCACAGGCAGATGCAGAAATGCAGTATATTGAACGGGAACAAAACTTACAGAAAGTTAGGGCGGCATTAAACGCCAGATTTTTGTAGATCATCCTTACTATTTTTGATGCAAACAATTGATTTAAACTGCGATATGGGCGAGGCATTTGGCAACTACGCCATGCCTAATGATGAGTTGCTGCTAAACTATATTACCTCGGCCAATATAGCCTGCGGCTTTCATGCCGGCGACCCGCAGGTAATGCAACAAACCGTAGCCCTGGCCATCAAAAAAGGGGTAGCTATTGGCGCGCACCCTGGCCTACCCGATTTACAAGGTTTTGGCCGACGCGAGATAAAAATTTCGCCCAACGAAGCTTACCAGTTAACGCTTTACCAAACCGGCGCGCTTCATGCCTTTGTAAAAGCTGCCGGCCGCCGTTTGCATCATGTTAAACCTCACGGTGCCTTATACAATATGGCAGCTAAAGATGCTACCTTGGCCCAAGCCATAGTGCAGGCTATTATTGATTTTGACCCAACACTTATTTTGTACGGACTGGCAGGCAGCCACATGATTACCGAAGCAGAAAAAGCCGGCCTGGTTACCGCTTCCGAAGTTTTTGCCGACCGTACTTATCAGGATGATGGCTCACTTACACCGCGCACCCAAAGCAATGCCTTAATTACGAATGAGCAACAATCTATTGAGCAGGTATTATTGATGGTGCAAAAACAACAAGTGATGTCCACCAGTACTAAGCCTATTGCATTAAAAGCCGAAACGCTTTGTTTACACGGCGATGGTGCACATGCCATTGAATTTGCCCAAACCATTAGTCGAAGATTAAAAGCTGAGGGTATTTCCATTAAAGCTCCGGGGGTATCATGAAAAAAGCAAACTGGAGCATACTTATTGGTGCGGCATTTTTGATGGCCAGTTCGGCTATTGGTCCCGGTTTTTTAACGCAGACTGCCTTATTTACGCAGCAATTAGGCGCCAGCTTTGCCTTTATTATTTTAGTTTCGGTTATCTTGGATGCCATAGCACAGCTCAACATCTGGCGTATTATTGCCGTAGCCGATAAACCGGCTCAGGATATTGCTAATCAGCTGGTACCCGGCCTGGGTTACTTTTTGTCTTTCCTGGTATTTTTAGGAGGCATGGCCTTTAACATCGGTAATATTGCCGGTGCAGGCTTAGGTTTAAATGTATTATTTGGTATCAGTGTAGGCAAGGGTGCCATCATCAGTGCCATTATTGCTATTGGTATTTTTATTTACCGCGAGGCCAGTAAAGTAATGGATACCTTTGCCAAGTGCATGGGTTTGCTTAAAATTTGCCTCGCCCTGTACATTGCCTATATCAGCGAGCCGCCGCTGGCCGAGGCTGCGGTTAGAGCAGTTAACCCTACCAGGTTTGATTTTACGGCGCTGCTTACCATTGTTGGCGGCACCGTTGGCGGTTATATCACTTTTGCAGGCGCTCATCGCTTGCTGGATGCCCGGCAAACCGGTCATGAAAACCTGCCCGCCATCAATAAGGGTGCACTTAGTGCTATTGGCCTGGCATCGTTGATGCGGCTTTTGTTGTTTGTTGCAGCTTTAGGCGTGGTAAGTGCCGGTGGTATACTCGATCCAGGCAACCCGGCGGCCTCAGTTTTCAAGCTGGCCAGCGGTAATTTAGGTTACAAAATATTTGGCTTGGTGATGTGGTCGGCCGGAATATCATCGGTTGTAGGTTCGGCTTATACCTCGGTATCCTTTATCAAAAGCTTCAATCCAGTCATCCTGAAATATAACCGCGAAATTATTATCGGGTTTATTGCGGTAGCTTGCTGCTTGTTTTTGCTGATTGGTAAACCAGTTGGCGTCTTAGTAGCCGTGGGTGCTATTAATGGTTTAATTTTACCGTTGGCCCTGGGCACCATGTTAGTGGCAGCTTACCGGCACCGTATTATTGGTTCCTACCGCCAGCCTTTGTGGTTAACCTTACTTGGTGCCGCGGTAGTACTTACCATGACCTGGATGAGCTACGGTGCCATTACACAACTAATCGGTTCTTAATATTACATTAAAATAATGTTCCATAAATTATCTATTGGTCTATCTTTCTTTGCGCTGCTCACTGCAGGTTCGGCTGTTGTTGCGCAAAGCGTAAAGCCTATCGCTGTCGAGAGTGGAGTATCTTATCCGTTAGCCCAATATCGCAGTAAGGCAGTCAGCAACTTGCAATACGACATTCATCTAAATATTCCCAAACAAAAAGTATCAGCTATTCAGGGCGAGGAAAAATTAAGTTTTATACTTCAACAAAATGATCAGCCGCTCCAGCTTGATTTTAAGCAATTAGCCTATCATATTCAAAAAGTTGTAGTTAACAAAAAAGTTACTACCGTTAACTTACAGCAAGAGCATCTGATTATTGATAAACAGTTACTAAAAATTGGAAGCAATGAAATAGAAATCACCTTTACGGCAGGTAACGAATCGCTCAACCGTAATAATGAATACCTTTACGCGCTATTTGTACCCGACCATGCGCGCAATACTTTTCCGTGCTTTGACCAGCCCGATTTAAAAGCCCGTTTTTTATTAACGCTAACTATCCCTAATGGCTGGAATGCGCTTTCGAACGGTAAAATACTGAGCGTTCGGCCTGCTACCGGCCAGGCTGCACAAACCGTCACTTTTGCCAATTCGGATAAGTTGAGCACTTACCTTTTTTCTTTTACTGCAGGTAAATACAAGTCGGTAAATAAACCGGTTGGCAGTCGCACTGCCGAGTTTTTACATCGAGAAACAGACTCGAGTAAAGTTAAGCTCAGTACCGACTCTATTTTTATTGCGCATATAAATGCGCTCAGCTTTCTGGAACAGTGGACGGGCATCCCCTACCCGTTTCAAAAAGTTGGCTTCGTGGCCATACCCGATTTTCAGTTTGGCGGCATGGAGCATCCGGGCGAAGTACAGTATAAAGCATCGAGTTTGTTTTTAGATGACGGTGCCACCAAAGACCAGTTCATCAGCCGGGCAAACCTTATCTCGCACGAAACTGCGCACATGTGGTTTGGCGATTTGGTAACCATGCAGTGGTTTAATGATGTGTGGATGAAAGAAGTATTTGCCAATTTTATGGCCGACAAGGTGACCGAAAAAATGATGGGTAGCGAAACTTTTAACCTCAAGTTTTTGCAGGATCATTACCCGGCTGCCTATGGTGTTGACCGTACCACAGGGGCCAACCCCATCCGTCAGCAACTGGACAATCTGCAGGAGGCCGGTTCGATGTATGGTAACATCATTTACCACAAAGCCCCCATCATGATGCGGCAGCTGGAAATGCTGATGGGTAAAGAAAACTTTAGATCGGGCATCCGCGAATACCTTAAAAGGTTTTCGTACAGTAATGCTACCTGGAATGACCTGATTGCTATTCTAAGTAAACACACCAAATTTAATTTACACCAATGGAACCAAGTTTGGGTAAACCAGCCCGGCAGGCCGGTGTTTGACTACAACATCGCTTACCAGTCAGGCAAAATCAGTGCTTTTACCATCAATCAAAAGCCCGAAAACGGTAGCGCCCGCACATGGCCGCAGGCTTTCCAAGTAATGCTGGTATATGCTAACAGCGTCAAAACGGTCGATGTGAATATGACGGGTGCCGATATCAGCTTAAAGGAAGCTGTTGGTTTGGCAAAGCCGGATTACCTTTTGTTTAACAGCAGCGGCATTGGTTATGGCTTATTCCCTACTGATAAGCAAATGCTGCCTAAACTTTACAGGGTATCCGGCGCACTGCCAAGGGCATCAGCTTATATTGCCGCTTATGAAAACATGCTGGCAGGCCGTAACCTAAAACCGCAGGAACTTTTACAAATTTTTACTCAGGGACTAACTCAGGAAAAAGACGAAATGAACCTGCGCCTAATTACGGGTTACCTGACATCGATTTACTGGAATTTTATACAGCCGTCGGTCAGGCAGGACTTGTCAGTTTCGCTCGAAAATGCTTTATGGCAGGCTATAGCCCAACAGCCGCAACCCAATCATAGAAAAATATTGTTCAGGGCTTACCAGGACGTTTTTTTAAGTAAGGAAGCCTACAGCAATCTGTATCAGGTTTGGAAACGGCAACAGCCACCGGCAGGTGTAAAGCTTTCTGAAGATGATTATACTTCGCTGGCATCGTCACTGGCTTTGAGGAGCGATGCGCCCGCTGCTATTTTGCAGGAACAGCAAGAGCGTATCAAAAACGCAGACCGCAAGCAACGCCTGGCATTTTTGATGCCGGCCCTGTCTAACAATCAGCAAGAACGTGATAATTTTTTTGCCAGCCTGGCCGACCGTAAAAACCGGCAGAAGGAAGCCTGGGTGCTGTCGGCGTTGTCTTACTTACATCATCCACTGCGGCAAAACACGTCAGTAAAATACATACCTAAAAGCCTGGCTATGGTTGAGGAAATACAGCAAACAGGCGACATATTTTTCCCGCAGTCGTGGTTATCGGCCACTTTGGGCAGTTATCAAAGTACCGAAGCAGCACAAAATGTACGGGAATTTTTGCAGGCTCATCCCAATTACAATCCAAAATTAAAAGGAAAAATTTTACAAGCCGCAGATAACGTGTTGAGGGCCGAAAAGCTATTGCAGTAAATACTTAATCACCCCCAAATTGATTAACATAAGCATAGTCCCGGCAATTCTTTAACTAATTGCCGGGACTTGCTGCTCCTTACTATTCCTCTTCCAGCATCCGTTTAGACTCAGTAAGCTTGTTTGCATCCTCAGTACTTAGCTCCGGATATTCTATCTTCAGGTTTTTCAGTGTTTCAACAACTATATTAGAAATGGCAATACGTGCAAACCACTTTCTGTCGGCCGGTATAATATACCAGGGCGATTCGGGGGTAGAGGTAGCATTAATGGCCTCTTCGTATGCCTTTTGATAATCGTCCCAACGTTTGCGCTCTTCGATATCCGCAGCCGAAAATTTCCAGTTTTTTGAAGTGTCTTCGATCCTCTTTAAAAAACGTTCTTTCTGCTCTTTTTTTGACAGGTGTAAAAAGAATTTGATAATGACTGTTCCGTTGTCTGACAAATGCTTTTCAAAATGCCTGATGCTTTTAAATCGCTGCTCCCAAAACTTATCATCTATATCTTTTTCGCTTTTGATGTCAGGCAGGTTTTCTTTCAGAATAAAACCCGGGTGCACGCGGGTAACCAGCACATTTTCGTAATGCGACCGGTTGTGGATGCCAATACGGCCCCGTTCGGGCAGAGCCTTATAATGCCGCCATAAAAAATCATGTTCGTAATCCTCGGCGCTGGGCTGCTTAAAGCTATAAACCTGGCAGCCCTGCGGATTTATTCCCGACATGGTATGTTTGATGGCACTGTCTTTACCCGCAGCATCCATAGCCTGGAAGATGATGAGCAAGCTTTGCTTATTAGCAGCATAAAGCTTATTTTGCAGTTCGGCGGTTTCTGCAATCAGATCTTCTAAAACGCCGGAAGCATCTTCTTTTTCGTATCCTTCGGCATCGTTGGTATCAAAATCTTTTAATGATATCTTCTTATCACCGGTAATTTTAAATTTCTTGACTATTTGTTGCATAGATAAAATAGATTTGCAGGATGTTGACTTAAAATTTAGCTGCCTTTTTTTCGTTATTGCTATTTTGCAGTTAAAAGTTAACTATATAACTTACAACAACAGCCAATGTTTAAACGTATCCGCAATCCTATTCTGCGTTACCTTGTCATATTCATTTACTTCGCTATCATTTTCTTCTGTTCTATAGAACTTAACTTGTTTGGCATATTCGGCTACTCGCCCGATATGAAAGATATCAAAAGCCCTACACAATCGGTATCCTCCGAAGTGTTTACTGCCGATGGAAAACTGCTGGCCAGGTTTTATAAAGAAAACCGCTCGCCCATCAAGTACAAAGATCTTTCGCCCAACCTGGTAAACGCACTGGTGGCTACTGAGGACGTACGCTTTTTTAAACACCACGGTGTAGATTACTTTGGCTTTTTCAGCAGCTTGATATCAACTGCTAAGGGAGATAAACGTGGTGGCAGTACGATCACACAGCAATTGGCCAAAAACCTTTTTCAGACCCGTAAACGTAAAGCGCAAGGCTTCATCAGGCATATTCCGGTGGTACGTACTATTGCTTACAAATTTAAAGAGTGGCTAACCGCCTTTAAAATTGAGCATGTATACAATAAGCAGCAAATACTGACCATGTATTTTAATACGGTGCCTTTCGGCAACAATTCGTTCGGCATTAAAACAGCTACCCAAAAATATTTTAACAAAAACCCTGATGCAGTTACACCGGCCGAAGCAGCTACCCTGATTGGTATGCTAAAGGCAACATCAACATACAACCCAATACGTAATCCCGAAAAATCGGTAGAGCGCCGCAATGTTGTGCTAAGCCAGATGGAAAAATATGGCTACCTAAAAAAAGCTGACTATGATTACAATGTGAACCAACCGTTAACGCTTAATTTAAGCCACATTGAAGAAGAAGGCCAAGGCGATTCGTACCTGCGCCGTGCCGTTGAAAAGTGGCTGGACAAATGGTTAAAAGCCAATGATTACGATTTATACGAAGACGGCTTAAAAATATATACTACCATTGATTCGAAACTGCAGCAGTATGCAGAAGAAGCCGTTACCGACAAGATGAAAATGCTGCAAAAACGCTTTAATAACCTTTGGCGTGGCAAAAACCCATGGCGCGATTCGAAAGGGAAAGAGATTGTAGATTTTGTACTGAAAGCCGAGCAGCGCTTGCCTATTTACAGCATGCTTGAGAAGAGGTACAAAGGCGATACTGCTCAGATACAGGAATACTTTAATAAGCCGAAACACATGAAAGTATTTACGTGGAACGGCGAGCAGGATACCACCTTTTCGAGTATCGACTCGATTAAGTATTATGCTAAAATATTGAATACGGGGATGATGACCATTGAACCGGTTACCGGAAAAATTAAGGTTTGGGTAGGTGGCATTAATCATAAATATTTTAATTACGATCACGTAAACCAGGCTAAACGCCAGGCCGGGTCAACATTTAAACCGTTTGCTTACTTAACTGCCATTGACAATGGCTACTCGCCTTGCGATAAGTTTACCGATAAACCGGTATCAATCAGTTATGACGAAGACGGAAAAAAAGAAGTATGGTCGCCTAACAACGCCGATTTCAATTTCTCTTATCGCGAAATGTCATTGCGTTGGGCTATGGGTAAATCTGTTAACTCTATTACTGCCCAGGTTACCGAAGCGGTAGGTTGGGACAAGGTGGTTGAATATGCCCATAAGTGCGGCATCGAGAGTCCGCTAAAAGCAGTACCATCAGTATCCTTAGGTTCAAATGATGTATCGGTTTACGAAATGGTACGGGCATACAGTACCTTTTTAAATAAAGGACAGCGCATTGACCCGTTACTGGTAACTCGTATAACCGACCACAGCGGCAGCGTACTGGCCAACTTTGATTTAAAATCGACCCAGGTAATTAGCGAAGAAACAGCCTGGCTGATGCTTTACATGTTTAGAGGGGGTATGGAAGAACCGGGCGGTACCTCGCAAGCTTTGTGGGAATATCCTATTTTATGGAAAAAAGGCAACAACCAGATTGGCGGTAAAACCGGCACCTCGTCAGACTATGTTGATGGCTGGTACATGGGCATTACCAAAGACCTGATTACAGGCATCTGGGTGGGCGCAGATGACCGCAGTGTGCATTTCACTACCTCGGCCACCGGCGAGGGCTCACATACAGCCTTACCTATATTTGGTGCATTTATGGAAAAGGTATATGCTGATCCTAATTCGGGCTACACTTATGGACCGTTCCCTAAGCCTTGGGTTAAAATTACCAAACCGTACATGTGCGAGTCGCCGCGTATCCGTGTTGACACGGGTGCCGTAGCCGACAGCCTAACTGCTCCGGCTGCCGATAGCAGCGGCGCCGTGGTAGCACCACCGGACACGACGGGCAACAATAATTAAGTAGAGGCCATCACGTTACACCGGTAATTTAATACATTTAAAATAAACACCTATAATCACTTATATGAGTAAATTTTACTTTATAAAAAGTAAAGCCCAATTACTTTTTATTCTGCTGGCCATTCTCATCAGTGCTTGTTTCATCAATAACACCGCGCAGGCTCAGTATTTTGGCCAAAATAAGGTGCGGTACAAAAACCTCAAGTTTAAAGTTTATAAAACGCCTCACTTTGAGATTTACTATTACATGAAAAACGATAGCCTGCTTAAGCGTTTTGCGCAGGAGAGCGAGTTATGGTATACATTGCATCAGCAGGTTTTTCGTGACACATTTAGGCGGCCTAACCCAGTCATACTATATGCCGACCATCCGGATTTTCAGCAAACCACGGCTATTGATGGCGAAATTAGTGTAGGTACCGGCGGTGTTACAGAAGGTTTAAAAAACCGGGTGGTAATGCCGGTAATGGAAACTAACCAAACTACCCGCCACGTATTAGGGCACGAGTTGGTGCATGCCTTTCAATACCATATGCTGTTAGGAAGCGATTCTTCGGGTTTGGGCAACATTAACAATCTCCCCTTATGGATGATTGAAGGTATGGCCGAATACTTATCGTTAGGTAAACGCGATGCCTACACGGCCATGTGGATGCGCGATGCTTATCTGAATAAAGACATTCCTACCATCCGCGACCTTACCGAGAGCAGCAAATATTTCCCTTACCGTTATGGCGAGGCTTTTTGGTCGTACTTAGGCTCTACTTATGGCGATACGATTATTGTACCCTTCTTTAAAAATACGGCACGTTACGGTTTAGAGTATGGTATACGCCGCACTTTTGGTTATGATGACAAAACACTTTCCAATCTCTGGAAAAACTCTATCATCAATACTTATAAACCTTATTTAAAAGACACCTCGCAAATTCCGCCGGGGCACCGCATTATTGACAACAAAAATTCGGGCGAGATGAACGTGGCTCCGGCAGTAAGCCCCGATGGTAAGTACATTTCCTTCTTGTCCGAAAAAGACTTGTTCTCGATTGACCTTTTCCTGGCTGATGCCCAAACGGGTAAAATCATCAGGCGGCTCACCAGTAAAACATCAAACACGCACATCGACGAATTTAACTTTATCGAGTCGGCCGGTGCCTGGTCTCCGGATAGCAAGAAATTTGCCTTCAGTATTTTTAGTGGCGGCCGCAACCGTATGCTGGTTGTATCTATACCCAGTGGCAGGGTCATCAGCAATATTGCTATGGGCAACGCCGAACAATTTGGTAACTTAACCTGGTCGCCCGATGGCAATCAGATCGCTTTTCAGGGCCTGTCAAACGGTAACAGCGATTTATACCTTTACAACTTTACTACCAAACAGGTTACGCAGCTTACCAACGATAAATACTCCGATTATCAGCCCAGCTTTTCGCGTGATGGTAAGCATATTGTTTTTACCAGCGACCGTACCACTTATGACGCTACGACGGCACAAACCATTACCTTTAATTTAGCCGAGCTTGATTTGGCCACGGGCAAGGTAACCGACATTAAAGTTTTTGATGGTGCCAATAACATGAACCCGCAGTACTCGGCCGACGGCTCGCAGATTTACTTTTTATCTAACCGCGACGGTTTCCGCAACCTGTACCGCTACAACAAAAGCACCGGCGCTGTTGAACAGATGACTGAGTTGTTTACCGGCATATCGGGCATTACCGAGTTTTCGCCGGCTCTGAGCGTTTCGGCACACGATGATATCATTTACTCTTATTACCGGTCTCAAAAGTATGCACTTTACAACGCTAAGGCATCTGAGTTTAAACCACAGGTGGTAAGCAGCACCGCTACTAATTTTGACGCGGCTTTGCTGCCTCCACCAAAGGCCGTAGGTGTAGATTTGATAAATTCTAACCTCAACAACTTCCTGTCGTACCAGCGCATCCCGGCAGATTCGATACAGAACATTGCTTACCGGCCGCAATTTAAACTGGACTATCTGGCCAGCAGCGGTGTGGGTGTAGGTGTTGGTATTGGTGCAGGCAGTTATGGTGCCGGTTTGTCAAGCGGTATACAAGGCGTTTTCAGCGATATTTTAGGCCGAAACCAGATTTATGCAGGTGCATCGGTTAACGGCGAGATTTATGATTTCGCAGGTCAAGTGTTTTATATTCAGCAAAAAGGTCGCTGGAATTTTGGTGGTGGCTTATCGCATATCCCTTACCAGTTAGCTACCTACAATGTAGTACCCACCACTTACAGCTATGATGCCAACGGCAAAACAATTACAGAAAACGCTATAGAAGAAAGGTATGACATCATCCGTATTTTTCAGGACCAGTTGTCGGCCTTTACCTCCTACCCTTTCTCAAAGGTAACCCGGGCCGAATTTGGCGGCGGCTTTTCGCGTAACTCTTACATGGTTACACGGTATAGCAGTATTTACGACTCCAACTACCAATTCCTGGATTTTAAACGTCGTCGCATTTCTAATGATGACTATAATTCCGATCCTTATAATAATGTTGGAACATTACGCGCCATTAGTTTAATGCAAGTGAGTGCCGCGCTAATTGGAGACAATTCATTCTTTGGGATTGCCTCTCCGCTG
This sequence comes from Mucilaginibacter sp. CSA2-8R, assembly GCF_038806765.1. Classification (NCBI taxonomy): domain Bacteria; kingdom Pseudomonadati; phylum Bacteroidota; class Sphingobacteriia; order Sphingobacteriales; family Sphingobacteriaceae; genus Mucilaginibacter; species Mucilaginibacter sp. CSA2-8R. Next base: position 1,741,434 of record NZ_CP152389.1, on the reverse strand, counting down.
AGTGGATTCAGGTACCGGTTACAGGCAGAGTATGATTTCGGCTCCTATCGTTTCTTTTCGCCAACCATTGACATACGGAAATACGCACGCATAAAACCGGTTACTTTAGCGGCAAGGTTTAATGCTTTCGGGCGTTTTGGTGAAGATACCGGCTTGTATCCTTATTATATAGGTTACCCCTTTTTAATACGCGGTTACGAAAGCCAGACTTTCTATGGTAACAATACCTCCGCATCATCCAACGGCTTCACCATCAGCCAACTTTCGGGCTCTCGCGTGGCCGTAGCCAACTTTGAGGTTCGCTTACCATTTACCGGTCCCGAAAAATTATCGGCTATTAAATCCAAATTTTTATTTACAGAGTTAAACTTGTTTTTTGATGCCGGCCTGGCATGGAACCGTGGCAATCAAATTAAGTTTCAAAAAAGCCCGGACTTGTTAGGTTACCAACAGCAAGTAGACAATACCGGCAAACCGGTACTTGACGACCAGGGTAAACCTGTCTTGGTAGCTACCTATAACAACAACCAGCGCGTACCGGCATTAAGTGCGGGTATATCACTTAGGGTAAATTTATTCGGCGCTCTAATTTTAGAACCTTACTACGCTATACCATTTAACCGCACCGATGTTAAAAAACCAGTGTTCGGTTTGAATTTCACTCCGGGATGGTAAGCAAAATATATCAGCAAAAAAGCGGCAACCGAGCCGCTTTTTTGCTGATATAAAACATGGCTAAACTTTAAGGGTTATATTTAATAGTTATGAAGAAAGTTGTATTTATATACCTGATGTTTTTGGTAAGTATAAACTGTGCTATAGCGCAAGTTACCCCTCCGCGTGGCTCGTCATTTCAAGATTCCGTACGATCGCAAATTGATAAAGGTAAGACTACGATAGTAAATGGTACCGCTATGAATACAGCCAAAGATTTTTTTGAAAACCTGACGGCCTCCACCGACCATGCAAAATTGCTTGACATGATTAGAGCAGCCAGTATGGTTGGAACATTAAAAAGCAGGGGTCCGCTTACTATGTTTGCGCCAGCAGATACGGCAATTACTCAGAAACTGGGTATGCGGCTGGATACGTTGCTTAAACCGGCACACAAATATGAACTCATCAATCTACTAAGCTATCATGTGGTGCCAGGCCATTTCAATGCTAAAGAACTTACCAAAATGATTAAAGACGGTAAAGGCGAGGCCCAACTGCTCACATTGTCGGGAAGTAAGTTAACTGCAAAGATAGATAGCAACCGTAATATAATTTTATATGATGAAACCGGAGGACAAAGTGTGGTAAGCAAATTTGATATAGAACAAAGTAACGGTTTAATGCATTTGGTTACCCAACCTTTAATACCCAAAAACAAGGCGTTGTAAGCATACTATCAAAACCGCATATGTTTAAAATGCGTATATCTGTTATATGAAAAGCTTAGTAATGTTGTTTGCCGTAGCCTTATCGGCACTTTTAGGATGTGAGAATAGCAATGGCCAAAACGCACAGGTTAAAGGCGAAAAAAGCAAGCCTGCTGCCGAGTGGAAAAAAGAACTGAATGCCAACCAATATCATATTATGGTTGAAAAGGGCACCGAACCACCCTATCATAACGCTTACTGGAACAACCACGAAAAAGGTGTTTACGTAAGCGCTGCAACCGGCGAAGTACTGTTTTCGTCGGATGATAAATTTGACAGCGGTACCGGCTGGCCAAGCTTTACCAAACCTGTTAGCAACAGCAAAGTTGCTGTAATACAAGACATCAGTTATGGTATGAGCCGTACCGAAGTAATTGAACGAAGCACCGGCTTGCACTTAGGCCACGTCTTTGATGACGGTCCGGAAGATCGTGGCGGCAAACGCTTTTGTATGAACTCCGGTGCGCTCAAATTTGTTAAAAAGTAAGCGACCGCTTTGAAGTGGCCAATGATGGTCTGAAATACGGGCGAATGCGCATTTTGTGCTCTGCTGTTAATCCGATGGTCAGGTCTATCCAATCTGCATTTACAGACCTGATCATTTTTTCTTTCTGCGCACGGGTAAAGCTGCTCATAAATTTGAAGCGCTCCATGGCTTGCTCTTCATTGTTAATTTCTTCAAAATATACCAACCGGCTTAACTGTTGTGCCTTATCATAAAATAAAGTAGGCATTTCGCTATAAAACTGCATAGTTTTAATCAGATCTGTACATAAGCCAACATGCAAATTTGTACGGTTTCTGTCGGTAATGATATAAATATAGTGCTTCATCTGATAATAAATTTTGCTGGTTAAAAATTTGTTACTAATTTTATGAGCATAAATTTACTAACAAATTTAGTAAATCCAAATTTTATGTCAACAATTTCATCAAATATTAAATTCCTTCGCAAAAAAAAGGGACTAACACAGCAGCAATTTGCCGACGAAATAGGCATAAAGCGCTCTTTAGTAGGCGCTTACGAAGAAGACCGGGCTGATCCAAAATACGATTTGCTAAAAAAATTAGCAACATACTTTGATATTAGTGTTGATGATTTCATTAACGAAACCATTAATGAGAAATGGGCACCCAAGCCTAAAGGTAACCCGGCTAACCTGCGTATCCTTAGTATATCTGTAGATAAAGAGGATAATGAAAACATTGAAATGGTACCGGTTAAAGCCAGTGCAGGTTACTTAAATGGATACGCTGATCCGGAGTATGTGGCTCAGTTACCTAAGTTTTATCTGCCTATGTTTAAGCAGGGTACATTCCGTGCTTTTGAAATTAAAGGCGACTCGATGTTGCCATTAGTATCAGGCACTGTTATTATAGGTGAGTATGTAGAGAACTGGAACGACGTTAAACCCGGCGACACCTACGTTGTATTATCTAAAAATGAAGGCGTGGTTTATAAGCGTATTGGTAACAAATACCGTGATAACAAAAAGTTAAAGCTGATGTCGGACAACCCGGCCTACGAACCTTATGACGTTGGCGCCGACGACATTTTGGAAATATGGAAAGCCAAAGCTTATTTGTCAACCCAGTTGCCGATGCCTACGCCTGAGCCAAGCATGGAAAATTTAACCAGTATGATAGCAGAAATGCAAAAATCTATATCTAAATTACAAAGCAACAATTAAGTTACAAGGTTGCGACTAAACCTGTAGCTAATATCTTTATCAAAAACTAAACAAACTTTAAATGATGAAAAAGATTTTAATGATGTGCTGCTTTGTATTAGGAATCAGTGCAGTAAGCTTTGCCCAAGGAAGAATGCAGAGAAGCCCGGAAGAGCAAGCAAAAAACTTGCAAACTCAGTTAAAACTGGATGATGCACAAACTGCTAAAGTTACAGCAATTTATCAGGTACAGGCCAAACAAATGGATAGCGTTAGAACTGCTGCTAATGGCGACAGACAAGCCATGATGCAGGCTATGCGCCCTATGCGTGAAGCTACCACTGCTAAAGTTAAGGCTTTGCTTACTACCGAGCAAGCTGCCGCATACGATAAAATGATGGCAGAAATGAGAAACCGTATGGGCGGTGGCCAGGGCGGTAACGGCGGAGGAACTCCTCCATCTCAAAAATAATTTTTAAGAAAAGCGGCAGACAGCCGCTTTTTTTATTTTAGCAGAAATTTTCTTTTTTGACGCATCACAACTTTATACAGCTCAAGTTACAAAGCCGGCAACAAGCCGGTAATTACCGCTGGCTTAAGCCCGAAAACAGCCTAGTAGACTTTTGCTCGAATGACTACCTGGGCTTTGCCCGCTCCGGGCTATTGGCAAAACTTATTCAGGAGGAAATTTCGAAATACAGTTCCATTAATGGATCTACAGGCTCGCGTTTAATTTCCGGAAATACAGAATATGCTGAAAGCTTGGAACAACTGATTGCAGACTACCACAAGGCCGAATCAGGTCTGCTATTCAATTCAGGTTATGATGCTAATATTGGTTTACTATCATCGTTGCCGCAACGCCATGATACTGTTATTCATGACGAGTTGGCTCATGCCTCAATTATTGACGGCATCAGGCTCAGTAACGCCGCACGTTTCACATTTAAGCATAATGATACAGATAGCCTGGAGCAAAAATTAAAGGCTGCCAAAGGCCTTATTTACGTGATTGTGGAAAGTGTGTATTCGATGGATGGTGACCAGGCACCTCTGCAAGCTATTAGCCAACTGTGCAAGCAATATAAAGCTGCTTTGATTGTTGATGAGGCACATGCGCTTGGTGTTTTTGGTAAAGGGCTCGTCAACCAGCTTAATTTATGCCATGAGGTATTTGCCAGGGTAATGACTTTTGGCAAAGCGTTAGGTGCCCATGGTGCCGTGGTTTTGGGATCGACCGAGTTGCGAAGTTACTTAGTCAATTTTGCACGATCTTTTATTTACACTACGGCAGCCCCTTTACATCAGTTGTCTGTCATAAAAATGGGATATGCCTTCTTGGCAAATTCAACCTCTATAATTACAGAACTGCACCAAAAAATCGAACTTTACCGTCGTTCAATAAACTTTTCATCACGGGTTACTGATAGTAAAAGTGCTATTCAAACCGTTATTATTGGCAGCAACGATGCAACGAAGAAGGCAGCCCAAACCTTGCAACAACAGGGGTTTGATGTACGCCCTATATTAAGCCCTACGGTAGCCGTGGGAAGCGAACGTTTGCGGATATGCCTGCATACTTATAACACCGACGAAGAAATTATCCAGTTAACTAACCTAATTAAAGAATATTTACATGCCCGATAAAGCACCTCTATTTGTAACCGGTATCGGCACCGATGTAGGCAAAACTGTGGTGTCCGCCATTTTGGTTGAAAAACTTAAAGCCGACTATTGGAAACCCATCCAGTCGGGTGATTTAGATAACAGCGATACCATGAAGGTAAAACGGTTAATCTCTAACCCGGTTACCCGCTTTCATCCCGAAGCTTACAGGCTTACCCAACCCTACTCGCCGCATAAATCGGCAGATTTAGATGGCGTAAGCATCGACCTCAATCAAATTCAATTACCTGACACCGATAATCAACTTTTGATTGAAGGAGCCGGAGGATTAATGGTGCCGCTAAACAACCAGCATTTTGTGGTGGACCTAATTGAAAAATTTAACGCGGAGGTTGTTTTGGTAGTTAAGCATTATCTGGGCAGCATTAACCACACTTTGCTATCACTGGAATTACTAAAACAAAAAAAAATCAAGGTCAGAGCCTTGATTTTTAATGGGGAAAGAGACGAATATTCGGAACGGGCGATTTTAAGATCGACCTCTGCTAAAAACATTTATATACCACAGCTTGCTGCATTAAACAAAGCCTCAGTTGAGGATTGTATGCGTTACAACGAGTTGTAGTAAGTAATCAATTTACCTAAATCGGCGTCAGACTTAAAATTGATATTATTTGATTTCAAATAGCTCTCCAATTCGTTTTGCTTATCGCCCAATACACTCAATATAGACTTTTTATCTTTTTTTACTATTTGCCCTTTATTATTCCTGTAAATAATGTACAAGTCTGATCGCTCAAAAAACTTATTGGAGGCTGCCGAATACTGTTTGATTTCTGTAATTACAACTGATGTTTTTTTCAGAAGCTTTACTGCACCATCGGCTATTACCTGAAAAAAAGCTTTTGTCTTGAATCCATTAATACCTTCATAACCAGCTCTGTAATGTTTTGACCCATCACCAATGGTAAACTCTTTAACAGGATCTACAAAAGCTAATGTTTCATCATTTTTTCCCTTGAAATAAACTTCATCATCTAATAAATTATATTTTAAATATAAATTGTTTTTATAAGTGTCACCGTTGGCCAACTTCACCATACCAACACTCCAAGTATCATTTAGGTAGGGAGACCCACTAATTTCAGAATAAGCATTAGCTGTTATCGGCCTGCCTGTCAAATTATCACTTAGAAACTGAGCTGATGCTCTGCCTGTGAGCAAAAGGCAGAAAACTAACGAAAGGATCGTAAGATAAAACAGTGTCTTCTTCATACTAATTTAAAATTAAAAAAAAAGAGAAGCCAAAAGGCTTCTCTTGAAGTTAAGTCGATTTATTTCTATTTCAAAATTAATTTTCGGCAATTCTAATGCCTAGCCTTTTATAGTTCTCACTCGGCTTTACGTCAGATGTTGATAGTATCTCCAACACTATGTCTCTCGATATTGTTGATGACACACCAGGATTTAGTATAGCTACTTCAGCCTCTCCAAAACTGGAATTAGCCGGAACAACACAAGATCCTGTTATGGTGTAATGAGTACCGGCAACAGCAGGTTGAATGAGTGGAGTAGCCGTGTTAGGTGTTAACTGTAAAGCCTGATATGTTACTGTAGTAGGAGTTGAACGTTGAGGCCCAACTAAGTTAATTCTAAATTTTATTGTGCCAGATGTTCTGGTTATTAATGGGTCAGCGTTAGTTACTACTTTGTTATACGCGGGCACTCTGGTAAGGATAGGATAATCTACACCAGCAGCTCTAGCGTTTATTCCAGCGTCCCACTCGAACACGGTGTCGGTGAAGGTAACTCTGTCATCTTTCATGCATGATGAAATAGCAACAGCGATGATTCCAATTATATATAGTCTTATTTTTTTCATGATGTTAATTAGTATCCAAAGTTCTGTAATAGTTTGCCCCCGCTTGCATTGACGTCGGTTACTGGGATTTGAGGCAAAATCACAATGTCAGTAAATGCAATTGTTGTGTTTGTAACAGGTTTAAGTATGTCACGTCCGAGTCTTTTTAAGTCCAGGAACCGTTGACCTTCAAAGGCAAATTCTAATCTCCTTTGTAAGAGTATCTCATTGATTAAAGCACTTCCTGTAAGACCTGTAACTGCAGGCAAACCTCTGGCAACACGAATAGTATTTACATCAGCGAGAGCTAACGATTCTTGACTTGCATTTGCATAGGCTTCTGCGCGGTTCAAATACATTTCAGAGACACGAATAACAGGTACGTTATCAACGTTAGCAAAACCACTTTTACCGAGATATTTAGTACACTCAACATAAATAGGTGTTCTACTCGATGAGCCAACTTCATATAACAAATTCCGAACATCAGCACTACGGTTAGTTATAGTAGTAGCCGCTGCGCCTAAACTTGTAGCTGCTGCACCATTATTTGCAACGGTTATACCTAAGGCCGTTAAAAGATCTGACGTCGGCACCAAGTCACCAAACCCAGATCCTGGCTTTAATGGCAATCCAGCTTTATATTTATCTGTACTATCCCTTGATTTGTTAGTTGCCCTAGCGCTCAGTGTGGTTAAATTTGTTTGTAATGCCAGATTAACACCTAAAGTTTCATTGGCTGCCAAAAATGCAATTTCAAATACTGACTCAGGATTTACAGCTTGGCTCCATCCAGCAATATAATTATTGGCATTTAACAGTGTGTTAGCTCTTACTTCTAATACGCTAGACGCGTTAGATATGGCTTTGGGATAATCTTTGTTATACAATGCAACCCTTGAATAGAGTGCCTGCGCAGCCTGTTTATTAGCTCTTACAACAGTAGAAGATGTAATATTGCTTAGCTTGCTAACAGCTTCATCTAAGTCTGCATAGATTGCTGTATAAACTTCAGCAATTGAATTTCTTGCTGACTGTAATTGTAAAGCATCAGAAGAAGATGATATTGCCTTTAAAGCTAAAGGTATACCGCCTCTGTTTTGTGATTCAACAAGAGCTCCCGGAATGTAAGCATAAGTCTTAACCAAGTCAAAATGATAAAGAGCTCTCAAAAATTTCAGCTCGCCAGTATAAGCGTCTTTCTGAGCAGCTGATAACGAGGATGCATTTGGAAGCGCTTCAAGTACGAGATTAATTCTATTTAAGTTAACATAAGCCGCCGACCAGTGTGAGTAAGATGCTAATCTTGCGTTAGCAGCTTCACTAACGTAACGACCACTATGATTCGTTGAACGAGCATTATCAGATAAAGCGTCGCCAAGCATCACCAAGCGGTTGCCGTAAAAAACCTCTGCTTTTAGTGAACTATATATAGATACGATAGTAGCATCGATACCATCTTTACTTGTTAACGCCTGATCTGCAGAAATTGAATCTTGCGGATCAATCTGCAAAGTCTTTTTGCAGGCTGATAAAGAAATAGCGACAGAGAGAGTAGCTATTTTAAAGTATGAAATATATTTGTTATTCATTTGTTTAATTATAAGCCAAGTTGAACACCTACAGTAAAGTTTTTCGAAGTCGGGATAGCCCCAGCATTATTATTAGTAGTGTCATAATATTCAGGATCGTAGCCTGGAAACTTAGTAATAGTAATTAGATTAGTCGCCTGCGCGTAGATTCTTAAATTATTAACTTTAATTTTTGACAACACTTTACTTGGGAAAGTATATCCAAATTGACCCTCTCTCATGCGTATGTAGTCAGTTTTGTAGTACAAACGAGTACCATTGTTTGCGCTTATGCTATTAGGTTCAGTAGCTGTGTTAGGTCTAGGTACATCAGTTATTTGTCCTGGTGTAGTCCATCTTCTATCGTACACTTCATAGGTTGTATTTATTAACCTCCTTGAACCTTCAAGAATAAAATTGTATTGCGCATCAGTCGCAATTTGGCCATACTGATACGTAAACAACGCAGATAAATCAAAGCCTTTAAAGCTAAAGGTGTTGTTAAAACCACCAGTAAACTTTGGAATCAACGAATTTCCAACAAATCTACGATCGGAAAGTGCCGGCGAATATACTACGTTGTTATTCGCGTCATACCAAAAAGCTCTACCTGTAGCCGGGTTTATACCGGCCGATTGATAGGTATAAACTGCTCCCCTTGGTTGTCCAACAGCAACTGATGGATCAGATGGTAAAGAGCTGAAACCGCCGTACAGCTTGGTTATCTCGTTTTTAGTGTAAGTAAAGTTAAAGTTAGTTGTCCACCTAAAGCCACTCGACGCAATATTTATTGTTGTAAGTTCTATTTCAGGACCAGAGTTTCTAATTGAACCAACGTTTGTAGTTATACTGGTAAAACCTGATGTTGAACTAACCGGCTGAGCTAATAGTAAATTTGTACTGTTTCTAACATAATAACCAAAACTACCAGAAACTCTATCTTTGAATAAAGAGAAATCTAAACCTACGTCATAGGTCGTGCCTCTTTCCCATTTTAAATCAATATTAGCCAGGGTTGTAGGTGCAATGCCGGGTGAGCCATTATATAAATAACCACCACCAAACAAACTCCTGTTATCAAAATTTCCTAATGGTTGATCGTTACCTGCAGAGCCTACGCTTGCACGTAATTTTAAACTGTTAACCCAACTTACTTCTTTTAAGAATGACTCTTCAGATATACTCCAAGCACCCGCAACGCCACCAAACCACCCAAATTGGTTGTTAGTACCAAATTTCGACGAACCTTGATAACGAGCAGTTCCACTTAAACTATATTTGCCTTTATAAGAATAAGAAGCTTTACCAAAATAGCTCAAGCTCTTAAATCCAGAAAAACTATCAAATACAGATACCGGATTTGCAGCTGCACTTAAATTTCGGAATTGATTGGTTGGGAAACCAGTTCCGTATTCATCGATCTGAGTCGAGATTTGCTTACGGTATTCGAACCCTAATAACGCAGAAATTTTATGATCGGAGTTGATAGTTTTGTTAAAATTCAAAGTTTGGTCAGTAATGATATTTGTTCTTATGTCACTAAAGCTTTCAGAACTTCCTCTTATTGCATAACCATCGTTTGTACGTGGATCACGGTAATTCTTACCTAAAGCCATCCTATAATCTAACGAGTAGAAAGATTTGAACTGGAGTGAAGGCAAGATATTATAATTAGCACTAAACGATCCAATTAGCTGGTTAGTACGCTGATTACCCTGATTGTAATCGTTTACCGCAACTATGTTTTGGTTTAATACACCGGTAAAGCTCTGACCTGAGCCAGGTAAGCCGAAATAACTTCCGTCTGCATTATATATTGGATTTGAAGGCAATATAGTACTTGCAGCAAAAGCCGGGCTTCCTAAAAATGAACCGTTAACTGCAAATGGAGCTTTCTGATTAAACGTGCTTAAATTCAAGCTGGTGTTAAAAGAAAGCTTATCATTTGCTTTATGATCTAAATTGACTTTAAATGTTCCTCGTTGAAAGTCAGCTTTAGTTACAATAGCCGATATTGTGCTGTAAGCCGCAGAAACGAAAAAGGTTGTTTTTTCATTCCCACCATTCATATTGAAATCGTAATTTGATACTCGTCCAGTATGAAAAGCCGCATCCTGCCAGTTTGTACTTTGCGCAGCAGCGATATCAGCATCAGTAGCGCTTGCCGGCAAATTAATTTCAGCTAAAGCGCTTGTCCTGGCCGCAGCAGCTGTGCTACCTGCGTTGAGGTAAGACTCTCTTCTAACATTATAAAAATCTTGTGTGTTTAAGACATCATATTTCTTAATGCTTGAAGAACGACCTTGGTAATAATTGAACCCTATTTTAGTTTTTCCGGCTTTACCTTTTTTAGTTGTGATAATAACTACACCATTGGCACCTTGTGAACCATATAGTGATGTAGAAGCCGCATCTTTAATAATGTCAATAGATTCAATGTCATTAGTGTTGATACCCGCTAATGTATTGCCTTGGGTAAACCCTGTAAAAGTATCACCGCTTAACTGCACACCGTCAACGATGTATAACGGCTGTGTGCTACCTGTAAAGGAACCAACACCACGTATCCTAACATTGATAGCGCCGCCTGGTATACCACTATTAGCGGTAACAACTACACCAGCAGCACGCCCTTGTAAAGCTGATTGTACTGAAGCTATTGGCTGATTAGCAAAATCTTTTCCACTTACGGTTGAAATTGCTCCACCAATCTCTCTTTTTTGTTGAATTTGACCATAACCTGTAACTACTACTTCGGTTAGAGCTTTGCTGTCTGACGACAGTTTAACGTTCAACGTATTTGCTGTACCAACCTCTGCAGTTTTAGTTGTGTAACCAATGTAGGTGAAGGTTAGAGAAGCATTATTAGGTACAGTGATGCTGAAATCACCTTGAGCATTAGTTTGCGTTCCTCCATTTGTACCATTTACTTTTACTGATACACCAGGTAACGGACTGCCATCATCGGCGCTGGTTACCGTTCCCGTAATTTTTCTGCTTTGCGCGTAGGTGTAATTAGAAACACCAATACTTAAAGCAAGAAGAATTAGTAAAATTTTCTTCATTTGTTAATTGATTTGAGTTAATAAAATAGTTTCGAAGGCGAAAATTATGAATAATTCGTAACAAACAAGAGATAAATCGATAGTTTTTTATCATTTTAATGTATTTCTTATTATCTGTTAAATTTGTTTGCTAATTCCTAGTCCTTCGCCTCATTTATCAAAATTTAGGCTTTACAAATGAACATTGTAGTTGTGACTATACAAAAAAGCCGAATTAAACGTCACTTCAACATTTAATCCGGCTTACTTTAAGTGAAAATTATATGTTTTACATCCTTTCGGGCACCTGAATTCCCAACAACTGCATGGATTGTGCGATGATTTGTGCTGTAGACTTTGACAATTGCAGCCTGAAGCTCTTCAAATCTTCTGTTTCGGCTTGCAGTATCGATTTTTCGTGATAAAATTTATTGTAGGCTTTGGCAACCTCATAGGTATAGTTAGCCACCGTGGCCGGGTTAAACTCTTTAGCGGCCGCTGCTATAGCTTCAGGATACTGGCTAAGCACAATAATTAAATCACGCTCTACGGCGTCCAGTTCAGCGGGTAACTGAGCAAGTTGATGCTCTCCTCCCCTGCTCAGTACTGATTTAATACGGGCATGGGTGTATTGAATAAACGGTCCGGTATGACCTTGCAGTTCTATTGACTCGTTGGGGTCAAACAACAAGCGTTTCTTAGCATCTACTTTTAGCAAAAAGTACTTGAGGGCACCTAAACCAATCACCGGGAAAAGTACTTGTTTCTCTTCTTCTGTTAAATCAAGCTTTTTCTCCTGTTTGTCAAAGTACTCTTCTGCAGTTTCAACCATGCTATCCATCAGGTCGTCGGCATCCACTACGGTACCCTCGCGCGATTTCATTTTGCCCGACGGTAGGTCTACCATACCGTATGATAAATGGTATAAACCCTGCGCCCAGTTTTTACCTAACTTCTGTAAAATCAAAAAGAGCACCTTAAAGTGGTAATCCTGCTCATTGCCTACCACGTAAATCGACTCATCCATGCCAAAGTCGTTATACTTTAATTGAGCCGTGCCCAAATCCTGGGTAATGTATACTGATGTACCGTCACCGCGCAGTACCAGTTTTTGGTCCAGGCCATCGGCGGTCAGGTCAATCCACACCGACCCATCATCTTTTTTAAAGAACACGCCTTTTTCCAGTCCTTCTTCAATAATATCTTTACCTAATAAATAGGTATTCGATTCGTAATAAAACTTGTCAAAATTGACACCCAGCTTTTTATAGGTTTTGGCAAAACCGTCATACACCCAGGTGTTCATGGTTTTCCAGAGCTCAATTACCTGCTCATCGCCGGCTTCCCACTTTTGCAGCATTTGTTGTGCTTGCTTCATCAGCGGAGCATGCTTTTTGGCTTCTTCTTCGGTCATACCCTGCGCTAAGCGTGCTTCAACTTCCTTTTTGTACTCTTTGTCGAATATTACATAATACTTACCAACCAAATGGTCGCCTTTCATTTGAGCCGATTCGGGCGTTTCGCCGTTACCAAACAATTGCCAGGCCAGCATAGATTTACAGATGTGAATGCCTCGGTCGTTCACCAGGTTGGTTTTTATCACCTCATAACCCGCAGCATCTAAAATGCCGGCTACTGCATAACCCAGCAAGTTGTTACGCACATGGCCCAAATGCAATGGTTTGTTGGTGTTAGGCGACGAATACTCAACCATCACCTTTTTACCATTTTTAGGCGCTACGCCAAAGCCAGGTTGAGCTACCGTGTTTTGATAAACCTTTAGCCAGTAGTTATCGGCAATAGATATATTTAAGAAACCTTTTACAGTATTAAATCCAGCAATTTCAGGTACGTTAGCTTCAAGATAAGCTCCAATCTCGTTACCAGTTTGCTCGGGCGATTTTTTAGAGAAGCGGGTAAACGGAAAAGTAACGATAGTTACCTGACCATCAAACTCCTTGCGGGTTTGTTGCAGGTTTACATCCTGTGCAGTTATTTGGGTTTGATATAGTTGCGCTACGGCTTGCAGGGTTGCGTCGATAATAAAATCCATAGGGGCAAAATTAGTTAAATCTACTTAACCAACCGCCAATAATCATTTTGATTAAGAAATGAATACCTTTGGTTACTTCTATAATTTTATGACTTCACCGGCTAATCAGTTAAACTTAAATGTAAGTTCAGAGATTGGCACTTTGCGTGCCCTATTAATTCATAGTCCAGATAGCGGATTGGGTAAAGTAGTCCCGTCAAAAGCGCAGGACTGGCTTTTTGAGGACATTGTACATTTAGATACTATGCGCAGAAATGAGTACGACTACTATATCAAGCTGTTGCTCTATTTTCTCGATCCCAACAAAATTAAAGGACATCTACAGCAAATTGATGCCTCCGAAAATCAGCGCAACTTTTATAAACCCGATCATAAAGACTTTTATGCGTCTGACAAAGTAATTGAAATACAAACTTTACTGGCTGAGATTTTACAGGACGACGTGATTCGCGAAAAGCTAACGGCCTCGGTATGTGCTATTGAGAGCTGTAATTACCGCTTACAACAGCAGTTGTATAAGACCGACCCGGTCGAACTGGCTAAAATATTTATCTCCGGATCGTTGTATAAAGACAACCTAATTTTTTCCCCTATACCTAATCTCATTTTTTCGCGGGATATTGGTATTACTATTAATAACCACATACTGATTAATAAACCGGCTAAAAAAGCGCGTTCGCGCGAAACTTTGCTGGCAAGGTATATTCTATTTAATCACCCGTTGTTTGCCGGTTCGCGCGAGCACATTTTAGAAATTACCGACCCGGTGCAACACTTTTTGAGGCCGGGCACAGAGCAGGACGAAAAAACGACCCTTGAGGGCGGCGACGTGATGATGGTAAGTAAAAACCACGTTATTATCGGCTGCAGCGAGCGCACCTCGTTAGGTGGCGCCCATGAAGCTATTAAGCTTCTGTTTGAAAATAAAGTGGTAGAAAAAGTAACTGTACTTAAAATACCGCACAAGCGCGATTACATGCACATTGATACCGTTTTTACGCAGGTGAAACGCAATGTTTGGGTTATTTTAGGATCGCTGGGCAAAGCCGACATGTCGGTTTCTGCCTCTGACCCGTTGAGTTGGTTTGGCGACAAGCGCCCGAAGGATAAAACCGAGATTGTACAATTTATCAACGGGCATGAACAACCCATATCATTTAACTGCATAGAAGAATTGCTTAATGATATCAGCATGAACGATTTGGGAAGCACCGAACCCACACAGTTCATCTACTCGGGCGGTAACAATTTTCCGTTTGATGCCCGCGAGCAGTGGACCGACTCCTGTAACCTGCTGGCGCTTAAAGAAGGCGTGGTGTTGGGTTATGACCGTAATGATAAAACGGTCGAAGCCTTTAAGCAGTCCGGGTTTTCGGTAGTGAAAGTGGCAGATTTACTCCAACAGTTTGAAAACGGCGGATTAGACGCTCATACCATGGAAGATACCTTAATCCTGATGCCATCGTCAGAATTATCGCGTGCGCGGGGTGGTTTCCATTGCATGAGTTTACCACTGGTGAGGGATAACATCAGCTAAGCGTTTATTAAATTTAAACCCGTTTAATCATGAGTCAGACGACTTCCAAAATATTAATGATCAGACCAGCCAACTTTGGGTTTAATGATCAAACTGCCGAAAGTAACGCCTTTCAGCAAAGTAAGGCAACTATACCCGAGGCTGCGCAAACAGCACTGAAAGAATTTGACGCCTTTGCCAGCTTGCTTAAAAGCAAGGGCATTGATGTACACGTGATTAACGACACTATCGAGCCGCATAAACCGGATGCCATATTTCCCAACAACTGGATATCCTTTCATGAAAATGGCGATGTATTACTTTACCCCATGCAAGCCGAAAACCGCCGACTGGAACGGCGTGAAGACATTGTCAGGAAACTGGAAGAACAGTTTACAGTAAAGCACATTATCGATTTAAGCCGGTTTGAAATGGAGAATAAGTTTTTAGAAGGCACCGGCAGCATGGTGCTCGACCGGGAAAATCGCATTGCTTATGCGTGTTTGTCTCCGCGCACCGACAAAGATGTACTCGACGCTTTTTGCAAACATTTAAATTATACCCCGGTTACCTTTACCGCAACTGATGCTGGTCAGCAGGCCATTTATCATACTAACGTGATGATGTGCGTAGGTAAACAATTTGCCGTAGTTTGCCTGAATAGCATTAACAATGAAAGCGAGAAGCAAACCGTAGTTAAATCGCTGATGGATGCCGGAAAAGAGATTGTGCCAATTACGCTGGAGCAAATGAACCAATTTGCAGGTAACATGCTTGAGGTGCGTAGTGGTGACGGAAAGAGCTTACTGGTGATGTCAAATAGTGCGCATCAATCATTAACTGCTTTGCAGATTGACCAATTATACCAGTATACAGAGATTGTATCGGCTGATTTGAACACTATTGAAACACTTGGCGGTGGTAGCGCCCGTTGTATGCTGGCCGAAATCCATCTACCTACGGCGACGTAATAAAATAACAAAGCGGTGTCTAGTAATTAAACAGACACCGCTCATCAATCTGATAGCCTTATTAATAAGCCAGTTCGCTAACTACATCTTTGCTTTCGAGCATAGTGTGGCCCATTAAAAATTCATCTACTTTACGGGCTGCTTCTCGGCCTTCGGATATGGCCCATACAACTAAAGACTGACCACGACGCATATCGCCGCAGGCAAATACTTTACTTACGTTAGTACGGTAGGCACCTTCGGCAGCTTTTACGTTTTTACGTTCATCCAGCTCAACACCGGCCTGCTCAATCATACCGGTGTGTTGCGGGTGTAAAAAGCCCATTGCTAAAAATACTGCCTGGCAAGGCAATTCACGCTCCGACCCTTTTACCTCGCTAAATTTCACGGGGCGCCCCATTACATCAGTTTCCCAGCTTACATCGGTTACTTTTAAGGCGCGCAGATTGCCGTTTTCGTCGCCCAAAAACTCTTTAGTATTAACACCCCAGTGGCGCTCGCAACCTTCCTCGTGCGAGGAGGTTACTTTTAACACCATTGGGTAGCTTGGCCATGGCATACTTGCAGTACGCTGCTGCGGTGGCTGCACCATTACCTCAAACTGGCGGACAGATTTTGCGCCCTGACGGTTAGAAGTACCAACGCAGTCAGAACCGGTATCACCACCACCAATTACCACAACATCCTTATCAGTCACCAGTATATCTTCGGCATCAAAACCGGTGTTGCTTACCCGCTTGTTTTGTTGCTTCAAAAAGTCCATAGCAAAATGGATGCCTTTAAGCTCGCGGCCCGGTACGGGCAAGTTGCGCGGAATGGTTGAACCACCGGCCAGTACAACAGCATCGTTGTTGCGGGTTAACTCATCAATACTTAGGTCTTTACCTATCTCGGTATTGCATTTAAACACTACGCCATCTTCTTCCATCACTTTTACGCGACGGTCGATAACCCATTTTTCTAATTTAAAATCAGGGATACCGTAACGCAGTAAACCTCCCGGACGATCATCACGCTCGTAAACGGTAACGCTATGGCCGGCTTTACTTAATTGTGCGGCAGCAGCCATGCCGGCAGGGCCTGACCCTACTACGGCTACCTTTTTACCGGTTTTGATAAAAGGAGCAACCGGCTTTACTAGGTTTTTGGCATAAGCAATCTCGATAATGTGCTTCTCAATCTCCTCGATGGCCACGGCAGGTTTGTTGATACCTAATACGCAGGCCGACTCACACGGTGCCGGGCAAATACGGCCGGTAAACTCGGGGAAGTTATTGGTGGTTGATAAAATCTCGTAAGCTTCCTCCCAACTCTTGCGGTAAACGGCATCATTAAATTCCGGAATAACGTTACCCAGCGGGCAACCCGAATGGCAAAACGGGATACCGCAATTCATGCAACGGGCCGATTGCTGGTTCAGCTTTTCGTCGCTGTACAAGCCAACAAACTCATTATAGTTCTTAACCCTGTCCTGAGGGGCTGTTTTAGCCGGCAGCTCCCGGTTATATTCTTGAAATCCTGTAGGCTTTCCCATGTTTTTAATTAGCTGATGTTTGATACTCCTGCTGTTGTAACACTCTTTTGTATTCGCGCGGGAATACTTTTACAAAATGCGTTGCCGCTATCTGCCAGTTGGCCAATAACTGCTGAGCCAGTTTACTGTTAGTTAAATGCACATGCTTTTTCAGCAAGGCTATAATTTGCTCTTCATCCTGCTGGCTTAACGGATCCAAATCAACCATTTCGGTATTACAGTTGGCAGCAAAGCCGTTATCCGGGTTGTATACCCAGGCCAAACCACCGCTCATGCCAGCGGCAAAGTTGCGACCTGTTTTACCCAATATCAGCGCACGGCCACCGGTCATGTACTCACAACCATGGTCGCCCACGCCTTCAACTACAACGGTAGCGCCCGAGTTGCGAACGGCAAAACGCTCGCCGGCCATACCGCGTACAAACAACTCGCCAGAGGTAGCACCATAAACAGCTACGTTACCAATGATGATATTATCTTCGGGTACATAACCCGCATCCGCTTTCGGATAGATAGCCAGCTGAGCACCTGATAGACCCTTACCTACGTAGTCGTTAGCTTCACCTTCGAGTTCGAAGGCTATACCTTTAGCCGCAAAAGCGCCAAAGCTTTGCCCGGCAGAACCGGTAAATTTGAAGTTGATCGTATTTTCGGGCAATCCGGCCGAGCCGTATTTTTTAGAGATTTCGTTTGATAACAAAGTACCTACAGTACGGTCAGTATTTTTAAGTTCGAAAGAAGCAAAAACCGGTGTTTTATCTTCCAGTGCTGGTTGTGCGGCTTCGAGCAACTTCCAGTCGATGACGTTATCCATCCCGTGATCCTGCGCCTGGCTATTGTACAACGTATTGCCTTTGGCGTTAGTAACCGGATGAAGAATACCCGATAGGTCAACTTTCTTAGCTTTCCAGCTCTGGATGTTATCCTTAACACGTAAAAACTGCACGCGGCCCACCATTTCGTTAATGTTACGGAAGCCTAACTCGGCCATAATCTCGCGCATATCTTCGGCCAGGAAACGGAACAAGTTAACCACATGCTCCGGCTTACCGCTAAACAAACGGCGCAGGTCAGGGTCTTGCGTGGCCACACCTACCGGACAGGTATTTAAGTGACATTTACGCATCATAATACAACCGCTGGCAACAAGGGCCGCGGTTGCAACACCCCACTCCTCGGCACCTAACAAGGCGGCAATCACCAAATCGCGGCCGGTTTTCATTTGCCCGTCGGCTTGCAGCACTACGCGGGTACGCAATTTGCTGCGCACCAGGGTCTGGTGAGCTTCGGCCAGGCCTAACTCCCATGGTAAACCTGCATGTTTAATAGAGCTAATTGGCGATGCACCTGTACCACCATCATATCCGGCAACCAATATCACATCAGCGTGTGCTTTGGCTACACCCGCGGCAATAGTACCGACGCCGGCTTTCGATACCAATTTAACGTTGATACGGGCCGCACGGTTGGCATTTTTCAAGTCGAAAATCAGCTGGGCTAAATCCTCAATCGAATAAATATCGTGGTGAGGCGGCGGAGAAATTAAGCCTACGCCAGGCGTTGAGTGACGGGTTTTAGCAATCCACGCGTCTACCTTATGGCCTGGAAGTTGTCCGCCCTCACCTGGTTTAGCACCCTGAGCCATTTTAATTTGTAACTCATCGGCATTAGTCAGGTAATTAGAAGTTACCCCAAAACGGGCGGAAGCAATCTGCTTAATAGCCGAACGCATGGAATCACCGTTGGCCATACGTTCATAGCGCATCTCGTCTTCGCCGCCCTCGCCAGTATTGCTTTTACCGCCAATCCGGTTCATGGCAATGGCCAGCGTACTATGTGCCTCATGCGAGATAGAACCGAACGACATCGCACCCGTAGCAAAACGCTTCATGATGCTTTCGATAGGTTCAACCTCTTCAATAGAGATTGCCTCGCGATGATGAGTAAAGTCTAATAAACCACGAATGGTATAGTGCTTTTCGGTTTGCTCGTTTACCAAACGGGCATATGTTTTATATACATCAAAATTGTTGGTACTGGTAGCATGCTGCAGCAAGTGTACCGTTTGCGGGTTAAACAAGTGGGCTTCGCCACGGCGTTTCCACTGGTAAATGCCCCCCTCAGGTAACAGCTTCACTTCACTTTTAGAAGTAGTGAAGCCAAACTTATGCTTGCTTAAGGCCTCGCGGGCAATTTCGTCCAGTCCTAAACCGCCAATACGGGTTACAGCACCGGCAAAATATCGGTCAACTACCTCCTTATTTAATCCTAAAATTTCGAACTGCTGCGAACCGTGATATGACTGTAAGGTTGATATACCCATTTTTGAGAATATCTTTAACAAGCCATCATTAACCGACTTTACATAGTTCTTAGACAACGTTTTAATATCGGAGTCACTTACTATACCGCCATTATTTTTTAGCGTTTCGATGGTTGATAGCGCCAGGTAAGGATTAATAGCAGTAGCGCCGAAAGCCAGTAAACAGGCAAAATGGTGCACTTCCCAAACGTCTCCGGCCTCAACCACTAAACCTACTGCACCACGACGGCCTTTTTTAACCAGGTAATGATGAACGGCAGATACTGCCAGCAATGATGGTATCGCTGCATGCTCAGAATCAATAGCACGGTCTGACAGAATTAATACTTCAAAACCGTCATCAACGGCATCTTCGGCATAACGGCATAAGCGCTCAATACCTTTTTGTAGCGAGCCTGGCTGACCATCAGCTTTAAAGTAAGTTTGCAGCGTTTTAGCGTGGAACAAGCCGGTGTCAATACTACGCAGTTTCTCTAACTGGTGGTTGCGCAATATGGGATGCTTTAACGTTACGCAATGGCAATGCATCTTGTCTTCATCAAGCAAATTACCATTGTTACCAATGAAGGTAGCCAAACTCATCACTAAACGCTCGCGGATAGGGTCGATTGGTGGGTTGGTTACCTGCGCAAAAAACTGTTTAAAGTAGCTTGATAAATGTTGAGGCTTGTCAGACAAGATAGCCAATGGCACATCAGTACCCATCGAACCTATAGGTTCTTTGGCATCAATGGCCATCGGTTTAATGATACCGTCAACATCCTCGCGAGTATAGCCAAATACCTGCTGATATTTAAAAACCGACTCGGGCGAAAGGCTCGAGAAGGTTACCCTCGGCTCTGGCAAATCTTCGAGCCTGATCTTATAATTTTCAAGCCAACGGCCATAAGGCTGTTTTTCGGCCAGTTCTTTTTTTATTTCTTCATCAGTGATGATTTTATTGTTCACCGTATCAATCAGCAACATTTTGCCCGGCTGTAACCGGCCTTTGCTTAAAACGGTAGACTCATCAATATTTAAGACACCGGTTTCTGAAGCGGCAATAACACGGCCGTCGGTAGTTACGGTGTAACGAAGCGGACGCAAGCCATTACGGTCTAACAGCGCACCAACCAGTTTACCATCAGTGAAACAGATAGCAGCCGGACCATCCCATGGCTGCATAATGGTAGCATGATACTCATAGAATGCCTTTTTAAACGGATCCATTTGCTCATTACCATCCCATGCCTCCGGAATTAGCATCATCATTACGTGCGGCAATGATCGGCCGGAGTGCTGCAATATCTCGATAATGTTATCCAGGCAAGCAGAGTCAGACTGGTTATTATCAATCACCGGTAGTAACATCTCCATCTCCTCGCGGGTAAAGTAAGCCGAGGCCAATGATTTTACACTCGAAAAGAACCAGTTAAGGTTACCGGTCAAGGTATTAATCTCTCCGTTGTGGGCAATCAGCCTGAAAGGTTGTGCCAGTTTCCACGATGGGAATGTATTGGTAGAGAAACGCGAGTGAATCATGGCAAAGCCAGATGCCACACGCGGATCAGTCAGGTCTGTAAAATACTGACGTAACTGGAACGTCGTTACCTGCCCTTTGTAGATGATGGTTTTGCAAGAGAATGAAGTGAAGTAAAAAAACTCACCGGCTCCGGCAACCGTTTCGTTAACGGTTTTATTAATATAGCGGCGCAGTACATATAACCTGCGTTCAAAATCTTCAATGTTGGTAATAGATGATGGACGCAGCACAAATACCTGCTCCACATCGGGCTCGGCACTGCGTGCAGTTTCCCCAATTACCGAAGAGTTTACGGGCAGCTTGCGGAAACCCAAAAGAGGAATACCAAGTTTTTCAACAGCAGCGGTAATAATATTGCGGCAAGCTTTCTTTAAGGTAGAGTCTTTCGGGAAGAAAATCATACCTACACCGTACTCGCCGGGTTGTGGCAGGCTAACCTCAATATCCGAGCATTCTTCCATCAAAAACTCGTGCGGCAATTGTATGAGTATACCCGCGCCATCACCCGACTCCGGGTCACATCCGCAGGCTCCTCTATGCTCCATATTTTCGAGCATACTCAGAGCATCGTGCACTATCTTGTTAGATTTTGCGCCATTAATGTTGGCGATAAATCCCGTTCCGCAGGAGTCATGTTCAAACTCAGACCGGTAAAGGCCTTGCTGGTCACTATCTATTTGATCCATGTTAATACTTTATTAATAAATTAGGGCTAATTACGAATTTACAGTTTTTGCGATTTTTACCAAACAAAAATTGCTTTTTTACGAATATGCCAAATTTTATAGGCCTAACATATGACGTATTTAATAAAAATGCAACAAAAAACCACTTCAAATGCACTTTAACATTTAGTTTAGCTTATAATCAAACTAAATAAGAGACTGGGATTGCATTACCTTTGCCCCTATACATGATGAATACGACAAAAAACAAAGCCGTTTTCTTAGACCGCGACGGCGTATTGAATAAAGAGCTTGGCGACTACGTATGCCGCCTGGAAGATTTTAAAGTTTTGGAGCACAATTTTAGCGCTTTAAAAGAATTACAACAACGTGGCTACCTCCTCATTGTAGCTACCAACCAGGGTGGCTTAGCCAAAGGCTGGTATACTGAACAGCAACTGGCCGAAATGCACCAACACCTGCGTGATGTTTACGCCGGGCATGGCGTTACTTTTACCGACATGTATTATTGCCCGCACCATCCGCTGTTTACCGGTGAGTGCGATTGCCGCAAACCAAAACCGGGTTTACTATTAAAAGGAATAGAACAACACAACATCGACCCTGCGCAATCTTACTTTATAGGCGACCGCGAGCGCGACGTTGAAGCCGGCCAATCGGCAGGCGTTACTGGTATACTCATTAATAGCGACCAGCCTATCAGCGATGTTTTACATCTCATTAAATAAAAAACAAGATTGCCTGTTCAAGAGTATAGCATTGAGATACGCTTAAATAAAGCAAATTCTTTATTTACAATAATCTTAATGCTATAATCTTGATTCTATGTTCTTTTTATCTATATATTTGCGGCAGCTCATCAAACTGTTAGCTATAAAATGAACGGTCAAACATTACATCATTTGCATATGCACCATCGCCCCTGCGGCGATAATGATTAATGTATGTTTCTACGTGAAATAACGACCTCCGTTTTTATTTATAGTTTAATACCTCCCATTTGTGAAAACACTTAAAATAGCCATCCAAAAATCCGGACGGCTCAATGAAAAATCTGTAGAGCTGCTAAAAAACTGCGGCCTAAATTTCGAAAATTACAAAAGCTCACTGATATCGCCGGTATCCAACTTCCCGCTCGAAATTTTATTTCTGCGTGATGATGATATCCCCGAGTACGTTCAGGACGGTATTGCCGACCTGGGGATCGTAGGCGAAAACGTGATACAGGAAACCGAAGTACAGGTAAGCTACCTGCAAAAATTAGGTTTTGGCAAATGCTCGCTTAAAATTGCCATTCCTAATAACTTGGACATTCAGAATGTTGCTGACCTTAATGGCAAATCGATCGCTACTACCTACCCTGTCATTCTCAAAAAACATTTACAGCAATTAGGCATTACGGCCGACATACGCACCATATCAGGTTCAGTCGAAATTTCGCCAGGTTTAGGCCTTGCCGATGCCATTTGCGATTTAGTATCTACCGGCGGAACCTTAAAAAGCAACGGTTTGAAACCCTTTGCCGACGTAATGTCATCAGAAGCGGTTCTGATTGGCCGGGCCGGTTCTGAAAATGAGGACCTAATTCAGGAATTGATTCAGCGTGTGCAATCGGTATTAAGAGCTAAAGAGACCAAGTACGTAGTACTGAACGTTGAACGCAGCAACTTAGAAAAAGTGCTTGGGTTACTGCCGGGTGTTAAAAGCCCCTCGGTAGTGCCTTTGGCCGAATCAGACTGGGTGGCGGTACATACCGTTATTCCCGAACGTGATTTCTGGAGCCGCATCAGCCAGCTTAAACAGGCCGGCGCACAAGGCATTGTAGTAATGCCTATCGAAAAAATTATATTGTAAACCATGTGTTCACCGTTACTAAATCAGTAACAACAGGCACATTAAAGCTACACATGATGCTTAACGTTTATAATTACGCACAACTAAACTCAACCGAAGTTGAAAAGCTGGTGCAACGCAACATTGACCCGGCTAACGAGATACGTACGGTAGTAGAAACCATTATTACCGATGTGCAGCAACACGGCGACCGCGCGTTATTTGATTACGCCCTTCGTTTTGATAAGGTAACCATTGATAAGCTTTACTTAGACAAGCAGGAACTGGCAGAAATAGCCGAAGCTTTGCAGCCTGAGCAAAAAACTGCCCTTGAAGTAGCCTATCAAAACATTTATAAATTCCACCAGTCGCAGCTTAAGGCCGAAGATAAAGTAGAAACCATGCCCGGCGTAACCTGCTGGCGCGAACTACGCCCTATCGAGAAAGCCGGCCTATATATTCCTGGCGGTACCGCCGTTTTACCCAGCACCTTTTTGATGCTTGGCATCCCGGCGCGCATTGCCGGTTGCCGCGAAATTGTAGTTTGCTCGCCTCCGCAAAAAAACGGCAAGGTAAACGCCTTTATTGCTTATGTGGCGCAGTTGTTAGATATCGAGCGTATTTACCTGGTTGGCGGCGCACAAGCCATTGCGGCTATGGCTTACGGTACGGAGAGCATCAGTAAGGTGGATAAGATTTTTGGTCCGGGTAACCAGTTTGTCACCAAGGCTAAAACCATCATACAATCTACAACCATTACGGCAATCGATATGCCAGCGGGCCCGTCTGAAGTTTTAGTGATTGCCGACGAAACCGCCCATCCGGCCTACATCGCTGCCGATTTACTGGCACAGGCCGAGCATGGTGCCGACAGCCAGAGCGTGTTAGTCGCTACCTCAGCCGATATTGTTCAGGCCACGATAGCAGAACTGGAAAAACAATTACCGGTTCTTCCGCGTGCCGAAATAGCAGCAAAAGCCATTGCTAACTCTTATGCAATTGTGGTAAGTGATTTAAACGAAGCCATTCACTTTAGCAACCACTATGCGCCTGAGCATTTGATACTGGCCACCGAAAACTGGCAGCAGATTACTGCTGACATTATCAATGCGGGTTCTGTATTTTTAGGTAACCAAACTCCCGAAAGCGTGGGTGACTATGCCTCGGGTACTAACCATACCCTGCCTACCAGTGCTTACGCCAGGGCATACTCGGGTGTATCGGTCGATTCGTTTGTGAAAAAGATTACGTTTCAGCATCTTACCCCGCAAGGCTTGCAAAACATTGGTCCGCATGTAGAAATTTTGGCCGACTTGGAAGGCTTGCATGCGCATCGTAATGCGGTTAGTGTAAGAACAGCCGATCATTTAGCCAGAATATAACTATCAGCTAAAACCCGTCCATGTATTAATCGGTGCTCAGGACGTTTCAATCCGAAGCAAAAAATATTCTTTTACTGATGTTTGAACTCAAAAATATTCTCAGAGAAAATATAAAAAACCTAAAGCCTTACTCGTCTGCACGGGATGAGTTTCAGGGCGAAGCCAGCGTATACCTGGATGCCAACGAAAATGCATTCGGTTCGCCGCTTGAGCAAAACTACAACCGTTACCCCGACCCTATGCAATACGCCGTAAAAAAGCGTTTAAGCGACATCAAGGGTGTTCCACCGCGTAACATTTTCTTAGGCAACGGCAGCGACGAGGCTATTGACATCCTTTTCCGCAGCTTTTGTAATCCGGGTACAGACAATGTAATTCTGGTACCGCCCACTTACGGCATGTATGAGGTGTCGGCCAATATCAACGATGTTGAAACCCGAAAGGTAAACCTTACCGACGAGTACCAGCTTAACATGGAGGGTATTGCCGAAGCCATTGATAAAAACACCAAGCTTATCTTTATCTGTTCGCCTAATAACCCCACCGGTAACTCTATTCACCGCGAGGACATCGAAACACTGCTAACCAACTTTAATGGCTTGGTGGTGGTGGATGAAGCTTATATTAACTTTAGCCGTCAAAAAACGTTTATCCAGGAGCTTACTGAATACGCTAACCTGGTAGTGTTGCAAACACTATCCAAAGCCTGGGGCCTGGCAGCTTTGCGGGTAGGTATGGCCTTTGCCAGCGAAGAAATTATTGAGGTGATGAATAAGGTGAAGCCACCTTACAACGTTAACGAGGCGTCGCAGCAACTGGCTTTACAAGCTTTGCAAAACGTAGAGCAGGTAAACCAGTGGATTAAAGAAACCCTTTCTGAACGCGACCAGCTGGTGTTGAACCTGAAGGCATTTGACTTTGTGTTGGAAATTTACCCCTCGGATGCTAACTTTATTTTGGTAAAAACGACCGATGCTAAAGGTATTTACAACTTTTTAGTAAGCCATGGCATCATTGTACGCGACCGCTCTAAAGTGGAGCTCTGCGAGGGTGCCTTGCGCTTCACTATAGGCACACCAGAAGAAAATAAAACACTTTTAAACACGCTAAAAGAATACCAAGCATGAGCTCAGCCAAAAAAGTTTTATTCATCGACCGCGATGGTACGCTGATAAATGAGTGCGCCGATGAACAAATAGACTCGTTTAATAAGTTAACTTTTTATCCGGGTGCACTAACTTACCTACCACGCATTGCGCGCGAGCTGGATTACGAACTGGTGATGGTGACCAACCAGGATGGTTTGGGTACCACCGTGCATCCTGAAGAAAACTTTTTCCCGGTACATGAGCTCATCATGAAAACCTTTGCCAACGAGGGTGTGCATTTTAAAGCTACTTATATTGACCGCACCTTTGCCGCTGATAATGCGCCAACTCGGAAACCCGGCACCGGCATGTTGACCGCCTATTTTGATGCAGAACAATATAACTTGGAAAACTCCTTCGTGATTGGCGACCGGCTGAACGATGTTCTTTTGGCTAAAAACTTAGGCGCTAAAGCTATCTGGCTAAATGATGGTTTGGGCATGGGTGCTAAAGAATTTACAGCTGATGAAATTTCGGCAATTAACGCCACCGTGGCCGTTAAAACCACAGACTGGCAGAAGATATATGAGTACCTTAAAGTGGGCAAACGTGTAGTTGAACACCGCCGCACCACCAAAGAAACCGACATTTTTATCAAGATTGACCTGGATGGTACCGGCGAAGCTAAAGTGAATACAGGCCTGCACTTTTTTGACCACATGCTGGACCAGATTGCACGCCACGGCAGTATTGACTTAGAAGTGACTGCCAAGGGCGATTTGCATATAGATGAGCACCATACCATTGAAGATACCGGCATTGCCTTAGGTGAAGCTATGGCTGTAGCCTTGGGTAATAAGCGGGGTATCGAACGCTATGGCTTTTGTTTGCCAATGGACGACTGCCTGGCCCAGGCTGCTATAGACTTTGGCGGCCGTAACTGGCTGATGTGGGAAGCTGACTTTAAACGCGAAAAGGTGGGCGATATGCCGACTGAAATGTTCTACCATTTTTTTAAGTCGTTTACAGATGCCGCCAAATGCAACCTAAACATTAAGGCCAAAGGCTTCAATGAGCATCATAAAATAGAAGCCATTTTTAAAGCTTTTGCCAAAGCCATTAAAATGGCCGTGAAGCGCGATGTGAATAACATGGTATTGCCAAGTACGAAAGGGGTACTATAACTCCAGCCCCCAAGCTCAATCCCCCCAACCCCCTTAAGGGGAGTACTTATATAAAGAATTTAATTGGGGTGGGAGTGTTATTGAGGCAATAATTACAACTAAAGTTAAAATGGAAATTACAGAAAAACCGGATAGCGAAGTGCAAAGTTCATCCTTTCCCTTCGGGGGGCCAGGGGGTATTGGCATTGTGCGCTATGGGGCTGGCAATATATTCTCGTTAACTTCGGCGCTCGACCGCTTGGGCATTGCTTACGGCATGATACATACCGAAGACGACCTGAAGCATTACGACCGTTATATCATTCCGGGTGTAGGGCATGCTGGTGCTGCAATGCAAAAGCTGCAGCACACCGGCCTGGTACCGGCTATTAAAGCGCTACAAAAACCAACCCTGGGTATTTGTGTAGGCATGCAGTTAATGACTGCCTACTCTGAAGAGGGCGATGCTGATTTACTAAACATATTTCCAAATAAAACATTACGCTTTGCCAATAGCGAACACTACAAGGTACCGCACACTGGCTGGAACCGTGTTTACCAAGAAAAAGAAAACCCGCTGTTTGCGGATATACCCGATGGTTCACACTTTTATTACGTACACTCTTATTACATAGAGTATAATAATTTATATACTTTAGCTTCAACAAATTACAGCCTTAAATATTCGGCTTCGATTTGGCACAACAATTTTTACGGCGTACAATTCCATCCCGAAAAATCTGGAGTGCACGGCGAAACTTTATTAAAAAACTTTTCAAAAATATAGGGCATGTATATTATTCCTGCGGTTGATATTCTGGATAAAAAAGTAGTGCGCTTACGTGAAGGTGATTACCAACAGGTAACGCAATACGATGTAAGCCTGGAGGAAATGATTGAACGCTACAAATCTATCGGTACGGAGCTTATCCACATCATCGACCTTAACGGCGCCAAAGGCGATTTCAGTAATCAGCAGTATCTGTTTGATGTAATCAAAAAAACAGATATGAAAATACAATACGGTGGCGGTATCCGCAGCATCGACAAGGTAAAAGAACTAACCGATGCCGGTGTAGCCCGTGTTATAGTAGGCACGCAAGCTATTACTAACCCTTCTTTTTTAGACGAGTTAAGCAAAAGCATGTGCGGAAACACTAAATGCTCTGAAAGTATTGTGGTAGCTATTGATGTGCTTGATGAGGTAATTAAATATTCGGGCTGGATGGAAAGTTCGCCTATTAAGCTCATTGATTACATTGATCGTTGTTTACACTTAGGCTTTTACCGCTTTTTGTGTACCGACATTAACAAAGACGGCAAATTAGGCGGTGCAGGTGTAGAGCTGTATAAAAAGTTGTTAAACCATTCCCCTTTCATCAAATTAATAGCTTCGGGCGGCGTAAGCTCCATGAAAGATATTGAAGCGCTAAATAAAATTAAGGTAGAAAGCTGCGTAGTTGGCAAAGCCATTTACGAAAACCGAATTACCATTGACGATGTAAAACACTGGAACTTGAAGTCGTTGACATCGATATAAATCGCAAGCCAACGCCTAAGCGCCCTAACCCCCTAAAGGGGGAACAATAGTTTAAAATGAAAAAGTCACAATGTCGCTTGGGGCGAGTCACTTAATTTATAGAAATGCTGATAATTTACGCAATAACCCGACTACAGCCAAAATCTTTTATGGAGATATGTAAATGGTAATCAGTCAGGCGTCAAGTTTCGGAGGCAACATCCGTTAGGAATTTACATTGCCGATTTTTATTGTCATCAATATAAATTAGTTGTTGAATTGGATGGGAGCATACATGACAGACCCGATATCAATGCAAATGATATTATCAGAGAAAACTATTTATTGAGCGAAAGATTTAGTGTTTTAAGATTTACGAATAATCAAGTTTTTAGTAGCATAGAATTCGTTTTGAAAGAAATAAAAACTGCATTAAACTCCCCCTTTAGGGAGTCGGGGGACTTGGGTTCGGGTCTTGCCAAGCGCATCATTCCCTGCCTGGATGTGAAAGACGGGCGTACGGTTAAAGGCGTAAACTTTGTTGACCTGCGCGATGCCGGCGACCCGGTGGAACTGGCCTGGAATTACTCGCAGCAAGGTGCCGACGAGCTGGTGTTTCTGGACATCACCGCTACCCACGAAAAACGAAAAACCACCGTTGAACTGGTGAAGGCTGTGGCCCGTCAGATT
Organism: Mucilaginibacter sp. CSA2-8R; assembly: GCF_038806765.1. NCBI lineage: Bacteria > Pseudomonadati > Bacteroidota > Sphingobacteriia > Sphingobacteriales > Sphingobacteriaceae > Mucilaginibacter > Mucilaginibacter sp. CSA2-8R. The sequence goes on along the minus strand of NZ_CP152389.1, from coordinate 1,711,958 downwards.
AACATACCATTTACCATTGGCGGCGGCATTAATGAAATTGCAGATGCAGATGCGCTGCTGAATGCCGGTGCCGATAAAATATCTATCAATTCGGCAGCGGTGCGCAACCCAGCACTGATTGATGAATTGGCGAAAGCGTTTGGTGTGCAATTTGTAATTGTGGCGGTAGATACTCGCCATATAGGCAATACCAACATTGTACATTTAAACGGCGGACGCATCCCTACCGAAAAAGAAACTTTAAACTGGATTCTAGAAGCTGAAAGCCGTGGAGCAGGCGAAATACTGCTGACCTCGATGGACCATGATGGTACTAAGGCCGGTTTTGACAATACCTTTCTTAAAGTAGTGAATGATGCGGTACATATCCCGGTCATTGCCTCGGGCGGTGCAGGTAACAAACAACATTTTGTTGATGTATTTGAGCAAACTAATGTAGATGCAGCGCTGGCAGCGTCCGTGTTTCATTACGGCGAAATATTAATCCCTGATTTGAAAAGCGTTTTACGTGAACGTCAGATTGAAGTGCGTTAATTTTGCACTGCTTGGCTTAGTGCAGATATAACAGGTATCCGGTCGGCTGTAGCCTGACCAAAACTTAAAATTGAAAATAAACAATGCAAATAGATTTTAGCAAATCACCTGATGGTTTAGTACCGGTGGTAGTTCAGGACAACCAAACACTGGAAGTGTTGATGTTAGGGTACATGAACCAGGAGGCGTACGATAAAACCATTGCGGAAAATGTAGTAACGTTTTACTCCAGGTCGAAAAACCGTTTATGGACTAAAGGCGAAACCAGCAACAACTTTTTGCATGTAGTAAGCACGCATATTGATTGCGATAACGACACTATTTTAATCAAATCGCGCCCTGATGGCCCGACTTGCCACACTGGTGCGCGCAGCTGTTTTGAAACGGCCTACAACCAAAACTTTATCCTGAAGTTGGAGAATATCATTGCCGACCGGTATCAAAACCCGGTAGAAGGGTCGTACGTCAACAAACTCCGTAACAAAGGCTTAAACAAGATAGCCCAAAAGGTAGGCGAAGAAGGTGTAGAAACCGTGATAGCCGCACTGGCCGAAACAGAAACCGACTTAATTAACGAAGCCTCAGACCTGGTTTTCCATTTACTGGTGCTGTTACGCGAGAAGGGCCTCAATTTAGAAACTATTGCTAAAAATCTGGAAAAAAGGCATAGCCCAAGCCCCCCAACCCCCTAAAGGGGGAGCAGAATAAGCGGGCGGCACAAAAAATATCTATCAAAATCAATAGTATTTATACATTGCCCAACTCCCCATTTCAGCGGGTTGGAGACATAAAATTTAACTCCCCCTTTAGGGGGCCGGGGAGCTTATGAAAGTAGAAAAAGCATTTGAACTGACCGGGCATGGTAACCCGATATTTGCGCTGGAGCTATCTCAAAAGCCGGGCATTTTGTTTAGTGCCGGTAATGATAAAGGCCTGGTGGAGTGGAGTCTGGGCCAGCAAGCTTTTATAAAAGTGATGTTTCCGGTTGCGGCATCTGTTTACGCAATACACTGTCCCGAAGACTACCCTTTGATGTTTGCTGGCATGCGGAACGGGCAGGTGCTGGTGTTTGATTTTATTCAGCAAAAAATTGTAGCTACGTTGCGTCAGCATGTTAAGCCTATTTTCGATATCAAATCAGTGAAGCATAAAAGTGAATTACTGGTAGCGTCGGAAGATGGTACGGTGAGCGTTTGGAGCCTGGATTCTTTGGATTTATTGCACACCATTCAGGTATCTTCTGACACGGTACGGGTCATCACCATATCCTCTGAAACTAATCAGGTAGCCTTTGCCTGTCGGGATAATACTATCCAAGTTTATCAACTCAGTGACTACACACGTTTGTATACCTTGAACGACCATACTATGGCCGTGTTTGCCCTGCAGTACTCGCCGGATGGTAAATACCTGCTCTCGGGCGGGCGGGATGCGCAAATAAAAGTGTGGAATGCTACGCAAGGTGAATTGGTGCAAAGTATCCCGGCGCACATGTTTGCCGTTAATCATCTCTCGTTCCACCCCACACAACCGTACTTTGCGTCGGCCAGTATGGATAAGAGCATCAAGATTTGGGGGGCAGACGATTTTAAGTTGTACAAAGTCATTAGCCGCGAAAAGGGCATGCCTGGACATATGCTTTCTGTAAACAAACTGGCCTGGAACGGCAACCAGTTACTATCTACCGGCGACGATAAACGCATCATCGCCTGGAATATAGATTTTTCCTAACCTGACTATCTTTTAAACCATACGTTTGATGATGCGCAGTTTATGCGTATGCTTCCGGAATTCTTCTGAGTATATGCCCTGATCGTCAATAGTATCAATTTTTACCCGTCCCGAGGCATGGATAATCTGCTCATTATTCAGCATAATTCCCACATGAACAATACGCCCTTCCTCGTTATCAAAAAAAGCCAGGTCGCCCGCCTTTGCGCCTTGTAAAAAATCGACAACCTTACCTTGCTCTACCTGCTGGCTGGCATCCCGTTTCAAATTAATGCCATACTGTTTATACACCGTTTGCGCAAAACCCGAACAGTCAATGCCGAAATGCGTACGGCCACCCCACAAGTATGGTGAATTGAGGTAACTTTTTGCCGTCACCATCAGGTCGCTGCTGGTTTTATCAAGGTCAGCGATAGTAAACACATCACTATTTATCTTGCAACTGTTATCAGCAAAAAAAGGCAATGTACAGCCAGCGGGGAGGTATAGCGTACTGCCATCTTTTTGTTTAGTAACCGTGGTTAGCGCTTTTGTGGTAAGTACAGGCTTTTCCTGTTGCAGTTTTTGGTAATCATCGGTACTTAACGCAGTAAACTGCACACGGCTTATCCAGCCCTCGTAAGCATCAAATGATGTAATAATTTTTACCCACTTTTCCTGCTGTTCGGTTACGGCATAAGTTTCGCCAAACAACAGCTGCGACACCATTTCGCTGCGCTCACTGCCTTCGGCCCGTACCGGGATGATAGCGATTTTACTGATACCGTATTCCATGCTGCTAAGTTATAAACAACTTGCATTATACAAAAAAAGGATACCAACGGCATCCCTTATAAATTTTTAAGATAGGCTACTAACCTTCCATATGCAGCCATTGCTTTTTAGCCAACAGCTCTTCTTCAGTTTCGCGAACGTTTTCGTCGTCTACACAACAATCAACCGGACAAACCGCAGCACACTGAGGCTCGTCATGAAAACCTACACATTCGGTACATTTGTCCGGAACGATGTAATAAATGTCGTCCGAAATAGCAGCCTGAGACTCGTCAGCATTCAGTGTATTACCATCGCCAAAATCAATAACACCCTTTAATTCAGTACCATCCGAAAAACGCCATGCAGCGCCGGCATCATAAATTGCATTATTTGGGCATTCCGGCTCACATGCTCCGCAGTTTATACATTCGTCTGTGATTACAATTGCCATATATCTTTATCGCTAATATCTTATTATTCTGTTTACCTTTGCCTACCGCAAAAAGGCTTGCAAATATAACAAAAAAATCTGTTGCGGGTTTCCGCATCCGTACAGTATATATGTCAATTTTCAATAAATCATATTTAATCCAAATATTAACCGAGTTAGGCCGCAGGTTGGCTGAGCCAGATGTACAGTTGCAGGAGTTAGCAGCTACCGAACAGCATTTAAACCCATGGTTCACGCCTCAAAACGTGCAACAGGCCATTAATGCTACAGCCTTATCACTTAACGAAATTCAGTTAGGGCAATGGTTGTCGGCTTACACCTTAACCGAACATGAGCCTAAAAAGGTGGGCCTCATCCTAGCCGGCAATTTACCGCTGGTTGGCTTTCATGATGTGCTTTGCGTATTGGTTAGCGGCAACATCGCCCAAATTAAAGCCTCGTCGCAAGATGCACGCTTAATTAAATACGTGCTGCAGGTGCTTACCAGTATTGAGCCTGCTTTTAAAGAGCGCTATCAGTTTGTAGAGCGCCTTGCAGGTTTTGATGCCATCATTGCTACCGGCAGTAACAATACTTCCAGATATTTTGAGTATTACTTTAGCAAGGTACCACACATTATTCGTAAAAACCGTAACAGCGTGGCGTTGCTCACCGGACAGGAAAGTAAAGAGCAGCTGTACAACTTAGGTAAAGATATTTTTGATTATTACGGCTTGGGCTGCCGCAACGTATCTAAAATGCTGGTACCCCAAGGGTATGATTTTGTGCCGTTTTTTGAGGCCATTGAGCCTCACTACACTATTGCTCAGCATCACAAATATCATAACAACTACGACTATAACAAGGCCATTTACCTCGTAAACCGTGATAAACACTTTGACAATGGCTTTTTGCTGCTTAAAGAAGATAGCCGCTTAGCCTCTCCCCTGGCTGTAATTTTTTACGAAGAATATACCGATTTGACTGCCGCCCAACAAACACTGACTGAGTTGAAAGACCAGATACAGTGCATAGTAAGTGCTGCTCCGATACAAACCGGTAACCAGGTGGTGAATTTTGGGCAAAGCCAGCAGCCTGCTTTGTGGGACTATGCCGACGGAATAGATACACTGCAATTCTTGCTGAATCTTTAATTTTACGTATTTTTGAAAGGCATGTATATCATCAAAGTAAAAGGCGTTGCCAAAATACCCGACTACGTGCAACTGCGTGATGACAAGTTTACGCTGTTGGCCTATTTCAGGGTTGACCGTCCGGAAAAATCACTGGACAAGGTAGGGCTTGGCGACCGGGCCGATTACATTATGAATTTGATCAAAGATCTGCCTTTTGGCGAGATCATGAAACTTGAACTGTAGAAGCAAATGATTGGAAACTCCGTTATAAAACTGCAAAACGTTGATATTTATCAGCAAAAACACCTGGTACTTCAAGACGTTAACCTGCACATTGATAAAGGCGATTTTGTATGGTTAATTGGCCAAACCGGTTCAGGTAAAAGCAGCTTGTTAAAGGTAATATACGGTGATATCAGCATTGCTACCGGCGATGGCCATGCAGGCGGTTATGATTTGAAAAAACTGGCTGGTCGGGACGTGCCTTATCTTCGTCGTAAACTGGGTATTGTTTTTCAGGACTTTCAATTATTAACCGACCGCACCATTGAGCAAAACCTGCAGTTTGTAATGAAGGCCACCGGCTGGAAAGACAAAGCCCTAATTGCCGAACGCATCCGCGATGTGCTGGATAAAGTAGGCCTACGCTCTAAGATCAAAAAAATGCCTCACGAAATTTCGGGTGGTGAGCAGCAGCGGGTGGTTATAGCACGGGCTTTACTAAACGACCCCGAAATTATTTTGGCCGACGAACCCACCGGTAACCTCGACCCTGATACTTCTGAAGAAATTGTGATGTTGTTAAAGCAAATCAGCCAGTCGGGCACTGCTGTATTGATTGCCACGCACGATTATCATATCATTCGCACTTTTCCATCCCGTATTATTAAATGCGAGTCGGGCAAGGTGTTAGAGGATGTACAGATTAACTAAGATATTCAAACTTATAAGTCGGTAATCAGAAAACTGTAATAGCGCTGGCCATTACTTTCTGATTGCTGCCTATCAAACTGCCAGCGTAACACTGTCATATCTGCACGGCAACCGACAAGCCTACTTAATTACTTGAAACTTACTGACAGCCTGACTGCTTTGCAGCTATGGCAAGGTACTTGACTTGCACTACTATCATGAACTTTAAAGACATGTTTAACAAAAATAAGAAGCAGGACGAACCTACTACTGAAGATTTAAACAACGTGAATACCGAAAACACCCAACCCGAAGAACTGGCTGAAAACCCTTTGGCCGACGAGCTTAATGTAAATAACAGCGACGCTGCCGCAGAGCCTTCTGCCGAAGTTAAACTAAAAGAAGACCTGGCGCTTGCTAATGATAAATACCTGCGTTTATACGCTGAATTTGACAACTACAAACGCCGTACTACCAAAGAGCGTGTAGAACTGTTGCAAACTGCCGGCAAGGAAGTCATTGTTTCTATGCTGCCTGTAATTGACGATTTTGAGCGCGCCGTGAAAGCCATGGAAAATGCTACTGACATTAATGCTGTAAAAGAGGGCGTGTTGCTGGTACAATCTAAATTTAAAAACATCCTGACTCAAAAAGGCCTGAAAGAAATGGAAGCTAAGGGCACTGCCTTTGATGCCGATATTCATGAGGCTATTACTAACATACCGGCCCCAACCGACGACCTTAAAGGCAAAGTTGTTGACGAGTTAGAAAAAGGTTATTACCTGAACGAAAAAGTGGTTCGGTTTGCCAAGGTTGTAGTAGGTGCTTAATTGCTTAAGTGACGGTTACCATTAGTTGAGCACTGATATTATTGATTAAAACACGAGTGAAGTTTGAATAGTAAACTATTGATTAAGGACTTAATCTCTCATTGTACCTATTCAACCATTTACTCCCTGATATAAACAGACATGGCAAAGAGAGATTATTACGATATACTGGGTGTATCTAAAGGAGCCAGCGAGGATGAAATTAAAAAAGCATACCGCAAAATGGCGATTAAATATCACCCTGATAAAAACCCGGGCGATAAAGCGGCTGAAGAATCATTTAAAGAGGCCGCCGAAGCTTATGAGGTTTTAAGCAAGCCAGACAAGCGTCAGCGTTACGACCAGTTTGGCCATGCTGCCAATGCACAGTCGGCCAGTGGCGGTGGTTACGGTGGTGGTGCCGGCATGAATATGGAAGACATATTTAGCCAGTTTGGTGACATTTTTGGTGGTGGCAGTCCGTTCGAAGGCTTTTTTGGCGGCGGTGGTGGCGGCAGGCAGCAAGGCGGTGGTGGCCGGCGGGTAGCACGTGGTACCAACCTGCGTATCAAAGTGCGTTTAACCCTTGAAGAAATAGCCAACGGTGTTGAAAAGAAAATAAAAGTAAATAAACAGGTAGTTTGTAACACCTGTGATGGTACTGGTGCTAAAGATAAATCATCTTTCCAAACCTGTAAAACCTGTGGCGGCTCGGGCGCCGTGCGCCGGGTGACCAATACCATTTTGGGCCAGATGCAAACCACCAGTACTTGCCCTACCTGTAATGGCGAAGGCAGTACCATCACCTCAAAATGTAATGTTTGCCATGGTGACGGCGTAGTTAGAGGTGAAGAAACTATCAGCATTAATATACCTGCCGGTGTAAGCGAAGGCATGCAATTAAGCATGGGCGGCAAAGGTAACGCGGCGCCACGTGGTGGTGTACCCGGCGATTTAATTATTTTAATTGAAGAGGTACCACACGAAACGCTAAAGCGAGACGGCAACAACGTAATTTACGATTTGCATGTAAACTTTGTAGATGCAGCCTTGGGTACCAGTGTTGAAGTGCCTACTATTGATGGTAAAGCCAAAATTAAAATTGACGCCGGTACTCAGGGCGGACGTATTTTGCGCTTAAAAGGTAAAGGTGTGCCAGAGGTAAACTCTTATCACCGTGGCGACCAGCTGATTCACATCAACATTTGGACACCAAAAGCACTGAGCCGAGAAGAGCGCGACCTGCTGGAGAAACTACAAAATTCTCCTAACTTTAAACCCAATCCGGGCAAAAACGAAAAAAGCTTTTTTGAACGGATGAAAGAATATTTTGAGTAACCAATATCAGGTGTAAATAATAAAAAAGGCAGTGTCAGCAATATTAATGCAGATGCTGCCTTTTTATATTTAGGCATTACCACAATCTTATCAAACAGCAACTACCTTTTCGTTTGCTGTTAGGTCGCTATGTCAGGCTTTGACATTCAACATCAAGAACAGCGTAATTTATTACCCGGAAATCTTATCGGTTTTATTATTGAGTAGAATTTGACTGAGAAATGGCCACAAGTAAAAAAGACCTTCCTGTTTATTCAGGAAGGTCTTTTTTATAATAGACCCTGGAATTTAACTCCTGGAAACTTTAAAACCATCCGGCGACACTGCCCAATCTACAAAACGAGCCCGCTTATTGATGGGATTAGCATTCAGGGTGGCTTTTACGCGTGCGGCTGCTTCGGCATCTTTAGCAAAAATAAGCATGTAACCACCGCCACCTGCACCTAAAAGTTTACAGCTAATAATATGATCGGCAATCAGATCAATGATAGCCTGCGTCTCTGGCGTATTGGTACCACTGTCTAAACGTTGGTTAAGTATCCAGCTTTTGCCGATAGACAGTGCTATGTTATTGAGATTACCATACTGAAATGCTTCGAATGTTTTTTCGGCATGATGATTCATCTCTTCTAAGATGCGCAAGTAACGGTTGCCATTTAAAAACATACCCTTTACAATTTCGGCCAAGATATTTTTAGCCATGCGCGTAATGCCTGTATAATAAAGCAGTATAGATGATGAAGCAGTAGGATCAGCAAATAGGTGGTCGGGCGCCCAGCGTACCGTCGGTTCCTGGATGATGCCCGGCTTGCTTTCGAGCAGTTTTATACCGCCAAAAACTCCGCCGTACTGATCTTGCCACCCCCCGCCGGTAGTCAGCATTTGCTCAAGCACTAAGGTGCGCGAGCAAATCATATATTTATCCCACTTTAAATTACAGAAATCGCTTAATGTACCCAAAACGGTGCTGGCTAAAATGGAACTGGTGCCCAAGCCCGAACCTTTAGGGATAGCAGCCAGTAAGGATATCTCGATACCCGAGCCAAATGCCTCTAACTGTTCGGCCAGCGTATTGTATTTCACCGCCGAAAACTCAGGATTAAATCCGGCCAAACACAAAGCCGCTTTAGGTATACTGAAAGCAGAACCTACGGCCGTGTTATAATCGTTCAGTTGCTCAAAAGTTGTAATATCTTCTTTTACACCTAAATCAATGGAGCGCAGTGTTATTACAAACTCTTCGCAAGGTTTAATAAATACCTGTAATGGTGGCTGCCCATTCAGTTCAACAGCCAGGTTTACCACTTTACCGCCATTAATGAGGCAGTTAGGCGGCGTATCGGTCCAGCCTCCGGCCAAATCGAGCCTAACCGGGCTACGGCCCCACACAATCTGGTCAGACATGACGTCCAACACTGGTTCGGCCAGGTCAGCTTTAGCAGTTTCTATAATGGTTTCTCCTAATAAGCTAAACGCCCTACCCTCGTGTATTTTTGCCTGTGCCTCTTTAGCCTCGTCGTTCGAACCCGATAAAACCTCGGCCCTGAACATTTGGTCGTGCAAGCGGGTCAATAACGGGGCATCGGCCGGTAATTCAGCAGGGAGTGATAAGTTGTTCTTTTTAAAAATACTTGCTGCATGCTTTAAATCGAGCTGGTAAAATACAGAACGTTTCCAGTTATCGGCCAGCGCCACCATATTTTGATTAAGGTAGGCATTGCGCTGAGCATATTGCCTGAACAGATTAACCTCATTGGCCAGATCGGCCGCACTAATGAGCGTACGCTGGCTGCCTACATAGCTAAATGGATTATCAATGAGGTATTGGATGTTGTCTTCCGTGAGTTCGCTTTGATCAAACACCTGGTAAGCCGGTTCGTAAAACCAATCCTCAGCCGCAAACTGATGGCCGGCATTTACGCCGCGCTTAGGCAATTGCGGACTGTAAAAGTCGTATACCCTTACCACCCACTGCTGGCCCTTGCCTACCGGGATAAAATCCAGACAGGTTTGTGCAGGTAAATTTAGTTTCCAGTTATTTTCGGGTGCACCTGTAATTATATGTTTCTGGCTCAATTCCCACTGCCTGCCAACGTAACTATTTTCAATCCACAGCTGACTGTTTTGGCTAGTTAGCTCTACCTGGGTAATTGCATTTTGCGTAAACAGCTCGGGCGTTGGCTTTATTTTGTTTTGCCATATCTCTTCCTGGTTTTTTACCAAGTTTTGCAGCTTACTGGTAGATTCGATCAATTCGGCACTGGTACCAAAATGGTAAAATTCGCCTTTAGGCAATGGCACCACGGCTACGGTAAGCGCGTTAATTTCCTCGTCTACCAATGTTGGCTGTTTACCTAATGCCTGCCCAAATGTGGTGTACATATCGTAAAATGATGGCACACCGCCGGCAAAGCTTTGGGTAGCCTCGTCCCAACCGCAACGATCGAATAACAATTTTAAGGCTTTTGGGCTAAACAGCCAGATACCGATGTCGATATAAAACAAATGACCCGGCTGTAATTCCTGCAAACGCTCGGGCGTTGGCTTTTGCAACGTGAAAGCCAGTTCTTTAGGCGACTTTTTATCGGCAAAAAAAACACCAAATGCGGAGGCCTTTTCAGGTTGCTCCCACAATCCAAAGCAAACCACATCAGCTTCCGGAATTTCGGGTAACGCTCCCTCAGTTCGTATCAGTACGTCGCCGCTGGCAACCAGGTGGTTCAGGCTCTTTGGTGCGCTGTTCAGTATCTCTTCGTAAAGAGGTATCTGCATATCTATGAGCGCCTGGTTAATCTGCTGCCCACGTTTCCATCTAAAAATGGGCATAGGTGTAAACACCTTCCCTACAGCTGCGTAAGCCGGGGCTCTGCGGCTCTGGCCGCCTGCATGTATTATAAGCCGGTTTTCTTTTTCAAACCAATCATCTATTTTATCTTCGGTACTTTCACTTTTAAAAGCTTCGTAAAGCAGATTAGCGGTACCACCGCCAGACCCCACTTTACCCGAGGCAGGATCTGAACAAAAAAAGTAATTTTCAGAGGAAAAATACTGGTCACCAAAGTTTTTAAAAGAGGGAGGAATGGTAAGTAACTTCTTTAACATTACAAGTAATTTGAAATCTGGCTGTAAAAGGGCTGCAATATATCAGCATTGCGGCCTGAATCGCGTTTCAATATTACCATAACTTTATACGATATCCGCAAAATTTCTCGGATTTTTTATGCTTTTACACCGTCAGGTTATTGACGAATAGCTCTGCTGTCTATCTGAATGTTTAGTGCAATTCATTTAAATCCAAATGCAGCAATACCTCAAAAAATGCTTTCACGGCCTGCTTTTCATAAACATCGTGTAATGACACAATAGCGGCCTGCTGCAAAGTTTTGAGTGAGCGGATAGGAATGGACACCAGGTTTTTTTGGTTACTCACGGTAGTTTGCGCCAAAATGGTATTCCAGTAACCAGTGCCCACCAATTCAAGCAGGGTAGGAATGTCGTTGGTTTCCAGGATAATTCGGGGACTAAGATGATGTTTTTCAAACACTTCATCAACAAACTTGCGCGTACTAAACCCCCGTGCCGGCAGTGCCAGCGGCAAGTTTTGAATATCTTGCAAGGTAACTGTCTTTTTTTCGGCCAGCGGCGAACCTTTGCAGGCAATCAGACTTAGCTCCGAGCTAAACAGCGGCTGATATTTCATATTCTGGTTATGCGTCACTTCTTCAAAAGTTAACACAAAGTCGAGCTCAAATTTCGACAGCCTGTCCGTTAGTTCTGTCGAGGTACCAAATATCACCTGAATAGTAATTTGCGGATGCTGATGATGAAAAGCCTGTATAGCAGGCGACAAAATATGCCTTAACCCATAGGTAGTGCCTATCATTAAATCCCCGGTTTCCAGGTTGCTTAAATCTTTAAGCACCTGATAACCATCATTAGCTTTTTGTACACACTGCAGGGCATAGGTATAAAACAGGTTACCGGCCTCGGTCAAGTAAATATGCTTCCCTACCCTGTTAAACAGAGGCGTACCTAATTCGTCTTCCAACTGTTTAATTTGTTGCGAGAGTGTACTCTGGCTGATAAACAGCAGTGCAGCCGCTTCCGTAAAGTTTAATAATTCTTTAGCTTTAATGAAATACCGGAGCTGCCTAAGTTCCATATCTGTTATCGGTTTTATCGATTGATGTTATAGAAAAATAACGTTTTACAAATTAATCATTCCTGCCGAAATTTGTTGCGTAATAAAATTAAATAAATACTTAGCAGATACGGGAGCGAGATTATGGATGCATTTAGGTCTTTCAAATACAAAAATTTCAAACTGTTTTTTTATGGTCAGTCAATATCACTTTTAGGTACCTGGATACAAAAAACAGCGGTGGTTTGGTTAGTTTACCGCCTTACCGGCTCGGCGCTTTTGCTTGGCATCGTCAGCTTTGTTAGCTTAATTCCTTCCCTCCTGTTATCGCCTTATGCCGGCAGTTACATTGACCGCCACGACCGGTTTAAGGTGATGAAAAACACGCAAAAACTGGCTATGCTGCAGGCTGGTTTGTTAGCCGGACTGATTTATTTTCAGGTATATAACATTTCCATCATCATAGCCCTTAGCCTTCTGCAAGGTATTATTAATGCCTTTGATGTTACCTGCCGCCAATCATTGATGGTGGAACTGGTTGATGACAAAGCCGACCTGCCCAACGCCATAGCACTTAACTCCACCATTACCAACCTGGCCCGTGTGGCGGGCCCTGCCATAGCCGGAATTATCTTAAGCACGCTGGGCGAAGACTTTTGTTTCATCAGTAACTTTTTCAGCTTTGTGCCTGTTTTAATTTGTTTATACCTGATGAAGATAAATATCCATCCTTCGGCCAAATCACAAAAAGACATTTGGCATGAGCTGAAAGAAGGATTGGAGTATGTAATATCAGAAAAACAGATTGTAAGCCTTATTGTATTGCTTAGTGCCAGCAGCCTTTTTGTAATTCCGTTTACTACACTAATGCCTGTTTTTGCTAAAGATTTGTTTAATGGTACCTCAGGCACGTTCAGCCTTTTTGAAAGTGCCATAGGTTTAGGCTCACTAATTAGTGCGGTATATCTGGCCAGACTTAAAAATATTAACAAGCTTACCCAAATTACGATAGTAGCAAGTGTATTATTTGGCGCAGGCGTTTTAATCCTGGCTGTTTCAAACCACTTACCGTTAGCGCTGGTAGGTATGGTCATTAGCGGTGTAGGTATGATGGCACAAACATCATCCATAAATACTTACATTCAAACTCATGCTGCGCCTGCCATGCGCGCACGTACTATCAGCTATTACGTAATGGCGTACTTGGGCATTACTCCGATAGGCAGTTTACTGATTGGCTTTTTGGCAGAATATCTTAAACCCCGCGAAGTTGTTGCATTAGAAGGTATATTAGGTATGATTACCATAGCGGCTTACGTATTTTATCAAAAACAGGCCAAAGAAAACAGTGGCAGCAACAAGGCCATACTTAAGGCAGCCTAAGCATAATAAAGATCATGAAAATTACTCCGTTAGATGAAGGTATCTATCACGTGGATCAGCAAAAGCACTATCAGCTGGCAAGCCATGATGACATATTGCCGGATCAACATATGCTGCGCCTATCGGTTAGGCCGTTTTTAGTAAGAACCGACGCAGAAGTCATCTTGTTAGACACCGGCCTTGAGGCGAATGTGGACAACGGTTATTTAATCGAATCGCTTTTAGCCCAACACGGCATCAATGCGAAAGAAGTAACTAAGGTACTCTTGTCGCACTTGCATAACGATCATGTTGGCGGTCTCGGATATTTTCAAAATGGAATATTTAAAACTCATTTCAACAACGCTGATATTTATCTGCAGCAAAGAGAACTAACATTTGCTTTAGGGCAGCAAAACAATCCATCTTATAATATCAGTTTGTTGCAACAACTTAGCAGGTTGCCTAATTTGAAATTATTAACTGTTGACAGCGGAAATATCACACCTAATATTACCTATCAGGTTGTAGGCGGACATACACCATACATGCAGGTATTTTGGTTACATGACAGCAATCGGATTGTTTTTTATGGTGCTGATGATTTACCCAAAAAAAATTATCTCTACCATCATATTGCTTACAAAACAGATTATGATGGCCGGAAAGCCATGCAATTACGCCGGCAATGGGAACAGCAAGCTAAAGCCGAACAATGGCAGGTTTTGTTATACCACGATACGGAGGAGCCGTTTATTCAGTTCTAATAAAAAAGGCTCTTACGTCTTTATTATACGTTATAAAAAACCTGGTTACTTTTCGCGAGGGCTGATAAAACAGGTTGCTTTTCGAAAACACCAAATACCGATGCCCCGCTGCCGCTCATGCTAGCATATATGGCCCCGGCCTGGTACAAAGCACTTTTAACACCAGCAATCACGGGATAAGCTTTAAAAATATGCTCTTCAAAATCATTTTTGATGTGCGTTTTCCAATGGCTTATTGGTTGTTGTATCAAGTTTTTTAAAGATACCTCCACTGGTTTGGGTGTAATTCCGCCGTAAGCTTCGGCGGTAGATACGTGCACGGGGGGCATCACCAGTACCAGGCAATACCGAGACAGGTTAAGCTCAACCGGCTCAAAACGGTCGCCTTTGTCAAAAGCATAAACCGGCTCATTGTTGATAAAAAAAGCACAGTCGGCCCCCAACTGGCGGGCATAATTCATCATATTTTCGGGTGTTAAACCCAACTCGAATTGCTGGTTTAACAATTTAATCATAAAAGCGGCATCAGCCGACCCTCCGCCCAAGCCTGCACCAATGGGGATGTGCTTATGCAGATGAATGCTTACCGGCGGTAAATCAAAATCCTGCTTAAGCAGCTGATAGGCTTTTAAACATAAATTTGTTTCACGATCGCCGGGGATATGAATACCTGACGATTGGAAACTTAGCGCATCGCTCTCAATAATTTCAAGCGCATCTTTAATCATCAAAGGATAGAATATGGTTTCGAGGTTGTGGTAACCATCTGGCCGCCGTTGGGTAATGTTTAATCCTAAATTGATTTTGGCGTTTGGAAATACAATCATGGTACGCTAAGGGCCGTTCTTAATTTTTACAAAGGTAGGAAAGGCTAAATAGATTAAATTAATTTAATTTGCATCGGTAAGCCTGTAACTTCAATCCAACACCGGTTTACTTTACCAGCTATGAAACAATACCTCGATTTAATGCGCCACGTGCTTGAAAACGGCGCACAAAAACACGATCGCACCGGCACCGGAACCATCAGCGTTTTTGGTTACCAGATGCGCTTTAATTTACAAGAGGGTTTTCCGCTGGTAACTACTAAAAAGCTACACTTAAAATCCATCATTCACGAACTCATTTGGTTTTTAAGCGGTGATACAAATATTAAATATTTGAAAGAAAACGGCGTTCGTATTTGGGACGAATGGGCTGATGCTGATGGAAACCTGGGTCCGGTTTACGGCTACCAATGGCGTTCTTGGCCAACACCCGATGGCCGAAACATCGACCAGATCAGCCAGGTAATTAAACAGTTAAAAACCAATCCCGACTCGCGCCGCATTATGGTATCGGCCTGGAACGTAGCCGACGTTGACCAGATGGCTTTGCCGCCCTGCCATAGCCTGTTCCAATTTTACGTGGAGCCTGCCAATACGCAAAAAGGCGAAACCCGAGGCAAATTATCCTGCCAGTTATACCAGCGCAGCGCCGATATATTTTTAGGCGTACCATTTAACATTGCCTCCTATGCCCTGTTAACCATGATGGTGGCGCAGGTATGCGATTCAGATTACGGCGACTTCATACATACTTTTGGCGATGCCCACATTTACAACAACCACCTTGAGCAGGCACATCTGCAACTGAGCCGCGAGCCCCGCCCACTACCAACTATGCGTATCAACCCGGAAGTTAAAGACATCTTCGGATTTAAATATGAAGACTTTACACTGGAAAACTACGACCCATGGCCGCATATCAAGGCTGCAGTGGCGGTGTAATTAACTAATAATACTTAAATTTGAGTATGACAGCCATCGAAATTAAAGCTGAAATAAAAAAAATTGTCGACGAAGTACCTGAAGAATCGTTAGCCGAGATTTTGGATTTCTTAAAAGAAGTTAAAAATCAATCAACCGGAGAGCTGCAGCAATCAAGTAATTTCAAAGCTGTTATAAACAAGCATCGTGGCCTGCTCAAACGACTTGCCCAATGATTTCTGTTGATGATGCCATCCGTATGCATCATGAGCTGATTGACGAATTTGGTGGCAGCAAAGGTGTACGCGACCAGCGGGGTTTAGAAGCAGCACTCGCTCGCCCATTTAGTACGTTTGACCAACAAGACCTTTACCCGTCGGCATTAGAAAAAGCAAGTGCCCTGTTTGAAAGCCTGATTATTAACCACCCTTTTGTTGATGGCAATAAACGAATTGCTTTTGCTTTGATGATGCTGATACTGGCCGATAGCCAATTGGACGTTGAAGCCACAGAAGACGAGCTTTACGACTTTGTAATAGGTTCAAGCACCGGCGAATTAAGGTTTGAAGAAATTAAAACCTGGCTGCAATCCCGAATCATCCCTTTGCTCTAAGAATTAACTAACGCCGCAACAACCAATGAACATCTACATCGTAGTGGCCATCGCCACCAATAATGCTATCGGTAAAAATAACCAGTTATTGTGGCATCTGCCTAATGACCTGAAACACTTTAAAGAAATCACCTCCGGCCACACTGTAATTATGGGGCGCAAAACTTATGAATCGGTGGGCAGGCCTTTGCCTAAGCGTCGTAACATTGTAGTTACCCGGCAGGCTATTGAGATACCCGGATGCGAGGTGGCCAGCTCAATACAGGAGGCCATAGCGATCGGCAGAAGAGACAGTGATTTGTATATCATTGGCGGTGCAGAAATATATCGACAGGCGCTCCCGCTAACCGATTCTATATACTTAACCATTGTGCATCAGGCTTTCGAAGCGGATACCTTTTTTCCTGAAATTAAGCCTGAAGAATGGCTTGAAGTGAGCCGAGAAAACCACGAGCCTGACGAGAAAAATCCGCTCCCGTACTCCTTTGTTACTTTAAAACGTCGCTAACAACCAACTGATTTATTTTGTTTTATTTAAAACGTTTCCATAACTAAATTTTATTAGATTTGCCGACTTAATTTTAAAGCTTATAAATTAATTTACACATAGACTACACCATGCAAGGTAAAGGGGTTATTAAATTTTTTGCCGTTCTGTTGGCGCTTGTTTGCTTGTATCAGCTATCATTTACCTGGGTAACCAGAAGTGTTGAAGCTGATGCGCGGAACTATGCAAAAGGTAATTCGGAGAAAGAGAAAGCTTATCTGGATTCTATTTCATCGCAGCCGGTTTATCCGCTGTTTAAACACAGCTTTCAGTACTGCAAAGACAGAGAATTGGCTCTGGGCCTCGACTTAAAGGGCGGCATGAACGTAACTATGCAAATTTCGTTAAGCGAGTTGATCCGCTCACTGGCTAACAACAATGCTGATGTTACCTTTAACCAAGCCCTGCATAATGCCGATGTAATTGCTAAAACCAGCCCCGAAAACTACATCGACATTTTTATGCGTGAGTATAAAAAACTGGCTCCTAACGGCAAGTTAGCGCCAATTTTTTCTACACAGTCTAATCAAAGCAACTTAAAGTTTGACGCCACTAACAGCCAGGTAGAGTCTTACCTGCGCGACCAGTCAAACGCTGCAGTTACTCAATCATTCAATATCTTGCGTAACCGTATTGATAAGTTTGGTGTAACTTCTCCTAACATTCAGCAGCAAGCCGGTAACCGTATTTTGGTAGAACTTCCGGGTGTATCTGAGTCTAACAAAGAGCGTGTACGCAAACTGTTACAAGGCTCTGCAAAACTGGAGTTTTATGCCACTTATGACAATCAGGAAGTTTACCCATTACTTAACAACATCAATGGTATCCTGGCTGCTAAAAATAAAACAGTCACTAAAAAAGACACAACAGCGGCACCTGCTGCAACTGCGGCTGCCGATACTGCTAAAAATGGCGGTTCGTTATTAAGCAAGGTAAAACAAAGCGCTGCTAAAGATACGTCTGCTGCCAGCTTAAAAAACAAATCTAAGTTAGCCGAAACCGCTCCATTATTTGCGGTTTTAAATCCGTCGGTTGGACAAGGCCCTCAAGGCCCGCAGTTAATTCCGGGCCCTGCCGTAGGTATTTCTGCTGTTACCGATACTGCTAAAGTTAATAACTACCTTAAAAGCCCTGAAGTACAAGCGGTGCTTCCTAAAAACATGAAACTGTTGTGGGGTGCGAAACCTGCTCAAGGCAACAAGGCCGTGCAATTATATGCTATCAAATTATCGGGTGCCGAAAATGGCCCGGTATTAAGCGGCGAAGTAATTACCGATGCTAAAAGTGATTTAGATCAAAACAGCGGCGGCTACGAAGTTACCATGGAAATGAACTCCGAAGGTGCTAAGTCTTGGAGACGTGCCACTGCAGAAGCAGCAGGTAACCCTGGTGATGAAAACGACAACCGCTCTATCGCCATTGTGTTAGACGATAACGTAGTATCAGCTCCACGGGTAAGCAACGAAATTTCTGGCGGTCGTTCGTCTATCAGTGGTAACTTTACCCAAGATGAAACTAAAGACTTAGCTAACGTATTAAAAGCCGGTCGTTTACCAGCCCCTGCCCGCATCGTATCAGAAGATATCGTTGGTCCATCTTTAGGTCAGGAAGCAATTAACGACGGTTTAATGTCATGTGCGGTTGGTTTGGCCGTGGTATTGGTGTTCATGATCATCTATTACAACAATGCCGGTATAGTGGCTGACGTTGCTGTATTTGTGAACGTATTCTTTTTGATGGGTGTATTAACCAGCCTTGGTGCAGTACTTACCTTGCCAGGTATAGCAGGTATTGTACTCATTTTAGGTATATCGGTAGATGCCAACGTACTGATTTATGAACGCGTACGCGAAGAGTTAGCTGCAGGCAAATCAAAACGTATAGCCATCGCCGATGGTTACAAACACGCATTGTCATCAATTCTTGACTCGCAGATCAGTAGCTTCTTAACCGGTTTAATTTTGTTCATCTTTGGTTCAGGCCCAATCCAGGGTTTTGCTACTACCTTGATGATTGGTATTGTCACTTCATTGTTCTGTTCGCTGTTAATTACCCGTGTAATTTTCGAGTGGATGCTGGACAAAAACATGGATATCAAAGTATCGAATGCCTGGAGCGCTAATCTGTTCAAAGGTTCGAACTTTGCCTTTGTAAAAAACCGCTTTAAATTTTATGCCTTCTCTGGTATCTTCATTCTGCTTGGTGTAGCATCAATGTTAACCAGAGGTTTTGATTACGGTGTTGATTTTCAGGGTGGCCGTACTTATGTGGTTCGTTTTGACAAAAACGTATCTACCGAAGAGGTACACAACCAACTGGACGCACTGCTTAATCGCGGTACAGAGGTTAAATCTTTTGGTGGAGCAAATCAGGTGCGTATTACCACCAACTACCTAATAGACGATAACACTACCACCGGCGACAATAAAGTAGAAAGTACCGTACGCCAGGGCTTAGCTAAGATTTCGCCAAGTTTCAAAATCTTAAGTTCACAAAAAGTAGGTCCTACCATTGCTAATGATATCAAACGTTCTTCTATCTGGACAGTAATTATCGCTATCCTGGTGATATCGGCTTACATATTGATACGTTTCCGCAGATGGCAGTTTAGTATGGGTGCGATGGTGGCTACAGCTCACGATGCTTTGCTTGTGCTTTCATTCTTCTCGCTTTTTAAAGGCTTATTACCATTTGCTTTAGATATTGACCAGGCATTTATTGCGGCTATACTAACCGTTATCGGTTACTCAATTAATGATACTGTAGTAGTGTTTGACCGTATCCGTGAGTTCCTCAACCTGCATCATTCTAAAACCGATGATCCGTCGGTAGTAGTTAATCAGGCTATTAATAGCACATTAAGCCGTACTATTATTACAGCCTTAACTGTTATCTTTGTGCTAATCGTTCTGTTCGTATTTGGTGGCGATGTAATCCGCGGATTTTCGTTTGCACTGTTAGTAGGTGTGTGCTTCGGTACATACTCTTCTATCTGTGTAGCAACACCAATTATGCTCGATTTTGGCGGCAAGAAGCTTAACGCATAATCACATTTAGCATATTTTACTAAAGGCTTCAAAGAACATTTGAAGCCTTTTTTGTTTATACAAACAAGACATCAACCCTAACCCCTAACAGGTACAAAAAAATGGATGCAAAACAAAATTCAAAATTTCCACTGGTAGTAATTGTAGGCGGAGGCTTTGGCGGCATAGAGTTGGCCAAGCACCTGGCCAAAGAACCCGTAGAAATTTTACTACTTGATAAACATAATTACCACTCGTTCCCTCCCCTGCTTTACCAGGTTGCTACCGGTAGCCTGGAGTGTGAGTCGATTGCATTTTCGCTGCGCAAAAACTTTGAAGGTCAGAAAAATATTCGTTTCCGGGTGGCCGAAATTACCGGTGTAAACCTGGAGAATAACTACATAGAAACTACTATTGGTGAAATTGCTTATGACTATCTGGTAATGGCTACCGGCTCAACTACCAACTTTTTTGGTAACAAGGATATTGAGCATTACGCCATGCCTATGAAAACTATACCTGAGGCACTAAACCTGCGGTATATGTTTTTACAAAATTTGGAGCAAGCGGTTATTGCCCCTACCCCAGAAGAGCGCGAGCCTTACTTAACCTTTGTGATGGTTGGCGCCGGACCAACAGGGGTAGAATTAGCAGGCTCGTTTGCGGAGCTGCGCAACCACGTACTTTCTAAAGACTACCCTGAACTAAAAAAAGAAGAAATGAAAGTTTACTTGGTAGACTTTTTACCGAAGGTGCTTGGCCCAATGTCTGAAGAAGCCTCGGCTAAGGCTAAAGACTTTTTAGTTAACATGGGAGTTGATTTGCTACTGAACGTAAAAGTTGCGAGCTATGATGGCACTGAACTTAAGTTTGAAGACGGCCGCGTAATACGCACCAAAAATGTGGTATGGTCTGCCGGTGTAATGGGTGTAGTGCCCGAAGGTATTGCTAAAGAAAATCTGGTACGCGGTAACCGAATTAAAACCGATGAGATTTGCAGGGTGGTAGGAACTCAAAATGTCTTCGCCATTGGCGACGTAGGCGCTTCCGTAACAGAAGCTACACCTAACGGGCATCCTGGTGTGGCACAAGTAGCCATACAACAAGGTAAAAAATTGGCCGAAAACCTGTCAAATATTATTGCCGGCAAACCCACCGAGCCTTTTAAATATAAAGACTTAGGCTCAATGGCAACCATTGGCCGTAACAAGGCTGTAGCCGACTTAGGTAAAATTAAATTAAGCGGCTTTTTTGCGTGGCTAATCTGGATGTTTGTTCACTTAATATCATTATTAGGTTTCCGTAACAAGGTGATCACTTTTATTAACTGGTTAGGCAGCTATGTTACCTACAATGGTGGCACTCGTTTAATCATCCGGCGCTATGTACGCGAAGCGGCTCCTGCAGCAGCAGCTGCGGCACAACTGCCAAAAACAGATTGATATTATTGTTATTTCTTAACGCAAAACAGCCTGGTGCAAATGCTCCAGGCTGTTTTGTTTTATACAATGTTGGACGAGAATTATCTGTTTAGCACCATTTTATAGTGCCTGATACCGGCTTCTTCAAACTCCGGCCCTACCTTTTCAAAACCAAATTTTTCGTACAGGCCAACTGCAGGTAACTGCGCATGCAGATAAACATAACTCACTTCCGCTGGTAAGTCGTTCAATACAGCCGTTACCAGTGCCTGGCCTATACCCTGTCCCCTGTATTGGCTCAGCACAGCAAAGCGCTCCAATTTAATGCCGTTGTCTGTTTTACGCCAGCGCGATGCACCGGCCGGTTCATCATCTACCAAAGCTAAAAAATGATGCGACTCTTCCTCCTGGTTTCTTTCCAATTCGGCAGGGCAACCTTGCCCCAATACAAAAACCTCATGCCGTATGGCAAAGGCCTTTGGCAAATCAGGACTGCCGGCTGCTATCTTGTTGACTTCTATTTTTTTCTTCATTTATTCGCTTAGTAGTCCCTTTTGTATGTTCTTCTTTCTTCTCGTGATTTACGTTAGCGGCGTCGATAGTGTGGGTACAGCCCAAATTATCCTCGCTTTTGGCCAGTTGTGATAGGCGCACATAAAACTTATGTATTTGCTCCAGCTCATCCTCGCTCAAATCTTCAATATTTACCATCCGGTTACTGGCCCCTTCCATGGCTGCTACTAATTCGTTCAGCTTTAGATGTACCGCCCTCGAATCTTTATTTTGCGCCTTTTGGATTAAAAATACCATTAAAAAAGTAATGATTGTTGTACCTGTATTAATAACCAGCTGCCAAGTTTCAGAATAGTGAAAAACCGGTCCGCTAAGCGCCCACACCACTACAACTAACGACGCCAGTATAAATGCCCCCGAACTACCCGTAGCGTTGGTAGCCCAATTGGCAAAACGCTCCATAACACCAGTTTTCTTTTTAGACATAATATAGTAATTATTCTTTTTTGAAGTAAATATCATAAAAAAGCGCCGATACCTTTTAGGCATCAGCGCTTTTACTGTTTAAAATTATATTATAATTACAGTTTGCTGTTTACGTCTAAGCAGTTTAAATCGGCAAAAGCCTGCGTTAAACGCTTAACAAAGGTTTCTTCGCCTTTACGTAACCAAACACGAGGGTCATAATATTTTTTGTTTGGCGAGTCCTCACCTTCCGGGTTGCCAATTTGTGATTGTAAGTAACCTTCTTTGCTTTTGTAAAAGTCTTTAATACCTTCCCAAAATGCCCACTGCATATCGGTATCAATATTCATTTTGATAGCGCCATAAGAGATAGCCTCACGAATTTCTTCCTGGCTTGAGCCTGAGCCACCGTGAAACACAAAGTTAATTGGTTTATCGGCAGCGATGTTGTGCTTTTGCTTTAAGTATTCTTGTGAGTTGTGCAGAATAACCGGCTGTAGTTTTACGTTGCCTGGTTTGTAAACGCCATGTACGTTGCCAAAGGCAGCCGCAACTGTAAAGCGTGGGCTTACTGCTGATAAATGCTCATAAGCATAAGCTACTTCTTCGGGCTGGGTATATAAACGTGAGCTGTCTACGTCGCTGTTATCTACACCGTCTTCTTCACCACCGGTTACACCTAACTCAATCTCGATGGTCATATTCATTTTAGCCATACGAGCCAGGTATTGTGCCGAAATTTCAATATTTTCTTCAATCGGCTCTTCAGACAAGTCAAGCATATGTGATGAGAAGAGGGGCTTACCTGTTTCAGCAAAATGTTTTTCGCCATGCTCCAGCAAACCATCTATCCACGGAAGTAATTTTTTAGCAGCATGGTCAGTATGCAAAATAACGGCAACACCATAATGCTCGGCCAGTAAGTGTACGTGTTTGGCAGCAGATACACCTCCTAAAATACAAGCTTGCAGCTTTGAGTTATTTAACGATTTACCGGCATAAAACTGAGCGCCGCCGTTAGACAGCTGAATAATTACCGGAGAATTAACCGCCTTGGCTGTTTCCATTACGGCATTGATAGAATTGGTGCCGATTACGTTTACTGCTGGTAAAGCAAATTGGTGCTTTTTTGCCGCTTCAAACATTTCTTGCACCTGGTCGCCGTGCAAAACGCCTTTATAACTTTTTAAATCCATGTTGAGATATAAATTTTTATATTACGAATGTATAAATTTTAAACGGTTGACGTAACAAAGTATATAGTTATTTACTGGCATAGTTACTAAGTTTGTTAATTATACCGATATCAATACCAAGGAACCAGGAATTAAGTAAGATTATTTTTGTTTCTTTGCATCCGTTTTATTCATGATAGAAAAAGCAATGGCGTGGTTTAAAAGAGAATCAAAAGGTATTACTACCTCTACCGAGGATAAAAAAGAAGCGCCGGATGGTGTGTGGAACAAGTGCCCGAATTGTAAAAGACCGCTGCATTACACTGAGCAGGTCGAAAACCAATATGTTTGCCACTATTGCGGCTTTCATTTACGCATTGGTTCTAAAGAGTATTTTTCAATACTCTTTGACAATAATGAGTTTACCGAACTGTTTGCCAACCTAAGATCTGGCGACCCGCTGGAGTTTGTAGATACTAAAAGATACAGCGACCGGCTTACAGACACGATTGCTAAAACCGGTTTAAAAGATGCTATCCGTGCCGCGCATGGTTTTGTTGACGGCCAGCCGTTGATGGTAGCCTGCATGGATTTTAATTTTATTGGCGGCTCCATGGGATCGGTAGTGGGCGAAAAAATTGCCCGGTCTATTGATTACAGTATCGAGCACAAGATACCGTTTTTGATGATTTCTAAATCTGGCGGTGCTCGCATGATGGAAGCTGCATTTTCGTTAATGCAAATGGCTAAAACATCTGCCAAACTGGCTTTATTAGCTAAAGCACGGATACCCTATATTTCGCTACTAACCGACCCAACCACTGGCGGTGTAACTGCATCATATGCCATGTTAGGCGATATCAATATTGCCGAGCCCGGCGCGCTGATTGGCTTTGCCGGCCCACGGGTAATTAAAGAAACCATTAAGAAAGACTTACCTAAAGGCTTTCAAACCGCAGAATTTTTGCAGGAGCATGGCTTTTTAGATTTCATTGTTGATCGTCGCGAAATGAAAGAAAAACTGGCATCATTTTTAAAGATGATGGCTAACTAAAACACAAAAAAGGCCCTGCAAATTGCAGGGCCTTTTTTGTGTTTATCCGTATTACCCTTAGGTCTTACAACCAACATCTATGTAATTGCATACATACATAATTACATATATCTACAATTACTTATATCTCCATTTTATCATTTCTAGATTTACATTTATACTTAATTGCAGATATATGTACTCTATTTAAGTTTAAAGTAGCATAACTCAACTTCTATCCGGCTATAAGCGTT
This sequence comes from Mucilaginibacter sp. CSA2-8R, assembly GCF_038806765.1. Taxonomy (NCBI): domain Bacteria; kingdom Pseudomonadati; phylum Bacteroidota; class Sphingobacteriia; order Sphingobacteriales; family Sphingobacteriaceae; genus Mucilaginibacter; species Mucilaginibacter sp. CSA2-8R. Next base: position 1,687,247 of record NZ_CP152389.1, on the reverse strand, counting down.
CAGTTAAATACCTCCAAACTCATTGTCCGCGATTATTTTACTTAACGATATCCCCAAACCGGAAAGCATCTTCATTGTGTAATAATGTACTAACTAACTTTATTAAACAGTTGAATTTGTTTACATTTAGCTTTTGTTATTAATTAAATATGAAATTTAATTTTGGAAATGTAATGCTTGCAGCAGCCGTTTGTGTATCCGCAAATGTGTATGCTGTAGATGGTGGCAAACCAGGAAAAACCAAACTTGCTCCTCCTCAAAAATTTATTGATCCAGCTAACCTGGATAATTCTGTTAAACCCGGCGACGACTTTTTTGAGTATGCTAATGGCGGATGGTTAAAAAAGAACACCATACCGGCTAAAGAAACTCGTTGGGGAAGTTTTAACATCCTGAACGACGACAACAAAAAGAAACTTCAGGGTATTGTGCAGGAAGTGGCTAATACATCGGCTAACGCAGCTAAGGGCAGTATTAAACAACGTGTTGGCGATTTATATGCCAGCGCCATGGATACTGTTGCCATTGAGAAACGTGGCTTTGACCCGATCAAACCAGACTTGCAACGCATCAACGCCATCAATGGTGTAGATGGTGTAGTTAACGAAATTACTTACGAGCGCTCACATGCTATCGGCAGCCCGCTGTTCAGCTTTGGGGTTAGGCAAGATCCTAAACATGTAAGCAAATACGTAGTAAGCCTGGGCCAGGGCGGTACCAGTTTGCCAGACCGCGATTACTACTTAAAATCAGACCCTCGCACTACCCGCATCCAAAATGCTTACAAACAGTATATTGTTGACCTGTTTACCTTAACCGGCAGCACCCCTGAAGAAGCGGCGAAGAATGCAACTACTATTTTTGAGCTTGAGAAAAAGTTAGCACAGGCACAAATGAGCCGTGTAGAAATGCGCGACCCTAACAAAACTTACAATAAGTTTGCTGTTGCCAGCTTAAGCCAAACTACGCCACACTTAAACTGGGCACAAATACTGCCTAAGCTAAAAGTAAATGGTCAGGATACTATCTTGGTATCTTCTCCATCATTTTTAACCGCTGCCGACGGCATCTTAGCCTCTACCCCAGTGGAAGATTTAAAAACGTACATGAAGTGGGGCATCTTACGCGGCTCTGCAGGTTCGTTAACCTCAGCTTTTAACAAGGCTCAGTTTAAATTTAGCAGTGTGTTGAGCGGCCAGCAGGTACAGGCTCCACGCTATGAGCGCATGACCGGCCTGGTAGACGGCAGCTTAGGCGAGTTGTTAGGCCAGCTTTACGTAGAGAAATACTTTACACCACAAGCAAAAGCAGCAATGCTGGCCCTGGTAAACAACTTAAAGTCGACTTTAGGCGACCGCATTAAACGTTTAGAGTGGATGACCCCTGAAACGAAAGAACGTGCGTTGCGCAAACTAAACGCCTTTACTGTAAAAATTGGCTATACCGACAAATGGGAAACTTACGCTGGTTTAACTGTAGACCGTAATGATTACTTTGGTAACCTTCGTCGTGTTGGTCAATGGGGTTATAATGACATGGTTAGCCGTTTAGGTAAGCCGGTTGATAAAACCGAATGGGGCATGACGCCGCCAACCGTTAACGCTTACTACAACCCAGTGAATAACGAGATTGTGTTCCCGGCTGGTATTTTACAGTTTCCGTTTTACGATTACAAAGCTGACGACGCTGTAAATTACGGTGGCATAGGTGCGGTTATCGGTCACGAGATGACACACGGTTTTGACGACCAGGGCCGCCAGTACGATGCTGATGGTACCCTGCGCGATTGGTGGAAAAAAGACGACGCCGATAAATTTAAATCGCGTGCGGATTTAGTGGTGAACCAATACAGCGCGTTTACGGCTTTAGATACTTTGCATGTAAACGGTAAATTAACCCTGGGCGAAAACTTAGCAGACTTAGGCGGTGTAAACATTGCTTACGAAGCATTTAAGAAGACCAAACAAGGCCAGTCTAACACTAAAATTGACGGCTTTACGCCAGATCAGCGTTTCTTTTTATCATACGCACAAGTATGGAGAGGCTTACAACGCCCCGAGGCTTTAGCATTACAAGTGCAAACCGACCCTCACTCACCGGGTCAGTTCCGTACCAATGCACCTTTAACCAACATCGATGCCTGGTATAAAGCGTTTAACGTGCAACCTGGAGATAAAATGTATAAAAAACCAGAAGACCGTATCAGAATCTGGTAATCAATTTTTACCGTAAGGTAATTACTTAAAGGCCCGACTTTATTAATAGAGTCGGGCCTTTTTATATTAAAACCTACCAGTGAGTTTTAGCCTAAATGGAGTAGATAGTATATTTAGGAGTATAACTTAGGTGATTAAGTTATAAAGGAGCAAGACAAGCTTTAATAATGAGTTGTGCTTAACGTGATTAATGGCCCGATCTAAAATTAATTACTCTAAACCGCTGACACCACCTGATATAACAAACTTCATCACCTCAGCAGCGTTCTTTTTGATAGGTTTTACCTTATCGGCCGGAACAATTACAACCTGACCGGCAAACGAGTAAGAATACGGAAAGTACACCGCCACTTCGCCTGGTAAACCCATTTTGGTCATATCTTTTTGTGTCAGAAATCCAATCTTCTTTACACCTGCCGAACCAACTTCCACCAATACTGGTTCGTTAAATTTCTTTTCTTCGCCTACAAAAGCTTCCGTTAAATCTTTGATGGATGAATACAAGAATTTAAATAGTGGTAAACGGTTTAACCAGCGGTAAAACCAGTTTTTAATCGGATCGGTGATTACGTTGGTAACCAACACACCCGCAATCATGATGAGCACAACTACAGTTAAAATTCCTAATCCGGGAATGTATAATGCCTTACCGGTTTTAGGATTAACCCACAATACATCACTTAAATTTAAGGCGTTATCTAAACGAGATACGGCCCAGTATATTAAAAAAGCAGCTGCACCCAAAGGCACAACTACCAGCATGCCTTTGATGAAATAACGTATAAGGGTCCGTGCAACCGTATTCATAAACAACGGCAATTTTACTCATAAAAATACACTCTTTTAACGCGCTGCGAAATATTGGTTAAAATTTCATAGGGAATGGTACCTATTTGTGCGGCCAAATCTTCGATAGTTTGCTGCTCGTTAAACACAATCACCTCGTCGCCTTCCTTCACTTCAACGCTGCTTACATCAATCATACACATATCCATGGCAATGTTACCTACCGTAGGCACTAACACGCCTTTAACCAGCATTTTGCCTACACCATTACCAAAGGCCCGCAAATATCCATCGGCATAACCGATACGTACGGTAGCTATACGCCCGTCTTTAAGCAGGGAGCCGTTGCGGTTATAACCTATGGTGTCGCCGGCTATTATATTTTTCACTTGTGATATACTGGTTTTGAGCGTAGCGATAGGTTGTAAACCATTTAAATGCTCAGGCACGGCGGCATCAATGCCATATAAGCCAATACCCAATCTCACCATGTCAAACTGCGCATCAGGCCAGCGCGTAATAGCAGATGTGTTGGAGATATGTTTAATTACAGGATAGCCCAATGCTTGCTCCATCAGTGCGAACGCCTGTTTAAAAGCCTTAATTTGTTTGCGGGTAAAGGCATCATGCGCTTCGTTATCACTCGCCACCAAATGTGAAAAGATGGATACCACTTTAATGTACGGATTATCCTGTACCAAATCATACAACGTTTCCAGCTCATACTCTTCGAAACCCAAACGATGCATTCCTGTATCAATCTTTAAATGCACCGGATAAGCCGAAATTTGGTGAAGCTGCGCATACCTCACTAATTTATCCAGCATGCCGAAACTGTAAACTTCGGGTTCCAACTTAAATTCCACCATTTTTTCAAAAGCAGATGGCTCAGGGTTAAGCACCATAATGGGCAGCGTAATATCTGCTTGCCGCAAAGCTATACCTTCATCAATGTAGGCCACCGCCAGGTAATCAACTTTATTGTACTGCAAAATGTTAGCTACCTCAAACGTGCCACTGCCGTACGAAAATGCTTTGACCATAGCCATTAATTTAACTCCGGGCTGCAGCTTTGATTTGTAGAAATTAAGATTACCCAGCAGCGCATTGAGGTTAATCTCCAGCATAGTTTCATGCGCCTTTTGGGATAAAGCCCTGCTGATGCGTTCGAACTCAAAGCTACGCGCCCCTTTAATGAGTATAGCCTCGTTATTAAAATTAATTTCTTTACGATGCCGCAGCATTTCGGCTGTTTGTGTATAAAAAAACCTTTGCGGTACTTCGGCAAAAAGATTTTGATGCTGCGAAATGGCTTCGCCTACGCCTATCAGTTTATCCACCCGTTTAGCTTTAACTAAATCGGCAACCCGGCTATACAGGTCATGCGGTGGTAAACCGGACTGATAAATGTCAGACAAAATCAGTGTTTTAATTTTATGCTGATTTTGCTGCTGCAAAAAGTTAAGCGCAATTTCGAGTGAGCGGATATCGGAGTTGTAAGAGTCGTCGATGACCGAACAATCATTAATACCGGTTTTCATCTCCAGCCGCATACTTACCGGGCTTAAATGCTCCAGTTTTTTGTCTGCATCTACAGGGCTATAATCAAGCGCTAACAAAGTAGCCCAGCACAAAATGGCATTCTCTACCGAGGCTTCATCCAAAAAAGGAATCAAACACTCAATTTCTTTACCCTTATAAATGGCTCGCAGGTAAAACCGTTTAGATATTACCGTTTGGCTAAACACATATAAATCGGCCTGCTTAAAATTAAGGCTCCAGGTAAACGTAGTTGTGGCAGGCAGGTCGGCCTGGTACTCCACCAACTGATCGTAATTATGTATAAGCAGGCCGCAGTTTTTAAACAGCTTAAGTTTTTCCTGCACTTTTTGGGTCCGGCTCTCGAAGCCTTCGTCATGGGCAGAGCCTAAATGGGTTAATACGCCGATTGTAGGTTGTATAATGGCCTGCAAGGCATCCATCTCTCCTACCGTAGATATACCCGCCTCAAAAATACCCAAGTCGTTATCTGCCTGTATTTGCCAAACAGACAGCGGCACACCAATCTGTGAATTATAGCTTTTCGGATTTCGCACTACATTTTTATCGGTGCCCATCAACTGATATAGCCACTCTTTCACGATCGTTTTGCCATTGCTGCCTGTAATACCGATAACAGGCAGGTTAAAACGGCTGCGGTGGTGAGCAGCCAGCGCTTGCAGCGCCTGCAGTACATCAGGCACTTCTAGAAAGTTAGCAGCCGGGTAATCACCTTCGGGCACATAGCGCACTACAAAGTCGCGTACACCATGGTTGTAAGCCTCGTTAACAAATGCATGGCCATCGCGCCGACCATCCAGTGCAAAGAATAAACTCTCGGCCGGATTACTGATTTGGCGGCTGTCGGTGAGCAGCACACTGATGTTATTTTCTCTAACAATGTTACCCGAAGCGTAAATAATTTGCTGTACTTCGAGGATAGAATACTGGCTGCTCAACATGGTACTAAAGTGGCTATATTTATGTAAACAGAAGAATTTTTGGTAAATTTGGTTTGCATGGATGAGCCGAAAAAGAAGAGAATTACCGACGAAAAAACTGCCTTAATTAAAGCCGAACAGTTTTGCGCCTACCAGGAACGTTCACAACAAGAAGTGCGCGATAAGCTATACGAAATGGGCATGTACCCTACCGGTGTTGAAAGTGTAATTAGCCAGTTAATTACCGGTAACTATTTAAACGAAGAACGCTTTGCCAGAGCCTATGCTCAAGGCAAGTTTAGGATGAAAGGCTGGGGACGAATAAAGATAAAACAAGGCCTTAAACTTAAAAGAGTACCTGACAAACTCATTGGCAAAGCGCTGCAATTGATAGACGGAGATGAATATATAAGCGTTTTACAAAAAATATTAGAGAAGAAACAATCTCAAATTGGCGAAAGTGATACTTTTAAACGCCGTTACAAACTGCAACAGTATGCCATGAGCCGGGGTTTTGAAAGCGATTTAATAAATGATGTTTTGAAATCCAGTGAGTTATGAAATAGTTAAAAAACTTTTAAATTTTTTATTTGCGGAATAGGTTTATGTGCCTATATTTGCATCACCAAAACGCAAGGGGGTTACGCAAAGCAAAGCCTCCGGAAACAAATGCGAAAGTAGCTCAGTTGGTAGAGCACGACCTTGCCAAGGTCGGGGTCGCGAGTTCGAATCTCGTCTTTCGCTCCAAATCCCTTCTTAACCAGTAAGGGATTTATTTTTGAAAAGGTTAATCACCTGCCCAGGTGGTGGAACTGGTAGACACGCAGGACTTAAAATCCTGTTCGCCTTAAAGCGAGTGCGGGTTCGATTCCCGCCCTGGGTACAAAGCCCTTCTGAGAAATCAGAAGGGCTTTTTTTGTGATGCTATTCGGCTCTGGAAACAGCTCTGAAAGCCTTGGTCTTGGCAATGTAGCATTAAGTACTTGTGTTGGTAGCCCGGTTATCAAAGCAATTCAAGACCGATGTATGATGCACGTGTATTGAATTACTTATAGCGGTTAAACTTTTTCTGCACATTATTACTTACCCAACTTTGTATTCTTTGGTGCAAAGGGCTTTGCTGCGGTGCCAATACCATTTTCTCGCCCACAGTGCTTTTTTGTATCGCTACAATGATGCGTTTACTGCAACAGACTGTCTTGTTTATCACCACTTTATATAGTCCGCTATTGCTAATGGCAACTGTTCCGGTATAATTAATTCATACAATTTTTATATCTAAGCGGTAGCAGAGCTTATTGATTTGATTGTATTTATAGTAGTTTGTGGCGAGTGCAAACAATTGCTTGTTTTTATATCTCAACAATCATCTTCCCTTCGTTCTTACCTTCAAACAAGCCAAGGAATGCTTCCGGCAATTTTTCAAATCCATTCACAATTGTTTCTGAGTAGGTAAGTTTACCTTCTTTAAGCCATTGCGTCAGTTGGGCTGTACCTTCTGTAAATCTTGGTGCGAAGTCGGCAAGGTGCCCAAAAAGTTATAATGTACCTGGTTAAAATATATTGCAAAATCACTCCCGTCGTCGTCACTTTTTTCGTTGTCATCTAACTGCTTAAAAGCACTTCTAAACTGGTTTAATGCGTCTGAAATGATGGTATTTGTGGCGCCCTTTAACAATAGCTGTAAGAAACAAAAGAATGCCAAATGTACCGCGGCTAATTTTAACGATAAATTCAACAAAGCCACATTAGGTTACTTAGCGGCCAGTTTTGTGAGAGCCGAACACAAGATTTGAGACAACTTGCCAATGTGGTAATAAGTAATAAGCAGACAGCTGCCTCTACCTCCGTATAACAACCGTTAATTGATGGAAGATTTTCTGATATAAATCCGAACGGGCACCGCAAATCTTCTAACAGACCGACTGTAAAGATCTGAGGTAGTTAATTAAAACGTTATAGCGAACTGTAAAATGTTGAAAAATGTACTTTAACAGCAAGTAACAGCTACCTGCCTGGTCGTTTATTGATTTTTTAGGCTGATTAAAAGTATATTAATTTAATCCCGCTTCACAACAAACTACACCCTTGTTTTAAAAAATCAGTATTTTAAATTTACGTTAATATATAGTTATATTCGTTATTGGAATGGCAGTGGCTTTAAATAATCTACCCGACCACGAGTTGGCTTTGCACCTAAAAGAAGGTAGTACTTCGGCATTCACGGTTATTTATGAGCGTTACTGGAAACAGCTTTTTGTAATGGCCAGCAAACGTTTGGGAGACGAAGACGAAGCTGAAGAAATAGTACAGGAAATATTTTTGAATTTATGGCGGCGAAGAGAGACATTTAACCTTTCTACAGGTTTTGCCAATTATCTTTCTATAGCTGTTAAGTTTGAGATACTTGATGCCATGCGTAAGCGCGCTCATGTTTCTAAATATAGCCAGGAGCTTACTAATAGCTTTACAGAGGTTGATGAAAGCTTGTTGAAACAGTTAGATATGGACGAATTGCAGCAAACCCTGCAGCTTACCATTAAAGCACTACCAGAAAAATGTCAGCTGGTGTATAAACTAAAATACGAGCAGGGATATTCTCAAAAACAAATAGCCAGCGAACTTAATATATCCGAAAAGACAGTAGAAGCCCACCTTTCAAAAGCCAGAAAAGTACTAAGAGGTAAATTTGGCTACGTTTTATTAGCTTTTCTTGCATTTTATTTTCCCAAAATCTGACTTCAAGGAGTTGAAATTGACTTTTAGCTCTCTGATTGCGCTTTTTAATTAAAAAAGAAGTAAAATATTCCTTAATAGACTAAGGGATTTCCAGCTTTCAAACGGTTTTGTAATAAAGAGTCCCTAAATGTCTTTGCAACAACCGGATGAAAGAATGCTTAAGCTTGCTGAAAAGTGGCTTAACAACACCATTACTCCTGCTGAGAGAAATGAATTTGACCAATGGTACAATTCATTTGATGACACAGTGCATGAAATCAACTCCAATGAAGGCGAAGCCGACTTTAGGGAGCGGATAAAAAAACAGATTTTCTCTCAAGCTAACATTAATCAACCGGGTAATAAATCTGCAATATCACTTTATTCCTGGCTGGGTTTGGCAGCGGCTCTCCTAATGTTTGCCGCAGCAGGCACCTATTTTTTGTTAAACAAAAAATCAGCCCCGGCTTATTACACCCAAACTATCAAGCATGACTTGTTACCCGGGCGCAATAAAGCAATACTCATCTTAGCAGGCGGCCATACCATAACTCTAAATGATGTTTCGACCGGCCAAATTGCAACCGAAGGGGCAGTAGCCATAAGCAAAGCTGGTGATGGCAAAGTAGTTTATAACAGCGCAGGTACAATCACGCCTCAAAATAGTAACGCAGTTGCCTACAACACACTATCAACCCCAAGAGGAGGCCAGTACACATTAACATTATCTGACGGTACAAAAGTGTGGCTTAATGCGGCATCATCCATTAAGTTTCCAACGGTGTTTCAAGGCAGCTCGCGCGAGGTAGAAATTACAGGTGAAGCGTATTTTGAAGTAACTCATAATCCGGCCAGGCCATTTAGGGTAATAACAAACAACCAAAAAGTAGAAGTGCTGGGTACCCATTTTGATGTTAATGCTTACACGGATGAGCCCGACATTAAAACCACTTTGTTACAAGGCAGGATTAAGGTCACCACTAAAAACCAAAACGCTACTTTAAATCCGGGACAGCAAACCCAGGTTAATACCGAAGTATCAGGCGCTGCAATTACCGTAAATACACTTCAAAATGCAAATGAGGCCATTGCGTGGAAAAACGGATTTTTTGAATTTAACCAGGCTGGGGTTGAGTCTGTAATGCGCCAGATTTCCCGATGGTATGATGTAAAAGTTACTTATAACGGCAAAATACCTGATAAAACCTTCAGCGGAACCATTGCACGAAATGTAAATGCCTCGCAAGTATTGGAAATATTAAGCTACTCAGGCTTGCATTTTAAAATTGAAGACAAAAAAATTATAATAACACCCTAAACCTTATCAAATAACCTTAACGCTCACCTTAACCCCTGTTTTATGAACAATTGTTTACAAAAGTAACCCCGCAACTGAGGTGCTCAGCAAAAAGCCGGCAAGTGGTGGTACACTTACCGGCCAAAGGGCTGAGTTAAACCTTTCCTGCTTCATTTGAAGATATGGCAGGACATTAAACTATTTGAAACACAGATTAAACATTAACCCAAAACCCTTACAAAAGTAATGAAATTTAATGCTACTGCGATAGCTATGCCCAAGCTATGGCTGCCTCCTAAAATACTACTGGTTATGAAAATGACTGTACTACTACTCATTGTCGCCTTAACACAGGTAAGTGCTAAAGTTTACAGCCAAAAAATTACAGCAAGTGAAAAAAACATAACACTCAACAAGGCACTTAAAATTATTGGTAATCAAAGTGGCTTTCAGCTCTTTTACAGCGATCAGGATCTTAAAAATCTGCATAAGGTAGATCTGTATTTAAAAGATGCATCCTTACAGGATGCATTAACAGCTTGCTTTGTTAACCAGCCGCTGAATTACAAAATAATTAATAACACAATTGTTGTAAAGCGCCAAGACCCCGCCGTTGCACTAACGGGTAAGGCCGACGTGCAAGCAGCAATACAAGGGCGGGTAGTTGACGAAAAGGGTTCGCCCCTACCTGGGGTAACCGTGAGACAAAAAAATGCCAAAGGCGGTAGCTTAACCAATAAAGACGGCTATTACACTATTAACGCACAAAAAGGCGATGTATTAGTATTTAGCTTTATTGGCTACAAAAGCAAAGAAGTAGCTGTTACCGACCAGCCTGTCCTAAATGTTAGCCTCGACCCTGCGGTAGATGGGCTGGAGCAGGTGGTTGTTGTAGGTTATGGCACTACCAAGCGTAAGGATTTAACCGGCGCTGTAGCATCTGTTGATGTTAACGAAGTTAAAAACGTGCCTTTTACAACTTTTGACCAAGCTTTGGCGGGTAAAGCAGCAGGCGTACAGGTAGTACAGGCCGACGGCTCTCCGGGTGGAGTGGCAAAAATACGTATACGCGGCGGCACATCAATTTTAGGCGGCAATGACCCATTATATATTATTGATGGTGTACAGGTTACGGTGCAAAACAGGTATATCCAAAATGCAGGCGAAGTATCCAATCCCATCTCAAGCAGGGATATTGCCGGAGGTTCTGTAAGTGACGCCTTTGCCCGTGGGTTAAATAGCCTTGGAGGTTTAAACATCAACGATATTGAATCCATTGATATATTAAAAGATGCATCTGCGACGGCCATTTATGGATCTAAAGCAGCGAACGGCGTAGTTATCATTACCACGAAGAAGGGAAAGTATGACCAAAAACCAGTATTGGAGGCAAACTATTGGGTAGGCGTCCAGGACCCTAAAAAGCTGAAGCTGCTTGATGCAGACCAATATAAGATGATTATGAGAGAGGCTGCCCAAAATTTGCTTACTGAACAAAGAAGAGTGGGACGGCCGGCAGATAACGTAGCTACTAATATTGTTAACAATGCAAATTACCTAGGCAATGCCAATACAGACTGGCTCGCACTGGTGTTACGTAACGGCATTACACAAAACGCCGATCTTTCGGTGCGGGGCGGCGGACAAAATTCAAGGTACTACACTTCGCTATCCTATACTGATGTTAAAGGGGTAGTTAAAGGTTCTGATATGAAGCGCGTATCGGGCAAGGTAAGCTTGGACAATAATATCAATTCTCGTTTGCGAACCATAAGCAATATAGATTATGGCTTTAATACCCAGAACATCACTAACGGTGCTTATACCCAAGCCCTTTTAGCACCGCCTACCTATTTGCCTTACCGCGAAGACGGTTCGGTGAACACCTTTTCGACCGAGTCATCAGGGGCTGCCATCGCGGGCGGATTGCGAAATCCGCTAAATCTGTTAAAAGGCATCAACCGCGGACAAACAGCTTCATTACTGGGGTCATTGGCTTTAGAGTGGGATATTATCAAGAATCTAAAGTTCAGGAGCGTTGCATCTATTAATTACAACCAGTACCATCAGCGCAATTACAACCCAGGTAGTGGCCTGGCTGTTAATGGCACAACCGGCCAATACCTAAACGACGGTATTGCAGCTCAGGGACAAACCGAATCAGTTTCGCAACTTTTCGAAAACACGTTAACCTTTAATAAGCAATTTAATGATGATAACCGCATTGATGTAGTGGCCGGTACATCATGGCAAAAAGATACACAGCACTCGTTTTTAGCCCAGGGGCAATACTTTCCGGATGATTTTGTATTGAATGATTTATCATCGGCAGCCGTTACGCTACCTTCAAGCTCTTCGGCTGGCCAAAACTCATTACTGAGTTTTTACGCGCGGGTTAACTACGCTTTAAAGGACAGATATTTATTTACCTTTACAGGCCGCTCAGATGCATCTTCTAAGTTTCCGTCTGCTCACCGCACAGCGGTATTTCCATCTGGCGGTATCGCCTGGCGTATTTCGCAAGAAAGCTTTTTATCAAAAGTTAAATGGCTCGATGATTTAAAGCTTAGGGCAAGCGCGGGCTATACGGGCACCCAAAACATTGGTAATTACCTCTACCGCACTCTTTACTCTCCGGGTACTTACGCGGGCACCAATGCTATTGCTCCCAGCCAGTTAGGCAACAATAATATTAAATGGGAATCAACCCTGCAAAAAGACGCAGGTGTAACTTTTTCACTTTTTAAATCGCGCTTGATAGGCGAGGTAGGTATTTATGAAAAGCGTACCAAAGGCTTGTTATTTGGCGAAAGTTTAGCCCCAAGCGCCGCTTTCGGCAGTGTAATTGCCAACCTGGCAAGCATCCGCAACCGCGGCTTGGAGATTGACGTACGCGGCGACATTATCAGGAGCAAAAGCTTTACATGGAGCGGCTCTACCAACTTCTCATTTAATCGCAGCCTGGTAACCAACATTGATAAAGACTTTTCTGATCCCAATCAGTCACAGCAATATATCGGAAATACCATTATTAGAAATGGCGAACCCATTGGTTTATTTTACGGTTCCAGGTATCTGGGCATCATCCAAACAGCACAGCAGCTGGCCGACTACAAGGCAAAGTACACTTTGTCTCAATTCATTTCGCCGTACTTAAATATTGGCGATCCAATGTATGAGATTAATCCTTTAGGCGGTTTCCCGAGCAGCGAATTAGTAATTGGTAATGCAGCGCCTAAGTTTACCGGTGGCTATACCAACACCATCAATTTTAAAAACCTATCGCTGGTAAGTTTATTCACTTATGCTTACGGCGGTAACATCTACTATCTGGCTGATTTTGCCAACCAGAACGTCAACAATTTAAGCAACAAACAAACTACCATCTTAAACCGCTGGACGCCGCAAAACACAGATACCAACCGGCCAAGAATTATCTATACCGGCAATACCGTTGCTTCACTATCTAATGCTAACATTTACAGTGGCTCTTACGCCAAGCTAAAGTCGGTAACACTATCTTATCAGCTGCCCAAAAGCTTGATGAACAAGTATAAAATACTTACCGCATCGGTTTATGCATCAGCCACCAACCTGTTTACCATAACCAAGTATCCCGGCGTTGACCCCGAAGTAAGCAATGATCCTTACAGCCTGATTAGCGGATACAGTGATAACAGCGGATACCCTACAGTTAAGACGTACACCATAGGCGTGCGTTTAGGATTTTAACGTAACTGATAAAATAAAATGAATAATATATATAAAGTATACGCACTGCTGGCAGCAGCGCTTTTACTAAATACATCATGCAACAAGCAACTTGATGCCCTGCCCGAAAATGCAAAGGTAGAGGGCAATACCATTGTAGACCAGCCATCAGCCAATATTGCTTTAAATGGCGCCTATTATGTGTTTGCCAATGCAGACAATACACAGATAAAATGGAGTGCCAATAAAGTTTTTGGATCAATGGCGGCAGGTTATATTGCTTATGGTGCCGGCTCTTATAGTGAGGAGGTTGACAATTTTGCATTAACTACCTACACCGACCAATGGGGACGTTATTACAGTTTAATAAACACAGCTAACGGGGTAATTGCCGGTGTTAACAACTTAGCCGACAACAAATTTGTTGGTAGCCGCAAATCGCAGATTATTGCCGAAGCGCGATTTTTAAGAGCTTACGCCAGTTTTAAACTACTTAGCCTGTTTGGGCAATGGTTTGACATTAACAGCAAATACGGCATTGTTACTGTCGATCAATTTAACACGCTTACTAACATCAACAAACCGCGCAGTTCGGTAAAAGACAGCTATGCCTTTATTGTAAGTGACTTGGATTATGCCATAGCTAACGGTGCTGCCACTGCAGTAAACACTAATATTTACGCTAATAAATGGACAGCAATGGCCTTAAAAATGCGCGTATTACTTAGCCGTGGCCAAACAGACGACTACCAGCAGTCGGTCAACTTAGGCAATGCCATTATAACCGGAAGCCCATACAAGTTAGAAAACAAGCTACAAGATATTTTTTACACCCGAGGCTTACAAAGCCAGGAGGTTATGTTGGGCGTACAGCCGCAAGCTAATCAGGAATTACTGATCAATAATGAGAATACCAGTCTCAATTTTGGACTGGCGCGGCCTCCGCGTCCTTTTCAGGCTACGGCAGCTTTAAAGAACTTATATGCCGGAGATCCGCGCCAAAGCTGGGTGGTTGGAAATGCAGTAACCGGTAACAAAACCTTCTTTTTTATTAAATATGTGCAGCCAGCGCAAGTACCAACTCAGCTATCCGAAGTAGCTTATGCTTTCCGCTTAACAGAAGTATACCTCATGCTTGCCGAAGCTACAGTGCGCTCGGGCGGCGATGCAAATACTGCAAAATCACTTTTAAAAACAGTATTGAGTAAAGCCGGTGTTACCGATTTTGGTGCTGTTGATGCCGCTGTAACCACTGATGCCCTGTTGATTCAGCTGTATTATGAGTATGCCCGTAACCTGGTTGGAGAAGATGGCAGTGAATGGCTTGCACTACTACGCCTGCCCTTCAACACAGTAAAAACCATAAGGCCGACTATAACCAGCCAAATACAATACATACTACCTATCCCACATTCAGAAATTGTGAACAACCCAAATTTTGGTGACCAGAATCCGGGCTACCAGCGATAAGTATGCATTAAAGCTGTTCACAGCAGCCTGATAATAAAAAGCTCCTTGAAACAAATAGAAATATTTAACTAAAAAAATGAAAAAGATATTTAATGTGCTGGCTTTATCGCTCATATCGCTCACCGGCGCAGCACAATCACAGAATTTTACCATTACCGGCCATATTGGCTCTTTAAATGCTCCGGCTAAAGTGTACCTGAACTACATGACCGACCGTCAGGATCACTTGGACTCATCTACCCTGGTGAATGGCAACTTTAAGTTTGCCGGCAAAATAAAGCCGTATAGTTCTGCACGCATGGCGCTTGATCATCAAGGTGTAGGTAAGGATAGGGCCACACATGGTAGCGATGTTATTTACTTTCACTTTAGCGGCGAAAACCTTATCATCGACTCTAAAGATTCGTTAAGCAATGCCCGGATTACCGGGTCTAAAACGTATGCAGAGTATGCAACCTATGTTAAAGCCGTTGGCCCTATGCCATGGGATATTGATAAAATTTCTAACGCCGAAATAGCAGCAGCTCCTGAACTGGCTTCTGATACAGCCTTTACCAACCAGGTGGCACGCCACCACTTTAAGATGCTGCGCGACTATCAAACCAAAAACCTGCAGTTTGCTAAAAGCAATCCAAACTCTTATTACGCGCCGGTAGCATTATTTACTACTGCCGCAAATGACAAAACAGTTACTGTTGCTGAACAGGTTTTTAAGACGATGCCTCCCCAAATACAGGCTACCGATGCCGGAAAAACAATACAAGAATTTATAAATGCCCATTACCGTCTTAAAGTAGGCGCGGCAGCACCAGATTTTACACAGGTGAACGTTGATGGCAAACCGGTAACATTATCATCTTTTAAGGGAAAAGTGGTGCTGATAGATTTTTGGGCAAGCTGGTGCTCACCGTGCCGCCAGGAAGTTCCAAATATTGTTAACCAGTATAAACAGTATAAAGATAAGGGGTTTGAAATTATATCAGTGTCTCTGGATAACAGCAGATCAAAATGGTTACTGGCCCTTAAACAAGAAAATATGAGCTGGCCACAACTATCCGACCTTAAAGGCGAAAGCAATGCGGTTGCCCGCTTGTATGGGGTATCTGCTATTCCGGCCACATTTTTAGTAGATAAAGACGGGAAGCTGCTTAGCACCGGTTTAAGGGGCGAAGAACTGAATAAGAAATTAGCTGCAATGTTTGCCAATTAATGCTTTGCCGGATAAATAGAAGCTACAGCCCGGTAAAAGGCCACGGCTGGCAAAAAGGCTTTGTTACCATTTTCATATCACTGTTATTGCCAGTAGTTGTAATAGCACAGCACAAGGAAGCCATACAGTTACAGCAACAAATAACAGATGCAGTAGCAAAGGCTCGGCCGGCATGTGTACGCATTTGGGGATATGATACTTTGCTTCATCAGCGTAACAGCGCACAGTTTAGCGGCGTGGTGGTTAAAGATAGTTACATCTTAACCGCCGCGCATGTGGTAACACCAACCAATACTTACCGGGTTATGTTTGCTGATGGCAGTGACTGTATTGCCGTTGCTTTAGGAAAAATAGAGCTTTCGGAAGATAAGACCCGGCCAGACGTTGCCCTGATGAAAATTGTGACCCGAGGCAACTGGCCGTTTGCAGAAATTGGCAGCTCAGCATCATTACAGCCGCATGCGGCTTGTATCAGTATTGCTTATCCGGAGAGCCTTAACTTAGATAAGCCAACGGTGCGGCTTGGTGTAGTAACAGATCCACTTAATGATCGTGGCTTCATTAAATCAAGCTGCATCATGGAACCGGGCGATTCCGGAGGTCCGCTTTTTGATATTGACGGACATGTTATCGGCATTCATAGCGCTATAGAAGTATCAGAAAAAAATAACTATGACGTACCTGTTGATGTATACATGAAGCACTGGCAGGCGCTGTTAACAGCAACCACTTACCATGCCTTGCCACCGCAAAACGCGCTAACGTCCGCAATAATACCTAAGCTCAAAACGTATGCGGTGCTGAAACCGGAAGATATCGCTGCTTTTAAAACTACAAATCAAATACCGGCCGTCGTAGCTATTGAAAGCAGGGCGAATAATAAGGTGAGGCGAATTTTGGGAACTGTGATATCACTTCGCGGAACACCCCTGGAAAAAACAATGGGCACTTCAGTCATTATCTCTAAGAGCTCTATGGTTGATGACTCCGTGATAGTAATCTTTTCCCCTGAAAAAAGAGTGCGTGCTAAAGTAGGTTTTCGGGATAAAACAAATGATCTGGTTTTACTGCATCCTTCGTCACCAATCAATGGCGGCATTACATTTAAACAGTTTGATGCCAATATAATGGCAGCTATGACACCAGGCGCATTTCTGATCTCTCCGCAGGTTGACACTGCAGCAGCGGTAAGTATTTTAGGCAGCGCCGACACTGAATTGCCTAAAGTGAGCAGTGCCGGTTTTTCGGGAGCCACCGCTGCTAAAAGCAGCAAGCCGGCAAAAATATATTTTGTTCGCCCCGGCTCACCGGCGGCACTGGCTGGTATTAAAACAGGAGACGTAGTTAATCAAGTTGGCTTAACCCATATTGATAGCGCTACAGCTTACGCAACAGCAATGTCAACGTACTGGCCCGGAGATACAGTCAGTCTGCACATTAAGCGGGAAAACCAGGAACTGCACTTTGCCCTGCTGTTGACCTATCCCCCACTAACAAGTTCCAGCCACCCTGCCGAGCACTTTGCGGGCGGTAAAAGTAGACGCCGGGACGGCTTTACGCATGTCTACACTAACGATGCAGTGCTAAAACCTGAACAGTGCGGTGGTCCTGTTTTTAATCTGAAAGGAGAGTTCTGCGGTACACAGATAGCGCGCTACAGCAGGGCAAACAGTTTGCTATTACCTGCTGAAGTCTTGCGAGCTTTTATCAACACGGCTTACGGCAATGCAAAGATGGAGCTTCAAAGCAACAGGCAGGCAAAGTGAAACGGAAACATCCATAAAGTTTCAAAATACAGGTTAAGCCGTTCACAAAGTTGTAAAGAAGCTGAATTTTATAGATGCATTGATTTGAGGTTTTGCAAACCCAAATTCACTGGAGCATAAAATCTTTTCTGCTCCGGTGAATAAACTGTAGTATCTTAATAACAGTTGGTTGCATCAAACCGTCAACCAACGCCTGTTCAAAAGCTGTAACTTTATTAATTCACCAGTAACATACGGTGTATTATTTGGGGTGAATGAGTAGCCATTAAACATCCTAAGAGCTTAATAAGCTCTTAGGATGTTTAATATCGAAATGCGGTGTTGCCAATCATGGTCACATTCACTTGATTGTATTCTACCGTCATCATGATGTGTTCCATTCATACTGAACAAACTGCGCCACAGCCAGAGCGTTAGCCTGTTGAGCATTGAGCTTGTCATAAACCTCAGCGGCAGGCATCAGACGTTTATTTAGGGAAACGTTGATTTAGGGCTGTCTGTATCTCTCACTAACTCTGCAGCCGAAGGAATTCTGAGCGTCCTATGCCTTCATTACTCACCTCTTGCAACAGATACCTGATCCCGACTGCAGGTTTTTTTCCAGGCTATACTTCATCAAATAGTGTACGGTGACTTATTTTCAAATTTAAAAGACATGAATATTATGCATATTCTTGATCTCTGCCATCACGAAGGTGCTGTGGGTGCTTCCTATACTCTCGACAGAGCCCAGCTTATTAAATACAAAATCCTGATAATGCTTCATATCTCTGGCAAAAACCTTAAGCAAAAAATCGTACTCACCCGACACATTATAACATTCTACAACCTCATGTATGCTCATAATATCTTCTACAAAATGGTGCCCTATCTTGCGGTCGTGCTGTTTAAGTTTAATATTACAGAACACCATAAATCCGTTACTCAATTTTTCAGGATCGAGCAATGCGATATACTTCTTAATAAATCCACTGCTCTCCAACCTTTTTACCCGCTGAAGAACCGGCGTTGAAGAGAGGTTTACCTGAGCAGAAAGTTCTTTTACCGTAAAACTCGAGTTATTTCCCAGTATCCTTAAAAGCTTTAAATCAATCTCATCAAGTGCATCCATAGTTTAAATCGCTTTCTACACAACAAATGTAAGGTCTTAAAAGATAAAAATTCTATTTTATAATATCCATTAAGCATATTTCACCTATTACTTGCGCGTTAAAAGTTTCAATCTCTTGATTTATACATTTGCACAGCACTTTACACTTGCCACGAGCAGGTGATGTTCTTTGTAATTTTTAACGATCGGATGTGGTTTTACTTAGCGGTAAATGAATAGGGAATTGTGTGTGAATCACGAACTGTCGCGCAACTGTAAGTAACATACCCAAGTTCTTTTCAATTTAGTCCACTGCCAAAAGCGGGAAGGAAGATGAGAACTGTTACAAGTCAGGATACCTGCCCCATCTGTATTGACAATGCTTTCGCGATTAGAAGCTTAAGTCAGATCAATGTTTATGTATGAGGTCTATAACAAAGGCCAATGGGACATCTATGTCTTGTTTTTACGATAAACACAAGTCTAGGGCATCTTCGCATAGCAGAGTTTAAAAACATAAAGAACTTATTATGATGATCATTAACCATTAAAAAAAGTTTAGTACATGTTAACTCAAAATCTTGGCTACCCGCGCATTGGTGGCCAGCGACAACTAAAAAAAGCCTGTGAACAATATTGGGCAGGAAAGATCAACTTTGACGAATTGAGTCAAGTGGCCCGAGCCATAAAAACTGATAATTGGCAAACCCAATTAGAGGCCGGTATTGACCTTATTCCGTGCAATGATTTTAGTTTTTATGACCATGTGCTGGATACCAGCCTGCTGTTAGGCAACATACCTAAACGTTACGCCGAGGTACTTACCGGCGTTAAAGGCAATAGCGAGATCGACTTATACTTTGCTATGGCACGCGGTTATCAAAAGGGTGACTTGGATATAACCGCTATGGAAATGACTAAATGGCTGGATACCAATTACCATTATATTGTACCCGAGTTTAGCGCCAACCAGGAATTCAAGCTGTTTTCAGAAAATATTTTTAGCGAATTCACACTCGCTCAACAACAACTGGGTGCAAAAGCTAAGCCGGTGTTACTGGGTCCGGTGAGTTACCTGCTGTTAGGTAAAGAGAAAGAGGAAAATTTTGATCGCATTGATTTGATTAAAAAGCTGATACCCCTGTATGTTGAGATCATCAATCGCCTTAAGCAATTAGGGGCTGCCTGGATACAACTGGACGAACCTTGTCTTGCACTCGACTTGTCAAAAATAGAGAAGGAGGCATTCGAATATGCTTACCGCTCTATCGCCAATCGTGTAAGCGGTATCAAAATTTTGATAGCGACGTACTTTGAGGGGCTACTTGATAACACACAGTTAGCGGTTAACCTACCGGTTGCTGCCCTGCACATCGATTTGGTGCGTGCCCCTGAGCAACTGGATGAAGTGCTGGCATTTATCCCTAACTATATGACACTTTCTTTGGGTTTAATTGATGGCCGTAACATTTGGAAAAATGACTACGAAAAGTCAATCAACCTAATCAATAAAGCCATATCGAAATTAGGTGCAGATCGCATCATCATTGCACCATCATGCTCTTTGTTGCACAGCCCTATTGATCTGGAGGCGGAAACCACGATCGATCCGGAGATCAGGAACTGGATGGCCTTTGCCAGGCAAAAGCTGTTTGAGGTAGTTGAACTAAAACAGATTGCACAAGGAGATCATACGCTATTAGCTGCAAACAAAGCGGCCATAGCTAGCCGCCGCACGTCTGTTAAGGTACATAAGCAAAACGTTAAAGACCAGGTAGCAGCCATTACGGAAGCTGATGCTTCGCGCAAAAGCCCATTTCCTGTACGCCAGCAATTGCATCATGAACGTTTTAGTCTGCCGGCTTTCCCTACCACCACTATTGGGTCATTTCCTCAAACAGAAGACATTCGGCAATTGCGTGCCAAGTTAAAGAAGGGCGATCTGACACCTGAACAATACGAAAAAGCCATCAGGGAAGCGACTGTGGAGGTGATACGCTGGCAAGAAAACCTTGGTTTGGATGTACTGGTGCACGGAGAGTTTGAACGTAATGATATGGTGGAGTATTTTGGTGAGCAGTTGGACGGCTTTCTGTTTACTAAGAATGGCTGGGTACAAAGCTATGGCAGCCGTTGTGTAAAGCCTCCGGTGATTTACGGCGACGTAAGCCGCCGGCAGGACATGACCGTGCATTGGATTACCTTTGCCGCCGCGCAGACCAAAAAGCTAATGAAAGGTATGCTGACCGGACCCGTAACTATACTGCAATGGTCTTTTGTGCGCGATGACCAGCCGCGCGACATAACCACCAACCAGATTGCCTTAGCAATACGTGATGAGGTATTGGCGCTGGAAAAAGCAGGCATCGGTATTATACAGATTGATGAGGCAGCCATACGTGAAGGGTTACCCCTGCGCAAAGCCAAACACCCTCACTATCTGGACTGGGCGGTAAAAGCCTTCCGCATTACGGCTGGTGGTGTTGAAGACCAAACGCAGATACATACCCACATGTGCTACAGCGAATTTAACCAGATTATTGAGCATATTGCAGCTATGGACGCCGATGTAATTACCATTGAAACCTCACGTTCACAAATGGAGCTGTTGCATGCTTTTGCCCATTTCAAATATCCGAATGAGATAGGCCCAGGCGTATATGATATACATTCGCCCCGGGTACCAACAACCGATGAAATGGTGTCACTTTTAATTAAAGCTTCTGCCCTGTTACCAGCACAAAACCTTTGGGTGAATCCGGATTGCGGTTTGAAAACCCGGAAATGGCCGGAGACTAAAGCGGCACTCGAAAACATGGTTGCCGCAGCTAAGGCAGCCCGTGAAAAGATCAGCGTTTAAGGCAATATTTGATACGGCGGGCGTAATGCCCACCGTATTCTTAGTAATGCTTTTTAGAACGTCATAAGCGTTTACAGAACAAAGCTATATGCTTATATTCTTCTTAGTTACCGGTCGTACCGGCTTCATTGGCGCAGGGCCTTATTATATAGATCCCTCGATTAATCGTTTAATTTTATGTGATGTGCAGATGGCACCATTCTGTAACAAACACAATGTTGAAAATTGGTGGTCAGACGACTTTGATAGTTATTTATCGAAATAACCTTATCCCTTGAGTTGCATCCACGTCAGTGAGGTTAAGGCAAAGCGGTATTTCCCATGCTGCATTCGGGTAACTAAATAGCGGAATGCTGTTAAGCAATGCGTGATAGTATCCACTTAAACCCTTTTATAAAACTTTTGCTCACAATTTTTAAAGCCGCAGAATGCGCAGGGAATAAAAATCGTATCTGTCAACGTTGGTTGTTTAAGATAAATAAACCCTAATTAAGAAGCTGCAGGTTTGTTAACACATAAGTCAGGAAGGCTTAACGCTAATTTGTAATTCTAAAATATAAATACAGTCACGGTGTTAAAATAACATTCAGTCTTAGTTCTCCGATAAGTATAATTTTTGAAGCTGAAAGCTGGACTTATACTTTTCTGAATCCGGCAATGCGAAGATTGCCAATCAAAACTTTGGCACCATTGTGATAAGACAAAGGGGCACTCAGATAGAAATTTTTGGTTTCGGATGGCAGAAATAATTCTGTATCCGTAATTTTAGTTTTGTCTAAATATAGCACAAACCGGTCCCCATCCACCATTATAGAAACATGCATCGAACGATTGTTATAAGGAGTTAAATCAAAATTGGTAGATAAATACTTGCCGTGCGCATTACCCACAACAATATCATCATTATTATAATATTGCAGCGTAGTATGGGCTCCATCCTGCTGTATATATCCCCTGACACTATTGTCATTAGTAAAACCGAAAATTACAGGATCGACATCACTTACTTTGTCTGCAGCAACAATGATATCAAACTCTACAGTGAAACGTTTTGGGTAAAAAAGCTGCTTAGTAAGCCTGTACGTGGCGTTGGCCTCCATTAACAGCCATTTCCCAGGCATATCATCCAACGTGGCTACCGTGGCAGATCCGTTCGTTTTAAGTGATCTGACGGTAGCTCCAGCCGGCACTGCAGAAAAGCTTTCCACAAAAAGCACAGAATCTCCAGAAGAAAAATCGAAAGCAGCATTCACTTTTAATCTTTTATTTCCGGACACAGGCTCTGTTTTAGGCTCTTTTTTCCCATCCATCATTTCGCCTGCTTTTTGCGCTGCTCTGTCTTTCGCTTTTTGCAGCAACCCGCCGAATTGCGCCTGAGCGTTAGATGTAATTAAAAAAACAGCGACAGTACCAATAATGATTGCTTTGTATTTATTCATAGCTTGAAATTCTTCAGCTTAAACATAAAAGTTGTGTTTTAGTTTAATAATTCACTATCTGTCACAACTTATTGAATCATTTAGTTTAAGTGCAATAAAGCAGTAATAAACGCCTATTGCGTTGTACTCCCGTCTCGAAGCAAGTCGGCTAAAAGTATGTCAGCGTATTTAACCAAAAATGCTTAATTATAAAAGGCTCTTTCATTTAAGCTTAAGGAAGTTGCAGCAGCCGAATATATAAGGACTTTTTGTATAAAAGCATTTATAGGCAAAATATGGTTCAGCAGGGGCCCTGCACTCATCAAAGGATGCTGTTAATTATTTTTAAGTTCAACATGCCAATGCGCTACTATGGCGTCCAGTTCCTTTTTTGTCAGATAGGTTACTGCACCATGCTTCGGGCTTGTAAAATTGGTCGTTTTCATGACACCATCGTTGAAGTGTTTCAGGTCCTTGAAGTGATTAAAGTTGGTTGTTTCGCTAAATCCCATGTTGCTGGGGCGGGCGCCATAAACGTCATACATTAAAACATAGGTGTTGGTGCCAATACGTTTAAACACGTTTGGAGCTTCTGTAGATACTTGCTCAGGGTCTATCCGGTGTTCTTTATCGGGTTGGTAACCAGTGTTAATTTTATCAGAAACGGCGTGCCAAATCTTAGCACCTGCAACAAAAAACATTTGGTATTCATTTCCTACCTTAGTAATATCGGCATCAATACCACCAACTTCGTTGATGCGCTTCGGAACGGTTTCGAGTTTGGTAAAGTTTGCATTTGCATAGGCGTAATAAATGCCAGCATCCTTATTGTTATAACGGATAGTAAAATAAACCATCATTTTCTTGGCTGTTGGGTCATAGATCGTTTCGGGTGCCCAGGCACAATCAATATCTCCCAGCTCCGGAAATGCCTTATCGACACGAAAATCTGCATGTGTCCAATGTATCAGGTCGTACGATTTCATGAGTACCAGCGCCCGGTTATTGCCCCAACCGTATTTTTCGTGGGGCCGCTCCCATTCCGTATCGCGGTAGCCGGCACGCTTACCAAATATATGCAGGTCTGTCATAGCCAGATAGAACGCCCCATCCGGACCTCTGGAGATGTGCGGATCCCGGACACCCTTTTGCTCAGCAAGCCCGGAGCCAATAAAAACCGGTTTGCCGTTATTAATATCCGTGAAGGTATAACCATCAGCGCTGACAGCGAGGTATGCAGACTGGTCCTGGTCTTTAAAGTAGACTAATAAATAAGCAGCCAAATCTTTTTCACTGAACTTTCTGTTTGGCTGCTTAATTTCTTGTACGATCTGAATACCGGGAGTACCTGTGGTTTGAGGGCCGGTTACCGACGGCTGGGAAAAAGCAAGTGTATAATGGAACACCATTATTCCCAAAATGAAGATATGCCTCGCAAACCGGTTAGGCAGAATAGTATGTAAATGTGCTTGTACCATAGTAATTCTTTTTAAACTAATGTTAACCAGTTGAACTTAAACAAGTTGATGCATATAACTACTATATAAATTGCCAGTTGTCAGGATGAATCACCCATAAATGCTAATCTACAGGAGTTATAATATCTTGAATGGCAATATTGTCTAAAATGACGATAAAAATGTAGAAAGCTGCAAAATGCTATGATAGCAAAGGCAACAACTTCATGATACCCTACACGGATGCGCTCGGCCCTGCCAAAATCATTGTTACCACAACAGAATTTAATGATTTCACTATACTCCTAAAAGGTCACTTATCGTCTGCCGACTTATATTACAGCCAGATGCGAAATAGCTTTAAATACAAGACCATTAAGATCTTGACACCCAGAAAACAAAAAAGCCCTCTTTTCTTCTTACTTTTGTTCATTAAAGATTTTCGCGATTCCTTTCCTCTACCCTGTTCTGCAAGCTGAGGCTATCATTTTAAGGATTCCTTTGATAAACGGCCTTTAGATGGCTTTAAATCTTTAGTGTTCACGTTATAATTAAGACACAACATGAGGCAGCTTAAAATTAGTGAGTCAATCACCAACCGCGAGAGCGCATCCTTAAATCAATATTTATCAGACATAGCCAAAATACCTATGGTTACCGCTCAGGACGAAGTCACCCTGACGCAGAAGATCCGGGAAGGCGACCAGGCGGCATTGGAAAGATTAACCACGGCTAATCTTCGTTTTGTTGTTTCGGTGGCTAAGCAATACCAGAGTTCGGGTATGACGCTGGGCGACCTGATTAATGAAGGTAACGTCGGTTTGGTTAAAGCGGCCAAACGTTTTGATGAAACCAAAGGCTTTAAGTTTATTTCTTATGCTGTTTGGTGGATCCGCCAGTCTATCTTGTCGGCCATTGCTGATCAGTCGCGCATGGTTCGCCTGCCGCTGAACCAGGTAGGTGATATCTCGAAAATCGCTAAGTCGGCTTCCCGGCTTGAACAGGTTTACGAGCGGCAACCCACACCAGAAGAACTGGCAGCAGATTTAGAAACAACCGTAGAAAAGGTTACCGGTTCCCTGGCCAATTCGGGCAAGCATCTCTCCTATGATGCGCCGTTTTCGAGCGAGGAAACCAACACTTTGCTGGATGTATTGACAAGCGCCGAGCCAGGTGCCGACAAAGCTATGATGAATGAATCACTGAGCGTGGAGGTATCTGAAAGCATGTCTATCCTTGGCCAGAAAGAAAGAGACATTCTGGAAATGTTTTTCGGGCTAAAAAACCAGCATGCACATACCCTGACAGAAATTGGAGACAAATACGATCTTACTCATGAACGGGTAAGACAAATAAAAGACAAAGCTTTAGCCAGGCTGCGCAACAGCAGAAGAACAAGCGCCCTGAGAAGCTACATGGGTTAAGCCTCAATATTTTACAATTGCTGTAAGCTTAAAGGTATCTATCAGCACAGCAAATCCCGTTTCTCCCGGCCGACCGCAATCAAGATATAATCGTGATGATTATATCCTAATTGCGGCCGTTCTATATATAGCAAAAAGCCTCTGCATTTTAAAAAATGTAAACTTCTGCGTTCACTTCTTTTACGCAAAGTCCAGTCCATTTTTAGTCACGACTCGTTACCTGAACTGTAATTACCATACTCTAACCCTCTCATTTTCGGCTTTGTAATTTTTGTCACCGGGTTGCGGGTTAAACGCCTTGTAGAAAGGTGCAAAATTCATTAAAGGACCATTCACCCGCCATATTGCAGGCGAGTGCGGATTGGTGTTCACGTAGGTGCGTAAAAATGCGTCCCTGGTTTTCACGCGCCATATTCTCGCGATTGACAGGAAAAAGCGCTGATCCGGTGTAAAGCCGTCAATCTTTTCGTTGCTTTTGCCCTGTTCCGTCATTTTAAAAGCGTCATAGGCAATCGCTATACCACCATTGTCTGCCGTGTTTTCGCCCAGGGTCAAAGGGCCTTTGACGTGTACAGTATCTAACACCGTAAATGTGCTATATAAATTGGAGAGCAGGGTTGTTCTTTCTTTAAACTTGCTGTAGTCTTCTTTTGTCCACCAATTCCGGACGTTACCATCTTTATCGTACTGGGCACCCTGATCATCAAATGCATGGGTCATCTCATGCCCTATCACCATCCCAATGCCCCCATAGTTGATCGCGTCATCAGCCGTAAAGTCAAAATAAGGATACTGAAGTATCCCGGCCGGAAATACAATCTCATTTACTGGCGGGTTATAATAGGCGGTAACAGTAGAGGGCGTTGTTTGCCATTCCGTTTTATCTACCGGCCTGTTAAGCTTTGCCAGTTCGTATCTAAAATCGTTCTGATTGAGCGATATCACGTTCTCAAAAAACCTGGTCCTGCTGATCTGTACCCGATCATAGCTCCGCCAATGATCCGGATAGCCAATCTTCTTGGTAATGGTATATAGTTTTTCCTTAGCCTTTACTTTGGTGCTATCGCTCATCCAGTCTAAGTGGCTGATGCGATTTTCAAAGGCCTTTTGTAAGTTGTTTACTAACGCCAGTACGCGTTTTTTGGCGTCCTCATTAAAATAACGCTTAACGTATAACTGGCCCAAAGCCTGCCCCAAAAGATTATCTACATTTGCCGTCATAATCTGCCTGCGCGACTTTTGCTTGTCCTCACCGGATAAAACTTTACCAAACGTAAAAGAGGCATCAACAAACCGCTGACTGAGCCGGTCGGCATAGTTTTGCAAAGTGGTAGCCTTCAAATATGTCTTCCAATCGGCTAAACTCACCGACTTTAACATGCTGTTTAATTTACCATAATATGCCGGCTGAGCCATATCAATGGAGTCGGTATGGGCTCCTATGCTGTTCAAAAAGTTCCGCCAACCGATATTAGGCTGCTTTTTTTGAATAGCAGCAACGGCCACTTTGTTAAAGTTTGCATGAACATCCCTTAATTCGATATTATTTTTACTTCCGGCGGCTAACTGCTTTTCGATGCCGTAAACGATGGCCGCATTTTTTGCTGCCATGGCAGGGCTGGCTCCGGTTAGTTCAAATAAGGTTTGCAGATAGGCTTTATAAGCTTTCTGAACCAGAAGCGTAGCTGAATCTGCCTTGAAATAATACCCCTTCTCGGGTAGCCCGGTTCCGCCCTGGTATACATGGGCAATATTGATTGAACTATTCTGATTGTCGGGAGAGATACCGAAGCTGATGACTGAGCGGTTACCTAATGGCATTTCTGCAGCAACAAACTTCAAAAGCGCGGGTATGCTTTGTATGGCAGCGATGCGTCCCAGTACCGGTTTTACAGGGTCATAGCCCCGGCGGTTAATTGTGGCCATGTCCATACCTGAGGCATAGAAGTTTCCTACCAATTGTTCAACACTTCCGGGCTTGTTTGTAGCCTTAGAGACGCTATCCAGTATATTTTGCAGCAGGCGCTTTTGTGGAATGTTAAGGAAGGAGTAAGAACCAACTCCGGCCTGGTCGTTATCAATTTTCACGGTGTCGTACCATCGGCCGTTCACATACTTAAAAAAATTGTCGCCCGGCTTTACCGACGGATCTAAGCCTGAAACATCAACGAAGCTTCTGTGCTGAGCTACTGACAGCTGACCTATACTTAAAAGCCCTATAGCCAAGCAACGCGTAAGATTTTTTTTCATGGTTGGCTAAAGATAGTAAGATAATCCCTAATCGCAGGCGGGTTCAATGCTTCGTAGCTGCTTCAAATTAAATTCCCCTCAGACAATCTATCGGCACTGTCAAAGTGGGCTATGCAGAAAAAAGCTATCCCCCTATCCGCTGGCGCATAAATGTTTCAAACTGGTTGTTTTGTTTGGAAGCATTGGAGAGAGATTAACTCCGTAAATCGCTCTTTAATATTGATGATAACCCGGTATGTAAATTACGTCCAGATTGTGGCACAAACATGAGCGACCGAAGATCAAGCTACGTTTGCTGCAGTTGAGCACCGTCACTTTCTGCCTTATTTACTTTGCATAATTCTAATCAAACCCGAGCGCTTTAAATAGTTGCTCGCGATAGTTGCTACCAATAGGAATTTCGAAGTTGTTAATTAAAATGCGATTCCCTTCAATGTGGCTTATTTTTGATTTATTGATGATGAATGAACGGTGAGTGCGCAAGAACAACGTTTTGGGTAGCGATTCTTCAAGCGATGAAAATACCATTTTAGGCAGCAGGGTTGTAGTTGTGGTTACAATCTTTGTGTAGTTGCCCTGGGCCTCTGCATAAAGCAGCTGATCGAAAAGAACCTTATATATCTTATTATCCGCCTTCACAAAAACAAAGTCCTCCCTGTCGCGGTTGGCTGCAAGCGATTGGACTGGACCATGTGGCGGAGCAGGTTTTAATCTATCTAGTGCCTTATCAATAGCAACGATAAACCGATCAAACGAAAACGGTTTTAGCAAATAATCGCAGGCGGTCAGATCAAACGCCTCGGCGGCAAACTCCTTGTAAGCGGTGGTAAAGATGATTTGCGGCGAATGGCGCAGTGTTCTGGCATAAGAAATACCATCGAGTACCGGCATATTAATATCCAAAAACAGGATATCTACCGACTGATTTTGCAGTACCGCCTTTGCTTCGAGCGCATTACTGCACAACCCAACAATGTTCAGGTCGCTCAGATGCCTGCAATAGTTTTCCAGAATATCCCTGGCTATCGGCTCGTCGTCAACAATCAGGCAGTTGAATTTATTCATATTGAGTTTTAAGCTGCAATGCTACTTTATAAAACTTTTCATCTTTCGACACCTGCAGTTCGTGCGTATCAGGGTAAAGCATTTCCAGTCGCTTGTTTACATTGTGCAGGCCGAAACCGCTGCTACGATCATCAAGAGAATTGCTTGATGTCTCTTCATTTCCGTAGGTATTTTTAACCGTGAACAAGATGGAGTTTTCCCAGGTTTTTAAGCTAACATGAACGAATATTTGTTGGTCGGCCGTATTTTTCGAATGCTTAAAAGCATTCTCCAAAAATACGATTAATAGCATGGGTGCTATCATCACCTCCGCATCTACCATGTCTTCCAAGTCGGTGGTCAGCACCAATTTCTCTCCAATCCTGATGCGCTCAAATTCGATATAATTTCGCAAGTAAGCCATCTCGCTGGCCAGCGGTACGTAAAGTGCACTTACATCGTATACCGAATACCGTAACAGTTCGGCCAGCTTTAGCAGCAAAGGCGGCAGTTTCTGATGATCGGTCAGCGACAAGCCATACAGATTATTCAACGTATTGAATAGAAAGTGCGGGCTTAGTTGGGACTGTAATAAATGTAATTCACTTTTATTTTGCGCAGCCTCGCTTTTTGCGGCTAAAAGCTGGTTTTCGGTCACAGCATGCACCACCTTAACTAATGCCCCAGCCGCAAGCCCTAACAGCATCATTGGGACAAAGAATAATATGCCAGTCCTGCGCCCGAGTGAGAACCTGGCATGAAAGAACAGCCAAACCCCACTGAACAAGATCAGCAATCCTGCAACGGCCAAAAACACCTTTGGAAGTGAATTTAGGCTGGCCGACCAAACCTGCATTATATATCTGCCTGCAAAAACAGCCAAAACGAAAAACACACTGACGGCCACTGCCACGGCCTCATCCGCATGAATGCCGACAGAGCTTACGTAAGCATCGATCGGAGCGAATAATAATCCGCCTCCGATGACTGCCAGGTAGAAGTACAAGTTTTTACCAAAGAAGCTCTTATTCATAGAAGCGTTCATGCTCATGTCGATGATTCCTAATTGTAATGGATAACAATATCAGAATTGAATTGGATAGTGCAAAGTAAAGGGTCTGTACTAAGGCCATCAGTTGACGAATGAGATGTTTCGGGGTTCCAAACGTTTCGGCCCCTCAAAAACGCCCTCCGTCACCGCATAGCTAATATATAACATAATTATGCATGGTGAGGGTTTGCATAATCAATATTTGCTTAGGTACTCGCCTTAATGCCCATATGTACACCATGAAAATAACCATCACAATCACTCTCTTCATTTTCTTCGGTTTAATTGCTGCAGCACAACAAAAAGCAGGGATAATCACCGGATTTATTAAAGACGCCCATCATAACCCTGTAACGGGCGCTACAATCCGGCTCCTGAAAACGACGGACTCAGTTAGTAGCCAAGCCGGAACCAGTGACGCAAATGGCAGCTTTATGTTGAACCACGTTAGTAATGGCACCTATTTACTTCGCGTAACTGCTTTAGGGCAGCAAAGCTACCAAAGCCCACCCATCATCATTAAAAACAGTAGCGTTGCACTGTCACCCATAATTATGACCTCCTCGCAAAGTATTGGACTGGCTACTGTAGTTGTTAACGCAAAACGCCGCTTGATACAAACCGAAATTGACCGCACAATCGTCAACGTAGATGCTATGATTAGCGCCGCCGGCAGCAATAGCTTGGAGGTGCTGGAAAAAACGCCCGGTGTATCGGTTAATGCTTCCGGGGATATTACCCTGAACGGGAAGTCGGGCGTTATGGTTTTGATTGATGGGAGGCAAACCTACATGTCGGGCCAAAACCTTTCAAACTACCTAAAAAGTATTCCCGGAGGCGGCCTGGACAAAATCGAGCTCCTGGATAATCCACCGGCGCGTTATGATGCGTCGGGCAATGCAATCATCAATTTAAAACTCAAAAAGATAAAAACAGGCGGCTTAACAGGTGGCTTGCAAACCGGCTACTCACAAGGGCAATATGCCAGGAGCAATAATAATTTGAATCTCAACTTTAACCGGAAAAAATTGAATCTATTTGGCAACCTCTCGTACAGCCATGAAAAAAATTATAATACCGAGGAGTACGACCGGTTCTTTTACAATGCACAGCAAGTATTAAGCTCGATGATATTGCTTAACGACAAAAGCATCAGCCGCTTGAATGGCGCCAACCTGGTGACGGGCTTTGATTATAACATCTCTGACAATACAACCTACGGGGTACAAGTCAACATTAATCAAACAAGGCAAAAAAGTGATTACAATTACGAAAACATGAACTTTAGCCCCTTATTGCCTGATGGTACAGGCACCGGCAGTTCGCTGATTAATGATAATTTGACTAACTGGAGTGTTAATGCTAATTACTTGCACAAATTTGGAAAAAGCGGAAAAGAGCTGGCTCTGGATGCTAATTATCTTAATTATACCAGTCGAAACGAGCAGTTACTGGATAATTACACGTATACGCCAGCAGGCCAGGCATCAGGTAACAGTAGGTATTACTACCAGATCCCGTCAGCCATTCGAGTATATAACGCCAAGGCAGACTACAGTTATTCCTTGAGAGGAAAAGCAAAAATAGAAGCTGGCGTAAAAACGAGGTTCGCAAGCAACTATAATACGGCCGGTTATTACAATGTAATTGATGGGACACCTGTGATAGATAACACCCGATCTAACCAATTCAAATACGCTGAAAACATTAATTCAGCTTACTTTAGCGTGCAAAAGGCTTGGAAATATATTGGCATCATGGGAGGTTTACGCCTGGAAAACACACATGCTGCAGGCCGGCAGTTTGGCAACGCGCAGGTAGCGGGCACACAATTTATTAAGGATTATACGCAGCTGTTTCCAAGCTTATTTATTAATTACAAGTTGGATACTACAGGCAGGCAAAGCTTTAACTTCAGCCTGTCACGCCGCATTAACCGGCCCGGTTATCAGCAACTTAATCCTTTTATCTTCATTCGCGACCAGTACTCCTACACCTCCGGCAATCCGCTGCTCACGCCCCAATACCAGTACCGGTATGAGCTAAAATACCAATACCGCCAGGCCTTACGCTTAGGGTTAAGTTATAACCGTTTTACAGATGTGGTTTTCAGGACCACCACGGTAGTAGATAATGTATTCATTAGCACTCCGCAAAATGTTGGCGGAGGGTTTATGTATATCCTAAATCTGGGTTCCACCTTAGTGCCTTACCCCTGGTGGTCATCTAATTTAGATATGCAGATACTTAGGCTGGGCCTTAACGGACAAGTTGATGGTGTAACGCTTAATCCCAAGCTGTCAGCCATACGTGGCGGAGCGCAAAATCAGTTTACCTTAAGCAAAAAGCTAACTGCCGAATTAGGTGGGTACTACATCAGCCGCGATTTGAACGGTCAGGCTTACACACGGGCTATGTTTCGCATTAACGGCGCAATACAATTAAAGATTTTAGACGGCAACGGCAGCATACGCTTCAACATAGATGACCTGTTCCACTCGTGGGTGTATCACAACTACTCGGTAGATTTAAAACAGGCTAAATATACGCAGGTGACTGAATCCGACACCCAGAGAATAGGCTTGGCGTTTACTTACCGCTTCGGAAAGGATAAATTTAAGCGCAAAAGCAAGCATGAAAATAATGGACTGGACGATGAAAAGGGTAGACTTTAAAAAACTACGTAATGTAGTAAACTAAAAGACCTATCATCGGTAGCTAAAAACTTTAAATCCAAAAATATAGATCTGCTAAAGATAGTTTTAGAGAATGAAAACACTACTTACCTACAGTTGATATTGATGGGATATAAACGCATGTTTTCAGTTTAAGTGCAGTTGTGAAATTAAAACTTTCCTATCGGGATTTAAGGCCATTCCCGCTGCTGCTGATCTGCTATTCAAACAACTTATAGGTGAGGTGAATGTATGATGTGATTGTATACATTTACTGCTCAATAAACTAAATCAGGAAACTATGATTATCGACCTGCCTTATTTCAACTCAATTGATTCCACAATCTGCATGACTATCATAGTGTTGAAGCCGAATTCAAGAATGGAACACTGCAAATCGATTTAAATTTTGAATACAAGGAAATTGAATCTCAAAAGCTGGATTGTATTAAGGATTACTTGGATAACTTGACAGCCGTTTACCAAGCAGCACTGAAGGCCATAAATAAGGATCTTGAAGAAGGTGAAAACACCTTTGAATTTTTAAACTTTCACATGGAAGAACTTAATGCTGAAAATCTGCAAGAGCTTACTAAAATGGCTGACAGAAGTTAGTCTTTTGAAAGGCAAATGTTATCTCAACTTACACTACAAAGAATTGGTTTTTATCCTGATGTTGAAGAGTGGTTTGCAACTTTAGATTTTACTATTGGAGAAGATATATTTAATTATCTTTTAGTTGTAACAATGGATAGCAAGCAGATTCTTCAAGAAATAACCATGGAAAGCTAATTTATTGTATAAGAACAGCAATGCCTTATGACCTGCCTAAGCTTGTAGAACACAAATTTTTATTTGCCTTAAAAGCTTACACTTAAGACTCACAATCTTCCTTAATTGACCATCAATTAGTTGGCTTACTGGGTACTTTCTTACCCTTCTTTACCTTTTAACCGGGCAACTGATGGTATCGGAGATTTCTATAATTTAGCGTTATATTTTAGAAAATACAACGAAAGGTCGAGAATAAATCAACCCGTGTTAAAAACCGATCATATATGAAAAGAACTTTCCTTGCCCTTTTCTTCTTCTTAAAATTTACCTACACTTTTTCCCAATCAACCGGCAATATTAAAGGCAGCATCGCCAACAATAGAAAAGTATCGTTGGAGATGGCA
This sequence comes from Mucilaginibacter sp. CSA2-8R, assembly GCF_038806765.1. Taxonomy (NCBI): domain Bacteria; kingdom Pseudomonadati; phylum Bacteroidota; class Sphingobacteriia; order Sphingobacteriales; family Sphingobacteriaceae; genus Mucilaginibacter; species Mucilaginibacter sp. CSA2-8R. The sequence continues at coordinate 1,653,146 of NZ_CP152389.1, read as the reverse complement.
AATATCATCCTCTACAAAACAAACTATAGGGCCACCACCGACAATAAAGGGCAATACCACATCAATAACATTCCGGCCGGAAATTACCTGATCATTATTTCGCATATGGGCTACCAAAATGTTGCACAACGTATACGCATAAAAAACAATAATACCGGCGATTTTTCCTATACGCTTCAGGATAGCGTTATCAGTATGCGTTCTGTTGAAGTACAAAGCGAAAGAGGTATAGGAAGCATATCAACGCTACCGGAGATTGGCGGAACGAATATTTATTCGGGCAAAAAAAATGAGGTAATTTTGGTTGACAGCATTAATGGGGATATTGCTCAAAACAGAGCCCGCGACGTGTTTGCAAAAGTACCGGGTATTACCTCGTGGGAGCTGGATGGTTCGGGTACCCAAACAAGTATTGCGGCAAGAGGATTAAGTCCGCACAGATCATGGGAGTTAAATGTGAACCAGAACGGCTACAATGTGAATAACGATCTGTATGGTTATCCCGAGGCCATGTACAACCCGCCACTGGAAGCCGTACAGCAAATTGAGCTCATCAGGGGATCTGCTGCGCTTCAATATGGCCCACAGTTTGGCGGAATGCTCAATTATGTCATAAAACAACCAGATACGACGCGATCGTTAAGCATAGCAACCGAATTAACATTCGGCTCGTTTAATACCTCAAATTCTTTTGCTTCTGCAGGCGGCAAAAAAGGCAAGTTTACTTATTATGCTTTTTTTAATTACCGTAGCAGCGATGGATGGCGTTCAAACTCCAGCTATAATTTCCTTAATGCTTATGCAAGTTTGCACTATAAGCCCACAGATAAAGTGGATATCGGTCTTGAATACTCAAGAGAAAACTATGTACAGAAATTTGCAGGCGGACTTACCGACGCGATGTTTGCTGCCGATCCGCGCCAATCAACCCGGAGCAGAAATTATTTTAACCCGATACTTAACCTGCCCGCTTTACTTTTTAATTACACCATCAATAACAAGACCTCATTGAATGTTAAAGCTTATACTTTTTTCGGGCAAAGAAACATGGTAATTGCAAGCCCGGCTTTAGCCACCAATGCCGATACCATAAGCAAAACTACAGGCGCCTACGCGCCAAGGGAGCTAAATAGAGATTTTTACAACAGCTATACAGTTGACGCAAGAATAATTAAAAAATACAATTTGTTTGGCCATGAAAGTGCTATCTCTGGCGGTTTAAAATATTCTAACGCCGCTACAAACAGAAAACAAAATGGGGAGGCAACTACAGGAAGTGATTTTAACCTCACTCAAACCGGCGATTACGGTATTAACCTGCTTTTTAGAACTATAAACTACGGATTGTTTCTCGAAAACCTTTTCAGAATCACAGACAGGCTGTCTGTTACTCCCGGGGTAAGGTACGATAACCTGCACTCAACCTTAAACGGTACGGAATACAAAGTCTATAAAAATTTTAACCCCGTATCCCTTTCAACCTCCAGGAACATTGTGCTGGGTGGCGTAGGTGCGCAATACAAGATTACTGAAAGCATTAATGCTTATGGTAACTATTCGCAGGCTTACAGGCCTATCCTTTATGCAAATTTGATCATTGGATCGAGCACTGCGGTGATCGACCCGAATTTGAAAGATGCCAGCGGCCACAATGCAGATATTGGCATTAGGGGAAAAATCAAAAACATATTAAACTTTGATCTGAGCGCATTTGAATTGAAGTATAACAACAGGATAGGCAACGTAACCCTGACCGATGCCAATGGTAAACCGTACACTTACACCACCAATGCCGGCAATGCGCTCACTAAGGGGGTGGAAGCTTTTGTTGAAATTCATCTGCTTAATTTCAATAACCAAGACCCTAACAATGACCTTTCCATATTTTCTTCTTACGCTTATAATCACGCCAGGTATTTAAATGGCAAAGTAGGCGCGGCTGATTTAACAGGCAAAACGTTAGAAGATGTTCCTCAATTTGTTAGCCGCTCGGGCATAAACGGGTCGTTACATAATGTATCCGCTACCTTCTATTACTCCTATGTTGGCAGTTCATGGTCGGATGCAAATAATACAGCGGCTACCAGCACAAGTCCCAATGTGGGCTATGTGCCACGATATGGGGTGGCCGACTTTGCCCTGGGCTATAAGTTTTCTGACAAGTACAACATTAGGATGGGCGTAAATAACCTGACAGATAATAAATACTTTACGCGCAGGACTGAGACGCTCGTTTATCTGGGCAACGGTATATTACCCGGCGATGGAAGGTCATGCTATATTACATTAGGCGCTAAATTCTAACCGGAGGATAGCAATTGTTACTATTCATTCCAGATGTTATAACAATAAACAATAGGCCAGTTGTTGGCTGTTTAGCAGCTATGATAACCAGCCGCAATTTCGGCACCCAAGACAATATAGGTACCACTGCTTGTTTTACTATCTGCATTTAACAGAAATTGGCCCGGGCAGGACTAACCTTGAACCGCCTGTCGAGTTTAACAGGTTCTATATTAGGATTATTGAAATTTGAATGTAATTTGAGATAGTACAAAAGTCGGGCTGCGTCTCAAACAGTGTGTTTATTTTATTGAAAACAACGCCTAACAGGCTTAACTATACTCTCTACAAACCATAAGCAGTCAGCATTTTGAGAAAAATTTTTATTGATATCATCTCTGTTGAAGAGTTACAGTAGTTTCTTTTGTAATCCACTAATAATCAACAATTAAATACCAATTGACATAAACTACTTAAAGTTTTTGCAGGTAGAAATTTTGGCATTGATGTATTCAAAGGCTCAGCAAAGATGATGAAAAGGCGATTTTAAAAGAGCCGCAAGCATAGCAGAAACAGGAAGTTACCTTTATTACGATATAGCTCTCCTGTTAAACAGTTTAAAATAGCATCCTATGGTAAAATTCGGGAAATCTCAACTGAGCATCAGGTCAAATTTTTAATTTTATATCCATTGCTAAAACATGAGTACACTGATAGATTTAGTGCAAACCTTCGGCCTGCCGATGATCTTGCTGATCACCTTGCTGCAAAGCCTGGGTCTGCCACTTCCTGCCTTTGCGATTCTTGTAGTCACTGCGGCTGTCATGCCACCCAACGCAGCTGATATAGGCCTGCTTATCCTGACCGGAGTGCTCGGAACCTTTATGGGTGATATGGTACTGTATTATGCCGGCAAACATTACGGCACCCGGGTGCTGGCCCGTTTGTGCAAAATATCGCTATCTCCCGACTCTTGCGTGAGCAGCAGTGGGGACCTTTTAGACCGCTATGGATCCCCTGCGCTGACGGTCGCTAAATTCGTCCCCGGTCTTTCAACCATTGCTCCGGTTATTGCGGGTGTGTATCATATGCGCTTAAGACTATTTGGATTCTTTTCTTTGATTGCAGCAATCATATACCTGGCCAGCGCGGTTTTATTAGGTAACGTTTTTCGCCGGCAGGTCAGCAGCATTTTGTCTACCCTTTCCGATTACGGCAAGGCAGGCGGGCTAATCATACTCCTGGCTTTTGGCGTATACATTCTTTTTAAATGGTATCAAAGGAGGCGGCTGCTTCGACAATTCAATGTAGATCGCGTTACGGTAGAAGATTTACTGGCCTTGATTCAGCAAGAAAACTTGCCTGTCATCCTTGATGCACGTCCTGTAGATCAACGGGTGAGAAATGGTTTTATACCGGGCTCGATAGCTGTTGATGATGCCAATTTGAGCGAAATCGCTGACAGGTATGGGCACAACAACGAGGTCATTGTTTACTGCTCCTGTCCGAACGAAATCACCGCAGCCAAGTATGCAGATCAATTACGCAAAGCCGGTATCCGACGAATTCGCCCCCTGCTGGGAGGCATTGATGAATGGGCCAGATCCGGCGGAGTGGTTCTGTTTTCCTGAATCTCCGCGAAGACGTTGCCGGGCCGTACAAGTCCAGCAGTCTTTTCAGATCAACACATTAACTGCCCCGAATTTTTACTTTAGAGCCTTGCACTGGTGCCTATGCATACGGTTGCTAAGTCCAGCAGCCAACGATAAAATAATAAGGCACAGTCACTGGTGTTAAAAAAGCGCTCCTCGATAAAACAACTCCTGCGCCCAAAAATTCGAAACCTATAAGCCAAGTAAGCGAACCGCCCTCGCTAAAGGCCATAACATTTGCGCCAATTGCTGCGCAATTTCAGTTTAATATTTTGCGGAGTAAAAGCAGCCAACAATCGTGCGACTTCGGATGATCCGATTAAAATCGTTATACCTGGCTTTTAAGACTAATATGTTGCCTTCTGTATGAAATTATGATCACACGTTACTGAGGCCGAAGATTAAGAGGCTGTAATGCATGTTATGAACGGTTGTGACTTAAATTTCGATCTTTGATCCTCGATTATCCAATTTTTTCTCTTTGCCCTGAGGCAATGCTACGGTAGATAGCATCTACAACCTTCATATCCCTTAAACCTTCCTCGCCCGGAACGCGGCTCTGCTTTTTCTGTAGTACGCATTGTGCAAAGTCATCCATTTGATAAGCCTGCTGGTTGATTTGGGGAAAATTCATGACTCTTTGCGGAGTAACACCTTGTATACCTCCATAGGCGAAAGCAGGCTGAAGGCTATACTGCCCTTTTTCAGCCGTTACATTCAAATAACCCCAGTTGTTATTATAACTTGATTTTCCTTTAGTTATCAATCCGCCCGGAAATTCCAAATCCCAGAATATGGTTTCGTCCACTTCCTTAAACAGGTTATAATTGGTTTTTTGCTCCGTTGCCTTTACAAATAATGGCTCCAACCCAGTACTATACCGCGACCCTTGTATAGAGTAAACACCCATATCCATCAATGCCCCGCCCCCCGCTAAAGCCTTCTTTAACCGCCAGGCATTGGGATCACCAGTGTATCTGAACCCGTTGCCTGTTTCAACTCCTGTAACCTTGCCGTAAACCTTCTGGCGCCCCAGGCGCATGATCTCTTGGGTATGGGGCTCAAAGTGCAAACGGTAACCAATAGACAGCAGCCTGTTTGCTTTTTTACAGGCTTCAATCATTTCCACACAATCGGCGGCGTTTAATGCCATTGGCTTTTCACAGATCACATGCTTGCCGGCTTTAGCCGCACGGATCGTATATTCCTTATGCATGGATACAGGCAGCACCACATATATAATGTCAATATCCTTATTCTTAGCTATCTCGTCGAAGTTTTGATAGTTATAAACGTTTTTATCGGGTATCCTGTACTTTTTAGACCATTCATCAGCCTTTGATGGCGTACCAGTCACTATACCCGCCAGGTAACAATGTTTGGTTTCCTGCAAGGCCGGGGCTAATTGCCCGCCGGCATAACCACCAAGACCAACCAATGCAATGCCCAGCTTTTTGCCCTGGGGCAATGCCATTGCTTGTATGGAGCCAAGAGCGGAACCTAACGTAAGGGCACCGGCACCGTACGACAAAGTTTTTAAGAAATCTCTTCTGTTAAATGGTTTCGGTTTCATAGGCAGGGTTTATGATTATGGTTTAAAAGAATACCTGTAAGAATTAGCTGCAGTAAGCCGGCACAATATACTTATAGGTTAACAAAAACAGCGATATATAGTTAGGTATATTTTAATTTAGAGGCTGGCAATGAACCAATTCTTAAGGATTATGACCATTAAAACTAAGCAGTCTTCAAATAATATAACCTAAATCAATTTATGCATGAATGGGGCAATCATCAGGCCAATTTTATATTTTCAAATTTCAGTAATCGAGTTAATTATTAACAGCGCAAAAAGGCATTATAAATTATTGGTTCTACATCGTTCAGGCCAATTTTTCCTGGTCGCTAATCATTTGTGCATAAGCGTTAGCACTTGCTTTTATAATCCGGTTTTGTGATTTGAAATGCACGTGAACAATACCATAGCGTATCCCATAAACTGATAACCACTCTATATTATTTTGGTCATACCATATGAGATAGCCTTCTACTTTGCATCTTTTTTGCTGAGCGCGTTGCAGCAGTTATTAGTGCAACTTTACTGAATAATTCTATCATCACGCTTAGTTAACACCAGTTTAAAGAGCACTTCTGCGAACAATGTGGTCACTTAAAGAGTTTTCCTGATTAAGAATACATTTTAACCCATTTTAGTTATGCCAGGAAAATTAAGCGGTAAGGTCGCCATTGTAACAGGCGCCAGTGCAGGAATAGGCAGAGCATCAGCCCTTGCTTTAGCTGCTGAAGGAGCCAAAGTTGTTATAACCGCGCGCCGGCAGGATAGGCTGGAAGCGTTAGCAGCTGAAATCAATGCGATGAATACACAGGCATATATTGTTGCTGGTGATGCAAACGACGAAGCAACGGCTAAAAGATGCGTCGAAACCGCGTTGAATGAAGCAGGAAGAATTGACATTCTTTTGAACAATGCAGGTATGGGTAATTATAAAAATCTTATTGATACCTCCTTAGAAGAATATGACCAACTGATGGATACTAATATGCGTACCACTTTTATTTTTACCCGGCAAGTAGTGCCTCAAATGTTACTGCAGAAACAAGGTACCATCTTGATGATCTCATCTATGGCAGGACTTTATGGTTTTGCCAATCAGGCGGTGTATTGTGCCACCAAATTTGCACAGGTAGGTTTTGCTCAATCCCTCGACAAAGAACTTAGACCAAGTGGTATTAAAGTAGGTGTTATTTGCCCGGGCGGAGTAAAAACAGAGTTTGCTATTGGAACCGGCCGCACTGAAGAAAGTGTTGAGCAATCCAGCATGCTCGAAGCTACGGATGTAGCCGGGGCAGTGTTATTGGCCTGTACGCAAACACCTGGTTCAAGAATTATTGAAATCCAAATGCGCACTATGAGTGAGTCGCTGTAAGTAGACTAACGCGGATAAACCAATGTCGTCTACTTACACACCTGATTAAGGGAAATTTAAGTTCCTAAATAGTAACAATTAGTTTCATTGTTTGGTGTACAAATTTCCAGACCAAGGGGTTAGTCCACCTTTACATAGTTTCGCCAGTTATGTTCTTCTTTGAATCCCAAAACGTCACGGATTTTGCGGTTTGAGAACAGGGCTTCATTCTCCTCTAATTCACGGGTCACCGGCACACCGGGAAAAAACTTTTCAGCCAGTTCTTTACTTGGGATAATCGCACCGTTATGATCATTGCCGGCATTAAAAATCTGGAAACCAAGATCATTTTTTTCCAAACATAAATCCACAATTTGGCCAAGGTCACGGGCATCAATATAACAGAAAGCATTCCTGCGACGCACTTCAGGATGTTTGAAATATTCAGGAAACAGTTCCGTGTATTCGTGGGGCTCAATGACATTGCCAATACGAAGTGCATAGATATCAAAGCCCGAGCGTCGCTGGAAGGCTCTTGCCGTTTTCTCATTCACCACCTTCGATAATCCATAGCTATCCATTGGGTCTACATCATAGTCTTCCTCTAATGGCAACACATGAGGGTCTGTTTTGCCATCTGAAAAACAAATCCCGTAGGTGGTCTCTGACGAGGCAATAATGATCTTTTTAATTCCAAGCTTCACGGCTGCTTCAATCACATTATAGGTGCCTATGGTATTGACCCGAAAAGTTTCATTATCAGGTGTAAGTAAGATCCTGGGCACAGCTGCAAAATGTACCACAGCATCAAATTTCGGCACCCCGTCTCCCCTTTCCAACTCATCTAACCCGGCGTACGAACTCATGGCATTAAACATTTGCCCTGAGTCGGTAATATCAGCTATCAGATTGTCTACGCCCGGGTAATCCAAACGAACCAAGTCTACATTCATTACCCTATGCCCCTGGTTTAGAAGGTATGGTATTACGTGCTTCCCCGCCTTTCCTGATCCCCCTGTAAAAAATATCCGCTTTTTGGTCATGAATTCTACTGAATTATAATGATTTCATTTTTTGTCCCTGCAGCTGTTCACTACTTCACCGTTAGTACTTACAAATATAGGAACAATGAAAGCCTGAGAATGTTAATGATTGATTTGACTTATTTTCATGCATCGCTTGAATGTTTATCTAATATATCGCCCTATTCAGTTTTTGTTCAACAACATCAAGGTTTCCATTTATCGATTTTGGTATCTGGGAAAAGTCCTTATAGTATTGATTACTAACGTCCCAGCTAAGTTTCTCTGGATGATGTTCCTTGCAAAACAAAAGCCTCTCGATTGCTCTAAGAGGCTTTTACTTTATTGGCGTAGCCGAACAGGAATAACCTTGGACCTTTGGTTAGCTGATTAAGAAGAATTTCCATGACAACAACATCGTTCGATCTCAGATGATTTCTGTAAATTAGCTAACTCTAAACGTGCGTTTTTCAAAACATTTATTTAATAAATCCGATTCCTTATAGCCGCTGAAAAAGACACTCTTGCCCTTTCTGTTTTTCTATAGGTTATTTCCTGCCAAAAAATCTATAGAAAAAACCTTTCTTATTGTCGGAAACCTTCTCAGTAGTTTCGTCTTGTTTTGAACTAGTCTGTTGTATATTATTTTCGGTAGGATGAAATGGGATAGGCCTTTCGTTAAATGCTTTATATCTATAACTTCGTTGATGAATTTCAAAGCCAAGTTCGTTAGGTAACGTTCCAATCTTTTTTTGGAATGAACCATCAAACAGATCAAATTGGATTTGATACTCAAGCCCGGCTAAATGTTCTGTAATTGTGTTTTCCATATCAGCCAAATTTTCCGCAGAATCATCAAATAGAGTACCTAAAACTTTCAGCCAGTTTTCATCTATTTTCATAAAGTAGAATTCAAAAAAATTTATTTTTTCTACTAATAGCTCATTTTCCGCAACTGCGATATCATACGATGGATTGTTGCCAAAATCTATGTTAAAAGACATCCAGATTGCAGGCAATGTAAAGTTGACTATATCGCCCGTTATCCCTCCTTTTACTCCGGCCTTTCTGGAGTAAAAATTCCGGGTAAACGGGTAGAAATGCCAGCCAGAATAATCTGCTGATATTCTTTTTAAAATGTCTATATGTGCAGAGTGATGACCATCATTCTCGTATGTCTTTTGTCCATTTCTAACAACAAAGCCATTTGACGAACATTTTCCACCAAAACAATCAACGTTTATAAATGCAATGTCGGTATCGGTAAAACTTTTTGAAAGCTCTATACTATAATTTCTAAGTTGGTTTTCAACTTTATCAATCTTATCGGCTTCATTGTTAAAAAGTTCTTCTTTAAAGCGGTCGAATGGAATTTCCCTTAAATTATCGTTGGTTTGACATATAACTCCATGAAACGGAGTGAAAAATTCATGCACATATTGGTATTTTAAATTCTTCGTTAAGTTGTCTATCAAAGTGTCACGATTATTTTCGACTTTAACAATGATGTTGTAAGTAATATAGCTCATAAAGTGATTTTTGAGGAAAAGATTGACGCCATTAAGTTACAACATCTGGCAATTGATTATTACCATTTTTGATAAATGTTAACCAATGCGTAATCACAATCAATGATGGCAGGCGCGATCCAACATAAGGTTAAAAATCAGGATGGGCTTTTTATCGTCCGGTAAAGGACACTTCAAATGGCTATGCTTTTAATCTGCAACTATAGCTAAATCAGAACTTCAGGGAATAATCCAAACTAATTTATTAAGAGTTTCCAGTTATTAATAACCCTTAAACTCTTTAATTGAGAAACTTATCAACGCTCCCTTCATAGTGCTCGTGGAGCATGATATTAGTTTCTATAATAATTGATTTGCTTAGGTTTAAACCGGATCATGTTAATAAAGGCGCTCGGCATCGCGCCGAGCGCCTTTTAACTATTAACAAAACCTTGCTGTGTGCATAAAGCTAAATTAAGCTTTCATACAGGCCTGTTTTGCAAAAATATTGTACAAACTATGCTGGTTTATTGTACACTTTATTTGCTGTAAGACGCGTAATCATACCAAACCATAAGCAACAGCCGTTATTGGTAAGCTTAAATTAAAAATTCGGCATGGTCTGAACAACTATAGCTTCTCTTTTTTGGTGATAATTGCGGATATTTAATACAAAGTTTTCTCATGAATAAAACACCATTTATAATTTTTGCAGCTCTCTGGCTTTTCACTTCTTGCCGACAAAAAGAACAAAAGCAACAGGTTTTTCTTGACCCGAATGCACGCGATACAACCGTCAGGGCGCAAGACAATTTCTTTTTGTACGCCAACGGAACCTGGCTCAAAAAAACAGTTATCCCAGCTTCAGAATCGGGATGGGGTTCGTTCTACACGTTAGAAAACAATAATCAGCAAAAGTTAAAAAATCTACTCGATAACTTGTCTTCGAAAAAACATGCGCCAGGTACGCTTGAACAAAAGGTAGGAGATTATTATGCTGCCGGGATGGATACGGTAGCCATAGAAAAGGCCGGCGCTAAACCTATACAGCCTTTATTGAGAAAATTAGCGGAGGTGAAAGATTATAAACAGCTGATTTATTTTGTTACGGCTGATTACCGAAACGGCGCAGGCTATTTATTTGACTTTAGCGTTAATCCGGATGATAAAAACAGCGGCAAATACATGGCTAATTTTTACCAAAGCGGCTTGGATTTGCCCGAAAAGGATTACTATTTCCGTAACGATTCGGCTTCAAATAAAATTCGCCTGGCATACGTTTCTTATATCGAGAAAATGCTCAAGCTAACAGGTTATGATTCGCAGGAATCTCAAAAAGAGGCCAAGCAGATTTTGGCATTAGAAACCCTGATTGCCAAAGCACATCGTACACCGGTTGAGCTGCGCGACCCCAACAAAAACTACAACAAGTACACCGTTAAGCAGATAGAAACCATGATGCCTGATTTGAGTTGGCCAGCCATTTTAAATACTATGGGAATTAAAACTGATACTGTTTTAATAAGCCAACCCAGATATTACCAGGAATTAGATAGATTGATTAAAGCGCAGCCGCTTAACGTTTGGAAAGATAAAATTCGTTTTAACATTGCAGACCACTACGCCCGCTATTTAAGCTCACCCTTCCGCAATGCGCGCTTTGATTTTTACGGCCGGGTTTTAAGCGGAAGCAAACAGCAGCAGCCACGGTGGAAAACAGTGTCACGCCAAGTTGACGGTGGTTTGGGCGAATTGTTAGGTCAGCTGTTTGTGAAGGATTATTTTAAACGCAAAGACAAGCAACGCATGCTGGAACTGGTGAACAACCTGCAAATGGTTTACCGGTCGCGCATTGAGAAACTGGATTGGATGAGCGCCGCAACCAAGCAAAAAGCTTTGGCCAAGCTGTCTGCCTTCACAAAAAAAATCGGGTACCCGGACAAATGGAAAAATTATGACGACGTTACCATTAGCCGCAATAATTATTTTGCCAATACAGTAAGTACAGAGCGGCATAATTATCAGGAAACCATTGCTAAATTAGCAAAACCTGTTGACCGTACTGAGTGGGGCATGACGCCGCCTACGGTAAATGCGTATTACAACCCCGGCTTAAATGAGATTGTATTTCCGGCCGGTATATTACAGCCACCATTTTATTTTGCTGATGCCGATGATGCCGTTAATTATGGCTCAATCGGTGCTATTATTGGTCATGAAATGACACATGGCTTTGACGACCAGGGAAAGCAATATGATAAAGATGGTAATTTAAAAGACTGGTGGACCAAAGAAGATGCCGTAAAATTCAGCAAAAAAGTTAAGTTGATTATTGATGAGTATAACAGCTATACCGTTTTAAATAACCTGCATGTAAACGGACAATTAACGCAAGGAGAAAACTTGGCTGACATTGGCGGCTTAGCCATTGCCTACCAAGCCTTTAAGCGGACAAAGCAGGGTAAAAGCACAGATAAGATTGATGGCTTAACACCCGATCAACGTTTCTTTTTGGCATTTGCCCAGGCTTGGCAAATAAAAGAACGGGACGAAGAAACACGTACCCGTATTACCACGGACCCGCACTCACCGGAAATGTATCGCACCAATGGCCCGCTTTCTAACATGCCTGCCTTTTATCAGGCCTTTGGTGTTAAACCCGGAGATAAAATGTACCGCCCGGATAGTTTAAGAGTGAAGGTTTGGTAAAAACCTTTAATCATATTAAATGAATGGTTACCAAGTGTTGGTAGCCATTTTTGTTTAAACATATTGCCGAGCGTACGACTTGCCTGACTATAATCTATTATCGGGGTAATTTGGATAAAGCAAAATAGCAGCGTACAAATTTGCACGCTGCTACCCTATTGAATCTGATCTTAAGTCGCATTAAAATGTGATAATCATACGACTGCACAGCTACTGCCTTCGCTGGCATGCTGTGAAACAACAGCGTTGAAGACTATGCTACTAACGCTTTTTTCGATGAGCGAATGTCAAACTGAGCAGTACGACCAACAGCCAGTTTTTTCGATGAGCGAATGTCAAACTGAGCAGTACGACCAACAGCCAGTTTTTTCGATGAGCGAACGTCATAAATCACGCTGCGAAGGCCAACGCTGGTCATTGCAACAACAGCCACAATTGACAAAGTAATAATTTTTGTTTTCATGTTTTTTGAATTATAATATTATAAAGATATGGCTCTGTGTACTTTTTTAATTAAAATCGATGCTGGAATAACAGGCATCTTTTGCTGGAATTTTATGCTTTTTGCACCACCACTATGAAAATAATTTGCGGGGAGAACGGATATGTGCTGCGTTAAGACTGATATGATTTACCTAAGACGATAGGTGCACAAGAGAAGTTAGTATTTGCTTATTAAGCAACCACTATACTCCAACAATTGAATTCTCATCTTTTGATTAAAAGCTGTATAAAACTGAATTCAGACCATAGTGAGCTGCAATCAATATTTAAGAATTGGACAACAAACTTCTGTTGAGCAAATCGATACGTTTGCTGATTTGCGTAAGTTCACTTTGGATGTCTGCCAGATCACTCAATTGCAGGTCTGATACCACAAGCTGACCTGCATGGTTATCTTTTTGCACGCGCTTAACAAAAGCTGACAAAGAAATGTTATAATAGTTAAGCAACACAAAAAGCTTAGACATTGGGATTTCCCCGTCATCATGTTCCCAGCACGAATAAGTCCCCCTGCTGCAGCTAATAATATTTGCTACGTCTTGTTGACTCAGGTTAGATTCTTTACGGATGGACTGCAACACACTGCCAAATTTAATATTCATGATTCGAGGTTCAGTTAAAATAGCTTTTAGATAAGTATGTGCGCATCAAATCTTTAATTTTCGCTACCGGTACACAATTACAGGTCATCATTGCGCTAAGATGATATGGTAACTGATTATTTGTTGAGTTTAGGTTAACTACCAGCATATTAATTAAGCCGAGTGTCGGGCTATCCTCCGGTAGTTCTTTTAAGCTCCTCTTCGTTACCGGTTTGATGGGTCTTAGCAGCTTTAACTGTCGACTTCCCAAATTTATAGGTAAAAGTGACACGCACCATCCGAGTCTCCTCCTTGGCTACCTGATAAAAGGATATATTTGCATATTTCACCCTATTCCTGAAGTTGTTTGTGTTAAAAATGTCTGCCGCATTAAGTCTGATGCTTCCACTGTTGTTCCAAAGCTGCATACTCAAACCAGCGTTAACATATCCGTAAGATTTGAGCCGGTCAAGCCCGTTAACCACTGGAGATTCATAAAAACCGCTGAGCTCTGCTCTGATAGTTTTAGTGATGGTGAAGTGCTGATCTGCTGATAACATGATGTCCTGGCTACCTTGTTTAAAAGTGGTATAGATTGGATTCACCACATATCGCACATAGGATGCCGTAACATTAAAATCGGCTTTCCACCAGGCTGTAAACTCTGCCGGAGCATAAAACCGCATACCGTAATTATACACGTTACCCAAATTTACCTTTCTGGTATTAAACAACTTAGTGGTATCATTTTGCTGGTAAAGCGGAAATTCATAAGCATTACTCACGGTGTTGCTAAACAATGTAGCGGTAATAACATCTTTATAAGTATAGGATAATTCGAGGTTGTTGGTGTATTGAGGTCGCAGGTTAGGATTACCGGCGTCGTCATAATCATATAAATCGATGAAAATTCTGAACGGGTTTAAAAAAGAATAGCTGGGTCTTGAAATGCCCCGGTTATAACTCAACGAAAAATTATGCTTTGCGTTTAGTTTATAAACCAATAACGCATTGGGGAAAAAATTGAGGTAATTGTTTTTGATGACCTGGTGTGAGGTAATAGAATTTCCTTCGGTCACTGTCTGTTCAGCCCGCAAGCCTGCGGTCCACTCAACTTTGTCTCCCTTGTTCTCAAAATTTAAGTAAGCAGCGTTTACATTTTCGTGATAGATAAAATGATTACTGAAGGAGGGGTCGGTCTGATATACACCATTTACTAATGGCCCAAAATTTAAGTTGTTATCGCTTTTTACATTGCTATATTTTGCGCCGGCCTGTAAGGTGAGTACTTTGGAAAGGGGATTGACAAAATCAATTTTTGAGGTCCATACCTTAATATGAGCTGGTGATAAATTGCGTAGCAAAGAGTCGGGACGGAATATATCGCCTGTAGAATTGTAAAACCGATTGGTGATATACTCATTAGAAGAACGGACAAACGTGTTATAGTCAACATTTGCTGATAACGTGCCCCCCGCTTTATTGATCTTACCCGTATAATTTAAATTGTAGTTCATCTGGGTGATGTTCTTATCAATCACAGAATTAGCCACCACTGTTGAATCGAGCTTAGATTGGTTATAAACTTTCAGATTTATATTCTTTTGAACCGGATTATGCTGAAAATTACCCTTGATTAAAACGCCAATAGTATGATTAGGAGAAATGAAGTAATCAGCTCCTGCGTTAAAAGAATTACTAATAATCTTCCGCTTGGAATAATAATCAGTAACCAAAACACTCAGTAAATCATTATAATCAACATCCCTGTTTTGCTTTTTACTGATAAAACTTTCGTCATTTCTCAAGGTGTAGTTTCCAAAGACATTGAGCTTATCCGTCCTGTTATTAAAATTCACACCGGCATTGCTTTTATAATAGGTACCGTAGCCTGCTGTAGCGGTTGCCGAGCCGTTAAAGCCAATGTTTTTTCCCTTCTTTAAAATAATATTTACCACACCTGCACCCGCTGCATCATACCTGGCCGACCCGCTGGTTATTAATTCGATTCGATCAATTGTGCTTGACTGGATAGTTTTAAGAAAGTCTATAAGGTCCTCTCCCGATAAGTTGGTAGGCTTGCCATCCACCATAATTAAAGCGCTTTGTCTGCCTACCACGCTGATCGTATTTGAAACATCAACGCGCACACCCGGCGATTGCTTTAATATTTCAAATACAGAATTGCCATCCGCCATAATGCTGTTCTGAACGTTCAGAATAACTTTGCCGGGGCGTACTTCGATGGGTGGTTTTGAACTGACTACCTGCACTTCTTTCAATTGCCTGGAGTCCGCTTTCAAAATAACATCATCCGTTATAAGCGCCTTGCTTAAGGATAATGGGTAAGATTTGCTGTAGGCTTTAATGAAGCCCACAGCACTTACTAAAAGCAGGTAGTTACCGCTGCGCAAACCGGCAATCTGGAACCCTCCGGTTTTGCCTGTAATTGCAGAGGCGGCAACGGTAGAATCCTTTTGATTTAATAAAACAATGGTTGCCGCTTCAACAGGTTGCTGGTGTTCGTTAATAACTCTTCCAGAAATAGATGATGAATTTGTTTGAGCCAACAAATGAGTATGAGAAAGCAGTAAGAAAAAACAGATAAGACAACCAAACAGGATTTTAAAACCATACAGAAACTGATTATTAATTTCTTTTTGCTGGTAACGGCAGTCGGTGTAAATAGTAAAGCGTTCACAGCGGGCTGTGAATAAATTCTGATTACACAATATTTCTATGTCTACTCTGTTAGGCATTTATACTTATATATTAACGAAAATTTATTTCCTCAATTGGTCAAGGGCTTTTCTTTGAAGTGAAATCACTTTACTACGAAACCTTAGAAGGGTAAAAATGGCTTTTTCAACAAATCGTTAAGAGATGAAAAATAAGGGGAGTCATAAACCCATATTTTCACCCATTTTTTGGAAAACATATAGGTAGAAATACCTATTTGATCAAGCTAAGGCGATAACTGCTACCTAAATAAATATTTTTTAAGTAATATGGCTGAAAGTGATTGGCCAGTGTTTAGCTTTTAAGCGATTAATTACAGTGTTCTAACTCAAAATTTGCGCTGTGGATTGGTTTCCTTAAGTGCTTGACGATACGTCATCAGATAACTAATGAGTCATTTCACCAACTTAAATGATGGAAATTAAATAATTTGGCATTATCAATCATTCAGGAGGTTATTCTTAGTAAACATATACTCAGGTATTGAGGGTTTCAACATACCTCATCTTTGGGAATTGAGGCGTTATTCGGAACCTGCCCTGATCATTTATTGACAATATATCCGGAAATTTTAGGCAGTACCCGTCAAACAGCGCAGAGATCGGTTAATTGGTATCAGCATTGCATCCATGGAAAAATCTATCATTCATTCTATCATCTATGTGTGCAACGTTCCGCCGGTGATAGCAGGCTTAATGGCCCTGCGTGATTTTAAAAGAGCAGATCACAAATTATACTCGTTTAACCTGTTTCTGCTCTTTAACGCCTTTATCCAGGTTGCTCAACTGATTATACTGAATGTCACAAATAACTACCATTTGCTGATGTTCCATATTGATGTACCGATCGAATTTTTGTTGCTGGCACATTTTTACTACTCCTTCTTGAAACCCTATCTGGATAAGAAGATATATTTTACGCTGGTTGGTTTCTTTTTCATGCTTTCCATCTTTAACAGCATCTTTATACAGCCTGTAGATACATTTAACTCCTATGCACTGGTGGTCGAATCAACCCTTTTAATTATTTTGTCAGTATTTGCCTTTATGGTGCTATTAGACAGGCGCTCCGGAATGAAAACCTCAGCAACAGGCAAAACTTTTGAACTCATTAATTCGGGAATATTTGTCTATTATTCTGCAAGCTTGTTGATTTACTATTTCTCCAACTACTACCTTGCTCATCAAATAAACAAATCGCATACAAGCTTTATTAACATCACAGTAAGCTATATTTTTATACTTAACACTTTTTTGGCAGCATGTATGTTCAGCTGCTTCATCATAGCCATGTGTAAACACCGGAGAAACAATGGCACTAACTGATATCATTATACCGCTTACGATCATACTGTTTGCCATCGCTTTCGGGGTGGTATTGTTGTACCAAAATTTTCAAAGAAGCTTGGTGAAACTTGAACTGGAAAAGATTGCCATGGAAGCAAAGCAGCAGAATGAGCTTCTGCAAAACAGTATTATGGTGGAGGAGCAAGAACGCAAGCGCATTGCCCGGGATTTACATGATGACCTGGGTGCAACGATATCCATCATCAATATGAACTTAAAACTGATTAGGCAACAACAATGGCTGAACGAAAACCAAAGCCAGTACTTTTTAAGCATAGATAACATCATTGATTTATCTACCAGGGCAATTGACACCATAAGAAGTATCAGTCATCAATTGATGCCTACGCAACTGGAGCTGTTTGGATTGATGAAAACAGTTGTTGCACTAATAAAGGATATCAATCAATCCGGAAAGATCAAAGCCGAATTAATAATAAATCACGAATGGCCTGATGTAAAATGGGAGGTCGCATTAGGAGCTTACCGGATCATCATGGAACTAATTAACAATACGATTAAACACGCAAACGCCAGCCATATACTATTATCATTTGCTCGCGACAAGCAAAGTTTACTGATTCACTTTGAGGATGATGGTATAGGTTTTCAAAATGACGAGGAAAACAAGGCAGGACTTGGCCTCACTAATATGGAAGCAAGGGCTCAGGGAATGCATGGGCACTTTACTTATGGTAATGGAGCCGAAAAAGGCATTAAGGCAATCGTTAGTATACCTGTTGACCTTGCCATAAAACCGCAAACTGATAGCAATGTCTAAAAATATAAGCATAGGAATTGTAGAAGATCAGTTCCTGTTTAGAGAGGGTATCAAATCCATACTGAACAGTTGGAGCAACTTTGAAGTTATGTTCGAGAGCTCGGACGGATTTTCGGTGATCGGGAAACTTGATTCTGCCGTTAACTTGCCGGATCTACTGCTGGTCGACCTATCATTGCCCCCGCTTGGTAAAAAAGAATACAGCGGCCTGCACCTGACCAAGGAATTAGCTGAAAAATTTCCCAACATCAAAGTGCTGGTACTTTCGGTCCATAATGACGAGAATTACATGGCTGAACTGATTAAGAACGGGGCGCATGGTTACCTGTCCAAAGATTGTGACCCGCAAGAACTGTATCGGGCTATAGTCAACATACACGAGAGCGGCAGTTACATTAACAGCACAGTTCTGAAAGCAATTCATGACAGCATGGGAAAAAAGGCAAGGACTACTAAAAGCCTGATGTCTTTTCTCTCTCCGCGCGAAGAGGAAGTGCTCAAATTAACCTGTCAGCAATACACTGCCGAGGAAATAGCTGAAAAACTCTTCATCAGCGTAAAAACTGTAAATGGCCACCGTAACAGTTTGTTATTAAAAACCGGATCACGCAATGTCACCGGATTGGTACTGTTTGCTATCAGAAACCAGATTGTACAGTTGTAAGCCTCTCTATTACACTGCTTTCATATTATAGCGCATAAAAGTTTATTCAGTAATACAATAGAGCATCGATATACGCAAATGCTACTTCAATACAATTACTACTTATCCAAATATTTTTCTAACGCCAGAATCGTAATTTCTTTAAGAGATAATTCTTCTTCTATGCCATGAGTTTTCATTTTTTTAAGCAGCTTTCGCGGTATCCATACATTAAGTTGTCCTTCCGGCTCTTTCGCCGTGGCCTGCGCCTTTACTGGTGCGACTTCCTGGATGGGCGTCTTGGGCTCTTCCTTTTTGAGTTTATCTGCTAAATTACCCAGTTTACTTTTATAATCTGCCATGCTGAAATTTTGTATTTATGCATTTACAAAAATGCATAAATCTAATTTTATGTACTAATACTATCTACAATTTCTTCAGCTAAGCTGGTAATCTCTTCCTTTGCCTTACTGTCAACCCCGCCTAACACACCGCCGGTAATCGGTGATCGAGTGAAACTCACCCGGTCATGAATCATGGTTTGCAACACCGGAGTATCGAAGCTTTGCAACAAATGCTTAACTTCTTGGGTCACCCCGGAGCGTGGCTTGATCATATTCAAAACAATACCTGCTTTTAATTGAGGTTGTTTAGCCTGCGCCTGCTTTACCAGTGCCAGTGTTGAGCGGATAGCCATGACATCAAAGAAGCCTGCTTTGGTCGGAATCAATACATAGTCGGAAATCAAAAAAAGTTCGGGCAACCGGTTTGATAAATAGGGCGGTGTATCTATAACAATCAATTCTTGTTCAGCAGACTTGATACGCTCAAAGTTATCTTCCTGCATTACGGTGAGTCCGGGTAGATTTTCCCTTAGATCTGCAATACTACCTTGCAAATCGGTATCTACTAAGGCCACGCTTAACTGGTCTTGAAAGCAGACTGCCAGATTCATGGCTAAGGTACTCTTACCTACCCCGCCTTTCTGATGAGCTACCGTTATAATTTTTCCCATGCACAAATATAGTACGTCCAAGTTAATTAAATATGCATAAATACATATCTATGCATTTATGCATAGATATGTATTAGTTCCTCTATAAGTTAATTAATTGGCTTTCAGATAGAAATAGCATTTTATTATTTGATAAGCCGGCGGCATATCAAATAATAAAATGCTATTAACAGCCGATCTGATAATTAATGAGCGATAATGAGCAAACCGAGTATACCAAAAAAATATGTAGTCAAAACGAGCAATGAATCTATTCCCATATTTAGTATAAGCTTTCGAGGACGGAATATCATACCACAGATGTAAATTGCAGTTAATATAATAGCCAAGCTCGTCAAGAAGATGTCTGTATTTTGTGCCTGTGGCAGAGGTGCTTTACCTGACAACAGCGCAGCTAGTAAAAACAACACAGGTAAAAATGCATTTCCACCAAAAATATCGCTCATGGCCATTTTGTAATCACCCATTTTAACCGAAGTTAAACCAGTTGAAATTTCGGGCAAAGAGGTAGCCAGTGCAAGTACCGTGGCACCAAAGACCACCCCGCCCATATGAATTTGTTTAGCAATAGCATCTCCACTTTCTTCAAGGGCCACTCCCGCTACCAACGTAATCAGCGCACAGACGAAAAAGAGCATGCTTACCTTACCAGTACTTGTAGCTTTAGCCCGCTGATCTTTTTTAGCCTTTGCATGTCCTTTTAATTGCTTTTGACTATCCGGCGCATGCCCCTGCTCAACCCAAGGCAAATCCTGGTTAGCCTTATTAATCAACCAAAGACTGACGATCCAAATAATAGCGATCAATAAGCTTGCTGGAGGGAAACGCAGAAAAATCAAGTTAGCAGGCAATTGGTGACCGAGTATTACAACTGCTAAGATTGTCACCACGGATAACGCTTCCAGGATTAGGGACATCGAAGCAGCTTTAAAGCTGAGCGCACCGGCCTTACCTAGTCCAAACGCATCCAAAATGACGAGCACCACCGTTTGAATGGCAATACCGCCAAGAATATTACCAATAGCAATGCCTAAGTTACCTTTTAAAGCGGCACTTACGGTGATTGCAATTTCGGGTAAATTGGTAACCACAGCGAGAATTATCGCTCCTCCCAGTGCTTCACCGAGGCCCAATCGGGCTGAAAGGATATCTGTGGTATCCGACAACTTGACGCCTGCTAACCAAATGGCTACAGCAGCTGCAATAAAGATGCCCAAAAGTACAGGTAAGGAAAGCGCAGACAAGTCCATTCATTAAAATTAATGAGAACATAACAAGCAGGCCGCACTAAAGTTAAGACTAATTAGAACTTAAGTTACATTACTTCTGTTCAGCACGGGCCTGCACATCCTCCTCACCGGCTGATGCTTTCTTCTCGTCCTTCATCTCTTTAGATAAGAAGAAATTTAGCCCGGTACGAATAACAGCTATGGCTCCCAACTTACCTATTTCTTGCCAACTCGGCGCAATAGCTGTGGACAAGATGTCTGCTCCCAGTTGAAATTCTAACGCTAAAGCCAGGTAACGTGCAAGCGTAAGCCGGATAGCATTGAAATCAGTTTCTTGGCCTACCGTAAGCGCCTTGACAAAACGAAAAAGAGATATCACTGAGCCAATTCCTATGGCGACAGCGCCGGTAATCTCGACGCCAAGCCTAAGCCATTGTACCAGGGACATAACCAAATTTTCTACGGATGGATTGTGAGTCATCAGAAAGGCAAATTAAAGTTGATTGAGCGGGTCAGCCGGGACACGTCTGTTAATAAGCCATACCGACACCTTTTGCAAGACAATTAGAATAACTAATAAAGCCAGCGCAATCAAAAAAAGTGGCAACGTCTTACCTGTTTCAAAGGCAAAGGTCAGTGCTGTCGAAACCGCTGGTGGATGCATTATATTCAACAGTATCATCAAGGCAATAGCCATGACCATAGCAGTCATCGCAGACGTATAACCAGGCCCAATCACCTTGAGTACGCCAAAGCCTACTAAAGCTGCCGACACCTGCGCCATCGTCAAGGTGTATATGCTATTACTCGGCAGGTGAGGGTCCAGGTAGATTAAGAAAGCACTTGAGGCCAGAGAAGCAAAGAGCAGGTGTTGTTTGCTGTAAGTCTCCAGTAGAAATAAAACCATCGCCATTGTCAGTGTAGGTAGCAATGCTAAATAAATTTCTGTCTTCAGGTCATACCGGGTTCGCATTTAACTACAAGATACCTGCTCCCAAATTGTTTCATCAGATTCAATCGCATATTAACTAAATGTACACGCCAGACAGTGTATAAAAACACAGCTACCCGATACCTTTCTTTGCAGGCAAGTGTCTTTAAGGCAGCACATGCAATAACTGAGGTACTCTTGACTAATTAAATGATTAGCAGCAGCCGTTGGCTGCTTTATATTATTAGCCCCTCCAGGCCAAAGAGGATCAAAATTACCACCGAATGGTTTATCATCGGCCAAAGTATATTAAACAACGCGTATTGCTCTAACGCTATTGATGTATTTCTATAGTATACAGTCTACTTTTCGGTGCGTCACATCATTTCGTTTTACTCGGCTGTATCTTGATGATTGATAACCGGAAAGAGCAAATCTGTTGGTTTATATAAAACAACAGATTTGCTCTTTTGCAAAACAAAGAGTCATGTCTGCTGATTTTGATCTACTTGCTCGGCGTATTGCCTTTTTAAATACTCATGATTGTAGTAGAAAACTCATCCAACCTTCGTAAAACGGGGTTGTACCTTTATCCCATGAGTGCTTGGAAGGTAATATTGGAGATTTTTACATGATGAGTTTTACGGAACTTCTATGACTCTCCTTGTATCTGGCCGATTAGAGCTTTCATTCGATTTAACAATCTACCAAATCATTTTAGATTTCCTAGAGTGAGAATCTTTGCCCCCATAACTACTTTTTGTTTTACTATTGAATAACAAATGGATTTTTAACAAAAGGTTTAGCTGATTGACGAACATTAAATCTGATGGGCGAATATAAAACAGAAAACCCTGTAAATTACACATTTACAGGGTTTTAACTTGAGTTGGTACTCTCTTTTGTGTGGTATCAGCTGGAATCGAACCAGCGACACAAGGATTTTCAGTCCTTTGCTCTACCGACTGAGCTATGATACCTTTCCGTTTTTCGGTCTGCAAATGTAGCCCGATTTTTTGTTTTGCAAAATTTATTTTGAATATATTTTGTTTATTGACTCGCTTTACGCGTTAACTACCTGATAGTCATTTAAATTATTTTAGCAAAAATTCAACAAGCCCTGCACTTAATGCGCTTTCAAGAACGTTAAAGCCTTTTTAAGACTGTCTATCTGTTCCGCACTTACATTCCGCACCGGAATTTTAAGTATAGTACTCATCGAATCTACATTTCCTTTAGGGTCATTGTACGTTTGCACAATGATATCATCAGCCTGGGTCTTGATCTGCACAATGCCCCTATTATGATCGCCAATGTAACTCAAATCCTGAAAGCGATGGATATTAAAAGAAAAGTATGCCTGCCGACCTTTGAAATAAATCTTTTTAAATCGCATAAAATTATCTGGCGTTACATAAAACTGCCAACCAGTAATCTTACCCTCATCTGTAGGATCGAAGCCTTTGTAAAGGCAACGGCTGCTAAAATCGATAGCGCTGATTTTATCAAATTCGACCGTAAAACTTAAACTTAATGCTGCGCAAAAGGCAATTACAGCACATATTTTAAATAAATTCATTTTTACGAAAGCTGATTTGAACATGACAATAATAACTCACTCTCTAATTCACAAATTGCATACTTTTGTGGATGCAAGTTTCCGAGAATTCAAGAGTGTGGATTTATCAATCTGACAAGGAGTTAACGACAGCGCAGACGCAAAAGTTACAACAACAGTTAAATAATTTTACCCAGAGCTGGACGGCCCATAATCATCAACTCAAAGCTGCAGCGATGGTTAAATATAACCGCTTCATTATTTTATTGGTTGATGAAAGCCAAGCCGGTGCTACGGGCTGCTCCATTGATAAATCAGTCCACCTGATGAAGCAATTAGAGCAAGAGTATCAAATCAACTTATTCGACCGCTTTAACCTGGCCTACCAAACGGCGTCTGGCATTGCTTCGGCACCACGTGCGCAATTCGAAGAGCTAATTAAAGCCGGGGTGATTGATGAGAATACTATAGTATTTAACAACATGGTACAAACGCTTGCCGAATTGCAAACCAAGTGGGAAGTTCCTTTAAAAAACAGCTGGCATATGCAGCTGTTTGGCGGCTTATTGGTGAGCCAGTTATAAAACCCTGTTTGATTTTTAAAGACTTTGATAATTAAAAAAGCCCTACTGTAATTAATATACAGGAGGGCTTTTAAATTATATCAGCTGGGATTATTAGTAACCAGGATTTTGAGTATATAATCCAGGCGTTGTGTTTAATTCTCGCTGAGGAATCGGATAAATTACATAGTTAGCGGTAGCTGTATTGATTCTCTTTTGAGTGTCTTCTTTAGCGATCCATGCATTCATGATGGTTACCAAATTGCCGCTCCTTTGTAAATCAAACCAACGCGAACCTTCGTCGGCAAACTCCCTGCGGCGTTCCTCAAATAATTGCGGCAGTGTAACACCCGTTACAGCGGCTAATCCGGCCCGCGTTCTAACCTGATTTACAATAGCATCAACGTCTGCTTGTGAACCAGGAGCACCGCGTAAAATACATTCAGCTTTAAGCATTAAGATGTCGGTGTAACGCAGAGCAATAAAATTGATGGCCCAATCAAACCGGCTCGTCGTTGGTATCCTGGTTATATCCAAATACTTTTTAAAGAACGGACGTGTTTCGGTATTACCGGAGAAAGTGTATCCTGCTGTGTTTATGGTAAACGCTTTGCGCACATCATTGGCAGCATAACTATTCACCAAATCATTTGAAACAGGTATTATTTCCAGGCTGCCGTTGGCTACCGTATTAGAGCCAAGTGACGAAAAATAAGTATTTGGAGCTAAAACCCAAGGAAATGACGCGCCATACAAATCATTTGACCCACTTATACCACTGGTATACATTACGTCAAAAATAGCTTCCTTGTTTACGGTTGGGCTTTGATTGGTATATGAAAATACATTAGCAAAGTTAGTATTAAAGGCAAAACCCCCGTTGGTTATAATATCATTTAACAGAGGCAATGCCAAATTCCATTCGTTTACACCAAGGCCAGGGCCTTCAATGCCATAAGTTGCACCAGAACGGGCCATGTAAACCTGCGCTAAAACACCTTCGGCAGCCCATTTAGTTGCACGCCCAACATCAGTTCCTGTATAAGTTGCAGGCAAATTAGCCATGGCGTACTGCAGGTCTGCAATGATGAATTTGTAAACGTCATCTACCGGGCTACGACCTATAGTAATAGCTTCGTTAACAGTAACCGCATGATCAATGATAGGTAATTTGCCAAAGTACCTAATCAGGTCGAAGTAGTAAAATGCACGTAAAAAACGAGCTTCGGCCTGTAATCTTGTTGCCAAAGTTTCGGAGTTGATAACACTTCCGTTTGAGGCAATTTGATTGAGCACCGTGTTAGCTTTAAAAACACCGTTAAAGTCGGTTGTCCACGCCTCATCGATATAAGTATTGGCTGCTATACCCGGTGACAGGTTATTGATAGGATCCCAATCGCGTACCGTAACTGAAACGCCATAAATATTGTCGGACCTAATTTCAGAAAGGTTAAGTAACCTGTTTGGGTAATTATGTAAAGATGAGTATATAGCGTTGGTTCCTTGTACAAAATCAAGCGGAGACTTATAAAAGGTTGCCGTAGTTGATGATGATATAGGCAGCTGATCTAACTGCTTTTTACAAGAAGCAGTTAGCAAAAAAGAAGCTATAGTTGATAGAAAAAGTATCTTTTTCATGTTAACAATTTTGGAAGATTAGAAAGTAACGTTAAATCCGACAATTAGTGATTTAGCCAATGGCAAACCGCCGTAATCGCCAGACTGAGGATAGGCACTGTTGGAGCTTATTGCCGTATTTGCAGCTTCAGGATTTAAACCTCCGTAATATTTATCATGACCGAAGAAATTTTCGGCAGATACATATATCCGGGCGCCTTGTATGGCTTTTGATGTTTTAAACAGATCTTTTAAGTTATACCCTAAAGTGATGTTTCTAACTCTTACATAATCTGATGAGTATAACCAGTCTGTATTAGCTACAAAGCCAAAAGTAGAATATGCTTTACTTACACGTCCGGCACCCGGATTGTCAGGTGATCTCCAACGATCGGTGTAAAACGCCGGTGCATTGTCGGTAAAACCCTGGCCTGTACGGGTAATAGCACGGCCTAATAATGAGTAAATAGAGCCGCCGTTTTGTCCCTGTACTAATACACTTAAATCAAAGCCTTTGAAACGGAATGTGTTGGTAACGCCCCAGGTATAATTAGGATTGGGATGACCTACAATTTGCTTGTCTGCCTCTGTGATTACACCATCACCATTTAAATCCTGATATTTTGGATCACCAACAGTTTCGCCGGTATTATAAGTAGCTACCTTGTTATTAATGTCGGCTTGTGTTAAAATGCCAATCTGTTTAACTACGTAAATGCTGTTTATAGGCGAGCCTACGCGTAAAATGTTATCTGAAACATCAAAAGAGTTTGGAATAATAATTTGCGATTGGTTACCAAACAGCGATACAATTTTATTGCTGTTATGGCTTATATTAAGAGTTGTACTCCATTGAAATTTATTAACCAGGTTACGCGTGTTGATTTGCAATTCCTGACCAATATTTCTTACTGAACCTGCATTGCTTAAGTATTGAGTAAAACCGGTTACTGCCGGAATTGGCACTTGTAATAGCAATTGGGTATTAAGTTTATTATAGTAATCAAATGATCCTGTGATGCGGTTTTTTAAGAAACCGAAATCAACACCCAGATCATACGTTTGTGATTTTTCCCATTGCAAATCCGGGTTAGCTACCACGTTGGGGGCTTGTCCGTTAGCTAAAGCAGGCGTGGCGCCCAAAACGTACCCAGCAAGGCCAATGGTAGCTATACTGCCGTAATTTGGTATGTTGTTACTGCCGTTTACACCATAGCTAAAACGCAACTTCAAGTCGCTGATGGCCGATACCGGCTTCATAAAGTCTTCCTGAGTTACTCTCCAGGCCACAGATGCCGAAGGGAATATACCATACTTTGTATTCGCACCAAATCTTGACGATCCGTCTTCGCGTAAACTGGCTGATAACAAATATTTATCTGCAAACGAGTATTGAACACGGCTAAAATAAGACACCAGTATACTTTGCTGGCTGCTTGTACTGCCAGATGAATTTGCTCCGGCGTTTACGGTTTGTATAGAAGCACTGGTAAGCCCGCCAACTGAAGCTGCCGAAGCCTGGTCTAAACGGTCTACATTATATGATTGACCTAATAATACACTTAAGCTGTGTACTTTATTAAATGTTTTGTTGTAATTCAGCGTATTCTCATTAACAAACGTCAGCCTCTTATAACTGCTGTATGATGCTGATGAGTTAGCGTACAGGTTATTATTGGTTGCCGGGTTGTAAATACGCGCGGCAACGTTACCTGCAACGGTATAAGGCGTATAACCTCTTGAATTATTATCAGTGTTATCGAGGTTTAATGAACTTCTGAAAGTCAAATCAGGAATAATTTGATACTCTGCATAAAGTGAGGTTAGTGTACGGAACCTTTTAGTTTCGCCTACAATATTTTCTAATTTGGCCACTGGGCTGTTAGTAGTATTGCTCCATGCATATTGAGGGTTGGCAAAAGCATTAGGGTATAAACCCGAGCTGCTTTCCTGTATTGGAGTCATACTCAAAGCCTGATGAAAAATATTATCTTTTCCTTCTACGCCTGGGTCATTGGTTATTGAATAGGTTGGAGCGATATTGATGCCTGCTTTCAGTTTTTTAGATGCCGTTACTTCAACATTTGCACGGGCAGAATATGCTTTGTATCCAAGGCTTTTTACAAAGCCGTTTTGATCAGCGTAGTTACCCGAGATGAAGTACTTTACATTATCGGTACCGCCACTTGCCGACAACTGATGATTTTGAACAAACCCGTTTTGTTCAATTTCTTTTTGCCAGTCAATAGACTCTAAACCCGGATGGCCTGCTACAGCCCATCGCGGATCAAGCATATAGCCCGTGTTATACTGCCCGGTCTGTATCTGGCTGCCCGCAGCTAATGTACTATTAATGATAGCGCGGCGTTGCTCGTAAGTATCATTAGCTGTTGCACCATTAGCAGCAAACCTAAGCACGTAAGCAGCATTAATCATCTCAGTAGCCCTATCAATCCATTGGTCGCCATTCAGCATTTTAAGTTTTTTGGCCGGGGCGTTATAACCCACATAAGCGTTGTAGCTGATTTGTGGTTTTCCGGTTTTACCCCGTTTGGTAGTAATCAAAACTACACCGTTAGACGCCCTTGAACCGTAAATGGCAGCAGCAGCAGCATCTTTCAGCACTTCTATATTTTCAATATCATTTGGGTTAATATTATCCAAGGGGTTACCTGTTGAAAAGCTACCGTTAGTTCCAGGAGCTGATACCGACAAAGGGAAACCATCAATAACATATAATGGCTCATTGCCGGCACTGATAGAGCCACTACCGCGCACCTGCACGCTAAATGCCTTACCGGGTACACCAGTGGTTTGTTTTACTACCACACCTGCCAATTGGCCAACCAGGGCCTGGTCAACACGCGTTATAGGACGCTCCTGTAAATTATCTGCTTTTAAACTTGCTACCGATCCGCTCACGTTGCTTCTTTTCTGAGTTCCGTAGCCAATAACTACCACATCTGTAAGCTGCTTACTATCCTTAGCAAACTTAATATTGATCACCGGATTGTCGCCTACTGTAGCTTGCTGGTCAGCGTATCCTAAAAGTTTAAATATTAGCACATCGCCTTTGGTAGCTTTAATACTGTATTTACCGTTCACATCTGCCGCTGTACCACCGGCCTTATTTCTGATGGTAACGGTTGTTCCGGGCACCGTTTCGCCGGTATCATCCGTCACGGTACCAGTTATGGTAATCTGCTGGGCCAATGCTGTACCTATGCTCAACAAGCATATCACCAGCATCAAACCTACTCTCTTGCCATTAAAATAATGGAGTAAATTATTCATCATAAACTTTAAATTAATCGGCGCTGCTATACATGCAGCTTTAACTATTGGTTTGCTCAATATTAGCTAATCAATGCCCGGTTAGTGTCCTGAGCTATCCTGACTGTAATATTTTTATTACGATCATTAATTTTTTATAAGAACTTTAAGATGATGTTAAAGAATTAGACATTTTGCTACCGACTTGTAAATAGAAAGAAGCCAATAAGTGTAATATTGAAATTTAATAGCCGCATTTCGACTAAATTAGTACCGGTTTACCATTTAATTTAGGATAATGCTAAAAGCCTTTAGCTTTGACCGAGTCAGGTTTTGCCAGTATATTTTGAATTACGTATAGTGTAAACCGCAACTACGCATAACAACTACTTTAACATCTCAAAACTTATTACTCCTGCGTGTTGTTAAATTTTTAATAGCCGATAGAGGAGTCTAATTCAAAACAGATAGGATGAGTAATGATTAAGTACAAATGGGTTAAAGTTGGATTAATAACCATTGCAACTATTGTACTTACCATTGTTTTAGCTGGCTTTATCGTAACCTGGTGGTTTAGTCCTATCTTATCTAAAAAACTAAATCAAGTTGTACAAAAAGCATCTGATGGTCTTTACCATGTAGAGTTTGCTGGTGCCAGCATCAATTTATTGCAAGGACAGATCATGCTTAACCAGGTCCAGCTAAAGTTCGACAGCAGCACCTATCATCAGCAACAACAAATGCACACGGCGCCTAACCAGGTTTATCAGTTACAAGTAAAACGCTTAGAGCTTAACCACGTTCACCTCATCACTTTATGGTTAAGGCATAAACTCATTATAGGCGACATCATTTTAAACGCTCCCAACGTCAGGGTACTTGCCAAACCCGATCCACTAAAAGCCACCAAGCCAAAAGACAACCGTACACTTTACGAGCAGCTGTCTAAATCGCTTAAGCTAGTACAGGTAGGTAACATTGCCTTGAACCAGATTAAGCTGCGGTACGAAAACCATGAAACAGCCAAACCGGCTATTACAGCTTTTAAAGAGTTGAATATTAAAGCAACAGATTTACTAATTGATTCGGCTACCCAGTATAATAAGCAACGCTTTTTGTTTTGCCGAAATATGGATATAGAACTTCAGCACTACAGAGGCCGCACTGCGCACGCGCTGTATGGCTACCAAGCTAAATCCATTAAATTCTCTACACAAACCCGGCAGCTACAGGTTGATTCGTTAACCTTGACACCGTTATACACCCCGGCAGCTTTTTTTAGTAAAACTTATGAAGACCGGTTTGTGATTACTGCCCGTAAGTTATTGCTTAACCATTTTGACTTTAATCTTTTTGACAAAAGCCGTAAAGTGAAAGCCAAAAGCGTTATACTCAATAACGGACAAATTAAAGTGTTCAGTAATCCGCGTATCAACCCCAAAAGTTTCTCGCAAGACAAGGCCTTTACATTCCCAAACCAGTCGCTACGCTCCATCCCCTTTAAACTTGACGTTGACAGCATCATCGTAAAAAACTACGATGTTATTTATACAGAGCACAACACCCAAACCAAGGGTACTGGCACTTTAAGTTTTAACCGGATTAACGGGCATATGACCAACGTAACCACCGACGCCAATGCTTTAAAAAAGAACCATTATAGCAAAGCTTCGTTTAATGCTCATTTTTTGAACCATGCCCCCATGCGGGTAAATTTTGCTTTTAACCTGGTTGATAGCTTGTATTCGTATAGCTATAATGGATGGGCAGGCCCCATCGCCATGCCAAGCGTTAACCAGGCCACGGTTCCATTGGCTTCGCTTAAAATACAATCGGGTGTAGCTAAGCGGCTGGCATTTGCCTTTAAGGCCAACCGCAGCACGGCTACCGGGCAGGTTACCTTATTGTATAATGATTTAAAGATACAGCTGTTAAAAGCAGATACGGCCAGCTTAAAAATGCGTAAGCTTGCCTTAGTTTCCTTACTGGCAAATACGCTCATCCTTAAAAATAATAATCCCGACCAACCGGGCCAGCAGCCACGTACAGCCCATGTGGTTTACCAGCGGCCTAAGAATTACCCGTTTTTTGCTACGCTATGGCGCACCTTGCTTATGGGCATTAAACCCTGCGCCGGTTTGGATTTTAAAACACAGCGCGACGCTGACATTAAACTATCCAAAAAGGAAAAAAAGAAGTTTTTTAAGAAGCAGAAAAAGGAAGCCAAAAAGAAGCGTAAAGAAGAAAAGCACCGTTTAAAAGAATTGGAAAAAGCACGTAAAAAAGCGCTAAAGCAATAGTTGGAACCGCACCGGCTTTGGTGCGATCTTAAAAGTTAACTTTGCCCTAATGTATAATTGGTATAATTGCCTTGTTAACTAAGTAAATACGTTTAATAATCTCGCACTTCATTTTATGAAATTAAGGCTTCTTCTTTCCCTCGTGCTCGTCTTTATGCTGCGTACAGCACCAGCACAAACCTTAACTGTAGCCACCTACAATTTGAGGATGATTACAACCAACGACACCGGTAACTTATGGATGAATCGAGCACCGGTTGTAGCCGAGCTTATCCGCTACCATGATTTTGACGTATTTGGCACGCAAGAAGGTTACCAAAACCAGTTAGACGACATCATCAAAATACTACCTCAATATCAGCGTTCGGGTGTAGGCCGCGACGACGGTAAAGACAAAGGAGAGCACTCGGCTATTCTATTTAAAAAAGATAAGTTTAAACTGTTGAATCACGGCGACTTTTGGTTATCACAAACGCCCGAAAAGCCTTCGCTAGGTTGGGATGCAACCTGTTGTAACCGCATCTGCTCATGGGTTTACCTGCAAGACCTGCAATCAAAACGTAAGTTTTACTTTTTTAATGCTCATTACGACCACCAGGGTAATATTGCCCGCGAAGAAAGCAGCAAGCTGATTATGCAACGGATTAAAAGCATTGCAGGCAATGAGCCTGTAGTTTTAACCGGCGATCTTAATGGCGGACGCAACAGCACCTGGTACCAGCGTATTGCTACCTCTGGCTGGCTTAAAGATGCTTATACACAGGTTAAATATCCTTACGCCAATAACGGCTCCTTTAACAGTTTTGGCTCAAATTTAAAAAGTGACGAGGTAATAGATCATATCTTTACCACCGGTAACTTTAAGGTACTACGCTGGGGATTACTGACCGACAGCTATCATGGTAAGTATCCATCAGACCACTTCCCGATAACCGCACAAATAACGTTTAAATAAAACAGAGGCCAGTTCGAATAACGAACCGGCCTTTGTGCTTTTAGTGATAAGGTTGTTATTTAATAAATTAGTTAAACTTTACATTTACGCTGCCGCGCGATGCATAAGCTTGCACCAGCGCACCGCCGCCGTTAATTTTTCCTTCTATCCTATCCTCATCTTTGCTGCCTTCAAAATTGCTGTTAGCTAAGGTGGTATTTACACGATTACCTTTCAAATCTAAATTAAAGCCTTTTTGCTGCGGCATACTTAAATCGATGTGTCCAGAACTGGTATTTAGCTTTACGTATTTGCCTACACTGTTTAACTGAGCATGTATACTGCCACCGCTGGTTGCAGCTTCAACACCTCCGTCAATTTGAGTAAGATTGATAGTACCGCCCGAAGTACTGGTTGATAAATCGCCCGAAATATGGTCGGCATTTATGCTGCCGCCTGAGGTAGTAGCATTTATTTTGCCGTGTAGCTGGCTCAATTGTAAAGAACCTCCGCTGGTTACCAGGTTAAGATTACCCTGGCAGTTACTGGCACTAATGCTGCCGCCACTGGTTATTAAGTCAATATCCTGATTGGCGTGGTCAACCTGAATGCTGCCGCCAGAGGTACGCCCTTTAATACGACCGCTTACATGACTTACCTGCAAACTGCCGCCGCTGGTGGTAAAATTTTGCTCGCCGGCAAGGTCGGACAAACTGATACTACCGCCACTGGTAGTTAGATTGGTAGATACTGCCTTATGCACATAAACTTTAAAAGATATACTGACAGCCTTACCCCAATCCATATTGGATTTAGACTTCGCCGTAGCATGAAGCTCATGATTATCATCTGTAATCTCGAGAGTATAGTTTTCTTTCAGGCGCTGCTCCAACTCTGTTTTACTCAACCGGCCCCGGTCATTGTTAGCGCTGATGTACACTTCGATCCGCGCTTCGCCTGTCGATATACCATCCACCTCGATGCTGCCGCCCGAAGTACGTACAAATACATCTTTAATAGCCGAGTTAGATAAAGACTTGGTTAAATAAGGTTCGGCGTTCCATTTGTTTTGGGCCGATGCAGCCAGGCTGCTCAAAGCCATATAAAGGATAAGGGTTTGCTTTTTCATTGTAATGCTTTATGTATGCTTAAATATGATTAAACTGATGACATAAACAGCTTAAAAGCGATACCAAGAACACAAACAACTAACTTACAGTAAGTTGAAAATATATAACAATACCTTTTACGTTCGTCTGCGTAACAGCTTGTGTACGCAAATGATACAGGTTTTGTAATTGTTTAAACTTTAATTTGTTAAAATTAGCTTTTATATAATAGTGCATTTTATAAAAAGAAAGGCACTTATGTATTACATAAGCGCCTTTCACTCATACATCCCCTTTACTAATTATTTTTTCTTTTTATTGAGCGATACTAATACCACAAAGGTTACAATAGCCGCGGTAGCGGCTTTCTGTAGTACAGCTTTACGATTGTATTTCCACTCGGCCGCCCATCCTTTTTCGGCAAAAATATTGGGTACGTGGCCTTGTTTCAAGTCGTCAATAATACCTTCAACCACATTTACCCTGTCGGCCAGCAACAAGGGCAACCAATGCCCGTAACTCGACTCGCTGTATTTAAATGCATAACGGCGTATAGCACCGCTTAACCCTGAGGGTGGTGCAACCGTACCGAAAACGGCCGACAAGTTTGGGCGCTCGTTAGAATGCAATACTTCTACGGTAACGGGCTGTAGCGGCGGGCGTTCCCAATGGATACGTTGATGATCGTCCCCGGTATATTTTTTTATAGGATAGGTGGGTTCATTTTCAGGGTCAGCATCAATACCCCACCCATTGATATGCGAAAAGTCTTTTTCTTTTGTTTCCATAACTTTACTGTTTTACACTCTTGCCGATGGTGGAATTAAAATAGGTTTGATACAGTTATCGAGCTTTGCCGAAAAAATGTGGTACGCATCAGATACTTCTTCTAACGGAATACGGTGCGATATAATTTCTTTAGGATTTAAGCGACCGGCTTTAATATGTTCTATTAAACGAGGCAACAGGCGCTTAACCGAAGCCTGGTTAGCCCGTATGGTAATACCTTTGTTTACCACATTACCGATAGGCACCAAGTTATCGGTAGGGCCATACACACCTACTATGGATACAATACCGCCTTTTTTTACGGAGTTAATAGCCCAGTGCAACGCTGTAGCCGAACCAGCCTGCAACATCAATTTACGCCCGGTAATAGTTTGCATGGCGCTACCTGCAGCATCACCGCCTACAGCGTCAATACATACGTCGGCACCCAACCAATCTGTTGTTTTTTTCAGGAAAAGAACCGGATCTTCTAACGACTTAAAGTTATAAGCTTCGCATTGCGCATATTTGCGTACAAAGTCTAGGCGGTACTCCAGGTGGTCAATCACAATTACGCGGGCTGCACCAAACAGCCATGAACATTTTGCAGCCATAATGCCTACCGGACCTGCACCAAACACCACTACAGTATCACCTTTTTTGATACCGCCCATTTCGGCGGCCTGGTAACCGGTGGGTACTACGTCGGTCAGTAACACAGCATCATCCGGGTCCATCCAATCGGGAATAACCGTTGGGCCTACATCTGCATACGGCACACGTACATACTCAGCCTGACCGCCGTCAAAACCACCGGCAGTATGCGAATAGCCAAAAATACCGCCTACAGCCGTTGCCTCCGGGTTCGACTCGTGGCAGTTGCCATACAACTCCTGCTTACAAAAAGCACATTTACCGCAGGCTATATTAAACGGAACCAATACGGTATCTCCTACTTTCACATTTTCTACGGACGGCCCTATTTCTTCTACCACACCGATGAACTCATGCCCAAAAGTGGTGCCTACGCGTGTGTCAGGTACCAATCCGTGGTATAAATGCAAATCGGAGCCGCAAATACACGAGCGGGTTACTCTTACAATAGCATCGTTCGGGTGCAAAATTTCAGGATAAGGCTTTTGTTCGACCCTTACCCTAAAAGGCCCGCGGTAATTCATTGCCAGCATAATTTATTCCTTTCTTGTTTAATTATAACTAATGGTTAATCAAATAACTTAGTAAATAATTTATTGTTTAGATTATATAGGAATATATGTATGCTTTCAATTACTGTGGCAAAGTTCTAATCAGCCGATTTTCGCCGCCTGATGATGAGCTTTCCACTTTTAATTAACCTCTGCTCCTGCTCGGTAAACGCTTCGCGGCCACCAAAATCCTGTACCCAATAACTGTTGCGCTCAGCAATGCCTACTTCTTTAAATGCCGGGTTCATCAAATTTTTACAATGGCCCGGGCTTTTAAACCAGCCGGCGTTTACTTCGGCTATGCTCTCCTGCCCTTTAGCTATGTTTTCGCCAATGGCAAAGCTTTTATAACCATTATAGGTATAGCCTGCATCAAAAATCCGGTCTTCAATGGTGCGGCCATCTTTGCTGGTATGGTCAAAATAGTCGCGTTTATCCATGTCTTTAGCATGGCCCTTAGCAGCATCTTCCAACTGGTTGTTCCAAACCAGCGGTGGCGCAGGCGGCATATAAGTAGTTCCGCAACGGCAACCCTCGGCACGGGTTTGATTAATGCGCGCTAAAAATTCATTTTTAAATGAGCTATTGTCCATATTGGGCAGTTTGGCGGCGGTGATGGCACCTACCAAGATCATTAGTCCGGCAACGGCCGTTTTTTTTGTAAACTTCAACATTCTAATCTTTCAGACACTAAAAATTCGATGTAGTTTAACGCAGCACAGGGCGGTAAAATTATCAGCACCAAAGCAGCTTCAATTTTAGTTTTATGAATTACAATGTGGCCTCTGCCGCCTTCAAATTATAACGCATCGGTTCCGGTTACTCGCATTATTATTCGTTTCTTTGGTACCTTAAATTATGGTTACCTCTTTCGAAGCTTCACTCCAGAATATTTCGGTTCATCACGTGGGCAATCCCATGCAGGATGAGCGCTATGTGTTATCAGATACCCCTTTAGCTTTAAAGGACGAGGTGATACCGCGCCTGCTGATGCAGTACTTTTTAACACCGTTTGAAAAAACCAACGAGGTATACCACCTGATGCATGCCGGCGGCGACCTGCACCTGAACGAAATTTACGCCTACTGTACCGATATGTTTGCCGACGAAAGCCGTTTCCATGAGCTGTCGCAGCAAATAGCCAAGCACTTGTACAGTGTATCGGGCCACCCCAAAATAAAAGCGGGCGAGGTGTATATCGGTTATTTTAATAACGTGCAGTTAGAGGGCGAGCAACTGGATGCCATCGGTATTTTTAAATCGGAAACTAAAGAAACCTTCCTGAAGATTTTTCCGCAGGATAATGGTTTTGAACTGGATTATGAAGAAAATGCCATCAACATCAACAAGCTGGATAAAGGCTGTTTAATCATCAACTCGCAGAAAGAAGAAGGCTATAAAGTGGTAGTGATTGACCACACCAACCGTAGCCAGGAAGCCGTATACTGGAAAGATGAATTTTTGAAACTTAAGGTGCGGAATGATAACTTTAATCAAACCAACAATGCACTAAGCATTTACAAAAACTTTGTTACCGAAAAACTGGACGACGAGTTCGACATGAGCAAGGCCGATAAAATTGATTTGCTCAACCGCTCGATGAAGTATTTTAAAGAAAAAGATACGTTTGAACTGGATGAATTTACGGGCGAGGTTCTAGGTAACGACCAGGCTATTGAATCTTTTAAAACCTACAAAAACCAATACGAGCAGGAATTTGAAACCAAAATACCCGACACTTTTGAAATATCGGATAATGCCGTTAAAAAGCAGGCCCGTGTGTACAAAAGCGTTTTAAAACTCGACAAAAACTTTCACATCTACATCCACGGCAATAAAGAGCTTATTGAAAAAGGTTTTGACGATGATAAAGCCATGAACTTTTATAAGGTTTACTTTAAAGAGGAAGAGTAAAACCTGCCTGTTTGCAATATTAACCGACTCGGTTAGCGTTAAATCAGCGAAACATTATCCGCCGCCTCTTTATTACCATATGAGGCAACATTATGAAAGAGCGTTTTGACCAGGTTAACGGCATCAACCTTCATATTAACTATGAAGGAGATGCTCAGGCGAAAATCATCATATTTTTGCACGGCTTTCCGGAGTTTGGTTATGCCTGGCATCAGCAAATTACTTTTTTTGCGTCGCAAGGGTATTATGCTTTAGCGCCCGACCAGCGCGGCTACAACCTGAGCGACAAACCTAAAGGTGTAAAAGCTTACCGCCTTGATGCGCTGGTAACCGATGTTGCCGAATGGATTAAACAGCTTACCCCGCATAAAGTAATACTGGTAGCCCACGATTGGGGCGGCGGTGTAGCTTGGGCATTGGCTGCCCAACATCCCGAACTGCTGCAAAAGCTGGTCATCCTAAATATGCCGCACTTGGCGGTAATGAAAAAGCATTTGCGAACCAACATCAAGCAAATATTCAAAAGCTGGTATGCGGCCTTTTTTCAAATCCCCTTGCTACCCGAGTTGCTATGCCGATTATGGAATTTTAGATTTTTAACACAAGCCCTAGTGCGTTCGGCTAATCCCGACACTTTTACAGCTCAAGAGCTAGAAAATTACCGAAAGGCCTGGCGGCAACCATACGCTTTAACCGCCATGCTCAACTGGTATCGGGCATTCAGGTATGACATCGGTAAAAAACATCCCGAGGTTTCCGTACCTACGCTCATTATTTGGGGTAAGAAAGACAGTGCTTTGAGTGCCGAAATGGCCGAAGACAGCCTGGCCACGTGCAAGCAAGGTAAACTCTTCATGATTGAAGATGCTACCCACTGGCTGCATCATGAAAAACCTGACGAAATCAACCAAATGATACTCAGGTTTATTCGCGAGTAAAGCAATGGCGATAACTCTGGCCAGTTGTTTATGACGTTGAATGTTACTATCATTACCGCAACAAACTAATCTGACCATGAAAACATCTAAATACTTTACTGCTGCTTTACTTTTACTTAGCACCGTCACCTTTGCACAAAACAAACCCATGAAATGGCTTAACCAACCCAAACAATGGAAAGGCGATGCACACCAGTTAACCATGACCGTTGACCCGGGCACAGATTATTGGCGCGTTACCCACTACGGTTTTATCCGCGACTCGGGCCCATTTTACTACCAGGAAATGGAAGGCGATTTTGAAGCCACTGTAAAAGTGAGCGGCCATTACCAGGAACTTTTTCACCAGGCCGGGTTGATGGTGCGAATTGATAACAAAAACTGGATTAAAACAGGTATTGAGTATGTAGACGGTGTGCAAAATATAAGCGCCGTAGTAACCAGAGAGGTATCAGACTGGTCGGTTGTGCCGCGTAATGACAGCCCGAAATCTATCTGGTTAAAGCTATTGCGTAAAGGTGATTATGTACAGATTGAGTATTCGTTTGATGCTAAAACTTTCAAAATGCTGCGGTTAGCTTACTTCCCGCCTAAAGTAAAAGCACAGATAGGTATGGTAGCTGCTGCACCGGGCAAAAAAAACTTCCCTGTAACGTTTGACAACTTTACGGTGAAGCCTGTTAAGTAATCATATCCTTGATAACGGTCTAGTCAAAGCAAATTATTCGTTTGAGGGCAGGGCGTTAGGCAGAATATTGTCGAGGCCCCACCGCTCTTCTATACCTAAACCAAACAGGGCAAAGTCGTATTTCACCGGGTCGAGCGGGTCAAAATGACGCAGGTGTTCGGTAAGTTCCACAGCCGTTTGCCAGTCAGTTTGTTTGCGGGTAATCAATTTAAGCTTGCGCGCAATACGGTCTACATGTAAATCGCAGGGACATACCAATTGTGCCGGACTAATGCGTTTCCAGATACCAAAATCCACGCCGGCATCGTCCTTTCGAACCATCCAACGCAAAAACATATTCAACCGCTTACAAGTAGATTTTTGCGACGGCGACGACACATGCTTTTTTGTACGATGCGGATAATCGGGTAGGGAGAAAAAGTAGGAACGGAAGTGATTTAAAGAAGATTCTGCACCAGCTACAGCCCCCCAGCCCAATGAGGGCGAAGCCCCCCAGCCCCCTAAAGGGGGAGCAGAAGTTTGATGAGCAGCAAAATACTCCGCCTGATATACTTGCTCCCCCTTTAGGGGGCTGGGGGGGTGTAGCTGGGCTGTTATAAACGCATCTTCTAAACTATCATACCTTTTATAATGATGCCTGAAGAATGCGATGAAGTATAACGTATCAATGTCGTTAAAGGTACGGTGCTTAAAGTTGAGTAACTTTTTGAGGTCGGGCTCCTGATGATTGATGATGAAATCGTATGGAGCACCATCCATCAGGTCAATAAGTTCGCGGCATTTACGGATGATGGTAACGCGCTGCCCCCAGGCTAATGTGGCTGCCCAAAAGCCCATGATTTCAATATCCTGCTGCTTGCTGAATAGATGCGGTATTACAATCGGATCGTTTTCAATAAACTCCGGCCGGTTATACTGCGCTACTTTCGCATCCAGAAAAGCTTTGATATCAGTTACCATTTTTTAGAGTATAGAGCCAAGAAACAAGAGCCAGAAACCAAGATTGAAAATTGAACAAATTTTATCAACTGCAATTTCTTAATACTTGGTTCCTGGCTCTTGATTCTCTTCTTTACGCCAATGCGTTCTTTAAATCTTCAAGTAAATCCTCGATATCTTCTACCCCAACGCTAATACGCAGCAGGTTGTCTACCACGCCGGCGGCTTCGCGGGTTTCGCGCGGGATGGAGGCGTGGGTCATGGTGGCGGGGTGATTGATAAGTGACTCGACCCCTCCCAACGATTCGGCCAGTGTGAACACCTTGAAATTGGATGCTATGCGGAAAGTTTCTTTTAGGTCGGCGCCTTTGAGTACGATGGAGATCATGCCGCCAAAATCGCGCATCTGTTTGGCTGCAACATGGTAGTTTGGATGGTCGGTAAAACCAGGCCAATAAATACGTTCTACCTTTGGATGGTCTTTTAAAAACGCGGCTATGGCGCGGCCGTTTTCGCAATGGGCTTTCATGCGCAGATGCAGGGTTTTAATGCCGCGCAATGCCAGAAAACTATCCATCGGTCCGGGCGTGGCACCGCACGAATTATAGATAAACCACAAGCGCTTGTACAAATCCTCGTCGTTCATCATCAACGCGCCCATCACTAAATCTGAGTGGCCGCCGATGTATTTAGTTACGGAATGCATCACCAAATCAGCACCCAAATCCATTGGGTTTTGCAGGTAGGGCGACGCAAAAGTATTGTCTACCACCAGCATCAGGTTTTTAGCCTTGGAGATAGCCGCTACGGCCTCAATATCAACCACCTGCATGGTAGGATTGGTAGGCGTTTCTATCCAAACCAGTTTGGTTTTATCGTTCACGTACTCATGAATAATCTCCGGTTGGTGCAGATTGATGAAATGAAACTTGATACCGTAGTTTGCAAAAATCTTGGTAAAAATTCGATATGAGCCGCCGTACAAATCATTGTTGGTAATTACCTCATCGCCGGGCTGCAATAATTTCATTACCGCATCGGTAGCGCCCATGCCGCTCGAAAAAGCCAGACCAAATTTGGCATTCTCCAACGCAGCTAAACAATCTTCCAGCGCCTTACGGGTTGGGTTGGTGCCACGCGAATACTCATACCCCTGGTGGTCGCCCGGAGTCCGCTGGGCATAAGTAGACGTTTGATAAATCGGCGTCATCACCGCGCCTGTACTCGGGTCAGGGTGTTGCCCTGCATGTATTGCTTTAGTTGCAAATTTCATATAGCTGCCGCCCCCCAGCCCCCTAAAGGGGGAGCATTTTAACGTTTATCCTTTTAGGGAAGGATGATTACCACTGTTGCCTATCAACCTCCTGCTCCCCGTTTAGGGGGTTGGGGGGCTAATAAGCCCTCGCAAACAATACCCTTTGTGTTGAAGGGTTGCCAGTCAGAATACATTTGCCTTCTTCCTGCTTGTTGTTTAAAGGTATACAACGGATGGTGGCTTTGGTTTCTTCTTTAATGCGTTGCTCGGTTTCGGGAGTGCCGTCCCAATGGGCTGAAATAAAACCTGGCTTTTCGTCCAGTATGCGTTTAAACTCCTCGTAATCGTTTACCTCAACAGTGTTTTCTGCGCGGAAGTTGAAGGCTTTTTGATAGATATTTTCCTGAATTTCTTCCAACAGCTTTTCAATACGCTCAGCTAATCCATCCTGTGCTACCGTCTCTTTAGTTTTAGTATCACGTCGGGCCAGTTCCACAGTACCGTTTTGCATATCGCGGCTACCAATGGCTATACGCAAAGGAACCCCTTTTAATTCGTATTCGGCAAATTTAAAGCCCGGACGTTGGGTGTCACGGTCATCAAACTTGATAGATATCCCTTTAGCCCTCAGCTCGGCGCTTAAGCTTTTAATGTATGTACGGATATTTTCCAGTTCTTCGTCGTGCTTGTAAATAGGAACAGCCACTACCTGTATAGGAGCCAGTTTTGGAGGCAATACTAAACCGGCATCGTCTGAGTGGGTCATGATTAGAGCACCCATTAAACGGGTAGAAACTCCCCATGAGGTAGCCCAAACATAATCCAGTTTACCTTCTTTACTGGTGAATTTCACGTCAAAAGCTTTCGCAAAGTTCTGACCTAAAAAGTGCGAGGTACCGGCTTGTAAAGCTTTTCCGTCTTGCATCAAAGCTTCAATACAATAAGTATCCAGTGCACCGGCAAAGCGCTCATTAGCGGTTTTGCGTCCTTTTACTACTGGTACGCCCATCCAATTTTCCACAAAATCGGCATAAACGTCCAGCATTTGCTCCGTTTCGGCTACAGCTTCTTCGGCGGTGGCGTGGGCGGTGTGCCCTTCCTGCCATAAAAATTCGCTGGTGCGCAAAAATAAACGGGTACGCATCTCCCAGCGCACTACGTTAGCCCACTGATTAACCAAAATTGGCAAATCGCGGTAAGACTGTATCCAGCCGCGGTAAGTATTCCAGATGATGGTTTCTGACGTTGGGCGTACTATTAATTCTTCTTCCAGTTTTGCATCTTCGTCAACAATAATATTGCCTTCGCCATCGTTCTTTAACCTATAGTGTGTAACTACAGCGCATTCTTTGGCAAAACCTTCTACGTGGCTTGCCTCTTTTGAGAAGAAAGATTTAGGTATAAACAGCGGAAAATATGCATTGCTGTGACCGGTATCCTTAAACATCTTATCAAGTGCGGCCTGCATTTTTTCCCAGATGGAGTAGCCGTATGGCTTAATGATCATGCAGCCTCTTACCGGCGAATATTCGGCAAGATCAGCTTTTATTACAAGGTCATTAAACCATTGCGAATAATCTTCGTCTTTACTAATTATACCCTTGCTCATATGTTATTTATGGAATAGATTTTGACTATTGAAATATGTAATATTGCTGCCAAATTTATAAATTAATTATGTTTAAAAACTTCAACTTTTAACAACCTAATAAAATGAAAAGAAACATCCTACAATCAGCCGTTCTTTTCAGTGCGCTTGCGCTTGCTTCCTGCTCAACCCCAAACAAACTTGCATCCACTCCGGATAAGGATGATGATGTTTATTTTACCAAAGCAGAGGCCGCCGAGGCGCCTGTATACAGGCAACCCATATATGCAGACCGCTACACCAATGTTGAACAAGGTAACGGCGGCAGCGACGATGATGACTATTATTACTATGATAGTTATGCATCGCGTATTAACCGTTTTGGCTATTCATCCCCTTTTGACTACTATGACGATTACTACTATGGTTATAACAACAACCCATATGCCTACAATAACTTTGGTTATGGAGGATGGGGTGGCTATGGCGGTTTAGGCTACGGCTATGGAGGCCTGGGCATTGGCTTGGGCTGGGGCGGCTACGGTGGTTGGGGCTTAGGCTATGGCTTAGGTTACAGCCCATTCGGTTATGGCTATGGAGGTTTTTCACCTTATTCTTACTGGGGTACCGGTTTTGGATACGGCGGCCCTTATTGGGGTGTTTATTCTGCCTATGGCAGCGTAGCAAAAGCGCGTCCTTACCGTGGCTCAGGGTATCCAACCAATTACGGAACCGGTACCGGTCGTAACTCATCCGTACGTTCGGTAGGTTACAATGGTGCTTATGGCAATGCTATGAGTTCACCTGTACGTCGCCCTGCCAGTATTGATTATGGTAATTCATCTTACAATGGTGGCCGCCCCTCACGCGGTGTAGCAAGTCCGCAACCGGTTTACCGCCCGCAACGTACAGAA
Organism: Mucilaginibacter sp. CSA2-8R; assembly: GCF_038806765.1. Classification (NCBI taxonomy): domain Bacteria; kingdom Pseudomonadati; phylum Bacteroidota; class Sphingobacteriia; order Sphingobacteriales; family Sphingobacteriaceae; genus Mucilaginibacter; species Mucilaginibacter sp. CSA2-8R. The sequence continues at coordinate 1,609,713 of NZ_CP152389.1, read as the reverse complement.
ATTAATCGCCCAGCATACCAGCCCGCAACCATGGATCGTGGCTCATCATCAGCCGGCTCAATGGGTAGCTCGGGTGGAGGCGGCGGCGGTGGAAGCCGTGGAGGTGGCCGTCCGTCAAGACCATAATTCAACCCTTTATTGCATTTATCTACATGAAAGCTAAACACTTATTACTGGCAATGGCTACAGTAGCCGTTTCACAGCATGCTTTTGCTCAATACTCGCAGGATGCGATACGCTTTTCTGGCGCCGATGTTGGTTCAACATCGCGCGTTAAGGCTATCGGCAATGCCAATATTGCTATAGGGGGCGATTTAACCTCAATTGCAAACAACCCGGCAGGTTTGGGCTTTTTTACCCGGTCTGAGTTAAGTATCACACCGGAGTTTAACATGAACCGGACCAACTCAACCTATCCGCGATTTGGCTCTGCTTATGGTAACAGCAGCAATCCGGCTGCTACTAGTACTGCCGACCAACGTAATGCATTAAACTTTAATAATGCATCGGTGGTGTTTTACGGGCAGTTGAATAAAGGTCGCGGCGAAGATAAAACCAAAGGTTGGTTAAGCGTCAACTTCGGTGCATCATATGCACGTACTAATGACTTTTATCAGAACTACAGCTATAGAGCTGTTAATCCCAACAGTTCAATATCCGACTATTACGCTTATTTAGGCAATCAAGCTATAGATAATGGTTACAGTTTAGACGGTTATCTGGAAGGTTGGGCACGCGATCAGAGATTAATTAACAATTCGGCTAACGTGAACACCTATGTACCGTCAAATACATTGGGAGGAACCGAATCTAACGTATCAACGTCTACCGGCGGGCAAAGCGCTTACAACTTTGCTTTTGGTGCTAATTATAGTAACAAATTATACTTAGGGTTAGGCTTGAGTTTTACTAATATACGTTACAATACAACTACTGATTTTACTGAGGATAACTACAACACCGTATTAAATAGTAATTACACATCTACTTATACCCGCGATCAGGTAACCAAAGGCAACGGCTTTAACGCCCGCTTTGGTTTAATTTACAAACCGGTAGAAACAGTACGTTTAGGTGCCTCTATCACTACACCAACCTGGTATACTATTGATGATAACAGTTACGAGGGATTGACTACCCGTTACGCAAGTGCATCAAACGCAGGAGGCCGCAACAGCGACACTTACCCGGCCCGTTATAATCTGCGCACGCCGTTTAAGGTAGCAGGTGGTTTAGCCGTATTTGCAGGCAAATATGGGTTTATTACTGGCGATGTTGAGTACTTGGATTATACCAGCACTCACATAGACAGTGAGGACTATGATGTAACTCAAGACAACAACGACATTAAACGTAATTATCAGTCAGTCGTAAATGCACGTTTAGGTGCTGAAGCCCGCTTAACCAGCAGTTTCTTTTTAAGAGGTGGTTATGGTATTTATGGCAGCCCATCTAAAATGAATGCGACCGACCGTACTACTGTTAGTGGTGGTTTAGGTTACCGCTTTGCTAACTACTACATTGACGCTACTTACACCCACGTAAGTAACACCACCACAATGACTCCATATGATATAGCAGAATACAGCCCTGCTGCGGATATTAAAAACCGCAACAGCAATGTATTTTTAACTTTAGGCCTACGCTTTTAAAAGCTGCCGGCCTTATAAAACAAAACGGCCTGCACTTAAATAGTGCAGGCCGTTTTGTTTATCAATCAGACGATGAATTAATCTTCGTTTACAAATGAACGTAGCATCCAGGTATTTTTTTCTTTATACTGCATAAAGCCGTTCACCATATCATTGGTACCATCATCACCAGCCTCAGCGGTGATTTCTAAAATTTCGCGTTCTTTTTCAATTAAAACCGCCATGTCATCAATCAAGGCTTTCACCAAAAAAGTATCAGTCTGACCAATAGTGTTTACCTCTTTTATGGTCGATACTTTAATATAATCGCCAAAAGTGCTGTATGGAGGTTTGCCTAAAGTTAAAATACGCTCGGCTAAATCGTCGATAGTTTGTACGGCGTTAGTGTACATTTCTTCAAACTTTACGTGCAAGGTAAAAAAGTTTGAGCCTTTGATGTTCCAATGGCAGCCTCTTATTTTTTGGTAATGTATGTGATAATTGGCTAATAAGTCGTTCAGGTGATCTACCACCGGTTTTACCTCTTTTTCGTCGAGGCTTATTTCTTTTGCATCCATGTTCTTATGTAGTTGTAATGTTAAAATTCGAACACAAACACTTGCTAAGTGTTTGAAAAAAGGCAACATTTTGGACAGCTTTAATAAAAAGTTTACTTTTAAGCATGACTCAGTTAAAGCTGGTAATTGCCGAGCATTTTGCCGGAGAGATATGGCGGATGGAAATTGACTCCGTGAGCCATATCATATTTATAGAAACCCGTAGCAAAGAAGACCGTAAAGTGAGCTTTGCCAGCCTTGACCTTAGTACCGGCAAAACGCATTTTAAAGATTACACAGTAGATGAAAGCTGGCTGACGGGTATTGAGTCTGCTTTTAATGGCGTGCTGTTACTGCATTACTACCAAGCCACCGGTAGCCCTGCTCATAAAGGACTGGCGGCAATACAAGCACACTCAGGTGACTTATTGTGGAACAATTTTAACTATACATTTGACCATCTAACCATAAACGGACCTGTAGTTTTTGACAGCCGTTTTCAGCCTCCGGTTTTAAAACTGGTAGATATTAATACCGGCAACCTGGCACGCAGTTATCAGCCCAGCATAGATGAGTTACCTGATAATCACATACTTTTACCCAAAAGTACTAGCTGGAACGATAGTCTGCCCGAGTTGCCGGCCGAACCCTACCGAAACATTCTGCATTACTTAGAGTACAATAATTTGATAATTGTATCTTTGCACGCGCTTTGGGCAGGGCAGCTAAGGCAATGCCTGTACGTTCTCCAAAACAAGCAACTTATTTTTGAGGATATATTAAATACTAATATACAAAAATTGCAGCCCGAGGCGTTTGTGTTATACCGCAATCAGCTTATCTATATAAAAGATAAGGTGGAGATTAAGGTACTGAATTTATAGCTGAGTAAGTTTAACATGAAATTTAAGATTTTTTTATTAGCTGGTTTATCATCCCTGTGTTCTTTACCTGTTTTAGCCAGCACCGTTTTAGATTCAATTGGCATTGAAAACCTGGACGGAAAGAAAGTAATTCTGCATAAGCTCGATCCGAGAGATAACTATTTTTCGATAGGCCGACGTTATAACGTTAAACCAAATGTCATCATACAGTTTAACAATAATGCTTCTATGCGTGTGGGTAATGTAATTAAGGTACCTACCGAGCAACCTTTTTTATCGCCAACACCGCAGTCTGCAGCTGTTGCTACAAGTAATAATTCTACCGACGGAACCACGGTTTATAAAGTATCGGCAGGCGAAACGTTGTATGCTATATCAAGGCGCTTTAATATGAAGGTTGAAGATATTATAAGTCTGAACAACCTAAAATCAACTAACCTTACACCGGGGCAGTTGTTAAATATCAAAGCAGCAGCAACAACACCGCCGGTTGCTCAACCGCAGGTTACCACCGTTCAAACTACAGTAACTACGCAACCAGCAACCACTGCGCAGACACAAACTGCAGCACAACAGCAAACCAAAGTACAACAGACAACTATCACTACGCCGGTAATTATACCGCCCGACTCTACCCGGGTTGCAGCCGCAGATAGCACCGGCATTGAACGCCGGGTTCCTGCCAACCGTTATGGTATTACCGAGCGTAACGAAAAAGGTGTAGCTACCTATATGGATGACAGCGGACTTGGCCTTGACCCAAACAAGAAACTGGCTTTGCACCGTACAGCACCTGTAGGTACGGTTATAAAAATCACCAACCCCATGACTAACCGTACCACGTTTGCCAAAGTGGTAGGCAGGTTTAATGATAACGAAAGCACCAAAGATGTGATGGTAGTGCTTACCAAAAGCGCAGCTGACGCTTTAGGCGCACTCGACAAACGCTTTCACGTAAATATTAGCTACGGAACCCCTAATGAGTCACAAGAATAAGCCCTATATTATAGGCATTGCCGGAGGAAGCGGCTCGGGCAAAACTTTTTTTTTGAAATGTTTTTTGGAGCACTTTACCGCCGATGAAGTTTGTTTGGTGTCGCAGGATGATTATTATATCCCGGTGGCGCACAATATGACGCCAGAAGAAAACAAACTCTACAATTTTGATTTACCCCGCACCATTGACCGGGAACACTTCATACAGGACATCAACGCACTGGTAAATAACCAGACTATTTACAAAAAAGAGTATACTTTTAATAATCCCAACGCGGTACCTAAAACGCTGGAAATTAAACCAGCGCCCATATTGATTGTTGAGGGACTGTTTATTCTGCACTTTGAGGATATCGCCAACCAGCTTAACCTTAAAATATTTTTAGAAACCGACGAGGACGTTGCTTTACAGCGCCGTTTAAAACGCGATCTGCAAGAACGTGGATATTCTAACGAGGATGTAATGTATAAATGGCACAACCATGTGGTACCAGCTTACAAAGAATACTTGCTTCCCTACCGCGAAACCTGTCATAAAATTGTGGTGAACAACACCCAGATTGCCGACGATATCATCAAAATCACCGACGAAATATCAGCCGAGTTAAGACACAAGCTTTTCAACGAGTAGATAAAGCCAAGGGGCAACGAATAATAAAATGTTTGTTGCCCCTTGTTGCTTTCACAGCTATACTTGCTACAGATGTTACATCATGCAGGCCAAAAAATTTTCATTTGCCTCACTTTAGCGGCTTCCTTCTTTTCGTTCAATTGCCAGAACAGCAAAACCAAACAGGCTGAGGGTTTAAACCGGCTGCTTCGTTTACAAGATACCACCACATTCAAAAATATGCTGGGCGTCAATGCCTTTGAGTGGAACTTTTTGCAAAATCCGGATGACCCAAACAACGCCCTGGATATTTATGAGCCGAAAATGAAGCTCATTCAATCTTTTGGCGGCGTAAGACATTACCTGGATTGGGGCCGCATCGAAGATAAACCCGGTAAGTTTACCTTTAACCCTGCCCATAGTGGCGGCTGGAATATGGATGCTATATACCAACGCTGCAAAACAGACGGCATTGATATGCTGGTTTGTTTAAAAACCTGCCCAAACTGGCTGCAAGACACTTACCCGGCCAACCAGCGGGATGCCGAAAATGTACCCATACCATACGGCGCTAATAAAGCCAGGCCTGCAAGTTATATTTTACAGGCCAGGGCAGCCTTCCAGTTTGCGGCCAGGTATGGCAGTAATAGCCGGATTGATAAATCACTCTTAAAAATTGATTCTACTCAACGCTGGACAGCTGACCAAATTAATCAGCCTCTTACCGGATTAAATACCGTAAAATACATTGAATGCGATAACGAGCGCGATAAATGGTGGAAAGGCGACAAAGCGCACCAAACGGCTGAAGAATATGCAGCTAATCTTTCTGCGTTTTATGATGGGCACAAAGGCACATTGGGTAAAGATGTTGGCGTAAAAACAGCCGACCCTAACATGAAAGTAGTGATGGCCGGCTTGGCTAAAACCGATGTGAGCTATGTAAAATCTATGATTGAATGGTGCCGGAAAAACAGGGGTTACAAAGCCGATGGCAGCATCAACTTATGTTTCGATGTAATTAATTTTCATTTGTATGCCAATGACCATCTGGAGCACCATGACCAGGCTACACAAGGAGTTGCTCCCGAACAATCAGAAGCGGCCGGGGTAGCCGCCCAATTTGCTGTACTGGGCAATCAATATTATTTGCCGGTATGGGTTACTGAGGCGGGATATGATATTAACCCAAGTAGTCCACAACGCGCAGTTGCTGTCGACCATAAACCTATCATGCAAACACAAGCCGACTGGACCGTCAGAACTGCATTATTATATGCGCGCAACGGCATCCAGAAACTATTTTTCTATATGATGGTTGATGACAACCTGGCTAATCCGGTGCAGTATGCATCATCGGGCTTGGTAACAGAAGATTTAAAGCGTCGACCAGCGGCCAACTTTATCGCTCAGGCAAAAGATTTGCTCGGCAAATTCAGTTATCGAAAAACCATCAATAAAGCTCCTTTTGTAGATTTGTATATGCAAGGCAAAAGAGCTATGTATGTGTTAGTACAACCTACACAAAATGGCTCGGTATCAAATTATACTCTTTTGTTACCGGGTATCAAGAGACTGGTAATACATAGATTAGATTACAATACAGATAAGCCGTCGAGTGATACAGTTAAAGTCCAGAACGGGAAACTATCTGTTCAAGTAACAGAAACACCGCTAATCGTCGAGCCGTTATCTTACTGATACAGCAATTTATGCAGCTGTACTCTGCATTGATTGTGTTTTTTCCAATTCAGCAACTATTAAATTTTTTAGATTAGCGTTAAGCGTAACATCACCCAATACTTTCCAGTTTTCGCCAGCTTTTAAAAGCCAATATTTGGTGTCGCTAAGTTTGAGTTTGAACATTGTAAAACCGCCCGGATAATCGGATTCAAATACGGTTGCCTTAAAATTCTTTTTTAAGTGCACAAACTCAATTTTAAATATACGTTTAAACATTATCCCACTCGTTTGTATTGTCACTAAACAAATTAACAAGATAAACCGAAGATCATTTTAACCTACGCTCAATTTATCAGCAGGAATGGTTCAAATATATTGCCAAATCATCAGCAAATTAACTATAAGACAATTTAAGCCTTTCAATTTACGCAAACGCTGATATTTACGAGGCAAATTAAGCATTAACCCACACGAAAATAAATTATACGTTACAACTTGTATTATGCAGCCAATGCTACATCTGTACAATTAAACATTCAGGTTTTGTTAGGAGTATAGTTTTCAGTATACACTTTACTTAATAATTGCCCGAGTATGGCAGATGACAGATTATGATTACATTTGGTTACCACAATACAATGATGTTGTACTATGATTGAAAAGTTTTTAAATGAGCAGCAGGACGCTAAAGCGGTTGAAAAAGTTTACAGCCGCCTGGTAGAACTGCTACCCCCGGGCGAAGATACGCTATATATAGCTACGCAAAAAAAACCATTGGTAAACCTGCTGCCCGATTGTATAGTAATTACCAACCGGCGAGTGCTGTTTTTTTCGCCTGCCAATTTGGGCTTATCGTTGAAGTTTGTTGATTTTGTTTGGAAAGACATTGCCGATGTTAACATGAAAGAAGAAATCATTGGCTCGGTGTTTACCATCAAAACCGTACAGGGCGCCGAGATGAGTGTTGATTATTTGCCTAAAGTACAAGGGCGTAAACTTTACCAGTTTTCGCAGGAGTGCCGCGAAAACGAACGCAAGCGCGAAGAGTTACATAAGGTTCAGAACACGCCTTTTATGTCTTTCGAAGCCCCAGCTCCGCAAACCTTTGCGCCGCCCGTTGTATCTACCCCTCCGCCCGCCCCTGCTCCCGAGCCCGTGGTAGAACAAAAGCCGGATGAGTTAACTGAAAAACTTAAAAAACTTAAAACGCTGTTTGATAACGGGCTGATTTCGCAAGAAGAATACAACCAAAAGAAACTCGAGTTGTTAAGTGAACTGTAATTACACAGTTTATGACGCCTGTTACTGATGAACATGGATTGCCCAAACCGATAGGGTGGTATTTAAAAGAAGCCGATCAATTAATTACGGCATTTTTTGACGATGCTTTTGACAGGCATTGTATTACACGTTATCATTGGATGGTTTTACGTACTATAGCCAGTAAAAGCTATATTAATGTAGATGCACATCATGAGCAGGTTAAGTACTTTTTGAGTTTAAAAAGGCTGAACGGCATCATTGATAATCTGGACACCCGTGGCTGGATCAAAGCTAATGAGAACAAGAACTATCAGTTTACCGATGCCGGCAAACGGCTCTATGACGCCGTTAATCATGCTTACGAAAAACAATTATTGCTCATGATGCAGGGCGTTACCGAAGAAGATTATAACCATGTTATTGACACGTTAGACCGCATCATTACCAACCTGAACAAAAAGGTTTCTATAGAACTAAAAGAATCAAATTAATAACAATGTGATTCTTTTAGTTCTTTCTACATATCAATCTCAAAAATTAAACGAAGCTTTTAAGGTTACCATACGGCCGGGTAACTGATACACACTATTGGTGAAATTATTTGCTGTTAGAAAGGGAGCGCTATACGTTTTTGTATTGAAAATATTAAGCATCGTCAATTCTAAATCAGTGTTGCGCTTGTTGATTTTATATCGGACCGAAAAATCGGCGAAGGAATAGTTCAAATTGTTACGCAGGCTTTGGTTGGTGTAGTAATGGTCGCCTGATAACCTCAGGAACAGGTTATTGAGCGGATTATAATTGATGGAGCCCTGGTGCTGTAACTGAGTGATACCTGTAGTGCCAGAGCCAGCCACCGACGAACGGCTGGTGGTACGTGTAGCGGTAATACGATAACTTAAGTTCAGCTGATTACTTATCTTAGTTTCGGCACTGCCATTAACTACGTTGCTATAGTTAGTATAAGGCAACAGCACATTATTCAAAATTTGGTTATATTTATTGGTAGACCACGAGTAGCCTGCACCAAACGTAGTGTGCAAACTGTATACATATTTACTGGTACTGCCCACTACCGACCAAGTACTAATGCTATTGGCGTAAGGTAGCACAACAGTACGCTGAAAGTTATCGGTTAACACGGCCGAAGTAATATTATTTACGTCAATATGGTTATACCCGGCCGTTACTTCCCAAAAAAACAGTTTTAAAGCTTTACGATAATTATAGCCTACGGTAGCATTTTGCGTTTTGCGCTCGGCCAGGTCAGCATAATTGGCATTAAGCGTACGGTAATTGGTGAGGATATCGCCACGGTAAGCTTGGGTAATGTCGCCAATATCGTTCTTAAAATTATAGGCAGCCGTAATATATTGCTCGGCAGCGGTGGCGTATTTAACAAATATACTTGGGTCAAAATACAGGCGTGTTAATGCTTTACCCAAATTATAGGTACGGTCGGAGTAGGTAATGTGCTGCAAACTCAGTGGTAACCGTATACCCAACTTTAACTTTTCGCCGGGTACGTCAAAGGCCGCTTCAGCGTAGCTTTTTGTTTTAAACCAATCCAGGTTGTTAACCGACTGGTTACTGGCTGCAGTAGTGTTTCCGTTAGTTTGAATTACGGTTAAGGCCGAGTTCAAACTTTGCGACTGCAAACTAACACCAGCTTTGTACGATTGGGTAATTTTGTCGCCCGCGTGTTTTAACGATAAGTAATTATTGGTAAACCACGTAGGGATATTAGCCGTTTGCAGCAACTGTAAGTAAGGGATGTTCTGATTAAACACATCCTGGTTAATGCCCGGCTGCAATACCCTGCTTTCGGGATTGCTTAACCGGTTGATGTAAGAATAAGCTTCCAGAATATTGCCCGAGTTGTATGTTTTCATCAGGTTAAATTCGTTAGAGAAATCTAAGCGGCCGTTTTTTAACGCCTGGCTGGAACCTACACCGTTAGCGTTTAATGCTGATGTAGAACGGTATTGCTCATAGTCGGTGAGCAACGTATTATTCAGGTAATAATTTGATTTGTTGATGTTTAATGTAGCCTGCGCATGCAACAGGTCGGGCCGCTTACGATTGTCCTGCAATTCGGTATAACGGATGGTATCGCCGGGCAGATAGGTTTCGCGCACCTTTACGTAGTTTTGCAGTTGCCTGTCGTGCAAATAAGATAGGTTGGCTTTCAGCTGAACATCTTTTTTTACGTTAACCAAGTTATTCAAATTAATTAAGCCCGACTGGTTAAACAGGTACCGGTTGGTAGGCAAATTTGGGTTGCCCGCCGCCCCTAACGATAATAAGTTTTGAGGCTTGTTATTGTCTAATCGGTTTAAGTAACTACTCAGGTTATGTGATACCAAATCGTTTTGAATATCAACACCGGTATTGTTGCCTTTAACGTAGTTGACTGCCTTGTACTTATCCTTAAACATCATGGCGTTTATGGTGCCGTCATATTTGCTTGGTAAACCGCCGCCAATATTGCCCTGCCCCACCATCTGTATTTTAGCATCCGGCTTAATGGTTAAGTTGAGCGCCACATCATCACTCACCACTTTGTTTTGCAAGGCCTTAATGGGCTGATGGTTTTCCATTACCTGTACCTGGTCTACCACACCGTTGGGAATGGTTTTAGTAGCGATGTTATACTTATCATCCAGCAGGTTATCTCCGCTAATGTACAAGTTGGAGATGTTTTTACCGTTATACTTAATCTTGCCGTTATCATCCACCTCAACGCCAGGCAGCTTTTTAATTACATCACCAATTACCCTATCCTGCGGACTGGTAAACTCTGATACTTTGTAACTAATAGTATCTCCCCTAACCTTAAGCCGGGGCGCAGTATTTTTTACGTTAACTGCCTGCAACTGGTTAACCGAATGGCTCAACATAAAATTGTAAGGAGACGAGAAGTCCTTTACCGGCTTGCTCTGCTTTTTAAAACCAACCGAACTGATTTCTACCCTTAGATCATTTTTAGCAGCATCGGCAGGTATAGGCAGGCTAAATGCACCTTTGTTATCGGTAGCCGTAAAACCAATAATGAGGTTACCGGCTCCCATAAGCTTTGCGTTGGCATAGGGCACCGCCTTACCCGCGCTATCGGTAACTGTACCCTTAATGGTTTGGGCCAGGCCATCAATCGAAAACAAGAAAGTGCAGATACAGATAACGATTACGGTAATTGCCGTTCTCATTTCTTTTCAGGTAATTCGATTGGATTATTGGTTACCGCTTTTGTTCCCGGCGCCGACTCGACCCTGATACTACCGATTGAGGATACAGCAGTTGCACCACCGCCTGTACCCACACTAAAACTGGAAGCCTGTCCGGATGCCCCAATACGCCCCTGTACTGCAGCACGTTGTGATTGCGCAAAAGCCTGCGGGTCTTTACGCATAATTTCTCTTACTTCTTCAAACTCCTTTTGGTTGGTTTTGATACTATTAGTTGGTAAGGCTATAACATTGCTATTTTTAGAGGCATCATCCATACCGCTAAACATCACGCGGGTTGTTGTACTTTGGTTTTGGGCGGCTTGGTCTTTCCCGGTACCGCTTATCTTTTCGATGCCATCAAACTTGAACATCACTTCTTTTTTATCGTCAGAGGCTTCTACAATTAGTCCGGGTAAACCGCTCAGTTTCCACGGGCCGGAACGATAAGGCAAATCGTCGCAAAACCAGGCAGTATAGTTGCGCCCTTTAAAACGTGTGGTGGCTTTCTGGCATGGCAGGCCTCCAATGGTAGCCGTATCTGCACTTATTTTCCAATTCAGCGCCGCCATACTTTCGGGAATGACGTAGCTGTTCATCATCAGCCGTTCAATGGTGTAAAGTTTTTTCTCGTTTGGATATTGATAATAGTCAACGTTAGGACCGAGAGCTCCTGCATTAGAAGTAATTTTTAAATCTCTCAACCCGCTGCTCATCTGTTCCTCAATACTTTTACGCATTTGTTCTTCCTTTAATTTGCGGTCGTAGCTTTTATACACACTCGAGTTACGCCCTACCAGCAATATCATATTTTCTACCAGCGGTTTGTCGCGGTTATTAGTATCGCGCACGTGGGTAAACTTGTAATGCACAATGGCCTGGGCGGTATCGGGCTTTTGCGCTTTTGACAGGATGGCAATTAGTAGCAATAAAAAAGTTAGGTAAGAGCTAAGCTTCATATGGTTAATATTAATAGTATTGATTTTATCCTTTCGGACAAAACAAATATAACTAATTAATTAGTTATAAAACTAACACGTTAGTTATTTAACAAAATTTAACAGATGATTATTTAATGTGGGATTGTTAGAGTGTGATGAAGCTACCCTTCACCGCAAAAAAAGAGGTTGAACGCTTTTGTATCAAAGCATTCAACCTCCTGAAATGTCAAAACGTAGTTTATACAGCCCGTTTACTCAACTACAATCAAAAAGTAGTTTTTCTTTCCTTTTTGCACTACCCAAAATTTATTGTTAATCAAGGTTTCGGCATCGTAACGGCTGTCAGCAGCCTCAATTTTCTTTTTATTGATGGCTACACCGCCGCCCTGTATCATTTTTTTAGCCTCACCTTTAGATGGGAACACTGTGGTTTTAATTGCTAAAAGGTCTAATACATCAGCGCCTTGCTCCAAATCCTGTTTGGCAACGGTAAAGTTAGGCACACCTTCAAAGATGGCTAATACTTCAGCATCGGTAAGTTCGTTTAAAAATTCGATACCAGTGTTGCCAAATAAAAACTCTGAGGATTGTATAGCTTTTTGATAAGCCTCCTCGCCATGTACACGGGTAGTAATATCTTGAGCCAAAGCTTTTTGCAAAGCACGCTGATGCGGAGCAGCGTTATGCGTTGCTTCCAGATCTTCAATAGTCTGGCGGTCGAGCAAGGTAAATATGCGGATAAATTTTTTCACATCATCATCACCGGCATTTAACCAAAACTGGTAAAACTGGTAAGGCGAGGTACGGGCGGTATCTAACCAAACGGCACCGCTTTCGGTTTTACCAAACTTGGTGCCATCAGCTTTTTTAATGAGCTGGGTGGTTAGTGCAAAGGCCTCGCCGGCATCTTTACGGCGTATTAATTCGGTACCGGTTACAATATTGCCCCACTGGTCTGAACCGCCCATCTGGATGGCGCAGTTATGGTTTTTCCAGAGATAATAGAAATCGTAGCCCTGTACCAGCTGGTAAGTAAACTCGGTAAACGACATACCAGTATCGCCGCTTAAACGGTTTTTTACCGAGTCTTTAGCCATCATGTAGTTTACGGTGATGTGCTTGCCCACGTCGCGTATAAAATTTAAAAACGAAAAATCTTTAAACCAGTCGTAATTATTCACCATCTGCGCACTGTTATCGCCGCAGTCGAAGTTCAGAAATTTTTCCAGTTGCTGCTGGATACTTTGCAGGTTATGCTGCAGTACATTCTCAGAAAGCAAATTACGCTCGGCCGATTTACCTGATGGGTCGCCTACCATACCGGTAGCGCCGCCAACCAAAGCAAACGGTTTGTGTCCGGCACGCTGAAAATGAATCAGCGTCATAATTTGCGTTAAATGACCGACGTGTAACGAATCAGCTGTTGGGTCGAAACCAATATAGCCCGATGCCATACCCTTATTCAGTAATTCTTCGGTTCCGGGCATAATATCGTGCAACATGCCCCTCCAGCGCAATTCTTCAACAAAACTCATGATGATAAACGTGTTTAAAAGTTGGCAAAGATAGTAATTACCCTAAGATAAGCTAAGGTGGCAAACATCTTCATACACGCATAACTTAAGGTCCTCAGATTTTGAACGTTTCCACTGAAATTTACTGCAAACCAAAGCACTCAGCTATTACAGGCCATTATTATTCAAGCTTATATCCCTGTAGGTTTCAAAACGGCCATGGTTATCCGGCTTATAATAAATTCTTATTTGAGTAACTGTAAACCACACAAAACTTGCCTGGAGGTATTCATCAACTAATAATTTCATAGCCGCAAAATCATCAGTGGTAAAACCACACCACTTGCGGCCTAAAGTTAAGTGCGGATGGAAGGCCGCTTCATTTTTGCTTATCTCTTCTTTCTCAAATATCTGCAAAGCCGGTATGAACAAATTATGCAATTGGGTTAAGCCCGGCGACTGCACACTAACAAACAATACCCGGTCGCCAAAAAAGCCGGTACCAGGCAGCTGAATACCAAAGGGCTCAACAGTAGCACAAATATCTTCGATGGCTTGCACCCAAGGGGCTAAATGCAACACAGTCACAGGCGGACGGATGGTAACATGCGGCTCCAGCCTGTTATCGCCAAACTGAGTTTGTATATGTTGCAACTGCTCGTAAATACCGGGTGGAGGTACTACGCCAACAAAAAATTTCATTTAACTATCAATTATACTTACACTGATTTGTTTTATGGTTTAACACGTCGAAACCACTTTAGTGCGGCCAAAACGTTACAATTTGATAACCTTACCATTTCGTTTACTGCAAAAAAGCATGTATTTTGCCATACCGCTATGAATTTTTTGTCTCATTTTTATTTTGACCGCCATACTACCGATTGCTATCATGTTTTGGGCACGGTATTACCGGATTTGCTTAAAAATGCCGACAAACACATTATTGTACACCCTGAAAAGCTCGATTACCCGGCTGGCCCTGAACAAGCTATACAACAGGGCTGGCTTAAGCACCTGGATGTTGACCGGCATTTTCACAATGCTGATTTTTTTAAAACCAACTCACATCAACTCAAACTTACCTTACTGCCAGGCATGACTGGCTCGCCGGTGAAGCCATTTTTCTTAGGTCACATCGCTCTGGAATTGTTGCTGGATAATTTGCTGCTTACAACAGGAATGGTAAAAGTAGACGATTTTTATGCCCACCTGAATAGCTGTGACCAAGAAGTCATCTATAGTTTTTTGAGCAGGAGCGGCATGCAAAACATCGATGTTTTTTTGCGTTTTTTTGAAAACTTTAAAAGCAGCGAATACCTGCACACCTACGCCGAAACTGAAAAGGTGACCTATGCCTTAAAACGCATTTGTATGCGCATCTGGAATAATCCCTTTAGCCAAGAAAATGAAGAAGCTATGAGCGCTGCCATTAACCGCTACCGCAATACATTGGAGAACAACTTTACTTCTATTTTTGATGATATTGAGGCAATGCTGGATGACTAATTGGCTTGCATAACTAATTATTCAATAACTACCTGAGCTTCTTTTTTTTCTTGAACCAGCCTATCTGCCGAGCGCTTAAACAACACACCAAAAATAATTGCAACAGCCAAACCTGCTAAGCCCTCAATACATAGTACCAAACGTGCACTGGCATGATGAGTAGCTAAGCCCACCAAAAAGCTACCCAAGGGCTGCATACCCATAAATGCCATCACATAATAACTTATCACACGGCCACGCATTTCGTCGCTTACTGTAGTTTGTATAAAGGTATTGGTTCCGGCTATCTGCATCATTGCACCTGCTCCGGCAGGCATTACCAGCAGCAAAGCCAGCCATAAGCTGTTGCTCCACGCAAACAAGGCCAGGCTTACGCCAAACATAGCGCAGGCAAACACCACAATGCGTTTAATATTCCCTGTATTTTTTAAACCGGCCATATAAAAAGCGCCCATTAGCGAACCTAAACCCGATATACTGTTAAGCAAGCTGTAAGTGCGCGCATCACCATGAAAAATATCTTTGGCAAAGATGGGCATCAGTGTAGTGTAAGGCATTACAAAAAAGCTGGTGCAGGCCATTAGTAAAATCACAAGTTTAATATCGGGCACAGTTTGCAGGTAGCTATAACCCTTTTTTAGGCCGTCCCATACACTATCCGTAGTTTTTTTAATATCCATGGGCGGCAGCTTCATCAGCAGCAGTGAGGTAATTACCGCTACAAAGCTTAGGGCATTTAATAAAAAGCAGATGCCTGTGCCTGCAGTAGTAAGTAATATGCCGGCCACGGCCGGCCCCAGCATACGGGCCAGGTTTACCATCGATGAATTGAGCGCGATGGCGTTTTGCAAGTCCCTTTTATCTTCAATCAGCCTAATCATGAGCGATTGGCGTGAGGGCGTGTCAAACGCGTTGATAATACCCAATACAATGCTTAAGCCAATAATGGCGTACATATTATAAACCTTGAGCAATACCAGTGTAGCCATAGTACCAGCTTGCAGCATAGCCGCCATTTGGGTTGTCAGCAGTATTTTATAGCGATTGTGCCTGTCGGATATGGTGCCTCCATAAGGTGAAAGCAAAAGCGTAGGAATTTGCCCGGCAAAGTTTACCAGCCCCAACATTAATGCCGAATGCGTAGTAGTGTATACCAGCCAGTTGATGGCAATCCGCTCCATCCACGTCCCAATGAGGGATATGGACTGACCTATAAAATAAAGCCTGAAATTATAAAATCGCAGTGAGCGAAAAGTAGTAGATAGCGCCGACATGATGTAGTAAAGACAATACCTAAACTATTTAGTTTAACGTATTATTGCCCAACCTGTAAATAGCAATAAAATCTTTACAGATAACAATTACACACCGAACAGTTGTAAAGCGATGGTTATATCATGAACGACTTTAAGAAATGATTCCTGCTTTTTCTAACTCTGCCTGCATTTGCCGCTGCAGTTTTTGCGCCTCGGCACGGGCAGCCTCTGCAAAGTCTTCGCCGTTTGAGGCATAAATAATAGAGCGCGATGAGTTAACCAGTAAGCCGCAATCAGCGTTCATCCCATAACGGCAAACGTCTTCCAAGCTTCCCCCCTGCGCACCTACACCAGGTACTAATAAAAAATTATCGGGTGCATGCTTGCGAATGTTTTCGAACTCGGCACCCTTAGTGGCACCTACAACATACATAATACGGTCGGCACCAGCCAGGGTATTAACCTTGTTAATTACCGCCTCGTGCAACAAACCCTCGGGCGTTTGCAGGTACTGAAAATCGCGACTACCGACAGACGATGTTAATGCCAGCACAATTACCCATTTACCTTCGTACGCCAAATAAGGGGTGATACTGTCATGGCCCATATAAGGGGTAACGGTAATGGCATCAAAGCTCATCCCGCCTGCATTCTTATCAAAAAAAGCACGGGCATAGCGATCAGATGTGTTACCGATATCGCCACGCTTAGCATCAATAATACTTAAACAGGCTTTAGGTAAATATTCATAAGTACCAATTAGGCTTTGTAATCCTTTAACGCCGCTGCTTTCGTAAAAAGCGGCATTGGGTTTATAGGCTACACATAAATCGTGTGTGGCATCAATAATACGTTTGTTAAACTCCAGCACCGGATCGGGGTAGCGCTGCAAAAACGCCGGTATTTTATCAGGATCGGTATCCAGACCTACACATAAAAACGACTTTTTAAGTTTAATCTGCTCAACAAGTTGGCTGTAGCTTAACATATATAAATATTATGAAAAATATAAAGCCGCAAAAAAACTAAAATTCAATAAGAGTGTTAGCCAGATGTAACTATTTTTTAAAAAAATTGTTATTATTAAAATTAATAAGTACAATTGCAGCGTTTCCGAACAGATTTTTCTTGCACTAAAGAAAAGTTGTAAAAAATCCCACGTTGCAGCAAATACAATAAATTAGTTTTCAAGGTGCGTTACAGCAGCAAGATCAATTTTCTTTACATTAAATAATCCTCTTTGAATCATATTTCATCTCATGCCTGATACACTCGAATTGAATGACAAATTAGTGTCTGAATTGCGTCAAATGGCTAAAGATCTGGGAATTGCTGAAGCAGACGAACTGCGTAAAGCCCAGCTCATTACCCGCATTGTTGAGCAAGAAAGCCTTATAGAAGCTGCCCGCTCCCAACAATCAACCTTAAATGAAAATTATGCTAACACTGCTGCGGATAACAACGAAGCTGCAGCAACTACCGATACCGAAGAAAAGCCTCGTAAAAGAACCCGCAGTGTAAAAACGAAAACTACACCAGCCAAAGCTGCAGCAGCAGAAGAAGCAGGTGCTGATTTATTTGCGGCTCCAGAGGCTATTACTCAGCCCGAAACAGAACAAGCCGGCACACCAAACGATGTGCAAGCTGTAGAAGCTGTGGCCGAAAGCACACCAGATGCACCCGAAAGCGAACCTGCTACTCAACCCGTAACTGCGCCAAAATTTGAACGCAGACCAAATACGCAGCGCGAAACCACCTTGCCCCGGGAGCGTCCGCAACGCGAAAATCCGGTAAGAGAAAATACTAATCGCGATAATAATAATAATAATAATAACCGTGACAACGCCCCAAGAGAACGGGAGAATAACAACCGCGAAAACAATCAGCAGAGCAAAAATAACCAGGAGCCTATTAACCTCGACTTTGATAACGTAATTGTTAACGAGGGGGTACTGGAAATTATGCCCGATGGTTACGGCTTTTTACGCTCATCGGATTATAACTACCTGACCTCGCCTGATGATATTTACGTATCACAATCGCAGATTAAGCTTTTTGGTTTAAAAACAGGTGATACCGTTCGTGGTAGCATCCGTCCGCCTAAAGAAGGCGAAAAGTATTTCCCTTTGGTAAGGGTTGAAGCCATTAATGGCCGTATACCTGCCGAGGTTCGCGACCGGGTTCCGTTTGATCACTTAACACCGCTGTTCCCGTCCGAAAGATTGAACTTATTTACTGATGCAGGCAACTACTCAACCCGCATCATGGATTTGTTTTCTCCAATTGGTAAAGGCCAGCGAGGTTTAATTGTGGCTCAGCCAAAAACCGGTAAAACCATGTTGTTGAAGGATGTGGCTAACGCCATTGCCAAAAACCATCCCGAAGTATATCTGATCATCTTATTGATTGATGAGCGTCCTGAGGAGGTGACTGATATGGCCCGCAGCGTACGTGCTGAGGTAGTATCATCAACTTTTGATGAACCTGCCGAACGCCACGTAAAAATTGCCAATATTGTACTTGAGAAAGCTAAACGCATGGTAGAGTGCGGCCACGATGTGGTTATTTTATTAGACTCCATTACGCGTTTGGCCCGTGCTTATAATACCGTAGCGCCGGCATCCGGTAAAATATTATCGGGTGGTGTTGATGCTAATGCATTGCACAAACCTAAACGCTTTTTTGGTGCTGCCCGCAACATAGAGGATGGCGGTTCATTAACCATTATTGCTACTGCTCTTACCGAAACCGGCTCTAAAATGGATGAAGTTATCTTCGAAGAGTTTAAAGGTACAGGCAACATGGAGTTACAACTGGATCGTAAACTTTCTAACAAACGCATATTCCCGGCTATTGATATTACGGCATCAAGCACACGCCGCGACGACTTACTGCTTGACCGCGAAACGCTGCAGCGCATTTGGATATTACGCAACCACCTGGCAGATATGAATTCCCTGGAGTCGATGGAATTTTTGCAAAGCCAGATTCGCGGAACAAAAACCAACGAAGAATTTTTAATTTCGATGAACTCTTAACCGCTTCTGGTGTTGTAAACCCAAGTCGTTTTAAATAATTTTAAGGACGCTTATCAACAAATGAGCGTCCTTTCTTTTTAAGAATGATATTACTTTAATAAGTTGTAATAACGTTAGAAAACAGGCAAACTTTAACATGTTCGCCTAACGTTAAAAATTATTGGCTATCTTCAACACCGAAATGAGGAAACGCGTTAAAAAACATGTGCCCAACGCTATCACCTGTGCTAACTTGTTCAGCGGATGCATCGGGATTGTTTTTGTTACTTTTCAGGATAATTTAATATTTGCGGCCTACTGTATTTTTTTAGCTGCTATTTTCGACTTTTTCGACGGTCTGGCTTCCAGGGTGCTTCAATCCTTCTCGCTGATTGGTAAGGATTTGGATTCGCTGGCTGACGTGGTAAGTTTTGGCGTGTTGCCAGCCTTTATCATGTATCGGTTGTTTTTACAGGCTCCGCAGATTGAAGGTGTAAGCACTTACCTCAACTTCATTGCTTTTTTAATCCCGGTTTTTTCGGCCCTTAGGCTGGCTAAATTTAATAATGATGAGCGCCAGACCGAGAGCTTTATTGGCTTGCCTACCCCAGCCAATGCCATATTGATTGGTTCGTTCCCGCTTATTATTAAAGAACAATACAGCTTTTTTACAGCATTTATTTTAAATCCGTTCTTCCTAGCATTTTTTGTAGCTATCATGTGCATGCTACTGGTGGTCGAATTACCTTTAATGTCGCTTAAATTTAAAAACCGCGATGTTCAACGAAATATATACCGTTATATTTTATTGTTGATTTCGGCAATTCTCATATTGTTTTTTAAATTTGCCGCAATTCCGGCGATCATCGTTATGTATATCGCCATATCAGTCATTCAAATTAGATTCGCGAGATAATATGAAATTTCAGGCCGAAATAGATGTAATGCCAAAAAAAGAAATTTTGGACCCACAAGGTAAAGCTGTAACCGGTAGTATGAAAAACCTAGGACTGGCCGAAATTCAGAATGTACGTATTGGTAAACATATCACTTTAGAAATTGAAGCTGATAGTGCTGAGGCTGCAGAGGCTAAAACCGAACAGGCTTGCAAAAACCTATTGGCTAACCTGATTATGGAAAGCTATACCTTTACCGTTACCCCTGCTTAATCAGCTCATTCGGGCATATGCTTAACAGGCTGCAATAAAATTTACTAATCCACTTTGATAATAAGATGCGCAAGAACTACTTGCGCATTTTTTGTTAACAAGACTTTTATCTAATTACGTCGCACAATAGCTTTCAGACTGTCCTTGCCTTAAGCAGCAACTCAGCAATTGCAATATCTTCCGGAAACGTGATTTTAAAATTCTGGTAGTCGCCCTCAGTAATATGTATTGCAAAACCGGCATGTTCGGCGACGCTGGCGTCATCGGTAAAGCTTTCCTGATAGTGGTGCTCGTATGCCTGCTTTAATAAATCGGCTTTGAAGGTTTGCGGGGTTTGCACTAAATAAATTTCATGGCGCAATAGGCTTTGATTATAGGCCGCTTTAACCTGCCGTACAGAGTCGCGACTTTTTACTGCCACAATTACCGCGCCCTGACTCATGGCTTGCTTGTAGGCCGCCTCTATCACTTCTGCACTTACCAATGGGCGCACCGCATCATGCACAGCAACTAAAGCATCATTAGGCACCAAACTTAACCCGTTCTTTACCGAGTGAAACCGCGTTGGTCCGCCACTGATTAATTGATGTTCGACGGTAAAATGATGTTTGACGCATAGCTCCTGCCAATACTGATGAAAGGCATCCGGTAAAACTACTATTAACTGCGGCTTTGACGGTGCATTATAAAATGCCAGCAAAGTATGCATTAACACCGGCAAACCATTGAGCAGTAAAAACTGCTTCGGAACAACCGACTGCATACGGGTGCCCGACCCTCCGGCCACAATAATAGCGTAAGTTTCTATACTACGGGAATGATAAATAGCTGACATCTGAAATTGTAAAGCAGCGCAAATATAGAAACAATAAAAAGCCCCGTTGCATTGGCAACAGGGCTGTCGTTATTTTTATACCTGCAATTAGATAATCAGCATGGCATCGCCGTAGCTGTAAAAACGATATTTTTCTTTAACCGCTACTTCGTAAGCATTCATTACGTGCTCGTATCCACCAAAAGCAGCAATCATCATTAACAATGTCGACTCTGGCGTGTGGAAGTTAGTAATCATGCTGTTTGCAATACTAAAATCGTACGGCGGAAAGATGAACTTACTGGTCCAGTCGTTAGCAGACTTTAGCGTTTTGTTAGCCGACACTGCCGACTCGATGGTACGCATTGAGGTAGTACCTACTGCACAAACACGTTTTTTGCGCTCAATGGCCCGGTTTACAATATCGGCTTGTCTTTGCTCAATGATGAACTGCTCAGAATCCATTTTGTGCTTAGTCAAATCCTCAACCTCCACCTGGCGGAAAGTACCTAAACCTACGTGCAGGGTAACCTCGGCAAACTCCACACCTTTCAATTCCAGGCGTTTCATCAGCTCGCGGCTAAAGTGTAAGCCTGCGGTTGGGGCAGCTACTGCACCTTCGTTTTTAGCAAAAATAGTTTGGTAACGCTCTTTATCCTGTTCAGTAGCTTTACGCTTGATGTATTTAGGCAGTGGAGTTTCTCCTAAAATCTCGACGTTACGGCGGAACTCCTCATCAGTACCGTCAAACAAAAAGCGAATAGTACGGCCACGTGATGTGGTATTGTCAACCACCTCAGCAACCAGCAGGTCGTCGTCGCCAAAATACAATTTGTTACCAACGCGTATTTTACGGGCCGGGTCAACCAGTACATCCCATAACCGCAATTCTTTATTTAGTTCGCGCAGTAAAAATACTTCGATAGTTGCACCTGTTTTTTCCTTGTTGCCGTACATACGGGCCGGAAACACCTTGGTGTTATTCAGTATCATTACATCTTGGTCGTCAAAATAATCCAGAACATCCTTGAATATCTTATGCTCAATTTTACCTGAATCGCGGTGTAAAACCATCAGGCGCGACTCGTCGCGAACGTCAGACGGGTTATGGGCAATTAATGACTCGGGCAGGTTGAATTTAAATTGAGATAACTTCATATCTTGTTTATGATGTTGATTTTTAGGGCGCAAATGTACGCATTAATTCAGTAAATAGTAACGTATAACCCAATGGTTTTGTGTGTTTAAAGTAAAACAAAACATCCCTCTGGATTTTTATGCTACTGTTAGCATATGAATACCTGGCAAAACTGCAAAAAAATACTATGTATCCGTCCCGATAACATGGGCGACCTGCTCATGACCACGCCGGCCATACGGGCACTTAAACACACCTTTAATGCACAAATAACTGTACTAACCTCAAGTATGGCTGCCGGCATTGCCCGCAACATACCGGAGATAGATGATATAATGGTGTTTGACGTGCCTTGGGTAAAGAGCGACCAGGCAGCGCCAAACGATACGTTTGCAGCAATCACAGAGGATATAAAAAACAGGCAATTTGATGCCGCTATCATTTTTACGGTTTACAGCCAAAACCCTTTGCCCACCGTAATGCTGGCTTACCTGGCAAATATTCCGTTAAGACTAGCTTATTGCCGCGAAAACCCTTACCAGCTACTTACCCACTGGCAACCTGATAAAGAGCCTTACCAGTTTATCAAACACCAGGTACGCCGCGACCTTGATTTGGTAGCTACCGTTGGCGCGCATACCCATGATGAACATTTGAGCTTGCAGGTGCCGGATGTTTGGCCGCAGTTGAGACAAAAGCTACAGCAAGAAAATATCAATCCCGACAAGCCCTGGCTGATTATGCACCCCGGCGTAAGCGAACCTAAACGAGAATACCCCTCTGCTCAGTGGGCCGAAGTTGCCTGCACAGCAGTTGAGCATTTAGGTTACCAAGTGTTATTTACCGGCTCGGGCAGTGAACGCGAAATGGTTGCCGGCATTCAGTCATCAGTAGGTAAACAATGTTTTAATATGGCGGGTAAATTGAGCTTAGACGAATTTATTTACCTCCTTGCTCATGCCCCGCTGGTAGTTTCAGTAAATACAGGCACTATACATATCGCCGCAGCAACCGGCACACCTACTGTTGTACTGTATGCGTTAACCAACCCGCAGCACACACCCTGGATGGTACCCAGCCAGGTATTAAGTTATAACATACCTGCCGAAACCCGAAGTAAAAATGAAGTAATTGCGCACGTTAACCACTATTTTGACCAACAGCCAACGGACGTGCCTTGCCCTGATGACGTTATAGCAGCTATAAAAAGCTTACTTAATCCCGAACCGGTTGCCGTTATGCTGAACACGCCTCAAAATGCATCGGCAACTATTTAGCAATAACGTTGTTGCCTAGGGTAGACTGCCGATACTTCTTTTACTATGGATCATTATGTTGTTGTTATTAGCGTTATTGGTATTGCTGCATTAGGTATGGCCTGGATGCCGTCGGTAACTAAACGTACCGGCGTGTCTTATGCTATCATTTACGTATTGGCTGGCGTGCTGCTTTACCTTGCCTTTCCGCACCTGCTACCGGCAGCCGACCCGCGTAAAGATGAAAGCCATACCATGCATATCACCGAACTCGTGATCATCGTATCGTTGATGGGTACGGGAATAAAAATTGACCGTCCCTTTAAATACGCCAGCTGGAAAAGCCCAATTAGGCTGGTAACCATTGGGATGATATCTTGTATAGGCCTGGCAACACTCACCAGCTTTTATTTTTTTAATCTGGATATAGCATCAGCCTTACTGATCGGAGCAGCCCTGGCCCCTACTGACCCGGTGTTGGCTTCTGATGTACAGGTAGGGCCACCCAATCAGAATGAGCGATTTGAAACTAAGTTTGCCCTTACGGCAGAGGCTGGCTTAAACGATGCCTTTGCTTTCCCCTTTGTTTTGCTGGCTATTACCTTGTCCAACTTACCTTTTAAAGGAACAGATAGTCTTTGGGAGTGGGTAGAGCATGCTTTATTGCTGAAAGTAGTGATAGGTTTAGCTATAGGATACCTGTTGGGCCAGCTACTGGGCTACATTGTGTTTACAATGGGCGACCGGATGAAAATACTGGAAACCCATGATGGGTTTGTAGCCTTATCGCTTACGCTAATGGTATATGGCGTTACAGAGCTGGCGCATGGTTACGGCTTTTTAGCCGTATTTGTGGCCGGCACAGCCTTACGTAATTATGAACTTGGCCATCACCTGCATAGTAAACTTCATGCTTTTACCGACCAAACCGAACGCATATTGGTAGCTATCGTGTTAATCTTGTTCGGAGGCAGTTTAACCACAGGGGTACTTCAAAATCTCACCTGGCCCATGGTAACTTTTTCAGTATTGTTTCTGTTTGTGCTGCGGCCTCTTACGTCATTTTTAAGCCTCGCTGGTATCAATATGCACTCTAAAGAAAGATGGGTGATTAGCTTTTTTGGTATCCGGGGTTTGGGGTCTATTTACTACCTGGCCTATGCACTTAAAGAAACACAATTTCCGTACGCCGACCAGATTTGGACCGCAGTGACGTTTACCATTTTATTATCTATTGTTGTACATGGTCTTACAGCAACCCAGGTGATGAAATATATGGAAGCCCGTTTTGCCAAAGAATTAGTGAAGTAACTCTCACAAAAAAAGAAGCCGGACTATTACACCCGGCTCCTAATCTAATATACTTATGAAAACAACGACAGCAAGACGTTCTTTTCACTTGCAAATTTATTCTTAAAAGTTTTAAAACTTAAACAAAGCTCATCATTTATTTAAGTTTTGACGTTACTGTTATCTACAGGGCTTTATCTATAATTGTATTTTAATTGATCTACTATGAACGTAAAAGTAATTGCGTTTGATGCCGACGATACCCTTTGGGTAAACGAACCATATTTCAGGCAAACTGAAGAAAAATTCTACACACTGTTTAGTGAATTTTTGTCGCCGCATGATATTGAACGCGAACTGATGAAAACCGAGATAGGTAACCTTGGGCTTTATGGCTATGGTATAAAGGGGTTTACGCTGTCGATGATTGAAACTGCGTTGAAGATCACCGACGGAAAAATTAAGACAGCAGCTATCGACCGAATCCTGACATTAGGCAAAGAGTTATTAAATGAACCCATAGAGTTACTGGATGGCGTTGAACAGATTTTACAAACGCTGCAAGCACACTACCGCCTGGTGGTAGCCACCAAAGGCGACCTGCTTGACCAGGAGCGCAAACTCAAAAAGTCTAACCTAACGCAGTATTTTCATCATGTAGAGATTATGTCTGAAAAAGACGAAGCCAGCTACCATAAACTGGTTAAGCATCTGGATATACAGCCCGAAGAACTGCTGATGATAGGCAACTCTTTAAAATCGGATATTTTACCCGTACTGCAAATTGGAGGGCATGCTATACACGTACCCTATCACATTACCTGGGTGCACGAGATGATTGACAGCCACATAGAACACGAGAACTTTAAAAGCGTGAACAACATTAGCGAAATTTTGCAATACTTGCCGCTATGAAACAAAAACTGGATTTAGAGCACTGGCCACGCAGGCAGCATTTCGAATTTTTTAGGCAGTTTGAAGAACCTTATTTTGGAGTAACCGTTACAGCCGACTGTACGCTAGCCTACGAGCATGCAAAAGCATACGGTGTTTCGTTATTTATTTACTATTTGTACCAATCTTTAACGGCGGCCAACGAAATTGAGCCGTTTAAGTACCGTATTGAAGGTGATGATTTATTTATGTACGATACGGTAAACGCTGCACCTACCATCAACCGCCCCGACGGTACATTTGGCTTTGGTTATTTTAACTATAGCTCATCGTTCGAAACCTTTTTAAACGGAGCCGAAGAAGAAATTGAACGTATACAAAGCACCACCGATTTAATGCCGGCCACTTCCGGACAGAATATCATTCAGTACTCAGCGCTGCCCTGGTTAAATTTCACATCGCTCTCTCACGCCCGTATGTTCAGGTATTTGGACAGTGCGCCTAAAATAAGCTTCGGACAAATTACCGAACAAGAAGGCCTTAAGCTGATGCCAGTATCCATACACGTACATCATGCATTAATGGATGGCTTACACGTAGGTCAGTACGTACAGCGGTTTCAAGACTTACTAAACATAGGAGTTTGAAAAAGCTCGGCTTCTGTATAAACCAAAAAAGGCCAAACCTGCGTACAGATATGGCCTTTTTTGGTTTCAGATATAGTTTTACGCCCTACGGATAACGCCTAATATCAGTGCGATGATTGCAATTACCAACAAAACGTGGATAATACCTCCATCACCAAATGTGCCTAAACCGTGGAATAAGAATCCAACAACCCATAGGATAACAAATATTACTGCGACTAAATACAAAATGCTTCTCATAGTGTGTGATTTTAAATGTGTTTTAGTTTGAATGTTTACAAATCTTTAACCAAAACCATTCCAAATTGTTGGTATGAAATAAAAAAACCCGCTCTCGCAGGTTTAAATTTTAATATTCGTCTTCGTTAAAAAAGAAATCGTCTTTGGTAGGGTAATCAGGCCAGATTTCTTCTATGTTCTCATAGGGTTCACCATCATCCTCTAAAGCTTGCAAATTCTCAATCACCTCAACAGGTGCACCCGAACGAATAGCATAATCAATCAGTTCATCTTTTGTAGCAGGCCATGGTGCATCTTCCAGATGTGAAGCCAATTCAAGAGTCCAGTACATATGTTATAATTTGTTATTATGGTTAACTATCAATTTTCGCAAAAATATAATATTTGATGTTGATTTATCAAATTTTTTTATCAAGAACTATTACGTGCGGGGAAGCCATTTGTTTTCAGGTATTTGATGTAAATAACCTGTTTTTCGTGCCAGCATAAAAAGATAGTCGCTTAAACGGTTTAAATAAATTACAATGTTCTCATCTACACTGCTCTCTTCCGCCAAATGCACCACTACCCGCTCGGCCCGGCGGCATACACAACGTGCTAAATGACAGAAAGATATCGCATTGCTTCCGCCCGGCAAGATAAAATGTTTTAAAGTTGGCAACTGTCCATCCATCAAATCCATTTCCTGCTCTAATAGCTCAATGTCTCCCAGCGTCAAATCAGGCACCACCATTTTAGACTTTTTGTGGTCAGCTGCCAATGATGCACCAGCAGTAAATAAACGGTCTTGCACCTGCTTTAAAACCTGCTTGTCATGTGCCGAAACACCTTCCTGGTCGGCAATTAAACCAATATAAGAATTTAGTTCATCTATGGTACCGTAGCTTTCAATACGCAGATGAAATTTAGGTACGCGAGTGCCGCCTATTAACGAGGTAAAACCTTTATCGCCCGTTTTGGTGTATATTTTCATGGCATCTGCAATTAATCAATTTCATCCCGTATTAATTAAATTTAATTGATTTTATGAGACTGCGCTGAATTTATATATAAAAAAAATGCCAAAGCGATTATAGCCAAGGCATCTATTAATTGATTAGTATGTAAATATACCAGTGTTACATTTACTCGGTCACCAGTACGCCGTCAGCCATAATCTGTATATCTTTTTTAGGCTTGTTTATTTTAGCAATTTCTTTACTGCTTTTGCCAGCATCCGCAGCATAATGGCGCAGGCGGTCAACGCTGGTTTCGCTTACTTTAGCGGTGCCTTCAACCACTACTTTTTTACCTACAATGTTTTGTGGCATAAAATAAGCATAGTCTGTAAAGCGCACCATAACGGGGTCGCCGTTGGCTTGCGATAGCTTCATAAAACAACCTTTCTTTTTGCACACTTCAAGTACCTCACCGGTAATTTTACCCTGGTAAACAGTGTCTTTAGTAAGGTGCTGATTCAAAGAGGCCAAAGTAATTGCTTTATCTTTGGTGATGGCCTTGCCATAAGTTACACCAGGTGCAGCCGCTTTAATAGCACTTTGCTGGGCATACCCGGCTATGGTAATACCGCTTATGGCAAGGGTAATCAATAATTTCTTCATCGTTGTTTTTGTGTGTTTAAATATAAAAGTATAAAATCTTTTGTTTTGAAGCCAGCACTGCAGAGCACCTGATTGCATAAATATAAAACCTGCGTTTACTAAAAGCGTTAATTTTAAAACAGCGTGAGAGATATGGAGGCAGCAACATTAAACATCAGTACACTTAATGAAGATAAAGACTACTTTGAAGTAGCGCCCGGCGTTTGGGGCATGAAAATCATTTTTGTTAACATCTTTATGGTTTCGACTGGCAACGCCAATGAATGGGTGCTGGTGGATGCCGGCCTTAAAGGCTTTGCCGGTAAGATTGAAGAAATGGCCACTGACTTATTCGGCAAAAACAACCCGCCGGCGGCTATTATATTAACGCATGGGCATTTTGACCATATTGGTGCCATTAAACAACTGTTACAAATTTGGCAGGTGCCCGTTTATGCACACCCATTAGAATTGCCATACCTTACCGGATTATCCGCCTATCCACCACCAGACCCTACCGTAGGCGGTGGTTTGATGAGTTTAATGTCGGTTTTATACCCTAAAAAGCCGATTGATTTGGGTAAGCAAATACACGCTATGCCCGATAATGGAAGTGTTCCGTTTTTGTCCGATTGGATATTTATATTTACACCGGGCCATGCTCCTGGCCATATCAGCTTATGGCGAAAACGCGACAAATTACTTATTGCCGGCGACGCGTTTGTGACTACCCAACAAGAGTCAGCGTTTTCGGTAGCTACGCAAAAGCGAGTTGTATCAGGTCCGCCAAAGTATTTTACGCCCGACTGGATTGAATCTGCAACGTCAGTCAAAAAACTTCGAGATTTGCATCCGGCTATTGCTGCTACGGGACACGGTAAACCCATGTATGGGCATGAGCTTACTGAAGGTTTGAACAATTTGGTTCAAAATTTTGAAGAATTAGCTATACCTCACCAGGGCCGCTACGTTAAAGAACCGGCTAAAGCTAATAAACGCGGTGTGCAATATGTGCCTCCCGAACCGTTTAATCCTTTAATGGCTGCGTCGGTGGCTGGTATACTGGCACTGGGTATATATGCGCTGGTTAAAAAAGCTAAAAAGTAAGCCACGCTAATGAATTGGCACATCGGCTGCTCAGGTTTTTACTACCGGCACTGGAAAGGATTATTTTACCCCGAGGATATGCCTCAGCGTATGTGGTTTGATTACTATTGCCAGCATTTTAGCACGCTGGAGTTAAATGGATCCTTCAATAGCTTTCCTAAAATCAGGTCGCTGAAAAACTGGTACCTGAGCAACCCTATGGAATTTAACTTTGCTGTAAAAGCTCACCGGACAATTACCCACTTCAGGCAATTTCAGAATACCAAAGACATTGTCAATGATTTTTACCAGGTGGTAAGCGATGGCTTACAAGAAAAGTTAGGCGCTGTACTGTTTCAGATGCCGCCGAAATTCACTTACAGTTTAGCACGATTGGATAGCATACTTAACAATCTCAATCCGCTGTTTAATAATGTTGTAGAATTTAGACATATCAGTTGGTGGCAGCCTGATGTATATACCGAATTGGCTAAGCATAACATTAGCTTTTGCGGCATGAGTCATCCTGCGTTACCTGCAGATATTGTGGCTAATACCCCAACACTGTATTATAGGCTGCACGGTAACCAGCAGTTCTACCACTCTGCCTACACAGAAAAGGAGTTAGCTGAGTTTGCCAATAAGGCACTGGACACTCGTGCGCAAAAAGCTTACATTTATTTCAATAACGACATTGGCGCTTCAGCCGTTTATAATGCAACAGATTTAATTAGGCTTGCATCATCAATGCAAATTAGCAATAAATCAATTACGCCGATATAACAGGCTGCTCATCATCTTTAATCATCCAGCCTTTGCCCTCGGTAAACCGGGCAATCATCATTGCGGCCACATTGTCGCCGGTGGCGTTAAGTAAAGTAGCCATGGGGTCAACCAGAGTACCGATAATCATGGCAGGCGGTAAGGCTTCGGGCGGAAAGCCGTAGGCAGCAATAAACAGCAGTTCGCCTACATAACCGCCGTTAGGTATTCCGCCTTCAACCATGCTTACTAACACCGTCATAGCCAGGGCCAGCAAGATAGTATCAACGCCGTTAAAGCTCTTACCAAACAAAGCAAACACCACTGCCATTTTGATAATGGATGATATACTCGACCCATCCTTGTGCAGTGTAGCACCAAGTGGTATGGTTACATTTGCTATTACGACGGGTATGCCTATCTTTTTTGCAGCATCCATGTTGGCTGGTATAGTAGCAATACTACTACAGGTGCCTACTGCCGTTGCCGACGGAATGATATTATTACGCCAAAAGCGCCGTATACCCTTAACACCACCGGCAGTAAAAGCGTATACGCTAAACATCACCACAAAATAAAAGGCCCCGGTAGCGTAGTATAAACCCAAAGATCGGGCATAAGCTCCAAACAACTGCGGACCAAATACCCCTACCTGGTAAGCAAAGTAAGCCCCTAAACCTAATGGTCCCAGCTTCATGATGATGATAAATACTTGTTTAAAAACTTCATTTCCGGCATGTAAAAAGCGGGTAAATGCTCCACCCTTCTCTCCGGCGCGCAAAGCCCCGAACCCGATAATTACCGAAAATATAATCATGGCCAGCATATTTTTGCGCGATAGTAATTCGTAAAACTCGCCGGTAGTAAACATTTGGGTTATTTGGTTACCAATAGGCTGCTCGCTGATGTGCTCGGTTAGTTTTGCTCCGGGAAGTTGCTCGTGTATAGGAAACAGCCAAACAGCCAGTATGGTAATACAAGCCGCAGTTACTACCGTACCCAAAAACACCAGCGACATTACGCCCATAATCCGGCTCAGCTTTTTACCAGGTTCTAAGCCAGCAATGGCCGATGCTATAGCAAAAAACACCAATGGTATTACCGCGGTAAATAGCAAATTTAAAAATATATCGCCCACAGGTTTAAGCACCTCTACCTGCTTGCCTAAAAACAAACCGGCTATACTGCCGCATAAAATGCCGGTCAGCAGCCAGATTATTCCGCTGTAGTTTTTGTAAAAATTGTTCATGGTTACCGGCTAAATGTAATAAAAGTGGCCGAAGATTTATTAAATAACAACGCCTGGGCAAGTATCTACTTTGTTACTCACTTTATTATCATAGCAGTATCAATTGGTTGGGCGATTTTAAAACAATCAAGCGTTATTGTTATTTTCGCAGCCAAGGTCTATCGTTCATGAAACACTCTTACCTCAGTATACTATTAGTGCTAACCAGCTTAACAGCATCAGCACAAAAATGGAACATCGAAAACACACCCGGCCCTGCCAAAAAAGTGAGTATCACTACCGACGAAGGCACCTGGATGAACGTAGATGTAAGCCCGGACGGCAAAGTTATTGTATTTGACTTATTAGGTGATATTTACAGCTTACCTGTAGCGGGTGGCAAAGCCACCTTATTGGCCGGCGGTAAGGCCTGGGAGGTACAGCCACGCTTTAGTCCGGACGGCAAAAGCATAGCCTTTACCAGCGACCGCGACGGGGGCGACAACGTTTGGGTAATGGGCAATGATGGCGGCGCCAAACGCGCTATTACCAAAGAAAACTTCAGGTTACTGAATAACCCCTATTGGACACCCGATGGCCAATATATTGTGGCCCGGAAACATTTTACAGGTGCACGCTCGTTAGGCGCTGGCGAAATTTGGATGTACCACAAAAACGGCGGTGATGGCTTACAGCTAACTAAACGAAAAAACGATCAGCAGGATGCCGGCGAACCTGTCGTTTCGCCCAAGGGTACTTATGTGTACTGGAGTGAAGATGTAACGCCAGGCCCTAATTTTCAATACAATAAAGACCCATACCAGGGCATTTATGCCATCAAACGTTTAAACCGGCAAACCGGCCAAATTGAAACCGTAACCGGCGGCGCTGGCGGTGCTTGCCGGCCACAAATATCGCCCGATGGCAAGCTGATGGCTTTTGTGAAACGCAACCGCTTAAAAAGCGTTTTGTACATCCACAATTTGTTAACCGGCGAAGAATTTCCGGTGTATGATAACCTGAGCCACGACCAGCAGGAAACATGGGCTATTTTTGGCACCTATCCTAACTTTAACTGGCTGCCCGACAATCAGCATATTGTTTTTTATGCTAAAGGAAAGATCTGGAACCTGGATATCACTACCCTAAGCGTGGCTAATGTGCCGTTTGAACTTACCTCACAGCAAACCATTACCGACGCACTGCACTTTCCGCAAAAGGTATATCAGGATGAGTTTACCGTGCGGATGATCCGCCAGCTCACTACCTCGCCCGATGTTAAGCGTGTGGCTTTCAATGCAGCCGGATATCTCTACGTTAAAGATTTACCTAATGGCAAACCTGAGCGTGTTACCGATTCTCGGGAGTTTGAGTATGAACCAGCCTTTAGCCCAGATGGTAAACAACTGGTTTATACCAGCTGGACCGATGAATTGAAAGGCGCGGTTAATGTGGTTGATTTGGCTACCAAGCGAATTATCCGCGTAACTGCCGACAGAGGTTTATATTACTCGCCGGTTTTTTCTAACAAAGGCGATAAGATAGTTTACCGCAAGGGCGAGGGTAATGATGTTTTAGGATATGCTTACGGCAAAAATCCCGGTATTTATGTAGTGCCCGCCACAGGGGGCACGGCGCAAATGCTGCTCAATAACGGCATCCGCCCTCAGTTTTCGGCAGATGACAGCAAGTTATACTATCAAAGTACAGAAAATGGCAAAAAAGCCTTTAAAGTGATTGACCTCGTTAATCCGGGCACTGCCCCTAAAACGCTTTATACCTCAACCTATGCTACTCAGTTTAACCCAAGCCCGGATGGAAAATGGATGGCTTTTACCGAATTATATAACTGCTATTTAACACCGCTTACCTACACGGGTAACGCCCAAGAGCTGTCATCTACCAACAAAGCCCTGCCGCTCAACCGCCTTACCCGTGATGCCGGCACTTACCTGCACTGGAGCAAAGACAGCCAGAAGTTGATGTGGACTTTAGGCCCTAAATATTATACTAAAGATATACGTATGGCATTTTCTTTTGCTGATGGCGATAACGACAAAGCCACTGCGACCGATACCGCCGGTGTTGATATTGGTTTAAGGTTAAAAGCAGATCAGCCTACCGGCAAAATTGCATTTACCAATGCACGGATCATTACCATGAAGGGTGATGAGGTGATTGAAAAAGGCACCATTGTGATAGATCGCAACCAGATTGTGGCCGTAGGTAAAGATGTACAGCCTCCAGCAGATGCCAAGGTTTATAATGTGGCTGGTAAAACTATCATTCCAGGTATTATTGATGTGCACGGGCATTTAGGCGTTAGTCCGGATGGTATTTCGCCGCAGCAAGACTGGCATTATTTTGCCAACCTGGCTTATGGCGTAACTACCTCGCACGACCCTTCGAGCAATACAGAAATGGTTTTCAGTCAATCAGAAATGGTGAAGGCCGGCCGCATGGTTGGCCCGCGGGTATACTCAACCGGTACTATTTTATACGGAGCCGATGGCGATTTTAAAACAGTTATCAATAATATTGACGATGCGCGCTCAAGTTTGCGCCGTTTAAAAGCCGTTGGTGCATTTTCGGTAAAAAGCTACAACCAACCGCGCCGCGAACAGCGCCAGCAAATTATAGAAGCTGCCCGCGAATTGCAAATGCAGGTAGTACCCGAAGGCGGATCTACCTTTTTTACCAACATGAACATGATAGCCGATGGCCATACCGGCATAGAGCATAACATACCTGTATGGCCGGTATACAAGGATGTAAAATCTTTTTGGAATGCCAGCAGAACCGGCTATACTCCTACCCTTATTGTATCTTATGGCAGCCAGTTTGGCGAAAATTACTGGTACGACCGCAGCGAGGTATGGAAAAACGAGCACCTGCTCACCTTTACGCCGCCGGCTATTATTGATTCACGCTCACGCCGCCGCACCACATCCGAATACGGCGATTACGGCCATATAGACGCAGCTAAAGCTACTAAGCAAATTGCAGATGGCGGCACCAGGGTAAATTTAGGTGCACATGGGCAGTTACAAGGTTTAGGTGCACACTGGGAATTATGGATGCTGAGCCAGGGCGGGTTTACCCCAATGCAGGCCCTGCGTTGTGCCACCATAAACGGAGCAGCTTATCTGGGTATGGATAAAGAGATTGGCTCGTTGGAAGTAGGTAAATTGGCCGACTTGGTAGTACTAAACCAAAATCCGCTGGATGACATTCGCACCAGCGATAATATTAAATATGTGATGGCTAATGGCCGGTTATATGATTCGGACTCGATGAACGAAACAGGTAACACCGAAAAACCTCGTTTACGTTTCTGGTGGCAGTTAGGCCGTGGCGAGCTGATGAATTTACCGGTAGGTAACACCGAAACTTATCTGTTCGGCAGCAGCGATGGTGAAAATTGATCAACGTCTATCTAACTTAAATAACTTAAAAAAATGACTCAGGAAAACAGCCTCGACCGGTTCATAAAGGCGCAGCAGAATGATTATGCGACGGCGCTATCAGAAATTAAAAAAGGTAAAAAACGCAGCCACTGGATGTGGTATATATTTCCGCAACTGAGAGGCCTCGGCATGAGCGAAACTGCCCGCTTTTACGGCATTCAGGACAAGCAGGAAGCTATGGATTATCTTAACACCCAAGTGCTAAGTAAGCGACTGATCGAGATATGTGAAGCACTACTGGCTTTGCCTGGCAATGATCCTCATTATATTTTTGGCAGTCCTGATGATATGAAGCTTAAATCAAGCATGACCTTATTTGCATCTTTGCCTAATGCCAACCCGGTATTTGAGCAAGTGTTGTCAAAGTATTATGATGGAGACAGAGATCAAAAAACACTGCAGTTGATTAATCATAAATAAAAGCAAAGTGCCTGAAAAGATGATTTTTTCAGGCACTTTGCTTTTATGTAAACGGCAATTTAAAGTTCACCGTGTACAAACAAACTTTCTTTGCTGCCACTCTTTTTTAACAACATAAAATGCGAGCGCACAGCCTCACTTAACGGGTAAGACCGGTATGGCAGGTTATATTTAGCGGCATATTCTCTGATGATAGGTGTAATTGCCGGATAATAGGTATGCGCCACCGTCGGGAACAGGTGATGCGCTACATGATGATTGAACCCGCCGAATAAAAAATTAGCGACTTTACTGTTTGGGCTAAAATCTTTGGTTTCGGTAATCTGGTACATTGCCCAGGTCATATCTAAAGTTCCATTCTCTGGAGGCAACGGAAACGCTGCATCTTCATCAGCATGAGTTGATAGCAGCGCCATTACCCCGAACCCGCTGGAGGTGATGTGCATTGCCAAAAAAGCCAGCAATACCATATTCCAGGGCTGATTAAGTACCAGCATCGGGATGCCGAGCATCGCTAGCAAGTTACCTGCTTTGGCAGCAAACAATTTAACATACTCAATGGCAGGTATATGGGTTACCCTTTTTAAGTAGTTATCCTGGGTACCAAAAAAGTCTTTAAAGTCGCGTACCAGTAACCAGTTCAACGTATAAAACAAGTACAAAAACCACATATAAATATGTTGGTACCGGTGAAAGCGATAACGCGGGCTTTCCGGAAAAATACGAACAACGTTGCTTTGCTTTACATCAATATCCCAATGCTGTAAATTTGGAAATGGGTGATGTAACAATAGGTGGCGTTTTTTCCATATATAACTATTGCTGCCAAAAAGTTCTAACACATAAGTGTACAACTCATTATGATAACGGGATTTAAACACCGCACCATGCGCTGCATCATGAAAACCGTTTAAAAAAACCATAATCATGGTTAATCCGGTAGCTATGTAAAAAGTAAATAAGTAAGGAGTGTAGTTGCCGAATACCAGGATGCAGGCATAAAAGGCAAAATATAACAGAACTAACAGTACTGACTTAACAACAATTATCTGTTGTATTTTGCGGTTGTTGAGCACGCGTTGCTGTACTTCGGAATTTAATTGCTTAAAAAAATCATCGGCACCCGCTTTCTTAAAAGCCGGTCTTTTAAGTGTATCTGTAGTCATGAGCAGCGATAAAAAAGGTTGATATGCACATACCTGTTTAGTGGTATGAGCAGTACTAAACACAACGCAGATTTTAACAATAAAAGTTAAATTTAGTTTACATAGGCACAACCAACCTGGCAAATCACATACATATTAGCAGGTATCTATTTAGTTGTTTAGAATTAAAGTTTATACCGTTTTTCCAATGATTAGCAGCGAATAAATTTATATTTGCCATGTTAGGACGGATGCAAATCTGTATTTTATACTGTAATGACTGATAGTAACACCGAAGTAAGCGATAAATATGAACTGGTAGTGGGTTTAGAAGTGCATGCACAATTATCTACCCAAAGCAAAATCTTTTCGTCAGATAGTGCCTCATTTGGTGCTCAGCCTAATGAGCATGTGAGCATGGTATCATTAGGGCATCCCGGCACGCTACCTTTTCTAAATAAAAAAGCGGTTGAGTATGCTGTAAAGTTAGGCTTTGCCTGCCACGGCGAAGTTAACCGGTATAACAACTTTGCCCGCAAAAATTACTTTTATGCTGATTTACCCAAAGGTTACCAGATTAGCCAGGACCAGCACCCTATTATTACCGGCGGCTACGTAAAAGTAAAACGGCATGACGGCTCTGAACGGTCTATAGCTATTCATCATATCCATATGGAAGAGGATGCAGGTAAAAGTATGCATGACCAGCACGATTCGTATTCGCTTATTGACTTAAATCGCGCTGGAGTGCCTCTGCTCGAAATTGTATCCCAACCTGACATTCATAGCAGTGAAGAAGCCGGATTATACCTTACCGAAATGCGCCGGCTGCTGCGTTACCTCAGCATTTGCGATGGTAACATGGAAGAAGGTAGCATGCGTTGCGATGCCAACATTTCAGTACGGCTTAAAGGGGCTACCCAACTGGGCAACCGCTGCGAGGTAAAAAACCTGAACTCGATACGCAATGTACAGCGGGCCATTGAACATGAATTTTTAAGGCAAATAGACATTATTGAAGCAGGCGGCTACATTGAACAAAATACGCTGAACTTTAATGCAGACACCGGCGAAACTTCAGTACTTCGCTCTAAAGAGATGGCGAATGATTATCGTTATTTTCCTGAACCCGATTTGCAACCATTGTTGCTGAGCGATGATTACCTGGAAAACATACGCCGCAGTATGCCGGCATTGCCCGAAGAACTTTATCATAAATACACCCAACAGTTAGGCTTATCAGAATATGATGCCTCTGTTATTGTGGCCGACCATGATACCGCCTTGTTTTTTGAACAGGTAATAGCACATACTGCCAACTATAAAGGTGCTGCGCACTGGTTAATGGGCACCGTAAAATCATATTTAAACGAACATCATCAAACCATCACCTCACTTGGCCTTACTCCGCAGCAATTATGCAGGCTGATACAGTTGGTGGATGATGGCAAAGTAAATCATACGGTAGCAGCACATAAACTGTTCCCGGCACTGCTGCTGCACCCAGATAAAACAGCAGCCCAGGTGGCCGAAGAGTTAAATCTGCTCATCAGCGATGACAGCAACGAGTTGGATCAATTTATCCACGAAGCCCTGGCTAAATACCCCGATAAGGTGATCGAATACCAAAAAGGGAAAAAAGGCGTATTAGGATTGTTTATGGGCGAAATAATGAAACGCTCTAAAGGTAAAATTGATCCGCAGAAAACAAACCAGCTTTTAATTAACGCGCTACAAGCAAAATCATGAAAAAATACTTATTAGCATACGGCCTTCCGCTCTTATTCAGCATCTATGCTTGTAAAGATAAATCGGGCTTTACTATTGAAGGGAAAATTGACAACCCAGGCGAGCTAAAAAAAGCTTACCTGTTACGG
The DNA here is from genome assembly GCF_038806765.1 of Mucilaginibacter sp. CSA2-8R. Classification (NCBI taxonomy): domain Bacteria; kingdom Pseudomonadati; phylum Bacteroidota; class Sphingobacteriia; order Sphingobacteriales; family Sphingobacteriaceae; genus Mucilaginibacter; species Mucilaginibacter sp. CSA2-8R. The sequence goes on along the minus strand of NZ_CP152389.1, from coordinate 1,571,615 downwards.
GCTGATACTTCGCAGGTGAGTGTGATTGACTCGGCCGAATTAAAAGCCGGCAGCTTTAAGTTTAAAAATCAGTCGGCCACGGCCAACTTGTTCAAACTGCGCATAGGCAGTTCTATTTACGATTTAATTGCCCAAAACGGCGACAACATTTCATTTGAAACTGACCTAAACGACCAAGCCCATACTTACAAAATTGAAGGCTCACAAGAGTCTGAAAAAATAAAAGAGTTTAACACCTTTAGTAATGCCTTTGGCGAAAAAAATGCACAACTGGTTGGCGAGTTTCAGAGTAAGGCGCAGGGCGTGAAAAACCAGGATTCGCTGCTCAAGGTATATCAGCCAATATTAGAAAAAAACATGGCCGGTTACAGTGACCAGGTCATCAAGTTTGTTAACGATAATAAAAATTCGTTAGCGGCTTTTTATGCAGCCATGTCTTTAGACCCATATAAATATGAGCAGCAACTGGTGACTTATGCTGATGATATTAAAGACAAGTTTAAAGATAATGCTCCTGTGCAGCAATTTATCAGGCAAATGGAAGCGGCCAAACCTTTATCTATTGGTCATGAAGCGCCTGATTTTACCATTAAAACCATTGAAGGTAAACCGGTGAAGCTATCTGACTATAAAGGCAAATATGTGATGCTGGATTTTTGGGCGTCCTGGTGTTTACCTTGCCGTCAGGAAAATCCAAACGTAGTACGTTTGTACAACCAGTTTAAAGGCAAAGGCCTTAATATTTTAGGCATATCGCTTGATGAAGATAAAGCTGCTTGGCAAAAAGCTATTAACGATGATAAATTAACCTGGCAGCATGCATCAGACCTGCAAAAGTTTGACGGGCCTACCGAAAAACTATATCATATTGAGGCAATTCCATCTAATATTATCATCGATCCGCAAGGAAAAATAATCGCTAAAAACATTACAGGTCAAAACCTGGAAGAGTTTTTTAACAAAACCTTTGCTCAACTTTAAGCAAATATTAAGCTTTAACAATTTATTAACATTGGTTTAACCATTTACTTTTGTATTGCCTTTACATTTGTTTCAAAATTCGACCTAATGAGCACTACTGCAAAACAAAAGATTCTTATTGTTGATGACGAGCCGGATATTTTAGAGCTTATTGAATACAATTTAAAAAAAGAGGGCTACCAGGTTTATTTAGCTCATAATGGTCAGGAGGCGGTGGCCGAAGCCAAAAAAGTATTGCCCGATCTGATTGTGCTCGACATCATGATGCCAAAGATGGATGGCATTGAGGCTTGTCGTGTAATGCGTACCATGCCCGAGTTTAAAAACACCTTCATGGTATTTTTAACCGCCCGTAGTGAAGAGTACTCAGAAATTGCCGGTTTTAACGTAGGTGCTGATGATTACATAGCCAAACCTATTAAACCGCGTGCACTAGTTAGCCGCATTAATGCTATTTTACGCCGTAACGCCGGACCGGACGAAGTATCAGACAATAAACTGGAAGTTGGTGATTTAGTGATAGACCGCGAAAGTTACTTGGTTTATCAAAACGGTACCAAGGTAGTGTTAGCTAAAAAAGAATTTGAGCTGCTCTATCTACTAGCATCCAAGCCAGGTAAGGTTTATACCCGCGACGTTATACTGAAAAATATCTGGGAAGACTCGGTAGTGGTAACCAACCGCACCATCGACGTTCACATTCGCAAGCTGCGCGAAAAGCTTGGCGAAAACTATGTGTCAACTGTTAAAGGCGTGGGTTACAAATTTGAGTACGTATAATTAATATATCACCACTGATAACTTGATTTTTTTAAGCTTCTCTGCCAAACAGGGAAGCTTTTTTGTTTAAAAAACATTCCAAAGTCTAATATCACAGTGTAAACCTTTTTCTTATCGCAAAAAGTTCACACAAATAAGCTCTCTTGCACTCTTGATGAAATGATTATCCGCTTTTTGATGACTTAAGAATTTTAAATTGGCCTTAAGCTAATTTTATCCACATCGTGGCATTGTTACCGAGCAGGTTTTTAAGTTTTCAAGAAAAATAAGTACGTTTGGAGGTAAACATGATTAAATCTTTACAACTGAACAAAAAACATGAGTTTATTTATTAAAAAGTCCATTCAGTCGTTGCTGGCAGCATCGGCCGAGTCGGATAAAAGTTTGAAGCGTACGCTCGGGCCTACCGCGTTGATAGCCCTGGGTATTGGTGCTATTATTGGTGCCGGTTTATTTGTGCGTACTGCAGCAGCTGCAGGTGGCAATGCTGGTCCGGCAGTTACCATTTCATTCATTATTGCTGCAGTGGGTTGTGCATTGGCCGGCTTATGTTATGCCGAATTTGCCAGTATGATACCTATAGCAGGTAGTGCTTATACTTACTCTTATGCCACTATGGGCGAGTTCATCGCCTGGATTATTGGCTGGGATTTGGTGCTCGAATACGCTTTAGGCGCTGCTACGGTTGCTATTGGCTGGTCGCAGTACCTGAACGATTTACTCATGACGTTTTTTAACACCTCCATACCTTATGAGTGGTGCCACTCCCCTTTTCAATCACACGAAGGTGTGCAAGGTATAGTTAACATACCTGCTATCGTAATTATACTGCTTTTAACCATGCTCTTAATCCGTGGCACTGCAGAGTCGGCCGTGGTAAACAACATCATTGTATTGGTTAAAGTAGCTATCGTATTATTGATAATAGGTTTCGGTTGGCAGTTTATCAACCCGGCTAACCATACCCCTTACATGATTCCGGCTGATGCAGGAAGCGTTACCCTGAATACTGGTGTAGTGCATAATTATGCAGACGCGGCCAATCATGGCTGGTTTGGTGTTTTGCGGGGTGCCAGTATTGTATTTTTTGCTTTCATTGGTTTTGATGCTGTATCAACTGCTGCTCAAGAAGCGAAAAACCCTCAAAAAGACATGCCGGTAGGTATTTTATTATCATTGGTAATTTGTACTGCTTTATACATTCTGTTCTCACACGTTTTAACAGGTATTGCTTCTTATAAAGAGTTTTTAACTCAAGGTTCTGAAGCATCTGTGTCTTATGCTATCCGTCATCACATGCCGGGTTATGAGTGGTTGGCTAAATTAGTAACGGTGGCTATTTTGGCTGGTTTCTCGTCAGTTATCCTGGTGATGCTGATGGGTCAGACCCGCGTATTCTATACCATGAGTACAGATGGCCTGGTACCTCCGGTGTTTTCAAAATTGCACCCTAAATTCCGTACGCCTTACAAATCACAATGGTTATTTTTTGGGTTTGTATCATTGTTTGCCGGCTTTGTTCCCGACAGCGTGGTAGGCGATATGGTGAGTATAGGCACCTTGTTTGCTTTTGTGCTGGTTTGCTTAGGTATATTTATTTTACGCAAAACCGATCCTGATATAAAACGCCCATTCAAAACTCCTTTGTATCAGATTGTGTGCCCGTTAGGTGCAATAGTATGTTTATTTATGATTGCCAGCGAAGGCTGGGAGAACTGGGCACGTTTGTTTGTATGGTTAATTATCGGCTTTGTTATTTACTTTGGTTATAGTGTAAAACACTCTAAAGTGCGTAAAGGTGATGATAAAACACCAATGGATCCGCCAAATCCGATGTACGTTGATTAACACTAATGTTACGCTATAAACAAAAAGGTTCTGCTCCATCGGCAGAACCTTTTTGCTTTTCATTCCTTTTGTTATCCGTATTGCTTTAACAGCTGTTTGATGAAGTCCGACCGTAATTTATGGATATTGGTGTTGATATGTGTGATTAACTCCATGGGGTTTGGCATCATTGTACCTTTACTTTATGATTACGGCAAAAAGTTTGGCCTTACCGAACAAACGGTGGGTATACTCACCGCTTCGTTTTCGATAGCTCAATTTTTTGCTACACCACTTTTAGGTTCACTATCAGACAAATGGGGCCGCAAGCCCTTATTGGCAATTAGTCTGGCTGGCACCTGCCTATCGTTTTTAGTTTTTGGTCTGGCTCAAAATTTACTCATGCTGTTTGCTGCCCGCATATTAGACGGTGTTACAGGCGGTAATATTTCGGTAGCGCAGGCCATGATATCCGACACGTCATCATCAGAAGACAGGGCCAAGAAGTTTGGTATACTCAGCTCGGCGTTTGGTTTTGGTTTTGTTTTAGGCCCGGCCTTAGGTGGGCTTTTAAGCAAACTGGGACTCCAGGTACCCTTCTTTTTTGCAGCAGGTGTTGCATTGATCGGCACTATACTGGCCACTTTTGTACTCAAAGAAACCAAGCCGAAAACCGACAGAGAAAAGGAAAAACTTGAAAATCAACATCACTTTAACTTTGTATCACTAATAACAGCCTTAAAAATTCCGGTGGTGGGTACCGCCGTATTTACGGGCTTTTTATTAACCATGGCGCAGTTTGTGATGATCATTGGTTTTCAAACATTTTCGGTAGACCAGTTAAAAATTGCCCCTACCCAAATTGGTTTACTATATGCAGGCTTTGGTATTACAGGCATTTTGATGCAACTGGCGGTGCCGCTCATCACCAAGCTTATCGCTTCGAGAGCCATGATACTATTAATATCTACAGTGGTATGCCTGGCTGCCATGATTTTTACCGGCTTTACGCAAGCCTTGTTCCCTTTTGCGGCAGGATTATTTGTGTATGGTCTCTTTAACGGACTACGTAACCCTATGCTCAACGCTATTATTGCCGACCGCAGCGACGAACATACCCAGGGAGAAATTTTGGGTGTTAATCAGTCTTACGCGTCTTTGGGGCAAACACTCGGGCCTATAGCGGCCGGTTTAATTACGGCTGTGTCTATACACGCTGTTTTCTTTTTGTCGGCATTTTTTATTTTGCTTGGCTTTTTGCTTACCTTTCGCTTAAAAGCTAAAGAAAAGCAATCTACCTAAGCTATGTTTAATACTTTTGATCCAAGGCAAGTTTTATCAGTAACTATGATATTATTTGCCATCATCGATATAATAGGCACCATACCTATCATTATCAGTTTGCGGCAACGTGCCGGACATATCGAGTCGGAAAAAGCTTCCCTTACGGTGCTGGCCCTCATGATTGCTTTTCTGTTTGTGGGCGAAGAATTGCTTAAAATCATTGGCCTCGATATCGCGTCATTTGCTATTGCCGGCTCTTTGGTAATTTTTATTATTGCCATGGAGATGATATTAGGCATCTCGTTTTTTAAAGAGGACGAACATGTTCCGGCTACTGTCTCCATCGTTCCCCTGGCCTTCCCCCTCATTGCTGGTGCAGGCACCATGACTACCTTGCTTTCTCTCAAATCACAATATGCTACCACCAATATCATCATCGGTATTACGCTCAATACTATTATCGTTTACGTAGTACTCAAAAATGTGAGCCTTTTAGAGCGGATGCTGGGTAAAACGGGTTTAGGTGTGTTGCGCAAAGCGTTTGGCGTTATTTTACTGGCTATTGCTATTAAATTGTTCAGGAGCAATAGCGGCCTTTAACAAAGACTAACCGCTTAATAGATTAAAACAACAAATTTTTCTTAAAACTATACACAATGTTCAAAGGTTTCTTAATAAGAAATTATTAGAGCCTTTTATGGAACAGCAACAACTTAATACACCCGGTAAGGTAACCTCAGGTACGCACATCTCTTGCTGGACGGACACCGTTAAGCCGCTTGAATTTTTTAAACTTACCAGCCCGTTAAAAACACAAGTAGCCGTTATAGGTGCAGGTATAGCCGGTTTGACGGTAGCCTATTGCCTGGCTAAAGCAGGCAAGCAAGTAGTGGTTTTAGAAGATGGGCTGATTGGCAGCGGCGAAACGGGGCGCACCACCGCTCACATTGCCAACGCGCTCGACGACCGCTACAGCGAAATTGAAAGCTTGTTTGGCGAAGAAGGTGCTCGCTATGCCGCTGAAAGCCATACCGCAGCCATTAACCTGATTGAGCAAATTTGCCGCGAAGAAAACATTGACTGTGATTTTAAACGTGTTGATGGTTACCTGTTCCTGCACCCCTCTGACAAAAAAAAATCATTAGACGACGAGTTAACGGCAACTCATAAAGCGGGCATTGCTACAGACATGATTTATAGCGTTTCGGGTATCCCGACCGAGAGTGGACCCAGCTTAAAATTCCCACAACAAGCCCAGTTTCATCCATTAAAATATTTAAATGGTTTAGCAGAAGCTTTTACACGTTTGGGTGGCAGAATCTATACAAAAACACATGCCGACAAAGTAAAAGAAGGTGTAGTAGAGGCAAACGGCTTTAAGGTTGAGGCTGAACAAATTGTAGTGGCCACCAATACACCATTTAACGATTGGGCCACCATGCATACCAAGCAATCGCCTTACCGGTCGTACGTAATTGTAGCTAAAGTCCCTAAAGATAAAATTGAACCTGCCTTGTGGTGGGACACCGGCGATCAAAATTCGGTGTGGCCAAGCATGCCGTACAATTACGTACGCACCCAACCTTATGATGACCAATATGATCTACTGATTCATGGCGGAGCAGATCATAAAACCGCACAAGCCAATAAGGAAGACGAGCCCGAAGAAGAGCGCTACAAGCGCCTGGAAACTTGGCTACGCGAACGCTTTCCGCAGGCAGAAGAAATTGTTTACCGATGGTCGGGCCAAGTGATGGAACCGGTAGATGATCTGGGGTTTATAGGTAAAAATCCTGGTGATGAAAATATTTACATTGTAACCGGCGACTCGGGCAATGGCATGACGCATGGCACGTTGGCAGGCATACTCATTACTGATTTAATAACCGGGAAAGAAAATCGGTGGGCCAAATTGTATGATCCGGGACGGATAACCGTTACCCTGCATACCGCTAAAACTTATCTCCAGGAACAATATACCACCCTCACTCAATTTGTCGACTACCTTCTACCGTCGGACGTTGAATCATTACAAAGTGTTAAACCGGGCGAGGCTGCCATTGTGGGTAAGCTTAAAAAAGTTGCTGTTTATCGTGATGAAGCCGGCACTTTTAGCGCTTACAGTGCGGTATGCCCGCACATGGGTTGCGTGGTGCAATGGAACAACGACGAAAAATCATTTGACTGCCCTTGCCATGGGTCGCGATTTACCTGCAAAGGCGAACTGATGAACGGACCAGCAAATGCTAACCTTGAAGCCGTTAAGGTACCCGGACAATAGTTTGCTTACAGCTCCGTTATTAATAAATCCCGCAGACAAGTAGTTTGCGGGATTTTGTATTTTTGTGACGTGCATACTTTTACCAAAAAGCTCCCTATCGTTATAGTTGTTGCCTTGATGTTTGCCGGCTGGGCCATCAGTTCGTGTAAAAAGGAAAATCAGTCTACACTAAATTCATTTTTAACCGACAACGGGCTTTGGAAATTGGCTTCGTTACGGGTAGAAACACTGCATAACGATACCTCCATAAGGTTTGATACCTTAAACGTTGCCTGTCAGCATACACAATCTTTTATGTTTGATGCCGGAGGCACTTGTACCTACAATTATTTCAATTGTTTAGACCAGGTAACACAAGGTCCCTGGACGATAAACGCTGGTGATATTATAACGCTGTCGTCGACCATGAAATGCAAGGATACTACTAAAGCCGGTGTATCAACCCCGTTTGCCCAAGTGCAGGTGATTAATTTGGGCCGCAACTCTTTGGTTTTCCAAGATGTAAAAACAGATACGCTACGCAAGTCTCCCAGAATAGTGCTCAGACGCCGGATTACCCGCTATGGTTTTATACACTAAGTATTTACCACTTACTTAAAATATTATATTTACACCAAAATTAAGTTCCGCTTTGAAAACCAGGATAGCCATTTTAGCCTCAGGATCGGGATCTAACGCCCAGAAAATAATGGAGCATTTTAAAAACCATGCTGATAGCGAGGTTGTTCTGGTGCTTACTAATAATCCGCAGGCTTACGTATTGCAACGCGCCGACAATTTTGAAATTCCGACTCATGTTTTTTCGCGCCAGGAGTTTTATCAAACTGATGACGTGGTTAAACTTTTGAAAAAGATGGAAGTAGATTTAATTGTACTGGCCGGCTTTTTATGGCTAGTACCGGTATCATTACTTAAAGCTTTCCCTAATCAAATTATTAATATTCACCCGGCCCTGTTACCCAAATATGGCGGCAAAGGCATGTATGGCGACCACGTGCACCAGGCAGTTTTAAAGAACGGAGAAACCGAATCGGGCATCACTATTCATTTTGTAAATGAGCATTTTGATGAAGGTGAGATGATACACCAAGCAAAATTTAGGATTGAGCCCAGCGACGATCTAAATGCTGTCAAACTCAAAGGCCAGCAGTTAGAGCATCAGCACTTTCCGAAAGTAATAGAAGCACTTGCAGCTAAGATGAAAAGCGCTCCTGAAAGCAAATAAACATTTGGTCAGCTACCTGCTAAAAATCAAAATACATATATGCATATTTCTATCATTATGCATATATGTATTTACATATATATCAGTAACATCTTGGTAATTTCGCTTTTGCAATAAAAATTTATCATCCATAAAGCCTGCGGTATTACTGCTTAACAACTCATCAAAAATCACTACCTTTGCGGCTCAAAATAACCACTATTGCATGAGCCAGTCTATTCAAATTAAAAACGCTTTAATTTCAGTTTACTACAAGGATCATTTAGAACCGGTAATTCAGGAATTAAATCGTTTGGGCGTGAAAATATATTCAACCGGCGGAACCGAAACATTTATACGCAGCCTGGGTGCTGATGTTATTGCCGTTGAAGATTTAACCTCCTATCCATCTATCTTGGGCGGACGTGTAAAAACCCTTCATCCTAAAGTATTTGGTGGCATACTGGCCCGCCGCAATTTTGAATCGGACGAGAAGCAACTGGTTCAATACGAGATACCCGAAATTGATTTAGTTATTGTTGACCTGTATCCGTTTGAAGAAACCGTACGTTCGGGTGCAGCACACGATGATGTGATTGAGAAAATTGACATTGGCGGTATTTCATTAATCCGCGCTGCAGCCAAAAACTTCAAGGATGTGGTTATCGTGGCTTCTAAAAATGACTACCAGCAATTGGACGAAATTCTTAAAACGCAGGACGGTACAACCACATTAGACCAACGCCGTCAGTTTGCACAAAAGGCGTTCAACATCACTTCGCATTACGATACCTCTATATTCCAGTATTTTAATTTAGATCAAGGTGAGGCTAATCCGCCGCTGCCTGTATTTAAGCAAAGCATACAAACCAGCCAAACATTGCGCTACGGCGAAAATCCGCATCAGCAAGGCACTTTTTATGGTAACCTGGAGGCCATGTTTACCAAATTGCATGGCAAAGAATTATCATACAATAACCTGGTGGATGTAGATGCCGCCGTGGCATTGATTGACGAATTTACTGATCCTACTATCGCTATTTTAAAACATACTAACGCTTGCGGCATTGCTACACGTTCTTTTATTAAAGAAGCATGGATTGATGCCCTGGCCTGTGATCCGGTATCGGCTTTTGGTGGCGTTATTATTGCTAACGACGAAATTAACGCCGAAACTGCATCTGAGATTAGCACGATATTCTTCGAGGTATTGATAGCACCAGCTTACACTGATGAGGCCCTGCAAATACTAAAAGGGAAAAAGAACCGTATAATACTCATTCGCCAAACGGTGGAGTTGGGTGTAAAACAGTTTAAAACCTTACTAAACGGTGTAATTGAGCAGGATAAAGATTTGGTGATTGAAGGCCCTGAGCAAATGACTACCGTTACCGGGCAACAGCCAACAGCACAAGAACTAAAAGATTTATTTTTTGCTAATAAAGTAGTAAAACACACCAAATCAAACACCGTAGTACTGGCTAAAAACAACCAGTTACTGGCCAGTGGTGTTGGGCAAACATCAAGGGTTGACGCTTTACGCCAGGCTATTGAGAAAGCCCGTACTTTTGGCTTTGACTTACAAGGTGCTGTAATGGCTTCAGATGCATTTTTTCCGTTTCCGGATTGCGTCGAAATTGCTGCCGATGCAGGCATCACTGCCGTGTTACAGCCCGGCGGTTCTATTAAAGACCAAGACTCTGTTAACATGGCTAACCAAAAAGGTATTAGCATGGTAACCACTGGAGTAAGGCACTTTAAACATTAAAACAGGGTTGCTGTAAAGTATTTTGCATAACCCGGCAACTGTTTTGAAATAAAAACGGTTATTAATAACTTACGTAGATTTTTTTAATCTTTGCAGATTATTTGACACAACACTAAATGGGTTTATTTAATTTTTTCACACAAGAAGTTGCTATTGATTTAGGAACTGCAAATACCCTGATAATACATAACGACAAAGTGGTGGTTGATGAACCCTCTATTGTAGCATTTGACCGCAAAACCAATAAAGTAATTGCTATTGGTAAACAGGCTATGCAAATGGAGGGTAAAACCCATGATAATATACGAACTGTACGCCCGCTTAAAGACGGCGTAATAGCCGATTTTGATGCTGCCGAGCACATGATACGCGGCATGATAAAAATGATTAACAAAGGCAAAGGATGGTTCTTCCCTTCTTTGCGTATGGTAATCTGTATACCATCGGGCATTACCGAGGTAGAAAAGCGCGCGGTACACCAGTCGGCCGAAATTGCCGGTGCTAAAGAGGTTTACCTCATACATGAGCCTATGGCTGCAGCGGTTGGTATTGGTATCGACGTTGAGGAGCCTATGGGTAACATGATAATCGATATTGGTGGTGGTACTACCGAGATTGCGGTTATTGCCCTCTCAGGTATTGTGTGCGATCAGTCTATCCGGGTAGCAGGCGATAACTTTGACTCTGATATTGTTCAGTACATCCGCCGCCAGCACAACATCATGATTGGCGACCGTACTGCGGAGAAAATCAAAATTGAAGTTGGTGCCGCTTTACCTGAACTGGCCGATCCTCCGGGTGATTTTGCTGTTCAAGGGCGTGATTTAATGACGGGTGTGCCTAAGCAAATAACTGTTTCTTACACCGAAATTGCACACTGCCTGGATAAATCTATCTCTAAAATTGAGGAAGCTATCCTGAAAGCGCTGGAAATTACCCCACCGGAGTTATCAGCCGATATTTATCAGACAGGTATTTACCTTACGGGTGGTGGCGCATTACTGCGTGGTTTGGACAAACGTGTAGCTGCTAAAACTAAATTACCGGTTCACGTAGCCGAAGATCCGTTGCGCGCGGTAGTACGCGGCACCGGTACCGCCTTAAAAAACATAGGCAATTATAAGTTCTTGATGCAATAACCAGTGACGAATGGTTGAATGAGTGAGTTTTGAATAAAATTCACTCATTCAACCATTCAACCATTTACTCCTTAGATCTCCATGCGTAACCTTTTGATTTTCATCAGCAAGTACAACGCATTTTTTTTATTTCTGATTTTTGAAATTACCTCGCTGATTATTTACGTTAAATACAACTCATTTCAGCGGGCTACTTTTATTAACACGGCTAACCAGGTTAGCGGTACTTTATATGCCCGGGCAAGCGAAGTAAGCAGCTATGTTAAGCTTAAAGATGTTAACGACAGCCTGGCCTCAGAAAATGCCCGCTTACGAGGCATGCTCAACTCGGCCTACTATGCCGATACCCTGGCTAAGCATACCGTTAATGATACAACTTACAAGCAGCAGTACAGTTACATTGAGGCACGGGTGGTAAACAACAGTATAACAAAACGTAATAACTATATCACTATACAAAAAGGCAGTAAAGATGGTGTGGCGAAAGGCATGGGCGTCATTTGCGGATCCGGTGTGGTGGGTAAAATCATTTTGACATCAGAGCATTTTTCTATAATCCAATCCTTTTTACATAAAGATACTAAGGTAAGCGCCATGCTGGGCGACACGAAAGACATCGGCAGCCTGGTGTGGGGAAATGAGCTAAACCCACATATGGGTGTGTTAATGGACATACCCAACCACGTAAAAGCGCGTGTTGGAGAATGGGTAGTTACCTCTACCTATTCAGACCTGTTTCCGGCCGGTATCCCTTTGGGTAAGGTAATGAATTTACACGCTAAAGGCGGCGGCTTTTTTCTTAATATGGAAGTTAACCTGTCAGTCGATTTTGCCAAGCTCGAGTATGTTTACGTAGTTAATAACAAATTGGCTCAGGAACGTACTGCATTAGAAACACAAAAGCCCAATGAGTAGAATAATCATTCATAATCTTGTGCGCTTTGTAGTACTGGTGTTGCTGCAGGTTTTTTTGCTGAAAAACATCAGCTTGTACAACCTGTCTATGCCCTATCTGTACATTCTGTTTATTATGCTACTCCCATTAGAAACGCCTAATTTATTATTGTTTACATTGGCGTTTTTGATGGGTATCATCATTGATATGTTTTATGATACACCGGGTTTGCATGCTGCTGCCAGCGTAATATTGGCCTTTGTAAGAGTGCTGTTTGTAAGTATTACCGTACAACGCGATGGTTTTGATAATGAGCCGGCGCCTACTTTGGGCAATATGGGTTTCCGCTGGTTTTTTACTTATTCGGCTATATTGATATTAATTCATCATTTTTTTCTTTTTAGCCTCGAAGTTTTCCGGTTTTCTGAAATACAATATACTTTATTACGTTTCTTATCCAGTTCACTATTTACCTTATTTTTGATTTTAATAACAAGCTTTTTATTTTACAGAAGGAAAGAACGTTAAATGAACAGCTATTTTGAGCGACGCTACGTAGTTACCGGCATATTTGTAACTATTGCCCTGATACTTTTGGGGCGGTTGTTTTACATACAGATTATTGACGACCGGTATGCCTTATTTGCCGACAATAATGTACTGCGCAAAACCATCATTTTTCCGGCTCGCGGACCCATCTTAGACCGTAACGGAAAAATATTAGCGCAGAACCTGCCGGTATACAACGTTTTGGTAACCCCAAAACGCATGAAGCCTTTTGATACCCTGGAGTTTTGCAAAATGATAGGGATTGACAAGGCGGGTTTTGACAAAAGGCTGTCTAAAGCCAAAAAGTACTCTCCGTACAAACCAACCATATTTGAAAAACAAATCTCGGTTGAAAAATATGCCCCTTTACAGGAGCGCTTATCTGAATTTCCCGGATTTGATGTGGAAGCACGCACTGTTCGCACCTATCCAGATTCGGTAGCGGCTCACTTTGTTGGTTTTACCGGCGAAGTAAACGATAAAAAGATAGCAGAATCAGCCGGTTACTACAGGCAGGGCGATTACATTGGCATTTCTGGCGTAGAACGATCTTTTGAAAATGTTTTGAGAGGACAGCGAGGCGTACGATACCGCATGGTTGACTCGCGAAATGTAGAGAAAGGTGCATTTGCCAACGGTGCTTTTGATACGGTGGCCATAGCTGGTGAACCATTAATGTCTTCGTTAGACATTCGCATACAGAAGCTCGGTGAAAAACTAATGCAAAATAAGGTGGGTAGTATTGTAGCCATTGAACCCTCAACCGGTGAAATCTTAGCCTTTGTAAGCAGCCCTACTTATGATCCTAATCTAATGGTAGGGCGCGAACGTGGTAACAACATGATGAAGATGTATAAGGACCCTTACAAGCCTATGCTGGTACGACCTATACAAGCTACTTATGCTCCCGGCTCCTCATTTAAACCGTTAGATGCGTTAATTGCCTTGCAAGAAGGTATTATAACCCCTCAAACCACGTTTTTTTGTCCGCATTATTACCAAGCTGGTAATCATAGGGTAGGTTGTGAGCACTTTGATGGAGTTACCGATTTGCGTAAAGGTATTGCACAATCATGTAATACTTATTTCTGTAATGTTTTTGACCGCCTAATGAATGCTAACGGTGCCAAGAACATCCGCCCAACACTTACTAAGTGGAAAGGACAGGTAAACAAATTTGGTTTTGGCGTTAAGCTTGACGTCGAACTGCCATTTGAGTATCGTGGTAACGTTCCTACTCCTCTCCACTTTGATAACGTTTTTGGTAAAAACAGATGGCGGTCCAGTTCTATTATTTCCTTAGCTATTGGCCAGGGTGAGTTACTGGCTACGCCATTACAATTAGCAAACGTAGAAGCTGTTATTGCCAACAGAGGTTACTTTTATAAACCTCACCTCATTAAAGCCATCGGCGACAAAAAAATCACTAAAGCTGAATATACTCAAAGAAACGATGTGGGCATAGACGCTCAATACTTTGAGCCGGTGATAGACGGTATGCAAGACGTGGTAGATCATGGTACCGCCGAAGCATCACGCATTCCGGGCATTGTAATGTGTGGAAAAACAGGTACAGTACAAAATAGCCGTGGTAAAAACCACTCGGTGTTTGTAGGCTTTGCTCCACGCGATACACCGCGCATAGCTATCGCTGTTATTGTTGAAAACGGTGGCTACGGCGCCTCCTGGGCTGCCCCTATTGGCAGTTATATGATCGAGAAATACCTGCGCAATGCTATTACACGGCCTAAGGCAGAGGTTAACTACATTATTAACCACAATTTATTGCCTCCACCTCCGGGCTGGAAACCGCCGGTTAAAAAGCTATCAAAAAAAGACAGCCTGATGGTTGATAGTTTGCGTAAAGATGGCTTTAAAAAGAACTGGAAGAAAATAGACAGCATTAAACGGCATTTTAAAAAACATCATACAGATACTGCCAAACATGCTATCGAGTTAAAGTCGGCATCCCGACCGGCTAAGCACGATAGCAGCCGGTATAAATTGGTTGCTTACCAGCCCAAACGCAAAGAGGATGAACAATAACAGGCGCAGCTTCTTTTTTAACGTAGACTGGGTAACGGTACTCATTTACCTGGCCCTTTGCACTATCGGCTGGTTTAACATCCATGCTGCCGTGTTTGACGATTCGCATCCCGACCTTATTGATTTAGAAACCCAGTACGGCAAGCAATTTATCTTTATCATATCGGCTGTAGTGTTGGGTGGCGTCATCCTATTGCTCGACAGCCGCTTTTTTATTAGTATTGCACCCGTTTTTTATGTTGTTACGGTACTGCTGTTGATGGTTGTACTGGTGGTGGGCCGCAATGTAGGTGGCAACCAGGCATGGATACCTTTAGGCAGTTTTAAACTGCAACCGTCGGAATTTGCCAAGTTTAGCACCTGCTTGCTGCTGGCGCGTTACCTGAGTGGTATTAATATCCGCATCACGGAGTTAAAATCTTTCTTCATCGCGGCCGGCATCATCGTCCTGCCTATGATGCTCATTATGCTGCAGCCCGATACGGGTTCTACCCTGGTATTTTGTTCGCTCATCTTTGTATTATACCGCGAGGGGCTATCGCCCTATTTTTTAATTATCGCGGGCTTATCCATCGTACTATTCATCTGCTCGCTGCTATTTAATCAGTTATATGTTATTGGCATGTTGGTGGCTTTAACAGTAGCAGGAATCTTTTTATTTCGGTTAAGGCGCGAGACTGTTGTTGGTTTGGTTGGCGGATTAGTGCTTGCTATTGGGTTTATATTCAGCGTTAATTTTATTTATAAAAACGTATTACAAGCGCACCAAAAATCTCGTATTGATGAGCTTTTAGGCATCTCGAGTGACATTAAAGGTGTAGGCTATAACGTCAATCAATCTAAAATAGCGATTGGCTCGGGCAAGCT
This sequence comes from Mucilaginibacter sp. CSA2-8R, assembly GCF_038806765.1. Lineage (NCBI taxonomy): Bacteria > Pseudomonadati > Bacteroidota > Sphingobacteriia > Sphingobacteriales > Sphingobacteriaceae > Mucilaginibacter > Mucilaginibacter sp. CSA2-8R. The sequence continues at coordinate 1,555,994 of NZ_CP152389.1, read as the reverse complement.
TTGGGGTAAAGGTTATTTGAACGGTACCCAAACCAAATACTCTTTCGTACCCGAGCAGAGTACAGATTTTATTTTTTGTACCGTTGGCGAAGAGTGGGGTTTTGCGGGTTCGGTAGTGGTGATTGGTCTTTTTACATTTTTGCTTTTGCGCATCATTATGATGGCCGAACGGCAGCGGTCACCTTTTTCAAGGGTCTACGGCTATGGCGTAGCCTCCATCATTTTTTTTCACGTGGTGATCAATATTGGTATGACTATAGGTGTTGTGCCGGTTATTGGCATCCCCCTCCCTTTCATCAGCTATGGCGGATCGTCATTATGGAGTTTTACCATCTTGTTGTTTATTCTCATCAAGCTTGATTCGAACCGATTAGGGCACGTTTTGTAATTTGGCAACGCTATGGCGATAGGTGTTTAATAGTTGGGTTTGCATTTATAAGGTGATCTGCCTACCTTGTCAGTCCAATTAACTAAACCATGAGCCAAATCGATCCCCGTGTTGACGCTTATATCAGCAAATCTGCTGATTTTGCGCAACCCATTCTTAATCATTTACGACAATTAGTTCATCGCACATCTCCGCAAATTCAGGAAACCATGAAATGGAGTATGCCTTTTTTTGAGTATAAGGGTACGCTTTGTAATATGGCTGCGTTTAAAGAGCACTGCACTTTTGGTTTTTGGAAGGGTGCCATGCTTGCTGATCCGAACAAAATACTCAACATTAAAGACGATAATAGCATGGGCCAGTTAGGCCGCATTACAAGCCTGGCCGATTTACCTACCGACGAATTGCTTATACAATACATTCAAGAAGCTATATTACTAAACGAGCAAGGTGTTAAAGTCGTTAAAGCTAAACCAACAGCTAAAACCGAATTATTAATTCCGGAATATTTGACCGAGTTGTTTAAAGAATACCCGCAGGCGCAGTTAAACTTTGATAAAGGCAGCTACTCATACAAAAAAGAATACTTGGATTGGATAGTAGAAGCTAAAACAGATGCAACACGTCAAAAACGTATGCAAACAGCAATGGAGTGGTTGGCCGAAGGCAAATCAAAAAACTGGAAATATCAACGGTAGGTTATTAGCAATAATTCCGTTACTGGTTTTCTTGATACTCTTTCTGCAATTCCAGCAAGCAGTTAACACATAAACAGCCATCATACAATTCGCTTACATATTGCACTTCGTTAATAGTAAGCTGTACAGCGCTGCACTGGCATTTAGTGTAGGAGTTTGCCTTGCATTCAAAAGCGGCACGACAGCGGTCGCATTGAACAGTTTCGTGCTTTTGAAATAGGACAGACATAGAGTACAAAGATAAAAGCCCTGAAGCTTTAAAACTTCAGGGCTCAGTCATTATTTATTGTGTAAGGTGATACCTTTTGTTTATGCAGAGCAAGTTACACAGCCCTCTTCCATTGAACAAGTTGGACCGGCAGGAACGTCATCCACAATTTGAGCCACCTGAGCTGGGATAACCGGATCCATGTTTTTACCGCCTTGATTTTCGATCGTAAACTTAACCGCTTGCGATGCTGCCTGGGTACGTAGGTAATACATACCGGTTTTTAAGCCTTTTTTCCAGGCGTAGAAATGCATCGATGTTAGTTTGGAAGCGTTTGGCGCATTGATGAACAGGTTAAGCGACTGCGACTGGCAAATGTAAGCACCGCGATCGGCAGCCATATCAATGATGTTACGCATCTTGATTTCCCAAACGGTTTTGTACAGATCCTTGATATTTTGCGGAATCTCTGCAATGTTTTGGATAGAACCGTTAGCGCTGATAATCGTATCTTTCATGCGGCTGTTCCACAAACCTAAGTCAACTAAGTCGCGCAACAAGTGCTTGTTTACTATCACAAACTCACCGCTTAATACACGGCGTGTGTAAATGTTAGAGGTATATGGCTCAAAACACTCGTTGTTACCTAAAATTTGAGAAGTAGATGCTGTTGGCATTGGCGCTACTAACAGAGAGTTGCGTACACCATGGTTCATTACATCCAGGCGCAGGTTTTCCCAATCCCAACGGCTGCTGGCTGGCGTTACACCCCACAAATCAAATTGGAATTTACCTTGCGAAAGTGGTGATCCCTTAAACGTTTCGTATGCACCATCTTTAATAGCCAAATCTTTAGAAGCAGTCATGGCAGCAAAGTAGATGGTCTCAAAAATCTCTTTGTTAAGTTGCTTAGCTTCTTCGCTTTCAAAAGGCATACGCAGACAGATAAAAGTATCTGCCAAACCTTGTACGCCTAAACCAATTGGACGGTGACGAAGGTTAGAGTACTCTGCTTCTTTAACCGGGTAATAATTATGATCGATGATCTTGTTCAGGTTTAGTGTAGCCTGGTAAGTTACTTCGTAAAGTTTCTCATGGTCAAACTGGTTACCTTTAATAAAGCGTGGTAACGCTAACGAGGCCAGGTTACACACCGCTACCTCATCAGGCGACGTATACTCCATAATTTCGGTACACAAGTTTGAACTTTTGATAGTACCTAAATTTTGCTGGTTGGATTTACTGTTAGCTGCGTCTTTATACAACAAGTATGGAGTACCGGTTTCTACCTGGGCATCTAAAACGGCAAACCATAATTCTTGTGCTTTCACTTTGCGGCGGGCACGGCCTTCAGCTTCATATTTGGTGTACAAAGCTTCAAACTCAGCACCAAAACAATCGGCTAAACCTGGCGCTTCATGCGGGCAGAATAGGCTCCAGTCCTCATTGGCTTCTACGCGCTGCATAAACAAATCGCTTACCCACAATGCGTAAAACAAATCGCGGGCACGCATTTCTTCTTTACCATGGTTTTTACGCAGATCTAAAAACTCAAAAATATCGGCATGCCATGGTTCTAAGTAGATAGCAAAGGCGCCTTTGCGCTTGCCGCCGCCTTGGTCAACATAACGGGCAGTGTCGTTAAATACACGCAGCATTGGGATGATACCGTTGCTGGTACCGTTAGTACCGCTGATGTAAGAGCCGGTAGCACGAACATTGTGAATGCTCAAACCAATACCACCTGCACTTTGTGAAATTTGCGCAGTTTGTTTCAAAGTATCGTAGATACCCGAAATGCTGTCATCTTTCATCGTCAGCAAAAAGCACGAAGACATTTGAGGCTTAGGAGTACCAGCATTAAATAAAGTTGGTGTGGCGTGGGTAAACCAACGCTCACTCATCAAATGGTATGTTTTGATTGCACTTTCAACATCCTGTTTGTGAATACCAACCGATACACGCATAAACAGATGCTGCGGACGCTCAGCAATACGACCGTCTAATTTTAACAGATAGGATTTCTCAAGCGTTTTAAAACCGAAGTAATCAAAACCAAAATCGCGATCATAGATGATCGAACTATCCAGCAATTCGGCATTAGCCTCTATTACATCCCATACATCATCTGCCAGCAGAGATGCATTTTTGCCGGTTTTAGGGTCTGTGTAATAATACAGCTTGCGCATAGTTTCGCTGAACGACTTGATGGTATTTTTGTGCAGGTTAGATACTGCAATACGCGACGCCAACAAAGCATAATCGGGGTGCTTAGTGGTTAGTGAAGCCGCTGTCTCTGCAGCCAAGTTATCCAACTCGGAGGTGGTGACTCCGTCGTACAAACCCTCAATCACTTTTTTGGCCACATCTACCGGGTCAACCAAATTTGGGTTGAGGCTGTAGCACAATTTCTCTATACGTGCGGTAATTTTATCAAACTTTACCGATTCTGTTTTTCCGTCTCTTTTAATTACAAACATGATTCCCCCTCCTTGCTCCCCCAGAAGGGGGAGAGATTTGTATATAAGTTTTTCTTAGTAAGTTGATTACAGTTTTATAAGCCCTCTCATTTAGAGAAAGTCGATTGAGGTTTTTAAAAATCCTCATCTAAGCTAAATGCCTGCCCTGAAGGCTGCGCATTTAACACGCCGCTTTTTTGATAGTCACCAACCCGTTTCTCAAAGAAGTTGGTTTTACCTTGCAGTGATATCATTTCCATAAAGTCAAAAGGATTACCGGCGTTGTATACTTTATCGTATCCTAATTCAACTAACCAGCGGTCGGCAACAAACTCAATATACTGGCTCATTAAATCAGCATTCATGCCTATCAGTCTAACCGGCAAAGCATCGGTTATAAACTCTTTTTCAATTTCTACAGCATCAGTTATAATAGAGGTTGCTTCCTCTTTACTCAGTTTATTCTCCAACATGCTATACAGCAGGCAGGCAAATTCGCAATGCAAGCCCTCATCGCGAGAAATAAGTTCGTTACTAAAGGTTAAGCCTGGCATTAAGCCACGTTTTTTTAACCAAAAAATAGAACAGAAGCTACCAGAAAAGAAAATACCCTCTACTGCGGCAAACGCGACTAGCCGCTGTGCAAAATTACCGTTGTTAATCCATTTTAACGCCCACGCTGCTTTTTTACCAACGCAAGGCACTGTGTCGATAGCATGAAACAAGCGGTCTTTTTCAACGGCGTCTTTAATATAAGTATCAATCAGTAATGCGTAGGTTTCAGAATGGATGTTTTCCATCATGATTTGAAAACCGTAAAAACAACGGGCCTCCGGCACTTGTACCTCGCTCATAAAGTTTACGGCCAGGTTTTCGTTCACAATACCGTCGCTGGCAGCAAAAAAGGCCAGCACGTGCGATATAAAATGGCGTTCACCATCGTTTAGGTTATCCCAGTGTTTTTGATCATCGCTCAGGTCAATTTCTTCGGCAGTCCAAAAGCTGGCTTCATGCTTTTTGTACATCTCCCAAATTGCCGGATAGTTTATCGGCAGGATAACAAACCTGTCTTTGTTCTCTCGTAATAATACTTCGTTTTCCTGGCTCATATGTTTTCCTTTTATGTCTTTGTCTCAATCGCAATTACCGACAGCCAACCCTGTTACCCATGTTTCTGGGTTAGCGTTTTGATGTGGTACGTTGGTGGTTTTTGTTATTCACCGGCACTTTTCGGGGCCTGCCAAATTTAGATGATCCGGCTTCCCTGTCCATTTAACCTTGGCTAAATGGACCCATGAAATTCTCTTTCAGAACTCATAACCAAATGTACATACTAAGTACAGTCAGTTGTACCTTCGGGTTTAGTGTAGTTCTTCACATGCCCTAAATAGTTATCCACATTGGTGTAGGAAACTATTTTTTTCAAAAACAGGTAGAAATTCAAAGGCACTGTCGATCAATACGTTACAACAAAGCATATTGACATCCAAACAGGTAATTAATTTGAAAACGATTAACTTGTGGCCTTTAAACAAGGGGTAAAAAGCTAAAAGACAGCGATTTGATGATGTGCCAAAATCAATTGTCACAAAAACGTATTGTTGACATATAATAAAGTTTACCCTGCCCGCCAAATAGTTTGAATGGTGAAACACCGATGCCGATAAATGGCAATAGCCGAATTTTGGAAATACGCTTTTGTGATGATTTAATACTCCAGCGGAACGATAGGCTCCCGCTTGCTAGTAGACATAATCATCATCGTCTGGAAAGTTTTCACCACAGGGATGCGGCTAATTTTATCCATAATTAGCTGTTCATACAGCTTAATATCGCGCACATATACTTTGAGTAGAAAATCGCACTGGCCGGTTACGTGATGGCACTCTGTAACCTCCTTAATTTTTTGGATAGCCTCCAAAAAAATTTCAATGGTATTACTTTTATGAAAATCGAGTGATACCTGTATAAAGGTTTTTATTCCCAGCCCCAGTTTCTCTTCGTCTACCACGGCATGGTAACTTTTAATATACTCCGCGTTTTCCAGTTTACGAACACGCTCGAGGGTGGGTGCCGGAGATAATCCAATTTCGTTTGAGAGCTGAAGGTTGGTTATCCGTCCGTTTTCCTGTAATATTTTTAAAATCTGTAAGTCTATCTTATCTAATTCGGCACCCATAACTGCAAAGATATTGCTCAAAGGCACAAAATAAAATTTTTTATTCACAATGATAAACAAAAGCTAATTCTACCAGTTAGAAAATTTAGACTTATCTAAATTTAATATTAGATTTGTGTAAATGCACTCATTCACAGAAGAAAATTATTTAAAAAGTATTTACCACTTATTGCTGAGCAAGGATAGTGCAACTACTAACGAAATTGCTGCAGCCATAGGTACTAAAGCAGCTACGGTTACTGATATGCTTAAAAAGCTCGCCGAAAAAAAGCTAATTAACTACACTCGCTATCAGGGCGTAAGCTTAACCGAGCAGGGCAAGAAGTCAGCTTTGGGAATTGTGCGTAAGCACAGGCTTTGGGAATATTTTTTGGTAGAAAAGCTAAAATTTAAGTGGGACGAGGTGCACGAAATGGCCGAAGAGCTGGAGCACATTACATCAGTAAAACTGATTGACCGCCTCGACGAATTTATGGGATGCCCACAATTTGACCCGCACGGCGACCCAATACCGGATGCCCAAGGCAACATCAATCAGCATGAGGCTTTGCAGTCTGCCCTGCTTTTAAATAAAGGGCAGTGCGCTAAAATTGCCGGTGTAACCAATCATTCAGCCAGCTTTTTACAATACCTTGAAAAAAGCCGGCTTACTTTGGGCCAAACCATCGTGGTAACCGATGTTAGTAATTACGACCTTTCGGTCACAGTACCGCCATCAAACAAAGAGTTTAACATTAGCCACGAAGTGGCCAAAAATATACTGGTATTATTATGAGTTCACACAGCGAATCGTTAAGCAGTGTACATAGTTCGGTAGATACTGAAAATAAAACGGGCTGGCGTAAAATATTTGCCTTTATTGGTCCGGCATACCTGATTAGTGTTGGGTACATGGACCCGGGCAACTGGGCAACCGATTTGCAGGCAGGCAGCCAGTTTGGTTATAAACTCATTTGGGTTTTGCTAATGTCGAACCTAATCGCCTTGTTATTACAATCGTTGAGTGCACGTTTGGGCATCGTACGCGGCTTAGATATTGCCCAGGCGTCCAAATCAACCTATCCGCGTTTTGTAAACTTTAACCTGTATGTTTTAGCCCAAATATCGATCATTGCTTGTGACCTGGCCGAGATTATAGGCATGGCGATAGGTTTACAGTTGCTGTTTGGCTTGCCGCTCATCTGGGGAGTATCTATTACAATGCTTGACACCCTGCTCCTGCTTTTCTTGCTAAACAAAGGCATGCGCCGGCTTGAGGGCTTTATTGTATCGTTGATATTTATTGTAGGGTTTTCTTTTTTGATAGAGATGATTATTGTAAAACCAAATTTGCCCGAACTGGCAAAAGGTTTTATTCCAACCACCTTAAACCACGATGCTCTTTACATTGCCATTGGTATTATTGGTGCTACTGTAATGCCTCACAATTTATACCTGCACTCCTCACTGGTGCAAACCCGCAAAATTGACCGCAGTGACGAAGGCATCCGCAACGCCATTAAGTTCAATTTTTGGGACACTACCATTGCCCTTAACCTCGCCTTTTTTGTAAACGCGGCTATACTGATTTTGGCAGCCAGTGCCTTTTTCAGAAATGGCTATCACCAGGTAGCTGAGATAGAAGATGCTCACAAATTGCTTAGCGACATTTTTGGCACTATGGCTCCTAAACTGTTTGCCATTGCATTGATTGCCGCCGGACAAAGCTCAACGGTTACCGGAACGTTGGCCGGGCAAATCATTATGGAAGGCCACCTTAACCTGCGGATTGCCCCTTGGCTGCGCCGTTTATTAACACGGGTGCTGGCCATATTACCGGCTTATTTAACCCTGCTTTATGCCGGCGAAAATGGTTTAGGCCGACTGCTGGTGCTAAGCCAGGTGGTATTAAGTTTACAATTAGGTTTTGCCGTGATACCTTTAATACATTTTACCTCCGACAAGAAAACGATGGGCAAATTTGCCAACAAGCTTTGGGTTAAAGCACTGGCTTGGCTTTTTGCCGCCCTGATTGTTGGACTAAACGGGCGCTTGGTGGTAGAAGAGCTGAGTAAATGGGCCAAAGCTAATCCGGACTCGGCAGATTTAATCCATTATTTGGTTACGCCTGTAGCTATTGCCATCGGTGGTTTGCTGTTGTATGTTTTTGTAAAACCACTAATTAGCAAGAGCCAGAAAAAATTTACCGCAGTACCGCACGGCATTGCCATGTCTATACAGGAATTGCAGATTACCGACTACAAAAAAATTGGAGTTGCCATTGACTTCACCCCTAACGACGAGATTGCTATAAAACACGCTATTAAGCAGGGAGGCCCGCTGGCCAATTATACACTCATCCACGTAGTAGAAACGGCCGGAGCACGCTACCATGGTACGCAGGTAATGGACTACGAAACACAAAGTGATTTTAACAACATGGAACAATATGTAGATGCGTTAAAAGAGTTAGGCTATAATGCATCTACAAATATTGGTTACGGAAATCGGGGTAACGCCATTGCACAAGTGGTTAAGTCGGAAGCTATTGAATTTTTGGTGATGGGATCGCACGGGCACAAAGCTCTAAAAGATTTAATTTACGGCACTACTGTTGATACAGTAAGGCACTTGGTGAATATACCGGTACTGGTAGTAAAATCACCACGAAAATAAATTGCATATTTGCAGGCTAAGCCATGAACGAACAACTGTATATCAAAAATAAAAAAGCCTACTTCGAATATCACGTACTCGACGAATATACCGCGGGCATTAAATTATTGGGCACCGAAATCAAGTCGATCCGCGATGGAAAGGCTAACCTGAATGATGCGTTTTGCACTTTTATAAGCGACGAGCTTTATGTGCGCAACCTGCATATTTCTGAATACTCGCATGGTTCTTTTTACAACCATGAAGCTAAGCGCGACCGCGTATTATTGCTGAATAAAAAAGAACTTAAAAAGCTGCGCACCCGTACTGAAGAGAAAGGATTTACTATAATACCGCTGGCCATGTTTATCAGTGAGCGCGGCTTTGCCAAACTGAAGATTGGCTTGGCCCAAGGTAAAAAGACTTTCGATAAACGCGAAACCATGAAAGAGCGCGATACCAAAATTGAGCTCAGTCGGGTAATGAAGAGATAAATTAGAGTATAGAATATAGAGTCAAGAATGCAGATGCTTGTAGCGCGATTAACGACGAGTAGTCTGTATTTCTTGTAAACTCACACGGCAATCAGCAATGCTGATTGCTTAATTACCAAGCTTGGTCGCCTACTAAGGGAACGAACCGGAAGGTGTCAAGTACTACCTTTTCGTAATCGTTATCCCCTACCTTTAATATAGTTACCATTTTTTGTTCCTGCTCATCGCCTACAGGAATTACCAGCATACCGCCAACCTTAAGCTGACGAAGCAATACTTCGGGCACGGTGGGTGCGCCGGCAGTTACAATAATTTTATCATACGGGGCATGGTTTTCAATACCTTTAGAGCCATCACCCAAAAAGAAATTAGGTCGGTAACCCATATAAGGCAAAACCTGAACGGTGCGTTGATAAAGGGCTTCCTGACGTTCAATAGTATAAACTTCGGCACCTAACTCCAGTAGCACACAGGTTTGATAGCCGCAGCCGGTACCAATTTCGAGCACCTTTTGCCCCTTATGGATGTGCAGCAATTCGGATTGGTAAGCAACGGTATACGGTTGAGAGATGGTTTGCCCTGCACCTATCGGAAAAGCAATATCCTTGTACGCCTGGTTCCAGAAAGTTTCATCAAAAAAGTAATGACGAGGCACCTTATTGATGGCTTGCAACACCTGTTCATCTTCAATACCTTTCTTCTTTAAAACATCAACCAGCCTTTTGCGGGCACCCTTCTCTCGGTAATTATCTATAAACTTGTAAGCCATTTGCGCTGCAAAACTATAAAAATAACGGCTTTTTCGGGACTTAAGCAAGCTATTAAATTTAGCAAAGCTGCTAAGGGTTTGAAATGCAACCTTCTAATTTCTCAGCAACGCCACATTGCCGTTGCAACATTAATAAGGATCTACATCTGGCTGCACCAAGCAGCCTTTGCTTAATTTGGTAGTTTGAAACTGCAAAATTACTTCGCGTATAATTGTTTTTACCTTGACAATGGAAATCGTATCGCGCTCAAATTTGAGCATGATAGATTTGATGTAAAAGTTACGGATACGGCTAATCAGCGGAAATTCAGGCCCTATTACCCGGTCGCCAAAATGCTTGCGCAACTCGTTAGCCAGGTACTCGGCCTGGTGAAATAACCGCTCGGCATCTTTATGCTTTACATCCATTTGGATGATGCGGTAAAACGGCGGATATTTAAAGCTTTTCCGCTCTTCAATTTCAGTAAGGTATAGTTCTTTATAATCATTACGAATTACCTGGTCAACCACCCTGTGGTGAGGGTTATACGCTTGAATAACTACTTTACCTTGTTTGCCCCTGCGCCCTGCCCTGCCGCTCACCTGAGCCAGCATCTGGAAACTGCGCTCATTAGCCCGGTAGTCCGGGTATTTTAGCAAGCTATCTGCATTAATAATACCGATAACCGTTACATCCGAAAAATCCAGCCCCTTGGCTACCATTTGGGTACCTACCAGGATGTCAATCCGCTTTTCTTCCAGGTCGTTTAACATATTCTGGTATGCGTTGCGGGCACGGGTAGTATCCAGGTCCATGCGGGCAATACGAGCCTCGGGCAGTAACACCTGTAATTCATCCTCAATTTTTTCAGTCCCAAAACCTTTATACTCTAAATGGGTAGAGCCACAGGCCGGACAGGTATTGAGCGTTTCTTCTTTGTAGCCGCAATAATGGCAATGCAATTGGCTGCTGCTTTTATGAAAGGTTAAGCTAACATCACAATTAATGCAACGCGGCGTAAAGGCACATACCCGGCATACCAGTACCGGCGCATAACCGCGCCTGTTCTGAAACAGAATTACCTGCTCCTTATTCTCGATAGCCGTTTGCATATCCTTCATCAGCACACTTGTAAAGTGCGATTGCATGGTTTTACGCTTGGTTTCTTCGGTAATGCTTACTACTTCAATTTCGGGTAAACTTACACCGCCAAAACGCTCGGTAAGCTCGGCAAAGCCATACTTTTTGGTTCGCGCATTAAAATAAGACTCGAACGAAGGCGTAGCAGAACCTAATAGAACCTTAGCCTGATAACGGCTGGCCAAATAAATGGCCGCATCACGTGCGTTATACCGCGGTGCCGGATCAAATTGCTTGTAGGAGGTTTCGTGCTCTTCGTCAATAATTATCAATCCTAAGTTATCGAACGGTAAAAACACTGACGAACGCGCTCCCAGTACCACTTTATACTCATGGTTTAATACTTTTTGCCAAACTTCTACCCGCTCGTTATCAGTAAAACGCGAATGGTAAACACCTATATCATTACCAAAGTATTTACGCAACCGTTCGATGACGTGCGTGGTCAGCGCAATTTCGGGCAACAGGTACAGCACCTGTTTGCCTGCCTGTATGGCATCCTCAACCAGCCTGATATAAACCTGCGTTTTGCCCGATGAAGTAACCCCGTGCAACAGCACCACTTCTTTATCATTAAACTGCGCACGAATGCTATCCAGCGCGTTTTGCTGCGCCTCATTAAGCGTAAAAGTAGCGCCGGCTTCTAAGGTATCATAATACAACCGGCTTACGTTTTTATCTTCGGCAATCAGTATTTTTTTATCCGTAAGTGCTTTAATAATAGATGCCCCGGCACCGCTGGCATCCACCAAATCATTTTTAGAAACCAGCTTTTGCTCGCGCGATAATTTGATATAAGCCAGTATGGCATCGGCCTGCTTGGGTGCCCGGCGCTCCAACTGTACAAATAATGCCCTTAGCTGGTCATTATCCTCGTAAATAGGATTAAGTTTAATGTATGTACGCTTGCGCGGCTTGTAGCGTTCAGTAACTTCTTCTGATATGTAAATAATGTTTTTATCAAACATTGATTTGAGCACCGGCATCACCGTTTTTTGCCCCAAAAGCTTTACAATATCACTTACCGTAAGTATAGGCTGCAAATCAAGCGCGTCAACTATTAAAAACTCTTTATCATGCAGCAACGAGCGGTCGACGGCTTCGTCAGGGTTAAGCATAATGCGGGTTTCGCTGGCTAGTTTAAGTGCCGATGGTAAGGCGGCGCTCATTACCTCGCCTACATTACACAAATAGTAATCGGCCAGCCATTTCCAAAACTCCAACTGCTGCACAGTTACAACAGGCTTGTCATCCAGCACCTCCATTAAATACTTTGCCTCATATCGTTCTGGAGCCTCAGTAGAGATTGACCTGATGATGGCTGTATAAAGTTTGCTTTTACCAAATTGCACCACTACCCTTTTACCAACGGCAACCACGTTATTTAATTCAAAAGGCACCCGGTAAGTATAATTCTTAGAAATAGCTAAAGGCAATATTACCTCGGCAAATAGCGTCAGCCGGTCGGCATGACGGGTTTCGGCAAACTCAAGCATTATAATTTATTTTTTACGGCAGCAAGCAACAACATAAACCAGCCTGCTATAAACAGCAGCCCGCCTATAGGTGTTATAGGCCCAAGTATACGCAGCCAGCTCCACTGTAAAATAGAAGAGCACGAAAGCAGATATAATGATCCGGAAAAGAAAACGATACCCAAAACAAACAGCCAATAAGCCGCGTAAACCTGGTTGCTGTCGTTACGGGCCAAAGTTGATAAAAACAATAATGCTAATACGTGGTAGAATTGATATTGCACTGCAGTATTCCAGACCTGAATTTGCGATACCTCCAAACGGGCTTTTAGGGCATGCGCTCCAAAAGCACCGGTAATAACGGCCAGCATACCGAGTACGGCTGCTGTAATAATAATGTTTTTCTGCATGCAGGCTTTTTAAATTACAGCTAAATTAGCCAATTGCAAGTATTACTTTATTGCCATAAGGTAAAAATCTACATTTGATTACGATAACTAATTATGAAAAGGCATATTATCATCACCGTTATTTTAGTTGCAGCTACGGCGGTGATAACCGTTGCCTATTTTAGGCATTTAAGCCCACCGGGCAAACGCGCCACGCAAGTTATTAATACCATTCCCGACTCGGCCGCACTCATCTTTGAGTTTAATAACGACAGCAGCTTTTACGATATTTATAAAAACAGCCAATTATTTACCGCCCTGGTTGGGCAACCTGCCCTAAAGCAATTTAATGCCCTGCGCCACGTGCTGCTCAACAACCCCAACCTGCATGGCGTTTTTGCCGATCAGGATATTTTTATTTCCGTACACCCGCAACCTAATGATAGCGTGGGTTACCTGTTTACCGCCACAGAAAGCGTGCGTATAAAGCCTGAGGCTTTTAGGAATACAGCAAGCTTAAAAGGTGTCACCTTTACAACGGTGAGTTTTGGCAAAAGCCGTGGGTTTAAAATTCATTCAGACTCTTTAGATGCCGATTTTTATATGGCCGAAAGAGCCGGACAAGTGATGACGGGTAGTTTTTCGAAAACATTGCTGCAGCAAAGCCTCGATTATAAACCCACGGACAAGAGCAAACACTTCAGCTTATTGCCCGACCAGCAAAATTCTACCTCATTGGGTGCCTTGTACATCAATTACCGGCAGGCGGGCCACCTGCTCAGCCAGTTTTATAAAAAAGACAAACTGGATTTATGGAAGGGACTGCCTATTCTTTCTGCCGTTACCTCCCTTAGCTTAAATTATAAGCGTGATGCCCTGATGTTTAACGGCTTCACTACGTTTAAAAACACACGGCCGGTTAGTTACCTCGACCTGTTCCGGAGGATGAACCCGGTGCCAGTACAATTAAAAAATCTATTTCCGACCACCACAGCTTACAGCAATAGTTATGCTATTGATGATGTGAAACGCTTTGAAAGTGAGCTAACCAACTGGCAGCAAATTGCGGGCTTAGACACTGAAAAAAGAAGATTATTCAATAAAATGAAAAGCGAAACCGGCGTGCAGTTTGACCGCGAGTTTAACCGGCTGCTGGATAACGAATTCGCGGTAATTACCACTCGTTTTCAGGAAAGGGTAGCTATCATTAAAATAAAAAATGGCGGTACTTTAAGACCATACCTTAGCAACATCAGTACGATGACTGACAACGATGAGGTTGGGCAGTTTAATTATGACCAGGTACCGGTTTTTTTATTGGGTGATGCTTTGGCCCATTTTAGAAAACCTTATTTTATGGTACTTGATAATTACCTGATTTTGGCTAATACTGAGCGCGAGTTAAGTAACTATAAAGAGAATTACATTAACGGCGATTTCCTGATCAGGAAAGATGAATACGTTCAGTTTAACAACATTTTGGCACAAAGGGCAAATGTGGAGTTCTTTATTCATTTCAAAAACGCTGGCAACGTTTTTAGGCGAACACTGAAACCGGCCTACGCCCAAGCTTACCAGCAGCAAGAGCCCGGCTATAAAAACTACTACGCCGCAGCCTATCAACTGTCAGCTTCCGAAAACCAATTTTACACTAATTTGTGTATTAAACTTAACTCTACTGACAGCACTACCTTAAGCAAATAAGCAAAGCCACAGGTACCGGCGCTTTGGTGATCAGGCTGTGTTGAAATTTGGTGGCGCCTACTAATACTTAACTTTTTGCAGCTTGATGAAGAAAATATTATTCTCGGTTTTACTGTTTTCTGCCGGTATGAGCCATGCCTGGGCACAAAGGTTCACTATGTATAACACCGGCACACTTTACGACTCCTTCGAAAATCCTTCGCAGGCGGCGTTTATTGCAGATACAACTAAAAACTATGCACTAAGCTTTATTGCTAACGCTAATGTTTATACTTATTTAACCGGCAATGCACAAACGCCGGCTAAAACGCGCATATTTTTAAATCAGGAAAATAACACCGCTTTTACCGCAGGGCAAAATCAGTTTAACAACGCCTTTGTACAAACCAATGTGTATCTGGGCATGATTAAGATGTTTGCCTCATTGAGCGGACGAGTAGAGATAGGAGCCTCTTATCAGATTAAGACTAATGCCCGTGGGTACGCCTCTGATGAAGCCGTTGATTTAATTAACGGCGGGAATAATTACACCAGACTGGTTGGGCGCAATGATGTTTTTAATGGCCGCGCTTTTTACGAAGGCTTTCATCAGCTAAGCTTAACCTACCGCGAAAAAGTAACCCGCACTTTCACATTTGGCCTAAAGCTGAGCACCTTACTGGGTATAGATTACAACAAAATGGTAATTAATCAGTCGAGCGTGGGTGTGTCAGGCAGCAAAGTCGTTCCGCTGGTGCAGGGCACTTATCAGGCTACATACGTAGATGGCAGATACCCTAAGCGCGACTTACTGCCATCTCTCAAAAACCCAGGGATGGCCATAGGCATCGGTGCTACTTTTTTGGCTCCAGGTGGCCTTATTTTACAGGGCAACATCAAAGATTTAGGATTCATCCATTGGGGGCGCCGGCCGGCTACCTACAGTTTTAATGCGTTTAATAACACGCCGACCAATGGCAGCGGACAAGACATTTTTAGAGAAACCATCACCCAAAACGGCTATTACAAAGGTTTTACCAAACCCATTGTTGGCCGGGCTGAGTTTGCCATGGCTAAAAAATTTATTTTTGGCAATATCATGTACCAGCCTACGGCCCTTGTATCGCAACAGCTTTATGGGCAGGGTGCTGCATTGGCTTTGATTAACCAGGTTGGCTTTGGTAAATTCAGCGCATCCATAAGCGGCATCATGAATGAGGATAAAAAGTTTGATACCGGCCTGCAGCTAATGTACAAAAAACCAAACTTTGAGGTATTTATAGGCAGCGAACAATTAGGTAATACCTTTAACCTTTATAGTGCCTATAACGATAACAGCAACGCTATTAATAGCGCACGGTCGCACTCGGGAGCCAGCATTTATTTTGGATTCTCGTTTAAAATCGGAAAACTGATTGAACGCTGGAAAAATGAAAGCTACTATCCTGATGGCTCAGAGCAAGGTCCGTTGGGTAAAAGATGGAACGATATTTTTAACCATTAAGCGGCGTTAACGCGCTTTTTTACCGGCTATAAAATCTTTTAAATAAAAAGGCTCAAAGTACGCCACATCTTCTAATATTGATGCATCAAATTTTTTTTGTGCGGTTGCCGCCAAATGAGCAGCAGAATTAACAAATCCGGTATCGAATTGTACATTAGGATGTTGCTCCAACAGTGCTCTGCATTTTTCGGCACCATCGCCAAAAAACAAAACAGCGTTGTTTTGTAAGATATCTGCAAAGCTATGTTCGTCAATAATCTCGGCCGACGTTGGCCTGAGCCGATTACCCTTGGCATCAAACAAGGCGGTGTAAACCTCCATACGGCGGGCATCAATCATAGGGCATAGCAAGATATCACTACTGTCAGCAATCTTTGCCACCATACCATCCGCCATAGCCTGCATAGTTTCTATTCCAATCAGTGGTTTATCTAACGCAAAACATAAGCCTTTAGCAGTCGATACCCCTATCCGTAAACCAGTATATGACCCGGGTCCGCTGCTTACTGCAACCGCGTCCAAATCATTGTAGGTTTTGCCGCCTGTGCTAAACAGTTCCTCAATAAAAACGGTGATTACCTCCGCATGAATGTTTCGCTCATTCAGCTCCTTAATTGCCAATACCTGCCCTTGCTGCACTAACGCAACCGAACATGATGTTGTAGCCGTTTCTATTAAAAGCAGTAAACTCATGGTTTTAATAAATTAAGGTACCGGATCGTGCCCATGCCCTCCCCAGGGATTGCAACGGCCAATGCGTTTTAAAGTTAGCCATCCACCTTTAAACGGCCCATACTTGCGTATAGCCTCAACACCATATTGCGAGCAAGTAGGCGTGTACCTACACGATGAAGGCAAAATTGGCGATATAACAGTTTGATAGACTTTGATGAGCAATAAAAACAAATTGCCCAGCGCCTTTTTAAACCACTTTAACATGGCTTGCATTAACTTGTTCGCAGGTTTGCAGCAAAAGCTTAACCATCTTTTTATCCATAAACTTAAAATCGGTTATTTCTTTACCAATATAGTTTATAGAAAGTACCAACTGCTGGTTTTGTTGTTGCAAAGGCAGATACAATAGTTTCTCCTTATGTAAACGATAAGTTTCGCGCATGCGTCGTTTAATCAGGTTGCGGTCAACTGCCCGGCGATACCTTTTTTTAGATACCCCAAAAACCACTTGCACAGTAGCTGGCAGCATTGCCTCGACCGGCATCCACGATACCCGGAACGGATAACACAAAAAGGAAGAGCCGCTACGAAAAAGCTTTTCTAAAAGCTTTTTATTACATAGCCGCTCTTCCTTTTTAAAAGTATACATATTGCTTAAATGGTTAACCGGAAAATCAGATAATTACGGCACCAGCCCCGTCTATTGGGCTAAGCAACCTGTATTATGCTTTATGACGACGCTCGTCAGATACTGATAATCTTTTTCTGCCTTTAGCTCTTCTTGCAGCTAAAATTCTTCTGCCGTTAGCAGTTGCCATGCGCTCACGGAAGCCGTGTTTGTTTCTTCTTTTACGTTGAGACGGCTGAAACGTTCTTTTCATGATTGTTATATTGTAATTCGTTAATATCCTAAAAACGGGAGCGCAAATTTAGTGTTTATATTTCAGTTTTCAAATATAAATATTACTATTTACGTTTATGGTTTTAAGCCTGTAAATTACCCGCTTAAACGCTTTGTAATGAAACTAACACTTTTTTGCTCGCTGCTGTTGCTGCCCTTTATGACACTTGCACAGGATAGTTACAAGGTTTACAGCACTGCTTCTCAAAAACAAGTATCGGTTGATGATATCATCAGTAACATGAGCAAAGCAGATGTATTGTTTTATGGCGAAGAGCATAACGATTCGGTTGGTCATACCATTGAACTGTATTTGCTTAACAAGCTAATTCAAAAGTATCCAAAAAAAGCAGCACTATCTTTAGAGATGTTTGAAACGGATACTCAGCCTATTCTGAATGAATATCTTAACGGACTAATCCGCGAAAAAAATCTGATCAGCGATGCCCGTGCCTGGCCAAATTATAAAGATTACCGGCCAATGGTAGAACTAGCTAAAGAAAAAAGCATTCCAGTAATTGCCGCTAATGCACCCGGCAGATATGTTAATCGTGTTACACGCCTAGGCTTAAACAGCCTGCAACAGTTGGATGTTACAGCAAAAAGCTGGCTCCCACCCCTACCCATTGACACGGCGACAGGCGCTTATTACCAAAAATTTGTTGACATTATGGGCGGACATGCCGGTATGGGTGGCATGCAAATTTATCAGTCGCAAAACCTTTGGGATGCTACCATGGGATGGTCTGTTGCAAAGTATCTCAAAGACCATCCCGGCAGTAAAGTATTACAGATTAACGGTGGCTTTCATAGCGAAGATAAACTGGGCGCTGCCGCTCAGTTAAAAAAATACGCATCTAAAGCTTCGATTATTAATGTAGCTGTTTTTGCTGTTGATGACTATAATCATATTGACTGGAGCAAGTACAGCAAAAACAACGATTACATTATTGTAACCAATGGCCACCTGGCTAAAAGTTTTTAACGCGCGCGGTTAGCAAGCAAGTCCCTAATCTCGGTTAGTAAAACTTCTTCGTTAGTAGGCACCGGCACCACGGTAGGTGCAACAGCTTCTTTTTTCTTAAAGCGGTTAATGGCTTTAATAAACATGAATAAAGCTAAAGCCACAATGATAAAAGAAATAATTTGCGACAAAAAGTTACCATACTTTATAGCCGTACCCGGAATGACCAACTGACTGAGATTGGAAAGATTAGCGGCCTTAAGTGCTGGCGTTAGCAAAGCCGGGGTGATGATATCATCTACCAACGAACTAACAATTTTACCAAAGGCAGCACCAATAACTACGGCTACAGCCAAATCAAGTACATTGCCTTTAATAGCAAACTCTTTAAATTCTTTTATAAACGACATATTAAGATAGGTTTAATGTATTTAGCTAAAAATACATTAAAGCTGTATACTTTTAAAAAGTTTTATCGTATAAAAACAAAAACTTTTATTAAGCATTTAACCCATTACTTAATCATCGTTACTTATTGCTTAATACGGGCCATTGATGTATTTTTGGCGTACCCTTGATATATGTTAAAACAGAATCTTCAACAAAAATTATTACAAAAGCTTTCACCCCAACAAATACAATTCATAAAGTTGTTGCAGGTACCTACAGTTTCTCTTGATACCCGCATTAAAGAGGAGTTGGAAGAAAATCCTGCGCTTGAAGATTTAAGCTTGACCAATATGACGGAGCCGGAAGAACAGTATCCGGACCGCGACCCGGATGATGATTATTCTTCGAGCGAGGAGCATAATAATGAGTACGATGAGTTTAACATTGATGATTACCTGCAGGAAGATAATGTAAATGAATATGGCTCGCGATACGACCAAAACGGCGACGATGAAGAAGAGCGTAAGGAAATGCCCATTGCCATTCAGAGTTCGTTTTTCGAAAACCTGCAATCGCAACTGGATTTAGTACCACTCAGTGATAAAGATTTTCGGATAGGCCAGCAAATCATCGGTAGTTTAGATGATGATGGTTACCTGCGCCGCCCTATTATGTCACTTACCGACGATTTGGCCTTCTCACAAAACGTGATGGCCGAAGACGAAGAAGTGGAAGAAATGCTTAAAGTAATACAGTCTTTTGATCCGCCGGGTGTGGGTGCACGCAGTTTACAGGAATGTTTATTGATCCAGTTACGCCGGAAAGATATAACCGATCCGATTATTAAAAAAGCTGTATTAGTAGTTGAAGATTACCTGGAAGAATTTACCCGTAAACATTATGACAAGCTTGAAAAGTCTTTAAACCTAAACTCCATTGAGTTGCGTGGTGTTGTTAATGAAATACTAAAGCTTAACCCTAAACCGGGCGACTCTAACGAGGTAAGTACTAAACAGCATCAGGTTATTCCCGATTTTCACATCAGCAATAATGATGGTGTGCTGATTTTAACGCTAAACGCAAAAAACGCGCCCGAACTGCGGGTGAGCCGCTCTTACCAGGAAATGTTTGAGCATTATGATAAGGCCTCCCAACGGGACAGAAAGATGAAAGAGGCTGTACAGTTTGTAAAGCAAAAGCTCGACTCGGCTAAATGGTTTATTGATGCTATTAAGCAGCGCCAGCAAACGCTACTTAAAACCATGAATGCCATTATGCAGTACCAATATGAGTTTTTTCTCACCGGCGATGAGAAGAACCTGAGACCCATGATTTTGAAAGATATTGCCGACCGTATTGGCATGGATATATCAACTGTTTCACGTGTAGCTAACTCCAAGTATGTACAAACAGAGCATGGCACTTACCTGCTTAAATCTTTCTTCTCAGAAGCTATTCAAACCGAAAGCGGCGAAGAGGTATCAAACAAAGAAGTGAAAAAGATACTGGAAGAGTGTATTGGTGGCGAAGACAAACGCCATCCGTTGGCCGACGAAAAGCTTACCGAAATCTTAAAAGAGCGAGGCTATAATATTGCCCGCCGTACAGTGGCCAAATACCGCGAGCAAATGAACATTCCGGTAGCACGATTAAGAAAAGAGCTTTAATAAAAGCTTTAATCAAGGTAAAAAGGCCGCTTAGTTGATGAAATATGCAACTAAGCGGCCTTTTTGCATTAACGCTATTAAAAATCTTCTGGTCGGGCGCTTTGTATACCGGTACCAATGCGTTCAACCAGCTCATCGTCGAGCGTACCATCCTGCTGCTCCCAACATTCAACCTCTTTGCAAGTATGCACCAGTGTACATAAATGCTCATTGTTTGAAACCACAATATAGGCTTCGTTACAGGGTATTACCAGCATACTTGATAGCTCACCTGTATCATAAAAGTCTACTTCTATATGAAATGCGCCCTCTTTGTCAGGCTCATAAAAATCTAAATCGTCAAAATTATCTTCTTGCATAGTAATAATAATTACAATCAAGATTTACGATAGTTTGTTATAAAGCTGCGTCAGATTGTTGGGTTTAACGCTAATGATCTGACTTAATATAATAAAACCACTCATACTATATGGAAGCAACCACCTTACAGTCTGCAAGTCCGGAAGTGCTTAAACAGCACTTTATACACCATTTAAACAGGGTTTACTTTGGCAAAAAGTATGTTAAAGAACATTTGCCCAATCTAATAGAACTTGCCACCTTCAAAAAACTAAAACAAGGTATTGAAGAAACCTGGATTGATATTAGAAATCAGGTACAACGGCTGGAGAATATCTATCAGCTATTAGATTTAGAGCCAGCCAGAGAAAACTGCGTGCCTATTATTGCTGTTTTTAAGGATGCCTTTGAACCACAAGATTACGGTACTGACAATTACTTGCTTAACGACATTGATATTATATTGTATTTACAATTACTTGAGCATATAAACCTGACCTCATACCGCATGCTTAAAGTTTTGGCAGCGGCCTTAAATTATAAAGAGGCAGAACAAATGCTGTTAGAAAGTTTTGATGAAGCTTCGGATAATGACAAGCTGTTTTTAATGATAGCCGACGAGTATGTAAAGCGTTAAAAACAAAATGCCTTTGGCTTATGGCCAAAGGCATTTCATATTAATTAGCACAATATAATTATGCGCTCTGTATTGAGCTGTTTAAATCGTTTGATTCGCTTTTAACAGCCGATTTCGCGTTATCATAGCCCTGATTTGCATATGATTTTGCATCATCAAGTTTATCCTGAGCTTCATCTTTATAATCAGATAAAGTGCTTGCTACACCGTTAAATTTGGTTTTAGCTTTATCAACCAAAGTGTTGCCGTATTCTTTCAAATCGTCAGCAGTTATTTGTGCTTTGTCTTTTGTTTTGTCAATTAAATCGTTCACATAATCAGCAATATCTTCTCTAAGTTCAGAGCCGCTTTCTGGAGCCAACAATAAACCTATAGCTGCACCTGCCGCAGCACCTACTAAAAGTGCTGCAATAATTTTGGTTTGATCTTTCATAGTTAATATCCTTTACAGTAGATGATTTGGTTACATAACAGTAATTTAATCCATACTGTTTACACAAATTACAAATAATTTGAATTCGGGTATAATAATGAGTTGGGCAACTCAATTTTGCGTTAAATCTTTGTATAGTGGCAGTGTAAAATAAAATACCGAGCCATTACCTTTTTCGCTTTCTACCCAAACGTTTCCGCCATGCCTCCGTACAATTTCGGCAGCAACATATAAGCCAATACCAAAACCCGAAAATGTTTGTTCGTTACGACCTTCTACTCTGTAAAAGCGATTAAATACTTTGGCTTGCTCTTCGGGGTTGATACCGATACCATAATCACGAACACCAACGGTTACAGCTTGGTCATCTACACTTACCGATACATCAACCCGGTCACTATCCGGCGAGTATTTGATAGCATTAGTCAAAAAGTTAGTAATTACCTGTGCAATGCGGTCACGGTCGGCATAAACAGCAAGCGGCCCCACAGTGGTATACAAAATATCATGCTGCGTAGCGGTATGCTGCACTTCGTCTACCGTTTCTTTAATCAGATCATGCAAATCAAATTCAAAGCTGCATAAGCTTAACCTGCCACTTTCCATTTTCGAAACATCCAGTAAATCTGTAATTAAACGGGTGAGTTTATTAATCTGCTTGTTTACCGTATTTAATGAGCGCAGCAAAAACTCATCGTCTGATTTTTTACTATAAATAGTAAGCAGCAATTGCACGTATGCTTTAATAGATGTTATAGGTGTTTTTAATTCATGACTTGCCATACCGATAAAATCATTCTTAATCAGCTCGTGCTCCTTCATTTCAGTAATATCCATACCCGAGCCAATGTAGCCCTCAAACGTGCCATCAGGGCCAATGCGCGGTATCCCCTTCATGCCAATCCAACGGTATTTATCATTGCGATTGCGCATACGGTACTCCAGATAAAACTCCTGGCGGGTATCAAATGCCTGTATATAGCCATTAACTATCATGGCCTGATCGTCGGGGTGCAATAAATCATCGTGCAAATGGCCAATATTGCCTACCAACTGATTAACGCCGGCAAACTCAGTCCAGCTTTTATTTACAAATGTAATTTGCTTATCAGTACCGGTCATCCATATTAGAACAGGTGCCGAATCGGCAATGTTGCGAAAGCGCTCTTCGCTGTCACGCAATAATTGCTCGGTCTTTTTCCGCTCTGTAATATCCATACACGAGCCTACGTAACCGGCAAAATCGCCATTAATGGTGTAGCGTGGTTTACCTGTAGCGGCTACCCATTGCAAGCTCTTGTCTTTGCGCAATACCCTAAAATCAACATGAAATTGGCTCTTGTGATTAATATCCCTGATAAAACTACTAATCACCCTCTCACGATCTTCGGGCACCACAAAATCAATCCATCCCCGGCCTAAATGGGCCTTAAAAGGCCTGCCGGTCCAATCCAGCCAGGTTTGATTTACAAAGATGATATTGCCTTTGGTATCAACGGTCCATAAAGCAGTCCCGGCGGCATCGGTAATATCTTTAAATAGCAATTGCCGCTCGGCCAACTGTTGGTGTGCATTAGTTTTGGCTGTTACATCAAGCCCCATAATAATTACCCCGACAATTACACCTGATTCATTTCGGTAAGGAGAGTACACCAAGTCAAAATAGCGTTGTTCGGCTTTACCATCATCATTCCAGTCGGCTATAGAGGCGTAATTATGTTGGTGAAAAGGCCGGCCGGTATCAAACACACCTTCAACCATTTCGAAAACGCCGTTTGCTTCCTGATGAGGCCAAGCTATACGCATGGGCTGATGTAACTGGTTTGGCCCTCCCCATAATTTTTGAAACTGTGGGTTGTGCACGTCACATAAGCCATCACGGCCACGCAGCAAAGCTATGGGTCCGGGCGCCTCCATCAGTAAATGAAAAAGCTGCCCGTTAAATTGGCTTGAGCCTCCGGCTAAATCACCGGTATCTTCATTTTGCGACTGCATAAGTGAGAAGAAAAACTAATCTCACTATTTAAATATTAATAGCAAAATTTATTACTGATTAATTATTAAATTAACGCATACCGCAGCTAATCTTATATAAAGCAGCAAGTCAAACTCAAAACAAATCACAAAAAGCAAATGTATTTACTACTTTTACAATGGAAGCTCCTGTTTATTAATTAGCAGCAACCATTGCAAATTAACAAGAGTTGGCGCTTATTTAAATAAGATGCTTTACAATACTGTGAAATTTAAGATATGACAGATTACCAGGTAGATTTAACGAACTGTGACAGAGAGCCGATACACATTCCGGGTAAAGTACAGGCACATGGCTTTTTGATAGCAGTAGATAACCAATTTGTCATTAGTTATGCCAGCGAAAATGTTTCGGCATTTTTATCTGCACAAGCTACAGATTTATTAGGCAAAAAGGTATCAGCCCTCGAAACGCTGCTATTGCAGGAAGAGGAAACCGGTTTTATAAGTCAGTTACTTTTATTAGGGCGCCATACCAAGAGTTTTGAAACGATTAACCCTTACAAAGTTGTTATTAACGGTACTGATTATAACCTGATCCTTTCGCAAACTGGACCCTATTTTTTATTAGAATTTGAGCCTGACAGTACTGCAACTGAAGTTGACATTCATAAAACGATAGGCCGTTCGGTATCAGAAATGCTGGCAGGTAAGCATCTGAAGCAACTCCTTGACAACGCTGCACACCAGGTTAAACAGTTAATTGGCTACGACCGGATTATGATTTATAAGTTTTTAGATGACGGCCACGGCGAAGTAATCGCCGAGTTTAAAGAAGATCATCTGGAACCTTTTTTAGGCTTGCATTACCCGGCAACCGATATTCCAAAACAAGCTCGCGAACTTTACAAAAAGAATTTAACCAGAATTATTACTGATGTAAATGCGGGGTCGTCGCCTATTTTAGCACTGGCAGCACATGATGAACAAACGCCTTTAGATTTAACCTGCTCTACCTTGCGTGCGGTCTCTCCAATCCATATTCAATACCTAAAAAATATGGGGGTGGCCTCCAGCTTTAGCATCTCACTGATGTATCGCGAGGAGTTGTGGGGACTAATTGCTTGTCATAACTATTCGCCCCGATTTATTAATTATAAAGCGCGAGAAGCCTCTAAACTGATTGGCCAGATTATCTCTTCGGCATTAGAGTATAAGCAGGATGAAGCTAATACTCAAAAAAACGACCAGTTTAAGGCAGCATATAATGAATTGTCAGATCTGTTGCGAAAGGGTGGTGATATTGGCGAGGCTATTACACAACACGAAACTAACATTTTAAGTGTTACTGATGCCACCGGAGCCGTTTTAGTATATGAAGACAAGATGGTTGCGCTTGGCAAAACGCCTGAAAAAGCTGAGCTGGAGGACTTGGTGAATTGGTTGAAAAAAAATATGGAAGACCGTATTTATTACACCCACCAGCTTCCTGATGTTTACCATCCCGCTAAAACCTTCAGCGGTGCGGCCAGCGGTATTTTAGCTTGCACACTCTCTAAAGAAATGGGCGAACTGATTGCTTGGTTTAAGCCCGAACAAATAGCAACCATTAATTGGGCAGGCAACCCGAACAAGCCTGTAGAGGTTGATGAATATGGTTTGGTGAGCCTAAGTCCGCGCCGGTCATTCGACCTTTGGCAGGAAAAGGTACAAAACAGTTCTGAACGCTGGACGCGCGAAGAAATATCAAATGTGCTTAGGCTACGTGACGAGGTAGTTTTTGCTATCAACCGCCAGGCTAACGAGATAAGGTTGTTAAATGAAAAGCTGAAACAGGCTTACGAAGAGCTTGACACGTTTAGTTTTACTATATCGCACGATTTACGGACGCCCTTATCTACCATTAAAAACTACTCTGAGCTACTTTTAGAAGCTAATAAAAGTTTAGATGATGACGCCAGGCGCATTTTACAAAAGGTAATTGCAGGTGCAGATAAGCTTAATTTTTTGATTAAGGAAGTATTGAATTACTCAAGAGTTGGCCGGTTGGATGTAGAATACACCGATATCAATACGAAGACAATGATTGAAGAGATCAAAAATGATCTCGTTGTAGCTTTACATATTGGCAACCTGCAGTTTGAAATTGGTGATACCCCGCTGCTTTATGGCGATCAAACTATGGTGACACAGGTTTTCACCAATCTATTGAATAACGCTATAAAATATTCGGCTAAATCAAACCCTCCAAAGGTACGTGTTGAGGGTAGGGAAACCGCTACAGAGGTTATTTACTCGATTAGTGATAATGGCATTGGTATAGACCTGAATTATTATAACCGTATATTTGACTTATTTAAGCGGATGGATAACGTGCGAGGCTACGAAGGCACTGGCGTTGGTCTTGCCATTGTTAAACGCATTATAGAGAAGCATAATGCCCGCATTTGGGTAGAAAGCGAACTTGGAGTTGGCACAATATTTTATATAGCATTTAAAAGGAATGTGTAATGGCAATACCCGATATATTATATGTTGAAGATAACTACGACTATGTTGACGTTGTTGAGCGCGCCATTGGACAAATAGATGATACTACCGTTTTACGTAGTATTGACGATGGTGCGTTAGCTTTGGATACCTTAGAAAAGCTGGCCGAAGATAAAACCAAGCCAAAACTCATTCTGTTAGACTTAAATTTACCAGGCTTATCAGGCTTAGACCTACTAAGAAAAATCAAAGAGACACAGGCGCTCCGGTATGTACCTATTATTATGTTTTCAACGTCTGATAACCCCAAAGATATTCGCTCATCATTGGAGTTTGGAGCAAATGCTTATGTGACTAAACCATTGGGATATGCCAACCTAGTAAAATGCCTAAGTGCTATGCACAGCTTTTGGTTAAAAACTAATTGCGTGGCCTAATATCATATTTAAGAAAAAAATGTTTAGAAGCCACCATTAATAGGTGGCTTTTTGTTTGCTGTCCACCAGCAGATAATCCTGTTCCACGCATTTTAATTTGCGGCAGTTAGCCATTTCAACGGCGGAATTATAAAGTCAAAAAGTCTCTTGTAACTGCCGACACATTGTACACTATATTCTACAGTGACTAAAACGTAATACAAATTATCCTTTGTTTTAGCAGCTGAATTAAGGAAAAATCATTTAAGTTGAAATAATCTGAAGGCTCTTTACACTTAACTTTTCACGCCTTTATTGTGTTAATTTAAAATCAATAAAACTTAGCAAGAGTTAACATGTTTAAATAAAACCTATAAAAACATGATTATGGCAACTACTGCATTAGAAAAAAAACCGTTGATAGAGGGATTGACCGATGGAGCCATCAATTTAGAATGGCCTGAACGTTACATATCCATAGCTGCTGGCGTAAAAATTTCGCTTTCGGGCTTAAAAAATATTTTCTCCAGTCCTTTTAGCAGCATTTTAAAAGTGGGTGCAGGTGGCTACCTGATTACCCGCGGTATTACCGGCCATTGCGAGTTATACACTCAAATGGGTAAAAACAGCACTGAGCCGGTTAACGTAAACATCCGCTCATCATTCACCATAAATAAGCCCCGTCAAGCGGTGTATGACTTTTGGCGACAATTAGATAACCTGCCTAAGTTTATGAGCCACCTGCAAAGCGTAGAGGTGATTGATAATAAGCGTTCGCACTGGGTACTAAAACTACCTGTTGATATAGCAAAAGTAAGCTGGGATGCCGAGATTGTTAATGACGAGCCGGGTTACGCTATTGGATGGAGTTCATTACCGGGATCAACTATTGATAACGCAGGTAAAGTACGTTTCAAAGATGCCGAGGGTGGCCAAGGCACTATTGTGGATGTTGTAATTAGCTATACCCCGCCAGCAGGTGGCGTAGGTACCGCTTTAGGTAATGTGTTAAACCCATTATTTAAAAAGATGGTAGACGATGATGTCCGCAACTTTAAACAGTATATGGACATTGAGGGTACCGAAAACACGTTAGAAGCCACCAAAGCAGATCATGCGCATGCTCAAAGTGCCATTATATAAGCAATTAAAAGCATAAATAAAAAGCCCTGGTCATTATGACCAGGGCTTTTTATTTATGCTTTTATATAAAAGGCAGCTTACTTAATGGCATCAACCACAGCTTTAAAAGCTTCTGGGTGATTCATTGCTAAGTCGGCTAATACTTTGCGATTTAAGCCAATTTCGCTGGCGTTTAATTTACCCATTAATTGTGAGTAAGAAATACCATGCTGACGGGCACCAGCGTTAATACGCTGAATCCATAAAGCACGAAACTCTCTTTTTTTGGTTTTACGGTCGCGGTACGCGTACTGTAAACCCTTTTCAACGGTGTTTTTTGCAATGGTGTAAACCTTGCTGCGTGAACCATAGTAACCTTTTGCAAGGTTCATGATTTTTTTCCGGCGTCTTCTCGACGCTACTGCGTTAACTGAACGTGGCATTTTTTTGCTTGTTTGGTAGTGAGTGTTCCGTAAGCCGGAATCTTATGTACTCTAATACCTGGTTAAAAATTAATGAATTACTTTCCGATACAAAGCATACGTTTAACGTTACCCATATCAGCATCAGATACTAAACTGGTCTGACCTAAGGCACGCTTACGTTTGGTTGACATCTTGGTTAAGATGTGGCTTTTGTATGCGTTTTTTCTGGCAATTTTACCGGTTCCAGTAAGCTTAAAACGCTTTTTAGCACTGGAATTGGTCTTCATTTTTGGCATAACACTTATTTATTTAATTTCTACGCTTCAACAGCGTATTATCTTCATCAGCTTATCAGCTGTTGTTTTGTCAACTTACTTTTTAGCAGCTTTTGGCCCAACAATCAAAAACATACGCTTGCCTTCCAGCTTTGGTAATTGCTCAACCTTGCCTACTTCTTCTAAGGCTTGTGCAAATTTTAATAATAAAATCTCACCCTGCTCCTTGTAAACAATTGCACGGCCTTTAAAGTGAACGTAAGCACGAACCTTTTCACCGTCTTCCAGGAAGCTTATGGCATGCTTCAATTTAAAATTGAAATCATGATCATCAGTGTTTGGTCCGAAACGGATCTCTTTAATTACCGTTTGCTTGGCATTACTCTTAATTTCCTTAAGCTTCTTTTTTTGCTCGTAAATAAACTTATTATAGTCTATCACACGACAAACCGGCGGAACTGCGTTAGGAGATATTTCAACCAGGTCTAACTCCTGCTCCTGTGCCATAGCCAAAGCCTCACGGGTTGGGTACACTCCCTGCTCTACGTTGTCGCCTACAAGACGCACTTCCGGAGCTTTGATGAAGTTATTAATGTTGTGCTCTGCTTCCTTTTTCTTAAAAGGAGGCCGAGGCCCTCTGTTGAACGGTCTTCCTAATGCCAAGTTATATGGTTATTTCTGTTACTAATTGTTGTCTAAAATCTTCAATACTCAAACTTCCCAAATCGCCTACACCGTGTTTTCGAACAGAAATCGTGCCATCGGCAGCTTCTTTTTCGCCCACAATAAGCATGTAAGGGATCTTTTTGACTTCAGCATCACGTATCTTTCTTCCTATTTTTTCGTCTCTAAAGTCAATCAGCCCGCGAATATCGGAATTATTTAACATTTGTAAAAGTTTTTTTGCATAATCCTCATACTTTTCGGATATAGGCAAAATTACATACTGCTCGGGTGACAGCCACAGCGGGAAGTTACCTGCACAATGTTCAATCAAAACAGCTACAAATCTTTCTAATGAACCAAATGGCGCACGGTGAATCATTACCGGGCGATGCTTCTGGTTGTCGCTGCCGGTATATTCCAGCTCAAAACGTTCGGGCAAGTTATAATCTACTTGTATTGTACCTAACTGCCACTTACGACCTAAAGCGTCTTTTACCATAAAATCGAGCTTAGGACCATAGAATGCAGCTTCGCCATATTCTATCACAGTTGGCAGCCCCTTTTCAGTAGCAGCTTCAATGATGGCACTTTCTGCCAGTTGCCAGTTTTCGTCGGTACCGATGTATTTGGTTTTATTTTCGGGGTCGCGCAGGGATACCTGTGCAGTATAATCTTCAAAACCCAAGGCTTTAAACACGTATAATACCAGGTCAATTACCTTTTTAAATTCCTCTTTTACCTGGTCGGGGCGGCAAAATAAGTGAGCATCATCTTGTGTAAAGCCACGTACCCGGGTTAAGCCATGCAACTCACCACTTTGCTCGTAACGGTAAACGGTACCAAATTCGGCAAAACGCACCGGCAAGTCTTTATAAGAGCGCGGCTTGGTTTTGTAAATTTCGCAGTGGTGAGGGCAGTTCATTGGCTTCAGGAAAAACTCCTCCCCTTCTTGCGGAGTTTGAATCGGCTGAAAGCTATCTTTACCATATTTTTCGTAATGGCCGGATGTTACGTACAGGTTTTTATGTCCAATGTGTGGTGTAATCACCTGCTCATACCCTGCAGATACCTGTGCACGCTGTAAAAAGTTCACCAAACGTTCGCGCAAGGCGGTACCTTTAGGCAACCACAACGGTAAACCCATACCTACTTTCTCGGAGAAAGCAAATAGCTCCAGTTCTTTACCCAGTTTGCGGTGGTCGCGTTTCTTGGCCTCTTCCAGTATGCGCAAATATTCGGTTAACTCACCTTGTTTAGGGAAGGTAACTGCATAAATACGGGTAAGCTGCTTACGGCTTTCGTCGCCGCGCCAGTAGGCGCCGGCTACGTTCATCAGCTTCACGGCTTTAACAAAGCCAGTGTTAGGAATATGCGGACCGCGGCATAAATCGGTAAAGTTACCCTGGCTATAAAAAGTAATCGAGCCATCGGGCAAATCTTTAATTAAATCCAGTTTGTATTCGTCGCCTTTCTCGGTAAAGTACTCAGTGGCTTCGGCTTTGCTGACTGGTTTGCGGATATATTCGGATTTGGCTTTAGCCAGTTCCAGCATTTTGTCCTCAATCTGCTTAAAATCATCTTGAGAAAAGGTGCGGTCGCCAAAATCCACATCGTAATAAAAGCCGGTTTCGATAGCCGGACCGATACCAAACTTTGTACCCGGATAAAGCGCTTCTAAGGCCTCGGCCATCAAGTGGGCCGACGAATGCCAAAAAGTAGACTTACCTTGAACGTCGTTCCACGTTAAGAGTTTTACGCTGGCATCATGTTCAATAGGGCGGGTGGCATCCCATACCGTACCATCAACTTCGGCAGCTAAAACATTACGTGCCAGGCCCTCAGATATAGATTGTGCAATTTGCATAGAGGTGATTCCTTTATCGTAATCACGAACGGAACCATCAGGAAGTGTAATTTTAATCATCTACAACTATGATTCGGCTTTTACACGCTTGGCGCATGCCAAAAGTGTTAAAACCAGTGTTAAAAGTTTATTTTATACAATCACCTACAAGAGTGATTTTACTGTTAAGTACAAAAATAAGATAATTTATTTGAAGAGCAGGTTTTGCCCTGTACAGAATTTATGCACAGCCATCAGTTGTTAAGATGCTGAGAGCAAAGTTTGACAATTAAACATTTCCCCAGCCATGCGCCAGCACATCGGCCAAATGCATTGTTTTAATAGGCAGTTGATTTTTGTCGATGTAGCTCTGCAAATGCAACAGGCACGATGAATCGGTAGAGATGATGTAATCGGCATTGGCAGCCATCGCATTGTCTACCTTTTGCTGCGCCATGGCACTCGATATAGCGTCAAATTTAACAGCAAAGGTGCCGCCAAAGCCACAGCAGGTTTCGTTATCCTTAAGCTCCACTAACTCTAAGCCATAAACTTTAGAGAGTAATTGTCTGGGCTCGCGTTTTATTTTACACTCGCGTAAACCAGCACAACTATCATGATAAACAGCACGGCCTTCCAGCTCGGCGCCAAAATGATCTACCTGTAAAATATTTACTAAAAAATCAGACAGCTCATAGATGTTGCTTTGTATGGCCCGGCATTTATTGTGCGCAGTGGTATTAGTAAACAAGTCATTGTAATAGTTGCGAACCATACCTGTACACGACGCCGATGGCGTAACAATAATATCGTCGTCAAAAAAGGTATTTAAAAATTTGCCTCCTACAGCTTTGGCATCGTCCCAAAAACCGGCATTAAAAGCAGGCTGACCACAACAGGTTTGTTCCGGATTATAGCCTACCTCGCAGCCTGCCTTTTGTAGCACTTGTAGTGTACTGAAAGCAGTATCTGGGTACAACTGGTCTATAAAACACGGAACAAATAATTCAACTTTCATAATTTAAACAATGGTTTACTGCATCTCTGTATGCAGACTTCCTCTTTGCTTTTGCGCAGTAAGCACAAAAAACAGCAATAACAATCCGGCTAAAAAAAATATGGTTAGCACTAAGGTCGAATTGCGCATACTATGCGTTAACGATTCGACGATGCCAAATGTAAACAATCCGATAACAATAGCCAGCTTTTCGGTTACATCATAAAAGCTAAAAAATGCGGCAGTATCTGTAATATCCTCGGGTAAAAATTTAGAATAAGTTGACCGGGACAATGATTGTATGCCTCCCATTACTAAGCCAACTACAGCCGCCAGTGCATAAAACTGGATGGACGTCTGAGTAAAATAAGCTGCCACACAAACTCCTATCCAGATCAACACTACAACCATCAATACTTTAATATTTCCATAAATGGACGAAAGCCTTGACATTAACGCCGCACCGGCAATAGCCACTAATTGGATAATCAATATCGTGGCTATTAAACTTTCGGCAGGCATACGCAATTCTTTGGCCGCAAAGCCGGTAGCCACCAGCATCACGGTTTGTACACCCATCGAGTAAAAAAAGAAAGCACTCAGATAACGCTTTAAAACAGGCATGTGGCTTATCTGACGCCAAACATGGCCTAATTCTTTAAACCCACCGCTAATAACGTTATATTGATGATCGACGCTTTTAGGCGTTCCTTTAGGTAATTTTAAAAAAGGTATCTGCGCAAAGCCCAGCCACCAGATGCCTACCAGTAGAAAAGATAAACGGGGAGCAAAAGTGGCATCGGTAATGCCAAACGTTTTAGGCGACAATACAAACACAAAGCAGATAATTTGAAGTAATACACTGCCTATATAACCATAAGTAAATCCTTTGGCACTTACCGCGTCCTGCTGATCTACCGTGGCTATTTGAGGCAGGTACGAATTATAGAACACCGCACCGCTGCAATAACCAATGGCGGCCAATGCAAAGCAAAACATACTGACGGTTAAAGTATCCAATTTAAAAAAGTACAAGCCACAGCAAGCCAGGCCACCAATCCAGGTGAATAATTGCATGTACGCTTTTTTATTACCCCGGTAATCGGCAATGGAAGTTAGAATAGGCAGTAACAACACTACCACCATATACGCTGTAGCTAATACATAATCAGACAGGGCAGTGTTCACAAACTCATGCCCCAGAAACATTACTTTATCGCCTTGTTCCTGGGTAGTAGTGATGGCGGTATAATAGGCGGGAAATATGGTGGAGGTAATAACCAGGTTGTAGGCTGAGTTAGCCCAGTCGAACATTGCCCAGGCTTTTATAATTTTCGGATTGTTTTTAATGTCCATGCAGTGAGCTAAATTAAACATAATCGTCTATAAATAGCTTGTTGGCCCACCCCGTGGTACAGAAATAAATTTTCCCTGTAACAAAATGAATTTAACGTGCGTTAAACCACTTAATTATATCATAAAGCATTATCGCATAAACGTATAACTTAAATTACCATGTTGCTGCAGGCTTCGTTTACAGATCAAAATGCCTCTCACGCTAAAAGCAGATTAGTGATGATTGATGACAACCCTTTGGAGCATTTAATAATGAAGAGGCTTTGCCAAAGGCTAAAGATTTTTACCGAGGCTAACTACCATTACGACGCCCGTGCTGTATTAAACCAACTACGCCAGGAACAAGCCCATAACCTGCCCGATATTATTTTACTTGACCTGCAAATGCCGGAATTTGACGGCTGGGATTTTTTAGAAGAGTTTAGCCGGATTTACACATCGCTACCCAAAAACATCAAAATTTATATTTTCAGCTCTTCTATCAACCCTGTTGATATTACCCGCTCTGCAACCTATCCCTTTGTTTGCGACTTTATTTCTAAACCCATGAAACAGGAAACGTTGCAACAGCTGTATCAGCAGTTTGATGAAGCTGCTTAAATGAGCTATGATTAGGCAACCCATATCTCAAATTGAAATTTATAGAAAATCTAAATCATTTATTACCAGCAGACATAATCTAATTAACAGAAGCCCGACAGTTTACCCAACAAGCTTACTTTGGTTCATTTTGAGAAATTCAAATATTAACCCATTTAAGTCCTCAATATCTTCTATTAATGCATTCCACTTTGGAGTTTTCTTATCGTAAATTTTAAATAAAACCCTCCGGCGTTCGCTAAGCTCTCGAGGCAATTTTCTACCCGGCCAATATTTCAAGGATGCCTTTAAAATATTAGCTGCTTTAAAAGCCTTTATACTTTGCAAGCTACCTACTGCTTGTTTATAGTAGTTACTTTCAGATGAACTGAAAAATCTTGCTAAGCTATACTTGATTATAATAGTATTAGCGGCATGATACAAGACCGTTTCTACTTGAGAAAGTCGAGTTAAATTTCTTCCAAAATTTGTTTTCCAGTCAAGCTTTTCTAATATCGCCGCAGCAACATCTCCAGTATCAAGTTTTAAAATATCCTGATAGCTGAGATTTATTTTCGACTCACTGGTCCCATACTTTATACCAGCATCATAAAAAAATTTATCCAACAACTCATATTTACCGGCACAATACTTACCGTCATTGATTCTGCCGGGTGATTTAAACCGTCGTTGACAACCAAAACATATTTCAATATATCCAAACACCTTATTTGCCTTATTTAAAAACAAAATACCATTACGGGGTTCATAGCAGTTGGCACCTGGATCCGCAACAATCATATTCAAGTCTTTTACTGGTGTGTAGTTGAGATTGTAGAGCAAACTCGTTAAACTATCCACTTGATATTGATTTAACGTACACTTTTCTAAAAAAGCTTCGTTTCTAACCGGACCTCTTTTTATCGGGAATGGAGCATCTTCCTTAAAAGAGATAAGCATGACTTTAGAGGCTTTATTGAAAGGATACATTTGAAGCCTTTGAGATTTAGTATACCTATTGGCGAATAAACACTCATCATGAATCTCTGCCATCAATTCATCCCTGGGGCCCATCGGAGCCAATAACTCTTGGTTGGAACTTTTTTGAGCATGTGCTGTAATACAAAGCAGCAACGATATGGTGAGAAATATAATTCGCACAATGGCAAGTTTAAAGTCGATCTCTAATATAAAGGTTTTACAGGATTTTATAATGCAAACAAAAAGGCTTTAAAATAAAAAAACCGCTTGAAAAGCGGTTTTTAATGTTTGTGCGGAAGAAGGGACTCGAACCCCCACGCCTCGCGGCGCCAGATCCTAAGTCTGGTGCGGCTACCAATTACGCCACTTCCGCATTAGGATTTTGAGAGGGCAAATATAGTGTTATCTGCTTTATTTTAAAACTAAAATTTTGATTTGACCGGAACTCCTTGTATTTAAATCGATTAAAATTAAACTGCTGTTTAAAATGCGTTTTTATCGCCTTTAAACGTTCCGTAAAATGTCAGGAATATAATCTTCAGGTCGAGTAAAAACGACCAGTTTTCCAGGTACCAAACGTCAGCCTCTACCCTTTGCAGCATATCTTCCGTAGTTTTAGTTTCGCCGCGCAGGCCGTTTACCTGAGCCCAGCCGGTGATGCCCGGCTTTAAAAAGTGACGCACCATAAACTGGTCAATTAGTTTAGAGTATTCTTCGGTATGCTTTAACATATGCGGGCGCGGGCCTACAATGGTCATATTACCTAAAATTACGTTAAAAAACTGCGGCAACTCATCCAGATTGGTACGACGTAAAAACGCGCCGACTTTGGTTTTGCGCACATCATCTTTCGTAGCCTGTTTACTGTCCGAATCATTATTAACGCGCATGCTACGAAACTTAAAGCACTTAAACGGCTCATTATCCCTACCAGAACGTGTTTGCACGAAAAATATAGGGCCAGGCGAACTGGTTTTGATCAATATAGCGAGAATAGGAAACAGCCAACTAAACACAAATAAGATCACGAACAGCGAAAACCCGATATCAAACACCCGTTTAATAAAGCGGTTAAGCATATTCTCCAAAGGCTCAGGCCGGATAGAAATTACAGGTATGTGTCCGAAGTTTTGAACAAAGGTGGGTTTATGCGTATAATAAAACTCCGGAATCAGTTTAAAGCGAATCAGATTTTTATCGGCATCCAGCATCAAACGCTCAATTTTCTCAGCCTCTGTGTTAGGTAGCGTGCAAAAAATCTCGTCAATGCGGTTTTCTTTAACATAAGAGATACATTGGTTAACACCGCCCAAGTATAAGCTTTGCTCAACGCCTACAGCAGTATCATCAAATATGCCTTTGATCAAATAGCCCCTTTCCGGGTTTTGAGTAACAAAGTTGTACAAGTCTTTGCCTATGCGGCCACCGCCTACAATAACGGCCTGCCTAAAATCGGTAAGTAAGGCCCGGTCGCTGCGGCGTATAGCCAAAAATATAAGCTTCCAGGTACCCAGTAAAAAGCCGAATAAAGCCAAGGCATAAAACAAGTACTGGCGCGTAATAAAATAAGCTTTAGTACCGATTATGATAAGTACGGTAAAACAAATTAAGCTTACAAAGAGCAGGTAAGTTTTAAAAACACCCCGGTAAGTTTTAATCGAATCTTTGTTAAGTACATGCTCATACAAACGGGTTACGTTGGCCGATAGCAGCCAGATGAGATTAAATACTAAAACGATGGGTAAATAATTTTTATTGGCAATCCATGCAATGTATGACTTATCTACAATAAGATAAGCTATAATCATGCTCACGTTCAAAATTATATAATCAGCCGAAAGGTTAATTGCTTTTATGAAAGTAGCATATCTGTGACTCATATCAAACTTATGTGCAAAGCCAGCTTAGGCTGGTAAAGTGGTGTGCTAAATTAGTAGTTATATTTGGATTTTAATATTAAAAAATAACAACGGCGTTTACACATTTTTAACTATCGGAAATATTTTACAACCTTAATTAATAATATGAAAAATTTAGCGCAGTAAAAATAAAATCTTATTATTTATAATTACAATAATTTTATAGGCGTTTTACGTTTAATATGTAACCAATGTTATAGTTAGTTACTATTACTCAATGGTTAAAAGTGCCTTGCTAAAACATGTTACAGCTACTTTTGTTAGCTTTTTACTCGTCACAAACAAGATTAACCCGGCTTTGTATATCTTTGGCCGCTCAATTTACCCATGAAAAGATACTTACCTGCACCGTACCACTTTCTGCTTTTGCTTGTATTTGCTATTGTAATAACATTCAACTTTACAGCCCGGGCACAAGTACAGCAGTTACCCTACAGCTACCAGTTTTATCAAAAGTTAAACGATTCTGTATACTCTACCCGTAACCGTTTCCATTCTTCTATCAAACCTTACCGTATAGACGACAGCACGCTGTTCCCTAAGTACGATAAACTGATATATCAATATACAGATACTACAGGTCATCACAGTTGGGTACATCGTAAATTATTTAATGAACACCTGATAGAAGTCAATCATTCAGACTATACATTTTTTGCAGATTACTTGCCTGATTTAGTTATTGGCCGCGATTTTAGTAATTCGCGCACTACCTGGATCAATACTCGTGGTTTCCAATTAGGCGGTACGGTTGGTAAAAATTTCTATTTTTATACCAGTGGTTTTGAAAACCAAGCTGCATTTCCAGATTATTTAAACACTTATATAAATCAAACGGGCATAGTTCCGGGACAAGCTTATGATCGTAACGTAGCAAACGGCTCATTTGGTCGCACTAAAGACTGGTCGTATGTTACGGCATTACTATCCTACACGCCAACCAAGTATTTAAACATTGCTGCCGGATATGATAAAAACTTTATTGGCGACGGTTACCGTTCCATGCTTTTGTCAGATTTTAGTTCGCCGTACAGCTTTTTAAAACTTACGGCCAGCCTGGGTAACGTAAATTACATGGTGATGTGGAGTTACATGCAAGACCCAACAGCACAAAAATTCAGCGTTGAGACCGGCAACCGGAAAAAATGGGGTGTATTCCATTATCTCGACTGGAGCGTGACCAATCGCTTTTCGTTAGGCTTTTTTGATGCTATAATATGGGCCGATGCCGACGACAAAGGCTATAAGCGCGGGTTTGATTTTACTTACGGAAATCCTATTATTTTTTTGCGCCCGCTCGAAGCCAGCAATGGGTCGCCGGATAACGCCTTGATTGGTTTTAATAGTAAATACAAAATTACCGACCACTTAACAGCCTATGGTCAATTTGCACTGGACGAATTTGAAGCTAAAAACTTTTTATCAGGCAAAGGCAGTTCGCGCAATAAAAGCGCGTGGCAGTTAGGCATCAGGGGCGCTGACTTGTTTAACGTTAAACGCCTTAATTATTTGTTCGAGTATAACAGTGCAAGACCTTACACTTACAGCCAAACATCCAGTGTGTTGAACTACGCCCAGCAAAACGAACCACTCGCTCACCCTTGGGGCGCTAACTTTAAAGAGGTAGTTGGTATCCTAAATTACAGCTACAAACGTTTCGATTTTTCGGGCCAGCTTAATTACGGACAATATGGCCTTGATGTTAACGGGCAAAATTGGGGTAAAAACGTATTATTAGATTACCGTACCCAAGCGCGATACACCGGCCCATTCGACCCCAATTTGTTTAACAATGCCTATGCTACTAATGGTAACTTTATAGGCCAAGGTTTGCGTACTAACTTATATTACAGCGAAGCCAAGGTAGCTTATTTGCTCAATCCAAAATACAACCTTCGTATAGAATTAAGCGGCGTGTACCGGCACGAAAGCAATAGCAGCTTTACCGACAACACTAAAATGATCACCATTGGCTTACGCAGCTCTTTCCGTAACGTGTATCAGGATTTAGCGGCTTTTACAACACACTAATAACAACAAACATTACTTAAATTTAAAGCTGTTTCCGTAAGTCGTCTTGAACAAATTTGCTGCTGATATATATAGAAAGACACGAAGTACTGCTATCGTTGCTAATTTTTTGAACTTAGGAGGTATACAAATATCTAACACCCTGTTGTTGGTATTGCTTATACCTATCATTACCCGCCACCTGGGTTTAGAAAAATTTGGCTTAATTATGTTTTCCAGTCGGTTTGCACAGTTGGCCGGCACCGTTGTTAATTATGGCACCAACCAATCTGGAGTGAGAGATGTTGCCACACATGCAAAATTTGAGGACCAATTAAGTAAGGTGTTTTACAATACACTAACCGTTCGTTTCATGGTTTTTTTGCTGGTCATTTTACTTATTGCAGGTTTAAAGCTTTTTCATCTAACCTATTATAACTACCTCCTGCTGTCAATACCGATGATAGCTGCAGAAGTTATAAATCCCTTGTTCTTTTTTATTGGGATGCAGAAGATAAAGATCTTCAATTTAGTGAACTTACTTTCAAATGCGTTATCGCTTATAGTTATTTATATGATTATTAAGCAGCATCAGCATGCCGAATGGGTCAATTTTGCTTTAGGCGCGCTAAGCGTATTCATGTACCTGGCTTTGTGGTTTTACATCAGGCGTACATTTAATATCTCATACTATTCTTCCAAAATAGCAGACTTACAACTTATCAGCAAGGCAAACTTCTATCTCACCGTTAATAACATATCTGTTCACCTTCAGCAGTCTATCATTATTTTTGCACTAACCGAGTGGGGCAACACCATGCTGCTGGGTGCTTACACGCTTTGCGATCGCATCATTGGGCAATGCCGCAATTTACTAATTACCATTTCGAATGCCGTTTATCCTAAAGCAGTTGCTGTTTACAATCAGAATGCTGCTAATTGGCAGGTATATCGCCGTAAAATGAAATATGCGCTTACTGCTATCTTTTTTTTCGGATCCGTTTTGATTTTTTTTCTGGCAGATTTTATTGTCTTCATCCTTTCAAAAGAGCATAATGATATGGCAGCTACATTGCTCAAAATTATGGCTATAGTACCTGTCATTTCCGCATTGAACGTTTTAAATGTGCTTGATCAATTACTAAAAAACAGCAACAAAGCCATTTTTAATATAGCTTTGATACTGCTGGTTCTGTCTTTTATCATTACCTATTCACTGCTTCAGCTTAATCACATCGTACTTACAGGCGCATTTACGGTTGTTATTGAGTTTTGTGCATTATTGATGTATGAGTATATCGTTAACAAAACAGATTTAAAAAATGTATAAAGCGGTTGCTCTTATATTGCTTAACTGGAATACGCCCGAGCATACCACCAATTGCATACGCTCGGTTTTAAAATATTGTAATACCGATATTTTTGATATCATTATTACAGATAATGGATCTACCGACGGCTCTCTGGCTATTTTAAGAGAAACATTTCCTGAACTTATCTACATCGACAATAAAGAAAACCTTGGCTTTGCCGAAGGCAACAATCGTGCATTGCAGCACAGTATAGCCCAAGGTTACACCTATTCGTTGGTGATGAACACCGATACTTTGGTTGACGAAGACATCGTTTCGAAACTAAGTTTTCATTTACAAAAGCATCCGGCAGTAGCAGCGGTGCAGCCTGCCATTTATTGGATGCATAAACCCGATACGATCTGGAACGGTGAGGGACGTTTCAATAAAGTACTGGGTACAACCATATCTGACACCACTACACCTATCCAAGCCGCTACCAATTTGTTTTATGTGGCCGAGTGGCTAACCGGTTGCTGTATGATGCTTAAAAATGAGGCTTTGCAGAAAAGCGGCTTATTCAACAAGCTCTTCTTTTTGTATTACGAAGATGTCGACCTATCCTACCGACTTCGTAAAGAAGGATATGTTTTACATTACCTGCCATCCTGCAAAATGTATCATGAGGCTGGTGTTTCAGCCAAGGTATCTGCCCCTAAAAAAGAAGGTCAGTTAAGCCCTGTTATCCACTATTATATCAGCCGGAACCACTTATGGTTCATCAGGCAGTATGGAGTGCCGGCCTTGCTTCCGGTAAACTTTGTTTATAATGGCCTTTACTATTTTGCTTTATGGGTTTATTTTTTGGTGAGACGACGCAATACAAAAGCAACCTTACTGCTTAAAGGCTTAAGAGAAGGACTTTTTACGCCAAAAGAAGTAATTTGGTCAAAAAATAACTTACACCTGTAGTTGTTGGGCATGTTCATATTTCCGTTAATATTTGTTATTTCTTTTTTTGTTGCGGCAAAAGAAGTGTTTAATGGAAACCGGCAGGGTATACTCATATTTTTTATATTTGGCTTATCGGTTTATACCACCGCCATGTCGGTGTCGTTTATGCTCGGCTTAAAAAGCCTGATCCCAGCTTTTCAGTTTTTTAAAGAAATCATAGTTATCGCGGTTTTTCTGATAGGTATATTTAGCCTAACAACCCGGCCTAAGTTTCATGTTCTGGATTATGCCTTGTTTTTGTTTTTAGTAATAACAGGCGTTTATGCCATTTTACCCATTGGCGAGCAAGGCTTGGTTAACCGTTTAGTTGCGTTAAAAAGCACATCATTTTTTGTTATTGTATACTTTGCAGGCAGATTTATCAATCTTAAAAGCGTTTACATTAACCAATATTTCAGCTACATCGTATTGGTTACTATTGCTGCCGGAGCGGTGCTGTTGGGCGAGGTTGGCATGAATCTGCATTTACAAACCCTAACAGGCTATGCCGATTATAGTTACTACTTTTTCAATTTTGAGCCGAGTGGTCATTTTGGGTTAAGCTGGACATTTGAATCAGAGGGCGGCTATAAACGCTTTGCCAGCTTTTTTGCTAATCCGCTTGAGCATGCCGCAGCTACACTGCTGGCACTGGCCGTTATACTTGCCCTGTATACTGATGATAAAAACCAGTTTAAGTTTAACAATTTAAATTTACTTGCACTGGCGGCAACCCTTTTATCTATTCTGTTTGCAATATCCAGGGCACCGTTGGCCGGTTACGGTTTGATGATTTATGTGTACGCTTTACTCACTAAAAGAAAATTTATCACCCATTCGGTACACACCATATTAGCCTTCGCGGCTTTGTATCTTATTTACTTATTTACCCGCTTTGAGCAAAATAACACAGGCCTTATCGAAGTGGTGATGAATACCGTAGATTTTAGCAACCCATCGAGTGTTGGCCACTTGGTGGAGTGGATACAAGGTGTTATCTCTATGATAAACCATCCGTTTGGTATTGGCTTGGGTACTTCAGGCCGCGTAGGCGGTACATTAGGAGAAAATATAGGCGGCGAAAATCAGTTTATCATTATTGGTGTGCAGGCCGGTGTACAAACATTATTACTGTATCTTTTTATCTACGTTGTTTTTATAAGAACAGGCATCAAATGGTTTAACATTTTAAAGGGTAAGGAAAGAAAATTGTGCATCGCGGTTTTGTTATTTAAAATCGGAATTATGCTGCCTCTGTTTACCTCAGAGGTAGAGTCATCATCATATATATCTTATATGAACTGGTTTTTATCCGGCCTGTTTGTGAGCGTAATTATGCAACCCACCATTAAACCCGTACAAGTAGCTTATGATCATTGAAAAGCTCATACGTAAACTAAAGAACGATCCGGATTATAAATGGGAAAATCCGTATTCGGTCCGTGATTTAATATGCATTACTATAGTACGTTTTACTCAAGCTTTAAGGGGACTATTCCTGAAACCGTTTCTGAAAAGTTCTTCCGGCCTTATTTTTTTAGGCAGCAACACTAAAGTGCGGCATGCCTATCAGTTAAGTGTAGGCAAAAATTTCATTCTCGAAGACAACGTAAGCCTCAATGCATTATCAACCCAAGGTATTCATATTGGCGACCACGTATCTATAGCACGCGATTCGATCATCTTCTGTACAGGTATCGTCTCACAAAAGGGTACGGGTATCACTATTGGGCACCGTACCGGCATTAACGCCCGTGCATATCTGGGTGGCCAGGGCGGTATTATCATCGGTAACGATGTTATTATGGGCCCTAATGTTCAGCTGT
Organism: Mucilaginibacter sp. CSA2-8R; assembly: GCF_038806765.1. Classification (NCBI taxonomy): domain Bacteria; kingdom Pseudomonadati; phylum Bacteroidota; class Sphingobacteriia; order Sphingobacteriales; family Sphingobacteriaceae; genus Mucilaginibacter; species Mucilaginibacter sp. CSA2-8R. Next base: position 1,512,824 of record NZ_CP152389.1, on the reverse strand, counting down.
TTTCTGAGAATCATAACTTTGACCAACCCGGTATACCTATAAAAAACCAGGGTGTTACCCGACAGCCCGTTATTATTGGTAATGGTTGCTGGATTGGTGCCGGCGCTACAGTATTAGCCGGTGTTGAAATAGGTGATGGTTGTGTTATTGCTGCCGGCAGCGTGGTTACAAAGTCTGTACCGGCAAATATGGTAGTAGCGGGTGTGCCTGCGCGGGTAATTAAAAGCCGGGCAATTTAAAACCAATTATGGCTAAGCGATTAATTATAGGTGTAGATATACGCGACTTACGGGTAGCCAAAACGGGGACTAAAACTTATTTAGAAGAACTTTGCAAAGCATTTAAAGCAGTAGCATCAACTGATGTTGATTTCCGCTTTATTGATTCAACCTTACCCGCTTACTCAGGCACTAACAAATTATTGAAATGGCTTGAGCATATCAATTATCAATTTTGGAAGCAGGTATCGCTGCCCATTAAAGCCTGGTTGGCTCAATGTAATATTGTTTTTTGTACTGATAATTTTGTTCCGCTAATTAAATTGGGGTACAAAACCATACCTGTTTTTCATGATGCCTTCTTTTTTGAGATGCCTGACAATTATGGAAAACTGTGGTTATGGTTATATAAAAAAACAGCTTTACCAGCGGCTCAATCTTCGCCGTTTGTAATTACCCCTACCCATTACGCAAAAAAGCAGATTGCAAGGCACACTACCCTGCCTGAAGAAAAACTGAAAGTAGTTTACGAAGGGCCAAAGTCTTTTTCGGGTTTGCACACTAACTCAGTAAACGAGCAGAGTTTATTAGCTAAATTTTCGCTCCATAAATATGGGTACCTTTTTCATGCCGGTGCTATGTTTAAGCGTAAAAACATTCCATTTTTAATATCGGCCTTTAACGAGGTCATGAACACCGGTAGATACCCCAAGCTAAAACTCGTACTTGCCGGGCAGTTACCTGCCGACAAAAAGGATAGTGATTTTCTATTAGTAACAACTGCAATCAATCAATCACCATATAAAAATCTAATTATATTAACCGGCTATGTGAGCGACAGCGAACTGGCTGAGCTCTATCAAAATGCTTTACTATACGTTTTTCCTTCGTTAAACGAAGGTTTTGGTATACCTATACTGGAGGCGTTTAAAAACCAAGTGCCTGTGTTAGCTGCAAACAACACCAGCCTGCCCGAAGTAGGTGGTGATGCGGTAATGCTTTTTGATCCTTTTGATAGCACTGACCTTACTGATAAAATGATCACCTTAATAAATGAAGATGATTTACGACAGCAGATGATTAGCAAAGGCACAGAACGTTTAAAACATTTTTCGTGGCAAAGGGCTGCCGAAGAGTTAACTGAAATCTTTAAGGCGGCTGTCAAAAAAACTACGAGTTATTAAAAACCTCCACATGCTCATCAGTTACCTTTTCCCAGTTAAAAACGCTTAGCGCACGCTGCTGCGCTTTGGCAGCTAATGCAAGCATCACCTGGTGGTTATCTTCAGCAAAATTTATCTCGCCGGTCAGAGATTCTATATTTCCTTTCGCAAATTTTCGGGCTGTATCTAACACGGCGTACTCATTTTCTTCGATATTACTTACAATCAAAGGCACATTGAGTCCCATTACGGTAAGCACCACAGGCGATAATCCTTCCACGTCAGATGGCTGAATGTAACAATATGAATTCATCATCAATACGTTCACATCATCACCATAAACATAGCCCGGAAAAACTATTTGCCCGTTAGCCATGGCCAGTATTTTATTTTCGTAATCTGATGGGTTAGGCGAGCCGCCTATTAAAACCAACTTGCGCTTTGATTTTGATTGTTTAAAGGCCGGAATGAGATAGTGCAAGCCTTTATCAGGGATGAAGCGACCTACAAAAAGGTAGTAGTCACCGGCTGTTAGCTGTAACCGCTCTAAAACATCGCTATTTTTATTTACAGGGCCAACCTCGCTGCCAAATGGAATAAATTTATAGTGTTTGTTGAACCTGTCTTCAAATAATTTTTTGGCAATCACATTATCGAAAATAACCTCATTAGGTAAGTAAGCTGTAATATAAGCTGATATTTTAAGAAACAACTTGCCGTACCAGGGCCATTTCTCGCGTTTCCAGTCTACGCCGTCCTGACTGATGAATACCTTTTTGCCGAACAAGCGTAAAGGTAACGCCCAAATGCTGTTACCGCCGTTTTGTATATGTACAACGTCAGCAGTATTATTGAATATAATGTCTAAAGTGCACCGGAAAGAGTGCCATAAAGTATCAAATCCTTTAAGTTTGAGGGTTTTAAAAGTTTTGATCTTTACGCCCTGATATTCAATGACGTCTACAAAATTATCTGTATAACGCCTGTTGTAGGCCGTTACCTGATGGCCTCTTTTAACCAGTCTCGGAAATAGTTCGAGAGCAAATTTATCAGCACCTGCGGCACCCTTTGCCGGGGGTATAGATCTGAAACCGAAAGCAGCAATACGCATGTGGAAGTTAAAAATTACAATACGCCTATATTGTCGTTTTTAACTACAAACAAAGTTTTTTCTAAATATTCGGCGTAGTAATCATTAACGTATTCGCGCAGGGCAACTTGCCATTCACGCATCATGTTAATGTTTCTTAACTCCAGCTTTCTGTTAATTAAACGCTCTGATGGTGGCCGGGGTGCAAAATAAGTATCTTCAAAATACCCGGATGAAACCTCATGAAACTTTACTTCGTCTTCCAGGCCTAATATCTTGATCAGTTCCTGGGCAACTTCCAGTCTGCTGGTTTCACCATTACAAACCATGTTGTAAAGGCCCCAGTATTGTTTCTCTAAAAGGAGCTTAACATTCTTAGCAAAATCTACAGTAAATGTTGGCGTGCCATCCTTGTCGTTTACAATATGCAGATCGCGCTTACCGCTGGCCAGTTGTTTAATAAGTTTATTAATAAACTTTTTGTCTTTACGTGGGCCGCCACCCATCATCCAACCGGCGCGGCAAACAATAAAGCGTTTACAATTATCGCGCACGTAACGTTCGCCCATATACTTTGAGCGTGCATAATGACCAAGTGGATTAGGTTCATCCCAGTCATCATAAAAATCTTTTTTGCCATCAAAAATGCCTGCCGTACTAATATACAACAACGGGATGTTCAGTTCGTTGGCTATAAGCACAGCGTTCTCTACCGAAGTGGTATTGGTAAGGTAGGTATCATCCACATTTTTTTCGCAGTATTCCAGATCGGTATGAGCACCTAAATGAAACAGATAGTCGGGCTTAAACTCATCTACCTGTTTTTTGTAATCATCAAAATTGCGAAAATCAAGAAAATCTAACCAGCTCTCATTTACATCTTTATCCGTGCATTTAATAGTATAGTCGTTTTTAAATATGCGGTAAAACGCTTCTCCAAGCATTCCGCCCGCACCAGCAATGTAGATTTTCTTTTTCATGTAGACGTATTAGCCATATTAGTAAACAGTATGTATGGCTGCCGAATTTATCAGTAGACGCTATTCGACCTTAAATTTAACCTTCGACCCAAAGTTAATTTTTTCGTGAGTTAACACAAAACATTTAACGTAAGCAAAGCCAACTTCTTTTAAATATGCCCAAAAAACAGGGTAATTTAGAGATCAGACACAGCAAAACAATACAAATCGACAAATAAGTTTATTCCAAATGAAATACATCAGAAACAAACATTTGTTTGCAGTAAATTAGCCGGTTCAACGGCAATCAAGGTTCTGTTGGCTTAAAACTTAAGTTGTTGATGAATATCCTGGTTATAAATTGGACATGGTATCCGAGCGGTGGTGACTGGACTTATGTAGAGCATGTTTCTCAATTATACCGTGATTACGGGCATGAGGTTATACCGTTTTCGATGAAGGATGAGCGCAATTATGCATCAAAATATTCGGAATTTTTTATTGAAAATATTGATTACAAAAAACTAAACAAACGCAGCCTGAATGCTGGTATAAAAGTAGTTAGCAAAAGCATTTACTCGGTAGAAGCACAAAAAAAACTGGAAGCATTGCTTGCAGTAACCAATATTGATTTTGCACATATCAACGTTATTCACCACTATATTACTCCTGCTATACTCAAAACCTTAAAAGCACACAACATTCCTATCATCTGGACATTGCATGAGTACACTCCTATTTGCCCGGAAAGTACCTTTATAAGCCACGGCAAAATTTGCGAAAAATGCTTTGGCGGAGCTTTTTATAATTGTATCACTCACCGGTGTAAAAAAGGTTCTGTTTTAGCCAGCACTGTGGCAGCATTAGAGAATTATGCACATAGAGCCCTAAATTATTATGCGTATGTAGAACATTATGTATGCCCGTCAAAGTTTTTATATCAGAAATTTAAAGATTTTAATTTTTTCCCTGAAAAACTGATACAACTCTACCACGGTTATGATTATCAAGAGATTGATAAAGCCCGTTTAAAGCACGATGCTACTCATGAAAAATACATTGTGTTTACCGGCCGGCTCGAAAGAATTAAGGGTGCACACACCGTAATGCAAGCCATGAAACTGAACCCTGACATCAATTTAAAAATTATTGGATCGGGAACACAGGAAGGTGACTTAAAGGCCTATCAGCAAGAAAATAAATTAAACAACGTTACCTTTTTAGGCAAGCTGAGCAAAGAGCAAACGCTTCAAACAATCAACAACGCTCAGTTTGCGATATGCGCATCAGAATGGTACGAGGTGTTAGGATTTACAGTGGTTGAAGCAATGGCTTTAAGCAAGCCGGTTATTGGCTCAAATATAGGTGCCATACCAGAAATGGTGATTGATGGAGAAACAGGCTTACTGTTTGAACCTGGTAATGCCATACAATTAGCCCAAAAGATAAAGCTTTTGGCCAACGATGATGAGCGCGTTAATGAAATGGGATTAAAAGCCCACAAGCATATTATTCAGTTGATAAATGATGACAATCATTATCGCGGCTTAAAAAAGTTAATGCCGAAACTTTAATCAGTAGTAGTTAAGCATGCAAAAATTAGCACTGTGTAATCAAACACTTTTCAGCTAAGGCGGGCTTAGGCTAACACCAATTTAATCTTTTATATTTGCACCTTAAAGTTAAGTTAACAACTACCTGTACATGCGTATTTCTTTTCGCTTATTTATTGTTTTTTTCATACTCAGTATCTTTTTTAAACAAGCTTCTGCGCAACAGTTCTCGATGAACGATTTAAAAAATGCGCAAGTGAGTCAGGCAAGTGATGAGCAAATAATTCAGGCCTGGAAAAAAATACAGGATGCTGGAATATCAGAGCAAGATGCCTATAAAATATTACAACAAAAAGGCATGCCTGCTTCTGAAGTAGAGGCTCTTAAAAACAGAATCACGCTGCTTGGACTGAATAAAAAAAGCACAGGTAAGAGCAGTACAGGTACTGAAGCTCAAAAAATTGATTTTACCCGGCCGGTAATCGACTCCATGAGCAAGCCGCAAGCAGTGGCTAAACAACCCGAAAAAATATCGCCTCCACAATTAACCATTTACGGAACTGAGTTTTTTAATCAAACCAGCATCAAATTTGAACCCAATTTTTCGGGTGCAACACCTAAAGGATATATACTTGGTCCGGGCGATGAAGTTATTGTATTAGTAACGGGTTTAAATGAAACCAGTGTACGTTCTAAAATATCACCAGACGGTAACTTACAGATACCTTACGCCGGTGTAATTTACGTAAACGGCTTTAGTATTGAGCAAGCAACTTCTATCATCCGAAGCCGACTGACAAAAATATATCCTGCCTTAAATTCGGGGCAAACCCAGCTTACCGTCAATTTAGGTACTACCAGAAGCATCCGGATTACAATTACCGGCGAGGTTAAAACTCCGGGCTCTTACACCCTATCTTCATTGGCAACAGTTTACAATGCGCTTTATAACTCCGGCGGCCCTACCAATAATGGGTCATTACGTAATATTGAGTTAATCAGAGCTAATCGTGTATACCGTACCATAGACTTTTACAGTTTTTTACAGCGGGGTTTGTTAGATGGCAACATCCGGCTGGAAGATCAGGATGTGATCCGCATCCCTGTTTACCGCAAGCGGGTAAGTATTAACGGCGAAGTTAAACGCCCGGCTATTTACGAGCTTAAAGACAATGAAACGTTAGAAAATCTAATTGCCTATGCCGGTGGCTATACTGATGTAGCCTACAAAGGCACTGCTAAGGTTGATCAGATTAACACCTTAGAGCGCGAAGTAAAAGATGTACCCTCTAACTTATTTGGCAATTACATTCCGCGTAATGGCGATATCATTCAAATTGGTGCTATAACCAACCGTTATACCAATCGTATTACACTTGAAGGATCGGTTTACCGCCCTGGCACATATGAACTGTCAGTAGGTTTTACGTTGGCTCAACTCCTTAAAAACGCTCAGGGTTTAAAGCCCGAAGCGTATATGGAGCGTGGTTACATCAAAAGAACATTGCCTAACCTGCAGCGTGACTTTATATCTTTTAAGCCGACGGATATCATTAACGGCCGTAATGATATTCCGCTGCTGCGCGAAGATTCTGTAGTTATTCTTGATCAAAATATCTTTATCTCTAATCAAAAAATTACCGTAAACGGCTTTGTACGTAAGCCTGCTACATTTACATACCGTAAAGGATTAAAACTGGCAGATGCAATTGCCATGTCGGGCGGGTTTGATGATGAGGCAGCCGATCACCACGTTGAAGTGTCCAGAATCATCAAAAACGAGTCTGACAGTGTGGCTAACCAGTTAGTCCAAACCTTTGTGGTTGATATGGACAATCCTGCTGCGCAACGGGATGTTGAGCTGCAACCAATGGATTACATTTACGTGCCCCGATTGGTAAACTACCGCTCGTTAGGGAATGTAAGTGTTAAAGGAGAGGTAGTATTTCCGGGCGATTATGCGGTGCAGAAGCGTGACGAAACGGCGATCGAGTTTTTAGAGCGTGCAGGAGGTATCACCCCTTACGGCTCTTTAGAAAACGCTCAGGTTTATCGTAAAGGTGTACGTGTAAATTTAAACTTAACTACGACACACCCGACAGCAGCAGAAAAAAGAGATTTAATTTTACTGCCTGGAGATAGCGTATACATCCCGCGCGTAATATCCTATGTTGAAGTTTCGGGAGCCGTAAATAATCCGCAGTACGTAAGTTTTAGTGGCCACCGTTTTAAATACTATATCAACGCGGCAGCCGGTGTTACCCAAAACGCACGTTTAAGAGGAGCTTACATTAAGTACCCCAACGGACTAAATCAGCCGGTAAAGCGCTTTTTATTCTTCAGGAACTATCCTAAAGTATTACCTGGCAGCAAGATCATTGTTCCGGAAAAAACGCCTGACAATCGCTTTAAAATCAATTTTGGCGATCTTGCCGGAATTTCAACTGCAATTACTGCATTAATTGGATTAGTTAGCATTTTACGAAGATAATTTATGCAGCAGCCGGATAACAACACGACCTATCCTTACGAGCCGGAATTTTCGGTAAATAAACTTTTTAAAGATCGCTGGGTAGATCTCAAATACGTATTAAGCTTTAAAAAAAGCCTGTTTGCTGTGCTGATTGCAGGCGGACTGCTGGGCGCTGTCACTGCTTGGCTATGGACACCCTCGTATACCGCCCGGCTCACTTTCATTATTGATGAATCAAAATCAGGCGGAAGCAGCGGCATATCAGCGTTAGCCGGCCAGTTTGGCTTTAACTTAGACGCCTTGGGCGGCGCCAGCGGCGTATTAGCCGGAGATAACGTTCAGGAACTGGTAAAGAGTCATGCATTGATAAAGGCAACTTTATTAAGCAGTTACGATGGCACTCAAACTCTGGCAGATAAGTACGCTGCCATAAACAAGTTGAATAAAAAATGGCTAAAATATAGCCGTGATGGTAAGATTATCAGGTTTCCGTTTAACGGAAAGGGCAATACCCGACTTCAGGACAGCCTATTACACGAAATGACTACCTTAATTTTGAACAGTGATTTTGGCGTAACTAAAAAGGATAAAAAGCTGGACTTTTTTGAGATCAACACTACCATGAAGGATGAGAGGTTGGCTTTGCTGTTTTGCGAACGTATTTTAAAGCAAGCTACAGACTTTTTTATCAAAACTAAAACCCAGCGTGTACGCACTAATGTAATGCGTTTACAGCACCGTGCTGATAGTATTGGGGCACTATTAAACAGAAAGACGTATAGCTTATCTGCAGCTAATCAAAGCTTGCTTAACCTTAATCCGGCTTACACTACCGCAAACGCAGGGGTAGAAGTACGCGAACGTGATAAGATTGTCCTCACAACCGTATTTACGGAAACTATCAAAAATCTGGAATCAAGCAAGGCAATGCTATCACAAGAAACGCCTACCGTTCAAATTGTAGACGAACCGGAACTACCTTTAAAAAAGAATAGATTAAAATACTCAGTTAGTATAATTGCCGGTGTTATTCTTTCTTTTTTACTGTTTGGATCTTTTATATTGATTACCCGAAGCAAACAGGATTAAAACCTGTAAGTTATTCCTAACTGGCCAAATAAGTTAAACACATCATTGTTAGGTACGTAGTAAGTACTTTGCGGATTGTAATCTTTTAATATCCATTGATAATTAAGAGATCTGATCCCTTTTATCTGAGCATTAAATATGAAGTTACCATAGTCCCACGAACCTTGTAATCCTAAAGCAAAGTCGACCCATTTACGGCTATTGTTATTAATAGGCGGGAAAGACTGATTGAAATAATCTACATCATGTTCATAACGCTCAAAGTTTAACCCAAGCTTTTTTAAACCTGATACCCAGCTAATCTCTGCAGATTGAATATTACCTCCGGATCCAATGCCGGCTCCTAACACCTGACCTTGATGAGTGTGTCCTTCTGTAAGCTGATAATTTAAGTACCATAAGCCCGTTTCTCTGATGGTAGCATCAATTTGTTGAGACAGTTGAGTTACTTCTGCACCAAATAATATATTTTGATTTTTAGCGCTATTTAGCGGCAAAAATTTACGCAGTCCGAATACATAAGCCCGGGAATGATCAGGAGAGCCTATAAAGTCTCTATAATTATAAGAGTTATCTTCTAAACCATATTCAAAATAGACTTCTGCCTGGGCCTTGGTGAACAGCCATCTCGCATAGACTGACGTAATCTGATCTCGCGGAAAAGGATCTCCAATGTTGTTTGTAGTTTTCTTTTGGTAAGATGTAAAGAAAGGGAAATAGGCCTTAAAACCGTTAGCTTTTACATCATCACTATATGCGTTAAATGATCGTATTAGTCCTAAGGTTAATCCCGGTACCCAGCGCGGGTGATAATTTATATTAACCCCTGTAAAATAGCGCCAATCGTTGCGTCTTCCGATTGGTAAATAATCATTATCAGCTATGTTGTTTTTCAATAGAGCTGGATAACCTGAAGCTTCAAGTTTACCGGCTATCAGTTGCCCTTCAAAACCTCCGATTGGTGTTTCTATCGGACGTGTAGTGTTTAATGTTAAGTGTTTAAACCCGGGTGCATTGTTGGTTAACACCAAAGCGTTTTGTATGCCTGGCCCCCACCAAATATTTTCGTTAGATACTCCTATAGATATTGGATCGAATGTAAGCCTTACACTGCTTTGCCCCAAAAATGCCTTGCGATAAACATCGTTACCGAAACGCTCCGGTTGATCAACTAAGTTATGGAACGAAAAATATTGTTGTATATCCTGACCGTTATGGCCCGAAGCAAATCCGTCGAAGCTTTTGTTTTGTGCATAAACCAGTTCTGGCCTAAGCTGAACGCTTAACGGCCCTATCCTAACGAAGATACCTCCGCTAACCATAGCTTGGTAGCCTCTTGCCGGAATCATTGCTCCGTCGTTCCAGCCGTACGGATGGTGGCTATTATATTGTTGCCCTACGGTAAGCGGCAAAATTTGAAACAAGCCATATTTACCAGCAAAAGATATTGGACCAAGATATGATCCCTTACGGGTTAAACTGCTATCAGGCTCAAATACATCGTGCAATTTGCTTTTACTATTGGGAAACAATGGCCGGATACTGAAAGACAAATTAGAATCAACCTTACCCAAAAGCTGCGCCTGCCGGTAATAATCTTCAATAACAGATGTGCCCACAGGTAAACTTTGCGCATTCAAATTTAAATGCGAGCCCAACACGCAAGCAGATAAACCAGATAGAACCCTTTTATATATCTTTTTCACAGATAACTTGCTTAAAATTCAGCTCCTTTGTTAAAACTAAAACCTGTAGGTTACTCCTGCTTGTAACTGAACATTAGTAACATCTTTACCATTTATCCAATAAGGATCGGTAGGTTTTTGTAGTAAAAACCATTGATAATTCAGCGATCGGATTACCGCAAGCTTAGCGTTGAAGATCAGGTTTTTATAGTTCCATTCGCCCGAGGCTCCTAAACTTAGATCTACCCAATGCCTTCTTGTATCTTTACTATCCGAGTAGGCATAGTAATAAAAATCATTGTTATGCACATAACGTTCTAATTGCAAGCCCAGTCTTTTAAGTCCGCGAACCCAACTAACATCCAGCGATTGAAGGTTAGCGCCTGGCCCGATGCCAGCTCCCAAAATCTCGCCCCTATTGGTGTAGCCCTGTCTAATATATTTGTTTACATACCAGGAATATCCTTGAAGCGTTTTATTAACATCATTTTCCTGCAACACTGTTGCTTCAACCCCTATTAACAAACTTTCGCCCCTTGTTGTATTAAATGGAAGTGCTTTTCGCAAGCCAAAGGTATAGCCACGAGAATTCTCTGGCTCCAAGGCAGATTCTCTGGCAGTTCGGTTATAATTATTGTGTCCGAATTCAAAATATACTTCGGCATGCTCTTTAGTCCATAACCAACGCATAAAAACAGCACTGCGCTGATCGCGATTCTCAATTGCTGCATCCGGCGCAGTAACAGATTTTGTCTGCGAAAAAAAAGGCAAATAGTCTCCTAATGAATTTAAGTCCTTGCTGTACATTTGGCGCGTTTGGCTGTAGCCCAAGAAAAGCCCAGGCACCCAACGCGGCTGCCAGCTCAATACTATGCCTGACAGATAGCGCCAATCGGTAGGTTTGGGTACATACAGTGGCGAGTTTAAAAATGTAGTATCGGGAGTTAAAGGGTGATAGCCTGAGTTTTCCAGTCTACCAGCAATGAGCTGACCTTCAAAAGAACCCACAGGTGTTTTGATTGGTCTGTTTGTGTTTAAAGTAAGGTGCTTGAAACCAGGAGCACTATTACTCATCAATAAAGAATTGCGTATACCTGGTCCCCACCATAGGTTTTCGGTGGATATACCAAAGGCGACTGCTCCAAAATTTAGCTTAACAGCACTTTGCCCCCAAAAGGCCCTTACATAAGGATTGCTGCCAAATCTGGCAGGCAGATCAATATTGTTGTAAATATCATAGTAACGGGCAAATATAACCTCGTAATGGTTTTTATTGAAAGTGTCAAAAGACGAGTTAGCGGCCATCACCAATTCCGGACGTAGCTGAATTGTTAAAGGCCCTTTTTTATAAAATATGCCTGCACTAATAAGGGTTTGTAGCCCTTTAGCAGGTATCATCGCCCCATCATTCCATCCGTAAGGGTGATCCGAATTAAATTGGGTTTGAACACTTAAAGGAAGAAGTTTCAGATCCCGGCCTGCACCTTGTATTAAATACTTACGATCAAATCCTAAGAGATTTAAACGCCTTTCTTCGTCATCAGGATAAAATACATCAACATCTTTTTTCAACCAAGCAGGTTGTAATGGCCTTACCATCATTGATACGGTCGTATCAGCAGTTCCAAGCAACTGGCCTCTGCGGTAGTAATCTTCTAACGCCGGACTACCTACAGGCAACGATTGCGCTGATGTGATAGAGCAAGCCGCTACTATTAAAAGAGCGGTGGCTAAAACATTTTTCAGCACACTCATAAATTTATGGCGGTTATCTTTAAATTATCAACAGACCAACTTGCATAGCAAGTGCCAGGTGTCACACTGCCTTGCATCAGCTTATCCAAGCATTTCATTTGAGCGTTGTCTGCATCATGTGTGATTGTTTTTTCTATATGATATAACGTCGAGGCCTGAGTTGTCTGACATAAACCAGGGAAATCGGTACGAATAGCTCCAGATTTAGGATTGTGATTATTATTTGGATATTCATCAGGATAAGCCTGCGGAGGGCAGAAATTACCTGCGGCACAAGACAAATTAGAAAATGTGGTATTAACGTACGTTTTACCATCAACCATCATTTGCCATAAATCAGGTTTACCATCAGTACCGTTGTTACCTGCCCATGCATCATGAATGTATAAATCAAATGATATTCTAAGCAACTTATGTTTAGGTAAATCATTTATAGTTAATACAAAATCACTGCCGCGATAAGGTCCTAAAACATACCCGCCGTTAAACTTAACCGACAAAAAGTTCTGAATACCTGTTTTATCAGCAGTTTCAAAATTGTTCACGTAAACATCTTTACTGTCCCGAACATCTTTTTTACAGGACATAACCAACGCAAGCAAGGCGAAAACAAGCAGCTTTTGTATCACTACGTAAAATTTAATAATTGTATATTAAAAATATATCCATTGCAAAAATCTAAGTGAACAGCATTATTGGGCAATTTCAACAACCGTTATCTCTTCGTTTGAACTCGCGCTTTCATTTTTTAGCAGCTTACCATTTAGCTTTTCAAGTACAAAGCGTCTGAATGTTTTAATAAAAACACTTTCGTCAAATTTTTCTGCATGGGCTCTGATAAAATTAGCATCAAACTTTAAATCACTGTATCGCAATACAGCTTCTGCCAAATCACTTACTGTTTGATTTTCAAAAAACAACGCAGTACATTTCGAGGCATCTCCTGTATAAGGAATCATAGTTTCCAAGACCCCTCCCTTACCATAAGCGATTACCGGCCGCCCGGAAGCGTTAGCTTCAAGGGGAGTAATGCCGTAATCTTCATGCTGTGGAAAAATGAAAGCTTCACAATTAGCGTAAAAATTAGCAAGTTCCTCATTAGACGCATTGGTTACAAAAGAAATATTGCTTTTTGCTAGGGCCCTAAGCTCAAACGCTTTGGTACCATCGCCTACAATAATTAAATTTAATCCAAGTTGATTAAAAGCTTCGATGGCTAAATCAACTTTCTTATAATACTCTAACCTGGAGACCAGCAAATAGTACTTTTTAGGTTTTTCGGATATATAAAAATTGCGCACTTTAACATCAGGCTTTATTACAAAAACCTGTTTTATTTTATAAGCCTCTTTGATGCGAAGTGCCGTCTGAGTAGTATTAGCGATAAAAAAGTCGCCCCTTTTTGCTGAATTAGCATCAATACGACGCAAGCACGAGATAACTGTGTCAAAAATTAAGCGATACAGCCCTTTTGATTGTATATACTGAGTGTAAGATGTAGGGTTCCAAGCTAATCTAAAAGGTGTATGCGTATACATAAATACTTTAGACTTAGCATCAATTTTTACATACTTGGCGCAATGAGTGTTAGAAATAATCACTACATCGTAACCAGTTATTTTCATTGCCTTCATTGCCATAATTCCGAACGGAAAAAACAACGAATGCATCACTTTCACATTTTTAGCGAATACCTGAAAGACTGATGTGTTTATCTTGTAATTTCCATATTCAGGATAAGTGGCATCACCATTATAAGCTAATGTATAGATATCGGCGGTAGGAAATGATTTGAGCATAGTTAGTACAACTTGTTCTGCCCCTCCTCTCCTCATCAATTCATCATGTATTATAGCTACTTTCATTAGCTTTCTTTCTCTTTAATCTATTAATCTAAATTAGCTCTACTTTAAAAATGCAAAAAATGAAAATTCATTCTTACTTAAAACTTCTTCATTTATGATCTGCACAAAATACAAAATAGAACAATTTCCGACTTGTAAAGTTAGTATTTCTATTTAAGAAAGACTCCTACTTCAAAAGTAGTGAAATCAGTTAGTCTCAAATGTTTTCTTATGGCAGTCTATTGATGAGCTCCACGGAAATAATAAAACTCTTTTCTTACCCTTGTTTATAAGTTCACCTCTTAACTTACTACTGGTCAAAACGTTCTTAATTAACACTTTAAGAGCATTTGTATCATTGTACGGAAAGTAATTTACAGCATCTCCACATATTTCCGGCAAGCAGCTCGATGATGCAACAATTACCGGGCAGCTATTAGCCATGGCTTCTAAAGGAGGTAAGCCAAACCCCTCATATGATGATGGGAATACAAATAATGATGCGTGCTTATATAAAGAGTTCATGTCATCAGGATCAATATAACCGGTAAAGCAGACGCTTTCTTTCAAAGACGAATCATTATTTAAAGATGTGAATATTTCTGAATCGCCAGTAATGAATCCATCTTTTTTGCCAGCTATAACCAATTTGTACTTTAATTTTATCGATTTATCTAACGCTGAATAAGCTTTCAACAGCGTTGACAAGTTTTTGTGTGGCTTAACGTTACCAACAAACAAAATGTAATTATCCGGAAGCTGATATTTTGATTTTAATACACTGTTATCATCTTCCAAGCCTGGCTTGTTGACTCCGTTATATATCACGCTAATTTTGTCTGGCTTACATCCTGTAAATTTTAAAATCTCATTCCTCGAAAAATTAGATACCGTAATAATGCTATCACTCATTGTTACCGCCTTATTGAGCACAAACTTGGCATACAATTTCTGTTTCAAAGGCAAACTATCATAAAAAGCTAAGTGATAAGCATCATGGATGGTTACTATCCGTCTCTTTGCTTTTACAGATCTCGATAACGGGATATTATAATGCGGAGACCAAAAAACGTCACACTGGGGAATCACTTTTGAATATTTTAACTGCTCTTTAATTGAATATATTGGATCAGTAAATTCGATAATTCTGGCAAAATTGCTAAATCTGTATAGTTGTTCAATATCACCGAGCAATGTAATTTCATAGCCGCTATATCGTAAACCTTCAATTATATTTTGCAAGTAAGTTCCTATTCCAGAACTTTGCAACATTCTTGCATCGATTACAATATGCATATAATTACGTAATTATTAAAAATACGAAAAACGGTCTTATTTATGTAAACCATGGATAACGCCAGCTTTAGTTACATCAGACAATACGAGAGCATGTGCACCAATTGTAACATCATCAACAATATTTATCGGGCCTAATACCGTTGAATTACACCCTATATAAAAATTATTACCGATCTGCGCCGCCTCGATAGTTCTGTTCTCTTTAACACCAATTGTTACACCTTGAAAAACAGTGCTGTTATTTCCAATTCTGCAGCTACGATGAATTATGATCAAGAAAGGATGCGGCAAACGTAATGTTGTTATTGCACTCAGACTAAGAACATCAGGATGTATTTCGCAATGGTACAATGCTTGGCAGATAAACTTTCTTAACACCTTGAATGGCGCTTTAAATAAGGACCTTTTTTCAAAGTAAAGTATTAGTAAAATTACTCTTGCATGAAAGGTGTTTCGCGAAAATATAGATCGTAAATCGTTGAGCATTAATTCATGTTAAATACGTTAATTATGCAACAGTTTCAAGGCTTTTATCCGATAAAACTATACCTGAGTTTTTACGCGTATAGTTTATACCGAAAGCTATAAAAACCCAAATGAACATAGAGTATGTGGGTGCAATGGTTAACATTGCACCTATGTTAAATAACAAGCCATTTAAAAATAATAGCCCGTAAGCATTGCGATACCGGGCTTTCCAAAACATTTTGAAAGCGCTTACTATTAAAGCTAATAGGGCCATTGCCCCTATAACACCTTGCTCACTAAGTACCATCGCGAATAAATTTTGCGGAAAAGATCCTGGAAATAAACGTTCGCCAAAAATCTCAATTCCCATAGTAAATTCATGGATGTACATGTAATATATACTGTTGCCAACCCCGACGCCTGCAAACCAATTATCTTTAAATATTTTAAACCCAATGCCGGTAGTATAACTCCTAAAACTACCACTATCTGTTGTATAAGCAGGTGACGAAATAAAGGAGTACACTTTTGCACCAAAAGTATACATGAATGCATCATAGTAGTTGTAATAATCAATTATGGCCACTATGGCCAATATGGCCAATAAAAGAGATGCGATTGAAACTATTTTTGCTTTAACCGAGCTTTTTAAAAAGAAAACATTGAAGAATATTATGGCAGCTAAGCTTAAAAGCATTGAAGAAAAGGTAAATATTAACGACAATACGTTTACTGCCATAAGAAAATACCAAACTTTAGATTTAAACTTTTTTTTTGTATAATATAATATCAAACATATCCAGGTTTGATATAACACATAGAAACTTGGCTCTTGCGATAAGCCCGCACTACGAAAATTATACTCATGTTTAGCTTGGATGAACGATGGTAACTTTGCCACTAAATCAACAGTAAACATAGTTAGGATCGAATAGATGGCGATTCCGGTACCTATATAAACCGATGTTTTTAATAGCTTCTCAAAATTTTTGCTTATAAAATTTGATTTACTGATTTCATTAAATGCACAAAAGTTGAACACCATGTAAATCAATAATAAAAACGGAAAAACGTTATAGTTAAATTTAAATGAATCGGCTACTTCACTGTACTTTAAATAAAACCCGTTTGGATAGCTTAATCCGACATTTGCCCATACATAACTTATTATAGGTGACACAACAAAAAATCCGAAAGCAGCCAAAGATGTAAAGCCGGCAAGTTTAACTTCGCGTATTTTGATGAGGTCGACCAACAAAATCACAATTGCCAAAACTTCATATATTTTGAAGCTGCCCCCTGCTTTGATGATAGGGAACTGCTGAAATCCAATCAAAAGGATAATAGCAGACGCACATACAGATTTTACAGGTAGGTTTTTAATTGAAGAAACCATTATTTAAAAGCGATATAAAGGATTTTAATACAATGGATTTTGATGAATTAATGCGAGTAAAATTGGCTTAAGACGATTGGTTTGCCCTCTTGTTATACGCCTGGTTAGTACTATAATTAACGAAAAGTAGACAAAAATCAAATAAGCCGGAAAAAATTTCTTACTTAGCTTAACTCTGTTAACTATCAAACACTTGTCAGACAACAACGATGCCCGATCCTGATTTTTTGATATAGTGGCACCTTCTTTATGATATATATGCACTTTAGGCAGCAAGTCAATATACCATCCTTTGCTTTTACTACGTAGCGTCCAGTCTAATTCTTCATAATAAAGAAAATATGATTCGTTCATCAAGCCTACATCTTTTATAAGATCTTTTCTAACAATCATAGATGCTCCGATTATATAATCAACATTTTTTCTAAATTCTTTAGAGTTATAATCAAAATCATTTTGGTTTGAGCCCACATGTACAGAAGTAGAAAAAAATTTATTGTATTTCCCGCCTACTCCCTGCAGCAAATCAGGTTTATCATGATAATAAATTTTTGTGCCGACAATTCCTACATTGTCATCTACGTTACTTAAACCCAACCTTATATTTTTCAGCGTATCCTCCGGAATTATAGTATCGTTATTAAGCAACCACACCCAAGTAAAATTTACGCTTTTTATAAGATATCTTAAAGCAACATTATTGGCAGCAGCAAATCCTTTGTTTTCAACTTTACTAACAAGTATAACCTGGTGATACAGCTCTTGCTTCAGTTGCAAAAAATCATCAACATCAATATTTATAAAACTAAAAAGTGACGAAGGTTCACTGTCACTATCGTTTGTTTTATCAATTTGGTCAGCCCAAGATTTAATATAGTCAATTGAGGATGACTCCGGCGAATTATCGATGACTATAATTTGTACATTGTTGTCTCGACACTTTAAGATTGATTCAATGCAAGCTGTAGTATCAAGATGCCCTCCGTAATTTACTAATACAATAAAAATTCTATCCTGATACATCAAACTCCTTCATAAAAATTTAAGCACATACTAAAAATACCGGTATGGGCCGTAGCTACCTGTTAAAAAATCTTTGATACCTCGTGCAATTGATTTAAACTTTTTAAGTCTTTGCTTCTCCTGAAGCAATATCTTAACAGATTCGGCACATAGCGAGTACGCCTCTGAGATACAAAGTTTCGGATCAAACAAAAAATATTTTTTTATAAAATACAGCCTGTTTCGTGTGATATAATATCGGCGTATGTAATTGTGATTACTTGTTGTATACGAAACATTGGCAAATTTAATACGTTCAGCCTCGCCTAACTGGTGTTTTAATATTGTAGTATTATCCTGGAGCACAACATAACCTTGTTTCCTGATTTTTAAGCAGTACTCATGATCTACGTAATCAATAAACAAACTATCATTAAACCCTCCTACCTGGCGCCAAATTTCCAGATTAATTAAATTTCCGGACGTCATGCACGTTTTAACTACAGAAAGCTTATCACTATTATAATTCGAAAGACCTGCAGTTTGTGTAGCATGGTATGGTGTAAATATACCGACGGTATCTACACCTTGGCCATAGCCAGTAGGTAAATGCAAAAAATTAGCGATTTGAGTTTTGTCAAAAGAACTATCTTGATCCATTGTAAGTAACCATTGATATCCTTCCTGATAGGCGATTTGCGCAGCTGTATTTAATGCATTTGCGATACCTAAATTATCTCCATTACTGATAAATACGGAATTTTCGAATCCTCTGAATGATTGTACTATTGCATTACAAGACCCTTCTGAATTGTCTACCGCAATAACTTTATCGACATAATTAGCATAAGATTTAGCATTACTAATTATTTCTAGTGTAGGGTTATATAAAATTACTGTCGCAGCTATTCGAATTGTTTCCATGTACACTTAGTAAACATGCCTGTCTTATTAATTATTTAACGTTTACCCTTAATTAAACCATGTATATAAAAAGCTATTTTGGGAAAAATAAAGGCACCTATTGCAGGTATTGATCTTAAATCGATACCTAAATTTTTGATATACAAAATCTTACTTTTAAGCTTCAGCTTGTACTGTGCAAGGTGTAAGTAATAGGGCCCTCTAAAAAGTTTTTCGTTTGGCAAAAGTTGATCAAAAAGATGCGCTTTACCAGTCAAGTTATTATATTTTATGGCAGCTTCTATCCACTCATCCCCATAATTACCGTGCGAAAAATGTTCAAGCAATATGTCGTAAACTACTGCAACCTTATATTTTTGACCAACAGTTACGGAAAAATCTATATCATAAAAATGATAACCGGTAACATTCTCATCAAAATTGTATTCTTCCCAAATAGCTTTTTTGGTTACCATAAATACTCCATCAACCACTTTAACAAAATCAATTTTACTGTTGCCTTGAGTTGATATTTTATAAGGTGTACCATCTTTGGTCAACTGTAATATGTTCAGCTTATTTTTTTCTCTGATATGATGTCCCCAACCAGTTGGAAGTTGTAGCTTCACTTGGCTTCCGGCGACACCAATCAACCCTAAATTGTAAGTCTTGTTAAAATGACTTACTAAATTTTCGCCCCAATTTTCACTATGAACTTTTACATCTTCATGAATAAAACATAAAAGCTCATATTTTGCTCGACTTGCTCCTAAATTGTACGCTTGTGTTAGGCTATAAAGCCCAGGATTGTCCACCTTAAGTATTTCAAAAGGAACGTCACCAATCGTTGAATTGATAGACGCGACCAGCTGATCGAAATAAGCACTTTTATATGATGAGACTATGATAGAAACCATCTAAATAATTAGTTTAATTAAAGTTCTTGAAATCAAAATAATGATGCTTACTTGTTTCAAGAGCCTGAAGCTAACGTAGCAAAGTGATGCTAACGGTAGCAAGATAATAGGTTATGTTTTGCTGTCAGATTGTAAATTTGAAATAGTTTTATAGAACGTTTAGTGTAAGATAATGTACTAAAACTTAAAATATTTAAAATATACGTTTTTTAGAAAGTATTTGAATGGGCTATTCTTTTGAACGTTATAGCTATAATAACACTCCAGAAGCGACTCGTAATTTTTCAATAAAATATCCATGTGCTTACCATGAATATATTTGAGAAGATGTTCTTTGGATTTAAAATCATTGTTTTGGTCCATTAAAGAATTATTTCTTACTCTATAATCAAACGCAACTTCGTCAATATAACAAAACTCCCATCCCGCTTTATAAACACGCAGCCACAGTTCCCAATCTTCTAGCGCAACAAGACCTTCATCTAACCCATTTAATTCGTCCCAAGTTTTTTTCCTAATTACTGCGCACATATCTATAAAATTATGCAGCATAAGTATATGAGGATCAAATTCGCGAATGATAAACATACGCTTATGAGATACGTCACCAATAAAATTCACGTTACCATAAGCTACTCCTATTTTTTCCGAAGCCTCAAGCTTTTTGATACTCCTTGCAATAAAATCCGGATATATTCTATTATCACTATCAAGCATTAACAAGTACTTGCCACTTGCCGATTTAACTCCTTTATTTCGTGCATTTGCAGCACCTTTGTTTTCTTGATTTATAACCTTGTAGCTTTTTGCTGATAGTTCTTTTAAAAGATCAAGAGTATATTGGTCTGTAGAACCATCATTAATTATAATAACTTCAAAATTATAAGCTGAAGAGTTATTTTGTACACTATCAATAGCAGACATTAAAAACTCTCCTGAATTAAAGCATGGAATAATTACAGAAATAAGGGGTAAATTTTTATTCATTAAAGCTTTAGCCAATTAGACATTTGTATGTGAACCTTACTGTTTATTGCCGACGATTTTACCCAATTTTGTGGAGATATGACGATCTTTTTCTTGTTTGTATTTAAAAATGCCCCCCACCAGCTGAATGAGCTGTTAGCTATAATGTTATGCTTGCATTGGCTCATTAATTCTAATTCGGTATAATCTGATATTTCTCCGTTAAAATCAACAAATGTAACTGCACTGCCCACATTGAGCTTGTCTTTTGCCCAGTTTAAATCATCAGAAAACACAAAATAATGTGGGTCTATTAGATCAGACTTTATAATTTTTGTTGCTTCATTATAATAGTCAATAGGTAATACGCCCATCATTTCAAAAGCTTTTTTATCAGTCACATAGTCCCCCCTTCTTATATGCAGGGCCACAGACGACGGATGATGCTGAATTTTCTTCAGATAATTCCCGGCAATAGCTGAGTACACTTCTTTAATTTTCAGTTCTTTGAAAATCGTTGGGTTTACATCAGCAAAATAAGCTTGATTTTGCCAATAACCATCTAAGTATACACTATTATGGATTTTGAAGAGATCAGGTTCATATACGAAAGGCTCACTCTCTATAAAATACCTCCGATATGATTTAGGCAAACGGTAATCAATTTTTCTAAATATTTTAGATTTTATAGATTTACTACGATAGTTTGTTAAGAATTTATCGACTTCATCTGGCGTAGCTATATCTGCTGCAATGTTGTAGTGATTTAATTTGAATTGCCTTAAACTTTGACTTTCAAAAAAAGACACATCAAGCTTCAAGGGCATATTATTTTTTAGCGAAATCATCCTGCCTATTGCGTATTGGAATAGTTGATTCCCCAGCCCACTTACTAATTTCACATAAATCATCAAAAAAATCTTATTTAGTTTCCCACCAATTACAGGATTGTTTTTAATACATTAAGAGTTGTACCAATGACACGATGCTGACTTGTACTTTGAAGCATCAAAAAATTCGTCTTTTCTTTCAAACTCTTTACGCGTTAATAATTGGTTGTACCAATAGTTGACAATTATACTGTTTCTGTGATAAAGATACATGTAGTGTCCATACAACTCATACTCCGAAAAGCCTGAGTGAGAATTATAGTCGCAATGATTTAAGATCGCTTTAATCCAAGTGGTATTATTTAATTCGTCCAGTCTTTTTTGCAATTCAATAGTAGTACCCCGCTCGAAAATCATATAATGCGAAACAAAAGATAACGGAAAGTCAACGTCTCTTTTTAAAAGCTTCTTAAATACGGCGTAATACGGTGTATGATATTCATCAGAACAGTTTAAGACCAACTTTCTTTGGTTAGTAACAAAAACTTGATCCCTCAAAATCATAGTATCTGCATCGAATATTAAACAGTATTCTGCTGAGGAAATATCAGTCCAACTTAATTTAACCAACTGCTGAAATAACCATCCGCTTCTGTCTAAACCGTCAACAGAGTATTTAATATCATTTTTTTTTATGTTATTAATAGCTTGGTCTTTCACATAAATGCATCCGTTTTGTTGCGCAAAGTCACTTATTTTTTCTGAGTCGGGCGCAACTATGTAAATTTGATTTATTGGATTACATGAAAATTTTTTTAATGATTGAATTGCATATTTCAGTGTATTTAAATCGCGTTCAACAGCAGGAATTAAAACGTCAATGACTTCAAAATCACCTTTCGGCTTACTTTGTAAATTGATGTCGCTGACAAAGTTTTTCAAGTAACTAAACCAAAACTTTCTATCGTAATCAGTTTTGGTCACCTGATTACTGGTAAGGTTAGATCTCAAACGATACCAAAAAAGTTTTACTATATTTTTAGGGGTAATCAACGCTGGCAATCTTTAAAACGGTGTCACTACTCAATACGTTCACATTGTCTGTCTAATAGAGGCCTTATAAAACCGTGCATTTTATCTTTATAATCTCCTCTGGTCGGCGCATTCACATCATCGTATACCGTAAATAAAATCTCGTGTTCGCAATGAATTGTAACAGGATTACTTGTTGTAATACCTATTAGCGCAACATAGTCCATATCATTTAAAAAGTTTTCGGGTATCCAGTAAACAACCCTGTAAACACCTGTTGTATATTGCTTGAAATTACCAACGCAGTGAATTATAATGACGTCATCCCGCGTTTTTAGCGCTAATGTAGGCTCAGGTTTGAAATTATCATTCTTTATTTCATACTCTATCTGAATGCCTAATTTGTCCGTGACAAAGATAGACTCGTAAACTTGAAAATCTGGATTTATCACTTTTATACTGCGCAACATAACAGAGTTATCACCTATATATTTACCGCTTTCTAAAAAGTCATAGTAAGCCTCTTGTTTCTCTGTGGTTAAATATGACTCGATTATCTTTTTGGGAGTATCAATGCCAACCAAGTTTCCAAATTTCAATTGAAAAGCGATATTGCATAAAGTATTTACGGCAGCCATATTGTGGCTAACAAAAAGCACCGTTCGTCCTTCGCCTTTACTTACTTCTCCCATCTTACCCAAACACTTTTTTTGAAACTCAACATCTCCTACGGCAAGCACTTCGTCTACAATTAATATCTCCGATTCGAGATGCGCAGCTACTGCAAAAGCCAAACGTACGTACATTCCGGATGAATAGCGCTTCACGGGCGTGTCTACATATCTCTCAACGCCAGAAAAATCTACAATTTCATCAAATTTCCTTTTTATTTCATGTTTGCGCATACCTAAAATAGCGCCGTTGAGATAGATATTTTCTCTTCCGGTAAGCTCAGGATGAAAGCCCGTTCCAACCTCAAGCAAACTGGCTATTCGTCCGGTACCAGTAATTTGACCAGTAGTTGGCGTAGTTACTTTACTGAGGATTTTTAGGAGGGTACTCTTCCCTGCTCCATTGCGGCCAACAATTCCAACAGCATCGCCTTGCTTTATCTCAAAGTTTATATCCTTTAAACTCCAAACAAAATCACTCTTACCTTTTTTAGTACGATCGTTGGTTTCACCAACTTTTAAAAACGGGTCTTCCTTACCTCTAAGTTTCGCCCAAGCACGCTCCAAATCTCTACTGAGCGTACCTGTACTAATCTCGCCTAATTGATAGGCCTTTGAGATATTTTCGGCCTTTATTACTATATCGCTCATTTTGTTACTTACACTGTATCAATAAAGTTCTTTTCAACTTTGTTAAATATTAAAACCCCTAATAGCAATACTACTATTGAGCAAACAGCTGAATATATTAAAGATGGCCAGGAAATAGTTCCGCTACCTAAAAAACCATATCTAAAATGCTCGATAATTGGCGTCAAAGGGTTAAGTTTAACAATCCAATAGAACTTAGTGGGGGTAGCGCTCAAAGGGTACACTACGGTAGTGGCATACATTAATAATGGAACACCAAAGGTCACTATAAAAGCTAAATCTCTGTATTTTGTTGTAAGGGCTGAGATAATCATTCCAAATCCTAACCCAAGTATAGCCATTAAAACAACTAATAACGGGAATAACAAGGCATACATATTCATGCTGATATTTGACCCTTTTATATAATAGAATACCATCAGGATAACGAATAATACAATTTGAACAGCAAACCGTACCAGATTTGAAAAAACTAAACTTAAAGGCATTATCAATCTTGGAAAATATACCTTACCAAAAATCAAGGCATTGTCTTTAAAAATTGTAGAGGTTTTAATTAAACAATCAGAAAAGTAATTCCAAGTTATAATTCCTGCCAAATAAAATAGAGGCTGCGGTATGCCATCGGTTGATATGCCCGCTACTCCTCCAAAAATAAGGGAATACATAACAATCGTAAATAACGGTTGGATAAAGAACCAAACAGGACCTAAAATTGTCTGCTTGTAAAATGAGACAAAATCCCGTCTTACCAAAAGCCAGAGTAAGTCACGATACTCCGCAACTTCTTTAAATTTAACATCAAAAATGGATGTCTCGGATTTAATTATCCACTTTTTATCTGATGACTGCATCATATAGAAAACAATGTTGAAGCAAAAAAAGAAATATGTTTATAAGGTATCAGAAAATTTCTGCTTAGTCATTGGTTACATTTTTAACAAAACGTACGATCAGAATGCCTACCGCACTCAATACACCGAATGCAATTCCTCCCAATATCGCCCATTTAACAGCACTTACTTTTTTAAGTTCTAACGGATATAAAGGCTGGTCAATAACCTGCAGCAAGGGAGTCTCTTTACGCAAAGTAATTTTTGCAACTTCTAAATTTTGCACAAGCTGACTTAAAATCATCTTATTGGCCTCAGCATTAAACTGTGAGCGTTGTGCCGGAGCCCTTAAAAGCTGCCTGTTAGGATTTAAATTGGGTGTGGCATCTGATATAGCAACTGTTTGATATAACGCACTATTTAGCATGCGCTTTACAGAATCAGTTTGGTGTTGTAAAATGGCTAAATTTTGCAACGAATTTTTTGTTTTAGTTTGCGAGTAAAAATCATTTACAGTGTTTACAATTTGCTCATTAAAATCTTTAGCAAATTCTTCATTGTTTGCAGTAACCTGCACTCTTATTATGCTTACCTGTTTATTGGGCTTGTCAACATTTAAGTAGTTACCGTTTATGTCGTCAACAATACCCTTTAAAACGCTGTCTTGTAGCCGGTTGAAAGACATTCTTTTTTCTAAATCAAAACTTAAGTTTTCAAGTTTTGTACCTTTCCAACCCTGCTTCAATTTATTAATTGATATATACCTGTCAATTAATTTGTACTTTCTGTTTCCTACGATGACCTCTTTTAAAAGAGCTTTTTCAATCATCGTGCGTGATTTATACAACTCAAAAAGATTATCGCCCTGAAACATACCATCTCCGCTACCGCCAACAGATATACCTGCCATAGCAGCTAACCCTGCATACTGTCCAAGCAAACTACCTCCGCCGCCACCTGCGCCCTCTAAGTAAAAAGTTGTTGTTGCTATGTATTTAATTTTTTTTGATTTGGCATAGAAGAAACCACAAACACAGCCTAATAATACAACGAAAAGTATTATATACTTTTTTGAATAGAGGTATTTGAACGCTTTTCCTATTTCAAGAAATAAATCTTTTAGAGATATTTCATCTGAGGCGATATGCTTACTTCCAGACGGGAACTTAGTATCTGTATTTGATTTTTGTACCCCAACACTATCTGTGCTCATTTAAATTAATTCCTTAAAAGAGTGACTAATATGGCTGCTAAAGATGCTACTGCTGTTGATAGGCCGACAATGCCCTGTATACCTAACTTTTCTTTTGGTGGATGCTCCGGTACAAAGATTTCGCTACCGGGTTTAACAGACGGGTGGTTGTTAAAAAATAGGAACTTACGCGTGCCTTTTACTGTCCCATTAGGATAAACTACATAAGCGCGACGCTTGGAGGCCTCCGTTGAATATCCGCCAGCACCATATACATAATCATTAAAAGATTTTGATTTGCTGTACACCACTGCACTTGGATATAAAACTTTTCCGTTTACTCTTACAATTTGTTGCAATTTAGGTACACGCAACACATCACCGTTTTCAACCAATATATCTGCATTTGAACCTGGTTCTTTTAATATTTTTTCAAGATTGATACCAACATAGTTATTTCTGACCTGCACAGTTTCTGCTGCAGCAGTATCACGATAGCTTGTTACCAATCTATTTGCTTTTTCAATTTTTTCCTTTTCGACAGCGGCGCTGTCAAGCTTATTTTTGTCAACACCTAAAATAGTAGCGTTATCACGTTTAAGAGATCCGCCAGCGGCATCTGCCGATGCTGTTAAACCACCTGCCCTGGCTATTATATCAGATATCTTTTCGTTTTTAATTTGTATCGTATAAACGCCTGGGTATAATACCTCGCCTTCAACTTTTAACGTCCGTTGCTTTTCAAACCCCGGCAAGCTGTATACAGATACAATATCAAAAGGCTTAAGTACAAAGTTGATGTTATCCAGTTTCAACTGCTTGTCTACATCTACCGTAAAAACTTGCGCCACTTTACTCTTGGTTGATCTTGGGTCTGAATTATCTACACGTCGGGCAACTTCAATGCGTTTGCTGCTTGCACCTTCTGTAAAACCACCTGCTCTTAAAATCAAATCCTCAACGTTCATGCTATCGGCAAAAGCAAATGTTCCGGGTTTTCTAACTGATCCGTTTATTGTGATATTATATTTCTCGCGCAAGTCAAATATTGAATATACTCTAACACTATCCTCACGTTGCAACAGCATATTATTGGTAGAATTGGCTAAATCGTTTACATTAAATGACAAAATTTCGGTACTATTATCGGCTTTTAACCTTGTTATTGTACCGCGACTTTTAAACGCATCTTCTTTTAAACCCGCTGCATTTTCAATCAATTTTGCAACCGTTAAACCTGGTTGTAGTTCATATTCTCCGGGCCTGAACACTGCACCTGTAATTACAACCCTATTTTCAAATCTGTTAATTACTGACCTAACAAAGAATCTATCTCCTCTTAATGGTGTATATTTATCAAAATTAATTTCGGTAATATCTGTTAGCTTACGTTGCTGATTGCTGATTTGTGATACAGTGATACGCTTTGTATATGCGCTGTCAGTAAAACCGCCGGCAAAGTTAATCACGTCCTGTAGGTGCTCTCCGGGTAAAACTTCGAATAAAGCTGGTATTTTTACCTGGCCAGCCATCTCTACCCGCTTTTTATAGGTGGGTACACGTATTACATCTTGATCCCTCAAAGTAATGTTATCCTTTTGGCTGCCTCTCACTAAAAAGTCATAAACATCTAGTTTTCTGACCACACGATTATTGCGGATGACTTCAATTTCACGTAACGAACCTTGGTCATTTGGTCCGCCGGCAGCACTAAGCGCGTTAAAAACGGTAGCAAGTGATGGCAGTGTGTATGTACCCGGCTGTACGAGCTGCCCAACCATAATTACTTTAATGCTTCTAATGTTGCCTAAGCTAACCTGCACATTAGTACCGCGCCCGATAGCATAATTATTAGCCGCAAGTCTGCTTTTAATAAGTGTAGTAACAGCTTCAACTGTTTTACCACCAACATTTAAAATACCAACACCTGGTATATTAATATTACCTTCAGCAGTAACTGTTAAATTCCAATTAACTAACGAACTTCCATATACCTCAATGTTAAGCTGGTCATCTGGCCCAATTATATAGTTAATAGGTGTGGCCAACCGCAAATTTGGCTCAAAAGTACTTGCGCGATTTTTAAAAAGATCTGCCCCATAAACCTTGGGCTTTAACACATCAAACATGTTCATGTTTATTTTGACGGTATCCCGAAGACTATCAGGTGTAAAATTTAGTCCTCTACCATAGTTTGACGCTTGTTTACCATTAAAATTATCTTTTCTTTTAAGTGCTGCGATGCGGCTTTGCAATTTTTGCAACTGGGCACTCTGCATACCTTGGCTCTGAGCTTTTTGCAGCAACTGACTCTCTGTCAAACCGTTGGCTTCTGCCTGTTGCAAAAGCTGTATGATTTGTTGATCAGACAATTGATCAACATTGGTTGATGAAAGATTTTGAATATTAATCTGGGCTGTAACCTGATTACTGAATAGACAAGAGATAGCGACAAAAACTATGAAAAACAGGTATAGGAATTTGTTCATAAAGAATTGCTCAACCAAGGCAATTTTAACCCTGATATAAATTGTTTTTACGCCAAAGATAATCGAAATAATCGTTTTAGCGTAAAATAATTATCCAGAACAAATTAGGCAACAGTAAACAAATACTGAAATCAGTCTTGCATTTTACACATTTCAGTTTTGTAACTAATACCTATATTTCTTTACTTTTCTTCAACGCCGATCCAATTACCTGGTGCATATCATAATACTTATACTCTGCCAAACGACCACCAAATACAATGTGACTATCAACTTTAGCTAATTGCTCATATTGTTTGTACATCTCTGTATTCTTAGCATCATTAATGGGGTAATAAGGCTCTTTTTCATTATTCCATTCTTCAGGAAACTCTTTGGTAATTACCGTTTTAGGCTGCGTACCAAATTCGAAATGCTTATGTTCTATGATACGGGTATATGGAATGTGACGTTCAGTATAATTTACAACGGCGTTGCCCTGATAGTTGTCGGTATCTAAAGTTTGGTGTTCAAAATTCAAGCTGCGGTATTGTAACTGCCCAAACCTATAATCATAGTACTGATCTATTTTTCCGGTAAAAACTAATTTGTCAGCTAATGAATCCCAATGTGCTTTACCTTCAAAGTAGTCAACATCGGTTTTAACTTCAATACCTTGCAATAGGCCTTCTGTTAATTTGTTGTAACCGCCAATAGGTATCCCTTGGTATTTGTCGTTAAAGTAATTGTTATCGTAAGTAAAACGCACCGGTAAGCGCTTGATGATGAACGCCGGCAATTCTTTAGCATCACGTCCCCACTGTTTTTCGGTGTAACCCTTAATTAGTTTGTAATAGATATCGGTACCTACCAATGAAATAGCCTGCTCTTCTAAGTTCTGCGGATTTTTAACACCTGAGGCTTCTATCTGTTCCTGTATTTTCTCTTTTACTTCCTCAGGGGTACGAACTTTCCACAACTGATAAAAAGTATTCATGTTGAAAGGCAGATTGTACATCTCATCTTCAAACACCGCCAACGGGCTGTTGGTGTACCGGTTAAACTCTACAAAGCTGTTTACGTAATCCCAGATAGGCTTGTCGTTGGTATGAAAAATATGAGCGCCGTATTTGTGCACGTTAATGCCTTCAACGTTTTCGCAATAAATGTTGCCGCCTGTATGATTACGCTTATCGATTACCAGACATTTTTTTCCCTTTTTTGTAGCCTCGTGAGCAAATACGGCTCCAAATAAACCAGAACCCACAATTAAGTAATCGTATGCTTTCCCCATAGCATTAATGCAATTTATTTATTAAGATTTTAAATTTCTTAGTAGTAAAGATCAAAAACCTCAATTTGTTTAAATTAATTCATCACAAACGGGCTTGCACCATACTTTTATCCAGTAAACCTTTGATATCATAAACTACCGCATTAGCGTGCTTTTTTAGTTTTGCGTAATCGATAGTCAGAAATTCCTTATGGCACACAGCTAATATAATGGCGTCATAACTCCCTGTTAACTGCTCGTATCGGTTAAATGTTTCCAAGTTATAATCCTGCCAAACCTCGTCTGGGTTAGCCCATGGATCATAAATCTCACATATAGTATCGTACTCATTCAGCGTATTAACAATGTCTACTACTCGGGTATTACGAACGTCAGGGCAGTTTTCTTTAAAAGTGAACCCCAAAACTAAAATGTTCGCCTTTTTAACGGCGATATCGTTTTTCACCATCAGCTTTATTACTTCTTGGGCAACATAAGTTCCCATGCCGTCATTTATGCGTCGGCCCGCCAAAATAATCTCAGGGTGGTAACCTACTTCCTGAGCTTTTTGTGCCAGGTAATAAGGATCAACACCGGTACAATGCCCTCCCACCAAACCCGGCCTGAATTTCAAAAAATTCCATTTAGTACCGGCCGCATCCAGCACGGCCTGGCTATCAATATTCAACAAATTAAATATTTTAGCTATCTCATTAACGAAGGCTATATTGATATCTCGCTGCGAGTTTTCGATAACTTTACACGCCTCTGCAACCTTGATACTTGGCGCCTTATGGGTACCGGCAACGATGATGGTTTTATACAAATCATCCACAAAATTGGCAACCTCGGGTGTAGAGCCTGACGTTACTTTAATAATATTAGTTAAGGTATGTACTTTATCACCGGGATTGATCCGCTCTGGCGAGTAACCGGCAAAAAAATCCTGATTAAAAATCAGCCCGGATGTGCTTTCCAAGATAGGTACACAAACTTCTTCTGTCAGACCTGGATATACTGTAGATTCGTAAATAACTACATCACCATTTTTCAGTACCTGGCCTACCGTTTCGCTGGCCAGTTTAATTAGACTTAAATCCGGACGATTATGACGGTCGGTTGGTGTGGGCACCGCAACTATATAAACATTACATGATTGAATGCTTGCAATATTGGTGGTGAATGAAAGCCCCAACCCATTAGCAACAGCAGTTACTTGCTGCAATTCATTTAGGTCAATTTCCTGCGTACGATCATAACCTTTCAGCAATTCATTAATGCGGCTTTGCGATTTATCAAAACCGGTTACCTTAAACTTTTTGGCAAACTCAACCGCTAAAGGGAGCCCTACATAACCCAAGCCTATAACAGCTATATCAATACAGTCGATTTTTGGTAAGCGGTCGGTTATCGAGGTTAAAGCAAGATTAGACATCTAAAGAAATAAAATGGCAGATGGCAGCAAATATAATTTAAAAATCTATATCTTGCCCTGTGAGAATTTTGATGCTAAAACGTGGTAACCACACTTTAAAATCAATATTAAATTGCAGCTTTTATGTGTGGATGTTGTTTAACAATCCACTCCAAACAGTCGCTTCTCGTGCTAAAATTAGTTAGTGTAGTTTTTACAATAAATAAGTGTTTTATTTAAATTAAGTAAATGCTACTTTTACCGCATATAATCAATTAAAGGCCCATGAAATTAATAGCTGACGGCGGCTCCACCAAAACAAACTGGTGCTTAGTCAATGATGAAGGAAAGAAAGTTTACTTCAATACTGAAGGTTACAACCCATACTTTGTAAGTAAAGAATACATCATACAATCGCTAAACAGTAACCTACCTGCCGATTTAGAAAAGGACAAACTTGTTGAAGTAAACTATTACGGCGCCGGCTGTTCAACCGAAGACAAACGCAAGCTTGTAAAAGAGGCCATGAAACAGGTGTTTGTAAATGCAAAAGTTAATATTGGCCATGACTTGCTGGCCGCAGCTCGTGCTTTGTTAGGCCACAATGAAGGCTTTGCAGCTATTTTGGGAACGGGTACCAATACCTGTATTTATGATGGTAAAAATATCGTTCATAACATTGATTCGGGTGCTTACATTTTGGGAGATGAAGGCAGTGGTTGCTACATCGGCAAAAAACTACTGATCGACTATTTAAGAGGCTACATGCCAGAAGCTGTTCGCAAAAACTTTTGGGACACTTACCACCTTACCCCTGATGATGTTAACGAGCAGGTATATTCTCAGCCTTTAGCTAACCGCTTTTGTGCTGGTTTCAGTAAGTTTGTTTACGATAACAATGTGCATCTGGAGTATACCCGCAACTTGGTAAAAACTTCTTTCGAAGATTTTTTCCGCAATCTGGTTACTCACTACCCTAACTACCAAAAATACTCCTTTAACTGTATCGGCTCGGTTGGCTATAATTTTAGGAATGTTTTAGAAGAAGTTGTTACCGAAAACGGAATGATTATGGGTAACATCATCCGCTCTCCTATAGATAACTTAGTGAAGTTTCACTTAGAAATGGCACCAAGCCAACTGTAATATAATTATACTATAAAAGCATAAAGCGCCTTGGGAGTACCAAGGCGCTTTATGCTTTTATAAAGAAATGGGTTCTTAAATATCTACGCCTATTTCGCTCTGAAATATTTTGCTGTATTTACGCCTGTCAAACTTATACAGCTTGGCCGCCCTGAATGATACATTCTTTTGCTTCTCGTCCAGCTCTTTTAAAAAGCCATAGCTCAGCATTTTTTTACGGAAGTTACGCTTATCCAGTTTCTTGTTTAATATAGCTTCGTAAAGCTGCTGCAATTGGGTGAGTGTAAACTTCTCGGGCAATAGTTCATAGGCAATGGGTTGATAGCTTAAACGGCGACGCAGTTTGTTAAATCCGGTCTTAAAAATTTCGGTATGGTCGAAAGCAAGCTTAGGCAAATCGTTTACACTATGCCATAAAGCTCTTTTGGCAAACTGCCCTGCTTTAAGTTCGCGCTGGCTGTCAATACGGATCAAAGCGTAATAGGCTACTGTAATAATACGCCCGCGCGGGTGCCGGTTTACCGCACCAAAAGTGTGAAACTGCTCCATATGCACATCGTGCAGGCCGGTAAGCTCGTGCAATATCCGTTCGGCAGCTTCTTCTATCCCCTCATCATTTTCAACTAAATCGCCAGGTAAGGCAAGCCAGTCCATAAAAGGTTCGTTCTTGCGTTCAATCAATAATATTTTAAGCTCACCTGCTTCAAAACCAAATATTACACAATCGATAGAAAACTCCGATTCAAACTTAACTAATTGTTCTTTCAAGGTTTATTTGTTTACAGTAACTTATCACTAAAGTAAAGGTACTTTTTAAGCGCCAAAAGTTACAACTTAAATTTTAGCGTGTACTATATCTTATTGCTTTTTGTTTATACGATCTTATAGTATCTTAACTGTAAGATGGTCAGCTAATGCTCAACTATGCTTAAAATTTCATAATGGTGTAAATTTTACACAATAAGCCGTTAAGTTTATTATATTTGCGCGCCACAACAGCTCTATACAAGTACATGGTTGCAGTTATTTATAGTGGGTCCAATTATGCAGACTGGCGTTTAGCCGACAAAGGGCGAATGATCGCCTCTTTCAAAACCGGCAGCATCAATCCGTTTTTCAGTGACGAAAAGCATATCCTTCACTTACTTAATAAAAACATCAACCTTATACATCATGCCGAAGAGATTAAACGTATCTATTTTTTTGGTGCCGGCGTATTAAACAAAGCATTGCAAGATACCATTATCCAAAGCTTTGAATCGTTTTTTAAATATGCCAAGGTAACGGTTGATCATGATATTTTGGGCGCAGCTATAGCCTGCTGTAATAGCAACCCAGGTATAGTTTGTATTTGCGGCAGTGGCAGCAACGCAGCCTGGTACGACGGTAAAAAGATAAAACCTAACAATTTTGGTTTGGGTTATATATTGGCCGATGAGGGCTCGGGCAACTGGCTGGGACGGCAACTGATTAAGGCTTATTTGAACGAAACGCTACCGGCTAACCTGCGCAAAAAGTTTGTTAAAAGGTATGATACCGACCGCAAAATTTTACTTGAAAAAGTTTACCACCAACGGCAGCCGGCATTATTTTTAAGCTCATTGACCGACTTTTTTACAGATAATTTAAACGACGGCTACCTGCAGGAGGTTATTGTTAAAGGATTTGATTTACTGATACAGACTAACGTTTTACCACTAAAGCAACAGCATGCCCAAGCCGATATTTACTTTGCAGGCTCTGTAGCCGATGGCTTTAAGACATTGCTACAACAATCGGCGCACAATGCCGGGATAAAAATTTCGTATATATTAAAAGAACCTATAAACAATTTACTTACATATTATTCTAATAAAAATTAAAATCTAATGAAAATAGGAATTAACGGATTTGGCCGTATCGGTCGTTTAGCTTTCAGAGCTGCTATACAAAGACCAGGTGTTGAAGTAGTAGGTATTAATGACTTGGTAGAGCCCGATTACATGGCCTACATGTTAAAATACGACTCAACCCATGGTAAATTTGATGGCACCATCGAAGTAAAAGACGGGAACTTGGTAGTTAACGGCAAAACTATCCGTGTAACAGCAGAAAAAGATCCTGCTAACTTGAAATGGAATGAGGTTGGCGCTGAGGTAATTATCGAATCTACCGGTTTGTTCTTAACTCAAGAAACTGCACAAAAACACATCGACGCTGGTGCTAAAAAAGTTGTAATGTCGGCTCCTGCAAAAGACGATACCCCTACATTCGTAATGGGTGTTAACCATAAAAACCTGAAAGCTGAAAACACTATCGTTTCTAACGCTTCATGTACTACTAACTGTTTAGCACCTATTGCTAAAGTGTTAAATGATAAATTTGGTATCGAAGAAGGCCTGATGAGCACAGTGCATGCCGTTACTGCTACTCAAAAAACAGTTGACGGCCCATCGGCTAAAGACTGGAGAGGTGGCCGTGGTGCTTACCAAAACATCATCCCTTCATCAACCGGTGCTGCTAAAGCAGTTACTTTGGTTATCCCTGAATTAAAAGGCAAATTAACCGGTATGGCTTTCCGCGTACCAGTAGCCGACGTATCAGTAGTTGACTTAACCGTGAAACTTGTTAAAGGTGCTTCTTACGATGCCATCAAAGCAGCTATGAAAGAAGCTTCTGAAGGCGAATTGAAAGGCATTTTAGGTTACACTGAAGAAGAAGTAGTATCTGAAGACTTTAAAGGTGATGCCCGTACATCAATTTTTGATGCTAAAGCAGGTATCGCTTTGAATGACAACTTTGTTAAAGTAGTATCTTGGTACGATAACGAGTGGGGTTACTCAAACAAATTGATTGATTTAGTTGAAGAAATTGGTAAACTGTAATCACCCGGTTTTAATCCATAAAAAAAAGCCCTTGCGAGCTGCAAGGGCTTTTTTTTATGAGCATTATATTTTGTTTAAGCTTGCAGTGTACCTGCCGTTTCAGGCTGCTCTACCTTGCCCGGATAAACCTTAAGGGCCTCCTGCAAACAAACCATGGCCTTTTGCAAATCGTCGGCATTTAAAACGTAGGCCATCCGCACTTCATTCTGGCCGGCGCCTGGTGTGCTATAAAAGCCGGTAGCCGGAGCCATCATAACGGTAGCATTTTCATGGCTAAAGCTTTCCAGCATCCACTGGCAAAACTTATCGGCGTTATCTATCGGAAATTTAGCTACCACATAAAATGCCCCTCCGGGGTTAGGGCAAAAAACGCCATCCATCTGGTTCAGCGCATTTACAAGTACATCGCGGCGGTGCGTATACTCTTTACTTACGGCTTCAAAATAAGCATCCGGCGTATCTACCGCAGCCTCACCAGCTATCTGCTCAACCAAGCCCGGACTCAACCGCGCCTGAGCAAATTTTAAACCTGCTGTTAGTACTTGCTTATTTTTAGTGATTAAACAACCCAAACGGGCACCGCAAGCACTGTAACGTTTACTTACTGTATCCATTACAATCACATTCTCTTCCAAACCGTCCAGGTGCATTGGCGATATAAATTCACGGCCGTCGTAGCAAAATTCGCGGTAGGCCTCGTCAGAGAACAAGTATAAATCGTATTTCAGCACCAGTTCTTTCAAAGCCTGCATTTCAGCCTTCGAGTAAAGATAACCGGTAGGATTATTAGGGTTGCAAATAATAATGGCCCTGGTTTTTTCGGTAATTAGTTTTTCAAACTCACTGATGGCCGGTAAAGCAAAGCCATTATCAATAAAAGATAAAATAGGTTTTACCACAATATCGCTCTGGCAGGCAAAGCCGTTATAATTGGCATAAAATGGCTCAGGGATAATTACCTCGTCGCCGGGATTGAGGCAGGTCATCATGGCAATGGTGATAGCCTCAGAGCCGCCGGTGGTTACAATAATATTTTCCGGTGCAATATTATAATTAAGCTTGTTATAATACTCGGTAAGCTTTTTACGGTAAGACAGCGTGCCTTCCGAAGCAGTATATGCCCAAACTTTAAAATCAATATTCTTTACCGCATTAAGCATCCCTTCCGGAGTTTCGATATCAGGCTGCCCAATGTTTAAATGGTAAACCTTTTTACCCTCCTGTTTGGCTTTTTCGGCAAATGGGGTAAGCTTACGTATGGGTGAGGCAGGCATGTGCTGCCCTTTTGTTGAAATAGTTGGCATGTTGCAAAATTATAAAAAGCGTAAACAAAGAAAGGCGCAATATTGCGCCTTTCTTTCATATCAATGTTAAAAAGTATTAGCGGGTCGCAGCAGCATTTTCCACTACCTCGCCCGAAATAATCAAATTTTTTACCGGGGTTTTAGCATTCGAGGTTACAACGATCGTTTTGCTAAACGGTGCTGCAACAGCAGCGTTGTAAGTAATGGAGATAGTACCTTTATCACCTTTTTTTACCGGGGTTTTAGTATAGTCGGCAATGGTACAGCCACAAGTTGGGCGCACTTCGGTAAGTATTAATGGCTCAACACCTACGTTAGTATACTCAAATACTGTGGTTACCGGTTTGCCTTTAGGCACTTTACCAAAATCATGTTTTTCTTCATTAAATTTAAACTCAGGTTTTTGATTATCCTGAGCAGATGCAGTAATTGAGAAACCCAAAACTACGGCAAAAAGTATAATTAATTTTTTCATGTTCTTTTTATAGCTTATACGCAAATATAATTGAATAGTTTAATAAGTTGTATCAAAAACGATGCTTACTTTACGTTATGATAGATAAATGTCATAACTGACATTTTCAATACAGAATTTTTTATTTTTACCGCCAAAACGAATAATATATGCCAGAAAGCATCCAACCGGCTACCGGCAACTTTACCGAAAATGAACTCAGCTTTAACGATTTTAGAAATATCGTTATTAATGATTACCGCGTAGGCTACGAAAGCAGGCAGGCCAGTATACTGGGCCGCCGCGAAGTGCTTACCGGCAAAGCCAAGTTCGGTATTTTTGGCGACGGCAAAGAAGTGGCCCAATTGGCTATGGCTAAGTCTTTTAAAAAAGGAGACTGGCGGGCTGGCTACTACCGCGACCAAACTTTTATGTTTGCCACGGGCATGAGCACTTTAAAAGAGTTTTTTGCTCAGCTGTATGCGCATCCGGATATAGAAAAAGACCCGGCATCGGCAGGGCGGCAAATGAATTGCCACTATGCTACCCGTTTTGCTAACCCCGACGGCACCTGGATTAACCAGGCCGAAACCATGAACTGTTCGGCAGACATATCTACTACCGGCGGCCATATGCCGCGTTTACTGGGCTTGGCTTACGCCTCTAAATTATACCGCCAGAATAAAGAACTAAAGGACTTAAAGCAGTTTTCTGTCAATGGCAACGAGGTAGCCTTTGGCACTATTGGCAATGGCTCTACATCCGAAGGTATATTTTTAGAAACCTTTAACGCTGCCGGCGTTTTACAGGTACCTATGGCAATTTCTATATGGGATGATGCCTATGCCATTTCGGTACCGGCCAGTTTGCAAACCACTAAAGAAGATATATCAGAGGCACTTAAGGGGTTTCAGCGCCAAGATGGCACTAACGGGTACGAGATATTTAAAGTGCGAGGCTGGGATTATGCTGCCTTGTGCGAAACCTATGCCATGGCCATTGAGCTTTGCCGTACACAGCACGTACCTGTACTCATCCACGTAATCGAAATTACGCAACCACAGGGACACTCTACCTCGGGCTCACATGAGCGTTATAAATCGGCCGACAGGTTAGCCTGGGAAGCAGAGCACGATTGCTTGCTGCAAATGCGTAGCTGGATGATCAGTTCGGCCATTATTACCGAACAAGAACTCAGTGAGCTTGAAGAAAACGCCAAAAAGCATGTGCGTAACGCCCAACGCGAAGCCTGGAACGAGTTGCTTTCCGAAATAAAGGCCGAACTGGATGAAGCCGCTTCGCTTATTGAGCAACTGGCTCAGCATTCATCGGTGGAGCAATTGAGAGATGTTGCATCTGACCTGCGTGCCTGCGTTGATCCGGGTCGCAAAGATATTGTAAACGCCATACGTAAAGCATTACGCGTTACCGCTAAAGAGGCTTTGCCCGAACGCCAGGTATTAACCGAGTGGCTTAGTGGCGAAATGGAACTTAACCGCGAACGTTTCAACTCCAAATTATTTTCAGACACTCCCCTTTCGCCATTACGGGTGCCCGTTATTGCGGCTACTTATGATGAAAATGCCAAACTGATGGACGGCCGCGAAGTGCTGAATGCTTGCTTTGATGCTGCTTTTGAACGAGACGAGCGTATTGTGGCGTTTGGTGAGGATGTGGGCGCCATTGGCGACGTAAACCAGGGCTTTGCAGGCTTACAGGCTAAATACGGCGATATACGCATTACTGACACCGGCATCCGCGAATCAACCATTATTGGCCAGGGCATGGGTTTGGCCATGCGTGGTTTAAAGCCTATTGCCGAAATACAGTACCTGGATTACTGGATATGGGCCATAACCGTTTTAAGCGACGATTTAGCCAGCTTAAGCTACCGTACCCGCGGCGGGCAAAAAGCTCCGCTGATTATCCGGACGCGCGGACATCGTTTAGAGGGTATCTGGCACTCAGGATCGCCTATGGGTGCATTGTTAAATACACTGAGAGGTATTCATATTTGTGTGCCGCGCAACATGACACAGGCTGCCGGCATGTATAACACTTTGTTACAAGGCGACGAACCTGCCATGGTGATTGAGAGCTTGAACGGGTACCGTTTAAAAGAAAAGCTACCTGCCAACGTTGGTGAGTTTACTGTACCGTTAGGTATTGCCGAAATTGTAATACCCGGTACTGATGTTACCGTAATTTCTTACGGCTCTACCCTGCGCATTGTGCAAGAGGCTGCAACCGAGTTAAAAACAATGGGTATTCATATTGAAGTGATAGATCCTCAAACCTTATATCCATTTGATTTAGATAATGCCTGCGTTACCTCACTGCAAAAAACCAATAAATTGCTGGTGGTAGATGAGGATGTTCCGGGTGGTGCATCTGCCTATATTTTGCAAAATGTGCTCGAGAAGCAAGGTGGCTACCGTTATCTGGATGCCGCACCTAAAACGCTTTGCGCTAAAGACCACCGTCCGCCCTACGGTTCTGATGGTGATTACTTTACCAAACCCTCGGCTGATGATATTATAGAAGCTGTTTACGAAATTATGTACGACAGCAACCCTCAAAAATTCCCTTCTATCTGGTAGCAACACCAGCCAAGATTAAAATAGCAGAGCCGCGTAAATGTTAATGCATTACGCGGCTCTTTACGTTTAGGCAATCACTATCGCCAGATTATATCTTACTTTTTATCCGAATGCCCCAAACTCTTTTCGGGGTTTACTACATCGCGTACTAATTGCTTCAATTCTTTTGTTTCCGGGAAACGGCCTTCATCTATGCGGTTAAAGACTACTTTTCCATCAATGCTAATAAGATAGCTGCCGCTTACCTCACTGGGTTGCAGCAAAACACCATGCACATCTTCACTAAAGGTAGTCAGCAGTTCTTGTGCCATGTAAGCGGCACGCAGCATCCAGCCGCATTTTGGGCAGTACTCAATGCTAATAGTTGGTTTCATTCCTCGTCCTCTTTCTTCTTTTCAAAATAACCATCTTGCAGGTCATCTATCTCGCGGCGGTCGCGCTTGGTTGGCCTGCCAGCACCCCGGTCGCGGCGTAAAACCGGCGCATGAAACATACTTTTAAAACCAGGTGTTTGCTCATTCGGCGTTAAGTCAGCATAAAAGTTAACGGCCGTTTTAGCATCTACCCTGTTTTCAAGCAAACCGGTCACTGTAATAATTTTACGCTCAAGTCCTTTAGACACATTGTAGGTTTCGCCCACCTTTACCTCGTGTGATGCTTTGATGTTTTGGCCGTTCAGTTTTACCCGCCCTGCCTTACACGCTTCAGAAGCCATAGTACGGGTTTTAAATATGCGGATGGCCCAAAGATATTTATCTATACGTAGTTTTTCTTTTTCAGGCATAATTGAACAAAATTAACAAATAAGAAAGCAAAAACTGAGGCTATAGTTTTCAATTGAGTTTATTACCCCTTTGCATAACGCGCTATTTGCAGGATTAGTTACTTGATAAACTGGCAGATTATTGTTTAAAAGACTTAGTTTACATCTGTCTGTCGCATTTTCTTTAAAATTCTCATATTTGGGAAAATTTTAAGCATGGCCGCTACTTTAAAAAAAATGATAGAGGATGCCTGGGAAGACCGGGGTCTACTTAACGGAAGTGAGTACGTTAATGCCGTTGAAACGGTAATTGAACGTTTAGATAAAGGTGAAATGCGTGTAGCCGAAGTAATCGCAGGTCGCTGGCACGTAAACGACTGGATTAAAAAAGCTGTCATCCTTTATTTTCCAATCATGCAAATGGAAGAGATAAAGGTAGGTCCCTTTGTGTTTCATGACAAAATGAAACTAAAAACCGACTACCGCAAAACTGGTGTACGCGTGGTTCCTCATGGTATTGCCCGTTACGGCGCTCATTTAGCCAAAGGCGTAATTATGATGCCATCATACGTAAACATAGGCGCGTTTGTAGACGAGGGTACTATGGTTGATACGTGGGCAACGGTAGGCTCTTGTGCACAAGTAGGCAAACATTGCCATTTAAGCGGTGGTGTAGGTATTGGCGGCGTATTAGAGCCTGTACAGGCAGCGCCGGTAATCATCGAAGACAACTGCTTTTTAGGTTCGCGCGCTATTGTAGTTGAGGGTGTACATGTTGAGCGAGAAGCTGTATTAGGTGCAAATGTGGTGTTAACAGCATCAACCAAAATTATCGACGTTACAGGCGAAAAGCCGGTTGAATACAAAGGGCGTGTACCTGCACGTTCGGTAGTTATTCCGGGTTCGTATACTAAAAAATTCCCTGCCGGCGAGTATCAGGTACCTTGCGCCCTGATTATCGGCAAACGTAAAGAATCAACTGATAAAAAAACCTCTTTAAACGACGCGTTGCGCGATAATAACGTAGCGGTTTAAGCTGCTTAGTTGTTAAGTTTCCTTTATGGGAATATAGTTAATAAGTTATTGAGTTATTAGGATGAGTATGTCGAGAAATGATTACGTGTTTAACGATAAAAACAACCTAGTAACTCAATAATCCAATAACTAATTCTTCCACAATGCATATTGGATTTGATGCCAAACGGGCTTTTTTAAATAATACCGGCTTAGGTAATTACAGCCGATGGCTTATCAGCGGGTTAGCCACGCAATTCCCCGAGCATCAGTATACACTTTATACGCCGTATACTAAAAACAACCAGCACTTAGCATACTTACAACAACTCCGCAATACGCGCGTGGTACCACCATCCGGCTTTGCACCAAGCGCCTGGTGGCGTACCACAGGCATCATTAGTAATTTAAAGCATGATGGTGTTAATATATATCATGGCTTAAGTCATGAGTTACCTTTGGGTATCAAAAAAAGTGGTGTAAAAAGTGTGCTAACCGTACACGACCTTATTTTCTTACGCTTTCCGCAGTATTACAAATGGATTGACCGCCTGATTTATCAGGCTAAAATAAAATATGCCTGTTCAGCAGCCGACCGGATCATTGCAGTAAGCGAAAAAACCAAGCAAGATTTAATAGAACTACTCCAGATTGACGCCTCTAAAATCGAGGTGGTTTACCAAGACTGTGATCCGGCTTTTAAGCTTCACCAGAGCGAAGCACAGAAAACGCTGATAAGAAAAAAATACAACCTGCCTAAGCGCTTCCTGTTAAGCGTAGGTACCATCGAAGAGCGCAAAAACCTGCTTCTGCTCATTAAAGCATTACCGCATACGCGTGGTAATGAGCAGTTGTTTGTGATTGGCAAACCCAAAGCATATTTTGAAGAGGTAAAAAACTACTTGGAAGCGCACCAACTCACCGACCGCGTTACATTTTTACGCGAGGTAACTTTTCAGGAATTACCGGCCTTTTACCAAATGGCTACGGTATTTGTTTATCCGTCGCGCTATGAAGGTTTTGGTATTCCGATATTAGAGGCGCTATATTCGGGTGTACCGGTCATAGCCGCAAAAGGTTCATGCCTGGAGGAAGCCGGTGGCCCGCATAGCCTTTATGTTGACCCGGACGACGAACTTGACTTGGCCAAGAAAATTAATAAGGTCTGGAACACCCCGGCATTACGACAGGAAATGATGTTAAAAGGGTTTGAATATTGTTATAATTTTAACAACGAAAAGCTAGCTGCACAACTAATACAGGTATATCAAAAAACGCTATCTTATGCTTAAAGACGAAGTAAAAAATGCACTGGAGGTGATTAACCAGGGCGGTATCATCTTATATCCTACCGATACTATATGGGGCTTAGGTTGCGATGCGACCAATACCGAAGCTATCCAGAAGATTTATGCGCTTAAGCAGCGTGCCCAGGAAAAAAGCATGATTATTTTACTCGATACCGAAAACAAGCTCGAAAGCTACATACGCGAAGTGCCCGCCATTGCTTACGACCTGATTGAGTTTGCGGAAAACCCTTTAACGCTGGTAATGCCCGGCGCAAAAAACATATCCCCTGCCCTTATTGCGGCCGATGGCAGCGTGGGTGTACGTGTAAGTACACATCCCTTTTGCCAGCAACTGATACAACGATTGCGCAAGCCATTGGTATCTACCTCAGCTAACATCAGCGGGCAGCCCTCGCCGCAAAATTTTAGCCAGGTAAGCGATGAAATTATTAACGGAGTAGATTATGTGGTAAATCAGGACCAGCACGATTTGAGCATCAAGAAGCCATCTACTATTATGCGCCTTGAACCTGATGGTAAATTCGCCTTTATCAGAAAATAACTACTTGCGTTTTCGTTCGGGGCAAACGAGTTATTTGGAATGCTTTGTATACCTGTGATGCCTATGTAGTTAAAATCGCCCACTTATGATTAACTGCCTGTACTATTTTACTTTTCTTATATGCTCAAATTTTTCTATAATTTAAATAACACAGTTCAGTGTATAAAATAATAGCCGTTTTAACATTTCGATGCACTACAATTGTTGCCAAAACAAAACACTGTTAATAACACTCCTACCAAGTTAGTAAAATGTTTATAAATTGTGTTGGTAACTAACTTTACATATTATACCCACATTTTTAGTTATAATTTGCTAACACATTTGGCTACTGCTAAGCTTTTATGATGTTATTCTTATTAATATGCCCTGTTCTGCGTTGTAAATGATACTATTAAATACGTGTTGGCGCATTAATTGCAAACCGAGAGATATTCAAATGCGGTTTTAATACTTTTTTAATACACAGATTGCATTAAGAATACATACACGTTACAGAACATACCATGAGCAGGATATTAGCGGTAGATGACGATCAAGATATATTAGAAGTTTTACAGTTAATATTGGAAGATTCCGGTTACCAGGTTGAGACCTTATCAGATGGTCATCAGCTATTCGATAAAATTAACAAAGAACACCCCGATCTTATACTGATGGACATTATGCTGAACGGACTCGACGGTCGCGACCTATGTAAGAATGTAAAGCTGAATAACAAAACTCAAAGTATTCCTGTAATCATGATTTCGGCCAGCCATAATGTTTCGGATGTTTTGAAGCAAGAATGCGCACCTGATGATTTTTTAGCTAAGCCTTTCGACATCAGCATGTTACTTAATAAAATACAGCGACAGTTAGCCGCCTAAAGCTGTAAACATAAAACAGTTGCAAAATTTTCTTCGCAAAAATTAAATGGCTGAGGGTAAACCGATTGTTATACAAAGTTTACCAACATATACCATCTAATAGTTACTTTCGTTAAAAATGTGCAATCCGGTTTGTGAAAATATCAACCAGATTGCATTTTTGCATCTTGCTTTTTGTTAACAGTTTCTATGATTAAACTCAAACCCATTGCTGTAAGTGCTTTGTTGTTAAGCACCTTAAGTGTAAGTGCTCAGCAAAATCCATCATTTCAGCTATACCGCACTTACCACACTGCCGCTACACTGTTAAACAACGGCCAGTATGTGGCCGCCGCC
Source organism: Mucilaginibacter sp. CSA2-8R (assembly GCF_038806765.1). Taxonomy (NCBI): domain Bacteria; kingdom Pseudomonadati; phylum Bacteroidota; class Sphingobacteriia; order Sphingobacteriales; family Sphingobacteriaceae; genus Mucilaginibacter; species Mucilaginibacter sp. CSA2-8R. Next base: position 1,468,479 of record NZ_CP152389.1, on the reverse strand, counting down.
GAACAATACCGACTTATTGAGCAATCACGTTTAAAGACAGACAATCAATCGCAGTTTGAGTCTGAGGTGTCATTATTGAAAGAAAATGCTAAATACTACCAGGCATTATGCGCCCTGGAGCTTGGCAACGATGATGCAATAAGCCTGTTTTTGCATTTTATTAAAGAACATCCCGAAAACCCACTGGCCAAGCTAGCCTATTTTCAAATCGGCAAATCGTATTCTAAAAAGCAAAAATATAACGACGCTTTAATCTGGTTCAATAAAATCAGCGATAACCAACTTAACGGAAAAGAACTGACAGAATATAAATTCCGTAAGGGCTATGCCTACTTTGAAATTAACGACTATAAACAAGCACAAGAATTATTTAGCGAAGTAAAAGACAAACAATCGCCTTACAGCGAAGATGCCACTTACTATTTTGCCTACATTGCATACTTAAATAAGGATTACCATGTAGCCTTGGTAAACTTTGAAAAACTTAAAAATTCTAAAAAGTACGAAAACAGTTACCCATATTATATTACTGCTGTTTATTTTTTAGATAAGCGTTATGACGATGTTATCAATTACGCTATCCCTATCTTAAACACCACCAAACAGCAAAACGAAACCGAAATGCTGCGCATTGTTGGGGCATCTTACTTTGCCAAGTCCGATTATGCTAACGCGGTGAAATATTACAGCCGTTTCCAATCGGGCGACTTAGGCCGCACCCAAAGCACCCAGGATGATTACCAGATTGGTTATGCCTACTACAAAACCGGTAACGACAAAAAGGCTGCTATCGAACTTGAAAAGCTGGTTAACAAAAATGATGTATACAGTCAAAATGGTAACTATACGCTCGGTATCATCTTTTTAAAGCAAAATAACAAACAAGGTGCACGTACAGCATTCCAGGTAGCGTCAAAGCTCGATTTTGACAAACAACTGCAGGAAGATGCATTGTACGAGTATGCTAAATTATCTTACGAGCTCAGTTTTAACAACCAGGCTTTAGAAGCTACCCGTTTATACCTGCGTAACTACCCACGCTCTAAACGTACTGATGAGGTTAAAACCCTGTTAGGCGAAACCTTGCTGAATACCAAAAACTACAAAGAAGCGGTAGAAATTTTAGAACCCATTGTAAACAACACACCAACAGCAGCTGAAGCCTACCAAAAGGTTACTTACTACCGTGGTCTGGAGTTTTACAACGAACGCGCCTTCGAAAATGCCATCGGAATCTTTTTGCGCTCACTAAAACACCCGCGCGATGAAAAGATTGTAGCACTAACCACTTACTGGTTAGCCGAGGCCATGTACGAAGTGCGTAAATACGGTGAGTCGGTAGAGCAATTTGAGGCATTTTTGGATAACCCGGAGGCTAAACAATCTGGAGTATACAACTTCGCCTTTTATGGCCTGGGGTATGCAGCCTTTGGCGCGGAGCAGTATAGCAAAGCGGCTACTTACTTTGAACGCTTTCTGGCTACCCGCCCTGCTGATCGTAATACCGAGAATGATGCCATTGCGCGATTGGCTGACAGCTACTTTGTGCTTAAAAATTATAGTGCCGCCTTGTCTTATTATGATAAGTTGCGTGCCAGTGGCAGTAAAAGCCAGGACTACGCCTTGTTTCAGCGTGGTATGATTCAGGGCTTGCAATCAGCACCTGATGCAAAAATCAGCACCATGAACGATGTGCTTACGCGATATCCGAATTCTGATTTTGCCGATGATGCCGCATTTGAGATTGCCTACACTTACTTTTTAAAGAATGAAGGCGACAAGGCCAAAAGCGACTTACAGAACCTGATACAAAAGTACCCGCGTAGCAGCTATATCCCACGGGCATTGGTAACTATGGGTCTGATTGACTATAACAATAACCAGGACGACCAGGCTGTTGAGTCTTTCAAAAAAGTAGTTCAAACCTATCCATCGTCTGACGAAGCCAAACAAGCGCTGAAGCAGATTGAAAAAATTTACACAGACAAGGGCGATGCACAAACCTTTATTAGTTATGCATCAACCACTCCTATTGGCAATTATAGCGAAGCCGAGCAGGAAAGCATTATGGCTACCGCAGCTAATAACCTATACCTAAAAGGTGACTGGGCCGGAACGGTAGCTGCCGTTGGCGCTTATTATGATAAAGCCAAACGCCCTATTTATGATAAGCAAATGCGCTTTATAAGGGCTCAGAGCTTAGTCAACCTAAACCGCCCTAACGAGGCTGTTGCCGATTACAATGTTATCCTTAATGACTGGACCAGCGCTTATACTGAGAAATCGCTTATTAGCATGGCCAAATTGTACATGGCTCAACAAAAATATAATGAGGCCGTGGTGTTCTTGAAACGCTTGGAAACCAACTCGGAGTACAAAGCCGACTACAATTTTGCCATTAACAACCTTCTTTTGTGTTATGCGCAAATGGAAATGTCTGACGATGTACTGCACTACACTCAACTGGTTCGCGATAACGAAAAATCATCAGAAGAAGATAAATTTAAAACAGGCCTTTTTGCGGGTAAAGCTTACTTAGAAAAAGGCGATACCACTGCAGCGGTAAAAGAATTCAATTATACCGTTGCCAATACTAAAACTGTTTCTGCTGCCGAAGCAAAATATAACGTTGCTGAAATTGAGTACAAAAAGCGGAATTATAAAGCGTCGTTAAACACAGCCACCGAGCTTACTACAAAGCTGGACAGGTATGATTACTGGGTAGCCAAAGCGCTGATTTTAATGGCCGACAATTATGTAGGCTTAAAAAATGCCTACCAGGCCAAAGCAACCCTGCAAAGTATTATAGACGGGTATAAAGGCAATGATGATATTGTACCTACTGCTAAAGCCAAGCTCGAAAAACTGAATGCCACAGGCGATACCAACATTGGTACCGAAAGTAACAAACAGGATTAATTAGTATTTCCAGAAGTCATGATTAACAAGTTAACCTATATATTATCTTTTTGCGCACTGTCATTTGGTATTGCACCTGTTGTTGATGCCCAGGTAAAGCAACCTGCAAAAAAAACGACCAAGCCTGCCAAAACTACTACAGTAAAGAACAAGCCTGCAGCCACTAAATTAGGTGAGGCTGCAGCAGCAAAGGCAAAACAGGATACCACTAAAAAAGGTGGGCAGTCATCAGCTAATAACAACACGAACCCCGGCGGCAGCTTGTCTGAAGAAATTGTAGTAACCACCGTTTATAAACCGGTACTGGCCGATGCGGTTAAAATACGCCGCAACCCCAACCTCGACGATACGCAGCCTTATAAAGCACCTTTGAGTTACAACGCATTGTTAGATAAGCGACTGGAGCAAAACTCGCAGATACGCCAATTAGAGGCGATAAAAATGCCTGCCGAGCGCGACTCTATCATGGCCAATAACTTTGTACGGGCCGGCTTGGGTAGCTTAAAAACTACTTTTGGCGAAGCCTATTTTAACAACGGTGCAGATGAGGCTTTGCAATTAGGCGCCTATTTAAAGCACTTTGGTCAGCAAGGCAGTGCTCTGCCTAAACAGAATGAAAGCCGCAGTGAGATTGGCGTATTTGGCAAAAGCATCACCGAAAAAAACACACTAACCGGACGTATCAATTATCTGCGTCGCGATAATTATTTTTACGGGTATGATAATACGCTGGTAAATGCCCCTATCGATCCTACCAAACAGCATTTTAACACGCTGAGCGGCGAAGGCGAACTGGCACGAAACTACCAAGATAGTGACCGGGCGTTTACGTATGCAGTTAAGCTCAATGGCTATATGTTTAACAATGCATTTAGTGCAAAAGAAAACAATGTTGTATTAACCGGCTATGTTAACCAAACCATCAATCAGTTTTATGCAGGCTTGAGTGCTTCGATGGATATTGCATCACAAAAGGATGTCAATTATGCATTAAACAATAGCTTTTTACGCTTAAACCCTTATTTGAAATTTCAGGGTGATAACTATAAAATTGATGCCGGGGTAAACATTGTTAAAGAGTTTGGCTTTTCGCAGCGCTTTTCGATTTTCCCTGCCGTTAAGCTCGAATACCAGGTAATTCCGGATTACGTGCGTTTATTTGCCGAAGCTAAAGGCGATATCAACCGTACCTCGTTACGTTACCTTTCGGAGCTTAACCCTTATCTTGGCCAAAACATCGGCATTAAAAATTCGGTGGATAAGCTGGACGTTACCATCGGTTTAAAAGGGCGCATCGTTGCCGGTTTAGGCTTTAAAGCAGCTATCTTCCGCAACAGCATATCCGATTTGCCTTTGTTTGTGAGCAATGTACAACAAGTTGCCACGCCACAGGCAATACCAGCAGGCAATAACCGTTTTGCCGTTATTTATGATACCGGCAGATCGCGAGTAACCGGTTTTAACGGCGATTTGGACTATAAGGCATCAGATAATGTAGATATTTTTGGCCGGGTAGAGTTTCGCGACTACAAGTTAAACACCCAAGCCCAGGCCTGGAACCTGCCTAAATTTAAACTTACGGCGGGTACTACCCTGCACATTACTAATAAGGTTGATGTAAACGGCTCATTGTTGTTCCGTGGCAGCACCAAAGATGTTGTTGGCAACAGCCAAATAGTAACGCTTAAATCGTTTGCCGATCTTAACGGCGGTGTAAGTTACAAAGCCACCAAACAGATTTCGGTATTTGTGCAAGCTAACAACATCCTGAACAGCAACTACCAGACCTACATGTATTACCCCAACTACGGATTTAATATATTTGGCGGCGTAGGCTTTACTTTTTAATTATATTTGCTGTACTCTAATTTAAAACAAACCCGGGCTTAATAAAAAATGGATTTATCGGTTTATATTAGTGAACTCCTTCACCGGCAAGGCATGGTGAATATTCCGCAAATTGGGATATTCAGGCAGGTGAAAATGAGGGGCTACTATAACGCCGAAGAAGGCAGATTATATCCGCCGCATTTCGAAACTGAGTTTGAGTATCAGCCCAAAAGCAACGATGACTCGCTGTTGCAATATGTCATCAGCCGCAGCCAGGTTTCTGCAGCTTCTGCCAGATACTTTATGGACCGCTACCTGTTTAATTTACTGCAACAAGCAGAAGTGAACGAGGTGATGCTGGGCAAAATGGGTACGCTGGTTAAAAAAAATAAAGCGCTTCATTTTAAACCTATTTTAGCAGCTGTATCGGGCACTGCCCCTTTTGGCTTTGCCCCCGTTGATTTAAAGGCTCAGCCTGAGCAACCGGTCGAAGTTGTAGAGTATACGGAAACTCCGGCCGAAGTACCGGTAGTTGAAGAAACTTCGGAACCAGCAGAAGTGATGTTGCTGCCAGAAACTACTGCACGTACCGAAGCCGATGAGCATAACGTTGCCGAAAGCATTGTGATGCCTTTTGAGCCGGTACAACCAGAACAATTACCCATTGCACCAACTGAGGTAGCACAGCCTGCGGTACCGATAATTGCAGCCGCAACTCACCCAGTTGAAGAAGTGCCTGCTCCGGTAGTGCAAGCAGAACCGGTGACCCGCCGGGTGAAGCCAGTGCCTGCTCCGGAACCTTCAATGTTTACCCGCCCTTGGTTTATAGGTTTAGTAGCCGGCGTAGTAGTTATTGTTGGTGGCTGGTTCTTGTACCAGCAGATGGAAAGCGACAGCCACAAAATAGTGCCTACAGCGGTAGAATCGCCGGATACAGTGGCCAGCGAAAAGCCCACTGCCACTCAGCCGATACAAACCAAACCGGCAGTTACCCAACCAGACACAGTCGCCAGCACAGTTCCTCAAGCACGGGACACGGTGGTAACCTCCAAGCCTGTTCAACAAACAGCTAAGGTTACTAAAGACACCACTGCCGCAGCCGTATCAGGACTGGAACTGGTAAATGCTAAAAATTACAAATACATCCTTATGAGCGGCGCCTTCTACTCGGTTGAGGAAGCTAAACGAATGATTGACCGTTACAAAGCCAAAGGAATTAATGCCGGCATTGTAAATAACGGCCCAAGTAAATATGTAAAAGTAGGTTTAGGCTTTTTTGAGACCTATGGCGATACCCAGGCCGAAAAAGACAGGCTCGTGAAATCGAAAAATCTCAGAGCCGAAAACCTGTATGTTGAAACTGTAAGAAAAAAATAAGAAATGATGCTAATGATACAGCAGGTAACAGATACTGCTCGAAATGTGGTTGATACTTTAAACCGTGCCGCACAGCAAACCGCAGCTCCGGCTGATGATTTACGTTTTGGCGACCTTTTAATTAAAGGTGGTTGGGTAATGGTACCTATTGGTATACTGGCCGTTTTAGGACTGGTAATATTTTTTGAGCGCTTTTTTACTATCCGCAAGGCTGCTAAAGACGAGTCGAATTTAATGAGCCAGATTCGCAGCAGCATTACTGCCGGAAAACTGGATTCAGCCCTTGCCGTTGCCCGTAACAGTAATTCGCCATTGGGCCGCATGTTGCAAAAAGGGTTGCTGCGCATTGGCCGACCTATCAAAGATATTGAAGGCGCTATCGAAAACGTAGGCAAAATTGAAGTAGCCAAGCTCGAGAAAAACATAGGCATCATTGGTATAGTTGCTGGTATTGCACCAATGTTTGGCTTTTTGGGTACCATTGCCGGTGTAATTAAGATTTTTTATGATATCTCCAAGACTGATAACATCAGCATGGGCGTTATATCGGGAGGTTTATATGTAAAGATGGTAACCTCGGCTGCCGGTTTGTTTGTGGGTATTGTGGCATACGTATGTTACCACATCCTGAACATGATGGTAGAAAGGGTAATTTTAAAGCTGGAAACCGATGCTGTTGAGTTTATTGACTTGTTAGAAGAACCGAGCAAATGAATTTAAGAAAAAAACATAGCCGTGCATCAGCCGAGGTACATACCTCGGCCATGAATGATATTATGTTCTTTTTGCTGCTGTTCTTTTTGATTGCATCAACAGTAACCAATCCTAACGTAATTAAACTGATGCTGCCTAAGTCATCATCAGGACAGGCGGTATCAAAAAAAACGATTACTGTTTCAGTAACGCAAGATTTGCGCTATTACGTCGAAAAGAAAGAAGTACCTGTTGATGCCCTGCAAGCCACCCTGGCAAGCTATAAAAATATTGCCAGCGAACTGACTATCGTACTACACGTTGACCGCACCGTTGCAATACAGGACGTAGTGCAGGTAATGGACATTGCACAAAAACTAAACATTAAACTGGTACTGGCTACTGAGCCTAAGTAATAGATAAAGATGGATTATCGTCAGCAGGAAAATAACTATCCTAAAGCATTTTTAGCAACCGGTATTATATTGGCCCTGCTGATTGGCTTGAGTTATTTTATTGTTTTTCATCAGCCTCCTAAAGAGGAGGATGGCACCGGCGGCATCCTGGTTAATTATGGTACGGTAGACGAAGGTATGGGCGATGACTATATGAGCACTGAAGAACCATCGGTAGCAGAGCAGGCTAACAAAACCAAGCCCGACAAGGTAACACCTGAGCCCCCTACCGAAAAAGTAACCCCTACCGAAAATACCAGTAAAGAAGTAGTTACGCAAAATACCGAAGACGCGCCCGAAATTAACACAACTAAAAAACCAACACAGTCGGTAACTGCACAGCAAAAGCCTACAAAAGAGCCGGCTAAGCCTACCATTAATCAAAACGCTTTATACAAAGGTAAAACCAACAACGGCACCGGCGAAGGTGACGGTACTGGTAACACGCCAGGCAACCAAGGCAAGACTACAGGGACAACATTAACCAACAACTACAATGGTACCGGTTCGGGCAACGGCGGTAATTTAACTGGTATGCCGCAACGAAACTTTCTGAGTAAACCATCGGTCAGCGATGACAGTCGCCGCACTGGTAAAGTAGTGGTAGACATTCGGGTAGACAAAGATGGCAACGTTATTTATGCACGTGGCGGTGCCCGCGGCACCACGATTTCCGACCAGGATTTGATTGACAAATGCGAAGAAGCCGTTAAACGTGCCCGTCTAAACTCGCTCGATTCTGCTCCGGACACACAGCAGGGTACGGTGGTGTTTGTATTTAGAGTACAATAGCGTCGAGTCTACCTACTGTAAAGTATTACATTCCTCTATTTATTTTCCTGTTTTAAGTTGATTGCTTTGGCACCGCTACTATCACTATCATCACTATGAACTACCGGGAAACCCTTTCCTACCTCTATGACCAGCTACCCATGTTTACGCGGGTTGGCGCTTCCGCATTTAAAAAAGATTTAACCAACACTGTAGCTCTGTGTGCCAAACTGGATAATCCGCAACATAAATTTAAGAGCATACATATAGGCGGTACAAATGGAAAAGGCTCCACCTCGCACATGCTGGCAGCAGTGTTGCAAACTGCGGGTTATAAAACCGGCTTATATACATCACCGCATCTGAAAGATTTCCGCGAACGCATTCGTATCAACGGCGAGATGATTAGCGAGCAAGAGGTAGTCGATTTTGTAGCACAGCATCAGTCGGACTTTGAAACCATTGAACCTTCTTTTTTTGAGATGACGGTTGCACTGGCATTTGATGCCTTTGCCCGGCACCAGGTAGATATTGCCGTTATTGAGGTAGGTTTAGGCGGCCGACTCGATTCTACCAACATCATTACCCCGCTCTTTTCGGTAATTACTAACATTGGCTGGGACCACATGAATATGCTGGGCAACACCCTACCCCTCATTGCCGGCGAAAAGGCAGGGATCATCAAACCGGGTATCCCGGTTATCATCGGCGAACGTCAGCCTGAGGTAGCCGATGTTTTCACTAAAACAGCTGCCGAAAACGAGGCTCCCATTATGTTTGCATCCGACCAATGGGATGTAGTTCCGTTGGTGCAACAAGCTAAAGATAGCACCGGTCAACAATCCTTACTGGATGTTACAGTACGCTCTAAACCAGAAAATACAACCGTTACTAAGTATCAGTTCCGGTTAGACCTTACCGGTACCTATCAGCTTAAAAACATTAAAACGGTGTTGTCGGCAATAGATGTCTTGCGTAGCCAGGGCTGGACTATTAATGATGAGCACATCATCACCGCCCTAAAACAAGTTAAATCTTTAACAGGGTTGCAAGGCCGCTGGCAAACGCTCAGCATTAGTCCGCTTACCATTTGCGATACCGGGCACAACCCCGATGGCATACAAGAAGTGTTGAAAAACATTGCCGCCATACCCTACCAGCACCTGCATTTTGTTTTAGGTATGGTAAACGATAAAGACATCAGCAAGGTATTAAGCCTGCTGCCTAAAGCTGATACCACTTATTATTTCAGCAAGCCCGATTTGCCCCGAGGTTTAGATGCAGATGATCTGCAGCAGCAAGCCCAGGCATTTGGTTTGCAAGGCGAAGTATATGCTTCGGTACCCTTGGCTTTGAAAGCAGCGCAGCACCAGGCTGGCCCTACCGACTTGGTGTTTGCCGGTGGAAGTACTTTTGTAGTGGCCGAAATTGTGTAATTTGCGGTAGCACATTATACTTTTATCTGTATCATTACACTGCTAAACTAATTACCTGAATGACTTACCTACCATCGTCAACCCGTTACCAAAACATGCCTTACCGCCGTTGCGGTAAAAGCGGCATTTTACTGCCGGCCATTTCATTGGGCTTATGGCATAATTTCGGCGGTGTTGATGTTTTTGAAAATTACCGGAAAATACTGCACCTGGCGTTTGATAGCGGCATTACGCATTTCGACTTAGCCAATAATTATGGTCCGCCTTATGGTTCGGCCGAAGAGAACTTTGGTCGGCTGCTAAAAAAAGATTTTTCGGCTTATCGCGATGAACTGATTATTTCGAGCAAAGCCGGATATGATATGTGGCCTGGCCCTTATGGTAACTGGGGATCAAAAAAATACCTGGTAGCCAGCTTAAACCAAAGCCTGAAGAGGATGGCTTTAGACTATGTCGATATTTTTTATCATCACCGTCCAGACCCCGATACACCCCTTGAGGAAACTATGGGCGCACTTGATTTGCTGGTACGCCAGGGTAAAGCTTTATATGTAGGCATATCTAATTACAGAGCAGACGACGCTAAAAAAGCCTTTACAATCTTGAAAGAGCTGGGTACACCATGTTTAATCCATCAACCTAAGTACTCGATGTTTGAACGTTGGGTAGAGGGCGGGTTGCTGGATGTACTGGAACAGGAAGGCGTGGGTTGTATACCGTTTTCGCCGCTGGCGCAAGGACTGCTTACCAATAAATACCTTAACGGTATTCCGCAAGATTCGAGGGCTGCCAAAACAACCGGGCACTTGCAAACCGGGCAAATAACAGAACAAAGCATTGCGCAGGTAAAGCAGCTGAATGAGTTAGCCGTACAGCGTAACCAAACCTTAGCGCAAATGGCATTGGCCTGGTTGATGAAAGACCCGCGCGTTACCTCGGTACTGATTGGTGCCAGCAAGCCCGAACAGTTGGCCGACTCGCTGCAATGCCTGGAGAATACCAGTTTTAGCGCTGAGGAGTTAACTCAAATCGAAACAATTTTACAAAACCAACCCTGATGGAAAACTTTAACTGGGGTATTATTGGCTGCGGTGATGTAACCGAAAAAAAAAGCGGACCTGCTTTTAACAAAGTACCCGGAAGCAAAGTGGCAGCGGTTATGCGCCGTGATGCCGAAAAAGCTGCTGACTACGCCCATCGCCATAATATTGGTAAATGGTACAGTGATGCAGCCGATTTATTGAATGATGGCGAAGTGAATGCCATTTACATCGCCACCCCACCATCATCGCACCTGGAATACGCCATAGCGGCTTTACAAAAAGGGCTGCCGGTTTATGTAGAAAAGCCGGTAACTGTTAATGCCGAACAAGCACAGCAAATAGCCGATGCCGTTCAGCAATACAATGGAAGGTTGGTAGTAGCACATTATCGCCGCCGGTTGCCTATGTTTTTAAAGGTAAAAGAACTATTGCAGCAAAACGTAATTGGCAAGGTACGTACTGTACAAATGCGCCTTTGGCAAAGCCGTAAACCGGCACTGGTCACTAAAAATGCACCTAACTGGCGCACGCAGCCCGATATATCAGGTGGCGGCTATTTTCATGACCTGGCACCGCACCAGTTAGACCTGATGCTTTACTTTTTTGGCAAACCATTAACCTACCAGGGATTTGCTTTAAACCAGGAAGGGCTTAATGAGGCTGACGACCATGTGACGGGTAGTATCTTATTCGAAAACAAAGTAGTATTTAATGGTTCCTGGAGCTTTAACGTAGCCGAAACGGAGAATACAGATCTTTGTGAAATTATTGGTACGGAAGGAAAAATCAGCTTTTCGGTTTTTGGTAATACCATTAACTTCTGGAATGGACATACCCACCAGACCATTGACTTTGTGCACCCCGAAAATATACAGCATCCTATGATTAACAGCGTAGTAGGTTACTTACGCGGCTTGGAGCCCAACCCATGTACCATTGATGAAGCCGTTACTTTAATGAAAATAATAGACAGCTTTACCACAAAAGCATCAGATAAATAGTACATTTAACCATCTATAGATACAACAAAACCATGAAAAAATTTTTGAGTTACCTGTTTATTACAGGATTCATCTTAACAGCATTTACAGCATCAGCGCAACAACCTAAAAAGCCAAGGCCAAGTCCGGCAGACACGGTTAAAGCCACTTTAAAAAGCGGCGTTGACGTTGAGATTGCTTATAGCCAGCCGTCGGTTAAAGGACGTACCATTGGCACCGACATTGCCCCTTACGGCAAATGGTGGCGCACCGGCGCTAATGAGGTAACCGGTATTACTTTTAGCAAAGACGTAAAGGTAGAAGGCAAACCTTTAAAAGCGGGTAAATATGCCTTATACACTATACCAGGGGAAAACGATTGGGTAATAATTTTTAGCAATGGATTGAAAAACTGGGGAACAGTTTACAAACAGGAGGAAGATGTTTTGCGTGTAACTGTTAAAACCAAAAAATCGCCTGAGTTTGTAGAACAACTTAAATTTAAAATCGATCCGTCGGGCCTGATCAGCTTTGCCTGGGGCGACAAGATGGTTGCTTTTAAAGTAAAGTAAGCAAATTTCAAGATAAACACAAAAGCCTGAGCGATAAGCTCAGGCTTTTGTGTTTATAGGACATGCCCCATGAGCACACCATTATTTTGACGAAGACTTTTTAGGCACCTTGGCTCCTTCTTTACGCGCTTCTGACAGGCCAATGGCGATAGCCTGCTTAGGATTAGTTACTTTTCTATCACTTTTGCCACTTTTAAGCTTACCTTCTTTCATTTCATGCATGGTTTCGCCAACCTTTTCCTGTGCTTTAGCTGAGTACTTGGCCATAAATAAATCATTTAAGTTTATACTATGGCTAACATTATCATTTTTGTAATTGTTTAAAGAAAGATGTACATAGTGGATGCTGTTCAAAAAAGGCAACTACGTGTAAGTTTTAGTTCCATATAATCATATATCTTTTGCTGCAATGAATACGATATCAGAAACGGACTTAATCTTAAATGCTGACGGCAGCATATACCACCTTAATTTGTTACCCGGCGATGTTGCCGATACCATAATTACTGTGGGCGACCAGGACCGGGTAGCCGAAGTAAGTAAGCATTTTGACCGCATTGAATTGGTAAAAGGCAAACGCGAGTTTATAACCCATACCGGTTACATTGGCCAAAGGCGAATTACGGTGATATCAACAGGCATTGGTACAGATAATATTGACATTGTGCTAAATGAATTAGATGCGCTGGTAAATATCGACTTTAGTACACGCATGGTCAATCAGCAACTGCATAGCCTTAATATTATTCGCGTAGGTACATCGGGTGCGGTGCAAGCCGATATTGATATAGATACTGTGTTAGTTAGTGCCGCGGCGTTTGGGCTTGACCCGCTGATGCAATATTATGAACACGAGGTTACTACAGATGAGCAAAAACTACTGGAAAACTTCAAGAACGCCCTGCCCTACAATTATGCCCTGCAACCATACATCGCATTGGCCGGAAAAACCTTGCTTGGCTCATTGGCTGGTGATTTTGAACAGGGCATTACCATCACCGCACCCGGTTTTTATGCGCCGCAGGGCAGGCAGGTTAGGGCAGCAAGCGCCACACCGCAACTCATGCAAATTGTTCAGCAGTTCGGTCATCAGCACCAGCGCATTACCAATCTTGAGATGGAAACCGCAGGTATTTACGGTTTGTCACGCTCATTGGGCCATCAGGCTATTTCCTTTAATGCCATATTAGCCAATCGGGCAACGCATCAGTTTAGCAAACAACCGCAAATAGTTATAGACAACTGCATTAAACAGGTACTCGAACTTATTACCTCGAAGTTGTAAGGCCTCACAATCAGTAACAAACTAATTATATTAAAGGGTGTTAAGTAGGTGAATTTATGTTGCCTACTGCTTAGCTTATGATTATTAAAACTACTCCGCTACCCTTTTACGCCAAATTAGCCTTAGTGCTTATTGGTATTATGTCGCTCGGCTTTCTTATCCACTTAGGTAAAGAAATACTCGATCCGCTTATTTTCGGCTTCCTGTTCGCTATACTATTGCTACCTCTATGCAACTTTTTTGAGCGCAAACTTAAAATGCCGCGCAGTATGGCTGCTTTTCTTTCTATATTTTTTCTTATCTCCTTTGTAGGTGGCATCATTTATCTGGTAGGTACACAAATTTCTAATTTGGCTAAAGACTGGCCCTTGCTCAAAGAACAGGTAGAAAAGTCGTCTGTTGACCTGCAGATGTGGATCCAGAAGACCTTTCACATCAACGCCGAGAAACAAATGGTGTATGTGAACGACACTACCGATAAAATTGTAGCTTCGGGTACCAGCGTTTTAGGCACCACATTTGGCGCAGTATCCTCATTGCTGCTCTTTTATGTTTTCATACTCATCTTCACCTTCCTGATTTTGTTTTACCGCAGATTGCTTTTCAGGTTTATACTGCATGTGTTTGATGAAGAGTCAACCCCGGTGGTACATAATGTGGTTGAAAGCATCCAGAGCATTTTACGTAAATATATTTTAGGCCTTATACTCGAAATGGCTATAGTAGCGGGTTTGGCTTGTATTGCCTTTTGGATAATTGGTGTTAAGTATGCTATACTGTTAGGTATTATTACCGGGCTTTTCAACATCATACCTTATGTAGGTATTTTTTCTGCATTGCTTTTGAGCACACTGATCACTTTTGCCACCGGGGCTATCAGCAAAGCTTTGATTGTAGCTGTGGTGGTTGTAGTACTGCACCTTGTTGATTCTAATTTTATCTTACCTATGGTGGTAGGCTCTAAAGTAAGACTCAACGCTTTAATAACTTTTTTAGGTATTATTTTAGGCGAGATGCTTTGGGGCTTGTCGGGTATGTTCCTGTCTATCCCAGTAATAGCGATATTTAAAATTATATTCGACAATATTAACGACTTGAGGCCATGGGGTTACCTGTTGGGTGGCGATTATGAGTACAATCAGGAAGCTAAGGAAGAAATGAAGACCGAATAAGTCTCAAATGAATTATAAACAGCAAATGGCTTACCTAAAAAGTAAGCCATTTGCTGTTTATAGGGTCGTTAAGGAAGCATTTTATTGATGTTCATATCATAATACGTCCTGTTTCGCACATTTTGAAATATAGACCACAACTATTTTACTCAACAACCTTATACACTGTTAATTTTTTTAAATAGTTTAGGACTTTAAACCTGTAACTATTGATGGAACCAACTACACCTCAACCAAAATTAAAGCACGAACTGGGTTTGTTAGATGGCACTATGCTGGTAGCAGGCTCTATGATAGGCTCGGGTATTTTCATTGTCAGTGCCGACATTATTCGCAACGTAGGTTCGGCCGGCTGGTTAATAGCGGTGTGGTTAATTACCGGTTTTATGACATTAACAGCGGCCGTAAGCTACGGCGAGCTAAGCGCCATGTTTCCCAAAGCAGGCGGCCAGTATGTTTACCTTAAAGAAGCATACAATAAACTCATCGCCTTTTTATACGGCTGGAGCTTTTTTGCGGTGATACAAACCGGTACTATTGCCGCCGTGGGTGTTGCTTTTTCTAAGTTTACAGCTTATCTTATACCAGCGGTTAGCGAAGAAAATATTTTACTCAGCGTGCCGGTTACCAGTAGCTTTACTTTTAACCTGAGTGCTGCCCAGCTGGTTTCTATCGTTATTATCATTTTACTTACCTACATTAATACCCACGGTGTAAAAGGCGGTAAACTTATACAAACTACCCTTACCCTAACCAAGCTATTAAGTTTGTTCGGGCTGATTGCATTTGGCTTTTTGGCGCTAAAAGGCGATGTGTGGAATGCCAACTGGACCAACGCCTGGGACATGCACAAGCTGAGTAACACTGGCAGTGTGAGCTCTTATACCATAGCGGCTGCATTAGGTGCCATTGCAGCATCAATGGTTGGCTCCATTTTTAGCAGCGACTCCTGGAATAACGTAACCTTTATTGCCGGCGAAATGAAAAACCCGCAACGCAACATTGGGCTAAGTTTATTTTTAGGGACAATGATTGTAACCATCATTTACGTAGCGGCCAACTTTATGTATCTGGGCGTATTACCCCTACAGGACATTGCCACTGCCGAAAAAGACCGTGTAGCCGTAGCAGCCTCGCACGTTATTTTCGGCAACGGGGGTACGCTGGTTATTGCCGTGATGATTATGATATCAACCTTTGGCTGCAACAACGGCCTCATTTTGGCCGGAGCCCGGGTTTACTACACCATGGCCAAAGACGGCGTGTTTTTTAAACGTACTGGTACCTTAAACGAAAATGCTGTACCCGAGTTTGGCTTATGGATACAGTGTTTGGTAGCCAGCATCCTGTGCTTAAGCGGAAAATATGGCGATTTACTAGATATGATCTCTTTTGTGGTCGTGATTTTTTATGTGTTAACGATTATTGGCATCTATATTTTGCGTGTTAAACGCCCTGAGGCAGAGCGCCCTTACAAAGCTTTTGGCTACCCTGTTTTGCCAGCTATTTATGTACTTATGGGGCTAACGTTTTGTACGCTTTTAATTATATACAAACCTCAATACACTTGGCCCGGCTTGATTATTGTGCTTATCGGTATACCCATCTATTATATTTCGCAACGCAACGTCAAACGTGAGGATCCTCCTTACGAGTCAGCTGTGTAGCTAAAGCAATATTTGGAAAGTATAATACAGTATTTAGATTTTGCTTTGAACAGAACACAGCTTTATAACATCCGGACACACATCATTAAAAACACGTTATGGGCCGGCTTGCTTTTAGGCAGCGTAGCTGCCCATGCACAAACGCTTAAGCAAAACCTGCAAACGGCCATGAGCCGGCTGCAGCAAGACAGCCAGTGCCGGTATGCTACGGTATCACTAACGGTACTGGATGCCGTCACCGGCGAAGCCGTTTTTGCTTCAAACCCGGATGTGGGCCTTGCGCCGGCATCTACCTTAAAAACGCTCACTTCTATTACTGCCTTTAATTTATTAGGGGCCGATTTTAAGTTTCAAACGCAGTTTGGATATATAGGCACGATAGACGCGAATGGCGTACTCACTGGTGATGTCATCATTAAAGGCGGCGGCGACCCTACCTTGGGCAGTTGGCGCTGGGCAAACACTAAGGAGAGCTACGTTCTTAACCAAATGATAACTGCCTTAAAGCAGGCAGGCATTAAACAAATTAACGGACACGTTATTGGTGATGATTCTCTGTTTGACACCCAGGCGATTCCTGATGGATGGATATGGCAGGACTTGGGCAATTATTACGGTGCCGGTGCTTCTGCCCTTTGCTGGCGCGAAAACATTTTTGACATTAAATACGAGACCGGCAGTGTTGGTAGTCCGGTAAAAATACTGCGCACTGTGCCGGCCATGCCTTACTTTAACTTCACAAGCGAAGTAACCACATCGGCTGCCGGCTCTGGCGACCATTCATATGCCTATCTGCCTGTCGGCAACAAATCCATGTACATACGGGGAGCTTATGCCATTGATAAGGCCAAGAAAAGTATCAGCGTGGCCCTGCCCGACCCAGCATATGATGCCGCCTTTCGTTTAACCGACACTTTGAAGCGTTTAGGCATCGCCGTAAGCCAAGAACCGGAATCGTTGATTACCTTGAATGCAAAAGGCAGCCCAATGCCGGCTATAGCTAACACGCTAACGGTGCTTTACTCGCCTAACCTGAGCCAGGTAGTTTACTGGCTTAATAAAGAGAGCATTAATCTGTATGCTGAGCAGTTATTAAAAACAATGGCATTAAGAGCAGGCAAAAAGGTATCTACCCATGCCGGTGTCGAGACTGTTCAGAACTTTTGGAAGGTGCGTGGTATTGACCCTAACGCCATTCATATGTATGATGGCAGTGGCCTGTCACCGGGCGACCGCATTACCACTAACGCTTTAGCGCATATTTTACAAACTGCAGTGAACCAGCCCTGGTACAACAGTTTTTATGAAAGCCTGCCCTTATACAACAACATGCACATGAAAAGCGGTACCATTGCCGACGTAGTGGCCTATGCCGGTTATCAGACGCATAACGGTCAGCGTTTATGTTTTTCGGCTATTATCAACAATTATAATGGTTCAACTACCGCAGTAAGACAAAAACTCTTTAAGGTGCTCGACGAGTTGAAATAAAAAACATGGCTTAGGCTTTTCGTACTGTTGATGTTATCAACAAAAAACGGTTTGCGGATGTTGTTTGCAAAGGCTTTGCTACTTTTACAGCCTTAATTGCTCCATGGAAAATAAATCTATTGCTCGATACCTTAAATTATTAGGCCAGTTAATGGAACTGCACGAGCAGAATTCATTTAAAATAAGGTCTATCAATAATGCAGCCTTTAAGATAGATAAACTACCCTACCGGCTGGATGGCAAGAGCTATGAGGAAATGACGCAGATTGACGGCGTTGGTAAAAGTATAGCTGCTTATGTCAAAGAGTTACTGGATAACGGATCGATCAAAGACTTGGAGGATTTATTACAAGACACACCTGAGGGTGTAGTAGAAATGCTGCACATTAAAGGTATAGGACCTAAAAAGGTAGCTGCCATCTGGAAACAGTTAGGTATTGAAAACACCGGAGAGCTTTATTACGCCTGTAACGAAAACCGTTTGGTGGAAGCAAAGGGCTTTGGTGCCAAAACGCAGGAAGAAATAAAGCGAGTCCTCGATTTCAGGATGGCGAGTAATGGCAAGTTTTTGTATGCCCAGGTGCGGCCAGAAGCCGGAGAATTGATTGGCTTGTTGAAGGATGTGTTTCCGGGTGCATTGATCGAATTTGCCGGTGAGTACCGCCGTTGCTGCGAAATTATAACCGAACTAAGTATTGTACTGGGTACCCGCGATACTGATATTGCCTTAAAAACGCTGTCTACCTCAACACTCTTAAAAAATATCACCGTTACTAACTGCCATATAAACGGAGAGACTCAAAACGGTATTTTAGTTGATATCATTGTCACCGAAAAACGCTTATTTTTCCGTGACTTGTTTGTTTACACTGGTAGCGAAAGCCATGTCAAAGCGGTATCAGACCGTATTGCCAGCTTCCCAGACCAGCCTACCAGCGAAGAATTTATTTATCAAAAAGCAAGTTTGGCCTGGATAGCGCCCGAACTGCGCGAAGGCGATACTTATTTGCACAAAGTCGTTCTTCCTGACTTAATTGATTTGGCGGACCTGAAAGGCTCGCTGCACAACCATAGTACCTGGAGCGACGGCATCAACACCCTCGAAGAAATGGCATTGTATTGCCGCAACGAAATGAAATTGGAATATTTAGGCATCTGCGACCATAGCAAAAGTGCCTTTTATGCCAAAGGCATGAGTATTGAGCAGGTATTTAAACAGCACCAGGAAGTTGATCGCCTTAATCAAAAGCTTGACGGGTTTCACATATTTAAAGGTATCGAGTCTGATATTTTGAATGACGGCTCGCTCGATTATCCGGATGAAGTACTGGAAAGCTTCGACTTTATTGTGGCATCCGTTCACTCCAACTTAAAAATGGATAAGGAAAAGGCAACCGCACGGTTAATTAAAGCTATTGAAAATCCTTACACCACCATATTGGGCCACCCTACCGGCCGCCTGTTGCTGAGCCGCAAGGGATATGAGATTGACTATCAAAAAGTAATTGATGCGTGTGCGGCCAACCAGGTAGCTATTGAAATTAATGCAAACCCATTAAGGCTGGATTTAGACTGGCGCTGGTGCCAGTATGCCATTAGCAAAGGTGTGCTGCTATCTGTAAACCCAGACGCCCACCGGGTTGAAGGGTTTAAAGATATGGAGTATGGGGTTTTGATAGCCCGAAAAGGAGGCGTAACTAAAAATGATTGCCTCAACGCGTGCTCATTAAGCCAGATTAAAGAAATATTTGAACATAAAAAAGTAAAACTAACAGCAAAACGTTAATACCGTCCGTTGCCGCTATAAGGTCTTCAATAATTATACATGCTTACAGATAAAGTTCGTGCCCTGCAACAATCGGGCAAACAGCCCAATATTTTAGTTATCGGCGATTTGATGATTGATCATTATATTGTTGGCGAAGCAACCCGCTTATCACCCGAGGCACCGGTTCCGGTAGTTAACGTTAAAAACGAGACCATTACCTTGGGTGGTGCTGCTAACGTGGCACAAAACCTTATTACTTTAGGCAGCCAGGTTACCGTGAGCGGCCTGATAGGTCATGACACCTCAGGTACACAGCTGATATCTATTCTGAAAGAGGAAGGTATTGATACTTGCGGCATCATCGACGATCATAGCCGCCCTACTACGGTTAAAACCCGGGTAATGGCCGGAAGTCACCAATTAGTAAGGATTGACCGCGAAGTAACCGATGCGGTAAGTACGGCTATTGAAGATTTAGTGATTGAAAGGTTGTCAGATTGCATCAGTGAAGCCGACATTGTTTTGTTTTCTGATTACAATAAAGGCTTATTCTCACCTACGCTTACCCAACGATTGGTTGAATTAGCTACGCAAAAGGGCAAAAAGATTATTGTTGATCCTAAAGGATTCAATTATGCTAAATACAAAGGTGTATACATCATCAAACCCAATCGTAAAGAGTTAGCCGAAGCCAGCAAAAAGGACAAAATCAAAAACCTGGACGATTTAAAGGAGGCATCGTCTATCATTTTGGCGCAAACCAATGCCGAATACCTGGTGGTCACCCTCTCTGAAGAAGGTATGGCTATTATGAGCCCGATTGCCCATCAATTACTGCCCGTAAAAGCTACTGAGGTGTTTGACGTAACCGGCGCCGGTGATACTGTTTTAGCAGTAATGGCTTATTTTATTGCATCGGGCTTTACTGTGGAGGAAGCCTGCGAACTGGCTAACCACGCAGCTGCTATTGTGATCAGGCAGGTAGGCAGTGCAACTACAACTCTTAATGAGATTATTGCCGACATAGAAAAAGCCAGCCGTTAAACCGGCTTTTTTCTCGAAATCTTTGATACTCAACCTTTCCATTAATATACATCTTATGTCACGTTCAGTCGAACAACAGCTGTCTGTCAAAATTTTTGATTTACCCTCTTTGCAAAAGCAATTGAACGAGTGGCAGCAACAAGGCGAAAAGGTGGTGTTTACCAATGGTGTTTTCGACTTAATACACATCGGGCACATCACTTACCTGGCTAAGGCCGCCGAGTTAGGACACAAACTAGTTATCGGGCTCAACTCCGACGAGTCGGTAAAGCGACTGAAAGGCCCTACCCGCCCGGTAAACAACCAGCATAGCCGGGCAATGCTATTAGCCGCATTTTTTTATGTTGATGCCATTGTAATTTTTGGTGAAGACACTCCCCAGCAGTTGATCAGTACCCTGCTGCCAGACGTTTTGGTAAAAGGAGCCGATTACCAGATTGAAAACATTGCCGGTGCTAAAGAAGTGCTGGCCAACGGCGGAGAGGTTAAAACCATCACTTTTGTAGACGGCTACTCGTCTACTGCTATCATCAACAAGATAAAGGGGTAAATCTGTATATTTGCAGCTTTTACCGCTTATGATGATTAGCGAACAATGCAATGTGCTGTTTGACCGGGTTGTTGCCGACTACCATATTTTTAACGAAATAGAACGTAATGCTGAAAATCCATATCCGGCAGGTAGCTTTCAACAACTGCTTTATCAAAAATGCTGGATAGACACCGCACAGTGGCACATGGAAGATGAAGTTCGTCACCCCGGCATTAACCCGGTAGAGGCTTTGCGCTGGAAAAGATTGATCGACCAGTCGAACCAGGAGCGTACCGACATTGTAGAACGTATTGATGACTATTTTTTTCAGCACTATCAGCACATCATTCCGCAAACGGATGCCCGGTATAACACCGAAAGTCCCGCCTGGGCTATAGACCGTCTATCTATCCTGGCACTCAAAATATATCACATGCGCGAAGAAACGCTTCGCACAGATATTAATGCTGAACAAATGGCTAAATGCAGCCAAAAGTTAGCCGTGCTGTTGCAACAACGCATAGATTTATCCACTGCAATTGATGAACTGCTGGAAGATATTGAACAAGGCAAAAGGCGTATGCGGGTGTACCGGCAAATGAAAATGTACAACGACCCGTTGCTTAACCCTGTTTTATACAGCAGCAAATCGTAATGACGGCTGCCCGGCACATACTGGTTTTACGGTTTTCGGCCATGGGCGATGTAGCCATGACGGTACCCGTAATTAAAGGATTACTGCTGCAGCATCCCAATCTTCGTATAACTTATGTTTCGCGCCCTGGCTTTTCGGCGTTTTTTAATGATATTGACAGGTTAACCTTTGTTCCGGCCGATTTTAAATCAACTTATAAAGGTATATCCGGTAGCTATCGGTTATTTAAAGAACTTGCCGGGTTGGGCCAGTATGATGCGGTAGCTAACCTGCATAATAACTTACGCAGCAACATCATTCAGGCGTTATTCCAGTTTAAAGGGGTTACAGGCCGTCGTATTGATAAGGACCGGGCAGCCAAAAAACAGCTTACCCGTTTCCCCAATAAAGTATTAAAACGGCTTACACTTACCACCGAGCGCTACGCCGAGGTATTCAGGCAATTGGGCCTGCCATTAACGCTGTCCCATCAGTTGGTTAAAACCGAACTGATTGCGGAAAAGGATTTACCTTTCGAGGTTAAGCAAGGATACTGGGTAGGCATTGCGCCTTTTGCACAGCATCAGGGCAAAATTTATCCTTTAGGCCGCATGGAGCAGGTGGTTCAAATACTTAACCAAGCCGGTATCAAACTGTTCATTTTTGGCGGATCGCCGGAGGAGAAGGCCGTCGCTGCAGATTGGGAACAAAAATATCAGCATGTTACCTCGATGGTAAACCGCATAAGCCTTTTGCAGGAACTGGAACTGATTGCACGACTTGACTTAATGGTTGCTATGGATTCGGCAGGTATGCACATGGCCTCGCTGCAGGGGGTTCCGGTAGTATCAATTTGGGGCGCTACCCACCATTTTGCCGGCTTTTTAGGCTACGGACAGCAAGAAAGTGATATTATTGCAGACACTATTGCCTGCCGCCCTTGTTCGGTTTATGGAAACAAACCCTGCTTTCGGGATGACTATGCCTGCTTGTATAACATCACTCCTCAAAGCATTGCCGATAAAGTTTTAGACCGGTTAAAAGAACTTTAGGGAGTCTTCACCTTTATTTTGCGGTCTTGCCCTGTTAAACTATGCCCGATAAAAAGTAAGTTTGCTCATCTTTCCTTTTGATATGAAAAAGCTGCTCCTTGTTCGTCATGCTACTGCCCAGTCCGAATCGGCTAATGGTGATTTCGATCGTGCTTTATCCAATAAAGGCATCAATGAAGCAACAGAACTTGCACAAAAGCTAAAGAATAATAAAATCATCCCGCAGCTGGTGGTAGCCAGTTCTTCGCTGCGTACCCAAACAACGGCCGGCATCATCACCAACGTATTGCAGTTGCCCAAGCCTCAGTTAAATACCGCTATCTACGAAGCCAGTGAACAAACTTTACTAAAAGCCATCAATGCTTTTGCGGATACAAACGATTTTACCGCCATGGTTGGCCACAATCCAGGCATCAGTTATCTGCTGTTTACACTTACCGGTGAGATAAGGGATGTACCGCCCGGCACGGCTATCTTAATTACTTTTGACGTAAACGAATGGAATGCCGTTAGCAGTAACAGCGGTACAATAGTTTACTATACCGCGCCTGAGCAGACAGCCTAACTGATAGCATATGTTTTACCCGGCCTGGCGCTGATGTAACCCTGCATTTCCATGTTAAGCAGGTTCATGGTCAGTTGGCTAAGCGGTAAATTGGTTTTTATGCTTAAATCGTCAATAGCTAGAGGAACGGCATGCTGGTGCAGTATTTCAAAAATTAACCTTTCGTTTGCGTTTAAATCAATAGGTAAAGCAAACTGCTTTTGACCGGTTGCCTTACCATTGCCTTTACTGTTATCCCAACCCATTAAAAAAGCAAGATCAGCCGCATTAGTCAGCAAGCCGGCTTTGTTATTACGGATTAAAAAGTTACAGCCTTCAGAAAATTCGTCGTTGATACGGCCCGGAAAAGCAAATACATCTCGATTATAAGAGTTAGCTATCTCAGCAGTAATTAAAGCGCCGCCTTTTATACCGGCCTCTACCACCACGGTAACATCGGCCATGCCTGCTACAATACGGTTACGTTTAGGAAAATTTTCGCGTTCGGGCTTGGTACCCGACGGAAACTCGGTCAGCAACCCGCCGTTTACTATCATCTTGTCGGCTATGGAGCGGTTCTGACTTGGGTACAAGCGATCTAAGCCATGACCTAATACACCTACTGTGGGTACATCTAACCGCAAACTTTCTTTATGCGCGGCTGCGTCTATGCCATGCGCCAGTCCGCTTACTACCAACACATCATACTGTTTTAAATCTTCCAGCAGCTGTTTGCATAAGGTCCGTCCATAATCAGTAGCGTTACGTGTGCCCACTATACTTACTATGTGTTGGGTGTTTAGGTTGGCATTGCCTTTACTGTATAAAAGGATGGGTGCATCTGCACAATGCTTGAGTTTACGCGGATAGCGGCTATCGGTATAAAAGATCACATCTATGCCTTGCTTTTCTACAAATGCAAGTTCCAGCTCGGCACGTTGCAAAGCCTCATTTAAATTGAGCGATGCAGCTGTTTTGGTACCAATGCCCGGTACCTTTTGCAAGTGAGTAACCGAGGCCCTGAATACTTCTTCGGGCCCGCCAAAGTAAGCGATTAGTGATTTAGATAAGGTAGAGCCCACGCCTTTGATAAAAGACAGGGCCAATTGGTGTTTAAGTGACATAGTAAGTAGCTTAAAAATACAAACTTTAGCCTACCAGCGGCTACCAAACTTAATTATAGCTGAAATTCAAACACTTAAATTATATAAACTACCTAAATAGTTTGCAAACTATAAAAATAGTAGTATAATTGCACACTAGAACTATAAAAACAGTTTGCAAACTATATAGATAGTTTATTAAAACTACAAAAATAGTTTGCTTCTTGGGCTCAAAAAATGATGAAAGAACTAACGAAAGCAGAAGAACAGGTAATGCAGATTTTATGGCAGCTGAAAGAAGCCATTGTAAAACAGATTTTGGACAAGATGCCCGACGACCCAAAGCCGGCTTACAATACCGTTAGCACGGTGGTACGGGTTTTAGAAACCAAGGGATTTGTAGATCACAAAGCGTACGGCAATTCGCATGTGTACTTCCCTATTGTAAGCGAAGAGGATTACAAGAAATTTGCTTTTGACAAAGTGATCAAGAGCTATTTCAATAATTCTTACAAAAGCCTAGTGTCATATCTCGTAAAAGAACAAAAACTGAACCTGAGTGAACTGGCCGAATTGATTTTACTGGCCGAACGCAGCCGCAACAAAGAAAAATGATGATGAACGGATTGACTTATCTGCTGGAGGCCAATATATATTTGGCTGCTGCCTACAGTGCCTATTGGTTGCTGTTACGCAAACAAACTTTTTACCGCGCAAACCGGGCGTATTTACTGCTCAGCATTGCGGTAAGTTTTGCCATACCATTGGTGCAGTTAGAGCTTCCATCGAACCGGGCAGAATCAACACTTGCGCCTGTACAACAGAAGTACTTTGCTGCCAGCAACGTCAATCCTGCTATGGCATTAGCAGACAAGCATCCCGTTTTAGCCCTAAATAGAGCCCTAGAGGCGAGTTTCATTACAGGGGTGACAGTACTGCTCATTTTCTTAACCTTAAAGCTCTACAGCCTCTTAAAATTAATTTCTACCCATCAGCATCAAAAACGACCTGGATATACTTTAATCTTCGTTCCCGGCCTGCCCTCGCCGTTCTCTTTTTTGGGCTATCTATTTGCCGCTAACGAGGATGATTTAACCTCGGCCATTTTACGGCACGAACTGGTACACATCGGGCAAAAGCATAGCTGGGATATCCTGTTTTTAGAACTGGTTAAAACCATTAGCTGGTTTAACCCGGTGGTTTACCTACTGCAAGACAGCCTGAAGGCACTGCACGAGTACGAAGCCGATTTTGAGAGCACCGCCCGGGGCACACATCCGGACGACTATGTGCAGATCCTTATCGAAAAAGCCTGCCAGGTAAGCGGCCTACCGTTTGCCAATCATTTTTCAAACAAGCAACTTTTAAAATCAAGAATAATGAAGCTCTACCAAAAACGCTCAGATAAGCTGGCCAGGCTCACTTACCTCATTACTCTGCCGCTTTGCGCAGGTATGCTCTGCGCATCTACAATGGCCTTTAGCAAGAATTATGGTTTGCTGAAGCTTAAAATCGGCACAGTATTAAACCCGGAAACTACATCTACACTTATAGCTAACGAAAACCAACCCGACAAAAAGCAACGACTGAAAATTACCAGCGGAAACATGACCACTGTTACCGAAAAACTGACAGTCGGCGTAAAGGACGAAACATTAACACTTACAGTGGATAACCTGACAACTGAAAACAAAAAGATGCTGGCAAAACTGGGCGTGAAAGTGGCAACCACCGACGCTGCCGCAACTATCAAATCATTAACTCTTCCGCCACCGCCACCGCCGGCAACAGGTAATCGAGTGATGTTGTCAAAATACAAAACACCACATCCGGTATTGCCATCTCCATTGAGCGCTCTACCTCAAAAATCGACAAAAACCAACAAGATGCAGGCACCCTTGATGGATCATCGGGATACTGTCGACCAATCGCAATTCAAAGAAATGTTCAAGCAAGTAGCCCGCACAACTCGTTACCCTATTATCTCGAGAGAAAAAGGCGCAAACGGTATGGTCGTGGCCACTTTTCGGGTTACTCAGGATAAAAAGATCAGTAATATTAAAATAAAGAAGGGCATCTCACCCGAATTAGATGCTGAAGCAGCAAGGAGCATAGCCGCTTATAAAGGAACGGTTTCTGTAACTTCCGGCAACTACAGCTTAGGCATTTACTATGTTGTTGATTATGGTGATGGCACTACAAATTACCGCCCGATTACCGAAAGCGAAAAACCAACCGCTGGGATAATTACCGTTGTTAGCTACGGAGACAAAAAACAATAAATAACTATGAGACAGCCTTTTAATAAACACAATCTAAACTTTCACATAAATCACCTGTTTAGTCTCAAAGAACTCTTCATCAAAATAATCTTTGAGATAAAATTGCTGAACGGCTAAACCCGATTCGGCAATTTCTTGTTTTAGGTCTCCCCCTTTCAAATAAAGGATTCCGTTAGTTAATTGGTTGCGCGATGTCTTACTGAATTTATCTTTTACCCACGGATAAAAGTCTTTTAACTGCGTAACAGCTCTTGATACCACGAAGTCAAATTTTCCGGGAATTTGCTCGGCACGGGCATGCGTGGCAGTTACATTTTTGAGGCCTGCTCCCTTCGCAACCTCCTGCACTACTTTGATTTTTTTGCCGATACTGTCTACCAGGTGAAATTTAGTTTCGGGAAACATAACTGCCAGCGGAATACCCGGAAACCCCCCACCTGTACCTACATCAAGTACGTGCTCACCGGGTAAAAAGGACATCACTTTAGCTATACCTAATGAGTGCAAGATATGACGCTCATACAAAGCGTCAATATCCTTGCGGGATATGACATTGATTTGCTGGTTCCAGTGCGCGTATAAATCTTTCAGTAAACTGAATTGCTCCAGTTGCTGCGCAGAAAGCTGGGGGAAATATTTAAGTAAGAACTGTTCGTCCATTTAGCGCTCCATACGGTTGATGATATTACCGAGCAGGTATTTTGCCCTGAACAATTGCGCTTTTACTGTGCCTAAAGGCAGGTCGAGCTGTTGTGCAATCTCTTCGTAAGATAACTCATCAAAATATCTCAAGGTCAGCAAATTACGGTAACGCGGAGGCAAACTTTCAATAAGCACCTTCAAATCTTTTGATTGTTGTTTTTTAATGGATGTTTCTTCCGGGTTTAGTGTGTCGGCTTTGATTTGCATCGGGCGGTCATCATCCTCATCCATCATATTGTCGATAGAAACCGTACTTAGTTTTTTCTTACGCAAAAAGTCGATACAGTTGTTGGTAGCCACTCTAAACAGCCAGGTGCTAAAGGCAAACTCAGGCTGGTATTTATCAAGCTTTTCAAACGCCTTGGCAAAGGTTTCGACAGTTATATCCATGGCGTCTTCCCGGTTATTCACCATCTTTAACGACATAAAATAAATAGAATCTTTATACCGCTGCATCAGGTCAGCATACGCCTTCTGACTGCCCTCACGTGCTTTCAACACCAGTTGATAGTCGTTTTTTGCGTTTTCGGTAAAATTAGCATTTACTTCCATTGGGTTGTTTTTATAAAGGTTCCTATCAGGCCAAATATGTTTAAATACAAATAATAGAACAGATCAAAAAAAGGAATAAACCACAATAAATCAATACCTGTCAGCTTCTTAGCTGATAAATAATAAACAATCAATTGAGTTATCATCCTTACCAGGTAAGCACTGGCAAGCATGATGGGTTGCTGCTGGAAATATACACAAAAACCTAAAGTAACATAAAATAAAAAACCGGTCATTGCCTCTAAACTCAACATAAACCGATGCTTACCTTTATACAAGCCCCCCACTCCCATATGCCGCTTTTTTTGCCGATAATATGCACCAAAACTACTTTTAGCTTCGGTAAACATAAAGCTTTCCGGGTGCACTTCAATCGTAGTATTTTCTGGGGTAGCATTCTTGTTCACAAACAAATCGTCATCACCAGCCATCACATGCAAGTGAGCAGCAAAACCTTTACTACTAAAAAACAAGGACTTAGTGTATGCCAGATTGCGGCCAATACCCATATAAGCATTGCGACCTAACGCTGCCGACAGGTAATTGATGGCTGTTTTGAGCGTTTCAAAGCGCGTAAACGTGTTGATAAAGCCGCTTGCTTTGATATAAGGCGAATAACCTAAAACAATTTCAGTTTTGCCGGTAAAATTTGCAGCCATATGGGCAATCCACTGCGGCGAAGCCGGCTCGCAATCGGCATCCGTAAAAAGAAGGTGTTCGTAGGCTGCAGCTTTTATACCCATGGTTAAGGCAAACTTTTTTCCGGTTTTAAACCGGCGGTGTTCTGTAACTGTAACCAACTTAAGGTGCGGATGGTTTTCGCTTAAGTTAAGAAGAATTAAGTCAGATTCATCTGTTGAGCAATCATTTACCACTACCACCTCAAACTGCGGGTAGTTTTGTGCCAATATTGCAGGCAAAAACCTGGTTAAATTTTCGGCCTCGTTACGGGCACTTATAACTACAGAAACTGGTACTGCTGTTGCACCTGCTTGCTGAGCGGGCAATTGATAAGCGGCAAAACGACGTTGCTGAATGAGCAAAAAGCACATCTGCACCACAAAGCATAACAAGAATAATAGAAGTAAGGCTTCGGGTATATATAGTTCCAAATTGTTCAAAAATAATAAGGCAGCAAAATTGTTAATTTTAAGTGATTTAAAAACATATACTTTGAAATAACCAACGGTTAAAACACGTTTCATTCCCTGCTGCTATCTGCCAAATTAACAAAGGCACCTTACCGCATAATTTTAGTAATTTTGCAACCTTACCATGAATTTTAATTTAACAGCTCAGGATAAATTTTCGAAGGCACGCGCCGGAGAAATCAATACAGACCACGGTGTTATACAAACACCAATATTTATGCCCGTAGGTACCGCAGGTACTGTAAAGGCTGTGCATCAGCGCGAATTAAAAAGCGACATTAATGCACAAATTATTTTAGGCAATACTTACCACCTTTACCTTCGGCCGGGCTTGCACACGCTGGAACAAGCCGGTGGCCTGCATAAATTTAACGGCTGGGGTGGCCCTATTTTAACCGATAGCGGTGGCTACCAGGTGTATTCACTAAGCCAGGCCCGCAAAATTAAAGAAGAAGGCGTTACCTTCCGGTCGCACATTGATGGCTCTAAACATTTGTTTACGCCCGAGGCGGCTATGGACATCCAAAGGATTATCGGCGCCGATATAATTATGGCTTTTGATGAGTGTACGCCCTACCCCTGTGATTACCACTATGCCCGCCGGTCTATTGAGATGACGCATCGCTGGCTTAAGCGCTGCTGTGATCGCTTTGATAGTACTGAGCCTAAATATAGCTACAGCCAAACACTGTTTCCGATTGTGCAAGGGTCGGTTTATAAAGACCTGCGCGAAAAATCGGCTGAGGTAATTGCCTCTTTTGATCGCGAAGGAAACGCCATAGGCGGACTCTCTGTCGGCGAACCGGCCGAAGAAATGTATGCCATGACCGAGCTGGTTTGCAATATTTTACCAGAGCAAAAACCCCGCTACCTGATGGGGGTTGGCACACCGGTAAACATCTTGGAAAACATTGCGCTGGGAGTTGATATGTTTGATTGCGTGATGCCTACCCGCAATGCCCGCCACGGCCTGCTGTTTACCCGCAACGGCATCCTGAACATGCGCAACGAAAAATGGAAGAATGACTTTTCTCCTATTGATGCCGACAGCGACCTGTGGGTAGATCAGCAACACACCAAAGCTTATTTAAGACACCTGATTACCTCGGGCGAAATGCTGGGTGCACAGATTGCCAGTTTACATAACCTGCATTTTTACCTTTGGTTAGTAACCGAAGCGCGTAAAAAGATAATAAGCGGCGAATTTTACAGTTGGAAGAATACGATGGTTAAACAATTAGCCCAACGCCTGTAATGTTCAAATTTCTGGATAACTACATTAAAATAATCGACTGGTATATTATCCGTAAATATCTGGGTACCTTTTTATTTACGCTTGTTTTATTCCTGGTGATTATTGTAGTGTTTGATGTATCTGAACACCTGGATGATTTTTTGAAAAGTAAAGCACCGTTAAGCGCCATTGTATTTTTATACTACGGTGGTTACCTGCCTTATTACGCCAACATCCTATTGCCGCTTATTAACTTTTTGGCGGTCATCTTCTTTACGGCAAAAATGGCTAACCAAACCGAAATTGTGCCCATACTTAGTGGCAAGGTTAGCTTTAACCGCTTTTTAAGGCCTTACTTTATTGCTTCGGGGGTTATTTTTGTGTTTTTCTTTTTTGGTAACGTTTACTTCATTCCATTTACCAATAAGCTAAGCGTTAGGTTTGCTCATACTTATACCGACAGTTCTGACCCTACCCAAAAGGATCTGCACATGCAGCTGGACAATCGCACATACGTTTATTTACAGTCGTACGATAACGTAGTGCACACCGGCTACAATTTTACCATGGAGAAATTTGACGGCGATGAGCTTAAAGAAAAGCTAACTGCCCAACGCGTAGTTTATGATTCGCTGAAGCGGAATTGGTCAATACAGGAGTACAAAGTACGCTACATTAAGGGACTTAAAGAACAGTTTTTAGAAGGCCCCCGCAAGGATACCGTGCTGGATATGCGCCCATCTGATTTTGAAGCTAACAACGATATCAATACCAACATTTACCGGGCCATTTCAACTTCAGATTTAAGCAAGCAGATTGAAAAGGAAAGAATTCGCGGTACCGGCCGGCTGGTAGAATTACAGTTAGAAAAATACCGTCGTTTTATTTATCCGCTATCAGCCTTTGTACTTACCTTAATTGGGGTATCTATATCATCGCGCAAAGTACGGGGTGGTATCGGTTTGCCTTTGGGTATAGGTATATTGTTATGCTTTCTGTATATCGTGGTCGACCGCTTTGCCAACGTGTTCTCGCTCAAGGCCAATTTACCCCCTATTATTGCAGTATTTATCCCTAACGTAGTCTTTGGCCTTACAGGCTTCTACCTTTTACGCAAGGCACCTAAATAGTGCACGTCAACTTCTTGTTTATTTATTACCCTATTTTGCCAGCTTACAGATGCATCCGGAAAAGCCACCTACCTACCAGCTTAATAAAAATTTACTCATACTACACTTTACTGTATTTATATGGGGATTTACCGGCATACTGGGTAAACTGATTACCATTACGGCAGTAAACCTGGTATGGTACCGCGTACTGATTGCCTTTTGTACACTGTTTTTATACTTTAAATTTAACCGGCAGGACATTAAGTTAGACCGTGGCACACTTATTAAACTAATGCTTACAGGCGCATTGGTGGGCGGCCATTGGATTTTGTTCTTTTACGCTATTAAAGTGTCTACTGTATCGGTAACTTTAGTTTGCCTGTCATCAATTACGCTGTTCACCGCTATTTTCGAACCTATTATTAACCGCAAACCCATCTCTAAACTCGAGATTTTGTCGGGTCTTCTCATCATAACCGGCATCGCCCTTATTTTTAAGTTTGAGACACAATATACACAAGGTATTATCCTGGGTCTTTTAAGCGCTGCAGCAGCAAGCCTGTTTTCGATCATTAACTCCCGCCAGGTGCAGCAAATCTCGCCACCTGTAATAGCTTTTTATGAACTGGTAGGCGCATTTCTATGGATAACAATCTATATGCTGGCCACCAACACGATGAGCCAATTACAAATACCCCGAAATTACGACATAGGGTACCTCTTAATCTTAGGTACGGTTTGCACTTCATTAGCGTACGTAGCCGGGGTATCGGTAATGCGCGAACTATCAGCTTTTAAGGTAGCTCTAATTACCAATCTTGAGCCTGTTTATGGCATCATTATGGCCTTTATGTTTTTTGGCGATTTGCATACCATGAGCTTAGGCTTCTGGCTGGGCGCGCTCATTATCCTATCCACCATCTTCCTATTTCCGGTGGTACAAAAACAAGTCGTAAAATTTAGAAACCGGAATACCGCTTTTTAACAGCATCATATTTTTACTGCCTTTTAATACACTAAGCACTGGGTTCTGCTTTAGGCTACTCAAAGCCTCGTTGCGTTTAATATCCAAACTTAGCGTTAAGCTGTATCAGAGCCAACTTTCTGAATCGTCAATAACAACAAATCAACTCTCGTGAACAACGAGTAAGCCGTCTTACTTGCAGAGTGCGGTGCCAGTTCCATTTCATCTTTTTGTTATCTGTTTAATCAACCCTAACAATAAATTCAGACTCAATCCCATTTAATACTTCTTCACAAATTGGACGCGCAATTTTATATGTCGCCCAAAACTTCTATCAACAGGGCATTCACCCAAATTGATTTTAAGTCCTTTTAAGACTATTTAAATCCTTAACGCACATTGGATCGTACAAAACAAATTGAAGCCCTTATGCGCGAAATTTAAATTTGACTTAGTGTAAAATTTAAAAATAATTTTTAACCCATAAATCACTGTAACTTACATTAACAGCTTGTATTTTTGAGACCTATCACATAATTACTTAAATTACAAATCATTGATTATCATATATATATATACATTAAATAAATCAATTTTTTTATTTAAAGATAACTTGAAAACGGATATTTACTAAAATAATTAGCAAAATTGCAAAAGTCTGCTCATTTGACAGGTATTATATGTTGAAAATCAATAGTTTATCAGTAAACTTATAAACTAAATTTGTCAATCATAAATTTTTCGGAACAGTCAGCTTAAGTGTATCGAACTTGAAATACAAAAAATATAGAAAAAGGCTATTACTACTATCCTAATGCTTACATCATCATTCACTGAGAATTTAAACTCCGAAAAACGTTGCAGAAAAAAGAGTAATCGGTATGCAACAACCACGTAAACAAGCGATATTTAGAAAAGAAATCCGTCCTGCTTGTGGCAGGTTCAATCACTTTAGACAGTTGTTATATGAGTTTTAGAGCTATCCTATCCATTGCTATCCTTGCCTTTTTAACTATCACTATCATTCAAAATACAACCGAAACAGAATTTGTAATTTTGGGTATGTCGGCCATTGTGCCTAAGACAACAATGCTGACTACCGTATCGGTTAGCGCCTTTCTGTTAGGTGTGCTAGTAAGCTGGCCGATGAAAAAGAAGAGTAATACTATGGAACGGCACGAAGACTACAACGAGCAAGTGAACCCCACTAAGCGTACAGACGATACACTAAGTGACGAAGACAGAGATTACATCAGTTAAGTTTTTAGACTTAACTGATGTAGTTATAAACAAGAAAAATTTGGATTATTAGTAGAGCGTTTGATAAACGCTTATGCGTTCACGGCGCATACTTCTTTAATTTTGCTGATTGCAAAATCAATTTCCTGAAGGGTATTGTATTTAGAGAAAGAGAAACGTACCGCCGGCCTGTTAGGGTTGGCACCAATTCCGTTTAAAACGTGCGAGCCAATATTGGTACCCGAACTACAGGCGCTGCCGCCCGATGCCGAAATACCAGCGATGTCTAAACTGAATAATAACATATCAGCCATCTCCATCTCCGGGAAAGACACATTTAAAACTGTATACAAACTTTTGTCTGCATCAGTCTCACCGTTAAAATGCACCCCTGGAATTTGCGATAATTGCTCAATCATATAGTCTTTTAAGCCTTGAATATGCGATTGGTGAGCCTCCATGTCTGCATAAGCCATTTCGAGGGCTTTAGCGAGCCCGGCAATGCCGTAGATGTTTTCGGTACCGCCGCGCATATTACGCTCTTGTGAGCCTCCGTAAATCATCGGATTTATCTTGACCTTATGATTTACATACAAAAATCCGGTTCCTTTAGGCCCATGCAGCTTGTGCGCCGCGCAAACCATAAAGTGAACTTTGAGTTTGCTGAGGTCGTGCACGTAGTGCCCTACAGTCTGTACGGTATCGCAATGGTACAATGCATTGTATTTTTCGCAAATTTCGCCTACCCTTTCAATGTCCGTTAGCGTACCGATTTCATTGTTGGCATGCATCAGCGATACAAAAGTACGCTCGTTATTTTGCAGCAACTGCTCCAGCTGCGCATAGTCGATATTGCCTTTGCTGTCGGTATCAACAAAACTTAGTTTAATTACGCCGGCTTTTTCAAGCGCTTCTAAAGTATGCACTACGGCATGATGCTCTATGCGGCTGGTAATGGCATGTTTTAAGCCATGGTCGATGATGCCGCAACGTATGGCGGTATTATCAGCCTCTGTACCTCCGGATGTAAAAAATATTTCGGCGGGCGAGGTATGCAGTAAACCAGCAATGGTTTTACGTGCTTTTTCGATTAACGAACGAGCCTCACGACCATGTGCGTGTATGGATGACGGATTACCAAACTGGCTTTCCATCACCTGCACCATCTGCTTCATAACCTCAGGATCAATCGGCGTTGTGGCAGCATTATCAAGGTATATTCTTGTAGCCATTATTATTTATAGCGTAAAAACTTCAATTAAAAAATCAGCAATAAGCCTTACTTTCAGTAAACGGTTAAATGCCCAGTATTGCCTTCATATCGGCAATTAGTTGCTGTGCTAAAGCGTTAGCAGCCGTTTCATTTTCTGCTTCAGAATAAATACGGATAATGGGTTCGGTATTTGATTTACGCAGGTGTACCCATTGCTTATCAAATTCTATCTTTAAACCATCAATAGTGCTGTGCGGCTGTTGCCTGTATTTATCTTCTACCTCTAACAGCAGGGCATCAATATCCATTCCGGCAGTAAGCTCTATTTTATTTTTGGAGATAAAGTACTGCGGATAGGTTGCCTTTAAAGCTGAGACCGTTTTGCCCGACTTAGCCAGATGCGTTAAAAACAAAGCAATACCAGTGAGCGCATCACGGCCATAATGGCTTTCGGGATAGATCACACCGCCGTTACCCTCGCCGCCAATTACCGCATTTACTTCTTTCATTTTAGTAACTACGTTTACTTCGCCTACGGCCGCCGCATAATAGGTTCCGCCGGCACGCTCAGTTACATCGCGCAGAGCACGTGTGGATGACAGGTTAGAAACGGTATTACCCTTAGTATGCTGCAACACATAATCTGCAACAGCTACCAGCGTGTATTCTTCACCAAACATAGTACCATCCTCGCAAACAAAGCATAAACGATCTACGTCAGGGTCAACCGCAATACCTAAATCGGCTCCGTTAGCAGTTACCTGGCTGGCAAGGTCTTTTAAATTATCTGGCAGTGGTTCGGGGTTGTGCGGAAAATGACCATTGGGCTCGCAATACAGCTGGTGCACGGTTTTAACACCCAGCGCCTTAAGCAAAGCCGGCACATAAATACCACCCGTAGAGTTTACCGCATCTACCACTACTTTAAGATTGGCTTGGCTAATGGCTTCAACATCCACCAAAGGCAATGCTAAAATAGCATCAATATGTTTTTGCAGATAACTATCATTTACCGTTACCTTACCTAAACTATCCACATCAGCATAATTAAACTCACTATTTTCGGCCATAGCAAGCACTTCATTACCATCAGTGTCGGTAATAAATTCGCCGATACTGTTTAAAAGTTTCAGGGCATTCCACTGTTTGGGATTATGACTTGCTGTTAAAATAATACCACCGGCAGCCTGCTCGGCCGACACGGCTATCTCTACCGTGGGCGTGGTAGACAAGCCTAAATCCATCACGTCAATACCCAAACCCTGCAGTGTACCTATAACCAGATTATTTAGCATAGTGCCTGATAAACGCGCATCACGACCCACAA
Source organism: Mucilaginibacter sp. CSA2-8R (assembly GCF_038806765.1). Taxonomy (NCBI): domain Bacteria; kingdom Pseudomonadati; phylum Bacteroidota; class Sphingobacteriia; order Sphingobacteriales; family Sphingobacteriaceae; genus Mucilaginibacter; species Mucilaginibacter sp. CSA2-8R. Next base: position 1,432,335 of record NZ_CP152389.1, on the reverse strand, counting down.
CTATTTTACGAATACCCGTTTTTTTAACGGCCCAGGTACCAAACGCCGATGTAAATTTCACAATATCAAGGGGGGTAAGCCCCTCGCCGGCGGCACCGCCAATGGTGCCTCTGATGCCTGATATAGATTTGATAAGTGTCAAACTGCAATAATTATTCAGCAAAAATAAAAATTTATTACCGCTTAAAGTCATAAAAACGCCACGGTATACAGGCAGTACATTAATAACTATATTTGCGGGCGTTTTACCGGCTTGCTTTTAATGCCAACCCACATGCCCCATTTTTTATTACAACTTGACCGGCAGGTATTTTATTTTATCAATCACTCACTCACCAACCCGTTATTCGAGGGATTGATGCCCTGGCTGCGTAATCCGCGTTTTTGGATACCGGTTTATGCTTTCATTATAGTATTTAGCATTTGGAAGTATAAAAAGACCGGCATCTGGCTGGTTGTATTATTAGCAATAACCGTGGGCGTGGCCGATTTTAGCAGCGCCACCTTGATCAAAAACCAGGTTAAACGCCTGCGGCCGTGCCGGGACGATGCATTGACGCTAACCATCACCAGCCGCGTAGCCTGCGGAACGGGGTACAGCTTCCCCTCTACCCATGCCACCGACCATTTTGCCATGTCGGTATTTTTAGGCATGGTGTACGGGCGTAAGTGGCGATGGGTATGGCTTTGGGTTTTATTATGGGCCTTGCTGGTATGTGTAGCGCAGGTGTACGTTGGCGTGCATTACCCTATAGACGTTACTGCCGGAGCGCTGTTTGGTGCATGCATTGGTTTTATATTTGCTGCACTTTTTAAGAAACTTCAACCTCAATTTTAATGTACTGGTATTTACTTCTGCTTTTTTTGTGTGCTTTTTTGGGTGGCTTATCCGTATTTTTATTTAAGGGCGGCAACCATAAACAATTAAAGCTGGTGCTATCATTTAGCGGTGCCTACTTGTTTGGCATCACAGTACTGCACCTCATCCCCGACGCTTACCATGGCAACGACCATTTGGTTGGCGTTTTTATTTTAGTAGGTTTTATATTTCAGATTGTACTAGAGCAATTTTCGGAAGGTATTGAGCATGGACACCTGCACATCCACGATCATGACAAACCTATTTTCCCGTTGGGTATTATGGTAAGCTTGTGCCTGCATGGCTTTTTAGAAGGCATGCCTCTGGCCGGCGGCTACCAGCAGCAACTGGTATTTGGCATCGGTCTGCACCACATACCGGCAGCATTCGCTTTGGGCACCATATTACTGGCTAACCATCAAACCAAAGCGCGCACTATATTTTTTATTGCCCTGTTTGCCTCCATGGCACCGGCCGGCTACTTTTTTAGCGATGCCATTAGCAGTGGCGGCATTGGTAACCTGCAGCAGTATTTTAACCGCATTATGGGTGTAGTTGTTGGTATATTTTTACACATCTCTACCACCATTTTATTTGAGGCCGGCCCCGATCATAAATTTAACCGTCGCAAGCTGATAGCCGTTTTGCTGGGTGTAGGCATTTCGCTGATAGGTTTTGTGAGCGAACTATAACCTACGCCGGCTTATTACTTATCCTGTAATCAGGTGCTTTAAACCGTCAAATATACTTTCAAAAAAGGTAGAAAGACTTAGGCCGTTGTGGTGATTAAAGTACATCCACAAGATGATAACAACAACCGCAATAACAATAAACCGCTTAAATAGATAGCCGGCAAAAACAATAATGAGCGGAATAGCAACGAGCCATACCCAGCTAATGTGGACTGGGCTTAACTTATCGCCGTGCTTGTAGATGTAAAATAATGTCGAAAATGTACCGCTCTCGCTTTGGTGCTTGATAAACATGAAGGCCGAGCGGTTTACTTTATGCCGGTAAAAGGCAGTGCCATTCTGAAAAACCAGATCGTTTTCGAAACCATTAATGGTAAAAGTATAATGCCCGTTTATATTTTCTTGAATCTGGTTTGCTGTATCAGTAGCTACAATAGCTATTTCTTGTCTGGCAAACGGGTTTTCTTTAACGATGAAGTGATTAATTGATACGGCATCGGCTCGCGAAACACTCACCGACAGCAACAACAGGATTAAAGCATACCATATACGTTTCATACTACCAGAATAAACAGGCAGTAAAAATTTATGGCTACCTGTTGAGCAGGTAAATATAAAAATTAAGCGCTGATGCAAAACTAACCCACAAAAAATACGGCACCATTAAAAAAGAAGCAGCTTTGCTGAAATGGTTAAACCGGTAAATGAGCACACCAATGCTCACCATTAGCAGAATAATAATAATTAATGCACCCAATACCTGGTGCATTCCAAAAAACACAATCGACCACAAAAAATTCAAGAACAACTGCACAAAATAGATAGTACGGGTAGATTTATACAGGGAGCTATCGTCGTGGCGCTGCCATACCAGGTAAGCGGCTACGGCAATCATCACGTACAAGCAAGTCCATACCGGTCCAAACAACCAGTTGGGTGGACTAAAAGATGGCTTTTGTAATGTACGGTACCAAACCGGTATTTGCGAAATGGTGCAGGCAGATGCCGTAGCCGCAATAGCAGCTACGGTAAGTAAACTAACAATCAAAGCGCCCGGATTAAACCTCCGGGCCTGATTTGTTTCAACAGCATATTCTGCGCTCATACATTTTAGTCGATCACCTGGGTTAGCTCTTGTTGTAAGGCAAAAAGAGCATCGCGCGTTAATTTCAATTGCTGCTCTACCACGTTTCGCTCCTCGCTGGTTAATGAGGGTTCTTTCAAGGCAGTTTCATAAGCCGACTCGGCAGCATGGTCGCCCTTAATACATTCTTTTAATACTGAATGGTTATCGTTTGTTACAAATGCGGTTTTGATATCAATCCAAACGCGGTGCAATGTGCCTACCGGGCCACTGCCATGCTCAGGCTCGGCACCACCGGCAACAACCAGGCTACGCAGTTGATCGGCAAATTCGGCACGCTCGCCCGAAAGGCGAACAAATATGGCCTTTAGCATTGATGAGTTTACATTATCGGCAGCCTGGGCATACCCTATTTTACCATCGTTGGCAATAATAATTAAGTGATTAAGTTGTTCGGCAGCTTCTTTGGTTAGCATAGTATATGGTTTATATATAAAACCCAAACAAACCGCAGTCTACTAAGTTTAATTAATTTAAGCAAGCTCTTAAAATCTGCACGGATTCAACGTACAACCCTACAACTTAACCCAACAAGCAAAATATTTTATTAAAACTATCTGTAAAAAGGCAGGTTTATATTTAAAATAACACATTCATGAGAAAAGCAACTGAAACAGCCATTAAGCAAGCAATAGGTTTAGGTGCTGTGGCTGGATTACGTGCAATGCTGGCACCGGCAGTATTAAGCCATTACATGAGCAATCATCCAAGTTCTGCTGCACGGTTAGCTAATTTAAATTTTGTGCAGTCGCCTATTACCGCGGCTATCACCAAGATATTGAGCGCTGCTGAAATTGCCGGCGATAAAGTACCATCGTCGCCTAATCGTACTGCATTACCTCAAGTAGCAGTACGCGTAGCCTCAGGTGCTTTAGTTGGCGCCACTATATTTAGAGCTAACCGCGAAAATGCTTATCGGGGTATGCTGATTGGCGGTGCTTCGGCATTAATGGCAACCTACGCCAGCTTTTACGCCAGAAAATACCTCGACAAAGTTCCACACGTAAAAGATTGGTACGTAGCCGTGGTTGAAGATGCGTTAGCTGTGGGCAGCGGCATCAAACTCACCGAAACCAAATAATTTGTTGTAATACTTTACATTATATCCCATTGCTAAGCTTACAGGTAGTTAACCACTTTAAAGCATAAAAGCCAAAAGCTACTATAAAACGTTACCTTTGGCTTTTATGCTGGATATTTTATATCGCGATGAGCAGTTAATTGCCGTTAACAAGCCGCATGGCTTACTGGTGCACCGGTCGAGCATTGCGGCCGATGTTGAAGAATTTGCCCTTCAAATACTACGTGATCAAATTAACCACCATGTATATCCCGCACACCGGTTAGACCGAAAAACCGGTGGTGTATTGCTGTTTGCCCTTGATAAAAGTACAGAGGTTATGATGCAACAGCAATTTGCGGCTAATGCAGTTGATAAAACATACTGGGCTGTTGTTAGAGGTTATACCGATGATTCGGGTGAGATTGACTACCCTTTGCGCAAAGATAACGGTACCCTGCAAGATGCCTTTACCGCTTACCAAACCTTAGCACGCGCCGAATTGGCAGTAGCGTTAGGCAAGCATACCACCTCAAGATATTCGTTAGTCGAAGCTAAACCAACCACTGGCCGCATGCACCAACTTCGCAAACACTTCAGCCATATTTTTCATCCTATCATAGGCGACCGTACCCACGGCTGCAATAAGCAAAACAAACTGTTTACCGAAACTTGGCAAATGGATACCATGCTGCTGCATGCCTTACGCCTACAATTCAATCATCCGGTCACTAACGCTCCTGTAATTATTGAGGCACCACTGCAACCCGAATTTGAGCGCATGGCAAACTTGATGGGGTGGCGGGATATTGTGAAAGACTATTTAAGTCCAAAAACTTCTGGATAAATTAATGCCGCTTTCAGGATAAAGTTGAGCGAATCGGTTACCCATATTTTGCCATTTTTAGCATACTCCACTACTTGTGGTGCAGGCATGGTAATTACTTCAATATTTTCGGTTGGATCAAGCTTTTGTCTAGAATTAAATTGCGCGTTAAAAACGATATAGCCATAAGTGATCTGCCGTGTTTTGGTAGGATTATTGGCAATTTTTCCAAGCGGAATTAATTCGTCGGCGGTGGCTTTGATGCCCACTTCTTCTTCCAGCTCGTTAATAGCCGATTGCAAAATGGTGGTGTTTTTTTGCTGCATACCGCCCGGCAATTCCAGCAGTATCTCACCCAAGCCATGCTTGTATTGGCGGGCCAGTACCACCTCGTTGTTTGGGGTGATGGCCAGCACCATTACTACATCGCCCAAAGGAGCAAAAAAGTAATCGTCGATAATTTGGCCGTTAGCCAGCTCAACGGTATGTTGCAGTAATGGGAACCATGGGCTTGGCGAAACATCCTGCTCTTTTAAAACTTTCCACTTTTGTATTGGGTCATTGCTCATGGATGCTAAAATACACATGTTAGCCGTAAAGCAGAGGTGCCTATAGATGAATTAAAAATATTCGACTAATTAAGCCCGCATTACGCCAATCTTGTCACCTTTCCAATCGGGGAATAGAACCCGGTCGTTACTTACTTTTAGCTGCCGGTCCGCCACCTCGCTAAACACGCTCCTAAAATCAGTTGTTACAGCTAAATCGCGGCCATCCTCCAGGTTTTCAATCGCCAACGGCTGCATCTTACCGTGCACCAGGCCACCGTTTACGTTATCGCCCAGTATAAAATTACAAGACGCACGGCCGTGGTCGGTGCCGCCGGTACCGTTTTGATGTACGGTACGGCCAAACTCGGTCATGGTCATTACAGTAACATCATCCTGGTAAGCACTCAGGTCATTCCAGAATGCCATCATGCTTTTGCTTAAATCGGTTACGTTGCGGGCAAAAATGCCGTTTTCGGTTCCCTGATTGTAATGAGTATCCCATCCATTAGATTCGGTAAAGGCAACCTCCAGGCCTACATCCATTTTAATTAACTGCGCAATTTGCTTAAGCGAATTACCCAGTGCCGAAGCAGGATATACCGCGTTATTTGCTGGTTTGTAATTACGCACATCGGCCTTTTGCAACATCTTTACAGCATCAAAGCTTTCTTTACCGGTGCTTTTCAATAAACCTGTGGATGTATTATCATATAGGTCTTCGAAACTTTTAGCCGCCAGATTAGCCCCGGCCTGGTTACCCCGCATCTGGATGGCAAAATCCTGCAGGTTACTAATGGCAACAGCCGGGTTATCGCCATAGAGTGAACGCGGCATGGCCGATGTTAAACTTACTGCAGTAAAAGGCGTAAGCGCATCGTGCCCTAACAAACCCACGGCACGGTTAAGCCAGCCGCTGGCAGTACCTTTATTAAAAGGAGTGCCCGATTCCATGTAATCTTGCGCGTCGAAATGCGAGCGCGTAGTATTGGGCGAACCGATGCCGTGCACAATACCCAAACGCTTTTCGCGAAACATGGGCTCAAAAGCCTGCATAGCTGGGTGCAAGCCATAATGCCCGTCCAAATCAATCAATGGTTTGCCGGTGGTACTGCCTTTGGCAGCCGACATAAAAAGTGTGGGCCTTGCCGTCTTGAGGTAAGTATCAGTAAATGGCGTAACCGCCATCAGCCCGTCCATCGCACCACGTTGAAATATACAAACCATCACCTTGCGTTTACCATAAGGTTTAATGATTTGCTCTGACGCCACAGCCTCCGCTAGAAAGCCCGGGATGCCACCCATAAGGCCAACACCCATCAGTGCTAAACCACCGGATTTTATGAAACCTCTTCTGCTTACCATGATATGTTGAAGTTTGAGCTATTAATTAAATGAGTGAATTAACGACGCTGATACTCCGGAGAACCTATAATTACCCCCACCACCTGCGACAGCATAGCACTGTTTGTACTATTACCCTGCATGGCCAGCACATTTTTCCCTTTTGATGGCTTGTCTGCACTGGTAGTGTCAGGCCCACCCATCATGGTACGTTCTGATAGTGCAGCGTTGCCGGCAGGCTTTATTTTTGCGCTTGCAGCCTCAATTTTACTGATCAGTTGCGGATCATTAAGCATTGGGGTGAGGCGCTTTACAGTTTCAGTCAAATTACGCTCGGGCATAATCAGCTTGCTGTAAGTCAGCAATGCAGCTTGCGCACTTTCGGGCTCATGATGATTATTCAGCGCCGCCAAATCAACCTTTACACCCGGTATGCGGCTGGAGGCCAGGGCTAAACCGAAATTCATGCGGTTAAGCAATGAGCCGGTATTGATCCAGTATTGACCTTTGTCGGGAAAACCGGTAGGCGCCTGGTAATAATATTTTTTCTCGCCCATTTTGTTAACCCAGGTGTATAACTGGTAGGGCTGCCTGATTTCGGCTTGCAAGCTGCGCACAGCGCCAATAGCCAGCTCGAAAGGCGACTTTGTTTTTTCGCGCACGGCATTGGCACTCCAAAATTCGGGCGACGATACCATGGTTAACAATACAGCTTTAATGTCGCCGTCTTTATCGGTAAAGGTTTTGGCCATTTTATCTACCAGCGTTTGTGCGGGGTTATCACTTACAAAGCGCACTGCCAGTTTACGACTGATAAACTTGGCGGTAGACTGGTGATGGGCCAGCATCTCCAGCAAATCCAGGCCTTCCTGGCAACCACCATCGGGACCAAAATGCTTGCCTAATACTGTTTTTTCGCCTTTATCGTGGCGGTTTGGCGTAAATAAAAAATCACCTTCGTGCACAAAACCGCGCTGAGCCAATTTATCTTCGCCTATACGGTCTAATTGTTTTTTTATACCACCGCCATAGCCTTCATCTCCCATCGGGTATAAAGTCCAGCCGGTAAGTACTTTGGCAGCCTGGGTAACGTCTTGCTGGGTATAGCCGCCATCAACACCTAAAGTGTGCAGTTCCATCACCTCGCGGGCATAGTTTTCGTTTACCCCCTGCGCCTTTCTGGCTTTCTGTACCTTAGCCATCATAACGGTATCATTACCCATGGCAGGCATCAATGCATTAAATGCAGTACGATTATTATTAATGGGCTGACGGGCATTGCCACCATCGTTGCCTACGCTCGAAAAATTATCAAGGTAAACCAGCATGGCCGGCGATTTAGCCGTAGCCAGCAACAGTTTATCAAATTTACCGAACACATTAGGCCTAATTACATCGCGCTCGTAAGCCGGGATAAATACGGCACATTGGTTTTTGGTAATGGATACGTTGAAATGATTGAACCAAAAATCGGTTAGTACCTCCTGCAACTGGTTGTTGCTGTAAGCTGCCCGTAAAACCTTTTGGTTAATGAACTGCCGGAACAGCTCCTGCTCTGGAGCCATACCGTTTTGCTGCATGTAACTGAGCAACACACTACGATATTCTTTCCGGTCGGTTTTGATAGAATCCTTGTTTACCACCCCATCGCGTATGGCCATTTTAGTTAGCTGCCCCGGGCGAGGGTATTTAGCTACCAGCTGCGCATTAGTGAAGGTAATGGCATCAAAATGATTAAGTATCTGAGTAAGCGAATCGTCGGACTGTCTGGCTTCCAACTGCTGGGCAAACCATTTTTCCAATCCTTCTTTAACTACGGCATCGACCTGTCCAGGTGTGGCACCATAGGTAAAACGGCTAAGCAAATGCGCAGCCGCCTGCCGCTCAGTTAAACCTGCTACCCGGTACGGAAACTTTTGAACGCCTTTGTAGCTAACGGGCATATTGTAGAATGCTGCAGATAACAAGCCTGCGCCCGCAACAGAGGCAGCAACAGCCCATTGTTTTAACCGGATTTTCATAAAGCCTACAGATTTAAATTATGACTGATTAAACTTACTGAGGTTTAATCATTTAAATATACTAAACGGCAAATAACTGGTCCATATTTTTGAAAGCCTTAAACTCAAGCGCGTTGCCCGACGGATCAAGAAAAAAGAGGGTAGCCTGTTCGCCCACCTGGCCTTCAAACCGAATACCCGGTTCAATCAAAAATTTCACGCGGAGACTTTTTAGCCGGTTTACCAATTGATGCCAGGCTTCCCATTCAAGCACTACACCATAATGCGGCACCGGCACTTCGTGGCCGTCAACTGCACTTTGATGCGGCCCAGTGTAACCTACAGGCTTAGGTTTAAGATGGATGACAAACTGGTGCCCGTATAGGTTAAAATCGGCCCAATGGTCGGAGCTGCGGCCTTCGGTACAGCCTAAAATATTGCGGTAAAAGTTACGCGCTTCCTGTAGATCATAAACAGGAACGGCAACATGGAACGGAGTTAATTGATTCATGATTTCGGCGGGTAAAATCAAATTTATATATAAATTTATCATAAACCCACTGTTACATAAACCTGAATTTTAAGCTATGGACAAGGTCGCTGTTTTAATCAATTGAACTCACAATGCTGAGCGAGATACCTGACGCAGACGAGAAAAACATGTCTCAGGGAACAGCATTTATGAGGAATAACGAGCTTTAGTATAGCTGTATAGAAGGATGCCGTGCTTTGCTGCATTGGCAAGCAGCAAGCCGAAACTGAATTGGCGCAGGGCCATTGCATCCCCATTACTTCGAAATGACCGCGCCGTAAAAGATTTTGTTTTTGTTGCCCTGTAAAGCCTGACCGGAACCAGGCAATTACCTTATTAGATTAACCTGTGCCTGCAATTTAACCCAATGGCCAAAGCATCTAAAAAGAAAAAGTAATCATCCGGATATTCTGGTTAAGTATCCGGATAATTAATTCGTTGCAACTATTCTTATTTTAGAAGCGGTTGTACGTTGGTTAGGCCATAAATACCTTCCAGCAAATCGTCGCTTGGGTTTACCTTGCAGGTTTTCGAAAACAGGTCGATAAATAAGGTATCCTCACTATCTTTAACCATAAAGCGCAGGGTACAATTTTTAACGTCGTATTTCTGACTGTTCACTTCCACCATCTGCTCCAGGCGGCTCACCATTTGATCGGTTAGGCTGTGCAGATGCAAACACACCGTAAGCGATTTAGTCATTTTATCGCGCATCTCCGACAGCAGGTTAATAGCTGCAAGGCGCATATCCCAATTGTCTTTCTGACGATACTTTTCTTCGACCGTGCCTTTAAGCTGAACAAAATAACCATCGCCTAACAAATTACGGAACTTAATATAATCATCACCAAACAAGGCAAATTCGTAACTGTCAAAATAATCTTCAATAACAAAGGTACCGAACGGCTTACCGGTTTTGGTCATTTTGTGCTGTACGTTAGCCATCAAACCACCAATACTTAACTCGCCCATACGACGCAATACCGCAAAACGTTCCATCGTTTCTGGCGGTGCCTCACCGTTACGCATGGCTACCAGCACTTTTAAATCTGATACTTTATTCTGGCAGTATTTTTCGAGCTCGAGCTTGTAATTATCCAGCGGATGACCGGTTAGATAAATACCAATAACATCCTTTTCGTATTTCAGCTTTTCAATCAGCGGCCACTCATCACAATCGGGCATGGCAGGTTCCGGTATGTAAGCCTCGACGGTGCCACCGAATAAGGACGACTGCGAACTGGTTTTAGTGTTCTGGTAATCGTTAGAGTATTTAATTAAACGCTCTACGCCGGTAAGCAGGCCGTTTTCGGTTTTGGCAAAAAACTGTGCCCTGCACAAACCGAAACTATCAAAGGCACCGCTGTAAACGAGGTTTTCGTACGCTTTTTTGTTAACGTTGCGGGTATTACTGCGCTGTGCAAAATCAAACATCGATTTGTAAGGGCCGTTTTGATTACGCTCGTCAATAATACTTTCAATAGCCTTTTCGCCCACGCCTTTAACACCGGTTAAGCCAAAACGAACATCGCCTTTTTTGTTTACCGCAAAGGCCAGATCCGACTCGTTTACGTCTGGCCCCAACACATTGATGCCCATCCGCCGGGTTTCTTCCATAAAGAATGAAATCTTCTCGATGCTGTTCTGGTTGTTTAAAACCGCCGCCATATATTCTGACGGATAGTGCGCTTTTAAGAAAGCGGTTTGGTAAGCAACGAAAGCGTAACACGTAGAGTGCGATTTATTAAATGCATACTGCGCAAATGCTTTCCAGTCGGTCCATACCTTGGTCAGTTTATCTTTGGGGTGCCCTTTGGCGGTTGCCCCATCCATAAACTGTTTCTCCATTTTGTTCAGGATCTCGATCTGCTTTTTGCCCATGGCCTTTCGCAAAACGTCGGCATCGCCCTTACTAAAGCCCGCCAATTTTTGCGATAAAAGCATCACCTGCTCCTGGTATACCGTAATACCGTAAGTTTCGCCCAGATATTCTTCCATATCGGGCAAATCGAACGCTACAGGCTCTAAACCATGTTTACGTTTAATAAAGTTTGGGATATACTCAATAGGCCCCGGACGGTACAGGGCGTTCATGGCGATTAGATCCTCAAACCTATCGGGCTTCAAATCGCGCAGGTACATTTGCATACCGTCACTTTCAAACTGGAACGTCCCGTTGGTATCGCCGCGCTGGTACAGCTCGTACGTTTTTTGATCGTCGAGCGGTATGTAATCTATATCGATATCCTTATCGTGGTTTTGCTTGATGAGGCGCAGGGCATCCTTGATAATGGTTAAGGTTTTTAAACCTAAAAAGTCCATCTTAATTACACCGGCGTCCTCAATTACACGGCCGTCGTACTGCGTTACCAACAGGTCCGAGTCTTTTGCCGTAGCAACCGGTACAATGTTGGTTAAATCATCCGGTGCAATGATTATACCTGCTGCATGCACACCGGTGTTTCGCACCGAGCCTTCCAGCTTTTCTGCCTCGCGAAGCACGGTAGCCTTCAAATCGGTCCCGCTTTTAATAGCTTGCAACTCGGGCACCTGCTCAATGGCCGCTTTTAAGGTGATACCCAAAGTATCGGGCACAAGCTTTTTCATGGCGTTTACCTCGCTTAAAGGCATATCCAGTACCCGGCCCACATCCTGTATGCTGGTACGGGCCGCCATCGAGCCGTAGGTAATAATTTGGGCTACCTGGTTTTTACCATATTTTTCGACCACGTAATCAATTACCCGCTGACGGCCGGAGTCGTCAAAGTCGGTATCAATATCGGGCATCGACTTACGGTCGGGGTTCAAAAACCTCTCGAACAACAGGTTATACTTAATAGGGTCGATGTTGGTAATACCAATACAATAAGCCACCGCCGAACCAGCCGCCGAACCACGGCCCGGGCCGATAAACACCCCCATGTTCCTGCCTTCTTTAATAAAGTCGGCCACGATGAGAAAGTACCCGGCAAAACCCATAGTTTTGATGGTGAACAGCTCAAAATTGATCCGCTCTTCCACATCAGGGGTAATTTCCTGATAGCGCTCGCGGGCGCCAGTATAAGTGAGGTGCTTTAAATATTCCCACTGGTTAAGCACATCAGACTCGGCTCCCTGGTGTATCTGAAACTCAGGCGGTATCGGAAAGTTGGGCAACATAATGTCGCGCTTTAACTTCAATACGTCTACCTTGTCAACAATCTCGTTGGTGTTATCTAATGATTCGGGCAGGTCATGGAACAACTGCCCCATTTCGGCCTGCGTTTTAAAATAAAATTGGTCGTTCGGGAAACCAAAACGATAGCCCTTCCCGCCTTCATCATCGGTTGCAATAGGGGTGCTCTGCATATCGCCGGTATTTACACATAATAAAATATCGTGTGCGTTGGCATCCTGCTGGTCAACGTAATGCGAATCGTTTGAGCATATGATTTTTACCTGATGCTTTTTGGCAAACTTAAGCAGCGTATTGTTAATAATTTCCTGCTCAGGTATTTCGTGGCGCTGTACCTCTATATAGTAGTCTTCGCCAAATAAATCCAGCCACCATTTAAATTCCTGCTCAGCTTCTTCTTCAGATTTTTTTAAAATAGCCTGCGGAACCGAAGCACCAATACAACAGGTAGTAGCTATAAGACCTTTATGATATTTTAAAATCAGTTCTTTATCAATACGCGGCCATTTACTGTACAGGCCCTCCATGTACCCCAATGAGCAAAGCTTAATGAGGTTACGGTAGCCTTCGGCATTTTTAGCCAAAAACAACTGGTGATGCCTAACATCTCTCTTTTCTTTGGTAAACTGCTTTTTATGACGGTCTTCTACCACATAAAACTCGCAGCCCACTATCGGCTTTACTCCGTGCTTAGCAGCCTCAGCTACAAACTTAAACACTCCGAACATGTTGCCATGGTCGGTAATGGCCAGCGCTTTCATGCCATCGGCAGCTGCCTTTTTATACAGCTTGGAGATGTCGGCAGCACCGTCTAATAATGAAAACTGGGTATGTACGTGTAAATGAGAAAAATCGGGCATAACTTATCCTTTGCAGCTTTGCAAAGATACTAAAAACGGCCCCGGCGGGCTTAATTTGGCGGTAAATAATTATTGACAAAAAACATAACTTTTCAACAAAAGAGCCTTTTTCACAAACCTTTTTGAGCAATGTAAGTTTCTAAGTACAGCACACCTCCTACCACTTTTAGGAGAGCCGGAGGCATAATGTTTGCAAGAGCTTAAGCACTGCATCACTACATCACGAAAAATCACATAAATTGGAAAAATTTGGACGTATAGCTTTAAAAACCATACTTTGGATAGTTGCGAGTGTCATTTTTTTGGTGTTGCTTGTATTTGTTTTAATACAGGTACCCGCCGTACAGCAATTTGCCAAAAACAAAGCTGTTAATTTTCTGGAGGGAAAAATACACACCAAAGTTGAAATCGGCCATATTACTCTAGGCCTGCCTAAACTGCTTGTTTTAGAAGATGTTTACTTTGAAGATCAAAAACGCGACACCCTGATTGCCGGCGATAAATTAAAGGTAGACATCAGCCTGCTTAAACTGCTCGACAAAAAAGTTGAGATCAATGAGATTAATTTGCAAGGTATCACGGCCAAAATAAATCGTGGCTCTGATAGTACTTTTAACTTCGACTATATTATAAAGGCTTTTGCAGGTGAGCAAAAAAAGGAGCCTAAACCCGAGGATACCACCTCGACCATGAAGTTTTCGATAGATAAGGTCATTCTGGATCGCATTAAGTTAGCCTACAAGGACGCAACTACCGGCAACGATGTGCGCTTCTGGCTCGGCCATTTTGATACCCGTATTAAAACATTTGATTTGGATAGTATGCGGTTCGCTATCCCTAAAATTACAGTATCTGATGTAAATACACGCATTATCCAGACACCTGTAGGGTCGAGCATTGCACAAACCAATGCGGTTGATACGGCTACTACCCCACTTAACCTCAAACTGGATTTAGGTACCATTGATTTAGCCAAGATAAAGGTAGACTATCGCACCAACGAGATGTCGACCGTTACCACCCTGGGCAAATTGCTGGTGGAGATGGATAAGATAGACTTAAAGAACCAGCGTATAGGCGTAAAGAATATTACCCTAAACGACACCAAAGCTCATTTACGTCTGGCTAAGCCGCAATCTGTTGTTAAAGCAGTGCAGAAAGGCGCCAAAAAACTCGATACCCTGGTAACGGCGCCAAAAAGCACCATGCCATGGCGGGCCAATATCAGTCAGATCAGTTTATCTAATAACGACATCAGGTTTGATAATGATGCCATGCCGGCACTGCGCAGAGGCATTGATTTTAACCACATGGACATTAAAAACCTGAATACTGATATCACTAACCTAAATTATACTACCGACACCATCTCGGGTAAGGTAAATGAATTTACGATGAGTGATAAGAGCGGGTTTAACTTAAAAGAGTTCCGTACTGAGTTTATGTACGGGCCTAAGAGTGCTTACCTGAAAGATTTATATGTTGCTACACCGCAAACTATTTTGCAGCGTAATTTAGAAGTATCGTACCCAAGCATTGAAAGCTTGAGTAAAGACATCAGCCAGTTAAGCATTAATGCCAATTTGGATGGAAGCCGCCTGGGTTTACGTGATGTATTGCTGCTAATGCCTACCATGGCCAGCATGGAACCATTTAAAAGTACGCCTAATGCCGTGCTGCGCATCAATGGCCGGGTGATGGGCAAGGTAAATGATTTGCGCATTCCTAACTTTGAACTGTCAGGGTTATCTAATACTCATATTAAAACTTCGGGCATTGTGCGGGGCATGCCTGATATTGATAAGGCCTACTTTGATGTAAACGTGGCCGATTTTACCACCACCCGTAATGACATTTACCGGCTGGCTCCACGCGGAACCATTCCGCCAAGCGTAAGCATACCCGAACGAATGAGCTTACAGGGTAAACTTAAAGGCAGCATGGCCAACCTGGCTACGCAAATGAATTTGCGCTCGAGCTATGGCAATTTAGATTTAACAGCCAATGTTAAAAATGCAACTAATATTAACAAGATTGTTTACTCGGCCAAAGTGCGGGCTAACAACCTGAATGCCGGTGCATTAATCAAACAGCCGCAGACCGTTGGCCGCTTAACACTCACCTCGAATATTGAAGGTTCGGGTGCCGACCCCAAGCATCTCAATGTTAAATTTGATGCTAACGTAGTAAGCGCGCAAATTCAAGGTTACACCTACCGCAACCTCATTGCTAAAGGTAGTGCCCGTAACGGCAGTTATGTAGCTAATGCCCGCATGCGCGACCCTAACCTCAATTTTAATTTAAATGCAGTAGCTAACCTGAACAAAAAGTATCCGTCGGTAAAAGCCACCGCACTGATTGACAGCATTAATTTGAAGAAGCTTGGCTTTGTAAAAGACGATATGCACTTTCATGGTAAGATAGTAGCTGACTTGCCTACCGCAGATCCCGACTTTTTAAATGGTAGTGTATTGCTTACCGACATGCTGGTAGTTAACAAAGGTCAACGCATTCAGCTAGATACCGTTAGCCTGGTATCAACTGCTAACGCCGATAGCAGCAGCTTGCGTTTAAATACACCTTTTTTAAGTGCACACTTGGGTGGTAAGTATAAACTTACCCAAATAGGCACTGCTTTGCAGGATAATATTAACAAGTACTTTAATACTGCACTTGCGGCCGCACCGGCTGTTCAGCGTAAAGCTGCCAAAGCGCCGCCGTATACACCGCAGCAATTTAACTTTGACCTGCGTATTGTTAAAACGCCATTGGTAACGCAGTTTGTACCCGATTTGAAGCAGCTTGACCCGGTATTAATTAACGGTAGGTTTGACAGCCAAAGTGGCCTGTTACTGGTTAATGGCGACATGCCTCGCATTGTGTATGGCACCAACGTTATTAGTAACGGCAAACTCAACATCAACACCAGCAATGCGCTTAATTATAGCCTTACCTTTGACCAGATACAGGTAGGCTCAAGCTTAAAATTGCTTTATCCAAGTTTAACCGGCAATGCCCAAAACGACAAGCTCAACTTAAGCCTGCAAGTACGCGATGCGGCAAAAAAAGAGCGTTACCGCATTGCAGGCGTGTTTAGCGTATTGCCTAATGAGTACCAGTTTAGCTTTTTGCAAAACGGCTTACTGCTTGATTATATGGCCTGGGCCGTTAACCCTAACAACGCATTGCAGTTTGGAAGCAAAGGCATACTGGCCCGCGATTTTGCCATCACCAACAACAACCAGGTGCTTAGTGTTAACAGCAATCCGCAACAACTCAACGCGCCATTAACAGTACAGTTTAACAACTTCCGTATAGAAACGCTTACCCGTTTGGCCCAGCAGGATACTTTACTGGTGGGCGGTACCATCAACGGTAGCGCGGTAGCCAGCAACTTACAAGCTTCACCCGTTATTGTAGCCGATATGAACGTTGGCAACTTCAGTTTTAGAGGGGATACGGTAGGCAATATTGCTGTTAAAGTAAATAACCAGACCGCCAATGCTTATGCAGCCAATGTAAGCATCACCGGTAAAGGTAATCAGGTTGACTTAAAAGGATTGTATTACACCGGCGGAGCTAATCCGGGTACTATGGATATGAACCTGGATATTGTAAACCTAAGCATGAAAAGTATTGAAGGCTTCAGTTTTGGCAATATCAGGCGGGCAACCGGTAATATTACCGGCGGACTGAAAATTACTGGTACTACCAGTGCGCCTAATGTACGCGGCGATGTTAAATTTAACCGGGTTGGCTTCAACGTGTCAATGCTTAACTCATACTTTACGATGCCTAACGAAAGTATAAGCTTTAACAACGAAGGTATACGTTTTAATGATTTTACGCTGGTTGACTCTACCGGAAACAAAGCTGTGGTTACAGGTGCGGTTTACACCAAAACTTACACCGACTTTAGCTTTGGCATTGACATGCGCATGGACAATTTCAGGGCTGTTAACTCTACACGTGCGGACAACAAGCTTTTTTATGGTCAGTTGTATGTGGATAGCCGGGTTAAGATCCGCGGCGACATGAGCAAGCCTATTGTGGACGCCAGCCTTACCGTAAACGACAAAACCGACATGACCTTTGTGCTGCCCACTACCGACCCCAGCATTGAAGACCGGAAAGGCGTGGTAGAATTTGTGAGCAAGGAACCTAATCTCGATTCGATATTGGTAGCTAAGCAGCTTGACTCGCTGCGTAAATCGGAAGTGACGGGGTTAGATTTAAATGCCACGTTAAAAGTGAGTAAAAATGCCAATTTCAACATCGTAATAGATGACCGCAACGGTGACGTGGTGCATATTAAAGGTGATGCACAGTTAAGCGCGGGTATTGATCCAAGCGGTAAGATTAACTTAACAGGCACCTATGTGGTTGACCAGGGCTCTTATCAGTTATCATATGGTCCGGTAAGTCGTTTGTTTAGGTTTAAACGGGGCAGCAGCATAGTTTGGAATGGCGACCCTACTAATGCCACAGTTGACTTAACCGCTATTTATGTAGCCAACGTACCTCCTATTGATTTGGTTGAAGATTACTCGAGCGGAACAGATGCAGCAAGCACCGTTTACAAGCAACGCCTTCCGTTTAATGTGAATTTAAACATGAAGGATCAGTTGCTAACGCCTAAAATAAGCTTTGATATCGTATTGCCTGACAGCAATTATACAGTGCCGCAAACGGTAGTTGATGCAGTGAACACCCGCTTAACACAAATTAGGCGTGACCCTAACGAGATGAACAAACAGGTATTAGGCGTATTGGTGTTAGGGCACTTTGTGGGTGATAATCCGTTTGAAAGCCAGGGTGGCAGCGGAGGTGTTGAAGGCACTATTCGCAATAGCGTAAGCAGCTTACTATCCAGCCAGCTAAACAAACTGGCCGGTAACATGATAGCAGGTTTCGATTTAAATTTCGACCTGCAATCGGGCCAAGACTATTCTACCGGGGTAGAGCAAAACCGAACGGATTTAAACGTGGGTTTATCTAAACGCTTCCTGAACGACAGGCTGACGGTAACTGTGGGTAACAACTTCCAGTTAGAAGGCCGTCAACAACCTGGGCAGCGCTCAAGTACCATAGCGGGCAATGTGTCGGTAAATTACCGCCTTACTAAAGACGGCCGGTATATGCTGCGTGCTTACCGCCGCGACCAGTACATGGTGATACAGGGACAGGTAATTGAAACCGGCGTTGGCTTCACCCTTAATGTTGATTACAACCGGTTTAAGGAGATATTTTCTAAGAACAACCGTGAAGAAAAAGCTGCGCTGAGACAAAAGAAACGCGAAGAAAAAGAGCAGAAAGAACAACAACAACAAAAAGAAAAAGAATTACAGCCTGCCGATCAGCCGAAGCAGACTACCGATTCGACCAAAAGAACCGATGACTAAAAACTTAGCCTATTCATTAATAATACTGGCTTTATTTGCAAGTGGCTGCAGCACTACTAAAGATCTGCCTGCAGGCCAAAAGCTGTATACCGGTGCCGAGATACAGTTTACAGATAAAGACCTGGCCAAAAGCGAAAAGAGCATTTTGAAAAGTGACCTGCAGGGCTTGCTGCGCCCTCAGCCCAACGGCAAGATTGGCCCTTTCCGCTTCAAATTATATATTTATCAAAAAACGCGTACCACTAAAACCAAGGGCTTTAAACACTGGCTTAACACCAAGTTTGGCGAACCACCCGTTTTAGCTAGCACCGTTGATTTGACACAAAACAGCAGCATTTTGCAAAACAGATTGCAAAACCGCAGTTACTTTCAAGCACAGGTAAGCGGTGATACCGTTAGCAAAAACCGAACAGCTAAGGCAGTTTATAGTATTACGGCAGGTCCATCTTACCACTACCGTAATATCAACTTCCCTACCGGGAAATCACCTTTAGATACAGCGCTGGCAGCAACCGCGTCTGAAACTATTTTAAAGAAAGGCGACCAGTATAACTTAGACAATATTAAAGCAGAACGCTTACGTATTGATGCCCGCTTAAAAGAGAAAGGTTTTTATTATTTCGCACCCGAAAATCTCATTTTCAGCGCCTTTGACACTACGATAGCAGGGCATCTTATTGATGCCAACATGAAAGTTAAAGATGACGTAAGCAACAGGGCAAGACAGCAGTACACCATCAATAAGATCTACGTTTATCCTAATTATTCACTCCGTGATACCGCTTTAAAGCTGGATTCCGCTGAAGCATATCGTTGGTACAACATAGTTGATCGCAGACGGCGCACAGTTAGACCATTTGTGTTTAAAAATACTGTTTTACTGCACCCTGGCGAACTTTACAACCGCACGGATCATAACAACTCGCTCAACCGCTTCATTGAGCTAGGGCCGTTTAAGTTTGTAAAAAACCGCTTTGAGGATGTTTCTACCGATTCGTCTAAGCTTAACGTATTTTACTTTTTAACGCAGTATCCACGCAAAACCCTGTCTTTTGACGCCTTGGTTCGCACCACTTCGGCAAACTATAACGGTACGCAATTAAATATTAACTGGCGCCATCGCAATGCGTTTAAAGGAGCAGAGGCGTTGACCGTAACACTGTTTGGCAGTACCGACGGACAGATTGCTGCAAGCAATGGTGGATATGCACTGTCGCAGGTGGGTATTCAAACAACATTGTCATGGCCTCGCTTTATCAGTCCGTTTAATTTCAAGGCTGATAATGCTTTTATTCCGCGTACCAATGCCAGTTTAGGTTATTCTATTATTAACCGTAGTCAGCTTTATAATTTAAGCTCTTTTAACGGCTCTTTCGGTTATCAGTGGCGACAGAATGCTCACAAGTCTCATGAACTGAATTTGCTGAGTGTTACTTATGTAAAGCCTGCAAGCGTTAGTAAGATTTATACTGATAGTATCAGGACGACACCTAATCCGGCCTTAAAACACGTGATTGAGCCACAGTTTACCTTTGGACCTACCTACAGTTATACCTACACAAACACTACCGAAACTTACCGTACCAACACTATTTTTTATAATGGCCGTGTAGGTTTATCGGGTAATTTGTTAGGTATACTAAGCGGTGCAGATACCATTGGTGGCAAAGTGAAAACGTTATTTGGAACTCCCTATAACCAGTATGTAAAGCTCGAGAACGAATTAAGGTTTTTTCATAAACTAGGCCCTAAAAGTACCATTGCAGCCAGGCTTATTGCCAGTGCCGGTCTGCCGTATGGTAATTCCACCATTTTACCTTACAGCCAGCAATTCTTTATAGGTGGCGCCAACAGTTTACGCGGTTTCCGCGCACGTTCAATTGGTCCAGGCACAGTAAATCCTTTATCAGCTAATCCTAACGGCTTTATCGGAGATCAATCGGGTGATATCAAACTGGAAGCTAACCTGGAATACCGGCCGCATTTATTCAGCATTGTATACGGTGCAATATTTTTTGATGCAGGTAACGTTTGGAATGCCAAAAGCTATGCAACCTTACCTGGTGGTACCTTTAACAAAAACTTTTACAAGCAGTTAGCTACCGACGTAGGAGCGGGTTTACGCTTTGATGCCAGTGTGCTGGTATTGCGTACTGATTTTGGTTTCCCATTGTCTCGTCCTTATAACGCTGACAACGCTAAAGACAAGGTGGTATTTAACCTTGCCATCGGTTATCCGTTCTAGATATCACTTTTCAAATATCAAACGGGCTGCTTATTACTGGGCAGCCCGTTTTGTTTTAAATGCTTTGAGTAACTTGCCGCCTCAAAAAAAGTGCCTTTAAGGCAAATTTATGACGATAAATATTCCTCTTGAAATTATTGACCTGCAAGACGACGGCTACCATTTGTTGGTAAACGTAAAAATTTATAAAAAGAATTATAAGGTAGTGCTGGATACCGGCGCCTCAAAAACGGTGTTTGATCATGACCTGCTTTTAGCAGCCGACCAAAGAATTACGGTACAATCTACCAACCGGGTTTCGGCTGGTTTAGGTACACTCAGTATGGAATCATATACTGCTGTGCTGCCCGAGTTTAAGATTGGCCGGCTACAGCTAGCTAATTTTGAAGTAGCCGTACTCGATTTGTCTAACATTAACCAGGCTTATGCGCAGCTAAATCACCCACAAGTATTAGGTGTGCTGGGCGGCGATATTTTGATGCAATATGCCGCTATTATTGACTATGGTAAGCAAAGACTTAAACTAAAAACAACCGTTTGAAGTGGTACTAAAGAATGCTGTTGGTAAAATCCATCTTTATTTTAGATTGGAAGTTGCCAATTACCTTAAATATTTCTTTCAGAGTTACCCGCTCAATTTTTGTTAAGCCCGATAAATCAATATAGTTATCAGGTGCGCTTTTGTCATAGATTATTTGTGTAGCCTGCTTTTTAAGACGCATGCTCATTAAAAAATAATACGACTGGGATAGCTCGTGGTATGCGGTTTCAGAAAATACCTCTAACTGCCGCAAGGCTTTCATGCGCTCGCCAGTATTTACTTCAAACACCCGGTGCTTTAACGCATAAACACGCACCAAATCAACAATAGGCGTCATGGCTTTTTTGATATCGAATACCTCCCGCTTATTTTTAGTAAATGTGCGGATGGTATTAAAAAAGGTAAGCGGTGGTTCGTATTGTAGTGCGTTAACGGCCATGTTATGAAAAAGCTTGTCCATCGGTTTTTGCAATTCTCCATTTAAAAAGGCATGCAATTCATCCATAATACCAGCATCGCCATACACAAACCTGCAATCAAAAAATGTAGAAAAGTTGATGACCGTTTCGGGCAGCGACTCGGCCATCCAGTTTAAATAATTGCGCTTCCAGTGAGATAAGGAGTGCGTCCATTTTGGGTTTTGTGCCATAAAGCCGCCGGTACAATAAGCAATGCCAATGGCATTCAACCGGCCGGATACCTGTTCGGCAAACTCCAGGAAGTAGGCCCTTACCTCTTCGCGGTGCTCGTTGGCTTTATCTTCATAAATAATGGCATTATCCTGGTCGGTTTTAAACGTCTGCTCTTTACGTCCTTCACTTCCCAACACCATAAACACAAATTTAGCGGGCGGCTCGCCTACCGATTCAATGACGTTTTCAATTACTTTTTGGGCAATGGTATCGGCTATAGTACTGATGACTTGATTGGCAATCTGCGCATTTACACCACGCTCGAGTAATTGGTTAACAAAGTGCGGAACAGAGTCCCACTTACGTTTCAACTCATCATCAGACATGGCCGATTTTACCGACTGTATAAACACCAGCGGTGATTGCGCCTGCTCACTCAGTAGTTTGTTACGGCTTAAAAAGCCCACATACTCACCGCTTTTCTCCACCAGCAAATACCGCGTTTTGGTACTAAACATCATCAATATAGCCTCGTAAACGTAGGCCTCTATATCAATACTTACTATGGGGTTGTCCATCACCTCGCCTACGGGGTCGGCAGCGTTGCGCTGCTGTGCAATCACTTTATCGCGGAGCGTAATATCGGTTACATATCCCTTAATCTGCTTTTGCTCATCGGTTACAAAAAGACAACTCACTTTGTTGGCAGCCATGCTAGCGGCCGCTTTATAAATAGGTGTATTCTCGGTACACTGCACAATAGGCCTATATTCTACACTTTCAATTCTGCGCGAATACACCTGGTCGGCGGCCATATAGCTTTCTTCAAACGCTGCCGGCCGTTTAAAAAAATGAACGAACTCTTCGTTCTGCATTCGCTTGCCAAATTCGGCCGTAAAATACAGGAAGAAATCCTCGTAAGCTTTACAAAGCGCCCTGAAATCTTTACGGTGCAAAAAATAAACAAGCGTACCTTTTTTGGCAATTACTGTACGCATAGACTGCCTCCGATTGAGTAATATTGACACCCCGCCAAAGCAAAAGCCTTCGGTGTGATGCTCTATCAGCCGTTTGTTTTGTGTGCTATCGTAAAAAAAAGATTCGTATTCGCCTTTTACTATGATGTCTACCCCTTTGAGCTTGGTAGACTCTTGCTGGTAAATTACCGTGTCTTTCTTGTAGCTTACCTCTTGTAACTGCTCGGCCAAGCCTTGCAGCACATCTACAGGTAATTGATTAAAAGGGACTATACTTTGCAGATATTGTACTCGCTCGTTCATAAATGCTGCGCTAATAAAACGATCAGCATCAAAATTATTAATGGAATAAATACCTGCAGCATTTTACCCGACTTTTTTTTCAGGTTTTTAATACTGGTCTGTTCTTGCTGCTTTTCTACCAGTTTAGTATTAATTTCTCCGCGCTGCATTAACTCGAAATAGCAATCCGCTGCAGCTTTGGCATCCGAAAGGGCATTGTGCTGATTTTGCAGCGGTTTATAAAATAAGAAAGCGTATAAATCGCCTAACAGCAAACTCTTGGGCATGGGCGTCCAAATCAATTGGGTGGTAGCCAGCATAGTACAAAACATGGGTAGGTTGGTTAGCGGATTATCTAACCCAGCACGATAAAAATCGGCACTCAGAATGTGATAATCTAACTCTATGAAATGACCTACTACTAGAGGCTTATATTCATTTAAATCATTAGCAAGCATTTGCATTACCGTAGCACGCTCCTCGCCTTTAACACTTAAAATACCAGGATTAATACCATGAATTTCCATGGCTTTAGGTGTAATTATAAAATCGGTATTCAGAACGTAATGGTCTTCGCGCTTAACTTCCTGGCCTTCGGCTGTGCAAATTAGCCAGCTAATTTGCACAGCCGAAGGCCAGTTATCTGTTGCCGAATAAGGCAAATCCCAGTTAAGCGGCAAGCCCGAGGCTTCGGTATCTACAAACAAAAGATAATCGTTCACTTTACAGCAGTAGTTAGAATTGGCCCAAAACTGCTTAAAGCTTACAATTGGTTAGTTAACGCAGCAGTTTACAGGTGCAAAGTACAAATACATAACCATAAATAAGCCAAATAGTTATTTACTTATTTTAACTTATCACAAGCGTATTTTATTCGGCCAAGGCATACTTTTCTTGTAGCTGCTTGCAGGTATTAACCGCTTTTAGCTGCGTTTTAGTTACGCTAAAAAAGGCTGCCAATATGATAATCAAGATAACTGCAAATAATGTCCCGGTGAAAGCTGGCGAGAGATAGCGATAAAGCTTTAATTGTACGATCAATAGATTATACACCTGAAATAACACACTGCAAATGACTAAGTAAATATTACCCATTTTAAAGGTCAGCATTTTATTATACGGTTTAAACTTTTGTTCGTTAAAAATACCGTTGCATACCATTGCAAGCAATAGCAGGGCACCAGTCACTCCGAAAACGTATTCAGGCTCCTGTATAAAAGTGAATATCAGTCCCGAAAGATATATTGAAGCTAGCATTACCGGTACCATTTTATAGCTGAATGCCGATTTGAAATAACTTTTAAACACCTGCCAATAGCGCTTCTGCAAAGCGGAACGCATACTATCCTCAAACACGCTAAAACCCATAACACCGAACGACTCATGCGTTAAAGTAATGGCTTTTTGCAAATTGAGGTCTTGTTCGGCATTCATTAAATCTTCAACCCGGCACGCCACATGGTCAACAATCTCCATTTGCAGGTCGGGTTCGGTAAAGCCCCGCTTCGAAATGAACGCCTTGATTTGCTGCAAATCTGCTTTGGAAAGTATCATGGTACTAACGACACGTTTAAATCTTCCTGAAAAAGCCTGATAGCACTCAGGCTATAAATACTATAAACTACAGCTGCTAATGCTAACGCCGAAGCATGCATATTATTAATGACCAAAAAATTTCCATCCTTTACAAATAGCTGAGGAATAAACATCAAGCAGTTAAATAAACCTAACCCGATTTTACTAATACCCTCTACCACACTTTCTTTTATAGATGCCTTATATTTTCTACTCCATCGCTTTATTGGAAAGGAGATAATTCTATAACACATCAGCAAAGGCATCATTACTGCAAGAAACATTATCAATACAATTATTTTGCGCGGCAAATGGTCAGCGGCATAATAGAATACACTTGAAGCTAACAGCGTAAATAAAATCAGCGGGAACCGGAAATAGCCTTTCATCAGCTTCCAGAGTTTACCTCTTAATTGCGACTGAATTTGCTTTTGCCTTGATAACTCCAACTCCTTCAATTTTTCCCAACCGCCAAATTCACTTTTGATGATGTCTGTAGCAATTTCGTGCGGCAACTTTTCGCTGGTTTCGGTATGCTCAATCGAGGTTAGGATGTGGTCGTAGAGTTCATCAAAGGTTTCTTTGAATTTTAGATTATGCCAAAGAACTTCCCGTATGCTTTCCTGCTGTGCCTGCGTAATCGTCATTTGGTTTGAGGGTTAAGGTTTAATAATAACTGCAACTGTTCGATAAACGATTGCGCCTCCTGTAATTTGTTAGTTACCTCCTGCCCTCCCTGGCGGGTGAGGCGGTAATATTTACGCACCCGGTTATCGACTACCTCGTTAAAAGTTTCCAGCAAACCTTCGGCTTCCAACTTGTGCAAGGCTGGGTACAGGGCGCCTTCGGTAAGCTTAATTTCGCCGATCGTTAGTTCTTTAACTTTTTGTGTTATTTCATAACCATACATCTGCTTATTATCATCCAAAAGCTTCAGGATGATGGTTTGCAAAGTTCCTTTTAACAGCGGACTGGTACTCATATTACAAATATATAATAAAACTACATACCTAATTAAATTATGCATTGGCAAAATACACAAAAAAAGCCCTGCCGAAACCGGCAGAGCTCATCTATAAAATTTATTATTTATGCATCTATACGGGCATATTTAGCATTCTTTTCGATAAACTCACGGCGTGGGGCAACTTCATCACCCATCAGCATCGAGAAGGTATGGTCGCACTCGGCAGCATTTTCGATGCTGGCCTGGCGTAAGGTACGTGTAGCTGGGTTCATGGTAGTTTCCCATAGTTGCTCGGCATTCATCTCACCCAAACCTTTATAACGCTGTACACCTACGCTATCTTCGCGACCAGCACCTTTAAGGCGCTGTATGGCTGCGTTGCGCTGCTCGTCTGTCCAGCAATATTCAAACTCTTTACCTTTTTTAACCAGGTACAATGGCGGCGAGGCAATGTACACATATCCTTTTTCTACCAGCTCTTTCATGTACCTGAAGAAGAAAGTCAGAATCAGCGTAGTAATGTGCGAGCCGTCCACGTCGGCATCCGTCATGATTACAATTTTATGATAACGCAGCTTAGCAATATTTAAAGCTTTATCATCTTCTGGAGTACCAATGCTTACACCCAGGGCCGTAAACATGTTTTTAATCTCCTCGTTCTCGTAAATCTTATGTTCCATGGCCTTTTCCACATTCAGGATTTTACCCCTTAACGGCAGGATAGCCTGAAAATCGCGGGCACGGCCCTGCTTGGCAGTACCACCTGCCGAGTCACCTTCGACTAAATATATTTCACAAACTGCCGGGTCACTGTTAGCACAGTCGGCCAGTTTACCGGGCAAACCCGAACCGCTCATTACACTTTTGCGTTGCACCATCTCGCGTGCCTTACGGGCAGCGGCCCGGGCCGTAGCAGCTAAGATTACCTTATTTACAATTAAGCGGGCTTCTTTTGGGTTTTCTTCCAGGTAGATGCTTAAAATTTCGCCTACGGCTACGTTTACGGCACCGCTCACCTCGCTGTTACCCAACTTGGTTTTGGTCTGCCCTTCAAACTGAGGCTCAGCCACTTTAACTGATATAATAGCGGTTAAGCCCTCGCGGAAGTCATCGCCGGTAATATCTACCTTAACGTTTTTCAGCAAACCCGATTTATCAGCATACGCTTTTAAGGTACGGGTTAAACCCATTCTAAAACCGGCTACGTGTGTACCACCCTCAATGGTGTTAATGTTATTTACATACGAATGCACATTTTCGGAGTAGGTATCATTATATTGCAAAGCCAGCTCTACCGGGATACCTTGCTTGGTACCTTCTACATAAATAGGCTCTGGTATGATAGACTGGCGGGTGCCGTCCAAAAACTTTACGAACTCTTTCAAGCCACCTTCAGAGAAAAACTCTTCAATAACCGGCTCGCCATCCTCTTCCACTAAACGCTCGTCGGTTAATGTCAAACGGATGCCTTTATTTAAAAACGCCAGTTCGCGCAAACGGGCAGCCAGGGTATCATACTTATACTCTAACGTGGTAGTAAAAATTTCCGGGTCGGGCTGAAACCATTGAATAGTACCCGTACGGTCAGACTCTCCGATGGCTTTAACATCAAACAAAGGCTTGCCGCGCTCATACTCCTGGGTAAATATTTTGCCCTCGCGATGTACTACAGTTTTAACATGGGTTGACAATGCATTAACACATGATATACCTACACCGTGCAAACCACCCGAAACCTTATAAGTATCCTTATCAAATTTACCGCCTGCGTGCAAAACGGTCATTACAATTTCGAGTGCCGATTTATTCTCTTTGGTATTGATGCCGGTTGGAATACCCCGGCCATTGTCTTCAACGGTAATGGAATTACCTTTATGTATAATTACGTTGATATCAGTACAATAACCCGCAAGTGCTTCGTCAATCGAGTTATCCACTACTTCATATACCAGGTGGTGTAAACCTTTTACGCCGGTATCGCCAATATACATGGACGGCCTTTTACGTACAGCTTCTAAACCTTCCAGAACCTGAATATTATCAGCTGAATAATTAGATTTATCCTGATTTTCTTCGCTCATATTTATAATTAAAAATAACTAACAAATATACGCATTTTTAAGCATAAACGCGCCATGTTGATAACTTGACGGGGTCAGGTACAGGTCATTAAAAACTTTAGGATAGTGCTAACGAAATGATATATTTGTGAAATTTTTAATTGAGAACGATGAAAACCCCGGCTTCGATGTTATCGAAAATTACTTTAAGCTTAATGCTGGCAGGAAGTTTAGCTGCCTGTAACCAAAACAAAACAGAAGACAAAACAGCTACCACTACTACCCCTGCTGCAAGCAGCACTACAGGTGCCAGGGCTGAAGAAATAGTGTTTGTAAACTCAGATTCGTTACTAACCAAGTACGAATACTTTAAAGATATGAGTGCCCGCCTGGAGAAAAAAGGTAAAGCAGCACAAGCCGATTTAGTAGGCCGCGGCCAAGCTTTTCAGCGCGAGGTAGCTGAGTACCAAAAAGCAGCTGCAACGATGAGTGCCGATCAGCGCCAGGCTACAGAGCAACGTTTACAACGCAAACAGCAAGAATTACAAGCTTATCAGCAAAATGCAGGTGCGCAGGTACAAAACGACCAGGCCGGCGAACAAGCTAAACTTTACGAAAAAGTGGCTGAGTTTTTAAAAACCTACGCTAAAGATAAAGGCTATAAAATGGTGATGACCTACCAAAAAGGTAACAGCGGTATCTTATATGGTGATGCCAGCCTGGATATTACCAGCGATGTAGTTAAAAAACTTAACGAGGCTTATACTAAAGACAAAAAATAACTTTTTTAAACATCAGCATAAAACCTCAACCTTTTAGTTGGGGTTTTTTTATGGACTATACATTTATGGAAAACAGCAAACACCAAGAATATATGCGGATGGCTATTGCGCTGTCTGAGCAAAATGTTGCGCAAGGTTTAGGCGGCCCTTTTGGTGCCGTTATTGTAAAAGACAACCATGTGGTAGCGGCCAGCGCTAATACGGTAGTTCCAAGTAACGATCCTACGGCCCACGCCGAGGTATCAGCCATACGCCTGGCCTGCCAGGAATTAAACACTTATAATTTAGAGGGCTGCATAATTTATACCAGTTGCGAACCGTGCCCTATGTGCCTGGGCGCTATTTACTGGGCTCGTATCGAGAAAATTTACTACGCTAACAATAAAAGTGATGCAGCAGCCATTGGCTTTGACGACCAGTTTATTTATGAAGAGCTTGATCGCCCCAAAGAGGAACGTAAATTACCGATGGTAGAAATGCTGCGCAACGAGGCTTTAGGTGCCTTTAATGCCTGGAAAATCTCGGTAGTCAAAACTCATTATTAATCTTTTTTACCTCATCAAGCGTGGCTTAACATACGATATACTTTGCCAATGACTTATTTTGACAACCTGTTACACCTACTTAAGCTGGAGCGCGAAGAGGATCAAAAATCTTATCAAAAACTTACCGAAAATAACTCGGCAGCCGACCGGCGGGCCAACGGTATTACGTGGTATCCGGTTGCTATTCGTGGCACAGAGCCCAGCCGCGGCGATTATATTACGGTAGAACTGGAGCGTACCACGCATCAGGATATTGCACACCAGTTTAGGTTTGGCGTACCTGCTGCCCTATTTTCCAACCATGACCCTAAAGCTAACCGGGCAGAAGGCACGGTTAGCTATCAGGGTAATAACAGGTTAAAAGTCACCCTGTATACCGACGAGTTACCTGAATGGGCACGCGACGGTAAATTAGGCGTTGACTTACTTTTTGATAATAACAGCTATGATGAAATACAAGCTGCCTTAAAAACGGCGACTACCGCCAGTACTCAACCTGCCGAAAACAGGTTGATAGAGGTACTTACCGGACTAAAGCAACCCGTGTTTTCAAGCCAGTCTGCTACGGTTCAGTCAGTTGGTTTAAACCCGGCTCAGCAACAAGCCGTTAACAGCATTATAGCCGCGCAGGATTTAGCTGTAGTACACGGCCCTCCGGGCACAGGTAAAACCACTACTTTGGTGCAAGCCATTAAAGTTGTAGTTACACAAGCCCACGAGCAGGTACTTGTGGTTGCGCCCAGCAATACTGCCGTTGATTTGCTGAGCGAAAAGTTGAACCTGCAAGGTTTGCGGGTGTTACGGATTGGTA
This sequence comes from Mucilaginibacter sp. CSA2-8R, assembly GCF_038806765.1. NCBI lineage: Bacteria > Pseudomonadati > Bacteroidota > Sphingobacteriia > Sphingobacteriales > Sphingobacteriaceae > Mucilaginibacter > Mucilaginibacter sp. CSA2-8R. The sequence continues at coordinate 1,402,476 of NZ_CP152389.1, read as the reverse complement.
ACCCGGCACGTGTTTCTGAAAAGCTGACTGCTCTTACACTCGATAATCAGATGGCACAGCACAGCCTGATCAAAGACATTAAAAAGCTTAAGAAACAGGCGTCTGAGTACAAAAACATGGCGCATAAATACAAGCGAAGCTTTGGCAAAGCCGAACGCGACCAGCGAAAAGCTTTATTTAACGAAGCGCATAAAATTATGCAGGACGTGGGTAAAACCGAGCAATATATTATTGATGACTTAGTAGCCAAAGCACAGGTAGTTACCGCAACGCTGGTAGGCGCCAATCATTATACCATCCGTGACACTAAATTTAGAACCGTTTTTATTGATGAAGCCGGCCAGGCACTTGAACCTGCTTGCTGGATCCCCATACTTAAAGCACAAAAAGTAATTTTAGCTGGCGACCACATGCAACTGCCGCCAACCATCAAATCAACAGAAGCAGCCAGGCAAGGACTCAGCACCACACTGCTCGAAAAATGTGCAAAATTATATCCGGGGGCCGTTACCCTGCTCGAGACACAATACCGGATGAACAACGTAATTATGGGCTTCTCTTCGCAAGAATTTTATGAAGGCAGATTAAAAGCACATGCTACCGTAGCCAACCAACTACTGTTTGATGATGACCAACCGCTTTGTTTTATTGATACCGCCGGTTGCGGTTTTAACGAACAGGCCGAAGGCACCAGCACGGCTAACCCCGATGAGGCCGCTTTTGTATTTAAACATTTAAGTTTGTTAATCAAACAAATCAATGCAGCCCAGCCTGCCGCAAACTTTCCAACCATTGCAGTTATATCGCCTTACAAAGAGCAGATACGTTTATTGCAGGAGCAATTATTAAATCATCCGGAACTGGCAAAATACCAAAACCACATAGCCGTGAATACGATTGACAGCTTTCAGGGCCAGGAGCGCGATGTGGTTTATTTGAGTATGACCCGCAGCAACACAGAAAGTGAAATTGGCTTTTTGGCTGATACCCGCCGCATGAACGTAGCTATGACCCGCGCACGTAAAAAGCTGGTGGTTATTGGCGATAGCGCCACCTTGGGTAGCTTTCCATTTTATGCAGATTTTATTACTTATGCTGAGCAAAACGGTGGATATCAAAGCGCATGGGATTTTGCTCCTTTTTAATTGGACTATAAGGTAAGCGCTATTTTACCTTTTATTGAAAAACAGCATATTGCGTTAGTCTAATGCAATATTATCTGATTTCAACCTTATGGACGATTACAAAACGGTAAAACAATCACAAACTACGCTAACTGAATTAATGATACCGTCGTACTCTAACTTTGGCGGTAAGGTACATGGCGGTGTTATTTTAGGTTTGATGGATAAAGTAGCTTATGCCTGCGCAGCTAAACATGCCGGCAACTACTGTGTAACCGTATCTATTGACACGGTTAACTTTTTGGCACCGGTAGAAGTTGGAGAACTTGTTTCGCTGCTGGCTTCTGTTAATTATGTGGGTAATTCATCTATGGTTATCGGCATCAGGGTACAAACCGAAAATGTGCGCACGCAGCAGGTTAAACACACTAACTCAAGTTACTTCACCATGGTGGCTATGGGCGAAGACCATCAGCCGGCAAAAGTACCTGCATTAATTTTACAAACACCAACCGAAGTTAAACGCTTTTACGAAGCCTACCATCGCCGCGAACTGATTAAGTATTACAACCAAGAACAGAATCGTATTAAAAACGACAACGAGTTGGAAGAAGCCATCAAAATCATCAGCCAGGAGCGTTGCAAAATTGAATTGTAGTAAGCTCATTCCCCGCTCATTTTACGGCGCGGTACATTCGTCTACCAACCTTAATATCGACTGGTAGTTTTGGCCGACTGCATCCGACAAAGCAATTTCGCAGGTTTTGGATGATGAATAATAGCCGCTGCACACTTCCTGGTTGGCATCATGGGCTTCCAGTCGGGTGGCGGCACGAGTTAGTTCCGGAAACAGAAAGCCACGGTCGCCTGCCATACCACAGCAGCCTGCGTGTACCGGCACCGTCACTTTTTCAGCGTAATGCCCGGCCACTACCGAAAATGCATTTTCCAAACCCATTTTACTCAATGAGCATACCGGGTGAAGTACGATATTCCCCTTCTTGGCTTTCACTTCCGCCTTGGGCATAACGTACTGTTGAATATATTCAATGCTATCTAAAACAGTCAAGCCATCATACTTTGCCTTATTTTCATCAGTAAGCTTGCCCCGGCAATTGCGTAAAGTTTGTGTACAAGAACTAATGTCGAGCACTAAAGGGTATTTTCCCTGCTGCGTGGTTTCCCACAGCTGGCTAATAGTAGCATTCACCATATAGGCATGCGAATCGGTAAAACCTTTCGAAGAATAAATTTGCCCGCAACACTGGTTGCTTAGCCCTTGCGGAAATAAAACCTCAATGCCTGCTCGACCCGATACATCAATAAAAGTCTGGGTAACCGGCTTACTGTTTTTGTCTGTTTCGCCCATTACCCGGTTAATACAGGCCGGAAAGTAAACCACTTTAACATCGCTGCTTACAAGCTTATCCGGTTTAGGCAAAGCCGGAGCAACAGCCAGTTGATTTGACCATAGGGGAAATGCCGGAATAACCTTTTTGATAGCCGCCGTCAGTTTATACATGGTCTTTTTACCAAAAATGGTATTCATGAGCACTCCGGCACGTAAAGCCAGTTTCACAACCACCGATACCGCTTTAAAATGACGGGCGGTAAACATAGCAACGCTGTTGGCTGTGAATGAATGGCTCTCTACCCGTAGCCGCTTTACTAAATCGCCGGTGTTAATATCCACAGGGCAGGCAGTGGCACATAGGCCATCTACCGCACAGGTGTCCAAACCTTGATACTGGTATTGCTGCACCAGTTCGGCATGTTGTTTGGCATGGCCGTGCTGCTTTAACTTTTTAATTTCGCGCCGTACTACAATACGTTTGCGTGGGGTTAAGGTAATATCACGGCTCGGGCATTTGTGCTCGCAAAAACCGCATTCCATACAACGGTCTACCTCCTGTTCTACCTGCGGTAAATCTTTCAGATTACGGATATGTGCTGCCTTGTCGTGGTTAATAATTACGCCGGGGTTAAGCAGATTTACAGGGTCTACCTGTGCTTTAACGGCTTTCATCACGGCGTAAATCTCCGGCCCCCATTCTGTTTCTACAAAAGGCGCCATATTTCGGCCGGTACCGTGCTCGGCTTTTAGCGTGCCGTTGTATTTAGCGACTACTAGGTCAACCACGGCTTTAATAAAGCGGTCGTACCTATCTATTTCTGCAGGCGTATCAAACGCCTGGGTTACTACAAAATGGATGTTACCATCTTTAGCATGGCCAAAAATAATGGCATTAGCATAATCAAATTGCTTAAAAAGCTGATGCAAATCCAGTATGGCATCACCCAAATTAGCTACCGGGAAAGCGATATCCTCTAAAATAACGGTAGTCCCGCTTGCCCTTACCGCGCCTACAGCCGGGAACATACCTTTACGCACCTTCCACAGCAAGGCCTGCTCAACAGGGTCAGTACTAAACTTTGCATCGTTCAGCATAGCCAAGCTCGAGGCTATAGCAGTAAACTGCGCAATTTTCGCATCTACTTCTTCGGTAGTGTCTGCCTGGTATTCTACCAGTAATGCAGCGGCACTTTCAGGTAATTCTTTGATGATGGCGGGCATACCCTTTACATTTTCGATTGAGCGTAAAGATGCCCTGTCCATTAGCTCCACCGCCTCGGCACCCGATTGTGTTAGCGGCACAATAGCCTGGCAGGCCGAAAATATATCCGGGAAGTACAGCATAGCTGTTGACTTAGCCTTATAGTCGGGAACGGTATGCATTACCGCCTCGGCAATAAAGCCCAGCGTACCCTCAGCCCCAACCAACAGGTGGGCCATGATATCTAAAGGCTGCTCAAAATCGATAAAAGCATTTACAGCGTAGCCAACCGTATTTTTAGTTTGATATTTATAACGGATCAGGTCATGCAATTGAGTATCTTCCATCAACTGCATCCTGATATCTGCCAATGTTTGCGCTAATTCAGTTTGTTCGTGTACAAAACGTGCGTAATCACTTTGCTCTTCGGTGTTATAAGCCGAGCCATTGGGTAATATAAAACGCAGGTGTTTAACCGTATGGTAAGAGTTTTTGCTTACCCCGCAGCACATACCACTTGAGTTGTTAGAGATAATACCTCCCATCATGGCTGAGTTAATACTTGCCGGATCAGGACCTATTTTTTTGCCGTATTTTTTTAAGTAAGTGTTTACCACAGCACCAATAGCCCCAGGTTGCACCCGTACCACTTCGGCATTATTTTCAATGCTTATTTTACGCCAGTGCTGGCTTAAATCCACCAATATTCCATCTGTTACCGACTGGCCAGACAAACTGGTACCCGCTGTACGAAAAACCAGCGGTATCTGGTGTTGCCTCGAAAATTGGAATAGCTTTTTGATCTCATCCTCAGTGTTGGGCAGCACTACCGCTTTAGGTCGGAGGTAATAGAATCCGGCATCAGAGGCTGACGCAACCAGATCTAGCAACTTTGATTTTACCCTTTCGCGGGGAAGTATTTGTTCTAATAATTTGGGGATATCCATGCTAAAATCACAGCCTAAGCTTTCACTGTAAAGTTAACGTGTAAACCCATCGCTTTATGGTACAATTTTTACTTTATGAGCAATAAAAGTGCATACTAATACTAACCACAGCAAAACCGGTACAAGCCAAAACAAATCTGTTGCTGAAACCTTTTGTAATTATACATCAATACAATATCCTATGGTACCCTATGATGATGAACCAACCAAAGATTATCCACACCATACCGAACAATCGGCCGACGCTCCGGCAGGAGGTTACAAGGTTGAGGATGATGATAATTTAGACGAAAGCGACTTAAAACGAACCATATTTGGCGGCGAAGATGCCAACCCTGACCAGCCTGGTTACGAAAGCCATGGTATGGGCGGCCAAAAATTCGGCGAAGTTAACGTAAACCGTTCGGGTGATGATTTAGCTAACCCATCGCGCAATGCAGGTTATAGCAACGATTATTTTAAACGTACCGAACCGCTCGAAGAGCACCCTGAAAACACAAATTTTAAACCACAAGACCAACAAGGAGAACCAGACGTGAACGAAGGAAAAGAAGAAGTTCCGGGCTACCGTGAAGAGCCAGAACAACAAAAAGTAGGCGGCGTTGAGCAAGATAATGGCAAAACCCAAGAGGGTACTGCCGATAACGATGGCGACCGCCAAAAAGTAGGGCAAGATGACTCGGATACTCCGGGTACAGCTTATTACAAACCCGAAGACGACAAAGGCACGCCAGACTATGGCAGCCATAGTCCGGAAAACCAGTAAAAAGTTAAAATACTTATAACAAAAACAAACGCGGTAAAAGAAGATTTTATCGCGTTTGCTTTTGTTATGGCTAAGCTCTCTTAACTTTGAGGAGTGATTGGGCTTTCTTCTTCCAACAGTTGTTTCTCGTATAAATCAAAATAGATACCTTTTTGCTGCATTAATTCCTGGTGATTGCCGTACTCCGCAATTCGCCCCTCATCCATCACCAATATTTTATCTGCACTGCGTATAGTGGATATACGATGGGCAATGATAATGCTGGTTTTGTCTTTCATAATGTGCCCTAAGTTTCCTAAAATTTCTTCTTCGGTGCGGGTATCAACAGCTGATAAACAATCATCAAAAACCAGAATCTGCGGTTGCTTGATGATAGCCCTGGCAATACTCACCCTTTGCTTTTGCCCGCCCGACAAGGTTACACCACGCTCACCAATCAGCGTGTTGAATTGCTGATCCAACTCCATAATATTATGGTAAACAGCCGCATCTTTGGCGGCTTGCTCTACAGCAGGCATGTCCAGTTGGTCTGCGCTAAAAGCAATATTGTTGGCTATGGTATCAGAAAACAAAAAAACTTCCTGCGGCACAAAACCAATCTGCGACCGGTAGCTTTCCAGGTTTAAATTTTTGAGTGGTGTATAATCAATACGTATCTCGCCGCCTGTAACATCATACATCCGCATCAGTAAATTTGCCAGGGTTGATTTACCCGAACCTGTACGGCCAATCACAGCCACTAACTCGCCGGGGTTTACCGTAAACGAAATATTTTTCAATGCCTCTATGCCGGTATCCGGGTAAGTGAAACTTACGTTATCAAACACAATTTGCCCTTCAACCTTCTTAGGCGGCACATCCGGTGATATAATCTCGGGCTCCTGGTGTAAAAACTCGTTGATACGTTTTTGCGATGCCGCGGCCCGCTGAATAAGCGATGATACCCAGCCTAAACTCATTACCGGGAAGGTAAGCTGCCCTAGGTATACTACAAACTCGGCAATATTGCCCGAGGTGATATTGCCTTTCATCACCTCCACGCCACCTATGTATACAATCAGTACGTTACTCAATCCCACCAGCAATAGCATCATCGGAAAAAACAATGCCTGCACACGGGTAAGCTCCATCGAGTGGTGATTATATTGTTCACTCTCTGCAGAAAAACGCTCGTTTACAAAGCCCTCTCTAACATATGACTTGATTACCCTTATACCCGATATATTCTCTTGTACAAAGCTGGAGAGCGCTGACAACCGCTCTTGTATCTTCTCACTGCGGTGCTCAATGATATTGTTTACATAGTAAATGCTAAACACCAGCACCGGCATAGGCAGTAACGAAAAAAAGGTAAGTCTTCCGTTCACGCTCAGCATGGCATACACGGTTAAAATAAACAGCACAACGGTATTAATAGCGTACATAATACCGGGACCTAAATACATACGTACCCTACTCACATCCTCGGTTACCCGGTTCATCAAATCACCCGTATTATGCCGGCGGTAAAAAGCCAGCGAAAGCTTTTGGTAATGTGCATAAATCTCATTTTTAAGATCATACTCAATATGCCTGGACATTAAAATGATGGTTTGCCGCATAAAGAATAAAAATAATCCCCTAAGCAAGGCCAGCACAAATACTAATGCCCCAAACAATAACAGGCTCGACCCAAATATCTGGTAAATAACCTGTTGCCGCTCAAAGCCGGTGTACAAGTGATAAATCTGGATATTTTCTGACACCAAATTAAAAGCCACACGAATAACCTGCGCTGGCAGCACCCCAAACACGTTTGAAATAACCACGAACAGAATACCCGGTATTAAATGCCAGCGATATTTGTAAAAATATTTATTGAGATATGCAAGACTTCTCATACAGCCCGGCAAAGGTAAGGCTTTTATTATGTTGTTTACCTATTAACGTTGTTACGTATTGCCCACTGTGCTGCTCAAATAAACATTGCACATTAATGTTTACGTCCATCGAAAAAATACCTATTTTTGCGGGGCTATAGGTTCATTGATTTGATGGGTTACCGGTTTATGGATGATGTGAGGCTGACTTAATTTTTTGGCATTTATTTCAACAAAAACCATTATACTGTTTAACTACACATTGTGAAAATTTAGCATTTTATATAAATAAATATTACAAACGTTCTTATTCATGTTAAACAGAAGGCACCTCCGGGTTAAAGTATTACAGGCTTTATACGCATACCACCAAACCGAACCGAAAGATGTAAGCCAGCACGAAAAACTACTGCTGCAAAACATTGACAAGGTATATGAAATGTACATTTGGATGCTTTCGCTTATTGACGAGGTAATTCAATACGCCAGCAATGACGCTGCCGAAAGAGCAAACAAACACCTGCCAACGGCCGAAGATTTAAATCCCAATCTTAAAATTCTCGAAAATCGTTTTATCGCGTCACTGCACGTTAATAAAGAATATATTGCTGCTTTAAAGAAGTACAAAGTATCATGGGATTTTGAGCCCGAGCTTTCTAAAACTTTATTTATCACGCTAAAAAACTCCGATGAGTACAGAGCATACCTGCAAAAAACAGATGATACCCTACAAACTGATAAAGACATTATTAAATTCATCTTTAAAAAAGTAATCTTAAAATCGTCGGTTGCTGAGCAGGTTTTTGAAGATATGTTTATATCGTGGCCGGTTGACAAGGATGTTTTACAGGCAATGATTGCCAAAACCTTTAAAAACTTCTCTTTCGACAATCCGCAGCAAAATAAACTGGCAGAAGTTACCGGCAACTGGACAGAAGACCGTGATTTTATTGTAGACCTGTTTAGGCAAACGGTAAGATATAATGCAGAGTATCAGGATATGATTGCGCAAAAAACGCAAAATTGGGAACCTGAACGTATTGCTATGATGGATACCCTGCTGATGAAAATGGCCATTACTGAGTTTATTAACTTCGCATCGGTACCGGTTAAGGTTACTATTAACGAGTATCTGGAGATTGCAAAAGAATTAAGTACTCCGAAAAGTAACTCGTTTATTAACGGTATCTTAGATAAGATTTTATTTGAACTAAAAGAACAAAACAGGATCCGGAAATCGGGCCGTGGATTAATAGAATAATGATAAAAATTATTTCTGCAGGTTTATGTATGGTCATAGCATTGGCCGCCTGCAACCAAACCACTCAAAAAACAGATATAGGCAGCAATACTGCAGCCGCACCGGTTGACAGCGTTAATGCCCCGGTAATGAAGTTTGAAACCGAGGCACACGACTTTGGTAAAATTAAACAAGGCGACAAAGTGACTTACCTGTACAAGTACACCAACACCGGTAAGTCGCCGTTAATAATAAAAGAAGCTTACGCTACCTGCGGCTGTACCACGCCCGAAGTATCTAAAGAGCCTATACAGCCCGGACAGGCCAGCACGGTAAAAGTAACCTTTAACAGCGCGGGCAAAAGTGGTTTGCAAGACAAATTAATTACTGTCGTAGCCAATACCGTTCCGGGCGAAAACAGGGTGCATTTAACCGGCGAAGTTACTACCGACGATAAAGCAAAAAAATAAGCAAAATTTACTGATTTACATGACAGCAGCAATTTTATTACAATTTGGAGGTGGTGCAGCCACTGGCCAGATCATTACCATGGTTTTGATCATTGTGGTTTTCTACTTTTTTATGATCCGCCCTCAGGTTAAAAAACAGAAAGACCAGAAAAAATACGTTGAAGAATTAAAAAAAGGCGACCGCGTAGTTACTACCGCGGGCATACACGGACGCATTATTGATATCAACGATAACACCATCTTACTAGAAGTTGAAAACGGCAAAATCAGGTTTGATAAAGCAGCTGTTTCGCTTGATTCTTCAAAAGCTTTAAACACACCGGCCAAAGCTTAGACTTTGGTGGTTTAAAATAAATGCCGTTTCCGCGTTTGCAAACCCGGGGCGGCATTTTACTTTTACATTGGTAAAGCATCAGATATGGGTATAATTAAATTGTCGGTAGCAGAACGCAGGCGGGTGTCTGCATTTTTTACCTGCATATTAATTGCAATTGGTGCCTGGATACTGGCTACACTATCCGGCTCTTATAACTTTACCGTAAGGCAAACCCTTACCTTTAAAAATACCCCTCAAAAGCGCGCATTTCATGCCCTGCAACCCGATACAGTTGATGCAATTATGCAAGGCGACGGCTGGCATATGCTTTTTGCCCGGTTTAATAACAATTATGAACCGGTAACCATTGATTTGCATACGCTTGAGCACAGTAACTTTATTGCTTTAAATACACAGATTGCAGAAATAAACCGGCACCGAGACAAATCGCACCGGATTATTTCTTTTAATCCGGATACCCTTTATTTTGACTTTACTAACCGTGTTTTAAAACGGGTAAAAGTAGAGCCCCTACTTGATGTAGCATATCTGCCGCAGTTTGCGCCTTCGGGTAAAATAAATATTAAACCAGCTTACGTAACTATTACCGGCCCTGGAAACGTGATAAATAAAATTACGTCATGGAAAACAGATACATTAAAGGTGACTGGCGCTAACAACGATATACGCGGCAAATTAAAACTGCAACCTGTAAAAGAAGGCAACATCAATATTTATCCTAAAAGCGTACAGGTACATTTACCGGTTGAAGAGTTTACCGAAAAAACACTCCGTATACCGGTTAACCTGGTAGGTAACCTGCACTATTATAACGTGAAGGTTTTCCCGCAATATATTAAAGTTACATTTACTATTCCGCTGAGCCGCTATGCCGAGGTTGACCAGGACTTTTTTGAAGCTAATGCAAACTTTGCTTTGTGGGAACAAGGCTATACGGTATTGCCCGTAAACATTACCCGCATGCCCGCCTACTGCCGGATTGTAAATGTTGTACCGCGAAATATTGATTTTCTGATAAAAAAATAAATATTATGCTAAAAATTGGAATTACCGGCAACATTGGCAGCGGCAAAACTACGGCAAGCCGCTTATTTGAAATATTGGGTATTCCTGTTTTTTATTCGGATGCAGAAGCTAAAAAAGTAATGGTTAACGACCATCAGTTAATTAACTCCATCAAAGAGCACTTTGGTACCGACGCTTATTTTGCTGATGGTTCACTTAACCGAAAACTGATTGCTGGTGTAGTGTTTAATAATGAAGCCGAACTTCACAAACTAAATGCATTAGTGCACCCTGCCGTATTCCGGGCATTTGACCAATGGGTTTTGCAATACCCTGATGCCCCGTATGTTTTAAAAGAAGCTGCGGTGTTGTTTGAAAGCGGATCTTACAAAGACTGCGATTATACTATTGTAGTAACCGCCCCTACCGATATGCGTATTGCCCGGGTAGTGCAGCGCGATGGTATTACTAACGCCGAAGCACAAAGCCGAGAAGCTAAGCAAATGCCGCAAGATCAAAAGCAACAACTGGCCAGCTATACCATTAATAACGACAATACCCAACTGGTTATCCCCCAAGCTTTAGCCATACACCGGGAGCTTAGCGCTCATGCCGGCCATATTTTAACATGATACTCGACGATTTTGTAGCTTATAATGCTAATGGGCTTTACTGTAAATACGGCAATTTTTATTTGGATCCGCAGCAACCGGTTGAGCATGCCGTTATTACCCATGCCCACGGCGACCATGCCGTAGCCGGCAACCACCATGTTTATTGCACTACCCCCACTGCCGATTTTATGAAACTGCGTTATAGTAAAAATGCAGGTCGCAACTTTCGGCTATTTAACTGGCACCAGGAATTTAATATTGGTGGCGTAAGCCTGTTTTTTATATCTGCCGGGCATATGCTTGGCTCAGCCCAGGTAGTAATGCAGTACCAGGGTACTACTTACATTTACACCGGCGATTATAAATTACAGCCCGACCCCACCTGCCAGCCTATAGAGTGGGTTACAGCAGATGTGTTGATTACTGAAAGTACCTTCGCCGACCCGGACATCATTCATCCAGACCCGGTGCAAGAGATTGAAAAGCTTGCCCACATTAAAAGCAATATTTTGTTAGGAGCTTACGGTTTAGGCAAAGCACAACGCCTTACCCATATGATCAATCATTACGTACCCGAAAAAAAGGTGCTTGTACACTTTCGTATTGCACCATTAAGTACCGTTTATGAAAAACATGGCTATGCTTTAGGACCATACCAAATGTATAACCGTAAGCTGATGAAAGATCAGCAGCAATATGTGTACCTGGTGCCTCCTTTTACTTTTAATAGTTATTTGCGCGCCGAAGGCGTAAAACGCTTGTTTGCCTCCGGGTGGAAAAATCTGCAGGCCAACCAACAGGATACTTTGTTTATTTCAGACCATGCCGACTGGAACGACGTGTTGCAGGCCGTAAAGCAGGTAAATCCGCAGCAAATATGGACCTTGCATGGCGATGGCCGACACCTAAAAGATTATTTTGGCGACCGCATATTTACTAAATCGCTTAATTAATACATGCTGACTGAAGGGGTTGATTATTACATTAATGCAGACGGTAATTATGTATTTACCGAGGCTTACCACCTAAAGCGCGGCCACTGCTGCAAAAACAAATGCCTGCACTGCCCCTGGCATTATGGCCGGGATAAAAAAGCAAAACGTATTAAAAAATAGTTCGCGCTAAAATCATATTTGTTATAATTGTAATTGATATGAGAATAGAAGACGAAATTCAGAGTGATAAATTTGAAGATAACTATCATAAAGCGGTTATCAATATATCATACACTTACAGTTGGATGAGCAACCTGCATCGTTCTCATTTCGAAAAATACAATCTCACCAGCCAGCAGTTTAACGTGTTGCGTATTTTGCGGGGTCAGAGCCCTAAACCAGCCACCATCAATATGATTAAAGAGCGCATGATTGACAAGATGTCGGACGCCTCGCGTATTGTTGACCGCCTGGTACAAAAAGAACTGGTATCGCGCTGCACTAACAATACAGACCGACGTGCGGTAGATATCCACATCACCGAAAAAGGCATGGAAGTATTAGCTAAAATGGACGTCGAGTTTAAAACCGCCGATTTATTTAGGCATAACCTCACCGAAGAAGAAGCCAACTCGCTAAGCTTACTGCTCGATAAATTTCGCGGATAGCATCAACATCTATTAAAACGGCAAACCTATACCAAAGTTTAACTGCATAAAGCGGTATGGTTCGCTGTTGGTATCGTTATAAGTTTGTTTAAACGAACCGCTTTTAAACAGCTCATCAAAGTGCTTAATTAACACGTACTGGTCTGATCCGGTAAACTGCGGATCTTTAAATTTAAAGGCCGCATCCAGCCTGAACACGAAGAAAGTCAAATCGAAACGTAAACCACCGCCAATACCTACAGCCGTAGACTGATAAAGGTTGCTGAACTTAAACTGACTGTTGGGCACACCGGGTTCTTCTTTTAAACGCCAAATGTTACCAAAATCTACAAACAAGGCACCTTTTAGCTTAGAGCCGTAAAAGTTGTCTACCAGCTTTCCGCGATACTCCAGGTTGCCAATAATCTTTATCTCACCAAATTGGTCGAGATATTTTAAACGGTCGCGGGTTATTTTATCCGGATATATGGCCCGGTTAAATTGCCCTGGTCCAAGTGTACGCGGCAACCAGGCACGTATATCGTTAGCACCGCCGGCATAAAAGTTTTTTTCGAATATTAACTGATCGCTGTTGCCAAACGGCACGCCAATGCCCGGATTGATACGAAATACAAACTGGCGCTCACCTTCGCCCAAATGACGGTAAATACGTATATCAACATCACCTTTGGCATATTGTGCAAATGCATAGCCGAACAAAGTGCGTTGGCCTAAGCTATCGCGCTTGGTATTAAACGCCTTAGTGAGTAAGCTTAACGTATTGCCGCCAATATCTGCCGACCCTCTGAAATACACAAAATTACCCAATGAGTTTAGCTTGTTAGCATTAAGCTGAAATGTATACTGCGTACTGGCTGTAAATACCGTACGCCCAATCAAATATATATAGGAATAACGATTTTGAGCAAGTAGTTGCTGACGGGCAATCGGATCAATAGTTCCGTTAGTAAACTCGATACTGATGGGCGTAAAAGAGTGTTGTTTGCGGGTAGTTTCAATCCAATCATAAGTAATGGCATTAATAAAGCTGCGCCTTTTTACAAGTCCATTTTGATAAAACAACTGGAAGTTGGAAGAAAACGTAGTATGCGGCACCCCATACTTACCTAACAAAGGCAGGTCAAACGGCGAAATAATACGCGGGTATACCAAATTTACCCCCACCTTAAAATCCTGATTTTGTATACCACTGATCTCAGACTGACTGCCTCCATACAGGATACTGTAGTTCAGCTTCAATTGTAATATCTCGGCCTGCTTAAATAAATTGCGGTGCGAAAACGTATTACCAATGTTAAACCCATAACCAGAGCTGGAAAAGAAATCAAAAAATGCAGGCCCTGAGTGCAGGTATTCTGCCTCGATACGGTCTGACATACGCTTGAGCGGTATGATGTCAATCCGGCTGTCTAACCTCCGGTTAACACTATCAGGCAGCTTCTTATAAATCGGGTTAGGCACATTACGGAACACATTTAGCTCGGATAAGCGCGAGGTGGTCAGCGTTTGCTGATCAATGTTATAAATATCTCCTTTTTGCTGAAAGATGTAACGTGTAACGGCATTGGGCTTAAACCGGCGCGAGTAATCAACAAACGTAAATTGCGAATCTACCTTCAGGGTATCCGCCTTACCTTCGGTGCGACCGTATGGATTAGATATGGTAATTAAGGTGTTATTAATCTTATAAATGGGATGCTCTTTTTTACCGGGCGGGTTATCAATAATCATTTTAATATCTACCACGCTGTTATTAAACGTAGTATCATAATTATAATTGATGTATTGCCGGTAAAAATCATAATAGCCGTTACGCTTCATTACCTGGTAAAACTCGTCACGGTCATATGCCAAGCTGTCCACATCATAACGGCTACCAGGCTGCACATGCGAGAAACGCCTGCGGTTAATGCGGTACAATACCTGCACATTAGGATCGCCGATGCTATCTTGAATATTCCGTATCCTGAACATAGACCCTTCTTTGGCGGTGAACGTCAGGAAAGCTTTTTTGTCTTTAGTTTTAATATCGCTCTTTACAGTGGCTTTTACATAGCCTTTGTTACGCAAAAAACGTTCAATCTGTATGCGCGAATACTCAACCAGGTTGCTGTCTAAAATGGCAGGCGGCTCACCTAACTCCTTTTTGCCTTTTTTATTGAAGAGGTAATATAACTGCAGATTAAACCAGCTGTTAGGCTGCTGCAGCCGGTCAACATACAGGTATGACGCTTCAGAAAACTCTTTGTCAACACTGTCAATGGTTATTTTACGCACCAGGTACTGGTTATCAGGCACACCACGGGTTAAGCTGCAACCACCTGCTACAAATGCTAAAAGAATACTTAATATTGCAAGGCTGTAAAGCTTAGTCTCCGGGTAAAATGGTTTCAAAATCTCAGATCAGTTTAATAAAGTCCTTACAACAAAAAAAGTTTCGGCGCGAACATCATTTATTTGTGGCCGAAGGCTATAAATCCGTATCAGAGTTTATAGCAGCCGGTTACCAAATAAACATTGTTTACCATACCGTTGCAGCGGATGCAAAATTGCACAATCTATCAAAGAAAATCAATTTTCAGGAGATTACAGAAGTCGAGCTTCAAAAAATGAGCGGACTTACCACTCCTCAGCAAGTATTAGCCGTAATTAGCCTGCCCAAATGGCCGCAACTAAGTCCGGACGCGTTGAAAGGTAAGTTTTCGTTAGTGCTGGATGGCGTGCAAGACCCAGGCAACCTGGGCACCATCATCCGTACGGCCGACTGGTTTGGCATTCATCATATCATATGTTCAGATGATACTGTAGACGCCTACAACCCTAAAGTAGTACAAGCTACGATGGGATCATTGGCCAAAGTAAAAATTTATTACACAGATTTAAAAACTGTATTGCCCGCATTAAACTTGCCAATATTTGGAGCCATGCTGAATGGTGAAAACATTTATACCGCCCATTTTGGCAGTGAGGGGTTGATACTGATGGGCAACGAAGGCAACGGCATCAGACCCGATATTCAAACATTAATTACGCAGAACATCACTATCCCGAGGCTTGGCAAGGCTGAATCTTTGAACGTATCTATCGCTACGGCGTTATTTTGTTCAGAAATCAGCAGAAAAAGGTTAAAATAATTATTGCCCATGTACAAAAAATAATTATTTTTGCACTCCAATAAAATGGTCGGGTGGCCGAGTGGCTAGGCAGAGGTCTGCAAAACCTTGTACAGCGGTTCGAATCCGCTCTCGACCTCTAAAGGGTTTTACCGTTAAAGAGAAATTACCATGGGCGTAACACGTTTAAAAAGAAAAGACAGAAGAAATAAAACCGTATCTCGCTTAGAAGTACAGTTTTTAAAATTAGCTACTAACCTGCAGCCAGGAAGCCGCTCTAAAGAGAAAGCAAGCAGCCAAATTGCTAAAAACAATGCGGTTTTAGCTGAACTTTCTGCTAAGTAAGCGACTGCTCTTATTTTAAAAAATTCAAAAATCCTTGTTGGTGAAAACTAACAAGGATTTTTTTATGGGAGTAAATCACACTCCTATTTATCTTGAGTAAGTAATTAAATCTAGTGTTCATTAATAATTATCCAGCACTATAAAGCTTTAGTGAAAAGCAATGCGCCAGCTTTACTACATAGCTAAACGTGAATAGTATTAGCTATAACAAACAGATAGAAGGCCCGTAATTACTAGGTAATGTTACACTTCATGTTTGGCCGCCATAAACAGCGCCTTAATTTCGGTAGCATCATTAGGTTCCATACGGCCGCTCAAAATAAGGCGTAGCTGGCGGCGGCGCAAAGCACCTTCAAACATCAGTTTTTCTTCGTCTGTTTTGGGTACCAGTTCGGGGGCGGCAACAGGTTTTCCGGCATCGTCAAGCGCAACAAAGGTGTAATAAGCCTCATTACTTTTTATTTTGGTACCCGACGGTATATTTTGCGCCCATACATCTAACCGCACTTCCATCGATTTATTGAAAGCCCGGGTAACTTTGGCTTCAATTGTTACCGCATCGCCTAGTTTTATGGATTGCTGAAAGGAGACATTATCTACCGAGGCAGTTACCACCAAGCGGTTACTGTGTTTTTGCGCCGACATGGCCGCGGCAATATCCATCCAGTACAGCAAGCGCCCACCCATCAAATTATGCATCATGTTGGTATCGTTGGGTAACACCAACTCGTTCATAATCACTAAAGAATCCTGAGGCTTTTTGGCTTGCATAGCAACAAAGATAATATTTTAAGCGGTTGTTACAGGCTTGACAGACTTTTCTAGACGCGGGTAATTAGTGTTAGCGCCTGCCTGTATTGATGGACTGATAGCCTACCAACTCCTCCCACCTTGCGCCAGGTGCCCGGTAATAAACCAATAGCTGATAATCGTTCTCGGTTTCAAAAAAACTGCCTTCTAGGGGTTTACTATCTGCGTGCTGCGTGGCAGTGTTCACCCAAACGTACTGGTAATCATAAACGCCTTGTTTGAGTGGTATGGCAAGACTATAGCGGCTACGTGTGGCATCGTATATCAGCTTACTGTTTGAGTCTAAGTTATAATTATTAAATCTGCCGGTAACGTAAATATCGCCTTTGGGCAGGTTTAACGGCGCCGTAAAATTGAAATATACGTAGGCATAATCTGCATCCGTGGCCGGGTCGTGGCCATCCTGGTTGAGGATATAAAAACTGCCGTTAATATCATACTGAAACAAGTAAGCGCCGTCGTTACGGCTTGCATCTCCTAACAGCAAAACCGTATTGGTCGTGTCTTTAAATATCCGGGCAATACGCTCTGAATTTAATTTCAGGGTACGGGTATCAAAATGCCTAAACTCGTTACCGCCGGCAAAATCGTTAATGCTTACATCATTATATATCAACTGCGAACCGCGGATGTAGGTTGGCCGGGTGTTTAATTGAGCCGTTTGCTGCCGGCCGTTTTGCATGGCTATCACCTTAATATCGGTGTACGGGTTTTGAACGTTTAAGCCGGCATAAGTAACCTGAAAATTAAGTTTTTGATTTTGAGCACGCAGCGCCACATTGGCCGACGGCACTACCTCTGCCCCTATGCTCACGGTATTAGCTGCCACATAGATACGACGAGTGATAATGAGCCTGGTTGGATCATTATCTTCGTAAACCTTGAGCAGGTAATTACCCGGCAGCTTAGGGTTGATGTTGGCATTAGGGAATCTTACCTGGTAATGAATATACTTTTGAACTGTACCGCTGGAGTAGTTATAATCCATGATGCGGTCTTCGGTAAAGCTTTGCAGGTATTCAGCAGGCGATAAGCGAGAAGTGTTCCACTGAGCGTCGCAATGCTCCATGGTATAGTAATAATTGCGGCTACGGCCTTCTAAATCATCAAAGGCCAGCACCAACTGCTCGTTGGTACGGAAACGGATTAACGGGAATGAGCCTTGTTTGGCAGCGTTATAACACTCTACACTTTTGATGCTGCCGCGATAAACCTGATCGGTATAAGAAACCGTGCCTTGCGAGTATGCATAATACGACAGCATTAATAACAACCCAACCAGTCCCAGTGATTTCATCATGAAAAAAATTAAGCCATGCTGATGGGCAGCATGGCTTATTTATGTATTTAACTTAAGCTTCCAGTTCCATAATCTGCTCGGCAAGGGTTTCCCATTGCTGCTGCAACTGCTTTACCTGGCTTTGCTTTTGCTGATAATTGCTGTTAGTTTCTTTAAGCTTAGTAGAGTTGTTATATATATCTTCATCGGCCAGGCGGTTTTCCAGCTGTTTTACCTCATTTTCCAAATCGGCAATTTGCTGCTCCATCCGGGTTAAATCGTTGTTCAATTTTTTAAGCTGCTTAGATTTATCTTCGGTGGGCTGCTGCTTAACCGGCTCTTTTTTTTCTTCTTTTTTAGGCTGAGGCGCAGGTGTTGCTGCTTTTGGCTGCAGCTTACGTTTAGATTGCCACTCTTCATATTCCTGATAGGTGCCCGGGTATTGCTTAATCTGATGATCTTCAATAAACCAGATCTTGTTGGCAATATTATCCAAAAAATACCTGTCGTGCGACACGGCAATAAAGGTACCCTCGTATTGCTGTAATGCCTGTATCAGGATGTTTACCGATTGCATATCCAAGTGGTTGGTAGGCTCATCGAGTATAAGGAAGTTGGCATCTGCAGTTAACGCTTTAGCTAATGCCACGCGCGATTTTTCGCCGCCCGACAACACCTTGATTTTCTTAAACACATCATCGCCCGTAAACAAAAACGAACCTAATATAGAGCGCAATTCTGTTTCGGTATGTTTTGGCGCAAATGACTGTAACTCCTTTAATATCTCACTTTCAAGATGCAATGATTCCAACTGGTGCTGGGCAAAAAACGTTTGAGTTACATTATAACCCGTTTCGCTTTTGCCTGTAAAATCCTTATCGGCATCAGCAATGATTCGCAACAGGGTTGATTTACCTCGACCGTTAGCACCAATTAACGCTATTTTATCTCCCTTCTCAATAATGGCATTGGCATGCTTTAATATCTCGAGATTTGGGTAGCTTTTACTGATATTTTCAATCGTGGTAACATTACGTCCGGATTGCTTACCGAACTTAAAGGTGAAGTTAACCGATGGGTTATCGTCATCCACATCATCAACACGCTCCATTTTGTCGAGCATTTTGATGCGCGATTGCGCCATTTTTGCCTTTGACGCTTTAGCACGGAAACGCTCAATCAAACGCTCTTCCTGCTTTATTTTAGATTGCTGATTTTTAAACTCACCCCGCTGTATCTCCTCCCGCAAGGCTTTCTCTTCCAGGTAGAACGAATAATTGCCGGCATAAACCGTAAGCTTACCTTTACGCGACTCGACCGTGCGATTAATAACCTTATCTAAGAACCATCTATCGTGCGATACAATGACCACAGCCCCTTCAAAATCTCTTAAATAATCTTCCAGCCACTGTATGGATGGTAAGTCCAAGTGGTTGGTTGGCTCATCGAGTAACAATATATCGGGCGACTGTAACAGTATTTTGGCCAGCATTACACGCATCCGCCAACCGCCCGAAAAAGTGCTTAACTTACGTTCCTGATCAACATCGGCAAAACCCAACCCAGCCAAAATTTCGTGCGCTTTATATTCGATATTGTAGCCATCCAGCGCTTCAAACTCGTGTTGTTTGTCGCTCAATTTATTGAGCAAATCCTCGCTGTAATCAGTTTCCAGCTTTTTAAGCAGGCTTTCTATTTCGGTATGCAACTGATTCTGGCGCTCAAAAGCCTCCATGGCCACATGCAAAATTGACTTATCAGACGAGTACGAAAGCAAATCCTGGTTCAGGTAACCAATGGTTAAATCTTTAGATTTTGATATAGTACCCGATGTTGGTTTGTAGTCGCCAACAATAATTTTAAGTAGCGTAGTTTTTCCGGTTCCGTTAGCGCCAATCAGGCCAATTTTTTCTCCGGGTTTAATATGCCAGTTAGCATCATCATAAAGGGCACGCGCACCGATCTCGAACGTCAGGTTATTTATTGCAATCATTTACCTACAAAGATACCTTTTTGGCGCGAAACGCTAAAACGCGAAGGATAAGGCGATTGTAAAAATGAGAGGGTCGAAACAATTACTATTATTTATGAACATAGATGATAAAAGGAGTCTCTGATATGGAAAAGCAGACATTTCCGGTCTTGTCATTGAAAACATACATTTCAATCAATCTACTTTTATCTTTACTGTCATCTGTAACCCGGATGATATGATCGTCAGCATTATAGCTCTATATACCATCGGGAATTCACCATTGCGGATTGGGGCTATTTATACTAAAATGATGATTAGCCTTTATCAAAAATACCGCTTTTAATAATGCTGGCTTGAACTGTTTTAAGATAGCGCTTTGGCTAACTAACGGCGACTTTTTATTTACCGTGACGTTTGAAACTTTCCAGTTGCCAACCAGCTCATCAGATGTGGGTTGCATTAAACAACACTGAATTACTAGCACAAGTGTAAATATTAAATTCATCAACGATATTACTTTACCGTTTTTAACCAGGCCTCGGCCATCAGGTTTGCTCCTGCTAAAGTAGGGTGCACGCCATCAGCAGTCCAATAACTGCCGGGCGCTGTTTTCTGGGCTTCGTCAAATACGCTTTGATACGGAATCCAAACGGCGTTGTAGCTATCCGCAATCTCGCGGGCAGCCTGGCGGTATTCGTTAAATTTGGGAAACCACTGGTCGGTAACGGACTTGATGCCATTGACTGCAAAAGGTTCGCCGATGATCAGCTTTACATCTGGCAGCGCCTGTTTGGTACGGTCGAGCAGTTTGCGGTAATCGGTACGGTAGGTTTCGATGGTTCCGGCATAACCGTTAGTTAGCGTGTGCCAAAAATCGTTTACACCAATCATGATACTAAGCACATTGGGCTTAATTTGCAGGCAGTCGGCATCCCATCGCTCGGCTAATTGGTAAACTTTATTACCGCTGATACCCCGGTTATAGATTTTGAGATTTTTAGTGGCGTGATGCATTAGCAAATTACCCGAAGCTAAAAAGGCGTAGCCATTACCCAACATGGGTATGCTATTGGGCGTGGTATTGGTTTTATTGCGACCAGCATCGGTGATGCTATCACCCTGAAACAGTATGGTATCGTTATCATTTAAGGTCAGCTTTTTTGCACTGCTTTTAGTAACAGCGGCCGACACAATGCCTGGCACTGCTATGGCGGCCAAAGTTGCCGTGGCGGCACTATTAATAAAACTACGACGATTAAACTGATTATTCATACGGGTAAATTGGAGTAACTAAAGTAGATTGTTTTCATCATATCTGCAAACTAAGAATACAAAGCCCTAAATTTGGAGCATGTATTCGTTGCTCAAGCCGCTGTTATTCAAATTTGATCCCGAAAAGGTACATTATTTTGTTACCCGCAACCTTAAACGTTTTAACAAAGTACCGGGTGGCTCGGCCCTAAGCCGCAGCACCTGGCTGGTAAACGACAAGCAACTGGAGCGTACTGTTTTTGGATTGAAGTTTAAAAACCCGGTTGGCCTGGCGGCCGGTTTTGATAAAAACGGCGACACCATTGCCGAAATGGCTAACCTGGGCTTTGGCTTTATAGAAGTGGGTACGGTAACTGCCCTGCCGCAACCAGGCAACCCTAAACCACGCATGTTCAGGCTACCGGCAGATGGTGCTCTGATTAACCGGATGGGCTTTAATAACTTAGGCGTTGATGTACTTGCATCGCGCATAGCTGCGTATCGAAAAACTACAGAAGCCGCTAAAAACCCGGTGATTATTGGCGGCAACATCGGTAAAAATAAAAACACCCCTAACGAAGATGCTGTAAGTGACTACATTAAATGTTTTGACCGGCTGTTTGACGTAGTAGATTATTTTGTGGTTAACGTGAGCTCGCCCAACACGCCAGGCCTGCGGGCACTGCAAGAGAAAGGGCCGCTTATGCACATTTTAAATACCTTGCAGCAACGCAACCGCAAAAACGATATCAGCCGCCCGATACTGCTTAAAATAGCGCCCGATTTAACCGATGAACAACTGAACGATATTATAGAAATTGTACAGCAAACCGGCATTGCCGGGGTAATTGCCACCAATACTACGATTAGCCGTGACGGCCTAACTTCGGCACCCGTAGTAATAAATGAAGCAGGCGGGTTAAGTGGCAAACCGCTGACCAGCCGTTCTACCGAAGTCATCAAATACCTTTCAGCAAAATCGAATCAATCTTTCCCAATTATTGGGGTGGGCGGTATACACTCGCCCAAAGATGCCATAGAGAAACTGAATGCCGGTGCGTCATTAATCCAACTTTACACCGGGTTTATTTACGAAGGACCGGGTTTAATTGGCCGTATCAATAAAAAGCTCTTATCATTATAAAAACTAAATCAGCGTTTAAAGCTGCTCCCTTAAACGCTGATTTCACAGGTCTTAATAATGCCCTCTGATTCTTTTGTGAATCTGCTCGTCATATAACTTTCGCAATTGCTGATGCACATCGGCCGAAAGCGGCGGCAAATTGGAGGATTCAA
The DNA here is from genome assembly GCF_038806765.1 of Mucilaginibacter sp. CSA2-8R. NCBI lineage: Bacteria > Pseudomonadati > Bacteroidota > Sphingobacteriia > Sphingobacteriales > Sphingobacteriaceae > Mucilaginibacter > Mucilaginibacter sp. CSA2-8R. Next base: position 1,379,887 of record NZ_CP152389.1, on the reverse strand, counting down.
TATTACTGTTTACCTGACTTATTTTTGAAGCGCCCGGTATTACCGTAGTTACCTCTGGGTGGTCTAAAATCCAGCGAATAGCCCATTGGGCCATACGGTCGCCGGGCAGCATCTGCTTAATCTGATTGCTTAGCTTTACACCCTCCTTAAAATCAATACCTGAAAAGGTTTCGCCTGCATTAAATGCCTCGCCGTTGGCGTTAAAGTTACGATGATCGGTATTGTCAAATTGTGTACTCTCATCAAACTTACCGCTTAGCAAACCACTGGCTAAAGGCACCCTGACTATAAGCGCCACACCTTTTTCTTTAGCTTTAGCAAAAACTTCGTCGGCCACATGTTGTCGGAATAAATTAAATATTATTTGCAGCGAAGCCAATCCCTCCTGCTCAAGGCAAAGCAAGGCCTCCTCTGAGGTTTCGACACTGGCGCCAAAATATTTGATCGTACCCTCCTGTTGCAGTTTACGCAAATGGTCAAACACTTTGCCCGAGCGCATCTCTTCGGTTGGTATGCAATGCAGCTGCTCTAAAAATAACTGCGATACCCCGAGGTGCTGCAGCGAATCTTCGGCCTGGCGCTTCATAGCATCATAAGTAAAGTTTTGCGGCCAGCCGTTGCCGGCATCTCCACGCCTGCCTAACTTAGTGGCTACATGAATCTCGCGATCGGCGGCTTTTAAAAATTTACCGATCACTTGTTCGCTGATGCCCATACCATACACATCGGCGGTGTCAATAAAATTGCCCCCGGCATCCGCATACGCCTTTAATATTTGCAGAGCGGCATCTTCGTTCACATTGCCCCAGTCGGCACTGCCCAACTGCCAGGTGCCTAAGCCAACCTCCGCTACTTCAACGTCCTTGAATAATCTGTATTTCATATCATTAATTTCAGAAACAGGTAATCATCAACCCTGAAATATCTAACAACTCAATATCTGTTTAGTTACCTTTTGCTTTTATAAATTATTAAAAGTTGCTTAACTGCCTAATTCAATAATACGATCAAACTCCTCGGGCTTAAGGCCCATAACCGATAAACGGCCCTGACGCACCAGGCTAACATCTTTTAACCGGTCGTCGGCTTTAATTTGCTCCAGGGTAACCGGCGTTTTTAAGGCTTCAACCGGCGCAAGGTCTACCACTACCCAATTGGCATCATCAGTTGTGGGGTCTTGGTAAAACTCTTTAACCACTTTAGCTATACCCACAACAGCCTTACCTTCGTTACTATGGTAAAACAGCACTAGGTCGCCTTCTTTCATCCCCTTTAGGTTGTTACGGGCCTGATAGTTCCGCACACCATCCCAAAAGGTGCGGCCATCCTGGTTAAATTTTTCCCAACTGTATTTAAACGGCTCCGATTTTACCAGCCAATATTGCATATAGAATTTGATTTTAAATCTTGATTAATAAGCTCCGGTACTTTGAAGCTGTAAAGGTGAAAAAAGCGAACGAGAAACTAAAATATCAACAACTGCTTATGTGGCTACGAGTTAATTTTACAAAAAAAACCCGCTCTAACCATAGCAGAGCGGGTTTAATGTAATTAGAATTACTATTGCAATAACCTATGGTACTGTTACGGCACCTGCTGCATAATAAGCTTTTACGGTTTTGCGCAGGTAACCGCCGTCATCATCGCTGCTTTCGTTAGAACCGGTTACGCCATCGTTGGCATTGTCGAGGTAACTGGTACAAGCTGCAGCGCCCTTGCCAAACAAAAATGCAATAACCCCTGCCTGAGCGTAATCATTTAACCGGCTGGTATTACGGCTATCCAGCACTGGCTGCATAAAATACTCAGGTCTGTTATCTTTATAATGCCCATTGGTGTTGTTACAGGTTAATGTTTTGGTGTTACCCATTGGTATTTGCCAAAGCATTATTTTCTGGCCGGTTTCCTGGTTTAGTCTCTTTAAAAACCTTCTGAAACGTTCAAAATCGCTCATGTTATCGTTAGTACCGGCACCATCGGTTGACCACATAGTGTTAGTTTTATTGTTAACCAATTGATCATAACCGGCATCGCGGTCGGCAAACTCAGCAAAAATCAAATCGAATGAAGCACCTAAAGATTTATAATAAGCCGCAGTTTTATAAGCCAGCAGCTCCGGGTTATTTTTACCTTTTACCAAATCGGCACCGGTTGCCCACTGTGACGCATGCCAGCCTAAAAGTACGTTAGGTGCATATTTGTCGCGCATGCTTACGATTACTTGTGCTAATCCTCTTGCATCGTTGCTGTAACCCTGAGCATCAGCATAACCGCTTTGGCTTACCTTAATGCTGCTTTTACTAGCGTCGTCCTTATACATTTCCATGTAGCCCAACAAATCCGGCTCGTAATGGATAATTACTGTGTTTCCAAATTCTTTACAAATCTGTAAAATGAACTTCCAGTCTTCAAAATACTTACGCATTACCTCGCTATCATTCATGTTGGCGAAAGCCGGATCCTGGTTAAGGCCGCGGGCCGGAACGATGTTATAGTAAGTAAAAACCGGGGTTTTACCCATTTGCTGGGTTTGTTGTAAAAAATTGCGGGCAAATTGTCCGGAAGGAAAATTCCAAGAAGCCCATCCACCCGACATAATGTCTCCGGCCAAGTACGTATAACGATATTCGGCTTCGTTAATCATCTGCGAGCTTTGTCCGGCCGAATTTTCGACCCCCATGGCTAAGTGCTTGGGTAACATGGCAGGCATACTCTGTGAAACATTTACTGTACTTTCTATATGCGCCGGTAAACTGCTGTCGCTGTCAGATGGACTACTGATCTCCGCTTTTTTACAACTTACTAAAAAAACCAGCAATAGAAAAAACGTTATTCTCTGCATTAAATTAATAGTTTAAATTCGTTAGGGGCTTAAATGTAACAATCGTGTTGCAAAAAGTCAAAAAAAATTTCTGTTGAGGATATTTTCTCCAGTTAGATATAAATTTCTATCAAAAGTTAATTATGTTTTTTACAAAAGTAGGCACCCTTGTGTGCTTTACTATACACTTGTACGTGGCTTTCGTTGAAAAGTTCAAACTTTTCGATAAAAAGTTCACTTATTACGCGTGCCAGTTTTCATGAGACTATAAAAACTTTTATTGCACATTAATTAATTTTCTTATTAAGTATTGTGCAACCATTCAATCTTGCTAAACCTTTAATAAAATATCTGGTTATCTAAGCAAATACAGGCATAGAGAAATACGCATGAAAAACGGACTTTTTGAATACGGCGATCAGGTAGTAATTAGTGCTACTGATGAGAAAGGCACTGTCAACATTAACCAGGTTAACGATGGCGCACAGGTTGAAGTAGAATTGAAATCGGGAGAAGTAAAGCAGTTTAATGAAGACGAGCTTGAATTTGACGAGGATTTTCAGCCTGATACCGGCGAATAAAGTGCTTGGGTATTTGAGTCTGCACTATGATGATTGCAGACTCAGATACCTGCGTTAATGCAATATTTTAAAAACAAGTTCTTTTAACAACTCACCATGTGAGGCAGTTGAATTCATGCCTTTACTTTTTAAATCGTATTCGCGCAGCCAACCTATAATCTGCATACATTTATAAAAATCGAATGTGCGGCTGGCCGTTTCGTAATCTTTAATAAAATAAGGATTCACACCTAATTCACGGGCGGCGTCCTGAGGTGTCCTACCCTTTACATAATGATAAAGCAACACCTTACTAAAAAAATTATTCAGGTTGCCTAAAATCAGTACAATAGGATTTGCTTTAGGATTAGCTTCAAAGTAATTGATGATTTGGTTAGCCTTCAACACTTCGCGCCTGATTAGGGCCGATTGCAGTTCAAAAACATTATATTCTTTACTAATGCCAATATTATCCTGAATTTCTTTTAAAGTGATTTCCTGCCCCACCGGAATGTTAAGCATCAATTTATCAAGCTCATTGGCAATTTTTGATAAATCATTACCTAAATATTCGCACAGCATAGCAGCAGCCTGAGCATTTATTTTGTAATTTTTACCTGCACCGTAAGATTCAATCCAGGCCGGCACCTTATTATCGTATAAAGTGGCCGACTCAAACACCAGCCCTTTTTTGTCGATGGCTTTGTAAGCTTTTTTGCGCTTATCAAACTTGCCATACTTATAGCAAAAAACCAGTATAGTGGTATTTAACGGATTTTCGAAATAGCTTAGCACCGGGTTAATCCCCTTTTTATCAGCATCCTCCTTACCCCATTTCATGTCCTGCGCTTCTTTCACAATCACCACTTGGTAATCGGCCATCATAGGGTAACGCTTAGCTGCGTTTAACACTGTCATGATGTCTGTGTCTTTGCCGTACCATACCGTTTGATTAAAGCCTTTTTCTGCATCAGACAGTACGCTATCTTCAATTTGGCTGCTGATGAGGTCAATAAAGTATGGCTCTTCGCCATGCAGTAAATAGATAGGCTTATACTTGCGGTTTTTTATATCTTTGATAATATCGTTGGCAGTCATCTTTAAACAGGCGCAATTTACAAAATTTACCCGGTTAGAATTTGCCTGCAACCGTTAAATTGCTTTATGGATTTGCTGCAGCCTTTAAATCTTCCTCCCTATCCTTTTAAATTAACAGAACAAAACGGGCAGCTATACATTTTTGATGTGCTCCGAAAAAAGCAATTATTATTAACCCCCGAAGAATGGGTTCGTCAGCATTTTGTACAGTACCTGATGCAGATGAAGGGTTACCCCAAAACACTCATCAAACTGGAGGGCGGTTTAAAGGTTAACGGCATGGCTAAACGGAGTGACATTGTTATCTTTAATCAACATGGGGAAAAATCGCTGATGGTTGAATGCAAGGCACCGGGCGTGGCTATTACGCAAAAGGCGTTTGATCAGATTGCACTATATAATATCACCCATCGCATACCACTATTAGCCGTAAGCAACGGGTTGCAGCATTACTACTGTGTTATTGATTTTGAAAAATCCAGCTATCAGTTTATTGAAGGACTGCCAGAATACACCGCAGTGCAGCATTAGGCATTAGTTACAACTTTTTTTTGGTTAACCAACGTTAACACTTTTTCTTTAAGCTCCTCAGGCTTAAAGGGCTTAGATAAATAATCGTTCATGCCGGCATCAAAAACCCGTTCGCGGATGTCGGTAAGGGCAGACGCGGTAAGCGCTACAATAGGTATATTTGCTTTTTGCTTATCTTCCAGTTTGCGAATCTGCACTGCAGCATCGAAACCATTAAGCACAGGCATCTGTAAATCCATTAATACGATGTCATAATTCCCTTGCTGCACCATCTCGACGGCTATTTTACCGTTCTCGGCAAATGAAGCTTCAATAGCCCATTTAGAAAAGAATTTTTTCATCAACATGGTGTTAATCATGTTGTCTTCGGCCACTAAAATATGAAGGCTTTTTAACTGACTTTCGTTATCGGCTTCAACTTTTGGTATTAACGCAGGCTCGGCTACTGCTGACTCTAGTTTTACCACAGGCATATTGAGGTAAAACCAAAACTCGGACCCAAGCCCAGGCTTACTGTTTACCTGCATTTGCACCCCTTTTAACTCTAACAACCGCTTTACAATAGCCAATCCTAAACCCGTGCCGCCGTATTGGCGTGTGGTAGTAACCGATTCCTGGGTGAAAGGCTCAAATATGGCTTTGAGGCTGTCGCCCTGTATACCAATACCCGAGTCTTTTACCGAAAAGCGCACGTTCATGTAATTGTTGTGATCCTCTTCGCAGGTCACATTTACTTTTACATAACCATCAGTGGTAAACTTAATGGCGTTGCTCACCAGGTTAAAAATAATTTGAGCAATGCGGGTAGGGTCCCCAATTACAGTTTTGTGAGTGAGTTTTTCATCAATCATCAATTTAAAGTCGAGCCCTTTCTCGTTGGCTTTAATAATTTGCCCCCCGCAGATGTTGTTCATCAGCTCGGTTAAATCAAACCTTATATTTTCAAACACTACCTTACCCGATTCTATCTTGTTAAAATCGAGTACATCGTTAACAATAGCCAATAAATTACTAGCCGAAAACCGCAGAATTTCAAGATTCTCTTTTTGGTCTGTACGCGGGTTGCTCATCATGAGCAGGTTACTCATACCAATTACTGCGTTGAGCGGCGTACGGATCTCGTGCGACATGGTAGATAAAAACTCCGATTTGGCCTGCGTTGATTTTTCGGCTTTCTCGATGGCCTTTTCAAGGTTAATATTGAGCTTGGTTTGCTCTTCGCTGTTGCGTTTAAGCTCGAGCAGATTATTTTGAAACGCCGTGTAAAAGTGGTTATGAATAAACACCATTACGATAAAATTGGATATTACCGAAACGATAATGGTAGACTGATCAAGATGCTCGGCTGTGATACCAATATTGTAGACATTGGTATAAGCATAAAACATAAAGAACAAAACCGGAAGAAGATTGACTGCAGAGTAAATCATCCCCCATTTTTGTCCAAGCATATAAAAGCTGAACACAATAATGATGAGTACCACCTGTATGGTAATAACATCGACCTTTTGAAAGATAATCAAAAGGTCGAACCAATTCATCAGCGTTCCTAAAGACAGCAAGGTGTGGGTAACAAACTCCCAATTTGCCTTCCAGGTCAAGAACTTAAATATAATACCTAGCGTAATGGTGCCGCTTATAGCAATACCTAAAAGGGTATACTGCTTGGTAAAAATTACGCTTACAATAAGCGCTACCAGCGAAATAAAGATAAGGCACATGCCATAATATAAAAGGCGTATGCGTGCCTGTGTGAGCAACGACTGCTCACCAGACAATATCTCTTTTAAAGAAAGGTTGTTAAACCCCGGCTTACTCATTAACTGGTACTATAAGAAATGTTTAAACTCATAGCCCATAAAAACTGAAACATTTAAAAGGGTGCTATAATTTTATTAAATGATTGCACCCCTTATGTTCAATTAGTTTGCCAAAAGTTCTAAATTATCTTCTGTTATTTTAAGTTTTGCCTCAGCATCTGCTTTCTTCTTCCGCTCATTCGCTATCACTTCAGGCTTGGCATTATTTACAAATTTTTCGTTGGATAGCTTCTTATCAACCGCTTGCAGAAATCCAAGAAGATATTCCTTGTCTTTCTGTAAGCGCAAACGCTCTGCGTCAACATCGATATTACTACTCAACGGTATAAAAAACTCATCCGTAGATACCATAAAGTTTGCAGCACCCAGTACTTTATCATCAACGAACTTAATGTGGCTTAAATTACCCAACTTGCTCAATATAGGCAAAAATGCCTCATATTGATCTGATGAATTTTGTTTAATAAGTAATTCTAAACTTTCTTTAGGCGATATTTGCTTGCTGTTTCTTGTGTTACGCACCTCGGTAATCACCTGCTTAATATTTTCGCATTGGTTAAGAAGCACAGTGTTAACTTCGGCAACAACCGGCAGTTGAGCTACTATACAACAATCCAGCGCATCGCGCTCACCAAACAGTTCGTCATGCCATAATTCTTCGGTGATAAACGGCATAAAGGGATGCAATAATTTTAAAATATCTTCAAAGTAACTGATGGTTACCTCGTAAGTTGCTTTATCAATAGGCTGCTGATAAGGTGGCTTTACCATTTCGAGATACCAGGCGCAAAAATCGTCCCACACCAGCTTATAAACGGCCATTACCGCTTCTGATAAACGATATTGCGCAAACAAATCTTCAATTTCGGCTAAAGCCTGATTAAAACGGCCTTTAAACCAACTTATGGCTGTCGCATTCGCATTTTCTAAACTAACACTAACCTCCCAACCTTTTACCAGCCTAAAGGCATTCCAAACTTTGTTAGCAAAATTACGGCCTTGTTCGCAGTAGCTCTCGTCAAACATCAGGTCGTTACCGGCAGGCGAGCAAAGCAACATCCCTACACGTACGCCATCTGCACCGTACTTTCCGATCAGGTCAATCGGGTCAGGCGAGTTGCCTAATGATTTAGACATTTTGCGGCCTAACTTATCACGCACTATACCGGTCAAGTACACATTTTTAAAAGGCACCTGGCCTCTAAATTCGTGACCGGCCATAATCATACGGGCTACCCAAAAGAAGAGTATTTCGGGAGCAGTTACCAAATCATTGGTAGGATAATAATAATTGATATCGGCGTTTTCAGGGTCTTTAAAGCCGTCAAAAACTGAAATTGGCCATAACCATGAAGAAAACCAGGTATCAAGCACATCTTCGTCCTGGCGCAGGCCACTAGCCGACTGACCTTGAGCTTCGAATGCCGCTTGAGCTTCTGACTCGGTTTTAGCAACAACCCACTGCCCCTTATCATTATACCAGGCCGGTATACGCTGCCCCCACCAAAGCTGCCGACTAATATTCCAGTCTTTTACGTTTTCCATCCAGTGGCGGTAGGTATTAATAAACTTATCAGGAATGAGCTTGATATCACCTTCGAGCACGTAATCAAGCGCTGGTTTAGCCATCTCCTGCATTTTGCAAAACCATTGCATAGACAGCTTAGGCTCAATTGCCGCATCGGTACGTTCCGAAAACCCTATTTGCGATTTGTATTCTTCTACCTTTTCTAAAGCATCCGCCTCCTGCAGTAAAACCGCAATTTTTTTACGTGCAGCAAAACGATCTTCTCCTATCAGTATTTCGGCTTTATCATTCAGTGAGCCGTCATCGTTCAAAATGTCAATTACCGGCAGGTTGTGTTTTTGCCCAAGTTCATAATCATTTAGATCGTGCGCCGGGGTAACCTTTAAACAACCGGTACCAAAATCCATGGTTACGTATTCGTCCAGTATCACCGGTATTTCGCGGTTAATAAGCGGCACTAATACTTTTTTGCCATGCAGGTGTGTGTAACGCTCATCGTTAGGGTTAATGCACACGGCACAGTCGGCCATAATAGTTTCCGGACGGGTGGTAGCAATGGTAAGGTAACCATCGCCTTCGGCAAATTGGTACTTGATGTAATAAAGTTTCTGTTGTACCTCTTTACGGATAACTTCCTCGTCAGATACGGCAGTGAGGCCTTTAGGGTCCCAGTTAACCATACGGATACCGCGGTAAATCAGACCTTTTTTATACAGATGAACAAAGGTATCAATAACAGCTTCTGAAAGTTCGGGTTCCATAGTAAACCGGGTACGGTCCCAATCGCACGACGCACCTAACTTTTTAAGCTGCTCTAAGATTATGCCGCCATATTTATCCTTCCATTCCCAGGCGTATTTCAAAAATTCATCGCGGGTAAGGTCATGCTTGCTGATACCACGCTCTTTTAACATAGCTACCACTTTTGCCTCGGTAGCAATACTGGCGTGATCTGTACCCGGTACCCAGCAGGCATTTTTGCCTTTCATGCGGGCACGGCGTATCAGTACATCCTGAATGGTATTATTTAACATGTGGCCCATGTGTAAAACACCGGTCACGTTGGGGGGCGGTATAACTATAGTGTATGGTTCGCGCTCGTCTGGCACCGATTTAAAAAATTGGTGCTGTAACCAGTAGCTGTACCATTTATCTTCAACTTCATTAAACTGATAGGTTTTTGAAATACTCATAGCTCACAAAAATAATGTTTTGCGTTAATAAGTCAGCTAAATCTGTTTATGGATTTGGTGGAAGAGATTACAGGCTTACTACACCACCAAAAAAATAGCGCAACCCCGTAAGGTGCGCTAAACAAATAACAAAAAAACAAAAAACAAACCCGTTAAGTATTAATCATTCATCTGGAACACAATGGGAATAGTATATTTTACCCTTACCGGTTTACCGTTTTGCTGTCCGGGTTTCCAGGCTGGTGCCAGTTTTAAAACGCGCAAGGCTTCGCGGTCCAACAGATTGTCTACCCCTTTTACTATATTCAAATCGGTAAGCTTACCGTCTCTTTCAATAATAAAGCTGATAATCACGCGGCCCTGCAGGTCAGTTTCAGGATAACGGAGGTTCTTTTGCAAAAATTTGCTCCATGCAGCTGCCCCCCCGTAAGGTTCGGGCATGACGTCCAGGCCGCCAATATCAACAGGGTCGTTCGTCGGTATGCCATCAGGCGTGCCTTTTGGGTCGCCTGTAGTTACAGGTCCTACAGGTGCCGTGCTATTAATTACACCTTTGGTACCTGTATTATTATCAATGTTAGAAATTGCCTTATCCATGTCAATGGGCTTAACATCGGTTAACACTGGCTCATTAGTAACCACGGGGGGTATAAACCGTTGCGATACCACGTTAACCTTTGGCGCTGCTACAATCTGTTTATTCGGATTGCCTGCTGGGTGTTTCCGCAACACGGCTTCTTTAGGTTGCTCGGTTTTAGGAGGCTCTATATATTTCGTAGAATTATAGTCTATAACAACGGTTGGGTCAACGGGCGGCTTGTGTTTCAATGCAATGTTAACTGATACCACAGCAACGGAAAAACCTAATACCGTGATAGCTAAGGCACGCATCATGTTAGTACCATAATGAGCACGCAAATCATATGCACCATAGTTCTTGTTACGGTCTGCAAATACAATATCAAGCCACTCAATATCGTACAAATTAAATTTTGTATTAATCATATTTATCAAAATTATATTTTAAATATAAACACTTAAACTATATAAAATTCTGATAAATTTCATTTTTAGCAAAATATCAATTCAGATCAATGTGCATTTTAAATACTTTAACAGATTATTTGATTTTTTGCCGAAATATCTACAATATGCTTATTTTATTGAGGCTTAAAAAGTGGCTACTTATAAATAAAACGCTTAAAAATAGACTAAAAACAGAATATTGTGTTTAAATAAATCAAAATACAGAATTTTATTCTGCAATAACTAATTAATCATTAGATCAAAGTTTAAGAAGATGGTCGTGAAATTGAAACTATATTGAAGTACCAAGACTCCTTTTGAGGCGAAATTCATGAGAGGGATCATACATTGTATCTGTTTTTGCCAACCTATATGTATAAATTACATGTAAATGGTCAACTTTTAAGCCACATTGCTCTATATTTGCACACCGAAAACCATATACACCTATAAACAAATGTCAAATATCCGTTTTCAAGCCCTTCAAACTGTCCTTACACGTACAATACCAGAGTTTAAGGCACCAACAGCCAAGGTATCTGAGTATTACGGCGTTAATGTTTTCGATAAAAAGAAAATGCGCGAGTTTCTTTCTAAAGAAGCCTATCAAAGCATCATCAGCTCTATAGACCATGGCGAACCGGTTCAGCGCGATATGGCCGATCAGGTAGCCTCGGCCATGAAAGCCTGGGCCATAGGCAAAGGCGCTACTCATTATACCCATTGGTTTCAGCCGCTTACCGGCACTACTGCCGAAAAGCATGACGCTTTTTTTGAGCCCACATTAGATGGCGCCATCGAAAAATTTAGCGGCGATGCTTTGGCACAACAAGAGCCCGATGCATCGAGCTTCCCTAACGGCGGCATACGCAATACCTTCGAGGCTCGCGGTTATACCGCCTGGGATCCATCTTCTCCGGCCTTTATTATGGGCCGCACCTTATGTATACCCACCGTATTTGTATCTTACACCGGCGAAGCCTTAGATTATAAAGTACCTTTATTAAAGGCATTAAACGCGCTTGACAAAGCGGCTGTAGATGTTTGCCAATACTTTGATAAAAGCGTTGAAAAAGTAAATGCCTCATTAGGCATTGAGCAAGAATACTTTTTGGTTGATCTGGCCTTATTTAATGCCCGTCCGGATATGTATTTAACCGGCCGTACATTGTTCGGCCATTTATCTGCCAAAAACCAGCAATTAGAAGATCACTACTTCGGCTCTATCCCTACCCGGGTATATGCCTTTATGCAGGATTTTGAACTGGAAGCACTACAACTGGGCATCCCGTTAAAAACCCGCCATAACGAAGTAGCCCCGTCGCAGTTTGAATGTGCGCCTATTTACGAAGAAATTAACCTGGCTATAGACCATAACCAACTACTAATGGACATTATGGACAGGGTTGGCAAGCGTCATAACTTTAAGGTGCTGCTGCACGAAAAACCTTACGCCGGTGTTAACGGCTCGGGTAAGCACAATAACTGGTCGATGATTACCAACACAGGTAAAAACTTGTTGTCGCCAGGTAAAACGCCGAAGAGCAATTTGATGTTCCTTACGTTTTTTGTGAACACCATTAAAGCCGTATATGAACACGCCGACCTGCTGCGCGCTTCTATCGCCTCAGTAAACAATGACCACCGTTTAGGTGCTAACGAAGCGCCACCAGCTATTATTTCTATATTTTTAGGAAGCCAGTTGAGCGACGTGTTAGACGAAATTGAAACATCACGCATCAGCAAAAAAGCTAAAGAAGAAGCCTTATTATGGCAGGGCATCCCTAAGATACCGCAAATTTTACAAGACAATACAGACCGTAACCGCACCTCGCCTTTTGCCTTTACAGGTAACAAGTTTGAACTGCGTGCGGTAGGCTCTTCGGCCAACTCTGCCAGCCCGATGACGATCCTTAACCTGATTGTGGCCGACCAGCTGAAGAAGTTTAAGGTAGATGTTGATAAGCTGATAAAAAAAGGCGAAAAGAAAGACGTTGCCTTGCTTACCGTAATTAAACGCTACATTAAAGAATCAAAAGCCATACGCTTTGAGGGTAATGGCTATAGCGAAGAATGGGAGCAGATGGCCGAGTCGCGCAATTTGGCTAATATCAAAACTACCCCTAAAGCGCTGGATGCCCTGGTAACTGAAAAAGCCGAAAGCGTTTTTGAAAGTACCGGCGTATTTAGTCGCCGCGAGGCACATGCCCGCCATGAGGTATTATTGGAAGATTTTTACAAGAAATTACAGATTGAAGCCCGCGTAATTGGCGAACTGGTAAACAGTTTAATTATACCGGCTGCCATCAACTACCAAAGCAAGCTGGTTGAAAACGTAAGAGGTTTAAAAGAGATTGGATTAGACGAAACCGTGTACGCCGCACAGTTAGATATTATTAAAAAACTGGCTGAGCATATCAATTTCATCAAAACCAATACCGAGCTAATGGTAGATGAGCGCAGAACCGCCAATAAAGTTGAGGATGCTCGCGAACGCGCTATCGCTTACGACGAAAAGGTAAAAGCTTATTTTGACCCTATCCGTTACCACGTTGACAAACTGGAACAACTGGTTGATGATGCCGTTTGGCCGCTGCCTAAGTTCAGAGAATTATTGTTTTTGAAATAGCAGCGTATATTTACAAACGAAGAACGCTCTTGTACTGCAGTACAAGAGCGTTCTTCGTTTGTAAGGGTTAATTAAGTTTATTAATGACTGTCGGGTCGGGCAAATATGTCGTTTGATTTATGCTGCTGGATAAATACCTGCCGGTATTGATTAAGCAAGCCCGATTTAGATATAAAGCCCACAAACTTACGGTCTTTCACTACAGGTAGCTGCCATACATTAAGGTGGTCAAAAACATTCATTACGCTACTTACAGGTTGGTTGTAGCTAATAATAGCTGGCGGACTTACCATAAAGTCGCCAATTACGCCTTGCGTTGAATTGTCTTTAAATATGTGCTTGCGTATCTCATCCATCCAAATCACACCATCCAGGTAACCATCGGCATTCAACACCGCGAAAATATTGGCATTACTGCCAGCCAGGATGTTATACAACTCTTGTATGGGCATATCCTTGCGTAAAGCTGTATAATCGCGGTTAATTAAGGTATCTAGTTGAATATCATTCAGCATACTGTAATCCTGATCGGGATATATTTCTTTTTCGTGAATCAGCGCCTGCCAGTACATGTTGTGAGTACTAAACACCCTAGCAATAATATAAGATATGGCTGATACCACCATCAGCGGGATGAATAACAAATAACCGCCTGTAATTTCGGCAATCAAGAAGATAGCCGTAAGCGGAGCATGCAGCACACCGCTCAAAGCACCGGCCATGCCCACCGCAATAAAGTTACTGGTGTTTAAATGGATTAGCCCTGTTTGATTAACACCATACGCTAACAATAAACCTAAAAAAGCGCCGGTAAACATAGTAGGTGCAAAGGTGCCGCCGTTACCACCTACTCCCAAAGTAATGCCTGTAGCTACAATTTTTATTAATACTAACGCTGCAATAAACAACAGCATTACTAAAGGCTCTGACAGCCAGTCGGCATATAACGACTCTTCTTTCAGCATTTCCATATTACCATTCAATATAGCCTGCAAATAATGGTAGCCTTCGCCGAACAACGGCGGAAAAAGCAAGATCAGTATTCCTAAAAGCAAACCTCCTGCAATGGCCCTGGTATAGCGGTTATACTTCATAAAAATGCCTTTCTCCAGGTTTTCGGCAACTTTAGTGATGTATACGGCAATTAATCCACTTAATACGCCCAATACAATATAAAACGGCAGGGCCTGTACCAGCCAACCCTCTGTTACTAAATGAAATAGCTGCCCTGAGTGCAACAGCTTACCCACTACCACCCCAGTTGCTGATGCAATCAGCAATGGAATAAATGTGGGTATTGTAATTTCGCCAATCAGTATTTCTAAGGCAAACAGCACGCCGGCAATAGGGCTGTTAAATACAGCTGCAATACCTGCTGCCGCCCCGGCCGCCAGCAACACTGTTTTTTCGTAATTGCTTAGCTTAAAAAACCGGCCTACGTTAGAACCTAATGCTGCCCCGGTACAAACAATAGGAGCCTCCAAACCAGATGAGCCACCAAAACCTACTGTTAATGAGCTGCTGATGAGATGTGAGTAGGCATTGTTATAAGGTATATTTGACTTGTTTTTTTTGATATTCACCAAAATGCTTCCTATCCCCTTCTGTATTGCATCGCGGTTTATTAAATGCTGATAGGCCACGGTTAACAGCAAGCCCAATGCGGGCAAAAACAAAAAGCTGTAATGGTAAGGTACGCTGGCCGCAATATGTCGGCTAAGCTCTTCCATTAAATGTACCATGTACTTAAGAGCAACAGCCGCAAATCCGCCAACCAGGCCAACCAGCACGCTACAGTAAATTAAAAAATTGCGCTGCGAGTTTTGATTCGCACGCCAGTTGTTGATAGCTAATAACAGACTTTTAAGCATAACGGAAGGCAGATGTACAGCAAAGTAACGATTTTACTACGTTAACCCGTATATTTGAACATGATTTCTGAGCAAAGATATGATCAGCGGGGCGTATCGGCCTCCAAAGATGATGTTCACCAGGCTATTAAAAATATTGATAAGGGCCTCTATCCAAAGGCCTTTTGTAAAATAATACCTGATATATTAAGTAACGACCCGGCTTACTGTAATATTATGCATGCCGACGGTGCAGGCACTAAATCGTCACTGGCTTACATTTACTGGAAGCAAACCGGCGACCTGTCGGTTTGGCGGGGTATTGCTCAGGATGCCATCATCATGAACCTGGACGACCTGCTTTGCGTGGGCGCTACTGATAATATTTTACTGTCATCAACCATTGGCCGTAATAAAAACCTGATTCCTGGCGAGGTGATTGCCGCGATTATTAACGGCACCGAAGAAATACTGGAAGAACTACGCAGCCATGGCATCGGCATCTATTCTACCGGTGGCGAAACAGCCGACGTAGGCGACCTCGTTCGTACCATTATTGTAGACTCTACCGTTACTTGCCGATTAAAACGCGACGATGTAATTTCCAATCACCGCATACAGGCCGGTAACGTAATTGTAGGTTTAACCTCGTACGGACAGGCCAGTTATGAGCATGAATACAACGGGGGTATGGGCTCTAACGGCTTAACCTCGGCCCGTCATGATGTATTTAACAAAACGATCGCGCAAAACTTTCCGGAAAGCTTTGACCCGGCTGTACCCGAAAGCCTGGTATTTTCGGGCAGTAAAAACCTGACCGATTTAGTTGACATTGGCAACGGCCAAACCATCACTGCCGGCCAACTGGTGCTCTCTCCTACCCGCACCTACGCGCCGGTAATTAAAACCATTTTAGACAACTACCGTAGCCAGATACACGGCATGGTGCATTGCAGTGGCGGCGCCCAAACCAAAGTACTACACTTTGTGGAAGACGTGCATGTGATTAAAGACAATCTCTTCCCGGTTCCGCCGCTGTTTAAGTTGATACACCAGGAGTCGGGCACCAGCTGGCAAGAAATGTATAAGGTATTTAATATGGGCCACCGCATGGAATTGTACGTGCCCGAAACCATTGCAGCCGACCTGATTAAAATTTCGCAAAGCTTCGGTATCGATGCCCAAATCATCGGTCGCGTTGAGCCGGCTTCGGCAAAGCAGGTCACTGTAAAATCGGGATTTGGGGAGTTTGTATATTATTAATACCAATTAAAATTTATAGGTAAAGCCCGACTAATCTGATAGCCGGGCTTTGTTTTTTGTCAACAAAAAAGGTCCGGCCAAATGGCCGAACCTTTTAGTATTAATCAGTATTACTTAATTACTGCATTTTTAAAAATGAGGTTTGAGTAAGACTTGAAGAAGTACCATTTGCTGCAAAAGCAGTTGCTCTGATAGAATAGGTACTTCCGGAAGTTAAATTCAAAGCACTTAATTTAAGTAAGATACTACCACCATATACATTAGTGTTTTGATATGTGGTAGGTAACAAGTTATAAGTGATAGAATGGTTTGTAGCCGTTGTACCGGCAGCAGGCGTATCATTACCTCTCCAGCTGGCAAAATTGATGGTTCTTAACACCGCAGAAGATGCTGACGTACCGTTCAAAATTTCGATACGAAAGGCACCTGTAGCTGTATTAGTGGTAGTTGCACCAAACATTAATTGTATTGTTTGTGTGCTTGCAAAAGGACCTGTTTGTTGTGTACCTAAGCTGCTTAATTGCAATGCAGGCAATTTTGCTTCTGTACCTGCAACATCTGTATCCTTTTTACATGAAAACATAGTTAAGGTCAGGATTGCAGTTAAAGCAAGCGTTATAATTTTATTTAGTTTTTTCATTTCAATCGTTTTAACAAATCTTACAACAACTATTAGAATGTATATCTGGCACCTAATAATAAGCTCCAGGTGGTACCGGTTGTATAAACGTTTTGGAATGGCGTAGTTACCAACTGACCATTCAACTGACGCATGTTATAAGCAGGCACACCATTAGCATCAGTACTCAGGTAACTGATTGGGCTGGTTGTGGTAAACGCTTTCTGAACGCCCCAGGTGCTGTTTAACAAGTTTGGTAAGTTAATTAAAGTAGCGCTGATTTGTAAAGTATGACGCTGACCGCCAGAATTGATGTAAAACTCTTGTTTAACGTCGGCATCTACACGAGTGTACCATGGTAAGAATGCAGCATTACGTTCGGCATACTTACCTCTGCGGTTTTTAAGGTATGGTGAGTTGTTAATAAACTGGTCGAAAGCGGCAGCCTGCTGTTGTGGAGTGTAAATGTAAGACACACCGTTAACAGTTGCTGTGTATTGCGTAAAGTTTAACTCGCTTGCACTTTTAGGTACATAAATTAAATCTGATGATGCGTTACCGTCGCCATTTAAGTCGCCGTTAACTACATAGCTTGACGGAGTACCCTGAGCTTGTCCCTGGAAGAATAAGCCGAATGAGGTTGCACCATGATTAAGGTAATTAATTTTGTAAGAAGCAGATGCTACTACGCGGTGAGGAACAAAGTTGGCCGAATTAGACAACTCCACATCATTAGTAGTACCCACGTTAGCAGTAGTAGCCCAAACGCTGGCTGCAGTAGTACCTGCAGTTGCGAAAGCTTCTTTCGATACAGTGTAAGTATACGCTGCTGATGCAAAGAAACCATTAGTAAAGGTTTTAGAAAGCTGAGCAGTTAATGCTGCCGAATAACCTTTATTAGTATTCTCTAAAGCAATAACTGATAAAGCCGGGCTGTTTGGATAAATGTTACGGTCCTGAACGGTTACAGCACCGTTAGTACCTGTACCTACGTAACGTACACGAGTATTATCGCCTTCAACAAGTACACCATTTGGTGTTTTCAAGTTAAGGTTACGCATACGGGTAGCGTTGATATCTTTGGTGTATAAAGCCTCAAAAGTAGCGTTAAAGCCGTTGCCTAAATTTTTCTCTAAGGCTAAGTCAGCTCTGAAAACTTGCGGAAACTTGTAGTTACGGTCAATAACAACGCTTGATGACTGGTAAGTAGTACCTGCTGATTGCGGGAACAAATTAGCGTACACACTTGGGTCGGCATTTAACTTGATGTTAGCCAACTGGGCAGCAGTTGCTACACCACCAAAGTTATACATACCGCTATTGCTTGGGTTGTTGGTTAAGAACACATAAGGTACGCGACCAGTGAAAATACCCATACCACCACGCAATACTAATGAATTGTTTTCAAGCAAGCTGGCACGGAAACCTACTCTTGGCGAGAATAACCACGTAGACTTAGGCCACTGACCAGAGTTGTAAGTTTTTAAACCACCGGTATTAGAGTTAGGATCAGGAAACTGCAGTGCAGTTAACTGAGGGTTTTCTATTGGGTTTTCCAGGTACATTGGTTTATCTGCCCGTATACCATAAGTTAATTTGAAGTTACTGGTTACGTTGTACTCATCCTGAGCGTATAAGCTAAGTGTACCTACTTTTAAGTTTGCAGAGAAAACTTTATCCTGACCAGGTACTAATGAATAGTTATAAGTAAACTGGATTGGAGCACGGTCATTTAAAAAGTCGTTTAACGAGTTGTAGATGTAAGAACCTGCAGCACCTGGCATAAAGGCATTACCTACACGCTGATACTCATAGCTTACACCACCGGTTAATGTGTGCTTACCGGCATAGTAAGTAAAGTTATCGTACAAGGTTGTAGTGTTATCAATTACATCATTGTACTTGGTGTAAGGATCAGAACCTGCAGTAATGTAATTATCACCTGTACCGTTAAATATATCGATAGTTGGGAAAGTAGCACCTTTGGTAGTACGCGGATTGCTATACTTTTTAAAGGTTAACAATAACTGGTTCGACATTTTTGAATTGATTGTGCTGTTCAATTCGGCAGTACCAGTATGTACTTTATTTAAGAAACCGTAGTTCGAGTTTTCAAAAGCTATAGAACGGTTGCTATATCTGCTGTTAGGCAAACCACCTGTACCACGGGTAGTAATGTTACCAGATGAGTTGGTGTATCCGTAAGACGCGTTGTTTGGCGTACTTGTGCCATTTACCTGGTTATCACTGGTAGCATTCAAATAGCTGTATTTAACAGTTAATTTGTTTTTATCGTTAATGTTATAATCTAACCTTAACAACGCTTTTGTATTTTTAGGCTGAAATGCCGCAAAGTTGTCATAACCACCTGTTTCGTAACCAAATTTGTTACGAAGGTAATCAGATACCGCTTGTAAATCAGCAACTGGAGTTGCCGACACAATACCTAAGCCCGAACCACCTGTTGGAGAATAGTTAATACCTGGATTGGTAAATACTTCGTGTTCAAAGTTACCAAAGAAGAATAATTTGTTTTTGATGATTGGGCCACCCAAAGTAAAACCATAAGTTTTTTGGGTAGATTTTGCGTTCTGAGCGCTGAAGTCAACGTCCCCAACATGAGTACCGTTATAAGATTGGTTACGGTAAAATGTGTAAGCAGAACCGTGGAAAGTATTGTTACCGCTTTTAGTAGTGGCATAAATACCTGCACCGGTAAAACCCGACTGACGAACGTCAAACGGAGCAATGTTGATGGAAAGCTCATCATAGGCCTCAATCGAAATTGGCTGAGCACCACCACCAGGTAACAAGTCTGACGAAGTACCAAAAGTGTTGTTCAGGTTAGCACCATCCACTGTAATACTGTTTAACCGGCTTTCGCGGCCTGCAAAACTTGTACCAGTTGACTGCGGTGTTAAACGGGTAAAATCAGTGATGCTACGCGAAAATGTTGGCAAAGTAGCTAACTGCGTACGGTTAACGTTGGTACTGGCACCTAAACGTGCGGTGGTAATCTTTTTTGTTTTAGCTCCAGAAACACTTACTGCAGCCAGTTGTAAACCAGAATCAGCAAGGTTAGCATTTAAAATAAACGGCTGACCTAACTGTAAGGTAATCTCATTGAAAGTAGCCGTGTTTTGACCAATAAAACTGATCACTACCTGGTAAGGACCACCAACACGCATACCCGGAAGGTTGTACAAACCATCTTTGTTGGTAGATGTTGAATAAACAGTACCGGATGGCAAGTGCGTAGCCTTAACGGTAGCACCTGGAAGCGCTGCCCCCTTAGCATCCTTAACTGTACCTGTCATACTACTGGACGTTACCTGTGCAAAGGTAGCGACGGTAGCAAACAAGAAAAGAATCGCGAGAAGTAAACTTTTTCTCATGCTTTTGTTTTGTTTGTTTAATTAACTTTTAATAGTTGTAAATTCCTGGCAAATATAGGCAACAGCTTCTGTTTCAACGTTAAGTTAATGTTAATAAATGTTGGAACTTTTTCACATTTATCAATTTTTATGTGGATATGTTCAAATAAGAACTAAATACTTACCTGTTTTATTGAATTTTGAACAATAACCGGCAAATTGAACTAAATAACCATTGGGTATTAAGTAAGTGTCAAAAAAACATTACAAAATCAGCAATCCGTTTAATTAATTCTTACAATTTTTGATGACTTTACAATGCTTTATTGTATCAGCCTTTTTATTTAGATTTGACGCCGAACTGTAAAAGAAAAACATAATGAACTACGATGTAATTGTTATCGGATCTGGTCCTGGTGGTTATGTAGCGGCTATACGCGCGTCTCAGCTGGGTTTAAAAACAGCCATCATTGAAAAAGAATCATTGGGTGGTATTTGCCTTAACTGGGGTTGTATACCCACCAAAGCTTTATTAAAAAGCGCCCAGGTGTTTGAATACATTAATCATGCTGCCGATTATGGTATCAACGTAGATGTTAAAGGTGAGCCTGATTTTGCCTCAGTAGTTAAACGCAGCCGTGGCGTTGCCGATGGCATGAGCAAAGGTGTGCAGTTTTTGATGAAGAAAAACAAAATTGATGTGGTTATGGGCTTCGGTAAACTTAAAGGCAAAGGAGCCGTTGAAGTTAAGGCTGCCGATGGTACCGTAACCGAGCATACCGCAAAACATATTATACTGGCCACTGGAGGCCGCTCACGCGAGTTACCTAACCTGCCGCAAGACGGCAAAAAGATTATTGGCTACCGCCAGGCTATGGTGTTGCCTAACCAACCCAAATCAATGGTAGTAGTTGGCTCGGGCGCTATCGGTATTGAGTTTGCTTATTTCTACAATGCTATGGGCACCCAGGTAACCGTAGTAGAATATTTAGATAACATTGTTCCGGTTGAAGACGAAGAAGTTTCAAAACAACTGGCCCGCACGCTAAAAAAACAAGGTATCAATATCATGACCGGTTCTACAGTTGAGTCTGTTGATACCAGTGGCGAACTTTGTAAAGTAAGCGTTAAAACGGCCAAAGGCGTTGAAACCCTGGAGGCTGAGATCGTTCTTTCGGCAGTAGGCATTGCGACCAACCTGGAAGGCATTGGCCTGGAAGAAGCCGGTGTTAAATTTGACAAAGGCAAAGTATTAGTTGATGACTATTACCGCACCAATGTGGAAGGTATTTATGCAATTGGCGACATTGTAAAAGGTCAGGCTTTAGCTCACGTGGCTTCTGCCGAAGGCATTATATGTGTAGAAAAAATTGCCGGTCAGCACGTTGAACCGTTGAATTATAACAATATCCCGGGCTGTACCTACTGCTCTCCAGAAATTGCTTCGGTAGGTTACACCGAAAAAGCAGCCCGCGAAGCTGGTTACGAATTAAAAATTGGTCGCTTTCCATTTTCAGCATCAGGTAAAGCAAGTGCAGCCGGCGCTAAAGATGGTTTTGTAAAAGTAATTTTTGATGCCAAATATGGTGAGTTCTTGGGTGCACACATGATTGGCTACAACGTTACCGAAATGATTGCCGAGGTTGTAACTGCACGCAAACTGGAAACTACGGGTCATGAAATCATTAAATCGGTACACCCTCACCCTACCATGAGTGAAGCCGTAATGGAAGCTGCAGCAGCTGCTTACGACGAAGTGATTCACCTGTAAGCCCCCCTGCCCCCTAAAGGGCGAGTTGGATAACAAAATTGATATCTTAAATTTAGCAGAAGCCTTCTTGTTGACAAGCAAGAGGGCTTCTATATTTGTTAAATATGACAACTAACACCTCATCTTCTGCTCCCCCTTCAGGGGGTTGGGGGGCTTCCGACGACCGGGGGGCTGAGCTTTTTGTAATCAACACCGGCCTGTTTAAACTGGATGGTGGCGCCATGTTTGGCGTGGTGCCTAAAAATATCTGGAGCAAAACCAACCCGGCCGACGAGCAAAACCTTTGCAGCCTGGCTATGCGCTGCCTGCTGGTTAAAGACGATGACAGGTTGATACTGATTGACACTGGCATCGGCAATAAGCAAAGCGAAAAGTTTTTAAGCTATTACTACTTGCATGGCAATGATACACTGCAAAGCTCGCTGGCTCTGCATGGCTTTACTCCCGACGATATAACTGATGTATTTTTAACGCACCTGCATCTTGATCATGTTGGCGGAGCTGTAATCAAAAACGGCGAAACATTAGAACCCGCCTTTCCAAATGCTACTTACTGGACTAATGAAAAGCACTGGCACTGGGCTACCGAAAACCCTAACGATCGCGAAAAGGCATCCTTTTTAATTGAAAACCTACTGCCGCTCAAAGAAAGTGGCCGTTTAAAGTTTGTTGAGGTACAAAATGGCATACACTTCTCTGCCAATATGCAGGTGTTTTTCGTATCTGGCCATACCCAATCCATGATGCTGCCGTTATTGCATTATAAAAACCGGCTGGTGTTTTATATAGCCGACCTGATACCCACCACCGGGCATTTGCCCATACCGTATGTAGCGGCTTATGATATATTTCCACTACAGGCTATGGACGAAAAGCGAACCTTTTTACAGCAAGCCTTAGATCAGGAATACATCCTATTTTTTGAGCATGATGCCGTTAACGAGTGTTGCACCTTGCAACAAACAGAGAAAGGTATACGTGTAAAAGATGTATTTAAGTTGACAGATATTTAATTCGATATCAACAAGTTGGTACGACTTATGATACAATATTGATAGATATGCATAGGTTTTTATATATAATATAATTGTGAATGTCAAATTAAATGACAATTTTTCATGAGAATTTAATACCTTTGCACGTTCAATTCTAACACAAGAATCGAGGTAACAATTAGATGAGACAACTCAAAATAACCCAGTCCATTACCAACCGTGAATCCCAGTCGCTCGACAAGTATTTACACGAGATTGGCAAGGTTGACCTGATAACTGCCGAAGAAGAAGTAATATTAGCCCAAAAGATCCGCGAAGGCGACCAAGCTGCACTTGAACGCTTAACCAAAACCAACTTGCGTTTTGTGGTATCCGTAGCTAAACAATACCAAAACCAAGGCCTAACCCTTGGCGATTTAATTAACGAAGGTAACCTGGGTTTAATTAAAGCAGCCAAACGTTTTGACGAAACCAAAGGCTTCAAATTTATTTCATATGCCGTTTGGTGGATTCGTCAGTCTATCTTACAGGCTATTGCCGAGCAATCACGTATTGTGCGTTTACCTTTAAATCAGGTAGGCTCATTAAGCAAAATCAGCAAGGCATTTTCTAAATTGGAGCAAGAGTATGAGCGCGAGCCTTCACCAGAAGAGTTAGCTGATATTCTGGAAACTACTGTTGACAAAATATCCGATACCTTAAGCAACTCCGGCCGCCATGTTTCTATGGATGCACCGTTTGTACAGGGCGAAGAAAATACACTTTTAGACGTACTCGAAAACCAGGAGCCTAACACCGACTCGATACTGATCAACGAGTCATTATCTGAAGAAATTAAACGCTCGCTGTCTACCTTAACAGAACGCGAACGCGAAATCATCGTTTTGTTCTTTGGCTTAGGCACCAATCATCCGCTTTCGCTTGAGGAAATTGGCGAGAAATTTAACCTGACCCGCGAACGTGTACGTCAGATTAAAGATAAAGCCTTACAACGCTTACGCCACACATCGCGAAGCAAAATTTTAAAATCTTATTTAGGTTAACCTTAATGATACGAAGCCCCTGGTAAACAACCAGGGGCTTTTTTGCTTTTATAAGGTATGCAGCCATCCGAATATGAAAGCCTGAATGCTGAGCAAGCCATTGCCTACCAGCAAGAACTACGGCATCAAATACAGATTAAGCCGTTAGATAAACCTATCCGCATTATTGCCGGTTCAGATATATCTTTCAATAAATATTCGGAAGTGGTATACGCCGGTATTGTATTGTTCAAATATCCGGAAATGGAAATAATTGGCCATGCATCCGCTATAAGCCGAACCACCTTTCCATACATATCAGGCCTCCTGGCTTTTCGCGAAGTACCGGCTTTGTTAGAGACTTGGGAAAAATTGGAAACTAAACCTGACCTGTTGGTGCTCGACGGACAGGGCATTGCTCACCGCAGGCGTATGGGTATAGCTTCACATTTTGGAGTAATTACTAATACGCCTACTATTGGCAGCGCTAAAAGCCGCTTATTTGGCAAATACGAAGAACCCGCCAACGCAGTTAACGCTCAAAGCCCCATGTATGATAAGCAGGAAGTGATTGGCATGGCGCTGCGCAGCAAAAAAAACTGCAATCCCATCTATATATCGCCGGGGCATCAAATAACATTAGAACAAAGCGTAGAGGTTATTAAAAAGTGCCTGAAAGGCTACCGCATACCCGAGCCTACACGGCAGGCTCACCTTTTTGTAAACCAAATCCGCGTTGACGCTGCCGGCACCTCCCCTGCTCAGTTATCATTTTTTTAAGAGCCGGTGTAACTAATTACGCAATAGGCCGGTCTTATAGGTATATTTCAACCGGATGCACAACCTATGCTTTATATTAATGCTGCTTTCACTCTTGCTAGGTAGCAAGGCAAGTGCAAAGCCAGCCATTATTATAGAACATCGTGCAAATTCAGCTTCGCCCGTTATCGAACCCATTTTTGCTGACGATTTAAAAACGGTGATCATTCCGATAAAAAGGGCAGGGAATCTGATTGTGGTAGAAGCTCAGGTTGATTCGGTTGCCGGTAACTTTGTGCTTGATACCGGTGCGCCTTACCTGGTGCTCAACGCCACTTACTTTAGAGACATGCCACACGTAGGCGACCAGGAAGCCACCGGTGTGAACGGAGCATCGACAGGCACCTTTCGCACCCAGGTCAGTAACTTTTTATTAGGCTTAGATATAAAGTACAAAAGGCTTCCTGCCGATGTTTGTGATTTATCAGCCATTGAAAACACCAAGAAGATTAAAGTATTGGGTATTATAGGCACGCAGCTATTTTGCAAAATGGCCATCACCATTGATCTTTTCCATAACGTGCTGTACTTACACAAACTGGACAGTAAAAGTGAGATACCTGCAGGCCAACGGGCTTTTCAATCACCGGATATGCGCACAGACTTCAAGTACATGAACGATGTAATGTTTATAAAGGGGTCCATTGCCGACAAAACTACCTGGTTTGTTTTTGATACCGGTGCCGAAAGTAATCTGCTTTCAAAAGATTGCCCGAAGGCAGTGATGAGCGTGATGCAGCCCATTAACAAATCGGCCATTGTGGGTGTGGGTGGCACCGGCAAAGCCCTGGTATATGCCAACTTTGACCAGATGGTGATTGGCAACTACCTGTTCAGAAACAACAGGATTATCATAACCGACTTGAATCATTTAGGCAGGGCTTATGGGCTTTCGGTAGATGCGGTTTTAGGATATGACTTTTTTACCCGGGGTATTTTCACTATTAACTTCGTCAAAAAAGAACTGGAAATGTACATTTACAATCACTAACCTCATGTTAAGGCGGCTTACTCCATACATTATAGTCTTGTTGACGTTTTGCATTGTTCCGCAATTGCAGTTCGGTAAGGCTATGCGCTATGCATCGTCCGCTGTTGCCAAATCAGATCCGGGCTACCCAGGTGATGTAGCTTATGGAGTGAACAAGTTTTCTAAAGTTACCGTGCGCGAGCTACCATCGGGTTTAACACGTTTCTTTTTACCGGGCAATACCAATGTAAGGCGCGTACAATTATCCGGCAGTTTTAACGAATGGACTACCCAACAAGGTTTGATGACGCGTACCGACAGCGGCTGGGTAAGCGATGTAAAACTGGAACCGGGTGTTTATGCTTACAAATACATCATCAACGGCCGGTGGACACGCGATTTGGAAAACAATCTTACAGAGGCAGACGGCTGGGGCGAATACAACTCAATCTATTTTCGCTATAACTATACTTTTAAGCTGGCAGGCAATCCATCAGCACGCCGTATATCGGTAGCCGGCAGCTTTAATGGCTGGAACGCTAACGAGCTGGTGATGACTTTTAAAAACGACCATTGGGAAAAGCAACTTTATCTGCATGAGGGCACCCACCTATACCGCTTTATGAAGGATGGCCGGTGGATGACAGACCCAGCTAACGCAACCCAATCAAAATACAAAAACGAACCCGTATCAGTAGTAAGTCTTGGCGAAAATGTTACCTTTAAAATTAACGGCTATACTAACGCCCAAAACGTTTTTGTGGCCGGTAGCTTCAACAATTGGAACCCCACCAGTACCCGGCTTAAAAAAACAGCTAATGGCTGGGCAGCGTCGCTTATTTTACCTAAAGGCAACTATGACTATAAGTTTTGGGTTGATGGACAATGGCTAACAGATCCGGCTAATCCGCACTCGTCCGTCACCGACGACAACCATAATTCTTTTGTATCTGTTGCGCCCAACCACACCTTTGTGCTTAAAGGCTATAACAATAGCCCCGAAGTGCGCCTGGCAGGCGACTTTAACAACTGGAACCCTACAGGTTATACCATGGCCCACGAAGGCAATGAATGGCACATCAGCATGCGTTTAAAACCGGGTAAATACCGTTATAAATTTGTGGCAGGCGGTAGATGGATATTAGACCCCGGCAACAAGCAACGCGAACAAAACGAATACGGTACTGGCAACTCGGTACTTTGGATACCTAATTAAATAAAGCGTTGCATTAAGTACAATAAAGCCGCCCCGGTTTAAGTTGTATATACTCAGCTTTCACCCGTCACGCTATGTCTCACTTATACCATTTGCTGCTGCAATTTTACCGGCCATTTTGGTGGTACCATTTGTTGTTTAGCGTTATTGCCCTAGTGTTTTTAATGATATTTGGCCTGTCTGCCATACTATTCAGCTTGTTTACCAAGCTTTTTGGATATGCAAGTGCAGTGTTTTTCAGGTATCATTTTAGCAGCTATGTTTATGACTACTATCGTAATGCCGGGCACGGGGTAATTAAATTGTACACTATCACGTTTACAGCCGACCTTATAGCTTTCTCGCTCGTAACGTCTCTTTGCCTTCATTTCTCACCTTGCATACCATGCTCAAAATAGACAGTGTCCAGTTAGAATATCAGGGCCGGAAAATACTGCATGATGTTTATCTGGATTGCCGGCCCGGCTGTATTACCGGATTGCTCGGCCGTAATGGCAGCGGCAAATCCAGTTTATTAAAAATCATATTTGGTACCGTAATGCCCAGCTATAAGCATATCAATGCTGACGATAAAGTAATTGAAACAGGATATACCAATAACACCATTGCCTACCTACCGCAGCAAAATTATTTGCCCAAACAAATACCCATTTGCCAGCTGGCGCCCATGCTGGTTGACCATCAAGCCTGGGATGAGTTTACTGCGCTTGATGTTTATCAGCAGTTTAAAAATCAGAAACCCAGCCAGCTTTCGGGCGGCGAACTTCGCAAGCTCGAAACGCTGATGCTTTTATACAGTAAAGCCAGTTATATTTTACTCGATGAGCCGTTTACACATATCTCGCCGGTACAGGCCGAAGAGATAAAAGCCATTATACGTAAACGTTCTGTTTATAAAGGATTTATTGTAACCGATCACCAATATGAAAATATACTGGATGTAAGCGACAAAGTGTATTTGTTACAAAACGGCGTTACAAAATTGATAAAACACCCGGAAGAGTTGATAACTTACGGCTATCT
This sequence comes from Mucilaginibacter sp. CSA2-8R, assembly GCF_038806765.1. NCBI lineage: Bacteria > Pseudomonadati > Bacteroidota > Sphingobacteriia > Sphingobacteriales > Sphingobacteriaceae > Mucilaginibacter > Mucilaginibacter sp. CSA2-8R. The sequence continues at coordinate 1,351,759 of NZ_CP152389.1, read as the reverse complement.
TAGCTATAATCAATCCCGCAAATGACTATACCTATCTATCAGGCTGATGCCTTTACCAACCAATTGTTTGGCGGCAACCCGGCAGCGGTATGCCCTTTAGCCGAATGGCTGCCCGACGAAACTATGCAAAAAATCGCCATCGAAAATAACCTGGCCGAAACTGCATTTTTTGTAAAAACAACCAGTGGCTATCACCTACGCTGGTTTACACCCGAGTATGAAATAGACTTATGCGGACATGCTACCTTGGCAACCGCGCATATTATTTTTACAGAATTAGGTTACACCGAGGAAGCTATTCATTTTGAAACCCAAAAGGCCGGGACATTGAAAGTGACTAAAAACGGCAATCTATACACGCTCGACTTCCCATCACGCCCTCCCTACCCGGCCGAAATGCCTGAGGGATTGTTAGAAGGATTGGAAAATAAAATGCCGGTGCACGTATTACGCTCGCGCGACTACTTTTTGGTATATGAAAATGAGCAGGATATTATTGATATGCAGCCCAATCATTTTTTATTGAGCAAGGTAGACGCCGTTGGTATCATTATCACTGCTCCAGGTAAAGATGTTGATTTTGTGTCCCGGTTTTTTGCCCCAGCCGCAGGTGTTCCCGAAGATCCGGTTACCGGCTCGGCACATTGTAACCTCATCCCTTACTGGGCCGAAAAATTAGGTAAAACCCACTTGCATGCCTACCAGCTTTCTGCCCGCAAAGGCGAATTATGGTGCGAGCACAAAGGCGACCGCGTTTTGATGAGCGGCGAGGCAGTGACTTATTTAAAGGGGGAGATTTATATTTAGAAAAAATAGCAACATCTGAGTTGTTATGAAACTAGTAAGCTGCTTACTTACACGCAACTGTCAACCGTTGTTGTACAACCAACTTTTTGAAATCGATGCCCTAATCTATACCAAAAATCTTAGTTTTTTCGTTACTTTGATGATTAAACTATTAGTTAGGATACGATTGCGCATCAATGCAGTTAACAAAGTTAGAGGTTAAAGGCTTTAAGAGCTTTGGCGATAAAATTACGATTAACTTTAACGAAGGGGTTACGGCCATTGTAGGCCCTAATGGCTGCGGCAAATCCAACGTAGTTGATTCTATCCGCTGGGTATTGGGCGAGCAGAGCACCCGTGCACTGCGGTCGGAGAAGATGGAGAACATCATCTTTAACGGTACTAAAAGCCGCAAACCTGCTAACCTCGCCGAGGTATCACTTACTTTTGATAATACCAAAAACATTTTGCCTACCGATTTTTCGCAGGTTACCCTAACCCGCAAACTCTACCGTACCGGCGAAAGCGAGTACCGCCTCAATGATGTGCAGTGCCGCCTTAAAGACATTACCGACCTTTTTTTAGATACCGGCATAGGTTCAGACTCCTACTCGATCATCGAGCTTAAAATGATCGATGAGATTATTACCAACAAAGAGGGTTCGCGCCGTAATTTGTTCGAAGAAGCATCCGGCATATCAAAATACAAAGTCCGCAAAAAGCAAACCTTTAATAAGCTTAAAGATACCGAAGCTGACCTGGAGCGCGTACATGATTTACTCTTTGAAATTGAAAAAAACCTGAAAACGCTCGAGAATCAGGCTAAAAAAACGGAGCGCTATTACCGGCTCAAAGAGCAATACAAATCGCTCAGCATCATGCTGGCCTCATTCCGCATTGCATCATTCAGCGACTCACTGCTGCGTATTGAGGAGCAGGAGCAAAAGCATCGCGAAGAACGTTTTGGCATAGTTGCCAAGATTGACACCCTGGAGGCAGCCCTGCAGCAACAAAAGCTGGACAACCTGACACGCGAGAAAAACCTATCAGTTCAGCAAAAAGCTACTAACGAGTTTGTGGCCAAAATACGGGCTTACGAGAGCGAAAAGAAAATCAAAAACGAGCAGCTTAAGTTTCAGCGCGATAAAGAAGCTCGCCTTACCGAGGAGCTGGAACGCGACCGTAACCAGCTTAACCATGTGCTGTACTACATTAAACGGCTGAGCGAAGAGAAAATGCAGGAAGAAGAAAACCTGGAAATTATTCGTGATAAGGTAGACGACCTAAAACAGGCCGTTGACGAATTACGCTCGGAACAAACGGACGCGCGCACCGAACTCAACGAGCTGACCAGCATCAACAACCGGCTCCAGAACCAGATTTATCAAACCGAAAAAGAATTAGACATTTTACGTATCCAACAGCAGGCCCTGGAACAGGAAAGCCAGCGTAATATGGAAGATACAGCCAGCCGCGAGGTAGAGTTATCGCACTTTAACCAGTTGGTAACCGAGCTCGAATACCGTACCGAAACAGCCAAAGACGAGCACCAACTGGCGGTAGAGTTTGAAAATCAGTTGCAACTCCAGATTAAAGAAACAGAGGGCTTTATTGCCGATACCCGCGAACAGCTATCGCAACATAGCCGCCAGTTGGATGCCAAGCAAAACGAGTACAACCTGACCAAAAGTTTGGTTGATAACCTGGAAGGCTTTCCTGAATCAATTCGGTTCTTAAAAAAACACGGCGATTGGGCTAAGAGTATCACTTTATTCAGCGATATTTTGTTCTGTCGCGAGGAATACCGGGTAGCCATTGAGAACTATCTGGAGCCGTTGATGAACTATTTCGTAGTGGAAGATTACGATAATGCCATTAAAGCCATTAACCTGTTGCGTAATGCATCCAGAGGCAGGGCACAGTTCTTTATCTTAAAGCATTATGCGGCGTTGCCTGCTATAGAGCCTAATGCAGCACCCGAGGGTTGGGTACCGGCCTTACAGGTTATAGAAACCGAAACACGTTACCGGCCATTGTGTAATTATATTTTGCGCAATGTGTATCTGGTAAATGACACCAATGAAAGTGATTTGAATAGCACGCCTGTACCACAAGGTGTAGTATTATTAGGCAAAAGCGGCAGGTTCAGCAAGTCGGTATTTAGCATGGCTGGCGGGTCGGTAGGCTTGTTTGAGGGCAAGCGGATAGGCCGGGCCAAAAACCTCGAAAATCTGGCTAAAGATATACGGCAGTTTGAGCAACAAATTGCTGCTTACAAATCCGGGATTGAAACGCTGCAAAGTAAACTTACCGCGCTAAAGTCGTCAGGACGGGCAGCCGAAATACAGCAAAAGCAACAGGAACTTAACCGTCTCCATACCGAGTTGGTTACCGTAACTACCCGGCGCGAACAATACGAAACCTTTATAACCAACAGCCGCAACCGCAAAGAAGACATTGCCAGCAAAATAAGCGATATCCAGGCTCAGGAGCATCAGCTACAACCTCAATTAGCCGAATTAAGAACTCAGAAAGAAATACAGAGCGACTTATTGCTGGACAAGCAACAGGCCTTTAATGAACTTAACGAGTACACCACGGTACAAAGCAATGCGTTCAACCAGGAGAACATCCGTTTTCACCAGCAGCAAAATAAGGTTTCAGGGTTAATTAAAGACCTGGAGTACCGCGAAACGCAGCAGGACAGCCTTGAGGTTAGGCTGAATAACAATACTGCCGAGATGGAAAAAGTGCAGGCTGCCTTACTGGAAACCTTAAAGCAAACCGATTTTTCGGACGACGAACTGCTGGAAATGTATAGCCAGCGTGAAGAACTTGAACAGGCCACCCGTGCTGCCGAGCAGGACTACTATGCCTTGCGAGGGCAGATTACCGAAACAGAAAACGCGGTTAGCCAATTGCGCCGGCAAAAAGACCAAGCCGACGTAATTGAAAATGAATTAAAGGATAAGCGTAACGACCTGAAACTGGAATTAAATGCTTTAAAGGAGCGACTGGCGGTAGAGTTTAACATTGATATCAATGATTTGCTGGAAACAGAAATACCAGCCAACGAAAAAGAACAGGATTTACGCGAACGCACCGAAAAACTCAAAAAGCAACTGGATGATTTTGGCGCCATTAACCCCATGGCGCTCGAAGCGTTTAAGGAAATGAATGACCGATACGAGTTTATCCAGTTGCAGAAAAAAGATTTGATGGAAGCTAAGGCCTCATTGCTTTCTACCATCCAGGAAATTGACGACACGGCCCGCGAGAAATTCATGGCGGCATTTACCATGGTACGCGAAAACTTCATCAAGGTATTCCGCTCACTTTTTAATGAAGAGGATTCATGCGATCTGATTCTGACGAATCCGAATCACCCATTGGAATCGGACATCGATATAATAGCTAAGCCTAAAGGTAAGCGACCATTGTCTATCAACCAGTTATCAGGTGGCGAAAAAACGCTTACGGCTACCGCTATCTTATTTTCACTCTACCTGTTAAAACCCGCCCCCTTCTGTATATTTGATGAGGTTGATGCTCCACTCGATGATACCAATATTGATAAGTTCAATAACATCATCCGCAAATTCTCTTCCGGCTCACAATTTATCATCGTGTCGCATAATAAAAGAACCATAGCCAGCACCGATATTGTTTACGGTGTAACTATGGTTGAACAAGGTATTTCGCGCGTAGTGCCAGTTGACTTGCGCCAACTGGCCGACTAAGCTTGTATTAATGTATGGCTTGTAAGTCGCGGGTATGTATTGCGCCTTTAAATTCGTGCAGCTTTTCGTCCAAAATACTGTTAGCCTTGGCACGGTCGCTAGCCTGGGTATCGTTTAAACTATTGGTTTGATAGGTGGGCACGGCAAAGGTTCCTTTTTCTATAAAGTTTACAGCACGAGATAAAAGGCCTTCGGTAGGATCGCCAAAGTCTTTGGTGTAATCATCAGCAGCTACCACACCGGCAAAATTACCACCTGGTACCATACCCTGGTAAAAATCGGCCTTACCTGCTGAGTTACGGCTTTCAAACTCGGCCAGATATAAATCATACTCAGAACGGCTGCCTACAGGTATACCGAAGAAGCCTACCGGTTTGCCGTATGAAGTTTGCCCGATGATCTGCACATTCATTACCGGGTTCAGGTTGTTGATCAACAACTCGCTGGCCGACGCCGTACCACCGGTAACAATAAAGAAAACGCGGTTTAAATTAAGCGAACCCTTTTTAACAAAATTGAACGAGTTTTTGGCTATGCTAAAATCGCCTTTATCAATCCTGTACTTTTGAGCCAGCAAGGGGTAAACATCGTTTTGCAGTTTGCTGTTAAAGTTTTCGGTATACATCAGCGTACCATTTTTGGCTGATGGCACCAAGTAGTTGGCAATGTATTGTGAGGTTTCAACCGCACCACCACCGTTGTAACGTAAGTCAACCACCATTTCGGTAATGCCATTGGCAATAAAGCTGTTAAAGGCCTCATCAATTTTGGCTTGCGCGTTAGTTAATGTAGTAAAAGACTTTAAAGCCAGGTAACCCATTTTTTTACCACTTGCTGTAGTAATAGTGGTATACTTCATCACTGGGTTAATGGTATAGGTACCTTTGTTTATGGTAACATTGAAAGTTGAGTTGTCTGGCTTTTGCAGTGTTAATGTAATACTGTTTCCTGCCAGCGCATTACCTACAAAAGTAATAACCGGGTCGCTGCTTGACGAGTAAGCCAAATTGGTAGTACCGTTAATGGCGGTAACTTTGTACCCACGCACTAACCCCGCTGTTGCTGCAGGCGAGTTAGGAATAACGTATCTTATCCGTAAGTCAGAACTGGTTTGGTAAAACACATAAAAGCCAAAGTCGCCGCCGGTACCACCAATAGAGGTAGCTGCCTGCCCCTGGTCAACGTAAGAATACTTCGACGTGCCGGGATACTGCATATCGTACTCGTACGGTTTCCCGGTTGACGGGTTAATTTTGATTTGAGATAAAGCGTCAACTTCGGCCTGTAACGCAGATACGGTAGTGCTGCCAGTATACTGCCTTGGGTTAAAAACGCTTGCCGCAGGTAAAGCATCATTCCACAGATACTCTTCCTGCGCATACATATAAACAGAATCTTTTAATAAATCATCATTCGATGCTGTTGGGCCCGACCCTGTATCGGTACTGTTATTTTTTTTACATGATGCAAAAACAACAACGAACAGCAAAAACAAGTAAACAATCCTCTTCATCCTATCTTCTATAATTTTTTCTTTAACGGACAATATACCAATAAATTATCGATAGTGGAAGATAGTTTCTGCTATACAGAAATATAGTCAACGCCGGCAGCCTCGGCGCACAACTCATCGTTTTGAGAAGCGCCTATCATCATTATTTCCCGGCGTTGCAGGTGATGCTTTTCGATAATAAAGTGTAGGGCGTCGGGTTCAGGTTTGGATGCAATTTCTTCGGCAAAATAACAGGTCAAATATTTTTCCAACCCTTGCCAGTCGGTATGTTTAATTTTATTGAGTTGTTGTTGAGGGTTACCGTTGGTTAAAATAAAAATCTGCTTACGGTCAACCACAATATCCTGCAGCAACTTTAGCATTTCGGGATAGATAAATAGCATTAAAGGCACCTGTGCAGCAGTGTGCAGGTGCTCAAAGTTAAAGCGGTATTTTTCGTCCAGTTTAAAACGCTCCTGCAAAGTATCAAATACGGCAGAGGCTCCGCTTTGTTCGTAAGTGCTCACCATTAAACTAACCAGCACTTTTGCATCCAGCAACTCGGTGTATTCCAGGTATCCTGCAAAAAGGTAATACACTTGGTATAGATAATCTTTTTCCGGAAACAACACGTTATCCAGCTCAAAAACAAAAGCATTAATGCGCGGATCGATATCGCTATAATTGATCATGAATGGTTTGGAATGTGATGCCATACTCGTTAAACAATTGCGTGGAGGGCGCAAGTGCCCGCATTTCGTCAGCGTGCAGCACGTAAATTGTTTCAAAACCGCAATCCAGGCAAAGTGCCAGCATTTGGTGCGGATAAGATTCTGCATGTGGATTTGGCAACCTTATCATTTGCCCTGATTTAATCATTACTTCGGGCAAATCTAAATAATCGCCTAAAATTACATTAGCGGCAGGTAACGTATTTTTGAGCCGGTAGGCTTTGGCCAGGCTGGCCCCTGTAATCAGAATGGAAGCCATAAATTTAATTCACAATCAGCCCGTCTTTCATCACCACCTTACGGTCTGATAAATCGGCCAGGTCTTCGTTGTGCGTAACAATTACAAACGTTTGATTAAAGTTATTGCGCAGGTTGATAAACAATTCATGCAAATCACGGGCATTTGCCGAGTCCAGGTTACCTGATGGTTCATCAGCTAACACCAAGGCCGGTTTGTTAATTAAAGCCCTTGCTACGGCCACACGCTGTTGCTCGCCGCCCGATAGCTGGTTGGGTTTGTGATGCATGCGGCTACTTAAACCAAGCATATCCAGCAATTCGGCTGCACGCTTTTGCGCGTCGGCTTTAGCAGTACCGGCAATAAAAGCAGGGATACATACATTCTCAATAGCATCAAACTCGGCCAGCAAGTGATGAAACTGGAAAATAAAACCTATCTGCGTATTGCGGAAATGGCTAAGTTGTTTGCTGCTCAGCTTGCTTATTTCAACTTCATCCATAAACAGCTGCCCGCCATCAGGTTTATCTAAAGTACCAATGATGTTAAGCAGCGAGCTTTTGCCCGCACCGGATGCTCCAACAATAGTTACAATTTCACCCTGTTTTACTTCCAGGTCAACCCCTTTTAAAATATGGAGCTTATTATAGTATTTCTGAATACCGAGTGCTTTCAGCATGTAGCAAAAATAGACAAAAAACATAGCCTTGCCTAATGGGCCGTTTACCAATAGGCGTTTATTGACGGATAATTTTTTATCAGCTAATTATCCCGGTATACTTTGGCACGAATGGACGTACATGATTGCGGTATTTATATAAAAAGTCTAATCAGGTTTTTTAAATACAACTGAAATTGTAGATTTACCGCAAATTCTTCACAAGACATGAATATTCACGAATATCAGGGTAAGGCCATACTAAAAAGTTTTGGCGTAAGGGTACAGGAAGGCATTGTAGCCGACACTGTTGAACAGGCTGTTGAGGCTGCCCAAAAAATGAAAGAAGATTTCGGCTCGAGCTGGGTAGTTATTAAAGCCCAAATCCATGCCGGCGGCCGTGGTAAAGGTGGTGGCGTTAAATTAGCTAAAAATCTTGATGAGGTTAAAGAAAAAGCCGATGCTATTTTAGGCATGCAACTGGTTACTCCTCAAACCGGTCCGGAAGGCAAAAAAGTACACAAAGTATTAGTTGCACAAGACGTTTATTACCCAGGCGATAGCGAAACTAAAGAGTTTTACATGAGTGTATTGCTTGACCGTGCTAAAGGCCGTAATATCATCATGTACTCTACCGAAGGTGGTATGGACATTGAAGAAGTAGCTCACTCTACTCCTCACTTGATACATAAAGAAGAGATTGACCCTAAAGTTGGTTTGCAAGGCTTTCAGGCCCGTAAAATAGCCTTTAATTTAGGCCTATCAGGCGATGCATTCAAAGACATGGTTAAGTTTATCGCTGCTTTATACAAAGCTTACGATGCTACCGACTCTTCGCAGTTTGAAATTAACCCGGTACTAAAAACATCAGACAATAAAATTTTAGCTGTTGATGCTAAGGTGAACCTGGATGATAACGCGCTTTATCGCCACCCGGATTATGCCGCCCTGCGCGACACTAACGAGGAAGACCCGATGGAGGTTGAAGCCAGCCACTCTAACTTAAACTATGTTAAATTAGATGGTAATGTAGGTTGTATGGTTAATGGTGCCGGTTTAGCTATGGCTACCATGGATATTATCAAGATTGCCGGTGGCGAGCCTGCTAACTTTTTAGATGTAGGCGGTACTGCCAACGCACAAACGGTTAAAGCTGCCTTTAACATTATCTTAAAAGATCCTAACGTTAAAGCTATCTTAATTAACATCTTTGGTGGTATAGTACGTTGCGACCGTGTTGCCCAGGGTGTAATTGATGCTTACCAGGAAATTGGTAACATCCCTGTGCCTATCATTGTACGTTTACAAGGTACTAATGCTAAAGAAGCAAAAGAACTGATTGATAATTCAGGTCTGAAAGTATTCTCGGCTATCTTATTAAAAGAAGCTGCAGAACGCGTTAAAGAAGTGTTAGCATAACACACAAACGTTTTAGTACGTTTATTGAAATAACAAAAGCGCCTTGTAATCAAATTACAAGGCGCTTTTGTTATTTCAATATTTTTTAAGGTGACTTTTTCATTGAGCATTCAACAATGTCTATAATGTTGCTAACGCAGCTTCAAATATCAGCTTACCTCTGCTTATATGCAATAAATTATAGATTGTGTTAACGACTCTGTCAATTACAAGCGTATTTTGTTACGTAAGCCATTTGGCCACATCTAAATCAATCCAAGCCTCCAGCTCAACAGGTTGCTTTCTCAGGCAGGTTGCTAATAAGCGCCAGAAACATTTATCCGCAGGTACAGCCACAAAAGTTCCGCTCGAGTATTTGCCGGCTAAATCGTCGTCGCCTTTTCAAGTTTTGAGGCGTTTCTTATAAAATTTGCCGGCAATGCGCTCTGTTACACTAAATGTTTTTTGATTTTGTGACCACTTAAGCCGAAATACACAATTACAAGAAAACAAAGCAGCGGTATGATATAGCCAGGCTGTATCTTGTCATGACTAAAATCAATCACCATACCCATAATATAAGGCAGTATGGCACCGCCTACTATCGACATAATCATGAATGACGAGGCGGGTGCAGTATCTTCACCTAAGCCATCAATACCTAAACTAAATATGGTTGGGAACATAATAGACATGAAGAAGCCTATACCACACAGACAATAGACTACAAATACACCCTGAATTAAAATAGCAAGACCGCATAGCGCAGCAGCCGAAATAGCATAAATAGCAAGCAGTTTGGGAGCTTTTATATACTGTAAGATGAACGTACCAATAAAGCGGCCGCCTACAAAAAATGCGCCGTATACCGCCAGCCAAAAACCTGCGGTTTTTTCATCAAAGCCTCCACCCTGAATGGCCATCCTGATAAAAAAGCTAATTACACATGTTTGTGCTCCTACGTAAAAAAATTGAGTAATAACGCCCCAGGCTAAATGCTTATGCCTTAAAGTACCCAAAAAGCTACCGCCCGCGGTTTCTTCTTTGGTTACATTTTTAATTTCGGGCAGCTTGGTTAACCCAAACAATATAGCTACCAAAACCAGTACACCAGCAAGTATGCCGTAAGGCACTTTTACTGATGATGCTTCATGCAACAGATAAGCAGTGCGTTCGGCAGATGGCATTGCATCAAGTTGGGCTTGCGTAAGGCTTTTACCCGAAAGAATAAATAGCGTACCTACTAACGGGCCTACCATGGCTGCTACACCGTTAAAAGCTGCCGCCAAATTTAAACGGGTAGTAGCTTTGGCCGGGTCGCCAAGTACAGCTGCGTAAGGATTGGCAGCTGTTTCTAATATAGCAATGCCACAGCCTATAATAAACAAAGCGCCTAAAAATCCGGTATAAGCAAGTGCATTTGCAGCCGGTATAAATAACGCTGCACCAATAGCAGCTAAACAAAGCCCCACCAAGATGCTTTTTTTATAACCCAGCTTTCTGAGCAGTATACCTGCAGGTATAGCCATTAAAAAGTATGCTGCATATACGGCGGTGTCTACCAGGGTGGACTGTGCGTTACTTAACTGACAAGCTTTTTTAAGATGCGGAATGAGGATACCATCGGTGTTATGCACCATTCCCCACAAAAAAAACAGGGAGCAGATAAGCGCGAAGGGCACCATCAGGTTTTTCCCTTTTAAGTCTGATTCGTTAATTACAGCGCTTTCGGCGCCAGTGCTAATGTTAGCCATATGTTAAACAGTTGTTTTTTTAACAACCAGCAAGTGGTCGCATACCAGTACTACTTCTCCTTTTTGATTGATGACTTCTACGTGTTCGGTCACGGTGCCATACGCTGGCTTTTTGCTATCCGCTTTTTCGGAGATGGTTACTTCGGAGCGAATAGTATCGTTGATAAAAACCGGCTTTACAAAACGCAGTTTATCATATCCTTTAGACATGGCTTCGGGGTTAATTTCTGAAGCAGTTAACCCAATGCCAATACTAAAAATCATGGTACCATGCGCAATGCGTTGTTTAAACGGCTGCGTGGCGCACCATTCAGCATCCATATGGTGCGGAAAAAAATCGCCGGTGTGGCCGGCATGTACTACAAAGTCGGTTTCGGTAATAGTTCGCCCTAAAGTTACTCGTTTGTCGCCAATGTTGTAATCTTCAAAAAAAGTGGATTTGAAATACATATAATATCTGCTTCGAGCTTCATATCTGCTTCGAGCTTCGAATATATCGTTTTCTGATTTATAAAAGTCTGCTTTATGCCTTATTCTACTGTAAATCGTTCAGTTTATCAGCAATCAGCACGCCACCGTTATCGCTGCTTTGATAGGCACTTTCTACCACGGCCATAGTTTTAATAACATCTTCTACGTGGGTAGGCAATACATCCGTTTCGCCGCCCTTGTAGCGCATCAGGCTCGACATGGTACCAATAAAAGCATCCGGAAACCATGAACCTTGCAGTGTTATTTCTTTCCACTCAGGCGCTTTACCTTCTTCCAGCAGGCAATACTCAAACTTATCGGGCACACCGTGCGGGTAATCCATCAGCAAGCCCATCCGCGCTTTAATCGCTCCCTTAGTCCCCTCCCACTTAATAAAGCTTTCCTGGTTATGCGGACCAAAGGCATGGTCGTGATTGGTGTTAATAACGGCATGCATAGTATCACCATAATCAAACAATATGGTCGACCTCGAAGACGACAGCTCCTTAGCCGGATGTTTAAGCGTTTTGGCCATTACGGATTTCGGGTCGCCTAAAAACGAGCGCATTAAGTCTATATAATGAATACTGTGGTATTGAATTTCCAGCCGTGGGTGCACCATCACAAACGGAAACAGCTCCCAAGGCGTGGTTAAAGTCACACGTACTTCCATATCGTACAACTGCCCTATCAGGCCCTGCGCAATCATGTCGCGTGCGGCACTTACGTAGGGTGCAAAGCGCAGCTGGCAATTAATAGCTGCCGCTAATTTTTTACGGCGGCAAACCTCCAGTATCTCTTTGCTTTGCCAAAAGTAATCGCCCATCGGTTTCTGGATGAGTACTCCACAGCCGTCGGGCAGTTGCTCTAAAGTTTCTACAAACTTTTCGGGCATAATGGTGATATCGTATACCGCATTAGCGGGTGCGTTGGCTACGGCGTCGGCAACGGTATCGTATGCATTTGGTATGCCCCATTCGGCAGCCAGTTTTTCTGCACGGGCGCGGGTACGGTTGGTAATGCCAACTACGTTAAACCCAGCCTTTTTATAGGCCGGCAAATGGGCGTCGCTCACAATACCGCCGGCACCTATAATAACGATAGGTTGCGGATTTTGAGGCATTATGGGTTGATAAGAAATTTGCATATGTTGTATTAGCGAACTATCAGTTCATTAATTTTTTGCTGGCCTTGTGTTAACAATTGCTCTGCAGGGATATCAGTATTGATGGCGGCCAGCACTACTTCGTCTATAATATGGGCAATTTGCGCCCAGTTACTTTTTTGCGGCAGCGATTTAGCAACCTCGTGTAAATCCTGTAGTTTATGGTAATAAGGAATAATGGTATTTACTTCGCTATCTGTCCAGGTAGATTTACGGCAGCCAATACCACCTTCCAACGTCAGCAATTTATCGCTGCTGCGGTTAGTAGCAAAGCGCAAAAAATCAAAAGCTACCTGTTTGTGGCAACTGCCTGCTCCTATGGTGTACAACCAGTACACGTTAAGCGATGCCGAAGCTGAACCTGGCTGACAAGGCAACCTGGCAATATCCACTTTACCTTTTACCGTCGATTCGGCAATCACCTCGCACATGGAAGCAAAGCCAAACCAGTTGACCATCATGGCCGCCTCGCCTCGGGCAAAGGCCATCCCCATGGCTACCGATTCGTAATCTGCCGATTCGGGATGCACAGCACTGGTGTCTGAAAATAGCTGGCGATAGTATTGCAGCCCTTCAGCCGCTTGCCGGGTATTTATATCAACTTCTCCGTCTGCATCAGTCAGTTCTCCGCCACGAGTCCAAAGTTGCAACACAAAATCAAAAACCGTATTGTGCCCATCCGGATAGCCGGCGAGCACTGTACCGTATAGACCTTGCTCCGGCCGGTTAAAAAAACGGGCTATGGTCTTAAAATCTTCCCAGGTTTGCGGTACCTGCAAAGGTTTGGCATATTGCTGTTGATAGGCCTTTTGCTCGGCAACATCATCAAACAAATCTTTCCGGTAAATTAAACATTCGGGGCCGTCGTGAAACGGTAGCCCGGCCACGCCGTTAGGGTAGTGCTGGGCCGACAATAATGAATTACTCCAAGCGGTAGGATATTCTTCAGGCGCATCTTTTTGAATATACGGCTGCAAATTTTCGAGCAAGCCGCTGTTCCAGGCTTCGTAAAGCCAGTCGGTAACTACATGGGCAATATCCCAGTCGCCGTTTTGCAGACCTTTATTTTTGATGATGGTATCGTAGAGCAACTCCAGGTCCATCGGCACCATTTCGGCCTTGAGCGTGCAGCCTGTTTCTGCACAAAAGGCATCCCAAAGCTTTTGCAGGGTGCTCTCAAACGGACCAAACTTCCTCACGGCTATCCTGATGGTGTCGGCACTGCTCATACTACTCAGTTTTAATTTCCAGCAATATTTTATCAGTATCCTGCCCCAGCGCCGGCGACCCTTTACTCGAGGTAAGCAACTCACCATCAATACGTATCGGGCAACGGGTGGTTTGATACTGGTAGCCGTCTTGCATTTGCACCTCCTGTATCATGTTCAGGGCTTTAAAGCCTTCCTGCTGCATCAGGATATCCCAGTTCATTACTTCGGCACACCAAATGTCGGCAGGCTGCAACACTGATAGCCAGCTTTCGGTAGTATCCAATTGCAGATGGTCGGCCAGGATAGCCTTAATTTCGTCGCGCTGATGGAAAGCCTGCGCTACTTCGGTGTACGGCAACAGTGCGTTGCATTTTAACAGTTGTGCCAGCTGCGGAATAGACCCCATAGCCAAGGCCATGTAGCCGTTGGCCGTTTTGTAAATACCGTAAGGTGCCCCCAAGTATGCATGTGCATTATTTTTTTCGGTACGCTGCGGCAGCAAGCCATCGTAGTAGTAGGTGGTTACGGCCTCGAACTGCAAATCATAAGCCGACTCGATCATACTTACCTGTACCAGTGCCCCTTCATTTTTAATACTGCGCCGCACCAGGCAGGCCAGTATACCCTGCGCCAGATGTGTACCGGCCAGCATGTCAATAATGGATAAGCCCATCGGCACCGGGCCGCCGTTGTTACCGCTTAACCAGGTTAGGCCTGTAAGCGACTGCAATAGCAGGTCCTGGCCGGGTTTATCCTTCCAGGGACCAACATCACCGTAACCGGATATTTCTCCGTAAATTACCTCGGGGTTTACGTTTTTGATTGTCTCATAATCAAAGCCCAACCGCTCCATCACTCCTGGGCGGTAATTATGCATCACCACATCGGCCTTTTTTATCAGCTCCCAAACGTGCTGTTTGTCGGTCTCATTTTTTAAATCAACCGTAAAGCTTTCTTTATTCCGGTTTATGGCATGAAACACCGACGACTCGCCATTCATGATGACGTTTGAAGTGTACAAATGCCGGCAGATATCACCTGTTTCAGGCCGCTCAATTTTGATGACACGCGCACCCAAATCAGCCAAGCGCAAACCGGCAGACGGCCCTGATAAAAACTGGCTGAAATCAACCACCAAATAATCTTCTAAAGGCTTCATGCACCGGTTAAGTTAAATTGCTGATTAATAATTTCGGTTTGCTGACCGGGCTGCGGTGCGGCTACAGGCGAATATAACCGGTTGTGGTCAATGCGTATCGGGCAGCGGGTGGTACTCAGTTCCTGCCCATCGGGCAATACCACGTTTTGCTTCACTCCCATCGCTTCAAAAGCTTCATGATGTAAGCTTTGAGCATACGTCAATATTTCAGAACACCAGATGTCCAAAGGTTCGAGGATAGCCAGCCACTCGGCGGTGGTTTTCGTTTCGAGCCTTAAAGCCAGTTTATCCATAATTTCATCGCGTTGCTCAAACCACGATTCGCGACTGGAGTAATCGCTCAAGTCAACATCCAGCGCCTCGCCAATTTTGTGCAGATTGCCCATGGCTAAGGCCAGATAGGCATCGGCAGTACGATAAATACCGTATGGGGCACTCAGGTAAGCATGGCCTGCACCTTTGTTTTTACTGCGTTGCGGCAGTTTGCGGCCATCGTTAAGGTGCGTGGTTATTACTTCAAATTGCAGGTCAAGCACTGATTCGAGAAGGCTTACTTCAACCAGCACACTTTTTTTAGTTTTATTTCTTTTGATGAGCGCCGCCAAAACACCTTGCACAAAGTGGGCTCCACACATAATATCGGCCACCGCCAGGCCAAACGGCACCGGACCGGCATCATGCGTATCGGTCAAATAAGTTAAACCCGATAGCGACTGGATTAACAAATCCTGACCAGGGCGTATGGCCCACGGGCCTTCGCTACCGTAACCGGTAACTACACCGTATATAATACGCGGATTTATTGTTTGTACAGTCTGGTAATCCAGACCAATTTTTTCCATTACGCCGGGCCGAAAGTTATGTGTCATCACATCGGCCTGCGCTATCAGCTTTTTTACACGCTCTAAATCTTCCGGGTCTTTTAAATCGGCCGCGTACGATTCTTTATTCCGATTGATGGTATGAAAGACCAGGCTCGAGCCATCTACAAAGATATTGCGTATGGCAATCTGCCGGCCAGCCTCACCCTTAACGGGGCGTTCAATTTTGATGACACGCGCACCCAAATCGGCCAGGCGTAAACCTGCTGTCGGCCCGGCCATAAACTGGCTGAACTCCAGCACCACCAATCCATCTAAAGGCTTAACCATGTTGCGCTTGTCCTTTCGATTGCTGGTATAATCTATCCAGTTGATTCAACACCTTGGCCTCGCTGCCACCATTCATGAGGTAATTACGTACAATGTCGCCGCCATGGTCCTGAAAATACATAGAACCGTTGTAGCGCGGACGTAAGAAGGCGCGTTGCAAAGCGGGCAGGGTATTACTGAAATAATTTGCTGTGTAACTGTTCGTGTGCTTATTGGTCCAGGCACTTAAATGCCCCGGCTGGCCGCCATTGTCAGTATATAAGCCTTGCTGGCAGGCTGGTGAAGCTACGTATTCAGCGTACTTCATCGCCACATCAATATGCTGGCCTTTTGATGAAACAGCCAAACCTGTGCCGCCCAAAGTTGAACGAAGGTTGGTTTTACCATCCAGCGTTATCATATCATGAAAATGAAGCACTCTACGGGCGTAGCCCTGACGCGAATAGTTAGAATATCCATAGGCAAACGGACAATAGGCAATATCATCAGTAAGCGTCATGCGCTCGTATACCTTTATGGGGTTGTAGCCAAAGCAAGCCTGATCAACCAGTTTGGCCAGGTTGCGGTACATTTGTAGTGCTTGTACGCCTGTTTCGCGGCTCACAACTTCGCTGTCATTCTGAAAAGGGTCTTCGCCCAAGGAGCAGCAAAAGGTGTAAAAGGTCATCAATGAATCGATAGAAATCAGCGGGCAGGCCACTAATCCGCGTTGAGCGAGTTCTATCAATTCATCATAGGTTGATGGTTTGTCTGTGCCGTGTGCGGTTAATAAATCAGGACGACTGGAGGCTACCGGCGTGGCGGCGTCAATAGGTAACGCCCATTGCTGACCATGAAAGTTGTAGCTGGTGTATGATTCGCCCACCGTGTTCACTTCCTGATCTTTCAAAAATTCGGCAAGCAAAAATTCATCGAACGGCAGTATGGTACGGGTGTTGGCGGCAAAGCCAGCCCAGGGATGATCTATTACCAGCAAGTCATAACGCTGCGCAAGCTGTTCGATAGAAAGATCGGCAAACTGTTGCAGGGAACGCTTTTCCCACACGATTTCAACGTTCGGATTTAATTCTGAAAAGCGCTGGGCAGTGGCCGTCATAGGTACAAAGCCCCGGCTATGGTTCCAGGTTATTCCCTTAAGTATAATTTGTTCAGACATATAGGTAATGGCGACTTATAAACATCATCCGGGCGAAAAGTATAATCAGGATAGTATGCTATAATGGCAATGGGTTACAATGGTACGTTAGCAAAGCTATTTTACCCGAACACAATTTTATTATATCATCTGTGCATTGAAGTGTACCATTTTAGCATAGCACTTTAACAGCGTAAGGCGTAAAGCAACTGGTAATTGATTGCATTTAGTGATTGAAACCAAGTTTTTGTTGTACCCGTTTGCTTTAAACGCAGGCATAATATTGTGCTTAAACAAAAAAGAGTGGCTCATCCTTGCCGGACGGCCACTCTTTTATAACATATAATTTATCGTCATCTCCAACCGTAAGCAAACTCAGCTTAGCTTAATTTGCCCGGCGGCACCAATGATGCTTATTTTACTGCCGATATTTTTAAGATAGTTGGTTTACCTAACTTATCTAAAACCGGCTTTTGAATGCCTTGCAACTCGGTTTGTTCAGGCTTTAATAATTCCAGTACTACAACTTCGTTAGCACCTTTTTTAAGCCATTCGGCAGGTACATAAACGGTTTGCTGCGGACCAATACCCCAGTACTTGCCAAGGTTATGACCGTTTACCCAAACCACACCTTTACCCCAGCTTTCCATGTCGAAGTAAGTGTCGGCCACATTACTTAGCGTAAAGCTGCCTTTACGTACCACCGGGCTTTCGTTACTATTTTTGCCAGTGGCGGCTGTAAATTTAAGCGCTTTGGTGTCGGCAAAAGGCAAACTATACATCTGCCAGCCTTTCAGTTCGTTGCCAGCAAAACTTACGTTTTCGGTAATACCTTTTTTATTTTGCAGCAAAAACTTGCCGAAATTGATGCGGCCCATGTTTTCTACCAGTAAATCCAGAGTTACTTCGCCTTTTGGCAGGTTCACTTCCATGCCGTCTTGCTTTAACCTGCGATCAAGCGTACCTATCATTTTACCGTTTACCATCACCACGGCATAGTCACGCAAATCGGTTAATTTTAATAGTCCCGATTTTCCGCCAGTCAATTTGGTCCGGTATAATACATAACCGTAATCCTGGTTCAAATCTTCGAAAGTTAGCGGAGTAGCATTTTTTACCGCAGCCGGAAGATTGCTTAACAATACCGCTTGCTGTGTTAATTTAAATGCAGGGACGCTTACTGTAGGTTTGGCAGCAGGCACCGCAGGCAGCTTTTTGCCAGCAGGCAGGTGCTTTTCAATTACCTCGCGGAAAGCCATGAATTTAGGCGTAGCGTTGCCTGCCTCATCCAATGGTGCGTCATAATCGTAGCTGCTAATTTGTGGCTCAAACGCCGTAGTTTCTTTATAATTGGCACCGTTCATGAAACCACGAGTAGTACCTCCATGAAACATATACATATTGATAGAGATACCTGCACCTAAAACGCCGTCTAATTTTGAGGCATAATCTTTAGCCGGTACAGTATGGTGTGTTGTTCCCCACCAGTCAAACCAGGCCGGGTACCACTCTGCAATATAAAACGGCCCTTTGCCATTATGATTTTCGCGAATCAGTGTTTTTACTTTGGCTGGGTCGTCTAATCCGTTTACTGCGGGCATCAGGCCGGGCAGGTGGCCGGCAACCAGGTCGGCTGCAGGATCACAGGTATACAACAAACCGTCAAAACCAGCTTCTTTAAACATGCGCTGGTTAATGGCCAGGTACTCTTTATCACTGCCGTACGAGCCATACTCGTTTTCAATCTGCACCATCAGGATGTTGCCACCATGGTTAATTTGCAAAGGCGCTAAACGCTTGCCTACTTCTTTGATGTAAGCTTCGTACTCTTTAAGGTACTGCGTTTCTTTGCTGCGCACTACCAAACCTTTTTCGTTTTGTAACCAGTAAGGGTAGCCGCCAAATTCCCACTCGGCGCATACATAAGGGCTTGGGCGCAATACTACCCAAAGGCCTTCTTGTTTGGCAATGTTCACAAATTCGGTAATATCATCTTCGCCGCTAAAGCTAAACTTACCTTTCTGAGGCTCATGAACGTTCCAAAAAACATAGGTACCAATGGTATTCAATCCCATGGCCTTGGCCATTTTCATGCGGGAGCGCCAGGCCGCACGAGGTACGCGGGGGTAATGCATCTCTCCCGAAATCATCTGAAACGGTTTTCCGTCCAGCATAAATGCTTCATCGCCTAAAGCAAAGGTGTGCGAACCATTAATAGGTTGGGTTTGAGCAGGTGCTTTGGCACATAAAAACAAGCTAAGCGCTATATATATATACTTCTTCTTCATGTAAATTATTTGCTTTTTGGATGATCATGTAACTTTTTCATTTGCTCGTAATAGGCCTGCAATATGTAAAAGGCTTTTTTCTTGTTGCCTTTATCATCGTACAACCCTTTACGGTTCCAGCCTTCCTGGTATACCGGGTTGTTGCGTTTAGGCGAACGGAAATCATTTAGTACCCATGGTGATATACCTACGTAATTATCGGGCATACGTTTTAACATAGCTACCTGCTCTTTGTAATACCATTCCTGGTACTCTTCGCTAAAGCGGGTAAGCGAGTCGGCATGGAAACCACCTTTGGCGCCTGCACCAGTTTCGCTGATGAACAACGGTTTATTGTAAGGCGTGCCCCAATTAGTTTTGCGGCACTGTTCGGGCAGGCCGCCATACCAACCTAAATATTCGTTGAATGCCACCAAATCTACAAATTCTCCCAGCGGATCGTCAATTAAATTCAAATTTTTACCCGAAGCATAATTTACCTCCAGTGCAGCCGAAACCATACGGGTGTTATCTAAGCGCTTAGCTTCGGTAATCAGGCTGTGCATAAAATCAGTTCGCGTTGGACTGATAGGTGTTTCGTTACCTACCGACCAGATGATGATGCTTGCACGGTTATGGTCGCGGTAAATCATTTCGGCCAACTGTGCTTTAGCTTTATTTAAAACTTCGGTACTGCCAAAGTTAATGGTCCAGTAAACCGGTATTTCCGACCAAACCAACACGCCTAATGAATCGGCCAGACGTGTCATCGTTTCATCGTGCGGATAATGCGCCAGGCGCACCATGTTGCAGCCCAAATTACGGGCTTGGGTAAGCAGCTGCATTGCATCTGCTTGTGAATAAGCCCTGCGTACATCCTGCGGAATTTCGCCATGAACACTGATGCCGCGCATAAATACCGGCTTACCATTCAGCAATACCTGTTTGCCAAAGGCCTCAATAGTACGGAAACCAATTTTGTCTTCGACCCGGTTGGTTTTGGTAGATACCACTACTTTGTACAGTTTAGGCGTCGCATTGCTCCATAACTGCAGCTTAGGCAGCTTTAAGTTTAAAGCGGTAGTTTCGCCCGACGCAGGAATTTGTTTCCTGAATTTCAGTTCAGGAATTTCTACTGTAATAGTTTCGCCAGCCCGAGGATTATTAATTTTAACCCAACCCGAGGCATCCGGTGATGCGGCCGGGGCCTTCCCATCAACAGGCCTTTTTAGTTGTAATACAAAATCCTGGATAAAGCTCTGCGGCAACTCTACCACGCAAACATTACGGGTAATACCGCCATAGTTCCACCAGTCGGTGTTTAGGGTAGGTACTTCGTCGGCGTAACGCTTGTTATCTACCTTAACTACCAAAAAGTTATCTTTCTCTTTTAGTATCCCGGCAGGTATTTCGAAGTTAAAAGGTGTAAAACCGCCTTTGTGCATCCCTAACTTTTTACCGTTGAGGTAAACATCGGCACGATAGTTTACAGCACCGAAGTAAACAAAATAGCGGTTGCCCTGCACCGGCTTGTAATCAAAAGATTTTTTATACCATATCGTACCTTCGTAAAAAGTAAACTCGGGTTTTTGGTGGTTCCAGTCGCCCGGAACTTCGATGCTGTACTTATCAATGTAACCATGTTCTTTTTTCTCGGTACGGTCTTTCTGGATGTCGGTATTCCAGTAAGCATCCCCATTTTTCTGATTCAGTTCTTTGTAACGGTAATCATAAAATCCCGTTTCGTAGGGGTCTACAATGTATTGCCATTTACCATTTAAACTGGTTGTTTTGCGTGCACCAATATCGGTAATCAGGCTATCTTGTGCATTAACTGCCAGATGGCTCACCAACAATAATACTAACCAATAAATTTTCTTCATTACTACTTATTAAATACGTCTAAAGTCCACTCGTTCATCCATTTCAATTCAATATCGTCACCTTTAAAGGTTATGGGTAGCCATAAATACCTGCCGTCAATTGCATTTTTGGGCGTCCATTTATCGGCCATAAAAATGAATGCGTCCTTTTTACCAGCTACCGGCAATACGTAAGTACTCTGACCGCCAAACGTAATCTCCGCACCCTCGCCTACGCATGGGTTACCATGATAAGTCCACGGGCCATAAATATTTTTTGCTGTAAACCAACGTGCCGGGTTAGGCGCCCAACCTGTAGTACCCGATCCTATCATATAATAGATACCGTTACGTTTAAAAAGCGCAGGTGCTTCGGTAGAGTGACCGGCATAAACTCTCGAAAATTTGCCGGTATGCCCAGTGTAATCGTCGGTTAACTCGGCTACATCTAGGGTAGCATTCTCTTCTGCCGAAAAAATGTGGTAAGCCTTACCATCATCGTCTACAAACACATTCATGTCGCGTGCCATTTGGCCACCGGGCACATCGCGGCAAAAGAAACCCTCGCTTTTATTTTTAGGCTTTGTGCAATCAACCTTGTCTTCATTCGAAGTTCCGGTTGGATAGTAAGGCATTTTGCCGGCGTTGGGCCTGTAGCTTTTAATAAAAGTGTACGGACCTGTGGCTTTATTACTGGTGGCCACACCGGCCCGGGCAGCTTTATAACCCTGACCTAAAAGCTCCAGGTGAAACCACATGACATACTTTTTAGTCTTCTTATTGTAAATAACTTTCGGGCGTTCCAGTACACAGCCTTTGGCAATATCGCTGGTGGTATCTGGTGATACATTCAGCGCAATGCCTTCATCTTTCCAGTTATATAAATCTTTTGACGAATAACAGTGCACCCCAACCATAGCCCGGTTGCCGGCGCCACCCTCAATCTTATGTTCGCCGTACCAGTAATAAGTTCCTTTATTATATAGTAAGCCGCCGCCATGGGCGTTGATGTGAACTCCTTTATCATCTGGCCAAATGGTACCCGGTGTAAACTGCACTAACTTACCAGTGCCCGGTTTAGGCTCCTGTGCCTTTACGGAGACGGCTCCAGTAATTAACCCGGCAGTCAGGAGCATAATCACTAAAAAAGTTTTTCTTACATTCATGAGTACGGAGCATGTTGTTATTTTTTTAATTCGAAAGCGTGGTCGGCCGGTACATCTTGCCCACTCCATATTTTTACTGACGTCCAGGGTGCAGGCGGTGCGCTCCAAAACTCATCCGTTTCCGGCAATCCTAAAGGCATAAAAATGTCGGTGCAGATGTACAGGCTACCGGTAGTAATATAAAACTCGGCCAGCGAAGGCTGGTTACCATACAGCCCTATGTTAAGCCAACCGTCTTTGTTAAAAGTATTAGGTGCATTTAGCGTTTTCTTAATTACTGCACCAAGTGCTTCACGTACTTGCGCCGGACTGATAGACGATGGAAGTTGTTTTCTATAAGCCATATCGGCCAAGTGATGAAAAACCCCGCCACGATAAACAATAGAGCGACCTATAGCCGGATAACTGCCATCGGCATTAATCATACCTTCCAGAATCTGCGCATACCGCTGACTGATTAATTTAGCGTTGTCACGCTCGTGCTGGTAAATCTTGTGTTTACTGCTTACCTCATCCAGTATGGCATTCAAATTTGGATGAATAACGATGCTATTATAATAATCCAGATGGAAGCTCATACCGTCGGCATATAAGCCGTCGCCAACGTACCAGTGCTGCGTAAATTCGCGTACAGCAAATTCGATACGTACCGGGTCGTAGCCTAAATCGTATTTATCAAAAAAAGCCTCAATTGCGCCCGAAAACAAGATCCAGTTCGAATAAACCGGAACAGTATTTCGTGTTATCATCAAGGCAGTTACTATCTGTTGCTGTACCGGCTTATTTAAATGCTCCCATAACCAGGGCGCCCGCACAAGAGCCAACGCAACAAACGAAGCATCTACCAATGGCTGCCCACCGTTCCACTGCAAATAATCTTTAGCGCCGGGGTTTACGGCATTGGCAATACCCTGCAATGCCCATTGGCGGTACTGGTCGCGCATTTTAACTTCGGATGGATTACCGCCCTCTAACTGCAACCAAGGTGCAATGCCGCAAAGCGTACGGCCAAAAGCTTCGAGATAAGCTACCTTACTGCGCTGCTCCTTGTTATCAATAGCTCCTGACGTTACCACCGGCATGTTAGCTTTGAGCTGGTTTTGCGAAATGTTTTGCATTACAGGACGGGCTACCCTATCCAGATACGCCAACCACTGCTTACGGCTCAAAGTTGGCGCCTTATCGGCAGCCTTGGCCGATACCGAAAAACTTAGTAACAATAAAAGTAGTAAAGCGTTAGGCTTAGTCATTTACAACGGCTTTACTTTTTGATTTTAATTGGTTTTACCTTTTCAAAAACGTTCACCGGTAAAATCCGGCCTTCTTTATCAAAGTACATTGGTGAAATACAGGTTTCGCGGTTGTAACCATCCCCGCCCGGAATTTTGAAACGGTGATAGGCAATAAACCATTTATCAGTACCTGGTACATTAACAACTGAGTGATGACCTGCACCCTTTACTACACCTTTGCCCTTAAGTACCGGCTGGTTTACCACTTTGGTGAATGGGCCTAACGGCGATTTGGATGTAGCATACGCGATAGAATAGCGCGGATCGCGGGTATCATACTCAGACCACATCAGGTAATAAATGCCTTTACGTTTAATAACGAAAGGCCCTTCATTGTACCCTTCGGGTTTAAAGTTGATAATTTTAGCAGTATCGCAGCTTACCATATCATCATTTAACTTTACTGCGTGGCACTGGCCCTGTCCCCAGTACATATAGGCGCTACCATCATCATCTACAAGCACCATCGGGTCAATCATCTGCCCACGCAGACTGCCGCGTTTAATTAGTGGTTTACCGATAGAGTCTTTAAATGGGCCGGTAGGCTTGTCGCTTACAGCTACACCAATGTTTACATCGGCTGAGTAGTAGAAATAATATTTATTGTTCTTTTTGGCAATGGCCGGCGCCCAGGCCCGTTCTTTAGCCCAAGTTAAATCTTTGGGCAGATCTAAAATAACACCTTCGTTTTTCCAGTCGACCATGTTATCTGATGACCAGCAGGTAAAGTAAGTAGACATCCAACCTACAGTTCCATCGGTAGTAGGATAGATATAAAACTTTTTATTAAACGCAGTAATGTTGGGGTCTGCATACACTCCGGGCAGCGCAGCAGCAGGAGCATTAAGCGTATCAATGCTTTGAGCCTTAACACTAAGGCCTGCTACTAAACAGATGGAGAACAAGAATGATTTGATCATAATTTAAGCTTGTGTTTTGTTGCCGCTAACGGCTAAAGTTTTTATAACGTTCAAGACCTTCAATGTAATAATAATCGGCATAAGTAAGTGGTACATCCACTTCGGTACCCTGCGGAATATGACCTACGCTATGTTGCAAGATAAAACCTCCGTTGGTTTTGGCCGCTGCCAGATAAGGCGGAGCCGACAATGTTTTAAGCATGGTTTGCGCCGCATTAAAATAAATTTTAGCCTGGCTTGGGTCAGCGTAACGGCACAACTCTAATAATGCCGAAGCCATGACGGCCCCTGCTGATGCATCTCTTAAAGCATTAGGAATATTAGGCGCATTAAAATCCCAGTAAGGAATTTTGTCTTTTGGCAGGTTAGGATGATTAAGGATGAACTGCGCGATGCGATTAGCCTGATTAAGATATTTTTTGTTTTTGGTTTCGCGGTACATTACGGTGTAACCATACAATCCCCAGGCTTGCCCACGTGCCCAGGCCGATTCATCGGCGTAACCCTGAGCGGTACGTTTTTGCTGCACAGCACCGGTTGCGGGATTGTAGTTAATGACGTGGTATGAACTAAAATCCGGCCGGAAATGATTTTTCATGGTGGTGTTGGCATGAGTAACGGCTATTTTGTAATAGCTGGAATCGCCTGTAGCACGTGTTGCCCAAAAGAGTAACTCCAGGTTCATCATGTTATCTATAATCACCAGGTATTCTTGCTTTTTTGAGTCCCATGATTTGATGGCACCTACCTTAGCGTCGAACCGGCTTGAGAGCGACTTGGCGCTGTTAAGCAAAATTTGCTTGTACCCGGGCTTAGGCGCAATCTGCAATGCATTGCCAAAACTACAGTACATCATAAAACCTAAATCGTGCGTGGTTTTGTTGTGCTGCTCAACTTCCAGCAGTTTCAGCATACGCTGGGCCTCAGTGAGCGTGGCAGCATCGTGTGTTTGTTTATAGAGATACAACAGCGTACCCGGATAAAAACCACTGCACCACCAGCCCGAGCCGCTGGTTTCCAAGCTGTCGGCTTTAGCGTAAAAGGTTTTGGGGAAACGATTTGCCGGAAGGCGGCCTGCAAGGTAACGGTACTGCTGGCCGGCACTTTTAAAAATGTTATTCGCGTGCTTAACTAAACTTTTATCGGCTAACAAGCCTTTTACGCTTTGAGCACTTAGCTTACCAAAAGTACCGGTTAAAAGAGCTGCTGCCCAAAGTGTCTTTTTTAAGTATGTTGTCATTTATTTTTTGTTTGATTGAGGCTGCCACTGCAAAACTTGTACAGCCTCGGGCTTTTCGTGCGCCAGGCCTTCGCCATCAACCTGGGTTACTTTTTGTACAAAAAGGTTAAGCAGGTACTTATCTTTCCAAAGCTCTGTATCCAAAGTTGGTTCCCATGCACCAACACTGTAATCTGTTAAATCAATTACCTTCCATGCTGCTTGTTGCAGGTTGTTGCACACGGCTATGGATACTTTACTGCCCCGTTCGGCATCCCTGAAAATAAGGCCAGCCGCCAGAGTGCCTTTATTTTGCCAGGCGATAATTTGCGGCCTGGCTATAGGTATACTTTTAGAACCCTGACCAGACAATGAGAAGGCCGACTTACGGAAGGCCAGGTTACTTACCTTCCACTTGTTTCCGCTTTTATAAACCAAATGATATTGCGGTATCTGGCTGTTTTCCTCGCGCCAATAGGTAGCAATAAACGGATTGCCCTTGTCATCGGCAAACATCGAAGTTTGGTTAATTAGCTCGCTTTTTTGCGGAATTTTGCAGGCATATTCTGCGGTTGCTGCTGTAATAGGCAGTTTATATAGTTCGCCGGTTGATTTTTGCCAAGTGATGCCCCCGTCTTTTGAGCAGGCATAGGCTAAATCATGATTGCTGGCTACATCAGGCGTTTCGCGCCACACCCACGACAGGTGTATGGTACCGGCTTTATCGGTAGCCAGTTGCCAGTAAGCATTGCGTTGCCCTTCGCCATCAATCAGGTTATCCTGCAGGCGATTCCACTTGCCGGTTTGAATGTTGTAATGGTTAATGATTAAGTTACCGTTGCCCGAACCGCCATCGCGATATAGAAAAATCAGATTGCCGTTAGCCAGGCGATAAAATTCGGGATAACTTAATTTATTTTCTTTGTTACCGGTCATGCCCAGCTTCGGTCCTAACTCAAGCGAGCCGGGTTTAAGTCCTTTAGCGTAATTTAACGCATTGTTGTGTTGCCCCCAGGCTACATGCACAACGCCTCCACCATCTATCATTAAACTAATGGATTTATGTGCATCCGTAGCATCGCCGGTGTATGGGGTGCGTTGTGTTTGCCAGGTTGATGAGCCAACCAATCGTTTGGCCAACACTACATACTGTGCAGAGTCATAAAAAGAAGCATACTGTACTCCTTTAAAAGTAACCAGCGCGTTTTTACGAAAGATTACGGTATTGGCAGAATTATTAGCCCAGGCATTATGGGCGATAGTACTTACCTTGATATCTTTTTGCTGTGCTGAAACAGGCTCAAATATATTGATGAGCAGACCTAAGCTTACAATATATTTCAGATATGAAGGAGTATTGCAGTTCATTGAGTAAAATAATAAAAAAGTGACAGGCTATTTCGGCCTGTCACTTGAACGTTACACTAATAACCTGGGTTTTGCTCCAGTTTAGCGTCTTTGTTTATTTGGATATCTGTTAGGGGAATGGGCAGTAATAAGTTAGTTGCGGTTAGACCGGTAATTGGTTTTTGCGCATCGTTTGAGTTTAATCTCAAAGAACGTTCAACCAAAGTTCCGGTCCGCATTAAAGTCATCCGGCGATTTTCTTCAGCTACCAATTCGCGGGCACGCTCGTCTAAAATGAAGTTTAAATTCATATCAGAAGCACTTACCTGGGCAGCATTGGCGCGGGTACGTAAAACGTTGATGGAGTTAGCGGCATCAGCTAATTTACCTTGTTTAACCTGAGCCTCGGCAAGTAATAAGTAGGTTTCGCCTAAACGCATCATGATGAAATCTTTTATCATAGCATAACCAAAGGTATCATTAGGGTCAAAAGCGCCCCATTTGGTTGTGCTTGGGCAAATACGGAATAAAGTATCTGCACCGGTAAAAGGTACCTGCTTACCAATTAAAGCAGGGTATGCCGGATCGTTATAGTAGTAGCGACGCTTGATACTGTATTGTGAATTACGAATATCATTACCTTTATACAAGCCATACAGGACCCAGTTGCTCAGCCTTAAGCGGGCAATACCACGACCGCCTAAAGAATCGGCCAAAGCCATACCAGGTATTTGATAATAGGCCGCACCAAATACACGGCGCTGCTGTGCAGCATCTACGTTGCCACCAATCACCGAGTTCGGATTTTCTTGCTCCAACACCCAGATCGCTTCGCTGTTACCTTGCGAACGGCGTTGGTTGCCATAAACAAACATATCAGAATAATAATCGCCGGCACCACCTGCACGTACACCGTAACGAGAGCGGATCAGGTTAAATTTACCGCTGCTGATGATGCTTTGTGCCGTTTGCTCTGCCAGATCGTTTTTACCCATACGCAAATATACTTCGGCCAACAATTGCATAGCCATATACTTGTTAGCGCGGCTTACTGGTTTACCAGCGGCATTTACACGATTGCCAACCGCATTTAAATCAGGTAGGCCTGAAGCAGCAAATGTTAAGTCGTTAACGATTTGTGTATTCACTTCGTCGAGTGAATTACGAGTAAAATCGGTTTTAGGCCCGGTGATTGACTTAGTAATTAATGGTACACGACCGTAAAGCGTTGCCAATGTGTTATATGCATAAGCACGGAAAAATTTGGCCTCTGCTTCAACCAGTCGCTTACCCACCGCGCCAACTCCATTGGCAGATGTCAGTCCATCGAGGATAATATTGCTATTGTTAATCAAAGCATAGTAACGACCCCAAGCAATAGAGGATCCACGGTCGGTAGACGTAAGTTGCTGATAGTTATAATAAGGCACTTCTACCCCTTGCTGATTTGCGGTGGCATTAGCAACATCAGTACCAACTTGCCAAACGCTTGGCCAGCCTTGATCGCTCGACCAGGTAAGTGTTCCGGTTTGGTATTGGTAAAGTCCTATAAGCGAAGCTTCGAACCCTAAAGAATCGGTAACTGTTAGAGGAGAATATGAAGAATATGGCTTTTCGTCGAGAAAACTCTTTTTGCAAGAAGACGCACCCAATAAAAGTGCAGACGCAACGCCCAATATGATAGAAAACTTTTTCATGTCTTTATTAAGCTAAATTATTTTAATGAAATATTAAGTCCCAGTACAAAAGTACGGGTAACAGGATAGTTATTACTGAAATCGGCAGCGAACGCAGCTTGGTTATTACCAGAGTTGCCGCTACCACGAGTGTAATAAGTTTGTTCCGGGTCCCAACCTATCCATTTAGTCCAGGTGTGTAAATTACGACCACTTGCATATACGCTTAAAGTTGACAAACCGAGTTTGTTAGCAATACTTTGAGGCACGGTATAGTTAAGCGTTATATCCTTTAGCCGAGTATAGCTTGCATTGTGGGGATAACCATATCCACGAGTATTGGTATATGATAAAGACTGGAAGTCCTGGCTACCATTAGTAGGCGTCCAGTAACCAATCTCGGCAGGTGTATTACGACGACCAGCCTCATCAGCATAGTTGTAATCGGCATTGTTTTTCAGCATGCCTTGTGCAGTTTGAATAAAAACGGTTAAGCTTAAATTATTATACCTAAACGTATTTGAAAAGCCACCGGTCCATTTTGGTGCAGTTTGACCTAATATAACGCGATCATCAGGAGTAATTTTACCATCACCGTTAGTATCAGCAAATTTTAAATCACCTGGCTTAGCACCCGGATCTTGCTTAGAAGCATCTTCGCCAGTTTGCCAAACACCAACCATTTTATAATCATATATTACACTGATTGGAGAACCGATAAACCAGCGGTTACCTAAGTCGCTCTGCTGGTCGCCGTACAAATCAACAATCTTGTTTTTATTGGCTGCAAATACGATGTTACTTTCCCAGGCAAATTTCTTAAACTGAACGTTTTTAGTATTCAAAGTTACCTCAATACCGCGGTTACGTGTTTTACCTAAGTTATCTAAAACCCTGCCGTAGCCTGTAATTGCTGGTAACGCTCTTGAAAGTAATAAGCCATTGTTAGCGCTATTGTAAACATCAATATTACCAGTTATGCGGTTATTTAATACTGCGAACTCTAAACCTATGTTAGTTTGTTTGGTGGCTTCCCACTGTAAATTAGCGTTACCCAAGTTACCGGCTTGCAAACCAATATAACTTACACCGTTGAATGGAAAGCGTGTGCTGCCGTCAGTTGTTATAGTACCATATACACTAATACCCTCGTTACCGGCTTTACCGTAAGAGCCGCGTAACCTTAAAGTATTTACAAACTTTACATTCTTCATAAATGCTTCGTTGCTGATATTCCAAGCCAACGCAGCTGAGTAAAATGTACCAAACTTGCTGGTGTTGGCACCGAATACTGAAGAACCATCACGACGAACGGTACCTGTAATTACATAACGCTGATCATACGAGTAAACTAAACGCGCCATCTGGTAATTAAGCGCATAGCGGTCTGAATAAGAACTTGCTGTTTGAGTTGCACCTGCACCAATGTTATTATAAGATAAAGCATCGTTTACAAAATTGGTTGCACCTGCAGTTGCACTAACATAACGGCGGCGTTGAGCACCGTACAAACCGGTAAAATCTACACGGCTTTTTCCAAAGTCGCGTACATAAAGCAACAGATTATCAAGTGTGTAACCTGTAGTTTCGGTGTTGGTAGCAGTAGCTGATCCTAATGGGGTATTTGCTAAACGACCGCTGTAGTAGTTGTAACGGGTTGGCAGGTAGTTGTAACCAACATTTAAACGATATTTTAGACCTTTAATTAAACCGCCAAATTTCACCTCTGCATAGCCATTACCCACCACATTAACACTGCGATTTACCACGTCAGTATTTAACCCTAAGAAAGGGTTAGTATATAATTGCTCAGGGGCTTGCGGGTAAATAGCGTAAGTACCATCGGCGTTATAAATGTTTCCATAAGGGCTCATAGCGGTGGCAAACAATAGGTTTACACGGCCGCCATCATAGTTGTTATTAGTTACGAAAGCTGAAGTACCTACTGATAAAAACTTAGTTACATTAACATCTAAATTAGAACGAATACTTACGCGTTGATACTGATAACCTTGCAAAACACCTTTTTGCTTCAGGTAATCACCAGATAAAAAGTATTTCACATCCTCACTGCCGCCTTGTACACTCAGGTTATGATCTTGCATATAACCCTGCTGGCTAACGGCGTCTAACCAGTTGGTGATGTTACCCGCAGCATAATTTGCACGTTCGCCGTTGTTGTAAACCGGTTCTGTAAACTGCTGCTTTAAATTATTTTGCGATAGATAATCCAAATACTTTTGTGTAAAAGAAGCAGGGTCGCGCGGCTCCAATTTATGCGCATAATTTTCCCAACCGCCATAACCGCTGTACCTAATCACTGGCTTACCACTTGCACCTCTTTTGGTGGTTATAATAATTACGCCGTTTGATGCATTGGTACCATAAACTGCCGCTGCTGATGCATCCTTCAATATCTCCATCGATGCTATATCGTTAGGATTAATATCGTTCAACGAACCGCCTGATTTGCTTAGAGGAATACCATCTACCACGACAAAAGGTGAGTTGCCGGCCGATATTGAATTTTGACCACGAACCTGCACCGATGGTTGTGTACCTGGAACCGAAGAACTGGTAACAACGTTAACCCCAGGTACAGCACCTTCTAATGCCTGCAATACGTTGGTTACCGGCAATTGAGATAAACGAGACTTAGGTACTGAGGTAACTGAACCGGTAACATCTGAGCGTCTTTGATTACCGTAACCAACTACAACCACATCGGTAAGTTGCTTGCCGCCATCGGCCAAGTTTGCTTCTACTTGATTGTTTGAAGCACTAACCTTCACACTCTTTGATACCATGCCAGTAAATGAAATAACCAACGTAGCTGGTGAGCTTAAATTGATTTTAAAACTACCGTTTACATCAGCTACAGTTCCTTGTTGGGAACCCTCTACCTTGACAGTAGCACCAGGCAAAGGAATGTTTTTCAAATCTAATACCCTACCTGTTACAGTATAGGAGCTTTGGGCAAAAGCTGCAGGTACTATGCCTGCTAATGCAACGCTAAATAATAGCGTAAGTAAAATGAGATTAGTAAAATTTTTTCTCATACATTAATTGTTTAGATGAATTGGTTTTTAAAATATGCACACTTATCAATTACCAGAATAGCCTCGTTTTGGCTGCCTGATAACTTAATATGGCACTGTTAATTATTAAGCTATGTTATAGGTTTAAACGTTCGCTTGGTTTAACGATGGCGCTCTAATTAAGACGAAGTAAGCGGTAATTAGCGTAGACAAAGGGGGGTAAAACCATAAAATATAGGGGGTAAATTAGTTTTATATACTTATTTACCCCTCTCAGTAAGTATGCAGCTCACATACTTACCATGCCGGTTTTAATTTGTAGCAATAAAATGCTCACCATGCAACATGCTGTTTTAAAAAAGTAATCTCGAATGGGAATACTTTGATAAGTATGCCATTAGTTAGACTGATTCATCCGATAAGATATCTGAAACGTAGCACGGTGCTTTTTTATAAATTCGGAGGGATTGACACCAAACTGCTTATTGAAGTGCTCGCGAAAATACTTGATGTCATTAAACCCTGCCTGGTAAGCGGCTTCGTTTACATTGCAATTGGTATGAATTAATAATTCGGCTGCTTTGCGTAAACGCACGAACCTGATGAAATTATTGACCGATTGCCCGGTGATTAGCTTAATACGTTTAAACAACGTAGGATAGCTCATACCTACTTTTTTTGATAGCATTTCCACGTCGAAATTATGGTCAATCAAATGCTGCTCAATAACACTGATACAGTTGTACAAAAAGTCTTTATGTTCTTCGGATATATTACGCACATTATTTTTGAGCGTAATTTCTTTATAAAAGTAGTTTTGTAATTCGGCCCTGCTGCGCAGTATACTTTTTACCTTAGCTATCAGTATCTCCTTTTCAAAAGGCTTACTTAAAAAGTCAACAGCGCCCTCTTCAATACTCTTAATCATAATGCCGGACGTCGCATCGCCGGTTAATAAAATAACCGGAATATGATTAATAGATGTATCCTGCTTTATGGCTTTGCAAAGTTCCAACCCGCTCATCTCCCCCATAACAATATCACTGATCACCATATCGGGCAGATATTTTTTGATGATTTCCAAACCCTGCTTACCCGAACAGGCTTCAAGCACATTATAGTCTTGATTAAATACTTTTTTGATGTAATCTCTAATCTGTTCATTATCATCAATAATGAGAATGGATAGTTTGTTAGATAACAATAACTCCAAATTAACAGTTTCCGCTTCCTGTACTACCGCTTCACGATTGTTATAGTCAATCAATTCAGTAATAGGATTAGCATCAAAAATCACGTTCTCGCAAACTTCCTCGAGCGTAAAATGCTTTTTTCCTTTGGGTATGCTCAACGTAAAAGTAGTGCCGCCGTTAGGGTTGTTGCAATAATTAATACTGCCGTGATGTGCTTCAATAAAAACCTTAACCAAATACAAACCTATTCCAAATCCGGTTTTAAAATAGTTACTGTCTTTTGCCTGGTAAAACTTATTAAAAAGCTTATCGCCAACATCTTTACTAATACCTATGCCGTTATCAGCAATGGTAAAAAACACATTGCCATCATCTTCATCGAGCGTTATTACAATACTGCCGCCATCGGGCGTAAATTTTATTGCATTTGAAATTAAATTGAATAATGCGATCTCTATTTTTTCACGGTCAGCATATATTTCAACGCTTTCAGCCTTAAAATCAAGCGTGTAACTAATTTTTCTAATTTTTGCCTGCTGAGCAAAGCAAACAAACACATCGTTACACAGCGTCACAAAATCTACCCTGCTTGCCTTAAGCTGTGTATTTTCAGTTTCTGTTTTGCGAAATAATAATAGATGGTCAACCATCCCTAACAGGCGGCGCGCATTACGGTAAATTACGTTTAGTTCATCAGCATTGCTCTTATTTTGATTGAGCAAATCTTTTATCGGATTAATGATGAGGGTAAGCGGCGTTCTGAATTCGTGCGAAACATTGGTAAAGAATGCCAGCTTCTTTTCATTCAATTCCTTTTCTCTTTCAACGCGAAGGTTAGCAATTTCAACCTCGTAAGTTAATTTTAGCTGCCGCTTGCGGTAGTAACCAAAAGCGTATGCACTTAAACCAAAAACAGTAAGATAGCCAAGATAGGCCCACCACGTACGGTACCAAGGTGGCAATACGGTTATTTTAATAACTAATGGTTCACTACTCCACGTCCCCTCGGTATTGGTTGCTTTAATTTTAAGTGAATAGTCACCTTCGGTAAGCCTGCTAAAATATGCAGAGGTTGATTTGCCTACGTAATTCCATTCATGATCCCATCCTTCTAAATAGTATGCATAACTAATTTTTTCGGGATAGGAGTATTCAAGTGCCGTAAAACTTATGGAAATTGTTGCCTGATTGAAGGGTATTTTAATGTGCTTTACCGTGTTAAGTGATTGCTGGTCTGCATAACCGGTTCTGTTTAAAGGCACGTTGCTTACCTTAAAATCTGTTAACTGCACACGAGGCTGGTGTACATAAGCCGATACGCTATCCGGGTTAAAAAGATTAAATCCTTTTATACCGCCAAAAAGCATTTGCCCCGATTGTAGCCTCAACGCAGCATTATACATAAACTGGTTACTCTGCAAGCCATCAGAAGCAAAATAGTTGATAAAGCTGCGCTTAGCCTGTACAAACTTCGAAAGTCCGTTATAAGTACTGCACCATAAATTATTTTTGTTGTCAATCAAAATATTCAGTACAGTGTTGCTGGGCAATCCCTCATTTTCGGTATACCGGATAAATTGATGGGTTTGCCTGTTAAACTTTAACAATCCACCGCCCTCTGTACCAATCCATAATTGATGAAGGCTATCTTGCGCAATAGCCCTTATGGCCTGCCCGATAAAATAATACCGGTGTTTTTTTTGCTTAGTATCAATATTGATAAGGTGGGTGTAATTTCCTCCCCAAAGTTCTCCCTTATCATCTTCAAAAAGGGTGTGTATATCAACCAGCCTTTTATCAAATATCTCAAAGCTATCAAGCTTTCTATTGTATAAATATAATGCTCCACCCCAGGTGCTGCCTGCCCATAGCCGGTGTTTAGCATCTTCGTACAGCTTCCAGATATTACGCTCCTCTACTTTGGTGCCGAGTTCAAAACAGGGGTAATGCCTAAAGCCGTGAGCTGACTTATCAAACGCATCAATACCGCCGTTAAAAGATGCCACCCAGATTTTATTGGTGTAGTCTTTTATTACACTGACTACAAAATTACTGCTAATACTGCCCGCAGCAGGATGGTGATCGTAAGTTTGATAAGTATTATTTTTTGT
This sequence comes from Mucilaginibacter sp. CSA2-8R, assembly GCF_038806765.1. Lineage (NCBI taxonomy): Bacteria > Pseudomonadati > Bacteroidota > Sphingobacteriia > Sphingobacteriales > Sphingobacteriaceae > Mucilaginibacter > Mucilaginibacter sp. CSA2-8R. The sequence continues at coordinate 1,316,579 of NZ_CP152389.1, read as the reverse complement.
GTTCCAGTAACTTATACCACGACCGTCTGTACCAATCCACACATTATGCAGTTCGTCTTCGCAAAATGAACGGATAAAGTTATTAGGGACACTGTTTTTGTTGAAAGCATCGTGATTATAAAGCCTGAACAAATTGATATTTTTATCAATTACATTGATGCCGCCACGCAGGGTAGCTATCCATTTCCGACTTTCGTTATCTTCGAAAACTACAGATACTGCTCCACTTTTTAAATCGTAGCGGGACTCGCCGGGCAGTATTGCACTTAAAGACTGACTTTGTTCGTTCCAAATATTGATACCGGACCCATTGGTAGATATCCACATGCTGCCGTTAGCGGTTAAGAGCAAATTCGATATGTTTCCGGCAACAAGCTTTCGCTTGGAGTTTTCAAACAAGCCGACTTTTTTGCTGATTCGATTGTAAATGTATAATCCGTTGGCACTACCTATCCAAATGTTGTTATGCACGTCTGCGGCCAGGCAACCTGCCGTTATAACTTCACGGTTTATGATCGTGATTTTGTTTTTTGCAGCATCGTAACAACCAAGGCCTACCCCATTTATAAACACACACAAGCGGTTAGTCCGGTCAAACGTCATGCATTGCACAGTATTGCCCAAGCCAACATTTATGGCAACACCTACAGTATCATGGGGGCTAAACTTTAGCAGCGCAGTTTGGCTGGTAGCCGCGTATACGTTCCCTTTGGCATCACTCAGTATTTCGTTGATATCGAAGTTGACTTTTATACGCCTTTTATTCTCGTCCAGATAATACAAGCTATGAAACTCAGAATCGGTGTAGTCAAAGTAACACATCCCCTTTTCGGTACCTGCGTAAATACGATTACCTACTGCACGTACCGCTTTGGTGTGGTTGTTTACCAATGATTTTGCGTTTCCCCAGATATTTTTAAAAGTTTTAAACTCATAACCATCATAACGGTTAAGCCCGTCATAAGTACCTATCCAAATAAAGCCATATTTATCCTGAGCTATACAAGTGGCTGAGTTGTTTGATAATCCGTTTTCAATACCTAAATATTTTACCGGAACAGGCGAGGCATAGCCTGCTGCTGCACACAAAAAACCGAACAAAAAAAGAAGATATTCTTTAAATCCTTTTAAGGGTAACGAATTCAAGATATTTATAATTGGTAAGACAAATTTAAACAAACATTTCAGGTCAGCTAAATAATAAACTCTATATACTTTTAAAGCTTCGACCATTTGATGTGCCGTGCACGAAAAAGGTTGTATACCGAGATACTGCCTGGAAACAAATGTAACGAAACTATTACAAGCTTACATTAACCTAAACATGCTTTATCGTTAGCTTTGATTAAAACCCAACCATGGAGCCTAACCCCATCAAAAAAGAAGACATCAAGCAAGAAGTATTTGACTTGTATGACGATTATGCACATAGCCGCTTAAACCGGCGAAATTTTGTGCAGCAGTTATCAGCCTATGCTGTAGGCGGCTTAACCGTACCCGCACTACTCAGTTTTTTAATGCCCGATTACAAGGGCAATATTTTAGTTGAACCAGATGATCCGCGTTTAAAATCAGAATATATCACTTACTCTTCTCCTAAAGGCGGCGGCACCATTAAGGGGTTACTATCTGTGCCGGCCGATCATAAAAAGAAATTGGGCGGCATTGTAGTAGTGCACGAAAACCGTGGCTTAAATCCCTATATTGAAGACGTAGCCAGAAGAGCAGCGCTGGCAGGTTTTGTTACCCTGGCTCCTGACGCCTTAAGCCCGCTGGGCGGCTATCCTGGCAATGACGATGAAGGGCGTAACATGCAAGCCAAACGTGACAAAGGCCAGATGGAAGAAGATTTTATTGCAGCTTACGATTACCTGAAGCACGATAAAGACTGTAACGGCAAAATAGGCGTAGTTGGCTTTTGCTTTGGCGGTGGTATAGCCAACATGATGGCTGTGCGGATTCCGGACCTGGCGGCAGCCGTACCGTTTTATGGCAGCCAGCCGGCCATTGCTGATGTTCCTAAAATGAAGGCGCCCTTACAGTTACATTATGCCTCACTGGATACCCGGATTACCGGCGGCTGGCCTGCTTATGAAGCTGCATTGAAAGAAAATGGCAAAAAATACCAGGCTTTTATCTACGAAAACGTAAACCACGGCTTTCATAATAACACCACACCACGTTATGATAAAGCGGCTGCCGACCTGGCCTGGCAACGTACAATTGATTTTTTTAAAGAAAACTTGAAGTAACAAAACAGTGTCTGCTTTTTAAGCTTGATTTACTTTTGTTAATAATTACAATCGATCACTAAAAATTATAAACCTAAAATAGAGCCACTTATCTCAATTTTATCACATGTTAAAAAAAACACTGGCAAAATAAATTTAGAATGCTACCTTTGCGCCTACAAAATTCAGACGTAGATAATACTTTAAACAAAACTACGGCTAATAATAAGCGAAAGTAGCTCAGTTGGTAGAGCACGACCTTGCCAAGGTCGGGGTCGCGAGTTCGAATCTCGTCTTTCGCTCACAAAACAACAAAGCCTTCCTGCAAAACAGGAAGGTTTTGTTATTTAACATGGTTTTTAAACTCGCAATGGTACGGTCGGGCTTTAGCTACCTGCACCATCCATGCCTGGAGGCGGGCCACCAAAGCCACCACTCCTTGGCCCACGCATACCACCTGGCCCCTCGCCCACGTTAGGTCGTTTACCTGCAAACTTTTGCAAACGCAGGGTAAACGTAAGCAGATAATATCTCCCTAAACGGTTACTTTGGGTTTGAGTAATATAACTGCTGGATTGTGTTGTGCTGAAGCCCGTGTTCTGGTTAAACAAATCAAACGCCGATAGACGTAACGCCCCCATATTTTGTTTCAAAAACTTCTTTTCGATATAAGTATTCAGGATGTTAGGATTGGTAGAGCCGGTATAGCCATAATACAGGCTCTTGGTGTAATCGTAACTAAACGTCCAGGTTGGGCCAAAGTAGTTTTTACCCGTAATGCCTAAGCTAAGTGTGCGGAAGCTGTTGTTAATATTGTTTTGAGGCAGCGAGTTGTTAGTGCGGGTAATGCTGTAGCTGGCATTCAATTCGGCATCAATAACGTTGGTTATATCTGTACGGAATTTAGTGCCTTGCGTTAGTGTCAAACTTTTGCCTATATTTTTTTCGGTCGTCATAGCATAAGTATCTTCTGCCACGTTACTGATGTAAGATATGTTATTGGCATAAGACATATTACCGTTGAACATCAAGGTATACCGGCGTTGCTGCCAGGGTTTAGCATAAGTATAACCACCCTGCGCCGAGTAAAAGCCATCGGCATTTAAATATTGAGTAAGTATGCGGCCTGCCAGCTGGCTGTTTGGCGTATACTTGGCCGGGTAAGTGATGGTATTGGCTACAATCTTATCGCTGGTTTTATTAAATGACAAATTTGCAAATAATACATTGCCCGACTGAAAATCAAATTGATTGTAACGCAAGGACACACTATTGTTAAATTCAGGCTTTAAAGACGGGTTACCCTGAACCGGGTATTGCGCATTAGAAAAATCAATAACAGGCTGTAAAGTAGTATATGTTGGCTGGTTACTGGCGCCGCTGTAGTTAAAACTGAACGACTGGCTGCGCGAGGCATTATAAATAAACCTTGCGGTAGGTGCAAAATTGAAAGTTGAGATACTTGTATTTACGCCTGTTGACGGCGAATAACCGGTAAGCAGAGAGGGCTGCGCCGCAAGGCCCAAAACATAGTTATACTTTTTCTCAATAAACCGGTAATTTAAACCAACACGGTTTGTAATAAAATTGAAGGTGTAGTTATTGCTTAATAAATCGTACCTGTTGCGGATGTTAGCGGCAGTTAGGGTATCGGTTGCTTTATCTGATGTGGTATGAGCATAATGATAGGCATAATTAAGCTCTAAAAAAGAACGTCTGCTTAGCGGCTCAATATACGACATTGTAGCACCCACACTATCCAGTTTAACGTTGGTATTAATCAACTGGTTGGCAGGCACAGTACCCTTGCCCGATGTATAATTGTAAACCGGGTTTTGTGTTTGGGTCAACTCGGTTGAACCGGCACTGGCATTGACACTAAAGTTACGGCCGTGTGAGTTAAATTTGTGATTGTACAACACATTACCACCCAAATTGGGCGCCGACGAGTTTAAGGCCGATAACAAAGAGTAATTGCTTACTACATTATTGTTGCGGGTAAGGTTACTGGTTTGCGATAAATCGGTGTTTACACCGGCGTACGAAAACGTAGGTAATATTTTCAGATAATTCACGGTGTCAATCTTATACTCGATGTTAAAATTGAACCGGTGATTGGCTTTACTATCAGTTTGGTTGCTGCTCAGCGTATTGATACTCGGCAGCGTAAGTGAGGTGTTGTTTTGTATGGTTGAACTTAATGTACGAACGGTGTTATCAGAAAAGCTATAGCTACCGTAAGCTGATATTTTTTTGCCCCACTGGTCGCGGTAATTTAAACCTAAAGAGCGAGTAGTAGTGATACCATCGCTGCTTCCAGCTGTGGTAGCACCGCCACCCTGCCGTCCGCCTCCACCGCCGGGGCCACCACCACGCGGGCCACCTGCCCCAAAGCTGAATAAACTGGTATTGGTATTATTAAAGTTGGCCAAAGCCGCAATCTGCCGGTCGCCTTTAAAATCAAATAAATTACCAGAGGCTACATACCTGTTCGACTCATCTTTACCGGCCAGCGCTTTCTGTGCATCCGAGCCATCGCCTACGGTTCCCTGGCCAAAGTAGCCGTAGTTTTTGTCGGGCCTGATTGTGATATTTAAAATCTTTTCGGGCTCGCCTGTTTTAATGCCGGTCAGGTTGGCCTGATCGCCGTAATCATCAATCAACTGGATGTTTTGCACCACATCGGCAGGCAGGTTTTGGGTAGCTGTTTTTACATCGCCGGTAAAAAAATCTTTACCGTTTACCCGTACCTTGGTCACACTTTTACCTTGCGCGGTTATATTACCGCTTTTATCAACGTCCACACCGGGCAGCTTTTTAATCATATCTTCTACCGGTGCACCTTCGCGCACTTTGTAGGCATTGGCATTAAACTCAGTAGTATCACCTTTAAGCTTGATGGGCGTTACGGCATTTACTACAACAGCTTTAAGCTGGTTATCCTCAGTTTTCAAAGTAATCGTTCCTAAGTTACTTTCGCTGCCCGTGTACTGCCTTTTAACGGACTGATAACCGATAGAGCTGATATGTATAGTAAAGCTACCGGCTTTAATACTTGCAAAACTAAAACCACCATTATTATTGGTAATGGTGGTTACGCTGTCTGTTCCGGTTAAAATTTTAATGGTGCTGCCGGGTATGGCCACACCTGTGGTATCCTTTACACTGCCGCTTACGGTACGAGCGGTTTGGCCAATACAGAGATGGGCCAAAAGGCTTAAATAAATAAAGATGGAGATACGTTTCATCGCTTTTGCTTTGCAGCTAACAATGATAGTTCACCTGTTTTGAGAGCGTCCCGGTGGCTGTTGCAGGTGAACCATCTGTTTGATAGCAGGGTGATTATGCTACAAGAGTACCCCGGTCAAAAGCAAATAAAAAATAAAGTATACCACCCGGATTATTGTAGCGACCAGCGGCAACTTTTACGCGACAGCAGTTTTTTTATTACCGACTGATAGATGATTTGAGTTTATGCCAGGTTGAGAATGAGCTCGGCAGTAAAAGAATTATCTTTATTGAAAACATTAAGCTGATGCTTGCCTGGATATAAGATGGCTAAACGCCGGTTTACATTGCTAAGTCCAATACCAGAGCTTTTATCCTTAGATACATCGAGCGGACTGATAGAATTAGTAACCCTGAATTGTAACTGACGTTTAGTTTCATCAACATTCAGCCCAATCAAAATTACCGGGTTTTCGAGCATACCGGTTCCATGTTTAAAGGCGTTCTCTACAAACGGGATCAGCAGCATGGGCTCAATCATAAACATATCGGCGTTACCTGTTACGTTTACCTTAACGGTTACCTCGCTACCAAAGCGAAGCATTTGTAAATTGATATAACTTTTTAGGTATTCAATCTCTTTAGAAAGTAATACCTGGTTATCATCACTTTCGTACAGCATATATCGCATTATCTGCGAAAGGTTAATAATGGCGGGTTCAAGCGTATCAGACTTTTTTCGAGCCAGCGCAACCAGGTTATTCAGCACATTGAACATAAAATGCGGACTAATCTGCGAACGCAAAAAGTTAAGCTCCGTTTTTAAATGGATGGTTTCGCGCTCCTTGAGCAACTGCTCGCGGTTAGCGTTGTCGAGTATCATTTTATAACAGTAACTGCAAAGCAAGGCAATAAGCACACTTAATACTGCCGAGAAGGGCCTTGGCCCCCCACCGCCCGGCGGGCCAAAATGCCTGCCATTACGAGCACCATTTTGGCCGGCACGCGTTAAATCGGGCAAATGACGGGCAGCATCGGGATGATGAAACACGCCTGTAATCAACCACCAGCAAAGACCGTAAACACCAAGCATCAATACCAGCGAAACTATATACCAAGCAAGGCCCTTGCGTTTAAGGATGGGGTACAGCAAATACGTGTGCAAATAAAATACACACAACAATAAGAAATTGGTACTTACTACATTGATGAGAAAGCGGTGATGCGCCGTAGCCGGTATGTTAGCCGGCCGGCCAGTTAAAAAAGGCAGTACCAGCAATAAAAACCACACCAATGCCGGAATCGAATTATAAACCCAGGGTTTACCAATTAACTTATTCATTACTACAAATAAACATACATTTTACGGGTGCTGCATATTAATGAGATAACAGCCCATATTGCCGCGACGAACGCCGGTTCTGATGGTTAACATGCAATGTAACTGTTTTGGTCTACACATTTGGCCGGTACATCTATAACCTGAAAATATAAAGCGCTAAAAAGTTAACTATGCAGTTAACAGCTCATCAAGGGCTCTCATTTATGTATCGCAAAAGTTCTCAAAAGCTATTTAGTGCATCGCAAGAAACTGATTACCTGGCAGGCCATATCCAACGGATAAAACTTAACTGCGTTGATACTGCCCGTATCGATTTAAACTATGTGTCTGTAGTATCACAGCATCAAATAGAACATGATTTATTAATGCCTTTAATCAACGATGCGTTTGAATTTGGCATTCCCGATGTTGAAAAACCCATTATTATTTTCGACCTTCAACTGGAGGACAACCGGCTAACCGTTTGCGTTCATTACAAACGGAACATGGCAGTTTTTGACGAACGTACGCAGGCTACTTTCTTAAGGCTTAGGCGAAAACTGGAAGCGTTATATCCGAATGATTATTTACTTTACCGCGATTACTACCTTGACAATTACTTAGTATTTGCACAAATAAATTTAACCTGATGCGTTGCCTGATTATTGACGATGAGCCTCTGGCGCTCGAACTTTTGGAAGACAATATTAAACAGGTGGAATACCTGCAGTTGACTGGTAGTTGCCGCAACGCCACTCAGGCTATACAGATACTGCAGGAACAAAATATTGACCTGATTTTTTGCGACATTCAGATGCCAGGCATCAGCGGTTTGCAACTGGTAAAAAGTTTAGCCCAAAAACCACTGGTAATTTTTGTGACGGCCTATGAGCAGTTTGCCATTGATGGTTTTGAGCTTGACGTAGTAGATTACCTGCTTAAGCCGGTATCGTTTGAGCGATTTTTAAAAGCGTGCAATAAAGCGCATGCGATGTTCGAGCTCAATAAAAAACAGCCCGAACCAACCGCTACTGATAAGCCGCGCAAGTACCTGTTTGTGTATGCCGATTACAACTTGATTAAAATAAGCCACGACGATATTACCTATATCGAAGGTTTGAAAGACTATGTAAAGCTGTACGCCACCAACTTACCCAAACCCATCCTTTCGCGCATTACCATTAAAGCTTTGGAAGAACAGTTACCTGCCGACCAGTTTTTCAGAGTGCACAAATCATACATTGTAAATCTCGATCACCTGCACTCAATACGCAAGGGGCGGATTAAAATAGGAGATGCAGAAATACCCTTCAGTGAAAATTACAAAGATGCCATCAACCGCATGACGGGCAAAATCCAGTAGCTATTTTTCGGCACAAGGAGGGGTTTGGTCTACACCATGTGGCCCCTTATCTCATTTTTTTCAGACAGACGGTTATATATCGCAACTTGGGCATATTAGCCGCCTGATTGTTGATGATACGATTGTTTATTCACCCCGCATTACTTTTCAATAAAGCCTTCTCAGCTACCTATGCTCAGCGCGGCAAGCTAACCCTAAAAAAGGTGGTAATAGATCACTTTTTTACTAATGGTGTGGATAAAATGCTCGACAGCGTTCTCATCAAATACAAACCGCCTATTTTTTTTGAACGTGAGGCCATACAGCAGTATAACATCAGCGAACGCCTTTTTAACAACACGTTGCTGGACATGATCAGAATGGCCTGCGGCCAGAACGGGCTGTATTATTGGTTCAGAAAACGATGGCACCATTTACATTATGCAAAACCGGATGATTCGGCCCGGTTGCGCAAGCTTAAACAAGCTCGTAACAACATGGCCATTATTAAACCGTAAACGCTCGAACCACCCTAAGGTCCGGCTCAATATTACTCTCAACGTTAAAATTAAAGTAATGCTCAGAACCATAGTTTCGGCCTTTGTGGTTATCATCATCATTGGCTTTATTTTATCTCTTGGCGCCTGTCAGAAAGACGCAACTTCGGAGGTAGCTTCGCAACCTGCAATAGTAAGTTATATTATTCCAAAACAGTCCATCAGTATAGAAGTTTATCAGCGAAAAGGCTTAACCAACCCAGCAAATTACAGTGCATTGATAGCTTAACTCGGCCTGCAGGTAAGCGACGCCAGCAAAACCATTGCATTAATTGAAATGGCTACAATGACCTAAAAGCTAACGCAGTACTAAGCTCGTTTCAAGACATGTTGCTTAGTCTGCATGCTTTAAAATATGCCGGCCTCGGGCCTGGCCGTGCAACAGCACTTCGAGCACCTCGGGCAAAGCTGGTAAATCTATTTCTTGTACAATTTTCTGCAAATTATGCGGCTTCCAACCAGTAGCCAGTAATTGCCATACTTTTTGGCGTACAGGCAGAGGTGCCATAACAGAGTCGATACCGGCAAGCTTAACACCGCGTAATATGAAAGGAAATATACTGGTTTGTAATTCGGGCGATGCTACCATACCACAGCAGGTAACCACACCGCCGTATTGTGCAGCCTTAAGCATACCCGACAAAATACGACCGCTTACCGTATCAATTCCTGCAGCAAAGGCCGGCTTGGTTATTGGCTTGGCATCATAAGCATCTATAAACTCGTCACGGCCCATTATTTCAGTTACCCCTAATATATCCGTTAAAAAAACATCTTCCGTTTTGCCCGAAACTGCCACTACCTGGTAGCCTAATGTAGTTAATATGGATGCAGCAATACTCCCTACCCCTCCGGTAGCACCGCTTACCACTACTGGTCCCGCCGTAGCCTCAATCTGCGCATCAACAACTTCCAGCACGGATAGCCCGGCAGTTAATCCAGCCGTACCAAAAGCCATGGCTTCTTGTAACGATAAGCCTTGGGGCAAGCGAATAGCCCAGTCAGCCGGTATGCGGATGTAACCTGCAAAGCCGCCCCAGGTATTCATGCCCAAATCAAAACCGGTTACAATCACCTCGTCGCCTGCGGCAAAAGCTGAAGTATTAGACTGCATTACAATACCTGCTGCATCAACACCGGGCACATGCGGAAACTTTTTGGTAACGCCCTTATTACCGCTTGCCGACAGCGCATCTTTGTAATTAACAGACGAATATTTCACCTTAATCAGTAAATCACCGATAGGTAATTGCGAGGTCGATAGCTGTTTAATTTCCTTTTTATACGTGCCGTTATCTTCGGTAATCCAGAGGGCATCAAAATTTACTTCCATATTGACGAGCATTGGGTTTTAGAATGCATTGCTGCATCTTACATAAATAAATAACAATAATGGAGAATTGTTATCAACCCACTACCTTAAAATTACATTTGGATTAAATCGTGGTGCTTGCATCAAGTGTCTATTAACATTGTATTGCGCAGGTAAAACAAGTGATGACTTTACTGGTCTTGATGTTAACGATCAATTCTTAAAACGGCCATTCATGAAACTTTATCAACAGGCGTTACAACTCAAAGCGCGAAGGCGCGGTTTTCACATCATCACCACCGAGATACAACAAGCCATGCCGCAACTGCGGGATATCAACGCAGGCATGTGCCAGGTCTTCATCCAGCATACCTCGGCCTCGCTAGCCATCAATGAGAATGCGGACCCGACCGTAAGAGCGGATTTTGAAATGTACTTTAATAAAGCCGTGCCCGAAAACGACCCGGATTACATGCACGACTACGAAGGCTCGGACGATATGCCCGCACACCTGAAAGCGGCTATGCTGGGCGCTTCGGTCATGATTCCCATCCGCAACGGCAGGCTGGCATTAGGCACCTGGCAGGGCATATACCTATGCGAACACCGCAACCATGGTGGCAACCGCAATGTTATGATTACAGCCTGGGGCGAGTAATATTACCGACCTGTTATTGTAACGATTAGCATGACAATGTATAATACCGTAATCTTTTGCACGCAGATGCTTAGCTTTGAATATGCTGAGTGCCATAATTCGTTATTCAGCACCAATCTATTATAAACGCTAAATATCATGCTGTCTTTTAATATCTTCCCGGCAATTTTACTCTGCCTAAGTACTGCCCTACCAAGCGGTAACACTAACCCAACACCTGCATTTCCGACGGCAGAAGGCTTTGGTAAATGGGCTACCGGAGGCCGGGGCGGACAAGTAGTTGCGGTAACCAATATTAACGACAGCGGGGATGGCAGCCTGCGCTGGGCCCTTGAAAAATACCCGGATGAACCCATTACCGTAATTTTTAACGTTTCGGGTATTATTGATTTAAAATCAGATATTAGGATTAAACGGTCGAACGTTACCATAGCCGGGCAAACGGCACCTGGCGACGGCATTTGTTTAAAAAGCCACTCGCTCCGGATAAACGGTGCCAGCGGCCGGGCGGGCGGTAACCATGGCAATATCATTATCCGTTACCTGCGCTCCAGGCCGGGAGGTAAAGAAAAATCGGGTCTGTATGGCATCGACGTAGAAAACTGTCATGATGTAATGATAGATCATTGCTCGTTCGGTTGGGCTAATGAAGAAAATGCAGCACTCTACGATACTAAAAATTTAACCATACAATGGTGTATTAGCAGCGAAGGTTTATACGAAGCCGGACATGCGAAAGGGCACCGTTCGTACAGCGGTGTTTGGGGTGGGCAAAGATCTTCTTTCCATCATAATTTAATTGCAGACAATAACAGCCGTACTGTAAGATTTAATGGCGCGCGGGCGCATGATACCACCGCATTGATTGATTACCGGAACAACGTCATCTTCAACTGGTCGTCGCCCAATGCCTGTTATGGCGGCGAGGTTGAGATACCCAATGGCAAATCAATGATTAACCTGGTAAATAACTATTATTTACCAGGTCCGGCCACACCTGCCGAGTTAAAATTTGTAAAAGCTAACTACACGCCCGAAAAAGCTAAGGGCGTTGGCACTTGGTTTTTGACTGGTAATATAATGCGTGGCTCAAAAGTTTTAACCACAGATAACCGCAAAGGCGTTGATGCCAAAGAAGTACCTGCAGACAAGCAAAAAGACATTTTTACAGCAACTGAGTTTGCTGTAAGCGATGCTATTGCGATGCAGACTGCCGACAAAGCTTTAGGAGCAGTACTGGCTAATGCCGGGGCTACACTGCCCAAACGCGATGCAACCGACCAGCGACTGGTGAAAGAAGCTCAAACTAATCATTGCGAGGGTATGGGCGTTTTAGGTAAACCGGGTATTATTGACGATCCATCGGCAGTTGGCGGCTGGGCTACATACCCATCTAAAGCTCCCGAAAAAGACTCGGACGGCGATGGTATACCTGATGCCTGGGAAACTAAAAACCGATTAGACTCACACAATGCGAAAGACGGCAACAAACTTAACGCAGAAGGCTATACCATGCTTGAAGTTTACCTGAATAGCTTAACCAAATAAGCTATTCAGATTTTCAAAAACCCTTTTAAACTGAGTGTGTGTGTGTGTGTGTGTATACTTTAGACCTTCACTTTCCGCCCCATGGCGTAATTGATGCCGGCTAAAAGATGCTGCAAAAACAGCGGATCTGTATAGGACTCATCGGTGTGACCCAAGGCAGTTGTAAATGCCCTGCCACCATCAAATTCGTGGTACCAGCTCATGGGGTGCATTGCCCCGTTTTTACCGCCAGTATAACTGCTTTCATCCAGCACGAGCACCACATGTATTTTATCTGATATCCATTTAAAGTTGTACCACTCGTCGGTTTTGGTCCATTGCGCGGGCAAATCCTTAGTAAAATCATTGGCAGGGCCGTTTAACTTTAAAACGGCCTGCTGTATTTTGGGATGATTACTAAAGTAAGCGCCTGACAACTCGCCGTACCATGGCCAGTCGTACTCGGTATCGGTAGCAGCATGTACCCCTACATATCCCTTACCCGACCTGATGTATTTTTGAAACTCAGTTTGCTGCCCATCGTTAAGGACGTCGCCGGTTGTATTTAAAAATATCACGGCAGCATATTTTTTCAGGTTGCCGTAAGTAAACTTACTGGCATCGGTTGTAGTATCGGTTTCGAAATTATTTTTTTCGCCAAGCAGCTTAATTGCATTAATACCAGCCCCAATAGATTGATGATGAAAGCCGGCAGTTTTGCAGAATATTAAAACTTTTTGCTTTGCCAGCAGACAGTTACTGCACAGCAAAAAAGCCAGCAGCAGTTTTTGAGATAAAGACATAATTCAGACCTTGGTTGGTACCAAAGCTAAACATATAATTGTAAAGAGCTAACAACAATACATCAGAAATTAATTGGCTCTGATATTACTCGCTATATACTTCCATCATCGGGTTACTCAACCAGTTTAGTCCCTGCTGCACGTCTTTAAACTGTTTGGTTATAACGTCGCTTTTAAAAGCGTTAAAAGTATATTTTGCCGATAAATTACTGAACGTGCAAGTGGAGTGTATCCAGGCTACATGTTTTAATCCGGCCGATTGTGCAACCGGAAACCACTCATCCACAATCCAGTCACAGGCATCCATCCAGCCACCTAAGGTATCGGCATTGTTGTTTAAAATTTTACTGCATTGATGCTCTTGCAGTAGTTGCAGCGCCTTTAGACATCCGTCTCGTACGGTATAGCTATTATGAAAATCCGACCAGTTAAGCACCAGGCATTTTTTCTCTTCATTGAAAGTAATCTCGATAGCCGATTGTTTAAAAGCGAGTAGTTTGCTTTTGCGGCTGAGTTTGGCCATGCCCAAATTAGAAATCGGGAAGCGCATGGTAAACACAGACCCCTGTCCAAAATCGCTCTCAATCCACATGTTGCCGTGGTGCCTGCGGCATACTTCGTTTATTTTGAATAAACCTGTACTCAGGCTGGCATGCTTGCGCTGGTTAATTAAAAAAAACAAGCCCTGCATTTGTTTTGCGCTTAAACCGGCACCAAAGTCTTCTACGCTCAATACTATATTGTGGCTTAGCAGTTCAGACCTTATCACAATGCTGCTACCTGCCGGAGAAAACTTAACTGCATTATCTATCAGGTACTTTAAAGCCAAGGCAATACTATGTTTGTTACCGTAGAAATCTATCTTAATGCTTTGTATAATGATAATATGATGTTGCTGGTACAGGTGCTGTATATCTGCAATCAGTTGCGTTATTAAATCTTCAAAACAAAAAACCTCCATACCGTCGCTGCTGCCTTGCAGGTTATCCTGGTTAATTACACGGCGGTTTACCTCTCTCACTACTTCGTCCAGTTCAGTACTGCATTCGTGCATTAATGCGGCTATGTTCTTAAACTCATTGGCATTAACTATGTCCTGCGTAATAAGTTGTGTTAAACCCAACAAACTGGCAATCGGTTTACGGATGGCATGTGAATTTAAATAAGATATCTCCTTTAACTGGTCAATTTTCTCTAACAGGCCTTCTTGGTTTTGCCTTTCATCAGTAACATCTCTAAAGTGTACAATAATGCCATCATCAACAGGGTACACGCTGCACGAAAACCATTTTTGCAATGGCCAGAAGTAATCTACAAAATCTTCATTAGTACGCTCTAATAGAGCTTTTTCAAAATAATAGTTAAAATCTGAATATCTTATTTCGGGCAATATAGTCCAGATATTATTCCCAATAACACTATCCTGACCATAACCAATCAGCATTTCAGCTGCTTTATTCCAGTAAGTAATGGTCCAGTCAAAATTAATCTGCAAAAAGCCGATCAGTGAGGTTTCTAGAACCTGCATCAGCTTTCTTTGAGTAAGTTCTAGCTTTCCTTCTAATTTTTTATGCTCATCAATATTTTTAGCATATACCATACGGGCAGGTTTGCCCTTAAAGTTTATGGCATAAGAAGTAATTTCTACATATAAAGACGCACCGGTTTTAGTCAAATGCCTAAACTCCCGGCTGTTGGTATTATTTCCCTTAATAGCCGGCAATAATGCATCCAATAGAACAACATCTTCAGGCGGCCTTAAATCTTTGATGGTTTTATTTAAAAACTCGTCGCGGTTATAGCCGTAGCGCTTTAAAGTAGCGTCGTTTACTTCCAGTATCCTTAAATTGTGAATATCAAAAATCCACATCGGTTGAGGGTTAGCATAAAACAGCACCTCGAAACCACTGCCATGAGCTGCAAAGTCCATATTTATAATTTCCGCCTTCAATCTCTAAAATGCTATATCAATCAACAAACTAAACTTTCGTTTTTGCACAATCTATTACACTTAACCCCGCGTTAAAAATTGATGCCATCACTTTACTTACCAGCTTCGCTGCGAACTACTCACTTTGTAACGATTATTAAATAAAATGGCCAGCACAATTTCGTGGCTGCCATTACTAACCGTGCGCAGGTTGGAACTGGTAAAGTCGTAGGCATACCCTACATTGATAACCGAATTTATATTGATACCTACCATGGCGGATTTTGAATCATTATGCCGGTACGAACCGCCTACCCATAATTTATTACTAAACGCCAGTTTTAAGTTGATATCATAGCTTAACGGTGCCGGGTTAACCATCTTAACTAAAAAAGCCGGGAGTAATGTAATGTCTTCGTCCAAAAAAACCTTCATACCGCCGGTAATAAAATAGTGCGGCACTGTTTTTCCCTGATTATAAACAGAGGCATCACCGAAAGTAATAGTTTGCTTTAGTAGCTGCTGCACTGATGCACCTACATAATAATTACCCGAGTAAGCCCACACACCTACACCAACATCAGGTTTAAACTGACTGGCATTACCATTGGTAATTGCAGGGTCGTTGGGGTTTTCGAGCGTTACCTGGCTTAAATCAAGGCTTATACGGTTCACTCCGGCCATTACGCCAACCGACAAATTAAGCTTAGGCGTTAAACCCAAATGGTAAGCGTAGGTACCCGCAACAGAGGTTTGGGTGATAGGCCCTGCCCTATCGCTTATAGCCATCATACCTATACCATGATGAGGCTCGGCAGCCATGTAGTTACGTGTATACGAACGACTCAGCGGATTATCGGATCCGCTGGACATACTCATGGGATCACCCTCAGTAAAATTCAAACCTATAGGTGCATTTACAGATACATAGCTGGTAACCGGCGCCCCCTCCAAACCTGTCCACTGGCTGCGGTAACCCGCCCTGAAATCAGTATAATTTTCGATGCCAGACACCGCTGGATTAAGCAAATAGTTATTAAACACATATTGCGTATACTGCGGGCGTTGCTGGGCAGATAGATTGTACACGCTGATCATGAAAAATAGCACACTCAACAACCAAACTCTCATCTTATGCATTATCTGATAATGGTTACCGAACCCGATAGAGCCTGTCTGCCATTTTTCGGATTAATAATATAATAGTAAACGCCTTCTGGTAAATCCCGGCCGTTGTAACGCCCATCCCATGGTACTGGATAGCCAATAGAGTAATAAACGCGGTCGCCGTTGCGATTAAACACCTCTACCGTAGCATTTACATAAGTATTCAGGTTAGAGATGTTCCAGGTATCATTCACCCCGTCGCCGTTGGGCGTAAAGGTATTATAAACTATAGGTTGCTGTAAAACACTCACAGCAAACACAGCAGATGCTGAACAGCCATTGGATGATGATACGGTAAGCGTATACTGGGTATCAGTTTGCGGACTTGCCACCGGGCTCATGATATGCGTATTGCTTAACCCCGCAGCCGGCGACCATGTGTAAGTTAATGTGCTTCCGTCTAAAGAAACCGCGAGCGGATCAAGCGTTATCTGCCCTCCGGAAAGTATAAGTGCACTACGCTTCCCGGTGATGAGCGGCACAGCGTTGACCTTGATGTTTACAGTATCTGAAGCTTCGCACCCCCCTGCATCACTCATAAATTTATAGACGATTTGATGATTACCCGGCCCGGCTTTTTTAGGATCGAGAACGCCGGTACTGGTAACACCGCCCCCGCTAAACACACCCTGACCAGTAAAGCCGTGTGTATCTACTGCAATTTGCACAGGTATATCATTTTGGCAAAGGGTAGCCGGTGCAGATAACGTAACCAACGGATTAGCATAAACCCGCACTGTTTTATCATAAACGGCAGTACAACTTAAACTACTGCCCGAGTAAACCACAATTTTGATATGATAATCTGCATATCCTATGGTATTATTTAAACCATAGTTGTGTGTAAAAATTTTATCAGTTGGTATGGGTAGATGGTTACGATCATAAGTAACTACCGAAGTAGGCTTACGATCATAGTCATAATAAATATCGTAACGGGTGATGTTGCCGGGGTTAACCGTAGACTGATCGGCTATGGTAAGTGCATCACTGCTGCATATCTGATCGGGTATATTAAATTTAGCTATAGGGAAAGACCCGTTCAAAAAGAAACTTTGAGTAGTGGTGCTTACACAACCATAAACAGAAGTTACCGTTAAAGTAACCTGATACGTACCCGCCGCATTGTAATGATGTACACCATCTTTGGTAGTTGATATGTTTCCATCACCAAAATTCCATAAATAAGTAAACAAGCTTTGCGTACCATCAGCTATTGTACTGGTGTTAATGAATTTAATATTGTCTAATACGCAAGCATCAGGCAGTACAAAGTTAGCCTGCGGCAATTCATGTATTACTACAGGCAAAGTAAATATGTTACTTGTACAGCCTGAGCTATTAGTTACTTGTAAGGTAACATTGTATGTTCCGGCTGTGGCATATTGGTGCGTAAACGGGGTGTTGCTGGTAAGCGTTGCGACAGCACTGCCATCCCCAAAATTCCACGTCCATTGACTAAGGCTACCCTCGTTGGCTACAGAAAGATCGGTAAAGGTGATATCTTTACCAGCACAATCAGGTGTAGATATTTTAAAGGATGCTGTTGGATTACGACTAACGTGTACCGTTTGCTGCGCTGTAGCCGAACAGCCATTTTCATTAACTACCGTCAGCTTAACGGTATAATTTCCGGCTTGTGTAAAAGTATGTGTTGGATTTTGGATGTTGGCCGTATTAGGATTGCCTGCCGTGCTGTTGGTACCATCTCCAAAGTCCCAAATCCATTGCACTATATTGGCACCTGAAGGGTTCGAGCTATCTGTAAATTGAACGCTGCTTCCTGCACAATTATTCGCGGCAGTGGTAAAACTTGAAACCGGATAATCAAGTATATTAAAATTAAAGTTGATAATTCTGTCTGCGCTGCAGTCATTATTGCTAACGACAGGCAATGTTACTGTTGCACTTGCCTGATAAGCACCTACTGCATAACTAACCTTTCTGAAAAAACGATAAGTATATAGAATAGTGCTGTCACTTAATGTGTCGGTTTTTATTGGCGTTAGAAAAGGGCTCGGTGTCGCCGCAGTCCCGTCGCCTGGATCCCAAACAATCTTGGTTGGCCTATAAGGCACCTTAAGCTGCAAATCATATTGCGTACCCGTGCAACCATTTAGCCGGGTACCAGTGGAGCTGCTGGCATCGCCCAAGCTTATATACTCATTCAAATCACGAAGATTCGTTCCTGCCGCAAAACCATATGATTCTGCTCTACCAAAACCGTAAACCACAGCGTTGAAACTATCAGAAGCCGCTATTGTATGAGAACCGAACGGCATTTGTATTTGTGCATATACATAAGGCGTTCCTGCAATAGGAAGAAAATTTGCAGCCCCATATAAATTACCGTCGATTGTGAATGATGCAGCAGCAGCGGCTGATATAACGACATTTAGATAACTAACCTTTATATTGGGATTACTGTAGGGCGACGAATAGAAAGTAATTTTATTGAGCCCCTGTTCAATTGGCGGTAAAAATATCATTTCTGGGTCGCCTACCGATTCTGAAAAAACGGTATTGTTGTAGCCGTTACTTTGTGTTACCGCGTATTGAGCAACTTGAATAGGCTTATCAGACGAAATGATATTGTTTGCATTTGAGCCGTTTGGTGTTTCAAATTCATAAAAACCTATATCACCTGTGGTTTGCGTTGGATTAACAGAAATACCGTTTACTTTTACCTTAGCAGATAGATCGCTATATATAATACGAAAAACATCATATGACCTACCCTTTAACGGAGCCGTTACAAAGTTTTTACCCCATACTGCAGTTGGGTAGACCTGCTGAAATAAATTGTCAGATGATGTATTTGTTGTAGATTGCCCTATTCGCATACGACTACTTCCCGAAAAAACAGCGATTTTTTTACATGCAGCCGTAGCCGTAGAGATTGAAACTATACGAGTACCGGTTAAATCTTCACTTGCTGCTGCCTGATAAACATCACCCTTTTGTAAGTTAATTTCGAAAGGTATTCCCTTAGCATGAGTAATTATATTGGTGTTACCAACGCGATTTACGATGTCTTTTGTAGGCGTGATGCGTACTGTAGTTTCATCTTCGGTAGCAATAACAGCAAAAGTAGAGAATGCCGGATTGTTAAAAGTTGCGTTTGATAATTGAGTGTAATTAATGGAAAAATAATTTTTATTGAGCGCATTTACCGGCAGTAGCAATGTTGCACCGGAAACACTTTGAAAATATATGTGCGCATATACAGCAATAGGAAGTGCCGAAGTAATGTGTATTCCCTTTTTGCTTGCTAAGACCTCACTGCTACCCAAATATCCAATGGTGGGTATATTGATCGGTGTATAAGCTGTATTAGCGTTAACTGTACCTGAAGCAATTGGAGTTCCGTCTGCAAACTCGACATTAAACGTTGTAGTTACATCTGAGGTTATATATAAACTCATTTGGCTACCATTCGGGCCTGCACCATCATTATGTGACATATATGCTGTCCAAAACTCAGTACCCTTACTCGTTTGGGCATAGCCGCTCTGCCATCCGCAAAACCAAAAAAAAGTCAGCAAGGCGCAAAAGAGAAATTTTCTCACACTTCAATAGTATTAACGGAGTAATCAGGCTCGCTCAGGCTATTTATTATTTGGCAAAGCGTTTCTAAAAATACATAAATATTTAAATTAAAAAATATTAAACAGATTTAACACTTAACTGTATAGCTGCGGATTATGACGCGGTGAACACTCAATTGGGTTGCCAATTACCTTTATAAACATCAACAAACTTTCCTATCGTGTCAGCTATTTATCTTTTAATATCATAAAGCCTGACTGAAACTTTATAGATTTTAACACCGTAGAAAAGCGCATAAACTCAGTAGAAAATTCCATCACCTGAGTCGGCAAATTGTGTAGATTTGCAACCCCTTAATTAAACTATTAATCGATTAAACTCAACTGAGCGCTTTGAGTATACGGCGCTTTTTTATTGATGAACTTACGTCCTTCTGCATTTTTAACAGACCGCCAGATTAAACGAGGCTTAAATCTGGTGATGGCCGATGGTATGACCTCCGAAGCGATGGTGGTGTTTACCAGCGGCACTTTTTTAACAGCTATGGCGGTTAACATGGGCGCTACCAACTTTCAGTTGGGTTTGTTTGCCGCGCTGCCTACATTTACCACTGTTTTTCAGCTATTTTCTATCTGGATGGTACAACGGTTTAACAACCGGAGGGCCATAACCGCATTGTTTAACTTTTTGGCCCGCCTGCCCATCCTGGCTATCGGTATTATCCCCTTCGTGTTTACCCGGGGTACCAGCATACAGGTGTTGCTGTTGATGCTATTTTTTCAGCACGTGTTTGGCGACATTGCCGGTGCCAGCTGGAACTCATGGATTAAAGATTTAGTACCCGGTACACAATTGGGTAGCTTTTTTTCGCGCCGCAGCCGTATAGCGCAGGTTTTAAATGTTAGTCTGAGCCTGGCCACCGCTTTTGGCATTGATTACGTAAAGCTTCACTATCCGCAACAGGAAATACTCACTTATCACTTGCTGTTTTTAATTGGCGGCATGCTGGGTATGGCCAGTGTAGCATTTTTACTGCGCACGCCCGAGCCGCAATCACTGCCCATGGATGACAAGTTGCTTACCTTATTTGGCAAGCCGCTTAAAAACAAAAATTTCAAGAACCTGCTTATATTTAACTCGTTTTGGGCTTTTGCACTTAACCTGGCTACCCCTTTCTTTTCGGTGTTTATGCTGAAGACGATTGGTTTGCCGTTGTCATACATTATCGGTCTGGGTATTTTAGGGCAAATCAGCGGTATATTATCTTTAAAACTGTGGGGCAATTACTCTGATTGGTTTAGCAACAAAACGCTCATTAGCATTTGTGCACCATTATATATTGCCTGCATACTGGCCTTTGCTTTCGTGGGGATGCCTGCATCAACATCAATAGCAGTGGTTATGCTGGCTGCTATACACATCATCAGCGGCGCAGCTACAGCCGGAATTAACTTAGCCTTGAGTAATATTGGCTTTAAACTGGCGCCTAAGCAGGAGGCCATCGTTTACATTTCTACTAAAAACATGTTTGTAGCCTTTTTTTCTACCATTGCGCCGATGCTTGGCGGACTAATGGCAGATTATTTTGCCACGCACCCTTTTAGCTGGAATATGCAATTTAACGCCGCCGGCGATGTAAGTAACATAACGTTAATTAACCTGCAAGGCTGGAATTACTTCTTTATTATAGGCGGCTTACTGGCCCTAACCTCTCTACGCTACCTCGGTAAAATTAAAGAAGAAGGCGAAGTGGAGCGCGAAAAAGTGGTTAACCATATGCATGTCAGCTTTCGCAAAAGGCTTCGTACTAATCTGGGGCGCGAGGTTACTAATGGCATTTATCACCCACGCACTACTGTTAAACGTAAAGTTGTTAAAATGGTAAGGCACCGCAAGCAACAACGCGAAGAATTAAAAAACATAGCCTAATAAAAAATGCCACCCGGATTACCAGGTGGCATTTTTTGTTATCATGGGCCATTATTGCTTCGCGGCAAAAATATCGCCTTTATTCCATTCCGGGCGTACCGGGTTGTTAGCTACCAGGTAACCTATTAAAAAGTTTAACCTGGCGTATTTGGCACCGGCATCAAAATCAAACATACCGTTAATGTCATCCTGCGGTTTGTGATAGTATTTTGCGCGCCATACGGCCACTGTCTCGTTCAGGTTATTTTTACCATCGGGTGTGCGGCTGCCGTATTTGATGTGCAAGGCGGGTATTCCTTGTTTAACAAAACTGTACTGGTCGCTACGCACAAAACGGTTTTCTTTAGGCTCTGGGTCAGGCTCAACGGTTAAATCCAGATAAGCAGCGGCCTCGTCTACTACCTTAGCCAGCGATGAATGCTCGGCTCCTAATGCTGTAACAGAAAGCAATGGAGCAATAATGGTTGGCATGTCGGTGTTTACGTCGGCTACAATATTTTTTACAGGCACCGTTGGGTTCACCGCAAAATAGCCTGAACCTAACTCGCCTAACTCCTCGCCGGTTACGG
Source organism: Mucilaginibacter sp. CSA2-8R (assembly GCF_038806765.1). Taxonomy (NCBI): domain Bacteria; kingdom Pseudomonadati; phylum Bacteroidota; class Sphingobacteriia; order Sphingobacteriales; family Sphingobacteriaceae; genus Mucilaginibacter; species Mucilaginibacter sp. CSA2-8R. The sequence continues at coordinate 1,294,456 of NZ_CP152389.1, read as the reverse complement.
CAACAAACAGTACCGAGCGTTTAGGCTTAACTTTTACATGCGAGTATATATTGGCAATCTGCAGCATACTGGCTACGCCCGACGCATTATCATGTGCACCATTGTAAAGCGAATCACCTTCTACCGGGCGGCCAATACCCAAATGGTCTAAGTGAGCGCTGTGTACCACGTATTCGTTTTTCAACTTTGCATCGCTGCCGGTAACCTTGCCTACTACATTAAAGCTGTTTATATCCTGCCAGGTACTGGTATACCTACCTTTCAGCGTATAACCTAAATCAGCCGACTGTACGGTTCCGTTTTTGAGGGCAGCCACGGTTGCATCAATTTCTTTACCGCCACCCTGCAAAAACTGTTTAGATACGGCGTAGCTCAGGGTAGCTACCATTTTAATTTGTGTAGAATAAAAACTACCCGAAACTGATACCTTACCCTGATTGTCCAGCACACTGTACGACGGGCGGTTCATATTGTTAATCATGCGGCGGGTACTGTCTGACGAGGCGAACAGCACGGCTATGGCACCATGAGCCGCAGCATTTTTTTGCAGCGTTACCATGTCCATGCTATGCGAGGCCACAGACGACGGAAAGCTTTTGGGCGCTCCCCTAACAATCAGCACCGCCTTCCCTTTTACATCTATGCCTTTATAATCGTCATAATTTTGCTCAGTGTTAGTGATTCCGCAACCTACAAATGCCACAGGTGCGTTCACACTGCCAGTGCTCTCGGCTGGGTTAGGTATAACAGTTACCTCTTTACCATAAGCCAAAATGCTACCTGAAGTACCTTTAGTTAATATTACTTCCGGATTAGGGCCGATAAAGGCTTTGCGTAATTTTACCTGTTGCAGCCAGCCACCGGCTTCTCCGGCGGGCTGTACGCCATAGGCTTTCATTCTGCTTATTACATAATCCGCTGCCATTTGGTAACCTTCGGTACCTGGTTGGCGCCCTTTCAGTTTATCATCGGCCAGGTAAGTAATGTCTGCTTTAAGTTGAGCCGGGCTGGCCTGCTCCATGGCTTGCGCCACCTCTTTATTTACAGTAGCCTTTTGCGCCTGGGCAATATTTACCATTAAACCCAGGCTTATGCCGGCGGTAAACAGATAATTTGTTGTTTTCATAAACTAAGTAGTACAATGATGCTAAAATTATACTTTTATCTTTAACAATACACTCGATCTGCTTTCATCATTAATATTTTACAACGCACACTAAAATTAGTTGACACATCAACTTTATTTTTTAGATTTACAGTGTGGAAAGATGTAGTATTAATAAAGATTTGCTGCTGTTTAAGATCTTCAACATTCACAAAATAATTTGTAACAAAGCCAATAAATTATTTTCTAAAGATGGAGTAAACATTCAGTTTGAGCAGATACCAGTATTGATGGTGGCTTATTATCATGGCCCGGTATCTCAGCAGGATATTGCCGACGAGATTGTACGTGATAAATCGTCTGTGTTGAGAACGATAGCTTCGCTGGAAAGCTCGGGATTTTTAAAGGTAAAACCTGATGTTACAGATAAACGGAAGAAGCTCATCAGTATCACCGATACAGGAGCAGATTTAGCAAAAAAGATAGCCGGCGAAGCAGATGCTATAGACAACCAGATGTTCACTAACCTGTCAGTAGCCGAAAAATTAATACTTACAGAACTATTGGAAAAATGCTCAACCCATCTGCAAGCTATAACCTGATAACGCCAATCATTAGTTGACATATCAACATGTTTAAACATCTACTTAAACTCAATAATATTAACTGATAACCTATTACATTAAACTTTGCTGCAATAGCAATCATGAAAACCTACATAATTATATTCAGCCTGTTATGCTTGCTCTGTTTGGAAGGGAATGCTCAATTGGTGCCACCTGGCAATCAAACTTACAGCTTTACCCTGCAAGATTGCATTAACTATGCGTACGAGCACCAGGACACTGTACTTAATGCTGCCCTGGATGTAAAGAGCACAGAATATCGCATCAAAGAAATTATCGGAAGTGGTTTGCCTCAGATCAATGCGGGTGCTACCTTTCAGGATTATTTAAAGCTGCCGTCTACCCTGGTAGATATCAGCGCATTTTCTAACGGACAGGTGCCGCCCGGAACTTTGGCACCATTCAAATTTGGTGTAAAATATCAATCTAATTTAACGCTTGATATTAACCAGATTATTTTTGACGGAAGCTTTTTAGTTGGCTTAAAAGCCCGAAGCACCTACCGCGAGTTGTCGCAACGCAACTATAAACGCAGCAAGATTGATGCAAATGTAAACGTAACCAAAGCTTACTATCAGGTTTTGGTAAGCGATGAGCAGGTAAGGCTGCTTGACGCCAACCTGGCCCAACTAAAGCAGCAATTAGATCAAACCACGGCTCAAAACAAACAAGGTTTTGTAGAAAAAATAGACGTTGACCGTTTAGCTTACCAATACAATGCTTTACAAACACAGCGCGAAAATATTATACGCTTACTGGTGCTAAACTATCAATTGCTCAAATTTCAGATGGGTATGCCCATAGGCGAAAACCTGGCATTGAAAGACAAATTGGCTGACGTAAAACTGGAGGAGAATACCGCCGATTTGAACACAGACAGCACCTTTTATAAAAACCGTATTGAATACAACTTATTTGAATCGCAGGTTAAGTTAAACGGCTTTGATGTAAAACGTCGCAAAGCGCTATTCTTACCGTCACTTAATGCCTTTGGTAACGCTACCTCGTCTTATCAAAATAACACCTTTGGCGGCTTGTACGGCAATTACTTTCCGGCCAGCTATGTAGGCTTGCGTCTTACAGTGCCGGTGTTTAACGGCGGCCAAAGAGTGGCACAATTACGGCAAACACAAATTACGCTGCAAAAATCGCAAAACGACCTATACCGTTTAAAAGATGCTTTAAACCTGCAAGCCAGCCGTGCCCGGATAATGTTTTTTAACGGCTTACAAACTTTAAACAGCCAGCGCCGCAATCAGGATTTAGCCCGCGAGGTACTGCGGGTAACCAAAATTAAGTATCAGCAAGGCGTAGGTTCCAGCATTGAGGTAACCCAGGCACAAACCGCTTTAGAAGATGCCGACAACAAATACATACAAGGCCTTTACGATGCCCTGGTGAGCAAAGTTGAACTGGATAAAGCATACGGACGCATTCAATAATAACTGAACCTTAAGAATATAACCACATGAAAAAACTGATATACATACCTGCACTGGCTTTATTGGCTGCCTGCAGTAATAAACCTAAAGATAAGGCTGCAGAGTTGGCTGAACTTAAAAAACAGCAAGCCGAACTCAACGCCAAGGTAACCTCACTTGAGGCGCAGATAGGCTCGAAAACCGACAGTGGTAAAGTTACTGACGTAAGCATATTGGAAGTTAAGCCCACCAGCTTTGCCAACTACATACAATTGCAGGGCAAAATTGATGCTGAGGATAACGTTACGGCATATCCGCAATCGCCGGGCACTATAACCGCTATTTATGCCAAGGCAGGCCAGCACGTAAAGCGCGGACAGTTACTGGTGCAGTTAGATAATGCGGTGTTAAAGCAAACTATTGCCCAGGCCGAAGCCCAGGCATCATTAAGCCGCACATTATTTCAGCGTCAAAAAAACCTGTGGGACCAAAAAATAGGCACCGAGGTACAGTTTTTACAGGCTCAAACCGCTTTACAAACGGCCGAAAAGCAGGTAGCCGCTTTACGTCAGCAATCCAACCTTTATCGTATTGTGTCTCCAATCAGCGGCACCATCGATCAGATGGATCTGAAATTGGGCCAGGCTGCGCAACCGGGCACTACAGGCATACGCATTGTTAATGCCGATAATTTAAAGGTTAAGGCCGACGTACCTGAGTCTTATGCCGGCAGTGTAAACACGGGCAATACCGTTAAAATTTTAATACCCGATGCCAGCGATTCATTAACTACCCGCATCAGCTTTGCAGCAAAGGCTATCGACCCAACCTCACGCAGTTTTGCAGTTGAAGTAAAACTGCCCGTTCGCAGCACCCTACGCCCTAACATGACCGCCATTTTAAAAATTGCCGATTATTCGAAATCCGATGCTATTGTTATCCCGGTTAAAGCCATTCAACGGTCGGAAGACGGCGATTATGTTTATATTAATAACGGTGGTACGGCTAAAAAAGTAGTCATTAAAACCGGTAAAACTTATGCTGGGCAAACCGAGGTATTATCGGGTATTAAAGCCGGCGACCAGCTGGTAACTGAAGGCGCCTCTGATATTGAAGACGGCGATAAGATTAAAGTGTCTTAAAGCAGAGTCTATTTAATTAAAAAACACTGATCTGTAATTCATTATGAAAGATCTGAAAAAAGAATTTGGCCCCTCAAGCTGGGCCATTGATAATAAAACGGCGGTATACGTACTCATGATTTTGATTACGGTACTGGGCCTCATCAGCTACAATAACCTGCCGAAAGAAAATTTTCCGGACATTGCCGTTCCTAAGATTTTCATCACCACAAGGTTTATTGGCCAGTCGCCTCAGAATATAGAAAACCTTGTAACCCGGCAACTCGAAAAACAATTAAAGTCGCTCAAGGGGTTAAAAAAAGTAACCTCTAACTCTGTACAGAATGCCTCAATTATTACTGCAGAATTTAACGCTAACGTAGAGGTTAAAGACGCCAAAGTAGAGGTTAAAGATGCTGTTGATAAAGCTAAAGACGACCTGCCTAAAAATGACAACAACTTTCAGGAGCCTGTTATATCAGACATCAATGTGGCCGATTTACCCATTTTGTACGTAAACCTTTCGGGCGATTATGATTTAAAAAAGCTGAAAGAATACGCCGATATTTTGAAGGATGAAATTGAAAGCTTTAAAGAAATATCGAGGGTTGATGAGATTGGCGCCTTAACGCCCGAAATACAGGTGAATGTAGATATCAATAAAATGAGCTCCGCTCAGCTTACCTTTAATGATATTATACAGGCTATCGGCAACGAGAATATTCTGGCCTCGGTAGGTACTATTAAAACTGATGGTGTAAGGCGAAGCATTGACATTAAAAAAGACTTTAAAAATGCCGATGAGGTTGGCGATATGTTTATTCGCAATCCTAAAGGCCAGGCCATATACCTGCGCGACATAGCCGAAGTAAAAGACTCCTTTTTGGAGCAGGAAAGCTATGCCCGCCTTAAAACGCCCGAAAGCGATAAGTTTAAAAATGTAATCACCCTCAATGTTAGTAAACGGTCGGGCGAGAACCTTATTGAAGCATCAGATAAAATTAACGCGCTGATTAAAGAAAAACAAAAAACGGTTTTCCCGAAAGGCTTAAACGTTACCGTTACTGGCGACCAGTCTGATAAAACGCGCGTAACCCTTAACGATTTAATTAACACCATCATTATCGGCTTTATACTGGTAACCGTTATTTTGATGTTTTTTATGGGAACCACCAACGCCATCTTTGTGGCCTTATCGGTTCCGCTATCATGTTTCATTGCCTTTTTGGTGATGCCCTGGATTGGGTTTACACTCAACATGATCGTACTCTTCTCGTTCTTACTGGCCTTGGGCATTGTAGTAGATGATGCAATTGTGGTAATCGAGAATACCCACCGTATTTTTGATAACGGCCGTGTGCCTATTAAAGAAGCTGCCAAAATAGCTGCGGGCGAAGTATTTTTACCTGTATTTTCGGGTACCATGACTACCCTGGCTCCCTTCGTTCCGTTGGCATTCTGGAATAGTATCATCGGTAAATTCATGTTCTTTTTACCTATTACGCTCATCATTACCCTGCTGGCATCGTTAGTAGTAGCATACATTATGAACCCCGTGTTTGCGGTTGATTTTATGAAACCACATGTTGACGGGGAGCATGACCATCCAAAATTTGATAAAGGCACGCGTAAAACCACTTTTATTTTGGGCGGCATTACTGTAATTCTTTACCTGATGACCTTACTGCCTGCCGACAGTGCCTTACATATCTCGGTATTACTGCCTAACCTGATGGTGCTGTTTATTGTGCTATATCTGCTTAACCATTTTGTTTTGCTCAAGGTGATTGACCGGTTCCAGAAAAATGCTTGGCCGCGCTTTCAAAACTGGTATGCCAAGTGGCTGGAGCGGGCAGTTAAACGCCCGGTTACGGTGCTGCTGGGCACCTTTGGCTTGTTTGTACTGGCTATTATCTTAAATATAGTTTTAGGCAAAACACCGGAATTTTTCCCGTCGGGCGACCCGAACTTTGCCTACGTTTACATTACCATGCCCATTGGCACAGACCAGGCCGCTACCAATAATATTACAAAGAAGATTGAACAAAAGGTAGCACGGGTAGTAGAGCCTGATAAAGATATTGTATCTTCCATCATATCTAATGTAACTAAAAGTGTAACCGACCCGCAAGACGAAGACCAAGGCGAGTATCAAAATAAAGGTAAGGTGACTGTAGCCTTCGTAGAGTTTGGTAAACGTAATGGTAAAGACACCAAAACCATTTTAAAAAACATCCGCAGCGCCGTACAGGGCTACCCCGGTGCGCAGGTTTCGGTAGCGCAGGAGAGCAGCGGTCCGCCAGTGCAAAAAGATATCAGTATCGAAATTATTGGCGATAACCTGGATACGCTGGTTAAAACCAGCAACCGCTTAAAAGCCTATTTAGCTAAGCAAAACATTGCCGGCATCGAAAACCTGGTGGCCGACGTACAAAGCGACAAGCCCGAAATTCTTTTTGATATTGACCGCAACCGTGCAAATCGCGAAGGAATATCAACCGGACAGATCACTCAAAACCTGGTTACCGGTATATTGGGATGGAAAGCAGCCGATTTTAGAAATACTAAAGAAGACGACTACCAGATTAAGGTAAGGGCGCTTGAGCAACAACGCGGCAGTATTGATGACATCCGCAACATGAAGATTACCTACCGGGATCTGGCTACCGGCGGCGCCATCAGGCAGGTGCCTATATCGGCTTTTTCAGATATACGTTACACCAATACTTATAGTAACATCAAACGCAAGCAACAACGCAGGGTATTAACTTTAGGCTCTAACGTAATTAAGCCCTATAATGCTAATGACGTAAATGCCAGCATACTTCAGGCCATCCGCAATTTCAAAAAACCGGACAACGTAATTATCCGCCAGGGCGGTGGCCAGGAAGACCAGATGGAAGCCGTAACTTTCCTGGGCGGGGCGTTGGCTACCTCGTTCGGGTTGATTTTGATTATTTTGATGATTCAATTTAACTCGATAGGTAAAACGCTGATTATCATTAGTGAGATTTTCTTTAGTATCATTGGCGTATTGCTGGGTGTAAGCATTTTCGGCATGACGATGGCCATCGTAATGACCGGGGTGGGTATTATTGCTCTGGCCGGTGTGGTGGTACGTAACGGCATTTTATTAGTTGAGTTTACCGATTTGTTAATAGAACAGGGTGCTAACCCGCATGATGCCGTGGTTGAAGCGGGCCATACCCGGATGACACCGGTACTACTTACTGCCACTGCCGCTATATTAGGGTTAATACCGCTGGCCGTTGGCTTTAATATAGATTTTGTGGGTTTGTTTACACACCTGGAACCACACATTCATTTTGGTGGTGACAACGTTGCCTTTTGGGGACCATTAGCCTGGACCATGATTTTCGGCTTAGGCTTTGCCACCATTATTACATTGATTGTGGTGCCTTGTATGTACCTGATCAGGATAAGACTTAAAGAACGTTTATTTAAAAAGAAAACCGAACCTGTTAAACAGGCAGAATTGGATGCCGTGCATTAATTGAACTAATTATTCTATTTACACTAAAAGCTGCATTTTGCAGCTTTTAGTGTTTTATATGCTTTACAAACCGGCGTGTTGCTTTTTAAACTGGCTATACTGCTGCCGGTATTCATTATTGACAGAAGGCACAACTTTAAACTCCTGAAACATCCCGGCCAGCTTTAATAAGTTTATGGCAGAGGCAGGCACCCGTCCTGCAGGTAAATCAATTACATCAGCAATTTCATCACCCATCAAAAAGCGCATTAGCTGCACCGTTTCTTTAGCGCCAATCCTTCCCTTAGTAAGATTTGCCCCTGTAATATAATCTGTCAGCGACTTAGTTAAAGCTCTTCCTTCCTCGGATGGCTTTATCTGTCTGCAACTTATAGTTTGTTCTAAATCAATCGCCTGCTGCCCATCCACGGGTAATAATTTTTGATCGACACCTAACAAGTGGCCAATCACGTTCCATAAATGCATAAAAGCTTGTTGGTCTGCGTAGCTCACTGCAATGTCCAACTTCCGTAGCCCTCTAATAACCAGCAACGAGAACGACAAGTTAGTACCTGCCATGTCTTCCTGGTTTACAGGCTGCCCCCAAGCCGCTTGCCAATGGCTGCTTTTAAGCGTATAGTAACGCGCCATAGCGTGCATCATCCTAACTTTTATGATGGTAGCAAAGCCTTGCCCCTCGGGTGCGAACGCATCCGGCGACATGACCTGCCATACAAATTCGCCAGTTTCGCGCAGGCGTTTGCCCACATCATTCCGTAGCCTCTCAGAATGATACAATACCTTAGCGCCATCTGCTGCGGCATAACAGTAAGGCAACGACAGCAAACCCAACATATTCATGATTAAAGCGGCATACCGGGCAAAAAAAGCAGCCCCTGTTTGCATTTGCTTTAAATTAGCCCATTCCGGTAATTGTGCAGCATTACAAAGTAAAGATTCATTTTGCAGCAATTCGGGTAGTTTCAAAAGCTGCTCATTATCATTCAGATCAGTCAGGAAATGGCGTAATACTAACTTACCTTCTTCGCTGCTAAAACATCGCTCCAGCAAGTCATCGGCGGCAGTATCTGTTTGCTCACGCATTGCCGATAAAAAATCATCCGTATATCTGACTAACGTTGTATTCATTTTTCAAAAATCTTATAAAACACACAGGCAAAACCGTAATGGTTTTGCCTGCACTAATATATTGATTAGGCTATTAGCCTAAAACAGTCCACCTAAACCCTTGCCACCTGTTAATGAGCCCAGTATACCGTCGAGCGATAAGCTGCTATCATTAGGGTCATTGGTTTTTTTGGCAAACTTTTGCAAAATGCCAGGTAAAGCTGCCGCTATAGCAGTTGCTGCTGCTGGTGGTAAGCCAAATTTATTAGCCAAGTTGGTTACTAAACCGCCGCTCATATCGGTAGCTGTTGAGTTGCTGCCACCGCCCGCTAACGAAGATAACCAATCGCCGATACCACCGCCAGAACTTACGGCCTGATTTTTTACCTGGTTTTCTACATGGCTTGCAATCTCCTGTTCAATCGCGCTGCTTTTATCTTGCGGCAAAGCGGCTTGAGCTTCAGGGTTATTATTTAGTTGCTCTTTTACAATTCCTAATATCTGATCAAACATGGCTGTAATGTATTTAAAAGTGTGTTTTTTCTGTTCCTAAAAAACCTGTATCGGTTAATTACTTTTCTTTAAAGTGTATAAGCCATAATTTGTTTTTACAAAATAGCACTTGCTAACAACAACATGCATTAACTTATAACCACAAGTATATCAATACTTTTTTATCATTTTTTTTAAAACCTTATGAAGTGAATAAACTTTTAATAGGTACTGTCTTGAACAATAACAAGCAGCTGTTTTAATCAATAGTTACAACATATATTTTATGCCAAACTGGAATATCTTTGCCGATGAAAACACCCCTAAAGACCGCGAGGGGCAGGACACCAACCTTACCACTATACCGGTAATGCAGGAAGATTTACAGGTTGACAAACAACTGATTGAAAGCGGCAAAGTAAATGTATCAAAACGTGTGGTTGATGAGGATGTTACCGTTGATGTTCCGGTAGCACACGAAGAAGTTACAGTAGAGAAAAAAGCCATTAACCAATACGTTGATACGCCGCCACCAGCGGTTAGACAAGACGGTGACACCACTATTATATCCGTATTAAAAGAAGTATTAGTGGTTGAAAAACGGTTGATGCTGGTTGAAGAAGTACACATCACTAAAAAACGTACGGAAACATCCAACCCTACTCAGGAAAAATTACGCCGCGAAGAAGTTATTGTAAGTCGTACAACCAATCTTTAAAGAACTTTTCCTTATCCATCTATCATAAACAAATTATTAATTTATTTAAAAACAGAAAAACATGTCACACACTGTAGTAGGCGTTTTTAGCTATACCAGCGAAGCGCAAGAAGCGAAGGATTATTTAGTGAATAATGGATTTAACAGCGCCGACATTGATATTGCTACCGGCGACGGCGTTACACAAGATCACGAAGAAGATTTTGGCGACCGCGTAAGCAATTTTTTTAGTAACTTGTTTGGAGGCGATGATGATGATACGCGCAACAAATATACAGAGGCAGGTCGTAAGGGCACGATTGTTACTGTGCATGCCCGCAACTCGGACGAGGCTCAGCGCGCCGCCGAAGTTTTAGACAATTACGGTGCAAATGATGTAGACAGCAATTATGCTGATACCACTGCCGGCACCACCAACTTTGGTGGCACTGACAATTATAACGAAAACCGATTAACCGATAATACCAATACACTGGTTGACCGCGATATGGCGGAAAACAACCTTGATAACCGGTTGATTAACGATGAAGACGACAACGTAGGTTATAAAAACATAGACCTGCCACCGGGAACCATCCCAATTCTTCAGGAAGATATGCAGGTAAGTAAACGCGAAGAAGAGACCGGTGGAGTACGCTTACGCAGCCGCATAGTGGAACGCCCGGTTGAAGAAAACATCCGTTTGCGCCAGGAACATGTTAATGTTGAGCGCATTCCTGTAGACCGCCCGGCCACCGATGCAGACTTTAATAATTTTAAAGAAGGTGACTTTGAAATAAAAGAGCACAACGAAGTGCCAGTAGTAAACAAAGACGCTCGTGTGGTTGAAGAGGTAAAACTGGATAAAGAAGTATCGGAACGTGAAGAAACCGTGCGCGGCAATGTGCGCAGCACTGAGGTAAATACCGAAAATTTAAATAATACCACTAACAACCCGGTATACCGCTCGGATAGCGATAAAAGCTATAATGATTACAAAGACAATGTGTAAACACTTTTAGTAAAAAACAAACAACAGCCATTCTTTGTAATGGCTGTTGTTTGTTATAAGCATTTTTAACACTTAACAATTTACCTATGGCAGAGATTAATGTTAGACCTAAAAATAAATCGCCCTGGTGGCTATGGCTGCTGCTTATTTTAATTGTAGGTGGCCTGGCTTTTTACTTTTTACGCGGTGGCGGTAATAACGCCGGTTTAGGCAGCAGTGCAAGCGATACTACCAGCAGCGTTGCTACAGATACCACTATATCTACTTCAACTACTGACAGCGTGCGCGATAGTTTATCCCATTAATTAACATTTAAAAAGAAACAGTATGGCTTACGATAATGACAATGAGCAACCCCGCCTGCAAGAACTGGGCGGCAGCGACTACGAGATTGTAGACGGACAGTACAACATTAAAGGCTGGGAAGTAAAAAATGAGCAAAACCAGGTTATTGGCGACGTTACAGAATTGTTGTTTGACCCGATATCGCAAAGGGTAAGATACATGATTGTAGATACCGACGCTAATGATCTTCGGCTGAACGCACGCAAGATACTAATCCCGATAGGCTTGGCAGAGTTGCATGAAAAGGACGATGATGTAATTGTACCTAATGTTACCGCCAGCCAAATTCAGGACTTGCCCGACTATACCGGCCTACCTGTGGATACCGAAGCAGAAAGGTTAATTGTAGATACTTTTGATCGGCCATACAATACCACGGTTACCACACCAGTTGCCACCGAAGAAGTAGCGGCTCCTGCAGGTCAAAATTTTTATGAGCATCAGCAGTTTAACCAAAACAGGTTATATAACCGCCGTACACCGGTTACTGATGCACAGGTAACTCCGGCTCCTGTTCATCCCGGCCATACCATCATCAAAGAGTATAATAACGAACCGCTGACAGATAATACAACAGTTGCCGAGCAAGATACAACATACCATGGTACGCCGGCTACTCAAAACAGCACGGCAGCCATTGAGCAAGCAGCAATTGGCGGAACTACATTAGTACCCGACAATACTGCACACAACAAACCGGTATCAACATCACCCTTCGAAACTTTTAAAGAAGGGAATATGGAGATTACCGAACACCGTGAAGTGCCTGTAGTAAGCAAGCAAGCCCGTGTGGTTGAAGAAGTGAACGTAAACCGCAGTGTTGATGAGCGCGAAGAAACCGTTCGTGATACGGTACGTAACACTGAAGTGAACACTGATCGGATTGAGCAGCATAAAGATCGCAACGATCCGCTGATATAATTCCGCCTCCATATTCAAACAAGAGGCGCTTACCCCATAAGGGTAAGCGCCTCTTGTTTGATATCACACTGGTGATTTATTTGATATCCAACGGTAAAAAGAAACCGAATGTAATGTTTCGCCCTGGGTTATAAACGCCTAAGGCTGGATCAGTTTGGCTGAGTCTACCTGGCTTTAAGCGGCTAAGTGCATCATAGTAACGCTTATCAGTCAGGTTATTTCCGGACACGTAAACTTTAAGATGCTGACGGCCTATTTTAAACGTTGTACCTACACCCGCGTTAAGCAGGGTGTAAGAACTGGTTGGGGTTTCGAAAGTTGCATCAATACGGCTTTGCCTAAAATAGTTATTGACACCGGCGTAAACATAAAACGAATTAAGCCCTTTAATTTTTGGCTCAAACCGTAAGGTATTATTTAAAGTACCTGCCGGGATAAACGCCAGCGGCCTGTCTAAACTGATATTTTGAGCGTGGGTATAACCAAACGTATTTTCGAAGTGAATAAACGATACCGGGTGCAAAGTTAAGTTAGCCTCTGCTCCGTACAAATTAGCATTAACTTGTCCGTAACGATAAACAGGATAATTTACCAGCGTTTCTTCGGGTACTACAATGGTTTCATTGTTGTTGTTAGAAGCGTAGATGTAATTGTGTATATAATTTTCGTACACGCCTACGCTGCCTGTAAACAAGCCTGAGCCAAACTCGAGGGTAGCATCAGCCTGGTAGCTGCGCTCGGGGCTTAGGTTTCCATTACCCACTTCATATCTGAAAGTTCCTTCGTGTACACCGTTTGAACCTAACTCGGCCGGGTTTGGCGCCCTAAAGGCAGAACCTGCGTTAGCTTTAAAATTCAGGTTATCATTAAATACATGGGTATAGCCCAAAGCGCCGCTCAAGCTATTAAAATTATTGTTAAACCCGGTAAACTTCTGCTCGCCATCTTCAATCAATTGCTTGCCTTTGTTCTGAATATAATCATACCGCAACCCGGCGCTTACACTGTTGGCACCGTAAGTTTTTTTCACGAAAGCAAATACACCGGTTGCGTAAGCATTGTACTCAGGTATTAATTTTTCTTCGGCTTTATTTACACTATGCCCAATGCTTCCGCTTAAACCAATAACCGGCTCCCAGCCGTTTTTAGCAGGTAAAGAATATTTAGCATCTAACGAGTAAGTATTTAGGTCGAAAAATAAAGACGGTACAGCACTATCTTCCAGCTCGCGGCGTTGATTTTTTTGATAGCCTAAATCTAATTTCAGCGAGCCTTCGCCTAAAACAAAATTATTGTTCAGGGCTATTTTATAATGGCGGATATCTTGTCTTGGGTAATCGAGCGTTCTTGAATGCTCGTTAGTGTATAAGTCTTCTGGTGTTTCGGGGTCAAAAAAGCCGATATTATTTTTGTAGTATGATACATTTAAATGCGAATAACCCCAGCTTTTATTTAAGCCTACCATACCGCTTAAGTTGGTATTATTAAACCCGCTATTAGGGAAATAACCACTTGGTGTTTTAAAAGAGTAAGCACTTTGGTAAGAGCTTCTGCCGCGCCAAACAAAACCATTTTCATTACCGGTTAACATAACCGACGAGCCTGTTAAACCATTATTGGTAGAATAGTTAGATAATAACTCACCTTTTATTTTGCCAGGCGCAGGTGCCAAAGGTTCAACCAGGTTAATTACACCGCCAATAGCATCCGATCCATACTGCAAAGAAGCTGCTCCGCGCAGCACCTCTACCCGGTCTGCCTGGTACTGATCAAGCTCTATACCGTGTTCATCGCCCCACTGCTGGCCTTGTTGTTTTACCCCATCGCTCAGGGTTACCACACGGTTATAGCCCAATCCTCTGATCACCGGTTTAGAGATGCCCGGCCCGGTAGTAATTTGGCTTACACCAGGTACCTGCTTAGCCAAAGCGTCGATCAGGTTAGTGTACGATCCTTGTAAGTCTTCTTTAGACACTACGCTGGCCGATGTGCTGTTATATTTACTGGTAGCCGTAACCAGTGTACCGGTAACCACTACCTCGCGGGCTTCTACAATACTGGGTATTAAACTAAAACTAAGCGATGAAGGAGATGATAAATCTACCGTTTTAACCATAGTTTGGTAGCCTATGTAACGTACCTCAACTACATAGCGGCCACGAGCCGGCAAAGTGTTAAAAGTAAACTGCCCATTGGCATCTGTACTGGTGCTAATTCTTAACTGAGGCAGGGTAATGGTTGCGCCAATAATAGGCTCGTTGGTTTTGGAGTCGGTAACTTTACCGGTAAATGCAGCAACGGCCGCATAGATATATGCAGGTAACATAAGCAGCAACAAACTGCCTAATACTTTCATTTTCATGATGATAGGGTAAATTAAATTATAATTTATTGAACACAGTAATACAGCAATAGCTGGTGCTACTACTTATGCAAACAGTAAATTACAGGCTGGCGGCCCCCTATTACCGGCCAGCAGCACCTTAATACTCTGATATATTACAGCACAGGCCATAGGAGCATACGAACTGCTTACCGACCAGAAATAAAAATGATGTTGTTGAAGAAACAACTGAACATGCCCGTGCTGAACGCAAATAGGACATTTATCTTCGGTTGTTTTAGATGGATGCTTTTGAGAATAATGCTTGGCCGACTGAGCATCGGTTTGGTGCGTGTGCGCAAATACAATCACCTGCCCTGCAACAAATGTCAGCAGCAGCAATAATGAGGTCAGTATTTTTGCAATACGCTTATTCAAAATATAACTTGCCGCAAATATATCTCTTTCATAGCTTCATTTATCAAAATAACACAGATATAACGCCTTTATTACATTATTAATGCTAAACACCTTGTTACTATAAAAATTAATTAAGAGGTTCGGGCTTTACAAACCAATTGCGCCTACTGCTGTAATACTTGATGTATGTCGGCATCAAAAACACCCATTTACACCGCTCTTGGAGCTAATCTTTTAATTGCCATCACTAAACTGGCAGCAGCACTTTTTACAGGTAGCTCGGCTATGGTGTCCGAAGGTATACATTCGCTGGTAGATACCAGCAACGAAGTACTGTTACTGTTAGGGATCAAAAAAAGCCAAAAGCCGGCCGACGAACACCGGCCCTTTGGCTATGGCCGTGAGTTGTATTTTTGGTCGTTTGTAGTGTCGCTGTTATTTTTTGCACTGGGTGGAGGTTTTTCGATCTACGAGGGAGTTGAACATTTAATCAATCCCGAAGAGGTCACTAACCCGGTTTGGAATTATGCCGTGTTAGGTATTGCTTTAATATTTGATGGCATCTCATTCGTCACTGCACTTAAAGAATTTACCCGTCAGCGCGGAGACACTCCTTTTTGGCAGGCCGTGCGCGAAAGTAAAGATCCGCCTACTTTTGTGGTATTGTTTGAAGATGCTGCCGATGTGATCGGCATCCTTATTGCATTTACAGGCATATTACTTGGCCAGTTGTTGCATAACCCATACATCGATGGCATTGCCTCCATCATGATTGGTTTACTACTTACGGCGGTGGCTATACTATTAGTGCGCGAAAGCCGCAGCCTGTTAATGGGCGAAACACCCATGCCCGACGAATTAAAAAAGGTAATTGGCTTAGCCGAAAATCATGCTGCCGTTAATAAAGTAGTACATCACCTTTCCACCTTCCTGGCTCCGGAAGAAGTGATTTTGGTGTTAAGAGTAAACTTTAAAGCAAATACAGATAATCAGCAAATTATTACAGCTATCGAAAACATCCGGGCGTCCATCCAGCAAGCCTATCCTCATTATAAGCAGCTTTTTATAGAGCCGGTGAGTGCGGTTTAAACGTGCAGATGTGCAAATGAAAAAAAATAATTAATTGAACGATCCCTAATTATTAATACCTCAATCTGTTCTAAATTCATTTAAACTGGCAACATTAAAAACATCAATTAAATGAATCGTTTCAATGTGCACATCTGCATATTTGCACATCTGCACATTAAAACCATATCAATATTCGCTTCAATATCAGCATTTAACATTATTTTTTTCTTTTATTTAAAAGAATTTTATCTGTACCTTTGCAGTCCCAATTAATTGGGAAAAGGAGACAATTTATTTAATGGCAAAAAAACAAGAAGCAGAAAAAGAATTAAAATCTAAACAAGCTGAACTGGAGACAGTTGGAGCTGGTAAAGAGAGAGAAAACATTGAGTCAGAAGCTGATTCAATTTCTATTGATGAAATCAAATCTAAAATTGCAGCTAACCAGGACGAATTTGACTGGGATGCTGACGAGAAAAAATTTGGTAACTACAGCGACTCTGATCGTGAGAAATTTGAAAAAATGTACGATGGTACATTCAATTCAATTAATCAAGGTGAAATCATCACCGGTACTGTAGTAAACATCAATAACAAAGACGTGGTATTAAACATCGGCTTTAAATCTGATGGTATGGTGTCATTGTCTGAATTCCGTGATACACCTGATCTGAAAATCGGTGATGTTGTTGACGTGTTTGTTGAGTCGCAAGAAGATGCTAACGGCCAGTTAGTTCTTTCTCGCAAACGTGCTAAAACACAAAAATCATGGGAGCGCATTAATGATGCATTAACTAACGATGAAATCATCACCGGTTTTGTGAAAAGCCGTACCAAAGGTGGTTTGATTGTAGATATAATGGGCGTTGAAGCCTTCTTACCTGGTTCACAAATCGATATCAAGCCTATCCGCGATTACGATGTGTACGTAGGTAAAACTATGGAGTTCAAAGTTGTTAAAATCAACCACGAGTTTAAAAACGTAGTGGTATCGCACAAAGTGCTGATTGAGGACGACTTAGAAAACCAAAAAATTGAAATTGTTGCCCGCCTTGAAAAAGGTCAGGTATTGGAAGGTACCGTTAAAAATATTACTGACTTCGGTGTATTCATCGACTTGGGTGGTGTTGACGGCTTACTGCACATTACTGACATCTCTTGGGGCCGTATCGAGCATCCGCGTGAAGTATTGGCACTGGATCAGAAAATCAACGTGGTTGTTCTGGACTTTGATGACGAGAAAAAACGTATTGCTCTGGGCTTAAAACAATTAACTCCTCACCCTTGGCAAAGCCTTGACGAATCAATTCAGGTTGGTTCAAGAGTTAAAGGTAAAATTGTTACAGTGGCTGATTATGGCGCATTCCTTGAAATCACGCCTGGTGTTGAAGGCTTGATCCACGTATCAGAAATGTCATGGTCACAAAACCTGCGCAACCCTCAGGAATTCCTGAAAGTTGGTGACGAAGTTGAAGCACAAGTTTTAACTTTAGACCGCGAAGAGCGCAAAATGTCATTAGGTATTAAACAATTAACGCCTGATCCATGGCAAAATGCTGGCGAGAAATACGCTGTTGGTACTCAGCACGTAGCCACCGTTAAAAACATGACCAACTTTGGTGTGTTTGTTGAGCTGGAAGACGGAATTGATGGTTTAATTCACATCTCTGACCTTTCTTGGTCTAAAAAAGTTAATCACCCTAACGAGTTTACTAAAGTAGGCGAGAAATTAGACGTGGTTGTTTTAGAGTTGGACATTGAGAACCGCAAACTGAGCTTAGGCCACAAACAACTGGAAGAGAACCCTTGGGATACTTTCGAAACCATCTTCACTGTTGACTCGATCCATGAAGGTACTGTGTTGAAAGTAACTGACAAAGGTGCGGTTGTAGCTTTACCTTACGGTGTTGAAGGCTTTGCGCCAACCAAACACTTGGTAAAAGAAGACGGTAAATCTTTAAAAGCTGAAGATACTGCTGAATTCAAAATCATTGAGTTTGGTAAAGACAACAAACGTATTGTTATCTCTCACTCACGTATTTGGGAAGACCAACGCGCTGAAGCAAGAGTAACTGACTTTGAAAACCGTAAAAAAGAAGCGAAAGCTGCTAACAATGCGGTTAAAAAAGTAAAAGAGTCTGTTGAGAAATCAACCCTGGGCGACTTAAGCGTTCTGGCTCAATTGAAAGAGCAAATGGAAGGTGCTGAAAACAAAGCACGTAACAGCTCTAACAACGAGGATTCAAAATAAGTTATTAAATAAATCCCCTTTTATAAAGCTCCGGTCATTTTGACCGGAGCTTTTTTATTGAAGTTTTTTTCTGCTGTTTTTGGGTTATTTGTCAATACTTAATGAATTCTCTTACTGCGATATTCTGGGTGATTTTATGACCACCAATGATGCAACTTTGTTTTTTCTCTCCTTAATTCGGTGATGTTAGTTAATTCAGTGCTGTTGTTACTCTATGTAGTGCCTTGTGAGGACAGGTAAAGTAATTTTACCACGGCCTGTGGATGTACTTTCTTTTTTATACAAAAAAGAAAGGTACCAAAGAAAAAACTTACGGCCACGTTCTGTTGCTATTTTGTGCAGTGCTTTTACTCCAGTCAGTGCTACCCGCAACAGCCCTGATGCCGCGAAAAAAGAAGGTGGTAAGCTTGTGCTATATAAGACGAACGTAAAACCAAGCTCAAATTACTGATTTAAGAAAGAGTAAAAAGCTGAACAACATCTTCACTTAAACAAAAGTACTGACGGAAGTTCAACTTAAAAACCGGCATCAGCCTGTGCGGCAACCACAAGCTTGAATAAAAGCACTACCATTTACAGCACAGGGTGCAGCCGGGAGTTTTTCTTTGGTTACTTTCTTTTTGAGGAAAAAAGAAAGTGACAACCACAGGCTGTGGTAAAATTACTTTACCTGTCCTCACAAAACACTGAACTAAGTAATAGCACTAAATCAATGTGAGTAAATAGAAAGTACTTCCACAGGCCATGTTAAAGCCACCTATCCTCACAAAGCACTAAACTAAGTAACAGCTCACAACTAAAGAGCAACACCAAATCAAACCACAGCTCTTAACCAAAACATAGCAAACTTTTTTTACCTTTGCCCAAACCTACTGAAACGATGCAAAACCTGACGTTGCTCGATGGGCAAAAGTTCCAGATTACCATTCAGCGCCTTTGCCGACAGTTGATTGAAAATCACAACGACTTTTCGAACGCTATAATAATTGGTATACAACCACGGGGTATTTACCTGGCCAAGCGTGTAGCCGAAGAATTGGGCAAAATACTGGGCAAGCCAGTATTGCAAGGCGACCTGGATATCACCTTTTATCGTGATGACTTTCGTCGCCGCGAGGCTCCGCTCCTACCCAATCAAACCCGTATCGACTTTATTATTGAAGGCAAAAACGTTATCCTGATGGACGACGTGCTTTGGACAGGCCGAACCATACGCGCCGCCATGGATGCCATGCTGGCCTTTGGCCGGCCGAGTAAGGTTGAGTTGCTGACGCTTGTCGACCGGCGTTACTCACGCCATATACCGGTGATGGCCGACTATACCGGTATTGAGGTTGACTCGATTGCCTCGCAAAAAGTAGTGGTAAGCTGGAAAGAAACCGACGGAGAAGATAAAGTAGTACTGGTATCCGAAAGCAAATAATTACCTGCTGCTATAACGTAAAAAATTAAAATTTCGAAACCTGATAGATACATGGCCGGGCTGAGCACACGACATTTACTTGGAATAAAAGATTTAAACCACACAGATATTGAGCTGATACTGGAAACGGCCGATACTTTTAAAGCCGTGATTAACCGGCCTATTAAAAAGGTGCCGTCTCTGCGCGATGTAACCATTGCTAATATCTTTTTTGAAAACTCAACCCGTACCCGTTTATCATTTGAGCTGGCCGAACGCCGCCTCTCGGCAGATACCATCAATTTTGCAGCCTCATCGTCATCAGTAAGCAAAGGCGAAACGCTGATAGACACCGTGAACAATATCCTGGCCATGAAGGTGGACATGGTGGTAATGCGTCACCCCTATGCCGGTGCCGGTGTGTTTTTATCAAAGCATGTAAAGGCTCAAATTGTAAATGCCGGCGATGGTGCCCACGAGCATCCCACCCAAGCCCTGCTTGACGCCTTTTCTATCCGCGAAAAATTAGGTGATGTTGCTGGTAAAAAGGTGGTTATTGTAGGCGATGTGCTGCACTCGCGTGTGGCCTTATCAAATATTCTATGCCTTAAACAATTAGGTGCTGAAGTGATGGTTTGCGGCCCAACTACTTTAATTCCTAAATACATTGGCTCATTAGGTGTTAAAGTTGAGCACGACCTGATTAAAGCTTTAAACTGGTGCGATGTGGCCAATATGCTGCGTATTCAGTTAGAGCGTCAGGATATTAAATACTTCCCGTCTCTGCGTGAATACAGCATGCTTTATGGCCTGAACAAACAGATACTGGATGGCTTAGATAAAGAAATTGTGATTATGCACCCGGGGCCCATTAATCGCGGTGTAGAGATTACCAGCGACGTAGCCGACAGCAAACAATCTATCATATTAGACCAAGTTGAAAATGGTGTAGCTGTGCGTATGGCAGTGTTATACCTGCTGGCTGGTCAGAATTAATAAAGCAACAAGAAATATGGAATTCAGGTTACTACACGATTACATACTTAAGATTGAGCCTGAAAAGGAGAAACCCAGTCGTGTACGCATCATTGTAAAACAGTTAGGTAAAGAGCTGATCTGCCGCAAAGACGGTATAAACCCGTTGTTAGATTTTGTTTATGGCGGTGATGACCGGCTGATTAAAGGCAAATTGCAAATCAGCAAAACTAAAAGTGCGATCAGCATTTACATGAACGGCAACATCATTGGCACCATAGAGGCCCGTACTTTTTTAGATGGGTTAAATAAATTGTTATAAACCGAAAGAGGCGATCTGGATGCAGATTGCTTCTTTCGGTTTATAAAGCCTTCAAAGTTTTCTGGCAATACTACTCACCCTCTGTTTTTTCATCCTTCTTAGCTGGCTTATCTTTTACCGGCTGCCCATCACGTATTTCATCAGTAGCCGTTTTAACCAGCTTATAGCCGGGCTTTAGATCTTTACTATATACTTCAACGGCATCTTTATTCTGCAATCCTTTCTGGACGTCTATCCATTGCGCCCGGTGCTGATCAGTCACCCGCACTACAAATACTTTTTCGGTTGATTGCACCAATGCTGATTTAGGCACTACAAAGGTGCTGTCGTGCGATTTGGTAGGTACGCTTACTTCCGCATACATTCCCGGAAGTAATATCTTTTTAGGGTTTTCTACATCCATCTCCAGGCGCTCAGATCGCAGGCGGCTGTCCAGTGCACCTGCCATACGTTTAACATGCGCTGTAAATTGTTGGTTGGGTAAAGCTTTAACCGTAAAGCTTACCTGCTCTCTGTTGCTTAAAGAGCCTGTACTTAGTTCGGGTACCGAAATTACCAAACGCAGTTTCTTTTGCTGTTGTACTACAAACAACGGCAGTGCAGACCCCGCTCCTGCCGGACCTACATAGGCCCCCAGGCCGGCATTACGCTCGCTTACTACACCGTCAAAAGGTGCACGTATCTGTAAGTACTGTAAGTTAGCCGATATTTCCTGGTAGGCAGCTTTAGCAGCATCCATATTAGCATAGTCAGCCTTGCGCCGGGCGTCAGCCTGGTCTAAGTCATTTTGCGCAATGGTGCCCGGTGTTTTGCTGGTATTGTATAGCCTGTCATAAGTAGCTTTGCTGGCCAAATATAAAGCTTCCTGCTGCTTTATACGTGCCCGTGCTGATGCCAGCTGCGAATTAATTTCCGGCGCTTCCAGCACAATCAATAGCTGTCCCTTATGTACTTCCGATCCTACGTCAACCAAATACTTTTTAACATA
This sequence comes from Mucilaginibacter sp. CSA2-8R, assembly GCF_038806765.1. Lineage (NCBI taxonomy): Bacteria > Pseudomonadati > Bacteroidota > Sphingobacteriia > Sphingobacteriales > Sphingobacteriaceae > Mucilaginibacter > Mucilaginibacter sp. CSA2-8R. The sequence goes on along the minus strand of NZ_CP152389.1, from coordinate 1,272,343 downwards.
GCTGTTTATCTTGGCGTAAAGACTCACCTGCTGATAAGGCGCTAACTCACCGGGCACCTGAAGGTTCGATGCCATTTTTCCTTTTTCGAGCAAAACGGTTTCTACAGGCGGCACCTCTATATCTGCCTGCTCTTTTTGTGAACGTTCCTGCTCGGCTTTTTCCTTATCATCGGAGTGACATGCACTTAAACTTAACAAACCGGTTAAACCAATAACTGATAAAGCAGCACTTATATTTCCTTTCAGACTTTTCATCTTTTTAATGTAGCGGTTTTTCAATAACTATATTTGGCACGTACAAGGTATTATAATGCCTTGTATAAGCACATATTTACGCTTTACTTTCCTGGTGGTGTAATGGCACAAAGTGTTTACTTTCCTCATCTTCCGGATCTAGAGATACTGATGCAGTACTGGTTTTACCTTGTACCCAGGCAAAAACCAAAGGCAAAATAAGCAACGAGGCAAAAGTAGAAAACAACAATCCACCAATCACGGCTCGGCCTAAGGGAGAGGTCTGATCACCGCCTTCGCCTAAACCTGATGCCATGGGCACCATACCTACAATCATGGCCAAACTGGTCATCAAAATAGGTCTCAGGCGTAAAGCGACAGCTTCACGTGCCGACTTTAAGGCATCGCCGTTATACATCCGTAATTCTTCGGCATTGGTAATTAACAACACCGAGTTAGATATAGCTACACCAACAGCCATAATCATTCCCATATATGATTGCAGGTTTAGTGTTGCCCCGGTACCCCAAACCAATAGTAAAGATCCGAATATAACAGCCGGAACCGTTGAGAGCACCACAAAAGACACCTTAAACGATTGGAAGTTGGCAGTAAGCATCAAGAAGATCACTATAATTGCAATCAATAGGCCGCTCTGTAAGCTGCCTAAAGTATCATCTAAGGTTTGGCCTAAACCGCGTGGCTCAATAGTGAGTCCGCGCGGCAGTTCGCCTAATGATTTAATGGCTTCTTTAACATCATCAGTAGCCGTACCTAAATCAGTTTTGTGCAGGTTAGCTGTTACCGAAATGGTAGGTATAGCGCCAATGTTATCATTTTCACCGTAAGTAGTATCTTGCTTAATTTCTGCTACGTCACTTAACACCGGGCGGCGTTGGTTAGCCATAATGGGTATTTCCTTAATGTCGTTCATGCTCGACATCTGGTACTCGGGCACCTGCACCTGTACATTATAGCTTAACCCTACCTTTTCGTCCAGCCAAACATTTTTTTCAGTAAATCGGGATGACGAGGTTGATGCTGTTAGCGAGCGGGATATATCGCCCACACCTACTCCTAATTGCGCGGCACGTGTACGGTCAATATTAATATTGATAGCCGGATACTTAAAGGATTGGCTAATCTGCGCATCGCGTATGTATTTAATTTGCTTAAGCTTTTCCAGTATCTTATAAGCATAAACTACATTTTGCTTTTTGTTTTTGCTGGTTATAGCCACCTCGATAGGTGTAGGTGAGCCCTGGCTTAATATTTTATCAGTAAGCTCAATAGGCTCGTAGGATACTTTTACGTTAGGCATTTCCCGTTTAATGGCATTACGGAAACTCTCTTTTAAATCGTCCAGGTTACCTTTATAATCTTCGGTCATGGCTGCCTGTATTACTGCCTCCTGGGGGCCGGCCATAAATAAGTAAATCGGACTGGTAGAAAACTGTGAAGGGTGGGTACCTACAAAAGATGAGGTAACCGCAATTTTATCTTTACCTACCACATTGCCCAATACCTGCAGCGCGTGCACGGTCATCGCTTCTGTACGCTCTAAACGGGTACCATCCGGCAAACGCAGCCTTACCTGAAACGTGCCCGAATTTACTTTAGGCAGCACATCCCGGCCTATAGTTAAAAACAGTAATGCAGCCAGGCCAACGGCTACCACTGCGTATATGCTCACAATCCATTGCCGTTTAGGCAGCATGTTGTCCATCCAGCGCATAAAGCGATGTCTGAAACGGTCAAATTTGGTTTCTTCTGCCCCATGGTCTTCAAGTGCGTGCTTGGCAGCTTCTTCTTTATTAGCGTCCAGGTTATCATCATCACGAGAATATTCTTTATTCTCGTGGTCGTTTTTCATCAGCCAGTTGGCCATTATAGGTACAAAGGTTTGCGCCAGAAAGTACGACGTAATCATGGAGAACCCGATAGCCAACGCTAAAGGTAAAAACAGCGCACCGGGGATACCCTTCATGGTAAAGGCCGGTGCAAACACCGCCAGGATACAGAACAAGATCAGCAATTTAGGAAAGGCAATCTCCTTACAAGCATCCCAGATGGCTAACGCTTTTGGTTTGCCCATGGCAAAATGCTGGTGTATGTTTTCAATCGTCACCGTCGACTCATCCACCAAAATACCAATGGCCAGGGATAGCCCGCTCAAGGTCATGATGTTGATGGTTTGATGGAACAATGACAAAAACAGGATACCAGCCACGATAGAAGTTGGAATAGTTAAAATCACAATTAACGCTCCGCGCCTGTCGCCTAAAAACAATAACACCATTAAGCCAGTAAGTACCGCACCGATAGCGCCCTCTTCGGCCAAGCTTTTTACGGCGTTAATTACATAGGTCGACTGGTCAAACACGTAAGATAACTTTACATCTTCGGGCAATAATGCCTGAAAACGGGGGATAGCTTTCTTTAGATTCTGTACCACTTCCCAGGTGGAGGCATCGGCCGACTTGGTAATGGGTAGATACACAGAGCGCTTACCGTTAACCAGGGCGTAACTACTGGTAATATCGGCTCCATCTTCAACCGTGGCCACGTCGTGTAAAAGCACCGTTTGTATCCCGTTACGGTATAACGGAATATCGCCAAAGTCCTGTACTTTTTTTATTGATGTGTTGGCCGGGGTCAGATAGTTAATGTCGCCTATGCGAACGTTACCTGCGGGCGAGTTCAGGTTGTTTTCGCGAATGGCGGTTACAATCTGATCGGGCGTAAGGTTGTGTGAACGCAACAGCGATGGATCGACCTTAATAACTACGGTACGTGTATTACCGCCGAAAGGTGCGGGCGATACCAAGCCGGGCACCGATGTAAAAGACGAACGTACGTAAACGTTGGCTAAATCCAGCAACTCATTGTTACTGCGATTAGGGCTGGTTAACACCAGTTGCCCTACCGGAAGTGTAGAGGCATCAAACCGTAAAATAAAAGGCGGTTGCGTACCTGGCGGAAAGATAGCCTGAGCACGATTAGTATAGGCAGACACCTCGGCGGCAGCCTGCGCCATATTAGTACCCTCGTAAAAAGAAAGCTTTATTAAGGTTAACCCTTGAATGTTACGCGTTTCGATACTTTTTACGCCCGATACGTATAGCAGCAAGTTAACATACTGCTTACCAAAATACGATTCCATTTGCGTTGGTGTATAACCACCGTATGGATGCGAAACGTAAATTACCGGTAAATTAAGGTCGGGGAAAATATCTATTTTGATGCTGCGGATAGCGTTGATACCAAAGAAAAACAATCCGGCTACTAAAACCAGGATGGTGATGGGTTTACGAAGTGCAAATCTAATGAGTCCCATGTATGTTGTGTTGCGGTAGCTTAAATAATAACTTAAAAATTATTGATAAACAGGTCAAAATCACCTGTTGATGCAGCCTTAAATAGCAGTGCCTGCCAAACGTTGTTGTAGGCAATGTAGTTGTTGGTTTCGGCCCGGTACAAAACATATAGGGCTTGCGTAAAATCAACTATACTGGCCAGGCCGTTTTTATAAAGCGTTACTTTTTGTACGTAAGCATCATTAGCTGATTTAATTTGAATGGGCGCCTCTTTTGAATTTTTGAGCGCCGTACTGATGCGGGTTTCGGCCAGTACCTGCTGGTTGCGCAGTTGCTGGTTTACCAGATCATATTCATCCTGATACTGTTTAGAAATAAACTTTTGCGATTGTACCTGGTATTTGGTACGGAATAAGCTGGTAAAATTCCATACGGTGGCAACGCCAATGACGTAGTTAAACCGTGTAGGATCTACACCGCTGCCATAATTACCGGTATAAGCTACAGGCGTATTTATGGCCGGTGCCAGAGTAAACCCTGAGCCTCTGCCCTGAAATGTACCGACCAGCGAAAACGTCGGTAAAGCAAAGGTACGCTGGTAGCGTGCCTGCTCGTCACTTACCTGTATCCGGTTTTTATAAAATTGAAGTACCGGATGCTGCTCCTGCCCTACGGTAGCCGGCGGATCGGGCATAGCAGGGTTACGAACTACAAAGGTACTATCGAGCGCAAAATCTTTTGGGGGGGAATCGTACCCCAAATATTGTGACAACTGGTTAACCTGATCCTGCTCGTTTTGCTGGGCATTAGTTAACTGTATGCGTGCATTAGACACTTCAGTGTTAGCAAACGAAGAATCGACACCTGGGTTTAATCCGTTTTTTACACGGGCTACCACCACACGCCTTACTTCTAACGTCCTGTTCAAATTATCTTCTTGTACTTTTACCAGGCGCTGTGCTGCCAGCACATTAAGATAAGCAGAGGCCACTCTTACTTTATGCTGAAATTGCTGTTGGCCCAGGTCAGCTTCATCACGGTTTACTACCTGCTTTTGTACTTTAATACGCTCTACGGCACGACCAAATGCAAAAAAATCCCAGTTAACATTGGTGAGATACAATGCCCCGAAAGCAGCATTCCAGCTTTGATGATTAAGCGCAGGACCTGATGAGGATGCGGCCAGTCCGCGGTAACCCACGAGCGGGCCGTTTTGCCCATTAATAGTACCGTAAACCTGTTGTGCCGAAAAGTTTAAATCGGGTAGATACTCGGTTCTTGTTTCTTTTAAATAAGCTTTTGATGCGTTAAGTTGATTCTTTTTTGCCAGTATGGCCGGATAATTATCAACACCCAATTGTATAGCCTCTTTCATGCTCAGAGACTTAATCTCCTGCGCATAATTTGGGGTTGTATGCACTATACCAACAGCTACTAAACTTATACAAATTGTTATTTTGTTAAACATCAGAAAGGAAAGTTACGATAGAGACAAGCAAATGTAGCTCGTATCATAAAACTTTAAAACCTTTAAATGTTATTACTAAGCTATGTAAACGTAATGTTGCCTGGGCCAGACCTTAAGATGACAAATAGTGTATTACTTACATTAAGCTAAAGCTTTAGCAATTTCTGAGCTGTATCCCGGCCACTAATTAGTGCTGCCTCAACGGTGCCCATCGCTGGTCCCTGATACATAAATTCTCCCGCGAAATATATCGTATCAGCAATGGGTTGTTTCAACAGGGCTAATACCGTAGAGGTATCAACCGTGTCGTAAGCATATGAACCACAAATGTATGGGTCGGTTGTCCAGTTGGCCACGTGCCAAGCTATCAGTTTTTCTTTTAAAACCTCGGAATCGATATTGAATACGTGGCTCAACGATTGCAATGACTGCTGCAAAATATCTTCGGCAGGGGTATGCGCCTGCTGTGCTGCCGCTGCACCACCCAACCAGCCGGTTAGCAAAGGTTGATGCCCGGGCGCCTGTGTCCACCAGGTAGGTATTGCCTCATCAGTAAATAGAAACGCCATATCTTTTAAGGTGTCGTGATGCTGAGCAGAAACATTTTCCCAAAACATCTCATCAAACTGCAGCAGCACTTTAATAATGGCACCAAAGCCTAACTTTTTTAATGCGGTTGTTTGTTCGCTGATAGGAGGCGAAAAATCAATATGTCCCTTTGCTATTGCCGGTGCCTGCCACACGCCTAACGGAATGGCTAATATGACCTGCCGGGCCTCATAAATCTCACCGTCAGCGGTGGTTGCTTTAATGGCAGCAGGTTGCCAGGAGATATGGGTAACCGGAGCATTTAGATAAATAGTGCCGCCATGCTGCTTACAAACCTCGGTTAAGTAGTTTATCAGGGTACAGTAACCGCCTTCAATGCGGTACTGCGCATCTTCATCTTCGTTTTGCCATTCGCGGCGCAAGGCAAGGGCGCTTACCCGCGCCGGGTCGCTGGTATCATAACCTGCAGCATAACGGATCACGGAGTCTCTTAAGGCATCAAACTTTTCTTCCGCAAAGTATTTATCCAAAAACGCCTGAAGCGTGGTGTCGTCCTGCAAATCGTTAAGCTTCTGCATCAACATATCCCATCCTTCAATCATTGCGGCATCTTTTACAAAAGTACCGTCCTTATACTGCCACATCTCGCCGCCTGCCGGGTGATAAGCTATACCGGCTTCACGCAATAGCTGTAAAGTTACCGGCAGATTTCCGTGCACAAACTCAGCACCTAACTCGGCGTGAGTGAAAAACATGGTGTCGCCAATGGTGCGAATGCGACCTCCGGTACGGTTACAGGCTTCTAGTACGGTTACCTTTTTACCGGCTTTAGCCAAAGTATAAGCCGCCATTAAGCCGGCCGCACCCGAGCCAACAATCAGTACATCTGCGTTTTTCATAAAAGTAGATACCCAAGGTATAAATTATTCTTTACTCACCAATGAGGGCAATGAGTACAAACACAAATCATAAAGATGTGACGTTACCTTTAAAACGATACCCTTTATAATTCTATTTTCAAGCCATCATAGGCCAGTTGAATGCCTTGGGGAAGTTCCAAAGAAACGTCAGCATGTTTGCCTAAACGATGACTGATATGAGTAAAATAGGTGGTTTCGGCTCCTATACGCTGTGCAAAAGCAATAGCTTCGTCAAATGTAAAATGCGACATATGCGGTTGCTTTTGCAAAGCATTAACCACTAACACTTTTGTGCCCTTTATTTTTTCAATTTCAGGCTCGGCGATGGTCTTAGCATCGGTGATGTAAGTAAAGTCATCTATCCGGAAACCTAACACCGGCAGTTTGTAATGTAAAACCTCTATGGGTATAAATTTAACCGGCCCAACGTTAAATGGCTCGTTGCCTATGGTATGCAGATTAATTTTAGGGATACCAGGATATTGGAATTCGGCAAAAATGTACGAGAATTCCTTTTTTAGTGATGCCTGTACACGGGGTACTGCATAAACGTCCATAGGCTCCTGCTGCAGATAGTTAAATGCACGAATGTCATCCAACCCAGCGGTGTGATCTTTATGCTCGTGGGTAAAAATAACGGCGTCTAAATGCTTTACTCCGACACGAAGCATCTGGTATCTGAAATCGGGCCCTGTATCAATCACAATAATTTTACCCTGCGCTTCTACCAAAATGGAGGTACGCAGGCGTTTATCATGCTTATCTGCAGATGTACAAATATCGCAATCGCAACCAATAACAGGCACACCCTGCGAAGTTCCGGTTCCTAAAAATGTTATGGTCACAGCTGCAGTTCGATTTGTTTAACTTGGTGAAAAAATGCCAGCTGTTTATCATCAAGCTGATTGATATCAATTTCAAGTTGCCGCACTAACTCTACCACCGAGTGTATTTTACTTTCGAGGTTTGAAAACTTGTTTACTACAACCATGCGGCTGTTTTGCAGCAGGCAGGCTGCCGTTTTAAAATTCCCTTTTTCGTAGCGCACTTTATAACCCGAACTCTTAAGCAGGTTCTCTAACTTTTCGAGTGTATGGTTGGTAAGGGCAAGCATAAGATCAAAAATAATAAAACTTGAGCTGCACACCAGCACAAATTATGCTTTTGACAATAAATGTCATCATGATGGTTGTTAATTCAGACTTGTCAAAGTTGTGGTCATCAATAAATAACATTAGAACGCAAATTCTTACACCTACATTCCTTATCAATTTCGACTTAGAACTCTCCCCTAAAATTTAAGGTGCTTAACCGTAAAGCCATTATTAATTAACTGCTTTAACGATTCGATACCAACCTTTAGATGTGTTTCTACATACTGTTCAGTTACCTTAGAATCACTTTCGGCCGTTTTTACACCTTCCGGAATCATCGGCTGATCTGATACCAGTAACAAAGCGCCGGTCGGAATTTTGTTGGCAAAACCTGTAGTAAAAATGGTAGCCGTTTCCATATCTACTGCCATTGCACGCAGGCTTTTCAAGTATTTTTTAAACTCCTTATCATGCTCCCAAACGCGGCGGTTTGTGGTATAACAAGTACCGGTCCAGTAATCGCGCGCAAAATCACGGATGGTGGTTGAGATTGCTTTTTGCAACGCAAATGATGGCAATGCCGGAACTTCGGCTGGTAAATAATCATTAGAAGTACCTTCACCTCTGATGGCGGCAATTGGCAAAATCAAGTCGCCTACAGCGTTCTTCTTTTTTAAACCACCGCATTTACCTAAAAATATAACAGCTTTAGGTGATATAGCCGTCAGCAAATCCATCACCGTTGCAGCTACTGGGCTACCCATACCAAAATTGATGATAGTAATACCGTCGGCCGTAACACTTTGCATAGGTTTATCCAGGCCCATGATAGCCGCATCATTATGCCATTTAGAAAACAGGTATAAGTACTTTGAAAAATTAGTAAGGATGATATAACTGCCAAACTCGGTTAGCGGACGGCCGGTGTACCGGGGCAGCCAGTTAGCAACAATTGCCTCTTTAGACTTTAAACCACTTTTTACCGGAGACTGTACTTCTTTCACTTTTTTAGACTGCTCTACAATGGCTGGGTCTTTTTTAATTTCTTTTTCTTCGTTCATAATAGCCTCTCCTAAATCCTTCCCAAAAGGGAGGACTTGTTGTTTGCTTTTTACTTCTCCAACGCTTTAAAACTTAACTCCCTGGAGTTTAAGAGAAAAGTTATTATACAGCAAACCCCGGCGTTTCACCAGGGCTTGTATTTTGTAATAAAAATAAGCAGCTAAACGCTGATTAGTGCTAAGCTACTTTTAATTTTTTCAAATCAGATTTTTCAAATTTTTCGCGCGCATAATCCAAATTAACGGTTAAGCGTTTCACATCTTTTTGTGACGGGAACTCAAACATCGCATCAATCATGATGGCTTCGCAAATAGAACGTAAACCACGTGCACCTAATTTAAACTCCATTGCTTTATCAACAATAAAATCAAGCACATCATCATCAAAATCCAGCTTCACACCTTCGTAATCAAACAGCTTTTTGTACTGTTTAAGCAATGAGTTTTTAGGCTCTACCAATATATTACGTAAGGCTTCACGGTCTAACGGGTTAAGGTAAGTTAATACCGGTAAACGGCCAATGAGCTCGGGAATTAAACCAAATGATTTTAAATCCTGTGGCGTAATGTATTTGTACAGGTTCTTGGTATCAACCTCATTCTCGTCGCGTTTTAATTTGTAACCTACCGTTTGCGTACGCAAGCGGCTGGCAATCTTTTTATCAATACCATCAAACGCACCACCACAAATAAAGAGAATGTTACTCGTGTTTACCGAAATCATTTTTTGGTCGGGATGCTTACGTCCACCTTGAGGGGGTACGTTAACCATCGTACCTTCTAATATTTTAAGCAGGGCCTGTTGCACACCCTCGCCTGATACGTCGCGGGTGATAGAAGCATTATCACTCTTGCGGGCAATCTTATCTACTTCATCAATATACACAATACCTTTTTCTGCTGCAGCTACGTCATAATCTGCGGCCTGCAGTAAACGGGTTAATATACTCTCAACATCTTCGCCAACGTAACCTGCTTCGGTAAGTACAGTAGCATCAGATATACAAAACGGAACATTTAAAACTTTGGCTATAGTTTTAGCAAGCAAGGTTTTACCGGTACCGGTTTCACCTACCATCATGATGTTCGATTTCTCGATCTCTACCTCATCTTTTTCTACTCGCTGGTTAAGGCGTTTATAGTGATTGTATACCGCTACAGCCAACACCTTTTTAGCATCATCCTGGCCAATAACATACTGGTCCAAATGAGTTTTTATTTCAGATGGCTTTAATATAGAAGGAGCTGATGGGGAGGATTTTACTTTCCGAACCTTCAGTTCTTCTGCCAATATCTCGTTAGCCTGATTTACACATTTATCACAAATATGCGCATCAAGCCCGGCAATCAGCATCAGCGAATCCTGTTTTCCGGCCCCACAAAATGAACACCTGATCTCCTTGCTATTTTTATTCATCTGATCTAGATTTGATTATCAAAAATAATAAATACTGATTTATTTAAGTGTTAACTAAAAATAAATCAGTATCGTAGCGGCAAAATAAATTATTTCTTGTCGTTGCTGCGGCCTAATACCTCATCAACCATGCCAAACTCTTTAGCTTCTTCGGCAATCATCCAATGGTCACGGTCTGATGCTTCCCAAACCTTTTCATACGAAGTACCACTGTGTTTTGATATGATTTCGTACAATTCTTTTTTAAGTTTTTGAATTTCACGGGCTGTAATCTCAATATCAGATGCCTGACCTTGCGCTCCGCCCAACGGCTGGTGAATCATAACCCTTGAGTGAGGCAAAGCAGCACGTTTGCCATCGGCACCGGCACACAATAATACAGCAGCCATAGAAGCCGCCATACCGGTACAAATGGTGGCTACATCATTAGTTACAAACTGCATGGTATCATATATACCTAAACCGGCATAAACAGAACCACCTGGCGAATTAATATAAATTTGAATATCGCGCTTAGCATCGGCAGACTGCAGGAATAATAACTGCGCCTGAATAATGTTGGCGATATTTTCATAGATAGCGTCGCCCAGGAAAATGATACGGTCCATCATCAAACGTGAAAACACGTCCATTTGGGCCACGTTTAATTGGCGCTCCTCAATAATATAAGGAGTCATGCCTACGGGATAAGCAATACCCTGAGGCATCATTTTGTGCTCAACGCTTGATATAAATTTATCAACGGTTAAACCGTTAATTCGGTGATGTTTCACCGCGTACTTACGAAATTCGTTTTTATCGATGTTATTCATTTTGTGTTAAGATATTTAAAATATGGTGCGCTTCCGGCGCACACGGTAAATTTAGTTTTTAAGTGCACTTACACATCAGTGTGGCAAAATATAAAATTATCACCTTAAAATAAGCCACCCCTTACTTACCGTATCAGCTTCGTAAAATTGTAAGCTCTAACAAACCCGATTTAACTAAGTTTTTTATAAAAACAAAAAGCAACCTACTCATGAGGTTGCTTTTTGTTTAATGTAGATTTTAAGCTATAATTAAGCTTGCGCTAATTTGCTAAACTCATCGTAAGCAATCTCCTGCTCATTCAGGGAAAATACTCCTTTTAAAAATTCGAACACTTTTAGCGATTTTGCTTCTTCGAAAATACGGTTAGCATTTTCTTTATCCTGCAAAAACTGTACAGCATACTGGCTAAGTTGCTCCTCGCTGATTGGCTGAGGGCTATACATTCTGAACTGGGCATCAATACGCTGTTTAGCTAAATCTAAAACCTCTTCGTACTGAACTTGGATGTTGTTATCGCGCATGATCTTATTGCCAATTAAAGTCCATTTGAGGTTTTTAGCAAAATCATCATAACCACCATGTAACTCCTCGTCACTCAGTTTCTCATTAGTGGCTTTTAACCAGCGTTTCAAAAACTCGTCGGGCAATTCAAAGTTAACTTTGTTAAGCACATAATTGTACATTTCGCTTTGCAGTTTGTTGTCTGCATCCTGTACCATCATGTTTTCCAGTTCTTCAGTAATTTTAGTACGGAACTCCTCTTCGGTAGTTACCACACCCTCACCAAAAATTTTGTCAAAGAACGCCTGATCCAAATCTGATTCTTCTAAACGGTTAACGTTTTTAACCGTTAACTGGAAATTTGATTTTAAATCAGCAGCAGCAGCTTCGTCTATTTTCAGTAAAGCAGCAATACGAGCAGGCTCGTTGTTAAATGCCTTCTGGATATCAAATTCAACAACATCATCTTTTTTCAAACCAATCAAAGAATTTTTGATGGCTTCGTCCTGGATTTGATCTAAACGTACAGAAGCTGTATTGCTGATACCACCTTCAAAAACAGAACCATCCGGCGAAAGTTGTTTTAATTCGGCATAAAGCACGTCATTATCTGCCGATACGTCAGGGTTTGTCATCTTACCATAGCTACGGCGCAGGTTACTGATGCGTGACGCTAACGTTTCGTCATCTACTTTAATTTTATAGTTGGTTAACTGATCGGCAGAGGTAATGTCAACATTAAATTCTGGTGCCAAACCAACTTCGTAGTTAAACTCAAAGTTATCGGCAAAATCCCAGTTATATTCTTTGCTGTCATCCACCTTTGGCAGCGGCTGACCTAATACTTCTAATTGCTGCTCGCTTAAGTAGTTGTTCAGGGTATCTGATAACAGGTTGTTAATCTCATCAACCAGTATGCTTTTACCGTACATGCGCTTAATATGCGAAGCAGGTACCATACCTTTACGAAAACCCGGTATCTGTGCTTTTTTAGCCTGATCTTTAATTGCTTTATCTACACGTGCCTGATAATCTTCAGCGTTGATGTTGATTTTGATAACCGCATTCAGGTTATCTTGCTTTTCCTGTGATATATTCATAATTTATACCTTGTAATGTAGTTTATCACCAGCGGCTGCTCAAAGCAACCAACGCCGGATTTGGAGCGCAAAGGTAAGTAATTAATTTTTTATTTCAGCTACTTAATCATCAGTTGCTTAGCTACACTATATACTGTAATTAAGCCTCTCGGCAATCATGCAAAAACAAAGAACGATTATACTATTACAACAACCGCGTTTATGGTGATTAGTGACAGCATACCAAAAGACTCGACCATAAAACTGGCGACGGTATTCGTTTTTTATACCGCTATATAAGAGCTTAAACCAAACGCGACGTTAAACGTTAAACACCAATACACCTGATATGAAGAAGATTGCCTTAAGCGCCTGCACTGTAGCAGCATTTTTTATTTTAGCCGGTACTGGTTGTAAAACAAAACGTAAAGTAACACTTTCAAAAAATAGCGCGGTACCTACCAATACAGCCAACAACGACTCGACCGGGACTTCGCCTCAGGCCAAACTTACTCCATCGCCGGTACCCAACAGCCGGCCTAATCCTATCCCCAACCCATTGCCGCCAACACCGCCAATGTAGTTTGGCCTATTATTGTACTTTAACGAGTTTAGAAGCTCCGGATTTCTCAGACTCAATACTGGATGGATTGCCTTTATATTTAATGTCGGCAGCGCCGCTGGTATGTACAATTAATGTTTTAAGCACGTTGATTTCGCAATTACCCGAGCCTGAGGTTTGAATGTTATAATTGCCAACAACAAAATCGAAAGCATGCAATTTGCTGATACCCGCAACTTCCACTTTGTGTGAGGCGGCCTGCCCTTTCAAAGATATCTCGGCTGCACCACTAACTTTGGTTTGCACGTCGGCGGCGCTTAAGTCCATATCTACTTTGCTAACACCCGAAAGTTCCATTTTAAAATTTTGCGTATTGATACGACCATCAGATGTTAGTGTTACTGCGCCCGATCCTTTGATCTCACTTAGCTGCTTTACAGGAATAGTAACTGTAATAACATTTTCGCTACAAAAATTTTTCCGGGTAAAAACGCGCAGCTTATCTCCGCTCACTTCTGTTTTGATATATTTCATCAGGTTATCATCTGCCATAACAGTTACCGCATGACCGCTATCCTGCTTCAGGTTTATCTTAAACTCGCCCGAAATATCTAATTTAGAGAACGAGCCCACCATTCTACTTTCGTTCACTTTTTTCCCTGAGCCTTTAATGCACCCTATATGACATGCTGGCAATGTAATTACGCCTATTAATAGTAACAGGATGGGCAAAAAGTAAAGGTGCTTTTTCATGATCTGAATTTTTATGTATGACGCGACAGCAAAGTGCCCGGTTACACCAAAAGTAAAAAAAGACACCTATAAATAGTGGATTAAGGACGTTTATAAAAATTAAAAACACCGCTTTACTTAGCCGTGTATCTATATTAACTGCATTTAACAAATTAACCTAACAGAAAAAGGTGCCTGATTAACTCGGGCACCTTTTTCTTTTTGACTATTAAGGCGACGTTATAAAACTTCGATCTGCTTAAAGTTTTTGGTAAACTTAAAGTCGAGCACTTTTTGCTCATTAAACGTAAAGTCTGCAACCTCTTTACCATCGGCTATAATTTTTGATGGCTTAAAGGGTAAACCCGCCACCGCAAAATGGTATTTCTCATAACGCGGTGTATACAGGCCTTCCATGGTTTGTTGTATAGTCATGGACGTTGGCTTACCGCTTACCACAAATTTCTTTTCTGAATATATGTCCTGCTCGTAAGCAAAGGTTTCGCCGTAGTCTTCAAAAAAGAAAGAGTTAGCTTCGGTTTCGCTGTAATATACTTTGAGCTTAACCTCCTCTATTTCCTTTTCGCCCACGTACTGCATAACCGGGTATTCGGGTATTATCGAACCGGCTTTAATGAAAATTGGAATAGTTTCGAGCGGCGTAGCTACCTCTACTTCTTTACCGCCTTCTGCCTCGGTATTGTCCCAGTAATTAAACCAGCGGCCCTTAGGCAAGTACACGCGGCGGCTGCGCTGGTTAGGCTCCATTACCGGGCAAACCAAAATTTTATCACCGTAGGTAAATTCGTCCTGGCGGGCCTGATTGTTAATTTCGCCCTGCTCCTGCATTACCACCGGACGCAGTATCGGAAACCCGTAACGATGATGCTCCCAAAATGTAGAATATAAGTAAGGCAGTAATTTATAACGTAACTCTATAAATTTACGGTTGATGGCAGTGTACGGTTCGCCAAAGCTCCAGGGCTCACGCTCTTTGGTATCACCGGCAGAGTGGGCGCGCATAAATGGAGAGAAAGTTCCCATCTGTATCCAGCGGGTAAACAATTCGCCGTCAGGCTCGCCGCTAAAACCGCCGATATCAGTACCACAAAACGGAATACCCGACATTGATAATCTTTGGCATTGTACGTTACCTAAACGCAAATGCTCCCATGAGGCTACATTGTCACCCGTCCATACCGAGGTAAAACGCTGTACGCCAGAATAGCCCGCACGGGTGATGGTAAACGGCCTTTTGTTTTTCATCAGCTTACGCATTCCCTCGTAGGTGGCACGTACCATTTGCATGCCGTATACGTTATGCGCCTTGCGGTGCGAGCCACGGTAACCGTCAAACTGGTGCCTCACATCATCCGGGAATGTACCCGAACCAAACACAGCCGGCTCGTTCATATCATTCCAAACGCCGGCTACACCCATTTGCACTAATTCGTCAAACAGGGTCCCCCACCATTCGCGCACTTCGGGATTGGTAAAATCCGGAAACTGGCAACGGCCTGGCCATACATGCCCCTCCATAAAATAATCATCACTGCGCCGACAGAAATATCGCTTAGCCTTACCCTCACGAAAAACGGAATAGTTATCGTCCACACGGATACCAGGATCAATAATAACTACCGTTTTAAAACCATCAGCCGCCAGTTCCTTAATCATTTTTTTAGGATCAGGGAAATATTTGCGATTCCAAGTAAAACAGCGATAACCGTCCATATAATCAATGTCCAGATAGATACCGTCGCACGGAATTTTATTTTCGCGGAAACCGGTAGCTACTTTACGTACTTTAGATTCCGGGTAATAGCTCCAGCGGCACTGGTGGTAGCCCAATGCCCAAAGTGGTGGCATGGGGTGCGTACCTGTTAACAAATGGTAACGCTTTACCACATCCATCATATGCGGACCATGGATGTAATAGTATTGCAACTCGCCGCCATCTGCCCAAAAACTGGTTTTACTGCGGTCTTCAGCACCAAAATCAAAATGTGCTTTAAACGTATTATCAAAGAAAATACCGTGCGCTATACCCTCATTTAAGCTGATGTAAAACGGAATGCTGCGATAAATCGGATCTTGGTTCCAGGCAAATGAGTAAGCATCGGTGTTCCAGTTTACCAAGCGTTTGCCACGCAGGTTAAGATCGGTTGGCTTATCGCCGAGACCGTAAAATGCCTCTTCGGGATGACACTCTTTGGTACCAAACACATAGTAGCCGCCAAACTGCACGTTCTCTTCCCAGTGCATAGGCACAGCATCTTTACTGGTGATGTGGCTTTGGCTGTCGGAAAACGAAATTAGAAAATCTTTTTTACTGATGTGGCAGTTAACGGTATTGGTAGATATGCGGTACTCATCAGGCTCATCGTGCAGGTGAAAAACTGACACCTTAGCTTGCAGTTTAGGCACAGCGTACGAAAAATCTTCCAGAAAAACACTGTGGGGTGCCATTCTAACCCGGATAATTTCGTCGGTAATCACAATGACCTCAACAGTAGCTTCGCCATCAGAAATTAAAAACTTATTACCTTTTTGCTCCACATGATTGGGCGATGCAAGGTATTTTTTTACGATAGGCTTTAAGTTGGCTACCGGGTTATTAACGTGCTGAAAAACTTCCTCTTCTTGTTCAATCAATTTTACCGCAGGCGACTCAGGGGTTGGTTCAGCAGGGGTTGTATTTTGTTCCATTTAAATTAATTAGAGACTTAGCAAAAATAAAAACTTGAAATATCCACGATACGATTAGTAGCAAGGCTAAAAATTTAGCCATTATACGATTTAAAGCTTAATTTGATATGACTTTTTATACAGAAGGAAATTTTTTTAACAATGATTTCTAAAACTTAAGTTTTTTTTATCATCATTAAACTCCAAAACGGCTAATTGTTTTAACTATTACAATACCGGCAACCTCAAATCATATCTCACTGCCAAAATGCGGAGGCCGCAAATCAATGATATAGCCACAATTTTTGCCCAGTTAGCATCCGTGAACGGCAACAAAATAAAATAAGCCGACCCACCAATCAGGCAGGCGGTTGCATATATCTCTTTACGAAATATGAGCGGAATGTTATTGAGCAAGATATCGCGCAGTACACCGCCAAAACTGCCGGTAATGGTTCCTAAAATAATGCATATTACCGGCCTTAAGCCAGCATCAAGCCCTTTTTGTAAACCAATAAGTGTAAACAAGCCCAAACCCAACGCATCAAACAAAAACAAGGTTACCTTAAAGCTTTTGATATACTTTTTAAAAAGAATAGCTGCAATAACAGTGAGAGTAATAACAATTGGCCCATGCAGGTTACGCATCCAGCTCACCGGCGTGTAACCAATCAGCACATCGCGGATGGTGCCGCCGCCTATAGACGTAATAAATGCAATTACCAGCACCCCAAACGCATCCAAACGCTTTTGCATGGCCGAAAATGCTCCCGAAATAGCAAAAGCAATAGTGCCCAAAAGTTCGATGATGTTTAAGATACTGAACATTACACCTCCCCTTCGCGCTTGCGCAAAAACCATTCGGTGCTTAACAAAGCCAGTATCAGCACAAAAACCCACTTACTGTCTACCAGGTCGGTATACTGCTGGTCATCATAAACCACGGTTTTGATATTATCATTTTTGCGAATCAGATCGGCCAGCTGTCTCATTTGCGAGGGCTGCAGCACTTGTCCGCCCAACTGCCGGGCCAGGCTATATAATAACTGATGATTAGCAGCGCTTTGCCTGCTCTCTAAATTTAAAGCCTTTACCGTGAACTGGCCTTTAGCATTAAAAGTTTGGCGGCCTAACTTACTTGCTGATGAATAAGTGTAAGTACCGGCAGGTAATGCGCCGGCATTAAGCTGATAACTTTGCCCAGCACGGCTAAATAAAAAGCTGTAGCTTTTGTTATTAACAGCATTTTTTAGCGTAACGTTAACATCGGGCGTGTTAATAAGCTGCAGGGCATCATTGTAAAGTTCGGCATTGAGCAGGATGTTCTCTCCCTCATCAAAAACGTTTTTGGCAGGGTACACCCTAAAGCGCTGCCTGTTGGCGTTGGCGGTAAGGTATTGTATACTTTGGCCAAAAAGTTCTTCTAAAGCACTGTGATTGCCGTATGCCTCGTACTCGGCCAAATTCCAGCGCCACAAACCTTCTCCTGTAAGTGCAGCGGTGCGCCTGCCATCAGCTTCCTGAAATGCCAGTAAGGGGTAGGTGGTACTTACACTGCCTATCTTTTGCTTTAGCAACACCGATGCCCCGGCAGCCGACCCGTAATTACCAAACGGCGCCAGCAACGGCGGCAGCTTATTAAGTTTATTTAGTGTAGAATCAGATAATGTAAATAATGAAAAACCGGGCACAGGCACAGCAAATTCTTCCTGCACATCGGTACGGCCTGCAATAATACGGATAGTGCTCTGCTCCTCGTTAAAATCGCTAAGGTTGCTTTGGGCACCGGTTATGTACCATAGCGGCACCTTGCTTTGAGCCGCAAAGCTTTTTAAAGCCAGGTTATCGCCAGTGGTTAACTGATATAAAATAATTAACCCGTAATCACTAAGTTTTACAGTGTTAATGTTGTTAGTCTGTACGGCCTTCAACTCGTAGTTTTTATTATGCTCTACCAGTTGCTTAATTACACTTACATCCGGGTGCGGACTGTTGTACACCAACAGCACCTTTTGCCTGGCATCCAACACCTCAATGTAAACTGTTTCTTCGTTGTTTTGCACCGATAACTCGTTACTTACCGGCGCCAGTTTAATTTGGTATTGATGAACGCCTTTACGATCGGCATTAATTTTTACGCTAACCGTTTTGCGAAACGACGGACTGTTTATGGCAACAATTTGGGTATGCAATACTCGTCCACCTTCGGTTACAGTAAGCCGCATATTTTCGCCCTGGCTTTGGTAAGCCTCAACCAATACCTCAATTATAAAGTCGTTTCCTAAAAACGCTGTTTTGTTGTAATTAACGTTGCCAATCAACAAATCCCTGCGTGGTACGGTATCGCCCAAAGCAATGGGATAAATACTGGTTTTAAGATTACGGGCTTCATATTGCGGATCAGCTCCCTGGTTGTATAAACCATCCGTAGGCAATATCAACGCGCCAATGTTTTGATTAACAAATTGCTCATTAAGCTGCTTAATGGCCGCCGCCAGGTTAGTTTGCTTACCAAGATAAGCAGCGCTTAACCCTGTGTGCAGCTCGCGGTCAAAATTAAATTCGCGTACATCATAATCGTTCCCTAATAACCCTTTTAAAGCTGCCAGCTGTTTATTAAACTGAGCAATATTAAAAGCTTTGGGTTTAAAGGTGGTGATGGAAGAAGAATTATCTTGTGCAATAAGCACCAGAGGCTTTTGTGGCTGGTAAGTAACCGTTTTGATGAGCGGCGATACCAGCAAAAAAGCTATAAGAAACACCGCTATGGCACGCAACGCCGCCAGTGTATAACGAACCGTGTTGGACAGGGTAGCTGGCTGCCGGTACATCAACCAGGTGTATAAAACACCTACCAGCAAGCAAACCGGTGTCCACCAGCCTGATACCTGCCCCCAGGTTACAGAAAAAAGCAAAAAAGAATAATTGGTTATAGAATTCAGCACCAGGTGATGGTTTACAAATAAAAGCACATAGCAACCCATTACAGGCTAAAATAACTTTTTATTTAATAAAACTATGAACCATTAACCACCCGTTATGAAGTAGTTACAATTTTGATGCGGATTGGCCCTTTTATATTTTCGGTATCAACAGGCTCACCTTTTTGAGTAATGCTTACCTGCCGGGCACGCTGCAACTCGACTGCACTCTGCCTTACCTCATCCATGTGCTCACGCCAGTTAGCCGGAAAAAGCGCCCTGGCCACCTCAGACGGACAGATGGTTTTGTCGGCGCCACGCTCGGTAGCCATTTGTAAAATGGTATGGCTAATTAAAGATTGATGGTTCATTGATGACGGGTTACAGCGATTAAACAACTACCATATACTACCATTAATGAACCATCAAATAAAAACCTTACAACATACCGCCGTCAACAGCGATAACCTGACCGGTAATGTAAGCGCTTAAATCTGACGCCAGGAAAACGCAGGCATTGGCTACGTCCTGGGTTTCGCCGGCACGTTTAAGCGGTATGTTTTGGGTCCAGCCTTCTACCACTTTAGGGTCCAGCACTTCGGTCATTTCGGTTTTAATAAAACCCGGTGCTACCACGTTGGTGCGGATGTTACGCGAACCTAACTCTTTGGCTACCGATTTTGAGAAACCTATAATGCCCGCCTTTGAAGCAGCGTAATTAGCCTGACCGGCGTTGCCCTGCACACCTACTACCGAGCTCATGTTAATAAAAACACCCTGACGGGCTTTCATCATCACGCGCGATGCAGCTTTGGTTACATTAAATATCGATTTCAGGTTCACATCTAATACCTCATCCCACTGGTCTTCGGTCATACGCATCAACAAGCCGTCTTTAGTAATACCTGCATTGTTTACCACGATATCCAGTTTGCCGAAATCGGCTACAATATCGTTGATCAGCTTATCGGCCTCGTCAAATTTAGAGGCATCAGAACGGTAACCTTTAACTTGTGTACCATGCGCCTGCAGTTCCTGCTCTAAAGCCTGGCCTTTCTCTACCGACGACAAGTAAGTAAAGGCCACGTTAGCGCCATGTTCGGCAAACTTTGCGGCAATAGTACGGCCTATTCCCTTAGATGCTCCCGTAATTAACGCGGTTTTTCCTTCTAACAATTTCATATTTTATCAGCGTGATTTTCGAACCGGTGAAGGTAGGTATTTTAGTTTTCAGTTCATAGTTTTAGCCGTTGCGTAACAATGTCCATGCTTTAGGCAGATAAACTTCGCTAAACATAATCTACAACCGTAAATTTTTATCTTCGAAAGATGGAAAGTGTTGAAGCCTTTTATAACCAGCTCAGTAATCGTTATACCGAACTCATCAGCCGTTGCGTGCCGCGTTATGATGAGATATTTTATAACCTGTTTCACTATATACCCGATGCACTGGAACCGCAGCAGATTTTAGATTTGGGCTGTGGCACAGGCAACCTTACAGCCGCTGCATTGCAACATTTCCCGGGAGCATCCATACACGCCCTGGATTTATCGGCCGATATTTTACAGGAATGCCGGCAGCGCTTTGCCCAACACAAAAACGTATTTTATCATCAGCAGGATTTTAGCGAACTCAATTTTGCGCCCGAAACTTTTGATCTCATTATATCGAGCATTGCCATTCATCACATACCCGACGAAGCCAAGGCTGGCCTGTATGCGCAGGTACACAGCTTACTTAAACCCGGCGGCATCTTTGTATGGGCCGACCAAACGCGCGGCATTATTGAAGAGGTTTATCAAAAACACATTGCTCGCTGGAAAGATGAGGCCTTCAAATTAGGCTCAACTGAGGCCGACTGGCAGTTATGGATGGAGCACCAGGAAGCACACGATTATCACACCCCGGTAGGCTGGCACCTTACACAACTGGAAGCCGTTGGCTTTACCGAAGTAGATGTTATTTGGAAGAACATTATGTGGGCTGTGGTTTGGAGCAGAAAGAGCAGATGAGGTTTCAGGAAGTCATCAAAGCCAAAATATCTTACTGGCGTCTTATATTGGGGGTTATACTTTCTGTGGGCCTCATGGTCTTGTTACTGATTGGAGGTATCTTTTATTACTGGATGTTATTTGGCGAGGGAGCACTGTCTGATGAAAAATATCACCCAGTCGCGAATTTAATAATCTGTCTATCACCCCTGATGATATTGTTATTTATTTGCGGCTTTCTTTTACAAAAGAACATTCGAACACAAAATCTAAAACTCATTAAGTTTTACACTATTATCATATCCGTTAACATCGTTCTATTTTTATTATTTCAATATTTCTTTTACTCCTGATTTGTTTTTATATTGTATAATTATTAAAACGGGGTGCCGTTTTTGTTGTTAGGCTACCAACTAACAGCGCAAAACTATGTATACGGCCAAAATTATCCGTCACCGTCATAAATTTCATCATTACATGAATGATGACCTAAAATCAGTTACAGAAGAAACACACTTTAAGATTGTTTTTTCAGAACCTGCCGAGTTTGACCAGTTCAGAGAATGGATTAAACAGCACGACGGAGAATATAATTACAACAAAGAAGAGAGTAAACAGGAAGGTAAATTTCCGAAAGTACCGATGTTTCATGATGAGATTTGTTGGTGCGACATCATGACCTATTACCTTTTACATGTAGCCCAATACAAATTTTACGATACCATCTCACCTTATAAAGGCGAAGTTTATATTAAAGAGTAATTATTTGAGTACAGAATCAAGAATACAGACGATATCCATCTGTATTCTTGATTCTGTATTCTTTAATCTAACCCTATTTTTTCTTTCCTTTTTTCAGTTCGCTTTCAGATTTCAGCACTTTGGTGCCATCTTCCTGCTTAATTTCATAGGCCGGTTCGTCTTTGCTGGCTTTGCGCTTAATGGTGCTGCCTTTGCTTTGTTTTTTTACCGGCTCTTCGTGTTTAGCTTCAATTTTACCTTCGGCTTCCGATTTGCCCCATTTCCAGTGTACAGTTTCTCCTTTTTTCATGGTATTGATGTTTGCTGATATTGAGGCAAAAGGCAGGCCAGTTTTAAAAAGACTTTTCCACAGTAAGATAGCTTATGTAAAAACAGGAGAGAAAAACATGAAATTGCTGATAACGTAACGGGAGCCGTTAGTTAACTTTTACTGTATCGATGATACCTGGCTTATTATCCGAGCCTACAAACTTTAAGATGTAGGTACCGGGATGAGCTGCTTTAAATTTGTAAACAGAGGAACGCTTAACTTCTTTACCGGTACAGTCTTCACTCGCGTTGGTAGCTACAAAAAGTTTAATATGTGTGGTATCTTTAAGCGTACTTATTTTAAAACTCTTAAACTTTTCGCAGTTGCCAGTATAGGGCCATGATACATTAAAGCTAACTTCTTGGTTTACGATAGCTGTAAGGGGGCCGTTAACCGTAATAATTGATGCTTGCTTAACCAGTGCCGCAGTATCTGCTTTAGCCGGATTGTTCATCTCTGCTTTTTGACAAGAAGCAGCTATAAGCATAATCAGGATGGCAAAAACAGATAAAAATTTATTCATGGTTCGAGTTGGCGCAACAAGTCAGATCATCTTAAATCAGATACTGAAAGTATAACTGGTTTTATTTGCTTATAAAGCTAATGGATAAATGTTAACTTAACAATAATAAACGACTAAATATCATAATGTATCAACAACGTTGCCCGGCAGTGCTTTACAGGCACCCTATAATTACTTTTTAAACCCAAAAAAAGCCGGTCAATTTCTTAACCGGCCTTAAATCATATTTAAAATTCTTACTTCATTAAGTCAACAAAGTCGTCGAACAAGTAACGGCTATCATGCGGGCCTGGCGACGACTCCGGGTGATACTGTACCGAAAATGCCTTCTTTTCTTTTACACGGATCCCTTCAATTGATTGGTCGTTCAGGTTAACGTGGGTAATCTCCACCTTATCAGATGCGCGAACAGCTTCTTGCACTACACCAAAACCATGGTTTTGCGAAGTAACCTCGCAATGATCTTTAATAATATTTTTTACCGGGTGATTTAAACCACGGTGGCCGTTAAACATTTTTTTGGTTGGGATACCATTAGCTAACGCCAGCAACTGGTGACCCAGGCAAATACCAAACATTGGTTTATCAGCCTCTAAAATATCTTTTACAGTTTCAACCGCATAAGGCATAGCCGACGGATCGCCGGGGCCGTTAGAAATAAAGTAACCGCTTGGCTTAAAATCTTCTTCCATTTCTTCGAAAGATGTTTTAGCCGGGTATACTTTGGCATAAACGTTACGCTCGGTAAAGTTGCGCAGAATGTTTTTCTTCACACCTAAATCCAATACGGCAACACGGTAAGGTGCATTTTCGTCGCCTACTGTATAAGTTTCTTCCGTAGATACTTGCGATGATAACTCCAGGCCGTCCATTGATGGCACTGCAGCCAAACGTTTCTTTAACTCTTCAATATCCAGTATCTCTGATGAAATGATGGCATTCATGGCACCTTTATCCCTGATGTGACGGACCAGTTGCCGGGTGTCGATGTCAGAAATACAGGTAATGTTTTCTTCCTGAAAATAATCCTGTATAGATTCGTCAGCTTGTTTACGGCTATAGGCAATATTGTAGTTTTTACAAACCAACCCGGCAATCTGAATTTTTTCCGATTCAATTTCGTCTTTAGAAATACCGTAATTACCGATGTGTGCATTGGTAGTTACCATAATTTGCCCAAAGTATGAAGGGTCTGTAAAAATTTCCTGGTAACCCGTCATGCCGGTATTAAAGCAAATCTCGCCAG
This sequence comes from Mucilaginibacter sp. CSA2-8R, assembly GCF_038806765.1. Lineage (NCBI taxonomy): Bacteria > Pseudomonadati > Bacteroidota > Sphingobacteriia > Sphingobacteriales > Sphingobacteriaceae > Mucilaginibacter > Mucilaginibacter sp. CSA2-8R. The sequence goes on along the minus strand of NZ_CP152389.1, from coordinate 1,248,154 downwards.
TGGTTGTACCAATTTTGCCGGCAGCTTTACCATGAAAAACGGTTCCGTCAGCAAGTAACAAAATAGCCGGTAGCTTTGTGTAGTTGGTCATCTTACAAAAAATATAAAAGGATTAAAAATGGGCCGGTTGGCCTGCAGTACAGCTCCGTGAAGGCAGTGGTTTTGCAACAACAAGCATGCGTCTGTGTTCACGCCGCAAAAATACGTTATTTTAGTGTTTACACTATGTAAATTTTCAATAATTTATTAAGCTGTAGTTTCTACCTTTGTACCGTTTATAACGTTGTTCTGTTTGATTGTTAGTATTAACTCTAATAACCTGCATATAAATCAACTAAAAGGTCTTCATCATTATTAAAATCTACAGCTAAGTCATGTCAGTAAATAAAGAAATTAAGCGCGTTACCACGCACAGCTTGCAGGCCATGAAAGGCCTTGGTGAAAAAATAGCCATGCTTACTGCATATGATTATACCATGGCTAAAATTGTAGATGACGCCGGTATTGATGTGATTTTAGTAGGCGACTCGGCCTCAAATGTAATGGCCGGACACGAAACCACCCTGCCTATTACGCTCGACCAAATGATTTATCATGCATCGTCGGTAGTGCGGGCGGCCACCCGTTCGTTGGTGGTAGTTGATTTACCTTTTGGCTCTTACCAGGGTAACTCTAAAGAGGCGCTTAGTTCGGCTATCCGTATTATGAAAGAGTCGGGTGCACACGCTGTAAAACTGGAAGGCGGCGTTGAAATAGCCGAATCAATAACACGTATTTTAACGGCAGGCATACCTGTAATGGGCCACTTAGGTTTAACGCCCCAATCTATTTATAAATTTGGCACTTACACTGTACGTGCCAAGCAGGAAGCCGAAGCCCAAAAATTACGGGAAGACGCTGCCAAATTGCAAGAGCTCGGCTGCTTTGCCGTTGTGCTCGAAAAAATTCCGGCGGCTTTAGCACAAGAAGTTACGCAGAGCCTGCTGATCCCGACGATTGGCATTGGCGCCGGGCAGCACTGTGACGGGCAGGTATTGGTGATACATGACATGCTGGGCCTCAACAAAGGCTTTCGCCCACGTTTTTTAAGGCAGTATGCCAGCCTTTATGAGGTGATGAACGAGGCCATACAGCATTACGTAAGTGATGTAAAAGCGCAGGACTTTCCGAACAGCAAAGAACAGTACTAATTTGTACTTGGCATCCTGAAGTTTTTATCATTGCAACCGGCACGGTTTATTGTACAACTCATGTTATGGGGATAGCCTTAACCTGCCAAACAATCATTGCCCAAAATCGTATTTTTATTTTACCAACTCTTTTTAACGCATGCAAAACCTTAACCCAGATATTACCGACTTTGACGTTTTGTATGAAGACAACCATATTATAGCTATTAACAAACGAGCAGGCGACATTGTACAGGTAGATGATACCGGCGATGAACCCCTGGATGAAAAGGTAAAAAAATACATAGCTAAAAAATACAACAAACCTAACGGTGCCTTTTTAGGCGTGGTACACCGTTTAGACCGCCCCGTGAGCGGCGTTATTTTATTTGCTAAAACCAGCAAAGCGCTCGAAAGGCTAAACCTAATGTTTAAAACGCGCGAAATGCGCAAAACATATTATGCCGTGGTACGCAACCGGCCCGAACCACCTTTTGGCAACCTGGTACACTGGCTGGTTAAAAACCCACAAAAAAATGTAACTAAGGCACATGGGCATGAGGTGCAGGGTAGCCAGCGTTCGGAATTACATTACCGCTTAGCCGGTGAGTTAAATGGCTATTACCTGATTCAGGTTAATCCTATAACCGGTAGGCCACACCAAATACGGGTACAATTATCTACCCTAAACTGCCCTATTGTGGGCGACAATAAATACGGCTATCCGCGTGGTAGTTTAAAAAAGAGCATCTGCCTGCATGCCCGCCGTTTGCAGTTTATACATCCAGTAAAAAAGGAACCGGTTGACATTATCGCCCCGCTGCCCAAAGATGGCTTTTGGGATAAGTTTGCACATTTGGTTCATGAAAAAGACGAGGAGATTGTTTTAAAAGGAGAATAAAACAACGGCACCGCAAGGTGCCGCACTTGTTTATAGCGCCTGCACCTTAGCCCAAATAGCTTCATCTACCGGGATACCTTCTTCCATATTTTTACGCCGTGTTTTTAACGTGCTTTCACCAGGGTAGCGGATGGGGTCATTCTCATCAATTAGTTTTGCTCCTTTGCTGTATTCCAATATCTGCTCAATTAAAGCCTCATTATTATCGGCTGATGGTTTTATACAGATAAACACCTGCGATACGCCGTACTCCGCTTCGCCTTTGGCAATTTCGGCGGTTGATTTGCCCTGACTTAATACCGTTACCAACAAATCAAGCATCAATGATAAGCCGGAGCCTTTCCAGAAACCTACCGGCAGCAGTCGCCCACTATCAATAATAGCTGCAGCGTTGGTAGATAGCTTGCCTTCTTCATCATAACCACCGGGCAAGGGCAATTCATCACCACTGGCACGGTACTGCTGCAGCTTACCAAATGAGTATTGCGATACCGCCATATCTAATACAACATGCCCACCCTCGCGCGGTACCGCTATAACTACCGGATTATTACCCAGCCGTGGCTCTGTACCTCCCCAGGGCGGTACGTTAGCAATGGTATTGGTAAAGCAAATGCCAATCAGGCCGGCGCTGGCAGCCTGCCAGCCGTACGTGCCGCCGCGCATCCAGTGATTGGTGTTACGTATGGCCACACAACCAATACCATGCTCTTTGGCCAGCGCAATAGCCCTGTCCATACAAAACCTGGCATTGAGCGGCCCCGGCCCCAGGTTACCATCCCACCGCTCAACAGCGCCCGACTGTTTAAGTATGGCAGGCTCTGCATCAGGTTTAACCAGGCCATCTTTAACATACTGCACAAAAACCGGGAAACGGTTTAAGCCATGGGTATATACACCATCACAGCTATTCTCAGTAAATATAGTGGCGCAGGCATCAGCCTTATTCTCAGAAAATCCAATATTGAGCAATATCCGCTTAAATTCGGATTGCATAATTTGAAAGGGTACACGCATAACGGTAATACAATAAATCCATTTTGAGCTTCACAATTGTTTACCTCAAAAAGATAGTTATTACTAAGCAACATACCTTAACCTGAATGGTTGGCCTTACCGTTAAAATAGGAAGTTTAAGAAAGTTCGGGTTGTACGCTGGTAGATGAAGCTTCGGGCTTGGCCAGCAAACGGGCTACAAACATCGTATCAGCTTTATGCTCATACCCCTTTAATACCTGCATCTGCTCCAGTTGCAAACCCAATTCGTTCACCAAAAAATCGACAGCATCTTCATTTTCGGCTTTAAAAGCTGAGCAGGTTATATAAATTAAAGGCTTACCGGGTTTCAGGTACTTAACCACGTTGCGGGCAATGCTTTGCTGTAAGCGCTGAAAAAACTCTACCCGGTGGTCTTCAAACTGCGATATCAGTTCGGGTGTGCGGCCCCAGGTACCCGAGCCGGTGCAGGGTGCATCCAAAATAATACCGTCAAAAGCGTAATTGTGCATCAAAAAATCGGGGTTCTGCGTTAAATCCAATACCTTTTTTTGATATTTATTGATACCGGCTTGCCTGAAGCGCTCGTCGAGATTGGCTAAGATAGACTCGCGCTTATCTGATACCACCAGCTTTAAATCGGGCTCCTGCTCGTGCAATATCAAGGTTTTACCACCTGATGCCGCGCAGGCATCCCACCAGTTTTCCCACCTTTGCGGACGGAAATATTGTGCCGTTTGTTGCGAAGAATAATCCTGCACTTCAAACCAATGCTGGTTCGGAAACAAGTTATCCAGTTTAATGCCGTTGGTTAGGGTTAAGCAGTTGTTCCCTTCGTCTTTAAAAGTGATACCGGCTTTATTGAGTGTTGCCTTTACCTGTTGCTCAAAACCTTTACGAACCCTGATAAAAAGATCGGGCTGAATAAAAAAGGATTTTAAAAATTCTTCCTTATCAATCGATTTTGAAAGCCGGTTATGAAAAGGATAAACCTGCTCGAGATTAAAAGACGGATAGACCGCTTTTACCATCTGTATTTTTTCGCCCAGCCCAAAAAATATGCAGGCGGCCCACTCGGGCTTAAAATGCTGGATAAATGAATTAGTTTGCGTATTGCACAAAAACTCGGCAACCATCAGCCGGTCTTCGGCAGGCACATCGGCTATGGCCCTACCCAGCCTGAAATAATTATAAATTAACCGGCTGGCCACACGACGGTCGGTAGAGCCCATTTGCTTGTTTTGCCTGAAAAAACCAGGCAAAAATTTATTGAGCTGTACATCAGCCGGATATTCGGCCAACAGCCGCTGAAAAGTTTTGAGCTGGTTAAGGGCTTTCATTCTACCTTCTTTAACTCAAAGTTACTGTATCTAAACACATTTACATGCGTATTAATCCAACCCTGGCCTGCTTTTTTTACAAACTTAAATTCATTGTGCAGGGCTTTATAGTCATGCTGATCAAGCCGGCTAAAGGCATCATCATGCTGTGCCAGTATTTCGCCAAAGTAATACCCCTCGTCAAAACCTTTGTAAGCAAATGCCGAAGGTTCTTTTTTGTACGCTTTACGATAAGCCCTTATAAAGTTAACCGTACCGGCAGCACGGTAATTAATTCTGTCGGCTAAGGTTATATGCGCTTTAATATGCTGCAAAATATCAGGCTTTAAAAACGTCAGCTTCTCCCAGTTAGGGTGTCCAATGGTGGTAATGGGGTAATGCGTAGCTAAAGTATCGAGCGAGCGCAACGTCACAGTTAAAAAGCTTTGGTTAACCGATGGCACAATAAATACATTCTCCACCTTGTTGTTTAACTGTGGCAAAAGCGACTTAAAGCTGCCATGCGAAACCGTGTAATAAACTACCTGTATCTTCTTTTTGCTTATACTATCTATAGATAGCTTAAACGGAACAATGTATTTATTATCCTCGGTAAAGCCCGAACGTAAAATGAAAACTTTACGCGGCTTAACGCGGCTGACAATAAATTTGGCTGCATTATAAGCATGGTAATCTAACGGTGGGATTACTGTAATCAGGTTAGGGTTAGCAAAATCTGCCGGCGAAGCGGGGGCTAACGGAGATACCAGCGGCTTTTTAATAACTGCCGGCTTACCCGCAAATGATTTAATACCCTCCGGAAAAACAGGCCCTACAATGAGATTACTATTGCGAATATTCGGATTAACAGACAAACTATGGGTGTAACCCGGCTCGTCTTTGGTATCGTAAACCTGTACCTTGTAATTATATCCTTTGGCAGTTAATGAATCCAAAGCCAGTTTAAAGCCCTGGTAGTAGTCAACCGCAATGTCGGCCTTTTTTAAATCGGCCGATTTGTAGCCTTTAACTGAACCGATGTTATCCAGCCCGAACGGCAAAAGCAAGGCAATACTCGAAGTTTTAGCTACTACGGGTTTCTCTGCAGCTGCGGGGGGCGGCGCTACGGGTTTGTCGGGCTCGATAGTAGGCGGTTTAACCGGTAATGTTTTGCCTGTCCTGCGTACCTTGGGTGTACAAGCGCCTATGGCTGCCAGCAAAACCAGCAGCCATAAACGTTTACTCCCACTCAATGGTAGCCGGTGGCTTTGAGCTAATGTCATATACAACCCGGTTTATGCCTTTTACGTTGTTTATTATTTCGTTAGATATTTTAGCAAGCAACTCGTAAGGTAAGTGGCACCAATCGGCTGTCATACCATCTAATGATTCTACCGCACGCAAACAAACTACGTTTTCATAAGTGCGTTCGTCGCCCATTACCCCTACCGATTGTACCGGCAAATAAATGGCGCCGGCCTGCCAAACCTTATCATAAACACCGGCCGAACGCAAATTGTTGATATAAATTGCATCGGCCTGTTGCAGTATAGCTACTTTCTCGGGCGTAACATCACCTAAAATACGGATAGCGAGGCCCGGACCGGGGAACGGATGACGACCCAAAATAGCATCATCAATACCTAATGATTTACCCACGCGGCGCACCTCATCCTTAAATAAGGTATTTAAAGGCTCTACTACTTTGAGTTTCATAAAGTCGGGCAACCCACCTACGTTATGGTGCGATTTTATGGTTGCTGATGGCCCGTTTACTGATACCGATTCTATAACGTCCGGATAAATTGTTCCTTGCCCTAACCATTTTACATCCTGTACCTCGTGCGCGGCATCATCAAACACCTCAATAAACACACGGCCTATAGCCTTGCGTTTCTTTTCAGGATCAGTTAAACCGGCCAGCGCGTCGTAAAAACGTTGTTTTGCATCAATACCCCTCACGTTTAAACCCATGTGCTGGTAAGAATCCATCACCGATTCAAACTCATCCTTGCGCAACAAGCCGTTATCAACAAATATGCAGTACAGATTTTTACCAATAGCCTGATGCAGTAATACAGCAGCCACTGATGAGTCAACACCGCCTGACAGACCTAATACTACTTTATCGTTACCTAATTTTTCTTTTAGAGCGGCAATAGTAGTTTCGATAAACGACTCCGAAGTCCACTCCTGATGGCAACCGCAAATATCAACTAAAAAGTTTTGCAGCAATTGCTTGCCGTCTAAGCTATGGGTTACTTCCGGATGGAATTGAATACCATAGGTTTGGGTATCTTTAATATGATAAGCCGCTACCTTAACGCTGTCGGTGCTGGCAATTACCTCAAAATTTTCGGCAATGTTGGTAATGGTATCCCCGTGCGACATCCATACCTGAGAATTTAACGGAACCTGTTTAAACAGCGGATTATCCTCAACGATGTATTGCAGATTAGCCCGGCCGTACTCACGCGTATTAGAGGCCTGCACTTCGCCACCGTTATGTTGTGCCAAATATTGTGCACCATAACATACACCCAAAATAGGTAGTTTACCATGAAATGCAGCAAAATCAAACTGCGGTGCATCTTGTTGGCGTACCGAATACGGGCTACCCGAAAGGATGATACCTTTTACTGTGCTGTCTACTTCTGGAAAATGGTTAAACGGATGTATCTCGCAATAAATGTTAAGCTCTCTAACGCGGCGGGCTATCAGTTGCGTAAACTGCGAGCCGAAATCAAGGATGAGAATTTTTTCAGGCATGGGCAAAGATAGGATTTACCAGCGAGATGTGGGTAAGAGATTTGAGATTGTACGGTGTTATAGGTATTTTGCGCCCGCTTAAACCCCATCACACACTTATGATTAAGACTTTGAAGGCTTTGTTATTAATGATTGTTTGTTGTTTAACAGTATATACCGCAGGTGCACAAAACAACAATGAGTTATATAATAAGTATACCGACTTTAACTTGTTTCGTACCCAAAACAACTACCGTAAAGCCCTGGAGCTGGGCAATACCATTATACCCGATGCGGCCCATTTACCCGAAAAGAGCCGCATCAGCTTTTATAACGGCATGGCTAAAGTTTATGAAGAAACCAACCAGCCGGCTAAGGCACAGTACTATTACGAAAAGGTAACTGCTGCTTTACCAAATTACTACGTAGCTCATTTAGCTTTGGGTCACTTGTATCTGCGCACCGTTAACGAATTAGGGGTTAAACTAAATGCCTCTAAAGGCGACCGGGCAGCTTACGATAAATATAAAAGTGCTTACCTGGCGGCAATTAACAAAACGTTACCTCATTTGGAAAAGGTACAGGCCTGCGATCCTTACGATGAAAACCTGGCGCTTATTAAAAAGTTATACCAAAACAGTGAAAACGTTGCTGGGTTTAACAGCTTAGATACCCGACTTAAAAAATTAAGCCAGCAATGCCTGGATATCATATCAGAACGTTAAAATGAAAACAAGTAAATTTTTAGCCAAATTTATGATGCGGTTAGTGTTTATACTACTGTTGGTTGCCGGTTTTGCCATTGTGCAAAACAGCGGTAAGCTACAGCAGTTAGGCTCTATCAATTTATATCAATGGCGCCTTATTTTTCCGGTACTGCTAATAGCCGGCTTTATGGGTTTGTCTGTTGCTGCGGCCGTAAAAAAGTACAATCAGCCAGATTTAAATCTATTGCTGATCGTAAATTCGGTGATGCTGATTATTTACGGCATGGCGGTATTTTTTCAAATTAGCCGTATAATTCATTAACCTTTTCTGGGTTAATGTTTTGCTTGCACTTTATTTACAAAACTACCGGTAGTTGCAAACTGATAATTTTTACTTTTTGCCCAGGTTATAAAACCGGTTAGTCGTTTAATAAACGCGTCGCCACTGTTACGCACTACATAACCCGGAAAGCCAAAACGCTCTGGCTGGTTCAAATCTGTAAATTCCCAGGGGTGAAAATATAAGTTTATATACCCGTCTTTGCGATACGTGGCGGCACACAGCCATTTTAACAAACCCATAGGCAGGTTGTGAAAGCTTAACCAAAACAACGGAAAGCGTATTAAAGGAGATACCGACGATGGCAGCTGCAATACATTACTGTTATAAAACCAGGTGCGTGGCTTGCTAAAGTTGTTATAACGCCCCGGCAACCACGTTGGGTTGATGGATGAGTTGTATATATATCCCGCCTTTTCAATCTCCCGTTCATCAACCGGCATCATGCGGGCCATACGGTAACCTTTTACCGGCACACCGGCAATTTCTTCAAGCTTAAGTCGGGACTGTAATAAATGTTCGGGTTTAAAATCGGTATGGTAATAACCATGTGAGGCCAACTCATGGCCCTCGTTAATAATTTGCTTAATAATCTCCGGCCGGTGCATAGCATAATTAGCTGTACAATAAAAGGTGGCCTTTACCCCAGCACTTTTTAGTATCTGCAAAATGTGCAGGGTACCGGTGGTTGATATAGCGAGTTGGTCGTTAAAAGAAATATCCTTACCATACTCAAACGGCATATCAAACTCTTCAATATCGAAGCTTAACAAGATCATGGTTAATACGCTGCAAATTTGTAGAACGAATAATATAATTAGGACGCTGCTTGGCCTGCATAAACAGTTTACCTAAGTAGGTACCGATGATGCCCAATACCATAAGCTGCACTCCGCCAAAAAATACAATGGTAGCCAAGATAGAAGCCCATCCGGAGATGACGTGCCCGGAATAGTAGCTAATTAAAATGTAGGGTATGTACAGTAGCGATAATAACGAAAAGAATATTCCCAATCCGGTTGCCAGATATAACGGTCTTACGCTAAAGGCGGTAATACCCTGGCTTGCAAACCTGAACATTTTTTTGAGCGTGTACTTGCTTTGACCCGAAAAACGGGCTTCGGCCTGGTAATGGATGCCGTATTGCTTAAAACCCAACCATTTGATCAGGCCACGGATAAACAGACCATTCTCGTTAAGACTGGACACCACATTAGCCACCTTACGGTCTATCAGCCTGAAATCGGCCGTCCCCCTTTCCAGCTTGGTATCTGATAACGAATTGAGGACACCGTAAAACAAGTCAGAAGATTTGGTTTTAAAAAACGTGGTTTCATCCTGGTATTCGCGGCAGGTATACACTACATCGTAGCCCTCTTCCCATTTTTCTAAAAACTGCGGAATCATTTCGGGCGGATGCTGCATATCGCCGTCCATACTAATCACACAATCGCCGTCGGCATAGTCATACCCGGCCTTCAGCGCATTCTGGTGACCGAAATTACGCGACAACTCTAAGTAATACAAATGGTTATCTAACCCAGCAAGGCCCTTCAACCTATCTAAGGTACCGTCAGAACTGCCATCGTCTACAAAAATTACTTCGTAGTCGTATTTGATAGTTTGAAGCACTTTAACCAGGCGGGCTGCCAAAGCCTCAATATTGCCTTCCTCGTTAAAAGACGGAATTACTACAGAAACTTTCTTTCTCATTATGCTGCTGCTAAAACAGGTTGCCGGTCAAACTTCCGGGTTAGTATTTCGTGAACAATTTTTAGCCAGATGATAAAGCAAGGCAGTGCTTTTAAGGCGTAAGGTTTAATATACTGGCGATTGATAAATTTTGGAAATAAATCGGATGGCGACAAACTGGTAACCAGCAGGGCAAACACCAGCAGCCCAATTTCAAATCCGGTTACCGGGCGCGGCAGATTCATAAACCAGATGCCTACCCCTACAAATGCGATGATATAGGTGGGCGACTCGGACCCTGTGCTAAATATGACAGTGAATATTAATACGGATGACAGTAACAGCAACTGAAAAGCGGTATGGCCAAAACTTTTGTAACGCAGGTAGGCTGTTACAAATAATGCCAGGCCTGGTAACAGCACCAACAGGTTAGATAATTGCGGATAATAAAATATTCGCCTTATCATGCCCATTACGCTGATATCTTGCATGGATGACATGGCGTTACTTGCATTTTTTTCGGTAAGGCTCATATACCAATCATAATAGCTTTGCATTACAAAACCTGGAGAGGATACCACCATGGGCAGCGCAAATAGTACCACACCCCAAAAAATTAGCGAGAGTATAAACTTTGGTTTATTATCAGAAAAGAAAAAGAAAGCGAGGCCTACTACGCCATACAGTTTAATGTAGGTGCCTAACACAATGGCAAAGGCTGCCCACAAGTTATTTTTACGCTTGATGAATACGTAACTCAATACGATCAGGGCCGTCATCATGGGGTTAAACTGCGCATTAAAAGCAGCCGTCATCAACTCATGGGCACAAATAAGCAATACAGCATTGCGCTGCTGTGCCGTAAACGGCAGCATGAGTATAGCCTGGTATAATATATACGCATTTACCATTACCCACAAAACTACCCCTATCCCATCAGGAAAAAGGGTAAAAGGCGCAATAATTAACCCGAATATGGGGCCGTAATGATTGCTATCTTCAAAAAATTTGGGTTGCGGCGCATACAAATCAATCTGCTTTACCAGGTTAATAAAAGTGTATTTATAAATCTGGTAATTGTTGATATGCTGATGGAGCGCCTGTTTTAAGATGGCGAAAAAGCTTAAACCAAACCAGATAACTGTTACGAAAATGCGATTGGTAAAAAACTTTAAATATTTAGCCATGCAGAGATAATACCGTCAATTGTTTGTTACAAATATAACGAATATGTTTTGATGTGAATGTAGTAGAGAGCCTGTTATAACATCAGCATCAAATCTATAATGCTTCCGGTTACATCAAAAAAGAAGGGTTTCCCTTTATTCAGGAAACCCTTCACCCATCAATAGTAGGCAAGAAATCTACTAAAAACTTGCCACTAAGAAAAATTATGCCGAGGCTAAGCTGACTCCTGCAAGCTGATCGGCAAATGCTATAAAAGCCTTACTTTCAAATATACGGTGTTGCAAAGCAATCAGATTTTGCAAATTAATTTTTCCGATAACAAATTTAAAACTGCCCGAATAATAGCGTTCCTGGATATGCAAAAAGTTAAGGTCTTGCACCAGTTGTTCATCATCGTACCTCAGGTAAACGTTCAGCTCGATGTTATTGGTAAAATTCAGACCCTGCTTTTCCCGGGCCTTTTTGTACTCGTAGCCATAGTCATAACGCAATGCTGCAATGTCAGACAGTACGGCAGAACCCGTTGGGTGCCCGCCTGCTCCTTTACCAAAAAAGAATTGCTGGTCGGCAAAGGCAGCCTGTACAGTTACGCCGTTGTACTCGTATTCTACGTTGTATAAAAACTCTGTTTCGTTTACAAACTTGGGCAGTACAAATAAGGCTACGTGTTTATCGTCCAACTCCTTAGCCACCGGAACCAGCTTAATTTTCAAGCCTTTTTCGCGCGCGTACTGCATATCGTACGCCGAAAGGGTCTGTATACCGATATTTAATACATCATCGGGGTTAACCACAATACCGTAAGCATGCGCCGCTGCGATGATTAGCTTGTACTTAGCATCAAAACCGCCTACATCCGAGGTAGGGTCAGTTTCGGCAAAGCCTAAATCCTGCGCTTGCTTCAAGGCAGTATCGTAATCCATGTTTTCTAAAAAGCCTTTAGAAAGCACATAATTAGATGACCCATTAAAAATACCGCTGATAGAGTGCAGCAGCTCGTTATCATAATACTCTTCAAGATTACGGATGATTGGAATACTACCACATACCGCACCTTCGTATAGTAGAGAGGTATTGTGCTCCTGCTGCAAATCGATCAACTGCTGCAGGTAGATAGCCACCATTTTTTTACTGGCCGATACAACATGCTTTCCCGAGGCCAAAGCTCTCGATACTATTTCGAAAGCGGCATCGGTATCATTAATTAGTTCTACAACCGTGTTTATTTCGGGGTTGTTTAAAATTTCGTCCCGGTCGGTAGTAAAAAGCTCGGCGGGTAAGCTCCGCTGCTTCTCCGGATTTTTAATGGCTATCTTTTTAATTTCAAGATTAAGGTGCTTGGTTTTAATAATATCATATAACCCTTGTCCAACCACACCAAAACCAAACAAACCAATGGTAAGTTTTTTACTCATTAAGCTATTTTTTGTAATTCTATAATTTTGCCCCTCACGTCAGTTTTGATAAACGAGGAAACAATTTTTGTTAATAATTCAGTTTCAATTAAAAAACCGTCGTGCGCATAAAACGAATCAAGTTCGGCATAAGCAGCCTTCGGGATATGCTGAAACAGGTACTGCTGCTCTTCAATCGGGAATAGAATATCTGACTTGATGCCAATTACTATAGTTTGCGCTGTAACCTGACTTAAAGCGTTCTCTAAACCACCACGATTGCGGCCTACGTGGTGTGAGTCCATCGCTTTGCTCAGATACCAGTAGCTATAGGCATTAAAGCGGTTTACCAGTTTATCTCCCTGGTAGCTTTGGTATGAGGCTGCACGGTAGTCATCTGTTTTGCTGTCATCATCCTCGTGCTGTTTAATGTTATAAGCCTTGTAACCCCGATACGATAGTAGGGCCATACTGCGGGCAGCCTTTAAACCTGCGCTGCCACCATCGGGTGTACCGTTGTTAAAAGTCTGATCGGCCGTTAAAGCCAGGCGCTGCGACTCGTTGAAAGCTATACCCCAGGGTGAGTGTTTAGCGTTGCTGGCAATCAAAATCAATTGTTTGATGCGCGATGGCTCTATAATGCTCCACTCCAGTGCCTGCTGCCCACCTAATGATCCACCAATCAATACATCGATTTGGTTAATACCTAAATCATCAGCCAGTAATTGGTGGGCCTTTACCATATCGCGGATGGTAAACTGCGGAAAATCTAAATAAAATGGCTGGCCGGTTGATGGGTTGATGCTTAACGGATTGGAAGTACCGTAAGCAGAACCTAACACATTGGCACAAATAATAAAATGCTCGTCGGGGTTAAAAAAGTAACCCTCGCCAACAAATCCTTTCCACCAGTCGAGCACATCCGAGTTGGCAGTAAGGGCATGGCATACCCAAACCACATTATCTTTAGCGGCATTTAACCGGCCATACGTGTGATAACCCACCTGTAAACCCTCCAGTTGCTTGCCCGATTCTAACTCAAATGTACCTGTATAATTGAAGGTTTGTAAACTCATTGCTGTAATTTGATTAAGCCCTCCCATTGCTGGAGGGCTTTATTAATCACTATCAAAAACTAAAAAAACTATATTTTAAAGCTTCGTCTTTATCTCAAGAATGAAAGCTGTTTATTAATCTAAATCACCAACTATTGCTGCATCCAATGTCTTTACAACAGCAAAAGCCTGTTCAAAATCGGCTTTGATATCATCAATATGTTCGATGCCCACAGCAACACGCAATAAATTTGGCGTTACACCCGCAGCCAGTTGCTCCACGTCAGATAATTGCTGATGTGTGGTAGCCGATGGCTGGATGATGAGCGTTTTAGCATCGCCTACATTGGCCAGGTGGCTTACCATTTGCAAGCTATCTATTAATTTGGAAGCGTGCTGCTTATCGCCTTTTAACTCAAATGACAACACCGCACCAAAACCATTTTTTAAATAGCGCTTGGCCAAATGATGATATGGCGAAGATGGCAAACCCGGATAGTTGACCTTAGCTACCTGCGGATGCTGTTCGAGCCAAATAGCCAGTTCAAGCGTATTATCTACATGGCGCTGCACACGCAACGAAAGGGTTTCTAAACCTTGCAGTAGTAAAAACGAATTAAAAGGTGATTGCGATGCACCAAAATCGCGCAAGCCCTCTACCCTAGCCCTGATGATGAATTGGATGTTGCCGAAAGGGCCGCCTACCCCAAACACTTCAGAAAATATCAATCCATGATAGCCCTCTGCAGGTTGGCTAAATTGCGGATATTTACCATTACCCCAATTATAGTTACCGCCATCTACAATTACGCCACCAATGCTGGTACCATGCCCGCCAATCCATTTAGTGGCCGACTCAACTACCACGTGAGCGCCATGCTCTAAGGGGCGGAACAAATATCCTCCGGCACCAAAGGTATTATCTACAATGAGCGGCAAATCATACTTACGGGCCAAAGCAGCTATCTGTTCAAAATCCGGGATGTTAAAGCCTGGATTACCGATGGTTTCTAAATAAATAGCTTTAGTTTTATCGTCAATCAAACGCTCTAAACTATCAGCCTGTTCATTCGCAGCAAAACGCGCTTCTATTCCCAAACGTTTAAAGGCTACCTTAAACTGGTTATACGTCCCACCATATAAAAACGGTGAGGTAACAAAGTTGTCGCCTACCTGTAGGATGTTGTTTAGCGCAATAAACTGAGCTGCCTGACCCGATGCCGTTGCCAGGGCAGCTACCCCACCTTCGAGCGCGGCAATACGTTTCTCAAATACATCAGTTGTCGGATTCATAATCCGTGAGTAGATGTTGCCAAATTCTTTTAGCGCAAACAGGTTAGCGCCATGCTCGGCATTTTTAAAAACGTACGAAGTAGTTTGATATAAAGGCACTGCACGCGAACCGGTGATGGGATCAACTTCCTGACCGGCGTGCAATTGTAAAGTTTCGAATTTTAAAGGTGTTGTTGACATGATGTTTACAGTTAATGGTAATGACTTTGGTGAATGACTGTTGCCTTGAGGTTAGCTTACGGACAGGATACAGCAAATCCCGGCGTAAAACACGTTAGCATTTATTTGCAACAAAAGCGCAGTGAATGGAAACGTGCAATTGCTTTAATGGCAACAACACATGCACAAACAGTTAGCAGCAAAACTGTAAGTACCAAAAAATTTACCCGTTTGGGCAGCCAATAAAATTGCAGTAGTGGATTTAACGTGTATCATGGTTATTTCACTTATATTCCCCGGCTGTATGTCCAGACCGGGACAGGAATTGGCACCTTCTCCGCCTATCGGAGGGTTGCCAGCGGGTCAGGGAGCCTGATCTCTCGCCGCTTCTTTATAAATCAAAACCAACGGAGGGTATTTGATTATGGTATTTAAACCTTAAAGGCAAAGGTAGTGCGTAAACGCTTAATTATACAAATTTTTATAAAATATTTTCTTTAGGTATTCATTTACAGAAACTTACACCAAAAGCAAAGGCGTAAGTTTCTGTATTTATTTAGATATCGCGGTTTAAATCCCAGTTTTCGAGATAGTCGGCTACACGTTTTACAAACGAGCCGCCCAGGGCGCCATCTACCACACGATGGTCGTATGATAACGATAGATACATCATGTGCCTTATGGCTATAACATCTCCGGTAGGTGTTTCTATAACAGCCGGTTTCTTTTTAATAGTGCCTATGGCTAATATAGCTACCTGCGGCTGGTTGATAATAGGCGTACCCATTATGTTTCCAAACATACCAATGTTGGTAATGGTAAAAGTACCATCGCGGGTATCATCAGGCTGTAGCTTGTTATTACGCGCACGGTTGGCCAAATCGTTTACGCTTTTGGCTAAACCCGTCAGGTTGAGCCTCTCGGCACGACGAATTACCGGCACAATCAGGTTGCCACTCGGTAGCGCTGTAGCCATACCAATGTTCACATCTTTCTTTTTGATGATTTGCGTACCATTTACAGATACGTTAATCATTGGCATATCAACAATAGCACGGGCTACTGCTTCAATAAATATAGGGGTAAAGGTTAGTTTTTGCCCTTCGCGTTTTTCAAATTTACCTTTAACCTTTTCGCGCCAGTAAACCAGATTGGTTACGTCGGCCTCAACAAATGAGGTAACGTGCGCCGAGGTATCGCGGCTCATCACCATATGGTCGGCAATTAACCGGCGCATACGGTCCATTTCAATAATCTCGTCGCCGCTGTTTAAACTTTGTGCGGGCTGTTGCGGTGCTTCCCTTTTTTCGGCTGGCGCAGCAGGAGTACTTGCAGTTGTCGAAGCCGGTGCCTGAACTTCGGCCGCAGGTTTTTCAGATTGAGCCTCGCCACGGTTTTGCAGGTAAGCCATCAAATCATTCTTGGTTAAACGCCCCTCGGCCCCGGTACCCGGAATAGCATCCAGCTCGGTTTGCCCAATATTTTCCTGATTGGCAATATTGCGTACCAAAGGAGAATAAAAACGGATACCTGATGATTGCGCGGCCGGAGGTGTTGTTTGACTGGTTTTAGACTGTAATTGCTCTAACCCAGGAACATGAGGCGCCATTTCCGGCACAGGCTCCGGATCCATTACCTGCTCAGGCTCTGCTTTTGGTTCTGGCTTAGGTGCCGGCGGTGTAGCAGGCTGGTAGTTTGTTTTATCGGCGGTTTCAATTACCGCTATTGGCGTGCCTACCTTAATAACTTCGTTTGACTTAAACAGGTGCTCAACTAAAGTTCCGTTAACGGGCGATGGAAGTTCAGAATCTACCTTGTCGGTAGATATCATTACAAGGGCATCATCAACAGTTACCTTTTCGCCGGGCTGTTTCAGCCAGTTCACCAGGGTAGCCTCGGCAACACTTTCGCCCATTTTGGGCAATAAAAGTTCAAAGCGGGTTACCGGTTTTTCTTCGGGCTGGCTTTCGGGCTCGTCAACAGTTTCGATTACGGCAATGCAGGCACCCACCTGCACTACGTCGTCTTGCTTAAACAATTGCTCTTTCAAAACGCCGCTCACCGGCGATGGTACCTCAGAGTCTACTTTATCGGTAGCAATTTCAACCACAGCGTCATCTGCCTCAATCCGGTCGCCCGGTTGTTTCAGCCATTTAATAACGGTTGCTTCAGCAACGCTTTCACCCATTCTGGGCAGCAGCAGTTCGAATTTCGCCATGGTTTAATCTCTAAGTCAGGCCAAAATTAACTATTTATCCGGTAGTTTTATTGTGCGCCCAGTAAAGTATTCAACATACCCAGGGCAGTAATAGCCGTGCGCTCTATATTTTGGCGCCGTTTATTACCAAACACAAACTTTCTGACGATACTTTTATTCTGACCGGCCACGGCTATCCAAACGGTGCCCACTGGCTTATCTGGCGTACCTCCATCAGGGCCAGCAATGCCGGTAACCGCAACGGCATAATCAGATTTAAAGTTTTTTAAAGCGCCTGTTACCATCTCGGTAGCGGTTTCTTCGCTTACAGCGCCATGCCGTAATAGTGTTACAGCGCTTACATCTAATATACTTTCTTTTAACGAATAAGCATACGCTACAGCTCCGCCTAAAAACGTTTTTGAAGACCCCGGATGCTGTGTGAATAGATGTGCCAAGTAACCACCTGTACAACTTTCGGCCAGCGAAACGGTGCAACCCATTTCTTCCAGTTTATTCATAATTGCTTTTTCGAGAGCAATATCTTCACGGGCGGCTACAACGTTCTGGAGGCGATCAACAATCTGGTCGGCAAACCTGTCAATTTCTGTCTGCAACGCAGTTTCGTTATCACCATAGCCGCTTAACCGCAAACGCACCTGGCCTAATTTGGGCAGATAGGCCAATTTGATATAACCTGGTAAGGCATCCTCAATATCTGCAATACGCTCGGCAATAAACGACTCGCCCTCTCCTACCGTAAGTATAGTTTTATGAATAATATAAGGCAGTTTAAAATTGGCTTTTAACCGCGGTATTACCTGCCCTTCCATCATATACATCATCTCGAAGGGTACACCCGGCATCGAAACCAGCACTTTGCCCTGGTGATTAAACCACATGCCCGGTGCGGTGCCATTCAAATTATTCAGCACCTCACAGTTTGCAGGCACCAAAGCCTGCTGGCGGTTAACCTCCAGCAGCGGACGATTGTACTTGGCAAAAATGCGTTGCACGTTGGCAAGCGCCTCTTCGTTTTCTACCAGGCCTACGCCAAAGTAGTCGGCAAGCGTTTTTTTGGTGATGTCATCTTTGGTTGGCCCCAATCCGCCGGTAATTAAAATAATGTCCGCACGTGTTTGAGCTTCGGCCAGTGCTTTTAATATATGTTCGCGGTCGTCAGATACCGAAGATATCTGCTTGATGCGAATACCAACGGCATTAAGTTCCTGGGCCATCCAAGCCGAATTGGTATCCACAATCTGGCCAATGAGTATCTCATCGCCAATAGTAATAATTTCTGCCAGCATGTAATTAATTGTTGTAGTAGTCTTTACGCTTACTCAATTTAAGATCTTGCAAAATAGATGCTTTTACCCTTAAATCAACACTAAATGATTTATAAACGCCGAATGGAGTCCACCGGAATGATAAATCCCAGCAATGCAAATCACGATAGATAGAAAACTGCGTAATGCCAATTTGTTTGGCCCTGAAGTCATAATTTGTTGTGTACTGCACTTTCCACTTAGGAGATACGTTAACATCGCCGCTGGCGCTTACGGTGCTGGATACGGTTTTGGCAACGTAACTATTGGCATAGTTTAAGTTAAAATTAACACTCACGTTATAAGGCACGTTAAAATCGACATACCGGCTCGGGTCACTGTCAATCAAAGCTAATTGCTGCGCCTGTGCGCTGGTCATGTTTTGCAATGTACTTGCCGGACGCGTACGGCCTGAGTTAGCCTTGGAGTTTAAACTAAAGCTGGTTGAAAAACTTAAGTTGGTTAATGTCGGGAACCGACCGTTTTGGAATGTATAACGATCTACCTGCCTTGGTGTACGGGTAATTACACCATTACTAACCGAGTCGATGATTTGCGTTACATATGGATCGAGCGTACCATTTACACTAATACTTACCTTTTGATTGAAAATAGCAGTGTGAGCATTAAGCGATATAGGTGACAACCTGAATGAATCGGCAGCAAAGTTATACGAACCGGCCAAACTTAAACCTTGTAATATAGACACCTTGCGGTCGGCCCCAGAGGTATCAGTACTCTTAGCTCTCATTTTAGCCTCAATGGTATTATCGAGCGAAAAACTTACACCTGCAAATTTACCGGCGCTTGGTCCGCCGTAAACGGTGTTACTAAAAATAGAATATTTTGAGGCAGTAGCCGGATAAGGTACTACGGCATCACTAACCACAGTGCGGTAATAACCATATACCGGATCGCCGAAATCTGGCCGGTAATTAAAGCTGATGTTAGGCGTCATCACATGTCTTATCGCCTTTAACACACCATTACCTTTAAAATCTAATTGATTGTATACTTTGGTAGAAAAACCTCCATTGATGGAATACTCGCCATTACGGGCAAAGCCGGGTATGGTGTCTGTAATGAGTTCTGATTTACCGTTAATGCTCCCACGTGCATAACGCTGACGAATGGTTTGAAACGTCCAGCGTTCAGTATAATTGGCACTGGTATTAAACTGAAAATATTTGAACACATTAAGGTTTAAGCCAACAGGTATTTGGTGCAGAAAACCCGACTGGAGCCTTTTGGTTAACGTTGAGCTTTGAAATAGTTGCGCCTCCGGCACGGCGTTAATCTTATTGGTACCCTGCAAGGTATAGCTTACCGTTAACTTTTGATACCATTTTTGCTCACCTACCCTGTTCTTCGAGTCGAACGGGCTGATAGAGGTCATGTTAAAATTGAAGGTAGGCAGCTCCAGCGATACCGTTTTTTTACTCAGATCCTGGCTATGCGAAAGGTTGGCTGTAAAGTTAAATGGTGTACCAGCCCAGGTATGCGAATAAGCAATACTCGAACGCAAGTTATTTTGCGTTAGCTGCTGCAGGTTATAATTTGTGGTAGCCGGGTTATTTTGATAAAAACTGGAAGTTGCAGCATTTACCGAAGCACTGAAGTTAGTACCCGGGTGCGCATTGGCATCCTGCGAGTGCGTCCACTGTATGCTAAAGTCTTTTACATATGGATCGCCCTGTACACCATAGTTGTGCGAGCCGTAATTAAGCGCCAAGGTACCCTGATAATTATACCGCTTTAAATAGCGGGCCGTGGTACCAAGTTCGTAAGAGCCACGCGAATAATAGCTGGCCATGGTGGTTAAGTCCAGGTAATCACTAAAAGCCTTATAGTATCCAAAATTCCGCAAAAAGAAACCTAAACGGGCATCCTCGCCAAATGATGGCAAAATAAAACCCGATGCACGGCTGTTAGGCTTTGGAAAAAAGCCAAAAGGAACGGCCAGCGGCAACGGTACACCCGCTATTTCCAGATAAGCCGGACCTGATATAATCCGGTTTTTTTCGCCGATACCTTTAGTAATAACGATACCAAAGTGCGTATCCGGATAGGGTAAGGAACAGGTACTAAACAAAATGTTATGATAAGCCACCTCAGTTTCATTTAGTTTTTTAGCCTCGCCACCGGTTATAAAGTTACCTTCCTGCTCGGTAGATGTATTGTAAGAATATGCCTTTTTACTTTTATAGTTGTATAAAATAGAGTCGGCCGTTAACGGATTATCATTGCCATTTTTAGCAATGGGCCGGTTACCATAACGATGCGTTTTTGGATCTTTACGTCCGCTGGCAAAAATCAGTTGTTTCTTTTCATCAATACGTATATAATCGGCATCCAACGAAAAGTCTCCGTAAGTAACCCGTGCATTACCAAAATAATACTTTAATTTTCGCTCGGCATCGTAATAAGTACTATCGCCGCCCACAGCTTTTACGCGTGACTGTAAACCCTGACCATTTTTTTTAGTCGTATCTGCAGGTTGTCGCCTTTTAGTAGTGTCAGTGGCCGGGTTTTTACCTGATTTACGCTTATTTGCCCGGAGTAACTTTTTGTCTTTTACCGAGTCGAGCTTAATGATGGTATCAATTAATAACGCAGGTTTAATGTGACCATGTCTTTTGGCATGAGCTATTGCATTAACTATCAAAACAATGGCTATTAGAAAAAAAAACCTGAGAAATTTCAAAATTGATTATGAATAGTATTTTTGCAGATAAAGTTAATGCGGTTCAAAAATAATGAAAAATAAAAGTTTCAAACTATTGATTTACGGTTTATCAGCATTCTTCGTTTTGTTTATAAATGTTGCACTTGCTACAGGCCATCCGATTATCAACGACTCGTCTGTCGTTTCTAACGGTTTTAAACTGCGCACCATTGTTATTGATGCCGGCCACGGCGGGCGGGCAACAGGTGCATCCGGAGCCTATTCATTGGAAAAGAATGTAACGTTGGCTATCGCGTTAAAATTGCAGCAGGCCGTTCAAAAAGAAATAAAAGATTTAAATGTTTTAATGACCCGCACAACTGATGTGTTTGTAAACAATGGTTTACGTGCGGTAATGGCTAACGACAATAAGGCTAATTTGTATATTTCACTGCACTGCAACTCATTACCTAATGTTAGAAAAGTAGTGAACGGAAAAACAGTTTCGGTACCTAACCGTTCAGGTAAAGGAGTTTTGCTGTTGGTTAACATCTTTAGACGGTCGGGCGAGCAGGTAGCGGCTATTATGGAAAACCAGTTTGCCGAAGAAGAAAAAGCATACTCAAAAAAAGAAGTAACCGCTTTATCACCGGAGGATGCCATAACGTTGAATTTTTTGCGAGATAAATACCGCAAACAAAGTATACACCTGGCCAACTTGGTAAATAATGAGTTTGTAAATACCGATGGCCGTAACAGTTTAGGCGTAATTGAGCAGGGCGTGCAGGTTTTAGCACAAACCTCAATGCCCTCAATACTGGTAGAAACAGGTTTTATTAACAACCCGGAAGAAGAAGATTACTTAAACTCAGACCAAGGACAAAACGAAATTGTAAATTCGATTGTTAGAGCAATCAAACAGTATAAAAGAGAGGTTGAACAAGTGCCTCAATAATAACAGTACATATTTAATACAGCTACCTTGAAAATAAATAACGAAACTAAAATAGGCATTGTAACCGTTGTTGGCCTGGTTATCCTGATCTTAGGATTCAGCTACCTGAAAGGCAACGATGTTTTTTCCGGCTCTAACAAATTTTATGCTATATACCGCAATGTTGAGGGCTTAACTTTAAGCAAACCCGTATTAGTTAACGGTTTTCAGATAGGCCATGTATCTAACATGACTTTGCAATCGCAAAGTGGCTTTACGGTAGTTGAGTTTAAAATTGATCCTAAATATCCGGTTCCTGCCAATACCCTGGCCCGGTTAGAAAGTACTGACTTGTTAGGTAGTAAGGCAATTATTTTTGAAATGGGTAACAGCCGTGAGTTAGCCGAGGATAAAGATACGCTTCGTGCAGATATTCAGGGCAGTTTGGCACAAAGCCTGCAACCGGTACAACGTAAGGCTGAGTTGCTGATGGAAAAAGTTGACTCAAGCCTGGCCGCTATCAATAAAATTTTGAATCCTGAATTCCAGCGTAATGTTGACCGCAGCTTTTTAAGCATTGCTAATTCATTGCAAACACTTGAAGGCACCACCAAAAAAATTGATCGCCTGGTAGGTGCTCAAGCCGGACATATTAACGGCATCATGTCTAACGCAGAAGTGTTAACCACCAACCTGCGCACCAGCACAGCGAGCCTTAATACTACGACAGCTAATTTTGAAAAGGTAAGCAATGACCTGGCAAATTCAAACATTAAGCAAACGCTTGACAATGCCAACAAAACTATGGCCGATTTACAAGCTACCGTGGGTCGTATTAACAGCGGTAAAGGTTCATTAGGTTTGCTAATGAATGATGACAAAATGTACAACAACCTAAATGAGGCATCAGCCAACCTGAATAACTTATTTATTGATTTAAAGGCACATCCAAAACGTTACGTAAGTTTTTCGGTGTTTGGGCGTAAGGCTGACTAATACTATATATAAAATAAAAAGCGAAAGGGTTGATATATAGCTATATCAACCCTTTCGCTTTTTATGAAATTTCTGTTGGTTTTACTTAAGCCATATCGTCACCAATCTGGTAGACGTTTCCTTCAATAGCTAATTCAGTTTTTGGGAAAACGCTGCTGGCCTCATCTAATAATTCCGTTAAGCTTTTATAACGTGCCGAAAAATGCCCGATTAATAACGCTTTGGCATTAGTTTGCAAGGCCACCTGCCCTGCCTGCCAGGCTGTGGTGTGAAATGTTTTATTAGCCCTGTCGAGCATGTTATGCAAAAAGGTAGCCTCATGATATAACATATCTACATCTCTAATCTGATCAAAATACCGCTCATTATAAATAGTATCAGAGCAAAAAGCATAGCACTTCGGCCTATCGGGTTCAACAGTAAGTTCTTCGCTTTTATAAACCCGCCCGTCTGCTGCGGTAAAGGGCGCACCCTTTTTTAACAGCGGATAATGTTCAACCGGAATGCCCAATGCTTCGGCTTTAGCCTTGATAATTTTACGAAGGCGCTTTTTTTGCTTAAATAAAAAGCCGGTAGTTGGTATGCGATGATCGAGCGGAATGGTTTCTACGATAACATCCTGGTTATCTAATATTATTTCGGGCGTAAGCGAATTGGTAGCTACAAAATTAAGCTCGTAATTCAGCTTAGTTTCTGAGTATTTAAACTGTACGTCGATGATTTCTTTAAGCGGTGCAGGTCCAAATAGCTTTAGGGGCTTTACACGCCCGTTGAGGTGCATAGACGACAGTAAGCCGACCAAGCCTAAATAGTGGTCGCCGTGCAAATGGCTTATAAAGATATGATCTATTTTACTGGATCTAACCTCAAAGCGCAGCATCTGGAGCTGGGTAGCCTCGCCGCAGTCTATGAGGTACAGGCGCTCATTGATATTGAGCACCTGTGCCGTAGGATTTCTGTTAAAAATAGGTGTTGCTGAACTGCTGCCAAGTATGGTTACCTCAAATTTCATAACGGGTAAACACACATAAAGCTTATTTTGCTTCTCTCTTCAGTTCTTTTTCTATTTCTTCCATAAAAACATGGTCAATAGCCTCTTCAACGGTAGGTACAATGGTTAATACATTTTCCAATTGAGAGATGTTGATTAAGCGTGCAACAGCATCGTTTAAACAAGTTAAGATAAAGCTGCCCTCTGCATTTTTGCACAAACGGTGGCCTACCAGCAAGCTGCTTAAACCTGACGAATCAGCAAACTTAACCTGGCATAAATCCAGGATGATATTACGCTGACCTTCTGTATTGATCAGAATCAGCTCAGACTTTAATTGAGGTGTAATTAATGAATTGAGCTTTGATTCGTTTAGTTTAATCAAAACATACTTTTCATGCTTATCAACAGAGAATTTCATGTTAGAAATAATTATGAGGCTAAGATATAAATTTATTCTCGTATAAATAAAATTACAATCTTTCTAAAGCGTGTTTAACCGCATTTTCTACACGTAAGAGGACTTTTTGGTTATCTGATTTTACAAAACGATTACCCGTAATCTGCTCAAACAATTCAATGTACCGGTCAGATATAGATTTCACGATCTCTGGTGTCATTTCGGGCACGGCTTGGCCGTCTTTACCCTGAAACCCATTTTCAATTAACCACTTGCGAACAAACTCTTTGGATAGCTGCTTTTGTGGCTCGTTATTTTGCTGACGTTCCTGGTAACCCTCGCTGTAAAAATAACGTGAAGAATCAGGGGTATGAATTTCGTCTATTAAATAGATTTTGCCATCGGCCTTACCAAATTCGTATTTGGTATCTACCAAAATTAACCCGCGTTCAGCAGCTATTTCGGTACCGCGGGCAAATAAGGCTTTGGTATACTGCTCCAGCTGCTCGTAATCCTCAGCAGACACAATGCCTTTGGCTAAAATATCTTCTTTAGAAATATCCTCATCATGGCCAACGGCTGCTTTGGTGGTAGGCGTAATGATAGGCTCGGGCAACTTGTCGTTTTCTTTTAAACCATCAGGCATCCTTACACCGCAAACCTGGCGTTTACCGGCACTGTATTCGCGCCAGGCATGGCCGGCCAGGTAACCACGTATTACCATCTCCACTTTAAAAGGCTCGCACATTTTACCGATAGTAACACTTGGGTCGGGTACACTTACCACCCAATTAGGCACAATATCGCTGGTAGCTTCTAAAAAATGCGCCGCAATTTGATTTAACACTTGCCCTTTGTAAGGTATAGCTTCCGGAAGCACTACATCAAATGCCGATATACGATCGGTTACAATCATTACCAGGTATTGGTTGTTGATGGTATATACATCGCGCACCTTACCTTTGTAATAAGCTGTTTGCCCTGGAAATTGAAATTGCGTTTGTTTAATTGCCTGCATGGATCAGAGTAGAGATTAAAGAGTCAAGAATACAGAGGCCAAAGGTATAAAGTAAAGCGTAAAAACAAGAAATCAGGAATTAAACACTTAAAGTAAAATTCCTGACTCCTGATTTTATATTCTTTATTCTGATTTACTGTATATCTCCGTAAGCTTCCAGAATACGTCTTACCAGTTTGTGTCGTACTACGTCTTCGCCGCTCAGGTAAATAATTTCGATGCCTTTAATATCGGTTAGGATGCGTAAGGCCGTATGTAAACCCGATTGTTGCTTTTTAGGCAAGTCAATCTGGGTTACGTCACCCGTCACTATAAATTTGGCCGTCGGCCCCATACGGGTTAAAAACATTTTTAACTGCATATCGGTGGCGTTTTGGGCCTCGTCCAATATTACAAAGCAATTATCCAGTGTACGGCCGCGCATAAACGCCAGCGGAGCAATCTCAATGGTCCGATTTTCCAGGTAAGTTTTTAACTTCTCAGGCGGAATCATATCATCAAGCGCATCGTACAAAGGGCGCAGATAAGGATCTATCTTCTCTTTTAAATCGCCAGGTAAAAAACCAAGGTTCTCCCCTGCCTCAACCGCCGGACGTGTTAAGATTATGCGTTTAATCTCCTTGTTTTTTAACGCTCTTACCGCTAATGCTACCGCAGTATAGGTTTTACCAGTACCGGCAGGGCCAATAGCAAACATAATATCGCTCTTGGTGATACTATCTACCATACGGCGCTGGTTGGCGGTACGCGCCTTTACCATGATACCGTTGTGCCCAAATACAATTACCTCTCCGGTGCTGCCTGGCTTTTCATTTGGCTGATCGGATGGTTTGATTTCAATATGCTTAGCACCTAAAATCCGCTCCAGGTCCGTGATGCTTAAATTGTCGTGCTTCTCAACATGCTGTAGCAAGTAACCGAACTTTTCGTTAAAAAAAGCAAGCTCCTGCTCATCGCCCAACACCTTTACCTCACTGCCCCTGGCCACTATTTTTAGCTTAGGATATTGCTTCTTAATGATCTCAAAATGATCATTATTAGGCCCCCACAAAACGGCGGGGTTGATATGTTCAATTGATATTTTAAGTTCGTTCAACAGAAAATGATTTTGAGTTGCTGATTCGTTATGGTTAAATTTTTGGATATTTGCACCTCGCTGATGCTTTTTACAAGATTAGCAATAAATATTTAATTAAGAATGGCAATATTAACTTTAACAACTGATTTGGGTGATAAAGATATCTATCAGGCGGTGCTGAAAGGCAGCATCCTGAGGGTATTACCCACGGTTAATATTGTTGACATTACTCATACGGTAGCTGCCTTCAATATACAGCAGGCAGCTTTCATTTTAAAGAACAGCTTCTACTACTTTCCGGAAGAAACCGTGCACCTGATTGGTATTGATACAGTGTATAGCGACGAGAATAAATTTTTGGCCATCAGATACCGCAAACACTTTTTTGTTGGAGCTGATAACGGCATTTTTTCGCTGATATTTGACGAGGAGCCGGAAGCGATTATGGAGATCGACATTATGCAGGACCTGAAGTTTCTGCATTTCCCGCTATCGGATATTTTTGTGAAAGCAGCCTGTCACTTAGCCAATGGTGGTCCGCTGAGCGAGATTGGTACACCTGTGGCCGGTATAGAAAAAAGGATGCTGCTGCAGCCTGCCATTGAACGTAACCAGATCAGAGGAATGGTAATTTATATCGATTCGTTTCAAAACGTAATCACCAACATTACCAAAGACTTTTTTAACCGGGTACAGCAAGGCAGGCGCTTTATACTCTACTTTAAACGCAACGAAACCATCACGCATTTAAGCTGGCATTATAACGAAGTGCCTGAAGGGGAGAAATTATGTTTGTTCGGTATAAGCGACCACCTCGAAATTGCTATTAACAAAGGCAACGCCAGCGGCTTGTTAGGCATGAACTTAGGCGACAGTGTGATTATTGATTTTCAGTAATTGCTTTTATTTCACTGATTTAGTTGATGATGTAAGTTGGCTTTACTTTCTTGTTATTCCCTCTATTTTTAACTTCTTTATCAAATAGTTTAGGCACTATTAAATCAACAACAACCTGCCCACTCACCTAATCAACAACTCAGCTACTTAACCATTTTTATTAAACACATTCAAACGTCAATTTTACAGTTGCCGCACGTTTAAGCCGTGTATAAATCTTAAATTTACCCATTAAATTGTTGAGGAACTAAATACGTTTATGGCACGAGCACGATTGAATAGTGGGAACGCTGCGGAAAAAGAATTACCTAAAGCAAAAATAAATAAGCAAAGCTTACAAAATGTAAGCAGGCTGTTAAGCTATCTAAAACCTTATAAAGGCAAATTTATAGCTGGTTTGCTTTTCTTATTTATATCAAGCCTGGTGGCGCTGGTTTTTCCGGCTATATTAGGTGCTTTAATTGATGCTGCCCAAGGGAATTACAAATATAAATTTTTACCGCCAACACTAAACGCCATTGCTATAACAGGCTTTTTTCTGTTAGCTGGTCAGGCAGTTGTCTCCTTTTTTAGGGTGGTTTGGTTTGTACAGGTGGCCGAAAAATCACTGGCCGATATTCGCCGCGATACCTATTTTAAATTGGTTACCCTGCCCATGAATTTCTTTGCCAACCGCCGGGTTGGTGAGCTGAACAGCCGCATTTCGGCAGATTTATCTCAGATACAAGATACACTCACCACAACATTTGCCGAGGTAATCAGGCAGTTGGTATTGATGGTTGGCGGTGTTACGCTGCTGGTGGTGGTATCTATAAAATTAACGCTGGCTGTTTTGGCTGTTTTACCGGTCTTAATTGCTTTTGCGGTAATTTTCGGTCGTTTCATCCGTAAACTGTCGCGCCAGGCACAAGACAAGCTGGCAGAGTCAAATACCATTGTTGAAGAGACATTGCAAGGCATAGCCAATGTAAAAGCTTTTGTAAACGAAGCTTTTGAGGCCAGCCGTTATGATCGTAACCTGCGTGAAGTAGTAGATATTGCAGTAAAAGGTGCAAAATTCAGGGGTATCTTTGCTTCTTTCATTGTATTTTGTATGTTCGGCACCTTTGTGGGTGTAATTTGGTATGGCTCAGTTTTAGTGAGCCGTGGCGAAATGCATACCGGCGATCTGACTACCTTTATCATGTATTCGATTTTTGTGGGTGCTGCTATGGGTAGTTTCCCCGACCTGTACGCCAATATCCAGAAAGCCATAGGTGCAAGCGAACGTGTACTGGAAATTTTAGCAGAGCAAGGCGAGCCTATTTCTATCCGCGAGAGCGACAACGTGATTAAGCAACGCATCCAAGGCAATTTGAGCTTTAGTCACATAGATTTTCATTATCCGTCGCGCCCAGAAATTGAAGTGTTGAAAGATGTTTCGTTAGATGCCCGGGCAGGCCAGAAGGTGGCTATTGTAGGTCCAAGCGGCTCAGGTAAATCAACTATGGCTGCGCTGATTTTACAGTTTTACCATCCGCAGAGCGGCACCATGTTGTTTGACGGGCAACCGGCCGATAACTATGCTTTAACCGATATACGCAACCAGGTAGCCATTGTACCACAGGATGTGTTATTGTTTGGCGGTAGTATACACGAAAATATTGCCTATGGCAAACGCGATGCAACCGAAGAAGAAATTATGCAGGCTGCCAAAAGAGCTAACGCCCATCAGTTTATCAGCGGTTTTCCCGAAGGGTATGATACCATAGTGGGCGAGCGCGGCGTTAAATTATCAGGCGGACAACGGCAGCGCATTGCCATAGCGCGTGCCTTGCTTAAAAACCCGTCTATCTTAATATTAGACGAAGCTACCTCATCGCTCGACTCAGAGTCAGAACGTTTAGTGCAGGAAGCATTAGAAGAACTAATGAAAGGCCGTACTTCGATTATCATTGCACACCGTTTGTCAACCATTCGTGAAGCTGATAAGATTATTGTGCTGGAAAAAGGCCGTATTATTGAAAGTGGCACTCACGATGAATTGATTGGCCGCGAAGAAGGCTTATACCGCTACCTGAGTCAGTTACAATTTGACACAAGTACCTCAACCTGATTTATTGGCTCAGCCGGTTATATGCCTTTAGGCGTTTGAGCATAACGATGTTATGATTTGATGCAAACCAAAAGCCCTGTTAACCATTTGAACCAATAGACAACTGAACCAAAGGATAAGAATGAATTTAACTATACACGGGGCAGCCCGGCAGGTTACCGGAAGCATGCATTTGCTGGAAGTTAACCAATATAAAATACTGATTGATTGCGGCCTGGACTACGAAAAAGACCGCAACATACAAGCCAACGAAGATTTCCCGTTTAACCCGGCTGCTATCGATGTAGTAATACTTACACATGCACATATTGACCATTCGGGTAATTTACCTACGCTTATCCGTATGGGGTTTGACGGGCAGATTTTATGCACCCCTCCTACCGCCGAATTAGCAGAACTGCTGCTGATGGACTCGGTAAATATATTTTTAAATAAGCAACACAAAAGCCGCAAACACGGCCGGGGCCGGTCGCATCAAAACCGCCAGCCATTATACCTGCAAAAACACGTGATGGACACGGTTGAACGCATGGTAACTATTGGATTTAATAAGCCCTTCAGGCTTAATGGCGACATTGAATTAACCTTTGTGCCTGTAGGCCATTTGTTAGGTGCCGCGGCGGCTGTTTTGAAAATAAATGATAACGGCCAGGAAAAATCCATTGCCTTTACAGGCGACATCGGCCGTAAAAATTACCCGGTACTTAATGATCCGCAACCTTTGCCGCCGGTTGATTACCTGGTTTCAGAATCCACTTACGGAGGCCGCTTACATACCCAGGGGCAAACTGTTGAAGAAGTATTGATCGAAACCATCGATAAAGCCTGCATTAAAGAATCCGGCCGTTTAATTATACCTGCATTCAGCATCGGGCGTACGCAAGCACTGGTGTATTCACTCAACAAAATATTTAGTAACGGGTTATTGCCACCGGTTAAGGTATTTGTGGACAGTCCGCTGGCTGCTGTATCTACCCGGGTATTTCGTAAACATCATGCTTTATTAAATGACGAGGCACAGGAATTTTACCGGCACCGAGGTGATGAGTTTGAGTTTGATAACTTAACTTACGTAGAAAGCCTGAAAGATAGCAAGCAAATATCTAACTACTTTGAACCTTGTATCATCATATCCTCGGCAGGCATGCTGGAGGGCGGGCGCATACAAGACCATTTATACTATAATATCCAAAACTACTATTGTACCATTTTATTTATCGGCTATTGCGCTAAAGGCACATTAGGCCATCGCTTGCTCCGCGGTGATCCTATTGTACACATTAAAGATCGCGAACTTGCTGTGTATGCCACCATCAAAAAAACAGACTTATTTAGCGCGCACGGCGACCATAACGATTTGGTTGATACCGTAAAACAACAAAAACAGGATAACCTGAAACAAGTTTTTCTCGTACACGGCGAGACAGAAAGTATGCAGGCTTTAGCCGATTCGCTAACACAGGACGGCTACCAGGTAAACATGCCCGAAAAAGGTGTTACTTATTTGTTATAAACTGCTTACCTTTAAGTCGATTTACATTAATGGTTATACCAACAAATGAATATACCTTTACGCCTTAAGCCTTCACACGCCTTAATAGCCATTCTTCTCATTTCGTCAGCCGGATTATTTTCTTGCGGAAAAGATGCTGATCCATCAGTGATCAAAGTATCATCTACACCTATAGCTGGTATTACACCAACCACAGGTATAGGTTCGGGCTCAGGTAGCGGAACGGGAACAGGAAGCGGAACAGGCACGGGCTCAGGTAATGGAACGGGAACAGGCACTAGCCTTACCGTTAACAGTAACGGAGACGGAGGTGTTGCTATAGGCAGTGCAGGTAGTATTGTATTTACACTGAAAGGCACAAAATATACTGTTGCAACCAACGGTACTAAATATTTCGTAACTGGTGTATCTTTATCGCTTTTTGGATTTACAGTGACCACGATTGCCGGGGCAGCTAATAACGCTACCAGTGACATTCAATTCACGCTCGCCACATCTGGTGCGGCCGTTGGCGTGTTTGATGTAACAACCGGTAATATTACACTGGCGGACGGCACTTCTTATAGTGTTCAGTCTACTCCCACCGGTAAGATAAATTTGAACACTTTTACCAATAACGGTTTTACGATAACTTCAAAAGGCACCTTTGATATATTGCTGACTAATGACAAGAATACTACTGATATTCAGCGCGTAAGCGGATCATTCAACGTTCAATAAAATATTGTATATTATAAATAAATAAGGCTCAACTGGTTATCAGTTGAGCCTTATTTATTTTAATTGAAATACAACCTATTTAAGGCTCTCAAAATGATTAATGATCAGCGTAGCCAATTCTACACCTATACGCTCCTGCGCTTCGTTGGTAGATGCACCAATGTGCGGTGTTAAAGAGATTTTAGGATGCTGCAGCAAATCTGTACGCGGAGTAGGCTCGTTATCAAAAACGTCTAAACCTGCAAATGCCAGCTTCCCGCTATTGAGTGCTTCCAGCAAAGCATCTTCGTCAACAGTACCACCACGCGAACAGTTAACCAGGCCGGCACCTTTTTTCATCATTTCAAATTCGGCAGCACCAATAACCGGTTCAGGACTAAAAGGTACGTGCAACGAAATGAAATCGCTTTTTTCAATCACTTCATTCTTATCAGCATATTTTACCGGAACGCTTACTTTGATACCACCGACTAACTCTAACTCAAGTTCGGTAACTGATGGGTGTACGTCAAACGCCAGCACATCCATGCCTAAGCCATAAGCTATTTTAGCAGTTTCGCGGCCTATGCGGCCGAAACCCAATATACCGATAGTTTTACCTCTTAGCTCGATACCTTTGGCATACGCCTTTTTTAAATCATTAAATTTGGTAGCGCCTTCAACCGGCATCTTGCGGTTTGCATCCTGCAAAAACCGAACACCGGTAAATAAATGAGCAAATACCAACTCAGCTACCGAGGCAGACGATGCTGCAGGCGTGTTATGCACTGCAACACCTTTTTCCAAGGCGTATTCAACATCTATATTATCAACGCCTACACCACCACGGCCAATCAATTTTAAGTCAGGGCATTGGTCAATTAACGCTTTGCGCACTTTAGTGGCGCTACGCACTGTAATAGCATCATAAGCCTGCAGCTTTACAGGCAGTTCTTCTTGAGGTATGTGGTTAGTATCAACAACAAATCCGGCTTCTTCAAGCATTTGCTTACCTACCGGGTCAATACCATCATTAGCAAGTAGTTTAAACATAATTAGTATATATAGTAAAGTAAGGGCATATTTAATTGGTGCAGCTCAAGCACTTAATAGTGCACGATGCACAACAAAGAGACTTGTTATTACTACCAATATGCACACCGATATTTATTTAATTTTCTCAGCAAAATCCTGCATAGTATCAATCAGGGTATGAACGCTGGTTATAGGCAACGCATTATAAATAGATGCCCTGAAGCCTCCTACACTGCGGTGCCCTTTAATACCCACAATGCCCTTTTCATCACACAATTTCAGAAATGGTTTCTCATGTTCCGGATTATTCATTACGAAACAAACATTCATTTTTGAGCGGTCTTCTATAGCGGCAACACCTTTAAACAATGGATTGCGGTCAATCTCGCGGTACAACTGCTCTGCTTTAGCATTATTTTCCTGCTCAATAGCGGCAACACCACCCTTAGCTTTTAACCATCGCAGGGTAAGCATAGACACATAAATAGCAAAGACCGGCGGCGTGTTGTACATTGATCCGCCTTCAATCTGCGTTTGATAGTTAAACATCGCAGGTATTTTACGGTCAACCTTGCCCAGTATGTCATCCTTTACAATCACAAGCGTTACACCGGCAGGCCCCATATTTTTTTGCGCACCGGCATAAATCAGCCCGAAATCTTCTACGCTGATGTGGCGACTAAAAATATCTGAAGACATATCTGATACTACCGGCACAGGTGATTTTTTAAATTCCTGCAGCTGGGTACCGTAAATGGTATTGTTAGAGGTAATATGGAAATAAGCTGCATCAGCCGGTATTTCGTAATCTTTAGGGATGTAGGTAAAGTTGCTTTCTTTAGAAGTTGCAACCAATTCAACATTACCAAAATACTTGGCTTCTTTGGCAGCTTTGTTAGCCCAAACACCGGTTTCCAGGTAAGCGGCTTTGCCACCTTCGGGTAACAGGTTGTAAGGTACCATGGCAAATTGCTGGCTGGCACCGCCTTGTAAAAACAATACCGAGTAACCTGTTGGAACTTGCAGCAGTTCTTTAACTAATTTAACTGCCTCATCTAAAACCGCCTCGAACTCTGCCGAGCGGTGTGAAATTTCGAGAATGGACAAGCCAATGCCGTTAAAATTTACTACAGCCTCAGCTGCTTGCTTCAAAACTTCATGAGGAAGAATGCCGGGTCCGGCACCAAAATTATGTTTCATAACGCTTAGTATATAATTTAGAAAGGCCGGTAAGCCTTAGTAGTTGCGCCCGAAGTTAAAAAAATACCCTATTAAATTGGTAGTTAATTAATCTTTTATCCGTTTTTAATGAGATAAGTCATGTTTTATACAAATTTAGTCGGCGTGATATCGTGCAGGGATGATATGGTTTGTACCGGATCATTCGATGAGAAAACGAAGTTGCCCGCCACCAGCACATTGGCACCGGTAGTTACTAAATCGGCAGCGTTTTGCAGGTTCACACCACCATCAATCTCAATAAAAAGGTCAGGGTTGCGTACTTCACTCAACGCTTTAAGCTGCTGAATTTTTTTATAAGTATTAGGGATAAATTTTTGCCCGCCAAAGCCAGGGTTGACAGACATAATTAGTACAATGTCAAGATCGGTTATAATATCCTCGAGCAGCGCTACAGGCGTATGCGGGTTAAGGGCAACGCCTGCTTTACAGCCCAAATCTTTAATAGCCTGTATGGTGCGGTGTAAATGAGTGCAAGCCTCGTAATGTACAGTGATATGCGCCGCACCCGCATCGGCAAATGCTTTGAGGTAACGGTCGGGCTCAACAATCATCAGGTGTACATCAAGCGGCTTGGCGGCATAACGTTTAATGGCTTCTACAACTGGTAACCCAAAGGATATATTGGGTACAAACATGCCGTCCATGATATCCACATGTATCCAGTCGGCCTGGCTGCGGTTCAGCATTTCAATATCACGCTGCAGGTTGGCAAAGTCAGCGGCTAAAACAGAAGGAGCAGTTAGGTGCTTCATACCGCCAAATATAGTTGGTTTGACTATATAACGCTAAGTAAAAAACAAAAGGAACGACAAAAACGAGACTTAGTCGCAGTTTTGCAACAAGTCATAATATTTGCGCATTAACTCGGTATCATAGTTTACCAACGACTGGTAAGCCTCCGATACTAATTCATTAAGAATAGACGCTCCCAACTGGCCAGCGCCATTGGGAATGGATTCGTAGTATTTAATTATTTCTTTTACCCTTATAATTTCGTAAAGCAGTAGCTGTATTAAATCAGTTTGCGACCGTTGGGGCGCTCCCTGCAAATTGCTGCTCAAAAAATCTAAAGGATCATCATTGGTAGTAGATGTCATTGGTACACGGGATCGATCTTTAAACTTTCGGCTTTATCTATATATGTATCTTTATAATGAGTTTAAATTAACATTCAGGGGATATTGCAAATAAACAAAAAAACAAATAAAAAAACCACATACTGCTCAGATAAAATCTGAGTAATATGTGGCTTAACAGGCTCTAAGCCCTAATTATTCGCTTTTAGGAGCGTTAGTTTTTTCGGGTTTCGGCAATAAAGCCTTACGCGACAATTTCAGTTTTCCTTGCTTATCAACGTCAAGCAATTTCACTTTAACCATCTCTCCTACTTCAAACACACCATCCATAGTTTCAATACGGCGATGATCAATTTCAGAAATGTGCAGTAAGCCATCTTTACCTGGCATAATCTCTACAAAGGCGCCAAACGGCATAATAGAGCGCACTTTACCTTCGTAAACTTCGCCAACCTCAGGTTTAGAGGCAATGGCACGGATGCGGCCTACAGCTGCATCAATGGCATCTTTACTATCTGCAAATACCTGTACAATACCTTGGTTGTTAACCTCCTCAATACTGATAGTTGCACCGGTTTCGCGTTGCATTTCCTGAATGATTTTACCACCGGGACCGATAACTGCACCAATAAATTCTTTATCAATTTTAAGGGTAACTATACGCGGAGCAAACGGCTTATAATCTTCACGAGGTTGACTAATGGTTTTGCTCATTTCGTTTAAGATGTGCAAACGGCCTTCTTTAGCTTGCGCTAAAGCTTTAGCTACCACTTCGTAAGACAGACCATTGATTTTTAAGTCCATCTGGCAAGCCACAATACCATTAACGGTACCGGTAACTTTGAAGTCCATATCACCTAAATGATCTTCATCACCTAAGATATCTGATAAGATAGCATATTTACCGGTTTTCTCGTCAGTAATTAAGCCCATGGCAATACCAGATACCGGTGCTTTTAATTTAACACCTGCATCCATCAGTGCCAGCGTACCGGCACAAACTGTAGCCATTGATGACGAACCGTTCGACTCTAAAATATCAGAGACTACACGAATTGTGTATGGATTTTCATCATCTGGTGGCAATACCTGACGTAATGAACGCATAGCCAGGTTACCATGACCAACTTCGCGGCGGCCAGGGCCACGGTTAGGACGAACTTCGCCGGTAGAAAATGCAGGGAAGTTATAATGCAGGATGAATTTGCTGTAACCGTTGATGAATGCGCCATCAATCATTTGCTCATCATCTTTACCACCCAAAGTAACGCTTGTTAAAGCTTGAGTTTCGCCACGGGTGAACACTGCAGAACCGTGTGCTGCCGGCAAATAATCAATCTCGCTCCAGATAGGACGAATTTGAGTAGTTTCACGACCATCCAAACGTTTACCTTCGTCTAAAATCAGGTTACGTACAGCATCATACTCTACATCGTGAAAATATTTTTTAGCAAGGCTAAGGGTCACCGCATCAGCATCAACACCTAAGTTGGCACCGATAAACATATCGCGCACCTCGCGAAGCTTAAGATGACGATCGTGTTTTGAAGAACCCGAACCGGCTATTTCATAAACTTTATCGTAAGTAGC
Source organism: Mucilaginibacter sp. CSA2-8R (assembly GCF_038806765.1). Taxonomy (NCBI): domain Bacteria; kingdom Pseudomonadati; phylum Bacteroidota; class Sphingobacteriia; order Sphingobacteriales; family Sphingobacteriaceae; genus Mucilaginibacter; species Mucilaginibacter sp. CSA2-8R. The sequence goes on along the minus strand of NZ_CP152389.1, from coordinate 1,211,439 downwards.
GGCATAAATCTGTTGCTTTAATTCTTCGTTGCTGTGTTCGTGAGAATAAACGCGTTTTTCGGTCTTGCCAACTTCCTGAGTAAGTTCTTTCTGGATGCGGCAATGGTCTTTAATAGCAGCGTGAGCAAACTTTAAAGCCTCTACCATTTCCTCTTCCTGAATTTCTTTACACTCGCCTTCAACCATGTTGATGTCGTTTTCAGAACCGGCAACAATAAACTCCAAGGTAGCGTTGGCTAACTGGCTTAAGGTTGGGTTAATGATTAACTGACCATCAATTTTGGCTACACGAACTTCAGAAATTGGTCCGTTGAAAGGAATATCAGATACAGATAATGCTGCAGATGCTGCCAAACCGGCTAAGGCATCAGGCATAATATCTTTATCAGCAGAAATTAAAGAGATCATTACCTGCGTATCAGCATGGTAATCTTCGGGGAATAACGGGCGCAAAGCACGGTCAACCAAACGTGAGATCAAAATCTCATAATCTGATAAACGGGCCTCGCGACGCAAGAAACCACCCGGAATACGGCCTGTTGCCGCATATTTTTCCTGGTAATCAACCGATAAAGGCAAAAAGTCAATACCTTCTTTAGCTTCAGGGGCCGATACTACTGTTGCCAGCAGCATGGTAGCACCCATCTTTACTACTACCGAGCCATCGGCTTGTTTGGCCAGTTTTCCGGTTTCGATCTCAATGGTGCGGCCATCACCTAAATCGATTACCTTTTTAATTGCATTGTAACTCATCTTGTTTATTTGGCGCGCTTTTCATCTTTTAGAGCGTACCGCTTTTTAATTGTTTATTTTTCTTTCAAAATTAAAAAAGCTATCCGAAAACGGATAGCTTTTTTTTAAAGACTGGAAAGCGTTATTTGATGATATCACGAAGCTCAAGAGCTTTGATGATAGCACGGTATCTTTGAATGTCTTTTTTGTACAGGTAAGCTAACAAAGCGCGGCGTTTACCTACTAATTTTTGCAGTGATAACTGAGTGGCAAAATCTTTTTTGTTTTTTTTCAAATGCCCGGTTAAGTGTGCAATACGGCTGGTAAATAAAGCAACCTGTCCTTCTGCTGACCCTGTGTTAGTGGCTGCGCCACCATGTTTTGCGAAAATATCTGATTTCCACTCTGAACTTAAATACATTGCTTGAATAATATTAAAGCGTAAATATTTTGATTAATTAAGCCGCAAATATACAAAACAATACCTGATAAACAAACACTTCAGCACGTTACAATAAATAGGCGCCGGCCATGCCATAGTTTTGCAATTGCCGGATGCCTGTACTTGAAATATGCTCAAATTCGCGGTCGCAGAAAATGGAGACTATTTTAAGATGCTGGCTGCTTAAATCTTGCAGGTATCTGTACTGGTTAAGCTCGTATTGCAAGTCTGTACTATTGCGCAAGCCACGGATGATGGTAACCGGATAGCTCAGGCTATTTACATAATCCGTCAGCAAACCTGTATAAACGGCTATTTGCCGGTTGCTTAATATTGCAGGTACTTCAAAAACGGAATCCTCTTTGCCGGGGTTACTGCCTTTAGCAATAATGACCTTATCAAATATGACCTCGGCTTTCTGCAAAACATTGTAATGCCCTTTGTGAAACGGATTAAAGCTGCCCGGATAAACTGCAATTTGGGGCTGCCGGTGTTTTACGTAGGTAATCAGCGCTTCTAAATCGGTTTTAGACACTTTAGTTTGCAGCTGACGTAATGCTTCTACCCTTTTAACCCGGTACAGGGAGAAATCGGCAAATTGAAACTCTTTGAAAATCTGGTCCTCGTAAATCAACAGCTTATTTAAAGGTTGCCTTAAAATATTCAGGTCCACATCGCAAAATATGGCAGACAGTTCAGACCGGGGTTGATGAGTTTTGGTATCGATGATGACGTTATAAACTTCTTGCTTTAGTTGAGCATCACCATCATAATTCTGCATAAAATATTGGGCAGAGTCCTCTTCGTTAGTTGCCGATTGCGGATTGTAAATTACATCATGATAGGCGGTAGCCAGTAATAGCGTCTTATGGTTGGCTAATCCTCTTTCCAGCAGTTGCTGGTAAATATCATACAGGTGCTCCGGTGTATGATAAAAACGATGCGGCTCCTGGTAACGTTTAATTACCTCGTCGGGCACACCTAAGCTGCTTAACTTTAACAGTAAACCATTAGCATTCATAAAACCTGTTTTAAAACACCCATCAAATGTATTGTTTTGCCACTGCTAAACAATATACCTGCTAACGCTATTGTTTATGCACTACAGAAAATATGGAACAGCAAAAGTACGCCACCTTCGAAACCGAACACCGGGTACGCCCGGATGATATAGACATGTTTAAACATGTGCATAACAGCAAGTATTTTGATTATGTGCTGGCTGCCCGCTACGAGCAAATGGATACCTGTTACGGCATGGCCATGGAAAAATTTATGGAACGTGGTTTTGGCTGGGTAGTGCGCACTGCACATGTTGACTATAAGCGTGCTTTGGTAATGGGCGATTATTTTACCGTGCGCACCGGTATCGAAACCATTGACGACAAAGGGTGCCGCGTAGCTTTTGCCATCATTAACAAGGCTACCAAAAAAGTTTGCTGCGATGGCTGGTTTGATTATACGATGATTGATATGCAAACCGGCCGAGCCGCTAAAATTCCGCAGGATATTATTGAGCACTACCAGATTTACGCTTGATAGCCAACTAACGTTATCAACCAAAAAAGATATTGCTATTTTGATGACGACAGCATTTTAGATTAGATACTAAACGAAAGGAAAAACAGCATATTTGCTTAATGAACTACCGCTTAATCAGGTATTTATTTTTTTGCTGGGCTATCCTTTGCATAGCTGTAACTACTTCCGCTAAACCAGCGAAAAACGATACACTGTCAGCCGCCGCCATTGACCAATTGATTAGCAAACAACTGCCTTCCGTTGCACCGGGCGGCGTGGTGTGCATAGCCAGGCATGGTCAAATTATTTATAAAAAGGCTTTTGGTAAGGCTAACCTGAAAACCGGTCTGAACATGACCGAAGACATGGCCTTCCGTGTAGGTTCGATCACCAAACAGTTTACCGCAGTAGCCATTCTACAACTGGTGGAGCAGGGTAAACTTTCTTTAACTGATACCATTCAGAAATATGTGAAGGATTTTCCGGTAACGCCTTACCCTATTACTATCGAAAATCTGCTCACGCAAACCTCCGGAATCATAAACTATCAGGCTATTGAGCACCCCAATCCTGCAAAAGTCAGAGACAATTACACCCCTGCCCAGGGTGTTGATTATTTTAAAGACGAGCCTTTATTGTTTAAACCCGGAACTAAGTTTGATTACAGTAACTCTAATTACTACTTGTTAGGATATATTATTGAACAGGTAACCGGGCAATCCTATCCAAATTATTTAATTGAGCACATTATTAAACCTGCAGGGGTAATACATACTAACTATATTGGTTTGGAGCAGACCGGCAACAACATAGTCCGTGGCTACTCCAGGTTTGACGGCAAAAGATGGGAAAACGCTGATCTGCAAAATCCGACCGTCTTATATGCCGCCGGAGGCCTGGTAAGTAATGCTGATGATTTAGTAAAGTGGCATCAAGCCTTATTGCAGGGAAAACTGGCAAGTCGGTCGTTACTAAAAAAGGCTTACACGCCTTACCGGTTAAATGACGGAACAACGTCAGACTACGGTTACGGCTGGTATATACGCAATTTGGATGGTGAGCCCACTATTGAGCATAGTGGTTCGACTGATGGCTACCAGACCAATGAAATTTATCTGCCCAATCAAGATATTTATATTGTTACGTTGTTCAACGGTTTTGAACAGGATATGGACTGGATAGTATTATCTAACGACATTGCCCGGCTGGCATGCGGCAAGCCTGTAGACCTAAACGTCAAAATTGACGAAAATCTGCTTAAACAGTATGCAGGTACCTATATTTTTAACGCAGAGCATCAACTCATCATCACCCATAAAGGCAACCGGCTCTTTGTAGAGTCGCCTAACCCCAAAGACAGACTTTGGCGCGTGCAATTGCATGCTAAAAGTAGCACCCGATTCTACATCAAGGAAGCCAAATTAGAATTTGAGTTCTCGAAAGATGAAACCGGTGCATTAAATACACTCACTACTTACAATGGCAGTAAAAAAGATGCGGACTGGAAGAAAAAAACACTAAATTAAGGTACAACTAGATGGACTGATTATTTGCCATTAACAACCTGCAAATCCCGGCCATAATTTTGCCGGAACAGCCAATACGACAGCAGCACATTGCAGGCAATTAAAGGCCATGTTAGCTTAAACATCATAATCCAGAATAAGAGTATAAATAAGCCCATCAACCATTGCAGGTACTTATCCATGTTAAGCCCGATGTAGCTTAATAATGCATGCAAAAGCATAAGCATACTTAAGGCTATTAAAAATAAATTGACTGCCAAAGGTATATTAAAACGACTGAGCAGCCATACTGCTTCGGGTAGCAAGAGCAGGCTGTAGGTAAGGGCTGCAAAAACGCAACGTTTAATATAAGCGTATGGAAAGTTGCGCACCCATGTTAAATAAACCTGCTCAAACTTTTGATGCTCAAACACCAGTATGGCGTGTGCTATACCTATAGCCAGCACGGCCATGCCTGCCACTCTAGCATCGTGCTTTACATCGGCAAATAACCAGAATATACTGGCAATAATTAACCACGACAGGGCTTTGGTGATTATAAATGGCAGTTTGAACTGGTGGAGTATATGGTAGATGTACAAACTAAATAACGGCTTTTTTAGACCGCTGCTCCATTGCAGCCATGCGGGTCCGTTATTGCTGGCTATCAAACGGTTCAGCCTTATCGTATAGATCCATGCACCAAGCGCTGTTAAAAGCAACAGGTACACCACGATTAACAGGGGCAACAAATATTGGTGATTGCTTAAGCCAACGCCTGCAGCTAACAGTCCGTAAAGCGTTACCGGCAAAAAAATAATGGATTGTATTGTAAACCAGCTTTTAAACTGCTCTTGCTTTGAAAATGAAACGGCACTATAATACAAAAACTGCTGCGTAGGCGCGTTAATTTGCCCGGTTACATAATGCACACTTTTAATTGCATACAGTAGCCAAACAGCAAAAACCAGTAACAGCATTACCGGACTACTTACCAACGCCAGCATCAGCGTTTTGTGATAATTCAGTAACTGGGCCGGGTCAACGGCGCCTATCATAAACAAAAAAAAGAAAAGAAATAAACCGGCATGTGCCTGGTAAAACCCGTTTACAAAAATGCGGACAAATACGTAGGTGAGCGCTTTACTCATACCCGTTAATATGAGTTAGCGTTTGTTTGTCAACCTGCAGTATACCGGCCGGCAACAAATCAGCATCCAGCACCTGGTGAGATGATAATAAGAAGCTTGTTTGATACTGCTGATGTTGCTCTGCTATCCATTGATAAAGTACGGCCAGCGCAGCGGCGTCAATAGTGATTAATGGTTCGTCCAACAATATCAGTTTGGGTTTACCCAAAAAGGCCAGCACCAGAGATAGTTTTTTTAACATCCCGCTTGAGTAAGTGCCTACGGGCTTATTAATGTAGCTGCGCATATCCATGCTGTTCAGGTAGCTATCTTCCTGCCGGGCAGGAGCGCCTTTTGCGGAGGCGAATAAATTAATAAGCTCGCGTCCGGTTAAAAATTCGGGAAACAGGGGCTCGGCCCCGGCAAAGTTCACCAGCTTACGGTAGGCCACCGGTTGCTTCTTGATGCTGATGTCATGCAGCAAAATATCACCCTGAAAAGCCAGCATACCGGCAATCGATTTTAATAGTGTGCTTTTACCGGAGCCGTTAACGCCTTTAATCCAATAGATGCCGAGCTTAATGTCAAAAGCCGGGATATCCAGGGCAGGGTATTGCCCGTATGATTTTTGAAAATTTACAAAACGAAGCATCGATGTTCAGTTAATCAGCGCAAATACTGCAAGTTTAAGAGTGCCGATGCTTCGTTTTGTTACATTACCGGTAAGAACCTTCTACAATGTCACCGTAAAAAATTTTAACGTCCATGCCAGCAGCCCTAACCTGCTGCGGTATCAGGCTATTGGCCGACTGACCGGGAGTGGTATTAATTTCGATAAAATAAAAGTCGCCGGTTTGCTCGTCTAAAATAAAATCAACCCGTACCATGCCGCGGCAATTTAGCCGCAGGTAAACCTCGGTCAAAATGTCGGCAATCTGGTTGTTTTTTTCTTCGGGCAAATCGGCCGGAGTAATTTCCTGGGTAACACCTGGGGTGTATTTGGCTTCGTAATCAAAAAACTCTTTAGAGCTGATTATTTCGGTAGCGGGCAGCACTACAATCTTGCCATGCAAACGTGCCAATCCACGGCTAAACTCCCTGCCTTTGATAAACTCTTCAACCAGTATCTGCTCATCTTCGCGAAATGCTTTTTCGAGAGCGGCGGGCAGCTCGGCTACGTTATGCACCTTGCTCATGCCCACGCTGCTGCCGCCATTATTAGGTTTTACAAACAGCGGAAACTTCAGCACTGATGCAATGGTACTCACATCGTGTATATCACCTTTAAATAGCTTTACAGATTTAGCAGCATGCAGGTTTGGAATACCATGCACCAACGCTTTAGTGTAAGCTTTATTCATGGTGATGGCTGAGGTGGTGGCATCGCAGGTATTGTAAGGCAGGCCTAACATATCCAGATAACCTTGCAGCTTACCATCTTCGCCGGGCGAACCGTGTACCGTGATAAACACACTGTCGAACTTTACATTACCGGTGCTGAGCGGCAAACTGAAATCATTTTTATTGACATCGACCTTTTCATCGCCGTTTTGATAAAACCAGCGGTCGCGGTCAATGAGGATGGTGTACACATTATACTGGTCGGCGTTAAGGTTAGCCGCAATATTTTTGGCGCTATTAATAGATACCTCATATTCGCCGGTATAACCACCGGCCAAAAGGGCGATATTCTTTTTGCTCATACTGTTCAAATATATAAAAGTTAGGACAGTCAAAAATTCAAATCGTGGATTGATTGTTGCAATTTATGCTTTACTTTTGCACATGCCTTATAAAGAACGCGATATCAATAAAATGTACTATACCATGGGCGAGGTAACCGCTATGTTTGGCGTTAACCACTCGTTAATCAGGTATTACGAAAAAGAATTTGATATACTGCAACCTAAAAAAAACAAAAAAGGCAACCGCTATTTTACTGAGGATGATATTGAAAATTTAAAAATCATTTTTCATTTAATACGCGATAAAGGTTATACGTTACAAGGCGCCAAAGACCACCTGAAAAGCAACATTAACGAAACCAAAAGCCAGCAAAGCGTTTTATCCGCACTCGAAAATCTTAAAAAGTTTTTGCTCGAAGTGCGTGACCAGCTGTAAGCGGCTGTCGCCAGCAATGCATGCCAACCGCATTACTCAGTCATTTAATGATGGCTCATTAACAGTCAATCTTCTTATGTATCTTCGGGCACAAACCTATCCTGTAAGTGCAAACACTGCTCCGTGCCCATAAGGGTGAAATACCCTTTTTTTACTGGCTACTGCCGTTAATAGCCGGCATTATTTCGGCGCTGCACAGCAATCAGCATTTATGGGTAAAAACCATAGCTGCTGTTTTGGGTATAAGTACTTTGCTGTTTGTTGGGTCAAACCTTTTTTATAACCGTTTAAGTATTCATCGCTTTGCCTGGCTGGGTGGCGCACTCCTTTCGTTTATCCTGTTTTGTGCGGGCTGGTTAGGCACCTACCGTGGTAACGACCTGAATAGTATTAATCATTTCGCTAAGCTCAAAGCCGATTACCTGATTGTAAAAATAGTAAGCGAGCCCTCTGCTAAAGGTATTTACACCCGTTTTAATGCCCGGGCACAAAGCCTGATTAACGGCAAATACACCAGGCGAGCATCTGGCAATTTGCTGGTTACTTTTGTAGCCGATAGCAATACCCGCAAAGCCCACTATGGCGATGTATGGCTAATACCGGCTACTTATAAGCACATCGATCCTCCTTACAACCCGGCCGAGTTTAACTACAAACAGTATCTGGCTAACCAGAATATTTATTACCAGAGCTTTTTGCCTTTACCGCAGGCACGACTGCTAAGACGCAACCAGGGCAACCGGCTTATTGCATTTTCGCTACAAATAAGGCAGCAACTGATAGCGGCTATTAAAAATTATCTGCATAACCCCGAAGCAGCAGCCATAGCCTCTACCCTGCTGTTGGGTTATAAGGCCGACTTAAGCAGTGAGGTGTTACAGGCTTACTCCAAAACAGGCACCATACATGTGCTTTCTGTGTCGGGCGCACACGTGGCCGTTATTTTTTGGCTCATCAGTACATTGCTCAAACCCTTCAGGCATCATCGTTTTGGTAAGTGGCTTAATGCAGGCCTCTCGCTGGTACTAATCTGGGGTTATGCCATACTCACCGGCTTGTCGCCAGCCGTATGCCGGGCGGCTGTTATGCTTAGCCTGATTATTTTAAGCAAAGCCGGCAGCCGGCCTGTGCATACTTTAAACGTATTGGCAGTATCCGCTTTTGGATTGTTGCTTTACAATCCGCTATTGATTACCGATGTTGGCTTTCAGCTTTCTTATTTAGCCGTATTTGGCTTGTTAGTGGTGCAGCCAGTTATTTACGAACTTAAAGAGTTAAAAAATCAGGTGACGCGTAAATTATGGTATGCCTGTTCGGCATCTGTAGCCGCGCAAATTATTACCTTTCCTTTAAGTGCTTATTATTTTCACCAGTTTCCGGTTTACTTTTTAATCAGCAACCTGCTCATCCTTATACCGGCCGAAGCCATTGTAATTATTGGGGCTATATTTTTAACCAGCACATTTATTCCCTTCCTCAAAGTATTCAGCCAGTGGAGTGGTTACCTGTTAGAGCAGATTATTACTGGGATGACCCGCGTTTTAAGTTTTATAGAACACCTGCCTTACGCCAGCATTGGCAAAATATGGCTTACCCCGTTTGAATACTGGTGCTGGTATTTGTTAATTGGCTTAACACTTTATTTCTTTATTAGTAAAAAGGCGGCTATGCTAAAACTCAGCTTTGTTTATGTACTGGTATTATGCATCAGCAGTAGCTGGAAAGCGGCACAAACCTTGCAAACCGAAAGGATAGTATTTTTTAACGTAAAAAAGAATACGGCTACCTTGTTTCAGAGAGGCCGACAGGCAGTGCTGGTAACTAATTTTACCTTAGCTGATAAAAATTACCAATACAGTATACAACCTTGCCTGGATAGTTTAGGTGTAGACAGCCTGCTGTTTTGCCAGCCGCAGCAAAGTTTGCAGACTACCTTTTTTAAAAAGCAAAGCAACTACGTGCAGTTTATGCAAAAAACCGTTTTGTTTTTTAATCCATCGCTCGATAAAACAGTCTTAAATGAGAAACTGCCGGTAGATTACGTTTTGCTGTCACAAAATCCGCATGTAACCCTTAAAAAATTGAACAACAGTTACGCTTACAACTATTTAATTGCTGAGGCCAGCAACTCGCCACAGCGGCTGAAAAAGTTAGTGTCCGAGGCAGATAGCCTTCATATAAATTTATTTAATTTACGCCGTAACAAATCATATATTGTTGCATCTAACTAAAAAGTTGATAACTTTAAATTAATCACTAATTGCAATTAACTATAATCATGAATAAATTGTTCACTGCTGCTATGGGTATTGCCCTCTCAGCTACTGCCCTGAGCGCAAGCGCACAAAAATCTTACACTGAAGGTACTGCCGTTTACGAGGTGGCCGGTACCGAGGCTAAAGTGTATTTCAAAGGCGATTCATCAGCCACTGTAATTCAGCAAGGCCCTGCTACTATTAAGGTATTAGGCTTTAAAGAAGATTATCTGGCCGTTTTGGTTGATGTACCTGTTGCCAACATCAAAAAGGCAGGCGTTGCTACGCCTGGAGAGCTAGAAGAAGCCATGTCTAAAATGCCAAGCTTTACTTTTACTCCTACTACCGAAACCAAACAGATTAACGGTTATAATTGCAAAAAAGTGATAGCTAAAGATGCAAAAAGCAATACCACTTTTGATACCTGGGTAACCACTGATATCAATGCACCAGCCAGCGCTTACAGTACAATTTATGCTAAAGTGGGTGGGTTTCCGGTACAATTTACTATTAACCAAATGGGCCGTAGTGTTACCAATACTTTAAAGTCAATTTCGGAAACTAAACCTCCGGTTGGTACTTTTGGTATCCCGGCAGGTTTTGACAAAATTACACTTACTGAGCTAAGCGCAATGAGCGGACGCAAATAAGCAGCTTTACAAAAAGCTGAAGTTTTAAAACAACAACGCCACTGATTTATTCAAAATCAGTGGCGTTGTTGTTTTAAATAATACTAATGAAGCATGTTCTGTTCATGAATAAGATTGTGTAAGCATTTAAACAATGCTTGGAGCTTAACTTTTTACAGCTCGATTTTAAGCAACAAAATGTCAAACAGGATAATTGCTGCCGTTACCGGCCATGCAGTCAACACTTTAACATCAAGACGCTTGCATATTGTTTAAAATATTTATACATTTGCACTCCCGTTTTCATACGGGTAGTAAAATAACAAAACGTATAAAATGCAACAGTACGAAACCGTCATCATTCTAACCCCGTTGTTATCAGATGAGGTTGCTAAAGAGGTAATTGCCAAATTTAGCAAGCTTTTAACTGATAACGGAGCCGAAATTGTTCAAGAGGACAATTGGGGTTTGAGAAAATTAGCGTACCCGATTCAAAAAAAATCGACCGGGTATTACCACCTCACCGAATTCCGTGCTCCGGGTGAATTAATCAGCAAACTGGAGATTGATTTTAAACGTGATGAGCGTGTAATGCGTTTCCTGACTATTGCTTTGGATAAAAATGCCATTGCTTACAACGAGAAAAAACGCAGCGGCGCTTTCAACAAAAAACCTAAAACAGAGGAGGCAGCAGGTTAATTATGGCAAACGATCAAATCCAATACGTTACCGCTCCTAAAGTGGACGATAACCGCAAAAAATATTGCCGTTTCAAGAAAAACGGCATCAAATACATTGATTACAAAGACGCTAATTTTTTATTAAAGTTTGTTAACGATCAGGGTAAAGTGTTACCACGTCGTTTAACCGGTACTTCATTAAAATTTCAGCGTAAAGTGGCTCAGGCTGTTAAACGTGCCCGTCACATTGGTTTATTACCTTACGTTGCTGACTCGTTAAAATAACACAGGAGGTTAACAAAATGGACATTATATTAAAACAAGACGTTAAAAACCTCGGTGAGAAAGACGACGTAGTAAAAGTAAAAGCTGGTTACGGCCGTAACTTTTTAATTCCGAAAGGTTTTGGCATTCTGGCAACAGTATCAGCACGTAAAGTGTTAGCCGAAAACCTGAAACAAGCTCAGTTTAAACAAGACAAAATCCGTAAGGATGCTGACGATTTAGCTGCACGTTTAGAAGGCATCAAATTAACTATCGGCGCTAAAGCCGGCGAGAGCGGTAAAATCTTTGGTGCTATCAACACTATCCAGGTGGCTGATGCTTTGAAAAAACAAGGTTTTGAAGTTGACCGTCGTCGTATCACTTTTAACGAGGACCCTAAATTTACAGGTGAATACACTGCTATTTTAAACTTACACAAAGAAGTTAAAGTACAGGTTCCTTTTGAAGTTGTAGCTGAGTAATTTTAGATCCGGAACCCGGCTGATAGCATTGAGGCCTCCGGATCTTTAAATATTTAAAAAAAAGTGTTTAGTGAAAGCTAAACACTTTTTTTATGTAAGTAAATTGCGCTGTTTATTCCCCTTTTAATTCAAACATCCGTATACATTTTATGGGTATTGGTAAGCTCATCTGGCGTTTTGTAAAAATATTTGTAATTGCCTTTGTTGGTTTCACTTTTTTGTGGGTGCTGTTTTATCGTTTTGTAAATCCGCCTATTACTTGGCTCATGCTTACCCGTGGCTTTGAGCGTAAGGCTGCCGGCAAAACATGGAAAATTGATAAACACTGGAAAGATTTTGACGAGATTTCTATCAATATGAAAAGAGCCGCGATAGCCGGCGAAGACCAGTCGTTTTTAGAGCACAACGGCTTTGACTTTAAAGCCATACAAAACGCTATCAATAAAAACCGTAATAGCAAAAAGGTAATTGGCGGCAGCACCATCTCGCAGCAAACGGCTAAAAACGTCTTTTTGTGGCCAGGCCGTTCTTACATACGAAAAGCTTTCGAGGCTTATTTTACAATGCTGATGGAGGTTTTGTGGAGCAAGCAGCGCATTATGGAAGTTTACCTGAATGTAATTGAAATGGGCGATGGCATTTATGGTGCCGAAGCTGCCGCTCAGAATTACTTTCACAAGCCGGCTGCAAACCTAACCAAGCGCGAAGCCGCAGCTATTGCTGCTATATTCCCGAGCCCGCTAAAACGGTCGGCCACTAACCCAACCCGCTTTTTGCGCCATCGCCGGTATTTGATTTTGATGAATATGCGTCGTTTGGGCCCTTTAGATTTTTAGTATGATGCTGCTTTATTGATGAACATATATTGAAGATATGCGTGGTAAAGTTCATGATGTATATCCAAACTTGTATACCTAATTTCCGGTAGTACCTGATAAATATTCTGCATAATTGCTAGCCGCTACCATTCATAACCAAAAACCAACCATTCAGCCAAAAGTTATTTAATTCGGCCTCCACTCGCCTTACTTTTAAAGTATGGCAACACAACCTATCATCACTGTAAAAAACCTGGTAAAGCAGTACGCCGGTTTTACTGCTGTACAGGGCATTAGCTTTGACGTTTACGAAGGCGAAATCTTCGGACTGCTTGGCCCCAACGGTGCAGGGAAAACCACTACGCTCGAAATTATTGAAACCCTGCGTACTAAATCGTCGGGCGAAATTATGGTAGACGGCTTTTCGGTAGACCAGCAGGCCGACCAGATCAAACAGCGCATTGGCGTACAGTTGCAGGCTGCAGGGTACTATCCAGGCCTTAACTTGATTGAACTACTTGATTTATTTGCCGGGTTGTATGGCGTGCGTATTAAGCCATTGGATGTGCTGCAAAAGGTAGCACTTACCGATAAAGCTAAAACGCAATATAAAAACCTTTCGGGCGGGCAAAAGCAGCGCTTCTCTATCGCTACGACCTTAATTAACAGTCCGCGTATTATATTTTTAGATGAGCCTACTACGGGGCTCGACCCACAAGCACGCCGCAACTTGTGGCAACTTATACGTGATATCCGCAGCGCAGGGACCACTGTTGTACTCACTACACATTATATGGATGAGGCCGAAGAGTTATGCGACCGCGTGGCTTTTGTTGACGGCGGCCGCATTATAGGCATCAACACACCCGACCACTTTATTGACGAACTGGTAGCACGTGGATTTGAGCGTCCTAAACAGGTAAAGCAAGCTAACCTGGAGGATGTATTTATTAATCTTACAGGGAAAGATTTGCGGCAGTAAGCCACTAGCCCCCCTGCCCCCTAAAAGGGGAAGAGAAAATCAATCAACCTCATAATCAACACACCAACAGCCTTACTTTTATGCAACCATATAATAACCTTCACGCTACCTTATCTATTATCAAAGCCAGTTTACGGTCTATATTCCGGAGCCCGTCGGCTGTAGTATTTAGCTTACTGTTTCCGTTAATCTTCATTGTAATATTTGCCAATATTGGCGGTGGGGCTGTTAGCATCGACGCAGGTTTGGCTAAGAACGCTGATACGCTTAACCCAATTTACCACGTATTAAAAAACTACAATGTCATCAATTTAAGGAAAGAGTTATCGGTAGCCGACATGCAAAAAAACCTGAACAAGGGCAGCCTGGATGCTATTATCAATATTCACAAAAACAACGGCCTGCCGGCTTATACACTCGATGTAACTTTTACTGCGGCATCACAAGAAAAAGGCAATATGCTTCGGTCGCTGCTTAAGAGTTTGCTTTACCAGTTTAATACCCAAGCCGACCCTAACGTGCGCCCTAAAATAGCCGAACTTAAGGAAACCACAATCAAAGGGCGTGAATACAAATACATCGACTTTATATTACCAGGGCAATTGGGTTTCTCGTTGCTAAACATCGGCGTGTTTGGTACTGCTTTTGTATTTTTAAGCTTGCGCCAAACCTTAGTAATTAAACGCTTTTTTGCCACACCGGTAAAAAAGTACAGCATTATTTTAGGAGAGATGCTGGCCCGCGTTGCCTTTGCCTTGTTAAGTGCCATCATCATTATCAGCATAGGCCATTATGCTTTCGGTTTCACCTTGGTAAATGGTGTAGCTACTGTGCTTAACATGTTGCTGTTGGCTTTTATAGGCCTCGTAGTATTTATGGGGTTTGGCTTTATTATATCAGGCTTGGCCCGTAACGAAACCAGTGTGCCACCTTTATCTAACATTATTACCCTGCCCCAATTCCTTTTATCAGGCACTTTCTTTTCTACAGCAGCATTTCCTAAATGGTTGCAACCGGTGAGCAATATTTTGCCGCTTACCCATTTAAATAATGCTATGCGAAAGGTTGCTTTTGAGGGAGCAGGATTACTTGAAGTAAGTCACCAACTTTTGATTCTATTCATTTGGGGAGTGGCAATCTATGCCGTTGCTATTAAAACATTTAAATGGGAATAGTTAATATTAATTTAACATACCTGATTACTATTATATTTGCGCATCTGTTAACATAACCTTAACAATGCGCTTTAAATTATTGCTGCTTTTCATTTTATTGTCAATAAAAACGTTGCCAGTTAAAGCACAAGGACAATTTTCGGGAACCGGTAGTTGGAATATTATAACCGTTAACTTGCCAGGCAGTATACAACACCGATGGGGTGGTTATTTTGAGGCGCAAAATCGAAATTATGGCGTAGCCAGCAATTTTTACTACTACGAATTAAAAACAGGTGTCAGTTACAATTTTGATAATAACAGTTTTGCTTTGCTGGGCACCGGCCGGTATACTACCTATGGGTTTAATGCTGTAGACGATGGCCCGCAAATTACTGAAACCCGTTTTTGGGAACAGTTTACCACCAATCACTACATCAGCAGGTTAAAACTTGAGCACCGTTACCGTATTGAACAGCGTTGGCTAAATACAGGGTACCGAAACAGATTTAGATACCGTTTAACCGCCACCTTGCCGTTAAATAAGCCTAAGTTAGAACAGGGCACTTTATTTGCCTCAGTTTTTGCCGAAGTGTTCTTCAATAACAAGCAACCTAATTTTGAACGCAATCGCTTTTCACCGTCATTGGGTTATAAGTTTACAAAGCCTTTTACTTTTCAAGCTGGTTTTATTAATCAACGTAACTATGCCATCAACAACAGCGATGATAAAAATTACCTGATTTTAACGGCTACATACAATCTGCAACGCAAATAATACTTGTTACCATATTTGGCTAGCTATTGCTGTATTAAGTTATTGTAAACAAAACACTAAGTATTCACTTTTAACATTTTTAATATCATATTTTGCACTTATCTTAGCACGCAATTAAAAGTGTACCTATACATTTAGCAAACTTGATAATTTTATGAGCTTAATAATTAATGTACATGCCCGCCAGATATTAGACTCGCGCGGCAATCCTACCGTAGAGGTTGAGGTGTTAACCGAAAATGGTGCTTTAGGCCGTGCTGCCGTACCATCGGGTGCTTCAACCGGTGCACACGAAGCTGTTGAACTTCGCGACAACGACAAAAGCAAATACATGGGCAAAGGCGTTTTACAGGCAGTTGCCAACGTAAACGACAAACTGGCCAAAGAACTGCAAGGCATGGATGTTTTTGAGCAAAATGCGATTGACAAGTTAATGCTCGAAATTGATGGTACTGCTAACAAAGGTAACTTAGGTGCTAACGCTATTTTAGGCGTTTCTTTAGCCGTGGCTAAAGCTGCTGCTCAAGAAAGCCGTCAGCCTTTATACCGTTATGTAGGTGGCGTTAACGCTAACACTTTGCCTATACCGATGATGAACATTGTTAACGGTGGTTCACACTCAGATGCTCCTATCGCTTTCCAGGAATTTATGATTATGCCGGTTGGCGCTCCTTCATTTTCTGAAGCTTTAAGATGGGGTACCGAGGTTTTCCATAACCTGAAAAAAATTCTTCATGATCGTGGCTTATCTACAGCAGTAGGCGACGAAGGTGGTTTTGCTCCTACTTTTGCCGGTACCGAAGATGGTGTTGAAACCATTTTACAAGCGATTGAAAAAGCCGGTTACAAAGCAGGCGAAGATATATTTTTAGCGTTTGACTGTGCTGCATCTGAGTTTTACGAAGGTGGCAAATACAACTACGCTAAATTTGAAGGCGACAAAGGTGCTGTACGTACCAGCGCTGAGCAGGTAGAATACCTGGCAGAATTAGCTGCAAAATATCCAATTATTTCTATCGAAGACGGTATGGCCGAAGACGATTGGGATGGCTGGAAATTGTTAACCGAAAAAATTGGCGATAAAGTACAATTAGTAGGTGATGATTTATTTGTAACTAACGTAACCCGTTTACAGCAAGGTATTGATAACGAAACCGGTAACTCTATCCTGGTTAAAGTAAACCAGATTGGCTCGTTAACCGAAACTATCAACGCCGTTACTTTGGCGCAAACCAACGGTTATACTTCGGTAATGAGTCACCGTTCTGGCGAAACTGAAGATGCTACCATTGCCGATTTAGCTGTTGCCTTAAATTGCGGTCAGATTAAAACCGGTTCGGCTTCACGTTCGGACAGGATTGCAAAATACAACCAATTGCTGCGCATCGAGGAAGAATTAGGTGCTAATGCACGTTTTATTGGTAAAGACTTCAAATTTTTGAAGAAAAGACAAAAATAATTAACAGTAATTTTTACCTGTTATAACAAAAGCCGCTTACTTAAGCGGCTTTTGTTGTTTTATAAAATATTTTTAACGTGAATTGAGCAAGGCTGAGGCCTCGGTTAGATGGCAATTAGTCGGTAAACTTGTGCACAATATCAAACAGCTCGGTTAACTCAAAAGGCTTCTTCAAATAACCATCGGCCAGCCCGGCTTCGGTAACTTCTTTAATATTACTTACAGCCGATACAATAACCACAGGGATATGACTGGTAGCCGCGTTAGATTTGAGTTCTTTGCTCAACTGCTGACCGTTGGCATCACTTTTCCAATCCGTCAGCCAGTTATCCAGCAAAATCAAATCAGGATTGATTTCACTGACCCTTTTTAAGATCTTGGCATCTTCTGAGTCAATGACCTCATACTGATGTTCTCTTAAAGCATAAATTATAGTATCTCTGATGTCTTTATCATCTTCAATAAGCAGAACTTTTTTTGCCATGGCAGGATCGGGATATTACATTTAAATAAATAAAGCAATTACTACTCTGACAATATCGTCATCAGAAACAGCAATGTCATTTAGCTATTAACAACAGAAAATAGGGTTTTTGTTTTAAAATAAAGCGCTAAAAAGTGCTTTATTTTAAAACAGAGATGGATTAAACACGATACTCGGGCATTTAAAACAATCTGGTTAATGCTTTTATTTTGGCAGGCTTGGCAAGTAACACTGGCGACACCCGGATAAAGTGCTTATAATGAACTGCCTCCTGATGTTGCTTAAGCGATTGCTCATTTTGCCACTCCTCGATGATTACATAGCGGCAACGCTCTTCGTTATACTGGTATAATTCGTAAGACAGGCATCCGGGATCGTTGATGGATGCTTCAACCAATTTTTTTAACTCTTGTTCAAAGGTTTCTTCTGCATCTAAATTACAATGCAAAACAGCTATTAGTTTCACGCTCATCACTTAGTCGGTTATATAAATCTATAACCAACCGTGTAATCATTTGTTCAGTACATCACCAACATTATCAACCTTGCAGATAGCATACCCGGCAGCGGGGTTCATAGCTTTCCTGTTCGCCAAGTAACACCCGGCTTTCATCAGGCACCAGGCGGTATGAATAAAGCGCCTGGTTACCACATTTTACACAAACAGCATGCACCTTAGTAACCGACTCGGCCATGGCAATGATGGCAGGCATAGGGCCAAACGGCTTGCCTTTGTAATCCATATCTAATCCGGCAACAATTACCCGCACGCCACGGTTAGCTAATATATTACACACGTTGGGTAACTCATCATCAAAAAACTGAGCTTCGTCAATACCCACTACCTGCACGTGGCTACCCAAAAGTAATATGGCGGACGAACTATCGACCGGGGTGCTCGGAATGCTGTTTTGATTGTGCGATACGATAGCCATTTCATCATAGCGGGTATCAATTTTAGGTTTAAATATTTCTACCTGTAAACGGGCTATTTGTGCACGGCGTAAACGACGAATCAGCTCTTCGGTTTTACCAGAAAACATCGATCCGCATACCACCTCAATACTCCCACCATGCTCACTTCGCCTTTTAAAAACATCTTCACTAAACAGCATTCTTAAACCTTTAAAGCCGGCTAATATCAGAATTATATCTTACTTTTGAATAGGGACATTTTCAACATCACACTTCATGAAACAGCAAGAGATATTAAAAAAGATAAGCCATATACTTCATGAACTCACTGAACAGTTCGATTATCTGCAGACTGCAGACACGAATTTAAACGATCTGGAACTGGAACTATTTGCAGCCAACGCTAAGTTTTTAACAGACCATACCGAGATTTTACGCAAAGTCAATCTACAAAATCAGCAAACTGTTATCAGTTTGCCCGAGCATACCGAAAGTGGGGATAGCTCTTTCGTAAATACCACTGTTCCGATAGTGATTGAGGAGCCTGTACAGCAGATTGAAGAAGCACCACTGCCATCGTTGTCTGAAAAAGCTTTGGCCTTTAACTCCTACGTCCCGCCCGAAGATGAGCCAGTGTCTTCGGCACCTGCTTTTATCAAAGAACCTGTTATCGAGACAATATTTACCAACGAACCGGAAACTACCGAAGCCGCACCCGAAATAAACATTGAACCGGCGGCCACGCAAGACTCTTTTGGCTTTGTGCGCACTGAGCCGGATGTTAGCAGCAACGCACATACCTTTGATATTAGCAGCAGCCATACCGAAGACGAAAAGCCACCGCATGTAAACTTGAACGAGGAAATTAGACCGCAGGAAGGAGTCTTCAGCTTTTCAACAGCTATTCACGTGGAAGATAAAGAGCCTGAGCGCGAATTTAAGCCTGAAACTGTACAAGAATTTAAAACTCATGAACTGCCCATTGAACCCGTTGCTGCTCCAGTAATCGCTCACATTAATGCAGAGCCGGTAATACCACCGGTACCTGAACAGCCTAAAAAAGAGCCAGAACAGCCTCTTACTTTAAATCAGCGCTTATCAGCTCAATTGCAGCAGCAATCTCCATCTCAAAACCCAGGCTACAACAGCTCTGGTGTAACAGATATTAAATCGGCCATCAATCTGAATGATAAAATGCTGTTTGTTAAGGACCTTTTTAACGGTTACAGTCTGGCGTACAGCGAAGCGGTGGAGTTACTGAACCGCTGTAAAAACTTTGATGAAGCTGATCGCTTTTTGCGGTCAAATTACGTCACTAAAAATAACTGGACAGCCAAACCCGATACGGTTGATAAATTTTACATGATTTTGCACCGTCGATTTTCTGCATAAACTTTTAGTGCCACAAATATAATTGAGCCATGTTTACCGTGTAAGTATGGCTCAATTGTTAAATAAGCAGAAACAAAATTTCCTCCGGATAAAAATTTATCCTATTTTTAAATCGAGATTAATATTTTAAACTTTTGATTTAATCTTATCGTATAAAAACACTTCATCGGCCTACCCTTTCATTTTATAGTAAACGTTATTGAAAATAAACATACTTAGTAACCCCTTTTACTGTTTATAAATGAAGTTTAAACTATTAGCGCTGATCCTTTTTTTACAGATATCGGCAGGTAAATCTCAAAATTGGGATGTAAGCCTATTGTCTAAATTTAACCCAAATAACGGCAGCGAAAACGCCGGATGGAAATTTGTTTCCAATAACGCTATCATGATGTCGGCCGCTACACCATTAGCGTTGATGGCCGCTGGTATTGCCACCCATGATCAAAAATTAAAACAAACTGCGCTTAATACGGGCATAACACTGGTGGGTAACACAGCCCTTACTATGTTGATGAAGAACGCCATACAGCGCCAGCGGCCTTTTGTTACCTGGGGTGATAAAATCATGCTTCAGGGTAATACCTCTCCTACTGATTATTCGTTTCCATCAGGGCATACTTCAACCGCGTTTGCCGTGGCAACTTCGGTGAGTTTAGCTTACCCTAAGTGGTATGTTATTGCGCCAAGCTTTGCTTTTGCTTCGGCAACAGCTTATTCACGCATGTACCGTGGCGCACACTACCCCAGCGATGTGCTGTGCGGTATTGTATTAGGCTCCGGATCGGCTTTCTTAACTTATAAATTGCAAAAATTCATGTACGGCAAGCAGATGCAACGCAATGCGCGGGCTCTAGCCTTACAAGCCGGTAATTAAATATACCCTATATTTTAGACATCAAATAAACGCACATCACCGTAACAGAGATGCACGTTTTATTTTTTTATTGACGTTATACTTTATAACAACTGTCACGATTTCCAGCTGCCTAACAAACGGCGTAGCAAAATAATTTCGGCTGTGTGGTAAGCATTGTGGTCGGCCACCTGCAGGGCTTCGCGCAATAGGTTTTGCCCTGTGCCGTGCGGAAAAGGTTGATACAAATCATCGGCTTTTACCAGTGCAATCATTTCATTTAAATCTTTTTCTATCTGCTGTATGGATTGGTTCCAGGTTTCCTCATCTTTAGGGGCTGCTTCCTCAGGCCAGTATTCGTCGGGCCACTTAGGCGATTGGTGACCGGCATCTTTGCTAAACTCCAGCATGTCCCACTGAGCAATACGAATATGTTCAACCAGTTGCCAGATGCTGTAAGGTAATCCGTAAGGCTTTTCGCCTCTTTGCTCTGCTGGTAGCCCTTTCAAAGCATCGTTTAAATGAGCGTGAGCTGTACCGCCTCGCAATAGTTGTTCTAATTCAGTTAACAAAATTTGATCTTGAGCCATAAAACCTGTTTTTGCTTACAACAAAGTATTTAAAACTTGGTTGGCAAAATGTAAGCATAGCTTTTACTGTAATAAACGAAATTTTATATTTACTACACTCATGATTAAATGGCTCAAACGCATAGGCTTGGCCGGTTTCCTGTTTTTTTTGATTAAAGGATTGATTTGGATTGGTATCTTTTTCTACATTAAATCGTGCAGTGACAAGAAAAAAGCAAAAGCCGGAAACATAATAACGGATATTACCACTCCTATTTTTTGTAAGCTTCACGTATAGCTTTAAACTCCGAACCCGGCTTCCATTTGGGCCATAAGGTGGTTGACGAAGCCAGCTTGTAACCTACCTGATAAAGTAACTGTAAATCTTGCAGGGTGCCGCTTACATCCCATGTAGCTGCGCTGAATTGGTCTGAGGGTTTATGGTAATGGTTGGCTGTGAAATCATCGTGCATTTTTAAACCGGCGGCTTTACCTTTAATTACCAAGTCAACACCGCTTTCGGTATACAAAGCCGGAATACCAACCTTAGCAAAATTAAAATGGTCTGACCGGAAATACATTCCTTTGGCCGGATCAGACTCTGGTGCAATATAACGCCCTTGCACCTTGGCTGCCTGTTGCAGGTAATCTTCCAATTCAGATTGCCCGTAACCTACCAGGCCAATATCCTTGGTTTTGCCGTATGGGTAAAACATATCCATATTAATATCGGCAACGGTTTTATCTTTCGGAAATACCGGGTTTTCGGCATACCAGGCCGATCCCCATAAGCCTTGCTCCTCTGCAGTAACCGATAAAAACACCACACTGCGAGCCGGTTTAACTTTATTTTGTTTAAATGCACGGGCAAGCTCTAATAAAGCCGCTGTGCCGCTGGCATTATCCACTGCCCCGTTATAAATGGTATCTCCATTTGCATCTGGCTTGCCTATACCCAAATGATCCCAATGTGCTGAATAAATAACACATTCATCAGGCTTTTGGCTACCGGGTATCATGGCAATTACGTTATGCGATTGCTTGTACGTGGCATTTACTACCAATGATGTGCTTAATTTTAGTGGCAGTGGCTGAGCTTTAAAATTGTGTTGCAAAGCACTGTTAAGTAAAGTTTTGTAATTAGTACCGCAAGTTTGCAAAAGTCGTTCGGCAGCAGGCAAGTTTAGCCAGCCCTCAATGGCACACTTGTAAGTTTCGTGCCCACGGCTGTCAAGGTACAATTTGGTAGCCCGCCAGCTGTTTTGTACTACGCCGAAACCATATGCCGCAGGGCCGGTATCATGAATAATAAGACAACCCTTGGCGCCATGGCGGGCAGCTTCATCGTACTTATAAGTCCAACGGCCATAATAGGTCATGGTTTTACCTTTAAACTGCTGGTGGTCGTAATATCCTGGGTCATTAATCAACACCACCACAATTTTGTCTTTCACATCCAGCCCGGCATAGTCATCATGGTGAAACTCGGGAGCGGTAATGCCAAAACCGGCAAACACCAAATCCTCATTCTTCAGGTCGATTGTGGCAGACGTGCGCCGCGTCCAGAGCACATAGTCTTTTCCACCATCTAAATTAAAGTTAGCATCGGCTGTGCTAATGTTCATGGTGTTTTGCGGATTACAGCTGATAGCAACCATAGGCACCTGCTGTACGTAGCTCCCTTTATTACCAGGCTTTAAACCCAGGTTGATAAATTGTTTTTCGAGGTAAGCTACCGTTTTGGTTTCGCCGCGGGAAAAAGGCATACGTCCCAGCATGTAATCGGCCGATAATGCTTTGACATAACTGGTATAAGAAGCGGCGCTAAATGCCGGGGTTACAACAGCACTTTTTTGAGCAAAAGCTGAACAAGCAATACCCGAAGCAATGATGCTTAGCCTGACTGATTTCAAAAATTGAGACATAAAAAAACAGTGTATGGGATGATACACTGTCTAAAATAACGATTTTATGCCTGATCTTATTTGTTTAAATAAGATTGCAGGTCATTTAATGCCTTTTCCCATCCTTCTTTATGCGGTGTAATTGATTCTTCGTTTTCAAAGTTCTCCTGTACCACATGGATTTTACTGCCTTCGCCTTCGCTCATAAACTCAATGGTTAACACGTGTTCGCTTGGTTTAATTACATCTGCCGGCACGTCCCAGTTCCAGCTATAAACCAGCTTTTCGTTTTCCTTCACTTCCTTATACTCACCGGTAATTACAAGGGTAGTTTTATCTTCTTTGCCTGCAAACTCATACTTAAGCTTACCGCCTTCTTTAATATCAAGGTCTACCGTAGTTAAGTGATTTTCTGACGGCTTCCACCATTGCTTTAAGTCTTCGGGCGTTATCCATGCTTTATACAGTTGTTGTACAGGTACTTTAAACTCTTTTGTTGTTTCTAATTTTAATGCTGCGGTTTCCATAGGGTTAAATTATTTTCTCTTAAACCACAAGTCAGTGATAAAATAGTTTCACTAAAAATCAAACCTTACGGCTCTTTATATTTTAAGTAATTTTGACCTTTGATAAAACTGCCATTACATGGGATACCCGAGTTTACGTGCCTGCCTTATTGATTTAGAAAAAAACGGACACCTGATACGTATTAAAGAAGAAGTTGACCCTTACCTGCAAATGGCCGCCATACACCTGCGTGTTTACGAACACCAAGGGCCGGCCATTTTATTTGAAAATGTGAAAGGAAGCCGGTTTCCGGCAGCATCTAACCTGTTTGGTACGCTCGATCGGTCGCGGTTTATTTTCAGGGATACGCTCCAAAAAATAAAAACGCTGGTTGATTTAAAAACAGATCCTATCAAGGCTATTAAGAAACCGTTTAGCTATGCCAACGTGGCACTTACTGCCCTGTCGGCCTTACCTATGAAAACAGGTAAAAGTGCACCTGTAAATTTCGGTCGCACGCAAATCAGCGCGTTACCCCCAATTGTAAACTGGCCTATGGATGGCGGTCCTTTTGTGACTATGCCCCAGGTATACACTGAGGATGCCGATAAACCAGGCGTGATGAACGCCAATCTGGGCATGTACCGCATACAGTTAGGGGGTAATGAATACATTACTGATAAAGAGATTGGTTTGCATTACCAATTGCACCGGGGCATAGGCGTACACCAAACAAAAGCCAATGCCAAGGGGCAGCCGCTTAAAGTAAGTGTTTTTGTAGGCGGCCCGCCCTCTCATCCGGTAGCCGCTGTAATGCCTTTACCCGAAGGCTTATCTGAAATGACATTTGCCGGGGCTTTAGGCAAACGCCGTTTCCGTTATTTTTATGATGCTGAAGGTTTTTTCATATCGGCCGATGCCGACTTTGTGATTACCGGAACAGTGATGCCGCACGAAAATAAACCTGAAGGTCCATTTGGAGACCATTTGGGTTATTACAGCTTAACGCATCCATTCCCGCTGATGAAGGTGCATAATGTGTACCACCGCAAGGATGCCATCTGGTCTTTTACCGTGGTGGGCCGTCCGCCACAAGAAGATACCAGCTTTGGCGCCCTGATACACGAAATTACCGGCTCTGCTTTGCCTTCCGAAATCCCTGGCCTGCATGCCGTCAATGCAGTGGACGCTGCCGGGGTTCATCCACTGCTTTTTGCCATAGGCAGTGAGCGTTACACACCCTACATTAAAGAGCGGCAGCCACAAGAAATACTAACCATAGCCAATCATATTTTAGGTAAAAACCAACTAAGTTTAGCCAAATACTTATTTATCGCGGCTAAAGAAGACGACCCAACCCTCAACGTAAATGACATTGCCGGATTTTTAAAGCATATGCTGGAGCGAGTTGACCTTACGCGTGACCTTCACTTTTATACCAAAACCACGATTGATACACTCGATTACAGCGGCAGCGGCTTAAACAGCGGCAGTAAAGTAGCTATTACCGTAGCAGGCAATAAAAAGCGCGAGCTATGGACAGAATTACCCCCAGGCTTTACACTGCCACGTCCGTTTGATGTATTTAAAATGGCAATGCCCGGCGTATTGGCGATTGAAGTTAGCAAAGGCACCAAGCCTGAAGAATTAACGGCAGCTTTAGACCATTTAGATCATGCTATAAAAGACGAGGATTTACCCGGCTTGCCATTAATGGTGTTATGTGATAACGCCGGATTTACCGCAAAAAATATTAACAACTTAGTGTGGGTAACATTTACCCGCAGCAACCCATCACATGATATTTATGGTATTCACAGTTTTACCGAGCATAAACATTGGGGTTGCCGCGGCCCGCTAATTATTGACGCCCGCATTAAACCACACCATGCACCCGTACTTGAAAAAGACCCTGCCATTGAAAAGCTGGTAGACAAAATGGGCGAAAAAGGCGGAAGCTTGTATGGAGTGATTTAAGCTAACCGCTGTAACGAAAAAGCCGTCGTTATTAGCGACGGCTTTTTTTTACTCTTCCTTTTTATGTTCTTTCACGATGACAAAAACATCCTCATTTGCTTTTTTCATAAGGTATTTTTCGCGGGCAAATTTTTCGAGCTTCTGCGGGTTTGATGATAACTCATCCAGGTCTTTACTCACTTTAGCGGTTTCCTTACTGTAAAAGTCGCGCTCCTGCTCTAACTTTGTTAACTGCCGGTGTTGTTCAAATTGTGAGTATAAATCGTTTTTGTCAAAAAACAACATCCATATTACAAAGGCAATCGTTATCAGAAAATACTTATTCTTTAACAGTTCAACAGCACGGTTCATACTTTAAGAGCGGATTTAATGGATAACAAAAATAAATTGAAAGATTGAATCTTACAACGCAGCCCGATAATTTTTAAACGGCTTTAGGTTTACCTGATCCGCTCCTGTTGCCATTGTAGCGGCGCTGGCCGGAACGTTGTCCCGGATTACTGCGGGATCTACCCTGGCGCTGCCCCGATGTAGCTTTCATTTCTTCTTTTATCCGCTCAACAGAGTTCATTTGTTTCATTGGGTAAGGGTGCTGGTCGTTAACCGGTATGTCCTTAGCAATAAGTTTATGAATATCTTTCAGAAATTCCTTTTCCTCATGGTCACAAAACGAAAATGCTATACCACTTGCCCCTGCCCTGCCGGTACGGCCAATACGGTGTACATAAGTTTCGGGCACATTAGGTAATTCAAAGTTAATAACGTGTGTCAGTTCATCCACGTCAATGCCACGTGCCGCAATGTCGGTTGCTACCAGTACGCGGGTGCTGCGGTTTTTGAAGTTGCTTAACGCACGCTGACGCGCATTTTGCGATTTATTACCATGGATGGCCTCGGCAGTAATACCGGCTCTGATCAAGTCTTTAACTACTTTGTCGGCACCATGCTTAGTACGGGTAAATACCAGTGCCGTCTGGATGCTTTTATCTTTCAGGATATGGTTAAGCAAAGCTCTTTTATCGCCTTTATCAACAAAAAACATTTCCTGCTGGATGGTTTCAGCTGTTGAAGATACCGGGGTTACCTCTACCTTTTCAGGCTTGTTTAAGATAGTATCTGCCAGTTGCTGTATTTCTTTTGGCATGGTAGCCGAAAAAAACAAGGTTTGGCGTTTGGCAGGCACCTTAGCTAAAATCTTCTTCACATCGTTTACGAAACCCATATCCAGCATACGGTCTGCTTCATCTAATACCAAAAACTTAAGATGATCCAGGTGAACAAAACGTTGGTTCATCAAATCCAGCAAACGGCCAGGTGTAGCTACCAATATATCCACGCCGCGTCTTAAAGCCTCTGTTTGCGGGTTTTGAGACACACCACCAAAAATAACCAGGTGTTTTAAACCGGTATGCTTACCATAAGCGGCAAGGCTTTCGTCAATTTGTATGGCCAACTCACGGGTAGGCGTTAAAATAAGCGCCTTAATGGTTTTCTGCTCCTTATGTTGTGAGCGTTCCTGATGCAATATTTGCAACAAAGGGATAGAAAATGCCGCTGTTTTACCGGTACCGGTTTGGGCGCAGCCTAATAAATCTTTACGTTGTAATATGATAGGTATAGCCTGTTGCTGTATAGGAGTGGGCTGAGTATATCCTTCGGTTTTTAACGCTTTAAGAATAGGCTCAATTAAATTTAAATCTTGAAATAACATGTATTGATAATGACGTATATGTAAAAACTGCACAGACCGTGCAGTATCATGATGAGTTTAGTAACCCGGATTTAATTAGCCGGACAATTACTCAAAGATACGAACATAAAAGCAATAAAAAAAGCAGGTGGACAACCACCTGCTTTTTAACATTTTATAGCTGTTTTGAAGCAATTATTCGAATTTGTAAATCGGATCCATATCAGCGCTGCTGGTTCTGCTTACTTTAAGATCGTTAATTTTACCGGTGTTAAGTGCGTAAACCCAACCGTGAATACTTAAGTCCTGTTTGTTTTTCCAGGCCCCCTGCACTATAGTGGTTTTACAAAGGTTTTCAACACCCTCGATTACATTGTACTCCACCATCTTATTAAAGCGCTCTTTATGATCATCTATCTTTGCAAGCTCGTCCGAATATTTATGGTAAACGTCTTTAATGGTTCTCAGCCAGTTGTCAATCAAACCTAACTGGCTGTTGCCCATGGCAGCTTCAACACCACCGCAACCGTAATGCCCTACTACAATAACATGCTTAACTTTAAGCACATTTACCGCATAGTCCAATACCGATAATAAATTTAAATCTGTGTGTACAACTACGTTGGCAATATTACGATGTACAAAAATCTCACCCGGATTAGTATTGGTAATCCTATCCGCCGGCACACGGCTGTCGGCACAACCAATCCACAACACAGGCGGCTTTTGACCGTTGGCTAATTTTTCAAAAAATTGCGGGTCTACTTGCAGAGCTTCTTCAATAAACTTTTCGTTCCCTTCTAATAGGCTTTCGTAAGTAATATGGCTGGTATCATGAATGGCCAGCTCAGTTTTGGTAGTTGCACACATAGTGTTAGTTTTTATGAGTTGTAAAAATAGCAGTTCCTGAACAATTAAAGCAAATAGTTAAGGTTGGGCAATTAACGTTTGACGGGTACCCGCTTTGTAGTACAGTTCGGCCAGCGTTTTCTGATAACCTGCAACCATGCTTTCCAGTTTGATGCGCATATCAATTAATTTAGTTTCGCGGCTATTAATCAGGAAAAGTGTACTTTCTCCTAATTCAAACTTATTGGATTCGCCTTTAAGCAGTGCCTCCTGGTTTTTTACACTTTGCAACTGTACAGCCAACTGCGATTCATAAGCCCTCAGGTCATTATACGACGACAGTACATTGTTCCTGATTTCGCGCCCTGACTGTTGTAAATCGTAGTTCAACTCTTGTTGTTTTAATTTTACTTCCTTCAGTTTCCCGCGTTCGGCACGTAAAAACAATGGAAACGAAAAATCAAGGCCGACTTTATAATTGCTCCAATTAAAATCATAATAACCGGGCACATTGGTTACCAGGCTCCGGCGGTTGGATAGCAAAGTACCACTTACATTAATTTTAGGCTTAAGCATTTCCTGACGGTAGCTGCGCTCAACCGCCAGCTGGCTGCCTTTGGTACGCAGCTTAACCAACTCAGGATGCTGATCAGACGCCTGGTTAACCAAGGTGTCTAATACAGCCTGTGATGGCCTGGTAACATTAGCCGCTACCGGTTGCGGAGCGGCATTTGCCGGTAATTCTAACGGGTTTCCATCTTTGTCCCATAAATGGTTAGATAATATCAAACGTGCATTTTGCAGTTCAACCTTATTTTTTTCCAGTTGTACAATACGCTCCTGCACCGTGATGTATGCCTCTACCGAATCGATAGGTGCTTTATCGCCCAAAGTAGTTTGCGCGGCAACCGCCCTAAATCTGGTTTGAGCTAAATCGACACCCTCTTGCGATAGCCTAGCTTGCCGAAATGAGTAATACCAGTTCCAATAATCTTTTACAATGGCATACCAGGTGCTGTTAATTTGCTTAACCTGTTCGGCTTCGGCATAGCGCACCATAATTTTAGACTGCCTAAGGGTACTACGGCGCGAGTCTATTATCAATCCCTGCCCCAGAGGGATACTTAACCCCACCCCGGTTAAACCCGAAAGATTAGTACGTGTTTCGGGATTTGTATACGTTCCTACATTACGGTCATAACCAATCTTCAGGTCGGCCCCTGCCAGCCAAAGCGGAACCTTTAACTCGCTGTCCCAATTATTATAATATTCGGTGTTGCCGAACATCTTGCTACCAAAATGAGCTTTTAAAGCCGGGTCAAAATAACCTAACGACTGCAAGACGTTTGCCCTGGCCGACTCGGTAAGTAATGCTGCCTGCTTAATGATGGGGTGATATCTAAACACCTGCATCTGCAAATCTTCGAGCGAAAAAACTTTAGCTGTATCAGCTGCCTGTTTATTTTGTGCAAAGGCGATTGTAATATTTAACAAAAACACCAGCAACAGGCAAATCTGATTACGCTTTATATATTGTATATGCATGTAATTTTTTTGCTGTGCAATTCAAAATCAACCTTTTTTATCTTTTATATCTGCCGATGGTTCTTTTTCTAAACTTGGCGGGAAACCATTCAGCTGTCGCCATATCTCGTACCATACAGGTACCGATCTTAAAATGATACGGCCATACACGCCCGAACCCTGGCGCAGTTGTTCTGGCCATGGCTCATCATTGGCCGGTACCGGAATTTCCGGTCTGATGAGTACACGGTACTTTCCGCCGGCGCTGCTTACGCGGTCAATAGCAAATATTTTTCCGGCAAATGTACCCACCGCAACTGATGGCCAGCCGGCAAACTGTATAGAAGGCCAGCCTTCAAACTGCAGCCTTACATCACTGGTATCCACAATCAATGGCACATCCATCGCAGCTACATAAAGCTCTGCAGCTACCAAAGGCGTTTTAGGTTGCAGCGTAGCCACCGACTCTCCTTCTTTAATATTTTCGCCAATACCCGCTTTTAGCGTTTTAACTACAAAACCGGTTTGCGGAGCGCGAACGATGTATAATGAACGCCTAACAGAAATGTTAGCAGTATCATTTTTAAGCTTTGATATTTCGCCCTGTACGCTGGCACGGTTTGATATGGCCGACCCTAAATCGGATTGTGCCTTAGCTAACGACTCCTGGTATTTTGCCCTGATATTATCCAGTTCAATGCGGGCGTTAATCAGGTTTTGTTTAGAGTTATTCAGTTTGTTTTGTGCACTAATTACCTTAGCGTAATCCTCCTGCAGTTTCAACCTTCTGGTTTCTATATCAGTCAGCGAAAATAAACCACTTTTGTAGCCGGCCTCATAACGGGCTAAACGCGCCTTACTAATTTCGTAAAACTTCTGCACCGCATTCAGGTCAGCACGGTCGATGTCTACATAATTTTGCGCCTGCGTAATTTTGTTTTCCGCAGCGCTTAGCTGGAAACGCAAGCCGCTACTTAAAGCCTCAATCTGAGCATTGGTAGCTCTGATTTTTTGCGTAGCAGCGCCCTCGCTGTTCCGTTTAGCATCCAGCTGTTCGTTTAAGCGTTGAGGCAATTGAGGGTCAAAATAAGACTGACTGGTTTCAGAAATCACCAGGATAGTATCGCCCTTTTTAACTTCCTGCCCCTCGCGCACAGCCCATTTCTCAATACGGCCACCAATTTGGTTTTGCACGGTTTGCGGGCGGTCTTCGGGACGTAAAGCCGTTACTGTACCTTTGCCGGGTATAGTTTGCCGCCACGGCAGCAGCAGGATAATAATAATAACAATTAATATCCCCATTAATATGCGCCCGAGTAATCGTGGCCCACGGTCGGGTAAAACGTTAGCAACTGACTGGGTCGAAAGCTCTTCCCAATTTTCTATTTGTTCCAATTCAGGAGATTTCTTACTCATGGTGTTTATCTCCTTTCTCCAATTCAAGATCGGTAACTACGGCCAGTTTTTCGGCGCCGGTTACCATGTCAAATACAGTATTCATGTTAGTCATGAGTTTTTCAATAGCGTAGCTAATTTGTACAATGATAACCTCGGCAGCCACAAATTGGCCGAATGACATTGAACGGTTTACCACAAAAAATGACCCTAACAATAGTAAGCCCCCCATCAAAATAGTACGCATGGCAATAGCACTACCGAAAAACTTTTTTAGTACCTTAAAGTGTTCATTACGGGCCTGCAAGTAATTGGCAGTAATGGCATCGGTTTGCTTTACAACCTCTAAACGCTTAGCTTCACTTTCGCGGTAAGGTTCTAAATCGGCCGCTACGCTTTCGAGGTAAGCTACCACTTCGTATTTGTACTCAGACTCCTCAATACTGGTTTCTACACCCCTCCTGAAGTACAGCAAGAGGATGCCTACAATAAAAACGATGATTAATAAACCGAAGGCAATAAAAAACGGATGATAAAAAGACAGTAAGATAGCGCTGAAAAATATTTGTACTGCCGCAGCAACTATATCAACCAGTAACTTGGTAAGTCCTTTTTGTATGGTAAGTATATCAAAAAAGCGGTTTACCAGTTCGGGTGGATACTCGCCTTCCAATGCCTCTCTTTTAATGCGCGGCAAACGAAAAGCAAATTCCAGTGCCGTTTTAGCAAATATTTTTTGCTCAATAACTTCCACTAAAGATAGCTGGCCTATAAGCAATAAACCGCCTACAATAATGCCCACCAATATAACGGCAATGAGTATATAAGTAGAGCTATACATTGCTCCGTTAGAGAGCAGGTTAAACACTGCCGTGGTGCCTAATGGCAATGTAAGGCCAATGAGGCCTATAAGCACGGCATAAATAAATATGTAATTGATAGTTGAGCGCTCATAGTGCAGTATGCGCAAAAGCCTCTGCCAAGGCGTGAGAACTTCAACAAGATGATGGTTCTTCATTATAATATTTTATATACTTTTATTTTACCCTATCAAACACCACAATCACTGTACTAAGCAATTGTAATTCAATTAAATGATAACGTATTTAAGATAGGGCTGCATGATGTTAACAGTGATGAATCACATGTTAACATCATGGCTGTTTTGCAATAGTTTGTTGTTTAATCTTGAGTAACAGTAAGCAGACGAAAGCCCTGAAGCTCTTTCAGCATTATAATAACTAATCAGGTGTTGTTGCTTCACACCGTTCGCCCTTTTAAGCGAAGACACGTTAAAACAACAGATTGATTAAGTGCAAGCAACATGTTTTAAGCAACAATTATTGCAGAAAACATGTTGCTACATCCGTGTATAACAAAAGCCTAATAAAATTTAATCATACCAAGAGTTATGATTTTGACTGTTAGTAACCAAACTTTACGGGTAGTAACATCAAATCTTAATTAAGCATTAAGTTTTAAACAGGCTTACGTTATAGAGTAATTTGGAGGCGGTGTGGGGACCGACAAATGGTGAGTTTCGTGATATAGTTGCTGACAGGCGTGCAATAACGCCGGCTTTTCGACTTCTAAATGGATCTGTACTGTAGGATAGATGCAATACATTTCTTCGTCAAAAAACTTTTTTTCTTTACTGCCCTCTTTATCCGGGTCGTCTTTTTCGCTTTTATTTTCCTGCTCCAGCTGCATAATGGCAGCATTTACAGTTTTATTATTGAGCACCAGAAAAACAGGCGCCACCGAAATAATCATCTTCACCATGAAGATTATCATAAACAGCGAGCAAACTAGAATTTTGTTAGTCCTGATTTTCATTAACTGCAATGATAACGATTTTTTACCAAATTTGGTCTTCTTTACCTTAATCTTACCCGCAGCAAACACTTGTAATTTATTATTGTTTTACTGCTGTGCATTTTGAACAAATAAGACCAGAGTTAACCTGGCGCCTGCGCCGTGAGGTACTATACCCAGCTAAACCCCTGGCAGCTATGCAAATGCCTGTTGATGCCGATGGTTTACATTTCGGAGCTTTTAGCAATAACCTGTTAGTTGGTGTTATTTCCCTCTTTGAAAACGGCACTACTTATCAGTTCCGGAAATTTGCTGTAGCTACAAACCATCAAGGACAAGGCATAGGCACCGGCCTTTTAAATTACGTTATTAGCTTTTGTCAACAACAAAAAGGGACGCTGCTTTGGTGTAACGCACGTACAACGGCTACCCAATTTTATGAAAAAGTAGGCTTTACAGTTTCGGGCCAATCTTTTGAGCAAAATAATATTGCTTATATAAAAATGGAGAAACCGCTTATTAAAAAAGCCGGTTCAATTTTGCAAACCGGCCTTGAAAACTACTAACTCCTGAAAATTTTACTTACCGCAAAACAACGCTTCATATATTAACCTTATATTAACGCATTAACAATTTATGGCATAAGCAAACTAAGGGTCTTTTTTACCTGAAGTCGGCAGCTTTACTATATTTGTCATCATACATATCCTGAATAAACATATGGCTGAAAACGAAAACGATAATAAACCACAGCACGTTGCCGTGGTGAATGATACTTCTCTGGCATTTTTTGAGAAATATATTAATAACCCATCGCCAACCGGCTTTGAATGGGAAGGCCAGAAAATGTGGCTCGAATATTTAAAACCTTATATTGATACTTACTATGTAGATAACTATGGTACCGCCGTTGGCATCATTAACCCAGATGCTGAATATAGGGTGGTGATTGAGGCCCATGCCGACGAAATTTCGTGGTTTGTAAATTACATTACCAGCGATGGTTTAATTTATGTAATTCGCAATGGCGGGTCAGACCACCAGATTGCACCTTCTAAACGGGTCAACATCCATACTGACAAGGGTGTAGTTAAAGCCGTATTTGGCTGGCCTGCCATCCACACCCGCCAGGGTGGCGACAAAGAAGAGTCTCCTACCCTGAAAAACATTTTCCTGGATTGTGGCTGTACCAGCAAAGAAGAGGTAGAAGCCATGGGCATTCATGTAGGCTGTGTAATTACTTACGAGGATGAGTTTAGCGTAATGAATAACCGTTATTACGTTGGCAGGGCATTAGATAATCGTGCCGGCGGCTTTATGATAGCAGAGGTGGCTCGTTTGCTTAAAGAAAACAAACAAACTTTGCCGTTTGGCTTATACATTGTAAACGCCGTACAGGAAGAAATAGGCCTGCGTGGTGCCGAAATGATAGCCCATAAAATAAAACCTCATGTAGCCATCATTACAGACGTAACGCACGACACCCAAACGCCGATGATTAACAAAATAACTCAAGGCGATTTGGCTTGCGGCCGAGGACCGGTGGTATCTTATGCGCCGGCAGTGCAGAATAACCTAAACAAACTATTAATTGAGTCGGCACAAAAAGCTGAGATTCCTTTCCAGCGCCAGGCTTCATCACGCTCAACAGGTACCGACACAGATGCTTTTGCATATTCAAATGACGGTGTACCATCAGCCTTAATATCATTGCCGCTACGCTACATGCATACTACGGTAGAGATGATTCATAAAGAAGATGTAGACAATGTGATACGTCTTATCTATGAAACTTTGCTTAATATTGAAGCAGGACACGATTTTAGATATATTAAATAAACATTATATTTTAAATAAGGTAAAGGGGCAATATTTATAGCTCATATTTTTTTACCTATATTTATTGCCTAGTACAATCTATGAAACCTACACTATTAATTTTGGCCGCAGGTATGGCCAGCCGTTACGGCAGCATGAAACAGGTGGATGGCTTTGGCCCTAACGGCGAAACCATTATTGATTACTCAATTTACGATGCCATTAAAGCCGGCTTTGGTAAAGTAAGCTTTATCATTCGTGAAGAGTTTTTAGAGCCCTTTAAAGCAAAATTTGAACCTAAGTTAGCTGGCCGTGTAGAAACGGATTATGTTTTTCAAAGCTACGATTTAACTCAGTTTGGTATTGATAAAACTGTTGAGCGCGCTAAACCGTGGGGTACTGCCCATGCAGTTTTAGCAGCACGCAACCAGGTACACGAACCTTTTTGTGTAATTAACGCTGATGACTTTTATGGCTACGAAGCCTTTGAAAAAATGGCGCAGTTTTTAACCACCGAAGTGGCTGATGATAATTACTCATTAATGGGCTATCAGATTGATAGAACTTTATCTGATTACGGTTCTGTATCCCGCGGTGTATGTAAAGTTGAAGACGGCAACATGGTTGAAATCAACGAGCGTACCGAAGTTTATTTTAAAGACGGTAAAGTATTTTACAAAGATGCCACCGGCGAGCATGAGCTACCTAACGACACTCGTGTAAGTATGAACTTCTGGGGCTTTACCCCGGCTGTATTTAAACAAAGCGAAGATATGTTTAAGCGCTTTGTTGACGCTAACGAGAACAACCCTAAAGCAGAGTTTTTTATACCGTTAGTTGCAGATGAGTTAATTAAAAGCGGAACTGCCAAGTTTAAGGTAATCCCAACCGGTAACAAATGGTTTGGTGTTACTTATAAAGAAGATAAGCCAATTGTAGAAGCCAGCATTGCAGAACTGGTAAACAATGGCACTTATCCATCAAACCTTTGGTCATAAGCTCCATCATCAACAATAAAACAAAAGCGTCCGATTTAACAAAGTCGGACGCTTTTGTTTTATACTATTCATTTTTAAATCTTGCATACCATATGTTTGTATGAGCAGATAATTATCAAGTTCGGTTTCTAAAAATTTTGTTTTCAAACTAAGGCTTGTGCATTTGTGTTCTATCAGCGGTTCAATAATTCATTATACCGCTAGCAAATGCAATTTCACTCTTTAAGTTCGCTGCAAAGCATTCATCAGCAAAATAATAAGCTTATCATTAAAACTGCCGAGGCCGAAGCACAGGTATCTATTTACAGTCCAGGCATTATCCGGGTAAACATCACACAGCATCCCGAAAATAAGGATGAATCGTTTGCCGTAATTAGAGAACCAGTTACTGAAATACCGTACCAGGAAACAGAGCAAGAAGTTACCATATCTACAACAGCTTTGGTGTTGCGTATCAACAAGTCGCCCTTACGCTTTTCATTTTATACGACCGACGGCAAACTAATTAGCCGCGACGACGAACGTTTTGGCACCAACTGGCAAAACAGCCGCGTTACTAATTACCGTGAATTGCGGCCCGATGAAAAGTTTATAGGCCTGGGCGAAAAGGCAGGCAATTTAAACCGGCGAGGCAGTCAGTATGTGAACTGGAATACCGACGCGGTAGATTATGGCCCTAAAACTGACCCGCTTTACGAGTCGTTTCCGTTTTTTATAGGAGTACATAGCCAATTAGCCTACGGATACTTTCTGGATAACACCCATAAAAGCTACTTTGACTTTGCCGCATCTACCGACGACCAGTTTATATGGCTTGGAGCAGACGACGGTGATTTGAACTATTACTTTTTTGGAGCACCAACGGTAGCCGAAATCATTAAAGATTATACCTGGCTTACCGGGCGCATGGAAATGCCGCCTTTGTGGAGTTTAGGCTATCAGCAATGCCGATGGAGTTATATGAGCGCACAGGAAGTGCTGGATGTTGCTCAAAAGTTCAGGGATCTTAACATTCCGGCCGATGTGATGTACTGTGACATTGATTACATGCAGGACTTTAAGATATTTACCTGGAACCAGGAAACTTTTGCCCAACCTGCCGAATTTATAGCCAAGCTGAAGGCATTAAACTTTAAACTGGTGACCATTGTTGATCCAGGCATTAAAATAGAGAAAGGTTACCAGCAATACGATGAGGGCGTTGAGCGCGGTTACTTTGCCACCTATCCTAACGGCGAAAATTATACTGGCGAAGTTTGGCCCGGCCGTTGTCATTTTCCCGATTTTTTTAGAGAAGATGTGCGCGAATGGTGGGGCGCTGCATTTCAGGCATTAACCGAACCTGGTGTAGAGGGCTTTTGGAACGACATGAACGAGCCTGCCGTTTGGAACCAAAACATACCATGGATGGTAAAATTTGGCGATAAGTTTATGCCCGAGGTGCGCAATGTTTACGGGATGGAAATGGCGCGAGCTACTTACGATGGCACCCGCAAGTTATTAGGTAATAAAAGACCTTTTGTACTTACCAGGGCAGCTTATTGCGGCACACAGCGCTATTCGGCGGTGTGGACGGGTGATAACACCGCTAACGACGACCATTTGCTGTTAGGTGCGCGCCTGGTAAATAGTTTGGGCATAACCGGCATGGCTATGGTAGGTGTAGACATAGGTGGCTTTAGCGGCAACCCTACACCTGAATTAATGGTACGATGGAACAGTTTAGGTACTTATACCCCCATGTACCGTAACCATGCCATTCGGTTTTCTGAATACCGCGAACCGTGGCAGTACGGTACCGACAACATGGAATTGATTAAAAAGTCAATTGAACAACGTTATCGCTTGTTACCTTACCTGTATTCAACCTTTCACGAAAGCTCACAAAGCGGCATGCCGGTATGCCGTACACTGGCGATCACTTATACTCACGATGAGCTGATTTACCATGAAGACTATCAAAACCAGTTTATGTTTGGCGATGCCCTACTGGTGGCACCCGTAATTAGTACATCACTTACTACTACAGTATATTTACCCCAAGGTAATTGGTACCGGTTAAGCAGCAATGAAACTTTTGAAGGTCAAAAAGAATACACTGTAAGTGCACCGCTGCATGACTTACCTGTTTTTGTTAAAGCAGGCAGTATCATCCCCATGCAAAACTTTACGCAGAGCACCCAAGACAACGGTGATGGCGTGCTGCAATTAAATATATGGAATGGAGATGCTATAACCAGCCTCGCCTATTATGAAGATGATGGCGTTAGCTACGATTATGAGCAGGGAAACTATCATAAACGCACTATTACCTTCAATCCGTTATCAAAAACGGTTAAATTGTTGAAGGCAGAAGGCGATTATAACTCACG
This sequence comes from Mucilaginibacter sp. CSA2-8R, assembly GCF_038806765.1. Taxonomy (NCBI): domain Bacteria; kingdom Pseudomonadati; phylum Bacteroidota; class Sphingobacteriia; order Sphingobacteriales; family Sphingobacteriaceae; genus Mucilaginibacter; species Mucilaginibacter sp. CSA2-8R. Next base: position 1,173,422 of record NZ_CP152389.1, on the reverse strand, counting down.
CTTCCGGCAAGTACAGTTCATATTACACGGATTTGAAAACCAAAGCGAACTTGACCTGATTAATTACACCAATGAGGAAATAACGTTTCAGATATAAAGACATATCCTGGAAGTAATAAAACAACGAGGCCCGCTAAAAATTTAGCGGGCCTCGTTGTTTTATATTTAGGCTTAATTATAAAACTGCAGATTTTACAGTTTTGATAATTACGGCAGCTACTTTATATGGATCGGCTGCCGAGTTAGGGCGACGATCTTCCAGGTAACCACTCCATCCTTTTTGTACTGTAAATAACGGAATACGGATAGAAGCACCACGGTCAGATACACCATAGCTATAATCGTTAATAGAAGCAGTTTCGTGTTTACCAGTTAAGCGCTGCTCGTTGTCGGCACCGTAAACGGCGATGTGCTCAGCTACTGCCGGACGGAAAGCTTCTAATATTTTGGTATAAGTTTCCTGACTTGCAGCAGTACGCAATGTAGTATTAGAGAAGTTAGCGTGCATACCAGAACCGTTCCAATCTAAGGCACCTAATGGTTTACAATGCCAGTTGATAGATACACCGTAACTTTCGCCGATTCTTTCTAATAAGTAACGGGCAACCCAAATTTGATCACCAGCTTCTTTAGCGCCTTTGGCAAAAATTTGGAATTCCCACTGACCGGCAGCAACTTCAGCGTTGATACCTTCAACATTTAAACCAGCGTCTAAACAAGCATCTAAGTGCTCTTCAACAATCTCGCGGCCAAATGCATTTTTAGCACCTACCGAACAATAGTAAGGACCTTGAGGCGCAGGGTAACCGTTAACCGGGAAACCTAACGGTTTGTTAGTTTCCGGGTCCCATAAAAAGTACTCCTGCTCAAAACCAAACCAGAAATCATTGTCATCATCTTGGATAGTAGCACGGCCGTTTGATTCGTGTGGTGTACCATCAGCACTTAATACTTCGCACATTACCAGGTAAGCATCCTTACGTTGTGGGTCTGAACAAATAAATACCGGCTTTAAAATACAATCAGATGAACCACCTGGTGCCTGCTCTGTAGATGAACCGTCAAAGCTCCAATTAGGACAATCTTCTAATTTTCCAGAAAAATCTTTTTCGATTTTAGTTTTACTACGTAAGCTTTGAGTTGGTTTGTAACCGTCAAGCCAGATGTACTCGAGTTTAGATGCCATTTGTTAAATTTATCAGGTTAATAAGTTAATATTTATACAAAAAACAAAATGTTGCTAATTTTTAGCAGATATACAGCAATTATCTTTACAAATAAAGCTATCCGATTTAAATTTTCATAATTTAAATTATCTTTTTTTGATATTATTTTCAAACGCACCTGTTTTCCTCGTTTGCTGGCATTTAAAAAATTAAATCCGTTTTGATATCGTCAAACTCCGTATCAATTGTAAAACAGATCCACTCTCTTCTATTTTCACTTCAAAATCGTTACAACTTCAGATGAACTATAATTCTTAAGATAATATCATAAAATTTAATGCTTTATATACCTTATATAGAAGATAAAAACCACATCGGTCATAAAAACACAAGAAAACACTATATTCATCAGAACTTAATTTTGCTAAAACGCATTAAGCAAAGATATTTTACATTTTTTTTATAATTTCTTTAAATATTATCAATCAGTTTTATATTTTTATGAAAATTAAAGGCAGTTATCTCAAAAAAAACCTACAATCCCTAACAAAAATTTAAAAAGCATGAAAAGATTTTTTCCATTTATCATTTTGCTCATTGTGGCTGTCGCGGCGATATTTATACCGTCGCAGGCTGATTTTGCTGATGCAAGTAAGTACAATCCCGCAGATATAGCCTGGATTATCGTAGCCTCAGCACTCGTGTTTTTGATGACACCTGGTTTGGCCTTTTTTTACGGTGGTATGGTTACCCGTAAAAACGTGTTATCAACCATGATTAAAAGTATTGTAGCCGCCGGTATTGTAACTGTTATCTGGATTGTGGTAGGTTACAGCCTTTGTTTTGGCGATTCTATTAACGGTTTTATCGGCAACCCGTCTACACACTTCTTTTTTAAAGGTGTAAACTCGGGTGCACCGTGGGTATTTGCGCCTACTATTCCTAAGTCATTATTCTCGGTATTCCAGCTGATGTTTGCCATCATCACCCCGGGACTGGTGGTTGGTGCCATTGCCGAGCGTATCCGCTTTACTTCTTATGTACTGTTTACCGTTTTATTCAGCTTATTTGTTTACGCCCCGTTGGCGCATTGGAGCTGGCATCCTGACGGCTTTTTAGCTAAAATGGGCGCTTTCGACTTTGCTGGTGGTACCGTAGTACATATTTCTGCTGGTTGTGCAGCTTTAGCGGGTGCTTTAGTATTAAAAAGACGTAAATCTCACATCGAAGGTATCGAAGTGCCACCGGCCAACATCCCTTACGTATTAATTGGTACAGGTTTGTTGTGGTTCGGATGGTTTGGTTTTAACGCCGGCTCTGCTTTAGGCGCTAATGCTTTATCGGTTTCTGCATTTTTAACTACCAATACTGCTGCCGGTGCTGCAGGTTTATCATGGATGTTTTTTGATGTATTGCGCGGCAAAAAACCATCAGTTTTAGGTTTTTGTATAGGTGCGGTAGTTGGCTTGGTAGCCATTACGCCGGGGGCAGGTTACGTAGCTATTCCGCAAAGTATCTTTATCGGCTTTATTGCAGCTATCATATCTAACCTGGTGGTACAATGGAAACATAAAACAGCTTTAGACGATACTTTAGACGTATTTCCTTGCCATGGTGTAGGTGGTATAGTAGGCATGATTTTAACCGGCATATTTGCTACTAAAACTGTAAACAGTGCAGGCCCTAACGGTTTGCTGTACGGCGATTCAGCATTCTTTTTAACTCAGCTTAAAGCTCTATGCGTTGTAATTCCATTCAGCTTTATTGTATCGTTTGCCATCTTTAAACTGGTTAACCTGATTGAACCTATTCGTGTAACTACCGAAGAAGAAGAAATGGGTTTAGATGCTAGCCAGCACGACGAACGCTACACTTCTCAAAGGTTATCTACAACCTTATAATACCAATATTATAAAACAAGCGCTGCGCTTACCTTGATGCAGCGCTTGTTTATCCCTACTCGCTTTATTTTTCGTGGACCAACCTGTTTTGGCTATCCGTTTTTAACAAAAAAAATGGACGGTAAGCTATTGTTGTGCCTATACAATTCAAATTACAATTGATTTTAACACACTCATCCCAAAAACCAAGCTCACATGAAAAAAACATTTTTACTCGCTGCTGCCCTGTCATCACTCTTGCTAACGGCCAGGGCCCAAGACACTACCAAAGTAACGCCGGTACCCGCCGACCCTGGTTTAACGTTTTTTGGGTCGGTAGATACGTACTATAAACTTGATTTTGCGGGCAGGAAAAATGCCAACATCCAGACCAGTTTTGCCAACGAGGCCAATTCTGTTTCGATAGGCATGATTGATTTGGGCGTTAAAAAGAAGTACAACAAAGCATTATTTGTAGGCGAATTATCTTTTGGTCCGCGGGGCCAGTATCAATCTATCCCAAATAGTGCCGACGGCAACAGCTTTCACATCCAAAACTTATATGTAGGGTATGACCTTACCGATAAACTGAATGTAACTGCCGGTTACATGGCTACTTTTGTTGGTTACGAAATTATTGCACCAAGTGGTAACTTCAATTATTCAACATCTTACTTGTTTACCAACGGCCCATTCCAGAACGCAGGTTTAAAGTTTTCTTATGCATTTTCGGACAAAGTGAGCTTGATGGCAGGTATTTTTAATGACAACTGGAACGTATATGAATCTAACAAAGAGGTATCCACCTTTGGAGGGCAGCTAATGGTTAGCCCGGTAAAAGGCTGGAATGCTTATCTGAATGTATTAAGTGGCAAAATGTCGGGTACTGAATTAGACTTAACTACTGCCTATCAAATCACCGATAAGTTTAAAATGGGACTAAACGCTGCATCGTTTTCGGCACCTAATGACGGCGGCGGATTTGCCGGTGTGGCATTGTACCCGCAATACGCTATATCAAGCGCAGTAGCTTTAGGTTTAAGAGGTGAGTATTTTAAAAACAAAACCGCAACTGGTGGTTCTTACTCGGCCATCCCTCCGGGCAGCTCGGTTAAGGCTTTTACCTTAACTGCTAATGTAAAAGCAGGCGGGCTTACTTTTATTCCGGAAGTGAGGTTAGACAATGCCAGTAAGTCAACACCGTATATCAAAAGCAGTGGTATGCCTACAAAATCAGCTTCACAGTTTGTGCTTGCAGCTGTCTATGCTTTTTAAGCAAAACGTATAATTTCAACTTTTACAATGATATATTTGAGGACTATCTAACTTACGGGTAGTCCTTTTTTTATGAAAAAGCTACACATAATTATTATTGTGCTACTGCTATCAGCGAGCAGCTATGCACAAAAAAACATACTTGTCACTAACGATCAAGGCAAGCTGATGTACTATCACGTAGGCAATATACCAGCTGCAGATAGTTTACAACGTCTGGCTGTAGCTCAAGCCTTCCTGAAGAAGTATTACCCGGATATAAAACCCGATAAAGATCAGCCTGTAAACGGCAGTTCTCTCAATGCCAAAGGCAAATTTACCTTGTACAGTAAAGGATTAATTGCCGGTCAGGAAGATGGCTTATTGCAATTTGATTTAACGATAGCCTTTAAAGAAACCAAATACCGGGTAATGGCCACCAACTTAACTTATCTGCCTTTGCAACGGAACCGCTATGGTCTGTTTACCCCCGTTGCAGGCATAAGCTATACCTTAGAAGAGCTTAGCAAAAAGGTGAAAGAATCGCAGTATGAGAACTACTCTAAACAGATTACCACGTTTTTTAGCTACCTGGATCAGCAACTGTATAATTACTTAAACCATACGGACGCTAAGCCTGCTAAACCGTTAGAATCTAAACATGTATCGACCAAAGATTGGTAGATTCAAACCTACTCCTAATAAAAAAGCTCCTGGCCGGATGGTCAGGAGCTTTTTTAAAGTATTAAAATCTATTGTTATTTAACTTCTTCGAAGTCAACATCAGTTACAGTGTCGCCTGAGTTCTGGTTGTTGGCTCCGGCATCACCTGCACCTGGCTGTCCGCCTTGTTGCGCATCAGCAGATGCTTTGTACATATCTTCAGATGCAGCGCCCCAAGCAGTATTTAACTCAGTTTGTGCAGCTTCGATATCAGTTAAATTTTTAGCAGAGTATGCTGTTTTTAACTTTTCTAAAGCAGATTCGATTTGTGCTTTTTTATCAGCAGGTATCTTATCGCCATACTCTTTTAACTGTTTCTCGGTTGAGAAGATCAGTGCATCAGCAGAGTTCAGGCTTTCAACTTCTTCTTTAGCTTTTTTGTCGGCATCAGCATTAGCTTCTGCTTCTTCTTTCATTTTTTTGATTTCAGCATCAGTTAAGCCAGATGAAGCCTCGATACGGATTTTTTGCTCTTTACCGGTGGCTTTGTCTTTAGCTGATACATGTAATATACCGTTAGCATCAATATCAAAAGTAACTTCGATTTGAGGTACACCACGAGGCGCTGGCGGAATGCTATCCAAGTGGAAACGGCCTAAGGTACGGTTTTGAGCGGCCATGGGGCGCTCGCCTTGCAAAATGTGGATCTCTACAGATGGCTGGTTATCAGATGCGGTAGAGAAAGTCTCTGACTTTTTGCTTGGGATAGTTGTATTTGACTCAATTAAACGGGTCATCACACCACCCATAGTTTCGATACCTAACGAAAGCGGTGTAACGTCTAACAATAACACGTCTTTCACTTCGCCGGTTAATACACCACCTTGAATGGCAGCACCGATAGCTACAACCTCATCAGGGTTTACACCTTTTGATGGAGATTTACCAAAGAATTTCTGAACAGCTTCCTGAATAGCAGGTATACGTGTTGAACCACCAACCAAGATAATCTCGTCAATATCAGAAGTGCTGTAACCTGCATTTTTTAAAGCAGTACGGCAAGGCTCAATAGTACGCTTAATAAGGCTATCAGCTAATTGCTCAAATTTAGCACGGCTTAGTTGTTTAACCAAGTGTTTAGGCATACCGTCAACTGCAGTGATGTACGGCAGGTTGATTTCGGTAGTTGGAGAGCTTGACAATTCGATTTTAGCTTTTTCAGCAGCTTCTTTTAAACGCTGTAATGCCATCGGATCGCGACGTAAGTCAAAACCTTCATCACTTTTAAACTCGTCGGCTAACCAGTCAATAATTACCTGGTCAAAATCGTCACCACCTAAGTGCGTGTCACCATCGGTAGATTTTACTTCAAACACACCATCACCTAACTCTAACACTGATACGTCATGAGTACCACCACCACAGTCAAACACCACAATTTTCATATCTTTGTGGGCTTTATCTAAACCGTAAGCCAAAGCAGCAGCAGTAGGCTCGTTAATGATACGGCGTACTTTTAAACCGGCAATTTCACCAGCCTCTTTGGTAGCCTGACGTTGAGCATCGTTAAAGTAAGCTGGTACGGTAATAACCGCTTCAGTAACTTCGGTTCCTAAAAAGTCCTCAGCTGTTTTCTTCATTTTTTGAAGAATCATGGCCGAAATCTCCTGAGGAGTATATTTTCTGTCATCGATTTCAACACGTGGTGTGTTATTGTCACCTTTTACTACAGAGTAAGGTACACGACCAACCTCTTGAGTAACCTCGTTAAACTGATTACCCATAAAGCGTTTAACAGAATAAACGGTTTTTGTTGGGTTAGTGATAGATTGGCGTTTAGCAGGGTCACCTACTTTACGTTCGCCATTGTCAACAAATGCTACTACAGATGGTGTAGTACGCTTTCCTTCACTGTTGGCAATAACTACCGGCTCATTACCTTCCATTACTGCTACGCAGGAGTTTGTTGTTCCTAAGTCGATTCCAATGATTTTAGACATATGATTGATTTTTCCTTTATTTACTGTTAATTATTATACACACTAATTAACAAGGGTTGTGCCAACGCAGCAATGGCAGTGTATATTGTAAAAGATTATAGAAAAAGCAACCATTAGTCAGTAAGCGTAAACAATTGCGTGACAGCATGACAGCAAATTACAGTAATAACAATTGATATGCTGCCAAAACCACCACCCGCGGCAGAGCGTATGTAAAGTATAGTAGCAAAATGATATTTATAGAGTCGGACCGGTTAAAGTTAATTCCTTTAAAACATCACCAGTTACTTTTATTTGACCAACACTGGGATGAGCTGCAACGCACGCTTGGATTGAACACCTCATCAATGGTGGTAGACGACGAGGTAAAAGCTGATATGGCCGAAGCACTATATCACTTCTGGCTGCCCAATACGCATGCCTATCCTGATCTGTATTATTGGTATACCAATTGGCTAATTATTTTAAAGAATATCAACGTTACCGTTGGCGGCATTGGTTTTAATGGCTATCCTGATGACTATGGTGAAACCTCCGTAGGTTACATGATAGACGAGCAACATCGTGGCAATAATTATGCTACCGAGGCTGTAAATGCTATTTGCAAGTGGGGTTTCGATTTCAGTATTTTGAAAAACGTCAAAGCGGATACGGGCATCAATAACCTGGCATCGCAACGCGTACTAACAAAGTCGGGTTTTCGCAAGTTAGAACAGCGGAATAAGTCTGTATTTTATATACTAAACAAAGCCGTTGGCAACTCGACTATCCATAAATAGCAACATTAAAAAATCATTCCACTCATTCGACTATGCTATGATTGCCCAACTCCTATCGCATATACAGAAGTATACAACGCTTAATACTGAAGAACAGCAAATAGTTGGAGAGTATGTAAAATGTGCAACGGTGAAGAAAAAGCAATACCTGTTTTCGGAGGGTGATGAGTGCAGTGCTCAATATTTTGTTGCAGAGGGTTGCCTGCGTATGTACTTTGTTAAAGATAACGGCGTTGAGCAAATAGTGCAATTTGGCATCGACAACTGGTGGATAAGCGATTACACGTCAATCACATTAGGTACACCCTCCCAGTTTTACCTGCAGGCAGTGCAGCCAAGTCATCTCATTGTGTTAAAAAAAGACAAACAGGAAGAACTTTTTTAAAGGCACCTCAACTGGAACGGTACTTTAGACGCGTTTATCAACGGGCTTACGCCGCAGCGCAAACCCGCCAGGTATATTTTACCGACTTATCTGGCGAAGAAAAATACCATCATTTTGCCAGCAGATTTCCAGATTTCATCCAGCGCATTCCGCAATACATGCTGCCATCATATTTAGGCGTTACTCCTGAGTTTTTGAGCAAAGTACGAGGTAAGAAGTGAGTACATGCATTTCTTAATCATGATTAAGATTTTGACAAATAGGCTTGCGCAAATTTGAGATGTCCGGAATTTAGTCCGGCGTTACATCAATTTAAATTAATGCAAGCTATTATGGAAACCAGAATCAAAATTCAGAATGTTGAGCCAGACGCTTTTAAAGCGCTGTACACTCTAGAAAACTATGTCCGAAATTCGGGCTTAGATAAAAGCTTATACGAGCTCATCAAGATCAGAGCATCACAAATTAATGGATGTGCTTTTTGCCTAAATATGCACACTAAAGATGCACGTAAGTTTGGCGAAACAGAACAGCGTATTTATCTATTAAACGCCTGGCAAGAAACAAATTCTTTTACAAAGCAGGAACGTGCAGCACTAAAACTTACTGAAGAAGTTACCGACATTAGAGGACGTGTAAGTGATCAAACTTACAACGAAGCTGTGATTATTCTGGGAGAAAAAACAACAGCCAAAGTTGTGATGGCCGCCATAGCTATCAATGCCTGGAACCGGCTGGCTATTACCACTATAATGTTACCAGAGGAGTAAATTATGCTTTGTAAAAAGCGAAAGGTCGGCTCTTTGCAGGAGCCGACCTTTTATAAAAATAATAAGTGTTTTAATTACTCACCTTTTTCTGCATTCTCCTCGTTTTGAGCAGGAGCTTCAGGGGTAACTTCCGGTTCAGCAACTACAGCTTCATCAGCTGGAGTAACCTCAGCAGTAGCAGCAGGTGCAGTAGCTTTAGCTTTACCACCACGACGTGAACGACGAGTTGTAGCTGCAGCAGCAGATTCTTTAACACCATATACAGTGTTGTAATCAACCAATTCAATGATCGCCATCTCGGCGTTATCACCTAAACGGTTTTCTAACTTGATGATACGAGTATAACCACCCGGACGGTTAGCAACTTTCTCTGCAATCTCGCGGAACAAAATAGTAACCGCTTCTTTGTTTTGCAGGTAGCTAAATACAGTACGACGTGAATGTGTAGTATCGCTTTTTGATTTGGTTACCAAAGGCTCAACATAAACACGTAGTGCTTTTGCTTTTGCTAAAGTGGTAGTAATACGCTTGTGTAAAATAAGCGATGATGCCATGTTACCCATCATAGCCACGCGGTGGCTCTTGGTACGGCCTAAATGATTGTGTTTTTTTCCGTGTCTCATTGTTTTGTTTTGTTGTGCACGTGCATACCGTTGGGCGGCGCTAACGTCAAGCCCGCGGAATTATGCCCTCGCTTATAATTATTCTTCGTCTAATTTGTACTTAGCCAGGTTCATACCGAATGATAAACCTTTTGATTTAACCAAATCCTGAATCTCTGTTAATGACTTTTTACCAAAGTTTCTAAACTTTAGCATGTCAGCTACATCATAAGATACCAGATCGGCCAGGCTACGGATATCGGCTGCTTTTAAACAGTTTAATGCACGTACAGAAAGATCAAGATCTACCAATTCAGTTTTCAGAATTTTACGCATGTGTAAAATTTCTTCATCAACCTCTTTAGTTTCTTCTTTAGCTTGCGCCTCCAGCATCATGTTCTCATCAGAGAATAACATAAAGTGCTGAATCAAAATTTTGGCCGCCTCTTTTAGTGCGTCTTCAGGATGAATAGAACCATCAGTAGCAATATCCAGCACTAATTTCTCATAGTCGGTTTTTTGCTCTACACGATAGTTCTCAATACTATATTTTACGTTTTTAATCGGTGTATAGATCGAGTCGATCGCGATTACGCCGATTGCAGCATCAGGGTTTTTGTTTTCTTCGCTTGGAATATAACCACGGCCTTTGTTAACAGTTAACTCAACCTCTAAGGTTACCGAAGGATCCATGTTACATATAACGAGGTCTGGATTTAAAACAGCAAAGTTGTTAGAGAACTGAGTGATATCGCCAGCCTTAAAGCTGTCTTGTCCATTAACAATGACAAAGATCTTCTCGGTATCACCCGACTCACCTGTTTTTTTCAAACGTACTTGTTTCAGGTTCAGGATGATTTCAGTAACGTCTTCAACAACCCCTTTGATGGTTGAAAACTCATGCGTTACACCTGAAAAACGTACTGAGGTGACAGCATAACCTTCCAATGAAGAAAGTAAGATACGACGTAAAGCATTACCAATGGTTATACCGAAGCCTGGTTCTAACGGACGAAATTCAAACGTGCCTTCAAAGTCGGTTGACTTCTGCATGATAACCTTATCTGGTTTTTGAAATGCTAAAATTGCCATTTATATGCTTTGTTTATTGTTTACTGATTGGATGAAATATAACCACGAAAATGACTGACATAAAATGCCAATCATTTCGCAGCTCAATATCATTAATTATTTTGAATATAACTCGACGATTAAGTTTTCCTTAATATTTTCCGGAATCTCATCGCGGTTAGGGTAGTTTAAAAGTTTACCGCTTAAAGCAGCAGCATCCCATTCAAACCAGCTATATTTATTCACTTTACGACCAGCTACTGAATTAGAGATAGCCTCAAGTGATTTTGATTTTTCGCGAACGGCAATAATGTCACCCGGTTTGATGGTGTAAGAAGCGATGTTAACTACTTCGCCATTTACCGTGATGTGTTTGTGACCTACCAACTGACGGGCACCTGAACGTGTAGGAGCAATACCTAAACGGTATACTACGTTATCTAAACGAGCTTCTAATAACTGAAGCAAATTAGTACCGGTAATACCTTCACGGGCAGAAGCACGGTGGAATAAGTTTTCGAAGTAACGCTCTAATACACCATAAGTGTACTTTACTTTTTGTTTCTCTTGTAACTGAACAGCGTACTCAGATTGTTTACCTCTGCGTTTTGACACGCCATGCATGCCAGGAGGGTAATTTTTTCTTTCTAACACTTTATCAGGGCCAAAAATAGGCTCTCTGAATTTACGTGCAATTTTGGACTTTGGTCCGGTATATCTTGCCATGGTTTTTTGTTTTTAAAGTATCATGCAGCCTGTAGCTGCAGAATCTTAGCTTTAAAAAATAGATTTATTAAACTCTTCTTCTTTTTGAAGGACGACAGCCGTTGTGTGGCAGTGGAGTGATGTCCTTAATAGTAGTAACCTCGATACCGCTGGTTTGCAGTGTACGGATAGCCGACTCGCGGCCAGCACCCGGGCCTTTAACAAAAACTTCTACTTTACGTAAGCCTAAATCATAAGCTACTTTACCGCAATCGGCAGCAGCCTGACCAGCAGCATAAGGAGTGTTCTTTTTAGACCCTTTGAAACCCATTTTACCTGCAGACGACCAAGAGATAGCCTGACCTGAACTGTTGGTTAAGGTTACAATGATGTTGTTAAAGGTAGCGTTGATATGTGCCTGACCAACTGGCTCGACAATAACGATGCGTTTTTTGGTTACTTTTTTAGCTTTAGCCATTTTTTGTTTCTTTAAGTTAACAGATTACGGAGTTACTAAAACTGGGACCCGTTAACTAATTATTGATACTGTATGAGATAGTCCAAACAAAGCAGCAAAACAAATCCTGCTCCTTTGTTATTCAATTATTACTTAGTAGCTTTTTTCTTGTTAGCAACTGTTTTACGTTTACCTTTACGGGTACGTGAGTTGTTTTTGGTACGCTGGCCACGCAGAGGTAAACCTTTACGGTGACGGGTACCGCGGTAACAACCAATATCCATTAAACGTTTAATATTAAGTTGCACTTCTGAACGCAGAGCACCTTCAACTTTAATTTGATCGTTGATGATACCACGAATAGCAGCCAGTTGATCATCAGACCATTCCTGAACTTTAGTATCGTAAGGGATACCAGCTTCGTCTAAAATTTGTTGGGCTGTAGAACGTCCAATACCGTAAATGTAGGTTAGTCCGATCTCGCCTCTTTTGTTTCTTGGTAAATCAATACCTGAAATCCTTGCCATATTTTTCTCGTTTGTTTTAATGAATGATCGAACGGCTGGGCCACCGTTGTACAATCATTCCGATGTTTTTAATTACCCTTGACGTTGTTTGTACTTAGGGTTCTTTTTGTTAATCACAAAAAGCTTTCCTTTACGACGGATGATTTTACAATCAGCACTACGTTTTTTGATGGATGCTCTAACTTTCATGTTGTTATTTATATCTGTAGGTTATTCTGCCTTTGGTTAAATCATACGGACTCATCTCCAATTTCACTCTATCGCCAGGCAAAATTTTGATGTAGTGCATACGCATTTTACCGGATATGTGTGCAATAATCTCATGACCGTTCTCCAGTTCAACTCTAAACATCGCGTTAGATAATGCTTCCTTGATAGTACCGTCTTGTTCAATTGAGGCTTGTTTGGCCATATTTTACTGATTATTACTAAATTATACCGATTGAATTCGGGATGCAAAAATATAAATATTTTTTGTAATATTTAATTATTTTTTGCTAAAACTTCTTCAACATAAGAAAATGTTGAAAGGACATCTGCCACTCCTTTTCGTACCGCCACGGTGTGTTCGTAATGAGCAGACGGCTTACCGTCCACTGTTGATACCGTCCAGCCATCTTTCCAAAATTTAACGCCGGCTTTGCCAGCGTTGATCATGGGCTCAATCGCAATCACCATGCCTTCTTCTAACTTAGCACCCGAACCGCGTTTGCCGTAGTTAGGCACTTCCGGTTTCTCATGCAGCTTCGTACCAACCCCATGTCCTACCAACTCTTTCACTACGCCATAGCCATGTGCTTCCGCATGTTGCTGAACGGCAAATCCAATATCGCCAACGCGCATACCCGTTACAGCCTTCTCAACCCCTTTAATCAGGCATTCTTGGGTTACACGCATTAACGACCTAATCTCATTGCTTACCTCGCCTATAGCAAATGTGTAAGCAGAGTCGCCATAAAAGTTATTAAGAACAACACCACAGTCCACAGAAATCAAGTCGCCCTCTTTGAGCACATGCTCGCCAGGGAAACCGTGCACTACCTGGTCGTTAGCGGAGATACAGAGCGAGTAAGGGAACCCGTGAAAATTGAGGAAAGCCGGAACCCCTCCGTTGTCACGGATGAAGGTTTCGGCTAACCGGTCTAATTCAATGGTTTTGACACCAGGTTTGACTATCTTAGCAACTTCGCCAAGTGTTTTCGACACTAATTGAGCGCTTTGACGTATCAGTTCAATTTCCTCTGCTGTCTTATATACTATTTTAGACATTATAAATTTAAATGGCCGGAGGAACAGTACCTGCAGCTGTAGGTACAGCTGTGCGACCTTTAACTCTTCCAGTTTTCATTAAGCCATCATAATGGCGCATTAACAAATGACTCTCAATCTGCTGCAGTGTGTCTAAAACAACACCTACCAGAATAATCAATGATGTACCTCCAAAGAAACGGGCAAACTGACTGTTTATATGGAAGATATTAGCTAATGCAGGGATAATAGCAATGATAGCTAAGAATATAGAACCCGGCAAAGTAATGCGAGATATAACAGCGTCGATAAATTCTGACGTAGCATTACCAGGAGCAACACCTGGGATAAACCCACCATTCTTTTTCATATCGTCTGACATTTGCTTTGGATTAACTGTAATTGCCGTATAGAAATACGTAAACAAAATAATCAATATAGCAAACACAAGATTATGTAACCAAGACGTGTAGCTTGACAATGAGATCAACACACTGTTAGCAGCAATGCTTGGAAAGAACGACGAAATGGTTGCAGGAATAAACATCAGTGCTTGCGCAAAAATGATCGGCATTACACCAGCTGCATTCACTTTTAAAGGGATATATTGCCTTACACCGCCGTATTGTTTGTTACCTACAATACGCTTAGCATATTGCACAGCAATTTTACGTGTGCCTTGTACCACTAATATGGTAAACATGATTACCCCTACAAGCGCCAACATCTCAACAATAAATACCAATGGTCCGCCACTTGCGTTGGTACCGCTTACCCGTGAGTTAAACTCGTCGATAATAGCGGCCGGCAACTGAGCGATAATACCCACCATGATGATCAACGAAATACCGTTGCCAATACCTTTGTCGGTAATTTTTTCACCCAGCCACATCACAAATAATGTACCTGCGGTTAAAACAAATATTGAACTTAAAGTAAATAAGCCAGAGCTTAACGCCGGGTTAATGGCGTTAGGAGTAATTTGCGACCGTACGTAGCCTACAGCTTGAGCCATAGTAATAGCAATGGTCAGATAACGTGTCCACTGGTTGATTTTACTGCGACCGCTCTCCCCCTCCTTCTGTAACTTTGCAAAGTAAGGAACCGCAATACCTAATAACTGCACTACGATAGATGCAGAAATATACGGCATAACGCCCAAAGCAAATATAGAAGCGCGAGAGAACGAACCGCCTGCAAACATATTTAATAAACCCATCAGGCCTTCTTTAGCGCCCTGATTACTTATAACATTTGCATCAACACCAGGTAAAGTTACATAAGCACCTACGCGGTATATTAAAAGAAATAAGAGTGTGTTTATAATACGCACTCTTAAGTCCTCAATTTTCCAAATATTGGATAATGTGGTGAAAAAATTCTTCATTGAAAATTACAGCTTAACAATTGAACCGCCGGCTGCTTCAATAGCTTGTTGAGCAGTTGCAGAAAACGCATGTGCCTGAACATCTAATTTAGCAGTCAGTGTACCACGACCCAAAATTTTAACTAAGTCGTTCCTTGACACTAAACCATGTTCTTTCATGGTATCAAAGTTAATTGTTGATACTGAATAAGTATCAGCTAATTGCTGTAAAGTATCCAGATTGATGCCGTTATACTCAACACGGTTAGGGTTTTTAAATCCTACCTTAGGTACACGACGTTGCAATGGCATCTGTCCGCCTTCAAAACCAACTTTGGTTGAAGTACCTGAACGTGAACCGGCACCTTTGTGACCACGTGTTGACGTACCACCACGGCCAGAACCTGTACCGCGGCCTATTCTTTTTCTATTTTTAGTAGAACCTTCTGCAGGTTTAAGATTACTTAAATTCATAACATTAAATGTTTTCTACTGCTACCAAATGATTAACTTTTCTAATCATGCCTATGATTGCAGGATTAGCTTCCACTTCAACGCTATGGTTAATTTTCTTTAAACCTAAAGCTTCGATGGTTTTTTTCTGGCGCTCGCTTCTATCGATCACGCTCTTAATCTGTGTTATTTTGATTTTCGCCATGACTGATTATCCGTTAAATACTTTACCTAAATTAACGCCACGGTGCTGAGCTACGGTATAAGCATCGCGCAGTTGAGCTAATGCAGATACAGTGGCTTTAACCACGTTGTGCGGATTTGATGAGCCTTTAGATTTAGCTAATACGTTGTGAACACCAGCCGACTCTAATACGGCACGCATTGCACCACCGGCAATAACACCGGTACCGTTTGCAGCAGGTTTTATAAAAACAAAACCGCCAGAAAACTTACCAATTTGCTCATGAGGTACAGTACCATTGATGATAGGCACTTTTACCAAATTTTTCTTTGCATCATCGATACCTTTAGCAATAGCTTCAGTTACCTCTTTTGCTTTACCCAAACCGTAACCTACAACTCCGTTTTCATCACCTACAACCACAATGGCCGAGAAGCTGAAAGTACGGCCGCCTTTGGTTACTTTGGCAACACGTTGTATGCTTACCAAGCGGTCTTTTAATTCGATCTCGCTTGTTTTTACTCTTTTAATATTTATTGTTGACATTACTCGTTACGGTTAAAATTGTAATCCACCTTCACGTGCACCTTCAGCCAGTTGCTTAACGCGGCCATGGTACAAGTATCCATTTCTATCAAACACAACAGCGTTGATACCGGCAGCCATTGCTTTCTCAGCAATAAGTTTGCCTACAGCCACTGATTGTTCGCCTTTTGATCCGGTAGAGCTGAAGTCTTTTGATAAAGATGAAGCAGATACCAGTGTTTTGCCGGCAACATCGTCAATAATCTGTGCATAGATGCCTTTGTTGCTTCTAAACACTGACAAGCGCGGACGTTCTGCAGAACCTGAAAGACGCTTTCTGATTCCTTTTTTGATTTTGTCTCTTCTTGATAATTTACCTGTCATGACGATTATTTTTTAGATGCTGATTTACCTGCTTTTCTTCTTAACACTTCGCCAACAAACTTGATACCTTTACCTTTGTATGGCTCAGGAGCGCGTAGTGAGCGGATTTTGGCTGCAACCTGTCCGATTAACTGTTTGTCGATTGACTCCAGAATAATAGTTGGGTTTTTACCTTTTTCAGCAGTAGTGGATACTTTAATTTCTTTTGGCAACTCAAATACATAGTGGTGAGAATAACCCAGCACTAAATCTAAGGTATTGCCTGTGTTAGTGGCACGGTAACCTACACCAACCAACTCTTGCTCCAGTTTGTAACCTGTTGTTACACCTGTAACCATGTTGTTGATTAACGCACGGTACAAACCGTGTAATGCCTTATGACGTTTTTGGTCTGTCGGACGGGTTACGGTTAATACACCGTCTTCTTGTGATACAGAGATATCACTGTCTATCGCTTGTTCAAGCTGGCCTTTTGGACCGGCAACTTTAATTACGTTAGCATCGCTAACAGTAATAGTTACACCTGAAGGGATAGTAATTGGGGCTTTTCCTACTCTTGACATTTTCTTAATTCCTCGTTGCGATTAATAAACAAAGCATAAAACTTCGCCACCGATGTTTTGCTGACGGGCTTCTTTATCAGTCATGACTCCTTTTGAAGTTGACAGAATAGCGATACCCAAGCCATTTAATACGCGCGGCATAGTGTCTGCACCTGCATATTTTCTCAAACCTGGCTTACTCACACGGGTTAATGTGCGGATAGCTGGAATTTTAGTTACAGCATGGTATTTCAAAGCTACTTTGATGTTGCCTTGAGGACCGTTGTCTTCAAACTTGTAGTTTGCGATGTAACCTTTGTCGAAAAGCACCTTAGTGATTTCCTTCTTCAGATTTGATGCAGGAATTTCAACAACCCTTTGGTTGGCCTTAATAGCATTCCTTACTCTGGTAAGATAATCTGCGATTGGATCTGTATTCATTATTGAAATATATGACGGCGGTTTCCTTCGTTTTCACAACGACGACCTTCCATCGGTTAAAAAATTATTTTAAAGCAATTACAAGTATGTATTTTTGCAAATTGCCGGCCGCAAAGGTAAGAAATTAATTCTCAACCTGCAACCGGCAATTTAATACCTGCAGTTATGCTGTATTACCAGCTTGCTTTTTTTACTCCGGGGATTTTTCCGGCCAGAGCCATTTCACGGAATGTAACACGTGAAATACCAAACTGACGCATATATCCGCGAGGACGACCAGTAAGCTTGCAACGGTTGTGCAATTTAACAGGCGATGCAGCTTTAGGTAATTTATCTAATGCTTCGTAATCGCCAGAGGCTTTTAAGGCAGCTCTTTTCTCGGCATACCGGGCCACTAATTTAGCGCGTTTTACTTCACGTGCTTTAACACCTTCTTTAGCCATTGTTAGTATTTTGATTTTTAAATGGTAAACCAAATTGTTTCAGCAACTCTAACGCCTCAACGTCGTTTGATGCAGAAGTTACAAAGGTAATATCCATACCCTGAATTTTATTGATTTTATCAATATTTATCTCCGGGAATATGATTTGCTCGGTGATACCTAAAGTGTAGTTACCTTTGCCATCAAAGCCTTTATCGTTAATACCTTTAAAGTCACGGATACGTGGAAGAGCAACAGCAATCAAACGATCTAAAAACTCGTACATATTGTTATCACGTAAAGTAACACGTACACCTACCGGCATACCTTTACGTAATTTAAAGTTAGAGATATCTTTCTTAGATTTTGAAGCTACCGGTTTTTGACCAGTGATGGTTGCTAACTCAGCAATAGTAGTATCGATAAGTTTTTTGTCGGTAGTAGCTGCGCCAACACCCTGATTGATTGCAATTTTTTCCAGCTTCGGAACCTGCATTACGCTTTTGTACTGAAATTTATCTTTCAGAGCGGTGCGGATCTCGTCTTTGTATTTGGATTTTAATCTTGGAACGTAAGACATTATTTAATTTCCTCCCCTGATTTTTTTGCTACTCTAACCAATTTGCCTGCATCATTCTTTTTACGACCTACGCGGGTTGTTTCTCCAGATTTTGGATCAACCAATGCCAGGTTAGAAATATGAATAGCAGCTTCTTTTTTTACAATGCCACCATTAGGGTTGGCTGCATTTGGTTTAGTGTGTTTTGAAACCATGTTCACACCTTCAACCACTGCACGGTTTTTATCAATGATGATTTCGGTAATTTTACCTTGCTGACCTTTTGAATCGCCGGCGATAACCTTAACCAAGTCACCTTTGCGGATCTTTAATTTTACTTTTTTGTTTTCCATGTTACAATACCTCCGGTGCTAATGATACAATTTTCATGAATTGTTTCTCGCGTAACTCTCTTGCTACCGGACCGAAGATACGTGTACCTCTGGGCTCATCCTGGTTGTTTAACAGAACAGCAGCATTATCGTCGAAACGGATATAAGAACCGTCTTTGCGGCGTATTTCCTTTTTAGTTCTTACAACTACGGCTTTAGATACAGTACCTTTTTTTACGTTGCCGGATGGCAAAGCACTTTTAACAGTTACTACAATTTTATCGCCAACAGAGGCATAGCGTTTTGCTGTACCGCCTAATACGCGGATAACCAACACTTCTTTAGCGCCGCTGTTATCAGCTACAGTTAATCTCGATTCCTGTTGTACCATCTTATTTAGCCCTCTCTAAAATTTGAACTAATCTCCAGTTTTTATTTTTGCTCAACGGGCGGGTTTCCATAATCAATACGGTATCACCAATACCACAGGTATTAGCTTCGTCATGAGCCATGAACTTGGCAGTTTTGTTTACGAACTTACCATAGATAGGGTGTTTTACTTTCCGTTCTACGGCAACAACGATGGATTTATCCATCTTATTGCTAACTACCAGTCCGGTACGGGTTTTTCTTAAATTTCTTTCCATTTGTTTCGACGCTTTAATTATTGCTGTTCAGAAGCTGACGCCGCTTTGCGCTTGGTTAATTCAGTATTTAAACGAGCAACTTCCTTACGTACATTTTTAATACGGATAGGGTTCTCAATAGCCGAAACTGCATGAGCAAATTTCAGTTTGGTAAGATTAGTTTTCTCCTCGCTAATTCTTGCAACTAACTCTTCAGTTGACAGCGCTGATATTTCTGAGCTTTTCATTTTTGTGAATTTTCATCAAGGTGAGAGGTAAGTTGGATGCTTACATCACGCTTTCTATTTTAAATTATACCTTCAGGTTACAGGTTGTAAGCTTGTTAAAGCAACCCACAACTTACAACCTGTAATCTTACTATGCTTCTACGTAATCTCTACGTACAATAAATTTGGTTTGAACGGGCAGCTTTTGAGCGGCCAGGCGAAGTGCTTCTTTAGCAACTTCTAATGGCACACCTTCTGCTTCAAAGATGATCCGTCCTGGGCGTACTACCGCAACCCAGTATTCAGGAGCACCTTTACCTTTACCCATACGTACCTCTGCTGGTTTTTTAGTTACTGGTTTGTCAGGGAAAATCCTGATCCAAACCTGTCCTTCACGTTTCATAAAACGTGTTACAGCGATACGTGCAGCCTCGATTTGACGGCTGGTAATCCAGGCCGGCTCGAGTGATTTTATACCGAAAGATCCGAATGAAAGCTCAGCACCGCGGGTAGCGGCTCCTTTCATTCTGCCTTTTTGCATCTTTCTGAACTTCGTTCTTTTTGGCTGTAGCATTTTATTAGCTTTTTATATCTAAACGATGTCTGTCTCGACTTTGATTAATTATCTGTTTCCTCCCGGACGGCCTGGGCCACCTGGACGGTTGCCACCGCCTTGACGGTTTTGACCACCCGGACGGTTACCGCCTCCTTGACCACCGCCACCGCGTTGGTTGCCGTTACCGCCACCTTGACGACGGTCACCACCGCCACCTTGACGACGGTCGCCACCACCTCTGCGATCGTTACCACCGCGCTCGTTGCCAAATGCTGCAGCACCTTCCGGACGCCCGCCTCTGCCGCTTGAGCTGCTGGTTGAACCGATGTTAGGAGAAAGATCGCGTTTGCCGTAAACTTCACCTTTGCAAATCCAAACTTTTACGCCGATTTTGCCATAAGTGGTTAAAGCTTCAGCCAATGCATAATCAATGTCAGCACGGAAAGTATGCAGAGGGATTCTTCCTTCTTTATATTGCTCGGTACGTGCCATCTCAGCACCACCTAAACGACCTGAGGTCATTACTTTTATACCTTCTGCTCCCATACGCATGGTTGATGCGATGGTAGTTTTCATGGCACGACGGAAAGAGATACGAGCCTCTAATTGCTTAGCAACGCTTTCAGCAACTAATTGAGCATCCAATTCAGGACGTTTGATCTCAAAAATGTTGATCTGAACGTCTTTTTTGGTAAGCTTTTTAAGCTCTTCTTTAATTTTATCTACTTCCTGACCACCTTTACCAATTACAATACCCGGACGGGCAGTGTGGATGGTTACAGTGATGCGTTTTAATGTACGCTCGATTACTACTTTAGACACACCGCCTTTGGCGATACGTACTGAAAGGTATTTGCGGATTTTTTCGTCCTCAACTAATTTATCGGAGTAGTTGTTGCCACCGAACCAGTTAGAATCCCAGCCTCTGATGATTCCTAAACGGTTACCTATTGGATGTGCTTTTTGTCCCATTGTATTTAGTTGATTTCGGTTTTGCTACCCACAATTAAAGTAACGTGGTTTGAACGTTTACGAATGCGGTATCCGCGGCCTTGAGGAGCCGGACGCAGACGCTTTAATTGACGGCCACCACCAACTGAAACTTCTTTTACATATAATGCGCTGTCTTCAACGCGTTTACCTTCGTTTTTAGCTTCCCAGTTTTTAATGGCTGAGAGTAATAACTTTTCAACACGGATAGCAGCTTCTTTATTGGTATACTTTAAGATATACAGAGCTTTTTCCACTTGTTCACCGCGAATCAAATCAACCACTAAACGCATCTTACGGGGCGAAGTAGGGCAGTTTTGCAACTTGGCAACAGAAGCTCCTCCTTGCTGAGCTTTCTCTTGCTCTTTGCGCTGTCTGATAGCTACAGACTTTTTAATTTTTGTTGTTGCTTCCATTACCTGTTATTTTTTCTTTTCTGCGTGACCACGGAATGTGCGGGTTGGTGCAAACTCTCCCAGCTTATGACCTACCATGTTTTCTGTTACATACACAGGGATAAATTTATTACCGTTGTGTACTGCAAATGTATGACCAACAAAATCAGGAGAGATCATGGAACGACGTGACCATGTTTTTACAACTGATTTCTTACTTGAGTCATTCAATACCTGTACTTTTTTGTCCAGGTTATGATCAATATAAGGGCCTTTTTTAATCGAACGTGCCATTATTTCTTCCTTCTTTCTATGATATAACGATCAGATGTTTTCTTTTTGTCGCGGGTTTTGTAGCCTTTAGCTAATAAACCTTTACGTGAACGTGGGTGACCACCAGATGAACGGCCTTCACCACCACCCATAGGGTGATCAACAGGGTTCATGGCTACACCACGCACTCTTGGACGACGTCCGATCCAACGCTTACGACCTGCTTTACCTAATACCTCATTCGCTTTTTCAGCGTTTGATACTGTACCAATGGTAGCTAAACAAGTAGACAAAATCATACGGGTTTCGCCTGAAGGTAACTTAATGATAGCATATTTGCCATCACGAGCCGACAATTGAGCGTATGTACCAGCCGAACGGGCAATTGTACCGCCCTGGCCAGGATTAAGTTCGATGTTGTGGATGATAGAACCTAAAGGGATGTTTTTTAATGGTAAGGTATTTCCTATTTCAGGAGGAGAACCAGCACCAGAAAGAACAGTCTGACCTACAGTCAGGCCTTCAGGAGCAATCATATATCTTTTCTCGCCGTCTGCATAGTTAAGCAGGGCAATACGAGCTGAACGATTTGGATCGTATTCAATAGTTGCAACTACTGCTGGGATCTCAAATTTGTCACGTTTGAAGTCAATCAAACGGTACGATTTTTTGTGACCGCCACCGATATAACGCATAGTCATTTTACCGGTATTGTTACGTCCGCCTGATTTTTTGTGCGATACAACCAATGACTTTTCAGGAACGTTGGTAGTCACATCAGAGTAGTCAGCGCCTACCCGGAAACGGGTACCCGGGGTTACCGGTTTAAATCTTTTAACTGCCATGTCTCTTTTTAGATTGTGCTATAAAAATCAATTGTTTCACCGTCCTTTAAAGTGATGATCGCTTTCTTGTAAGCAGCTGGCCTCCCGGTTACAGTTCCTGCCTTAGTGTAGCGGCTCTTCAATTTGCCGGCATATTTCATGGTATTTACTGCGGTTACAGTAACACCGTACATAGCTTCTACTGCTGATTTGATCTGAATTTTATTCGCTCTGGGATCAACTTTAAAAGCGTAACGGTTAAGTTTCTCTGTTAGCAGAGATACTTTTTCAGTAAGTAAAGGTTTTTTTAAGATTTCCATAATTACTTAGCGAATGCTTCCTCCAGAGTTTTAACAGAACCTGCAGTTAATAAAAGCTTACCGGCGTTCAACACATCATAAGTGCTTAATTGGTCGGCAGTAATAACCTTAGCTTTTTTCAGGTTTCTGCTTGATAAATAAATATTGTTGTTGGCAGCAGGTAATACTAAAAGAGTTTTCTCATTGCCAATATTTAAATCAGCAACCAGTTTAGTATAGTTTTTAGTTTTGATAGTATCGAAAGTAAAATCTTCCAACACCACAATGCTATTATCCTGAGCTTTGTAAGTAAGCGCTGATTTACGGGCTAATTGCTTAAGCTTTTTGTTCAGCTTGAAGCTGTAATCACGCGGTTGCGGACCGAATACACGGCCACCACCGTTGAATAAAGGCGACTTGATGCTACCTGCGCGGGCACCACCAGTACCTTTTTGTTTATGCAATTTGCGGGTTGAACCTGCAATTTCGTTACGTTGTTTTGACTTGTGTGTACCTTGACGTTGGTTAGCTAAAAACTGTTTAACATCAAGATAAATCGCATGGTCGTTAGGTTCGATACCGAAAACCGAATCAGGAAGCTGCACCTTGGCACCTGTTTGCTGACCTGATACATTTAATACATTGACTTCCATCTTATTTATCCACGATTACGAATGAACCCTTAGCTCCTGGGATGGAACCTTTAACAACCAGCAAATTTTGCTCGGCAAACACTTTAACCACTTCAAGGTTTTGCACCTTAACACGTGAGTTACCAGTTTGACCAGCCATGCGCATGCCTTTAAATACGCGTGAAGGCCAAGACGAAGCACCCAGTGAACCCGGTGCGCGTAAACGGTTGTGCTGACCGTGGGTTTGCATACCCACACCGCTAAAGCCGTGACGCTTTACCACACCTTGAAAGCCTTTACCTTTTGAAGTACCAACCACATCCACAAAATCTCCAACAACAAAAATGTCTACCGCAACAGTGTCGCCCAGACTTTTTTGATCTTCGAAAGTTGTGAACTCAACCAGTTTACGCTTTGGCGTAGTACCAGCTTTCTGGAAATGGCCTTTTAAGGGAGCTGGAGTGTTTTTCTCTTTTTGCTCATCATATGCCAGCTGAACAGCTGCATATCCGTCTGTATCAACAGACTTAACGTGAGTAACCACGCAAGGGCCAGCCTCGATTACCGTACAGGGAATGTTTTTCCCCGCCTCATCGAAAATGCTGGTCATTCCTACCTTTTTTCCAATAATTCCTGACATTTTCTTAATTAATTAATTCTGCCCATCGAAGCAGTAGGGCTTCGTTCAAGGCAATTTTCCCGGTTTAAGGGACGGCAAAGATAGGAATTTTTAATTATGTGTCAAATAGTTACGGAATTATTTTTAGTAGTTTTTAGCATTGATTATCAGCAGAAATGAACTGCTTTTGCAGCTATGTTTTGAAATGAGATTGTAATGACGGCGCAAAGGTACAAAATGGCTCAAAAAACTTGATTTGTACGGGCTGCTTTACAGGTTAAAAAACCTACATTTTCATCAGCTGGCGTATCATGCCTGCGCTTTGCTTTTGAACTTCTTTTCTCATCATAAAAATCTTAACCTTATCGGGTACAATGCTTCTGCTTCAACTTAGGTTCGTAACTTTGCTGTTAGCAATTGATTTTTTATGTTTAAAAGATTTATCCTTTTTACGGCTTTGGCGGCAAGTTCGCTTAGCGGTTTTGCGCAGAATGCGCTTTATATGCCACGCGACATACAAAATGCCTTTAAAAAAGGCACCCGCTCGCCAGATGGTAAACCCGGTAAAAACTACTGGCAAAACCATGCCCGCTATGATATTCACGTCACCGCCGCGCCGCCTAATCGCAATATCAAAGGCACGGAGAGTATTACTTATTTCAACGATAGTCCCGACACGCTGCGCAGCCTCAACATGAAGTTAATCCTGAATGTACATCGCCCTGGTGCGGTACGGCTTTCGCCTGCTCAACCAGATTATCTTACATCAGGTATGCAAATAGACACTTTTACTGTTAATGGCCAGCAGTCTGTTGCGTGGAACAACGAGCAGGCGGCTGCAACCAATCAAAGAGTTCGGCTTGCTAAACCACTTCTGCCGCATGATTCGCTTAAACTGAACATTGCCTGGCACTACGAAATCTCCAAAGAAAGTAACCGCGAAGGCATGATTGATGCCACTACTTATTACCTGGCTTACTTTTATCCGCGGGTTTCAGTTTATGATGATTATAATGGCTGGGACTATCTTCCGTTTAATGACGCGCTGGAGTTTTACAACGATTTTAACGACTATAATCTTAAGGTAACGGTACCGGCCAATTACCTGGTTTGGGCCACTGGTACACTGCAAAACGCCGCCCAGGTATTACAACCTGAGTATGCTAAACGCCTGCAGGCTTCTTTCACCAGCGATTCGACCATACACGTAGCCACCGCGCAAGACCTGGCCGCTAAAAAGATTACCAAGCCAGGCAACAACACCTGGATATGGACGTCGAACCACATTACCGATGTAGCGCTTGGATTGAGCGACCATTATGTATGGGATGCCGCGAGTGTGGTGGTTGACAAAGCCACCGGCCGCCGCGCAAGCATGCAGGCTGCCTTTGCAGATAGCTCGGCTGATTTTCATCATTCGGTGCAGAATGGCCGCAATAGTTTGAGCTATTTTTCGACCAGTTGGCCGGGTGTACCTTACCCCTTCCCTAAAATGACAGCATTTCAAGGCTTTGCCGATATGGAGTACCCTATGATGGTGAATGACAGCCATACGGATGATTTGCGTTTTGCTCAGTTTGTGCAGGACCATGAAATTGCGCATACCTACTTCCCGTTTTACATGGGTATCAACGAAACCCGTTATGGTTATATGGATGAAGGTTGGGCTACGACGTTTGAGTATTTGATTGGCAAAGCCGAAGTTGGCCAGGCGGCGACGGATAAGCTTTATAAAAACTTCCGGGTTAACCGTTGGGTACATGACCCATCCAGCTACGAGGATTTACCTATTATTACCCCGACCAGCGAACTAAACATGGCTGCGGGCAACAACGAATATGGTAAAGCATCACTTAGCTATCTGGCTTTGAAAGATATGCTGGGCGATGAACTCTTTAAGAAAGCGCTGCATACATACATGGATAATTGGCACGGCAAGCACCCTATCCCGTGGGATTATTTCAACTCCATGAATGCAGGCTCGGGCCGTAACCTGAACTGGTTTTTTAATAACTGGTTTTTCACCAATGGCTACATAGACCTGGCTGTTGATAATGTGGCCAAAACGAAAACCGGCGTTAACATCACCATTAAAAACATCGGTGGCTTTGCGGCACCTTTCGACGCCGTGATTACTTACACCAATGGATCCTCAGATACCTTACACCGTACATCAGCTTTTTGGGAGAGCAACCAAAAACAGGCAACACTGGCACTTAAGAATACAAAAGCGGTTAAGTCGGTTAAGCTCGATGGTGGTATTTTTATGGATGCCGACGAAAATAATAATACATGGAACGCTAAATAACCTTTGCGCGGTTTTATAAATGACGAAGCAGGCAATTTTTTTATTTGCCTGCTTCTTTTGTTTTAAAATTTTGGAAAGACGATGTGTATCCTTATTTCTTCATCAGCTGGCGTATCATATCAGCGCTTTGCTTTTGGCCTTCCGGTAAACGGTCGCCAAAAAAGGCCTGTACCTGGTTAAAGTGTTTCTTATACCCTTCCATATCGCCGTAGTTAATGATAGACGACCATTCCCTTACAGCCGAGTGGAACTCCAAGTCATCTCCCCGGATGGATTTATCGTAAATCGCTGTTTGTATAGACTCCTCCAGTAATTCTTCGTTCTTAAATAAGTATTCGGCAATACCCAAGCGCAGCCTGAATGGTGGCGTCTGCCCGATTAAATTATCATAAGGATTAACGCCTAAGTGATGCCAGGCATCAACCATACTTAAGATACTTAAGTGCGAATTAGGTTTTCGCTCCTGGGCACTGCCATGAAACGCAAACTCATCCATCACGGTATCGTTCAGCATAATGGGCTGGCGGCTTTCATGAAAAACAAAATCGCGCGCCTTGTATAACCTCTGCCTGAAAGCATGTTCGTCTTCCTTAATCATCAATTTGAACAACTCCGATTCGGATTGTGCATAACGCTTTACCTGCTGCCGGGCATATGGGTTTAAAATTGCTAAGCCTGCGTACACATGCGCTTTGTAACTAAATATCCGCAGCGTGATTAATATTTTTACATTATCGATCCCACCTAAGTAGGATGCATTCTCCCATGGAAAAAATCCTGCGGATGCCCAAGCAGTTCCCATACTCTCGAAACCTACATGCGTTACCGCCTGCGTATCGGCTACGATCTGGTCGTGCTCATGGTAATCGGCCAGCTCAACAATGCTTGAGCCTATAGCCATAAATAAATCATACATGCGCTGGTATGCTTCCTTATCTGTACGGTAAGGGATGAGCACGAGGTTTTGCCCGGCAGGCTCGAAAGCCCCGCCATGCATGGCATGAAAAGTCACGATCTGAACATCGGCCGGGAGATACTTGTTAAAAATGGCTATCTCGGGATGTTTGACGGAGGTCTGTCCCGCCACAATAGCACCGTACTTGATAGAACCTGAGGTATCAGCCACTACCCTTTCCATATGCTCGGCCTCTACCGAGTAAATCAGCAAGTCGCTGGTGCGGGCTACCTGCTTGCCATCTTCCATTACGCGAATGTGGTAGGGAGTCAGATCGGCTTGTAATGCTTCATAATTTTGCGGTAAATCGCAGCCACAAACGGCATAGCCTGCTTTAGCAAAAGCCTTGGCATATACCTTACCCATATCGCCCAAACCAATTATTCCGATGTTCATAACCGCTAATATAAATATGGTTTGGTAAATTACGTGCGCTTAACCTATATTCGTCATCAAGCTTATAAACCTACTTTGTCACGCTTAGCGGCTGTTATGCAACTCGTTAACAGTTTAGCTAATTGAATTTTGTATCTATATTTTACTTTGCCATTATGAAGAACAGGTATATTATGAGTGCTTTTGCACTGCTTTTATCAGCAGCGAGCCTGCAAACGGCAACCGCTCAAGACATCGCAAAGCCGAATGCCACCACTCCTGCAGCTACCAGGTCAGCAGTTAGATCAGGTAGATACACCGCTGCCCAACAGCCCGGCGCTGCTCCCGTAAATACCGACAAAAGCCTGAGTGGCCAATATCAATACGTTACAAGTAAAGTTTATAATTATCAGCGGCCGCCACTTTCGGCTTTTTACAAAAACGTAATGGATACCTTACGTGCAGAGAGGAAAAAAACAAGAGAACTTCAACAAAAGTTGTCAACCCAGGGCAAAGCCGTTCAGGATTTACAATCTGATGTGAACGCGAAAGAGCAAAGCCTTACGGAGTCGAACGCCAAAGTTGATGCCATTAGCCTGGCAGGTATACTAGTAAATAAAACTACTTACAATACTATTATGTGGGGACTGGTGATTGCCCTTGGAGCCATCACAACGGTAGTACTACTAAGCTCGGGTAGCGCCCGCCGTGAGGCCAAATACCGCATCAAGTTGTATGAAGAACTGGACGAAGAATACAAGGCCTATAAAGTAAAAGCTAACGAGAAAGAAAAGAAGCTAGCCCGCGAATTGCAAACCGAACGTAATAAGCTTGATGAATTGTTAGGCAGAGGATAATACCATACATCAGACTGGGCAAACAATGTTTGCCCAGTCTGATGTAAATCTGCTTAATATAAAATACCACGTAAAGCAAAAAAGCCATCAGTTAAATAACTGATGGCTTTTTTATTCGGATCTTCCGGTACTATCACACTTTGATTTCAACTTCAACACCGCTTGGTAATTCAAGCTTCATCAAAGCATCTACAGTTTTAGAGTTTGAGCTATAAATGTCCAGCAAACGTTTGTAGCTGCACAGTTGGAATTGCTCACGCGCTTTTTTGTTTACGTGTGGTGAACGTAATACCGTAAAGATTTTCTTTTCAGTAGGTAAAGGAAGCGGACCGCTTACTACAGCGCCGGTTGGCTTTACAGTTTTTACGATTTTCTCAGCTGATTTGTCAACCAAGTTATAATCGTAAGATTTCAGTTTAATTCTGATTCTTTGGCTCATTTTGTTTTTGTGTTAAACCGCCCGTAAGAGCTATTAATTACAAGCGGTTGATTTATTTTTGGCTTATGGTGCTGATTAACGATAACCTGTAAAAGCTACTCACCAGTCAGCACCATATGCTTATTTAAGCACCTATTCTTTTACCTTTTGCCTTGGCAACAACTTCATCCTGTACGTTACGTGGAGCATCTTCATAATGGTCAAACTCCATTGTTGAAGTAGCACGGCCAGAAGTGATAGTACGTAACTGGGTTACATAACCAAACATTTCTGAAAGTGGCACAGTAGCTTTAATTACCTGTGCGCCTGCACGGCTGTCCATACCTAACAATTGGCCACGACGACGGTTCATGTCACCGATAACGTCACCCATGTTTTCTTCAGGGGTTAAGATTTCGATTTTCATGATTGGCTCCAGCAATACTGGTCTACATTTAGGCAATGCCTCACGGTATGCCGAACGACCTGCAATCTCGAACGATAATGCGTCCGAATCGACTGCGTGGAATGAACCATCAATTAAACGTACTTTTAAGCCGGTAAGTGGGTAACCTGCCAACACACCATTAGCCATGGCAGCAGCAAAGCCTTTTTCTACAGATGGAATAAACTCGCGAGGGATAGCACCACCACTAATTTCATTCACAAACTGTAAACCTTCTTTACCTTCATCCGGAGGAGAGATAATTACCTGAATGTCGGCAAATTTACCACGACCACCAGTTTGTTTCTTGTAGGTTTCGCGATGTTGCGTAGTACCAGTGATAGCCTCTTTATAAGCTACTTGTGGAGCACCTTGGTTAACCTCTACTTTAAACTCACGTTTTAAGCGGTCCATGATGATATCCAGGTGAAGCTCGCCCATACCTGAAATTACAGTCTGGCCGGTTTCCTCATCAGAGTTTACACGGAATGTTGGATCCTCTTCAGCTAACTTACCTAAAGCCATACCCAGTTTATCAATATCAGCCTGAGTTTTAGGCTCGATCGCTAAACCGATAACCGGCTCAGGGAACACCATTGACTCCAGAACGATTTTGTTCTTTTCGTCGCAAAGGGTATCACCAGTTTTAATATCCTTGAAGCCTACTACCGCAGCAATATCACCAGCCCCTACGTTAGGGATTGGGTTTTGCTTATTAGCGTGCATCTGGAATATACGAGAGATACGCTCTTTATTGTCAGAACGCATGTTGTGTACATAAGAACCAGCATCAAGGTTACCAGCGTAAACGCGGATGAAACACAAACGACCAACAAACGGGTCAGTTGCAATTTTAAATGCCAAAGCGGCAAATGGCTCTTTTGCGTCTGGTTTAACCAATACTTCTTCGCCAGTATCAGGGTTAGTACCTACAACACCTTTTGAATCAAGAGGTGAAGGCAACAACTCCATTACGTAATCAAGCATGGTTTGTACACCTTTGTTTTTGAAAGATGAACCACAAGTCATCGGAACGATTTTACCGGCTAAAGTAGCCTGGCGTAAAGCATCTAATACTTCGCGCTCGGTGATGGTGGTCGGATCGTCAAAGAATTTCTCCATCAACGTATCGTCAAACTCAGCAACAGCTTCCAGTAATTTTTCTCTCCACTCGTTAGCTTCCTCAACCATATCGTCAGGGATTGGCACTTCGGTAAAGGTCATACCTTTATCGTGCTCGTTCCAAACCACACCACGGAAGTTGATTAAATCAACCACACCTTTAAAGTTGTCTTCAGCACCGATAGGGATTTGCAGAGGCACCGCGTGGCTGCCCAACATGCTACGTACTTGTTTAACAACCTTTAAGAAGTCGGCACCCGAACGGTCCATTTTGTTAACGAAACCAATGCGAGGTACGTTGTAGTTGTTAGCCAAACGCCAGTTAGTTTCTGACTGAGGCTCAACACCGTCAACGGCCGAGAACAGGAAAACCAGACCATCCAGTACACGCAATGAACGGTTTACCTCTACGGTAAAGTCAACGTGGCCCGGAGTGTCAATTACGTTTACCTGGTATTTGTCGCCACGGTAGTTCCAGAATACGGTTGTAGCAGCCGAAGTGATGGTAATACCACGCTCCTGCTCCTGAGCCATCCAGTCCATAGTAGCAGCACCTTCGTGTACCTCACCAATTTTATGGCTTACACCACTGTAGTAAAGGATACGCTCGGTGGTAGTGGTTTTACCGGCATCAATGTGAGCGGCAATACCAATATTTCTTGTATATTTAAGATCTCTTGACATTTGTGTTTTTATTGAGTGAATGAGCGAGTGAGTGAATGAGTAAGTATTTAAACTCTACTCTGTTATTCACTCATCCACTCATTCAAAATTCACTCATTCACTAATTAGAATCTGAAATGCGAGAACGCTTTGTTGGCCTCAGCCATTTTGTGCGTATCTTCTTTTTTCTTAACGGCAGCACCTTCACCTTTTGAAGCAGAGATGATTTCGCCGGCTAATTTCTCCATCATGGTTTTTTCACCACGACGACGGGCATAGCTGATTAACCATTTCATACCTAAAGCAATTTTACGCTCCGGACGAACCTCGGTAGGAACCTGGAAGTTAGCACCACCTACACGGCGAGACTTAACCTCAACAGCAGGCATAACATTGTTTAATGCTTTTTTCCAGGTATCTAAACCGCTTTCGTTGATTTTTTTCTCAACGATATCAACGGCGTTATAGAAAATGCTGTATGCGGTAGATTTTTTACCATCATACATCATGTTATTTACGAACCTGGTTACCAAAACATCATTAAATCTTGGGTCAGGAAGAAGGATTCTTTTTTTCGGTTTTGACTTTCTCATTGTAACTATCCTCCTTTAATTATTTCTTTTTGCCTTTAGCTGGTGCACCTTTAGTTGCTGCTGCCGGTTGACCTGGTTTAGGACGTTTAGTACCATATTTAGAACGACGCTGATTACGGCCGTTTACACCTGAAGTATCCAACGCACCACGGATGATGTGGTAACGAACACCAGGTAAATCTTTTACCCTGCCGCCACGAATTAACACGATAGAGTGCTCCTGTAAGTTGTGACCTTCACCCGGAATGTAGGCATTCACCTCTTTACCGTTAGTAAGGCGCACACGGGCCACTTTACGCATTGCTGAGTTTGGTTTTTTAGGGGTAGTGGTGTATACACGGGTACACACGCCTCTTCGCTGTGGACAGCTGTCCAACGCTGGGGATTTACTCTTATCCTCCAGAGCTACTCTACCTTTTCTAACTAATTGTTGAATAGTAGGCATTTCTTCCTTTTTGTTTTACTTCTTTTTAACCCGGTTTTCGGGTCTGCAAAAGTACGCACTTGTTTTTTGATTATCAAGTGGTTGAGGAAAAGATTTTTATAATAATGCGGACAGCACAGGATGCTTGCCAAAAGAATACTACTGTACCTGAAAAAGTATATATACTACCTTAGTGGTATATATTGGAATATGTAAACTTGCTGCTGATAACTAACAGCTTACATTAAAACCGAAAACCGTCTTTTAATTTTCGAATTGAACTTTTTATAATTTTTTGAATGTAATAACTTTCCTTCCATAAGTATCGGTAGCTATAATATCTTGAGACTTGTTTATGGCTACACCTGCAACAATAGACACAAACTGCCCTTGTCCAATTTTTTCAACTACTTGGCCTTTGTCATCTGTTTTTATAATGTAACCAACTGACCCTATAATCAGATTTTCACCATCAGTTTTAATAGAGTAGCTTGGAGCTCCGATATTGAATGATCTAACATAGATCCCATTTTTATCATATACAGTTATATCGTTTCCAGCAGTATTGCTTACAAATATGTTATCATTTAAATAACATACTCCCCAGCCTGCGTTGGACGCACCAATGGTGGTAATATTGAACTTCAAGAGGAACTTTCCATTCTTATCAAACTTTTGAACTCGTTTGTTTATCTGATCAACAATATAAATATTATCATCTTTATCATTACAAATTTGCCTGGTATTTCCAAATTGGCCATCTCCATTCCCCATTCCAAGAGGTGCAAATGAAGATATCTCCTGCTTTTGTGCGCTAAAAATACTTACGTTGTTGCCATAATCTGCTATGTGTGTTGCTACAAAATTACCGTTATATAAAAAGACTAATGCACGGGTACCTGCCCCCGAAGGCTTGTAAAAATATTCAATGAATTTCCCTCCAGCATCAAACTTTTGAATGCCCCCAAACTCGTCGCTTACATACAAATTACCGCCAGCATCAGCCTCTACATTTGATGGAAATTGGAATTGACCAATCCCAGTACCTTCGCTCCCAAATACTCCAAACTTACTATACGTTTGTCCGGAAGTGTAGCCATAGTCAACATCACTAAATTGGCTGTACTCTGTGCTGCTGTTATAAATTTTTACCTTGTAGTAATTCTTAACTAAAGGCTTTCCAAGAATATCGGTATACGTTGTGTCAGGTGTTTCTTTAAGTAGCTTGTACTGTTGGTCAGCTTCATTGAATTTATACAACTGATACTTCTTAGCTAAAGGCATTGGCGCCCACTTAACAACTATTTGCGACCCAAAATCGCCTTTAGTAGCTTTTACATAAATCGGTCTGTCTATTTCGGTAATTTTTACGGGGGTGGTTTTACTAACAGTATCTGCTTTACTGCTGACAGATGATTCTTTTTTACAAGCAGAAAAAAGCAATAAAACAGCAGAAAAAATAACAAGATTAAAAAATCTAAGAGTCATATTGGTGATAAGCGTTTAGTTGTCTGTAAATATAACAACTTGCCTTCTGATCGCATAATGCTCAAAACGAATCCTTTATTCAGCTAACGCTAACCAATTCAAAAA
Source organism: Mucilaginibacter sp. CSA2-8R (assembly GCF_038806765.1). Lineage (NCBI taxonomy): Bacteria > Pseudomonadati > Bacteroidota > Sphingobacteriia > Sphingobacteriales > Sphingobacteriaceae > Mucilaginibacter > Mucilaginibacter sp. CSA2-8R. The sequence goes on along the minus strand of NZ_CP152389.1, from coordinate 1,139,513 downwards.
TTTTCATGAAGTAGCAATCCTTAAAAGAATTGCTACTACCGCATATCGCCCATTTTAAAATTACTAACGCAAGTACCAAAACCAATAACCAAAACCAACGCACCTGCCAGCAACCATACCCAACGCCGGGTAGCCAGTGCTGCGATGACAGCAATTACAAAATGGATTATCGAAATAAAAAAGGCAAAAAACCAACCCTCAGTAGGGCTGGCAAGAGCCGCGAGCAAAGTATAACCGACAAATGCCAGCAGATTGTATCCAAGTATTTTACCGTTTACCTTATTACCGGTGTCTTGTTTTGGAGGTTCGGGCGGTGTTATCATACGGCTATTTCATTACGTAAGGTTTCGAGGTAGGCTGCTTTATCATCACGATAAAACAGGTTCATGGTTTCGAAAGGAATTATCTGCATGTCCTTATTTACAATATGAACGCATGATTTTTTGATAGCCCGAACATCAAAGTTATACGCATCAATAAAATTCATGATGATAACGCGGAACAGGTTTTCGTAACTTAAGCCCGGCGCCTCAATGTTTGGCAGGCAACACATAATGGATGCCAGGTGCTCCTGTGCCTTATCAACCGAGTTACCGGTACTGAACATGTGCAGCAGGTGCTGCTTTAATAACTCATCCTGTTCGTAAACGATAGTATTTTTCGAGTTATCTAACAAATCATCAGGGTTAATCATCCGCGTAAGCGGAAAAACACAGCCACCTGCCTTTAAGGCATATCCCATAACCAGGGCATCCGGGTTACAAGGCACAGGCAATAAATCCTGTGCCGTAAAAATGCTGGTTTGATCCAGTATAGCCTGCCGCACTTCGGTAAGCGTATACCGGTCGGTAGCTGGGTTAAAGTTATGCAGTCGCCCGGCTTGCTGTGTTGGTTGCAGGGTTACGCCACGCACGCAACGCTGTTTTAGGGCGTATTCTATAATCTCTCCTATTTCGTCGGTATTCAGCCCCTTCTGCAGGGTGACCACCAGTGTGGTCGACAGGTTATACTTGTTTAGGTTGGCAATAGCTTTGGCCCTCACCTCGCGCAAGTCAACGCCACGAAGTTTTTCGAGCGCTTCTTTTTTAAACGAGTCAAACTGCAGGTAAATTTCAAAGTCGGGCATATATGTGGCCAGCCTTTTCACAAACTCTTCGTCTTTGGCTATACGAACGCCATTGGTATTTACCATCAGGTGTTTGATGGGCTTGCGTTTGGCAATATCCAGTATTTCAAAAAACTGCGGATGCAAAGTTGGCTCACCGCCGCTTAACTGTACTACGTCAGGTTCACCTTCGTTAGCTACAATCACATCAAGCATCTGCTCAATTTCGGCCAGGGTACGGTGCCGGCCGTAATGCGGCGATGACATGGCATAACAAGTTGGGCAGGTTAAATTGCAGCGGTCGGTAACCTCAATGACAGTTAAGCACGAATGTTGTTCATGATCGCGGCATAAACCGCAATCGTAAGGGCAGCCATAGTGTGTAGCCGAATTAAATTTAAGTGGCATTTCGCTGCGCTTGGCATAGTTGCGGCAGTTTTTATAATACTCAATATCGGTGGCTATCAGCACTTTTTCGGGCCCATGATGCCGGCAGTTTTTGAGCATATAAACATTATCGTCTTCAAAAACAATTTTGGCATCAACCCGCCGCAAACAGGTGGAGCAAATACTGATGGTAAAATCATAATAGATGTACGGACGTTCAGGCATAGGTTGATGATATTTTTGAAGGATAGATAAATACTTTGTAATAATAGATTAACCCGGCCAGGCAAGCCAACTGCAAAACCGATAAACCGAAGTTAAAAAAATAAGCGGGCTTTATAAATTCGATAAAAAAACGAAAACTCAGGTAGGCCACCATCATCAGTTTAAATCGGAACCCATTGGCAAACTGGTGCCTTCTTTCAAACAGCGTTAAGCTAATACCCAGCAGCAACCAAAAAACTATTTCGTAAAGGTTGGTGGGGTGCCGGTAAATGCCATCGCCAAAATTGATGGCCCAAGGCAAGTAGCTGGCAATTCCATAAGTGCCATCCTCAAGCCCGGCCAGAAAGCAACCCGTCCGGCCAATCATCATACTTAGGATGATAGGGTAAACCATCAGATCGCCGGATGATGCTCTTACTCCTATCCGCTTTTTAACCGATTCAACGCCTACAAGTCCTCCCAGTAAACCGCCGATGATGGTAGTGTTACCTATAAAATAAACCCAATCGGCATATTGAAGTTTTGGAGGGTTTTCGAGCACGCCTAACAAGTGCGATCCTAAAAAAGCACCGGCCGCGGCACCTACAAAAATAAGCAAGCGGTGCTCATCACTGATGAGGTCATGATGGAGTCTTCGTAAATACAGATAATAGCGATAACCTATAAAGTAAGCCAGCGTTTCGCACAAAAAATGCACCGGAATTACTGACTGGCCTATGGTTATATTTACAGGAAAATGCAAATGAATGGCGTTATAATGCCGGTGTACAATATCTCATTTTAAATTAAAACACGCAAATGCGTTAAAGCAAAACGCCTTACAAGCAAACAGCTTGTAAGGCGTTTTATTAGTTGTTATTTATCAATGTTAAGCTTTTTGTGCTTTTTGCTGATGAAAACCATGCTGACCATGCCGCTCTTTCGCCATCTTTTTGAAGGCCGATTTTTGATCTTCGGTTAAAGTAGCTACAAAAGCTTTGCGGTCTGCTTTATGCGCTGCTTTGTTAGTTGCCATAGCATCTTTTTGTTGCTGCGTAAATGTGCCAGCCAGTTTTGCTTTACGCTCTTTATGCGTAAGCGCTTTATCTTTTAAAATAGCTTTCTGGTCGTTATTTAAACTGGCTACAAATGCAGTTCTGGCTGCTTTTTGCTTTTGATGGTTTTCTTTCAGCATTGCCTTTTGCTGGTCGTTCAACAACGCCCTGAAGGCATGACGCTCTTGCCGGTGCACAGTTTTCAAACTGTCAGTACCTTTTTTGATTTGGGCATTCGCACCTACCGAAAATGCAGCGGTAATCAGGGCTGCTATGGCTAATGATTTTATTGACTTCATCATGGTTTTTATCGTTTTAATTTTAATACTATAATAGATGCAAGCCAGACTCAATGGTTTAAGTAACATTTTAGTGATGCGTCAGTGCACTATTGCATCGACAAACTCATTCATTTATTAAACTTAAAAGAAAACAAGTTTCGCTAAAATTCATTTTAAATAAGTACCATCAGTTTAAATCATGAAAAATACAGTAAAACTATTCATTTTAACTGCCGGCCTAGCTGGCACACTGGCGGCCTGCAAAGGCGGCGTGAGCGGCGAGGGACAAGACTCTACTATGCGTGACCGTAACCGGATGGATTCAATCTCGGCTTTAGAAAGCCAGCGCGGCGTAATGGCAGCTGACTCTAATTCTGCAGAAAAAGCCAAGCAAGATTCATTAAACGCCGACTCGGCCAAGCATTAAAACTTACTATAATCAAAGTCATTTCTTGAAATGATGGGCATGACTTTAATTTTATCTTTAATGTGCTTTATAAGTCATGGTAAAACCATTACATCAAGTATAAGTTGTAATATTTAAGTGCTTAACTAAATGTCTGCTCTATTTTTTCATATTGATGATTTGTCGCTCATGGTGATTCCTGACACGCAGGCCCACCTGAACGGGCATGCCGTAATTACTTATACTTATAGTATATTTAAAGACACCGGACTGAAAACGACAGGGCTGGAAAAATCTAAGAGCGGAGAGCTGCATTTAGTTAAGCACAACGATCCTGACTATATGGGTTACATTACTTTTGAAGACCCCGGAAAACTGTTTACCTACACGGCCGACGGCAACGAAGACTTAACAGCTGACCAGGTTGAACAAGTGATAGAAAACATCAGCCATTACCGCGACAACCCAGATTTATGGCGCCACTTGCATCAATAAAATACATTATAATTTAAGATATGGAATTACAGATAGGCGACGCCGTTTCGACTCCTAAAGGAAACGGCTACATCAACGACATCATTGAAGACGAGATTATTGTAGACTTGATTGACGGCGACCACCAGCGCGAAGTGTTTGAACGGAACGACGTTACCCTAATTCCGGAATAAATGTACCCTCCTGATAAAATGAGCGCACATTGGCTTCGCTCGTTTTACTAGGAGGGCAAACCAAATGAAAGCTTAATTACTTTCGAGATAGTTTTTCAAGCTGGTACCGATGAGGTAGCCCCAACCGGCTGCAAAGTTTTTGGCATCAAAATCCGGATTATCAGCCGGGAAGGTTTCCAATCCTTTATGGGTTAATTTCAAACGGGTGCATTCGCCCTCATCAAAGATCTCAAAAATCACTTCCGATTCACCTGCATAACCCTCATAACTCCAGGTATAGCTCAACTTTTGGTTTTCAATCACCTCAGTTATGCAGCAAATATGGCGGTATTTTATGCCGCCATCAGGTCCGCCCGTAAAGTAGAAAGTAAAACCTACCTCGGGTTTAAACTCGGCCAGGTCAAAATACCATTGTTTCATCTGATCTTTATCGGTAAGCGCCTGCCACACGCGCGAAACCGGTGCTGCATATACTTGCTCAATAGTGTAAGGTTGGTTTGCCATTATTTTTTGTTTTGTAATTGCTGATGAAGTAATTTTTCGAGGTTACTGAATTTTTCTTTCCAAAAAACTGTCAAAATAAGCTATCCAGTTGGTAACCTCCTGAAATCCGGCCTGGTTTAACGAGCAGTAGCGTTCGCGCCCTGCATCCTTAATCTCAATCAGGCCGCACTCGTTAAGTACTTTGATATGTTTGGAAACTGCCGGACGGCTCATGGTAAAATTATCGGCCAGGGCATTAATGGGCAGAGCCTGCGCAGCCAGCATTACCAGGAGGGCCCGGCGGGTTGGGTATGCAATGACTGGAAAAACGTCGGATTTAGACTTGAGCATGACTATACCGGTTAAGCACTTTCATAAACTTACGCTCAATGTTGATTTTCCAGCCTTTCTCCATCATAAAGCTCGACAGGAAATTTTTCATACCCTTAAAGCCCTTATGCTCTAAAGTGAGCACCGTACCATTTTGCTGCGGCAGGAGTGTCCAGGTGAGCACGGTATCTAAATTAATAACGCCGGGCCTGGGTCCGCCCTTCCAGGTATAAATCAGTTTTTGATGGGGCACTACTTCCAGCACTTCGCTGTATACAATACCATCCCAGCCAACCGCTGGCATAGGCTTACTCACAAAACGGAAGTGGTGCCCAACTTCGGCCTTAAAATCGCTTTGCATAAACCATTGATTGAGCAAGTCAACATTAGTTAAGCACTGCCAAACCTGTTCGGGGTTTTGTTCAAAATACCAGTTTAGTTTAATGTCGCGTTCCATTCGTTTATAGATAATCCGCAGGTTAAACAATAATACGTAACCTGCGGGTTACCTATAAAAGAATTAAAAAAATAAACAGGCACTGGCGTTAACTTATTCATCTGACACTAAACATCAATATTTTCCAGATATTTATAGCCGCTTCCGGTATTCAGAAGCAGTACTTGCTCCTGGGGTTTAATCCACTGCTCAGCCTTCAATTGTTTAAACGCCTGCCATAAGGCAGCACCTTCGGGGGCAATGAGCATACCTTCGTTACGGGCAATTTCTTTCAACGCTTCGCTCATCATCGCATCCGGAATGCTTAAGGCTGTGCCATTGCTTTCCCGCAAAACTTTCAATATCAACTTATCGGCGTAAGGCTTAGGCACACGCAAGCCGTTGGCTATGGTAAAACCACCATCTACAAACTGCGATGATAGTTCTCCACCGTTAAATGCCTGCACTATCCCATTACAGCTTTCCGACTGCACGGCTACCATCCTCGGGCGATGGTTACCAATCCAGCCCAGTTGTTGCATTTCATCGAAGGCCTTCCATAAACCAATCAGCCCGGTGCCGCCGCCGGTGGGATACAAAATTACATCTGGCAGTTGCCAGTTCAGTTGTTCGGCAATTTCGTAGCCCATGGTCTTCTTGCCTTCCAGCCGGTAAGGCTCTTTTAAGGTAGACACCTGGAACCAGCCATTAGCCGTAGCTTGCTCATTAGCCAGGCGCCCGCAATCGCTAATGTTACCATCTACCTCAACTAATTGAGCGCCATACAGGTGGCATTCATCTTTAAATACTTTGGGCGTAAGTTTAGGCATGTACACTACGGCTTTAACGCCGGCCCTGGCGGCATAGGCGGCCAATGCACCACCCGCATTACCTGCAGTAGGAGTTACAATGGTGTCAATACCCAACTCTTTGGCTTTAGATACGGCCGCCCCGATACCCCTGGCTTTAAATGAACCGGTTGGGTTGCCCGATTCATCTTTCCATAAAACTTCATTATCACCGGCTAAATGTTTAAGTTTGGTTAAAGGCAGTATGGGTGTAAACCCCTCCCCCAGCGTAACCACATTTTCTTCATGGATAACAGGCAACACCTCTTTATATCGCCACATGGTGGCCGTTCTTCCTTTTAAGATATCTATAGATAAGCCGTTAGTAAAATCATACCGGGCAAATAACGATGACAGGCAACTGGCATCTTCACAAACCGTGCGTATTACATCGGCACTATAATGCCGCCCGCAATTAGGGCATTCTAAATGAGTAATTAATGAACCGGTTAAAACACCGGCTGTCATCGTATCAGCTCCACTGTTCAACATATCACTATTATTAAATCGCTCACATTTAGCAGGCAAACCTAAGTATTATGCCAGGGCTGCTCTGCAACAATTATGTAACTATATACACATTATGTGTGGCAACAGATTGCCTTTATCAAACAAATAAAATAAAATCTACTTATTCTATATATTTAATCTATGATATTTATATATTTGAAAAATGGTGTTGCAAAACAAACATACTTTTCAATTTAATGCAATGTGTTGCTGTTACGGCAGTATGTTAACGAGGCGCTATTAAATAATTTTAAGTGATTAATACTTAGGCCTCTTTCGGTAAATTACTGTTAGAGGCTTTTTTGAATATAAACTGCATGCAAAGTTTCAGAACCGAACTGGAAAACCCGGTAGTTGAAAAAGACATTATCGATCTTGAAAAAAAGATAAGGGCTTTTCGCGAAGGTAAAATACACGAAGAAAAATTCAGAAGCCTGCGGTTGGCCCGCGGGGTTTACGGCCAAAGGCAGCCGGGGGTACAAATGGTACGCATCAAACTCCCTTTTGGTAAGGTAACTTTTAAACAGTTGCTGCGCATTGCCGATATTGCCGACGAGTACGGCAGCGGCAACCTGCACTTAACTACCCGCCAGGATATACAGATACATTATGTAAGCCTTGACCGTACCCCAGAGCTATGGGCACAACTGGAGCAGGATGATATTACCCTGCGCGAAGCTTGCGGCAACACAGTGCGTAACGTAACCTCGTCCCCTGCTTCGGGCATTGACCCGCAAGAACCGTTTGATGTATCGCCTTACGCACATGCTACATTCGAATACTTTTTACGTAACCCTATCTGTCAGGAGATGGGCCGTAAATTTAAAATATCATTCTCCAGCAGCGAGGCTGATACGGCTTTCAGTTATATTCACGATTTAGGTTTCATTCCTAAACTGCACAACGACAATGAGCGCGGATTTAAGGTATTAATGGCCGGAGGATTAGGCGCACAGCCTGCCTTGGCACATGCCGTAAAAGAGTTTTTACCCGAGGATGAGTTGATTCCTTACATCGAGTCGGTAATCAGGGTATTTGACCGTTATGGCGAACGCAATAACCGCAACAAGGCCCGCTTAAAGTTTTTGGTGCAAAAAATTGGTTTGGATGAATTTTTAAACCTGGTGGAACAGGAAACTATTGCCACCAAAGTAAAAACTTACACCATTAACCGCGATGCCGTACCGCAACCTGCGGCACCCGAAGCTTTGAGTGTACCTGCTATTGATATTATCAATCCACTCAAATACGAGCAGTGGCTTGCTACCAACGTTTTTGAGCAAAAGCAGAAAGGCTTTTACGGCGTATATGTAAAAGTGCCGGTAGGCGATATCCATACCCCTGAGGCCCGCCAACTGGCAGACAGCTTACGCGGCCTGGTAGCCGATGAAATACGCATCACGCAAAACCAAGGCCTGTTGTTAAAGTATGCCCGTAAAGAAACTTTACCTGCAATATACAATGCCTTAGCTGCTTTACATTTAGCCGAGCCCGGCTTTGATAGTGTGGCCGATGTAACCACCTGCCCAGGCACAGATACCTGTAATTTAGGCATCTCCAACAGTATGACGTTATCTAAAGTGCTGGAAGATGTGATTTATAACGAATACGAAGACCTGATTTATAACCGCGACATCAAAATTAAAATCAGTGGCTGTATGAATTCGTGCGGGCAGCATGGGTTGGCGCACATCGGCTTTCATGGCAGTTCATTAAAAGCTGATAAGCGGGTGTTACCATCAGTACAGGTTTTGTTAGGTGGCGGCACGGTAGGCAACGGTGTTGGCCGCGCGGCCGACAAGGTAATTAAGGTACCTGCCAAACGTGCTACCCATGTTTTGCGGTCAGTATTAAACGACTACCAGGCTAATACCACTGAGCAGGAAAATTTCCATGCGTATTATGACCGCCAGGGTAAAGATTATTTTTACCAGTTACTCAAACCTCTAGCCGATTTAACTAACTTAACCGAAGAAGAGTTTGTTGACTGGGGCCACGAAGAAACTTTTGCTACCGCTATTGGCGTTGGCGAATGTGCCGGTGTGATGATCGACCTGGTGGCTACCCTGCTTTTTGAAGCTGAAGAAAAAGCCAGCTGGGCCAGAGATGCTTATAACGAAAGCCGCTGGGCAGATGCCATTTATCATAGCTATAATACATTGATCAGCACGGCGAAGGCCCTACTGCTGGATAAAGGCGTTAACAGCAGCACTCAAATAGGCGTTATTAAAGAGTTTGACAACCACTTTGTGAGCACCGGTTTGGTTAAATTACCGGTATCTTTTAACGACCTGGTTTTACAAATAAATCAGAATGAACCATCGGAAGCATTTGCAACCGCTTATCTGCAGAGCGCCGAAGAATTTTTAACCGAAATGAAAGCGGCCAGGGAGGCGCTTAAAGCATGATTATTACCACGCAAACAAATACAGCTTTTAAAGAACCCAAAATAACTTTAGTAGGTGCAGGCCCCGGCGATGCCGAACTGATTACCATTAAAGGCATGAAAGCCCTTCAAACGGCCGACGTGGTTTTATACGATGCCCTGGTGAACGAAGATTTGCTGAGCTTTGCACCTGCACATGCACACAAAGTATACGTAGGTAAACGCTCGGGCGAACACTCGTACTCGCAAGAGGCCGTAAATAAACTAATGATCGACTACGCCATTAACTACGGCCATGTAGTCAGGTTAAAGGGCGGCGATCCGTTTGTGTTTGGACGTGGTTACGAAGAGCTGGACTTTGCAGCGTCTTACAGCATCCCGGCCCAGGTGATTCCCGGTATTTCCAGTTCTATCGGTGTTCCGGGTTTGCAACAAATTCCGGTTACCCACCGTGGGCTTAGCGAAAGTTTTTGGGTAGTTACCGGTACTACGGCCGATGGTAACATCTCTCGCGATTTACACCAGGCCGCAAAAACCAAGGCAACCGTAGTTGTTTTGATGGGCTTGCATAAGCTGGCCGAAATAGCCGCGGTGTTTAAAGCCGAAGGCAAACACCGCCTGCCGGTAGCGCTGATACAAAGCGGCACTACCGCTAACGAAAAAGTGGTGATAGGCATTGTGGATACGATAGTAGAACTGGCCGAAGAAAACAAGATACAGGCACCAGCTATGATGGTGTTTGGCGACGTGGTTTCTCTGCACCCCAAGTTTCAACCTATTCGCGAGTTTTATGACATCCTTGCCCAAGAATAGCGAGCTTACCCCGGTTAATGTTTCAGAAAAGCCCGAAGGCAATCAGCTGTTCCCGGTTTTTCTGAAGCTTAACCATTTACATACGGTGTTAATTGGTGCAGGCAACGTAGGGCTCGAAAAGCTCACCGCCCTGCTCAACAACAGCCAGGCGGCTACTGTAACTATAGTTGCCGAAAGCATCCTGCCCGAGGTTTACGACTTTGTAGCGACCTACCCTAAAGTAACGCTGGTACAGAAATCGTTTACCGAGGATGACCTGAATGATGCCGACCTGGTGGTTGCGGCTACAGCCAACAATGTACTGAACGAACGCATCAGGCAGGCGGCTCACGCCCGCAAGCTGCTCATCAACGTAGCCGACAAGCCCGATCTGTGCGATTTTTATCTGGGCTCTATCGTCAAAAAAGGGGATCTTAAACTGGCCATCTCTACCAACGGCAAATCGCCAACGGCAGCCAAGCGACTGAAACAGGTACTGGCCGAGGCCCTGCCCGAGGAATTAGACACCACACTGCAACAACTAAGTGCCTTACGCAATACTTTAACCGGAGATTTTGCAGGTAAGGTAAAAGCCTTAAATAAGGCTACTGCCGTTTTAATAGAACCTAAACCGGTTAATAAAAAAAATTTCAAGTGGTTAATTTGGCTCACCATCATAGCCTCATTAGGTATTGCCATAACAGCACTCTGGTATAATGAGCCTTCTTTTAGGTCTTATGTAGAGGGTGTAGACAAAATCTTTTACTACTTTTTAGGAGCAGGCTTTGTATTTGCCATGATTGACGGCGCCATTGGTATGTCATACGGCGTTACGTCAACGGCATTTTCATTGTCTATGGGCATTACTCCGGCGGCAGCAAGCATGGCCGTGCATTTATCCGAAATTATGAGTAACGGCATTGCCGGTTGGATGCATTACCGCATGGGTAACATCAACTGGAAGCTGTTTAAACTGCTTATCATTCCGGGTATATTAGGCGCACTCACAGGTGCTTACCTGGTATCATCATTAGAACATTATACCATGTATACCAAGCCGCTGGTATCGGTGTATACCTTAATTTTAGGCTCGGTAATATTATCCAAAGCTTTTAAAACGGCTAACCGAAAAGCGGGTGATAAAAAGATTAAACAAATTCCGCTGCTGGGTTTAGGCGGCGGGTTTATTGATGCGGTTGGCGGTGGCGGCTGGGGCTCCATCGTTCTTTCATCTCTTATTGCCGGCGGCCGCCACCCTCGTTTTTCTTTAGGCACCGTTAAGCTAACCCGTTTTTTTATAGCGATGATTGGGTCGCTCACTTTTTTAATTATGCTTAACAAGGCTCCATGGAGTGCTATTACCGGTTTAATGATCGGCAGTGCATTGGCAGCCCCCATTGCGGCACGCATATCCAACCGTATATCGGTTAAGGTGATTATGATAGCCGTAGGCATTATTGTTATATTAGTAAGCCTTAAAAGTATTTACGGCTTCGCTATTAAGCTCATTTAATTATGGACCAACTGGCACAACATATTCAAGAACAAACTGCAGGCCTTTCGCCGGGCAGCGCACTGGCGTGGCTGGCTAACGCATTTCCGGGCCAAGTTATTTTCTCTTCCAGTTTTGGCTGGGAAGATCAGGTAATCACCCATCTTATTTTTTCGAACAACCTGCCCATTAAAGTTTTCACGCTCGAAACAGGACGATTGTTTCCTGAAACCTATTATGTGTGGAACCGCACCATGGAAATTTACGGCAAGCCCATCTATGCTTATTATCCGCAGCACGAACCGCTCGAACAAATGGTAAGCACCAAAGGCCCGAATAGCTTTTACGAGTCGGTGGATAACCGTAAAGAGTGCTGCGGCATCCGTAAAATTGAACCATTAAAGCGTGCACTCAAAGGGAATGTATGCTGGATAACCGGCATCCGTGCCGAGCAATCGCCCAATCGACACGACATGAGCAACGTAGAATGGGACGAAGGCAATCAACTGGTTAAATTTCACCCCATCTTTAACTGGTCGCTCGACGAGGTAAAGACTTATATCAAGAACAACAATATTCCATACAATACACTGCACGACCGCGGCTTTCCGAGCATTGGCTGTGCCCCCTGCACCCGCGCCGTACAGCCGGGCGAAGATTTTAGGGCCGGCCGCTGGTGGTGGGAAGACCAATCTAAAAAAGAGTGTGGTTTGCATAGTGTAACCGAAATTATTACTGAGAAATGAGCAAGCATCATTTAGATTATTTAGACGAACTGGAGGCGGAAGCCATACATATATTGCGCGAAGTAGCCGGGCAGTTTGAAAAGCCTGCGTTGCTGTTTTCGGGCGGTAAAGACTCCATTACCCTGGTGCGATTGGCCGAGAAAGCTTTCCGCCCGGGCAAGTTCCCTTTCCCTTTAGTGCATATTGATACCGGGCATAATTTTCCGGAAACGATACGATATCGCGATGAAATGATTGCCCGTTTAGGCGAAAAACTAATTATTGGTCATGTGCAGGACTCTATTGACCAGGGCAAAGTGGTTGAACAAAAAGGTAAAAATGCAAGTCGCAACGCGCTGCAAACGGTTACCTTGTTAGATACTATTGCCGCACACCAGTTTGATGCCTGTATTGGTGGTGCCCGCCGCGACGAGGAAAAAGCCCGCGCCAAAGAACGTATATTTTCGGTACGCGATGAGTTTGGCCAGTGGGACCCTAAACGCCAGCGCCCCGAGTTATGGAACATCTACAACGGCAAAATACACAAAGGCGAAAACGTAAGGGTATTCCCAATCAGTAACTGGACCGAACTGGATGTTTGGAACTACATTCGCCGGGAAAACATTGCCTTACCGAGCATTTATTTTGCACACGAGCGTGATTGCATTACCCGCAACGGGCAGTTAATGGCCGCCGCCGAGTATTTGAACATGGATGAGGATGATGTGATTACCCGCCGTAACGTGCGTTTCCGTACCGTAGGCGACATGACTTGTACCGCAGCTGTAGAATCGGATGCTTATTTGATAGATGATATTATAGACGAAATCAGCGCCTCTAAAATAAGCGAACGCGGTGCCCGCATGGACGACAAGGTATCGGAAGCCGCCATGGAAGAGCGAAAAAAGGGAGGATATTTTTAGGGTACTTGTGGTTACACTGATTTTGTGATGATTTCTCCGAATAAGGAAGAGATTTTATTGATGCAACTGTGAATAGGCTAATCAATTCTTACATAAATCATCAAAATCAAGAAGTTTAAATCAGTGAAATCAACTCGATAAAATCATCCTAAATCAAAAAAACAACTATGGAGATACTTAAATTTATAACAGCCGGCAGTGTTGATGATGGGAAAAGCACATTGATTGGCCGTTTATTATATGATACCGATGCCATACTGGCCGATCAGCTCGAAGCCCTTCACCGCTCTAACCGCAAAAATGACGATGGTACCATCGATTTAGCCATCCTGACCGACGGCCTCAAAGCCGAACGTGAGCAGGGCATTACTATTGATGTGGCTTACAAATACTTTCAGACCGATAAACGTAAGTTTATTATTGCCGATGCGCCTGGTCATATACAATATACTCGCAATATGGTTACCGGTGCATCTAACTCTAACCTGGCTATTATTTTGATTGATGCCCGCCGGGGCGTGGTTGAGCAAACCAACCGGCACTCGTTCCTGGTATCGTTGCTGGCATTGCCGCAGGTAGTGGTTTGCGTTAACAAAATGGATATGGTTGATTATGACCAGGCAACCTTTAACCAGATTGTAGAACAATACCAGGTGCTGGCAGCCAAGCTCAATTTAAAAAACATAACGTACATTCCGGTAAGTGCTCTAAAAGGCGACAACATTGTTAATGGTTCGCCTAACATGGCCTGGTATACCGGGAAGAGCCTGCTCAATCATTTAGAGACGGTAGAAATTCCGGTAGATGACAAAGCCTCGCATGCCCGTTTACCAGTGCAGTGGGTAGTACGCCCACAAACCGAAGAGCTGCATGATTACCGTGGCTACGCAGGCCGCGTAAGCAGCGGTACGTTTAAAGTAAACGATAAGGTTACGGTCCTACCATCGGGCTTCAGCTCTACCATTACCAAAATTGAACTGCTGGACAAAGTATTTGATGAGGCCGTGGCCGGCCAATCGGTAACGGTACATTTGCAGGATAACATTGATATTAGTCGCGGTGATATACTGGTGAGCAGCCATGCCCACCCCGAAGTGTCGCAACTGATTGAGGCCGATTTATGCTGGATGGATACCCGGGCTTTAGACACCTCGTTAACTTACCTCGTACAGCACAACAGCAAAGTAACCCGGTGCCGTATACAGGATGTATTATATAAATTTAACATCAATACGCTTGATAAAGTGTACGAAGAGGAGTTTAAACTAAATGATATTGGCCGTATTATACTAAAAACTGCAGAGCCCTTAGCTTTTGACGTTTACCAGGAAAACAAGGCCAATGGTGGTGCTATTATTGTAGATAGCCGTACTAATGTAACCGTAGGCGCACTAATGTTGAGAGCTGCAGCTGATTAAAAGCTTAATACAACTCATTTTGATATAAGCAGGCTAACGCCTGCTTTTTTTGTGCCCTTACTTTCCTTTACTCTTTTTAAAGGACATAAAATTGACCTGATACTGGATAATTATTTTATGAAAATTTCAGATAAAGATGATCATACGAAGAAATATAATATATTTGCCTACTAAATCTATAGATATTATATTATTTAATTAAACACTATGGTTCATCTATACTCCTTCACCTGCTGTTGTTGCTGCCGTTAACCCAAAAACCAGCATTAATCAACAAATCACATTCACCTCATTAAACCTTCATGTCAACTTTTATAAAAGGCCTTCACCAGTTAAGGCTTCGCTATATCACAACGTTATTACTTTTTATGGCTACGGCGGCAACCTTTGCCCAAGAGAACAGTTTGATCCTGGTATCCGGCCAGGTGCTTGATGCAGGCACAAAGCAGCTTATTACCGGTGCTACTGTATCTGTTAAGGGTGCGGTAGCAGGTACTACCACCAACGGCCAAGGCAGTTTCTCGCTTAAAACCCGTTTAAAGTTCCCGTTTACGCTGGTGTTCAGCTACGTAGGTTTTCAGCCGCAAGAATTTGTGGTTACCAATTCAAATTCCAAATTAAACATCGAACTTAATACTCAAACCTTGTTAGGGCGCGAAGTGGTGGTTACTGCATCGCGGGTACCAGAAAGCATCCTGAAATCGCCGGTGGCCATTGAAAAACTCGATATACGCGCCATTAAAGAATCACCAGCCCCATCCTTTTACGATGCACTCGAAAATGTGAAAGGCGTGCAAATGACTACCTCCAGCTTAACATTCAAGATACCCAACACCCGCGGTTTCAACATCCCGAGCAATTATCGTTTTATGCAACTGGTAGATGATGTAGACATGCAGGCCGCCACTTTAGGTGTTCCTTTAGGCAATGCCATCGGCCCCACCGAATTGGATATTGCCAGCGTTGAAATTACCCCAGGTGCAGCCTCAGCCATTTACGGTATGAACGCCATTAACGGTCTGTCTAACCTGTTAACCAAAAGCCCGTTTAATTATCAGGGTTTAAGTGTTTACCAGCGCACCGGCGTAAACCATGTAGGTAACAACACCGGCCGCAGTACCAGCGCACTAACTGAAACTGCGCTTCGGTATGCTAAGGCATTTAACAACAAGTGGGCGTTTAAGGTAAACTTTAGTTATTTTAAAGGCACCGACTGGCTTGCCGATACCCGTACCGACCAAAACCCCAATAACCTGAAATCGGCTAACCCAAACTTTCCGGCGCTGAACGGAGCTAATAATGTAGCTTATGATGCCTGGAATAAATATGGCGATGATGTTTTGGCAGGCAGTAATACTGTATCAATTAGTGGCTTAACTATTGATGGCAAAACCAACCAAACCTTAAACGTGGCACGCACCGGCTACTATGAAAAGGATTTGGTTAACCCCAAGGTAAACAACTTAAAATTTGATGCAGCACTGCATTACCGGATAAATGACCATACCGAATTGGCCTACGGCTACCGTGTAGGTACGCTGGACGGGGTCTTTCAGCGGGGAAATAAAATACAGTTAGATAATGTGGTTGTGCAAAATCATAAGTTTGAGCTTAAGGGCAGCAATTTCACTATACGTACTTATGTTTCGCTCGAAAACTCGGGTAACTCCTACAATGTTAAACCACTTGCCGATAACCTCGATTTATCAACCGGTGGCGATGCCACCACATGGGGAAATAAATATAAAAGCGCCTTGAATGCTTACGCAGCATCTAATGGCGGAGCGCTTACCTCAGGTAATTTGGCTGCTGCCACACAATACGCCCGCCAAATGGCTGATGGCAGCCGGGTAGTGCCGGGCACCCAGGCATTTGAAGATCAAAAAGCGTTGATACGCAGTATTAACAACTGGGACATTAAATCAAGCACCATCCCTGATGCGCCTGCCTCGGGTGGCGCTGCGCTGGTACAAAAAAGCCACATGTATCATGCTGAAGGGCAATGGGATTTATCTAAATACACCAAAGTAATTGATGTATTGGTTGGAGCCGATGCCCGTGTTTATGAAGTAATACCCGATGGGAATAGCTTTGTAGATTTTTCGCGTCCTATAGCCGACCGCGGCACCCCCCTACCCAATGGCAGCTTTGGTAATAATATTTACTATAAAAAATTTGGCGGCTTTGTGCAGGGTACCAAAACCTTTTTCGAAGAAAAGCTTAAAATATTCGGGTCGTTGCGGTATGATTACAACCCGGAATTCAGCCCCAAGTTTACACCACGGATAGCAGGTGTTTATTCGCCTAACCATAATAATAATTTCCGTTTTACTTACCAGTTAGGTTATCGTTTCCCCGGCTTGTTTGAAGCACTATCATACGTTAACAATGGCCGGGTAAAGCGAGTAGGCAGTTTACCACGAATTGATGAAGGGTTAGGTTACCTGGAAAACAGCTATACCCGCGCTTCTGGTATCTTGTTCAACTCAGCAGTAAACGCGGCTGTTGCCAATGGTACCGACCGGAATGCCGCTGCGCTGGCTAATCGTGATCTATTAGAAAAAGCCAACCTTCAGGCTGCCCGCCCGGAACGAATCAACTCTTTAGAATTTGGATATAAGAGTATTTTTCTGAATGATAAGTTGACCTTTGATATTGACGCCTATACTAATACCTACGATGGCTTTTTAGGCCAGGTGCAGGTAGACGTGCCGCACGGACAAACTGTAGGCACCGATGCAGCCGTGATAGCCATGCTGGATGCTAACCGCAACAGCCAGGACCGGTACCGGGTATACACCAATGCTAAAAACAAATACCGTAATTATGGCTCGGCTGCAGGGCTTACCTATAACTTTTATAAAAAGTACACCGTGTCGGGTAATGTAAGTTTTAACAAAATCAAATCTAATGCACAGGCAGATGTTTTTGTAACTGGCTTTAATACACCGCAGTTTACCACTAACGTATCCTTCGGTAACCGCGAAATTGTGAAGAACGTAGGCTTTAACGTGGTTTGGAAATGGCAGGAGCGCTTTTTATGGGAAAGCCCTCTGGTAAACGGCTACGTGCCCGGCTTCCATGTGTTTGATGTGCAGGCCACCTACCGTGTGCCCAAGCTTAAGGCCACCATTAAAGTTGGCGGAACCGACATATTTAACAAAGCTTACATACAATATGCCGGTGGCCCTACCATAGGCGGCTTGTATTATACCGCAATAACTTTAGACGGGTTGTTAAATTAACCTGCATTTGTTTGTTTAGGTGTGCAGGATGTGCAAGGCATCCTGCATTACTCATTTTCAAAAGCAAATAAGGCCTCGTAAGGGTCGCCAGGTAGATTAAGCGCCCGGGCAAATGCCGGCTCAGTTTTAAATCCCATCATTTTTAACGCTTTCACTTGTTGCCTGAGGACGTCGCCGTGTTGTTGCAACAAGTTATGCTCTGCCAACAAATGACGGTAAGCAGCTTGCTTGATTACAGGTACAGCCTGACCAAATATTTCGACTTCCCAGTTTTCTATAAAAAAATTAGCAATTACCGTCTCTATGCCGAGTACCAACGGTTGTGATATTCTAAACTCTAGATAGTCTGCAAACTGCATGAGCAGTAGCTCTTTAAACTGATGCTTATCATCAAACTGGCAAATCACATCTAAATCACTGCCTTCAATATCAACATTTAACGGTACGGTGCCGGCTAATACCGGATGGTGAGCTGCTAAAACTTGGAATAGTCTATTTTCAGTAAGCAGCTCAAACACCTGCTGCTGCTTTTTTGTACCAGATTTTAAATAATCAAGCGTTAAAAATTCTGATTGCTTACTCATGCCTCATAAAATAGGGTTACAACAGGCAGCATCCGAAAGCAACAACCTGATTAACAATATTATATCCTTAATTAGATTTATTTCATATTAACACTACGGGTAACAAATACAACTTTCTTGCACTATTATTGTACTATATCACGTAACGGTAATACAAAAATAACATGAAAGACATTATGCGCATAAAGTGTTTGCTATCGGCAGATGTGGAAACGCTTTTAAATCAACAGATAAAAAAAGAAGCTCATTCATCGGCCATGTACTTGGCCATGGCTTCCTGGTGTAATCAAAATGGCTTTGATTATTCGTCTGATTACTTTTTTAAACAGTCGGAAGAAGAGCGAGTACACCAATTAAAATTATTTAAGTATGTGTTAGATATGGGCGGCACGGCGCTGTCGCCGGATGTAAACAATATTAAACAAGACTACGCCTCTTTCCGCGAGGTATTTGAAGATGCTTTAGAGCAGGAAGTAGCCATCACCCAATCTTTCAAGAATATTGCAGCCAACTGCTTAAAAGAGCAGGACTTTGTAACCTTCGAGTTTCTGAACTGGTTTATGAAAGAACAACGCGAAGAAGAATACAAAGCACGTCGTGCGCTGGAGCTGTTTGAAGTTATTGGCGAAGAAGGCACCGGCCGCTGGGAAATCGACAAGCACGTTAACAAAATTAAATACGACAGCGAAACCGCCGGAGAATAATTACAGATTTCGCATTAACTAAAAAGCCGGTGTCTGAAAAACAGATACCGGCTTTTTTTATGCATTTTATATTTCTTAAATCGCTAACCTGTAAAGGCGGTCGTGCATAATCTGATTGAGTTCAAACATAGCAAATGTGCCTTCGAGTAACTCTTTTAAGGCGATAATCTGCGACAGGTTTAAAAAGTAGCAATGGTTACAGGCACAGATAAAAACCATCTCAATCTCTGGCGAGCGGCTACTATCTAACAACAGTAGTTCAATATCCATACGATAAATGGATTGTTTTAATTTTAACAATCCACGATAATCAAAACGCACCAGCTTATCGGCAAAATTGATGTACCAACAACGCTGCCGATCGCTTTGATACACAGTGCCTTTATGCGTGCTAAATACTTCTGCTGCTTCGGCAGCCACGGCAATTCCATTCATTGTGAAGCAAATTTAACACTATTTGGAAATAGTCCAAATAATATTAACAATCTGTCGGGTAATTCATTAACACTCACTATTACCAAATAAAACGGGGAAGCTACCTGCTGATAACTTCCCCGTGGATATATATGGACTCCCTAATTGGAGGACAAAGATTTACTCGTTCAAAAACACAAACTGGTTATCAAAGGTATCCAGCTTAATTTTGCTGTCTTTATCTACCTTACCGGCCAGTATCTGCTTTGAAAGCTCATTCAGGATTTTTTTCTGAATGACCCTCTTTAACGGACGGGCACCATACTGCGGGTCGTACCCTAACTGGGCCAGCCAGTCAAGTGCCTCATCGGTAGCCTCCATCTGTATGCCCATTTCGGCCAGGGTTTGCTGCAAGCCTTTAAACTGCAGTTTTACAATCTCACCTATCTCGTCGCGGCCCAGCGGCGTAAACATGATGATTTCATCAATACGGTTTAAAAACTCCGGACGAATGGTTTTCTGCAACAACTCAAACAACTGGCTTTTAGTTTTAGCCATTACTTCCTCTTTGTCCATCTCGTCATACTTCTGGAAGTTCTCCTGAATGATGTGCGAACCAATGTTAGAGGTCATAATTACGATGGTATTTTTGAAGTTAACCACACGGCCTTTATTATCGGTAAGGCGGCCATCGTCCAGCACCTGCAACAATATGTTAAATACATCCGGATGCGCTTTTTCAATCTCATCAAGCAGAATTACACTGTAAGGCTTACGGCGCACGGCCTCTGTTAATTGCCCGCCTTCATCGTAACCTACGTAGCCCGGAGGCGCACCAATCAGGCGGCTCACCGCATGGCGTTCCTGGTACTCCGACATATCAATACGCACCATGCTTTGCTCATCGTTGAATAAAAACTCGGCCAGTGCTTTGGCTAATTCTGTTTTACCCACACCAGTAGTACCTAAAAAGATGAACGAACCGATTGGGCGGCGCTTATCCTGCAAACCGGCACGACTGCGGCGTATGGCATCACTAATGGCTTCAATAGCCTCTTCCTGACCAGCCACACGTTTGTGAAGTTCGTCTTCAAGGTTCAGCAGCTTTTCGCGTTCGCTCTGAATCATTTTAGATACTGGAACACCAGTCCACCGGGATACTACCCCTGCAATATCGTCGGCGGTAACCTCTTCTTTCAGCATACGGCTGTCGGTTTGGTTCTCTTTCAAGGCATCCTTCAGTTTTTCAACTTCCTCCTGCGCTTCGCGGATACGGCCGTAACGCAGTTCGGCTACCTTACCGTAATCACCGGCACGTTCTGCCTGTTCAGCTTCCAGTTTGTAGGCTTCAATGGCTTCAATTTTTAAGTTGATCCCATCTACCAAATCTTTTTCGCTCTGCCATTTGGCTCGCAGCGAGTCACGTTCGGCCGAGAGATTAGCGATTTCTTCGCTCAGCGATTTTACTTTATGATCGTCATTCTCGCGCTTGATGGCTTCGCGCTCAATTTCCAGCTGCATAATACGGCGCTCCAGTTCATCAACCGCCTCAGGCACCGAATTCATTTCTAAACGCAGTTTAGAAGCAGCCTCGTCCATCAGGTCAATGGCTTTATCCGGCAAAAAGCGGTCGGCAATATAACGTTGCGACATTTCTACCGAAGCAATAATAGCCTCGTCTTTGATACGCACTTTATGGTGAGCCTCGTAACGTTCTTTCAACCCACGTAAAATAGATATAGCATCGGCAGCATCCGGCTCTTCTACCATTACCCGCTGAAAACGGCGCTCTAAAGCTTTGTCTTTTTCAATATACTTTTGGTACTCATTTAAGGTAGTAGCACCAATGGCACGCAGCTCTCCACGAGCCAAGGCAGGCTTCAAAATATTGGCAGCGTCCATGGCACCTTCGCCCCCACCGGCACCTACCAGGGTATGTATCTCGTCAATAAATAAAATAATCTCGCCGTCGCTTTTAATAACCTCGTTTATTACCGCTTTAAGGCGCTCTTCAAATTCACCTTTATATTTGGCACCTGCTACCAGGGCACCCATATCTAATGAGTATACGGTTTTAGTTTTCAGATTTTCTGGCGCATCGCCTTTGATAATCCGGAAAGCGATACCCTCGGCAATGGCAGTTTTACCCACCCCCGGCTCGCCTACCAGCACCGGGTTATTTTTGGTGCGGCGTGACAGGATCTGTATCACACGCCGTATTTCTTCGTCGCGCCCTATCACCGGGTCGAGTTTGCCGGATTCGGCATACTCGTTTAGGTTTCGGGCATATTTATTCAGAGCATTGTAAGTAGCCTCAGCATTTTGGTCGGTTACCTTACTATCGCCGCGCAGGGCAACAATGGCAGTTTTTAAATCTTTTTCGGTAACGCCATAATCTTTAAGGGCGCTGCTAGTTTTATCACTTACGGCTAAAATGCCTAACAAAATATGCTCAACCGATACAAACTCGTCTTTAAATTCTTTCAAGTAACTCTGCGCTTTTTGCAACGCAGTGTTGGCGTTAGATGATAAATAAACGTTGCTGCCACTCACTTTAGGAAAAGACTCAATTTGCTTATCTAAAGTATCGTTTAAGCGACTCATATTTACGTTCAGCTTTTTTAATAAATAGCTGATTACGTTTTCATCAACCAGTAACAATCCTTTCAGCAGGTGCGCATTTTCGATGGCTTGCTGCTGATTACCGGTTGCTATTTCGGAAGCTTTCTGTACAGCTTCCTGGGCTTTGATGGTAAAGTTGTTAAAATTCATGGTATACTATGGTGTTCAAACTACTTGCCACGGCTACACAAATGTTAAAAAGTCAGCTTTAGATAATTCTTAACGACATTTTGTCTTTCGATTCTAAAATTACATGCCCTTTTTTCAGTTCTCCAATAGCGGATTCGTGCTAAGCCATCCTAACTGCAGATGACTCAATAATTGCGTTTATAGCCGTTTTGCAGATAACGCTTACTCATGAAGTACAGTTTTCATATAATCAAGTTTTAGAGATGTAGTTGCGTTTACCAATTAGCTATGGCAAGAAAGGTGCGGAAATCATGATTAATCAGGCACAAACAAATTCATGCAATGGCTTCATTATTTACACAGAATATTTAACCGAGCAATGCCCTCTGCATAACAACAAACTACCAAAAAAGCCTTTTCTATTGATTTCACGCGCTTTTTAGTGCAAAAATGTTTTACTTTGGCGAAAATACTACCAAAAGCTATTTTTGAAATTGATAGGTAATTAAAGCCAATATTTTATAATTAGCAAAGCAAATAGTGCTTATTTATAACGCTGAGGGCATTTTAGCACCAGTCGATAAAAATTTCATAAAAATATTTTAACGTTAAACTAAGCCATAAAATTGAGCTTATATTGCTATACAATTACATAATTATAAACTTAAAAGCAATATGAAAACAATAGTTACTACAGTTTCCTCTGCGTTCAGTTTAGTGTACTTAGCTGTATCAGTATTTGTGAACCTAAAAGATCCTCATTATTGATTGCATGGTGCATTTTATAGATTTGCATCAGCACAAAGCATCAATATAAAATCTTTCTGAGAACGCTTTTATATTGATGCTTTTTTGTTTTTACTCGGCAGGCGCCAGGTAAAATTTATCATTAAAATTTACCAAAAACAACTCTGTAGTTGCACGGGTGCAGGCGGTATAAAACCAGCGTAAAAAATCGGTATTCACCATCTCATCTGTCAAATACCCTTGGTCAACAAACACGGCCTCCCACTGTCCGCCCTGGGCTTTGTGGCAAGTTACGGCATAAGCAAATTTAATTTGCAGCGCGTTATAATAAGGGTTAAGCTTCAGTTCCTTTAGTTTTTCGCGGCGGTTAGGAATGTGCTCATAATCTTTCATCACCTCGAGGTAAAGGCGCTTTTGGTCGTCAGATGGTAACGATGGCGAATCGGAATACAAAGCTTCCAGCAACACCTTACATTCAATGACCGGATCTTCAGCATAATCAATAAATTCCAATTGCACATCTGCAAACCTGAAACCGTACATTTCTTCGGTGCGCCGCACTTTCTTAATGCGGGCAATATCGCCATTGGCAATAAAACCCGTGCTGTCCTCTTCGTGCTCCTGCAACCAAAAGTAATTGTTACGCACTATCATAATCTGGTCGCCGCCGGTCAGCTCCTCCTCGCGCATGAGTATGCGGTTACGGATCTGCTGGTTGTACATGTTGGCATTTTTATTCGACCTGCAAATAACAAGCGTACTATCAAACCCGTATTTGCTGTAAGCATAGTTTAGGCCTTCTTCAAGCCGCTCGCCGCTCATGCGGTAAACATCCTTATAACCCTTGGTCACTATTTGAGGGTACGCCTCTTCTTCGCGACGGATAATATCCCGCACCGAAGTTACATTGTACAATATCCCTGAGTTTTTTTGCTGTCGCAATACATCCGTAAGCTCAAAACTAAACACTTGTAACCCGAAGTACTCCTGCAATATTTTTGCGTCTAAAGCCGGACTAATGGCCGAGCCTACGGGGGGCAACTGAGCAGTATCACCCACCAGCATCAGCTTACAATTTTTAAAGTTGTAAACGTAATCAATCAAATCTTTTAGCAAGGTTTCGCGGTTACCCGGGTTGGCTTCGTCAGATATCATGGAGGCCTCATCAACAATGAACAGCGTATTTTCGGCATTATTGGTAGCCAGCGTAAATGAATCATCCATACTCACGGCCGACTTGCGGCGGTAAATGCGCTTGTGGATAGTAAATGCCTTACGCCCGGAATAGCCGGTAATAACCTTGGCAGCCCGCCCTGTTGGCGCAAGTAAAACCGCCTTTTGCCCGTACGACCTTAAAGCTTTAACCAAGGCGCTTAAAACGGTAGTTTTACCGGTACCTGCATACCCCCTTAATAAAAAGCACTCGTACCCATTATTGGTGTTTAAAAAAGTATGTATGCGCCCAAACAGCTCAAATTGCTGGCCGGTGGGCTGGTGCTGAAATGATTTGCTTATTTGCTCTTGTGCAGGCATGATGTAAACCGGGCTTATGGCCTTAACAAAAAAATAAAAAAATAGTTAGATTTGCATAGTTGCTCATGAACGATTTGCTATACCACTATATTGACCCCGCTTTTAATCACCTGGAGGTAAACAGCTATAAGCTTTTACTTTGGGTTGGCGATAAGAAGTTTTCGCTGGCGGTTATGCATCACAACAAATTAATGGTTTGGCGCAAACCTGCTCCGCTGGCAGAGCTTACCCAGGCAGGCGAAGTACAGGAAGTGTTAAACTTTAAATACCATGAAGTAATAACGGGAATCAGCTCTTCCTATTTTACGTTGGTGGCGCAAAGTGTATTTAATGAAAGCCAGGTAAAAGATATAGCGCGTTACCTGGACGTAGCACCTACCGATACCGTTTATGCGCAACCGCTGGACGCCTTCAATCAGGTTATTTTTAAGGCACCTGAAACCTTAATACAAGCTATAAAAAGTTTTGACGTAACGCAGGCCGTATTTGGCCCATCGGGTTGGATACAGGCGGTTGAAGCCAATCAACCATCGGCTGATGAATTATATCTTAACGTAAACGACGACCGGATAGAAATTGCACACTTTGATAAAGGCAGGTTAAATCTATTCAACACGTTTGAATTTACGCACCAAGACGAACTTGCTTACTACGCCGTGTTTGTTTGCCAGCAACTAAAACTCGATTTACGGACTCTTACCGTTAAACTAAGCGGTGATATTGCAGCCGGCGATGAACGCTACCAGCATTTGCTGCAGGATATTTTTGGCGCTGTGAGTTTGAACACCCTAGCCGTGGCTACCCTGCCGGAACACTTACCTCAACACCAACTACTGGCCTTAACCGCACTATCGCTATGCGCATCATTGGCGGACGTTTAAAGGGCTTGCGGCTTAATCCGCCCAAAAACCTACCGGTACGGCCCACAACCGACCTGGCTAAAGAAGCGTTGTTCAACATATTGCAAAACCAGGTGGAGTTAGAAGGCATCAAGGTTTTAGATCTTTTTAGCGGCACCGGTAACTTGGCTTTGGAGTTTGCATCACGTTATGCTGAAAGTGTAACCGCTATTGACCGAAGTATACATTGCATCAATTACGTTAAAGACTGCGCCCGCCAACACGGACTTACCCAAATCAGCACTTTTAAGGCCGATGTATTTAAATACCTGGAGCTGGAAACCGAGCAGTACGACCTGATATTTGCCGACCCGCCTTACGATCTGAACCGTATACCCGAGTTACCCAAAATCATATTCGGCAAAAATTTACTGTTACCGGGCGGCTTACTGATAGTAGAACATCAGTCTAACCAAAACCTGAGCAATCATCCGAATTTTACAGAGCAACGGCGATACGGGCACTCATCGTTTTCGTTTTTTAATATGCCTGACGAGGATGCAGACCAACCTTCGGCAGAATAGCTTTATACCTGTTATACCACCTTTATACCGTACTTGAACAACAGCCCGGCTAAGCCATGCTCGGCAAAGGAAGCTTTGTTGAGTTTGTTTATTTCGGGGTCTATCTGGTAGTTATAGGCAGTGACGAAATTACAGTTGCTTAGGTCCGTCCGGTTAAATATTGTGCCCAATAAATTGCATTGATCAAATTTGGAGCCGGTTAAAATAGCCTGCATAAAGCTGGTTTCTTTAAGCGAGCATTTAATAAAACTGGTTTTGGCCATTTTGCGCCCTGCAAACGAGGCAAAATCGAGCATGCAACCCTCGAAAGAAACACTGAATAAAAAGGCACTGCACTCGTGAAAATTTACGCCTAATATTTTGCAATCTTTAAAAGTGACGTTCCTTAGCGTAGCCTGGTCAAACTTAACGAGCGATAGGTTACAGCTTGTAAAGGTGCAGTCGATAAATTTACTGCCGGAGAAATTGCTGCCCGAAAAGTTGCACTGGATAAAGGTACAGTCGTGAAACTCGCGGCTGGTAGCTGCCTTTTCTGTGTAGTCAACCTTTTCGAAATTTTTGCCATCATACGTGCGTAGCTCCATGTGCGTAAAATAATATTGCCATTACCGCAGTTATATAGTTTAACCAACAGCGCCGAAATTGAGAATAAAATTTGTTTTAATTAACTATTAAAGCACAAATGCGTTATCAGATTATGCTCAGGAAATACTGGTTTATTATTGCAGCAATTATTGTACTGGTTACCGCCTTTGTTAGTGCATTGGTTTATTTTTCACCGAAACCGGCTGCCATAGCCGGCATGAACCCGCTAAACGTACTCTACCAGCATAAAACTATACCGGTAGTGGTTGAGAAAGAAATTAAAGCTGCGCTGAGCCACTATCCCGATTTAAAAAACACAGCGATTGATTTTGTACTCGACCCACACACCAGCAAATCCATCATGCTTTCGCAACCGGTGATATCGAGCTTTTTCAGGGGGCAGCAAAACCGCAGTTACGTAGTCAAAATTAACCCACGGTTTGCCACTACACACAACTCTATGCCTATACAAAACGTACCGCAAGACATATTGATTGGCTGGTTTGGGCATGAATTAGGCCATATAAAAGATTACACCACCCGAGGCAATGCTAACATGGCCTTATTTGGGCTAAAATATGTATGCTCGGATAAGTTTTTGATGCAGGCCGAGCAAAATGCCGACACTTATGCGGTAAACCATGGCCTGGGTGATTACATTATTAAAACGAAAAATTTCATCCTTCATAATTCTGATATTCCGCCCGAATACAAAGCACGTATACGCCGGCTATATCCCTCTCCGCAGCAGATTGTTGATTTGGTAGAAAGAATGAAGCACCCGCATCAGCATTAATGCTGATGCGCTTTAACGAAGGCTTCCCATTCTAAAAACTGTTCTTCTTTCATTACCCGGGGTATTTTTACCTGCCCACCCAGTTTTTTATTTTCTTCGCTCCATTGGTGAAACACCTCTACCGGCAAGGTATGCACTTCTACGTCTTTTAATGCCCGTGTGCGTGCCACTGCATAGTTTTTGTTATTGTCTTTTAAATGCTGGTCTATGTCTTTGGCCAGCGCACTGTTGTCTAATTCCTGATCGGTGCTGATATACCAGCGATCTATCAGTTCATCCCCGCGGTGTATGGTAGCTACAATAAACTCCTGCATGGCTGCATTATATTTTTCTGCCATCACTTCGATAGCCTTATTCATTTGCAGTACCGAAAGCTGGGAACCTGCTACGTTTAAAAACTGTTTGGTACGGCCCGTAATTTTAATTTCGCACCGGCTTACATCGGTAAAAGTAACTGTATCGCCAATTACATAACGCCAGGCACCTGATACGGTGGAGATCAACAGTACATATTCTTTTCCTTCTTCAACATCGGCCAGCGTGACGATTTCAGCGTCAGAAACTATACCGCCTTCAGAAGTGATATTTTTTTCCTCAAAGGACACAAATTCGAAATAAATTCCATTATCTACCACTAAGGCCATGGCCGAAGTATCCGGCCGTTTTTGCATAGCCAAAAAACCCTCTGAAGCCAGGTAGGTATCAATGTAAACGAGCGGGTGAGCCAGCAGTTTTTCAAAGCTACGGCGATACGGATCAAACGCTACGCCACCCGTGGTATACACCGCCAGGTTAGGCCACAGCTCATGAATGTTTTTGAGGTTATGCTGTTTGATGATTTCTTTTAGCATGAGCTCTATCCAAGCCGGTATGCCCGATAAGCTACCGATGTCCCAATTAGGCGCCTGCCGTGCTATCTCTTTAACTTTCTCGTCAAAATCACTAATACTGGCAATATCTTTTCCGGGTTTGTAGTAGCCTTTAAACCAAAATGGGATGTTACTGGCACTTATACCGCTAATTTCGCCGGCCAAGTGGCCTTTAATATCTTTGAGATTTGTGCTGCTGCCCAGCATCAATATCTGTTTTTCAAAAAACTCGGCAGGCAAATCAAAATTGGCCAGCGCAGCCACCTGTTGCATACCCGACCGGCGGATAGCGGTCAGCATATCGTTAGTAACAGGTATGGTTTTACTATGGCTGGTAGTGCCGCTGCTTAAGGCCAGGTAATGCGTTTCGCCGGGCCAGGTTACGTCATTTTCTCCATCAACTACCCGCTGCCACCATTGCCTGGCCAAGCTATCATAATCAAATACAGGCACCGCCTCAGCAAATGCCTTGGCCATATTGGTGCTGTTTAAAATACGCTCAAATTGATAATGCCTGCCAAACGCTGTATTTTGGGCCTCAGTAAGTAACTGGTTTAAAACCTGTTGCTGAGCTGATACAGGTTCGGGGTTTTTAACAAATTTATCAGTAAAGTCAATTGCAGATTTGATGAGTTCGCCGATAATAGCCATAAGTTTTCGGTAAGTGTTTACCTTTAACAGGTATGCGCAAAAATTGATTTATAATTAAATGCAATTATTGTCACGATAATTTACCGAGTGGCACAACGATGCAGGCACAATTATTAAAGACAAATATGTTGCAAAAATATACCTTTGTATAAAGCTATTGCGCCATCTATGAAAATTGCCCTGTTCCCCGGCTCTTTTGATCCTATTACCAAAGCCCACGTGGATATTGTAAAACGCTCGGTAACTTTGTTCGACAAGCTTTACATAGGCATCGGTGTAAATAGCTCCAAACAAAGTTTTTTGAGTATTGAACAGCGCCAGCAAATGCTAAGGGCGGTATTTGAGTCGGAGCCCAAAATACATATTATTGCTTACGAAGGTCTAACGGTAGATTTCTGTAAAAGCATCAATGCTAATTACATGATACGGGGTATACGTACTGTGTCGGATTTTGAATATGAAAAAGCCATAGCGCAGATGAACCATGCCCTGGCGCCCGACATTGAGAGTATTTTTATTGTAAGTAAACCAGGATACTCCTCCATTAGTTCAACCATTGTGCGCGAAGTGTTACGGCACAATGGCGATGTGAGTCAGTTTATTCCGAAAGAGGCGCTGGAATATCTTCAAGCAAATCACGTTTCAGCAAAACGTCCATAATAGAGGGGAATGTATTATCGGTTACCATATTAATTTCCCTTTTATTTAACCAGCGCACTTCGGTAATTCCTTCTTCTATTTGCGGCTTAAGCTTCTCCTTACCTTTATATTTCATTTTATACCAATGCGTCTTCTTCAATACCACCTCGCCTTTTAACGTATACACGTGGTAAGTATTCACAATTTTTTTACCGCACTCACCAATCGAAATTCCGCACTCTTCTTCTACCTCACGCACGGCACCTGCACGTGGCTTTTCACCTTTTTCAAGCTTACCTTTAGGAATATCCCACTTACCATTTCTAAATATAAATAAGTAATCACCTTTTCCATTTTTTACCAGTCCACCAGCCGCTTCAATAAGCGTTACGCTTTTAATTACTTGTTTTAAAAACGCTTTGGCATTGTCACACAGCACATAATAGTAAGACCTGTCATTATTATTTACCACTTTAGGGTATAAAGTTTTTAAATCAAAAGATTGCTGCTCAAGCGGTTCGTATTTTTCGGGATGTTTGGGAACCGACTCCGTAATCAAAATAACCTTTTGGTTGATATAAATTCTGTATTTTTGTGCCATGTTTAATAATAATGAGATTGAACAGCAGGTGGCTGAATTTCTGTTGCAAATTAAAGCAATTAAATTACAACCCAATAATCCATTTACATGGGCCTCGGGTTGGAAA
Source organism: Mucilaginibacter sp. CSA2-8R (assembly GCF_038806765.1). NCBI lineage: Bacteria > Pseudomonadati > Bacteroidota > Sphingobacteriia > Sphingobacteriales > Sphingobacteriaceae > Mucilaginibacter > Mucilaginibacter sp. CSA2-8R. Next base: position 1,109,416 of record NZ_CP152389.1, on the reverse strand, counting down.
TCGCCTATATACTGCGACAATCGCGTAACACTATCTTATCCATCTATCCGTACCTACATCCGTCAAAAATTAAGCCTGATTATTCAGGAAGAATTCGGCTCGGTGAGCTGTATTGCCGGGGTAGCTACAGCTGGCATTCCGCAAGGTGCGCTGGTTGCCCAAGAGTTAGGTTTACCCTTTGTATACGTACGTGCTAAACCTAAAGACCACGGCACCGGCAACCTGATTGAAGGTGAAATTATGCCAGGCAAACGCGTAGCGGTAGTAGAAGATCTGATTTCGACCGGTAAAAGCAGCTTGCAAGCTGTTGAAGCTTTAAGAAGCGCAGGATATGAAGTGGCTGGTTTGGCTGCTATTTTTAGCTACGGATTTGATATAGCCGAAGAAAATTTCAAGAAAGCTAAGTGCCGCTATGTTACTTTATCAAACTACAATGCCATGCTTAAGTTTGCCGAAGAAAAGCAATACATTAACAGCTCAAGCATTGACCTTTTACAACAATGGCGCCGAAACCCTGCTGAATGGGGTCAATAAGAAAATAAAATACCGGACTTAATTAATTAGGCCCGGTATTATTTTATATCAGGAAGACCTGGTAAGTTACCAAATCTGCTACACCAGATATTAATACACCTTTTTTTGTTCTCTGTTGTAATACACTACAATGATATTTACAACTATTAAACTAACAATAACTGCTATCATAATTTGTCCGTTTTAGTACTTTTAAAACGTGTATTATGACGTAATAGTTCGCTAATCGTCGTTGAAACAACACTTTTTAATTTCTTTCAGCAATACTTTATTTTAAATTGAAAGTTAATAAAAATTCCTTTTTCGTCTTATTATTTTCGAATCGAAAAACATTCACCTCTCATCAAAACAGCGTAAAAAATTAGTTTTTCGATTCATAAATACGCTGTTAAATCAAGCATCTACGGCTTATTTAACGTATTTTTGTATAAATTTTCTAAAGGAACGGCATGATTACAGTTTCTAATTTATCCTTACGCTTTGGTAAGCGCATCTTATTCGAAGATGTAAATCTTAAATTTACCCAAGGCAATTGTTATGGCATTATCGGCGCTAACGGTGCCGGGAAATCTACATTTTTAAAAATTCTTTCGGGCGAGATTGACCCTACAACTGGTTCGGTAAGCTTCACTCCCGGCGAGCGTATGGCGGTGCTAAAACAGAACCACTATGAGTTTGATGAGTTTCCGGTGATTGAAACGGTATTGATGGGGCATAAAGAACTTTATGCTACCATGAAAGAAAAAGATGCCATTTACCTGAAAGAGGATTTTACCGATGCTGATGGCGAACGTGCCGGTGAGCTGGAAAACCTTTTTGCAGAAATGGACGGCTGGAATGCTGAAAGCAACGCAGCCACCTTACTGAGCAACTTAGGCATTAAAGAAGATACCCACTATAAACTGCTAAAAGAGCTGGATGGTACGCAAAAAGTACGCGTATTGCTTGCTCAGGCGCTGTTTGGTAAACCCGATATTTTATTACTGGATGAGCCTACCAACGACCTTGACATACATACTATTAGCTGGCTGGAAGACTTTTTAGCGGGCTACGAGGCCATTGTACTGGTAGTATCGCACGATAGGCACTTTTTGGATACGGTATGTACCCACGTGGTAGATATTGACTTTAGTAAGATGACTATTTATACCGGTAACTACACGTTCTGGTATCAGTCGAGCCAGTTGGCTTTAAAACAACGGTCGGACCAGAACAAGAAACTGGAAGAAAAGGTTAAGGAGCTGCAGGAATTCATTAGCCGCTTTAGCGCTAATGCTTCTAAATCTAAACAAGCTACCAGCCGTAAAAAAGCTTTGGATAAAATTAACCTGGATGAAATTAAGCCATCCAACCGTAAGTATCCGGCTATTATGTTTAACCAGCAAAGCCGCGAAGCAGGTGACCAGATTTTACAGATCGAAAATTTAGGCAAAACGCTTAACGGAGAAGTGCTGTTTAGCAACATCAACCTGATGGTTAACAAAGGCGATAAGGTTGCTGTGCTATCACAAAACAGTTTAGCTACCAGCGCTTTTTACGATATTTTAACCGGTCGTGACACCGATTATACCGGCAGCTTTAAATTGGGAGTTACCATTAACCCAGCTGATATACCGATGGACAATGCCGATTACTTTAAAGGGAACGACTTAAATTTGGTAGACTGGCTGCGCCAGTATGCCCCAGGCGATAAAGACGAGCAATTTATCCGCAGCTTTTTAGGCCGTATGCTGTTTTCGGGCGAAGAGGTATTGAAAAAGAGTGCCGTATTATCGGGTGGCGAAAAAATGCGTTGTATGTTTAGCCGGATGATGCTGCAGCAGCCTAATGTGTTGTTGTTTGACGAGCCAACCAACCACCTGGACCTGGAATCAATCACGGCGCTTAATAACGGTATGAAAGATTTTAAAGGCACGATCCTGTTCACCTCGCGTGACCATGAGCTTACTCAAACTGTGGCCACCCGCATTATTGAGCTAACGCCCGCCGGCATGATTGATAAAATGATGAACTACGACGATTACATTAAAAGCGACGCCGTACAAAAGCAACGCGAAGAAATGTACGCCTTAGCTTAAAACATTTTGCAGGGAGTAGCCATTAAAATAAACAGCTACTCCCTACTATACCCGACTCCGTAGCTCAGTTGGTAGAGCAACAGACTCTTAATCTGTGGGTCCTGAGTTCGAGCCTCAGCGGGGTCACTTTTAGGCAAAAGCCTCAATTCGAAAGTTTTGAGGTTTTTTTAATTTTTAAGATTACTCGTTCGTCAAAACTTCCATTTAAATCAAACGATCATTAAACATCGAGATATGTGTATCAGGCTATTGTTAATTTTGATTTGCATAAATACTGCTGTATTAGGCCAGTCACTTAAATTAGAAATTGACAATACTTATAACTTTAAACCAAGTAAACTTTCCAAAGCCGAACAACAAACAAAGTTTCCGGCGATGGATAAACTTTTTAATAAGATTAAAAGTGATACGGCGCAGTATTTACCTCAATTACGAACTGAATTGATTGCTTCTGGCCACAACCCTTATTTTTACTATGATGGTTGTGCCTTTTTACTTTCTTTATCTGATAACATCATTGACAAAGACTTAATCGCCAAAGCCATTGTGAAAGCTGATATAGAAGATTTAAATCCCGAAATGTACACAAGAATGTTAAACCAACTTGCTAATGACGGGGTGGACGTGACTGCTGCAGCTTTAAAAATCTTAAACGATGATAAATTCTCTTTTTTTATTCCACAGCATGCTTTTACTGTTGACCAAGGATTAGCACTGGCCTATATACTGTTGCCACAAAAAAACACACTTTATGTAGATGCTTTGATTTCCGTTTTTAAAACATCAAGTCCGGCTGCCCAAAAATCAATTATTATGACTTTATGGTTTGCGTATAGTTGCAAAGGAGACGGTTCAATAAAAGCGAGCATTGAAGACAAATTGTTAAGTAAAGACGTGAGGAACTTTGCAAAAGACGTTATAAAACATAGCAAATTAGATAAAGAAGAAGCTGACTATGTTAAGCAGCTCAATCAAACCGCATTGTTGAATTTGAGGAAAGATGCATTGAAGCGATTTAGCGATGAAGCTGCGGGAGAATTAGATCTAACGACTAAAGTATTAAGAAGAGATAGCAATTGTTGGCCGTAATAAATCATGTTTATTATCGTGAAATATTGATCTGCAATCAATTTGACTATTCTGCAACTAATTCAAAATTTGTCCAATAAGAACTTGTTGTAGTATCTATCCCGAAACAGGATTAAACTTAAAGATTGATAATTCCGCGTTAACAGTCTTCCGATTGCCGAGTGACCTTTGACCGTTGAAAAAACAACAGTCACATTGTAAGCGGGGCAGTAATGGGATTATCAATTGCTATAGTAAAAAGTAAAAGCAACGCTTTCCAACTGCTATCAAAAAAACAATATTATAAAAACTTAGACCTATGGAAGCACAGACAGAAAAGAACAAAGCCGTTGTACGCCGATTTAATGAAGAAGTAATTGAGGAGGGAAACATAGACAGTTTCAACACATTGATGGATGAGCACTTCATCAATCACTCTGCTCCAACTGGTGCAGACAATGGCCCGGCGGGAATGATAAACACATTCAACAATATTTTGAGACCAGCCATGCCGGATTTAAAAGTGACTATTTATCAGCAGGTTGCAGAAGGAGACTTAGTTACTACGCGGAAGACAATAAGCGGTACCCAAACCGGCGAGTTAATGGGAATTGCTCCGTCGGGTAAAAAGATCAGTATCGATGTCATTGACATCGTAAGAATCAAAAATGGAAAATATGTGGAGCACTGGGGCATCAACACGCTTCCTGTTATATTGGCAGAGTTAAAAAAAAGCCAATAAGAGTTATTCACAGGCAAAAGAAAGCAGAAACTTTCCATCGGCTCATCTAAGCCGATTAATGCACAACATTACTTAATCTTGCCTTGAATAGAAAAGTCTTGCATGGCTGTCTCAGGAAGAAAGCTACTGGACTCGATATCAGACTTTTCGTAACTTTTAGGCGGTAAATCTTTTTCTCCGGGTATATCTTCAACTCGTTAGCCGCTGGAGACTATACAGTGGTAAATACAAAATATTTTAATGTACCATCGGCGAGTGTCATCATCGGTGAGTATCATCATCACTGATATGTTGTATGAAGTGATCAACGGAAGTATATTGTTAATACTAGCCGCAAAACATCACTTTTTCCACTCCTCTGCCATTATTCTGAGCAACCTCTCGTAAGGGATCAGCACTTGTTAATTCCTTACAAAGCAGCCCAAAAAAGACTTGAACTACGAGGTTTCCTAATTTCCCAGTCTATTCAAATCTTTTATAAAGTAGCTCGAGAAATGCCTATTAAGCGTCAACTAAAAAGCTTCTATTTTAACAGAAGCTTTTTAGTTGACGCTTTGCGCTATATTTACTTATTAAATGGCAGTTGCTCTTGCATTGGGAGCACATTAGCCTGAAAGTACATCAGTCTGTTATCCGGTACCCAGCCTTTCACTCATATTGAACGACGGGGTGTATCCATAAGCTGCATAAAGAAACTGTTTCTATTTATACAGCGAATCAGCTTGCCGCACCATCTGGTGATGTAGTGCCGGAATGGCCGATTGGCATAACGCTTTACCTGCTGGCGCGCTACTTCTATTACAATTAGCATGATGATGACATCATATGTCATAGAATCCGATAATGATTCGGATGTGGAAGTTTTAATTGCTTTTTTCAGTCAATATAATCTGTATAGCTTTATCCAGTAATTCGTCCTTCCCCGCACGGAAGCCGGTTAGAGTTGGAGTCACTTTCACCTTCGCTACTATTCCAATTTGCTGCGTTTCCTTACCGTCTGGATAATATACGCCTAAGCCGGTAATTTTAGTTACTATACCGCCTGGTAACTGAAATGGGTAAGTTACATTGCCGTCTGCACCGGCCGTAGTAGAACCCACCACCAATGCGCCTGGCGCTAACTGGTAACCCATCGTTAAAAATTCGCTGGTACTTTGCGTATTTTCATCTACCAGGATAATTACCCTGCCGCGATAGTAATTTGTATTGGTTTCGCCGATGACAAACGGGGGAGCAAACCTGAATAAACCTGGAAAACCTTTAACCGCACTGCTAAACTTGCACATCGGCCCCTTGCCCGAAAGCAAACAGCTTTGCAATAGATTGAATACTGCCCCGGCACCGGTTCTGGGGTATTGCCGGGCATCCAGCACTAAGCCCTTGGCCGCCGGCAGATGCTGCTTAACCCAAGCAACCTGATTATTTGTGAAACGTCCGGGGTTTACATAAAGCACACCATTAGTCAGCATAAAGCAGCTAGAGTCGCGCTGATAAGGGAAATTGTAAACCGGTGCCAGCGTTGCCCGTGCAAACGGGATATTGCTCAGTGTACACTGGCGCACTTTGCCATCCAAGGCGGCTACCTTTAAATGACTTACCGAATCATCGCTTCGTACAAGCAACCTTGCCACCTCACGCAGCACCACCGCCTCATTAGAGGCGGAAACGTAAGGCCTTTGCCTGTGAACAAACGTGCTGACCGGTACGCCATCCACTTCTTTAATCACTTCTCCTACTCTCAATGCCGCCGCCGGCAGTTTCGCATCTATGGAAGTAACAACAGCTTGATTTTCGATAAACTGCACTCTTAGCGGCAGAAACCAACGTCCCTTAAGCATTTCTACCTTTTGAGCAGTTACCGTAGCATGGCTGTCTTTGATTGTTCCAACCATCTTTTGGATGAAGCGAACGTAAGCTGCCTCAGTGTTTGCAGCAAGTGCATCCTGGATAAAAATGGGTAAGCACTTGTTCCAGTTTTGTTTTGCCAGGTACTTATAAGGGTACCAGTACTCAATGATATTCCAGTAGCGGTAAACGGCCAGTAGCCGGTATTGCGGGTCAGGTAAAGCCATCTGTGCATAGGGTTCTTCGTTTACAAAAGATGGAAGCACAATATTGTCTTCTGCCAGATATTTAAGATAATGCTGTTCTGTGGTATCATGATAATGACTTACCTGCGTTAATAAGTCAGCAAGTTGCATTCCTAAGCTTTTTTGGCTAACCCAGGTATAGTCAGGTTTCATTTTAACATCCCTTAAAAGACTGTCAGGAAAGGGCGTTCCTTTAGATACGCGACCTAAGGCTTTTACCAAGTTCAGTAGCACCTGATTGCGCTCTACCTTATTCCTAACAGCCTCATACGATGGCAGCAATTTAATTAGTTCCTGGTCCCAGTTATACTGTCCCTTGGTTACCGCCGGATGGTGATATTTGAGCATGCCCCATACTTTGCACAATAAAACCAAGTCGCTGATATGCTGATCACCTTTACGATCAGCATACAAAGGCTTAGCCAAGGCAGCGCCTGGATATTGAGCTACTTGTGACAGGCAAAGAAAAATGAGGATAAAAATCTTTTTCATGAGGATAGGTTTTAATTAGAAGTTCCACCCTAATGAAAGGGAACTTAGCTATTGAGCAACGACAAACTGTTAATCAGAACGGTATTCTAAAAGATCACCAGGCTGACAGTCCAGTGCCTTACAAATTGCATTCAGCGTCTCAAAGCGTATTGCTTTGGCCTTGCCGGTTTTAAGTATAGATAAATTTGTCAGCGTGATACCTACTTTTTGTTGCAACTCGTTCAGCGACATTTTGCGCCTGGCCATCATGACATCAACATTAACAATGATTGGCATAGCTTAAATAGTTAATCGTGCTTCTTCCTGGTAAACTACGCCCATGCGGTAAATCAGTGAAAAAATCAGAATAAATACGCCTGACTTAAGATAAGTGAGATCACTTGGAAATGATATATAGCGCAGGTCCATTACTTTAGTGAGTTGCCCAACCCTCAAACGCATATAGTAGGCTGCAACCACATTAATTAATCCGTAGCCAATAAAAACCAGCCCCATAAGCCTAATAGCATTAGCAGTTCTGAGGTTAAAAGGATTTTGGCTGCTCACACTCCTACTAACGTAAAGCAAAAGCGCACAGCTTAAAAAGGCAAACAGCGACTGTGGGAAATCCCAATTTTCGGGAGTATGCCTAAATACTATTCTATCTATAATATTGGCCGATTCAAATACGAATGTCCCGCTGTTTAATTGAATACCATCCACTTTCTCCAGCGGTAAGCGCCCTTGTTTCAGGCGTACCTCCGCCCGTAAATGATCAGAGGAGATAACTAAGTACACAGCATTATACAACGTCAGCCCAAATCCTATAACAGATATCCACAAAAGTGTCTTCAGCCCTATCAGCCACCTGTCCAAATTATTCATTATTTTAAACTAAGATTACAAACATATAAAATATATCGATTATCAATAAATTTTTAACGCTTTTAAGAGAATTATAATCCAGCCTTACAAAGAAGTTAAATTTGGTATACACCTAAAAAACGACTTAGCTAAAACAATTAAGTTTTAAACGCAAACATTTTATTCAAGCTTTTACAAAAAATTGCTTAGTATTTGGTGACTTATATTTGTTGGTTAAAAACGTTACATGCACATTTGGCTGATCATCTGATTTTGCATCGATACTGGCCACTAAATCATCCAAAAAGTTCTTGATTTATATATAACACATTAACTTTCAATACTTTGCGAATATTTAATAAAAACGTCTTAAGATTTTATCGACTAACGTTCAGGTTGATAAACACTTTTTAAATTTACTCACCAAGAACTCCTCATTATTAGCCCTCATAATGCATCAACTCAAATCGTTCATTAGTAGTCAGGTTGTAGTAAACGATGATGAGCTGCAGGCCATTGTGTCAAAATTTCGCAGCAAAACGTTATATAAAGGGCAGTTGCTATTGCGTCGGGGTCAGATTGCCAATCAATACTATTTTGTTAACAGCGGCGCATTGCGATTTTTTTTTGAAGAGGAAGTATCACTTACAGCGTGGATTGTGTTGCCCAATGAGTTCTTTGCCGAAATATCCAGCCTAAGTCCGCAACGGCCTACCAGATTTAATATAGAAGCAGTTGACCTTACAGAACTCTGCTATATTGACAAAACTGAAATGGAAATACTTTACAAGCAAATACCCGCCTGGCAAGAATTTGGCCGAAAGCTTTGGGAAGGGATGGCCATACGGATGATTGATGAAATTATTCGCTTTCAGACCCTCAGTGCCGAAGAACGATATCTCGAATTTTTAAAAAAGCCGGGAGTCATGCAACATGTATCTATAAAACAATTAGCTTCTTATTTGGGCATCACACCTAACGCACTGAGCCGCATTCGTAAAAATCTGCCATAGTGTGATTTCTACCAAATGGTAGTTTTTGGATTTCATTAAGCCGGTAGCTTTGCTGTATCAAAATACACAAGCTATGAAAAACATTATTTTAGTTGCCGGTGCTACCGGGAATTTAGGAAAGCAAATATGCAAACAACTAATTAACTGCGGAGCAGGGGTAAGAGCCGTTGTACGTGCGCAAAGTGACCCGGCCAAAACAAAAGCATTACAGGATATTGGGGTAGATGTGAAGGTAATTGACTTTAACAAACCCACTGATTTATTATCTGCCTGCGAGGACGTATCATGTATAGTGTCTGCATTGGCAGGGTTACGTGATGTGATTGTTACTACCCAATCACAATTGCTCAGTGCTGCATTACAGGTAGGCGTTCCACGCTTTATCCCCTCTGATTTTTGTACCGATTATACCCAATTACCTGAAGGCGTTAATCGGAATTTTGATCTGCGTAAAGAATTTGAAACTTTGATTAATGATAGTAAAATCAAAGCAACATCCATATTTAACGGTGCGTTTGCTTATGTGCTTCAATATGGCATCCCGCTATTTGATACTCGAAACAAAACTATTGCCTACTACGAAGGTAAAAAGGACTGGAAAATTGACTTCACTACGGTGAATGACACTGCGGCCTATACAGCGGCGGCGGCTTTGGATGATAGTACTCCCCGACATCTGCATATTGCAAGCTTTCAAATAAGTGCACAAGATTTGGCAGATCTAAGTAAATCACTTTATGGTGAAGCTTTTAAATTAACTGATGATGGTAGCTTAGAACAATTTCTGGCTGTCATCAATAAACAAAGGCAAGCAAACCCGGAGGGTGAGGCAGAGCTTTACCCACGCTGGCAGCAAATGCAGTATTTATACAGCATGTTTGCAGTTCATCATCCCCATCTTGATAATGCACGTTATTTGAGTTTAAGCTGGACATCGGCATCGGATGCCTTGCAGCAAAAACAAGCTTAATTTTTCATTCACCATTTAAAACCAACAGCTATGCAAATTCAATATACCGACCAGGAACTTATCAAACAGTGGGTAGGCTTCACTAATCATACTATCACAGTTAACGGCACGCAAATTCATTATGTAGAGGGTGGCAAAGGTCCTACCCTGCTCTGTTTGCCAGGCTGGCCGCAAACGTGGTATTCTTACCATAAAGTTGCACCCGAACTGGCAAAGCACTTCCGCGTTATTGTGGCAGACATACGTGGTATGGGCAGTTCTGCTACGCCCGCATCTGGCTACAGCAAAAAAAACATGGCTGCCGATATCTATTACTTCATCCAGCAACTTGGGCTGCAGCAGGTATATGTACTCGGTCACGATATCGGTGGTATGGTGGCTATGAGTTTAGCTTTCAATTACCCAGAAGTAGTGGCAAAATTGATTGTGGCTGATGGGCTACATCCAGGCGAAGGCATGATGCAAATGCGTTTACTACCTGCACCCGGTACTTTTGGCAGTAAAATAGATAATGAGCAGCCTTACACCTGGTGGATGAGCTTTAACCAGGTAAAAGGCTTACCCGAACAGTTACTGGCGGGCAGGTATCGCCTGTTGTTAGACTGGCTTTTTGACTATGTAATGGTAGATGACAGTAAGATATCCGACTTTGAAAAGGAGATATACGCCACTATTTACAATGACCCGGAACGCATACGCGCCTCAAATGCGTGGTACCAAACGTTTAACCAGGACATAGAAGATGCCAAAAGCTATAACCAGTTAAAAATGCCGGTTTTGGGCATAGCCAGCAATGTTTCTTATGGGTTTTATCAATATGCATTGCCAATGCTGGCTGCACAGTATAATTTGGTTCATTTAGCAGATACCGGGCATTATATGTTTGAAGAAAACCCGGAAGCGGTAAACAATGCAGTTATCTCATTTTTAAAAGAAAAGGAATAAGGTAATTACTCGGGTGTTAACCGAAATCAAAAAGCCCCTTCACAAATTTGTAAAGGCGCTTTTTGATTTCGTCATGCTCTCAGCACTACTTCTCAAACCGCTCGTCCAACTGTTTAACCACTACCTGTTTGGCCTTTTCTTTTTGAATGGCGCCTCCATAATAATCGGGCCGGTTGGCGCCCCAGGTTAGTGAGCTGTTGCGGATAGTGATATTTTCTGATTCGTCTAAATAAAAGCCGGCTATTTTGGCTTTAATTAAACCTTCTACCTTGCTTGGCCTGCGGTCGTACACACCGCCCGGAATGTTAGTGGTTTTGGTAATGTTGAGGTCTACCTGGTCAAACATGATGTTGGATACCATGCCGGGCGTTTCGCCGCCTACATATACCCCATTTTCGCTGGTAGCTTTGATATTGCTGAATGTGATGTTGCTTACTTTGCCTATGCGGCCTTCGGTTTGGCCTTTGGGGAAACGCCAGCCTGCATCCTTGTTATTGCCATTGGCGCGGCGGTAGGCAGTTACATAAATAGGCTCTGCCTTACCCCACCATACGTCCGAAAACAGGTGCGAGTCAATCAAAATATTTGAAAATATCACATCGCTTACCGTACCCTCATCGCGGTTCTGGATGCCTATACCGCGGTTACTCTTAGTAATGATACAGTTATTGATAAGCACCCGGCTGATACGATCCATATTTTCGGACCCGATTTTAATGGCGCATGAGCGCGAGCTCATGGTACAATTGCTGACCACAATATTTTCGCAGGCGCCAAATTCTTCGTACTCACGACGGTTTTTTAAACATATACAATCATCACCCGATTCGATATAACAATTGCTGATGCGCACGTTTTTACTATGGTCAACATCAATACCGTCGCTGTTACGCACCTTGAGGCTGTTAAGGAGTGTTATATTGTCAATGGCTACATCATCGCAACCAATCAGGTGTACTGTCCAGTAAGCCGAGTTTTTGATGTTTAAATCGCGGATACGGATGTTTTTGCCACCCATTATCGTTAACAAATGCGGACGAGGGTCTACCACGTTAAAGGGTTTAAGCACGTACGAATCTTCGAGCTCGGCACCCATAAAAGAAATACCGTTGCCATCTAAGGTACCGGCACCGCATAGGGTTACATTGTTCAGGTTTTGGCCGCCTATCCAAATCGAGCCTTCGCCCTTGTTGTCTTTAAACGCACTTTGGGTGTACAACTTTTCGTCCGGACTGGCCAGCACACGGGCGTTCACCTGTACCTCAAATTCAATATTCGATTTAAGGTTAAACGGCCCCGTGAGGTAAGTTGCGCCTGATGGCACTACTACTCTGCCCCCGCCTGCATTAGATGCCGCATCAATGGCCTTTTGCAAAGCAACGGCGTTGTTGGTTTTGCCATCGCCTACTGCTCCGTAATCGGCTATATTGTATGCTTTTTGCTGAGCTACAACTACGCCTTGAATAAAGAAAAGAAACAAAAAAGCACCGGCAAATAAAAGCTGCTGCAAACGAAAAAAAGAAACTGAAGTCATTAACAAAAAATTAATGGGTTAAATTTAATGTGTAAGTAAACGAGGCCGGCTTGGTAGTAACCGTGTACTGCGGCAATGGTGTTGGCCCGCATGAGTTAGATCCTACACCCAATGTTTTATAGCCAATAGTAAGCACAGTAGCAGTGCTTTTAGGCAAATCTATCCGGTATTCAACCGGTGCCAGCTGCTCGTCACTGTAAGGCAATGCAGCTACTTGTAACAATGAGGTTGTAGCAGTAACTTTAAGGCCGCGGCCACCGTTGCCTCTTAGCCAGGCCCAACGTACATCCTCGTGGTTACCACATTCCATCGGCTTTTCGTACGGTGTTAACTGCTCAGCTACCGAACTGCTGTAAACACCAATATCAGAGCCAATTTTGCGGTCGGCATAGTTTTCCATCGGGCCACGACCAAAGTAACTAAACTGTTGGTAATCATCGTTCACAAACAAGCGTACACCCATGCGTGCAATGGTGATGTTGGCATCGTTGGCGTTAACCTGGTTATCTACCTTTATAATGCCGTTGCCGTAAATATGATAAACCACCTGGTGCTTTACCTGAAAATTATTTTTACCGGTCCCCGTTAAAGTAGCCGATACATCAACCAGCGATGGTGATACCTGGCGGGCGTTAACACCACTGGCCGACCATGACAGTTGTTTAATACCAAACTTTTCCCACTGGTCATCTGCGTAAATATCATCACGCTGGTGCGGGGCACGCCACAAGTGCAGCATAGGGCCACCGTTGCTTTGCAGCATATCAGCCCCATGGTTTATTAAAGATTTTAAAGTACCGCTCTGCTTGCTAAATACAGCACTGAATGCATTACCGTTCACGGTAATTACCGAACCGGCATCTTGCAGTTTCACAGGCTCGTTAGTAGCTATTATTGGCACAGCACTTACCGCAGCGGCCGGTATTTCAAACTGATCAGATGCTATTTCGTATCCCTTTTTTGCCCAAAGTTCATCATGATTTAATGTAAAGACTATCCGCACATGATAAACATTGCCCGGTTTAAAGGCAAAGCTTTTGTAAGGAATTTGTACCAGTTTAGATGAGCGTGGTGCAATAGTACTCACATCCAGGTTACCAGAGGTTTCAACCTCGCCATTTTTAGTAATGGTGTAACTTGCTTTAAAACCGCTTAAGTTGATAAATTGATATTTGTTACGTACCCTGATCATTCCCTTATTCAAATCTTCGGCACTTGCGCTTATCCATTGAAACACGTGTTTCATTTCAGGATAATGAGGCTTAGGCGATCGATCGGACGCTACTACGCCTTTGTGAATAAAATAATGATCGTTCGGAAACTCGCCAAACCCGCCACCAAAGGCCAGGATGGGATGCTCCGAGTTGCGCCGGTTCCAGATGCCCTGATCCTGAAACTCCCAGATAGCACCACCCAAAATGGTTGGATATTTATCAAAAAGATCTGCATATTCTTTAAGCGATCCCATAGAGTTAAACATGGCGTGCGCAAACTCGCACAAGTAAAACGGCTTGGTCAGGCTTTTATCTGTAGCGGTTAACTCTACTGAGGATAATAATTTCTGTTTAGGCGTCGGATTTTCATACGGCAAAATAGGCGAATACATTTTACTATCAATACTGGCCGGGTTGTTAGCCCCCACCCCAAAACCTTCGTAATGAGTTGGGCGGGTACCATCTATTTTGTTGATGGCCTGCAAGGCATACCTAAAGTTACTGCCACCACTGCCGCACTCATTGCCCAGCGACCAGATAATTACCGATGGATGGTTTTTAAAACTTTGCACGTTGGCCACGTTGCGGTCAACAATGGCGCCTTTCATGGTTGGCTCTTCGTTAAACCGGTCGCGCAGGCCGTGGCACTCTACGTTGGCTTCGGCTACGAGGTAAAGCCCGTACTGGTCGCATAGCTCGTACCAGCGCGGATCATCAGAGTAATGGCAGGTACGTACGTGATTGCAATTGCCTTGTTTAATAACCTCAATGTCTTTAATCATTTGCGCCTCGGTAATGGCATGGCCATCTTCGGGCCAGTTCTCGTGCCGGTTAACGCCTTTTAATTTGATAGGCACACCGTTTACCATAAACACGCGGCCTTTAATCTCAATCTTACGAAAACCCGTTTGTTGAGATAACAGTTCTGTTTCGCCTATTGCTCCGTTTAGCTTCAATACTACAGTATACAGATTAGGGGTCTCGGCCGTCCACTTGGCAGGATTAGTAATAGGTATTGAAAGTTTAACGGCAGCTTCTTTGCCCGGTGCCAGCGGGCTTACGGCAACTAGGGCCGTAGCCACCATTTTATCGCCCTGATAAATGGTGGCCGTTAATTTTTGCTTACCTGTAGCTACGCCGGCATACCTAATCACTTTGGCGGTAATTTGGGCAACGCCGTTTTTATAATTTTTATCTAAATCGGTTTTGATGAAGTAGTCGCGGATATGCTGCTCTGGCGCGCGCCATAATGTAACATTACGAAATATGCCGCTTAGCCGCCACATATCCTGGTCTTCCAGATAGCTGCCTGTGGTATACTGGTATACCTCTGCCGCAATCGTATTCTCGCCTGCTTTAACGTATTTAGTAATATCAAACTCGGCGGCATTACGGCTATTTACGCTGTAACCTACTTTTTGGCCGTTTATCCATAAAAAGAAACCGGCATCTACACCGTCGAAAGTGATAAATAAGCGTCCGCCTTTCCAATTGGCCGGTACGGTAAAATTACGGCGGTAACTTCCTACCGGATTACGGTCTGTATAGGCCGTATAGGTTTTAGGTGGTGCGCTCATCACCCGCGGAAAATCCTTTTGAAAGGTATAGCCTATATTGCGGTAAAACGGTGTACCGTATCCTTTAATCTGCCAATTAGACGGCACTTCGATATCCTTCCATTTAGATACATCGTAATCCGGTTTGTAAAAATCTTCGGGCCGGCTTTGCGGCCACGATACCCAATTAAATTTCCATTTACCATTAAGTGACCGAGCAAAAGATGAAGCATGGCGGTTGGCCTTCAGCGCCTCTTTTAAACTGGCATATGGCATCAGCGTAGCGTGGGCAGGCTCCTTATTGATTCCCAAACATTCGGGGTCCTGAATTTCTTTAGGTACGGGTGCTTTGCCTAAGCTGTCGGGCTCTATATTGCCGGCCGATGCTTTAGCAGTTAAAGAAGTATATAGGAGGAAAAGTATGCAGAGTTTGTTCATTTTTAAACGTGGTAATTTGGCTGGCGATTACAGGGCAGATTGATTTTGAGGCTTGCTGCCCCATTGTTTGTTGGGCTGGCTTTGCAGGTAAATGTCCAGCTTACCACCCTTCATCATATCCTGGTAGCGGATAAAGTTTCTGTTATAAGGTTTCCCGTTCCAGCTAACTGCACGAATATAAGCAGCATCGCCGCTACCTTTATGGCAAACAATTTCAAACTTTTTTTGGCCCGGTAAACTTACAGACACTTTATCAAACAGGGGTGCGCAAAGCATATACTCGCCCGACACCGGATTAACCGGGTAAAAGCCCATCGCGGCAAACATATACCAGGCACTCATTTGCCCGGCATCATCGTTACCACCTAAACCGCCCGGCCCGTCGCTGTATTCGGCTGCCAATATTTTGCGCACGGCTGCCTGCGTTTTCCAAGGCGAGGGCGAATAATTGTACATAAAAGGAATTTGGTGCCCGGGCTCATTACCATGCCAGTACTCGCCTTTATTAAACAGACTATCTAAAGCTTGCTCGAGTTTTGTCGCGCCGCCCATTAACTTAGCCAAGCCGCTTACATCATGCGGTACGTAAAATGTAAACTGCCGGGGCGTACCTTCGGTAATGTAGGTTTCTTTCTGGTCGGGTTTAAAAGGAGTAATCCAGCTACCATCGGCATGCCTGCCCCGCACCAAACCTGTCGATTTATCAAACACATTGGCATAATATTTAGAACGCTGCATCAAGGCATTGTAATCAGTTGTGTTTTTTAAGCTTTTAGCATATTGAGCCAGGGCAAAATCGTCATAAGCATACTCCATGGTACGGCTTACCTGCTCCATTTTATGAAAAGCATCCAGCACGCTGTCTTCAACCGGAATGTATTTATATTTTAAATAGCTATCCAGCGCGCGGCGGCCCTTACCTTCTACATAATCAGCATGGCTGGCAGGCTGCTCAAAAGCATTGCGCCTTAAAATCTGATAGGCTTCTTTAGCATCAAAATCGGTAATCCCCTTTAAATAGGCCGAGCTGATGACTGAGGTAGTATGGTCACCTATCATTTCGGAGGTGTAACTGTTCCAGCAAGGAAAAATAGGCATCCAGCCGGCTTGCTTGCCTTTAAGCAATAACGATTTAGACAGGTTATTGATGAAAGGCGGATTCAAAATTTCAAATAACGGAATCTGAGCGCGATAAATATCCCACATCGAAAAATCGTCATAATAATTACCACCAGCCAATTGCTCAGTTTGATAATTGCCGGCAAAGCGGGGGTACTTACCATCTACATCATTAAAAAGCCGCGGCTGCTGCATGGCATGGTAGTACGAGGTGTAAAATATTCGCTTGTCGCGCTCATTAGTAGTGGTAAGCGTAATTTGTCCTAAAGTTTTTTCCCATTTGGCTTTGGCAGTAGCCGCTACCCGGTCAAAGTTAAAGTCGGGCGCTTCAGCTTGCAGGTTTTTACGGGCACCGGCTAAACTGGTAAATGAGGTACCAATGCGGATGGTTAGCTTTTCGCCTTTGTTGAGTTTAAACCCGGCGTAAATACCAGCACCTGCATCATTTTTAACACTATCGGTTTTAAACAACTTATCGTTTACATAAGTACCTGTATTGCCAATACTTTTTTCAAATTTGATGACAAAATACCCGTTAAAGCCTGCGCTTTTACCCCAACCCTGATAAATGCGATGCGCCGGGTTATAACCTGATATTTCGCCGGTTTTGGCATTAAACCGTATATAACCTTCATGGTAATCACTGTTAGCTTTCACCAGCAAGTACAAGCTGTCTGTTTTATCAGCAGTAAACTGCATCAGGCCACAACGCTCGGTGCCGGTTATGGCAGCATGCAGCTGGTATTGTTTCAGGTTGATGCTATATAAATGCGGAGCCGACATTTCATCAACATGTTCGAAGTTTGCGCCGTAATTGGTGGTTTTTAGCTGGCCGGTGATAGGCATCACACTAAAACTTCCGTAATCCTGCATACAGGAACCGCTTATCCAATGCGACCCGCGAAAACCATAAAAAACTTTATCCTGGTAATAGTAGGGCGGTACACACTTAGTTTCGCTAATTTGGGTTTGCGGCGTCCACTGGGTCATGGCAAAAGGCAAAGTCACAGCAGGTATAGTATTAGCAAAACGTGCCCCCGTTAGCTCCGAGCCATGTTTTAAGGCAGATGCTGTAGTGGCAATAGCCGTACCTGCCATAGGCTGTACATAATTTACCAGATTTTGCGCTTCCGCATTATTGCCAGTAATTAAAACACAAGCTATAATTGCAGCAAACCAGGTTTTGAAAGTCATTTTTAAGTGTGTATCTGTTTTTATCATTTCTGAAGTTTTATGGCTCCGGCTGCCACAGGCATAGTAAGAGCAACAGTACTTAGTTTACTTACGCCTTTGTACACTACTGCCGGCAATTGATTACCTGCGGGGATTGACACACCATGTAAAGCCAGCCCCGTTACATCATCAAAAATCATTGCCGGACGAAAGTCAGCATGATCGACATTTACAATAAAACGTTTTAGCTGTATACCTTGAGCGTGACGAATATATAATCCCCATGCGGGTAATTCACCAAACATATTAAATTCTGGGTAACCTGCGGCATTTTCGGTAACAGAATTAAGCGAATCGATACTTACATAAGCTTTTTCTTTGCTTGCGCCGCCTGCATAAGTAATTTCGATATTTTGAAGATTTACATTTTGAACCAGATGCCCGGGCAAACCTGCTATTGAAGCCGGCAGCACATTGTGTGGCGGCACTTTAGGTAACGGCCCTTCAAACGGATAGCCTATATCAGGCTTTCCGGCCGGAATTTGTACTTTAACATCATCAATCAGTACATCTTTAATACTGCTGTAACGGTTATCAGTATTACGACGCCCTAAGCGAATAAAAAATGCGTTGCCCGTATTTTTTGCCCTTACATTACGGATGTCTATATTTTCTATAAAGCCGCCGTCAACGGCCTCCAGCGCTATTGCCGACCGGTAGGTGTCATAAACCGTAATGTTTCTTACTTTAATATTTTTAAAGCCGCCAACCGAACCTGTACCCAACTTAAACCCATTGGCACTTGAGCGCAATGTGCAGTTCTCTACCACAACATTTTCGCAATAACCATCAGCAATTTCTGATTTCAGACAGATGGCATCATCAGAAGCATTAAAAAAGCTGTTGGAAATTCTAACATTCTTAGAGTCTACAATATCGATACCATCGTTGTTCCAATAGGCGGTACTATTTACCGAGATACTATCTATAACCACGCCGTCACATTCTTTATAATTTTGTATCCAGCTGGCAGCGTCTTTCAAATTAATGCCGGTTACTTTAACATCTTTACAGTTTTTAAAGAAAATTAAGTTAGGTCGGTTTTTTTCAGTAGGCCGTTTAGTGAGCCATTGCTCGTCCTGTATCTTTCCATCCCGCAACTGCTTAAATACATCTGCCATTAGCAAATGTGCCTGCCCGGTAATGGTTCCTTTACCAGTTACCGATACATGGTGCTGGCCCAGCGCCGATATTACCGCCATGCTGTTTTCAGCAAAATCTAACCGATGGGTACTGCCTAATAAAACGGCATATTCAGCTAAATGAAGCTCGACGTTGTTTTTAAGTTTAACGGGGCCTGTTACAAAATTACCTGCCGGAACAATTACTCTGCCACCACCGTTTGCAGATGCATCATCAATAGCTTTTTGTATTGCCGATGCATTATCAGGCAGCGTTATTTTAGCTCCGTAATTGGCGATGGTGTAATTTTTTTGAGCATGTACTGCCAAGTGCGCACACATTAGCAAAACTATTGAGTATATCTTTTTCATGTTACAGATGATTTAGATAAGCACTTTAATACCCCTATAATTGCTAAGAGAATAAAATGCAAAAAAGCGTACCACTATTGCGGCGGTACGCTTTGAAATAAATTAAAGAATGACAAACATAGTTAATATCCCGGATTTTGCGGAAACGCTGCCCCACGATTTAAATCGATCTGGCTTTGCGGAATAGGGCGCAGCAAGTGGAACGACTGCAGTGTATTTGCGGCACGGGCTTCTTCGTTGTAGGCCAGCGTACGGCTGATTAATTTACCGGTACGCTTTAACTCAAACCACCTGAATTCTTCTCCGGCCAGTTCGCGTGCACGCTCATCTAAGATGTTGTCGAGCGTTAACGAACTTACCTGTAACTCGCTGGCATATGACGTGCCGGTGCTTGGGTTATTACCCGGCCTGGCAGCCCTTGCCCGTAACAGATTAAAATACTGCAATGCCTTTGGCAAATTACCAGCCTGCAAAAATGCTTCGGCAGCCAGTAAGTAAGTTTCGCCCAATCTAAAAACATAAGTATCGCGTGTGCCACCATTATCAGCAAATGCTGCGTTAGGGTCTCTAAACTTTTTAAACAGCGGAAAAGAACGCGTATTACCCGTAAATGGCGATGTGCGGTACTCATCGGGATTAATAACATAATATTTACGATTTGCTTTTTGCGCTGCGGTAAAAGCAACATCAGGATAATAGATAACGGTATCTCCTACCGCAAAAGTTTTTCCGTTTAATGTACCGGCGGTTTGCGCTAACAAACCTGTCCACACACTGGCCTGGTACCGGCTGTCGCGCGCTTTATCAAATAACGAAAAAAAGTACGGGTCGGGAACGGCTGTATGGGCAGCATTGGGCTTGTTGTAAAAAGCTGCCCTACCTATAGTTGGCACGTTTTGTACATCCCATAAAAAGTACTGCTGCAACACATTACCTACAACTGCAGTACCCGAGGCGGCCGAACCGCCTGCCACAGCCGGAACGCCGGTTTTACCCATAAAATAAACCGGGTTAGTAGCCACATTGGTGCTGTACTGCACAGAAAATATCACCTCAGAATTTACTTGAAAGTTAGCAACCGTAGGATCGAACAGCGTAGAAAACTGTGGCCGCAGTGAGTAGGTGCCGCTCGTAATTAACGATTCGGCAAGCGATGCTGCCTGCGTAAAATCAGTTGCTCCTGCGCCGTAGCTTTTATACCCACGGGTAAGGTAAACTTTAGACAGTAATTGCTGGGCAAAACCTTTAGTAATACGGCCAAAATCGGTGGTAGTAGCGGGCAAAGCGGTGGTAGCCTCCATTAAATCTTTAATAATCTGCGTGTAAATATCTTTTTCGGGTGTACGGGTAAAAGATACGTTTACACTTACGGTACGATCTAAAACCAGCGGCACATCGCCAAAGGTTTCGGCAAGCAAGTAATAGCAGTATGCCCGCAATGCTTTTGCTTCGCCTACGCGGGCGTTTAAGGTGGCAGCATCCATTCCCTGCACTTGTGTTGCCCAGTACAAAGTAGTATTGGCTCCGCCTATAGTATAATACAATTGCTTCCAGTAGTTATCTACGTCGATTAATGACGAGTTAAGGGAGACGTTGTAAATATTTAGCGGGTTAACATCCGTTGTGGCATAGGAGGTGTACACATCCGTGCCAAGGTTATAAAGCGAACTCATGCTCACAACATAACGCAGGTTAGGATAGTTAGACCTGGCCAAATCTTCGAAACCCTGTTTGGTTACATAATACAACTGGTCGGTTGCTGCACCCAGATTAGTTTCTTCGATATATTTTTTACAGCCGGTATTGCCGGTTGCGATGATGGCGAATAAGAAAAACAGTACGCTGTTTTTTAAATATTTAATAGCAGTCATGTTACAGTTTTTTAAATTACAGAGTAAGGTTTACACCTAAAATAAATGTGCGGGTACGGAAATCCTGCAAACCAAATGAGTTTAAATCGGCAGTTTCCGGGTCCCATCCTATAAACTTGGTCCAGATAAATGGATTGTAAGCGGTAGCGTAAATACGCAGGTTACTCATCCCTACTTTTGATGCTAAGTTTTTAGGTGCCGTAAACCCTAAAGTCATGTTACTAATTTTAGTGTATGACGAGTTTTGGTAAGTAGCAATCAACCTGCGCGTTGCATCGGTTTCAATGGCGTTGTTAGCCCAGGTATTGCTTGGGTTAGTAGTTGTCCAATAGCTGCGGTCATACGCGCCAAACCTGGCCCGGCCCTGGTCGCCGTTCATGGCCTGGTCTAAAAAGGTGCTTGCCTGGGTGGTACCTTGGCGGGTATAAACGGTAATTCCAAAATCAAAGTTTTTGTAACTGAAATTGTTAGTGATGCCGCCAAACCAATCAGGGATATCGCTGCCCTGTATTACCCGGTCATCAGCAGTAATCTTGCCATCGCCGTTTACGTCCAGCAATTTATATTGCCCCGGCTTTTGCCCGTAGGTTGCGGCCTGTGACGCCTCGCTGGTTTGCCAAACACCAATGATTTTGTAGTTATACAATACACGGGCTTTTTGGCCGATAAAACGCGCGTTACCCACATCATTGGCACCGTTGCCAAACAGGTCAATAATCTTATTATTGTTTTTTGAATAATTAAAGCTGGTGCTCCATTTAAAATCTGACGATTTAATATTAGTGGTATTCAGCCCGATTTCGATACCGCTATTGCGGATTGACCCAACGTTGGCCGTTACGGTGCTGTAACCGTTAGCAGCCGGAATTTGCTGCGGCAGTAAGGTACCCTTAGCTGTTTTGTTATAATAATCAAAGGTAAAGGCAATGCGGTTTTTCAGCACGTTAAGTTCCATACCGGCATTGTACTCGGTTGTTTTCTCCCAGGTAAGATCGGCAGGCGCCAGGTTTACGATGGCCGAGCCATTGGCTGTGCTGCCGTTAAAATCGTAAAAGCTGGTAGTAACGGCCGATTGGGTTACGTAAGGATAAAAGTAAGTGCCATTTACCGCAGCATTACCCGATTTACCGTAGCTTAACCTGAATTTTAGAAAACTGATTGCTGATATATTTTTAATAAAATTTTCTTCGCTGGCTACCCAACCCAATGCGGCCGATGGGAAGAAACCCCACTTGTTGCCGTTAGAAAAAATAGAGTTACCATCTGCCCTGCCGGTAACGGTTAACAGGTATCTGTTTTTTAAGGTATAGTTACCTCTAAAAAAGAAGGAGCTGATATTTTGCTTACTGTAAGCGCTGGATACCGTAGTAGATGGTGCAATGCCGTTAATGGTAGTAACGTTGCCTACATTGTACCACAACGAGCGGTAAGGTAAACCTGTTACCGAAATCAGGTTATTATCCTGCTGGTAATAATTAAGTGAATTACCTGCGGTAAATTCCAGCTTATTATCGTTATTAATGTTTTGATTATAGATAAGCAGATTATCCAGCGTGTAATTAAACAGGTGATTTGCCCCATTGGTGGCTGCATTTGGCCGGGTACCTGCACCTATTTTTGAGTAGGTATCTGTATAAGTTCCCGAGCGTTGGAAAGTAATGTCGGGCGTAAAAGACGACCTGAACTTTAAATTTTTAAGAATATTAACTTCCGCAAACAGGTTTGGCAGCATGCGGATGTATTGATTGCGGCGCAGGTCGTTATCAAAGTCAAATAACGGATTAGTTATCTGAGCTTCGGTTTCGTAAGCAAAAAACCTTGGTGAACCATCGGCATTATAAGCGCTTCCGGTGGGGCGTAAGCGGTAGGCACTTCTAAATACCTCGCCACTGCCCAAATTAAAATCGGCATAAGTGCCGTAAATAGAGGCACCGATTTTTACCACATCATTCAGCGTTTTTTCTAATCCCACTTTTAGCGTGTACTTTTTGGTATTCTCTACCTTTAAAGCACCTTCATATTGCTGATAACCGGCCGACAAGAAGTAAAGCGTTTTTTCATCTCCTCCTGTTATTGATAAGTTATGGTTGGTTTGCAGCCCGTTACGTTTAATCAGGTCAATCCAGTTGGTGTAGTTGCCACTTGCAATGTTAGATAGTTCTGTAGGAGAAAATATCTGAGCATCGGTATAGTTAACATTGGGCGTTACGTTAGTACCAAGCGTGCGGTAGTATTCGCGGGCGTAATCAACAAACTTGGCACCATCCATAACTTTAGGCAAGTTGTAGGGGTTTACAAAACCTACATAGCCGTCATAGTTAATTTTTGTTTTTCCCCTGGTACCGCGTTTGGTAGTTACAATAACCACCCCATTAGCACCGCGCGAACCAAATATTGCTGTAGAGGACGCGTCTTTTAGCACATCCATACGCTCAATGTCGGCCGGGTTGATGTCGTTAATATTAGCTACCGGGATACCATCAACTACATACAAGGGCTGGGTATTGCCATATATAGAGTTTACGCCCCTGATCTCGATCGTCATATCGGCTCCGGGCTTACCCGAGCTCCGTTTTACGTCTACTCCGGGCATACGACCCTGCAATGCCTCTTGTGCATTTGGGGCACGCGATTTTACAATCTCGTCAGAACTAAGCGAAGCTATACTACCTGTTAAATCGCTTTTCTTTTTAGTGCCATAGCCTACCACCACCACGTCGGTAAGTGTCTTGTCGTCGTCGGCTAAAACCACTTTCAAATTGGTGTTGCTGCCCACAGGTACTTCCTGCGTAACAAAACCGACATAAGAAAACACTAACACTGCGTCATTGTCTGGAACGTTGATAGCGAAATTGCCATTTACGCCGGTAAGCGTACCCGATTGTACACCCTTAACCTTAACTGTTACACCCGGCAATGGCGCACCTTTGGCATCAACAACGGTACCTGTTATTTTTATCGGCACAACGGATGCTGCAGATGAAATATTAAGAGCAGAAGAATCTTCCTTCTTTTTTATAATGACGGTATTACCGTTTATAACGAAGCTCAACGGCTGTCCTTTTAAGCATTGCTCCAATGCTTCACTCAGTAATTCGTTTTTTAGTGAAACGCTTACCGGATTGCTGCTTTTAAGTGCGGCATTAGTATATAAAAAATTATATCCGCTTTGTTTACTCAGCGTATTCAGTACTTCATTTAGCGGGGCATTTTTTACGTCGAGGCTTACTTTTTGGGCATAGCTTGCAGCACTTACCTGCAACATAGTTGCTACCCACAAAACAAGCGCTAATTTCATTATTCTCAAAAATTTAGGTACAATGCAGGAGCGAGCCCCGCAAGTAATTGCAGTGAAATTTTTATACATTTGAATGTTGGTTAGTTGATAATTGGTTGTAGAAACGATTAAGAAGATTATCCGACATTTCAGCTTCTCAAGGCTGAAACTTTTATATCGTCAGGGGCGGTGCGAACGCTCCTGATGATTTTTTTTACAGATAACCGGAGAGTAAATTTTACTTCATCACGATTATCCTCCTTCCTTCAATTTTAAAATGGACTGTACCAGTCAATTCCATGTTAGTTAACAGTTCTGTTATATCCTTGTATTTTGAAATTTTGCCATTATAACGCTGATCAGACAAACTTCCCTGATACTCTACGTCTACATTATACCATCGCGCAGCTTGTTTCATGACGGTTTTAATATCGGCATCGTTAAATATAATATAACCGTTTTTCCAGGCTATATCCTGCTCTATATCTGCTTTTTGTACGTTTATATCTTGCCGGTTTTGCTCAGTAGTTCCGTTTTGACCTGGCTTAAGCATTGCCGTAGCGTTTTGCTTTACCAATCTCACAGAGCCTTCGAGTAATGTAGTAGATACAGCATCACGGTCATAGGCACTCACGTTAAAATGTGTACCTAATACCTGCACTTTAGTGTCGTTAGCGTGCACCGTAAAAGGTTGATGTTTGTTTTTGGCTACTTCAAAATAAGCTTCGCCTGTTAATTCTACATCACGATGCTTAGTATTAAACGTAACCGGAAATTTGATTGAGGTTTCGGCATTTAACCAAACTTTGGTACCGTCTGCAAGTTGCACCTGGTACTGGCCGCCGCGCGGCGTTGTAATGGTATTTATCTCATTGGTTGCAGGCTTAGTACCTTTCGTGTTTACAAACTTGTAAACCAGCATCCCATCTTTGGCTTTAGTAATCTGAATGCCCGACCGGTTAGCCAACTCGCCGTCACCGGCGCCATTAAGGCTAATAACCGTTCCGTCGGCCAGTGTTAAATAAGCATTGTTACCACCAGCTTTTATTTGCGCTGCACCGCCTTTAACGCTGCCAAACTGGTTCTGCGGTTTATTTACCCGTGTGTAGTTAAATAATAAAAGACCAAATGAGATCACTACTAACAAAACCGCAGCAATTTTTAACCAAAGGTAACCTGATGTTTTTTGTAGTGTCGGCTCGGATGCAACGTCTATATGATTTTGCAGCCGCTGCCATAGACGATGCTGTACAGCATTTTCGTCTACCTCTTTTGCGCTAACGTTTTCGCCGTTTAAATTTATCTCATCCTGATAAGCATCAAGCAATGCTATTTCCTCGGGCGTACACTGCCCTTGCAAAAATTTTTCATAAAGAAGTATATACTGCTCTTTACTGATCATGAAAGATAAAATAATTGGTTTACCTACATAGTGTAGAAAGGCTGCACTAACTCACACACTTTTTTTATTTTTTTTGATGCTCTAAATCATGGAGTTTGCATTGTCAAAAAGCTTTCATACCTTTAAAAATCCAATTATATGCCGCCAGGTTTGTTTAATGATGTTGATTTGTGGAGCGCCATTCGTAGTAATGACACAGCAGCTTTTGCTGTGCTTTTTAACCGGTATTGGAAAAAGCTTTTCTATGCGGCATACAACTACACCCAAAACCAGGAGTTAAGCGAAGAGATTGTGCATGATGTTTTTTTAAACATCTGGACACGCAGGCAGACGCTTGAAATACAGCATTTTGAAAGCTTTTTAACAAGGGCCGTTAGGTACCAGATTTACAACCACCAGCGGGCCGCTAAACTTACATTGGTGCCAACTGATTTTACTGTGTTTGAAGACGCTCGCTCGGTAGCAAACCAAGGCGATGAAAAAATACAGGAGCAAGAACTCAAAACTGAATTATACCGGCATTTAAGCCAGTTGCCCAAGCGCTGCCAAACTATTTTTCAGATGAGTAAACTGGATCATTTAAGTAATCAGGAAATTGCTGACGCTTTGGGCATTTCTAAACGTTCTGTCGAAAACCAGTTAGCATTAGCTATCAAACACCTTAAAGTTGTTTTTAAGAGCGCACCGCTTTTTATCATTTTGTTTTTGCAATAACCTACAGACCTGATTGATTTTTTATAGTTTTAAAAGCTCAAGCAAATTGCATCCTGCTAACAGCGGTTAACACTGCGGCGGATGATAGACTAAAACGCTCTTATCCGGCAAGATGCATTTATTTTGACAGGCATTTAACTTTCAGTCTCATTTATACTTACATGAACAAACCCTTCTATTTTTTCTTTGCCGTATTTTTTTTCCTGCTCTCACCCGGCTTTGCTCAAAAAATGCTATCGCCGCAAAACCCCATCGTAGATGGCTACTTTGCCGACCCAACCATAGTTAAAAATGGCGATAGTTATTTTATTTATGCTACTATTGACCCATGGGGCAGTAAGGAGTTAGCTGTTTTTGAAACTAAAGATTTTAAAACATTTAAACGCCACCATATTAACTGGCCAACCAAAGCGGCTTGTACCAGCCCTACCTCAAAAGACTCCATGGTATGGGCACCCTCGGTAGTAAAAGGCAAAGACGGTAAGTTTTATATGTATGTAGCTGTGGGCAGCGAGGTTTGGGCCGGAGTAAGCAATGCGCCGCTTGGCCCCTGGAAGAACATTAAACCAGATAATAGCCCATTGGTAAAATATACAGATTTCCCTTTAGTGCATAATATTGACCCGGATTGTTTTATTGACGATAACGGCCAGGCCTACTTGTATTGGGGATCGGGCTATAACTGGAAAAATGGCCATTGCATGGCGGTTAAACTTAAGAAAGACATGTACACCTTTGATGGTAAACCCGAAGATGTGACTACTCCTCATTTTTTTGAAGGTGCACATTTGTTAAAACGCAAGGGTAAATACTACCTGATGTTTTCGGAAGGTAAAGCCATTGATGATACTTACCAGGTAGGTTATGCTGTTGGCCCAACACCTTTAGGCCCTTTTAAAGAGGATGACCACCGGTTAATTTTGAATACTTCGGCAGATAAATTGGTAGTTGGCCCGGGGCACCATACTACCTTTAAAGTCGGTAATCAAGATTACATTTTGTATCACCGTATTTATCCGCAAAAAGAAGCCTACGTGCTTAGACAGCTTTGTATAGACAGCCTGAATTTTGATAAACAAGGCAACATATTAAAAGTGCACCCTACCGTAGGTAAAAGGATAAAATTACAGGCTTCTAAATAACCTTATACAGGTTACCCAAATTAAGTTGAAAGCTGTACTTCTTTTAAGGGAGCACGGCTTTCTTCTTGATGCTCAAGTGATACGAAGATATACATCATGATTACCGCGCCAGGTAGCCATAATTAACCACATTATATGAACACGTTATTAATGAGACTTCATCTTGGCTTATCAAACGACTAATATTTGCAAGCTACAGGACGCATTATAAAATACCTTGTTTAAAGAATTGTAAATTATAGTGTTGCCGCTCGGAAATCCAACAAAAAAGCCGCAGAACCTTTCGGTCCTACGGCTTCAACCTAATATATAACAAAAATTATTTTACGCTGATAGCAAAGCCACCACCGGGAGCAACCTCCTGTTTCAGTACGGTTTTTGAGTTTACTTTCATTTTGCGGATGCTGTAGCTCTGCGGATTTTTATCAAAGCTGGCATCCTTGCCATCGGCATAAATAGTTGCTTCGAACGTTTTACCTTTAGGCAGGTAGCCGAAAGTCACTGTAGCCACGCGGGCGTTTTCATCAGTTACACTACCAATGTACCATTCGTTTTTGCCTTTAGCTTTACGGGCCAAGGTAATGTAATCACCAGGCTCGGCTTCCAGGGCATAACTTTCGTCCCAATCTACCGCTACATCTTTGATGAACTGGAAAGCGTCTGCAAACTTTTCGTAAGTTTCGGGCAGGTCGGCCGCCATTTGCAACGGGCTGTACATGGTTACGTACAACGCCAGTTGTTTAGCCAATGTAGTATGCACAAACGAGTTATTTTCCGGATTGTAAGCGCTGATTTTAGTTTGGAAGATGCCCGGCGTATAATCCATTGGTCCGCCAATTAAACGGGTGAATGGCAAAATGGTAGTATGGTCGGGCGTGTTACCGCCAAACGATTCGTACTCAGTACCGCGGGCCGCCTCGTTGCCAATAAGGTTAGGGTAAGTACGCGCTAAACCCGTTGGGCGGATAGCCTCGTGGGCATTAACCATAATTTTATAATCTGCCGCTTTAGTTACGGCGTACAGGTAATGATTAACCAGCCACTGGCCGTAATGGTGCTCGCCACGAGGGATAATCTGCCCTACGTAACCACTTTTTACGGCATTATAACCATTCTCTACCATAAACTTATAGGCAGTATCTAAGTGACGCTCATAATTACGTACCGAACCTGAGGTTTCATGATGCATGATGATTTTAACACCTTTTGAGGCCGCATAGCGATGCAGTTCTTTCACATCAAAATCAGAGTAAGGAGTTACAAAATCAAAAACGAAGTCTTTGGTTTTGCCAAACCAATCTTCCCAGCCCTCGTTCCAGCCTTCAACCAATACGGCATCAAAACCATTTTTGGCAGCAAAGTCTATATATTTTTTAACATTGGCTGTGTTGGCGCCGTGTTTGCCGTTAGGTTTAGTTTTAGAGTAATCGGTAATGCCTAACTGTACATTTTCCAAGTCGGTATAAGCCCAGGTGCTTTTGCCGGTAATCATTTCCCACCAAACACCTACGTATTTTACAGGCTTAATCCATGATACATCCTTGAACTTGGTAGGCTCGTTTAGGTTATAAACCAGTTTAGACAATAGCACATCCCCTGCTTTATCACTTACAATTACGGTGCGCCACGGTGATTGCGTTGGAGCCTGCATATACCCTTTATCACCAATGGCATCAGGCGTTAAAAACGACTCAAGCACAAAGTTTTTATCATCCAGGTTTAACGACATGCACGAGTAATCTACCAGCGCGGCCTCATGGATGTTAATGTATAAACCATCCTGGCTTTTCATCATCAACGGCGTTTGCAAGCCTGTTGGCGAAAAAGTAGTCTGACTAACGTTAGGCGTAACGGCCGCCTTCATTTTGCCTCTTACTTCCGACAGTTTTGAGGTAACAGTTTCGTACTCCTGAGTATCAAA
Source organism: Mucilaginibacter sp. CSA2-8R (assembly GCF_038806765.1). Classification (NCBI taxonomy): domain Bacteria; kingdom Pseudomonadati; phylum Bacteroidota; class Sphingobacteriia; order Sphingobacteriales; family Sphingobacteriaceae; genus Mucilaginibacter; species Mucilaginibacter sp. CSA2-8R. Next base: position 1,079,727 of record NZ_CP152389.1, on the reverse strand, counting down.
ATCTCCGGGCAGCCAAAATGCTTTATGGTCGCCGGCCAAAGCAAACTGCGTATGCTCTTCTTTGATAATAAAATAGTTTAAGTTAGGCTGCGACGGAAACTCGTAACGGAAACCTAAGCCATCGTTAAACAACCGGAAACGGATGCGGATGTAACGGCCTTTTACTACCTTTTGGGCCAGTGTTACCAGCAACTCGTTGTAATTATTGCGGATGGTTTTCTGCTCGCCCCATACCGGATTCCAACTCTCATCGAAAGATTGCTGTTCGGTTTTGGCAATTGTAAAACCATCTAAAAAAGAGGGTACATCTTTGGTTTCAATGCCAAGCTTACTGGTTTTAATCACCTGCTTTTGTTTATAAGTAAGCTGGTAAGTAGGTACGCCATTAGCCGCCAAAGCAAACTTAAGCGTCAGGTTTTTATCGGGCGAAGTAATGGTTTGTGCTTTTGCCGTTATCACCAGCAAAAGAAGTATGAAAGTTAGATAATAGTTTTTCTGCATATGCATTTAAACGCTTATAATTTGGTATACAAAATGGTTAGTTACAGGTTAGGTGTGGCATTGGCAGCCACCCGGACAAATAGATTACTACTTTAAGCAGCGTCTCATTTGCCCTTTTTATTAATCGGTAAGCAAAGAAAAAGCAGACGCTCAGTTTATCCTAATTGTAACAACAGAATATAGGCTTATTTAAGCTTTATTTGATTTATGTTACTTACTATCAATTACTTAAAAAAACGTCAGCAGCATTTTATTTAAATTTGTTTTAAGCGAATATTGACGCAAAAGCTGACTCATCAAACCTACATCAGCGTAAATTTTGCTTTTAGTTACCTCCGCCCGAACATAAATACTGGGTTCGGCTTTTAAACTTTTATCATTCGGAGATAAATATTTAGATTGCACCACTTTTCATTTTAAGCAATTAGTTGCTATAATTCTACAGCCCCCATATGCGCCCCACCATTTTAATTATTGACGACGAGAAAAAGCTGAGTGGCTTAATGGCCCGCATTATTGAGCTGGAAGGTTTTACCGTTTTACAAGCAGCAACTGGTAAAGAAGGGTTAAAACAATTAGGCCAGCACGAAGACGTACTGGTGGTGTTAAGCGATGTTAAACTACCGGATGTAAACGGCGTTGAGCTGGTTAAAACCATTAAAGAACAAAAGCCATTTGCCGAGGTCATTAATCTGACTGCTTATGGCAATATACCCGATGGTGTAAAGGCAATTCAAAACGGTGCCTTTAATTACATTACCAAAGGCGACGATAACGAGCGGATTATCCCATTGGTGCACCAGGCTATGCAAAAGGCCCAGCAACAATACCAGGCTTTTAAAGAAAACAGCAAAGCACAAAGTAAAACCATGCTATCGGCCATTATTGGCAAGTCGCCCCAAATTGTCAATGCCATAGCACTGGCCCGTAAGGTTGCAGCCACCAATACTACGGTGCTGCTGCTTGGCGAAACCGGAACTGGTAAAGAGGTTTTTGCCTCGGCTATACATTACGAAAGCGAACGCCGCCAGATGCCCTTTGTGGCCATTAACTGCAGCAGCTTTACCGCCGAACTATTAGAAAGCGAACTTTTTGGCTACAAAGCCGGCGCCTTCACTGGTGCATTAAAAGACAAGAAGGGCCTGTTTGAAGAAGCTAACCATGGCACTATATTTTTAGACGAGATTGGTGAGATGAGCATTGAGCTGCAAGCTAAATTATTGCGGGTGCTCGAAAATAAAACCTTTATTAAAGTAGGCGATACCCAGCCTACCAAGGTTAACGTGCGCATTATTGCCGCTACTAACCGCGATTTGCAACAAGATGCTGATAACGGTAAGTTCCGGTCTGATTTGTACTACCGCTTATCAGTTTTTACCATACAACTGCCATCGCTTAATGAGCGCGAACAGGATATTGATTTATTGGCTGATTATTACCTGCGGCACTTTGCTGCCCTGAATGGCAAACCATCCATGAAAATGGGAACCGACTTTTTACAAAACCTGCACCAGCATCATTGGAAAGGTAACATCCGCGAATTAAAAAACATGATGGAACGCGTGGTAATCTTAGCGGATGACGATACGCTTACCACCGACCTGCTGCCACCGGGGTTTAGGCAAAACAACTACCAGGGCAACACCTTTGCCTTACAGATGGTTGAAAAGCAGCATATCCAGAAAGTACTTGCCCATACCCAGGGTAACAAAACCGAAACGGCCCGTTTGCTGGGCATAGGCCTAACTACCCTTTACCGAAAAATTGACGAATACAAGATTAGCTGATGCTTTTCTTTCATTTTGAAAACGAACCCTTCCATTTTGGAAGGGTTTTTCGTTTTATTAGAATTTTATTAATCTATAATTTCAGATTAATTTATTGTATTTCAACACCTTATAAATACCTCTCTTAGTATTGGTATTTGTTTTGGCATTGGGGTAACCAAAACAGATGCACATGCTTACTCTACTATTACTGGCAGCCTTACTCGTTTTGTGCTGGTTCATTTTTAAATCTATCGACTGGTTCGAGCAAATCTGAAAACTATGTTAGCGTTATTTATTATCTCTCTGGCAGTGTTTGTATACATGGTATACGTACTGCTTAAACCCGAAAAATTCTAATTATCCCCTGCCCCATGAACACTGAATTCTTAGGAATCGTTGCTTCCTTTGCGATCACCCTCCTTATCGCTATTCCTTTAGGAAAATACCTCGCTAAAATGTTTGCCGGCGAAAAGGTATGGACCGACTTTATGAAGCCGCTTGAAAACGGTTTGTTTAAAATTTCGGGCATCAACCCCAGCGAGCCCATGAACTGGAAACAATTTTTGAAGGCCATGATGATCATTAACCTGGTATGGCTGGTTTACGGCTTTTTTGTTTTAATCTACCAGGATAAATTGCCGCTTAACCCCGACGGCAACCCAGGTATGACACCTGATCTGGCCTTTAATACCATCATCAGCTTTGTAGTTAACTGTAACTTACAGCACTACTCGGGCGAGAGCGGCTTAACTTATCTCACTCAACAATTTATCGTAATGTTTTTGATGTTCACCAGTGCGGCCACAGGTATAGCGGCAGCAATTGGCTTATTTAAAGCATTCAGAGAAAAAACCACCTCTAACATCGGTAACTTTTGGGAATATTTTCTTAAATCAATTACCCGCTTGTTATTGCCGCTATCAATAGTAATAGCCTTGATACTATCATTCAGCGGCACGCCATCAAGCTACGCCGGTAAAGACCAGTTTATTTCGATGCAGGGTGATACGGTTAATGTATCCCACGGCCCGGCTGCGCAAATGATTGCCATTAAGCACTTGGGTACTAACGGTGGCGGCTGGTTTGGAGCAAATTCTGCCCACCCGCTCGAAAACCCAAGCTACTTTACCAATATGGTCGAAATCATCTCGCAGATGATTATACCAATGGCTATGATTCTGGCTTTTGGCTACTTTGTTCGCCGCAAAAAATTAGGCTGGGTTATATTTGCGATGATGACCGTGGGCATGCTGATGCTGATGATTCCAACACTTTTCAGCGAAACCGGCGGCAGCTCAGCAATAGCTAAAATGGGCGTACAACAAGCTACCGGCGCTATGGAAGGTAAAGAAGTACGCATTGGCCCTATGGCTACCGGCTACTGGAGCACGCTGACTACCATCGTATCAACCGGTTCAGTAAACGGTATGCACGATAGTACCATGCCGCTTACCGGTGCATGGCAGTTGTTAGGTATGATGATTAACGGCTTTTTTGGTGGTTGCGGTGTAGGTATACTTAACTACTTTATCTACCTCATTATCGCCGTGTTTATTTCGGGACTGATGGTAGGCCGTACGCCTGAGTTTTTGGGCCACAAGGTTGAAGCGCGCGAGGTTAAAATTGCGGCACTCATTACCCTGCTCAGCCCGTTCCTGATTTTAGCAGGCACTGCCCTGGCAGCGTTCATCTTCACTAACTTGGGTAATGCCGATTGGGCTGTTAAGCCGGCAAACTGGTTAAACAACCCTGGCTTCCATGGTTTCTCGGAGATGCTGTATGAATTTACCTCGGCCAACGCCAACAACGGCTCCGGCTTTGAAGGCTTGGGCGATAACAATATATTCTGGAACGTAGGCACCGGTGTGGTACTCATCTTAGGCCGCTTCTTACCCATTATTGGCCCGGTTGCTATAGCAGGTTTGCTGGCCCAAAAGAAATACGTACCTGAGTCGGCTGGTACTTTGCGTACCGACACCTTTACTTTCGGTGTGATGACACTGGCGGTAATTTTGGTACTTAATGCCCTGTCGTATTTCCCGGCACTGGCCTTAGGCCCGCTGGCTGAGTATTTTTCAATGGCTCACTAAAAGTTTTCCCTCTATAAATACCAATGATACTTAACCGGCCTAACCGGGCCGGTTAGTTACTCAATATAAAAATGAAAAATCAATCTGATAAATTATTTGAACCTGCTTTAGTGCAATCCGCACTTAAAGAGTCGATTATAAAACTTGACCCACGCGTTATGATGCGTAACCCGGTAATGTTTACCGTAGAGGTGGGTACGGCTGTTATGTTATATGTAACCATATACAGCTTTACGCATAGCGGTCAGGGTTCATGGGTATACAACTTGATCATCTTCCTGATTTTACTGCTTACCGTACTGTTTGCCAACTTTGCAGAGGCTATTGCCGAAGCCAGAGGTAAAGCACAGGCCGATAGCTTACGCAAAACCCGCGAAGACACACCCGCTAACCTGATTGATGCTAACGGCAACATCTCGGTCGTGTCATCAAGCCAGCTAAAAAAAAACGATATGTTCGTGTGTCAGGCCGGGGATACCATTCCTACGGACGGCGAGATTATAGAAGGGCTGGCCACCATTGACGAATCGGCCATCACCGGCGAATCTGCACCAGTTATCAGGGAAGCCGGAGGCGATAAATCGTCTGTAACCGGTGGTACTAAAGTTTTATCTGATAAGATTAAAGTACTGGTAACCACCCAACCCGGCGAAAGCTTTTTAGATAAAATGATTGCCCTGGTTGAAGGTGCATCGCGTCAAAAAACACCTAACGAGATTGCCTTAACCATTTTGCTGGCCAGCTTTACCATCGTGTTTATCATCGTGTGTGTTACACTGAAACCCTTTGCCACTTACGCTAATACGCCTATCACTATTGCCGCTTTAATTTCGTTGTTTGTGTGTCTGATTCCTACTACCATTGGCGGTTTGTTATCAGCCATCGGTATAGCAGGGATGGACCGCGCGCTGAGAGCTAACGTAATTACCAAATCGGGTAAAGCGGTAGAAACTGCCGGTGATATTGACGTGTTGCTGCTGGACAAAACCGGTACCATTACCATTGGTAACCGTAAAGCTACCCAGTTTTGGCCTGCACCTGATGTTAGTCCGGATGCTCTGGTTAAAGCTGCGGTACTGGCTTCTTTAGCTGACGAAACACCCGAAGGTAAATCAATCATTGAACTGGCCAGTAGCCATATGGCTATACCATCTGTTCCAGCCGGTGCTGAGTTTATCAAGTTTACTGCCGAAACCCGCTCAAGCGGTATCAACACACTTGATGGTAACCGTACCCGTAAAGGCGCTTATGACAGCATGCGTAAAATGGCGCTGAACGCAGGTCATACTGTATCAAACGCGGTTAAAGAACGTGTACAGGCCATATCCTCTAACGGTGGTACGCCGCTGGTAGTTACCTATAATGAAGAGGTTTTAGGCACTATTGAGTTGCAGGATATTATTAAACCCGGTATTGCCGAGCGTTTTGAAAGGCTACGCAAAATGGGTGTTAAAACCGTAATGGTAACCGGTGATAACCCGTTAACTGCAAAATTTATTGCCGAAAGAGCCGGTGTAGACGATTTTATTGCCGAAGCTAAACCTGAGGATAAAATGAACTACATTAAACAAGAGCAAGCCACTGGTAAACTGGTAGCCATGATGGGCGACGGTACCAATGATGCCCCTGCCCTGGCCCAAGCTGATGTAGGTGTAGCCATGAACAGCGGTACCCAGGCTGCCAAAGAAGCCGGCAACATGGTGGATTTAGACAACGACCCTACCAAACTCATTGAAATTGTAGAGATAGGAAAACAGTTATTAATTACCCGTGGTACCTTAACTACCTTCTCCATCGCTAACGACGTAGCCAAGTATTTTGCTATCGTGCCGGCACTTTTTATTGCTTCTATCCCGGCGCTGCAAAGCCTGAATATAATGGGCTTGCACAGTCCGGAAAGTGCCATCTTATCTGCGGTTATCTTCAACGCTATCATTATCCCGTTGCTTATTCCGCTGGCATTAAAAGGCGTAGAGTATAAACCCATCGGTGCCAGTGCACTATTACGTCGCAACCTGCTGATTTATGGCGTAGGCGGTGTTGTTGCCCCTTTTATCGGTATCAAACTGATTGATATGGTGGTAGGCCTGATGGTGTAAGTAAATAGTAGCATTAATTATTAAAAAAGACATGAAAACATTAGCTCAATCTATAAAATTAACCCTGGCACTCATGGTATTACTATGCGGTATATACCCGGTAATTATTGCCTTTGCCGGTAAATTATCTAAAGGCCAGGGCAATGGCGAAACCATTACCCAAAATGGCAAAGTAATTGGCTATGCTGCCTTAGGTCAAAAGTTTGACCAGCCGCAATACTTCTGGTCGCGCCCGTCGGCGATTGGATACAACGCGGCCGGCTCTGCTGGTTCTAACAAAGGCCCAAGCAACCCCGACTACCTGAAAGAGGTGAACAACCGTATTGATACCCTGTTAAAATACAACCCGGGCATCAAACGCAGCGACATCCCGGCCGATTTGGTTACCGCCTCCGGTAGTGGTTTAGACCCTGACATTTCGCCCGAGGCTGCCCGCCTGCAAGTTAAACGGATTGCTGCTAAACGTGGGTTAAGCGAGCAACAAGTTGCGGCACTGGTAGAAAGCCATATTCAGAAACCCTTGCTGGGAATGTTTGGCCCCGCTACCGTAAACGTTTTAGCGCTTAACATCGCTTTAAACAACCTTAAAAAGTAAACAGCCTTGCTGTTTTTTAAAACCCTGCCAATAACAAGGCAAAAACCCTACAGTGCAAACTATAACCCACACACACTTAATACTACAGATGAAAAAATTTATAATATTCACTATCCTTTGCGTTTCGGCTATTTGCTCAAAAGCGCAGGATAGTGTGAAAGCAGGTAAGTTAACTTTTAGTGGCTATGCCGAATTATACTACGGTTTTGATTTTAACCGCCCTGCAGATAATAATCGTCCGGGGTTTGTATACTCGCACAACCGCCACAATGAGTTTAATCTTAACCTTGGCTTTATTAAAGCTAATTATGATGCCAGCAACTTCAGAGCAAATTTAGCGGTGATGGCAGGTACTTATGCCAACGCCAACCTGGCCGCAGAGCCGGGCGTGTTAAAAAACATATTTGAGGCCAACGCCGGTGTTAAACTAGCCAAAAATGCTAACCTGTGGCTGGATGCCGGTATTTTTGCGTCGCATATTGGTTTTGAAAGTGCCATCAGTAAAGATTGCTGGGTACTTACCCGTAACATCGCGTCAGAAAATACGCCTTATTATGAATCGGGTGCTAAAGTTACCTACATCACCAATGATGGTAAATTAACGCTAACCGGCTTATACTTAAATGGCTGGCAACGCATCAACCGTCAGCCGGGTAACAGTAAACCGGCCGGTGGCGTACAGATTGTTTATAAACCGGCATCGCAGATTACCTTGAATTACAGTAATTATTTAGGTACCGAGGGAGCAGACTCGATAAGGGTACGTCGCTTTTATCACAACTTCTACGGTATCATTCAGCTTAGTCAGGTTTTTGGTTTAACCGCCGGATTTGATTATGGTACTCAGCAACAAAGCATCGGCAGCAATAAACATTACCATGTGTTATCACCGGTAGCTATTGCACGTTACCAGTTTTCGGGCAAATGGGCGGTAGCCGGCCGGGTTGAATATTACCAGGATAAAAACGGAATTATTGTAGCCTCTAACACCCCGAACGGATTTAAAACTACAGGTTACTCAATTAACCTGGATTATGCCCCGGTGAGCAATGCGTTATTACGCCTGGAAGGCAAACTGTATAATAGTAAAGATGATGTATTTACCCGTTTGGGAACGCCGGTTAACACTGACCCGCTCATTACGGCAAGCATGGCTGTTTCTTTTTAAGGATGCAGCTATACCAAATTTTTGCATAATTGAACCGCCAATGGTATGGAAGAACAGGAGCACAAAGACGATTCGGTAAAACACTTTATCGAACTGATACAAAAATCAAGGCGCGGTAAGCTAAAAGTCTACATCGGTATGAGTGCTGGTGTAGGCAAAAGTTTCAGGATGCTGCAGGAGGCACATGCTTTGTTGCGCAATGGGATTAACATACAAATTGGCTTTATTGAAACGCACAACCGGGCCGATACCCATGCCCTTTTAGACGGACTGCCGGCAATTAGCCGGCGCCGTACGTTTTATAAAGGCAAAGAGCTGGAGGAAATGGACCTGCAAACCATTTTAAACAGGCATCCCGAAGTAGTGATTGTTGATGAGCTGGCACATTCTAACATCGAAGGCAGTAAAAATGCCAAAAGATGGCAGGATGTGCTTGATATTTTAGAGGCCGGCATCAGCGTAATAACCGCCGTAAACATACAGCACTTGGAAAGCCTGAACGAGGAAGTGGAAAACATTACCGGCATTGCCATTACCGAACGCATACCCGATAAAGTGCTGCAACTGGCCGACGAGATTGTAAACATTGACCTTACCGCCGACGAGCTGATTGACCGGCTTAAAGAGGGTAAGATTTACGACAAGAGCAAGGTAGAGACAGCGCTGCAAAATTTTTTCAGGAGCGATAAAATATTGCAGCTGCGCGAGATAGCGTTAAAAGAAGTGGCACATTACCTGGAACGCAAAATTGACGTAGAAATACCCAAGCAAATCAAGCTCCGGGCCGAAAAGTTTTTAGCCTGTATATCCTCAAACGCTACCACAGCTAAAACAGTTATCCGGAAAACGGCACGACTAGCCTCTTACTACCGCTCGCCGTGGATTGTATTATATGTGCAAAGCAGCAATGAGAGCCTGGACAAAATAAAGTTGGATAAACAGCGGCACCTGATTAATAATTTTAAACTGGCTACCGAACTGGGTGCCGAGGTAGTTAAACTTAAAAGCGACCAGATTACCCAAACCATCATCAAACTGGCGCAAGAGCGCGAGGTAACTACCATTTGTATAGGCAAACCACACTTAAGCTTATTTCAGGTTATTTTACAAACTGCCATTTTTAACGAACTGCTCAAAAACTTATCTACTACAGAAACAGATTTAGTGATATTATCATGAAAATAAAAACTAAACTTTGGCTCGGCTTCGGCTTCCTGTTCACTATCGTGCTGCTTTTTGGTGCGCTTTCTATCTATTACATCCAGCAGATATCCAACAACGCAAAAATCATCCTGAAGGATAATTACGAAACCTTGAGCTATACCCGCGAGATGCGGACCCTGCTTGATGAAACACCGCTGCCGCTTAATCAGCAGGCAGCACACCTGTTTGACGTGCAGCTGGTGAAAGAAGAGCACAACATCACCGAGAAAGGTGAGGGTGAAGCCGTAGCCGCTTTGCGGAAATCTTTTAAAAAATTAAGCCTGGGGCAAGGCTCCCTGGCCGAGCAGCAGGCTACCGAACGGCAGGCCCGCGCTCATTTGCGCAACATTGAGGCTTTAAATATGCAGGCCATTGTGCGTAAAAATGATGCGGCAAGAGCATCTGTAAACCAGGCCGGCATTATTATGGGACTGGCCGGTGCGTTTACCTTTTTAGTACTGTTTAGCTTTAGCGTAAACTTTCCGGGCTTTATTGCCAACCCCCTTAGGTCGCTGTTGGAAGGTATCCGCGAAATCAGCGAGAAAAACTATCGGAAGCGTTTACATTTTGACGAGGGTGATGAGTTTGGTGAAGTAGCCAACGCCTTTAACAATATGGCCATACGCCTTAACGAGTGGGAAAACAGCAACGTGGCAACCATCCTTTCCGAAAAACGCCGTATCGAAACCATTATTGAGCAAATGCAGGATGCCATTGTAGGGGTGAATGAAAACCACGAGATACTATTTATCAACAGCGCTGCCCGTAAAGTCCTCAACCTGACCGACGGCAAAGTAGTTGGCCAAAACACTGCAGAGCTAGAGAAAAATAATGATTTGTTCCGTTCTATTCTGAGCAACACGGCAGCTGTTAAACTGCTGAAAATTGTGTTGGATGGGCAGGAATCGTACTTCCAGTTGCAAAGCCGCGATATTTATGTACCTAATCTGGGTGAGCAAACTGAAGCTATTAAAATTGCCAGTAAATCTGCCGGTAAGGTTTACCTGCTTCGTAACGTTACCGAATTTAAAGAGCGCGACGAGGCTAAAACCAACTTCATCGCCACGATCTCTCACGAGCTTAAAACCCCGATTTCTTCCATCAAGATGAGTCTCAAGCTACTTAACGATTCGCGCATTGGCAGCATGAACGCCGAACAGCAGCAACTGGTTGAACACATAGCCGATGATACCTCGCGGTTGTTAAAAATCACCAGTGAGTTGCTCGAGCTTTCGCAGGTAGAAACCGGAAACATCCAACTAAACTTTATACCTGTAGCTCCCGAGCAAATACTTGATTACGCGATCAATTCGGTAAAATTTCAGGCCGAGCAAAAAAGCGTGCAGTTAGAGGTAGTAAAAAGCGATGACCTGCCGCAAGTACAGGCCGATGTTGAAAAAACTGCCTGGGTGCTGATTAATTTTTTATCGAACGCGCTGCGTTACAGTGCCGAAAAATCTAAAATTATCATCAGGCTGAATGCTGAAAGTAACCAAATGATATTTTCGGTAACCGACTCTGGAAAAGGTATTGACGAGCAGTACAAAAAGCGTCTGTTCGACCGCTACTTTCAGGTACCAACAGACGGGCAAAATAAGTCGGGATCGGGCTTAGGGCTGGCTATCTCCAAAGATTTTATCGAGGCGCAACAAGGCCGCATCTGGGTAGAGAGTGCCCTGGGCGAAGGCAGTACGTTTTACTTTAGCCTACCCATTGCCCGTACCAATAGCAACAGTTAAAACTATCAGGGCATGTGTTTATGCAGATGCTCTGATAACAATGATTAGTCTTTGTTATTAAGCCATTGTTCGGCCTCGGCACGAGTGGTAAAAAACTGGGCTACTACATTACCCTGCTTAACATCAACACTTTTTTGAGCAGATAGCTGGCTGAATATGCTAGGCGAAAAAATCCACGCTACATGTTTAACACCAGCATCTTCGAGCATCGGAAAAAACTCCTGCCCTACCCAATCAGAGGCTTCAGACCAAGTGCCTTGTACATGGGTATTGTCATTAAGTATTTGGGTTGCACCATTTGCTTTAACTAAGCTCAGCATCTGCATACAGCCGTTTTTCACCGTATCTACCGTTTGGAAACCTGTCCAATCGGCCGCTACGTAGTTATGCACTGCACTGTATTGCAACGTAATGTTGTTATCCTGATAAAAATTATCGGCCATCATCAACTCCCGGCGCTCATCCTTTTGTACCAACGGCAGCCTAAAATAAAACGTAGAGCCATTGCCTTGTTTGCTTTCAATCCAGAAAGTGCCCTGGTGCCGCTTTAAAATTTCGGACGAGATAAATAACCCCAAGCCCAAGCCCTCAAAACGCATGGCAGTATTATCTACCCGGTAATAGCGGTCGAATAGTTTATCAAGATGGTCTTGCGCTATACCAATACCAAAATCCTCTACCGAAACTATTACGCTGTCATCCTCAACCACAGCGTCTACGATTACGGTTTTATTATCGGGAGAATACTTAACGGCATTGGTTAAAAAATTATGCACCACCTGCTCCAGCCTAAAATAATCGCCGGTATAAGTAACGTTGGCATTTTCGCGGATGATAATTTCATAATCCGGCGCTGTAAGCTGTACTGCCTCAACGCTGCTCATGATCAACTCGGCCATGTTAAACGGCGCCATATTGTAGTCCATTTTGCCGGCGTTAATGCGAGTTACATCTAACAAATCGTTAATCAGTTTTTCTAAACGGGATATATGCTCAGCAGATTTTTTGATAAAGCCGTGAAGCTTTTCGCTGTCTTTTGCCCTGCTCATTAACTGGTTAAACGCCTTGATACTGGTAAGCGGCGTTTTTAGCTCATGGCTTGCAATAGATAAAAACTCATCTTTTTTATGCTCATTGCTCTTCTGCAAATCAATATCCGTATTAGTACCCAGCCACATTTTAATGGCCCCTTCTTCAATCAATGGCACGGCCCGGCTCAAGTACCACCGGTATTCGCCGTTGTGCATACGCAACCTAAATTCAGTCACATACTCATTGCCCGAGGCCAACGCTTTGTGCCATGCCCTCAAACAGCCCGGCAAATCATCAGGATGAATAAGTTTTTGCCAACCGTGGTTAACTACCTCGCTTGGCATGTAGCCAAAATCTTTACTTACCGTCTGGTTCACGTAGTTGAGCTTACCATCAGGTTTTGCGGTCCACACCTGTTGCGGTATGGCATTTAGTAAAAACGTGAACTGGTCCTGGCTGGCAGCCAGTTCTTTTATCGTTTTTTCGAGGTCGTGCTTAGTTGCGTAAAGTTCTTCGTTAATGGTTAGCAACTCTTCATTAGTCGATGACAGCTCTTCGTTAGTTGCCGCCAGTTCAAATGTCCGGCTCTCAATACGTTCTTCCAGGTGAGCATTCAGACTGCTTAAGCGCTGCTGAGTCTGCTGCAGTTCTCCGTTAATTGCGGCCAATTCTTCGTTAGCTGCCGAAAGCTCCTCATTAGCTGCGCCCAGTTCCTCGTTTAGAGCCTGTTCGCGCTGGTACGACTCGCCCATTTCGTGCGCGTGAGCATTATTTAATAAAGTCCCTACATGCATTCCGGTAGTCTCTAAAAACTGCCGGTAATCTGCATCAATGCGTTTACGGGGCGAAGCCCCTAATACCAGGCAGCCTTTTAAACGGGCATTATCATTACTAACGGGCACAATTAAAGCTTCTTGTACAGGCTCAGGCCATAAGCTATCAACCGGTGCTGGCAAATAATCGTTCAATTGTTCAACAAAGATTGACTTGCCTCCGATAGCAACCTCACTACACAATTGCTGGAAAGCAGTGAGGTGCTCTAGTAAAATATTGCTATGGGCTTTCAGGCTTACCTGGGTAACTTGGTGTTCGTCACTTAAGTATAAGGCAGCAAAAGCAATATCCAGGCGCGAATTGCCCAATATCTGCATTACGTTGCTAATGCCTTGAATTACCGTTTGTGATTTATTAGCACTGTGTATCAGCTGAAGCAGTAACTGATTGCGGCGCTCATGAATATACTTGTATGAAGTCTCGATAACGGCGTTAAACACACCACCCACGGTACCATCTTTAGACATTACCGGCGAAAGGGTATAATCAAAATAACACTCTTCGGTGTAACCGTTGCGGTTCATCAACAGCAGGGCATCAGGCCTTCGGTAAGATGCACCTTCGTGCAGTACACTTTCAAACTCATCTTTCAACCCTTCCCATATTTCGGGCCATACTACCGCACCAGGTTTACCTAACGCCCAGGGATGTTTTTGTGCGGGTATGGTGCTCCAGGCATCGTTATATAATAAAGAAAAGTCAGCACCCCAATAAACAGCAATGGGGAAACCCGAATTTAAAGCAATACTCACGGCCAATTGCAAGCTATCGGGCCAGGTCTGAGGCGAGCCGAAAGATGTTTCGGACCAGTTATTGGCGCGCATTAATTCGCCCATTAGGCCGCCGCCTTTTAAAAAGGTAAAAGTTTCGGACACGTTCTTAGGTATAGATGTAAAATGCCAATTACTTGGCAGTTCTGCAAAATAGCAGTTTTAGTTTAATTTTTAAATAACAGTTAATACGGTTTTAATTTCACTGCTGATAAAACTACACCCTAACCATTAAGAAGCTATCGTTTTATAACTTAAAAAAGACCTAAAAACCTTTTACGATGCTTGCCTTTAAACTTTTTATGATGTTTGGCCCAACCCGGCGGTACAAACTGCTGTTCGGCAGGTTTAAAAGCAGCCATTTTAACGGCAGGTTTGGTATACACTGCCTTCACACTATCCTGGTAACGTTTGCTTAAAAAGACAAACGGCGATTTATAGTTCTCGTCCACTTTTACAGCTGCAGCTTCGGTACCCGCAGGCGTTTTAGGTTTGGAGAAAAAAGAGAAAGAAAACAGCGCGATAAACAAGGCAGCGACGCCAGCCAGACCTACAAACCAGCGCTTAGGCAGGTGTACAATATCTTTGTTAGATTCATACATTCCCTTTTCGGGATTGTAACGGCCGCCTGCTTCCAGGGCTACCGATTGCAGAGAAGATAGTTGATTTTGATGTTGTTCTTCTTTTTGCCGGTATTGCAGCAGTTCTGCTTGCAACCGTTCATTTTCTTCCTGCAGGGCAGTAGCATCTATGCGTGCCGATGCAGGCAAATGATGAGACTCAGCTGCCATCAGGCTGCCTTCGGTAAGGGCTTGCTGAAGTTCAATCCCGTTTGCATACCTGCGGGCTGGATCTTTTTCAAGGCACCTGGTAATTACCTGTAAGAGCCATTGCGGAACTGCCAACTCCTGTTTACGCTTATCCTCATCCCAACCTGCAGGCAGCCGCAATATACGCCGGGTGATTGGATCGGGCACTGCCTGCTCGAGGTGTGCCAACATCACCGCATTCCGGGCGGTTTCGCCATTACCATTCAACACAAAAGGCACCTGGCCTGTAAGTAGTTCGTACAACACAACACCATAACTGTATACATCTGTTTGTGGCAGCATCTCTCCTTCGTGCTGCTCTGGCGCCATAAACTCGATAGCCCCAGCATGCCTTACCGAACTGCGCCGCTGCTCGTCGGTTAAAATGGCTAGACCAAAGTCCAGCAATACATAATTACCGGTGTGAACGTTGTACTTTACGTTATTGCTTTTAATATCGCCGTGCTTTACTCCTACCCGGTAGCAGTGCGCCAGAGCATCGGCCAACTGGTTGGCTACCTTAATCAATTCTTTTAAACTGAAGATTGGGTCGTGAGGGGGTTGCAACAGTTCACAAAGATCCGGCCCCTCAATGTACTCCATCTCAATAAAAGGGAATGAGCCGCTGTCAGTAAGCCCGAAGCTGCGGATTTTGACTACATGCGGATTAGGCTGCTCGTTAACTTTTTGCAGCTTAGTTACCTCGTTCTGGAAATTGCGATAGCCACGGTCGTCTTCGCTTTCGCTGATGATCGGCGTAGGTAGCAGTTTAATGGCCGAGTACAATGTACCCTGCCGTTTGCCCTTGTATACCGAGCCCTGGCCACCTGTGCGTAAAGCACCCAGGTTTTCTAATCCATCCGCTATTGTAAATACCTTACTCATTTCCCGACGGTTTATTGCTAAACTGTAATACGGCCGATTCGCCTATGATAATCTGGTCGCCCTCATTTAACGGGTGACCGATTTCGGTAGAGTGCAGTTTTACCAGCTCTTCGGTAGCTGCCACTTTAATCTTCACTTTGTTGCGTGGCGGCACACCACCTTCATCCGCGTGAAGCATGAAATGAGAATTGTCATTATTCCACTCTATATGGGCATGCTGACGGCTCACATAACGATTGCTCTGATTTTGGCTATCAGACGGAAACGCAATATGGTTAGTTCGAAAAAAACCGTCATCAGCCTGCGCCTTTTTATCCCGGCCAATATTTATCTTGCCACTCTCGGAGGTAATCACATACTCCGGTTTTTCTGCTTCTCCGCTTAATACCGTTATATAGGCAGTAGTGGTTTGCTTGATAAAGTGACGGCTGGTTTTGATAAAAATAGCTGCATCTACGTTAGTTGCCTTTACGGCTTCGTCGGGTACATCATCTTCATAAATCAAATCCAGCGTCCAATTATCAGGCAAAGCCAATGCATAGTCGTCGGCTATCTTTTGTATCTCTTCTCTTAACTCTTCTGGTTGCTCGGCATAAACCGCAGTTTCATAAATATGCTGCTCGGCGGCATTAGCGTTGATGTATAAGCACAACCCTTTAATGTTGGCACCTTCACCACCTTCTGCTTTTTGCAGTTCTTGTTTTATAAATTGCAGCAAGGCATAACGCACACCTTTAACATCAGTGGGTCGCTCGTCTGCACCGCTTTTAAAAAAATTAAACATAGGTTCTTACTTATACTGTTATAAATGCAAAAGGTTTAAGCAGCCCGTTACGCGTTCCTTGGGTTACTCCGTTGCTTGTGGAACAATACTTTTAATATACCCTTTTTGAAGCAAAAAAGGTACCACATGCCGCCCCGCCAGCTTCACTGCATCTGATGACCCTTTGGTAGCCTCTATGCGAATACAAACCACCATATTGCCGCTGCCATTAGCCTTGGGTGCAAAAAAGGTGTACCAGCCATCGTTAATCTGTTGCTTTTTCCAGATACGTTCGGGCGTTCCGGTTTTACCGGCTACTGCAATACCAAGCGTATAAGCTTTGGGGGCACTTTGCTCAATCATATACCTTCGCATTAAATCGGCATACTGCGGCTTATTGGCCAGCTTAATACCGGCTTTAACAGGCTGGGCATCTGCACTAACCTTTAACACGTAACGGTTGTTAACCAATACGCCATTGTTGGCAACGCCCGATACCAGCCTGGCTACGGCTGCCGGAGTGGCAATTAATTCGCCCTGGCCCCAGGCCATACCCGATATACCTTTAGCCCGTGTACGGTGTATGTTGTTAGGGTCGTAACGGGGCTTGGTGTTAAACTCGGTTTTTGTCCAGAGCTTACGCCATTTATCCTGCTGAACAGAATCAACGGTGCCCCGGCCGTAGTAGTATCCACCAACGCCGTGTAAAAACATACCGGTTTTTAGGTACAAATCCGTCATCTGGTTTTCCAGATGTTGCTGGTTAGCCAGTTTGATGAAATATACGTTATTAGATTTAACGATAGCCCGCTCCATACTAATCATCCCGGTTTCGTCAGGTTCGATACCCTTGGTACGGATACGTTCGCGGGCATAAACCGGGTATTTTACATCGGCAGCTGCCATACCCAATTTATTAAACGCCGCTAAGCCGGTTAGCACCTTGGCCGTTGAGCCAGGTTGTGTTGCCGTAGTAAAACCCAAATCGGAGGTAGTCATCCAGCCAGCCAGCTGGTTTTGCTCGGCTGTGGTCATGGTAAGTTTTTCCCAATCGCGCACAGGCGGCAAGGGGTAAACGGCCGAGGTCAGTACATCGCCGGTATTCGCTTCCATTACCACCACCGATACCCGGTTATCGGCCAATGATGTGTCGGTAGCCAGTGATTTCTGAATACTGGTTTGCAAGCTGGCATCAATAGTTAACTGCACGTTGCGGTTTCGGTTACGAAATGCATCTACTTGCTTACTATTTATCCCCGCCAGTAACAACGTGGCCAATGCTTTGTAATCTTTTTTCACCACCGCCATCTCTTTAACGCCCCGCGCTAAAAAGCGGTCTTCGCGGTAGCGGTTGGCCGTTACGTTATAATGGGTAGTTGGCAGTTCAAAACCACGCAGTTCGGCAGCATGTTCATATTCGGCAAAGTAGCCGTTGCTGCTGCCGTTAAAAACGCCGGTATTTGCATCGCCCGTCCAAAAAAAGGTTTGCTCCTCAAAAGGGTAATAGCGGTCCAGCCGCTTATGCATGGCCGAGTCTAAATTGTAATTACCGGCCCCAGCACTTATTAGTTTGCTCCGTTGTTTGCGGATGGTTTCGGGTTTGCTGGTAGCCAGCAAAGCGCCGTTACGGTCGTACAAATTACCGGCTTGCAACCGGTTCATTAATATGGCGATGCGCGGGTTATAGCTAAACATACGGGCACCGCTTTTGTCGGCCACTAAGGCAGGCTGTACTACCCACTTTTTATTATCAAATAAGTAGCGCGACACATTTACGGTAAGCAGTATGATACCCATACAAGCCGCTAATAATGCAGGCACTAGGTTACGGTCTTGCTGTTTGGAGATATAGGTCATTTGCACCGGCGTACCCCGCACCATTGATGCAGACAGTAAAAAGCCCGATGCCAGCATATTAGCCACTAAAGACGAGCCTCCATAGCTTTGGAAAGGCAGTGATACACCGGATAAAGGTAAGGCCCCGGTTGAGCCACCGGCAATCAGCAAAAATTGCACAAAGGTAGATACGCCTATGCCGGCACATAAATAAAACAGGAAGGGCGTTCCCGTTCGGCGGCCTATTAAAATAGCCCTGTGCAAATAAATCAAAAACAAGATAAATATGCAGACAATACCCGTCCAGCCGAACTCCTCGCCCATAGAGGGCAATATCATGTCGGTATGAGCCTCAGGGATGGTTTTGGCGAAGCCTTCGCCTATACCCTGGCCGGAAACACCGCCGCTCGACATAGCCCACAAACCGTTAGCCACCTGGTCGCCGCCGTAAACTTCGTTGTTCCAGGCATCCTGCCAGATGGCTTTACGATCAATTAAACGCTGAACAGGGCCGGGGAAAACTTTATCCAGGTAAGGTATTTGGTCGATGGTGAGGAAAGCCGCCATAATAATCAGCACCATCACGGCCGACTCGCTCAACTGGCGCCTTTGGAAAAGCATTAACAAGGCCATTACGGCTGCTGTTGCCAGTGCTGAGAGCCATACGTTTTTTAACAGCCACGAGGCTAATACATAAATAATGACAGCCAAAGCCATAAAGCCAAAATCGCCGCGCGAGAACGAGAACAGCGTAATAAACGTAAAGCAAACCACCATGGCCGGGCCTAAATCGCCCAAGAGCAAAAACAGCATCAACGTAACCAATATGGCTATAAGCGCGAAGTAGAAGAAAGACCAGCGCTTGGTCCAGGTGGTATACTCGCTTATAAGTTTCTCGTTAGCAGCAAAAAAACCAGCCAGAAAAAATATCACCAGGTATTTAACAATCTCACTCGGCTGAAAGCCAAATAAGTTCACTTTAACACCGCTACCCTCGGGGCCTGTACCAAACAAAATGGTTAAAGCCAGTAAACCTGCGGCCATTACCGCCCACGGCCAGCCGTTGCCTGCGCTTGGCGTACCTTTAAATACAAATAAGCGGTATAAACCCGAGTCGGTAGTAAAGCGGCGCAAGTTTAGCGTTAGCATAGCTATGGTTACGGCAGTACCGATGCCCAGGTAGACCAAAGTATCTTTAGCCAAAAAACGGTCACGCAAAGGGTCCTGCAAACTTAGCAGTGTAAGGAATGAAAGACCAGTCAGCGTCATAATTACCGGCAAAATCAACTGGTCGGCATTACTGAATTTTGCTGACAGTACCAGGTGAATGAGCAGGAAAGCCATCACAAAACATCCGGCGATGATGAAAAACCAGCGGTTAAACTCTTGTGGGGTACGTACAATCAGCGATTTTTCTTTTTTAAGAATATTAAAATCGCGGGTTGAAAGCAGCCTAATGGTATGGGGTTGCTGATGAAAGATGAACTTTTCATTACCGTCCAGGCTTTGCACACCCTGCGAAGTACCAAACTGGTAACCGGGCTGCAAAGGCAGCAACCGGAATGCCTTTTCTGTTGGCAGGTTTTTAAACTCAATTTCGCCGTCGGCATTGGTGCGTGCGTAAGCTGTTAAAGCTTGCAAATGACGCTTGCCTGCACTGTCGGGGATATATTGTTTAGTAAATGTACGACTGGTTTCGGTGGTGGTTTTAATGTCTTCGCCTACCTCATCGTTCACAATACTGTCTTGCGGCAAAATCATTTCCAAGCGCACCAGCACGCCACCTACCGGCTGCTCTTTGTTGACAATCTTACCCTCGATGCTGTATTGGCCCATGGCTAAATCTACCTCCGAAGGCAACTCAGGCGGATTGCGTCGTTCCTGTTTAAAACGAACAGAATCGGCCCCGGTATAACCCAATAAAGAGCGGGACGCTGCAACGCGCTTTTTAAACGAAGTGCCGCCGTTGGCAAAAGCATCATCGGCATTCAAATAATATTTACGCTTGTTGAGCTCGCCTATATTATCAATTTTTTCGCCGGTACTGATGCCCTGCGCCACCACCGATTCGATTAAATTGATGTCGCGTTTGTCATCAAAATAATATCCCTTAGTTAATAAATCTTTGAAATTTGCAGCCGGATTTTTTGCATTGATGTTGACCATCGTGCCATCGCTAAGGCGTTGGTCAACATCAGCAAAGCGCAATTGCAATACCGTATACAGGCGGTAAAAAAGCAAGCCTAATAAAACAGTAATGAGCAGTAAAAAAATACGCTCCTTACCCCTGCCCGTTGCCTCTATTTTATTTGTTTCCATTAGGCTTTACAGTAATTATAGAATCGGCCCGGTAGCTAACGCGCCCAATTTTGGCAGTAATACGCTTGTCATTATTAAAAAGATAAGATGCATTCACCGGCTGTTTACAATTAATAAACTGAACTCCCCTTAATTCTAAGGACGTGTTTTGCAAAGCTATACCTGTGTTGAAATCCTGCATTTGCAAACCTTCAATCACTAAATATTTACATGCCCCACCCAATATCAGGCCTGGACCTGCATAAACAGAATCGCGCTGCAAACGGATATTACCTTTGGTTTTAATGAACAAGGTATCTTTATCAATCACCAGGCTATCGCTGATGAGGATGGGCGCTTTGTAAGTCGTGTCGGACAAGGTAAGCGTATCTCCTTTAACAGCATTAATGGCATTTTGCAGCTTGACTTGCATGGCACCGGGTTGTTTGGCTGCGGCAGTATCAGACGGTGTTGCTTGCTGATTTGATTTAGCATTCAACTGCATATAAAACCAAACCGTAGTACCCAAAAAGATTAAGCTAAGCAAACCAAAAACAAGTCCCCAGCTACTGCTTTTTTTATCTGCGACGGCAGGGGCTTGCTGCGGTGTAGTAACAGTTTCGTTTGTTCTGCTAATGATGGTATCAGGCTTATTTACCGTCTCCTTTTTTTTAACCGGGCTTGCAGGCATCCGGGCTACGGTTTTTTGTGATGTTTTATCGTTTTGTACGAGTACTACCGTAATATTGTCTTTACCTCCGGCGCGGTTAGCTGCATCTATAAGCTGAGCGGCTTTTTGCTCGAGCGTAACCGGTTGCGTTACAATTCGCGTCATTACTTCCTTGTCTACCAAATCGGTCAGGCCGTCACTGCATAACAGCAAGGCATCGCCGGGCAAAAAAGGCGACTGACCCGTCTCGATATAGCTTTCGTCGGTGGCAATGGCGGTGTCAAAGCCTAAGGCTTTATTTATTTCGTTCCGTTTAGGATGATTCATGGCGGCACTTTCTGTCAACCGGCCCGAATCTTCCAGAAAACCTACAAAAGAATGGTCCTTGGTAATCTTTACCAATGAGCCATCGCGCAGCAAGTATAAGCGCGTATCGCCTACGTGGGCATAATAAAATTGATTAGAGGTGATGTCTACCACGGCCAGGGTAGCAACACAGGCCATGCTTTCCAGTTCTTTTTCTTCTTTACGGCGCTGGTAGATGTTTTTGCTGGCTTGTTTAAACGCCGCGGTCATACCCGTAATAATATCACCTTGAGTCCGATTGAGTTGGGCAACCACTTCCTGCCGGGCAATTTCGGCAGCCACTTCGCCGCCGTGATAGCCGCCAACGCCATCAATTACGCAGGCTACAATTAAACCGCCGGGGGTTTGTTGGGCAATAAAGGTATCTTCGTTATTATCCCGCACCCTGCCGGTATCGGTTAATCCAAAATAGTTTTCAGCCATTGCGCTTTCCCGAGTTTTTAATGTCAAAAAAATGTGTGCCCAATAAGGCCACAATCAATACTAACAAGCCTACCGATAATATTTGCGACATACCGTTATCCTTTAAAAAGGTTTAAACCAATAATGCCGTTGAGCAGCATGCGCGAGTTAACCGGCAGTTCCACCCAAACCGGCGCATTAATATCGCTATGCTGTACGAGGTTTTCATTCAGGGTGGTCATCTCGCCAAAAGAGGCCAGGTAAAACTTGCCGTCGGCCTTATTGTAGCGGATATGCAGGTGCGGCACGCTCACCCAATCCGACGGGATTTTAAATATCTCGTCTCCCTCGCGGGTTTCTTCTTTACCGGTTATAATGATTTCCTCGCTCTTCATCAGGTACTCTACCTTTTTGCCGGCAAACTGTTTATCGGGGATGATGGTTTCCAGGCGGGCAATAACGGCCTGACCGGGCTTACTATCATTTACCTCCTGAGCGTCATATTCCAGTTGCTCCTCGTATGGTATTTCGAAATAACCATCACTGTAGTAAGTAAAGCCGCTCAGCACTTCCTGGTTCACGTCAAAAGTTTGCGCAATACCGGTTTGCCTCGGGATGAAGGTAACACGCAGATTTTCTTCCTTTTTTTGCGGCGCACTGCTATCCGGCAGTAATTTACCGATAAAGCCTTTATCGCCGCGGGCATAGTCGGGATGGGTAACTACCCGGAACACCCATTTTGAACCCGAAGGCTCTACGGTTTTTCCGGCCTCGCGGTAGCCCTTTAATATCTCATAAAACTTTTTAACGCATTCCTGCACAATCAAGCCAATAATGCCTTGTTTGTTGTCGTTAAACTCGCGGTAGTCATCAGCATTAAAGCTGATAATAAATTCGTGATAAAATACCACCCGCCCGGCAAACGACAATTCGTTGATAGACTCCTGAAATTTCTCGACAATATATTTATAAATCACTTCGGGAGTAAGTGCCGGAGTTACGTTAGCAACAGGCTGGCTCTCGTTGGTTAAAAACCAATCTTGTATGCCTAAACGTTGCCAAAAATTAGGTTTGGTTTCCATAAAAGTAAGTTACAGTGCTTGGCAATTATGAGGTAGCAAAACAGGCAAATCTGCGCAGATGTTTGCCGGCGCTTTAATAATTGCCTACAATAAATTCTGTTAAATCAGTTTTGTTAAAATTACTCTTCCTGGCTTTGTGTGGTGTCGGTTTGCACATCAGCGCTGTCTTTTTGTTTTTCTTCCAGGGCTTTCTGCGTAGCACGTCTTACACTGTCAATACTACTTTGTATAATTGAGTCTCTCCTGCGCTTTCGCATTACAGCATCACTTATACTATCCGGATTGTAAGTTTTTGGCTCACTAACTGCGCCGGTATCTGTTTTTATTTGGGTAGTATCGGTAGTACCTCCCTGCTCAGTAGCCGCAGGCATAGGCTCACGTTTAAAAAACGCCGAGTAAACCGAAAAGCCCATAAACACCACCAATAAAAACACAAACAAAAAAAACAGTGGCTTAGACATTGTCACATTCGATTCATCATCTTCCTGCTCCGCCTGAGGTGCTTCATCCAACTGCTGTTGTAAGGCTAAAATCTGGTTTTGCAAACGCTGGTTCTCGTCTTGCAGGGCAGTGCCTACATCAGGCATGCTTTGTGGCTGCGGTGTAGTAAGATAGGGTGCGTTGGCCATCAAGCTGCCTTCGGTGATAGCTTGTTGTAGTTCAAGCCCATCACGATACCTGTTATCCGGATTTTTCTCCAAACATTTGGCAATCAGTTGCAGCAGCCAGTGTGGTACCTGCATTTCCTGCCGGCGCTTTTCGGCACTCCACTCAGCCGGTAGCTTTTGTTCCCGTTTTGCGATGGGGTCGGGTATGGCTTGCTCTAAATGCGATAACATTACCGCGTTTCTGCCCGTTTCGCTGTTACCACTTAGGGTAAAGGGAACCTCACCAGCTAATAGCTCATACAAAATTACGCCATAACTGTACACATCTGTTTGAGGCAGCATCTGCCCGCCCTCGTGCTGCTCGGGTGCCATAAACTCAATAGCCCCTGCATGCCTTACCGAGCTGCGCCGCTGCTCATCAGTTAAAATGGCCAGACCGAAATCTAACAGCACATAGTTACCCGTATTTATATTATACTTAACGTTATTGCTCTTGATGTCGCCGTGTTTAACGCCTACTTTATGACAATGCGCTAAAGCATCGGCTAACTGGTCGGCTACCTTTATCAGTTCTTTTAAACTAAAAACGGGGTCATGCGGTGGCTGCAGCAACTCGCTGAGGTCAGGCCCTTCAATGTACTCCATCTCGATGAACGGAAACGAGCCGCTATCGGTAAGCCCAAAACTGCGAATTTTAACTACATGAGGGTTGGGCTGCTCGTTAACCTTTTGCAGTTTAGCAACCTCACTCTGATAATTACGGTAGCCGCGGTCGTCCTCACTTTCGTTCATGATGGGTGTAGGCAGCAGTTTAATGGCCGAATACAGCGTACCCTGCCTTTTACCCTTATATACCGAGCCTTGCCCGCCTGTGCGCAGAGCACCCAGGTTTTCTAAGCCTTCTGTTATTGTAAAAACTTTACTCATTGACTATGTATTGATGATTAATCATCTCCATTTAAACGGAGACGATAGAAACCAAGTACTTTACACTTAGGCCGGCTGCAATGGGCTTAACGTGATAACTTGATTTTAAGAAGCCACAAATTAACCTAATTGCCTTATTTTATCAACTCAATAATTTTCAGAAATGGCCACGTCCGAAATTTGATGTAAAATAAAGCGTCACTTTAAAAGAGAAGGCACATCTTAGAAAAGTTGAAAAATTAAAAACCACCTCACAAATAAGCCGGAGTATGATAAATGAACGGTCATTCATCATACTCCGGCTTAAATATTTTAAAGCGAAATTTGCTTTAGCCTATGCGTATAAATTTAACGGTAGCTTAACGGTTAAGCTTTTGAACGGGCACATAAACCATACTATGGGTATTAACACCTTTAACATTTTGCGGGCGCATTGCAGCACGAGGTGAATTGTTACACTTACCTAACAAGGTATAAATAACAATAAATATGACAATGGTAGAGAGGCAACCGCCGCCCAATTTTTTTGCTCCGTAACCGGCAATAAGTGCTCTAAAAAAATTATTCATAGTAGTAGATTTTTGATTGATTAACACTATCAGGAATAAATGGTTTGTATTTCGCTACGAATTCAACTCAGATATTAAATTGAGTTGGGATGCAGACATATTTTACCTCTTACCAAAAAGTCACCAAATATTCATATTTCAGCCTTAAACAAACAATCAAATGCTCAATAGACTGTTTTATCAAAAATGTTTGACATTTTTGTAAAATCTATGGGAATCAAGGATAACAGCACTGAAAAGCTAATAATAGACACTGCCAAGCGTGTGTATTTTGTGGAGGGCAAACTTCATTCAACTACGCAAGACATAGCAGATGCCGCCGGAGTAAGCCGTACTTTACTACATTATTATTTCCGCTCAAAAGACCAGCTTGTAGAGCAGGTATTTAAAGATGCAATGCAAGAAACTAATGGCCGCCTGGAAAGTGTAATGAACTCCGACCTGCCGTTTAAGAAAAAAGTGGAGCATATGATTGATGTTTTTTTAGACCAAACTATGCGCTACCCCTACCAGGAGGTTTTCCTGATTACCCAAATTAACTCGGTAGGCCCGCAAATATGTTTTGAAGAAAAAAACACCAAAGTGAATACTTTTTTGAAACAGATAGAAACAGAGATGGACAATGGTAATCTTACCCGGATGAACCCTATACACTTTATGATGAACCTGTTCTCGTTAATGATGTATCCACTTATTACCGCTCCGTTATATAAACAATTCTTCAATTTATCGGACGATGAGTTCAAAGATGTTATCAATGAACGCAAAAAGCTGATTTGCGACATGATTTTAAAGTAGATTTTTTTTGCTCAAAAATTGACAAAATTGTCAAACTATATTATCAACTGCTCAACAACCCTCATGTATTTATATTCTAACAACACCCTTTTTATGAAAACCAGACTGTTATCTGCAACTGTAATCAGTTCTGCACTGTTGCTATTGTCGGCTTGCGGCAATAGCAAACAGCAGGCAGGCGGAGCGCCTGCAGCCGGTGGTCCGCCACCAGTACAAGCCTATCCTGTCTTCAAGGTATCCCCCCGTAATGCAACCCTTAATAGCGACTATCCTGCTACCCTTCAAGGTCAGCAAAACATCGAAATCCGTCCGAAAATCGATGGTTACATTGACCATATTTATATAGATGAAGGTTCGGTAGTAAAAAAAGGCCAGGTGCTGTTCCGCATTAGTGCACCACAATATGCCCAGGACGTTAATAACTCAGCAGCTGCCGTAAGCAGTGCCGAAGCCGATGTTAATGCTGCCCAACTGCAAGTTAACAAAACCAAACCGCTGGTAGAAAAAGATATCATCAGCCACTATGAATTAGAGTCGGCACAGTTAACGCTGCAAGCCCGCAAAGCCGCTCTAAAACAAGCTAAAGCTAACTTAGCCAATTCGCGCACTAATTTAGGCTACACCACCGTAACCAGCCCTGTTAATGGGGTAGTAGGCACTATTCCTTATAAATTAGGCAGTCTGGTAAACAGCAACACGGCTCAGCCATTAACTACTGTTTCTAACATTGGCAACATATACGCTTACTTTTCGCTGAATGAAAAGCAATTGCTCGATTTTTCGAGACATTATGAAGGCCGCACGCTCGAAGCTAAATTGGGAAAACTACCCCAGGTATCATTACTACTATCTGACGGCAGCGATTACCCCGAAAAAGGACGGGTAGAAACCATAAGCGGTTTAATAAATACCCAAACCGGTTCGGCCAGTTTCAGGGCTACCTTTCCTAACCCGATGCGGTTAATCCGCAGCGGTGGTAGTGCTACCGTACGTATACCGCAAAACCTGCAAAACGTAATTGTAATACCACAAAAGGCAACTTATGAGTTACAGGGAAAACGCTTTGTATTTGTGGTTGATGGCAGCGGCAAAGTAAAAAATACCGAGATACAAATTATGGACTTGGCCACCGGGCAGTATTATGTGGTAACCAGCGGACTGAAAGACGGTGATACCGTGATACTCGAAGGCACTTCTAACTTACAGGATGGCACTCCGGTTAAGCCCGACATGCAGGCCGACGGCACAGTGTACAAAGACTTAAACTAATCCTATTTACAGCCGTGGCATTTAATGCAGGCTTTCAACATAACACTTTATAATGTTACGTAAATTTATTGAACGACCGGTATTATCAACCGTAATATCAGTTATCATTGTTATATTGGGTGTACTGGGCTTAACCACACTGCCTATTTCCCAATATCCTGAAATTGCGCCGCCAACGGTAGTGGTTTCGGCCGCTTACCAGGGCGCCAATGCCGATGTGGTAATGAACAGCGTTATTGTTCCGCTCGAAGAACAGATTAACGGCGTAGAGAACATGACCTACATGACCTCGACTGCCAGTAATGACGGTAGTGCTAAAATTACCGTTTACTTTAAACTGGGTACCAACCCCGATTTGGCAGCGGTAAACGTGCAAAACCGGGTATCAAAAGCTACACCGCTGTTACCTGCCGAGGTAACTAAAGCAGGTGTAACCACCGCTAAACAGCAAAGCAGTATGGTAATGGTATTTGCCATGACCAGTACCAACAAATCTTACGACCAGACTTTTTTGCAAAACTATGCCAACATCAACCTGCTCCCGCAACTGAAACGGGTAAACGGTGTGGGTGATGCCAGCGTATTCGGTCAGCAGGATTACTCGATGCGTATCTGGTTAAAACCGGATGTAATGGCCACCTATGGCTTAATTCCTGATGACGTAAACGCCGCGCTTGCTGAGCAAAATATTGAAGCTGCTCCGGGTAAAATCGGTGAAAACAGCGATCAGTCTTTTCAATATGTTTTAAAATACAAAGGCCGTTTAAAATCACCTTCCGAGTTCGAAAACATCGTTATACGCTCGGCAACCAAGGGACAGATTTTGCGCCTTCGCGATATAGCCAAGGTAGAGCTGGGCTCATTAAGCTATGCGAGCAACACCGAAACCAATGGCAATCCGTCAATAGCTGTGGCCGTATTCCAAACTGCCGGATCAAACGCACACGAGATGATTGCACAGTGTGAGCAAACCATTGAGGCAGCATCAAAAACATTTCCGGCCGGCATCAAGGTAGTCCCTATCTTTAGTGCCAACGAGTTTCTGGATGTATCTATCGAAAAGGTAATCCACACGTTGGTTGAGGCTTTTGTTCTGGTGTTTATCGTCGTATTCGTCTTTTTGCAAGACTTCCGCTCAACGCTTATACCAGCTATTGCCGTTCCGGTGGCTATTATAGGTACCTTTTTCTTTTTGCAGTTATTTGGCTTTACCATTAACCTGCTTACCTTATTCGCTTTGGTTCTGGCCATTGGTATTGTAGTGGATGATGCCATTGTGGTGGTAGAGGCCGTGCATGCCAAACTGGACCATGGCGTAAAATCTGCCCGCAAAGCAACTACCGATGCCATGAGCGAAATTAGCAGTGCCATTATCTCTATTACTTTGGTTATGGCTGCGGTATTTGTTCCGGTATCATTTATTACTGGTTCGTCTGGTGTATTTTACAAACAGTTTGGTTTAACGCTGGCTATCTCTATTTTAATTTCGGCCGTTAACGCGTTAACCTTGAGCCCTGCCCTGTGTGCGCTGTTGCTAAAACCGCACCCGGAAGGTGAGCACCACAAGTCTGGTTTGTTACAGCGTTTTTATACCGCTTTCAATACCTCATTCGATTCGCTTACCCAGAAATACAAACGTTCGGTTAGCTTTTTAGCCGTAAAAAAATGGATAGCGATTGCCGGTATTGCCGTGTTTGCCGTGGTGTTCTGGTTTTTACTAAAAACCACACCAAGCGCCTTCGTACCTAACGAAGATCAGGGCTTTATTATCGGTGATATCTCTTTACCACCGGCATCATCATTAGAGCGTACCACCCAGGTTGTAAACCAGGTGGCCGACATGATCCAAAAAATGCCCGAGGTAGAATCGGCTACCCGCATTGCCGGCCAGGGTATTTTGAGCGGTGCCGGCGGTTCTTATGGTGTGGTATTTATTAAATTAAAACCATGGGATAAGCGCGAGGGTGCCGAACATACTGTTGATGCCGTAACTGGTAAACTATTTGGTATGACGGCCGGCATCAAAAGTGCCCGTATTCTGTTTATCGTGCCTCCTGCATTGCAGGGCTTTGGTAACAGTAGTGGCTTTGAGTTTCAGGTGCAGGATAAAACCGGCAGCGACATTAACAACTTTGCTCAGGTTAACGGCAAGTTTTTAGCGGCATTAAGTCAGCGCCCCGAAATACAGTACGCTACTACCTTTTTCAATACCAACTTCCCGCAGTTTCAGGTTGATGTAAATGTACCGAAATGTAAGGATGCCAACGTATCGGTAAGCTCTGTTTTAGGAACGCTGCAAGGCTATTATGGTGGTTTATATGCGTCTAACTTTAACCAGTTTGGCAAACAGTACCGGGTAATGATTCAGGCTGCAGCGCCCTACCGCGGTACGCCCGAAAGTTTGAATGGTATTTATGTACGCACTAATGATGGCGTAATGGCCCCGATATCAGAATTTGTAAGCCTGAAAAGGGTTTACGGGCCGGAGTCTATTAACCGCTTTAACTTGTTTACCTCTATTTCGGTTACCGGTGCACCAAAACCAGGCTACAGTTCGGGTGATGCCATTAAGGCTATCCGCGAGGTGGCGGCTAAAACCCTGCCTGCCGGCTTTGGTTATGAGTTTTCGGGCTTAACCCGCGAAGAGATTTCGGGTGGCAGCCAAACCATGTTCATCTTTATGCTGTGCCTGGTGTTTGTTTACTTCTTGCTGAGCGCGCAATACGAAAGTTATATTTTGCCTTTCGCCGTTTTGCTGTCCTTACCTATCGGTTTGGCAGGAGCATTCATTTTTGCTTTCTTTTTTGGGATTCAAAACAACATCTACCTGCAAATTACGCTGATTATGCTTATTGGTTTGCTGGCCAAGAATGCGATTTTGATTGTTGAATTCTCGGTAGCCCGCCGCCGCGAAGGCGAAAGCATTGTGAATGCTGCCATAGATGGTGCAGTAGCTCGTTTGCGTCCTATTCTGATGACTTCGTTTGCGTTTATTTTAGGCCTGGTACCACTAATGCTGGCATCGGGGGCAGGTGCCGCGGGTAACCGGTCAATCGGCACGGGCGCGGTTGGCGGTATGCTGATTGGCACCATATTCGGTGTATTTGTAATACCGGTACTGTTCATCATGTTCCAATCGTTGCAGGAGCGCATTGGCGGCAAGCCACAGCCAGTCGAAACTGAAGAAGCCACCCTTTCCGAAGTTCATTAATCAACATTCATTAACTTATTCAGCCAATCATCAACATGATTAAAGGATATAAAAAGCAAATTTACACAGTGCTGGCAGCAGCACTGGTATTTGCTTCGTGTGTAACTAAAAAGTATCAGCAGCCGGGTTTGGATGTAAAAGGCAACCTGTACCGCGATACTACCGTTACCGATACCACTACTATTGCCAACCTGCCGGTTAACCAACTGTTTACCGACACCGTATTGCAAAACCTGATAAACCGGGGCATACAAGAAAACCTGGACTTAAAAACTGCAGTGCAGCGTATTAACGAAGCGCAAGCTAATCTGCAGCAAAGCCGGGCAGCATTTTTGCCAAGCCTGAGCGGGAGCGCAACGGCAACAAGGGTTAAGCAATCTGCAGCAGGCTTAAACTTTCCGCCCGAGTTTGCCAACACGTTTAACCTCAAAACTACCACCTATCAGGCTGCGCTCAATACCAGCTGGGAAGCTGATATATGGGGCAAGCTAAGCAGCGCCAAGCGGCAGGCACTGGCTGTGCTCTTACAAAGTGATGCTGCCAAACGTGCCGTACAAACACAGCTGATTGCCAACATTGCCAACAACTATTATAACCTGCTGGCCTTGGATGAGCAACTACGCATTACCGAGCAAACGCTAAAAAACCGGATAAGCGACGTGGAGACGATGAAAGCATTGAAGGAAAGTGCCATAGTAACAGGCGCTGCCGTGGTGCAGAGCGAAGCTAACCGTTACGCTGCCGAGGTTACCATTCCGGATTTGAAACGCAGCATTCGCGAAACGGAGAATGCACTGAGCATCCTATTGGCACAAGGACCAGGCGCCATTAAACGCAGCTCGCTGGCCGACCAAAAACCATATCATAACCTGCAGACCGGCGTACCATCGCAACTGCTTAAAAACAGGCCCGATGTACAGCAGTCCGAACTGGCTTTCCGTAGTGCATTTGAAAACACCAACGTGGCGCGCACCTACTTTTATCCGCAATTAACTATTACTGCGCAGGGTGGTGTGTCTTCACTTCGGATCAGGAACCTGTTTGATAATTCAATTTTTTACAATATTGTTGGTGGGTTAACGCAGCCTATCTTTAACAAAGGCTTAAACAAATCGCGCTTAAGGATAGCACAAGCACAGCAACAAGAGGCCTACTACGCCTTCCAGCAATCATTATTGAACGCAGGCGGCGAAGTTTCGAACGCTTTATTTGCTTACCAAACTGCCGTCGAAAAACAAAACACCCGGGCTAATCAGCTGAAGGCTTTAGAAAAAGCAGTGGATTATACTAAAGAGCTTTTGCGCTACAGCTCGGCCACCAACTATACCGACGTATTAACATCAGAACAAAGCCTGCTGGCTGCACAGCTTAGCGGTATAAACGACAGATTGCAGGAGCTGCAATCCATCGTTAACCTGTACCAGGCTTTGGGCGGCGGTTGGAAACAATAAAGCTGTTTTAAGCAATAATTTAACCATTGTGCAACTTATCATCCAGTTGCATAATGGTTACCATAGCTTACCGTCAATGTAATATCATAAATATGGTTTGACCTTAAACCATCCTCGTCACCAACTTATATTTGACGGCACTATCATTCAGCTCCGAACTCTCTCATAATCATGAACATTAGTAAATTAAACAAATATTTTCTGCTGATTTTTTGCATGGCCATTTCAACCCTGGCTTTTGCACAAAACACGGTAGTAAAAGGCACTGTGCGCGAAGCCAGGACCAAAACTGTACTGCCTTATGTAACCATAGGTGTTGTGGGCAGCACACAGGGTGTACGTACCGACGATGATGGTAAATACAGCATTACCATTAACGGTACATATACCCAAATCAGGGTAACCTACCTGGGCTATATTACAGTTGTTAAAAATATTATTGCAGGCCGCGAGCAAACAGTAGACATTAACTTAACCAGCGATACCCGGCAGCTACAGACTGTTGTG
This sequence comes from Mucilaginibacter sp. CSA2-8R, assembly GCF_038806765.1. Taxonomy (NCBI): domain Bacteria; kingdom Pseudomonadati; phylum Bacteroidota; class Sphingobacteriia; order Sphingobacteriales; family Sphingobacteriaceae; genus Mucilaginibacter; species Mucilaginibacter sp. CSA2-8R. The sequence continues at coordinate 1,047,476 of NZ_CP152389.1, read as the reverse complement.
GTAAAGGCAGGTAAAAAGAAGAAATACAGCAATAAAAATAACCCGGCCGTTGAGCTGATACGCCAGGTGATTGCGCACAAAAATCAAAACCGAACCGATAGTTACAATTACACGCAGTATCAACAATACGAAAAGATGTTCTTTTCGCTCAGCAACCTTTCGGAGAAATTCAAGAACCGCAAAATTTTTAAGAATTACCAGTTTATGTTTCAAGAGCAGGACTCATCAGCCATTGGTGGTAAAAACCTGTTGCCTATGTACATGGAGGAAAAACTGTCGGACAACTATTATCGCAAAAGCCCTAATACACACAAACAAATTATTACGGCTGATAAGCAGGTAAAGTACGATGAAAACTTTGTAGACAACCAGGGGCTGAGCACTTACTTTAACCGCATGTACCAGGATATTGATATTTATGATAACAATATTTCGATGCTAAGCAACCAAATCCTTAGTCCGATTGCTGATGGCGCCCCTACTTTTTACAAGTTTTTTATTACTGATACTATCAAAGATCAAAACCCTAAACTGGTAGAACTGAGCTTTACCCCCCGTAACACAACCGATTTATTGTTTGAGGGACGTATTTACATTACCCTGGACGGCAATTATGCAGTTGAAAATGCAGTGCTCACTGTAAACAAAAACATCAACTTAAACTTTGTACGCCAGATGCAGGCAGCCCTGGGCTTTGAAAAAAGCAGCGATGGGCGTTACCATCTAAGCAACAGCGACCTTAAAATTGATTTCGGCATCAATAAAAACAAAGGCGGCGGTATTTTTGGCGAGCGTACGGTAACCCTTAAAAACTTTGTCATCAACCATCCGCAACCCAGCACTGCCTATGAGGGCCCCTCGGTGGTCACTCTGCCAAAAGCTGATGAAAAAAATGATGCATTCTGGCAATCTAACCGATTAGATACCCTTACCACGGCACAGCGCGATGTTTATAAAAACATAGACAGCCTGCAAACCATCCCCTCGTTTAAACGCACGATGGATTTACTTACGCTGTTTATTGCAGGTTATAAAAATTTTGGCCCTTTTGAGATGGGGCCGGTAAACACTTTTTACAGCTTTAACCCGGTAGAAGGTTTCCGCCTACGGTTAGGCGGCCGTACTACAACAGCACTCAGTCAGCGTTATTATTTTGAAACTTACGGTGCCTATGGCTTTAAGGACGAAAAATGGAAGTATTTTTTGAGTGGTACTTACTCCTTTAACAATAAATCTATTTATCGCTTTCCGCAGCATTACATCCGCGCCAGCTTTCAGCACGACACTAAAATTCCGGGTCAGGAATTACAGTTTGTGCAGGAGAGCAGTTTCCTGCTATCATTTAAACGCGGCCTGAACGACAAATGGTTGTACAATGATATCTTTAGGCTCGATTACATGCACGAGTTCCAAAATCATTTTTCGTACGCACTGGGACTAAAAAAATGGGATCAAAGTGCCGCCGGTTCATTGTATTTTATCAATACGGTTAACGGTCAGCCTAATAACATCAACGCAATTCGCACCACCGAGCTATCAGCAGAGTTTCGCTATGCCCCTCAGGAAAAGTTTTACCAGGGTAAATTGTACCGTACCCCTATCCCCGACAAATACCCGGTTTTTACTTTGCGCTATAGCCAGGGCGTCAAAGGCCTGTTAGGCGGCGATTACAATTACCAAAACATCACTGCCAATATTACCAAGCGCTTTTACTTGTCGCAGTTAGGCTATACCGATTTTTCGGCCGAAGGGGGTAATTTGTTTGGTAAAGTGCCATTCGCATTATCTTACATACACAGGGCCAACCAAAGCTACGCGTTTCAGTTTCAATCATACAACTTAATGAACTTCTTAGAGTTTGTGAGCGACCATTACGCCAGTTTTAATATTGACCACAACTTTAACGGTTTCTTTTTTAACAAGATACCATTACTTAAAGAATTAAAATGGCGTGAGGTGGTTGATTTTAAAGGCCTTTGGGGCGGTTTACGAAACGAAAATAATCCGTCGCTTCACCCTGATTTGCCAGCTTTCCCGGTTGACGGTGCCGGTATACCGCTTACTTATACCCTTAACGGCAAACCTTATTTAGAAGGAAGCGTAGGTATATCCAACATTTTTAAAATACTGAGGGTAGATTTAGTGAAACGTTTCACTTACCTGGATAATCCGGATGTATCTAAATTAGGGGTAAGGTTTTTTGTAAAATTCGATTTTTAATACTTTTCTCCTTTTTAGTAAAAGCATGGTGTGTGGCAGTTTTGCTAAACACCATGCTTTTTTTGTTTAAAACCACATAGCCTATTAAATGATATGCCGTTGGCGCAAATCAAGAAATCAGGTCTGGACAGGCGTTTATTTTAATCATTACTGCATCATTTGTGCAACTAATGCATTTGTTATTCATTTAATATTCTCACTTTTGTCTACTAATTATGTGGAGTAATAACATACTGGAAACTATTGGCAACACCCCAATGGTTAAACTGAACCGGATAACCAAAGATATTAAAGCCACCGTGCTGGCTAAAATAGAAACTACCAACCCCGGCAATTCTATCAAAGACCGTATGGCGCTTAAAATGATAGAAGATGCCGAAAAAGACGGCCGGCTAAAACCAGGCGGAACTATTATTGAAGGCACGTCGGGCAATACAGGCATGGGCCTGGCCATTGCTGCGGTTATTAAAGGTTATAAATGTATATTTACCAGCACCGATAAGCAATCCAAAGAAAAATTTGATGCCCTGCGTGCATTTGGAGCAGAGGTTATTGTTTGCCCTACCAACGTAGAGCCTGAGGACCCCCGGTCGTATTACTCCGTATCGTCGCGGTTAGAAAAAGAAGTGCCCAACTCCTGGAAACCTAATCAGTACGATAATTTATCGAATGCACAGGCGCATTATGAACAAACTGGACCAGAAATTTGGGAGCAGACCGAAGGTAAAATCACCCACCTGGTGGTAGGTGTAGGTACCGGTGGCACGATATCGGGCACTGCTCGTTTTTTGAAAGAAAAGAACCCTGACATCCAGGTTTTAGGTATTGACACTTACGGCTCGGTATTTAAAAAATATAAAGAAACCGGCATCTTCGATAAAAACGAGATTTACCCTTACATTACCGAGGGTATAGGCGAAGACTTTTTACCGCAAAACGTAGATTTTAGCCTGATTGACCATTTTGAGAAGGTAACCGATAAGGATGCCGCTTTAATGACCAGGCAGATTGCCATGCAGGAAGGTATTTTTGCGGGTAACTCTACCGGCTCTGCCGTAGCAGGTACCTTGCAGATGAAAGACCGTTTTAAAGAAGGCGACGTGGTAGTCATCATCTTCCCTGACCATGGTACCCGCTACTTGGGTAAAATGTACAATGAGGACTGGTTGCGCGAGCGCGGATTTTTGAAAGACGAGAAACTGACTGCTCGCGATATTATCCGCAAAAAAGAAAGCTCTGAGATTGTGACTATCGACAGCGAAAAAACAGTACTGGAAGCCATTAATACCATAAAAACGCTGAATATTTCGCAAATACCGGTTACGCAGCAAGGCATGGTAGTTGGTAAAATTACCGAGAGTGATATTTTAGATGCCCTGCTCGAAAACCCGTCGCTTAAATCGCAGCCGGTGAATGCCATTACCACTACACCATTCCCGTTTGTCGACCTGAACGCATCGATTGATAAGATTTCGGCCATGATTAATAAAGAGAACGCTGCGGTGCTGGTAGAAGATGAGAAAGGTCAAATAGAGATTATTACTCAATATGATATCATCAATGCCATCTCGGCGTAGATAGCTAAATAAGCTTATGATAATTTTTAAACGAAGAGGCTGGTAGTTATATAATTACCGGCCTCTTCGCTTATTTTATCACCACCTATTACACAAAATTTCACATATTTGCTCAAACCAAGCGTAGTTGTACCCTTGGTTCTTTTTATTCTTTATTCAAAAAAATGGCTGGTAATTCATTCGGGCAACTTTTTCGTATCACTACTTTCGGCGAGTCTCATGGCGTGGCCATCGGCGTTATTATTGACGGCTGCCCCGCAGGGTTAAGCGTTGATTTAGATTACATCCAAGCCGAGCTGGACAAACGCAAGCCGGGGCAGTCTAAAATTACTACCCAACGCAAAGAAAGCGATACTGTACAGATTTTGTCCGGAACGTTTGAAGGTAAAACCACCGGTACCCCGATAGCCATGCTGATCCCTAACGAAGACCAGCGCTCAAAAGATTATACTCACAACACTGATGTATTTCGCCCTTCGCACGCCGATTATACTTATTTTACAAAGTATGGCATCCGCGACCACCGCGGCGGCGGTCGATCATCTGCACGCGAAACAGCCGCCAGGGTAGCTGCCGGTGCCATTGCCAAGCAGTTACTCAAAACGCAAGGTATCGATGTATTGGCTCATGTAAGCGGTGTAGGAACTATTGAAGCACCTAACATCAGTATTACATCAGCCCAGGAATTTGAAGCACTTAGAGAAGCTAATATTGTGCGCTGTGCCGATCCTGCCACTGCCGAAGAGATGATTGCCCGCATTGATGAAGTGCGCAAGCAAGGTGATACCATTGGCGGCAAAGTAAGTTGTACCATCACTAACTGCCCCGTAGGTTTGGGCGAACCGGTATTTGATAAACTGCACGCCGATTTAGGCAAGGCGATGCTGAGCATTAATGCGGTACACGGCTTTGAATATGGATCGGGCTTTGCCGGCAGTGAAATGTTAGGCTCGGAGCATAACGATATTTTTGTAAAAGATGAAGATGGCGAAGTAAAAACCCGTACCAATTTTTCGGGAGGTATACAGGGCGGTATCAGTAACGGGATGCCTATCGAGTTTAAGGTAGCCTTTAAACCGGTAGCTACTATCATGACCAACCAAAACACCATTGATGCCGAAGGTAACGCCGCCCAGATACAGGGCAAAGGCCGCCACGACCCTTGCGTGGTACCCCGTGCCGTACCTATTGTGGAGGCTATGGCCGCTTTGGTGGTGGCCGACCATTGGCTCAGAAACAAAAACAGCAAATTGTAATTGAATTACAATAGCACTATATAAACACAAACGGCAGCTATCTCTTAAATAGCTGCCGTTTGTGTTATAGCTCCTATACAATATCAATACATAAAAAGCATCAAGGCACTCATCAGTATCATCAAGCCGTCTTCAATAATAGTTACGGTACTCATAGGCAGGTTAAACACGCCCCCTAAGCAAGCACATTGTATGGCTCTTTTATTAAGTACGGTTTGCAGCACGCCGATGATGCTTACCGACATCACCACTAATGTTATAATGTTTGTGGCTACCGGATTAAAATCGGCCGCATAAGCAATTCCTAACGCTAACTCAATAAGGGCGTACAAATAACCCCAACCTTTAAACCGTCGGGCAATCACATCATACATGGCATAGCTATCGGCAAAACCATCCAGGTTTAGCAGTTTAAAAAACGAGAACACCAGGAAAAAACCGGCCATAAACACCCGCATGGCCAGCAACTCGTTGAAACCAATTAAGGTAGAACCGACAATTATAGACACGAGTGTGATGTAGCCAAATATGATCACGATGGGCTTGTAAGTTTCAAACCAGGATTTTGCTTCGTCTTGCACTGCATCGCCGCTGATCGAACTCGCAACAGCAGGCGCATCCGTCAGTTGATATTTAGGATATTCTTTTAATGCGGATTGCAAGGTAGGCGTAGCAATATGCTGGTCCATATCTACCGTTACTTGACCTTTTTCTAAATCAACGCTGGCTTCTTTTACGTGGTCAACCTGCGAAAGCAGGTGCTGTACTTTATATTGGCAGCCGGCACAGGTCATGCCGGTTACTGCGTAGGTGTGTTTCATAACTTTAATATTTACTATACAAAGGTACGGCTACCCAAGCCTGCGGCTTTACACAATTACCGGATTGATTTATAAAATTTACAGTTCTTCTATATTGCGGCGCTTGTTTTCTTTAATGGCTTTAAAATGGCTTGGTGTAAAACCGGTTTCCTTTTTAAACTGGTTTGATAAATAAGCCACGCTGCTGTATCCCATGCGGTAAGCTATTTCGCTCAGCGTTAATTCATCATAAATTAGTAACTCTTTTACCTTTTCTATTTTTTGACTGATGTAATATTTTTCAATCGTGGTACCCTCTGCCTCCGAAAACAGGTTGCTCAAGTAGTTATATTCGTAATGCAGTTTTTCTGCTAAGTAATCGGATAGGTTAATACTTAGTGTATCCTCATGATGGTGTACCCGGTCAATGATCAGATTTTTAATCCGCTCTACCAGTTTGGCTTTACGGTCGTCTATCAGTTCAAAACCTAAATGCTTTAACTGGGTATCTAAAGCGTTTAGCTGAGTGCTGTTTAAATCTTCGTCAATAGTAACCTCGCCCAGTTCGACTTGCTGCACATGATAACCACTTTCGGTCAGCACCTGCTCTACAGCCAGTTTGCAGCGATGGCACACCATATTTTTGACATGAACTTTCATAACATCTATTCATTAATACGGCAAATTACTTTTTTGTTGATTACTTTTAGCTTACACGCCAACCTCCTTATGCAAAACACTCAACCACAACCTGTTCAGCAATTAAAAGCATTCGTTTGGATATTTGTTGCGGTAAAAGTATTACTGGTGATATTTACCGGCGGCCATTATGGCTTTCACCGGGACGAGTTACTGCATCTTACCCTGGGCGACCACCTGGACTGGGGCTACATGGAAGTGCCCCCGCTGATTGCCTTGCTGGCTAAAATAAGCACCACTGTTTTGGGGAGCAGCGTAATGGCCGCGCGGGTATTTCCGGCAATTGCCAGTCTGCTCATCATCTGGTTTACCGGCTTGCTGACCATCGAACTGGGCGGCAAACGCTTCGCCATCACGTTGGCCTGTTTATGTATCCTGTTTTCGCCGGGTATGGCTGCCAGCGGTTATTTGTTTCAGCCCGTGGTGTTCGACCAGCTGTGGTGGCTGTTAGCTGCCTATCTGTGCGTAAAATATGTAAACAGCGAGAATGGTAAATATTTATATTATTTAGGCTTGGTCATTGGCTTGGGTTTGCTCACCAAATACACCATGGCCTTTTTTACCGGCGCATTGTTAATGGCAATATTACTTATGCCTCAACGGCGTTTGCTATGGCGCAAAGAAACTACCATAGCTGCAGCAATAGCCATCCTTTTGTTTTTACCCAACCTCTGGTGGCAATACACCCATCACTGGCCGGTGGTTACCCACATGACCAAGCTGAACCAGGAACAATTGAAGTACATTAAACCTGCTGATTTTATAATACCGCAGTTACTGCTACATGGCACTGCGGCAGTTGTGTGGATAGCGGGTTTGTTGGTAGCGCTATTTCATCCAAAGTTTGCTAAATACCGGTTTGTAGGTTTAGCTTTTTTACTGGTTTTTGCCTTTTTATTAAAGATGAACGGTAAAGCGTACTATCTCCTGGCGGCTTACCCTATGCTGTTTGCGGCTGGTGGTACAGGAATCGAATACTGGCTTAAAAATGTCGCTCTACGGATTGTAGCTACCATATTGATGATAGCCCCTAACTTGTTGCTCCTACCAATCGTGCTCCCCGTTTTGTCAATTAACCAGGCACTCTCCTTTTTTGATTATTACCGCCAGCATTTAAAGTTTATGGATTTTGCCATTACCTGGGAAGACCACAAAAAGCACCGTACTACACAAGACTATGCCGATATGCTGGGATGGGAAGAAATAGCCAAAAAAACTGCTGCCATCTACCATCAGCTTACCCCGGCACAACAGCAACGCACCGTTATTTTTGCAGATAACTACGGCGAGGCTGGTGCCCTGCATGTATACCACAACCGCTATCAATTACCCGAGGTAGTTTGCCTCAACAGCAGTTTTGCCTTGTGGGCGCCTGAAAAACTCAACGCCGAATACCTGATTTATGTAAGTGATGATAACGATGTAAGCGACCTGCAACCGGTAGCAGAAAGCTACCAGCGCGCAGGGATGGTAGAAAACCCCTTAGCCCGTGAGCACGGTACAGGAATCTTCCTGATTAAGGATTTAAAACCTGGCTTTGAAAACATTTACCGGCAACACAGGAAGGAGAATAGACTGGAGGTGGAATAGAGACAAGAGCTAAGAACCAGAAGCCAAGAACGAAACGACTAAAGAATGAGCGTCTCTCCTATCTTTTTGCACTCCTGGCTCCTGGTTCTTGGCTCTTGGTTCTATATTTCTCTAATCGAGAACCCTGCTTTTTCAAAATCCTGCCAGAAGGCGGGGTAGGATTTTTCGACTACCTGAGGGTCTTCGATTTCTACTTCGGGGATGATGAGGGCCAGTGGTGCAAAGGCCATCGCCATACGGTGGTCTTCGTACGTTTTGATGGTGATACGTTCAGGGATGAAGCGTTCGCTGCAATCCAGTTTGTAGACCTGGCCTTTTTCAATCAGCTTAACGCCCATCTTACCCAGTTCATTTTGCAGGGCGGCAATACGGTCGGTTTCCTTGATTTTTAGAGTCTCCAAACCAGTGAAGGTTGCTTCGTGATTCAGGGCTGCACATACGACCACTAAAGTCTGCGCCAGGTCGGGGCACGATTTCAGGTCGAATATCTTGCGAACTACCGGCTTCGGGTCTTTACGCAGGTAAACACCGCCATCTTTAAATTGCGAAGTGATACCAAAGTTGGCCATCAGTTCAGTAATCACACTATCACCCTGTAAGCTGTAAGACGTTAATCCTGGCAAAAACAGTTCTGCCTCATCGGCCAATGCGGCTACCGAATACCAGTATGATGCAGCGCTCCAGTCAGGTTCTACCCAGATGCTGGTTTCGCGGTACTCCTGGGGAGCAATACCAATCACATGGTTGGTCCAGGTATGCTGTATGCCTGCCTGCTGCAGCATGCTCAAAGTCATTTCTACATATGGGCGGGACGTTAGCTCCCCGTCAATATGCAACTCCAAGCCTTGCGGCAAGTTAGGCGCAATGAGCAGCAGCGAGGTAATATACTGGCTACTGATATCGCCTTTAATCGTAATCTGATTTGTTTTTTGCTCAAAGCCGCCTTTAATATGCAATGGCGGAAAACCGTCTTGCTCGGCATAAGAAATATCGGCACCTAACTGGCGCAATGCATTAACTAAAATACCGATAGGGCGCTGTTTCATCCGCTCGGTACCGGTGAGCAACACCTCTCCATCCTGCAAAGTAAAAAATGCAGTTAAGAACCGCATAGCGGTACCCGCAGGGCCTATGTTTACCTCAGTAATTTCCGGAGTTGCCGATGTTGTTTTATTACCTGAATTAGCAGGCTCCCGTAAAATTCCGGAAAGTGTTACGGCATCCGCAGCGTCCGACACGTTAGTCACCTGCACTTTGCCTTTGCTTAAAGCTTCAATTACCAGCGCACGGTTACACTCGCTTTTAGACCCGGTAAGTTGTATAGTGGTGTTAACCGATTTATGACTGCGGCTAACAATAATGTTTTTAGACATGATTGATTAAAAGCTATTAGGTAAAATAATAGTTATGGCAAGCAACAAGTAATCAATAATTAAACAAATCACTGCCTGCCATAACCAATTAAGCCTAACGGCTATTAATGCGTTAACTGCTCATGAACCGGAGTCGTACCTTGTCCTTTGTTCATGATTTCAGTTTGTTTACGGATAGACTCGCCGTGGATAAGCTCCAGCATTTTTTCGGTAAACTCAGGGTTTAAGTTCAGGGCTTTGGCATAATTGGTACGTTTTTGCAAAATTTCGTCCCAACGGTTCACCTGTAAAATAGTGATACCGTTATCTTTTTTGTAATTACCAATCTGCTCTACAATTTTCATACGCTCGGCCATTTTTTGAATCACCAGGTCGTCAATCTTGTCAATCTTGTCGCGTAGTTCGGCTAATTTATCTTTTACCTCAACGCTGGCAACTTCAGGTTTACGCAAAGTAAGGCGGTCCATCAAGTCACTTAAAGCAGCAGGAGTTAATTGTTGTTTAGCATCAGTCCAGGCAACAGACGGATCAATGTGCGACTCAATCATCAGGCCTTGCATATCCAGATCCAGCGCTTTTTGCGACACATAAGGGATCAGCTCACGGTTACCCGAAATATGGCTTGGATCGCAAATGATAGGCAGCTCAGGCGCATGTGTTTTTAAGTTGATAGCCAAATCCCACATTGGCTCGTTACGGAAAGCTGTTTTTTCAAACGATGAAAAACCGCGGTGTATAGCCGCCAGTTTGGTGATACCTGCGCGGTTGATACGCTCTAAAGCACCAATCCATAATGACAAATCAGGATTAACCGGGTTTTTAACCATTACCGGAATATCTACGCCTTGCAAAGCATCAGCAATTTCCTGAACGGTGAACGGGTTAACGGTTGAACGCGCACCTACCCAAAAAATATCAACATCAGCTTTTAAAGCTTCTTCAACGTGTTTACCGGTAGCAACCTCGATAGCTGTAGGTAAACCGGTTTCGGCTTTAGCACGTTTTAACCACTCTAAACCAATGCTGCCAATACCTTCAAACTCTCCGGGGCGGGTACGTGGTTTCCAGATACCTGCACGCAGGGCAGTTACCTTACCAGTGTTGGCCAGCAAATGAGCCGTTGCTACTAATTGTTCTTCAGTTTCGGCGCTGCACGGACCGGCAATTAATAAAGGTTCTGCTTTGGCCGTAATCCAGTTGTTAAGCGGCTCTACTTTCAAATCAAGTTTCATAGTGTGGGGGTTTGTCCGGGCGTCCGTTACTACAGCGTCCGGTATTAAATTATTTTGTAGGGTTATTTTATTTTTTGATTGCTTTTTCTTGTCTCTGTCCTACTTTCAGTCTCACCGACTTACGGACTCACGAACTTTAATGAACAGGCTCCTCATACCGCTCATACTCGCCCAAAATGTTGAAGTTTTGAGTGTATTTGAGTATCTGCCTGATGGCGGTGTCATACTCAGTGGTATTGTTCCACTCAATATCTACATAAAAATTATATTCGTTGCGTTTGCCTAATATGGGCATGCTTTGCACTTTGCTCATATTAATATTTTGCTCGGCCAAAATATTAAGCACCTTAACCAAAGCCCCGGCCTGGTTAGCTACCTGAAAGCACAGCGATGCCTTATTAGCCTTTACCTTACCGGCGTTTGCATGACTGGTAAAAATTAAAAAGCGCGTAAAGTTCTTTTTATTGCTCTCGATGCGGCGCTCCATAATTTCTAAATCATAAAGTTTGGCAGCCAGACTATTGGCAATAGCGGCGGTGTCAGTAAGTTGCTGATCGTGTACCCGTTTGGCACAAGCAGCAGTGTCGTTACTTTCAACCACTTTAAGCTGCGGGTATTCGTCAATAAAATCAACACACTGGCGCAGGGCGATGGGGTGCGAAATCACCGTTTTAATATCCTCGAACTTTACACCGGGCAGGGTTAAAAAATGGAGCTGAATGGGCAGATATACCTCGCCAACGATTGGAAAGTTGTAGCTCATGAGTAACGAGTAGTTAGGCAATATACTACCGGCAATGTTATTTTCGATAGCCATCACCAGGTAGTCGGCCTCGTTATTTTTAAGCGCCTCGAAGGTTTGCTTAAACGAATTACACTCAACCGTTTGGATGTTGGTACCGAAGTACTTAAAGGCCGCTTCTTCATGAAACGAGGCGCGGATACCTTGTATGGCCACTCGTGGCGTTTTACTTTCCATAACCTGTTAAAAGCAAAAAAGTCCCGGCTGTTGGGCCGGGACTTTCTGTTTGTTTATATGTTTGTTTTAAAGCATATCAGTCCCGGCTCTTACTGCTAAAGTAAAAGTAATAGAAACCAAAACCAAATGCGTTATTTAACTTCATTGTTGTATTGCTGGCGGTAAAACTACAAGATTAAATCTAATTGTCAATAGAAAAATAAAAAAAATTAATGCTTAATAATATGCCATAGCATAATTTTCAAAATCCTGATTATTTATACTTTAAGGGATGATAGTTTCAAGCATCTCGTCGGTAAGCGTTGTTTGTTTCATTGCGCACCACTCACCGCTATCAGGAAAGCCGTTTCGACAGTACCCAGCCTTGTTTTTAAAATCAAATAAAGCGTGGTAGTACCCGTTGATTGATAAAAATGCGATAGATTCGTCTTCGCTCCATAATATTTCCAGTATCGAAACTCGGTCTTTATCAATCAGGCTGTCCACGTTATAAATGTGTCGGGCATCTAATATTTTACTACTATTAACTCCATCTACAGCATAAAAATAACCAGTTCTTTCATCATCTTCAAAAACCACAGCATTACCGTTATCAGCTACACTATCAACAAAGGTATCCGTACCAGGAAAATAGTTTGTTTCTTCGTAGATATAAACTGCTTTTTTAGGCTCTTGCATTTCCTATGCTGTGTTGACAAAAATTAGGCACACCCATTCTACTTGTTAATTATTACACAAAAGACTTATGCCTCGTCAAAAACGCGTTGCAATTCGTTAATATCCAACTTTACCATCTTCATCATGGCCTGCGCTACCTTTTGCGATTTTTGTGCATTACCGCTTTGCATCAATTGCGACATTTTTACGGGTACAACCTGCCAGGTAATCCCATATTTATCTGTTAACCAACCGCAGCGGATCGGCGTACCTCCGTCCACCAGCTTATCCCAATAATGGTCAACCTCTTCCTGGGTATTGCACTTAATAAAAAAGGAAATCGCAGCTCCGGGTGCTGTAAAACCCGAATTACCGTTCAGAAATATAAATTCCCGGTCGTTTAGCATTACTGTCATCGCCATTACCGAACCCGGTTCGCCGGGCATGCCCTGGCCATAACGCATAACGTTGCTTACTTTTGTGTCAGGGAATATACCAGTATAAAAAGTCGCTGCTTCTTCGGCTTGGTTATTAAACCATATACATGTACTGATGGGCTGCATAATATCTTTTTGGGTTTAAACAAATATATAGTAAAACCAACAGATTATGCAGCCCAAATTAAGCCTGGTTCAGGCTATAAATACTTAAAGGCTAAGCTAACTGTAGATTAGTATAATAACTCAGGCTTTCGCATAACTCTTCTTCGCTGCAAATATGGTCAATGCTGCACTCGCCTATCCGGTGCAGCAAAGTACAATTGATTTCGTCGCCCTGATTTTTCTTATCTTTTTTCATGAGGCCGTGCAGCACCGAGTGGCACGAATCTTCCAGTTGATATTTAGGATAGAGATTGTTTAAAACCTCCGTAATTTCGTTCAGCTCATCCAAACTTAAGCCGGCTTTTTTGTGAGATAGCCAAGCTTCGCAAATCATGCCGATAGCTACCGCCTCGCCATGGGTAAGGTGATCGTCATCGTTTTGCAGCGAGTATGTTTCGACGGCATGGCCGATGGTATGGCCAAAATTTAAACACTTGCGGAACCCTTTTTCAAAAGGATCGGCCACTACTACCTTATTTTTAATGGCTACAGATTGGTACACCAGTTCGGCAGGAGGCAATTGAAGCGGCGCACCCAGACTTTTCAGTTCGTTCCAATAAGCAGCATCTTGTATTAAACCGTGTTTCAGCATTTCGGCATAACCCGACAAAATCTGCCGTGATGGCAGGGTCTCTAAAAAGGCATGCTCAATAAATACTGCCTTTGGCGATGTAAAGGTGCCTATAATATTTTTGAGATTGTCGAAATCGATACCTGTTTTACCCCCTACCGAGGCATCAACCTGAGATAACAAAGTAGTTGGCACTTGCACAAAATCAATACCGCGCTTATAGGTAGATGCGGCAAAGCCGCCCATATCTCCTATCACCCCACCGCCCAGATTAATCATCAAACTATGGCGGTCGGCACTAAAATCAATCAGCATTTTCCAGATGCCCGAGCAAAAATCAATATTTTTGCTTTCTTCGCCCGCACTTACCTCTATTACATCATACCTGTCATTCAAATGCTCCAAGCGGCTTTGCAGCAGGGGCAGGCAATGCTCGCCGGTATGTTCGTCTGTTAAAATAAAAAAACGCGTGTAGTTACCTTGCTCAATAAAATTTACCAGTTGGGTAAGTGTTTCATTAAAAACAACAGGGTAGTCTATACTTTCAATTGTATCCATAAATTATATCACCACAATTTTTTTAGACCGGAATTCAATCACATCGCCCTTTTTTACTTTAAGGCGTTTGCGATAATCAACCTGGCCGTTATATTTCACTTCGCCTTCAGTGACCACTATCTGTGCTTCACCGCCGGTATGCACTAACCCGGTGGCCTTTAATAACTGTATTAGAGGGATAAACTCGCCATTTAGTTTAAATTCAATCATGGTGGCGGCAAAAATAAACTATTAGTGTAGAAAATGAGTTATATAGATTGATTTTCTAATTTTGCACGATGCTTGCTCAACGTACCGATTTACCGCAACCCGAAAGGGGCACCCTATCATTCGAAAACACAGAGATTGCCTTTAAACATGCCTCTAATAATGATTTAACGCGGGCTTACTGGCTTTTTACGGCTATTAATAATAATTTGTTAGTTAAAATTGGACCTGGCATCACCAACTTTGCCATGAATATTGGTTTGCCTATAAAAGGAATCATCAAGGCCACCATATTTAAACAATTTTGCGGCGGCGAAACTATTGCCGAGTGTAATGCTACCATTAAAAACCTGCAGTCGGGCGGTGTAGGCACCATCTTGGACTACTCGGTAGAGGGCGAAGAAGAGGAGCATGTTTTTGATGAAACAGGTGACGAAATTATACGCACCATTGAACGCGCCACCGGCGACCCGGCCATCCCGATCACCGTATTTAAAGTAACCGGCGTAGGCCGCTTCGGCCTGCTCGAAAAACTGGATGCCGGCACACCCTTAACCTCAGCCGAAGAAGAAGAATGGCAAAAGGTACAAAACCGGGTGCTGGCCATTTGCCAAAAGGCGCACCAGGCAGGCATACCGGTAATGATTGATGCCGAAGAAAGCTGGATACAAAAAACGCTGGATAAATTAGCCCTGAACATGATGCGCCGCTTTAACCGTAATAAGGCTATTGTGTACAACACTTATCAGATTTACCGCCATGATAAATTAGCCTCGTTAAAAGTAGATTTTGACGTAGCCCGTACCGAAGAGTTTTTGTTAGGCGTTAAAATTGTACGCGGCGCTTACATGGAAAAAGAGCGCAGACGTGCGCAGGAGATGGGCTATCCATCGCCCATACAACCTGATAAAGCATCGAGCGACCGCGATTACAACGAATCTATCCGTTTTTGTATAGAGCATATTGACCGTATTGCGTTGGTAGCCGGCACACACAACGAGAGCAGTTGCCGTTTACTGGCCGATTTGCTGAACCAGCACCGCATTCCGCATAACCACCCACATGTATATTTTTCGCAATTACTGGGCATGAGCGACAACCTGAGCTTTAACCTGGCCGATGCCGGTTACAATGTGGTAAAATATGTACCCTACGGACCAGTAAAGGCAGTATTACCCTACCTGTTTAGGCGCGCCCAGGAAAATACCGCCATTGCCGGCCAAATGAGCCGCGAATTAGGCCTGATTATTAAAGAGAAAAGGCGCAGAAAGATTTAACAGAATATATTATAACTAAAAACGCCGGTCAGCATTAGCTTAACCGGCGTTTTTACTTTGTGGATTATAGTAAATGTTCGCGACCGGCAAAAGCTTGTATAGTATCTGGGGCTTTCATCAAAAAGGTTTGTATGCCCAAGGTTTGCGCAGCAGCCAGATGCTGCGGACTATCATCTATAAACAATGTTTCGGCCGGATTAAGATTATTTTCCTGCAATACCTGTTCAAAAATGGCAATCTCGGGCTTGCGTTTGCCGGTAAAATGCGAGTAATAAATTTTCTCAAACAAATGGTCGTTACTGTCGAAGCCAAAGTTGTTCTTCAAGTATTTTAAAATGAAGTCGTAATGTATTTCGTTGATGTTGCTTAGCAAAAAGGTGCGATATTTTTGTTGCAATTTTAACAGCAAATCATGATTACCGGGGGCGACACCCACTAAAATACTATTCCAGGCGGCATCAATTTCGTCGTCGGTAAGATTAGCATTGTTAGTTTTTTCACGAATACGGTCACGAAACTGGGCAGCGGTGATTTGTCCGCGGTCAAAAGCATCAAAAATAGGATCTTGTTGCAGATGACCAAAAAACTCATCTACATTACTGATGCCCAGTTCATTGAACGACTGCTGTACCCTGGCAAAATCGATACTAAAGATAACATTGCCGTAATCAAATATGATGTTTTTAATATTTTGCATAAATAGTGTTTGGGTAATTGCCGCAAATATCTAAATTTGCACCCGGAAACAAAATTTCCATCATTCCAAGAGCTGCGCCTATAGCTCAGTCGGTTAGAGTAGAAGACTCATAATCTTTTGGTCCCTGGTTCGAGCCCAGGTGGGCGCACAAATTAGGACAGCAACGTCCCTCGAAACCCTCTAAATAGCTTATTTAGGGGGTTTTTTCATTAATTATCCCCTTCCTAACCCCAAAGAAAGCCAAACTTCTGAACACCTAACTGACTACCTGAGATTAGTTTTTACCTTAGGTGTTCAAAAGTGATGTAACGCGCTGATAAATAATCCATTAGATGGATAAAACTTACAAGAACCAAAAAGCTGTGAACACCTTTTGAACACCTGAAAGCGAAGCTGAAACAGGATGTAATTAATTCATTAATCATTAAAAATGTTATTGTATGAAGACATCACAGTCATTCCGCATCTACTTTACCATCAAGAGTGATAAGGAGAAGGACGGCAAAGCACCCCTATATGTGGTGGTGACCATCAACAAGGAAAAGTGCTTTATTGCTCTAAAGCAGAAAATGGTTGACATCAGTATCTGGGATTTTGGAAAAGGTACTGCTAAAGGCACCAAGAGTGAAATAAAGGAGCTGAACGCTTACCTGGAAGAGGTTCGATTGAAGTTAGGCAACTGCTATAAGGAACTACAATTAAAAGGAAAACTAATCAATACCCGTTTGATCAAGAGTCTTTTTCTTGGCGAGAAGGAAGAGGCCTTTACACTCAGCAGCCTAATGAGTTATCATAACGAGACGGCTACCTCTGATTTGAAGTGGAGTACGCTTAAGCATTATTACGTTACTCAGCGGTATTTAAAGAAGTTCCTTGAAGAGCATTATAAGGCTACTGACATTTACCTGCGTGAGCTCAATTACAAGTTTGTGAAAGACTTCGAAGTTTTCTTGCGTAATCACAAACCGAAAGATCATCAAAAGCCGCTCAATAACAACGGCGTGATGAAACACATCATTCGATTAAAAAAGATGACGAATCTGGCATTAAACCTCCACTGGATAGATTCAGACCCGTTCGCTACTTATAAACTTAAAATCCAAAAAGTTAATAGAGAGCAGCTATCAGAAGTTGAATTGAAGGCTATTGAAGAAAAGAAGTTTGGAATTGAGCGCCTCGAAATGGTTAGGGATATGTTCGTCTTCTGCTGCTATACCGGACTGTCCTACGTGGATGTAAGCAATCTTGAGCCCGCGCATATTGTAACGGGAGCTGACGGCGACAGATGGATTAGGACATGCAGAGAAAAAACGTTGATTCCGGTTATCGTCCCCCTTTTGCCTAACGCTTTAATGATACTGGATAAGTACAGAGATAACGAGCGTGCTTTATATGACGGTCGGGTCTTTCCAAAAATATCAAACCAGAAGGTTAATAGCTACTTGAAAGAAATTGCTGATCGTTGTGACATTATTAAAAACGTCACATTTCATATTGCCAGGCACACATTTGCTACCACTGTAACATTATCTAATGGCGTTCCCATTGAAACGGTGAGTAAGATTTTAGGTCATACCAAAATAACCACCACTCAGATTTATGCTAAAGTTGTCGAGCGTAAGTTGAAAGAAGATATGAGTAACCTAAAGATACGGCTTGATAGGAAGTAGAATGTTTAAGGCTTATTGTACAATAAGCCTTTTTATTAAAACAATATTTTCGTAAACGGATTGTACGGGACGGACCAAAATGCTTTAATGTCCTCTTAGAGATATATTCTATTGCATATCAACAATGGTATCGGATTTTGCACACGAGATAAATATGTGTCATTGGGAATTTTTGTAAAGAACTTTTGTTGTACAAACAAACTCACTCTATACTTAAACCGGTTGATAATATTGAATCTTTAACTCTATTATTCTAACAAGCTTAAAATATCTATATATTAGCATATTAAGTTCAGAAATAGATTGTAAATTCTATAAGGAACAAATGAAACTAGGCCTTGATTCATGATTTCAACTTCAATTAAAAGTAACTTCCTTGATCTATTTTATTCCGACATTAAAGATCAACCGCTAGATAGGAATAATAAGTTAAATGTTTTCACTCTGAAAATTTCTAACAACAGTTTTGCTTATAATGAATTGGTCGAATTATTAGGCAACAAGCTTTATCATTTTGCATTATCCAGAACTGAAGTTGAATCTCTGCGCCAAAAAGACCAATTAAATACGTTAATCCAGAAATCAAAATCAAAACTGCGTGAATATATAGAAAAGGAGAAAGCAAGTGCAAAAGCTGGTCAAAACGAAGGTGGTGAATTAGGTGAATTGCTATTGTATTGCTTATTGGAATGTCATTTGAATGCACCAAAGATACTTAGCAAACTAGAGTTGAAAACCTCAAACCAAATGTATGTAAATGGCGCTGACGGTGTTCATCTTTTAAAGATTACTGACAAAGATTACCAGCTTGTGTTTGGTGAATCAAAATTGCATGCAGATTTGGCACAAGGGATTTATGATGCTTTCGGTTCAATAAATACATTATTAGACAACAGAAAGAATAAATTACATTTTGAAATTGATCTTGTAAATAGTCAATTGGTTAAAGAGGTTTTTGATGATGCAGCTTATTCCTTACTAAAGAAAATATTATTACCAAGCGCTCAGGATGACGAAACTAACATGGATTATTCTTTTGGCATTTTCCTTGGTTTCAATGTTGAAATTACTAAAGAAGAGTTTGATAAATCCAATGCTGAATTTAGAAGGCATATACGGGAACGAATCCAAAGTGAAATTCAGAGTAAGATCGGCTCAATAAATTATCAAATCAATAAACAATGTTTTACCGGGTACAGCTTCTATGTATATGTAATCCCATTCAGCGACTTAAGCGAACATCGCGTTGCCATAATTAATCAGCTAATCAAATGAGCGAAACCCTAATTGAGAAATTAACTTTTGAAATACTGCATGAACCTTATTTTTATACACTTTTAGATAAGTGTGCGCAGTCGAATGCACTTAGGAGTTTTCAAACGTCTTTTGAGCCTTCCCTTTCTCTTAATGCTAAAGAATTGAAAGATTCATTGCGTTATGCGGACATACTATCGAATTCTGAAAGTTTAGGAGCAAGAGAGTATGCTCATCAAATTATTGCCCACCTAAACACAAGTTTCTCCCAGGATCCATTTTATAAAACCGTTGCAAAAGCAGTATATTTTAAGCTAGGAAATTTTCCTGCTATTAATTATCTGGAAACAAAAAACGATAATTGGGCAGAAGTACCATTTGATCGTCAATTGGAAATCGAATCAAAGCGTATAATACAAGCTGTGCCAAATCTGAAGGGTTTTGTCTTTACATACACCCAATATCAGCTTTATTCCCGCTTGATTAACAGCGCTGAATTTAGTTTTTCTGGTCCAACATCAATGGGAAAGTCGTTTATTATCAAAACATTTATCAAGAATATTTTTCGCAATACTCCACGGGAGAATATGGTCATACTAGTTCCTACTAGGGCATTGATCAATCAGTTTGCGATGGATGTAAAAAAAGATCTTGATGAAGACCTTCAATATTACCGTTATAAAATCATCACAAACTCGAATGTAACTGAGCTTACTGAGGAAAGTTTTAATTATATAATGATTCTTACTCCTGAGCGTTTAATATCATTTCTTACAAATGATTCTCAAACTTCCATTGGTTTTTTATTCGTTGACGAAGCACACAAGTTAGCACAATTAAAAGATACCCGGAGTGTTACAACATACACAGCTATTGAGAAATCACAAGCGAAGTTTGGACGAAACCTTAAACTTTATTTTTCATCTCCTAATGTTTCCAATCCTGAAATTTTTCTCAAGCTGTTTAATCGAAGTGTAGAGGATAAGGTATTTAAGACCGATGAATCGCCGGTTACCCAAAATATTTACTTTCTTGATCTAATTGATAAACGTATTGAAGCCATTCAGAAAAATAGCATACAAAATCGTCTTATACCATTCGATAAACGATTAACGGGAATCAATGAAGTAATAACCTTATTAGGCAAGAATCAAAATAATTTGATTTATAATAATAGTAAACAAAAAACTATTAATGTTGCCAAAACCTTCGCAGATACTAGGGTAGTTGAGGCAAGTTTACATCCAGAGATTATAAAAGCAATTGAACAAATTAAAGAATACGTACATCCCGATTATTATCTATCCGATCTATTAACTAAAAAAACGGCTTATCACCATGGGCGATTGCCACAGTTAATTCGGAATGTTGTAGAGTCCTTATATAAAAATGAATTGGTATCATTTGTTTTTTGCACATCAACCTTGTTAGAAGGTGTTAACATGCCAACTAAAAACCTCTTTATTTTAAATAACAAAAATGGCCTTAATAAATTAGAGGATATCGATTTTTGGAATTTGGTTGGTCGTGCTGGACGTTTAAATATAGAATTGTCCGGAAATATTTATTGTATTAAACATGAAGATTGCAATTGGGAAAATAAGGAAAGTATTCTTACTAAGAAGGAGATTACGATAGTGCCGACTGTAATTGCTAGAATCGATAGCAATTTAAAAAAGATAGAAAAAATATTGCTGGAGCAAGATATTAGTGGATCAGAGACCGAAAAAGAAGTTTTAAGATATATTGCAAATATCATATCAATTGATAGTTTACAGACACAATCAAACTATCAAAGTCCTGTTATAAATAAATTAATAGCAGACAAAAAGGAAAAAATCATTGAGCTCGCAAAAAAACAAGGCCAGAATATTAACGTGCCATTTTCAATTCTAAATGGCAACCCATCAATTAAAATTAGCATTCAACAACAGGTTTACAACAAATTGTTAAATGACCACAAGCAAGGTCGATCTATTTTATTACCAAATGCCAATAGTGAAAAGTTTTATGAAACTTGTAAAACTCTTTTGGAATACTTTTTTGATTTGTACCAATGGAACGGGGCGGAATCTGATCTTCGAAAGAAAAGTAGCATGGCATATTATGCTACAATAATGACTCAATGGATTAAAGGTTTTAGTCTTAGTCAAATTATAAATCAATCCCTAAAATATTATGAGACTAAGGGGGGTACTGTAGCTATTGACTATAATTCCTATGTGCCATTCGAAAAAGATAATCTTCAACATATCAATATCGTAATAGAGAATATCATCGATGATATTGAGCACGTTCTGCGATTTCTCTTTGAAAAGTATTTTAATCACTATTACCAGGTATTGGTGACAATTTTGGGTGCCGAAAGTGCTGGCGAAAATTGGGCTACTCTTTTAGAATATGGCACTCAAAACAGAATTGTCATAGCCTTACAAAATATAGGATTATCACGCCACACCGCGATAGCAATTTATAATCGAGGACGCTTAAACTTAGAAATTGTTGATAATAAATTAAAAGGAATTCGCAAAGAAGGTCTATTAGCCCTATTTAAATCAACTTCAATCGAATTTGACGAAATCCAAAGGTTGTTGTAGTTATTCTTCTTTCCAGAATTAAGAAAGTAAAATCACTTACTTTTTTTTCGACTAAACTAAACTGAAATTGAGTCTCTCACATTTCTTAAATTGTTTAGAACGGTTTCTAAGTTATCGATTATTTCGGCTATCAAAATATCAGGATCAGGTAGTGCATCCATATCTATTGAGCTTTCGTCCTTTAGCCAAGTTATATCAAAGTTTACCTTATCCCTAGCCAGAATCTCTTCATGCGAATATTTTCTCCAACGTCCTTGAGGACTAGCTTTTGCCCATGTTTCTTTCCTTTTACTTTCATTGTAACACTCAACAAATTGCTTTAAACTATTAAACGATAGCGGATTCTTTTTAGGAGTATGATGGACGTTCGTTCTATAATCATAAAACCAAACATCTTTATTTTTCCTCTTAGAGACTTGTTTTTTATTAAAGAACAAGACATTAGCATTGACGCCTTGTGCGTAAAATATGCCCGTAGGTAATCTTAAAATAGTGTGCAAATTAACCTCTTCAAGAATTTTACGCCGTATTACTTCACCTGCGCCTCCTTCAAAAAGCACGTTGTCTGGCAAAACCACAGCAGCGCGTCCGTTTTCCTCTAGCATGTTAACTATGTGCTGTATAAAAGCGAGTTGTTTATTGCTGGTCGTAACCCAAAAGTCTTCTCTAAGGAAATAGCCTTCTTTCTCGGACATTTTTATATCATTAGTAGGAATATCGCTACTGCTCTTTCCGAAAGGTGGATTAGCTAATACTATCTTCACCTTTTTTGTATCCTTTGCTTTAAGACTATCCGTAACTTGTATGTCTGGTGTTTTTTTAAGATCCCCTACACCATGCAAATAAAGATTCATTAGGCAAAGTCGAGCGGTAGCTTTCTCAATTTCCCACCCATGAAATGTATCGAATCTAATAACATCTCGCTCCTCGTTAGTTAGCTTTTTCCTATTGAGATATTCCAATGCGCCTAAAAAAAAGCCACCAGTTCCACAAGACGGATCTGCTATTGTTTCGGATGGTTGCGGTTTTATACATTCAACTATGGCCTGGATAACAGATCGCGGGGTGAAATACTGGCCAGCTCCACTATTTTCAGCATTTTTTTGAAGCAGTGATTCGTAAATTTCGCCTTTAATATCGAAGCCTGTAGATGTCCAGTTTTCCTCATCTATCAGATTAATCAGTCTTTGCAGCTTGGATGAGTCATGTATTTTATTCTGAGCACCAGAAAAAATCTTTTTAAGCATCCCGCCAGAATCTGCGAGTGCTTTTAATATTCTCTCATATTGATCAAGTAGCTTTCCACCCTTATTCGCGACGAGACTTGTCCAATCACAAATGTTTGGTAAGTTGTATTTATTCTTATTTTCATCGGCCATTTTTAAAAACAGCAGATAAGTAAGCTGCTCCAGATAATCATTGTATCCTAAGCCATCATCTCGCAATGTATCGCAAAATGACCAGATTTTCTGTACCAGGTTATTTGTAGTCATAATGTTCTTACTAAATTTTTTAACCAAGAATATCCATCAAGTTCTGAATAAACCATCAAACACGCCTTTACTGTACTCGTATATGACTTTCTTTCGGAGTCCACCAATCTAATTAATTCTTCAAAGCATTTCCTTACCATTGCCTTTTTAACCGCCGGTGCAGAGTTATCAATATTTTTTTTTGCGTCCTTTATCTGGATCACACAATCATCCCAAACTATTTTTCGAGCAGTATTAAGCTGGTCTAAATCGAGGTGATAATAAAATATAGATTGTTTAACTCTGTCTATGTCGTTTTCATCAGTTGTTGCTGGAATAGGAATCCCTTTGTCGAAAGTGAGTAAGGATACATCTACCGGATTTGTGGGATCTAATAACACTGTCTCTTCGCATGCTAAGTCCTCTTCATCATTTGCAACTCTCCCTAAGACAAGATCAAGGGGGAAGTGATCACCTTTCCCTTTTACATCCTCACAATCGCCAAGCCTGTCACGCCTTAGTTTATTTGCCAGTGCCCCAGCCAATCTATAATTATCCCAATCGTATGCTTTCCACCAATAGCCGTTTTCTTTATGAACAACTGATTTGCTTTTAGCACTTGTATAATCTATCTTCTGCTTCGATTTGTTCTTGGGTCGGAAATGATCCACCTCAAAGTCTCCATTACCAATCGGCGCTTCCGAATACCAGCATTTATTGTGTGATAAAGCCAACATAAAAGGTTGAAACAAATTCCAGTCTGGATGGGCTGTTATATAAGTCTTCCTTTCACCTACGCTTAAACCAGCCATTGCATTTATATGATGTTGTCTTATTGCATCCCATCCAATATCAACGGCAGCCTCCTCAAGCTTACTATTGTCGATATACCTCATGCTTTTTTCTTTTCTTTTGATATTTCTTCAAGCACGTCGCGGGCGATCTTGTCTAATTCCTCCTCTTCTGCTTTGGTATATTTCCGATTTACAAAAGCTTCATTTTCACTTGTGAGTTGCAAAAATCTATTATATCTGCTATCAGCAGTGTCATCATCGAATCCTATTCGATCAAAATATTTTTTTAGTCGTTCGAACTCCGTCTTTTCGTCCTCTTGAAGTTTTCCATTCGCTAGTTTTGCTTGTAAATAACGCTTCTGATTAAGCAAGTCTTCAAGCTTTTTGCTAATTAGTGAAGGAATTCCAAATAATTCACTTGTGAGTATTTTAGAAACACTCATTTCACGCGGACTAACAAAAGGATTAAATGCCTCAGTTTTCCCTTCCTCATTTTTTTTAAAGATCTGCACCTGATTTCTTTTGAGATTACCAATTACTAAAGGATCATGGGAGCAAAATATGATCTGTGTTGTATCTTGTCTCTTCACAACACTATCTAAATAATCAAGATATTTCCATTTCCACATGGGATTTAGATGTGTATCAGGCTCATCGAGTAGAACGAGCGATTCTTCATCTTTAGTAAATTTTAATAAGCCCAAAACTGTTAAGAGCTGTTTTTCACCTTCGCTAAGTTCGCTCATAGCAAGCTCGCCATCTACCGCCTCTTTGCCAACCGTAATTTTTACGTCATGTAAAAGATCAGAAATATGGATGCTTTCTAAGGCATTAAACAACTCGATCTTATTGCTATATTTTGAATCAACTAATTTTTTAAAATCGATTAAATCTTTGATGAATAGATATTTCCGATTTTGGTTCTCGGTCTTTTTATAACTTACATTTACTCGCGCTTTTTCTTCTATCGGGGCATATGCGATTTCATATAAATCATCTAATAATTTTCTAACTAAGCCATCAGCACCCCAAAACAATTCGCCTTTATTCTTTGATTGCACCCATGCTGGTTCTTTAAGCATGAATAGTGCAGACCCAAAATCTGTAATTTTTAGTTCTTGTTTTAAAAATTGCAATGTCTCAGCAGATTGGTCGGGGAAAAGATAAAACGCAATTAACGCAAAATTTGCGTGTACATTTTGGGCCAAGAAAATTCTGCGAATACTATTGAAACTCTCAATTTTTGCGTGCTCTTTTATGATTTGGTCATAATATAGTTTTTGATGAGGTATATACAAATCATTTAACCTATCGCTTATTCCAGAGTAGTAAATAAAAATATGTTTTGGAAGATACCGATCTATATTCCTTGTGAAGTTTGAAGTTTCTGGTGTTCCATCAACATTAAATTTGTATTTTCCTTTGTCATAGTCTACTTCAATTATACGGTTACGGCACTCGTACTTAATGTAAAAATCAAAAATTGGCGATTGCTTTCTATTGTAATTATAAGTCAGGTCCAAATCTCTGAAAATAATAACAAGAGCTTCCATAAAGTTTGATTTACCCGTTGCGTTTAAACCGAGCAAAACAGTTTCCATTGCTTTCTCGTCAATGTCGATCTTGAAATCTGTGAGGTTTTTAAACGTCGTTTTGATATGTACTTTATCGACTCGCATGCCCTTAATTTTTTTTAAGTGAAATAAACCCTTTTGTATCTTCTTTGATTAGGTGCGCAACCTTTTTTAGCTCTGCATAAAACTTTTCAATGTCCCCCTTGTATCGGCTACTTTCCCAAACTTCTTTTGCGGACAAAGGCTGCTCTGATCCCCTTAGCACCTCAACTATCTCTTTATTATCCATCTTTAGTTTTTTAGCACTTTTATTAATTGCACTTTTTAGCGCTGTTGTAATCTTTTGCTTTTCCCGCTTTATATCTACCAACAAATCGTCGATAGAATCCCAGGATGTTTTTTGTGAAACTAGATATCCGTTAAAGGCTTTTTTTAAAATACTTTGCTTTGCATGATTTATCTCAATTTGTATGGACTGAATTTTTGAAACAGAATGACGGTGAATACTTAATTGTGAATCTATTTTTTCAACAACTCTTATTTGCTCGTCAAGTGGAATAATAGGAATTTTTAAGTTCGATAAAATTTTAATATTGATTGACGCTAGATTAGTAGTCTGCTTACCGCTTTTAAAAAAATAGTTTCGTGCTGCTTTCGTTTTTGAGTAGTAAGAAATGTAATTTGAATTATAATTAGCTGACTTGGGTCTTGCCCGAAAAATGTGATTTTGATGTATACACTCGTTTATTTCACCTTTCCATACAGTACCCCTTCCCAATTTATCTCTGTCTCCGCCTTCGGTATAAAGAATATCACCTATTGCAAGCAAGTACCTATCTTTTTCCTTCAAAGGGATTCGGATTGTTTTCACGTCTTCTAAATCCAGGTAACCATCTTGGACATTCGCCACCCTTAAGTAAGGTAACTCTATGGTTTCTTTATTAACCAAATTGCGTCCTTTTGTTACTCCACCTACAATAAAGCAAATTTCACTCAATGGCACCTCACGCTCTACATTAATACGTTTAAACGATTCTTCAAATAAAGCTTGTTGGTACAAACTTAACTTTGTTTGCGCTTCTTTAATTTTTTCAAGGCTATCATCCAATTCACTAAATAATTCTTCTATCTGTTGAACAATTCTTTCCTGCTCTTCAGTTGGTGGTAAGGGTATCTTCGTTTTAAATAATATTTGAGGGTCTACGTGAGGAATACCCGTACCCTTTGTATTATTTTTGATATAATCCCTTATAAACTGAAAATAGTAGTAGATGTAGATTTCATTTACAAGAATTGGTGTAATTTTCATCAATGTTGACCCCAAAGCACCTTCTTTGCCTTTGAAGGCTAATCCGGACCTTGCGCCGTCCCAGACCATAGCGAGTGACTTTTCGTTTATCATTATCGCTTCGCTAGCGATTGCATAATGCCGTATTTGGTGTTTTTCTAGTGCTTCGATATCCAGGTAGGGAACTGTTTTGTTATGTGGTAACTTTGTAAGGGCAGTTTTTTTTCCTTTAGAAAATAGCGCGATATCTTCCAAATGAACCAACTGCCAATTTATTGGCAAATTATGTAAGCCTAAATCTTTGTCCATTTTTAATATTTAAATACCCCTATTTGAACCACCTATAATTTAATACCCACAAAATGTCGTAGATTCGTTCAATTCCTCTGAAACAGCAACTATCTTACAAAACCCTAGATTGTTTATAGTAATAAACTAAATCAAGCGTGGTTAAATCAGAGGAAGAACTGCTTTTGTATTTGTCTAATTGCGCTTTCAAATAGATTGCAAACCAACAAGATGTCTTCCAATTGTCCATACCGGGCACTCGTTAGTTTTATACTTTTTGGGAAAACTGTAAATCCCTTTTTGCAGTCGTAAACTTAACCAAAGTAATCAAGAACGCCATCGAATCAACTACAAAATCGATATAGGTCTCTATGTATAAGGCAATTTTAATTTGCCGTGCTCGGTTCTCGGCGTGAAAAGCCATATTTTCCGGTCAGCTTTGCTCTCAATCGATGTGATTGGAGATGAAAAACACGGAAACAATAACAGACACCCAAAAACAACAACTTTCGCCGCTTAATAAACTTCAGTAATAGCTGTAACAATACCTCGGTTAAAACTACTTTTGCACCCGATGATGCAGCGTTTCAAAACAACTGTTCTCGTCCAGGGTAAAGAGGTTGCCTTCCGGTTTGAACAGGTAAATAATCTAAAGCTTCAATTGTTCCAGGTTTATGTCCAGCACGGGGACAGAGAATGCCGGTTCCATATGCAGGTCAATCTGGATCAACAATTCAAATTGCAATGTTAGATGTTGTACTACCTCCATGTCAAAGTTTAGAGCAGGAATTGAATGATGCCATATTCGCCACTTGCAGCGCGGACTAGTTGCATTTAGAATTTTATTTAACGGGGAACTAGCCAAAAGCCTGCTCAAACAATACTCTGTAGCTTGTTTTAACTTGCACCGGAGTTCTACTGACATAAATCTCAGCTATTGCTTTTTGATCATTGTTTAAGCTATTTATATATCCAATTACATCATCCATTGTTGGAGCCACATTGTTTGCCCGCTAAATTTCGGTGGAAGATTTGTATAAATAACAGCATCCAAATTCTTTGCGGTTGCCCAATTCAAAATTTCGTTTTTAATGGGATCGATATAATCTTCGCCAGCCGCAACTAAACCAATGTTTTTGACTATTGTACCTTCTCTCACACGCAAAGATTCTATAGCTTGATCTAAGTTGTCACTTCTCATTCTAGCCCATAGAACTTGAACAGGTTTGGCGAAAGGTGTAAGTACTAAAGTCAGCCGGCCATCTGCCGACTGCCTGCAAAACTCTACAGGGAGATATGAACCATCAACAAGCCAATTCCCAATAATCTCCAACTGACCCGGTACCCATATTAATGATCCCCAACTCAAGCAAGCTATATTCATTTATAGTTTATTTTCCTATCGATTACATGATCTCGTAGTTCCTTCACGTTAAAATAACGATCGGTTCCTGCTATTTTTCTATGCAGCATACGATGGCAATTCGCGCAAACCATCGCCAGATCTTCAATTCTTGTTATTCGCTCGACACCCGTTCCTATCGGGATTATATGATGTGCTTCTATAAAATTTAAGCCATGTTCACCATAGGTCCTTAAAAAATCGAAATCACAACAAGCACACAAAACCCGGCCGTTACTTTTCCTGAATGCCCGCGATTTAGCTAACCCAATTATAACACTATTCCGTTCCCTGCTTAGGTGTGTTTTTACATATTCGTATTCACGTCCTTCCAATAAACCAAAATCCAATTCTATTTCTTCATTATTAATTGCAGGAGATTTTAGTAATCCATCAAGATCAGAGCTAAAGAACGGTTGAAAATAGTTCCAAATTTCTTTCTGTATCTCATTTAGGGTAAGTTCATAATTAAGCATTTCAATATTGCATATTTTCCCCCAGTTAGGATTGCGAAAGCTTAGTAGGTTAGGTCGTGTGTGTATTGCGGTTCTTGGATTGGCTCTAGCTATTACTGCAACCTCTAATTCCCATTTCCATTTATGTTCAAGTTCATCGTTTCTAATAATTGGCTTTCCTAATGGCGTCACCAAATGGGTAAGATAAGTAAAGGGTTGAACGCCGCGTATTCTATCCACCTTTTGAAACAATAGAATGATCTCTCCTACACGAAGCTCGCGGCCTCCTTTAACCTGGGTTTTAGAGAAATTAAGCTTTAATGTTTTTTCCTCGCCATCATTAAAATATGCCCATTCAGTGCCGCCATTTCGCTTGACATTTTTTACCTTTTTTATATCATCGGCCTCGAACATAGTATTTATGGTGTTTTTTTGATATTATACCTTGGACATAGCTAATTTGCATTGTGAATATCAGAATTGCTACCAGGCTGGGCTATCCGTTCCAGTAAATCTAAGCTGTTTTCGGCCTAACCGACACCTAATCTATATCCCGGCAGATAATACCAGTCGTTTTTATTCTCAAGTGAAATGTCGTTGTCAACTGCCAGGTCGTAAATCTTATCGATAAATGCTGGGATTACTTTTTCTACCATGGTTTTTTGCGAAAGATCACTACATTCAAATCCAAAGATCCACATATCACTCGGAGAGACAGAGGCAGGCAATCTCTTTTTTAATTCGTCGAATTCATGATCAGATAACCATATACTAAAACCTGTACTCCCACCAAAATCTCTAAATACATCTATCTTCCATTTGCCATCAAATTTTAAAGCTTGCTCTTTTTTGTCTGCAACAGGGAAAAAGGTGTCGAGTTCGGTTTCGCCGTAGAGTATTTTAATATCAAAGCATAGTTTTAATAATTCGCGAAAGCTAACACACAATGCTTGAAAATCACTCTTTACCGGATATAAGTCAGCGATTGCCATTATGTTTACTTTAACGGCTAACTCCTCTTTGATTTTTGTTATCAAATCAAGTATTTTTCTCAAATCGAGTAATTGCTTCCTGTTTCCGGTTTGGTCTTTCGATAATTTTTCAACTTTTTCTCGAAGCATTGATTCTTCTTTGATAGAGATCTGAACAGAAGGAACGATCGTCTTTTCTTTATTGTAAAACGCTTCCTCTAAGAATACACTTAGTTCAACATCTGAATTGTTTACCTGCAAAGATGGAGTTAGGCTAATTTCTATACAAGGTATCGTTTCCGCAGCAGACAGTACCTTTTTTTTCCGTGTTTCATTTCCTGATTTAGGAAATGCTTCCCCATGGAAAAACCGCAGCATCGCGTTGAAAGCATACCTGCGTAATTTCTCTTCAAACTCTGAGCCGCTCCAAACCTCTACCTGGTTAATTGAATAGTTGGTGGCATATTTGAAAATCCTATCCCGAAGCGTGTTCGGAACACTTCCACCACAAACGATTATTAAATTATCCGGTTGCAGATTATTTCCAAACAGTTTATCTATGTCTTCACTCACTTTTTTAAAAGTCAGCTTCTGGTAATTGGCACATTGATAGCAATAGGTCCTTTCGTCGTCAACTGCCCAGATATCCCGTCCTTGGTCTTTACCCGTCTCGCCAAGCCATTGCAGGGTTTTCCATTCTTTCCATTCATGTAAAAAAGCCAAAACTAGTCTTTCAAAACCTTCACCACCTAATTCTTTAAAAGGTAATTTATGAACGGTCTTAGAAACAATCGGCATGGGTGTTTCTAAATTTTCTTTTTCATTGGTCGAGTTTTTCTTCATGATAGGATAAAGGTCTAGTCAATATTAATATAATTTTAAAGATAAAAACACCGAACCGTAACTATTTAATCACGACAAGTAAATTAAAATATTTTCATTGCTATTCCCTTTCGGGCCGGGCTATTCGCTGCAAGTCTTCGTGCCTGCGGGCTTTCCACTGCTATTCCTAATGGGGTTCCCTTGATCCGTTTTACGGTCTTCTCTAAAGTCGCAAGATAAATTTCCCGACGTTGACCTTTAATGGTCAGTCGGATAATAATCGGTGCTTTGCCGTCTTTGGTCATTTTTGATTTTCTAACATCACCAGTAATGACAGCTCTTCATTTACTTTCAAAACACATCAATTTTAAGTGAACAATTTGTTTTGCGTACTGTCCAAAACCCACGCTGACAGCGCTATTCAGCTTCGAGGGTACCTAAAATGGACGAAAAAAATAGGTACCCGAACAAGCACCTAAATGGTTACCATTGATTGATATTAGTTGTGCAATGAATTTTAAAATAATGCTGCAGGACGCGGCTTTAAACGAAAAAGGCCTCAATAAATGAGGCTTTTCGCGGACCGGACGGGTCTCTTAGCGGAATGAACGGGACTCGAATCTTCAATCCTAAAATATTAAAGAATAAATAAGACTTATCAATAGGAGAGTAAACATATTCTTGAGCATCAATTCGAAAAAAATACCCTACCTCGTACATGAGGTGTGATAAATTTATTTTTCACTTCTTCACCTTTGCTGTTGCTAAATTTTAAGCTATGGCAAATCATAATGAAATCCAACATGACTTTCCTAAAGTAAACCGTGATCAGCTGATCACGGTTCAGGACTTGCTCGACTTTAAGCAACAGCTTATCGTTGATATTAAGAAGCTCCTGAAAGAACAATCCGGCCAGCCGGGCCACCAGTGGCTGAAAGCTTTTGAGATCAAAAAAATGCTCCGGCTATCTGAAAGCAAACTCCAATATCTTCGTGATAAAGGCTTAATCCCATTTAAAAAATTGGGTGGTATCACTTATTACAATTCCGGGGAAATTGAAAAGCTGATGGCCTCCGGTAAGTTGAATGATCAGATGAAGATGGCATGAAACGCAAGGCTAAACGCATTGTTCCCAGGCAGCCGAATGAGGACAGGAAATGCCGCAATAAGACCAGGCAAATTCACGATGGCATGGGGACGACCATGCCACCTGATAAGGACGTTTTACTGATCTACTTTGACCAAAAAGGCGAAGACGAATTAGCTGACGACTTCTTCAACGAGCATGATGCTCGTGGGTGGAAGACACCAACTGGCGGCAAGATTTTTAACTGGAAGGTATGTGCAGTTGAGTGGATCTATAACCATCGACAAGAAGTAAAACGCAGGTTTAGGCAGTCTCCATTTTACAGTGAATCGTTTTAAGTTGGTGACGTTGAACAAATCCAAATCGAAGACTTTGCAAAAGGACGAGATTGCATTTTTGAGCAATCAGCAAGATAAACGTTTGTCGGACAAACGGATCTTGCCCTCCCTTCCGAAGTCAGTTTGGGGGTTATGGTAAATATCCTCCGAAGTCGGATTTTTAATGAGACAGAAGGTATGGAAAATGAGGAAGGAAACCGTGAGCGAAAGATCACCACGAGGTTCAAACCAGGTGAATTCCTGCTAATTGACCGGCGGTTTAAAAAGACACGCTTTCGCAAAATGAGCGAGTACATAAGGAGTGTTCTTTTGGAAAAACCGGTCACCGTGAATTATCGTGACAAGTCCATGGATGAGATGCTGGAAGAGCTCTCCTTGCTGCGCCGTGAACTCAACGCTATTGGCAATAATTTAAACCAGGCTGTACGTCAAATCAACGCCGCGCATGGCTCCGCAGACAATCGTTTGTGGCTGTCATTGATGTCGATTATTGGAAATAAAGTAGACCCGGCTATTGCCCAGATCAATGACCGGATGCAAAGCTTTTCAGAGTTATGGTCGCAAAAATTAAAACCGGACGAAGCATCCTCGGTGCAATAAATTACAACGAGCATAAGGTTCGTTTAGGAAAGGCGGAACTGATCCTGGCGCAGGGTTATTTAAAGGACCCGTCTGACCTGTCGTTCAGTGACAAGTTACACCGGTTGACCGATCTGACCAAGCGAAACCAGCGCACACTGGTCAATGCGCTACACGTTTCGTTGAATTTTGCAGTCGGCGAAAATCTGGATAAGGATACGCTTCAGCAAATAGCTGACGAGTACATGGAGGGTTTAGGGTTTGGCAGACAACCTTACCTCGTCTATCAGCATTACGATGCCGGTCATCCACACCTCCATTTGGTGTCGACCAACATCAAGCCCAATGGTGAACGGATCAGTTTTCACTTATTAGCCAACAGAGCATCCGAGCGATCTCGAAAACAGGTAGAGCTAAATTATGGCCTGGTGAAGGCGGAAGATCAACGACAAGCTGAAAAAATTGCTGGCAAGCTGTCTTTGGAACCGATCGTGTATGGGAAGTCAGAGACCAAACGTGCGATCACCAACGTCATCAGCGGAGTTATAAGAAACTATAAGTTCACCAGCCTGGCAGAATTTAACGCGGTGCTGAACCAATACAACGTACTGGCTGATCGTGGTGCCAAGGACACACGGATCTATGACAAAAATGGTTTGGTCTACTGGGCACTGGATGCGAATGGCAACAAGATCGGCGTACCCATCAAGGCCAGCAGTATTTACGGTAAGCCGACACTTCAAACACTAACGGATAGATTTCGATTGAACGAGATCATGCGTAAGCCATTGAAACCATCGCTTATTACAGCTTTGGATCATAGCCTGCAAAATCACCCGGCCCGGTTGAAATTCGAACATTCGCTTAAAGCGCAGGGAATTGATGCCGTAATCCGTAAAAATCCCAAGGGTATGATCTATGGGTTAACTTTTATTGACCACAATACCGGAGGCGTATTTAAAGGCAGCGACCTGGGTAAAAGATATAGCGCATCAAATTTGGCTGCTATTTTTAGGCTACCTGGTCCGGCAGGCCAAGTCCCTCCACAGGAATCATCAATTATTACCAAGACATATTTGACAAACGAACATGTTTCAGCAGTTGCACCAAGCTTCATTACTGAGCACCGCTTACTAAAAACGCTTTACCAGGAAGAATACACAGATTTTGGCGCGTTAGCGAAGCTTAAACAAAATAAGCGACGAAAAAAACGACGCGGACACTCCCTTTAATTTTATGGCTATGCAAACCGGAGAGAATGAACAAGCACTCAGAAAGATCATTGATTTTACCAGGCTGGTAAGTTTGGTGATTCTCATCATCCACTTTTACCTGTTCTGTTATGCGGGACTCAAAGTCATTCAAATGACAACGCCGTTACTGGACAGGATCTTGGTACCTGTCACAAATCTTGGACTTTTTAAGCATACGCTTTATGCCAAGAGTGCTGCGTTGTTATTATTGATCGTTTCACTGGTGGGCAGCAAAGGTAAAAAGGACGATAAGATCAGGCTTCGGACGGCAGGTACATATATACTACTCGGTTTGTTGCTGTATGGCACCAGTTCGCTTTTGCATTCCGTTGTTATTGATCAAGTATCGTTCACTTTTATTTATGTTGCAGTGACAACCGCGGGTTACCTGTTGATCCTTTCCGGTGGTAGTATGCTGATGCGGAAGTTGCGGCTCAAGCTAGATCAGGACATCTTTAACAAGGACAATGAGTCTTTCCCGCAGGAAGAACGGTTGCTCGAAAATGAATATTCCTTTAATCTTCCTGCTAAGTATCAAATGCGGGGCAAGAACCGCAACAGTTGGATCAATATAATTAACCCCTTCCGTGGTACACTGGTCGCCGGTAGTCCCGGCGCTGGTAAGTCTTATTTTGTCATCCGCCACCTCATTACCCAGCATATCCAAAAGGGTTTTACGATGCTCGTATACGATTTTAAATATGATGATCTGACGCGGATAGTTTATAATGCTTTACTGAAGTATGGTTACTTGTATCCCATTAAGCCCGTCCAATACATCATCAACCTGGATCAGGTGATGCACCGCGCTAATCCCTTAGAACCGCAAACCATGACGGACATTACCGATGCCATCGATTCCAGCCGGACCATTATGCTGGGGCTGAACAGGGAATGGATCAAAAAGCAGGGTGACTTTTTTGTGGAATCACCGATCAATTTTGTTACGGCCATTATCTGGTTCCTGAAAAAGTTCGAAGGTGGCCAATACTGCACCCTGCCGCATGTGATCGAACTGGCACAGATTGATTACAAAGAATTGTTCGCGGTTCTATTGCAGGAACCGGAGGTCGAGGTGCTGATCAACCCATTCATTTCTGCCTGGCGGAATGAAGCTTATGAACAGTTGGAAGGTCAGGTGGCCAGTGCCAAGATCAGTTTGGCACGGTTATCTTCTCCACAACTCTATTATGTGCTCAGTGGCGACGACTTTTCTTTAGACATAAATAATCCGGAAGAACCCAAGATCGTGTGTCTGGCTAACAATCCGCAAAAGGCGCAGGTCAACGGTGCCGTACTTTCTCTTTATGTTAATCGAATCAACAAATTGGTCAACCGTAGAAACCAGCAGAAGTGCAGTATGATCTTCGACGAGTTTCCGACCATTTACTTTAACGGCATCGACAACCTGATTGCTACAGCAAGGTCTAATAAGGTGGCTGTTACCTTAGCGGTTCAGGACTATAGTCAGCTTAAAAAGGATTATGGCCGGGAACAGGCAGAAGTGATCATGAACATTGTAGGTAACGTCATTTGTGGCCAGGTTACCGGTGATACGGCAAAGCAACTGTCCGAACGGATCGGTAAGATCAATCAGCAAAAAGAAAGTATGTCTGTGAATAGTTCTGATACTTCTGTCAGTAAATCAACCCATCTCGATTTCGCCGTGCCTGCATCAACGATCGCCTCTCTTTCCTCCGGCGAGTTTGTAGGTATGGTGGCAGATAACCCTGATGATCCGATCTCACTTAAATCTTTCCACTGCGCTATTCAAAATAATCATCAGGCTATTCAGGAAGAAGAACGCTCCTACCAGGATATACCTTCGGTGAGAAGCGTGACCGCTGAGGAAATTCAGTATCAATACCAGCAGATCAAGCGTGACATCAAAAAGCTGGTGACCACTATAATAACTACTTCTAAGCAATTGGATTAACTTTGCATCAGGTCACAATCTCTTTAAATCATTACAGCTATGTCTATAGTTCCATTAAATTATCAGGTCACCCTTAGGGATCTGAAGCTACGTATCAGCCAGGCGCGTTACCAAAGCTTGCTTGCCGTAAACCGGGAACTTATCGGACTTTACCTGTACATGGGTGAAGTATTGTCAGTCAGGACGCAAAGCGGATGGGGTAACGGCATCATCGATACTTTGTCGAAAGATTTGCAGGCCGAGTATCCGGGTGTGAAGGGCTTTTCTTCCCGTAATCTCAGACGGATGCGTCTGGTTTATGAGCAGACAGCAGGCAATGAGATTTGGACACAGGCTGTGGCCAAAATTCCCTGGGGGCATACCAACCTGATCTTTGCCAAAGTAAAAGAGCCCGAACAACGTGGGTTTTACCTCCAGCAGTGCTTCGAGCGCGGATGGAGCCGGGGTATTTTGGAAGAAGAAATTAAATACGACCGCTACCATAAACAGCTTGATTTTCAGAATAACTTTTCACAAACGATCGACGAGACCCGCTTAAGTATCCACCGGCAGGAATTTCGGGATGAATACAATCTTTCCTTTCTGGGCTTGGATGACCAGCACACTGAGCGTGAACTGGAAAACGCCATTGTTGACAATATCTCAAAGACACTTGGCCAATTAGGTAACGATTTTGCTTTCATGGGTCGTCAGTTTCGCCTGGAGCTGGATGACAAAGAATATTTCATCGACCTATTATTTTATCATCGCAAGCTGAGATGTATGATCGCGTTAGAATTAAAGGCTTCGGAATTTAAGCCGGAACATAGTCAACAACTCAACTGGTATTTGCATCTGCTGGATAAAACCGTTCGCTATCCGGAAGATAATCCCAGTATCGGCATTCTACTCTGCAAAAGTAAAAGTAAGCTGACCGTAGAATATGCATTGGAACTGGTCAACAAGCCTATGGGTGTGGCAACTTACCATTATCGCCAGCTACCGGAAGACATTGCGCGCTACTTACCTACCGAGGATGATTTCAGTCGTATCATTAATGGTGCAGGTATTGCTGCTACCGATGAGGAACAGGATTAATGAATTTGGACACAGCCTGTGTCCAAATTGGCCAGCCTGGCCATGATCAATAAAATCTTTCATCCTGCTGGTGTAGTAAAAAAGTTGCCGGGAACAGATTCGAAAAGTGTTGGTCTGTCTTTGACATATTCCGGTTCATTAGCTGAGGTTTTCGATTTACGATCAATACCTGTCTTTCATGGCATTGTATAGACACTACCGTTTTACTACTGTTTTGCTATAGATAACCATCGTTCTTTTGTGTCGAGCATTATCCTATGAGAATCGATACAATACCTGCTTCACGAAACCATGAATGGCTGATGACGGCGATCAGTGCCTTATTGATCGTACTTTATACTTATACAGCGTTCAGTAAGCTGCTTGCCTTCGATATATTCAATCAGCAGATGTACAATCAAACCCTTCCAAAATGGGCAGCTGGGATCATCATTTGGACACTGCCGGGCGTTGAACTCGTAACAGCATTCCTGATCTTCAAAAATCGCAGCCGGCTATATGGGTACATTGCATCATCCATACTCATGACATTGTTCACCGGCTATGTAGCCTTGGTACTGGCTGGTTACTTTGGCTGGATGCCTTGCTCATGTGGGGGCGTGATCCAATCGATGGACTGGAAAACGCACCTGCTGTTCAACATTTTTTTCTTGCTGTTAAGTTGGACCGGTATATACATCATTAACAGGGAAAGGAGATTGCTTGGCAGGAAGGATTAAACCAAATAGCGCTCTTGGATCAATATAGCCAGGTTCGCACAGGAGGTGCCGAAAACCCGACAAAAGAGTAGGCAAAAATCAAAGATCATTTTAATTAAAGTTTTTCTGAACGCTTTTTGATGTAATAAAGCGTTCGTCACCATGAGAAAGATCAAGTCAAATCTTACCCTGTTCGCCATGTTATTAGGAATCAGTGCAGCTTTCGCCTTTAAGACACCGGAGCCTAAAAAGTTCGCCAGCGTATGGCGCCGGATCGCCACTTCATCCACCCGCGAGACCAGTAATTCGTGGATGCAGGGAAGCGGTAGCGGCAACTGCGTGTCTGCCACCAAGATCTGTACCGCCTCCTTCGCCGATGGTTATGACCCTAACCAGCACACGTTGCAGGAAAATACTGACAATGCGGAAGGCACGGTCAACCTGGGCTACAAAGCTAACTAATACAACAAGAAAGCCGTATGATCCTCATACGGCTTTCTTGTTAGCGGTCATTCTGTTCTATTCCGCT
This sequence comes from Mucilaginibacter sp. CSA2-8R, assembly GCF_038806765.1. Classification (NCBI taxonomy): domain Bacteria; kingdom Pseudomonadati; phylum Bacteroidota; class Sphingobacteriia; order Sphingobacteriales; family Sphingobacteriaceae; genus Mucilaginibacter; species Mucilaginibacter sp. CSA2-8R. The sequence continues at coordinate 1,009,097 of NZ_CP152389.1, read as the reverse complement.
TCGGGTTATCTCATCCATAGGGATAGGAAACGTGTAGCGCTTATCTTCGGGTGCCAGCGTTAAGGTCTTCCCTTCATAATTCCTGGTCAGCGTGGTCGCGAATCTAGGGTCCTGATTTAATCGACGAAGGTCGGTCCAGCGCAGGCCTCTGCCGACAAGTTCTTTCCGTCGTTCAGTCAATATGATCCCCAACAATTTTTCTGCTTCGCTGATAGTGACCGGTCGATACGTACCGGCTTTCCATCTTTTAACCAGTAGTGCGTTCAGGTCATTAAGCGCTTGCACCATGTTGCCTAACCTTGCCGAACATTCGGAACGAATAAGATAAAGTTCGTCTGTCGCAGGGCCACCAAAAAGCGTGGCATAGGTACCGGAATAACTACCAATATAATTAAAGCCACCATTACCCTGGTCCGCGAAATAACAGGTTTTGCGAAGGTCATCGTCTGCATAACTCTGATACAATTGAGGGTCGATCAGCACCAATGGTTCCAGAAAGAAAGAATAGCCGACCAGATTATTGTAGCATAACACCTCTTCGTTGCCAAAAGGCAGGATCATGGGGAATGGGCTATCGGATCCTGTAGGTGTTAGCGTATTATAATCGATCAAGGTACCATTTTGGTGCAAGGCCTGATCGGCGTAATTAAATGCTTCTGCGTAACGGCCCATGGTGATCGACACTCTCGCCAGCATGCCCAATGCGGCAATATTGGTGGGCCTGATCTTTACGTGCACATTTGCAGGTAACAGTCGAGCCGCCTCTTGCAGGTCAGCTAAGATACGGTCATAAGATTGCTGCAAAGTACCTCTGCTCAAGATCTGGTTAACATCAGGATCGGTACGGATCGGGATGCCAGACAAAATTGTGGCTGTCGCAGCATTGTAAGGTACAGCGAACATTTGAGCAAGGCTGTAAAATGCTTCTGCACGATAATAAAGTGCAGTTCCTTTGATCGCATTGTATTGCGACGCATTGACCTTTTCATCCAGTTTTTGCAAGCCGGAAAGTACGACATTGCTGACAAAGACCTCCTGGTAAAGAAAGTTCCAGTCATTTACTGAATTGCCTTCGTAGATATCCTGAGACCATAGATAGCTATTCCTTTCGATCACATCCAGCGATCGTAACGTTGGTTCGTCCGCTTGGAAATTATCAGCAGCGATCTCGTTCAGGCCGGTGACCGTATTAAGGTTGGCGTCAAAGCTGGCGTCGAGTAGTTTTTGGAAATCATCAAGAGTTTCCGGCACTAATAATGCTTTATTCGGCCGTTTCTCCAGGTATTCTTTAGTGCAACCAGTGGACAGTAGCAGTAATATGATTATAAGGTATATATTTTTCATGATCTGAGATTTAAAGGTCAGCTTTGAGTCCCAAGGCAATGGTCTTAGGTAACGGTAGCGTATCGCCGTTCACGGCATCAGGGTCTAGGTCACCTTTCATCGCTTTCCACAGGATACCGAGATTATTAGCATAGCCGTAAATGCGCAAAGTTTTGAAAGGAAGTTTTCGCCAATGCTTCCGTGTCAGTTCATAAGATGCGGTAATATCCTGTAAACGGATATGGTCTCCCTTCGCTACAAGTGCTGAAGAATAGGTATAAAAATTATCGCGGTTAGTATTGATCACTGAAGGCATCGACGGGATTTGCGTTCGTTGTTCATCGCCGGGTCGTTGCCAGCGATCACTATAGTCTCCATGCCCGCCAAGTCCTGACAGCACCGTAGCATATTGAATGGAAGACAGGCGCACGAAATAGCCCAATCGATAAGTGATATTGGCTGAGACGGAAAAATTACCCAAGGAAAAGGTGTTACGCAATGCACCGTAAGTTACCGGGCGAGCCGAGCCATGGTAAGTGATATTGTCCTTCGTTGAGGCTGCAATGATTCCACCATAGTCTTTACTTACGACGCCGTTCAGATATCCCTGTGGGTCTCCGGTCGCCGGATCAAGACCGGCCCATGGATAACTGTAAACACCGTAAAGGGGCTTGCCTTCGGTCGGCATCGTACTGTAGAGGCCTGAAAGATAATCACGCGAGGTGTTCGTCGATCCAAGCAGGTATTTACTGACGATATCTTTGGACCAAGTGAACAGGTAAGTGGTATGCCATTTGAAAGCACCATTTAGATTCTTAGCCGTTAGCGTAAGATCGACACCTTTCCCCTGCGTATTCGCCGTATTTCCTTTGAACTGGGCCACACCGGTCTGCGGTGCCAGCGGTGCATTGCCGATCAGGTCCTTACCCGCTTTGGTGTAGTACTCGACCATACCGGTTATCCTGGCGTTCAGTGCTTCGAAATCAAGACCTAAGTTGGCGATATTCACTCTTTCCCAACGCAGTTCCGGATTGGGTGGATTAGCGATCACTGCATAAGGCAAATTGAGGTACGAATTGCTTGCATTGTAATAGAATGCCGTCGTGTAAGCCGAAAGTGTGCGGTCGACATTCCCGTTGCTGCCATAGGTAAAACGCAGGCGAAGCGATGGCAACCAGTTCACTTTATAGAACGGTTCATCACTGATATTCCAGCTCAGTCCTGCCGAATAAAGCGGGGTGCCTTTTTGATTGGCCGACACGCCGAACAGATTACTCTGATCGAGCCGAATACTGCCCGTCAGAATATAGCGTTGCTGGTAGGTATACGAACCGTTGGCATAATAGGAAACAAAGCGGTCGGTCAGATCGGTCAACGCATCGTTGTTCTGTATCTTGTTACTTCTGGATGCCGGATTGACGAATGAAGTGAACGTACTGATGTAGTCGACAGGCTGGCTGCTGGCATGCTCATTATCATAGCCGTAATAACGGTAACTGCTCCCGGCGGCGTGAATATCACGTACCTCAGCCCCGGCAAGCAGGTTGAGCTGATGCGCAGATGTCCAGTTCCGATAGTAATCCGTTTGAAAGCGGAGGTTATGGCTGTTGGTAGTACTGTGCCTGATGTCTAGGATCCCCCCTAAGGGAACGGGCCGGGTGATACTGCCGTCACTGTTCAGGATCGAAAGCCTGTTGATCTGATCGCGGGTATACCAGCTGGCTACAGATTGTAGATTCCGATAATTCGAGTTAAGTTGATCGAACTGATATAGTAGTTGAGCACTCAAGCCTGTCGCTAAATTGTATTTCAGATTGATATTCGTTCGGATGTTCTGAAGACCCGTACGCTGATCTGCTACGGAGAGTTCTTCTAATGGTTTGTATTGCCAGTCCAGTAAACCGTTCGCATTTGCGGATCGCAGGAAGGCATCACGGTAAGTATGTGTGACCGCTAATCCGTTGCCTTGTTCATCGGCCAGGCTTGCATACGGGTAAAGTAATTTTCCGGTAGCATAATTCAATGCGGAAAGAGCAAGGCCGTTTTGAGGAGTGTTGCTGTAGGAAATGAATAGACTGGAATTGATCGTCAGTTTTTTATTGGCCAATAAGTAACTGTGATTAGCATCCAGGGTCATCCGTTCATATCCGTTGCCAACGGTGCTGTTACGGTTATGATCGTAGCCGGCAGACAAATAAAACTTCTGTCCGGCGGATCCACCGTTGATACTTAAGCTGTATTGTTGGTTGATGGATGGCTGATACAGGTATCGTTCGTAGTTTTTCCGGACATCTTTTGACCTTAACGCCTCTATGGCTGCATCCGTTTGAACGGCGCTCATCTTTCCATCACGCTTAGCGATCAGTAGTTCTACAACTGGGGTCAATGCGATCTTATTGGCATTGCGTTCCTGATTATTGTAATATCCTTTGGAAAACAGCGTTTTTTCAGTTTCTATGAAATCTGACACACTCATCACCGGCGAATAAAAGGCATCCGGTCTTTGGCCAACGGTCACGTTGCTGTTGAATGAGACATTGGTCGCCTGGTTATACCGGCCTTTTTTGGTCGTGATCACAATGACGCCGTTGCCCGCCCTGGCCCCCCATATGGAGGCGGCGGCAGCATCTTTGAGTATCGTGACACCTTCTACATCATTCGGATTGATATTGTTGATATCTCCGTCATATGGATAATTGTCTAATATGATCAGCGGAGATGTTTGCGCAAAAAGAGTGCTTTGTCCCCTGATGGAAATGGCCGTCTGCTCCGATACCTTATTGCCTACTTTGTTAAAGGTCAGGCCCGGCACCACATCTGCCAAGCGATCGATCACGCTGGTACTGACGCTACGGTTGAGTAATGGCTGGTCTACCTGTACGAATGAGCCGGTCGCACGCTCTTTGGGCAATTCCTGGTAGCCGGTTGAAATGACGACTTCCTTTAGTTGTGCCGGGTCAGGTTGCAGGAGAAAGATCAGGTTGTGGTCTTGACCGGAACCTACGATATATTCCAAGGGTTTGAACCCGAGATATCTGATCAGGAGCCTGCTTGACAATGGCGCATTGATCATGAATGCACCAGCATTATTGGTCACCGTACCCGCGCCGGTTGGCAGGACCTTGATCGTTGCACCGGTAAGTACGGTGCTGTCAGGACCGCCGAGCACTTTACCGTTGATGATATGCTGTGCCTGAAGGGCTATGCTCCAGGAAACGAAAATGATAGAAAATAGTATATATTTCATGTGAGTAAGGTTGATCAAGTAGTTAGCGATCTTCAACGATCAATAAAGGGACGGTTCGTGTACCTGCGATCAGCTGAAGTCCATAGCTCCGAAGTTCCTGGTTCAATACTTTGGTATCTTTGAAGCCGTTGCTGATCTTCAGGTCTATCCGGTCTTTTATTCCGGATCTGTCAAGTATGGGCAGTGTGGTCAACCGTTGAACATTGACCTGATCGACCCATTGTTTGAGATAGGCATTGTTGAGATCTGCACCGAAAGCGTCCACAGAAACGCGATATTCACCGCCCTTTGAGCGGGACATAACGCCGGGGTCGATCTGCTGTAGGATAAGACAGGCTTCCGTCTTGCTTTGCATGGAAGGTGCATAGGCAGGGAATAATTTTTCCATTTCCTTTCTCATGATGGCGAAAGCATCTTTTTTAAGCGCCGCCGGGACGATGAGTTCGTAGCAATAGCCGTTACCCGACTGTAACCATTGGTCATAGGCCATGCCTATCGCATTGGAGGTGAGTTTTTGAGGGTCACGAACTTTTAGTTTGATACTATCCAGGTTGAATAGATAGTCCTTGCCTTGATCGGCGTAAGCTGTGGCCAGCAGTTGAAGCACGTTTAAATTCTTGCACAATATTTTGTAGCCGCCGTTCGGTTCTTTCTGTATCACGCGTTGCAGCGGCAAGCCGCTATTATATCCCGTCATTACAGAATGGTAGATCAATCCCTGTCCATCGCCGCCGTTACCATTCACGAGCAATGGCTTATCATTTTGATAGGCGATCGCGGGCTGGTCTTCTTTCTTCTGTACATCCAGCTGATTGGTTTCCAGAAAGGTCTGGATATGCGATGCTGTGATCTCATTGAATTCCGTGATCGCCCTGACGGTGGAAGAGCCATCGATCCAGACATAATGCGGAAGGGTGCGGTGCGGGAACATTTCATCCAGTTGGCTGTCAGCAACGACCTGTACAGGCTTCAGGGCGGATGATCGCTGGCGGTTGAACTTCTGGTAAAAGTTTTGAACGGTTTCTTTGCTTTGTGTGGTCACCGGTAGAAAGGATAACTTTCCCGCGAATTGCTTTTGTAAGCTATCCATTCTAGGGATCATGGCTACACATGGGGAACACCAGGTAGCCCAAAAGTCGATGATCAATAACTGACCGCGATAATCAGAAAGTCGTAATGTTGATCCTTTGGCGTTGAGGACATTTTTGATCGTGATATCTGGTATGCGGTCACCTATCTTATAAGTAGGCGCTTTTGATTGTTGAGCTGAGGACTCAAAATTTAGGCAAAGCGCGGCCATGGCTATAATCAATATAGTTTTTTTCATGTGTGAGTAGCGTTGAGTGAGAATTTGATCAGTTAAAAACGGCAACTCAGCGGTGAACTATTAACTGATTAGAGTTGCCGTTCTAGTGAGGTCACTCGGGTGCCTTAAAAAGATTACGATAGAAGAATTTGGAACAGAGAAAGGGAAAATAATAAGCATGAACGATCTCTAACCATCGCTGGCGATCAACAAGTACTGGAAGATGGAAATCAACTGGTTTCATGCTCGTATGAAATACGAGTCTTGGGTGGTTTGCTAGATTAATAAATGTGAGGGCGGCAAACCATGGTCGCAATAAAGTTTCTGACGCCTTACATGACATGGAATTACAGCAGCCCCCACATCTATCTCGACATACAAATATATGTATATCTACACATAGACATGGGTATCAACTGCTGTCTCACGTCACGGCGTCAGAATATGCGACCGCAAGACTCTTATTAATACCTTGTTACAAAATCAAATATAATAAAAATTATCTCATTAGTATATTTTTCGTAGTCAAATAGAAATGATATGCATTTTTCTATTTGTCCATGAAAGAAGTTTCAAGGACAATTATAGGAAGGAATGTAAAAGCTATTAGATTATCGTTGGGTTTTTCTTTGCTGAAATTCTCATTGGCAACCGGGATATCGAAAGCAAGTTTAGTGAATGTCGAAAGTGGGAAAAATGGATACAACCTAAATCTATTAGATAACATCCTCAAATTCACAAACTTCACATTGACCAAATTAGCTAATGAAACATTTAAGCCTAACAAAAATTTAAGAGAAGAACTCCTTGAAAAGCATAAATTCAATAAAGACGTTCAGTCATATTTTTTCGACCAAGCTCCAGAGATCGTATATGCTATCAAGCATAAGCTTTTGTCAAGTGATTTTTTTCAGTCTCCGAGAGAGATAAGAGAAGTCAGAGCCTATTTCGAATCTCTCGGTTGGCATTACAAAGGCACTTCAATCTCAAATGCATTAAAGCGTCTTAATACGCAAGTACTTATTACCGCGCACCCTGTCAAGAAAAACACCTTCCTCTATAAGTCAAAACAAATCATGTAAAAGAAACAAAGTAGACGATGTATCAATACAATGTTTATCCAAAAATATTCATCAGAACCCCAACTCATGATTACAAAGGGTATAAACTGTCAACGGATATATCTCGGAAGCACGATTCTCATTTGCTAGTAGCATTCGCATTGGCAAATCCAATATTTTTTACTTTACGAAGTGACCAGCCAATCGATACAACATCTCCAAAAGAATTACTGAGTTATAATAAATATATCAATAGGTTAACCTTTAGGCCAACACCGTTTGGCGCTTTCGCATCCTTCTCAGTGGGTTCATGGGGTAAAGATAAGTCGATCGAATTAGTAAGCTTAGAACAAGCGCAACTGCATCTGAATTTAGACCAGCAGGTCGCTTTACAACTGGGCGCGAAGTTGCTGCAGGAGCGATCAGTTGACGACCAGCGATTCAGTGTAAATCCGACCTTGTACAAGATGGGCAAGGAATACCGTTTTTTGACAACCAGACAGGTTTCCGGAAGTAGTAAGTTACTCTTTGAGCTGGACTCGTTTCAAGTAGATAAGCTGGTCGATCGGGTTATTGAACTTTGTGTTCAAATCAGTCCTGAAGGTTCCGCGATCATCAAGCTGATCACCGACACAATTCAGTGTGATCTGGCTATGGCACAAGAGTATTTGAGCTTCTTGACCGATGCACAGATCTTGGTCAACTTAGAGCGGCCCTACCTGGTCGGTCCGGATCATCTGACCTCACTACTTGATAACAATACACTTGCCCGGTCGCCTTTGAGGTCCAATTTGAAGGATCTAATAGAAAGAATGAAGGATCTGACCATTGTTGATTTTAATCGCTTGCAGGATCTGAATCAGGAACTTCAAAAATTACTGAATAGCGATATCTCCTATAAAAATTATTTTTATGCAGGTTTGGAGCGGCGGGTGATCAGCGGCAGCCTTGATCACCAATACCAGGACCAGATCAAAGCTTCCCTGGAAGCGCTTCGCGTATTAAGTCTCCCTTCAAGCCCGGAAAGACTGAACGATTTTATTCGGCAGTTCGAGGCCCGTTATGAGCGCCGCAAGGTGCCGTTACTGATCGCCCTTGACCCGGAGTCCGGGATCAATTATACCGCTTCGGGTGTACAACTGATCGGTGATGAACTGCTCAATGAGATCGTTTTTGAACGTTCTGCAACTGGCCCGGTCACCCTCCAATGGACGGCGGCACACCGGCTGTTGCTTCGAAAGTGGAATGCTTTGAAGGACGGTGATCGTATCATCTGCATCACACCCGATGATATCGCGGAACTGAATGAAGGACTCAGTGACACACTCCCTACGCCCGCCTCAATATCGGTGATGTTCAGGGTCTTAGATGACCATCTCTATATCGAAAGTGCCGGCGGCATTTCTGCCACCGCACTGATCGGACGCTTTACCCTATGGAGCCCGGAGGTGCATCAGATCGCTCAGGAAACAGCTGCCCTGGAGCAGAAGTCGAACCCTGAGATGATCTTTGCGGAGTTAGGACAATTGTCCGATACGCATGCTGATAATATCAACCGTCGCTTGCCGGTCTATCCGTACGAGATACTTATCAATGCTCCTTCGGTTCTGCCGCAGGAAAATCAACTGCCGCTTTCTGACCTGTTGCTTTCGGTCGTGAATGGCCGCTTGGTGCTGGAATCCAGACGCCTGGGCCGGCAGATCATACCGAGATTATCTTCGGCTTACAACTATAACCGCAATGAGTTCGCACCGTTTCAATTGCTCTGCGACCTACAGTATCAGGGCCTTCACAGTAACTTTGATCTGGACATGGCGCGATACTTTCCGGGGATGGGTCATTATCCACGGGTAATATTCGGCGATACGATATTATATCGGGCCACCTGGTCACTATCCGCTGATGATATCCGGCAACTCACCACCGGCCCAAAAGATGCGACATTGTTATTGTTCGATCGTTATCGGCAGGAATGGCATTGGCCAGCCGTGATCTCGTTAAAGCGGCATGACCAGTATCTGGTCTTTCATCTCGACCGAAGCGAGGACGTCTTATTCTTACGAGACTGTTTGAAAGGTTCCACGTCGGCGGTCATACAAGAGTTCTTTCTGCCGGTAAAACCGGTCGTAAGTGCAGATGGTAAAGGTCTGGTGGATCAGTTCGTCGCTTTTTTATACCGTTCCGATCAAATTTATCATACAGTTCGAACGCCTTCGGAAGCCAGCAGACAGCTTGTCGTTCGCAACTATTTGCTGGGCAGTAAGTGGTTGTATCTGAAGCTTTATTGTCAGCCGTCCTTAGCTAATGATCTGCTCGCCCAAAAGATATCCCCTCTATTGAAGAAGGTCAATGCGGATCGACCGACCAACTGGTTCTTTGTACGATACCGGGATAGCCAGTATCATATCCGTCTCCGCATTAAAGTTGACGAAGGTAACCTGGGTCGGGTATTGACCCTCTTCCAAAAAGCTCTTGCCGGAGACGTAGGACAACACCTGATACGCGAATACCAGGCAGATACCTATAGACGGGAACTGGAGCGGTATGGTGCCGATATGATAAATGAGGTCGAAGTTTTTTCCGGCTTGAGCAGTGCGCTGATCTTAAAGTACATTTACCAGTTGCAACAAAAACGCACGGAGGTCAGTTATCACAGCTTAGCTTTCTCCAGCGTGGAAAACTTGCTTGAAATATTTCTCCCCGACCTGAAAGATAGGGTCGGCTTTTGTGAACAGATGTCGTTGACCTTTCAGTCGGAGTTTTCCGGCCAGAGATCACTTCGTATAGACCTGGACCGTAAATACCGGGACCTGAGAACGGACATAACGCAGGTCTTGTCGTCGCCTGATCACTACGCGAAACTTGGATTGCTTCAAGAACAACAAAAGCTGACAAATGGTGCACGTCGGTTCAGCAAAAAGATCAGGCGCTTTGGACACGAACGTCGGATAGGCCTGATCGCTGATCTAATACATATGCACCTGAACCGTTTATTTGTAGATGACCAGCGGCGTCAGGAATTGGTGGTCTACCATTGCTTGTACAAACATTCGCTTTCCAGGTTAGCAAGGGGCCGTTCCGCTTAGTACTTACGTCTGGAGATGAGCAGATCGCCTTTGATCTTCTTCAGATAAGCATCTTTATAGTATCGGCCGATGTTCAGGGAATGATCATTGATCAAAATCACACGGCCTGGTTCTACAGCCTTGACGAATTCGTTATTTACGATAAAAGACTGATGGATCCTGGCAAATTGTGTTGAGGGTAAGTATTCCTCGATCTCATTGATCGTCAGGTAAGGCATCATGTTCCCCGTGGTCAGGTGTATCTTGATGTAGTTCTGGGCACCTTCCACATAGATGATATCCTTGATCGCGACCTTGACCATCTTTCCCCGGACATCTGACTTTACAAAAAAGAACTCTCGCTGCTGCGAGGTGATCTTTTTTTCTTGATCCCGTTGGATCCGGCTTATTGATTGCCGGAAACGCGCATAGCTGATCGGTTTCGGCAAGAAATCGAATGCCTCTTTCTCGAACGCCTCCACGGCGAATTCACGGAAGGAAGTAGTAAAGATCACCGTGGTGTAAGGCTTTACCAAACCGGCCACTTCCATCCCCGAAAGTTCAGGCATCTCGACGTCCAGGAAGGTCACGTCCGGCGGGTGCACGCCGGTAATGTCGTTCAGCGCGGTCAGCGGATTAGTCGCATACCCTGCCAGTTCCAGCCCCGGCGTTTGCGCAATGTAACTGATCAATATTTCAACAGAGTGGTATTCATCATCAATGATATAGCATCTTAGCATAAGTGTACGGTCAAGTGTAATTCATAAGTATCTTCTCGGTTATTTATGGTTAGTTGGTATTGGTCGGGATAATAATGATCAAGCCGCTTGATGACATTGTCAATGCCCAGCGAGCGCAGGCGCTTGACCGCACTTTGCTGACGTTTGATATTCCAGGTCCGGAAATGCAGCGTATGATCAGCGTCTATAGAAAGGTGGATCGTGGCGGGATGTTGCTGGTCTTTCAGGTAAGCATGCTTGAATACGTTCTCGGTCAGCGTAAGCAGGATGAGCGGGATCAGGCGGTTACGGCGAAGATCACCATCGGTGGTGAACCGCAGGTTCAACGTATGGTCATACCGTACCTGGTTGAGTTCGATAAAATTGACGATCTGTTCTGCTTCATGGCTGACCAGGATCTTACCGTCCTTATCCTGATCTTCCAGTGCAAAGCGAAGTATCTCCGCCAGGAGTACGATACACTCCGACGCCTCTCTGGCGGTCTTGTAATAAGTGTTATGTATGAAGTTCAAGGTGTTGAAAAGGAAGTGCGGGTTGATCTGTAATCGTAAATGTGCGTTCTGTGCTTCGATGAGATCGCGTTCGAGTTCTGCTTTGTCTTTGAGCACTTTGAGTTTTTCCGTCTCGCTGATATGAGCGATCCGGATAAATCGGATCATCCTGCGGATCGCCCAATACAATGTGGCTATTCCCGAGATATAAATTCCCCTGAAAGTATTATAGACCAGAAAACGCTTGATGGCCAGGTAAGAACTCCGGTCAGTGATGGATGGTTCCGAAAGCCAGCGGTCGAGTTGATTCTTGATCAGCAGGTAGATCAGAAGTTCCGCCAGGATCAGCATAGGTAACCACAGATAAGGCCTCCTGCTTGCTATGCCCGTTGGCATGATCAATAGCGCATGGACATAGAATAAAGTGATATTCAAAGCATAGTAAACGACCAGCTCTTTCAATGCCAGTTGCGTTTGGGTAGACAAACTGATGAAACCTACTTCATAAGCGATAAAGAGCAACCAGCCTCCCATGTGTATGAACAACAGAGAGGACCTATCCTGATCCGATTTAGGTAAGTTGAACATCATAAGCGGTTGTGTTTACCGGTGATCCCGTCGTTCATGTAACAGATTCTCTGTACCTTCTTTGTACTGGTAATTTAAGCTAAAAGTTAGCTAAATATTAAATTATGAACAAGTTATCAGCGAAATTCTTAAAAAAGAGAACACAACGTATCTACCGCTACGGACATGCGGCAGGCCATGGTCAGGCGGCATCTGCTTTTGAGACCGATCCGACCAATACGACGATCACCGTGCTGACCACCGTCAGCGGCAGCACTCATTTCCATTCCCCGGGATCACCTCAAAAGAACAGGTAGAATAGCAGCTACGATCATGATCATTAACGATGAACTTAAAACGTTGCGCTTGTTAATAGCGGAGTCTCCCGTAGGCCCGGATCTTTTGAGAAAGATCTCTGAAGAGGTGGAACGGATCAAAAGGGTCTGGCTTTCCCGCCTGGGTGACCAGGCGAAAGACCATATCATCAAGCGCTACACCTCTTATCAGCAGCGTTTGCTCCTGGAACTTTCAGACGGTCTCTACCGAACCGTGGATACGGCCAACCTACAGGAACATGAATATGAGCTTGCTGTGCTGGATGTATTGTTAGCGTTAGGGCATTTTCAGATTCATCATTTTTCCCGATATATGGATGAGCAGGGAAAGATCCCGGATGCCATGACCGCTAAGATCCGCGCTAAACTCTCGGATGATGCCGACCGGATGAGCGCGGCCTTGCAGCAGGTCGAACTGGAACCGGGACTGAAGACGCTCTTGCTTGACTTCCTCGGGACGTTGATCAGTTCTACGCTTTCCAAAAAAATGATCTATGGACATGTGGAATACCTGTATCAATGGTTCGAGATGATGGAGGTCACGATCGGCTTCAACGACGACCGGGATCTGACCTACAGTATTATCGAAGCTTTGTTCCAGCTGAATTTCAATTACGGCGTTTTCTGTTACTGGTATGAACAGCGCATCGTTCAAAACACCGTGCAGGCAGATAAGGCCGGAAGACATGCGGCGTTGCAGCAGCAATCATTGATCATTCATTCATTGCCGGTACGCAGGGATATGCGCTACGATCCTTCACTGGCCTCAGTAGATGAGCTGATCGGCAACTGGCTGGAACAGTTCAAGCGTACGGATACCATCTCAAAGAACGATGATGAGCCGGACCGGTATATCAAGACCGAACTTAAGCTTACCGTAGCGCAACTGGCGCTATTACTTCGGTTACTCTACGAGGAAGATGTTTTTGCCGTCAAGAATATCGCATCCCTCCTGAAGTTCTTTACCCGGCATTTCCGCAGCAAGTACCAGGAAAGGATCTCGTACGGTAGTATGAATAAATTGTATTATGCAACTGACCAGTTCACGGCTGCGGCCATCAAAGATCTGCTGCAGCGAATGATCGACCGGCTCAATAAGATGTTTTTCCCAAACTAGGATCATGAAAGTATTTGCTGAACGCCTATTCGGTGCCCTCGACAGGGAGCTGAATGAAGTGCCCCTGAACGTCCATACCACAGAAGAACAATATCGTGCGTCGATAATGCTATGTAAAAAGGCAATGGCCAAATTGAAAAATTACATTTCCAGCTATGCTTTTGAGGACAAACCAGAGGAAATGAACTTTTTCAAAGTGATCAAACCTCAGTTTTACAGTAAGTACATCTTTTTTATAAATGTATATAATTTCATCATGCAGAAGCCGCTTGGCGGCGATGAGATCGTCAAAGATTATATCACTTACGAGCTGGCCGACCTAAAACGCTTCTTTGACCATAACCAGGCATTTTATCAGTATTATCGCTCAGGATCGTCGCAGATGGACGAGATCTACTTTACACGTGGGGGCTTTGACGTACAAGCTGAACTCGAGGATTTTGAGGAAGATGAAATGTACTCCACCAGCCACGATTATAAACTTTCCAAGATCATTGCTAACGAAAAATATCAGGATTATTTAAACCTTGAATTGCAAAGGATCATCCTCCATGACGAGCAACCCCAAGAGCCGGCTTTCGAATCCCCATTGACATGGACAGCCAACAAAACTGATCTGGTAGAATTGATCTACGCTTTGGTAGCGTTAGGGGTATTCAATAATGGTAATGCAGAGATCAAAACCGCAGTAAGTTTTTTCCAGGCCGCATTCCACGTTGACCTCGGTGCTTACTACCATAAATACACGGATATCACCCGCCGCAAAAAGGAACTGACCTCCTTTTTGGATAAATTAAAACTGGCGTTACTCCGGCGGATCGACGAGAAAATGGACGAAGATTTCTCTCTCCAACAAAAGATAAGGTTTTAAACCTACCCAATCATTTCTTGTGATTTAGCTATAAAACGACAGCTTTAAAGAAAAAAAAACACCTACCTCATGTACGAGGGGTGAAAAAGAAATTCAGGGTACTTCAACCTTTGCTTAAGAGATCGCCGCATGGTGCGGCGATCATTAAAACAAAGCTTATGTTGTCTTCAATATCCTGGCAGCAATTCCTCGCTGCCCTCGTCATCATTACCCTCGTTTACTATTTCTATATCGGATTACGGTACTATCAGAAAGACCTTCGGGCCATTGCCAACCGAAAGAAGGTCTCCGGGCTTAACCAAGGCGGAACCCATGGAACATCTTACCAGGTCATGGGAGTCGCTAAGCAGGAACATGGTGTATCTGTTTCCGATGCTGATCACTTGCATTTCGCTATCGATGACGAACCGGAAACGGAAACCATTGCAAATGAAGTTCACCCGGTCGCGAACACAACTGATAGAGGGCCGACTGAGGCATTACTAAATGATGTTTCCCAATTGATAAATGCTTTTAAGGAGGTTGACGATAAGGCTGAATTCCTTTCGCTGCTTCGTATCCAATATGATTCCTATCACGCGGATGGTGAAGCGATCGACTGGCCTGCGGTCAAGCAGCAAACGTTACAGCTGTCCGATGAAAAACTTCCTTTTTCAGTCTCCGAGGTAGACGTGCAACTCAGTTAGTAAAGGATCTCATTATAAACACTTTAAAAATTACGTCATGAAAAATCAACAAGTAAAAATCGTTACGGATTTGAAATTAGTATCAATGCGCATGATCATGCTTTTCAGCGCATTGTTTCTCGGCTTGCCGCTCTATGCTCAGGATGGAAATGCGGGTATTCAGGAAGCTACTACACAGGTCAAAAGCTACTTCGATACGGGAACCAGCTTGATGTATGCGATCGGCGCTATCGTAGGACTGGTAGGTGCGATCAAAGTTTACAAAAAATGGAACGATGGTGAACATGACACCGGTAAAGTAGCTTCCAGCTGGTTCGGCAGCTGCATCTTCTTGGTGGTCGTAGCCACGGTTTTAAAATCATTTTTTGGCGTTTAAAACTATCTGCCATGGCAATCTATCAGATCAATAAAGGCATTAATAAGCCGATTGAATTTAAGGGTTTGAAAGCGCAGTATATCGGCTATCTGGCCGGTGGCCTGGTCATCTTACTAATTCTCTTCGCCGCCATGTACATTATGGGTGTACCAGTCAGTATTTGTCTGATCATTACTGCGGTTTTAGGTAGTCTGCTCTTTTATCAGGTATTTAAACTAAGCCACAAATATGGTGAACACGGCCTGATGAAAATAGCGGCTAAACGCTACCTGCCAAACCACCTTAAATTCAGCTCCCGAAAAATTTTCTTACGGTTAAAACGATGATCATGATCTCACACAGCAAAGCGGAACAAGTTTTCCCCATTTATAAGATCGAGCACAACTGTTTGATCTCAGCGCAGGGCGATATGACGCTTGGTTTCAAAGTGAAGCTCCCCGAGATCTTCACCTTGTCGAACGATGAATACCATGCTTTCCACGAGGTATGGATCAAAGCGCTCAAGCTCCTGCCAAAGAACAGTATTTTCCATAAGCAGGATTGGTTCATAGGCGACCGCTATCAGGCGGCATTTGCAAAGGATGGTAAAGCGGTGTCAGAAACATTCCTTTCCCATTCCAGTGAAGGCTACTTTAATGAGCGGGCCTATCTGCATCACCATTGCCATATCTACCTGACGAAAAAGCCGGATAAGTTTAAACAATACACCAGTGCGGTCAGTACCTTGATGCGTAAACGCATTGTACCGGTACAAACTACCTGTGATGAGCTGTTTTATGAATTTCAGGATAGTGCCGGGCAATTTGTAAAGGTGTTGGAAGATAGCGGGTTGATCTCACTGACCCGTTTAGATGATGATCAGTTGGCAGGTACGGCGAAACGAACAGGTGCTTTAGAACAATATTGCTTCCTGTTGAACGAACATCAGCCTCCGGTTTTGAAAGACTTGCATATCCAGGACGAGATCCGTATCGGTGATGACCACTGCCAGCTTTACACGCTGAGTGATGCCGAAGACCTCCCGCCTTTGTGCGGGCCAAGGATCACTTACGATAAATACAGTACTGACAAGACAAAATTCAGTACCGGATTCGCCACACCGATCGGTGGTTTGCTGAACTGCAACCATTTGTATAACCAGTACATCTTTATCGAAGACAGTCAGCAAACTTTGAGAAAACTGGAGGCTAAAAAATTGCGCTTACAATCGCTATCCGCCTACTCGCGGGAAAATGCGATCGGCCGGGATGCCACGCATGACTTTTTGAATGAAGCCATCAGCCAGCAGCGTTTACCGGTAAAAGCTCATTTTAATATTCTGGCCTGGACAGATGACCCTGCCGATCTAAAGGACCTGAAAAACAGGGTCAGTTCATCCTTAGCGCAAATGGATGCACAGCCTAAACAGGAAACAGACGGTGCTGCACAGATCTGGTGGGCTGGGTTGCCGGGCAATGAAGCAACTTTCCCTATGAATGATTCCTTTGATACATTCGTCGAACAAGCCTCTTGTTTTCTTAATCTGGAAACGAACTACCGCTCAAGTTTAAGTCCTTGTGGATTGCGGTTAGGTGATCGACTTTCGGGTAATCCGGTTCATGTGGACATCAGCGATGACCCGATGAGCAAAGGGATCACCACAAATCGTAATAAGTTTATTTTAGGTCCGTCAGGCAGCGGCAAGTCATTCTTTACCAATCACTTGTTACGTAGTTATTTTGAGCAGGGCGCGCATATCGTTTTGGTGGATGTGGGTCATAGCTACCAGGGCTTATGTGAATTTGTTGGGGGATACTACTTTACCTACACAGAACAGGATCCGATCAGCTTCAACCCCTTCTATATTCCGGAAGGCGATCACCTGGATACCGAAAAAAAGGAAAGCATCAAAGCGATGATCCTTGCGCTCTGGAAAAAAGAGGACGAAGGTGTACAGCGTTCAGAATATGTAGCTATCTCTGATGCTTTGTATCACTATTACGAAAAGTTAAAGGAGCAGCCTGATACTTTCCCGTGTTTCGACACTTTCTACGAGTTTTTGGCGGGTGATTTCTACGAGACGATGAAGCGATCCAAAGTAAAGGACCATCGTTTTGATATCGATAACCTGCTCTTTGTGCTGAAACCATTTTTTAGAGGTGGCGAATACGCTTACCTGCTGAACGCGAAGGAAAATTTGAACCTCCTGCAAAAACGGTTTATTGTATTTGAACTGGATAACATTAAAGATCATCCCATTTTGTTTCCGGTCGTAACGCTCATCATCATGGAAACGTTCGTCTCTAAAATGCGAAAGCTTGATAAAGCTACCCGTAAGATGATTCTGATCGAAGAGGCCTGGAAAGCCATCGCGCGTGAAGGAATGGCCGAGTATATCAAGTACTTGTTCAAAACAGTGCGGAAGTATTTTGGGGAGGCGCTGGTGGTCACCCAAGATATTGAAGACATTATAAGCTCTCCCGTGGTAAAGCAAGCGATCATCAACAACAGTGACTGTAAGATTCTGCTTGACCAGCGTAAATACCAAAATGACTTTCCTAAAATTCAGCAGCTCTTAGGTATAACGGATAAGGAAACCGCGCTGATCATGAGTATGAACAGGAACAACGATGAAAGCTTAAAGTACAAAGAAGTTTTCATCAGCCTGAATGGCCAGCTTTCTAAAGTCTACCGCACTGAGGTGAGCCGGGAAGAATATTGGACCTATACCACCGAATCTTCGGAAAAAGCAAAAGTACACGCCTACGCGAAAAAATACGGCAGTATACAGCGCGGTATTGCAGCTATCGTACGGGAAGAATTAGAACAGGCAGCATAAAATCATCATGAAAAGATCACTCATTTCAATGCTATTGCTAATAGCGGCTCTTGCAGCATGCAACAACAGGTCTGTCAAATTAATTACAGGCAAATATGTGCACGAAGGACAAAGCGAATACAGCATTGCATACGATACTTTGATAGTCCAAACCATAATTCCAGATCAGATCTATCGAGTCACATTAAAGACCGGTTTTAATCGTATACACAACAAAAAGCGGTCACCAAAGGAATTCAAAGTTAAAACCTGGAAAGCGACATGGAACGAGAGAACTCGAATGTTATCCGAAACGGATTATGGACGGCAGCTTCTTCTTCTTCCTAATGATCAGGCATTCCAACTCAAAGCATCAAAATTTACGCGTCTCTAAGGCCTTGGGTATTTGGTTGATCTTTTTACAACACACCGATCTCATTTAGTAACAAGGAGGTATTATGAAAAAAATCAAGATAATGATCACCGTGTGGCTTGCATTGCTGCTATCGATCACCTTAACAAATAAGGCAAAAGCACAATTTGTCGTGACCGAGGTTATCAAGATAACGGTCACAAAGGTTATTAAAGCGATCGATCTGAAAGTTCAGCGAATGCAGAATAAAACCATTTGGTTGCAAAACGCCCAAAAGGTGATTGAGAACCAGCTTTCTAAATTGAAGCTCACCGAGATATCAGCTTGGACAGATCAGCAGAAAAAGCTTTACAGCGATTACTACACCGAACTCTGGAAGATCAAATCGACCATTGCTTACTACCAACGGATCAAAGACGTAACACTCAAACAGGCCGCATTGGTACAGCAGTACCACCGCGCCTGGACCTTGTTCAAACAGGATAAGCATTTCAGGCCGGAAGAATTGAGCTACATGGAAAATGTGTACAGTGGGATTCTGAAAGCCAGTATGCAAAATTTGGATCAGATCTTAATGGTCATCAATGGCTTTAAAACGCAAATGACAGATCAGCAACGTTTGGAACTGATCGACAAGGCCGGCGATCAGCTGGACGAGAACTATAACGATCTAAAGCAATTCAATAACCAAAACATCAGTATCATTCTACAACGCAGCCGCGATTTAGCAGATACTAGATCAATCAAAAAATGGTATGGGATCAATTAAAGATATGAAGCATAAGGCCGATCAGATCAGCCTTAAAAGTAAGGTTTTGCTAACGTATACGCTCCTGACCTCAGCAGCAGCTTTGCTGTCCGCTCATGCGGATGCGCAAACAATTGCCGAATGGTTCTCTCAAAAGAAAACCCAGAAAAAATACATTTTGGAACAGATCGCTGCACTACATATGTATTCCAGTTACGTCAAACAGGGTTACAATATTGCGCACAACGGCTTAGCCACGATCACCGGTGCGCTTGGCCAGGAATTTGAGCTGCACAATGAATATTATTCAAAGCGAAGCGCTGTCAACCCGGTAGTGAAGAATAGCCCGCAAGTGAATCAGATCATGACCTGGCAAAATGAGATGTTGGGCAAGTTTGCCCGAATCGCTCAAAACGGTGAGCTTACACTCGAACAAAAGGTTTACTTCCAAAAGGTCAAAAAGGCGCTGTTAGCTGATTGTGAGCACCAGTTATCCTTATTGCATGAGCTGCTCAAAGATGGGAAACTGCAAATGAATGACGAGGAACGGATCAGCAGGCTTGACCAGATCTATACCGCCATGCAGGATAATTACCGCTTCACTTCCAGCTTTATTGGCCAATTACAAAGATACAGCCTCCAACACCAACAAGCTTTTCGGGATGATCAGGCGATCAGGGCGATTTATGGCGATCATCATTAACTGAGCATTATGAAAAAGCACATCATCAAATCAGCCACTACGGTTTTGCTATTTATTTCGATCAGCTTTTCGAAAACGGCCAATGCGCAGGGCCAGGAAATGCAGCAATTATTATTGAATATGGAGAAGCTGACCCAGTTGAAAAGTATTCTGGCCAATATGAAGACCGGCTACCAGATCTACGAGCAAGGGTATGGTACCGTATCTTCTTTAGCTAAAGGGAACCTTAGTTTGCATGGCGTCTACCTGAATGGCCTCTTACAGGTCAGTCCCGTGGTTCGGAACTATGGGCGGGTTGCGGAAATAGTAAGCCAGCAAGCCAGTTTACTCAAGGAGTATAAGACAGCCTTCGCCAGATTTAAAAAAAGCGGGAGTTTCAATCCAAAAGAACTGAATTACATGGGCAGCGTTTACGCGCATTTGGTCAAACAAAGCCTTAATGATCTAAGCGATCTGGCCAACGTCCTCACGGCGACCAAGCTACGGATGAGCGATGACGAACGGATCAAAGCCATTGATCGGATCTACACCGGCAGTAATGATAAACTGCAATTCCTTCGCCATTTCAACCGTCAAGGCACCATGCTTAGCTTACAACGAACCAAAGAAATGGGCCAGGTCAAAACGGTCAAGCAACTTTACGGGATAAACAACTAATCTAAATTTATATGAAAAAGAAACATTGGATAGCCGCGATGATCGCGGTTACGGCTATCGCTTTGCCCGGACTTTCCAAAGCCGAGGGGTTGGCGGGCGACATACAGGGTTTACAAGGCACGCTCAACGAAGTTTATAACGACATGCTGCCGATGTGCAGCCAACTGGTCGGTGTCGGAAGGGCCATCGCGGGATTTGGTGCCTTAGGTTATATCGGTAGTCGTGTATGGCGGCAGATCGCCAGCGCAGAGCCAATTGACTTTTACCCGCTCTTAAGACCTTTCGGATTGGGTTTAGCCATTCTGTTATTCCCGACCGTGATCGCGGTGGTCAATGGGATCATGCAGCCCACGGTAAACGCAACAGGCAATATGGTCAAGAATTCTGATGCGGCCATAGCAGCACTGTTAAAAGCGAAACAAGATGCAGTAGAAAAAACAGATACCTGGCAGATGTATGTGGGTTCAGATGGAGATGGTGACCGGGATAAATGGTATAAATACACGCACCCGGACGATCCTACAGGTGAAGACGAAGGGATGTTTGCCAGCGTTGGGAATGACGTAAAGTTTGCAATGGCGAAGGCGTCCTATAATTTCCGCAATACGGTCAAACAATGGATGAGTGAAGTTTTGCAGGTTCTCTTTGAAGCAGCCGCACTTTGTATTAATACCATCCGAACGTTTTACCTGATCATCCTCGCCATTTTAGGGCCGATAGTTTTTGGCCTCGCTGTCTTTGATGGGTTCCAACATACGTTGACCGTTTGGCTGGCCAAATACATCAATGTTTTCTTATGGCTACCAGTGTCTAACATCTTCGGGGCTATCATCGGAAAAGTTGAGGAAAACATGCTGAAGCTGGATATTTCGCAGGTACAAACTGCGGGTGATACGTTCTTCAGTTCGACCGACACGGCCTACCTCATATTCCTGATCATCGGTATTATCGGTTATTTCACGGTACCGAGCGTAGCCAATTACATTGTGAATGCCGGTGGCGGCAATGGCTTACTTCAAAAGGTCAATTCGATGGTCAGCATGGCATCCAATACGTCTATACAGGCTGGGTCAGCTCTAGGTAGCCGCATGGCTACCGGTGCGGTCAATCTGATCAATGCACCTGGTCACTTTGCAGATGGCTATCAAAATAATGGGCAGAATGCTTCACCCACAGCGAATGACCTCCAGTCGCAACGCATTGCAGGTAAACAAGGATCTTAAACTTAAACATCAACGATCATGTTCACACATCTCAAAAACATCGAAACAGCTTTTAAACACGTCAAAATATTTACCTACCTGCTGATCGCAGCGTGTATGGTGATCTCTTGCTTTGCCATGTACAAAAGCTATCAGGCCGCCGATATGGCTGGCCGGCATATCTATATTTTGGCTAACGGCAAAGCCTTGGAAGCATTTGCCGCGGATCGGAAAGATAACATTCCGGTGGAGGCTAAAGATCACATCAGCATGTTTCACCATTACTTTTTCACGCTTGACCCGGATGAGAAAGTGATCAACGCCAACATCAGTAAAGCGCTTTACCTGGCTGATGAGAGTGCAAAGAACCAGTACAATGACTTGAAAGAGAAAAGCTATTACAATAATCTGATCTCCGGTAATATCTCTCAGCAGGTCGTTGTCGACAGCGTCCGTTTGGACATTGACCAGTACCCATACTATTTCAAATGTTATGCGACGCAAAAACTGATCCGGTCCACTTCCACGGTAAACCGGAGTTTGATCACCCAGGGCTATCTAAGGAATGTCACGCGTTCGGATAACAACCCACACGGCTTCCTTATCCAGCAATGGGAAACAATAGCCAATAAAGATACGACCATTCAACGACCATAGCCATGAAGTTTTTTAAAGATCAACATACCCGTGCCAACCAAAACCAGGCATCAGATCGGGCGGCAGTGGCCATTGCTAACGGTATCCTCCATTTGCAAAAACGTTTGGCAATAACGATCAACGTCTGGTTCAATGGATTTTCCAAGAGGCGGCAAAAATGGATGTTAGGTTTGATTATGTTGGCCTTAACGATCTGGTTACTAACCACCCTTAGTGGACCATCTGATGCCCTTTCAAAACAAAGCAAGGTACCGTATAGCGCGGTTCACATCGGCAGGCCGTCAGATCTGCCTGAACCGCAACACGGCCAAAAACAATTCACCGATTCTCTAACGATAAAATAACAGATCATGGAAGTAACAGCTAAAAGCGGTCAACTGCCGCTGCATACACCGGATTTCTTAAAACAACGCAAGTTCATGGTGATGATACCTGTACTCATTATTCCCTTTCTACTGATGGCTTTTTGGGCCTTAGGTGGTGGGCGACAACAAAGCAATTTCGACGCAAACAACCCGGCGAACGGGTTGAACACCACCTTGCCTCAGGCGCAATTCAAAGACGAGCAAGAGAAAGACAAAATGGGTGTTTATCAAAATGCTAAAAAGGATTCGGTCGGATTAAATGCCGATGGGATCAGTCCAGCGTTTACAGAGGCCTTAGGTTTAAATGGCACAAAATTACCCAGAGGAAACTCATCGGTAAAGCTGAACACCAGCGTAACATCGGATGCCACTACAAACAGTGCAGAAGCCAGTGAGGTGCAGATCAAAGCTAAGCTTGCACAGATAAATAGCCAGATCAACCAGCCGGAACAGACCAGATATGCAGGTGGCGGTTCATCAATACCCGAAACAGATGCCGATGTTAAACGGCTTTCGAAGATGATGAAAAGCATGAACAACACAGGTGCCGGGGCTGATCCTGAAATGAAACAGTTAAGCAGAATGCTAACACAGATCCAAAATATCCAAAACCCGGAAAGCGTTACGGAAAAGAAAACGGTGAACAAGCCGGAAAAGCCTTTCAAAGCGATCGCTGCGACGATAGATGGCAAGCAAAAAGTGCGTGACGGCGGAGCAGTTAAATTAAAACTGACAGAAAGCGTTACGCTCAAAGGCCAGCTGTTTCCTGTGGGACAAGAGGTTTATGGAACAGGGCAAATTACGAATCAAAGGCTGATCGTACGCATCAGCAACATTCGCATAGATCAGCAGATCGTGCCAGTAGATCTGATCATCTATAGCCTGGATGGTATGCCCGGCCTCCCTGCACCGGAAGCGGAACTAAGTGCAGAGGTTGGCGCTAATGCCAATAGTGCGTTACAAAATATGCAGATCATGAGTATGGATCAATCGATCGCTTCCCAGGCAGCAGCAGGTGGCATAAACGCGGCAAAAGGTCTATTCAGCAAAAAGATCAGGAAGATCAAGGTGAAGTTAGACGATCAATTTCCTGTACTACTGAAGATCAATAAATAGCACAGCCCCATCGCTTATGTGCGAGAACGAAATCAATCAATTTTTAATCATAAAACGAGTAATTATGAATACCGAGAACGCAGAATTTTTAAAGAAAAGCTTGCTGAACCTGGGGTTCGGCGAAAGCTTAAACGGCGATTTGGAAAAACAGATCGGGGCCAAATCACCGGAGTTCGATCTTCAGACCCGTCATGAGTTCAACCAGAAAACAATTGATTACACGCTGCATTTTAAAGCAGGTAATGATCATGAAATGTATTTTTTTAACAAGTATGATGCAAATATCCCGCATCAGAATGATCCGGCCAAAGACCTGAAACAGAGTTTTTACATCAATAAAGGCAGCGGCATAACCGCAAAAGAAGCCTTTAACTTAATGGAAGGCCGTTCAGTTCACAAACAACTGTATAACCTGGAAGGCCAAAAATACCAGGCCTGGGTTGCTTTAGACAAAGATAACCTGAACGATAAAGGCAATATGAAGCTTAAACACTATCACGAGAACTATGGCTTCGATGTTAAGAAAGTGATCAGCGGTGTCGGGATCAAAGAAATGGAGAACCCGCAAAGCCAGGAAAACTTATTGCGCTCTCTAAAAAAAGGGAATGTACAGCAGATTACTGTGACAGCAGATGGCAAGGATACCAAATACTTCATCGCCGCCAATCCGCAGTTCAAAACGATCGACCTCTACGATGACAGCATGAAAAAGATCAAACGGGAAGCACTGTTGGAACCTGAATCGAAAATTAATAAGAAGTCGCAAAGCGAGCAGGCAAAAGAGGACCTGCCTGTAAAAAAGCAGACGCGTAAAAAAGGACTGGGTGTCTGATCAAATGAAGGAACGGGCTTTGAGTAGCCCGTTCCTTGATCTTCAATTATCTAAGTTTGATCACGCCTTGACAGTTTGCATTTCGGGCCAGTAGTTGAACGACAATTCTTCCGTGTCAACGAAGGTAAGAACGATCGCTCCCAACTCAGGATATGCTAACGGAGTGGCTTCTCCCGAAGTGCGATAATCGCGGTCTACGGTGCAGAAGTCAAGCATTCGCGATGGGATCTGCGTACGGGCGATCTGTGACAGGCGTTCTTCGCCCGGCTTTTCCATCAGCCATTCCCACGCCAGATCTTCCGTCAGGATCGTTGGCATCCGCTTTTTGGAGTTATGGATCTGTGACATGATCGTATTGGAATCTGTGATCCCAAATGCAACTGTATTCACAAATTGCCCGGTCTCCGGGTCTAACCACTCATTGTATAGACCAGGCATAAAAAAGTATTCATGGTCTTTGACGGTCACCTGGTACGGGTACTTGATCTGTTCTTTAAGTTCCTGTCCTTTTTTGCCGATCTTCGGTACGTGCCTCGACTCAACGATACCACTCGACAATACCAGGCAGCGACGGTTCTTGGCCGCATCAGCCCACATAGAGCGCTTACCGTCTTCTTTTGTATAAAGATTCTCCGATCTGAAGTTTAGCGTAGTGTATTTTGCACGGAAAATGTTCGCTTCGGCCCGGGTCTTGATATAGCCGGGAACATAGCCCCATTCCGCCTGGACGATGTCGAAATCTTTGCCATCTTCTGAAGCGACCAGTATCGCACATGGCGCATAATTAAACCCATTATGAACGCCCGTATTCAGGAAATTGTACTTCCTGACCTCTTTTGCCAGCCCCTTTAATTCGATGTATTCCGCCCTAGTTACGCGCTGTCCGTTGTAATAACACATGACCTATGCTTTTTTACTTTTAATGAATGCCGCAATTAATTTGCCAACTTTTTCTGCCTCATCCTGCCGCCCCTCCGGTACAGAGGTCCAGAACTTTTTGTCTTTAAGATCTATTCCTACCGTGAGGGTCAATGCTTTCCGCTCATCGCTGTACTGACAGTGAAAGACCCGTCTGTTCCCGATCGCTGCTTCGGTCACGATCACGGGTATGTTGTCTAAAATGACCTCAAATGTTGGTTCTACCGCTCTCACGTTTTTTAAAATTAAATTATTTATTCCAGATATAAAAGATCGTCCATGGTTCAGTATTAAAAGTGCAACCGTAGATCACACATCCTATAGGATTTGCTGTCAGCACTTTATTCGGTCGCACGAACACCTTGCGCAAAAATATTTCAAATATGCTTTGTTTTACTAATATTTTTAGCATTAATTTTGTTGCCTGTATGTGGATGGTAAAACGGTATAGATCTTAGGTCTCCGCGCATTGCACTATCCACTAATATTTTACAAAAATGTAATAGCTATCGCACTCATGAGCACTGACCGTCAGATTATTCATATGGACCAGGATGCCTTCTTCGTTTCTGTAGAGGTAAGGAAAGACCCGCGTTTGGTGGGCCGTCCGGTGATCATCGGGGGCTTATCCGATCGCGGTGTGGTCACGTCCTGCAGTTACGAAGCACGCAAATTCGGCGTACACGCGGCAATGCCTGCAAGGTTGGCTAAAAGTCTATGTCCGCAGGGGATCTGGATACGCGGTAATATGGATGAGTATTCCAAAGCCTCACACGAAATCACTGAGATCATACGCGAACAAGTGCCGCTTTTGGAAAAGGCCAGCATCGATGAACACTACATCGATATGACCGGCATGGATAAACATTTCGGCACCCTTCGCTACGCCAGGGAGATACGTGCTAAAGTCATCCGGGAAACTGGCTTGCCGATCTCCTTTGGACTCTCGGTCAACAAGACCGTATCCAAAATGGCCACCAATGAATGCAAACCCAATGGTGAACTGAGTGTCGCACGCCCCGGTGTCCGGCCTTTTCTGGATCCGCTTTCCATACGAAAGATCCCTGGGTTGGGTGAAAAAACATTCATTAAGCTGAGTGATATGGGCATCAAAAGCATCCACACCCTGTCACAGGTTCACCCGCAGTATATGACCAGTATCCTTGGGAAAAACGGCATCTGGTTATTACAAAAAGCCAAAGGCATTGATGATGCCCCGGTTGTCCCTTACCAGGAGCGGAAAAGTATCGGCACGCAATCCACGTTCAGCAGTGACAGCATTGACATAGACACCATCAACCACTTACTGACCTCTATGGTCATGGATCTGGCTTTTGAACTCAGACAAAGTAAGAAGCAGACCGCCTGCGTGACCCTAACCATACGCTACTCTACATTTGAGACCGTGACCAAACAGGCAAGAGTGCCCTATACGGCATTAGACCGGGTGCTGATCGATAAGACGAAAGAGCTGTTCAAACAGCTTTACCAGAAAAGATTACTGATCCGGCTGGTCGGCGTACGATTGTCCGAACTGGTCAGCGGCTTTGAGCAGATCGATCTCTATGCCGCGTCAGAAGAACAGTATAGCCTCTACCAGGCCATGGATAAGATCCGGAACCGCTTCGGGCCGGGTTCTATTAAACTTGCATCGGGTGTTGACCTTAACCTTTAAGCTATGTACCTGAATGTTCACTCTCAATATAGTCTGCGTTACGGAACCATGTCGATCCCGACGCTGGTCGAGGAGGCCGCTGCGCGTGGCATTACGCAGATGGCGCTGACCGATATCAATAACTCCACGGGAATCATGGAATTTATGCGGGAATGCGACAAGACCGGTGTCCGGCCTATCGGCGGGATCGAGTTCCGCAGGGATAAGCAGTTGCTTTATATCGGTATCGCTAAGAACCGCGAAGGAATGCGGGAACTGAACGAGTTTTTGAGCGAACATAATTTACAAAAAATACCACTGCCGGACGCTGCGCCAGCTTTCCTCAATGCCGTTACCATCTATCCGTTTCAATACACCGGTGACCTGAAGAAAAATGAATACGTTGGCATTCGTTTCGACGAACTGAATAAACTTTTCGGCAAAGATATTGGAGCCGTTAAAGACAAATTAGTGGCATTGCAACCGGTCTTTGTGCTGGACAAGATCAGTTACCGTCTCCATGAATATTTGCGGGGCATAGATCTGAATATGGTACTGACCATGGTTCGTCCGGAGGACAAATGCCATCCGACCGATATGTTCCTGCCACCCGGACAGATGGAAGCGAAATTTTCCCGTTACGCCTTTATTCTGGACAATACCCGTAGGCTAATGGATGGCTGCGTCATGGATTATCCTAAAGGCCGGGTAAATCTGAATCGCAGCACGTTCACCGGCAGTAAAGCGAACGACCGGGAATTGCTGGAAAAGCTGACCATGAAGGGACTGTACTACCGCTATGGTAAACAAAATAAGCTAGCGCTCAAAAAGGTAAAGCATGAATTGAAGGTCATTGACGAACTGGATTTTTGCGCTTATTTTCTGATCACCCATGACATCATCAGATACTCATCATCCCAGGGCTACTATCATGTGGGACGAGGTTCCGGCGCGAACAGCATCGTCGCTTATTGTTTGAAGATCACCGATGTAGATCCAATTGAACTAAATCTGTATTTTGAACGGTTCCTGAATGCGCAGCGTACATCGCCGCCGGACTTTGATATTGACTATTCCTGGGATGAACGCGAAGATGTTCAGGATTACCTCTTTAAGCGGTATGACCGGTATCATGCGGCATTGTTAGGAACAATGTCTACCTTCAAGGATCGGAGCATTATTCGCGAGATCGGTAAGGTCATGGGCCTGCCCAAATCAGAGATCGACAGTTTCACCGATCCGCGGCAGGAAGAAGCCAACCAGAAAAATCCGACCTTTAAAAAGATCATGGCGATATACGGACTGATGTCCGACATGCCTAATCAGCGGTCTATTCACGCGGGTGGTGTGCTGATCACTGAAGAACCGATCACGTATTACACGGCCCTTGACCTTCCGCCGAAAGGGATGCCGACCGTGCAATGGGATATGTATGAGGCGGAAAAGATCGGTTTTGATAAGTACGACGTATTGAGCCAGCGCGGGATCGGCCACATCAAAATGGCGGTCAAACTGATCGAGCAAAATCAGCAGCGGAAGATCGACATACATCAGGTCAAGGTCTTTATGAAAGATCCGAAGGTCAATGCCCAATTGAAAAGCGGCGACACGATCGGTTGCTTTTACATTGAATCACCGGCAATGCGTCAACTGATCCGTAAACTGGGCTGCGAAAATTACCTGACCCTGGTCGCCGCAAGTTCCATCATCCGCCCCGGCGTGGCCAGTTCAGGTATGATGGGTGAATATATCAAATACCACCATGCCCCCGAGAGCGTCAAATACCTTCATCCGGTGATGAAAGAACAGCTCAGCGAGACCTATGGTGTCATGGTCTACCAGGAGGATGTGATCAAGATCTGTATTCACTTTGCCGGAATGGACGGCACGGACGCGGATATCCTCAGGCGCGGCATGAGCGGAAAATATCGTTCAAAAAAAGAATTCGATCGTTTGGTCGAACGCTTTTTTGAAGAAGCAAAGAAACTGGGCCGGCCGGATGATGTCGTAGCTGAAGTATGGCGGCAGGTATCGTCATTCGCAGGGTACAGTTTTTCTAAAGCACACTCGGCCAGTTTTGCGGTAGAGAGCTATCAAAGCTTGTTTTTAAAGACCTACTACCCGCGTGAATTCATGGTGGCGGTACTCAACAATTATGGTGGATTTTACACGCGGTCGCTATATGTCCATGAATTGCAGAAATCTGGTGCCACCGTTCATTTGCCCTGTGTCAATAACAGCGACAGCATCGTCAACATCAATGGCACCGACGTCTATCTGGGCTTTGTCGGCATCCACGGATTAAATGATCATTTCATCGACCTGATACCCGAAGAGCGATACGCCAATGGCATTTATAGTGGCTTGGAAGATCTGATCAAAAGAACAGGCATCGGGCTGGAACAGGCGATCATCCTGATCCGTGTCGGTGCCTTGCGGTTCACCGGGAAAAGCAAAAAGGAACTGCTTTGGGAGGTGCATTTATTGATGGGTACCAAGGTTAAGGCAACTAACGAAGTGGAACTGTTCGCGGTAGATGTCAAAAACTACAGCCTGCCTGTGCTCGTCAATACCCGGCTTGAGAACGCTTATCATGAGCTGGAACTTTTGGGGTTCCCTTTAAGTATGACCGCCTTTGAGCTGCTGCAGACCGACTATCGGGGTGAGATCGGTGCTAATGATCTGATCAATCATATCGGACAGCTGGTGAGAATGGTCGGTTGGTATGTATGTGAAAAAACGGTCCGCACCAAGACCGGAAAGCTCATGTGGTTCGGGTCGTTCCTGGATACGGATGGAAACTTTTTTGATACGGTGCACTTTCCGAATACGACCAAGGTCTACCCATTCCACGGAGCAGGCTGTTATCTTATTTATGGGAAAGTGGTGCAGGAATTCGGTATGCCCGGGGTCGAAGTGATCAAGTTTGCCAAACTTCCCATTTTAACGAACCCGGTAATAGATTAATGTCATGGATAGATGGAAGACCATTAGTGAAGTTTCGGGTCAAAAAATGGAGATGCAATTTGACCTGAAGAAAATGCCTGGTGAGCCGGGACCGAGTTATATGGTATCCATTGACGGAATGTTCCGTGGCTACATTAAAAAGAACGGGTCAGGTACATTTTCACCATTACTGGGCGCTGATCTATCTGATGATGAGTTAAAACTGATCAACACCGAACTAAAAAAATTAATCACCTGAGTGATCAGGTATGACCTTACATATGTTATAACTACTGACCATAGAAATGAAGGCCTGGCTTAAACATCCGGACGGAAGCAGCGATGTGATTCGCATCTTGCCTGACAGAGACGGTCCGGCTACACAATGTTACCAGCTTTATACAGCATATGAACAATACCCTTCTGCTTTGGGGAGGGTATTATTTGATGCGAACGGCTACTGGATATACGACGGCGATGAATTGACCATAGATCAGCAGGAACAGGTGGCCAGACTGATCATGGGTAGCGCAGAAAGGAAATAAGATGGAACAACTGGCGTTATTTGCAGAAGCAGGTCAAAGCAAGGGTTTACCTACGCAGTATCTGGAGTACTTCCCAAAACTGATCGAGCCGTTTGACGCACAGCGATTGTTGGAAAGGTTCATTGCAGAGACGCCATGGACACAGCAGGTCAGAAAGATGTATACCAAAGATGTGGTCACGCCCCGCCTCACCGGGTGGTATGGTGACCCGCAGGCCTATGACTACCAATCTTTTAAAAAAGTAGCACCAATGACCTGGACACCTGATCTGCTGACGATCAAACAACTGGTCGAGCCGCTGGCAGGTACCAAATTTAACAGCGTGCTGCTGAATTATTACCGCGATGGCAATGACTCCGTCGCCTGGCACAGTGACAAAGAAGACATTCTGGGTAAGAACCCGGTCATCGCTTCGGTTTCCTTTGGCCAGGTGCGTAGCTTTGATATACGAAATAAGGCGGATCACAAGGAGCACTATTCTGTCAGACTGGAACATGGATCGTTCCTGCTGATGAAAGCAGGGCTTCAGGAACGCTGGGAACACCGGATCGCCAAATCTACGAAGCCGATGGGGCCAAGAGTTAACCTGACCTTTAGGGTCGTAAAATAATAAGAAATGTTAAAACTGGAAGATACGATATATGGAAGCTGGGAAGCAGATGAATTGCTGGAGGAACTGATCCTGTCAGCACCTATGCAGCGGTTAAAAGCCGTCCATCAGGGCGGCGCGATCTTTTTGATCGACCCCTCACAGCGACACACCCGGTACGAGCATTCACTGGGCGTATGTTGGCTGGTTCGTCATTTCGGCGGCAGCATCGAAGAACAGATCGCTGCTTTGTTGCATGACGTCTCTCATACCGCGTTCTCACACGTGGGCGATCAGGTCTTTGGGTACTCCGGCGAGGATTACCATGAGCAGATCTTTACCGAAGTGATCAGCAGATCGGAGATACCTTTGATCCTTGCCAAATATGGTTATGATCAGGTCTTAACAGACTTCGAACGATATACCCTGTTGGAGCAGCCTTTACCGGAACTTTGCGCGGACCGCGTGGATTATACGTTGCGAGATCTTTTTCACGCGGGAATGATTAGCCAGGCAGATATTAACCACTTTTTGATCGGATTGACCGTAGAGGGCGGCCGCATGGTTCTGACCAGCGAAACGGCTGCCCGCTGGATCAGCAGGCAGTTCAAAAGGCTGAATGACGAGTATTTCAAGAAACCTGAGTACCTTTTCGCCAACCAGCGTATGGCAGAGATACTGAAAAAGGCGATCACTGATGGGGTACTGGAACGCATCGACCTTCAATTGGACGACGATGCCGTGATTGCTAAACTCCGGCGATCCGGTTATGAAGATGACCTGAACGCGCTCAGTAAGATGCAGGGCTTTGAACACTTTGCGGTCAAAGGGGCTGCTGAACGACTGAAACGCCGAGAACTGCATCCGACCATTGGTTCGTAATGCGTAACTTTCCATGGTGATCACATTATATGACTTTATGCGCATGGCCGAGGCCGAGCAATACGAAGCGGTCTGGACAGGTACTTTCCTGGGTGACCGCCTGGACAACGGGTATCGGGTACAATGCTATAGCCTGGGTACTTTTTATGTAGAGGTGTACTACGATCAGGAGGCGAACACCATTAAGCGGCTGCGATCGTTCTCCAAAGTGGAGCAGTTAGCGCCTTATTTATGACTTAAAATAAAAGGGTGGCAAGTCCTTAACGCAAAGTTTGCGATCTTGCGACCCGAACAACTTTATGAAAAAACGAACTATATTAAATTGGTGCATGGCTTTGGCCGCCTTCGGACTGATCTCTTGGGGCTTCAAAGGGCATCGCGCAGTTGCCACGATCGCCCAAAAGCATTTGAACGCTAACATCGCTTACGTGGCATCCGCCTATCTGAAGGGAGAGCAAATGGAAGATGTCAGCACCTGGGCTGACGAAAATCGGGATCTTAAGACCGCCCCCTGGCATTATATTAATCTGCCGTTGGGGCTTACACGGGACGCTTTCGTCAAAGCGGTTCAGGAAAGCGATAACAACGTGTATACGGCCATTCTCAAAACTGAAGCGACGCTTAAAGATGCCAACGCATCTGCTGAAGCTAAAAATGAAGCGATGAAATATCTGATCCACCTTGTTGGAGATGCACATCAACCGATGCATGTCAGCCGTAAGGAGGATAAAGGGGGCAATACGATTCAGCTGCGTTTCGACAACAAAGGTACGAACCTGCATAGCCTTTGGGATAGCAAACTGATTGACAAGGAAGGTTTAAGTCAGGAAGATATTGTCAAAACTTATGATGTAGCAACACCTGTAGAGATCAGAAAGTGGCAAAGTGACGGTCCCATTGAATGGCTGTGGGAAAGCTATCAGATCACCACAGATCTGTATGCCAATGCCAAACCCGGACAAAATATCGATGACGTTTATTATCAAAAATACATACCGGTGGTACGCAAGCGGATAGACCAGGCCGGTATTCGTCTCGCCGGGGAGCTGAACCGTCTTCTAGCTGGTCAAAAGGTGAAGACGACGGTGGTTCCAGCTACTGCTGCGTCATCGGTAACATCGCCTGTCACAGTAAAATTGGAAGAGATCAAGACCTACACAGGCAAAATGATCATTGTAAGCGGCAAAGTATTCAGTAGCCGGGACATTGGCAGTATGACACTGGTCAACCTCGGCGCTGCTTATCCCAACCAGTTGCTGACCATCGCTTTAAAAGGAAAGGCCAAAGAGCTGAGCAGCCAGATCGAAGGTAAGACCGTCACTGTCGAAGGCGAAGTGATAGAGTATAAAGGTAAACCGGAGATCATCATCACTGATCCTGGTAAGATCAAGTTCTGAATGTAGGTAGAGGGATAAGGTTCAACATCACTTTACTATAATTGAGATCTAAACTAAAGCGATGCATGAGTTAATACTCATGCATCGCTTTTTTGTTTAACATGGCGGTGCTAAGCAGATCAGCTTAGATTGATTACACATTCACGATACTAATAATTACCTGTAGCTGGCTGTCCCGTTGGCCAGGCTCTCCACTATATCTTTTCGATGAAAAGGATGCCGTTGTGATCCTTGACAGTTACTTCGATCAGATACGTCACACTCAGGTCCGCTTCTGAATTTTTGCTGCGCTGCAAAACCATCAGCCATCATGCCACCTGCTTTAATGTCCGATCAATAGCTTCGCTCAGAATCTCACTTGTTTACCCGCTACATGCCATTCCGCCGGGAAAAGCTGCGTTTGCCTTCGCTCTGCACTTGATCCTACGCTGAAAGATCAGTGACTTTTAAGATGCTATTTTCCAAAGAAAACGGACAAAAGCGGCGTCAAGCTCGGTCAGCCTTCACGTACGAACGCATAATGTCCTCCGCTTTGCTGCGGCCACCCTTCGGGACTTATAGTTCTCCCGCTCTGGCTCACGACCGCTTTTTTGACTTTCTTTTTTACCGTTTTTTCTTTTGAAAAATAGCTTTTAAGGGAAGTCTTCGGGAAAAGAGGGAAACGAAAAACAAATTTTTTAACCCTTTAAATTCTTTTTAAGATGAAAACAGCAGAAAAAAATGCAAACGGTGTACAAGGTACAGCAGCAAAAGCGAACGAAACTAACAGAAGCAGTAACCGCCCAAGTTTAACAGGCAAAGAAGCTAAACAAGATGGAAACCAAGCCGATGAAAAACCTGCCCAAACTTCGCAAGCTGCGGAAGTTGCGCCAGCCGAGGTCAAGGCCCATAGTACCGCTGCAGTGGATAACCAACCCGCTGACTTTGCGAATCTGCCCGCCACCGAAGCAGTAAGACCCGAGGTAAACACCGGGCCCGAAATAACAGACGAGGTAAAGTTCGAGCCAAAGAAGTTCGCGCTTAACTTAGAACAAACCTTGAGATCGGTGAACGACCTGCACCGTCTTTCTATACAGCGGTTAGCCCTGATCGCCCGTATCAAGACCTTAGAAGATTTCGAAGTACAGTTACAGGAGGAAAACGACGAGTTGGAAAGCAACCCGTACCAGGGCTGCAAGCTCATTATTCAGGATGATAAACGCCGTAAATTCGTGACCAACACCCCGAACCTGATCCGCATGGTATCGCAATTCATATTCGATGCCTGCCATGAAAAACTATCGGACATTGAAGCGAACATCGTTTTTCCGAATGCTTAGACGGTCATTGCTCCCGGCTCATTGTCGGGGGCATTTCCATTTATCTTACTAAACAGCAATTCCCATGTACGAGCAATTTATAGAACTGACCGACCAACTCTTTTGGGAAGGTTACGCCGAACAACTGGCACAGGAGAACCCCGCACAGTTTCAAATGGAACTAAGCGATTTTTTAAACACCTATCAATATTAAGGCAATGGAAGACAAAATTTTTCTATTGGTGAAAGTGACCATGAAGACCACCCACCAAGTCATACACGACGCCATTGCAGAGCTGCAAAAAAGCGACGTAGAAATTACCAGTACCAAAAATGTCAAGGTATTGCGTACCGAGATCATTCCACTCCATACCAAAACCACTAAATAATAAGACAATGGCACATCAACTCAATTTCGATCAGAAAACTGGCAAACACAGCTTTATGAGCGTTAAAGAAAAAGCCTGGCACGGCTTAGGGCAAGTTATCGACCGTTACCCGACCAGCAGCGAAGCTATCCAGCACGCGGGGTTGGATTATATCGTAGAAAAGCGCCCCTTATTTACTTATGATACCGCGAAACATTTAGGTGAGGGTAGCGATGATATCATCATACCTGAGATAACAGTACCAAATTTCTTTGCAACCGTCAGGGCAGACACAGAGCAGGTATTAGGGGTGGTTGGCAATGACTACGAAGTAGTGCAAAATCGCGATGCCTTTTCTTTCTTTGATGCTATAGTAGGCGGTGGCGATGGTATTTTATACGAGACCGCAGGTGTATTGGGCAGCGGAGAAAGGGTTTTTATTACCGCCAAGTTGCCTGACTATATTCGTGTTGGCAAAAAAGACTGGATAGAGCAGTATCTGTTTTTAACCACCTCACACGATGGTTTAGGCAGTATTACCGCAGCTTTTACGCCGATTCGAGTTGTCTGCAACAACACGCTGAACGCAGCGATGCGTAACCATTCGGGTGCCATTAAGATACGTCATACTGCCTCCGCAGCAGAACGTTTGAAACAGGCGCATACGCTCATGGGTATCAGCAGGGATCTAAGCCACGAAATGGAAGGCTTGTTTAATCAGTGGGCAAAAGTCCGTATTACAGACGGCGAGATCAAAAAACTGATACAGATCGCAATGGCACCCAACAAGGAAGTGTTGGAGAATTTGGCCAATGGCAAGTTTGACTTGCTATCCACCCATTACACCAACATCGTAGACAGCGTGTATGAATATGCTTTAGGAAGTCCAACCCAGCAAATCGGTACGACAGCAGGAACCGTATTTGGTGCGTATAACGCTGTAACGGGGTATTTTCAGAATGCGCGTACCTTCAAAAGCGAGGAAGCTAAATTCAGATCGATCATGGACGGCACCGCAAAGCAGCGGGCACAAACTGCCTTTGATCTTTGCCGGGACTTTGCAACACATGGCGCAGAAGCATTAAATTGTAATTGATCTGCTAAGGGGGAGAAATCCCCCTTGCTTCCAAAATTGCCGGACGGCGGGCTATCGCCCGCCCGTTTGAGGACGCCCCCTGTTTTCGTTATGTTAATGATATTGGTGAAAACAGGGGGCGGTATATGATCTACAATCTTTTGACCTCCGACGCGGGTATCTCCACCGGAACCGAAGGTACTGGTATTTATAAAAATGTGAAAAATTGTTAGCTTGCGCATTCTTAGCCGGAACTTACGGCTAATTGTGATAAGGTTTAGGTTGAAAGTCCCTTGCAGCGAGTGTTAAGGGACTTTTATTTTATATCTTACAGCATGATAGGTGTCTGTAAACTTTGCCTTAAGGATAAAGAACTGATCAAACGTTCCCATATCTTTCCTAATTTTATGTATAAGGGCATTCCTAACCAAAAAGGCCAGATCAACGTGGTGAACTCGAATCACCCTTACCAGCGCAAAACGGTGCAGTCTGGAGCTCATGAACGTTATATACTTTGTGCAACCTGTGACAATGAGATTTTAGGAAGCCTGGAGCGATATGCCAGTAATTATCTTTATCGTCAGCCCTATTTAAAAGAAAATAAAGACTTTAAACAGCTGCACCTCAAAGCGGACGTAGGTGCTGTTGAATGCCTGAACCTTAACTTCCATAAATTTAAGCTATTCCTGCTATCGCTGCTATGGCGTGCTAGTATCTCGGATGAAGGCCTGTTTGTTAATTTTAAGCTTCCGCCCGACGCCGCGGAATTTGTTAGGAAAGCAATATATGAAGACTACATAGTCGATGAAACGGTATTTCCATGTATTCTGCTAACCTGCGACAATGAAAAGGTGCAAACCGATTACGTAGGCATTGATGCATCGAAAGCAGGTATCGTGAAATTTTATATCAACGAATTCGCCTATACGTTTTACATTGATCCTCAAAGGATCGATGAGGAAGTTATGTTCTTTACCATCAAAATGGATCAGCCAATGCGAATTATGACAGTTTCAAAAAGAACTTGGTATCAGATCCGCTTCTCTATTGCAGCGGCTATTGCAAATGCGGTACGTCGAGATAAATAGTTAAAAGTTTCGAACCGGTCAGCATACTGCCAAATAATCAGGCAACTAATTTGATTTTTACGCGCATCTGAGGATTATTCATAACTTTGTTGCGTGAGATTATTTTGCATTATACTATCATTTGTCGTGCTTGGTTTGTCTACCAAACCATGCTGTGCAGATAGTAAATGCGAATCAAAAACTTCTATTCACAAATCCCAGACTAAGCCCGTTAAAGAAAACGAATGTACTGGCTGTTCTCCATTTTTTACTTGCGGTTCATGCAGCGGCTTTATAGTGATAAAAAAAACTAATCCTGTTAACATTACTGTAACAGAATTAGAGTCAGGGACTTTTTACCCTTATCTTCAGCCCGATCTAAAGGCTGTTTTACTCTCAATCTGGCAACCCCCTCAATTAGGTTGATCCCCTTGTATAGCCCTATGTGTGGCTCATTCATACTGGTATCAACTTAATCAACTATTGTAATGAAACGATTTTTCGTGCTCATCGCAGCACTTTTATATACTGCCTTAGCCTATTCTCAAAATACATTGAGGGCCGTTATTAAAGACGGTAAAACGAATGAACCTTTAAATGGTGCAACTGTACTTTTGCAGGGCACGACAAAAGGTGCCACTGCCGATACAAGCGGCCAAGTGACTTTAGCGAATATCCCTGACGGGATGCAGGTTTTGCAGTTCCGTTACGTGGGCTATGAAACCAAGCTGGATACATTAACCTTTCCGCTGACCAGTTCCGAACCTTTTTTGGTGCAGCTAATGCCATCGGGCGAAGGCGAAGGTGAAAAGCTAACCGAAGTTACCGTATCGGCTACGCGCAGCAGCCGTACCATTGCCAATATTCCTACCCGGGTAGAAGTTATATCAGGCGAGGAACTGGAAGAGAAGGGCAACATGAAACCAGGAGATATCCGCATGCTGCTTGCCGAGAGTACCGGTATCCAAACGCAGCAAACGTCGGCTACCAGTGGTAACGCCGCTATCCGCATCCAGGGATTGGATGGTAAATACACGCAGATCATACGCGACGGTTTTCCCCTATACTCCGGCTTTTCGGGTGGTTTGGGTTTACTCCAAATCGCCCCCCTGGACTTAAAGCAGGTAGAGGTCATCAAAGGTTCTTCTTCAACCCTGTACGGTGGCGGCGCCATTGCAGGACTGGTGAACCTGGTATCTAAAACACCCACCGATGAACAGCAGCTTAATTTCTTATTGAATGGAACCTCCGCGAAGGGAGCTGATGCCAGTATGTTCTACAGTCAGAAGTTTTCCAAGGTAGGCACGACCATTTATGCTGCTTACAATCATGGCAGTCCCTACGACCCGTCGAACATTGATCTGACAGCCATTCCCAGATTCAACCGCTATACGCTAAACCCTAAACTATGGGTTTATCTTACCGACCGTACTACACTGAATATAGGTATCAATGCAACTGCCGAAAACCGTATCGGTGGTGACTTGCATTACATCGAGGGGAAAGGCGGTGCGCAGCATTCGTACTTTGAGCAAAACAAGACGGGCCGGTACAGCAGCCAGCTACAGCTTGATCACAAACTCAACGACAACGAAAAGCTAACTTTCAAAAACAGTGTCAGCTACTTTGATCGTACCATCGCGTTACCGGACTACCGCTTTTCCGGTGTACAGGTTTCCTCTTACACCGAAGCCAACTACACCCGTACCGGTGAAAATTCAGACTGGGTAGCAGGGCTAAATTTCCTGACTGATCATTTCGGGGAAGACAGGAATAGCAGTTTCCCACTACGCAGCTATACCTACAATACGATAGGCGGCTTTCTACAAAATACATTAAACATCAGTCCGAAGATTACGTTGGAAACCGGCATAAGGGGCGACTATCATAACGATTACGGATTTTTCTTTTTGCCGAGAATCTCCGGCCTATGGAAGATCAATGAACACTTCTCTACTCGTTTGGGCGGTGGTTTGGGCTATAAAGCGCCAACGGTGTTTACCGAAGATGCAGAACGGATACAATTCCGAAATGTCCTGCCTTTGGATGTGGCTAACGCCCGGGCCGAACGGTCGTATGGGGCTAATTACGATATCAATTACCGAACAGCATTGTTTGGTGAAGTGGGCTTAAGCATTAACCAATTGTTTTTTTATACCAGGGTAGATTACCCTATCTCACTGACAACGCTTACTGGTGGCGACCTGCAATATCAGCAGCCCAATAGTGACCTGAACACTAAAGGGATGGAAACCAATGTGAAGCTGACATATGGAGATTTTAAACTCTTTTTGGGTTATACGCTTGCTGATGTAACGCAACATACGGGCAATACAATCACTACTTATCCCTTGGTATCCCGTCACCGGCTCAACAATGTGCTGATGTATGAGTTAGAAGATCACTGGAAGATCGGTGCCGAAGCTTATTATTTCAGTCCGCAGCGGCTTAATGATGGGGCAACCGGTAAAGGTTACTGGACAGCAGGACTCATGGCAGAAAAAATTTGGGAACGGTTTTCGTTGTTTGTAAACTTTGAAAACATCACTGATGCGCGCCAAACCAGATTTGATACGATCTACACCGGCAGCATTACTAATCCAACATTCAGAGATATTTATGCTCCGTTGGATGGCTTTGTGATCAATGGAGGTTTTAAAATCAAGCTTTAAATGGCTGTTTAATAATTAATTATGGAACAAATACCTAATCATAAATTGGATCAAGATATTAAGACCGATCATTCCCTAATTAAAGATGAGCTACCTCAAGAAGAAATTTCAGACCCTGAGAGTGCTAAAGACGAAGAAGAAGGTTGGCTGAGCCACTGGCCGCTGCTCACCGCTCTTTTGATCCTCGTCGTGATGCTCACGCTGGAGTATGGATTCAAGTGGCAGCCGCCGTTTCCGGTGAATCTGATCGTTTTTTTGATCGCCTTTGGACTGTCTGGCTATAACGTACTGGGCATGGCCTGGCGTAAGGCGAAGCACTTCGATTTCTTTAACGAGTTTTTCCTAATGAGCGTGGCTACCATTGGTGCTTTCAGCATTGGGTCTTACAGCGAGGGCGTGGCCGTTTTGGTCTTTTACTCAATCGGTGAGTGGTTTCAGGATGCAGCGGTGAACCGCGCGGAAAAAAGCATCAAGGCATTGTTGGATATCAGGCCGGATAAGGTAATGGTGATGCGTGACGGCAAGCTATCGGAGGTTAACCCGAAAAGCGTCCAAGTGGATGAGATCATCCAAGTGAAGGCTGGTGAAAAGGTCGCATTGGATGGCGAGCTTTCTTCGGATTCGGCCAGCTTCAATACGGCAGCGCTGACGGGTGAAAGTAAGCCGGACACGAAGCGCAAAGGCGAAAAGGTATTGGCAGGTATGATCAATCTGGATAAGGTCACAGAAGTTCAGGTCAAAGCTTTGTTCAAAGACAGCAAGCTGAGCCAGATACTGGAAATGGTGCAGGATGCCACCGCACGCAAATCGCAGACGCAATTGTTTATCAGCCGCTTTGCCAAAATTTATACGCCTATCGTCTTTGCCTTAGCCTTACTGGTATGTTTTGCACCATATTTCTTTACAGAGACCTATAACTTTCATCAATGGTTCTATAGGGCATTGGTCTTCCTGGTGATCAGCTGCCCTTGCGCGCTGGTAGTATCAATACCGCTGGGCTACTTTGGCGGTATCGGGCTGGCCTCAAGAAATGGGATATTATTTAAGGGTTCTAATTTTTTGGACGTCATGACGAAGATCAATACGGTCATCATGGATAAAACAGGAACGCTGACCAAAGGTGTATTTAAGGTCCAGGAAGTGAAAGCCGAAGGACTGAGTAATGATGAATTGGTAGGGATGGCAGCGGCTATTGAAGCCAACTCGACTCATCCTATCGCCAAAGCTGTGGTAGCTTATGCTGGCGATAAAGCTAAAGCTATTAAGGCAGAAAATGTAGAAGAGATCTCCGGCCATGGCTTAAAAGGGACGATAAACGGTAAGGTGGTGCTGGCTGGCAACGCGAAGCTTTTAAAGAAATTCAATATTGCCTATCCTGGTGAAGTGGATGGTTTGGTTGATACCGTTGTCGTCCTGGCTGTCGATAACCGATTTGCAGGATACATCACGATTGCAGACGAAATTAAAGAAGACGCGAAAGATGCTATTGTGCGGATGCACGATCTTAAGCTGCAAACCGTCATATTATCCGGGGACAAGCAAGCCGTCGTGGATAAAGTAGCGAAGTCCTTGGGTATAGATAAAGCCTTTGGTGATCTACTGCCGGACGGTAAAGTTGAAAAGGTACAGGGCTTTAAGGATGCTGGCAGCCGCATCGCTTTCGTAGGTGATGGCGTGAATGATGCGCCGGTGGTTGCTTTGGCAGATGCTGGTATCGCAATGGGCGGCTTGGGTAGTGATGCCACCATTGAAACGGCAGATATTGTTATTCAGAACGATCAGCCTTCTAAAATTACGACAGCTATCCAGGCAGGTAAGATCACCAGCCGTGTGGTTTGGCAAAATATCACCATTGCTATGGTCGTGAAAGTGATCGTATTGGTTTTAGGTGCAGGCGGGGTAGCGAACCTTTGGGAGGCAGTGATTGCAGATGTGGGAGTTGCATTACTCGCTATCTTGAATGCCGTGCGAATACAACGGATGAAACTTTAACAGCTAAAATATTTCAACAAATATTACGTTACTTAATTCAATGAAAGTCTTATCGGTTTTTCTGATCATGTGTCTGTTTTTCCTTTCTGCGTCGAGCGGGTTGGTTCAGGCGGGTTCGAAAACTGATCGGCATTCCTGTTGTAAAAAGTCGGCTGATACAATGAGCTGCCATTCGGAACACCAAAAGCAAAGTGGTGATTGTGGTCAGCCAGGTTGTGCTCAGATGTTTTCCTGTAGTTTGTGCGGATTTATTCCCGTACCAGCCGTTAAACTTCAGCGCACGTTTGCATTTTACCTGCCGAAACCAGTTGCACCCTTTATCATTGGTGATTTATCTGTTTACCATCCATTAAGCTGGAAGCCGCCTAAAGCTTGTTAAATAATCCGACACAACCTGACCTTGAGTGTAACGAATTATTTAAAAGAAAAAAATACAACGATGAAAAAAGTAATGTTTAGTGTGCTGGCAATTGCTTTTGCGGCAACCTCAGTAATGGCTAATGGTAATGCACCTGTTAAAGGAGGAAAAGCAAAACAGGCTACTTGCACCAGCTGTCCTAAAGGACAAAAATGTGCCAAGACAACCTGTACCAAAGCAGATTGCTGCAAATAAACTGTAATGCAATAATGAGGAAGCCCCGTACTTGTATACGGGGCTTCACTTTTAAAAAGCTTTTCTTAACCGCTCGGCCAGTTCATCCGACAACGGACTGTCAATAATTGCATTCGCCGCTTTTTTGATATCATAATCAAAGCGGATAAACTCTGCTTTGATGTTACCGCCGATGGTTAGTATTACATAACCGCCACGTGGGTCGCCATCTTTGGGCTTACCGACAGACCCAGTGTTGATCACCTGCTTATCGCTGATGTTGCGGTGATAAGGCAAATGTGAGTGAGCCACGCAAAGGATATCGGCTTTAACAGCATCCATTATTTGGATGACTTCATCTTCGGGCATGTCTTCCAATACGTATTCGTCGATCTTGCGCGGGCTGCCGTGTACCAGCAGGATCTGAAAATCGGCATATTCCAAGCGGATGTGCGCAGGTAAGGTATTGAGATAAGCCCGGTTGTCGGCCGTCACCAGTTCGTAAGCATAGCCTTTGGTCTTTTCATCATGGTTGCCTTTCAGCGTGGCGATACCGCGTTTTCGAACCTCGGCAATTACCTCATTCGGCCAAATATTATAGCCGATCAGGTCGCCCAGGCAATACACCGCGTCAGGTTTTCGTTCTTCAACGCTGGCCAGCAACGCCTCAAAGGCAGGCAGGTTGGCGTGTACATCGGAAAAAAGTGCTATTCTCATTAGCCGTTCCTTAACATGTCTGCGTATTCATTAGGCAGCGGACTGTCTTCAACGGCTTTAGCTGCCTTTTCAATGTCATAATCAAAACGGATAAACTCGGCTTTAATACTGTCTTTATCTGTTTTTGTGCTGTTTTCTGCAATGTGTAACAACACATAGCCGCCTCTTGGGTCTTTATCTTTAGGTTTACCCACTGAGCCAATATTGATCGCATGATAGAACTGCTCATTAGCAGAAAGTACGCGGTGATATGGCTGATGGGTATGGCCGAAGCACAATACATCGGCATCCGCCTGCTCCATAATGCGTAGCATACTTTTTTCGTCGCGATCCTCAAACAGGTATTCGTTCACCTTCCGCGGGCTGCCATGTACCAACAGCACGTTTAACTTATCGTTGTTGAGTTGATACTCTAAACGAATGTGTGCCGGTAAGGTGCGCAAATACGCCCGCTGCTCATCTTTTACGATCTCGTTCGTATAGCTGATGGATATTTTACCCATCGCTTTTTCTTCATCGGTTTTATAAGCGCAGCCGCAATCATCGCTGTGACGGCCAATACCAAAGTCATAGTTGCCGGTAATGCAGGGAATCCCGCGTTTGCGGATCTCGTCGATCACTTCATTGGGCCAGATGTTATAACCTACCAGGTCACCCAGGCAGTAGATCGCATCAGGTTTACGGGTTTCCACATCGGCAAAGAAAGCTTCCAATGCAGGCATGTTGGCGTGGATATCAGAGAATAAGGCGATTTTCATATTCAGGTAGTAGGTATAATAGTTTTATTAGCGTAATATTTTTTGCGGAACCAGAAAGCGAGATTGACCAGTGCGATCAGCGCAGGCACTTCCACCAGCGGGCCGATCACCCCGGCAAAGGCTTCACCGGAGTTGATGCCGAATACCCCGATAGCGACCGCAATGGCCAGTTCAAAGTTATTACCGGTAGCGGTAAAGGCGATTGAGGTGCTGCGTGAATAGTCCGCACCAAATGACTTACCGATAAAGAAGCTGGCAATAAACATGATGGTAAAATAGATCACCAGCGGGATGGCGATGCGTACCACA
This sequence comes from Mucilaginibacter sp. CSA2-8R, assembly GCF_038806765.1. Classification (NCBI taxonomy): domain Bacteria; kingdom Pseudomonadati; phylum Bacteroidota; class Sphingobacteriia; order Sphingobacteriales; family Sphingobacteriaceae; genus Mucilaginibacter; species Mucilaginibacter sp. CSA2-8R. Next base: position 964,683 of record NZ_CP152389.1, on the reverse strand, counting down.
TCAAAAGGTATCTGTACGATCAGGTTGCCTTTTAAGCTGAACATCACAATGATCGTAAATAGCAACGAGATCAGCGTAATGGGCGAAATGAAAGGCACATATTTGGTATTGAACCATATTTCGCCCTTCAGTTTAATGAGCGCATAGCGGCTGATGACACCAGCAGCGAATGGGATGCCTAAATAGATACCCACTGATTTGGCGATTTCCCCAATGGTAATATTCACTGCCAATCCTTTCAGGCCGAACAATGGTGGCAAAAACGTGATGAACACGTAAGCATAAACACTGTAGAGCAATACCTGGAAGATGCTGTTCAGGGCGATCAGTCCGGCTGCATATTCGCGGTTGCCTTCAGCGAGTTCATTCCAAACCACCACCATCGCGATACAGCGGGCAAGACCGATCAGAATCAATCCGACCATATAATCCGGGTGGTCACGCAGCAAGGTAATTGCCAGGATGAACATTAGTATAGGCCCGATGATCCAGTTCAGCACCAGCGAGGCGCTCAATACCCTGGTATTACGAAACACTTCGCCCATGTTCTCATATTTCACTTTGGCCAGCGGCGGGTACATCATTAATATCAAGCCGATAGCTAACGGGATATTTGTCGTACCGCTTGAAAAAGAGTTAATAAAGGTCGCAGTCGAAGGAATAAAATAACCCAGGGCCACGCCGATAGCCATCGCCAGGAAGATCCATAACGTCAGGTAACGATCGATAAAACCTAATCTCTTTCTTTCAGCCGCCGGGGCACAGTCATTTGCGCTCATATGTTCTGTTAATTGTTGGTGTTTAATTCAAAATGTTGTTGGGCGAAGTTCTTTGCATAGACCTTGATCAGGTCGCGCACCCTGCGAAACTCGTCCAAGACTGCTTCCGGCGTGCCCGTGGCTTTGGCCGGGTCAGGGAAGTTTTCATGATATCGCTCTACCTTACCGGGAAAGAACGGGCAGGCTTCATTGGCATTATCGCAAACAGTGATTACGATATCGAACGGGATGCTTGCATATTCATCCACATGGTTAGAGGTGTGTTTGCTAATATCGATATGGTCTTCTGCCATCACACCAATGGCTTTAGGGTTCACGCCATGTGTTTCAATACCCGCGCTGTAGATCGTCGCTCGGTCGCCTGCGAAGTGACGCAGGTAGCCTTCAGCAATCTGGCTACGGCAACTGTTTCCCGTACATAGGACTAATATATTTTTCATTTTACTAATTGAATTGTCTTTTCTTGCGCTCCTTAATCAATTCCAACTGAATTACTCCTTTTTTCAAGGAGATATACGTCCCGCCACATGCCATACTGCTTTGCGACCCTTTCACGATAGCCCATAATGCGGAATCCCAGTTTCTTATGAAGCTTAACGCTCGCCTCGTTCTCAGGAAATATACCGGCTTGCAGCGTCCACAGGTTCGCCTTCTCACTTTCTATGATCAGGTGTTGCAAAAGTGCCTGGCCTACCTTTCGCCCGCGAAAAGTTTCGCTCACGTAAATGCTGACTTCTGCAACTCCGGCATAAACGCAACGATTGGATACAGGGGATAATGCAACCCACCCCGCTACTTTACCTGCGTCGGTTGTGGCTATAAAACGCAGGTCAGCTAAATGGCTTTTGTTCCAGTCTTCCCATTCAGGAGCTTCAGTTTGAAAGGTCGCCTGACCGGTAGCAATGCCCTCCAAATAAATTCTTCTAACATCCGGCCAATGCGCAGGTTGTAAGGCAATGATATTCATCGTTACATCCTGATTAAGTTAGCAGCAACCAGAACCAGGAGCGCAACTTGGTGCTTCAGCAACTAAATTTTTCAGCTGAATTTTAGGTTTCACTTCCACGGCAGGCGTGCAGCACTCTTCTCCTTTTTCGTTGGTACCACAACTACCGCCACGAGTGATCGCTTTGCATTGAACCGCATCCGGACGGAGATCCACGATCAAATTTTCACCGTCTATTCTTAATTCTTTTGGCAACATCTGACGAGTATCAAACAGCGCGTTTCCAAATTCGATCTTTACTATGGCATTAGGGTTCAGCGGAAGCGCTTTCTCTACGAGGTCTACTATAGACAGCGCCTTGCGAACTTTCATAGACCGTAATTGCTGTTCTTCCTCGGGAACCCATAATTGGACGATCACTTCAGTCCAGGCATTCATGACACCGCCGCAATCGACTGAGGTAATCGGAGCTTGTTTAATTTCAGTGATATGGTAAGAGGCTTCTACCCATGCGTTTTCTGCATATTGAAATTGCAGGTCTAGTGTTGGATTAGCCTGTAGTTGTTCTTTAAAGGATTGCCATTTTAAAGTTTCCATAATGAAGATATTTACCTATTTATTGCAATATTGCGATGATTACGTATAAATTTTTTTAACAACAGGATGTTGGAACTTTATAAAGGTTGAAAAAGTTATTAAGCTGCTCTTGTAGCAATGTCCATGCTTTAGGCTCGATACAGTAGCAAACACTTACACCTTCTATCGTGCCTTGGATCAGCCCGGCATTTTTCAATTCCTTCAAATGCTGTGAGATTGTTGGTTGAGCTAATCCCAACTCATCTACCAAGTCACCGCAGATACAAGCATTTGCACTAATGATATGTTGAAGAATGGCGATGCGTGCAGGGTGCGCAATTGCTTTCAACATAACAGCTAATCTGTTCTGCTCTTCTGTGAATATTTCCGTCTTTGTAAGTCCCATAAACTATATTGCAATATTACGATATAGCGATTTATTTTCCAAATTTATTCTCTTTGTTATATTTGAATAGTCAATAAAGTGGGCACCTAACTAAGCACCTGAAGATTGACTTTCTTTGTAACTAGCTGATAATAAGCACATTTTAGAAATAGGTTCGAGCCCAGGTGGGCGCACAAATCTTACCTTAAAAGGTGTAAAAACCCCGTAAATTGAATGATTTACGGGGTTTTTTGCTTTAAAAGCCCCCAATCTATCTCAAAAAAACGCAAGGATCTCAATACCTATTCCGTAACCTGTTTTCATTTTTTAGCTTTGAGGTACAGAAAAGTTGTTTAATTAACTTATTATCAATACTTTAACTATCATAAAATTAGAGTAAAAATGAGCGGTTTTGAGCCTTTTCTGGACTAAAAAAGCTGTGGTTTTGGGTCAGAATTATACCAAATAAAACAGATAAAATAATGGTTATGAAAACGATGAACACTTTCGGGGTCCAGTTCATTATCCGGCTGGACAAATCAAAGGATGGAAAAGCTCCTATTTACGCACGAATTACAGTAAATGGCGAAATTATACACTTTGCTGTAAAGCAATGGATCGACCCGAAGTGGTGGGATCAACGAAAAGGCGCCGGTAAAGGAAATAAGAATGATGTAAAATTCATCAATGGCGGCCTTGACCAAATAAGGTTGACACTGGGTAACTGCTATCAGCAAATCCTGCTCAAAGGTAAGCTCGTTACCGCAGGAGCGATAAAAGACGCCTTTTTCGGCAATGACGGTGAAGAGCCTAACACGCTTACTCGTCTTTTTGAATATCACAACGAGCAAGCCAACCAGACATTGGCATGGAGTACGCTCAAGCACTACTACGTAACACAGCGTTATCTTCAAAAATTCATTGAAGCCAAACTCCGTAAACGCAGCATTCTCTTGCAGGAGATCAATTATAAATTTGTTATAGACTTTGAACACTTCCTGAGGTGTCACAAGCCGGCTGACCACCAAAAGCCTCTGAATAACAACGGCGTGATGAAGCACCTGATCCGGTTAAGAAAGATGACCAGTCTTGCGCTCAGGCTTGACTGGATCAACAATGATCCTTTCAAAAATTACAAAATGAAGCACGATCGGGTTGATAAAGACTTTCTGACCTCACAGGAGCTTCAACTGATTGAAGAAAAAGCATTTACTATTGAGAGGCTTAAAATCGTTAAGGACATATTTGTTTTCTGCTGTTACACTGGCCTTGCTTATGTTGATGTCGCCAATTTAAGAGAGGGAAACCTGGTAAACGGGATTGACGGTGAGAGATGGATTAAGATACTAAGACAAAAAACGGCTACACCAGTCAACACACCTCTTTTGGGTATTGCCGAGACAATCATTTCGAAATATCAAGGGCATTACCGTTCGTCTAAACTGGACCGTATTTTTCCAATATTCTCGAATCAAAAGGTAAACAGTTATTTGAAAGAGATCGCCGATATCTGCGGTATCAACAAGAATCTGACCTTTCATGTCGCCAGACATACATTCGCGACAACGGTCACGCTATCAAACGGAGTTCCGATTGAAACGGTAAGCAAAATGCTTGGCCACACTAAAATAGCCACCACGCAGATTTATGCTCGTGTATTAGAACAAAAGATCAGTGATGACATGGCATTGTTGAGAAAAAAAATCGGGTAGCAATTGTTGCCCTATTGGACAACTTTGATTTATATTTGTATGGAAAGAATAAGAGAAGTAGTATTATATAAGCGGTATTTTCTTGATTTTCTCGAAGCACAAAATCAAAAAGTTAAGAAAAAAATTTCATGGACGATTGACCTGATTCAAAGTATCGAGCGTGTACCTGAACTTTATCTTAAGCACCTGCAGGGCACTGACGGTTTATACGAGATACGCGTGCAGGTAGGTAGCGATATATTCAGAATATTTTGCTGTTTTCACGAAGGTAAATTGATCATATTAATGAATGGGTTTCAAAAAAAAACTATGAAAACGCCGCCTAATGAAATTGCTAAAGCGTTAAAAATAAAATTAGAGTATGAAAAAAGTAAATGATGATATCACCACATTCGACGAACTCAAAAATAAAGAATTCGGTCTTATTGGAACGCCTGAGCGCGATCAATATGAGAGAGAAGCTGAAGCATTTATTATTGGTGTCATGCTTAAGGAAGCCAGAATTGCCAAAGGATTGACCCAGGAACAACTGGCTCAAAAGGCAGGAACCACGAAGGCATACATTTCCAAAATTGAGAACAACCTAAAAGATGTTCGCATTTCAACCTTAAAAAATATTATTGAGGTAGGACTCAATGGACATCTTAATCTATCTATCAGGCTTTGATTGCTGAGGTTCATTACATTTATATTTTGAGTATCTTTCCCTACGACATTATATTTTGAACAAAGAAAGACTATAAGTTGATCGCTTATGGTCTTTCTTTGCTTAGGCCAATACAGATTTCGTCAATTTTATGTAATCGACTCCTTACTATTTGATCTTATTGACGCATGTAACTCAAAGTGTAACCCCTCCTAAAAGTCGGACTGCTTAAAGGACGAAAAGTCTTAACTTTAAACAGCCAACGATGAAGAACTCTATTATTACCGAAGCGCAGATTATTAAGGCCATAAAAGAATACGAAGGAGGCCGTGAGCTGAACGATGTATGCCGGGAACTCGGCATTCACAAGCGCGGCTTTTTACAACTGGCGTAAAAAGTATGCCGGCATGGACAGCCAGGAACTCAAGCGGCTGAAAGAGCTGGAAGAAGAGAACCGTAAGCTAAAGCATATGTATGCGGAGCTGGCGCTAGATCACAGCCTGTTAAAAGACGTACTCTCAAAAAAGTTTTGAAGCCCTGCCAGCGCAAGAACATGGTTGCTTATTTAACGGAATATCGCCAAGTAAGCATCAGCAGGGCTTGCCGGGTAGTGAAGCTGCCCAAATCCATGTTTTATTATAAGAACGTCCGTGATGATACTGAAACCATCAATAAGTTAGTGGAGCTATCCGAGAAGCATCCTACTGAGGGTCAAGACCTATATTACAGCCGCATACGCCAGCAAGGGCTTCAATGCAATTATAAGCGTGTAAGACGTGTTTATCTATTATTGGGTATGAATAAGCGCCGCAAGGTGCGCAGACGTGTACCAGCAAGGGTTAAAGTGCCACTGATCGTGCCTGATCAGGTTGGAGATACCTGGTCGATGGACTTTATGTGTGATGTGCTGGTGAACAAAAGAAGGTTCCGCACGCTGAACATCATTGATGATTTTAACCGGGAAGCTATTGCTGTGGAGGCTGCTTATACCATGCCAGCCGTGCGGGTAACACAGATCTTGGAGCGAACAATTCATGAGCAGGGCAAACCAAGCTGTATCAGGGTAGATAACGGACCAGAGTTTAACAGCAAGGAGTTTAAAGATTGGTGTGAGAGCAAAGGTATAACCGTGCAATTCACACAACCTGGTAAGCCCATGCAGAACGGCTATATCGAACGCTTTAACAGAACCTTTAGGGAAAACATACTGGATGCTTACTTATTTGAAGACATCAACCAGGTACAGATACTAGCTGATGAATGGATGGAAGACTACAATTACAGCAGGCCACATGAAGCATTGGGAGGTATAACGCCAGACCTATATAAGCGGTTAAACTGTGGAGATATTGAAAACTCTGGCGAGTTTCCAATATCCCCACAGTTCCAACAACAATAATTATATTTTTGAATTAATAAGTCTATAAAATACCAGTCCGAATTAAGGGAGGGTTACAGTATGAGAATATGGGTAACTGTCATAGTCGTGATAACGGTCGGATCTGTTTCGGAAGTTTTCTTGCCGCTAGTATGGGCAACATAATTGTAGATTACTTTTCCTTTAGGCATTGAAATTTTTCTATCTTTCTTTCTCATAAAACAATGTATTTTCCAGCAAATACAAGCTTATTAGAAGACAGCAGTATCCTTTTTTACACCAACACACCTTTTGCGAAATACCAAACTACCTTTTTTATAATTTACCCCCCTATTCGATATGAATGATAAGATGCAAAGTAATTTTTTGTGGAGAAATGTGAAACCGCATCTCGTGTTTTGGGGTGCGTTTATCGTTTATGAACTGGGTATAAATTATTCTTTCAGTGGTGGACATTTCTCCACGTCCTGGCTTGATATTCTGACCTTTTATCCTTTGAACATCGGCCTTTTCTATCTGCACAGTTTAATAATCTTTTATTTTTCAACAAATGGCCGACCGGTTTATCTAATTATCGCTTTGTTAACCGCGCTGGAAATTGTGTTTTATCTTTCTGTGAAGTATGGTATTGTTCATCTTTATTTAAGTACTGGTATTTATAATGTTGAGAAAAACGAAACATTAACTAAGTTTATCATCAACGGTAGTTGGCGGGCAGGTTATTTCATCGTGATCAGTTCAGCCTTTGCGTTCGGCCGCCTTACAGTCTCTTCAATAGAAAAAATTAATCAGCTTGATGAAGAACTTCTCGTAAAAAGTCTTCACCAAGAAAGGCTGGCGAAAGATTTGCTTGCAACAGAAAACGCGTTTCTTAAAGCACAGATAAATCCCCATTTCATATTCAATATGCTTTCTTATATGCATAATCAGGTGTGTAAATATTCAGAATCACTCGGGGATGTTATGCTTTCTTTTGCTGAAATGATGAGGTATGCATTCACTAATACAGACAAAGAGGGAAAGGTTCCGCTGGAGGCTGAGCTTGAACACATAAAGCATTATATAAATCTAACACAAAGTAGGTTCAATAACTCGCTACAATTAAATTTCAAACTGGTTGGATCGGCAATTGGTTTAACTATCGCGCCGATGCTCATTGTAACTTTGATAGAAAATGTGTTCAAATATGGAGAGCTAGCCAATGAAAACTGCCCAGCAAGGATAGAGATTGAGATAAATAAAAACAATTTTAGTTTATTAATTTTTAATGTCAAAGGCAGGCGCAGAAAGCTTCCGTCTAACGGCGTTGGTATGTCTAACGTTAGATCACGACTATTACAATTGTACAATGACCGTCATCACCTAGGAATTAAAGACTTGAATGATACTTATGAACTTAATCTGTCTATTGAACTGTAAATAAAATGATTAAGTGCTTTATAATTGATGATGAAACCCATGCGATAGACACGCTGGTTAACTATATTAACAAAGTCCCGCATCTTGAATTAGCCGGATATACATCTGAACCACTCACGGCTTTGCGAGAACTAAAAGATGCCCAAAGAACAGACTTGGTCTTTCTCGATATAGATATGCCTGAATTATCCGGGATTGAATTAGCAGACTTGCTGCCACCTAAACTATTCAAAGTTTTTATAACGGCCTTTCCGAATTATGCCTTAGATGCTTTTGGTGTCAACGCTGCAGATTATCTGCTTAAGCCAATATCCTTCGCAAGATTTCTCAAGTCCATAGATAAGGTAACCGGAATGATTGGGTTTCCGGTCCCCATACAAACCGAGTCGCCCAATGACTTTATTTTCATAAACCCGGGAGTACGCGGAAAAGTATTACAACTTCACGTTGACGACATTATCTATGTCGAAGGGCTGAAAAACTACATTACAATCTTTACAACAGGAGGCGGCAAGTATATTACCTATTTAACGATGAATGAAATGATGGCAGCTCTTACTTATACCAAATTTGCGCGTGTTCATAAATCATATATCGTCAATCTTCGTAAGATAAGATCTGTGGAAGGGAATATGGTTAAGTTGGCGGAACACATCATCCTTCCGTTAGGCGCAAGCTTCAAAAACGAATTTATGGATATCATTACTTCATTTACCGTCAAAACCAATCGAAAATAAATAAGCGCAAAATGTTATAAGCATTGATTAGATAGAGCTTTCTCAGACAACTTCTTTTTGTATAAAAAATAATAGGTAACCAACTCATGATGCCTTTGCCGGTGTATGAACATTCTGTTTAAATGCATATGCACTAAATCTGCCAGGAGCTGATATCGTCGAATTTTCTTAACATGACTTACCTGAATCAATAAAGATGACGTATGCAAACGCAGGCGCCTGACGTGGGAAGAAATTTTAAGGTCGCGACATAGATTCGCAGAATTATCTATGACATAGTGAAAATCTTTGGCCATGACACGAAATTTCTGATCAAGCGCAACTTTCAATGACTTTTTTTCTGTATTCTCTCCTAACAGGCTAGTCATCACTTCTTTGACAAACGCAAACTGCTCAGAATTGGATGGAAGGAATTGGCTGATTAAGTAATCAGCCATAAGCATTGGAATGAATGCGCACAAATGAAATGCTTTATTCTGCTGTGAGATCTTACTGAAAGCGATCTGAAACTCGCTGCTTGAATGAAACCATTTTTCCACATTTTCGATTATATCTGAACCATATCTTTCGATTTCACGAGAATAAGTATCTAATTGAATGGCTTCAACAAGATGATGATCAATATCGCGTTTCAAGACTTTTTGAAATGCTTGCATGATGTCCCCTAAACGTTCCTGCGCCAAATTGATTCGTAGGCGGAGGTGACTGCCACCTTCATCATACCTCACAAAGTACCAGACTCTTACACCATGATTGGTGTTTCGGAGAATTTTGGTATACACTTTTTTTAACAACGAATCAGCATAACTAGAGGACACTTTAATTTTTAAATAAAGCCACTCGCTTCCGGGTCCGAAATTGCGTTGTATTAAAGATCGGTTAATGGAGTCGTTGAAAGGCACGATCTTAAAGCGACGAACGTCAGAGACAAGAAAAGCAATAAATTGACCAGCAAAAGCCTGTTGATCACATCGGATTAGGTCAGATTGATTTAAATCATATTCTTTGATCCAACAACCAGCTTTCTGCTTCTCAAGACACTTTAAAAAAAACAATTTATGTCGCTCGTCTTGTAAATCAATAACCAGTTGCTGGTCTCCTTCAGTCAACGCTATATAGCGAGAAAATTGACGGTTTTCAATCAAATGCTTTAAACGACGATCCCCACCACCCCCGCCTGAAGATAATTGAAAGATTTCTGCTTCAGAAAGATACCATTGGGCTTCGCTCAGAATTGTTTGATGATACGTAACACGCGGATAGTACTCAAGTCCGGGAAACAAGGCAGGAAGATTTATTTTGAGGTCACTATGAAAATTTTGATATTGGAGGTCACAAAGAAATTTAAATATCCCTAAATCATTTTTATGGTAGTTATAGGCTGAGCTAAATCTTGGAATTACCCGTTTTTGTAAACTTTTGGAATAGAGCACAATTTCATTATTACAAGAGGTAACATATAGATCACTAAGCGGCAAACTATTTCCAAAATTTGAGGCACTTACTGTATTGATGATATATTTGTAGTTCAATCTTCGGCAGTTGATATTGTCTGTCTTGGCATCTAGAAGATGATTGACTTCTGCAAAAATCATCTCGGGATGAGCTTCTTCTTCTTTTATGGCAATCGTGTGAGCTAATGAGTTTATCTCTGTATCCAATAAAGTAAAGCGCCCTATGATTCCTCCTGCGAAGGCCCCTCCCGCAGACTCAATCAGCAACGAATCTCCCCTAAAAGAGAACATGACCTGTGTTGAAAAAGGCAAAGCGGATTCTTCAGGTAGTTCTAATTGAAGCAAATCGTCTTGACTGATTTTGATTGCTTTGCCATCAAACTGGGGTGAAGTCCACTTTTTCAAAAACATTTGCTTCGCTTTATGCTGATGGAATGGCATATCAGTTTCATTTTGGAAATCTTTTAATGGCAAATCGGTCAGCATCTCTCCAAAGGCACCTGTAGCTGAGGATGTTCCATAACCCAAACCCATTTCAGGATCCAGTACCTGTAGCAAGGGAACAATCTGGCGATCGTATCTTGCCTTGAACTTTTTTGTGAAACAACTAAGTTCCGTTGGATTGATCCTAACAGAAAGGCGCATCATTACTGATAGTGCCTCTTTTAATTGAGTTTGATGTTTTAAATTAAGGCCGCCTGAGCTTGCTCTAGTCGACACTGTGTAATAAAATTCCGGAGGGATATATCCACTTTTTTTTTCTAAACAACGCTTAATTTTCAGAGAGAGTAGCTGCAATTCCTGCAATCGCTGAAAATTCGGTGTTTTGTTTGCGCTGACAAAAGCAGAATATAAATTTAAACAAATACCACGTAACAAGGGGAGCTCACCTGGCTGACAATACAATGAATAGTCCATGGGACGTTGAATAACCTGGATTTCAAACAAGTTTTTTATATAGTGATCAGACTCAACGACTGAACAAAGTGTTTGACTGATAATAAAACCTGACAATCTCTCTAATGGTATTAATTGAACGGTACTTAAGTGATCGATGACTTTCTTCAGAATAATATCTTGTTCAATATCAAAGAGCTGGTATAAAACACGACCTTCCTTCAAAACTACAGTTTGAATAAGGCGATATCCGTCTATAGTTTTGTAAAGCGATGGATTCAAAACAATTTTATCATCCGGGCCGGGTTGGTTGAACCCTTTGCGATATAAATTAATTTGCTGGTCCGGCAATATAAAAAGGTTAACTTCTGATCTCGCGCTCAGTTGAACTTCACTCTGAGTTCTATTCCATTTTAAAATACTCACGGACGAAAAAAAGCCGAAGGGTGTGCATCGAAAACATATTCGATTGAAGTACTTCAGCAAGGTTAATTGTTCTTTTTCAGTCAACAATTGAAGATCAAAGTTTTTTGCCTCTAAAAGTTGATAAAAGGAACTACTCGCAAGATATAATGCTAATTTAAAAAACGGGTCAGTAAGCTGTTGTTGTAGATTATTCGGTTTAAAATCATTAGAACTTTGTAACGGCGATCTTAAAATAATGTCAGGTAGAAATGTAAACATGTGATTAGGATTACGGGTTTTGCTTCTAAAGATTACTTACCTTCAAAACCATTATTGAAGGTTCGATCCGGCTGCAAGTGAACTTTTAAATACTCATTTATTATTTCTAATCTGAAATTAGTGAGCACCGGATTAATTAGACTCTTTATTACACCAAATCACATTTAATCGACATAAGTGCTTTACCTTTCGTGACCGACGCGTTGCTGAAATTTCACAATGGAGCGAATTTCACTAAACGATTAATGCTGTCTGGTCAATCCATATGCTGATCTGTTACCCTTAATCCTTCTATTTAGTTAACCAATTTTTGCCAATGGTGTAATTTTTTCAGTAATTGATGTAACTATGCTTTATCTGCATTAAATAAATCATATCTTAGGTTTAGTTAATTCTTATGGAAATAAGGGCCTTATTTGCAATGAACAAGCTAATTTTTCGGCGGTGTACTCTAACAGTAGACTAGACGGAAACGTGGTAAAATCTCATGCATACTTTCCACGTTGACTACAAAAGATGTCATTCTTCAAAAGAGGCTTGGAGTTGAACCCTTACTTGTTATATTGTCAGAGTTGTTGATTTCCTATAGTCGAAACTCAAGCCAACCTTTTTGTGAACTCAATTCATTTCGAAAATTTATATGTTAAAATTTTTCAAAATCATCTTTATGATGTTCTCCATATCAGTCAGCTCAAAGTTACAGGCTCAATCGGTTAATAAGAAGTATCTGAGACGTCAATTGGACAGCATTATGTCATTGGATCAAAAATATCGCGGATATCTTTCTGACCTGTCAAACACAGCTAAAAAAATAAAAATAGCTGCTAAATTCCAATCGACCGCTGAGGAAATCGATGACTTACTATGGAACAAACAAAAATCAATTGATTCTGCTAACTTGCTCTTTGTTGAAAAGGTAATTGACCAATATGGTTACCCTGGTAAGAAATTAGTGGGCACCCCTACCAATGAAGTTGCATGGAACGTAATACAACACTCTCCAAAGATTGATAAGTACATTGATGTTGTCGCCAAAGCGGCGCATAAAAATGATCTCCCATTTTTTCTTTACGCTACTATGCAGGACAGATATCTTGTAAACAAACACCAAAAACAAATTTACGGCACGCAGGCCGCATTCAGGCAACTTAAGCGGACAGGAAAAAACGACTGGTTTATTTGGCCTATAGCCAATCCGCAAAAAGTCAATTTACGGAGAAAGAAAGCAGGTTTCAAAAACACTGTGGAAGAAAATGCAAAATTGCTCGACATTAATTATGAGGTTCTTGATTTATCTGACTTTCACTAAATTGAGTTTTAAATTTCAGAGCAGTCTTTTGGAGATCAATGTTCTCTTGTTAATTTTATCTAGAAAACTTTCTTTGTAGGAACTGCTTAAAGGTAAATGTGAGCCGTTAGTCATCACTACCTCGTTGCCATGAATATAATGTATGTGATTATGATTGATGATAAACGATCTGTGAATCCTGGAAAAATCTTTTTCTGGAATATGATCCGCTAACTCTTTGATCATTACATAGGTTGTAATGTTTTCGCGAACGGTAGATACAATAACATAATTTGTTGCACTTTCGAAATATACAATATCCTTCAAATCTACCCTAAACGTTTTGCTCTTGTTCTCTCCTCTTACGAAAAGAAATTCTTCATGCTTGGCTACAGTTACCTTCTGTTCGATTGCTCGGCGAATCGTTCCTAGAAATTTAGCATACGAAACCGGCTTCAAAAGATAAGCAAAAGCCTCACTATCGTAAGCTTCTGCGGCGAAATTGTTGTAGGCTGTTACAAAAATGACAAGACACCTCTTTCCCAACAACGCCGAGACTTCCAATCCGGTTAAGTCAGGCATATCAATGTCTGTAAATAGTATATCAGGCACGTCTCCTGCATTAAAAGCGGCTAAAGCACATTTTGGATCTGTAGATTGACCAATAAGTGTTACCTCGGGGGTTTGAGTGATATATCCAGCTAAAGTCTCTAAAGAATGTAGCTCATCGTCAAGAACGTAACAGGTGAGTTTATTCATTTTAGCTGATTCTGCACAAAACCATTACTTAATCTCCTTAATAGTGTCGTTTGCCGTGTTATAATTTCTGCATTTGCTGTCATACCTGCTCTTAAGTGTACTAATGGAGATAGCTTGGTCAGCTCTAAGGTCACTTCACACAGTAACGTATTATCTTCTGTTGTAACATCTGAAATATAAGTAATTTTACCCTTTATAGCACCATACTCTTGGTAGGGGTATCCATTGAGTTTAACGATCACTGTTTGATTAAGCTTGATGTTTGGAGAATTTACAGGAACTGACATTTCGCCGACATACCTCTGTGTATTGGCACCTATATACAATGCTGACTGTCCCCGGAATAACTCCTGCCCTACCCTCATTGGTTTGGCGTAGCTTACCATTCCATTCCGGGGCGCATAAAGTGTATCCATCATGAGTTTAAAAGTTCCTTGCGCAGAACCTTTGTAGTTATTGATCTTGCCTGAATCAGCATGTTGCTGTAGAACGGCTAAGGGTTGTCCTTTACGGACCGTTTCATGGTTCCTAACCATAATGCAGGTAATTATTCCTGATTGCTGAGCATTTAAGGTCACCGGTTGACTGAGCGCAGTAATTTTAAGCGCCATACGCTGTAAGTCAGGGTATTCAACAAAACCTGCTAATAAGAAGATCAATAAAAGCTGCACGAAAAAAATCGTTATTCCCCAACGTACGACCCAGGACGGAACTGCATTGATTATATCGTCCATGTCCTCCGAATGCAATTGATCGGCAGGGACCTCATTCTTTTTTTTAAACATCTTAATTTCCTAACTCAAGTTGGTTTTTTACCAGGTGGAAATAGGCTCCCTGCATTGCCGTCAGGCTTGCATGATCTCCCTGTTCAATAATTTCGCCTTTATCCAGAACTATTATGTTGTCCGCACCACTTACTGTACTAAGCCTGTGAGCCACGACAATGACCGTTCTGTTAACAAAAAACTCTTTAAGGTTATCCATTATCACTCTTTCATTGTTCGCATCTAAAGCATTAGTGGCCTCATCAAAAAAAATGTATGCCGGATCTTTGTATACAGCTCGGGCAATTAAAATACGCTGACGTTGTCCTTGACTTATTCCGTTCGCCTCAACACCAATTTTAGTTTTCAGACCTAATGGAAGAGAGCTTATATAATCCTGTATATTCGCAATTCTGATAGCATGATTCAATTTTGCCCGGTCTGGATAATCGTCCCCCACAGCAATGTTTTTTTCAATAGTGTCAGAAAAAATGAATCCTTCCTGCATCACAGTACCGCAGCTATTCCGCCAGGACTTATAACTTATATTAGCCAGATCTAGCCCGCCTACTTTGATAGATCCGGATTCAGGCATATAAAAACGAAGCAATAGTTTCAAAATCGTTGTTTTGCCACTGCCACTCATCCCAACAATTGCCGTAGTTTTTCCTTCAGGTACCGAAAAACTAATATTTTTTAAAACATTCAAATTTCCCGCTCCCGGGTATTTGAACGTTAGATCCGAAAATGTAATTGACTTATTATCCGGCAAAAAGTGATTCACCTCCAATTCAAGTGATTCTTCATCTTTTAACTGATGAATCTCGTTTAACCTTTCCATACTTATTTTTGCATCTTGAAATCCTTGAAGAAAGCTCAGTAAATGCTCGATGGGACTGTTAAGCTGTCCAATGATATACTGTACAGCAACCATTGCCCCCAACGTAAGATCACCATAAATTACCGCTTTTGCACTTAAAAATGTGATTATTAAATTTTTGCTTTCATTTATAAAAGCGGCCCCCCCCTGTTGATACTGGCTTAAAGACAGGCTTTTCACATTATATCTAAAATACTGTGCCTGAATATGTTCCCATTCCCATCGTTTTTGCTTCTCACAGTTGTTTAGCTTAATTTCCTGCATTCCATTTATAAGCTGCATTATACTGCTTTGGTTTCTTGCAGAAATATCAAAACTTTTAAAATTCAACTCTCGCCTCCGTTTCATAAAGATGCCAATCCAAGCCATATAGACGGAACTAAAAATTGCAAACACAAAAAATATTGTGAGATTGTAAGAAATCAATGCAATAGAAAATATTAGTAAATTAAAGAGCGAGAAGACCGTGCTCAAGGCAGAGCCCGTTAGAAAGTTCTCTATCTTTCTCTGATCAGTCATTCGCTGCATGATGTCGCCGGTAAGCTTAGTGTCGAAAAAACTGATTGGAAGTTTCATCAGCTTGATAAGGAAATCTGTTAAAATCGATACATTAATTCGAGTGCTTATATGAAGAAGAATCCACGAACGGATGAAGTCCACACTAACACGACCGATGACTAGCACGACTTGTGCAAGTAAAATGATATAAATGAAACTGATATTGGCGGTACTGATTCCTACATCCACAATTGACTGCGTTAAGTATGGTGTCAGCAACTGCAGCAAGCTGCCGATACACAGGCCAAATACTAACTGTATAATTAAACTTTTGTAAGTAAGAAGATATCGCCACAAGAACGACCATTTTATACCGGTCGCCTTGTCATCATCTTGGACATGAAATGATGGAGTCGGTAACAGCATCAGAACTATACCAAATTGTTCATCTCCAAGCCAGTTACGTGAAAACTCCTGTTTGGAGTACGTAATGATTCCTCTTGCAGGATCTGCAACCAGGTATTTATCGTCCTTTACCTCGAAAATAACAACAAAATGATTCTGTTTCCAATAAAGAATTGAGGGAAAATTCACTTCTTTTATTTGTTCAACTGTTCTTTTTACAGCTCTCGTTCTGAAACCGAGTTGCTCTGCAGCATCGCTGATACCAAATAAAGATACCCCATCTCGATTGATTTGAGTAAGCCCGCGGAGCTTTTGGATCGAAAAGTTTTTGCCGTAGAATTTAGCTACAATTTTGATACAGGTTGGTCCGCAATCCATGATATCAAGCTGTTTGAAAAATGGAAATTTCTTCATTTCATTAAATTAAATTTGATTGCATCAAGCTAAATCAGCATATCGATCATTTGCCGACCTTGGAAATTTTATAAATTACCTTCAAGTAAATATAACGGCTAAGGGTGTTAGTCTGAGTATTTTGAATCTGACCAGTACTGGTAATGAACCTGGTAACAGCGGCGTTTTGCCCAAGCAGGTCGTAAGCGTTCAACCCAATTGTAAGGTTGCGTTTATGCAATAAATATTGCTCAAGTCCTGCATTCCAGAGATAATATGTAATGTCGCTACCACCAGGCTGGCCACGGTATAAATTTTGAGCAACCTCGGAAAACAACCTGAAGTTTTTAGATATATTCAAACTAACATTTAAGCTATTATCAAAAGATAAGTACCGCTGATCTGCCAGTTTTGTATAAGAATTTTTAGCATTATTAAAAGTTGGGGCCAGACGGACTCCCAGCTGATAATATTTGTTATCATAATTGATCCCCATGATGATACTGCCGGAAATCCTTGACAAATCATTGATTTGGTCGTTGATTAAATTAACCGTGTGACTGTAATTAGAAGACACGCCGGCGTTAATTTTCAGGCCATTAATTTTGGGGGACAAGCCAAGATTAATACCACCACTGACAAGATAATTGCCCGTAACGTTAATAGGGAATGTCCTGGCTATACCATTTGTATCAACGCTGCTTGAAGTCGAAAATCCCCGCCAATATTGTGTGTAGAGCCCGTTGATAGTTAACAAGGTGTTTGTTGCCGAATTAAATGTATTGTAATTAAAATTGGCATTCAACGAACGTGAGGCCTGAAGGGACGGATTCCCTGACCGTATGTAAAGTGGATTAGAATTATTGAGAATCGGCTGCAAATCTGCTGCCGACGGCATTTGAACATCTGCTTTTAATGCTATGTATAGACTGGTACCTTTCTTTGGACGGAAAAGGCCGCTGATGTTTGGAACAAAGGCCCAAATCTCCCTGTCAACACCCTCACTGACAGAGTTTTGAATCTCACCCCGTAAGCCTAGTCTAGCGACAGCTAAATTGGCATTTAATGTAACTTCGTCAGAAACCTTATTTATTCCAGCAGTGGTCGTATATCGGTAGTTGGTACTGGTGATATTCCCACTAAAATTTGCATTGTAAATTTCGTAATTACCATTGAGCGGATTATAGTCTAGGGTGTATTGACTTGCCGTTTCCTTACGAAAATCTACTATCTGGCTCAAGGTGAGGTTAACCTTCCGTTTTTTACTCAATGGTTTGATGTAGGACAGCGTACTTGTAAAGAATCCACCATTATTCCCTTGGCTGGTCTGTTGTTGAACATTACCGCCCGTTGGGTTGCTCGCAGATACAGCGTTGATTAGTAAATCATTGGTATAATTAAGTTTATTGTCGGAATAGCTGCCATAGGTAAAGAAGTTGATCGACCCTTGACCATACCTTAATTTCTTGTTGATACCGATCTGGCCGCCGACACTAGGGCTAGTACTTGCTTGCTCCAGAAATTGCCTGATGTTATTGACGAAACTCAGATCCTCCCGAGTTGTTGTCGAAAGTAAAACACTGTTGCTTCTTTTTTGTCCATTGGTAAAAAATGGCTTGAACCGAAACGAAGTCAATGTATCTATTGTATAATCAAAATTTAAATTAATCCGATAGAGGTCGTTGGAATTTGAGCCTTGGTTGAGCTGGCTGGTTAATAAATTATTAGGAATATCGTTGATTTCGGTTTTCTGCGTGATATCATTCGAACTTAATAGTCCCATGACGCTGATATTAAATTTCAATTGCTTTCTTTTGCCGTATTGAGCAGAAAAATTTATACCACCATTATGGCTTTTCACAAGACCTCCGTCAAGACCTGAGAAAGCATTATTAACGTTAACCCTGCCTGAATTGCTTACACTGAAATTTAATGTGCCATTCCCAGATCCAAAGAAACTATAAGTACTCCCGTTTGTAAAATTGTTCAAATCTTCAAGTGAAAATCCCGTTTCATTGATATTATTACTTAAGGAAATAACAGATAACTGAGACCGTTCATTGAATTTGTTCAAATTAGCTTGCGCCAGATAACGGCTACCCGTGCCTGGTTGAGCTGCAATATTTCCAAACCATCCGTTCTTTTTATCATTTTTCAAGCTTAAGTTGATGACTTTTTCGCGTTGTCCGTCGTCGATGCCTGTATTCTTTGTCCGATCGGTCTTATCATCAATAACCTGTACTTTTGCGATAGCATCTGCAGGTAAATTTTTGATGGCAGCTTTCGGATCATTTCCAAAAAATTCTTTACCATCTACCAAAACTTTATTGACCGTTTTACCTTGTACGGTAATTTTACCATCTCTGCTTATATCTATACCGGGAAGCTTCTTCAAAAGAGCTTCTACATTATCGTTAACCTGTGTGACATATCCGAGTGCATTATAATCGGTTGTATCACCTTTAACAGCAATGTTTGTTCTAGCACCTTTAACAACAACCTCTCCGAGTGAAATCTGCTTAGGAATAAAGTTAATTACATGAAGTTCTTCAGCAACCTGCCCGTTTCGGACCATAATATCTTCATAGCGGGGAATGAATCCTTCGGCCTGATAAAAAAGGATATATTTTCCGTCCCTAATTCCCTTTAATGAAACATTACTTCGCTCAGTCCAGCGAAGCTGCTGGACGAAGGTTGAATCTTTTACATTTAAGAGTGAAACGGAGATTAATCTGTTATCTACAATCTCCTGGTTCTTTACATTGACTGCTTTGACAATCAATTCCTGAGAGAAGTTCTGGCTAAAGCCAGATGAGTAGCAAATAAGTAGCAATAAAAGTATTTGTAGTTGTTTTATCATAGACGTATACGAGGAGTAACATTTGCTAATTTAATTCAACCGATAAGAACTAAACAGTGCCCACAACCAACATTACACGAAAGGATAAGAATTTGCTGTGAAGCTATGATTTACTTACACGAATTAGCATTTGGAGCACCTATATTAATTAGAGACCTTGGTCACAAAATATAAAGCATATCTTCAATTGTGTAAACGTCAGGCAATTTGGCACCGTTTACGAAGAAAATAGGAGACTGCTCGCCAACATTCATAGATTGACACCAATTGACCATCTTATCTAAGTCAACGCCATACTGATCTAAACTGGCAGGTAAAATCCGGTTTTCGATGAACTCAACATAACTTCTGGTTGCTCCAGAATACCAGTCAGATAGTGTTTCCCTGACAACTATTGCATCACTGGTGCGGCCAACAGACATAAAAAACTTGATCAGATTAGCCGAATTGTCATCTGGTGTGTTGGGAATATTATAAATAATTTGAACTTGAACGTTGGGATTTTCAGTGATCAATCGTTCCACGACAGCATGAGACTGGATACAAGGCGAACAGTATGGATTACAAACTTTGACCAATTTTATCTTAGCATCTTTCTTTCCTACAGTAACCCCCAACATCTCATCTGGAATTATTTTAGGCTGTTGTTGCAGTAAAGTATTAAAAACATGAGCGTTATATTTAAGTCGATTTAAATTGACACTACTGTTTTGCTCATCCCTACTTAATCTGAACCTTGTAAGAAGAAGATGGACCATTGCAGCGACGGCAATGTAGATTAACAGTAATTCTCTTAGAGGGTTCCAAACATTCTCCCACGTAAATATACTGTCATGAAATTGTAAAGCACAACATGCCTGTACTATTAACAAGGCAACAATGCCAAGACACATTGTACACCACATCTTAATTCTAAAGAGCTGTACATATATTGAATAAAAAATAAAAGGAAACGTTAAACATGAAAGCAATAATAAACTTTTCAGCAAAGGCTGGTCGTTTATGCCCAGCAATAATATGCTGATCATCCCACCAAAAAAATAAATAAATCCAATTATACTCCAGGAAAAACCAAACACTTTTCCGGCTGATGATTTGACAACTGTTTGGCAGTTGACTTTACCGGAAGGATTACAAATCTTTTTCAAAAGAGAATCATCACCTTGAACCTCATCCGAAAGCAGCAAAGATGTTAAGATGCTGCCGGCAAGAAATGTCAGAAGAAAGAGGGCTGATATAATACTTTTTTGTTGCCAGTTAGCTACGAGTTGTAGAAAGCTAACTATGAGGTAGGCGGGAATGATGAAAATTGACAGATACCTTATTATCAACACCAGTGTCTCATGAACGGCGTTGCTGATGTAACTTTTCTCGGGTATATAATTTTTGTGATCCATTAGCAAACAGACTCCGGTCCATTGCTGTACAAATGTCACCAAGTCTGTCACGCGCCACCGTCTATTGATAGGCTCATAATATTCAAGCTTATCGTTGTCAATAGATTTAACGACACAAAAATAATTTAACTGAGCATCTCCGCGTATTTCCGCTATAAAAGGGTTTGGAAGAAGTGAAAGCTTCTCACTTTTTATCAATACACTTTTACTCTTGATACCAAATGAGTTGAATATATCAGTAAGACTTAATAAAGTTCCGTTATAAGGATGCTTTTGGAAGGATGAAAGAAGGGATGTCTTTGACACTCTTAAACGTGAGAGTTTGATAACCTCACAAGCAATGTCAAAACAATTTTGCTCCTTTCTAGCCGATTCAAGCGGATTTAATTTCATTTACATCAAATGCTGATAGCTGTGTCTGCCGGGCTAGCCATAGCAGTAGAAAAAGGGCTTTTTTCCGTCTCCCAAACAGCCGCATAGGGATCATAATTGCATTTTAAAGGCTTTCCCAGATGGGATGAATTATATTGTGTATACGCCCGACAGTCGGTACAGATATAACGGAATTCACAATCTTTGCAAATATTAATATCATCCTTTTTCACACTCCATAATTCTTTGAACTCCGGAACATCCAAAGCCATTGACAAAGTTACATCAAAGTGATGCCCAAAATCATTTTGCATAGATGGACAGTTTTTTATGAACCCACGTTTATCAATAGAAATTTTCCTGTTTAAACAATTGTTATAAAACTGGGATTCCATAAAAAGTGAAATATTCGATGCAAAGTTAAAATTAGAAATAGCGCCGCAGTGAGCTTCAGACTCTATGGGGTTGGTGATAAAAAATATATTATAATTTTCAGGATTCTCCTTGAACAATTCAGGATCTGGTGTGGAGTGAATAACTACCGACATTAACCGCTGATTTTTTTTCATCAGGTTCTGAAAGTAAGAGCGTGTATACTCCTCATGGTATGCTAAAATAAATTGTACACTTCTCAAACTACTCTCCGAGAGAGATTGTGTGATTGCTTCAATTTCCGCTGCATTTTTCGGAAAAAACGTTCTAATTTCCAGCGCATTGCATCTAAGATGATTTAATTCTGAGACAATCTTATTAAGAGAATGCTGAGAATGTTCGTCGAAATCAACAATCGCGTTAGTGACTACTGAAGATTCGTCCCAGGCAATCTCAACTTCCGGAAAATATTCCGGGTTGTCGGTAAAAAATATGTAATCCCGATCGAGTAAAAAATCAATGTAAGACTCTACTATCACTCTTTGATCTGGACTTAGCGTTGCTTTAAGTACTTCGAGGTCGGTACGGTTATAGTTCTTAAGAAATATATACATTGAATTAGGGATGAAATCATATTTATATCTGATAACATCGCAAATTATGCTTCTTGTATATCCTTTAACAGGAAAACAATTGGCACATAATACCATTTTACTCATTTTCAAAAGTTTTGTAAAGTTGGGAGACAGGCTTATAGAACCAATAACAAGGCAGTTTTTCCGTGTGGTGTTCCTTACTTTTATCAACCTTGACTAATCCTGGCGACAAGTCTTTGACATACAAAGCGGTTAAAGGGATGTTCCTTTTTTTTTCATCCGATAAAGAGCGCATGAAAACGCCCAAAATCTCTTGATCAGTTTCGCCCATTTTGAGATAGATTTATTAAATGTTCAGCCACTTTCTTTTCAAGCCTATAATTACATGGAGTCGACACCATACTAAATTGCCCAACCGGATTGACTTCCAAAAAAACAAATTCGCCTGTTTTTGAATAAATAAGATCGATCGATCCCGTTTGCAAACCAGTTAATTTCATAAAATTTTTGATTTGTATTTCTGTCTCGGCTGGAAGTTTGAAAGGAATATTTCTGTTCGGATTCTGGTGATTGTAACGACGAAAATCAACCTCAGTTCTTTCATCTTTTGATGAAAAAATCGCCATACTGTAAATTTCTTCTCCCAATACGAAAGCCCTAATCTCGAACTCCTTATCAACCGATTGCTGAAACAGCGTTGGAAAGAAACTTTCTGGGAGTGCCTCAATATCACTATCAGTTAACAGATGTGTGTAAGTTGCAGCCGATGAAATGAAATGAAAAAAACCTATATCAGCGATATTTTTACAAATAATGCCTTTATATTGAGTCTTGAAGGCTTGCAATTCCACTTTTGAATCTGTAATCAATGTAGCCGGAACCGATAAGCCAACTTTTGCGGCAACTAACAACTGATGAGCTTTACTAGGATCTTTTCCAGCGTAAAACCTATTACCAAGGGTTGGTTTATCCTTGATAAACTCAAAAAAGTAGTGGCTTAACCCTCTAAATTCTCCATCAATGTGCTCATTAATGTCGTCTGCTAATACTTTAAGCACTGAGCTGGCTTTATCACCTTCTAATGGACTGCTGTTCGATCGCTCTATCACATCACCCAGAAGTGCTTCTTCTTCACTTTCAAAGCGCACCTTTGTAAATTCGTAATGAGTAATCCACCGTCTAATCCAGACGGCACTAATATCTTGTAGGTTGATTTTGCCGGAATGCATTTGCATATCCTCCGCACCACCACCAAGCCTGATTCCAAAGCCTAAGTTCTTAATTAGGTCAACACCATTTAACCGACGGCATGGCACACCAAGGCATTTCAACCAATCATAAACATAGTCGGTTGGGGCATCAATATAACTCTGACTAATAATAAGGATCATCCTGCAGCATAATTTAGCAGGAAAGGTTTCCCTTTCCTGCTTTTAAGGTTAGTCTTTTGTACAGCCGTCTGTACAGTCAGCGGTCAGCGAATCACCGTCATCCGATAAGTGACCTGAAGCAGTGTCTGAACAACCTGTACATCCTGATACAGTGTAAGCAGGGTTTACACCACCTTTGATGCGCAACAGGTCTTCTCTTGTTAACGGCTGCTCATCGAAATTTAAATTGAAAAATTCCATAAAAAAAAGTAAGTAATGGTTTAAAGATTCCCTCCATAAATTTGCCTGGGGAGAGTTATCCAGGAACACTATATTGAATTAAAAATGTTCATAACTGCCTCATCAATCAAATTGTTGATATTCTAAAATATAGTTTTATTGAAGCGGTGAAAAATTGATTACATCAAACACTGCTCTACTTTGACGAAATCACTAATTGCGTGATTATTGTGTTTATAAATCACAGATATAATGAGAAATCTTAATATTTTCTTAGAATGATTGCTACAAAAGGTCAATATTTATTAACTATTAGAAGTTGTTCAAGTAATTTTAACGCATTTTCTAAATTGACCGTCAAATTGTGGTTGAGTACACCGTGTCTAATATCTCCACATCGCCGACCGGCAAAAAAAACAGGTATCGTTTAATTAAGTAGGTAGCCAGGAGAGTCACGACGCTACCTGAAAAAAAACGGTAATGTAACTAATGGCTCTTGCTGTTCCATAACAGGATTTCCAAACTTGAGTTACGTTATTTTCGCTATTGTAATAACCTGAACTGTGACGATAAGCTTTGGATAAAGAGCTGAATTTTACCGGTTCAAATAAGATATATTCAATAAACCCGATAATTAAACCAACCGCCATTAATTAAATCTATATCCCCTCCTAAAAACCGAACTGCTTAAAGGGCGAAAAGTCTTAACGTTAAACAGCCAACGACAAAGAACCCTATTATTATCGAAGCGCAGATTATTAAGGCCATCAAAGAATACGAAGGCGGCCGTGAGCTGAACGATGTATGTCGGGAACTCGGCATTCACAAGCGCGGCTTTTTACAACTGGCGTAAATTATATGCCGGCATGACAGCCAAGAACTAGAGCAGCTGAAGGAGCTAGAAGAGGAGAGCCGGAAGCCAAAGCATATGTATGCGGACCTGGCGCTAGATCACAGCCTGTTAAAGGACGTAATACGGAAAAAATTCTGAAGCCCTGCCAGCGCAAGAACATGGTTGCTCATTTAACGGAATATCTCTGGGTAAACATAAGCAGGACTTGCAGGATAGTAAAACTGACCAAATCCGTGTTTTGTTATAAGATTGTTCGTGATGATTCAGAGACCATCAATAAGTTAATGGAGCTTTCTGAGAAACACCCGACTGAGGACCAAGATTTATATTACAGCCGCATACGACAGTAAGGGTTTAAATTGAATTTATTATGCCACCTCAACACTGGCAAGGATTCAGTATCAATTGATGCTTTGACCATTTATAACCTGTTCGCACTTTTGCACGTCATTTTATACTTTATAAAAAATATTTAAGATAATAAGACTAGACGTGCTAACCATCAAGATGTCAATATTGTATTATTCTGAGACCATTAGAAGGAAAAGCGGATGTTCAGTAATAGATTACAAAGCCAGGTAAATTTATTTTTTTTAAAATCAAACATATCCTGAAGCTACATTCTTATACATTTCAATTTAGTCAAAGTGAAAAGAAATAATGAATCGCATAGGATTCACTTATTTTAGAGATTAGCGAATCGGGACAACACGTCAGGCTAAAAGCTCCCGGCTTTCCAATGAAGTTATCGGTGACAAAAATTCACTTAAGGCTATATGCCGGTATCTTTTAACTTATATTCCTGATAGGCTGAACTAAACACTCTGGACCTGTCGTATTTAAAACATTATTTATTTATCGTCAGGAGGATATACACAGCTTTTCAAAGTGTTAGTGAGATTGTTAATGACGGATTTTAAAATAAGCCCTTCTTTGGAGATGAAAAAATAGCGTTACCGATTAGCTAAGGTCTGATGTCTCTTCTGCCGAATAACTGTCGTGGTTTTCAAACAAATTAAAAACCGGCTAACTACATTCGTAGTCCATATCGATATAGACTCCTCCCATCTCGTAAACAATCAGGTATTTCGACACATCTATTTTTTGTATACTTAACTGTAAGAGCATAAAAATTCCGCCAGATAATTATATGTATTGTTGAGGAGTTGAATAATGGCTTCATCGTCCCAAAGAATAGATTGGCAATCAGAATGATTTTTGAACTAAATTTCTTTTAATTCCAAGTAGTACTCCGAAATTGCTGGATCACTTTCTGTTAGCCAGATTTGATGTATGACTTTGTCATTCATAACAACGAATTGTAGAAATTGGATTCCTCCGGATGATATGGATCATAACTACACTTTAAAGGCTTAGCAAAAGGATCTGCTACATAAGCCCGGCAGTCTGTGCATATGTATCTGAATTCACAGTCCTTACACACTTCGATAAGATCCTTTTTTATGGTCCAGGTTTTCTTAAATTCCGCTTGCTGAACAATATCACACAGATTTACGGAGTTAATGTTACCGAACGATACCGCGAGGGAAGGGCAATTTTTCACTTCCCCTCTTTTATCAACAGACACCTTCCTGTTCAGGCAGCTGTTGAAGTGCAATGATTCGGTAAATGATGTTATATTTACTGAAAAGTTGAATTCACTTATGACTCCACAGTGGGTTTCATCAGATAATTCATCTGTTGTATAAAAAACTGAATTTTCCAGTTCAGACAATACGTTGTAAGGGCAGTTATGAATCAAAATATGCGTTAAGACAGAATTAGCTGACAACAATTCTTTTAAATTAATATCGTTCAGTATTGCATCATATTTGATGACAAGGCTTACATATCTTAAAGAAGAATTCTTGGTCTGCTCGATTAACTGTTTAATAAAAGAAATGGGATACACATCGAAAAATCTTAACTCAAGTGCTTGGCAGCGTAGAACTGTAAGTTGATCAATAATTTTCTTAAAATCATGATTTGAGGCTAAGTCGAAGTCTATAATAGCATTGGTTATCATGCTTGGGGAGTCCCACTCCAGGTTCAGCGGAGGAAAGTTTTCAGGATGGTCCGAAAAAAAAACATACTCTTTGTCAACTAAATAATTGACATAGTCATCTATTATCATTTGATCTTCTTTGGAAAAATCTTTCTTAATCTCCTCCAGTGTTTTACCACTGTAATAGGTGAGGAACTCACACATCGAACTTGGTATAATTTCATAGGTAGTTCTCTGCAGATCGCAAATAATACTTCTTGTTGCTCCTCTTACTGGAATACAGTTAGCAAACAATGTCATTTTACTCATGTGCTAATTTTTGATGACTTTTCTTGGCGTAGAATATTTTGATGACCAATCAGCAGGCTGATGGATTTATAGAAAGGAACTACATTAAATTCACCAGCGTTGTAAAAGGTGTTTTCTCCGGTTGGTTCTTTAATGCTATCAACATTGGAAATTGGTGTTAAAAATTTCAGCAACAAAGGCTCTTTAATTTTTGATTTTGTTTCCATACAATTAACTAATCTATTTTTCTTGTTTAAGGATAAGGCTACGGGCTAATTTTCTTTCCAAATAATAATTGCAAGGAAATGACACCATTGAAAACTGCCCAACAGCATTTACTTCCAAAAATATATGATCACCAGATTTATTAACCAATATATCAATAGAACCACTTATTAAATTTAAGCTTTTCATAAGATTTCTAATTTTGGCTTCGACATCATCAGGTAATTTATAGGGGACGTTTCGGTTAGGTTTTTCGAAATTATAATTTCTAAAGTCCACAGAAGTTTTTTCATCCCTTGCTGAAAAAATTGCCATCGAATGACATTCCTCCATATAAAAAAACGTTCTGATCTCATACTCTTTAATTACTGCTTCTTGGAATAGAGACGGAAAGAACGTATCGGGAACTTCTGATAGGCTTTCTGATACTTTAGAAGTGTAAGTAACGTAAGTGCCTTCGGTCGAACTAATAGCGGTGCCATTCTTGATAGGTTTGATAATTAAATTTTCAATATGATTTTCTTGCATAAATACCTGCAAATCTCTTTTGTTGTTAGTGACAATAGTTTTAGGTATCAGTAATCCAACCGATCGCGCAACTTCTAATTGTTTCATTTTGATTGGGTAATCTTGAATGTATTCTGGCGTATCGTCCCATTTCTGTTTATTCATGGCGAAAAACAGCGCGCGTGTAAGTCCATCAAATTCTGATTTAACAAGAGAGATTACGTCTTCATGAAGCATTTTTTCATTTACCGGTATGTGCGCTTCTAAACTTCTTGATCTATTCCAGCGCCTGTACCATAAAACATCCGCAGATTCTAAACCTGATTCTGTCTGTAGGCTGACACTCTTATCGTTGGTCAATTTTATGCAAAAGTTAGAATCTCCGAGTAGGTCAATACCATTTGTGCGCTGGCATTCGTGTCCATAATAATGTATCCAATCCATTATCAGTTCGGAGGTAAATTCACTGTTATGATGACTTAAAATTACTATCATAAATTCCTATAAATTACATCAATTCTATAGTAAACAAATGGTTACAGGCCTGCCTTAATAGGTACATGTTAACTATTATTTGTCTGTTAGCTTTCCGCTAAGCGTATTTATATTTTTTTTGTCTACAGCGCAATCAAACTTCCGAATATAATGAGCTTCGCTGCTTCTAATTCTAGGTAAATCTCCTATTGTCATCGTTTTCGGCCTGCCTGTATTGTCTGACTAATCGATGTATCTCAAATTATTATCGGCCACGTTATCACAGAACTTTAAATTCATTGCAGTCGTTTTAGTAGTTAACTCATCTGTGATCAACGTATATTTGAAACACATTAGCTCTTCTGGATGCTCAGTAATGTGTACTATAATAAATTGAGCGCAATTAGCTGTAATGGTGAATCACATTGATCCGCCATAAGGTACGAGATTTTTTGGTAGCGTTCGCTTGAAATTTCACTTTCGTTGATCTTCAACGAAGTTCTGGTTAACTTGTATGCCCAATGTATTAATTGTGCAGCATTGATTAAATCGATTCTCCCTAAGGATCGTGAGGAGTAATATAGAAGCCTAAAAATTGCTTGCCTTTGAGTGAATAGACGTAGTCAAATTTTTGGAGATAAAGGGCTCCTTGCAAAAGATTTAAGACGGCCATTAACAATTGAATCCGCCCCAGTTCACATATCCCTGTGGATCAAATGGTATACGTTGGATCCTCGTGGTATTTGATTATTGAACTCATAAAAGTCAATGTAAATTTTAGCATCAATGTAAATCAAAAAACTTACCTGTGAATCATTGAGTGTATCAATCGTATAAATCACGTAGCCAAGATTTTTATGTGCAATTTAAGTAAGGAATTTATATAATAGAATAAATTTGATGCACTTAATTCACAATTTGTTGAGGAACTTTGATCTTAAAGTAATAACTCTAATTCCATCTTACGCTTTATAATATACCACTTGAGGTGGTCGAGCATGAAGCTAATTTAAACGGCATTACCGAATTTGAAGCTTTTTTACTATGCTCATTAATATTTCGGATCGTCAATAATGTCATAAAATGGCTATATAGAAGATCACTAATCAGACTTTGGCCTGTTAAAAATTGCATTGAAGAGGGCTTGCAGCAGATTCTGATTTTGAACAATGATATACGCTCTGCATTTCAATCCGCTTTTTAGCCAAGCACCTTGCGAGAAATTTCTATGACCTTTAGGTAAGCTGACAAACACATCAAATTTCCCTTGATCCATCACTTCTGAGATATTATTTATACTGCCGTTTGAAATGCTTTTATCAGCGCCCGATGATGTCTTGACTCTGACTTGAACTGCCTGTCCGATATGGACCCTTCCTAGTTGATTTTGATCCAAAGCAAGCCTCAGATAATATGCTGAGCGAGGAACGATATGAGCGACGGTGGTGCTTTCCTGAAAACTCAAGATAGATTTCAGGGTAGCAACATCCCAGTATAATCTCCCATCAGAAGAAGATCGGAGGGTATATTCGTCAATCCAAGAACTTACAGCCACCATCAATTGATGAGTGTTCCTACCGCTAATTCCCGTCGGCTTGCTGAACATATTATCAAACAATGCCTGAATCTTACCCAAACAGTTAAAATTCATTTTAGTTGCCTCCAGAATAGGCATTAACTCATTTGGTTTCCGTCTGCTCCTTAATAATTTTTCTAATTTCAATACTTGTGTGTAATCGCCTTGTCCAGGTACCACTGCTAAGATCTCGCCTTTCGTTACAAACGCCGAGTTTCTAACCATTAAATGGTAAGTATCACGGTGTCCTGCTATTACAGGTGATGGTAAATTCGTTGCAACTATGACAGCATTTGATACGATATAGTTAGGAAAGCGAATAAATGAGGCGCCTAGAAACAGTATCCCGATAATAGCAACGACAATTAACAGCGCCCAGTCATTAGTAAAATTCCTTTTCTGTGATAAAATATCCTGAGTCAGGATAGAGCGGCGATACTTATCTGATTTCGCTTTCTCTTTGTTTATAATCCCGAGCATTTCTGAAGATAGAACTTTATTCTCTTGTTTATCCATCTAATTCAAATTGATTTCTTACAAGTTCATAGTACATCCCTCTAGATTCGGTTAAAGTTATGTGATTACCCTGTTCTACAATTCTACCTTCATGTAAGAATATTATTTTATCTGCATTTTTTATGGTGCTAAGCCGGTGCGCAACAATAATGACCGTTCGGTTTGAGAACACAGATTTTAAATTCTCAGATATAAGTTTTTCATTATTGGCATCCAATGCATTCGTTGCTTCATCGAAAAACAAATATAGGGGATCCTTATACAGCGCTCTTGCGATGAGTAAACGTTGCCGTTGCCCTTGACTTATACCTACTCCATCTGTTCCGAGAAGAGTGTAAAACCCGTTAGGCAACGTTTCAACGAATGAGTAAATATTTGCTGCTTTTGCACAGGAAACTAGCTTGTCATGATCTATCGTTTCGGAGCCAATTGCAATATTTTTAGCGATAGAGTCATTGAAAATATAACCGTCCTGAAGCACAGCTCCGCATTGTTGCCGCCAAAAAGTTGGATTTATATCCTTTAAATGAGTATTTCCTATCTTTACATCACCTTCATAATAATCGTAAAACTTCATTAAAAGTTTAATAAGTGTAGTTTTTCCACTTCCGCTCATGCCGACGATCGCTGTAACTTTACCAGCCTCAATTTCTACAGATATATCCTCCAGGGCAAATCTCAATCCAGATCCTGGATGCTTAAAGCATAGTCTCTCTAAAACAATCGTTTTATTTTCTGGAAGTTGGCTTATATAGTCAATTTCCGGATTTTGCTCATCTTGTAGCTGATGCACCTCATTAATACGTTCCAAACTGATCTTAGCATCCTGAGTCGCCTGAATGAATTTAACAACGTGTTCAACCGGATTGCTTAGTTGTCCGACTATATATTGAATAGCTACCAAGGAACCTAAAGTTAAATTTCCTTGAATTACAAGTTTTGCTGCCAAAAAGGTAATAAAAAGATCTCTACCTTGATTTATGAACAGTGATCCGGTTTCTTGGATTTGACTGTATGTTAATGATTTGAGATTTAATTTAAAAATTTTTGCTTGTAGATTTTCCCAGTCCCATCGTTTCAACTGTTCAGCATTATTGAGTCTAATCTCCTGCATCCCCTGAACAAATTGCAGTGTAGCATTATTTTCTTTTGAATAAATATGGAAAGATTTGTAGTTAAGTTTACGGCGTATGCCCAGAAAGAATGCTATCCAGATTACATATAGTGCGCTTCCGCAAAAGAAAACGATATATAATATTTTGTCGAAGGATAACAACACGAAGGATAAAGTTACAAGGCTGATAATCGAAAATAGGGTTCCCAACGAGGAACCTGTTAAGTAATCCTGGATTTTTTTATGATCGTTTATTCTCTGTAAAGTGTCCCCCGTGTGATGCAAATCAAAATAAGAAACAGGAAGTGCCGTCAGCTTGATCCAGAAATCTGAAAGAATAGATATGTTAATTATATTTGAGATTTTAAATAGGATTCTACTTCTGATGAAGTCTAGTGCTGTTTTTCCGGAAATCAGGGCCAGTTGCGCCAGCAGGACGACAATAATTAAGTTTGTATCATTCGCATTTATTCCGACGTCAATAACGGCTCTAGTAAAAAATGGTATCAGCAGTTGCAAACCGGCAGTTACCGCGAGAGCAATTACTATCTGACAAATTGCCCACTTGCTATTCGATAAGTATTTTAGAATCACCCGCCAATTGAGACTACGCTCTTTGTCGTCGGGTTCTTTATAGAATGCTGCGGTAGGTGTCATTATTAATGCTACACCGCATTTTTTATCTTCCTCCTGGTTTTCACCAAAAGTCCACAGATCCAGAAACTCCTTTTTACTTAGTTGGATGATCCCCTTGCTTGGATCGGCGATTTTAATTACCCAACTGCCTCTGCGCCTTACAACTGAGATAAGTACCACGAAGTGATTTTGATTCCAGTGCAGAATTGACGGGAGATTTATCGCAATTAGCTGCTGAAAATTCAGCATGACTCCGCGTGTTTTAAAACCAATTTGTTCTGCAGCCTCGCTTAGACCAAGAACTGAAGTGCCCTCTTTATTGAATCCGGCAAGACTTCTTAGCGTATCAGTATTAAAGTGTTTCCCATAGTGTTTGATTATCATCTTTAAACAAACCGGACCACAATCCATAGAGTTGAGTTGCCTGTAAAACGCAAAAGCCATTGACGTGTATATTGTTAATAATAAAATTCCAAACTGCTACATTGATTACTTATTGCAACTTTTCAATGACTCTATAATAGCCGCATAGATACTCTTTTTTGCTAAGCTGGAGAGCTAGTTGACGATGAATTAGTTCGACGATGAGTGAATGCATATTAGACTTCTGACCATCGTTCAAGCTCCCTGAAAACTTATTTGCCGTAACAGTTCTCTCAAATTGATTACGACCTATCTTTTGCCAATTTTTTTCCAACGACCCTTTGCCATTAGATAGATCATCGACTATTTCCTCTAATGCTTGCTTTTTGAAAACTTCCTCGTAAGCAGAACCTGAATGGGAGGAAACTTGATACTTGCTTTTCATGTACACAGCGCGATTTATCCAGAACATAGTTATCGAAGCAAAATACAAAAGCACCGCAAATGTTAAAAATACGTCACTATAACCTAATGATCACCAATATCTTTCAAAATGAATTCAGTAAATTGAACTTGAAAATTCAAGTAGCTTTGAGATTTTAATTTGTTCATATTCAAAATAAAAACTCTGCTCAAAAGACCAGAACATATATAATTGCTTGCTAGCGGCAAAAATACTATTTTGGCTGGCTCAATTGCACAAATAGACAAGGCAAGCTCATCAGTACCTGAAATTGGTTATAAACAAAATATTTTGTAAAAAAATTATCGGATGCCTGAGCCATTTTCCTGTTGCTGGAAGGGTCAGTACAAAGGCTTATTTATTATCGCCTTTGTTGAAACTCAGCGCTAATAAATAAGCCTTTGTACGTTCCAAGCGACTGGCTAAAAAAAAGGCAAAATTCCCTCTTCAATTAAATTACTCCAATATCGTTGTGGGCAAAAATAAGAAATTGACAAATGAGTAAGTTCTTCTAGCTTCATTTCAGGAGATTATATTGAAATCAACCGCTTGTAATTGAAATTTTTTAATACAAATCGTATCCGAATCCATATCGGTTGATAATAATTTTTTGTCTTTTTTATCTCTAAGGAATAAATGACTGTTGATGTAAACGTAATTAAAAGAAGCTATTTGAGTCTTGAGGCCACTCCGCATTTTAAAGAAAGTCCACCATTCCTCAAACTTTCAGTAGATTTAGCTTTAAACGAGAATGAATGGTGAACCTAATTGCTGTCGACAAGTAAATGCAGTCTTTCATAATCATCATGCCATTTTCCTTTTCAGAGTGCGATCCAGCTTTGAAAAAGGAACAATTCATTTCAAGATAAGCACAACTATGATCATGTGCGTTTTTGACAGTATGATCAATAATTTATCCGTTTTCGAAAAAATTGTCTTTATATAAAATCAGAATATTAAAGGTTCTGGAATCGATATGGTTAAGGTATATGTTTTTAACGCATTCCGTTATCTTATCAGACGAATGTCTATTCCCGTCAGAGTGATAAATAAAACTCTAAGTGTTTAGGCTCCATAATCTGTAGGCGCTATACCAACCAGCATAAGGCGATAGAATAAATCAATATCTTCAAATCCATTTATGTTTATCCTTTCTTCAAATCCCTTGATGCGTATAAAGCCAGCTTTGATAATGCACGCTTCACCCGGGATCACAGAATCATTTTCACTAGCGTTAACATCCAAGGGAGTTGAAACAAATTGGCGTCATAAACAAAGCGCTCTATGGTAAATTTGATAAGCTCCGACTCTAAAAAGTAATCCGCATTTAAATTACAGACGATATCGCTTCCACTTCGCCTGAATGCTATTTTTCTTGAATGACTATAAATGAACTTTTTCGGCTCGAAAGTTTCACAGTAAACCAGTCTTCCACTTTTAACGGCATCGGCGAAATTGCTTCTTACCAAAGGTTCCATTTCATTTTGAGCATTACAACCCAGCAATTTTTTCGTAGCTAAGATTACTTTTGACCTCATTTATTGTATTTTATAGCATACAACGTGAATGTTCCAAGCGGTTCGCAGGAACAATGCAAATTGAGATTTGAATCCGGCCGATGAGAGTTGTATTAAGAATAGTATATGAAAAAAAATTAAAAGGTTACTTTTCAGGCAACCTTTTAATTTGAAAATCAATCTTGGGTTGCATCAGTCGCATCATAATACACACCGTCAGTCATCACTACTTCGGTGACCGTATGGGTATACCCACCAGTGGCGTAACCACCAGTGAATTTGATCATATCTTCCCTTCTTAACGTTTTTGGTTGTGATTCCTCACCTTTTTTCAACAGGCTTGTTAGCTTTAATTTCATAATAAGTTTAGTAGCATCCCGCTAATCCATAGTGGATTAGCCTCGGCATGCCCTAAGATAGTACTGCTTTTCTAAAAAAACAACAAAGTGTAGATAAATAATACATCTAGTTAAATTACACCGAAATAGTACAAAAACCTATTTAAAAAAAGTATATTGTTTGGTAGCTGATCAAGAGTTTCAGTATCATCATTGACATATTTATAGTAACAGATGGATTGGGATAACTTTATCAGCTTAAAGGACCTGCTAATCTTTAGCTGAAAAAAATCTGTTTGGTAACTGAACTACCTTCCTGAGCTAACAGGACTTTAATACCTTTTTTTGGTAAACTCTTTTTTTACACGCTGTGCTATAAGGCCAGCTCCTCATACTTAAGCTTCAGCTTATACTCCCAACTCTTTAAGTTGATTCATTTCTTAGCTGTCCGTGCCCGCTCAGTAATTAAGGGCCTCATTTACGCACATCCGGTTCCAAGCATAAATTGTTTGGCTCTCGACCTGTATCAAAGGATAGAATGGCCTAAGGGTCTGCGGTTTAATAATAACAGGTGGGCGATAGTCTGACCGTTTCAAGTTAAGGCTTTTCGTCCTCTTCAGCAGCTGATTTTCAAAGGATACAAAGAGAAGCAAAATCGAGATTTATCCTAATTTGCTTCTCTTTTGATAACGATATATTTCAATTAAAATATTGAAGTTAGATTTATCAACTGCTCGATTCGTCAGATCCACAACTGGTAGAAAATCGTGCTCTATATAATAATCACGAAAAAGCACAGTGTACATAAAATACGCTGTGCTTTTCTAAACATTCACAATTTTTTACTTTTTAGAGAGAGCATCAACAACTCCAACATAGGCAGGTTTACGAACAAACCCTTCGCTCCATAAGCCAATGGGTTCTCCGGCTCGCCAAGACGAGTTTGCAGGGCTGTCTAATGGGCTCCATATACAAATACCATATTGTTGAGCCTTAGGAATGATTTCAAAGTATTTTTCGATTACATACTTATACATGTCCTTCTGTTCTGCATATTCGGCGGCGGTGATAACCGGCGTCTTTTTGCCTGCTATGCCCATGTCTAACTCAGAAACCTTAATCAGTTTACCAGTGGCAGCAAGCAACCTGAACATCTCATCAATTTTAGACCTGTCCCAATTTGAATTTATATGCATTTGCGTACCAATGCCATCTACTTTTACCCCATTTTTTTCGATATAAGAAACGTAGTCGATGAGGCCACGGCATTTAGCTAAATCATACTCCAGGTTATAATCATTAATGAAGTGTATATCGATAAATATGAGTAGGGACGAAACGAGTTTATTTGACCGGTTGCTCATCGACAGGATAGATATAATACCCGAAAATCAAATTCGCAGCAGCGGATATGTATTGCATACATTGGAAGCCAGCATTTGGTGCCTGCTAAATACAGACAATTATAAAGATGCTGTTTTAAAAGCCGTTAATTTAGGACAAGATACAGATACAACAGGTGCCGTAACAGGCGGTCTTGCGGGACTATTATACGGCCTTGAGAGTATCCCTCAGCATTGGTTAAGTCAACTTGCCCGTAAAAATGATATTGACGATCTTTCTGTTAGAATGTTTAAAGCTGTGCAGTAATATTTAAGTAATTAGGATGGGTTTATTTGATTTTTTAAAAAAGAAAACAGCAGATACCGATCAGCCTGTACAGCAAAACGACACGCCTTACATTAACAAAAACTGGAACGTATTAATTGCCTTTGAGGCCAGGCTTATTGAAATGGGCTACGATGTTAAAAGGCATGCACAATACCTGGCCCTTATTGTAAATGATGAACTGGAAATAAGTTTTATGGTGGTGGAAAATCTGGACAATCATCCCAATATTATGCATTTAATGGTGGCTGCATCTCATCAAACGTATTTCCCCGACGGAATAATAGAGAGCGTTGTAGGGGCAGGTTATTCATTTGAGGAGCAAACGAATACTGCTTTAGATAATTATATCAATTCAACCTTTGTAACCATAATGGATAGTTTTACGGATAGTCATGATCCTGATCTTGATTTCATAACAATAGTAAATTGCAAAGACGTTTTGTGGCATCCGAACTTAGGAACTTTAAATGCTCAGGGACAGTGGAACGAATACCCTACCGGCGAACCACTTTATGACTTATTAAAAAGTGAGATACCTAACCAGCTAACCACTAATAAAATAAACTGGCTAAAGATCTACATTTCTAAAAGAGCCGATGGCGAGATCATCGGCGAATGTCTTTTCAATAACGTACCTTGGGAAGTCGCCTCAAACGAAATATTCGATTATGCGAAAACCTGGGAAATGCCTGGCGAGTTTAAGGGACTTAAAAACAATTTATTGTGTTCAGGCGATGCGACGCGTGCGACGTAACAGTTGATTAATCCGTTCATTACAATGCTTCGCAAATTAATTTTGCCAGGCTTCTCACTTCCACAAATTCATCGTTTGTAAATTGCGTAGTTACGTGCGAGTCGGTACAGAATGCCCGACGCGCACATGGATTTTGACCTCCCCATTGGCGGGGTACTGGCTACTGATAATGCGGTGATTCCATATGCAGTAAGTATGGATATAGGCTGCCGCATGGCACTGTCAATTATTGATGAAAGCTACACTTTTTTAAAACGTTATGAATACCAAAATAAACAAGCTATGAACAACCATACGCATTTTGGCATGGAGGGTGGCTTGGAGGTGAAGCAGGCCAAACAACAAAATATCCATATAGAAGTGCTTGAAAATAAAGCAGAAATTTTTAACGGTACGTTATTATCTGCTATTATGATGGTTACTGGCGATAACCTGCTATCAGGGTTACATGTGACGGCCATGGATACGCGGTTGCAATTGGAAAAATAAAAAACTTTGTTGTTCCGGTTGGAAGCAAATATATTGGTTTGGCAAACGGAGCTGTTGCTGGAGCAGCAGCAAAGCCAATGGCAGGAGCATAATGCTTTAGAACGAGGTAATCCAGTTAAAACAATAAGTTTGAATTTGAAGTGACCATTGTTAATGGTGTGGTTACTCACCAAGCAATTCCTAAGAATAGATAACTGAAGATAGTAATGATGGCAAATAACGGTTCGAATTCTTAAGAAAATGTACTAGTTTATTTTAAAACTCAGTTTAATAATATTAGATTTGGATATAACTGGTTACGAAACCTATTCCGTAACCTTGCTATTTTCAACATAGATAACTAATTGATTATCAATTTACTACAAGATAGGGTTCGAGCCCAGGTGGGCGCACAAAGTACTCCTTCAGGAGGCATCAAAACCCCTTAAATCACTGATTTAAGGGGTTTTTTCATTAATCTCCCTTTGTAATGCCAAGGTTTTGCCATAATACAATGTTTAATAACTATTATAGAGCATAACCTAAAATCTGGCTTGATGCACAAGCCTTTTAATTATCTTAATACAATAACCTTTACTTTAAATTTATATGTTTACGTGCAATATTTTTATCATTAGATCTTAATGGTGTCATGCCGATTGGGCTACTACTTCATACCTCCAATAACTTTTTACAACTAATTAAACATGAATATAATCCGGTTTAATACATTATTAGGAATTTTACTACTAAGCTGTGCTTTGGTGTACGGACAGGCTGTAACTATGGATGAACGGCCAGCGTTTGTAAAAAGTCATGGGGAACAGAAACTTTCAAAGCCCAGAACACACGTTTTTAAGTATACCAATCCCATCACAAAGGATACCTCAAAGAGTATGCGCGATTATTTCATCATTAAGGTTGGTAAAAAATGGTATGCTACAGGTACATCGCTGCCAGTTTGGTCTGGTCATAATCCCGGCGTACGTTTGTTAGTGTCTGACGACTTGATTCACTGGAAGCAGCAAGCTTGGTTGATTAACGGTTCAAAACTTGCTGACGACTGCCCGTACAATGGAAGATTTTGGGCACCCGAAATACACTATATCCGGAACAAATACTGGTTAACCGTTAATAGTGGCAAGGTCACGCAGGAAGATCCGAAAGGCATGAAAACGCATAGCGTATGGCTTTTTTCGGCAGATAAAGTTACAGGGCCTTACAAATTAGTGAACGGACCGTTGACCCCTCAATACAATAATGATGCAACCCTATTTGAAGATGAAGATGGCCAGACTTACCTGTATTGTAGTGGCAATGGCTTGTTCCAGGCTAAGATTGATCTTCCCCGCGGGAAACTTATTGGTGAGTTACAAAAGTTCAGGAATGCCACGGACAAGGAAAATCCTAAGTGGATGTGGGGTGGCATTGAAGGTCCTTTCGTGCTTAAGCGCGAAGGCATTTATTATATGTTTTTTTCTACTTGGACACGTGGATATGAAGTAGGTTTGCTACGCTCAAGATCTCCGTTGGGCCCTTGGGAGCTCGCCTCGCCTGAGCCTATATTCGGCACGCGTAAAGCTATCTATCGCGGTGCCGGCGCAAGAGTAGCCGGTGAATTTAATGACACTAAAGATCCTTATGCAGAAACCGGGCACAACGCCATTTTTGAGGGCCCCGACGGTAAACTATGGAGTTCGTGCCACTATATGATTTTTGATGGAAAAACCTTTAAATCTTCTGACGAAGGCAACTTACCTAAAGGTCATTTAGGTATCGAACCGCTATATTTTAGAAACGGCATATTTACCATTGATGGCCCTACATGGACGGAACAAGCTGTCAAATACTAATCTTGATAAATAATAAAAATATCCATCTTTCCACCTATGACTTTTTTTGGGCAGGTACAAAATCTAAACAACTGTTATCTAATTATCGAACCATACAAACCTCCCCCACTAATTTCTTCACCGCACACCCCACTAACTACCCCACCAGTGTTTATCTTTGCACTTAATGATCAATGTCAATAATATTTCCGTTTCGTTTGGCGGGACAACACTATTCAGCGATGTAACTTTCTCTATCAACGAGAATGATAAGATAGCCCTGATGGGTAAAAATGGGGCGGGTAAATCTACCATCCTCAAAATTATTGCGGGTGAGGCCAAGCCTACTACCGGTAGCGTTACCGGCCCTAAAGAGGCCGTGATTGCCTACCTGCCGCAGCACTTGCTTACCCCGGACAAGGTAACGGTGTTTGAAGAAACCATGAAGGCTTTTGCCGAAGCCAACCAGATGCAAAAAGAACTGGATGAGGTTAACGAGCAACTCAACATCCGCACCGATTACGACAGCGATGATTATATGAAGTTAATTGAGCGGGTGTCGGAATTGAGCGAAAAAGTTTACAGTGTTGAAGATGCAAATTACGATGCCGAGGCGGAAAAAGTATTAAAAGGTCTGGGTTTCGAGCGTCAGGATTTTAACCGGCTTACCTCTGAGTTTTCGGGAGGCTGGCGTATGCGTATTGA
This sequence comes from Mucilaginibacter sp. CSA2-8R, assembly GCF_038806765.1. NCBI lineage: Bacteria > Pseudomonadati > Bacteroidota > Sphingobacteriia > Sphingobacteriales > Sphingobacteriaceae > Mucilaginibacter > Mucilaginibacter sp. CSA2-8R. The sequence goes on along the minus strand of NZ_CP152389.1, from coordinate 924,571 downwards.
GCTGGCTAAAATCTTGCTGAAAAAACCGGATTTAATTTTGCTGGATGAGCCCACCAACCACATGGATATTGAGAGTATCCAATGGCTGGAAGACTTTTTGGTAAACTCAGCCAAAGCCGTAATGGTCATCTCGCACGACAGGGCTTTTGTGGACAACATTACCAACCGGACCATTGAGGTAACTATGGGCCGCATTTATGATTATAAAGCCAAGTACAGCCATTACCTGCAACTGCGTGCCGATCGCCGCCAGCACCAGCTAAAAGCTTACGAGGAGCAGCAGCGCTTTATTGCCGACAATATGGAGTTCATCGACCGATTTAGAGGCACATATTCAAAAACCCTGCAGGTACAATCCCGGGTTAAAATGCTGGAGAAACTAGAGGTTATTGAGATTGATGAGGTGGATACTTCGGCCTTAAGATTAAAGTTTCCGCCGTCGCCACGGTCGGGCCAATACCCGGTAATTGTAGAAGACCTGAGAAAAAGCTATGGAGACCACGTGGTATTTAAAAACGCATCCATGGTGATTGAACGTGGTGAGAAGGTGGCATTTGTAGGTAAAAACGGCGAGGGCAAATCAACCATGATCAAAGCTTTAATGAAGGAAATTGAGGTGGAGGGAAGCTTAAAAATTGGCCATAATGCTAAAATCGGCTACTTTGCCCAAAACCAGGCTGCCTTGCTGGATGAGAGCATGACGGTGTACGATACCATAGACCAGATTCCGCTATCGGATAATACACTTAAAATCCGTGACCTGTTAGGTGCCTTTATGTTTAGCGGCGATGATACCACCAAAAAAGTCAAGGTACTCTCGGGCGGCGAAAAAACACGTTTGGCCATGATTAAACTATTGCTGGAGCCGGTAAACTTATTGATACTGGATGAGCCGACCAACCACCTGGACATGAAAACCAAAGACATCATCAAAGATGCGCTGAAAGATTTTGATGGTACGCTGATCCTGGTATCTCACGACCGCGACTTTTTGGATGGCCTGGTAACCAAGGTATTCGAATTTGGCAACAAACGCGTTCGCGAACACTTTGAAGACATCAAAGGATTTTTGGCTTATAAAAAGATGAACAGCCTGAAAGAGATTGAGCAAAGCTAATTTGATATAATCTAAAACAGATAGCTGCTGCCCTCCAGCAGTGCGATCAAATCAATTAAACAACCCTTCACTTAATAACATAATTATAAAGTGAAGGGTATAATTAATGATTAAAGCCCCTTTCGCTTCTCTCACAATAATCAGCTCCTGTGAAATATTACTGCTTAGAAAATTTATTTTACAGCCGACGGTGCAGCCGCCTCCTTACCAATGGTTATATTACTAAAAACAATATTTTCGGCGTTGGTAAAACTGATGCCGTTAGTGCAGGAGTCGATTTTAATATTTGAAAAGTAAACGCCTTGCACTTTTTTGCCGGTATAGCCTTGTATAGCCAGCCCGGTATGCGTTGCCGATTTAAAGCTTACATTGTCAAAATAAATATTATGAATGTCGGTAACGTGACCTCTACCCTCGCCGTGGTAAAAAGAGGTAATAAATATACCGTCCTCAACCTCGCCGAACTTCACATTTTTAACAAACACATCTTTAATAAATCCGCCCCGGTCGGGATTAGATTTTAAGTAGATGCCACGCTTGCAGTAACCGCCGTAGGTACAGTTTTCTACAAATACACTTTGTACACCAGCCGACATTTCGCTACCAATAACTACACCATGCAGCCCCTTAAACCTGCAATTACGAATGACAATGTTTTCGGATGGCGATGCTGTATTCCACCCTTCGCGGTCGCGCCCTGCTTTTATGGCCACGTTGTCGTCGGCGTTGTTAAAATCGATATCTTCAATTAAAACGTTTTTAGAATATTCGGGGTCGAAACCATCGTTGTTTTTATTAAACGCATTAAACTTTACCTTCCTGGCCGTAACGTTTACTGATTTTAAAAAGTGAACCGACCAAAACGGCGAATTAATGATGGTTATACCCTCAATCAATACATTTTTACATTCAAAAAACTGAATGAATTGTGGCCGCAGGTAATGCCCTTTACCAAACACACGATTAACTAACGGTACATTTTCATGATTCATCTTACGGCTCAATTCCTGATCAGGCTTTTGCCTGTTATACCATTTGCCAAAGCCATCCCTACCGTTGCCGTCAACAGTACCTTCGCCTATAATGGATACATTTTTAACTTTATAGGCATAAATGAGCGGACTATAATTTTTGACAAAGGTGCCTTCCCAACTGGTAGGCACTACAGGTAGGTAACTCTCGGGATGGGTGCCAAATATTAGCTTGGCTCCCTTTTGTAATTCGATACAGGTATTATCTACCAGGTGAATTGGCCCATTAACCAAGTAAGTACCGGCTGGAACCACTACTTTACAGCCGCCCTGGGCTTTACACTCAGCCATTGCTTTGTCGAATGCGGGTTTACTGTCGGTTGCCGAATCGCCTTTGGCACCAACGTTAGTCAGGACGATTTGGTTGGACGATATTTGCGGAACTTTAATATTGCCGAGAATTTCTTTAAGCTTTTCTGTCCTTGATGCTTTTGGTTCTTGATGAGGATTACACGAATTGAAACAAAATACCAATATTGCTAAGGCAGCAAATATTCTGTTCATGGAGATATTCAGATTAACCATCACCCGCAATTTGGCATATAATTAATTGAAATACAACCCGCCTGGTTTCTTGTGATACAAACGACAAAATACAAATTCACCAGTTAGCGGATTTCGGAATGATACTTTCGAGTGAAATTACAATTACTAGATCTCAGTTGTAGTGGTATTTTACAGCTTATTTATTCCATCAATAAGCATTTTACTTAAGCCATTAAAATATCGTTTAATACCATAACCTATAACCCATTGCACACCACGGGTAGCGTTGGTTATAAAAACTTCATCGGCCTGGTGCAATATGTCAGGGTTAATTTGTGCCTCGGTTACTGGTATCTCTTTTTCGATGCAAAGGTTAATAACTACCTGCCTCATAATGCCTGCAACACAACCTTCGCTTAAAGCCGGAGTGTATAAATGATCCTGGTACCAAACAAAAACGTTAGAGCTAATGCTTTCACACAAGAAACCGCCCTGGTTTAATAAAAATACGTCGTCCAGTTTATGTTCGTTTTTATATAGCCCCGCCATCACATAAGGCAATGCATTGCATGTTTTATAATTAGACAGGTAATTAACCGGCTTTAGCACTTCGGTGTAAACATCCATAATTAAACCTTTTTGGTTTAACCGATAATTTGCCACCTCACTTGGAATAAGTTCCAGGCACCAGCCCGATTTGTTATCGTCGGGCGTATACAGGCCACCTGCATCACGATATACGGTAAGCCTTAAGCGGCCATGTTTAGCCTTGTTCCAGACACCTAATTCCTGAGCTTTATCTTTTAAAAACCAGCTATCTAATAAACTGTACCCCTCCAGTTTTAGGGCTTTCATGCCCTGCTGCAGGCGTTCAGCATGTAAATCAGCAAATTTTAGCTGCCCGTTTACCAGGCGCATACTTTCAAACAAACCATCGCCGTACTTAAAGGCCCGGTTACTAACCCCTATCAAAGCACTGTCAGCAGCTGCCAGCTGACCATTAAAATTCACAAAATTTGGCATCATGAGTTAGTGTAAACAAAGTTTTAAGCGTTTTGCTCTACCGTACCAGCAATATATTTTCTCCATTTTTGCAGTACAGCTTCAAAATCGGCCGGCAAAGGAGCCTCAAAATAAACAGATTTACGGGTATTAGGATGCACAAAACCTAAACTTTGTGCATGCAGCGCTTGCCGGGGCATTAGTTCAAAGCAATTTTCGATAAACTGCTTATATTTAGTAAAGGTGGTTCCCTTGATAATTTTGTCACCACCGTATGTAGCATCGCTAAAAAGCGGGTGGCCGATATGCTTCATATGCGCCCTTATTTGGTGGGTGCGGCCAGTTTCTAAACGGCATTCAATCAGTGTTACGTAACCAAAACGCTCCAAAACCTTATAATGCGTTACCGACCATTTTCCTTTTTGCTCATCATCATAAATGGACATTACACGACGGTCGGCTATACTACGGCCTATGTAGCCAGTTATGGTACCGTCTTGCTCTAAATCGCCCCAGGCTAAAGCCAGATATTTTCTGTTAATAGTATGCTCAAAAAACTGCCGGGCAAGCCAGGTCATCGCACGCTCGTTTTTACTAATGAGCAGCAAACCCGACGTGTCTTTATCAATACGGTGCACCAAACCCGGGCGCCCATCATTACCGGGTAACGTTGGTAATTGCTGAAAATGGTATACGAGGGCATTAACCAGTGTACCTGTATAATTATTATAACCCGGATGCACCACCATACCCGCCGCTTTATTTACCACCAGCACATCATCATCTTCATAAGTAATCTCAAGCGGGATATTTTCGGGGTAAACCTCGGTATCCCGCGGCGGATGCGGTAACACCACCGATATCACGTCGGCCGGTTTAACTTTATAACTGGCTTTTATCGGTTTATCATTAACCAACACATTGCCTAAATCAATGGCATTTTGTATCCGGTTACGCGACGCATTCTCTACACGATGCATCAAAAACTTATCTATACGCAGCAATGACTGGCCTTTGTCAACCACAATACGCAGGTGTTCATATAAATCCTGCTCATCGCTCTCATTCAGTATAGTATCTGTTAACATTTTGGCAAAAATACGCCTTTTAGGCGGGCCATGGCTTGGCTATTTTTATTATATTTGAACATGAAGAAAGTTTTGTCCCTAATCATAACTATTCTCACTATTAGCACTTTACAGGTTGAGGCACAGTCTGACGGCTTTGCTCAACTTTTAAAGGCGGCTCCGGGTGATGCAGAGAAACTATTAAATGCTTACGCTACTCCATTATTTAAAGGTTTTGGTACCGGCCTAAACAATGGCTGGACTAATACCGCTAAAACCAAAGGTTTTTTACATTTTGAGGTACGGGTATCGGCCTCGGGCGTATTTGTACCCACAGCCGATAAAAGTTTCGATGTTACCCAAATAGGTTTAACCGGCAATATCAAACCTATCCCGGGCAGTTCAAATATTACGCCTACCGTTGCCGGCGATAATGGTATGACGCCCACTACTTTAGGCATTTACTCTAACAATAACGTGCTGATAGACCAGTTTACTTTACCTAAGCGTATAACCCCAGTTATACCAGCGCCGCAAATACAAGCCACTATTGGCTTAGTTAAAAGCACTGATTTTACCGTACGCTATATACCCAAAACTAAAATTAGCACCGATTTGGGTTCGGTCGGCATGATAGGCTTTGGTGTAAAGCATAATATAATGAACGATATTTTTACCGGCTTAAGCAGGCAACTGGCTCCGTTTGATCTGGCCATTGCTGCAGGTTACAGCCGCTTAAACTACGAACTACCGGTTGAAGTACGCCCCGGCGCAGGTAAAGTGCCTGATGCTGCCAGCGCCAGCAAGACAGACTTCAGCACTCAACGCATTGAAGGCCATTTCAGTGGGTTTAACATTCAAGCTATCATTTCAAAAAAACTATTATTCTTTACTCCGTTTGCTGCAGTAGGTTACAACGTTGCCCGTACTAATGTAGGCTTGCTGGGTAATTTTCCGGTAAGCAACGCTATAGCCACCTATACTGTGTACACTGATCCGGTAAATATTAATATTAACAGTATTAATAACGTGAAGGTGGATGCCGGCTTTCAGTTGGATTTAGCTTTTCTTAAATTTTATGCATCCGGAAGCCTGGCAAAATACAAGTCGGTTACGGCAGGTGTTGGTTTGGGCTTTTAAGGGCTGATGAGTTTTGATTTAGAAATTTTCAGTCCCATTCATGCCTGGAATCATCCGGTATTTGCCGAAAAAAAGCTAAACGTTTTTATTAAGCGCGATGACTTGATTCATCCGTTAATATCCGGCAATAAATGGCGTAAATTAAAGTATTTGCTTCAGAACGCGCACCACCAGCATAAAACTCACCTAATAACTTTTGGTGGAGCATTTTCAAATCACTTACTGGCTACTGCTGCTGCCGGAGCCAGATTCGGATTTAAAACTACGGGATTTGTGCGGGGAGAAGAAGTTCAAAACAACACCTTGTTTTTATGTCGGCTGCACGGCATGAACTTAATATTTACCGACCGCGAGAGTTATAAAAATAAGTGTCTGTTGTTTCAAAACCATTTTGGCGGCGATGCACGAGCCTATTTTATTAATGAAGGCGGCGCCTCGCCCGAAGCAGTAAAAGGCTGCAGTGAGCTTGTTGATGAACTACCGATAACTTACGATCATATTTTTTGTGCTTGTGGTACCGGCACCACGGCAGCCGGCATTATTGCCGGCTTGCAACAGCAACAAGCACCATCTGTGTTCCATGCTGTTCCGGTTTTTAAAAATGGAGATTTCATGCAGCAAGAAATAGATACCTATTTAGATACCCCGGCAAACTACCAGTTACACACCGCTTATCATTTTGGTGGCTATGCCAAAACTAAACCTGAGTTAATTAACTTTATTAAAGCTTTTGTAGCATCAACCGGCATTTTGATCGAACCGGTTTATACCGCAAAGGCCCTTTATGCCGTTTTGGACCTCGCTAATCAAAGTTATTTTAAGCCTGAAAGTAACATTTTGGTTATACATAGTGGTGGGATTTTCGGCTTGCTTGGCTTGGAGAACAAGTTTTAATATCAATAACAATTAATCGGGTTGATGGGAAGACTTAATTAACCAATTTGAAACAGGGATGGTGTAATACTTATACAGCAAACAGCCTTATTTAGAAAAATACTAAATCTAAATAAAATACTTAATATCAGCGTTTTAATTACACTAACTATACTTCCGATAAAGTTTTGCTTTCTTTTTATAGGTAAACAATTTTACCCTCTCTTAATCTTAACATCTTAATTTTTCGTATTAAAAAATATTGTGCTAAAAAATTTTAGAACATCCTTTATATAATAATATCATTCTCACTAATTCGTTACCTATACAATAGTATAATTATCATAAACAATATGCTATTATTGCGTTATTCTATGAATTGCAGATAGGCACAAGTATGTTATTAGTCGGTACTGCTGCAATCAATAGTATAAACTAATAATTAACTTAATCATAAGGAACGAAGGATTATTGTTAACATGAGCAAACAAACGGAAAAACTTAAAAAACAACTTTTAGAAATCTCTGATGTAGTTAACGCTTTTCAATCTGAAGCAGTGCAGGTAAAAATAGTTGACAGGCTTTTAGATTCAATTTTGGAAGAAAGAGACAGTGACGAAACAATTTTCAGAAAGCCGCGGAGTTACCAGGCAGACGGAGAATCAAAGCAGCGGGAAAGCCTCCGAAAGCCGGGTGCTACAAAAGTATTGAACCAGCTATTGCAAACAGACTTTTTTGATCAGCCACACTCCATCGCAGATATAGCTACGCATTGCAAAGATCAATACGATTCAGATTTCAAAACTTCTGAGTTATCAGGTATATTATTAAAATTAGCTAATGAAAGCAAACTTCGCCGCGAACGCAGTGAAGAAAATAACCGCTTTGAGTACGTTAAAGCGTAATAAGATAAATCGGTTTTCAAATACAGGACCTCATGCCCCTTTATTTGAAAACCGTTATTTATTTTAAATCAAACAGGCTGTCTACGCCTAATATTTTCCTGGACGTAAAGCCTTCTGCATACCGGGCTTGTATTGAACGCCCCATCTCTCGGGCACGTGCCTCAACCCCAATAATAAATTCTGGTGACGAAATGTAAGTTTGCGGCTCTTCTTCCCACTCGGGGTTATGAAACTGCGAACCGTAGGCCATCACACTGGCAATTTTGGTATCCCAGTAATCGGTTACGTCAATTACTACATCTGGCTTAATATACATATCCTGTATAAAGTGCAATAGTTGCCTGGGCCTCCAGGGCTCTTGTGGTTGGCCGTCATCAAAGGTTTCAATTTTGCGCAAGCCCGATAAAAAGCACGCTGTTTGCACCAAATCACTTGCCCGGCCATGATCGGGATGCCGGTCGTGATATGCATTAGTGATTACAATTTCGGGCTGATAACGCCTTATTACCTCGACTACCTTAAGCTGATACTCTTTATTGTTTTCAAAAAAACCGTCGGGGATGCCTAAGTTATCTCTTATTGCCAGGTTTAATATTTTGCCCGCAGCTGTAGCTTCGCGCAAACGTATTTCGGCAGATCCACGGGTCCCGAGTTCTCCGCGGGTTAAATCAACAATACCAGACTTTTTACCCATGGCATTGTGCTTTAAGATAACACCGGCACAGCCTAATTCGGCATCATCCGGGTGCACTGGTAAAACCAGTATATCTAGTTTAACCATGCTGCAACAAAGCTACATCTACCGAAAGCAAATCACTGATCTTTTTTTTGATTTTAGCTGACGTAGGCTTGGTAAACGGATAGAAAAAATCCTGCACATGACCGCTGCGATCAACCAGGTACTTATGAAAGTTCCATTTAGGTGCTGATTGTATGCGGCCGTTCTCTTTTTTGCTGCTTAAAAATTTAAACAGCGGATGAGCCTGCGGACCTTTCACCTGCATTTTGCCGAAAACCGGAAAATGAGCACCAAAGTTAATTTTGCAAAATTTACCTATCGAATTGCCGTCGAGAGGTTCTTGCCCTCCAAAATCGTTAGACGGGAATGCCAGTATCTCAAAATCCTGCCCCTCAAATTCGTGCCGCAAATCTTCAAGTTGTTTAAGTTGTGGCGTAAAACCACACTGCGAAGCTGTATTTACAATTAACAGAACTTTATTTCTGTAATTACTCAAGTCCACTTCTTCACCGTTTAGCTTTTGCACACTAAACCGGTAAATACTTTGATCGTCCATCTTTTACTAAAATCTGTTGGAATAATATCCGGCTTGCCGTAAAATAGCCTCAATATCCCGTTCTTGTTCAGGATCGTATGTTTCTTTTAAATTGTGGCCAAATATACGAGCTACCGATTGAAACATAAAGGCATGAAATCCACCTTTTAGTTGTTTAGCCAGTTCGTAGCTGGTAGTACCTGTTTCGCGGTCTATTAGCTTAATCAATATCTCACCCTGCGTTATCGTAAGATTTTTAACTTGTGTGTTAAATAAATCTTTTACCTGTGTTTCACATGTTTTAATTAATTCCTTCTGCTGTTTTTTATCTGTAGTAACTGCCAGGTCGCGTTGCAGCTGCCGGTACTTGTCGCCGGCAATACGTGCATAAGGTATCACTTTATAAACATTGTAACGCAAACGGTAGTAAGCCTTACGGTCTTCTTCGCTTGCAAAAATGCGTACGCCCTTTACCGTATATTCTGGTAATACCACCCAAGGTACTAACTCACCGTTTAAATCCGTTAAATAGGTTTTAATGGTATCATTTTTGCCAACTTTGGGATGTGGCAACTGGCTTTGCGACATGACCCGTCCCATAACACAGCAAAACAATAACATTAACCCGATAAATTTCATATATTTACTTAAGACAAAAATAATGCTATTTTCCGGTGTTTTACAAGTAACCGACATTAAAAAATGTTGTTACATTATTTATGATATACAGATAACAAACGCTTATAAATGAAAGATTTAGTGATTGATCTGGAAGCTGAAAAAGCGGAAATTTTAAAAAGATATCGTGCCCTGCTGCGTGCATCAAAATCAACCTTGCAAAAAGGTGATAAAAAGATGATACGCAAAGCATTTGAAATGGCCGTAGAAAGCCATAAAGATATGCGCCGCAAATCGGGCGAACCTTATATATACCACCCTATTGCTGTAGCGCAAATAGCTGCCGAAGAAATTGGCTTGGGTACCACTTCTATTGTTTGTGCATTACTGCACGACGTAGTAGAAGATACCGACATGACCCTGGAAGATATTGAACGTGAGTTTGGTAAAAAGGTAGCCAAAATTATTGACGGTCTTACCAAAATATCGGGTGTTTTTGATACTAATAGCTCACTACAGGCCGAAAACTTCCGTAAAATGCTGCTTACACTGGCAGATGATGTACGGGTGATTTTAATTAAACTGGCAGACCGTTTGCACAATATGCGCACCATGGAGTTTATGCCGCGCGATAAGCAGCTTAAACTTTCGTCAGAAACCGTTTACTTATACGCCCCGCTGGCGCACCGCCTAGGCTTGTATGCGATAAAATCCGAACTGGAAGACTTGTCCATGAAATACATGGAACGCGAAACCTACCAGTTTATCAAGAAAAAGCTGAACGAGAAAAAAGCTGAGCGAGAAAGATTTATACATGACTTTATTGAGCCGGTTAAAGCTACTTTGGCCAGCCAAGGTTTGTATGCCGATATCTTTGGCCGTCCAAAGTCTATCCACTCCATCTGGAATAAGATGAAAAAGAAGGCTATTCCTTTTGAGGAAGTGTACGACTTGTTTGCTATCCGCATTATACTGGACAGCACACCTGAGCATGAGAAATCGGATTGCTGGAAAGCTTACTCTATAGTAACCGACTCTTACCGCCCAAACCCCGATCGTTTGCGCGATTGGGTATCGTCGCCTAAAGTTAATGGTTACGAATCATTACATACTACGGTGATGGGGCCGCGCGGCCAGTGGGTTGAGGTGCAAATACGCACCAAGCGCATGAATGAGATAGCCGAAAAAGGTTTTGCCGCACATTGGAAATACAAAGAGTCGTCATCTGATAGTGGCTTAGACCAATGGATACAAAAGGTACGTGAATTACTACGCAATCCAGATAGTAACGCGCTCGACTTTTTGGACGATTTTAAGATGAACTTGTTTAGCGACGAGATTTTTATCTTTACGCCTAAAGGTGCATTAATACAACTACCATCCAATGCTACGGCGCTCGATTTTGCGTTTGAAATTCACTCTGATGTTGGTGCGAGCTGTATTGGTGCCAAGGTTAATCATAAACTGGTACCGCTTAATTACAACCTGCAAAACGGCGATCAGGTAGAGATCATTACTTCAAGTAAGCAATCGCCCAAAGAAGACTGGCTGAACTTTGTGGTTACGGCTAAGGCTAAGGCTAAAATTAAATCGTCGCTCAAAGAAGAGAAGCGTAAAATTGCCGAAGACGGTAAAGAGATATTGGAGCGTAAATTAAAATCGCTTAAAATCACCTACAACTCCGACAATATCCAGAAGCTCACACTTTTCTTTAAGCTGCCATCCAGCCAGGATTTGTTTTACCGAGTTGCTAAAGGGCAGATTGACTTACAGGATTTAAAAGAGTTCCATGCTTCAGAACGCACGGTAGAAAACAAGCCACAAGATAAAATTGACCAGGACCAGGTACAAAGCCTGATGCGTAATGTCAAAGCCAAAGACAGCGATATATTGCTGATTGGCGAAGACATGCAGAAGATAGATTATAAGCTGGCCACCTGCTGTAACCCTATCCCTGGAGATGATGTGTTTGGCTTTATTACCGTAAGCGATGGGATTAAGATACACCGTACTAACTGCCCTAATGCTGCCAAACTGATGGCTAATTATGGCTACCGCATTGTAAAAGCCCGTTGGACCACCCAGCACGAACTGGCTTTTTTGACCGGCTTACGCATTACGGGTATTGATGATGTGGGCTTGATTAATAAATTGACCACGGTTATATCTAACGACTTTAAGGTAAACATGCGCTCTATCACCGTAGACAGCGATAACGGCATTTTTGAGGGAACCATTATGATGTATGTAAATGACACCCAACATTTGGACAACCTCATTAAACGCTTAAAACAAGTAAAAGGTGTTACCGGCGTAAACCGCTTTGATTCTGCCCCGGCACCGATTGAAAAAGCATCTTAAAACATTGGGTAGCACAGCGTAGAAAATGCAGTAACAGGGTTAAGTCATATCTGTTAGCTTCATACTCAGCCCGCTTTTTTATGTGCAATAATTTTTAACTTTGAAGTCTTAAAAGTTTTATTACTATGCCTCTACAGGAAACCATTGATATGGTTAAAAAAATTTTCGAGGCGTATCTCGAAAATAAAAGTTTGCGCAAAACTCCTGAACGTTTTGCCATACTCGAAGAAATTTACTCACGTAACGATCACTTTGATGTGGAATCATTGTATATCCACATGAAAAATAAAAAGTACCGCGTAAGCCGTGCTACGGTATATAACACGCTAGAATTGCTGGTTTCGTGCGATTTAGTAACCAAACACCAGTTTGGCAAAAACATGGCCCAATTCGAAAAATCATATGGTTACAAACAGCATGACCATATCATTTGCATTGATTGCGGTAAGGTAGTAGAGTTTTGCGATCCGCGCATTCAGCAAATACAAAGCATGATGGGCGATTTGCTTAAGTTTGATATTAAGCACCACTCGCTAAATTTATACGGTAACTGCAACAAATTAAAAGAAGGTCACTGCGACCGCAAAATATAGAGGCTCTGCACTATCCCGTCAGTTTTATAAATACAAACTTTATAATTGATAGAGATAGTTTCCTTTATAATCTTACTTTTGCAGCTTAAAAAGTAAGACTATAAATTAATTATAATCATACGTTGTGCCGGACTGTTTCGGCATCTTACACTAACATAGGGCGGCTGCCCGGTAAGATGCGGATATAGATTCGGCATCATGTTTTATCAAATAACCAAATGGCTGTTGATGTTTTATTAGGCCTCCAGTGGGGCGATGAAGGCAAAGGAAAAATTGTTGATGTACTTAGTGCCGGATATGATTTGATTGCCCGTTTTCAGGGTGGACCTAATGCCGGGCATACTTTAGAATTTGATGGTAAAAAGTTTGTATTAAACACCATACCGTCAGGCATATTTTTTGAAAACACCATGAACCTGATTGGCAATGGTGTAGTAATAGACCCTATTACGCTAAAAAAGGAATTGGATAAACTTAAAGACGCAGGGCACGATTTGCTGGCTAAAGGCAATTTGATGATTGCTAAAAAAGCACACCTTATTTTACCTACCCACCAGTTGCTGGATGCTGCCAACGAGAAAAAAATGGGCGATGGTAAAATCGGTTCGACCCTTAAAGGTATTGGCCCAACTTATATGGATAAAACCGGCCGCAACGGTTTACGCATAGGCGATATACTGTTGCCCGACTTTAAAGAGCGTTACGAAAAGCTGGTTGGCAAACACACTTCCATGCTGCATGCTTTATACGGCGATGTGGTTGATTTTACGGAACGCGAACAAGCGTTTTTTGAGGCTATTGAATTGATTAAACAATTTGAACTGGTTGACTCAGAACACCTGGTAAACAACTACCTTAAACAAGGTAAAAAAGTACTGGCCGAAGGTGCACAGGGCGCCATGCTGGATATTGATTTTGGTTCGTACCCGTTTGTAACCTCATCTAATACCACCACTGCGGGCGCTTGCACAGGCTTGGGTATTGCCCCAAGTAAAATTGGTGATGTAATTGGTATTTTTAAAGCGTATTGTACCCGTGTAGGCGGCGGCCCATTCCCAACCGAACTGGATAATGAGTTAGGCGAAGAATTACGCCAGATAGGCCACGAGTTTGGCGCAACCACCGGCAGACCACGCCGTACCGGTTGGATTGATTTACCAGCTTTGAAATATGCCATTATGCTAAACGGGGTAACCCAATTGGTAATGACTAAGGCTGATGTATTGAGCGGCTTTGAAAAAATTTACGCTTGTACGCACTATAACTACCAAGGCGAAACTATAGACTATATGCCTTACGATATCTGCACTATTAAACCAGAACCGGTATTAAAAGAGATTGACGGCTGGCACGAAGACATTACCGGTATTACCGAAAACTCACAAATACCAGCTAAATTACAGGCATACATGGAGTTTTTGGAAGCTGAGTTAGAAGTACCGGTAAAATACTTATCAGTAGGTCCAGACCGTAAACAAACTTTGGTTTTGCACTAAGACATACTTAGTTTACAGCTAAAACATATATTTCTTAAAGGCCGGTTTCCGGCCTTTTTGTTTAAAGCGTATTTTTGAATAACCATGATTTTTGATGTTTCTGATATTGCCGACTTTAAAATACGAGCCCAGCAATGGGCCAGCGGTTTTGAGGTATGCTGCTATCTGGACTCCAACCAATTTACCAACGCCGATTCGAAATTTGATTTATTGATTGCTGCCGGGGTAAAGGCACAATTAACAGCAAAAGCCGGACAGGCATTTGAGGCTCTGCAGCAATTCAGGCAGCAACATCCCGACTGGATAACCGGATTTTTAAGTTACGACCTTAAAAACGAGACAGAACACCTATCGTCCAACCTCACCGACGAGCTGAACTTTCCCGACCTTTACTTTTTTGCGCCGCTGCACTTAATCAAGGTTAAAGGTCATCAGGCAGAAATCATCTCGGATGAAAGTGAACATATATGGAAACAAATCAATAACGAAAAGCTGCAACCACTTAAAGCGGTAAATAACCTGGCTTTACAACCATGCTTTACGCAACAGGACTATATAGATACTTTTAGTCAAATTAAGCAGCACATCAGCCGCGGCGATATTTATGTAACTAATTTTTGCCAGGAATTTTTTGCAGCCAATGCAACGATAGATCCATTGAACGTTTTTTGGCAGTTAAACACCACTTCGCCTGCACCTTTTGCAAGTTTTTTCAGGCACTATGAACAGTATGTTTTATGTGCATCACCGGAGCGTTTTCTGGCTAAACGAGGCAGACAACTTATTTCTCAGCCCATCAAAGGCACGGCTAAGCGTGGGAGCAGTACTCAAGAAGACGAACGCATTAAACAAGAGCTGCGCAACAACCCCAAAGAGCAGCAGGAAAACGTAATGATTGTTGATTTAGTGCGTAATGACTTAACCAAATCTGCAGAGCCGGGCACGGTTAAAACCGAAGAATTGTTTGGCATTTATAGCTTTACCCAGGTACACCAAATGATATCTACCGTAACCTGCCAGCTGCGGGATGGCCTGTCGCCGGTAGGTGCCTTGCGCAATACCTTCCCGATGGGCAGCATGACTGGTGCACCTAAATTGAAGGCGATGGAGTTAATGGATCATTATGAACGTACCCGCCGGGGAATATATTCGGGAGCAATAGGCTATTTCGATCCGGATGATGACTTTGATTTTAATGTGGTTATCCGCACTATTTTCTATAACGCCCACAACCAGTATCTGTCTTTTCAGGTAGGCAGTGCTATCACTTTTGATGCCGTGGCCGAACAGGAATATGACGAATGCCTTTTAAAGGCACAAGCCATTATGCAAGTGCTCGGCCTGCAACAATAAATGCTAAATACTACCCTTGCTTTTCGGCTTTTATCTCTGCCAGTTTAATGAGATTGCTATCTACAATTGTTTTTGCATTTGCCAGCTTTTGCGATAATACAGACTGCTCCGGAGCGCCGCTTTTGCACATAGATTCGATTTCCTGCATCATACTTTGCAGGTTAAGCATACCAAAAAAACCCATGTTAGGCTTAAGCTTATGTGCAGCAGCACCTGCAGCCTGCCAATTTTGAGTGGTAATACCCTGCTCAATCTCCTGCATTAATTGCGGGGTTTGCAAAGTAAACATATCTATGGATTCAACGATAAACTCGTCGCTGCCATCAGCAATTTCATATAAAAATGACAGGTCAAAATCGGTATTGGCAGGTATTTCGGACATGGCGAATAGGTTAATATATCAAAATTATACTTTTTTTACTGCTAACGCGTCTTTCAGCTCATTTTTAAGCAACAAAACTGTTTTGTTTAAAATTGGATGCCTGAGCTCAGGCGCAATTTCGGCCAGTGGCTCCAAAGTAAACCTCCGGTTATGCAGCTCCGGATGCGGAACAATCAAGTTTGGCTCATCAATAGTTTCTTCTCCGTAAAAAAGAATATCAATGTCAACCGTACGCGATCCCCACTTTTCCAGGCGCCGTCGTCCCAGCATAATTTCTATGTTTAGCAGTTCTGCCAATAACAGTTGTGGTTGCAGTTCTGTTTGTATCAATAACACTTGATTTAAATAGTTGGGCGCATCAGTTTTTCCCCAGCTCTGCGTTTCATAAATACCCGAGCATGCCATAATTTTACCGGCGCCTTTTTCAATGTAACGGGCAGCATCCTGCAAATACAATTGCCGGTTGCCCAGGTTACTGCCCAATAGTAAATAAACGTCAACCATGTTGTAACAAATATTATATATGCTGCTCTAAACGTTATATTGTACCCGATTAATAAGTTTGCATAGATAATTCAATTAATATAGTTAATGAAACAATTTTTCAAGTTTGTACTGGCTACCATTGTGGGCGTATTTGTGGCAGGTTTGGTTTTAGTGGTAGTATTTGTGGGCATCATTGTGGCAGCCAGCAGCGATAAGGAAGTAAAAATTGACGACAACTCCATTCTTACCATATCACTCAAAAACGCCGTACCCGAACGTACGCCTAACAACCCTTTGGCTAATTTAAGCTTTTTAGGATTTGACGAAGATAAAAGCCTTGGCCTGAACGATATATTAGCCAGCATTAAAAAAGCAAAAGACGATAAGCAAATTAAAGGTATTTACCTGGCCGATAACTTAACCTTATCTGGCCAAGCCACCACACAAGAGATACGCAACGCCTTGATTGATTTTAAAAAATCTAAAAAATTCATCATTGCTTATGCCGAAGTATATACCCAAAGTTCATATTACCTGGCTTCGGTAGCCGATAAAGTTTATATGAACCCTAAGGGAATTTTTGACTTTGCGGGCATGAGTCAGCAGATTACCTTTTTTAAGGGTGCACTTGATAAATTAGGTGTAGAGGCGCAGATAATTAAGGTAGGCACTTACAAAAGCGCAGTTGAGCCATTCATACTCGATAAAATGAGTGATGCCAACCGCGAGCAGGTTACCTCCTACTTAGGCTCATTAAACAACCAGATGCTTAGCGGCATTAGCAACAGCCGCCACATTAACAAAGACAGCCTGTTTAACATTGCCAACAATCTCAAAGTTCGTATGCCTGAAGATGCAGTTACCTATAAACTAATTGACGGCTTGAAATACAAAGATGAGGTATTGAACGAATTAAAAGGCCTCACTAAGGTTGACTTGAAAAAGAACCTGCACGCCGTAACCATTGAGAGCTACGCCCAAA
The DNA here is from genome assembly GCF_038806765.1 of Mucilaginibacter sp. CSA2-8R. Classification (NCBI taxonomy): domain Bacteria; kingdom Pseudomonadati; phylum Bacteroidota; class Sphingobacteriia; order Sphingobacteriales; family Sphingobacteriaceae; genus Mucilaginibacter; species Mucilaginibacter sp. CSA2-8R. Next base: position 907,405 of record NZ_CP152389.1, on the reverse strand, counting down.
ATGATGGTGACGATGAAAGCGATGGTGATAAAGACACAGACAACCAGATTGCCATGGTTTATGCCTCGGGCGAGATTAACGGCGGTAACGGAGATGATAACACCATTGGATCAGACCGCATTTCGGCTACATTACGCCAGGCCAGGTTGAATGATAAAGTGAAGGCCGTAGTATTGCGTGTTAATTCTCCGGGCGGTAGCTCTTTAGCTTCGGACGTAATTTGGCGCGAGGTGAGCCTGACCAAAAAGGTTAAGCCTGTCATTGTATCTATGGGCGATTATGCAGCCTCTGGCGGTTACTACATTGCTTGTGCAGCCGATTCTATATTTGCCGAACCTAATACTATTACCGGATCGATAGGCATATTTGCCATATTACCTAACATGCGTGGATTATTAACAGGCAAATTAGGACTTACTTTTGACGGGGTTAAAACCGGTAAATATGCAGATTTAGGTGATGCAACCCGTCCGCTTACACCCGAAGAGCGGGCTATACTGCAAAACCAGGTAAACCGCGGTTATGGCGACTTTACCGGTGCTGTAGCTGCCGGCCGTAAAAAAACTACTGAGTACATCAACAGCATTGGTCAGGGCCGCGTTTGGACGGGCGAACAAGCCATCAAAATTGGTCTGGTAGATCGTTTAGGCAACATCAACGATGCCGTTGCCAGCGCTGCTAAAAAGGCAGGTCTGAATAAATACAAAGTGGTAGCCTACCCAGAGCAAAAAAGCTTTTTGAAAAGCTTAAGTAATGACATGCAAAGCCGTGTACAAACCCGCCTGGTAAAGGCCGAATTAGGTGAAACTTACACTTACTACCAGCAGCTTAAAACCATGCAGCAAATGATGCATACGCCGCAAGCCCGCCTGCCTTTCTTTGCAACCATGAAGTAACATACCTATCCTTTATAAACGAGTAAAGCCACCCAAAGAGGTGGCTTTACTCGTTTTAATACGTTTTAATTATTAGCTTAAAATTCCAGCATTAAACCGCCGGTAGCTTGCAGTTTAATCCATAAGCCGTCGGTAACATCGGCAGATTTAAATTCAGCATCACTCAGCAAATCTTTAAATATTACAGAACCGTTCAGCGCAAACTTTTGCAGCAAATCAGCAGGTAATTTGATATTAATGTCCTGTTCGTGCCGGTTAAAATTAACAGCAACCAGGATGCGCTGCTGCTCTGTATAGCGTAAGTACAGGTAGATGCGCTCGTTAAAACCCGCGTTATGCTCGTTAGCTACCATTAGCTCATAAAATTCACCTTCGTAAATAGCCGGGCATTGGCTGCACAGGTTGAGCAGCTTACTGTAAAAGTTGCGCAGGTGATGCTGGCTGTCCGACAGTTGTGCGCCGTCATAAGCACCTCCGTTCAACCATTTCTGGTGCTCGGGCACTCCCCAATAATCAAAAATGGTAGTACGCCCATCACCGCCGCTAAAACCGTTGGCCCCGGTAGCCGGCTCGCCTACCTCCTGACCGAAATAAATCATTACCGGTCCGTCGGCAAGCGTGGCCGTAACAATCATGCCGGGTACGGCCAGCCATGCATCACCGGCAAAAAACTCCGAGGCAATACGCTGCTCATCATGGTTTTCCATAAAGCGCAGCATCCGCTCGTCAAAGCCACGGGTATCATGGTTCCATACGCGATTAATATCCCAAGTACTGGCCCCCGGCTCGTTGCGGGTTAATCGCTTCAGGGCATCGTACAGGCCTACTTTATCATACAGGTAGTCAAACTGTCCGTTAAATAAATAGTTGTGGTACTGCCCGGTTTGGTAAGCTTCACCAATAAAAATAAGGTTGGGGTAACGCTGCTTCATTTGCGGAATAATCCATGCCCAAAACTCCGAGGGTACATACTCCACCATATCGCACCTAAAACCGTCAATACCTTTGTCGGCCCAAAAACTCAGGATATACAGCATTTTTTGCCACACCGGCGGGATTGGCTCAAAGTGCATATCGTAACCTTTGCTAAAGTCTACGCCGTAGTTCAGCTTGATGGTTTCAAACCAGTTGTTGATAGATGGACTCGCTGTAAATATATCGTCTCCGGTACCCTTGGCCGGGTTCTCGTTAAACCGGCCATCTTTTAAAGGACTGGCAAACCCACCACCACCGGGGTCGTAGCCTTCAGGTACTTTAAACGCTTGTCCGGGTATATAATAAAAATCATTGGTTGGCTTGAACGCTTGGCTTACATCATCGTCCTCGCCAAAATTGCGCACATGTGCCGGCTTAGCATCCGATTGGTAGGTGCGGGCCACATGATTGGGGACAAAATCAATAATTACTTTTAAGCCCTGCTGGTGGGTTCGCTTTACCAAAGCTTCAAACTCAGCCATCCGGTTAGGTACATCTACGGCCAGGTCGGGGTCAACATCATAATAATCCTTAATAGCATAAGGCGATCCTGCCCTGCCTTTTACCACGTCCGGGTCGTCAGGTTTAATACCCTCGGCACTGTAATCGGTCATGGTAGCATGTTCAATAATGCCGGTATACCAAACATGGGTAAAACCCATCTCTTTGATGGCTGTTATTGCTGCGTTATTGATGTCGTTAAATTTACCGCAGCCGTTTTCGGTAATAGACCCATAAAACTTGTTAGTGGTATTAATGTTGCCAAATAAGCGGGGCAGTACCTGGTAAATAATTAGCTTGTGCTGAGTTGCTTTCAACGTCATGATGTATTCAGAGCAATATTAAAGTTTTTTTGTTTGATGATGAACTACGCCGGCTAAATACAGCAACAATATTAATCAGGCTTATATTAATTATCTCATGCCCTCAAAAGAAAATACAAACCTTGGAAACAGTATACATTACTACAGCCAAACTCCTATATTTAAGCAACATAATACCGTTACGGCAACCGCAATGAAAATATTAAAAGCCTTTATAACTACCGGTTTAACAGCAGTGTTAATATGGGCATTGCAGACCCAATTTGGCCCTATCCCGCCGTTGGGTAAATTTTTAAATCCGGCAACAGGCTTTTGGCAAAATGCAGAAAACAAGCGCATCATCACACAGCGCGAATTAAAACTTCCGGGTTTGCAGGATGAGGTTGTGATTAAGTATGATGAACACCGTGTACCGCACATATTTGCCAAAAACGAGCACGACCTGTATTATGCGCAGGGCTATGTAACCGCTACCGACCGGCTATGGCAAATGGATATTCAAACCCGGAGCGCCTCTGGCCGACTGGCCGAAGTAGTGGGTGCTAAAGCGCTTGAAACCGACCGCTATCACCGCCGAATGGGTATGGTTTACGGCGCCGAAAACTCATTGCGGGCTATGATGAAAGACTCACAGACGCGGTTAGCTGTTGAAGCATACACAGCAGGCATTAACGCCTATGTGCACAACCTGGATGTGAAAGATTACCCGATTGAATATAAATTACTGAACTATAAGCCCGAAGAATGGAAACCTATCAATTGTGCTTTTTTACTAAAGTTGATGTCGGAAACCCTTTCGGGCGGATCTGACGAGTTGCAGATGACTAACACCTTAAATAAGTTTGGCATTGCCGTAACGCAGGATTTGTTTCCGGACCATAACTATCAGGAAGACCCCATTATACCTAAGGGCACACCGTGGAATTTTAAACCGTTACCGGTTCCGCCAGTTTCGGCCAGCTTTAAAGCACAAATGGCAGGTATGGGTAAACCGGCGGGTAAAGTTGAAGGTATTGGCAGCAATAACTGGGCAGTGGCCGGCAACAAAACTGCTTCAGGCTATCCTATACTGGCCAATGACCCGCACCTGCGCCTCAGCTTCCCATCTCTCTGGTATCAAATTCAGTTAAGTGCACCGGGGGTTAATGTTTACGGCGTATCGCTGCCCGGTGCCCCGATGATTATTATTGGCTATAACGATAAAATAAGCTGGGGTGTAACCAATACCGATGCCGATGTGCTGGACTGGTACCAGGTTAAATTTAAAGACGCCGGCAAAAATCAGTACTGGTACAATAATCAATGGAATAATGTTAGCCGCCGAACCGAAGTGATTACGGTGCGCGGTGAGCAACCCATTACCGAGAAAGTGATTTATACGCATTACGGCCCTGTAGTTTTCGAGGACTCGGTATCGAAAAAAAACCATTCCAATCTTCCGGCCGGGGCTGCGCTGCGCTGGATAGCTCACGATGGCTCTAACGATTTAAAAACATTTTATCTGCTTAACCGCGGTAAAAATTATGCGGAGTACCGTAAGGCTTTAACCTTTTATACCGCACCGGCGCAAAACTTTGTTTTTGCCAGCTTGGGTAAAGATATTGCCATTACGCCTAATGGAAAGTTTCCGTTAAAATTTGCCGACCAGGGTAAATTCATTTTAGACGGAACCGACAAAGCCAACGACTGGCAGGGCTGGATACCTGCCGAGCAAAATCCTACGGTTAAGAACCCGCCACGAGGGTTTGTGAGTTCGGCTAACCAATCACTAACCGACAAAACTTATCCTTACTACATCAACTGGCAGTTTGGCCCTTACCAGCGTGGCACCCGCATTAACACCCGTTTAGCTGCTATGGATAAGATTACGGTGGATAGCATGCGCCTGCTGCAAACCGATAATTACAGCATCACAGCGCAAGATATTTTACCAACGCTAATGGCACAGATTGACTCAAGTAAATTAGACAATAACCAGTTAAAAGCGCTGGATATTTTAAGGCAATGGGATAAAAGATATGATGCCACTTCGGTGGGCGCCAGTATTTTTGATGCCTGGTGGCGTAAGGTTTATACCCTGACCTGGAAAGATGAATTTGGCGACGACAAAGCAAATTTGCAATGGCCATCGCGCGACCGCACTATTAAAATGCTGCTTACCCAACCACATGCCAAATGGTTTGACGACGCTAACACACCAGGTGTAGAAACTGCTGAAGACATTGTGAGTGCCGCCTTTAACCAATCGGTTAATGAGCTGTCGGTTAAACATGGCAGGCCCGGCCCTGGCTGGCATTGGGGTAAAGTTAGGCCAACCAGTATTGACCATTTAGCCGCATTAAAAGGATTTGGAACGGGCAATTTTGAATCGGGCGGCAGTAGTAACCTTGTCAACGCCATTCATGAAGGCGCCGGTCCATCATGGCGTATGGTAGTGCAAATGGGGCCAACGGTTAAAGGCTATGGTGTTTTTCCGGGCGGCGAGTCGGGTAATCCGGGCAGCTTTTATTATACCGACATGCTGCAAACTTGGAAAGACGGTCAGCTTAACGAGTTGCTGTACTTACGCTCGGTAGACGAAAAATCTGACAGGATAAAATCTGTTACGCTACTCAAAAAATCTATTAAGTAACAGGGTAATTTAATTCTTTTATAATCACTATGCTATTTGTACTTCTTTTGATCTTAAGCCTGGCAGCCAGTTATATCTTACCTTGGTGGACGATTGCTATCATGGCCTTTGTTGCATCACTGCTGATGGCTAACCGGGCAGCGCAAGCCTTTTGGTCGGGCTTTGCAGCCTTGTTTTTAGCCTGGATGGTTTTGTCGCTTTTTAAAAGCATGCCCAACGAACATCAGCTGGCCGAACGGGTGGCCCAATTATTCGGCCTGCCGCACTGGACTTTACTGTTACTCATTACCTGCGTTATTGGTGGCTTGGTGGGTGGCCTTTCGGCCCTGTCAGGCTATTACATCAAACAGGTGGTAATGCCATCAACCGTTAAACAATAAGGCGATAGCCATAAATAATTAGCGGGCCAAACGTTAAACACGCGGCCCGCTAAGGATGGAATATTGAATATTAGTTATTGGCTTATTTTACAAACCTTTTAATGCTGCTTTTAAGCTTACCACTGCCGAAGCGCTGCTTTTATTGGTTTCGAAAATTTGCTGAGAGGTTACGCCCGAGCCATAAAAGCTGGCATTGGCCGATTTGTCGATTGACAGGTTTGATCCGTTTACGCTGATACCGGCAAATAAACCACGGCTGCGCGAATATGAGTAAACCTCTGCTTCCAATTTATGATCAGTGCTGGCAGTTGAGCTGCGGCCAACCGGTCCGGCTGCGGCCGAAATATCACCGCCAATGGTAAAGTCGCCGTTTTTAACCTTGGTTAATACGCCTTTATGCTTAAACACCAATACTAAATCAACAGATTGCACACCAATCTGAAAACCAATACTGCCACCGGTAAGCGTAATAAATACCGGGTCGCTCCAGCTTCCGTCAGGCAGTTTTACGGTGGCTACACCTTTACCCCGCTTGCCGCCAATACCAAAACCGGCGTTAATTAATTTAGGAATAATTACCATACCTTCTGTTTGTTTCAGTAGCTCTTCGGGTATAGTTTCAGTAGACCCCGTGAAGGTTTTTAATACCTGGGTAGCGGATTGAATGCGCTCGGTTTCTTTACCGGCGTTTTGCGCTGAAGCCATAACAGCAATAAAGCTCAGCAGCAAAGTGGATGAGAATAATCTTAACTTTTTCATAAATATAGATATTAATTTACCTACGTCTATAACAAAGTTTATCGCCGTATGCTTTTAAAATATTGTTAAATGGTTGTAATGTATAATTGATAATAACGTGTTAAACAAGCCGGCGTGTTATCTTTGCAGTATGCCAATGCCCACTCAGCAGCAGATTTTTGCCATCAGTACCACTCAGGCCTTTACCCAGGCTGCGCTGCAAACCTTTAATTACCAGGCACTCAATTGTACTATTTACCGCGAGTTTATTAAAGGTTTAAATATTGACCCCAACACGGTTACTGATTTTAGCCAGATTCCGTTTTTGCCCATCGAGTTCTTTAAAAACCACCAAGTAGTAAGCAGCAAGGAGCAACCGCAGCTTACCTTTACCAGTTCGGGCACTACCGGCATGATTACCAGCCGGCATTTAGTTACCGATGTGAGTTGGTACGAGCAAAGCTTCAGGCAGGCATTTCAACTGTTTTATGGCAATATCAGGCAATATTGCGTGTTGGCTTTATTGCCGGCATACCTGGAGCGGGCAGGTTCATCGTTAGTATACATGGCCGATGATTTAATTAAACAGTCGGGCCATCCCGACAGCGGCTTTTATTTATATAACCATTCCGACCTGTATCAACAATTGTTAAAACAGCAGCAGGCCGGCACTCCTACCCTGCTTATTGGTGTTACCTTTGCACTGCTCGACTTTGCCGAGCAGCATGCTATAAACTTCCCAGAGCTGATTATTATGGAAACTGGGGGCATGAAAGGCCGTCGTAAAGAGATGATACGTGAGGAATTGCACGATATTCTTTGCCGGGGCTTTGGCGTAAGTGCCATCCACTCCGAATACGGCATGACCGAACTTTTATCACAGGCTTACTCTAAAGGCGAAGGTATTTTTAACTGCCCCCCCTGGATGCGCGTGCAAACCCGCGATACTAACGACCCGGCAACACCCGTAGGTTACGGCAAAACCGGCGGTATCAACGTTATCGACTTAGCCAACTTAAATTCCTGTTCGTTTATAGCTACCCAGGATTTAGGTAAAATTTACGAGGATGGATCATTTGAGGTATTGGGCCGATTTGACAACTCTGACATACGGGGCTGTAACTTATTAATTGCTTAATTAAGGGTTAGCAATTTAATCAACAACCCACCCATAGCTATTCGTCAAAATTAACGCTTACCCGCAGCGCTTTCAGCCCCACTACGCCCTGTAATTCTTCCAGATCAAGCATTTCTATTTCGGGCAGTAACATGTCTTTATCTTGCAGCTGTTTGATGTAACCAATATGCTCATCTGCTTCGGCCTGGGTAAAGTATACTAAGGCGATTTTACCAGGCTGCGTAAGGCGTTCGGTGCTGTTATGCAGCAAAACCTTATCAATCCGCTTCTTGATAATTTCGTAGCGAATGTTGTAAGCTCCTTCCACATCAAACCGGCGCTCATCACTCCTGAAACTGATATCAATAGGCTGGCTATGGATAAAAATGAGCTGCGTGGTTTGTAAGGCAGCGGGCATTTTATCCAGCAGCTTATGCGTAAGCCGCGCGGCATCCACCATGGAGGTTAACTGCCACATGCGCATTTGACGTAAAAAATCAATTTGAAAAGGCTGTTTAGGCGCTATAGCCTGACCAACGTAAACATCATACTCAACCCCATCAGTCCTGAACTTTTCAAAATAACACGGAAATATCTGTTGCAGCCTTTGCTCGGCCTTTTCAAAATAAGTATTAACGGTTACGTTAATCATCTGCATTGCCGTTTCTAACCGGTTACGCTGGGTAAAGGCGGGGCCTTCGCAGTCCTGAGCAATCATATCCAGGTAACTGTCTACAATCTCTGCAGCTTCGGCATTTTCAGATTTAAAATGAGTTAGTGTTAAACCTGCATCTCTTTCTAAAAACTCGTCAATCAGTATTTCATCGCTCGTGTTAATCTGATCGTTAACTACAAGCATCCATTTGTTTGACCTCTCAATCAATTCCTGCCATTGATGGCCAGGATATTTTTCGTCCAGCGTGAGCAATATTTTCAGCAAAAGCTTCAGTACGCGCTTCATATCTTGCTGCAGCGCCTGGTTGCGCTCAACGGTGGAGTTGCGCACATCAATAGCTCCGTAAAGCGGATATACATCTTTAAAGCTAATGATGCTTTGACCTGTCTGTTTACGTTTAGATCTAGGATTTTTTACATAATCCCAAGCTGTTTCGTTAAACTTCCATTGTACGGCAGGTTGTATAGAGGTAAAATTATCTTTGATTACCCGATCAATACAAGCATTAAAATGTTCAATGCTGTTTTGCAGCAACTGTGCAATATGCGGAATGGCAAACTCTAACCGCGATAGCAGGTTTTCGTAAAAAACCAGGCGATTCTCGGAGTAAATCTCCATCATACCGGCGATGTGCTTATTGTAAAAAACAGGAATCACGGCGTAAGATTTGATGCCGGCCTCGCTCAAGGTTTTTAAAAAGAAAAACTTTTGCTGCCTTGCTTCCGAAAGTGAACTAAAAAATACCGCCTTCGGATTTTTTTCATAACGGTCTACCAGGGCATGGTAGGTTTCTTCAGCAACGCCATACTTTTGAGCAGCCTGTATCAGGATGCTTTCTGAACAGGATGACAAATCGAACAATGGCTCGCCGTTAAGTTTTAAAAATGGCAGTAGTCCAAAATGTACATCGCTATTCTCGGTTAAAATCTCGAGCGATTTGATGACGCTTTTATAAAGCTCTTTCTGGTCATCGTTAGGATTAATAATGGCGTTTCTGATATCCTCGATAGCACGGCGGGGGGTTACATCCTCGAGAGTAATGACAGAAAAACCAGTAAGCTTGAATAAACTGAGTGGTAATATTTCTGCCAGCACATCTACCCCGTCCTCATTGTGTAAATAATTTTCGATGGTTTCAAAATCGAGTTCGGGCAATGGACCTTTTACCTCAATATCCACAAAAGTGGTATCAATATGGATATGGTAAAACCGGTTTAAACCGGTTTCGGTATCGGTATAAGAGTAGTAAGTATTATCATTAAGTACTGAAGTAAAATGATATAGCTTTTTAAGAATATGCCGGTAAACATACTGCTGTTGCTGATGATAAAATACTTCATCATCGGTAACCATAGAGTGAGCTGCCTCTCGGATATCACGACTGGTAATGAGGCTATGAAAAGCATCCGTACTGTAAAAAACGCAATTAGGTACCGGTGTGCTTAAAGCCCAGTAACACTCCTTTTCGCTCAGTAAAACCGGCGAGAGCGTGCCATAAATTAACTCGAGCAAATTGGCGTTATGCTGTGCACGTTCGGGATCGTTTAAAACGCTATCAAGGTCTTGACCTTCCTTAAAGTGCTCGAGCACAAAGCTATAAAACTTGGATTTGATACTATCCTCCGTTTTTAACCGGTTTTGCAGATAGCTAACAAACGGTTTAAACGACAACGCTGTATCAATCAGCTTTAAGTCGGCCAGATCTTTGTTTATATAAAATGACTTTGTTTGCATGGACAGCGCCTTGTACGGTAACCAAATGAGTTGGATACTTAAAATTCACTTTCGTTTAAAAACGGTGATAGATTGACAATGTTATTAAAATTACCGTTTACCAAAATAAGTAAATTTTAAAATGCTGCCACGGCTAAATTCGTCGCCTTCGTTAGAAATGTACAGGTTACCCTTGCTGTCAAATGCTATGCCTTCGGGTTGTAAAAAATTTTTACGATTAAGCGCATAGGTATTAGTTACCTGCCAATTTTGATTGGCAACTACTAGCAAGCTATTAACCGACGATACAATATACCACTGCTTGGTGACAGGATTTTGCGCCATAGCCGACGGCCTAAACTTTATTTTATCGTCTTTAGTTAATTTAGTAATCTGGCTAACCTCTATTTTAAAGGTTCCGGCCTTTTTTATGCTATCGTTGGGTAAAACATCAAAAATGTAGCCCGTACTGCTTTGGGTAGTTTTCTCATCGTCACAATTTTTGCATAACACGTACAGTTTGTTTTTGGCGTCGTCGGCATACAGGCTTTCATACTCGCCTGCTGGCAGGAGATCTTTATGTTCATGCACATTGCTAAGTTCTTGTTCTTTTATTTCGCTAAGCGGAAAGGTGTATAGCTTACCATTACTTTTAAGCACAATAACACGGTCATTGCAAATGGCTACATCCTCGTAGTCGCCGTGTTTGGCAAATTTAGTGTGCCCTGCTTTCATGCGGTCTGATGGGTGGCCGTAAAAAAGTTTGCCGTCTTCATCTTCAATGGCGTAAATGGTTTTGTTATCGCCTTTGTTAAAGGCAATGCCCGAAATTTCCAGCAGATCGTCTTCCATTTTATAACGTTCAGGTTCTTTTAAATTATAACCTTGAGGACTGACATATTCCTCTTGCTGCTGGCTGTGGGCGCACGAGATCCCTAATACAGCAATAAGTATCAAAGTATAAATGGAAGTACTGCTTTTCATAAATTTAAGTGGTTTGTAATGGAACTTTGCCGGCTTTTGCCTTTAGCAAATTGTAAATCTCCAGTTGAGACCTTACGGCAGGCTCACCTTTTTTAACAGGAATATTATTTAATTGTGTGTCAATATGTACAGCTTGTGTATTGTCGCGTAGTTGTAACTCAACAATCTGTAAAATCTCTTCTTTAATATCGGCATCATAAATCGGGAAGCATACTTCTATCCGATGGTAAATATTGCGGTTCATCCAGTCGGCCGAGCCCATGTATACTTGCGGGTTACCATTATTGCCGAAGATAAAAACGCGGCCATGCTCCAGGTACTTATCAATAATCCGGGTTACGGTAATGTTTTCGCTTTGTCCGGCTACGCCTGGTATTAAACGGCAAATGCTCCGCACAATCATTTGTATTTTGACACCAGCGTTCGAAGCTTCGTACAATTTATTAATCAGCTTTTCTTCTTCTAAATTGTTCAGCTTAATGGTAATGGAACCGGGCAGCCCCTGCTTTACATGGTTAATTTCATTATCTATCAGTTCCATAAAGCGTTGCTGCAAGTTAAACTGTGCTACCAGCAACTGGTTAAACGGCATGATGCCTGCATCAGCAGGTTTTTGTTTTTTAGCCAAAAAGATAAACAGCAACTCCATTTCGCGCAGCAGGGTATGGTTGCCTGTGAGCAGAATATGGTCGGTGTAAAAGCGGGCTGTGTTTTCGTTAAAATTGCCGGTGGCCAACAACCCCCTGTACAGCGTGCGGTTGCCCGATTTAAGTTTGACTAAAGCAATTTTAGCGTGCACTTTCAGTGCAGTAACACTGTAAATAATTTTGGCTCCGGCTGCACGAAGCTTTTTGGCCCATTTGATATTATTAGCTTCATCAAAACGGGCTTTTAGTTCAACCAATACATTTACCTTTTTTCCGTTTTTAGCAGCGCTGATCAGGGCGTTTACAATTTTTGAGTCGCTGGCTACCCGGTACAGGGAGGTGTAAATCTCTTCAACATCCGGCCGGATTGCCGCTTCGTTAAAAAAGCGTAAAATGGTATCGTAACTATGATAAGGCGGATGCAAAAGATAATCTTGCAAGCCAATCTGATTTAAAACCGATTGCGTTTCGGGCAAAGCGGCAAAGTGTAATGCCGGCCATTTTTCCGCTTTCAAAGAGGCATCGCTTATTGGTAGATCGGCTAAATCTTTCAGGTTATGATACATACCCCCTGTTACTAAACTGCGTTCGTTTACAGCCAACCACTGGCAAACCTGATGTAATACCCTTAGCGGTACACCGGGCTGATGCAAGAAGCGGGTAGCTAAACCATAATCGCGCTTTCGTAATTGCCGCTCCAGCGCGTCAGCTAAATCGCCACTGTATTCGTCTTTAAAATCTAATTCAGCATCGCGAGTTATTTTAAAACTGTAGCACCCGCTTACCTTTTCGGTAAATACTTTATCTAAATTGTGCCTGATGATGTCATCTAAAAAAACGATGTACTGCTCATCCTGATCTTCTATACTAAAGAAACGCGGCAGCTCGTCTGAAGGGATGTGCATCACCACCATTTCTTCTTTCTCTTCTTTACCCAGCAGTATGAGTAAATAAAGCTGGTTATTTACAGGGAAAAAGTCGCTGTTTGCGGAGAGCCTTACGGGCTGCAAAAAGGCCATTACCTGGCTTAAAAAGTAACTGCTTACCTCTTGTACAATTTGTGGCGGAAAGGGTTGATTATACAACAGATGAACACCCTTATCATGCAACTGAGGCAAGATGGACTGTGTTAGCATTTGCCCATATTGTTCTTGCTGCTGCCGTATTTGCTCTTGAGCGTTGCTTAAATCGTCGGGCTGTACACTTCCCGGGGTTAAATCTTCTTTACGTTTTTGCAGTTTGTTTAAAGCCTGCAATACCGGCATACGTACCCGGTAAAACTCATCAAGGTTGGAAGAGTAGATAGATAAAAAATTGATCCGCTCGAGTACTGGTAAAGTATCCCTATTAGCTTCCTGCAGTACACGCTCGTTAAATGACAGCCAGCTCAAATCACGATTAAAGTATTTAAAATCCATGATTTTAATGTTTACCCTGACCGTTAATAGCCGATGCAATAATAAATGCTAATACAGACGCAATAAGCCCAAACATAAAAATATTGTACGATATACGCAGCAAGCGGTATTTGCGCCCCAGCACCACACCTTGTGAATATACATCAATAATTAAGCTGCCGTACAAAAACTCGCGGTCGGCCATAACATTACGCATTCCGGCTACATAATCCGGCAGGCTCATGCGGTAAAAATTACCAAAAAACAGCAGGTTAACCTTTTTATTATCCACGTCCTCTGCCGAAAACCGCCCCTCGGGCAATGACGGCCGGGTAGCCAGTATGGCAAAAATCATAGTGGTTAAACTTACCACCAGGATTATAAAGGTTGGAATTACCAGGTAACTGTAATCTTCAAGCCGACGCAGTAATAAACTGATAATAGCTGACAGAATAATTGAGTTAACAGTAATCATGATGTGAGCTTTATTATCAGCCATATCGCTCAAACGCTGGTGGTTACTCGAACTTACCCTGAACATGGTTTCTATACCTTTATCAGGCCGCTCTTTTTTCTTAACGTCTTTCTCTTTAAATACGCTCGTATCGTTAGCGGGCGTGGTTGAAGAAAATAATGGAATACCTGCCGGGCTTGCGTTTTTCTCGGGCGCTTCTCCCTTGGGCTCTTCTTCCTCTGTTTTGTTTTTTTCCATCCATTCAGCCTCTTTGTCTTTAAGGCGCTGAATATTTTTTTCTTTCTGGTCGCTCAGCAGCATTTTAGCATAGTCAGTATGATAATGATGCGCCTGCATAAAACGAATGGTTTTGTGACGCCAGTCTTGCTTGCTGAAATCACAATTGAGTGCAGTTTTGCACTCTTTGCGCATCAGCTTGTTCTTGTCGTCAAAGTCATCGGTGCCTAAATGGAACAAATCAGCATCGCAGATAATTTCCTGCAATAACCCGTTGGGCCGCTGCGGAACTTTGGTAGCCATAATACAAGCTTTAACCTGCTGTATTACATAATCGTCGGCCTGCTGCGCTTTCAAAAACTCTTCGGCTATTTGTGCGCTATGCTCTTCGTGGTTTTCCAGGCTTTTCAGGTAACCGGTATCATGAAACCATGATGCTGCTACTACTATAAAAAAATCTTTATCATCTAACTGGTAGTGGTTGGCAATTTGCACAGTCGCAGCCGCTACATCTTCGGTGTGCCGGCGGTTATGGTAAATCAGGCTTTCGCTGTTTTGTATCTTAAAATACGACAAAACGTGCTGCTTTACTCGCTCCAGCAGTTGTTGGTAGTTCATAATAAGGCGATTAAAAAAAGTTACTAATATGGATAAGTATCTGATCGCATGGACGCCGTTACCCAATTGTATTGCATAATAATAAAAATTATATCATTTGGTTTTAGCGCATAACCGGCTTTTAAATTTAGCTATATCATTTGCAAAAAAACAACGGTAGGCAAACTGTTAAATTTTATGCTATTTTGCTTTTGCTATTCGGTATATGTTAAACTTTACGGCCTCAACCTTGTACTTATGATCATGAACCGCGTTGGGTACTTAACTACTTTTGCTTCTATAATATTTGTGTTGCTTTTTTTGCCGGCACAAGCGCAGTACGTTCAGGCCTTTGCCCCAAGGCATTTAGACGACCGCATTATGATGAACCTGGCCGACAGCCGCACGCCTGCCAAAACCGATTTCTATTACACCATGTCAAAAACAAACTTGTACGGCAACGCACTGGTACCTGCAGGTTTACTAGTTGGCGGACTGATTGACAACAACAAAGAGATGCGCCAAAATGCCTTATATGTAGCCAGCAGTTCGGTTATATCATACGGTTTGGTATTGCTGGTTAAAAAACTGGTTAAGCGTCCGCGGCCGTTCAGAGGCAATTTTAGGGTAATACCGGTTTACATTGCAGGCGACTATTCGTTTCCTTCCGGCCATGCTTCTTCATCTATCAGTACGGCAACTGCCCTATCAATTGCCTACCCTAAATGGTATGTAATGGCGCCTGCCTTTTTGTGGGCTGGATCGGTTACCTATTCGCGTATGTATCTGGGCTTACATTACCCATCTGATGTTACAGTAGGTGCATTAGCCGGTGCAGGTACGGCTGTCTATTTTAATACCATCCGTAAGCGGATGCAATAGCGGCTTTTTATTAAACTCCTATACCATTCGGCTTGGCTTTAAAAGGCTAAACACGCCTTGTTAGATTGTCGTCTATACTCAAGTATTTTTATATTTTTGCCTGTTGCAATTAAGCCTTTTTTAGGCATTGCTTTCGATGCATGGATATTTCAGTTGTTGTACCTTTATTAAACGAAGTTGAATCGCTGCCCGAACTTACCACTTGGATAAGCCGGGTAATGCAGGAGCACAATTTTACCTACGAGGTATTACTGGTTGATGATGGTAGCCGCGACGGATCATGGGAGATGATTTGTAAGCTACATGCACAAAACACCTGCATTAAAGGTATCAAGTTCAGGCGTAATTATGGAAAATCGGCCGCGTTAAATACCGGCTTTGAGGCAGCACAAGGTAGTGTAATTATTACTATGGATGCTGATTTGCAGGACAGCCCAGACGAAATACCCGAATTGTACCGCCGTATCACCGAAGAAAACTACGACTTAATATCGGGCTGGAAGGCTAAACGATACGATCCGTTAAGCAAAACCATTCCTACCCGTTTATTTAACGCGGCCACCCGCAAAATGTCGGGTATTGATAACCTGCACGATTTTAATTGCGGCCTAAAAGCTTACCGCAAGGCCGTGGTAAAAAACATTGAGGTGTACGGCGAAATGCACCGTTACATTCCGGTAATTGCCAAATGGGCAGGGTTTACTAAAATTGGCGAGCAGGTGGTTGAACACCGTGCCCGCAAATACGGCACTACCAAATTCGGGATGAGCCGCTTTATCAATGGCTTTTTAGATTTATTGTCTATATTTTTTGTTGGCAAGTTTGGCAAGCGCCCCATGCATTTTTTCGGCTCATTGGGTGTGCTTAGCTTTTTTGTAGGCTTGGTAATGGCCATCTGGATTATTACAGAAAAACTCATCCACATTGCCCATAACGAGAAATACCGCGACGCTACCGATAACCCTTTATTTTACCTGGCGCTGGTGGCTATCATTTTAGGTTCGCAGTTATTTTTAACCGGCTTTGTGGCTGAATTGGTAGCTCGCAGTTCGAGCGAGCGTAACAAATACCAGATTGAAGACCGAGTATAATCGAAAATTTTTCGTTTATCCTATACATTTCCGCTCAGGTTTATTTAACTATTAATTATATCATCTGTATAATTGCACGCTTGCCCAGTAAGCAGTCCGTTAACAATGTTTTTTTCTATCATCATACCGCTTTATAACCGCCCGCAGGAAATTAAAGAACTGCTGGAAAGCCTTACCCGGCAAACCTACCGGCAGTTTGAGGTACTGGTGATTGAGGACGGCTCAGTTAAGGATGCCAAACACATTGCTGAAAGCTTTAGCGGGCAATTAAACATTCATTACTATTTTAAACCCAACGAAGGCCAGGGCTTTAGCCGTAACTTTGGCTTTGAACGTGCAAACGGAGACTATTTTATCATTTTCGACTCGGACTGCCTTATCCCGGAAAATTACCTGGAAGTAGTTAACCATCGCCTGCAAACCGATTACCTAGATGCTTATGGCGGACCCGATGATGCCCATGAATCGTTTACCGATATGCAAAAGGCCATTAGCTATTCCATGACTTCGCCTTTTACTACCGGCGGCATACGCGGCAATAAAAAAGGTATCGGGCAGTTTCACCCACGCAGCTTTAACATGGGAGTATCCCGCCAGGTATGGGAAAAAGCAGGTGGCTTTATAATTACCCGCTTGGGCGAAGATATTGAGTACAGCATCCGCATACATACGGCCGGTTTTAAAATCGGGTTGATACCTGAAGCCAAGGTGTATCATAAACGCCGAACAAGCTACGCACAGTTTTACAAGCAGCTTCATTTTTTTGGCAGGGCACGTATTAACATCTATAAATTTTTCCCTAACGAGTTAAAGCTAGTACACTTTTTTCCGGCTGCGTTTACATTGGGCGTGTTGTTCACCATCATTGCCAATTTATTAGGTTGGGGTATTGCCATACTCGGCAACTTTATACTGGCGTTGTTTAGTTTATTGATATTTTTTCACTCCTGGTACAAAAACAAATCGTTAAAAGTTGCATTTTTGAGCGTGGGCGCAGCCTTCATTCAACTTGTAGCTTATGGCTTGGGCTTTATGCAGGATTTTTGGAAGCGCGTAATTTTTAAAACATCATAAGCACTTATGTATCATCCTTTTTCCATTGCCGACACTATCAAAACTGCATGGAAGGTCATTAAAGAGAATTATGTAATCTTAATTGTTTTTACAATGGTTACTTTTCTGGGCGAAATGGCGAAGGACGCTCTATCAGTATATTTTTCCCAATATTCAGTAACAGCGCAAATTTTAGGAGCACAAATTATTTCCATTGTTGCAACCTATCTTACTCTATCATTCTATAAACTTTTATTAACTCTTATTGATAAGGAGTATTATGAATTTGAGTTTAAGGATATTCTTCCATCTTTTAAGATGGTTTGCTATGCCGTTTTGATTGTGATTGTATTTAGAATAATCTATCAAACTTTACTTTTTATAGACTTCAGAATTGTTAAAAACGGCTTTCTACTTTATTTTCTATTACTTGTTGAAGCTATCGCGATAGTGTATTTCTTGATTAGATTAATTTTTTGTCTATGCTTTATAGTAGACGATGATTCAGGACCTTTAGAATCATTACAACAGAGCTTTGCAATAACCAAAAACAATTTCTTCAAGCTGTTAAGTATGGTACTCATTGTATTTGGTTTTGTAGCCCTGATACTGCTTGTCGTAAATGGAATTATCACAATTTTTGTAGAGCAAAATAAAGCATTAGACGCATATTTGATAGAATTTGGAGCTATCCTTTGGTTTGCTATAACTTTCCCAACAGTTCAAGTTGCAATTATAACAACCTACCGTAAGCTTGTCTACAGCCATAAAGACGTAGACGACGACGTATCTGAAACTTTGTAAGTATGGGTTTAAAATCGGTATTGAGCAAATGGTTTGCCGCCTGGGTAAACCGCGATTTAGAAAACCTACGTCACAACGCTGTAGCCCTGCAGCAACAAACCCTGCAACAACTAATAAAGCAAGCTTCCGGTACCGCCTTTGCCCGCGACCATCAGTTTGGTCAAATTAAAAATTATAATGACTTTAAATCACGCGTTCCGGTACGCGATTACGAAGATTTACGGCCTTACATCGACCGGATGACTGGTGGCGAACCCGACGTTTTGTGGCCAGGCAAACCTGCTTATTTAGCTAAAACATCAGGCACTACATCGGGGGTTAAATACATTCCGATTTCTAAAGAAAGTATGCCCGAGCATATCAGGGCTGCCCGTAACGCATTGCTCAGCTACATACACGAAACCGGTAACGCAGATTTTGTGGACGGTAAAATGATCTTTTTACAAGGTAGCCCCATTATGAGCGAAAAGGCTGGTATTGCTGTAGGCCGATTGTCGGGCATAGTAGCACACCACGTACCTGCTTACCTGCAAAAGAACCGCCTGCCGAGCTATGAGGTGAACTGTATTGAAGACTGGGAGCAAAAAGTAGATGCTATTGTGGAAGAAACTTATGCCCAGGATATGCGCCTGATTTCGGGCATCCCGCCTTGGTGTCAGATGTATTTTGACCGTCTTTCGGCTAAAGCCGGAGGCAAAAAAATTAAAGATATTTTCCCTAACTTTAAACTGTTTGTATACGGCGGTGTAAACTATGAGCCTTATCGCGCCCGCGTCGAAGACAGTATAGGCTTTGGTATCGACACTATCGAAACTTACCCTGCCTCAGAGGGCTTTATTGCTTTTCAGGATTCGCAACAAGATAAGGGCCTGTTACTGCTGGCTAATGCAGGTATATTTTACGAATTTATACCGGCCGACGAGTATTTTAATGATAATCCAACCCGCCTTAGCCTGGCCGATGTGGAAATGAATAAGAACTACGCTCTTATTTTAAATACCAATGCTGGTTTATGGGGATATAGCATCGGAGATACTATAAAGTTTACCTCACTTAAACCGCATAAAATTGTAGTTACTGGTCGGATTAAGCACTACATATCTGCCTTTGGCGAGCACGTTATAGGCGAAGAGGTAGAACACGCATTAATGACGGTAGCCCGGCAGCAAGGTATAGATATTGTTGAGTTTACGGTAGCCCCGCAGGTTACCCCCGCCGAGGGCTTACCCTACCACGAATGGTTTATAGAATTTGGTAACCCACCTGCAAACCCACAGCAGTTTGCCGAACAGGTTGATAAAGTACTGCAGCAAAAAAACATCTATTACTTTGATTTAATTGAGGGCAACATTTTGCGCCCCTTAATTATCAGAAGTTTACAACCGGATAGTTTTATTAACTTTATGCGCTCGCAAGGCAAACTGGGTGGCCAAAATAAAGTTCCCCGTTTAGCTAACGACCGCAAGATTGCTGATGCACTTGCCAATTATATAATTTGATTACACACTTAAATTACCCGTCACAAACCAGCAAACCAAGCTGTTGCAGCTTACGTAGGTTTTGATTATTGTACATAATGTCTGTTTCGTCTTCTGCTGATATAAAATATATTGCTGTACTGGGTTCAACAGGCAGCATTGGTACACAAACGCTCGAGGTAATAGCCGAAAATCCCGGCCGTTTTAAAGCACATGTGCTTACCGCTCACCGCAATGCCGATTTGCTGATTGAGCAGGCGCTGCAATTTAAACCTGCTTATGCCGTTATTTGCGAGGTTAACCTGTACGAACAGGTTAAACAGGCCCTGGCACATACCGAGGTAAAAGTATTAGCCGGTTACGAGGAGGTAAAAAACATCGTAACCCTGCCCGAACTGCACATTGTGCTAACCGCCATGGTAGGATTTGCCGGCTTGGAGCCTACTATCAACGCCGTAAAGGCCGGTAAAGATATTGCCTTGGCTAATAAAGAAACATTGGTAGTTGCCGGCGAACTGATTACTGCTTTAGCCAAAGAGCACCAGGTAAAACTGTTACCGGTAGACTCCGAGCACTCGGCCATTTTTCAGTGCCTAGCGGGTGAAGAACAAAATCCGATTGAGAAGATAATTCTTACTGCTTCGGGCGGTCCCTTCAGAGGTAAAAACAACAATTTTTTAGCCAACGTAACCCGGCATGATGCACTTAAGCACCCTAATTGGGTCATGGGGGCCAAAATCACTATTGACTCGGCCTCTCTGATGAACAAAGGCCTGGAAGTGATTGAGGCTAAGTGGCTGTTTGATTTGCAACTGGAACAAATAGAAGTCATTGTGCATCCGCAATCTATTATCCATTCGCTGGTGCAGTTTGAGGATGGATCGATGAAGGCGCAGTTAGGATTGCCTGATATGAAGTTGCCGATACAATACGCTTTAGGTTACCCCGAGCGGATTAAAAATCAGTACAAGCGGTTTGATTTTATGGCTTACCCTAACCTAAGCTTCGAAAAGCCCGATCTGGAAACGTTTAGAAATCTGGCACTGGCTTTTGAAGCATTAAAAGCTGGCGGCAACATGCCATGCATTATTAATGCAGCTAACGAGGTAGCGGTGGCAGGTTTTTTGGCCGATGAGGTTAGCTTTTTAGGAATGAGCGAAATAATTGAGGCCTGTATGAAACAAATGCCTTATGTGGAGAGTCCAACATTAGCCGATTATTTGAATACTGATAAAGAAACACGCATCTTAGCGCAAAATTTAATTAGAAAAACGCCGTTTAAGGCATTGACGGTTTAGAACGTACAACAATAATGGATATAGTGGTTATGGCAGGCCAGTTAATACTGGGCCTATCAATATTAGTAATACTGCACGAATTAGGGCATTTTATAGCAGCCCGCGCTTTTGGCATTAAAGTAGAAAAATTTTACCTGTTTTTTGACGCCTGGGGTGTAAGCCTGTTTAAATTTAACTATAAGGGGGTTGAGTACGGCATGGGCTGGCTGCCATTGGGTGGCTATGTAAAAATTGCCGGTATGATTGACGAGTCGATGGATACCGAGCAAATGTCTGGCCCGCCGCAACCCTGGGAGTTTCGCTCTAAACCGGCCTGGCAGCGTTTGATTGTGATGCTTGGCGGTATTTTTGTAAATATTGTTTTGGGTATTTTAATTTTTTGGGTACTCACTATTAAATACGGCGAAAGCTATATACCAAACGATGCTTTAAAATACGGAATTGTTCCAGGCAAAATTGGTCAGGAAATTGGACTAAAACCTGGCGATAAGATTGTAGGCGTTAACGGCCAGAAAGTTGAGCGTTTTGAAGATCTGATCAGTTCTAAAGTATTGATGGGTAACAGTACTTTAAATGTGCACCGCAGCACCCAAAATCTCGACATTAAAGTACCGGGTAACATCCTGAATGATGTATCGGATATGGGTATTGAAGAGTTTATTAACCGTGTGCCACGTACTACCTTTATGGTAGACTCGGTAGTAGCAGGCAGTAATGCACAAAAAGCAGGCTTGCAGCATGGTGATAGCATTATTGCAGTAAACGGTAAAACAATCCATTTCTACGATGAGTTTCAGCAGGAAATTCAGAAGTATAAAAACAAGCCGATAGGTCTTACGGTGAAGCGTGACAACGAAACCAAAGCAGTTATAGCCGAGGTGAATAAAGATGGCATGCTGGGCTTTAAAGATGGCCGCTTTGGCATCAGAGTGAAAACAGACCTGCCCGAAGAAAAAACCTTACGGTTTGGTTTCTTTGGTTCGTTACCTGTGGGTGCTTCTAAGGCCTGGGGCACTTTTAGCGACAATGCAAAAGGGTTAGGCAAAGTATTTACCGGCCAGGTTAAAGCTAATAAAGCATTATCAAGCCCTATAGGCATTGCCCGGCTATTTGGTGCACATGTAGACTGGCTGCGTTTCTGGAGCCTGGTAGGCCTCCTATCAATGGCATTAGCCCTCATGAACCTGCTGCCCATCCCGGCACTGGATGGTGGCCATGCTTTATTCTTAATTATTGAAATGATTAAAGGCAAACCCCTGAGTGATAAATTTTTGGAGCGTGCACAAATTGTAGGCTTTGTAATACTGGTGTCGCTGATGGTTTTTGTGTTTGGCAGTGATATTGTAAAACTGATGAAGAAGTAAGCAGACAGCTTCGCTTATACGCAAAAACGGCTTTCCTGAAAAGAAAGCCGTTTTTGCGTATAAGCTTTTTTATAAAGCATATAAGTTTTATCTATTTTAATTAAACAACTTCATCAGCGTCAATTAATTAACGTTAAAGCTTCTTAATTAAGAAGATAAGTTAAAATAATCTGTACAAAATGGTATTTATCTTGTTATAGTAACAATCATGAAACAGCGCATTGTTACTATCATCTTAATTATATTCTTTTTGGTTTTAGCCGGGGTAGTTTATTACCGTTATTACTTTGTTTTTGGCGACGGCACCAAGGCCGGTACCATGAACTATTTTGTGCACAAAGGAAACCTATTTAAAACGTACGAGGGCCGGTTAATACAAAGCGGTATACGAACACCTACGCAAGGCAGCATTCAGTCTAACGAATTTATGTTTTCGGTTACTGATCCTAAAGTAGCTGAGAAATTGAACAGAAGCGCAGGCGCCTACTTAGAACTGCATTATAAAGAATACAAAAACCCATTGCCATGGCGCGGTATAAGTAGTTTTGTGGTAGACAGCGTTTTATCGGTACGACCTTATAACCCTAACCAAATGATGCAGTAATTAGCTGCCATCAGGAAGACTGAGCCGGCTTTTCACGCTTAAAAAGCGTACCCAGCATGGCCGAAATAGCGAATACCAAAATAGTGGATACTAATAGTGACCTAAAAAAGTTGGTGATTGAAAATTGCTTGCTGGCAGCAAAAGCCGCATTCATCTGAGCAACTTCAATATTTACTTTTTCGGGTGCCAGCTTGCTGCTTTCCATAGCTTTTTTACGAGCCTCTACCAATTCCACATGTGCCGTATCAGCCATAACTGGTGCAATCTTGGCCGAAAAAAGATTAAGCCCATTATTCCAGATGATACCAGTAATAAAGAGCATGATGAAAATACCGGTAATGGCCTGTTTAAGACTCCAGTATCTCCCAATTTTATTACGAAGGCTATTGATAAATAATAACGAAGCCGCAAATAAAATGATATAATAAACAGGGTACAAGATAATGAAAGTAACCAATGGTGATCCGGCCGAGTAGGCCAGATACCAAAGTTTAAGTATATCAACCAATAACATGAGGCCGCCAAACAACAATCCACGCAGTGCGCCTTGGTACCGTACGGCCTTATCCAAATTTTCCATTCAGGGCTATAACTCTCAGTTTTTATTAAAAGCGAGCAGAATATGATAAACCGCCATGTCAAATGCCTTATTAGGTGCTTGCTCGGCTACATCCTGTTTATCATTTTCGCTTGGTTTGGTATTTTGAAAAAACGTCATAATTGAATAAAACAGTTCCTTCAATTCAGCATCCTCTGATAAGCGCTCAGCAACTTTGTTAACTTCCTCGGGCGAGCTTTCGACTAAAATCTGGTTGGCAATAATCGGCTCATAAATTTGGTGCTCATCCTGAAACTCGTCATCATCCACCAGTAAAAATTCGGTTAAGTAATCATCCAATGATGGCTCAAGATCCTCGTCACTGCATTCGTTTAAATACAACAGTACGTTAAGTAATTCGGTGCCACGGTCAAGTGTCTCTTCTTCAATTTCTGCCCATTCGGGCGAGTCAAGATAATCTTCTTCCAGGCGGTCAATATCTGCGCTAAAGAAGTTCACCATCAGCAAATCAAAGAAAACCTCGCGTAAATCTTCTACTTCGGGATGCTCGTCAAAAACTTCATCCAAGGCATCAGCTTTGTCTAGAAAATCTTCTTCGGCACTAAAAACAGTTTTAAGTTTATCGGCAATAACAGATGCATTTACCGGTTCGTAAACGGTGTAAGTAGTCAGTGCGGCATCGATAGCAGCCTTTATAGTAGGATTAATCATGGTTTCGATTTTAGTTTTTTTGTAATTGTGAGTTGTTAAAAGTTAACAGTACTCTACCTTTTAAGTTCTGATTAAAAAACGGAGAGTTGGATGATTTTGACCGGTTACTCTGTTTATCAAAAATCCACCCGGCATCGCTGTTAAACAATACAAAGTTGGCTGCCTGCCCTTCGGCTAAAGCAGGTTGCTCAACATTTAATATTTTACGGGGGTTAACTGCCATCTTTTCGATAATCAATTCAGGCGGTAAGCCTGCCCTGATGGCCAGTGGTAAAGC
This sequence comes from Mucilaginibacter sp. CSA2-8R, assembly GCF_038806765.1. Lineage (NCBI taxonomy): Bacteria > Pseudomonadati > Bacteroidota > Sphingobacteriia > Sphingobacteriales > Sphingobacteriaceae > Mucilaginibacter > Mucilaginibacter sp. CSA2-8R. The sequence goes on along the minus strand of NZ_CP152389.1, from coordinate 883,017 downwards.
AGTTTGTAACCCGATGATGCCGAAAGCAGCTATCTCAAACTCAACATCTTTAAACTCTACTTCGTGCGGGGTATGTTGTGATACAATAGCATCAATAGCGCCATCCTTAAGCCCTTGTAACAGTGCATCAACATCCGTTTGAGTACGCAGCGGGGGTTTAACTTTATACTGGCTGTCAAAGCCTAATAGCGCTTCGTCCGTTAATACTAGATGATGTGCGGCAACATCACACGTAACTTTTAACCCCTTGGCTTTGGCGTCCCGGATCAACTCTACAGAGCGTGCAGTTGATACGGTACTGAAATGTATCGGGGCTTCGGTATACTCTGCTAAATACAAATCGCGGGCAATCATCAATTCTTCAGCCAACGACGGAATACCTTTCATGCCTAATAAAGTGCTCACGGCACCTTCGTGCACTTTGGCCTTGCCGGCAATGGCAACATCCTCGGGGTACGAAAAAACCAGTGCATTAAAGCCCTTGGCATATAGTAAGGCCCGTTCCATTAAACCGGCATCTTTCACCGGCTTATCGCCATCAGTAAAAGCTTTGGCCCCGCTTAGGTACATATCATACATTTCGGCCATGTCTTTTCCTTCGCGTTGGTAAGAAATAGCTCCTAAGGGATAAACCTGCACCAGATTGCCTTTGGTTTTATTGATCAGGTATTCAACCTCTGTTTTTGAATGTATGGGTGGTTGCGTATCGGGCATTAAAGCCAACCCGGTAAAACCACCTGCTGCTGCGGCCTGCAAACCGGTATTTAAATCCTCCTTGGTTTCGAGGCCCGGTTCGCCAATGCTGCAATTTAAATCAAAAAAGCCGGGCGAAAGGTAACTGCCTTCAGCATCTATTATTTCAGCATCATCTGCACTTAAACTGTTGGCAATAGCACTAACCAGTCCATTTTCAATCAACACGTCGGCTTTAGTTTGATGAAAATCCGAGCCAGGATACAGAATGTGAGCAGATTTGATGAGCAACTTCATATGGTGGGGCTTTATGCTTTACCTTTTTATTTGACTGTGGCCGGCGTTGAAAGCGACTGTTTTTCTACTTTATAAAAGCGGATCAACACTATTTCGGCAGCCACGAAAATCAGGGCCAAAATTATACAAACTTTCCATAATTGCAGGCCAAAATTTGTTTCACTGATGGCACTCTGTAACGATCCCTTACCTGCCTGTACTACCAACCCATTTTCAGGAACCAGATTTTTTAGCTGGCTTGGTTCAAAATAAGTTAAATCAGACTCGAGCCGGTTGTTGTTAAACGCAATAACGGCGGCCAAGCTGTCTTGCTTTTTTAGCAAATAGTTTCCAGGCTGCTGTATCTGGTCGGCCACATATAAAAATGTGCTCCCCTCCTGCTGCCGGGCATCAGGTATAAACGTTTGGTTGCCCTTGCTTAGCTTTAATATCTGCTTTTCATTTAATTGAAACGGAATAGTTTCTACCACTTCATTTTTACCAATAGTGTAATACAAGGGTTGGTCGTGCCCGCTTAAAAGCGCTATCCTGAATAATACCGGAATTAGCAAAGCATGCCGGGGCAAATTGCTGTAGCTTTCTTGCAGCGGCACTGCCGATAGGTAGATCTTACCGCTCCCGCTACGATAGCCGGACCAAAAAGGCTGTCTTCCCGGCAAACTCATCAGCGCCTCACTTTGTGTACGCCCGCCAGTGCTCAATTGATAATATTTTTGCACCAGCGGCAAATCGGGGTTCTGTGGTGCGTTTTCAAACACACCTCTAAATAAAGGACTATTAGCATTTAAGTTACTTACCCGGGTTGGTCCGGTAATTAGCTTTTCGGGCCAAACTGCTCCTGCAGGCTGCAGCAATCCACGGTAGCTGTTCAGGTCTGCCTCATCAGCCGGAAATACCACCAACGTCCCACCCTTGGCCACGTACGTTTTAAGTTGCTGCGCTAGTCCGGTAGGTATGCTTTTTACATCGGCCAGCATCACTACCGGGTAGCTGCTTAAGCCGGCATAATTAACACTGCCATAATTTACGCTAACCGGTTTAAAAAAGGCATCTGTTGCAAATGCCGCTTGCAAATACGGATTCACCTGTCCGCCGTCAATTAGCAGTACAGGCATATGTTCTTTTACATCAAACGTAAAATAAAAGTCGTTATCAAACACAATAGGGTTATCCTGCAACTGAATAAGCCCCTGTTGCCATCCGGATTGCAAACCCGAAAATGACAGTGTATCCTGCTGCGCAGATTTTGCTTTGAGACTAAAACTGCCTAACGCTTTCTGAGCACCATTAATAAATAATTTTAAGGGTATACCCTGCGCATCTTTATCTGCATAGTTATGCAGTTTTACCACTAACTTTTCGCCCTCGCCGGGGCGGTGTACCGCGCTTAATAGCCACACCGAATCAACAGCAATATTAGGTAAGGTATTAGCCTTAAGCTGCACCATGTTAATGTTTGTACCAGCGCCCGGCTTTACCTGATTTTGCCCGGTAGCACTTTTTTGAAAATCTGATATGATATAGATTTGCTCCGAAGTGCCGGATTGATTTTGCATAATGCTTTGCTGGCGCGAAATAATTTGCGGCAGGCGGCGGCTTTGGGCACTTATTTTAACTTCGTCAACAGCATCATTAAATTCCTGCCGGGTAAGCAGCCGCTGGTGCTTACCTTCAAAATCTTGCGTGAGTAATTGAAATTTGTCGTTTATACTGTAAGCTGATGCAATTTCTTTAGCCCGGCGCTTGGCTTCGTCTAACAAGCTTCCCTCTGTGCTTAGTGTTTGCATAGAGTATGAGTTGTCCAGAAAAATGCTAATAATCTGCCGCTTACCCGGGCTAACCGTATTTTTATCAGGAAGATATGGGCGGGCAAAAGCTAACACCAAAAATGCCAGCGCCAGCAGGCGGCTTATCAAAATAAAACGCTCGCGCAGATTACGCCTTGATGATTGCTGTTCTTTAATTTCTTTAAGAAACTGAACATTGCTAAAATAAACTTTTTGGTAATGCCTGAAATTGAACAGATGCACCAGCACCGGTATTGTTAGCGATAATAAGGCAAACAGAAAAGCCGGATAAACAAATTGCATGGTGTTACACTATACCCTGCCATTTGGCAGCAGGCGTAGTAACAAATATACCCCGATAGGGCATACTTACAAAGCAACTACTGGTAAAATAGCGGTTACCGCCGGAAAGCTGATGGTAAAGGCACTGCCCTCACCGGGTTTGCTGTTAATTTTAAGCCTGCCGTTTTGCTTTTTCAACAAATCTCTGATGAGCATCAAACCAAAACCGCTGCCTTCCTCGTTCTGCGTTCCTTTGGTAGTGTAATAGCTTTCACTGTTAATTTGCTCCATCATGGCGGGGCTAATGCCAATACCGCTATCTGTAATGGTTAGATGAGTCTCGTTATCATTCACATCACCGCTAAACGCAATTACTCCGTTAACAGGGGTAAATTTCACGGCGTTGTTTATGAGGTTACGTAAAATTATTTTCAGCGTTTCGTTTTCGGTTACCCAAGCCAGCTCGGCAGGTAAATGGTTTTGCACTTCAAGCCCTTTCTCACTAATCGGCATTACCGTTTCTTCAATAATGTTATTCACCGTGTCGTGCAGATTAACGGTTTCCTTTTTAACGGGTGCCCCGCTTACTTGTCCGCGTATCCAAAACAGCAGGTTATCAGTCAGGGTCATTACCCGGCTGTACTGCGCTTCTAAATGTTTAAATAAATCTTTGGTTTCACGTTCAGATACTAAACCTGCGTTAACCAAGTGCAGGATGCTTTGGGTGTTGGCCAACGGTTTACGCAAATCATGACTAATGATAGACAACAACTTACTTTTAAGCACATTATCATCTTCCAATTTTTGATTTTGACTAAGCACTTCGCGGTTAAGCTTATCCAGCATGCCAATCTGCCGTTCAATCTGCTGTTTCTGCGCATTTAGCTTGGCATTTTTTTGCTTGGCTTTTTTATAGTTGTAAAGTAATGTCAACACAATAACAGCCGAACACAATAAAGCACCGATATAAACAACAATCTGATTTTTTTGCTGCTGGGCTTTCTTTTCGGCCATTAAAACACTTTGCTGCACCTTAAGCTGCTGTTCTTCCTGGGCGCGCAAAGCATCAATAAAATCATTAGCTTGCTTGCGCTCGCGGTCGTTAATTAAATTGTCTACGTAAATAAGTTCGTCCTGCCATTGTATAATGGCGTCTTTATCTACCGATGCTTTGCTGATGTTTAACAACAACTGCACGGCTGTTTTCACCAAACCCATAGCTGCACAGCTATCGGCTTTGTTATACGCCAGTATGGCGTAAGGCAGGGCTTCTTTATATTTTTTGTTCCGGATGTAAACCCTGCTCAGCTCAATGTAAGTTAAAGCTTTGCCGTTAGTATCGCCCGAAAGGCTGTCAATAAGCAAACCTTTGTTTAGATAGTTAATAGCATCCTCAGGCTTGTGCATTTCTTCGTACAATATAGCACGATTGTAAAAACTTCTTTTTTGTCCGTACGGATATTTAATTTTTGTACTCAGATTATAAGCCATGTTATAATAGGCCATGGCTTTATCAAAGTTTTTTTGTTCGGCATACAACAAGCCAAGCTTAAGCTGAATATTAACCATATCAACCGGCTTATTTAAATCCGAAAAAGTTTCGAGAGTATGGTTCAATAAATCTTCTGCTTCTTTGAAGCTGCCGCCCTTACGTTTAATAGTACTGATGTACTGCTCAGCACGGGCAATATTATACACATCACGATTTTGGCGGCTCAATTGCATGGAGCGATAATACAATTCGAGTGCGCGGGTAGAGTAACCGCGCTGATTCAACACCTCGGCCTGGTTAAGGTAAGCCACCGCACGCCCCTTGCTATAGTTATATTGGGTAGCCAGTATTTCAGCCTCGGTAAGCAGTGTAAATGCTTTACCAGGATCTAACCTGATCAATGGCGACGCCTGCTCGTTAAGCGAATCAACTAAAGCAATAATCCGGGGATGCTTTTCGGCCACGTTGGCAGCATAAGATAATGAGCTGCCTGCCATTAATAAACATACCAACAGCAAGAAAAACCACCCATTAATGTTGGTACGTTTTAAGCTTATGGTATTATTTTTTTTCAAGAGTTAATTAAAGATTAATGCAACCTAATGCATGTTACTATAAACTTATACGGTGTTGAATTTTTTTTGGATGCATTTTTATTCAAATAATTAACGAATGTTCATCCACAAACAGTAACATTCGCATTACACGGTTTAACTGAAACATAATTACACTCATTCATCAGCATCAATTTATTGTAACTATTGCTTTATAAAAGTTTAAACCTGAACAATAATTTTTACCGGATGTTGAGTAAAAACGATAAGAGAATTATGGAATACAGAAAATTAGGAGAAACAGATTTAGCGGTATCTGCTATTACTTTTGGCGCCTGGGCAGCAGGCGGCTGGATGTGGGGAGGAAACGACGATAATGACGCAGTAAATGCTATGCGTGCAGCCTATGATGCCGGCATTACCAGCATTGATACTGCTCCGATTTATGGGCAAGGCAAGAGTGAAGAATTAGTTGGCCAAGCTATTAAAGATTTGCCACGCGATAAGGTTCAGATTTTAACAAAATACGGGATGCGCTGGGATTTAACCAAGGGCACCTTTGGTTTTAAATCGAAGGATAACGAAGGCAATGACCTGGACATCTATAAATATGCCGGCAAAGAAAGTATTATTACCGAATGCGAAAATAGCTTAAAGCGTTTAGATACCGATTATATTGATTTATACCAAATACACTGGCCAGACGAAAGCACGCCCATTGCCGAAACCATGGAAGCTATTTTGCGATTGCAAGAACAGGGAAAAATTAGAGAAGCCGGTGTAAGTAATTATAACGCTGCCCAAATGCAGGAAGCCGAAAAAACTATTAAGCTGGCCTCTAACCAGGTACCGTTTAGCATGGTTAACCGAAAGATTGAACAGGACATTGTACCTTACTGTCTCGAAAACCACAAAAGCATACTGGCCTACAGCCCTATGGAACGCGGTTTACTTACCGGAAAAATGAAACCCGGACAAAAGTTTGGCGAGGGGGATCACCGTGCAGGGCTAAAGTTTTTTAAAGATGAGAACATTGCCCGGACCAATGACTTTTTGAACAAGATAAAGCCATTGGCCGATGAAAAAAATGCAACCTTAGGGCAATTAGTGATTCGTTGGACTATTGAGCAACCAGGTATTACCGTAGCGTTAGTTGGAGCCCGCAACGCCGACCAGGCTACCCAAAATGCAAAAGCCATTGATGTAAAACTTAGCGCTGAGGAAATAGCGATGATTACCGCCGAACTAAAACAGTTACAGCTGGTAGACTAAACAAAAACACCTGTAACTTTCTGACAAGTTGCAGGTGTTTTCACTGCGTGATATATTAAAAACAGACTACCGGCGATGCCTTCTGCGTTTATGATGACTTTCGTGATGGCGCGAACTACGGCTCTTTTTGACAGATTTTTTGCTGGATGATTTTTTGCTGGATGAATGAGAATTACTTGAAGAGGATTTTGTTTCGCTTTCCAACTTTGCAGCACGCGGTGTTGTGGCTTCTTTTGTTACAGAATCGGTGCTGAGCTGTTTAGCCTGCAAATTATTGCCGCGCAGATTATACTCAATCAGTCTTTTTTGCAGCGGGGTTTTAGTCAGCGAGTCGGCATCATCAAAAACCTCAAACTCACGTGTTAAGTTACCGTCTTTAATAAAAAACCGATCGTTGCCCCGGTAACCTTTGCGTTGTGACTTAGTTAGCCGCGGAAATTCCAGTTTACGGGCAGTGTTGTCGTTGTACTCAAAAGCAATTACCTGGGCTGCGTTGGTACTGTCGGCCGCCTGGGTATGGATAAATATCTCCGGATTGCCATCCGTATCCATGTCTGAGTTGAACACATCTACAATGCGGCCATCCAAATCGCCGGTGGTAGTGGTATACTTCATCGTTGCCGAGTCGGACCGCAAGATTTCAAAGGCCCCGGTACTTTCAGAGCCTCTGCCCCACGACAATACATCATAATATTGCCCCGGTGCCACTTCAACCGTTTTGTGGTATCTGAATGGTGCCATTACCCGCGGAGCCTCGGTTGCTACCGGAGCAGCCACACGGGCATCATCCGAATTGTGGTTACTGCATGCGGTTAATCCTACCATGCAGCTCAGCATTAAATATAAATAACGCTTCATGGTTAAAATCAATAGTTTGCTTTACCAAAAGCAGGGCTTGATAAAGCTTAAGTTAGTTAAATATGTTCAATGTCTCCTGTTAACCAGTAAACATTAATTGAGTAAAGACTCGGCCGAAAATTCGCCTTTAGGTTTTCCGGGCATGGTTAAGTATACTCTTAGTGTGCTAAACGCCCCAGCATCAAAATACTTTAAGGTAAATTTATGCATCCCTTTCTGTAGCAAAACCTCACCAGGTTGCTCAAAAAGGCTATGTTTACCATCATTATCTACCACCATCTGGTCGTCAATCAAAATAACCGAACCATCGTCAGACTGTGTAGAAAAAATATATTTGCCATCGGCATCAATGTTAAAGTAACCTTCGTAAGTCACCCCAAAGGTACGGTTAGCCTTTTTAAAAGCCGACGTATTGAAGGTTTTAACCACACCGGTATCCAGCACCCTTGCACCATCCAACTGCCCGGTACCGGTAAACGATCCGGCAACCAACTCATACTTTACACCAGGCTGCTTACCATCAAAAGTTACCGCAGGCAATGGCGTACGGTTATACACCAGCATACGGGTAACTAAACTACGTTTACCACTTGGAGTAATAACGATAGTTTTTAGTTCGCGGTATTGATCGGGCGGAATATTTAAGGTGAATGGCGATGTATATATCAGGCAGGTTTCGTCGGGGGTGTAACCATCAATGGTGTAATAAATTTTAGCGCCGTTAACCGGAGGTTTTAAATCAACAGAAAGTTGCGTGCCAGTATACGATGTATCTTTAGTACCTATAGCCGTTGGCACACGGTAATTGTATTTATTAGCCTCCAGCCAGGCCAGGTGCTTAGGCAAACGTGTTTCCGAAAAATCTTTATAATTTTTGTTAGCCAACGGCGACCAAGCCACTTCCGACAAAGCCATTAAGCGGGGTAATACCATGTATTCTACTTTATCTTCGGTAGCAATATATTCCGTCCATAAATTAGCTTGTACACCCATGATATATTTTTGCTGCTGCGGAGTAAGGCTGGCCGAAGCTGGGTTGTAAGCGTATGTTTTTGTTAAAGGCGAATAGCTACCTATACTCAACGGTTCGAGATCTGACCGGGCCTGGGCATGGTCGAAGTACATGCCGCCGCTGCCGGGCGTCATAATTACCTGGTGGTTTTGCTTGGCTGCGGCTATACCACCGGCCTCGCCCCGCCAGCTCATTACCGTAGCATTGGGTGCAAGTCCGCCTTCCAGTATCTCATCCCAACCAATGATACTGCGGCCTTTGCTGTTCACAAATTTTTCCATGCGCTGAATAAAATAGCTTTGCAGGGCATGTTCGTCTTTAAGCTTATATTTTTTGATGACCGCTTGAGCCTCTGGCGATGATTTCCAGATTACTTTAGGCGCTTCGTCGCCGCCGATGTGGATGTATTTACTCGGAAAAAGTTCCATTACTTCAGTAAGAACATCCTGTAAAAAAGTAAACGTTTTTTCGGTAGGGCAAAATATGTTGTTAAAAACGCCCCAGGTTTCAGAAACCTTGTATTCCTGCTTGGTATCGCAGCTTAACTCCGGGTATGATGCCAAAGCTGCCATAGCGTGGCCAGGCATTTCAATTTCGGGTACCACATTGATGTATTTACTGGCCGCGTAAGCTACCACATCCCTAATTTGGTCTTGGGTATAATAACCGCCATAAGGCGTATTGTCAAACTGTTGCGGTACGCGGTCGTGATAGTTACCAATAAGGGTTTGCGCACGCTGACTGCCAATTTGCGTTAAACGCGGATACTTTTTTATTTCGATACGCCAGCCCTGATCATCGGTTAAATGCCAGTGAAAATTATTGAGCTTATAAGCCGCTATTAAATCAATGTAACGCTTTACAAACTCAACCGAAAAGAAATGACGGCAAACGTCAAGGTGCAAACCACGGTAGGCAAACCGCGGATAATCTTCAATTACTGCACAAGGTAACTTTGCTGTAGCAGCCCGCTCAACCGGTAATAACTGAATTAATGACTGCATACCGTAAAACAACCCGGCGCCCTTGCCTGCAATGGTTATTACTGTTGGGGTGATGGTTAAACGGTAACCTTCGGCGGGTAAGTTTTCGCTCCCTGCCGAAGTTAATACCAGGGAGTTGCCGGTTGAGCTGCCTTTAAAAGACTCCAGCTTGTTTTTTAACATATACCTATTTTGCAAGTAACTGGTTAAAAACTGAACCGCTTTATTATTTACGCTGTCGGCCAAAATCACTGTTTCCTGGCTTAAAGTAAACGTTCCGGCTTGCTTTTGTACCGATACTGGTGCAGGGATAATACCCAGATTGGGATCGGTACTTTGAGCGTGGGCACTATAGAAAGAAAGAACAACAAACAGCGAAAACAGTAACCGGTATTTTATAAACATATCTGGAATAAAACGTTTTAGAAAGATAACGAGGCGTGAAATTAAAAGATTTTGGGAGTGTTGTAATTATTTAGTCAATAAAATTACAAAGCGAAATAAGTACAGCTGTCGGATACCTGAAATCATGTAGAAAAATTCAGGCATCCGACAGCTACAATTTCACTTAAATAAGCCGATTGAACTTTAATCAAAAATCCGATTACTTGCCGTTCAGTTTTTCCTGCAAAGTATATCGCGGGGCATGAGTATCTGTCTGCAATTTACTGTTTACATCAATAATCATTACCTGCTGCGGTTGCCGCTCTTGTAAACTGTACCATGTTGGCAGCCCTTTACCATTAGGATTGCCTGTTTTGATAAAGTTGGCAAAGTAAGTTTGCATTGTTTCGGATATTTTATAATCCTCGGGAGTCCAGTGGTAAGCTTTATTATAACGCAAATTGCCAAGTGCATACTCTATCTCGGCTGAGTGTACTGCGCCAGGTGCGTCATTAGATTTTCCGTCGGTAAAAGCAGGGCGTTTGCGGGTATAGTAATATTTGTATACTGGCTTGCCACCGGTTTTGCTTTGCATATCGGCTAATTTCCAGGTACTGTAAGCAATAAAGTTATCAGAAGCCAACTCGGTAGCCACCTGCTCTACATCTGCATCGTTAGCAGCCGGGTAAGCTGCAAAGATGGCGTCGGCCTTTTCTTTACCATACGCAGCCAATAAGGCTTCTTTGTAAGATTGTACCGTAGATGACCGGCTTCCTAAAACACTGCGGTAACTGCCTTCGGCCGAGTTCCAGCCCACCAGTAAAGGCACATGCATCTGCTCACCAGCTTCAAAAATAGCTTTGGGCATTTTAGGAATCAGGTAGCCATCAACATCAGCCGAGAAACGAAAGCCGGCAGACATTTTAAGTAACGAGTCTGCCGGGATACTACGTAAGTCGGCTAACGAGGCTGCCTTTACCGCTGTTGCAAATCTCTGCCCGTTCTCTTCGGCCGCCGCCAAAGGTGCCGGCGACAGGTTACCTAACAACGCGCCGCTTTCGGCAATAGCTCCGGCAAAAAGCCCTTTTGATAGTGGGGATGCCATTTGTGCACTTACCGACATCGAGCCTGCCGACTCGCCCGCTATAGTTACCCGTTTAGGGTCGCCGCCAAACGCTGCGATGTTTTTTTGTACCCATTCCAGGGCCGCGTGCTGGTCCAGCAATCCATAATTGCCAGAGGCGTGGTGCGAAGACTCGGCAGTGAGCAAAGGATGCGCCATAAAACCGAATACGCCCAAACGGTAATTCACCGTAATAGCCACGACGCCCTTTTGAGCCATGCTCTCACCATCATACCGGCCTTCCGAGCCGTCACCGGCCGAAAATCCACCTCCGTAGAAGTACACCAAGACGGGCAAACGTTCCGTACTCGACTTAGCAGGTGTCCAGACGTTCAGATACAAGCAGTCTTCACTTTTACCGTCGCTCCTGAAAATCATGTCGCTGTACATAGTACGTTGCATAGCCTGCGGACCGAAGTGATCGGCTTTGCGTACGCCGGTCCAGCTTTTAACCGGCTGTGGTTCAACCCAGCGTAATTGGCCTATCGGCGGCTGTGCAAACGGGATGCCTTTATAAGATCTTATACCGCTGGCTTCGGTAACACCATCTAACAATCCGTTAGCAGTTTTAACCTGAGGCAAAGCACCTTGATTATTTTGAGCATAAAGCTGTATAGATGCAAGCATCAGCAACGAAAGAATCACTTTTTTCATGAAGGTAGATTTTAATTGGCTTGGTTAAAGCAAAGGTAAATATATGAAAGCATCATACCCAACCGTAACAAGGTTGTTAAACAACAAAGGCTACACTTGTAAAAGTGCAGCCTTTGCGTTGATTTATTGAATAAGCTTACCTGGTATAGTTAGGCGCTTCTTTGGTAATGGTAATATCGTGCGGATGCGATTCGCGGATACCGGCAGCTGTGATGCGAACAAAACGGGCTTTTTGCAGCGCAGCAATATCTTTAGCGCCACAATAACCCATACTGGCCTTTAAACCACCAACAAACTGGTAAGTAACCTCGGACAGTGTGCCTTTGTACGGCACACGCCCAACAATACCTTCGGGTACCAGCTTTTTAATATCATCTTCAACATCCTGAAAGTAACGGTCTTTTGAACCCGATTCCATCGCCTCAATAGAACCCATGCCACGGTAAGATTTAAAACGACGGCCTTCGTAAATAATGGTTTCGCCCGGCGACTCTTCAACACCAGCAAACAACGAACCTGCCATAATGGAGCTTGCGCCGGCAGCAATGGCTTTAGCTATATCGCCGGTATGTTTAATACCACCATCGGCAATAACCGGCACACCAGTACCTTCTAAAGCTTTGGCGCATTCGTATACGGCATATAATTGCGGTACGCCTACACCGGCAATAATACGGGTAGTACAAATAGAACCCGGACCAATACCAACCTTAACCGCATCGGCGCCAGCTTCGGCTAAGGCTTTGGCAGCATCACCGGTAGCAATGTTACCTGCGATTACCTGCAAATCAGGATATTTAGCTTTAACTTCTTTTAACTTGTTAATTACTCCTTTAGAGTGCCCATGTGCTGTATCAATAGCAATCACATCTACACCTGCTTTTACCAGGGCATCTACACGGTCCATGGTATCGGCGGTTACGCCAACTGCTGCTCCTACCCTTAACCGGCCATGCTCGTCTTTACAGGCAATAGGGTAACTTTTTACTTTCTGGATATCTTTAAAAGTTATCAAACCACACAATTTACCGTCACCATCAACTACGGGTAATTTTTCAATTTTCTGATCCTGCAAAATCTCTTCAGCCTGCAACAAGGTAGTGCCTTGTGGAGCAGTAATCAGGTTGGTCGAGGTCATCACCTCGCTTACCGGCCGGCTCATTACCTTCTGAAAACGGAGATCGCGGTTGGTTACAATGCCTTTTAATTTGCCGTCTGCATCAATTACCGGGATACCGCCAATACGATACTCACGCATAATTTTAAAAGCATCAGCTACAATGGCCGTCTCGTTAAGGGTAACGGGGTCTTGTATCATACCACTTTCAGAACGCTTTACTTTGCGTACTTGGTCGGCCTGAGCCTGTATGGTCATGTTTTTGTGCAGCATACCTAAACCACCTGCCTGCGCTATAGCAATGGCCAACTGAGATTCGGTTACAGTATCCATAGCCGCCGAAACGACAGGAATATTCAGCTTAATTTTTTTGGTGAGATACGAACTGGTATCAACTTCGCGTGGTAAAACTTCTGAGTAAGCTGGAAGAAGCAACACATCATCGTAGGTTAAACCTTCGGCAACAAATTTGGAGGGGTCGAGCTGCATGGCAAATAATTTTTGTGTGTGATTATTTGCCGGGCAAAGGTAAGAAATTAATTCGTTTTTTGGCTAATGCCCTGCAATTGCCTATTTAGTTTAAACTTAAATGACAAATTGCAGCCAATGAAACGAAAATATGCCAATGCACTACATTATTGGACATTGGCATATATAACAACATATCGCCTTCGAAACCGCAGGCGAAATATTAATATTTTCCGACAACTACTTTGTAGAACTCGTCGAAGTTCCAGTAATGGTTGGCTAATGCAAGCAGTTCTTCGGCCGTAACAGATTTTACAATTTCGGTGTAACGGCTGTAATAGTCATAATTTAAACCCGAAAAGTAAACGTTTTTAAACTTATCAGCATGCGAAAACACGTTTTCCAAACTGCCGAGTAAAGAACCCAACATGTAGTTACGCACTAACGAAAGTTCTTCTTCGCTTATGGGTTCGGTTCTTAGCAGGTTAATTTCTTTCTCGATTTCATTTACCGCACTACGGCAAACATCGGCACCTACCTCAGTAGCAATAAAAAACGCACTGCCATATTTAAGCGATGAAATACCAGAACCTATGCCATAGGTATAACCCTTATCCTCGCGAATGTTAGCCATCAAACGTGATCCAAAATAACCGCCTAAAACAGTATTAAGTACCTGCAAGGCCGGGAAATCAGGATGGGTACGGTTAACCATAGGTAGTCCCATGCGGATGGCCGACTGCAATGCGTCTGGTTTCTCGGTAAAGTAAAAACGGTCCGTTAAAGGCTCAATAAGCTGCTGGCTTACATCAGCTGGTTCAGCCGTATTTTCCCAATTGCTAAAAGCAGCTATAATTTGATTTAAAGCAACTTCATCGGCTTTACCGGCAATTACCAGGGTACAATTAGCCGGCTGATACATTTGCTTAAAGTGCGCCAGCATATCAGCCCGTTGCAGTTGCTGGTAATGCCCGGCATCGGCGCTTAAGCCATAAATGGAGTTGCCGTACACCGCCCGGTTAAAAGCCCTGCGCGCCAGAATATCGTTTTTTTGAAGGCTCACCTGTAACTTTTGCTGCTGGTTACGGATATAGGTATCCAATTCATTTTCGGGAAACTGGCTATCCGTTAATATATCTTTAATAACCGGCAAGGTGTGCTCTAAATGGCGGTTTAAACTGTAAAGCGTAAGCTGTGAGTTATCATAGCCATACTCCGCCTGTAAAAAAGCACCATAGTAGTCAATTTTATCGGCTATTTGGGTGGCCGATAAGGCCGACGTACCCTCGGTAAGCATAGTGTTTACTGCCATGTTTAATAATGGCTTGGCCGGATCAAAACGCAGATTACCAAAAATCAACTCCATGCGCAGCAAGTCCTGGTCGCCGGAGTTAAACCAATACACTTTACAACCGTTAGGCAATTGTGTATGTCCTGGCTCAATAAGACTGATATGATCAATTGCCTGATATACAGGCGCCAAAGTTCTGTTCAACGTCATGCGGTTTATTTTTCGGCGAGGTAAATCAGTGTAGAAGAATTCTCTTTACAAAAAACACGTTGCGCCTGCTCTTGTATTTGCTGTGCAGTTACCTTTAAATATTTTTCGGTTTCGTAATTAAATAAATCGGCATCTCCCAACAGTTCAAAATAGGCCAGGTTCATGGCCTTGTCAAGCAAAGCCATCTCAGCAAATACCATTGTCGACTCGGTTTTGTTTTTAACCTTAGTCAGTTCCTCGTTGGTAATTGGCGCTTTACCCATCTCTTCTAACTCCTGCCAAATGGCCGCTTCGGCATCTTCAATGCTAATAGTTTCTAATGGCTTGCCTTCAACCACCAGCATACCTTTATCAAAGCTTCCGGTTAAATAGGCATGTATCTCACTAAACAATTGCTTTTCGCGCACCAGCGAGCGATGTAAACGGGAGGATTGCCCGCGCGATAAAATATCAGAAATCAAATCGAGCGCATAGTAATTTTCGTCAGTACGGGCCGGTACCTGAAAAGCGATATAAATATCATTCAGCGGAACCTTTGCGGTAACCGTTTCGCGGCGCTCTTCGTGCTGTTCTGGCTCTTGCGGCAGGTTACGTTCGTACTTATCGCCGGCCGGTATAGGCTCAAACCATTTTTCGGCCAAGGCTTTTACTTGTTCGGTGGTTACATCCCCCCCTACAACCATAATAGCGTTTTGCGGATTGTAATGCTTTTTAAAGAAAGCTTTAACATCCTCTATTTTGGCATGCTCAATATGCTCAAGGTTTTTGCCTATGGTAGCCCACTGGTAAGGGTGCTGTTTGTAAACCATAGGGCGCAAGCGCAACCATACGTCGCCATAGGGCTGGTTAAGGTAGCGCTGCTTAAATTCTTCCATCACCACATTGCGCTGCACCTCTAGGCTTTTTTCGCTAAAAGCCAGGCTCAGCATGCGGTCGCTCTCTAACCAAAAAGCGGTTTCTAAATTGGCGGCAGGCAGGGTGATGTAATAGTTTGTAATATCGTTGCTGGTAAAAGCATTGTTTTCGCCGCCAACTCGTTGCAGTGGCTCGTCATAAACAGGTATGTTAATAGAGCCACCAAACATCAAATGCTCAAACAAGTGAGCAAAACCGGTTTGCTCGGGGCTTTCATCACGCGCGCCAACATCATATAAAATGTTAACTACCGCCATAGGTGTGGTATGATCTTCATGAACAATAACCCGGAGGCCGTTGCTCAATGTAAAACGGTTGAATTTAACCATGTAATTTGAGAACAAAATTTTTATAGAACGGCAAATGTAATGTTTTGGCCTTTAAATCAGCATCTCATTTTTTGCCGGGTTTAACTGGAGATGATTATTGTATAAGTTATAACGTTAACCCGCTAAATTTATTGAGCATATTATACACACTATGATCTCGCTATAATTTAACATCCAGTTTTGCGCTTTATGCAAAAAAATAACGGCTGCCAATACTATGGCAACCGTTAAATCAAATCAGCAGAAAAAGTTTTTATTTTAATAACGGTGTACGTTAAAATCGGACACGCCGCCTTTAAGCTTGAGGTAAATTTTATTTGGGGCGTTCTCAAAACCAGGTGTGGTGTAATGGTCGCTGCTTATTTTGGTAAAGCCTTCAAAATCATTAGAGGATAGACCGCTTGAGGTAACAATATCGCAAGCTGCACTCTTTGGAATGTTAATATCAATTTCTGACGCTCCTGTTGATACTACCACATCAGTAACCGGCAACTTGGCATCCAATTTAACATTGCACGATGCTGCGCCGCCATTAATATTTAGGTTGCGTATTTTGTAGCGTGTCAAATCAAAATCAACTTTGGCAGCACCGCCACGCAGGTTAATATCCCAGATAGGTGCAGTGTTTAAACTCAAACGAGCTACATTCATATTGCCGCCGTCCCACCTAAAACGCCGGTTACGTTTGTTCATATCAAAATCAACCACAGTAACCGAGTCTTCGGTACGACTGTCTAACCTATAATCACCATAATATTCGCTGGTTGAGGCTGTGAACAAGCTATCGGTACTTTTGCTTAAAGTGTATTTAGTTGCCCCTCCGCTTACGTTAAGGCGGGCATATTTAGTACCCGCTACAAACGGTTGCTGATAGCTATTGGATGATGATTTGGCAGACATCTTTAAGTCGCCATCTATGTCATCATCATCGTCGTCGTTGTTGTGGTCATCAATTACATCATAATGACTCCTGAAAGGGCCGAAACCGTATTTACCTTTGACGTTACTAAACAGTATAAAACCCAAACCTATAATTAATACCGCTACCCTAACCAGCGTAGCCCAAACTGCCCTGGTGTTTGAAAGCAGCAGGTTAACTCCGCCTATCACTAAAAATACTGGCCACAACCTAAACAGGTTACCCCAATGAAAATCAATTACCCCAAAGTTATTAAGTAAAAAAACGGCCCCGATAATAACCAGTACCAGGCCCGAAAATAATCTGTCGTTTCTCATGGTTTAAACAATTGGAGGGTTAGTATTGGTTGATTTGCGGCTACCTGAAGTAAAAATGAGTGCTAAGCCTATTCCAACAATAGTAACGGGCCACAGATGTTCAAAATCTAAATCAGGAAAAATATCATACTCATCCAAAAGCAATACAGCTCCCAGTATAATGAACAACATACCAGCAATTAAACTAAAATTACTTTTGCGTTTTACAGGCTGATAAGTAAAAGGTGATGCGCTTTCGGCATCAGGCTGTACCGGCGGAACAGTATAATCTACCTCGGGTTGTTTAAAGGTATAGTCTACCTTTTTAGGTAATACAGCCCAAAGTATAATATATAATAATACGCCTGAGCCTTTGGCAATTAAAGCTATCAGAAATAAAACCCTTACGATGGTAGGGTCAATATCCAGGTAATCGGCAATACCTTTACACACACCGCCAACCATTTTATTTAATTCGTCGCGGTAAAGTCTTTTATTGTTGTTCATTGTTTTAAGTTTTTATGGTACTTACTGTAACTGACCTAAAACGGGCTTAATCACAATCTCATCCACATTAGCGCCTGCGCTCATGCGGTAAGCAGTAACTACGGCAGCGGCAACATCATCAGGCATAATAAACCGGTCGGGGTGCACCTCCGTTCCAGCCCAGGATGCCGTTAGTGTTGAACCTGGCAGTAGCGCGGTTACTTTTACACTGTATGGCTGCATTTCAAGTTTCATTACAGTATTAAGACTGTACATTGCAGCTTTTGTTACACTATAACTACCAGCATTTATTGCAGGATGCAACGCCGCCGCCGAACAGATATTAAAAATATGCCCGCTGCCCTGCGCCACCATGTTTTTACCAAAAAAACGGTACAGCTCATACGCCGGCATCAGGTTGGTATTTATCTGATTCATTAAAGCATCATCCTCGTCATCCAGTACTTTCGAGGGGATGAAAAGCCCGACGTTGTTAACCAACACCTTAATAAAGCCTAATTGCGCTTGCGCCTGCCGGGCAAAATCAAGCAGTTCGGCCTTTATGCTGCAATCGGTAGCGTGAGTATAAACCTGTATTTCGGGATTTACAACCAACAGTTCTTCCTTTAATTGAGCTAAATCTTTTACCTTTCGCGAACAAATTGCCAGGTTTAATCCTTGTTTAGCAAATGCGATAGCGATGGAGCGGCCTATCCCTTGGGTAGCGCCTGTGATGAGGGCATTTTCCATAATTATTAACAAATAAAGCAATTTACTAAAGCTCTGAGGCTTTATTATAAAAACGTATTTTTACTCATAACCAAAAAAAAGCAGCTGTTCAATGTTTTATACTTTAGGCCGGTACATTCTCTTGATGAGATTAAGCTTCAGGCGACCCGAAAAATTTTCTATCTATTGGAATGAAGTTATGCGCGAAATGGTATCTGTAGGCATTGGCTCTATGGGTATTATCAGTATCATTTCTGTATTTATCGGTGCGGCCACTACCATACAGGTAGCCTTCCAGTTATCAAGCCCCTTAGTACCCCGCAGTATTGCCGGCAGTATTGCCCGCGACTCTAATATTTTAGAGTTTAGCCCAACCATATCTTCGCTGGTTTTGGCCGGCCGGGTAGGTTCGAGCATTGCCTCGCAAATAGGTACCATGCGGGTTACCGAACAAATAGATGCCCTCGAAATTATGGGTGTTAATGCGCCGGGGTATTTGATTGCCCCTAAAATTATTGCCTGTATGCTGATGGTGCCGTTACTGGTTATTTTCTCTATAGCACTGGCCTTAACCGGTGGTTACATTGCATGTGTGTTCACCGGCGATGTTAGCCCTGCCGATTACTTAATGGGTGTACATGATGGCTTTATGCCTATTACCATCCAGGTGGCACTGGTAAAAGCTTTCATATTTGGCTTTTTAATTGCTTCAATCTGTGCCTATCAGGGTTTTTATACCTCAGGCGGTGCGTTAGAAGTGGGCCAATCGGCTACCCAGGGTGTAGTTTACAGTTGTGTAATGATTTTATTTGCCGATTTGATGGTAACCAGTGTAATGCTATGATTGAGATTAAAGACATTTATAAAACATTTGGCGAAAACGAAGTACTGCGTGGTATAAGCGCTGTATTTGAGCCAGGCAAAAACAACTTAATCATAGGCGGCTCCGGATCAGGTAAAACTACTTTGCTTAAATGTATTGTGGGTTTGCACGAGCCCACCAAGGGCCTGGTTATTTTTAACGGCGAAAACTTTACCGAAATGAATTTTGAGCAACGTGTACCCATCCGCAAGGAAATTGGTATGTTGTTTCAAAACTCGGCCTTGTTTGACTCGATGACGGTTGAGGAAAACATCATTTTCCCGCTTAATATGTTTACTGAAATGAGCACGTCTGAAAAATTAGACCGTGCTAATTTTTGTTTGGAACGTGTTAACCTGAAAGATAAAAACAAATTGTATCCTTCAGAACTTTCGGGTGGTATGAAAAAACGGGTAGGCATAGCGCGGGCCATTGCTATGGAGCCCAAGTATTTATTTGTAGATGAGCCCAACTCTGGCCTTGACCCTAAAACATCTATAGTAATTGATGAATTGATTAACGAGCTTACCCAGGAGTACAAAATAACCACCGTTATTGTAACCCACGATATGAACTCGGTGATGGGTATTGGCGACCATATTATCTTTTTACACCAAGGCAAAAAAGCCTGGGAAGGCTCGAACAAAGAAATAGCACACACCGACAACCAGGAACTCAACGACTTTGTATTTGCCAGCAAGTTTACTCAGGCGGCTAAGGAGAAGCTGTAATAGGTTTACTGTATTTGCTAAAGCGTTTGCTTGCGTACTTTAATATTGGGCTCGTGCCGCATATTATCTTACCTTTGCCATATACAGGCAAGCATTACTTTATTTATGTCGAATATCCAACTCCTCACTCCTACGCACTGGAAAGATTATGAACTAATTGATTGCGGAAACTTTGAAAAGCTGGAACGTTTTGGCCAAGTAATTTTGATCAGGCCAGAGCCACAGGCCGTCTGGAGCAAACAGCTGCCTGAAAGCGAATGGCAGCGGTTACATCATATCCGCTTTAAAGGACGGTCTGCCACAGCCGGCGACTGGGTAAAAAAGAATCCAAAAACGCCAGACCGATGGCATGTTGAATATAAGAACGATGATGCCGCTATTAAATTTCGTTTGGCACTCACATCATTCAAACACTTAGGTATTTTTCCGGAGCAAGCTGTAAATTGGGATTATATTGCGCAAAACGTTAAAAGATTTAAAACGGCTCGACCTAAAGTGCTTAACCTTTTTGCTTATACCGGCGGCGCTTCGCTGATTGCACAAGCAGCCGGAGCCGACACTACCCACGTTGACTCCATAAAACAGGTAGTAAGCTGGGCTAATGAAAACCAGGAGCTTTCGGGCTTAAAAGATATACGCTGGGTGGTTGAAGATGCTTTGAAGTTTGTTAAACGCGAATTAAAACGTGAGAAAAAGTATAATGGTATTATCCTGGATCCGCCTGCTTATGGCCATGGGCCTAACGGCGAAAAATGGAAACTGGAAGATCACATTAACGAAATGATTAAAGATGTAGTGCAGCTGTTAGACCCCGAAGAGCACTTTTTGATACTGAATACCTACTCATTAGGTTTCTCGTCGGTTATTGTAGAAAACCTGATTAAAGGAGCTTTTCCTGCTGTGCAAAATCTTGAAATTGGCGAGCTGTTTTTGCAGGCTACTGCAGGTAGTAAGTTGCCTCTAGGGGTGTTTGGTAAATTTTATAAAATTTAACTATAACTATTAAAGGCAATAATTATCTTTACAACGCTCAAGAGTTAAAAAAATTTTAACGGCGCTAAAATATACTTAGCCCATGTTCCTGTCCCTGTAAAGCCTCGCGGCTAAATTTATGATGAATCTCAAAGCGTTACTGCTATCTTCTTCGGTCCTTTTATCATCTTATGTGCTGCTGTCGAGCTGTACAGAAAACAGCAAGGCCGGCAAAGCTGCTACCAGCACCCAAACTACTACCACAAGTACCACCACTACTGACACGACCACCAAGGCGGTTTCTCAGCCTGTTGATAAGGCTAAATACGATACCTTAGTAAAACGCTTGGCCAATGGTGATACTACTGGTCATTGGCCGGTTAAAAACCAGCCTTACCCTGTTGCGGGTGCTATTTTACCGTTTAAACGGGTAGTGGCATTTTATGGTAACCTGTTTAGTAAACGCATGGGTATTTTAGGCGAGCTGCCCCCTAACGAGATGCTGGCCAAACTAAAAACTGAAGCCAAAAACTGGGAAAAAGCCGACCCAAAAACACCGGTACAAACCGCTTTACATTATATTGCCGTAGTTGCACAAGGCGATGGTGGTGCCGACGGTAAATACCGTTACCGCATGCCTTTTAAACAAATTGACACGGTACTTTCTTTGGCTAAACGCTCCAATTCAATTGTGTTTTTAGACGTACAGGTAGCTTTAAGTAACATTAAGGCAGAATTGCCTTTACTCGAAAAATACTTAGTCATGCCGCAGGTGCACTTTGGTATGGACCCCGAATTTTCGATGAAAGATGGCACTAAGCCGGGTAAAAAAATTGGCACTTACGATGCTGCTGACGTAAATTATGTAAGCAACTACCTGGCAGGCCTGGTAAAAAAATATAACTTGCCTCCAAAAATATTAGTAGTTCACCGCTTTACCCGTAAAATGGTAACCGGTACTAAGGATATAAAACTACATCCTGAAGTACAGGTGGTAATGGACATGGACGGCTGGGGCGAACCCGACCTTAAATTAGGCACTTACCGTAACTTTATATTTCCAGAACCTGTACAGTTCACCGGCTTTAAGCTGTTTTACAAAAACGACTTAAAAAAACCACCTCATCGTATGCTTACTCCGCAAGAACTGATGAAGTACAAACCGCAACCTATTTATATACAGTACCAGTAATATATTCCAAACAATTACTGGATGTGGCTAAGCCCGATGCTAAATGCATCGGGCTTTTGTTTTCAATATCATTTTTTAATTACTAATAGAAAAACGACAGTAACCTTTCATTGTTAGTTACGTAATACACACCATCTGTCTATATAAAACGGCATTAACACAAAGTTTAATTTTCTTGTAATAAAGGCACCCCATCAAACGGATCT
The DNA here is from genome assembly GCF_038806765.1 of Mucilaginibacter sp. CSA2-8R. NCBI lineage: Bacteria > Pseudomonadati > Bacteroidota > Sphingobacteriia > Sphingobacteriales > Sphingobacteriaceae > Mucilaginibacter > Mucilaginibacter sp. CSA2-8R. The sequence goes on along the minus strand of NZ_CP152389.1, from coordinate 860,903 downwards.
GCTTTTTTACAGACTGAACTATAACGGCTAGCAAGGGTTTGAAACGGCTTTTACATAAATTTACTTTGGGTATAGATAAAATCTGGTACCGTTACAAGAAATTTGTAGAGGCTGCTGTATCTAAAAATGCATTCGAAACTAAAGACATCTATTACCTGCAGGAGCGGCTTTTCATCAACATCATTCTTTACTCGCTTCCGTTAAGTTTAATTGCAGTTATCCCAACTGTAATTATTACTTATGAGCATGGGCAACATTATTTACCCCATGTGTATATATCTGCTATTGTTGTCATCTCCACCATAAGTTTAAACCGGCGCATAAGCCTTAAATTCAGAAAGGGCTTTTTAGTACTGTTTCTTTATGCAGTTTCTATATTCTTGATAGCCGATACAGGTTCTTTTAGTATTGCGAGCATCTATCTGCTCGCTTTAAGTGTACTGGTTGCTTTAATATTTTCTAAACGGATAGTGTATGCATCTTTACTGGCCAATATCACTATATATGCCACGCTAGGCTTAATTATATACACACACATTTTTGACCTGAGTGTAATTTATCATTACACTTTAAGCATGTGGTTTGCTTATTCATTGAATTTTGTATTTCTTAACCTATTGGTAATTATACAGGTACGATATATTGTTAACGGATTAAAAGTTACCATTTTACAGGAAGCGAACCTGTATCAGGAACTGCAGTCAGAAATGCGCGAAAAAGTGAGCATCAATCTGGCACTTCGCGAATCTGAAGAACATTACAAAAGCCTGTTTCTGCTCAATCCATCACCCATGTGGATTTACGATGCCGATACCTTAATGATTTTGCAAGTAAACGATGCTGCCATTAGAAGATACGGTTATTCGAGGATGGATTTTCTGTGTATGAACATAGAGGATGTGCGCCCGTCATCTAAAATTCCGGAACTTCAAAAAATTTTAAGACGGGAGAAATTGCCTGACACCGAAAAAACGATTAATACCCAGCATCAAACTAAAAGCGGCGAAACATTTTACGTAGATGTGCAATGTATAAGAATTCCATTTAAAGGTAAAAATGCACGTTTGGTAATTTCTACTGATGTTACTGCACAATTTGAGCATGCATTAGCCATTGAAAATCAAAACGCCAAACTACGTGAAATTGCCTTTATGCAATCACATATTGTGAGGGCACCATTGGCACGCATTATGGGATTAATGAGCTTGATTTTGCCCGGACCAAATGTAGTTACCCAAGATAAAAAGCTTTTTGAGTTTTTAGATGTGTCGGTTAAAGAGTTGGATGACGTAATCCGTGCTATTGTAAGCACCAGCGAAGAAACAGAGCCGCAAACGCATAATTTAAATTTAATTGAGTCTGCCAAGAGTGATATAGAAAACCTTACGGCTCAATATCATTAAGTGACCACCTCAATGGCAGGATTTATTTTCACAAGCTCTTGCACAAACAAGTCCTGATTTTTAGGCGATAGGTAAATTTCGTCATACTTGTTATAAGCCAACACGCAGCCGTGGGTATCAAGCGATGGTTTTAATCCTATAAAACTGGTTTTACCCGTGGTAATTTTACGAATACTGGCTACCGGGATACTGCCATTTATTGGCCCCGAACGGTATTTGAGCTGTTGGCCGTCAATAATATAATAGGTACCAAACCAAATCCATAAAAGGAAAGCGGTAATCAGAACAGTAAAAATGAGATAAAACGGATCGTTCGATTGGTCGGTAATTACCTGAAAGGCGTTAAAAACCATCAGCGCGACTACTCCCCAGATAAGCAAACTCACCCATACTGCTTTGCCCGATTTAAATATCATCTGGTTTAAAAGTTAAAGCCAGCATTGGCATCCGGATTGTCCAGTTTGGTGCTTTTGCGTTCGCCTTTTGCGGTAACATGCAGCATGTTTATTTGTTCGGCATGCTCGGTGTACAACAAGTCGTCGTGCACTTCAATTTTTTGCGCTTTGCTAATACCTTTTGCCTCCAAGTAAGCCCAGGCGCCATCCTCCTGTATTTCGTAACCTAAAAAAGAAGGGTTCAGTACTTTACCATCTACCTTAATAATTAAGTGCTTGTGCACGTAATCGTTCATGATTTGCTTAAGCTGTTCTTTGTTGGCAGGTTTTACTATATCTAACTGTACATGGTACTGCTTTTCAAGCACATGCTCTAAATCATCATAAAACATACGGCAGCTAATCTCAATAGCCTGCGTGCGGGCATTGTGATTAATTTCGGTTACGCTTACATAAAACGGATGAAATATAGCAAACCAGGTAAAGAACAGGCATTGTAACATACTGAATAGAATTGCATCAACTAACTACAAAATAAACTATTATTATCGGCAATTAATACTTTTAGCACATGCACGATTTTCCGTTGTACTTTAAGTTAGGGTGGCAGCACATCTGCGACTGGCAAGGGTACGATCATATTTTATTTGTAACCGTACTGTGCGGCACTTACGTATTGGCCGATTGGCGCAAAGTGCTCATTTTAGTAACCGCCTTTACCGCAGGGCACTCTATAACCTTAGCATTAAGTGTTATCAATATCTTGCATGTGAATACCTCACTCATCGAGTTTTTGATTCCTGTTACCATTGTAATTACCAGCTTTATCAACATTAAAAACAAAAGAAAAACGCCTGGCACTCTGCGCCTGTCTTACGCACTTGCCTTGTTTTTTGGGCTGATACATGGTTTGGGCTTTTCTAATTACTTAAAAAGCCTTTTGGGTCGCAGTACCAATATTGTACCTCAGTTGCTGGCTTTTAATTTAGGATTAGAATTTGGCCAAGTGCTGATTGTACTGTGCGTGTTAACCGTATCATTTATTTTACTTAACATTATTAAAATACAGCGCCGCGAATGGACATTGTTCCTGTCATCTGCTATATTTGGCATAGCGTTAATTATGTGCATAGAGCGCTATGCCTTAATCCATTTTAGATGAAAAAACTCTACAGCTTACTGGCAGGTTCGCTTCTGCTAACTTCGGCACTACAGGCCCAGGTAATTGAAAATAATCCGGGCTCAAATCACGGTAATAAATTTGAACAGTTGGGCAGCACTTACCTGGCCGACCCTAACATGTACCGTTCGGCATCGGGTGCCCCCGGCCCTAAATACTGGCAGCAAAAAGCAGACTACGACATTGCAGCCAAACTTGATGATGATAAGCAAAGACTGGATGGTACCGAAACCATTACTTACTACAACAACTCGCCCGATGCGCTTACCTATCTTTGGTTACAGTTAGACGAAAATCAGCATAAAAAAGATGCCGAAAGCGCTAAGTTTGACGAAAGCCGCATGCAAGATCGCATGAGCCTTCGGCAGTTGCAAACCATCATGGGCCATAACCTGGATTTAGGCAACCACATTGTAAGTGCCAAAGACGGATCGGGCAATACGCTTAAATATACTATTAACGAAACCATGATGCGCATTGAGCTGCCGCAAACGCTGCAGCCGGGCCAAAAGTTTACGTTTAAAATTGCCTGGTGGTATAACATCTCTGACCGCTTAACCATTGGCGGACGCGGCGGTTACGAATACTTTCCGGAAGATAAAAACTACCTGTATACTATGGCACAGTGGTATCCGCGAATGGCCGTATACAGCGATTTTCAGGGCTGGCAAAACAAACAGTTTACCGGTCGTGGCGAGTTTGCCCTAGCGTTCGGCGACTTTAAAGTAGCCATTAACGTACCGGCCGACCATGTAATTGATGGTACTGGCCAATGCTCTAACTATAGCTCGGTGTTAACCGCAGCTCAATACAAACGCTGGCAGCAGGCACAAACCTCTTATAAAGAGCCGGTAGAAGTAGTTACCCTGGCCGAAGCCAAAAACGCTTTAAAAGGTCATGCTACCGCCCGCAAAACATGGAACTGGCATGCCGAAAATGTACGCGATTTTGCCTGGGTATCTTCCCGCCGTGTAGTATGGGATGCAATGGCTACGCAGATTGATGGCGGCCGAAAAGTAATGGCCATGTCGGTGTATGGACCAGAGGCTTACCCACTTTATCGCCGTTACTCTACCAAGGTTGTTGCTCACACCCTTAAAACGTACTCAAAGCATACTATCCCCTACCCTTATCCTTGCGCTACTTCGGTTGAGGCATCAAACGGTATGGAATACCCGATGATTTGTTTTAATTACGGCCGTGCCGAAAAAGACGGCACCTACAGCGAAGCTACCAAAAACGGCATGATCGGTGTAATTATCCATGAGGTGGGTCACAACTTTTTTCCGATGATTGTGAACTCCGACGAGCGCCAGTGGACCTGGATGGACGAAGGATTGAATACTTTTTGCCAGTATTTAACCGAGCAGGAATGGGACCCTAATTTTCCGTCAAACCGTGGCCCGGCCTATAAAATTGTAGATTACATGAAGCTGCCTAAAAACGAGTTAGAACCTATCATGACCAACTCGGAAAATATACAGCGCTTTGGCCCTAACGCCTATGCAAAACCGGCCACCGCGCTAAACATTTTGCGCGAAACAGTAATGGGCCGCGAGTTATTTGACTACGCTTTTAAAACTTACTCGCGCCGCTGGGCTTTTAAGCACCCAACACCAAGTGATTTTTTCCGTACGATGGAAGATGCTTCGGCGGTAGATTTAGACTGGTTTTGGAGAGGCTGGTTTTATGGTACCGACCCGGTTGATATTTCGGTTGACAGTGTTAAATACTATCGATTAAACACTAAAAACCCGCAGGTAGAGTCTACTTATGACCGTGCCCAGTTTGACCGCAATTTGCAAAACATCAGTACTACCCGCAACCAGCAGAATGGCACCCGCTTTGCCGTAGAGGCCGACACTGCTTTGCAAGATTTTTACTACAAATGGGACCGCTTTGCAGCAACGCCCGTAACCCAGCAAAGCTATCAGGCTATGTTCAACGCATTAAGCCCGGAGGAGAAACAATTTTTTGGAAGTAAGAACTTTTTTTACGAAATCAGTTTCAGCAATAAAGGGGGCCTACCTATGCCTTTGTTTATTGAATGGACCTACGCCGACGGCAGCAAAGAACTTGAAAAAATATCAGCCTATATTTGGCGCCATAACGAGTTAAATGTAACCAAGGTATTTGCTAAAACCAAAGAAGTAAAAGGCATTAAGCTGGACCCTTACCGCGAAACAGCCGACATTAACGAAAGTAACAACAGCTGGCCAAGAGAATACACTCCTACCCGTTTTGAGCTGTTTAAACAGCAAAACGTAATTCGTGGTGCCAGCACAGGCGGCAACCCTATGCAAGAATCGCGGAAAACAACGCCGTAATATCTCATCAGCGTCTTGACTTTTAGGTGATAAGTCGATACTCTTATAAACCATAACCGTCAAGAGGTTTTATTTGCTAACCCGTTTATGCATTATACTACCCACCATCCCAATATTTTATGAAATCGATTTGTGTTTTTTGCGGAGCCAATTTTAACGGCGACCCTTTGCTTACCGAAGCGGTTGAGCAATTGGCCGAAATAATGGTAAGCCGTAATATTAGCTTAATTTTTGGTGGCGGTCGGGTTGGCGTAATGGGCATGATAGCCGACGCTGTTTTAAAAAGGGGTGGTAAAGCTATTGGAGTTATACCCGAGTTTTTACTGAATAAAGAAGTTGGGCATACCGGATTAACCGAACTGCACGTGGTGCAAAACATGCACCAGCGCAAGCAAATGATGAACGATTTGTGCGACGGTATAATTACCCTGCCGGGAGGATTTGGTACACTTGAAGAGTTTTTTGAAGTGCTTACCTGGCTGCAATTAGGTTTGCATCAAAAGCCCATAGGCATTTTAAACGTAAACGGATTTTACGACTTTTTGCTTAAGCAAATGGATGTAATGGTTGAGCATCGCTTTTTGAAGCCCCTAAACCGCGAACTGGTACTTTCGTCAGCCAGTCCGGTAGAATTAATTAATTTGATGGGCAATTTTAGCGCTAAACCTGACGAGGTATGGTTTAAAGAACAAAACCTGACTTAACAGGTAAATACGGTTTTTATTCAAAATCAAGTTCTACGGCATTTAACCATGGATCCAGCAAATGGTTAATTTGTACAATACGGTTAGCCAGCTGTTTCATGTGCTGCTGCCGGTAGTTTTTTTCGGTAGCACCCTCTTCTTCTAGACTCAAAAATTCGAGCTGGATATGCGTGTTAAATATGGTTTGCTTTAGGCGCTGTTCTTCTACCAGCCTGGCAAAATAATCAAGTTCTGTTTGTTGCATCTTTGTATAACGGCTTAACATTAAAATTTATATCAAACGCAAATAAATGGTAAGCAACGCATTATTTGCGAGCTACCTTGCCAACAACTTACGGATTTTCCACCCTGACGGTTGCGCTGTTAAAATTTAAACTGTAGTGTTTGTTAATTTACGTTCTGCTATTCAACAAGTTTTTTCAAACTTAGTTTAAAAAACTATGGCCTTAGTTTAAATTACCTATTACACCGTTCACCTTTGCTAAATATTTTTGTTGGATTGATTAAACAAATTCGCTGCCTCGAATTGGCGACTTGTTTATATTATTTGCGCAGCTATGCTGCATTTGTGAAAGCAAACCAGCAACAGGAGGCTATCAATAGCGCTTTTAATAAAATATAAAACAGGATTTTGACGCAATTGCAGACGCAATTTATTTATTTAAATCCAGGGAGATTTCACTTCACTCACAGCGTAATTTACTTTAACAATGGCTGCACGCTTTTTTAACCAGCCCACTACATCATATTTTTTACACAAGTAAATAATGGTCATGATTAGCATTTATCGTCCCTCCTTTTAATCTTTTCTGCTTATGCCTTTAACGGTAAATGTAATAATAAGTTTACATAACCCCGCTTTGATTTATTAAAAATAAATTAAAGTACAAGATGCTTATACAGGCAATTTGTCAGTTAAAGCATGGCAATCTATTGACGGTATAACATTTGCTCAGTAGTATTAAAAGCTTAAATTTGTAGCTTAATATTACGCCGATGTCTCAAGATACAGAACATGTAAAATGTTTAATTATAGGTTCAGGTCCTGCCGGTTATACGGCGGCTATTTATGCGGCACGTGCCGATCTGAAGCCTGTTTTATATACCGGTATGCTGGCCGGAGGGCAACTTACCCAAACTACTGATGTTGAAAATTTCCCTGGCTATCCGAGTGGCATCATGGGCCCGGAGATGATGGAAGACTTTCGCAAACAGGCAGAGCGTTTCGGCACTGATATCCGTTTTGGTTATGTGAGCTCGGTTGATTTTTCGAGTTTGCCCCACAAAGTGGTGGTTGATGAAGTAAAAACTATTCTAGCCGACACAGTTATCATTTCGACCGGAGCATCGGCCAAATGGTTAGGTTTGGAGTCTGAACAAAAATATAACGGTTTTGGTGTATCAGCTTGCGCCGTTTGTGATGGTTTCTTTTTCCGCGGACAGGACATCGCCATTGTAGGTGCTGGGGATACAGCTGCCGAAGAAGCAACTTACCTGGCTAAACTTTGCCGCAAGGTGTATATGCTGGTACGTCGGGATGAATTCCGTGCTTCTAAAGCTATGGTAACCCGGGTATTAAATACGCCTAATATTGAAGTTATTTATAATACCGAGACTAAAGAGATTTTAGGAAACGAACAAGGCGTAAACGGCGTTGCTATTATCAACAATCAAACTCAGGAAGAGAAAGTATTAGATGTAACCGGCTTTTTTGTGGCCATTGGTCACCACCCAAACACTGATATATTTAAAGGGCTTATTGATATGGACGAAACTGGCTATATTTTAACTAAGCCGGGTACTACCCAAACCAATATTGAAGGTGTGTTTTGCTGTGGAGATGCTCAGGACAACGTTTATCGCCAAGCTGTAACCGCAGCCGGAACCGGCTGTATGGCGGCCTTAGATGCCGAACGCTACTTGGCCGACAAAGAAGCTGAAGAAATGATAGCTCATTCTTAAAATAAATTCTTATAAAATAAGAAAGCCGTTCCTTGATGATAAAAGGAACGGCTTTCTTATCTTATAATGTTGTGCAAATCTGCTTATAGATGCCAACTAAACTGCTAACAGTTTTAATTTTTGTTGGTCAAACTCTTCCTGAGTAATTGCACCGGCATCCAGCAGCTTTTTGTATTCCATTAACTGTTCGGTGTTTGATGCGGGCGTTGCCACCGGCTGAAACGGATTATGGTAAATCATCGGCGCATCCTTACGTTCAGATGTAACTGCCCATATTAACGCCCCAATCCAGCCCAGTATCGACCATCCTAAAAACAAATTTAAAAGCGTAATTCCCATGCGGTCGCGCTTGTTTCTGCCAACAAAAGCCGGGATGAAATACACAACAAGGCCAATTACGAAAAATATAATAATCAAAATTTCAGGCGCTCCCACCGAGACGTAGAGTAAAGTCGTAAGATTTTAAGTTGAATTTTAGCTTAAATCTATAAGGAATAATAATTAATTAGAAGGAAATAACAATTGTGCCTCCTTAAATTCCTATTGTAGCACTAACCTATTTATTCGACTAATCAGATGCAAAATCAATTTTCATCTACACCAATTTCTCATTTACCCTCATCCCATCGCGCTTAACAATATAAGCCGGTATACCTACCACCGTACAATTGGCGGGTACATTCTTAACTACTACGGCATTGGCACCTACAACGCTGTTATCTCCTATAGTAACATTACCAATTACCTTAGCGCCTGCATTAATTGTTACATTATTGCCCAAAGTAGGCATATCCGTATCATTTGAGTAGCCAATAGTTACCTGTTGATTAATCCAGCAGTTATCGCCTATAGATTTGGCAGCAATAATGGTGGCAAAACCGTGCTGAATGAACAAGCCCTTACCAATATGATCTGCATAAATATAAAGCGACGATAGCTTGGGACATATTATGTTCAAAAGTACTTTCCAGATACCCACCCGCTTATAAAATAAGTTTCTAAACTCCGGAAAAGATCCTAATAAATGAACCAGCCCCGTTGTGTAACCATACGGCAGACCAAATACTTTTAGCCAGCGCTCAATGTCCGCCTTAATCAGTTCCTTATTTCTGTGAACGCTGAATACCAGAATATGCGGAGAGCATCTAATGAATTCAAAAAAAAGCTTAACCCAATAAAGTTTCCTCTTCATAGCTATTATGAGCACCCAAGTTCATCAAAAACAGGTGATTAATCTAATATTTATTGTAATAGTTAGCTGTACCCTGATAAACAAGCCATTATTCAATAATGATGTGCTGATTACTGCATTTACAATTGTTAGAGATTAATTAACTTTGATAGGCTTTTATTACACATCATGAATAATCGTTCTTCAATACTATGGTTTGCCCTGGCACTGCTATCAGCATGTAATACCACTAAAAACAGCATGCCTACCGCATCTATCTCTACGGTAAATAATGGTAAAGTATGGTCGTCACTTTGGCAGCAACGTGCGGCCGAATACAGGGCATTGTGCTTTCAGGCTTATAACCTAGCCCAATTACGTTTAGACGAGGCATTGAAACAACCAGGCAGCAAACCGCTGGCCGTAGTAACCGACATTGACGAAACCGTGCTTGACAATAGCCCTTACGATGCACAGCGAGCCGTTAACAACCTGGAATACGATACCGCCACCTGGAAACAATGGACAGCCCAGGCTGCTTGCGATACCGTTGCAGGTGCGCCCGGGTTTTTTAAATATGCTGCCAGCAAAGGCGCAACCGTATTTTACATTACCAACCGCGATGAGGATGAACGTACGGGTACCCTAAAAAATCTGCAACGCTATCAAATGCCTAACGCTGACGATGCGCATCTGTTATTAAAATCGGGCAATTCGAGCAAGGAAAGCAGGCGGCTTGAAATACTGAAAAACTATAATATTGTACTGCTTTGCGGTGATAACCTACCCGATTTTGACAAGTTATACGATAATCACCCTACAGAGCAAAGCCGCGCTCAGGTTACCACACAACTGGCCCGACAGTTTGGCAGTAAATACATCGTGTTGCCTAATCCATCATATGGCGATTGGGAGGGATCTTTATTTAAATTCAATTATAAGCTTACCCCATCACAAAAAGACTCAATTATTAAGGCCAACACAAGATTTGCTAAATAATATATAATTGTTAAGCTTTTGTTAACCTAACCTTTCGCTTAAGTTTAAGCCTATTTTTGCCAAATTATTGGGTTATTTATTATGAAGAAGGCGTTAATTTTAAGCTTTTATTTTGCACTTGCAGGTTTAAGTGCATCAGCACAGCTTCCGGGCAAAACAGCATCAGGGCAGGTACTACTGCCTAATGGGTGGAAATTAAGCCCGGCAGGGCGCTCGCTGCCTTTAGGCGATTTACCGTTAAACATTCAGTTGTCCCCATCAGGCCGGTTGCTGGCTGTAACTAATAATGGGCAAAGCACACAGTCGTTGCAACTTATAGACGCTAAAAGCGAAAAACAGTTGGATCAATGCACCCTGGCTAAATCATGGTATGGACTGGCCTTTTCGCACGACGAGAAAACGTTGTATGCCTCCGGCGGTAATGATAACTGGCTCTATCGCTTTTCACTAGATGGGAACAAACTCGGTAGGCCTGATACCCTGCGCCTGGGTAAGCGCTGGCCAAATAAGGTGGGGCCAACAGGCATTACTGTTAACAACAGTAATACCAAGCTTTATGTAACCACTAAAGAAGACAGTTGCCTGTACGTCTTAAATCCGCAATCGGGCGAAGTGCTTAATAAGATCAAACTGGCGGCCGAGAGTTATGCCTGTTTACTATCGGCTGATGAAAAAACACTATACATATCTTTATGGGGTGGCGAAAAAGTTGCCGTGTTTGATACGCAGAAGCAACAAATTGTTAAAAGCATTTTTACCGGCAGTCACCCGAATGAGTTACTCCTGAATAAGAAAAACGCATACCTGTATGTGGCGAACGCCAATGACAATAGTGTATCGGTCATCAATACTAAAACTAATAAGGTTATTGAAACAGTTTCGGCCGCTTTATATCCAACCAGGCTTACCGGCGCTACCACTAATGGACTGGCTCTGTCTGCCGATGGCAAAACACTTTATATAGCCAATGCCGATAACAATTGCCTGGCTGTGTTTGACGTAAGCCAGCCCGGTAACAGTAAAAGCAGGGGGTTTATACCGGTAGGCTGGTACCCTACCAACGTTAAAGTACTGGGCAATAAAATATTTGTTGCCAATGGTAAAGGTTTTACTTCTATGGCTAACCCCAACGGTCCGCAGCCTATTCGTAAGACCGATAACAGCGGGCATCACATTGGCTCTACCAACAGCCGCGAGCAATATATTGGCGGTTTGTTTAAAGGTACGCTATCTATTATTGACCAGCCTAAGCCCGAACAATTAAAAGCCTATACCAAACAGGTTTATGCCAATACACCGTTTAACAAACAAATAGAAGCTACTGCCCCCGGCGAGGCAGGTAACCCCATACCCCGCAAGCCCGGCGATAAATCGCCCATTAAGCATGTATTTTATATTATTAAAGAAAACCGTACGTACGACCAGGTTTTAGGCGATATGCCGCAAGGTAATGGCGACACCTCATTATGCATTTTTGGTAAAAAGGTTACGCCTAACCACCATGCTATAGCCACTGACTTTGTACTGTTAGACAATTTTTATGTAAATGCTGAGGTAAGTGCCGATGGGCATAACTGGAGCACAGCTGCTTACGCTACCGACTTTGTTGAAAAAAACTGGCCTACCAGCTACGGTAACCGGGGAGGCACTTATGATTTTGAGGGGTCGCGCCAGGCAGCTTATCCGCGCGATGGCTTTATATGGGATTACTGCAAGCGGGCCGGTATCAGCTATCGTACGTATGGTGAGTTTGGCGAATATGGAAAGGCCAACATCAAATCGTTACAGGGCCATGTGGCGCCGCATTCGCCGGGTTTTGACCTGGATATAAAAGATGTTTTGAGAGCTGATGCGTGGATGCATGATTTTGATTCGTTAGCCACCATTAATGCTATTCCGCGTTTTAATACAATCCGCATCTCTAATGATCATACCAGCGGACAGAAAAAAGGCAAACACTCACCTACCGCAGCCGTTGCCGATAACGACCAGGCTATCGGAATGATACTGGAGCACTTGTCGCACAGCCCGGTGTGGAAAGAGTCGGTCGTGTTTATACTGGAAGATGATGCCCAAAACGGTCCTGATCATATTGATGCCCACCGTTCGCCGGCATTTTTGGCGGGCCCGTATGTTAAACGTAATGCGGTAATTAACCACATGTATTCGACCTCCGGTATTTTGCGCACTATTGAGTTGATTTTAGGCTTGCCACCCATGAGCCAATATGATGCGGCATCAATGCCGTTATACGATTGTTTTACAGCACAACCCGACTATACCCCTTATATCAAAAAAGCTGCTCAGGTAGATTTAGAGAAACGCAACATGGCGGTAAATGAAAGCAGCAAACGTTCGGAGCTTTTCAACTTCGCCAAAGAAGATGCCATACCCGACCTGGAACTTAACGAAGTGGTTTGGAAATATGTAAAAGGCGAAAGCGCTGTGATGCCTGCCCCCAAGCGGAGTGCCTTTGTGATATTGGAAGCCAAAAAGAAACGTGACGACGATGATGATTAATTATTAATTTAGCATTATCTATAAGTTACACCTATGATTGTTATTGAAAACGAATTTCTGAAAGTGGCCATCAGTACTAAAGGCGCACAATTAAGTTCTCTATACCATAAAAAAACACAAACCGAACATATGTGGCAGGCCGATCCGGCGATTTGGCCCTGGCATGCTCCTAACCTCTTCCCTGTAGTGGGCGGTTTAGTTAATAATCATATAAATATAGACGGCAAAACATATTCGTTATCGCGCCATGGTTTTGCCCGCCAATCGGATTTTAAGGTGGCTGAGGCAACGGCAGATCATGCTGTATTTGCATTAACTGCCAACGCCCAAACCCTCGAAGTTTACCCTTATCATTTTTCTTTTCAGGTGCTTTATACTTTAATCGAAAATAGCTTAAGGGTTACTTACAAAGTTGTAAACTTGGACAATCAAACCATTTATTTTTCGGTAGGCGGGCATCCGGCCTTTAATGTGCCATTTGGAAACCAAGGCAGTTACGAAGACTACTACCTGGAGTTTGAAACTACCGAACCATTAGAGACGCACGTGTTATCTGCCGAAGGCTATTTTAACGGTGAAACACACCCGGTTAAATTACAGGGTAAAAAATTATATTTAACTCGTAGCCTGTTTGATAACGACGCCTTGGTGTTTAAAAATATAAACTCCAGGATGGTGACTATTAAGTCTGACAAGCACGATCAAACCCTATCGGTTGAGTTTCCATATTACAAGCATTTAGGTATCTGGGCTAAGCCGGGAGCCAATTTTGTTTGTATTGAACCCTGGCTCGGTTATGCAGATAACACTGTTCCGGCCAGCGACATCAGCACCAAACCGGCCATTCAAAAACTGGAAAAAGGCCATGTTTTTGAGGCGCCATTTTATATCAGTTTGTGAGGCACATTGTTGTTAAATGTTTTTTTTAAAACATATTCCTTTTTATTGTGGTTTTAAAGGCAACAGGACATTTATATAACAATCACATGAAAAAGAAAATTTATTTTTTAATGACTGCGCTGATGCTAAGCTTTGTGGCTTTTACCTCAAATGCTGCTACCAGCGATGACAATGGCAAAAACTACAAAGAGTTTTATGCTAACAAAACTGCCGAAGAAAGAAATGCCCGTGTAGAAGAGATCAAAACGCGCGTAGAAGAGATTAAAGCGATGGACAAATCGCATTTAAACAAAGCTGAGCGCAAAGAGCTGAAAGCTGAATTAAAAGATCTTAAAAAAGAAGCTAATGCTGCAAGTACAGGCGGTGGTGTTTATCTATCTGTAGGTGCTATCATTATCATTATTTTAGTACTTATCCTGATTTTATAATCAGATCAATAGAAAACAAAAAAAGCTCCCACGTGGAGCTTTTTTTGTTCAGAGCATTTTTCGCGCTACGGTAAAACCCTATCTTTACTGCATAACCTTATTGCTTTGATGAAAAAGCTCATACCGGTGGTTTGTGCATTAATTACTTTGCATTTAACTGCGTTCGCTCAAAAAATCAACTATCAATCTAATATCCAGGAGGCATTATCAAAAGCCAAACAAACTCAAAAACCTCTCTTTGTTTTAATTGGTCTGCCTACAGTTCCTCCGTCTATAAGTAAAAATCAACCTGCTGCTAACAACGGCCTGGAGGAGGGTAAAGCGGCAACGTTTTACAATAAAAACTTTATTAATGTAAAAATTAGCCTGTCGGACTCTGCCTACAGCACTTTCAAAAAACTATATCCTATAAAAACAGATAGTTATCCTACTCATTTATTTTTGGATAGCGATGGCGAAATCATTTATAGAGGGCCGTCGGTAATGATGTCTTCACCTGCATTCTATCTCACTATGGCGAATGATGCGCTTAAGGCAACTGCATCAGGTAAAACGTTTAGCTATTATAAACACTTACAGCAGCAAGGCAGCCTCACCCAAAACCAGTTAAAAGAATTTATAACGCTGAAAGAAAAGTTAGGGTTATTTGATAACCAGTTATTGATTGATGAGTATGTAAATAATCTTCCCGTAAAAGCTTTAAACGATTATCAGGAAGTACTATTTATACTTAGGGCCGGTCCTCTTGCTTACGGAAAGACTTATAACCTTGCTTATACCAACCGCAAAATTGTTGATAGTATTTATAAAACAGAACCGTTAGAATTACGGAAAGAAATTAATAACAACATCATCGTAAACACCCGTAACGAGGCCATCCGTAAAAAGGACGCAGCCATTGCCCGCCAGTTATCGCAATTTGTTATAGGAACCTGGAGCAAAGATTTTAGAAGAGGAGCTAAAGCCTCACAGGAAGAATTGCTCTATTATTACAGTACAGTAAAAGATACGGCTAACTATTACTCACAAGCTACTTACTTTTATGATAATTATTATATGCGTGTAAGTGTAGACTCTATCAATAAAATGCGACAGAATGCCGTGGAAGCTAACCGCCTTCAAACTATAGAACGCATGAAACAAGTTAACCCCAGCATTCCGTTCAATAAATCTTCAATGCCGGTGAGCGGAACTCACATTGTTATGCGTACGGGTGTTGTTACAACCATTGCTACCGGCGGACCGGTAATGAGCGATGTACCTACTACATTAAATAATGCCGCTTATACGTTTTATAGGTTAGGCACACACAACACTACCAACCTCACAAAAGCGCTACTTTGGAGCAAGCGCTCGATAGAATTATCACCAAATAATTTTGCGTTTTACGACACGATTGCACATTTACTTTATCGTTTGGATTTTTATGATGAAGCTATATTTAACCAGAAAAAAGCCATCGAACTTGCAAAGCGAAATCCGATGGCAGTAAATGTGAATATAGATCCTTTAAAAAAGGAACTGGCTAAAATGCAGGAAAAAAGCTTATAACTTAAAACAAACCTAACTGCCCTTTACTCAAATCAACATCGTCTGGATTGGTTATTTCGAGTGAAATAATTTTGGCGGCAGTTTCCGGATTTACATCAGACACTTCTTTTTCATCATTTACGTCGGCCAGTACTTGTGTATCCTCAACCGAGGCAGGGGCGGGGTCAGGCACGTCTTCTGCATCGTCATGCTCGGCAATAAGCTGCACCGTTTGTATGGGATGTGCAGACAAGCGGTTACCCATGGCCTTCATACCTTTTACATCAATCAAATCGGTTAAGTTAAGTTCTACCAGTTCCAGCACTTGTGCTTTACCTTTTAACTGCTCAACCTTAACCACCGGCTGTGCTGCGCCCGATACCAGCACCAGTTTAGAGCCGGGCTCTTCACTAATAAAACTGGTTTGCTTACCGACCACTATATTTTCGAATACAAAACGCTTAACCAGGTAATTTTTTGATTTGCCGTCGTAATGCACTACTGAATATACTTTTTCCGGATCGTACTTCTCCATCAGCAGCATCTTATCGTCAAAGTGATTATTCAGGTCAAAGCTATGCAACTCGTAAATGCCATTACCGGTTATGGTTAATATCTTATCATCACCGTCAAATTCGCCTAAATACTGACCACGGCCGTCTACATTTAAACGTTTCAGTACATCATCATACCATATTTTACGCCCTGCCAGCGTAGATACACCTTTAGTTTTGAGGATGATTTTTTTAACTGGGTATTTAGTTACCTGGTTACCTATAGAGCTGCGGCCTTTGATGGCAATAGCGGCAAAATCTTCGTCAAATTGCAGCTTTTTGAGCTTGGAATGCGGTTTCAACTGTATGTTAACAACCTCGGCCTCACCATTAGGATTGGCAGAAAAATACAATACCCTGCTACTCTTAGAGCCTTTGGTTAAATCATACTCTTTATCGCGGGTAACTCCCACTACCGAGAAACGTTTGATGAAAGTAGTTCCGCTTTCGCCGTCTTTATAAATCAGGTTATAGACGGTTCGCTCATCATTCTTTTTAAATACAGCAACGTGAATAATGTCTTTACCTACAAACACTTTATCCTGTACCTTAGTGATAATACACTTACCATCAGACCGGAAAACAATAATTTCGTCGATGTCTGAACAATCGCAAATGTAGTCGTCTTTTTTCAGGCCAGTACCCACAAAACCGTCCTGGCGGTTTACGTATAGCTTTACGTTAGCCAGAGCCACTTGTGCCGCTTCTACCCTATCAAAAGTGCGCAACTCGGTTTTGCGTTCGCGCCCTTTGCCATATTTTTCTTTCAGTTTATTAAACCAGGCAATGGCATAATCGGTAAGGTGCT
This sequence comes from Mucilaginibacter sp. CSA2-8R, assembly GCF_038806765.1. Taxonomy (NCBI): domain Bacteria; kingdom Pseudomonadati; phylum Bacteroidota; class Sphingobacteriia; order Sphingobacteriales; family Sphingobacteriaceae; genus Mucilaginibacter; species Mucilaginibacter sp. CSA2-8R. The sequence continues at coordinate 844,022 of NZ_CP152389.1, read as the reverse complement.
TAAGATTATGCTTAACCTCTTTGATCTCCGCCTCTAAAGCCTTCATCTGCTCATCTGCCTTTTTAACGTCAAAACGAGTAATGCTGCTCATGGGTTTATCAATCAGCTTCTTGTAATCTTCGGGCAGTATGGTGCGGTAAAATTGCGGAAAGAACGGCTCAAACAACCGGTCTAATACTTTAACCACAACCTCAAAGTTACCTGATCCCTCATAATCAGGGTGCTTGTACATTCCTTCCTGAATAAAGATTTTAAGCAGCGAACTGAAGAAAATCTTTTCCATTAACTCCTTCAGGCGGATATCAAGCTCCATTTTAAGCAGCTCGCGGGTATGATTAGCGCTTTGGATCAGGATATCATTCACACTCATAAAGTGTGGCTTATCATCCAGGATAATACAGGTATTGGGCGATATAGACACCTCGCAATCGGTAAAGGCGTATAAGGCATCAATCGTAACGTCGGGCGATATACCCGGCGCCAGGTGCACTACAATCTCTACATTCCTTGCGGTATTATCCTCAATCTTTTTGATCTTGATCTTACCCTTATCATTGGCCGATATAATACTGTCAATCAGTCCGCCGGTAGTGGTGCTGAACGGTATTTCAGTAATAGCGAGTGTTTTCTTGTCGCGCTCAATAATTTTGGCGCGCACCCTTACCTTACCGCCACGCTGACCCTCATTATAATTAGAGGCATCAGCCATACCGCCGGTCGGAAAGTCGGGCAGCAGGTTAGGACGATTACCTAACAGTACCTCAATAGAGGCATCCAGCAGCTCAATAAAGTTATGCGGTAAAATTTTGGTAGCCAAACCTACTGCAATACCATCTGCCCCCTGTGCTAACAACAATGGGAATTTTACAGGCAGCGTAATAGGCTCGCGGTTACGACCATCGTAGCTGGCCTGCCATTTAGTAGTATCGGGGTTAAAAACTACATCGAGAGCAAATTTGGATAAGCGTGCCTCAATGTAACGCGGCGCAGCGGCCGAGTCGCCAGTGATAGGGTCGCCCCAGTTACCCTGGCAATCAATCAGCAGGTTTTTTTGACCTATCTGTACCATGGCATCACCAATAGAGGCATCACCATGGGGGTGATACTTCATGGTGTTACCAATTACGTTAGCCGCTTTATTAAAGCGCCCGTCATCCATCTCTTTTAAAGAGTGAAGTATACGGCGCTGTACGGGTTTTAAACCGTCATATATATGCGGAACGGCACGATCTAAAATTACATAAGAGGCATAATCCAGAAACCAGTTCTCATACAAACCATCTAACGGAACAATGTTGTGCAGCTTATCGTTCTGATCTAAATTATCTGACATATCTGTATATCCAAAAAGATAAAAAGAATCTTTTTAAAGATTTTGAATGAATTAATTTGCTAAAAATATTAGCCAAATATACTAAAAAGGCGGCTAAAAACCTATTAATTAGCTGTAAAAGCAAACTTATGAACATTCGCATTGGTGCTGATGCCGTTCTGTTTTACAGCATTTCTTTACTCCGCCCTAATCTAATCATTTGCGCGTAATCTAAATGGTTAGCCATGGCATGGCAGGTTTGCGCAATACGCTTAACCCGGGTAGGCATTGTTTTGGCGCTGTTTATCCAATTAACAAAATAACGCCGATGCGACTCGGGCAAACTGTTAAAGTAAGCGAATGCTTCCGGGTCATCGGCCAGGCAATCATTCACATCATCCGGCACTTCCAGTTTAAAATCAACATCTTCCTCAAGGCTCACTTGCAGCATGGCACCCTCGCCTTTGCGAATACCCTTACGGATGTCGGCTTTTAATGGCAGGATGAAGTTGCCGCCGCCCATAGGCATTACGGCTATACCGGCAATCTTTAAATTATCTAAAGTACCTCTTACCCTAAACGATTTTTTGTAACCGGGTTTTAGCTGGCCGGCCAAATCAGCGGGAATATCAATATAAACCCAACCTGTTTTTTCGCCCTGCTGCCCTAACTTTAAAATTATTGCTGTAAAGGTTACCATATCATTATCTAAAAACTACCTGATTACACCAAATACGCAAAGCCGGGGTTCAAATGTTAAGGAGTTGTTAAATATCAAATATTTATCAGAAAGGCTGTAACGTTTGATGGACTACGTGTGTCTTATGGATATAAAACAAAATATTTAATCTTAAAATTTTAACCATATGAAAACTTTAAAATCAATCGTATTAGGCTTAGCCTTATTAGTAGTAACCAATATAGTAAAAGCCGACGAGCCTACTGCTGCTAAAATAACAAAAAATCGTGCAATTGCAACTTACGTTACCACCATGACTGATGGTAACAGCCAGGGCTTAGAAGCCGTGCTTGACGAGAATGTTAAATTTAGCTCATTACGCGGCAACAAGTTAGTAAATTTTGACAAAGCAGACATGCTGAAATTTATTGACCAGAATAAAAACATTAAACAAGCCTGTACTACTACCACTACCGAAGTAGACAGCAACAATGATATGACCGTAATGAAAGTTGATATGAAATATGACAACTTTACCCGCACCAATTACGTAACACTGACTAATACTGGCGACGGCTGGAAAATCACCAACGTTTATTCAGTATTTAAATAAGCTTCTTCTTTTTAGAAAAGGTAATTATATAGTTTTAGTTAATCATACAAAAGGCCGCTGCGAGAGCGGCCTTTTGTATTTACAGCGTTTGAGCTGATTACTATTTCAGTATTAAAACAGGCTGATGTGCATTGGTGGCAATGGCCTGCGAAATACTTTGATGCGTAAGGTTATAAAAAAAGCTATGCTTGCCCGGCAGCGCCACAATTAATTGCACATCGTTCTCATCGGCAAATTTAACCACCCCCTCAACAATATCGGGCTGGCTGATATATTCTAGGCGGTAGCTGTTATTTTGAAGCTGGTGCTTTAGCAGCTTCATATGTTCAGCTTTGGCAGCTTCGGGATTTCCTGATTTTTTAACGCTAAGAATAATCAGTTCGGGATGGGAACTGAAGTTGAGACTTTGCAGTTTACTTAATACACTTAACCTAGCAACGGCGTTAAAATCGCAAGGTACTAATACTTGCTTTAGCGGCTGATAATGTGCCTGCGGCGGAATTACCAGTACTGGTACGGTGCTGGTTTTAGCTACGGCTACCACACGGTCGCCAACGGGGTTATCCTCGTCAACCTTTTCGTTTTTGGCGCTTAACACCAACAAATCGGGCTGATATTGCGCAACCACTTCTTGTATGGCTCTTAGCAGAGGCTCTTCACTGCTGGCTAATTCTACTTTTACTGCGGGGTTGCACTCGCTCAGCATCTGAATGCTTAAGGTTTGTAACCGCTCTTCCTGCCGCTGTCGCTCAGCCAAAATATCATCTGCGCTAAGCTGCACAAAATCTACCGAAGGCAGCAACTGGGCATACATAGATACATAGTAGCTTTTTAGCAAAATGATGCGGCTAATCTGCAAATCTTTGCTAAGGGAGGCTACATACTTTATTGTATTCAAACAGGTGTTTGAAAAATCTACAGGAAGCAGTAAAGTTTTCATATCAAAGCAAATTGGTTAAATATAAAACGTGTATATGTGCCTATTTGTACATAAAAATTAGTCGTTAATACTTTCAATCATAGTATGGAGTAAAGCAATACTACTTTGCAACTCGGCAGCACTGATGCTTTGGGTAGCCCTTTCATATACCTCAGATACCCAGGGCATTAGCTGCTCTTTTAAAGCCATACCCTCAGGGGTTATATAAATCAGTTTGTTACGCCTGTCCGTATCATCTTCCACTCTTTTCACCATTTGCCGTTTGGTCAGGTTATCAATCAGGTAGGTCATGCTCGATTTGTCTCTGAGGGTAAGGTCGGCCAGTTCCTGCTGGTTAACACCATCTTTTTTCCACAAGGCCGACATAACTTCCAGCATCTCGAAAGTAATATTAATGCCATGTTCCCTGATTTTGATTTGAATATGCTGCCGCAGGATGTTTCGCAGTTCGGCCATAGACCTGCCGAGATCGAGCGCTAAATCTGCTTTTGATTTTGTTGTCATGAAGCATCAAATTTAAATAAAGTGATGGTAACAATTAGTGAGCTGCATCAGCCAGGCTTACTTTACTCTTAGCAGTTTTAACAAATATGAGCACTATGGGCACACACACCAAAAACATGACCCCTACCCACAAAAAAACATCCATGTATGATAGTAGTGTTGCTTGCTTACTCACTGAGCCATCTAAAGCTGCATAAGCCATGTGGCGGGCCGTCAGGCTATCTGTACCTGCCCGCTTAAAGCCCGATGCCATTTGCATTACGCGTTGTTGCACGTTAAGGCTATTTACATCTAAATGGCTAACCAGGTTGCTTCGGTGCACCTGCGTTTGCCTCGAAACAAAAGTTGATATTAATGCTACACCAAACGAGCCGCCCAACTGCCGCATCATCCCCGAAAAAGCTGCACCCTGGCCTATTTCTTTACCCTTTAGGGTGGAGAGCGACATGGTACTTACCGGTACCGACAGCAAGCCTAAACCAAAACCACGGATAATAAGCGGCCAAAAAAAGTCGCCGCTGCTGGTATACGGCGTAATAATTTTGTATGACATATAGCTATACACGAAAAACACAACCATACCCATGGCAATCAGATACTTTTGCGGCACGCCGCGCTGTATCAGCTGCGCCACTACCGGCATCATAAAGGCTACAAACAGAGTGCTTGGCAGCTGGAGCATACCCGATTGCTGCGCCGTCCACCCTAACAAGGATTGGGTGTACAACGGGATAACGAAGGTAGAGCCAAACAAACCAAAACCCATGATGAACGATAGCAGCACACCAATACGCAGGTTGTTATCCTTGAGTACCCGGAGTTCAACAATGGGATACTTGTACTGCAACTCGCGCCAAATAAACAGCAGTATACCTAACACGGCGGTAATAGTTAATATGGTGATAACCTCGCTGCTGTACCAGTCTTCTTCCTGCCCTTTTTCGAGCACGTATTGTAATGAAGATATACCTACAGTGAGCAGGCCAATGCCCCACCAGTCTACCTGGGTAACCGGACGTTTTTCGTCATATTTAGGGCTGCGTACGTATTGTAAGGTAAGGATGGCGGCAATAATACCCACTGGGATGTTGATATAAAAAATAAAAGGCCACGAATAATTATCAACAATATAACCACCTAACGGCGGACCCAAAGTTGGCCCTACAATTACGCCTAAGGTATAAATAGCCTGGGCCATTGCCCGTTTTTCGGTAGGCCAGCTTTCGGTAATGATGGTTTGCGAGGTTACCAGTAATGCGCCGCCACCTATGCCTTGCAAAAACCGAAATATTACCAGTTCCCAGATGTTGGTAGCGTTACCGCACAAAAAAGAGCATACAGTAAATATGACAACAGATGCAGCAAAATAATTGCGTCTGCCAAACTGCTGCGAGAGCCAGCTGGTCATAGGCACTATAATTACGTTGGCCAAAGAGTAAGCGGTTATTACCCAGCTGATCTCGTTAAGCGTGGCTCCTAAATTACCACGCATATCATTGAGTGCAACGTTTACGATGGTGGTATCAATAATTTCGAGCAGGGCGCAAAATACGGCGGTAATGGTTATGATGATTCGCCGGGCCCCATACTCAACCAGTGAATTAGCCGGTTGCGTTATTGTTGTTGCCATAAGTTTTATAAAAGCTATACAAAGTTATATACACAACAGTTTAATATCAAACTATTATTTTAAATATATACCTGATGATAATTACCGCAACCCTTTAAATAAAAAAGTCTGCGACAATCCTTCATTAAGCAGGTTTGTAACAGACTTTATTGCGGTAATAAGCTTTCCTTACATACTCGATGATAGCCTTTAAACAGGCAAGGATACCAGCCTGTCTTCAAAAAACATAAATGGTAAAAAGCTTTCTACACCAGTGGTTATCCATACTGTCCCATTTTGACAGTACAGCATAATACGGATAGATTGTGCTTGTTTCTTTTCATATTCGGCCATTACCTGCAGGCAAGAGCCGCAAGGTGTGATAGGCTTTTCGATAATAAACTTATCAGTGTGTGCTGTAACCGCAATAGCTTCAATCGGGTCATCACTATAGTTAGCACCCCAATTAAACAGCGCAACCCGCTCGGCACATAAGCCCGACGGATAAGCTGCATTCTCCTGGTTGCTACCATAAATTATACGGCCGCTTTTTAAGCGCAGCGCAGCGCCTACGCTAAAATTTGAATATGGTGAATGTGATCCTTTGAGTGCCTTTACGGCTTCGAGGCATAAGGTGCGGTCATTATTGTTTAGTTCATCAACAGCACTAAACTCTTCAAATGCTATCTTAATTTCGTGGTTAATCATGTTGTACGTAGATGCCTTCTTTTTTTACCTGATTAAGCCTTGTGTAATAACCTCCCGGCTATGGCGTAATCAAAAAGGGCTTATAAGATAGCACTTATTTTTTTAATAAGCAAATACTACCTTATAAGCCCTTAAAATTTGAGGAGCTATATTCCCTAAGCTACTAAAGCTTCTGGCTCAGCCAGCAGAGGATTAACCGTTTCGTCGTCTTTTTCTACGCGTAAGTTTTGCACAATATGCTGCTGACGGGTAGGCGTGTTTTTACCCATAAAATACTCCAGCAATCCCTTGATGTTGGCGTCTTTTAAAATCACCGGGTCAAGGCGCATATCCTTGCCAATAAACAAACCGAACTCGTCCGGAGAAATCTCACCCAAACCTTTAAAGCGGGTTATCTCGGGCTTGTTGCCTAATTTGGCAATTGCATTGCGGCGTTCTTCGTCGCTGTAACAGTAAATAGTTTCTTTTTTATTACGCACCCTGAATAAAGGCGTTTGCAGAATAGATACATGACCGGCTTTTACCACATCCGGAAAAAACTGCAAAAAGAAAGTCATGATGAGTAAACGGATGTGCATACCGTCTACGTCGGCATCAGTAGCAATTACAATGTTATTGTAACGCAGACCATCAATCCCATCCTCAATATTCAGGGCATGTTGCAACAGGTTAAACTCTTCGTTTTCGTAAACCACTTTTTTAGTCAGGCCAAAGCAGTTTAAAGGTTTACCCTTTAAGCTAAATACTGCCTGAGTAGCTACATCACGCGATTTAGTGATCGACCCGCTGGCCGAGTCACCTTCGGTGATAAACAAGGTGGTATCTTGCTTACGCTCATGGGTATCGTCAAAGTGCACCTTACAGTCGCGTAATTTACGGTTGTGCAACGATGCTTTTTTAGCACGCTCGTTAGCCAGCTTTTTGATCCCTGCAATATCCTTACGCTCACGCTCTGACTGCAGTATGCGCTTGAGCAGGGCATCAGCAGCTGCCGGATTTTTATGCAGGTAATTATCCAGTTCGTTCTTTACAAAATCATTGATGAAGCCACGAACAGTTGGCCCATCAGGCCCAACGTTTTGTGAACCTAACTTGGTTTTGGTTTGCGACTCAAAGACTGGTTCCTGCACTTTGATGGCAATAGCAGCCACAATAGACGAGCGAACGTCTGAAGCATCAAACTCTTTTTTATAAAACTCACGTACAGTTTTAACCACCGCCTCTCTGAAAGCGGCTTGATGCGTACCACCCTGCGTAGTATGCTGACCATTGACGAACGAGTAGTACTCCTCGCCGTATTGCTGGCCGTGCGTCATAGCTATTTCAATATCCTCACCTCTCAGGTGAATAATGGGATAACGTAAAGCTTCGGCATCGGTGTTGCGCTCTAACAAATCGCGCAGGCCATTTTGCGAAAAGAATTTTTGCCCGTTAAAGTTGATAGTTAAACCGGCATTCAGGAACACGTAGTTCCAAATCATGTTCTGCACAAACTCCGGGATGAAGCGGTAGTTGCGAAAAATGGTTTCATCCGGAAAAAAGTTGATGGCCGTGCCATTGCGCTGGCTGGTTTCTTTCTCAGCTTCATCACGCAGCAGTTCGCCTTTGGTAAATTCGGCTATCTTGGTACGCCCGTCGCGGTAAGATTGCACGGTAAACGATGTAGACAAAGCGTTTACGGCTTTGGTACCCACCCCGTTTAAACCTACTGATTTTTGGAAAGCCTTGCTGTCGTACTTACCGCCGGTATTAATCTTTGACACACAATCAATCACTTTACCTAACGGAATACCACGCCCATAATCGCGAACATTTACTTTATGGTCGCTCATAGTTACGTCGATGGTACGACCGGCACCCATCACAAACTCATCAATAGAGTTATCAATGATTTCTTTTAACAGCACATATATACCATCATCGTAAGCAGAACCATCGCCCAGCTTACCGATGTACATACCCGGACGCAATCGGATGTGTTCTTTCCAATCGAGCGAGCGGATACTATCTTCACTATAATTAACTTCTGCCATATTAAATTAATAGGAATCAATACCATAGCCTTTTAACCCAAAATGATGTTAAAAAGGCGCTAAAACCCTTTCAAATATACTAAAAAAATTGGCAAGGCTCAACCTTTACCTTACCTGAATTTGATACACTCGCGCACTTTGCTGAGGCTTCTGAAAAAATCGGGGCCCTTATCATTAGTTAGGCATACCGCTAATAAATACCCTGTATGATCTTTTTGCAGGGCAATGAGTAAAGCATATTTAAAGCCTTTGGTTTCGGGTAAATCGGCCAGGCTAACCAAACAGCTTTTACCAGCATCGGCATTATAAGCCTCCAGCAATTCTGGTTTAAGCGAGCGGATGGTGTACCGGTCGTCATCACTTAGCACGCAGGCATTGGCTTTGATAGCACCAATGTAAGACGAATCGGGGTTGGCCAGCATTTTACCGGTAATATTTTTTACCTGCTCATAGCTTGTCCAATTTTGTTTAAGCGACCGTACCTGCAGCCAAATTTCAAAATTTTGACCAGGCATGGCCATGGCATAATCAAAAGAGAGGTTTTCATTGCTTATCGCCGTCACCTCTTTAAGTACTGGCGGGAAAGTAAAATCAATACCCGCTTCTTCGGCTTGCTTTATAAAAGAGCGCAGCTGAGTTGGCCGTCCCTCATTGCCTGTTTGTGTCCGTTTATGACGGCGAGGCTGCCCTGTAACCAACGCCGGCAGTAAACAAATTATATAGGCTATAATTAAACTACTTTTACCTACTTGCTTAATAATATTCATGACCTGGTATACGGGTAACCCTTTTTATTTATATTAACCGTGTATTGAGTGCAAACTCTGCAAATGTAAAATATTAAACCTGTAAAAAACAGCCGCTTCGTTAATGCCTATCAAACCCAAACTCACTCGTTTCGACCTAACCATGATCGTAATCAGCCTGATTATAGGCACGGGTATCTTTAAATCGCCGGGAGAGGTAGCACTGCGCACAGGCAGCCCAACGCTCTTTTTTACGGCCTGGATAGTAGGCGGCCTGGTAACCTTATGCGGGGCCCTCACCTTTGCCGAAATAGGTGCCCGATACCCTAACACAGGCGGCTTTTATAAATTATTTTCTTACTGTTATCATCCGGCTTTTGCCTTTATGATTAATTGGGGATCGGTTATTGCCACTACGGCCTCAGTAGCGGCTGTTGCACTGATCGGTGCCGAATACCTGAATCCCATTTTACTTCCCCCGAGTTTACAAACTACGTTAGGCACCAAGCTTACAACGACAGGATTGGTACTTATTGTTTACCTGGTTAACTTTTGGGGTATAAAAATGAGTGCCAGGATGCAAAACCTGCTCACGCTGTTTAAAGTAGCCATGATTGTGGTGCTCTGCCTGGCTATTTTCAGGAGTGATGGCAGCACTGTAATAGAAAAAGGCGTAGTTATGGCTTCTGGTAACCCGGTGGCAGCTTTTGGATTAGGCTTAGTAGCGGTTTTTTTTACATTTACGGGCTACCAGCAAACCATCAATTTTGGCGGCGATGTGGTAGAGGCTAAACGTAATATACCTAAAGGCATATTTATGGGGATAGCCATTGTAATTGTGGTTTACATGGCCATCAACTTTGCTTATTACAAGGTATTAGGCATGGGCGGCCTGCAGCAAAACACCGGACTTGCCGCTAAAATGGCCTCGGTGGTATTTGGCGAAGTTGGATCGAAGATTACCTCCGTACTTATGTTTATTTCGGTACTGGCTTATGTTAACGTAAATATTATGTCGGTACCCAGGGTATACTATGCCATGGCCGATGACGGCGTACTACCCCCGATTTTTAAGCGCATTAATGAGCGCACACAGGTACAGGAGTTTGGTATGAGCTTTTTTGTATTCAGCGTAATATTGATACTATTGGTGGTCAGTTCGTTTGGCGAAGTGCTTAACTACGCTATGTTTTTTGAATGCATAGGCATGAGCGTTGCTGCCATGGCTATTTTTATTTTACGCAAGCGCACTAAAGAATTGAACAACAGCGGCATCTATACCATTAAGTGGTACCCGCTGGTTCCGCTGTTTTTTATTGCTGTATACTGGTTTGTTACCTTCAGTATTTTTGCCGCCAGCCCCAAAGCTACACTGGTTTGCCTGGGTGTCTTTTTGCTGGGCCTGGGTATTTATTACGGGGCAACGAGTTATCAAAAAAGAAGTTTAGGTAACTGATGCCATAAACTATTCCGTTAACGTAAAAGCCTAAATGCCGGTATGTAAAGAGGCGCTTGTTATTAAACTCTAAAATTGCATTGATCACTACCAAAATAATATTATAGAGATAAAGAGCGATTATTAGTAGTAAAGAGACTTCTACGTTAAAACCTAATGATGAAAGAAACGGTACTCTTATATTTAAAAAAGTGCAAAAAATGTATCCGTAATACAACGCGATCATGATGAGCCATGTGATTTGAAAATTCAATACCTTTTTGCCTATTTTAGCCATACCGCTAATTTGATCACGCTTAAGCATCCACAAAACAAGCGGAATTACTACACCTAATAATGGGAAGAACAGGAAGCTTAATGCAGATAAATGCAGCAATATAAGATATGATTTATTTTCGGGTAATGCATCTGGCAGTTTTGTCTGCTGCTCAAGCAAATCTGTTACATCAACACCTAAACAGATGGCCAACCGTTGGAGTGTGTCGCCATGCGGTTCAGTTTGTCCGCCTTCAATCCGTTGAATAGTTCGTAAACTAAGCTTTGTTTGTTCGGCCAGATATTCTTGTGAATACCCTTTTTCGGAACGTAATATTTTGACCTGATTAGCAAGGTAAGTGCTTTTCATAAATTTAGGTTTTTGCTTCAAATGTATAGCAAGATTGCATTTATAAGTTGCGAATTTTTAACGACATCTTTACGACATATAACTCATTTTTAGGCACTATGCATTATTTAGAGTAAAAATATCGAACTTTAAACGACTTGCTTAACATATCATGCTATGAGACTTTTAATCACCTTGTTTTTAGTGTATGGCCTAAACAGCCTTTGCAGTGCCCAAGCTATTGAAAAAGGTTATTTTTTGTGCACCTCCATGCGCACAGAAGCCTGGAATAACGAAACGCAAAAGCTTGACATCACGCGTGATTGGGTAAACCTACCACAGCAAGCAATAGCATTGCATGTATTTAAAGATTCTATACTTTACTACACGGATAATTACAAAACCAAGAACATATACAAGGTTGATAAGGTAACAGCGCAACCCGATATAGACAGTTTTGCCGACCATTTTTATGAAGTGGAACAAAACGGAATAAAAAGCCTGATTACCGTGCGCCTGCTTAGCGGCTATGAGGGTTACGCCGGCCAAATTAAAATAGCGGATGGCCCGGCAGGTGATCACTTTACGCGTGTTATTACGTACACCTTCACTAAACAAGATTCAGACCGTTTAGCATCCCGCTAAGTTAAAGCTGGTGCTTTATTAAATACTTTATAAAAGCAAAATGCCCGACGATATGCCGGGCATTTTGTTTTATAAAAGGAAGATCAACTTAAACACCTAACAGCAAACGTGCAGGGTCTTCCAGCAATTGTTTAACACGTACCAGGAAACTCACCGACTCACGGCCGTCAACAATACGGTGATCGTATGATAGGGCAAGGTACATCATTGGGCGAATTACTACCTGACCATTTAACGCTATAGGGCGCTCAATGATATTGTGCATACCTAAGATAGCCGATTGCGGTGCGTTGATAATCGGGGTTGACAACATGGAACCGAACACACCACCATTAGTGATGGTAAAGGTACCGCCGGTCATATCCTCAATAGTCAATTTATTTTCGCGGGCTTTACCGGCCAGGGTAACTACAGCCTTCTCAATCTCGGCCAGGCTCATCGCATCCGCGTTACGGATGATAGGAACAACTAAACCTTTAGGCGCTGATACTGCGATAGAGATATCGGCAAAATTGCTATAAACAACTTCTTCACCATCAATACGGGCTCCTACAGCAGGCCACTCTTGCAAAGCAACACAAACTGCTTTGGTGAAAAACGACATAAAGCCTAAGCCAACACCGTGTTTTTCTTTAAATTTATCTTTGTATTTACCACGCAGGTCCATGATTGGCTGCATATCTACCTCATTAAAGGTAGTTAACATGGCAGTTTCGTTTTTAACGGCCACCAGGCGTTTAGCTACGGTTTTACGTAACGAAGTCATCTTTTCGCGACGCTCGGCACGGGTTCCGGTGGTAACTGCAGCAGGTTGCGTTTGAGCTGTTTGCGGAGTTACTTTTGGTGCAGATGAAGATGCGGCGGCAGGTTTCTGTGCATTCAGGGCATCTTCTTTAGTGATACGGCCACCTACGCCGGTACCGTTTACACTCTCTGTACTAACGCCTTTTTCGGCCAGTATTTTACCGGCAGCAGGTGATGGTGTACCAGCAGCATAACTGCCTTGTGCAGCAGCAGGTGCAGACTGAGCAGCAGGTTGTGAAGCAGCAGGCTGATTATTAGCAGGGGCTGCAGCCGGAGCGGCACCACCACCGGTAATTGCACATACCACAGCACCAATAGCCAACACATCACCTTCGGCAGCCATGGTTTTTAAGGTACCTGCGCTCTCGGCAGTTAACTCAAACGTGGCTTTATCAGATTCCAGTTCAGCAATGGCTTCGTCCATTTCAACCTGCTCACCGTCTTTTTTGATCCAGCGCGATAAGGTTACTTCGGTGATAGACTCGCCTACCGGCGGAACTTTAATTTCAATAGTTTTACTTTCGGCAGCAGGCGCAGCAGCCGGAGCTGATTCCGGACGATCGGTGCGCTGACCTGGGGCACTTTCGTCGGCAGCAGCGGCCGCACTCTTATTAATCGGCGCGGTAGCTTTAGCACCCTCGCCTTCAATATTGGCTACAACAGCGCCAATAGGCAATGTATCGCCTTCGGCAGCTACCGTTTTTAAAGTTCCGGCACTTTCGGCAGTTAGTTCAAACGTAGCTTTGTCTGACTCCAATTCAGCAATTACTTCGTCCATTTCAACTGCATCGCCGTCTTTTTTAATCCAGCGCGACAAGGTAACCTCAGTGATTGACTCGCCCACCGGCGGAACTTTGATCTCTAAACTCATATTGTGTTTTAAGTTGTATTATTTTTGGATATACAGATAATTACGCAGCCAGAGTAAAATAACAGTGCTTTAAGGCACTTGTATATTTTACTCTGGCTAATATTAAGCTGTTACCAGTTAGTCTGCGTTTGTTTCAGCCATTTTTTTGGCTGTTTGTTTTACATTTTCTTTTTGACCTTCGCTTACTGGCGCTTCAAATGCTTTGCTGATGATGTACAACTGTTGTTTAGCATGTTGTTTAGCATAACCTGTGGCAGTGCTGGCAGCTTCTTTACGCGAAATTACATCTAACTGCAACTCGCTCTTGCGGAATTTGCGCAGCATAAACGGCCATGCACCCATGTTTTCTGGTTCTTCTTGTACCCAAACAAAGTCACTGGCATTAGAATATTTCGCTTTAATTGCTTCCATTTCCAACACCGGAGTTGGGTAAAGCTGCTCAACACGTACAATAGCTATATCAGTACGTTTGTCTGCTTGCTGTTTCTCCAGTAATTCATAGTAAATTTTACCGCTACAGAAAAGCACACGGGTTACTCTTGCAGCATCCTGTGCATAAGCATCATCAATTACTTCCTCAAATTTACCTTGGGTAAAGTCTTCTAATTTTGATACGCAAGCCGGATGACGTAGTAAGCTTTTTGGTGAAAACACCACTAAAGGCTTACGGAAATCACGATGCAGCTGTCGACGTAATATATGGAAGAAGTTAGCCGGCGTAGTACAGTTGGCTACCTGAATATTATTATCAGCACAAAGCTCCATAAAACGCTCAATACGTGCTGATGAGTGCTCAGGGCCCTGACCTTCATAACCGTGCGGCAGCAACATTACTAAACCATTACCGCGTTGCCATTTGGTTTCAGCACTTACAAGGTACTGGTCAACAATAATTTGCGCACCGTTTACAAAGTCACCAAATTGTGCTTCCCAAATAGTTAAGGCATTAGGGTTAGCCAGGGCATAACCATATTCATACCCTAACACACCATACTCAGACAGTAAAGAGTTATAGATGTAAAATTTAGCATCGGTACCCAAGGTATTCATTGGGGTATACTCTTCGTCAGTATCCGGCAAGGTTACTACGGCATGGCGATGCGAGAAAGTACCACGCTTAACGTCTTCACCACTCAGGCGCACAGTGTGGCCTTCTTTAAGTAACGAAGCATAAGCAAGTAACTCGCCCATTGCCCAGTCAAATGTCTTGGTTTCGTTAACCATCTTACGACGATCGTCAAACAGTTTCTCAATTTTTTTGAAGAACTGCTTGTCAGATGGCAGATCAGTCAGTTTTTTTCCAAGCTCTAATAACTCTCCTTCGCTTATTGCAGTATCCGAAGTAGCATACACCTCGGCTTTGGTTGGTAAGTGCAATCCCTGCCATGAACCGGCAAACATCTGGTTACCGCCCTCAACACGGGCTTCGGCTTTAGTTTCGTCCAGTTGCTTTTGCAGCAGGTCGCGGAAAGATTTTTCCATCTCCTTAGCTTCGTCAGCACTGATGCTGCCTTCGGCCAGTAATTTCTGATAATAAATTTCGCGCGGGTTAGCGTGGGCCTCAATGGCTTTGTATAACACCGGCTGCGTAAACTTAGGCTCGTCAGACTCGTTGTGACCGTAACGACGGTAACACAAAATATCTATAAAAACGTCCTCGTTAAACTCCTGACGATACTCCATAGCCAGGTTAATAGTGTATACCAAAGCCTCGGCATCATCACCATTTACGTGGAACACCGGCGACAGTACCGTTTTAGCGATATCGGTACAGTAGGTGCTCGAACGGGCATCTTTGTAGTTAGTAGTAAATCCAATTTGGTTGTTAATTACCAAATGCACTGTACCACCGGTTTTATAACCGTCCAGCTTTTCCATTTGCAATACCTCATAAATAATACCCTGGCCTGCTACAGAAGCATCACCATGTATTAATATTGGTGCAATTTTATCGTGGTCGCTGTTGTACTTGCTATCAATTTTGGCACGGGTAATGCCTTCAACCACAGGGTCAACGGCTTCAAGGTGCGATGGGTTTGGACAAAGGCTTAAGTGAATCTTTTTACCGTTTGAAGTAGCAATATCTGTTGAAAAACCTAAGTGGTATTTAACGTCGCCACCAAATGTCGATTCCAGATCGTAATTTTTACCTTCAAACTCACCAAAAATCTCTTTATAGGTTTTGCCCATAATATTGGCCAAAACATTTAAGCGGCCGCGGTGAGCCATACCAATGGTAAATTCTTCGATCCCTAACTCAGCTCCTTTTTCGATTACCGAATCTAAAGCCGGAATCAAAGCCTCGGCACCTTCGAGCGAAAAACGTTTCTGACCTAAAAATTTAGTACCTAAAAAGTTTTCAAAGCCTACGGCTTCGTTCAGCTTTTTAAGGATGCGTTTTTTCTCTTCGCCAGTAAACGATGGTTTATTACGTTTACTTTCCATCCGCTCTTCAAACCATTTGGTTTTTATTGGGTTGCGGATGTATTTATACTCCGCACCTATAGCCTGGCAATAAGTATCTTCCAGTAACTGGCGGATATCGCGCAGTTTTGCAGGGCCTAAACCTAATTCGACACCAGCATTAAATACAGTGTCAAGGTCGGCATCGCTTAAACCAAAAGTTTCTAACTCTTTACCGGGGTAATACTTGCGGCGGTCGCGTACGGGGTTGGTTTTGGTAAACAAGTGGCCGCGGCTGCGGTAACCGTTTATCATGTTAAGCACGTTTATTTCTTTTAAAACATGCTCGGGTGCGCCGGCAGCATCTGTTGCAGCAGCAGCTTTGGGTGCAGATCCTTGACCGAAATCGAAGCCTTCAAAAAACTTTTGCCATCCGTAATCAACCGATTCGGGGTCTTGTTTATATGCTTCGTACAAGGAATCTATATAGGCAGCGTTTCCGCTATTGACGTAAGTTAAACGATCCATCTGAATACCAATCTGTAAAACGGTACAAAACTAACAATATAAGACGTAACTTACACGGTTAAATTTGCAATTGATGTGCTGAATTATTATATTTTGCTGAATTTTATAATGACAAGTTTATTTAAGTATTGTTTAAATAAACTTGTCATTAATTGCTGGCTAAAATTGCCTTTATGGCAACCGTAACGCCACGATTATAATACATAATCAGCCAAAGCGCTATCATGCCGCATCCTGATTCAGGATTTCAGCCATCCTTCAAAGCCGTTTTTATAGTTAATCAGCACACGGAATATCTGCTATTTGTTAGCAGGTTAGTATTCTGCCAGCACAACAATCCTATTGCTTAAGGGCGCAATTTTCTCTTTCCCGTTTAAAAAATTCAGGCCAACAATAAACGAAAAACCAGCTACAACGCCGCCCATATCGGTAATGAGTTCACTGGCCGCCGTTACTGTTCCGCCGGTTGCCAGCAGGTCATCGTGTATTAATATGCACTGGCCGGGCTCAAAAGCGTCGGCATGCATTTCGATGGTTGCCGATCCGTACTCCAGGTCGTACTCTTTTTGATGAACTTTGTAGGGGAGCTTACCGGCCTTGCGGATAGGGATAAAAGGTACACCCAACTTACCGGCCAGCTGCACACCAAACAAAAAGCCGCGGCTCTCCACACCCGCCACCGCATCTATCTGTAAACCCTGCAAGTGCATTACAAATTCGTCTACAATCAACTGGCAAAGTGCAGGGTCTTTAAGTATGGTGGTGATATCTTTAAATACAATTCCGGGTTTCGGAAAATCTGGAACATCGCGTATAGCGTCCTTGATTTGCTGTTCAATCATGGCGGCAAAATTAGTTAATAGAACTTAAAATCAATGTCATGTTAAAGGGCAGTAAACACTGATATTGGCCTGCACTATGGTTTACACAATATTTATTCAGTAGTATTTTTTAATAACGCTGTTTTTGTATCTACTAAAAATATAGACTATGCATATCTTTGACTCGTTATGAGTAAAAATACCGACGAACTGTTTAAGAATGTAATTGCCCATGCCAAGGAGTATGGTTTTGTATTCCCTTCCAGCGAAATTTATGATGGTTTAAGTGCTGTTTATGACTACGGCCAAAACGGCGCAGAGCTGAAAAATAACCTGAAAGCCTACTGGTGGAAAAGTATGGTGCAGTTAAACGATAACATCGTGGGTATTGACTCGGCCATATTTATGCACCCCAGAATTTGGGAAGCCAGCGGTCACGTGGGAGGTTTTAATGACCCGATGATTGACAACAAGGATTCGAAAAAACGCTACCGCGCCGACCAATTATTGGAAGACAGGATAGCCCGTTACGATAAAGATGGCAAAACGGATAAGGCAGAACAGTTGCAACTGGAACTGAACAATGCGTTGAATGCTGACGACCTAAACCGCTTGCGCGATTTGATTGTGGAGCACGAAATTGCCTGTCCTATTAGTGGTACCCGCAACTGGACCGAGGTACGCCAATTTAACCTTATGTTTAGCACCCAAATGGGGGCCGTAGCTGATGATGCCGACAAAATTTACCTGCGCCCCGAAACTGCGCAAGGTATATTTGTAAATTACCTGAACGTGCAGAAATCAGGCCGGATGAAAATTCCGTTTGGTATTGCCCAAATAGGTAAGGCTTTCCGTAATGAGGTTATTGCACGGCAGTTTATTATCCGCATGCGCGAGTTTGAACAAATGGAAATGCAGTTTTTTGTAAGACCTGGCACACAGCGCGAGTGGTTTGATAAATGGAAAGAAGCCCGCTTAAAGTGGCACCTGGCTTTGGGTACCGCTCCCGAAAAATACCGTTACCACGAACATGCTAAACTGGCTCATTATGCAGATGCCGCTTATGATATTGAATTTGAATTTCCGTTCGGATTTAAAGAAGTTGAAGGTATACATAGCCGTACCAACTTTGACCTGAGCCAGCACCAAGAATTTTCGGGTAAAAAAATGCAGTATTTTGACCCCGAGGTTGATCCGGACACTAACAAACCTTACGGTAACTACATCCCTTACGTTATTGAAACCTCAATAGGTTTAGACCGGATGTTTTTATTAACGCTGATTAATGCCTTCGAGGAAGAAGATTTAAGTACTGCAGAGAAGCAAGACAGCCGTACGGTATTACGCCTGCACCCTTGCCTGGCACCGGTAAAGGCTGCCATCTTTCCGCTTACTAAGAAAGACGGCCTACCCGAAAAAGCCCGCGAAATTATGGATAGCTTAAAAGCAGATTTTAATTTACAATACGAAGAAAAAGATGCTATTGGCAAACGTTACCGCCGCCAGGATGCCATTGGCACACCTTTCTGTATTACAGTAGACCATCAAACACTGGAGGATAATACTGTTACCATCCGCCATCGTGATACCATGGCACAAGAGCGTGTACCTGCCGACCAGTTAGAAAAAATTATAGGCAATTTGGTGAGCTGGAAAAACGTGCTGAATAAATAAGTATAATTTTTACAACATAAAAAAAGCCGGTATTTGCATACTGGCTTTTTTTATAGCATTACTAAGTAAAGATTACCGCTTATTTTTCTTCTTTGTTTTTAGACTCCTGAACTTCTAAACGAATAGCTTGTGCTAGATTTTTCAGGTCTTGCATACCTTTACGTACACGAGTACCTGCAGCACTGTTGCCTTTGTTGTAGAATTTGTCGGCGTCACCTTCTAAAGATGCAATAAGTTCCTTTACTTGTGTAAATTTTTCCATTGTAAATACTCCTTTTAAAAAACTGAGGTTTATTGTTTTAATTCAGGCTAATCTAAAGCGTTTTTTCAAATAAAAAAAAATTTGTTAGGTAAAAAGTGCGTTTAGAGGCTAATTTGGCACTTTATAACGTAAGTACTTACTTTAATTAAATAATAACAGCATTTGCAGTCAATTAATTAAAGTTTGTTAACAAATGCTCATTTATTTTAGTACCGGTTACCATGGCCCAATATTGTAAAATTGCTTTTTTACGATGATTGAGTATAAATTAGGGTCTCTCGACACACCAAAAATGCCCAAAGCATATGTACTTAAAACAAAAAATCTTCTGTACTTAAGTACAGAAGATTTTTTGTTTTAGGCAGATCCTGATATGTAATTAAGCTAAAACTGCTGCTTTATCTTCTTTGTAGTAACCCTCTTTTAGCTTCAGGGCTACTTCACTGTAAGCATCCAGTGTACGTTGAACATCTTCCAGGCTGTGTGTAGCAGTTGGAATTAATCGCAAAATGATTAACCCTTTCGGGATTACCGGATATACCACGATCGAACAGAAGATACCATAGTTTTCACGCAAGTCGCGGGTAAGGCTGGTAGCCTCAAACAAATCTCCTTTTAAAAATACAGGAGTTACCATGGTATTAGTGATACCAATATCAAATCCACGTTCCCTTAAGCCGTTTTGCAAAGTGCGGGCAACAGTCCAGAGCTTTTCACGCAGTTCGGGTTTTGATTTAAGCAATTCAAAACGTTTTTGCAAACCAATTACCATTGGCATAGGCAAAGCCTTTGCAAATGTTTGAGAACGCATATTATAACGTAAAAAGGCAACAATATCTTTTTTAGCTGCAACAAACGCACCTATGCCCGCCATTGATTTTGCAAACGTACCAAAGTATACATCAATATCCTCAATACAATCCTGCTCTTCGTGCGTGCCAGCACCGGTTTTACCCATAGTACCAAAGCCATGAGCATCATCAATCAACAAGCGGAAGTTATATTTTTGTTTAAGCGCTACAATCTCTTTCAGTTTACCTTGTGCACCCGACATACCAAAAACACCTTCAGTAATTACCAGGATGCCACCACCACTTTGGTCAGTAAGCTTGGTAGCCCGCTCCAGTTGTTTTTCAAAACTGGCCATGTCATTATGCTGGTAAACAAAACGCTTACCCATGTGCAGGCGCACGCCATCAATAATACAGGCATGAGACTCGGCATCATAAACAATTACATCGTTACGGTCAACCAGTGTATCAACAATTGATACCATACCCTGGTAACCGTAATTTAGCAGAAAAGCATCTTCCATACCCACAAACTCAGCCAGGCCTTTCTCCAAAGCTTCGTGCTGCTTGGTATTACCCGACATCATGCGGGCACCCATAGGGTATGCCATCCCATAATCAGCAGCGGCTTGCGCATCGGCTTGGCGCACCTCGGGATGATTGGCTAATCCTAAATAGTTATTAAGGCTCCAAACTAAATGTTCTTTGCCATTAAACATCATATGTGCAGATATCTCCCCTTCCAGCTTTGGAAATGAAAAATAACCATGTGACCATTTTTGGTGCTGACCGATGGGGCCACCAAGGTTCTTTGATATTTTGTCAAATAAATCCAATGTAATCTTAATCTATAATATCCGTACAAATATAACAGAATATAAAAAGGCAAACAATGGTTATAACTTTTTATAATAGCTTATAACGAAAAAAGGGCTTTGTGCATATTTACACAAAACCCTTTTTATCAATATTTTACAATTAGTCTACGTTATCGTGCAGAAACGAATTGTTTTTTCGGATCTCTGGATTACCATCGTTTTCGGACAATGAAAACTTTGAAATCTGGCTTTCGTTAGATGCTGGAGTCTGTTGTAACGAAATTTCTTTACGCTTGTAAGCAGGTACGTTTTCCAGTTCCTGGATGTTGCCGTTACGCAATTTCATGCTCAGATCTTTTAAACGCATAATGCGTTCACGCGATTTGCGTAACTGCTCCTCAATAGATTCGTTAGTCTTGCTTTCGTCGGCACTTACAGGCTCAGGTTGTGGCTGAGGCTGTTGTACAGGTGCAGGTTCGTTAACAGGCTCAAAATTCATTACGCTATCAGTAACCTTATAAACCAAATCGTCAGGTTCTGATTCAGAAGCTGTTTCCGGCTCCTCATCCATCAGGTTATGACGCACCACCTTAGCTTCTTGCTCGCCATGGGCCAGCAAATCGAATAAGCCATTTTGCTTTTGCTGTGAGGTTACCACCTTAGCCGCAGGCTCTTCTTTAACCGATGGTTTGATAAATTCATTAACCGGTTTTACTAATGGTGTATTTTCGGGCATCAGCATAGAAACAACTTTCTTATTGCTAACTTCCTTCTCGCGCTCATCTTTAGTTTGGAAACCTGTAGCTATAATGGTTACCGATATCTTGTTACCCAAAGATTCGTCGATACAGTTACCCCAGATCAGGTCGGCAGCTAAGCCGGCTTCTTCCTGAATGTAATCAGTAATGATGCTTACTTCATCCATAGTAACCTCCTGGTCGCTGCCCGAACTGATGTTTAACAGGATGTAACGGGCACCTTCAATTTGGTTATCTTTCAATAACGGAGAAGACAGTGCGCCTTCTACCGCACGCGAAGCACGGTTGTCACCATCGGCAGAATAGCTACCCATGATGGCTACACCACTATCTTTCATCACGGTACGAACGTCTTTAAAGTCGACGTTGATATAGCCCGGATGAGTAATAATTTCAGCTATCCCTTTTGCTGCAGTAGTTAAAATATCATCGGCCTGAGCAAATGCTGAACCTAAGGTAAGGTTACCAAAGATCTGACGCATTTTATCATTAGAAATTACCAGAAAAGAATCCACATACTTTTTCAGTTCCTCTAAACCTTCTTCGGCCTGCATTTTACGGCGCTTGCCTTCAAAAGAAAAAGGAGTAGTTACAATACCTACAGTCAAGATATCCATTTCGCGGGCTGCTTTGGCAATAATAGGGCTTGCACCTGTACCGGTACCACCACCCATACCAGCAGTAATAAACAACATTTTGGTGTTGCTGCCCAGCATTTGTTTCACATCCTCGATATTTTCGATTGCCGAGTTTTTACCAACCTCGGGTATCGAACCAGCTCCCATCCCTTCGGTTAAGCTGGCGCCTAATTGTACCTTATTAGGTATAGGGCTTAACTCGAGTGCCTGCGCATCTGTGTTGCAAATAATGAAGTCAACCCCGGTTATACCTTGCTTGTACATATGGTTCACCGCGTTACCGCCACCGCCGCCAACACCAACTACTTTGATGATCGACGACTTTTCTTTTAACATCTCAAACTGCATGATACTTATTTTCAGGGATATGTGAATCGATGGATACTTTTTATTTTAGTATGTAATAATAAGACTTTTTTAAGGGAATATTTTTAGAAAAATTAACATTTTTCAGCCCGCTATTTCCTTTAATGTTTTGTTTTAAAACTTATCTTATTAGTAAATATTGCCTCTACCGTTTTCTAATTATATTTTGATTTGATCAATTACTACTACTTTAAAAAGTCTTCGTCTTTGATATCGTCTTTAATAAATTTTTTGCCGGTTTCTAAGATTTTGCCTAATAATCCAAACTTACGCTCGTCGGTATATTTGGCCTTTTGTGCTTTGGGTTCCGACTGATTTAGCGTTTGGTTATTGTATTCCATTTTTTGAATACCCTTAATTAACAAGCCTATACCTGTAGCAAAAGTTGGGCTCTGCAATTCTTCATAAGTAGCTTTTGGCAGTACCTCATTTTTAGCCAGATGCTCGTTGGGGTAGCCAATACGGCAATCTAACCCGGTAACATACTCCACTAACTGAGTTAAATGTTTTAACTGAGCACCACCACCGGTGATTACTATACCAGCAATCAATTTTTTCTCGTATCCGGATGATTTGATTTCGTAGTAAACGTGTTCAATAATTTCCTCAATACGGGCTTGAATAATGTAGGCCAGGTTTTTTACCGAAATTTCTTTGGCTTCGCGGCCACGTAAACCAGGTACACATACAATCTCGTTCTCCTTATTCTCGTCAGCCAGTGCCGAGCCAAATCTTACTTTTAACTGTTCGGCAATATTGCGCATTACCGAGCATCCTTCGCGGATGTCTTCGGTGATGCTGTTACCACCAAACGGAATTACAGCGGTATGACGGATGATACCCTCATGAAAAATAGCCACGTCGGTTGTACCACCACCAATATCTACCAACACAACACCAGCTTCTTTCTCTTCTTCGCTTAGTACAGACTCAGACGAAGCTAATGGCTCCAGAATCAGTTCCTGGCTTTCCAGCTCGGCCTTAGCTACACACTTCACGATATTTTTGATTGCAGTAACCTGACCTGATATAATATGGAAATTAGCTTCAAGCCTTACCCCCGACATCCCAATCGGATCTTTGATTCCAGGCTCGTTATCTACCGTAAACTCCTGCGGTAATACATGAATAATCTCCTCTCCCGGCGGCATCACCAGGTTATACATATCCTCAATCAGTTTATCAATATCCTTGCGGCCAATCTCAGAGTTTAAATCACGGCGGGTAATTAAACCGCGGTGCTGTAAGCTCTTAATATGCTGACCGGCAATACCCACGTTTACTATACGTATCTCAACGTTTGATTGTGAACCGGCTACGTCAACTGCCTGATTTATACCTTGTACTGTTTTGTCAATGTTTGATACCATCCCACGGGTAACGCCTGCCGACTCGGCCTTACCAATTCCAAGTACCTCTATCTTTCCATTCTTGCTTCTGCGGCCTACAATTACGCAAATCTTTGTTGTACCAATGTCGAGTCCTACTACGATAGGCGAACTCTTTTCTTGCGATATGCTCTTTTCCATAAATAACTTATAATTGGGATGTTGTATCTTTTATTGAGTTTTGTTTAATTATTGCTGTATCTTTTTTAATAGTTGCTATCCGGCGTTTAGCTGCACTATCGGCCATCACACTATCTGTTTTTATTCCTACCACCTGGTTGGCATACTTGATGTTAATCATCCGGTATTTGTCCCAACCTACCTGAGGCAAGGCTTGTTTATAAAATATCTCTAGGTTATGAAATTTGGTACTCAGCGAGTCGGCGTTACCTAACAGTATTTTGTGATTACCAACACGCGGTACTAACTCTATTTCGTGCGCTTCATTAACATATATCTGCCCGATCTGTGCGTTCCACAACGTATCTTTTTTTATAAACTGTACCGTTTTAAAAATCTCTTTAGCTAAACCGGTATGCAAGGTGTCAATACGATTGGCAAAAAGCTCATCAATGTAACCGTTGGCCGCCAGCACAGGTGCGGTAAAGTTTTGCGACAATGGTATTTTAAAGCCGTGTTCATCAACATAAAAATCCTGATCAAAACGGTTCATTACTCTAAGTACCGGATGACGTTGCGTAATTTCGACCCTAATTAAACCATCCATATCAGCATAAACCTTAGCCGATGCGATGTAAGGATTAGCCTGCAGCTTTTTTTCAAGGTTATGAATATTAATACCTTCCATTTTGCGGCCCACCAAAGAGTAGCTGCTTAGCTGCAAAATGCGGTCAACCTCTTTTCGGTCAATAAAATATTCGTTGCCGGGTATATAAACTTTAACACCTGTACATACTACGCCGGCTTTTTTAAGTTCAATGAAGCTCATGAGCACCGCTAAGCCAGCCAGGCTTGCGAGCCAGCCAAAACCTATAGCAACTTTTTTCCAAGCTATGTTACGCCACATCTTCTAAAGCTCGTTTTAATGGTTCAACCAACTGATCAATATCTCCTGCACCTACTGTTAACAATAATTGAGGCCGCTGCTGCCTTACATAAGCTACTACTTCTGCTTTTCCTAAAAACTGTTTTTGTTGCAACTGCATTTTATCTAATATAGTGCTCGCATCAATGCCGGCAATGGGCAATTCGCGGGCCGGATAAACATCCAGCATCAGCAACTCGTCGGCCATATCCAGGGCCTCGGCAAAACCGTCGGCAAAGTCGCGTGTACGGGTATATAAATGCGGCTGAAAAACTGCCGTTAACTTAACGTTAGGATAAAGCCGTTTTACCGAACTAATGCAGGCTTTTAACTCTTCGGGATGATGTGCATAATCATCAATATAAATATGACGTTCTGTTTTTACCACATACTCAAACCGGCGCTTTACGCCCTTAAAAGATGCCAGCGCTGCTTTAATAATCTCCGTGTCAATATTCATGTACAATGCTACCTGAATAGCAGCTACGGCATTTTCTATATTATGCAAGCCGGGTAAACCCAGCTTAATATCTGTAATAGTGATATCACCACTTACAAAATCAAAATAAAAGCTGCCACTCTCTACCCTGATGTTATGCCCAACGGCATCAGCTGCTTCTGCACCAATGGTATAGCTGATAAACTGATGCTTTAAAGGCAAGCCTTGCTTGGCAATCAGCTGCCCTCCGCTTTTAATCTGCGAAGCAAACATCCTGAACGAATCGGCCAGATTTTCATGGTCGCCGTAAATATCCAAATGATCGGCGTCCATTGATGTAATTACCGCAATGTCTGGGTGTAATGTCAAAAACGAACGATCATATTCATCGGCCTCCACTACCATAAGATTTGAGTTTCCGTATACTACGTTACTCTCAAAATTAGTAGCAATACCTCCTAAAAATGCACTGCAGCTTTTGCCTGCTTCGGTTAACAGATGAGCAATAAGGCTGGATGTAGTGGTTTTGCCGTGTGTACCGGCTACCGCTACGGTAAACATACCTTTGCTAATGATGCCTAACACCTGCGACCGCTTGTATAAATCAAACCTTGCCTGCCTGAAAAAATGAAGAATAACAGAGTTGTTAGGAACAGCCGGTGTATAGATAACCAAGGTAGCATCGTCAGGCTTTGTAAAATCTGATGGTATCAGACTACTATCATCCTCAAAAATAACAGCGATGCCTTCGTGCACTAACGTATCGGTTAATGGTGTTGAAGTTTTGTCGTAACCGCATACTAAACAGCCCAAATGATTGAAATAACGGGCCAGGCCACTCATGCCTATACCGCCAATTCCAATCAAATACACTTGCTTTATGTTACCCAGTTCTAACATTATATAATCTTCTGTTCTGTTTTAATTTATTTACCGTTAATTAAGCTTAGCACATGTTGTGCTATTACCTCATCGGCGTTTGGCAAAGCCAGTTTACTGATATTTTTGCCCAACGTTTGTTGGCGGGCATTATCCTGTAATAGCTGCAAAGCCTGCGGAATAAGTTTCACCTCGGCATCGCGGTCGGCCACAAACAATGCTGCATCTGTTTGCACCAAAGCCATGGCATTTTTAGTCTGATGATCTTCGGCTACGTTGGGCGATGGTACCAGTATTACTGGTTTGCCTACAATGCACAACTCCGCTATAGTACCTGCACCAGCACGCGAAATAATAAGGTCGGCCGCTGCATAAGCAAGATCCATACGGTTTAAAAACTCCAGTATGCAGATATTGGGATGATAATTTTCGCCCAACTTTTCAATAATGCCTTTATAGTATACTTTACCAGTTTGCCAGATTAATTGCACATCAGCAGCAATGAGCTTATCCAAATCGGCCAGCAGGCTGTGGTTCAGTGTACGCGCGCCCAGGCTACCGCCGGTCACCAGTATAGTTCTCTTATTTGCCGACAGCTTAAACGCCGCAAGTGCCTCTTGCTGTTTACCTGCGGTATCTACGGATTGACGCCTAACCGGGTTTCCGGTTTTGATGATTTTTTCGACAGGAAAAAACTGATCCATGCCATCAAAAGCAACACAAATTTTTCTTGCTTTTTTACTCAACCACTTGTTGGTAATACCCGCATAAGAGTTTTGCTCCTGAATAAGCGTTGGCACCCCTTTTAACGAGGCGGCGTATAATAATGGTCCGGATGCATAACCACCAACACCAACGGCGGCATCAGGTTTAAAGTTTTTAATTATTGATGCTGCCTTACTTATACTTGTAATCAGTTTTATCGGGAACATTACATTTTTCCAAACTGCCTTGCGCTGTATGCCCTGAATATCTAAACCTATAATTTTATAACCTGCCGCCGGAACTTTTTCCATCTCCATGCGGCCGTTAGCACCCACAAACAAAATTTCGGTTGCGGGATTTATTTTTTTTAAAGCATTGGCGATAGCCACCGCCGGAAAAATATGCCCGCCGGTACCCCCACCACTGATGATGATGCGAGGCCCCCTGCCCCCTAAAGGGCGAGTTGGAACGGTGGTATTTTCCTGATTGACTGACATTACTTATTTACTACTTTATTCTTGATTTTTTCTTGACCCTTGGCTCTTAGTTCTTTGCTCGTGGTTCTAAGCTTACGCCACTTCCAAAATCTGCCCTACTACTACTTTCTTATTAGCTTCTTTACTTTTGTTCGCCTCGTTTTCGTCGATATGACGACTAACGGACAGGATAATACCGAAAGCTATGCTGGTGAATAAAATGGATGTACCACCCATACTTACTAAAGGCAGCGGCACACCCGTTACCGGGCCTAGGCCTACTGCTACCGCCATATTGGCGAAAGCCTGTATAGTTAAGCTAAAACTCAAACCTGCGGCCAGTAATGCACCGAAGGCCTTGGGTGCTTTAGCTACAATTTTTATACATCGATATAACAGGAACAGGTAAATACATATAATAAATAAACCACCCATTAAACCATATTCTTCTACTATAATGGCATAAATTTCATCTGAAAATGCCTCGGGCAAAAAATTGCGTTCGGTACTGTTACCAGGACCTTTACCAAACAAACCACCTGTAGCAATCGCAATTTTGGCATGATCGCCCTGAAACTTTTTATCCGAACTCACCTTTTCCGGATGTAAAAAAGTATCTATACGTGTCATATACAAGTGACGGCGCGGCCCCAAAAACACAACTATCGCAACCAGCACTGCACCGGCTAGGCAGGTAACGGCTATTTGTTTTACACTAATACGGCCAATAATCAACAGTAAAATACTTACCCCAAACAGCATTAATGCAGTAGACATATTAGCCCACATAATTAAAAAGAACACTACGCAAACCGCCCCCATAATAGGCAGAAATGATTGCTTTACATCTTTGATGTTTTCTTGCTTACGAGATAACGTACGCGCTAAATAGGTAATAAGCGCAATTTTAGCAATATCAGATGTTTGAAACCCCAACCCGGTTCCAGGAATAGCTATCCACCGACTAGCTCCATTAATATGACTTCCAAACAGCAGCGTATATAATAACAGCGGTATAGCAATTACCATCAACATTTTTGATATACCAGCATAATAACGATAGTCGAGTTTGTGCGAAATGTACATGAGTATACCACCACCAATCATCATAAACAGGTGTTTAAGCAAAATAGACTCAGTAGCTACTCCTCGTTTATATGCCAGCGTTCCGGTTGAGCTGTATACGGCCAGTAATGATATTACCGACAGCACAATCACAATCAACCATATCCACCGGTCGCCTTTGGTTTTACTTAAAATTCGTTGCATCGCTTATTTCTGATTACACTGATATTGTTTGATTAAGCCAGCTTTGATCTGCCCAATCGCTTCTTTCCCCTATTATCCTTCTGCCTGTATACCCGTATCGTTGTTTGATAGTTTACTATCTACAACCAGAACACAATCAACAAACAGTAACTAAAGCTCCATTACGGCCGCTTTAAACTGGTCGCCGCGCTCTTCGTAATTTTTAAATAAATCAAAGCTGGCACATGCTGGTGATAACAACACAGTATCGCCTTTAACAGCCAGTTTGTAGGCCGCCGCCACAGCATCTTTAGCTGATGTAGTATCAACGATAGTTTTCACCTCGTCAGCAAATGCCTCATGAATGCGTTGGTTGCTGGTACCCAGACATACAATAGCTTTCACTTTGTTTTTAATCAGGCCAGTTAATTCGTTATAATCGTTGCCCTTATCTACACCACCTAAAATCAACACCACTTTACTATCAGGCATACTCTCTAATGCATACCAGGTAGAGTTTACGTTGGTTGCTTTAGAGTCGTTGATAAACCTGATACCCGAAATGTCGGCTACATGCTCCAAACGG
Source organism: Mucilaginibacter sp. CSA2-8R (assembly GCF_038806765.1). Classification (NCBI taxonomy): domain Bacteria; kingdom Pseudomonadati; phylum Bacteroidota; class Sphingobacteriia; order Sphingobacteriales; family Sphingobacteriaceae; genus Mucilaginibacter; species Mucilaginibacter sp. CSA2-8R. Next base: position 814,673 of record NZ_CP152389.1, on the reverse strand, counting down.
TGCGGCACGCTTTTAAAGTCGCCCATGCTCTCACGGATATTTTCATTCCGCAATTCCAATACTTTCGACACAATTCCGGACGCCATTGAATTGTAGATGTTGTGCTTACCCTGTAAGGCTAATTTGGTGATAGTCATTTCGAGATGGTTGTTTGGTGTATTTATAATTAGTTTTTCATGGTCGAGATAGGCTCCCAACGGTAGTGTTTTGCTGATGGAAAATGGCAGCAACTGAGCTGCGAAACTGCGTGACGCCATACCCTTTTGCGTTTCGGCATCGTCGGCACAGTAAATAAAATAATCTGCGGCAGTTTGATTCTGCACAATGCGAAACTTGCTGTCGGCGTAGTTTTGCATTTTATAGTCGTACCGGTCCAAATGGTCGGGCGTAATGTTAAGCAACACGGCAACGTTTACCCTAAACTGGTACATATCATCCAGCATGAAGCTACTTAGCTCCAGTACATAATGGTCAAAGTTTTCGGTAGCCACCTGGTAAGCAAAGCTTTTACCAATATTACCGGCTAACCCCACATTCAATCCTGCATTTTTAAGGATATGATAGGTAAGGCTGGTGGTGGTTGTTTTACCGTTAGAGCCTGTAATACCAATAATGTTGGCTTTGGTGTAACGGCCGGCAAACTCAATCTCCGAAATCACAGGAATATTAAGTTTGCGCAATGCTTTAATAACGGGTGCCTTTTCAGGGATACCCGGACTTTTGATTACCTCTACCGCCTGGAAAATTTCGGCTTCGGTGTGCTGTTTTTCTTCAAAGCGGATACCCCAGGCCTGTAGCTGAGTTTTATACTTGTCGGCAATTATGCCAAAATCAGAAACAAACACATCATACCCCTGCTGTTGAGCCAGGTAAGCTGCACCGGCACCGCTTTCGCCCGCACCAAGCACAACCAAACGCCCCCCAGCCCCCTGAAGGGGGAGTTTAGCAGCAGATATGTTGTTTGTTTCGTTCATTAATTTTTTTTTCTAATATTTATTCTTCTACTCCCCCTTCAGGGGCTGAGGGGTTATCTCAATTTCAAAGTGATAATCGTTATAATGGCCAACAGGATACAGATAATCCAAAACCGGGTTACAATTTTGGCTTCGTGAAATCCTTTCTTTTGATAATGGTGATGCAACGGCGCCATCAGGAACACACGACGGCCTTCGCCGAATCGTTTTTTGGTAAACTTGAACCAGCCTACCTGGATAATTACCGAAGCATTCTCTACCACAAAAATGCCGCAAAGCAATGGCAACAGCAGTTCCTTGCGTATAAGGATGGCAAATACAGCAATAATGCCACCAATAGCTAAGCTACCGGTATCGCCCATAAATACCTGTGCCGGGAAAGAGTTATACCACAAAAACCCTACACAAGCACCTACGAAAGCCCCGGCAAAGATTACCAGCTCGCCCGAATTAGGCAGATACATGATATTCAGGTAATCGGCTACAATAACGTTACCCGATACGTAAGCCAATATAGCTAATGTAATGCCTATGATCGCCGACGTTCCTGTTGCCAGACCATCAATACCATCAGTAATATTGGCGCCGTTAGAAATAAAGGTGATAATCATAATCACGAAGAACATGAAAACCACCAAAGCATAGCGCTCTGAACCGGCACCTAAAAATTTAAGTACCTTACCATAGTCAAACTCGTTGTTTTTGTAAAACGGCACGGTCGTTTTGGTAGACTTAATATCCTGCGTGTAAACCGGAACTTTGTTTTTTAAGTGATAATTAACCGGAGCATCATACTTTACCGGAAGTTTTACTTCCTGGCGCATGGTAATGTCATGGTTAAAGTACATGGTCCAACCGATGATTACCGCTAAGCTTACCTGACCAGTAATTTTGAACCTGCCTGCTAAACCTTCTTTGTTCTTTTTAAATACTTTAATGTAATCATCTAAAAAGCCAATTGCACCTAACCAAACCGTGGTTACCAGCATCAAAATAATGTAGATGTTGTCTAACTTGGCAAACAGCAGCGTTGGCAACAGAATACCTAATAAGATGATAATACCACCCATTGTTGGTGTACCGGCTTTTTGCATCTGGCCCTCTAAACCAAGATTACGTACAGTTTCGCCCACCTGCTTAAAACGTATATAATCGATTAGCCGGCGCCCCCAAACTGTAGTTACTACCAGTGACACGATAACTGCCATAGCCATACGGAACGTCAAATACTGAAATACCCCTGCACCAGGAATATCGTAATTGCGATCCAAATAACTAAACAGGTAATAGAGCATGATATTTTTAAGTGGGTTGTTTACTTAGCTTAATGAACTAAATGCGTTTAACAGTTCTTCTTTATCGTCAAAATGGTTTTTTACGCCATTAATTTCCTGGTATTTTTCGTGCCCCTTGCCGGCCAAAACAATAATGTCGCCGGGTTGGGCCAGGTGCACTGCGGTTTTAATAGCCTCACGACGGTCAACAATACTGATGGTTTTGCGCTGGTTCGATGGATCAACTCCGGTTTCCATATCACGAATGATCTGTGCCGGATCTTCCGAACGTGGATTATCAGATGTCAGGATTACCTTGTCGCTCCAGTCACAAGCAGTTTTAGCCATCACCGGGCGCTTGGTTTTGTCGCGGTCGCCGCCGCAGCCAATTACAGTAATCACTTTTTCGTTACCTTTACGAATGTCATGCACCGTACTAAGTACATTTTGCACGGCATCCGGTGTATGGGCATAATCTACAATGCCTATAATCCTGTTTGGCGATATCATATAGTCAAACCGACCTTCAGCACCTTGCAGTTTGCTTAGGCTGGTTAGCACTTTATGCTTTTCCTGGCCTAATAACACAGCCGTTGCATACACAGCCAGTAAGTTGTAGGCGTTAAAGCTGCCTACCATTTTAAACCAAACTTCATCGCCATCTACATTAAGCAGTAAGCCGCCAAACTGATTCTCCAGTATTTTAACCTTAAAATCGGCCATATTTTTCAGGCCGTAAGTTTTTTTAGTGGCTTTGGTATTTTGCAGCATCACATTGCCGTTTTTGTCATCGGCATTAGTAAGGGCAAATGCCCTTTTAGGCAGCATATCAAAAAATCCTTTTTTAGCTTTTAAGTAAGCGTCGAAGGTTTTATGGTAATCGAGATGATCATGTGTCAGGTTCGAAAATATGCCACCGGCAAACGTTAAGCCATCAACCCGGTGCTGGGCAACTGCGTGCGAGCTTACTTCCATAAAGCAGTAATCGCAACCCGACGCTAACATTTGGTCAAGCAACGCATTTAGAGCAACCGGATCGGGCGTGGTATGGGTTGATGGAACTACCTTACCGTTAATTTGATTTTCTACCGTTGATAGCAAACCACATTTATACCCTAAATCTCGGAACAGTTGATACAGCAATGTAGCCGTTGTGGTTTTACCGTTAGTACCGGTTACCCCAACCAGCTTTAATTTTGCCGACGGGTTATCGTAAAAATTAGACGCCAGCATAGCCAATGCAGCAGCTGAGTTTGCTACCATTAAGTAATCAGCTTCGTCGGCAGTGTGGCCAGGTAAATCTTCGCAAACAATAACAACAGCACCATCCTTTACAGCTTGCTCAATATAATCATGCCCATCAACAGCAGTACCGCGCACGGCCACAAAAAGCGATCCCGGCACTACTTTGCGCGAGTCGAACACCACGTTAGTGATCTCCACATCGGCAGCGCCCTGAAGTTCGGTAAAGGCCAGGCCCTCGAGTATATCGCTTAAAAATCTCATTGTAATTCTAAAGTTATTTTGGCCCCCTTCGGAATGATGCTGCCACCTGTTACCGACTGACTTGCTACCACACCACTACCGCGTACTGTCGTTTTATATCCGGCATTACCCAACACGTATAAAGCATCACTCAGTGTCATGCCGGTTACGGATGGTACGGTACCTTTTTTGTACTTAATTTCCTGCGGTGCAATACCATTGCTGGTATCGGCAGAGCGCGGTGCATTGGCAGCAAACAGCGGCTTAACACCCAACTTGTGGTATACTTGCTGTAAGGCCTTCATATTGCCCGTTTTAACCTGAGGCAATTGCGTATTGCCTACATAGTGCGATGGCAAATTTTGATGCATTTCCAGGTCGCTCGAGTAAACCTTATCAGCAATTTCTCTAAACACCGGACCGGCAACCTCAGCACCATAATAACCGTTTTTAGGATCATTCACTACCACAATCAATGAATATTTAGGCTTATCAGCAGGAAAATACCCGGCAAACGATGCCTGGTACTGGCGCCTGGCCTTGTACCCTTTGTTGGCATCGGCAACCTGCGCTGTACCCGATTTACCCGCAATACGGTACAATGGGTTATAAACAATCTTTTTACCTGTACCCTCAGTAATTACACCTTCCATCATCTCCTGCATTTTTTTCAGAGTGACGTCTGAGCAAATTTTCTCGTTAACAACACGCGCTTTAAATTGCTCAACCGGGCTGCCTAATCTTCTGATCTCCCGTACAAAAATTGGGGCAACGTATTTACCGTTGTTAGCAATGGCGTTATAAAACGAAAGCATTTTTAACGGCGTTAACTGCATTTCGTAACCATAAGCCATTTGCGGCAATGACATATTTTTATTCCAGCTTTTATTTTTAGGGCTTTTAACCACAGGCTGCGCCTCGCCCGGAATCTGAAGGTTTAGTTTTTCATTCAGCCCCCACTCATACAGATGGTCGGTAAACTTAGACTGATTGTTGTGGTAATTTTTATCAACTAAATAAGCAACGGCAGCATTTGATGAGGTTTCGAATGCCTTTTTTACGGTTACCACTCCAATACTGCCGTGTGAATCTGTAATGGTATGTCCTTTTATAGGATACGTACCGGTGCCTACCATGGTATTGGTATCTACCAGCTTATCCTCAAGCAATGCCAGGTAAGAGGCAATTTTAAACGTTGAGCCCGGATCTTGATTGCCAGCAATAGCATAATTAAATTTTTCCTGGTATTCGCCCGGTGCAACTTTGCTGTAGTTGGCTACAGCACGAATTTCACCGGTATTAACTTCCATCAAAATAGCAGCACCATGATCGGCGTTACTTTTAATCATTTGCTTTTGCAGCGCATTTTGCACTACATCCTGAAAGTTTACATCAATGGTTGAAATAATGTCAGCTCCCTCTTTGGGTGCAATCTCATCGTCCTGGTTTACCGGCATCCAAACACCACCGGCAATGCGTTGCATTAAACGCTTGCCACTTTGCCCCTCAATATATTCGGCATAAGCGCCCTCTAAGCCTACCGGATTTTTAACGTTTGCGTTTTTGTAACCAATGGTACGGGCAGCCAGTGAACGGAATGGCAAAATGCGTTTATTCTGCTGTACTACAATCAATCCGCCTTTGTACCTGCCCAATTTAAAAATGGGAAACTGGCGTATTTTTTTTAGATCCTGATAAGACACCTTGCGGCGGATTAACTGATACCTGGAACTATCGCGACGAGCCTCACGCAGCATCATCGAATATTCGCGAGCAGAACGATCGGCAAAAAATTGTGACATTTTTGCAGCCAGCGAGTCAACCTTATCATAAAAAACAGTGTCGGCAGCAATACCGCCAGCCAGCATGTCCATATGCAGCTCATACTCAGGCACCGAAGTAGCTAACAAACTGCCATCAACAGCAAAAATATTACCACGGGCAGCGTCAACGTTAAAATACTTTACAGATAAGCTATCTGCCATAGCCTTCCACTTTTTACCTTGCGCAAATTGCAAATAGCAAAGCTTGGTAAATACCGCACCCGCCAATAGCACAATAAGCCCGAATGCCAGGTATACCCTTAATAATATATTAGTCCTGATATTCATTTCTCCACCTCCGCATCTACCAGTTTTTGAGGCGGCTGCATAGGTTCGGTAATACCCAGGGTATCCACCCGTTTAGCCACTTCAGTTTGTGTGCTTTTAAAAGCCATATCAGCTTTCGTAGTTTTATAATCCCAACTTAGCTCTTTTACTTCTTTACTCAGTTTATCTATATTGCGTATGTTATTTTCTGCCTGATGACGGTTGGCGATATACACCATACACAACAAAGCCAGATAAAACACAAAAGGCAAAGCACGGGTTACCGCATCGGTAGACACTACACCTCTCCTGAGTAAATTAGTTACTAAATTTTCGGGCGTATCAGGCACCGGACGCTCCTCTATCAGCAGCTCCTTCTCAACTTCCTCTTCCTGAATTTCTGTACGTAAACGGTTACTCATTTTTTTACAGCTATTCTTAATTTTGCACTACGCGCCCTGTTATTTTCTTTTATCTCATCGGCAGTGGCCGTAACCGCTCCCCGACTTACCGCATCCAGCGGCTTTTGATCGTTACCAAAAAAATCCTTCTCCACTTCGCCGCTAAATTTCCCTTTGGCAATAAAATTTTTCACCAACCGGTCTTCCAGCGAGTGATAAGACATCACCACCAACCGGCCGCCGGCACCTAAAACCTCGGCCGACTGCAACAGAAAGTCTTTTAAAACTTCCAATTCCTGGTTAACCTCAATACGCAGCGCCTGAAAAACCTGCGCCAGGTACTTATTTTCTTTACCCCGGGGTATTAAACCCGAAATAGTGTTTTTTAAATCGGCCACAGTTACAATCTCGCCGTTTAAGCGACCGGTAACTATAGTTTTAGCCAGCGATTTAGCATTCTGAATTTCGCCGTAAATGCCAAAAATGCGATGCAAATCTGCCTCACCGTAAGTGTTAACCACCTGGCGGGCATTTAGCTCCGACATCTGATTCATGCGCATATCCAGTTCTGCATCAAAACGGATAGAAAAACCACGCTCGGCCTGGTCAAACTGATAAGAAGAAACCCCCAAATCAGCCAGTATACCATCTACCGGGATTGCACCATGCAAGCGGCAAAAATTTTTGAGATAACGAAAGTTCTGGTCAACAAACTCAAAACGATCATCTTTAATTAAATTTTGCTGCGCATCCACATCCTGGTCAAAGGCAATTAACCTGCCCTTGCTACCCAAATGCTTCAATATTTCGCGCGAATGGCCGCCACCGCCAAAAGTCACATCTACATAAGTACCATGGGGCTTAATATCAAGCGCTTCGATACATTCCTGCAACATTACAGGCTGATGATAATTACCCATCACCCCTCCTTCCTAAACCACCCATTACCTCTTCGGCCAGGTTGGCAAAGTTTTCGGGAGCGCTATCCATCTGCTCATCATACGCCGCCTGATCCCAAACCTCTATTTTATTAAATTGACACGAGAGCACCACATCTGTACTAATACCTGCATACTCTAAAAGAGCCTTAGGCAACAGCACCCTGTTTGAAGCATCAAGCGATAGCTCTGATGCACCACGGGTAAAGTAGCGGATAAATTCGCGTGTCCTTTTTTCGTATTGATTAAGCTTACTCAAATCGTCTACTATCTTATCCCATTCTTTCCGGGTATAGATTACCAGGTGCTTTTCAAAGCCACGGTTGATCACAAGCCCCTCTCGCTCAGCTTCGGGAAGCTGCTTTTTGAGGCCCGTCGGGATCATCATCCGCCCTTTGGCATCCAGTTTACAATCAAATTCACCTAAAAAATGGGACATGTATAGAGCTATCCTAAAATTCGAATGTAAAAGTAACACAGAATTTCCACTTTCCTCCACTTTTTCCCACTAAAAAGTTATTAACACCACACGTGTAAAACTTTCTTCCCACTTAATCAAAACACGCTACTGCTTAGCAACTTAGCTCTATTTACTTTTAGTAAAATTTAATGAATAATAGTGAATTACCTTGCAAACAATGAGATTTCGCACGGTTAATTTATTTAGAGTGAGATAATTAGATACAGTGATACTATCAATACGGCAGATAACCGCCAGTTTACCCAGAATTACCAGCATATAGTATACATTAATATGGTAACCCTATTTATATTAGCGCATGGATTACTCACAAAGCCTGCCCAAACTTTCGGCCGAAGAAATACGCGTACTGGGCTCCTTAATGGAAAAGAGCCGCACCACGCCCGACTATTACCCCATGACTATTAACAGCCTGACAGCTGCCTGCAACCAAAAATCGTCGCGCAGGCCGGTAGTACAGTATGATGATGACACGGTGGTTAAAGCACTGGATAGCCTGAAAAAGAAAGGACTGGTATCAACTGCTACGGGAGGATCGAGCCGGACAGTGAAGTATAAACACAACTTTGCGATTGTATTTCCGGTGATTCCGGCCGAAGTGGCACTGATCTGCTTACTGATGTTGCGCGGCCCGCAAACGCCGGGCGAATTAAACACCAACTCGGGCAGATTATACGAATTTGAAACCCTGGACGACGTGCAGCAAACGCTGGAAAAGCTAAGCAGTGGTGATGTACCCTATTTAACTTTACTGCCACGCCGCAGCGGACAAAAAGAAGCCCGTTATATGCATTTACTGGGCGAAACGCTGGATATCCCCGAGGATGATGAAACCGAAACTAATTATACCTCTTCAAACTCTGGCAGTAATGTTGCCGCATTAGAACAACGGGTAGCCAAACTTGAAGAGGATCTAAGTGCTATGCGACAGGAGTTTGATAAATTAATGAAGGAATTATTAGGGTAACCAAGCGGCTTGTACGTAAAATATTATCCTGATTACTATGCTTTTTTAAGCAGATGTTATTAAACTTTAGCTAATTGTAAAATAACACAACCTAATTGGCGCTGTTAACGTAAAAAACGTTACCCAACCAAAAGCATGTACATGTGCTGATGGATGGCTTTATTTGCCCGGCAGGGTCGCCAGCCACTGCCGGGCTATTTACCAAAAGATACTATTAGTATATATCTTGTATTGGCAAGTGCCCGTTTGTTTGTTGAATTATCAATAAACAAACGGGCTTTTTTATTACATCACACGCACCTTTAAAAAGCTGGGATGCTGTTTAGAGGTATACACCCGGTGGGTCGCTTTTTTAAAGTCGGTATCCCTGGCTTTCATAATATCCTGAAATTGCTGCGTGTTACGGTCAATCAGAGGGAACCAGGTACTTTGTATCTGCACCATTATCCGGTGACCTTTCTTGAAAGTATGCAGTACATCCTGCAATTCAAAATTTACCGGACTTACTTGTCCGGGTACAAAAGCGGTAGGTTTATCAAAACCGGTACGGTATTTTCCCCGCATGCTTTCGCTGCGTACCATTTGCTGGTAACCGGCCATCTGCACACCTGCTGTAGTAAATTTATTGTTCGTAGCCGTATCCGAATAAACATCTATTACTTTTACCACCCAGTCGGCATCCGTACCGGTGGTTGATACTTTTAGGTTAGCCCAGATATTTCCGGCCAGGGTAACATCGTCAGTCAGCACATCGGTTTGATAAGTAATTACATCGGGCATAGCAGACGCAAAACGCTGATCGGCCGTCATGTAGTCGCGCTCCATGTCGTTGGTCTTTTTCGCATAGTAAGGCACCGGCTTATTGGGGTCTGACACAAACTCAGTGTAAGTATCTTTTGCAGCAGATGGCGCCACGAATGATAACTTACCACCTGGCAAAAAATACAGGTTCTTCTCTTTTGCTGGCGCGGGCGGCCATATATTATAATTTTTCCATTGGTTGGTGCCGGTCTCAAAAGTAGAAACTTTGGGCAAATCAAGTGGTGTACCTTTTAAGTAATGACTAAAAAAGGCAAACTCAATTTTGTCGCGGTAAAAAGGTGCAGTTGCACCGCCAAAGTCCACATCGCCCAAATGGTCGCCTAAACCACCAGCCCAACCACCGTGTACCCACGGTCCCATCGCAAAATAAACCGGCGTATTCGGGTTTTTAGCGGCCAGTGTTTTGTAGGTATTAATGGCGCCATATAAATCTTCGGCATCGTACCAGCCGCCTGTAACCAGTGTAGCCGTTTTAATGTCGTGCAGATGAGGCAATACGTTGCGGTCTTTCCAATGCTGGTCGTAATCGGGATGATCCATCATTTCGTTCCAAAGCCTGATGGTATCCTTAAAGTATTTCACATTGGTATTGCGCGTTGAACCCATTTTCATGAAAAAATCATAGCCATCCTCAGTACCAATATCAAACCTGGCACCGCGGCGCTGGGTAGGCTTATCATCCTGCCGGTTGGTAAAACCAGGATAAAAGCCAAAGTTGGCCGCTAAAAAGAAGGCACCGTTGTGCCAGCCGTCATCGCGCCATAAATCTGCAATGGGGGCCTGCGGCGAAGCAGCTACCAAAGCAGGGTGCCGACTTAGTAATGCGGTTGTAGTATAAAAGCCCGGATAAGAAATACCCCACACTCCTACCTTACCATTATTATTGGCTACGTTTTTTAGCAGCCAGTCAATGGTGTCGTAAGTATCTGTGCCTTCGTCAACATCTTTATTAGTTTTATGAACTTCCAGTTCGGGTGTCATCTCCTCGTACATCCCTTCGCTCATCCAACGACCACGTACATCCTGGTAAACAAAAATAAACCCATCCTGCATAAACTGTGCAGACGGGCCTAACCGGAGCTTATAAGTATCGAGACCATAAGGTGCTACGCTGTAACAGGTACGGTCCATCATAAACGGATATTTCTTAGACTGGTCTTTGGGTACATATACCGAGGTAAACAGTTTTTTACCATCACGCATAGGTATTTGGTATTCGTATTTGGTATAATGGTCTTTTGCGTAAGCTGCATCGGCAGCGCTGATGCCGGGTTGCCCGACCGCCGCAAAGGCAACCAAAACACCAATAATAGATAAGAGAATTTTCATGCTGGGGGGATTAAAATTTAAACATACAAAAAAGGCTGCTTTGTAAAAGCAGCCTTCAATAAGTTCGGTATTTAAATTATTCGTTAATCGCTTTAACGCCCGGCAACTCTTTACCTTCCATATACTCCAACAGCGCGCCGCCGCCTGTTGATACATAGCTCACCTCATCGTTTAAGCCGAATTTAGAAACTGCAGCGGCTGAGTCGCCACCGCCAATCAGTGAAAAAGCGCCGTTTTGCGTGGCTTTAACAACAGCTTCGGCAACAGCTTTGGTACCTTGTTCAAACTTTTCCATTTCGAAAACGCCCATCGGGCCGTTCCACAAAATGGTTTTCGAACCTTCAATGACCTGAGTAAAGGCTTTAATAGAGTCGGGACCGATGTCTAAGCCCATCCAGCCCTCTTTAATATCTTTGTTAGAAGCAGTGTCTGTATTAGCTTCATTAGCAAAAGCATCGGCAATGATCGAATCAGTTGGCAGCAACAGATTTACTCCTTTATCTTTTGCTTTTTGGATAAGTTGCAAGGCCAGTTCCTGCTTATCCTCTTCTACCAGTGATTTACCGATGTTACCACCTTGTGCTTTGGCAAAGGTATAGGCCATACCACCGCCAATAATCAGGTTATCTACCTTATCGAGCATGTTCTCTATTAGCAATAACTTGTCGCTTACTTTGGCTCCGCCCATAATGGCGGTGAAAGGTTTGGCTGCGCCGTTTAATACCTTTTCGGCATTTTTTAACTCGGCACCCATCAGGTAGCCAAAGTATTTAGCATCCGGAAAAAACTGCGCAATTACCGCGGTTGAAGCATGGGCGCGGTGGGCTGTACCAAAGGCATCGTTTACATAAACGTCGCCCAGTTTGGCTAATTTTTCGGCAAAGTCTTTATCGCCTTTTTCCTCTTCTTTGTAAAAACGTAAGTTTTCTAACAACAGCACTTCGCCATCTTTAAGTGCAGCAGCCTTGTCGGTAGCTTGCTGGCCAATACAATCATCAGCAAACTGAACTTCTTTACCTAATAATTCAGACAAATGAGGGATGATGTGTTTAAGCGAATATTTTTCGGTCGGCCCTTCTTTTGGACGACCCAGGTGCGACATCAAAATCAGTGCGCCGCCATCAGCCAAAATCTTTTTCAAGGTTGGCAGCGCTGCAGTGATCCGGTTATCGTCGGTTATTTTATAATCTTTATCCAGTGGAACGTTAAAATCAACCCTGATCAGGGCTTTTTTTCCGGCAAAGTTTAATTGGTCAATTGTTTTCATGAAGTTAACACGTCAAATGAGCGGCCAAATTCAGAAATTTAAATTACAATAACCAAAAAAGTGTGCAATTTACACTAAGAAACTTTTTACACACTTACGGCAAACGTGATTGCCATTAATACAACCCACCAACAAATTACTGTATTTTTAAATACATGGCGTAGTGCGGGCCGATACCCGCAATATCAAACTCAGGCGATACCACCTCGAACCCCAAATTGCCATAAAAACCGGCAGCAACTTTACGCGCGTTACACCAAACATAATTTACCTTTTGCCCGCGCAAATAAACAACAGCAAAGTTAACCAATTGGGTACCTAAGCCTTTACTTTGATAAGGCTTTAGTGTTGCCATGCCCCTGAGCTGGTAACCCGCACCTGCAAACTCGAGGTACGATTGCGGATGGAACGAGGCTATGCTTACTAACTGCTCGCCATCAAAATACCCGAGATGAAAACTTGCCGGATGGTCGTCGCCCTGAAAACGGCATTGCTCTAAAGTAAGCTTGCCCTCTCTCAATATCTCATTACGAATAGGCAAAATATCGTCTTTTGATATAAATTTTATCATTTGCGTAATTACTGTTAAATCCTTTTTAACGATTTATACTGCCGGCAAACTTGCAATCTTCTCAACCAGATCGGCCAGGCGACTGCTATACCCCATTTCGTTATCATACCAGCCTACTACTTTTACTAAATCGCCCACAATGGAGGTTAACTGTGCATCAAATATACAGCTGTGCGGATTATCTAAAATATCAGTTGATACAATTGGATCTTCGGTGTATTCCAAAATAGTTTTCATTTCGCCGTCGGCCGCCTGCTTGAAGGCCGCGTTGATAGTTTCGACCGTTGCCGGCTTTTTGAGCAGACAGGTAAAATCGGTTAATGACCCATTAAGCACCGGAACCCGTATACCAGCACCACCCAATTTGCCATCCAGATGCGGGAATATAGACGTGATGGCCTTAGCCGCACCCGTGGTAGTTGGAATAATAGAAGCCGACGCAGCACGTGCCCGGCGCAAATCTTTGTGCGGTGCATCGTGCAGGTTTTGGTCGCCAGTCATGGAGTGTACCGTAGTTATATAACCTTCAATAATACCCCAATGTTCTTCGAGCACTTTAACCATAGCAGCAACGTTGTTGGTAGTACACGAAGCATTAGATAATACCTTCGAGCGCAAGTCCACATCGGCATCGTTTACGCCCAACACTACGGTAGGTACGGTTTTGCCACCGGCCGGTGCCGATAAAATAACTTGTTTGGCTCCTGCAGTTAAATGCTGGTTAGCACCATCCAGCGAAGCAAACTTACCGGTTGATTCAATCACCAGATCAATACCTAATTCTTGCCAGGGCAAGTTAACGGGTATACTTTCTGATAGTACTTTGATTGTCTTTCCGTTAATATAAAGATTGTCATCATCAGCGTACACCTCGCCTCTAAAGCCGCGGTGTACCGTATCATACTTAAACAAGTGGGCCAGCGTACGGGTATTAGTAATATCGTTGATGGCCACCACCTCAATGCTTGGCCTTACCAAAATATTACGTAAAAAAATGCGGCCTATACGGCCAAATCCGTTAATGGCAATTCTCATGGTAAATGCGCTTTATCTTTGGCAAAAGTATAAATTAACAGGGCTTACTAAACAGCTACAATTCCATAACGCTGTCATAAATCATCTGTGTAGGAGATTGTATGGCCGTTTAACCTTCCTTTAAAACTCTAACACTATTTTACCGGTATGGCTACTGCTCTCCATTAAGCGGTGAGCACCTTCAGCATCATGAGCAGGAAAAGTTTGATGAATAACCGGCTTAATAACACCTGTGATAATGAGAGGCCAAACATGCTTGAGCAAGGCCTGCGCAATAGCCGATTTAAAAGCTGTATCTCGTGCGCGCAGTGTAGAACCGGTAAGGGTTAAACGCTTACGCATCACAACACTTAAATCCACGTTGGCATCTTTACCCTTCATGGTATTAATCATAACTAAACGCCCGTCTTCGGCCAAAACCTCGATATTGCCGGGGGTGTAATCACCTCCTATCATATCCAGAATTACATTAACACCTTTGCCTTGCGTAATTTGCTTAATCACTTCCACAAATTTTTCTTGCTTGTAATTTACCGCTTTGGCAGCCCCTAACTGCTCACAAAACCGGCACTTATCATCGCTGCCGGCGGTTACATATACGGTATTGCCCAAAGCCTTTGCTACCTGAATTGCAGTAACTCCTATACCGCTGCTTCCACCGTGCACCAGCAAACTTTCGCCTGGCTGCAGTTTACCCCGGTCAAAAACATTACTCCATACGGTAAATAAAGTTTCGGGTAACGAGGCTGCTTCTGTAAAACTTAGCTGGCCTGGCACCGGTAAACATTGCCCCTCCGGCGCTACGCAATACACTGCATAACCGCCACCACTCACCAGCGCACAAACGCGGTCGCCAGGCTTCCATAAAGTAACTGCCGAACCTACGGCTTCAATTACACCAGCTACTTCTAAACCTGGTATATTTTGCGGCGCCCCGGGCGGGGGCGGATATACACCTTTGCGCTGAGCCACATCCGGCCGGTTAACGCCCGCAGCAGCTACTTTGATCAGTACTTCGCCGGGTTGGGGTTCGGGCTTCTGTACGTCAGTTAATTTCAATACTTCCGGACCGCCGGATTGCGTAATAACAATGGCTTTCATCTATTAATTCTATTTATCCAATAACTTCGGTACGGTAGTTAAGTTTCGCTAAACAATTTACGGCTAAATTTAAAGCGGCGTCTGCAATCCTTGCCTGTGGTTTTAAACGTATATTTGAACAAAAACACTAAATAATTTATGTCTTTATCTATAGGCCAACCGGCCCCTCAGTTCACCCTGATTTCGTCTGATTTAAAAGAAACATCATTATCTGATTTTAAGGGACGCAAAGTAGTAATTCACTTTTTTCCGATGGCTTTTACCGGCACTTGCACCACGCAACTTTGCACCCTGCGTGATAATTTTGGATTTTACGAAGGCATGAATGCCGAAGTGTTAGGCATCTCGGTAGACTCGCCGTTTACGCTGGCTAAGTTTAAAGAAGAAAACCATTACCAGTTTCCATTACTATCCGATTTTAATAAAACAGTTTCTGAAAGCTACGGCGCTTTTTATGATGAATTTGTATTTGGCTTAAAGGGTGTGGCCAAACGCGCAGCTTTTGTAATTGACGAAGACCAGCAAATTATTTACGCTGAGGTATTACAGTCGGCCGGCGATTTGCCCAATTTTGATGCGATTGAAGATACGCTGAAATAAACATTTTGATTTGATCTGCGGGGCGTTAGTCTTTAACAACGAAAGATTAACGCCTTTGAGTTACTGTATACCCTATTCATTTATCAATGCTATTCCCTGTAAACCAGATAAAATGAATGTTTAACTCAGCAGCTACCATGACAACTATAAAATATCTTACTGATTATTAATCAAATACAGTACATTTATAAATTTATCTGATATTTTTTATCAAATTTATTTGAGGATTATCAATCTAATACTATCTTTGCACTCCATTCAAGGACGGACTTGTAGCTCAATTGGATAGAGCGTCTGACTACGGATCAGAAGGTTAGGGGTTCGACTCCCTTCAAGTCCACTTTTTTATCATAAAGCCTTTCCGTATTATTGCAGAAAGGCTTTTATTTTTAAATTAAATTCAAAGGATGCTAAACCTTGTTTTGTTCGGCCCTCCCGGCGCTGGAAAGGGCACACAATCTCAAAAACTGATTGAAAAATACGGATTAATTCACCTTTCAACCGGTGATCTGTTACGTAACGAAATAGCACAAGGCACTATCCTTGGCTTAGAAGCTAAGAAACTGATGGACGAAGGTCTGCTGGTTCCGGACGAAGTAGTGATTGGCATGATTAGCAACAAATTGGATGCTAACCCACAAGCCAAGGGCTTCATTTTTGACGGTTTTCCGCGCACGGTAGCTCAGGCTGCAGCGCTGGACACTCTTTTGAGCGAAAAGAACACGGCAATATCAGGAATGGTTGCTTTGGTAGTTGACGATCAGGAACTGGAAAACCGCCTGTTGCTTCGCGGCAAGGATTCGGGCCGGCCGGATGATGCCAACCCCGAAGTGATTCGTAAACGCATTAACGAATACAATAGCAAAACCGCACCTGTAGCAGAGTTTTATAAAGGGCAGGATAAGTTTACCAGCATTAACGGTATCGGCTCCATCGAAGAAATATTCGGATCAGTCTCTTCGGTTGTAGACCAGTACTAAGATATTTATTATTCACCTACAATTTCGGATTTAGACAGAACGCACGGAACTGTTTGAATCCGAATTTGTTGTTTAAAGACCGAGCATACAAAATGTGAGGTTATGAAATTAATTACAAATAGTTACGTCGCTCATCGACTAACGGACTACAAAACACTACTCTCATGAGCCAAGGTTCCAACTTTGTTGATTACGTAAAGATATGTTGCCGGTCGGGCAAAGGCGGAGCAGGCTCCACGCACCTTCACCGTGATAAGCATACGGCCAAAGGCGGCCCTGATGGCGGCGATGGTGGCCGGGGCGGGCACGTGACCGTAAAAGGTAACTCCCAGTTATGGACTTTACTTCATCTTAAGTATCGTAAACATATTATAGCTGGCGATGGCGAAAGTGGCGGCAGTGCATTAAGGTCGGGCAAAACCGGCCGGGATGAAATTTTGGAAGTGCCTTTAGGTACCATTGCTAAAGATGCAGAAACCGGAGAGGTATTATTTGAGATTACCCAAGACGGCGAAACTAAAATATTAACACCAGGTGGCCGGGGTGGTTTAGGCAACTGGCATTTTAAATCATCTACACAACAAACACCACGCTTTGCACAACCCGGCGAGTCTGGTCAGGAACACTGGAATATACTTGAACTAAAGCTTTTAGCCGACGTTGGTTTAGTAGGCTTCCCGAACGCAGGTAAATCTACCCTCCTTTCAGTAGTATCAGCTGCCAAACCCGAGATTGCTGATTATGCTTTTACCACCATTGTACCCAACCTGGGCATTGTGGCTTACCGCAACAATAAATCTTTTGTGATGGCCGATATTCCGGGCATCATCGAAGGTGCCTCTAAAGGCAAAGGATTAGGCTTTAGGTTTTTGCGGCATATTGAACGTAACTCGGTGTTACTTTTTATGATTCCGGCTGATACTAACCGAAGTATTAAACAGGAATACCAAATACTGTTAAACGAATTGCAGGAATACAACCCAGAATTGGCACACAAACCGCGGGTGCTGGCCATTACAAAGTCAGATTTATTGGATGATGAGTTACAACAGGAAATGAAAGCCGAGTTACCGGCCGGGTTACCAACCGCATTCATTTCATCTGTAGCCCAGCAAGGCCTGGATGCCCTGAAAGATTTGCTTTGGACAGAAATTAATAAATAAGCTGTTAACTCACTTTATAAACAACACGGGCTGCGTTTGATGATCAAACGCAGCCCGTGTTATTTATGAGTATTTACAATTAGTATTATGGAAATACAACGCTGTTATATTTATTGACATCTGCTTGCGGAACGTTAGAGCCATATTTAGCGTTGGTGGCTTTTATAAACTCATTAGCGATAATAGCATAACCCTTCGGCGTCAAGTGTACGCCATCTAATGAAAACAAGCCTCCGCTGATGTAAATGGCACTCAGGTTAACACCGTTAATTAACAACCCTTTTTGCTTAACATTATTTAGAAAAGTATAAGCATCAAATAAAGCTAAACCTTTGGCAGCGGCTAGCGAGGTAATGGTTTGGTTATAAGCAGTTACGTAATCGCGCACCAGGGTTACCTCATTGGCGTCCAGCACATATTGGTTTTCGATAGGATTTAACGGAGACACGCCGTAACCATTTACACCCAATTTGCTGGTCGGGAAAGTCAACGTAATCAAATCGGCCGTAGTGGCCGCGCGGGTTTCGTAAGTCGTGGTACCGGCATCAGATGTTTTGCGGGCGCTTACATAAAGCGTAGTCACCGTCGGAGCCGCTCTTTGCACCGCGGCCAACAATACCGGGATTGTTACCGTGTTAAAGAATGGTATAGTACTTACATCAGGCACGGTAGCTATTGCTCCCTTTTTGCCTCCCGCTGTTAATTTTTCAATTACTGCAGAATAGGCAGCAGTAAACTGACTTTTATCGGTCAATGTTTCGTTTACGCCACCAGCGGTTGCATAACCCAATGCATCATTATTGCCTAACCAGCAAGTAAAAAAGGTATACGGCTTTGCTGTAATATAATCCAGATATGTAGTATTTGCAGTTGGGTACGATGCGGCTTGCAAACGCTCGAAGTAAGGGTTAAGATTGCCGTAACCTGCAATTGCGGTATGAATTACTTTAATGCCCGGAATACCGTAATTGCTGTTGTCACCTGTGTATTTGGTAAATAGCACCGGGTTGGCGCTTCTTACGGCCGTAGCAGGCACATCAACAATAGATGGTGTACCATCGGCATTAAACTTATCGATTTTCCGGTAGCCGGTTCCGCTGGCCTGCGCTTCGCTAAATAAAGGCTGACTGAAATTACCGCCGCCTACTGCTTTTAACTGGTCGGCAATGATATTGGGGAAAGAATTGATCTGCCCAGTACGGTACAAGCCCCCATCGGCATACCCTGCGGTTTGCGAATCGCCTACGGCGATATATGCCGAAAAGTCGACCCCACCGTTACTGGCCGGAGCAACATCAACATCCGGTTTACAGGCCGCTAACAACAGCAAGCCCGACAGTAAAATATTTTTGTAATTATTAAATTTCATTTTATTGTTGTAAAAACGGCTACAATTTACTTAAAAAATTTCTTATTCTCTGATTACCAGTGGTAAACTAAAGCTACGCCTGGAATATAAACATTGCTTCTAAACGTTCCTGATAATTGCGACTCGATATTGGTTTGGGTACGGCTGGCCAAATGTTCGTACTCAAAAGAAAGATCGATATCAAAATGCTTATTCACCAAATAACTTAAACCGGCGGTGTAAAATGCGCGGTTGGCATCAGGCACCTCAGGTGTTACGTAACCGTCTCTAACCGGTGTTGAGGCGTAACCGCCACCTGCACGCAGCATCAACTGGCTAGCAGCTTTGTATTGCACACCTGCACGCAAACTCACCGCATTTTTATAGTTGCGTGGCGAGTAAGTGTCTTGTAGTACGCTGGTGTTGTTGGCATAATCAAAAGCCAGGGCTTTGTAGCTATCAAAATGCACGTAGTTGGCATCTACCGCAACCAGCCATTTTTTAGCGAAGCTGTAACCTAAACCTATCGAAGTAGTTGCTGCCAAAGGTAATTCGGCATTAAAAGTGTTAGGGTTTGGAAAGTTAGCCTGCAAACTCGCCGGAACTCTGAAATAAGCATCGCCATTAGTCAATTTGGTATTTACTTTAGAACGATGGGTAATACCAATAGTTAAACCTGTTTTAGTGTCAATAAACACACCGGCGTTAAAGCCAATACCGCTTCCACCGCCCTTAAGCTCGGCCTCTCCTTGCGGATTACTGGCATCAGCCAGCGGGATGGCACGTTTAAGGTTTACAGAACCGTGGTTGTAAACAAAACCGGCACCGATGCTAATAAAGTCGGCCAGTTTAATACTTATAGTAGGTTGTATAAATATGGTTTTTAAATCAAGCGAAGTGAGCGTGTATTTGCCCGGCCAGTTGTTACCCCAATCAGTTAAACCACCAAACGGCGTATAAACGCCCAAACCCAGTTTCCAACTGGCGGCTTTAGGGCCCCATACGGCATAGGCATTAAATGGCGGCGCTACCTTATCTGCAGTATTATACTGCACGTTTGAGCCGGCCTGTACAAAGCCCGATTTAAACAGCAAGGGGCTTACACCGGCCTGTAAATAATTTTCGGATAATTTAGCTACGGCACCTGGGTTAAAAAACACCGACGAACCATCAAGCAGCAAACCTGTACCGGTATGCCCCATACCTATTTGCTTTTGCCCTTCCAGGTTAACCTGAAAACCCTGCGCAAAAATCACAAACGGCACGAATGCAAAAAACAGCGATAGTAAAACTTTTCTCATCTTAGCAATTGGTTTATAAATAGATACCTTTTTAAAAAGGGCCGCTAAGATACTTATTTTATTATAATAAGTATAGCTCAATTTTTAGTTAAAATTCTTCAGGTTAGGTAATTAAAAATTCATTATAAAGCTTAACTTTGCGCTCCGAAATAGTGTGTTTTTACTATATAAGCCGCTGTTTTAATGGTTAGTATAATTAAATATTACGTAAGGTATATATGCCAAACATTGGAAAAATCTCACAAATTATTGGTCCGGTAGTTGACGTAAGCTTTAGCGATGATGCTCATCTTCCTAAAATTTACGATGCGCTGGAAATCACCAAAAGCAATGGACAAAAAATTGTTTTAGAAGTTCAGCAACACCTGGGCGAAGACCGCGTTCGCGCAATCGCTATGGATTCTACCGACGGTTTGTTGCGCGGTATGCCGGTAACCGACTTAGAGTCGCCTATCCGTATGCCTATCGGCGACGATATCAAAGGCCGCGTATTTAACGTAGTTGGCGAGGCTATTGACGGTATCGAGTCATTAAGTACAGCTAATGGTCGTCCAATCCACGCTACTCCTCCAAGATTTGAAGATTTATCAACCGAAAGCGAAGTACTATTTACCGGTATTAAAGTAATCGACTTATTAGAGCCTTATGCTAAAGGTGGTAAAATCGGTTTGTTTGGTGGTGCTGGTGTAGGTAAAACTGTATTAATTCAGGAACTGATCAACAACATCGCTAAAGCATATTCTGGTTTATCAGTATTTGCCGGTGTAGGTGAGCGTACCCGCGAAGGCAACGACTTACTGCGCGAGATGCTTGAATCGGGCATTATCAAATACGGTGAAGAATTTATGCACTCAATGGAGTCGGGCGGATGGGATTTGTCGAAAGTTGACAAAGAAGAGTTGAAAGATTCTAAAGCAACCTTCGTGTTTGGCCAGATGAACGAGCCACCGGGTGCACGTGCACGTGTTGCCCTTTCAGGTTTAACTATTGCCGAATATTTCCGCGATGGTGATGCTGAAGGAAAAGGCCGTGATATCCTGTTCTTCATCGATAACATTTTCCGCTTTACCCAGGCAGGATCTGAAGTATCGGCTTTATTAGGCCGTATGCCATCAGCAGTAGGTTACCAGCCAACACTGGCTACCGAGATGGGTGTGATGCAAGAGCGCATTACGTCAACCAAACGTGGTTCAATTACTTCGGTACAGGCTGTATATGTACCTGCAGATGACTTGACCGACCCTGCGCCGGCCACAACCTTCGCCCACTTAGATGCTACTACTGTACTTTCACGTAAAATTGCTGAGTTAGGTATTTACCCTGCGGTTGACCCTCTGGATTCAACTTCACGTATCTTAAGCCCTGCTATTTTAGGTAACGAGCATTATAACACTGCACAACGCGTAAAAGAGATTTTACAACGTTACAAAGAGCTGCAGGATATTATCGCCATCCTGGGTATGGACGAGTTATCCGAAGAAGATAAATTAACAGTATCTCGTGCACGTCGTGTACAACGTTTCTTATCTCAGCCATTCCACGTAGCAGAGCAGTTTACCGGCTTAAAAGGTGTATTGGTAGATATTAAAGATACTATTAAAGGCTTTAACATGATTATGGATGGCGAAGTGGATGAATATCCAGAAGGTGCATTCAACCTGGTAGGTAGCATTGAAGATGCTATTGAAAAAGGTAAAAAACTGATAGCAGAAGCAAATAATTAATTGTTGCGGGTTGTGCGTTACGAGTTAATTGAAAGCATACATCAGAAAACAACTCGCAACTTGCAACCCAAAACCCGCAACTTAGAAATATGACTTTAGAAATTCTTACTCCCGATAAAAAAGTGTACGAAGGCCAGGTAACCTCAGTTACTGTTCCGGGCACTATGGGGTCATTTGAAATATTAAACAATCACGCGCCTATCATCTCTACGCTCGAAGATGGTAAACTTACCGTTCGCGGTGCTAAAGACGATGTGTTTTTTATTAAAGGCGGCGTGGTTGAAGTAAACAATAACAAAGTGATGGTATTAGCCGAAGGCATTACCCACCGTTAAACCATAACGCTTACAAAGCTTTAAACCCGGCCTTTTCAGGCCGGGTTTTTTTATACCATTTAGTGCACCTCTCCGGTTTTAAGCACGAATTTGCCTGCCTTGCTATGCATGCATAACATTAATACCAAATACCAATTTCAACTTTGGTATGCACACATCAAAATATTATTCTACATTTATACAAATTATCATAACAAAATTTTATTTAATTAATTAATTCAAAATAAAAAACTTAATTAAAATAATATTTTAGTCTATTGTAATGCAAAGCGCATCTCGCTAACTTACCAATATTAAACGTTAAACTAATTTTAGAAAAAGCGCACTAACGAATATTCAGTATTGAAATAGGTAACACCAACCTTTCAATAGCTTAAATAATACAGTGCATTTTTAAATAAACTGAGCTATACAAAACCATGAGTTTGCATAACGAAACCACCGAGGCTGTTGAATTAAACCGCTACAGCAAAACCCTGACATTAGACCCTACACAACCTGCAGCACAAGCCATGTTATATGGCATTGGTTTAACCGATGATGACATGAAAAAAGCACAGGTGGGCATTGCCAGTATGGGTTACGACGGTAACACTTGCAACATGCACCTTAACGATCTGTCGAAAGTAATTAAGCAGGGTATTTGGGATGAAGGATTGGTAGGTTTAATTTTCAACACCATTGGCGTAAGCGATGGTATGAGTAACGGTACCGAAGGTATGCGCTACTCTTTAGTAAGCCGCGATGTAATTGCCGATTCGATAGAAGCGGTTTGCGGCGCTCAGTACTACGACGGATTAATTACCGTACCTGGTTGTGATAAAAACATGCCGGGTTCGTTAATTGCCATGGGACGTTTAAATCGCCCATCCATCATGGTATATGGCGGCACCATAAAACCAGGTCATTATAAAGGAGAAGATTTGAACATCGTTTCGGCATTTGAGGCCTTGGGCAAAAAGATAGCCGGTACCTTAGACGATTTTGATTTTAAAGAAATCATAAAAAATGCTTGCCCAGGTGCAGGTGCCTGCGGTGGTATTTACACCGCTAACACTATGGCTGCTGCTATCGAGGCCTTAGGCATGAGCTTACCTTACTCCTCATCAAACCCGGCTTTAAGTCAGGAAAAGCAAGATGAGTGTAAGGCTGCCGGTAAAGCTATTCTGAAATTACTGGAAAAAGATATTAAACCATCAGACATCATGACCCGCGAAGCATTTGAAAATGCTATCGTAACCATTATGGTGATGGGCGGCTCAACCAATGCCGTTTTACACATGATTGCCATTGCCAAAAGCGTAGGCGTGCCGTTAAGCCAGGATGATTTTCAGGAAGTAAGTAATCGTATTCCGTTACTGGCTGATATGAAGCCAAGCGGCAAGTACATGATGGAAGACCTGCACAAAATTGGAGGTATACCAGCGGTAATGAAATACCTATTAAAATTAGGTTGGTTGCATGGCGATTGCTTAACCGTAACTGGTAAAACAGTGGCTGAAAATCTGGAAGAGATTGCCGACTTAGACTTTGATACTCAAAAAATCATTCTACCGGTTGATAAAGCTATTAAAGCAACCGGCCACTTACAAATATTATACGGCAACCTGGCCACTGGTGGTAGCGTAGCAAAAATTACCGGTAAAGAAGGCGAACGCTTTGAAGGCCCCGCCCGTGTGTTCGACGGTGAGTTTGATTTAATCAAAGGTATACAAACCGGCCGTGTAAAAGCCGGCGATGTAGTGGTCATCCGCAACGTAGGCCCTAAAGGCGCTCCGGGTATGCCCGAAATGTTAAAGCCTACTTCAGCCATATTTGGCGCAGGTTTGGGCAGCTCGGTAGCATTAATTACCGACGGCCGTTTTTCGGGTGGTACTCACGGTTTTGTAGTAGGTCACATTACACCAGAGGCTTTTGATGGAGGCAACCTTGCATTGGTGAAAGACAACGACCCCATCGTACTGGATGCTGTTTCGAACACCATCGACCTTAAAATCAGCGATGAAGAGCTGGCACAACGCCGCAGCGAATGGCAGCAGCCTAAGCCTCCAGTAAGCAAAGGCCTGTTATTTAAATACTTTAAAAGTGTTAAAGACGCCAGCCAAGGCTGCGTTACAGATGAAGAATAACCAATGAAAGGTAACAGCAATAGTTAACTGTTATCACCTAAAATATACCTCATAAAAATTATATTATGGAAGTTGCACAGCAAGAAGTACTAACAGCCCCCGAGCAGCAAACTGCTGTTGAGCTATCAGGCTCGGCCGCATTGTTAGAAGCTCTGATTGTTGAAGGAGTAGATACCATTTTTGGCTATCCGGGTGGTGCTATTATGCCTATTTACGACGCTTTGTATGATTACAAAGAAAAGCTAAACCATATCCTGGTCCGTCACGAGCAGGGAGGCATCCACGCCGGGCAGGGTTATGCCCGTACCTCAGGCAAAGTAGGTGTAGTTTTTGCTACCAGCGGCCCTGGTGCCACTAACTTGGTTACCGGCCTGGCCGATGCGCAGATAGACAGCACACCGTTAGTATGTATTACCGGGCAGGTATTTGCACACTTGCTGGGTACTGATGCCTTCCAGGA
Source organism: Mucilaginibacter sp. CSA2-8R (assembly GCF_038806765.1). Taxonomy (NCBI): domain Bacteria; kingdom Pseudomonadati; phylum Bacteroidota; class Sphingobacteriia; order Sphingobacteriales; family Sphingobacteriaceae; genus Mucilaginibacter; species Mucilaginibacter sp. CSA2-8R. The sequence continues at coordinate 789,898 of NZ_CP152389.1, read as the reverse complement.
AACTGACGTAATTAATATTACTACCCCGGTAACCAAATGGAACTACCAGGTAACTGATGCCAACGAAATCCCCGAGGCAATAGCTAAGGCATTTTACATTGCCCGCACCGGCAGACCAGGCCCCGTACTGATTGATATTACAAAAAACGCCCAGATACAAAAATTTCAGTTTAAAGGTTATACGCCTTGCAACCATATCCGTAGCTACCGGCCAAAGCCTATTGTTCGTCATAAATATATCGAGCAAGCGGCACAGGTAATTAACGAAGCCAAGAAACCATTCATCTTATGGGGACAAGGTGTATTGTTAGGTAACGCCGAGCAGGAGTTTAAAGCTTTTGTAGAAAAAAGCGGCATCCCTGCTGCCTGGACTATTATGGGTGTTGGTGCCATTCCGACCGACCATCCCCAAAACGTAGGCATGCTAGGTATGCATGGCAATTATGGCCCTAACGTGTTAACCAACGAGTGCGATGTACTGATTGCCATCGGTATGCGTTTTGACGACCGTGTAACCGGCCGTTTAGACAAGTATGCTAAACAAGCTAAGGTAATTCACCTTGATATTGACCCGGCTGAAATCGACAAAAACGTACAAACGCATGTGGCCGTTTGGGGCGATTGTAAAGAGACCCTTCCCCTATTAACTAAACACATTGAAGCCAAGCAACATACCGAGTGGTTAGCAAAGTTTAACGATTTTACCCGCAAAGAAAACGAGGCGGTAATTGATGAAGAATTACACCCGAAAGTCGGTGAGATGACCATGGGCGAGGTTATTGAGCAGCTTAACCAATTAACCGGCGGCGATGCCGTAATTGTAACCGACGTAGGCCAGCACCAGATGGTGGGTTGCCGCTATGCCAAATTTAACCAAACCCGCAGCAATGTTACCAGCGGCGGTTTAGGTACCATGGGCTTTGCACTGCCTGCTGCCATAGGTGCCAAATTTGGGGCACAAGACCGTACCGTAGTTGCGGTAATTGGCGACGGTGGTTTCCAAATGACGTTGCAGGAGTTAGGCACCATTATGCAAAGCGGCGTTGATGTAAAGATTTTAATTCTGAATAACCGCTTTTTAGGCATGGTGCGCCAGTGGCAGGAACTGTTTAACGAGCGTCGCTACTCGTTTGTGGACATCCAAAGCCCCGACTTTGTACAGGTGGCTAAAGGCTACGGCATTGCCGGCCAGTGCATCAAAGAGCGCGAAGCACTGCAACCTGCTTTACAAGAGATGTTAAATCATAAAGGCTCTTATTTACTGGAAGTATTTGTAACCAAAGAGAACAACGTGTTCCCGATGGTGCCACAAGGCTGCAGTGTAAGCGAAATCAGACTTAAATAACCCATCACTATGAGTAACGCCAATACATTACCCGAGGGTAAACAAGAATTTAACATCACCGTATATACCGAAAACCAAATAGGTTTACTGAATCGTATTGCTATTATTTTTACCCGCCGTAAAATTAATATCGATAGCCTTAACACCTCTCCTTCAGAAATTGATAGCATTCATCGCTTCAATATTGTGATCACCGAAACGGAGGACGTAGTACGTAAACTGGCCCGGCAAATAGAAAAGCAGGTAGAAGTATTAAAAGTATACTACCATACCAACGCAGACGTAATTTGGCAGGAAATGGCCCTGTATAAAGTACCGGCAGATGTAATAGCCGAAAAGGTTGCCGTAGAACGTTTACTACGCGAAAACGGCGCCCGTGCGGTGGTTATCCGTAAAGACTATGTAGTGTTTGAAACTACTGGTCATCGCGAAGAAACAGACAACCTGATTAAAGTACTGCAACCGTTTGGGCTCATTGAGTTTGTACGTACAGCACGTATTGCTATCATTAAAGACAGCGAAGGCTTTAACCGTAAACTGCGCGAATTTGAACGCAGGGAACCAGGCGAAGATGTGATTGAGAATGAATACCTGAACCAGGGCGACAAGGTATTTACCATGTAAGGACTCTTCTTACCATAACAGATAAAATATTACACATTCAATAGAAGTCGGAAAACTTAAAACCGAAAAGCAAAAACAAATCAAATCATGGCAAAATTAAATTTTGGCGGCACCGAAGAAAACGTAGTAACCCGCGAAGAATTTCCGTTATTAAAAGCACAGGATGTTTTAAAAAATGAAGTAGTAGCGGTTATTGGTTACGGTGTACAAGGTCCGGGCCAGGCGCTTAACCAAAAAGACAATGGCATTAATGTAATTGTTGGTCAGCGTAAAAATTCAAAAACTTGGGATAAAGCAATCAGTGATGGCTTTGTACCCGGCGAAACTTTATTTGAGATTGAAGAAGCTCTTGAAAAAGGAACTATCATTTGCTATTTATTAAGCGACGCTGCCCAAATTGAGCTTTGGCCAACTGTTCAAAAACACTTAACTCCTGGTAAAGCCCTATACTTTTCACATGGTTTCGGTATTACTTTTAATGAGCAAACCGGCATCGTTCCACCAAAAGATGTCGACGTATTTTTGGTAGCTCCTAAAGGTTCGGGTACTTCGCTGCGCCGTATGTTTTTACAAGGCCGCGGCTTAAACTCTAGCTTTGCTATTTTCCAGGATGCTACCGGTAAAGCTTCTGACCGTGTTATTGCCTTGGGTATTGCCGTTGGTAGTGGTTATTTGTTCGAAACCGACTTCAAAAAAGAAGTATTCAGTGATTTAACTGGTGAGCGCGGTACACTGATGGGTTGTATCCAGGGTATTTTTGCTGCCCAATATGATGTATTACGCAGCAAAGGCCATACACCTTCTGAAGCTTTTAACGAAACCGTTGAAGAATTAACTCAATCACTGATGCCATTGGTTGCCGAAAACGGTATGGACTGGATGTATGCCAATTGTTCGACCACTGCACAACGCGGTGCATTAGACTGGTGGAAAAAATTCCGTGATGCTACTAAACCGGTATTTGAAGAATTATACGAAAGCGTTGCTACCGGTAAAGAATCTCAGCGTTCTATCGACAGCAATAGCCAGCCAGATTATCGCGAAAAACTGAACGAAGAGTTGAAAGAATTACGCGAAAGCGAATTATGGCAAGCCGGTAAAACCGTACGCAGCCTGCGCCCTGAAAACCAGGAAGTAGAAGCTTAAATTTGTGGTATCAGGTAGCAAGTAATAAGTATCAATTTTTCTAAAATCTTGATACTTATTACTTGCTAGCTGGTACTTGTTACTTGACACTTAATAAAAAATGGGACAAACACTGTTTGATAAAATATGGGATGCGCACGTGGTGAGCAGCAAGGAAGGTTTCCCGGATATTTTATACATTGATACTCACTTTATACACGAGGTAACCAGCCCTCAGGCCTTTGATGGTTTACGCCAGCGGGGCTTGCCTGTTTTCAGGCCAAAACAAACGGTGGCTACCGCCGACCACAACGTACCTACCTGGGACCAGCATTTGCCCATTAAAGAAGAGCTTTCGCGCTACCAGGTAGATATGCTGACCAAAAACTGCGCTGAGTTTGGGATTGAACTGTATGGTTTAGGCCATCAATACCAAGGCATCGTGCATGTTATTGGTCCGGAGTTGGGTATCACCCGTCCGGGTTGTACTTACGTTTGTGGCGATAGCCATACCTCAACACACGGTGCCTTTGGCGCTATTGCTTTTGGTATTGGCACATCACAGGTGGAACAGGTAATGGCCACGCAGTGCCTGTTGCAACAGCGTCCTAAACGCATGAAAATTGAGGTGAACGGCACCCTGCAAAAAGGTGTAGGTGCTAAAGATATCATCTTATACATCATTTCTAAAATATCAGCTGCAGGCGGTACCGGTTATTTTGTAGAATACGCCGGCGATACCATCCGCTCTCTGAGTATGGAGGGCCGCATGACTATCTGTAACATGAGTATTGAAATGGGCGCTCGGGGCGGCTTGATTGCTCCCGACGAAACTACCATCGAGTATGTTAAAGGCCGCAAGTTTGCCCCCCAGGGCGAAGAATGGGATAAAGCAGTTGCCTATTGGAAAACGCTGTATTCTGACAATGATGCACAATTTGACAGCGAACTGTATTTTGATGCTGCCGACATTGAACCGATGATTACTTACGGCACAAACCCGGGCATGGGTATTGGTATTACACAGCATGTACCCGAAACTGCAAGTTTTGAAGCTAAAGAACAAGGCTCTTATGCAAAGGCTTTAAACTACATGGGGCTGCACGAAGACCAGAGCCTCTTAGGTAAACCTATTGATTATGTATTTATCGGTAGCTGCACCAACTCGCGCATTGAAGACTTAAGGCTGGTAGCTGATTTTATTAAAGGCAAACATAAAGCCGATAATGTAACGGTATGGGTAGTGCCCGGTTCTAAGCAGGTACAGCAACAAGCCATTGCCGAAGGCTTAGACAAAGTATTTGAAGCAGCCGGTTTCCCGTTGCGCGAACCTGGATGCAGTGCTTGTTTAGGCATGAATGAGGATAAAATTCCGGCAGGAAAATATTGTATATCTACCTCTAACCGCAATTTTGAAGGCCGTCAGGGACCAGACTCACGTACTTTCCTGGCCAGTCCCCTATCTGCAGCAGCAGCAGCAATAACTGGGAAAGTAACCGATATCAGAGAATTTCTTCAGGAAGAGGAGTTAGTAGGATAAGCAATGGCAACCAAGATTTTTAAACACTTACAATCATCTATAGTGCCGTTGCCTATAGAAAACATTGATACCGACCAGATTATTCCGGCCAGGTTTTTAAAGGCCACCACGCGTGATGGCTTTGGCAATAACCTATTTCGCGACTGGCGCTTTGATAAAGAGGGCAATCCGAAGGAGGATTTTGTGCTCAATCATCCTACTTACTCCGGCAAAATTTTAGTGGCCGGTAAAAACTTTGGTTGCGGCAGTAGTCGTGAGCATGCCGCCTGGGCCATTGCCGATTATGGCTTTGACGTAGTAGTAAGCAGCTTTTTTGCCGACATATTTAAAGGTAACGCGCTTAACAACGGTTTACTACCAATACAAGTGAGCGACGACTTTTTAAAAAAGCTTTTCGACGCCGTTTATGCTGATGCGCATGCACAGGTAGAGGTTGATCTCGATAATCAATTCATCAAAATAGTCAATACCGGCGAGCAGGAAACTTTTGAAATCAATCCGTACAAAAAAGCCTGTTTAACCAACGGGTATGACGATATTGATTACATCCTGAGTAACAAGCAACTGGTAGAAGAATTCGAAAAAAGATAATTACAGGTTGACAGCTATAATTGGCTTAAAACACCAACACATACATGGGGATCAAAAAAAATATATTAGTCATACCGGGCGATGGCATCGGACCGGAGGTAACTACCTGGGGTCAGGCTGTACTAAAACAAATTGCTGCCGAATTTGGCCATGAGTTTACATTCGACGAAGCACTGATGGGGCACGTAGCTATTGAAGCTACAGGTAACCCATTGCCTGATGAAACACTCGAAAAAGCTAAAGCCAGCGATGCTATTTTATTTGGTGCTGTAGGTCATGCCAAGTATGATAACGACCCGTCGGCTAAAGTACGCCCCGAGCAGGGTTTGTTAAAGATACGTAAGGAACTGGGCCTGTATGCTAACCTGCGCCCTATCGTTTTATTCGACGAGTTACTGGATGCGTCAAGCTTAAAACCCGCTGTGCTGCGCGGTACCGATATCCTGTTTTTCAGGGAGCTAACCGGCGATGTTTATTTTGGCGAAAAAACACGCAGCGAAGACCGCAATACCGCATCCGACCTGATGATTTATCACCGTTACGAAGTAGAACGTATTGCCCGCAAGGCATTCGAAGCCGCACGCGCCCGCAGCAAACGTTTATGTTCGGTAGATAAGGCAAATGTACTTGAATCATCACGCCTATGGCGCGAGGTAGTGCAAGAACTGGCTAAAGAATATACGGATGTAGAAACAGAGCATATGTTTATCGACAATGCGGCCATGCAACTGGTTAAAAACCCTAAAAAGTTTGACGTAGTATTAACTGCCAATCTTTTTGGTGATATTTTAACTGATGAAGCTTCGCAAATAGCTGGCTCTATGGGTATGCTGGCATCAGCATCGGTGGGTGATGGCACCGGATTTTTCGAACCTATTCATGGTTCGGCGCATGATATTGCCGGCCAAAACAAAGCTAATCCACTGGCCTCTATTTTGTCTGTTGCGCTGATGCTCGAAATAAGCTTTGGCCTAAAAGAGGAAGCTAAACGGATAACCAGCGCTATTGACCATGTGTTGAAAGCAGGGTACCGAACTGGCGACATTTCCGACACGCACACCGACGCTGACAAGATTTTAGGTACTGAAGCTATGGGTAAAATGGTACTCCAGTTTTTAGCCAAACCGGCTTTAGGTTAAATTTTTTATACAGGCCATAAAGCTGTATAACAAGACTTAAGGATGATTCATGCTAAATCGATGAATCATCCTTAAGCATTGAAATCAAGATTAAACGCGTATGAAGTGGAACGCAGATTTATATGATGATAAACACAGCTTTGTTTCCCAATTTGGAGCAAGCGTAGTAGAATTATTAAATGTAAAACCAGGCGAGCACATTCTGGATATTGGTTGCGGCACGGGCGACCTAACTCACCAGATACAGCAGTTGGGCGCCGACGTAAGTGGCACCGACTATTCGGCCGAAATGATAGCGCAAGCACGGTTTAAATATCCAACCATCAATTTTGAGGTAGCTGATGCAGCCAGCTTTACTGTAGAGTATCCGTATGATGCTGTTTTTTCGAACGCCGCACTGCATTGGGTACATAACGCAGGCGGTGTAATAAAGTCTGTATATGAAGCGCTGAAGCCAGGCGGCCGCTTTGTGGCCGAAATGGGCGGCAAAGGCAACATCGGCCGGTTGCGAGCAGCTATTAAACAGGTGCTGCAGCAACATGGCTACCACCAGCAGGCCGAAACACAGGTTTGGTATTTCCCGTCGCTCGGCGAGTACAGTAGCCTGTTAGAGCGCCAAGGCTTCAGGGTTACATTTGCCAGTCATTTCGATCGCAAAACACCATTGCAAGACGGCAACCAGGGTGTAGCTAAATGGATTAAAATGTTTGGCGCACAGTATTTCACAGGAGTTTCTGATGCTGTACAACTGCAACTGGTGCAAGAAATCACCGATTTGTTAGAGCCGCATTACAACGAAAACGGGCAGTGGTATGCCGATTATAAAAGATTAAGATTTATAGCTATAAAAGAATAAGCTGATCTCTAAGGCTGGGAAACAGATTACTGATTTAACCGATCTCAGACATCCGAACACAAAATAAAGATAAAACACATGTTACACGATCCAAACCGAGTTTACGTATTTGACACCACCCTGCGTGATGGTGAACAAGTACCGGGCTGCCAGTTAACCACGCCTGAAAAGATTGAGATTGCGCGCGAACTGGAAGCGCTGGGCGTTGACATTATTGAGGCCGGTTTTCCGGCATCAAGTCCGGGCGATTTTCAAAGCGTGGTAGAAATTGCCAAGGCAGTTAAGGCACCTACCGTTTGTGCACTTACCCGTGCACACAAAGGCGATATTGACGCTGCTGCCGAAGCCCTGAAATATGCCAAGAACCCGCGTATACACACCGGTATTGGCTCGTCGGACATGCACATTAAAACCAAGTTTAACAGCACCCGCGAAGAAATTTTGGAGCGCGCTGTTGAAGCGGTTAAATACGCCAAAAAATCAGTTGAAGATATTGAATTTTATGCTGAGGATGCCGGCCGTGCAGATATTGAGTATTTAGCCAAAATGGTAGAGGCAGTTATTGCAGCCGGTGCCACCGTAGTAAACATTCCGGATACTAACGGCTACTGCCTGCCAGACCAGTATGGCAGCAAAATCCGTTTTCTGAAAGAGAATGTAAAAAACATTGATAAAGCCATCATCTCGGTACATTGCCATAACGATTTGGGCTTGGCCACCGCTAACTCGGTAGCCGGTTTACAAAATGGTGCACGCCAGATTGAAGGTACTATTAACGGTATTGGCGAACGTGCAGGTAACACCTCTATTGAAGAGGTAGTGATGATTTTAAAAACACACCAAAGCCTGGGCCTGCACACTAATATCAATACGCAAAGCTTTTACGAGCTGAGCCGCATGATCAGTACCCAAATGCGTATGCCGGTACAACCTAATAAAGCCATTGTAGGCAGTAACGCTTTTGCGCATAGCTCGGGCATACACCAGGATGGTTTTTTGAAAAACCGCGAAAATTACGAGATCATCCGTCCGGAGGATGTGGGTTTCCCGAGCGCCAGCATCGTGCTTACTGCACGTAGCGGTCGCCATGCCCTTAAGTTTCACTTAGACCGCTTAGGACAGCATTTAAACAAAGAAGAATTAGCTGAAGCATATCGCCGCTTTTTAACGCTGGCCGACAGCAAATTAAACATCGACGATAATGACCTGCTTACCTTAGTAGCTCATCGTTTGGTTAAGCAGTAACGATATGGACACTGAAACCCAAAAGCAGCTCCATTTTACTGAAGCTAAAGAACGTTTAAAAGATATAGTAAAACGTACGCCGCTCGAGTTTAACCAAGGCCTGTCAGACAAATACGAGTGCGAGGTTTACTTAAAGCGCGAAGATCTGCAGGTAGTGCGGTCATATAAACTGCGTGGCGCTTATAACATGATTAGCCAGCTTACGGCTGAGCAATTAGCCAAAGGCGTGGTTTGTGCCAGTGCCGGTAACCATGCGCAAGGTGTAGCCTTTTCGTGCCGCAGGATGGGCATCAAGGGTGTTATTTTTATGCCCGAAATTACCCCTAAGCAAAAGGTAAAACAAACGCAAATGTTCGGTAATGGCAATATAGAAATTGTTTTAACCGGCGACACGTTTGATGACTGTTTGCAGGCGGCGCTGTCTTATACCGAAGCGCACCAGATGATCTTTGTTCCACCTTTTGATGATTACCGCATAATAGAAGGACAAGGTACCGTAGGCCTCGAAATACTGGAAGACCTGCCCGATACACAAGTTGTAATTATGCCGGTAGGCGGTGGCGGCCTGGCAGCAGGCACAGGTAGTTATTTAAAGCAAACCAACCCCGATATCAAGCTTATTGGTGTGGAGCCTGACGGCGCACCATCCATGGTAGAAGCTATTCGCCGCGGGCAGCCTTATACCCTATCGCAAATAAACCGTTTTGTAGATGGGGCAGCTGTTAAGCGTGTTGGCCAGTTCACCTACCAGATATGCAGCGAGGTATTAGACGAAATGCTTTCGGTACCCGAAGGCAAAGTATGTACTACCATCCTGAAGCTTTATAACGAAGATGCCATTGTAGTTGAGCCAGCAGGGGCACTATCTGTAGCCGTACTCGATTTATGTAAAGAGCATATCAAAGGCAAAAAGATAGTTTGCGTTGTTAGCGGCGGCAACAACGATATCGACCGTATGGGCGAAATCAAGGAGCAATCGCTGTTATACGAAGGCCTTAAGCATTATTTCATCGTTCGTTTCCCGCAACGCCCAGGTGCATTAAAGTTGTTTGTAAATAACGTATTGGGTCCGTACGATGATATTACCCGGTTTGAGTTTATCAAAAAAACCGAACGCGAGCGGGGCCCTGCCCTCGTTGGCATCGAATTAAAATCAGCGGATGACTATCCGGCATTGTTACAACGCATGGAAGAACATCGTTTTGATGTTATCGAGGTTAACCGCGACCAGACGCTGTTTGAGTACTTAGTATAAAATCCACAAAAAAGGGATAAACACAATAGCTGAGTTTATCCCTTTTTTATTGGTAACTTTTGTTAATAAGCGAGGTATTTCTTCACTTTAATTGCTATGCGGCTCCCCTCCTCAAAAGCCCCCAGGTTAAAGTTAACAAAGTGTACGCGGGTGCCGGCATTTACTACGTGCACTTCCTCATAGGCCCCTTTAAATAGTATTTCTTCAACAGTCCACTCACTGCCATTTGCCTTTTCGGCCACCGGCTTTATCCATTCCGGGTAAATCACAACCTGTTTTTCGTATGCGTTGATATGAAGCCGTCGTGCGTCATCATCGGTCAATACATTACTGTGAGATAGTAGCAATGCGGTGTATAGATTTTTTGGATGGTTATATACATCCTTAGGCGCCCCCATCTCAAGCACTTGGCCACTTTTAATAACCACCAGTTCATCCGCCATTGATAATACCTCTGCCGGGTCGTGCGATACAATGATAACGGTAAGTCCGGTTTCTTTAACCACGCGGCGAATGTCCTGCTGCAACCCGTCCCTAAAAGTAGTATCTACCTGGTTAAAAGGTTCATCTAACAGTAACACTTCAGGCTGGGTAATCAGCGCCCTGGCAATGGCCACGCGCTGCTTCTCGCCGCCGCTTAATTCAGATACGCGCTTTTCGGCCAGGTGCAGCATATTTAGCTGGCGTAGCAGCTTTTCGGTTTGTTCCTGCTTGGCCTGCAAATTAGTATTGGGCATCAGGATAGCCACATTGTCCCAAACCTTGGCAAACAGGTTTAAGTCGTCAGTATGCTGCGTAACCATCTTCATGCGGTCATGACCAGGAATCAGCTTTTCATCCGGTCCCCAAACGCGCTCGCCTTTAAATTCTACAAGCCCGGCATCTAGCGTAAGCAAACCAAACAGCAAACGCAGCAGCGTGCTTTTACCACTGCCACTCTCGCCTATAATGGCGGTAATTTTGCCTTGCTGTATACTAATATCAATTGATTTTACGCCCGATTGAAGTTTGCCAGGATATACCTTGCTCACATCGGTCGCTTTAAAAAAAGCCGGATTTACCATGCCGCAAAGATATACAAATGCAACAAAGGCCGCCTTAACAGGCAGCCCTTACAAAATTATAAGCTGTAAAGATTTTAAAACCCAAACATAAACCCGAACGAGAAGTTACGCAAACCATCTTGAGCAGGGGTATCAAACATATCGTTAAAGTAGTATTTAGCATATATACCCCATGAGCCGTAACCTACCCGGCCGGTTAAACCATAACGCAACTTGGTAAAATGGTAATCGTTGTTAAACTTCTGTTTGCCGTTTTCGTCGCTGATTTGTTTAACCCGGCCGTTATACAAAATACCAATCATGGGGCCGCCGGCTAGATGGAAACGCTTGCCTTCATTGTTTACATGGCTTCTCCAGTCAAACGTTAACGGGATACGGAAATAGCTGGAAGTGAACCGGTTTTTACTGTAATCAATGTTATCGCGGGTGTAAGTAAGGGTTGGCTGATCTTGCTGTATGGTGATATTCTCCCTCAAGCGAAAATGAGTCCAGTCAAAACCACCCGATACATAAATACGGAATGAGCTGTTAAAACGGTAACCTGCCTGCACAATGTCAAAACCAACGTTACTGCTTTTCCATGACCGGTAACGCAAAAAATTATTCTTCGGAGACAGATTGAAGCTGCCATTATCAATCAGGGTGGCTAAACCTAAATCAAAACGAGAGAAGGTTAAACCCCATGAAAAACCAGGCTCTTTAGATACTCTTTTTACGGTATCGCGGCGGTTTACTGATACCGAACTAACATCATCGCCTTGGCCAAATTTAAATTTAAATCCTTTGCGTTTCGTTTTAAGTGTATCAGTCTGCGTTCTGATGGTATCACCCTTATCGGTAACGGTAGTAGTGGTGGTTACTTTGGTAGTAGTGGTAGTTACCGTTTGCGCAAACACACCAGTGGCGGCTGCACACAATATGGCAGTATAAATTAAGCGTTTCATGTGAGTGTTTATTTGAATAGTGTTGAATAAATTATTTTTCCTTTTTTACTTTAAATAAGCCCAGGTTAATGCCGGTAATATTGGCCTGGTCATCATCTGTTTCGGTAAACTCAATAATCTTATCTTCGCGTTTGTCTACCTTGGCAATCACAACATTAATCAGTCCGCCTAAGGTATGAATGCCGCGTTTCTTTTTCCGTTCAGGCTGGCGGTCTATCATAGCCTCAGAAGTTTTCACAAACTCGGGCTGAATAACGTTTTCGGCCGTGGCTGTTAACCTTTGATTATTTAAGTTCATGTCGGGTACTACGGCCTGGTTTTCGGGCTGGTTAACTACCGCCGCTAACACAGGCTGATTTATCGTATTGATTACCGGAGCATTTTCCTGAACGAGTACAGATTGAGTAAGCACTTGTTTTCCCGATGCGGCTGTGTTATTTAGCTGGCGGACGTTTTTACGCTCTACGTGGGCTATTTTATTTACAACGATGCGCCTATTTCCGGTAGCTTCAGCAAACTGTTCCATTACATCAGGAGTAACTGTTTTAATGTTATTTTCTGCAGGTTGATTTTTAATAACTACTTGCTTTCTGTTTGCAGCTACCTGGTTTTGCTGGTTTTCAATCGGCTTGTTAGTTAAAAACCACGCAGCAGCACTTAATAATAATACCGTAGTGGCGGCAATGCTCCAAACCGGTGATAATTTACGTTTTTTAGAGCCGTGCAACTCGGCAGAAATATTATTCCAAACACGGGCAGAAGGCTCAGCCTCCAAGTTACCCAGCTTAGTGCGGAACAAGTCGTCAAAATCTTTATCCTGCATATTCATATTGCTTACCCTCCAGTTGTTCAATTTTTTGTTTTAAAATAGTACGCGCCCTTGATAGCTGCGATTTAGACGCCCCCTCGGTAATACCGGCCATATCGGCAATTTCGCGGTGCGAGTAACCTTCAATAGCATACAGGTTAAAAACCATGCGGTAACCTGCTGGTAGCTGGTTTATCAGACTCAATAAATCTTTAGCCTCCAGGCTTGATGCCGCAAGTGCGTTTACCGGCTGCTCAAAACCACTTTCTTCAATATCCATTTGCACCATTTTATGATGCTTGCGGTAATATTCTATCGAGGCGTGTACCATAATTCGTCTTACCCATCCTTCAAAACTTCCGTCGCCGCGGTAATCGTTTATTTTTTGAAAAACCTTTATAAAGCCATTTTGCAACATATCTTCTGCCTCCATCTTGTCGGTAGCGTAACGCAGGCAAACCGCCATCATTTTTGCAGCAAACTGTTTGTACAACAGTTCCTGTGCTTTACGGTCGGCTGTTTTACACCTTGCAATCAGGTCTTCGGTTGAATATTTGTGTTTTAGAAACAGCATTTGATAGGTAGATGACAGATATTGCGAAAAGGTTGCACGGCTTATTTAAATTTTTTAAAAATATTTATAAAATCCCGGCCAGCCACTTTTTTATCTTTAAACACGATGAAAAACTTCGTTCGGATTTGCTTACTGCTATTATGTATTACCTGCAGTTTGCGGGCACAAACCAATAAACGGGATTATACTTTATTTAAACCCGACCGGGTATTCGATGGGCGGGAAATGCATACTGGGTGGTGGGTACTGGTGCATGGAAATCAAATTGAAGCCGCAGGCCCGTCTGCACAAATCAAAGCACCACCGCAAGCCGAGGTAAAAGTATTAAGTGGTATGACCTTAATGCCAGGCATGATTGAGGGTCACTCCCACCTGTTTCTGCATCCTTACAACGAAACCAGTTGGAACGACCAGGTGTTGACCGAAAGCCGCGCCGAGCGCACTGCCCGGGCAGTAAACCACGCCCGCGAAACTTTGCTGCATGGCTTTACTACTACGCGCGAGTTAGGCACCGAGGGCGCAGGGTATGACGACGTAGGGTTAAAGGCAGCCATTGATAAAGGCGTAATTACTGGCCCGCGTATATTGACTGCCACCCGCGCTATTGTAGCTACCGGAAGTTACGGCCCCAAAAGTACCGTGGCCGAAACTGTTTTGCCACAGGGAGCCGAAGAAGCTGACGGAACTGAAGGCCTGACCCGCGCTATACGCTCGCAGATTGGCCACGGTGCAGATGTAATAAAGTTATATGCCGATTACCGCTGGGGATTTAATAACAAGGCTGCTCCTACGTTTACACTCGAAGAACTGAAACTGGCGGTACAGGTAGCCGGCAGCAGCGGGCGCACCGTAGCCGTACATTCCGGCACGGTCGAAGGTATGCGGCGGGCTACACTGGCCGGAGTAACTACCATTGAGCATGGTGATGACGGTACACCAGAGATATTTAAGCTGATGAAAGAGCACAATGTAGCTCTGTGCCCTACCCTTGCTGCAGGCGAGGCCACCAGTATGTACCGCGGCTGGAAAAAAGGTACAGACCCGGAGCCCGAGCGCATCAAACGCAAACACATCTCATTTACCCAGGCGCTTAAAGCCGGCGTTACTATTTGCTTTGGCGGCGATGTGGGCGTTTTCCCTCACGGGGATAATGCCCGCGAACTGTTGCTCATGGTAGAGTATGGCATGAAACCTATGGATGCCCTCCGCTCGGCTACCTCAATAAACGCCGAAGTGTTCAGACTACCTCAGTTAGGGCAAATCAAATCCGGTTACCTGGCCGATTTGGTAGCTGTTGAAGGCAATCCTGCTGAAGATATTAAAGCGGTAAAACAGGTAAATATGGTGATGAAAGATGGGGTGATAGTTAAATAGCTAATTCACAGGGCAAGTTGAATTTACCCCTTATTGATGCCCAAAATCAGCTAAAATACCTCACTTGTTTTAACATCGCGACTATAAAACAATAACCCGAATTCACAATTTCTGTGCTTTTGGTTAACTTTAATGCCATGATTGATTAACTCTTTTGTGGCATGAAAAAACTATTACTCTTTTTAACTGCGTTCATCTTCATTCAAAACACCGGCTTTGCTCAGCAACACCTGCTTTGGATGCAACAGCCTGCGCTATCGCCCGATGGGAAATGGATAGCTTTTGAATATAAAGGCAATTTATTTAAAGTAGCGGCCAGTGGCGGCACCGCTGTACCTCTCACTATTAACAGCGCTTACAACGGCTACCCCATTTGGAGCCACGATAGTAAAACGATTGCTTTTGCCTCCGACCGTTATGGCAACTTTGATGTATATGTAATGCCGGCCGATGGCGGTCAGGCCACCCGACTCACGTTTGCGTCAGACAAGGACCTGCCGCTCGATTTTTCGGCCGATAATCAAAAGGTCTACTTTGGCAGCGACCGTCATGATATCTATTCGTCGGTACGTTTTCCGGGCAATGCCTACTTTCAAAAAATGTATGTGGTGCCTGTAAAAGGTGGCCGCAGCGTAATGTATAATTCGGCAGGTACCGAGTATGTGCATTTTAACAAAAACGGCGATAAATTTATTTTTCAGGACCGCAAAGGCTACGAAGACCCCTGGCGCAAGCACCATACTTCGGCCGTTACCCGCGATATATGGGTATATGATGTACCCAAAAAAGCCTATACTAAAGTATCCGATTATGTGGGTGAAGATCGCGAACCGGTTTGGGGTAACGGCGATAACTTTTACTACCTGAGCGAGCGCAAAGGCAATCAAAATCTTTACCGCGCCTCGCTGACAGACGTAAGCAACCCGGTACAGCTAACCACCTTTACCAAAGACCCTGTACGCAATCTGTCCCGGTCTGACGATGGCACTTTGGCATTTACCCAATGCGGCGAGTTGTACATCATGAAAGATGGCCAGCAGCCAGCTAAAATAAATATTGCGCTGAGTGCCGACTTTAATGGCGACCAGGTACAAAACATGCCGGTTAGAGGCGATGCTACCGAAATTGCGGTATCGCCTAATGGCAAAGAGGTAGCTTTGGTTTACCGGGGCGAAATTTTTGTGACCTCGGCTGATGGTAATATTACCAAACGAATCACCAATACCCCTTACCAGGAACGCATGGTGCAGTTTAGCCCAGATGGCCGCTCGCTGCTATATTCGGTCGAAAACGCCAAATCGTGGGATATTTATAAAACCACACTGGCCAGCCGCACGGAGCCGTATTTTTTTGCAGCTACTACCCTTACTACCGAGCCGGTAATTAACACCGATAAAGAAGAGTTTCAGGGTGTATACTCGCCCGATGGTAAAAAGGTTGCTTACCTGGAAGAGCGTAATATGGTTAAGGTTTTTGACTTGGCTACTAAAAAAACAACAACCGTATTACCAGCCGGCATAAATTTCTCTTATTCCGATGGTGACCAATATTTTTCCTGGTCGCCTGATAGCCGTTACCTGCTTTTACAATCAGAAGAGGGCGGCTACGGCCGCAGCGAGATTGCTTTGGTTAAGGCGGATGGTACCGGTCAGCGTATCAATTTAACCGAAAGCGGATTTGATGATGGACGCCCAAAATGGGGATTGAATGGCAAAATGATGTACTGGCAGTCGGATAAGTTAGGTATGAAAAACTTATCGCGTGGTTCGCAGACCGACGTTTACGCCATGTTTTTTGACCAGACGGCTTGGGACCGCTTCCGTTTGAGCAAAGAGGACCTGGATATCCGTAAGCAGGAAGAAAAACGTGACTCACTGAGTAAAACAACCACGCCTAAAACCAAAAGTACCCCGGCCAATGCCAAAACGCCGGCAGGTGTGGCGCCTTACGAGTTTATGCCCAACTTTAAAAACCTGACCGACCGCACCGTACGTTTAACCATGGGTTCAACCGACATTGCCGACCAGGAGATGTCTAAAGATGGCGAAAAGCTCTTTTATCTGGCCAAATATGATAAAGGGTACGATTTATGGCAAAACATACCGCGTACCAAAGAAACCAAAGTATTGGCAGCGCTTAATGCACCAGGCGGCTCCTTAGAATTAACACCTGATGGTAAAAGCCTTTTTGTGCTGGCCGGCGGCAACGTGATGAAGGTGAATGTTGACGACGGTAAAATTACGCCGGTAAAAATCAGCAGCACTATGGATTTAGATGCTACTGCCGAGCGGACCTATGTGTTTGACCACGCCTGGAAACAGGTAGGCAAAAAATTCTTTGATCCTAAACTACAGGGCGTAGATTGGAATTACTACCATAACACTTACGCTAAGTTTTTGCCGCACATCAATAACAACTACGATTTTCAGGTATTGCTGAGCGAGTTTTTGGGTGAATTAAACGGCTCGCATACCGGCGGCCGCTACTCGCCCCAGTTCCCTAATGCCGACGAAACGGCCGCTTTGGGTTTACTGTACGACCAAACTAAAGCCGGCAATGGGCTGGTAGTTGAAGACATTATTACCGGTGGCCCATTTGATGTGGCCCGTACCAAAATGAAAAAAGGCTACGTAATTGACCAGATTGATGGCGAAGCCATTACTGATAATGCCGACTGGGCTAAGCTGCTTAACCACAAAGCAGACAAATACACGCTGATCAGCTTTCACGACCCTAAGAACGGCACTAAGTACGAGGAGAATATTAAACCTGTAAAACCCGCATTTGAGCGTAGCGTGCTATTGTATAACCGCTGGGTAAGAGTGATGGAACATTTAACCGATAGCCTGTCAAAGGGACAGGTAGGTTATGTACACGTACAGGGCATGAATGATCCAAGCTACCGCGTTACTTTTGATAAAGTGCTGGGCCGTAACTATGGCAAAAAAGCTTTAATTGTAGATACCCGTTTTAACGGTGGTGGCTGGCTGCACGATGATTTAGTAACCTTTTTAGGCGGCAAAAGATACCTGGACCTGCGCCCGCAAGGCCACCCGACCGAAGGCGGCGAATCTTTAAATAAATGGAATAAGCCAAGCTGCGTTTTAATGAGCGAAGGCAACTACTCAGATGCCTTCATTTTCCCGTGGGCTTATAAAACCCTGAAATTAGGCAAATTGGTGGGTATGCCGGTAGCTGGCACCGGTACCGCCGTTTGGTGGGAACGCCAGATAGACGGCACTCTGGTATTCGGCATCCCTATGGTATCAACCTGGGGAATCGGCGACAACCACCCTACCGAAAACTACCAGGTAGAACCCGATATTAAAGTACTGAACACTTACAACAAAGTGCTTAAAGGTGAAGACGAACAACTGGAAGCAGCCGTAAAAGAAATGCTGCAAACGGTAAAGTAACACCCCCCAAAGGGTAGGGCTTTAAAAAGAAAATGTCATCTTGAGCGATAGCGAAAGGTCTTGTTTCAACTGATTAGGTTGGAGTAGCAAGATCCCTCACTATCGTTCGGGATGACATTTTTTGTGTACTGTTATTTTCTTTTCAAAGCTCTACCCCTTGGGGAGGGTTGGTTGGGGTGTTATATCAAATCAAACCCGATATCTTTTCTGAAATATTTACCGTCGTAATAGATACGGCTGGCATCTAAGGTTGCTTGTTGCAGGGCAGTAAACATATTATCCTGTAACGAGGTGATGGCCAGCACACGGCCTCCGGTGGTAATCACGTCATCACCTTCCAGGCTTGTACCGGCATGAAATGCAATAGAACCGCGTACGTTATCTAACCCGCTTATCACTTTATCTTTTAAATATTCGCCAGGGTAACCACCAGCTACACAAACTACGGTAGCTGCTACTTTGGGCGATATCGTGAATTGCTTTTCAATCAGGTTACCTTCTGCAACGCCCATCAACAAATCCAGTAAGTCAGATTCAATTCGTGGCAGCACACTTTCGGTTTCGGGGTCGCCCATGCGGCAGTTGTATTCAATCACCTGAGGCTCGCCATCGCAATTCATCAAACCAATAAAAATAAAGCCCTTATAAGGGATACCCTCTTGTTTTAAACCTTCAACGGTAGGAATGACTACCTGATGCTCTACCTTTTGCATAAAAGCTTCATCGGCAAACGGCACCGGCGATACTGAGCCCATGCCGCCGGTATTTAAACCGGTATCACCCTCTCCTATCCGTTTGTAGTCTTTAGCTTCGGGCAATATTTTGTAGCTATTACCATCCGTTAACACAAAAACCGAGAGTTCGATGCCTTGCAGAAATTGCTCTACTACTACTTTGGAGCTAGCTTCGCCAAATTTAGCTTCGGTAAGCATTTCTACCAATTCCTGCTGGGCCTCCTGCAGGCTCATGCAAATTAAAACGCCTTTCCCAGCAGCTAATCCGTCAGCTTTAAGTACTACAGGTAAGCCTTGGGTTGCTAAATACGATAAACCATCCTGTAAGGTGTCGCGGGTAAAAGTGCGCGAAGCTGCCGTAGGTATGTTATGACGCTGCATAAACTGCTTTGAAAAATCCTTGCTGCCTTCTAACTGCGCCGCCTCTTGTTGCGGACCAATTACCGGTACCCCTTTTAATTGTTCGTCATTCAAAAAGAAATCATGAATGCCTTTTACCAACGGTTCTTCAGGGCCAACCAGCACTAGGTTAATCTGGTTTTCGATTACGAAGACTTTAATACCTTCAAAGTCGGTCACTTTTAAGTTTACATTGGTTCCGTACAGGCCGGTGCCCGCATTACCGGGTGCAATAAAAAGCTTTTCGCATTGGGGGCTCTGGCTTAGTTTCCAGGCAAAAGCGCTTTCGCGCCCTCCTGAGCCAATCAACAGGATTTTCATGACGGTAAAGATAGGGTTTTGAAGAAAGAACCAAGAGCTAAGAATCAAGAACCAGGATATAAATATGTACCGGCTTATTATGACAAAGTCTTGGTTCTTAGCTCTTGGTTCTTGGCTCTATGCCCAAAAATCTCTACCTTTACCTGCCATAATGGCTTTTGAAGCCTATTGGCGTAATTGTTGGGATAGACGGATTATATTAAATTTAACATGTTAGGATTTATCAGTAAGCTTTTTGGAAGTAAATCAGAACGCGATGTAAAAAGCATCCAGCCTCTGGTTGAAAAAATAAAAGGTGAATTTGCCAAGCTCGAAAACCTCAGCAATGATGAATTGCGGGCTAAAACTTTAGATTTTAAAGCAAAAATTGCGCAAGGTCTTGCTGCCATTGATGAGCAGATCCAGGCTATAAAAAGTGATATCGACTCGGCTCCAGACATGGATGTTAACCAAAAGGTTGAATTATACACCCGTGTTGATAAACTTGAAAAAGATCGTAACAAAGAACTTGAAGTTATTTTGCTCGATATATTACCATCAGCTTTTGCTGTGGTAAAAGAAACCGCACGCCGTTTAGCGGCTAACCCTGCCCTCGAAGTTACTGCTACAGATTTTGACCGCCAGTTAGCTGCGCGTAAAAACAACGTAGTAATTAAAGGCGACAAAGCATTACACAGTAGCACTTGGATAGCGGCTGGTAATGAGGTTAAATGGAATATGGTGCATTATGATGTACAGCTCATTGGCGGTACCGTTTTGCATAGTGGTAAAATTGCAGAAATGGCCACTGGTGAGGGTAAAACATTAGTAGCTACGTTACCTGCCTATCTAAATGCTTTGGCAGGTCAGGGTGTGCACATTGTAACGGTGAATGATTACCTGGCCAGACGTGACTCGGAATGGATGGGCCCACTGTATGAGTTCCATGGTTTATCAGTTGATTGTATTGACAAGCACGAGCCTAACTCGGAGTCGCGCCGTAGTGCTTATTTAGCCGATATTACCTTTGGTACCAATAACGAGTTTGGGTTTGACTACCTGCGTGACAATATGACACGCACCCCTGAAGAACTGGTGCAGCGTAAATTGCACTTTGCAATGGTGGATGAGGTTGACTCGGTTTTAGTTGATGACGCCCGTACACCATTAATTATTTCGGGTCCGGTTCCGCGCGGCGACCAGCACGAGTTTTATATGTTAAAACCCCGTATTGAGCGTTTGGTTAATGCCCAGAAGACATACATCAACACGGCTTTAAACGAGGCTAAAAAGCAGATAAACGATGGTAAAACCGGTTCTGACGAAGGTGGCTTGGCTTTATTGCGTGCACACCGTGGTTTGCCAAAAAGTAAAGCTTTAATTAAGTATTTGAGCGAAGGCGCCAACCGTACCGTTTTACAAAAAACAGAAAACTATTACCTGCAAGACCAAGGCAAAGAGATGCCTAAAGTTGACTCTGAGTTATTCTTTGTCATAGACGAGAAAAATAACTCGGTTGAACTGACTGAAAAAGGTATTGAATTAATTACTGCGTCAGGCGAGGATCCGCATTTCTTTGTAATGCCGGATGTAGGTACCGAAATTGCGAAAATCGAAAAATCAGATTTGTCTGCCGAAGATAAAGTGGCTCACAAAGATGAGTTGATGCGCGATTTCTCTATCAAATCTGAGCGTATTCACTCGGTGAACCAGTTACTGAAAGCTTATACTTTATTTGAAAAAGATACCGAGTATATCCTGGACGAAGGCAAGGTTAAAATTGTAGACGAGCAAACCGGCCGTGTATTAGATGGCCGCCGTTACTCTGATGGCTTGCACCAGGCTATTGAGGCTAAAGAGAATGTAAAGGTTGAGGATGCTACCCAAACGTTTGCTACCATTACGCTGCAAAACTACTTCAGGATGTATCACAAGCTTTGTGGTATGACCGGTACTGCTGTAACTGAAGCAGGTGAGCTTTGGGAAATTTACAAACTGGACGTGGTTGAAATTCCAACCAATGTTGTTGCTAAACGTGACGACCGTCAGGATTTAGTATACCGCACCGTACGTGAAAAATATAACGCCGTTGCCGACGAGATTGTAAAACTAACAGAGGCCGGTCGCCCGGTTCTGGTAGGTACTACCTCGGTTGAAATTTCTGAGCTGTTGAGCCGCATGCTTAAACTGCGTGGCATCAAACATAACGTACTGAATGCCAAAATGCACCAGAAAGAGGCCGACATTGTGGCCGAAGCTGGTAAGGCAGGTACGGTAACCATTGCCACTAACATGGCTGGTCGTGGTACGGATATTAAGCTTGGCCCTGGTGTTAAAGATGCCGGAGGTTTAGCCATTGTAGGTACCGAGCGCCATGAGTCGCGCCGTGTTGACCGCCAGTTGCGTGGTCGTGCAGGCCGCCAGGGCGATCCGGGTTCATCTCAATTCTTCGTATCGTTAGAGGATAACCTGATGCGTTTATTTGGCTCGGAGCGTATCTCTAACCTAATGGTGCGTATGGGTATTGAAGAGGGTGAAGTAATTCAGCACTCGATGATTACCAAATCAATAGAGCGTGCGCAGAAAAAAGTTGAAGAAAACAACTTTGGTATTCGTAAGCGCTTGCTGGAGTATGATGACGTAATGAACTCACAACGTACTGTAGTTTATGCTAAACGTAAAAACGCCCTGTTTGGCGACCGTTTAGATGTTGATATCAGCAACACTATTTATGATGTGGTTGAGGATGTGGTTAACGAGTACAAAGAGTCTAATAATTTTGAAGGATTTCAGCTGGAGATGATCCGCCTGTTTTCGGTAGATCCTGAAATATCACAAGAAGATTTTGCTAAAGCCAATGTTGCCAACTTGTTAGAAGGTACTTATCAGGCAGTAATAGACTTTTATAAACGTAAAACCGAAGCTATTGCAGAGCAGGCTTTCCCGGTACTGCAGGACGTTTACGAAACCCGTGGTGATTATATCGAAAACATTGTGGTTCCGTTTACCGACGGGGTACATGGTATACAGGTAGCTGTTCCGCTTAAAAAAGCGGTTGAAAATCATGGTTTAGAGGTATTTAAATCATTCGAAAAAAACGTAACTCTTTACCTGATCGATGATGCTTGGAAAGAGCATTTGCGCGAAATGGATGAGTTAAAGCAATCAGTACAAAATGCTGTTTACGAGCAAAAAGACCCATTACTGGTTTACAAGTTTGAGGCTTTCGAATTATTCCGCCAGATGCTGGCCACTGTGAACAAAGAGCTGGTAAGCTTCCTGTTTAGAGGTGGTATCCCGGTACAGCAAGCCCCTGAGGAAGTTCATGAAGCACAACCTATCCCGCGTACTGATATGCGCCAGATGAGGATGAGCAAACCTGAACTGGTACATGAAAGCAATGGCGTACCTGACGAAGAATTACAGGAAATACAAAAGCAAACACCTGCACGCGCAGAGCAAAGAATTGGTCGTAATGACCCATGCCCTTGCGGTAGCGGCAAAAAGTTTAAAAACTGCCACGGCGCCTAAAAAGCTGCCAACGGTCTGAATAAAAACTACGGCCCCACCTCGAAGTTTCCATGCCGGAAATTTTGAGGTGGGGCTATAGTGTTATAATACATTAATGAAATATTATAGCCAATTACTACCCAAGCTGTTTTTAAAATGCTTTACCGGCGCGGTGACCGGCTTATTACTACTATTGATTGATACAGGCAAAACACAGGCACAAACCCGTGGTAAGCTCGAAATTATTAAAGACTCACGTATTGATACGCTGATTGCGCGCCGTTCGGCTATTGGTAAAAATGGTGGCAAAGCTGCCGGAAGCGGTATTTCTTCTTACGGTTATCGGGTGCAGTTTTTTAGTGGGGCCAACCGCAAGGATGCCTTTAGTGCGCAAAACAGGTTTCAAAGAATGCATCCCGAACTGCGCACATACATTAATTACAAAGAACCCAATTTTAAAATAAAAGGCGGCGATTTTCGTAGCCGGCTTGAGGCTACCAAACTGGTTGAAGAATTGAAAGGCTTATTTAGTCCGTTATATATCATTTCTGAAAGAATAAATATGCCCAAACTTGATATTAACACAACTGCACCATGATGAAAGAACAAATACAGGAATTATCTCAAAAAATATTCGGTGATGTAGTGAGTAACCGCAGGCACCTGCATGCTAACCCCGAACTGTCTTTTCATGAAATAGCTACTTCTGCCTATGTTGCGTCTAAGTTGGATGCGTTAGGCATTCCGTATGTGCGCATGGCTGATAACGGTATTGTAGGTTTACTGTCGGGCAGCAAGCCATCTAACCAAGTAGTTGCTTTGCGGGCTGATATGGATGCCTTGCCTATCACCGAGGCAAATGATGTTCCGTATAAATCAACAAACACAGGCGTAATGCATGCCTGCGGCCACGATGTGCATACCTCATCATTACTGGGTACAGCTACTATTTTGAGCAGCATGAAAGACCAGTTTGCAGGCACTATAAAGTTTATTTTTCAACCTGCAGAAGAAAAACTACCTGGTGGAGCAAATCTGATGATTCAGCAGGGCGTGCTCGAAAACCCAAAGCCGCAGGCCGTAATCGGGCAGCACGTTATGCCTTTGATTGACGCCGGTAAAGTTGGTTTTAGGGCCGGCAAGTATATGGCCAGCACGGATGAAATTTATGTAACCGTTAAAGGTAAGGGAGGCCATGGCGCCCAACCGCAGCAAAATATAGATCCGGTTATCATTACTGCACATATTTTAACCGCGTTGCAACAGGTAGTGAGCCGCTTTGCCGACCCTAAAAGCCCGTCAGTATTATCATTTGGTAAAGTGATTGCCAACGGCGCTACCAATATCATCCCGAATGAGGTTTACCTAGAGGGCACCTTTCGCACTATGGACGAACAGTGGCGCCAGGAAGCACACCGTCGTATGAAAAAAATGGCCGAAGGCATTGCCGAAAGTATGGGCGGCAGCTGCGAATTTAATATCATGAGGGGTTATCCATTCCTGATTAACGAAGAAAAACTTACGGCTTCCGTACGTTCACATGCCGAGGATTACTTAGGTAAAGAAAACGTGTTAGACCTGGATATCTGGATGGCTGCCGAAGATTTTGCCTACTACTCGCAGGTAGCCGATAGTTGCTTTTACCGCTTAGGTACCCGCAACGAGAGCCGTGGCATCACCTCAGCCGTACATACGCCCACCTTTGATGTAGAGGAAAGCGCCTTGGCCGTAAGCACCGGCCTGATGGCCTATATGGCACTAAAGCAGTTAGGCAATTAATTGATAAACTGTCTTACTTATATTGAAACGCTGCTCAACTACTACCATATGAGCAGCGTTTTTTGTCAATCCTTACCGGTAACTTTTACAGCTCATTAAGCAATGCTGATAATTTATCCTCCAACGCTTTACTTCTTAAATTTTTAACTACCAGCTTACCATCCGGACTAATCAAAAAGTTTTGAGGGATGGCCTGAACGCCGTAAAGCTGTGCTATTGCACTGTTCCATTGTTTTAAATCTGACACTTGCAGCCAGGGCAGCTTATCCTTTTTAATGGCGGCTACCCAAAATCGCCGTTCTTTGTCTAATGATACGCCCAGTATGATAAAAGGTTTTTCTTTAAATTGATTGTAAATTTTGACCAACTCCGGGTTGAGCCTGCGGCAAGGCGTACACCAGGCTGCCCAAAAATCCAAAAGCACATACTTTCCACGAAGTTGCTTTAATGTGATCGGATGCCCGCTGGTATCGCTTGCAGAAAAATCAGGCATGTCTGCCCCTATCCGGATGCTTTTCATATTTTCCATTTGCCGGCGAAATTTTATACCTGCCGGCAAATTTTTGATATGAGTACTCAGACCCTGATATAAAGGTTCAATTACCGGATAGTCGCACGTTATAGACAAGCCTTTGAGCATCCGTAAGCTTTTAACCTCACCTGGATGTGCTTTAATATAAGCAATGACTGCCGAATCCGATTGATTGGTGTCGATTACTCTTATCTTAAAACCCGCTCTTGCTATGGACATCGTGCAAGAGAATAGTACAATAACAACAACGACAAAGTTTCTGAACATAAGAGCTTTAATAAACAAAAAAGGTACTGCCTTTTAAAGCAATACCTTCATATACTATTAATAATTTTTCAACTATTCAGCTTTTACTTTTTCGGTTTTGCTTAGCACTTCAGCCAGTTTGGCATCAAGGGCATCGCCCCGCAAGTTTTTAGCTATCACTTTTCCGTTAGGATCTAACAGGAAATTTTGTGGGATAGCCTGCACACCGTACAGCTGTGCTACTTCGTTATTCCAGTACTTAAGGTCTGATACGTGTGTCCAGGTTAGTCCGTCTTTATGAATAGCATCCAGCCATTTGTCTTTAGCATCAGGGCGATCAAGAGATACGCCTAACACGGTAAAATTCTGGTCTTTATACTTATTAAAAGTACGTACTACATTTGGATTTTCCCGACGGCAGGGGCCGCACCAGGATGCCCACAAATCAACCAATAAATATTTGCCTCTAAATGATGATAGCTTTACTACGTTCCCGCTGGTATCGGCCATGGCAAAATCAGGGGCAACAGCACCAAGTGCTACATTTTTCATTTTGGCCAGTTGTGCGCCAAATTTTTTGCCGGTTTCGCTCTCTTTTAATGCCGGAGATAGCGAAGTGTATAAAGGTGCAATTTCTGCATAGTCGGAGCCATACGCTAATGAACGCAATACGTCTAAACTAATTACAGATTTTGGATAAGCCTTAACAAACTTTTTATTGATAGGATCGGTAAGTTCATCGGCTTTATTATCCATAGCTTCCATTTCCTGCTTGTATTCGGCCGATTCGCGCTGAGCAGGCGTGGCAGCTTTCATTTTAGCATTCATGGTTTCGTATATATCGTTTACCGGCTTCATGGCTATTTTATAAGCCTGGTTTTCGACGTTGGTAGGCGTACCGCTTACCATTGCTGTTTTTAACGAGTCGGCTGCGTTTTTAACCACAATTACACCCGGCTCCAGGTAAATTTGCTGCCCGTCGCGGCTTTTAGTTAAACCGTCGCCTGCTTTGTTAAGGCGTAAAACAGCTTGTATCGGCAAAGCACCAGCCGCTCCTTTAAACTCAAAAGCGCCGTTGTTAATGGTTACAGAGTCGGTCATGGTAGCACCATCCTTGCGGTATTGCAAATAAGCTTTTGCAGGCGCTTTAATGTTTCCCAGCTTACCTTTTACAGTAAACGTTGGCGTTTGTGCCATAGCTGCAAACGGCAATATGGCAAGTGCAGTAATTATTGCTTTTTTCATTTAATTCAATTATTGATTGGACGAGTGCGCATTACAAATCTAACAGTTAAGCATTAATTTACAACTTCTTAACAACTATTTGACAAACCGTTCATTAAATCCACAAAGCAAGTAGACTTAAACGCATTTCTTATAAAAAAAGCGCCCTTATACAATGGATAATGATAAGCAGCAGCTATATTTTAACTGCCTGTAGCCTTTTACTTTAAAAAATCATAACTTGCCACTTTTACTTAAAAAACATCAGGCCATGACTACAGAAACGCTTGACATCAAAATAACTAAAACTACCCAGCCACGCCTGCCTCAAACAGATTTTAGCAAGCTGGTATTTGGGCATACTTTTACCGATCATATGCTGGTGGCCGACTATGCCGACGGTGAATGGAAAAATTTTCAGATTATACCTTACGGCGAAATTGGCTTAAGCCCGGCTATCTCTTCACTGCATTACGGACAAGCCTTTTTTGAAGGCATGAAAGCTTACCGCCAGCAAGACGGGCAAGTATCTGTTTTTAGGCCCGACAAAAATGCGGCAAGGTTTAATAAATCGGCGCAACGCTTGTGCATGCCCGAACTGCCACAGGAACTGTTTATACAAAGTGTTGCTGCCTTGGTTGATATAGAGCGCGACTGGATACCTACTGCCGAAAATCATTCGCTGTACATTCGTCCGTTTATGTTTGCTACCGACCCTTACCTGGGTGTAGTACCATCAAGCACTTATAAATTTATGGTGCTTACCTGTCCGGTTGGCCCTTATTTTACTAAACCTTTACGCGTTAAATTCGAAACTCAGTTTACACGCGCTGCTGAGGGTGGTTTTGGTTATGCAAAAGCTGCAGGTAACTACGCAGGTGCTATGCTGCCTAATCGCCGCGCGATGGAAGAAGGCTTTGACCAGTTAATTTGGACCGACGCCAAAGAGCATTTGTACGCCGAAGAAATGGGTGCCGCTAACGTGATGTTTTTGATCGATGGCAAGCTGGTTACGCCGTCAACCCGCGATACGATTTTAGATGGCGTTACCCGCGACACCGTTATTGCACTAACTAAAGACTGGGGTATCCCGGTTGAAGAGCGCCGCGTATCTGTTGCCGAAATTATTGATGCAGCTAAAAGCGGGAAATTAACTGATGCCTTTGGTGCCGGTACGGCAGCTACCATTGCACCGGTAGGTTCAATTTCTTACAATGGTGAAGAATACACCTTGAGCGACCCTGCCACACGCGAATACTCGAATAAAGTATTTAATACGCTGAACGACATTCGCTACGGCCGTACTACCGATACACATGGCTGGAACTATATGGTATAAAATCATCAAATCTATAAACAGCATGGGCTGCCTCATTAAGTTGAAGCAGCCCATATTGTTTATAAGCATATTTCTCTTTTAACAAGTGACTGATTTATTCAGCCGCCGGCTTATCAGTTAAAGGCACCACTAATACTGGCACTAATGATTTACGTACTACATCCTCCGCTACGCTACCCATCAGCAAACGATCAAAACCACTGCGGTGATGAGTACCGATTACAAGCAGATCTGCCCCAAACTGCGCCCCGCAATTAACAATGCCCTCTGCACTCGAGCCATAATCCGTGTACTGCGTAACCTGCAAATCGCTACCGTATTTTTGCACTATACAACTCAGCAGGTTATCGGCTGCCTGATTTTGGGTGTTCAGTATCTCTACATTATTTACGTCAGCCGTACCTTCCAGCGGTAAGCCAAACGTAGTATCATTCATGGGAGAAACGGCAGCAGGAATTGGCTCAATGATATTAACAATAGCAATAGCGGCCCCTAATTTACGGGCTAAACTAAAACCATATTCGGCGGCGTAGTCGGCATATTTACTCTCGTCTATACCTACTAAAATCTTTTTAATATCCATTTTATTAAAGCAGAAAGGTTAATTAGTATAAAACAGATAAAGCCATTTTGTTTTAGGGCCGAAAAATGTACACACCCAATAAAAACAAAATGGCTTTAGTAAACGCCCTTAACGGTGTAATACCTGTTAATAAAGCAGCCTGAATTTTATAGTATGATCAATGGCTTTTAGCTGCCTGAGTAATTGCTCATCATACCCTGCATCCACATCGGTAATTACATATCCAATCTGTGCATTAGTAACTAAAAACTCACCTACAATGTTAATATTGTTACTAGCAAATATCTCATTGATCTGCGCCAAAATACCGGGCACGTTTTTATGTATGTGAATTAAGCGGTGAGCATTGCTTACCCGCGGCGGCTGCAAATCCGGAAAGTTACAGCTCGTATGCGTTTTCCCCTCGTTCATAAACGCAATTACCCGTTTAGGGATGAAGTCGCTGCTGCGTGGGTTATGCTTGGGGTCGTCAAATATAATAACGCCGTTTTCGCAAGCTACCTCGCCTAACCGGCGGCTGCTTACCTTACCAAAGCAACCTATTACTTTTAAACGGCCTGCATTTTCTAACTGCTCGGGCGTAGGCTGATGTGCCTCATCGCATAGCAATACGCCGGCTTCCTGTAAATAAGCTTCGGTAATTTCCTCTTTTATCCGGATGTTGTAACCCTCCTTTTGCATTTGGGCAATAGCTTCAGGCTCAATCTGGCCTACTACTAAGCATTTGATCCGGTTTTTAGGATACGATATAGCCCTTGGCAACCTGTTGATGTACAAAAACTCATCCAGGCTTGGTGTAACGTAGTCGGCCTTTTCTACTACCGATTTACGTGCAATGTTCTCTGTAAAGGCAAAGAATTTTCTAATCAGGCCCGACTCCTTTAATTGAAAATCAGAATACCCATCGCCAATACCAAAAATGTCTCCCTGCAGGTTAAGTTCTTTTAGCAGTTTTACCTTACCTCCTTCTTGCGAAAGCGGGTTACTGCGGTCGTACCCAACAATATTGCCCCGCTCATCAAACTCGAAGGTGTTGGCGTAAATGTTTTCTTTTTTGATGTGATACTCGCTAACCACAGGTGTAATAAACTCCTTAAACCCACCCGATACAATCAGCACATCATCATGGTGCTCTTTAAAAAATTTGCTGTTACGCGAAAACGAGGGCGATACCTTTTTGCGCAAATGCTTAACCAATTGCTCTAAATGGGTACGGTTAGCCTGTAGTAGCTTTACCCGGCCCTCCAGGCTATCGGCAAAAGAAAGCTTACCTTCCATTGCAGCGTTGGTCAGGTCTTCAATCTGTTGGTAGATATGTTCGCGGTTGGGATGATCGTTCAGACTGATACGCGCAAGTTCATCAAGCGCTTCTACCTGTGTAAACGTACTATCGAAATCAATTATATAATACTGGCCCATGGTTGCGGGCAAATATAGGAGATTGGTTGATTAATCAAGGTCATCAATGCGCCTAATTGCCTTTTACAAGACGGGGCATTAGCAATTACTCATTAGCTTGTAAAACAGTACAAACTTCTTGGATAGTTTGCATTACCGGTTTAAAAGTAAAATTAATAGCCTTTTTTATTTTACTGTTATCGTAATTCTGCTCAACCGTTGCAGCCTGCGCAGCTATTTTATCCAAGGCCGGATCATTACCGGTTAAGGCCGCCCATAGGGATGCACTGCGCCAGGCAAACTCCAGCATCCAGGGCTTGGCCTCGGTAGCGGGTGGCTTTACACCAAAGCACTGCGCAATCTGTTCAGTCAGGTCTTTAAACTTCCAGTTCTCGGCATTGATGATGTAACGCTCGGCCGTAATGTCACTGTTCATCAGTTCAATCATGCAACGGGCCAAGTCATCAACATCTACCAGTCCGCAACTACCACGGGTATAATATTTTAATCCACGGCGCACTGTGTCAAAAATTTTACCGCTGCCATCAACACCCGCTTGGGGCCCAATAATTACTGATGGATTAACGATAACACCCTGCATGCCCTCGGCTATACCCCGCCAAACCTCCATCTCGCTTTCCAGTTTAGATACTGCGTAGTTATTATTGGCCGGAGTTTCTTCCAGATAGTTCTTTTCGGTAATCAGTTCGCCGGGTTTAGCCTGGCCAAGTGCAGCAATAGAGCTTACATGCACCAGTCTTACATTATAATCTAAACAAAGGTTAACTACATTAGCGGTGCCGTGCACATTCGTATTAATCATAGGCTCTTTATCAGCCTCTTTAAATGACACCCACGCGGCACAATGATAAACCTGTGTTACGCCCTCAAAAGCTTCTTCCAGCAGAGAGCTGTCTAATATATCTGCTTCCCGCCAGTCAATCAAATGGCTGTACGGCGCTAAAATTTCGGGAATTACAGAGGTTTGGCGCCTGAGGCACCTGATAGCTATATTTTGTTCTGCCAGCCGGCGGGCCAGTACTGAACCTACAAAACCTGTTGCGCCGGTAACCAGAATCATCCTTTGGGGTAAGTTTTATAAAAGCGGGGCAATTTAAGTTAAAAAATGGATATTTGCGCTTTTGTAAATAACGGATATGTCATTAGCGGATTTCTTTACCCCGGTTGATTTAAGCAGAGTAGCGCCCGGTGAGGGGTATAAACCCAGCCAGTTGGGCCATAAAATAGAAACGTATACAGAGCATTTTCCTGATCTGGAAGATGACAAACCGGATCTGGTAATTTTTGGCGTACAGGATGACCGCAATGCCATTGGCAACCCTGGCTGTGCGCTTGGGCCCGACTATGTACGCGAAAAACTATACCGCTTACACCAAGGCGGTTATAACACCAAGATTTACGATTTAGGTAATATTAAACAAGGCGCCACCGTTAACGACACTTACTTTGCTGTAAAAACGGTAATTAATAGCCTGGTTAAGCAGGATGTGGTTGCCGTAATATTGGGCGGCGGCCAAGACCTCACTTACGCCCAGTACCTGGCTTACGAAGATATGGAGCAAAAAGTGGACCTGACCGTGATAGACTCGCACTTTGACCTGAATGAGCAGGCCGATATGGAAGACGATGACTCGACAGACTCCAGATCATACCTCAACAAGATATTTTTATACGAGCCTAACTATCTGTTTAATTTCAGTAACCTGGGTTATCAAACTTATTTTATAAGCCAGGATAGTTTGCGGGTAATGGATAACCTGTTTTTTGATGTACACCGTTTGGGCGAATTGATGGGCAACATCGGCATCACCGAGCCTGTAATTCGCAATGCCAACATCATCAGCTTTGATATGGGCGCCATCCGTTCATCAGATGCTATGGGCAATGCCAACGCTACGCCCAATGGTTTTTATGGAGAAGAGGCCTGCCAGATGTGCCGCTATGCAGGCTTTAATGATAAGCTGAGCTCCATAGGTTTTTACGAGTTTAACCCGGCTTATGATAGCAATGGGCAAACCGCTACCTTATTAGCCGAAATGGTTTGGTATTTTATTGACGGCTTTTATAACCGCAAAAAAGACTTTCCGTTACAACCTAAATCACAATACCTGGTTTATAAAACCACGCTGAAGCACGAAGAACACGAAATTGTATTTGTGAAAAGCAAAAAGTCAGACCGCTGGTGGATGCAGGTACCCTACCCTACCAACGGATCACTGAACGAGCGTTACCACCTGGTACCCTGCCGTTACGAAGATTACACCACCGCCATTGATGGAGAGATGCCCGATCTGTGGTGGCGTACCTATCAAAAGCTTGCTTAGTAGCGTACGCTTTTTGTTAACGCATTGCCTGTAACCATACTGTTAATTAATATTAAGCATTGTACTTAAACAACATTTAACCCGTTAAATACATCATTTAACCCACATGCTCAAAAAACTTTTTATTTATATAGCAGCTTGCTTACCTGCAGTAGCTTCGGCGCAAACTAACGATACCTTTACTATTAACGGCAAACTCAATACAGTAAAAGAACCCTATAAAGCGTACTTAAGCTATCAGTCAGGAAACAGCCGTGTTTTAGATTCGACCGTGCTGGTAGATGGCACTTTTCAGTTTACTGGCAAGGTGAATAACCCAACCAGTGCTTTAATGCTGGTTGACCGCCATAACCAGGGTTTTGTTGGTTTTAACAAAAATGATGATGTATTGAGTTTTTACGTTGAGAAAGGTAACATCTACATTGCCGGCAACGACTCAATCTCTAAGGTAAAAATTACCGGCTCAACAATCAATACAGATAATGAAGATCTAAGCACTATGCTGGCTCCGTTGTATGTAAAAGCCCAGAAGCTTTATACAGAGGCCCAGGCGGCCACACCTGATCAGCAACAATCTAATGTTTTTCAAAACACTATTCAAGACAAATTTAAAGCGCTGCAAAAGGAACGCGAGGATGCTTTAAAAAAATTCATCACAGCTCATCCCGAAAGTTACTTGAGTTTGATGGCATTAAGCTCTATGGGTGGCCCATCGGCTGATATAAATGTGATTGAGCCATTGTACAACGGCCTGTCACCAAAGCTAAAAGATACCGAGTCTGGCAAGCAGCTTAAACAGTCTTTTGCTGCACTTAAAGCTACAGCTATTGGCGCTATGGCACCAGATTTTACGCAAAATGATGTGGATGGCAAACCGGTAAAGCTTTCTGTTTACAGAGACAAATCTTACGTATTGCTCGATTTTTGGGCATCCTGGTGCGGCCCCTGCCGCCAGGAAAATCCTAACGTAGTACGGGTATATAATAAATATAAAAGCCGTAACTTTAAAGTGTTGGGTGTATCGCTTGATAAGGCAAGCGGCAAAGCCGATTGGCTTCAGGCTATCAAAGCCGACGGCCTAACCTGGACACAAGTATCAGACTTAAAATTTTGGAATAATGAAGCTGCTGCGCTTTATTTTATTCAATCTATTCCTCAAAATTACTTGATTGACCCAAACGGAAAAATTATAGCCAAAAACCTTCGCGGGGCTGAATTAGAAGCCAAACTGATTGAGGTATTAGGAAAATAGCGTTGCTGATAAGTACGGTTACTGCTATAAGCTATAGCAGTAACCGATAGCATTAATAGTTATTGGCAGCGTCACGGCTTTAACAAATTTAACCTAAACGTTGGGCGTAAAGGTTTATCTTTGTGACCTTTAAACAAGGTAATGGTGCTCCGCCTAACAAGCTGCTTTAACATGCTGACGACACCTGCTCCTCTTTATCTGTTTATTGTTTTGCAGGTTTATGCTCAATAATTCTCCCATCAGCAAGTATCCGGCTTTACACTATGTACTGCGCTGGACGCTGATTATCATTCCGGTAGCTGTGGTTATCGGTACATTAATTGCCCTATTTTTATGGATGCTCAACTGGGCCATCCATTACCGTTTTACTCACAGCTGGCTGCTTTACCTGTTACCGGTTGCCGGTTTAGGCGTTCATTTTTTGTATAAACTTTACGGGCAATCTGCCGAGCGGGGCAACAATTTAATTATTGATGAAATACACCAGCCCGGTGCCGGTGTACCTAAGCGCATGGCTCCGCTTATTTTGGTTACAACCGTAATTACCCACTTGTTTGGTGGCTCGGCCGGACGAGAAGGTACAGCCGTGCAAATTGGCGGCAGCATAGCCCATTGGATGGGCAGCTTGTTTAAACTCGAGGCTGATGATATTCGCATTGTGCTTACAGCAGGTGTAGCCGCCGGTTTTGGTGCAGTGTTTGGCACGCCGCTGGCCGGAGCTGTTTTTGCCTTAGAGGTATTAACTATTGGCCGTATACAATATACATCTGTATTACCCTGCCTTATGGCAGCGCTTATTGGCGATGCAACAGTAGCTGCCTGGGGCGTACAGCATACACCTTACCATATCCGTTTTTTTACTACCGGGCAAACGATTTTGGGCAACCATCTTAATATTGATTTTTGGCTGCTGATTAAAGTGATGATCGCCTCGGTTTTGTTTGGGTTAACAGCTTACCTTTTTTCTCAAACTGTGCGTGGTGTAAAAAAGCTGGCGGCCTTACTAATTAAATCCACGTGGCTTATCCCGGTTGCCGGTGGTGTGATTATCATTTTGCTCACCTTGATTTTAGGAAAACCCGATTATCTGAGCTTGGGTGTCAACCCGGAGTATCCTGGTGCAGTAACTATTGTATCTGCCTTTGAGCAGGGTGGTGCGCATTTCTTTAGCTGGTTGTGGAAACTGATTTACACTGCAGTAACTTTGGGCACCGGTTTTAAGGGTGGCGAAGTTACACCACTGTTTTACATTGGTTCTACCCTGGGTAATACGTTGGCTAACTTGCTTAATGCCCCTGTAAGCTTGTTTGCTGCTTTGGGCTTTATTGCTGTATTTGCAGGCGCCACTAATACCCCGCTGGCTTGCACACTAATGGGTATTGAATTATTTGGCAGCCAGCATGCCCTGCTATTTGCCGTAGCTTGTTTTATTGCCTACTTTTTTAGCGGCAGCAAAGGCATTTACAGTGCACAGCAAACCGAGATTACTAAATACAGATTTTTTAAAGCCTAAGTTTAATAGCTTTAGTTAGGTATGTTTTTAATTACCTGCTCTTTAAGCAGTTGCACCCATTGCCCGTACATTTTTGCGGAAGGATGCAGACCATCAGCTGCAGTAAGAGAGGCATCTGTTTTTGCCATGCGCGAGACAGGCGTTATATTAACATAGCTCACTCCTGCTTTGGCAGCCTCCTGCTGATTGATGGCGTTGTACGCATCTATTTCGCTACCTATCTGATTGGCATCCTGCCCGGAAGCAAAAGGGGTTACTCCCCAATCAGGGATAGATAACACAAATACATGTTTGGCATTGCCGTTGGCAAAGGTGAGCGCCGTATTGAGCAGTTGCACAAATTCGGTTCGGTAAGTATTGATGTTATAGTTCCGGTACTGGTTATTAACCCCAATAAGTAAAGTGACGATATCAAACTTTTGCGTCATAGCACGGCTTCTGATTGCACCAATCAATTCATCAGTGGTCCAGCCGGTACGGGCTATAATGGTGGGCTCACTAACTTTATAGCTAACTTTGTTAAGTTCTGAACTTAATTGGTAAGGAAATGATTGCTCCGCCGGCACAGACTCCCCAATAGTATAAGAGTCGCCCAGGGCCAGATAGGTAAGCATACCGTTGTTCATATTGTTCGTTGTTTGTTCAGTCGTTGGCACGTCTTCTACATTTTTATCAGTACAACTTAATAAAACAACGCTAAGCAGTAACAGCTTTATTATTTTCATCACTAACCTCCATACCAAACTGTACGAAAATTTCGCGTTTTAGGATTTCTTTTACTTCATTCATATCCACCTCACGGCCCAACTCCTGTTGCAGTGAGGCAACGGATTTCCCTTCAATACCGCAAGGTACAATATAACCAAAGTAACTTAAATCGGCGTTTACATTAAGGGCAAGCCCATGCATGGTTACCCAGCGGCTGCAGCGTACACCCATGGCACATATTTTACGAGCATTTTCATTATCTGCATCCAACCATACACCGGTATAACCCGGGTAACGGCCGGCTTTTACACCATAATGTGCCAGTGTTTGTATAACGGCTTCTTCCAGTGTGCGCAGGTAAAGATGAATATCAGTAAAAAAGTTATCCAGGTCTAAAATTGGATAAACTACCAGCTGGCCGGGGCCATGATAAGTAATATCACCGCCACGGTTAATAGGATAATAAACAGCTTGGTGTTTGGCCAGTCCGGCTTCGTCTAGCAGTAAATGCTCGGCCTTGCCACTTTTGCCTAAAGTATACACATGCGGGTGCTGGCAAAAAACAAGGTAGTTTGGCGTTTTGATATCATCAGCTACTTCCGCCCCGTTAATTGCGGCTACCTGCCGGTTACGTATTTCGGTTTTAAGCTGCACACTGGTACCAAACAGCTTTTCCTGCCGGTCCCAGGCCTCTTTATAGTCAATCAAACCCCAGTCCTGAGTTTCAACCTGTTTATTCTTCATGGTTTAGCCTTTTACGTAACCTATCATGTAATCTTCGTAGTGCAGATAATTAACTTGGTAATTTAAATCAATATCTCCCTTTTGCAAGTCTGCCTTCAAACTTCCCTCCGGTGCATAGACAAAGGGATGCAGTTTAATATGGTCTACAAACGATACCTCTTTTTGCCCATAGCATTTATAAATAGCCTCTTTAGCGCACCAGCACACGTATAAATGTTCAATTTTTTGTTCCGGGTTGATAAAGGCCATCTCGGCGGACCGTAAAAACTTGGGTGCAATACGCTCTACCTTTTGTTTCACCAATTCAATATCTATACCTACCGGGCGGCTTTTGCTAATCATTACGGCTGCATAATCAAACGAGTGACTAAGCGAAATCTGGTAGGGCATGTTAAATAAATACGGCTTGCCGTGGCTGTCTATCCGGCAATCAATATACTCGTTGGTATTAAGCATAGTGCGCAGTAAAACACGGGTACCCAACCAGTGTAAATGGCGTTTACCGTTAGCCAGTTGATCAACATAACTTTTTTCCTGCTCGTTAAGCTGCAACTGGTGGTACAAGGTTTCAGCATCTTCCTCAATACGCCACAAGGCAAATTCGGTATCCTCATCAACCTGCTTTCTGTATGCTATGGCCATAATAATTTACAAAAACAGAGCGCAAAATTAGCTTAAATAATTATAATTTAGCCCGGTTAACCCGTCACGGCAAAATGATTTTATCTGATAAACGCATACTCGAAGAAATTGAAAAAGGCAATATTATTATTGAGCCGTTTAAACGCGAGTGCCTGGGTACCAACTCTTATGATGTACATTTAGGTAAATATCTGGCTACCTATCGCAGCCGCGTATTGGATGCCAAACTTCATAACGAGATAGACTCTTTTGAAATACCCAAAGAAGGCTACGTACTACAGCCCGGCGTTTTATACCTTGGGGTAACTACCGAGTATACTGAAACCCACAAGCATGTACCTTTTTTAGAAGGTAAATCGAGCACCGGCCGTTTAGGAATTGACATACACGCCACGGCCGGCAAAGGCGATGTGGGTTTTTGCAATACCTGGACGCTCGAAATATCGGTAGCACAACCAGTACGTATTTATGCTGGTATGCCTATCGGGCAGCTGATTTACTTTGTAGTAGAGGGCGAGATTGAAACACTTTACAACACCAAAGAGAACGCTAAGTACAGCAACCCGACCACCCGGCCAGTTGAAAGTATGATGTGGAAAAATAAATTCTGATTTATGCGTTATTTACTTACAACTAAGTAAATTAACACCACCTTTATTGTTGTAAGCCACCATTTTGCAATAAGGGAAAACGCTAACAATACCATGAACTTTAAGAAACTCTTCGCCAGCCTTTTTATAATGGCTTTGGCTGTTATGGCTACAGGTTTTGCTGTACTGGATGACGATCCTATTCAGAAAATTGTTGCCCAGTTAGAGAAATGGATTGAAGAACGACCACAGGAAAAGGTATACCTGCAGTTTGACAAGCCATACTATGCCGTAGGTGATGACATATGGTTTAAAGCTTACATAACTGTAGGCCCCGACCATAAGCTATCGGCCCTGAGCGGTGCACTGAATGTAGAGCTGATTAACGAGCAGGATTCGGTAAAAAAATGGATTAAGCTGCCAGTATCCAGCGGTGTTACCTGGGGCGATTTCGCATTGAGCGATACCCTACAAGCAGGTAATTACCGGGTTAGGGCATACACCAACTGGATGCGCAATGCAGGCGAAGCTTACTACTTTGAAAAAAGTATTGCCATTGGTAATGCAGGCAACAATAATGTATTTACCAAAGCTACTTACAGCTACAGCAAGTTAAATAATGCCCAAAAGGTGGATGCCAGTATTAATTTTGCTGATCTTGACGGCACTCCTTATGCCGGTAAAGAGGTAAGCTACGCAGTTAAAATTAACGAAAAGCAAATACTCAAAAGCAAAGGCCAGACTGATGCACAAGGCAATTTGGCAGTCAGCTTTATTAACAGTACCGGCGCTGCCGTATCATCAGGCAGCATTATTACACACGTTAAAATTGCCGATAAGAAAACCGTGACCAAGACTATTAGCTTTAATTCAGTAGCAGGCCAGGTTGATGTTCAGTTCTTTCCGGAGAGCGGCAACCTGATAAATGGTATACGGTCAAAAGTTGCGTTTAAAGCCGTAGGTACAAACGGCTTGGGTGTTGATATAAAAGGAGTGGTTACCGACAATAACAACAACGAACTTGCTTTGATTAACACCAAGCATTTGGGTATAGGCGCATTTGCGCTAACTCCCGAACCCGGCAAAACCTATCAAGCTAAAATCACATACCCGGATGGTTCTCAAAATACTATTGCACTGCCCAAAGTACTTGATGCAGGCTACGTACTTACCGTAAATAACAATGATACGGCTAACATCAGCGTACGAGTAAATTCTAACAATGTAAATAGCAAAGATGCCTATCTAATTGCACAGTCGGCAGGTATAGTTTGTTATGCAGCACGTAACAAAGAAGGCAACGGGTCATTTGGGGCAGTCATTCCTAAAAGTAAATTCCCGTCGGGTATTGTACAGTTTACCTTGTTTTCCGGATCGGGTCAGCCTTTAAACGAACGCATTGCCTTTATACAACGTAATGCTGATCTGCTAAAACTAAATGTCAGTGCATCATCTGCTACCTCTGCCCCGCGCGAAAAGGTGAAGATTAACCTGGATGCAGCTAATAACAACGGTCAGCCGGTAGTCGGTGTATTTTCGGCCGCCGTGATTGATGAATCAAAAGTACCTGTGGATGAAGCGGCCGAAACTACCATCCTTTCGCAGTTGTTGTTAACCTCAGATATTAGAGGATATATAGAACAACCCAATTATTATTTTACCAATACTACTGCCGCCACCATTACCGACTTAGACAACCTGATGCTAACGCAGGGCTATCGCCGGTTTGACTGGAGCCAGATTGTTAACAACCAATTTCCGCCAATAGAGTATCCGGCCGAAAAAAGCCTTCAAATATCAGGTACAATTAAAACTTCGGGAGGCAAACCTGTGCCGAACAGCAAGGTCACTTTGTTTACCACTTCAGGAGGCGCATTTATTTTGGATACCGTTGCTGATAGCCAGGGGCGCTTTGCTTTTAAAAACTTAATTTTTAAAGACAGTATCCGTTTTGTGCTGCAGGCGCGTAATGCCAAGGGCGGCAAAAATGTAGATATTATATTAGATAAATCGCCGGAGCAAGCTGTGGTTAAAGCCCGTAATGTATCAGCCGCCCAAAGTTCAGCAAGCGCAGCACTGATATCTTACCTCAAAGCAAGCAAGAAGCGATTTGAGGAAGAATCAAAATATGGCATTGGCAATCATGCTATTGTGCTGAAAGAAGTAGTAGTTACCGAA
This sequence comes from Mucilaginibacter sp. CSA2-8R, assembly GCF_038806765.1. NCBI lineage: Bacteria > Pseudomonadati > Bacteroidota > Sphingobacteriia > Sphingobacteriales > Sphingobacteriaceae > Mucilaginibacter > Mucilaginibacter sp. CSA2-8R. The sequence continues at coordinate 749,982 of NZ_CP152389.1, read as the reverse complement.
AAACGGAAGCCCGCCATCACCAACTCATCTAATTTGAATGGCGCCGGTAATGCCGACCAGATCATTACCAGCGATGTGCTTGATAAATTAGGTTGCACTACTATTGACCAGTGTTTACAAGGCAGGTTGCTTGGGGTAATTTTTCAGGGTGGTATTCCCTATTCAACCCGTAGTATGGGCAGGCCAATGCAAATCATTGTTGATGGTGTTTATGTTGATGGAAATTACCTCTCATCTATCCCCCCCATGAACATAAGCAGCATTGAAGTATTGCGTACCATTGGCAATACTGCTATATACGGCAGCCAGGGTGCTAATGGTGTTTTAATAGTAAATACCAAGCGCGGCGGCGAAATTAATTACAATGCCTCGCAGATGTATTCTCCGGGCGTAATGACCTACACGCCCAAAGGATATTACTCGGCACGGCAGTTTTATGCCCCCAAATACGACGACCCGAAAACTAACCAGGTGGTAGCCGATTTGCGGAGCACCATACATTGGGTACCCAATATTTTAACTAACGATAAGGGTAACGCCTCGTTTGAATATTTTAACGCCGGTAGTAAAGGTACTTACCGGGTTGTTATTGAAGGCATAGACGGCGACGGCCATATTGGCCGCCGGGTGTATCGTTACCAAGTACAATAAAATGAATTTTATCTGTCGAAAGCGCTTACTGCGCTTTTGACAGATAAAATTTTTCCCAGAAATCTTCTGATTTGGTTAAGGCACTACGGTCAAAATCGCCGCCGGAACCGCCGCCACGCATGCCGCCACGACCCATGCCGCCACGACCGCCGCCAGCCAGACCCATACCTCCACCCATGCCGCCGCGGCCCATACCACCGCCCATCCTGCCGCCGCCACCACCCATGTTACCAGAGGCACGCCCATCACCATTACCGCCTGACGGCCTGCTAATGCCATTTACTTTAATATTAAAGGCCCATTCGTTTTTTGCAATGTCATCAGCATCAAAAAATTTAAGAGGAATGGCAGCTTCATAAATCAGGTTACCTTCTTCATCAAAACTCAAAGCAGCTTTAAAACCGTAAGAGTTTGTAGTGGTGATAATGTCGTAGTCAATATCTTTAAAGCCTGTCACTTTCATATTGCGCAATTGTGTTAAACGGGCTTTCCGCATTTCGTCACGGTTCACGCGTTCACTTTGCTCAGTTGCATTACCGCTTTCGTCTGGCTTAGGCAGCATAGGCAACTGCCCGTTGTTTTGTTCGGCTACCGGAAACGTTAAACTATAGGCGTCTTTTTTTTTGCCTTTTGGGTTAACGCTCCAGGTTAAACCGGCCCGCATAATACGCTCCTGCTCCATACGGTCGTTAAAGCGAATAGCTAGGTACAGGTTCTGTTTGTCGTTGGCCAGCGTATAATTCAGTTTTTTGTCGGGGTTATAGTAGCGCAGCGAGTCGCCCCAATCGTTAATGTTGCCATCAACAGTAATTTTACCGGGGGCGGGTGCCATATTACTATTATGTTGCTCAGATTGAGCAAATGAGCTTGCAGCAATACTTAATAAAAGCCCTGCCGAGAGTGAAAGTTTGCGTAGCATTGTAAAGAAAAGATTGTTTTATAAGAGTGCGTTTGCCGGCTTTAAACCGGCTTAACTTTATGCACAAACTGCATTTTAACACTTTTATTATACTTTTTTAAGTAACTTTGTACTTACTATTATGCCAACTGAAGTACAGGAAGAAACGCTAACGCTTGAAGAGATATTAGCGAGCTTAAAAGAGATGCATCGCCTGATTTTGTGGAACGATGACGTGAACAGCTTTGAGCACGTTATTTACTGCATGATGAAATACCTGGACTATTCTGAAACACAAGCCGAAAAAATTGCCTGGAAAGTGCACAACGAAGGTAAATGTGCCGTTTTAGAAGGCTCGTTCACCGAAATGGAAGTATACCGCAAAATATTACAGCAAGAAGGCCTTACCGTTTCTGTGGATTAAAAGCGGGTTTTCTATCCTAATTTACTTACTCGATGCATGGCAACTCAACAGCTATGCAACGCATGGTTATTCATCACTCAACATCAACACTCCGGCAAACTGATCGGAATATTGATTGCCAATCCGCCATCAGAGGTTTCTTTATATTTAGAATTCATGTCCAGTGCGGTTTGCCACATGGTTTTCACCACAGCATCCAGGCTTACCTTGGCGTTATCGGGGTTAGTTTGTAAGGCCAGTTGTGATGCAGTAATCGCCTTAATTGCACCCATTGTATTACGCTCTATACACGGCACTTGTACCAGGCCGCCTATAGGGTCGCAGGTAAGGCCCAGGTGATGCTCCATGGCAATTTCGGCAGCCATGAGCACCTGCCTTTGCGAACCGCCTAAACATTCGGTAAGTGCTGCTGCGGCCATTGCTGATGACACCCCGATTTCAGCCTGGCAACCCCCCATTGCAGCCGATATCGTAGCTCCTTTTTTAAATATGCTTCCAACCTCCGAAGCGGTCAGTAAAAATTGGATAATTCGCTCCTCACTAAACCCATCACAAAAAACAATATAATACATCAGTACTGCTGGTATTACACCTGCAGCTCCGTTGGTTGGCGCGGTTACTACACGTCCAAACGAGGCATTTTCTTCGTTTACGGCCAAAGCAAAGCAACTTACCCAATCCAAAGTGTTTTGGAAGCCGTTACCCGTTTGCCTGATGGCACTTAACCATTCGTCAAAATTGTTATAACTGCGATCGCCGATCAGCTTTTTATTTAACCCTGCAGCACGACGGGCTACATTTAAACCGCCGGGTAAACACCCTTTGGTATGGCAGCCCCTATAGATACATTCTTTAATGATTGTAAATATCTGTAGCACACCCTCTTTAGTATTTATTTCGGGGCGCCACGCCTGCTCGTTCTCCATCACTACCTCGGATATTTTTAACCCCGTTTTGCGGCACCAATGCAGCAATTCGTCGGCAGTATCAACCGGAAAGGGCAAATCAACTTCGGTTGCCATGTTGCCAGCACCGCCTTCTTTCACTACAAAACCGCCCCCGATAGAATAGTAAGTTTCTGATACGGCTTTTCCGGTACTTAAAAAAGCCTGAAAGGTTACGGCATTAGGATGGTAAGGCAAACTTTGGTCGAAAAGGAAAAGCAAGTCATCCTCCGCAAAAAAACTCACTTCGTGATTGTCGCCTAACATCAACTGGTGCAGGCGGTGTATTTCGGCAATAGTGGCATCCAATTGGTCTACCGCAAAGGTAACCGGGTCATGGCCGCATAAACCCAATAGTATGGCAATATCAGTACCGTGCCCTTTGCCGGTTTTAGCCAGTGAGCCATAGAGTAATATTTTAACCTGCACTACACTATCAAGCGCATCTTGCTGCTGCAGCGCCTGTACAAACTGTTGTGCTGCCCGCCATGGCCCCAATGTATGTGAACTTGACGGACCTATACCAATTTTAAAAATATCGAATACCGAAATCTGCTCTCTTTGCATGCCTCACAAATTTACATATAGTAAATGGCTCAACGCTATTGGTTATGTTAAATTATATAAATACCTTAACCGTCAAATCAACACTTTAACACAATATGGAAAACTACGACAGCTATTCTTCTTCTGCCTCAGGCCCAATCTCAGGTGTATTTTTAATTTTTGCTCTTGCGATCTGGATATTTGTCATCGCCGGTTTTTGGAAAGTTTTTGTAAAAGCCGGTAAACCAGGATGGGCAGCAATAATACCTATTTATAACATTATCGTATTACTGGAGATAATTGGCAAACCGGTATGGTGGATTATTTTGTTACTGATACCTTGCGTTAATATCGTATTTGCCGTATGGATGTACAATTTATTAAGTAAAAGCTTTGGACAAAATGAAGGATTTACCGTTGGCTTGTTGTTACTGCCTTTTATCTTTTTTCCGCTATTAGGCTTTGGAAATTACGCCTACTTAGGTCCCGCTGGTATGGTTAACAATTTTAATGACAGTAATTACAGAGACCCTTTTGATAATAGAACACCTCCGCAAGTGTAAGTAATTGTTTATGAGTTACGCTATTTATTGTTTTTGCAGTCAGTTGGCATTAGTAAACTGGCTGCAAAAACATTTGCTACCCTGCCCTTTTAAATATATGACGGGTATTGACTGCCCTGGCTGCGGATTTCAAAGGTCGGTAATTATGCTTTTAAGAGGAAATTTAAAACAAAGCCTCCATTTTTACCCGGCAGCTATTCCGCTAATGGTACTTATGCTCATCCATTTTTTTGATCGCCGGTATCATTTTGATAAAAAGAATTGGATAAAAACACCTTTGGCTGTTGTTACGGGTTCAATCATCCTGGTAAGCTACATTGTCAAGATGACCAATTGAAATATCAAATAACCGATTCCCGCGATACGAGGTAATTATAGTCTTTGATTATCGTTTGCAAAAGTTGCAGGCTATCCATCTCCGGCTTAGGCTGAATACTCAAATATTCTGAAATTTTTTGACCCATATTATAAACCACTGCTGTATTACCCGTTTGCCGGTAAGTTTGTATTACTTCGTGTATCAACTCAATATCGCGGTCGTTTAACTGAGACGCTTCGTTATAAACAGGTTCATAGTTTAGTTCGGCAGGTGTAAAAGCAATTTTATCCTGTTGCGTACGTGGCTGGGTTTTAATTAAAGTTGTGCCGGCCACCATATCGCCAACACGCTGCCTCTTTTCTGATACCGCTATAGAGATTATCCCGCATAAACTGGAAGTAAAAGTAAAATCAACAATTCGGAATAACCAGCGCAACAGGTATTGCCCAACGGTAGGCTGCGCACCATCTAAACTTATTACTTTAATTTTACGTACACGCTTACCTATGCTTTGCCCGTTCATAAATATTTCACAGATCAAATCGTAAAATACATACATGCACACGTAAACTATCAAGCCTGCAATTAAAAAGGTTTCACTAAAACCTGTGTAACTATTGGTCATCACAGCCAAAATAATACATAAAATCATCAGTAGCATAAACAAACCTAAATCAACAAGTCCAGCCAGTATACGGTCGCCTAAATCAGCCACTTCATAATCAATATCAATATTTTGAGAGGTGTGTACGGTTACAGTTTGCATGCTAACAAATATATTATTCAAATCGGTTGATACCATTGAAAGATATTATTTTTCTCGCTATTTTAACACGGTTTTTATAATTCACCTAAGCCATGCGCGAACCCTTATTTGTTAAACAAAACTCGGCCAAATGGAAAAGCTTTGAAGAAGGTGCCAAAGGCACTCCTGATGAGCTGGCCGATCGTTTTATACAAATAACGGATGATTTAGCTTATGCCAAAACCTTTTATCCTAAATCAAAAACCACAGCTTACCTTAACGGACTGGCAGCAACCCTGCACCAATCTATTTACAAAAACAAAAAAGTAAAAAGCAACCGCTTTAAGCTATTCTGGCAATACGAGTTACCACTGTTGTTTAAAACTTATCAGCGCCAGTTGTTGTACGCATTTTTGTTCTTTGTATTGTTTTGCCTGGTTGGCGTATTTTCAGCTAAATACGACAACAACTTTTTACAAATTGTACTTGGGCCTGCGTATGTAAACATGACTAATGAAAATATTGCAAAAGGCGACCCATTTGGCGTATACAAATCTCATAACGAGTTTGCAATGTTTTTTCAGATAGGGGCCAACAATATTTTTGTATCGTTCATTACGTTTGTAGCGGGTATTTTCGGGTCGGTGGGTACAGTATATTACCTGTTTAAAAACGGGTTAATGCTGGGCTCGTTCGAGTATTTCTTTTTTAGCAAGGGCTTAGGATGGCAATCTATTTTAGTAATCTGGATACACGGTACGCTCGAAATATCGTCTATCATTATTGCCGGCGGTGCCGGATTGGTATTGGGCAATAGTTTACTGTTTCCGGGCACTTACAACCGCTTAATCTCATTTAAACGGGGTGCCAGGGATGGAATGAAGATTGTAATGGGCTTAGTGCCTATTTTTATAGTAGCCGCTTTTTTTGAAAGCTTTATTACCCGGCATACCGAAATGCCTTTATGGCTCAGCCTGCTTATCCTGGGTTCATCACTGGCATTTATTATTTGGTACGTTATTATTTATCCTAACCAATTATTTAACAATAAAACCTTACATGCAACAACCGAAGATTGAGCTGGCTAAAACCCGCGACCTGGGTGAAGTAATCAGTGATAGCTTTACCTTTATCCGCCAAAATTTTAAGCCGCTGTTTAAAACCGTATTTACTTTTTGCGGCTTGCTTATTTTAGCCAGCGCTGCTACTTTTACGCTGCAGCAGTTAAAGGTATTAGATCTGCAAAAACACATTTTTGAAAACAGATTCGAAACTTTTAGTACCATGTCCGACCGCTTTGGGATAGAGTACGCCTTGAGTATGCTCTTTATGCTGCTTAGCTATACACTCATGAGCACAACTGTGCTTAGTTATATGGCAATATACAAGCAAAAGGGCAATATTGCCCCAACTACTGAAGAGGTTTGGGGGTATGTTAAATATTATTTTTTCCGTATTTTGTTGGGTAATGTTTTGCTTACCCCGCTACTCTTAATTGCTACTGCGCTTTGTTTTGCTCCGGGAGTTTATGTTTACCCTATTTTCGGCTTGATATACCCTATTATGGTGATAGAGAATGCGAGTTTTGGGTATGCCTTTAACAGAAGCTTTAAATTAATTAATAATAACTGGTGGAGCACTTTTGGCGCATTAATTATAATGGTATTGATTATGTACGTTGCCTGGATGATTTTTTCTATTCCCAACACCATTATTACCGTCCTTAGCGCCCTAACCCACGGCCGTATTAGTAGCTCGCCGATATTTACCGTTATTGGCAGTGTACTGCAACAGGTAGGACAAGTACTGTACGTATTGCCAATAGTTACTTTAGTAATGTGTTATTTTAATTTAACAGAGATCATAGAAGGCTCCGGGCTGATTGACCGTATTAACCAGTTTGGTAGCAACTCGACCAACAACCAGTTACCTGCCGAAGAATATTAAGCATGCGCTTTACTTACGCCTTCGTTATTTTGTTTTTACTTAACTGCTGTGCCTGGGCAGCAAAGCCTTTAAAAGGTAAAGCTGTATTGCGCAATGACAGCAGCATAGTGCAGTTAAAACATTTTGATGATGCTGAACTGGCCCGGCTTAAACAAAAACCAGAATTTCAATACAAAAGCGAAACTACCGGACCATCTTTATGGTCGAGGTTTTGGCGTTGGTTCTGGCATTTATTTGATGGAGTAGATACCCCACAGCATACAAACCTGTTGTTTATTGTTTTAAAATATTTATTTCTATCGCTGGGGATAGCCGCCATCGTATTCATTGTTTTAAAACTGGCCGGGGTAGACGTACGCGGGCTAATTAAACGTAAACCAGCCGATGCCCGTATACCTTTTACCGAAACGCTCGAAAACATTCATGAGATTGATTTTGATTTGAACATAGATCAAGCCATTGCAGAGCACAATTATCGTTCAGCCGTCAGACTGTTATATTTAAGGGCACTTAAACAATTAAATGATGCGCAACTAATTAACTGGCAAATTGATAAAACCAACGCGGCCTACATCAACGAGTTAACCAATGCTAACCAGCGCGAAGCTTTTGCCGTACTTACCCGCCAGTTTGAATTTGTTTGGTATGGCGAGTTTGCTATCAATAGCCAGGCATTTCAAAACATTAAAACGCTGTTCAGCAACTTTAAACAAACGCTGGCATGAAAGATTTTAAAATCATCACCTTATGCGGCGCACTGTTACTTATTGTTTATTTGGTAGCCCAGTATAATAAGCCAGCACCGGTTAACTGGCAGCCTACACTTTACTACGAAGATAAAATTCCGCTTGGCACCTATGTGCTGTACCAGCAGTTAGAAAGCTTTTATCCGGGCAGTGAAAAGGCTCAGACTAATGCACCTTTATATAACGTGCTGCATCAAACCGGTATAAAGGGCAATTATTTTATTATTGCAAAAACCATTAATTTAAGCAAGAGCGATGTAAACGAGCTTTTTAAATTTATTAAGGCCGGTAACACTGTTTTCATGACCGCCTTTAATTGGGAAGGGCAGTTACCCGATACGCTTAAACTTAAAATTCAGGCCGAATTTGAAAAAAACAACACGCCGGTCAACTTTGTAAATCCCCGGCTCAAACGTTTGCAAAACTACCGCTTTAAGCGCGATTTAACCAGCCAGTACTTTAGCCGCTTTGATACGGCCAAAGCAATAGTGCTTGGTAATAATGCATTAGCACACGCTAATTATTTACAGTATCCATTAGGTAAAGGATATTTATACCTTAACGCTAATCCGCAATTGTTTACTAATTATAGTTTGTTAACTCTGGATGGTGCAGAGTATGCAGCCAAGGCACTCTCCTACTTACCGGCTGGCAAAAACGTTTATTGGGATCACTATCAAAACAAAGACATACCCGAAGATGAGTCGCCGCTGCGGGTAATATTTGCTCATGACAGCTTGCGATGGGCTTATTACCTCATCTTGTTAACAGCATTGCTTTACATTACTTACGAAGTAAAGCGCAGGCAACGCATTATTCCGGTTGTAGAGCCCTTAAAAAATAACACACTTGATTTTGTTACTGTGGTTGGCCAAGTATATTATGAGCAGCGTGACAACAGTAATATTGCCCATAAAAAAATTACTTATCTGCTCGAACACTGGCGTACCCGGTACTATCTTAAAACCAGTAAACTCGATAAGGAGTTTACCGATGCCCTGATCAAAAAAACGGGCATCGAGCCTGCATTTATCAAAGGCCTCGTTAACCTGATTAATTATACGCAGGTGCAGCCCAAGGTAACCGACCAGGAACTCATTGCATTGAATAACGCTATCGAAAATTTTTATTCACTATCCGGTAAATAAATGGAAGAAGAAATATTTAAACAACGAACCGATTTGAGCAAATTAAGCGAGGCGGTTGAACTGATGAAAACAACTATTGGCCAAATTGTGGTTGGCCAGCAAGAAACCGTTGAGTTACTGATTGCCGGTATACTGGCCGACGGTCACCTATTGATTGAAGGTGTGCCCGGTGTAGCCAAAACGTTAACAGCAAAATTGATAGCCCGTGCCATTGATGCACAATACTCCCGCATACAGTTTACCCCCGATTTGATGCCATCAGACGTTATTGGCACTGCTGTATTTAATCCTAAAACTACAGAGTTTGAGTTTAAGCAGGGGCCGGTGTTTGGCAACATCATCCTGATTGACGAAATAAACCGGGCCCCCGCCAAAACGCAGGCGGCTTTGTTTGAGGTAATGGAAGAACGGCAGGTTACGGTAGATGGTGTACGTTACCCGCTGCAAGAACCCTTTGTAATTTTAGCTACCCAAAACCCGGTAGAACAAGAAGGCACTTACCGGCTGCCCGAAGCCCAATTAGACCGGTTTTTGTTTAAGATAGAAGTTAAATATCCAACCCTCGAAGACGAAATAGCTATCCTGACCCGCCAGCATCAGCACAAAACTGCAAACCAGTTGAGTGATATTGAACCGGTGCTAACTGCGCAAGACATTATTGGCCTCCGCAAGCAGGTGCGCGAGTTGTACGTAGAGCCTAAAATACTGGAGTTTGTAGCCAAAATTGTTCATGAGAGCCGTAACAGCAAATCACTTTACCTGGGGGCATCGCCAAGGGCATCTTTGGCCATTATTAATGGAGCCAAAGCGCTTGCTGCCATGAAAGGCCGCGATTTTGTAACACCCGAAGATGTGATCTGGATAACGCCTGCCGTGTTACGCCACCGTATTATGCTTACGCCTGATAAAGAAATGGAAGGTATTACACCCGACGAAATAATAGCTCAGTTAATTCAGAAAATTGAAATCCCACGCTAATTGAAAAAGCTGACCGGCCTGTTTTATACCAATCTGTTTTTAACTAACCGCTTATGGACTATACTCATAAGCTGCATTGTATGCTTTATCTTCAGTTTCTTTTTCGGGTGGCTTGGCGTGGTGCCTTACGTGCTCTTGGGGGCCTGTGTGCTATTGATACTTACCGACTTACTTTTGCTATACCAAACTGCCAACGGTGTTTTTGCGCGCCGCCAAGCACCCGAACGGCTAAGCAACAGCGACGACAATGAACTAAGCATCTATATTGAGAACTTCTATCCTTTTGCCATACAGGCGGGTGTAATTGACGAAATACCACATCAGTTTCAAAAACGTGATGTGTGGTTTAAAACACATTTAAAATCCCGGCAGCATAAGATACTCAGTTATATTTTAAAGCCGTTAAAACGCGGCAAATACGATTTTGGCCTTATCCGGGTATTTGCAAGTACGCCACTTGGTTTGATAAGCCGGCGTTACAATTTTAAAGAAGATGAGGTATTGCCGGTTTACCCATCGTTTTTACAAATGCGGCGTTACGAATTGATGGCTATATCTAACCGGCTTAATGAGATCGGCATCAAAAAAATAAGGCGCCTGGGTAACAGCACCGAGTTTGAGCAAATCAAAAACTATGTATCCGGAGATGACTACCGGGCTATTAACTGGAAAGCCTCTGCCCGGCACGGCAGCCTGATGACCAATGCCTATACCGACGAAAAATCGCAGCAGGTGTACTGTATCATTGATAAATCGAGGGCGATGAAAATGCCATTTGATGGTTTGAGCCTGCTTGATTATGCCATTAACGCCAGCCTGGTGCTCTCCAACGTAGCTCTGCTTAAAGAAGACAAAGCCGGACTGATTACGGTTGCCGAAAAGATTGGTGCTGTTATACCAGCCGAGCGCAAACCTGCCCACATCAACAAAATACTGGAGGTATTGCATAAAGAAAAAACCCGCTACCTGGAAACCAACATGGAAATGCTGTACACTACCGTACGACGGGTGATTAAGCAGCGCAGCCTGGTGGTATTTTTTACTAACTACGAAAGTATGTCGGCATTACAACGGCACCTGCCCTTTTTAAAAAAGATAGCCGGCTTTCACTTACTGTTGGTGGTGTTTTTTGAAAATACTGAGTTAAAAGCCCTAAGCCAGCAACCCGCAGTGGATGTAGAAGGTATTTACATTAAAACGATTGCTGAAAAATTTGCGTACGATAAAAAGCTAATTGTAAAAGAACTGGCCAGGCACGGTATCCAGTCTATACTAACATCGCCACAAAATTTAACGGTGAGTGCGGTAAACCGCTATTTAGAATTAAAGGCAAGACAAAAAATATAATTTGCCTTACCTTGCCTGCAAAGTGTAAATACTTTGAATATGGATGGGTGTATTTATGTAGTGGTTTAGCTTAAAATGCATTAAGCCAACTCGTTTTGTTAAGACATTAAGCTTACAAACAATTCCGGACCTTTGATTATCACCCACTCAAATATCCTTGCCTGCAATTGTCTCTTCACTTGGGTAATTTGTTTCATAATGTTGATAACATTGCAAATGATATGCCTCTCATGGTGACTATTTAATATTTAATACAAAAATAAAATAGTTTATACTTAAATGTGTCATTAGTTAATCATTTGATTAACTAAAATCAACCTAAACAACGATTTTATCAGGCCGTACAGTTTTAAAAACAAGAAACCCTGTCTAATAAATTAGACAGGGTTTCTGTAGTGTATATTATTTTAGTATGATTGTTGATTACATCATACCACCCATGCCACCCATTGGAGGGGCACCGGCACCAGCTTTTTCATCTTCCGGATCGTCGGCTAACACACACTCGGTGGTTAACAACATAGAAGAGATAGAAGCTGCATTTTCTAAAGCTACACGAGATACTTTAGTTGGATCGATTACACCAGCACCAATCAGGTTCTCATATTTATCAGTACGTGCATTGTAACCAAAGTCGGCAGTACCTTCTTTAACCTTTTGCACCACGATCGAACCTTCAATACCTGCGTTTTCGCAGATTTGACGTAATGGCTCTTCGATAGCACGTTTGATGATCTGGATACCAGTTTTCTCGTCTTCGTTAGCACCTTGCAGGTCGTTTAAGGCAGCAACGGCACGGATGAAGGCTACACCACCACCAGCAACAATACCTTCTTCAACAGCAGCACGGGTTGCGTGTAAAGCGTCGTCAACACGGTCTTTTTTCTCTTTCATTTCTACCTCGGTAGCTGCACCTACGTATAATACAGCCACACCGCCTGATAACTTAGCTAAACGCTCTTGCAGTTTTTCTTTATCGTAATCAGAAGTAGTAGTTTCGATCTGAGCTTTGATTTGGTTAACGCGGGCTTTAATACCTTCTGCATCTCCAAAACCATTAATTACAGTAGTGTTATCTTTGTCAATAACTACTTTCTCAGCAGTACCTAAGTAGCTCAGGTCGGCATTCTCTAATTTATAACCACGCTCTTCAGAAATTACAGTACCACCAGTTAAGATAGCAATATCTTCCAGCATAGCTTTACGACGATCACCAAAACCAGGTGCTTTAACAGCAGCCACTTTCAGTGAGCCACGGATTTTGTTAACTACTAAAGTAGCCAAAGCTTCGCCATCCAAATCTTCAGAGATAATTACTAAAGGTTTGCCGGTTTGCACTTGTTTTTCCAGGATTGGAAGCAATTCCTTCATTGAAGAAATCTTTTTGTCGTAGATCAGGATATAAGGGCTATCCAGTTCTGCTTCCATTTTATCAGCGTTGGTTACAAAGTATGGAGAAAGGTAACCACGGTCAAACTGCATACCTTCTACAGTTCTTACCTCAGTTTCGGTACCTTTAGCTTCTTCAACAGTAATTACACCGTCTTTGCCAACTTTACCCATTGCATCAGCAATCAGAGAACCGATAACCTCATCGTTGTTGGCTGAAATAGAAGCAACTTGTTTAATTTTATTATTGTCTTCGCCTACAGTTTGAGATTGCTCTTTTAAGTTAGCAACAACCGCAGCTACAGCTTTGTCAATACCACGTTTCAAATCCATAGGATTGGCACCGGCAGCAACGTTTTTAATACCTGCAGTAACAATAGCCTGTGCTAAAACAGTAGCCGTTGTAGTACCATCACCTGCAATATCAGCAGTTTTTGATGCTACTTCTTTTACCATTTGTGCACCCATGTTTTCTAAAGAATCTTTCAGTTCGATTTCTTTAGCTACAGTTACACCGTCTTTAGTGATAGCAGGAGAACCAAATTTTTTGTCGATAATTACGTTACGACCTTTAGGACCTAAGGTTACTTTAACTGCATTAGCCAAAATATCCACACCACGTTTTAGAGCATCGCGTGCCTCAACGTTGTATTTAACTTGTTTTGCCATAATTTTTTAATGAATGTTTTTTTTAATGATAGATTGAGTGAACGACGGTATTACAATACTTCAGTACCAGTCCTTCAGCCTTTCCGGCATTTATTTAATTATAATATTCCGTATATGTCTGATTCGCGCATCATCAGATACTCTTTACCATCAATGGTAATTTCGGTACCACCGTATTTGCTGTATAAAACGTTGTCACCTACTTTAACAGTCATAGGCTCATCTTTTTTACCGTCACCAACAGCTACTACAGTTCCTTGTTGAGGCTTTTCTTTAGCAGTATCCGGAATGAAGATACCAGACGCAGTCTTTTCTTCGGCAGGAGCAGCTTCTACTACTACTCTGTCGCCAATAGGTTTAATGTTTAATGACATAATTATAATTGTTATACTTAATTGTATGGTTTGCTAGCTTTTGAACATGAATTATGCCAAGCCGGTAAAGTATTACCAATTGACATAACAAGCTGTTGTATTGTCAGTATTGTATGAAAGGGTTTAAACTATGCAGGACACATTTACCTTATATCAACATGACAATGCCATGATGACAGGCGCTATAAAACTAAAAAAGGCTTCGGAAATTCCGAAGCCTTCTTGTATTAACTTATTGTTATTTATTTTTTGGTGCTGTCTGCAGGTTTAGCAGGCAATGATAATGGCGCTGATGATGTACCTACCGGGCCAGTTGGCTTAGAAGCTTTCTGGATCTGATCGCGGTAATCAGAACCTGATGCAGTGCTGCCACCTTTTAAAGCTACGTTGATAGCTAATGAAAGTACCATTAAAGTTATGGCTAAAATCCAGGTTCCTTTTTCAAGGATGTCACCGGTTTTTTGCACACCTAACAACTGCGATGAGCTAGAAAAGTTTGAAGATAAGCCGCCACCTTTAGGGTTTTGGATTAATACAATTACCCCTAACAGTATACAAACCAGGATAGCAAGAATGATTAATACTAAGTACATTTTATGCGTTAATTTATTTTCTTTTGTAAAATTTCAATCTGGTTGGCAAAGTAACGCCTTTTTTCCGGATTTTTCAATATTAATATTTTATAAGCAGCTATGGCTTTGGAATATAACATCTGGTCAGCGTAAATGCGGGCCAGTGTTTCGGTAATCATCTCGTCCTGGTCTTCGCTGCTATGGCGTGCTTTGTTTTCGTTATCCAGTTTATCGCCGGTTGGGGGCTTAATCTGCGGATCTTCCTGCAAAAACCGCTCTAAAATTCCGTCTTCCTTTTTACGCTCTTCGGGTACCTCGGTTACAGGCTCAGTTTTTTCTGCCGGGGCGTTAGCTACAGGCTTATTGCTGGTGTAAGGCTGGTAGTCTGCACTATGCTTGCTTCGTGTTTTATCCAGCCACCATAAAAAGCTGTAAGGCATTTTATCGTCGTGGTAACGTGTTACCTGTCCTTCTTCAACATTTGCAGCTGATGCTTCTTGTGGTGCGGCAGTTTCCTGTTTCAAAACCTTCTCTGTCCCTTCATCCAGCACAATTTTGTTCCGGTCAATAAAAGCAGCATCAAAAACAAAATAGTTGCTTGCCGCAATGTTTTCGATAATAAGTTGCTGGGTTTCGGGCAGCGGCACAGGTGCTGCAACCGGTAACTCTGTTGCCGGCTCAGACACAGGTTCTTCTTCCTGTTCGGCATCGGGCTCTGCTGTTGGCATTTCTTCAGCTACCGGCTCAACATCTTCAGCTGCTGGCGAAACATCTTCTACCGTATTTTCGACAGTATGGTCTTCTACTACAGGCGCTGGTTCGGCAACTGACTCTTCCAATAAATTCTCAGTCTGCGCTGCAGGTTCATCCTGGTTATTTACTATAGATGGCTGCTCAAGCGTAGTAATTTCTTCTGGCTGCGTTGCAATTTCGGCAACAGGTTCAGCTTCTGTTATTTCCGGTTGACTTTCTTCAACAACCGGGTTTACTGTTTCTGCCGCTACTTCTGCCAGGTTACTTGAATCATTATTTTTAAAAATAATTTGAGATTCGTTAACTGCAGGCAAGCCGGATGTTCGTAATACTATTTTTTGCAAAACGGTACTATCGGCAAAACCTGCAGCGGCACGGCTTAAATGGGCGGTATCGCCCGAGTACCGCGCCTGTAAGGCATATAATAGCCCCATCTGCGGAAAGCGATCTACCAGCATCTGTAACTGATTCATCTGCTCCTCGTTAAGACGGCCAGGGTTAATTAGCAGTTGCTTAAATATATCGTTATAAGGGTGATGATCTTGTTGCACGTGGTTGAAACTACTAAATTGATTACCAGTTTGCAAAAGCTTTATTAAAAATATCCTCGGTAAGCTGTTGATTAATTACCTGTATTAACCGCTGTTCTTGTGAGTTAATATCGCCTGTAAAATCCGTATATCTCGAAAAAGACTGTTCAAAATCAGGAGATTTTTTCTTGTCTTTATAGTTTACATACTTTACGTTAACCGTTATAGTTAAGCGGGTAGCGGTGGCCAAAGGAGCTGTATTATTATTGGTAGCCTGTACCGACACCGGTGCATAACTAAACCCGGTGATAGCACCTTCCATAGTGGCATCAGCCTCTCCCCTTACAATACTCAACCTCGATTGTGAACGGATCCTATCCTTCAGCGCTTCGGTAAATGATAAGCTTAAGTTGTTTACTACCAGAGGTGCCGTATTTTCAAAATACTGCACGTTAATCGTTTTCATATCAATAGGTATAGACGCACCGCTCAGCGTTATGGAGCACGATGAATATACCATGGCTGACATGACCACAACTAAACAAAAAAGCCTTTTGAGTAACATTATAAATTTAATTCTTTTATTTTTCGGTACAGCGTACGCTCTGATATCCCCAACTCGTGGGCGGCCAGTTTGCGTTTACCTTTATGCTTTTTTAATGCCTTACGTATCAAGTCTGACTCTTTTTCAATTAACGACAGTGATTCTTCTACCTCTTCGGCATGGGGCGTAATGATTGCATCATTATTATGTGTATTAACAACGGGCTGCTGTATAGTAAATTGTGGCTCTGGACGTGCAGACAGCTCAATATCATGATAAAGCTGACTTAAAGCCTGTGTGTTGGGCGTATAGTTGTTAGGTATACCACCGCCATGTTCAATAATTTCAGCAACCAGCTTTTTTAATTCTACCATGTCGCGCTTCATATCAAACAGTACCTTATATAAGATATCCCGCTCCGAAAAATCTTCACGGTTCTGGTTGTCTACACGCATAGGCAGGTTACTGCGGCCTGCTTCTTGTGGCATATAGCTTAACAGGGTAGCGGCCGAAATGGTCCGGTCACGCTCTAACACGGCCAACTGTTCTGCCAGATTTTTTAATTGGCGTACGTTACCCGGCCAGCTATAATTTGAAAGCACCTGTTGCGCACCCTCATCCAAACTTAATGCAGGGGTGCGGTACTTGTCGGTAAAGTCTGCCGAAAACTTACGGAACAATAAAAAGATGTCTTCTTTACGGTCGCGCAGGGGCGGTATGCGTAATGGGACGGTATTAAGACGGTAATATAAATCCTCACGAAACTTACCGGCCTTTACGGCTTCGTACACATCTACGTTGGTAGCGGCTATCACCCGCACATTGGTTTTTTCGACCTTAGACGAACCTACCCGGATAAACTGGCCCGACTCCAAAACCCGTAGCAATCGCGCCTGGGTACCTAATGGCATCTCTCCTATCTCGTCTAAAAAGATGGTACCGCCGTTTACCGTTTCAAAGTAACCTTTACGCTCGCCTATAGCACCAGTGTATGCCCCTTTTTCGTGGCCAAACAATTCCGAGTCGATAGTACCCTCGGGTATGGCGCCGCAGTTTACGGCAATAAACGGCCCATGCTTGCGCGGACTTAAATTATGTATAATATGCGAAAAGGCTTCCTTCCCGCTTCCACTTTCCCCGGTAATCAGCACCGAAATATCGGTAGGCGCTACCTGGTTAGCAATATCTATAGCCCGGTTCAATATCGGCGAGTTGCCGATAATCCCGAAGCGTTGTTTAATTTCTTGTACGTTCATAGAGTGTGTAGATGTGCAAATGTGCAGGTATGCAAATGTGCAAATGACAGGTATGAATGTCTATAAGCCGTTGTAACCATTAAAACATTTTTATATCTGCACATTTGCATATTTGCACATCCGCACATTAAATCACTTTTCCTATCAAAGTTGCTGTTGTGCAGCGGTCAATGAATACGTTTACATATTGGCCGGGCTTGTAGCTTTCGCTTACCGGAAAAACAACCATCGCATTATTGTTGCTGCGGCCGCAATAATCGAGGTTAGATTTTTTGGAGAAGCCTTCGATCAAAACTCGCTGTACTTTACCTACTTGCTCCTGCAAACGTAAATGTGAATGCGCCCGCTGCTTATTTACAATTTCGTTTAAGCGGCGATTTTTAACCGTTTCCGGAATATCGTCAGTGTAACGTTTGGCTGCTAAGGTGCCGGGGCGCTCAGAGTACATAAACATGTAGGCATAATCGTACTGTACAAAATCCATCATGCTTAGCGTTTCCTGATGTTCCTCCTCTGTTTCGGTGCAAAAACCGGCAATCATATCGGTTGATATGGCACACCCCGGTATAATACGACGTATAGCTTCGACCCTTTCCATATACCACTCGCGGTCATACGTCCGGTTCATGAGGTCTAATACCCGGCTATTACCCGACTGTACCGGCAAGTGTATGTAGTTACAAATATTCTCGTATTTGGCAATGGCATGCAATACTTCGTCTGTAATATCTTTAGGATGCGAAGTAGAGAAACGAACCCGCAAATCAGGATTAATTAAGGCAACCATTTCAAGCAGTTGTGCAAAATTAACGCCCGTAATATCATTAATAGAAATCTCAGCTGCCTCGGTTGCTTCAGGCTTCCATTTGTAAGAGTCAACGTTTTGGCCCAGCAATGTCACCTCGCGATACCCCTGATTATAAAGATCAGTACACTCTTTAATGATAGATTGCGGATCGCGGCTGCGTTCGCGGCCACGGGTAAATGGCACCACACAGAAGGAGCACATGTTATCGCAACCACGCATAATGGACACAAAAGCATTAATGCCATTGGTATTTAAACGAACAGGATTAATGTCGGCATAAGTTTCTTCGCGAGACAGCAATACATTCACTGCTTTTTGTCCGTCATCAACCTGGTCAATCAGGTTTGGCAGGTCGCGGTAAGCATCAGGGCCTACAACTACATCAACCAGCTTTTCTTCCTCCAAAAACTTTGCTTTGAGGCGTTCGGCCATACAACCCAGTACACCTACAATCATACCCGGGTTTTTAACTTTGGCAACGGTAAACTCTTTTAACCGGTTACGAACGCGCTGTTCTGCATTTTCGCGAATAGAACAGGTGTTGATAAACACTACATCAGCATTATTATAGTCTTTAGTAGTTTCAAAGCCTTTATCCAGCAAAATAGATGCAACAATTTCGCTGTCCGAAAAATTCATGGCGCAACCGTAACTTTCGATGTAAAGTTTACGACCGTTATGTTTTTCAGCGGTTTGCTCCAGCATCATTGCCTCACCTTGCCTGCTTTCATCATGTGTTTTATCCGGAGTTAGCAAATCCATCATCAGTAAAAATTTTTGAGTTGCAAAAGTACATAATTTTTATCCAATAGTGTGACATATTGGCAGCACAATTAATTAATCATTGTTTTGTTAACCATGCTACCTTAGACAGCTGGTTGAGGCAGCAAACTTTCAAAGCTCGCTGTAAATGTGTATTTTGGTAGAAAAATACGAATAAGTTAAACCCTCCTTAACGCATCTACTTAATTAACGGAGGATATATTGTAAATGACATCTGATTTTTTAAAGCAACGTTGGAAGAAGGTACTGGTTGCTATCTTTATAGCATTCTTGTTTTTGATTACCGTTGTAGCCTACTTTATTAACCGTTACTGGTCGCCTATACTGGCCGACCAGGTGCGTAATACCGTTTTAAGCAGCACCGACAGCCTTTACCAAGCCGAATTTACAGATGCCAACCTGCATATTGTACAAGGTAAAGTGGTTATTCATAATTTTACCATTAAACCTAATCTGCAGGTTTACCGGCAAAAATTAAAAGATGGCGATGCTCCCAATAACCTATACACGCTAAAAGTAAAACGTATTGTTTTTAAGCATATACATCCTCTTAAACTATATTACCATCACAAACTTGATATCAGTCAGATTGTACTTAGTGCACCCGAACTTAACATTACCTACCGGGCCACACAGCGCAAAGACAGTGCTGCGCAATATAAGCGGACCGCCTGGCAACATATTAAAGGCATATTAAAATATTTACACATTGGCGAAATATTACTTAACGATGTAAAGCTGACTTACAGAGACAATACCATCAAGCAACCCTTTGTATCTGAGTTTAAAGAAATGAACTTGCTGGGTAAGGACCTACTTATCGATTCAGCCTCGCAACAAGACAGCTCACGCTTTTATTCTTTTAAAGACATACAACTGGAGTTTAATAACTTTAGCCGGCCGGTAGCCGATAGTTTGTATAATATAAACATTAAGCTATTAAAATATTCGGCCCTGGCGCGTAAACTGGAGGCCTATCATGTGGCGCTTACACCCACGCCCGACTCGTTAAAACTACAACAAAAAAAACGGACTATTTTTTCTGTTAATGCTGATACGTTGCTGGCCACCGGGCTTGACTTTAACCAATATTACCGTCGGCATAAATTTTATGTATCACGACTGGCGCTTTTGAGCGGCAATTTTTCGGTTACGGCCAATCCGGCCATTCAGCCCAAAAAAACTGATCGGGTAGCTACTTTTCCTAATGTGGCTATACGCCAGCTCAAAAACGATTTTAAATTAGATACTATTCAGCTTCATAAAATAAACATTACTTATACAGGTTATGGCAAGCGGTCGCATAAGCAAGGCACGGTATCATTCAACAAAACATCGGGGTATATTTTTAACGTAACTAACAACCCTGTTGCTCTGCAGAAAAACAACTTTGCCAGCATACGGTTGCAATCGTGGTTAATGGATGCCGGCAACCTGCAGGTAGACTTTAAATTTAATCTTACCGATTCGGCACACTCCTACCATTATAAAGGCAGCGTTGGTGCAATGGATCTCGAAAAATTGAACAAAGCAGTAATGCCTTTCGGACTGGTTAAAATCACATCAGGTAATTTAGATAAACTTAGCTTTGACATTAACGCCGATAAAACATTGTCTGAGGGCAATGTCAGCTTTTTATATCACGACTTAAAGCTGCACATTTTAAAGATGGACACGATAGCTAACCGTTATCAGCACCGTGCCATTGCCTCTTTACTGGCCAATGCCCTGATTGTAAAACGTAATAACCCCGACCGCATTGGTGATGCACCGCGGGCTATACATGTAACTTACATTCGTCAGCCCGATACCTCTTTTTTTAAAACCATCTGGAAAACGCTGTCTAAAGGTATAAAGGCCAGTGCCGGGTATGACGAGGTAACCGAAAAACAGGTTAAACAGCATATAGCTCAACACCGTTTAGATAAAGCCAATCGACGTATTAAAAAAGCTTTACGGCAGCAACGGCGAGCCAACCGCCGTCGAAAAAGCGAGCTTGAAAAACAGCGATAATCTGGCATTATCTTCTGTATTTTTCATAACCAATCATATTTGCTATACAAAATTTATAACCGTTCTTAACAAAGGGTTTACAGCTTTGTAAGCTTTAATTTACGGGTTAAAACTTTATGGTTAGTTATTGCTTTTGTATGAAATATTCTCAGAATGCAAACCAAGCAATACCCATTTTATATACAAAGTACCGTTGTTTTATTCGGCCTTATTTTATTTATATACGCTTTAGCTACATTAGCTGATATTTTAATACCGCTGGCCTTTTCTGCATTTATAGCTATACTGCTTAACCGGTTAGTAAATAAGCTTGAGAAATTTCGTTTACCCAAGATAGTAGCCATTTCTGTATCACTCTTGATAGCGACCATTTTTATCGCAGGCGTATTTTACTTTTTATCGTCTCAAATCTCATCCTTCGGTGCCACAATACCTGCTTTAAAAATGAAATTTTCGCACATCATTAACGACTTACAGATGTGGACCTTTAAGCACTTTGGTATTGACACACAGCGCCAGGCTAAATTTATTAAAGACACAGTAAATAACAGTAAGGGTTTGGTAGGACAGACCATTACCACAGTTTTAGGGTTATTAAGTGTTGTACTTTTAATTCCGGTATATGTATTTCTGATATTGCTTTACAAAACGCTTATTATAAATTTTTTATATGAAGTTTTTTCGGAAGAAAACTCAGTGCGCGTAGCCGAAATTTTGCAGGAAACCAAATCAGCTATACAAAGCTACATTGTGGGTTTGCTTACCGAAACCCTGATTGTAGCTATCATGAATTCGATAGCCTTATTACTGCTTGATGTTAAGTATGCCATACTTTTTGGCGTTATTGGAGCGCTACTTAATATGCTGCCTTACATCGGTGGCATAATTGCTATTGCATTACCTGTTTTAATGGCTACCGTTACCAAAGATGGCTACTCAACCCAATTAGGTATCATTGCCGCTTATTTGGTCATCCAGTTTATTGACAATAATATTTTAGTACCGCGCATTGTATCATCAAAAGTGCAAATTAATGCTTTGGTATCTATTATAGTGGTGCTTTTGGGCGGTGCGCTGTGGGGCATATCAGGTATGTTTTTGTCTATACCGTTTATTGCTGTCTTAAAGATTGTTTTTGACCGTATTGACGACCTGAAGCCATGGGGGAAATTATTTGGAGATACTGTCCCTACACGTAGCATTGGACATATATGGCTAAGACGACGCCAGCGCCTAAGCCAAAACCAAATGTAATTACTTGAATTTGAGGATAACGGTTTTGCCTGACACCCCTTCGAGCAGAGGCTTAAAAATAAGCTGCGCATTTTGACGGGCTTTGCCGGTGATATCCATTTGCTGTGCATTTTCTAACAGGCGTTTTTCGGCAAGCTTATAAATATCTTCGACCATGGCTTGGGTAGTACTAGGTAAAATCACGCCACTTACATCATACACTTTCGAGCGTTGATGGTCGAGTTTAGTGTAGCAAATTTCGGGCTGGGGCAGCACCACAGTTATTGTTTTTTGTACAGCGTCTTGAACAATGTCTTTACGGGCAACCTTGGTTAAGTCAATACAGGCAGTTACTTCGCCTACCGCTACAAACAACACACGCTCATCGGGCAAAATGGTATGTACCTGCTTTTTCTCAAGCACATCTTTCATGCTGTATTTGACCAGTTCAAGCTTACCCATGCTGGTAATTTTCTCTACCATTACATCCTCAGTTACTTCACTGCGTACCGCCGTAAACTGGTGCTTCATGTAAAAAAACAAGAAGATGAGAAAGCCAACAGTAATCAGAGAAATTGTAAAACTTAGAGAGGTACGGATGCGAGTCATGTGATGTTAAACAAACAGCTTAATAACAGCAAAGAGCAGACATTATTGCCTGCTCTTTAATTTGATTACAATAATGTGGAATTATTATAACATGTTCAACAGCATTGTTAGGCTTTTGAACCGTAAGTTACATTTAAGGTAAATGGTACGCTTAATGCTTTAGAAATGATACAGTTCTTTTTAGCATCCTCTGCCACGGCAACAAACTGCTCTTCAGAAACACCATCAATAGTACTTGCCTCTAAATCTAAATGAATACCGGTAATTACCAGGTTGTTCATGTCTAAATCTAAAACAGCGGCAGTAGTTAAATCGCCGGGGGTAAAACCTTGCTGACTTAAAGCTGCACCAACAGCCATGGTAAAGCAACCTGCATGTGCAGCTGCAATCAGTTCTTCGGGGTTAGTGCCCACACCTTGCTCAAAACGTGTTTTAAATGAGTATTGTGTGTTATTTAAAGTAGTACTTTGGGTAGTAATTTCGCCGCGGCCTTCTTTTAAAGTACCATTCCAGTGTGCCTTTGCTGTACGTTTCATGTTTTAATTAGTTATTAGTTTTGAGGTTAAAATTGTTTCCTTTTAATATGCTTACCGCCATTGCGCACGGTCGTATTGCAGCGGCCATTGCACGGTATGGCCTAACTCGTGGGCAGCACGCAATGCAAAATGAGGATCGCGTAACATCTCGCGTGCCAGTAAAACTAAATCGGCTTGCCCCGTTTCTACAATTTGGTTAGCCTGTTCGGCCGTGGTAATTAAACCTACCGCACCGGTAAGTATATTTGCTTCCTTTTTTATCTTTTCTGCAAACGGTACCTGGTAGCCCGGCTTGTTAGGTATACTGGCATGAGGCACGTTACCCCCTGATGAACAGTCAATCAAATCTACGCCTTTTTCTTTTAAGGCAGCAGCCAGCTTTACAGAGTCATCAATAGTCCAGCCACCTTCGGTCCAATCGGTAGCCGAAATTCGTACAAACAATGGATAATCGGCAGGCCATACTTCTTTTACTACGTCAGTCACCTCTAAAAGCAGCCTGATTCTATTTTCAAAAGAGCCGCCGTATTCATCAGTACGCTGGTTGCTCAGCGGCGAATAAAACTGGTGCAACAGGTATCCATGTGCTGCATGTATTTCGGCTACTTTAAAGCCGGCTTCAACAGCACGCAGGGTGGTTGCTTTAAAATCGGCTTTAACTTTTTCAATCCCAGCCTTGTCTAAAGCTACCGGCGGCTCCTCGCCGTCTGTAAATGCTAAGGCACTCGGGGCAACGGTTTCCCAGCCGTTTTCATGTTCAGCTGTAAATTGTTTGCCGCCCTCCCATGGCTTTTCGTGACTGGCCTTACGCCCGGCGTGAGCCAGTTGTATACCTGCTATGCAGCCTTGCTGCTCAATGAAACCTGTTATTTGTTTAAGCTTAGTTATATGCTCATCTTTCCATAGACCTAAGTCGGCGTAAGTAATGCGACCCTCGGGCGAAACTGCCGTTGCTTCGGTAATAATTAATCCGGCGCCACCGGTAGCCATGCTGCCGAGATGTACCAGATGCCAGTCGTTGGCAAAACCATCTTCGCTTGAGTACTCGCACATGGGCGATACCGTGATGCGGTTTTTAAGTTTAACGCCTTTAATATTAATACTGTCAAATAAATGTGCCATAATTTTGCCAAAGCTAAGAGCGTAACTTTTATTAATGCATTAGGTTTTGTTAAATTTATAATACTTGCATTAGTATGATATTTTCTTCAACCTTTATGCCTTTTGTAGGTTTGTCGAGTAGGCTGCTGCGCCATTTAGCGCACAAAATGAATTATTTATCACTTTTAAAACGGAAGATATTTGAGTACTTATACTACACTGATTGTACTGAGCGGACTAGTTATTTTTTCTTACCTGTTCGACCTAATTGCCGGAAAAACTAAAATACCCTCGGTATTACTATTGCTGTTTTTGGGTGTAGGCATCAAGCAGGTTGTTGAGTATTTTAATATTCACTTATTTAACCTCTCTACCATCCTACCTACTTTAGGAACACTGGGTTTAATTCTAATTGTATTTGAAGGCGCCTTAGAGCTAAAATATACACCCGACAAAAATGCGGTGATTAAAAAGTCGTTCTTTTCGGCGTTGATTATCCTACTCTGTACCACTTTTACCATCTCCTGGATTTTGTACCAATTAAGCGGAGGCGATTATTATCTCTGTTTTATTAACGCTATACCTTTCTGTGTAATTAGCTCGGCTATTGCCATACCCTCCGCCTCAAGCATTACCAAGCATAAAAAGGAGTTTATTATTTACGAATCGTCCTTTTCGGATATCTTAACGGTAGTACTGTTTAATTTTATGCTCAGCAATAAGCATATTAATGTGGGATCGTTTGCCAAACTGGGTGTTGAGCTAGCTATTATTTTGGCGTTTGCCCTGGGCGCCTGTTTGTTGTTGCTATACCTTATAGGCCGCATTACTCACCACGTTAAGTTCTTCCTCATCATCGCCATCCTGATTTTGGTGTATGCTATTGGGCAGTCTTATCACTTGTCGGCACTCATTATTGTATTGTCGTTAGGCTTGTTCCTGAATAATGCAGACCAGATTAAGCCGCAATGGTTCAAGAAATACTTTATTTATCACGGCCTGAGTTTTGATCTTAAACAATTGCTTCAATTATCGGCCGAAAGTGCCTTTTTGATGCGCACGTTTTTCTTTGTAATTTTTGGCTTTACCATGGATGTAAATCAGCTGCAAAAATGGTCGGTTTTAATTATCGGCTCATTTGTTCTGTCCGCTATTTACATTATCAGATTTTTATATATCAAGTTAGTGTCGAAAACCGATTTAATGCCAGAACTGGTTATTGCGCCACGTGGATTAATCAGCGTATTACTTTTTTATAATTTGCCCAAATACTTACGGCTACCGGGAGTTGAAACCGGATTGCTGTTTGTAGTTATACTGGCTACCAGTATTATTATGAGTATCGGCCTGTTTGTCTACAACCGCCGCCTCAGCAATAAAGAGTTTGAGAATGTGTGATGCTTCATCAATCGAATTGATTTCATTCAAGCAGGTGCTCTTTACTACCCATTATTCAACACAAAACCAACAACCAGCCTATCAACCACTTAACTATTCAACTACTCAACCACCCGTTAAACTTCTTATCTTCGCGGCATGGCGCCTGAAGAAGCTAAACAACGCATTGACTCTTTAACTGCTGAGCTAAAGCAGCATAATTACAATTATTATGTATTGGCTCAACCTACCATTAACGATTACGATTTTGACCAGTTGCTTAAGCAATTGACCGAACTTGAAAAGCAGTACCCTGAATATGCAGACCCTGAATCGCCTACGCAACGTGTGGGTGGCGAGGTAACCAAAGAGTTTAAAACAGTTAAGCACCGCTGGCCGATGCTATCGCTGGGCAATACATACAATGCGCAGGAACTGCTTGATTTTGACCAGCGCGTACGCAAAGCCATTGGTGATAACTTTGAGTACGTGGCCGAATTAAAGTTTGACGGCCTATCCATGAGCATGACGTATGAGCAAGGCCAGCTGGTACGTGCCGTTACCCGCGGCAACGGTGTTGAAGGCGATGAGGTAACTACCAACGTTCGCACTATACACTCGGTGCCTAAAAAGTTGGGCGTGGGCGACTATCCCGACTTTTTTGAGATACGCGGCGAGGTGCTGATGCACCGTAAAGCTTTTGAACGCTTAAACAATGAGCGCATAGAAAAAGGTGAGTTAGCCTATGCTAACCCGCGCAACTTTGCCTCGGGCACCATGAAGCTGCAAGACTCGGCCGAAGTAGCACGCCGTCCACTCGATTGCTTTTTATACTTTTTATATACCGAAAAACAGCTATTTAAAACCCATTGGGATAGCTTGCAAGCAGTAAAAAGCTGGGGCTTCCATGTGAGTGAGCATACCCGCTTGTGTAAAAACATGGATGATGTGCTGGCCTTTATTGCCGAATGGGAACAAAAGCGCTTTGACCTCAGCTTTGATATTGATGGTATTGTTATCAAAGTAAATAACTATGCCCAACAACAAGAATTAGGCTTTACCGCTAAAGTTCCGCGTTGGGCAATCTCCTATAAATATAAAGCCGAGCGGGTAGAAACCGTACTGGAAAGCGTAGCTTACAACGTGGGCCGTACTGGTGCTGTTACTCCCGTAGCCAACCTGAAACCGGTACTGCTGGCAGGAACAACAGTTAAACGTGCCACCCTGCATAACGCCAACGAAATACTGCGGCTTGACTTGCACGAAGGCGATTCGGTTTATGTAGAGAAAGGCGGTGAGATTATCCCGAAAATCATTAGTGTAAACCCCGATAAGCGCAACCCGGATGCTAAGCCTGTAGCCTACCGTACTACCTGCCCCGCCTGCGAAACACCGCTGGTACGTAAAGAAGGCGAAGCCGCTTTTTACTGCCCTAACGATGAAGGCTGCCCGCCGCAAATTGTAAGTAAAATGCAGCACTTTGTAAGCCGCCGCGCCATGAATATTGATGGACTGGGCGACGAAACCATCGAAACCTTATACCAGCATGGCTTCTTGTCGCACATCAGTGATATTTACGAATTGCATACCCAGGCTGACGCCTTAAAGCAGATGGACCGCTTTGGCGACAAATCAATCACCAATATGCTCAAGGGGATTGAACAATCAAAAGAGATGCCTTTTGAAAAGGTGTTGTTTGGCTTAGGTATCCGTTATGTTGGAGAAACGGTAGCGCGCAAACTGGTAGCTCATTTTAAAACGCTGGAAAGATTGCAGGCTGCCACTTTAGAAGAGCTAACCGCCGTTGAAGAAATTGGCGAGCGTATTGCCCAAAGCCTGGTGGAATATATGAGCGGCGAGGTACATCAGCAGGAATTACAAAAATTACAGCAGCAAGGTTTACAATTTACCCTCGAAGAAGCAGAAGTAGTTTTACAAAGCGATAAACTGGCAGGTAAAACCTTTATTATATCGGGCGTATTTGAAAAATACTCGCGCGATGAATTGAAAGAGATGATTGAGCAAAATGGCGGCAAAATAGTAAGCAGCATTTCGGCCAAGCTTAACTACCTGGTAGCAGGCGATAACATGGGCCCATCCAAGTTAGAAAAAGCCAACAAGCTTAATATCCCGATTATTAGTGATGAGGATTTGTTAAAGATGATTGGATAAGGAGTCAACCCTATCATTTAACGCATTTTAACACTTGTATGCACAGATTTTTTGCATATTTAGCCAACCCTATATATGCAGATCAAAGCTACTTTATCACTCTTTATTTTATGCTTGGCCTGTTGCGGCGCCATGGCACAATCGTACACCTTAAGCGGTACTATTAAAAATAATGCAGGGCAGTCTGTTGCATTTGCAACAATATTAATTAAAGGTACCAGCCAAGGCTCGTCGGCAAACAGCGATGGGCAGTACAAGCTTGCGCTGGCCAACGGCACTTATAACCTGGTGTTTAAAGCCATTGGCTACCGGCAGGAAACCCGCACAGTTAACTTAACCGGCAACCAAACGCTCGACGTTCAGCTGGAGCCTGAGGCCTACCAATTGCAAAACGTAGTGGTTAGGGCTGGAGGCGAAGACCCAGCTTATGGCATTATCCGCAAAGCTATACGCAAACGCAAAGGTTATTTGCGCGAAGTAAACGCTTATACCTGCGAAACCTATGTTAAAGGCCTGCAACGCCTGCTGGCCGCACCCAAAAAGTTTATGGGCCGCGATATTAACCAGATTGGCCGTGAATTGGGATTAGACTCTAACCGTAAAGGCATCCTGTATTTGTCAGAGTCCGAATCCAAACTCAGCTTTACGCAGCCCGATTTATATCACGAGGAAATGATTTCGTCGAAGGTATCAGGCAGTAACAAAGCTTTTAGTTTTAACAGGGCCTCAGAGTTAACCGTTAATTTTTACGATAACTTTCAGCACTGGGACGGGCTGAGCAACCGTCCGCTCATCTCGCCTATTGCCGACAATGCCCTGTCCTACTACAACTATAAATACATGGGCCTTACGGTAGAGAACGGCGAAACCATTAACCGTATTAAAGTAATACCTAAGCGCCAGTACGAACCTACTTTTGAAGGTTATATTTATATTATTGAGGATAGCTGGCGCATACACAGTGCAGACTTATATTTAACCAAATCGTCAGGTATCAATATTTTAGATACCATTACTGTAAAGCAGCAATACATTCCGGTTGAGCATAAAGTGTGGATGCCATCATCGGTTAAGTTTGAATTTTCTGGTGGCTTACTGGGTTTTAAATTAGCCGGATATTTTTTGGCGGTTTTTAAAAACTACGAGATCAACCCACAGATCAGCAAAAAAACGTTTGCCGAGGTGATGAAGGTTACCGCCGGAGTTAATAAAAAAGATTCGGTTTACTGGCAGCAGGCGCGGCCCGTTCCGCTAACAGATGAAGAAAAAATTGATTACGAAAAGAAAGCAGTGTTAGCCCGCAAGCGCGAATCCAAGCCTTACCTTGATTCGTTAGATCGCGTAAATAACCGGGCTTCGATACCTGGCTTTCTCTTTTCGGGGTTAAACTTTAGCAATCGTTACAAAAAAACATATTTCCGTACCGAATCGGTTATCGGGTCGCTGCTGTTTAACACGGTAGAAGGATTTGCCATTAACTACGGAGCGGCTTACGTAAAGCAGATTGACAGCCTTAATAATAAATACCTGCGCTTGGGCGGGCATATCCGTTATGGCTTTAGCAACCAATTACTGCATGGCAATATCAACGCTACTGTACCGGTTAACAATTATACCTTTAACTTGTATGCCGGCTCTGATGTGGTTGACCTGAACAACAAACAACCTATCTCGGTGTTGGCTAATGAGTTCAGCAGTCTTTTTTTAAGGCAAAACTATCAAAAGCTGTACGATAAGCATTTCGTTAGCTTATCTGTGTCGCACCGACTGGCCGGAGGCTGGATGGCAACCGCAGGTGCCGAATATGCCGACCGCAAATGGCTAAACAATACCTCGCAGTACAGCTTTTTCCGTAAAGATCGTCCCTATACATCCAACAACCCTTTTATGCCCGAGGCGGATGTACCATTGTTTCCGCAAACACAATCGTTTAAAGTTAGCGTAACTACCAGCTATAATTTCAGTAACCGGTACGTTACCTATCCAACCGGAAGGCACTATTTACCGTCAGACTATCCTACATTAACCGTTGGCTACACTAAAGGCATCAAAAACGTGTTAGGCTCTGATGTGGACTATGACTTGATTACTGCCAGTTTAGCAAAAAACAATGTTAGCCTGGGCATGTACGGTAAGTTTTCATTTTACATTGGTGCCGGCAAGTTTTTAAATAACAAACAACTTTTTTACACCGATTATAAACACTTTGCCGGTAACGAAATTTTGCACTATCAGGATGCGCCCGACGCCTTTTTGATGCTTAACTATTACACTTACAGTACCAGCAAGCAATACCTGGAAGGCCACTTAGAGCAAAACTTTGGCGGCTTGTTTTTAAGCAAGCTTCCGCTTATCCGTAAACTGAAGCTGCAGGAAATTGTACAGGCCAATTACCTAACTACCCCTGGGTTAAAAAACTATACAGAGCTTGGTGCAGGTATAAGCTGGAATGGTTTAAAAGTACTGTACGGATGGTCTTACAACAGTGGACTAAACTCTAAGAATGCCTTACGCTTTGCTATTATTTTGCGATAACCGGAAGCCAAAACAACGCTTCGGTAATTACGATCGCCGCAATATTTAATTAATACAAATCATTACTAAAATCTTATCTTAGCAACCCTTAATAAGATAGATGGAAATGTTTCACGGAACCGGAGTAGCCATGGTAACTCCGTTTAACAGCGATGGCGGAGTAGATTATGCCGGCCTCGAAAACTTAATTAATTACCTGATTAACGGTGGCGTAAATTACCTGGTATCATTAGGTACCACCGGCGAAAGCGCAACCCTAAGCAAGGAAGAAAAGAAGAAGGTTTGGGCTTTTACCGCCGAAAAAGTTAATAAACGTGTACACCTGGTAGCCGGCATTGGCGGCAATAACACCTACGAAGTGGTTGAAACTGTAAAACAGTTTGATACTACGGGGTATGATGCCATACTGTCGGCCAGTCCGCATTATAACAAACCTATACAAGAAGGTATTTACCAGCATTATAAAGCTATTGCCGAAGCATCGCCGCTACCTATTATTTTATATAACGTACCGGGCCGTACAGGCAGCAATGTTAGCGCCGAAACCACGGTAAGGCTAGCTCATGATTTCAGCAACATTATTGGTATTAAAGAAGCCTCTGGCAACTTTGACCAGTTTAACCAAATTATGCGCGATAAACCGGATAGCTTCCTATTTATATCGGGCGACGACCCGGTTACGTTACCTATGATGTCTTTAGGAGCGGTAGGTGTGATATCGGTTGTAGGCAATGCGGTGCCCAAACAGTTTTCGGACATGATAAAGCTTTGTGCTGCAGGCGATTTTAAAGCCGCGCAGGAAGCTCATTATAGATTTATTGACTTCACCCGGTTAATGTTCTCTGAAGGCAGCCCCGGCGGTGTTAAAACAGCGCTTAAACAGTTAGGCGTTTGCGGCGATACCCTGCGTTTACCTTTAGTACAAGTAAGCAGCACAACCGCAGATAAAATTGCCGTTGAACTTAAAAAGATTGTTGGCTGATAGTAAAAGCTGAACGCATAAAAAAGGGGCTGTTTTCCAAACCGGAAAACAGCCCCTTTTATTTTATACATAAGCAGTATTAATGGATGCCCATAAACAGGCGTTTCCAGCGTATTTTGTCCAGGAAGGTGCCGTTGGTATCCCAGCTCATCCAAACAAACAATGCCTTGCCTACAATGTGGTCTTCGGGTACAAAACCCCAAAAACGCGAGTCGAGCGAGTTATGGCGGTTATCCCCCATCATCCAGTAATAATTCATTTTAAAGGTATAGCCGTCCGCTTTTTGTCCGTTTATGTAAACATCCGTTCCTTTAACCTCTAACTTGTTACCTTCATAAACAGTAATAGCCCGGCGGTAAAAAGGCAGTGTTAAACTATCCAGTTTAACCGTCCAGCCTTTTTTAGGGATGATTATAGGTCCGTAATTATCCTGGTTCCATTTGTTAAATGGCTGGTTACGGGTGATGTATTGAGCCGAGTTAGGGAAAACCTCACCACCATATTCTATAGAGTCTTTTGGAGTGATATGCGGTTTTACCTTAGTAATGTTGGCATACCCTCTCAAGGCATCTGCAGAAGCCTTGGTCATGGTAGGATACGGCGTATACTCTGATAACGTAATATGCAGTTCGTCCAGTAACTTCGGATTTACTTCGGTACCGTTGGTTTGCACCTCGTAGTTAATCTGCCCTTCGGGTGGGTTAGGGTTAGGCTTGCCGTTTATATACACCTGCGCATTTACAATAGAAAGTGTATCGCCGGGAGTTCCCTGGCAGCGTTTAATATAATTTTCGCGTTTATCTACCGGACGGTAATAAGGCGAATCGGCCTCCATCGGGTAATTAAATACCACAACGTCACCTTTTTTAACCTCGCTTAAACCCGGTAAACGGTAGTACGGCAGCTTTACGCCATCCCAGTAAGCTTTGGTACCTATAATGGGCATGGTATGATGCGCAAACGGAAACGCAATGGGCGTCATGGGCGTACGGGCACCATAATTTACTTTACTTACAAATAAAAAGTCGCCTACCAGCAATGAGCGCTCCATCGACTCGGTAGGAATAGTGTAGGCTTCGATAAAAAGTGTACGTATCAGTGTTGCAGCAACTACCGCAAAAATAATGGCATCAGTCCACTCGCGGGCTGCACTTTTTTTCTTCTTGGGGGTATCCGTATCTCTTTTTTTGTCCCAGAATTTCCAATTCATATATTAATTTAATTATAACCTGTTAATCAGGCATTAAAGGTAAACATATCTGTTACCGGGAAAAATCCTTTTTTATCTTTCAGCCACTCAGCTGCCAAAACAGCGCCTAAAGCAAAGCCATTGCGGTTATGCGCGGTATGTTTAAACTCAATGGTGTCAATCTCAGAGTCATATACCACCGTGTGAGTACCGGGCACATTTTCAATCCTTAGCGATTCTATCAGTAACTCGTTTGCAGCAACCACATCTTCGGCAGGCTCTGCATTATCGCTTACCACTATATTTTTCCACTTTTGTTTGCCATCCAAACCATCCAGTATACCCTCTGCAATGGTAATAGCCGTGCCGCTTGGCGCATCCAGTTTTTGGGTATGATGTATCTCTTCTACCTGTACATCATAGTAAGGGTAATTATTCATCACCTTAGCCAGCATACGGTTAACATGAAAAAAGATATTTACCCCAACGCTGTAGTTTGAACCGTAGAGCAAAGCATGGTTACCAGCCAGGCATTTATCTTTTATATCATTAAGCTGCTCATACCAGCCGGTAGTACCAATTACAATAGGCACACCCGCTTCAAAGCAACGGTCAATATTACCAAGTACAGACGATGGTGTGCTAAACTCGATAGCTACATCTGCCTGTTTCAAGTTTTCGGGAGTGGCTTCATGAAGGTTATCTTTATCTATTTTGAGTACAATCTGGTGTTGACGCTGCAAGGCAATCTGCTCGATGATTTTGCCCATTTTGCCATAACCCAATAATGCAATTTTCATTTATTATGAATGATTATATGTTGTTAATAATGGTAAGGTGGTTTACTTAAGACTAAAGGTAAGTTTTAATACCGGCATTACCGAAGGAATACCGTTAGAGGCGTAAGTTGGCCCG
Organism: Mucilaginibacter sp. CSA2-8R; assembly: GCF_038806765.1. Taxonomy (NCBI): domain Bacteria; kingdom Pseudomonadati; phylum Bacteroidota; class Sphingobacteriia; order Sphingobacteriales; family Sphingobacteriaceae; genus Mucilaginibacter; species Mucilaginibacter sp. CSA2-8R. The sequence goes on along the minus strand of NZ_CP152389.1, from coordinate 716,386 downwards.
GTAATGATGCCTGGCGCTATCTTAAAGCTCAGGTCGCGATCCATAGTGTAAGAGTGTATAAACTTGGCGAAAATATAAGCATCAATAGTTTGAATACCCCACACGCCAATAATACCAAAAATACAAAGCTGAAAGTTACGATCAGAACCATTAGAGGCATCGGCCAGTGCCTGAGCGCCATAAGTTGAGGTACGCGCATACAACTGCCCAACAGCTGAGTTAGGATCAGGACGAGGACTAAGTGGGTCTCGCTTAAGCTTGTAAACTTCTAAATAGTTTTTAGCATCCCGCTTGTTGATAATGGCAAAATAAACAAAGCTGCCTATCCCCCCGTAAATTAACGGTAATTTCCACCAGTGCTTGTTGTAAACCTGCCCCCATCCGGGTACCATTAATGAGCGCTTAACCGCGGTACTAGGCAAATGGGTACTATCGGGGTTATACTGCTTTTTATTTTTTTTGTTGAATACCTGCTGCAGGATAGGTTTTGATTTGGCAGAATCTATAACACGGTTCAGGCTGTCTTTACGGTTTACGGTTTTTACCGTGTCCGGCTTTTGTGCAAAAGCCGCCAGTGATAAAAAAACCAGTAAACAACCAATAATTAACCTGTTCATACTACCAGTCCAGCATTTGTAAGATACGGCTCAAATCATCTTCAGACATAAACGGAATTTCGATGCTGCCTGCTCCTTTATTGCCCACCTTCAATTTAACTTTAGTACTAAATTTAGAGGCCAGGTCATCCTGTATTTTTTGTATCTGGTATGAGGGCTTTGCGGCCGGTTTGCGGTCATCTTTTTTAGCAGGTTCTTCGTTATGCTGCAGAGCACGCACCATTTCTTCTACTTTGCGCACCGAAAGTCCGTGCTGCAAAATCTGTTGGTGCAGGTATACTTGCTTTACCGGATCGGCAATGGTAATCAGCGCACGGGCGTGTCCCATGCTGATATCACCATCGCGGATAGAAGCCTGTATACTTGGAGGCAATTTTAGTAAGCGCAGGTAGTTATTTACCGTCGACCGGTTTTTACTTACCCGCTCGCCTAATTCTTCCTGCTTTAGGTCGCACTCATCCAGCATACGCTGAAAGCTGAGGGCAACTTCCATCGCATTCAGGTTTTCGCGCTGTATGTTTTCAATCAACGCCATCTCCAGCATCTGCTGATCATTGGCGGTACGGATGTAGGCAGGTATGGTTAATAGTCCGGCCCGCTTAGATGCACGCAAGCGCCGCTCGCCCGAAATGAGCTGGTACGAGTGTGAGTTTACGCGCCGTACGGTAATAGGCTGTATCAAGCCCTGTACTTTGATAGATTCGGCCAACTCAATCAGTGCCTGCTCATCAAAATCAGTACGCGGCTGGTAGGGGTTAATTTCAATTTCGGCAATCCGGATTTCATTAACCGAGCCCAGGTTGCCAGACGACTTATTGCCATCTGTTTCGGGCGAATTATAATTAGACTGAGGCTTGGTGCTGCCGGCATTGTCAAGCAATGCGCTGAGCCCTTTACCTAAAGCTTTCTTTTTTTCTACGCTCATTACTCAATTTAAACTGCGGCAGGTGCTGCTTTGCCTTTCGACTCTGTTAAACCGTTTTTGCGAATAATCTCGCGGGCCAGGTTCAGATAGTTGATGGCGCCCTTACAGGTTGCATCGTGCATAATTACCGATACTCCAAAGCTTGGCGCTTCGCTAAGGCGGGTGTTACGCTGTATAATGGTATCAAAAACCAAGTCTTCAAAATGCGTACGCACTTCTTCAACGACCTGGTTAGACAGACGCAGCCTTACATCATACATGGTTAACAAAATACCTTCGATATCCAATTGCGGATTTAAGCGATTCTGAACTATCTTGATGGTATTAAGCAATTTACCTAAACCCTCTAATGCAAAATATTCGCACTGCACCGGTATAATCACCGAATCGGCTGCGGTAAGGGCATTAATGGTAATTAAGCCTAATGATGGTGAACAATCGATGATGATAAAATCGTACTGGTCGCGTATTTTGTCCAAAATGGCCTTCATCTTGTACTCGCGGTCGGTAAGGTTAATCATCTCAATTTCGGCACCTACCAAATCAATATGTGCGGGCAGCAAATCCAGATTAGGCGTTTCCGTTTTCTGGATAGCCTCGGCCGGATCAATCTGGTTAATGATACACTCGTAAATGCTGTTTTTGATGGTACGCGGATCAAAGCCGATACCTGACGTTGAGTTAGCCTGCGGATCGGCATCTACCAACAACGTTCTATATTCTAACACGGCTAAACTTGCAGCCAGATTTATAGACGAAGTTGTTTTACCCACCCCACCCTTCTGATTAGCTAAAGCTATAATTTTACTCATTTTTATACCTCACAATTTACAGCACCTTGCCTTTTCCTGGTTTACAAGGTAAAGCAAAAATTTATACTTTCGCCTTGTTGCAATCAGGGGTGTAAAGATACGAATTTAAACAATTCGACAGCCCGGCATGTTCGTCTAACTTATAAACACTTTTTTAATGATCACTATCATTGCCTCCACTAACCGCCCTGCAAGTTCAACTCTAAAATTAGCTAAATATTATCAAAAACAGATGTTAAATAAAGGAGCAGAGGCAAGCCTGCTATCGATGGCCGAACTGCCGCCTAACTTTATACAAACCGACATGTTTGGCAGCCGCAGTGCCGCTTTTGAGCCTATACAGCAACTCATTACCCGTACGCAAAAATTTTTGTTTGTAATTCCCGAGTATAATGGCAGCTTTCCTGGTATTTTAAAAGCTTTTATTGATGCCTGCACGTTTCCCGATAGCTTTTATGATAAAAAAGCGGCACTGGTTGGCCTATCATCCGGCACGTATGGTAACGTGCGTGGGGTTGATCATTTTGCCGGCATTTGCAGCTATCTGCACCTGCATGTGCTGCCGCTGCGCCTGCATATTCCAGGCATCCGCAAAGAGATGAATGCCGACGGTGATTTATTTGAAGAAAAAACAATAAAGTTTGTAGATGAGCAAGTAGATAAATTTTTGAAGTTTTAGCCTTTTTTTACCCCCCCATACTACTGAACCTGTATTCACATGAAATCTTCTTTTTACACCTTTTTGCTGCTGCTTAGCAGCCTGTGCTGTATTGCGCAAACCAATTTTAAACCAGGCTATATCATCTCTAACACAGGTGACACCTTAAAAGGATATATAGACCAGCGTGAGTGGGCACAAAACCCAACTTCAGTAGGGTTCAAGACCCATCAAAATGACCGCGCCATACATTTGTACGTAATCGATAGCATCAGTTCGTTCACGCTAACCGGCATGGAGACCTTTGAACGGCACACCGTGGCGCTTTCGCAAGATGCTTCCAACTTTAATTATTTGAAGGCCGGTATAGATAGCTCATCCGTCAAAAAAACGGTTCTTTTGAGAGTAATTAGTCAGGGACGATACCTGACCTTTTACTCGTACGAAGACAAGATAAAGAGACGATACCTGTTACGGAATGGCAGCGAAACGCCATTTGAACTGAGCCATCACGTATATCTTAACCCGCAGCATACCGACCAGGTAATTAACAGCACCGGCTTTCGTAAGCAACTAACCAAGTATGCTGTCTATTACCGGCCTAATGACCAAAGGCTAATCAATAAAATACAGGCAGCCGAGTACAACGAGTCGGCACTGATCAGGATCGTTGATGCGATAAACGGTAACACTACAAACCCTGGTAAAACATCGTTCGGGATTAATGCTTTTGTAGGAGGTGGCATTGGCCGAACTATGCTCCGCTACGCTGGCCAGTCGCCGCTGGCGGTTGATAATGTTATGCACAAAGATAAGATACTCCCATTTGTGAGCGTTGGCGCTGATCTTTTGCCCAATACCAATGTAGGCCGTATCATTTTCAGAGGCGAATTGATGCTCAGTGGCAGCAATCATGAAGTTAAAGCTTTTTCCCCTGAGTTTAGCCAGGGAAATTATGTGAGGCTGCTTACCATGTACACAGCGTCAATAGTACCGCAGGTGTTATTCAACTTTTACAACACCAGTGATCTCAAGATTTATGCAGGTGCGGGTCTGTCTTACAATATATCCGCTTATACCAAAAATGAGTACGGCCGCTACTACTCAAACCCCGACAGATATGTAGACGATAACATGCTAAAGGGGGTAGAGACTGTTTGGTACAACTTTACAGGGAAACTTGGGGTGATAATTAATAAGCGATACGAAGTTTATGCGACCTACAGCTTACCAGCTAAGAACACGAATTATTCACAATTTGGCGGTAAGCTATCATCCATACAAATAGGCTTTCACTATTTATTAATCAAGAAGCGGTAAATAACGGATGGTGTTGGCTGTAGAATGCGTCAAACAAAAAATTATCCTATAGGTTAAGTTATGGTTACAACAATGAACCACATTTCTACATGAAAAGCAGCTATTTACTATACGCTTCCCTTACTGCAGCTACCGTGTTTGGAAGTTGCTCGCAACAAAAAAAGCCAGATCCAAGTAAGGCCGATACTACAGCCAGTGCCGCAGGGCAGCAGGTTAGTTTACCAGCACCTTACGCTACAAAGTCTACCTCAACTTTTTGTAAGGTAATTGGCTGGCCAAAAGGTAAAACACCAACTGCACCGGCAGGATTTAAAGTGAGCCTTTTTGCCGAAGATTTAAACAACCCACGCAACGTTTATGTAGCGCCCAACGGCGATGTGTTTGCTGCGCTGGCTACTACCGAGGCTTCGGGATTAAAAAAGGCAAAGTCAAAATTAAGCGGTAAAACCGAATCGCAAAATATGGGCGACAGCCCTAATACTATTGTGATTATGCGCGATAGTAATGGTGACGGTGTGGTAGACAGTAAGGGGTTATTTTTGAGCGGGCTAAACCAACCGTTTGGTATGGCCGTTGTAGGCCGTTGGTTTTACGTAGCTAACACCGATGGTTTATGGCGCTACCCTTACAGCACCGGCGATACTCGCATCACCCGCCCCGGCCAACGTATCTTAAAACTACCTGCCGGTGGTTACAACAACCACTGGACCCGCAACCTACTGGTAAGCAAAGACAGTACTAAGCTGTATATTACGGTTGGCTCTGGCAGTAACGTAGCCGAACATGGTTTGGCTAACGAAGCTCGCCGCGCTAATATCCTGGTAATTAACCTGGATGGCTCTAACGAAAAAATATATGCCAGCGGCTTACGCAACCCGGTAGGCATTGGCTTTATGCCGGGCACTAACACCATATGGACTGCTGTTAATGAGCGTGATGAATTAGGCGACGAACTGGTGCCCGATTATTTAACCAGTGTAAAAGAAGGTGGCTTTTACGGCTGGCCTTATGCTTACTTTGGACCGCATGAAGACCCGCGCCTAAAAGACCAACGCCCTGACATGGTAAAAAAAGCTATTGTACCGGATGTTGCCTTAGGGCCGCACACGGCATCTTTGGGCCTGGCGTTTTATGATGGCAACAACTTTGGCGAGAAATATAAAAATGCTGCCTTTATTGGTCAGCATGGCTCATGGAACAGCTCAAAACTGGTGGGTTATAAAGTAGTGGCTGTACCTTTTAATGGTAATAAGCCAGGCAAGCCCGAAGATTTTTTAACCGGCTTTGTGGCTAATGCAGGTAAAAACGAAGTTTATGGCCGTCCGGTTGGTGTAGCCACCTCTAAAGATGGAGCTTTGCTGGTTGCCGACGATTCGGGTAATAAAATATGGCGTGTAAGCGCTGAAAAGTAAATTTTCCACTTTTTAATTTCAAGACCTCATCTTTGTAAGTTGTATTGCAACAGCTTTAAAGGATGGGGTCTTTTAGCAGAAATAACATTCATCCCTCTCATTATAATGGTTAAACCGTTTACCCTTGTTTTATTATTTGTCTTTTTTTGCTCAGCTACCCAGGCACAGCAACGTGACACTTTACAGCAGGATAGCACCCGGCAGCTTCAATCAGTTACCGTAAGAGGGTATTTGTCAGAACAGCGCTTAATCCAAGTACCGGCATCAGTAGGGGTTTTAAGTGCAGCTCAGTTAAGTTTACAACCCAACAATTCTTTGGTAAGCGCCATGAATACACTACCCGGCATACGTATGGAAGAACGTACGCCAGGCAGCTATCGCTTGTCTATCAGAGGCAGCCTATTACGTTCGCCGTTTGGTGTACGCAATGTTAAAATATATTTTGACGAGATACCACTTACCGATGCCGGAGGTAACACTTATTTAAATGCACTTGATGTAAGCAGCCTGCATAGCCTGGAAGTACTTAAAGGCCCTGACGGCAGTTTGTTCGGCGCAAACTCGGGTGGTGTAGTACTAATTAATCCAACTAACCGGTTAACGGATAGTAATTATACCTCAGTTGGCCTTAACGCCGGCTCTTATGGCTTGTTTCATGAAAATGCCGCAGTTAATCAGGTATGGAAACGCAATGAGTTAAATATAAAACAAAGCTACCAAACTTACGACGGCTACCGCGATCATAGCTATATGCAACGGCACTACCTGCAGCTAGTTGATAAATTAAAATATGGTCAAAATAATCAGCTCAAGCTTATCGGTTTTTATTCTAACCTGCAATACCAGACGCCGGGTGGCTTAACGTTGGCGCAATTTGAAGCTAACCCGCGTTCCTCGCGACCAGCTACAGCGGCTACTCCGAGCGCTATTCAGCAAAACATTGGCATTACTACTAAAATGCTGTTCGGTGGCTTGGTGAACGAAGCCCGGCTAAGCAATCGCATTCGCAACGTAGCCACCATATTCGGCTCAAAGGTTAATTTTGACAACCCCTTCATCACTAACTATGAGCAGCGTAACGAAGGCACTTACGGAGCGCGTACCTATTTTGAGTTACACAGTTTACCTACACAACCAGAATGGAGATTAAATTTAGGTGCTGAGTGGCAGCAAACCAATGCTGATATTAATAATTATGACAACCTGCAGGGCATAACCGGTAAGCCACAATCGTTAGATGAGGTAAACACCAACCAGCACTTTGTATTTACCCGTTACGCCGCTACCTTTTACCGCCGTTTAAACGTTGAAGCAGCATTGAGTCTAAATTATTATCAGTATCGATTCCGTAACATTTATCCGCTTAATCAAACGAGTTTAAATACACGCAACTTTAACCCGCAACTGATGCCGCGTGTTGCCTTGTCGTACGAGTTCACCGATAACTTTATTGGCCGGGCATCCGTTAGTCGTGGTTACTCTACTCCTACCATTGCCGAAGTTAGACCGAGTAATAATTTGATCAATACGGCTTTGCAACCCGAAACCGGTTGGAACTATGAAACCGGCCTGCGTCTGCGTAACATGGATGAAAGCCTGATGCTGGATGCTTCTGTATTCTATTATCGGCTCAACAATACAATCGTTAACCAACGTAATACTAACGAAACCGATTACTTTGTAAACGCAGGCGGCACTAAGCAAATAGGTTTTGAATTAAACTTTACGGGCTGGGTTATTGGTCCCAAAAATTCGGGACTGTTAAGAGGACTACAGTTTAATGAAGCTTTTACTTATAATGGATTCAACTTTAGGCAATACAATATCAATAACGTGGACTACTCTGGCAACCGCCTAACCGGCGTGCCCCGGCAGGTAGCCGTAAGCAGTTTACAATTCAGGCTGCCCCAATCCGTCTATGTGTTTGTACAGCATAACTACACTGCCCGCCTCCCGGTTAATGATGCCAATACGGTTTATGCCGGCAGCTACCATTTGTTGCAAGCCAAAGCCGGCTGGCAAGTGCCTTGGCATTACCGAGCCCGCTTAAATATTTACGCCGGTGCCGATAACCTGCTCAATCAAAAGTACAGTCTGGGCAACGACCTTAACGCGGTAGGCAACCGCTATTATAATCCGGCACCGTTAAGAAATTTTTATGCGGGTGTGAGTGTGAGGATATAAAATATGTTATCTTCTTTGTCTTGGAAACAAAGAAGCAAAATTCAAGTCATCCTTTAAGGCTTCTTTTCGCACATAGCCATTGCGCTGCAAAGCCGGGCAGCACCACAGTCTTCTTATATTTTGCGCCTTTACCCACAATGACCTACGCTTCAGCAAAATCTAAAATGCCTCTGCCCTTACGCACAGGCCATCGTATGCTGCCCGCCTTTCGCCCGAAGCGAGAAAGGATGACGAGCCCTCCCCCCGCCAAGAGGGGAGCTTAATAAGATGAAAAGTATTGATTCGACAAGTCTTAGTTTCAATTAATTTTGATTAAAAAGCGCAGAGGCCCGCTGTTGCGCCCGGGCCAGCGTTGGCCCTGCGGGTGGACAGGTGATCGCAACAGCTAGGCCTTTTTGGTTACTTTTGTGGCTATGACAAAAGTAACTGGCCCCTGCGGCCAAGGGCAGACGAAGTAAGTAAATCTACCACTGACTTAACTTATAATTGCACAAACAAGTGTTGGCTTGCTCAAACATAGCTTAATGCATACATAGTTGCTAATAAATCACTTTACAACCCTACACCTCAAACTTAATCCACCCCTCCCCTTCATAACCAAAAATAAACTGCTTCGGATTAATGATCTCGGCTAAAATCTCGATGGAGTCTACAATGCGCGGGCCGGGGCGGTTAAAGTATTGGTTACCGTCGGCAATATAAAAGCGCTGGTTTTTGATGGCTTGTAAATCGGCAAATCCCGGTAGCTGTAATAGGGTGCTTATTTCTTTTAACGTGCGTTCTACTGAAAAACCACAGGCCATTACCACAATTATTTCGGGATCTTGTTCGCGCAGGTCATCCCAGTTGATATAAGGCGAGTGCTTACCGGCCTGGCTCAGTACAGGGGTACCGCCGGCAATGGTTACCAGTTCGGGCACCCAATTACCCGAGGTCATCAAAGGTTCTAGCCATTCAATGCAGGCCACAGCAGGTTTCTTTTCGATGAAACGTAATTTATGCTGAATAATGTCTATCCGCTCCTGCAATTCTTCTAAAAGCTCATCTCCTACATTTACCACATTCAAAGCTATGGCAACCTCCCGGATGTTATCCAGAATACCATTCAGGCTATTGGGCTGTAAGGATATAATTTGTGCTGGTTTCTCTAATTCGGCAGACAAAACCTGTTCAACCTCTGGAAGTGAGACGGCGCAAGCGGCACACTGATCTTGTGTAATAATCATATCAGGGCTCAGCTGTTTAATTAGTTGGCTATTTACCTCGTATACCGAAAGTACGTTGGTTAACAGCTGCTTTACTTTCTGATCAATTTCTAAACTGGTTAACTGAGTTCCTATCCGGTCGTACGAACAAACCAGCAGTTGCTTCACAGTTTCGGGGTAGTCACACTCGTGCGACCGGCCTACCAGTTTATTCTCTAAACCCAGGGCACAAACAATTTCTGTTGCGGCAGGCAACAGCGAAATAACTCTATCAGCAGACATTTATAGCAGCTCTTTTTAAGTAAAGTGCAAAGAAACTCTAATTTTTGGGCTAACTCAAACAAAATTGCTTGTCCGGTATTCAATTTTCGACTTACTTTTGAACAATGATTTTCCTGACATTCGTGCTGGGACTGGTGGTTAACTTTATTGGTTACATCCCCCCGGGCAATATCAATCTTACCTTAACACAAATTACCATTAATCGTGGGATGCGTCAGGCATTGCGTTTTATTACCGCTTTTTCGTGTACCGAGTTTTTCTTTACCTTCTTTTTCATGCAGGCTGCTAAATGGCTCTCCGTACAGCCGCATGTTGAAACCATCATCGACTGGGTTATGGTGGTACTGTTCAGCACACTCGGCACCATCACCTGGCTTAACCGAAAAAAACCACCAAAACCAAAATACTCAGATCGCGAAAGCATCCGATACGGCATTGTGCTTGGCATCATCAATCCTATGCAAATCCTTTTTTGGATGGTAGCCGGCACCTACCTGTTAGCCCACCAGTGGATTTTGCCTGGCTTGTTTGCTTTGGGTGTATTTAGTTTAGGTTCGGCAGCGGGTGCATTTTTGTGCTTGTTTATTTATGCCAAGTCGGCCAGGTATATCCAAAATAAATTTGAGCTAAGCACGCAGTTTATCAATACCGGCATCGCTATGCTGTTTTTTGGGTTTGCGCTTTATCACATCGGCAAAGAAATATACATTTTGGGCTGGCGCTAACTAAACAGCGGCCACACATAATACGTTAAATTAGCGCAATTCTGTTTTATATTTGCGCATGGTTATTGAACAACTCTACCAGCTTTACCTGCAACACCCTGTAATTAGCACTGACACCCGTAAAATTGCAACCGGCAGTTTATTTTTCGCCCTTAAAGGTGATAAGTTTGATGCTAACACTTTTGCGGCACAGGCATTAGAGGCAGGAGCCGCTTATGCGGTGATAGATGATGCCGCTTACCGTACATCTGACTGTTTTATACTGGTAGATGACGTTTTGAGCACGTTGCAGGACCTAGCCCGGTATCATCGTAAACAGTTGCAGATACCGGTTATCGGCCTTACCGGCACCAATGGTAAAACTACCACCAAGGAGCTGATTAATGCCGTACTATCACAGCAGTTTACCACGCTGGCTACCCAGGGTAACCTAAATAACCATATTGGTGTACCGCTTACCATTTTATCTATCAATAACCAGCACCAGATGGCGGTTATTGAAATGGGCGCCAATCATCAAAAAGAAATCGCCTTCCTGTGCACCATTGCCCATCCTACCCACGGTTTAATTACCAACGTAGGCAAAGCCCATTTAGAAGGCTTTGGCGGTGTAGAAGGTGTAAAAATAGGCAAAGGCGAAATGTATGATTACTTGAAAGCCACCAATGGCACCGCCTTTGTAAACAGCGACAGCCCCGACCTAATGCTGATGAAAGAGACGCGCGGCCTGGTTAATGTTGAATATTACGGCCGGACAAGTGCTCTAAACACCATTAGCGGCAACCTGGCTGACAGTGCCCCATACCTGGCTTTGAACTGGAAAACCGTTACTAATAATCAAACCTACCGGACCACAACGCAGCTTACCGGTGATTATAACTTAGATAACGTGCTGACGGCGATTTGCGTTGGCCATTATTTTAAGCTGAGCCCTGAGCAAATCAATGCAGGTATTGAAGGCTATCAGCCTAAAAATAACCGTTCGCAAATTTTAAAAACCAATACCAACACACTCATTTGCGATTACTACAACGCCAATCCGAGCAGCATGATGGTGGCCATTGATAACCTAAGCAAAATGCAGGCAGCCCAAAAAGTAATGATATTGGGCGACATGTTCGAGATGGGTGATGAGGCAGCAGCCGAACACGAAGCCGTTTTAAAAGCTGCATTAACCACTCCTGAAGCCAAGGTGATTTTTATAGGCAAGGAATTTTCGCTACTAAAAGACGATAACGAAGGCGCTACTTTTTACGAAACTGCCGAGCAGGCCATATCCGGATTGCAAGCCGAGCCTATTACCAACAGCACTGTATTAATTAAAGGCTCACGCGGGATGGCCTTAGAACGTTTGGTTGCTTTTTTGTAGCACACCACTTTACAGCCAAGCTGGCTTGTTTAAAATTAACCGATGGCTATACCTCAACTACCTATTGATAAATTGCTTAAGCCGGTAAACCTGTTTATACACCAGGAGTATACCAGCGGTTTGGTGTTATTGCTGGGCGTAATCTTAGCCATAGTGTGGGTAAACTCTCCTTATAGCGAAAGCTACCACCGTTTTTGGGAAATTGAGTTTTCACTGAGTTTAGACAATTACGAACTTAAACACCCGCTGCACATCTGGATTAATGACGGACTGATGGCCATCTTCTTTTTTGTGATTGGCCTCGAACTTAAGCGCGAATTTATGGCCGGCGAATTATCCAGCCCGAGTAAAGCCGCATTGCCCATGGTGGCAGCCCCTGGGCGGTATGCTGGTACCAGCCGCCATCTATTATTTAATTAACCGAAACACGCAAGCGGCCCATGGCTGGGGCATCCCTATGGCTACAGATATTGCCTTTGCTTTGGCTTTGTTATCAGTAGCGGTTAAGCATATACCGGCCTCGGTAAAAGTACTTTTATCGGCGCTGGCCGTAGCTGATGATTTGGGTGCAGTGTTGGTTATTGCGTTTTTTTATAGCGCTAATCTGCAAATGGTACCGCTAAGTATTGGCTTCGGCTTCTTGCTGCTGCTGATTGCAGGCAACGCTTTGGGCGTACGTAATACGGCTTTTTATATTATTTTAGGATTTGCGGTTTGGGTCGGTTTTTTGTTGTCAGGCATTCATGCTACTATTGCCGGTGTGTTGGTGGCGTTCACCATTCCGGCCCGTACTATTGTTGACGAGAAAGTATATGCCAGCAAATTACGCCAACTGTCTTATGATTTTGAAAAACAGATACCCGACCTGAGTACATTAACCACTCCAATACAGCATAAAATTATTGAAGAGATAAAGCAGCTCAGTTTGGCGGCGCAAACGCCCCTTCAAAAAATTGAACACTCGCTGCACCCCTGGGTGGCATTTATTATTATGCCTTCGTTTGCCTTGGCTAATGCGGGGATTGTTATCGGTTCAGATTTCTTTAGTACTATCATTAACCCGGTGAGCATTGGTGTGGTTACTGGGTTACTGGTGGGCAAATTTATTGGCGTGTTGCTGTTTACCTGGCTAATGGTAAAAACCCGGCTGGGCGCGTTACCTGAGGCAGCCACCTGGAAACATATTGCAGGCGTAGCTGCTTTAGCAGGTATAGGTTTTACAATGTCGCTTTTCGTATCGGCACTGGCTTTTAAAGAACAGACTATGGTTGAGGATGCGAAGTACGGTATTTTGATTGCCTCTGTAATTGCCGCCACTATTGGCTATTTTATCCTTAAAAACACGGCTGCGCCATCTGAAAGTGCAGACAGAACAGTACTATAACTAAATAGGCACTGGCACCTCTCTAATTACTTTTTAACAACGTCACGCCAATTTAGCATACTTGGCCTGCTTAAATGTCATTTTTAGTCGTCGAGAGTCTGCTGCCTCAGTTTTTGGCCTTACGGAATGCTTTTTGATATTTTATGCTCATACAAGCAAGAAATATGGATAATTTATTGTTGATTATAGCTCAGGTAGGCGGATTTAATTCGGCCTGGCTGCTCATGATAGTCGTAGGCTTAATAAGCCTGGCAGTACAATGGAGATTTAGAAGCAAGTTTAAAGAATATTCGGAAATCAGTTTATCATCAGGCCTGTCAGGTGCCGAGGTAGCTCAGCGCATGCTGCGCGATCATGGCATTAACAACGTGCAGGTAATATCGGTTGAAGGCCAGTTGACAGACCACTACAATCCTGAAAACCGTACCGTAAACTTAAGCGACGATGTATATCATAGCCGTAGCGTAGCAGCGGCAGCTGTTGCGGCCCACGAGTGCGGGCATGCCGTTCAGCATGCTAAATCGTATAGCTGGTTAAGATTCCGGTCGGCTATGGTGCCTATTGTGCAAACCGCATCTACCCTTACCCAGTGGACTTTAATGATTGGCGTAATGCTGCTAATTTTCTCCGGCAATACATTAGTATTATTAATAGGCGTTTTAGCTTTAGCCGTAGTAACTGCATTTAGCTTTATTACCTTACCGGTAGAGTTTGATGCCAGCCGCAGAGCGCTGGCCTGGTTGAACAATAACCATAGCATTATGCAAACCCGCCAGGAACACGATGAAGCTAAAGATGCCTTGTGGTGGGCCGCCATGACTTACGTAGTTGCTGCTTTAGGTGCACTGGCCACGTTATTATATTATGTGCAGTTGCTAAACAGTCGTCGTAATTAAAGTCAATCAGTTAAAAAAAACAAACCCCTGTTTGCTTAGGCAAACAGGGGTTTGTTTTTAATCATTTTCGATGAGTTGCTTAATAGTTTCGGCAGGTTCTATTACATCGTAGTTACTATCGCCGGCAAAAACCTTGGTAGTATTTCCGTCAAAATCCTGCACTTCGTAAAAATACAGGATATGATCAGTGTTGAAATATAATTTGCGGTTGTCTGGAGCTTCAGACAGTATAATGATTTTTGCCATTTTAAAGTTGTAGTTATCACACTCAACAGTTGTATTGACAATTAGGTTTTCCCGTTAAGATTATACCGACGGCCAGTGACACTACTATGCGGAAAGATCTGGTCAAATACTGTTAAATCATTTACAGTTGGTAAAAGATGCCATTTGCTGACGCAAGTCTTTAATATAAGCTTTCACGGCATCGGGTTCTCTTTGGTACTCAAAAGTTACCCGATGCTTTTTACCGTCTTGCTCTATTTCAATCCATTCGGCACCTCCATCAGCACAATCAGGACATCCGTATCTTTCATCCAAAATAAAAAACCGAGGTAAGTCTATTTTATTAATAAGCTGTTGCTGTTGTTCAGCATCAAAATCTTTAGTACAAATTTTAGATTCATCGGAGCTGTTTTTGCGACGTAATAACACTAATTTATTTTGACTGATGGTGATTTCGTTACGGCAAAAACCAGCGCACATCCCGAATGAGGTACCGTATTTAATAGTTCCATCCTGAGCCAACTGCTCTTTATCACAACCGGTAAGTGAGCTACCAATTATCATAACAAACATTGAAGCAATGCCCAAAATTTTTTTCATGTGTTAAGGTTTACATTAATAGCATTAAGTAACAAAGCCGAAGAGAGGAGGTTTCACTACATAACGTTTGCAATTTAATATTAAAAAACAAAGCCCTGGTTAATTTTCAACCAAGGCTCAAAGAAAGTTTTTAACAAGCTGTTAATTCATCTTAAAAGGCGCAATCAAATAAAATTCCGGTATTTGCACATCAAAAGATGCATTATCCATCAGGCGCAGCATTTGATATTCTCCCTTCATGCTGCCCATGTCAGTTTTCAAATTGCAACCTGATATATATTCGTGTGATTCGCCCGGTTCAATCACCGGCTGCTGACCTACCACACCCTCACCTTCAACTTCGCGGCGTGTGCCGTTTGAATCAAAAATATGCCAGTGGCGGCGCATCAGTTGTACGGTATAATCGCTTAAATTTTCAATGTATATCTTATAGGCAAACATATAATGCTCGTTTGCCGGATTAGAATACTCTGGCTGGTACTGTGTCTCAACCGAAATTCTAACCCCGTCTGTTATTGTAGTAGTTGCCATATTCAAATGTATGCCTTACGAAATCAATAATCAAGCCATTACAGCCGTATATTTTTCATTTATCTGCCATAAAATTTCATAGAGCTCTTCCAGGTTTTCGGTACATACCATCCTCATCCTAAACTCCTTGAAATTATCCAGGCCTTTAAAGTAGTTAGAGTAATGCCTGCGCATTTCAAAAATTCCGGTCTTCTGCCCTTTCCATTCAATCGATTTTTCGAGATGGGTTTTGCAGGCATCAATACGCTCAGCTATAGTCGGCTTTTCGCGATGCTCCCCGGTAGCAAAAAAGTGTTTAACTTCTCTAAATATCCACGGGTAGCCAATAGCGGCACGGCCAATCATCATTCCATCTACCCCATACTCTAACCGCCAGTTGGCCGCTTTCTCGGGCGAGTCAATATCGCCGTTACCAAAAATTGGTATTTGTATACGCGGGTTTTTCTTAATCTCGCGGATCAGTGTCCAATCGGCTACACCCTTATACATCTGGGCGCGGGTACGGCCGTGTATGGTTAGTGCTTTGATGCCTACATCCTGCAAACGTTCGGCCACCTCATAAACGTTCTTGGTAGTGTCGTCCCAACCCAAACGTGTTTTAACGGTTACAGGCAGATGGGTAGCTTCTACTACAGCTTTAGTCATGGCTACCATTTTATCAATATCCTGCAGCAAACTGGCGCCTGCCCCGCGGCAGGCTACGTTTTTAACCGGGCACCCATAGTTAATGTCCATCAGGTCGGGCCCGGCCAGGGTTGCAATTTCGGTAGCAGTGCGCATACTGTTAATATCGCTGCCAAAAATCTGAATGCCTATTGGACGCTCATATTCAAAAATATCCAGTTTCTGGCGGCTTTTGGCTGCATCACGTATCAACCCCTCTGATGATATGAACTCTGTATACATCATATCAGCCCCGTTTTGTTTACACACATAGCGGAAAGGCGGATCGCTCACATCTTCCATAGGTGCCAGCAACAGCGGAAATTCACCTAAATCTATTTTTCCAATTTGTACAGACATGCTTATATTTAACCTCTGCAAAAATACGATTTTACGGTAACTCTATGATCACAGAAAACCCACAATATAAACACCGGATTGCACCTGCAGCTCAGTTCTTTGTATTTTGTGCCGTAGCTTTCGGCCTAATATTAGCGGGCAATTTTATTGCGCTCGGTATTATTTACCTGATGCATGGTATGGATACTTTGCAACTGGTGATGGCCTTAGACTTAAGCACTCCACAAGCTGTGCAATCTCTTTGGGTGCTGCAAGTTATCGGAACCACACTGCCCATCTTGTTTACGCCTATTATATTCGGAAGGTTTGTGATGCATGAAACACATGCATATTTACGCACCGACACCCGTATATTTCCGGTTGCGTTAATTATGATTTTCCTTATCATGGCAGCCAGTACACCCATTATGGAAGTACTGATTGCCTTAAACCAGAAAATGCAGTTACCTGACTTTTTAAAGGGCCTTGAAAACTGGATGCGCAACTCCGAAAATGCGGCCCAAAAGGCAACGGCAGTACTTTTAAAAATGGATAACTGGCTTGATTTGATGAAAGTTCTTTTGCTGGTAGCACTCATTACGGCCGTTGCCGAAGAGTTAATGTTCAGGGGCTGTTTGCAAACTATTTTACTGCGCTGGACTAATAGCACCCACCTGGCCATCTGGATTACGGCTGCACTGTTCAGTGCCTTCCATATGGAGTTTTTTGGATTTTTACCAAGGTTAATGCTGGGCGTATTTTTTGGTTATTTTACCGCCTGGACGGGTAGCGTTTGGCCTGCCGTGTGGGCGCACTTTTTAAATAACGGAACGGCTGTTTTAACCACTTACCTTTATAACCATAAGATTATAAAACTCAATTTAAATGACCAAAATACGTTTAGTTACGGTTCGTATATTTTTAGTGTGATAATAACTGTAATTTTGTTTTGGAGTTACCGCAAAACAGCTTACGAAAAAAAACATCTACCTATTGTTAATGGAAAAAAATTGGGTTAAAATTTATACTTCAACCGATTACTATCAGGCCGAAATTATAAAACAAGTACTAATTGAAAACGAAATTGGTGCGGTACTGCTTAACAGACAGTCATCATCGCACCGTAATTTTGGAAACGTAGAAGTATATATTCACCAAGAAGATTTTAGCCGCGCCATTGAACTGATGGTGATGAACCAAATTAGTTTATGAAAACACGCGCCATAACCGGACTGGTTTTTATTGTAGTAATGCTGGGCTCCTTTTTTGCGGGGGCTACCGTATATTCTATTTTTTACGGTTTACTGGGCTTGCTTTGCCTGCAGGAGTTTTATGGACTGCTTAAGAAAAGCGGCCGCCAGCCTAATACCGTAATGGGTTTAATTAATGGCTTACTAATATACGGCGCTTTTGCAGCTTCGTTTTATTTTGATACCCTAACAGGCACAGCCCTAATACACAAAGCTATCTTTTTGTTGGTTTTACCATTGGCCGCTGTTTTTATCCAAGAGTTGTTTCGCGACCTCGAAAACCCGTTTGCCAATATTGGTTACACCTTTGTAGGGTTATTATTTACAGTAATACCTTTTACCTTTTTCCATACGCTTGGTTTTGTAACCAACAGCGGCTTTAATGCGCATATCCCGATGGGCTTTTTGCTGATGCTCTGGGCTAATGATACCGGTGCTTATTTAGTAGGCCGCCAGTTTGGCCGCACCAAGCTTTTTGAACGCCACTCGCCTAAAAAAACATGGGAAGGTTTTATTGGTGGCATATTAATCAGTGCGCTGGCCGCCTATATTATCAGCCTGTATTTCCATGAAATGGTTTGGCGCCAGTGGGTATCAGTAGCAATCATCATTGGTGTGGTAGGTACAGCAGGCGATCTGGTAGAATCCATGCTGAAACGCAGTATCAACATTAAAGACTCGGGCGGCATACTACCCGGCCATGGCGGACTGCTTGACAGGTTTGATGGTTTGTTGATGGCAGCGCCTGTAGTGTTTGCTTATCTATATTTGGTATTTAATCCGTAAACACTGCTGACTGTTAGACGCATAAGCAGCAATTTAATATATAAGATTGCACATAAGTGAAAAGATTTTGTGCTGCTATATCGCTTAATTAGTAATTTTGACATTTTAATATACTCATAAAAAGCTATGACTTTTCATAAAGAAGGTTACACCTCAATGGCCTTATGCATCTTGTTCATTTTTGTATTGAATGCACTGGTTCACTTTTACTATCCTGATGCTACTATCCTTAAATGGATCATCTATACGCTGTCTTTTGTATTATTTGTTATTATCTTACAGTTTTTTCGTAGTCCTAACTTTGCGATTACTACGCACAATCAGCATGTGATTTGCCCGGCTGATGGTAAGGTGGTAGTTATTGAAGAAGTAGAGGAATCAGAATTTTTAAAAGATAAACGTATACAAATATCAGTTTTCATGTCGCCGGTTAACGTGCATGTTAATCGAAACCCGATAGCCGGCGTAGTTAAGTATTTCAAATACCATCCGGGTAAATATTTGGTAGCCTGGCATCCAAAATCATCAACCGAAAACGAGCGTACTACTATTGCTATCGAGAACGAAGCCGGCGTAACAGTGCTGTTCAGGCAAATTGCCGGTGCGTTAGCACGCCGTATTGTTTGGTACGTAAAAGAAGGGCAGGAAGTGGAGCAAGGCCAGCAATTTGGCTTTATTAAATTTGGTTCGAGAGTAGATATTTTTTTACCTTTAGGTACCAAGGTCAATGTTAACCTTGGTGATAAAGTAAAGGGAGGCCGCACTATACTTGCCGAACTGGCTTAATCTTTTATCTTAAAAACCCTATAAATACGTTATAGCATTATGAAAAAATTAGCATTAATTATGGTAGCTGCTTTTAGCTTATCGGCTGCACAATCATTTGCCCACGACCATGGTAAAGGCAAAAAGAAATGTGATGGTTCTTGCTGCAAAAAAGAAGCAAAGGTTGCTGCTGCTAAAAAAAGCACAACTACTAATACTAAAGCGTAAGTAAACCGCTCAACCGGTAAAAACTAAAAAAGGTCAGTGTATGATTATACACTGACCTTTTTTTATGTTTTAAAGTCGCTTTAGAATAGCTGTTCGATGATCTGATCGGTTGACAGCCCCTCGGCCTCGGCATGGTAACTCCTTACAATACGGTGCCTTAAAATGGGCTTGGCTACGTCCTGCACATCTTCAATATCGGGCGAATACTTACCGCTGATAACCGCATGGCACTTAGCCCCTAAAATTAAAAATTGCGAAGCTCTTGGGCCTGCGCCCCATGTTAACAGCCGTTTTACCTGAGGTGTAGCCAACTCGCCCTGCGGACGTGTTTTTGCTACCATTCGTACGGCATATTCCAGCACATGGTCGGTTACCGGGATATTGCGCACTAATTGCTGAAATTCTATAATCTCGGCTGCACCTATTATCTTGTTTAACTGCACCTGTTGGGTAGAAGTGGTACTTTTAACTACTTGCAGCTCCTCAGCAAAAGTGGGGTAACTCAAGGTTACATTAAACATAAAACGGTCTAACTGCGCCTCGGGCAGCGGGTAAGTCCCTTCCTGCTCAATAGGGTTTTGGGTAGCCAGTACAAAAAACGGCTGGTCTAATTTATGCGTTACGCCAGCAGCTGTTACTGCTTTTTCCTGCATAGCTTCGAGCAGTGCCGCCTGTGTTTTGGGCGGCGTACGGTTAATCTCGTCGGCCAGTACAATGTTTGAAAAAACAGGGCCGGGTATAAATTTAAATTTCCGGTCTTCGCCCAATATCTCCGAGCCTACAATATCTGATGGCATTAAATCGGGCGTAAATTGTATACGGTTAAAATTAAGGTCTAACACGCGGGCAATAGTTTGCACCAACAAGGTTTTTGCCAAACCGGGCACACCTACCAGCAAGCAATGCCCATTACTAAAAACAGAAATCAATACCGACTTCACTACCTCATCCTGCCCTACAATAACTTTACCTATTTCGGCTTTGATATTTTGATAGGCCTGCTTTAAAGCATCAGCAGCTTCTACCTCTGAACGGTATGACGACATAGATAATATTAAGGCTTAACTTGCGCAGTTTGCTCGGGTTTCTCTAACCAATTCTTTAACTGAGCGCATGATTGGTATTCAGGATCAATACGAATGAAAGTATTTTTTCTTTTTTTCTCGAACCACTCGCTTACCGAACGATTAACTTTATCGGCCTGCGCTACTTCTTTTAGCTTTGGCAGATCTTGCGCCATGTTAGCTTTGTGTGCGTCGGTTACCGAGCGCAGGTAAAGAATTTTATAGCTTTGTTTACCATCCTGTGCGGTTACCAGTTGCGGTTTGGATATTTCGTTTACCTTCATGGTATCAACTACCAGGGCTACTTGCGGGTCGAGTTTATTAGTAGGGATTAATGTAGACCGGGCTTGTACATCTTCGGCATTCATCAACATACCACCATTATACTTGGTTTCTTTATCGTCAGAAAACACCGAAGCGGCGGTAGAAAAGTCGAGCTTTTTATTTTTAGTAATCAGGTTGTAAACACTGTCGGCTTTAAATTTAGCACGTTCTAAACTTCCAGGCGTAGTAACCGGAATAATAAGTACGTGACGGGCGTGCACCTGCTCGCCACGGCGCTCAATTACCTGTAAAAAGTGAAAACCGAATTCTGTTTCAAACACCGGAGATACCTCGCCAGCTTTTAATTTAAAGGCTGTAGCGGTAAATTCTTTAGCCATCATGCTGCGGTCAAAAAACCCTAAATCGCCACCCTCTGATGCCGAACCCGGGTCCTGAGAATATAAACGGGCGATGTTACCAAAGTCTTCTCCATTTTTAACGCGGGTACGTAAACCTTCGGCTTTATCACGATAAAACTGCTTTTCATCTTTACTTAACTTAGGTTGAAAGGCAATCTCTCCAACTTCTACTTCTTTATTGTAAGACGGCAAGCTGTCTTTAGGAATTTTATCGAAAAAGCGTTTAACTTCCTGCGGGGTAACGCTTACCTTTTCGGTAATTTTTCCTTGCATCTTTTCGGCAACCATTTGCTCTTTGATGTCAGGACGAATCTCGTCTTTGTACTGAATTAATGAACGACCCAAAAACTGCTCTAAACGGTCTTGCCCGCCGGCGCGTTGCATCATACCGCGCATACGTCGGTCTATCTGGTTGTCTACATCATCTTCAGTTACGCTAACACTATCAATAACAGCTTGCTGAGCTAACAATTTTTGGGTAAGTAACCTGCTTAAAATGGTACACTTAACACTTGGGTCGGGCTGGCCGCCATTGGCCAGGTATTGTGCATAAGACAACTCAATGTCCGACTGTAAAATAATACTGCTGCCCACTACACCGGCTACCTTATCTAAGGTGCTACGCTGCGCGCGGACTACGGTAAATGCTAATAAACAACTTAAAAATACTATTCCAAACTTTCTCATGTACACTAATGTAACCGTTGAGCCCTGTGGCGGCTAAACTTTAAATAAACCTCCGAATTTCGCAAAATTTCTGCACTTCGGGCGTATAAATATGTCATTATCTGCTTGTAGGCTAATAATATGCGAATATGCCCATAAACCCTCAGTTGCTTTAGTTATTTTTGTTAAAAATTGTTAAAGTGAAAGCGGAAATACTACCAAGCCAGTTAACTTACTTTTTATCCGAAGAACTTTATTTGCTTAAAGCAGATCAGGATTTTTACAGTCAACCAACGTTGCGCGTAGAAAACCTAACTACTGAACCACCTGCCAATGCTGCTCCTATAGAAACGCCCGCACCCGTGTTTAAGTACAAGGGCAGTAACCAAAAAAACTTTTTAATACTTACCCATTACCCTAATACTGAGTTTATATCTGAGGCACACTTGGCAGCTTTAACCAGCACTTTAGGAAGGCTCAACTTTATGCCGGAGGATACGGCTATTGTAAACATTAACCACTACCCTACCCATACCTGGAGCGAGCTTTTTGATTATTTTAAACCGCAAAAGCTGATGATACTTGGCAAAGCTGCCTTACCTAACGGCATGCCAGCCCTGCCTATCAACGAAATTACAGAAACAGCCGACGGTTACCGAGTGCTGTATACCTTTGGTTTTGATGAAATGATGGGGCAAAAGGAAAATACTAAGATATTCTGGAATCAGATTAAAACTTTATAAATATGCCTGCAACGCTTGTATTTGCCACGCACAACCAACATAAACTGCAGGAAGTGGCTGCTAAAACCGGGAACCAGCTAAACCTGCAAAGCCTTACCGACATTGACTGCCATGACGATATTGAAGAAAACGGGATCACCTTTAGGGCAAATGCCTCGATTAAAAGTCATTACATTTTTAATAAGTATAATCTCAATTGTTTTGGTGACGACAGCGGATTGGAGATTGAAGCGCTGAATGGCGAACCGGGCGTTTACTCGGCGCGCTACGCTGGCGAGCATGGCAACCACGAGGCTAATATTGCTAAAGTACTGGAAAAGCTGCAGGGCATCAGCAATCGCAAAGCTAATTTCCGGACGGTAATATCGCTCATTTGGAATGGGCAGGAACATTTTTTTGAAGGCGTGATACAAGGAAGCATCCGCCATGAAAAAGCCGGTGCCAAAGGCTTTGGCTACGATCCGATTTTTGAGCCCGATGGCTATAACATTACCTTTGCCGAAATGAGTATGGAAGAAAAAAACAGCATCAGTCACCGTGCTATTGCCATGGAAAAACTGATTGCGTTTTTAAACCAACAGGTGTAAGCAATAGCTGCCACACCTGTTGACAATTAGGGTTTAAGCAGTTTGCTTTTCACCGAATCAATCACTTCCTTTTTACCTGGCAGCAGTTTTTGCAGCGTGTCTTTAAGGGCTTTAACCGTTGCCGAGTCGGGCAATGGTAACGCGGACTTTGCTGCTTCAGTTGCAGCAGCTGGAGTTTTTTTGGCCGCTCCATCTGTAACTTTCTTAGCTGTACCTGGCGGTGCCTTGGCAGCTATCTTTTTGGCGGCTGCCGCCTTTTTACGAATGGCGGCAGCATAAATAATAGCTTCTTTATTTTTAGGCCGCTCTTTGGGTTTCCACAAAAAGCCTTTTAATATTTTGTCGTCTTCTTTTACATCTTTAATAGGAATAGCCTCCTCCTCTACCTTGGTAAGCCAAGTAACGTTGTTTACCTTATTATCTTTAAAATTTATCCGAATACGGCTACTGATGGTCCGCATCAACTCAGTGACTTTTTTGGTGCTATCGCGGTTAAAATAAATAGTTTCGGCGTTGCCGTCTACAAAAAGCCGCTGAAACTTATTGTTGACAAAAAAGCCCTTCATTCGCTTGCCGGCTACCTGGTTAAAATGGGTCGAATCTTTATCATCTATATTAACCGTAAAGGCCGACAAAAACACATCTGTGTTATCAATCTTTTTATTCTTTAACTGCAGGTAAATCGTATCTCCCGAAATTTGCGAACCCTGCGTCCAGATAATCGGATCAACAAAGCAGCGCATGGTAGAGTCGGCATAACTGTAAAACATGGAGTCGGCCTTGGCCTGTAAATCAGATTTAAAAATTTTAGCATGATGATGGGCGCTCAAAATGCGTATGCGTGCCGTATCGCTCAAATTAAACTGGCGCCTCAAGTAAACCGAATCGAGCTTGGCAGGCGCTTTAGGTTTTGCAGCCACAACCGGCTTTTTACCAGCAGCAACTATCGGTGCGGTCTTTGCTTTTTGTGTAGTATCGCTAGCCCGGGGCTTGCCAAAAATATCTGGCTTCAAAAAGCTCATATCCATTTTAACATCGGCAGGCGGCATTGCTATCAGGTTTTTAGGTGTTGATAGCTTTAGGGGGGCGCGAACCGGCATTGCGGCCCTTGTCTTTTTCACAGAGGTATCCCTAATGCCGGCTAACCGCATACGCTCCTGCATTTCGCGCAAAGTTTTGTAGGTTAGTATTTGTGTTTCGATGGTATCAGCTCCCCAATATATAGTATCGCGTTTAATTTTTGGAGGCGGCTTCAAGGCAAGGGTATCATTTTTAATCCGCGCAGTGTCGGCAGCAGTAATGTTACCGGGCACTTTGGCCAGTGGTTTAGAATTGGCCGGCAAGGCGCTTTTTACAGCTGCCGAGTTTTTTGTGGCTACCGCATTTTTGCTGCGGGTATTTTTAACAGCAGCGGGCCTCCCGGGTTTCACACTATCGGTTTTTGTACTGTCGCGCTGCTCTGTAATCATAATTACATAAGGCTGCTCGGTAATCACTGCCCGCTCTGTGGCGCGGTAATAGGTGCCCAGTTGCCCTTTAATAGTTACTTTTTGCTCATTATCATCAAACGTAACATTACCCACAGCACGGCCGTAACCCTTTAAACGGTCGTAGAATAAGCTATCGCCTTTTAATGATTTGGTAGTTTGGGTATATAAGTTGTTCTTACTAAAAAAGGCTTGTTCTACAACGGTATTGTAATTACCCCTTTCGGTATACAAGGTATCTTTGTCTTTACCCAAAATACGGGTAGGGCCATAAAAATATGAAATACGCGTACCCGAATTATACCGCAAAGTGTCGGTTTTAATGGTAGCATCAACCGTGGTAAGTACTACATCATACCTAAAGTAAGCATCGCGGCTAGAGGCAAAGTAGTACCCGTTTTTACTAACCAGCGTGTTATCTTTATTGACCAGTTTACCACCGCCGGTGTAAGTACCAATGCGTGTGGCGGTGTTATAGGTTAAATAGTTGGTGGTTAAAGTAGCATCACGATCAACCATGCGCACGTTATCAGTAACCAGTGCCACATGGGTATTACCGTTGTAATATAGTTTATCGCCGTATACATTAAGCGTATCGCCCTGGTTAATGTTCACATTACCAAAAGCATCAAAAGAATTACGTTGCGGATAAAAATAGGCGCTGTCTGATTTTAGTGTAGAACCTTCCTGCTTAAATATGCCTTTGTACACTTTAAGAATATCTTCCCCATTGCGTTTTACCCCAACAGAACGTTCTGATTGCACCAGGTTAACAATAGTTCGCGGCGGGCGCTTTTGTGCCCAAGCCGTAAAACTTAAAAGGATGAAAAGGTATAGAAAGAGATATTTTCTCACACTACAAAATTAGTTGTTTGATTGCGGTTATTTAAATTAATAATTTTGACCATGCTGCCTGTTCAAAACTTTACTGCTTATATTGAGCAGCATCAACTTTTTAACCGCCCCAATAAAGTGCTGGCTGCTTTAAGCGGCGGCATGGATTCTGTATTGCTGGTTCATTTACTTAAAGCTGCCGGTTATACTTTTGGTATTGCTCATTGTAATTTTCAACTGCGTGATGCAGAAGCCAACGCCGATCAGGATTTTTGCCGTTCGCTGGCAGCCGAATTGCAAGTACCTTTTTATACCGTAAGCTTTGATACGTTGGCCTATGCTAAAAAGCAAAAAATCTCCATTCAAATGGCAGCCCGCGAACTGCGCTACCAATGGTTTGAGCAGGTAAGGCAACAACATCAATATGATGCTATTGCGCTGGCACACCACCAAAACGACACAATTGAAACTATATTGTTAAACCTTACGCGCGGCACGGGTATAGCTGGTTTACATGGTATTTTACCTAAAAACGGCTATTGGGTGCGCCCTTTGCTTTTTTTGAGCCGGCAACAGATTACAGACATTGTATTGCAATTGCAAAACAAACTGCCGTACCGCGAAGACAGCTCTAACGCTTCTACCAAATATGCCCGCAACAAAATAAGGCATGAGGTGATCCCCAAACTTAAAGAACTCAACCCTAACCTCGAAAACACTTTCGAACGTAGTTTATCTCATTTTCGTGAGCTGGAACAATTGCTGCAGTTGCAAATGCAGGTGGTAAAACACAACCTTGTTAAACAGCATGAAAACGAGATTCATATTTTAAAAGCGGATGTTTTACAGTTGCAGCCGCAACGTTTGCTGCTGGGCGAATTGTTAAAAGAATACGACTTTAATGACACCATACTGGATGATGTGATTAGCGCATTGCCCAAGCACGCAGGTCGGGTATTTGAGTCCGGTAAGTATCAACTGTTACTTGACCGTGATAAGCTAATTATTACTCCTAAAAAGGATTTGAACGTTTTACCTGTTTATTTAAATAGAGATAGTGAGGAAATTTTTTACGCTGATACATCTTTCCATGTAATACGCACAAATGCGCCTTATTTAGTTACCCCCCATGGTGCGATTGCTGCGGTAGACGAAGATTTACTGGTTTACCCTTTAACGTTCAGGAATTGGCAGGAAGGCGATTATTTTATGCCTTTGGGGATGCCATCCCGAAAAAAGCTAAGCGACTTTTTTATTAATCAAAAAGTGCCGCGACATCAAAAAATACAGATACCTATATTGGTAAATGGCAACGGCGATATAATTTGGGTAGCAGGTTACCGGTTAGACGACAGGTACAAATTAACACCACAAACCAAAAAAGTTACTATCTTCGAACTATTAAAACCATGACAGGTAGCACACCGGCATTTATTGAAAAACAGTATTTAGGCAGAGAATGGATACCGGTTACCATTAGGTTGGTGCTGGCAATGGTGTGTTTTGCCGTTTACTTTTTTACCGACGAAAGCGAACGCAATGCTGATATCCTGGTAGTGGTGGGCTTTGGAATTATTATTATCTCTATCATTTTAGGATTTGTAGTACACTTTAGTACGCGGGTGCAAAACCAAAGTATTTTACTAAATGGTTTGTGGACTACCCGACTGGTAAAAATTGACCTGCAAAGTATTGTCAAGGTTGAAAAAGGCACTTATAGCCGTTATTGGTTTAATAACCCGGTATACAACCTGCATAGCAAAGGCTCCATCCGTTTTTACACCGCAGGTAATGAGGCCTTACACCTTACCGACCGCGATGGCCTGGTTTACATCATTGGCTCGCAGCATTGTACTGAATTTTTGAGAGCAGTACAAATTGAAATGGGGAAATTGAGTTAAATACTCAAGACTATATTTAATTAAAAAGACCGGTTGCTGGTAGCAACCGGTCTTTTTTTGCATTAAAGCTTTTCAGTAATTACCAAACCAAAATCGGTCGGTGTTTATATTCCTTATTTTTTCAGTCCAATTTCGCGCAGACGTTCATCCAGGTATTCGCCGGCGGTCATGTCGGTATATTGTTTTGAATGCTGCTCATCAATACAGCTTTCCAGACACGTTAAATCCATATCCGATTTCGGGTGCAAAAAGAATGGCACTGAAAAACGGGAGTTTTTCATTTCCTCGCGCGGCGGATTAACTACCCGGTGTGTTGTTGACTTTAATTTATTATTAGTTAAACGCTGCAGCATGTCTCCCACGTTTACTACTACATCTTCGCCATGTGCTTTTACCGGGAACCACTCGTTATCACGGGTCAACAGTTCTAAGCCATCAGCGCTGGCACCAATTAATAATGTAATCAGGTTAATGTCTTCATGTGCACCGGCACGTACCGCATCAGGAGCCAAAGCATCCGGATCTTCAATAGGGAAATAATGCAGGGTACGCAGTATGGAATTTCCGTTGTGTACTTTGCTGTCAAAATAATCCTGAGGCAAACCTAAGTATGTGGCAATAGCTTCCAATAGTAAAGTGCCTGCAGCTTCCAGCTTTTCATAAACCTCGCGGGTAACGGTGTTAAACTCCGGCAACTCGTCTACATAAACATTGTCCGGATACTGCTCTTTAATCGGGTCGCCGTCAGTAACAGTCTGGCCTATTTGCCAAAACTCCTTTAAATCAGGCACTTTAAACCCTTTGGCCGTTTCTTTGCCTTTACTGGTATAACCACGTTGTCCGGCCAGTTCAGGTTTCTCATATTTTAATTTCACATCTTCAGGCAAAGCAAAAAGGCTTTTTACCTGCTGATATAAACTATCAATTAATTCTTTACTTAAACCATGGTTAGTAATGGTTACAAAACCGGTTTCGTTAAACGCCGCACCAATAGCATCAGAAAATCTTTTACGGCTTTCCGCATCGCCATTTTTGTAGGTGTCTAAGTCTAAGCGCGGGATATTCACTGTACTCATAAATCCTTCTCTTAAAAATGTGGTCAAAATTATTTAATAAATATAATATCAAAGCAGTATCATATAAAATTCTTTAGCCTGCATATTTAGCTATCGCTACGAAAATATTTACACAATATAGTTTACTAAACGTTAAACACTTTCTAATGTAATAAGTCTGATAATTATACAGACACCAACAGATAACAGTATGAAATTACTTTTTCGATATATAACATTGAGTTGCACAGCATTGTTGCTGTTTTTTGCAACTCCTCAAAAGGCAAGCGCGCAAGGCGATTATATTACCTTTCAGGATTTTTATGATGGCCTGCAGCCTTACGGTACCTGGGTAGACGATCCGCAATACGGCACGGTATGGGTACCCGATGTAGACGAAGATTTTAGACCTTATGCCACCAATGGCCATTGGGTAATGACCGAATATGGCAACACCTGGGTATCTGATTACGAATGGGGCTGGGCACCCTTCCATTACGGCCGCTGGCGCTTTGACGATTACTACGGCTGGGAGTGGATACCCGACTATGAGTGGGGGCCGGCCTGGGTTAACTGGCGCACTGTGGATAACTACTACGGCTGGGCACCTTTAGGCCCCGGTTTAAGTGTTGACGCTTCTTTTGGCAGCTATAATATGCCTGCCGATTATTGGACATTTGCTCCGCAGGCTTATATAACCAGTGCATCTATTTACAATTACTATTTGCCACGCACTACAGTAATTAACTTATACGGCCGTAGTAACGTTATTAATAATTTTTACACCAACAACAACCGCAGATACATTGCCGGACCGCGGGTTAATGATATTGAACGTATTACCCGCAACCGTATACAGATATATAATATCAATAACATTAACAGCCCTCGCAGGCCTTATTTTAACAATAACACGCTGAACATTTACCGCCCGATGGTAAGGCGCAGCAACGATGTGCACCCAAGCCGGGTAATAGATGCCCGTGCTTACCGTAATGCCAACCCTAATTTTAATATAGGCGATCGTAACCGTGCCATTACTAACCGTATTAATGCTGCACGTCTGGCTAATGCGGCCCGCAACGATAACAACCGCAACTTTGTACGGGTTTACGACCGCAATAATGGCTTTAACAACGGGAGAAGGCCTGATAACAACAATAACCAGCCTGTTAACAGACCTGGAGCACAGGATAATAATAGTAATAATAACCGCAACCAGTATAACGGCAGAAACCGAAACAACGACGGGCAGACCTGGCAACGAGGAAACCAGCCTAATGCTAACCCGCAGCAACAAAACGGACAGCCGCAACCAACTGACCCTAATCGCCAATCTAACGATCAGCGCGGCAGGTACGGTCAGTTTAATGGACAGCCACAAAACGGGCTGCCACAAACAACCGACCCGAACCGCCAGCCGAATGACCAACGCGGTCAGCGTGGTAGGTATGGTCAGTTTAATGGTGGCGACGTTAACCAACAGGCTAACCCCGACAGACAGCAGCAGTTTGACCAACGCCGGCAGCAAATGGAACAGCAGCGCCAACGCGACGTGCAACGGCAGCAGCAGGTAATACCTAATCAGCAAAACCAGCAGTTTGACCAGCAGCGCCAGCAAGGCCAACAACAACGGTGGGACCAACAACGCCCACAGCGCCAGCAGATGGATGACCAACAACGCCAGCAAATGCAGCAACAGCGTCAACAGCAGATGGAGCAGCAGCGCCAGCAACAACGGCAGCAAACAGACGATCAACAACGGCAACAGCAACGCCAGCAGTTTGATCAGCAACGCCAGCAAATGGATAATCAGCGCCGGCAACAGATGGACCAGCAACGTCAACAGTTTGACCAACAAAGGCAGCAAATGAACCAACAGCGGCAACAACAGGCAGATCAACAGCGACAACAACAGCAACAACAGATGGATCAGCAACGCCAGCAGGCCGATCAGCAACGTCAACAGATGCAGCAACAGCGACAACAGCAAATGGAGCAGCAACGCCAGCGTCCGCAGCGTGAAGAAAGACGCCCATAATATTTTAAAATAGCAATAGCTGCATTTGGCGGCTATTGCTATTATTTGTCACACCATTGATATGCTAAAAAGATATATACTACGTACCAACCTTATTACCTTATTGCTGCTTCTAACTTTTGTATTAAATGCTACCAGTCAAAACAGCGACCGGCAAATTAACTTTAAGGCTACTACCTGGGCTGATGCTTTAAAGCAGGCTTCGGCACAAAACAAACTCATTTTTGTAGATGCCTATGCTACCTGGTGCGGTCCGTGTACAATGCTGAAAGCTACTACCTTTAAAAACCCTAAGGCGGCAGCCTTTTATAATAAAAACTTCGTTAATACCTCGCTAAACATGGAAAGTGGTAAAAACCCTTACCTGGCACAGGAATGGGGAATGCGGGCCTATCCAACCTTAATTATTTTTACCCCTAAAGGACAAATTATTTTAAATACAGTAGGATATATCACTGCAGCTGATTTGCTGCGATTTGGCGAGGAGGCACTCCGCAGATACGAGGCCCGTTAAAAAAGAAAGTCGGATTGCTCTCGCAGCCATCCGACTCTACATCTACCTATGAAAAACAGCCCTTAAGAGTAGGGCATGTGCTTATACGCAAAATAGATACCGTAAGTTAAATTTATTTTTTCTGCTATAAAATTAACTTTTATGCTTCGCTATCAATTTCTTTTGGGGAAATATATACTAAATACCGAGATACTTCGCGTTAATTATTCCACGCTTATCTTTTTAATTATTGCCGCCCATCCGTACGTAAACCTACCGAGCTGGTATCGCGCCTGGAAGCTGACGTGTCATGTGGGTTGTTAGATGGTCCTCCGTATGTATTACGGGGATTATCTTTACAGGCAGCCATAGTACAAAGTACAGCCGCCATTATAATGTATTTTAAATTCTGCTTTGTCATAATGTAATTAATTACAACCTGCATGGTCTATTGTTGAGAAAATTTTTAACCTAAAAAGAAATTTAGCATAAATTGACATTGCAACCTAATGTCCCTATAGTTAATAGAAATATTAAACCATATTAATTTTAGCGTGTTAGCATATATATAGTTATATTACGATACAATGGATTACAACGTTTTTTTATTAGCCACTGACCCTAATGACCCGTGCCGAGACGTGATCCACTCGCGTGATACCTCGCTTAAAGTAAAAGTTTACTGTGTTAGCGAAGAAACCTTTACTCCTGATGGCAACGAAATACAGCTTTACGGTTATGCCGACGGCAAATTGTACGCCTTTGAAACCATCAATATAACACCGGACGACGCTTTGGATGTAATTAGTGCTATACAATGGTATGCCGAATACATTGAGTATCCCGACATGGAAATACTACCCGAAGATCCACGCATAGACAGTAACATTGCTATGTAGATTATCTCTTGTTTTTTAGGCATCAAAACAATATAAATGTTATATTGTAGGTAAAATAATATCATTTTATTTACCATGCCTAACATTACAGAGAAAGACATTGTAGAGTACTTAAAACAACAAGTTACCTATCATCAGCAGGAGGCTAAACGGTTTGAAACTTTGTTAAATGGTTTTACGGTTTCTGTACCCGCCTCTCCAAAAAACAAAAACGAAACTACCGCAGCACCGCAACCACTAAAGCCGGGTGGAGCTAAATCCCCGGCACCTAAAACTCCGGCAGATGCCCCAAAAGAGGAAAGCCCTGCTGAGGAGCAGACCAGCGTTGCAGAACCTGCCCAACCAATTGACATACCGGTAAAATACAGCGATGACCTACCGGTTAATCAAAAGATAGTTTTTGCATTAAAGGAAATTGGCTCCGGCTTTACTGAAGATATTGCCAATGCCATGGCACAATACGAACCTAAGTCGGACGCGAAAAAATTGAGCAGACAAATTACCGTCCCTCTTAACGAATTGAAAGAAGCCGGCCACATCAAAATTGAGAAAATCGGCCGAAAGGATAGATATTCGCTGGCTTAATCACCAATACGTCTAGCTAGCACTATGAGATTTAATCGTTAATATAAAATTTTCATTAGAAAGAAAATAAGACAAAACTGCATCGCTAAAATATTGTTGTTTAAACTGTTAATAACAAGTTATGGCAGACGAACAACAAGAACAGCTTCCTTCAGAACTTTACCGGATAAGCCGGGCTCAGATTGAGCACCACGATAATGGCGTAAACCAACGTGTTATATGGCTATCCATTGGGCAGTCGTTTTTTTTTAACGTTTACGCCATGCTGGTAACGGCAAAAGCCCCCACCCCCCAACTTTTCAAGAAACAAGAAATGCTGGCCGTTATTTTTCCGATAGCGGCTTTAATTGTTTCTATTTTTACTTTTATAGATGTATTGGCGGGCATATTTTACATGCGTAAACTACGTATGAATTACAAAGGACATACCGATGGAAGCTCGAGCGAGTACCATTATCCTATGCTAAACGGTAATAAGTGGGACCGAACCTTTCAGCGGATATCGCCGGTAATGATTCCGTTAGTTTTTATCATTACCTGGATTTATCTCCTGATGTTTGATCATAACTTATTATAAAATAAAACGGGGCCATTAGTACAATACCAATGGCCCCGTTTTATTTTTAATAAAGGGGTGATTATACTCCGCTAAAAACGGAAAAACCGCCGTCAACATAAACTACAGTTCCGCTTACAAAAGCAGAGGCATCACTTAACAACCAAACTAAGGCGCCTACCAATTCTTCAGGTTTACCAAACCTTTTAAAAGGAGTATTGGCCATAACCAGGTTGCCTCGCTCGGTATAGCTGCCGTCAGGCTGGGTAAGTAGGGTACGATTTTGCTCGGTTAAAAAAAAGCCAGGTGCAATGGCATTCATACGAATGCGGTCGCCGTATCTGTTGGCAGCCTCTAAAGCAAACCATTTGGTATAGTTGTCAATAGCCGCTTTAGCCATACTATAGCCTAATACCTTTGTGACGGCTTGCTGCGCTGCCATCGACGAAATGTTTATTATGCTACCCTTGCCGCCATCAGCCATTACCTTACCAAAGACTTGCGTTGGTAATAAAGTGCCCCAAAGATTAAGCTCCATTACCTGACGCATGCCATCCATGTTCATGGTAAACAAATCCTGATCGGGCTGTATTACCCCACCGGGCATGTTGCCGCCGGCACCGTTCACCAGTCCGTCAATACGGCCAAAAGCATCCATCATTTTATCGCGGGCTGCTTTTAAATGTGCTTCGTTAAGTACGTCTGCTACCAAAGCAATGGCTTTACCGCCCGCAGCATTAACGGCGTCGGCACGCTCGTTGGCAACCTTTTCGTTGCGGCCCAAAATACCAGCAATACCACCGGCATCAACTATGCCTTTTACAAAAGCGTCTCCTAAAACACCGGTACCACCGGTTACAATAATAACCTTGTCTTTTAGCGAAAAGCTTTCCATATTTATCGTGTTAATCTGGTCGCAAAAAAACTAATTTTTAGGGCAATTAGGTAAATTTTAATCGATTAAAACTGCATAAATGATGCATATACTACTAAAACGTTTTCGTTAAACCGCCAACCACAACGTATCTAAAAACCAGTTACGGCTATCAGAAAAATTTTGCATCGGCTTAAAACCAGCCTGTATACCCATCTGGCTAGCTTCGGCAATGGTGTACTTTTGTGATATCTCCATAAAAATATACTCATCTTTATTAAAGGTGATGGTCTCATCACAAAGCTCTACTTGCTGGTCAGCCAGGCTAATCAGGTAACTTTTGCACGATCCGGTTTCGGGATCGTAAGTGGGGTAATGCTCAAATCGGCTGGTATCGAAGTTAGCATTCAGTTCACGGTTAATTCGCTCCAATAAGTTGATGTTAAACCGGCGGGTATAACCTGCGGCGTCATTATAGGCAGCTAATATAGTTTGCGGATTTTTTTTAAGGTCGATACCCATCAATACCCGATCGCCAGCAGACAGGTGCCGGCGTAACTCCATACAAAACTCTTCGGCCTCAGCCACCGGCATGTTACCGATGTTGGAACCTAAAAACAAAACTACTTTACGGCGCGACGAGATGCGTGCTGCCTCGCCCATCATGTTAAAATACTCGCCGGTAAGTCCTTTAAGTTTGATGCCAGGTAAGGTAACCGGAAGTGTTTCCTCCAAAAAGTTAATTACGTGCCCTGATATGTCAATAGGCAGATAAGTAAAATCAGCCCGCTCATCTATTAACTGGCGTAGCAGATAAGTTGATTTCATGGCATCACCAGCACCTAACTCAATCAAATCAAACGGGCTACCGTCGGCAATCAAGGCCTCGGCTAAGGCTTGTGTTTGCTGTGTAAATATTTCCAGTTCGCAATCAGTTGGGTAATATTCAGGGCAGTTCATGATTTGCTGAAAAAGCTCATCACCCGTGGCATCGTAAAAATATTTTGCCTGTAAGTATTTGGGAGTTGCCTTAAGTCCGGCAAGCACATCTTTGCAAAATTGATGATCAAAGTCTTGCCCGGTTAACGGGCTGGTAGCTGTATTTTCTGTAGGTAGCATAAATGTGTGGTATCAGTTATCTGGCCAACCGGATGCCGGTAAAATGCCAGCGCAGGTTGGGATGAAAAAAATTGCGGTAAGTAATGCGGCTATGCCCTGGCGGGGTAGCAACGGATGCGCCGCGCAGCACTTTCTGGCTTACCATAAACTTGCCGTTATACTCGCCAATGGCGCCCGGAGCTTTATTAAACCCCGGATAAGGCAAATAAGCACTTTCGGTCCACTCCCAGCTTTTTCCCCAGTTAAATTGTGTAGCGGCAACTTCCCATTCAAACTCGGTGGGCAGGCGCATATCTTTCCATGACGCGTAAGCGTAGGCTTCATAGTAGCTTACATTGGTTACAGTATCATCGGGGTTGACCTTTTCCAGTCCGCACAGGGTGTAAATGTGCCACTCACCATCGATCTGATGCCAATACATAGGTGCGGTTATTTGGTTGGTTTTAACCCAATCCCAAGCCTCGGCATGCCAGTGTCTAAAATCCTGGTAACCGCCGCTGTTGATAAACTCCAGGTATTCGCCGTTAGTAACCAAAGCAGTACTCATTTCAAATTCATTGAGATAAACTTTGTGACGGTTAAGCTCATTATCAAAACAAAAACCTTCGCCCTGATGGCCTACCTCATAAACGCCTTCTGTTATACTGACAAAACCCGGTTGCTGCTCAAATTTTGGCGAAACGTACTCTTTGTTGTAAGCAGGCATTAAAGGGTTATTGCCCAAAATGTATTTAATATCGTAATACAAAAGCTCCTGATGTTGCTCTTCGTGGTTTAAACCTAAAATAAACAGTTCTTTAACCTCCGGCGATGGCTCGTGGCATAAAA
The DNA here is from genome assembly GCF_038806765.1 of Mucilaginibacter sp. CSA2-8R. NCBI lineage: Bacteria > Pseudomonadati > Bacteroidota > Sphingobacteriia > Sphingobacteriales > Sphingobacteriaceae > Mucilaginibacter > Mucilaginibacter sp. CSA2-8R. Next base: position 680,795 of record NZ_CP152389.1, on the reverse strand, counting down.
AACTGTACATCGCCTCATCTACATATTCGCGGTAACGGTAAACATCAAGGACGGTAGGCCTGCTCAGGTTGCCACGGTCGGTTCTTACCACCCGGGCACCTACCGTTTCGTAGTAACTGTTAAATACGAAGTTAAAATCAGCGTTGTACTCCTGGTAACCCATAAAGTAAGGCTTCAGAATAAAAGTTTCGAAAAACCAGGTGGTGTGCCCAATGTGCCATTTAGGCGGACTCACATCAACCACTGGCTGCACTACGTAATCTTCGGTTTGTAAATGACTGCAAATATCTTCGGTACGGCGTCGCACCTCCTTGTATCGCTCGGCAAGGGTTATGCTATTTTTCACTATCTAAAAAGCGTTTTAAGTCTGTAATTGTTTTGATGCCTAATTTATCAGTTTGTTGTTTACGCATCATTAAGGCATAGGCATTATTAAAACCAATGGGCTTTAACCATTGGATGTGATAGCGTTTGATAAACTGCTCTTGCACATACTGGTAAGTCTTGTCTTTATCTGCTTCAACTTGCTTTAATACAGACGGTTGCGGATGCAATAAAACCAATAGACCAGTACCGGTATATTCTGGATAAAAATCAATCTGGTTATTAGTTAAGGCATCAAAGCAAATTTTAGTACCACCCATACCCGTTTTAGTGGATGCGTGGTAAGGTGTATAACCTTCTATTAACATACTGTACATATTGGCCAGTATATATTGCTCTCCAAAAACTTTAGAACCAATACGTACCGTACCGTTTTTACCAGCAGTTTCGGGTTTGTAAAGATGATGCGCTACTAAAAAATCTTTAGCTACGCGCTCGGGCGTTTGGTGCAGGTAATCTGTCCGGTAATTCAGATCTGTCATGACCGAATCGTTGATGTGACCGCTCAGCAGGTTCAGCGTTTTTTCTAACTCCGGAAACTTTTGCAAGGCATCCTGCCGCACAATCGGCGCGGCATAGTAAGGCGGAAATATCTTTTTATCATCATCGAGCACCACCAGGTTATAAGCCTTAAGCCGTCCATCGGTTGAGTAACCACTGATGACGTCTATCTCTTTTTCGAAAGCCGCCTTGTACATTACCGCGTCGTTAATAACAATGGTGTGTATTTTTAGTCCATATTTTTTTTGCAGGCCCAGGTTGCCGTCTTCGCGCCCCATAAATTCGGGTGTAAAACCGGCCGTGAGTTTACCAGCCGAGGTGGCCGGCAGCAGATGCAAAGCAGCCAGCATTACTGCAACAGCCAGCAAGGCATACAATGCAACCTTTAATTTTTTGAAGCTGATTTTTTGCAATAGCGCTAAAGCCAAATCGAACAAAATGGCCAGCAAAGCTGCCGGAATAGCTCCGGCCAGTATCATGTTACTGTTATTGAGCGATATACCACCGAAGATAAACTCGCCCAAACCACCGGCAGCAATATAAGATGCCAGTGTGGCTACCCCTACATTAATTACCGTTGCCGTGCGTATACCCGCCAGTATTACCGGCATGGCCAAAGGCAACTCTACCTTAAAAAGTATTTGCGAAGCACTCATGCCCATGGCCTGCGCAGCCTCTTTAACCGATGCATTTACCCCCGTTATGCCGGTAAAGGTATTGCGGATGATGGGCAGCAAAGCATACAAAAACAAAGCAACAATAGCAGGTTTAGGGCCAATACCCAGCAACGGAATCATAAAACCCAGCAGGGCAATGCTCGGTATAGTTTGCAGTACACCGGCCACGCCAAGTACCGCTCCCGAAAACTGCTTTTTACGGGCAATAAAAACCCCCAACGGTAAACCAATAATTACGGCAATCAGTAACGATATAAAGGTAAGGCTAATATGTTCCAGCGTTTGGGTAAGCAGCTTGTCCGATTGCTGCTGCATAAACTGCCACAAGGTTTGCTGTTCAATCATGCTTTTACCTGGTTTTGATAACTCTCATAAGCCGACATTAAACCGGTAAAACTGATGGCTTTTAGTGTACCGTCTGCTAACTTTACATTTACAGGATAACTGGCATCTTTCAAAACTTCCATGGCCTGCCATACGCTGCTATCTCCTGTTAAAGAGGCAGTTTGCTGAGCCTCTACCATATTGGCAGGCAAAGCGGCGGCAATAGCATCCAGGTTTACCAACCTCAGTTCTAATTGCAAACGCTGAGATTGCAGAAAATCGCTTACAAAACGGTTAGCCGGTTTAAACAACAGCCCGGCGGGTGTGCCTTGCTGCACAATGCGGCCCTGATCCATAATAGCAATCTGGTCGCCTAATTCAAAAGCTTCCTGCACGTCGTGCGTTACCATTACTATCGTTTTGCGTTGCAGTTCATCCAGCGTTTTAAAGTCGGCTTGTATTTTGGCTCGGGTAATATTGTCTAAAGCGCCAAAAGGCTCATCCATCAGCAAAACCGGTGCATCTGCTATCAACGCGCGTGCCAGGCCTACTCGCTGCTGCTGCCCGCCGCTCAATTGATGCGGATATTTTTGCAAAACATCTTGTGGTAAATTTAGCTTTTGAATAAGCTCTTGAGTACGTGTTTGGATGCGCTGCTTATCCCATTTGAGGAGATTAGCCACCACGGCAATATTTTCGGCAATAGTATAATGCGGAAACAGCCCTGTATTTTGCAGCACATAGCCAATTTGACGCCGTAACAATTCGGGGGGCTTATTGGTAATATCCTCCCCATTTATTTGTATTTGCCCCTGCGTAGGCTCAATTAACCGGTTGAGCATTTTAAGGGTGGTGGTTTTACCGCAGCCACTGGTGCCTAATAAAACCAGGTTTTGGCCTTCGGCTACCTCAAAAGAAATATCATTTACGGCCTTTGCCTGGCCGTAATGCTTGCTGAGGTGCTCAACCTTAATCATGTTTAAATATAAAAGGAATAGCTATGGTTTACAACCGGTTTAAACGTTGCCGGTTATAAATTATTCATCCAGTTTCATAAAAAGATTATTAAGCGACTCGGTGTAAGTTGGATGCGCAAATACGCAATAACGAATACGATCATAAGTAATGCCGCCCTGCATAGCCATTTGCAGCACCGACATAATCTCGCCGCCTTCTTCGCCCAAAATAGCAGCACCCAATATCTGCTTGGTGTCGGCATCTACCACGGCTTTCATCAAACCACGGGTTTCGCCTACCTCTACTGCTCGGGCTACTGACTCCATTTTAAGCACAGCTACTTTGTAATTGACGCCCTGATTTTTGGCCTCTGCCTCGGTTATACCAATGCGCCCCAACTGCGGGTCGGTAAACATGCAGTAAGGCAACGGGCGGTCATCGGTAGTTAAATGTTGCCCTTGCAGTAAATTACGCCACACAATCGTAAAATCATTATAGGCAATATGGGTAAATGCAGGTCCGCCATTGATGTCACCAAGCGCATAGATGCCCGGCACATTAGTCTCCAATTTGTTATTTACTTTAACAAAGCCTTTCTCATTTGTTTCAATCCCTGCGGCCTGCAAGTTTAGAGCTTTGGTTTGCGGCTCCCGACCGGCAGCAATTAACACATGGGTACACTCCTGCACCTCGGTGCGTCCGTTAATATCTAATGTAGCCAGTATACGCCCGTGGTGGTCTTTTTCAAACTTAGTAGCCTGGGTTTTTGCATGAACAGCAATGCCTTCTTCTGCTAAGATATTACTAATCTCGTGTGCTATATCTTCATCTTCGTGGCTCATAATACGTTCGCCGCGTTCGAGTAACGTAATCTGACTGCCGAAACGCCTAAACATCTGTCCAAACTCCAATCCGATATAATTGCCGCCAATAATTAAAATATGCTGTGGTACTGTCTCCAGTTCCAGAATGGATGTTGATGTTAAATAATCAATATCCTGCAGGCCATCTATATGAGGTATAACAGGCTGCAAACCGGCGTTGATAAAAATTTGTTCAGCCGTTAGTTCCTCAACACCTGCGTCATTTAATTCAACTTTCACCGTTTTAGGCCCGGTAAAGCTTCCCTTGCCAAATAATAGATCGATGTTCGGGTCTTCTTCCAGGCTTTTTTGATTACCGCTTCGGGAGTGCTCTACAATGGCATCTTTTCGCTTTTTAATCTGCGGCATATCAACACTATAACCATCAATATGCACCCCTAAATTATTGCAACGCCCGGCCAAATAAGCAGCACGGGCCGATGCTACCATGGCTTTAGTAGGTGTGCACCCATCATTAACACAGGTACCACCCACCAGGCGCTTTTCTATAATAGCAACTTTTTTACCGGCCTTGGCCATTTTTCGAGCCAGCGGACTACCTGCCTGCCCCGAGCCGATAATAATTACGTCGTATTGCTTCATTATTCTGTTACCTTAACGCCTTTCCAAAACGCCACGTAATTTTTAATTTGCGCGGCAGCCTCTTTTGGTTCAGGATAATACCAGGCAGCATCTTTATTTTGCTGCCCATCTACTTCGAGCGTGTAGTAAGAGGCCAAGCCTTTCCAAGGGCAAGTAGTGTGAGTGTCAGAGGATTTTAAAAATTCGGCCTTTACACTTTCTTTTGGAAAATAGTGATTATTTTCAACAACGATGGTTTGGTTGCTTTCGGCAATTACCTGGTTATTCCAAAGAGCTTTCATAGGTACGGAAATTATGTTTTTATGCTTAAGAAGTTAAACTTGAGGTGTAACTTTGGTAGAATAACTTTAAGCCGAAATTGTTTGGAAACGCTGGCAGTTGACTTAGCACTAAAAAGTGAAAATTTTTGATAAAATATTTTTTAATTATTCAGATTATCGTCTATCTTTGCAGTCCCAAAATAAGGGATTTGTTCTTTAAAGCATGGCAAAAATCAAACTTTCTATAAAAGAAGTTTAATTTGTAAAGCCATAACTTTAACCTATTAATTGGTCTATTCGTCTAGGGGTTAGGACGCCAGATTTTCATTCTGGAAACAGGGGTTCGATTCCCCTATGGACTACTTTAATTAAATTCACCAATATTTGGTCCATTCGTCTAGGGGTTAGGACATCAGATTTTCATTCTGGCAACAGGGGTTCGATTCCCCTATGGACTACACGAAACCATTAATGCCTTAAGCTAATTAGCTTAAGGCATTTTTTTTGACGGCACATTTTGTACTTTTGTTGACGGGTAGATTAATCCTTTATCACCCATTACAATAATTCATCAATGAAAACCCTTAACCTTATTTTTGCCTTTGCGCTTTTAACAGCATTTACATCATGTAAAAAAAGCAATTATCCAGACCCTACAGTTGACCCACCTACCAAACCTGTTATAGCCGCTTTTCGCGATTCAGTATCTTATACCATAGATGGTAAGAATTATTGGGCCAGCGGCCAGGGCCTAAATGATATCCAGACTGGCTCCCAAGACGCTAACCGCAAACTTGTTGTAAATAGTTTTAGTTATGCCCTTATAGGCAACCCGGATTCTGTAATGCATTATCAAAAAAACTATTTGACTGGTAAAAACGGAAGCATCTGCATTATCTTCTTAAAAAAGTATCTGAAGTCAACACGGGGTCTTCCCGGAATGCCAGGCTTAAATAATGTTCTTAAATTATTTACGGCAGGACAACACCCAGTTGTTGAAGATTTTGGATGGCAAAACACTCAAAATGGTGTTGCCATTGAGGTACCGGGAGGCACATCTTACAATGCCTACAACGGATTAAAGACTATTGTAGCTTCACCGGGCTTTCAAAGAAATTCAATTTTTGAGGTTACTGACTTTGTACTAAATGCATCGCGTGGCTATAATCTTAAAGCAAAATTTACTGCTATCCTATTAGATGAGGCGGGTAAGCAGAAAAAGTTAGAGAATGGCTATCTGCAATTAAACCTTGTTCCCCCCTACAATACCTTGGCTGATTAGAGCATGAATGCAAACTAAAAGGTTTACGTCTTTGCCTATTGGTGCAAAATGGAAACAATTACCTGCTGAATATTGAACATCTTAACTAAAGTGGTTAGATATTTATTACCATATAAATTACCCAAATAAGAAAGCCGCTCTCATAAGCGGCTTTCTTATTTCTATGCCATTAATGCTCGATCTTTAATGACGTCTGACATTGCCGGTTTAGGCCTTTTAATCAGCACTAACGCAATTAAAACACCGGCCAATGCCATTACCGCACCTACCAATGCAGGCCAGTTAAAGCCTAAACCTGCCGCTATGGGCAAGCCTCCAAAAAGTGCGCCCAGCGCATTACCAATGTTAAAAGACGCCTGGGTAACGGCGGCCCCAAGCATTTCGGCTCCCTTAGCAGTGTTAATCATCAAAATTTGTATAGGTGATGCCAGCGCAATAGATAAAGCCCCGGCAATAAAGGTGAGCAATAAGGAAATGATTTGATTGCCCGAAAGGAAATAAATAGCCAGCAGCGTGACCGCCATTGCTACCAGCAGGACTGCACAGGCTTTAACGGGCTCAAAACTATCGGCGAGTTTGCCGCCAATCACATTACCTACAACCATACCAAAACCCGCAAGCACTAAAATCCAGGATACACTGTTGCTCGAAAAGTGCGATACCTCTGTCATGAGCGGAGCAATGTAACTGATCCAGGCAAATAAGCCACCGGTACCAATAGCCGTAATTAAGATAATTAACCAGGCTTCGGTACTTTTAAATAACTGCAGTTCAGACCGTGCATTGCCGGTACGATTTACAGGCAGTGCCGGCAACCATAATTTTAAAAAGACGAGTGTAATTAAACCAATGGCGGCAACAATGCCAAACGTGTATCGCCATAAAAAGTGATGCCCTACCCAGGTACCCAAAGGTACCGTGACCAGATTGGCTATAGTTAAGCCAGCAAACATCATGGATATAGCCTGAGCCTGTTTGCCTTTATCGGCCAGGCGGCTTGCCACTACCGACCCTACTCCAAAAAATGCCCCATGTGGCAAACCTGCAAAAAAGCGGGCCATCAGCAACGTTAAATGACTAGGTGCAAAAGCCGAAAAAGTATTAAACGCTGTAAAAATGAGCATCAGCGCCAGTAGTATCTTTTTGGGCGGATAATTGCTGCTCATCATCACCAGTAAAGGCGCACCTACCACTACGCCCAAAGCATACGCCGATATTAAATGCCCCGCCGCAGGTATAGTAATATGCAAATCGCGGGCTATGTCGGGCAGCAATCCCATCATTACAAACTCGGTAGTACCAATACCTAAGCCACCTAACATTAATGGGAAAAGGCTTTTTTTCATCGTGCTTTAGCGTTTCTGCAAAAGTAAAAATGCACTATGAAAAACATGCCATATTAGTGTATTTTTCACACTAACCTCAATCGCGTTTTAATAATCTACATAGGTACTGTTGTTAATGGTGTATTGTGGTTTACCGCCATCAAGCATTGTTACATCCGTAAATTTTACATTTTCAGCATCATTGACTTGCACTTTTGCCCCTTTCGGTAAAATAATATGGTTGAACTTTACTGCTTTAAGTTTATGGGCCGCATCTTTAAAACCGTTGATATTAATGACTGGCTCCTGTATACCGGCTTTTGACAGGTCGATACTACTGAACACATAATTTTCAAATATTGGCGGTTCAGGAGCAGCGGCGCCATCGTTATTGTAGTTTACAGCCGAAAAGATGGTAATCTGCAACAACTGGCAATCGGCTACAGTTACATTTTTCACATAACCTCCGCGTTCTTTAGTACCTTTTATCTGCAGACCATGTAATAAAGCGCCGGCCTTACAATCGCGCACCAATACATCACTTACACCGCCCGACATTTCGCTGCCGATAGAAATACCGTGCCCGCGGGTAAACTCGCAATCGGTTATTCTGACATTGCGGGTAGGTTTACCTATGGTGAAACCTTCCGGGTTTTTACCCGATTTTATAGCAATGCAATCATCACCGGTAGAAAACGAGCAATTGAAAATATAACTATCATCTGATGAATCCGGGTCTAATCCATCTCCGTTACGCGCTGTACTTACAATGTTGAGGTCATGACAGGTAATACCTTTGCTGTAGATATAATGGATAGTCCAGCAGGGAGAATCTTTTATTTGCAAGCCTCCAATTTCAACATCATGACAATTCATCAAACAAATTAAGCGCCCGCGGCTACGCATGCCATGCTTGTCAATCATAAGCTTGCCCAAAGCACTACCGCCCCCACTGATGACGCCTTCTCCTTTTATCCCCAATTGCTCAATCGAAAAACCACCTTTATTATTCATTACACCAGCATTCAGCAAGCTCGCAAACGTTTTCATTTCCCAACCTTCAAATCGGTTATTATAGAAAGGCAGGTAGTCATCTGTATTGCCACTGCCTTTAAGTATCCCATTTTTGGCAATCTCCAACGTCATATAGCTTTTCAGGTAAAGGGCGCCGCTTAAAAAGGTTCCTTCCGGTATTAATACAGTGCCACCTTTAGGGCAACCATCAATTGCCTTTTGAATGGCTTTAGTATTTAACACTATACCATCACCTTTAGCTCCAAAATCTGTTACGTTTAGTATTTTTCCGGTTGCTTTGGTAGTAAATTTAACAATAGTGCTGTTTACAGATAGTTTTCCGTCCTTATCCTCAGATTTAATGGTACAGGTGTAAACCTTAGATGGCTGTAAGGCATTAAAAAGGTAATTGCATTTAACAGATACCCCTGCTTCTTTACCGTTCAAAATAACATGGTACCGCACGATGTTGCGATAATCATCAGGTTTATCCCAAAGCAGGGCAGCCGAATGGGACGACAAGGTACCAGGTGCAATCAGCGGTTTTTGCGGCGATTGTATGGCAAATGTTGAGTTAAACAATGGCAAAAGCAACGCAAGAAGTATAAATTTCTTCATCAGTAATAGGTTGGATGTAAAAGATTACCGGCTAAACAGGTATGATTTAACAAGCTTGGGTGCTTCGAAAATAAGATTAATAAATCACGCAGCATCCAGTAATTGATTTTTTACAGAAGTACAGGGCGCATCAAGTTTTGGTAAAGCGGGTGTCGACTAATAAAATTCGGTTAGCCAAAGGCGGAAACAATTTTCGGAATTTGTGTAAAAATATAAATGCCGTCTTAAAAAACGGCATTTATGTTAGGGAGAATGTACGAGTAACAGAAATTAGCCCTTTAGCTACCATTCGTCTGATAGACTATCAGTTTCTGATTTGGCTACAATGGCACTCATTTGCCCTACTTTGTTGCAAAAATCATCCTCGTTGGTGGTAATGGTAATTTGCATTTGTGCCACACGGCCATCGGGTAACACTACTGTTTTAATACAATTAGAAAGTTTGGCATACTTGGTCGAGAATCTGTCCAGAAACTCTTGTCCGTCAAATTGAAAAATCATACGCTACTTTATTTAGGGGTATCAATAGTTTATTTGCCTAATTATACTAAAATTTTATATTAATTGGCAAAAGCGACAATAAACAAAATTTAATTTCAATTAGCACTCATTTAGTATTACGAATGAGTTGATTTTATGGTTGCATGTTTTGTAAATAATGCCGTACATTTCCTACTCCTTATAATGATGAAAATAGCAACCTACAATGTTAATAGCATAAACAGCCGTTTGCCGGTATTACTGCGCTGGCTAAATGAGTCGCAACCCGACGTGGTATGCCTGCAGGAACTAAAAGCTCCGCAAGAAAAATTTCCGTTAGAAGCCATACAAGCCGCGGGCTACCAAGCTGTATGGCATGGGCAAAAAAGCTGGAACGGCGTGGCGATTTTAGCGCGGAATGCCGAAATTACAGAAGTAACCCGCGCTTTACCCGGCGACCCAGATGATGAACAAAGCCGGTATTTAGAGGCCATTATAAATGACATAGTGATTGGCTGCCTGTATTTGCCAAATGGCAACCCTGCGCCCGGACCCAAGTTTGATTACAAACTGCAATGGATGGAACGGCTTACTGCTCATGCCGCCAATTTATTATCCAAAAACTTGCCGGTAGTATTAGCCGGCGATTATAATATGATACCAGCAGAACAAGATGTATACAAGCCAGAACGTTGGCTGGAGGATGCTTTGTTCAGACCTGAAACCCGGGCGGCTTTCGAGAAACTGACAGGCCAGGGCTGGACGGATGCCCTACGCAGTTTATATCCGGATGAAACGATTTATACTTTTTGGGACTATTTTAGAAACGCTTACGGGCGGAACGCCGGCTTACGGATTGACCATTTTTTGCTGAGCCCGGCTTTAAGTGGCCGGCTCGCCGCCGCCGGTGTTGATAAACAGGTACGTGGCTGGGAGAAAACCAGCGACCACGCTCCCACTTGGATTGAATTAACTTAAACCTTAAGTTGGTTCAACCTAATTAAATCCGGGGGAAGAAATGCAATTGCTTATCATACTTCTTCCCCCAAATTAAACATAGCTAATTATTGAGCATCGTAAATAACGACTTTATCAAATAGTTCTCTAAACTGATCTAAGAAGGCTTTGTGGATTTCGTGTACCTGGTAAACGTCGTGTGCTGCCAGATCTTCAAAAAATACAACCAGGCTAAATGTATAAGTAGTATCTACCACAGCACGTTCAATTGGTGCCGGTGTACCTATATGGAGATTTTTTATCACTTCTATACTTTCCAAGCTTTGTAAGCCCTCACGGAAAGCTTGTTTCTGTTCGTTGGTGGTATCGGCTTTTAGCCAAAATAATACATGGTGCGCTATCATGCCGCAAATATATTAATCTATCTACTTAGTATAACATTTCAAAATCTATAGCAGGGTATCAAATAAGTCTGTTTGTCGACCATAATAAGGGCCAATTTTAAAATTAAACAACTCAACTTTTTTGTAACTACCCTCATGCCTTACCCGCTCTTCATCAAAATTTCTTCTTAATAATAACATGTCTTTTGCATAATAACCATCAAAAAAAAATTCGCTTTTAAAATCTTTCCAAGCACACTCAAACTGCCGTTCCGTCATTTGTTTTGCAATAGTCACATGAGGCTTGCTCGAAAAGTTTGGAACAAATTTGGATGGATATGTGTCGTTATTAATGAAAGATTTTAAACCCACTATAATCTTTATAATTTCCTGTTGCTGGCATACTTTTAAAAATATTGTCTGTTTATTGAACCTTCCAAATCCTCTTAAATCTACATTGAGTGCTGCAATAGTACTTGCATATAACCTAAGCATATTTCGCAATTCAATCTCATTACTTTCTCGCAACACAAATTGAGACAATGTAATGTGAGGAATCAAGTTGGAAGCAAGAGCGCATTTATAATCAATAGTAAACTTATTTTTAAATTCGAAAATCTTCTTTTTGAGGCGATCTTCAGGTGACAATACCAACAAATATTCAAAGCATGCCATAAACATTAAATAGACTATACTAATAAAAATCAAATTCAAATTACTAACAAAATTAGCAATTTGAATTGCAATTATGATCCTTTTTACGAAATATAACTTTTATCAATAATTGAGCTTGTTTTAAGCACTGGCACAATCATTTTTAGATCTAAATCATGCCGCTAAAAATATTCCCATTTTTATTGGTTTCCATGCCTGTTTCTTAAGTGTATAATATCTTCCTTTAGAATTTGCTACCCGGTAATTTTAACTGACGCATAATTTTATAGATTAATGAAGAACCTTAAAGATTTATCATCTGTAAAGGATTCCTGGTACATTTTTTTGTCACTATTTAAATGCCGTTATCAAATTTGAAGTAATAGCAGTTACTTTGCGCCTTAAAAGTATATTTACAGTTTATTTATTCACGCTTAAGTTCATCATGTTTGATATTTGTTGCATTGGTCATATTACAAAGGATAGGGTAGTTAATTCTTCGGGCGAGCATTACCTGGCCGGAGGCACTGCTTTTTATTTCGCCAATGCCTTGCATCAAATGCCTGTGAATCTTGGGTTGGTAACGGCGGTTGGCCAGAGTGAGTTATCTGTGGTAGATGAGCTTAAGCAAAAAGGTGTAAAAGTCACCACCTTACCAAGTGAGCACTCGGTATACTTTGAAAACATCTACGCACAAAACCAGGACCACCGTACCCAGCGTGTACTTCAAAAAGCGGAGCCATTTGGTACCGCGCAATTTGCTGATGTTGAGGCGCGTATTTTTCACCTTGGCCCGCTGCTGGCCGATGATATGCCTTTAGACCTTATCCAGTACCTGGCCACCAAGGGCAAGGTATCATTAGATGCACAAGGTTACCTGCGCGAAGTACGCGATTACCAGGTACACGCCATTGACTGGCCCGAAAAGCTGGCTGCGCTACCGCATATCAGCATTTTAAAAGTAAACGAATTTGAATCGGAAGTGCTTACCGGCATTAATGATATCCGTGACGGTGCGCGCCAACTGGCAGAATGGGGTGTACAAGAAGTGGTGGTTACTTTAGGCAGTGCAGGCTCGCTGATTTATATAAATGACGAGTTTCATGAAATACCGGCATACGTGCCTACCTCAATAACCGATGCTACAGGCTGCGGCGATACCTATATGGCCGGCTACTTGTACCAGCGCAACCAGGGGAAAGATGTAAGTACGTCGGGCAAGTTTGCAGCTGCTATAGCCAGTTTAAAAATTGCAGCTCCCGGCCCATACACTGGTACAGAGGAGCAGGTAATGCAATTTTTAAACGAGCAAGCGCAATAAATTATTTGTGATTTTTGTTCCAGCCTACTTTTAGCTTGCCGTCTTCATCCTGGCGGGCTAATAAGTGCAGCACAATACCTCTAAATCGCCGTTTCTCCAGTTCTGCTTTATCGGTAATATCCTCGTCTTTTTTAGGGTTTCGTAAAGGCACATCTAAAGCAATACTGGTGCCGCGGGTAAAGCCATAAACACCCGCCACATCAGCATTCAACACGCTTGAGCTTATTTTCATGGGATTAATAATTACCTTTTCACCTTCTAAATTAAACCGGGCATCCAGCTTAGGAATTTGTATGTTTTTTAAATCGCGGAACGGAAAAGCAAACTTGCCTACACTAATCAACGGATCAAAATTTAACAGTGAGGCCTGCCTCAAACTTACATCTACAATGCCATGTACCGAGCGTGGCGACAGATCACCGGCATCTGTAACGCCGCCTGTAATTTTAGCTTTAGCCGATAAAAAGCCCTGCAGATTTTTGTAAGTGAGCGATTGCAAACCAAAATTATCAAACGACTTAAAAAATTCCTGCATGTTCACATTAACTACAGTGGTGTTTAAATCAAACCGGTTCGTGCTACCACTACCCTGGGTTAAGCGCCCGTTTAAATTCATATAGCCGCCTGCATTTTTAAGGCGTACATCTTTCAAAATTACGCCATCGCTGGTAGTCAGCAAATCGGCATTTAAATCGGTAGCTAAAAATTTACGGTAGTAAACTTTGGCAACGGTTAAGTGCATCTGTGCATTGCCTTTATTAAGTACGGTACCCAACTGGTCAATCACATTCGGACTATTGCCTGCAGCATTAGTTCGGTGTGCCTCGGGGCGCTTGCTTACCTGTTTACGAGCTGATAAAAAACCTAAAAATTCAGCCAGCCGTAATTCAGGACTGTTAATTTTCCAGGTGAGGAGTATTTTTTCGGGTGCATCATAATATAAATTCAGGAAGTTGTTAACACGGCCTTCCATCATCACTACGCTTCGCCCGCTTTGCAGCTTAATGTTGTTCAAAATTAAATCATCCTTTACAAAGTTGAGTGATAGTGAGGTATTTTTAAAAGGAAGATTACGTGGCAGGTACACTGCGCTGGCATTTTTAAAGTTAATAACACCAGCAATTACCGGCTTATTCAGCTTCAGGTTAATTACATCTGCCTTGTAGCGTAGTTTAGCATCAGCAGTGCCGCCCGTAAACTTAGCAATATCGCTGAGCATATAATTTAGGTTAGCCAGTGGAAAATGTGCATCAAAATTACCGGTAGCAATGGGTTTCTCTAAATTGAGGATGCTTCCTGTATCAATCAGAAACGGCACATGATTATAACGGCCGGTAAACTTAAACAATCGGATAGCTGAGTTGGCATCATCATACCCCTTATCGGCTGCTACATGGTTAGAAAACTCGGCCGCAAAACTGCAGCTATCAATAACCGCCCCAGGTATAATTAATTTATTGTTCTTTATATCTCCTATAACATGCAGGTAAGGGTCGCCTCCGCCTAAACTACCTTTAATTTGAGCCCTGATATCTATCGGCTTTCCCAAATTAAACATATTAAGTGTTTTGGTAATATTAGCGGCCAGCAACGCCGAGGCATTGCGCCAGGTTATCTGGTTAGCGACTATATTGATATCAAACAGCGTTTCTTTTTTACCGGTATCAAACAAGGCATTAATCTGAAAAGGATCATCGCCAATATTTAACCCTTTTGAGGTAACATTAATTTTTGCTGTACTTTCATTATAACCGGCAATCATTTGCCCGCTAATAACCTTGTCTTTAATAAAACTACCTTTTTGAGTATTGAATGCCAAACTTTTAGCCAGCACGTTTAAATTTAAATCGGCCCGCCAACCCGAGTCCGGATAATTCATTTTACCGTCTAGCCGGTTAATGTAAAACTGAAACAGCTTACTGCTTTTCTGATTATTGACAGCAAAGCTTACCTTACTCAACGAAAACTGACCAAACTCGGCAGAACTGCCGCCATCATCTTTCTCTTCACTTTTATTTTCAGGCTGTTTATTCTTCTTTTTAAATACCGAGGTATTACTGTACCCTGTGCTGTCTTTATATAAATCAATAACAGCATTACTTATTTCAATATTACTAATGCGTATAGCACCACGCAATAACGCAGCTGTATTTATGGATACATCAAAATCTTTAGCATCCAGCAGCGTATGACGATGCTCATTCCAGCGCTTATCGCGAATGGATACGTTTTTAAGAGATACGGATATACCTGGAAAGCCCTTAAAAAATGTAGTTTCCATATCGCCAATAGCCAGCTTGCCATCCAGGTTTTTATTTAGGGTACCCGTTATCAGCGTCAGCACCTTTTCTTTATGAGTGTTAACGTATATAAATAAACCTACCGAAAGCAGAATAAATAACAGAAATATAGCGGCTACTACTTTGAGCAGCACTTTTAACCATTTGGGCATCTTCAAATTTATGTAAGAAGCCTAAATAGTTTCAATTTGTTTTACTACAGCCGTTTACAGCTAAAACTTATCGTATTTTACTATAACTTAGTTGTCTGCAATAATCTGTACTTGTAGTAAGCTTAATTATCGACTTAAACCCTATAATTTTAAGCTCATTTGAATGTTGCAACGTTCGTAAGGTGATGGAACACCTATTATTTTGGTAAAGCCTAATTTATGGTAGAGGTTAATGGCCGGCTTTAATACAGTGTTACTTTCTAAGTACAACTGTTTGGCTCCTGCTTGCCGTGCTGTGTTAATAGCAGCGTTGCCTAAAAGCAACCCAATGCCCTTACCTTTAGCTTTTGGTGATACGGCCATTTTAGCTAACTCAAAAGTATGATTTTCCATTTTAATAAGGGCACATGTACCCACCGGTTCATCATGATACAAGGCCATCAAAATATAACCACCCTTATTTAAAATATATTCTTCGGGATGATCCAATGCCTTGTAATCTGATTCTTCCATTTTAAAATGAGTGGTAATCCATTCTTCATTTAAATCCTTAAAAGCCTGTTTATATTTCGGCTGATAATCTACAATCTCCACATCGCGGCTTTCCCGTAACTTTTTTTCTTGTTCCACACGCTTTAATAAATCTTTTTGCTCTAATAAAAACTCCCATTCTTCAATAGCCCGCCATATATCGTGCTGTGTTTCTCCAATGGCTTTCTCCACGGCGGCATTAACATCAGCATATTGCACCTGTATACGCTCATTAATTTTCACCCCCCAGTCAGATAATTGCACGTTGCTTTTACGCCCGTCATTACTATTACTGCTGTTTTGTATCAAGCCAGCTTTTAACATCTCTTTAACCAAAATGCTTACCGATGGATGTGACTGCCCTATTTCGCGGGCAAGCTGCACGATAGACTTTGTTTCTCCAGTAGACAAAGCATAAAAAACCGGGAACCATTTAGGTTGCATATCAATATTATAAAGCTGATAAACCTGGCCTGCCTGCTCGGTCAATGTTTCACTTAACCTCCTCAAACGACTTCCCAAAGCCATCTTTCCCATTTTGTTATATATATCCATAGCTATTTACGTAGTTAATTACGCAATTTTAAACAATTGATATTTAAAATCAAATAGATTCATAATTTAATGCATAAGCTACCTGCTCCATCCTGTATATATAACATCGAGGATATTTTAATTGTAGCTTAGTTATACCAATTATTACTCATTAACACCTTTATGGCACCTGCATTTTATTTGATAAAGTGTTTATCAGTGTCTGCAAATAAATTATGAAATTAAAATACCATTTGCTTTGGATAGCAGCCTGTGCTGCAATGTCTGCTCAGGCACAGATAGGCAAACGTTTCCCGTCTGAACGAAAGATAGTTAAAGACCCGGTAACAGGTACAGTTCTTACTTTTTTAACCAGCACACCGGCAGGCGACAGTAAAATATATCAAACGCATCCGCAGTGGACGGCTGATAACCAGTGGTTGGTATTTAGATCCAACCGCGCCAAAAATGAGGCTTTGGCGGTAAACGAAAAGTCGGGCGATATAGTGCAACTTACCGAAGGAGGCTATACCGGCATGCTTAATCTGGCGCGTAAAAGCATGAAACTATATTTAATGCGTAATGCCGGAGCTGCCGATGCGCCCAAAGGCAGCAATGCATTACAAATAATAGAGGTTGATTTAAATAAAGTACTTACTGACAGCAAACAGGGCAAAATGCAGCCTGCCAACGTTTATCAGCGCATATGTGGCACCATCCCTGCCGAAATGGGTGCCGGCGGCGATATGGCATTGGATGCAGATGAAGATAGAGTATACTTTCATGTAGGTAAAACCGAAGCGGGTAAACATTTAGCCGCCGGTACCAAAATAGAAGGCTCTTTTGGTCCGCGTAATATGGGTGCAGGCCCCAATGGCTTAGCCAGTATGGATATAAAAACAGGCCATATTCAATACATTATATCTGTACCGTTCCAAATCGGGCACATCCAAGTAAACCCCTGGGTACCTAGTGAGATTATTTTTTGCTGGGAAACCGGTGGTAAATCGCCACAACGCACCTGGACAGTAAAAGCCGATGGTACCGGCTTGCGGCCGTTATACCCGGAAGCACCTTACGAATGGGTAACGCACGAGGCCGTTATTACCCCCGACGAAGTAGCTATTGCTATAATGGGCCACCGTAAAATACCAGGTACAGAGGGCAATGTCCTTCCCGGTACGGCGGTTGGAGGTGCTAATCCCGGCCAGGAAAGTGACTGGGGACCATCAGGCACCCGCGAAAAGCCAACCGGATTGGGTATTGTTAATTTACGTACCCGCGAGATGACCATTGCCGGACAAACACCAAGCGGCAGCGGCTTATGGCATGTAGGCGGATCAAAAGACGGACGCTGGGCTGTTGGCGACGATTTTTCGCGTAGTATCTATCTCATTGACCGGCATACCCGCGAAATGATCATGCTCTCGACCGGGCATAAAGCAACAGCGGCCGATCATCCGCACCCTACATTTAGTCCCGACGGAACCCGCATCGAAATACAGTCGGCCATGCTTTCTGCCGATGGTAAATCCATGAATATTTGTATTATACCCGTGCCTGAGGGTTGGCTGAAACGAAAATACGAGCACTAAATATTAAGCACAAAAATCCCGGTACCTTATCAGTTACCGGGATTTATATAATACCTTAAGGCAAGTACCAGCTAAAACTTAAACGCGTTTTGATTTGATACGAGCAGCTTTACCGGTAAGTTCGCGCAGATAGAATAATTTTGCACGACGTACTTTACCGCGGCTGTTTACCTCAATTTTGTCAATGTTTGGAGAGTTAACAGGAAAAATACGCTCAACACCAATACCGTTAGATACTTTACGTACGGTAAAGGTTTCAGTGCTGCCAGCGCTGTTACGTTGAATAACTACACCTTGGTATAGCTGCACACGCTCTTTGTTACCTTCTCTGATTTTATAGTGTACAGTTACAGTGTCGCCTGATTTAAATTCAGGAACTTGCTTTTTTTCAACTGACTGCTCTTCAACAAATTTTACTAAATCCATGATTTTAAGCTCTTAATGCGATTTTTAGCCCCTAAAAATCGGACTGCAATAATAGGAAATTTTCAGGAATAAAAAAACATTGTTTTAAATTTTTGAATATTAATTTCCTGGAGCTTGTTAGTACTTGTAAGCAAGAGCAAAAGTAAATGCAGCAAACATAAACTTGGAGCCCAAATTATAGCAATGTAATACCTTTAACCAACCCCATATTGTTCAATTTCACTTTCCCATGATAACTAAAAGCGCTGCAGTAAAGGTAACAAGCAAAACTCCTATACTAAGCCCGGCGCTAATAGCAACTGCCATTATTAAGTAACTAAACAAGCATCACGAAAATGGTATTCGCTCCTACCTCCTAATTGAATACTTAACATTTTGCACCGGCTGCTTATTGTTGACAATGACGTTGGCTAAAGTTATTACCCTGAATATTGATTAAAGTCCATTATTAATGTTTGGCACCGGATACATTACCGCGTTGCCACAATGTGCATCTTCTTAAGCATAGTTATATTTATATCCGGTAAAAAGATTTTTTAAACCCCGGTATTGCAGAAATTAACAGTGATAGTATTATTCAAAAATAACATTAATTAAAAAGGGCTATATCATGCATAATGATACAGCCCTTTTTAATTAGCTTTATTATTCTGGCACTTGGCAATAACTTCTGATTGCCAAATCACAGGTTTAATTATTGTTTACTGAAGGAGTAAACAACATACCCAGTGCCGCTACCTATGTTTACCGGCGATTTCAGGATCATATTGTTTCCATCGTTGCTGCTTACCATTAGTTGGTAGCCTTGCTGTACATTTTTGGCCTTATCGCCCTCATAAATCTTTTTAAACTGAAACATTTGTCCGTTAGCATCAGCGTTGTTAACCGACCAGTAAATAGTTTGTGATGTTCCGTTAGTTAAAGTATAAATACCGTTACCGCTGTTAGTTAACTTCCAGGTACTGCCTACAAATGCAGAGGGTTTAGCTTGGTCAAATACATTGGATACTGCACTTTCTACCAGCCCGTCGTAGCTTACATTGTTTAACGTCCAGGTGCCGGTAAATTTACCACGGCCAACATTAGATACACCGGTAGCAGCATTTTGGGTTGAACAACCCACCACAGTGAGGCCAATAACTACGGCCATCGCAATAATCTCCAAAATTCGTTTCATATGTTAAGTATAGATGTTGTTACCCGTAAACATAAATCCTGCCAAGCTTGTTTGCAGTACTTGTTTTGAGTATCAGTCTATCGTGTTAAACAGATTGCTTTTGGCAATCACATCCATATAAAAACTCTCGTATTGCGGCAAAATAGTGGCTAAGTCAAACTTACGTGCATGATTAAGCGCATTCTCCTTAAATGTATTCAGGCGATCTTCGTCCTCTAAAATATAAACGGCCTGGTCGGCCATACCATCTAAGTCGGTTACATCACGCAAAAAACCGGTGTAGCCTTCTACATTCAGTTCGGGCAATCCGCCGGCATTACTGCTGATGACGGGCACACGGCAGGCCATGGCCTCTAATGCTGCCAAACCAAAACTTTCTGACTGCGACGGCATCAAAAACAAATCGGATACCGACATAATTTCTTCTACCGCATCCTGCTTGCCCAAAAAGCGTACGTTATGGCTCACACTCAGGTCACGCGCCAATTGTTCACACTCCGGCCGGTCCTGCCCATCACCCACCATTAATAGTTTTGAAGGAATTCGTTCATTCACTTTAGCAAAAATCCGGATCACATCGGGTGTACGTTTTACCCGTCTGAAGTTAGAAGTGTGTACCAGAATTTTTTCGCCTTCAGGCGCAATGGCCTTTTTAAAATGCTCTTTAGGTGTATGGTTAAACCGGCTCAGATCGATAAAATTGGTAATTACCTTAATATCTTTTGTGATTTCGAAATAGCGGTAAGTATCCTTTTTTAAATGTTCAGAAACAGACGTTACCCCATCACTTTGATTAATTGAAAAGGTAACCACGGGCTTATAAGTACGGTCATTACCCACTAAAGTAATATCAGTACCATGCAGCGTAGTAATAACCGGGATATGAATGCCGTAAGTAGCCAGGATTTGCTTGGCCATAAAAGCCGCAGAAGCATGAGGGATGGCATAATGTACGTGCAATACGTCCAGCTTTTCAAACCTTACCACATCAACCAGGCGGCTGGCCAACGCCAACTCATAAGGCGGGTATTCAAACAAAGGGTATTTGCTTACGGCAACCTCATGGTAAAATAAGTTTTCGGAAAAAAAATCGAGGCGTACCGGTTGGTTATAGGTCACAAAATGCACCTGGTGACCGCGATCGGCCAGGCCTTTGCCCAATTCGGTAGCTACAACACCGCTACCCCCAAAGGTTGGATAGCAAACTATGCCAATTTTCATGTAAATGAATTAGATTTAAGTTTGAATGAAGCTACCAAACATTGCGGTGGTTTCACGCCAGCAAGTTTAACAGCATTTTGCGGCAAATGTGTTAAACCCGTGTAAAGTTTAGCGACGCAACAGTGCCTTTATCTACTCTCTATCATAAATATTACAAAGCTGTAAAATAACACTATATTGTACCTGTCACAAACAAACACCTATGGGACTATTTTCGGCCGAAAAACCTAAGCAATACGAAATTGACGGTATTAAATTAGTTTGCATGTTTTGCAAAAACGAAAGCTTTTACACCCGTAAAGAGCAGTTGCAGAGCCCAGCACGAACCATGTTCAATTTAGAATGGACAGACGCCACAGCAACCTGTTTTGCATGCAGCAGTTGCGGTTACCTCCACTGGTTTATGCGATAAACTAAAACTTCATACTTTATTTAACCGAGGTTACCCACCACGTATTGCCGTAAGGATCTGAAATGCCTGCACTGCGACCGTAATCTTGATTGGCGGGTGGCATAATGCTTTTTGCTTGCAGGCCAAGCGCTTTCAAATAAACAGCGTCGCAGTCGTCAACATAAATAAACAAACCAGCTGTTTGCACCGGAAACTCGTTGGTAGCATCGGTAAACATAATGATGCTGCTGCCCAGTTCCATTTCGGCGTGTATAATAGTATACTCATCGCGCATAACCTTCATTTTTTCGGTAGCGCCAAAAACCGCTTGCATAAAATGGAAAAAGCCGGCGGCATTTTTTACAATAAGGTAAGGCATCACCTGCTGATGGCCTTGGGGTATATTTAAGCTTTGCATAAGATTTTACAGGCTGATAACATCTGTAAGTTACTAATATGCAACCATATAAACCAAACTAATCTTAAACTGTAAAATTATGGCTGCAAGCCTTTGGCAATGGCCTCGTAAACCACATCCTGGATACGCGGGCGGATACGACGGCTTACTAGTAATTGCGAGTCTTTAGGGTATACCCTGTTTGACAAAAATATATAAACCAGATTATATTGCGGGTCTACCCAAATGCAGGTGCCGGTATAACCCGTATGCCCATATGTTTGCGGTGACGCCAGGGCCGACGGGTAATGCTTGCTCAAAACCGGATCCCAACGGTCGAAACCTAAACCACGACGACTTACAGCCGATTGCTTGGCTGTGAACTCTTGTACGGTTTCGGGTTTAAAATACTGGATGCCGCCATACGTACCTTTGTTCAGCATCATCTGGAACAGGATGCCCAGATCATTAGCCGAGGCAAACAAACCGGCATGGCCCGAAACGCCGCCTACCATGGCTGCGCCCTGATCGTGCACATAACCTGTTAGTAGCGTATGCCTGAAATAAGTATCGTTTTCGGTAGGGATGATTTGGTCTTTGCTGAAACGGTTACGAGGTAAAAAACCGGCAGTTTGCATGCCCAGCGGATTATAGAAGTTATCCTGCACGTAAGTGTTGAGCGGCGTGGCCGTTACAGTTTCTACAACTTCTTTCATAAAATACATGCTCAAGTCGCTGTAAACGTATACCCCGCGGGCACGTAGCGGCGAGTTAAGCATTTGCGGCCACATTACATCCTTAAAATAGTCTTTACGCATATAATACCCATCGGCTACTTTAGTAGGATAAGCAGCAGACGAATCAGAACTATGATCGCCAACTTTAATACGCTCGTAAAACGGAATGTAAGGAATTAGTCCGGCCTGGTGCAGCATCAGGTCGCGTACCTTAATATTGTTCTTATTGGTATTACGGGCTAATGCCACATAACTGCCCACGGTAGAGTCGAGGTTGAGCTTATTTTGTTCTACCAGCTTCATCACCTCCATAGTAGTGGCAGATATTTTGGTTACCGAAGCAATATCAAAAATATCAGTTATTTTATCGGGCTGCGTTTTATCATAAGTATGATAGCCATAAGCCTTATTAAAAATCACTTTACCATCTTTAGCTACCAACACTACAAAACCGGGGGTAGCCTGATCGTTAACTGCTTCGCGGGCAATAATATCAATAGCTGATAAATTGTCGGCTTTTATGCCTGCTGCCTCGGGGACAGTATATTGTAAACGGGTTTTAGCTGTAAGAAAGCCAGAGCCCAAAGTGTATTTTGATGAAACACCTTTTTGAAGTTTATGCGTAATAGCAACGCCGCCAAAAACAGCCTGTGCTGCATAAGCCGCTGCCACCGCCGAGATACGTGAACACCAGATAACCGGTGTAGTTACGGCATCCAGTTTACTTAAAGCAATACCGCTTCCCCAATAAACTACCACCAGCTTTTTAAGCTTATCATTCATGGTAATAAAATTGATCAGTTGAGTATTGTTTAAATCAATATCGGTAAGCTGTAATACGATGGTATTATAAAGCTTCAGATCATCCGTCAGCTTATCAATCGATTTATAAGTTAACCCGTTAAAGGTTTGCACATGCGTGTATTTGTTCAGTAAACTGTCAAACACCGGTGCGTAGGCATTGGTAAACCTAACGCTTGCTACAGTGCTCTTATCCAAATCCTGCAACGGAACCAGGTTTTGTTCGTTATTTAACAGCACAGTCGACTGTTCTGTCAGTGCTTCTTCAGTAACGTAGGCCGGGCCGGCAGGTAAGGTGAGCAATGGGGGCTGCTGTGCGCAAGCCGTACTTAATAATATAAAACCCGATATAACAACGGTAAACCAACCGTACTTACTTTTTTTCATACACCTTTTCGCCGTTTACATAGGTCTTTAACACTTTGATATGCGGCAGGTTGGCACCTTTGGCCTTCATCAAATCCTGGTCGAGGATAACAAAGTCTGCATATTTACCTACCTCGATACTTCCTTTTTCTTTCTCCTCAAAATTAGCACGTGCTGCCCAAATGGTCATACCACGTAATGCTTCGATTCTTTTTAAGGCATTTTCCATCTGGAAGCCGTTAGCCGGAAACCCTTTCAAATCTTTACGTTCGGTAGCAGCGTAAAAGGTATACAGCGGGTTGATATTTTCTACCGGGAAATCGGTACCCAAAGGCAGCCAGCCGTTTTGTTGCAGCAATTGCTTATACGCGTAGGATGTTTTTAAACGCTGTGCCCCCAAACGCTCGCCGGCCCACGACATATCTGAGGTAGCATGAGTAGGCTGTACGGAAGGCACGACATTATTTTGGCCAAAATATTTAAAGTCGGCGGTATCAATCACCTGCGCATGTTCAATACGCCACCGGCGGTCGTTTTTGCCTTGCAAAACGCCAGCATATATTTTCAAGATTACCCGATTAGCCGAATCGCCGATGGCATGGGTACACATCTGGAAGCCTTTAGATGCAATGCGCTGAGCCACCTCCTCAAAATGCTTTTGACTGCTCAGTAAAAAGCCTTTCCAGCCTTTTTGGTCACTGTAATCATGTAATAAACAAGCCCCTCTTGAGCCTAATGCACCATCGGCATATACTTTAAATGACCTGACATTTAGGCCCGGTGTTTTGTAAGCCCCACGATTAAACAGGTATTTAATGTTCTCTTCATTATCAGACAGCATCACGTACATGCGCATCTTTAACGCTTTTTTATGCTGCAGTTCGTTAATGGTATTAATCATCGGATAATCCAGACCGCAATCATCTACCGTGGTTAAGCCTACCGCAAAGCAGTTGCGTTGTGCATCCAACAAAGCTGCCTGTACTTGTGCATCATTAGGTTGTGGTATTTTATGGGTAACCAGGTCAACTGCATTATCTACCAATATACCGGTAAGTTTATTGTTAACCGTTTGAATTTGTCCGCCTTCAATTTTTTGCCCGGCTTTAATACCCGCAATATTCAGGGCGGCCTGGTTGGCAATTACAGCATGGCCATCTACCCGGTTTAATACCACTGGTCTTACCGGAAAGAGCGAGTCCAGTTTAGCTTTATCCGGAAACTGCTTTTTTGCCCAGTCGTTTTGATCCCAGCCACGGCCAATAATCCAGCCTTCTTCAGAGCGTCCGGCATAGGCTTGCACCGAGTCGATAATCTCGTCCCAACTTTTAGTGTTTTCCAGGTTTACCTCTTGTAAGCCTAAGCCATAACGGTAAAAGTGAGTATGCGCATCAATAAAGCCCGGATAAACAGCTTTGCCTTGCGCATCAACTGTCTCACGTGCGGTATATATTTTTTCTAAACTATCGGCTTTACCAACGGCTACTATTTTACCGGCGTTTACTACAAAAGCCTGTGCCTTGGTAAAACTACTGTCAACCGTGTAAACAACGGCGTTTTTAATCAGCAAGTCGGCATTATATTCTTTTTGCTTACAAGCCGTAAAAAGTGCCAGTAAAAGCACGGGCCATATTTTTCTCATAACTGCATCTTATACCTCCCCGCCGCTAAAAAAGCAGCCTACTATAACCTGATTATAAAAACCCCTTGCTCTGGGAGGATTAAGCGGGGATTTATATATACAACGTTTCAAAGGTAAAGTTATGCCGGCAAATTTTTAATTTAGGCCCTGAAATTGGAGGGATTTTTTTGATGTCAGATATTATTCAGCTTTTACCGGATGCCGTAGCCAACCAGATTGCCGCAGGCGAAGTAGTGCAACGGCCGGCCTCGGCGGTAAAAGAACTGGTGGAAAATGCTATCGATTCCGGCGCAGATAAAATCCAGCTTATTTTAAAAGATGCCGGCAAAGCACTTATCCAGGTGATTGATAATGGCTGCGGTATGAGCATTACTGATGCGCGGATGTGTTTTGAGCGCCATGCTACCTCCAAGATCCGTAAAGCCGACGATTTATTTGCCATACGCACTATGGGTTTTAGAGGCGAAGCCATGGCATCTATTGCGGCTATTGCCCAGGTGGAGATGAAAACCCGGCGGCACGAGGACGAACTGGGCACCTGCATTTGCATCGAAGGCTCAGAAGTAATCAGCCAGGATGCCTGTGCTACCAGCGGCGGCACATCTATATCGGTTAAAAACCTTTTTTATAACACTCCTGCCCGGCGTAACTTTTTAAAAAGCAACCCGGTTGAGCTTCGCCATATTATTGATGAGTTTCAGCGCGTGGCGCTTGCCCATCCGCAAATATTTTTTACGATGCATCATGAGGGGCAGGAAGTTTACCACTTGCCTGCTGCGCAGCTAAAGCAACGTATTATGCATCTGTTTGGCAACAGCTACAACCAACGTTTGGTTCCGGTTGAAGAAGATACGACTATTATTAAACTGCGTGGCTTTGTGGGCAAACCCGAGTTTGCCAAGCGTACCCGCGGCGAGCAGTTCTTTTTTGTAAACAACCGTTTTATACGCGACAATTACCTGAACCATGCAGTAATGACGGCTTTTGAGGAATTACTGCCCGAAGATACTTACCCATTGTATGTATTGTTTATTGATATTGATCCGAGCAAAATTGACATCAATGTACATCCTACCAAAACAGAAATCAAATACCAGGACGAAAAGGCGATTTACGCCATCATCCGGTCGGCTGTAAAACGTTCACTGGGTCGTTACAACATTACACCTACGCTTGATTTTGACCAGGAAAACAGCATAGAACATCTGATTACCCACAAGCCTCTGGAGCAAATTACCCCGCCGGGCATCACCTTTAACCCGAATTTTAATCCGTTTGATACCGACGAAAAAAAGCCTGTCGTAAGGCAAAGCAGCAGTTACCAGGAGTTTAACAACCCATATAAAGCCGGTATACCGCAAAACTGGGAAACCTTATATGAAATAAGTAAACAGGAAAAAGAACAGCATCAAACCGAAATACTGCCCGACCATAGTTTTGAGGTAAACAGCGAAGCTGTAAGCAAACCCAGCGAGAGGCAGCTGTTTCAAATTCATAACCGGTACATACTTTCGCAGATTAAATCGGGCTTTATGCTTATTAACCAGCAGGCAGCACACGAGCGTATATTATATGAACGTTTTTTGCAGCAATTGCAAAACCATTCGGGTACCAGCCAGCAAAGCTTATTCCCACAAACGGTTACATTAAACGGCAGCGACTTTGCACTGCTCAAAGAATTACTTCCGGACATTAAAGCGCTTGGTTTTGACATTCGCGAATTTGGGAAAAATACGGTGGTGGTTGATGGCATTCCGGCCGATGTTAACCAGGGGAGCGAGCATCAATTATTGGAGCATTTGCTGGAGGGATTTAAAAACAATCTGGCTATATTAAAGTTAGATAAGCGCGACACGTTAGCACGTACGCTGGCCCGAAATGCTGCTACCAAAGCAGGCACCCGGTTAAGCCTCGAAGAGATGAATTTACTCATCGACCAGCTTTTTGCCTGCCAGATGCCTAACCTCGCACTAAATGGCAAACCCGTTATCAGCACGTTTACCTTAAACGAACTGGCCGACAGGTTTGAAAAATAATGGTTTGAATTAAGGACTTAAGATAAAAAGCATAATGGGCTTGCCGGCCTGGATACGGCCAGGCCCGTTTACCCATACCTATGAGCGCATACAGGCAAAACCCATTAGACAACCTTACCCCGGTTGTTAAAAATCTACTTATCCTTAATGTTATATTTTTTTTGGGTAACTGGTTTCTGCAGCATTCCGGCTTAAATTTTGAGCCTTACCTGGCAGCACATTACTTTAATGCACCTATTTTCAGGGCTTGGCAAATCATCACCTACATGTTTATGCATGGAGGCTGGATGCATATTTTCTTTAATATGTTCGCCTTGTTTACTTTGGGGCCGGCGCTGGAGTATGCCATGGGGCCCAAGCGTTTTCTACAATTTTATTTTATTACAGGTATTGGTGCATTAGCACTACAAATGCTGGTGCAAGCCTTTGAAGTTTATCAGGTAATCGGTACATTTACAGTGCCTCACGGCGATATCAGGCCTTATTTTGCCCAGCCCGGCTTCAATAAACTGGAAGAAATTTATTCTCCTTTTAGCGGGATAGTTGGTGCATCAGGTGCTATATTTGGTTTACTGGTAGCCTTTGGTATGCTGTTCCCTAACATCGAACTGTTTATAATGTTTATCCCGCTGCCGGTTAAAGCCAAGTATTTTGTGATTGGGTATATACTTATTGAGTTATATTCGGGTATTGCGCAAAGCCCGGGCGATTCGGTAGCACACTGGGCACATTTAGGTGGCGCATTATTTGGGTTTATTTTAATAAAAATTTGGGGCATGCGCAAGCCAAACAATTTTTATTAACATATGTAAGTTATGTAATTAAACAGGTCTTCACTTTTATGAACTCGCTTTGGCAAGATATACGTTATAAGCTGCTGCAATCGGGCAGTCGCATTAACCTGCTTATAGGTATTAACGTACTGGTGTTTTTACTAATAAACGTTCCGGCTACTTTATTTCGCCTGATGGGCAACGGCATCCTCGATAATTTTTCGAATGAATATCTTGCCCTGCCATCATACCTACCCCGACTGGCTACCCATTTCTGGACGCCGGTTACTTATATGTTCATGCACCATGATATTTTTCACATACTTTTTAATATGCTCTGGCTGTTTTGGATGGGTCAAATTTTTGAAGAATATCTGGGTAATAAACGCTTGGTTAGCCTATATATCATGGGTGGACTGGCCGGAGCGTTGTTCTATGTATTAGCCTACAACTTTTTCCCGCTGTTTAGTGAAAGTGTATCAGTTGCTACAGTAATTGGGGCATCGGCCAGTGTAATGGCTATCGTGGTTGCTACAGCTACCTTGTTGCCTAATTATACCATCTACCTCATGTTCATAGGCCCTGTTAAATTAAAATGGGTTGCCATATTTTATGTCATTATTGACTTTTTAAGCATCACCGGCCCTAACGCCGGCGGCGAAATTGCCCACCTGGGTGGTGCCTTATTAGGGTTTATTTACATTAAGCAACTTAAAGGTGGCCGCGACTGGAGC
Organism: Mucilaginibacter sp. CSA2-8R; assembly: GCF_038806765.1. Lineage (NCBI taxonomy): Bacteria > Pseudomonadati > Bacteroidota > Sphingobacteriia > Sphingobacteriales > Sphingobacteriaceae > Mucilaginibacter > Mucilaginibacter sp. CSA2-8R. Next base: position 652,379 of record NZ_CP152389.1, on the reverse strand, counting down.
CGCTCGGTAGATAGTATGTTTACTCCACGTCCTAAAGTTAAAGTTGTATCGCAAAACAAAAGTTACCAGCAGCAAACTACTTCTGCCCCTCGTCAGGAAGAGATTGACCACATTTTAGACAAAATTTCGCATAGTGGTTACGAAAGCCTGAACAAGCACGAGAAAGAGGTTTTGTTCCGCGCAAGTAAAAATGAGGGCTAAGAAAAAACGGTTCGGTTTTATTGATAAAATTTTATTGTGGCTCAGCTATTTACTGGGCTTTGCCTTGCTGGTAAGTTACCTGGCGCCCATCACCGATCCGCGCAAATTTTGGCCGGTTGCATTTTTTGGCTTGGCCTATCCTTTTTTGCTTCTCGGTAACCTGATAATAATGGCCTACTGGCTGCTGCGTAAAAGCAAATACATTTTACTGCCACTGGTTTGTATTGTACTGGGGTGGGGCGTGTTAAAAGCTAATTTCGGTTTCAGGTTTAAGAACCAAGAAACCAGCAGCAAAACCAAGCCGAATGGCTTACGGATTATGACTTACAATGCGCATAACTTTAAACGTTACGGTGCAGAAAACGATCCCCAAACCAGCCATAGTATGCTGCTTATGATTAGCGAAGAACAGCCCGACATCATAGGCATTCAGGAGTTTTTTTCGCGTAAACGAGGGCAGTATGCGCTCAAAGATTCGATGAAGAAGATTATGCAATCCGATCATTACTTCTTTAAACCCTTTAATTTAAATACAGGACGAGAAAGCACCGGGTTAGCTATATTTTCTAAATACCCGATTGTAAATCAAGGCGACATTATGCTGTCTGAAGGTGGCAGCGGTAACCAATGTGTATTTGCAGACATCAAAAAACTTAACGATACCATTCGCTATTACAACGTTCACCTGCAATCTATCAGGTTTGATTCGGATGATTACACTTACCTCAGCAAAGTATCCACTCATGGTAAAACAGACATCAGTTCGTCTATACGCATTGGCGGCAAGTTAAAGCGTGCCTTTGTTAAGCGTAGCGAACAAGTATTCAAAATTAAATCACATGCTGCACTATGCCGCTACCCCTACATTATTGCCGGCGATTTTAACGATACCCCTGCCTCATTTGCCGTAAACCAAATGGCTAAAGGCATCAACAATGCTTTTTGCGAAAAGGGTTCGGGCTTTGCACGCACTTACAACGGCAGTTTCCCTAATTACCAGATAGATTACATTATGGCCAGCAGCGGATTTTCGGTTGACAGCTACCATATTGTACAAAAACGCTTTTCAGACCATTACCCTGTTTGCAGCAATTTGCTGTTAAAGTAAGCCATCCATTTACTCATCAACGCTTAATTAAAAATTGTAAGTTTGCGCACATGAAACAAACTGTTTTTGTTTACAATACCTTAACCCGTACTAAAGAAGAATTTATACCTCTTAATATGCCTCACGTGGGCATGTATGTTTGCGGTCCTACCGTATACAGTGATGCGCACTTAGGTAACGCCCGCACTTATATATCGTTCGACCTTATTTTCAGATATCTTACCCATTTAGGTTACAAAGTACGCTATGTGCGTAATATTACCGACGCCGGACACTTAGAAGGTGATGCCGACCAGGGTGAAGATAAAATCTCTAAAAAAGCTAAACTGGCGCAGTTAGAGCCTATGGAGATTGTACAAAAATACAGTACTGGCTTTCATGACGTAATGCGTGAGTTTAACGTGTTGCCGCCAAGCATTGAGCCTACCGCCACTGGCCACATCATTGAGCAAATTGAACTAGTAAAAATTATGCTCGAAAATGGCTTCGCCTACGAGGTAAACGGTTCAGTTTATTTTGACGTAGAAAAATATAACAGCACTAATGATTATGGCGTTCTGAGCGGCCGTCATCTCGAAGATTTGCTTAACAATACCCGCACCCTGGGCGGGCAGGATGATAAACACGGCAAGCTTGATTTTGCTTTATGGATTAAAGCCAAGCCGGAACATTTAATGAAATGGCCATCACCCTGGAGCGTGGGCTTTCCGGGCTGGCATTTAGAGTGCTCGGCCATGAGCCATAAATACCTGGGTGAGCAATTTGATATTCATGGCGGCGGCATTGACCTGATACCTACCCACCACACCAACGAGGTGGCTCAAAACAATGCCTGCTACGGTAAAAACCCGGCCAAATACTGGATTCACACCAACATGCTTACGGTGAATGGGCAAAAAATGTCAAAATCGTTAGGTAACAGTTTTTTACCACACGAGCTTTTTAGCGGCAATAATAGCATCCTGAATAAAGGCTACAGCCCGATGACGGTACGCTTTTTTATGTTGCAGGCTCACTACCGCAGCACGCTCGATTTTAGTAATGATGCCATGGAAGCTTCGGAAAAAGGTTTTAAACGCCTGATGAATGCTTACACATTATTGGATGGCCTGCAGGCATCAGCACAAACTGAGGTAGAGATACAACCCATACTAAACAGTTGCTACCAAGCCCTGAATGACGATTTTAACAGCCCGATTTTGATTGCCGAACTATTTGAGGCTTCGCGCATCATCAACTCGGTACATGATGGCAAACTGAAAATTGATGCAGAAAATCTTGAGCTGTTAAAAACGTTAATGCAAACCTTCGTAACTGATATTTTAGGGCTAAAAAATGAGCAGACCAGCAGCGACGAATTGCCCAAGGTGATTGATTTTATTGTTAACCTGCGCAGCGAAGCCAAAACCAATCGCGATTACGCTACATCTGACAAAATACGCGATGGTCTGCAGAAAGTTGGGTTTCAGTTAAAAGACAGTAAAGAAGGTACTACCTGGAATAAGATATAGACTTACTGTAATTAACAGGTTACAAAAAGCTGTTTACAACGCTTTTTCAACCTAATGCGATTACATTTGAAGCAGGCTTAAAAACCATTGCTTTGGATGTTATTAGAGAAGTGGGATGATTAAAACACTATTGATTATCAACAACTAAAAAACAAGACTGTAGCCTTTAACAATAAAATGCAAAAACTTAAGTTAAGGCTATAGTCACAATTTCTTTAAAATAAGCCATCGTTTCCGAACGAAAAAAATGAATTTGGGCTTCAATCTAACTATGAAAATGAATAAAGCTATACTCGCCATTGCCGCTTTTAGTTGCACTATGGGCACTGCATTTGCACAAAAAGCTGCCACCGTACAAACAGTTATACAAGCCGAAGACGACTTTGTAAAACTGGCCGCCCGCAAAGGTATCAAAGAAGCTTTTTTAACGGTTACCGATCCGGAGGGTATTGTATTTAAACCGGACGTTATTAAAACCACCGATTTTTACGGTAAAATAGATAAGCAGCCCGGCACCTTAACTTGGCAGCCAAAATATGCCCGCATATCTGCCAATGGCGATTTGGCTTTTACCGCCGGCCCATACGTTTATCAAAACGGCAAAACCGAAGACGATAAAGTTTATGGCGACTATGTATCCATCTGGAAACTGGACCAAATAAGCAACCGCCTTAAACTAGTGACTAATTTAGGCATACAGCACCCGCAAAGTGCCGCTGCACAAACTACTGATGTTAAAGAGCCGGTACAAACTACTAAGGTAGCTGCCAGCGTTGACCCTTTTAAATCAAAAGGCGTTGTTTTAACTAATGACCGCCAGTTTAACCAAGGCCTTAAAATATCTACGGTTGGCACATACAAGGAGTTCCTTACGCCCGAAGGTCGCTTGTACTTCCCGGGTTTTGACCCGATGGTAGGCATTGATAAAACCTTGAAGTTTATGGCCAATCAAGCCATCAGTATTACTGCCGAAACCTTAAATGGCGGCCGTGCCAGCAGCAATGATTTAGCGTATACTTATGGCCGTGCCCGTATACGCAAAGGCAACATCGTAAGCAATTACTATTATGTACGCCTTTGGGAGCAGGATGCCCAGCACCGCTGGAACGTTATACTCGAAATACTCTCGGCTGTTGAAAACGAATAGCTATTTAACAAATAATCAAAAGCCTGCTTTACCGCAGGCTTTTTTTATGCTGTAACATTTAGTTACCGTTATCATCTAATTAAGCGCAGTGATATTCTTTTTTGTACATTCACGCAAATGATATTTTCATGAATCAGGCTCCCATCATTCAGATACGCAACCTTTCCAAATCTTACGGTTCCAAATTAGTGCTCAAAAACTTGTCGCTCGATATTTATCCGGGGCAGGTTATCGGCTACATAGGGCCTAACGGTGCCGGTAAATCAACTACGGTTAAAATTTTAACCGGCCTTATTCCCGAGTTTAGCGGGGAGGTAGTAGTGGATGGTATCAGCATGCAGGATAACCCGCAGGAAATTAAAAAAAGGATTGGTTACGTACCCGAAAATGCGGAGTTATATGAGGTGCTGACGCCTATGGAATACCTTGATTTTATAGGCAAGCTCTATGGGTTGGATGAAGACCTGATCCAAAGCCGTGCACAAAAGCTACTGACGGCTTTTGGCCTGGGCAACAACATTAACGACCGGATGGATACCTTTTCGAAAGGGATGCGGCAAAAGGTATTGCTCATCTCGGGCATCATCCATAATCCGCAGATTATTATACTGGATGAGCCGCTTTCGGGTTTAGATGCCAATGCAGTGATTATGGTGAAAGAACTGATTACCCGTTTATCGCAAGAAGGCAAAACCATATTTTACTGCTCACACGTGATGGATGTGGTTGAAAAAGTATCAGACCGTATACTGCTCATTAACAAGGGTGACATTATTGCCGATGGCACTTTCGAGTCACTCAAGCAAGACCACTCTGATACACTCGAACAGGTATTTGCGCACTTAACAGGCCGCACCGAATCGGCCAGTGAAACTGATGCGATTATAAACGCTTTCGACTAAACCTAAACATCTTGTTACCGGCATGAATACTTTAATGTTACGCATGGTAAGCGCTTTGATGCCTTTTTTAGAGCGCACCGGCGTTGATACTTACCAGCTTTATCAAATACTGCGCATCAAATTAATGATGGACGACCGCCGGCCAAGCGTAATGTTTGCGGGCAGGCGCAAGGAAAATGCCACCGGCAAAACATCAAACCCTTGGCTGGTTTCAATCGGCACGGTAGTAATGGGTATTCTGACCGGATTTGTACTGATTGCGTTCAAAGGCCCGCTGATAGCACAAACCGTATATTTCTCAATGTTTATGGTACTAATGGCAATGACGCTAATTGCCGATTTTACCAGTGTGCTGCTTGATGTGCGCGACCAGTACATCCTGCTTCCCCGCCCGGTTGACGACCGTACGCTGACCATATCGCGTATACTGCACATCAGTGTTTATGTATTTAGGCTGGCCCTGCTACAAGGCTTAGGCGGGCTGGTGATTATCGGTTTTATGGATGGATTGCCTGCGGTTCCGTTATTTCTTATACAACTTGTACTGATTACGTTTCTCAGTATATTACTGGTCAACGTAGTGTACCTCGTTATGATGCATACGGTATCGCCCGAAAAGTTTAAGGACATTATCAGCTATTTTCAGATTGTTTTTTCGGTAGTTATTTTCGGCTGTTACTACCTGCTGCCACGCGTTATTGATTTTACCAGCCTGGTACAAATTGACTTAACGCAAAAAGTATGGGCCTATTTTTTACCGCCGGTTTGGATAGCCTCCCTTAACGAAGTACTCATTCATCCTTCGCGTGCCACGTTGCTTACCAGTTTGCTGGCTATCCTCGGCATCACAGTGCCTGTAGCCGGTTTATGGTTAGTTGCTAAAGTACTGGCTCCCGGCTTTAACAAAAGGCTGGCCATAGCGGCCACCTCCGATGGTAATGCATCTGCCCCCAGCGTGCCCACCCCTACCGGCAATACCCAAACCAAACCCTCATTAGTTAACAAGCTGGCTAACTGGCTGGCCCCTGATCCGGTCGAAAACGCAGGTTTTCGGATTACCTCAAAACTGGCTGCCCGCATACGCGAGTTTAAAATAAAAGTATACCCGGCACTGGCTTACGTACCTATTTACTTTTTGTATTTCGGACTAAATGGTAAAGGCAGTATGGACGAACGATTTGATAAAATACAATCCGGCTCGAGTTATATATTTCTGGTGTACCTCAGCACCTTCGTACTATCCTCTATATTACAAAATATCTCCTACTCCGAAAAATTTAAACCTGCGTGGGTTTATTATGCCTTGCCTGTTACCCAGCCCGGTAAAATACTTTCGGGCATGTATAAAGCGGTGGTTACACTTTACTACTTGCCTTATTGCTTTATCATTGGCTTGGTAGGCGTTGTTATCTGGGGACCGAAGGTGATTAACGATATTATTCTGGCATCAGTTATCGGTATGATTTACGGGTTGCTGATGGCTTTGTTTATGGTAAAAGGCTTGCCGTTTTCTAAACCGGTATTGCTTAAACAATCGGGTGGCCGCGTGGTTTCTTCGCTGCTCATCACCGGACTAATCGGTGCAGTAGGTTTTGGCCATTATTTGCTGTCGCGGTGGGAAACCGTCATTTGGATTTTGATTATCCCGGCAGTTGCCGTTTACTGGCTTATGCTTTATTACTATAAACGCCAGGGTTGGGACAGCATTGAGTTAGAGGAGTTTTAACACGGTTTATAAACCTGAAATATTTACTATTTTTAGGACTTATGCCCGCACAACCACCGCCCAAAAAGCTCCGCTTTTTACAGTTAGTATTTATCATATTTTTTACCGTATCGGGCGGGCCTTACGGACTAGAACCTTTGCTCACTTATGCAGGTGAGCATGGCGCTTTGCTACTGCTCATCGTCACTCCACTGCTATGGGACGTACCTGCCATTTTTACTGTAATGGAGCTTAACAGCATGATGCCTGTTACCGGCGGTTATTACGAGTGGGTAAAATATGGCTTAGGCAGCCGATGGGGATTTTATGAGGGCTGGTGGACCTGGATTTATACTTTTGTTGACCTAGCCATTTATCCGGTGTTGTTTGTTGGGTATGCTGCTTATTTTTTTCCCGGGTTAGAACATCATAAAGCCTTAGTTTGCCTTTGTGTCATCTGGAGCCTGGCAGGCTTAAATATATTGGGTATTGTACAGGTGGGCCGGGCATCAGTAATATTCAGTATATTAGTATTAAGTCCTTTCCTTATTTTGTTTGTGTTGTTCATTAGCCAGCATGGCTTGGGCCATGTACCGCAGCCGGGTTTGCAAGGCATCACTTTTCCGTCGCTCGGCATGGCTTTATACACCGTAATGTGGAATTGTTTGGGTTGGGATAATATTACTACCTATGCGCCTGAAGTTGAGCAACCGGTACGTTCCTATTTAAAAGCGATTGCCATAGCTTTTGTATTGGTGATGGTAGTTTATGTTTTAGCCATTTTGATTGCCTTACAATCAGGCATAAGTGCACAGTTGTTAACCGATAAAGGCTTTCCGTTGCTGGGCTCTAATTTGGGCGGGCATTGGCTGGGGGCGTTGTTTGCAGCCGGCGGCATGGCCAGTGGGTTAGGTATTTACACAGCGGTTTTGCTATCGGTTTCAAGAGTACCGCAGGCTATGGCTACCGATAATTTATTGCCCGCCTATCTGCACCGCTTGCACTCGCGCTTTCATACGCCTTATGTATCCATCATACTCTGCTCGGTAGTGGTAAGTTTTATGGTGTTGTGGACATTTTCTGAACTGCTGATTATTGATGTAACGGTTTATGGCGCCGGTTTGTCGCTTGAATATATCACCCTTATTACCTTAAGATTAAAAGAACCCGACCGGCCCCGGCCTTTTAAAATCCCATTAAATGTAAGCGGATTGTGTATGGTGCTATTGTTACCGCTATCGGTTTATATTATTGCCCTGGTTGCTGCTTTTAACTCAGACGGTAGCGGTATTACACCGGCGTTGTTTGCCATTGCAGCCCTCATTACCGCTGAGTTAGCCTGGCAGTTAGCCAAAAGGCGCAGAGCTACCATCGTACCATAAATATCAATTTGTTTCTTATAATAGAAATACATTTCGTCGTAATCCACATAATGTTAATAATTAGTTAAAACCGATGTATATTCTTCATGTTAAACCTATACATAAAAAATTTACATCATGGCAACTACCAAAAAAAAACAACCAGAAAATACTGACAATGTAGAAGAGTCGGCTTTAAAAGAATTATTCGTTGACGAATTGAAAGACATTTACTGGGCCGAAAAACACTTATCTAAAGCATTAGTGAAACTGGCAAAAGCAGCAACTTCTGAAGAACTGCGCAGCGCATTAGAAACTCATAAAGCAGAAACTGATAATCAAGTAGCCCGCCTGGAGCAGGTATTTGAAATAATTGACGAAAAAGCAGCCGCAAAAAAATGTGATGCTATGGAAGGCCTGATTGCCGAATCGGAAAGCATTGTAGAAGATACCGAAGACGGCTCTATTACCCGTGATGCAGGTATTATCTCGGCAGCGCAAAAATCAGAACATTACGAGATTGCCTCATACGGTACCTTGCGTACACTGGCAAACACATTAGGCTATAACGAAGCTGCCCAATTATTAGAAGAAACATTGGCCGAGGAGAAAAAAACTGATGAGTTATTGACTCAACTTGCTGAAAGCACTATTAATGTGAACGCCAAAAGCGAAAAAGCATAAGCATTAAACACTAACTATATTAGCAAAAAGTCTGGCTCATAGAGCCGGACTTTTTGTTTTTTATCTATCTTTGCACCCATTAAGATGAGTGTAGGGTTGAACTTTAATTTACTGGGCGAAAGTTTGCTACTGCTGCCCGAGAGGGCCATTTACTGGGAGCAGCAAAAAGCGCTATTAGTAGCTGATGTGCATCTGGGCAAAACCGGGCATTTCCGTAAAGCAGGCATTGCCGTTCCCCAGCAAGTTGCACACGAAGATTTGTATACACTTACGCAACTCGTTAACCGGCACCATCCCGAAAAAATTTACTTTTTAGGTGATCTTTTTCATAGCGAGATGAATGCCGACTGGCATAGCTTTGCTCAATGGCGTAGCCTGTTCAGTGATGTGGATATGCAGCTGGTAATGGGCAACCACGATATTATTACCGAGCAGCACTACCATGATTTGGATGTATCTACCCATCAGCAGCTTGAAGCCGGTCCGTTTTTAATGCTCCACCACCCGCAAAACCAGGATTGTTTAAATCGGCACCAGCAATATATTTTTTGCGGCCACATTCATCCCGGCGTTAAACTGGTAGGTAAAGGCCGCCAGGCTATCACCCTGCCCTGCTTTGCTTTTAGCCAGCGGCAAGCCATCCTGCCTTCCTTTGGCAAATTTACCGGTCGCGTGGCTATGCGCCATCAGCCCAGCGACCAGGTTTTTGGCATTTTGCCCGAAAAGGTGTTTCCTGTTTAAGGTTATCGCTTGCTCAGATAATCATTAATGGTAGCTTCCAGTTTACCAAAATCAACGTCGCGCTGTACTATCTGCCATTTGCCGTTGAGTATATAATAAGTAGGCACTTTGGTTATAGCCCAACGCTCGGCATCAGCAGAATCATCGCCTTTTAGATCGCTGTACTGCGGCCAGCTAAGTTTGTCATCGGCAATGGCTTTTGTCCACCACTCCCTTTTTGTATCCATCGAAATGCTGATGAAGCCAACTTTGCTCACATCTACATTTTTTAACAAGCTTTTTATCATATCCTGATGATTTAACCGACTTACCTGATTGCCTGCCTTCCAAAATTCTACCACATAAACTCTTTTGTTGAGCTGACTTTGATCAAATGCTTTTCCGTCGGGTGTTTTGCCGGCAATACCGGGGCCTGTTGCACCAGGAAGTAACTTCATCATTACACCCAACTTATTACCTATAAACTTACCTTCTTCGGTATTCTTAACATCAGTGTTAAGCTTGCTATAGATGGCGCTGTACGCTTCGGCATCCTTTTCATAATTCAGGCCGAGCATCAGGTGAGCAGCAGCTTTACTGTCCGGGTGTTGCTTTATAAAGCTCTGGAAAGCCTCAAGCTTTAATTTATCCATGTCCAGCTTTTCTCTGATGCCAAACACGGAGTTCATCTTTTTCTCAATAATTTTCTCCTGCGTAGTGTAGTAAGCAGTCAGGTCGTTCTGGATAGCCGATGAAGATTTGATGTTGGGATATTGATCCAGGTGTTTAACACTCGCCTCTATAGTATATTGACCCGGCTCCAGGTAAACTTCAACCGGAGCAGCTTTTTCCCCGTTTTTTTGTAAGGTAAACGAGCCGTAACCTTTATTTTCAAGGATGGTATCTATTTTAAAAGTTCCGTTGGTTATGTTCTGCCCGGCTAAATTCTGCCCGGCAGAATCGGTCACTAAAAAGGTGCCATCGTTTAACCCCGGAACGTTACCGCTAAAAGTAATATGCGGCTGTTTGGTGGTGCAACTGGCAACCATCAAAACGCCTGCAAAAATAAGGAAATAATTCTTCATGCAATGAGTGTAGGACAAGAGCGAATATAGGCTTAAACCCTATAAATAAGTGATATTTGTTCATATTTTTAGAATGTTTCTAAATAGACAATATCTTGACATTAGCTTAAAACTGTTATCAGTAATCGGGTTATATTAAATATTTTTGCACGATAAAAATTTCTGTATAATGAGTGAATTAAAACAAACCTTTAACTCTTCACTGGGAAAAAAGCTGATCATGGCTTTAACAGGCTTGTTTCTGAGCGTGTTTCTGATTGTGCACTTAGGTGGTAACCTGCTGCTTTTTAGCAACGACAACGGATACAGCTTTAACATGTATGCCAACTTTTTAACGCATTTCCCTCCTATTGAGGTAATTGCCTACATTTTGTACCTGAGCATTATAGTGCACGCTATATATGCGCTTATTTTAACTATTAACAACCGTAAAGCCCGCCCGGTTAGTTATGCTGTCGGTACTCAGTCTCCGGTATCTTTTTCTTCTAAAAACATGGGCTTGTTAGGCTCAATCCTGTTATTATTTATCGTAATACACATGGGAGATTTTTGGTACCAGTACAAGTTTACCCATAACGTAGGGTACAAAGAATACCGCACTAACGTTTTAACCGGTGAAAGAACAGTTACTGCTTTCACCCCGGAGAAATCTGATTTTGAGCATTCGATGACCTACGATGGTAACACTGAAATTACCCGTGTTAAAGACTTACATGCACGTGTAGCCAGCAGCTTTAGCCTTTTATGGTATGTAGTAATTTATGTAATTGCTATGGTAGCTTTATCATTCCACTTACTGCACGGCTTTCAAAGTGCCTTTCATACTATTGGCTGGGTGCACCGCAAATACAAACCTATTTACGAATTTATCGGCACCTGGTTGTTTGCTGTAATTATTCCGCTTGGTTTTGCTGCCATGCCTGTTGTATATTATTTTCAGAGTTTAAATAAATAAGCTTAACAGCTTAAAACATAAATATCATTCACATGATTTTAGATGCTAAAATTCCGCAAGGCCCATTAGCCGAAAAATGGAGCAAGCATAAATTTAATTTGAAGTTGGTTAACCCTGCTAACAAACGTAAGTACAACGTTATTGTGGTAGGTACAGGTTTGGCAGGTGCGTCTGCTGCTGCCTCATTAGCCGAGTTAGGATATAATGTAACTGCTTTTTGTTTTCAGGACAGCCCTCGCCGTGCGCACTCTATTGCTGCGCAAGGTGGTATAAACGCTGCCAAAAACTACCGTAACGACGGCGATAGTGTTTATCGCTTATTTTATGATACTATTAAAGGTGGTGACTACCGTGCCCGCGAAGGAAACGTTTACCGCCTGGCCGAAGTATCGGTAAATATTATTGACCAGTGTGTGGCCCAGGGTGTACCTTTTGCCCGCGAGTACGGTGGTTTATTAGATAACCGCTCATTTGGTGGTGCACAGGTATCACGTACTTTTTATGCTCGTGGCCAAACAGGACAACAATTATTATTAGGTGCGTTTTCGGCACTTAACCGCCAGATACACGAAGGCAAAGTAAAAATGTACACCCGTACAGAAATGCTGGATGTAGTAATAGTTGATGGCAAGGCTCAAGGTATTGTAACCCGTAACTTAAAAACAGGTGCTATTGAAACACATGCTGCACATGCTGTTTTGTTATGTACAGGTGGTTACAGCAACGTGTTTTACCTGTCAACCAATGCTATCGGTTCTAACGTAACTGCTGCATGGCGTGCACACAAGCGCGGCGCTTACTTTGCCAACCCTTGTTATACTCAAATTCACCCTACCTGTATCCCGGTAACCGGTACACACCAGTCTAAATTAACGCTGATGTCAGAGTCATTGCGTAACGATGGTCGTGTATGGGCTCCAAAAACCAAAGAGGTTGCCGAGAAACTGCGTAAAGGTGAAGTGAAAATAGAAAACGTTAAAGAAGAAGACCGCGATTACTTCCTGGAACGCAAATATCCATCATTTGGTAACCTTGTACCGCGCGACGTGGCCTCACGTAACGCCAAAGAAATGGTTGACGAAGGTAAAGGTGTAGGTGGTTCGGGTATCGCTGTATTCCTTGATTTTAGAGATGCTATTGAGCGTTTGGGCGAAGAAGCCGTAAAAGCCAAGTACGGTAACTTGTTTGATATGTACTATCAGATTACTGATGAAAATCCGTACAAGCAGCCAATGCGTATATATCCTGCAGTACACTATACCATGGGTGGCCTTTGGGTTGACTATAACCTGAGCACTAATATCCCTGGTTTATATGCTTTGGGCGAAGCTAACTTCTCTGACCATGGTGCTAACCGCTTAGGCGCTTCGGCATTGATGCAGGGCTTAGCCGACGGTTACTTTGTAATCCCTTATACTTTGGGTGATTACCTGGCTACCATCGGACCAAAACCGGTTGACAAAAACCACCCGGCTTTTGAGCAAACCAAAAAAGATGTTGAAGCTTATGTAGCTAAATTATTAGCGCTTAAAGGCAACAAAACAGTAGTGGAGTATCACCGCGAATTAGGCCACATTATGTGGGAATATTGTGGTATGGCACGTAGCGAAGAAGGTTTGATTAAGGCACGCGGTCTAATCCAAGCCTTGAAAGATGATTTCTGGAAAAATGCCATCGTAGTAGGTCAGAACGAAGAAATCAATGCCTCGTTAGAAAGAGCCGGACGTGTGGCCGACTTTATTGAACTGGGTGCTTTGATGGTTGAAGATGCTTTAAGCCGCCGTGAATCGTGTGGTGGTCACTTTAGGGTAGAGTCGCAAACAGAAGAAGGTGAAGCCTTACGTCAGGACGATGAGTTTGCCTACGTTGCTGCCTGGGAATTTAAAGGTGAAAACCAACCCGAAGAACTTCACAAAGAAGAACTGGTGTACGAAAATGTTAAGTTAACACAAAGAAGTTATAAGTAAGATAGAAGCAAGAGCCAAGAGCCAAGAATCAAGACTTTTATAAAAGTGATGATTTTCCTGGTTCTTGGATCTTGGTTCTTGACTCTAATTTTATAGATATGAGTAACGCAAACGGAACGATGAATTTGACGCTGAAAGTTTGGCGCCAAAAAAATGCACAAACTGCCGGCAAGTTTGTAACTTATAAGGCCGAGAACATATCTCCGGATATGTCTTTCCTGGAGATGCTGGATGTAGTGAACGAGAGCCTGATTTTGGCAAAGGATGAGCCTATCCACTTTGACCATGACTGCCGCGAGGGTATTTGCGGTATGTGTTCATTATATATTAATGGCCGCCCGCACGGGCCTAAGCGTGCAATTACCACCTGCCAGTTACACATGCGCAGCTTTAGTGATGGCGAAACCATCACCATTGAGCCATGGAGAGCAGCAGCCTTCCCGGTAGTAAAAGATTTGGCTACCGACCGCTCTGCTTTTGACCGTATACAGCAGGCTGGTGGTTATGTTTCGGTAAATACCGGTGGTGTTCCTGATGCCAACGAGATTCCGATTCCTAAAGTAATTGCCGACGAGGCCTTTAACTCGGCTACCTGTATTCAGTGTGGTGCTTGTGTAGCTGCTTGTAAAAATGCTTCGGCCATGTTATTTACATCAGCTAAAATTACGCAGTTGGCCTTGTTACCACAGGGGCAGCCTGAACGTTACCGCCGCGCACAAAGCATGGTAGCACAAATGGATGCTGAAGGTTTTGGTAGCTGTACCAACACCGGTGCGTGCGAGGCAGAATGTCCGAAGGAAATTACCCTGACTAACATTGCACGCATGAACTCCGATTACTTTACTGCAAAATTCTTTAAAGAAGAAGAAGTACATGAGGTTAACCACGGTTAATCATCGTACTTGTTTAATATTAAAAAGGCTTAAGATAATCTTAAGCCTTTTTTGTTGCCTATTCTTCATCAATCGCCAGCCAACAGCAAAATACCAACACTTAATTAACAACCAATTAGCTTAATTTTATAAATTATATATTTTTTATTAAGCGAATTATTAAAAACAGTTACTAAATTACCCTGATAGATTAAAAGCTATTACGCTTTCAATAATTTATGAGGATTATTTATGTATCAATCAGCACATTTTAATGAGTATAATGCTATCAAAGGTGTTTGGGATGAGATGTACAACGAAAACTATAGTATTCGTGAGCATTATCAGCGAGTTATTACCTACTTATCTAAAGAATCAGCTGATAATTTAAATAAAAAGGAAGAACTGGCGCGACGCCTGTTCATGACGCAGGGCATTACCTTCACCGTTTATGATAGTGGCGAAGGGATAGAAAAGATATTTCCGTTCGACATTATTCCACGCATCATTACAGGCGCCGAGTGGATGCTGGTAGAAAACGGCATCAAGCAGCGCTTAACTGCGCTCAACCTGTTTTTAAGGGATGTATACCACAACCAGTTCATCATCAAAGACGGAATTATCCCTATTGATGTGATTTATTCCTGCCCGCATTTTTTGCGCGAGATGTACCAATTGGATGTACCCCATGATATTTATGTACATATTGCCGGCATCGATTTAATCCGCGACGAAAAAGGCGACTTTTTTGTTTTAGAAGATAACTTGCGCACACCATCGGGCGTGAGCTACATGCTCGAAAACAGGGAAATTACCAAACGGCTATTTCCTGATTTACTGCCGCAATGCAATGTCCGCAGCGTTACCGATTATCCAAATATCCTTTACAAAAACCTGATGGCCTTGTCGCCGCGGCAAATCAGCAACCCAACGGTTGTACTGCTAAGCCCGGGCATTTATAACTCTGCCTATTTTGAACATACCACGCTGGCCCGCCTTATGGGTGTAGAACTGGTTGAAGGGCGCGACCTGGTGGTAAATAACCACAAAGTATACATGAAAACAACCACGGGCCTGCAGCAGGTTGATGTGATTTACCGCAGGGTTGATGACGAATTTTTAGACCCCTTGGTGTTTAACCCGGCGAGTGTATTAGGTGTTGCCGGCATCATGAGCGCTTATCGTAAAGGTAACGTGGCCATTGTAAACGCCGTAGGCAACGGCGTAGCCGACGATAAGGCTATATACAGCTATGTGCCCGAAATGATACGCTACTACCTGAACGAGGAACCTCTACTTAAAAACGTACCTACTTACCAGCTGCGCAATGCAGACGAGCGCGAGTACACGTTTGCCAACATTAATAGCATGGTAGTAAAAAAAACCAACGGGAGCGGCGGTTACGGTATGCTGATGGGGCACGCAGCCAGCGAGCAGGAAACTGAAGATTATAAAAAAGAGATATTAAAAGACCCACGCAATTTTATTGCGCAACCCACTATTGCCTTATCGGCAGCACCCTGCTACTTACAGGGCAGCCTGCAGCCGCGCCGCATTGATTTACGCCCTTACGCCTTATGCGGTCCGGACGGCATTCAAATTGTTCCGGGCGGCTTAACCAGGGTAGCCTTGAAGGAAGGCTCACTGGTGGTTAACAGTTCGCAGGGAGGTGGCAGTAAAGACACCTGGGTACTTGATTAGTAAGGATAAAAAAAATTAAATACATAAATATATTCCCCCTTTAGGGGGTTAGGGGGCAAAATGTTAAGCAGAGTAGCAGCAAGTTTTTATTGGTTAAGCCGTTACATTGAGCGTAGCGATGGTATTTTACGCATGCTCAAAATTAACTATGCATCATCGCAGGATGCCGTGCGGGAGTTTACCTGGAAACCGGTCATACGTATTTATTCGGTAGCAGATGCGGAATTGATGAGTAAGCTGGATAACGACAGCCGGGCGGTACTTACCTATATGGTGAGCGACCGCACTAACCCAAATTCAATTTTAAATATGATTACGCTGGCACGTGAAAATGCCCGCAGCGTTCAAGAGCATATTACCCGCGATTTATGGCAATGCCTTAATGAGTATTACCATTGTGTTAAAGACCCCGGCATTACCGAAAGGCTGCTTCATGACGACCCGATCAGTGTGCTGGATAACCTTAATAAGCAAATCATGCTGTATTATGGCACTGCCGAGGTAAGCATGGAACGTGGACAAGGCCGCAGTTTTATGAATATCGGCAAGTTTTTGGAGCGCAGTATTCAGGCTATTGATTTACTGGACATCAAATTCGGGTCGGTTAACAACAATCCTGATTTATTAACTGATACCACTTACTGGAAACACTTGCTACAGTCGATAGGCGGATATGAATTGTATTTAAAAACGTACCGCGATGGTATTGAAGCCGAAAGCGTTATGGAGTTGGTGATGCTGAATACTGATTTTCCGCGTTCGGTGATCTACTCGGTTAATAATATTGGGAGGTATTACGAACGACTGAAAAAAGAAAGCAACTTGAGCAATTACCGGGATATAGCCTTCCAGATAGGTAAACTGCAAAGCTCTATTCAATACAGCTCAACACAAAGTATTAGCCAGGTGGGACTGCACCAGTTTTTAACTCAAATTAAAAAAGACCTGTATACCATTGGTAACCTGACGAACGAGCATTATTTTGCTAATTCATAATTTTAAAATTTACTGATCGATGCCTGAATTTAAGATACAACATATTACCCGCTATACTTACGAGGGAATGGTGCGCGACAGTGCCAATCAGGTAATCCTATTCCCTATTGTGGATATGCACCAGGATGTTTTAAAGCATACACTCACTATTACCGGCAACCCGTTAGTAGATACTTATGTTGATTATTATGGCAACGAGGTAGGCAGCTTTACTTACCTCGAGCCCCATAACCGTTTAATCATTAATTCTGAAGTACTGGTAGTTACCAAGCCCCGCGAGTTGCCAATTGAGGAGATGTCTGCAACAGAGCAATGGCAAAAGCTACAGGCACTGCAGTACATTGTACCTTACATTGATTTTTTAAAACACGAATATTTTGAAGCGCTGCCGGAGTTGCAAACCATTATAGCGCAAGTACAGCAAGACAACGAAACACCTTACCAAACGGCATTACGCCTTTGCGAATATGTGTATCGAAACTTTAAGTATTTGCCGGGTGTAACTACTGTTGAAACCACCTTAACCGAGGTTTGGAATTTAAAGGCGGGCGTTTGCCAGGACTTTGCACATATACTCATTTTAATGCTGCGATTGCTCAATATACCTGCGCGCTATGTGAGCGGTTATATTTGCCCTAACCGCAACGGCATGCGGGGCGAAGGTGCTACCCATGCTTGGGCCGAAGTTTACCTGCCCGATTATGGCTGGCTCGGCATCGACCCAACTAATAATTGTGTAGCCAACGAAACTCATGTTCGATTAGCCGTTGGACGTAATTTTTCGGACTGTTCGCCGGTTAAAGGAGTTTATAAAGGCTCATCAGGACACATACTTGAGGTTAAGGTAAGTGTTGAGTACCAGGATGAGCCAAGCAGCTCGGGCGAAAGCACCTCTATTTTACCTGAAAACAGCTTTGTGCAAGCTGCCGAAAACGAGGTATTTTCTACCAACAGTTACCGCCGCTATAAAGAAGCCTTACTGCTTCAGCAACAACAACAGCAGCAACAGTGATATAGATTGAAAAAGCATTAACAAAGAGCCTGACTTCCCAAAATAAGTCAGGCTTTTTATTGCAACATCATTTTCAGGTTAATGCCAAAGTTGGTGTAAGCGGTACTAAACGTTTGCGAAGTATAGGGCTTAGTGATATTAGAGTCGTAAAACAGGTTGAGATTGAAACGCTGGCTAATCACATAATCGATGGAAGGGCGCAAGGTGATGTTTTTAGCACCGGATGATACTTCGGCTGTTTGTACATCGGCACGATAAATCATAATTTTATTATCGCGTATGGCAAAGTCCATTTTAAAGTTAATGTCGTTATTGGTTTTAGCATTTAGTAACCTGAAAGGTAATCTTAAACTACGGGTACGGTAACCAAAACCCAATACCACAATATTCTCATTCTGCTGGGCCAGCTGGCTATTAAGCAAGCTTAAGCTTAGTGTACGGCTTTTACGGTACTCGGCGTTAATGGTCATGCTGTTTTTAAAGCGGATGTCCATACCTACCAGCGGTACAAACTGCTCAAACAAGGTTACCTGTGTAAACTGATAAAACGGTAAAAAATCTTTGTTAACATCGCGCTCACTCGATGCACCGTTTACTTCTTTATACCTGATGAGCGAGTTATAGCTGTTTACGCTGTAGGTAGACCGGTAACCATGACGTATATCAAAAGCATCAAACAATTCTTTTAACCAACTTATCCGGCTTAGCCCGTTGTAAGTAAGCTGCCAGTTAGGGATAGGTATTTGCGGAAAGCTGTTTAAGCTCACTTTACCAGCATCCTTACCGCTGTAAGCCGCCAGGAATGAGGCAACCAATACATCCTGCTGGTTAGGCCCGTAACCGTCGCGGTAACCATTAGCACCACCGGCCGAGTTAGTGTTTTGCTGCCCTAAGCGCTGAGAAATTACCTGCCGGTTATCCAGCAATTGCTGAAAGGTACTTGAATAATTAGTTACCCCGCTGGCCTTGCTAAATGCCGTACCTAATGATAGGAAAGAAACGCTGTAAGTACCCGAAGTAATTGGGCTCAGGCTTTCAAAACTACCCGAGTTGGTATTGTATTTATAATTAGTTTGGTAGTTACGGTCGCGGGTACGGAAAGCGGTGAGCTCAATATTTAAATCGGCAAACGGGCGGATTGTACTCCTGAAGTGCATGTCTTCATTCAGTGTAGTAGCATACAATTGGTTTTGCAACGTGTCGGTACTCAGCCAGCCCCTACTTACCGCTTTGCCACGGATATCAGCCTGGCTACCCAGTAAAAAGCCGATTCCTGGCGCATTGTAATCTAAATCCTGACCGGCCAGCGAGGTGCCCGGTAAATAGCCTGGTAAAAAAGTACCCTCGCTGCGGGTATAGGTAGCACCTAAGTTTTTGATGCTGGTTAATAAGCCCACCAGTATTTTGCTGCCAGCACCCGTAGTATTATTACCGGCGCCATTGAGCTTACGCAGGTAAGCAAACTTGTTGTACAAACCTGTAAAGCTAAGCGTAGGGTTTAACTGCACCGACCGCGAGTTTTGAATGGTGTTACCTACATCAAAAGCGTCATTGCGCAGGGCAAAAGTAGGTTGGGTTTGCCAGTTAAAATTGGTGCTATAACGGGCAATAGCACTCACCCAGTCTAGCCCGGGTATTTTACTGATAGGTAAGGTATAATTGAAATTGATAGTATGGTTATAGTTGGTAGTGCGGCCTAAACGCTTTAGGTTATTCCACAACGTATCGCGCTTTAAACCGTTAATACGGCCGGCAGGCTCGTCTACCACAGCCAGGTTAGTAGCGTCAATATCCATCTGCAACGACTTGGTTAAATTCCAGCCGATGCCGTATACACGGGTAATGTTAAAGTTTTTGTTAAAATTAGTG
The DNA here is from genome assembly GCF_038806765.1 of Mucilaginibacter sp. CSA2-8R. NCBI lineage: Bacteria > Pseudomonadati > Bacteroidota > Sphingobacteriia > Sphingobacteriales > Sphingobacteriaceae > Mucilaginibacter > Mucilaginibacter sp. CSA2-8R. The sequence continues at coordinate 632,583 of NZ_CP152389.1, read as the reverse complement.
GTTGGTACCGGTAAAAAATTATTAGGATCGTTTTCGCGCAAGGTGTTTTCGGCATAAAAACGGTCTAAACTGATAGCCAGGTTTAAACGCGATGGCAGTATGCTAAAGTTTATATCCTTAAATAGCGACAGCATATTATTTTTAATCACCTTTTCGAAAGGTGTGTAATATTTAGCCGGATTAATGTAGTTGTAAGCCAGCGCTATCTTATAATTTTTCTGGTATTCATTCTCGGTTACAAAATCGTGGTGCTCGTACTCGGAGTAAGCATAGGTACCCGACAAGTTTTCAACATCCCAAAGTTTAACCGGATCTGCTGCATTAGTCTTGGCTTTATGCACATTGGTAAAATTGATGCTTTTGCGCATGGTGTAATCCTGGGCTATGCGTTTAATTTCATCACGCTTTTCCTGGGTTGGCGCGTTAGCCAGCGCATCTTTCAATTCAACGTCGGGCTGTGCCGGGTTATATTGCGGCATAGCCACCTGCTGCGACAAATTGATGTACATTGGCACATGCACACCGCTTTTAGCCGGAAAAAATTTACCTAACTCCACGTTACCTGCCACATCAAACGTTTGGTTGTCGGCACGGCTGCGCTCGCTTACGCGCTGCTCTATCGAACCAAAACCTATGGTAGTTTTGCTGCCGGCCAGGGTAACATCTGCAAAATCGGCCAGGCGGGCATTTAAGCGGGCTGTAGCTGCCCAGCCACCGCGCTGGTCAAAGTCGGTAAGCCGCAACTCGTTAAACCATACAATGCCCGATTTATCAAAGCTGCCGGTGGGTTTATAAGGGTTACGCATACCCAGCATAATGGCACGCAGCCGGCTTAAATCGGGCTGCCCTTTAATGGTAATTTTATTAACGCCATCAGTAATCGTAAACGGAATATTGAGTGATGCCTGCCCGGTGGCGATAGCATTATCACGGGCTAACTTAGCACGGGTAAGGGCGGCCAGCTCAATATCCATCTGGTTGGCAGTTGGCCATATGGCGCTTGGGTCGGTAGTACCGGGGCGGGTAATTTTTAACGGAATCTCGTATTCATAATAGTTATCCTGGTAATCTACGCCTAAACGTATAAATGCATTCAGGTCGTTATCGTTTAATTGATCACCTTCGGCATGGATAAACATCTGCAGGCGCTTGTAGGCCCGCAAATCATTATAAAACGTGCGGTAAGCAGCTCTGGAGTAACCGCTGCGCAGGTTAGTTACATTTAAGGATAGCGATTGCTCGTTTAAGCGGGTATCGGTACGCAGGTTATTATAATCGCGCTGGCGATCAATGCCAGGCGGCAGTACATAAGGGATGGGGCTACGGGTACCATTAGCCTCCAGGTTTACCGCCTGTACATTTAAAGTAGAGTTATCAACCGGAGGGTTCAATAGTGCCGGATCAGAGATAACTTTAGTGCTGGCTTTTTCAACGTTGTAGGCGCGCCACTCCCCTCTTACCAGTTGCAGTGTACCCATACGCAAAACAGCGGTATCGGCAAAGTTGGTCATGAACATCCGCATATAGCGGATAGCTTTAAAATCCTGGATATTACCCTCACGGCTTTGATAAGCCGCTATAGGCACCCTGAACTGGTACCAGCTTACGCTTTGCGTAGTACCGTCGGCCAGTTTAACCTGCGACGTTACTTTATCATTGATAAAATTCTGCCCTACAATCATATCCTGCGGACGGATAGATACTTTATACTGGAAGTATTCATCAGCCTGGCTCATGCTGTTGTCACGGTTCAGGTCTTCACCATCGGGTAACGAGGTAGAAGCAGATGTGGATATACCCAACTCGGCCTGCGACTGCTCTGCGGTTTTAGAGTTACCTTCAGTACCGTTGTAACGGCTATAGCGCTGCAATATACCTGCACGGTTTTGATCGAGCTGCGGGCCCTGATAGTATTGGTAATTATCTGATGACGGGTCGGCAGCCAGCGCATTAGCAGCTTGCGTAGTTAACTGAGAGCGCATTTGCTGCACAAAGCCCGAAAACTTGGTTTGCTCACCGGTATCGCTCAAGCCGTCCAGGCCCACATCCTGCAAACGGCGGGCATCCGGGTTATTGTCAAAGGCGTTAATTACCGGCTGTAAACGAGGCACCCGCCCCCATACGGTTTCATCAGTTTGGGTGTTGCTGCCATCAGGCGGCAAACCGTTTTCTACCGATTTACGGCCGTCTTTTAATATATCTTCAGAAACACTACCTAAGTTTAGGTATAAGTCGCCGCCTTGCGAGTTAGGCTTGTAGATAAAAGGATCCATCACCCAAAACTCCATGTACTGCACATTGAGCGACTCAAAATCGTTAGTCTCTAATTTGCGGAACATGCCGCCCCAGCGCGAACGCGGGTTTTGCAGTGTACCGTCAGGGTTAACACCTGCTGTCGTATAATTGTACTGCCCCCGGATATTAGGGTAAAAAGAAAGATTGAGCGTAGACAGGATGAGCGGCTGGCCTGTTACCGATTGTTTGTAAGGGAATACTTCTGTTTCGAGCACCTGCCTTACGTAGTGGTTAGATAAATCAGTGCGGGATAAATTGAAGGTTGAACTCGAATTATAAAATAGCGGATCGATGTTATAGAAAGCCAAACGTGCACGGTTATAGCCATAACTCAAATCGTTAAACAATCTCGATTCGGCAAATAATTGCGGTGTTCCAGATATCTGCCAGTTTAATGCGCCCTTTAGATCAATGACAGACTGGCTGCTCTCAAAATCATCCAGGTAAGACGTACCATTTTTAGAGCCTGCAAAGTTAATAGCGGCAGGACTTCCAGGCAGCAAACGCGCCACCTCGCCCGAAAAGCTGATAAACGATGGCGCCTTGGTATTAATTAGCGGCAAGCGGTCTACCAATCGGGTTAACCAGCGCGACTCTGAGCTATAATTTGCATCTAAACCTAAAATGGTATTAGAAACCGACTCATCGCCAACAATCTGTTTTTGGGTAAGCGGCTGCTCGGTTAAGTGCATTACTGTACCACCCAAGAGTAGCTTTGAATTAGCCCGGTAATCAAACCGCGACCCATACAAAGTTTTTTGCTGAACGCCGAACAGTTCATTATTCTCGATATTTACGGTAAGTGGCTGGCCCGACTGCAGCAACGACTGGTTGAGCACCCGTATACGGCCAATGCTGTAATCTACCGTATAATCACTGCCTTCCTGCAAACGTAAAGAGCCGGCATTAACCACTACCGATCCCTGCGGAATATTAACGGCATTGAGTTGAAACTCTGACCCGGACTGCGAGGCGTAAGTTCCTTTAATTACATAACGGTTTAATTGCGGAAAGTACTGCTGGGCTATAGTACGCACCGAATCGTACAGTGGCTGGTAGACGTACCGGTTCTGTATGCCTGGACTGTTAGTTAACCGCCGGGCCAAATCGCTGCCAAAAGGTTCTACTACCGGGAACATAACCCGACCGTTTTGCGAATCAATGGTGATGCCCTCTAAAAAGTCAAAATAACCGTCGGGTCGCCGGTCGTTTTGCTGTGTCAGGTTATCCAGCCCTACTAGTTGCAGCCAGATCTTGCCTTTCACCGTGGTATCGCCTTCGGTTAAGGATGGCTTTTCAATACCCGACTGATCGTCCAAACGGGCAATGGTCATCCTGAAATTTACCGGGCTTACCTGGTAGGCCCCCAGGCTGTAGATGTTTTTCATCATCAAATCCCAGGTTGGTAAATTGGTTTTCAGGATTTCGTTTTTTAACAGCTTTACGTAAAGCGCCTTTGGGTTGGCAGCATCTACCGGTAAATCGTTCGAAAACTCACCTACCTGGTACTCCACCCCGTTGTAAGTATAGCGGTAAGCTATGGCCAATACTTCATCATTATTTAGCGGATAATTAAGCGAGATATAACCCAACTGCGGATGCAAGGTAAACTCGCGGGCGGTTAGCTTGCGGGCATAAGGCAATTTGGCATAGTTATCGGTTGCCCCGGAGGCCTGGAAAAAGTTAGCCACCTCGTTTCCGTTGGTTAAACGGCCGTTGTTAGGTAAGCTGAATAACCGGCTCAATAAACTGTTTGATTGTGTTGTAAATCCTGGCCCCTGAAAGCCGGCAGGCAAACCCGAAAAACCACTACCGCCCTGTACCTGTGTAGTATTGTAAGGCCTGTTTTCGCCCAAATCCAAAAGGGCAATAATATCCCTCGAGTCAGTTGTAGTGTTGGTACGGTTAGTGGTCCACACCTCAACCCGGGTAATGGTGACATTTGAATTGATGATAGGAATATTAGCCAGCGCCTTGTTATAGTTATCGCGGAAGTATTGCGACAAAAAATAGTGACGGTTAGCTTCATAATCCGTAGGCATTAGCCTGAACTCACCCTGCTGCGATCCATTAGTAATAGTAATGGTACGGGCTTGCGACCGCTGCTGCGAAAAAATGCTGGTTACATCCAGCTTACCAAATTTAAGCTTTGTTTTTAAACCGAACAAAGCCTGACTACCCCTAATGAGTGAGGTATTGAGCGGCATACTTACCGTACCGGCTTCTATTTTTTGGATAATTTCGTCGGGATGCCCAGTGTAATCCAGCTTTACCTGGTTTTCAAACTGGAACTGCGCATCCGTGTTATAGTTGGTAGCAATCTTCAGTTTATCGCCAATGGTACCGGTAAGGTTCATTTGGATGCGCTGGTCAAAATTGAAATTGAATTGCTTGCGCTGCCGGGCAGCCAACAGGGGGTTCTGGTTACTGTTCACCTGCCCGGCAAACACCAACTGGGCCGAACCCTGCGGACGGATATCAATAATTGAACTGCCAAAAATTTGTTCAAACGTGCGGCTGCGTATTTTTATTTGCGGAATAAAACCCGGTTGCTGCGATTGCGTGGCATAATTATCAGCCAGTTGTTTAAAATACTCGCGCTTATTTTGCTGCTGGGTAAGCTGCAGGTACTCGGCAAAAGTTAGGTACCGCGGTGCACGGTACATCAGGTTACCAACCTTTTCTATTAATATATAGCGGTTGGTGGCAGCATCATATTGAATGCTCCGTTGCAGGTTAGGCGGATCAACCTCAAAACGCCCCTCCCTCATCCGGCTGCTGCGCGATTGCTGGTTACGATAAGGCACACTAATGGTAAGCGAGTCTTTGCCGGTGGCAGGCCTTTTCTGAGCGAAAGAAACCGTAATGCCACCAAAAACAGACCACACCAATAGCCATAACACAAGCCTTATGGTAAAATTCTTAACCAAGCGCAGCGTATTAATTAGAGGTATTATTTATAAATTATAAGCTTTTCAAAGCAGACTTGATGAGTTGCTCTACCGACAATGTTTCGGTGCTACGGGCCATTTCCTGGTCAATCACCTTTTCGGCAGCGTTGCGGGCAAAGCCAAGCATTACTAGGGCCGATAGGGCTTCATCTTTAACCGTATTGTTAGCCGGCATCGAAATCAAAGTATCGGGTCCTTCTTTGCGTAGTTTGTCCTGTAGCTCCAGTATAACACGCTGGGCCGATTTTGGTCCGATGCCTTTGATGCGCTGAATTTGCGCAACGTTACCTTTTACAATAGCCGTTTGTATTTCTTCGGGCGTGATAGATGACAGCATCATTCGGCCGGTATTAGGTCCGATGCCCGAAACAGAAATGAGGTATAAAAACAAACGCTTCTCCCCTTCGTCGGCAAAGCCATACAAAGTGTGTGCGTCTTCTTTTACGTGTAACCAAACGTAAAGGCGGCAACGTTCGGCATCGCCCAGTTTGGAGAAGGTGTTTAACGATATGTTGATGTGATAGCCTATGCCGCCAGCCTCAATTATCACATAAGCCGGGCTCTTAAAAGCCAGCTTTCCATCTATATATGCGTACATGTGTATTCGATAATGTTGTATTTTTTACCTGATAAAAATACAAACAAAAGCTTATACGACCGCTTCAAAAAAAAGATACCTGTCAAGTTTAATAACTGACAGGTATTACATTTTACTGATATTATATTTTAATAACTACAGGTTGAGTTTCAAACCCTCGGCCTGGGCTTTTTGCTGTGCATCTACCACAGCAATGGTAATCATATTCACAATTTCGCGCACCGAACTGCCTAACTGTAAAACGTGCACAGATTTTTTCATACCCAGCAAAATCGGGCCTACCGCTTCGGCGCCGCCAACTTCCTGCAACAGTTTGTAAGCAATGTTACCCGATTCCAGGTTAGGGAAAATTAAGGTATTGGCCGGCTTGCCATTAAGGGTAGAGAATGGGAAATTATCTGATAGCAAGTCGGGGTTCATGGCAAAGTTAGCCTGCATCTCACCATCAATTATCATATCCGGGTATTGCTTGTGCAACACCTTGACGGCCTCACGGGTTTTTTCCGGCACCTCTCCATCATTAGATCCAAAGTTAGAGTAAGACAGCATCGCTATGCGCGGATTAATGTTAAACTGCTTAACCGAACGCTCTACCAACACGGTAATGTCTACCAGATCTTGCGTAGTGGGGTTTACGTTTACGGTAGTATCTGCAAAAAACAATGGCCCTTTTTTGGTAATCATCATGTACATACCGGCCACTTTGTTTACACCGGCTTCGGTACCGATAATTTGCAGGGCAGGCCTTATGGTAGATACATAGTTTTTAGTTAAACCGGATATTAAGGCATCAGCATCGCCAAATTGCACCATGCTGGCACCGTAGTAGTTACGGTCGCGCATCATTTTCTTGGCTTCGTACAAGGTAATACCCCTGCGCTGACGCTGTTTATATAAGTACTGAGCGTACTCCTCCTGCTTATCGCAGGGCTGCAAGGTGTTGATGATTTTTACATCATCCAAATCAAGCTTGTGCTCGGCAATAATCTGCTTAATTTTTTCGGTGTTACCTAATAAAATAGGGATGGCAATACCTTCATCCTTCACAATTTGTGCTGCACGGAGTATTTTGTAGTTATCAGCCTCAGCAAATACCACGCGCTTAGGGTCCTGCTTGGCTTTGCCCGACAGGTTACGCATCAATTTATCATCGGCACCAATACGTAAACGTAACTCCTCGGCGTAAGCATCCCAATCGGTAATTTCTTTACGGGCCACGCCCGAAGCTATGGCAGCCTTGGCAACAGCCGATGAAACCTCGGTAATTAAGCGCTGATCCATCGGTTTCGGGATGATGTAATCACGACCAAAACGCAAATTGGTCGTATTATATGCCAGGTTTACAGCCTCAGGTACCGGTTTGCGGGTTAATTCGGCAATGGCGTGTACGGCAGCTATCTTCATTTCTTCGTTAATAGCTGTAGCCCGCACGTCTAACGCACCGCGGAATATATATGGGAAACCTAATACGTTATTAACCTGGTTAGGATAATCGGACCGGCCGGTAGCCATAATAATATCCTGGCGCGCAGCAACGGCAATATCGTAAGCTACTTCGGGCTCTGGATTGGCCATGGCAAATACGATAGGATTAGGGGCCATACTTTTCAGCATGTCAGCATTTACCAAATTACCAGCCGAAAGACCAATAAATACGTCAGCGTTTTTCATGCCGTCAGCCAGTTTAACTACATCTTTGCGATGACTGGCAAAGGCTAAACGTATTTCGTCTAAATCGGTACGCTCGGGCGTAATCAAACCGCCAATATCAAACATTAACAAGTTTTCGAGTTTTACGCCCAGCATCAGGTACATTTTAGTACATGATACCGCGGCAGCGCCGGCACCGTTAATTACAATCTTGATATCTTCCAGCTTTTTGCCTTGTATTTCACAGGCATTCATCAAAGCTGCACCTGAAATAATAGCAGTACCATGCTGGTCATCATGCATTACCGGTATATTCATCTCGGCTTTGAGGCGGCGTTCAATCTCAAAACAAGTAGGCGCCGAAATATCTTCAAGGTTTATACCGCCAAACGTAGGCTCCAGCGCCTTTACAATATTTACAAACTCGTCAACATTTTTGGTATTCAACTCCAGGTCAAATACATCTATATCGGCATATATTTTAAATAAAAGCCCTTTACCTTCCATTACCGGCTTACTGGCCTCGGGACCAATATCGCCTAAACCTAATACCGCAGTACCGTTGCTAATTACCGCTACCAAGTTACCTTTGGCCGTATACTTATATACGTCTTCTGTATTGTTAGCAATCTCGCGGCAGGGCTCGGCCACCCCTGGCGAGTAGGCCATAGTAAGGTCGCGTTGGGAGTTGGTAGGCTTAGTGGGTATTACCTGTATTTTGCCCGGACGGCCTTTAGCATGGTAATTAAGCGCATCTTGTTTACGTTGGCTATTATTCATCTTCTCTTCATTCAGGTGGGCAAAATTACAATTCCTTTTTAAACTGGTGAAGGTTAAGCGCATATTAATCAATGCCCTACTCAAAAGCCACCAACTAAAACGACCGTTGAACAGCGTTTAAACCAGTGCATTTAAACGCAAAAACCGCAACAGGCCAAGCCCATTGCAGTTCTGTTATGTTAATTTCAGAAAATTTAATTTCCTCCGTCGGCTACAGCATTTGAATTTAATACTACCAATTGTTTTTCGCCTTTGGTAGTTTTACCTGCAGCCATACCAGGCGCAGTAATCTTCAATTTTTGGCCAGAGGCTGCTCTGTTACCACGGATGTTATTCCAGATACGCAAATCTTCTACATCAATGCCATATTTATCGGCAATACCGGTTAAGGTTTCGCCTCTTTTTACGGTATGGATGTTTGATTTTTCGGCCGTAGCTTCGGGGGTTGATTTTTGCTCAGGCACATTGGCATAAACAGGCTGCTGATTGGTAGTTAATGCGTCGCCGGTTAAAGCACTGTATAACACGCCATATTTTTCTTTCCCCAACTGAGGGATGATCATGCGGCGTGGAGCCTTGGTTGTACCATTAATAATTCGTTGTGTATAGGCAGGGTTTAACAAAGCCAAATCATTAGGATTAATGTTTAAAACGCGGGCTATACTGCTTATTGATACAAATTTGTTTACCATTACGGTATCAGTATTCATAGCGATATTGCAAGCCTGCGGGATAATGCCATGCTGATTGTGATATTTTAACACATACATCGTAGCGATAAATGCCGGTACATAACCCCTGGTTTCGGCAGGTAAATACTGACGTACTGACCAAAAATCAACAGCATTGGCCTCTTGCATGGCACGTTCAACCGTACTTTTACCGCAATTGTATGATGCGATGGCTAACAACCAATCGCCGAATTCCTGGTACGAATCTTTTAAGTAAGCTGCCGCTGCATAGCTGGCTTGTATCGGGTCGCGGCGCTCATCTACATAATTGTTCATGTTTAGGCCATATGTTTTTGCAGTAGATGACATAAACTGCCACGGACCGGCAGCACCTACCCTGGATACAGCGTTGGGATTAAGAGCCGATTCAACAATGGACAGGTATTTAATTTCTTCAGGAATACCCGCATCACGAAATGCCTTTTCGTAAATAGGGAAATAGTATTTACTCAGCCCCATAATGCGCCCCATTTCTGCACGGCGGCCAGGAGAAGTGTAGTTGTTAATAAACGACTGTACAAATTCGTTGTAATCTAACGGAACGTCTTTTTGTATAGAATCCAAACGGATTTTGAACAACGAGTTTTCAAAAGCATTTTGCTGTAATTGCGCCATTACTGGTGCCGGAACATTGCTTTTGTAACTTTGCAGATAACTTTGGCCTAAGTTTTGTTCAGCTAAAGTAGTATCCTGATAGTTGGGTTGAGACCATGCCTGGTACGATTGAAAAACAAAAAGGCATATTACAGCAGTAAAAAGTTTCTTCATTATTAGGACTACTTTTGCTTTGATTTGAACAAGTTTCAGTATTTGCTAAATTATTAACTTTTACGCAATCCTAAAACATAGGTTGCAAAATTTAACAATTTTTCTTCATCAAACGCTTTTGTGATTAATTGTAACCCTAACGGCAAATTTTGGCTATTGTTTTCTACAGGTATAGAAATGGCTGGGACACCGGCTAATGATGCCTGCACTGTAAATATATCTTCCAGGTAAGTAACAATAGGATCTATGTCCTGACGGCCTATTTTAAAAGCCGGCTCTGGCGCCGTTGGCGTTAAAATAAAATCATACTCTTCTAAAATTTCATTAGTACGTTTCTGAATAAGTTTGCGCACCTTTTGGGCCTTGCCGTAGTAGGCATCATAATAACCGGCGCTTAGCACGAAGGTGCCTAACATAATGCGCCGCTTAACCTCGGTGCCAAAACCTTCAGATCGCGAACGCTTATAGGTAGTAACCAAATCTACCGCGTTTGCACTACGGTAGCCATAATGCACACCGTCATATCGTGCCAGGTTAGACGAGGCCTCGGCCATGGTTAAAATATAATAAGTAGGCACTACATAGTCTAAATATTCAAAAGAAACAGGCTCTACTACGTGTCCTTCCGCTTTCAAGTTTTCTATAGTTTGTAATAGGGTTGCTTTTACTTCGCTGTCTAATCCTTTACTGTCCATCACCTCTTGTAAATAGGCAATTTTCTTTCTACCCGTGTCAACAGCAGTTTGTTCAGCAAACCGGGGTACGGGCACGCGGGCTAAAGTACTATCATAAGCATCGGGCCCGGCCATCACCTGAAACAGCAACGCGGCATCTTCTATAGAGCGGGTAATAGGCCCGGGCTGATCAAACGATGAGGCGTAAGCGATGATACCATGACGTGAAACACGACCATAAGTAGGTTTTAAACCAACAACGCCACAAAAAGAAGCAGGCTGACGTATTGATCCACCTGTATCGGTGCCAATAGCTGCATGGCACATATTAGCCTGTACGGCTACAGCCGAGCCGCCCGACGAACCGCCTGGCACGCGGCTTTCATCAGCCATATTTTTTACCGGGCCGAAATAGGAGTTTTCGTTAGCGCCGCCCATGGCAAATTCGTCACAGTTGCAACGACCAATGATGATGGCATCTTGGGCCAGCAGCCGCTCTACCACTGTTGACGAAAATACAGAAGTGAAGTTTTCGAGTATTTTGGATGAGGCCGTTACTACATGCCCTTTATAACAAATATTATCTTTTATAGCTATAACCATACCGGCCAAACTGCCTATCGCATCACCGCTTTTAATTTTACGGTCGAGTTCTGCAGCTTTTTGTAAAGCCTCTGTTTCAAATACCTCGTTAAAGGCATTAAGCCTCTCGTACTTATTAATGTTGGACAGATAATTTTGTACCAGCCCCTCAACAGTAACATCACCGCTTTGTAAATCCTGTTTTATCTCGGTTAAAGAGGTATACGTTTTAGCCATAGGGTGCTAAAATAAAAAAACTTATCAAGTGATAATCATAATTACCGCCTGATAAGTTTAAGAAATTAAAAAACCGGTAATATACCCGCTTACGGATGTACGTTGGTTTTTTCTTCTGTAGTGTCTTTGTTGTTCGATGCGTCTTTAAATTCTTTAACGCCCTGACCTAATCCTTTCATTAGTTCAGGAATTTTGCGTCCGCCGAATAATATTAAAATAGCAACGATAATCAGAATGATTTCTGGTGCGCCTAATCCCATGATTGATAAATTTTATTTAGTATTCTTTCTTTTCTTTAACTTCAGGCTGTGTTGCCAGGTCAGAATTTTCGGCAGTTACAACATGTTGAGTTTCTGTCTCAGTGTAATTACGATTTTCAGGAACAGACGGTTTTTCATCAAAATTATTTATCTGGTTATGAAGCTCACGCTTCACACCTTCTGATGCATCTTTGAAATCTCGTATGCCTTTGCCCAAACCACGTGCCAGCTCAGGTAATTTGTTACCGCCAAACAACAAAAGGGCTGCAAACAAAATAAGTATCAACTCGGGAGTACCGATGTTCAAAAACAATAGAACCGAACTGAGCATATGCTTTTTATTTAAGGATACAAATATATACAATTATAACTCCTGATTGTTCAAACTTATTGTGATGCCAGCCATGTTTTTGGATCAACGGCCGTACTTCCTTTATAAAGCTGAAAACTAACAACGGTTTCATGGGTAACCGGGTCTGTAGCTGCACTGCCTATATTTTGCCTTGTGCTTACCTTTTGGCCCGAACTTACACTTACCGACTTTAAATTGGCATAACTGGTAAAGTATGCCCCATGATGAATTACCACCACATACGAACCTTCAATATCGACTACTTTGCTTACCTCACCTTCAAAAACGGCCCGCACCGGCCCTCCCGGAGCTGTTCTGATATCTACGCCTAAGTTAACATTTTTGATACCATCGGTATAGTAAGTACCAAACCCTTGGATAATCTGCCCACTGGTTACCGGCCATGGCAATTGCCCGCGGTTACCTAAAAAGTTATTAGATAACCTAGCTGCTTCGGGCGTTGCCGATAAAATTTCGGCATCGGTACTGCGGGCAATCGCTTTAGGTTTGGCAGCTACGGCCACCTCTGCTGCCGATTTATTTTCAGCCTTTGCTTTCTCGGCAGCCAGGGCAGCACGCCTTGCAGCCTCCGCACGGGCTTCGGCCTCGGCCTTACGGCGGGCCTCTTCAATTTCGCGGCGGATGGTCACGGCAATTTGCTGATCAATGCGACGACGCTGAACCATTACTGCCCGTTGTTGCTTTTTAAGTTGTCCGGCTTGCTTTGACAGGTCAGCTACTACTGCAACCTGATTGTTACGTTCTTTACCAAGTGTTTCTTTTTCTTTTTCCTGTTCCTGTAACAGTGAACTTTTCTCATTTTTGGTACGATCGAGCTGGTTTATTTTAACGTGCAGATCTTTTTGGGTGCCTTGTATAGTATTGGCCTGGCGCTCGCGGTAGGTACCAAATTGCTGCAGATATTTTAAGCGTTTGTAAGCCTGATTAAAATCTTTAGAGGCAAACACAAACATCAATTTGTTATAGGCGCTTTGATTGTGGTAGGCAAATACAATCATTGCCGCATATTCCTTTTTAAGCTGGTCTAACTGGCCCTGCAAGGTGCGGACAGTGTTGCTATTCTCATTAATCTGACTGCTTAGCAAGCGAATTTCGGAGTTTACGGTATTGATTTTTTCTTCGCGCAAACTAATCTGCGCTTTTAAAATGTTAAGCTGCTTTATACTTACATTTTTGTTTCTGGAGGTTTCTTCCAGCTCGCGGTTTAATTGTTCTAACTCGCTGTTCAGCTTTTCGCGCCGGCGTTTTAATTCAGAACTACTTTGTGCGTTTGCCTGCGCTAAACCCAAAAACAATAAAAAAAACAGTACAAGCTTTAACAATTTCATCAGACCAAAATTATTGATTTTAATTGGCAGGTGAAAATCTATCCGGAATACTAAACGGATATTCGAGCGGTTGATTAAATTCAGTGCGGTTATACTGCAGCTCGGCCTGGATGTTTCTATTTTTTACGGTAGATGTGATATTAATTTGCGACGGGATAATACGACTATCGGCCTGAACAAACTGACTGTTACTTACTTGTAACGACTGCCCGGCTGCAGCGTTATTTAAACTGGTTTGGGTAACTTTATAATCGGGGCCAATCAACAAGCTGTATATAATATTCTGCAGGTTTCCGCTCAGGGTAGTATTACCGTTAGCACCGGTAGTTACTTTGCTGTTCTCGTTCAATAAATCAGGTATCGGATTGCCTATCAGTAAAGACTCAACCGTTTGGTAGTTTACCTGCCGGCTGGCATAATTATATATATAACTGAAAGGCTTTTTTATGTAAACGCCTTGCAGCCTGTTGATAACCAATATACTATCAGGCGTAATTAGAGCACGAGCCACTTCAACACCTAATATGGCTGTTATGGATACCCATATTTTTTTAGTGTGCTGTATACGTATATTCAGGGTAACATCATTACTTTTCCCATCAATAGCCAGCTTGGTTTTGGCCCGCCCAGAAAAAGTATTAAAAACCACCTGCTTTTCTTTAACCGCTGCTATCTTCGCTAATGCCGGATTGACGGTAGGTGCCACCGTAACAGTTGAGTCGGCTTTACGCACCACCAATTGCTTTTTTGCTTTACAGCCAAACAATGCCGCTACGCTTAAAACGATTAGCAGCTTATTCAATATATTTTTTCTCATTAATTTTTCGATCTAAAAGAGCCGATTTTGAACCGTACTCCTTTGCTTTTTTCCAATTTTGTACTGCAGCTTCGGTACTGCCCAAATAAAACAGGATATCACCTAAATGTTCTGTTTGTGTTGCATTGTTTTTACTGTGCTGCATGGCTTTTTCAATCCACTGCCTGGCATCCACATATTTCTTCTGCTTAAATAATATCCAGGCATAGGTATCTTCAAAAGATGCCGTGTTGGGTTGCAGGTCTATCGTGTGTTTTGACATTTGGGCTGCCTTATCGAGCTGCTCGTTACGCATAGACAGATAATATGCGTAGTTGTTTAACGTGTAAGCGTTATCAGGATTAAAACTTAGCGACTTATCATAAGCTGCATCCGACTGGCTGTTATCCTTTAATTCGTGATAGCAATCTCCAAGGGTCGCATAGCTTTGTGCAGATAAATCTTTATCATCAGTTTGCAGCGCCACCGCGTTTTTAAGATAACTTAATGCTTTTGCAGCACTCTTTTTTTGCAGGTAAGCTACCGCTACCAAATAGTTCATCCAAGCCTGATTAGGAAATAGAGACAAGGCATTTTCACCATCCTTAATTGCTTCATCCCATGCGCTCTCGCCTAACTCGAGCCTTACCAGTTGCTCGTGCACCATATAAATATCACCGTTAAGCTTCACAGATTTTTTGTAAACATCTTTAGCCTCTTTAAACATATTGTTTTGGGCAAGCATGTCGGCATACACGGCCTGTGCTTTGGCATCATTAGAATGCACCTCGGCTGCTATGCGGCTCAAGGCTAAAGCACTGGCTTTGGCATTAGCGTCGGGAAACTTTGGTATATACCCCATAACAATGCGTACCTTTTGCTCTACATCTAAATTAGGGGCGGCAAAAGCCAACTGCAATTGTTTAAAGCTGGTATCGTATTCTTTTTTACCACGGTAAGCGTCTGCCAAGGCCAGGTGCAGCATACCATTTTCCGGGCTGATGGATTCCGCCCGTTGCAATACTTTTAGTGCTTTATCTGTCTGGTTGTTAGTGTTGTAAATTTCGCCCAGCATCAGGTAATATCTAACCTGGTCGGGATTATTGGCCAGCAAGCGCTCAATTTCAGCGGCTGCCAAATCTAATTTACCCTGCCTTAAATATATTTTTTGTCTGCCGGCAGCTAATTCGTCATTTAAACCAGTTATCTGTTCAAGCTTAGTATAAACCGCCAATGCCTCGTCATATCTCTTTTCAATATAGAGAGCATTAGCTTTGTCAAAATAAAAATCGGGCTTATCAGGGTTTATACGCAGAAGTTCGTCAAACACATGCTCCAACTTTTTAATGTCGTTGGTTTTTTCGTAGCTGTCGGCCAGGGCTACCCAGTACCATTGGTTGTTAGGTTTTAAGGCAACAGCGTTTTCGAGGAGTTGCTGCACTTCGGGTTGGTTGTTTTGCAGCTTTTTGAGGGTCGCTAATTGATACATGGCAGCATCGTTAGTAGCATCCATCTGTAAAACCCGCGAAAAAAGTTCAGTGGCACCTCTTGGGTCTTCGATAGTTTTTTTGCGCATGGCCTCAAAGTAAAGCTGCTGTATGGCAATACTATCTGACGAGGTTACAGGCCTGCGCCCCGGCTGCGCAATACTGCCGCGGCTACTGCCTTGTGCAGCGGCCACCAACGGCGACAGCAACAATATCCAACTCCAATACCTCACCTTTATCATTATTTTAACCTATACCTGTATGCCCGTAACCACCTGTACCGCGTGATGTTTCGGTAAGCACCTCTACCTGCGCCCACTCTACTTTTTCGTGCTTGGCAACCACCATCTGCGCTATCCTGTCGCCGGTGTTGATCTCAAAATCGGTATCCGAAAAATTAATCAACAGCACTTTGATTTCGCCTCGATAATCAGCATCAACCGTACCCGGCGAATTAACAATGCCTATACCATGCTTAAACGCTAAACCACTGCGCGGACGTATCTGTGCTTCAAAACTTTCCGGCAGTTCTATATGCAGCCCGGTTGGAATCAGTTTACGCTCCATAGGTTTCAGAACTATAGTTTCTTCGACATCGGCACGCAAATCCATGCCAGCGGCATGCAGCGTTTCATAAGCTGGTAAATTATTTTTTGAGTTATTGATAATTCTGATGATCATTTATTTTCTGAGTATGGCCATTATCTGTTTACGTTCGGCCATAAAGGCAACCCCTGCAAACAAAATCAGCAATAAATTGCCAATAATTAAATTACGATGAAATACCGTGAATGATAAAAATACAACAATGACAGCACTTATAAGATAAGCGAGGTTCTTTTTAACATTATAAGGGATAGGATAGTTTTTTTGCCCCCAGAAGTAAGAAAGCACCATCATGGTAGTGTATGCAGTCAGCGAGGCCCATGCAGAAGCCATGTAGCCAAACTTTGGGATAAACATGACATTTAACAAAATGGTTACAATAGCGCCAACCCCCGATATATATAGCCCATACTTGGTTTGGTCAGACAGTTTATACCAGATAGATAAATTCATGTATATACCTAAACTCACATAACCGAACAACAAAATGGGCACCACGTCTAATCCTGACCAGTACGACTGACCAATGAAGTATTTAAGCAGTTGAATATTGGCAACAAGAGCTACAAAAATAACAGAAACCGCAACCACAAAATAGTTCATAATTTGTGCATAAGCCCCTGTTGCGTTTTCTCTTTTTGCGCGGTTAAAAAAGAAGGGCTCGGCCCCAAGCCTGAACGCCTGTACAAACAGATTTAAAAAAATAGCAATTTTTGCGCACGCATTATATACCGCCAGCTGAACGCTGCCAATATTTTCAGGAAGAATTTTCCCAATCAATATCTTGTCTAAATTTTCATTAATAATAAACGAAAAATTAGCCACCAGTATAGGCCAGCTATAACTAAGCATTTCCTTAAACATCGGCCCGTCAAAATCAGGCTTAATCTTCAGCAATTCGGGCAGTAATAAAATCAGGGTAATTAAGCTTGCAATTACGTTTGATAAAAAAACATAGCCTAACCATCCCGGCCTAAACCATGATTGCAACCATGCTGTTCCGGCCAGTTTATGTTCAATAATGTAAGGCAACACCAAGATGAACACTAAGTTTAAGCCGATAAAGACAAAAATATTAATTAGCTTTAAAAGCCCGAACCTTCCGGGCCGGCCATCGGCCCTTAACTTTGCGAACGGAATTACACACCAGGCATCAATAACCAATAGTGAAATGAAGAACAGCGTATAGGTTTTGTAATCTTTTAATGGAGTTTGTGTATCAATGCGCAAATAAAGGGCTATCGCATCTATAAAAGGTAAAGTACAAAACAAAAACAAAGCAGTGATCAAAAATATAGCGGCAAAAGAGTTATTGTATACTTGCTGTTTATTATCGCTGTGCTTGTTTAAATAACGAAAGTAAGTAGTTTCCATACCGAAGGCCAATAATGCGTTGAGCATGGATGCCCAACTAAACATATTACCAAAAATGGCGTAAGTACGGGGTGTGTAAGCCCGGGTATAAAGCGAGGTTAAAAAGAAATTTAAAGTCCGGCCGGCTATAGTAGTTAAACCATAGACCGCGGTTTGTCCGGCAAATTTTTTGGCAGTTGACAAATTAAATAAATGCTTGATTGATTTGACTAATGCAGGCTTTGCTACAAGAGGAATATTCAAGATGCTGATCGAGCGTTCAAATTCGTTTCCCCTTCTTTAAAACCGCTTACCTTTTTACTACCTCAAAGTTACGATAGTTTTTTAACTCGCCTCCCTGGCTTTCAACAGCAGTTACACGTGCCCTTTCAGGCCCTTCGTGGCACCACTCTAAAAACATGTCAAGCAAAGTAGCTTCTGCTTCGGCTTCAATAAATACGTTACCGTCAGGCATGTTTTTTACGCAGCCTTTAACGCCTAACTGGTCGGCAACAGCTTTAGTGCTGGCTCTGTAAAACACGCCCTGCACCTTTCCCCGCACGGTAATATCTAAATGCTTAATCATAGCCGGTAAAATTTCAAGTGCAATTATACGGCTTATACAATAATTAAAAGCAATTTAAAGTAGGCGCCTTACCTCGGTGCTGTCCGTAATTTTCAAACCGTCTAAGCCGGTAATCAAATTTAACCCGGGAGCTTTACCAACCTCCAGTGTACCAATTTCGTCGTCGATTCCTAAAAATTTGGCGCCGTTTATAGTAGCCCATTCTAATAACATAGCTGTGCTTAAAGCCGGAAAACGCTGCTGTAAAATGCGCATTTCGCTTAAAATACAAAGCTTATCATTTGAGGCCAGGCTATCTGTTCCTAAAGTAATATTGAAGCCCTCATCTACAAACAGATCTATTTTAGGTAAACGCCCTTCAATAAAAAGATTAGCCGACGGACAGAAACACCAGTTAATTTTGCGGTCGAAACGTTTAATAAAATATATATCTTTTAAGTTGGTACACGTATTATGTACCATCAGTATATTTTGCCGGCTGCTTAAGAGCGGCAATACCGATTGTATAGAGTTTCGGGCCTGAGGTTTAAAATAGCTGATGTCTATCCCTAAGGTTTTATACAGGTCGTTAAAAGCACCAAGTTTATATCTGTAAAACTTATTCTCGTCTTCGCACTCCTGGTTGTGTATGCTCTGCAGATTTTCGTTGGCATCACTATAGTTTTTAATGAGCCTGAATAAATCTTTTGAAACTGAGTATGGAGCGTGCGGTGTAATAGAGGCAGCCAGTGGCTTAAACTGTTTTTGAAGCTCTAAAGCGTTTTCAAAAGCCTCTTCGGCCCGCTCGGGCAAAAAGCTAAACACCTCAACAAAGGTGTGGTAGTATAGCTTGCTTTGCTTTTTTGCTTCCAGGCTGTTAATGCTGTTAGATATGTCGCCAACGGCTACAATGCCATTGTTATACATTTCTTCATCAGCAGCAAGCGCAGCTTGGGTTACCACGTCTTCGCTGGCACCACGCAATTGCTGTACTGATTTAATAAACTCTACTAAACCCGTTTGCCGGGGAGTTAAATTTTTAAGATGCGACAACTCGAGGTGACAGTGCGTATTTACAAACCCGGGGCATATAATGCCACTAAGCTGTTCCACTGGTGCATCGGGAAGGGCATGAGTACTGACTGAGATAATCTTACCGTAATCATCAACGGTAACTATTCCATTTTTTATCGGATCGGCACTTACAGGAAAAACGTAATCGGCTTTAAAACTTTTCATTTAAATGAAATTTATCATTCACCCTCACCCATCATTAAGCTTAAATGTAATGTTATTAAAAAACATTATTACAATTAACTTTAAGTTGTTGTTTTTAATTTTACAATTCAAAAACTTGCCAACAAAGGTAGCAGGGTATTTTTTGTTTACATTTGTATTGTGAATGCAAGCAACAGTAAAACTGATATCCGTAGCTTGAGCTTGGAAGCTCTTACTCAGCAATTTGTAAACCTGGGCGAAAGAGGCTTCAGGGCTAAACAAGTTTATGAGTGGCTTTGGAAAAAATCATGCTTTTCTTTTGAGGACATGAGCAATATTTCAAAAGAACTTCGCAAAAAACTGGATGAGCATTTTACCATCAATCATGCGGTGATTAACACCTCACAGTTTAGCGCGGATAAAACTATAAAAAATTCTTTTAAATTATACGACACTCATTTAATTGAAGGAGTTTTAATTCCAACCACCGAGCGCATGACGGCCTGCGTATCGTCTCAGGTAGGCTGCAGCCTTACCTGTAAGTTTTGCGCTACCGGGTATATGGATCGTAAGCGCAATCTTAACCCCGACGAAATTTATGATCAGGTTGTGCTGTTAAGCCAGCAAGCACAGCAAAACTATAATATTCCGCTCACCAACATCGTATATATGGGCATGGGCGAACCGTTGCTTAATTACAGCAATGTACTTAAATCTATTGAGCGCATTACTGCCGAGGATGGCTTGAACATGGCTGCTAAAAGAATTACAGTTTCTACCGCCGGTATTGCCAAGATGATTAAAAAGCTGGGCGACGACCAGGTAAAATTTAATTTGGCCTTATCCCTGCACGCTGCCAACGATGAAAAGCGTAACCAGATTATGCCTATTAACGAGCAAAACTCGCTTAAAGCACTGGCCGAAGCTTTAAAGTACTATTATAACAAAACTAAAAACCCGGTTACCTACGAGTATATCGTATTTCATAATTTTAATGATGAATTACAGGATGCCATGGAACTGGCCAGGTTTTGTAAGCACCTGCCCTGCAAGGTTAATATTATTGAGTACAACCCAATCTCGTTTGCCGACTTTTTAAACGCCGGGGAAGATAAAATTGATGCATTTGCCGCTTATTTACGCAAACAGGGCATTATTACCAACGTACGCCGTAGCCGCGGAAAAGATATTGATGCCGCTTGCGGGCAACTGGCTGTAAAAGACAAAGCCGTTGTTGCTTAATTGCTTTTAGGCAACTATCCTCTTTTTATTGATGGCAATATAACATCTGCTTTTGGCAGGGCTGCTTAAATAAATTAACTTCCGTGCATGAACCTGCACAATACTTATATAGGCAATTTTATAAATCTACTGTTCCCGCGGCTTTGCCAGGCGTGCAATGGCAGCTTGCTGGGTTCTGAGCACTTATTGTGCACCAACTGTCTTTTTAACCTTCCATATACCGGCTTTCATTTACAGCCAGATAATGTAGTGGCCCGCCAATTTTGGGGCAAGGCAGACCTGCAAGGTGTATATGCTCTGTTATACTTTGAAAAGGGCGGCCATGTACAACACTTGATGCATCAGCTTAAGTATAAAAACATGCCGGCCATTGGCAACCGGCTTGGTGCTATAGCAGGGGAGCAACTCTCGCAAACCTCAACCTTTTCAAATGTTGATGCTATTATTCCTGTACCGTTGCATAAAAGCAGGATGCGCGAACGGGGCTACAATCAGAGTTCGCATTTTGCACAAGGCCTGGCTCAAAAATTAAATGCACCGGTTATTAAGCATCAATTAATACGTAGCGTAAAAACATCTACGCAGACCCGGAAAAACCGATTTGAACGATTTACCAATATGCAGCAGGTATTTGCCATTACCAACCCGGAAACATTAAAAGGGAAACATGTACTGTTGGTAGACGACATTGTTACGACAGGTTCTACCCTTGAAGCCTGTGCTCAGGAGCTCCTGAAAATACCAGGCGTAAAATTAAGTATCGCAGCGATAGCCTACACCGGGTAAACTAACCCTGATTATATCAAAATGATAAAGCAGCACCCAAAATTTACCTGCTGATAGATAAGCTATTAAGAGATTTTTATTAACTTATTAAGATTAGATGAAACCTTATGCAGGTTACCGGCGTACAAATACCCGGCAAGTTTGAATTATAATCGATTGGCAGGAGTTGTTGTAAAAAGCGGCTCCTGCTTTTTTATTGCCTTTGGTAGCGGCTCAACTTTTCGTGCAGATTTTTAGGGTCAAATGGTTTCAGGATAAAATCATTCATGCCCGATTCTTTGATTTCGCCTAATTGATTATTAAGCATCGAAGCCGTAAGCGCAATAATAGGCAGATTTTTAAAATACTCTTCTTTTTTTGAACGAATAACACCTGTTGCTTCCAGTCCACCCATCACAGGCATGTGTATATCCATTAGCACCACATCATAATCTGCCTTGGTAGTTACCTTTTCAACAGCATCTAATCCATTTTCGGCAAACTCGGCCTGGATGCCCCATTTTTTTAAAACCTTGTTGATTAATAAACGATTAATCTGATTATCATCTACTACCAGCACATTAATATTCAGTCCGTTTAGGGTATTATCAGTATCAGCCACAACAGAATTATTTGCTTTCTTAAAATTAATTTCAAACCAAAAGCTTGACCCTACACCGGGTGTACTATCTACGTTGATATGTGAATGATGCAACTCTATCAAACGTTTGGTTATAGCCAAGCCTAAGCCTGTACCTCCATATTTACGCGTGGTATCAGTATCAGCCTGCTTAAATGATTCGAAGATAGTATCAGTTTTATCGGCAGCAATACCAATACCTGTATCATTAACTGCAAACCTGATGGTTACTTCGCAGGCGCTTTGTGCAACCACACTTAATTCAATAGTTACTCCACCCTGCTCGGTAAATTTAACAGCATTACCGGCCAGATTGAGCAGTATCTGTACCAAACGAGTACGATCACCCAAAATACAATCAGGTACATCAGCCGCAATATCTTCTCTAAAATAAATATGATGATCAGCGGCTTTAAATTGCATAGAACTAACTACGCTGTGTACTAAATCGCGCAAGTCAACCTTAGCCTTTTCAAGCTCAATGTTGCCGGTTTCTATTTTCGTAAAATCGAGAACGTCATTGATCAGCGTCATCAAGTTTTCGGCAGAGAACTTAAGAATTTTCAAATTTTCGGTTTGAGATTCATCTACGTTGTCCTGAGACAGTAAATGCGACATACCAATTACCGCATTAAGCGGCGTACGTATCTCGTGGCTCATCACAGATATAAACATATCTTTGGCCCGGCTTAGTTGCAATGCTTCTTCTTTAGCGGCTACCAATTCCAGTTCCGCGTTCTTTCTGGCCGTTATATCAATAATAACTTCGATGTATTTGCTAACGGCGCCGGAGTCATCTAATATCACCGAGTTTATTACCGTTAGCCATATCGGTTGCCTGTCTTTACGATAGGCCAGCACATCTACCTCAAAAGACTGCTTGTTTTTCGATAATTCACGGGTTCTTTCGATAATACCGAAATCGGTCAGTTCGCCTTTAAGCGCGTCTCCTAAATGCTGGTTTTTAACTTCGTTTAAACTAAAGCCCGTAATGTTTTCAAAAGCGGTATTTACCCACTCTACTTTACCTTCATTATTGTTAATAACCACACCGCTTACCGTGCTGCTGGCCACCAACGATAACATGGTTAATTGATTTTCAGCTTTTTTACGCTCGTCAATATCTACACAAACGGTAACCTGGCGTTCTAATTCTCCTCCATCATTAAAAAACGGGCTGTTAGATAAGAATACCCAGGCAGGCGTACCATCTTTCTTATATATCTGTATTTCTACCTCGTAAGGCTTATTTTGCTCGTAGGCTTGCTTAGCGTGCCTAAATGTTTTAAGATCGGTCTGCTCTCCTATGAGTATCGTACCAAAGGTTTTGCCTCTTAGTTCATTCAGTGAATAACCAAGAATATGTTCCAAAGCTTCGTTCATCCATAAAATGACACCGTCCTTGTCACGTATGACTACTCCACTAGGTGATTTAGCTGAAGCAAACGAGAGAATCTCCAAGTCGTTTTCTGCATTTTTACGGGCGGTAATATCGAGCAGAATCTTGATGTATTTATCAATTTTACCTTCACGACTTAATACAGGAGAGTTCATTACAGACAGCCACATCATATGTCCGTCTTTATGCTCTATCTTTACTTCAACCTCAAAGGCTTTATCCGTTTTCAACAGGCTTTGAATCCGGTTGTTGATCCTCGGATCGCTGTAATCGCCTCTAAAAACATCGCCCATTTGCCGGTTGCTCAGATCGGCAAAACCGTATCCGGTTATGCTTTCAAAAGCCTCATTAGTCCAAATAATCCGGTTATCAGCATCGGTAATAGCTACTCCGTTACTTACTTTACTGGCTACTAATGAGAGTTGCTCTAATTGAGCCTGCACCTTTTTGTGCTCGGTGATATCCCGGCCGCTGGCATACCATTTCCCATTATGGTTAATAGCCGACCAGCTTATACATTTTTCTTCTCCGTTTTTAGCAACAACACAAGTTTCAATCTCGAAAGATTTATGGGTATGCAGTCCAACATCTATTTGTTGTGCAAACTGTTCGCGGTTTTGACCAACTACAAACTCCCAAAGCGAGTGTCCAATGAGTTGGCCGGGCTTATATCCCAAAATAGATTCTGTTGCATTATTAATATGCTCTATCTTGGAGGTTTCGTCAGCAATAAAATGTATTTCTGATGAACTATTGAAAAGCGTAAAAAAATCTTCGTGCTGCCTAAGTCTGAACTCCAGCTCCTTTTTTTGCTTGCGTATGGCCAGGTGCGACATGACCTCGCTCGCCAGTGTTTGCAAGGCATCGCGCTGTTCAGCAGTAAGTATTTTGGGTTCGTGGTCGAATATACAGAGAGAACCTAACCGGTAGCCTTCAGGGTCAATTAATGGAGCACTGGCATAAAAGCGAATCCCGAATGCTCCCTTTACCGACTCACTTTCTGAAAATATATCGTGTAAGCGGGCATCTTCTACCTCTACCAAATCATCGCTCATAATGGTGTACCGGCAAAACGAATCGGCACGGGGCACTTCATCAATAGTAAGCCCCAGGGTAGATTTAAACCATTGCCGCTTACCATCTATAAAAGAGATAAACGCAAGCGGCACCTGGCAAATATAAGAAGCTAAGCGGGTAAGTGCATCATACTCAGCTTCGGGTATGGTATCCAAAATATCATAAGACTCAAGCGCTTTCAAACGCTCGCCTTCATTTACGGGTACCGGCCAATGCTCTGTTACCATATGCACTTACTTACTCAATAGTTTTGTTTACTTGTACAGCGGAAACTTTTCAGTTAACGCATGTACATGTTTACGTACTTTCTTTAAAGAATGTTCATTTTCAGGGTCTTTAATTACCGCATCAATCAGTTCGGCAATTTGCTCCATTTGCTTTTCTTTCATACCCCGGGTAGTTACCGCAGCTGTACCAATGCGAATCCCCGAAGTTACAAACGGCGACTTATCATCAAAAGGTACCATATTTTTATTAACGGTAATGTCGGCATTAACCAATGCATTCTCGGCAGCCTTACCCGAAATACCTTTATTTCTGAGGTCAATCAGTATCAGGTGATTGTCTGTACCGCCTGATACGATTTCGTAACCTAAGTCAATTAACGCTTTCGCAATAGCCTGGGCATTTTGCTTAACCTGTACAATGTATTTCATGTAACTATCACTCAGCGCTTCATAAAAAGCTACAGCTTTAGCGGCAATAATATGCTCTAACGGCCCACCCTGCGTGCCCGGAAACACGGCACCATCTAATAAAGCCGACATTTTTTTGATCTCACCTTTAGGAGTCTTAAGTCCCCATGGGTTTTCAAAATCTTTACCCATCATAATTAGTCCGCCACGTGGGCCGCGTAAGGTTTTATGGGTAGTAGTAGTAACAATATGGCAATGCGGAAGCGGATCGGTTAATAAGCCACGGGCAATTAAACCTGCAGGATGCGAAATATCGGCCAGTACCAGTGCGCCAACCTCGTCGGCTACCTGGCGAATAAAAGCGTAATCCCAATCGCGCGAGTAGGCAGATGCGCCACAAATAATAAGTTTGGGTTTTTCTTGCAGTGCTGTAGCACGTAGTTGTTCGTAATCAATTAAACCGGTGTCTTTTTTTACGCCATAAAAAAAAGGCTGATATATTTTACCCGAAAAGTTTACCGGAGAACCATGCGTTAAGTGGCCGCCATGCGAAAGGTCGAAGCCTAAAATTTTATCACCGGGTTGCAGCACGGCCAGCATTACTGCGGCATTAGCTTGTGCGCCCGAGTGCGGCTGCACGTTTACCCACTCGGCATTAAACAGTTCTTTAGCCCGCTCAATGGCAATGGTTTCAATCTCGTCAACAATCTGGCAACCGCCGTAGTAACGTTTACCGGGCAAGCCTTCGGCATACTTGTTAGTAGCTACCGAGCCGGCAGCTTCCATTACTTGTTTGCTAACAAAATTTTCAGAAGCAATAAGCTCCAGGCCTTCTTCCTGGCGTTGCTGCTCATCGTCTAATAGTTGAAATATCAGTTTGTCTTTTTTCATGATGTTTACAAGGGGCCTAAGTTAATCAAAATCAATGTGGTGTTTTGGGCGCAATCCAAAAATTATTGTAACTAAGCCCTATTTGTATGTCTATCAACTCTTGCTGCAACATCTCGAGCATTGCCAAAAAGTTGTATATAAAATGAACTCTGTTTTCGGAGTTTTTGAGCATTACATTAAAATCAAGCCGCCCATTGATGCGCAGCAAATCATCAATTGCTTTTTTTTGCTGCTCAATGGTATAAGGGTATTGCACCACAGTATGGGTTACCTCTTCAGACCGGCTCAGGTAACGGCGATTTACCCGCTCGTAAACCTGCATTAAACGATAAAGAGTAAGATCGGCCAGTTCTTCGCCAGGCATGGTTACCGCCTCAATGCCCGCTAACTCGGCGGCAATATTGCCACGGCGCTCCTGTTTAAAACGCTCGTCTTCGAGCGGGCGCAATTGCTCGCATACTTCTTTAAACTGTTTATACTCAATCAGCTTACGGATCAAGTCTTCTTTACTATCAGCCTCGCTTTCATTTGTTTCTGCCTCATAACGGGGCAGCAGCATTTTAGCCTTGATACGCATTAAGGTGGCAGCCACAAAAATAAATTCGCTGGCCACCTCCATGTTCAGGCTGCTCATTTGATGAATGTAGTTTAAAAAATCGTCGGTAATGCGGGCAATGGCAATTTCATGAATGTCTAACTCGTCGCGTTCAATAAAAAACAGCAACAAATCAAACGGACCTTCGAATTGCGGCAACCGAATTTCAAAACCCTCATCTGTCATACAACACTCTATTTAGCCAATCATCATCAAACAAACCATCGAAATAAAAGTACTCAATCAGAAAAATTACAGCACATCGCGTATCTCTAAGTACGGTATATTTTTACTCTTCCAGTCAGGCATTCCATTAAACACCATATAGTAAACGTATTTACGCTCCTGATTAATACCTGGAATTACTTGCCCAATTACTTTTTTTACCGCTTCGTGCTCTTTTTTTACAGCGGCGCTGTCTTTTACATTAAATTTAGAAATGTAATAAATCATCGGACAACTACCCTCCGGACGGTTTTGGTTAAATACCCGGAAAATTTTTGGCTGTGTGGGCACTTGTTTAATGACTAAAGGAAACGGATAGGCCTCTTCAATGCGCTTCATCAAACTGCTGTAAAAGCTATCTATTTCCGGCTGCTGCTTATAATGCCACATTACATTCGGCAACGAATTCGCGCGTGCTACATCAATAATGCTTAAGGCATCAATCAAATAGCCTTTCTCGTATTTTTGCCTGGCTTGCTGATAAAGCTCTACTGCTGTCTTACCGTTGGTGGTGTAAGGACTCAAATCTAAGTCGGTTAAGCGCCATCCGTAATCCAGTTTGTTATAAATAGCTGTAAGCAGCCATTTTTCTTCTCCATCTTGCAAAGTATATAAAGCTGTATACATCTCCCTAGCTAAGGGTTGGTAATCGAGGTAGTAAGTATTTAAACCATGATTGGGCGAACTAATCTTCTGTTCTCGTTTAAGATCATGCACGGCATAGTACTCATCCAACATTATTGTCTTCTTAGAGCGCATACGTACGCTGCAAAGTTCAATAGTGCGGTGCATACCGGTATTTTCCAGCAGTTCTTTCGACATCAAACTTTCTACAATGCCGGGCTTGTTCTTCTGTAGGCCATCAAGCAGTGTAGCGTTCATTTCGTGAAAATTATCTCGTTGCGACGAAGCTATTTCCTCGTTTTTCCATACGCCGGGCTCGTGCTTGCTGCAGCCTGCAGCCAGTAGGCAAACCGTTGCTGTAAAAATTGTGATTAGAAGTTTAAGTGGTTTCATTTATTGAGTAACTTATACTCAAATATGCAGATAAGATTTCTTTAATCAATATCTGTTCAGAGCTACCAATTTATTACAAGTTGCCAATACAAAGATTGATAGAAAGTAATTAAACATATTTTGAGGATTCAATAACTTTAATTAACTTTGTATTTGAAAGTACTTTTATTATAACAATTAATGTATCACAAGAAACAAAGACTAAACCATGTTTGTAAAGTATTAACCAATAAATTATAAAAGCGAAATTATTGCCGCGAAGGCTACATCGCTCTCAGCAAAACAGCCTTAAAAACAACGCGCTGTTGTAATTTGTAAAACAAAATACCAATTTAAATAGCTTACTTTGTAAGTTATTATATTCATTTATCTACATGCAAGTACCTGCCGGAGATTTACTTCAAAAAATCAATTCACCCGCTGATTTAAAGCAGTTTAGCGAAGACGATTTAGAGCAGATTAGTCAAGAACTGCGTCAGTACATTATTGATGTAGTATCGGTAAATGGCGGCCATTTTGGTGCCAGCCTTGGTGTGGTTGAACTTACGGTTGCGTTACATTATATTTTAAATACACCTTACGACCAGTTAGTTTGGGACGTTGGCCACCAGGCTTACGGCCATAAAATACTTACCGGCCGGCGCGATAACTTTCATACCAACCGCATATACAAAGGCCTGAGCGGCTTTCCAAAACGAACTGAAAGCGAATACGATACTTTTGGGGTAGGCCATTCATCTACATCAATTTCGGCAGCTTTGGGTATGGCTGTAGCTTCACATTACAAAGGCGAAAGCGACCGGCAGCACGTGGCCGTAATTGGTGATGGCGCCATGACGGCCGGTATGGCTTTTGAAGCACTTAACCATGCAGGTATTGCCAACAGTAATTTGCTGGTAATTTTGAATGACAATAACATGTCTATCGACCCCAATGTAGGGGCACTAAAAGAGTATTTGGCCGACATAACCACGTCTAAGCCCTACAACAGCTTTAGGGCCGATATTGGCTATGTATTATCAAAGCTGTCAGCCATTGGTCCGGATGCTTTAAAGTATGCCAAAAAAATTGAAAAAAGCATTAAAGGAACCGTACTGAAACAGAGCAACTTTTTTGAGGCGCTTAAATTTAGATACTTTGGCCCTATTGACGGCCATGATGTAAAGCACCTGGTAAAAGTACTGCGTGATCTGCGCGACATACCTGGGCCCAAACTACTACATTGCGTAACTGTAAAAGGCAAGGGTTATGCACTGGCCGAAAAAGATCAGACCAAATGGCATGCACCCGGCTTGTTTGATAAAATTACAGGAGAAATTAAAAAGACCTATTACGAAAAGCCGCAACCACCAAAATACCAGGATGTGTTTGGACATACCATTATAGAGCTTGCCGAGCAAAACCCTAAAATTATGGGTATTACTCCGGCCATGCCATCCGGCTGCTCACTTAACCTGATGATGAAAGCTATGCCAGAGCGTGCCTTTGACGTAGGTATCGCCGAGCAACATGCCGTTACCTTTTCGGCCGGATTAGCTTCGCAGGGTTTGGTACCGTTTTGTAATATCTACTCGAGTTTTATGCAACGTGCCTTTGACCAGGTAGTGCACGATGTAGCCATCCAGAAGCTTAATGTGGTACTTTGTCTTGACCGGGCAGGCTTTGCCGGCGCCGACGGACCAACCCACCACGGTGCTTACGATTTAGCTTATATGCGCTGCATCCCTAACATGGTAGTATCGGCCCCGATGAACGAGGAGGAACTGCGCAACCTGATGTATACTGCACAACAAGAGAATGTTGGTCCATTCACTATACGTTACCCACGTGGTAACGGTGTAATGGTTGACTGGCAACGCCCTATGAAAGCTATACCTATAGGTAAAGGCCGTAAAATTTGTGATGGCGAAGATTTGGCTATTCTTTCTATCGGTGCTATAGGTAATGAGGTGGTTAAAGCAGTTGCCGCACTTAACGCAGATGGTTACGACCCTGCCCATTATGACTTACGTTTTGTTAAGCCACTTGATGAAGCTTTGTTGCACGAAGTATTTACTAAATACAACAAAGTAATTACCGTTGAAGATGGTTGCCTGGAAGGTGGTGCAGGTAGCGCTGTACTTGAGTTTATGGCCGATCATAAATACCAAGCCCATGTAGTGCGTTTAGGTATACCTGATGCGGTAATTGAACATGGTGAGCAACCGGAGTTATGGGCTGAGTGTGGTTTTGATGCTGCCGGTATTATGCGGACCGTTAAAAAAATGGATGTTAAACCAACCCAACATATTATAGCATCGTAAACTTACAATAGCTAAAATATTTATTGCATAAAGCCTGTTTCGTTAGCCGATTCAGGCTTTTACTCTTACTACGGTTTGCCCGAAATGCAAAACCAATGAGTCTAATCCCTTTTGCTGTAAAAAGTTGCTGTCAAGGTCAATAACAACGCCACGCTCATGCGTGCCCTTTCCACTAAACTCTATATCAATACCATAATCATGAAAAGCCTGTCTAACGGCATCTCGTAGCGTTAAGGCAGGCTCAATAGCAACTAAAGTATCCAAATCAGGCAATTGTAGTTCTGTTTGCTCACCTTTTAAGATGGCTTCAATATTTTTATTAAAATTAGTTTGAGTATTCATCGTTTTAAGACGCCTGCTAAGTGTTTATACTAAAAAGTCACCTCTTTATGCAAAGAGATGACTTTTTTAGCAATTATATCAATGGGGTTATTATCTTTTTTGTTTCAGTAATTTAAGTAAAAACTGACCGTACCCACTCTTAGTAAGTGGTGCTGCAATTTCGGCCAGCTGCTCAGCGCTTATAAAATTCATTCGGTAGGCAATTTCTTCGATACAGGCAATTTTAATGCCCTGGCGCTCTTCAATTACCTGTACAAACTGACCGGCTTGCATAAGGGAAGCAAAAGTGCCGGTATCCAGCCAGGCAGTGCCACGGCTTAATATAGCCACTTTAAGTTTACCGCGCTTCAAGTATTCTTTGTTTACATCGGTAATTTCATACTCGCCGCGGGGCGAGGGCTCAATGTTCTTGGCAATCTCCACCACATCATTATCATAGAAATATAAACCCGGAACTGCATAGTCTGACTTAGGTTCGGACGGCTTCTCTTCCAGCGAAAGTACATGCTGATGCTCATCAAATTCAACTACACCATAACGCTCAGGGTCGGCAACCTGGTAGGCAAACACCATACCACCGTCAGGATCACTACTATGCTGTAGTAAATGCGACAGCCCGTCGCCGTAAAATATATTGTCGCCTAATATAAGCGCTACTTTGTCTGTGCCAATAAAGTCAGCACCTATTACAAAAGCCTGCGCCAAACCATTGGGCTCTGGTTGTACCGCATACTCAAACCTGCAACCTAACCTTGAGCCGTCTCCCAGCAGTTTTTGAAACTGCGGCATATCATGCGGGGTAGATATAATCAGGATTTCTTTAATACCCGCCAGCATAAGTACTGATAACGGATAGTAAATCATCGGTTTATCATAAACCGGCATTAATTGCTTGCTAACTGCTAAGGTTAAAGGGTGCAGCCGGGTTCCGGAACCGCCGGCAAGTATTATTCCTTTCACAATATATTTTTTAAAGTGATTATTGGCCTAATATAGAAAAAGCTTTTAACAACCCACAGACATTATGCGTCTGCTAATCTTTCTTCCAGCTCCTGATACCACTCCGCACCATATTTACGGATAAGAGGTTCTTTTAAAAACTCGTGCACCCGTACCTTAAGCTCACTGCCAAAGCCACAAGCCGGACTGCAAATATTCCACCGGTCATAGTGCAGTACATCAAACTCAGGGTAATTAGTTATCCGGATAGGATATAAATGGCAGGATATAGGTTTACGCCAGCTGATATCGCCGGCTTCCCAAGCCTTTTCTATCGCACATTTAGTAATACCGTTTTCCCAAGTTACATAAGCACACTCTTTATTGGTATCAACACAAGGTGTGGTATAGTCGCCCTCAAAATCGGTTACGTGTGTACCCTCGGCCTCTACAGTAGCTATACCTTTTGCCGTCATATACGGCTTTACTTTAGGGTATATCGCTCTTAATATATCCAGCTCACCAGCCTCAAGCGGGGCACCCGAGTCGCCCTCTAAACAGCAAGCACCTTTGCACTTATTTAAATTACATACAAAGTGCTCGGTCACTACATCTTCGTGCACCAAGGTACTACCAACTTCAATCATCTTATTTTATTTCTTAATAGGGTTTAATGGGTATTTTAAACCTTTGGCATTGGTCAGCTCCATAGTAACGCTGCCCACTACCAGTTCAACATGTGCTTTAACCGGTATACGGTTACTATCATCAGTTACCCAAAGGTATAGTTTACTGTTTTTCCGGAAGATTTTTCCGGGTATTATAGTTGGATTAAACTTTAAACAATTAAAAGTGCCCAGCGGGCAATCTACCTGATCTTTACCCAAATAGGTAATGGTTAATGTTTGCACTGCATCATCTAAGAAATAACGCAGGTCAAATTTTTCGCCTATTTTTAATTTAGAAACATCAAGGCATCGGGCAAAATAATACGCCGACGGAAAATCAAACACTTTACCACTAAACGGATATACACCGCTGTTGGCAGTTATCTTTCCGGTTTGATGGTCAAAAACCACGTGGTCTTTGTGTTTATACTTGGCCTCATGCCTGTCTTCGGTATACAGGTAAGGCAGCAGCGTGTTACGGTCAATAAAGCTCTCGTAACGGTTACGTACCTTATAAAACACATCAAACGTGCCGGCGGTATTGCCATCGGCAATAATATGCCAAGCGGGCTTGCCTTCAAATTTAGTATCGGTATCAGCAACACGCAGATGAGCTTCAGCACCGGTAAACCAACCATACTTAAGCCTGTAATTTAACTCTTCGCCTGCTTTAAAGGTAGATTCAGCCAGTTTAACAGGCTCTTGTGCGTTTGCACAGTTTGCCAACAGTATGGCAGCAAAACATAACATGGCATAATTGCCTATGTACAATTTGCACCAGCACAACGCAGCACCTAACTGTTGGAAACCTGCAGTCATTATTAATCTTTACGTTTATAAATAGGCACGGTTGAACAAGGTTCGCCAAACATTAAACTTTTGGCTACTGGAGTAAGGCGCTTGGTTAATTCTACATAGGCCGATGTGGGCACTTCGATATCGCCGCAACCTTTTAACACAATACGCTGATCGCGATATTGTTCAAAATCTGCTTTAGCCAGTTCCTTTTCAAACAAAACAGTTTCCAGTACTTCTTCGTTGCCAAAAACAACTTCGCGGGCGTAAGGCGCCAAACGATTTGCTAACAGCATGTAAGCCCAGGCTGGTACAATGGCATCAGCAGTACAAGTAACGCCCACATTTTTACCGGTATATTGTGCCCAATCATGACCTTTCACAAATTCGCGAAAATCTTTTTCGCGTAATATGAGCCCCATATAAAGATTGTCTTTTATATCGTAAATCACGCGTTCGCCTTTGGGATAATAGCTCGCCGGGTCGAGCGTTACCAAACCACTTTGAGCTACTTTATTGATGATATTTTCCTGAATATCCATATTTCTTAAAATAAAAAATCCGGAAATAGTTAAACTACTTCCGGATATAAAGTTACTTTAAATTTGATTACAAGAATTTATAGCGGTAATCTTTTACATTGGCCTTATCTTTCAGGGCATCAAACAAGCGGTTATCAACTTGCTGCATCATGCTCTGGCTTAATTGCTGCTTTTCGCGAACGGTATTAGTTAACGCAGCAGGGTTAATGAAGCTTTCCGGAGATACCACATAAACACCGTTGGCACCTTCAACAGGCTTTGAAAGCTTTTTGGGCTGCAAACCAAATACCGTACCTATTACTTTATATTCTAAAGATAAACCAGGAATTACCGGATTAGCAAATACAATGTTTTCGGCAGGCACAACTTTGCCGCCGGCTTTTTGAGCCACTTGCTGCAAGGTAGAAGCACCGTTAAGAGCCGACTGCAGCTTTTCAGACAGTTGCTTGCCTTTAACCATCATTAACACTTCAGGCTTAATCTGATCTTTTACGTCGTCTACCGATAAAGTACCGGCTTTTTTAATTTGAGTTAAACGTGCTACTACATACTGATCGCCCAGGGTATAAACCTGATCAACCACGTCGCCTTTATCTGCTTTGTTGAAAGCCCATTTAACCAGTTCGCGGGCATTATCCAAACCTGGCAATGCAGAAGCGGTACCGTTTACATCGGCAGCATTTTTTACAGTTAAACCTGCCTTTTTAGCCTGCTCGGCAAAGTTATCGCCAGACAGATCACCTAAAAACGCCTGAGCTTTAGCGTAAGCAGCCGACTGCGTTTTGTTGCTGGCTTGCAATGGCTTATCAACTACGGCCACCTTAACCACCTTTGATGCACCTTTTTGGCTCAGGATGTTAATTAAGTGAACGCCGTATTGTGAGGTTACAATTTTATAATCACCAGCCTTACCGTTAAATGCAGCTTCTTCAAATACTGGCAGCATAGCGCCACGACCAAAAGTACCTAAGTCGCCACCTTTTTCGGCAGAACCTTTATCTTCTGAAAAGTTTTTGGCAAACTCGGCAAATGGGCGACCGGCAATAATTAATTTTTTAATAGAATCGGCTTTAGCTAATGCTTTATCTACACCACCGGCTGTTGCAGGATTTATCAGGATGTGACGTGCAGAAACAGAATCGGGACCAACGCGGCTATCAACCAGCTTTGCAATTTTAACACTGTTACCTGATACAAACGGACCATAAACAAAACCGGGAGCGGCGTTAAACATGACTGAATCCAATTGGGGATCTAACTGCCCTTTACGCTGATAAACCAAAGGTGCTTTGCTTTCTGAGTTGATTTGAACGAACAATGAGTCGTTTGTGCTGGCTTTAAAATCAGCAGCCAGTTTATTCACCTGGTCTTTGATTGCAACAGAGTCTTCTTTTGACGGCGCTGCGTTGATGCTTACATACTGAAAGCTTCTTACCTCTGATGGGTTTTTAAACAGCGATTTGTGCTCGTCGTAGTATTTCTGATAGTCATCATTAGTTAAAGTAATCTTGTTGTCAGCAATAGAGCTGTAAGGTAACTCCACATAATCAAACTTAGCCAGTTTATTTTTGGCCTGGTAAGCATCTTGTGCCTCCAGCGAGTTTACATAAAGACCGTTGTGTACTAAAGCAATATACTTTTCGATACGGCGACTTTGAATTTTTGGACCCATAAAGCCAGCCCATTGCTCTAAACGGGGGTCATTGCTTTTAGCGTTTTGCAATTCGCGCAAAAATGCGTTTAAGCGGTTACGGTCTAACTGACCGGTTTTAGGATCGCCGAATGACTGAACAATTTGCGGATCAGGATTCGGGCCGCTAATCATTGACTTTACTTCGTCGTCGCCAACAGCAACACCTACTTTGTCCATTTCTTTTTTCAGGATAATTTCGCTCAACGTCTGATTCCACGCATTTTCCTGAACGTACTCTGTAATTTGTGGCGTTAAACTGGTTTGCCCAGATTGTTGCATAAACATCTCGGTGCTTTGTTTAACCCGGTCCAAATAGCCTGTGTAAGCTACTTTTTCGCCCGCAACTTCACCCAACGTGTTTGCATCACCGTTCATAAATGAACGACCATAGGTGATTACCTCACCTGCAATAAATGCAAAAAGCGCCACACCAATGATTACAACCAGGATTGTACCCATCCGTTCGCGCAAAAAACTCATTATACCCATATAACCAAAAAAAAATAATTCTTACTTCGTTTAAAAGAGGGCGCAAGATACAACTTTCTGTAAAATTTTGCGAAACAAAATTTACTGCCCAAAGTTTTGATTTACTGGAATTTGCCCTGTAGTATTTTTAATAATCCAGGGATACATACTTTCGTTTGTACTGGCACCCGTGCCGTACAGATTTGTGCCATTTGAGGAGCTTAACTGTACAAGTTTATTGGAATAGATTTGGCGCTTACCCTGGTCCCAAAACAGTTCTTCTGATTTAAAAACATCTCCTTTTTGATTAGTTGCAACCACATTGCGGCGCAACTCAATAAGCTTATCACCTTCGCGCATAATGCCGTAATCGGCCGTAATCTGTGCAGTTTGCACTACTCCTTTAGGCGTAGTTTCATATTTGATGATTTTTAACCCTTTGGGCATCTCCTTAAACTTTTTATCAATATAGTCGAGTAGCAGGGGTGCGGTTAGGCGAAATTGCACTTTAGCAGAGTCGCTGTAGGTAACATCAAGGCCTGTAGTGGTACTGATGGGCTTACTTACCTCCTGAGCCGAAATTTTCTGAATATCCTTCAGGCTGTTTTCGCAGGCACTAAAAAGCAACAGGCCGGCCACAAGGGCCAGCCGGTACTTTATATTTTGTATATGTTTTAATAACTTAGTCAAAGCGGTACCGGGTAAACCACCTATCATTCAGGGTAAAGCCTACGTGGATGGTAAAAAAGTTTTCTCTAATTAAATTATTTTGCAATGTTCCGCGTTCACCATATTCGCCAGCCAGGTTAATTTTGTAAAATGCAGTATTATTACTATGCAACGGCAATCCAAAACCGAGGCTTACTGCTTTTACATCAATATTGGTATTGCTGATGTTGATATAAGTTTTTTCGTAACGAACACCAAAGCGATAATCAATTAACGCAAAGTAATTTTTTAGCGCATTGCTGTTAGGCGTAAACTGACCGCCCAAGTTAAAGCTTTGTGTGTTTTGCAATCCCTGGTTTACACCGCCAATAGTTAACGACGACCAGTTACCACGACTGTAATCGGCACCAATTAAATACTTACCGTCTTTTTGATACGAGATACCAAAATGGTGAATAAGCGGCAATTTAATTTTTCCGTTACTAATGAGTTGGTTAGAGATTGTATCTATAGCGCTCGACTCGGTACCGTCGGTAGTAGTACGGTACTGGCTTACCACGTTGGTAATACGGGTGTTTAAATTAGTACTTGCCGAGCCCGAATAGCCTAACACCAAGTGACGGGTTTCGCTGAAATCAATGTTAACCTGGGTACCAAAATCGTAGCTTAAACCGCCCACGCTGTTACTGCGCTCCGTGCGCGAATTAAGCGTACCAAACAAACTTGGGATCTCGGTAGAGCGAAATTTACGCAGATTACCAAAGATGTATGACACGTTACCACCAAAAGATATGATACGGCCAATATTGAAACCGTAACCGGCATATGCTTTTGATAAGCCACCGTCGCCGTTGTAAATATAATTGACAGCGCTGGTATCAGCCGGTGCACCGGTACCGAAATTAGACTGGCTTTGGCGGTAATTATAACCCAATTCAGAATAAGGTACCAAACCAAAGCTTAAAGCTGAATGCCTGGTTACAGGAGCGGCAAAATTAAAATGACTTAGCCTGAAGTTAGCGTTAGTTTGCCCGGTTACAGTATTTTGCTTAAGGGTTGATATGTTGCCATACACACCAATATCAATAGTAGTAAGGCCAATAAAGCTGTAAGATGCAGGGTTGAGTATATTTATGGTGTTGTAGCCGCTAATACGGTTAATGGCTGTAGAAATACCGCCCATGGCACGGGTTTGAGGCAACAATGCATCATTTAACGTACCTAAACCAAACTGCGAGTACGGAGAACTGTTGGTGGCTGTTGACTGCGCCATAACCGCGCCGGCAACAATAGTGAGTAAAAAAGTAAAACCCGATCTTATATATTTAATCATTACGCTCTTGTATAGCTGCATTTAATCCTTTAAGAACCAGGTAAGGTTCCAATTTTATATAGCCGGCAAAGATGCTATTTTTCAGCACAGTATCCAAAAAAACACTGTCGCCGCCGGTGAGTATGATATTCAGGTGCCGGGCCTGCTGTTTGTAGCTTCGTATAAAACCTTCTACCTCGTACAATAATCCGTTTTGCACACCCGAGCGTATGGCATTAACCGTGTTATTACCATAGTAATCGGTAAAACCCGGATCGGCCTCAACCAGCGGTAATACGGCAGTGTAGTGTTGCAAAGCTTTATAACGCATATTAAGCCCAGGCGATATGCTCCCGCCGTAATAATTTGCGCCGGCATCAACTCCGTCATAAGTTATACAAGTGCCGGCATCTATCACCAGGTTATCATCAGCCGGAAAAAGACGCCTTGCTCCTAAAACTGCCGCCAGCCTGTCTAAACCTAAAGTTTGCGGTGTACCATAATGGTTTTGAATATCTTGTGCCATGCTACGGTTGAAGTACAACACCTTTACCTGCTGCTCTAAAATACCAAACCACGCTTCAGTACTGCCTCTAACCGTTGATATAATAGCATTTGCAACAGGGTATCTACTCAGCAGTACTTGTAACTCAACATGCGTTACCTGGTGGTAGTATTGTACATCAATAAGTTCCTGGCCGTCAAAAATTGCAGCTTTGATAAGCGTATTGCCAATATCAATAACCAGTTGAGCCATTTAGGCTTTAGCCATGTTCAATATAGATTCGAAAATAGCCAAACCATCTTCGTTAGCCAGTAAAGTATCGGCGGCCCTTTCCGGATGAGGCATCAGGGCAAAAACATTGCGTTTGATGTTACAAACGCCGGCAATGTTTTCAATCGAGCCGTTAGGATTAGCTTCGTTGGTGATGTTACCTGCTTCGTCGCTGTAACGGAATAAAATCTGATCATTATCATTCAGGCTTTTCAGCAGGTCTGCATCGGCATAGTAGTTACCCTCGCCATGAGCAATAGGAATTTTCAACACCTTTTGTTCATCAATTTGCGAAGTAAGCAGCGAATTTTTGGTTTGAGGCACCAGGAAAGTGTTACGGCAAATAAACTTGCGGTTTTTGTTATGCAATAAAGCACCGGGTACCAGCCCGGCTTCGGCCAGTATCTGGAAACCGTTACAAATACCCATTACATAACCACCTTTACCGGCAAACTGAATAACCTCTTGCATGATAGGTGAAAAGCGGGCAATGGCACCCGAACGCAAATAGTCGCCAAAAGAAAACCCTCCAGGCAGAATTACCACATCAACACCCTGCAAATTGTGATCTTTGTGCCACAAACGCACTACCTGCTGACCCATTATTGTTTCGAGAACGTAGATGATATCTTCGTCGCAATTGGAACCGGGGAATATAACTACACCAAATTTCATGCTACAAAGCTAATATAACCGCTTGAACATGAACGAATGTAAAAGTTAAAAAGTGTTAAACTGGAAGTAAATTATACTGGCTAACAGCAAAAAAAACAGGCTCTCGTACATCCAGCGCATACCGGCGTATAAAAAATAATAGGCCGAAAACAGGGCTACAGGCACCACAGTAATTAAAAAATGGCTTAATCCAAACTCGGGGCGCACATAGTAAGAGGCCGCTCCAACCAGTACTATAAAAAACAATAGCTGGAAAGCTTTGCGGATAAGTACATAACTTTTAAAAAAGTTTTCCTGCAATTTAAAGGTACCCAAAATCAAGATTGCCATTACTGGTATCAGCGCTAAAAAATCATATTTGTCCAGCACCTCGGGCATATTAAATTTTGCGCCTAACGGAAACCAGATATGGGTAAAACCCGGCAAACGGTCCGTTAAATAATAGGCTACGCCTACAAAAAAGTAAATGGTGATATAACCAATCAGGCTGGCAGCCCATTCTCGCCAGTCAAACGGACGAAAAATGACAAGAGCTGCCCACACAATCACCATCAGGTAAGTACACGGGAAATAAACTAATGACCCGGCTGCGGCCAGCATACCCAAATCAAAAGCCAGAGATTTAGATTCTTCAGTTTTATAGAGGTCCAGAAACTTAAAAAGCATCCAGATGATAAAGAAATTACAAAGCAAGGGTGCGCTCAATACTAAAAATGGTGTAAACAGCCCCGACATCACCACATATAACAAGCCGGGTAAAAAGCTTGGGCGCCCTAACAAATTATGAACGTTAATAAGGTAATTAAGCGCAACTGCCTGGGCAAGCACAACTAAAGCAGCTAAAAACACACTGAACGCTCCGGATATGTTGTTAATAAAATGTATAGGCAGTAACGAAAGTGCAAAAGGCTCGGCTAACTGCAGGGGTACCGATGCCGGAGCAAACAGCATATAGCCGCCGCGCATAATAAAAAGCAGCACAACGAGCCATAAAATATTAAGTGGATTATATCTACGAAAGATGTCTATCATGCTGGCTCAATTCTGCCGGCAATATTACCAAAAATTGTGTTAAGCTAACACAGCTTGCGGGCGGGCGTATTGCTTTACCATCCTGTCAACAATCTGTGCAGTTTCGTCGGGAAAGTTTACCTGCACCCGGTTGTTACTTTCTACCCAATGACTGATTAAAGGAACATTGACAGCATTGATACCGGTAATAACAGGTACTCCTAAACGTGACGCTGCTAAAGCATTACAACGTTGCTCGTACTGCCCCGTCATGGGCACCATCATTACCTTTTTTTGCAAAAATAATGCTTCGGCCGGGCCTTCAAAACCACCACCGGTTAG
This sequence comes from Mucilaginibacter sp. CSA2-8R, assembly GCF_038806765.1. NCBI lineage: Bacteria > Pseudomonadati > Bacteroidota > Sphingobacteriia > Sphingobacteriales > Sphingobacteriaceae > Mucilaginibacter > Mucilaginibacter sp. CSA2-8R. The sequence goes on along the minus strand of NZ_CP152389.1, from coordinate 592,311 downwards.
TAAACCCTCGCAACTGGCCAAACTCTCATTAAACTTGGCATTATCAACCGGGCATACATGTACATTGCCCTGTTTAAAAGGTGCTTTTTGCCGTTTAGAAAATATATGCCACTCTACACTATTTATTTTACTTAGATGCTTTACCAGCGTTTTGTCATCATAAGCCGGCAAATAAACCGCGTAATGACCTTTATTGCTGATTTCCATCCGGCGTATTTCGCTTCTAATTACAGGGGTATGTATAAAATCATCATACCGGTCAAAATGAAAACCAATGTGATGAGTAGTAGGCGAATAATATTTAAATAGCCACTCCGCATAATTCCAGCGTGCAGGGCGAGGTGTATGAGGCGATATAAAAGAGCACTGATGACTTAATGAAACCGAAGGCATATGCTGCAGTTTACAGGCCCAGGCACTAACCGGTTCAAAATCATTTATAATTAAATCATATTGCTTCAACGGCAGGGTACGCGCATCACGCCAAAGCTGCCACAGGTTCATCCGCTTAAACGTTGACCATTTGTCCACCCCTCCCCTGCGGCCAAAAACAAAGCTAAAGCCATGAAACTTATACTTCAACGGTTGCGATAATCCCACTTCGGCCTCGGTACCGCTAATCAGCAAATCAACATCGCCGTATTGCTGCAGCAACGGCACAATCTCGCGGGCACGGCTAATGTGCCCGTTACCGGTTCCTTGTATGCCAAAAAGTATTTTCATGGTAGGCTAGCTTGCAAATATAAACGGCTTTTAAGTTAATGCGTTTTTAAACTTTTTATAAATAATTATTAACTCTATGTTATTGGCATGAATAAAAGGCAGTTAAGAGTTCTCCTACCTGTCTAATGCCTGCGTTATCCAAACATTTGTGCCCCTTACACTCACTTAATTTTATTTTATTTGCATCTTAAATGAGCAACGAACTCACCGACCGTAAATTTTGGGCAAATTATTGGGAATCAAAAACAGGCTTAGCCTTTAAGGTTCCGGCCAACTATACTTTCCATAAATTATTTGAACAGCTATTGGCTAATGAGTCCATCGGGTCGGCTATTGAGTTAGGTGGATTTCCGGGTTATTATGCTATCTTTTTAAAGAACTATTTTGGGCTCGATACCACCTTGTTCGATTTTTATGTTCATCAGCCAGTACTGAAACAGGTACTAACAGCCAATAATTTAAAAGAACAGGATATTAAAGTGATTGAGGGCGACTTGTTTAATTACCAGCCGCAACAGCAATATGACCTGGTATTATCATGCGGACTGATTGAGCATTTTAATGATACCAAAGATATCATCAGCCGGCACCTACAATTTTTAAAACCCGGCGGCACTTTGTTTATTACGCTGCCTAATTTTACCGGTGTAAATGGCTGGGTACAGCGCCGCTACGACATGGATAACTACAACAAGCATAACATCAGCAGCATGAATCCGAGCAAACTGGCCGATTACTGCTACGACTTAGGCTTGCAAAAAGTGGAGGCTTCTTATTACGGTCACTTTTCTATCTGGCTCGAAAACATGAAACAGCAAAGCGGTGTCACTAAATCTTTTTTAAAAGCACTCTGGCTGGCTGGCAAGGTTTTTACCAAAGCGGTGCCTATCGAGAGCAAGGCTTTATCGCCTTACATAGTGTTAAAAGCTATAAAATAGCTCACTGCACCAGGTTATCAATGGCCTTCCATCTTAAATTTTTCCAGTAACACTTTAACATCTAAGCTGGCATTTAAATCTTCGGCTTTTTCTTCGTCTTCGGTGTCATTGCTAAAATCAGCAGGGTTATATTTGTATACACGCCATTCGCCCTGACTATATTCTAACGAAGTTAAACTTTCTACCCAGTCACCGGAATTTAAATAAAGCACGGACCCTGGCTGATCGGTGGCTTTAATCTGCCTGATTTCGGCATGGTGGATGTGGCCGCATATCACATAATCATAACGTTTATCAACCGCCAAGTCGGCAGCAGTTTGCTCAAAATGATTAATAAACTTTACCGCCTCTTTAACCCTGCCTTTTATTTTTTGCGAAAAACTCATTTTTTGACGACCCAAGGCAGTTAAGCACCAGTTTACCATACTGTTGATGATGATAAGGGAATCGTAGCCTACAGCACCCAATTTGGCCAGCCATTTGGAGTGCTGCATAGTTACATCAAAAACATCACCATGAAAGATCCAAGCTTTTTTACCATCTACGTTTAACAGTAATTTGTTAAGCAGTTGAAACCGGCCGAGGTTAAAATCAGCAAACTTACGCAGCATCTCGTCGTGGTTACCAGTAAGATAATACACCGGAATACCCTCAGTTACAAATTTGAGCAGGCGGCGCACCACCTTCATATGCGACTCGGGCCAGTACGATTTGCTAAATTGCCAAATGTCAATAATATCTCCGTTTAAAATAACCTGCTTGGGGCGGATGCTTTTGAGGTAAGTAAGCAATTCGTTGGCGTGGCAGCCATAAGTGCCTAAGTGCACATCGGAGATAACAACAATATCAATATCGCGTTTAGCCATTACGGTTTTTTAACGTATAGCGTTATTACGGTAAATGGTGCTGCTGTGGTATTAAAACCAGTTAGCTCCTACTCATCGTCGTCGTCTTCTTTTACACTTAGCTCATAAGGGCTAAAATAAAAAGCAGCCAGCAACAGCAGCAAACCTATAACAACCAAGTAAGTGAACTCGATATTCATAACAACAAGATAAAAGTCAGGTTAAAAAATTATTTTAACGTTAAGACTCTATTAAATCTTGAATAGCTACCGATGTGGAAAACTTTTTTTTATCCTGTCCAGCTGTTTTAAATGGTGTTGCAGGTGGATGCGCAAAAATTTAATCCATTGCGCCGCAGTAAGCATGCCTAAACCAGGATGGCTGATTTTACAGCTACCAGCATCATGCAGCGCCAGTGACGATACTTCATCCATACGCTTACGCACTTTTACGATCAGATTGCGGGCATCTTCTTTAGTTATTTTTTTGGTGAGGCTGGCCACTGCAGGTGGAGCCTGGTGCTTACCCGGCGGAAAACGATCTAATAAAAAAACTAACCGGCCATGCCAATTTAAACCTTTACCGGTGGCAACGCCCGTTTTACGGCAGCATTTTTCGGCAGCAATGGATGAGCCCAAACTGGCCTGCATAATGTGCGAATAAACCTCGGCATAGCTCCAGCCACCTATGGGAGGTGTTTCGGCAAATTGTTCATCAGGAATCTCATCTAACTGCTGCCGGTAATCATCCAGCGCATCATTAATAGCCTTGTGCTCGGTAGCTACGCTCATAACAATTGGGTTAGCTCGTCTAAACTATGAATTTGTACCGGTACATCTTCCGGTTTGGGCACTTTAAGCGGGTTAAAATAAATGGCATCCATACCAAAATTCAATGCGCCGTAAACATCGGCTTCCAGGCTGTCGCCTATCATGATGCTTTCTTCTTTTTTAGCACCCGCCAATTCCAGGGCATGCTTAAATATTGCTTTATCCGGCTTGTTTACTCCCACCAGTTCGGAGATAATAATATTGGTAAAATATTTTTCCAAACCGGTACCGCTCACTTTGCGCCGGGTAGCCTCCTTAAAACCGTTGGTAATTAAATGCAGACTATACTTTTGCTGCAAATAGGACAAGGTTTCATGAGCATGCGGAAACAAGTTGGTTTTAGTTGGGCATAGTTCAACGTAAGCATCCTCAAACTCAACCGGAACCACATCCGGATGTAGCCCCAAATCAGTAAATGTTTTACGGAAACGGGTTTGGCGCAGCGTTTCTTTATCAATTTTGCCTAAATGATAATCGGCCCATAAGGCATGATTGTTATGGGTATAAGTAGTAATAAACTCGGTGGCTGACTTTAGCCCGAGCGCTTCTAAATTGTGTAAAACAAAAAGCTCTTGCAAGGTTTCCTCTGCATTCCGGTCAAAATCCCAAATGGTATGATCCAGATCAAAAAAGAGGTGAGTATATCGTTTCATGATGATCTAACAATGTGCAAATATGCTGATGTACCGGCTAACAATAAAATTATAAAAAAGCTAAACCTTTTCGCCATAAGCCAGATCGCCGGCATCACCCAGCCCTGGCACGATGTAAGATTTCGTAGTCATTTCTTCATCAATAGCGCCTATCCATAAATGTGCCATGGGTAAATGTGCACGCACATGCTCAACACCTTCGGCACTGGCAATTACCGCTGCAATATGCAGGGCGGTTAGATTGTACTGCCCCATCAGTTCTTTGCAAACCTGCACCACACTTTGTCCTGTAGCCAACATGGTGTCGCATAAAATAAAAGTTTTACCGTCCAAGTCGGCAGTTGATATATGCTCAATCTGTATAGTAAACTCACCCGTTTTTCTGGTTTTACGATGGGCGGTAATAAACGTGGATGCAGCCTGGTCAAATACGTTTAAAAAACCCTGATGCAAGGGCAAACCGGCACGCAAAATAGTGCCCAAAACCGGCTGTTCATCTGGTATGTTTACCTGGGCTGTACCCAAGGGTGTTTGTACCTCAACTGCTTTATATCTTAACTCTTTACTTATCTCGTAAGCCAGTATTTCGCCAATACGTTCCTGGTTGCGCCGAAAGCGCATACGGTCCTGCTGCTGATCGGCATCCCTAAGCTCGGTTAAAAACTGATTACAGATGGTATTAATGTTGTTTAAAACAAAAAGCATAAGGCAAACTAATTATGAGGTTTGAGTACCGGATGAATAAACCATTTATACTTCATAAATGTTAGTTACCAGGCAAATATTTTTTACTTAAGGTCGACATATCAAACCGTTTTGATAACCGTTAAGGAAATAGCTTTGCTAAAAATATTCGTATCTTTATACTAATGGATTTTAAAATTAATTCGCAATATATTCCATCCGGCGATCAGCCCGAAGCTATCAGGCAACTGGTTGAAGGCGTTAACGGTGGCGAACAATACCAGACTTTACTTGGCGTTACCGGTTCGGGTAAAACTTTTACCGTTGCCAATATTATTGAGCAAACGCAACGTCCTACGCTCATTTTAAGTCACAACAAAACACTCGCTGCACAGCTTTACGGTGAGTTTAAGCAGTTTTTTCCGGACAATGCGGTTAACTACTTTGTATCATATTACGATTATTACCAGCCGGAAGCCTTTATACCGACTACCAATACCTATATAGAAAAGGATTTACAGATTAACGACGAGATTGAAAAACTGCGTTTGCGCACTACATCGGCGTTAATGTCGGGACGGCGTGATGTGATTGTAGTTTCGTCCATCTCCTGCATCTACGGTATGGGTAACCCGGAGGATTTTACCAACTCCATCTTTAAGTTTGCCGTGGGTACCCGCATTAGCCGTAATGCTTTTTTACACCGATTAGTCGAAATTTTATATGCCCGTACTACGGTTGAGTTTAAGCGCGGTACTTTCAGGGTAAAAGGTGATACCGTTGATATTTATCCAGCTTACTTAGACTATGCTTACCGCATTTCTTTTTATGGCGATGATATTGAAGAGCTAAGCAGTTTTGACCCGCAAACCGGTAAAACACTGGAAAAAATGCCGAATATGGTATTATTTCCGGCTACATTATACGTTGCCCCGCGCGACCGGTTTACCAGCAGTATTTGGGCTATACAAGAAGAACTGGAAATGCGTAAGCAGCAGTTTATTGACGAAAAACGCTTTTTAGAAGCTAAGCGACTGGAAGAAAGGGTGAATTACGACCTGGAAATGATTCGCGAACTGGGTTATTGTTCGGGTATTGAGAATTATTCGCGCTTTTTTGACGGCCGCAAGCCAGGTATGCGCCCCTTCTGCTTGTTGGATTATTTTCCGGATGATTATCTGATGGTGATTGACGAGAGCCATGTAACCGTACCGCAGGTACGGGCTATGTATGGTGGCGACCGTTCGCGTAAAATATCGTTAGTAGACTATGGTTTCAGGTTACCTGCCGCAATGGATAATCGCCCGCTAAATTTTGAAGAATTTGAGCGTTTGGCACCACAAACTATTTATGTAAGCGCTACCCCCGGCGATTTTGAGTTAGAAAAATCGGGCGGTGTAGTGGTTGAACAAGTAATACGCCCTACCGGCCTGTTAGACCCGCTGATTGAGATACGCCCTATTATTAACCAGGTGGATGACTTGCTTGACGAGGTTGATAAAACCATCAAAATGGGCGACCGCATACTGGTAACTACCTTAACCAAACGCATGTCTGAGGAGTTGGCCAAGTATATGGACCGCCTGGGTATTAAATGCCGTTACATACACTCTGAGGTAAAAACCTTGGAGCGGGTAGAAATTTTACGCGGACTACGTTTGGGCGAATTTGACGTGCTGATTGGTATTAACTTACTACGGGAAGGATTGGATTTACCCGAAGTATCATTAGTAGCGATTTTGGATGCTGATAAAGAGGGATTCTTACGTTCGGAGCGTTCATTGATCCAAACCATTGGCCGGGCGGCGCGTAACGATCGCGGCCGTGTAATTATGTATGCAGATACTATTACCGAAAGCATGCGTGTAACTATTGATGAAACTACCCGTCGCCGCGAAAAACAGATAGCATACAATGCCGACCATGGTATTATACCTAAAACCGTTGGTAAATCTAAAGAAGCCATCATTGAGCAAACGTCGGTGGTTGACTTTAAAGGCGGCGTGCAGCGCGCTTATGTAGAAAGCGATGAAATTAGTGTTGCAGCCGACCCGATTGTACAATACATGAGTAAGGGCGATTTGAAGAAAGCCATAGATAATACGAAAAAGGATATGTTGGCCGCAGCCAAAGACATGGACTTTTTAACCGCTGCCAAGCTGCGCGACGAAATGTTTGCCCTAGAGAAAATGCTGGCCGAAAAATAAATTATATAAAGACCTATATCTTTGAGTTATGCAACTGTCGGACCTTGATTTAAATAAGACCTACACTTACGCTGATTATTTGCAGTGGACTTTTGAAGAGCGCCTGGAACTGATTAAAGGTAAAATTTTTAAAATGACGCCAGCGCCGGCGCCTATGCATCAAAAAATTTCGTGGAATATATCGGGCGAGTTATATAACTATTTGAAAGGCAAACCTTGCCAGGCGTTTTCTGCTCCTTTTGATGTCAGGCTACCTCAAAACATCCCATCCGGTTACAACAAGGAAATATATACCGTGGTACAACCGGATATTTTGGTGGTTTGCGATGCCGGAAAAATTGACAACAAGGGCTGCACCGGCGCTCCAGATATTGTGATTGAAATTTTATCTCCGGGCAACAACAAAAAAGAATTGCGTAACAAATATGATGTTTATGAAGAATCGTGCGTAAAAGAGTATTGGATTGTGTCGCCGCAGGATAAGACCTTTTTGCAGTATACACTTACTGACGCCGGCCGCTACCAGGCTTCGAGATTAATGACGGTAGGCGATGAAGTGACTACTCCCGTTTTGCCAGACTTTGTACTGGACTTAGACATCATCTTTGAGAACATTCATCCCGAATTATGACCAGTTACTAACAGAGCTTTTGTCATAAACAAACCTTTTTTCCGTTATAAACTTATATTTGTAGCAAATTTTCATCGAATGTTTTTAATACGTTTTCTGATCATCGCCATTTGTGTTTTATATATTGTCCGTTCACTGGCACGTTTATTTTTGCCAATGTTGTTTCAGGGCATGGTTAATAAAGCACAACAGCAACAATTTAATCGTCAGCAGCAATACCGCCAGCAAGAGACTAAAAGGCCGGAAAGCAGGCTGAAGGTAGACTATGTACCGCCAACACCTAAAAACGCCATTCCGGATAACGAAGGTGATTTTATTGATTACGAAGAAGTAAAGTAAACCGTTATGAACCCACCCGAAAGTTTATTTAAAGACCGCCACTATAGCTTACAGTCACTCATTACCCTGATAACAGCAAACTACATTGTGTTTGCCATGGCTGTTCAGCTAAGTGTAAGTTGTGAGCGGATACACTGGTTTTTATGGGTGGCTCTGGCGGGTTTGGCTTGGTATAACTATTACACCATCCGCCGTAACCAGGAAGAATTTGCCGAAAAGAAAACGCAAATTATTTATGCTATTAGTTTAGCAGGTATGGCCTTATTATATTACCTCTTGGGTGTAGTTGCATTACATTGCAACGTAGTAAAACCCTTGTAAACTAATCGTTTCTATTATCGCTCAATTTTCTATTTTTGGGGAATAAATTTTTCCCCAAAGATAAATGAGTAATTGGTTTAAGCGCAACGGCATTCATTTTGCCATCATCGGAATTTTTCTTCTTATCTGTTTCTTATATTTTACTCCTGCTTTTCAGGGTAAAACTTTAGGACAAAACGACGTTACCCGGGCCCAGGCTACCCAAAAAGAAATTATGGACTACCGGGCCAAAGGTGAAACCATTTTATGGACTAACCAGATGTTCAGCGGAATGCCTGCTTATCAAATTTGGGCTCCCTATTCCAAAAATATCACGTCGCATATTGTTTCAATACTCAAAGCAGTATTCCCAGCCCCAGTTGATACGGTTTTGCTGCTCCTTTTGGGCGGCTATTTTCTGTTCAGGGTGTTAAAAATAAATCCGTGGCTATCGGCTGCTGGTGCAATTGCCTTTACATTTTCTTCTTACAATATCATTTTGATGGTGGCAGGCCATGCTAACCAAGCATTTGCTATTGCATTTTTTGCGCCTATACTGGCCAGCATTATTTTAACGTTTAGAGGGCGGTATCTTTTAGGCAGTGCACTCTTAGCGTTCTTTCTGGCGCTCGAAATACGGGCCAACCACATCCAGATGACCTATTATTTGTTTTTGGCACTGCTGATATTATTAGGTATTGAGTGTTACCATGCTTTTAAGACCAAAACCATCAATGCATTCATCAAATCGGCAGCTTACATTTTTGGTGCAACTGTACTTGCATTAGCCGTAAATGCATCCATATTGTGGAGCACTTATGAATATGGTAAAGAAACTATAAGGGGTAAATCAAACCTCACCAAAAACGTGACCGAACCGAGCGAAGGTTTATCAAAAGATTACGCTTATGGCTGGAGTCAGGGTGTGGGTGAATGTTTGACCTTTTTGGTTCCTAACGCTTACGGCGGTGCATCCGGTATGCGCGAAATTGACCCGGCTAAATCGGCAGTCACTAAAGCATTTACGGCTAAAGGCTTGCCACAAGAACAAGCCGAAGGCTATACTCAGCAATTAGGCGGAGCCGGTGTTTCTTCTTATTGGGGCGAAAAGCAGTTTACTGAAGGTCCGTTTTACTTTGGTGCCATTATCTGCTTTTTGTTTGTGTTCGGTTTAATCATTGTTAAAAACCGCATGAAATGGTGGCTGCTGGCAACCGTAGTTTTAACCATGCTGTTATCGTTTGGCCGCAATTTCCCATTCGTATCCGATTTGTTCTTTAATTATTTCCCATTATATAACAAATTCCGCGCAGTCGAATCTATTTTGGCAGTGGCTGGCTTATGTTTCCCGGTACTGGCTATTATGGCAGTTCAGGAAGCCATTGCAATAACTGACAAAGCAGCTTTGGTTAAAAAACTATTATTGACGCTTTACATTGTAGGCGGCATTACCTTACTCCTGGTATTAGTACCAAGCGTATTGCTAAGCTTCAGAAGCTCAAATCAGCAGGATATTATTAGCTATCTTACCCAAGCTTTCCAGGGCGACAGTGCGTTAGCTACCAGTGTAATGAATGGCGTGGTAAGCGATCGCGAATCATTAGCCCGAGCAGATGCTATTCGTACTTTGATTTTTGTTTTAATTACGTTTGGTTTGATGTGGGCTTACCTAAAGCAAAAAGTTAATGCTACTGTTTTATCTGTTGCCTTTTTAGCTATCATACTGGTGGATATGTGGCAGGTAGACAAACGTTACCTGAGTAGCAATAGCTTTACTGAGAAACAAGACTCACATGATATACAGCCTCGCGAGGTTGACCAATTCATTATGCGCGATACAGACCCTGATTTCCGCGTATTTGACCTAAGCGGAGGTGATCCGTTTAGCAATGCCAGTACCTCATATTTTCATAAATCTATCGGTGGCTACCATGCTGCTAAACTTAAGCGCTACCAGGAATTGATTGAAAATCAATTCAGCAAGAGCGTCAATTACGATGTATTGGATATGTTGAATACAAAGTACATCATCAGTGCCGACCCTAAAACGCAAACTGCAACCATGAAAGCTAATAGTACGGCTTGCGGACATGCATGGTTTGTACAAAGCGTTAAATTTGCCCGCAATGCCGACGAAGAGATGCAGGCCATCAGCAGCTTTGACCCAAAAACGGAGGCTATTGTTGACCAGCAGTATAAATCGTTAGCCGAAAGCAAACCGCACCCTATTGATGGCAGCGCAACTATTAAGTTGACCAGCTACAATCCTGACCATATGGTTTATGAATCAGGCTCACAATCTGAGCAGATTGCCGTATTCTCAGAAATCTATTACAACAAAGGCTGGAAAATGCTGATTGACGGTGCTGAGCAACCTTATTTTAGAGCTGATTATGTATTACGTGCCGCTAAAATACCGGTAGGTAACCACAAAATTGAGTTTATCTTCCACCCTGCTTCTTACTATACTGGCGAAGGTATTTCACTGGCAAGTTCGATATTGCTGGTTATCTTCCTGATTGGCGCTTTCTTTATGGAAAGCAAAAAGAAGGAAGCTATTATGCCTAACCAAAACGCATAGGTTCGCTGTATATAACTTAAACAACAAAGGCTTGAAACTTAGCGTTTCAAGCCTTTGTTGTTTTTAGCTTGTTGGATTTTTATAAATACTGCTGACTCCTATTTGCAAGCCAGCAGCATTTGTTTAATCAAAATTTCCATCTATTTCAACTGCTTCATTACCTCCTCAATGGCGCGGTCGAGTTGCGGGTCGTGGTTGGTCATCCGGTCGGCAAAAGCTGTTTTGATATAGATGTCCGGCTTCACGCCTTCTTTCTCGATGTCTTTGCCGTCCAGCGTAAAACATCCCCAGGCCGGTATGCGGTAACTCGAACCATCAACCAGGCCTTTGGCGCTGGTAAAAATAATCCAGCGATAAGTTTCGGTGCCGATGATTTTGCCCAAGCCTAAGCTTTTGAAACCGGTAGCGGTCATTTCACCGTCGCTCAGGGTTTGCTCGTTAATTAACAGCACCATTGGCTTGGCGGCAGGCGCAAAATTGGGTTGTGGCGTGCGCTGCCCATCGCGGTACTGCCATTGCAGGTACGGGCGTTGCGATAAAAAGTTAAGCACGGCATCGTGTACGTTGCCGCCGGTATTAAAACGCAGGTCAAGTATCAAAGCATCTTTTTTGTACGCATCGCCCACCATGTCTTCTAAAAAGTTTTCCAAAGCATTGGTAGACATATCTTTCATATGCACGTAAGCTATGCGGCTCTTGCTTTTATCGGTTACAGCTTTACGGTTATAGGCTACCCACTCATCATACAGATCGGTTTTAAATTTAGCCGATGCTTCCGGATGAATTTTTACGGTATAATCCTTTCCGGCTCGCTCAAAGGTCAGTTCCATTTCTTCTTCTAGCGATGGTTTGGTAAAGTAGGCGTTCCGGTCCTGGCCTGCATCAACCGCTACACCGTTCACCGCTTTTAGCTTGTCGCCGGGTTTAACATTAATACCGGCGCGGTCGGCATTGCTCAGATCCAGCACATGCGAAACTTTATATGGGTCGGCGTTATCGAATACAATCCCGGTTTCCATGGTGCGATAACGCAAGTTAGTACGTTCTTCTAAACCGCTTGAGCTAAAGCCCATGTGCGATGAGTTAAGCTCACCTAACATATCCTTCAACATCAACCTTAAATCAGCACGATTGGTCACGTAAGGCAGATAAACGGCATACTGGTCGTGTATTTTAGCCCAGTCTGCACTATGAAAACTGCCGTCATAGTAGTTTTCTTCTAAACCGGCCCAGGCCTCATCAAACATCTGCTTAAACTCGCTTTGCAGGTTGCGGTCAAAACGGTAACTGATATCTACGCGGTCTACCTTATTTTGGTCGAGGTTGAGTTTATACAGGGTATTGTTACCCAACAGGTAATACTTTTCGCCGCCGGTAATAATATCAAAACTAAAGAAATCGGCACCCGTCACTTTTTCGGTTTTCGGTGCCTCAAAGTTTTCTAAGGTGGTACGGTATATGCCCGGGCGGCCCTCGGTTTGGTCGGACCGGTAGTAAATCATTGTTTTTTCGCCTTTTTGTATCACATAGGGCGAGCTTTGCTGACCGAAGTTTGGACTGATGCGTTCCAGCCTTTTCATCAGGTCTTCGGTATTGATAACAATGCTTGCAGGCGCTTTAGGAACAGGCTGTTGAGAAATGGGCTTTTTGGCCGTATCTTTTTTAGTGATTTTCTTTTTGTCAGCCGCAGGCACAAACGCTGGCATTTCGGGCTTTTTTTCTTCTTTAAATAAATCGCGGAATTTATCTAAACGGAACGCCTCATCAAACTTTTGCAGCGGCATGCGATAAATGTGCGCATCGCCCGAGCCGTAAGGATATTCAGGGCGAGTACGAGAGGATGCGAAAAAGATATACTTACCGTCGGGCGACCAAAACGGATCATCCTCCGTAACGCCGGTATTGGTTAAGTTGAGTGTTTTGCCCGACTGCATATCATACACAAACAAATCCTGCTCAAAATTACGGTGAGCGGTATAAACCACATACTCGCTATTGGGTGAAAATCTGGGCTGCGAATTTTGAAAGCCCCATATTTCATCTTTAGCGATGGTTTTGCTGGCCAGGGTTTTCATGTCTATCACCCGCACTTCGTCGCGCCCGCTCAGGTACACGCCCTGGGTACGGTTCTTGTTCAGGGCCAGCATACGGTTACTGCGCTTTTCGGCGGTGAGTTGTTTGGGTTTACCGCTGCCATCGGCAGGTACGGTGTACCAGTTGGTATAACCGCCCAGCGTTTGGTTATAAATCAGGCTCCGGTTATCGGGCATCCATTTTACTTCCATCACCCGCTCGCCACTGTTCCGTTCTATTTGCCTGATAAATTTGCCATCGGCATCACTCACAAACAATTCGCCACGCGATACAACAGCAAGCTTTTTACCATCTGCCGAAAGGTCGGCCGCTTCAATTTTCCCGGAAATATCAAACTCTTGGTCTTTGGGCAAAACGTTATTACGCGATAAGAAAAAGTTAAGCTTTTGCGTTTGTTTACTGGCTACATCGTAAGCATATAGCTGGTAATCCTTCTCAAAAACTACCTTGCTGCCATCGGCACTTACAGAAGGCCGTTTGATGGAAGTTTTAAAGCTGGTAAGTGCCGTTTTTTTGCCGTTGTTGAAGGTATATAGGTTGTACTCCCCGTTGGCTTCGTCAGATACAAAATAGATGTTTCCTTTACGGTCAATGGTAGTTCCGTAGTCCTTACCGTTCCAGTTGGTATACTGCTTATACGCTTTGGTTTTGGGGTTGTACGACTGGATATCCGGATTATAATCCCCTTTGTAATGTTTACGCTCTGCAAAAAGGTAGCTCTCCCAAGTATTATTAAAAAACAATTCGCCGGTTTGCGGATGCTCGGCTATGCCATGGGTGGTATTAAAATAATGTTTAAATAAACGCATTGGCGTCCCCCCGTTACGTGACACGCGGTAAGAACCAAACTGGTTGTACCGGCCTGAGGTAAAGTATATGGTTTTAGAATCCCAACTCCAGGAATCCACCTCGTCAAACGATTCGTGATAAGTTAATTGCTTAATCTCGCCTCCGGCCAATGGCATGACGTATACATCGCTGTTACCGTATTGATTTGATGAGAAAGCCAGCCACTGCCCGTCGGGAGATACCCGGGCATTGGTTTCCTGCCCCTGCATGGCGGTAAGGCGAACGGCCGAGGGGTTGTTTAAATCCGACTTCCATAAATCACCTTCGTAGCTAAAGATTACGGTTTTGCCGTCGGGGGTAAATGTGGGGTAAGCGGTAAAATAACTGTTTTGGGGCTGTGCATGCAACCAGGCGGGAATGGCTGCACAAGAGATGAAAAAGGCGTAAAGTTTTTTCATATAGTTTAATTAATTAATTTCTGTTATGATAAACGTATTTTTGAAGCATGCTAAAAGTAGTGCACATTAATACTTACGACGGCAACGGCGGTGCCGGCCGCGCCTGCCTGCGCCTGAGCAAAGCATTGCATGCCGAAAATATTGATTCTAAGATTATTGTGCACTATAAATTTGGTAAAAATCCGGCGGTGTTAACGTTTAACAGCAATGCGCTGCAAAAGGCGTATACCGCTGCAACCATTGTTTTAGAGCGCATAATGGCCAAACGGTTGCTCAAACCTTTAAAGCGAACGCCTTTTTCGTTTACCTGGTTCGGGCGCTCGGTGGTGAACCATCCTGATGTTAAAGCGGCCGATATTATACACCTGCATTGGGTAAACCATAGCTTTTTAAACCCCAGTCATTTGGCCGAGCTCAAAAAGCTGAACAAGCCCATCGTATGGACTTTTCATGATAGCAATGCCTTTACCGGCGGCTGCCATGTGCGCTACACCTGCGATCATTTTGTGCGCCAGTGCGGTTATTGCCCGCTGCTTAAAAAAGCGGATGCTGATGATACCTCGCACCAAATATGGCAGCAAAAACATGATGCTTACCAGCAACTGCAATTCAACATCGTAGCACCCAGCGCCTGGATGCTCAGCTCAGTACTTCAAAGCAGCCTGATGCACGACCGCCCGGTACTGCAAATACCCAATACGCTCGAAACTAATATTTTTACACCGTCAGACAAACAGGCGGCTAAAAAGGCTTTAGGTTTACCAGAGGATAAGTTTATCTTTTTGACCGGCTTTATGCCTTCCCGTAAAGATTTGCATAAAGGCACCAGTTATTTACTGGAGAGCCTGGATTTGCTGAAAGAACGTCTTGGTGTAAAGGCCGACCAAATTGAACTGGTAGTTTTTGGCAACCGCAACGAAAAAGACGTACCTGATTTTGCTTTTAAAACCAGCTTTTTAGGCACCATCAGCGATGATGAGAAATTAGCATTATGCTACTCGGCAGCTGACGCTTTTCTGATACCGTCGCTGGAAGATAACCTGCCTTATACGGTGATGGAAAGCCTGGCCTGCGGTACACCAGTAGTTGCGTTTACCACTGGTGGCATCCCGGATATGGTACAGCATGAGCAAAACGGCTATCTGGCCGAATATCGCTCGTCTAAAAGCCTGGCCGATGGTATGGAGTGGGTGATTAACCACACCGACCGGCCTACCCTACAACAACAGGCACGGCAAACGGTAATGGCCAAATATGCCGAGCCTGTTATAGCGCAGAGACACGTTCAGTTGTACACGCAATTACTTAATACGGCACATCCCGGAGGGCAGCATGATTAAGCCTGTGCTTAGCGTAATTACCGTTGTTTACAATAACGTTGAGCATATTGAGCGCACGCTCCTTTCGGTCATCAATCAAACATACGATCGTATTGAATATATTGTAATTGATGGTGGTTCGACTGATGGCACGTTGGTAATCATCAATAAATATGCTTCCAATATACAGCGGCTCGTGAGCGAACCGGATAAGGGCATTTACGATGCGATGAACAAAGGCATGGCATTAGCCACTGGCGATTATGTATTATTCATGAACTCTGGTGATGAAATACACGCGCCCGATATCGTAGTCTCCGTCTTTGCCGCCGCACCAGACGCAGACATTTATTATGGCGAAACCGAAATGATTAATGCCCAGGGCGAAAGCTTGGGCCAGCGCCGCCATAAAGCCCCCGACCAATTTACCTGGCGCGACTTTAAATACGGCATGAGCATCAGCCACCAGGCTATTTATATCAAAAAGTCTTTAGTAAAGCCGTACGCTCCGGAGTATCGGTTGAGTGCCGATATTGACTGGATTTTACAGGCGGCCAAACAAGCCAAAAAGATTGTTAACGTGCATGGCTATGTGGCTAAATACCTGGTGGGTGGTATGTCGAAAGCCAAACATAAACAAAGCCTGTTAGAGCGTTTTGCTATTATGCGTAAACATTATGGTTTGGTGCCAACGCTGTTTAATCATGTAGTGATTGCTTTTAACTTAGGCTGGTACTGGCTGCAGCATCGCCGCACTAACGATTAAGGCTGAGGTATGACAGGTATCACCGTTTATTTTTCTCCAGTTTCTGTTTTAAAAACCTTATCCCCCGCTGCCAAAGGCTGCCTTTCCGGTTTTTAAGAAATTGTTTAATCGCCTCATAAGCCTCAGGATTTTCCTGGAGTGTTGACGGGAAATGCGTAACCGGCTTTTGCGCAATCTGCACTTGGTACATATCCTCATTATTAGAATGCGTTCCGCTGCCATCGTGCCCGATGTTGTGAATTAATGAGTGTGACGGATTGAGCGTAAGCCCATGTTGCAGAAAAATGGAGGCATACCAGCGTATGGCCCACGAGTTGTTTTTGCCTGCCTTGAATTCCTGCATTTGTTTCCAGAAATTCATGGTACCCTCTATCGAAAACTGATGAATTTTGGCGTCATCAAACTGCGCCATCAACTTATCAACGTCAGGTTCAAAGCTTTTCCAGGCCCTTGCCCAGGTGGCCCAGCCCCAACTGGTAGCAGCGCGATAAAAAAACGTTTCGGGCAGGTCGGGTATTTTTAGGTCGTACATATAGGCGCCTACGTGCATCACCTCTGGCTGGTTAGCATAATGGTCGAGTGCGTCATTAAAGTACTGCAGGGTGTAGGGCGACGAAACCAGGTCATCTTCAAACACGATGACTTTGCCGTACTGGTTAACCAGTTGTGTAACGCCGTTGATGATGGAGTTAGCCAAACCTATGTTGGTAGTGCGTTCAATAATCTCGATGCATTTAAAGCCGGTAACGGTTTTAGCCAATTGCCTCACCTGTTCTACGGCTTCGCGAGAGGCTTCATCCTTAGCCGCATCAGAAAATATGAACAGTTCCGAACTATCGGCCAGTATGTTTTTGCTTAAGCTATCTAACGTGCGTTGGGCATGGTCGGGCCGGTTATACAAAAATATTGCTATAGGTGCCAGTTGCCTCATACCCCAATTAATCCGTTAAAATATTTGTGCCTGCGCGTCGGTTTTGCTGCAAAGCACGGTATAGGCATTAGCCAACTGCTCCTGTTTCTTTTTACCCATCAAATTACCTAAGTTGTTCTTAACTGCAAACTCAGCAGCTATTTTAATATCCGTGAGTACGCTTTTGGGCTTTTTTTGGTTGATGTAGGTATTAAACTTAGTCACCTCCGGCTCAATCATCGAGGTAAGGTCGGCCATAATTTCGAAGCCTTCGGTACGCAACAGGTAACGCAACGAGGTTGGTGTATAAACGTTAATGTGTCCGTAAGCCAAAAAATGCTTGATACGACCATCTACATTGGCCTTATAATCGCGCGGAACTTCGATAACACACATTTTGGCCACGCGTTTTAGCTCGCGCAGTAACAAGCGTTCGTGCTCTACGTGTTCCAGTACGTGCGAGAGAATAATCAAATCAAAGCTGTTATCGGCAAAAGGCAAGTGATAACCGTCAAATATCTGAACTGATTTGAGATTTTTGATTTCGCGCGATTGGATGTAAGCCACTCCGCTATCCGAAATTTCAACCGCATGATATTCGGGTGCGAAACCTTGCTCAGATAATATTTTTAAAATACTGCCATCGCCGGCACCTACTTCGAGCACTTTGTTAAACGTACGTCCTTTGCACACCTCAGTAATATGCTGGGCTTTGTACTTGGCACCCAACATACGCCAGGCCTCGTCGTGCTTTTTATAAAATTCGTCGTAGGCGGTTTTTACGTTACCGCTCAGCTTATCATCAGCCATAGCTTAAATGCCTAAACAGTTATCAGCCTTATAAAATACAGTAGTTGATTTATAATAAAACAAGCCCGGCGATATACCGCTGAACGGGATTTGTTTAAATCCTTTATCAAGTAAATAGCTGATACCATCGCGATAGTCGGGCCTTTCCGAATCATCGAGTACGATTACGCCATTGTCAGACAGCGCCTCAACGGCCTGGATACAGCAGTTTACCCGGTCGCGGCCATCAACAATAATAATATCAAAAGCTTCGCCCAGTTTAACCGGCATGCGGCAATAATCGCCGTCGCGCTGCAGTTCGCAAAAAATAATTTCTGCATTATCCGGCTTGGCTTTGTTTACTTTTTCAAACCATTCCTGGTCGTGCTCTACCGATACCACAATGCCCGTACGTTGTGCATAAAAGGTAGTAGAGTTACCCGAGCCAAACTCAAACACGGCATGCTCGGGTTTGAGGCGGTCTTTAATAAAATCGATAAACGAATAAGTTACCCACGGGATAGGCTTATTGTTACCATCAACCGGGGCTTTACTGTCAAAAGCCTTAAACCAGCCAATAGTATCAAGGTACCCTTTGCTGTTGAACGAGAGTAAAGAACGAAGCCTTTCCGGCTGTTTTATCAATTGCAGAAGTAAAGAAAAATTGCTCAACGATTAAATGCTTTTTGAAAAAGTGAAATTAAGAATAAAGATTTTAACATTTGCACGCCCTGCCCCCGAGTTTTGGGTATAAACAGGATAAAAAAAGTTGCTACCGCATACGCAACCAACGTTGCATAAGCCGCACCAATGATACCATAAGCCGGAATCCAAAATATATTAAGCACGATATTGATTAATGCGCCCACCCCGGTGCGCAACATCGAAAGCTTAAAATAGCCTTCGGCAATGAGGTATTGCCCGCTGGCGCTCCCTAAAAACACAAAAACACCAGCCCATACATGCACTGCTAAAACCGGTGCACCCGACCAAAACTCAGGGTGCCGGTGAAAAGCAATCTGGTAAATATACTTTGATGCAAAAGTCATGAATATGGCTATCGAAAGGCTCACAACCACCATCAGGTCGTACATATTTTGCAGCCGCTTAAAATAGCGGTCGATGTCAGTTTTACGGGCATAAACAATAGCCGGAAAAACGGAGGTTACAATAGCTACCGGTAAAAAATAAAAGCTTTCGCTCAAATTTGCAACGGTGGAATAGACACCTAACTGCGCACTACCCAAATAACCCTCAATCATCGCCTGGTCTATTTTCATGTAAATGGTTACCAAAACGGCAGAGAATGCTAACGGCCATGCATTTTTGAGCATGTATAAGGCGAGCGAATGGTCAAACTTCCAATCGGCTAAAGAAAGTTTATTGCTATAATAAGCCAAAACATAACCAACGGCCAGGATAAAGGCATCAAACAATAAAGCATATATGAACCAGATTAGCGGCATATGCAGCAGTACCAAGATTAGCTTAATAGCAGCCGACACTAAATTGCCGGCTACCTGTACATACATCACATATTTAGCCTGCACTTTAGCCTGAAAATAGCTTTCGATAATGGTAAAAGCCTGCACTACCGATGTCAGCGCGATAATAAGCACGTAATTTATCGGGGTATCCTGATGCCTGAAATGAGCGAGCGTCTGATAGGTAAAATAAACTAAAGGCAAGGTAGCGATCCCAGCAATTAAACGCATCCAAAATGCAGTGCCTAATAAGCTGTTTTGTTTTTCGGGATGATTAACCAGTTCGCGCGTTACAAATCCGTCCAATCCTAAAGCTGATATGGCCATAAAAAACACCACAATTGCCATTGGGTAATTCAGGATACCGTATTCTGCTGTTCCTAAATACCCTGACAGCACAAAGGTATTAACAATCATTTTGATGACCATACTACCCACTTTAGCCATCATCAGCATCCCCGTATTTTTAAAATACTTTTCAAATGCTTGCTGGTCAAATCCGGGAATGTTGGGTATGCGCATAATTAACAGGCGCAAAGGTATAAAAATGTTAACTACAGCCCGCCCATTATCATGGCTAAGTTGATTACGCTTTATACAAGTACAAATTTTATGTTATTTTGCCAACGCCTGTTTAGGTAACAGTAAACTGATTTACCATGATACCCAACCATCCTGATTTTAAACCGCTGCATTCTTACTCGCAAGACGGTGAAGATATGATGCTCAGACCGCTATTGATGGAGAGCGTACCCAATTATGCCGACTATAAAGGCTTTTTTGTGGATATTGGCGCACACCATCCGTTCCGGTTCTCAAACACCATGCATTTTTACGAGTTGGGCTGGCACGGCATCAACATAGAGCCTACGCCCGAAGCCATAGCCCTGTTTAACCAATACCGCCCTGAGGATATAAACCTCAATGTAGGTATTGGTGCCGAACAAACCCGCCAAACCCTGTATTGCTTTAACGATTCGGCGTTTAACAGTTTTGATAAAACAACTTCGGAAAGCCGGGATCAAGACAGCAGCCCTGTCCGTATTACCGAAACGGTAGAGGTAGATATTTACCCGCTGGAGCGGATACTGGATAAACATTTACCGGCAGGTACCACTATTAATTTTATGAGTGTAGATGTAGCCGGGCTGGATGTTAAAGTACTGCAATCAAACAACTGGGCTAAGTACCGCCCCAAATTTGTACTGGTAGAAGACGTGGATATCAATTTTAGCCATCTGGATGCTTCTGAGGCTCATGGCTTTTTAGCTAACCAGGGTTACCAGCTGGTGAGCAAAACCTTGCGTACGTTGATTTTTAAACTGATATAATCAAAAATATGTAAAACAAGAAAACCCAAGCCATGGCTTGGGTTTTCTTGTTTTATAGCAGTTCCTGACTAATTAAGCAGTCTGGAATTTTTTAGCGTTGATTTTACGCTCGTTCTCGTTCAAATAAATTTTACGGATACGGATGCTTGCAGGTGTAACCTCGATGTACTCATCAGCCTGGATATACTCCATAGATTCCTCTAAAGAGAATTTAATGGCTGGTGCAATACGTACGTTGGTATCGCTACCAGATGCACGCATGTTGGTCAACTGCTTGCCTTTGGTTAAGTTAATCACCAAATCGTTGTCGCGGATGTGCTCGCCTAATACCTGGCCTTCGTAAATGTCAACACCCGGTTCAATAAAGAAACGACCACGGTCTTGTAATTTATCGATAGCAAAAGCTGTAGTTTTACCGGTATCCATTGATACCAATACCCCGTTTGAACGGCCAGGTATAGTACCTTTCCAAGGCTCGTATGCTTTAAAACGGTGAGCCATAATAGCCTCGCCACCGGTAGCCGTTAATACGTTGTTACGTAAGCCGATGATACCACGTGCAGGAATTTCAAACTCCAGGTGCTGTAAATCGCCTTTAGGCTCCATTACTAACAAATCGCCTTTGCGCTGAGTTACCAGCTCAATTACTTTACCGGCTACATCACCAGGTACGTCAACAGTTAAAACTTCGACAGGCTCACATTTAACACCATCAATTTCTTTGATGATTACCTGAGGCTGACCTACTTGTAACTCATACCCCTCGCGGCGCATAGTTTCAATTAATACTGATAAGTGAAGAATACCACGGCCGTACACCAGGTAAGAGTCAGGCGATTCGGTTTCGATAACCTTCAATGCCAGGTTTTTCTCCATCTCTTTGTACAAACGATCACGCAGGTGGCGTGAGGTAACAAATTTACCTTCTTTACCGAAGAAAGGAGAAGTGTTGATGGTGAACAACATGTTCATGGTAGGCTCATCAATATGAATAACCTCCAGTTGCTCTGGTTTTTCAAAATCGGCAATAGTATCACCAATATCAAAACCCTCGATACCTACTACGGCGCAAATATCACCAGATTTAACTTCCTGAACTTTAACTTTACCTAAACCTTCGAAAGTATAAAGCTCTTTAATTCTTGATTTTTGAATAGTGCCATCGCGTTTTACTAAAGATACCGGCTGGTTTTCTTTGATAGTACCACGAGCAACACGACCTACTGCAATGCGGCCTACGAAAGATGAATAATCTAACGAGGTGATTTGCATTTGCAAGGTACCTTCGGCAATAGGTGCAGGAGGAATGTTTTCCAAAATTGCATCCATCAACGGGAAGATATCTTCTGTAGGTTTTTTATAATCGGTGCTCATCCAGCCTTGCTTAGATGAACCGTAAATAACAGGGAAGTTTAACTGCTCTTCGGTAGCATCCAGATTGAAGAACAATTCAAATATTTGCTCGTAAACTTCTTCAGGGCGACAGTTTTCTTTATCAACCTTGTTTACTACCACAATTGGTTTTAAGCCTAAAGCCAAAGCCTTTTGGGTTACAAAACGGGTTTGAGGCATAGCACCTTCAAAAGCATCACACAACAGCAATACACCGTCGGCCATTTTTAACACACGCTCAACCTCTCCGCCAAAATCGGCGTGACCAGGAGTATCAATAATGTTGATCTTGATGTCTTTATATCTTACCGATACGTTTTTAGAAACGATGGTGATGCCCCGCTCACGTTCCAGATCATTATTATCCAGAATCAGCTCGCCTGTTTCCTGATTGTCGCGGAAAATAGCGCAGCTATGAAGGATTTTATCAACCAAAGTAGTTTTACCGTGGTCAACGTGTGCTATAATAGCAATATTACGAATTTGATTTTGCATGAAATATGCCTCTTGAATTTTGCGCAAAGATAAGCTTAAATTATTGCATTTTAAAGCTTTGGCAGCTTTTTACAATTATTTGAATATTAGGCATAACCATCGTTTGTATAGTGCATTTTTGCTAATAATCTGGCAGCTTGAAAAACCCCTATACTACCTGTTAATTAAGTTTTGTACATTCTGTGCACTTAGCAGGCAGCAACAAATATTTTGATAATATAAAGCTTTTTCAGGTTTTCATGTTAAAGTAAACTTTATATACTACGCAAGTATTTGCTACGTATATAAATAATACAATCAGTAATTTTGCGACATGAGTTTTCAAACTATTGCCATTGCCATCATTTTTGCGGCAGCCGTATTTTACGTGGGCCGTTTGATTTATAAAAGCTTTGCAGCCAAAAAGGGTTGCGGCTCTAACTGCAAGTGCGGTGTTGATTTTTCGGATATTGACCCGGGCAAACTACGCTCATAAGAACGTTCCTTTTTTTCTGAACGTCTGTTGCAATCATTTTAACTTATGTCGCTTTTTCAATCAGGCACACGGCATAAGCTACCACACCTTCTTCGCGCCCAATAAAGCCCATCTGCTCATTGGTAGTTGCTTTGATAGAAATATCTTCTTCGCTGATACCGGCCGCTTCTGCAATCTTTTCTTTCATCTGCGGGATGTGAGGATTGATCTTCGGCGCTTCCAGACAAATCATGGCATCGATGTTACCAATCTGCCAGCCTTTTCCTTTTAATAACTCAACCACATGCTGCAGTAAAATCAAGCTGCTGATACCCCTCCAACGCTCATCTTTGTTTGAGAAATGATAACCTATATCGCGCAGGTTAGCAGCTCCCAGCAAAGCATCGCAAATGGCATGCACTATGACATCAGCATCCGAGTGCCCATAGGCACCGGCATGATGTGGCAGGGTAACTCCTCCCATTACAAAAGGATGCCCTTCTTTCAACTGGTGCACATCAAATCCAAATCCTACGCGTATTTTACTCATATTGTTATTTGCGGTCAAAGTTAACACTTAGTGTAAAACGAAGCGTATTGGCCAGTGCACTTTTTTGTTGGGATGCCACCAGGTAAGCTAAATCCAAATTAAAAATATCATACTTAAAGCCTGCACCTATGGTAGCGTATTGCCGGTTACCTTTTGATGGGTTTTCGTAAAAATAGCCGGCTCTTACAAAAAAGCGTTTATTATAACCATATTCGGCACCACCGGCATAACTAATTTCTTTTAATTCCTCGCTTGCACCACCGGGGGCATCTGCAAACGAGCCGAATATACCGGCTGGTACCGACCGATTATCATCGTACCCACGCACAATATTTCCTTGACTATCCCTGACAGGCGGTGTAGGTACTAAAAGTTTATTTAAATCGAGCGTAAGGGTGAACTGGTTGGCATTGTCCAGGTACCACGTGTCGGCTGCACCAATACGTAAATTAGATGGTAAAAAATAACTCGGCCCGTTTTCAACAAAGCTCATTTTGGTACCGATGTTAGAAAAATTGGCGCCGAAAGCCAACAGAGCATCTTTACCAAATTGCTGCGTTGGCTTTTGGTAATAAGCAGAAACATCGGTGGCTAAAGCATTGCCTGCTTTGCCCTGCTGCCCGTTGTAAACATTACCCGTACTTAGGTTAGAATGAATGTACCGCACTGACAGGCCTAACGAAAAATTTTGACCAAACTTACGGGCAAAAGCACCATCTATCGAAAACTCAGCAGGACGGTAAGTGCCCTGGTCGTTTTGGTTAACGTCAATCAATTGGATGTTACCTAAATTAAAGTAACGCAATGACAGGCTCAGCGTATTACGGTTGTCTACCCGGTGGGCATAACTCAGATAGGCCAGATTAACATCAGACACTAAATTGCGCAACCAGGGGCTATAAGAAAGGGAAACATTATCCTGCCCTTCAATAAACGCCAGTTTTGAGGCATTCCAGTAACTGGCATTAGCATCTGGCGAAAGCGCCACGCCTGCATCGCCCATGGCGCCGGACCGCGAATCGGGCGCTATGGTTAAAAACGGAACTGCTGTATTAATACCACCGGCACTGCTGCCGTTGGTATTGGTACCGGTATTGCCTACCGTACTCTGCGCTAAAAGCGCTGCCGGCAGAGTAAATAAGGCAAAGGTTAAAGCATAAAGCTTTCTGAATTTCATTACCGCAAAATAGCTCTATTTTCTTCAAAAAAACGATAATAAAAACCACACCTTAAAACCGCTTTTGCTAACCGACACAAATTGTCGTTATTTTTAAATAATACGTAACTTAGACGGCTGCGAAACCGTTAAACAGCCTGATCGCAAAACATTAATTAATTTACTTTAAATAAATTTCCGTCTAAGGATATTTATTATTTTTACTTACTAATTTTTTAAATATGATTAAGCATTTTACTCAATCTGCTTTATTATTGGGATGTGTGGGATTGTTATTAGGCAGTTGTGGTAAACCAATGCGGTCGCAAAAAACCGGTGTTGCCTATAATAATAAATATAATGGCGGCTACATGCGCTTCCAAAAAACGCATCCTGCTCCCGGGCCAGGTTTGATTCCGATTGAGGGTGGAACCTTTGTACTGGGTGGCAGCGCAGATCAGGATGTGACTTATGATTATAACAATACCCGCCGCCGTGTAACCGTTGCTTCGTTTTATATGGACGAAACCGAAGTATCAAACCAGGATTGGCTGGATTACTTGCATTATATAAGTATTACTTACCCCGGTGATCGTGAATTGTATTACAATGCCATGCCCGATACATTGGTTTGGCGCCGGCCCTTATCTTACAACGAACCATATGTTGATAATTATTTAAGGCACCCTGCTTTTCAGGATTATCCTGTAGTGGGCGTTACCTGGGAACAGGCACAAGAATATTGCGTTTTCCGTACTAACCAAATCAACGAAAATACATTGCGCGAAACCGGCCGTTTAGCCAGTTGGAAAGAGGCTTCGGGTAAAGGCGGTGCCGGTGGTACAGCTAATGGCGGTACCGGAGTTACCCAACCGTTTGATACTGATATTTACTTAAACGGCCAGTACAAAGGCCAGGGCATCGACGGCAAAAAAATGATGCCCGACATGAACCCGCTTGCTAAACCGGGCAACAATGGTAAAGCTATCCGTACCGTACGTATGGAAGATGGTATTTTAAGACCGGCCTACCGACTGCCTACAGAAGCCGAATGGGAATATGCTGCTTTGGGATTAGCCGGCAATACTGACTTTGAAAATATTGAAGACGGCAAAATTTACCCTTGGAACGGCATGGGCGTACGCTCGGCACAAAAACGTACCCGCGGTATGATTATGGCCAACTTTAAGCGCGGCGAAGGTGATAATATGGGTGTAGGCGGATCCTTAAATGATAAAGCCGACATTACTGCCCCCGTGCGTTCGTACCAGCCTAATGATTTTGGCTTGTACAATATGGCCGGTAATGTTAACGAATGGACAGGCGATACATACCGCCAGTTGACCTTTGAAGACGTTGAAGACTTCAACCCTTACCGTGGTAACGAGTACACCAACAAACGTTTAGCCGATCCCGAAAAAGGTATTTATGCAAAAGATAAATACGGGCGGCCAATAAAAGATGCTGCAAAATCAAACAAGAAACTACCTTGGAATGAGTTCATCGCGCAGCAGCAAGGACAGAAACCGGCAACAACCACTGCGGCTGCAACCGGCGGGGTACCAACCGGTACAGTTACTGCTTCGTTAAGCGGCAAGCCTTTTAAAGCCGACCAAAGGGGTTTTGTTGACTCGGTAGATAACAGTTTATATGGAGTTACTACTTTAGTTAACGACCACTCTAAAGTATACAAAGGCGGCTCTTGGAATGACCGCGCCATGTGGTTAAACCCGGCAACCCGCCGCTACATGGACCAGGGCGAAGCCAGTGCCGAAGTAGGATTCCGTTGCGCCATGAGCATGGTTGGTACATCTGAGATCAATCCGAGCGGCAAATCGCATTTCAGCGTTAAAAAACCCAAACCATATAATCCTAAAAAGTAAGAATACCCTTTAGGAGATAAACAAAACAAGCCGGCTAACGAATTAGCCGGCTTGTTTTGTTTATAACGTTTTATATTCTATTAAGCCAATTTGTTCGCTACACACATCAAGGTTAATGCACTTGCTTTTGATGATGGATTACGGCCTGAAAAAACATTACCCAGCCTATATTTAAACTTGGCTTTACCCATGTTACCTGACAGTACCTCTTTACCTAGATTGTGATTGTGCGGATAAACGTTTACACTAAAGCCATGCGGCTCTAAAACGCTTTCAAACATTTCAGTTTTAACACCATGACCAGGCTTGTGATGAATTTCGCAGGCTAAACCCCATTTTTGCTGGTCTGATGTTTTGTGGAACCCATGGCCTATAACGCGATACCACAGTAAGCGTGCATCCCAAAGTAATTTAGCTATGCCTTTATAATTCCAAGCCGAATATTGTGGGTCATGGTCGGTTACTAAAATGCCTCCCGGTTTTACTAACCTGGCTGCTTCTTTTAATACAGCATCCATATTTTCGCAATGGTGCAACGCGGCGTTTAATATTACAATATCAGCAATACCCGATTTAAACGGCAGATGATGCGCATCGGTCAATACAGGGATATAACCCAATTTTGCAGCAAAGTTTAAAGATGTCGGGGCTACATCAACCCCAATCAGATATTTAGGTTTACCCACTACATCTTTTAAGGTTGCATAGATGTTACCTGGCCCGCAACCAATATCAATTACTGTTTTGTCTGTCCAGTTGCCGGTGGCAGTCATCCACCTGCTTTTAAATGAGTCGCTCCGGTGGCAATAGGTTAGATACTCTTTTGCCCATTCCTGATTGTTGAAATAATAAGCATTGGCTTCCAAAGCTTTAGAACGCCTCAGGATAGGAAATTCCCAACAATTGTTTTTTAGTTCAAAAGTTATGCCTTCGTTTAATAAGGTTTGTATGTCCATCCATGTTTAAAAGTTGAGTTAGTTGTATTAGGAAGGATCGGCAAGGAGAGTTAAGGAACAGAGTAATATTTTCTGCAACCTTAATTAGATTGAATAAAATTAAAAAAACTAATTTAAATATGTTCAAACACGAATGTTAAATTTTATATTTTCATTTTAATTGTTAGGCAATTTATAGGCAAATACAAATGCAGTGACCTTTTAAGTTGTCTTCATGGGAATTGTTACAGATAGCAAATAACACTTACTGCGTAAGCGAGTATTGCACCAAATTAGCGCCCATTTTGAGCGCCTTTAACCTTACTTCCTGACTGTCGCCGGCGTAGGTGCCTAAATCTTCCCATCCATTACCCAAATCGCATTCTACATCATAAAAACAAACCAAGCGACCTTTGTAAATTAGTCCAAAACCTTGCGGGCGTTTACTGTCGTGCTCATGTATTTTGGGCAGGCCGTTCGGAAAGTCAAATTTTTGATGGTAAATAGGGTGGTTCAAGGGTAGTTCTACAAAATCAAGGTATGGGAATACCTTTTTCATTTGCGGACGGATAAATTTATCCAGGCCGTAATTATCGCAAATGTGCAAAAACCCACCTCCAATTAAGTATTTGCGCAAATTGCGTACTTCTAAATCAGAGAAGATGACATTGCCATGCCCCGTCATAAATACGAACGGATAGTTAAACAATTCGGAGCTGCCCACCTCTACTGTTTCGTCATCTGCCTTAAAGTTTGTTTTAAGGTTTTGATTGCAAAATTTAATCAAGTTAGGTAATGCTGTACGGTCGCCGTACCAGTCGCCGCCGCCATTATATTTGAGCCTTGCCAGCGTATAGGTGGGCACCTGCTGGTAACTGCAAAGCATAACCGCTAAAACAACAATGCAAAAGGTTTTAAATTTCATGAGCTTTATTAAAACGCCTTTGCAGTACTCCTATTGCACTTAAAATGACTTACCGGTTCAGAAAGTTTACTTCAAAACAGGCTTCGAGTGCTGCAGTTTCGGTACGCAGGCGGCTATCACCTAAAGTTATGGGTTTAAAGCCATGATACAAAGCGTCGGCAATCTCTTTTTCTGTAAAGTCACCTTCCGGACCAATCAGCACCAGGCACCGGCTACCCATTTGTAGTTGAGATGCCAGACTTACCTTATCATCGCCAGGCAAACAATGCGCAATAAATTTTTGTCCGTCAAAAGGCATACTTATCAGCTTGCTAAACGGCTGCAAGGTATTTAAAACAGGATGATAGGCTTTCAACGATTGCTTAACAGCTGATGTGATGATTTTATCCAAACGCTCTATCTTGGCATCTTTACGTTCAGAGCGTTGGCATAGAGTGAGTGAAACCTCGTCGATCCCTATTTCGGTAGCTTTTTCTAAAAACCACTCTATCCGCTCGATATTTTTGGTTGGCGCTACAGCAATGTGGAGGTAATGGTTGCGCTTGCCGTACTCGTGCTGCACATCAACAATAGCTAAAACCGTCTTTTTAGGATGCGGATCGGTGATGCGAGCCGTATACAAACCGCCTTTCCCGTCAACCAGAGTAACGGTATCTTCGGCTTCCAATCTTAACACCCGGATGCAGTGCTTGCTTTCTTCTTCACTTAAGGTATAAGAAGCAGCACCCACAGATAAATCCGGCGTGTAAAAGATGTGCATAAATAGATTTTGTTAGTTAATGTCGGAGACGTCTTCTTCGTTTAATAACAGCTCGAGTTTTACCGACTCCACATTCTGGTCAGACTTTTTGAGTACCGTTACATTGTAGCCGTTAGCTTCATGCTGTTCGCCCACTTCGGGTATTTTACCAAAAATCTCGCTCACCCAACCAGATACAGTATCAAAGTCGCCGTCTTCAGGTAAATCGTGTGGTAATTCTTCGTTCACATCGTAGATGGAGGCTACCGCACTCACAATAAACTCGCGATCGTTAACTTTATCTACAATTGGAATTTCTTCATCGTATTCGTCCTGTATCTCTCCCACCAATTCTTCTACAATATCTTCTAGCGTAACCATACCGGCAGTTCCGCCGAACTCGTCCAATACAATGGCAATTTGTATGCGCTTAAGCTGCAGTTCGGCCATCAAATCGTTGATTTTTTTGGTCTCCGGGATAAAGTATGGCTTGCGGATAATATCTTTTAGCTCGAACTCCGTTTTACGGGCTATCAGGTGTAAAATATCTTTAGCATGTACAATACCTACAATCTTATCAACTGTATCATCATAAACAGGCATGCGCGAATAACCTTCGGTAATCAGGCACTCTAAAAGGTCTTCTTGCGATGCACTGATATCGATACCTGATATTTTGGTGCGGGGCACCATGATATTCTTAACTACGCGCTCATTAAAATCAAACACATTTTTAATCAGTTCGTGCTCGTTAGAATCAAGCGCGCCGCTTTCCTTTCCCTGTTCCAGTAAGTATTGTAACTCTTCGGAACTGTGGTGCGACTCATCGCCGTGTACGGCGTTTACACCGAATAGGCTAAGTATAAAATTAGCAAAGGTGTTCAGCAACCAGATAGCAGGCCGGAACACCACAAAAAAGAAACGCAGCGGGTATGAAACCGTCATGGCCGTTCGTACCGAACGCTGGATAGCCAGGGTTTTAGGAGCTAACTCACCAAATACAATATGCAATATAGTAATGGTGATAAACGCAACCACGTGGCTGATATTGACAACCAATTCTGAAGTAATGACTACGCCAAACGTCTTAAATAAATTAAGCATTAACGCAGAAACCACTTCCTCGCCGGCCCAACCGAGTCCCAGCGATGCAATGGTAATACCCAGCTGCGTAGCAGCCAGGTAACCATCTAAATTATGCATTATACCACGGGCAACTTTAGCCATACGGCTACCGGCTTTTGCCTGTATTTCAATCTGTGATCCCCTAACCCGTACAATGGCAAACTCAGCTGCAACGAAAAAACCGTTCAGCAAAACCAAAAATATGGTCAGGAATATATGAAAACCGTTTATGTCTAAATCAGGGCCCATGTATTAGCTTTGGTACTCCGAGAAAGTTGACTGGTATAACTCCATACTTTCTGTAATTACTTTAAGCGCGTAAGGCTTACCCATCAAATGCTCAATGGTTACGTTCTTGCCTTCCAGCTTTTTGTAATCTTCAAAAAAGTTTCTGATCTCGATCATTGCGTGCGGAGGCAACTCACTTAAATCATTAACATAATTGATAGACATGTCGTTTTTAGCAACAGCAATAATTTTATCATCTTGCTCACCGCCATCAATCATGTGCATAACGCCAATAACTTTAGCTTCAATTAACGACATTGGATAAACATCAACCGAACTTAATACTAAGATATCAAGCGGGTCTTTATCGTCGCAGTAAGTTTGAGGTATAAAACCATAATTGGCCGGATATACTACTGAAGAAAATAATACACGGTCAAGCTTTAATAAACCTGAATCTTTATCAATTTCATATTTAGCTTTTGACCCTTTAGGAATTTCGATGATAGCATTTACTATCTCAGGAATGTTTTCGCCCGGACTAACCTGATGCCAGGGATGTTGTGTACTCATGTAATTTTGTATGAATATTTATTAAATTAATGTTCGTCTGTTTTGTTTGATAATTTACTTCTTTTTAAAAAAGCAATAACCAGCGGCACGCTGGTTACCACAATCAAAGCAATTACAATATACTGCAAATAATCTTTAAGTCCGGGATATTTTCTGCCTAAAAAAAAGCCCGAAAGCGTTAAGGTTGCCACCCAGGCAACACTGCCTACAAAATTATATAAACTAAATTTTTTAAAATCTACTTTAACAACACCCGCAAAGATAGGTGCAAATGTTCTGATAATAGGGAAAAATCTACCTAAAACAAGCGCCATGCCGCCATATTTCTCATAGAATTCTTCGGCCATTACAATATAGCGTTTTTTAAAGAATAAAGATTCTTTGCGATTTTCCATTAAAGGACCGGTTCGGTGGCCAAACCAGTATCCGGTATAATTACCCAATATGCCGGCCACAATAAGTGATGATACCAGCGTATAAACCGATACATCTAATAGGCCGGTAGCACAAAGCAAACCTGCCATAAACAAGAGATAGTCGCCAGGTAGAAAGAACCCGAAGAACAGTCCTGTTTCGGCATACACCACAATTAGTAAGAGGTAAAAGCCTCCTTTACTAATTATAGATTGTGCATCCGTCAGGTTCTGTAGATGTTCCCAGAAGTTTTCCATTCACAATATTTGTAAAACTACAAATATTAAATTAAATGCAGTAGCACCTGCAAATTATATCAGGTTTGATATCAGTGCCGGAAATATACCGATAACTAACGTAGCGAGTGCCGAAATACCCAGTACGATTTGGTAATAAGCCGGAACATTGAGTTCGTCGTGCTCGGCGGTGTGGAAATACATCGCGATAATTACCCTGAAATAATAGTATATACTGATGATAGCATTAATTACTGCAATAATAACCAGCCAGATCTGAAAGCGGGACATAGCGCCCGAAAACATCAGAAACTTACCCATAAAGCCAGCCGTTAATGGTATACCAGCTAACGATAGCATAGCTATGGTTAACACTGCCGCCAAAAAAGGGTTACGCTTGCTTAAGCCGTTAAAGCTCTCAAAGCTGTCGCTGCCTAATTGCTGCTGTACCAATAGTAATACGCCAAAGGCAATGATCGAAGCAACAGAATATGCCGTAGCGTAAATAAATATTGCATTGGCCGAACCGGCACTTAATGCCACAATTGCGAACAACAAATAACCGGCATGCGAAATGCTCGAAAAGGCCAGCATGCGCTTAAAGCTATGCTGATATAAAGCAGTGAGGTTACCGACAAATAAGGTGAGCACGGTGATGACCAGCAAAGTCGGCATCCAGAAATCTGCCAGCGGAGCAAAGCTGATAGCAAACAAACGCAGAAACGCCGCAAAGCCTGCAGTTTTAACTACAGTAGACATAAAGGCAGTAATTAACGTAGGCGAACCTTCGTAAACATCGGGCGTCCAGAAGTGGAATGGCGCTGCGCCTACTTTAAAGCACAGGCCAATAATCATCAATACAATACCTGTATGAAACAATGGGTTAATACCGCGCGGATGTGCTACAGCCCAATCACGGATAGCCTCAAGGTCAAACGAACCGGTAGCTCCATAAATAAGGGTTATACCAAATAATAAAAAGCCGGTAGAAAAAGCCCCCATCAAAAAGTATTTTAATGACGCTTCGTTTGAAGCAAAGCTTTTTTTATCAATGCCCGCCAGGATATATAAGCTTACCGACATAATTTCGATACCGATGAAAAGCATCGAAAGGTTATAGTAAGACACCATGACGATGATACCAGCCAACGAGAACAGGATGATGGCCAAATACTCGGCTACGTGCTCGCTGATGCGCTCAAAATAACCTTTAGACAACATCAGAATTAGTAGTGTTGACACAATAGCCGTAGCCGAAAATGCGATTGAAAAATTATCAAATAGCATCATGTTGTGATAAATAGGCACGGCACCATTATTCCATTGGTATACGGCCGATGCTAAACCCAACAGTAAACCCACTATGGTAACCGGCAGTAACAACTTATTAGCCTTAAATAAACCTAAGTACAACAGCACGATGGGCAATACAGCTATGATAATTAATGTGATCATCGTATATCTTAAAATCTTTTCTTCTTTATAATTTATTTGCAGCGTTGATAAACCAGCTCTATTTATGCAGTAACGCAGCTTGTATTTTCTGGTTAACACTGTTCATCAGGAGCGTTACCGACGGCTCAGTTAAATCTAAAACCGGTTTAGGGTAAACGCCGATAATGATGATGAAGGCGCAAATAATGCCCAGTATCAGTTTTTCACTTAAAGTAATATCGGTAAATAAGGCAGTGACCGCATTGGTTTCGCCCTGCATTACGTTTTTGTACATGCGCAGCATATATACCGCACCCAGTATAATGGTTAAGCCGGCTACAATGGCCATCCACATATTATAACGGTACACCCCATTTAGCAACAAGAACTCACCCACAAAACTGTTGGTAAGCGGCAAGGCTACCGAACCTAAAACAATAATTAAAAATACCGTAGCAAACTGCGGTGCTACTTTAGCAATACCACCCAACTGGCTGATGTCTCTGGTTTTTAACTGACGGCTGATGATGTCCCAGATAAAAAACAAACCTACTACCTCAATACCATGGTTTAGCATCTGTATCATGGCGCCCTGCAGACCCTGTGTGTTCCACGCCAGTAAGCCGGCCGCAATTAAACCAACGTGTGCTATGGATGAATAAGCAATCAGTCGTTTACCATCTGTTTGTTTAAAGGCAATGATGGAAGCGTAAACTATACCGATGATAGCCAGCCAAAGCGGGTTGTTCTGCCACTCGTAAAATGCAATAGGCGCTACCGGAATCATCCAGCGGATAGCGCCATAAATACCCATTTTTAGCATGATGCCCGATAACAGCATACTACCTGCGGCCGGAGCCTCGGTATAAGTATCAGGTTGCCAAGTATGCAACGGGAATATAGGCATCTTGATAGCAAAAGCCAGTAAAAAGCCGGCAAATACCCACGACTGCTGCGTAGTAGTTAAATTAAGCGCATAGTATTTAAAAATATCAAATGTATGCTCAGGTGTTTGCAGGTACAAGTAAATTAAGGCCAGCAACATAAACAGCGAACCGGCAAAAGTATAGATGAAAAATTTAAGGGTTACCTTAACCCGGTTTTCGCCGCCCCACATACCGCATATGAAGTAGATAGGTATCAAAGCCACTTCCCAGCCTACATAAAACAAGAAACCATCCAAAGCCGTAAATACCAACAGCAATCCAAACTGCATAAATAGGATGAGCGCATAAAATACCGAAGCATTTTTGTACTCGTGCTTAAAGGTGGTAGCGATAATAATGGGTACTAACAATACCGACAAAATGACCGGGATAATGTTGATCCCATCTATAGCCGCCGTAAAGTAAATGCCTAATTTGGGCATCCAGGCGGCCTCAGCAGTAAACTGCAAACCGCCATCCGGATGATATTGAGTGAGCATATAAACGCCCAGCACCAACTCGGCGAGCGAAAACAGCAGGGCAATGTTTTTTACAGCATTGCTTTTAATAAACAAAAGCGCCAGGGCTGCCAGTAAAGGTAAAAAGAGTAAAAAACTAACCGTCATGGTATATGCAGTAAACGCTTAACTAAAATTTTATTAAACTATAAAGTAGTACGGCAATAATGCCGATTACCATCATCAACAAATAAAAACCAACATTACCGGTTTGCAGCAGGCGTAAACCACGACCAGCCTCAATAGGGCTTTGTGCCACACCGTTTACAATGCCATCAATACCCAGCTTATCAACCACCTTGTAAAAGAACGCCGATAAGGCATCTAACGGTCGGCGAATAATGGCATCATAAATCTCGTCGATATAAAATTTATTGAACGAAAGTTTTTCCAATGCCGGGCGCTCTGCCTCATCAGCCAAAGGCACCTCAGCTTTAGATATATATTTCATGTACGCATAAATCAATGCTAATACTGCACCACCTACCGATACGCCCATCAACATCAATTCGGTATTTCGGGCTATAAACATTTTACCAGTGTGCGAAGCTGAAGAGCTTAGCACAGGTTCGAGCCACTGCTCCAGCCAATGATGACCGCCTAATGCTTCGGGCACGCCCATGAAACCGCCTCCGGTTGACAGCACAGCTAAAACAATAAGTGGAATTGTCATGCTTGGAGGCGACTCGTGCAGGTGATGTTCCTGCTCGTGTGTGCCTCTGAATTTGCCCCAGAAAGTAAGGAACATTAACCTAAACATGTAAAAAGAAGTAAACATGGCACCCAGCACACCAAATACATAAAGTATAGGGCTATGCATGTAGGTATGCGCCAAGATTTCATCTTTAGAAAAGAAGCCGGCAAAAGGCGGAATACCGGATATAGCCAGTGTACCAATGAGCATGGTGATAAACGTTACCGGCAGTTTGCCCTTCAGCCCACCCATCGAGCGCATATTCTGCTCACCGCTTACCGCGTGGATAACCGAACCGGCTCCCAGGAACAACAGGGCTTTAAAGAAGGCATGAGTTAATACGTGGAAAAATGCGCCGGTATACGCGCCAACCCCCAAACCCAAAAACATGTAGCCTAACTGCGATACTGTAGAGTAGGCCAATACCTTTTTAATGTCGGTTTGGGTAAGTGCAATGAGCGCAGCCAGCAATATAGTAGCAATACCCACAATGGCAATCACATGCTGTGTTAATGGCGAAAGCGTAAATAAGATGTTAGACCGGGCAATCATGTATATACCGGCAGTAACCATGGTTGCTGCGTGTATGAGTGCCGAAACCGGTGTTGGGCCAGCCATAGCGTCGGGCAGCCAGGTAAACAAAGGTATTTGCGCCGATTTACCGGTAGCGCCAACAAATAGTAACAGCGTAATCAGCACCAGTGTAGTATCGCCGGTGTGCATACCTGCTGCCTTGACAAAAACATCGGCGTAAGTAACGCTGCCAAATGTTTTCATAATGATAAATACACCGATTAAAAAACCTAAGTCGCCGATGCGGTTCATCACAAAAGCCTTTTTGGCGGCATCAGCATAACTTGGATTGGTAAACCAGAAACCGATTAGCAGGTAAGAGCACAAACCAACACCTTCCCAGCCAATAAACATGATGATGTAATTGGCGCCCATCACCAGCAGCAACATAAAGAAAACAAACAGATTCAAGTAAGCGAAAAACTTACCGAAACCGTTATCATGACTCATGTAACCGATAGAATACAGGTGAATTAAAAACCCAATACCCGTGATGATGAGCAGCATGATAGAACTTAAACGGTCTACCAGAAAAGAAAAGGGAATATTTACATCGCCCACCTTGATCCACTCAAAATACGTTTTGGTGATATGCTCAGTGGTTTTTACTTCCATAAAAACGCCAACACTTATTAAAAACGGAATGAAAACCGCTAAACTAGCGATACCGCCAATCAGGCTTTTAGGTAAAGTATTGCGGCCTAATCCGTTAATTATAAAACCTGCTAGAGGTAATAAGGGAATAAGCCAGATGTATTTATCCATAATTGTGTTATAGTATTCGGCAGTGAAACTTTAGTTGCAGATGAACGAGTTTTTTGCTGCTGGGTTTATTATCAGTTGTTTGTAATTATGCTATAAAATGATTGATGACTATAATGCCCTTACCACTTTAAACGGTTCAAAATATCTACGTCGATAGAGTTGGTGTTGCGATGTATCATGACGATGATAGCCAGGCCGATAGCAATTTCGGCAGCAGCCAGCGCCATAATAAAAAACACAAACACCTGCCCGTTAGGGTCATTGCTGTAAACTGAAAAAACAGTAAGCAACAGGTTAACGGCATTCAGCATCAGCTCAACCGACATAAATACTACAATGGCGTTGCGACGAATTAACACACCGATTACACCTATTGAAAATATGATAGCGCTTAACAGGATATAATGATTAAGCGGAACAATCTTGATAGCTTGGGTTAAACTTTCCATTTAGGCAGCAACTTTAGGTTTATTATCACGGGTGGCCAGTAAAACAGCGCCCACCATGGCAGATAGTAAAAGGATAGACGATACTTCGAAGGGTAACAAAAACTCGCTGAAAAGTACTTTGCCCAAATTTTGCACCGAACCCAAATTTACGTTTTGCAATACAACCGGCTGAGATTTAGCTAAACCCTTAACTGCAGCTATTAAGGTAACCAGTAATGAGCCGCCGCCAATGATGCCAATCATTTTCACATAAATGCTTTTGGTGGGTTCGGCATCCTTATTCAGGTTGAGCATCATCATCACAAACAGGAACAGCACCAGGATGGCCCCCATGTAAACAATAAAGTTTACGATAGCCAAAAACTGTGCATTCAATAAAATATAATGGATGGTAAACGTAAAGAAGGTGATAATGAGGTATAAAACACTATGCACCGGGTTTTTAGCAAATATAACCAGCAGCGAAAACAGGATGGAAAGAAATGCAATAAAGTAAAATATACTCATAAGGCTTTGAAACAAAATACCTTTAGCGGCCAATAGGTTAGTGCCGGTAAAGGTAAACTCTTTTTATTGGTTTAAAGGCGGCTCAACTAATTTGTCTTTACCATAAATAAAGTCTTTTCGCGTAAAGTCGGTCGGTACGATGTCGCCATCCAGGTAAATAGCTTCTTTGGGACAGGCTTCTTCGCACAAACCGCAAAAAATGCAGCGCAGCATGTTAATTTCATACACGGCAGCATATTTTTCTTCGCGGTACAGGTTTTCTTCACCTTTCTGGCGTTCGGCGGCAGTCATAGTAATAGCTTCGGCCGGGCACGAGAGCGCACACAAACCACAGGCCGTACAGCGCTCGCGTCCGTCCTCATCACGTTTTAGCGAGTGCAAACCACGAAAGTTTTCAGAAAATTCGCGCTTTTGTTCAGGGTAACGTATGGTAACATCTTTCTTAAAAAAGTGCTTCATCGTAATGCTTAAGCCCTGACCTATTGCAGGCAGGTAAGCACGTTCCCAAAAGTTGAGAGGTTTAACTTCTATCAGTTTTCGCTTGTTACTTAATGGTTCCATATCAAGATTAAGCAAAGTGTTTAATTAAGGTAGCAATTACACCGGTTAATACAATGTTGGCAATAGCCAGCGGTATTAATTTTTTCCAGCCCAGGTGCATCAACTGGTCATAACGGAAACGCGGGATAGTCCAGCGTACCCACATAAAAAAGAAGATGAAAGCAAATATTTTGGCAAATAATACTATTACTCCAACAATAGGTGCGATAGTTGGCCCCGCATGCGCAGCAACCCAGTCCATACCCGGATAGTTATAACCGCCCCAATATAAAGTAGCCATTACTGCCGATGATACAAACATATTGATATACTCAGCAAATAGGTAAAAACCCAATTTCATGGATGAATATTCGGTATGATAACCACCTACCAGCTCGGTTTCGCACTCAGGTAAATCGAACGGGCTACGGTTAGTTTCGGCAAAAGCGCATACCATAAATATTAAAAAGCCCAGCGGCTGATAGATTACATTCCAATGCCAGCCATGTTGTTGCTCGGCAATTTCTTTTAAACTTAATGTACCCGTAAGCATCAACAGGGCAATGATGGATAAGCCCATCGAAATTTCGTAGCTGATACTTTGTGATGCCGCACGGATGGCACCCATTAAAGAATATTTATTGTTAGATGCCCAGCCACCAATCATGATGCCATACACACCTAAGGATACTACGCCAAAAATATACAAGATACCTACGTTAATATCGGTAACCTGCAAATCAATTACGCGCGAGCCAATTTGCATTTGCGGCCCCCACGGAATCACCGCGGAACCTATACAAGCCGTCATGATAGCGAGTGACGGGCCAACTACAAACAAAAAACCACTTGCACGCGTCGGGATGATTTCTTCTTTCATGAACATTTTGGCACCATCAGCCAAAGGCTGCAGTATACCAAACGGGCCGGCGCGGTTTGGGCCTACCCTATCCTGCAGAAATGCGGCCACTTTACGCTCAGCATAAGTAGAGTACATAGCCACTACCAGGCTAATGGCGAAAATGACTAATACCAGTACCAGTTTTATGATTAAATCACTTAGTTCCATTACAGTCTTGTCTCCCGTTCAAATTGTTCTTTATTAGCTTCCTGCAATACCGGGTTGGTTTTAACTACCGGCAGCGGATGCAATGTTTCGTAGTGGTTAGAGCTGATTACCGATTGATTAGACACCTTACGCGGGCCTTCAATTACCCAATCGCTGGTTTTCTTTTTATCAAAACGGCAGGTATTACAGATAAATTCTTCTACCTCACCGTACTGATCTTTACGGGCAGTTACCCGCAACACATCCTCGCCTTTGTACCAGAGCGTAACCTTGCCGTTACATTTTTCATGTTCGCAATTGCGGTGCGCTTCAACAGGCTTGGTAAACCATACCCGGTTTTTAAAACGGAACGTTTTATCAGTTAATGCTCCTACCGGGCACACATCAATGACATTACCCGAAAAATCATTATCAACAGCTTTGTGGATGTAAGTAGAAATCTCGGCATGATCGCCACGATTTAATACACCGTGAACGCGCTGATTGGTAATCTGATCGGCTGTGAACACGCAGCGGTAGCATAAAATACAACGGTTCATGTGCAGTTGTATCTTGTCGCCTATGTCAATACGCTCGAAGGTACGGCGGTCAAACTCATAGCGGGTTTTAGCAGCGCCGTGTTCAAAGCCTAAATCCTGCAGGTGGCATTCACCGGCCTGGTCGCAAACGGGGCAATCTAACGGGTGATTAATCAACAGCATTTCTACTACACCCTTGCGTGCCTCTCTTACCTCGGGCGATGTGATGTTTTGCACTTCCATCCCGTCCATTACCGCAGTACGGCATGAGGCTACCAATTTGGGCATAGGTCGCGGGTCTTTTTCAGAACCCTTGCTTACCTTTACCAAACAAGTACGGCATTTACCACCACTGCCTTCCAATTTAGAGTAATAGCACATGGCAGGTGGTACAATATCACCTCCTATTTGCCGGGCAGCATTTAAAATACTGGTCCCTGGTTCAACATCAATACTAATTCCGTCAATAGTTACTTTAACCATTATTAGCCTTTATTTCTGATATAAGCCAGATAATCTCCGCCTATAATCTGTATAACATTATTATCAAGCAAGGGCTTATAAACATATACCCAACACCTGATTTGTTTTCCGCCTTCCAACCGCACTATATGCAGCTCCCGGCGGTATTCATCTCCCTCGTATTCATCAAGCGTAGCAAGAACCTTATTGGTTGATGCTAGTTGGTAAACCTCTCCCTGTACATCATCTTTCTCGTCTGCCGAGGTTATCAATGCCGGATAAGCGCCTAAATCAAATATTCTTCCTTTTAGTTTGCCTTGCCCCTCGTACTGCATCAACTCCGCTACCGCATTGAGTGCATTGTTGTTGAAATGGCTAAGCAATGTGCCGTAAACAAACAAGTGCTCCATTCCTTTTGCCCAACAGCGTGTTTGTGTTAAACTACTTCTTCAGGCTTGTTCAAAGGATCGGCATAATGCGCCAGTCCGAAATTGCGGCTTACGGCCTCTGCGGGGTTGGTCACATGCCATTCAAACTCATCGCGGAAGTGGCGGATGGCACTGGCCACCGGCCAGGCTGCTGCGTCGCCCAACGGACAAATCGTATTTCCTTCTATTTTCTTTGACACGTCTACCAGCAAATCCATATCGCTTAGTTTGCCGTGGCCATGCTCTAAACGGTGTAATACTTTTTCCATCCAGCCTGTACCCTCGCGGCAAGGAGAACACTGCCCGCAACTTTCATGATGATAAAAACGTGCAAAGTTCCATGTATTACGCACAATACACTGGTCTTCATCAAAAGCAATGAAGCCACCCGATCCCATCATGGAGCCGGTAGCAAAGCCACCGTCTGACAATGATTCGTAGCTCATTAAGCGCGACTCATTATTAATGGTTTTCAATATAAGGTTAGCTGGTAAAATAGGTACTGATGAACCACCAGCCACTACAGCTTTCAGGCGTTTTCCATTGGCAATACCACCACAATATTCATCCGAATAAATAAATTCTTCTACAGGTACACCCAACTCAATCTCGTACACACCTGGCTTGTTTAAATTTCCGGAGGCCGAAATCAGTTTTGTTCCGGTACTGCGGCCAATGCCAATTTTAGCATACTCATCGCCACCATCGCGGATGATAGGCACCGTTGCAGCTATAGATTCTACGTTGTTTACTACCGTTGGGCAGCCGTACAAACCAGCAATAGCCGGGAACGGGGGCTTGATACGTGGATTACCACGTTTGCCTTCCAGCGATTCGATTAACGCCGTCTCTTCACCGCAGATGTAAGCGCCGCCACCGGGCTGTACATACAATTCCAGATCATAACCCGTACCTAAGATATTTTTGCCCAAAAAGCCGGCGTTACGCGCTTCGGCTATAGCTTTTTCCAGGATGCGGATTTGTGGCATCATCTCGCCCCGTACATAGATGTACGAAGTTTTGGCGCCCAAAGCAAAACTGGCTATAATCATTCCCTCAATTAATAAGTGAGGGATGTGTGTCATTAAATAACGGTCTTTAAACGTACCGGGTTCCGACTCGTCGGCGTTGCATACCAGGTAGCGCGGCACACCTTCGGGCTTAGCCAAAAAGCTCCACTTCATACCGGTTGGAAAACCCGCACCGCCGCGACCGCGCAAGCCAGATTTTTTAACCTCTTCGACCACCTCGTCGGGGGTAAGAGTTTTCAGGGCCTTTTCAACCGCGGCATAACCACCTTTTGAACGGTAAACGTCAAAAGTATTGATGCCGGGTACATTAATATGTTCGAGTAATAATCTGCGTCCCATTAGTTGTTAGCCTTTGCCTTTAAATCACTAATTAACTTGTCGACCGATTCGGTAGTCAGGTTCTCGTAAAATGTGTACTCAGGGCCAATTTGAAGTACGGGGCCAAAGCCGCAAGCGGCAAGGCATTCTACCCCACGCCAGCTAAATAAACCATCCGCAGTAACGTCACCTTCTTTAACGCCCAACGTTTGTTCAATATGGTCCATTATTTTTTCGGCGCCAACTAAGCAGCATGGGCCAGTACGGCAAACTTCCAGCATGTACTTGCCTTGCGGCCGCAAAAAGTACATAGTATAAAAACTGGCTACCTCATAAACTTCGATAGGCTCAATTTTAAGATAGGCGGCTACTTTGTCCATAGCCGGCACGCTTAACCAACCTAACTCGGCCTGCGTTTCGTGAAGTGCAGGCAGCAAAGCAGATTTTTGCTTGCCTTCAGGGTAGCGGCTTACAAGATCGGCAAACTTATTAAGCAAAGCTGCCGAAAACTCGACAGGTCCGTGGGTTACATTTTCTACTCTAAGCATCTAACTCTCCTGCAATAACGTTTAAGCTACTCATGTTGATAATCGCATCAGACAGTAACATGCCACGGCTCATATCAGCATACATGGAGTAATTGATAAAGCTTGGCCTGCGGAAATGCAGACGGTAAGGCGAACGTCCGCCATCATTAACCAGATAAAATCCTAACTCGCCGTTAGCACCTTCTACCGAATGGTATACTTCGCCAACCGGTGTGGGTATTTCTCCCATCACTATTTTAAAGTGATAAATCAGCGCTTCCATATTGTTGTACACTTCCTCTTTAGGAGGCAGGTAAAATTCCGGTACATCTGCATGAAATATTGTCGGATCTTCTTTCTGTATCTTATCCAGCGCCTGTTGTATCAAGCGCAGGCTTTGCCACATTTCTTCGTTACGAACCAAATACCGGTCGTATACGTCGCCGCTGGTACCTACAGGCACTTCAAAATCAAAGTCTTCATAAGAGCTGTACGGGTTCATGGCGCGTACATCATAATCAACACCAGCCGCACGCAGCAACGGGCCACTCCAGCTATAGCTCAGGGCATCCTCAACACTAACCGGTGCAACGCCCCTGGTACGATCAATAAATATCCGGTTACGATTAAACAGCGATTCAAACTCTTTTAACACTTTCGGAAAATCGGCCAGAAACTTATTGATTTTGGCAAAAGCAATCTCGTTAAAATTACGCTCAAAGCCGCCCAGACGCCCAACGTTGGTCGTCAGTCGTGAACCGCAAACTTCCTCGTAAATTTCGTAGATGGCTTCACGATATTCCATCATGTATAAAAAGCCGGTGAAAGCTCCAGTATCTACACCCAATACACCGTTACAAATAATATGGTCGGCAATGCGAGCCAGTTCCATAATAATTACGCGCATGTAATCAACACGCTTAGGTGTAGTGATGTTTAACAGCTTTTCTACCGTCATGTGCCAGCCCATATTGTTAATGGGTGCCGAGCAATAATTCAAACGGTCGGTTAAAGGCGTGATTTGATAAAACGGACGGTGCTCCGAAATTTTTTCAAAAGCCCGATGTATATAACCTATAGTAGATACGCCACTAACAATGCGTTCACCATCCAATTGCAACACATTTTGGAAAACTCCATGCGTAGCAGGATGCGTTGGCCCTAAGTTAAGGGTCGACAATTCGCTTTGTAAGTTAGTATCGGTATTTGTATTTAATGAAGGAAAATTCTGCATAGTCTATCTTCCAAAATAAAAATCTTTCTTGTCTACCCGGTTAGGATCCTCGAGCGGGTACTCTTTGCGCATCGGAAATACCGTCATGTCGTCAACATTGAGGATACGAACCAGATTCGGGTGCCCTTCAAAATCGACGCCAAAAAAGTCATACGTCTCCCGTTCCATCCAGTTGGCGCCGTTCCACAATACCGAAGCGGTCGGGATGCGTACATCACCTTCGGGTAAAAACACCTTAAGCCGGATGCGTACGTTATGTACTAAACTGTGCAAGTGGTAAATTACACCGATGGAATTTTCCTGTTCCGGGTAATGAATAGCAGTAATATCAGTTAAATAGACAAATTGTAACTGCGCATCGTTCTTTAAAAAAGTAAGAACGTCGATGATTTGATTACGGTCAGTTTCAACAGTAACTAAGCCGTAAGGCTCGCCTACAAACTTTACCCTTTCGCCAAACTGTGCGGTAAACTGCTGTAAAAGTATTTCGTTATTTAATGTACCCATTTACTGGATTCCGTATTGTGCTAATAGTTTCTGGTACTCCGGCGATTCCCTGCGACGCAAAGATTCTGTTTGTACCAGTTTTTGAATATTCATAAAACCATCAATAATTGCTTCCGGACGCGGCGGGCAACCAGGCACATAAACATCTACCGGTATTACCTCATCAATACCTTGCAGTACTGAGTAAGTATCAAATATACCGCCGCTTGACGCGCAGGCACCTACAGCCATCACCCAGCGGGGCTCGGCCA
Organism: Mucilaginibacter sp. CSA2-8R; assembly: GCF_038806765.1. Classification (NCBI taxonomy): domain Bacteria; kingdom Pseudomonadati; phylum Bacteroidota; class Sphingobacteriia; order Sphingobacteriales; family Sphingobacteriaceae; genus Mucilaginibacter; species Mucilaginibacter sp. CSA2-8R. Next base: position 547,784 of record NZ_CP152389.1, on the reverse strand, counting down.
TTTGTAAATATACCTGACGTAAAACCGGTGCCATCTTTTTGGATATAGTGCCCATGACCATTAATAAGTCCGCCTGACGCGGAGAAAAGCTCAAGCGCTCTGCGCCAAAACGCGACAAATCATAATGCGACCCCATCGTAGCCATAAACTCAATACCGCAGCAAGAGGTAGCAAACGGCAGCGGCCACAACGAATGCGAACGAGCCAGGCCAATGGCCTTGTCTAATGAAGTTGCAAAAAATCCCGAACCTTCAACACCCGGTGGGGCGTTTACAATTTGAACATCACTCATTGGTTAATAATTGCTTTGGTTATCCGTAATACGGATGCTTACAAATTTATTATTATAAACGTCATTAAGCATAGTGTAATATAGACAAGGCTATATTTAGAATAAATCTAAACTACCTCAATTCCAATCGAGTGCGCCTTTTTTAAGTACGTAAATAAACCCTAAAAGCAGCGTGCCCATAAAGATGAACATCTCAATAAGACCTTCAGTACCCATCTGTTTAAAATTCACAGCCCATGGATACATAAATATCACCTCCACATCAAATAGCACAAACAGAATAGCTACCAGGAAATACTTAATGGATACCGGCGTACGTGCGTTACCCACTACCTCAATACCCGACTCAAAAGGTGTTAACTTATCGGCGGTTTGACGTTTAGGACCCAATTTGTGGGTAAAAAACATTGTAGTTACCACAAAACCTATGGCTACTACCATTTGAATGATTATCGGTAAATAGTTAACCGGTAAACTTTGTGCTTCCATAATACAAAATAATTGGCGGCCCTAAATAACAAAAAAGGCCGCACTTCTGTGCGGCCTCAATATACTATTTTTATAATTAAAACTTATTTACCTTTTGAAGTCGACTTGGCCGGAGCGCTCTTTTTCTGGAAGAAGAACTGCACCTGTTTGTTGGTTGGGTCATACTCACGGGCTTTAGTATAATTTTCGGTAGCCTTAGCATTGTCCTTTTCTTTGTATTCGGCAAAAGCACCTAAGTAAGCGTAAGCCTCAGCTAAATTCTTTTTGTCTGCATCAGCTATTGGCTGTTTAGCAGATAAGATTGAAATCAGCTTTTCATAATAAGGCCTGGCATAACCTACAATGTTGTTGCGGTCTTTCTCTTTTAAATCGTACAAACGTGCTCTGTAAAGCGTAACCGTAGGGTTAGGCGTGGTTAAAGCATTTTGTATATGTGAGAAAGCAGAATCGGCTTTTACTAATAACATGGTATCAGCTACTGGTTTTGGAGTAGCTTTGCTCGAAAGCTGATCACCATAAGCATAGTAGTAGCTAAAACCTTGAGCAAAATAATCGTTTAATTTAGCATTTTTTGACTTAGCAGTATACTTCTGATAAGCATCACCTGCTTTTTGATAATCACGTTTTGCGTAATATATCTTAGCAATGTCTGCATACAAATCACCCATAGTGCTGTCCAGTTGCACGGTTTTTTCCAAGGTCTGGAGCGCAGCAGTAGTATCTTTGTCTTTTAACTGAATACGGCCTAAATAATAATAATCATAAGGAATAACCCGTTTAGGATCAGCTTTGGATAACCAGGTATTTAATGCTGTTTTAGCAGTGGCCGGGTCATTGTTTTCGTATGCGGCGTAACCCAAATAACGATAAGCTCTTGCATTAGCATTTTTAGCCTGTGTTAAAGTAGTTGCCTCGGTTTGTAAATCTTTAAATTTACCGGCTTGGTATAAAAAGTCGGCATAACGTAAACGTGACTCTACTGAGTTATCAGTTAAATTCATGAATTTACGATACTGCTCAACAGATTCGTTGATTTTTGCCGAAGCTTGAGCAGGAACTTTTTGTGCCCAGCGTACGTCAGTTTCAGCCCACTCGCGGTAAGCCGGACCAAAGTTTGGATCAATGGCTAAGGCATCTTTAAACTCTTTCTCAGAGTCTTCCCAGTTGTTAGCATATCTCCAAAGCACACCAGTGGCTACTTTAGCTGCTGCCGATTTTGGATTTAAGTTAAGCGCGTCTGCATAAGCTTTATAAGCCTCATTACTTTTTAGCTGTGACCGGTACGCATCACCTAAAGCAATAAACAATTCAGGATCTTTGCTATTTACAGCAATACCTTTATTTAAAACAGCAATAGCTGCATTAGCATCCGGGTTAGGATCAAGCATGTAAGCCTCACCTACGTATACATATGGTTTAGAGTCTTTACCAGCCAATGTAGTAGCCTGATTGAAGTTACTTTGTGCACCGGCCTGGTCTTTATTAACCCTTGCAACCGCACCTAAACCTGCATAGTTTAATGCTGATTTTGGATTAGCTGCTATACCTTTGCTAAAAGCTGCCTTGGCAGAATCTGCGTAATCTTCTTGAAGATAAACCCAGCCCAGGTAAAAGAAATTCTCGTCTTTAGTTGGTTGAGAAGCTGTCAGATTTTTTAGCATCGACTTAGCTTTCTGATATTGTTCGGCGTCAATAGCTTTCTTGGCGTCGGCAAGACTCTGCGCAAAAACTGATGAACCTATAAATACCAGGCCTACGGCTGCTCCAGCTACTTTACTTTTCAAATTAGTCATGTGCCTCAATTTTATAGTTTTAGTTAAGATGTTACTTTTTCAAAATCATTTCCCTCTGCGGGATAGAATCAGGCAATAAACCTGATTTCAAAATTATCCGTTGTCCTTTGTCGCTTTTCATAAAAGCAGCAAAACCTGCTGCTAAACCCATCTTTCCTGAACTGTCCAGGATATACAGACCACGACTAAGCGGATATTGTTTTAGAGCTAACGTTTCTTGTGATGGTTTAAAGTATTCGGTCGGCGCTTTGTCATTATTCTCATCTCGTACGCCTACTACTTTTACCTTGCTTACTGCATCAGCATAATCCTTATCCGGATCGTCTAACCAACTGAACCCTACAATTCCTATAGAGTTTGGGTGCTCACTTACGTAAGTAATAACGTCTTTATTTGATTTTAGTGCATAAATATTTTTCTGTTTTAGCTCATTTCCAGAAAAATCTTTCAAATATCTTACCAAACTTGAGTTAGGGTTATCAAAAACGATGTTCTTATCAGTGTTGATTTTGCCGCTAAGCATCTGTTTGATTTGATTAACCGTTATTAACGTGTCAGCCGACTTTTCGTTTACAATAAGCACAATCGCATCAATTGCAAAACGATTAACTGCTGGTGCAAGGTTTCGGTTTTTTAAAATTTGCAATTCATTCGGCTTCAAATCGCGCGACATGATAGCAACCCTAATGCTGTCGTTTAAAAAGAGCCGCAGCAAATCGTTTTCCGACTTATAGATAAACTGAGGTTTGGCTTCAGGGTACAGTGCTTTAAATACGTAAGCCTGTTGCTCAAGTATCGGCTCAAAAGACTCGTCGGCCAAAAACTGGGCCTTGCCAGTTATAAAAGTGTCTTCGCCTTTTGCACGTAGAGTAGGTTGCTGGCGGCAGGTTGCCAAAGCTATGATTACAGCTAACCCAAAAAATGTAAACTTAAAACATTTAATCATTGACCTGTATCTGTTCTGAAAATACGAACGAAACGTAATACACCGTATAAAATAAACAGCCCTCCAAAGGTGTAGCGCTGCGTTTGTGATAACTGGAGTGGAAGCTTATCCCAAAACATTATCATCAAACCTAATATGACAACAACCACAAAGAAGGCTGCCCCTAAAATAAACAAAAACCGCCTTAGGGGCGATTTTTGTTTATCAGAATCAGAATTTAACATTAATTACTGTTATTGATCTGCTAATGTAAATACAATTGGCACGGTATACTGTACACGAACCGGGCGACCATTTTGACGTCCAGGCGTCCACTTCGGTGCAGATTTTAATACGCGTACCGCTTCTTCTTCTAAACCGGAGCCTAATTGGCGACCAATTGGTTTAATGTCCGTTAAGCTACCATCACGTTCAACAACGAAGGTAACGTTTACACGGCCTTGTACACCGTTTTCCTGAGCTACTGAAGGGTAACGTAAGGCTTTGTTAAGATACTTACCAAAACCTTCTAAACCGCCAGGGAAAGCTGGTAAAACTTCTACCGAGGTAAAGATTTCATTTGGGTTAGCTTCAACTACCGCAGCGCTAACCGGAGCGTTACCAACCGGCTCATCAATACGAACGGTTTGAGAAGGGTCACCTTTGATGTCTTTTGGACCTGGGTCAGCAACTTTCAAATCTTCCTGACTTGGTGGATCTTTTTCACGAACCTGCTCATCTGGCTTTACTACTGGAGGCGGGAAACGTACCTGATCCACTTTTGGCTTTTGCGGCTCAGGGCTTGGCGGTGGCGGCGGTGGCGGCTCTTTTTCGTTTAACGGTGGAGGTTGTGCAAGCACTACTTCCTCAATTTTAATTTTTTCCTTTGGCTTAGGTATAAAACCTTTGATCTTGTTAATAATAGTAGGCATCGAAACGGCCAAAATAAACAGTATAAGAGTTATAAATAACGCTTTAGCTGTATTTTTCGGGTTACTTTTACGTAACTCGTAGGCACCGTAAGCCTTGTTTCTATCATTAAAAACAACATCAAGCCATTCAGGTTTCAGTATGTCTAATTTTGATCCTAAAATAGCCATGATTTATCTTTTTTAAATCTACTTATTTGTTAATTAATAAATCTTTTCTCGTTTCAGTAAATCAATCTCGACCGGCGTGATATCTACAATAGAGTATAGTTTATTGTTTGTAATATTTAATTCATCAATAATATCAATCATATTTTTGTAGATTGACTTATCGCTTGGCTTAATAATTACATACATGTCCTTTCCGGTTGTACGTTTGATTTCTGCGCCCTTTTCAATTAACACTTTACGGATGCCATCTTTACCATAATTATCAACCGTTGGAGCTGATTTAGGTTCTGTTGGTACACCTACAAACCATTCTAACCTGTTGTCGGCACCTAAAAGAACAGTTACCGTTCTTGATGCTGCAATAGGCTCCTGGTCGTCTGGCTTCTCTTCATTTTTATCCGGCATAGCCAAATCCATGGCTTTCGCTTTTGACAGGGTAGTAGTAAGCATGAAGAAAGTTACCAGTAAGAAAGCCAAATCAACCATGGCTGTTAAATCCACGCGTGTTGATTGTTTCTTACTTCTTACTTTTCCACCCTTCTTCTTACCCCCACCGGAGGTGTCTAATTCTGCCATCTTATTATTTTCCTCTTAATGATGTAATTAAACTAAATTTGTTTACTTCCTGCTTTTGCAATATGGCAATAATACGCTGTATTGTCGGGTACTCTTCTTTGCTGTCACCTTTAATAGTGATACGCAATTCTTTACCTGATATGTTTCTGTTTACGATACGCGCTTCTTTAATCCAGTTAAATAACTCGTTGCTAACCGAATCTGTAGGTATACCCGGCGCTTTATATTCTTTACGCTGATCACCATCAAGATCGATGTATTGCTTTGCAAGGCTAATAGGAACACCTATGCTTGGCATTACCGCAAAACGCTCAACTTCTTTAGGTGTAAAAGCAATTTTATATCTGTCGCCCATACGCTGAAGCAATTGCTTGCGTACCTCGAAGCCTTCGACACCAAAAAACACCTTTCCTTTACCACCAATAGTAAGGGTTGCAATATCGCTTTCAGGCAAAAGAACTTGCGAAGCTGACCCCGGAGTATCCACCGGAACCGGATCTTCTACTTTAGGTTTTGCCGTTAATATAAAGAAGGTAAGCAAAAGGAAGGCTACGTCACACATAGCCGTCATATCGATTGACGTACTCTTTCTTGGAATTTTTACTCTAGGCATTTTATTTCTGGTTCTTTAAAATCAATACTTAATATGGCTTATCATTTTACTTTACCCGCCGTTACTGCTTTATATCAGATAACGGCGGCTAAGCAGCACCAATACTAGTATCTTGTTCTGTTTTTATGTGAAGCAGCAAATGTTTGCACAATGCTGAAACCTGTCTCATCAATTGCGTAAGTCAGTTTGTCAATTTTAGACGTAAACACGTTATAAGAAATAATTGACAAAGCCGAAGTAGCAATACCCAATGCAGTGTTGATCAAAGCCTCAGAAATGTGAGATGATAACTCAGCTTGGTTAGGAGCACCAGAAGTAGCCAGTGTTTGGAATGCACCAATCATACCTACCACCGTACCTAATAAACCTACCAGCGTACCTACTGATACTAAAGTTGCAATGATGGTAAGGTTTTGCTCTAACATCGGCATCTCTAAAGCAGTTGCTTCTTCAATATCTTTTTGGATAGCCAAAGTTTTTTGGTCAACGTCAAGATTTGGTTCAGCTTCCATTTCGCGGTATTTTTTCAAACCTGATTTGATAACGTTAGCTACCGAACCTTTTTGTTTATCACACTCTGCACTTGCAGCGTCGATGTTTCCTTGGTTTAAGAAAGCGTTGATTTTTCTAACAAAAGCATCAACGTTACCAGTACCAGATGCTTTACCGATAACAACAAAACGCTCAATTGAGAATACAACCATCATTAAAAACATGGTCATTAATACTGGTACAATCGGACCACCTTTGTGTACAGTACCGAAAATATCCACTGGCTCGCCTTTAGGGTCGCCACCTTTGTAATGGCTTGCATCACCGAAAACGAAAATGAACAGCAATACGGCGATTACGAAACAAATAGGAATAACTAAAGAAGCGAAAGCGCCTGAGTTACCTGAGCTTTCTTTTTTAACAGGAGTAGTTGGTGTTGATGGAGCGGTTGCCATTACTTTAAATTTAGTTTTAGTTTTTATTTATCTATTTAGTTAATTAAATATGCTCTTTTAGCGAATAACAAATTTATAATTTTATGATTATAAAATTAAGCAAAATGTAATTCTTTACAATTATTTAATGTCAAACTTATTATTCGGTTTTTTTAATGGGCTTACTTATTAACGCAATCCATTGCGATTATTATGTTTAACCAAACAATTTTCTGCAATGAAAACCATTTTTTTTAATAATAGCAAGCTTTCAACATTAAAAAACTGTAACTAAAATGATATAGGCTTTAAGTTTTCTGCCATTCGGCTTACTTTATACAAAAACAGCCTATACCAGGTATAATTACACCTCGTTTTTATACAAATCAACAAGCTTTTATTAAATCTTAAACAAAATCAGTGTTTTTTAAAACGTTTTAGCAATAACAATTCATTTTTTATGAAAAAATCACAAAAACTATATGTTTGCTATCCACCTGCTTTTTTGGCTTTGTAGCCATCTGTAATTAAAAGCTGTAGTATTTTGTCACGAAAATCACCCTGAATTAAAATCTCATAATCTTTTACAGAACCACCAACGCCGCACTTAGTTTTCAATACTTTTCCTAAAGCCTCTAAATCGCTTTCGGCTCCGGCAAAACCTGTAATGCGGGTAACGAGCTTACTCCCGCCTTTGCGATCCAGGTAAATTTTAAGATTTTGCTGTTGCGCTGGCGGCGTAGTAATATCACCCTGGCTCCCGTCATCAAACGCAAAGTCAGGATCGGTGGAATAAATCATTCCGCCGGAAAGGTTTTTATTTTTCTTGCTCATAGCTTATTTGCTGTAACTGCTGCCCACAATTACCTTTAAAGATAAAGGTACAATTTTGATATCAACATCAGCACCGAGGCTTTGCGGCTCGCCGTCCAGGTGCACGGGACCGGCACTATTGCGTGCTACCTGTATATTCTTTCCGCGGATGATTTCTACGTATTTAGATTTATCGGCCGTTTTAGCAAACATGCGCACTCCCATCTCCGGGAAACGATATAACGGAAAAGGTTTAATAACACATACATCCAGTAAGCCATCTTGTACAGAAGCATGAGGAGATACGTGAGCGTTGTTACCGTATTGTGATGAATTGGCAAAACTCAGCATAAACGCATCGCGACTATAGGTTTTACCGTCAATGATCATATCATAACGCTGAGACTTGTAACTGATAATTTCGCTTACGGCCGATTTAAAATAAGTAATAAAGCCCCGCTTTTTTTGTTGAGCAAAAACATGACTGATATGCGCATCAAACCCCATACCGGCCATATTAAAAAACCACTGTCCGTTTAGCTGCGCAGCATCTATCATTTGAGTATGATATGTATTGACAGCTTGTATTGCCTTCACCGTATCCATAGGGATGCTTAAAAACCTGGACAATCCATTACCTGAACCAAAGGGTAATATACCCAGGGCAGCCTGGCTACCAACCACTGCTGACGCCACTTCGTTTACGGTACCGTCTCCTCCTACTGCAATAATATTGTGGTGAGTAGCGCTGGCTTCTTTAGCCAGCCAGTGTGCGTGCCCGGCTTCTTCGGTAAACACGATGGTAGGCTCAATGGCTTCTTTGTTAAGGTATTGCTTAATTAATTGGGGCACATGCTCCTTAGATTTGCCGCCTGCCACCGGATTAATTACAAATAAAGCTTTCCTTTTCAACTATCTATACTTTTTCGGTATCAAAAGTAAGCCTATTTTCGGCTTTTGTAAAATTGTTTTACTTTTGCTGACTGATAGTGGACTGATTTGAAAAATGCTGCCTTGAGCAGTCGGATTGCAACCACGTAAAAAAGTGCTAAAACCCTTGTCTTCCTTTTTTACTCAATCCTTTTCTTTTCCGGACGCTTGCTTGCAAACATTAATTTTTGATAGAAATTTTATGCCTTATTTATTCACTTCAGAGTCCGTTTCAGAAGGACATCCGGATAAAGTGGCCGACCAGATATCGGACGCGTTGATTGATAATTTCCTGGCTTTTGATGCCGACTCTAAAGTTGCCTGCGAAACGCTGGTAACTACCGGGCAGGTAATTTTAGCTGGTGAGGTAAAATCAAAAGCTTATTTAGACGTACAAAAAATTGCCCGTGATGTTATTAACCGTATAGGTTATACCAAGGGTGAGTATATGTTTGATGGCAGTTCGTGCGGTGTGCTATCGGCCATTCACGAGCAATCGCCTGATATTAACCAGGGGGTTGACCGCCAGGATAAACAAGAACAAGGCGCCGGCGACCAGGGTATGATGTTTGGCTACGCTACGGTAGAAACAGACAACTATATGCCCTTAGCCTTGGATATTGCCCATGCTTTATTAATTGAGCTGGCCGCTATACGCCGCGAACTTACAGATATTAAATATTTGCGCCCGGATGCAAAATCGCAGGTAACGCTGGAATATGATGATAATAACCAGCCACAGCGTATTGATGCCATTGTAATATCAACCCAGCATGATGATTTTGATGAGGATGATGCAATGCTGGCCAAAATTCGCGAAGATATTATTAGCATCCTAATTCCGCGTGTTAAGGCCCGCTATCCTAAGTATGCCCACTTTTTTAACGATGATATTAAATATCACATTAACCCCACGGGTAAATTTGTAATTGGGGGTCCGCATGGTGATACTGGCTTAACCGGCCGTAAAATTATTGTAGATACCTACGGTGGCAAAGGAGCACACGGCGGTGGTGCATTTTCGGGTAAAGATCCGTCGAAAGTTGACCGCTCGGCTGCTTATGCTACCCGTCATATTGCTAAAAACCTGGTTGCGGCCGGTGTTTGTAAAGAAGTGCTGGTACAGGTATCATATGCTATTGGTGTAGCACAACCTATGGGCATCTATGTAAATACTTATGGTACGGCGCAGGTTGATTTGCACGACGGCGAGATAGCCAAAAAAGTGGAACAATTGTTTGATATGCGTCCGTACGCTATAGAAACGCGCTTTAAACTGCGCAACCCAATTTACAGTGAAACTGCTGCTTACGGCCATTTTGGTAAAACCAGCGAAACTGTAACCAAAACATTTGTAAGCCCAGAAGGCCGCGAAGTAACAAAAGAGGTAGAACTGTTTACCTGGGAAAAATTAGACTACGTTGGAAAAGTTAAAGAGTCTTTCGGTCTTTAAAAGCTTTTTTTAATATCCATTTGAAGCGGTAGAAAATTCTGCCGCTTTTTTTATGTCTTCATTTTATCTGAACATTCTATATTTACCCGCATGCAACACCCCGAACATAACCCGTGGCAAATAACATCTGAAAAACAGGTTTATGATAACCCGTGGATAGGCTTAACTCATTACGAGGTAATAAACCCATCTGGCAATGCGGGTATTTACGGTAAAATACATTATAAAAACCGGGCTATTGGTATAGTGGCTTTAGATGATGAGTTAAACACTTATTTGGTTGGTCAGTTCCGCTTTACCTTAAACCAGTATAGTTGGGAAATTCCGGAAGGTGGTGGACCATTGGGTACCGACCCGCTTGAAGCCGCTAAGCGCGAATTACTGGAAGAAACCGGATTAAAAGCCAACGAGTGGACAGAGATTAACCGCATTCACTTATCTAATTCGGTAGGCGATGAGTTTGGCTACATCTACCTGGCACGCGGCCTGGAACAGCATGAAGCAGAACCCGAGGAAACAGAAGAGCTTATAGTACGCAAATTACCGTTTAGCGAAGTGTACCAAATGGTATGCAAAAGCGAAATTACCGACTCGATAACCTTAGCAGCCGTAATGAGAGTGCAGTTAATGATTATAGAAGGCACCATTAAATAAACCGGAGCAAACGGGTAAGGGTTAAACAAGACCATAAACGCTAATGCTGAACATTTTACCTTCAGGTTATTTTGTTAACTTTGGTGTTCTGATATGAGAAAACTGTTAGGCTATATCCTATCTGCCATTCATTATCCGGCTTTTGGGTTTTTACTGCTGCTATTTCAACCAATACAATGGTTATGCTATAATTTAAGCGGCTATGCCGCTCACAAACGGTCGGTAGATATATTAAACGGCTTATTAACCAGCACCTATTATTTACTGGGCAACCGTATTACTTTCATCAACAGGCAACAACTGCCAGAGGGACGCCCTATGATTTTTGTAGCCAACCACCAGAGCATGTATGATGTGCCGCCGCTTATTTATCATTTGCGCCGTTACCATGCTAAATTTATCTCTAAGGTTGAGTTAACTAAGGGCATCCTGTCTATCTCCTACAATTTGAAAGTGGGTGGTGGTGCCAATATAGATCGTAATGATCCGCGCCAGGCCATTACCGAACTGGCAAAACTGGCCGGCCGCATGAAAGACAATAACTGGTCGACCGTTATTTTTCCGGAAGGTACACGGTCTAAAGACGGACACGTACGCTCATTTCAATCGGCTGGTATTGCCACCATATTAAAGAAGTGCCCTAATGCATTATTGGTACCCATTGCCATCAATAACGCCTGGAAAATGGTGCGTTATGGAATTTATCCACTAAGCACTTTTGAACATTTACGTTTTGAGGTACTTACACCTATTGAGCCCAACGGCCGCCCGGCCGACGAACTTGTAAAACAGATTGAAGAAACCATTAAAGCTAAAATGAACGTTTAGATATTTTTTTCTTCAATCATCTTAAAAAATTCGTCGCGGTAAGTATCGCCGATCGGGATAATTTTATCGCCCATAAAAATACGGCTGCGCTCTATACTATCAATTTTGTTGAGCGCTACGATATAAGAACGATGTACCCGGATAAAATGCCTTTCGGGAAGTGCATCTTCCACCTTTTTCATGTTTTGTAAGGTGATAATGCGTTCTGCCGGTGTAAATATGGAGATATAGTCTTTTAGACCTTCGATAAACAGAATATTGTTCAGGTAAACCTTCTGTATTTTATGCTCCGTTTTTACGAATATAAAATCGTTGGAGATATCAGATTGCGGATGTGCCGGTGCTTCTTCTTTTTCAACCGGCTTAACCGCCGGCGGAAACATAGCTGCATGTACCTTTTGCGACGCCTTAAAAAACCTGTCGAACGCGATAGGCTTAAGCAGGTAATCCACCGCATCCAGTTCATAGCCCTGCAGGGCATATTGCGGGTAGGCCGTGGTTAAAATTATTTTGGCTTTACCGTTGGATATCCGCAAAAACTGGATACCGGTAAGCTCGGGCATCTGTACATCTAAAAAAACCAGATCAATGCCGCCATCCTGCACCAGGGTAAGCGCCTCAATAGCACTGGTAGTTGCTTTAACCAATTGCAAAAAGGGAATCTTTGAAATGTAGTCTTCTACCACATGCAACGCCAAAGGCTCATCATCAACTACCAGGCACCTGATCATTTTATAAAGCTAAAGATAATTCGCAAGAATACGTATCAGCCGTTTCATTTATGTTTAGCTGATACTGGTTTGGATACAATAATTTCAATCTGCGCTTAACATTGCTCAGGCCAATGCCCCCGGCGGCATCCCGGTTGAGCAAATGTTTTTTGTTGTGCATGTAAAAATGCAGCTTACTGTCATCAACCGTAATATGGATTAATATCGGGTTTTGCTCATCATTGGCTACCCCATGCTTAAAAGCATTTTCGATAAACGAGATAAGCAGTAAGGGTACAATACGCTGGTAAGTGATGATGCCTTCTACCCTAAAATCAACATGACCATTAGCACCGAAACGTATTTTTTGCAAATCGATAAAGTTTTGCAGGTATTGCAGCTCGTGCGCTAAGTCAACTTTATTGTCATTACACTCATACAGCATATAGCGCATAATTTCCGAAAGTTTTAAAATAGCCTCGGGCGTATTATTAGCCCGCTGGTAAGCCAGGGAATAAATACTGTTGAGCGAGTTAAATAAAAAATGAGGGTTAATCTGCGACTTCAGCAAAGCCAGTTCGGCAGTGAGGCGCTGGTTTTCCAAATCGCGCTGTATGCGTTCGTTCAAAAACCAGTCTACCGTAAAATGGTATAACAGGCTTAGCAACATAAAAATGATACTGGTAAGCAGGGTGCTGGTGTAATAAGACCAAAAGCTAATAGTTTTGCCACTGCGGCTCACTAAAATATGCTCGTGAAACACGGTACCTAATCCAAATTTAACAAATCCGATTATAGCAACGGTGAGCAGCGTTACCAGGATGTATCTGCGGTATTGCTTTTTATCCAGATAATGCGGAATAAGGTACAGGTAGTTGAAATAGAACATGCCGATATTAATTATACCGTAACCAATAAAGGTTACCAGCAAATCTATCAGCTTTAGCTTGGTGTTATTATGGGCAACAAGCATAAAAAACGAGATTACGCTTATCCAAAACAGCGAGTGCCCAAATATCTGCCAATATTTCTTCATTGCCCTAAATATAAAATTAATGGCACGAACTTGCCCCGGCAATTATATACACCCCGGCTTTTTACCGATGAACGGGCTGTAACTATCGATGAACGCTTTCGTCGCTGTAAACTGCCGTTTATCTATAATTCGGGGCAGTTGGTCTAAATAAGTTTAGGAGCTGATTTTTTTGAATTTACTTTGTTTCATCAAATCAGTCACAATGAAAAAGTTAGTGTCAAACCTTAATCCTTTTATATTACTGTTAGTACCTGTAGTATTTGCTTTAGTACTGGGCGTAACCTACCAGTTTGAGAAAGCCAGTCACTTTACCGACAGCAACAGCATAACTTCGGTTAAACACGCTACTTCGCTGTTTAGCCAGGGCATCCATTTAGTAAAAACTGTTTGTTCAGTTTCGGTAAATGGTTTATGATAATTGAAACTCACAACCTAAACTTTTACTTTGGCAAACAGCCGGTTGTAAAATCCTTATCACTGCAAGTACCCGAGCGCAGCATTTTTGGTTTTTTGGGGCCTAATGGAGCAGGCAAAACTACAACCATTAAGCTGCTGCTCAGTCTGCTTAAAATACAGGAAGGCAGTATTTCTATATTTGGGCAGGAGTTGCAACGCAACCGGCTCAGCATCCTGTCGCAAATTGGTTCGCTTATTGAGCAGCCGGCCATTTACGGCCACTTAACAGGCAAAGAAAACCTGATTAACCGCGCCAAGCTTTTACAGGTACCCATTAACCGGGTTGACGAAATGTTAGCGCTGGTGCACTTAAAAGATGCCGCTCATAAAAAGGCAAGTAACTACTCGCTGGGTATGAAACAACGGCTGGGCATTGGCTTAGCTATGCTGGCCGATCCCAAACTATTAATCCTCGACGAGCCGACTAACGGCCTCGACCCAAACGGTATTATCGAAATCAGGGAACTGCTGGTTAAACTGGTTAAAGAGCAGGGCAAAACTGTTTTTGTATCGAGCCATTTACTGGCCGAAATTGAGCGGATGGTTACCCACGTAGGCATTATTAACCACGGTGCCATGGTGTTTCAGGGCAGCATCCAGGATTTGGAAAGCATCAGCCAGCCCATGATTCAGGTAGAGACAGACCACATTGCCGATGCCGCCAACTTTTTGAAAAACACCGGTCACGACGTAAATCAGGTTACCGACACCTACATTACCCTACCCTATACCACCAAAGATGCAGCGGCTGCTATAAACGCCAGCCTGCACAACCAGGGGCATAAAGTATACAGTATTGGTAAAGTACAGAAAGACCTGGAACAACTGTTTCTGAACATTACCCAAAACGCCTAACCTAAACCCATGAAAGGATTTTTATTATCACTGCAATCGGAGTTTTACAAGAGCCGGAAAACGCTGGGCTTTTGGAGCGCCGTACTTTTGCCCCTGCTGCTTACCTCGCTTATTAGTCTTGGTTTTTATTTTAAAAGCGCTAAGCTGGCGGCTTATCCGGGCAAAGTATTGTGGGCGCAGTTCTCGGGTATTTCTTTAGGGATGATGGGCACACTGCTGCTGCCTATCTTTATCATATTCATAGCCTATTCGGTAAACAGTGTTGAACATAAATCAGATACCTGGAAAACATTGTTCACGCTACCTATACCTAAATGGTCTATTTACAGCGCCAAGTTTTTTTATGCCTTTTTCCTAGTGTTGCTTTGCCTGATGCTGTTTGTTGGGTTCACCATCGGGTTTGGTAATTTATTGGGCTTGCTCAAACCCGAACTTAAATTTCTTGATGCGCATATAGAAAAAGAACTTTTTGATATCTACATTAAATTATTTTTAGGCTCACTGGCCACATTGGCCCTGCAATTTGTAATGAGCCTGATTTGGAAAGATTTTTTAAAACCAATGGGAATTGGCTTTGTAGGCACCATCGTTGGTATAATACTGGTAACTAATGTACGTTGGGAATATGCTTACGCTTTCCCCTATGCGCAACCTTTACACGCCGTTATGGGCCTGAGCAAAAAAATAAGAGTTAATTCCGGTTTAGAAATATTTACCAATGAGGTGCTGGCCAGTATAGGAACTGCTGCTGTAGTTTTTGTATTGGGTTACTTTATTGTGAGGCGCTTGAGCATCAAATAACATTTACCTACACCTTATCATTTTAAAACACAAAAGAGACTTTTCAGGGTCTCTTTTGTGTTTTAGATTACAGTATTTTCTTACCTATACAGATTATCTTATCGGCTTCGGATATACCGGCAAACTTTCGTGCCCATCAGCATCCACCGACTGCACGGCAAAAAAGTAATTATCCTTGGAGTAATCCGAAGTATACTCATTGCCGGTGACGAAAATTTTCTTTTCCCAATATGGGCTGATAGTTTCGCGCATCAGGATGTAATAGCCAGCCGGCTTTTTACCCACCTCAGGCGCACTCCATTTCAGGGTGGTTTTGTTGGTCAGCCCACTGGTACTTACGCCTACGTTTTGCGGTTGCGCAGGGGCCATGGCCAGATTGGCTAAAACCGACAAATTCATTCGGGCTACTTTTTGGATATAATCATAATCGGCAAATTCGGGCAGGTCGCCATAATCAACGCCTTTTTCTTTACGGACGTTCTGATGCTGACGGTTAAAGTCCTCGTTCATCTCAGTGAAGCGTACTGCTGTAAAGCCATTTTGCAGAAAAGGAGTCTGGTCGCCGCCACGTAAAAAGCGGTCGCGACGGTAAACCATTTTTACGTCCAGGTGGCTCACGTAACGTTCGGCCACTTCTTTAATATACCGGGCCAATTGCCTTGACGGACTATCATTTTCGCCGCCATTATTGATTAACGAGGCCAGCGCACGTGCATCGCCACTTACAGTTGATGGTACACCTTCGCTAAAAACCCGGACGTTGGTATTGTTTTTTATACCGTTTTCCATGCCGTAGGTATTTCCAACAATATCGTTATTCAGCATGGCATCCACATTCCACTTTTCGGCTTTGGCTCGCTTGGCTACATTGGTTGAGCCGTTCAGGCCCTGTTCCTCGCCTGCTACTGCCATAAAAATAATAGTAGCCGGAAAAGACCGCTTGGCCATTACCCGGGCAATCTCCATCGAAACAGCCGTGCCCGAGGCATCATCAACCGCCCCAGGTGCCACCAAAGCCGAATCCATCACATTGTTCACCCTCGAATCATAATGGCCCGAAACCATGTAAATCCGGGTATCGGTCGGGTCGGTACCTTTTAGAATAGCCAGTACGTTTTTTAATACCGTAGGCTTACCTATGCGCCCTCCGGCCGGCTGGGTAAAGGTATCAAACTCCACCTTCATGCGTCCGTTAGAAGCTGCCGCATAACGTTCCAGTTCGGCTTTAATCCAGTTACGGGCTGCGCCGATGCCGGTAGTTTTGCTGGTGGTATCGCTTAAAGTGTGGCGGGTTTTAAAGCTCACCAGCTTGCGCACAATGGTTTCTATGTTTTGAGCCGACACCTCATCATTCATCTGCGTAATGGCAGCATCCTGTTTAATGGTAGTTTGCGCAAAGGCGGGTACGGCAAATAGTAAAAGGAGTAAAAATTTGAACTTCATGCAGTTGTTGTTTAATCAAAGCAATATAAGCTATAGGCTGATGAGTATATGATTAGAAACAACATTTTTACCGATGTCCCTAAAATCAAAACTACTCCTCCACCCCTTCCAATATCTTCCCCGGCTGTTTAAAGTTGCTGCGTACAAAGTGGCACCAGTCGCAGTCGGGTTTGCCGCAGCCGGTGGCAAAATCGTGGGCCATAATTTTGTGGTAGGTTTCGGTAAGCTGGCGGGTTACCAAGGCAACATCTTCGGGGTAAATCACAATTTTTTCTTTGTGGTAGCGCCCATCCACCGGCTCAATAAAGTCAAACACTGTGCTCACCGCTTCCCAAGGCTTAATCTTGTCATTATCAACCAGGATTTTGTAAAACACGGCTTGTCGCCAGTAATCGCCGCCATTGGGCTTGTCGGCTGTAGGCCGCATCAGCTTTTCTTTAGCATATTTGAGCTTGCCTGTTTTGTAATCTACAATGTTAACCTGGCTGCCGTTAATCTCAACCTTATCTAAGTTACCTCTTACCGGCACACCGTTAAATGGAAATGCTCGCACAGGATGTTCCACCTCTACATTAGTATGCCACTGGTTTACGTTCTCGTTGTAAAAAGCCGGCAAAATTTTATCGCCGTAATCCATCCGCAGTTTAAATTCTTCGCTGGTAAAAGCATCCCGGTTACGGTGCATAAACCATCTAAACTCCCGAACAAATTCATCAGCACTACCAAACTTACGGTCATTATCACTCATTCGCTTAAACGTACGGTACAGCGCATGGTGCACTGCCGAACCAAAGGCCATTGCCGGACTTTTACCGGCCGGTACCCTAATGAGGTTTTGGAAGTAAAACTTAAGCGGGCAATCCAGGTATGTATTTAAATGCGTTACCGAGAGCACATAATTTTGCAGCAGTTGGTTAATGTAGTTTTTATCAAGCAACTGCACCACTGGCTTATCATCCTCGGTAAACTGTGTGGCGAAATAAGCCATTAAGGCATCTTCATTAACCTTTGACTGCTTTACCTGCAGATGACTGGCTGCCAGTATTTCGCCCACAAACTGCGAGGCTTCCTGGTCTTTACCATTACGATCTTTGGCCGGGTAAGAAATACGCAAACACTGCTTGGCCCGCGTTAAGGCCACATAAAACAAACGTCTTGATTCTTCCTGCTGTGCATTATCGTCGCCAGGTGCCTGCATCAATGTATCCGGGAAGCTAAAACCAGTATTACGGCCTTTGCTGTCCCATATCCTTTTGGTACAGCCAATCAGAAATACATGCTCATACTCTAAACCTTTAGAGCCATGTGCCGTTAAAAAATTTACGCCGTTTTCGGCATGTATGACCTGGTTCAACTCCAGCCTGATGTTATTGCGCTTCATCAAATCAACCGTTTTGATGATGTCCTTAAGTTTAATATCCGGGCTCTTGCGGGCTTCATCGCGCACAAAATTGAACAGGCTGGTTAGTATCTCCATATGCCAGCCTTTGTCGGGCTGTTGCATTATGTATTTAAGTATTCCTAAAGCAGTAATTACCTGCTGAAATAATTGCTGCAGACTCAAACTCACTGCGGCTTTCAGTAAAAAATTAATGTCGGTAACTAATTGCCGCATCTCCATGTATTCGGGCTGCTCAAACAGATTCACTTGTCGGTTAGCCTTCATTTCGCTTACGTAACGCCTGATGGAGGTTTTAGGCTCGTTAGACTGGCTATAATTAGCCTTTGATACCGCTATGCTTACCTTAGCAATTTCGATAGGCGGAATATCAAAAAAATCATAGTGCATAATCTCGAACAGTAACTCATCGCCGCTGTAAGGCGAATCAAGTTCCATTGCGAGATACTGCAACAGGTTGATGATTTTCTCGCCGAAAGGCAGTGTGAGAATATCGATTTTGCGCTTGGTATTCACCGCTACCTTTTTAGCATCCAGGTACTGTATCAATTGCTCCACCTGGTTGTGGTTTCGATAAATTACGGCAATGTCAGCAGCCAAGCTGCCACGCTCAATAAGGCGCTCTATCTGATAAGCCACATCTACCAACTCCTGGTCGGGGTTTTCGTATTCATTGATGATGGGCTCTACCATCTCTTTTTCGAACCGGGGATGCGAGGCCATCAGGTTTTTATCCAACCGCAGCTGACTGGTTAAGCGTTCGCGATTATTGTTGATGAGCACACGTGATACATCCAGAATTACCTGGTTAGAGCGGTAATTATTTTTGAGCACTACGGTGTGCAGGGTTTTCACATAGTCGCCGGCAAAGTCGAGTATGTTTTTCATATTAGCCCCCTGGAAACGGAAAATAGACTGGTCATCATCGCCCACCACAAATACGTTGGGATTTTCCCAGTAAGTGAGCAAAAACTTAAGCAGTTCATTTTGCGAACCGCTGGTATCCTGAAACTCATCTACCAGTATATACTGATGCCTTTCCTGATAGCGGCGCAACAAGTTTTCGCTATCGCGAAAAGCCCTGAGTACCCAGATAATCATGTCGTCATAATCATACCGGCCGCGTTGCTGTAACCTATTCTGGTAGTTCTCAAACTCTTTAACTGCACAAAGCAGCTTATCCATCAGCTCTTTAGCGGCGTCAATATCTTTCTGCTTAGGATCGCCTTTTTGAATACCTTTGGCGGCATTGGGCCGCTTATAAATAAACTCCTCGCGGTTGGGTAAATCATCAATATATTCCTGTACCGCACGCTCAATCATGGTCAGTTCCCAGTTTTCGCGCTTCATGGTGCTAAACAAGCTTTTTAGCCGGGGCACATCATAGTAAATATCGCCGGTAAACCGCTTCAATAAATGATCGGTGTCAAATTCATCTACCAGTTCTCTAAATAGCATGGCAGATTCCAGATCGTTCAGCGGCTCCAAGCTTACCTTGCCAAAATAATCCAGATTTTCCTGAATAATATCATTACAAAACGCGTGGAAGGTATAGATGTTGATTCGGTAAGCATCAGGTCCTATAAACTCAAAAAGACGTTTACGCATAGCCACAGCTCCGGCATCTGTATAAGTAAGACATAATATCTCGTTGGGCTGGGCATCGGTTTCGAGCAGTATTTTACCTATCCGTGCTGCCAGTATTTGTGTTTTACCGGTACCAGGGCCAGCCACAACCAGCACCGGGCCATCAATTTTATTAACGGCTGCTAATTGCTCAGCATTTAACTGAGCTAAAATACTATTAAACTTTTCGGTAGGAGACTGCATCATTACAAAAGTAAAGGTACAGAATTTGAAAATGCAGCAGTAATGATTTTAGTGCACTATATAAGCGGAGCTTAAATATTTTATAGCAAAAATTGACACAATAAGCTTGACTGAAATAGCTATGTTGTGTCTTATCGGTTAACAACTTGACCCTTTTTCTAACTGAATTTTAATCAACTTTTAAGCACTTCATTAAAAGTTAAAACTACTTTTATATATTACCCGCATGCATTGGTACGAAGACGAGGTTAAAGCCCTTGAAAAGAAAATAAGGGAATTACCCTATCAGCCCGAAACCTTATTTTACGGGAGTTCGAGTATACGTTTATGGAGCAGCCTGAACGACGATTTTATGGCATATAAACCTATCAACCTTGGTTTTGGCGGATCTACCCTGGCGGCTTGTGTTTGGTTTTTTGACAGGCTGATGGTGCAGTTAAACCCTAAGCGCCTTGTTGTTTATGCGGGCGACAATGACCTGAGCGATGGCCGTAACCCGGAAGAAGTATTTATATTTTTTGAGCAACTGGTAGTAAAAGCCCAGCAACGTTTTGGCAACCTGCCCTGTTATTATATTTCTATTAAACCCAGCCCCAGCCGCTGGCACCTGGCCGACCAGTTTAGATATGCTAATAATTTGATTGAGAGCGAAATTATTAAGCAGGATAATAACTGGCGCTTCATCAATATTTTCGAAGCAATGCTGGATGCCGATCATAATCCAAAAAAAGAATACTACGGTGCCGATTTCCTGCATATGAACCCCAAGGGTTACGAACTCTGGACGCAACTGATCACCCAGCAATTGTCGCGCTGATTTTTCCGTTTATGATGTATGCAAAACCTGGACACGCGATAGTTAAAAACAATTAACCCCATGGAAAGAGCATATCATCAATGGTTCAGTAAAGCGCTTCAGCGCAATATGGAGTTGCTGGTATTTGGCCATGCCGGCCGGGCTGTACTATTTTTCCCAACGCGTATGGCCAGATTTTATGATTATGAAAATTGGGGTATTGTTGGTTCGCTATTTGAAAAGTTAGAGAATGGCGAACTACAATTATTTTGCGTAGACAGCATTGATGCCGAAAGCTTTTACAATAAAAACATACATCCGGCAGGCCGCATAGCACGCTACATTCTGTATGAAAATTATTTGATTAATGAGGTGTTGCCTTTTATACGCAAGCTAAATGGCAGTAGCGGGCTAGCGGTAGCAGGCTGTAGCATGGGCGCTTATCATGCTGTAAACTTAGGCTTAAAACACCCCCAACTGTTTACTAAGGTAACCGGCATGAGCGGCCGTTATGACCTTACTATATCACTGCCCAATTACGATGATTTGTTTGACGGCTACCGTGATGAGGATATTTACTTTAACATGCCGAGGCAGTATATGTCTAATTTAACTGACGAAGGCCTGCTTAATACTATCAAGCAACTGGATATTACTATAGCCATTGGCGAAACAGACCCCTTTTTGCCCGGTAACTTAGCTTTTTCAGATCTATTATGGTCTAAAGGTATTACTCACCAGTTTTACATTTGGGATAATGATGCACACCGGCCCCGGTACTGGCGGCAAATGGTGAAGTTTTATTTGTAGATTAAATATCTCCAACCGGTAAGCTTAGCCAGAAGGTACTGCCCTGCCCCAAGGTGCTATCTACCCATAGTTTACCGTTATGCCGGCTCACAATTTCGTGTGATATGTACAACCCGATACCCAAACCCGAAATGTTAGGATTCAGGTCCTCAACCCTATAAAATCTCGAAAACACATGTTGTAATTTTTCAGCAGGTATACCCATACCAAAATCTTTAACGCTGATTTGCACTTCGTTTGCAGTATGATTGATCCCTACCTCTACGCGGTTATCCTGCGGCGAATATTTAATGGCATTAGTAAGCAGATTAATGATTACCTGTTCTATACGTTGCGGGTCACCATAAATCTGCAAGTTGTCGATGTTTGGATGAAAGCTGATGGTGTGTGTTTTGTTTGAGTGCTGTATAAGCTCTATAGCGTCATCAACAACTTGGCATATATCAAAGTTATCTTTAGTTAACTGCAGTTTTCCAGCCTCAATTTTTGATACATCTAACAAGTCAGATACCAATCCCGACAGCTTTTTGACTTGCTGAAGAGTTTTGATCATAAACTTTTTAGTATGCTCATCTTTAATTTGCCTATTCAAAATCTGCAGATAGCCGATAATACTGGTTAACGGTGTTTTAAGCTCATGGCTGGCCAAACCAATAAACTCATCCTTTTTATCATTGAGTATTTTTACTTCTTCAAATAGCTTTGCGTTATCAATACCAATGGCAGCTTGTGCCGCTATCGGCATAACTAAAGCTTCGTGCTCAGCAGTAAATCTGCCAACTTCGGAGTGACCAAAAAACAAGCTGCCAATAACAGAGCCCAATCTGGATACTACAGGAACTGCCATATAACTTTTAACCGGCAGGTGCCCTTTAGGCATCCCATTATGCGGATGGTTTTGTCCATAACGAGCATCTAAGGTAATATCATCTACACGCACAATACCGTGGCCTGAGAATGTTGGATGAAACAAAACCGTATTTCGGGGCATGCCTAATTGTTCGAACGCCTCTTTAGGTGCGCCTGATAAGGTATAGAGCATTAATGCGTCACCGCTTTCATTAATGGTATTATAGAAAAAAGCACCAAACTCTGCTCCGGTAAGCTCGGTTGTAACATCAGTTACTTTTTGAAGTATTTTCTGAAGGTCAAGCCCCTCAGAAATAATCTTGGTTACTGAGTTAATAATCTCTAACCGGTGCGTATGGCTTTTTAGTGCTTGTTCTGTAGCTTTCTGCAAGCTAATATCACGGGCTATTTTGGAAGCTCCTATTACCCTACCATCACTGTTCATTACCGGTGATACCGACAAAGAAATAGGAATTTCTTTACCTTCCTTGGTTAACCTGACAGTTTCAAAATGGTCTACCTTGTTACCCTGGCCTATATTACTTATAATATAATCTTCTTCTTGTAAACGCGATGTTGGTATCAGCATAGATATATGCTTACCAATAGCTTCTTCGGCAGTATAACCAAACATTTTTTCAGCAGCCTTATTCCAACTGGTAATAACACCTTGCAGTGTTTTACTCAAAATAGTATCATCAGAAGTATCAACAATGGCTGCCAGCATGGCTTGTCGCTCCTCGGCCTGATTTCTTTCTGTAATATCGCGAACAATTTTGGAGGCACCTATAATTTTACCATACCTGTCGGTAACCGGCGATACTGAAAGGGAGATAGTTACTGCCTTTCCACCCTTAGTAACACGTACAGTTTCAAAATGATCTATTTTCTTTCCTTGAGAGATACTGCCGATAATTGTATCTTCCTCGTGAAGTCGAGCTTCCGGAATAAGTATGGAGATGTGCCTGCCAATGGCCTCTTCGGCAGTATAGCCAAATAAATTGTGTGCAGCGTTATTCCAACTGGTAATTATTCCATCCAAAGTTTTACTAATAATGGCATCACTTGAATTGTTTACAATAGCAGCCAGCAATGCTCCATCATCTCCATTATTAAGATAATCTGTGATGTCAATCAAGGTACACACACCACCTATAACATTATCATTGGCAATGAACGGCTTGGCATACCACTTTAGTTTTATTATACCACCATCAGGATGTTTAAATAGTACTTCCTCACCATTAACAGTGTTACCTTGTTGTAACGTACAATACATTAGGCCCTGTTCTGTTGTAAAAGAACCGCTATGTAAGGGAGTAATATGTACAGTGAAACTGTTTAAAGTACTACCGACTGTTAAAGCTTTACCACATAAATTTGAGGCAGACTGGTTAAGCCCTGTAACTACTCCTTGAGTATCATAACTAAATGAAGCAACTGGTATTTGATCTAACCATGCCGTTAAATATGTTGTCTGATTACTAACTGTTAACTGGTTGGTGTTTTGCATCGCACTATTTCAAATCTGTCTCTATAACGTTACGTACAAACTTACTCTTAAATGTTGTAAATACATACATTTCAAGTTAAATGTAACGACTTACTTAATCCAATGTGTAGATCTGCTATTAGAGCATTTTGCTAAAAATTTTGAGTGCATGTATGCAAAAAGGCATCTACTGTTTTATAGTGGATGCCTTGTTGTTATCATATAATTTGAAAACCTAAATTAGTTTCGTTTAAAAGTGTAAGGCATAGCGTTAAATTGTCCTGATGTAATGGTACCTAAGGTTATAGAAACATAGTTTCCATTCTCATCATAATTGAGCTTGCTGGATGTAAAACTGTAAGTACCGGTAATCGTTTTTTTAACGGTATCTACTGCCGATATTGTAACCGAACCGGCATTGGCTTCAGCTGCAGTCCCGTACAATACAAAATCATAATTCCCTGTTGATGTTAGCTGTTGAGTGTATAAGCTCATGGCCACAGGTGAGGTAAGCGTATCATCAACCTTGTAAGTTGTCAAAGGAAAAGCACTGTTATTCGTATCATTTTGCTTAACGCTGGTTATTACTCTTTTCTGGCTTTTGGTACCGGTAAAGCTAAATTCTTTTACTCCAGTTGCGGCTGTATAAGTAATTGCGGCACTCAAGGTATCGGGAGTCCAAACGTTACCATTAATATAGGCTTGTAAAATCGGTGTTGTGGCTGCCGTATCGGTGCTGTCGTCCTTTTTCTTACAGCTTTGCATCAACAAAGCAGGTACCATAAGCATGAGTAAGTTAACCAGAGTTTTCATATATGCGCTTAATTTTTGCGCAATATATCTTACTGTAAAACTCGATTTTTTTATTTCACATTTTTTAACAGTAATCTAATCCGGGTATGATTTTACTGTTACAGTTATAATAATATTTTATTCTTACCGTTATTTACAGCTTCAATAAACTTAATTAAACCTTTCATATAATTGTCCTGGTCATCGTACATAGCCAGGTGGCTACCGTAAGGGCAATACAGGTAACTACCGTTTGGCAACTGTTTCGACATCCAATCCATTTGTTTAGGGTCCATGGTGTCGCCCTCGGCGCCTATAGTTAAAGTTGGCACTTTAATTTTTGGCAAATCAGCTTTACGGTCCCATTTTTCGAGCTTACCGGATATACCAAATTCGCTCGGCCCCTGCATGGTTACGTACAACGACTCGTTCATTTTACTAAATGAGCGATTGATAGGCTCAGGCCACTGGTTTAAAGGGATACGGCAAATGTGTTTGGCATAAAAGTTAGGTTTAAGCAATTGCATGTATTCCGGATTTTTAAAATCACCTTTAGCCTCAATAGCCCTGATTTTGGCCAGCACTTTAGGATCCATCTGTTTGGCTAATACATCATTGGCATACTTTCCATAATCGGGACAACTGGCCATCATGTTAGAGATTACCAACCCCTTTAAATGACCTTGATATTTCAGCGCATACTCCATCGCCAAAATGCCACCCCAGGAATGGCCGAGTAAGTAAAAATTATCTTTATCCAGTTTTAACGCCTGGCGCACTTGTTCTACCTCTTCTACATACCGAGGCAGGCTCCACATCGAGGTATCTTTCGGGTTATCAGAATTACCGCAGCCTAACTGGTCATAGTAAATCAGCTCAATCCCTTTATTGGGTAAAAAGCTTTCCATACACTCAAAATATTCGTGTGTAGCACCCGGACCGCCATTGAGCAGAAGGACTTTAATTTTAGGATTGTTGCCTATCTTTTTAGTCCAAACATTAAATTTTCCCTTAGGCGTGTTGATGGGAATAACCTGTACTCCGCCGGTTTTAGCGCCGGCTGTGCTGTCTTTAAAATAGCTGGATACAGTCATGTCACTCCCCTGCTTATCGTTTTTGCAGGCCACAAAGCCGATAACACAGATCAAGAAAAAAGCTTTAAATAGATGAGTAGATTTAAACATAAGGCAGTGGGCTGATAATTCTAAGATATTGAATTTAAGCATTTGCAAGAGGATTTAAATTCCTCTATTTTACTACAGTGAAAAGACTGTTAAGTTTACTGGTTATTTACACTATTTATTACTTGCTGTTGGGCTGTGCAGTGCGCATGCCTAAAGAAAAGGGCCATTTTAAAACCACCGACCTGGTCGAACTTATTAAAATAGACCCCACGCTAAAACTGGACATACGTTACGCTACCAAAAATAACCTGGCCGGCCGCGCTGTGTACACCCAGCCGCGCGCCTTTTTACAGCGCGATGCGGCGCTGGCCGTTGCCGCGGTAAACCGGGAGCTGAAACCATTGGGTTATGGCCTGCTGATTTTTGATGGCTACCGCCCATGGAGCGTAACTAAACTATTTTGGGATGTGACCAAGCCCAAAGACCGGCAGTTTGTAGCTAATCCCAAAAACGGATCAAGACATAACCGGGGTTGCGCGGTTGATTTATCGTTGTATGATCTTAAAACCGGCAAAGAAGTAGAGATGACGGGCGCCTACGATGAAATGAGCGAACGCTCTTACCCTGAGTATACCGGCGGTACTACCAGGCAACGCCACCTGCGTGACCTACTCCGCAGCAAAATGGAAGCCCACGGTTTTACCGTTTTTAAAGTTGAATGGTGGCACTTTGATTATAAAGACTGGAAGATGTATAGAATTAGCGATGTGCCTTTTGAAAGGTTGTAGTAAACAAAAAGAGGGATGCAGTTTTGAAGCTGCATCCCTCTTAGTTTATATACCAAAAAACGACTAATATCTGTAATACTCCGGTTTAAACGGACCATCAACAGTAACGCCGATGTACTCAGCCTGGTACTGGTCTAACTCTTCCAATTCAACACCAATTTTTGCTAAGTGTAAACGGGCTACTTTTTCGTCTAGGTGCTTAGGCAGTGTGTATACTTTGTTTTCGTAAGCATCACCGTTAGTCCAAAGCTCTAACTGCGCTAAAGTTTGGTTGGTAAACGAGTTAGACATTACGAAGCTTGGGTGACCGGTTGCACAACCTAAGTTTACCAAACGACCTTCGGCCAGTACAATCACATCTTTACCTTCGATAGTATACTTATCAACCTGTGGTTTAATTTCCACTTTGGTATTACCGTAAGCACCGTTTAACCAGGCCATATCAATCTCGTTGTCGAAGTGACCGATATTACAAACGATGGCTTTGTCTTTAAGGGCACGGAAATGCTGCTCGCGTACAATATCGCAGTTACCGGTAGCGGTTACCACAATATCAGCTTCGGCAATCGCAGTGCTTAGCTTTTTAACTTCAAAACCTTCCATTGCAGCCTGAAGGGCACAAATCGGGTCAATTTCGGTAACAATTACACGAACGCCTGCATTACGCAATGAGTCGGCCGAACCTTTACCTACATCGCCATAACCACAAACCACAGCTACTTTACCAGCCATCATTACGTCAGTTGCACGGCGGATAGCGTCAACCAATGACTCGCGGCAACCGTATTTGTTATCAAATTTAGATTTGGTAACCGAATCGTTGATATTGATAGCCGGGATAGGCAGGGTACCATTTTTAACGCGCTCGTATAAACGGTGCACACCAGTGGTAGTTTCTTCAGACAAACCTTTGATTGCGCCAACCAGTTCAGGGTATTTATCTAATACCATATTGGTTAAGTCGCCACCGTCATCTAAAATCATGTTTAACGGCTGGCGGTCTTCGCCAAAATATAATGTTTGCTCAATACACCAGTCAAATTCTTCGGCATTCATACCTTTCCAGGCATAAACAGAAATACCGGCAGCAGCAATGGCAGCAGCAGCATGATCCTGGGTTGAAAATATATTACAAGATGACCAGGTAACTTCGGCACCCAGTTCAACAAGTGTTTCAATTAAAACAGCAGTTTGGATAGTCATGTGCAAACAGCCTGCAATACGTGCACCTGCTAAAGGTTTTGCTGCACCAAATTCGGCACGTAAAGCCATCAAACCAGGCATTTCGGCTTCAGCAAGCTCTATCTCTTTGCGGCCCCAATCGGCCAGAGACATATCTTTTACTTTGTGTTTAACGTAGGTAGTTTCTACTGATGACATACTTAATTATTTTGTACGCAAAGGTAGTTAATACCAGCAGGTTATACAAACCCGTTGTTTATTTACGCACAACATGACATACAGCAGACCTTCGCCTAACAGTGTTTAATTTAAGTTCAGATACTGTTTCGGATTAACTGCCCTACCATTACGGCGAACCTCGTAATGAAATTGCGGCCCGGTTGAGCCTACTTTACCAATTAGCTGTCCCACACTGATGCGCTGCCCTTCTCTAACCAAAATGCGGGAAAGGTGCCCGTACCAGGTATAGATATTGTTGCCATGGCTAATGCATCCATATTATTATAACCACCGACCCATGCACTCAGACAAGATAGATATACCGCTTGGTTATGCAAAAACGTCAGTTAAATGTTAATATTTTAACGTGTTAAGTATTTTAAATAGGTATTGAGTACTTTTGCTAAACGATAAATTATTAAGACAACATGTACCCAGAATATTTAGTTGCCCCTATGCGGGCTGATTTAACCAATGCAGGTTTTGAGGAATTGAAAGATGCGCAGGAAGTTAAAAATGCAGTTGAAAGCGAAGGAACTGTATTTGTAATGGTAAACTCGGTTTGCGGTTGTGCCGCAGCTATGGCCCGGCCTGCGGCTAAACTGGCTGCCCAAAATGCAAAACGCCCAACCAAACTGGTAACTGTATTTGCCGGTATGGAAGCTGATGCCGTTAACGAAGCACGCCGCTATATGCTGCCTTACCCACCATCATCACCGGCTATGGCATTATTTAAAGATGGCAAATTGGTGCACATGATTGAGCGCCACCAAATCGAAGGTCGTCCGGCACAGATGATTGCCGATAACCTGATTGATGCTTTTGATCAATATTGCTAAATTTTAGCTACTTTATATTAAATCCGGCCCGCAACGCCGGATTTTTTGTTTTGTATAAAATTCAATAAAAAGGCCGGTAATAACACTATTCATTTTCTTAATTGAGTGAAACAGCATTGATCAAGTACATTTAAGTTCAAAACCATTAAATACTATCCTTTTACAAGGCGGTAAACTTTATAATTACGCTATAACAGTTACCTTTGATTTTCATTTAGTTAATTCTGCTTAAACAACAAACTGATATATTTCAAATAGTTCTATGTTAACAAATAAACCGTTTGCACTTTTTTGGACAAGCATTTGCCTGGCCGCATTAAGTTTACCGGCTGCCGCTCAAACTCAGCCACCCGTTGCAGAAAGTTCGGCGCTAAAAATTTACCGGGCTACCGCCGCTAAAATCAATGATTTGGTGCATACCAAGCTTGATGTAAGTTTTGATTATAAAAAGAGATACCTATACGGTAAAGAATGGGTAACCTTAAAGCCGCACATGTACCCTACCGATACACTGCGCTTAGATGCTAAAGGTATGGATATTAAAACCATAGCTATAGTTAACGGCACCAAAAACATCCCGTTAAAATTCACCTACCAGGATAGCCTGTCGCTTAACATCCACCTGGACCGGGTATACCAAAACAACGAAAAATATACCGTTTACATTGCTTACACAGCCAAACCCGACGATTTAAAAGTAAAAGGCAGTGCAGCTATTAACGATGCCAAAGGTTTATATTTTATTAACCCTGACAGCACCGTAAAAGACAAGCCAGTACAGATCTGGACGCAAGGCGAAACCGAAAGTTCTTCGGCTTGGTTCCCGACTATTGATAAGCCAAATCAAAAAACCACCGACGAAATTTACATGACGGTGCCGGCAAAGTACACTACCTTATCTAACGGTAAACTGGTATCGCAAAAAAGTAACGGTAACGGTACTCGCACCGATTATTGGAAAATGGACTTACCCCACTCGCCTTACCTTTTCATGATGGCAGTAGGTAACTTCAAAATATACAAAGATAAGTGGCGCGATAAAGAAGTAAACTATTACCTGGAGCCTAAATATGCGCCTTATGCCAAAACTATTTTTGGGTATACCCCAGAGGTAATGGAGTTTTACTCAAAAACATTAGGTGTTGACTATCCATGGAACAAATATGCACAGATTGTAGTACGCGATTATGTAAGCGGCGCGATGGAAAACACCACTGCCACCCTGCATGGCGATTATGTACAAGGTACTGCCCGCGAGTTTCAAGACCGTTATTACAACATTAGCCAGGGCGAAAGCACGGTGGTGCACGAGCTTTTTCACCAGTGGTTTGGCGATTATGTAACTGCTGAAAGCTGGAGCAACCTGACAGTTAACGAGTCTTTTGCAGATTTTAGTGAAACCCTTTGGGCCGAGCACAAATATGGCAAAGACGAGGGCGATGCACACATTAACAGCGATCGCAAAGCCTATTTTAACTCTGCCGATGCGTCGAGCAAAGATCTGGTACGTTTCCATTACAACGACAAAGAAGATATGTTCGACGTAGTGACGTACCAAAAAGGCGGCTCTATACTTTATATGCTGCGTAATTTTTTAGGCAACGATGCTTTTTATAAAGGCCTTAATATATACCTGAAAAATAACGCCTTTAAAAATGGCGAGGCGCAACAATTACGTTTAGCTTTAGAAGAAGCCAGTGGCAAAGACCTTAACTGGTTTTTTAACCAATGGTATTACAATGCCGGCCATCCAGAGCTAAACATTACCTACAATTGGGATGCTGCCACCAAAACTCAGTCTATCTATCTGCAGCAAAATCAGGCAGGCAATGCCTTTGTGCTGCCTATGGCTATTGACATTTATAGCGGCGGTAAAAAAGAGCGCCATATGGTTTGGATGCGCGATAAAACCGACACCCTCACATTTAAGCTGGCAGCCAAACCCGATTTGGTGAATGTAGACGGCGACAAAATGCTGCTTGCCAAAAAAACAGATGTTAAGATGGGTGCCGAATTTTTATTCCAATACAACAATGCACCTTTGTATTTAGACCGTGCGGAGGCCTTGACCTGGGCAACGGCTCAGCGCTCGGATAACACTGAAGCTCGCAAAATTATCCTGGCTGCTCTTAAAGACAAGTATTATGGTATTCGGATGGATGCCATCAGAGCTTTGAAGCTTAACAATGATGATGTGCGCAATGCGGCACAGCCAGTACTGATTAACCTGGTACAAACCGATAAAAACAACTTAGTTAAAGCTGCAGCTATCAATGCCTTAGCGGGTTTAAAAGCGTCAGGCAATACTACGCTATTTAAGCAAGCTTTAAATAGCCAGTCGTATGCTGTACAGGCATCAGCACTTAATGCCCTTAACCAGCTCGATCCGGCGTCAGGGCTGGCATTAGCTAAAAGCCTGGAAAAAGATAGTGATGGCCAATTAGCACAAAGCATTTTAAATATATACGCCACCAGCGGTGGCGATGCCGAGTGGCCTTATGTGAACCGTAAATTTGACGAGGCCGACGTGCAAGCTAAATTTTCGGTAATGCGTAGCTATGTAGCTTACGTTGGTCGCCTGCAAAAATCGGAGTATGCGCAACAAGGTATTGAGCAAATTAAAACTGTAGGCACACGTTACAAGCAATATGGCGTTGCCCCGGCATTGGTTAATTTTTTACAAACCATTAAAGACCAGCGCGCCAAATTGAACGATACTGCTTCTGTTAATGCTGCAGATAATGCCATTAAACAAATGCAATAATACGTAACGCTAAATTTTTATTGTTGATAGGCTGCCCGATGTTGAGGGCGGCCTATTTTATTTTAATTAAAACGGTAAAAGCACTCAAATGTTAAAAACATTAAATAGTTAGCATATTAAGGAGTAATGTAATAACTTAGTTTATAATTGTTTAAAGCCATGATAAAAACCTGCCTTTCCGCTATTGTTTTAAGTGTATTTGGTTTTGCTGCCCAAGCTCAAATTTATAAGCAGAAAGCACCATCAACCTTATTAACACCAATGGACCAGCAATTAAAGCTGGATACTAACCTCAACATAACCATTGGGGCACCGCTTGATAAAAAACAACTGTTTGAAAAGAACCTGGCCGACAGGATACGCAAGGCAAGCATCAACGCTAACCAAACTGCTCAGCACGAAATATTTTACAGTACCATGCCGGTTGCAGGTAAAAAGAACGGCGGGAGCACCGATAACATGCCCATAGTGAAATTAAGTGATACCGATACGCGTTATACCATGCTGATTAAGCCTATTGATGTTGTTGATCCGACTAAAAAGGAGCAGCCAAAGGTTAATCCTTAAACGCAGTTACCTATTACTCAATGCTGCCCAACCATTCTCGGGCTTCATTAATATCATTAAAAAACTGGGCAGTTACTTTACCCATGGTAATATCAATGCTTTTATGTGCCGACATCCGGCTAAAAGTACTTGGCGAATATATCCATGCAAAATGTCTCAAGCCGGCATCTTGCATAGCTGGGAACCAGTATTGCCCCCCCCAATCAGCAGCCTCCGACCAATTGCCCATTACTAATGTATTGTCATTTAAAACTTTAGAGCAATGCGTCTTTTTTAACAGATCGAGCATAATAAGGCAACCTTTTTTAACTGACTCGAAATTTTGGTAGCCTATCCAGTTCACATCCATCCACTGCATTTCTGGTACATACTTCATTTCAATAAAGTTTCCTTTGTAATAGGTTTGATAGTCGGTCTCTAAATCAATAAGCTGTTGCTGTCCACTTACCGGCAACAAAAAATAAAAAACCGATCCCTTACCAATTTCGCTCTCTATCCAAAAGCTTCCGTTATGCCGTTTGATGATTTCTGATGAAATGAACAAACCCAAACCTAAGCCCTGAAAACGCATTGAGCTATTATCAACCCGATAATAACGATCAAAAAGTTTATTCAGGCTTTCCGGTTCTATACCTATACCAAAGTCCTGAACAGATACTATGATATTATCTTGCTGCAGTTCCGAGCGTACTATAATTTTGTCGGCATCAGGTGAGTATTTAATTGCGTTAACCAAAAGGTTGTTTATAACCTGTTCAATCCGCATACGATCGCCGTTATAGGTTACCGGAGTATTGAAATCAACGATGATTTGATGCCTTTCGCTGGTTTGTTGCATGTTATCCACAACCTCTTGCAATACCGAATCAAATTCAAATGGCGATAAGTTATAATTCATTTTGCCTGCATTGATTTTTGAAACGTCAAGCAGATCAGAAATCAGGCTCTCCAGGCGCCGGAGCTGTGTAATGGCCTTATTAATAAAGCGATAAGCGTTAATTTCGGGAGAGAGTGCTTTTTGTCCTAATTGCAAAAAAGCTTTTACTGATGTTAACGGAGTTTTTAACTCATGACTGGCAATACTTAAAAATTCGTCTTTTTGCTTTTCAATCTCCTTTTGTTCATGAATATCAGTATTGGTACCAAACCATTTAACTACCTGCCCGCTGCCATCAGTAAGCGGTAGTGCCTTACCCAAATGCCACCGGTAAATGCCATCAGCAGCCTGCCTAATTCGAAATTGAGATTCGAAAGGTACTTCATAATCTAACGAATACTGCCATTGATCAGTAATACGCTGCAGATCGTCAGGATGAATTACGGATGTCCATTCCCAACCTATCTCGTCAGACAAAGATAGACTGCTATACTCAGTAAAGCGCTTGTTATGATAGTCTAAAATACCACCCGGGTTAGCCGTCCACACTTGTACTGGAACATTATCAGCAATCATTTTAAACTGCTCTAACCCCACCAGTAAAGCATCCGCATTAATTTCAGCCAAGGTTCTGTGAGCTTCGGCCTGAGCGGTCAATTGTTGACATGCTAAACTTAATTGTTCATTTTCCTGCTTAAGCTGCTCGATTTCAGCTTTATACTTATCTTCTAACGAAAGCATGTAACTATAATTAGCTAATAAAAACAAACATCAGCAAAAAATTCATCATACCCGCATTTAACTATTAAGAATATCGTCTGGCTTTAAAAATGATTTACCTAAAGTTGGCTCTTAGTACGACTGTAGCTTAAAAATAACCTGTAGCGTTAGTAATCTTTATTAAGCAGCTTTTCGAGTTCGGCAAAGCTAATGTTCATTTTTACCCGCCCCTGTTTAGCATAAGATATTTCGCCGGTTTCTTCTGATACTATGATGGCAGAAGCATCATTAGCCTCAGTAACACCAATACCCGCCCTGTGGCGCAGCCCAAATTGTGCAGGCAAATCACTATTATCGGTTAAAGGCAAAATACAACTGGCCGATTTAATTTTATTGCCCGATATGATAACCGCACCGTCATGCAACGGTCCGTTTTTTTGAAATATGGTTTCAATAAGTCTTTTCGAAATTTTGGCATCCATCACTTCACAACTGGTTTGAAAAATTTGCTCGTCGTAATCCTTCACAAAAACAATTAGCGCACCGGTATGCGTTTGTTTCATGCTCTTGCAGGCGTCTATAATGGGCTTAATACGTTTGTAGTTATCTTTCTCCACATCCGATTTTCCTAAAAAATACCGCCACCACGTCCTGTTACGCTGCAAAGATGCATTACGCCCTACCAGCAACAAAAACCGCCTGATTTCTTGCTGAAAGACAACAATAATAGCGATGATACCCACATTCATAAAATTGCCTAAAATGGTAGTCAGCAATTTCATATCCAGCGCTTTTACAATAAAGTAAAGCACACATAACATGGCCAGGCCAATAAATATATTTGCCGCAATAGTGCCACGTATTAAATTGTATAACTGGTAGATTAAAATGGCTACCAGTAATATATCTAATATGTTAAAAAACAGGTTGGTTTTAAATGGGCTTAAGTCTATCGACTGCATAAGCGAAGTTATACAAATTAGCCCGGTTTGAGAAGTATAGCACAGGTTTGATTGCAGTCAGCATAAGTACCTATTTATATTAATGTAAAACGCCGGACAGACATGCCCGGCGCCTAAATTATTATTTTAATAACGTTTACTGGGTGCTGAGTTTAGGCAAAACCCGTTGGTCGGGCGGCAATGCTATGTATTTTTTATATGAATCGTTAATGTAAGCCGCTAAAGATTCTGCTTTATTACTGCGTATAAATTCATATGTAGGTCTATACAAAATCATGAAGTTTTCCAGATCACGATCTTTTAACGGTACAATACTGCCTACATACGCTTTGGTAAATACCGAATCAACATGGCGTTCTTTTACTTCTCGCTCGAAATATTTTTTAAGTCTGCGGGCGTCTTTGGCATCCTTACCAAACCAAGAGGTTGGCGAAAGCACATATACCTTACTTTTTTCATACACCTGATGGTATTCGGCACGTGGATTAAAACGCTGACCACGTACGCTTACTTCGCGCAGTGCAATACCCAGTGGGGTCATCACAATGTTTTTATATTTTAAGTCGGTGATATACAGCGTATCAGATACATATCCTGGCGAAGAAAAAATAAGGGTATGCCCCATCAACCCTCTGATATCAAAAGAGCCATTATCGCCGGTTAAAACAACCTGGTTATTGTTAGTATTACGTACCAGTACATCGGTTAGCTTGTTGTTGGTACCAGTCTCAATCACCTGCCCCTTTATATGATTATCCTGAGCGCTGGCAGCAAAGCCCGTCAACATCAATAAAAGTACTATTGTATATCTAAAACTTATCATGTTACCCCGTATCTGTCTATCTAAAACCGCGTTGTTACGGCTTAGTTTGCATATAAATTGTTAAAGTTTAATAATAAAAAACCCGGCTATTAAGCCGGGTTTTTTACTACTTTTTAAAAGTATTATTTGATTCGTTGTAATCAGGCAATACTTTATCCGGGTCGTAAGTAACTGACTCAATTTCTGAAGTGGACGGGTATTTGAAAGTCCAGGTGTTGTTACGCTCCCAAATTTCAACCGGTAGCTTAATACGCTCCGTTTTACCGCCTTTCTCTTTAATTTCGAGTATAACCGGCATGGCCATCTTCTCTAAATTATCTAAGGTAATTAGTGCACCTTTACTGGCATCGTTGTCAACGTATTTTACGTCGCGCACGGCAACGTCCAAACGCCAGTTATTTAAAAACCACCCGCGCCAAAACCATTGTAAACTTTCGCCAGAGGCGTTCTCCATCGTGCGGAAAAAGTCATCCGGTGTTGGGTGTTTAAATGCCCAACGATCAATATAAGTACGGAAAGCAAAGTCAAAGCGCTCGGGGCCTAATATGGTTTCGCGCAGCATAGTTAAACCTGCACCTGGTTTTGAATATAGCAGTAAACCATTATTGCGTTCTTTTAAACCGGCAGGTGTGTTCAATATAGCTTCCACATCCGGGCGGGTGAACAAAGCACCTACGCGGTGCATATCCATAACGCGGTCTTTGTATTCACCATTGTTGAAAGCAGCGGTCGAAAGTGTATTGATGAAAGTATTAAAACCTTCGTCCATCCAACCATATAAGCGCTCGTTTGAACCTACAATCATCGGGAACCATGTATGGCCAAACTCATGATCGTTTACACCCCATAAACCAGCTCCTCTGCTGCGGCTGCTACAGAAAACGATACCCGGATATTCCATACCACCTAAATTACCTGCAACGGTAGAAGCTACCGGGTAAGGGAATTCGAACCATTTTGACGAGTAATGCTCAATAGCTTTTTTAGTATACTCGGTTGAGCGTCCCCAAGCCAATTTACCCATAGATTCCACCGGGTAAGCAGATACCGAAATACACTTTTTACCGCTCGGTAAATTGATTTTAGCAGCATCAACCATAAATGAGGCTGATGAACCCCACGATGCATCACGGGCATTGCGGATTTTAAAACGCCAGGTTAATTCTTGCTTTCCTGCCGGACGCGAAGAAGCCTGAGTCACCTCGTCCTGAGTACGAATCATTACGGTTTCGTTGCTTTGCGCGGCTTGCGCCCAGCGCTTTTGCTGCTCGGCAGTATATACTTCCTGCGGGTTTTGTAATTCGCCGGAGGCCAGTACAATATGGCTTGCCGGAACCGTAATGGCTAAATCAAAATCGCCATACTCCAAGTAAAACTCGCCCGGTCCGCTGTAAGGTACGGTATTCCACCCCATCACGTCGTCATACACACACATGCGTGGGTACCACTGGGCAATACTGAATATTTTACCGTTTTTAGTTTGCTGTATACCGGTACGGTCCGAGCCATAATCAGGTTCTGTAAAAGAATACTCAATCTTTACTTTTACCTGGCCGCCATTAGGAGTAACCTCTTTAGGCAGAAAAATCTGCATGCGGGTATCATTAATCAGGAATTTCACATCTGCATCATTAACCCTAACCGACTTGATGTTATAGCCATTGGTAAACGCACCACGGCCACCATTACGGCTACCGCTTAACGGGATGATGGCACTGCCGCGAGAATCCTGCTTAAACAAGTTCTGATCGAGCTGCATCCATAAAAAGCCCAGCTTTTGCGGACTATTGTTGGTGTAAGTTAACACCTCGCTCCCAGTAATTTCGTTGGTTTGATCGTTAAGGTGGGCCGATAACTGGTAATCAGCACGATTTTGCCAGTAACGCGGACCTGGCTCGCCACTCGCCGCCCTGAACTCGTTACCGTTTTTTTGATAAAACAGCGGACCAAAAGCATCGGTGTAGCTGTACTTAGAAGCTGCCGGGTCGGCTTGCTGTTGTGCACGGCTTAAGCCGGTAACAGCCATTAAAGCCAGCGATAAACCGGCTACAAAGCTTAATTTCATTATCAGGAAGTATAGTTTTAGTTATAAATAAACGGCAATAATAACACTATTTAAGCTATAGTGTTCCAAGTAAAACGAAAGTTACTTAGCCGCATGAACCGTTTACTTACCAAAGTGCTTAAGGTAAGCCTCTTCATTAAAACCAAAATACAGAAAGCCGTTATCTTCGATCACCGGGCGCTTAATCATACTGGTTTTTTGCTGTAGCAATGGCAAGGCTTCAGCAGCTGTTTGTACCGTTGCTTTGGTTTCGGCATCCAGCTGTTTCCAGGTCAGACCTTGCTTATTTAAAAAGGCTTCGTAGCCGGCCGTTTCGTTCCACTCCCGTAATTTTTCGGGCGAGATGCCCAGCTTTTTGAAGTCGTGAAATTCAAATTCGACATGGTTTTTCTTTAACCAGTCTAAAGCCTTTTTAACGGTATTGCAGTTGGTAATGCCATATACTTTCATGGCAACGAAGATATTAATTTCTGCTGCTACTGCCTACGTCGTCGTTACTGATGCCCCGCTTGTTCTTTTTAAGTTCGCTGTTCAGCTTGCCAAATTTATAGTTAAAGCTAAAATTAAAAGCGCGGGCAAACACATCATTGAGTGTTAGCTGATAGGAAGTTGGTGTGCGGATGGTATTATCAATAGTACGGAACTTTTGAAATGGCGTATTGATATAAGCAGAAAAAGTAGCTTTTTTGTCCCAAAACTCTTTAGAGGCACTGGCCGCATATCCCAACCAGTAATTGTCGCGTCCTTGCAGCAATACATAGCGGCTGTCAAAATCAAAGTTTAGCCCTAAGCGGTAGCCGTTATCAAACTTGTAGCCGGCACCTGCAAATGTATGTCCTTGAAAACCGCGAGTATTAAACAGCACGTTATTCACATACCCTTTAAGCCACACCCTTACTAACTGGCTGTTCAGATTAAAATTGAACTTATTATTGAAT
The DNA here is from genome assembly GCF_038806765.1 of Mucilaginibacter sp. CSA2-8R. Classification (NCBI taxonomy): domain Bacteria; kingdom Pseudomonadati; phylum Bacteroidota; class Sphingobacteriia; order Sphingobacteriales; family Sphingobacteriaceae; genus Mucilaginibacter; species Mucilaginibacter sp. CSA2-8R. The sequence goes on along the minus strand of NZ_CP152389.1, from coordinate 509,255 downwards.
AAAGGATAGTTTACATTAAAATCAATACCTAAACGCTTGTTTGCTCCTACGTTTTGAAAAGTACTTACGCTTACCGCTGTGACTGGGTTAATCACCGTAATATTCTCAACCGTGTTGTTGGCAAACTTGTAGTTAAGCCCTACGTTTACAGACCCCTTTTTAAAATTGCTGTAATTTAATTCGATAACATGGCTCACTACAGCCTGAAGGTCCGGATTACCTACGTTGATTAAATTAGGATTTTGGCTGTTGATGAACGGATTAAGCTGCCATATACCCGGGCGCTGTATCCTGTCAGTATAAGCCAAATTTAAACTACTGCTTTTGAAGGTGCGTTGTACCGATATGGATGGTATAAGGTTAGAATACCGCTGATCTATTGCTGCATTGGCGTTTACGGTAGTATGCTCCAGGCGCAGACCACCTTTAGCTACCCATTTATCATTAAACTTTAATTGATAGGAGTTGTACAGGCTGTATACGTTTTGTTGGTATTTAAAATTACTAAGCTGCGCAGGGTCGGTTACATATTGCCCCGTGCTGCTCAATATCTCATTGTACGAATCGCTAAAATTATTGCGGAATATGGCTTTTGCCCCAGTCTCAATGTTTAGCTTTTTTTGCGGTTGTACATAATCCAGTTGCAGGGTATGCTCTTTACTGCCCGAGTTGTTGTACTGCCGGTAGTTAGGGTTGTTATAGTTAATGCGTTGCAGAAACTCAATATTGTTAAACTGATTGTTAGCTGAGTAATTATATTTATACGATCCGGTTAATAGCTGTTCTTTGTTGCGCTTAAAACCTAATTGATAATTAAGCCCTGCGCCAAATCCACTGTCTTTATTATCAACATTGTTATATGACCTATAACTATTGCTGTTATTGGCATTGGTACTGGTTAGGGTACTTGATAAATCGCGGTCGGAATTGCCTTTACCACCATAATATTCAAAAGTACCTGTGAGCAGGTTCAGGCTGTCAGCTTCATAAGTAAGCTCGGTGGTGCCATAAGCATAACGGCCGCTGTTAGTATTTGTGCCCGATTGCCTTAAATCTGAAAACTCATAATTGGGTGCGTTCACATCTGTTGTTGTACTGCTTTGATTAATATTAGAAAAGCCCGTTGTTAATTCATTACGCTTATTGTATCCAGCATAACCGCCTATACCCAGTTTGCCTTGCTTTACCGTTAAATTTAAATTAACACCCGGGCCCCAAAGATTGCTGTATCTGGTATTGATACTACCATTGTATCCCTGCTCAACATCTTTTTTTGTAATAATGTTGATAATACCAGCCAATCCTTCTGCGTCATACTTAGCGGGCGGCGTGGTAATTACTTCAATTTTTTGAATATTACTGGCAGGCATCGACCGGAACACATCAGCTGGGTTGCGTGCTATTAGCGCCGACGGTTTACCGTTAATGAGTATTTTATAATTGGTATTACCTTGTAACTTGATGTTATCAGTAGCATCAACCGATAGTAGCGGAACACGGCGCATCATATCCAGTACAGTAATCACTTTATTTTCCGGGTCGGCCTGCACGTCATAACTAATACGGTCTACCTCTCGTTTCATCAGAGGCTTAACATGGGTTATGGTGACCGCCTTTAACTGATTACTGGATACACTCATTAGTAACTGTCCTAAATTACTTGTTTGGCCGGGATGATCAAGATTGATTATTTTAGTGCCATAACCCACAAAAACCAAGTTGAGCTTGTAAGGTTTTACGGCGATGTTGTTTAAGATGAAGCTACCATCTTCTTTTGTAAATGTACTTTTAACAGGTTGGTTGGTAACAGCATCAGTAAGAGCTACAGTTACATAAGCCAACGGCTGTTTTTTTACAGAATCGGCTACTATACCTTTAATAATTATAGTTGCCGAAGAATTAGTTTGAGAAAACCCTGCAAAGCAGGTTGCCAGTAAAATGAGTATGGTGACAAGTAAGTGTTTAATCATTACTATGTGTTAAGGTCAGTTAATTTATGCGCTTCAATAGCATAGCGCCCAATATAAAACAGACGCCTATCCGATCTAATCGTTACACATAAACAGCATTTTATTTGCAAGTAATTAATTTAAAAACAATTATTTGCAAACGTTAACACTTCTTAACTTAACACAGCAAAGCCAGGGCGGGATCTTTATTTGTTAAATCGGGTCATTGTTAATTCCGAACCTACAGCAGCGAAGCTTTTAATCATTTCAATAGAACGATCCATCAGTGCCGGCAATTCGGGTTGCTCATCATGGTCAAATCCGCTTAACACGTAATCTACCTGACGGCCTTTGGGATAGTTATTGCTGATACCAAACCGTAAGCGTGCATAGTTATTATGTCCTAATACCTGCTCAATATGTTTCAACCCGTTATGCCCGGCGGCGCTGCCCTTGGGTTTGAGGCGTAGCGTTCCGAAGGGCAAAGCAAGGTCATCCACCAAAACTAACACATTTTCGACAGGTATTTTAAGTTGCTGCATCCAATAACTTAAAGCTTTGCCGCTCAGATTCATGTAGGTAGTAGGTTTAATTAAGTGCAGCATACGGCCTTTGTGGCTAACTTCGGTATAGTAAGCCAACCGCATGTTATGAAATTGAGTGCCTTCCTGCTTGGCCATTTCATCCAATATCATAAAACCGATATTGTGGCGGGTATCTTTGTATTCAGGTCCGATGTTGCCTAAGCCTACTATTAAATACTTCATATGGTAAAAACCGGTGTTGCCTCGATATTAAAAGCAGAGGCAGATGCAAAGCTAATAATCCAACCTTAACAAACGCAAAACCTTTAACGACAAGCTTAGACAAAAATCACTCAAGCCCCTATCTCCTATTCATCAGCACCTGCATAAAACGGCACAAAAAAAAAGCCGCTCTCTGAATCCAGGAGCGGCTTTTTTGTATTGGTTACCTTAAAGGCTTTAAACTTATTTACCTTTTGCAGCTTCTTGCTCAGCCTGACGCAGTGCACGAGAAGTAGTAATAGATAAGATAGTATCTTCGGGAGTGTTAGTGATAGTCAGGTTTGGAACGCTGATGTCGCGTACACGAACTGATTTACCTACTTCTAAACCTTCGATGCTTACTTCGATGTTATCTAAGTGGTTACCAGGTAAAGCTTTAACGCGCAATTTACGCAGCTTTTGTACCAATTTACCACCCATTTTAACACCAGGAGAAGTACCGGTTAAACGGATTGGAATTTCGATAGTTACCGGTTTGTTCTCGTCTAACTGTAAAAAGTCAACGTGCAGAATTTCGTCGGTTAACGGGTGAAACTGCATGTCTTTAATGATAGCCTGAGCTGTAGTACCGTTAATGTCTAAGTCTACGAATTGAACATCGGGTGTATAAACAACCTGTTTCAAATCAGCTGCGGACACTGCAAAGTGGGTTTGTGTAGCACCACCGTAAAGTACTGCAGGGATCATGCCCTGGTAACGCAGTTCTTTAGCGTCGCGTTTCCCTACGTTCTCTCTCGGAGAACCGCTAATAGCAATTGATTTCATTTTTTTATTTATTATTTTTCTTTGTTATTCCCACCCTCATTCGGTTTGTCCGATTTTTGAGTGAAGCTCTTATATTATTCCGCTTAAATGGGTTTAAACCATTTGGGCGAATGTTAATCTATCCTAAATAACTGACTGATAGAAGCATGCTCATTTACGTTAGCAATGGCTTTACCAAACAACTCGGCAGTTGATAAAACTTTTATCTTGCTGCACTCTTGCTTTAACGGAATGGTATCTGTAACAATCAGCTCGGTTAAAGCCGAATTCTCAATCGTTTCGTAAGCCTTACCTGATAAAAGCGGGTGAGTACATACAGCACGTACGCTGTTAGCGCCACGCTCCATAATTAAACCTGCTGCTTTAGCCAATGTGCCTGCAGTATCACAAATATCATCAATCAGTACAATGTCCTGCCCGGTAACATCACCAATCACAGTCATACTTTCAATTTCGTTGGCCCGCTTACGGCGTTTATCACAAATTACTACCTCGGCATTAAAAAACTTAGCAAAGGTACGTGCCCGGTACGAGCCTCCCATATCCGGCGAAGCAATGGTTAAATTAGGCAGCGCCAAACTTTTAATGTAAGGCACAAAAATAATCGAAGCATCCAGGTGATCTACCGGTATATCAAAAAACCCTTGTATCTGCGCAGCATGCAAATCCATCGTCATTACCCGGTTAGCGCCTGCTGCGGTAAGCAGATTGGCAACCAGCTTGGCGCCGATAGCTACACGTGGTTTATCTTTACGATCCTGACGTGCCAAACCGAAATACGGGATTACGGCAGTTACATAATGGGCTGATGCACGGCGTGCGGCATCAATCATCATGAGCAGTTCCATCAGGTTATCAGTTGGCGGGTAGGTTGATTGTATAAAAAACACATCACATCCCCTAACCGACTCGTTGATATAAGGCTGAAACTCGCCATCGCTAAACTTCGACAAAGTAAGATCGCCTAAATCACGACCATACACTTTGGCTATCTTAGTGGCCAGGTCTTGTGTACCTGAGCCCGAAAACAATTTAACCGGATTAAACTGTAAAGGCATCTTCTTAATACGTATGGCGGATTAACAGCCCGGTTTTTACACCAGCCATTATCCGGATTTATGCTTAAACTTAAATCTTACTGTTCACCCTTGCACCTATCCAATCATTATTACGATAACGATTGGATATTCGCTAAAACAAAAAATTCGAATTCCAATATCTGAAATTCGAATTTTTTATTTGTTGTCCGACCTGGATTCGAACCAAGACAAACGGTACCAAAAACCGTCGTACTACCTTTATACTATCGGACAATCCTCTTTCGTTCTGTTTCCGTTCCGAAATCGAATGCAAATGTAAGACGAATTTTGAAACCAGCAAAAATATTTTTCAAAAAATTTTACGGGTCTGGCTAAGTCACAGAATATCAGTTAAAATTATGTTAAACCATAAGTTATTGACCTAACCTACGTTTAGATTTATTAATTTCGGCAGCTTAAAATTTGTAAACTACAGATTGTATTCAATATAAACAATGAATTATTCTAAGATCAATAACCTGTTTGGCTGGCTGGCCTTTTTAATTGCCGCCATTACTTACACCTTAACACTCGAACCATCTACCAGCTTTTGGGATTGCGGCGAATTTATTGCCTGTATTTACCGTCTGCAAGTAGCTCACCAGCCAGGTGCCCCGTTGTTTACCATGATTGGTAAAGCATTTTCATTACTCTCTTTCGGTGATGTAACTAAAGTGGCTTTCTGGACTAACATGGCTTCGGCCCTGGCAAGTGCCGCTACTATACTGTTCTTGTTTTGGAGTATTACCATGCTGGCCAAAAAAATATTGGTTAAAAAAGCCGAAGACCTGGATACTACCAATCTCATTTTAATTATAGGATCGGGTTTGGTAGGCGCATTGGCTTATACTTTTTCAGATACGTTTTGGTTTTCGGCAGTTGAGTCTGAGGTTTATGCGCAATCGTCTTTGTGTACCGCTGTTGTATTCTGGGCTATTTTAAAATTTGATGCTCATGCTGATGAGCCGCAGGCCGACCGCTGGATTGTATTTATTGCCTACATCATGGGCTTATCCATCGGTATACACTTGCTAAACTTACTGGTTATACCGGTTGCAGCTTTAATTTTTTACTTTCGCCGTTCAAAAAATGTTACTGCATCGGGCACCATCTGGAGCTTTATTTTAGGTGTGGTTGTATTGGGTTTGGTGCTTTGGGGCATTATACAGTTTACTGTTAAAGGCGCTGCCTATGCCGATTTATTGTTTGTGAATACCCTTGGCTTTAGCTTTAACAGCGGCGCTATTGTATTTTATTTACTGGTGCTTATTACTTTAATTGCCGGTTTGTACTACTCAGTAACTACATCAAAAGCAGCTTTATTTACAGCCATAGCAGCTTTTGTGGCGGCATTAACCATTAGTGCTGGCATAGTGGGCTTTATTGCTGCCGGTGCGGTATTAGCCTTTTTAGAATATGTTTTAAAAGTACGCGAAAAACGCTACTCGCTAAACATGGTGCTGATCTGCACACTGTTTATTTTGTTTGGTTACAGCTCGTTTGTGATGATTGTAATACGTGCTAAAGCCGGTACTAATTTAAACAACAGTGACCCGCAGGATGCCTTTGCCTTAAACAGCTACCTGAACCGCGACCAGTACGGCGAAACACCATTGGTGTATGGCCAGTACTTTGACGGCAAGCCGGTTGACCAGACTGAGGGTGGCACGTTGTATCGCCGTGGTGATACTAAATACGAAATAGCTGGCAAAAAGCTTAAAACTACTTACGATCATAACACGGTATTCCCTCGCATATTTGATAACGATCCTAATAAATCGGCATTTTACCGCGAGTGGCTGCAGATGAGCCAGGACGAAGTTCCGACCATGAAGCATAATATGGGTTTCTTCTTTAGCTGGCAGGTACAGCAAATGTATAACCGTTATTTTCTATGGAATTTTTGGGGCCGTACCAACGACATGGATGGTCAGAATAATAGTAACGGAACCGACGGTAACTTTATTAGCGGTTTAAACTTTGGTAAAGCGCTGCCTTATACGGTAACCCAGAGTAAAGCCTATAACCGTTTATTTGCACTGCCGTTCATCATAGGCATATTGGGCTTATTCTATCACTTTCAGCGCAGCAAGCGCGATGCCGGTGTGGTAGCAGTATTGTTTTTCTTTACCGGTTTGGCTATTGTTTTATACCTTAACCAAAACCCGTTACAGCCACGCGAACGTGATTATGCGTACGCCGGTTCGTTTTACGTATTTACCATATGGATTGGCTTAGGCGTATTGTTTATTGCTGATTTACTGCGTAAGGTAGTTAGCCCAAAAGTTGGCGCCGGTATTGCCACTGTAGTTTGTTTGCTGGCAGCACCTGTACTGATGGCTAACCAGGAGTGGGATGACCATGACCGTTCTACCAAGCTTACGCCGCACGATATGGCCAGCAACTACCTAAACTCTTGCGCGCCGAACGCTATTTTGTTTACTTATGGCGATAATGACACTTACCCATTATGGTTTGCCCAGGAAGTGGAAGGTATACGCCCCGACGTTCGTATTGTAAACTTAAGTTTGCTGGGTACTGATTGGTACATCCGCCAAATGAAACAAAAGATGAATGATTCGGAGCCGTTGCCTATTACCATGCCTAACAATAAGTTTGCATCGGGTGTACGCGATATTATATACTGGAACGAGCAGATGAATGTTAAAGATACCACAGAACTTAAAGAGGTATTTGATTTTATCACCTCTGACAACCCAGACACTAAAGTTCAATATGAAAGTGGTTTATCACAGAACTATCTGCCTACCAAAAACTTCAAGATTACAGTTAACCCAGAGGACGTGATTAGTTCGGGCACAGTATCGGCCAATCAAAAAGCCGACATTGTACCAGCCATTACCTGGAAGATGAACTCAAATTATGTCACTAAAGACAACCTGGCTTTAATAGACATTTTGTCGCACAATAACTGGAAACGCCCTGTTTATTTTGCCATTACCGTAGGCAGCGAAAACATGATGGGCTTGGATAAATATTTACATGATGAAGGTTTTGCTTACCACCTGCAGCCATTAAAACCAGATACCGCTCAAAATGCCCCTGACCCAATGAATACTTTGGTAATGTATAACAACATGATGACCAAGTTTAAATGGGGCAACATGAAAAATGCCAAATATTTAGATCATGAATCGGTTACGATGTTTTTACCTATTATTCAGAAGCAGTTTAACTCATTAATTGCCAACCTGACTAAAGAAGGGCACCAGGATTTAGCTATTAAGGCGCTGAACCGTTATGCTGAGGTAATGCCGGATGAAATTCCTTATAGTGAAATTGCTTTGCGTAAGTTTTATTTAACCAACAATGCATACAATTTAAATCAAACCGCACTGGCTGTGAAGTGGACTAACCAACTGGATGATTTTGTTACCAACCTGCTTGATTACAACTATAAAATTATGCAAAATGGCGGTGGTGAACTGAACCAGCGCGATGTTCAATTAGGAATGTACGTTTTAAACGGATTAATGGAGTATACCACCATCCATAAACAAACAGCATTGTTTAATAAGCTAAGCGCACAGTTTAAAGGCTACGAAGCTAAGTTTGGCAATGTGCTTGGCGGTCAGCAATAATTGACGATAAAGTTTTTATAATTTTTAACGCCGGCGCTGTTTGCAGCACCGGCGTTTTTTGTTTTCATTAAAATATACCTCTTAAATAAAATCAAGCAACTGCTATAAACAAGGGTGTGATTGCTTCAAACTGCCGATGTTTTGTAAAGCACATCATACGCATTTTTTTGATAACAAGGGCATCAAAAACAAAGGGCGCCATAACCTGGCACCCTTTAAGCATCAATAAACTTTTATTGGTGTAATACTACAACCTACCGATATCGCCGCTGCCGGATTTGGAAGTGGATACTTGTTTGGCAGCTCCGGTATACCGGATATCACCAGAACCTGATACCTTAGCATCTACTCGCTGGCTGGCATTGACAACTGCATCGCCCGACCCGCTTAATTTTACAGCCGCATTCACAGATTGCAATTTGCGGGCATCAAAATCGCCGGAGCCGGATGCCTTTACGCTAATATTATCGGCGCGGCCGCTCAAAGCTACATCGCCCGAGCCTGAGATACCGCACTCCAGATTTTCAGCCTCTATACGACCTTCAACATCGCCCGAACCTCTTACCATTAGTGACAGTGATTGCGTGCGCAGTCCCTCACTAAAAGCCACATCACCGGAGCCATTCACATTAACGGCATTCACGTTTCGCACTACTACCCTTACTATTCTTTTTCTGTTACCCCAATCCCAACTCATGCCGCCCATAGAGCGCTTGTTATCAATATGCAATACGCCGTTTTTTACTTCGGTAACAATCTTATCCAAATCGCCACGCTCTGCTTCCACTTTTACCGACTCGGTGCTTCCTTGTGTGATAAACACATCAAAAGAACCGGAAACATCTATAGATGAAAAGCCCGACAAATGGCGGTCCTGAATTTCTGTTCTGTCGCCGGCAACTGATACAGAAACAGGAACTGCGAAAGAAGATTTATTTACGCCGGCACTTAGTGCGGTTATGATTAAAATGGTAGCTAATGATTTCATGATATTGGATTGTTTGTATGGATAAGACGCGACATGTTTAAGATTGGTTACAGCGCTATCATAATTTTTCGTCAGCAAAAAAGCCACCGTCTTTTTAAAAACGATGGCTTTTGTTATTTAGAACTGTGTCTGATTATTTTATCAGCTTGTAGTAAGCATCATTCCATGCAATTTCTTTCTGAAATTCGCGTAGCTTGGTTTCTTTGCCAATCAGCAAATACTCAATACCCGCCATTTCGGCAAAAGCATGTAAATGCTCATCAGTTAAGTTTTGGCTGTAACAGGTATGGTGTGCACCACCAGCCTGAATCCAGGCGGCACAACCGGTTTTCATATCCGGATATGGTTTCCATAACACACGGGCTACCGGTAAGTTAGGCAATTCGTTAGTCGGCTCAACGGCTTCTACTTCGTTTACAATCATGCGGAAACGGTTACCCATATCCACAATAGATGCATTTAATGCTGCACCGCCACCTACGTTAAATACTAAACGTACAGGGTCGGCTTTACCGCCAATACCTAACGGATGTACTTCAACTTTTGGTTTACCGGTAGCAATAGCCGGATCAACCTCCAGCATGTGCGAACCCAATACCATAGAGTTGTTGCCGTCAAAATGGTAAGTATAATCTTCCATAAAGGCATTACCGCCCGGCAAACCAGCTCCCATTACTTTCATGGCACGTACCAAGGCAGCGGTTTTCCAATCGCCTTCGCCGGCAAAGCCATAACCTTCGGCCATTAAGCGCTGAGCACCAATGCCTGGTAATTGTACCATACCGTGCAAATCTTCAAACGTATCGCTAAAGCCTTTAAAGCCACCTTGTTTTAAGAAGGTACGTAAACCTACCTCAATTTTAGCAGCCTCAATTAATGATTGATGCTGATCACCACCTTTTTGCAGTGATGGCATTACATCATACAAATCGTGATATTCGGCAATTTGCTGGTCAATTAAAGAGTAATCGAGTGCGTTAATCACTTGTACTAAATCGCCGATACCGTAAGTGTTTACAGAGAAACCAAATTGCAATTCGGCCTCCACTTTATCGCCGTCAGTTACGGCAACATAGCGCATGTTATCACCAAAGCGGGCAAATTTAGCACCTTGCCAATCATGCCATCCGGCGGCAGCACGTGCCCAAACACCAATTTGCTCAGCTACTTCTTTTTCTTGCCAGTGACCTACAACCACTTTACGGCGTAAACGCATACGCGATGCCATAAAACCGAACTCGCGGTCGCCGTGGGCGCTTTGGTTCAGGTTCATGAAATCCATATCAATACTCGACCATGGAATCTGGCTGTTGTATTGCGTATGTAAGTGCAGGATTGGCTTTTTAAGAATGCTCAATCCGCGGATCCACATTTTAGCAGGCGAAAATGTATGCATCCAGGTAATTAAACCGATACAATCTGTAGCTACGTTAGCTTGCTGTACCAGGCTATAAATTTCTTCTGACGATTTTACGGTAGGTTTAAACACAACTTTCACCGGTACATCGGCCATACCATCCAAACCGCGGGCAATCTCTTGCGAGTGTTCAGCAACCTGCTTTAAGGTTTCCTCGCCATATAAATCCTGACTACCGGTTACAAACCAGACTTCAAGTTCTTTTAAATTTATCATTTTAGTTGATTAGTTAAATTGTTGATTGGTTAAGTAGTTGAAGATGAAATTAAATGAATAATCGAATAGGTTATAATGCTTAAAACCTATCTAACTACTCACTTATCAACCTATCAACTAACTCTGCCCGTAATACGAATCCGGTCCGTGTTTGCGTTCGTAGTGTTTGCGGATTAGTGCATCTTTAAGACGCGGTGCCTGCGGGTTAATTTGCTCGGTAAGTAATGCCATTTTAGCAATAGCTTCAAGTACCGCACTGTTATGCACGGCTTTAGCTGCTGTTTTGCCCCAGCTAAATGGTGCATGGTTACCCACCAACACCATCTCCACCTCTTTATAATCTAAACCTTTGTCACGGAACACATCCATAATTTGGAAACCGGTTTGATATTCGTAGTCGCCTTTAATGTACTCATCAATCATTGGCGGCGCACACGGGATATCTACGGTATTGTAATCGGCATGTGTAGTGCCGAAAATTGGAATATCACGTTGTGATTGCGCCCAGGCTGTACCGTAGGTAGAGTGGGTATGACATACACCGCCTATGCCCGGCCAGTTTTTATATAGCACGGCATGGGTTTTAGTATCTGATGACGGTCTTAAGTCGCCTTGCACGGTTTTACCCTCAAAGTCAACAATCACCATTTTTTCGGGCGAAAGGTCTTCGTAAGGCACGCCGCTGGGTTTAATGGCAAATACACCTAAGTTATGGTCGGCTGCGCTAACGTTACCGAAGGTAAAAATAACTAGGCCCAGCTTAGGCAGTTCCATATTGGCCTCGTAAGCGGCCTGCTGAATATGTTCGTACATCGTAGTTTGGGTTTAAACAGTAGTTTCGGTAAAAGCACCTAGTTTTTGATATTGCTGGTAGCGTTTGTTATAAAACTCGGTATTAGCTGCGTTAGGTGAATACTCTACGTCAAAACCACCACCCATAGCAGTCATTGCTTCCTCTACTTTAGGGTAAACACCGGCAACGGTAGCGGCAAACATGGCTGCACCTAAAGCACAGGTATGTTCAAACTGGTGTATGCGGATAGGCATCTGCAATACATCGGCCATCATTTGCATAATGTAAGGTGATTTTTTAGCCACACCACCAATACCAATAATGGCTTCTACCGGTACACCTTCGCTTCTGAAACGCTCTACAATGCTGCGGGCGCCAAAGCAGGTAGCCTCGGCCAGGGCACGGAATACGCGTGGCGCATCGCTGCCCAAACCTAAACCAGTAATGGTTCCTTTTAACAATTGATTAGCATCAGGCGTGCGGCGGCCGTTAAACCAATCGGTAGCCAACTCTGCTTTTTCATCCAGCGGTAAAGCTGCAGCTTGCTTGCTCAGCTCAGGGATGATACGACCTATCATTTCTTCCTGCAATGCACCTGCAGTTTGCTCATCAATCACTTTAGAACCGGCCATGAGATTTTGCACCGGCCAGGCTACCAGGTTTTTAAACCAGGCATAAGTATCGCCAAAGGCAGATTGCCCAGCCTCTAAACCGGCCATACCCGGGATAACCGAACCATCAACCTGTCCGCAAATACCCTTTACCAGTTTACCGTCCATGTCGCGGTTAGGTGCTACCAGGATATCGCAGGTAGAAGTACCCATTACCTTACTCAGGTGGTAAGGCTCAATCTGGCCACCAACGGCCCCCATGTGCGCATCAAAAGCGCCTACGCCAACCAGCACATCAGTTGACAAACCTAAACGGCTAGCCCACTCGGCCGATAAGTTTCCTGCTGACACATCAGAAGTATAAGTGTCTTTATATAAACGTTCGGTAAAGCCTTTCAGCAGCGGGTCTAATGAGGAGAAAAACTCATCAGGCGGCAAACCGCCAAACTCTTCGGCCCAAAGGGCTTTGTGCCCTGCCGAGCAGCGGCCGCGCATAATTTTGTTAGCGTCGGTACCACCAGTCAGTAAAAACGGAACCCAGTCGCAATGCTCTACCCAGGAGTAAACGGCATCACGTACTTTCTCGTCGGTACGGAGGATGTGCAGCAGCTTTGCCCAAAACCACTCGGATGAGTAAATGCCGCCTACATATTGCAGGTAATTGGTATCAAATTTGGTGGCGTGCTCGTTAATTTCGGCAGCTTCCTGTACTGAGGTATGATCTTTCCAAAGCACAAACATGGCTCCAGGATGTTCTGAAAATTCGGGTAATAAAGCTAAAGGTACGCCTTGTTTATCAACCGCTACCGGGGTTGAGCCGGTGGTATCAACCGCTATGGCTTTAATCTGCGCAGCCACTTCCGGTCCGGCTTTGGCAATACAAGCTTTAATGGTATGTTCCAGCCCTTCGATATAATCGAGCGGGTGCTGCCTGAATTGATTTTGGGCGGCGTTGCAGTACAATTGCTTTTGCCAGCGGGGATAATAAAAAACTGAAGTAGCTAATTCTTTACCATCAGCGGCATTGACAATTACCGAACGCACAGAGTCGGATCCATAGTCAACACCAATTACATATTGGGGTTTATCAGTCATGGTTAGCTATTAATTGTAGTTTTGACATTTAATAGAATGTAAAAGTATGTTTCTTATACTTTACAACAAAAAATTAAATTATAAAAATTGAAGGTTATCAGGTGTGATAATTAAACTGAATATTTTATACAGGTTCTCTTTATACTTATCCTTATTCAGCGTATAATAAAAAGCCCCTTTTTTTGAGCCGAGTTTGTCTTTTTCATCCAGTTTGATGAGCAAATCGGTTGAAAGCAGCTTGCGGCTAAAATTACGCTTGTCAAAGCTGATTTCATAGACCGCATCATACATGCTTTGAATTTGCGGCAGGGTAAATTTTTGCGGCAGCAGTTCAAATACTACCGGGTGCAACGCCGCCTTGTACTGCAGGCGTTTTTTGGCCAGTTCTACCATCTCGTTATGATCAAAAATCAGCGACGGAAAATTACGGATCGGGAACCACTCGGCATGGTAATCGGCACTTAGCTGCTGCTTGTAACGGGCAATATCAATTAAAGCAAAATAGGCAATACTCACCGTACGCTCGGTGGTATCGCGCTTTACAGCGCCAAAGGCATGCAGTTGCTCCAGGTATACGCCCTGCAAACCGGTTAGCTGATGCAAAATACGAACGGAGGCATCGTCCACACTTTCTTCAGGGTTTACGTAGCCACCCATCAGGCTCCATTTATGTAACTCCGGATTAAAGCCCCGTTGTATAAGCAACAGCTTCAAATCAGTTCCGTCAAAGCCGAACACAATACAATCAATAGCTACAGCTATATGCGGTGCCTTTTTATTTTTCATCCTTTTGCAGTAACGTAGCTAATGTAAGGCATTTGTTAAATAAACAAAAATGATACGTTTTTATTAGAACCGAATTGATTTTGGCCCGTAATAATGCCCAATGGCCGTTTTGAGAATATTGTTGATTGCAGTATTTGATTTGACCGGCTAAGTTTACACACTTAAAGCGTAGCTGTGCCCGGCACACATGGAGTATGATGATATGAAAATTGCGAATCTTATTTTAACCTATACCAGTCCACTGCTTACCGAACGCTTAATTGTTAAATTACAACATCCGCAAATTGATTTTTATATCCACGTCGATAAAAAATTCAGTATTCATCCTTATTTGTATCTGCGAAAATACCCGAACGTTTATTTCATCAACACCCGCGAAGACGTACGCTGGGCCGGATACAATACCATCAAAGCCACCTTTAATTGTATAAGGGAAATTACAGCATCCGGTATTGAATATGATTACATAAACTTTTTAAGCGGACAAGACTACCCCATCAAATCGGCCCAATATATACTCGATTTTTTTGAGCGCAACCGCGGAAAGCAGTTTATTGAATACAAAGATGTTTACAAAGAATGGCGTGAAGCAATTCCACGTTTTACACGATACCACTTTACCAATTACAAATTTAAGGGAAAAGACCGCTTAGCACAATTGGTTAACTGGCTTACTCCTGCCCGTAAGATTCCGTATAACCTGGTGCCCTATGGCAAAGCTATGTTTTGGATGCTCACACCATCCAGAGCTATGTATGTTGCAAATTATGTTGAGCAAAACCCGCGGTTAGAACGCTACTTGAAGCATACCTGGGCCAGCGACGAATTTGTGTTCCAGACCATACTCATGAATTCGCCTTATAAAAATGAGCTGGTGAATAACGATTATCGTTACATTGACTGGTCGGGCGGTGGAACACATCCCAAAGTACTGACCTTGGATGATTTAGAAAAACTAAAAAACACAGATGATCTGTTTACCCGCAAAGTGAACCTGGAAAAAAGTACAAGTTTGCTAAATGCGCTTGACCAATATTAACAATAGATTTTTGATGACTTTACTGAATGGCATATATAATTGATATACCTACTTTTAGCGACCATCGCGGCAACTTAACCGTATTGGATAGTGCTATCCCTTTTGATATAAAGCGTTTATTTTACATCTATGGTGTTGATAATTCGGCCCGGGGCGGTCACCGGCATCATAAAACAATCCAGGCTGCTATTTGCATTAAAGGAAGCTGCACCATCATTAACCACGATGGCATTTCTTTGGAACATATAGAACTTGATGAACCCCGCAAATGCCTCATCCTGGAAACCAAAGACTGGCACATGATGACCAATTTTAGCGCCGATGCCATTTTATTGGTTTTAGCCTCTACACCGTTTGATGCTGCTGATTATATTTTTGATCCCTATCCTTTATTAAATGATAGCTTATGAAAATCTGCTTGAATTAAACCGCCCGTTTACCGAGCGCTTTAAACAGCAGTTTGATGACTTTTTAAATTCTGGCTGGTATATTTTAGGAGAAAGTGTTAAACGCTTTGAACTGCAGTTTGCCGCCTGGAATAATTCGGCCCATTGCATAGGCGTTGCTAACGGACTGGATGCTTTGACCATGGCCCTAAAGCCCTATAACTTTGAGCCGGGAAGTGAAGTTATTGTACCCTCAAACACCTACATTGCTACTATACTGGCTATTTTAAACAACAACCTTACGCCGGTATTGGTTGAGCCTGACATCAGAACATACAATATTGATCCGCTATTAATTGAGGATGCCATTACGCCGCGCACCAAGGCTATTATGGTAGTTCATTTGTATGGCAAATGCTGCGCAATGGATGCGATTATGCGCGTTAAGGAAAAACATAACCTACTCCTGATTGAAGATTGTGCACAGGCACATGGTGCTACTTTTAAGGGGCAAAAAGCCGGTACTTTTGGCGAGTTTGGTGCTTTTAGTTTTTACCCCACCAAAAACTTAGGAGCCCTGGGTGATGCCGGAGCTCTTACCACCAATAACCCGGCATTAGAAACTGTAGTGCGCCAGATGCGCAATTACGGTTCCGAAAAAAAATATTACAACGAGCGTATTGGCATCAACTCGCGGCTGGATGAATTACAGGCGGCTTTTTTAAGTACCAAGCTCGAAGCTTTAGATGCTATCAATAACCATAAGCGCCAATTAGCCGGGTTATATCTCCAACATTTAAACGCAAATTTCATCTTACCTGTAGTTGATGATGACTATAAAGATGTTTATCACATTTTTAACATTAGGCACCCCGAACGCGACCGGTTGAAAGTCTATTTACTGGAAAAAGGTATTGGTACAGAAATTCATTACCCGGTGCCGCCACATCAGCAAAAAGCATTGCAGCCTGTATTACAGAACCAAAGTTATCCTATTGCCGAAGAAATACACCGTACCACACTAAGCTTACCGTGCTCTTACTGGCATACCCCGGCACAAATAAAAACAGTGATTGATACGCTTAACAGGTTCTAAAAATTCTTTTGTTTTCGAAAAGCATAGTCACCAAAGAAATTTTTTTTCATTAGTGTAAACAGCACAGCGAATATTGCCGTATAAAGACGCATTAACACGTTAGCCTTTTTAATGCTAACGTACTTTTAACTTGCCCATACCCTCAATTAATGAACAGATTGTATTCGCTTATGTCGCTCGTGCTGCTTTTATGCCTTACAGCACCTCAAAGGCTGAAAGCCCAAAACACCCTGATTACCGAGATTTCAGAGCCTTATCTGGCCAAGCTTATTGATGCTGCTAAGGTTAACCAACCGCGCGTTAAATCTTTAAGTAACCGTGTCAATATCGCCCAGGGCAACATCAGCCGGGCCAGGTTATCTTACCTGGATGCCTTAACGTTTTCGTACGTTTATCAGCCCAATAGCACGTTTAACCTAAACGCCTTACAAACTACCGGAAGTACAGATTTGGTTGGCAGTCGTACAGGCTTATTTAAAGGCACTCAGTTTGGTGTATTTTTTAACTTAGGCTCGTATCTGCAAAAACCTTATGCTGTAAAGCAAGCTAAACAAGAACTAATTATTGCTAATAACGACATCCAGGAATCGATGATTACCTTAACCACACAGGTAAAAAAGCGTTACTACACCTATTTGCAAAAGGTAGCCTCACTAAAGTTGCAAATGCAGGCAGCCAGCGATGCTGATAATGTAATGCGCGATGTTAAATACAAGTTTCAAAAAGGCGAAGAAACATTAGACTCTTATAACAAAGCCCGGATTTCGCACACCCAGCAAATTCAAACTAAAATTACGGCCGAGGCCGATCTTTTTATGGCTAAAGCTGACTTGGAAGAAATTATTGGCGACAAACTTGAAAATATAAAGTAATGGATTTAAGTAGCTTCATTAAAGTATTATCACGACACAAGTACACGCTAATTATTGTACCTATTGTAGCAGTGATTGTTACTTATTTCCTGGTACGTAATCAGCCTGATACTTATTTGTCTTCAACGCTAATGTCTACCGGTATTGTTGACCAAACACAACAGGGCGTTGGTTCGTCAGCAGCTAATGCAGTACTGCAGGATACGCGGATACAGCAGGAGTTTAATAACCTGTTAGCGATGATCAAGTCTAAAAAGGTGGTAGACCAGCTATCGTATAAGCTGATGATGCACGATCTTACATCGGCTACACCTTATCGCAAACCCAGTAAGCTTTTTAGCAGCCTGGGCACCAGTGCTAAGGCGCATGCCCTGGAGGTGTACAATAAACTTTACCAGAACCACGAGTCATTATCGTTGTTTAATGCCGACCAGCGCGGCCTGCATGACCTGTTGGTGTCGATGAAATATGATGACCAGTCGTTGTTGCAAAAACTATCGGTATACCGGTCAGACAACAGTGATTATCTGTATGTGCAGTTTGAATCGGATAACCCCGACCTATCAGCACTGGCAGTAAACAGCCTTTGCGAAGAGTTTATTAATTATTATGCTACCCTGATAAAAGGTAACCAGCAACGTTCAGTAACCTTTTACAGCGAATTGGTTAAAGCCAAAAATGATACGCTGCAAAAACTACTGAATAAGCTTAAAGATTACAAGATCAAAAACCGGGTACTAAGCCTAACCGAGCAGTCTAAATCACTGTATGCACAGCTTTCAGATTTTGAAACTCGCCTGCAGCAAAACGAAAAAGACGCTATTGCCTATAAAGCAGCGCTTAATGATATTGACAACCAGTTTAACCCGGCCGACCGTAAATACGCCGAAAGCTCGATGGTGCGCATTAATCAAAATCTGGCGGGCACGCAATCGCAGCTCGAAGCTTTGAATAACGAGTATGTACAAAGCGGATTTAAACCTGGGTATACCGCGCGTATTGATTCGCTCAACCGTGTGCTGAGCACCCAGATCGGGCAGGCATCTGATAAGTACATTAACAACCCGATGGTAGCCAAACAAAGCCTGATACAGCAAAAGCTTGCCTTGCAGGTGCAATATGACCTGGCTAAAAACAGCACCGGTTCTATCCGCAACGAGATTGGCATGATAAACCAGCGCCTTACCGGACTGGTGCCTCATGAAGCTATAGTACAAGCCCAGGAAAGTGCCATTCAGTTGGCCCGCGATGAATACCTGGAGGTATTGTATAAATACAACCAAAGCCGTTTTGACTCTAATACCCTCGTGCATCTTAAACAATCGGAGATGGCCATGCCGGGCGGCGCCCAGCCATCTAAAAAAATGCTATTGGTAATCATATCCGGCGTGGTAAGTTTTATATTCTGTATTGTAGTATTTTTTATTCTATTTTACTTTGACAGCTCGGTTAAAACGCCTGCAGACTTGGCTAACGCCACTAAAACTGATGTACTGGGGTATTTGCACAAGTTAAACGGATCAACGTTAGACTTGCGCCAGATCTGGACAGACACTCACAGTAATGAAGACGAACGTCAGTTTAAAAATCTGATGCAGTCTATCCGGTATGAGATAGACACTGATTTAAAAAACGATAAAATATTACTCATAAACAGCTTGGTGCAAGGCGAAGGCAAAACGTTTTTAACTTTAAATTTGGCTTACGCCTACTCGTTCATCAACAAAAAAGTATTACTGATTGATGGTGACTTTACCTCACCCGACATTACCAAGGCCGTAAAACCCAACGCTTATCTTGAAGACTTTTTAAGCGGACAGATACAGGCAGACCAGATTACTTCTGTTTCTAAAATAAGCGTTTTGGGTAATCGCGGCAACGATGGTTCGCTGATGCAAATTGCATCAGAACACGAAATCAGGCAGAAATTTGATTATTTAAAAACTATATTCGACATTATTATTGTTGAAGCACCTGGGCTTAATACACTTAACAAATCAAAAGAGTGGGTTACCGTGGCCGATAAAATAGTAACAGTATTCAAAGCGGGTAAAGGTCTTAAAGAATATCATAAAGCACAAGTAAGTTATTTAAAGAGTTTGCCGGGCCAGTATATGGGTTGGATACTTAATGAAACGGACCCTAAACAGTTACCAGCCGAAGAGCTGGCTTAACCATCAGGAATAGAAGAGTAAAAAGATGCAAATCATCAAGATAATGTCGATAGCGTTTCAGGTGCTGATTGGGTATAACCTGGTGCTGCCCCTGCTGCTGTTAGCCATCTACAGCATACGACATAAACGGAGAGTTACCACGACTGCTGCACCTGTGCAGGCCGACTACGCCATCATTGTCACGGCCTACGAATGGGCAACGGCCATACCCGAGGTGGTAAACTCACTGCTGGCCCTTAACTACAGCAACTACCTGATTTATGTAGTGGCTGATAAATGCGACGTCAGCGGGCTTCACTTTGATGACGAGCGGGTCATCATTCTGCGCCCCGAGCAAACCCTGGCCGGCAACGTACGTTCGCACTTTTATGCCATTAACCACTTTAAGCGTGCACACGAGCGGCTTACCATCATCGACAGCGATAACCTGGCCCATCCTGAGTACCTGAACGAACTGAATAAACGCTTTGACCAAGGCTTTGAGGCGGTGCAAGGCGTTAGAGAAGCCAAGAATCTGGACACCACCTATGCCTGTTTAGATGCCGCCCGTGATATCTACTATCACTTTTATGATGGCCAGCTGCTTTTTGGAGCCGGTTCATCAGCTACCCTGGCAGGCTCGGGTATGGCTTTTACCACCAAGCTTTATGTAGATTGCCTGGGTGGTAGGGATGTAAGCGGGGCAGGTTTTGACAAAGTATTACAGGCGGCTATTTTAAGCCAAAACAAGCGCATTGCCTTTAGCGGCGAGGCCATTGTGTATGATGAAAAGACTACGCACTCTGAGCAATTGGTTAAACAGCGTGCCCGCTGGATTAACACCTGGTTCAAATATTTTAAATATGGTTTTACTTTGCTGCTACAGTCGGTAAAAAACTTCAGCTTAAACCAGTTTTTGTTCGGCCTGGTGCTGTTGCGGCCACCACTGTTTATCTTTTTGATACTCTCGGTGCTTTGTATGGCGGTTAATGTGCTGGTAAGCTGGACAGCAGTGGCGCTTTGGGCGACAGGCTTTGGCTTATTTGTATTGGGCTTTTACCTTTCGCTGGTCAACTCAGAAACTGATAAGCGCATTTATGCATCGCTGGTAAATATCCCAAAGTTTATCTACTTTCAGATACTTTCGCTGCTTAAGGCGCGCAAGGCCAACCAGTATTCGGTGGCTACACGCAGTACACAGCAGCCTACAACCGCTAAGTAAGTATGAGAATAAACCCTACCCCGAAGGCACTGCGCAACAACAAGCCCGACCCGGCTGTACAGGTTAAAATTGATCAGATTACCCGTTGGGTGGCTATTGCAGTCGCTTTTGTAAGTACGTTTTTCTTTTTTATCAAGATATTGTTTTTGTAAGTGAGCGAGTTCCAGGTCATCGTTAATGGTAGTAAACCCAAAGCCAGTTGGGGCAAGCGGCTTGCTAAGCTCTACTTTGTAGATAAGCTAAGTGCGCCAGCCGGTATTGCTATATTAATGGTGGCTGCCGGAATTATAGGCCTTGGAACGGCCTACAACGGAACATCATTCGGCATTTTAACGCTGGTTGCTATTGGTGTTTTTCCCTTACTGCATGGCATTGTCAGCTATCCTAAGTTTGGCATCATTTTGCAGCTCATTATGGCCTACTTCCTGTTCATGCTCGGAAGGCTTGGTGTACCTGGCCCAATAGGCACCTTAATGGATGGCTTGCAAGCCCTATTGTTGTTAGGGTTAGCCATCCGGATTAAGCGCAATGATAACAACTGGGCATATTTTAAAAGCCCTATTACTAAAGTATTGCTGATTTGGCTGGGCTATAACTTGCTCGAGTTTGGCAACCCCTTCGCCGAATCGCGTTTAGCCTGGGTTTTTACTATACGTACGGTGGCGATTGTACTGTTAGGTTATTTTGTTCACTTATACACTATACGCTCGGTAAGTTATATACGCACCCTGCTCAAGCTATGGCTGTTTATGAGCCTTATTGCGGCTTTGTACGCTTACAAGCAGGAATACATCGGCTTTTCGGACGTAGAGAATGCTTATTTGCATTCTGATCCGGCTATTGCATCTTTGCTTTTTATTGCCGGTCACTGGCGTAAATTCTCCACTTTTTCAGACCCGGTATCGTTTTCTTATAACATGGTGATGCCTACCATTTTGTGTATCTGCATCATTGCCGGTAAATTTAAACCCTGGAAAAAGGTAGCACTGATGATTTGTGCCGGGCTATACATGACATCGATGTTATTTTCGGGTACGCGCGGTGCCAACGTGCTTTTGCCCGCAGCGCTACTTTTATTTGCCATTTTAAACTACAGCAAACCTGTATTAGTTTTTACCTGTGTTGCTGCCGTATTTTTAGTAGTATTAATTAATATTCCTACCGGCAATGCCAATATTCAGCGTTTTCAAACCGCTTTCAGGCCAAATAATGACGACTCTTATATTCTGCGCAAGCGCAACCAGAAACGTATACAACCTTACATTTTAACCCATCCCATGGGTGGCGGCTTAGGCTCCACCGGCGACTGGGGCAAGAAATTTGCGCCGGGATCATTTCTATCCAGCTTTCCACCCGATAGCGGTTACATCAGGGTAGCGGTTGAGGAGGGCTCAATTGGTTTGTTCCTTTTTTGTCTCATGATGTTCGTCATCCTGAAAACAGGTATCAACAATTACTATCAGATGAAAGACCCTGAGCTTAAAACTTACTGCCTGGCCATGACGTTGATTGTATTTGCTTATAATATTGCTAACTTTCCGCAGGAAGCTTTGGTACAATACCCATCAAACGTGTTCTTTTATTTTGAAGTAGCGTTAATTGAAGTTACCTTCAGGTTAGACCAGGCTAAACAAAAAGAAAAACTGCAATTAGAAAAAACACCATCGCTTTTGCCACAAGTTATATGAGCAGCAACGCTTTAATCCAAAATAAAGACATCATTATTGTTGGGCAGCAACCCTGGGATACCGAAATTGGCAGTAACTGTAAAAACATTGCCTTGGAGCTTAGCAAGCACAACAGAGTACTGTATATAAACTCGCCGCTAGACCGTATTACCCTGCTGCGCCATAAAGACTCACCTAATGTAAAAACAAGGCTTGAGGTAATTAAGGGCAAAACCAACGGTTTGATACACCTGCAAAAAAACCTGTGGACTTATTACCCAGACGAGATTATTGAATCTATTAACTGGATGAAGCATAACGCTGTTTACACTTTTTTAAACAAAGTGAACAATAAGCGCTTTGCCCGTTCTATTAAAAAAGCGGTTAAACAATTGGGCTTTAAAGACTATGTATTGTTTAACGACAATGATATGTTCAGGTGCTTTTATTTGAAGGAGATGCTACAACCTGCACTCAGCATTTACTATTCCCGAGATTTTATGCTGGCTGTAGATTACTGGAAAACGCATGGCACCACAATGGAACCCGAACTGATTGCCAAAAGCGATATCTGTGTAGCTAACTCTACTTACCTGGCTAATTATTGCAAACAATATAATGCCAACTCTTTTTATGTAGGCCAGGGTTGTGACCTAGATACGTTTACCGGCTACAATCAGCAAAAGCCGGCACCGCTGGATATTGCCTACATACCTAAGCCCATTGTAGGCTATGTTGGGGCACTGCAAAGCATCAGGCTGGATATGGACATTATTAGAAATTTAGCTAAGCAGCGCCCGCATATCAATATCGTGTTGGTTGGTCCTGAGGATGGCGAATTTCAAAAAAGTGATTTGCACCGGATGCCTAATGTCCATTTTTTAGGCGCTAAAAACACCGACTTATTACCAGCTTACATCAGCGCCTTTGATGTTTGCATCAACCCGCAAATTGTTAACCAAGTAACCATTGGCAATTATCCGCGCAAAATTGATGAGTATTTAGCTATGGGTAAACCTACCCTGGCTACCCGCACCGAAGCAATGAGCACCTTTGCCAGCCATGTTTATTTGGGAGATACCAAAGAGGATTATGTTAGGCTGGTTGATAAAGCACTATCTGAAAACAGCGAACGCCTGCAACACGAGCGCATTAAGTTTGCCGCTACCCACACCTGGACAAATAATGTAGCCGAAATTTATTCGGCTATTAAAAAAGTACTTCCCACGTATGCTTAACGTTGCGGTACAGCGCCCGGCCTAATACAACAGCCGGGTTATTGCTCTGCCGTAAATCACTGCGTTTCATCGTACTGGGCTCGTCGTTCGAGTTAATCTGATCAAACAAGCCTTTATAATCTTCATAAAACATTGCCTTACCCTGCTTTTTGATGAACGAAAGGTTCATTAAAAACTCCGTACGGTCGCCTTTAATCCCTTCGGCATAGCGGCCAAATTTTTCAAAGAAAGATGTACGGCGTAAATGCGGGTGATCACTGTATACATGAAACTTGCGGTATCCGGGATACCATATCTTAAATGCCATTTCGGAAAAGCCGTTACGATAAGGCTTTAAATATGGGTATTTGAAATAAGCATAAAAGCGCACCATATCAACATCAGCGCGCTCATTCATAATACCAAGTGCATCATTTAAATGAGTACCATAACCAGCAGCGGGGTCAAAATCCTCTTGTACATATAAGGTATATGGCGTATTTACGGCGTCCTGCCCCTTATTAATATTGTTGCCTAACCCTTTATTTTGGGGCGTAGTTACCAACCGAAATTTGTATTGAACAGACAGTTGCTGCAATTTGTTAATATGCTCGAGCTTGCTGCCATCATCAGACACTACAATATCACCAAACGCGATACCCTGGTTTTGAAATGTTTGCAGGAGCCTTTGCAATGACTGGCTGCGGTTGTAATGAGTGACTAATAATGTAATAGCCGAAAACTGCGTTGATACGGGCACTGTACTAATTTTATGATATTAGGCTATTACGTATTTAAACAATGGTAGTTACCTGCAATGGTATAATTCAGCAAAATTACACCTTATAATTTCCTTATAATTCCAATCAGTTCGCTTCACTCCAAAACCAACGAGTATATTTAGTAAGCTTTACTTTAATAACTAAATATTGATACGCTACAAAAAATAAGCCTTAAAAATACTTATGTAAGCATAACCACTCTCGCTTATATGAGTGTTTACCTAAAACTTTTGATTGGTTTTTTAAGTAAAAGGGCTTAATTATTTACGAGTATCTATTGCAGTATTTTATACTCGGTTAACATGAAATAAAATGAAAATAGCACATTTGATACTGGCGCATAACAACCCCAGCCAACTCGAAAGCCTGGTAAAACGCCTGATTTATAAAGATGATGCTGTATATATTCACCTTGATAAAAAAACCGATTTCAGCCAGTTTGCCCGATTGGCCAGCCTGCCCAATGTTATTTTTGTTAAAAAGCGGGTAAAGGTTACCTGGGGAGCCTGCAATATCGTTACAGCTACCATTAATGGCTTTAAAGAAATAATAGCATCGGGAGTGGCTTATGATTACTTAAACCTGCTCAGCGGAGCCGATTATCCTTTACAGCCGCCAGCCGCTTTTCACCAATATTTATCTGCCCATCAGGGCAAAGCGTTTATGAGCTACGCCAAAATGCACAGCGAATGGCAGGAAGCCTTACCACGGGTTGAGCAATATCATTTAAACAATTTTAAATTTCCTGGGCGCTACGTTGCCCAAAAGCTGGTAAACCGGGTAATGCCAAAGCGCAATGTACCGAGCGGGTTAGTGCCTGTTGGTCGTTCGCAGTGGTTTACCATTCCAGTAGCTTGTGTAAGGCATATTGTAAGTTACTGGCAAAAAAACAATCGTTTAAGGCGGTTTACCACTTTTACCTGGGCACCCGATGAATTTATATTTCAAACCATCTTATACAACTCCACACATTGTAAAATACTGGTTAACAACAATCTTCGCTACATGGATTGGCCGGCGGGTGCAGCCAGCCCCAAAATGCTATCCATGGCCGACCATGAGCACATCATCAACTCAGAACACTTCTTTGCCCGCAAATTTGACTTCGAAAAATCGCCCGACCTGCTTAACCTGCTTAATCAACGGTTAGAACAATCTGCTAATTTAAATTGAGTGTAGCCCGAAAAATATTCACTGGGTTGTTAAAGCAATAAGTAAACCGGTCGGCAGCTTTGGCAATAATTAAAAGCCCCATGTGCTCGTGCAGGTGCTGTATGGTAATTTCGTCATTCTGGGGTTCGCGGCAAAAAAAGCTTAGCACTTGGTCACTTTCCTTAGTTACATACAGCTCATGTAAACCATCGGCGGTAATAAGTGTGGGTACACCGTTTTTTAAGTAACCGGCTTTATTCATCAGCTCCAGCTTATTTCCTTCATCAAATTTGGCAATGCTTAAACAGTCCTTTTCGATAGTAAGCGTAAAAACTGTTTTAGCGCAGGCAGCATGCTTAACGGCGTTGTTTATTAATTCGCCTATTATGTAACGGGCTTTAAATAACAACTGCCCATTATGATGGTGATTTACCAAATGGCTTACTAAACATTCGAGCACTTGGCGACTAAAGCTGCTGATGCTGTCCGCCTGATTATCAAATTCGAAACTCTGATTGGTATCCATCTCCTATTGAGTTAAAGCAGCTTTTGCAGTTTGCTCATCGGCATATATTTTAAAAACCTGGTCTAATCTGATCAGTTTAAGCAAATCGTAAACATCTTTTTGCAAACCTAACAACATCAGGTCGTTTCCGGAACCCAAAGCATGTTTTAAACCTGCTACTAATGCGCCTAAAAATGAGCTATCAACATAGGCAACCTGTTCCAAGCTAAGCCATACATTCTTTTGTTCTTTGTTCAATAATGATACCAGTTCGGTTTTAAACTGATCAGAATGGTTGAGGTTAGCTTCAGTAATGTTAACTTTAGCTATAATGTATCCGGATTGTTCTTTAATGATTTCGAGCATGTTCATCAGATTTTTTGAAGGCAGATAATACTACTATCGTCGGTTAAAACGACTGCTTGCTGCTGCAAATTGTTTTTAATATCATTAAAAGCTTGCCCTGCATGCAAGTAATCAGCCATTTGGTTGGCAAAATAGTTATAATCTGTTTTCTGCTGTCCGCCGCTGTTGATGTCAATCAGGCCGTCAGTAAAGATAAAAAGTTGATCTGTATGAGCCATCACAATCTCCTGCTCGGTATAAAGCCCGTCGGGCAATACACCCAACAGCATACCTGTAGATTTTACATGCAAAAGGTTTTGTATGTCTGCCCGGTAATGCAGTAAAGGCAAATCACCAGCACCTGAATAGATGACCCTCCCGGTCTGTTTTTCGATACGCACCAGTGAAACACTTGATAAAATGTTGGCCAAGCCTTCGTCCTGCCATATTACGGCGTTAATTTGCTGCAAAGTATTAGCTAATGAAGTATTCGCGGTGATTACACTAAACCTGATGGCAGCCCTGATATAGCTTAAATAAGTAAACGTATAAAACCAGGCCTTCCATTTTTTACCCATTAAATCACCTATTACTATGAAAAGGTAATTATCGGTATCGATAAAATCTATAAAATCTCCACCTGGTATATTTTGATAGCTCTGATGCCAAAAGTCTACCTTAAAGCCCTTTATTTGCGGTGGGTTTTCCGGCACGGTTTTAATATTAAGCGCAGCAACCGTTTTTCGTATTTCTTTCTCAGTAATTTCGCGCTGCTTGCTTACGGTATGCAACAGGTTATTCAGTTTGGCTACAATAACATCAAATGGCGTGGTTTTAAGTACATAATCAATAGCCTGCAAATTAAGGCCCGTATACATAATGCCTTCATCTTCGTGTGCGGTTAAAAACAAAAAGGGTATTTCCTTTAAAGCATCAGTCTGCAAAACATTAAGTCTAAATTCGAGCCCGTTCATACCTGGCATTTCGTAGTCTGATAAGATAACATCGGGTCTAAACGTTTTCAAACTCTCCAGCGCCTCGGCACCCGAATTTGCAGCATGGCAATTAAATCCGGCTGCGGTAAACGCTTGACATAATATTTTTAAAAACAGCGGGTTGTCGTCAACCAGTAAAATATTTTTTGATATACCAGTTGCCATCGTTACGTTGTTCTTAATGGTTTGTAAATAGACCTCACCAGCAGATATATTCCGGAAAGTATAATTAACAGTGATATGAGGTCCATCAAAGTAATCCCATCCTGTATATTAAAGTAAAAGACAGTAAACATCTCAAAATAGGGCGGCGCAGGCATCACAATCATGGCAAAACCCAGCACAATCAATACCAGGCTAATGATGATCAAAAAAAACCTGGACAAACGCTCACCCATCAAATATTTTTTCGACATCCGGGTATCAACCTGATGATTGGCCAGCAATACACTAAACTCATCCAACAATTCGGTCCGGTTTACTTTATCAGCTGTATTAATTTGCTTAAACGCATCTAACGGCTGCTTATAAGATGTCTTTTTTTGCAGTACCTGATTTAACCGTTGCTGAACGCTGCGCACTTTCGCATTATCAATGTCAATATCGGCAAGCAGGGCAAGCAATTCATCTAATTTGTGATCAATGTTAATTTGCTTTTCAACTACACGCGGCAGTTGTTGCACCTCCTTTTGTATATTTTTTTGCTTTGCCAATTTAAAGTGCTTAATTCATCTCAACCTTTATACTACCATTTTCGTAAACGCCCGCAATGAAAAAGGTATCGCTCATTACGGTTAACTACAATCAAAATCAGGTCACTGAGCAGTTGCTGGCCTCTATTGCGTCAACAAATACCTATCCGGCTATTCAGATCATTGTGGTGGATAATGCCAGTAAGCAAAACCCGGTACCGCAGTGGCAAACCCAATACCCTAACGTGACCTTTATACGCTCGGATGTCAATCTGGGTTTTGCAGGCGGAAACAATTTAGGTATCACCGCCGCTTCAGGCCACTACCTGTTCTTTATCAACAACGATACCGAGTTTACCCCGGGACTGGTAGAAACCCTGGTGGCGGTTTTAGACAAGCATCCCAAGGTGGGCATGGTATCACCTAAAATACGCTACTTCGATCAGCCCCACCTGCTGCAGTATGCCGGCTTTACCCCCATGAACTACTATACCATGCGCAACCGCTGCATCGGTCAGTTTGAGCAGGATCAAGGCCAGTACGATCATACCACCGGCCCTACCGGCTATGTGCATGGCGCTGCCATGATGGTGCGGCGCCAGGCCATGGATCAAGCAGGCCTGATGGCAGAAAACTTCTTTTTGTATTACGAAGAGATGGACTGGAACGACCACATCAAGCGTGCCGGCTACGAAATATGGCTCGAGCCCAAAGCCCTGATCTATCATAAAGAATCAGTTTCGGTAGGTAAGATGAGCGGACTTAAGGAGTACTTTATGAACCGTAACCGTATTTTGTTTATCCGGCGTAATGCTCCTTCTGCCTTTACTATTATGGTGTTTTACCTGTATTTTTTATCGGTAGTTACCCCCCGCAATCTGCTCAGTTATGCCCGGCAGGGCCACAAAGGATTTGCAGGCCTGTTGTTTAAGGCCATCAGGTGGAACTTTACCAACAGCAAAACCAGCACTCACTTAGGATACCCCTTTAATTAATTTATGGAAATATTATTTTGGCTTAGCCTGTTTATTGTTTTTTACGCTTTTGCCGGTTACGGCATTTTGCTGTTTGCACTGGTTAAGCTCAAGCGTATGTTAAAGGGAAAGCCCATAGTTCCGGCTATTAGCGAGGCCACCCTCCCCGCTTGCAGCCTGGTGATTGCCGCTTACAATGAGGAAGGGTTTATTACCCAAAAGATTGCAAACACGCTGCAACTGCAATACCCCGAGGGCAAGCTCGAACTGATTTTTGTTACCGACGGCTCATCCGACCGTACCCCCGAGCTGGTGGCTGCTTATCCGCAGATCCGGCTGCTGCACTCGCCCGAGCGCCGGGGCAAGATCGCAGCCGTTCACCGTGCCATGGACACAGTGACCACCGAGGTAGTCGTGTTTACCGATGCCAACACCTTCCTCAACCCGGATGCCCTGCTCAACATCTGCCGCCATTATGCCGATGCTAAGGTGGGTGCCGTAGCAGGCGAAAAGCGGGTCATGGTAGAGGCTACAGCTGATGCTACCGCCGGCGAGGGCTTTTACTGGAAATACGAGTCGAAACTTAAAGCCTGGGATTCGGAGCTCTACTCGGTTGTAGGCGCTGCAGGTGAGCTTTTCAGCATCCGCACAGGGCTTTACCAGCCGGTATCGCCCAACGCTATTCTGGACGATTTTATGATCTCGCTGCTGGTAGCCCAGAAAGGCTACCGGGTGGTGTACGAGCCCGAGGCTTACGCCAGCGAAACCTCGTCGGCCAACGTCAAAGAAGAGCTCAAACGCAAGATTCGCATTGCAGCGGGCGGCTTGCAGTCCATCGTTTGGCTTAAAAGCCTGCTGAACCCTTTGGTGCAGCCACTTTTATCTTTCCAGTACATCAGCCACCGGGTGCTGAGGTGGACCGTAGTTCCTTTTCTGATGATTTTGGCTTTGATCCTGAACGCTGTGATCGTGCTTCAGGGCCATGCATCGCTGGTTTACCAGGTGCTGCTGGCCACGCAGGTCGTTTTTTACACAGCAGCACTAACCGGCTGGCTGCTGGAACGCAGGGAGATCAAAGTCAAGGCGCTGTTCATCCCCTACTACTTCTGTATGATGAACTATGCCGTTATTCGTGGCATCTTCCGCTACCTGGCAGGCACCCAAAGCGCTGCCTGGGATAAAGCTATTCGTAAACACGATGGCCAGAATCATCCTTCAATAATTCAGTAATAGTTAGTTTATAACGCAAAGCCAATGTCGTTCAAAGATCAGATCAAAAATAATCCTTCATTAAAAAAGACGGTCCATCGTATGCTTATTCCCAAAGGTGGCGCTGCACCGCGGCTGTGGGTAAAGCTTTTCCTCAACCCGTTTTTACACAAACGCGGTAGAGGTTCAACCATCCGCAGCCGTACACGCATTGATGTACTGCCCTTTAACCGTTTTGAGTTGGGCACAAATTCAACTATTGAAGATTTTTGCACCATCAACAATGGTGTAGGCGATGTAATTATCGGCAACAACAGTTTGGTAGGTATGAGCAATGTAATTATCGGGCCAGTAACTATTGGTAATGATGTTATACTAGCACAAAATATTGTAGTTAGCGCCCTTAATCACGAATACCGTGATGTAAGCCAGCCTATACATGCTCAAAAAATATTAACTGCGCCTATTATTATCGAAGATGAATGCTGGATAGCGGCCAATGCGGTAATCACATCGGGCGTAACCGTGGGGAAGCATAGTGTTGTGGCAGCCAATGCCGTAGTTACTAAAAGTGTACCGCCGTACTCGGTTGTGGCAGGCAACCCCGCTAAGGTTATTAAAAAATATGATTTTGATTTAAAGGATTGGGTAACGGTTAAATTAGTAGCATTTACTTAAACAATTAATCCTAGAAACCATTGTAGGTATGACCGGACATCCGGTCTATTAAACTGGCCCTTGTGTTAGTACAGATAAAAATGGCAAGGCCAAAGTTAGTTTTTATACCGCCGATAACTAAGGCACCTATACTATAACTATTGCGGGATGCGAAGTGCAGGGCAATATAGGCAGTAAAACTACAGCCACCAGTGTTAAAAAGCGACTTTGACATTATTGAATACAGAAGGTTACCTTGTATTCAAATAGAGAGCTTTATTACAGCAGGCCTTCATCAGCAAAACTGTAAAACCCACCGTCGGTAATAATCAGGTGATCGAGCACGCCAATATCCAGTATTTTTCCGGCCTGATGTATTTTGCGGGTTAGATCAATATCTTGCTGGCTAGCTTTAAGTTACCCGAAGGATGATTGTGCGCCAAAATGATAGACGATGCCTGATGCTGCAAAGCAATACTAAATATAATTTTAGGATCAGCTACCGTGCCCGAAAGCCCGCCTTTACTAATGAGTTCTTTGGCGATGATTTTACAGCTGCGGCTTAACAGCAGTATCCAAAATTCTTCATGATTTAAATCTACCAAATGGCGGCGCAGTACTTGATAAACGCTCTGGCTGCCGGTAATGGTTTCGGGTACTTTAATCTCGGTTTCGTTACGCCGCCGCCCCAGCTCAAGCGCAGCAATAATAGCAATGGCCTTAGCCTCACCAATGCCTTTAAATTTTGAAAGCTCACTTACCGAAACCTTACCCAGCCGCTGCAAATCGTTTTCGTAATGATGCAGTATGCGCTTGCTCAGCTCAACGGCCGTTTCTGTACGACTGCCCGAGCCAATTAAAATGGCAATCAGCTCGGCATCGCTGAGTGCACGGCGGCCTTGGCTATTCAGTTTTTCGCGCGGCCTGTCTTCTTCGGCCCAGGCTTTAATACTAATTTTGGTTTCGTAAACTTCCACGGCCTTAAACTATTGAAAAATAGCTGTAAAACAAAAAGGCTGCACATACATGCAGCCTTTTACTTTCAAAAAATGAAAATATTATTGTAAGCCGTTTACAAACTTAGTCAGCTTTGACTTATTGTTTGAAGCTTTGTTTTTGTGTATTACGTTTTTCTTGGCTAAACGGTCAAGCATTGAAATTACTGTAGTCAGTAAAGGGGCTGCCTCAGCTTTAGAAGTTGAGCCTCTTAATTTCTTGATAGCGTTTCTGGTGGTTTTAGCCTGATATCTGTTACGCAGACGCTTCGCAGCGTTGGCCCGGATTCTTTTAATTGCTGATTTATGATTTGCCATTTTTTAGCTAATTGTCTTTTTATTTTTCGGACTGCAAATATATTTCAAAAAAATAAAACTATCAACACTAAATTAAAATATTTTGAACCAGTTTTCTCATGTCCAGCATCTTAACCATCATATGCTGCTCATCTAAGCCATAATTATTTATTGGTAAAAACGCCTACGCTAAGGGCAGAGTTACCTGTGGCATACGCTAAACCTTTAGCATATACTGTGTAAATCTTACCGCTCTCAAACGTTGTATTTAGCGCCGACGATATAAAAGGAGTACCGCTTACCGTTAATACGTACGAACCGGCACTAACCTCGATAGACGACGATACACCTTTAAAAGCAACGCCTGATGCTACTGTACTGCTGCCTAAATTTAAATTAGCAGCGTTTACATTAGATGCCGCATTTACAAAACGGATTTTGGCCTTACCCGAAGCTGGTGCAACTAAATCATCGGTAATGTTAACCAACCCCAAACTACCGCTCTGTCCTACCAAAAAATAAGTATAGCTGGCGTTAGCGTCAAATTGCCCGGTTGATGCGATTAGGGTACTGGTTCCGTCGGGTTTTTTAACGGCTACATCCTGCGCACCTAAATAGGTTTTGTAATAGCCGGATGCATTGCCATAACTTACCGCTGTCGGGGTTCTTAAAATATCCTGCACATACAATTGCGCACTGCCTGCATCGGTGCTGGCATTAATAAAGTTAACATAGGCCGGAACCGCATCATCAAAATTGTACTGGTCTTCTTTTTTACAGGCCGATAGCAAGGTAACGCAACCTAGTACAACCATGGCATAGCGTATCGCTTGCTTAAAATTCAGTTTGATTTTTCTCATAAACAATAGATTAATGTAATTATAATCTGGTGACAGAATTATAAAATTATCTTAGCTAATACGTAATAAGCGTTGCTGTAGTATATAGTTTTGCATAGTTTAGAACGCTGTTAGCCTTTTACAAGAGCTAAGCATTTATTTATCAGCTAATTTAAATTTGAAATTTTTTATACGCAGCCTATTGCTTTGCGCTTTGCTACCACTGTGCTCTTCGTGGGGCTTTTATGCGCATTACCGCATTAACCGGCTGGCTATATTTACCCTGCCTAAGGGCATGAGCACATTTTATCAGGCCAATATTACTTACATCACCGAACACGCCATCAGTCCCGACCGGCGCCGGTATGTAGACTCGACCGAAATACCACGGCATTATTTTGATGCCGATCATTTTGGGAAAGATCCGTTCCATACCATGCCGCAAAAGTGGAAAGATGCAGTGCAAAAATATACGGTAGATACGCTTTACAAGTATGGCACCCTACCCTGGACTATTCAATACAATTATTACCAGCTGGTTGATGCCTTTAAAAACAAAGACACCAGCGCCATATTGCATTACTCTGCTTACTTAGGCCATTATGTAGCCGATGCATGTGTACCACTGCATTTAACACTAAACCACGACGGGCAACTTACCCACCAGGAGGGTATACATGCCTTGTGGGAAAGCCGCCTGCCCGAGCAATTTAGCAGCAAGTATAATTACTATATGGGTAAAGCCAAATACCTGGAGAACCCATTATGGCAGGCCTTTATTTTATGCCGCAATTCGTTTAAAAGCGCCGATTCTGTTTTAAAGATACAACGGCAGATTGACGGGGTGTTTCCGGCTGATAAAAAATATGAGATAACTTTGAGAGGTAAACGGCAGATTAATGATTACTCGGCAGCTTATTGCAAAGCCTACCACCAGGCACTTAAAGGCATGGTGCAGCGCCGCATGCGACTGGCCCTGCTCAATGTAGGCAGTTACTGGTACTCGGCTTGGGTTGATGCCGGGCAGCCTGACTTAAATAAGCTCATTGACCCTGCATTAAGCTTAGCCGATAGGCAGCAAGCTGCCCGCGAAGCTGCGTTGTATAAATTAGGCCAGATAGCGCCATTACCGGACTATGGCAAAGTAAATAAACCCTTACCGCCGACACCTCAGGAGTTAGGCCGAAGTGCGGGAAAACCGACTCCTTAACGCAGCCACAATGGGCGGCAATAACGAAACCGCCACAATACCTAAGGCAATTAACGAGAAGTTCTTTTTAAAGAAAGGCACGTTGCCTAACAAGTAGCCCAAAAACAAAAAAGTAACTATCCAAGCCACCCCGCCTACCAGGTTATACAGGCTATAACGACCAAAAGGCATACGGCCTACCCCAGCTACAAAGGGAGCAATGGTACGGATGATAGGCATAAACCGGCTAAAAATTACGGCTTTACCACCATGCTTATCAAAAAAAGCTTTGGTTTTTAAATAATAGTCGAGTTTAAGCACCTTGTTTTCGGGCTTAAATACACGGACACCCAAAAACTGGCCTAATTTATAATTTACAGTATTGCCTAAAAATGCAGCGATAATCAAAATAATAGCAAGCAGGTATATATCCAAACCTGAGTTACCGGTTGCGATTAGTGCGCCTGCGGCAAAAAGCAATGAGTCGCCGGGTAAAAATGGAGTTACCACAAAACCGGTTTCCGCAAAAATAATCAGGAATAAGATAAGGTAGGTCCAGCCTTGATATTGATTGGTAATTTGCACCAGATGGTGATCTATGTGCAGTATAAAATCAATCAGGTTTTTTATAATTTCCAAAATGCAGGTATTTTGGAGGCAAAAGTAATAAATTATATGGGATAGCAGCTTAGTAAACCGTAGGGTTATTAGGTACTACCGAAAGATTAAAAGCAGCAGTATCTGACACGGCCCGCCCTACTAACCCTCGCGAATACAGAGTATATAACCGCCCGTCTTGCACGGTTACGTTAGCTAATTCGCCTATACTGTTAACAGAAGTATTGGCTTGGTAAACTCGGAAAGTATAGTTGCCTGCAGGCAAAGTTGTAAAGTTTGACACCTTTGCAAAAGCAACTCCTTTAATTAACAAGCTTCCGTTAGCCCAGATATCAAAAGAGCCGTTTGTGTTAGGAGATCCGTTTAGGAAGCGCAATTTACCACCTTTACCAACTGGCGGCAGTTCTTCGGCATCATCAGTAGTAACCAGGGTGCGTAATTTTCTGGCTGAGGTAGTATCACCATATAGCCCCAAAAAAAACAAACTGTACCGCTTATTATCCAATAGCTTAGTGTCATTATTAAATGCTTGGACGCTATCCCGCGAGATACGTATCTGCAAAGCGGTATCGGTACGTGGTAAATAAAAATAATTTGGTGTATTACCATAGCTAAAGCTACTTGTACCTACGCGCAAATTAGCCATAAACAAATTTGCAGTATATGAGTTAGGGCTCAACTGTATCACCTGCAGCCGTACATTTGAACTGGTTGGTATGGATGTATTGTTTTTACTGCACGATATCAGCGCAGCAAAAAGCAAAACACTCGCATTAAGCAAAAACAAGAAATAAAAAACGCTACCTTTTTTGAGCATGTGTTTTCTTTTTATTGGTTAGTGATTAGCCCTGCCCTGAACTTCGTGCTGGTACTTTCATCCTGTGTAAACAAAGTATATGACCTGCCCGCCAAAACCGTAATGTTAGTGGTATATAAAATATTATTGCCGTTAACCGGCTTAATATCTACCCTTTTAATACTTGCACTAAAAGGACGGAAACCCTTAACCGATTTAAAGGTTGAAGAATTATATACTAAGGTATCATTAAAAAACACCCTGAAGGCAGGCATGGATGGCGATGACGTTACAAATCTTACTTTCGCATTTTTACTATCAGCCTGTAAGGTGTCCCTTAACACAAAAGCCGTATTGCGTGCCAAGCCACTCAAAAATACAGAATAGCGGTAGGTAGTGCTTAAAGTATCTTTTCTATAATCTAACGGCACGGGCAAAGAAAATAGCGTATCTGCATTTTTAAAGCTGTCGGTGTTAAAAAGCTGTTTAAAAGTAAAAGTCCGGGCACCAGAAGCTGTCTGCACATAGCCATTGCTGGCTAATGGGTTTATACCGGTTATAATACTTTGCCGGGCACCATCTATGTAAAAGTTAATAATCGAACTTGATGCATTAACTACATCAACACTAACATTAGGATTATTTGCCGGAGGCGGATCATTTTTTACGCAGGCAGCCAGCAAGTACAAGCTTGCCGCGCATAAACCGGTAAAAAATACTTTTTTAATCATACCTGTTTTATAACTGCTTTTTATGGTGTTTGTTATCTGTGCTCAACTAAAAAGTCCGGCTTTGCAGCCGGACTTTTATTTTTGGGTTTATAATTTAAGTTTATACCTTAAGCGTAGTTATTCAGCATTACCGGCATAACCAGCATTAATACATCTTCATTATCATCGCCACCCTGTGGCAGTAACAGGCCAGCACGGTTAGGGGTTGACATGTGTAAGGCAACCTCTTCGCTGCTTAAGTTTTTAAGCATCTCAATTAAAAAGCGTGCATTAAAACCAATTTCCAAATCCTCGCCCTCATACTGGCAGCTTAAACGCTCGTGAGCCTCATTAGCAAAATCAATATCTTCTGAGGAGATATTCAATTCGCTGCCGCTGAGTTTTAAACGTACCTGGTGGGTAGTTTTGTTAGCATAAATAGCAACACGCTGCAACGAGCCTAAAAACGAATGACGGTCGATAGTCATTTTGTTAGGATTGCTTTGCGGAATAACAGCTTCATAATCCGGGTAGCGCTCATCAATTAAACGGCAAACCAGGTTGATGTTACCAAATTTGAAGAATGCACTGGTGTTGTTATACTCTACCGATACATTCACATCATCAGATGGCAAAGCTGACTTTAATAAGTTAAGCGCTTTTTTAGGTAAGATGAATGAAGTATTAGTGGCGGCTTGTGCATCTTTACGACGATAGCGAACCAATTTATGGGCATCGGTAGACACAAAAGTTAAGTGCTGGGTAGATAACTGGCAGAATACCCCTGTCATGGCCGGGCGCAGCTCATCGTTACTTACTGCAAAAATGGTTTTATTGATAGCCTCGGCTAAAACTGATGCCGGTAAATTAACCGACGATGCATTTTCAACCACCGGAATTTTAGGAAAATCTTCACCGTTCTCGCCGCTCAGTTTATACTTACCGTCGCCGGCGCTGATTTCGATAGCAAAGGTTTTATCATCAACCGAAAAGGCAATGGGCTGCTCGGGTAATGATTTAAGGGTATCTAACAAAATACGCGACGGGATAGCAATACGACCATTTTCTTTGGCTTCGACCGAAAGCGAGGTGGTCATGCTGGTCTGCAGGTCGGTAGCCGAGATGGTCAGATGGCCATCTTTAATCTCGAATAAAAAGTTTTCCAGTATGGGCAGTACTGTACTGTTGCTTAAAGCGCCACTTACCGCCTGTAATTGCTTCAGTAATGTTAATGTCGAAACAATGAATCTCATAAACCAATTTTAGTCAACCCAAAAGTATAAAATTTAATGGGCATACTTACGCCTGCGGTAATAATGTTGAAAAATTGCAAATATTAACACGAGCCCTAATGGCACTACGGTATTCACCAGTTGCCAGTAAGTTTTTTCGCTACGTACGCGTGCACGGTTGAGTAAACGCAGCTTAATTTCTTTATTACGCAGGCTGATTAAACCCGAGTCGTCGGTCATGTAATCAGCTATATTAAGCAACAGATTTTTATTGCCATAGGTTTGCTGCGTGTAACGGTCAAAACCTAACGGAAAAGGCGAACCATCACTGCTTACCTGGTTTTTCAATATATCCCCATCGCTCAACACAATCATTTTTGCAGGCTTACTTTCGCTAAGCACAGGTATATTTTCGGTGATGCCCTGCGGTATGGGCCGGTTTTGAAAAACTGACGTAAACTTACCCTCCAGCAGCACACCTGTTAATTTAGGCGTACTTTGAAACGCCCGCGGATCGGGCTCCTGCTCTACCGCCTGTAACGATAATAGGTACGGCACGCTGAATTTTTTATTGTAAGGCGATGAAGTAAGTAACACCGTTTGACGTATGTTTTTTACCGGCAGTAAATCAATAGTACTGGCAAACTCGCTGCGTATACCTTCCAGGTTTTTAACGATGGGATGTTTGCCCAAAGGCATAAAAATAGGATAAAATAGCCAAGGCAGCATTTGTATCTGCGCTTGTCCGCCTACGTTGCCGGTGCTTATCGGTATTTGTGCGCAGTTTAAATCGGCTATCAAATCATAATTAATACGCACACCGTATTTAAACAATTGGTCGTCGAGGTTGAGCTGCTTGGCAAAGGCCAGCTGCTCACCGCCGTGCCCGCGCAAGCTATCCAGTTCGGCACTAACTCGGTCAATGGCCCATAGTATACGGCCGCCATGCATCAGGTATTGGTCTATCTTAAACTTTTCGGCTTCGGTAAATGGTTTTTCCGGCTTAAGCACTATAAGTAACTTTACAGTTTTGAGAGTATCAAACGGCACATCTTTAAGGTCAACAGGCCTAACCTCAAAACCATCATCATTATTCAATTGCAAACCAGTTAACTCCTCGTGCCCAGTGCTAAGCGCTACCCGCGGCCTGCCCCCATTAGTTACTTTATTAATGGTTGAGGTAAAAGCATACTCGAGATTTTGTACCGAGTTGTTCAGCACGGCATCGGGCGATAGCCCCATACGTGTTTGCAACAGTGACACGCCTAATTGCTTATCGCCTGCGGTAACTAAAGCCGCCGGGAATATAATTTTTTGCGATACGCCGTTTTCGGTTTTAACGCTTAGGTTGGTAGGCTGCAAACCTTGCGACTGCATGTCTTGCACCGCCTGTTCCTGCTCTTGTTGGTTTTTACCTTCTAAAGGGTTTACAAATTCAAACTGCAAGCGCCTATGGCTATAAGCCCGCAAGTCGTTCAACATATCGCGGGTGGCCTGCTGCAGGCGCTTCATGCCACCGGGCAAGTCGCTGCCCTGCAAATACACCGTTACCTTAACCGGCTGCGACAAACTATCCATCACATTACGGCTCACGCCCGATAGGGTAAAACGCTTCTCTTTAGTAAAATCGAATCGTGTAAAGGTTAGTGCAGATAAAAGTGCGATGGCAACCAGCACTCCCAAAAGCACCGGCAGTGCCGTATATTTTATTTTTTGCTGCCGCTGGATGCTCAGCGTTAGTAAGGTAAGACCGAGAAATATGCCTGAAAGCAGCATAAAGTAAGCCAAGTCGCGGGTATCCAGCACGCCACGGCTCACCGACTCGTAATGCCGGGTAATGCCCAGGCTTTGCACATCGTAGTTTTGTAACGACAGCAGTTGGCTCAGCGAATCAAAACCACTGTAAACGAAGTAGCATAAAAATACAGCTATGGTGAATGCAATAATCTGGTTTTTGCTTACCGCCGAGGCAAACAGCCCTATTGAAGCAAAGGCAGCCCCTAACAGAAACAAACCAACGTAAGACCCGATTACCGCACCTGTATCCAGATTACCCTGTGGGTTACCCAAAACCCACACGGAGTATACATAAATGAGCGTTGGAACCAGCGCGAAAACAATTAGCAACAAACTTGCCAGGTACTTCCCCAGCACAATTTGCCAGTTGGTTAAGGGGCGGGTAGCCAGTAACTCGAGCGTCCCCTCACGGCGCTCCTCGGCCAGCGAGCGCATGGTGATGGCTGGAATAAGAAACATAAACAGGTAAGGCGCTGTGCTAAACAAGCTTTCCAGCCCGGCATAACCATACTCGATGATGCTCGACTCCGGGAAAACCCATAAAAACAAACCCAGTACCAGTAAAAAAACACCGATAGTTATATAGGCCACCAGCGAACTCAGATACAGGCTGATTTCTTTTTTTAAGATACTGAACATACGTTTATGAATACACTGAAAACGAAACTTGTTTGATGCAGAAAATTAATCTGAACACAGAACCTTTAAAATTACAGGCTTAACCGGTAAGCCACCCGAATGGCAAATTGCTGCAAGCGGCTTTTTGACCAGTCTTCAAAACGCAAGCCTATATCCAGCATATTGCTTTTGCTATCGCCGAGGGGAAGTAAAAAGCCGGTCCCTAAAGAGTAAGTGAATAAGTTGCCGCTGTTTAGCGTATTATGGTTAAGCACTGTTCCCAGTTCGCCCTCAGTATAAAAGCGCTCATCGATGTAATATTTAAGACCAGCTTTAAGAGGCACAAAGCTATCAGCACCGGGCTTACTGTAGCCACCAATAGCAAAACTTTTATAGCTAAAGCGGTAATATCCGCCGGTAATGTTTACACTTACGGCCGATCCTACAGGTATTTCTAATTTACCCGAAGCACCGTAACCAATATTGTAAGCGCTACGCTGCGGTATGTTCAACTCAGGACCAATACTTAACGAGGTAGCAGCCCGATTTTGCGCAGCCAAAGGCGAAAATTTAATGATAAAAATCAATAGAAAGAGCGCGTATTTTTTCATGCAGGTGGATTATAAATCAAATTAAAACAAAAAAGTCCTGCTGCACAATTGCAACAGGACTTTAGATGATTTATCAATCTATTATAAGCGAATTTTGTAAGCTAAGCGCAAAGCTACCTGATTAATTACGCTGCCATTTTTAACCCAGCCTTCATAACGTATACCCATATCAAGCGCACTTTTACTTTTACCAAATGGCAGCGACACACCCAAACCCGGGGCATAAGCAAATGCGGCATTGCTTGATGTAGAGTTAACGTTAGTTACTACACCTACTTCCCCTTCAAGGTATATGTTTCTGTTGGCATAATATTTACCGCCAACTTTAACAGGGATAAATCCGGCATTGGCAATTTTGTACCTAACATAACTATCGCCAATAGTTTTACCTAAAAAGTTAACATATCCGGCAGTAAAGGTTAAATTAAAATTAGACGAGTTAACGGGAATTTCGAATTTGGCAGTTCCTCCAACCGTAAGAGAGTAAAGACCATTGTAATCTCCTAAGGGAATACCTACCTCAGGACCGATACTAAACTTTGTGCCTTTGCCTTGAGCAAAAACGCCTGTACATAGTAAAACTAAGACAATTGTGATCAATTGTTTTTTCATCAGTAATAAAGCTTAAGTTAAGTGTGTTGATGCTTTTAATTAATTAGTCAAATGTATAAAAATATCTTCCAGGCTTTTGCCCTGGTGCGATGCCTTCAAAACATCAAGCTCATTATCAGCCACAATATTTCCTTTATTGATGATGATTACACGATTGCAGGTTGCTTCTACTTCCTGCATAATATGGGTAGATAAGATAACGGTTTTGGTTTTACCCAAATCGCGGATGAGCTGCCGGATCCCGATTAACTGGTTGGGGTCGAGCCCGGAAGTGGGCTCATCCAATATTAAAACCTCAGGGTTATGCAAAATAGCCTGAGCCAGGCCAACACGCTGCCGGTAACCCTTAGATAACTGGTTTATCTTTTTGTGCTGCTCGGGCCCTAACCCCGTTTGCTCAATTACTTCGGCAATGCGTTGCACAGGGTTGTGCAGCTGATGTATGCCGGCTATAAACTGCAGGGCTTCTTTAACATACATGTCGGTATAAAGGGGATTACTCTCAGGCAAATAG
The DNA here is from genome assembly GCF_038806765.1 of Mucilaginibacter sp. CSA2-8R. NCBI lineage: Bacteria > Pseudomonadati > Bacteroidota > Sphingobacteriia > Sphingobacteriales > Sphingobacteriaceae > Mucilaginibacter > Mucilaginibacter sp. CSA2-8R. Next base: position 467,357 of record NZ_CP152389.1, on the reverse strand, counting down.
CCGATTTGAGTTTTTACCTGCAACGCCTGGGTAATGATATCAAAACCACAAACCTTGGCTTTACCCGAGCTTTGCGGCAAAAATCCGGTCAGCATTTTCATGGTGGTAGATTTACCTGCACCATTCGGGCCCAAAAAGCCAAGCACGCCTTGTCCGGCTTTAAAGCTGATGCCGTTTACAGCGGTTTGCCGCCCATATATTTTAGTTAAACCCTCTGCAACAATGCTCATGCGGTAAAATTAAACAACTTGCAACACACATTCTTGTGCAGAATAACAATAAGGTGATGGTTTAGGTTTCCGGTTGCTTAAGTATTGCTTTTCAGCCTGATGCAAATCAAAGTTTAAACAAACATTACATTGCTTCCGATTGTGGATAAAGAAACTTTAATAACTAAAAATAAAATCGCCTGTCATGAAAAATATTAACCAGCTCATGCAATCGTTAATGGGCATTGAATCCGGTTGTAACCGCCGCGAATTTTTAGAAAATACCGGTAAAGGCTTATTGGCAGCTACTGTGATTGGTGAACTGGCCTCGTGCACTGCCGATGCCCAAAACATGAGCGGGGCGGGTACGCGTAAAGCACTGGCAGATACCATCCGTGTAGATGTGCCCAGCCAACATGCTCCTACTGAGCGCAAGCAGGAATCAGGCGCTACCATGGTGCCGCCTAAAGAACGTATTGGCTACGCTATTGTAGGGATTGGAGAGCTTACCATGGGGCAAATTATGCCTGCTTTCGGCTCGTGCAAGTATGCTAAACCCGTAGCGCTGGTTAGCGGCGATGCTGCCAAGGCTAAGAAAGTGGCTGATCAGCATGGCATCCCCGAAAAAAACATTTACAGTTACCAGAACTTCGACCAGATAAAAAATAACCCGGAAATTGATGCCGTATATATTGTGCTGCCTAATAGTATGCACGAAGAGTTTACCATACGCGCAGCTAAAGCCGGCAAGCATGTGTTATGCGAAAAACCAATGGCCACGTCGAGTAAAGAAGCCCAGAACATGATTGATGCTTGTAAAAAAGCCGGTAAAAAGCTGATGATTGCCTACCGCATACAATATGAGCCCAACAACCGTCTGATGATGCAATGGACACGTGATAAGCATTTCGGCCAAGTAAAAGTGATTAATTCGGTTAACGTGCAAAACATTGGCAACCCCAACCAATGGCGGTTAAAAAAAGCCTTAGCTGGTGGTGGCTCATTGCCCGACATTGGCTTATACTGCATTAACACCAACCGTTTTTTAACCGGCGAAGAACCCTACATGGTATCTGCTGTAGAACATACTGACGCAAACGACCCACGATTTAAAGAGGTAGAAGATAAAATAATGTGGCAAATGTTTTTCCCGAGCGGAACTATCGCTAATAACACCGCCGCTTATAGTGTACACGACTCTAAGCATTACCGCTGCTATGCCGAAAACGGAGGTTGGTTTGGTATGGACCCGGCGTTTAATTACAACGGCCTAAAGATAGAAGCCTCACAAGCACAGGGTAAGCAAGAAATTAAACAGAATATTATTTTAGGCGAAAAGCAGCAGTTTGCTTTAGAAATGGATCACTTTGCCCAATGTATTATGGAAAATAAAGAGCCATACACGCCGGGCGAAGAAGGATTACAAGATCAAAAAATCATGGAAGCCATCTATGAATCGGCCAAAAGCGGCAAACCCGTAAAACTCGCCAGCATCAGTACCAAAGACACTTTCCGTCACGAACAAAACGCCCCTAAAGAATCATAGCTTTAAATAACAGAAATCTTATTAAAGAAAATAAATTGTATTACTAAGGAAACTTGGCTCTTGGTTCTTAGCTCTTAGCTCTATAATCCAAATCTATTTCTTCCGCTCGGTGGTGTACCTTACCAACTGCTCTAAACCTGTACGGGCCTCACCGGGCGCAAAGGTGTTCAAAATGTCGAAAGCTTCGTTCTGAAACTTTTGCATCTGGCTTTCGGCGTAGGTCAGACCGCCGTTCTGCTGCACAAAGCGGATGATTTCAGCTATTTTTTCCGGATCGTCATTATGCTTTTTCACCAAACTGATAATTCGCTTTTTATCGCCCGACTTGCTGTTGTTAAGTGCATAGATCAGTGGCAGTGTGATTTTCTTTTCTTTGATATCGATACCCAACGGTTTGCCTACATCATCGGTTCCAAAATCAAACATATCATCTTTAATCTGAAACGCAATGCCAATCTTTTCACCAAACAGGCGCATCTTCTCTATGGTTTCGGCATCAGCGCCGGCAGATGAAGCCCCACAGGCACAGCATGAAGCAATTAAAGAAGCCGTTTTTTGGCGGATCACTTCGTAGTAAACACTTTCGTCAGTATTGGTTTTACGCGCCTTTTCAACCTGCAGCAACTCGCCTTCGCTCATTTGCTTTACCGCGTTAGAGAGTATTTTAAGCAGGTCAAAATCATTATGATCTAACGAGAGCAACATACCTTTGGTAAGCAAAAAGTCGCCAACTAAAACCGCAATCTTATTTTTCCACAAAGCATTGATAGAAAAAAAACCGCGGCGCTGGTAAGAGTTGTCTACCACATCGTCATGCACCAGTGATGCCGTATGCACAAGCTCAACCAAAGCAGCGCCCCGGTACGTAGACTCATTGATACCACCGCACAAACTGGCCGCAAAAAATACAAACATCGGCCTAATTTGCTTACCCTTACGCTTTACAATATAATGTGTAATACGGTCAAGCAGGGGAACAGAGCTTTGCATTGATGCCTTGAACTTCTCCTCAAAAACATCAATTTCGGCAGCAATGGGTCTTTTTATCTCGTTGAGGCTCAGCATTAAGGGGCAACCTGTTTTATCCAATACACAACCGCCCGGATGTGCAGGCGCAAACATAGCTAAAATAATTTAAGTGACTGTTTAAACAGATTATTTTGAACGCATTTAAACCTTACGGAGGTAAGGCAGTCATATCTGCGTACTTACCTGATAGGTTGCAGGTGTACATAGGGTTGTATTTAGTTGAAGTTTTGCTTGCGAAGCCTTTTAAAAAGGGCTTCGCTTTTTTGTTGCGTATCCCCACCCAGAACATTACATTTGCAAACATTTTTTCGGAGAGGTGTCTGAGTGGTCGAAAGAGCACGCCTGGAAAGTGTGTATACGTCAAAAGCGTATCGAGGGTTCGAATCCCTCCCTCTCCGCTAATAAGATATCAAGTAAAATCAAAAGCGCTGTAATTAGTTTTTCTTTGAAGATAGAAAGCTGCCTAATATGGCTGAGCTCATTAAGTGTGGAACACAGCACGTGGTTACTTATGACCTTATAAAAGAACTCCAACTAACGCTGGACAAAACTTTATACCGGCAGCTCAATAAGGGTGCTTTCGAAAAGGCTCCGCCGTACGTGCAACTTTATAGTTTTGTGCTGCACACCAAAGTGTGCCAGAGCTAATTCTTACAGCGATGGAGTGGTACGACACCGTAACGGTTGAGGCGTTTAAGAGCTATGTTGACGAGTATTTCCCTGATCTGCGATCCAATGTCTTGATTGGACAAGTGACAACTGGCCACATTACAGGCGAAAGTAAATGATTCTGTGACCCAGAAACCATTTGATATTACATTTTCATCCTATACGCCAGTTGATAATTATGGACGTACTAAGAAAGGCAAATCAGTATTATCTTGATTTGCCTTTCTTAATGCTATAAGACACATCCATTAAATAATTCAAATATATTCTTTTGATTGTCCGTATGGTTTAATTACAATAACCAGAAAATTATGCCATGTTTAATAAACTTTGAAAAGCACAGCGACATAGGATGTGCTGTGCTTTTCAAAATCTTTACGATTGCTTATTTTTTTGATAAAGCATCGGCAACTCCAACATAAGCGGGTTTGCGTACAAATCCTTCGCTCCATAAGCCGATGGGTTCTCCTGCTCTCCATGATGAATTTGTCGGGCTGTCCAACGGGCTCCATATACAAATACCGTACTGTTGCGCCTTTGGTATAATCTCAAAATATTTTTCGATTACATATCGGTACATTTCCTTTTGTTCTGCATACTCAGCGGAGGTAATAACCGGTGTTTTTTTGCCTGCTATGCCCATATCTAACTCAGAAACTTTAATAAGTTTACCGGTAGCAGCCAGCAACCTGAACATCTCATCAATCTTCGACTTGTCCGAATTTGAATTGATATGCATTTGCGTACCTATACCATCTACTTTTGCACCATTTTTTTCAATATAGGCAACATAGTCAATAAGGCCACGGCATTTAGCTAAGTCATACTCCAGGTTATAATCATTAATAAAGTGTATATCTGTTGCATTGCCATACTGCCTTGCCAGCTGGAAAGCTTTTACAGCATAATCTTTACCCATGTAATCCTGCCAGTAAAACTCATCCGCAGCCACCTTGCGGCCTGCACCGGTTTTCAACTCGCTTGGCTTAGCATCGTCCATTGGTTCATTTACCACATTCCAAACTTTAACATAGTCTTTGGTAGCAGTAACCATTCCTTTTATCCAGGTGTCCATTGCGGCAGTAACCAGCGTCTTTTTCTGTTCAGCTGTTTTCTCAACCATGGTTACTCCACCGGTAGCATTATATTTTTTTAACGTAATGTTATCAAAATAAAAGTTGGTAGCAGTTTTGCCTAAGTTAAAGGCAATGGCACCGCTGGCGGCCATATCGGCTGTAACGGTTATTTCTTTGGTATAAGTTGTCCACACCGGTGTACTTGATAGGGTACCAAAGAAATCGTAAAACTTATACTGCCCAGGGGCAGTATGTGCCTGGGTACTGAAAGATGCGTTAGCATCTGACCGAATTTTCATACTCAGTTCGTATTTTTCGCCTACCGCTACAGCGGGTGAAAATTTAAGAAAAAACTGCGCGTCATAGTCGTTAGGCAATACACTGGCGTTAGTTAGCTTTATTGCCCTGCCTACCCCGTTAAAACCTTCGCCTGCCGCTGTAAAACTTTTTACAACACGGCTTGACGTCTCATAGTTAGGGGCACTGTCGGTTTCAAAATCAGCACCTGTTACTAAATCCCAGGTAGGTCCGGTAGAGGCAGTTACAACCGGCGCTATCAGTTTGTTGAGATAGGTAGCGTTTTGATTAGAATGCCAGGCAAGCGTATGCCCATAGATGCTCATACCAGCAGCTTTAGCAGCGGCTATCAATTGCTCGATGCTCTTCAACGATAAATCGCCATTAGCCTGAACCACTGCACCATGCTTCATTTCATAGCCTATAGTTATCTCATCAAAATTACTGTTGGCAAGCCGGTACATTAACCCCTTACTCACGTAATCGTTTAAAGACACTGCTGTACCGAATTTAAAACCGGGACGAGCCTGCTTGTCGATATATGTTTTTAACGGGTTGTAAGCATCAATTTGTTCTTGAGCCGCAATAATGCCTGGTTTTTCAACATTATAATCGAGTGTTTCTTGTTTAGTGCAAGAAGCTAAAGCAATTGATCCGGATAGAATTAATGCTAATTTGTAATTCTTTTTCATTTTGTTTTCCGATTAGAGGTTCAACAATTACTTAGTTGGGCTAAACGTCTCCATTTTAACGCCACGGTCACGCAGAACAAGGGTATCAGTAGTATTAGTGCGCAAATCGGTTGCCTCTATCTGATAATTCAGATAGATTGCATCGCGGTCTTGTGATCCCCAACTGTTCTTTTCACCCCGTTTTACGAATTTTCCGGTTCCCGAAGCGGTATATCCGGTTGCTGCAGCAGTAACCGTACAATTACCATTACCATCAAAAGTTAAAAGCAGCGGGCAGCTTACATCCACATTATTTACGCCTTTAAGTGTTACAGGAAAAACAGTTTGGCTCAAAGACCTCGTAGTCAATGATTTTATCTCGTCTTTTTCAACATATTGGTTTCGGCGAGTAATAGTTTTGCTTAACTCTGTACGTCCGTTTTTACCTTCTACTACATCCCTGCCCCTGCGCAAATAATTACCTGTCCAAACGTTAATGTATTTAATGGCATATAAAGTATAATTCTTCGCTCTCAAAATTGAATCGGCGTTGGTAACGCTTGTCATCGTAATTGGAATTACGTACGTAGCTTTAGTACTCAGCGGGTCTGCAAAGTAGGCATCGGTAAGCTGCACCTCAACACCACCGGCAATTTTACCCTTTGGTATAGTTATTTTATTGTCTGCCAAACGATAGTAAGAAGCCGGCATTGGCAAAACATCGCCACTGTAATCGGGCGGATTAAATTTAAGTCCCTGCGTTAGCGCGTTGTTAACCGAGATATTAATTGTTACGTCTTTTTTGTTTTCATAAACGCCGCCAATAGTGGCCATAATCTGGCATTTATACGCATTATCGAGTGAGGTATCAAACAGGTCTTCTCCCAATGTTATAGTGCGCACCGGCGACTGGTAAGAAAAATAAACTGAGCTATTGGTGTAGTCCGGAAATTCTACGTTTTCATTTTTACAGGCTGCAAAAGCAACAAGTAAAAGCAACCACATATTTTTTAATCTTTTCATCTCTTTTTTAATCTTTTTAAAGGTTTCGTTTATTACCAGCCTGTATTTTGCTGAAGTGCACTAAACTTCAAAGTTTCGCTGTACGGAATTGGCCCGTAAATCATAAAACTCTGGAATGACCGGTTCTCAACCGTAATAGGTGAGTAATTGGTTTGCGAAATGCTTACACCCGTAGCCGCCTCAGTTAAATTGGCGTTCCAACGGCGTAAATCCCAAAACCTGAAACCTTCGAAACATAGCTCCAGCCTGCGCTCATTTCTAATTAAAGTACGCATTGCGCTCTGGTTACTTTTAATTGATTCGAGATAGGCATCGCCATTGGTTAAGCCAATACCTGCACGCTGGCGAATCTTTTTAATTACATCGTAGGCAGAATAAGCAGATGTTCCGTTAGCTAACGGCCCATAAGCCTCATTAGCAGCTTCGGCATAGTTTAAGTACATTTCGGTGTAGCGGATGTGCGGGCGATAATGCTTTTGATTGCTTATTGCGTTTGATGCGCGGTTAACATCCTGCCGTAATAACTTACGCATATAGTATCCGGTACGGGTGGATGTTTCTACCTTGTTTAAACCATCGTTGGTATTCCTGTCGGTAGCGGTATAGATGACGGTGTTTCCAGGACCGGCTGTACTTCCATTCAATACGATGTATGCTGCCAAACGAGGGTCGCGGTTGGTGTAAGGCGCTGCCGGGTTAAAGTTACTGCTGGCATTGTCTACCGGGTAACCATTAAGTGCCGGGAAAGCGTTGACCAGATTTTGTGTAGGATTTAAACGACCAGAACCGGATAACGTTGGCGGAAAGTGATCTGCCTCAAGATCACTATTCTGGGCAACACTTGTGCGCCATAATACCTCTGGAGGATTGGCGCCCGATCCTAAACCATCAATTTGATTACCACTGCCGCCGGCATACCAGGTAAGGCCGTTGGTAGCAAAACCGTTAAGCCCGCCGTTTAAATCAATAACCGCCGCTGCAGCATTTGCAGCGTTGGCCCAGGTAGTTGTCGATCCGTCAACATAAGCAGGACTGGCAGCCATAAGCGCAGCCTTAGCACGTATGGCTTTGGCGATTCGCGCGGTCATGCGTTGGCTAAATATACGGCCAAATACACGGTTGTAGGTTTCGGGTAATACGCCTGCATATTTTGCCGGAATGTCCGTTGCAGATGTAATGTCCCTATAATCGAGCGGAAGCAGTTCTTCGGCACGGGTCAAGTCACTGTATATCTGTTTCATACAGTCATCAAATTTTGCACGGGGTTGGTTAAAATCTGATGTAGATGTTTCGGGCGCAAGTAAAATAGGATAACCATACAAGGTACCACCTACTTTACCGGCATGCGCCTGTAACATGTAATAACCAAAAAGCGCCCTTAAGCCATAGCCCTCGCCCTTTAGTCTGTCTCTGAACATCTGACTCAACGTTGCGTTCTGCTCGTCAAAAACAACCTTATCGGCTTCGGTTAAAAATAAGTTGATGTATTGTATGGCGGCCCTTGCATTAGCCCACTGGTCAAGCGGGTTAAAGCTGGCCGTCCATTGCCCGGTAGCTACTTTAGAAAAATTGTTATTTCTATCATTACTCACCGCATCGTCAGTGGCCACATCGCTAAATACCCAACCATTGGTTGGTATACGCGTATAACCGTTTAAAAGCAGGCCGTTTGCCAGCAACGGCTCGTCATAAATATTCTCAAAGTTGCCGTTGTTCTGCAGACCAGGTTCGACAAACTTTTTGCACCCGCACAGTGCAGTTAGTGTTATAAAAAGTATTGCAATTTTTTTCATGTTGTCAATATTATTGGCCTTAAAAACCAGCCTTTACACCCACATTGTAAAATCGTGTTTGTGGTGCCGATCCAATGTTCATCTCCAAAAATTCTCTTTCTTTAGCCACGGTTAGCAGGTTGAAACCGGTTACGTACATACCCAGCGATTTTAAAAACTTACCTTTCATTGATCCTTCAGGAAGGTCATAAGAGATTTGTACTTTCGATAAATCAATCCGGTTTGCACTAAAAAGCCAGAAATCAGAATTGCGGAAATTGTTATCACTGGTCAGCGTAGTTAAACGCGGAAATGTTGCCGTATTTTTAGTAGCCTCAGTCCAGCGATTACGCACAACTTCAGAGTATTTATCCTGACCATCTACCCAGTAGTAAGCACTGTTTTTCATCGCTTTAGCTCCGTAGCGGCCGGTTGCCAGGGCAAAAAAGGTAAAGTTTTTCCAGCGCGCAGTAAGATTTAAGCCCAAAGTAAGCGGCGCGCCATACCATCCGCCGCGACCCAGGTAAACTTCGTCCTGATTGTTGATCAATCCGTCGCCGTTGGTGTCTTTGTATTTAATATCACCTGCCTTTACCTGACCGAACGCCGGTTGAGCTGCACCGGTTCCACTATTAGCTGCAGCAGCTTCGGCGGCACTCATATAAAAGCCGTCACTCTGTAATCCCCAGATGGCATCCAATGGTTTCCCCTGACGATTTTGATAAGAATTGACATAATACTCCGAACGTTTGCTGGCTTTAGTAGTGTAGTAGGTTGCGGTGGTACCTAACATCCACTCTACCTCGCCCGTACGTTTCCGAAAGTTTAAACTCAGGTCAAAACCTGTACGTTGGTCTGCATCAAAATTCACGTAAGGAATAAATGATGAATTAAACACCGTAAAATAGTTGGGGAAAAGAAATGTACTCTGTACAACGTTATCAACCATCTGATTTCTGAACACGTTTGCAGAAAGCGATACCGTATTTTTAAAGAATGCGCCCTGTAACCCTAACGATATTTCACGGCGTTTAGCAAATGTTAAAGCATTGTTAGCGCCCCTGCGCGAGTCAGTTGTTTGTGACTGCGTTCCGTCATTCCACGTGTAGTAAGAACCGTCGCGCTGTGTGTATATGCTCTGATACAGGAAATAATCAGCTACATCCAAATCAGTATAAATAATACCCGCTGATGCGGTAAGCTTTAAGTTATTTACAACGTTGCTGTTCTTTAAAAATGATTCTTCACTTAGTCTCCATCCCAGTGAAGCTGTTGGCGAAAAACCGTAACCTTTATTATCCAAAAACTTTGGCGAATAAACCATTGCCCCGGTAAAATCAGCGTAGTATTTCTTTTTGTAATTATAACCCAACTGCAAACCTGTATTTGAATTGGTATTACTTTGATAAATTGCTGATGTAGATTGACGGTAAGCCGCGCCTAAGAGCACAGCCGAAACATTGTGGTTTTCGGCAAAAGTGTTGTTGTAGTTGAACTGACCCCAAAAAGAAACGGTTTGACGATACTGACTGTTGGAGATATTCTGTATACCTGATTTTTGGTCGCTACCAAATGGTGTTAATGTACTTATTACATCTCTTCCATTATAGGTGGTCCAATTTGGCTGATAAATGGCATAGCCGTTACTGTATCCCTGGTTGTAGTTGAGGTAGTAATCAACACCTAAGCTGGTGCTAAAAGTTAGCCCCTTGAGTACTCTGTTCAGGTCGGCATCTACCCCAGTGGTAAACTGAAACTGTCGTCTTATTGTCTTGTTACTTCCTCCTGCGTAAATAGTGGCGAAAGGGTTTGTTTGATCAAGCTGTGTACCGCCCAAAATGTATTGGCCGTCAATAATGTTAGAGCTTCCGTTGGCGATGGTTAATGACGGAACATCGGTACTTTCGATGTAGCTCAAAGGGATAAGCGGTGTAAACCGATTCGGGCGCAACGCGGCAGCGCTGCCAAAGTAGTCGGTGTTTACTCCTCTGCCACTGTAAAATACGGCACTTGCATCAACATGCGCTTTCAAAAAATTGGTTAGCTGCATATCTACATTACCCCTAACATTAACCCGGTCGTTGGTATTACCTTTGGCAGCGCCGAAATTAAGCGGTGAGCCTGCCGACCAAAAACCTATGTTGGTATAATAACGGGCACGTTCGTTACCTCCGGATATTTCTGTAGTAATGTCATACCGGTTAAAAGTGCGTTTTAGATAATCTGATGAGTAATAATCAACGTTGGGGTACCGGTACGGGTTGGAACCTGATGCATAATTATATATTTCTTGCTGAGAGTATAAAGCGCCCAACCCATCATTGACACGGGCCTCATTATACAAGGTTAAGTACTCGGCAGAGCCCAAGTATTTAGGGTAACCTTTGGCTACGTTGATGCCGGCATCGCCGCGTACTTTTATTTTCTGTCCGTTACCATCGCCGCGTTTGGTGGTTATGAGCACCACTCCCTTTGCGCCCCGGCTACCGTACAAGGCCACCGCTGCCGCGCTTTTAAGCACAGTAATCCGGTCAATTTCCGTCGGCATCACATTGTCTATATCACGCGGAACACCGTCTATTAATACTAGATAGCCATTCATGCCCCATATATTTCCATGAAAGCCGGCAGCAAAAGCTTCCAAACCGTCAAAACCATTGGTCGAGAAGTTTTTCTCGAAGATGTTTTTATAATTAACGCTTGCAACGCCACCCAACAAGTCATCTTCTGATGCATTGCGAAACGCTACCGGCACAATTAAATCCTCCCTTACAAGGGCTATCCGTTTAAGTGTATCTGATACTGGTATCAACGCCGGTGCATAACCTTGTGCTGTAATGGTTAAACGGGTGTTAGGAAGTGCTTTTAGCGAGAACACCCCGGCCTGGTTTGTTTTTGTTTCTGCGCCGCCAATTTCATTGACTACTCTTGCGCCTGTAACAGGCATGCCGTATTGCCCGCGGACCACGGCATTAATTGTTGTTTTGACGGTATCCTGCCCCCTGGCTGCGCTGGTAATAAGCGCTAACAGGCAACACGACACCATCCCTATATTAGAAAACTTCATTACTAATGTCTTTATTTTGATGTGATAGATAAAGGAGCTTACCAACCTGGGTTCTGCTTAAATTCGGGATACATATTTACATCGGCTCTTTTTAACGGAAACCAGTAATGCTTCTCGGTAAATGGCCGCGTAACGATGGTGCGCTCCCTCAAATTAACTACCCGGTTTTCTTTAGGGTCTGCTGTTGGGTTCAGTGTTGCTCCCCTGTCAAACTCTATAGCCGTTTTCAAATTGTAAGGTGCTTCGATAAACTGCATCCATCTGCGCTGATCGGTAAAACGGTGTCCTTCAAATGCAAGTTCTACAGCACGTTCGCGCTTTACCTCTTTCATAAACTCATCTGCCGAGCCTTGAAATTTGGCTGCAACACGCCCTACGCCTGCACGGTCGCGCAGCACATTGATCGCATCTAAAGCTGTTTTTGAAAAAGATGGGTCTTTCCCCAACGCAGAGCCATAACCGGCAGTGCTGGCTTCGGCATACATCAGGTATATATCAGCCAACCGCATGTAGGGCACACGTATATTCAGGTTTTGGCCATAGGCATAGCCCTGGTCAAACCTGTTTGATGTGATAGGCGTAAACTTGAACATCAAAAAGCCTGTACGGCTACCTACACGCTCATCGCGCGAACTGCCGCCGGTGAATAAATTCGCATAGCGATTTGATTCTGCGATGTTTGAAGGAATAGAGCCTTTTACCATTTTTATACCATCAAAAACAATGTCGTTGTAAAAGCGCGGGTCGCGGTTTTTCCACGGAAACTGCGGGTCGTAGCCAGATTCGGCATCGGCCTTGGTCATGTCTTTAATAGGCAGACCGTTTTTCATACCGTAGTTATTTACATAATTAGCGGTAGGTGTAAATACTACGTTCCCTTCTTCAATGACTGGACCAGGGGTATATTGCTTGGCTGTACCATAGGTAGAACCGTGTGCATCCCAGTAAGGCCCTCTAAATATAGCTTCCCTGCTTACACCATCAGCATTGTTACCTCCCGGCAACTGCCAGTTTTGGCCAAACGTATAAAAGTTGGTGTAATACCTGTCGAACGATACCAACTTATAAGGTATCTGGCCGCTTTCGCTCAAGTTCAGTAATTCGGCAAATGCCGCTGATGCTTTTTTACAGAGCTCAACATCGTAACTACGGTTACCGGTTGATACCATGTTCATGAGTGGACTGGCTGCCCATAGGTAGTTTTTACCCAGGTAACCTAATGCCATGGCCTTATCAATCCGTAACTCGTTTTTTCCGGGTGTTTGTCCGCCACGTGCTGTTCTGTCCCAATTTAAAGGAAGTAAATCGGCAGCTTCTCTAAAATCTTTTGCGGCTAAAGCGGCACACTCCTGATATTTAAGACGTGGTTCGCGCAAATCCTGATCTGCAGGCAACACTTTAGTAATATATGGTAGACCACCAAAATATTGCATCAGTTGGAAATGGAACCAGCCTCTGAAGAATAGTAACTGACCTTTGATGAGGTTGCGCTCCTCGTCAGTTGCATTAACCATCAGATTCATGTTTTCCAGGCCGAGGTTGGCTTTGCGTATACCGTACCAGGCAAGCGGCCACAAACCTTTCGAAAAACGGTCATCATTGGTACTGGCACTGGGTGCATCCATCCAACCGGCTCCCCAACCATCAAACTCCCTCTGCCAGCCCCAGAAATCGCCGTTATCTATTTTGTTAACGATATGGAAGTTTAAAGCTGATGACTGTATTTCGTCGTCGCCCCAGTTCCAGCTGTTTGTCCAGTAACGGTTGGTAAAATCGGGTATGCAATTGTACAGTTCTTCGGTGAAGCCCTGAAAATTGGTAAAGTCTTTAAAGGCAACTTCTGCCGACACTACAGATTCCGGACTTCTGTCCAGGTATTTTTTACACGAAATGTTTCCGGTTATGCACGAAAGAAGTGCTACCGACACGAGTGTTCTTATATTTCTTTTCATAACAAACTTCTTTTAGAAAGTGATATTTGCACCAAAGTTGTAGCGTTTAACAGTTGGGTATGCACCCTGAGACGCCCATCCCTGTCCGCCAGCGCTCTGGTAATTAGCTTCGCGGTCATCAGGCATTTTGCTCCATACGGCTAAGTTGTTACCGTTAACAAATACACGAAGCGTTGACATGCCAATCTTTTTTACCCAAGGTTGGTTAAAGGTGTAAGCAATCTCTGCGTTTTTTAACCTGACGTAGGAAGCATCGTAGAAGTAGCGGGTTCCGTCTTGATAACCGCTTGGTGTGGATGCCCAGCGCGGCATCGGAACATCGGCGTCGGGATTATCTTTTGACCAGATGCTGCCCTGATTGAACGCCAGGGTATTTTGTCCGCCGAATGTGGTAAGCACCACTTGCCTGGTTACGTTATTAACGCCATAGAACTGGACAAATGCGCTGAAGTTTTTCCAGTCGAGCCCGAGCGTAGCGCTGTAAGTATTTTGCGGATTGCCGGTATGCCCGTACGGGATGTTATCACTGGCGTTTATTACGCCGTCGCCGTTGTAATCAATTATGTACGCGTTGCCCGGTAATTTCTGGTTATCGTTTTCGGCATGTGGAGTACCAGCGTACAGCTCATCCCAGTTGTTATAGCGACCGGAACTTACATAAGAATAGTTCTGAAAAATCTGTTTACCTTCTGTTTTCTGATAATCAGGTAACAGTTGCGGAATGTCAGCAATAATAACCTTGTTTTCGGCATGGGTAAAATTTACATTGGACCACAAACGGATGTTGCGCGATAAGTTTTTGCTGAATCTCAAATCAAACTCATAACCGCTTGCATCTACTCTACCTTTATTTGCGGTAGGTGCGTTTGCACCATAATAAGAAGGAATCGCTCTGTTGCCGCCCGAGCTTAAGATATCCGTCCTCCTGTCTTGAAAAACATCTACGCTACCGGAAAGCACATTGTTGAAAAATGCAAAATCTACACCGATGTTGGCTTTCCGTACTTTTTCCCAACGCACGTTCGGGTTACCTACACTTGTTTGGCGGTACCAATTATAAATACTCTGTTCGGCAGGTATACCGGATGTTCCGAGCCTGGTTCTGCCCCCGAAGGCCCATTCAGAAAGATAAGCAAAACGCGGCGAGCCGCTGTCATCACCAACGGTTCCGTAAGTTCCGCGCAGTTTAAGCAAGTCGACAAACCTCAACGATTTCATAAATTTCTCTTCAGAAATCATCCAGTTTGCACCGGCTGATGAAAAGAAAGCAAACCGGTAATCGGGGCCAAATTTTTCAGACCCGTTGTAGGCACCGTTATACTCGAAGTTGTATTTGTTTTTAAAACCGTAAGTGGTTCTAAACACCCATTCTTCGCGGTATGAAGGAATGACGCTTCCACTTGCAATCTGGTCTCTATTCCACAAACCTAATGCTGTAATATTATGCTGTTCACCAATTTTTGTGGCATAATTTAACCGTACCTGCGAAAACATACGACGGAATGTTGACCCATTGTCAACTACACCACCGGCAGCTGCCCAGCGGTCGCTTTCTTTAAAGCTGAATTGGGTATTTGCATCCTTATCCGGCGTGTAAGTCACGTTACCCGTTTGTGGGTCGATATATTTTTGCCGAGTCGGATTGTTGACATCATTTATTCCTCGGCCGTTCTCAACAAAAGTGTTATCAATAGATAAGTTACCACGTATGCTTAAACCTTTAACAAACATGCCCAGACTTTGCTCAAGTATAAAGTCTGTCGTAATCCGTGATGTGGTGATTATCTCCGAGCCGCTTGTAGCTAAAAGCATTGCTGAGTTGGTGCCCTGACCGGAGTTGGGTGCATAATAGCCCCAGCTACCATCTGAGTATTGAGGCAAAAACAAGTTGGGTGCAGTGTAGTACGCGGCTCCCCAAGTGTTATACTCATTAATGTTAATCCAAGGTCTTTGACGTACGCCCCTTGAACCGTAGATATTAGTAGTAAATACGGTGGTTGGCGTAATCTGAAAATCCAGGTTGCTACGGATATTCAAACGGTTAAATCCGTAACCGGCCGTGTATCCCCTGTTGCTGTCGAAGGTCTTAAAAAGGTCTCCTTCTTTTTGATAGTCAGCGCTTGTAAAATATTTTACAAATTTGGTACCCCCGGCAATGTTGAGGTTGGCATTGTAAGATAAAGCGTTGTTTTTAAATAAAGTTTCTACCCAGTCAACGTTCGGGTAACGCTCACGCTCGGCGTCATTTGCCGGAAACCTGTATTTATTAATAATATCCTGCGGCATGATGTCGTTCCAGGCAGCAGGCCTTAAAGCCAATTCGTTTTCAATGGCTCTGTTGCGTAACTGGAACATGTCGTATGAGTCCAGTCGTCCCGGTAATTTCGAAGGTGCCTTGATTACTGTATTTGCCGATGCACGAATCTCAGCTTTTCCCTCTCTACCGCGTTTGGTGGTAATCAGGATAACGCCGTTAGCTCCGCGCACGCCGAAAACCGCCGTGGCCGATGCATCTTTCAAAACGGATACCGATGCTACAGAGGCAATATCAACGTTGTTGATAGAACGCTCAACGCCATCCACCAAAATAAGCGGACTTGAATTGTTCCAGGTACTGCGGGCACGTATTAAAATCTGAGGGTCTTCGCCGCCAGGTATACCTGTGCTTGAAGTGGTTACCACACCCGGCAAGTTACCTGTTAAAGCAGCTCCCAAGCTGGATACACCACCCGTGCGTTCGAGGGTTTTGCTGTCTGTTTGCACTATTGACCCTACTACGCTTTGTTTCTTTTGTTGGCCGTAAGCTACGGTCACCACAACCTCTCCTAACTGCGAGACGTTTTCTTTTAAGCTTACGTTGATAAAGTCTTTATCGCCAACGCTCACTTCCTGTGTAGTCATACCCACATAGCTGACAACCAATACAGGATTGGCACCACTTACGGAAACCGAAAATTCGCCTTTACTATTGGTTTGAAGACTTGTGTTAGTACCCTTTACACGTATAACTGCACCAATGATGGTGTTTTTTTGCTGATCGAATACCTGCCCCTTTACTGTACGCTTTTGTTGAGCTACAGATGCCTCTAAAAAGGCTAAAAGCAGCAATACAGTAAGATAAAATATTTTGGCAGGATGGCTATAACGATGATTTCGCCCTTTGCCGCCTTCCACTTTACAATGTACTTTCATTATTAATTTGGTTTAGGGTATTTGAATTTCACCGCATACAAACGATGTAACTGGCCTGAAATCCGTTTTTCTTAAATAATTTAATTGCTTCATACTTTCCCGTAAAAGGGGAATTGGTACAAGTGTCTTCATATTGATCATTTAGTGGGTTTATAAAATTTACTAATCATGAATCTATTGAGCGCTCCTGCGCGCAGGCAGCAAATCTCATCGCAAAAGCGCGGACATATACATAGCAAGAGCGACCGCCTTGCCAGCCCGGGAGACGCATCAATTTTTATGAAATTAAATTCTTGGTTAATTGGTATATGGCACGAAGCCCTTTGATAAGCCGACTTGTGCATCGTGTGATGCAGCCCTGCCAGCCTATACAGCATAATGGGTAAATAAAGTTTTAATCCATACTAATAATTAAGGTTACATATTAAGTGTATACAATTGGTTTGTTCGCCTTGAAGGAAAAGGCGCTGGTCAGGACGCTCAAATAAACATCACAGTATAAGATTAAAGCAATCGATTGCATTGACTTCAGATACTGCTGATCCTTATTGATTTCCTTAACCAAAGCTACCTCGCGGATAGAGCAGAATAATGCTGATATGTTGAAAAAGCGGGTAAAAATGTCCGCGATAATTAATTCCAAATCGCTTTTTTGTCCAAAAAAACACCTTTTATATTCACGAAGGCTTATAATAATGGTGGCCTGGAATCGCTTTCAGTTATTAAAAAACAGCAAGGCAAAACATCACTTAAAATCTCAAAATCAGAGTTAAAAAAATCACTCACCTTTTATTTTTGTAGCTGCTAACCCATTAGCCAAAAAGCATGACGATTGCGATTTAAACTGGAAAATTTGTTTGCGTAAAGCGCATCTGAATATTTTAATATACTGCTAAGTTCATCCAGTTATTAGAGGTTATTCGATATATAAATTAAATTATTTGGCAAATATTAAGACATTTGTTAATTTTAACGCAACCTTAAATCTATAAGGAATACCAATTATAGTCCGAAAAATAACTGCACACTTGCTATTTGCACGTGCACTGTAAACTATTTAGCTAAAGTTTACAGGATATAAAACTCTGTTGTCAAGTTTACACAGTAAGCTTAAAAAGGGTCTTATAGTTATCGGATATTACCGTGTCGAACCGGAATTTTCGACTAATTATTGATTAGAGTAAGTTTTACGAGGATGACCCCTAAATTACAAGAGCAGACTAGTAACCTTAAAAAAGCAAGTATTTTGCTGTTAAGGGTTTTGTTTTTTGCCGTTACTGCAAGCGCTCAATCAGTCAAAGCCAACTTTGACAAATACACTGTGAACGACGGATTGTCATCCAACACCATTTTTGATGTTATTAAAGACAAATACGGATTTGTGTGGATAGCCACAGATGATGGGCTTAACCGCTTTGATGGAGTAAACTTTACCGTTTACCGCAATAAAGACAATGACAGTACCAGTTTAAAAAACAACTCTGTAAGCAATATATATGAAGATCGGTTGGGCCAATTATGGGTTGGTACCAATGGCGGCGGCTTAAGCCTTTATAACCGCAAAAAAGATGCTTTCCTGAATTTTAAGTATACAATTGATAATGAATGGATAAGTGAGGCCATTACCGGCATGGCAGAAGACCGTAGCGGTAATATCTGGATTACATCTTTTAATGGGCTTTACCAGCTACAGCCCCGAACGCGACTGGTAAAACATATAAAACTAACGGGGCTGAGGCATTCTGAAGCGATGCTGAGTATTTTTACAGACCGCCAGTGCAGGATATGGATAGCTACGCTGAATGGGCTTTTGTTGCTTGACCCGGTAAGCCACAAAATCACTCGCTTTGCACATGCTGATAAAGACAATAATTCACTGGTAAGCAACCATGTGCTCAGAATAACCCAAGACCATGCAGGCAATATTTGGGTGGGTACTATTGACGGACTGAGCATGCTTAGCCCTGATTTAAAGGTTGTTAAAAACTACCACAAATCTAATACACCGGGAGGCGGGCTGAGTGATAATCATATACGTGCATTAAAGGTTGATAATCATAATCAGTTATGGATTGGCACAGATGGCGGACTAAATGTACTTGACATCAGCAAGCAAGTATTTACAGTTTATCACCCTGACGAACGTAATAACGGCGGAATAAACAGTCAATCCATTCGATCTGTATATTTTGATAACCATGATATATGCTGGCTGGGTACTTACCAGGGCGGATTAAATAAATTTGATCAAAACTTTACGCATTTTAATCATAAACAACGAAATGCCTTTGATAACCAGGGGCTGAGTGCTGCGGTTGTTACTTCATTTGCAGAGGCCGCTGACAATAATGTATTTATTGGTACGGATGGAGGCGGTCTGAATTTATTTCGCACAAAATCTGGATTGTTCGACCATGTAAATATTGTTCCCTCAAAAACTAACATTCGCCCCAAACTTGCTATTATGGGTTTGGAAATGGCAGCACCTAACACGTTATGGATTTCCACCTATTTTGATGGACTGTTCGCATATAATCCTCAAAATAGGAGTTACAGGCAGTTTGTAAAAGAGACGGGGCCAACGGCGCTGAACAGTAACAACATCATTTGTACTAAAGTAGACCGCAACGGCAACCTTTGGATAGGTACAGACGGTGGCGGCATCAATTTGCTCGACAAAAAGCAGCAGAACATCCGCTACTTTGTAAATCCAACAGGCAATACAGAGGATGCTCATTATCCGTCTAATAACGTTATCAGAACCATTGAGGAAGATGACTCAGGCAAAATATGGGTTGGTACGTTTGGCGCCGGCATATCAGTTTACGATCCATCTACCGGCCTGTTTCGGGCTTACAAAAAGGGCAACAGTGGTTTGCCTAACAACTATGTACTCACCATACTTAAAGACAAAGCCGGGCAGCTTTGGATTGGAACCAACGGAGGCGGCATCAGCCTGTTTAATCCCAAAACAGCAATGTTCCGTACGTTTTCAGAAAAGGATGGATTGCCAAACGATATTGTTTATAAGTTAGTTGAAGATAACGAGGGAAACATTTGGGCAAGCACCAATAAAGGCCTCAGCAGGCTTGACCGGCAAACATTCACCATTACCAATTACAATTCGCAAAATGGCCTGCAGAACAGTCCTTTTGTGCTAGGCGCTGGTATTGCCCTATCAAACGGAGATATTTATTTCGGCGGTCAAAACGGGATTAATTATTTCTCCCCTTCAGACATCAGAAAAAATCTGCGTAAACCCGGTATAGCGCTGATTAATCTATACGTTGACAACAAAAAAGCTGTCCCTGAAGAAGATGGCCCAATTACCGAATCGATATTATCTGCCCGGAAAATTGAATTAAAGTATAAACAAAATTTTGCCATAGAGTTTGTTGCACTTAACTATACCAATCCCTCCCAAAACCAGTATGAGTACAAATTAGATGGATTTGATAGGGAATGGATACGTGCAGGCAAAAACCATCAGGCCTCGTATACCAACCTTAGCCCGGGGAAATACGAATTCCATGTACGGGCAATTACAAATGACGGTGTTTCGACTGGAAAAGAAAGAAGTATAACGGTTATCATTTCGCCACCGCTATGGTTAACCCCCTTAGCACTTCTTTTATATATAGGTGTTGCGGTAAGTGCCATATTCTTTATTCGCAAGCTGGAAATACGCAAACTGAAGGCCCATTTTTTGTTAGAGCAAGAGCGGCAGCAAGCCAGGCAAATGATACAGGCAGAGCGTTCGGCCGCCGAACATGCGCACAGGCTTGACCAAATGAAGATCAAGTTTTTAACCAACCTGAGTCACGAGTTTAGAACCCCGATTTCACTGATTATGGGTCCTGTAGAAAACTTGCTGGCAGATGAAACGCCTGTAAAAATTCGTCCGCAACTGGAACTGGTTAAAAGAAACGGCCGCCGCCTGTTAAACCTGGTTAATCAGCTTCTGGACTTTAGAAAAATGGAACAAGGCGAACTGACGCTCAACCTAAGTGCAGAGGATGTACTGGCATTTTTGCAGGATACAACAAATTCGTTTGTTGACATGGCACAGAGGAAGGGGGTTGACTACAAAATAATTTTGCCGCAGGAGACATTGACCACCTTAATGGATGTGAATAAGCTGGAACGTATTCTTTTTAACCTATTATCCAACGCTTTTAAATTTACAGATCAAGGCGGGCAGGTTACTGTACAAATTAAACTGGCCAACATATCCGAAAACACATTACTCTTAACTTGCCAGGTAAGCGACACAGGCGTTGGAATCCCGGCAGCAGATTTACCACACGTTTTTGACAGATTCTACCAAACAGACAATCATAAAGTAGTTGCTAATCAGGGATCAGGCATTGGTCTTTCGATTGCAAGAGAATTTGTTCGTTTGCACGGCGGAAATATTAATGTTGAGAGCAGTCCCGGTCTAGGCAGTACTTTTCACTTTGATATACCGCTAAGTGTGGCATCCAATCATTCGCCGGTTGAGCTGAGCGACATTGTGGAACTACAACCGGATGCCGAACCAACCGAGGCGATAGCATCACAAAACGGAAAACCGTTAGTGCTGATTATAGATGATGAGGCCGACTTTCGTTTTTATTTAAGGGAAAACCTGAAGGAAACTTACCGGATTGCCGAAGCAGTCGACGGTCATCAAGGCTGGCAGCTGGCGTTATCACTGCATCCCGACCTGATTCTTTCTGATGTAAATATGCCCATTATGGATGGTATGGCCCTTAGCAAAAAGCTTAAGAAAGATAAAAGAACGCTGCATATCCCATTAATTGTACTTACCGCCTCCCATCAGGAAACAGACCAGTTAATGGCTCTGGATTCCGAAGCCAACGATTTTATAACTAAACCGTTCAGCTTCGCGATATTGCAGGTAAAAATCCGGAATTTGCTTGCCCTCAATGAAAAATTGAAAGCCAGCTATTCACGACTTTTGAAAGTAACTCTTGATGAGATGGAAATTGAGTCGGAAGATGAAAAGTTTTTAAAAGCCGTCGTATTATATATCGAAAAAAACCTGACAGACCCTCAGCTATCAGTTGATGCCATAAGCCGGGAATTTCACATGAGCCGGGGGTCACTTTATAACAAAATATTAGAAATTACGGGGCTTGTGCCGGTAAAATTCATTAACTCAGTGAAGTTGGATAAGGCCGTGCAGCTCATGGAAAAAAGCGGTATGAAAGTAGCACAGATTGCATACCAAGTTGGATACTCAACGCCCAATTATTTTGCAAAAGCTTTTAAAGAAAAGTTCAACATGTCGCCGTCTGAATACATACAGCTCAAACGGCAAAGAATAAAACAACTGGATCCTCAGAATAACCTTTCAGATTAATTTCACATTTTAATCTCTTTTGGCGGGCAGCTATTGTAAAGACATATTTATTCAAAATACGGCTATTTTTCCTCAACTAAGCAGTTGATAAAAAATCGAATTAAGGCACTTGAAATAGTCAAAAACAGTACAAAATAACTAAAAATCGCTAACTCTCCAGTCCTAAAGATTTGGTTTATTGTACAGCTTGTATGTAAAAAAAATCGATTGAATATAAGGTCAACTGATTAGTCGCTGTTTGCCTATTCGCAAATCTCCAAACGTCGAGTTAGCCGTTAAGCAAATTCTTTAGATGCTCGCTATAAAAAAATTATACCTTTTTAAGTTCGAATTATCAATATAAAGAATTTATAGACCGGCATCAGCATAAAAATCATTTGGAAACCGTTTGTAGTCTTAATAGCCCGGATGATCTGTCAAAGTGTATCAAGTTTATAAGCAGGCCCAAGCTTCCAAACATCCGCTGCAATTTAAGCTGTATTGAAAAATTAATTTATGTTGCGGATGATCGTTTCGTCCATAGAAAGCGAATAAATTTTACTTAGTCCCCATCTTAAGCATCTACATCATGAGTCCAGTGGTCACCAGTACTCGGCAGAGTACACAGTATTTAACCATTATCTATCTTTTCAACACAAAGTAGCGAACACCATAGTGAAATTGATAAAAGCGAGGCGGCTAGTTTTCATTTTTTTCTGCCTGCCACCTCGTTTTGGGCGCAATATAACTGATGGGCATCTCAATTTCTCAGATGTCTTTCAACCTACCGTAATACTGCGCCTTAAAAAAGACAACATAAGTCAATCTTAATTTCTTTAGCAATTTTCTAGCATGAATTCATGCTCAATACCTACGTCTGATGCAGAGGCAATTATTCAATTAAAATGCTTACAACTGAATAAGTCAATTACAGTTTATTGGTATAAAACTAGTGAGCATTTGGTGGGCACCGATTTTAAAAGTTTATAGATATTGCTCAATTGCGAATTTTGGCGCGAAGTTCAAGCCCCGTCCATTCCTTAAGAGGAGAAGTCAAATTTCAATAATAATAAGCTAGAAGTTACCACCAATTTATTTGGGGGCTGATTATCTTCTATATTAATCTTTTAGACTCTAGGATAATTTTTTATGAATTAGCTATTAAAAGCACTGATTCGTAAATACACGTTTCAAGAATAAGAAAGTGAAAATTTCAGCGTCGCCTTACAACCAGCCGGTAACCATTTTTTTTAAAAATATGGTGCATAAATAATGCCTAAGATCATTTTTTTAACTGACAGCCGTCATGTGGCAGAAGTCCGGTTTAAGCCAACTTTGTATCAACAAACAAAGATAACATACAAACCCATGGCAACTTTAAAAACTATAGCACCTGCAACCTGGACCTTACAAGAAAAAGCAACCACTTACAATCCTTTAAGCCTGTGGGCTAAATTCAGTCAGTTTGCCAATATGCAAAAAGGAAACCGCACGCTGTGGTTCTTTATCAACTTAATGGTACACGGCGTAGTCTTTTTACCACTTCCGGCTGTGCTGATGTACTATTATAATGCAAACGTTGTAGTACTGGCCGTAACTATGGGCTGCTTTTTTACCAACCTGATTGCTAATATGGGAGGTGCGGGTATACGCACTGTAATGCTACTCTTTTTCGCAAGTATAGCTATCCATTTATTCATGACTATCGTTACCATTCTCTAATTATTTAAACTATATATCCAAAGCGGTTTTTCATAACCGCTTTTTTTATTGCCATATATTTCGCTTAAACAAGATGATAAATCACACTTTTCATATCCCGGTGCTCGGGTTGGGTTTTTCAGTAGATACCCCCTTAAAAGTAGCCCGCTATGGCATCGCGTCTACAGTTTCTATTGTTGATGACGAGTTGCTGGAACGCATGCGTGAATACCACGTAACGCAAAATCAGCGCGAATTTGTTCCTATTTACAAAAATTCACCCGACAGCCGCGCCCGGCGCATCACTGCTTATCTTAATTTGCTGAACGATTTGGTTGACGAGCAGTTTGAGCAACTCAAGCAGTTGCCTTTTGGTCAGCCTAATGATTTGGAACGTTATTTTGACCTTCTACCTGCTACATCGCACTTAAGGCAGGGATATGAACTGATGCAGGATTACCCAGACGGGCCGAGCAAGAAAGCTTTCCAGAACCTGTTGCGGTCATATATGCAAAAGGGAACTACTGATGTCAATATAATGTCGAAGGTAGACAAAATGAACTTTGATACCGATGGGCAGTACACTGGTGATGAAAATACGGATGCACTGGCCGCTTTGCGGGGCTTTGCACAAAGTAATTTACAATCGTCCATTATTTTGTCGGCTGGCATGAATCCTAAGCTATATAGTTACCTCGAGCGGTTTACCGACTTTTATCCTGATTCGAACGGACAGTTACGTAAAAAAGTAATCCTAAAAGTAAGCGATTATCGTTCAGCGCTTATTCAGGCCAAGTTTTTAGCCAAAAAAGGTATCTGGGTGTCTGAATTCAGGATTGAATCGGGCCTAAACTGCGGAGGACATGCCTTTGCAACCGATGGTTTGCTACTGGGGCTCGTTTTAGATGAGTTTAAGCAAAAGCGGCATGCCATGCTGCAGGAACTGCAACAAATGTACAGCGCCACTTTGGCAGAGAAGGGTATTCATACCAAAGTTAAATTCACACATCGTATTACTGTGCAGGGCGGCATCGGCACTGCGCAAGAGGACAGCTTTTTGCTGAAATATTACGAGCTGGACGGCACTGGCTGGGGAAGCCCTTTTTTACTGGTACCTGAAACCACTAACGTTGACAACAACACCCTGCAACACCTGGCCAGAGCTACACAAGACGATTACTTTGTAAGCGCAGCCTCGCCGCTGGGGGTATTGTTCAACAACTTTAAAAACAGTACTATAGAACAACAGCGCTTGCAGCGTATCGAAAACGGTCGTCCGGGCAGCCCTTGCACCAAGAAGTATTTATGCACCAACACGGAGTTTACCGAGCAGCCTATTTGCACCGCATCGCGCGAGTACCAAAACCATAAACTAAAGCAACTGAATACATGGGCTCTTCCTGCTAATGAATATCAGGAACAGTTTAATACCATTACCGAAAAGGTATGTCTGTGCGAGGGTTTGTGCGCATCCAACTATATAAAAAATGATATTCTTAAACCCCGGGAAAACGCCGCTGTAGCCATATGCCCCGGCCCTAATCTGGCTTTTTTTTCCAGAACTTATACGCTTGACGAAATGGTAAAACATATTTATGGACAGCTTAACCTGCTCGAGGGCATACAACGCCCCAACCTGTTTGTCAACGAGCTAAACCTGTACATTGAGCACCTACGCAAAGAGACAAGCGCTCACCTGAAAGGCTTTAGCGACAAAAAAGAAAAACACCTTGTTAAGTTTAAAAATCAGTTACAAGACGGCATTAGTTATTATAAAAACCTGCTACCACTCATACATAACCAAACACAGGAGTATTTAAACCAAATGCACCAGCAGCTACTCATTGCCGAGGCACACCTGCAGGCCATAGCTGGAGGCTTGTTAAGCAACTAGTTTCATCAAGCCTAAAGCAAAAAAAGCGGTTCAAAACCGCTTTTTTTTATACCCGCTTTTAACGGAATATTGATCAAAACATAAAAACAACCATTTCCTTAATGATGGTTAAGCCATGCTGAATAGTTGGGTAGCCGGCTTATCAGCCCAAAGGCGGGCATCAAGCGCCATGCATATATTACGTAGAAAGCGCTTACCTAAAGGTGTAACAGTCAGGCACCAAGAGTTCAGCTCAATCAAGCCATCATCAGCCAAGGTTTCCATGCGGTCCAAGCCATCGCATAAAGCGATGCTGGATTCGCGGTGCAGGTTCCAACAAGTTGTACCCTTACACATGATATTTAGAATATGACGGCGGATAATCAAGTCTTCATGAGTAAGCACATGGCCTTTAAATACCGGTATCTCACCTTGGTTTACCAAATTCACATACTCCTCAACCTTCTTTACATTCTGCGCAAACCCATACCAGGTATCGCTGATGGACGACACGCCTAAGCCAACCATTAATTGAGTATACTGGTGCGTGTAGCCCATAAAATTCCGGTGCAACCGGCCGGCTTGCTCCGCTAGGTACAGGCTATCAGTAGTTAGGGCGAAATGGTCCATACCAATTTCTTTATAGCTCAACGCAGTAAATAAACGACGGCCGGTTTCGTATAGCTTGCGCCTGGTATAGGCATCGGGCAAATCATTTTCAGTAAAGCGGCGCTGGCCGGGTCTAACCCACGGCACGTGCGCGTAGTTGTAAAAGGCGATACGGTCGGGCATCAGCTCGGCTACCATGCGTACGGTATCCACCAAGCCTTCCATCGTTTGCAACGGTAATCCGTAAATCAAATCAAAGTTTACAGAAGTATAGCCTATCTGACGAGTCTGCTCAGTTACTGCTTTTACCTGCTCAAAAGTTTGAATTCGGTTGATGATAAACTGCACTTTAGGATCAAAATCCTGAATGCCCAAGCTTAATCTCCGAAAGCCCAGGTTGTACAAAGTTTGCAAATGCGCCTCGGTGGTGTTACCCGGATGTGCCTCAAAGCTAAACTCTGCATCCGCATGCACGACGGCATTTTTAAGCAAGCCGTTAATCAGCATTTCTAAATTATCCGGACTAAAAAAAGTAGGTGTACCACCACCTAGGTGAATTTCGCGGATGATAGGCGCCTCTTGAAACACCTGTTGGTTCAGTTCCCACTCTTTTAACACGGTTTGAATGTAAGGCACTTCTACCCCATGGTTCTTGGTTATGCGGGTATTGCATCCGCAATAGGTACACAAGCTTTCGCAATAAGGCAGATGCACATAGAGACTGATGCCATCGGTGGCATTACTTTCGTCGAACGACAGTTTTACCGATTGTTTCCAGCTTTGCGCATTAAAAGCATCAGCATCCCAGTAAGGTACGGTTGGATAACTGGTATAGCGTGGGGCTGCCACATGATATTTTTCTATAAGGGCTTCGGATGGTTGCATGACTTTAAGCAATTAACGTATTACATGGCAAGCTTAGCAGGAAACTGGTATAGCAGCGCGGCAGTTCCGGGCGCACACGCAGGCTTTGCCTACGCATTTATTTTGCTGCCACTGATCCAGGTTTTGTATAGTTTGATCGGCGATCTGTTGCAGGGCTTCTTTCGTTAAATAAGCCTGGTGCGGAGTTACCAGGACGTTGGGATGGCTCATCAAATCTGCAAGCAGGGTATCCTTGAGGTGATCATGCTCATGATCTTCAAAAAACAAACCCTTTTCGTTCTCGTACACATCAATACCCAGGTAGCCAACTTTGCCGGTGTTCAGGGCATCAACGACATCTTGCGTATTTAATAAGCCACCGCGAGAGGTATTCAACAGCATTACGCCGTCTTTCATCTTGGTTAAGGTTGCCTGGTTGATGAGGTGGTGGGTATCTGGCGTAAGCGGTGCATGGAGTGATATAATATCTGACTGGGCCAGCACTTCATCAAACGAAACTAATGCTATGCCGGGAAGGCTTTCGGTTAAAAAAGCATCGTAAGCAATTACCCGGCAGCCTAATCCGTTAAAGATAGCTGCGGTAGCCCGTCCAATATACCCCAAGCCGATCAATCCAACTGTTTTTCCGAAAAAGTTAAAACCTATCAGTTCATCCTGCCTAAAATCAAAGTGAAGGCTGTGCGCTTCGGCCTTTACCACTTGCCGGTTCAGGGCGAGTGCCAGCGCAACAGTATGCTCAGCGATAGCCTGGGGCGAATATACCGGCACGTTAGCTAACTTAATGCCACGCAGGCTGGCCGCCTCCTTGTCTATATGATCGGTACCGGCCGAACGGGTAGCAATATACTTGATACCTAAATCGGCCAGTTGGTTAATTACCGGTGCCGATACATTATCATTGGTAAAAACCACCACCGCATCCTTACCTTCTGCATAGATAGCAGTCTCAGGGCTTAATGGATTGGATATAAGCGTGATGTCATGCTTTTTTTGATTGGCCCTGGCCAAAAACTCTTTCTCGAATGACTTTATACTGTAAGCTACCACTTTCATTTGTCAGAAGGCATTTTAATTCTATACAAAAATACCATTGCTTAAAGGCCTGCACCATGAGAGTGGTCAGCACAAAAAGTGATCTTCGTCAGTTTTTCATTCTTGCCAGGCGGTTAAGATCTATTATCTGAATTTGACTACCTTTTTTTTCGATGAGACCTTCATCCTTAAAATCGGTCATTGTGCGGCTCACCGTTTCGGTGGCGATACCCGCCATACTGGCCAGTTCCTCTCGGGAGACCTTAAATTGTGCCGGATCTGCGGATTGCTTGCTGAGCCTGACCAGCGTTTGCGCTAAACGCTTACGTACCGAATGATAAGCCAGTTCCATCAATTGCTCTTCCTTTTCGCGCACGTTGTGAGACAGGATTTTAATGAACTGGCTGCCCACATCAGGAAAGCGGTTGACCAGGTTTAAAATACTGTCTTTAGGCAACAGGCAAACTGATGCATCTTCCGTTGCTTCTGCGGTCTCCGTAAAATTTTCATCCAGCAACACCGCAGTTACACCCAGATAATCATCTGCTTTGAATAAGCCCGTCATCAGTTCGCGCCCGTCCTCGGCCAGCTTAATGGTTTTGATACCACCTTCAAGCACCAGATAAATACCTTGCGGCTGATCACCGTCATAATACAGTATTTGCTTCTTTTTAACCTGGCGTATTTTACGGCTGGCAACCAAGGTTTTGAGCTCGGCCATACCACGAGCTGAACCAGTGGCCAATTGCTCTATGCCTTGTAAAGCTTTGCTGTAAAAGGCCTGTTGTTTTTCCTTTTTACCCAACCGGCTTTCAATAGCGTTCAGCAGTTCTATATCATCAAAAGGCTTGGTCAGGTAATCATCCGCTCCCATCTCCATCCCTTTTCTAAAATCTACACGCTCAGCTTTAGCCGTTAAAAAAATAAAAGGAATGGTTGCCGTTTCCGGGTTTTTGTTCAGCAGGTAAAGCACGCCGTAGCCGTCCAGTTCGGGCATCATAATATCACATAATATCAAATCGGGTTTGTATTGCTGTG
Source organism: Mucilaginibacter sp. CSA2-8R (assembly GCF_038806765.1). Taxonomy (NCBI): domain Bacteria; kingdom Pseudomonadati; phylum Bacteroidota; class Sphingobacteriia; order Sphingobacteriales; family Sphingobacteriaceae; genus Mucilaginibacter; species Mucilaginibacter sp. CSA2-8R. The sequence goes on along the minus strand of NZ_CP152389.1, from coordinate 438,372 downwards.
CTATTTCTACACCTATTTTACCGTTGCCGCCTTCTTTTACTTCGTAACCGGCCAGCTCAAGAATTTCGGCGGTGCTTTCGCGGATATCGTTATTATCTTCAATAATCAGGATCTTAGTTTTCATGCTGCAATGGGAAAAGATATAATGAAGGAGGTCCCTTGGTTTACTTTGCTCTCAAACTTAATTTCACCGTTCATCAGTCCGGCATACCGGGTTACAATGTTAAGGCCTAAACCTGTACCTGGGATATTGCCGGTATTATGCGCCCGGAAAAAGGCTTCGAACAAATGTTTCTGATCGCTTTCGGGTATGCCGATCCCATTATCTTTTACGGCGACCATTAAATGGGTTGGCGTTATCTCCGTATTAAATTCAATAAACGTATTCTCGCCCGAATATTTGATCGCGTTGCTGATGAGATTGATAATACAATTTTTAAGCAGCGACTGATCAAGCGAGACCATACTGAGCGTACCGGTATGCTGGTAAATGATGTGCTGGTTTTGCTTGGCTACCAGCTGCATTTCCTCAGTAATTTCCTCTGCAAACTTAACCAGATCAAAGCGGCTGTACAACGGCTCTATCTTTCCTGCCTCCAGACGTTCGAGCGATAGAAAATCATTGAGGATACCCGTTAAGTTGCCTACCGAATTTTTGATTTTGCCGATATGCTTGGTGATGTTTGGGCTGTTGAATTGCTGCGCGTACTTCTCGATGAGCACAGCGGAAAGTTGTATAGAACTTAGCGGTGTCCGGAACTCGTGTGAAGCCATGGACACGAAGCGGCTTTTAAGCTGGCTCAGTTCCTTTTCCTTTTCGAGCGACTGACTTACCTCTTCCTTAGCTTGCTGTAACTGGGCAACCGTTTCCCTCAGCGATTGGGTACGCTCGGCTACCTGATGCTCCAGTTGCCCCGCGTATTCCTTCAGGCGTTCCTCGACCTCCTTTTCGCGACTTAAGTCGTGAATAAAACCGGTATAAATTTTACGGCCCGAGTACTGCACCTCGCTTACACCTAAACGAAACGGAAAAACAGAACCGTCTTTGCGCAACCCCTGAACCTCACGCCCTATACCAATGATATGGGGTTTACCTGTACGATCGTACCGGCGGATGTACTCATCGTGCTGACTCTGATCGGGCTGCGGCATCAGCATAGCTATATTGCTGCCGATAACCTCGTGAGGTTCGTAACCAAATAACTTACAGGCCGACGGGTTGATCGACTCCATGACGCCACGCTCATTAATGGTGATAATACCGTCTATCGCGTTGTCAATAATAGCGTTTAACAGGGCAGCATTTTCCATAAACCAACAGCCGTATTAGTAATTACAAATATCCAGTGCCAGACACCATCCGGCACTGGTCAAGATTACTAAAAAAAGTGATCATGAGCATTTTTTGTTTACCTTTTAGCAAACTCGATAACGCTATTTGCAAACACTATCAGCTACTACCTGACGACCGGGGCTCCAATAGGGAATATTTAACTGCATGCCCCTGCTGATAAACCACAGGCCCAGGCACAGCATAAAGTAAGGAATAATGGTATTGAATTTACGCCTTATAACCGGCCCGGCAAAGCCGGTGCTCACCGTGGCGGCCAGCATTAAGGGCAAAGTACCTGTACCGAACCAGAACATGTATTGCGCAGCACTGAATGCACTAGGGTTATTTACAGCCCCTACCAGTGCCAGATAAACAAAGCCGCAAGGTAAGAACCCATTCAACATTCCAATGACCAAATGGCCTGCACGGCGGGTTAAGGCATAGCCTAGCAAACGGTTAAACGGTGCCAGCACTTTAGCCGCCAGCTGCCCTTTCGCCATAGATAATTTTAATAGCCTGGTGATGGCTGCCGCAATAATACATATGCCGCTTAAAATACTTACCCATTGCTGCAAGCCTGCCAACCATAGCTGTTTGCCAATAAAACCGGTTAATAATCCCAGTAAGGTATAGCTAATAGTACGGCCCATGTTGTAAACCAGCTTATCCCATACCAGCAGCCACGGGCCGCCACCATTGACTGGTACAGCAAAAGCCAGCGGCCCGCACATACCTAAGCAATGTACGCTGCCCAAAAGGCCGATGAAAAAGGCTATTTCGTTGCTGCTCATGGTAAATAAACTTCCTGCTCGTATGCGTAAGCCTTTTGGTGGCTTACCCACTCGAAATGCACTACCCATGGCCCTGCCGTCAGTTTCTGTAGCGGTATATGAAGGGCATTATCCGCATGGCATTCAATCGTAAAGGTTTTATCCATGTTTCGGTCTGAGGAGCGTTTAAACTTCAAGACGCCATCGGCAGGCTCCGTGAATTTAATGACCATTTCTTTGCTGGCAAAGCTGATGAGCGGTTGCGCCTTATCGGTAACTACCTGCTTTTCACGAGTGTATTCTTTATCAAAGGCCAGGCCTTTTTCATAATATTGTTTGTCGTAGTCGTCGGTCGGCCGGCTCATCATATAAGCGCCCATGCCTGTAATAAAGAGCATAAAAGCGGCCATACCTGCAACAAGTGATTTTCCCCAGTTCATCTGTTTAATTTAATTAATCGGCCCGATAAAGGTGGTGGTAGCATTGCCTAATACCTTATTACCCTGCACTGCTTTTAATTTGATATCCGTCTTTACGCTGTGAATGTGACTGGCTGGCACCAGTAAAAAGAAGGTAATTTTATTGGATTCTTCTTTAGCTAAGGTGCCCGTTGGCTGTATGTACTTAATCTTGATAGCTGGATCGTCAGCGACGAGGCTGATGTGCTGGGACCGGTTGGTTTTGTTAATGATATCCGCATTGTAAATATTGCTGATGTAGCCGCCGGGTTGCTCCTGATATAAAAGCCCAGCTGAGCGCAGCACGGTTAGGTCGATGTCGCTGCGCTGCAAAACAAAGTAAGCCAATACACTAAATAACAAGAACATTACACTACTATAACCCGCCATACGGGCGGTAAACCTGGGCTTAGTCTTTTTAGTAATCGTTTCCTCGGAGTAGAAGCCGATCAGGTTAATCTCCCGGTTTATTTTTTCCATGACCTGGTTGCAGGCATCAATGCAGGCGGTACAGTTGATGCACTCCAACTGCGTCCCTTGACGAATATCAATTCCTGTGGGGCAAACATCTACACACAAACCACAATCCACACAATCGCCTTTCGGTGCTTCGATTTGTTGCCTGGAGCGCTTACCTCGCGGCTCGCCGCGCAGGTAGTTATAAGCTACCATAAGCGTATGCCTGTCGGTAAATACGCCCTGCAAACGCCCGTAAGGGCAGATGACAGTGCATACAATCTCGCGCGCCTGGCTGTACACCAGGTAAAAGACACCGGTAAATATCCAGATGCTGACAAAGCCTGACAGATGTTCTGCAACAGGTTCGGTGACAATTTTGAACAAGTTTTCACTGCCGGTAATATATGCCAGAAAAGTATTGGCAATAATGAACGACAGGAGCATGAAAAGGATATGCTTGCTACTTTTCTTAAACTTCTTCTCCGTGGTCCAGGGCCCTTCATCCAGCTTACGGCGTTGCTTTGCGTCACCTTCGATCCAAATTTCAATTTTACGGAAAACCATTTCCATAAAGATGGTTTGCGGGCATATCCAACCACAAAAAATACGGCCAAACGCAATGGTGAACAGCACAATGCCGACTACCAAAGCCAGCATGCCCAACACGAACAAAAAGAAATCCTGCGGCCAGAACACCTGCCCCAGTATCACAAACCTCCGTTCCATAATATTGAACAGGAATACTGGATTACCATGAATACGCAGGTACGGACCGGCAAAAAAAAGAACAAGGAAAAAATAACTTAACCAACTGCGGTACCGGTACAATTTTCCCTGGCGAACAACCGGATACATCCATTGGCGCTTTTCGGTCTTCACAGTATCCGGCTTGTTCGTTTCAGGTATTGTCATGGCTGGTCAGATAGCTAAATTTTCAGGGTGTCATATATTATTTTTGGACCACCATAGCGGTTTTAGCAGCAGTGCTGGTGGCATCGTCGGTTTCCTTTTCGCCTTGCGGTTCTTTGGCTCCAGGTGGGTTGGTGCCGTGCAATGATTTGATAAAGCTGGCCACGTCGGCTATTTGCTTAGGAGACAACTGCTTTTCCCAGGTAGGCATCCCTTTAGCGGTCACGCCATATTTAATGGTTTTAAACACGTCGTTGATCTTGCCGCCATGCAGCCAGTAATCATCAGTAAGATTAGGGCCCACCACCCCCTGCGCCTTGTCACCATGGCAAGGCATACAACTGACTTTGAACACCTCCTGCCCCGAAGCCAGCGCAGCCGCGTCAGTTAACAGGGTAACCGAATTCTCGTCAACACGGTTGGCCGCTTTAGCCAGGTAAGCTTCTTTCTCTTTGGCTGCTACCTTCATTTCGGTGACGTACTCCTGATCCTGTAACTGGCCTATACCAAGCACATGATAACCCAATAGATAAGCAACAGCAAATAGGATGGTTAAATAAAACAACACCATAAACCACGCAGGCGTTGGGTTATCCAGTTCCTGAATCCCATCAAAATCGTGCTCTATCAAAATAGACTTTTCTTCAGAAAGCGGCTTTAGGGATAGTAGCTTGTTGATAACTTCAGCTTTTGGTCTCTTCACTTGGGCTCCTTTACGCTCGGCTTCCATAGCGGCATATTCTTCAGGTGTCAACAGCATCTTGGTCAGTGCTTTAAACGCCCGTAGCAGAACCACCATGGCTAACAGTACCAGCAGCAACACCACCATAATAGCGCTGTAGCCTATGTAATTTTTGATATCTGCAGGTATCAGGGTATCGTCTGCTGCAAATGCCGGTTGCCCGGCAAGAACAACCATACATAAGAGAATTAATTTTAATCGTTTCATCAGGACAAGGTAGTATCGGATTCAACAAAACTATCGTTCAGTGGCATGTCGCTCATATAGTCATTATGGTCTTTGCGTGAGCGAAGGAGCATAACGGTGACCACGATGAAAAACAGCAGGAAGATGGCCAGCGAAGTAATCAGGTAAACCTGGTTGCCTGATATATTTTCGGTAAACTGCTTAAACATATTTAATGGTTGTTATTGGCTGTTTTATTGGCTTTGATATCGGTACCCAAACGTTGCAGGTAGGCAATAATCGCTACGATCTCTTTGCTAGGTTTTACTTTGATATGATCTTTAGCCAGATTTTGGGCGATGCCTTGAGCCTGGTTGTTTAAATCACCATTCGCTTTTTGTGCGTAACCAGCTGCGTAGGGCACACCTAATTTGCGCATCGCATCAATTTTAGCAGCGGTAGTGGTGGTATCCAGCTCCTGCGAGATCAGCCAGTCGTAATTCGGCATGATACTGCCCGGCGACATCAGGCGCGGATCCATCAAGTGATTATAATGCCAGGCGTTGCCATACTTACCCCCTTCGCGTTGCAAATCCGGACCGGTACGCTTAGAGCCCCACAAAAACGGATGGTCGTATACAAACTCACCGGCTTTACTATAGTCGCCATAACGCTCAGTTTCTGATCGGAACGGACGCACGGTTTGCGAGTGACAGTTCACACAACCTTCGCGGATATAAATATCACGGCCCTGCAACTCCAGCGGTGTATACGGTTTTACGCTGGCAATGGTAGGCACATTGGAGGAAATGGTCATGGTGGGCATCAATTCAATGAAGGTGCCTATCAGGATCACCAATAATGACAGCACCATCAGGCGGATGGGTTTACGCTCAATTACCTTGTGCCAGATATCGGTATTTTGTTTGATGTACACCGGCTCCAACGGCAGAGCCTCTGCAGCTTCATTGCTGACCAGACTGCCTTGCAACATCGTCCTGGCCAGGTTATAAGCCATAACAATGACACCCACCAGATATAAACCACCACCTACAGAACGCATTACGTGCATAGGCAAAATTCGCAGCGTCGTTTCTAAAAAGCTTGGATACTTCAGCATACCTTCGGCAGTAAACTCTTTCAGCATCAGGCCTTGGGTAAAGCCGGCCCAGTACATTGGCACGGCATAAAACAAAATACCCAGCGTACCGATCCAGAAGTGAAACGCCGCCATCTTTTTAGAGAACAGATTAGTTCTGTAAATCCGGGGAATGAGCCAGTACAAAATGGCAAACGTTAAGAAACCGTTCCAACCCAGGGCGCCCACGTGTACGTGCGCTACAATCCAGTCAGTGAAGTGGCCCACCGCATTAACTTGCTTAAGCGACAGCAGCGGCCCCTCAAAAGTGGCCATACCGTAGGCGGTTAAACCAACCACCATGAACTTCAACACTACGTCATCGCGCACTTTATCCCATGCACCGCGTAGGGTAAGTAGGCCGTTAATCATACCACCCCAGCTTGGTGCAATCAGCATGATAGAGAACGCTACGCCTAAAGACTGAGCCCAGCTGGGTAAGGTGGTATACAGTAAGTGGTGCGGGCCGGCCCAGATGTAAATAAAGATCAATGCCCAAAAGTGCAGGATACTCAGTTTATAAGAGTACACCGGGCGGTTAGCCATTTTAGGCAAAAAATAGTACATCATGCCCAGGTAAGGCGTGGTTAAAAAGAACGCCACCGCATTATGACCGTACCACCATTGCACCAGTGCATCTTGCACGCCGGCAAACAGGTAATAGCTTTTTAAACCGGAGATAGGTAACTCGAACGAGTTGACAATATGCAGTACGGCAATGGTTACAAACGTAGCAATGTAAAACCAGATGGCTACATACAAATGCCGCTCGCGGCGTTTAAATATGGTACCGAACATATTTACACCAAACACCACCCATATTAAGGTAATGGCAATATCGATGGGCCATTCCAGTTCGGCATACTCGTGTGAGGTAGTAAAGCCCAAAGGCAGTGTAATAACCGCCGAAACAATAATGAGCTGCCAGCCCCAGAAGTGTATTTTGCTAAGCACATCGCTAAACATGCGGGCTTTAAGCAGGCGCTGTAATGAGTAATAAACGCCCATAAAAATAGCGTTGCCTACAAAGGCGAAAATAACCGCATTGGTGTGCAGCGGCCTAATGCGGCCAAAGGTGGTATACTGGTTGCCCATATTAGCACCTGGCTTGTACAATTGTATGGCAACCAATAACCCCACCGTCATGCCTATAATACCCCAGACAATGGTGGCTATCCCGAAGTTGCGCACAATTTTGTTATCGTAGTAAAATTTTTCGGGTTGCATAAATGAATTAGTTGATACTTTTATATGTATGATGCAAAAGTAGCGGAGCGGCTTTGCTGACAGAATGATGACTGTTTGATGAAAACCTGACCTTCATCACTTTTTAGTTTCGTCGGACGACTGATCGTCTAATAAAATGCGTACTGACGGGGTATACAAATCGTCGTGCTGGCCATGGCGCTGAGCCCAAAAAAAGGCACCCAGAAAAACGAGCGCCAGCAGGATACTGCACCCGATCAGGAAATAGATAATGCTCATAACAGTTTGCGTTTCTTAGCGGCTACATGCGTAGCAATACTGGTAAATAATATGATAGTGGCCGTACTTAACGGCATCAGAATAGCCGCTATTAAGGGAGACAGATTCCCGGTTACGGCATAACTCAACCCGATCAGGTTGTAGGTAAGCGATATCAGGAACGATAGGTGAATAATAGTTACGGTGTCTTTTGAAAACCTGAAAAAGGCCGGCAACTTATACAGCGACTTGCCATCCAGAATTGCATCGCTGCCCGGCGAGAAATTGTTTACATCGTCGGTAATGGCCACGCCCAGATCACTTTGCTTCAAGGCCCCTGAATCGTTTAGTCCATCTCCTATCATCATGACTTTTCGATCGGCCAGTTCAAGCGATCTAATAAAGTTGAGCTTTTCTTGCGGGGATTTTTTAAAGTGCATGTAACCATCGTCGCCAAAAAACTCAGCCATAGCTGCCCGCTCGTGGTCCTGGTCGCCCGAAAGCAGGTAAAATTTGTATTCTGGTTTTAGGCTAAAAATTTCTTTGAGTCCGTGGCGGATACGCTGTTTAAAAATAAAAGCCCCACAATAAATATCATCAATCATAATGTGCACTTCGGTTCCTGAATTAACCTCTCCCCTGTAGTGCATAAAAGAGGCGCTACCAACTTTTACCTGATGACCTTCTACAAAACCTGAAATACCTTTACCAGGTATTTCCTGATAGCCACTGATGGCTAGCTGTGGCTTCTCACCTACTACCTGGCAAATTTGCCGGCTTAAGGGGTGACTGGAATTACTGCACAGGGTGTAAACAATCTGCTTTTCCAGGTCGGTCAACACGCCAGGTTTGCTAACGGCGTTGCTGCTGCCACCGGTAGTTATGGTACCAGTCTTATCGAGCACAATGGTGTTAATACGGGCCAGCTGCTCAACCACCGCCGTATTTTTCAGATAAAAGAAATTACGGTCGAAGATGCTGAGCGCGGCCGACATGGTAAATGGTGTACTTAGGGCCAGCGCACATGGGCAAGCCACAATTAGCACGGCCGTAAAGGCTGATAACCCCCGGGCCAGATCTGTAGGCATCCAGAAAAACAATGAGCCCAATGCAACAACCAGCAAAACGATCGTAAAGTATTTGCTCACTGTTTCGTTAAAGGTTCGCATGCGGTTGTCTTGCTGGCGGGTAAAAGCCTCGTTGTTCCACAGCTGGGTAAGGTAGCTTTGCGATACAGGTTTGATCACCTCCAGTTCCAATGCCTCGCCGGTTTGCCGCCCCCCGGCATAGACCACCTCGCCCAGGGTCTTCGCTACCGGAACCGACTCGCCGGTGACAAAGCTAAAATCCACCAGGGCTTCGCCTTGCAACAGAATAGCATCAGCCGGAATAATTTCGTTGTGACGAATACGGATACGCTGCCCGACTTTCAATTCAGATAATGGCAGCGGCTTTTCTTTGCCCTCTTCCATCACCTGAACCGCCACTGGGAAAAATGAACGGTAATCGCGCTCAAAAGAGATATGATAATACGTTTTGCGCTGCACAAACTTGCCCACCAGTAAAAAGAACACCAACCCACACAAAGTATCGGCAAAACCCGGCCCGGTATGCAGCCCTATTTCAGCCACCGTACGGATAAACAATACAGCTATACCCAGCGCCAGCGGAAAATCAATGCTAAGCACTTTGTTGCGCAGGTTGTTCCAGGCCGACACAAAATATTCGGTACCGCTGTAAAACACCATAGGCAAGGAAAAGAAGATGTTTAGCCATCCAAAAAATTGACGGAAGGTTTGCTCATATTCCGACAGACCTAAATATTCGGGAAAACTGATGAGCATCACGTTACCAAAGCAAAAGCCGGCTACTGCAATCTTGCGTACCAAGTGGTCATTTTGCCCGGTTTGCTGCTTTTTAACAATATCCTGTAAACTAATGAGGGGTTCATAACCGATGTCGAACAACAGTTCAACCAGCTGACGCAGGTTCATGCCATCGTTGCTGAAACGTATGTTGACCTGCTTTTTCAGAAAATCAATCCGGCTGTGGTAAATCGCCGGATTGATACGATTGAGTTGCTCTAGCAACCAAATGCAGGAACTGCAATGAATGTACGGAATATATAAAGTAACCACCGTAATTTGATCATCGGTATAATCAATCAGGTCGTTAACAATTTGGGGTTCATCCAGGTACTCAAATCGCCTGTCCAAACGGGCACGGTTAGCGCCGGGATGATCGTTGTAGGTATAGTAATTGCACAATCCGCTTTGTGACAGTACCTGGTAAACGCCCCGGCAACCGGCACAACAAAAAAACTTATCGTCCAGTTCGTAATGACCTTCCTCGCAATCGTTTCCACAATGGTAACAGGTGCTCAAGGCAATGGATTTTATAGCCATATTCAATAGTTTACAGCGCCAAAATTGAGGATTCGTGCTGGCTGGATGAATGATGGACGTTAAGCAAAAAAATGATCCTGCTCACATTTTTGCTTAACACAAACATTTAAAAGGTTACCGGTCTGGCATGATCCCGGAACACCATCAATGGAACTGCAGTGGCCTCAGCCATGTGCTTGGTATGACTTCCCATAATTAAACGTCCGGCCATACTGCATTGGCGATGAACCATAGCGAGCATCTCAATACGACCATAAAGGGAAAGCCAGGAGAGCCCGTCGTTCACATCCTCATTGGTAATTTGCCGGTAATAAATATGGTCGTAGTTTATTTTTGTTGTTACTTGATTCAGAAATCGTTCTTCCTCATCATTCGTTTCCCAATCGAGTGGTGCCGGGGGCGTGATATGCGTTACCAGCAAAGCGGCATCAAAGTTTTTCGCCAACTGACTAAGACTGTGTATTGTAGTCAAATCAGTATCCTTCCAGTCAGTGGCAAATGCAATCCGTTGGATAGGTTTATAAGCATATGCTGCAGGTACAAACAAAAGCGGTACATCGGCGCAGTCTATCAAGTTATTACCGTTGTTTCCCCACAAGAAACGTTCAAATGCATGCTGATGAGTAACTCCTAAAATTACCATGCAAGCCCGCTCATTCAAGGACACATTATTGACAACATCAGCCACCGAACCTGCCTGGTTAAAGCATTCTATAGGCGGTATTTCGTGAGCAGTAAAACCGTGTTCTTCAGCCTCGCTTTTCAATATATGCGCAAGTTTATTCAAGTTTTGCAAACTTGCTTCTTTTAAGCAGGCGTAATCCTCAAGCGGCCAGGACAACTGGACAGCTCCAACAGCTTCGGCAGGTACAGCAAATGCATGACATAGTAATATACGCGCCTTAACTTGCTGTGCCAGGCTCATTGCAAACCGGGCTGCATTTTCAGATTGGGCAGAAAAATCAGTAAGCACAACGATAGTTTTCATAACATTTGAATTTTTAATTATTTGCTCATCTATTGCAATACCAACTGCGTTGATGAAGGATATAAGGCTTGTTCTAAAGCACTGTCTAGATGATAGACATCGTTATAGGTTGTTAGTAAGCCATTTTCAACTTCACAAGTAAGATAAGTAATAGCCAAAGGCAACCGCTTTTTGAGTACAAAAGATTGATTTTGATCAGCCGCCATAGATTTTTTCAAGATGGGTATCTTACCTGTAGCGCCATCATTTTGCAACAGCAGTGCCGCAAGTTCTGCGGCGTGCTCAACCCTTATACAGCCATGACTAAGCGCTCTGTTAGTCTTATTGAACAGTTGCTGCTGTGGAGTGTCGTGTAAATAAACAGCGAAAGGGTTAGCAAAGCGAAACACGACCAGCCCCAAGGCATTATCGCAACCGCCTGACTGCCTTGCGTAGTATTTAGAAACGTTTTGTAGCACCTGTTTGAGGTTTTGCTTGCCGGGAACTACATATGCTCCCTTATGGTTATAAATGGCAAAATGATTGTTTTCCAAATAGGCGGTATCTTTGAGTGCTTTGGGCAATAGTTCTTTTACAAAAATTTTTTGTGGCATTTTCCACTCGGGTGCAGTGGTAAAATGTGTAATGGCGCTTTGCAGGGTCGGGGTTGGGGTTGTAGGCTTACCTACGATTACCCGAAATTGGTAAGTAGTATCGGGCTTGCAGAACCTTAATGTATAGCACGGAATATTAACCTGTATATAGGTACGCTCAGTATTCCCCAGCCAGCGCAGCCTTTCCAGGTTCACAGCCATTTTACGAATGGTGGCTTCGGGCACCTCATAGCAATCGCCGATATACTGGGCGGTTGCCAGTCGCAACTGGTCTTGCAATAGTGTATATTGTCCTGAATGGGGCTGTACATTGGTAACGGCACTCATTAAATCGGCACTGTGCAGGGCTAACTGCAGAATCGTTTCTGCGCTGAATGTCGATGATTCAAAATCATCAATCTTAGCTGACGGAAAATCAGGATTTAACTTGCCGTAATGCAGGTTATTGATCAAGTTTAGCATGGCATCGGTAAGTATAATTTCAAAGCGCGCCTTTGTGGCGTTACTTATCGTTTGCGGCTTTTCCATCATTTGCTGCAATTGCCCATACTTCAAGTCATTAGGATGATAATCGGCATGGTTTAAGCCGAATTGCAGCACGCAATCCAGCGCCAGCATGGCCTGCCAGGTTCGACTGGCTTTATTTGTGGGCAATACCCACATACATGAAAAATTAGTGCTGCTGTAAAAACGTTTGACAGATTTTGGAAAATACAGCTCATGATGATACAATTTTAAGGCGGTCTGTATGTCAGCCTGAAGTACTGTATCATTTGCAGGATGTATAAATCCGGATTGACCGTGGCCGGGTTTACTTTCTGCACATAAACTGAGCATCATTAGTAAAACACAAACGCCGATATACAGATAACTTTTTGATGTGGAGAAATCTAGCAGCTTTTTCATCATAACCTTTTGATGATGTAAAAGTGCGGCTAAACCAGCAATTGAATAGTGATGCTGGTCATTCCCATACGTGATGATTAACAAGGGTTAAATGCTGCTTTAAGGAAATGCCGGGTTTAAAAGTGAGCATCGTCATTTCCTGACAGCGGCATTTGATGCAACTTGCATGTGTGTTAAGCTTTGCAGATTTAAACATGTCCGCTACCCCGCCACAACTTATGACGTATAGGCATAACCAACGGCTGATTACCTCCTGGCTATGCCTGGGGCTGATTATGCTCGTTGTTCAAATTTCACTGGGCGGCATTACTCGCCTAACCGGTTCAGGATTATCCATTACTGAGTGGAAACCGCTTTTGGGTGCACTGCCTCCACTTACCCGGCAAGCATGGCAGGATAGCTTTGAAAAGTATCAGCATATTGCACAATTCAAAAGGCTAAATAGTCACTTTACCCTGGCCGATTATAAAGCCATCTTTTTTTGGGAGTGGTTGCACCGGGAATGGGCCCGACTGATGGGTTTGGTTTTTCTAATTCCGTTCATTTGGTTTATTATCCGCAGGCAGATCAGCAAAAATATGATAAAGCCCCTGCTGATATTATTCCTGTTAGGGGGACTACAAGGCGCTATAGGCTGGATAATGGTTCAAAGTGGTTTAAATGATACCGACGTTAAGGTAAGCCATATCCGGCTGGCCATACACTTTATGTGTGCGCTGTTTTTACTGAGCTATCTGCTTTGGGTTGTGTTAAAGCGCAGTGTTCCCACCGATAAACTGGCAGGCCATCCATCCTTACAAGGGTTAATGCTAACGTTACTGACTTTAGTGGCGTGCCAGCTCACTTACGGCGCTTTTATGGCTGGTATGCGTGCCGCACTGTATGCACCCACATGGCCCGACATAAATGGAACGCTTCTCCCCACAAATGCGCTTTGGAATGGTAACGACTTTCGGCACGATTTGATTGATCAGCCGCTGGTAGTGCAGTTTATACACCGTACGCTGGCTTACCTTATTACCCTATCTAGTGTCATTTGGTTTATTGCCGCAGGCAAAGTGCCCCGGCAATCATGGATAAGGCAGTATCGCTGGCTGCCACTACTGCTTATTACCGTACAAATTGTGCTGGGCGTGCTCGCTTTACTAACCAGCGTTACTGGCCACACCATGCATTATGCGGTACTTCATCAGTTTACCGGTGTGCTGATATGGCTTACTTTCTTAACTGGTTACTATTTAACAAGCAGCTCTTCAATAAAAAAGCAGTCCACCAAAATATGATGAGCTTCAAAGATTTTGAGCAGTAAAATATACCTGTGAAAGCGAAAAGTGAAGTCATTAAGGCTACCCTTATTAATTTCAGCTAGGATGTCTGTACTGGTATGCTATTACTTATCAGGCAGCGAAAACCAAAAGGCACTTCCGTTACCAACTTTACTTTCTACGCCGATCGTACCACCGTGCGACCTGATAATTTCGGCAGCAATGAATAAACCCAATCCTAAACCAGAAAATTGTACTGCACTGCTGCCAGCCTGAAAGTACCGGTCAAAAAGCCTTGGCAATATTTCTTCCGGTATTCCTGGCCCTTTATCAATTACCGCAACTTTTACCTGCGCTGTATTGCTTTTAATAAGCACGGTGATATCCTTGGATTCAGGCGCATACTTGGCTGCATTACTGATAAAGTTAGTCAGCACCTGTTCAATCTTTCCCCCGTCAGCTACGACGGTTGCTTCAATATCGCCGGAAATGATCAGGCGATGTTTTGAAAATGCCAACAAATTCGCGCCCGCAGACTTCGCCAGATCAGCCATGCGGATTCTGCTTAAGTTTAACGCCCCTTTTCCAGTCCTGATCTTTGAAACGTCCAGAAGGTCTCCGGAAAGCTTGGTCAGCTTTTTCAAACTGCTGTTTGCCTGTCCAAGCATAGCATTTACAACAGCATCTCCGGTGTTAATCTTCCGGCTCAGCAGCTGCAAAGAGGCATTCAAAGAAGTGAGCGGTGTCTTAAGTTCATGGCTGGCAATACTGATAAAATCATCTTTCACCTGCTGCAACCGTCGCTGTTCGGTGATGTCTAAAGCGGTACCTAGTATTCTAACCGGCTTGCCAGCATGATTAAAATAAACCTTTCCCTGAATGCGCACCCAGGGCATATCGCCGCTTCTTTTAATAACTCTGTACTCTTGAAGCAGCCTGCCGGTGACAAATGCGTCATTCAAGGTTTTTTGCCGGTCGCCCAGGTCATCAGGATGTATAACGTCAAAGTAATCGTCGTGGTTATCCGATTTATCAATGCCAAATATTTCATCAAACCGGTCAGATGTAACAATATAATGTGTTTCCACTTGCAGGTCAAAAGTGCCCATGTCTGCAGCCTGTAAAGCCACCCTTGTACGCTCTTCGGCATCTTCCAACTGATGGCGGGCTACCACGGATGCCGTAACATCTACACAAGTCGATATGACGCCGTAAATCTTATTCTCCCCATTCCGCAAAGGCTCATAAGAAAGGTCCAGGTAAATAGATTCTGTCTTTTGCCCGCTTGACAGGCATACCAGCTTTTCTTTGAGCTGTATGGACGAGCCAGCTTTAAACACCTCATCAAATATCTGTTCAAAGCCCTGGCCCTTAAATTCAGAAATGCCTTCCAGAATGGGTTTACCAATAACAGCATCCGCAGATCTACCCCACAACTTTAACGCCTTGTCATTGGCTATTTCAACAACGAAGTCCGGGCCGTTAAATACCACCATGGCAACGGGCGCAGAGCGCATAATTAGCATAAGGCTTTCTCTGCTTCTGGCAAGTTCTTCGTTAGCGCTGACTTTTTCTGTAGTTTCAATTGCTGTCAGGAGAATTCCGCCGACAGATCCATCTTCCCGCCATATCGGTGCTTTATAAAAATCAAAATATCTGTCCGGTAACTGATCATTGTTTTTATCTAGCTTATAATCTCTAAGAATAATAGTTTCGCCTTTCATGACCCTTTCATATCCTTCACCGATTTGATTCCAGATGGGGGCTAGCCCGGCTTTTGCACTTTTACCGGGAGTCACAGGAAGGTTTTGAAAGTCGATAATAGACCAATAAGCATCGTTGTAGATCTGAATAAATTCCTCCCCCCAGATCACACACTTTGGCAATGGTGAATTCAGCATAAATTCAACAGTAGTTTTTAAGACCGGCTCCCATAGTAATGGATGGCCAAGCGGTGTAACCGACCAGTCCATCTGCTGCAGGAGCTTCCTGGCCCGACCACTGCCTTTGAGAAAATCAGGAATATTCGATCCGGGCGAAGTGCTATTTTGCATATCTGTCTAAAACCTGTAGGAGTACACCTCAAATATACGTATCTTCTTTTGACGGTGGCGCAAAACAGCTTTACCTGACATTATAATTAAATGCTTAATGGAGGTGTTTCCGGATGCAGAATGCTCTACTACTTCAATATATAAAATATATTTCCTCATTATCTCATTCTATATCCATGTTTGAACATATTTGTAACCTATGAAAGCACTTTTACGTTATGATTAGGTAAAATTGCATGAAAACTAAAGAAGCACTTCTTAAACAGTACTGTGCTTCCGTTTGCTTTGAGACAATACTATAGCGCCTAATATAAATATGCAAACAAGACTTGAACTTTATCAGCGCGTTACGCCTTTGGCAGGCCTGGGAATTTTTGAACGCAATCTTAAGACTGGTAAGGTTTACTGGAACCAAATTATAAGATCAATATTAGAAGTAAGTGATGAATATAACCCCAGCCTGGAAGAATCCATTGGCTTATACAAGCAGCCAGAACAAGTAAGGGCACTCATTACTAAAGCAATTACTTCAAAGACATCTGAAACCGGAACTTTCGAAATTATTACCCCTACGCATAAACATAAATGGGTAAGGGTCCGCTTGCAGGCAACTTGCGCTAACGGAGAATGCATTTCCATATACGGGACGCTTGAGGATATCACGCAGCACACCGAGATGGTAGCGCTATTAAAAGAACGTGAAAAGTTGTTTAGCAATGCCTTTGACTTTGCACCGATAGGCATGGCGCTCGTATCACTTACTGGCGGCTGGATAAAAGTTAATACGAGCTTATGTGAAATGCTGGGTTATATGGAGCACAACTTTCTTCAGCACACTTTTCAGGACTTTACTCATCCTGAAGATTTGGATAAAGACCTTAAACTCCTACAGCAATTGCTTGACGGCAAAATAACGTCCTATAGTATGGAAAAGAGATACTTCCATGCCACAGGGACTGTAATCTGGGCTTTGCTGAATGTGTCGTTAATACGTAATGAATCTGGCGAGCCGATGTACTTTGTTTCGCAAATTAAAGACATTACCGAACGAAAAGAGGACGAGGAAACGATCCGGAATCAAAACAGCCGGCTTCTTAATTTCGCTCATATTGTTTCGCATAACTTACGGTCTCATACCGGTAATATGAAAATGCTTACCGACATGGTTTTGCAGGAGCAGGAGGAAGAAGAACGTGAGCGAATGCTCCAAATGCTCAACGAAAATTCAGAAAACATCCTGGAAACGCTTGATTATCTAAACGAGGTGGTTAAGGTACATGACGGTGCCGGCATAGAGAAGGTTTCTCTTAATTTGAAGCAAGCAGTTCAGCGTGTGCTCGAAATTTTTTCTGCTTCAATTGAAAAGAACGAAGCGGAAATATCAGTAGAAATCCCTGATGAATTTCATGTACACTTTCATCCTGCATATTTAGAAAGCGTAATCATCAATTTAATAAGTAATGCCCTTAAATATAAAAATCCTGACCGGCAAGCACTTATATTGATCAAAGCTGAAATACTTAATGGGCAAATCATATTTAAGGTAAAAGACAACGGTCAGGGAATTGATCTGTCACGCCATGGGAATAAGCTGTTTGGAATGTATAAAACATTCCACCGCCATCCTGATGCACGAGGCATGGGCTTGTATTTAGTAAAAAACCAGGTTGAAGCTATGGGCGGTACTATTTCAGCGGAGAGCACCCCGGGATATGGTACTACATTTACGGTTAAATTCGTTTTATATAAAAATGAATCAACGGAACGTTACTTGCAGCATGGATGATAAAATATCTATTTACCGGCTTTTAAAAATTTATACTCATCATTTTTCTTGATAGCGTAATAAGATTGATTGCAACCGCATCGTACCAACTCAATTTTTTTTCACCTTTATCATTATTCAAGCTCTGCTTGAGAGTGTTACAAAATTTAAATAAATAGTATTTGTAACTTATTAAACCCTAATTAGTGCCTTTATCAATGTTTTAAAAAGTTATGTAATTACATCAGCCGGAGTCAACAACAACATATTGTTTTTCTGTTTGATAACAAGCTATTTATCGTTCGTCTTTCAGTACTACAACTATAGTTGCTATTGTAAATTGGCCTTGAAATATTCCTGAAACCAGGTAGCGTTACTCGCGTTAGTTGCCTTTTCTACTGCTTTGGGTATCTCGGTAAAATGCTGATTAAAATAGTTAAGCGCTTTATAAAACTGAGCCGGATAGTATTGCAGGCGCAAGTTGGTTTCTTCGCAGTTACCTACCACATGAGGTAATATGATACCGGCATCTTTAAACTTTAATGCAGTTATACCTTTGCTAAGCTGCCTAAACTTCCGCACCAGCCCGTTGTTTACATCAATGCTGTCTGTTTTACTATAGTACACAGTAACTTCCTGCTGTTGTACAGCATTTGCTTTGGCTAAAGGTATATTTACCGAAAGTTCCTGCCCGTTATAACTCCAGTCTTTTGTGTTAGTTTCAGTGGTGTAATTGAGTTTTTTACCATTAGCCACAATTTGCACGGGCATTTCGGCACCGTACAGTTGCAAACGGTAGGTCCTGCTCAATGCCATACCCGCATACTGCCCTTTTCGGGGCATAATGGTAATTTTTTGTATGCGCCCGGGCAAATGTCTGGATACTACTTGAGTGTACGCATAAGCACTGGCATAATCTTTACTATTGCCGCCATCCTCATAAACTTTAGTTGCGCCATCGGCGCCAGGAAACACTGCAAGCACACATTGTTCGGGATCATGACTTAAGTTTTTTACATTAGGATAAGTGGGCAGCACCGCACCTGCCTTTACATAAATAGGGTACTCTTCCAAGCCAAATACGCGGTTTACATATTGCCCGCCTTTTAACAGCGCACCAGTATTCCATTCAAACCAATTATTCCCGGCCGGCAGCCACACCTTTTTCTTAGCAATGCCGTTTTCCATGGCACTCACAATTGGCGCTACCAATAGATTATCGCCAAACATATACTCTGACGGATTTTCGTAGGCTTCTTTAGTTTCCGGATCATCATAATACAAAGGCCGGCATAGCGACAGGCCGGTATCGTAAGTTTTACGGGCCATGGTATAAATGTATGGCGCCAGCTGGTAACGCAGCCGGATAGCGTTACTTAGGGCATCATAATATTCGCCCTGAAAGTTCCAGACTTCTTTGTTAAGAGACGCACTTTTGGTAGAGTGTGTACGAAAAATCGGACTTAAGGCACCAAACTGCATCCAGCGCACATACAACTCGGGGTTTAGCACCCGCTCGGCCCCCCGACCAAACTGGTGGCCGCCGATGTCATGGCTCCAGTATCCGTACAACACATTAGAGGCACTGCTGGTGAAGTATGGCTGAAAAGCCAGCGATTTCCACGAGATAACTGCATCGCCCGAAAAACCTATCTGGTAGCGATGGTTGCCCAAACCACCCCAGCGGTGATATAACATAGGACGCACCGCCGATGTGCGTTCCATGTCGGTAAAAAAGGTGTAGTTAAGCCACCAGGTATTGTTTAAGTCTTTTATCTTTTTATCGTTAGGCCATTGCTGCCAGTCGAGCCACCAAAAGCTTACGCCTTTTTTCTCCATCGGATGCAACACGGTGTTAAAAAGCGCCTGCATAAAACGCTTGTCTGACCCTGCAAACGGAATGTTAGCCTTACCGGTAGTATCAAAATTTAAGTAACGTGCTGTTCTTTGGTAGGGCTCTTCAAAGGGTGCAATACCCGAAGCCGGATGCAGGTTGAGCGTTACTTTCAAATCCTGATCTTTCATCCAATGTAAAAATCCATCAGGATTAGGGAACAATCTTTCATTCCAGGTCCAGCCTGTCCAGCCTTTAGGCTGTTCAAATACATCATCTTTTGCCCGTAAACTATCTGTATTGTGCCAGTCCATATCTACCACAAAGACATCCAACGGTAACTGACGCTGCTCAAAATTATGTACCACATTACGCACTTCGTTATCAGAATAGCTCCAATACCTCGACCACCAATAGCCAAACGCATACCTGGGTGGCAAGGGCACCCGCCCTGCTATTTGCGTAAAGTCAAACAATGCCTTTTTATATTGACGACCGTAGCCCATAAGGTAAAGATCCTGATGATCGGTGGTAACCCGCGGCATTACCCAAGGCCAGTCGCTATGGTCAAAAAGGAGGCTTTTAGAGTCATCAATCAAAGTCCAGCCGTCAGTTGCCAGTAAGCCATCTTCCAGTTCCATTTTGGTTTTATCCCAAATCTGTTCATCCCCGTCATAATTATCAAGCGTGCGGTAAGTGCCTTTTAGGTTGCCCGTTTGTTTTAATCCAGGTGTCCAGGTAAAAGGGTGCTTTGTATCCAAAAGTTTAACGGAAAGATTTTGGTTGGTAAACTTTCCCGATCCTATTTTATATTGCAACTCCAATTCATCGGTCTTAATAATAACTTGTCCATTACCTTTAACTGTTGTAAAACGAGGTACCGGCAAATTGCGATTAACCACTATAAAAGTGGCATTGTCGGTAAACGTACCGCTTGTGGTCCACTCCATTCGAATGAGCCTCGGCGTAAGTACTGTAAAACGAACATTGCCCTCTTGCACCATTGCTTTAGGATTGGCCCGTGGTTCCAATATCTTTTGGGCATAGGCCGAAAGCGACAACTGCGTCAGCAACACTAAAAAGACTATAAATTTCAACCATTGAAGTCGGGAGGCAATGAGATAAGACATAAGTTCTGCTACGAGGTAATGAAAAGAATTTAATAAAAAAGTCGTTCTGACGGTAAATATACAGACCGGTATTAGGATAAATAAGCTGATAGTAATTAAAGGACTTTAGAGCATTGACAGCCTTATTTCGTTTACAGCTAAATCACTATTTAACAACTTAAATTTAGTGATGTAAGAATTGGTGAAGCGGATAGGAAATTTGCTGACTCAACCTAATTGAAGTAATCAGAACTGCCGATAGGGTGCGCTTAAAAAAAGCGTAGCCTTTACTCTAATGGCAAGTACAACAGTTGAATTAATTAATATGCTTTATCTATTATATCTAAAAAGGCCTTAGATATAATCTGAAGGCCGTTACATAAATAACCTACGGTATCATTTTCAAGCTGCCGGTATTTGAATGATAACGTAAAGAGCGAGTCCAATTATAAAGAACATTTTTAACTTTTTTATTAACAGATCTGGCTCGCTCTTTTTTCTTTCGTTCAACAACAGCATGGTTTGCTTCACGTAATGCTAATTGTGTAAAGCCGGCTACTATTTGAAATAGTAACCGGCTCAATAACTTACTATTGACCCTTATAAACTAAAGTATCAACAACAATCCGGGTTGATGGGGCGGTACCCCAATCAAATGCTAAATAGAAAGTTTTTGTTGCCGGGTCATAACGGCTGTTATAACCTGGTGTATTTTTCAATGTTGCATTACCGGTAGAAGCTATAGTTACGGCGTTTGTTGCTGGATTTACTGTTAAAAAAAGACCATCAATACCGCCTGTTGCGCTACCATCTCTCCAATATTGACTAAAAGGACTGGATGTGGCTGTTAACGTACCCACTTTGGTTGTTAAACCTGATTTTAAGAAACCGCCCAGGTTGGTATCGGGCCCTGTTGCTGAGTTTCTGGTAATTTGCCCTTTAATTGTATAAGTACCATCATAGATGTTTTTAACACCAATTAAAAGAGTCAACGAACCAAAATTCGAGCTCACGGTTGCCCCCGAGGCGTTTACAATTTTAAGTGGCAAGGCATAAGTGGCCGAAGGATCAATTAACGAAGTATTAAATTTAATGTGATACTCTACTTTACGTTGCCCGGCAGGTATGGTTATAGAATTACTTAAACTATAGTCTGCAGCTGGTAAAAGCGGATAGTTACTACCGTTAGTTCTGTTGAATTTACCTAAGGTAGCTGTGTCAACTGCTAAACTAACGCCTACATCCGATGGGTTAGCATCAGGAGCGGCGTAATTAACGTAAATGAAATAATCGGTTGGTGCTGATTGTATAGAGAAGCTTGCACTCATCGAATTGCCGCCACCGTTGCCTGCTAAACTGGCTACCGGCAGTTCAACTATAGGTGAAACCTTGGTAAAATCGGGCTGCACATAACTATCCTTACACGACACTATGACGGCCGCCAAAAGTATTGGCAAAAGGCCTTTGAATATATTGTTTTTTGTCATGATTGCTTTATTTTAATTATTTAACATCCCAAAACACTCTGCTGGTAAACTGGCTGATGATACCTTCTGCACCAACATTTTCCGGGTTATAGTTATACTCGCTTTGCGGATAAGGCATTCTTACCGGTATTTTACGGGTGGTGGCAGCAGGGTTATTTGAGATTGGAATATCTGCTGGCAAGCCAAGCCTTCTGTAGTCGCACCAAGCTTCAATATCGTTAAAACCATTTAACGACGCCCACTTCTGCTTAATAATTAAAACCAGTTTATTATCATAGCTGGTGCCTTCTGCACTATTACTCGATCCGTTATTGGCTGCATCGTCCCAATTGGCTACCGGATGAGAGCCCATATAGCTTGCTGCGTCGGCCGAGGTTAAATCCAGTGCTACAAATGACTGAGTTACTGCAGACATATACAACGTTTTTGGGTTACCGGCAATTAGCCCGCGTTGAGCCGCCTCCGCTTGTAAAAACAAACTTTCAAAATCTGTAATTAAAGGTTGTGGCTTGGTCGCATCGCTTGAAAAGCTCACAAGTCCCGGCCCGATGGCTGAGATCTGATCGGGTTTTTCGGCGTTGGTAGCTATTGGTCCAAATGGGTGACCCACATAAGTTGTACCGGCACCCTCGTTAATAGTGGTATAAAATCTGCCTAAACGTGCATCCGCATTGTCCTGGTAAAAATTAAGTGAATAAGCAGCAGCAAGATAGTATTGGTGACCGGCCTGCAGTGTTTTGTCGGCAGCAGCAGTGTATCCAAAGTTGGCATAAAAAGGATTCAGTTTACCATCACTATTCAAATATCCTGGCTGTACGTTTGCAGTTTCTCCTACATTAATATAACCCAAACCGTTTGCATCAATCTTCGCAATTTCAGATTTAATATAAGCGGTTCTTCCTGATATTTCAGTTTGGCGCAGCAGCAGGCGCAGCTTAATGGTATTGGCCAGCTTACCCCATTTACTTAAGTTTCCGCCATATAAAATATCAAACGGTACGTCACTACTGGCTACTTTACCAACGTTGGCTTTAAAGATGGTAGCTGCAGAATCTAACTGTTTTGCTAAATCCTCATAAACTGCCATGTCCTTATCGTACTTAGGGCGAATGATAGCAGTAGATTGCAGGGCCTGGCTATAAGGAATATCTCCATAAAAGTCTACCAGATACTGAAAGTCAAACGCTTTCATGGTTTTAGCAAAGGCTACAAAATAGGGTTTGTTGAGTGCCCTGCCCTGTTGTTCAAGATATTGGTAATCTCTTAAGTTACCGTACAGGTTTGCCCAAGTGGCGGTGGCCCCTGCATAATTGGAAGTGATGTTATAACTACGTTCTTCCAAAAATCCAGAATAGGCTCCGCTAAAGTTCCAGTAACCAATCCATGGAGCAGCAAAACGGTAAAACTCGTAAGAGCCTGTGGTATTTCTTGCGGTGGTATTCAGTGCGTTTGTTAAAACCAACCCAGGCGATGCACTGGTAGCACTGTTAGGATTGTCATTGATATCGAACCCCTTTTTACAAGCACCAAACGCTAAACTAAGCGCTATTATTGATAGGGTATATACTTTTTTCATTGTTGCTGATTGTTTAAAATCCTATACTCGCTGTAAAACCATAAAGCCTTGTAGGCGGAGTTTGATTAAGGTTATTTACGCCTTGCGCATTATCAGTATTTGCATTGATTTCGGGGTCGGTGAAAATATTAGACTTAGGTCTGAACATAAATAAATTTCTTCCGACTAAAGCAATGCTTGCTTTTTTTACGAATTTCAAGCTACTTAAATATTTTGCCGGAACGTCATATGCCAGAGATAATTCTCTGATTTTAATAAAATCGGCACTGGTTACGTAATTGGACATCACGTTATTGCGGATACCATCAGCCCAAAAACCACCACCACCTGTATTAGTGGTAACACTGGTATTAGGCACATAAACACCAGGAGATACCTGAATAACTGAATTTGGGTAAACAAACCGCTCGCGACCAGCTTCTGCAGAGGTATAGCTTATACCTGAAAAGTCAATGGTACTAGCAAAACCATTGAAGACATAGGCCCCTGCGCGCATTTCTGCTGTACCGGTTAAAGTGAAATGTTTTAATGCAAAACTTGTGGTTAATCCTAAAATGTGCTTAGGATTGGTTTGTCCAAAATCTACCAAAGTATTGTTTACTGTTGGCAAACCAGTTACCGAGTTTACAACAACATGGCCTTGCGGATCGCGAACATAATCGTTGCCTAATAATTGCGGATAAGCCCGACCGGTTACAATGTAATTGCTATTACCTATGTTAAGTTGGTCAAGGCCTTGGTAAAGTGAAATAACCTTGCTCTCGTTATACGAATAATTGGCGCTGATATTCCAGCGGAAGCCATTTTTTAAAGAAACAATCGGCGCTGCACCTACGGTTACTTCAAATCCGCGGCTTCTACCCGATCCTGTATTAATTACTGCATTGCTGAAACCTGTAGCATTAGATATATTGATCCCTGTTTTAATCTCCTGATCGGTTGTTAGAGAACTATACACCGAAGTTTCTAAAGTGATACGGTTATTTAAAAACCCTAAATCTAAGCCAATCTCTTTTGAAACGGTTTTCTCAGGCTTCAGATTTGGATCGTAAACTATACCGCTTAGCGAAAAGCCAGCTACACTGCCATAAGGGAACCCTGCACCGGTATTGAAAACGGATTGCAATTGATAAGGATCCAATTGTACGGCATATACTTTAGAAATACCGGCCCTGATTTTTCCGGATGACAGGATATTATTGTTTTTGAGTGCTTTGATGGCGTCAGTGAAAACAAAAGATGCATCAACTGCCGGATAAAAGAAAGTGCGGTTCCCTTTGGCCAAACGTGAATCTTTATCCTGGCGACCGGAGGCATGTAAAAACAGATAATCTTTATAACCAAGTGTTACGTCGCCAAAAATACCTAACGTGCGATATTCTGTAGTACTTTCGCTTGCGCTTGGCACTCCCGAAACGTTACTTACGTTAAAAAGAGTTGGTATAACTAAAGTGCCTGCTCCAACGCCTATATTTTGCTGGGACTGATTGATGAACTGTGCACCGGCAATTACTTTAACACTGAAGTCATCAGCTATCTTTTTGTGAAAAGTTGCCAGGAAGTCGCCATTGTAACGGCTGTTGAACTGATCATAATCACTGGTAGAAGCTAAAATATTATTAACTGCAACCGACTTACCACTGGCTTTTGCAAAATCTGAATAGGTAAAAGCGCCGCGGGTATATTTACCTACAATTGTACTTGTGCTTATACCACCCCGCACAAAGAAATCCAGCCAGTCTGTAGCTTTATAACTCAGGGATAAATTACCGATTAAAGCATCTTTACGCTCATTTTGCCGGTTATTAGCCAAATCTTGGTAAGGGCTGGTGTAATAGTCATTATAGTAATTATTAGGATCTCCGTACAAGGAATTAAGATCTGAATAACTGGTTAATGGGATCTCGGCAGGAGTATTAATGATAGTGTTGTAAACCTGTGCGTATGATTTATCATAATTCCGTTGTGTATAATCAAGAGAATAATTAGCAGTCAGATTTTTATAATTCCTGGTTCCATTAATACGGGCGGAAGTTCTGTTCGCAAAATCGCCGGGAGTTGTACCCTTACTGTTTACGTGTTGTACGTTAATGAACACCGAGCCATTTTTATCACCCCCAGAATAAGTAAGGTCGTTCTGTTCATCCAGCCCTGTATTGAAAAACTTTCTCTTTTCGTTAGGTAAATTTGAGTAAGGCACCATCTGAATCGACCCGTCAGGTAACGTACGGCCAATCGGGCGCAAACTTCCATCAAATCTGTCACCATAGTTTTGATTTTCAAAAGGGGTGTATTGCGGAAAGCCGAATGCGTCCTGATCTGTACCACCACCAAACTGCGATTGAAGTTTAGGAAAGTATGACAGCTGGTTAAGCATAGTGGTATTGGTATAGGTGATAGCACCGCCACCATCAGTCTGTCCGCGTTTTGTTGACACAATGATAACACCATTTGACGCCTCCGAACCATATAATGCAGCAGCATTTGCTCCTTTTAAAACGTTAATGCTTTCCACATCATTTGGGTTAATCGAGTTGAGGTAGCTTAAACTGGTGGTTACACCATCTACTACCAGCAATGCCTGATTGTTACCCACGAAAGATCGGTTACCACGCAAAACAACACGAATCTGATCGCCTGCGTCTATTTGATTATTGGCTTGGGTAATCTGTAAACCAGCTATTTTACCACTCAGGCCTGTTGCCAGGTTGGTTGGTTTACCTACTGTCAAATCTTTAGCAGATATGGTTTGAGTAGCATAGCCAATTTCTTTGGCTTTCCGCTTTATACCCAACGCTGTAGTAACAACTACTTCCTGCAATTGCCTGCTATCAGGCGTTAGCGTAATTGTTAGGCTGGTATTACCAAGGGCAGTAGTATCCTTTTTAATATAGCCAATAAAGCTGAAAGATAACACACTGTTTCTACTTGGTGTATTGATAGTAAAAATACCGTTTCCGTTAGTAACGACACCAGTGGTTGTACCTTTTACTAATACAGAAACTCCGGGAAGTGGCGCACCGTCTTCTTTAGCAATTACCTTTCCGGTAACCTGTATGGATTGAGCACTTGCACCACCAACAGTGATAAGTCCTAAAATCCATAAATACTTAAGTAAAATTTTGTTCATTTGAGTTTTGTTGAGTTTGTTAGTTGTGTAGTTTGTTTTTCTGAGCTAACTAAAAATACATATCAACCTCCTATCTTTTAATAGTAAAACGTTTTATCACTTTTGAATTAAACATCCTTCACTCGATAAGCAAACGTCAATTTTTCAAGCCTAAACAATTCAATTTAGTGCTTTTTTGATAAAACGTTTTATCAAAAATAAAATATTAAAACGTTTTATCAAATTCTTACATGTAATTTTTATAAATAAATAACTCTTTATAAACTATTTGTAATTTTCAAGAACTATAATTACGAAAATTACTACTAATCTCAACTTTAAGAACAATTCTTATTATTATTTCTTATAACTTACTATTAAAATGTGCCTTATAACCTAACAAAGCACAATCACGGTGTGTGATTGTGCTTTGTGGAAGTCAGTTTTGAACTTTACTGGATATTTAAGCGTGTTTACTGCTCATGTAGAAGGTAAGCTCGCCGCCGTTGATGATATCAGCGTGTTTGATGGAAAGGCCGGTTAAGGGCTTGCCGTTTAACAGCACTTTTTGCACATAAACGTTTTTATCGCTCTGGTTTTTCACCGTTACGGTAAAGGTTTTGCCGTTTTGCAGGTGCAGTACTGCACCGTTTACCGCCGGACTGCCCAAGGCGTATTCCTCATTACCCGGCGACAGCGGGTAAAAGCCCAGGTTGGTGAAAATAAACCAGGCACTCATCTGCCCGGTATCATCGTTGCCGCCCAAACCATCGGGGGTTGGCTTATACATTTTAGGCAGAATCATGCGCACCCGTTCCTGGGTTTTCCAGGGCTGGTTGGTCCAGTTGTACAAATAAGCCACATGGTGCGATGGTTCGTTGCCATGCACGTAGTTGCCGATGATGCCGTCGCGGGTGATGTCTTCCGTCTCCTCAAAAAATTTATCGGGCAGGTGCATGGTAAACAGCGAGTCCAGGTAGGGTACAAACCTTTTATTGCCGCCCATCAGCTCAATCAGTCCTTTGGGATCTTGCGGGGCAAACAGGGTATAGTTCCAGGCATTGCCCTCAATAAAGCCCTGTCCGATCGTGGTGAGCGGATCAAACTTGGGCCGGAAGGCGCCGCTTTCCAGCCTGGGGCGCATAAAGCCGGAGGCTTTGTCGTACACATTTTTATAGTTTTGGGCACGCTTGCTAAACTCCCGGTAAATATCCTGCCTATTAAGCTTTTGCGCTAACTGCGCAATACACCAGTCGTCATAAGCATACTCCAGCGTGCTGGAAACCGATACCCCGTTACGCTCGTCGGGGATGTAGCCTTTATCTATATAGTAGCCAATGCCTTCATAATCGCGCTTGCGGGCCGTAGTTACGCAGGCCTCCAGCGCCTTATTCACATCAATGCCCTCCGTATTGCCTTTGATAATGGCATCTGCCACAACCGATACGCTGTGGTAACCCGACATGCACCAGTTTTCGTTACCCGAGTTTGACCATACCGGCAGCATGTGCTCGGGGCTTTGCTCGTAATGGGCCAGCATGGATTTTACCATGTCGTTATTACGTTCGGGCGCAATAATATTAAACAGTGGGTGCAGCGCGCGGTAAGTGTCCCACAGCGAGAAGGTGGTATAGTTGGTAAAACCTTTGGCCGTGTGTACGTTTTGGTCCACGCCCTTGTACTGCCCGTCGGTATCCATGTAAATGGTGGGGTTGATCAGCGTATGGTATACAGCCGTATAAAAGTTTTCTTTGGTAGCACGGCTGTTGGTTTGCACTTCTATTTTGTGCAGCTCAGTTTCCCACTGCTGCTGCGCGGCGGCTTTGGTTTGCTCAAAGCTCCAGCCCGGCACCTCAGCCTGCATGTTAGCCAGGGCGCCATCCATGCTTACCGGCGAGAGCGCCACCTTGATCTTTACCTTTTCGCCTTCAGCGGTTTTAAAGTCAAAGTAGGCTTTGATGCGCTGACCTGCTATTTCCGGGAAGTTGCGGGTTTGGTTAAACTTACCCCAGAAACCACGGTATACCTCGCGCGCCGATTCGTTGCGGAAGCCATGGCTCACAAAAGGTTTAGAAAAGCGCATGGCAAAATACAGTACCCGGTTTTTAGCCCAGCCATTGGTTTGCCTGAAGCCGGTAACCAGGCTGTCATTAACCACATGGAGGTAAGTCCAGACGTTTTTATCCGGGTAGTTATAAATGCCGGCGGTTAAGTCGAGCACAATATGCGATTGGCCTGACTGCGGGAAGGTATACTGGTGGAAGCCTACGCGGGTGCTGGCCGTCATCTCGGCCTGTACGTTATAGTCGTCCAGCTTCACTTTATAGTACCCGGCCTGGCTGACCTCGTTTAGGTGCGAAAACCGCGAGCGGTAGCCGCTGCCCGGCTTGTCAGCCGTGCCCGGGTTAAGCTTTACGGGGCCAACCATGGGCATCACTAAAAAGTCGCCTAAATCGGAGTGGCCGGTACCGCTAAAGTGGGTATGGCTAAAGCCGGTGATGGTCTTGTCCTCGTACTGGTAACCGGCGCAGTACTCATAAACCTTAGGATTGTACTTGCCGTTCAGCTCGTAACTTACGCTGTCTGTTTCGGGGCTGAGCTGCACCATGCCAAACGGAACAGTGGCACCCGGGTAAGTATGCCCCATGCGCTGGGTACCGATGATCGGCTTTACATAAGGCACCAGTTTCTCCACACTCCGGCTTTGAGCCGTTACATTAAGGGCTTGGGTTAGTATTAGAAACGTTAGCGCTGTTAATTTTATATTGGATATCTTTTTCATCAGTTAGCGGTTGACATGGAGAAAGGATAATCTTTTGGCTGACTGCCTCTTATGGTATATGGCGCAGCAACCATATCGGCTTTAATGGTTGCACCCTGCATTAGTGACTCATGACTTAACCAATTATGACCGTAAGCTTTTCCATTTACTTGTAACGCCCGTATATAGCGGTTTGTATCACTGTTTTGGGGAGCAGATATCATCACTTTTTTGCCGTTCTCCAGACTTAGCGTTACTTTTTTAAACAGTGGAGCCCCTAATACATATTGATCGCTGGCGGGACAAACAGGATAAAAACCCATAGCCGAGAACAGGTACCAGGCAGACGTTTGACCATTGTCTTCGTCTCCGCAATAACCATCAGGTGTAGGTTTGTACAATCTATTCATTACCTCTCTAGCCCAATATTGTGTTTTCCAAGGCTTACCAACATAATTGTACAGGTAAATCATGTGTTGTATAGGTTGGTTACCATGCGCGTACTGTCCCATATTCATAATTTGCATTTCGCGTATTTCATGAATTACACCACCATAATAACTGTCGTCAAATATAGGCGGCAGGCTAAATACAGAATCCAGCTTTGCAGCAAACTTTTGCTTGCCTCCCATCAGATTAACCAATCCTTGTACATCATGAAAGACACTCCAGCTGTAGTGCCAGCTATTGCCCTCCGTAAACGCATCCCCCCATTTAAGCGGGTTGAAGGGCGACTGAAACTGACCGTTTTTATTTTTGCCCCGCATTAGTCCGGTAGCTGGATCAAACAAATTACGGTAGTTCTGGCTCCGT
Organism: Mucilaginibacter sp. CSA2-8R; assembly: GCF_038806765.1. NCBI lineage: Bacteria > Pseudomonadati > Bacteroidota > Sphingobacteriia > Sphingobacteriales > Sphingobacteriaceae > Mucilaginibacter > Mucilaginibacter sp. CSA2-8R. The sequence continues at coordinate 408,269 of NZ_CP152389.1, read as the reverse complement.
TTTTTGTATAGTTCAATCTCAGCTTTCGGCTTATTTAAAGCTTTTGCTAATTGATATATTGCAAAATCATCATAAGCGTACTCGAGCGTTCGGGCCGCATTTTCATCAATTTTTACATCATAGGGCACATAGCCTAATTCGTTATAATACTTGACGCCATAACGCCCGACAGCAGATATAGGCCCTTCGTTATTTGCGCCATGCTTTAAGGCTTCGTATAACGTATTAATATCATATCCCCTTAATCCTTTTAAATAAGCTTCAGCAACTACAGATGCCGAATTATTGCCTACCATAATATCGGCATAACCCGGACTTGACCATTCCGGCAGCCATCCCCCTTCTTTATAATCGTTGATTAGGCCTTCCTGCATCTCTTTATTAATAGACGGATACACAAGATTTAAAAAGGGATATAACGCTCTGAATGTATCCCAAAAACCTGTACCACCAAAAAGGCGGCCTGCCATCACCTTACCATTGTAGGGACTGTAATGAACGATTTTATTTTCAGCGTCTAACTCGTATAATTTATTCGGAAAAAATAAAGCACGATACAAGCAAGAATAAAATGTGCGCATTTGATCAATAGTGCCGCCATCAACCACAATGCGGTTAAGCGTTTGGTTCCAAACGGCTTTAGCTTTTTGGCAGGTTGCATCAAAACTATCGCCGCCAAGCTCTCTTTTTAAATTGATCTCGGCTTGCTCAACACTAATAAAAGACGACGATACCTTTAGATGAACCTGTTCACCTTTCCGGGTTTTAAATCCAATAATGGCACCGCTGTGGTCGCTGGTAAGCTCTAAAGCACCATCGGCAACGGTTTTGCCATGCCATGCCTGCGCCAAATCAAATGGCTTATCTAAATAAATAACGAAATAATTTTTAAAACCAGTCATTTTACCCCGGCTGTACTTGGTGCTGTAGCCAATAATTTTGCGTTGCTGAGGTAATATTTTAATGTAAGATCCTTTATCAAAAGCATCAACAACAATAAATGAGCTGTCTGATTTTGGAAAGGTGAACCTAAACTGCGCAGCTCGTTCGGTCGGTGTTATTTCGGTTGTTACATCGGCATCTGCCAGATATACCTGGTAATAATAAGGCTTACTAATTTCTGCTTTATGCGAAAACCAGCTGGCACGCGCATCCTGATCAAATTTTAAACGCCCTGTAACCGGCATGATGGCAAACTGTCCATAGTCATTCATCCATGGGCTGGGTTGGTGGGTTTGTTTAAAACCCCTAATCTTGTCGGCATCAAAGGTGTATTGCCATCCATCCCCCATTTTACCGGTTTGCGGTGTCCATGTGTTCATCCCCCATGGCAGCGCAATGGCCGGGTAAGTATTCCCGTTAGATAAGTCGGGCCGCGACATTGATCCCATTAAGGGATTAACATAATCAGCCAGGTTGTTAACTTGCTGACCATACACAAAGGTAGATACGGCAATTAAAAGCAGTGATAAATAAAGCTTCATATACACTAAATTATAGAACACAGTTACAGGACAGGGTTAGCACTATAAGCAGCCCAGAGCTCGTTCAATGATTTTCCGGTTAACGTTTTCCAGGTGTCATCTGTAAATGTACCTTGTCTCATCTGGCTATCCAGTTTTTTAACTATACCGGCCTTAACCTTACTTTCCATCCAGGCTAAAAATCGAGCGGTAATACGATAACTATTCTCATAACTTTGCGTTGCTTTATAAGCAGGCAAAGACCATTTAGCACCTGCATTATTAACACCAAATTTATATCGGGCATAATCGGCTATACCTTCAGTTAACCATCCCGGTCCACTGGTATTACCGTATGCTTGTACAATGTGCATCACTTCATGGGTAACAACATCAATATCCTGCGGGTGGGTACTCATATACTTAGCACTGAAAGTAACTTTGTCATCTGTAGTAGCAGCTACGCCATTATAAGCAGTGTCGATAATAAAAGTGACGTTTCTGGATGTTTGCGGATTGTATTCTTTGGCAAGTTTTGGATAAACGATCCAAAAGGTGTTAATCAGATCTTCTCTGAGCTTGTCATTGAAAGCGGCGTCCTGGTTAATTACCGTTAAAGTGTAGCCCTTCTTTTTAAAAACTTGTGAGGTTTGAGCTTTGCCTGCGTAGCAAACAGCAAGAAGCAGCAGAATAATACAATGTACTTTTTTCATGATATACTATAGTTAAAGGAAATTCAACGATTTGGGGAATATGATGTTCTTACCCTGCCTTATGTAAAACAGCGTATACTGGCAACTAATCTTACATTAATGAGATGTAAAATTAATAGAGTAAAACGTTTTACCAAAAAAATTACACTTTTTGTAAATATAAATTTTGCGCTACACGCTTAAAACCGCTTTTTAAAAGCAAAGGCGGCTACAATTGCTCCAAAATGTCTATGTAGCAAAGAAGCATTGACTTAATGGCTGATTTTAGGTGCCGTTGACTCCCTTTCCATCAACGTTGACGGGATTTGCAGCTTAATATTGGCTATGTCGAGCTCTCTGTTATTTAATTGGGCCATCAAAAGGTCAACCGCAGATTTAGCAATCTCTAATACGGGCTGCTTTACGGTAGTTATACCTGGGGGATATAAACTAAAAATTTCGTCATCATCAAAACTAATACAAGACAAATCATCCGGAATACTTAAATTAAGCTCTTTAATACTTTGCAGACCCATAGTACCTAAATAATTAGCAGCAAAGAAAACAGCATCTAATCGCTTATTTCGGTTCAAAAATTCCTTTATGGTATGTACAGAAACCTCTCTTGACTGATTAAACGGCAATTTAAGAACCAGTTTATTATCAAATTTCAGTTTGTTATCATGAAGAGCATCCTTGTAACCCGACAACCGGTCTTGTAACTGCACCAATTCAAGATCTGTAGTAACAAATCCTATTTTAGTATATCCTGCTTTGATAAAACAGGTTATTGCGTTGTAAACACTACCTGCATTATCTACCAGTACATGCGGGATATCGAGCTTAGGAAAATAACCGTCTATCAGTACTACAGGCTTGCCATTAGTTATGATATTTTGTATTTCTTTTTCAAGCCCTTTAAGCGGTGTAATAATATAGCCATCAACCAATTGCTGTGAAAGCATTTTAATTAGCCCCTTGGCTTTTTGCAAACTATTATTTGTACTGCAATAAATAATACTGTAGCCCAATTTTTCTGCCTCTTGTTCAATTATCTTAGCAACTTCGCCAAAAAACGGACCGCCTATGTTTTCAACTAACAAACCTATAACCTTTGAAACACCTGTGCGCAAGCCTACCGCCATCCGGTTTGGTTCATAGCCATTTTTGCTGGCAGCGTCCAATATAGTTTTTGTTAATGCTTTACTGATACGCCCTTTTCCGTTAAGTACAAAAGAGACAGTGGTAATTGAAGTGTTAGTAAGTTTTGCAATATCTTTGATAGATATTTTTTTGGAAGTCATATCGGGTATGGTTACAGCTTTTACAAAATTAAAGGTATATTGACTTTATCTGCCCTTTTTATGAGAAGGGTCCACAATACCTGCGGTCAGCTGTACAGGATTTTTAAAACTAAAAAATTGATTTTGCATTCGCAATTTACATTCAAAATAGAATAGATATATTATACCGTTACTCCTTTGGAAAAAGAAGTTTTTTTTGGCAACAAAATGAGTATTTCACCTAAGCTAAGCAGGTTTGATCTTTCAATGATTGTTGTGAGCTTAGTTGTGGGTATGGGGATTTTTGCAACGCCAGGCCAGGTAGCTAAATACCTGCATAATCCTTATTTATACTTTATTGCATGGGTAATTGGCGGCATAATAAGCTTTTGCGGAGCTTTAACTTTTGCTGAAATTGGCTCAGCATACCCGGCTACCGGCGGATTTTACAAAGTTTTTTCTCATTGCTTTAACCCAGCTATTGCTTTTATGGTAAACTGGATATTGGTATTAAGCAATGCCATGTCAGTTGCAGCTATTATACTTATTGGCGCACAGTATATTTTGCCGGTAATTATGCCCATCAACCTTCATAACCAAACAGGCATCAAAATTATAACTATAACTTCTGTAATTACCTTATATTTACTTAACCTGTTAGGTATTAAAGCGAGTGCAAATACACAAAATATCCTTACTTGCTTTAAAATAGGCCTCATCCTTATCCTTTGTACGGCAATAGGCAGGAGCCATTCGGGTTTTGGCTTAGCCATAGACCCCAACCCGCCCATTCACGTTATCAACTCATTTGGATTGAGTTTAGTTGCCATATTTTTTACTTATGGTGGCTATCAGCAAACAATCAACTTTGGCGGAGACATAATCAATGCTAAATCAAATTTGCCTAAGGCCATTTTTACCGGTTTACTGATAGTTATAACGTTATATATGCTGATTAATATTGCCTATGTTTCTGTTTTAGGAATGGATGGTTTACAGCGTAGGCCAGCATTAGCAGCCGCTTTAGCCGGGGTTATATTTGGCAGCACTGGCTTTAAGCTGGTATCTGTGCTGATGTTTGCCTCAGTTCTTGCTTATGTTAATGTAAATTTTATGGCCAACCCAAGAGTATACTATGCTATGGCCGAAGACGGCGTTTTACCAATGCAGTTTAAAAAATTAAACAAACGCACCCAAGTACAAGAATTTGGCTTAACTTTTTTTGTCGCAGCCATATTAGTGGTGCTGTTTTTTATTGAGTCGTTTCAAAATATGCTCAGCTATGTAATGTTTTTTGATACAATTGGCCTGTCTATAGCAGCATTATGTATATTTATACTTCGGTCAAAAGCAGCAAATACTGACCATCTTACCAATGCATACCGGATAAAGGGCTACCCTTGGATTCCATTGCTGTTTATTGTGAGCTACTGGTCAGTTACCATTATTATTTTTGTTGAACACCCACAAGCAGCGTTAATTTGCCTGCTATCATTTCTTATCGGTTTTGTCATATACTTTTTTACTAAGCGGGGTCAAAAGCCTATTTTGAACAATAAGTGATGGATTTGTCGTACATATTAAATGAACTTGGTGAAGATCGCGAACACTACTACAACGCCGTATCGCCACCCATTATACAGTCGAGTAACTTTACATTTAACACTGTAGCTGAGATAAGGCATGCCCTGGCTGATGAGTTTGAAGGCAACCTATACTCAAGAGGCAATAACCCGACTGTTGATATTTTAAGGAAGAAACTTGCTGCGCTTGACCATGCTGAAGATGCCCTCATTTTCAGCAGCGGAGTAGCAGCTATTACAGTGCCGCTACTTGCCTTGTTGAAAAGCGGAGATCATGTAATAGCAGTTAAGAGTGGATACAGCTGGACCATGAGGTTTTTCAGAGAGTTTTTATCCAAGTTTGGAGTTGAAACTACCTTCGTGGACGGAAATATCTTCCAAAATTTTGAAAGTGCGGCACAGTATAACACAAAACTTATTTTTTTAGAAAGCCCTAATACATTTACCTATGAACTACAGGATATTAAGCAAGTAGCTGCCTTTGCTAAAACCAGGAACATCATTACTTTGATTGATAATAGTTATTGCAGCGCTATCTATCAAAAACCTATACTTCATGGTATTGATTTAGTTTGCCAGTCGGCCACGAAATACATCGGCGGCCACTCTGATGTAATGGCAGGAGTACTTACAGGCAGCAGGCAGTTAATTAAACAAATATTTTCGAACGAATTTATGAATATAGGTGCAGTGGTATCCCCCCATTCTGCCTGGCTGCTATTACGTGGTTTACGTACTTTGCCTTTACGGCTCAGCCGAAGTTATGCAACTACCCAAATTATAACCGAGTGGTTAAGTAACCATAACGCTGTTGAAACGGTAATATGGCCGTTTGCTTCTACCTTTCCGCAAAAAGCATTGGCGCAACAGCAAATGGAAGGCTGCGGCGGACTTTTCAGCTTTACGCTGAAACATTCAAGCTTTCAAAAAATAGAAGAATTTTGTAACAAACTGAAGCATATATTACTTGCTGTTTCTTGGGGGGGACATGAAAGTTTAGTTATGCCCGCTATATCCGGCATCAGCCAAAATAGTTATGAGCAAACCAACCGGCACCATCAACTCATCAGAATGTATGTGGGGCTTGAAGACCCTGCTTATCTTATTGATGATTTACAGCAGGCACTATCAACTGTTTAAAATTACTTCTGATTAAAAAATACATTCAAAATTTTGATCAGTAACACTTTAATGATGATAAAACGTTTTATCTTTATTGCAGGTAATTAAGTTTTTAATAGTTATTGTTATGAGAATTTTTGGTGCATTATCTTTTGTCCTGGTATTTTTCGCAGCAACCGCGTTCGGCCAGCAATCGGCCTTGTTTCTGAGCTTAGGTAAACCGCTTGCAACAAAAAAAAGTACCGCAACATCAGGCTCTTCTTATTTAAGTGATGAATTTAAAAAAGCAGAGGTACTTACGAATAGCGGCAAAAAGTTACCCGATTTACCATTACGCTATGATATATTAAATCAACGCGTTGAGTATAGTACTGACAATAACGTGTATGACGTCACAGATTCAGTTCGAAGTTTTACATTTGACGCATCAGAAAACCACACCGGAAAATTTGTTAAGTATAATAGCCCTGATGGTAAAGTGTCCGGATTTTTAGAGGAGATATATACAGGCAAAACAAACTTGTATAAACTAAACACGATTAAAAAAACTTCTGAAGAAAACTTCTACACTAAACAGGTTACTCAAAAATACACACCGAATAATATTTACTTTGCATCATCTGGTGATAAGTTCACCAAAATAGGAACGAGCAAAAAAGACTTTTTAAACGCCTTTAAGGGGAATCAAAAAGTTAAAGCTTTTTTAAATTCAACTGATGTGGACCTTAATTCAGACAATTCCATAATTTCTTTAGGAAAACTGATAGACCAGCAGTAAAACTATTTTTGCTACTCAAATCACTCACCTCAACGTGAGTATTTTTAGGTAAATAGTTTTATTACACATTACCTTAACCATTTTTTTAAGTAAATCAGCTACAGTCAGCTATAAGAAAAAACTGGCAGGCATTAAGCTTGCACCTATTTGAAAGGTTTAGACATATTGTGGACTTGCGGTTTTCGGGCAAAGTACAAGTCTTGTCCGTTTCTTGAAACACGCAGTCAGATTTGCAGCACAAACATCTGATTCAAACCATTTGAAAAAAGTGGTGAGCATTTGGTGACTTCAATTTTGTGAACGATAACTTTCACACACATACTCGGCTACTCAGCTTGATTTTTGATTAATATTGATCCTTCAAAATCAATGAATTCTACACTTATCCAGAAAGCAGTACTTGCTATCTATAATTCCTTGAGGCATTAACCCGCTATTTGCACCATAAACAACTTGTAGTTTAGAGAAGATACAACAAAATTACAGGGTGCTATTATCAGCTAAAATACAATAGTTGCTGCCTATGCTACAGTAACGGCCTATGTTTTGCCATATAATGCAAAGGCCGGTGTTGCGGCCAGCGTAATTAAACATTCATAAACTAACTAATATGAACAGACCAAAAGTAATTTGCCACATGCTAACCACCTTAGATGGCAAAATTATTACCGAGCACTGGCGCAACGAGCCTTGGGGAAAAAATTATGACGGCCTTTTTGAAAAATATCATGAAACCTTTGATAGCGAAGCCTGGATATTAGGACGTGTATCATTAGAAAAAGATTTTTCGGGCGGTGTGCAGCCCGAACCCGTAGAGCCGGAGCAGCCCATAACGCGCGAGCCTTTTATTGGAAACCCCGATGCTAAATCATTCGCCATTGCAGTAGACCGGCAGGGCAAATTAGGCTGGGACAGTAACGAAACCGGAGGCGACCATATTATAGAATTGCTGACCGAAGAAGTGAGTGATGCCTATTTAAATTACCTACAAAAGCGAAAAATATCTTACCTGTTTGCCGGCAAAGACGAGCTTGATTTTACGGTGGCTCTGGAGCAACTGGCCAAACTATTCCCTATCAAAACCTTGATGCTGGAAGGCGGCGGCCATTTAAACGGATCTTTTTTAAATGAAGGACTAATTGATGAGCTAAGCCTATTACTCATACCGGTAGCTGATGGCACGGCACAAACCACCAGCTTGTTTGAGGTGGGCAAGCACCAACATAAACGCGCTGCTTCGTTATTTAAACTGGAAGAGGTAAAACAGGTTGAAGCAGGTACATTATGGATGAGATACCGTATTGAAAAAGCAGATAAATAAAAAGCTTAAAACAGATAACGTTTTGCCATGCTTATTCTTTATAACAGTTTGTTAACATAACACATCATGAAAACATACACTCCGGAAGATTTGCAGGAAGAAGGCTATAAACCTGCTCCTGCCGAATATTTTACAGGCCAAGCCTGGTTAAAAAGCTACGTGGCACCTGACAATAATACCAACTGCATAGTTAGTGATGTGTTATTTGCACCAGGCACCCGCAATAACTGGCACACCCACGGAAGTAACCAAATTTTAGTGGTGCGCGAAGGCGTTTGCTATTATCAGGAAGACGGTAAACCTGTAAAGCGGTACGCTGCAGGCAGCGCCATTAACATTTTACCGGGCATTAAGCACTGGCACGGCGCCTCTCCAAACGAGGTAATGATTCATACGGCTATCGGCATCAATACCGAAAAAGGCATTGTGAACTGGCTAGAACCGGTAACAAATGAACAATATTATGCAGGGGAAATAAAATGATTGCCCAGATGAATTCCACTCGTACAATGCGATACCTGATGAGAAACGCATGGACTGTTATTGCCATCTTATTATTAGTGAGCACGTTTGATGCTAAAGCCCAGCCAACCAAGATGAAGGTAAGAATTGCAAAAATCGAAATACATGCGGAGTATCTAACTCAGTATCGGCAAGCTTTGGCCGAGCATGCCAAAGCTGCCGTTAGCGCCGAACCTGGTGTACTAACGCTCAACGCAGTGTATGATCAAAACCATCCTGCACAGGTAACCGTATTTGAAGCATATGCAAGCGAGGAAGCTTACCAAAGTCATCTTAAAACGGCGCATTTTTTAAAATATAAAAATGGCACACTAAAAATGGTAAAATCGCTCGAACTGATAGACGTAGCGCCTATCGCGCTCGAATCTAAACTAACTACTCATCTATAAATGATAAAGGGCATTTTGCAAATAACTTGTTGCAAAATGCCCTTTCACTAAATAAGCACTGGCTACTTAATTAAAACATAGGTTGTAAACCTTCCCATTTAACCTTCCATTTGCCATCTTTCGGAAAGCCAGGATTTGTGGTTTTGCATCCGTCCCAACCGGCACACATAAGTGCCACAGCGGTTAACAGGCCGCCATTACCCGGCAAGTAAATACGCAACCTGTCATCCTGAAAATTATGACCATTAGGTAAATACGTATTGGTTTTGATGGGCATAAATAAAGCGTCGATAGCTTTGTCGGGCATCCCTAAGCGGGTAGCCGCCATGGCTGTCATCGGGAAGTCCCATCCCCAGGTATCTTTCCAATCCCATATTTTCCATACCATGTTAAATGTTTTTTTCATTACCGCCGTATCCAAACGCTGGTTATAGGGCAGCATACCATAAGTAGCCAGCACCGAGGGGTGGTCTGTTAGCAACTTGGGGTTGGTATATGAATCGGGAGCGCTTTCAGCAGCCAGGTAAACACCATCTTTTTGCGGCAATGCTGATAGCTTGCTCATTACGCCGGCATATTTGCTATCAGGCTGTAAACCAAGCCGCTTGCGCCATTGTTGTGCCGTTTGCAGCGCCCAGTACCAGTATTGCAGCTCGTAGGGTGGGTTAAAAGTATCTTCGGGTTTATAACGCTCTTGTGCTAAAATAATACCCTTACCTAACAAGTAACGGTTTTGCGCCTTATCATAGTAAGCAAATGAGGCTATAAAATCGGCTGTGGCAAATACTAAATCCTTATACCGGTTTAATACGGCTTTATCATTGTGCAAACGGTAAACCGACTCGGCAAAGGTGATAAAGTGAGGCTGCTGCCAAACCAAGAATGCACCTACCGATGATGGGCTTTCGTTACCGTTTGGGTCGGTCATCTTTTGCCAGCGCACGCCGTTATATCCTTGTCGTTTTGCTATTTGACGAGCCGTGTTTTCTACTTTTGGCTGATGATACCAGTCCATACTTTTTTCGAGCAGGGCCGGGCGTTGCCAAAGCGCATAGTGCAGGCTATGCCACCAATGCATTTCTAAATGCGGCTTACCATACCAGCTGTTGTAAACCAGCCCGGTTTCTTGCGGCGGATAAGCTCCCGCAGACTGAATACGGGTAAGCCATTGCGATAAAACAACACGTCGCTCCAGTTCTTTAGCCCGTGGGTCGGTACTGCCCGAAAAATCTATTGCGCCGCCGCTTTGCCAAAAAGCAGGCCAGGCCTGTTGGTTATTTAAAGCAGTTTCGGCAAAAGTGAGTAATTTTCCGGCTGGCTTTTTAGGTGTAAATAAACAGGTAAAGGTTAACTCGGCGGAGGTTTTGCCTGGTGTTAAAACAAACTGGTGCTTAGCCTTACTTTCCAGTTTTGCGCTCCCCGACCAATTGAATTGGGTAAAATACTGATCATCATCTAACCGATGATTAATCAGCCCCTGATTATTGCTTTGCTGAACAATGCCCGAGCTATGCTTTTCGGGATGTGCCCGGTTTGTACCATAGTCGCCCCACTCATTAGTGGGGAAAGGGTAACGCAATTGCACTTTTAAACGCCCTTGCTGCAACAAGGCAGAGTTTACTTTTATAGCTATCTCATCCTGCTGCTGGTTAACGTAAGTAGTTACCTCTACCGGCACACCATCTACCTCAAAGTGACTTTGCAAGCTGCCTGTCCACATGTCCAGTTTCTGACTGATGTTTTTAATATCTTTAATATCAGCTACTGCACCGCTCCTCTTATAGATAAGGAAACCAAGATTGCCTAACTGCAAACGGTGTACATTTTGTCTGAACCAGTTTGAGGCATCCCGATTACGTTTAGGCTCGTTCCATTGCACCGAATATGATTCCTGCCTATTGTTAATCTGGTAAGGTTTTAAGGTTTCCTCAAATTTGTAACCAGCGGTATCTTTAAAGCTGTGCCAGCCCCACTCAGATTGGGTGCCAAGCGGAACGCCCTTTTCATAATACTCTGGAAAAGTTTGCAAACCGGTAATGTCTGCAGTAAAAGCAAACTTGCCATTACCCAACGAGAGTGATGAAAGCGAGTCGGTAGTGTGCAGCACTACGCTATGCCTTTGCACTAATGCTTTGCGGTCTATTTTGGTTTGGGCCCAAACAGCCGGTGCCATCAGGGTTATACCGGTTAGTAAATACAGTTTCTTAAACCAATATGTCATAAACTATTGTTAGGTAATCTTAAACAGAAATGAGGAAGCCGTCATGTACTTACCGCCTTGCGATGCGGTAAATAAATAGGTTGGCTTACCCTTTTGAAATAATAATTGCGGCCGCTCAAAACGCCCGTATTTTTTGAGGTAAGATGGCGGATCGGGTTGCTTAATGCCATAATGGGCAGCATCATAATAAGCAACCTGTGGCTCATCCCAGCGGGTACCGTTTTTTGATTGCATAAGCAAGCCGTACTCATGGTTAAATATACCCATATCACGGGCCAGCATATTAATGCGTCCTTTATCGGTCCATACAAAGGCATCTTCTAACTGCGCATTGTTGGGTCTTGATGAAAAATCAATAACGGGATTGCCTTTATATTTTATATAAGGACCTTCCAGCTTTTGCGCTATGGCCAGCCCGTATTTACGATTCCCTTTTACTACCGGGTCGGTCGAGTTTTCGTATTCTGTCGTATTCCACGATTTGTAGTACAACCAGTACTCACCGTTATGTTTAATAAAGGCTGGGTTGGTGGTACAATGGTCGTCCCAGGCACCGGCAGGGCCGGCTTCGAGCAAGGTAGCATCAGGCCGTTTCCAGGGCCCATCTAAGCTTGGAGCGGTAGCTAAACCAATGCGTTTAGTATTAGTTTTACCGTTGGAGTTACCCATAAAAAACAAGCAGTATTGGCCATCAACATATTTGATGGAAGGGTTATGGCAGGTTGTAGCATCCCAGTAACCCGGGCCGCGCGGAGCGAGTATAACACCGGTAAACTTAAAATCATCTTCCGGACCATCGGCAACAGCATGACAAATTTCGGAACCGTTAATCCACCCCCCCATTTTTTTACTGGCTACCCAGCGCGAAAAAAATATGTGTATTTTACCGTCTGCGGCTTCGATGGGGCTATTACACCATATATAATAACCTTCCATTTCCAGCCTTCGGCCTATAGGTTTTAGCCGCTTAGCAAAATCAGATACTTTGCCTCCTTCGGGCAGCAAACCGGCCTGCACCAATTGCGGCATGGCCAATGCCGCCGAACTTAGTGCCAGTTTTTCAATAAAATCTCTCCTGTCCATATGGCTATTTCAGTACTAACGCTATTTAGTCAATCTAAAATACATGTAATAGATTAAGCTTTAAACTTTACGGGCACAATCATATCAAGTATTAAAAAGCAAAAGATGCCACTTAAACATCTTTTGCCTTTATTAATATAATTAGTACTTAGGATGTTGCTGTCCTCTTAATCCGGGATTCACATCAATGATGGAGGTTGCAATAGGTAGTATCTCTACCTTTTCGCGTTCCAGCCCGCGAAACAAATTCGAAATCAATGCATTGTTTGGCGCCAAGGTACCTTGCGAGTTTAAAATAGAGGCGTTATGCATTCTTAAAACCACGTTACCAGCCTTAGCCATCGTAGTTGAATCAGCCGGGGTAAGCGCCTTATAACCGGTATATGGTACTGCTACTACCGGGTCTTGGAAAGAAGTTGCAATAGTACGTTTATAAACCCTATAACGGTCAATGTTGGCATAAGCACCAGTCACGCCGGCCATATTGTTCAGGTTTTGTTTGGTTTTAGTAAGCGTTTCGTACAAAATACCCCATCGCTCCAAATCAGTGCGACGTAATGACTCAAATCCGAATTCAAACTTGCGCTCATTAATAATGGCATTGCGAAAGCCCTGATAATCGGATGGTGTAGTACCAATTTTTGAAGCATCGCCACCAAAACCACGGATACGTACCTGCTCAAAAGCCGCTTTGGCGTCGCCTGCAGGTCCGTTATTGTATTCGTTCAGAGCTTCAGCATACATTAATAAGATATCCGAATAACGTAGTACAGGCCAGTCAATGTCGCGCTTGTTTACAGCCGTACCGGTATTGGGTCCCCAGTTTGCCCTAAACTTACCAATGGTATTACTCGAATAGGTATTCATGTCCCTGCCGTTATCTGCGTTTATGCCATAGTTACATATAGTTACATCGCGGCGTAAATCACCGGCGGCAAAATCGTACCAGTAGGTTGGCGTTACGGCCATAGCCGGCTGGCTTTTACCAAAAATACAACTGGCATGTGCAAAAATACCATTGGTATATCCGGATTGAGAATCATTATTATCCTGCCCCCACTGCCCAAACAACAGCAGCGACTCATTATCGTATTTACTGGTAATCAGGTTACGGAATACTGTTTCAAAACTGGGCAGTAAACTATTTTCGCCTTTATCTATCACCTGTTTGCAGGCATCAGCCGCAATTTTATACAACTCTTTAATACGGGTGGCATCAGAGCGCTGAGCTATTTTAACTGATGCAGCGGCATTAGTCGTTAAATCCCAACGTAAGGAGTAACCGGCGGCATACAGCGCTACACGCGCTAAAATACCCAAGGCAGCTTGCTTGGTAAAACGCTCGTAAGTGGGTACCATGCCTGCACTTTTCCAGGGCAGCAAGCCGGCTGCCGTTTGCAGGTCTTTTACACAGCCATCGTAAATTACATCACGACTAACTCTTGATGATGAAAACTGCCCGGTTTCGCCTACGGGCTCAGTGCTGTATGGCACATCGCCAAAAAAACGAATGAGGTTAAGATAGTTCATTGCCCTTATAGCGTAAGCTTCTCCTAACAGCATATTTAACTTAGGCTTTTGCGCATCGCTTACGCTCATGCCCTGCAAACCTTTAATAGCTACGTTAGCATACTCAATCCCCGCATACATTACTGTAAATGTAGAACTGGGGGATATAGAGGGCGTATAAACATAGTTGCCTACCTGGTTTTTGCTGTTAGAGGTAGCCTCGGTAGACATGCACTCATCGGTGCCCATGCCCAACTGGTAATACAACTCGCGGTTAAAGGTTTGCGAATAACAGCCTACCACCACCATTTCGGCACGGTCTATCGTTTCGAAAATATTTTGGCTATCGTACTTGGTTACTGATGGTTGCTCCAAAAACTTTTTGCACGAATTGAGCGAAAGGGATGTAAGCCCGACAGTAATTAACAGATATATCTTTTTCATGACTGAACTTTTTTTAAAATGAAACATTGACACCAAATACTACACTTTTAGAAACCGGGTAAGCCGAATCATCAATACCTTGAGTTAAGATGCTTGATGTGGCCGATACGGCCGGGTCATAACCCTTGTACTTAGTGAAAGTATGGATGTTATTTAGGGTGCAGTACAGGCGTGCCCGGGTTAACCTTACTTTCTGCATCCAGGCTTTAGGAATGGTATAGCCCAGGGTAATGGTACTTAAACGCAGGTAAGAGCCGTCTTCCACATAATAATCAAGTGCATCGCTGATGGCAATTTTATTATCGCCATGCAGGCTCCATAAAGCATTGGGGTCAAATTGCTGTGGATTTAATTGCGCCAGGCGACCCAAGTTTGAGGTTTCTTTGCCAGTGTTAGGATCAACCAGCGTATAACGCGTATTCATCACTGTAAGTGTATTTTGGTTTGGCAGGTATGGCCCTATAAAACGCTGTGTATTGGCGTTGAACACTTTGTTACCCACAGCAAAGTTCATAAACACGGTAAAATCAAAACCTTTATAGTTAAAAGTGTTGGTCATACCGCCCTGAAATTTAGGCTGTGCATTACCGATAACCGTACGGTCATTGGTTGACCATACTGGGTTACCATTAGCATCTTTTTCGCCGGCGGTGGTTTCGTATTTTAAATCACCCGGCTTTAAGTTAGCAATGTTAGCCGATTTGGCACGCGGCACACCAGCTTTAAGGGCGTAGGTACCGCTAGCGTTTTGTGTAAAATCATCAGTGGTATATACCCCGGCGTAGCGGTAACCATAAATTTGACCCAGCGGCTGGCCTACTTTAACCAGGAAATCAACCCGGCTATTGTAATTGCTGATAAAATAATCCTGATCACTTTGCCCGTAAAGCGCCATCACCTTAGACCGGTTGAAGGAAATATTGAAGTTGGTTTTCCACCTGAATTGCTTGGTAGCGATGTTGTTGCTCCCTAACACAAACTCGATACCGCGGTTACGGATAGACCCGATGTTTTGATATTGGCTGGTATAACCGGCGGTAGGCGGTATGGCTGCCTTGATGAGTAAATCGCTCGATTCATTGTTATACACATCAGCCGATAAAGTAAACCGCCCTTTCAGGAAATCGAGGTCTAAACCAACGTTGGTTGATTTGGTAGTTTCCCACTTAATGGCGGGGTTACCTACTGTAGAGCCCGGCACTAAGGTTTGAAAGTTTGTTTTGTTAATAGCATAGCTATTACCGCTATAGCCAGTAACATAAAAATAATCGTCAATGTTATTGTTACCTGCCGTACCATAACCTACGCGTAATTTCATGTCGCTAACCACGTTTTGGTTTTTCATAAAACTTTCGTCAGAGATACGCCATGCACCGGCTACCGATGGGAAATAGCCCCATTTATTTTCGGGACCGAATTTACTCGAACCATCGGCACGTAAAGTAAGATTTAAAATATACCGGTCTTTAAAATTGTAGGATGCTCTGCCGAAGAAAGAACTCAACGAGCTTTTGGTTAAGTTAGAACCGTAAGAGTTTTTAGTGTTTCCGCTGGCTTGGCTTACATTGTTTAAACCAAAGTTATTGGCCGGAAACTGGTAATACGTGTTATCCAAATTAAGCGATTGCAGGTAGTATGCCTCCTGGCCTAACAACAGGTTTACATTGTGGCTATGAAAGCTGTGCCCCCAGTTTAAAGTATTGGTTACCTGCCATGAATACCGCTCGCTGTTATTACGCGACCCATATGGCCCCAGGTTATTTTGTGCCGTGCGGGTACGCCCATCGTCAAAAGAATCTGACCGGATCTGGCGCCATAGGTAGCTGCCGAACGTGTGGAACTTTAAATCTTTAGTGATGCCGATGTCCAAACCGGCGTTACCTGTAAACTGACGGTTGTAAGTGGTTGCAGTTACTGCATCATTAACAATGATGGGATTGTAAAGATCATACTGCGAGTCGTACGCTAAAAAATCGTTACTGATATCGCTGCTGATTAACTGTTGGTTAGTGTAACGGGTACCGCCGGTAGGTGGCTGCAGCAAGGTTAGCTTTAATGCGCCGCCCAAGGAGCCGCCGCCATTTACACGGGTATCCTGGTAGTTGGTGTTAAAATCCAAGACCACGTTTTTCATCACTTCGTGGTTTAGTTTTAACCTGATACCGTTACGCAGGTAATCGTGCTTGGCAAAAATGCCGTTTTGCCCGGTATTGTTATAGCTGAGCAAAAACTTTGTTTTATCCGAACCGCTGCTTACGCTAATGTTATGGTTTTGGCTTGATGCGGTGCCACCAAATAACAGATCCTGCCAGTCAATACCTTCGCGGTTTGCGTAATTAGAATTGATGTAGTTGTAAGCACCGGTATAAAAACCGGGGTCGGTTGTATTACCGCCAAAATAAGTGGCCCAGGCCGACTCCTTACCTGCCAGTGTTTGCAGCTCATACTCGTATTTAGTATAATCGAGCACGCCCATTACCGGCACCTTTTTGCCCAGGCGCTCAATACCATAATAGCCGTTGTAATTAACTTCGGTTTTGCCTTTACGGCCTGATTTAGTAGTAATTAAAATAACACCATTAGACCCGCGGGCACCGTATATAGAGGTTGCCGAGGCATCTTTTAATACATCAATGGTTAAAATATCGTTGATGTCTACCTCGCGCAAGGCATCCTCCATCTGGAAACCATCCACAATGTACAGCGGTGCCGAGCCTTGCGTAATGGTAGAGGCTCCACGGATAACGATATTGCTTGGCGCACCCGGTGCACCGCTTTGGGTAACTACACTAACCCCTGCCGCTTTACCCGTTAATGCTTGTGCAGCCGTAGTTACGGGTGACAGTTTCAACTCGTCGCCGCTTACCGACGCTGATGCTCCGGTTACTTCTTTACGCTTAACGGTAGCGTAACCAATGGCCACCACCTGGTCAAGCACATTATCAGTAATGCTCATTTTTATATCAAGCACCAAACCGGCAGGTACAATGCTTTCCAACGTTTTGTAACCCACAGACGTAAATACCAGCGTAACTGGCCCGTTAGTAGGCACATTAACCTGATATTTACCGTTTACATTGGTTTGAGTACCCTGGCTACCGCCCTTTACCTGCACGGTAACACTCGCCAGCGGGTCGTTGCTGCCGTTTTCGGTTACGGTACCTGTTACTACCCTGGTTTGCGCGTAACTTGCGTTGAGTGCGCAAAAAAGCAGTGCAATCATCAATAGATAAATTTTCCTCATAATTTGTTGGTTGGTTTATAAACAGGGCCGGGATTGGTCAGTCATCAGCCCCAAAAGAATGGTGTGTTTATTTTTATTTTTTAGTAAGTCCGTTTAAATACTCTTCGAGGTTGGAGTAACCAGCTGAGTTAATTAGCTGCGCATCTTCTGCGTTACTGGCATTCAGTTGATGTGTTTGCTCCCAGGCATCAGGTATACCGTCACCATCTTTATCTGTTTTATTGAGACGGCCTGGGGTAATATCAGGCTGCCCATTTACCTCAGTTTCTGAGCGGTATATTTTACCTTGTGTACCTAAACTGATTACGTAAGCTAACAGTCGCTGGTCAACAGCATCACGGTACAAAACCGCTCCGGCCTGCGCAATAACGGTTTGATAGGCTTGCTCGGGCGTGCTAATTTTAAGGTTACTTTTGGTAAGCAAAGTTGGCTTTGAAAGCATCGAAGCGCCTTTTTCACCGAAATCCTGAATGGTTACTTCGCGGCCGTTCAACTGCCCATCCTTATTTAAATCCACTTTATTGCCGCGCTGATAAACATGATCTGTTGCGGTAAACATGGCTAAAAAGTTATCGGTAGAGTTAGGCCCGGCAATAAAGTAGTTATTAACCAAATCCTGATAATGATGCTCGGCAGAGTGCCCGCCTACAAAACCACTGGTACCCCAATTATAAACTACATTATTAACGTACTCAATTTTTGCTTTAGCTTTTGGGTTACGGCTTTGGTTATCAGCCCATAAACAGTGATGAATGGTGACAAACTCGGGGCGCTCTATCAATGCACCAAAACATTGCGGGTCCAGGCTTTCGGCTATCAGGCAATATTGCAGGGTTACATTAGTGCTGTGTTTAATATGCAGATTGTCCCAGCGGCCCCACTCGATGCTCACATGGTCCAGCATCAGTTTATCCAAGCTATCTGCTACTAACGTACACCCGCCGCGCGGCATATTAATACTACCACGAAAGCGCATGTGGCGGACAATAGAATTACCGCTTAACGAAATGCCATTACCATATACCGTAACACCCGGTGCTGGTGCTGTTTGGCCGGCCACGGTGATATCGGCAGCTGCCTTAATTTTATCAGTAATTTTAATAACGCCGGCTACATCAAAAACAATGGTACGTTTAGGTTTACTTACAGCATCGCGAAAGGAGCCTGGGCCTGCTTCATTCAAATTGGTTACGTGATAAATGCTGCCTCCGCGTCCTCCCGAAGCAAAGCGGCCAAAACCCTCTGCGCCCGGAAAAGCCAATTGCTGAGCAATAGCACCGTTACCGAGCACCATCATTATTAAGAATAAAAAACGCTTCATCATTCAAATATTAGTTTTTGTAGAAAATTACTGCTGGCGCCGACAACCCGGCTCCAGCAGCTTGTTAGATAAGGGATAGGTAAATAATATTTGATTTAGCCGCAAAGCAGCCTGGCCGTTTTTTGTTGATGATAAGCGTCAGTAAAGTAGTGTAGTATCATGCCTCCGCTTACCGCAATAGCCTGATACAAACTGTGTAAAAGTCTGCTCATAATTTTAAGTTTGCTGATGTGCAGAGCGGCAAGGCTGCCTGCTAAACACATCAAATTTTATAATTGGTTTATGAGACAAACCTATCTGAAATATTACTTTTTGGCTTTCAAAAATTGACGGAATACTTTCTCTTTTTGACAAAAAGCTTGTTTTCAGCACCAGAAAAGGCTTTTCTTAGAGGGAGGAATTAAAATGGACTACGCCTTTTCGGGGCGACTGTTTTTTAAATAAGCGGATGGTGAGGTTTGATATTTTTCTTTAAAACAGGTGCTAAAGTAAGCCAGGCTGTTGAAGCCCGCCAGGTAGCCAGCCTCAGATACAGTATGTTCACCTGTATCTAACAATTGCTTGCTGCGCTTAAGTCGTAACTCGCGCACAAACTCAACCGGACTTAATGCAGACAGGCCTTTCAGCTTTTTATAAAAGGTGGTGCGCCCCATGCCCATTGCCGAAGCTACCTCATCAATATTGAAAGCTTGGTCGCCCAGTTTTTCTTCTACAATGCGGATCACTTCTTTTAAAAACTCCTGGTCTTTAGTGGTGGTTACCGGCACAGCACTGTCATTCACCTCATTAATTCCAGCTTGCCTGGCTACACTTGCAAAACGCTCAAATAACCGACGGCGCGAGGTGAGCAGGTTGTCTATAGACGCCATTAGCAGCTCGTTTTGAAAAGGCTTGGTTAGGTATACATCTGCCCCATACTTCAGTCCGCGTATGCGGCTTTCAACCGATGATTTTGCTGTTAACAGAATAACCGGAATATGACTAATGCCAGGATCTTGCTTTACCGCATCCAGCAACTGGATACCATCCATATTAGGCATTACAATATCTGATATAATTAAATCTGGCGATGTGGTTTGAGCTATTTTAAGACATTCGGCTCCATCTACGGCCGTTAACACCTGGTAAAAGCTGTTTAGTTTATTTTCTAAAAAGTTACGTAAGTCGGGGTTGTCTTCGGCAATGAGTATTACCGCCGGATGTGTATCAGTTTCGCGATTGGCAGGCAAAGCAGGAACCTGCAAATCAATCAAATGATTTACCGGGTTAATTGCGTCTACAGGTTGCCCGGTACTGCTAAGCTCTTCTTTACTGAAATGCTCGTGCCCGGCCTGTAGTTGCAGAACAATAGTGAGGCCGCCAGCCTGGTTTAACTCTGCCCAAAGTTTACCTTTATGACTTTGCGCCATCCCACGGGCTAAAGCCAAGCCTATACCTGTACCTTTTAAATGCGGGTCATTGCTGTGATGCTCCTGGTGGTAAATTTCAAAAATATCCTCCAAATGTTCGGGCGCTACGCCGGGGCCTTCGTCGGCAACTTTGATCTGTATCAATCCTTGTTCAGATAATTCGTCTACACTCAACCCAATGCTACTGCCCTGCGGAGAAAACTTTAAGGCATTGGAAAGGAGGTTGTATAAAATAATCTCAATTTTTTCGGCATCTACCCAGGCAAAGATATTTTTCCTGTTATTTTGCACCAGCAGGCTAATATTTTTCTCTTCGGCCATGGCTGTAAAAAAGCCGGCCACCTCGCTGCTAAGCGCTACCAGCTCGGTCTCCAGAATCTCCACCGGCATTTTACCGCTTTGTATTTTCCGGAAATCCAGCAATTGGTTGGTAAACCTAATCATGCGGTTTACGTTACGGTTGATGATTTTAAAATACTCCTGCCCTTTTTCAGATAGTTTTTCGGTATGTGCCAGTTCTTCCAGCGGACTGGCTATCAGCGTGAGCGGCGTGCGCAACTCGTGCGATATGTTGGTAAAAAAAGCCAGCTTCACTGCAGTTAATTTTTGTTCTACAATTACCTTATTGCGTAACCTAATCATAGTAATGATTATATTATGTGCCAGCAGCACCGCCAAAACAGCCAGCAAAATATAAATACTATAAGCCCACCAAGTTTGATAAAACGGCGGCCTGATTATAATGTGTAATGATCTTGACGGCGTATTGCTTAAAACATCCGCACTAACCCCTTTTACATAAAAAGTGTAATCACCAGGGGGAATATTGGTGTAAACGGCTTTACGTAAATCGCTTACCTGGTGCCATGATTTATCAAAGCCATCCAGCTTGTAACTATATGCTATTTTAGTAAGGTCGCGATGGTCAAGCACGGTATAATCTATACTAATTACATTTTGGTCGTGGTTGAGCACAATTTCAGACGTTTCATCAATAGTGCTTTTTAACGGAGAACCCTTGGAGGCCGGTAAAATATTTTTATAATACAACTGTAAGTTGGTAAGTGCCATGTTAGCTGGCAGTCGCTTATGCACAATATTTTGCGGATTAAACGATATATAACCGTTTAGACACCCAAAATAGAGCATACCATCCTTATCGGTAAAACAGGCAGCTTCCGAAAAGCTGGTTTTTGTAATGCCGTTAAAAGGATCATAACTACGAATAGTTTGCTTGCCGGCATCTATTTTACCTAACCCGCCGGCAGTAGCCAGCCAGATGTTGTTATGATGGTCAACCGTCATGGCCAACACCACATCATTAGGCAAGCCATCGGCTGTAGTAAATGATTGGAACCGTGTTGCATTTAAATCAGCCCCCCGGGTAATTACTTTACTTATACCGCCGCCAAAGGTACCCAGCCAAATTTGGCTTTTCTGGTCTTTAACAATACATTGCACACTGTTATTACCCAAACTACCGGCATTGCCGGGCTTTTTTTCAAACAAAGTAAACTTGTAATCTTTATTTTTTGGCTCATTAGGATTAAACACAACTAAACCATAACTACTGGCAATCCATATGCGGCCCTGGCCATCCTCACATAAATCGCGTATACCTTTGGCCTGTTCAAAAGGGTAAGCATGAAAAGTATTGCTGCAATTCAAAAAAGCCTCTTTGCCATTCATGTTAGTTAGCATGTTAAGGCCGGTCCCGAAGGCGCCTATCCATATCCTGCCTTTTTTATCCTCTAAAATAGCATACAACATATCGCTGCTAATGCTGTACGGATTATCAGGATCATTTACGTAGTGAGTTAACTGGTAAGATGTTTTATCAACATCACCCAACGGCATCGCTTTAAATAAGCCATTGCCCTTAGTACCCAACCATATGCGGCCTCTGCTATCTTCTTTTATACAATATACAAATCCGATGCTGCCTGCCGATTTGCCAAATACATCTATTTCGCGTTCATGATCGTAAACATGTACACGACCATCTTTAGTACATACCCAAAGCCGCCCCTGCTTATCTTTCATCATAGCCCGCACATCGTTTTCAGACCGGCTGTGCGGCTGTACTACGGGACGACGGTAGTTAAATCTGTCGGTTAACGATACCACTTTGTTGATACCGCCGTCTTTGCCGCTCATCCATAATACGCCGGTTTTATCAACGTAAAGGCAATTCACCACGTTTGAAAACTGCTGAATAGCCGACCCAGGCTGGTCGAAAAAGTAATCAATGGTTTCTGTTGCCGGGTTGTAATAACCAAAGCCTCCTCCTTTCATACTAACCCATAGCGTTCCGTTAACATCAGTAAGCAGTTTATAATCACGTGCCGCGCCCCGGTAATCGGTTTTCTGCTCGAAGCTTTTGAAATCGTTTTGATTAGGATTATACTTAATCACCCCCGCATTTTGGGGTTCTATCCAAATGTTTCCTTGCTGGTCCTCATATAAAGAATGGTATACGGCATCCTGTCCCGCCGATATAGCTTTATTAAAATTACCCGGTGATATTTTAATTAACCCCTTACCTTCGGTTGAGACGTATAAGATTCCGGATTTAGCCTGGTAAACATCATTAATAGCGACTCCAGACACCAACTTATTAATTTGAAAAGATTGATGGGATACATCATATTGAATAACACGCCCATCGGCAGTACCCAGATAAATATGACCCGGCCTTATGGCAGCAGCTGTAAATACGCCGGATGAAAATACCTTTTCTTGTGCCGGATGAAAATGTACTACTTCATAGTGCGCATTGGATTTGCGCTCCAACAAGTTCAATCCACGGTCGGTACCCAACCATATACGACCTGATGCATCCGTGTGATGAAACTTTACAATGTTCCCTTTAATGTGCAGTGCATTGGTTGCATGGATGTTGTAATGCGCTACTATGGGTACCTTGGACCGGTTACTGCTAACATAATACAGGCCGCTATCTTTAGTAAGCAGCCAAACACCATTAAATTGATCAGGCAATATATTTTTAACTACCGTTTTATTGGTAAACAACCTTTGGTATGGCCCATCGGATATAGGATCAAATTGCTCGGTAGCTTTGTCAAAGCGGTAAACCTTGTAATCATAAGTAAGTATCCATAAATAGCCGGTATTATCTTCGACTACGTCGCGTATTTTGTTCGACCGCAGCTTTGAACTGTCGCCCGGCCGGCTTTTGTAAGTAATGAAGTTATGCCCATCAAAGCGGTTTAAACCGTCGAACGTACCGAACCACATAAAGCCTTCACGGTCGCGGGTAATACAAATTACACCATTGTGCGAAAGACCGTCTTTAGTTGAATAATGCGTTACTTCGGTTTTGATTTGCCCGTAGGCAGCAGAGCAAATTAAAGCCAGCACCCACAGCCAATGTATAGGCCGCTTTGTGATATTATGTGCCGTACAGCCGCTCATCATATACATTCTCCCTTATCCGGCGCTATACCGTTTAACTAAAATTTTTTGTTATTTGTGTTTATAATTGGAATGAAATAGAATTTTCGAATTACGTTTTACCAAAGTAACAAAATCTATAATTAGCAAGTATAAAAATGTATTTGCAAACTATACGCCCGGGCTTATGAGATGCCCCGCCTGCTTTTATAAATAGTAATTATACGAATCTGATTTACAATGCCTTCAATAATATGTTACGGTATTCAACTTTCATGGGCGGACCAACGTGCACCTGTACACCCAACCAACCCCTCATCTTTCGATTCTTGGTATCATCATCTATAACCTCCGACATCAATACGCCGTTAATGTAATGCTGCAAGCGATTGCCTTTAGCAACAATGCGTAGCTCATTCCAGTCATTGGGCCGGATGTTCTTAACCAGGTCGAGCGTATTGCCGATAGAATCCAGGAGCTTGGGCTTATTACCAAAAGTCAACAAGGTCTTTTGCCCGCGGAGAGCCAGAAACTGCCGGCCCCGTTCTTCATAATTCTGACCTGAATAACGCGGGTACCCTAAGTTATATTTGTCTTTACCATCTAAATCGGCTTGATAACCTTTAAGCGCAAAAAGCAAAGTGTCAATCTTTTCGCTGCGGTAATTAACACCGCTGTTGCCTCTGGCTGATATGCGGTACTGCAGCTTAATTTCAAAATCACCGGGAGTGCCATCGCGCCATATTAGGAAAGTATTACGTTTTAAAATTGTTGCCGGAGTAACTTCGCCAATAATAGCACCATTCTCTACCCGCCAATAAGCCGGATCGCCTTCCCAACCGTTCAAATTAATACCATTAAATATAGACTGATATACAGGCTGATGTTTTAGTACGGTGCAACTTCCGAACAACAGTATTGCTGATATGGCAATTACAAGCGGCATTAAATTTTTCATTCCCAGACAAGCTTTCTTTAATGGATTATTGAAGTTAACCAATTAGAACAAGAACCGCATCGGCAAGAATTGAATTCGATGTAACAAGCAAGCTACAAGCAGAGGGTATCTCATAAGAGGTAAATCTTCAGTCCATATCCCTGCTTCAGTATAAACAGTGCTTCAGGATTGCTTTTGCATCATCTACAGGGATGGAATATTGCGTTTTGCGCAGGTGCTTTAAGGTTTTGAGTGTATCCTTATTCATACCTGTATATAAACTACCTAAACTTACGAACCAAAATCAAACGGGTACATTATGAGCATTGCAATAATATCCTACAAGGGATGAACATTTTACAGTTGTAACAAAATTTTAGCGACTTTTAAACAAATTCATGATTAGTAGGTTTATCAGCTAACAAGCGCAGACACAAAAAATTCATTAATACGTTAGTTTGCGCCAAATAGTGATGACAATAAATGATTACAGCTTATGGCAAAAGATTACAAAGGTTAGAAAGACGATTTAAGTTCATTAGGAGGACTCTTGGTGTATTTTACTATAGATAAAATTTTTTAATCTAAAATACTTGCTATTTAGCCTAAAATAAAACGTTTAAGTTAATGGTAACGTAAATTTACTGCCTTAGGTATAGGGTCAAAAAAAATAGAACTATTTCAAAAATTTATTATTATCTTGTGTAACTTTTTAATAAGTGTTATTTATTGCAATAAAATTGTTAAAAAAATAGTTATTTTGGAGATCAAAGTCAAATTTGCCATTACATGAAAATCAAAATCACCTTACTTATCCTATTAGGCTCGTTTATCATCAGTAAATCGTCTTATGCACAGTTACTTGGTGCGGCCAATTCACGTTACAGTGAGTACCAATGGCACATTAGCGTTGGTGTAGAAGGTTTGCTTAACTCAAGCCCAGGAAGCACTTACTACAATCCAGGTGTAGGCGGCACAGTACGTTTACAATACGATTTAACACAAAACGTTGGTTTAACTGCTACCACAGGATATTACTTATTGCCAGGTAAAAATAATGCAACAGTTATGCAGCCTGACCTTAAATTAATTCCATTTAAATTAGGTGCTAAAGCTTACTTTACTCCTAACTGGTATTTAATGGGTGAGGTTGGTTTAGCTTCGGCGCATCCGTATTTGAATCTTCAAACCAAATCGAAATTTAGTAAAGTTATTGCTCCGGCCATTGGCTACGAAACTTCAAGACTTGAAACTTCGTTAGCTTTCATGAATGTTCACCATAAAGGAGATTATGTAAGCAACGTAGTATTACGTGTTGCTTATAACTTCAACTTCTAACAATTACTAATCAAGTATCTCCTATAAAGCAAAGGGCTTAGTTAAATAACTAAGCCCTTTGCTTTTTGGCTATTGAATGAATGGGATTGCATTATCGCTGCCTATAAACTTATCAGAGTTGTTAACTCAACCAGATAGAAATAAAATCAATTTTCATTTACTGGTTCAACTCATTACTTTTTCATAAACCAATAACATCCTCGGTTTTGAATTTACGCTCCCTTATCAAAACTGCAGGATTACCTGCATATATTTTATAAGGCTCGAGTTGCTTGGTGGCCACCGAATTTACAGTCAGGATAGCATGAGAAAGGCATGTTACTCCCGGGCAAACTACACTTTGTGCACCAATCCATACGCCATCTTCCAAAACAATTTTACCTAAGCGGTAAGGAAAATCAGATAAAGTATAATCGTGGTTTCCGGTCAATAGCATCGCTCCTTGCGAAAGGCAAACATTTGCCCCTATAACTACATCTTCGAGGTTATCAATCCATACTGATTCACCGATCCAGCAATTATCGCCGATGCTCAAACGCCAGGGGTTTTTAATGCGTACACCAGGTTTTAACACAATACCTGAACCCACCTTAGCACCAAAGGCCCGTAAAATAGATAGCTTTAATTTACCCGGCCAGGGCAGCGGACTATTAAACATGTAATTATTAATCAGGTACCAGCTTAATACTTTAAGCTTTCCGGCTCCTACATTATATTTTCCGGTATCAAATTTTGATAAATCTGTAGCCATAGTATTGAGTAAATATCGTTTTTTAGCGTCCACCCGTTAGAAGACTATAAAAGCCGGACATGTATTTTTTTAGAATTGCTCCTGTTATCAATGCCAGTGTAATAACAATTAATGGCAAAACCAAGTAAGCGGCAAACATGGCCACCTGGCTCTTGCCAATAACGGCTAATGTACCTTTCTTAAACAATGTAAGCACCGGCTCATGAAAAGCATACAAAAAGAATGAAAAACCGGAGTATTGGTAAAATGTACTATTACTGATATCACGATTTTCGGTTACAAAATCATATAAATACCACGCAGCAAAAGCACCACACACTATTACACCTTTTAACAGGAAAGGCGCGAAATTTGGTGTGTAGTTTATTTGAAAAAACCATGTTTTTACCATCAGCAACACGATGTAAAGCACTAACGCAACCTTTGCTAAACCTGGATACCTACTCTGCAAAAATGCTTGTGCATGAAACGAAAGGTAAGCTCCAAAAGAGAAAAAGAAAATTGTATCTGGTTTTAACATTAACAGACTAAAATCAAAAAGCCAAATCACGAAAAATAGCAACAGACCAACTATTTTAAGATAACGTAAAATCAAATATATTATCGGCGACAGTAGAACTAGTATTAACAAGTCTCGTACAAACCAAAGCTGATAGGGTAACGGGTCCCAAAACAACACTTCCAGCAGTTTATTTAAACTATAGTCTTTAATTAATGTGCTATTGAAAAATTTGCGGCTTTGCGGTAATATTTGTAAAATAAAAAAGAACAACAATCCCCAGGCCGACCATAAAATATAAGGGATAAACAGACTGTTAAACCTTTTTTTATACTTATTTAAAAACGCTTGTGTTGACGGTTTGAAGTTATAAAAAAACAAGAAACCCGAAATGGCTGCAAATAAAGGTACCGCTATACGTGTAATGCCATCTGATATAAAAACCTGCACAAAACTGTTGTAATTTTTGGCGATGGGTACATCAACACCGTTAAATTTAACTGCCAGATTGTAAGAATGTAAATAGATGATCATTATCATGGCAATAAATGATAACACCCTAAGCTTTGCACTGGTGGCTTTTTCCATTTGGTTTGAGATACTTTACGTTGGATTACTTAGCCACAAGCTTTAGTACCTTAAATATATTTTCAAAAAATCTTTTCTCTGTGAATGTTGCAGCAGCATAACTTCTGTTAAAAGCTGAAAATTTTTCGACGTTGCCGGTAATGTCGGCATTAATAATCCTTAAACAGTCAGCAATTTCTGCCGGCGATTGCGGCTTCACTAAATAGCCATTCTTTTCATTTATAATATCCGGAATACCGGCATGTTGCGTGCTTATAATGATATTCCCGGTAGCCAGGCCTTCTAATAAGGATATGGGCTGCCCCTCCATTTTGTAATAAGTAGGCAGTATAAAAACGTTAGCTTCCTGCAGTTTCTGCTTCTTTTTATCTCCGGTGATGGTATTGACATAATTTACCGAGCTACCTAAGTGTTGTAACCGGGATTCAATTTCGGGCTTAATACCCACCTCCATAGAGCCGGCTATGGTAGCCTCAAAAGGGATATTTGCTTTCTGTAGCAACAGCAACGCGTCTAAAACATCCAATATGCCCTTTTCGCGCATTAAATTGCTGAGGTAAATGATAACGAGCTTGTTAACAGGCTTTTGCGGGACGGTTGCATACAGCGTATCATCCACAAAATTTTCTACAACGAAAACCTTATCGAGCGGTAATAAATCATCAAAATTATGCACGAGTGATTTAGACAAAACAATACCTGCCGCGCACCGGGACAACAAAAAATGAAATATTTTTTTCTTAACCCCGGTAAGTAATTGGTATTGCTTACCCAGATAATTGCCGTGTACATGAATTACATAGGGCTTGTTTAGCAATATGCACAATAATATAAACGGAGAGTATTTTACAATACCAAAAAAGGTTTGCCCGGGCGTAAGGTAAACCACATCATTCGAAAAAATCTTGAACGCCCCCAGGTATACCGGGATAAAAGAGAAAGCCTTTTTAAACGAGAATTTATTACCCTGCTTAGATGAAATAACAGATGTATTGGTGTTAACCATATCATGAGCCACCCGCTGGGTCACGAAATTTTGCTGCAATATTTTATTGGCATATGAGCACCCATCAATCGGGAGCGGGAAAGGGCCTATCAATAATACTTTCATAGTTAGTGGCAGAAGTGGGCTATCAGGCTAATTGGCGGGTAAAAATGTCATAAACCTTTGCTGCGTAGTAGTCAGACGATATTAAAGGTATCAATGGTACAGATGCTTGCTTAATCTCTATTCTCTTTGTTTCGTCAAAGATCAGAGTTTGCATAGCACTTTTGAAATCATCTACGTTGTCCGATTTGCAAACTATTCCCAATTCAGGTGATGTGATCAGTTCAAGAGCTGCGCCAACATGGTCG
Source organism: Mucilaginibacter sp. CSA2-8R (assembly GCF_038806765.1). Taxonomy (NCBI): domain Bacteria; kingdom Pseudomonadati; phylum Bacteroidota; class Sphingobacteriia; order Sphingobacteriales; family Sphingobacteriaceae; genus Mucilaginibacter; species Mucilaginibacter sp. CSA2-8R. Next base: position 379,002 of record NZ_CP152389.1, on the reverse strand, counting down.
CTACTGATTACCGGCAAATTCGCGGCTATAGCTTCATTGATAACCACCGCCCAACCGTCATAACGGCTCGCAAAAGCAAAAATATCGGCTATGGCAAAAAAATACGGAATGTCATCCGGTTTTTGAAAGCCAGCTAAAATAATTCGATGATCAGCACCATACGACTTTTGAAGTTCGGCCTTTTGAGAACCGTCTCCAATAATGATTAGCCGTGCATCGTCCCGCTTAATTTGAGTAAACGCAGCAATCAGCACATCCATTCCCTTACGTTCAATCAGCGAACCGGAAGAAAGGAGGATGATTTCGCCATTGGGTTTGTAGCGCTCTATAAAATCTCTTTTCTTACTCTCGTCTATATTAATAAACTCTTTACTGTTGATGTTATACGGAATTATAAATTTAGGTGTATTAACGCCAAAAGCCTCAAAAGAGCGGGCCGCCTTTCGGCCAATGCAAAATATGGCATTACAGGTTAATGTTAGTATTCGCAGCATTAACCATTTTACGGCATATTTTATTTTACCTTTTACTTCAAACAATGGCTCGCTGTAGTAAGCCACCTTTTTACCTTTAATACGGCTGAGTAACAATGCAAAAAAGCCGTTGGGTATCCAGTAGCTTCCGCCTACAATAATGTTTTCGCTTTTATCGCTCCAAACGGTTTTAAATATCTGCCAGCTAAAGTGAAAATCAACAATCTTTTTTTGAACTGCTTTGGCTATGCTGTTGTTTTTTAACACTATAACCTGGTAATCAAAATCCAGGTTAAAATCCCATTCGCGGTTATTTTCTGTAGCCGAATAATATACTACCGTAAGCGTAAACAGCTTTGATAACTCATTAAAAAACGACAGCTGATATGGCGTTGGAATATTAGTGTAAAAGGTAAGTGAGGGCTTGTTAATCATCAGGTGATACCGGTTTGTTACTCTTCTGTTAGTTTAGCCAGGCTATCGGCAAAGTTTTCGAGACTAAACTGCTTTACAGTTTCTAAACAGTTAGAAGCTGTCTTTTTCAAAATTTCCGGATGCTCTAAACAAGTAGTTAAAGCTTTTTCTAAGGTATCAGCATCACAAGTATCAAGTTCCAGGCCGTTAACTTGGTCAACCACTACTTCGCCGCAATGCTTGCTGGCAATAACCGGCAGTTGCCAGGCCATCGCCTCCAATTGCGTTAAACCGAAACCGTCAGATAATGTAGGGAATAAAAACACATCAGAACTTTGATAGTAAGCGTCAGTATCAGCCCTTGAGGCCACACCCTTATACTTAACATTTGGCTTATCCAGCAACTTCATGTCAAGCTCATTTTGCCCTACCATGATGAATTCTATCGGGGCATTTACCAACCGGGAGGCAACTTCTAAAACAATATGAACGCCTTTTCTTAAAGTGAGTGTACCCAAGAACAAACAACGCAAAGGGCGTTCATTACTGAAACCCGAAGGATACTGCTTTTTAAAATCGTAGTGCTTTTTTTCTATTTGAAAAGGCAGCGGCACAACCTTAATTTTTTGCTCTTCTATACCTTCTTCTACCAAAGCATCCTTGCTCCATGCCGAATTGGCCATAATTACATCGGCCATAGCACATTCTTCTCTCCAGGCGTTCCAGTAAGTTGCAGGGGCCGGCTCCCAATGGGTAGTATAAACCTGTCCGTAGCGTGCAACAATATCAGCTACAATGTGCTCCTCTTTTAAACCGGGATCAATCTGAAATAAAATCTTTTTTTGATTACGTTGGGCAGCAACCTCAAAAACTTTAAGCGAAGTATAACTAATACCTAAAACGGCATCTGTTGAGGGTAACTTTGTAAATATATTTTTAGCAATATCTTCGAAGTAATTATTGCGTGCTATAATCAAGTCCCAGCCTTTCAGCTTTTTAGCCCTGAGCATAACTTCGAGGGCTAAAAATTTTAAACTAAACCGCTTTACTGCGTTTGATGGAATAGCGGATGAATATCTGCTGGCGAAGGACTTGACCAGCCTAACCGGATTATTTACCAAAGCCGATCTTAATGCAGCTGAAGATATCCAAGTATCCGTGATCAGGTAACTTAAATTACCTTTTAAATGTAGTGCCTTAGGTATCAGATAATGCGCCCGCGCACCGATATGGACACAAATTACCTTACGTTTCATTTTACAGCCAGGGTCTTTAATCGTTCGAGTTTAAGTTCGCGTTCAACAAACTTCTTATAATATCTTACAAAAACAATAAATGGCCAAAAACTCATTAAAACGATGGCAAAGTCGCCGGCCATGTCGCCACTTCTAAAAACCGGTATCAGACAGGCAATCATGATGCCTACTAATAAATAAGACAAATCTGATTTAAAACTGCTGAATTTTCGATATAAAACACCTAATAACCATCCCCAAAAAACGCTGAAGATGATAATACCTACTATACCACCTTCAGAATAGAATACCCCCCAGATAGTAGGTGAAAAGCCTGCAGATTCTAATACAACGCCGTTATTATACTTAGCCTGGTAATTGCGCACCCAACTGGCCAGCGGCTTACCCGGCCATAACGACCGGGGTATAGGCCGCAAAAATATAGCGATATGCTGCAACCCATAGTCATAATCGAGCAGCTTAGGATAAACCTGATAAAGCATCATAAAACCATCGATAAAGTTTACATCGTCTGCCATCAGCATTCGATCTATACTTAAATCATACATCTGTTCTACAGTTAGACCACTTAAACTAACTTGACGCATGGCGCCAGCCAGTGAAAACACAATGAGGATGACGAATATGCCGCTAAAAGCAAGTACCAGCTTTTTACCGGGTTTTACATTGCGTACCAAGAAATAGCCAATGGGTATAATCCAGCCTAAAAACTGAAACCTGATCGCAGTACTATAAGTTAAATAGGCCAGGAAACAAAATATAAGACCATAAATCAACTTAACAAATCCAGAGATCTTGCTGCCATAAATCACTACTAAAAAGAGTAATATTATAAATGAAGTATTACCTATTTTAATAAGCAAACTGTAACTCCCGGCATCACTGCCTGACAATACAATATTTAGTAACGTAAAAAAACACAATCCAACGATAATTTTCGTTTTGTTTTTATCAATAAAAGCACTTAAAAGCTGATCATTATCTCTTATTGTTTTTTCGGGAGTTTTGAAGAATGCAATATAACTATACAGCATGATAGTGGTTCCTAAGGTGATAAGGCCACTCGCTATGTACGCATATTGCATATCGAATATAAAATCGATGCCATAATCATAAAATATGAACGTACTTGTACCGTTCTCGAGAGCCAAGATTCGGTACTCTACCATCAGGTTGAAAACAGCAAGAAAAAACGGGACTTCATTCTTTTTACGTAAAAAGTATACGATAGCAACAATGAAGTTTGCAAAAAGAAAAAAATGTACAAGACTTCTATCCATTTTTTGAAGTTGTGAAGAACCTAACGCTTAATCAATTATTTACTAATTACCTGCTACTCTAATATTGGCGTATAGCTTAACTTGTAAGTTAATGGGTTATCCCTTTCTTTTATAAAAGTAGCGGGGTTACCAGCAACAATATTTAACGGCGCAATTGATTTATGAACTACTGCCGAAGCCGCTACAATAGCCCCTGCATTTATAATAACATTAGGCAAAATGGTAACATTAGAAGCTATCCAAACGTGATGATCAATCATCACATCGCCACCGTATAAATCGTGAGTTTCGGAATTTGGCTTATGCCCTAATGTCCAGATTTTGGTGTAAGGACCAATATCCGTATCGTGATTAATTTTTATTTTAAACCGGCGGCAATCCATTAAGCAGTATTGATTGATTACTACTCTTTCGCCTATTTCTATATCCCAAAAGTTTAGAAAACGACTGTGCATTAAAATAACAGCACTACTATTAATCTTTTTATTAAACGCCCTTAAAAATGCTTTCCGTAAAAAATGTGAAGGAAAATGCGTGAGCAGGTTATTATAAAAGTAATTAAGGAAGGCTCCTCCCCACAATTTAATGTTCATGCAGTACTATTTAAACGCCTCTACAGCAATAGAAACGTGTTTTTGCCAACTTGAATTAGCAATGTAATTGTTCCAATTGGCAGAAAAATGATCGTCTGATAAAGATAATAATTCTTCGACAGCTTTTGCCAACAAAATTGGCTGATCGTGCGGTAGCACCCGGCCCAGCGCATATTGCTCAACCGACTTTTTCAATGAGCTTTCGGCGTTTGAGATAATCAATCTCTTTTTAAAAGGGGCTATGGTATTTAATACCCCACTTTGCGAAGTAAATGAAGGTTTATAATACAGTAAAACAATATCGCTTGCAGTTATGCAGGCATTAAAAGCTCCCTGGCTTAAATAGCCCTCTTGCCAAATGATTTTATGGCTTACACCTTTTTCTGCAGCATACTGTTTGTACACATTGGTAGAAACACCAGAGTTTGCCGCTTTACCGGCAATGAGCAGCTTTACATTGTTTAAATGCCCCAGGGCGTCAATTACTATATTATAGTTTTTTTCGTCGCGGATGTTGCCCAAAATACCAATAATTTTATCTCCGCCCGCTTCTTGCTTAACCTGCCTGTAAACGCTGTCGTCAATTGCGGTATCATCGTATATACCATGCGGAATGTCCACTCTTTTAAAAGGATGATTGTAATAAGGCTTATCAGGTAAAAAGCCATGAAAAAAAGCTACATCCATAAAAGACATAATAGCATTCATGCTGGTTTCTGACAGGCTCTTGATAGAAAAAAACTTGTCGCGGTCAGGGTCGTGCAAAATTACGGCAAATTGATGCTTCTTTTTTAAAGGCTTAAAAAAAGGTGCCCAAAACCAAGCGGTACGCTGATCAAAATCATTAAAGATAACTACTGACGGCGGTTGCTTTTTTAGAAAAGACAGCAGCCTGAACGGATTGACCAGGCTGCGATACAGATAATGTATTTTCTTAAAAAGCTTGTTTTGCGTAGCCGGTAAGTCTGTACAGAGTGTTCGTAAGACTCCTGGGTTATTATAAACAGCATTCTCTGGCATCAGCAAGACAGCTGATTTTACTTCGGGATTTTTTTGGTACGACTCGAATAAGTACTTAGCATACTCGTAATTGCCACCAAAGCTGTTAATGTTATAAATAATTATATCCATGTTAAATTAGAGCTACGGCAAAAAACCAACCACCTAATTATCTAAATTTTATAGCCTTAACTTCCTCTCGCAGCGGCTTTCAAAAAAAATTAAAACTAAAAGTCGGTACAGCAGGGAGCAATGGTAAATAAATAAAAAATTACAATTCCTATTGCTGCTAAAAAACGAGTAAAAGTAAGATGCTGCGTATCCATTATATAAGCCATTGTATTATCACCATGTCTTACTTATTTACTCAAATTAGGGTGCTTATTTAGCTCTAAGTACGCTTAAGTTTAAAATTTACCAGTAACAGCCAGCTTCAACATTTTTTATACCTGATGGTGTCTCAGTAGCTGAAGGGCGCACCCAGTGTTCGTTGGCAAAATGGGTCATCACGTAGCTATTAACCTTATCTTCTTCCCAACGCTTACCTATAATGCCGAACAATACCTGCGTTGGTCCGCCCAGATGAACTGCCTTTTTACCAATCCGCTTTATATGGGCAGCTAACGGAAAACCGTAAGCGCCACACCCCAGTATGGCAATGTCAAAATCTGTTTTGTCGATTTGCTCTTTCATATAGTCAAGCGCATCAAACCAGGTTTTAAACGGCGTTTTATTGTTCGCTATGGATTGTACCGCTTTGATGGTTTTTAACTCAAATGGTGGCAAAATGCGCTGATCTTTAAAAATGAGATCGCGTTTACTAAACTGGCTTTTAATACTATCTTCAAACGGATGAATAACCAGTACCTTTTTATCTTTTAATGCCTCACTCCAAGGGTTTGCATGATTATACGGGTGCAAATCGCCTATCTGAACACGTGTTGCATGAGCCAGCTCTTTGGTAAAAAGTTTTTCTTTTTCCAGCCATGAGCCCAAAATATCAACCTGCTTCATGTCTTCGATCATAGATAAAGAAAACTTTTCGAGCGTTGAGGGATTGGATGGGAAAAAGCCGGCATTGTTAGACATGGCTGATATGATGTTATCCTGCCACCAATAGGCATCTATCTTACCGGATATGTATTTGAACCAAGCTCCTTTATTTTTATTTATGCTTATATAATTGGCAACACAGTCTAATTCTATAGAGCCAAACCGGCATATCATTACTGGTTCATCAGATAGTAATCTACTTTTAATTAAGTCGCTGGCTTCTTGATTTTTTACATCGACAGTAGCATAGTTCACACCGTTATATCCTCTGTTAAAGGCTTTACGGTATACTTTTCTTAAAAAATCTAATGTTACTGTGTTCATAATGTCGGCGTAATAAAGAGCTTATATAATATTGCTTATTATCAATTTAATAACAAACTTACAAAATGTTGTGGCGAATAATAAGCCCTTGCCTGTAACATAGCTGTTTTTGCAGTTGCCTGGTAAGAGCTGAATTTTGTCTGCATTTCAAGTATTGCATTTATTAAGCTTTCAACCGACTCGTCGTCTATACCAATGCCTGCACCGTAACCTGATACCGTTTCTTCGAGCCAGCCGCCTTTGGTATAAATCATCGGTATAGCGTTGGCGGCTGCTTCAATAGCAACACGCGACACTCGTGCATGGTAAGATGAATTGCGGTAAGGCAACACCATGCAGTCAGTTTCGGTAAGTAACTTGTTATATTCCTCGCTCATTACCGCGCGGTTAATTACCGTTACTTTAGGATGCGTTAAAAGTACATTACCGGGGGTACAGTCACTGCTATCCGGCATTTTGAAAGCATCAGTCCATTGGATATGAAAATGCCCGTTAAAGTCAGGGTACCGTTTAAGTATTTCTTCGATAGCCTGTTTAAATAAGTCTGAGCCTTTTTCGTGCCGGGCAAACCCGTAACAGGCAAAGTTAACCACAGGCTTGGCTACCGGGCCTTGCTCGGCAGCCGGGGTTACTGCATCCTGTTCAAAAGGCACCGGATGCGGAAGCAGCTTAAACGGCAAACCGCTCAATGTTTCAAATTCGGCTTTTGCGCCTTTAGTTTCTACCGCAAAGGTTACTTTACCTGCTTTTACTAAACCATCAAATAATTTAAGCAGGTACTTTAATATAACGGTAGATTTAGGAAAGAAAGCTTTGTTTTTACTGGCATCCCAAACACCCGGATTAGTTACAAAAAATAAGGTAACATGCTTTGCCCGGTTACTGTCGAATGACATGATATAATACCAGGCCAAAAGATGGTGCACTAACACCGTAGGTACAAAAACATCGTCATAAGGCTTCTGCGCTTTAAATAATGCTTTGAGCACTTTTTGTGTACGCATGCTATGAAGTATAAAGCCATAATGCCTTTCGCCCGGCAGCTTGCTTTTATTATTATCCAGGTACCTGGAGTGTTCAAAAACAGGGAGTGCCGAAAATTCCTTAACAATTTCGGGGGCGGCATTTACATTACTGGCTACATCAACCTCCCAACCAGATTTTATGGCACTGTTACGGATAGTTTTGATGTACTCAAACCAATGTGCCTTTAAATCACGTAAGGCTTCTTCAACAATAAGTAATCTTTTTGCCATAGGTTATATTAAGTTATAGCCCATTTGAGTAATGAGCTGCTTTTGGTGGGCCTGCAGTGCCCCGGCTTGATAGCTCTCAGGCCAACGATGTCCGTGTATACGCTGCTTAATGCCAGCCTGTACTTTTTTATATAATGCGCTAAACTTGCCGGATGACTTACTGTGCTGAGCCATAGTTATCAAATCCAGATACTCGCTGCTAAGCTGCAAATTACTTTTTTCGAGATCCAGATACGCATTGTACACATTTGCCCGAAAATCAGGAAGCTCAACGCAATCTTGTAAAACTTTGCTGGTTTTTGATTGCCTGATGATATCCTGGTAAAAGGTAGCCTGCGCATGAGCTCTGCCTGTGTTCACCTGTCCATCACCTGTTAGCTTTCCAAAATCGTTTAAGCGGTAAAAAGTAAGAGAGGCTGATTCAAATATTAACTTACCGCCGGCAAGTAATAGTTTTACAAACAGATCGCCGTCTTCAAAATATTTTATATCCTCACGATAACCGCCAGCTTTTATTAAAATACTTTTTCTTATCAGGCTTTGCTGAAACACCATTGACCATCCGGTTAAAAACCATTGCAATGTTGTATGGGTAGAGGGCAATGGTTTTTGCTGTAAAACCACGTTTTCCAACCGCATGGTTTTATCTTCCATCCAGGCTTTTAGCCAAGGCCCCAATACTATATCAGCATTATGCTGTATTAAGGCCTGTACCTGTACCTCAAGCTTATTTAATGAAGCTAAGTCATCACTATCCATAAACTGAATAAAATCACCGGTGGCTATTTTTAAACCGGCATTACGTGCGGCGCCGGGTCCTGCATTTTTTTGCTCAATTAGTATAACTTTATCACCAAAGCCTTTAACAACCTTTATCGAATCATCTGCCGATCCGTCATCCACTACAATTATCTGGTGTGGCTTAAGCGTTTGCGAAAGCATGTTATCAATCGTTTCGCCTATAATGGCTGCCCGATTGTAGTTAGGTATAATAACAGAGATTTTAGGTGGCATTTTTAATTATTGGGAGAGGTAATTCTCTGTAAAAGTTGTATTAATCTGCCAGCCGGGTCATCCTTTACTAATTTCAATGCTCTTACATGAGCAGCAATCCCTATATTTTTCCATTCGGGCAAAACCCTCCAAGCTTGCTCTAAAATTTTTCCGAAAGACAACGAGGTAGCAGCATCAGCAACCCATCCGTTTACTCCAGTTTCTAATATCTCCAGGTTTCCGCCGGCATCTGTGGTAATTACCGGCCGGCCACACATCATGGCTTCAATCACTGCTAAAGGCATGCCCTCACCCCGGGTAGGCAACAGCATTGCATGATTATTGGCCCAAACTTGCTTTATATCATAAACGTACCCCTTAAGGAACACTTTGTCTCCTAACCCGTAAAAGGCTATTAAATCTTTAATATAGTCAATATCCGGACCTTCACCATATATATTTAACTGCCACTTTCTATTACGCCACACAGGCTTGCTAAGTGTTTCCAACAAAACATCATGCCCTTTCCACATGATCTCCAATCTTGCTACAATAGCAAAATTAATGGTATCGCCGTCTGGCCAAGATATAGGCTCGGTTAAAACTTGTTTTGAGCCATTAGCAATTACGGCGGCATTCTTAAATTTCATTGCCAACTGCCGCTCAGCAAGGTTTTTGTTATGTTCAGAAACAAACAACACACTATCCATAGTGCTGAAAAAGCTTTGCAGTTGTTTATAATTTGTAGGTATAAGCGTTTCGGCAACAAAATGACAAAAAAACACTTTAGGTGCCTTTATTAAATTACAAACGCGATATACATATGGTAGATTGATTACATCGAATAATGAGCCCGAATTAATCAATACAACGTCGGCCTTGAAATCAATCAACGCCTTCATCTCGGTACTAAATTTTTCTTTAGCTAAATAGATGCGCATGGGCCTGAAAGGATGCCGCTGCACCACTTTAAGGCCGGCCTGCACAAGCATTTTTACATTGTCGCTTCCGGCTACCTTATGGTGTGCAGCCAACATAACATCATGCCCGTTACTTAAAGCCTGTTTAGCAAATAATGCCCATACCTCCTCGGTTCCAGCCCAACTGTAATTTTCAATAGTAGATATGATGGCTATTTTCATGAATGTAATCTCGAATATAATCTATATTAAAGCAGCATAGCGCAACGATAATATATCCGGTCAGGCATATTGCTTTATCGTATTTTTTGAGCCGTTAACCAAAACAGAGTTAGCAGGTACATTTTGGTAAACCGTACAGTTTGCACCAATAACGCAATTGTCGCCAATCACTACCCCCTTTAAAACAACCACGTTTGACCCGAGCCAGCAATTATCACCTATTTTAACGGCGGCTGTGCTGTATCCCTGATCCTTGGTTAGTACCCCCTCCTGCCTGAACTGGTGATTATGATCGTATACCTTAACCCCCTCACCAAATAAACAGTTGCTACCTATTTGTACAGATTCAAGGGCATTAACAGAGCAGTTGTTATTAAAGTAAGTATTTTCTCCAACCTCAATCAGGCTATTATTGTTAAAAACAAAGTTCAAACCTCCTCTGCAGGCAACACCCTCATGAATAATGATCTTACTTGCCGAAAAATCAAAATTAAATTCAGGAAACTTCGGGAAATAATAATGGGCAGGCAAGCTTATCCTATCTCCAAACAAATATTGTGTTTCGTGAAACCTGTACCGCAGCTTATAGCCTTCAATTTTTTTCCGGAGGATATATCCTGCTTTGAAAAAAACTTTGAGCAGGCTATTTTTTTTGTCTGTTGCCATTCTTACAATGAAGTTGATAATTTAGCCGCTCTTTTAAGCTAATTCGATTATCAATGTCATGGTTGCGCTGCTCCAATTAAGAAGCAGATAATTCACACCATTTATCCTGCGTTTCGGCAAAAGCAGCAATGTCTTCCAAAACAGCCTCAATTGGTGTTTCCGGACTCCAGCCCCACACTTCTTTAGCCTGACTTGAATCTAAAACCATCCATGGGATATCAAATTTACGCTCTGTATTTGTAGCAATAACTTCATGCTCGCCAAACCGGCCAGTACACCAATCGGTAAGCTGTGCGAGCGACATACTGTTTTCGGTACAACCGCTGATGTTACTGATACGTGGTTTTGTGCTTTGCAGTGGTTCGGCAAATTGGGCTTTTAATAAGCTTACCAAATCGCGCGGGTGCAAACAGTCTCTTACCTGGTAACCTGTACCGCCGAAACCAATGTATTTTAGTGGTTTTTTTTCCTTAAAACTATGTATCCAGTAGGCAAATATACCTTGTCCGGGATGCCCAAACTGACCAGCCCCGGCCATAACGCCACAACGGTTTACCCATACCGGAAAATCAAAAGATAAACCGTACTCAATAGCCAATTGCTCTGACACTAATTTGGTACAGCCATATAAAGAAACCGGTGCCTGGGTTGAATAATTTTCGGCTACTCCCTTTATACTTAAGCCTGCAGGCATTGCAGCGCCCTCTTGCGGGAAGTAAGCTTTATTTTTTACAGTCATTTCTAACTCTGCCAAGCCAGGTATAGAGTATACACGGCTGGTTGATAGCAATACAAAACCTGCCTGGTGTTGCTTGCAATACTCCAGCAAGTTAATTGTACCTATCAGGTTGTGCTGAATTAGTTGTGAACTGCTGGTTTTACCATCAAAACCTGCCAGCACACTTGGATTAGCGGCAGCATCGATCACCCAGTCTGCTTTGGGCAAAATTTCCAGATCGCTGGCTTGCCTAATATCGCCATAAAAAATTTTAACGCCTAATGCTTCTAAAACCGGTTTGTTTAACCAGGTGCCCGAACGGATAAAATTATCTATACCAAATACTTCGTAACCCTCGTTAGCCTCCAGTAAAGCTTTGGCCAGTGTTGAACCTGCAAAACCGCAAATACCTGTAATTAATATCTTCATTTTTTGTGTAAAGGTTATTTTTTTAATTGCCTGCACCAATAGCATTATAATGTTGCATCTCTTTGCTTTAAATGCTACAAAGCCGGGCATTACCAGTAGCAGCCGTCCTCAATTTTGGCAAACTGTTTTGGAGTTTCTGTTGCGTCTGGTTTAATCCAATACTGGTTGATGAAATTATCTTTAAAATAAGGATCATCTTCCCAACGCCTACCCGAAATACCAAAAAGCACCTGAGTGGCTCCACCCAGGTGTACTGCTTTTTTACCCATCCTTTTTACATGGGCAGCCAGTGGAAACCCGTAGGCACCGCAGCCAATAATGGCAATATCAAAATCCGTTTCTGAAATTTGACGCTTCATATAATCCAAGGCTTCAAACCATGTTTTATATGGCGTTTCGCTAAAGGCTATTGATTGTACCGCTTTGATGGTTTTGAGTTCAAACTCAGGTAACACCCTTGGGTCTGCAAATAGTTTTTCCCTTTGGGCATACTGTTTTTTGATGCTGTACTCGTAGGGATGAACTACCAGCACTTTTTTACCTGCTAAGGCCTCACTCCAGGGATTGGCGTGCTTAAAGGGCTCAATACCCCAAATGCTGATGGTAGAAACATTGGGCATCCGGTCAAAAAATACATTTTCGCCACGCATCCATGAAGCCAGTACGTCAACATAAGTCATATCATTCTCCATCAGCTTGGCAAACTGCTCCAGGTTGGCAAATGTCGGGTTGATAAATCCGGCATTTTTAGACATTTCTCTGGCTACAGCCGAATCCCACCAGAATGGGAAAGACCTGCCGCTGATGTAATCAAATACCTTTGAAGGCAAAGCCTTTTGCTGCTTAACAAAATGATAATTTAGTAAGCAATGCAGTTCAACCATGCCGAAACGGGCAATCATCGCCGGAGCATCGCCCATCAGCTTTTCCTTGATCAGATCTGACCCAGCCTGGCCTTTATATTGCACAAGCTCGTCGGTAAGCCCGAAAGGATCTAACGGCGCTATACGCTGATATACTTTTCTTGACGCCTTTAATACATTTTCCAGATTGCGGTTCATCAGCTTTTAAGCAAATAGCAATTAATCTAAACGATTTTTCCAGGCTTCAACAATTTGCCTGATGGTTTCATCTAACGAAATAGTAATATCCCAATTTGGATAATGCTCTCTCATTTTACGCAAATCGCTGTAATAACATATATGGTCGCCCTCGCGGTTCTGATCAGAGTAAGTATACTTCATTTCCAGACCTGAATATTTCTCGGCTATCTTGAAAGCCTCTAAAATCGAACAGGTATTTTGCTTGCCACCGCCAATGTTGTAAACCTCAGCCACACGTGGCGCGTTAATAAATTCTTCGGCAAACCTTGACACGTCATAACTATGGATATTATCACGCACCTGCTTGCCCTTGTAACCGTAAATGGTATAGTTAGTACCGGTAAGGTTACATTTAATTAAGTAGCTTAAAAAGCCATGTAACTCAACACCGCTATGGCTTGGGCCGGTTAAGCAACCACCGCGTAAAACGCAGGTTGGCATATTAAAATAACGACCGTACTCCTGAACACAAACGTCGGCTGCAACTTTAGATGCACCAAACAGGGAGTGTTTGCTTTGATCGATTGAAAACGTTTCCGGGATACCGGTTAAATATTGCTCATCGGCATATTCCCAACGTGTTTCCTGCTCTACCATAGGAATGTAGTTAGGTGCATCGCCATATACTTTATTGGTAGATAAATGCACAAAAGGAATTGCGGTAGAATATTGGCGGGTAGCTTCGAGCATGTTAAAGGTACCAACTGCATTAGTGTCAAAATCATCAAACGGAATAGCGGCAGCACGGTCATGACTTGGCTGCGCAGCAGTGTGCACAATAGCATCCGGTTTTATTTCTTTGATGATATCTAAAACGCCCTGGCGGTTTCTTATATCAAGTTCAATATGCTTGAAATTGGGCAGCGCGGTTTCAAGCTGTTTCTGGTTCCAGCGGGTATCGCCTTTTTCACCAAAAAAAACCACTCGCTGATTGCCGTCAATTCCAAATATTTGCCATCCTAATGAATGAAAATGTTTACAAACCTCAGAGCCGATTAGGCCTGATGAACCCGTTACGATAAGTTTCCGCATATTATGTTTTTCTTAAATCTCTAAGCAGTTTTTTATTAAATTATTATTACAATTAGAAATCCATTGCAATATAGCAATTATTAATTGTTTATAAGAGTTCTCATACCAGTGCCCAGCTGTTACAATAATTCAAAGTTACCAAAGTCATTTACAAACGACTCATAATTTATATTAATATTATTAAAATTTGGATCATTAAGATGATATGCGCTGGGCACCATCTCGCCAATATTATAACTCCATTTAATTTTTAAAATATTAGCCAGCCACCAATAGCATAACGGATTAGTTTTCCAATTACTGTCGCGTATTTCCAGAACCTTACTTCCGGCGGGCATAAATATTATATTAGTTAACCCGGCTCCATGAAGTGATACCAATGATACTGTACCGGCAAATAATTTTACCTGTTCGGTAAATGATAAATTTTCGGTGTAAACAACCTCATATCCGTGTTTAACTAAAAGGGCGGTGATATCCGCTTCATTAACGATGTTACGCCTTTCGGCCTTGGCACGAGAAATAAATATTTTCCGGTCAGCACTCACTTGTGTATTTAACTGCAGATTACCCCGCAATTGCTTACTCAGACCTGTAACTAATACCGAACTTGGATTACCAAAAGGCGGATCAGTTTTAACAGTAACCAATTGCTCATAACGGTAGCTTACAGTAGTATCAATAGAAAGTATTGGAAGCTTTAACAGTGCGAGAGACTCAGTGACAAACGAATGGCGCTGCACGTTTTCAGGTAAAATAACTCTGCCTTCAGGATACTGTTGGCTCATCATATACAGGCGTGGCATAACCTCACACATCCAGTGATAATAATTTTCGCTCCACCCATCATAAGCTAAAAAGCAAGGGCCGCTCACTTTTTTTACCTCGGTAAAAAACCTGAATTTTAAATAAAAATAAATCTGTTGAGCTACTGAAAGTTTTTTATCATCATTAGTAGTAAGTAATCCGGTAGGAACATACCTGCCTTTAACAAAAACATGCTTAATAGGTGTTACCAGCGCATTGACATAGCTAACCACCTCAAAATTAGGCATAACTGAACCACCAGTATCATTACTGATAGCGGGTACGGTCAGATACTTTTCGTTAGGCTGATAAATTGGTTGTTTTGATGCTTGCGTTAACGTCACTATTACTGATTTTATTTATCTGCCAGCTAAGATGCTTTTCTCAAACCGCTGACGTAATGTAATATTAATTTGATAAAATATGGCGTATTATAAAGCCTGTTTGATGTATAAACACCTAAAACTTTAAGGCCATTGCGTAAAGCTTTCTGACAGGCCACATACCAGTACATAGATAACAATTTCTCCAAATTTTCTTTTGGAAAAGCCAGAAGGTTGTTATTAGCCTCTACAATTTGTTTAAACAGTTTATTAAGCTGGTGAACATAGGCTATCGTGTCTGAAAAGCGGAACGATAATGCCTGCTCTAAAATAGTAAAGTTATGTTCATTATAAAGCTTTAATGAATCCAGCAAATGCACACATTTTATCTCTGTCACTTTTTGATTCTGCAGGCCCTTTTTTGAAACGCTTATAGAGGCTTCATGAATTTTGTAATCCAGCAATGGCAATTGCAAATTGTGCAATTTGCCACAATGGGCAAATTTTACCCAAAGCATATAATCTTCGGCCGGAAACCAGTTTTCCTGGTACTGCAGCTGATGCTTGTCCCATATGCTTTTACGAAACATTACTACCGGGTGTGCAATAACGTTATTTATTAAAAGCTCGTAAAAAATATCATCGTGCTGCTCAGGATATCGAACAATTTCTTCTTTATCCATCACCTTTAAAAATGCCCCGCAAACGGCTACCTCCGGATGAGATTCCATAAACTGGTATTGCAGCGTAAAACGTTCGGGGTAAGATACGTCATCTGCATCCATGCGGGCAATATAGGGAGCGGTTGCCATGCTAATTCCACGGTTAAGGGTGCCCACAATACCCATATTGCCAGGATTTTCTGAATAACGAATGCGAGGATCGGTATAAGATTTAATTATGCTTGCCGTATTATCTGAAGACCCATCATTGATAACAATAAACTCAAAATTTGTAAATTCTTGTTTCAGAATACTTTCTATAGCTCCGCCAATATAACGCTCGCAATTGTATGCGGGCAATATTACTGAAATTTGAGGTTGGCTATTTGGCATTTTGGTTTAAAGTTTACGACTAAAATGTGTTTCTTTATTTTTGCATGTGCTTATTAACGGCATCCAGCAAATCTGAAGCAGCCTCCTCATTATACTGGCTTATAAAGCGACGGGCATTTTCAGAAAGCTGCTTTCTGCGTCCGGCATCACTCATTACCTCCAGTAAACTGCTTACAAACTCAGCGTCGCTGTTACATTTTATAAAATAAGGATGCGCATCGCTTTCTGGCAAACCATCTACCCCCGATTGAAAAGATATTAATGGCAGGCCAAAAGATATTGCCTCTATAGTTTTGATTTTTAGCCCTGTACCTATAATTACCGGGTTTATCACTATATCGGCCAATAGGTAAGGCTCGTGCGATTCGTTGTATATCCCTGTAAACTCAACATTGGTATCATGCAACACCTCATCTTTCGCCTTTACGATGTTGCCGGCCAGCAATAAACGCACATCGGGGTGTGAAGCTTTAATATGCGGCAATATTTCTTTTATGAAATGATTAATGCCCTGTACATTAACGCTGTTATTTACACCAACAAATACGATAATCTTGCCGAACCCGTGGGCAGGTAACTTTTTTGCCGGAACAATATGGCCAAGTAGTTTTACCGGCTTTTGGGTAATTTGCTGAAGCTGCTGCTTTTCCTGGTTTTGTATGGCAAAAATTATATCTGCTCTATTTAACCCTTTAGCTTCTTCTCCCCGAAAAAAGCTCCACCAATCATAAGGTAAATTTCTTTCAAGGTACATTTTATACCTGTCTGTAAACACATCGTGTGTATCCAGTACTTTTAATACTTTATGATCGAAGCTTTCTAAAGCTAACGATAACGCCACGTATTCGGTAATTACAACGTCAAATGCTTCTTTTGCCTGTAATTGTTTGAGATAAACACTCAAACCAAAACAATAAGAATCGTCAATAAGATGATTATGCTTGTTTTGTTCTTCGGTATAGGTTTTATCGTATTCCGCTTTCTGTTTTTTCTTCAGCGAATTGAAGAGAAAATATTTTAGTTTGATGGACGCTTTTTGAAAGAAAGAAAAAGACTCAAAATTATAGGGTATATACTGGTATAACGAATTTCCCCAGTAGTTGCTCATGGCTGCACTTTCAGCATCATTTATTTCAGAAACAACTAAAATGGCTACTTCGTGCTTATGTTGACGTAAATTTTCTGCAATACTATATATTCTTGATTTATGTCCCGCATCCTGAGGATGCGTTGCAACAGGTGATATAATAAGTATTTTTGCCATTCTATTGGTGCAAGTATTATATTTTACCTGCGTCAAACATTTAGTGCTTTTGTGATGAAATATCTAATTATGATTGTTTTTGTTACCATCTGCAGACAGCAACACTCAATAACATAAGCCTGACTATGGATGTACGATACACTGACGCTGCTTTGGAAATTACTGGTTTCTTAAAGTCTACTTTCTATTATAAAGATAACGACAGAACTTATTTATTTTCCCAATTAGATTTATTGTCCTTTTGGTCGTATAAAGACAATAAAGGGTCGTTTTTATGTACACCAAAAAGCATTCGTTTTACCAACCCCCAATACCATTTTTTTGTCAAAACCGACGGCTCCTTAACTAAAAGCTTAAATAATGTATTAGCAGGAGGTTGCTCATTTCTATTAACAACATAATTCTCATTTTCCATCTTGGTATTGTAGATGTATAGTTGTTTACTGCTCACCTTAACATCAGGATGGTTACTTAAATTATTCTCGCTAACAAAAGTGTTATAAATTTTCATGTACTCGCCCTGCAACTTAATTCTATCATTACTCTTGCAATTGGAATGCAGGCGCAAAGCAGCGATATATTCTGGAATAATAAACGGAGAATACCCGGCTTTCTCTAATCTCAGCCAATAATTCAAATCCATTAAATGCCATTTGTGAAATGACCCAACTTCCGTTATAAGATCCCGGTGTAAAAAAACGGTAGGGTGAGATACCCAAGTACCTCTTAAAAATGTGAAGCCAGCAACCGGATTATTTGGTTTAGGAAGCTCTCGTCCAGTCTCAATACCATGCTCGTCTATATATTGAACACCGCCGCAAAACCATTTTTGCTTAGGTTGTTCGTTAATATATCTGCCAAGTGTGTGCAGCGAATTGGGTAACAATAAATCGTCAGAATTAACTACACACCAGTAGTCGCCGGTTACTTTCTCAAGAGCTTTATTATTGGCATCATAAGTGCCCTTATCTTTTTCGGATACCCAGTATGTAATTTTACTTTCATACTTTTTTATTATCTCGACGCTGTTGTCTGCGCTCCCGCCATCAACTATTATGTATTCAAGATTGGGGTATTCCTGACCGATAACTGACAGTATTGTTTTTTCCAAAAATTCGCCTTGATTATACGAAGGTGTAATTATTGAAATTTTGGGATAATTAGCCATTATATGCTATTTTTTTCTTTTGATTAACAGAAAAGTCCTTAAACTCAACTATACCTCTAACGGTGGCACTTGCGGGGATAGCGTTCCAGTTAAAGATTTTATATAAATTGTTATAGTATTGCTGTTTACCCCTGCCAGAAATTTTAAGGGATATAGCGAAAATAAAAAATAGGCTTTCTAAAACGATCCCCAATTTTGTAAAAAAGCTCATTGAATTATAGACAATGACATCGTGGTACTCTCTAAGTACACCAAGGGATTTTGTATGTCCGTCAAAAAGTCTTTCCCTATATTTTAGTTGTAGCCTATCATTAGTCATATAGTGTTTCAGCTTAAGCCGATCATCATAATACAAACTATATCCTAATAATAAAATACGTGCACATATCTCAGAATCTCCGCCTGAACTCAATTCATTCCCACTTCTATCTTTAAGAAGTGACGGGTACCTGCTATCAAAAGTTTTTAATAACAAAGACTTTCTTGACACTAAACCTGCACCCCATAAGTACATCCGGTGTTTCAGTATGCCATTATGTTCAGCTTGCCTGCCAACAGCATAACCTTGTTGATATTCGTCCCACCATTCAGGAAACCTTCCGCTGTCGCAAACACCGATATTATGCCCGCCTAAACCACCAACACCCGGATTATCTGCCATTATTTGATGAGCAATCTCCAAATAATGGTCATCTAACCAATTATCATCATCGCAAAACAGAATCAATTCATGTTGTGCCTTAATGATCCCCGACTCTCTTGCGAAAGATAATCCCTGCCGAGACTCTTTTACGATAATTAGTTTTACATCATGTTTAGCATAATTGTTCCACTCACTTATCGCTGTATTTATAGTATCATCGGTAGATCCGTTGTCTACCAGTACAATCTCCCAAGGAATTCCTTTTAAGCTCTGGCGACTAAGCCCCTCTAATGTTTCTTTTAATCTGGTAGAGCTGTTGTAACAACAAATAACGACAGAAATTCCGGTCATAACGTATTAAGAAACATGACTCCAAGTGTCAGGTACAAGTATTATACCCTTACTTTCTTTATTTTTCTTATCTTCTTCTACTACTTTAAACGAGAATAAGTGATCTTGTAAATCAAGCATTGCATCTTTATTCCACACTCCACCATCAATGTAATAGGCCCCAGGCTTTAAATTATACAAAGGTATTTGAACAGCCGCCTTTATAACATTACCGCTAAAATTTGATATTTTAAAATGTGATGTCGATAATAACGCTAACCCATTTGAATCATAAACGGTAAATCCGGTCATCAGTTCTTCGGCCTGGATGTTACTTTGAATTTCGCAATATAATTCAAGGTTAGCCATTGTTGAATCCACCTCACTTACCTTTTTACCGTTACTTCTCAATGAAGCATGTTTAATATGTATCGGTTTTTTGCTTTCTGTGCAATCGTACTCAGAAGAAAGATTATTAGCATAAAAATCTGAGTACATCGCTATTGCTTGATCTATCCCGCCTGAATATTCCAAACCACCGTTTTTTAGGTATATACCTGAGGTACATAAATTTTTTATCGAAGCCATGTTATGGCTTACGAATAAAACGGTTCTACCCTCACCTTTACTTACGTCGTCCATTTTGCCCAAGCACTTCTTTTGGAACTCAGAATCGCCTACCGCTAAAACTTCGTCAACAATAAGAATTTCAGACTCTAAGTGCGCTGCTACAGCAAAAGCAAGACGTACGTACATACCCGATGAGTAACGTTTTACCGGCGTATCTACATAACGCTCAACGCCTGCGAAATCTACAATTTCGTCAAACTTGCGTTTTATTTCGTCTTTGCGCATCCCTAAAATAGCGCCGTTTAAAAATATATTGTCGCGTCCGCTTAAATCAGGGTGAAAACCCGTACCTACTTCTAATAAACTGGCAATACGCCCTTTTACTTTTACTGATCCGGTAGTAGGAGCAGTAACACGGCTAAGCACTTTTAACAAAGTACTTTTACCTGCACCGTTACGCCCAATGATACCTACAGCATCACCTTGCTTTATAGAAAAATCTATATCTTTTAAAGACCATACATATTGACTATTGCCAACCTTGGTCCGGTCGTTGGTTTCACCTATTTTTAAATAAGGATCTTCTTTCCCTCTAACATTATACCACCAACGGTTGATATCGTGAGCCAGCGAGCCCGTCCCGATTTCACCTAACCGATATTGTTTAGAGAGATCTTCAACCTTAATTACTACTTTACTCATGAAAACTGCTTGTAAGATTAATTTTTTTAATTGAGTTAGATTTATACGGTATCCATAAATGTCTTTTCCACTTTATTAAAAAAGATTGCACCTACAAATAGAGACACAAACATGAAGGCAACGCTGTATAGTAATCCTCCCAATTGTACAGTGCCTTTACCAAATAACGCAAACCTAAATGCTTCAGTTATTGGGGTTAAAGGATTTGCAAGCACAATCCATTTATAAGAGGAATTTTGTAAAAAAGACAAAGGATAGATAATAGGCGTAACATACATGCCTAACTGAACAATGAAGACTAATAAAAGAGCAAAGTCGCGGTATTTTGTAGTAAATGAAGATACCACAATTCCGCAACCTAATCCGATACCTGCCAGCAAGCACACTAAAAGCGGTATAGTAAGCCAGTAAACTGAAAAAACAATAGGTGTACCTTTGGTAAAGTAAAAAAGTATCATCGTTAAAAGCAACAGGCCGAATTGTATTCCAAACTTAGCCATATTTGATATAACGATAGATAAAGGTAAAACCAACCTTGGAAAATACACTTTACCAAAAATTGAAGCATTACCTACAAACGTATTTGAAGTATTTGTTAAACAGGTAGAAAAATACGTCCAAATAGCAATGCCCGACAAATAAAATAAAGTCGGCTCTATACCGTCGCTTGGTATTTTAGCAATTTTGTTAAATACAAGTAAATAAGTAAGTGTAGTAAACAATGGCTGAATAAGATGCCAGATAGGACCTAAAATGGTTTGCTTAAATTGCGCAACGAAATCTCTGCGAACAAAAAGCCACATCAAATCGCGGTATTTCCAAACTTCGTTTAGTTTTAAATCTAACAGGTTGGTTTTGGGTTTAATTTCCAGGTCCCAATTTTCATTATCCTGATTCGACACTAAATCACTTTGTGTAGATGTTATCATAAATTTATAAACAATTCAATTATATTACGCTGGGTGTATCTTCTAAAAAATAAGCTGTAAATGATGTATTCAACTAACTGTGAAAGTTGTTCTATATTAACTAAATAGCTTTGAAAAAAATCCGCTCTTTTTCTTTTCAATTCCATAGTCATAACCATAACCATAGTTGTAACCGTAACCATAACCTTTATAGCTTGACTTAATATCATTTATAATTAGGTATGGATTTCTTATCTTACCTATGCCAGCCAAATCGTTTACGATAGACAGCTGCCCTTTTTCGGTGTAATTCTGCCTTACTACGTATAAAGTAACATCAGTGAATTTTTCAACCAGCAATCCGTCCGAAACCGCACCCACTGGAGCGGTATCAATAATAACGTAATCAAACTCAGATTTTAGATAGCTGATCATGGCATCCAGCTTTTCGCTCATGAGTAACTCAGTGGGGTTTGGCGGAACAGGACCTGAGGAAATTAAGAAGCAGTTTGGATTTGTCCAGAGCGGCTTAATAATGCTTTGATAATCTGTTGAATTGGTTATGATAAAATTAGTATAACCGTTAGTATACTCCAGACCTAAACTTGAGGAGAGTTTGGGCTTACGAAGGTCAAATTCTAAGATAACTACTTTTTTGCCTGCTAATGCTAAAGAATTACCCAAGTTTAGCGACATAAATGTCTTTCCTTCGCCACTCATCGTTGAGGTTACTAAAATTACATTCGATTTATCAGAGCTAATTAAATACTGCAGGTTGGTTCGAAGGCTTCTGAATTGTTCTGAAACCATAGTACGGGTACCTTCTGTAATTACCAAAGCATTATCTGAATCATTATGACCAATTTCGCCAGCGATTGGAATTTTGGTTCTCGACTCTAAATCAAACTTGCTGATCACTTTTTTATTTAAAAGCTCCTTGGCCGCTACAAAAACTGTAGGAAATATCAAGCCAAGCATTAAACCCATAGTTAAAAGTTTAGATTTTACGGGTTTAATTGGTGTAAAATTAGGTAAAGCATGCTGCGTAATTTGAGCATCGGTTACCGTTGATGTATTTGATATCGCTACCTCTTCACGCCGCTGAAGTAAAAAACTATATAAAGCTTCTTTACTCGCCTTCTGGCGCATAATATCTTCATAATCCTTTTTTACTCCAGGAACAGCACCAATTTGCTTGGTCACTTTCGTTTCGTTGGCTTGAACCTGGTTACGTGAAATATTAAGACTGTTTTTGTAAGATGCCAAACCTGCAAGTAGTGCAGCGCGAGTGTGCTTCATTTGGTCGTCAACACTTTTAACCAGCGGGTTTGCATCGGTTAATGACTGCTTTAGTGCTATTCGTTTGTTAACCAAATCGTTGTAGGTATCAATGTTTGACACTACCGAACCATTATTAACAGTAACACTCGGTGGTATAACTTTAGTTTCCGGAGAGTTTAAAATATTCTCCATCTGCTCAACCAGTTTGATTTGGATCTCCTGCTGATCGGCATTATTTTGATATACATTTTGACTGGTTGTTAGTGCATCTGCCTTGGTGGCAGGTTCAATCATATTGTGTGCCTGCAGGAAATTACTGAGTTTGGTTTGAATAGCATCCAAATCCCTGTATACAGAATTAACCCTGGCATCAATAAATCTCAGTGTACTATCAGCTGTTCTCTTTTTATACTGGGTATCCTCAGTAAGAAAGTTAGCCATTAAAGTATCTAAAATAGCCCTGCCTTTATTAGGTTCAGTATAGTTAAACGTTAAACCGATTGAACTCGAAAACTTATCAGTGAACATTGCACTGAAATCACCATAAAAATCATCAATTGCTTCATCTTCGTTTTTAACTTCTATTTTGAAAGTGCCCGTTAAAAAATTAGGACGTTTGTTTAAAGCCAATCTTAAATATCCCAAGTCGACTGTATCTCCCCAGCGCGTTTTCTTCATCGTGGGCTTTTCGGTATCAGGCCCTATACTAAAATATTCGTAATTAAGTACATTAACTTTATAAGTCTGTTTTGGAAAATAAGCGTTTTTATATATTACACTTACACTGAAGGGAGCCTCATTATAAATTTCTGCTGTTTTATATTTAAAATCACCTAAAATGCGGATGTTAAAGTTGGTTTTTCGAACAACTCTACTAATCAGGGTACGAGAAGTAATGATTTCGAGCTTATTTTTGGAATTGTTTTTGACCGGCAGAATAGAAGAGTATTGCCCTCCGCCACCTTGAGATGACATCCCATTATTAGAATCATCATTAATGATAATTTGCCCGGTAATACTCCATATTGCCGTAGTAAGCTTACCAATAATGATAGCTCCAGCCACACCAAGTGCAATACAAATCACAAATAGATACCAGTACCTTAAAGCCCGGTGCAGAATTTCTAACACATTGAACTTCTGTTCATTTTCAACCGAAAAATCCCTTTCTGCTACGTTAACATTATTAAGCTCGGCCATGTTGAAAAACGACTATTTTCTAAATAAAAATAAAAAGGTTGAAACTAAAGAAAGTCCAATGGTAACAAAACCTAAATTCCTGGTAAATACGACGTCAGAAGCAATTGCTTTTTGTTTATTAGGCTCCACATAAATCACATCGTTACTTTGAAGATAGAAGTATTGCGATTTTAAAATTTTTGTATTAGTTAAATCAAGCCGTATGGTACTGAGCGTGTTATTGTCGTTGTGACGCAAAAGTAAAATATTGTTTCGTTGTGCGCCAACATTCAAGTCACCAGTAACCCCAAGCAAATCAAGGATATTAGCTTTTGGTGCAGTAAGGTACTTTACACCAGGCGAGACCGCTTCGCCCAACACAGTTACACGGAAGCTTTTATTTCTAAGTACTATAATGGGATCAACAATATATTGCTGAGCCCTAAGCTTAACTACATCTGTTGCCTGGGCTACCGTAAGACCACCCACTTTGATAGAACCTAAAACCGGCATTTCAATGTAACCTAAACTATCAACCATGTAACCAGACAAGTCTGGCCCGCCGCTGGTAGATGATGCCGTAGCGCCTGATGGAGCAGCTGCCGCATTAATATTTGCAACAAGCGTAGGATCTTTGGCTTGAACAGCTACAGAAAGAATGTCAAACGAATGAATTTTAGGCTCATGATAGGCCGGAAGTGCAATACTATTGAGCTTGGTTGAATCAGAAATATCCTGAAAGTACCTTAAATCTTTTACACTTACACAAGACGAAAATGAAATTGAAAGTACAAAAAAGAGGAGTAAGAGATTGCCCGGTTTAAGCTTGTTCATTAAAAAGTAATTGATAGAAATCTATTTCAATGTATATCCGTAAATTCTCTGCAAGATAAATATAAATATTAAATTGCTAAACAAAAAAGCCCAATCATTCAATATTTATTAACCAAACAGGCATTGTGTTAACAATATAACAACAGAGCAAATATATGCTTTTTTTAAATACTTATACTTATTTATCAAAGTTATATGAAACAACGTCAATATAATACAGCAGACGGTAATTTAGGTAACAGCCAAGATACACAATTTTGTGAATTGCTATAAATTTTGTGAATTAATATTCAGTAAATGAGAGCTAATCGGAGCTATAAAGTATGAAATTTGGCACCTCTTATTTGGCATCAAATGGCAAAGTGAACCAAAAGGTGCTACCCATTCCCAAAACAGATTCTACATACATTTGGCCGCCATGCTTTTCTACAATTTCTTTACTGATATACAAACCCAGACCGGGAAATTGTGGACCACTATGATCTGCGCTGAAATATCGCTCAAACAAATCCGGTATTTTTTCGGGCGGTATACCTATACCAAAATCTTTGACAGCTATTTTAATAAATTGTTCGTGCCGCTCAGCACTTATTTCAATTACTTTGGAGTCGGCAGCATATTTGGCAGCATTATTAACCAAATTGATCATCACCTGATTAATTTGTTGACGGTCGGCATGTACGATGATATTGATTTCACCTTTTAATATGATATCGTGTTTTGCGGAGATTTGTATTTGTTTACAACATTCTTCAAATACTTCCGAGAGATTAAAATCAGTGTAATGCAATTGCCAATGCCCCTGACTTAACCGGTTAGCATCCAACAGGTCGCCGATCAAATTACTTAACTTATCAAGACTCTTGTTAGACTGAGATACTAATTTGTTAAGCCGTTCCAGAGTTAGATTATCTTTCATGCGGTCCAGCATCTGCAATGAAGCTTTTAAGCTGGTAACAGGTGTTTTTAGCCCATGGCTGGCAATATCCATAAACTCTTCTTTCTGTTTTTGAAGTTTACGCCGGTTAGTGACGTCCATAAAAGTGCCTACCCCCCCGGTTATTTTTCCGCTGTGCGGATCAACAATTGGCGCAGCATTAACTGAAATATAAGTAGGGTCGCCATGATCCGGTTGCATGGCCAGCTCAAAATCATAAACAGCCTTTCCTGTTCTTAACACAATGGCCATCGGATGTTCATCCTTATGGAGTGGCGTGCCGTCTACTTTTAAGTTGTGCCATCGTTGATCATAGAAGGTGCGGGTTTTAATTTCATTTTCACTCAAACCTAAAATATGTTGGGCTACAGAATTAGCGTAAACCAACTGCCCCTCCTGGTTAATAATTCCTACGCCTTCAGACATTGTATCCAATATACTTTGCAGGCGTTGCTCGCTGGCACTAAGCTTATCATTAGTATCTATCTGCTTTTGAGTTTCGCGCAGGGTTGAAAGCCGTAGCTCAATTTGATCCATAGCTACCTCAGCCAGGTTTTGCAGTATCTCGCGGTCGTTATCCGAAAATTGTCTTGGCTGCTTATCAACAATACATAAAGTACCTATGGTGTAACCATCATGCGTTTTTAAAGGGGCGCCTGCATAAAAGCGAAGCCCGAAAGCCCCGTGTACGTATGGATGATCTTTTAATGCGGGCTCATAGAGTGCATCTTCAAATACAGTAATATCAGAGTTGAACACGGTTAAAGCACACATACTTTCGGCACGATTAACATTAATCAGGTCGCCTAAACCAATACTGGCTTTAATAACCTCTCTTTCCGCGTCCATAAAAGAAAGATGTGCAATTGATGTTTTAAAGATGCTTTTAACCAGCTGTACAATTTTATTAAAAGAAGGCTCGGATGGTGTATTGAATATATGATAACGATTTAACGCTTTTACACGATCAGCATCATTTTCGGGAATGATATTGAAGCCGAAAACACTTTTCATAAAGCAGTGACGATTTTAGGTTTTTAACCCTGCAAAAATAAATTTTAAACCTAGGATTTAACAAATTAAATCTAGGAAAATTTATTAACCGATAGTAACCAAAAAGCAAAACACATTTCACTACAGAATATTATTTTCTTTAAAAGAAAGAACGCCTGTATTTAATCACTGCTTCGTAAACAGGCAGCAGTTTTACCGAGGACAGATTTGTGCCTCCGAACACTTTTGCCTGATTTTGCAGATACACTGATGCACTGCCTTTAAAAGGAATAACCTGAAAAATAATTTTCGAAAGACCTGAATTAATCCCAATTTTATTTGCGTTTAAAAACATGGGCTTACCCTTATAGTAATCGTCTGCAATAAGCTTTCCACCAATATAAGCACTGCCTGTATCTCCCTTATAATCAATTTCAAGCAGGGCCTTCCCGCTTAAATTAGGTAGATTAATTTGCCAGTAGGCAGATCCATCAACAGCGGTTAAATTAGTTTGGTATTGGGGACCATTATAATTTGCTTGCTCAGCCCGATTATCTGATGGCAATAATGCACCTCTATTTAAAAAGGGCTCAATATTATTCACAGGATTATAGGTAACAGGATACCGTACTGCCGGCAGATTGACAGTTAGCTCATTGAACATTCCTTGAGGAGCAACAGTATAATTTGTTTTACCAGACGGCTTCCTACCTTTTATAACCGGATAAGCAAATATGGTAAAATGCGGATTGTCAATACTCTGCATTTTAAGTTCACCCTTATTAAATTGTAAATCTTGTTTAGAGATAAACAAATGCTCCGCCCCTAAGGCCTTACCTTTCCAGCTATCCAGCGCCTGCTGCTGCGTTAAAATTAAGACATTTATTTTCTTTCCGTTTCGCGACGTAACCTGCAGCCTGCAATTCAAACCAGGTATTAACTGATTGATTAGATAACTATCCGTCTTACGCGTATACTTCCCTTGGTTAGATACCAAGCCTTTTATATTTTTTGAATCAAACATCAATTCGGGCCGAACACCGTCAACAGCAAAAAACACGTAAGTTGGCATAACGCCATTTAATTTAAAAAGTGGCTGCACGGTTGCATATCTGAGATTGGTTCCGTCTATGTCCATATTAAACGGAAAGATGGCCGTTGCTCCTGAAGGCAAAGCAACAGGCTGTTCCGGAAAGCGCAAAGTTTGGTTATCCGTCAGCTTAAATTTAAACTGAACTTGCGGATGATTTTTTAACGTTAACAAGCGCTGATAGTTGCTTACAAATACAAACCCGCTACTATCTTTTGAGCGCACAGCAAAACGCAGCGTTGTGCTATCAGCCGGCCCCGTTGGCTTTTGTTCGGCGAACGTTGGATAGTATTGCACTAACCTGTCGCCAAAATCATTTAAAAAGCTATGAAGTACTTTAAACACCCTGCACGATGGCCGCAGTTGCCCAAACTCGCCAATGGGAGCCTGAAAATCATAACTGATGATAGGGTAATCATTTGGGTACTTAGTAGCCTTTGATTCTTGCAGTGTACTTAATTTACCGATAGCATTAGAGCCGCCATGAAACATGTAATACCCCATCAAATTAGCCCCCGACCCAATTTTTACATACGCCAGTGCAGCAACATCAATGGGCTCAATGATGGGGCGGCGATGGTAAGTAATTTGTATACCGCCACCCATCTCGGCCGTGGCATACGGATATCGGTAACCTTTATAACCGGAGGTATCCTCCTGGTGTTTGCCTAACAGATCGCTGCCAATGGCCGGATCATTACGCAGGGTACTGAACACATAGTTTTCTGACAAGGGCAGTTCGGTAATACGTTTGTCCCAAGGGGCTTCGGGGTACCCACCCCAAACGGGTATCAATTCATTTTGTGTTTGATTGGATCCCGGCCAACCGGTTGCCGTGTAATAAGGCACATCCATTCCGGCCTTGATGGCCATTTGTTTCAGTGTAAGGATATGCTCTAAACCAGTAGGATTATTGAAACGAAATTCATTCTCAATCTGCACGCCAACAATGGGCCCACCGTCTTTAAAATACAGGCCCTTAACCTCGTTGCCTATGGCATTGTAAAACTTTTGTACCGATGCCAGGTAGTCCGCATTGTTTTTACGCAGGTTAACGCGCTTCACCAACCAGTCCGGAAAACCGCCGTTACGCACTTCGCCGTGGCACCACGGACCAATACGAACCAACAACGATACCTGGTGCTTTTTACAAAGTTCGGCAAATGCCCGTAAATCCTGGTTGGCGGCCCAGTTGTACTTACCCTCTTCCTCTTCGTGATAAATCCAGAAAACGTAGGTAGCAATAATGTCAATACCGGCTGCTTTCATTTTCAATATCGATTCTTCCCATTGGTCGCGGGCATATCGTGAAAAATGAAATTCGCCCATCACCGGATACCAGGGCTTGCCATCTTTAATGAAGTACAAACTGTTAGCATCAAGTGTATGCCCGGAAGGGTCAACATGTGTACCCAGTTTGAGATGATTGGTTAAAACAGGTTCATGGGTTTTACTCAAATCTGCCGTATAAACTTCCTGTGCGTTAACACGTATGCAAATACATATCAAAGCTGCCAGCCAAAATGCCCTATTCATTAGTTTTGGGTTTATTTTGATTCGAATTTGGCTTCAACTCGTCCGGGCTATCCTTGGTATAGGTATTAAACTGGAACTTTGACGGGCTTACTGTAATATCTTTAACCACATCAAAACTTACCTCGCCGGCAGGATTAAACTGAGCCGAATCCATGTACCGGATCAAGCTATTAAACAGTTGCCGGGCGGCTGGCTTGTCCGCATCCAGGTCGGGGTTCAGAGCGGCACTGCTCACTACGATTTTACCCTTGCCTACTCTGGCCTCATAAATCAGGCCCAGGCGCCGGTTTAAAAACCAGGTATCAATAGGTTGCACCAGCGGCTTAAACCCTACCGGAAAATCTTCCATATTCATGACCTGGGCACGATTGGCAATTTCCCACCACTGCAAATCACTGTGCATCTCTGTCGGAAAATTAGCAAAAGCAGCACTTTTGGTTTGAATAAGCATACCGGTAACATGCGGCGGGCGCATTTTAAACCAAGACGTATTCCAGAAAACCGGTAAAAAATGCATCACCACTTCTTTACCTTTAACTACTTTACCGGCAATGTTTAAAAATACTTTACCGCCTTTATCCAAAACTGCCTTAGCCTGTTCGTCCAATTGGGTAGCGTAATAAACGTCGGTTTTAGGTACCTGAGGCGATGCTGGGTAAACCCAGATATTCCAGTCGTTGGCAAACGACGTATTAGGTATACTAACCTCCAGTTTTAAGCGACTAGCTTGTGTAACGGATGATAGCGGGACTTTAATTTTACCAACCGGTATACCATTGCCGTTTTCAATAACCGGTGTTTTAAAATTGCCCTGAGCTACGATTTTGCCTTGTTCTGTTTTTAAAGTCCAGTTAAACACAGTATTTTTTAGCGGCTGCGCGCCTGAATGGGCTACCTCTATACTTGCTGCAAGGATTTCGTTATTGGTATAAACAAATTTAGGCAGCCGGGCAAGCGGCACTGTGCTATTACAAAAACGGGCAAACTGCGCTGCGCTGATGTAGCCCTTTTCTTTCCAGAAAGCATTCAATATACCAACCAAGGCCGTGCCCTGGCCCGGAAAGTCCTGTAGACCAAGTAACTGGAAACCCGCATAATGTGGCGTGCGTAAGGTTTTTTCAATTTCGTTTTTATAACATAAAGCCTGTAATTTACCCGAAGCCATTAAAAAATCATGTGCCTGATCGGCCATGCCCTGGTCTTTTAAATCTTCTTGAAAAAGCTCAAAATTTCTAGCCCGATAAACGCCGGTATAGAGTTTAATCTCGTCAAAATCCGGAAAGACGCACCACTGCCCCATCTCGTGCGCCACAAAGGGCACGTTGAATTTGGCAATACCTTCGCTAAAATCCGACATCGACTCCGGGCGTTTATCCCAGGCCAGGCCACGTACGCCGCCGCGCACCTGGTACTGCGCCTCGGGTACTACCGGCCAACTGCCACCAACCGACATGCCGGTGTACACCCGGCGGCTATCTTTATTTTTCCAATAATCAACAAAGGCATTTAAGTATTGTACCTGGTTACCGGCCGGCTCATTACCCGCCGACAGCATACAATAAGAAGCATAGTTGCCGTAATATTTTGCCATGCGATTTGTTTCGTCGTACAAATATTTGTCGATAGGGAAGCCACGCCCGATAGATGACCCATGGTTAGGCCAGCTTGGGCCTTCGGGCTGCAGGTAGAATCCGGTACGGTCGGCAGCCATAAACGCTTCTTGCGGTGGGCACCACGAATGGAAACGCATGTGGTTTAAGCCGTGTGCACGGGCAATTTTAAAAATGCGTTCCCAATCGGCCACGTTAGTTGGTGGGTACCCGGTTAAAGGAAACTCGCAGTTGTTTACCGTACCCCGCAAAAACACAGGGCGACCGTTAATTAAAAACTCAGTGCCTTTTATAGTAAACTCCCGCATACCAAACTCGGCTTGCCGGCTGTTTAAAGTTTGCGACTGTCGGCTTATGGTTGCGGTAAGCTGATACAAAGCCGGGTTAAACTCATCCCAGGTTTGCATTTTACTGCCCATGGGTAAGGTAATTTCTACTGACTTACTATCTCCGGCAGTTAATCTTATCTTGGTTTTAACTACCTGCGTTTGATGGATGGTTTTACTGTTAAAACTTTTTGCAGCGATGGCGATTTCGCCAGTGAAGGGCACTTTGCCTGCATTTTGCACCTGCAACTTTATTCGGGCGGCGTGGGCTTTCAAATCCGGGTATACTTGCAAATCTTCTATATTAACCGGCGCTTCGGCCTGCAACTGCATTTTACCGATGATACCGTTCCAGTTACCCTGGGTATGATCAGTTACACTATGTGAATCAGGACCGACGTTTATTTCTTTGATGCGGTTATCAATGCGTATAGAAATGCGGTGCTTGCCCGGCGAAAGGTAAGCCGTCAAGTCATACTCATGGGGGGCTACCAAACTATTTTGTGAGCCCGCCTCGTGGTCATCTACCCAAACCCGGGTTTCGATGTGGGCACGTTCTAAAAATAAGACTATTCGTTGCCCTAACCAGGATTGAGGTACAGTAACTTCCTTTTGATACCATGCCGCGCCTACATAATGCTTAGCCGGTGTTAGCCAGAATGGTATTTTAATATTACCCGGCTGCCGGTATTTGGTCAAACGAGGGTTAAAGTAAAATGAACTGTCGTAAATACTGCCGGTCCATTTAGTTTTCAGGGTAATGTCATCTCCCTTCAGGTTTTGAGCCATTGAGCCGGGCAGCTTAATCTGCTCACTTAGTGTGCGCTGATACCATTTTTCAGTAACACCCTGGTCATTACGGTCTATCTGAAAAAGCCAGGTCCCGTCCAGCGGTAAAATATCGCCGGGCTTAAATGCTGCTAGTAACAGAAATACTCCCCAAACAACGATATAAAAAACAATCTTTTTGCTTTGCATTTACACAGTAATTGAAATCTGATGATTAGCTATCATCGCATAATGAACTTTTGCTCCTGAGTGCATTTTATCTACACTTAATACTTTTTCTAATAAAGCTAACGCTTCCTGGTTTCTGCCCAAACCAGCCAGCCCTAATGCTTTAATATAGAGGCAATGTATCTGGTTACGCAAATTCAGGTCGTCATCAAATATGAGCAAATTGGGCAGCGACACGGCAAAATAATCTATTTTAATATCGTCGTGCTCGTGCGCTTCTCCGTAATTAATTAGGTTTTCAAATATAGCTTTCGCATTGTCTGTATCTCCCAACTTTTGCCAAGCCAGGCCCTGGTAAAAAATTTTGTCCGGTTGCTGGTCATTATAAAACATAGCAGCTCCCGGCTCTGCGGTACCCACTGTGGCTTGTTTAAAAAATGCCTGGGACCGTTTAGCATCGTTCAAAGTTCCGGTAGCTACCCCTAACCAATAATATACATCGTTTTCGGGCGTACCGTAAAGCTTTCCTTCGCCAATACTATGCGGGTAAATTTGTGCCTGTGTTAGCAACTCAATGGCCTTATTATAATCGCCTTGCGCTATATGTTGCTTCGCTAATTCGACCAAACTTAAAACATACTGACCGGACACTTTGCCTTCTCCCCCCTCCCACGGGTGAAAACGGCGGGCCATGATGAGCTCATACGCTTGCCGAAAATCTCTCAACTGGTTGTATAGGGCTGCTCTTTCCAGATAAAGGTCGTCGCGTTCTAAAACCGTGTTTAAGTTGTCCTCTAAAAAAGATAGCCTTTCCTGCGGCTCCCGGTTCAATCTTTTGTATAACTGATCAAGCTCCATCAACACCCGTGCATCAGCAGGGTTAAGCATAAATGCTTTTTCAAAATACTGCAATGCTTTCTGCGGGTTGTTACGTTTATTAAAATAAGCGATACCCAAATTGCGATGAGCGGTAGCAAATGTGTCGTCAATAGCTACGGACTTTTCCCAGCAATTGATGGCATCATCATACTGCTTTTTATCGTACCATAAGTTGCCTAAGTAATAAGGCGCCTTACCATCATTGGCATTATGACTGATAGCAAACTGCAAAGCTTCTATATCTTCTAAACTGTTAGGGAAGCATAGATATGGGTTTGCTTCGGCGGCCATTTCCAGATGATGAGCGGCATCGTTCTGCCTGTTCAACTTATAGTTATATAGAGCAGCATAATAATGCACCAACGGGGATGTTTCAGCGCTGTCAACATAGCTTAGCAACTGAAAGGCTTCTTCATAACATCCGGCAGCTGCATAATCAAGCGCATAGGCGATGTGGTTATGCGCCGTACCGCGCGACAGTGTTAATAATTGCTGCAATGCGGCATCGGCATTTTGCGTATCGCCAGCATCAGCATCAAGCTGCATTTTCTCAAACCATGCATTCAAGTTAAAGCGGTCGCGGGTTAAGGCTTCTGCACATACTTGCAATGCCGGTTCAGGCTGGCCCAACTTTCTCAGTATAGTTATCTTTAATGCCCAAGCTTTGCTGTTACGTGCATTACGGTCAATGGCCTGATCAACATGCTCCAAACCTAAACTGTATTTCCTTTGCGCAACGTCAATCTGTGCTATGGCAAAATAGGCGGTGTCTTTCCAGGCATTACTCCAAGTGGCTTTGTAAAAAGTATCATAAGCCTCGGTAAGGCGGCCCTGGTATTGCAGGCATAACCCTAAGTTATAGTAGGGCTCGCCGTCGTACGGATTCGGGTTGCGGGCCGTAATGGTTTCTATCGCTTTGCGAAAAAATGGCTCAGCCTGCACAAATTTACCTTTACGCATATACCAAACCCCTAATGCGTTATTACAACGGATGTCTTTATCGTCACGCTTTAACGCTTCTTCGTAATAAGGCAGCGGACTATAATTGGCATGTCGGTATTGCTCCAAATGCTGTCCGGTTAAAAAAAGTTGTTCGTTATTTTCTACCTCATGTGGCAGCAATGCCGGTTTAGCTGCAACTGGCATTTCATTTTCAACTCCTGCATCTGCAGTATACTTAAGCACTTCGCTGCCCGAATTGTTTGAAATAACCACAGTAAAGGCTTCTACATCGAAACCTGCTGGCAGGCTAAGGATATGCTCAAAGATAGCTTCTGGCACCAGGTCAACATTTTGCACGAACAGCACTGCCTTGCCGACACTTACATTTATGTTAAGGTTTTGCTGAACCGAGGTTACCATGATCTTGATGGCAAGCTTATCAACATCAGCTTCAGCACTCAACAATATATCCTGATTGGCATTTTTAACAACGCCCAATTCGCGGTATGGTAAAAAGTACTGGGTGAATGATTTTTCTTCGTAAGGCATCAGCCACGAAAAATCGGGCTGGTTATCGGTAAACACACCGGTCATCAGTTCGATGTATGGTCCGTCTTCGTCGGTAAGGTTACGGTCCCAGGCCTGGCCAAAATCACCATAGCCCCAGGTCCATTGTTTTTTGCCCGGCGATACGTGATGACTGGCCACATGCAACAAACCTCCCTTAGTATCATGCTCATAACCACCTATAAAATCATAGCTGGAGTTAATAGCCATGTATGACGTCGGTACCGGGATGTTTTTGTAGCGGGAAATATCAGTTCCCGGCGAATAATCTACCTTGTAATAGGTGCCTGTGGCGATAGGAAAATCAGAAACATCGCGCTTGCCATGGTCGAATACAGCGTTTACATCGGGCGGGAAAATTGACTGGTAATCGTCGTTTACTTTAACTGCCGGATTAGCCCACCACAAAAAGGTTTGCGGCAACGGTGTACGATTAAATAACTGCGCTTTAATTTCCAGGTAAGCCTTATCCGGGTGCAAGGTAAAACCAGCCATGCCTTTGGTGCCAAACATGCGTTCTACCTCGTTTACCCAAACCGTTTTACTGCCATCGGTATTCTCAGCAATCTGATAGTCTACCGGCTCGAAGGTACTTGGCCGGTGATGCTGCGGCCAATTAAATTCAATACCGCCCGAAATCCATGGTCCGGTTAAACCTACCAAAGCCGGCTTAATGACCTGGTTGTAGTAGATAAAATGACGTTCCTTAATTTTGTCGTATGCCATTTGTACCCGGCCGCCCAGCCGCGGCAATATCATTATTTTGAGGTACTGGTTCTCGATGTAGAGGGCAATATATTCCTGGTCGTGCTTTTCATCGTATATTTTTTCAATAACCGGATTAGGATAAACGGCACCACTGCTACCCTGATATACCCTTTTTTCGAAAAACATGGGGTTTTGCTCGGGCTTACCTACACCGTAAGTAGGAATGATAACCGGCTCCTGCCAGATATTTACACCAAAATTGCTCATATAATATTGCTGATATTTTAATGTTTGAATTGCTGTTCTAACTCTTCCAAAGTTTGCCCCTTGGTTTCTTTTACTCTTTTAAGCACAAACAGGAAGCCTAAAAAGCATATAACTGCATACAGGTAAAAGGGGCCATACGTACCTAAAACCTTGGCCAGCACCGGAAAAGTAAACACGAGCACGAAATAGGCCCCCCATAACGAAACAATAGCTACCGATGATGCCACGCCGCGAATATGGTTAGGAAAAATCTCGGATATAAGCACCCATGTTACCGGTGCCAGCGAGGTGGCATACAGGCCAATGGCCAACAAAACCGAAACGGATATCCAGATAGCGGGTGCCTTGATTTGTAAAAAGTAGGCCAGCAGCAGGTACGTAACTGCCAAACCAATGGAACCAATCAGCATCAACGGCCGGCGCCCTAATTTATCCACCTGCCGCATGGCTAAAAGCGTAAATAATAAATTGACGATGCCTATAGCGATGGTTTCAACGAGTTGCCGGTTTAGATTGGCCCCTACTGAGGCAAATATGGTTGAGGTATAATTGAACACTACATTGATACCACATAGTTGCTGAAACACCGCCAGCGTAATACCTACAATAACAGCCGGCCGTACAGCTTTTTCAAACACCGCTGCATAAGATTGTTTACCGGTAACGCCGGACAAGGATTGCTTAATACTATCGGTGGTAGATGATACAAAAGCCTCTGAGCCAATTTTACTTAGCACGGCCTGAGCTTCGTTATCACGGCCAACCTTCAATAACCAACGCGGACTTTCGGGTAACCAAAGTACACCTAACAGAAACAGGCCTGACGGTACAAACCCTAAGCCAAACATCCAGCGCCAGGCATCCGGGCCGTGGTTTGACAATAGGTAATTAACAATATTGGTTATTAGGATACCAATTACAATAGTAAGCTGATTGATAGCCACGTTTCGGCCGCGGATAGAAGCCGGTGATACCTCGGCAATATACATTGGACTTAACATGGAGGCCATACCCACACCAATGCCGGCAGCAAAACGCATCAATACAAAAATGGTGAGGTTACCGGCTATAGCCATGCCCAATGAGGAGACCGCAAATATGGCGGCTGCCAACATGAGCCCGGGGCGGCGCCCGTAGCGGTCGGCCAGTTTACCGGCAATAAGGCAACCGATGATGCAGCCTAACCCCAGCGACCCGGTTAAAAAACCCTCCCACCAGGCATCCAACGCAAATGCTTTTCGCAGAAACGGAAGTGCGCCCGAAATAACAGCAAAATCAAACCCGAACAGGTAACCGCCTAAAGCCGAAATGAATGAAATTCCGGTAACAAAGCCATTATTAAAGCGCATTTCGGCTTTTTCCATAAATAACAGAAGATTTAAAATTGGTATAGTAAAAGTAAGCGCCGCACCAGGCAGATGCAATAGATATTTTTTTGTTAAAAATGTATTATCTTACGATTCGTTTTAAAACTAAGACTCCATTTCTTCAAAAATATGGATGATTCAACTGGATCGCTCAACACACTGACCGAAGGTTTTGTGGGGCAACGGATGGTGATTACCTCGCCATTGCAAAGAAAAAAAATGCTCCGGAATGTGTTCAGCAAGCTGTTATATGTTAATGCGGCGGGTTATTATCCGGTTGCAGCAACACATCGGCGTAAAAGAAATTCTGGAAGCGAAGAATACATTATCATTTACTGCATTGCCGGCGAAGGCTGGATTGATATAGAGGAAAAGCATTATGAATTGGTGGCCAACAGCTTTAAAATAATACCGAAAAACGTTGCACACCATTATGGCAGTTCGGTTGAACGCCCCTGGAGCATTTACTGGCTTCACTTTAACGGCGAGCAGGCTGCAACACTATACAATCGCTATTTAAAAACCGCCAGTCCTGACGGTGATTACATTAGTTTTGACGAACAACGCCTGTTGCTTTTTAACGACATTATTGATATGATGGAGATTGGCTTTGACGATTTACAATTAGAGCTGATGTACATCAGGACATTAAGGTTGATTTCCACCTATATTTACGAAGAGCCACGTCGAACTGCCGACAATGCCGGTATGGTTGCTACGTCTGTTAATTACATGCGCGAACATATTAACCAAAACCTGCAGATTAAAGATTTAGCCGCACATGTCAATTACTCAGTGTCGCGCTACTCTGAAGTTTTCAGGCAGGCCACAGGTTATGCGCCTATCCAGTATTTTACGCAGTTACGTATACATCATGCCTGCCAGCATCTTTGCTTTAGCAGCCTGAATATTAAGCAGGTTTGTGCCGAAATCGGGTTTACCGACCCGTTCTATTTTTCAAAGCTATTTAAGCAACATACAGGCAAATCGCCCAACCAGTACCGTAAATTATACCACAAGCCTTAACATGGCAAGCTTATAAACAGCGAAGCCTGCCTCATTACTGAAGCAGGCCTCTGGGATATATATTAGGGTTAGTTATTTTAAACTTACGTTTAACCCTTGCTTGGAGGTACGCAATGGTGGTTTTACTTCCCACACTTCGCCGGTATAACGGTCAACGCTTAGCGTTGGGGTAGTCACCGTTTTTAAGTAAGCTTCGCGTTG
The DNA here is from genome assembly GCF_038806765.1 of Mucilaginibacter sp. CSA2-8R. NCBI lineage: Bacteria > Pseudomonadati > Bacteroidota > Sphingobacteriia > Sphingobacteriales > Sphingobacteriaceae > Mucilaginibacter > Mucilaginibacter sp. CSA2-8R. Next base: position 340,801 of record NZ_CP152389.1, on the reverse strand, counting down.
TTTAAGTTTCTGATGAACCTCTGCCTGCACATCATGCAATTCATTCCAGGTTGCATCATTACAAACCGAGTAATCATAACTCACTCCTGTTTCTTTCTCTATAATTTCGGCATCAAAAAGTCTTAGCTTATCGTGCCTGGCAACGCGGGCATGCTCTTCGGCATACCGGCGTGCGGTTTTTTCTAAACTGTTAAACAGCTCCTGTCCTTTTTTAGCTAATACCAGCATGCGTACACTGTCCAGTTCGCCATCGGCAATCAATTGTTCAGTGTCTTTTACAATGCGGGCAATGGTAGCCCTGTCCAGCTTAATCAGGCTTTCGGGAGCCAAATCGTTACCCGTAAACAGGGTTACTGCTTCGCAGGCAGGAAGCTGCATGGCTGAGGCATGTCTCATTAGGCAGCTATTCCTTTCCTGATCTCTGCTTTTTTGGTTGATAGCATTTTAATAAACTGCTCATCATTTTGCAGAGCTACGTTATTTTTATGTATTAAATATAAAGCAGCTACATCCTTAGCACCCTGAATAGCCGAACGGGTTTCTGCAGGTATACTTGAATCAACCGGCTGTACTTCTTTGGCAGGCACCTTTGCTTTTACCGCTTTCTTTTCCTCTTTAGCGTCCGATGGTTGCGCTTCGCGTGCAGGTACAGTGCCTTTCACCTCTTTAACTGCTTTGGCAGGAGCTTTTGGTTCTTCTACTACGGTAGCTTCTACATCAATAAAGCCCATGTCTTCTACATCCTGAGTAAAGAACTCGCTGGCATTGGTAGCTAATAATATCGCACCTACAAATGCACGTTTTTGTGCCATTTTCTGCATGGTATTTTGCAAGCCTACCAAATCAGGATTTTCGGTACGTTCAACCCATGCCCAACCGCCCGAAGATTTACGGAATTTACCGTTACCTTCAGCTTTCAGCTGGTCTTGCATAGCCTGCGAAGGCTTAGGTTTTTCTGTCCAGATATAGCGGTACTTAGGCTCGTAGCTATTTACCGAACCCTCGCATTGGGTAACTATACGCCCATCGCGGTTACGTACGGTTGCTTTATAAGTATAGGCTACAAACTTTGATTGCAGGTCGAGTACTTTATCAGTACAATCAAACTCCACAGCCAGTCCGTAAAGGTTCATCAGTTTTTCGGCACCTGGTTTTAATAAGGTTGGTTTTTGCACACCCGGCACTACACCATAATCCTGCTCTTTAACCAGTACCTCTTTGGTAAAGGCAACTAAGTGATTGCGCATCTGTGCCATGTGTGTAATAGATGATTGCATTTCATCTGTAATTGTTGTTAACTCAAACGTGTCCATCTATCTTTTAAATTTTTAATTTACTTTTTACACCGCAGCACACCTTGCAACTGCTGTAATTGTAACTCAGGTTTCAACGTTTTGCCATAGCTGCTAAGCCGGCATTTAACTGTTAACAGGTTGATTGCTAATCAGTATTAACTATTGAGCAAAGCTTGTACCCTACTCCACTTTTATGCTAAAAAGGCAGTTTTTAATGTTATCGATAAACCAACTTTTAAACATCAAATTCTAATTTCAAAAAACCATGCCCTCATTCATTTTAAAGGGCCTTTTTTCTTATAAATCAAAGCTACAAATTAAAATTTAAATACTAAAAACATTAGCATTATTTTTTATAAAATAATTGTACTGATTACCAACAGATTACAAAGCGCACATTAAGTCATAATGGCAGTATTTTAACAACAAATTTGGCAGGCCTAAAACAAGCGTAGTTCAACCGCTTTTACTGGCTGGTAAAAACGATTGACTCAAAAGTTTTTCGGCTTATCAACCCGTTTCTACAACGCTATACAAATACCAATTGCAACAGAACTATTAGCGCCTATATTTGTCATTAAAGCCATATCTTATTATTTACCACCGCAACTCTAAGCTGCATGATTAAAACTGTTTTTATCACCAGTACCGAGCCGTATAGCGGCAAATCCATTGTTTCGCTCGGACTTATCAATATGCTTTTAGGCAAGGCCCAAAAAATAGGTTTTTTTAAACCCATTGTGAGCCGCCGTCCCGAAGAACATAAAAGCGACCATATACAAACGGTGCTCAAGTATTTCGACCTGCCTATCAGTTATGATGAGGCATACGCCTTTAGCTGGCAGGAAGCTATGCAGCAAAGCGAAAACGAAAGTCAGGGCGAGATGATTGATACCATCATCCGTAAATACAAGCAGCTGGAAGACAAGTATGACTTTACTGTAATTGAAGGCAGCGACTACCAGGGCGATGGTACCGCGTTTGAGTTTGACGTAAACGCATCTATCGCTAAAAACTTGGGAGCGCCCATTATTGCCGTTATCTCGGGCGAAAATAAAACGACAGCGCAAATTGTAAATGCGGCTATCACCGTGATACGTAATTTTGAAAGCCGCGAAATACAGGTACTGGCATTGGTAGCTAACAAAGTAAACAGCGACCAGATTGATGATGTACGGGAGTTACTCAACGCCCAGTTACCAGGCGCCATCATTATCGCTATTATACCTACTATGCGGGGCTTACTGGCCCCCACTATGAAAGAAATTTGCGAGGAGCTCCCCGACAGCAAATTACTTTTCGGCAAAGACCGCCTCAGCAACCAAGTAGATAATTTTGTAACCGGGGCCATGCAGGTACCCAACTTTTTAAACTTTATTAAAGAGAACGTACTGATTATTACCCCCGGCGACCGCGGCGATATCATTATTGCGGCGCTGCAAGCCAACTTGTCTACAAGCTATCCTTCTATAGCAGGCATTGTGCTTACGGCTGGTACAGAGCCCGAGGAGCCTATTATAAGGCTGATTAATGGTTTGCAGACGGTAGTACCCATTATCGCAGTAAAAACCGGAACATTCCAGACCACTACCCAGATAGGAAACATCCGCTCGCGCATTACCGCCGACAACACCAAAAAAATACAGCTGGCTGTTGATGTATTTAATAAATACGTAGATGTAGCCAAGCTGGACGAACGGATAGTAACCTTTAAACACAGCGGAGGTATTACCCCTCGTATGTTCCAGTATCAGCTCACTAACTGGGCTAAACGCCAGAAAAAGCATATTGTACTACCCGAAGGTAATGATGAGCGCATCTTGAAAGCTGCCGCACGTTTAATCAGCCAGGAGATTGTGACGCTCACCATTTTGGGTAACCCTGATGATATTACCGCCAACATTAAACGTTTAGGTTTAAACCTGGACGTTACCAAAATTAATATAGTTAATCCTGCCACGTCGGGTTATTACCAGGAATATGTAAATACGCTTTACGAACTGCGTAAAAACAAAAACGTAAACCTGGAGATGGCCACCGATATGATGACCGATGTATCTTACTTCGGTACCATGATGGTATACAAGGGCCATGCCGATGGTATGGTATCGGGCGCAGTACATACCACGCAACATACCATCAGGCCAGCACTGCAGTTTGTAAAAACCAAGCCGGGTACTTCGGTCGTGTCGTCTGTATTTTTCATGTGCCTGCCAGACCGGGTTTCTGTTTTTGGGGATTGTGCCGTTAACCCCAATCCTACCGCCGAGCAACTGGCCGAAATTGCGATATCATCAGCTGAGAGCAGTCAGCGCTTTGGTATTGAGCCGCGTATTGCGATGCTCTCTTATTCGTCGGGTACCTCTGGCGAGGGCGAGGATGTTGAAAAAGTGCGCCGTGCTACCGAGATTGTCAAAACCAAACGCCCCGACCTTAAAGTGGAAGGCCCGATACAATATGATGCGGCGGTAGACCCGATAGTAGGCAAAAGCAAGCTACCCGGCTCAGAGGTTGCCGGCCAGGCCAGCGTACTGATTTTCCCCGACCTGAACACCGGCAACAATACCTATAAAGCTGTACAGCGCGAGACTGGAGCCCTGGCTATTGGCCCCATGCTGCAAGGCCTCAACAAACCCGTAAACGACCTTAGCCGAGGCTGTACAGTAGACGATATTTTTAATACTGTTATTATTACCGCTATCCAAGCGCAAGAATGACAAGAAAAGTTTCCAGGATAAGAAGATAAAGTGAAGTGCATAAAAGCGTAGAGACCCGCCGTTGCGCTCGGGCCAGCGAGGGTCTGTGAGCAAACAGGTGATCACAACAGTTGAGCGTTTTTTTTTGCTTCTTTTTGGGCTATGCCAAAAGAAGTAGCCTCCACAGCAATGAGCGGACTGTAGTAAGTTAATCGATACTGAATTAAGTTATATCAGCACAATCGTTATTTAAGACAGGACAAAAACCTCACTCCTTTTAATAAACAAACTATCAATACGAACCATATACCAATGAACATCTTCGTTGTAAACTCGGGCAGCAGCTCTATCAAATATCAACTCTTTAAAATGCCGGCTACCGACCCGGTATGCAGTGGCCTAGTCGAACGTATTGGCTTAAGCAACCCTACCATTACCCACAAAGTATATATAGATGGTGACGAAAAAGTAATTAAGCTAACCCCCGAAGAACTGCCCGACCACGAGGCTGGCTTGAAAGAAGTAAACCAATTGCTTACCGGCGGTGATTGGGCCGTGATTAAAGACCCAGCAGATATTCAGCTGATCGGGCACCGTATTGTGCACGGCGGCGAAACTTTTACCACTACCACTATTATTGATGCAGGTGTGAAAGAGAAGCTGAAGAACACCTTCCAGTTAGCGCCCCTGCATAACCCGGCCAGCTATTTAGGCATCGAGGTAGCCGAAAAGATATTTACCAATGCCACCCAAATCGGTGTATTTGATACCGCTTTTCATCAAACGTTACCCGCTAAGGCCTACCGCTTCGCCATTCCGAACACCTATTACACCGACTTTAATATTCGCAGCTACGGTTTTCATGGCACCAGCCACAAGTACGTAACCGAGCAGGCTGCTGACTATTTAGGCAAAAACGATAGCAAATTCATCAGTATACATTTAGGTAATGGCTGTAGCATGGCCGCGGTTAAAAATGGGCGATCGATCGATACAAGCATGGGTTTTGGCCCACTGAGCGGCCTGGTGATGGGTACCCGTTCGGGAGATATTGACCCTACCGTTATATTTTACCTGGTAAACCAGTTAGGCTATGATATTGAACAGGTAAGTAATCTGTTGAATAAACGCAGCGGCATGGCCGGCCTTACCGGCTATAGCGACATGCGCGACATTACCAACGCCATTGAACAAGGCAATGAGGACGCCAAACTGGCTTACGACTTGTACGCTTACCGCATTAAAAAATATATTGGCGCATACGCCGCCGCTTTAAACGGACTTGATGCCATTATTTTTACTGCAGGCGTTGGCGAAAACGACGCTTTGATACGTGAGCTTATTTGTACTGATATGGATTACTTAGGCTTAAAGTTGGATACTGCTACCAATAAGGTACGAGCTAAAGGCATCCGTAAGATTAATCAATCCGATTCGCCGGCTAAGATTTTAATTATCCCTACCAACGAAGAGCTGGAGATTGCCCAACAGTGTTTCCAGATGGTGAGCAATAGCTAAGTTTGAAAGAGTTGACTAACTCAAAATAAATGATTAGGTTAGATATGCGTAATTACTAACCTAATCATCATGACTAAAACTCCTACTCTACAGCGCATCCATTCGATTGATATACTGCGCGGGCTGGTGATGGCTATTATGGCACTTGACCACGTTCGGGATTTTTTACACAATGATGCAGCCCTGCACGACCCATTGAACGTGCAGACTACCACGCCGGCATTGTTTTTTGCCCGCTGGATTACTCACTTTTGTGCACCAACGTTTGTGTTTTTGTCGGGCCTGTCCGCCGGGTTGAGCCGGCACAAACGCAGTTCAGCGGAAACCGCTTCATTTTTAATAAAGCGCGGGTTATGGTTAATTGCAGTTGAGGTATTAGTGATTACGCTCGGCCTCAGTTTTAACCCGTTTTATAACATGTTGTTTTTACAGGTAATCTGGGCAATTGGATGCAGCATGATTATACTGGGACTACTACTCAAAGTATCAGGTAAACTGGTTTTGCCATTAGGTTTATTGCTCATCATTGGGCATGATGCACTGAATTACATGCAACCAGTTAAGAGCCCGTTTGAGGCAGGACTGCTGCAGGTACTTTTTACTGCCAGGTTTTATATACTGCCCTTGCCTGGCAATCATTTTATCGTTTTTCTTTACGCCATATTGCCTTGGACAGGTATTATGCTATTAGGTTATGCCGTATCGGTTATTTATCAGCCCAACTATGCACCGCAACGCCGCCGAACTCAATTACTATACGGGGGGTTGGGCCTGTTAGCCTTCTTTATCCTCTTGCGTTTTACCAATACGTACGGCGAGCCACAGCACTGGAGTGTTCAGCGCACTGTAGTACGTACGTTGCTATCATTTATCAATGTAAGCAAATACCCACCTTCGCTATTATATACGTGTTTAACGCTGAGCTTTGCACTGATATTTCTTGCCCTGACCGAGTCTGTCAATAACGCGTGGTCGCGCATTTTAACAGTGTATGGCAAAGTGCCGTTCTTTTACTATGTGCTGCACTTTTTCATCATCCATACTATCACCGTTATTGTATTTTACACTTCGGGATATACGTCAAAAGATATTGCAAGCCCTAATGCACCTTTCTTATTCAGACCGGCAACATTGGGCTTTTCTTTAGGCATTGTTTACCTCATTTGGTTGAGTATTGTTGCAACACTGTATAAGCCCTGCAGATGGTACATTGGTTATAAGCAACGCCATCAAGACCAATGGTGGGTTAGCTATTTATAATAGCAGGATGACTAAAAAGTTACTATGAAACCGTTAACTCGCCGCGGATATCCGTTTCCATCCAGCGGGTAATCTCTTTAGGGTCGTCAAACTGGCTTAGCAAGTACATTGTTTTAGTAATGGCAGCTTCAAAGGTCATATCGTAACCATTGGCTACACCAATGTCTTTTAATGCCTTACTGGTTTCGTAACGGCCCAACTCAACAGTACCTACCTTACACTGCGAGATATCTACAATAACTTTACCGCTATCAATAGCTCCTTTTAGCAAATCAATAAACCATTGATCGGTAGTGGTATTGCCGGCACCAAAGGTTTCCATTACAATACCTCTAACGTCCGAGTTAACAATAGTGTCAACCACCTTAGGAGTAATGCCCGGATAAAGCTTTAACACCCCTACGTCATTCACCAGGTTTTTATGCACAATAAGTTCATCCTCACCAGCAGGACGGATATCATTAATACTGAACCGTAAATGCACGCCCGACTCGGCTAGTACCGGATAGTTGGGTGAGCGGAAAGCCTCAAATTTAGATGAGTTATATTTAAAAGCGCGGTTACCGCGAAACAACTTGTAATCAAAGTAAATACAAACCTCGGGCACACGTACTTTGTCGTTCTTTTTAGCTTTGGCCAGTTCAATGGCCGTCATCAGGTTTTCTTTAGCATCCGTACGGATGGCGCTAATAGGTAATTGCGATCCGGTAAAAATAACCGGCTTAGCCAAATTTTCGAGCATAAAACTTAAAGCTGATGCCGAAAATGCCATAGTATCCGAACCGTGTAAAACTACAAAGCCATCCACCTCATGGTAATGTTTCTGAATTAAACCGGCCAACTGTCCCCAAATAGCCGGACTCATGTTCGAAGAGTCGATAACATCTTCGAAAGAATGAACCATAATACGGCAGTTAAGGCGTTCCAGTTCCGGAACGTTCTCCATAATCTGCTCAAAGTTAATTGGCACTAAGGTTTTAGTCCTTGGGTCGGTCATCATACCTATTGTCCCACCGGTATAGATGATCAAAATCTGGCACATGTATAATTGGTTATGTTATAAAAATAAAAATCCTTATCTAAAAAATTGCATTTATACCCCAAAAATAATTTTGGAATTTTCGGTAGTAATGCGGGCTACTTCCTCTAAACTTACCTGGTGCAGATCGGCCACTTTTTGAGCTACGTACACCAGATACGAACTTTCGTTAGGCTTGCCACGGTACGGCACAGGGGTAAGATACGGAGAATCTGTTTCTAAAACTATATGTTTTAGGTCTATTTGCTCGACCACTTTATCTAAACCGCCATTTTTGTAAGTAACTACGCCACCTATACCCAACATAAAGCCCAGCTCAATAATTTGCTCTGCCTGCGCTAAAGTACCCGAAAAGCAATGAAAAATGCCTCTCAACAATTCGTCGTGCTCTTGTTGCAAAATAGCATACACCTCATCAAAAGCATTGCGGCAATGTATATTGATGGGCAGTCCGGCTTGTTTAGCCCAAGCAATTTGCTGCCTGAATGCTTGCTGCTGCTCGGCAATAAAAGTTTTGTCCCAGTACAGGTCAATTCCTATTTCGCCGATGGCATAAACCTTGGTTTGCTGTAAGGCTGTGTAAATAGTTTCCAACTCCTGTTCCCAGTTGGCTTTTACATCACAAGGGTGCAGGCCCAGCATTGGGAAACAATGCTGCGGATAAGTATTTACCATATCCATTACCTGGGGAATGCTGCCCGAATCAACATTTGGCAAAAACAACCTGCTGATGCCATTATCGAGGCAACGCTGCATCAAACCAGCCTTTTTTACCGGGTCGGTTTCATAGTATTGATGCGTATGTGTATCGGTTAACACCATGCTGCGAAAGTAAAAAGCCCTCTGTGGTTAACGGAGGGCTTTTTGATAATATTATTTACGGGTGACTTTTTTCTTAACCGCCGGCTTTTTAGCACCGGCTTTTTTTGGCGCTGCTTTTTTGCCTGCAGCAACCGCTGGTGTGACTGGCTTACCTTTACCTGCAATCACTTTTACCAACTCCACATCAAACCATAAAGGGCTATAAGGCTTGATATCATCACCGGCCCCACGCTCGCCATAAGCTAACTTGGATGGAATGATAAACGTTGCTTTCGAACCCTCGTTCAGCAGCAATAAACCTTCATCCCAACCCGGGATAACCTGCCCCCCGCCAACTACAAACTTAATGGGTTCATAATTACGGCCGGGCTGCTGTAAACCAGCCGATTGAGCTACCTCGGCAATGCTCGAGTCAAATACTTTGCCATCCAGCGTATGGCCAACGTAATTCACCATAACAGTGTCAAAGGGCTTTGGCTTACGGCCCGTTCCAGGTGCAGTGACAATATACTTTAAACCAGAAGCTGTAGTTACCGGAGTAAGCTTTTTATCAGCAATAAAAGCTGTAATTGACGGTACCTCCGCAGTACGCATTTTTTCGGCTAAAGCAGCCTGTTCGGTGCGCTGTTTTTCCATTGCGGCAGTTCGCTCGGCCATAGCCTCATCCATTGTCTGGATTTTTTGAATTTTGATACCAAAATTCAGATAGCTGCTTTTAGGTAAAAACGCCGGGCGGCTCTCTTCGTGTCCTGCAAATATCGAATCGGTAGGTACACGCACCAGTACGCTGTCATTTACGCTCAGCAAAGAGAAAACCTCCATTAAATCGGCTACGCTCTTAGAAGGTTGTACCTGTACTTTGGCAGGTTGCCCCATTTTATATGAACTTCCTAACAACGAGTCGCGGTCGTTTTTTTGGGTAAACTGGAAGGTAATTACATCGCCCACTTTTACTTTAGCACCGTTACCGGGCTTAACAATATTATAAAGGGCGCCTTTAGGAGTTTTGGTAAAGCCAGTTTGTGCAAAGCTTTGGCCTGCCGCTAATAAACCTAATACAGATAATACGAAATACTTTTTCATCACATAGCAAAAGGCCTCCTTAGCAAACTAAGAAGGCCGTAAAAATATTTAATTATTTAGAAGCTGGCTGTTGCATAGGCATTTGCGGCAACGCTGCTGGCTTTGGTGCATTAGGATCAGGATGCACAATGTCAATCAGTTCTACTTCAAACACAATTGGCGTAAACGGCGGAATTGGACCTGCTCCCTGCTGACCGTAAGCCAGTTTTGACGGTATAACAAAAGTAGCTTTCGAACCTTTGTTTAATAACTGTAAGCCTTCATCCCAACCTGGAATAACAGAACCCACACCCACTGCAATACGGATAGGCTTGTACGGGCGCATAGCGTTGTAAAGACCTTTGTTTGCCTGGGCTACCTCTTTAATGCTGGTATCAAATATTTTACCACCAATTAATTTACCGGTATAGTTAACCACTGCGCTATCGGCTTTACCAATTTTAGGACCTGATCCTTCTTTAGTAATTACATAGTATAAACCCGAAGCAGTTTTAGTAGCTTTCAGTTTATTATCATCCAGGTATTTTTGGATTTTCCCGGGCTCTGCTTTTTCCATTTTAGCAGTTTCGGTCTTAAATAATTCGGTTACACGGCCCTGAAAAACCTGATCACTCAGTTTACCTTTGGCTATCACTTTTTCGATTTTAACCTGGTAAGTTAAGTATTTACCTTTAAAATCTTTAGGGATGTGGTTACCAGCTTTTGCCGAGTCAATATTAACCCGGATAGTAGCACTATCGCCCTGGCTTAACAACAAGATACCGTTAACCACATCGCCTTTGTATTGTGGCTGTGGTACGGCAGTAATTACCGGCATGCCCTGGTCATAGCTATTGTTTAAAACTGAGTCGGCATCGTTTTTAACAACCAGGTTCATGACTACAAAGTCGCCAGCTTTAATGTTAGCGCCTTCTTTGTCTTCATGAATATTATATAGCAGGCCGCCATCGCTCTTTTTAAATCCGCTGTTACAGCTGGCAAAACCAATCGCTGCTACAGCCAAAAACAGAAAGTTTTTTTTCATTTTTTTATTGTACTAATAGTGTTTTGTATTCGGGTAATATATGTTTAATTTTCTCAATAACTTGCTGCAGCGACTCCTCTGAATGACCGCCTGCGGCATTGCGATGACCGCCACCGCTAAAATATTTTTTACAAATCTCGTTAGCCGGAAACTCCCCTTTTGAGCGTAATGATAGCTTTACTCTGTCAGGGCGTTCCACAATAAAGGCGGCCAGGCGTATACCGGTTATGGATAATGCGTAATTTACAATCCCTTCGGTATCGCCGGTAATGATGTTAAACTTCTGCAAGTCCTGATGGGTTACGCTGATGATGGCCGTATTGTATTCAGCTAAAACCTCGAGTTTATTAGTTAAGCAATGTCCTAAAAAACGCAGGCGGTTTTCGGACGAACTACTGTATACCAGTTCGTGAATGCGCCAGTTTACAGCACCGGCCTCAATTAAACTGGCCACAATACGGTGCACCGCAGCGGTAGTATTTGGAAACCTGAAAGAACCTGAATCTGTCATGATGCCGGTGTACAAACAGGTGGCAACATCGACATTAATCAGGTCGGGGCGTTTCAGCTCGTCGGTTATAAAACTGTATACCAATTGCGCAGTAGCACAGGCATTGATGTTCCAGTAACGGTAATCATCAAAATCTTCCGGCTCCAGGTGATGATCAATCATCACCTTTACGGCGCTGCTTTGGCGTACCAGTTCGCCTAACTCATTAATACGGGTAAGGGTATTGAAATCAAGACAAAATATCAGCTCAGCTTCGGCTACTAACTGGGCAGCCTGCTCTTTTTGCTCAGTGTAAATAATCACTTCTTCGTTGCCGGGCATCCACCATAAAAACTCCGGGTAATCGGTAGGGCTAACTACTTTAGCATGATGGCCTTGCTGTATTAAATAGTTGTATAAACCGAGCGACGAACCCATAGCATCGCCATCAGGCTTATGATGGGTAGTAATAACTATTTTTCGGGGCTGGTTTAAAAGCTGGCTAAGCGCGGATATATCTAACATCAACAACAAAAGAAGATGCAAATTTAAATAAATTAATGAATTACAAGTGATGCAAATTGTACAAAAAGCTTTAAGTTTCAATAACAAACCTTTACTTTTGCGCCAATTTTAACGCAAACATGGAAAACAACAAAACTTTCACCATGATTAAGCCCGATGCAGTTCGCAACGGTCACATCGGTGCTATTTTAGATCACATTGTTAAAGGTGGCTTCAAAATCACAGCAATGAAATACACTAAACTTACTGCCGAAAAAGCAGGCGAGTTTTATGCTGTTCACAAAGAACGCCCTTTTTACAATGGCTTAGTTAGCTTTATGTCTTCTGGCCCTATCGTAGCTGCTATACTGGAGAAAGACAACGCTGTTGCTGATTTCCGTACGCTTATTGGCGCTACCGACCCATCTAAAGCTGAAGCCGGTACTATCCGTCAGTTATTTGCCGAGTCTATCGAAGCCAATGCAGTTCACGGTTCAGATTCTGACGAGAACGCAGCTATCGAAGGAAGCTTCTATTTCTCAGCATTCGAGAAATTTTAATACCGAACTGATGCAGCCCAAAAGGCTCATTAAATAAAAAAGCCATCAATATTGCTGTTACTTAAATAGCTTTACTGATGGCTTTTTGATTAAAATACCGTATCCTTTTAGTGACTTTCGGCGTATTGCTTAAAGTTGTTTAAGATAGCCTGCCAACCAGCCCGTTGCATCTCTGCCGGGTTTTGATTTTCGGCTTCAAATGTTTCTGTTATTTCAGTTTCCATACCTTTGTTGGCAAAGGTAATCCGTACTTTTCTTCCGTCGCCTATGGTATAACTAATCAATTGGTGAAGTATCACTTCATCGTATACACCGCCAAAGTCAAACCCCACACTGCCATCTTTAGCTTCCATTCGCGCTTTAAATTCGCCTCCGGCAGTTAAGTCATTTTCGGCAAACGGCGTATGCCAATCATCTGATGCATTATTCCATTGTGTAATGTGTTCTGGCTTTGTCCAAAACTCCCAAACCTTTTCGGGGTTAGCTTTAACGGTAGCCGTTATAGTAATTTTAACAGAACTATTTTCTTCCATAATATCATGTATTGTTTAGATCGTTGTTGCACTAACCATTGGCAGGTATTTTTTATAATTATCAATAATCATCCAGATATTGATAGCCAGCAGCACCAAAGCTAAAGGTAAGCCCGAAGGTGCGTTAAAGATGTTAACCAAAAGTATTCCGACCATAACCGGCAAAATCATAATGGCTCCCAAAGCACGGTATTTATTAAAAATAACCAACACTCCGCCAACTACCTCTACAAAACCTACCAGCGGAATGAGCCAGCCTATTTGCATAAAGGCAGCCATTAACTTTTGCATACTGGCAGGCATGTCTTTAGGCATGGGCATGTAGTTGAAAAACTTGTTTAGCCCGGCGTTAATAAACATAAGCCCAAATAAAAGACAAACAACAAACAGGATCTTATTTTTCATGATTTATAAATTAGTTCGACGTATTGCTGCGCGAATAATCAATAAACACTAATCTCCCGGCTCACTTACACGCAGTGTGTTAACTACGCAAAATACTATAATATCTTAAAATATCAAGGCATGAAAAAGCCAACTGCTTTGTACCAGCTGGCTTTAAAATCAAAACTAAACTTAGTTTATAAAAATATAATCTCTTCCACCAAAGTATCGCCGGCTTCGCTGTTAATTTTTTCCATAATCTGCGAGCGTATAATCATCAATTCATTTTTCACTACGGATGATTCGATACGCAAAAACAGCTTTTTATTGTTGATAAATATTTCGCTGGTGCGGTTGGCCACAGGCTTGCCTACAATATCGGGCCAGGCAGCAATAATGCCTGTTTCATCAAACCGACGCTTAATTTTGTAAACATTAAGCATTTGCTCAATGGCCTGTTTCATGGTTTTGTCGTTAGCCTTACGCATAATAAAATAATGATTAGAAGTTTATTTATATGGGGCTAACCTCACCCTGTTGTACATCAAACAGTTTAAATGCTACATTGATGCGGTTAAAAATTTGTGTTACCCTGCCGGCACTGGTATCCGTAATAAATACCTGACCAAACTCGTGGTTAGATACCAATTGCATCAGCTTAGTAATGCGATGTTCATCTAATTTATCAAAAATATCATCCAGTAACAACAAAGGTTTAAATCCTTTTTGCTGCTGCAGGTAGCTATACTGGGCCAGTTTTAAAGCAATTAAAAAAGATTTTTGCTGCCCCTGCGAACCAAACTTTTTAAGCGGCATCTGGTGTATGCTAAAAAGCAAATCATCACGGTGGATACCGGTTGTGGTACGCTCCAGCACACGATCTTTCCCGGTAGATTTATTGAGCAGAGCGGCAAAGCCTTCGTGCAGTAACTGCGACTCGTATACCATAGCCACCTTTTCAACGTCATCTGTTAAAAATTGGTAGTACTGGTTAAAGATGCCCGTAAAACTTTCCATAAAGTCTTTACGCTTTTCGAAGATACGGGTGCCCGACGCTACCAGTTGCTCATCAAGCACTTCCAGCAAACCCGGGTCAAACCGGCCGGTTTCGGCTATGCTTTTAAGCAGCGCATTCCGGTTAGACAGTATTTTGTTATAAGTAATCAGCTCATCCAGGTACCGGTTGTCGGTTTGCGAGATTACGTTATCCACAAACTTGCGCCGCTCTTCGCTCCCCTCCATAATGATGCTTACATCATAAGGAGACACCATCACCAGCGGGAACAAACCTATATGATCTGCCAAACGCGGGTAGTCCTTTTTATTGCGCCTGAATAGTTTTTTTTGATTACGCTTTACCGAGCAGGCTACAGTTTCGTGCGCATCATTACGCTCAAACGTACCGTTGATGATAAAAAAATCAGTTCCCTGCTTTATTTGCTGGCTATCTATGGTGTTGAAGTAACTTTTACATAACGACAAATAATGTATGGCATCAAGCAAGTTGGTTTTGCCTGCGCCATTGTTACCTGTAAACACATTTACACCATCGCTAAAAGCCAGTTCGGCCTCGGCATAGTTTTTAAAGTTAATAACAGATAGATGCTGCAAATACATAGGGCGGGTTCAAAGGTAGCAATACGTTACAGGTTTTTGTAAAGTGACTAACTTTAAAATTAAAGCCTTTTATTTATTGTTTTAGATGTTGATAAAATTTTTAAAATAACCTATTTTTGCAAACTTAATTTTAGCATAGAAATGTCAAAGACGGAAGTGAATGCCAATGTTGCAACAGAACAGAAGACCGTAGTACCAACAGGTGGCTTTGTTAGAGAGAATCAAAAAAGCCTGTTATTTATTGGTGCTGCCATTATTGCATTAATTGCCGTATATATTGCCTACCAGAAATTATACCTGGCTCCGCGCGAAACCGAGGCTGCCAACCAAATGTATGTTGCCCAGGAGTACTGGGGTAAAAAAGAGTGGGACAAAGCATTAAAAGGCGATGCCAGCTACCCGGGCTTTGAAAAAATTATTAACGATTACAGCAACACCAAAGCTGCTAACCTGGCTTATTACTATGCCGGTACTGCTTACTTAAACAAAGGCGAATACCGTAAGGCTATTGATGACCTGAATAACTTTAGAGGTGATGACAATATGGTTGCTGCCGAAGCTTTAGGAAGCACTGGCGATGCTTATGTTGAATTAAAAGATTACGAAAAAGCCGAAACTTACTTTAAGAAAGCAGCCGATAAAGCCAGCAATAAATTTTTATCGCCTTTTTATTTAAAAAAATTAGGCCTAGTTTATGAAGCTCGCAATGACAGCAAAAGCGCTTTAGAAACCTACCAGAAAATAAAAACAGATTACCCTGCAAGTGCTGAGGCTCAAAACATTGACGCTTACATTGCACGTGCCGAAGCAAAACAATAATTGCCAGGTTACGTATAATTCGTTAATTGAAAATTTATAACCTGTTAATTAAACACCACTGGTATGGCTACCCAGCTTAAAAACCTGTCTGATTTTTCGAATACGACTGTTCCGTCGGCTGCGCCTTACCGCTTTGGTATTGTGGTTGCCGAGTGGAATGCGCAAATTACCGGTGCCATGTACGAGGGAGCTTACCAAAGTCTTATTGAGCATGGTGCTTTAACCGATAACATTCTAACCTATTCGGTTGCCGGCAGTTTTGAGCTGATTGCGGGTGCAGATTTGCTGTTGAGCAACAAACACCTTGACGCTGTAATATGCCTGGGTTGTGTGATACAAGGCGAAACCCGCCACTTTGATTTTATATGCGATGCTGTAGCTAACGGTATAAGCAACGTAAGTATAAAACATACCAAACCTGTGATTTTCGGTGTGCTTACTACCGATACCCAGCAGCAGGCAGCAGACCGGGCCGGGGGCAAGCATGGCAACAAAGGCGTTGAAGCAGCGGTAACCGCTATTAAGATGGCTGATATGGCTCAGCAACTAAAAAACTAACCGGTTGTAATTTTTAATAATTATTAACATGAAAAAAATTATTTATATCGGTTTTTTGGCGGCTTTGTTAAGCACCTTTGCTTCTTGCTCTAACAAACTGTGCCCAGCATACGGCTCATACCCTCGCCGTAGCCGCTAACATCAAATTGTCATTTTACATTCGTACATAAAACGTATTGCGCTTATAAATGTATTTTTGTTAAAAATATATTTCTTCCTATATGAATTGGATAGCGTTGGATAAGGCGAATCAGTTAGATGAGATTAAGCAGCAGCCTGGTTACAGCATCATTTTTAAACACAGCACCCGCTGTTCTATAAGCATGATGGCTAAACGCCGTTTTGAGTTAGACTGGGAACAACTGCCAGAAAACCTTCCTTTATACTTTTTAGATTTAATTAAGCACCGGGACATTTCTAACAAAGTTGCCGAAGACTTTCAGATCAATCACGAGTCGCCTCAATTGCTGCTCATTAAAAATGGCGAATGCATCCTTGATCAGTCGCACGGTGGCATTTCTGTAGACGAAACGCTCGAGATGGTGCAATAAGTTTGTGGAGCCAGGAACAAAGAGCCAGGAATCAGGTAGCATTCAAGACTTTTGAATTTTGCTGTCATTCGGGATAATTTGAAGGCGGTTTGTTAGGGCTTGGTTCTTACATCTAATCTAAATTACCTAAATTTGTTTTATGATTGATTTGCCGGTAATTCCTGCTAACCAGGTACAACGTAAGCCTGATTGGTTACGAGTTAAACTTCCTGTAGGTAAAGAGTATGCTCATGTGCGCAGCTTGGTTGATACACATAAGTTGCATACGATATGTGAGAGTGGTAATTGCCCCAATATGGGTGAGTGCTGGGGTGCCGGTACAGCAACTTTTATGATATTAGGTAACATCTGTACCCGCTCGTGCTCATTTTGTGCGGTTGCTACCGGCCGGCCATTAGCGGTTGACCTGGATGAACCTAATCGTGTAGCCACATCAGTAAAATTGATGCAGGTAAAGCATTGTGTTATTACCTCAGTTGATCGTGATGATTTAAAAGATGGTGGTTCTATTATTTGGGCCGAAACTATTAATGCTATCCGTCGCGAAAGCCCTGAAACTACTTTAGAAACGCTACTGCCCGACTTTAAAGGCAACTGGGATAACTTGGCGCGTGTGCTGGCTGTTCGGCCGGAAGTTGTATCGCACAACCTGGAAACTGTACGCCGCTTAACCCGCGAGGTTCGTATACAGGCTAAGTATGATCGCAGCTTAGAATGCCTGCGCCAGATAGCAGCCGCAGGCTTGCGTACTAAATCGGGTATTATGCTGGGTTTGGGCGAACAGGAAGAGGATGTGCTTGAAGCCATGCAAGATCTTTACGATGCCGGTGTAAATATTTTAACTTTGGGCCAATATCTGCAGCCTACACGTAGCCATCATCCGGTAATTGATTGGGTTACACCTGATCAGTTTGCTTATTATAAAGAAGTTGGTCTGCAAATGGGCTTTAAATATGTAGAAAGCGGACCGCTGGTTCGGTCTTCTTATCATGCCGAAAAACATTTGTTTGATTTATAGTGTTGTGCTCTAATATTTAGATACTTACCACATTTTGGGCAAAAAGCATAAACTATCACTAACTGAAGAGGAACTGGTTTCCGCCTTGCAGCGCCATGAAAAACGCGCTGCAGAAGCTTTATACGATATGTATTCGGCTTCGTTGTATGGCGTAATCTTCAGGATAGTTAATGACACTACTACTGCCGAAGATATACTTCAGGAAGCCTTTGTAAAAATTTGGCATTCATCATCATCCTATAATGTTGATAAAGGCCGTCTTTTTACCTGGATGATTAACATTTCCCGTAACCTGGCTATTGACAAATTAAGATCTAAAGATTTTAAGAACCAAAATAAAAACCAGGAGATTGAAAACAACGTAGGTTACATTGACACGCATAATAATACGGTGTACAAACCTGAGTTGTTGGGAGTGAAAGAGTTGGTTAATACGCTAAAACCTGAGCAAAAATCAATACTTGATCTAATTTACTTCAAAGGTTATACACATACCGAAGCTGCAGAAGAGCTAGGTATGCCGTTGGGCACTATTAAAACGCGCTTACGCACAGCTATACAGCAATTACGTAAACATTTTAATTAACATTGGAAGACGTTAAGGCATATATTGAATCGGGAGTTTTGGAACTTTATGTTTTGGGCGAGTTAAGCCCGGAAGAAAGGTTGCAAGTGGAAGATATGGCTGCTAAACATGCTGCTGTAAAAGCCGAGCTTTACGATATTGAACAAGCGATGACTATGTATGCTGATGCCAATTCTATTGAGCCTACTGAGGATTTGCGTAACCGCGTATTAAATAGTTTGCTTACCAATTTTGCGGACGACCGCAATTTCAAACCTAACAGTCGCGAAGCTGCTGTTATACCATTAAATACTCCGGGTAAACCTACTGTTAGCATTTTTTATAAATATGCCTTTGCTGCAAGCCTGCTTTTACTTTGTGTAAGTTTAGGCGCTTTAAGTGTTGTATATAAAAAGCTTGATCAGTCGCAAGATCAGTTGTTAAGTTTGCGATTGAGCGAACAAAAATATTCGCGACAAGTAAATTTGATGGATAATGAACTGAATGTTTACCGTGATCCAGCTTTTCAGTTTGTCCGTTTAAAAGGTACTACCAAGGCGCCAACTTCGGTCCTTACTGTAGCCTGGAACCCTAAGCGAAAAAAGGTAATGGTAGATATGCATGATGCCAAATTACCACAAACAGACTCCGGTCATCAGTATCAGCTTTGGGCTATTGCCAATGGCAAACCGGTAGATTTAGGTGTTTTTGACAAATTACCAGCCGATTCTGCCAATATGAAAGAGATGAAGGATATTGCTATTGCGCAAGCATTTGCCGTAACTATCGAACCTCGTGGCGGTAGTATAAACCCTACCATGGACCAAATGGTGGTTATGGCGAGCCTTTAATTATCCGGCCATCATTATGGAGTAACCCACTCCCCCATCCAAATATTTTTTTGGTCCACTTTAAAACGGGCTCTGCGATTACCTTCTTTGTTTAGCTGCAGATACTCCAGGAAATTTATAGTAAGAACAACTACTGCAAAGTTTTCATACCCTGACGCATCATTGTCGTCGAATTTTTTATCACCCAGATATTCTAAGCCGTTACCTTCTTCGTTCAATGGAGATGAAGGTGCTTGCTGGGTGAGGTAGTTACGCCTGCTTTTAAATCCGCTTTGCTGCCATTGCTGCCTGGCAATATCATCCTGGTAATGAATTGTAGCTTCAGCTTTTAATATAATCTGGATATAGTCGGCATCGTCATAATAAACGATGGTAATACTTGAATTACTTTTAATCTCGTTAACCTTTTCGGACCGTATATCAGTATGAAAAATGATCTGATTCTCATTAGGTAACGCCTCGCGTAAAACTACCGTGTAAGCATTGGGGTAACCTTTGGCAAAGTTACAGACAGTTATATATCTGCTGCCTGCCTTTCCTTGCTTTGCCTGTTGCAACTTTTCCCAGCTTTGTGCAAAGACGCCATCCAGTTTAGCCTCCATGTATGATTTAGATTATAAAAATTTTAGATTTTGTGTAACGTTTAGCCAACTGCTGCGTCTTATCATTACTTTAATTAGTATTTGTTGTTCTTTATAAGGTCAGTTAATAATAATAGGTCTGTTTACAAATACAACAGACCTATTATTTTTAAACCAACCTTGCTATACTGACTGGTACACGGGCAGCCACTTGTCCGGGCAGCACCACCTGTAAGCGGTTGGGTAATGCCAATTCATCCCCTGCTTTACCATGTAAAAATACCCCTATTAAACAAGCCTCTTCAGGTGAGTATTTTTGCGCTAATAGTGCTGTTATTATTCCTGTCAGTACATCGCCCATACCACCGGTAGCCATAGCAGCGTTACTGCTGCTGTTAAAGTAAAGTATACCGCTGGGTGTAGCTGTTATAGTGTAAGCGTTTTTAAGTACGATACAAATATTTAACTCTTGCGCCTTTTGCTTTAAGGTTTGCAAGCGTTGCCACCAGGTTTTGTGCTCGCCAAACAGACGGTCAAACTCTTTCATGTGAGGTGTTAATATACTACCGGCTGGCAATTGCTCAAGCAAGCGTGGATGTGCCGCAAGCAAATTTAATGCATCGGCATCTACCACTATAGGTTTGTCGTACTCATTTAATATGTATTGTAACAAAGCCAAAGCATCTTCATTTTTGCCTAAGCCAGGGCCAATACCAAGGGTGGTAAACTTGCTCAATTCCAGATCAGGCAGTTCATACTCGCGCCTCACAATGGCCATTACTTCTGCCTGGTAGCTGTTAAGCGCTGTCAGCCCGCTTTCGGGGATGCAAGCGGTAGTTAAACCGGCACCTGCATATACACAGGCTGAAGAACATAGCAAAGCAGCTCCCATGGTTTTTGCCTGGCCAGCTATCAATAATGCATGCCCATAAGTACCTTTATTGCTAAATCGCTTGCGGGGTATCAGCATTTTTTTAATATCACGCTCCTCAACCCATTGATAAGGAGACTGCAATGATTGGATAAAATCCTCGTTTAACCCAATATTTACAGTTTCCCAACACATTATATAATCACCGGACTCAGGCAGTAAAAAGTTAATCTTAGGTTGCTGAAAGGTAATGACCAGGTCGGCTTTCAATATCGTGCTCTCTTCTTCTATGTCGCCCTCCGTAAAAATGCCGGTGGGTACGTCAACAGCAACTACTGTTTTATTGAGGCTATTCAGGTAGGTGACTAACCTATCAAAATCTCCGCTTAAAGGTTTATTTAAACCGCTGCCTAACAAGGCATCAATAATAATGTCGCTGTTTTCGGTAAGGGTTTGATAGCCGGCAGGTAACTCCCGTACCGGGATAGACAGTGGTTGTAAACGTTGACGATTGGTTGTAAAATCATCAGAAAACTTTTCGGAAAAGCGTGCAATTTTCACATTGAGTTGCTGGTAACCATGTTCGCTCAGCAAACGGGCAATGGCCAAACCATCCCCACCGTTGTTACCGGTACCACAATACACCGTTATGCTTTGCCGCTTGTCCTGAAAATGATTGATAAACCAACTCACCCACGCTTTGGAGGCCCGCTCCATCAAATCAATAGATGATACAGCTTCGGTAGCGATAGTATGTGCATCCGCCTCGCGAATTTGAGCGGCAGTTAATAAGGGTAACATGTAAAGGTTAAGGAACAGGTATAGAGTTTTGTTTTCAGGATTAACATTCAGCCTAACTTTCCGATTTCTTTAAGCTTACGGGTGATATCCTGATTTTCATAATCGCAATTGGCAACTTCAATATTCAGAATTTTTCCATTAATCAAAAGTATCCTGACGTAGTCGGCTCGAGACCTGCCAAACCCTTCGGAAAAAGAATTAATGCTTGCTATTTCACTCCACTGATAACTACTGTTTTTCAAGAATGAAACTTTTTCATCATCCGCAGTTATCAAATATTCATTTTCTTTTCTCCTCAAGTATAAAACAAAGACTGTAAAAACAATAGAAAATATAACTATGGTAATTAAAAATGCCAAAAGATAATTTTGCTCGAAGTAGTTAGCGATCAGAAAAAAACAAACCGGACATATGCTGCAAACGATTAATATAATACGCATATAATTATAATCTTTTACTCTGAATACTACCATTTGTTTGTATCACCTAACCGAATGAATTTAGTTGATTTTTGAAGAAATTAATTGCTATAAACAGCACAAAAAAAGAGGCGCAAATTTGCGCCTCTTTTATATATAATCATGATTTTAATTTACACCTGAACCGGAATCAGCGCCATTTCTTTAGCCAAAAACTGACCGGTAAAGCTTTCTTTTACTTTACATAAACCTTCGGGCGTGCCTTTGTATAAAATCTGGCCACCACCCGAGCCGCCTTCAGGCCCCAGGTCAATCACGTGGTCAACTACTTTAATTACATCCAGGTTATGCTCAATTACCAGCACGGTGTTGCCTTTATCAACCAGTTGTTGCAATACGCCCAACAACACGTTGATATCCTCAAAATGCAAACCGGTGGTAGGCTCATCTAAAATATAGAAGGTGTTGCCGGTATCTTTTTTAGATAACTCGGTAGCCAGTTTAACACGCTGTGCCTCACCACCTGATAAGGTTAATGATGATTGCCCTAAAGTGATATAACCCAAACCTACATCATTCAAAGTTCTTACTTTGCGGTAAATGGATGGAATATGCTCAAAAAAAGCAGTCGCATCCTCAATGCTCATGTCAAGTACATCACTGATGGATTTACCACGATAACGCACTTCCAGTGTTTCGCGGTTATAACGTTTGCCGCCGCATTCTTCGCAAGGCACTTGTACATCAGGTAAAAAGTTCATTTCAATTACCTTCATGCCTGCACCCTGGCAGGTTTCGCAACGGCCGCCTTTAACGTTAAATGAGAAGCGGCCGGGTTTATATCCCCGTATTTTAGATTCGGGTAATTGCACATACAGTGCTCTGATATCGGAGAAAACACCGGTATACGTAGCTGGGTTGGAGCGCGGTGTACGGCCGATAGGTGTTTGGTCTATCTCAATCACCTTATCAATATTTTCCAGCCCTTCAATTTTATCATAAGGCAAAGGATGCTTTTTAGCCCTGAAAAAATGATGATTCAAGATAGGATACAGAGTTTCGGTAATCAGGCTGGATTTACCGCTGCCCGATACCCCGGTAATACCAATGAGTTTACCTAACGGAAACTCGACCGTCACCTTTTTAAGGTTATGGCCAGTTGCTTTTTTTAGCGTTAACGATTTGCCGTTACCCTTGCGCCGCTTTTTAGGAATAGCAATTTCGCGCTCTCCATTAATATATGATGTGGTAAGCGTATGCTTGCTCATCAATTGCTGTGGTGTACCTTCGGCCACTACTTGTCCGCCATGCACACCGGCTGCCGGGCCCATGTCAATTACATAGTCTGCCTCCAGTATCATGTCTTTATCGTGCTCAACCACCAAAACGGTGTTGCCTAAGTCGCGCAGGTTTTTTAGAGCTTTAATCAGACGGTCGTTATCGCGCTGGTGCAACCCGATACTTGGCTCATCTAAAATGTACATCACGTTCATCAATTGCGAGCCAATTTGCGTAGCCAAACGGATACGCTGTGCCTCGCCACCCGATAAGGTACGTGCGGTACGGTCTAAGGTCAGGTAGCTCAAACCCACATCCAGCAAAAAGCCAATGCGGGCACGAATCTCTTTCAAAATTTCGCGAGCGATAACATTCTGGCGCTCGTTAAGGCGCTCTTCCAGGTTAGTGAACCAATCTTGAAGGGTACGGATATCCATACAGGCCAGCTCAAAAATATTCTTTTGATCAACCTTAAAATGGAGCGATTCTTTCTTTAAACGCGCGCCGTCGCACACCGGGCAGGTTTTTAATACACGATAAGCTTCCATATCATCAGATATTTCTTCGCTCTTGCGCTCCTGCTGCTCCTCGAGCATACGAATGATGCCGTCGAACGTTACCTGATAGCTTTGTACATTCCATTTATTGTACTCTACCGCTACAGTAATAATTTCGTGCGAACCATTGAGGATAATATCCAGTTTTTCGCGCGGAATTTTCTCAATAGGTACCGATAACGAAAACTCGTACTTCTTTGCCAGCGCTTTCAATACCTGGAAAACCCAAGTCTCGCGGTACTCACCTATCGGCGCCAAACCGCCGTTCATAATGCTTAGTTTCGGGTTCGGAATTACCGAGCTTTCATCAACCACGAAAATGTAACCTAAGCCATCGCATTTATCACAGGCACCATAAGGCGAGTTGAATGAAAATGTATTGGGTTGTGGCTCGTCATATGATATCCCCGAAACCGGGTCCATCAAGAACTTACTGAAATAAGATACATTATTGTCCTTATCGGCAATCCGGATAATACCTTTAGCTGTTTTTAGGGCCGATTGCACCGAGGTATATAACCGCTTGCTATCTTTTTCGGTAACCACTAAACGGTCAACCACTATATCAATATCATGTATCTTGTAGCGGTCTAACTGCATTTTGGGTTCTACGTCTACAATAGTGCCATCTACGTATACTTTAAGATAGCCTTGTTTACGTATAGTTTCAAAAAGTTCGCGGTAATGACCTTTACGGCCTTTTACTACCGGCGCCAGTATGTTTACCGGCTCGCCGTCAAACTTTTCCATAATGTTGCGCAAAATCTGGTCTTCACTCATGCGCTCCATTTTTTGCCCGCTGATGTAGGAGTAAGCCTCACCCGCACGGGCAAACAGCAAACGCATAAAATCGTAAATTTCGGTAATGGTACCTACAGTAGACCTTGGGTTTTTGCTGGTTGTTTTTTGCTCAATGGCAATTACCGGGCTTAGGCCCGATACCTTATCTACATCCGGCCGCTCCATGCCGCCCATAAACTGGCGCGAGTAGGCCGAAAAAGTTTCCATATAACGGCGCTGCCCTTCGGCATAAATAGTATCAAATGCCAGTGACGACTTGCCGCTGCCACTCAGGCCGGTAATAACCACCAGCTGGTTGCGCGGAAAAGAAACATCTATATTTTTTAAGTTATGCACCCGGGCACCATACACTTCCACTTCACTTTGTTCGCCCAGATCAACAGTTTTTTCGCTCATATTGTATTTAGAAACAAGTATTAAACTTGTAAAGCACAGCTTAGTTTTGTTAACGCCGTAATTAGCTCAATTAGAGATGCAAATATACGAAAAAGGCCACCGCGCACAATGCACGGCAGCCTGATTTGCTCCGTATTTACTAAATATTTTAGTTTACTGACAAAACTTCGGACGGTTTCATGTTTGCCCAAACCTCATCATAACCATTTTCGACAGGGTAATCAATTACCTCTTTCATGGCAACCAGCTTGTAAATGTACATACCGGTTTCGCGGTTTAAGCGCATATAAAAGTAATTGCCTTTGTTTTTGTGGTTAATGGCTCTTTGCACCCGCGTTTCACCGGCATTAAATGCCGCAGCAGCCAGTGTCCAGTTGTCAAATTTATTGTACAACTCTTTAAGATACTTGCAAGCAGCAATAGTAGATTTACGGGCGTTTAAACGCTCATCTTTATGGCGGCCCACTTTAAGGCCATACTCACGGGCCGTTGCAGGCATAAACTGCCATATACCGGCAGCCCCCCGCGGCGAACGCGCATGGCTTTTAAAGCCTGACTCAAGCAACGGGATGTACTTAAAATCTTCGGGAATGCCATAAAGCCTCAAGATGGGTTCAATAACCGGGAACCATTTACTGGCTTTAGCCTGTAGCTCGTCTGTGTGCATCTCGTCATAACCATGCTTCCAGATAGAGTAATCAAGTTTACGCTTTACTTTAGCGTTATTTACAGGCACCTCCTCATCGGCAAAGTTGAGAGGGGCAGTTTCTTCTGTACTTTTCTTAACCTCAAATATGTTAAAAAGAACAGGACTGTTTTTCAATGGCTTTTTGTCAGGAACACTAAAAACAAAAAGCTTTGAGATGATAAACAGCACACACATTACGGAGCACGTAAGTAGGTGATTTTTGATCATTCAATAAAAATTAGTTCAACAAATAGGCTAGGATGTGTTTGCAAAGGTAACAAACATTTCACATTATCAAACACTTACATGCACTTAGTGTTTTTCGCGATGTTGAAAACTTTCAAAAACAGCACATTTACAGCCTGTAAACGCAGATTTTAATGTGGAAACTTTTTTTATTAATGAGCAAATTTTCGTACATTTGCTCCCCGCTTTTAAAGCTTTAACAACAAAATATGGTATTCAAAAAACCAGGGAACAGTCGCGACGACAAGTCCAACAAATCAGCCGGCAGGCGTACCGGTAGTGGCGACCAACCACGCAACAGCTCTTCTCCACGCACACGCAATGCAAATTCGAGTTTCAAAAAATCAGATGACGGCGCATCGGGCAAACGCTTTGGCAGCGACTCTGAAAAAAGACCTTATTCTGCATCGCGCAAACCATCAACCGGCAGCTTCAATAGTGATGAGCGGCCTAAAAGAAGCTACGGCGCATCGGGCGATAAAAAGCCTTTTGCCTCACGCGGCGGCAGCCAGAGCGAGGGTGGCGACAGAACTTTTAAACGCAGCAGCGAAGGTGGCTTTAAAGGCAATGGCTCATTTAGAAAACGTACTGGTGAGCAAAGTGAAGGTGGCGAAAGAAAACCTTTTGCCTCGCGTAACACTGGCAAACCCGAAGGAGACAGGCCATTTAAACGCAGCGAAGGCGGCTTTAAAAGCGGAAATTCTTTTAAGAAACGCAACGACGAACAAAGCGAAGGCGGCGAAAAAAGATACAGCCGGCCAACTGCATCATCACGTACCTGGAGCGAAAATCCGGACGCTAAGAACAAAAATCCCCGTAACCGCGACGAGCAACGCAGCTCATCACGCAGCAGCGAGCAACGCGATTTTAATGAAGAACGCCCAACCCGCGTTTTAAGGGGCCGCAAAAAAAGCGAAACTCCCAAAGAGGACGACCACTTAATCAGGCTCAATCGTTATATATCTAATGCAGGCATCTGTTCGCGCCGTAAGGCCGACGAACTGATTGCGGCAGGTGTAGTGTCGGTAAACGGCGAAGTAATATCTGAGTTAGGTTATAAAGTTGACCCAGCCAAAGATGTGATCCGTTACAATGGCGAGACGCTGAAACGCGAAAAAATGGTTTATGTATTATTAAATAAACCCAAAGACTATATTACTACTACTGACGATCCGCAGGAGCGCCGTACAGTAATGCACCTGGTTGAAAAAGCCAGTCGCGAACGCATTTACCCGGTAGGCCGCCTGGACCGCAATACCACCGGTTTACTGTTAATGACCAACGATGGCGAACTGGCCGATAAGCTTTCGCATCCGCGTAATAACACTACAAAAATTTACCAGGTAGAATTAAACAAAAGCTTAACGCAAGGCGATTTAAATAAAATAAGCTTCGGTTTAGAGCTGGAAGACGGCTTAATTAAGCCCGACACGGTTAGCTACGTACAAGGCGGCAGCAAACGCGAAATAGGCATACAAATACATAGTGGTAAAAACCGCATTGTACGCCGTATTTTTGAACACCTGGGTTACGAGGTAGTAAAACTGGATCGTACCATATACGCCAACCTTACTAAAAAAGATTTACCGCGCGGACGCTGGCGCTATCTGGACGAAAAAGAAATCATCCAACTGAAACACCTGGTGCAGGTATAGTTTTTTTTAGAGTATAGAGTACAGCGTCAGGAATGCAGAACCCTGAAATTTTACTTTGACTTTTAAACATTACCCGCCACTTACATAACTTTTAAAGCCTTTTCTTTACAGGAAAGGCTTTTTTATTACTTTGCATTTTCTTAACTGGAGTTCTATGAAAAAACTACTTTTTTTGTTGTGCCTGTTGCCGGGCCTGCTGGCAGCACAACCCAAACCACCCAAAATGCTCGATTTACTGATTGGTACTTACACCAGTAATGGCAGCGATGGTATATATGTTTATCGTTTTTACACCGAGAGTGGCCGTTTAGCCTATTTAAACCGCACTACCGGTGTTGATAACCCTTCTTATCTGTGCATATCACCTAACCGCAAATTTGTTTATTCGGTTAATGAAATTGGTGATGACCGCAAAGGCGGTGTGAGTGCCTTTAGCTTTGAGCCTAAGATGGGTAAAATTGAGTTGATTAACAAACAGGTGTCGGGCGCAGGCCCGTGTTACATCTCGGTTGACAAAGAACAGAAGAATGTATTTACCGCTAATTACTCTGGTGGAAATTTATACGTGTTCCCGGTAAACAAAGATGGTTCGTTAAATCCGGCCTCGCAAATTATCCAGGAGCCTAACCAGGGCTTAGGACCTAATAAACAAAGGCAGGACAAACCGCATGTGCACACCGCAGTGCTGTCGCCGGATGAAAAACATTTACTGTTCAGTAACCTGGGGAACGACAAAGTGAACATTTACCGTTATAAAGCTTCGCAGCCACAACCACTTACACCATCCACCCCGGCTGCGATCGGCTTACCCGGCGGCGAGGGGCCACGGCATATTGATTTTAGCGCTAACAAGAAGTATATGTATGTAATTACAGAGATGGGTGGCAACATCTTTGCCTATAATTACAATAATGGCCAGCCTAAACAGCTGCAGAGTGTAAGCATGCTGCCTGATGGCTTTACCGGGCAAATTGGCGGTGCCGATATGCATGTATCTCCGGATGGCCGCTTTTTATATGCCACCAACCGCGGTGATGCCAACGAAATTATTGTATATGCCATTAACCAGGAAACCGGCTTACTCACTTTTGTAGAGCGCCAGTCGAGCATGGGTAACCATCCGCGCAACTTTGTTATTGACCCATCTGGTAAGTACCTGCTGGTAGCCAATCAAAAAAGCAACAATATTGTGGTTTTTAAAATTAACCCTAACAATGGTCACTTAACTAGTAGTGGAATTCAGGTGCAATTAGATAGCCCAAGCTGTTTAAAGTTTACAGCAGCAGAGTAGCCTTATAACTAATTTCTATAAACTAACAAGCCCGTTATAGATACTATAACGGGCTTGTTAGTTTTACCTTTTATCTATTATCTAATGTTAGCACCACCACCCGGATTCATGTCATCGGGGTTGCCGCCGCCGCCATTATCCTGGTCACGTTTCTGGCGCTTTTGCTCGCCATTGCTGCCACCAAAGCGGTAAGCTACCGTAAACATCACAGTGCGGGTTGCAAACCGACGGTACGACTCTGAAGTATAAGGAATAGCCGTTCCGGTATTATCAATAATAGAACCGAACCTGCGTGAGTTAAATATGTCGCGCGCATTAACACTTACATTCAAGGTTTTGGTTAAATCATAACGGACACCGCCATCCAAGCCGTATAGTGCTTTGCTATAGCCCTGAGCTATCACCTGCTTACCCTGATAATCGCCGCGTAGCTGTATACCTAACTTTTTAACAGGTTTAATATTGGCTGTTAGGTTACCGTTAAAAGCATACCCCGAGGTTGACTGCACAAACAAGGCCGGATCACCTTTGATGTTACGATAGTAAACATTGACGTTACCTGTTAAATCGAGCTTTGATGAGGCTGTTACTTTGGCAATCAGTTCATATCCGGCATTGGCAGCTGATCCTACATTTTGGAATACGGTTGTGGTAAGTTGCGTATTTATAGGTTTTCTAACTTGCTGTATACTATTGTTGGTATAACGATAGTATAACGACGAAGTTAAGGTTACTGCCTGCCAGTAATTGATATAGCTCAACTCGAAAGCATGCGTATCCTCAGGCCTCAAATTAGGATTACCCTGTTGATAGTTTAAAGGGTCGCTACGATCCAGGAAAGGCGATAACTGCCTATCGCGCGGACGGGTTACACGGCGGGTATAGCTTAATTGCAAGGTTTGATTTTCGGTGATTTTATCGCTTAAAAACACACTCGGGTATACCCTAAAATAATCTTGTTTATACTGCTGTACACTATCAACCAAACGGGTGCGGATGTGGGCATCCTCCAAACGGGCACCTACCTGTACACCAAACTTACCAAATTGCCGCTGATAGTTACCATAAACTGCATGAACCTGCTCGTTATAAATAAAATGATTTGAGCGTGTTGGGTCAAACAAAAATTGGTCGGTAAGGCTATTGCCCGGCACAAAAGCACGGTAGTCATTGTCGTTACGATTGATAGTAGTACGGTAACCAGCTTCCAGTTTACTTTCTTTACCTAAAGGCATGGTGTAATCGGCCTGCAAATTAAGATTGCGCTGCTTTTGATCTGTAAAGTTGTTTTGTTTAAAAGTACTATCGCGACGGGTGCCGGTATAAAAGTTATACAGCGTATTTAAGTATTCGTCGCCGTTCTCTTTTTCGGTAGAGTAACCCACATTAGCCGTTAGCTCCTGCCCTTGCTTTTTAAATTTGTGGCTAAAGTCGGCATTAAGATCAACGTTGGTACCCGAGTTATAAGATGTATTATTTTGGCTTAGCTGCTGCAGGAGCACATTGCGGCTGGTAATACTGGTAAGACCGTTTTGAAAACGATCGCGGTTACGGATGTTGATATTATCAGATAATGTTAAAACCGTTTTAGGGCTCAGGTTAATATCTATACCGGTACGGATGTTATGCGAATTAAACTTAAAGGTTTGATCTGATTCCTGGTTTTGGTAGCGGGCCGAGTCGGTACCCGGGTAAGTGATACGATTGGTATAACCATTACCAACGCGATTAGCCTTGCGGTAGCTGTAGTTACCAAAAATATTAACCTTAGAGGTTTGATAAGCAAGGTTTAAGCTACCATTGTAAGTATTTTGCGTACCAACGGTAGCTGAAGCCGAACCATTAAAACCTAATTGCGCGTTACGCTTAAGCACAATGTTAATAATACCCGATTGCCCCTCAGCATCATATTTAGACGAAGGATTAGTAATTACCTCAATGTTTTGGATAGCGCTGGCCGGGATAGATTGCAATATATCGCTCACACTACCACCCGAAATGGCAGAAGGCTTACCATTAATTAAAACCCGCACGTTGCTTGAGCCGCGCAGGTTTACATTACCATCAACATCTACCTGCACAGATGGCACATTGGTTAACAAATCAGTTGCCGAACCACCCTGGCTTACCAGGCTTTGGTCTACACTGAATACTTTTTTATCGGTACTTAACTTAATTTGGCTGCGTTGCGCGGTTACCACAACTTCTTTAAGCACGCCTTTGGCGGCTTTTACTTTTACGCTGCCCAGATTAATGGTATTGCCGGCAGCAGTAATTCGAATACTATCTCTGGTATATGTAAGATAACCTATAAAAGTAGCTTTAAACAAATAGGTACCTGCTTTGAGGCCCCCTACTTTAAAATTTCCGTTTAAATCGGTTTGTATACCCTTGTTGGTTTTGTCTGCTTTGTTGGTTAAGCTTACACTGGCAAAATCGAGCGGTTGGTTGGTAGCAGCGTCTACCAACTTACCGGTAACTGTGCCACCGGCAGCAGGCGAGGCCGTTTGCGCACCGGCCCTTAACACCGTTAAAAAGAAGAACAAAAATAAAACCCTTGATATTGCCGAAAAATTCATCCGGCAAAAATCAGGTTTTTATCAGTAGCTGCCTTTAGTAAGCGTGTAACTTTATTGTTGACGATTAGCTAATAGAGGTAATTTTTTCATTACGAATAACCGGCTACATCCTAACATTATAATTACTTCTGTAAACAGCAGACCTTACTATATAGCAACCACTTGGCAATACTTAAGCCTTTTTAACTATGGCCGCCAAATCTTCGATTTTTGGAGCTTTTTCGTAAGCCTTCAGCAGTTTGTGCTGATGGTTGTAAATTGCAATATAAGGCGTAGTTTTTACATTGTAGTATTGCAGTACCTTATACGAATTACCTTCGGTTCCAACCGTGATATTAGGGTAGGCCGAAATGCCAAAATCTTTATAAAAGCCTTTGATCATCCGGTAATCTACGGCCGATACCATGACGATTTGTATTTTTGAAAAATTCTTCATCTGCCCCTTAATTTCATCCATTAAGTGCTGGCAATGGCTGCAATCCGGCGAGAAATAAACAATCATTACTGGCTGGTTCTTTTTTAGATTGGCAGGTGTGCGGTAAACACTATCTGCATCTAGTATACGGTAATCAGGAATATTTTGAATGTTGCCACTGTTTTGAGCACGTGTGCAACCAACAGTTATGACAATTAAACTCAAAAAAAACAGTATTCTTTTCATAATATTTAATGTTTCAGTTCCAGCAGTTCGAGCTGCCAGGCTATATGTTCATCAGTAATAGGGTATAACGCACCGTTTGCAATAGTTTGATATACAGCCTCAAATAAATTTAAATAATTACCTTTTAACGAAGGCATCTTTTCTACCAGCTTTTTGCCGGTAACGTCTATAGTAATTAGCTGCCCTTCACCATGAGCAGGCTCTACCCCATAATGCTCATCAGTTGGCTTTACGCCTTGGTCTAGTTGCGCTTCCTGCACATCACAACGATCTTTTATATAACTTCCGGCGGTGCCATGCACTATAAACGATGGTAAAGGCTGGGCAACCAGCAAACTGGATGTTACATAAACAGTAAGCTGATGCGGGTAACTTAATTGGTAACTAAAATAGTCGGGCACTTCTGATCTATACCGGTGCTTGCCTATAACCTTATGTGTCGCAACCGGCTTCCCAAACAGACTGATCACTTGGTCTAACAGATGCGGGCCTAAATCATAAACCAGTCCGCTGGCCTCATTGGCAGCAGTTTCTTTAAATGCTTTGGGGCTTAATACCGGCTTGTAGCGGTCAAACCGAAAATGCGCTTCAACCAAATCGCCTAAACGACCGCTTTCTATCACCTCTTTAACTGATAAAAAGTCGCTGTCCCATCGGCGGTTCTGATAAACCAGCAATTGTTTGTTTTGCTGCTTGGCAATATCAAAAAGCTCCATCAGTTGCGTTAAGGTAGCCGTTACTGGTTTTTCGACCAGTACATGCTTACCAGCCAGTAATGCCTGCTTAGCCTGTTCGTAGTGCAAATGATTAGGCGTGTTTACAATCACCAGCTCAATCTCATCGTCATTTAGTAAATCCTCGATGGCGTTGTAACTAACCACATCAGGGTAAAACTCAGCTGCCTTTTTATGGTTGCGTTCCAGCACAGCTTTAAAATTAAAGCCAGGATGCGCATGCACAAAAGGCGCATGAAATATTCGCCCCGACATACCAAAAGATAATATACCGGTTACAATAGGTGATGACATAATACAAGTATAAATGTTTATCTATCTCTTGCACAATAAAAGTTTTAATAAGGCTGTTTGATGAAGACGACTAAGCAGGCTAAACAAAAAAGGGCCTGCTTTTGAAGCAGACCCTTTTTTAGAAATCACGAAGAGCGATTATTTCATGCCGTCTTTAATAGCTTTGATAGCCGACTGGTGCATTTTTAAGGTTGGCAGTGTTTTTACTGCGAATGATTTTAACTCAGTATCTTTTAAATCTTTTGATGCTTTGTCAAACATATCAACGTCTTTGTCATGGTCATCTACCATTGCATCTACGTAAGCTTTGTCAAAATCAGTACCTGATTTTTTCTGTAAATCTTCCATTACTTTTTGCTCATCCGCACCTACAGTAGTAGGCAAAGTGATATTTTTAGTTTTGGCAATTGACATTAACTCCTCATTTGCTTTAGTATGATCTTTAATCATCATTGAGGCAAATTCTTTTACTTTAGGGTTAGTTGCTTTAGTTTCGGCAAGTTTAGCCAATTCAACTTCGGCCATACCACCATTGGCAGCTTCGGTAGCAAATTTCGAATCATCAGTTTCCACAGCAATACCACCTGTTGCAGCAGCATTAGTTGAGGTGTCTTTAGAATGATTAGCACTGTCGGCCATTTCTTTACTGTCGTTACTTGAGTTGCCACCGCATGACTGGAATGACAAGGCGGCTATCGCCATCATGAACACTGCACTTAATTTTTTCATAGCGTATAATTTTTTTAATGTTGATTAACGTTCATAACAACCTTGATACAAATTGGTTTCACTTGTTGACTGTACATTTAAGCAAGCTAATATTATGCTATACTTAAAGGTTTTGTTATTTTTGGGCACCAATACAATTTGATATGAATTTTCCGGCAGAGTTAAAATACACCAAAGACCACGAGTGGGTAAGAACAGAAGGCAGCGAAGCCTATATCGGTATTACTGAGTTTGCACAGCGCGAATTAGGCGACATTGTTTATATTGACATTAACACTGTTGGTCAGGAAGTTAGTAAAGAAGAAGTTTTCGGTACGGTTGAGGCTGTAAAAACAGTTTCGGACTTGTTTATGCCGGTAGCTGCTACGGTTTTAGAAATTAACCCATTGCTGGATAGCCAGCCCGAACTGGTAAACACCGATCCTTACGGTGACGGCTGGATGGTTAAAGTCCGCCTGAGCGATACTGCAGATGCAGAAGGTTTATTATCGGCAGATGATTATCAATCATTAGTTGGCGCTTAAATGACGCATCTGTTCAAATATCAAAAGCCCACCCTATGGTGGGCTTTATTTGTTTTAGTGATGTGCAATATCGGCATGGGCAAGGTTAGTCACTCGCCTTTGTTTTTTCCGGGTTTTGATAAGCTTGTGCACTGTGGGTTCTTTTTTATGTTCACTTTGCTGGCTAATTTCGGGCTGGTAAAACAAAACGGCAACATCGGCCTGGTTACTGCCGTAAAAGTGTTTGTTATAGCGGTTATATTTGGCGGCCTGATAGAAATATTGCAGTTGTATATTTTTACGTGGCGCAGCGGCGAATGGAATGATTTATTTGCCGACAGCGTAGGCGCGGGTATGGCCACTTTAAGTACACTATTATTAGTAACAGCCTTAAGTGATGAAAAAAATTAAATGGACAAGTGTAGCGGTGGTCATCGTAGTTTCATTCACATCGTGCGGAATATTTAAAAAGGACTGCAACTGCCCTCATTTTGGAAATAATTTAAAAAATCATACGCCACAGCGCAACGTTTCATAACCAAGCGCGTCATGTGATTAAATTAAGCTAACTCTTGTGTATTGAGCCACTCACTCAAATCCACACATCAGTTATTCAACTCTTAATCTTAATCACATATATGCAACACACTTTACGCTGCTTTATACTTTCTCTTGCCTTTTCATTAATATTCCACATAGGCTACGCCCAGTTAAAAGGCACTATAAAAGCCCGTATAGTTAACGCCAGTACCCGCGAACCTGTTGAATTTGCCGTTGCTGCTGTTATAAAAACCACCGACTCCTCTACCTTTACCAATACTAACACCGGCCAAGACGGCCGCCTGAGCATCATTAACATCAATGCAGGCAGCTACAAATTGGTAGTAAAACAATTGGGTATGGCTGCCAAGGTAATGCCCTTTACCATCTCTGCTGCTAACCCAAATGTTGATTTAGGAACAATTAATATGGAGGCCGAAGTAAAATCGCTTAGTGCCGTAAAAGTAGAAGGCCAGCAGGCAGCCGTAAAGATTAAAAAGGATACGGTTGAGTTTAACGCCGGTTCTTTTAAAACGCAGCCTAATGATAATGTGGAGCAGTTACTGAAAAAGCTCCCCGGCGTAGAGGTAGATAAAGATGGTAAGGTTACCGCCCAGGGCCAGCAAATTAGCAAGGTATATGTAGACGGTAAAGAGTTTTTTGGTAACGACCCTAAAGCAGCTACTAAAAACCTGCCTGCTGACGCCATAGCCAAAGTGCAATTGATTGACGACAAAACCGAGAAAACCAAGAACACAGGCATTGATGACGGCCAGCGTGAAAAGGTGCTGAACCTTACCCTGAAAGAAGACAAAAAGAGAGGCTGGTTTGGCAATGCCACAGCCACCGGGGGTAATTCAGACCGGTTTTTAGGCCAGTTCAACATCAACCGTTTTGACAAGCAGAAACAGTTTTCGGCCCTGTTTTTAAGCAATAATATCAACGAGTCGGGCTTTTCGATGGAAGACCTGAATGCCTTTACCGGCGGCAACACGTTTGATGCCTTCCGGTCGGCCGATGGTAATACAACGATAAACATCGGCAGCAACGGGCGGGCTAATGTAAACGGCATATTTTCGGGCGTTAACGGCGGTCTGATAACCAACCATACTGGCGGCTTAAATTATTCAGATTTGTGGGGCAGTAAAGATCAGGTTAAGTTTAACGCCAGCCTGGTATCTGTAGTTTCTTTTAACAACCTGATGCAGACTGATGCCTTAGAAAATCCGGCTCAAAACCTGCTTACCAACCAGCGCAGTGTAGGTAACAACCAGTACAACAGCTACCGGCTTTACATGACCCTGGAATATAAAATGGATAGCTTAACCACCCTGCGGTTACGTCCTAATATTTCATACGGCTATCGCAGTGGTTTAAACAGCGTTATTTATAATACCACCAATTACGCCAGCAGCCCTCAAAACCAAGGCAGCCAAAACCTTGATCAAACCATACGTACGCCGGTAATTGCAGGCGAGCTGAGCATCAGCCACCGGCTATCTAATGGCCAGGGCTCTTATAATGTTTTTATTACCGGAAGCGGTAGCCCGTATAGCAACAAGTACACTAACAACTCGCTCATCACACGCTATAGCAGCGGCGGCTTACGCCAGGATAGTACGAGCAACTTATATACCGACCAATCTACCGGCAGCAATGCTATTAACGGAGTAGTGTCGCACGTGCGCCAGATTAATAAAGCCCGCAAACTAAATTTTACCATAAGCCAGAGCATACAGTACCGGCATGACAATACAGACCAGAACACACTATACTACAATCCGGTAACCGGCAATTATGATTTATATGCGGCGCAGTACAGTGGCTTATATAATAATAATAATTACAATTACTCCTCTTCCGTAGGGCTTAATAAAGCAGGCGACAAGCTAACCGTTAATCTGAATGCCAAGGTATCTAACCTGGGTTTAAAAGGTAACGTGAATAACATGAGCGGCAGCATTGAGCGTAATGATTGGGCTTTTGTACCCAACGCCAGTGTATCCTACCGCCCCAAAACGGGCACCAGCTTTTCGCTGTACATACGTGCTGATGCTACCCTACCGGCTTTAACCGACTTGCAGCCATTTTTAAATACCGCAAACACTACTTACAAACGGTTGGGCAACCCCGACCTGGGTATGTCAAGGTCGGCCGTAGCCAACATTAACTTTAATACATACGACCCGAAGAGCAATAACTACTTAAATTTTTACAGCAACTTTAACTATTACTGGAATGGGTTTTCGACCGAGAGCTTTACCGATCAGGGTGGGGTGATTACCTCGCGCCCGATAAATGCCGACGGAAATTATACGCTGTTTTTAGGCGGCAACGTTGGTAAGCCTACTAAAATAAAAGGCTTGCGTTTAAATTTAGGCTTTAATGGTAATATGAATCGTACTGTTAATTTCATAGACAATAATAAAAACGCAGTGCTGCGCCTCTCGCCCGGTTTGAGTGTAGGCGGAAGTATGGACCGAGATGTTTACCAACTGTCGTTAAGAACTTACACCTCGTATAACAACGCGCGCAACTCCTACCAACATGCGGCAGACCGCCAGTACTTTAATATCAACAACTATTACTCGGCCAGTGTAAAGCCATTTAAAAACTGGCGTATTTACAGCGATCTTTCCCAAACACTTTACCGCGGAAAACCAGTAAGCAATAATACCTCGGTGTACTTATTAAGTGCAGGTATAGAGCATTACCTGCTTAAGGGGCAAAACTTAACTTTGGGCTTAAACGGCTTTGATCTGCTTAATCAAAATGCGGCCTTACAGCGGTCGCTATCGGCCACCGGTGTAACCACGCGTACCGAAACTAACACCATTGGGCAATATTTTTCGTTAAGGCTGATTTATAAATTATCAAGGGTAGGCACACAAAACGCTAATTCGCCGGGCGGAATTATAATCATGAAATAGCTGCATTTTTTTACCGAAATCAAACACAGTGTTTATTTGGATTTGATTTAAATAAGCACTATGTTTGCTTTCGGTTTATGAAAAAGCTTTCGCAATTACAAATAGGTAAAAAAGGTGTAATTAAGGAATTTACCGATTTGGAAATGTCCTTAAAGTTGATGGAGATGGGTTGCTTGCCGGGCGAGGAAATTGTTATTGAGCGGGTTGCGCCCCTGGGTGATCCTATTGCCATTAACGTTTCCGGTTATATGCTTAGTTTACGTAAGCAAGAAGCTTCGACCATTATTTTACAGTAATTAATTGCATTGAAGGCAGAGATTAGAGTTGCGCTTGTAGGAAACCCCAATACCGGTAAATCAACCCTTTTTAACTTACTTACAGGCCTTAACCAAAAAGTTGGAAACTTTCCGGGTGTTACGGTTGATAAAAAGACCGGATACTGCAACCTGCCTGATGGCCGCCGTGCCGAAATCATTGACCTTCCGGGTACTTACAGCCTCTACCCCAAAAGCCGCGACGAATCTATTGTTTTTTCGGTATTAGCCGACAAAGGCAACCAGCAGGCACCTGATTTGGTGGTTGTCATCTTGGATGCCTCAAACTTAAAACGTAACCTGTTACTCTACACCCAGGTTGCCGATTTAAAAATACCGGTAATAGTAGCGCTTAACATGATGGATGTTGCCAAAAAAGACGGCATCAGCATTAAGGTTGGTAGTCTGGCTGCTAAACTCGGGGTTCCGGTTGTACCCATATCTGCCCGCCGTAATGAGGGTATCGACGAACTCAAAAAAAACATTTCTTACGCTAATAAATTTGCCCTGCAACAGGATTCTATCGATGTTAAGGCTATAGCCCCGCAACTGGTAGATGCCATTGGCGAGGAGCTGCAGATAGATAACCCTTACTTTGCGTTACAACTGGCTCACCAGCATGAGCACCTTACTTTTTTATCAGAGCATGAGAGCCAACGCATTGAGCAGTTAGAGCAAACGTATAGCTTCCATTCGCAAAAGGCGCAGGCTACCGAAACCATTGCCCGGTATAACTACATTAATGATTTACTGTACGATACCGTAAAGGTTAAAGAAGCCGCTCATGAAGAAAATACCAGTAATCGTATTGACCGTATCCTAACTCACCGGGTGTTTGGATTTTTGATTTTCTTCGGTATTTTAATATTCATCTTTCAAGCCATATTTGCCTGGTCGGCCTACCCGATGGACCTGATCGAAAAGCTGTTCGTATGGATGCAAACCGGCGTACATCAAATATTACCTGCTGGTCCGCTTACCGACTTACTGGCCGATGGCGTGATAGCCGGTTTGAGTGGAGTATTAGTGTTTATTCCGCAAATTGCTATACTATTTGCCTTTATTGCCATTTTAGAAGACACCGGCTATATGGCCCGTGTTACGTTTATGATGGATAAGATTATGCGTAAGGTAGGCCTTAACGGCAAATCGGTAGTGCCGCTTATTGGTGGCTTTGCCTGTGCCGTGCCCAGCATTATGAGTACCCGCACCATCGAAAACTGGAAAGACCGGATGATTACTATTATGGTAACGCCGCTTATCAGCTGCTCGGCCCGTTTACCGGTGTATACTTTATTGATTGCCCTGGTAGTACCCAGCCGCAATGTATGGTGGATATTTAATATACAGGGCTTAGCGCTTACCGGCATGTACCTGCTCAGTATGGTATCAGCAGTGGTAGTAGCCTGGGTAATGAAACACATTTTAAAGGCACGTGAGCGTGGCTACTTTATAATGGAATTACCGGTGTACCGTATGCCGCGCTGGAATAACGTATTGCTAACCATGTTTGACCGTGCCAAGACCTTCGTACTGGAAGCAGGTAAGGTAATTATTGCAGTATCGGTTATTTTATGGGTATTATCATCGTATGGACCAGGAGATTCATTTAAGCAGATTGAAAAGAAATATCAGCAACCGCAATATGGCCAAAAGATGAAGCCGACCGAGATTGAGCATGCCGTGGCGTCTGAAAAACTGGAAAGCTCTTACGCCGGGCATTTAGGCCATGTGATTGAGCCGGCAATTAAGCCATTAGGCTTTGATTGGAAGATAGGCATCGCCTTAATCACCTCGTTTGCCGCACGTGAGGTTTTTGTAGGCACTATGGCTACTATTTACAGTGTAGACAATGCTGACGAAATACAATCGGTAAAAGTCAAAATGGGTAACGCCCGAAACCCCGAAACCGGCCAGCCTACATTTACATTGGCAGTTGCCTTTTCGCTCATGATGTTTTATGCCTTTGCCATGCAATGTGCCAGTACTGTGGCTGTAGTTTACCGCGAAACTAAAGACTGGCGCTGGCCCGCTGCACAGTTTTTATACATGACGGTTTTGGCTTATGGCGCGAGCTTTATTACTTATACGCTGTTAAAATAAACAGCAATTCTTCCTGACTGCTAAATCAACTTGAATTTTCTTGAACTCTCTTTTATATTTGGTGAGGAGTATTTGTGGATAAAACTAAAGTATTAGAGAAGTACGTGCCTGCGGATGCTGCCCCGCTGGTAGCCAAGTGGATTGATTATTTTAAGTGCGAATTTAAAATATCACGCAGCCGTAACAGCAAATTTGGTGATTATCGGCCACCCTTTGGCGGCAAAGGGCATCGTATATCCGTTAATCATAACCTAAACCCCTACGCCTTTTTGGTGACTACAGTACACGAGTTTGCCCACCTGCATACCTGGAATCAGCACCAGCATTTAATTAAGCCTCACGGCCCCGAATGGAAAAGCAACTTTAAGAAGATGATGCAGCCATTTTTTGAGCAGCAGGTTTTCCCGGCGGATATCACTGCAGCTATAACTGCCTACCTGAACAACCCGGCAGCCTCCAGCTGCTCCGATTTAAACTTATACCGCGCCTTGCGCAAATACGATGCTGCACATGCTACAGCTACTACCGTCGAAAAGCTACCTTTAAAAGCTGTCTTTAAAATTAAAGATGGCCGGGTATTTAGAAAAGACGAACAGTTACGCAAACGTTTCAGATGCGTGGAGATTACCACCAAGCGCATTTACTT
Organism: Mucilaginibacter sp. CSA2-8R; assembly: GCF_038806765.1. Lineage (NCBI taxonomy): Bacteria > Pseudomonadati > Bacteroidota > Sphingobacteriia > Sphingobacteriales > Sphingobacteriaceae > Mucilaginibacter > Mucilaginibacter sp. CSA2-8R. Next base: position 299,997 of record NZ_CP152389.1, on the reverse strand, counting down.
GTTTAGCCCTGTAGCAGAGGTTGAATTAGTAGAGGTTGCCTGAAAATAATGATTCAAAGAATGGAAGAGTTAGGCACTTATCTAAGTTACTATCTTGGGTTCAACAACTTTATTTGCTCCTCGAGCAAGTGCAAATCTTCTGTCAATATTTTTTTTACCAACATTTTTGCTCCATTAGGGTAGTTTTTCACTAATAAGTTTCTATCCATCGTTTCCGGATACTCCTCGCTACGATGAAATATTGGCAAGCCCGCCTTCAGCATTTGCTTGGCTTTCCAGTCAGCACCTTCGTCTATGATACGTTGCGTGGGGTCTTCCTAGTAAATTTCTTCTAATGTTATCATCATAGTAAAGCCTTAAAAGCCGTTCAGTTCAGGGTTGGTAAACGTGGCATCCAGCATGCTATAGTCAAACTCCGGCCGCAAGGTGTAACGCAACTGTACCAAACCACTATCGAAGGCTTGTGTACCGGCAAGCAGTAAATTTACCCTGTTTTGCAGTTGCTGAAACAATGGCTTACCGCCACCTAAAATAACGGGATGTACCGACAAAAGCATTTCTGCAACTAACCTTTTCTCTAAAAATGTATTTAACAGATTGGCTCCTCCAAATAACCATACCTGCCCGCCTTCATCATCAGCTAATATCTGATTAACGCGTTCATCAAAATTTTTACTTGAAATAATTTCTACTTTAGGATGCATGGCATCTGTAATAGTATCAGAAAATACGCATACTTTGTCAATGCCCGGAAAGTACTGATCTTCCAAACCAGCTACCAGCTCGTAACTTTTGCGACCGATAAAAACAGTGTTGGTATCAAAAAAAAACTCGGCCATACCGTAGTCTTGGTCATTCAGGCACCAATCAAATTCGCCGTTAGGGCCTTCAATAAAACCATCGAGGCTTACCGCGAGGTTTAATATTACTTTTCTCATATTAATCTTTTTCGGCAGGCCCAGTTTTTTCGGCCCAGCGTTGAGCAAACGACTTTTCGGCTACCACCGGCATTTCGCGGTATTTACCCCACGATTTTTTAAATAAGCTTTTAAGTAAAAAGTTTTTAACTCCGCTACCAAAAAAGTCGGTCAGCTTGCGGCTTTGCATTGCCGTTTTCCAGGCTGTCCAGCCCCACTTTTCGGGTGTGCTTACAATGTCGCTCTTTACAGCATCGCGCCGGTTAAGCAGCAACATTTTATGAATATCTATTTTAACCGGGCAAACTTCTGTACAGCGGCCGCACAAGCTCGATGCATAGCTCAGGTGCTTAAACTCTTCCATCCCCTTCATGTGCGGGGTGATTACCGAGCCTATTGGGCCGCTATAAGTAGTGTTATAGGTATGGCCACCTACATTTTGATACACAGGGCAGGCATTTAAACAAGCGCCGCAACGAATACAGTACAGCCCCTGCCGCTGATCTTTTTGAGCCAGCAAATCAGTACGGCCATTGTCAAGCAATATCACATACATTTCCTCCGGGCCATCAGTTTCGCCGGGCTGTCTCGGGCCGGTCAGGACAGTATTGTAAACCGTCAGGTTCTGCCCCGTTCCGTGTGTGGACAGTAAGGGCCAAAACAAGTCTAAATCGGCCATAGATGGTATTATTTTTTCGATACCTACAATGGCTATGTGTATTTTGGGAAAGGTGGTATTTAAGCGGGTGTTACCTTCATTTTCGCTTAAGGCTACGCCACCGGTATCGGCAATCAAAAAGTTTGCGCCGGTGATGCCTACATCTGCCTGCAGATACTTTTCGCGCAGTAGCTCGCGAGCCTTGGCGGCCAGCTGCTCGGGCGTAGCATCTATAGGTGTGCCAAAACGCTCATTAAACAGCTTGGCAATATCTTCTTTAGAGAGGTGCATAGCCGGCGTTACAATATGGTAAGGCTTTTGCTCCAGTAACTGTACAATGTACTCACCTAAATCCGTTTCGAGCGACTCTATATTATTGAGTTTCAGAAATTCATTTAAATCAATTTCCTCAGTGGCCATGGTCTTCGATTTCACCACTTTACGGGCACCAGCTCTTTCCAAAATGCTAAGTATTTCCTGCTGGGCCTCAGCAACATCATTTGCCCAGATTACTTTACCGCCACGGCGCTGAAAATTAGCTTCAAACTCGGGTAAAAACTTATCCAGATTTTCCATCACCCGCCATTTAACTACGTGTGCTTTACGCTTCGCCGTTTCTAAATTTACCAAACGCGCCGTACCACGGGTAACTGCCGCATGATACTTACCCATGTTGTAGTTAATGATACGCCTATGGTCGGGCTCGAACGCCTTTACTTCCGAATCTTCCAAAAATTTCTCAGCCGTACTTCCCATGCAAGCAAATATAATGAGCGATTAAATGAATAATAAATATAAGAATGAATAAAGCACCCAAATGTGTGCATAAAGCACCGTTAAGTATTAATAATTTATTAACATATTAAGTTTGGTATAAAAAACAAGCGCCATGCAGAATATGCACAGCGCTTGTTTTTTACATTTTATACAATTATGATAATTATTGTCGGGTAGCCGGCATGTTATTGGTTACGTCAACCACAGGGCGGGTATCGCGGTTAGCTAAATCCCATCCGGTATAAAACACCAGTTGGGCACGTTTTACCAGTAACGGAAAATCAATTTTACTTACCTCGTCACTTACACGGTGATAATCTTCGTGCACACCATCAAAATAGAAAATGATAGGCACATTGTGTTTAGCAAAATTGTAATGATCTGACCGGTAATAGATACGCTCCGGATCGTTAGGATCATTGTATTTATAATCAACTGCCAGGTTGGTATAGGTACTGTTAGCACTTTCGCTTATTTTATGAAGTGTAGTGCTTAACTTGTCTGATCCAATCAAATAACAATAATCAGGCGAATCTTTATGAGCCGGATCACGGCGACCAATCATATCTATATTTAAATCGGCAACAGTATTAGCCATCGGGAATACTGGATGCTCTGAATAATATTCAGAACCTAATAAACCTTTCTCCTCTCCCACATTACCTAAAAATAGCACTGTACGACGGGGACCTTTACCAGCTTTTTTTGCAGCACTGAAAGCACGGGCAATCTCCAAAATACCAGTAGTACCTGACCCATCGTCATCCGCACCGTTGTTAATACGATCACCAGGAGTACCCTCAGGCAGCATACCAATATGGTCATAATGGGCAGAAAAAACTAATACCTCATCTTTTAATTTAGGGTCAGAGCCGGGCATATAAGCAACAATGTCTACTGCCTTGGCATCTTTTACTTCAGTTTCATAATCGGCAGCAACATCGGCTTTAATAGTTTGTGCAGCAACTGTAGCTTGTGCGGCCGCCGCTTTTAAAGCCTCGTAAGTTTTACCTGATGTTTTTATAATCTGATCGGCCACTGCAGGGCTGATAGTAACAGACAATGCTCTTGGCGTATTAGGTCTTGTATTGGCTCCCTGTCCGTTATTAGGTATTAAAGCACCTTCACCTGGGCGTTGTCCTGGCTGTGCATCACGCTTTAGGCTCATACGCTCGGCTGTTTTGCCGCCCATACCCGGACGTACAGTGTTTACTGACAGTATTAAAGCCGGGCTTTTGCTGCGAACAGCGCTCATCATCCCCATACCGCCGCGACGTTGCTGGGCAGGGTCGGGTGCAGGGGTGCCCGGTTTAGGTTCGCCTATCACCATTACAATTTTACCGGTCAGGTCGGCGCTGCCAACTTCAGCCTCAGTACCATAACCTACAAATACTACTTCGGCACCTTTAATATTTTGTGTACCATTACCGCCAGCCACAGTGTAATCTGCTCCGTAAGTTAGCGCATGGCCATTAACCGCAAAAGATTTGAAGTTAAAAATGGTATTGGTTAAAGGGATATCTAAAAAGTAAGAGCCTTTATTAGCAGGTAACAGGCCAATCTTTTTATACTCGCCTGCTAAATAGGCTGCCGCCCTGTCTGCCCCGGGTTTGCCGGTTTCGCGGCCTTCCATCGCATCCGAGGCAATGATAGTGAGTTGTTTTTTGGCATCTTCAACGCTGATAACCTGCGCGTATTTAACGGCAGTTGCATTTTTTTGGGCACATGCCCCAAGTGCAGCCAATAAAGCCACACTACTTAACATAGACTTCTTCATGTTTAAATTAACCGATTACAAGCTGCAAGATAAGCAAACCCGCCATAGCAGATAAGCAACAAATATGTGACTGAGTTTAGCAGGACATTTTGCCCACGCGGGTTGCATGGCGGCCGCCTTCAAACTCGGTAGACAAAAAGGTTTCGACGATAGCCTTGGCATCATCCAACGAAATAAAACGCTCGGGGATACATACAATATTGGCATTATTATGCCTGCGGGCTAAGCTGGCCAGTTCGGTTTGCCAGCAAATAGCAGCACGTATACCAGCGTGTTTATTGGCAGTGATGGCTACACCATTGGCACTACCGCAAACCAGAATACCAAAATCAAATTCACCACTCTCAACTGCCGCAGCCACCGGATGGGCAAAATCAGGGTAATCAGTAGACTCGGGTGAGAAAGTGCCAAAATCTTTAACGGTAATTTGCGGAAGCCATTTTAACAACGCCTCCTTATAAGTAAAGCCTGCATGGTCTGCACCGATGGCTATTTTTAAATCTTTATTCATTGGTATAAGTTAAAATCAATTGGTGCATTCCGTTAAGCACTATCTTGATCTTTTTTGAGCATTAATTCGTTGTGCTTTTTTAGCTTACGTTTTTCTACCCGACCGGCTACCACAATACCCACTTCATATAATATAAACAGTGGTACGCTCACAATACACATGGTAAGCATATCGGGCGTTGGGGTGATAACGGCAGAAATAATCAGGATGCCCACAATGGCGTAACGCCTGCCTGCACGCATTAGTTTAGGCGTAAGCAAACCAATGCTTGATAGGATGTGCACAATCATCGGTAGTTGGAATACCACGCCTGTCGCCAGTGTTAAAGTAGCTACAGATGACAGGTAAGAGTCTACGGTGAATGTATTTTCTATCTGGTCGCTCACGCTTAAGTTAGCCAAAAAGCTGATAGACTCAGGAGCGATGATGTAATAACCAAATAAAATCCCTAAAATAAACAAAAGTGAGGCATATAATACAAAGCCGGATGCTGCTTTGCGCTCACTTTCATGAAGTGCCGGCTTAATAAAGCGCCAGATCTCCCACAACAGGTAAGGAAACCCAAGGGTGATACCAATAATCAGGGCAGAATTAATTTCGAGCGTAAACTGCCCGGCCATCTCGGTATTAATGATCTTTCCAGGGATTTTAGTAATACAAAAACCGGGACGATGCAAATAATCGCCCAGTTTACACAGCATACGATACGTCCAAAAATCAGGCTTTTTAGGACCCATAATTACGGTATCGAAAACCCAGTCGTAATAAACAAAAGCTAATATGGTAAACACGAGAATAGCAATGCACGACCGGATGAGGTGCCACCTAAGCACTTCGATATGGTCGAAAAACGACATTTCTACTTCGAGATCTTTACTCTTTTCCTTAATTGCTTTTACTATCTTATTATCGCTCATGTACTGCAAACAAAAATACCATTCTGTAAATAAAGAATGGTATTGATATAATTTTTCTCCTGTAAGTTGTACTTACTCGGCTATCTCAAAAGTCTCCATAAATTTAGTGGTAAAATTACCTGCTCTAAAGTTAGGATCTTTTAACAGCTGAAGGTGGAAAGGAATGGTAGTTTTGATACCTTCAATCACAAACTCGCTTAAAGCCCGTTCCATGGTGTTTAACGCTTCCTCGCGGGTTTGCGCTACACAAATCAGCTTGGCAATCATTGAGTCGTAATTTGGCGGAATTACATAACCACTGTATACGTGTGTATCTACCCTTACCCCATGGCCGCCCGGCGAATGGAAGTTGGTAATTTTACCCGGCGAAGGACGGAAATTATTGAACGGATCCTCAGCGTTGATACGGCATTCGATGGCATGCATTGTAGGCTCGTAATTTTTGCCTGATATTGGCGTACCTGCCGCTACCTTAATCTGTTCTTTAATTAAGTCTACGTTAATTACCTCTTCGGTAACTGGATGCTCTACCTGTATACGGGTATTCATTTCCATAAAGTAGAAATTATGGTGCTTGTCTACCAAAAACTCAATAGTACCTGCGCCTTCATACCTTACCGCTTTAGCGCCTTTAACTGCAGCTTCGCCCATTTTACGGCGTAACTTCTCAGTCATGAATGGCGAAGGCGACTCTTCGACCAGCTTTTGGTGACGACGCTGTATAGAGCAATCTCGTTCAGATAAATGGCATACTCTGCCGTATTGATCTCCTACCACCTGTATTTCGATATGACGAGGATCTTCTACGTATTTTTCAAGATAAATACCATCATTACCGAAGGCCGCACCGGCTTCAGCACGTGCCGAATCCCAGGCTGGTTCAAAATCAAGGTCGTTCCAAACAATACGCATACCGCGGCCACCACCACCGGCAGTTGCCTTCAATATAATAGGATAACCAATTTTGTTGGCTACTTGTATACCTTCTTTTACGTCGCTCAGCAAGCCCTCAGAACCAGGAATAGTCGGCACACCGGCTTTTTTCATGGTTGCTTTGGCAGCAGCTTTGTCGCCCATATCATTAATCTGGTCGGCAGTGGCACCAATAAACTTAATGCCGTACTCAGCACAAATGGCCGAAAACTTTGCGTTTTCAGACAAGAAACCATAGCCCGGATGTATAGCATCAGCATTGGTTACTTCGGCTGCAGAAATGATGTTCGGGATATTTAAATAAGAATCACGGCTGGCAGGCGGGCCAATACAAACAGCCTCGTCGGCAAAACGAACGTGCAAACTGTCGCGGTCGGCAGTTGAGTAAACGGCTACCGTTTTAATGCCCATTTCCTTACAGGTACGAATAATACGCAAGGCAATTTCACCACGGTTAGCAATTAATATTTTTTTAAACATGAGCTATCTTAAATGTGCAAAATGCGCTGATATGCAAATGTGCAGATGTTTTTACAGCATCTGCACATTTACCTTATAACGCCTTAAGCAATTTTACATCGGTTCAACTAAAAACAAAGGCTGGTCGTACTCAACCGGCGAAGAATTATCTACGAGAACTTTTACCACCCGGCCAGAAACTTCAGATTCAATCTCGTTAAACAGTTTCATGGCTTCGATAATACACAGCACGCTACCATTCGAAATTTCGTCGCCCACGTTTACAAACGAAGGTTTATCAGGAGTAGATGAGCGATAGAAAGTACCAATCATCGGCGATTTAATGGTAATGTATTTTGATGTATCATCTGCTACAGGTGCCTCGGCTTGCGCTGAAGCAGGTACAGTTACAGCCGCAGCTGCCGGCATTGCCGATACAGGTTGTGCTACCGGCAAAGTTGCATTAACTACGGTAGGTGCCTGATTGGTTTTTATCGTAATCTTAAATTCGTTCTGTTCAATGGATACTTCGTTTACGCCAGATTTTGAAACGAAGCGGATAAGATCCTGAATTTGTTTTATATCCATATTTAGGTGTAGTGGTTTCTCGATAATTTAAAAACCTAAGTTATAACAAATTAAATAAAAATAGTTCCAAATTTAGTAGGCCCATTTTAAGTAAAGGGATCCCCAGGTGAAACCGCCGCCAAAGGCTGCCAGTACAATGTTATCGCCTTTCTTAAATTTGCTCTCCCATTCCCAAAGGCAAAGCGGTATGGTACCATTGGTGGTATTGCCGTAACGCTCAATGTTGATGACTACCTTTTCGTCGCTGATGCCCATACGGCTAGCCGTAGCATCAATAATGCGCTTGTTAGCCTGGTGCGGAACCAGCCATGCTACATCATCAGCTACCAGGTTGTTGCGTTCCATAATTTCGGCCGCTACGTTGGCCATGTTGGTTACAGCAAATTTAAATACGGTTTTACCTTCCTGGAAAGCATAGTGCTCACGCCCCGAAACGGTCTCGTGGGTTGCCGGCCTTAATGAGCCGCCAGCCTTCATGTTTAAAAACTCCCGGCCCGAGCCATCGCTTTTTAAAACAGAGTCAACTACGCCGTAGCCTTCGGTATTGGGTTCTAATAAGGCTGCACCGCAACCATCGCCAAATATAATGCAGGTAGCACGGTCCTGATAATCAATAATCGACGACATTTTATCGCCGCCAACTACCAATACCTTTTTGTGCTTACCACTTTCAATAAAAGCGGCCCCGGTAGCTAAACCAAATACAAAACCCGAGCAGGCTGCCTGTAAATCATATCCCCATGCATTTTTTGCACCTATTTTGTCGGCCAAAATATTTGCCGTAGCCGGAAAAGGCATATCGGGCGTGGTAGTACAAAAAATGATAAGGTCTATTTCTTCGGCGCTGATACCGCGTTTTTTAAGCAGTCCGTTTACAGCAGGTACAGCTAAATCTGAAGTGGCAGTACCTTCGCCTTTAAGTATACGGCGTTCTTTAATACCGGTACGAGTGGTTATCCATTCGTCGTTGGTATCAACCAAGGCTTCCAGCTCGTGATTGGTGAGTATGTAGTCGGGTGCATAGCCATGAACAGCGGTAATTGCAGCCTGTAGTTTATGCATTTATTAAATATTTAAACAAAAGCCTGTTTAATCTTTTCAACAAGGTTGCTCTCCACCATATTGCGCGACAGCAATACCATGTTTTTGATAGCTTCGGGACTGGATATGCCGTGGCCAACTACCACTGGGGCGTTAACACCCAGGATTGGACTACCTCCGTACTGCTCATAATTAAAGCGATCAAAAAACTCATCATTGATACCTTTTTTGCGGGCAATAACATAGTATGACTCGGCCATTTTAACAATAACATTACCGGTAAAACCATCGCAAACAAAAACGTCAGCAGCGTCACCGAACAGGTCGCGGCCTTCTACATTGCCCACAAAGTTAAACCGGGCAGTATCTTTCATCAACGGGTAAGTAGCCTGGCAAAGCATGTTTCCTTTTTCTTCCTCTTCGCCAATATTCATCAGCGCAACTTTTGGATTATCTAAGTTATAAACATGCTGGCCAAAAAGACTGCCCAACACACCAAACTGCAATAGCGTTTCGGGCTTACAGTCAGCATTGGCACCTACATCCAACAAAATACCCAAACCGCCTTTCAGTTTGGGTACAATAGCTGTCATAGCCGGACGTATAACACCCGGAATAGTTTTAACGCTGAACATAGCACCTACCAGCATAGCCCCAGTGTTTCCGGCTGATGAGAAAGCCTGAATATGACCTTCTTTTAACAGCTTAAACCCCTGTGCAATGCTTGAGTCGGGCTTTTGTGTGATGGCTTTAGTGGGGTGCTCACCCATACCAATCACTTCGGTAGTATGTACATACTCAAAATGATCTGGATTGAACCCGTTTTCCTGAAGAATACTTACAGCAATTTCTTTGTCGCCTACCAGCACCAGCTTTTGCTGTTCGGGTAAAGCTTTATAAGCTTCGACCGCTCCTAAAACCGCAGCTTTTGGAGCATAATCGCCGCCCATAATGTCTAAGCCTATCTTCATTGCAGAAAATCAGGTCTTAAACTGTAGCTGCTTTCTCGATAAGAACTTTACCGTTGTAGTAAAGGTTACCATCAACAGTGTATGCGCGGTGTGGCAAATGTACAGCACCTGTTGTAGCGCAAGTAGTTAAAGATGGCGCTTCAGCTTTATAATGCGTTCTGCGTTTAGCCGTTCTCGATTTGGAGAACTTACGTTTTGGATTTGGCATAACTTCTAAATATTATATCATTTTAACTTTTTAAGTGCGTCCCATCGTGGGTCATCACTTTTTTCTTGTTCATCACCGCCCGATAGTTTATCTAAACGATCGAGCATATCTTTATCACAATATGGCGTATCCCCCTCGCTGCCGCAATTGGCAATAAACGGAACGGCAACATTTATATACTCATACATTAACCCTGCAATATTGATTTCTGTATCATTTTTGGTCAGGGTAATGATCTCTTCATCCTCATCAATCTCTTCCTCGCTAAACTTGGCCACCTGTTGCTCATGAATATCTACCGGTTGCGGATATTCTGATAAACAACGGTCGCAAGCCAGATCAATTGTGCCGTGAATGTGAAAATTCAGAATCAGCATTGTTTCTTGCTTATCCAACTCCACTTTACATTGCAGATTTGCTTTTTTAACCAGCGAATAATCGAATTCTTTAAAAAACTCGTTATCCACTACGTAATCAAACTCGTGCTTGCCGAGCTTAAGACCAGTAAAAGGTATCGAATATGTTTTTAATGATTTCAATGAGCGATAATTAGCCCGCAAATGTAGAAAAAATATATGTAACGAGAAAGTGTTTTTTCAAATTAGAAAAGCGCCGTATTTACACTGCATTATACAGCATATCAGCACTCAAACACTCCTTATGTCAATAAACAGAGAAGTTCTAATCGCGGTCGCGGCTCAGCTTGCTAAACGGCAATGGATTTTCGTTTAACGCAGCTGTTTCGCGACGGTACTTTACAATATGAATAGCCTGAAAAAGCGCCTCACGGAATGATGTTTCAGATGCTTTGTTTTTACCCGCAATGTCATATGCCGTGCCATGATCGGGCGAGGTACGCACAAAGCTTAAACCTGCAGTGTAGTTAACGCCCGATTCGAACGAAATTTGCTTAAACGGAATTAAGCCCTGATCGTGGTACATGGCCAGCACGGCATCAAACTGCATATAACTTCCGTTGGCAAAAAAGCCGTCGGCGGGGTAAGGGCCAAACGCCAGTATATCGTTGGCACGGGCTTCTTCTAATGCCGGGATAATGATATCTTTTTCCTCGTTGCCAATCAGCCCGTTATCTCCTGCATGGGGATTAAGGCCCAAAACGGCAATTTTAGGTTTACGTATCCAAAAATCCTGTTTCAGGCTGGCATCCATTAAACGCAATTTGGCCAGTATTTTTTCGGCAGTGATAGACTGTGCAATCTGCGATACCGGGATATGACCGGTTACTACGCCTACGCGCAAAGTATCGCTTACCAAAAACATCAAAACTTCTGGTGAGTTATCACGTTGCTGCAAATACTCGGTATGGCCCGGAAAGACAAACTGCTCATTCTGGATGTTATCTTTGTTAATCGGTGCTGTTACTAAAGCATCAATTTGCCCGGCTATCAAATCGTCGGTTGCACGCTGCAGGGATAGGAAAGCGTATTTGCCGCCGGTTTCGTTAGCCAATCCCAGTTCCAGTTTTACATCCTCTTCCCAGCAGTTAATCATGTTTGCTTTTTTGTGATGTGCACTGGCAGCACTGTCAATCACGTTAAAGTTTAAATCATGCACTTGCAATGTGCGGCGGTGAAAAGAAGCCACTTTGGTATGGCCATAAACAATGGGTGTGCAATAATCAAATATCCTGTTGTCGGCCAGCGTTTTAATAATAACCTCAAACCCGATGCCGTTAACATCACCTACACTGATCCCTATTTTCATCTTTTCACTCATAATATCAATCTACTTTACGTGGCTTTATCAACCATGCGGCAAGTATTGCCTTTAATAGTAATGCTAAACCTTCAATATTAATAAACACTAATTAGTTTGCGATTTGCAAATAAACCATTTTCGGCAATAATGTTTACTATGCCTGCGCAAATATCACTTAATTTGCAAAAATTTGTGCAGAAGAGATGTCGTTAGTCAGAGCCAAAAAGCATTTGGGCCAGCATTTTTTAACCGATAAAAATATTGCGGCCAAGATTGTAGATAGCCTTCGTCCGGCTAATCGGTACACCCAGGTGTTGGAGGTTGGCCCCGGCATGGGGATACTTTCTGATTTTTTACTGCAAAAAACAGATTATCAGACTTACCTCATTGACATTGACACCGAGTCGTACCTGTTCTTACAAAAAAAATACCCGCAACTGGCCGAGCGTTTAATTAATGCCGACTTTTTGGAGATGGATTTCGGCAACGTATTTAGCGGCCCGTTTGCCATTATCGGTAACTTCCCGTACAATATATCATCGCAAATATTATTCAAAGTACTAGACAGCCGCCAACAGGTGGTTGAGGTGGTTGGCATGTTTCAGAAAGAAGTGGCCGAACGCTGCACCGCTAAAGCAGGCAGTAAAGAGTATGGCATTTTAAGTGTGTTTTTGCAGGCCTACTATAAGGTAGAATACTTGTTTACCGTAAGGGCAGGCGTATTTAACCCGCCGCCCAAAGTATTGTCGGCGGTAATCAGGCTAACACGTAACGAAGTGCAGCAACTTGCCTGCGACGAAAAACTGTTTTGGCAAGTGGTAAAAGCTGGCTTTAACCAGCGCCGCAAAACCCTGCGCAATGCCCTATCGGCTTTAATTAATAAAGAAGCTATGACAGATGAGCCCATGCTCGATTTGCGGGCCGAGCGTTTGACAGTAAATGATTTTGTTACGTTGACCAATAAGATCACTGAAAACAGGTAGTTTAAACATAGTATTAAAGTTACTTTTTACCCTATTCTAAGCCTAAAGCCTCAATGCTTCTACATGATGAGCCTAAGAGAATCATTGTATTACATATTCTACATCGCTTGTTTTGCATCATCCATAATTACCGGAATAATCACTGGGTTTAGGGGGGATAGCCACACACCGCCAATACCTTTTGGTATTGAAAGCCTGGCTTTGCCTATCGGCCTACTGCTTTATATGGCAGACAAAAAATTCTTCAACCCAACTAAAGTGCATAAAATTGGTATTACATTAAATGCTGCGGTTTTAATTTTTGTAATCTTTTCAGCTCTTGTAGATTAATCATTAAATTGTTTCATACTCATCGCTATGTTTCATAATAACATTCTCATTGTTGACGACCTGCATCCTATCTTCATCGAACAAGTAGAAGCTTTGGGTTATACCTGCGATTACCAACCTACCATGAAATTGGAGGAAGCCCTGGCCATCCTGCCGCAATACGAGGGGTTGGTAATACGGTCTAAATTCCAGGTAACGGCCGAGATTATTGATGCGGCTGCCAGCCTGCGCTTTATTGCCCGGGCCGGTGCGGGTATGGACAATATTGATGAAGCGTACGCCATAAAGAAAGGTATCATCCTGATTAATGCACCTGAAGGAAACATGGATGCCGTTGGCGAACATGCCATAGGCCTACTGCTATCGCTCATGAATAACCTGAACCGTGGCGACGCCGAAATTCGTGATGGCTCATGGCTGCGCGAGGCTAACCGCGGATATGAACTGAAAGGCCGGACGGTGGGCATTGTTGGATACGGACACATGGGGCAAAGCTTTGCCCGCAAGCTTAAGGGCTTTGAGGTAAATGTGATAGCTTACGATAAATACAAAACCGGCTTTAGCGACAATTATGCCCGCGAGGTAAGTATGGAAGAAATAGTAAAACACAGCGACGTGCTAAGCCTCCATATACCGCTCACCCCCGAAACCAAAGGACTGGTTAATGACGAGTACTTGTTTCATTTTAAAAAACCTATATTTTTATTGAATACCTCACGCGGCCAGGTGGCCCAAACGCAGGCCGTGCTAAACGGCATCAGGCAAGGTAAAATATTGGGTGCCGGACTGGATGTACTGGAAACTGAAAAGTTTCCTGCCCTTGCACAGCAGCTCTGGTTTGAAGAATTGAGAAACAGCGGTAAAGTAATTTTAAGCCCGCATGTGGCGGGTTGGACCTTTGAGTCGTACCGCAAGATCAGCGAGGTAATGGCCGCCAAAATAAAAAATTTGGATATTCAAACTTAAATATCCTATCTTCGTTTTTATACAACAGCAAGACTATGCAAGCTTAATGGCTTACATAGTCTTGTTTGTTTTTTATAGCTGTCGCGTCCTTCTTACAAACACAAGAAGGGCGGTTTTTTTTGATAGCCAACGAATCAAATATCTATTTAAAATTGTGTGTTTATGGCAGAGGTTGCATACTATACCAAAGAGGGTTTAGAAAGATTAAAAGAAGAATTACAACAATTAAAAACTTCAGGACGTGCCCAAATAGCTAAAGCGATTGCCGAAGCGCGCGACAAAGGCGACCTTTCGGAAAATGCTGAATATGATGCCGCAAAAGAGGCGCAAGGCTTACACGAAACCAAGATTGCCAAGCTCGAGGAAACTTTATCGAATGCCCGCATCCTGGACGAATCTAAAATGGATACGTCGAAGGTCCTGGCTTTATCTAAAGTAAAAATAAAAAACACCAAAAACGGTGCTACCATGACCTATCAATTGGTATCTGAAAGTGAAGCCGATCTGAAAGCCGGTAAAATTTCGGTAAGCTCACCTATTGCTAAAGGTTTGTTAGGTAAAAAAGTAGGCGACAAAACCGAGATTATGGTACCTGCCGGTAAAATGGAGTTTGAAGTTTTAGAAATTAGCCGATAGTTGACTTTCATTCATAGGTTATTGAGTTATTAGATCGATATTAAAAACTTTTAGCGACTTAGAAACTTAATACACCTGATAACAAGCTCCCCTACCTATGTCAAGCATTTTTTCTAAAATAGTAGCTGGCGAAATCCCGGCGTATAAAGTAGCCGAAAGCATTGACTTTCTGGCATTTTTGGATGTTAATCCTTTGGCCGAAGGACATGTATTAGTCATACCCAAACAAGAAGTAGATTATCTGTTTGATTTGGATGATGAGCTGTATACCGGCTTACAGATGTTTGCCAAAATTGTTGCTACCGCCATGAAACAGGTTATTCCCTGTAAAAAAATTGGCGTAGCCGTTATTGGTCTGGAAGTACCGCATACCCACATTCACCTCATCCCGATGAACGAAGTGGGCGACTTAAACTTTTCGCGCCCCAAATTAACATTTACCCCCGAGCAATTTGAAGCTACTGCTGAAAAGATAAAAGAAGCATTGAGGGAAGAATAGCTTTTATTAGAGCCAATACATTAAACAACTGAAGTCAAAAGTTTGCGATTCAGGGCTATCGAAGGATGATATGTGTTCCACACCGGAACCAATCTGGGGTATGATGGCTGCGATGCAGGTTGGCACAGCTATGGAACATGGCAAGACTGTTCTTGATCCTACTTGATTTGTAAATAGAGATTTTTTCAATAGTGAAGCAGCTATTTTAGCTTTTTTGTAGTGAACTTTCAATTATTTTGGCAACTAAATTAGTGGTTTATGGGGATGTTCCTATCGCTTTCCGGTATAATCAACAGATCGGCTTCTGATGTTCAGGTAAGTTTATCTAGATACTTAAAAAGTCAGGGTGGTGATCTTATAAATGAAGAAGCCGTAAGTGATCATCCTAATTTTTGTGTCATCAAAGAATGTAATGGTAACACCTCAGTACTGTACCCTTACGGTTTCCTGAATTGGGACGAGTGTTCGTGTTATCTTTCAAATGATTTGAATACCACAGTTCTATCCTTTCATATACATGATGGTGATTTTTGGATGTACGTATTATTCGTTTCAGGAGAAATTAAGGATCAATTCTGCCCTATACCGGATTACTGGGATAGTGACATTAGCATGGAGGAGCAAAATACCTGGAAAGGTGATGTAGATATCCTCGTAAAATACATACCAAGTCTTGAGAAAGAAACCATCAAGAGTTACCTCGTTCGTTGGGATGCTGAAGAGGAGTACAAAGCATATGAAGATGACGAATATACTAACTGCGATTGGCAGCTTATAGACTTTATGAATAAAGTGCAGTTGCCATACCCCATCGATAATGACGACAACGTAACTGGCCAAACTTATAAATTATGGACGAAAGATTTACCATTGGTCCACAATCGCAATACAATAAACACTGCAACGAAAGCTCTCAAAAAACCTTGGTGGAAGCTCTGGTAACATTTAACAATTATGGTATCAGCAAAACAGGATTTCTTGTAAACTTTCAAGCTGAGATACCACACATGAATAGTATTAGCAATGAGTTTTACTTCAACATAGTCGATTTTACGTTCTCGACTTGAAAACGAGCCGAGCAGCCGAAGCTCAATCTTGGCTTTTGATTCTTAACTCTTGACTCTTCCCCACTCCTACTACCCTCTTGTTATTTTCTTTCACAAACGATTCCCAGCCTGAGTAGCTGATTTTGCTGCCGCGGCCGGTGGTTATTTTCTGAAAGCTATGACAAACGGCCACGGCCAATCCATCAGTAGCATCTAAAAATTCGGGAGTTTCTTTAAAGCTGAGCAATTGTTGCAGCATGGCAGCCACTTGCTCTTTGGTAGCGTTACCGTTGCCGGTAATAGCCTGTTTTATCTTACGCGGCGAATACTCATTAACCGGAATATTGCGGGATAGCGCCGCGGCAATAGCTGTTCCCTGTGCCCGGCCCAGCTTTAGCATTACCTGTATGTTTTTACCATAAAAAGGAGCTTCGATAGCTAAAGTGTCAGGGTTATAGCCATCAATTAGTGCAATGGTTTTTTCAAAGATGCGCTGCAGTTTCAGCATATGATCATCAGCACCTCCGGGTATTTTAACTATGCCAAGGCTCAACAGCTCCAGTTTAGAACCTGTTTCTTTAACAACCCCGTAGCCCATTACGGCAGTTCCGGGGTCAATACCTAATATAATACGTTCCTTAATCGGCTGTTGCAGTTTCACAAATGCAAAGATAGGCTTTACTTAAGCACCGCTTTGTAATATATCCAAATAATCGGCCCGGTCAATAAACTGCGCGCCCATGCTTTCTAAGTGTTCGGTATGCATCTGGCAGTCAATCAACCTATATTGCTCATGCTGGCATAAAAAAACCAACGCTGCTTTAGAAGCATTACTTACCCGGCTAAACATGCTTTCGCCGCAAAATACATGGCCAGCATGTACGCCGTACAATCCGCCCACCAATTCAGTCTGTTGCCAAACTTCGTAAGAGTGCGCATAGCCCGCCTGGTGTAACTGTATATAAGCCTGCAGCATATCCTCGGTAATCCAGGTACCGTCTTGTCCTTCGCGCGGCATCTGTGAGCAAGCGTTGATAACCTGCTCAAAAGCCTGATTTTTAGTAATACTGAACCGGCCGGAGCGCAATACCTGTTTCATGCTTTTACTGATTTTAATCTGGCTGGGATAAAGAACAAAACGCTCATGCGGTGAGTACCACAGGATGGGCGTATCATCGCTATACCAGGGGAAGATGCCGTGCTGGTAGGCTAAAAGCAAACGCTCAACAGATAAATTTCCTCCTACAGCCAGCAATCCATCAGATTCAGCCAGTTCTGGATTTGGAAAAACCAGCCGGTTATCCAGTCTAAAAATCATGGCGCAAAGATACAGGTATTCGTGTTTGCAATCCACAATGGTACACTATTACCCCACAATACTTAAAATAGCAATGCCATCCGTTAAACGGATGGCATCAGGTTACTTAGTAAGCTATAATAAGTAAACAGTGTTAAACACTTTCTTTTTGCAATAACGCTGGGATGGTTTTTAATATCAGCCTTACATCATTTACCAGGCTATGATTTTCGGCATATACATTATCTAACATCAGGCGTTCTTCTTCGCTCATATCTCCTTTACCACGCTTTTCTACTTGCCACAAGCCTGTAATGCCGGCTGGTGCATGAAAGCGCAATGCATATTTATCGGTGGTTAGTTTTTCGGCCTCATATAATGGCAGCGGACGGTTACCTACAATGCTCATGTCGCCAATAAACACATTCCATAATTGCGGCAATTCATCAATACTGGTATTACGGATGAAATTACCGATACGGGTAATACGTGGGTCGTTTTTAATTTTAAAGAAGGCCGATCCTCCACTCGACTTTTTAGTATCCATGTATTCGCGTTCGCACCAGTGCACGTCATCAGCATAAATAGGAAACTGGCATTTACCGGCCGATGTACAATCGGCACACAAACGTGAGGTATTTTCAATTACCTGTTTTTCTTCGGGCGCTTTTTTAGCCGCGGCATCCGTATCGTATTGGTTTAAGTGTTTCAGATCTTTTAAACGCTGATCGGCATTTACATACATCGATCTGAACTTATAAAATTTAAACACCTGGTAACCGGTACCCACACGTAAAGAGTAATAAAAAGCAGGACCTTTAGATTCCAGTTTAATCAGCAAATAGATGATAAGAAACAGCGGCGATAACATTAACAAGGCCATGCCCGAAAAAAACATATCAAACACCCGCTTGCCCGATGGTACCTTATATAAGGCCTGTGTGCGCTTACCTACCGACTGACGGATAGACCGCCAATGCTCAGTGAGAAAGTTTACGCGCGACTCGATATTTTCGATATTTGCCGGCAAACAGAATGCATCAGCTACACCGGCACTCAGCGCCAAATTACGCAGGTTGTCATTAAAATGGTTTACAATTAAAAAGAACGGCACATCAGGCATCTGGTTCTTTTTTAAGGTATCGAGCAAGGTAACGCCAGATGACGCCAACACTTCATCCTGTGAAATAATGGCAACAATGTTTAAGTTATTGTTTTGCCAGGCCGAAAACAACTGCATGCCGTTTTTAAAATGCATCAGTTGTTTGTCCTGAAAATTACATTCATTGATAGATATGGTCAGCTCATCACTAAAACACACCAGTGCAATAATTCCACGGTTAGTAGAAACAGGATTCATAGTATTATACAGCTACTGGTTTACCAATTCTGCGCAGTATGGCCCGGATACGGGCTTCCAATTCGGCAGGGTTAAATGGTTTGACGACAAAGTCATCGGCGCCGCGGTTTAAACAACGGATGCGTACTTCTGAGCTATCTTCGCCCGATACGATGATTACTGGTATCGACTTAAAAAAGTCACTGCTGCTAATTTGCTGCACAAAGTCTAAGCCGCTCAAATTAGGGGTATTTAAATCTGATATGACCAGATCCGGAATATTTCCGTTCTGCAAAAAAGTAAGTGCTTCAAGGGCCGACGGGCAGATCTCAATTTCGTAGGCTTTGCCTAAAAACCTTTTCATAATGAGTTGCATATAATTATCGTCTTCAATAATCAGTATTTTACTTCGCCCTGAGTTTGAAAATCCCATAGTATTGGCTTGAATATTTTTATTTTTGTTTGTGTTTAATCGACTATTAGGGGTGGGTAGCATAGTGTCCTGTTACGTCTTTTTTGTTTAAAAGGTTCTGATTATTAACAAGAGCTATGAAATAAACACCCGTTTAAAGCGCTTAACCGTACCTTTCCATAATCCGCCGTCTATTTGTATGCGTCTGTCGGTAGTCCACACTATGGCCAGCGGATTATCTACCCGGTGCATATTACCGAAGTTTTTATTTTTTAGTTTAAGCGCCAGAAAGCCGTCTTCGTTAGTACCCGGCGGATGATTAAATCCGTCTACCTGCAAACCTTCGGCACGCCTAAAACCCGAATTAAACCCATACACATTTACCGCCTCATTTTTAAAGTATTTGTTGTACAACCGGGTAAAATCAGACAGATACTCATAAAAAAAGTAAGTGAATCTACCCGTTTTGCCTACCGGAATAAAAGAAAAACGGCCGTAGGTAATAGCCACATTGCGGTCCTCGGCGGCCAGTGGTTTAGTCATTTCCTCAATCCAGTGTTTGGGATAGATAGTATCAGCATCAGCGTTCAAAATATATTTACCTTTAGCCTGTGCTAAACCTGCATTACGTGCGGGCGTAATGCCTTGTGTAGTTTCAAGTATGCAAGTTACTCCGCAAGCTTTCACCAGAGCCTCGGTAGCATCCTTAGAGTTATTGTTGACCACAATAATTTCAACCGCCCATTGAGTTTCGTTACTGCATAATGAGGCTAGTGTTTGCACAATGGTAGCCTCTTCATTATAAGCAGGCATTACAATAGATACATCGGGGTTGCCTTTGTATAACTTTTGGTAGGACTTTTTCACCTGCTGAGGATCTTGCTTTTCATAGTAATAGTTACCTATATAAGCAGGTATAGAAATGGGTCTCATATAACGTATGGATGTTTTGTTACGCTGTATTATCAATAGTATTAATTAGCAACAGGTAACACGAACATAAGAACCTACGTTTCACCTGTTTTATACCTTATACGTAAGATTTAAAATAAGTTCTAACTTTTTATTTTTTGATTGCAAGCGCATTGATGAAGCCATACATCTTACCTAAGCATTAGCAAATAATGCCTACTTTTGCAGCCTATGAAAAAGCAGCAACCTACCATTTTGGTGGTAAACGATGATGGCATTACTGCGCCTGGTATTAAAGCGCTGATTGAAGCAATGCAGCAATTAGGCCGTGTAGTAGTAGTAGCACCGGATAGCCCCCAATCGGGCATGGGGCATGCCATTACTATTGGTAAGCCACTGCGTTTGGATGCGGTTGACTTATATAAAGACGTAGAAATGTATAAATGCTCGGGTACACCGGTTGATTGTGTAAAATTAGCCGTGAACCGTGTATTTAAAGGCCAAAAACCTGATTTATGCGTATCGGGCATTAATCATGGCTTAAACAATTCTATTAACGTATTATATTCCGGCACCATGTCGGCAGCGGTAGAAGGTGCTATCGAAAGCATACCGTCTATCGGCTTTTCGCTCGACGATTATACCCAGCAGGCTGATTTTGCACCATGTATTCCGTATGTAAAAAAAATTGCCACACAAGTTTTAAATCAGGGCTTGCCCGCAGGCACCTTGCTTAATGTTAATTTCCCTAAAGGTGATGCGTTAAAAGGCATAAAAATTTGCAGGCAGGCGCAAGGCAAATGGGCTGAGGAGTTTGACGAGCGGCTTGACCCGTACCAACGCCCTTACTACTGGCTTACCGGCCTTTTTCAGTTAAACGACCAGGGCGAGGATACGGATGTATGGGCATTGGATAACAACTATGTATCCGTAGTCCCGGTTCAGTTTGACATGACGGCACACCATGCCATTGCAGCGCTAAATAACTGGAAGTTTTAATTAAACCAAAAAACAGGTACAGCTCTATTCAACTTTTTGATAACCATCCACCACATGGCTACCGTCTTTAATTAAAAAGCTGTTAAATTCCTGGTTTAGTTCAGCACAGCTTTGTTTTAACATCTGGATGATGAGTTTGCCGGCATCATCCATTGGGCTGGCGTCAAGGATGTCTATCAATCCAACGATATTAGCTAACGGTCGTCGCAGTAAATGTGATTGCTTGTAGGCTACATCGCGCAGGGTTGTAGTTAAGAATTTGATATGATCTTGCCTCGATTCAAAATCGGTGATGTCGTAGCCTACCCCAACAATACCTTCTATACTCCCATCTGCCAACAAATTAGCTTTAAAATCCCATTGAGTGATAATGTAACCACCTTTGCCATTTAGCTTGCGTAGCGTTACATGGAAACTTTGTTCGGGATTAGCCAGGCAAAGTAAACTGGTTTGATAAGCTAAATCATGGTCATCAGGATGCAGGGCAGCTGATGCAGGTCTGGATGCCTGATCTTTATAAAAACCGGCGTATTTGTCTAAAAAATAGTCGTTGATGTAAGCATAATCTCCATTATGATTAACCAGTACCAAATAATAAGTACGGGATGTTTTTAACAGATCAACAATATACTGAAAGGTACTTAATGGCGATTGAATCATCATAACAGCTGCGAGTTACTCAATAGCTTGCCGGATTTTAACGTAGCGGTTTATAAATGTCGGGGTACAGCAATATTACTTCGGCAAAACCATTTTAACGTAAACAACTGTAAGTTGTTTGTACCAATCAGCAATTATATCTCAGCGTTTACTGTATACTATTTAAAGACAGGTCTATACCCTGCGCTGTGCCTTCAATTTTGCAGATGAGCGGGAAATCAGGATTATTAAGTACCCAAATTTTGGCTTTCCCTTTTTCGCTTACGGCATAAAAAGTGTCAACTTCTTTACCATCCAACTGGTAAGCAGGTGCACTTTCCTCTACCTTAAATGTTAAGCCATTCAGTTCAAAGTTCTTTTTATCTTTAAGGTTATTAAATGTGTCTTTAGAGAGGAACGCCAGGGTTTCGTTATCTTTTAGTTTGGTTACTTCGTTAAAACCGGGCTCACGAAGCGCCATTTTATTGCCGCTCTGTACGGCTTTGGCAGATATTTCGAACGTGCCTGTTCCTAATCCGCTAATCATCCATTTAATCTTTAGGGGTGCATTTAAGTCTGTAATGGTAAGTACAGCAGGTAACGACTGCCCAAAGGCACGGGCATAAGCGGTATAACTAAGTACAGTACCATTTTTAATTTGCGGCACCATTTTTTGAGCAACCGACGTATAAACAGATAAAACTAATATTATAAACGAAACTATTTTTTTCATACTCTTTAAATAACCTTTTTTAAATAGTTGATAAAAATAACATAATAAAATCGCCTCT
Organism: Mucilaginibacter sp. CSA2-8R; assembly: GCF_038806765.1. Taxonomy (NCBI): domain Bacteria; kingdom Pseudomonadati; phylum Bacteroidota; class Sphingobacteriia; order Sphingobacteriales; family Sphingobacteriaceae; genus Mucilaginibacter; species Mucilaginibacter sp. CSA2-8R. Next base: position 277,672 of record NZ_CP152389.1, on the reverse strand, counting down.
TATTGTAAATTTGAAAATTATGCAGCTTAAAAATTCCATCCTGATGGGTTTATTGATAGGCGTGCTGCTTCCGGCAGCGGCCTGGGTGTTATTTGCCAGGCTCTATCCTGATACTGTTATTCTAAATAAACCAGCCATACCTTACCTTGTAGCTATTGGGCTTAACCTTTTCATGGTAAAGCTTTGCTTTCAACATAATGCTGACCAGACAGGCAAAGGGGTAATGCTGGCTACTTTTGCTAGTATGTTAGCGCTGGTGTTGATTTTAAAGGTAAGGATTTCATGAAATATTATCTGGTAGCCGGAGAGGCTTCAGGAGATTTACATGGCGCTAACCTGATTAAGGCACTTAAAGGTAAAGACCCGCAAGCCAACTTCAGGTTTTTTGGCGGTAACCTGATGGCAGCCGAAGGTGGAACGTTAGTAAAACATTACGCCAGCATGGCCTACATGGGTTTTGTAGAGGTGGCATTAAACCTGCGCCCAATACTGCGAAACATGAAAGAATGTAAGCAAGATATTGCTGACTGGAAACCTGATGTGTTAATATTAATTGACTTTCCGGGTTTTAACTTAAAAATTGCAGAGTTTGCCAAAAAACAAGGGTTAATAGTATGCTATTATATATCGCCTAAGGTGTGGGCCTGGAACCAAAGACGTGTTTATAAAATAAGAAAGATTGTTAACCACCTGTTTTGCATATTACCCTTTGAAGTAGATTTTTACCGCAAGTTTGATATGCAGGTAGATTACATAGGCAACCCTTTACTGGATGCCGTGGCTGCCTTTAGACCTAACCCTGATTTTTTAGCACAGCATAATCTGCAAGATAAAAAGATTATAGCCTTACTGCCAGGTAGCCGCAAGCAAGAAATTAGTCGGCTGCTGCCAGAGATGGTTAAAGTAGCCCGCCATTTTATAGGGTACGAATTTGTGATAGCCGGTGCACCTGCTTTTGATGTTATATATTATCAGCAATACTTAGACGGGGCAGAATTGCCTATTATTTTTAATGCCACTTACGATATTTTACACCATGCAGAGGCGGCCATTGTAGCGTCGGGGACAGCTGTGCTTGAAACCGCTTTGTTTAATGTGCCACAAGTAGCCGTTTATAAGGCCAACCAGTTAATGGTAAGTGCTGCACGTATGTTTTTAAAAATAAAATACATCACCTTAGTTAACCTTATTTTAGATGAGCCGGCAGTAAAAGAGTTAATACAGGATGAATGCAATACGAAAACCTTAACCCATGAACTTGATTTGCTATTGCACAATGAACCTTACCTGGAAATAATGATGCAGAAATATAAAAAATTGCATAGTTTGATGGGGCATCCGGGAGCATCGGCCAAAGCCGCAGAATTGATTATTCAGTATACTGTAAACGAAAAAACTCCGGCATAAGCCGGAGTTTTTTCGTTTCATAGGTAATGTAAAATATATTTTTAATAGCGACTTAGAGAAAGGTATTTATACCAATGGGTACATTTAAATCATATAACCCTTGGTATTTATTTATAAATCAGAACTAAGCAAGTTAAGCCGCATTAAAAGATGGAGTTTGCATAGTTTGTGTTATGCTATCGATAATCTTATTTTTTGCGTTTTTAACTGCTTTTAAGTCTTCTAACAATAACGCTTTTAATTCGCTGTCAAAACGTTTAACCATTTTGCTTACAGAAGGTGTACGGTAATTTCTCATAGTCGTATTTTTATAAATTTAGTAATTAATCTTTTTTAATGTCTTTGTCAATGTGATCAGTTTCACTCAGGTTTTCTTTACGCCTTTTTGCTTCTTCGTACTGACGATCTATTTGTTCATCATCACGAGCATCTGAGGGCTTTTCAGGATTTTGCGGGTTTTCCCATTCCTGATCCTGATTATCTTTTGGTTCGTTATTAACGGTAGCCATAACTGGTGATTTGCCCAATACTAATCCAATACCGTACCAAATTTGCATAGTAGAGGCGCAACCATTCACAACACACTGAATTACAAGCATAAATTTTTGAGTCTTGCCAAACCAAAGTTATTGATATGGTTTTTAAAACACTCTTTACTGGCACTAAATGTATCAAGCACCCGAATGATTTTGTAGAGTATTCTGCTTTCGTAAACTTAAAAGGTGAACTATTAATACTAAAGCCGACAGCGAAATGCCAATTGCACATACGCCTGCCCAATGATAGCTGCTCCAAAGCCGTGATGCCAGGAAAGTACCTAAGGCACCACCCACAAAATACGTAACCATGTATACCGTGTTAACGCGGTTGCGGGCATTAGGATTTAAAGCAAAAATAATGGATTGGTTAGCAATATGAGTAGCCTGCACGCCCATATCCATCAAGATTACGCCCACAATAAGCCCGGCCCAACTCCGGCTAAAAAACGCAAAAATGATAAATGACACCAGCAATAAAAGCAACGTATAAGTGATTAACACGTTGGCGCTAATTTTATCACTCAACCGCCCAATCAACGAAGCGGCCAAAGCGCCGAATGCACCAATCAAGCCAAATGCACCAGCTATCGCACTACCCTCATTAAAGGGAGGCTCACGTAATAAAAAGGTTAGCGTTGTCCAGAATGCACTAAAGCAGGCAAAGCACAACCCGCCCCGCAGTGCAGCCAACCGAAGTTGTGGCTCTTGTTTTACTAAAGAGAATAAGGATCTCATTAAGCTGCTGTAATTGCCTTTATAATCAGGCTCTACCTCAGGTACAATCATGGCTATCATTAACCACATAACCAGCATCAACCCGGCAGCTATGTAAAATACAGCGCGCCAGCCTAAATGCTCACCAATAAAACCACTTAATGTACGCGATAATAAAATACCAATGAGAAGCCCGCTCATTACTGTACCTAACTTTTTTCCACGCTCCTCGGGCTTGGCCAAATGGGCTACCATTGCTACCAATATTTGCGGGATAACCGAAGTTAAGCCAATTAAAAAACTACTGATTGCCAATACCCACATTTGCTGTGCACTGGCAGCCAATAACAGCGATGCAACTACAAAAGCAAAATCAATAAGCATCATCTTTTTACGTTTCAGCATATCAGCCAGTGGTATTATAAATAACAGGCCTGTAGCATACCCAATTTGGGTAAACATGGCTAATTGACCGGCAGCACCGTTGCTTACTTTAAAAGACTGCGCTATGTCTCCCAGTAAAGGCTGATTATAATAAATGTTGGCCACTACCAAACCGGTAGCAACAGTAAGCGTCCACAGCACCAGTGGTGATAGCTGGCTATGATTATCTTTAGTTAAAGCACTCATCATCATTACTCTTTAAAACAATCAACGAAGGTATCATCATTATAAAAGAACAACGAAATAAAACCGTCAAGTTAATCTATTGTATTAAACGTGTTACAACGCTTAAAAAAATTTAACTTTTACTAACATTTATTCATTCTAACTAAGAATTTAGCATAGGAAAAAGGTTATAAATAAATTTTTAACAATTTTTTTTAAAAAAAACTTGCAGACTTAAAAAGCAAGTGTTACTTTTACACCGTATTCGAAAGAAACACAAAATAGTCTTCTCATAATTTAGGTTTATAATTGGTTAGTATAAGTCCCCTGCCCATCAGGGGACTTTGCTTTTTATAAACATTTTTCTTTCTGAAAATCAGTTCAGTACTCTTTAGTTTATTGATGAAGTTTAAATGTCTGCATAGTTTGACTACCGTCAAGAATTGAAAAGAGAGCACAACTTCAGGCTGATAATAAACAAGCACGTAATTTCCTGATATACTTTAAGCCGTATATAGTTTAATAAGAAGAAAAAAGGGCGATCAAAACATGCCATAATATATTGACCTGTTTCGACCGCCCTTTTTGCACGGTACTCATTAATAAGTAAAATTTAGAGGCAGGTAAACCGTAAGCTCGCCGGCGCTCTGTTACTTAATAACCGAATAGCTGGTTTAAGCTTAGTTTAGAAAGCTCGCCATATTTTTTCAAATCATCGTCGCTTACTCTTTTAGTTGATGCCACAATACAGTAAGTAACCGGTTTATTTTTTACCTCCTGATCGTGAAATGCTTTTAAGTCAGCATAGTTTAAGCTGGCTACTGCATTGTAAGTATTTTTGCGGTCGTCGTAATCAAGGCCGCGGCGTTGTGCATTTAGGTAACTGAACAAAATACCATCCTGCGTTATACGCTCGGTTTCCAGTGATTTACGAATGTTGTCGCGTGCAGTATTCACTACTTTTTCTGATTCAGGCAAATCGGTAATCAATTCGTTCATACCCTTAATTGCCTCGTTTAATTTGTCGGCCTGAGTACCTACGTAAGCTATAAAATAGTTGGGGTCTTCTTTTTTAGTAGGCGCAACATAAACGGCATAAGTTGAATAAGCCAGCGCTTTAGATTCGCGTATGGTTTGGAAAACAATACTGCTCATACCACCGCCAAAATAATTATTATACAACTCAATTACCGGTGTTTTAGCAGCGTCGTATGGCGCTTCATTACGTATCCAGTTAATCTCGGCTTGTACCATGTCAAAATCAGCAAAAAGCACCTGGTTTTTATCAGGATTTACGCGTGTAAATTGTTTGGCCGCAGGGTAAGATGTAAACGTTGCCGGTACATGGTGCAAAGCTGCAATAGCTGGTGCCGGTGTTGCCTGCGGACCATAATACAAAACGGTATGCTTATAACCTGACAGGCTGTGCAGTAAATTTACCAGATCTTCGGCTTTAAGGTTATCGAGTTCCTCGTTAGTTAAAGTGTAGTTGAATGGGTTTTGCGCACCATAACGGGCATAGTTTAACAGGCCCGACATAATTGCAGCTTTATTGAGCCTGGCGTTTTCGCGGCCTTTACGGATACGGGCTTTCAGGTTAACTAAAGCCGCCTCATCAGGTTTACAGTTGCTGATCAGGTCTTCGTATAAAGTAACGGTCTTATCAAAGTTCTCTTGCAGGCCACTGATGGACACCGTTGATACATCGGTACCTGTATTAATCGCAAATGATGCAGCCAGTTTGTAAAAAGCCTTACTAAAACCTTCAGCATCCATTTTATTAGTACCTAAAAATTGCAGGTATTGGGCAGCAATAGGCAGCAACTTGTTATTCCAGCTGCCCATGTCGTACCGGTAATATAATCTAAACAAGCTATTATCTTTATTTTGTACCGATAAAACCTCCAGCGGACCAGCTTTAGCATGCTTGATGTCGCGGTTAAAGTCGAGCCAGGTGGGTTGCACCGGGTTACTTGGCATGGCGTTTACCGTCTTCAAAAACTCAGACTGGGCCTCGCGGTTTACTGCTACCGGTGTAATGGTAGGCTTATCTACCTTCACAATGTTTTTGTCTTCGCCTAAGTGTTTGTAAACTATTACGTAGTTATTATCATTAAGATATTTGTTGGCAAAGGCAACTATTTGGGGCTTGGTAATTTTTGACAGTTCATCTTCGTTAGCCACCTCGTTACGCCAGTCGATGCCCGAGGTAAAAGCATTCATCAGGTTGCCGGCACGGCTCACATAGTTTTCGTTGCCTTCTATCTTACTTTTTTTGCTATTGTTAACAATAGCCGGAATCAGGTCGTCAGAAAACTGGCCGCTTTTTAGCTTTGCTATTTCTGCCAGCATCAGGCTACGCACCGTATCAAGCGTCTGGCCTTTAACAGGGCTGCCCTGTAACATCAACACACTATAATCTTTTAAATTGTATGATGTAGCTCTGGCACTTAAAAGGCGCTGCTTCTTGGTCAGGTCTAAATCAAACAAACCGGCCTTACCGTTGGTCAGGATATCGCCAAGTAAATTCAGCATCCTGGCATCACGCGTACTGGCACCCGGAAAGCGGAAAGCAATGGTCAGGTTTTCGGGAGTAGGCCCGTAAATATCACGCTTAACCGGGGCAGAAATTGGCTTTTCGGGAGCAAAAGTATAAGCAGGTACTGCTTTTGATACCATGTAACCAAATCGCTGATCAACTTTTTTGATCATCACATCTGGGTTAAAATCACCGGTCATGATGATGCCCATGTTGTTAGGCACATAGTAGCTATGAAAATAGTTACGAATAGCCTTTAACGACGGATTTTTAAGATGTTCTACCGTACCTATAGTGGTTTGCTTACCGTAATTATTATTCGGGAACAAGGCTGCAAACATAGCTTCAAACACTTTGCTGCCATCGTTATCTAAGCCACGGTTTTTTTCTTCATAAACAGCTTCCAGCTCCGTATGAAATATTCTGAACACTGGTTGGCGAAAACGCTCGGCTTGCAATGCTAAATATTTATCAACTGATGCGCTGGGGATGTCATCGGTGTATACGGTTTGCTCAAATGAGGTAAAGGCATTAGTATTTTGCCCACCCATGGCAGCCATCATTTTATCGTACTCGTTGGCGATGCCAAATTTTGCAGCCTCGCCCGATACCTGGTCAATCTGCTTGTAAATTTCTTTACGCTTAGCTTCGTCTTTTGTTGAATTATACTGTTCGTAAAGATTATCAATTTTGTCAAGTAGCGGACTTTCTTTGCTCCAGTTTAAAGACCCGTAACGATCTGTGCCTTTAAACATCAGGTGCTCAAGGTAATGCGCTAAGCCGGTGTGATCGGCAGGGTCGGTTTTGCTGCCCGCCTTTACTGCAATATACGATTGAATGCGCGGCTGTTGCTTAGTAGTACTTAATATAACGGTCAGTCCGTTTTTCAACTTGTAAAAACGGCTGTGAGTAGGGTCGCCGCTTACGTATGTGTAATTATACCCGTTAGAAACAGCTTTTTCCCATTTAAAAGCTTGTTGTGCATAAGCTATACTGCAGGTAAGCATCCAGCAGATTACCGTAATAGGTTTAGTGTAAATTCTCATTGCCTAAATATATAAATAACATCACTAAATACATAGTTATATACAGCTTTTATAAGGTAACAGTCTTTACGCTAACGCTTTGGGAAAACCACAAACTTGATATATAAAGTACTTCTTAAGACCATTGATTTTGCTGCCTGATTAACCCGCTCATTAACTGTAGCCAAGCACTACATAAATGATAGTATATGAGCCATACAATAGTTATCAAAAACTGCAGCCAGTTCTTTTCACGTTTTCGCCAGGTAAGACATTGCTTTTAATACAACCTTGCATATCAAGCAATTTACGGAATGTACTATCACATCAGCTAATATTGGTGCCGAGTTATGCCATTTGGTAAGATCCTGGTGTTAATACCTAATTAAACGTGTTACCAGATTAGTAACAGCAAAGAGCGTTGCACATTGGCATAATTAAAAGAAATCAAGTGCAAGAAAGCTTAGTGACTTCTATAAAACATAGATTATATAAACGCGATATGTAAACTTGTAAGTTTTGTACAACAAAAAAGGTCTGACCATTTGCAAAATTTGCTTTTGATCAAACCTTTTAAAATTTAGTGTGGAGAATATCGGAGTCGAACCGATGACCTCTTGCATGCCATGCAAGCGCTCTAGCCAGCTGAGCTAATCCCCCGCTTAAGGAGTGCAAATATATACGTTATCTTAACAAGTGCCTAATATTTTTTTCTTTTTATGAAGGTAACGTTATCCGGGGCACATAAATCTCTGGGTTGTGGTTTAAATGGTTGAAATAGCCTTTAAATAGTTTGAAACATTTATGATTTTGCCGGTTTAAGCGCAATTAAATTTACCTGCAGTTATTTACGGTATTTGAATCTTGTAACTATAAGCCCTTAAGTTTAGCGGCCGGATCCTGGCTATAAATAAGGCTCAGTTGCTCATACAGCTCCGGATGTTTTTGACTGAATTGATCAGGTTTTTCAAAAAAATATTCTGACACGACAGCCAAAAACTCTGCCTCATTAGTGGCGCCATAAGGATCGATGTCCGAGTTACCTTTTTTAATCCGGTTAATTTCCTGGTGCATCATTTTTAGCCAAGGTGTAGCGTACTCGTGCGGTAAAACATTTTCTGGCACACCGTCAGTTGCTCCATCGCTTTTATCCAGGAGATGCACAAATTCATGTATACCGGTGTTGTTCTTACCCGATGCAGCCGAAAAGCCTCTGAGCAGCGCTGCTCTTGATAGCAGCATTTGCCCGTTCATATAACCCGAGCCTACCATACCCATAATATTGCGGCCTTCCTGCTCGCCCTCAAACTGGAAGTCATTATTAAAAGTATCGGGATACAGAATGACATTCGTAAGATTGGTATATCGCCATTCTTTGTATCCAAATATTGGTATAACGGCACTTGAGGCAATCAGCACACGGTCCAGATCAGTAATTTCCAGCCCAACACCTTCTATATGCACCGTTTCCAGGAAACCGGCGATCAAACTCTCAAATCGTGATTTATCCTCAGCAGATAATTTGCTGTAATAAGCTACATGTTGCTGCAAAACTTGTTTCAGCTCATTACTGAGGCTGGCATTGGCAACGGGTATACTGTTGCGCTGCTTATTAAACAGCCGATAAGCTAAATAGCCAAGGGCTAGTACTATGATGATTGAGATTATGATAAATGCAGTCATGATATAAGTGAATTACAAACACGGCCCGCTGAAAAAAGTTGCACGAGGATATATTTACTGAAGTAATTAATAATGATAAATTAATAGCAGTTATAAAAGTTTATTACGCTTACCTTATCTATCCATTTGTTCTTTATATTAGGCCTGTCTTCCAATATCGACCAATTATATTCATCAACAAAAAATATTCAGCAAATATGGTAACGCCATATTTAGTAGCTCAGACTTTTTGTATAGGCAACAATGATCGCCTATACAACAGATGGTAAAGTAAAATTTAAGAATAGCAACATATTATCAGTTCATATAAAACCAATATTAACCTATGAGCGACGAGAACCAACAACAGGAAAACTCCCGGAGAGCATTTTTGAAGACTGGCGCTGTGGCAGCAGCTTCGTTTATGATTGTGCCTCGACATGTACTTGGCAGAGGGTTTATAGCGCCAAGCGATAAATTAATGGTAGCCGGAGTTGGAGCAGGCGGTAAAGGCGAAACCGATATTAACAATTTTGCTAAAAGTGGTAAGGCCGAAATTGCCTACTTATGCGATGTTGACGACCGCCGGGCTGCAGCTACAAGAGCAAAATTTCCTAAAGCTAAATATTATAAAGACTGGCGCCAGATGCTTGATAAAGAAGGTAAGCATATTGATGCTGTATCTGTTGCGACGCCCGATCATAACCATGCCATTGTAGCTTACCGTGCTATGGCCATGGGCAAACATGTATATGTAGAAAAACCGCTAACCCACGATATTTATGAGGCACGTATGCTTACCGAAGCCGCAAAAAAATTCAAAGTAGTTACCCAAATGGGTAACCAGGGTGCATCAAACGATGGCACGCGTTTGCTATCTGAGTGGTACGATGCGGGTGAAATTGGCGACGTACATACCGTATACTGCTGGACTAACCGGCCAGTATGGCCGCAAGGCATACCCTGGCCGAGCACCAAAGCCGAAATACCCAAAGAGTTAGATTGGGATTTATGGCTGGGTACAGCCCCATACAAAGAATATGTAGATAAACTGGTGCCGTTTAACTGGCGAGGCTGGTGGGATTATGGTACCGGTGCCCTGGGCGATATGGGCTGCCATCTGGTTGAGGCTCCTTTTCGGGTACTAGGCTTACAATATGCTAAAGATGTACAGGCCAGTGTAGGTACCGTATATGTTGATGAATTTAAACAAGGCCGCTTCCCCGAAAGCTGTCCGCCATCAAGCCACATCACGCTTACGTTTCCTAAAACCGGTAAAACCAAAGGCGACATAAAATTACACTGGATGGATGGTGGCATACAACCCGAACGCCCTGAAGAGTTAGGCCCTAATGAGCGGTTTGGCGACGATGGCAATGGCACATTATTTATAGGCACTAAAGGTAAAATGATGGCCAGCACTTATTCAGAAAATCCGCAATTGCTGCCTACGTCGCGCACACTTAAGGTTAAGGTTCCGCAAAAATGGTCTCGGGTTTCAGGTCAGGCTGAGGGACATTACACGCAATGGGTAGAAGCCTGCTTAGCTGGGTATGGCAAACAAGAAGTAAGCTCTCCTTTTGAAATAGCAGGCCCATTGACCGAAGCATTGTTAATGGCCAATTTAGCCGTTAGAGGCCACGACTTAAAAGGTGGCCACATTAAATTGCTTTGGGATAATGCCCAGATGCGGGTTACTAATTTTGATAACGTAAATCAGTACGTAAAACGCGAATATCGGAAAGGCTGGAGCTTAACCGCTTAGGGAAAGAGAACTATAATTACTCCATGCATTTTCATGATTTTTCACACCAAGAACTTAGTAAGCGTGCCTCCTGTGTGATTTTTTATTCACGTGCTATTAAACGATTAACCAGTAGTTATTTAGCAATTGCATTTGATTAAAAATACTTTAAAAAAAATTGCCACAAAACAACAAAGCCGCTTTAATGTAAAGCGGCTTTGTTGTTTTATAAATATTTGATGCAGATTACAGCTTACGTTTAACTTCTACATTTTCGTAAGCTTCTACAATGTCGCCTACTTCAATGTTGTTAAAGTTATGGATGTTTAATCCACACTCGTAACCTGTATTTACTTCTTTCACGTCGTCTTTATAACGTTTCAGGGATGCCAGTTCGCCGGTGTAAATTACCACACCTTCGCGAACGATGCGGATCTTGCTGTTACGGGTAATCTTACCATCTAACACCATACATCCGGCAATGGTACCCACCTTACTAATTTTAAAGGTTTCGCGAATCTCTACATTAGCTACAATCTTCTCTTCGAAAGTTGGAGCCAACATGCCTTCCATCGCTGTTTTAATCTCGTTGATGGCATCGTAGATGATCGAGTACAGGCGGATATCAATCTGCTCCTGTTCGGCCAGCTTACGGGCACTGCCTGATGGGCGTACCTGGAAACCGATGATGATTGCATCTGAAGCCGAGGCCAGCAATACGTCTGATTCGGAAATCTGACCTACCGCTTTAGAGATGATATTTACCTGGATCTGATCGGTAGATAGTTTAAGCAATGAGTCGGATAACGCTTCAATAGAACCGTCAACGTCACCTTTAACAATGATGTTAAGCTCCTTAAAGTTACCGATAGCCAAACGACGACCAATCTCATCAAGCGTAATGTGTTTCTGCGTACGCAAACCTTGCTCACGTTGTAACTGTAAACGTTTGTTGGCAATATCACGTGCTTCAACTTCGCTTTCGAGTGCATTAAATTTGTCGCCGGCAGTTGGTGCACCTTGCATACCTAACACCTGTACCGGTGTAGATGGACCTGCTTCGCTTACACGCATACCACGCTCGTTGGTTAATGCTTTTACACGACCGCTATAACTACCTGCCAATATTGGATCACCAACACGTAGTGTACCTGCCTGTACCAATACCGTAGTTACAATACCCCGGCCCTTATCTAAAGCAGCCTCGATAACCGTACCTACAGCACGTTTTTTCGGGTTAGCCTTTAGCTCAAGCAATTCTGCCTCAAGCAATACTTTCTCGAGCAGCAAGTTGATATTTAAACCGGATTTGGCAGAAATTTCTTGCGACTGGTATTTACCGCCCCATTCTTCAACCAGGATGTTCATACCGGCCAGCTGCTCGCGCACTTTATCGGCGTTAGCACCCGGTTTGTCAATTTTGTTAAAGGCAAAGATGATTGGTGCACCTGCAGCCTGGGCATGGTTTATAGCCTCCCGGGTTTGCGGCATCACGCTATCGTCAGCAGCAATAACGATAATTACAATATCGGTTACCTGTGCACCACGGGCACGCATCGCGGTAAACGCTTCGTGACCCGGCGTATCCAGGAAAGTAATTTTACGTTTATCTTCCAGCGTTACTTCATAGGCACCGATGTGCTGGGTGATACCACCCGCCTCGCCGCCAATAACGTTGGTTTTGCGTATAAAATCGAGCAATGATGTTTTACCGTGGTCAACGTGACCCATAATGGTTACAATCGGTGCACGAGCAATTAAGCTTTCCGGAGCGTCGTCTTCCTCAAGGTTGATTTCTTCTTCGTCAGGCTTAACAAAGTCTATCTTATAGCCAAACTCGTCAGCCACAATGCTCAGGGTTTCCGCATCTAAACGTTGGTTAATAGATACGAACATACCCAGGCTCATACAGGTAGAGATAATTTGCGTTACCGAAACGTCCATTAACGAGGCCAGCTCGTTAGCGGTAACAAACTCGGTAACCTTTAGTACCCGCGACTGCAGCTCTTGTTCCATTGCTGCCTCTTCGGCAGATGCGGCCACATCATCACGTTTCTGGCGACGGAATTTAGCCCGTTGCGCAAACTTACCCGATTTACCTGCACCACTTAAGCGGGCAAGTGTAGCTTTAATCTGGTCTTGTATTTCTTTTTCTGTAGGCTCTTCTTTAGGCGCGCCGCTTGGGGCCGCATTACGATTACCAAATGCCGGCCTGTTGTTGCCACCTTGATAGCCGCCACCGCCACCCGGACGGTTATTGCCGCCTTGGCCTGGGCGATTATTACCGCCTTGATAGCCACCGCCGCCTGGGCGGTTATTATTATTGTTATTATTACCGCCCTGCTGATTGCCACCACCTGGCTGCCCTTGTTGCGGACCGCCGGTTTGACCACCAGGTTGTCCTGGTCCGGTTTCTTTACGTTTACGTTTGCGTCTGTTGTCAGAAGTATTAGCATTTGAAGATGCAGAAGCCTGGTTGCCACGACGGCCATTGTCTATCGGTAATTGTATTTTACCAACAACGTTTGGTCCGGTAAGGCGCTCAGCTTTAGCCCTGATCACTTCATTCTCAGGAGCAACAGCTTGCTCTTCCGGAGTTGCGGCAGTTGCAGGCAGTGTTGCCGGTTTTTCGGCAGTAGCGGTTACTACAGGCTCTGGTGCTTTTGGCGCAGGCGCTGCAGGTTTTTCGGCTACCGGAGCTGGTGCTGCCACTGGCTCAGGCTGCGGAGCTGGTTTAGCTACAGGCTCTGGTGCTTTTGGCGCAGGCGCTGCAGGTTTTTCGGCTACCGGAGCTGGTGCTGCCACTGGCTCAGGCTGCGGAGCTGGTTTAGCTACAGGCTCTGGTGCTTTCGGCGCAGGCGCTGCAGGTTTTTCGGCTACAGGCTCTGGTGCTGCCACTGGCTGTGGTGCCGGTTCTGGGCGTGGTGCCGGTTTGTTAAGATTATTTAAATCTATTTTCCCAACCACCTTAACTCCAGGTAAAGATCCTTCCGGACGCTCTTGAGGCTTCTCAGCTTCTTTGGGCCGGTTTGCAGATCCACCCGAAAAGCCTCCTGCATTTTTAATCAGGATTTCTTCTTTTTCAAAGTCTTTAGTGCGTTGCTCAGCAGGCTTTTCAGGATTCACACCAGGTTCATCACGGCGTATTTTGCCTATGTTGATTTGTTTGGCTTCCTCCTTAATGCTTTTATCGGCAGCAAACTGTTTAACCAGCGTGCTGTACATATCGCCATTAAGCACCGAGTTTGGGTTTTTGTCTACTTTATAACCCTTTGTGGATAAAAAGTCTACAATGGTACCCATACCAATGTTAAGCTCTTTTACTGCTTTTATTAACTTTATGCTTTTGTCTTCTGACATTTAATAATTCTTTCTCTGCGTATTATATGCAAATTTACGATTTTTTATTGGCATATATTCAGCTTATTCAAACTCAGCCTGCAGAATTGATAAAACTTCTTTAATTGTTTCTTCTTCAAGGTCAGTGCGTTTAACCAATTCACCGATGCTGAGGCTCAATATTGACTTTGCCGAATCTAAACCAACACGTTTAAACTCATCAATAATCCAGCCATCTATTTCATCCGAGAATTCTTCCAGGTCCACGTCCTCCTCATGCTCATCAGCTTCGCGGTAAACATCCACTTCATAACCGGTTAATTTACCGGCCAGTTTAATGTTATGTCCGCCACGGCCTATAGCCAGTGATACTTGATCAGGCTTCAAATAAACGGCTGCGGTTTTACGCTCGTCATCCAGCTTTATTGTAGTAATTTTAGCCGGCGATAAGGCCCGCTGAATGTATAATTGAACGTTATTGGTATAGTTAATAACGTCAATGTTTTCATTTTTAAGCTCGCGCACTATACCATGTATACGCGATCCTTTCATACCCACACAGGCACCTACCGGGTCAATGCGGTCATCGTAAGATTCAACCGCCACTTTGGCACGCTCTCCCGGTTCACGTACAATTTTCTTAATGGTAATTAAGCCATCAAAAATCTCCGGAACTTCCTGCTCAAATAAACGCTGTAAAAACTCAGGTGCAGTACGCGAAATGATGATTTTAGGATTAGTGTTCATCATATCCACTTTAGATACTACCGCTTTTACGCTATCACCTTTTTTAAAGTAATCGGCAGGTATTTGCTCGCTTTTTGGCAACAATAACTCGTTACCTTCATCATCAAGCACTAAGGTTTCTTTTTTCCAAACCTGGTAAACCTCGCCGGTAATAATTTCGCCTACGCGATCTTTATATTTTTTAAATATTTCGTCTTTCTCCAGCTCTAAAATTTTAGATACCAGCGTTTGGCGGGCAGCTAAAATAGCCCTGCGGCCAAAGCTTTCTAACGTTACCTGTTCAACAAACTCATCACCTACCTCTAAATCCGGATCGTGTTTATGAGCTTCGGCCAGTTCTATTTCCAGATCATCATCTTCTGAAAATCCGTCTTCCATAACGGTACGAGTGCGCCAAATCTCCAAGTCACCGTTATCGGTGTTTACAATTACGTCGCAGTTCTCGTCGGTACCGTATTTTTTACGAATCATGCTTCTAAACACATCTTCCAACACACTCATCATGGTTGGCCGGTCAATGTTCTTAAAATCTTTAAACTCCTGAAAGGAATCTATTAAATTAATACTGCTCATCTTATTTAAACGATATTAAAACTTTTGTTTCTGCTATAGTATCTGTCGGAATGGCACTTTCTACCAGTTCCGCTTTCTTACCTGTAGTTTTTATTTTTTCTTCAATCAGTACATGGTCGGCCGTTAATGACAGCAGTTTGCCTTCGCGTTTACCACCGTCGGTGGTTTTGATGGCTACCTGACGACCTATATTTTTTACATACTGCCGGGGCAACGTTAACGGCGTATCAATGCCGGGCGACGATACTTCCAGGTTATAGGCATCAGGTATCAGATTTTCTTCTTCCAGATGATGGCCTACATGGCGGCTTACTTCAGCACAATCACCAATACCTAAGCCTGTGTCGCCATCGATCAAAATGACCAGCTTTCCACTCCCTTGCATTTTAACGCTGACCAAAAAAAGGCCGGGCTTGTCTGCAATTTTTTCTTCAACCAGTTCTGTTACTCTCTTTTCAATATTCATTACCAGCCAAATTTGATTGATAAATAAAAAGAGGGGACATAGGTCCCCTCTTTATTATAACACAAATGTACGAATATTATTTGATTTTCAATGCCTTTGTTGCAGAAATTGAGTATCAGCGTTTAACTTATATTATATAATCTGGATCAGATAATCAGTAACACATACCTTTTTACGCGTTGCCGGATTTAAAAATTCTTTATTTAAACGCGTAATACCAAAATCAACATCCGAGTAAACGGTTTTAAACTTAAAACCCTGGCTAATTAAAATTTGCCGGGCATCGGCATTGGTAAGCAACCAAACAGGTTTACCCTCTGCACGCTTAGCCCTGATATCGGCCAGGGTTATCTCCTTATTTAAATGTTGCGCATAAAAATTAAAACCCGAACTATGGTGGTTAAAGTTGTAAACATCATTTTTAGGAATATGGGTACGATTAACAACTTGAGCCAAGCCAATACCACTCTGGTAATTTAATAGTTGCTGATACACATTACCATTAAGCAGCACATTAGTTAATGATGCCAACAAAACTGACAAGGTAATTAAACGGGTAAGCAAATGATGTTCTTTAGCAAACACATATAGCATTACGCCTACTATTAACAGCGATACTATAATTACCGCCCATGAGTGTGCCGGGAAGCACCAGAAGTTGAGCAAAACCAACAAAAATACTACAATAGCGATAACCAGGTATTGCACCTTATTATAAGCAGATAAGGTTTTTAAATCGTCAGCGTTTACTTTAGCCTCCAGCAGTCCGGCCGTTAGCAATGCAAAAAACGGAAATAAGATGTTTAAATAATGAGGCAACTGATAACCCGACGAAGAAATGATGGCAAAAATGATGATAATAGTGCCTACGGTCATCAACTCGTGATTGGGTGTATACTTAAACCGGCTTTTTATAAAAAAAGTGACACGGTTAAAAAACGCAATGTAGGTAAGTAAGCAAAAAGGCAGAAAGGCCCATAGCAAGGTATGAAAGAAAAAGAAATAATCTTTATGCCCCTTTCCCCAATGCTTACCCTCTAAGCGCTCAAAATTTTGCTTCCATAAAATAAACTTTACACCAGATACATGCCGCATGTTGCGCACTACTTTCTCAGGATGTAAGTCGTATTGGAGGTAGTAGCAATAAACGCAAGGCGCTATAAACACTGCCCAGCATAATAAAACCACTAACCAACGCCAATGAAACATAGCTTTCCAGTTACGCTGATACAGCAATAAAAAGAACAACGCTACGCCAGGCATTACAAAGCCAATCATGCCCTTAGTAGTAAACGCCATGGCAAGCCCCAACCCAGCCAGTACGTAATTATACCAGCGCGAAAAATAAGCCGACTCTACCAGTTGCCAGGTAGCGAAAATAATGCTTGCAGTAAGCAGAGCATCCATCCGTACATCATTGTTGGCCAAAAATTGCGCCTGTGCACTGGCATACATTACAGTGGCCATTAAACCCACCTGCCTGTTAATCATGAGCTTTCCTAAACGGAAGGTAGAAAACAAACCTAAAATGGTGGCCAGTAAAGCCGGTATTTTATAAGAGATGGTGTTTACCCCAAAAATATTGAACGACAGCGCCGTTAGCCAAAAATGCAGATGCGGCTTATCCAGGTAATCTTTATAATGGTCATCAACAAGGTTTACATAATCATGGTTTTGCACCATGTGCAGGGCAATGTTGGCATGGTGTGAGGCATCCTCGTTCATGAGCGGCACAAACAAACCGAAAACGTAAGCTACCAGTAACGAAAAAAAGAGCCAGAACCAGGTTTTATTATTGATAGGATTTTGCGTCATGAAAATGAATTTGATAAAAGCACTTACCAGATAAAGGGCAGCCTTAAAGCCTCAAAATTAGTTATTTTGAAAATAAGCCTCATGTGCTTTGTTACAATAAGCTAAAACATTAACAGAAACGCACCTGTTTAACTAAGCAACAAAACATTAACCTTTATGAAAATCATTAGAAATCTGGCAGCCCTGGCTTTGATCACCATCACGCTGGCGTCGTGCGGTGGAAGCGGCGAAGGCAAATCAATAGGCGGCAGTGCCGATACCAACCAAAATAACTCTACCCAGGGCGCAACCAGCGTTGGCGGTATGGACAGTACTGCAAAAACCGATAGCTCCCGCGATTCGACCAGCATGTCGGAAGGAAACGCCAACCCCGACGGACGGCCTCAAAAATAATTACTGAACGATACTTTTAATAACGACAAAGCCTGCCAGGTAATACACCTGGCAGGCTTTGTTATTTACAGGATTTAAAAGTTAAACCTTAATTTATCCATTCAAACTTAGTATAAGGCACTAACACTTCCGGTATTTTGATACCCTGCTCGGTTTGATTATTTTCGAGTAGTGTGGCTACTATACGCGGCAGCGCCAAAGCACTGCCATTGAGGGTGTGCGCCAGTTGCGTTTTACCCTCAGCATTACGGAAACGCAATTTTAAGCGGTTACTTTGATAAGTTTCGAAGTTGGATACTGACGAAACTTCCAGCCAGCGTTGCTGGGCTGCGCTCCAGGTTTCCATATCATAAGTTAAAGCAGCGGTAAAACCCATATCGCCACCACACAAGCGCAACACACGGTAAGCCAAACCTAACTTTTGCAACAGGCCCTGCACATGTGTGCTCATACCCTCCAGTACTTCGTAAGACTGGTCGGGATGTACTACCTGCACCAACTCTACTTTATCAAACTGATGTAAACGGTTAAGGCCGCGCACGTGTGCACCGTAAGACCCGGCCTCGCGACGGAAACATGGTGTGTAACCGGTATTTTTAACCGGCAACTCATCCAATTTTAAAATCACGTCGCGGTACATATTGGTGATAGGCACCTCGGCAGTTGGGATTAGATACAAATTATCCTGGCCTACAAAATACATCTGCCCTTCTTTATCAGGCAACTGCCCAGTACCAAAGCCAGAAGCTTCGTTCACCATCAACGGCAGCATCACTTCGTTGTAACCTGCTTTTTCAGCCTCGTCTAAAAAGAAACTGATCAAGGCTCGTTGTAATTTGGCGCCCTTACCTTTATACACCGGGAAACCGGCACCGGTTATTTTAACACCTAATTCAAAATCAATCAGGTTATACTTTGTAGCCAGTTCCCAATGTGGCAGGGCACTGGCAGGTAAAACAGGTTTTTCGCCATTTTCAAGCACCACCTCATTATCCTCAGCACTTACGCCTTTTGGCACACTGCTATGCGGCAGGTTAGGCAGTAAAACTACTTTCTGCAACAACTCTTGCTCAATCTTGTTAAGTTGCTCATTTAGCTGCTTAATTTCTTCTTTCCAGGTTCCGGTTTGCGATTTTAGCTGTTCGGCCTCCGCTTTCTGGCCGGTACGCATCATTTCGCCAATTCGTTTAGCGGCAGCATTGGCCTCGGCCGATGTACTGTCTAAACGCCCCTGAGTTTGGCGCCGGCTGTCGTCCAGGGCAATCAACTCATCAACCAGTTCAGTCTGTTTAAAGTTTTTAACAGCCAAACGTTCTAAAACCTGTTCCTTGTTATCGCGGATATAACTAACTTGCAGCATTTATTTTAAATTTTCATCGCAAAGATAGGATGAGTTGCGAGTTGTGGGTAGTTAGTTGCGAGTTTTTTTGACTTCGCATTACTCGTAACACGCAACCCGTCACACAAAACTTACTCATGACCGGTAAACTCTACTTAGTGCCAACGCCTATAGGCAACCTGGAAGATATGACTTACCGGGCCATACGTGTTTTAAAAGAAGCCGACCTGATTTTGGCTGAAGATACCCGCACCTCTGCCCCTTTACTTAAACATTTCGGCATTGAAAAAAAGGTATTTGCCCATCATCAGCATAATGAACATCAGTCTTCTTCAGAAATTGTAAAGTTTTTAAAAGAGGGTAAAAACATTGCTCTAATTTCTGATGCCGGCACACCAGCCATATCCGACCCCGGCTTTTATCTGGTGCGCGAAGCCTTGCGTTACGACCTACCAGTAGAATGCCTGCCGGGCGCTACGGCATTTGTACCGGCGCTGGTAAATTCGGGTTTCCCAACTGATCGCTTTTGCTTTGAAGGATTTTTACCTTTAAAAAAAGGCAGGCAAACCCGTTATAAGCTTTTGGCCGAAGAAGAACGAACTATCATTTTGTATGAGTCGCCGCATCGGTTATTAAAAACGCTGGACGAGATGGCTACTTATTTTGGAACCGCCCGGCAATTGTCTGTATCGCGGGAGTTAACTAAACTATATGAAGAAACGGTACGTGGTACCGTTGCCGAGGTAAAACAGCATTTTGAGACACATTTAGTAAAAGGTGAATTTGTTATTTGTGTAGCCGGGAAGCCTTGATCATTTTTATCCTAAATTAACTTTTTATAACTTCCAGCTATTCTGATTTCTAGTAACAGACAGCCAAGCTATCAATTTTGTTACAAAACAGTCACCACGCACATAAGCTCATTGACCATATAAATACTCCAGTTGACGTAATACCAAGCCAGTATCTCACATCAAGACTAATAAAGCCACCATATTCTTCTTAATATAGAGACCAGTTAACCATTAAGAAAATACCACTAAAACAATAAACCGGTACTTTCTGAATAGTATACTACTCAATCAGGCTAAAATTGATCTTGAATACCACCGAATTGCTACCCGGACAAAGCGTTGATGAAAAGCTATTTCGCTTATTGGTAAGCAGTGTTACCGATTATGCTATATTTTTAATTGACATTAACGGTTATATCTTGAGCTGGAACGAGGGTGCCGAACGTATTCATGGCTACTATGGTGACGATATTATCGGACAGCATATTTCTGTTTTTTACCGCCCGCACGATCATGAGCGCAAACTGCTTAGTTATAGCTTGAAGCAGGCGCTCAAAAACGGTATGCACGAAACTGAGGGGTGGCGGGTACGCAAAAATGGCTCTGTATTTTGGACAAACGATACATTAACTACGCTATATAATGACCAAGGCAACCTGATAGGTTTTGCCAACGTATCACGTGATATTACCGAACGCAAACTGGCTGAGGAGAAAAAAGCCCAATTAAATGCAGAGCTGGAAAAGCGGGTTAAGGATAATACACAAAAAATTATTGCTAACGAGATACGCTTCCGCAAACTGATTGAAAATAGCTATGAAGGCATTTCATTATTTGATGGCGAACTAAATATTATATACCGCAGCCCCTCGTGCGAGCGCATCAACGGCTGGACCCATCTGGAAGAGTTACCGCGTAAAGCGCTAGATTTGGTGCATCCGGAAGATGCCCCTTTAATGGAGAGCCAGTTCAAAAAAATACTGCAAAATCCCTTAGAGCCTATCATTGTAAATTGCCGCAACCGCCACAAGCAAGGCCATTATATTTGGGTAGAATGCATTTTTAACAATATGCTGCACGATATTAATGTACAAGCTATTGTATGCAATTTTAGAGATGTAACTGAACAGCATAATGCCCAGTTAGAACGCGAACGCATTACCAGCGACTTAGTGCAACGCAACAAAGACCTGGAACAGTACGCTTATATTATATCACATAACCTGCGTGCACCTGTAGCTAATATTGCAGGCCTTTCGGGCCTTTTACACGATATGCCAGCATCAAACGATGACCAAGCTAACGTTTTAGATATGCTTACTCATGCCGTCAAAAACCTGGACAACGTTATACTTAACCTAAACCAAATCCTGCAAGCCAGCAGCGAGGCTAATGACCAGATTGAAGAAGTCTCGCTGTCTGAGCTTGTTAAAACTATCCAATTAAGTATTAATTCACTCATACAAAAAAGTAAGGCTACTATTGAATTTGAGTTTAGCGAGATTGACCGCCTGCTCACCTTAAAAAGTTATTTGCACAGCATTGTTCAAAATCTGATTACTAACAGTATTAAATACAAACGCCCATATATACGGCCGGTCATATCTATTCGCAGTGCCGTTACCGACAATACTATCGTTATTTATTTTAAAGATAATGGCAAAGGCATAGATTTGGCTAAACACGGTCATCACCTGTTTGGACTGTACAAAAGGTTTGACCATACGGTTGAAGGTAAAGGCATGGGCCTCTTTATGGTAAAAATGCAGGTTGAACGGCTTGGCGGCAGTATTAGCGTAGTAAGCGAATTAAACAAAGGAACAGAATTTACCATTAAGTTTCCGCTCTGCCTCATGGCCATTTAAAAGCTGATCCACCTCTGGCTCGTTAAAGCGGGCAATCAGATATTTATTGCAATTTTACCGGCCATACATCGTTTCTTTGTATCGCATGAAAAAAAATTTATTGCTGGCCATTTTTTCGGGGTTGTTGCTTTGGATTGCCTGGCCACCTACCTCATATACTACTTTTTTACTTTTTGGGGCTTTAGTGCCTATGCTGGTGGCTATCGAAAACGTTATACAGTCGGCTTACAAGCAAAAAGGACGATTAATTTTTGCCACCACCTTTATTGGTTTTGTAGTTTGGAACAGCTTGTGTATTTACTGGGTATACAATTCTTTAAAAATAATTGGCGCCGTGGCGGCTATCCCCATCACGGTTATTCCTTATACGCTCGGCCCGTTACTAATGGCCGTAGCTTGTTTGCTCTATTATCATTTACGAAAAAACACATCGCGAGGCTGGAGTCTGGCAGGGTTGGTTTGCTTTTGGATAGCTTACGAATACCTGCACCAAACCTGGGACCTAAAATTTCCGTGGATGACATTAGGCAACGGTTTTGCCGTTAGTCACCAATGGGTACAATGGTATGAATATACCGGCGTTTACGGTGGCACTATCTGGATATGGCTATGTAATATCTTTCTTTTTCTGATTTATGTAAATCTGCGCGAGGCTAATAATAAGGCCTATCAGTTAAAACTGGTTACTGCATTTACCAGTGTGCTCTTGCTGCCATTGGCTTTTTCATTATATCGCTATTACAGTTACGAGGAGCAGGAAAATCCATCAAACGTGGTTGTAGTACAGCCAAACATCGATCCTTACACCAAGTTTAACATCCCCTCGTATCAGGGAATACAATTGCTCACCCACCTGTCCGACTCATTGGCTCAGCCTAATACCGAGTATTTTATATGGCCGGAAACAGCTATCTCTGACGATATTAATGAAGATAGCTTTGACAACAGCTCGCAGTACCGACAGGTAAGACAGTTTTTGGGTAAATATAAAAACGGCAATGTTATTAGCGGAATCTCTACTTATAAAATTTACCCGGATGCACATACGGTAACCGCACAGCATTTGCCACAGGGCAGTGACTATTTAGATGTTTTTAATGCAGCAGTAAATATCGAAAATTCGGGCAAATTACAGTTTTATCATAAGTCGAAATTAGTGCCCGGCGCTGAAGCTATGCCATTCGGGTCCGCATTAAGTTTCTTAAAGCCGGTTTTTGAGCATTTAGGCGGTTCGTCTGGCAGTTATGGCAGCCAGGATGAGGCTGATGTATTTTACTCGCAAAGCGGCATCGGTGCCGACCCCGTAATTTGTTATGAAACTATCTGGGGCGATTGGGTGGCGCAATCGGTAAAAAAAGGCGCCCAGTTTATCGCCATTATCACTAACGATGGCTGGTGGGAAAACACCTCGGGCAAAGACCAGCATTTTGATTATGCTAAACTTCGCGCCATCGAAAACCGCCGATGGATTTGCCGCTCGGCCAACACTGGAATTTCGGGCTTTATTAACCAGCGTGGTGATGTTATACAACATTCAGTCTGGTGGGTAAAAGCAGCACTTAAACAAGATATCAACCTCAACTCCGAACTTACCTTTTACACCCGCCACGGCGATTACTTGCCTAAAATTGGCTGTTTATTAGCGCTATTAAGTGGCATATGGATTATTTTTCGCCGTTTCAACGGCCGAAGTGCTGCACAACTTCAATAATTCAGGCAACTACTTCAACGTTGTTATTTGCTTAATAGGTCATCTACCAGTTTAACCACACCGGTAGTGGCTTTTTCTTCAATTTTAGTCACCGACTCGCCGCCGCGCACGTACGGTATGTGCGGATCAATAATATATTTAGGAACGCCGTCGGGTACATAATCAATTAGTCCGGCAGCCGGGTATACAGCCAGCGATGTTCCAATTAAAATAAAAATATCAGCGGTAGTACAAAGTGCGGCAGCAGTTTCAATCATGGGCACAGACTCGCCAAACCAAACTACATGAGCTCTTAAAGGCGAGCCTAATTCGCAAACATCATCCATTTTAATTTCCCAACCATCAATGGGATAAGTAAGCGTAGGATTAAGGCTTGATTGTGATCGGGTAATAATACCGTGCAAATGTACTACGCGCGATGAACCTGCACGCTCGTGTAAATCGTCAATGTTTTGGGTGATGATGGTTACCTCGTATTTTTCTTCGAGTTTAGCTAAGGCATAATGAGCCGTGTTAGGTTCGGCCTCCATTACCGATTTACGGCGCATATTATAAAACTCCTGCACCAGCACCGGGTTGCGCTGCCACGCTTCGGGGGTGGCTACGTCTTCAATATTATACCCTTCCCATAAGCCATCACTGTCGCGAAAGGTTTTTAGTCCGCTTTCGGCGCTTATTCCGGCACCGGTTAATACAATAATTTTTTGCATAGCTTTCTGTTATATCAAAGCTAACATTTTCCTTTTCAAGTTTTACTACACCGCAGTATTCATTTATCAACGCTTGTTTAGGCTATAAAAACGTCATTAATAGCACGTTGATATCTCAACCACAACCATTTTGGCGTTGTTTTGTAATATTACAGCAATGAGCACTAAAGGGCAGCAAATAATTGGCGATTGGTTTAAGCAAAAAGGATGGCAGCAGTTTCCTTTTCAACAGGAAATGCAGGAAGCTTACTTAGCCGGTTACTCGGGTTTGCTCAATGCACCTACAGGCAGCGGCAAAACCTTTGCCTTGTTTCTTCCCTTTTTGGTAGGCTACATTAATCAGTATCCCGATACTTATCAAACACGAACCAACAATGGCTTGCTCATGCTTTGGATTACGCCTTTGCGTGCCTTAACCAATGATATACGCAAGGCCATGCAAGAGGTTTGTGACGAGCTGGGTTTACCCTGGCGCATCGGCACCCGAACTGGCGACACTTCTCAAGCCGAAAAGCAGGCTTTGCGCAAAAAACTGCCGGAGGTATTGCTAACTACGCCTGAAAGTCTGCACCTGATGCTGGCACAAAAAGATTATCCCAAGCTTTTTCAAAAACTGCAAATTGTAGTTATTGATGAGTGGCACGAATTATTAGGCACCAAGCGCGGTGTACAGATCGAACTGGGTTTATCAAGATTAAAGAACCTCGCTCCGGCCCTCTCTAAAGGAGAGGATCCCGTCCCGCCCATAGAGGGATGGGGAGGAGTGATCTGGGGCATCAGCGCCACCATCGGCAACCTGGAACAGGCTTCAGAAGTATTACTGGGCAATAACTTCCCGCCCGAAAAGCGAAAGATGGTGCGGGCCAACATCAGCAAAAAGCTGGATATCCAATCGGTCATACCCAAAGACATTGATAATTACTCATGGACGGGGCATATTGGGTTGAAATTGTTGCCCGAGGTAATGGAGATTGTGGCCAACAGTAAAACCACACTTATTTTCACCAATACCCGCGCCCAATCAGAAATCTGGTATCATGCCATATTAGACCGTTACCCTGAGTATGCCGGCATTATGGCTATGCACCACGGCTCGCTGGATAATGAATTGCGCAATTGGGTAGAGCAGGCCTTGCATCAAGGTATACTCAAATTAGTGGTTTGTACTTCCAGCTTAGATTTAGGGGTAGACTTTAGACCAGTTGATACTGTAGTACAAGTGGGCAGCCCCAAAGGTGTAGCCCGCTTTATGCAACGCGCCGGTCGTAGCGGTCACCATCCGGGGGCTGTATCTAAAGCGTATTTTATCCCCACCCACTCACTCGAACTGCTTGAAGGGGCTGCTCTTAAAGAGGCCATTACGCATGTAAACTTCGAGAGCCGCGACCCAATTTTGTTGGCTATAGATGTGTTGATTCAGTACATGGTTACCCTGGCGGTGTCTGATGGTTTCAGGGCCGATCAACTTTATAAAGAAATTACAGGTACTTATGCCTTTGCCGATCTACGCGAAACCGAGTTTAGCCAGTTATTAGAATTTATTACTACCGGTGGAGCTACTTTATCGCAATATGATGAGTTTTTAAAAGTAGAGGTAGAAGACGGCTTATATAAGGTAAACAGCCGGCGGGTAGCCATGCGGCACCGGTTTAGTATAGGCACCATCACCAGCAGTGCAAGTTTGCGGGTTAAAATGCTGCACGGCGGAAGTTTAGGTTCTATAGAGGAGGGTTTTATATCGCGACTTAAACCCGGAGATACATTTTGGTTTGCCGGTCGCAGCCTGGAGTTTGTGCAGTTAAAAGAAATGACTGCTTTTGTCAAAAAATCTAACGCCACCAAGGGGTTAATACCCAGTTGGGCGGGCGGGCGTATGCCACTATCCTCACAACTATCATCAGTACTTCGCGATAAGCTGGATGAGGTAGCTCATCACCAAGAAAAAGACGTAGAAGTGAAAGCATTACGGTCATTATTCAACCTGCAGGAAAAACTATCGCATTTACCCAAACGTACCGACCTGCTGATTGAAGCCTTCGAATCGCGCGACGGGCACCACCTGTTTTTTTATCCATTTGAAGGGCGCCTGGTGCACGAAGGCATGGCCTCGCTTATTGCCTACCGCATTGGCCGCATTAAAAAAGCAACTTACAGTATTGCCATGAATGATTATGGCTTTGAATTGTTGACCGATGAGCCCATCCCGCTGATGGAAGCGCTGGAAGAAGACTTGTTTACCATCCACAACCTGATTGACGATATACAGCATAGTTTAAATGCTAACGAAATGGCCCGCCGCCGTTTTAGGGATATTGCCCACATTGGCGGATTGGTTTTTACCGGCTACCCTGGGCAGCCCATCAAAAACCGGCATTTACAGGCCAGTACCGGGTTGCTGTTTGATGTATTTATGGAATACGAGCCTGATAATCTATTAATCAGGCAAGCATTTAATGAGGCCCTGGCTTTTCAGTTAGAGGAGTTCAGATTACGGGAGGCATTATTACGTATACAAAAGCAGGAAATTGTGATTAAGCAGGTAGAGCGCCCTACCCCATTTGCCTTTCCTATACTGGTTGACCGTCTGCGCGAAAAACTAACTTTGGAAAGTCTGGAAGAACGTGTGGCCAAAATGGCCCGCCGATATGATGCCTTTGAAGATGATGAAGAAGAACCCGTACCGCCGGTAAAAGATAAAACGCGGAAGAGAAAATCTTCTTAACTCCTGTCATTTACTTTCACACAAAAGCCCATCAACTTGGACCAATATATTCCCTATTGGTGTAATAACGTAAGAACTTACGCGTTAAATAAACATATTGTAAACCCATTTAGATGTAGATACATCTATCGTTTGTGTTATTACACCCCATTAATTAAAACTATATGACTGCCTTAATTGCTGCGCTGGTGGTTCTTAACATCATTTTAGTGATGAAGAGAAAGCCAAACGACCCAGCCGAACCTTTTTAATTAAAGCACCCCAAAAAGTTCTGCTTTGAGCTTTTTGGGCAGGCTTTTTATAATCAGGTCGTACGAGTGGTCAATCATTTCACAAAGCTCTTTATGTGTCAACGAGCCGTCGATATATACGGTGTTCCAGTGTGTTTTATTCATGTGATAACCGGGCTGCACTTCAGTGAAACGTTCACGCAATTCTACCGCCCGTTCTGGGTCGCATTTTGCGTTAAAGCTATTGCCCTTATCCAGACTAACCAGCAAAAATATTTTACCTCCGGCTTTAAACACCAGCGTATCATTATCAAACGGAAAACTTTCTGTAACGGCAGTTTTTTTGAGGCAGTAATCGCGCAGTTCTTCGGTATTCATAGGCTTAAAGTAATGTAAATTTTGATGCAAGCATGCAAAAATAAAGTTTCATTTTTGCAGATAGACTTCCAAATTATCTTTAGATGAATCAGTTTAATTTTACCGTTACCGAGCGTTTTTTGCGTTACGTAACTATAGATACCCAATCAGACCCCGAATCGCCTACCTGCCCATCTACCGAAAAGCAAAAAAACCTGGGCCGGATACTGGTGCAGGAACTGCTTGATTTAGGCATAGCCGATGCACACCTTGATGAGCATGGTTATGTGTATGCCACCATACCTGCCAATACGGATAAGGCTGATGTACCGGTGATTTGTTTTTGCTCGCACATGGACACCTCGCCAGATTGCAGCGGCGAAGGTGTTAAACCTATTATTCATCACAATTACCAGGGGCAGGATTTGGTATTACCTGATGATAATACCCAGGTACTGAAAGCAAAGAACCATCCCGAATTATGCAAACAGATAGGTAACGATATCATTACGGCCAGCGGCACTACCTTGTTAGGTGCCGATAACAAAGCCGGTGTTGCCGAAATTATGGATGCGTGTTACCAATTGGTTAATCATCCTGAAATTAAGCACGGCACTATCAAAATACTCTTTACACCCGACGAAGAAATTGGCCGCGGCGTAGACAAAGTTAACCTGCAAAAATTAGGTGCGTTTGCTGCCTATACTATCGACGGCGAAACAGCCGGAAACATGGAAAACGAAACCTTTTCGGCAGATGGCGCCCGTTTAACCATAAACGGAGTTAGTGCCCACCCCGGCTTTGCCAAAGGGCAGATGCAAAGTGCAATTAAAATTGCTGCTCAAATGGTAGCTGCCTTGCCTTATGAGCTTTCGCCGGAGGGTACAGAAGCCATGCAGGGTTTTGTGCACCCGGTAGGCATCAGCGGCCATGTAGAACAGGCCACTATTGATTTTATTATCCGCGATTTTGACACCGCTTTATTACAACAACATGCACAATCCATCCGGCAAATTGCCGAACGGGTGCTGCAGCAGTTTCCGGGAGCCACTTACAGTTTAGATGTTAAAGAACAGTACCGTAACATGAAACAAATTTTAGACCAGCACCCGCAAATTGTGGAATATGGCATGGAGGCTATTAACCGGGCTGGTATGCAAGCTAAATTATGCAGTATACGTGGTGGTACTGATGGCTCAAGATTATCATTCATGGGAGTACCTACGCCTAACATTTTTGCCGGAGAGCATGCATTTCACGGCCGGCAGGAATGGGTATCGGTGCAGGATATGCAAAAAGCGGTACAAACTATTTTGCACTTGTGTACCATATGGGAAGAGCGAAGCTAAAATTTTATTTGTAACGCTCATCCTTAAACATCAAAGCCGTATACAAATAAGTTGTATACGGCTTTGATGTTATATATCAGTTGTAAAGGTTTTGTCGGTTATTTATAAACTTCGCTTAACCCGGTCATACATCGACATCTCGTCCAGTTTAGCCTCTAACTGAGTCATGATATCCAGCAGCTGATGATCGGCTTCTTTAAGCCAAAGTTCATTCTCTTCTTTAATAACGGCCAAAACCGGGGCCAGTTGCTTTAACAACTTAACCCCTTGCGGCGACAAGGATACCATACGTTTACGACCGTCTTTAATATCTTTTTGTGCAATAATCAATTTGGCTTTAAGCATTTGATCGGCAAACTGCACAATGGCGGGGTGAGTAAGTTTCAATTCATCGGCTATATCTACAATCGAAAGCGTTTTTCGACGGCTGAGTAACTCGAGCACTAAAAACCATTTCGATTCAAAGTTTAAATCAAGCTCCTTATATACTTTATTAACATCACCGGCCAGCCTTTCACTCAAACGTTTTAACCGGGTGGCTACCGCTAACGCACCCAGTTCAGATATCAGGTCCATAATTTAAATTAAAGAGGCCCTAATATAAGGGTTAATTTAGACTAATTATTAAGAAAGTTATTTTTCTTATGGTGAATTAAAATCAAATAAGATGTTTGCTGCTTCCTATTTTCAACACACATGATGTATATCATCTTTTACCGCTCAGAAAAAGCTACCTAATCAAACAGCTTAAGATTGAGTTATAAAAAAACCCTCAGCCGATTTAAGCTAAGGGTTTCGAGATTTTTTAGTTTTTTACGGCTTAAGCCGTTATTAAGCTCAGTATCTTAGAACGGTAAATCGTCATCATCAGGAGCAGAGTTGATATCAACCGGCGGAGCATACTCCGGAGTTGCGCTGGCAGCACCGCCAGTCAGCACATTAATACGCCATAACTGCATTGAGTTAAAATAGCTTTTTTTACCGGTTTTGTCAGTCCACGGACGGCCACGCAGGTTAAAAAATACTTCAACATCATCACCTACACGTACATTATCCAGCAAATTGCAACGATCCTGAATGGCTTCAAACTTCAAATATTCAGGGTATTGCGGGTTCTCTATATATTCAACAATCAGCTCTCTCTTCTTTAACGATTCCGTAACCTGTTGGGTTGGCGATACTTCGTGTACTTTACCTTTAATATCCATAATCTTACTTATAAAACGTAAAGTTAATATATAAGATTATAAATCGGGCATATTTTAATTCATAAATTTGCCCTCAACATGCAAGTTTTTCAAAACGAAAGTAAAATAATTATTACCTGCAATAAGCGCCTGTCGCCTTACCTGCAGCAAGAGGTAGAGGCTTTAGGATTTACCATCACACGCAGCTTTCAAACCGGCGTTGAACTGGTAGGCACAGTAACTGATTGCATACCGCTTAATCTTAATTTGCGTTGCGCCAGCCAGATACTGTATTCGCTTAAAAGCTTTACTGCTGCCAACCCGCAGCAGTTATATGATGAGCTGGTAAAAATGGAATGGGAAACCCTAATTGATTTTACCGGTTACTTCTCCATAACCTCCAATGTTAACAACGAGCATATACGTACCCCGCTGTTTGCCAACGTAAAAGTAAAAGATGCCGTGGTAGACCGTATAAAATCAGTAAAAGGCATTCGGCCAAATTCGGGACCCGAACTAAACAAAGCAGTACTGCATTTATATTGGCAAGACGACCGGGCCGAAATATTTGTAGATACTTCGGGCGAAACGCTGGCTAAACATAGCTACCGTAAAATACCCGGTAAAGCCCCAATGCTTGAAGCGTTGGCCACCTCTACCATCATGGCTACGGGCTGGGATCGTAACAGTACATTTATTAATCCTATGTGCGGTTCAGGCACACTAGCTATTGAGGCTGCCCTGTTGGCTACCGATAAAAGCCCGGGCTTATTCAGGATGAATTACGCGTTTATGCACCTGATGGGTTATGATGAGCAGGAGTTTTTTACCGAGCGCAGAAAGCTTAAAGACAAGGCTAAGAAAGAAACAGGTTTTAAAATTATAGCCACCGACTTATCAGACGACGCCGTAGATATTGCCCGTAAAAATGCAAAAACTGCTGGCGTAGAACATTTAATTGAATTTGCTGTTTGTGATTTTGCAGAAACCGAAGTACCAGAGCAACCTGGAATAGTAATGTTTAACCCCGAGTATGGCGAACGCTTAGGCACCCATACCAAGCTGGAAGCTACCTACCGGCGTGTTGGCGATTATTTAAAACAGCAATGCAAAGGTTACCGCGGTTATGTATTTACTGGTAACCCTGACCTGGCTAAAAAAATCGGCCTGCAGGCCAGCCGCCGTATCGAATTTTATAACGGTAAGCTCGACTGCCGCTTATTGGAATATCTTGTTTATGAAGGCAGCAAACGCGAACCCAAATCAGAATAAATGAAACACTTAGTCATCTTTTTTTCGCTTATACTATCTGCTTTTTACAGCCATGCACAAAAAACGCTGGCCTTCCCTTTTCAGGGTGGTCGCGAGGTAATGATGACGTATTTTAAGGATAACGTAATTATCCCCGAAAGCTTAAAGAAGAGTAAAGCAACTGGTACGGCTGTTTTAAAATTTACCGCCGACCAAAAAGGAGCCATTCAAAAAATTGTAGTTTATTATGCTGATGATTACAGCATCACTGTTCCGTTTATTGAGGCTTTAAAAAAATCGGACCGTAAGTGGGTAATTCCTGATGAAGAAAAGGTGCATGACTTTGTAATATCTTTTACAGTTAACTTAGTACCGCAAAGCAAAGTAAGTGCTGCTGTACAAAAGCAGGTTTACGATGCATACCAACAACGCCGTCCCATTTTTGCTACTAACCAGGTACCGTTGGATATGGCTACGTTGCTGCCGGCCATAATCACCACTTATTAATGTAATATTTTTTTTACAAGCACTATTTTTTTTTAAAACCGTCGGTTGTTTTAATACGTAAATTCATCTATCAATAAAAAATATGATGGGGAAGGAAGTGATTATCAACAAAATTAAGACAGTTGCGGTTAATATTAGAAAGATCAGAGAATTTCGTAATTACACCCAAGAGTATTTAGCCATTAAACTTGATATTTCGCAAAATGCGTATAGCAAGATAGAATTAGGCTATACAAAAATTACCCTCGAACGCCTTTATCAGATAGCACAAATATTGGATGTTGATCTGATTGAATTGATTAAGGCTGACGGTAACAATGTGGAGAAGTTTATTAATATGCCTTCTGCAGTAAGTGCCTAAACTTAATCTCCTCTCATGCTGCTATATTTGCTACCCACAGTAAATATAGCAGCATGGATTCTGAAATCATTATACAAAACACAGTTTCATACGTACAACAAACCTTACAAAACGCCGAAGGCGGTCATGACTGGTGGCACATACTACGGGTTTGGAACAATGCCAAACTGATAGCCAGGTCTGAGCCTGTTAATTTATTGGTGGTAGAACTGGCAGCCCTGCTGCATGATATTGCAGATAGTAAATTTAATAATGGCAACGAAGATATCGGTCCGCAAACCGCTGTAACGTTTTTGCAAAGCCAATCGGTAAATATTGATATCATTCATCATGTCGAAAACATCATCAGGCATATGTCTTTTAAGGCCAGCTTTGATGCGCCCGGCTTTCACTCACCCGAGCTGGCTGTTGTGCAAGACGCCGACCGGTTAGATGCTATTGGGGCCATCGGTATTGCCCGCGCATTTACTTACGGAGGCTTTAAAGGCCGCGAGCTTTATAATCCTCGTATTGAGCCAAACTTAAACATGAGTAAGTCCGAATACAAAGCATCTGCCGCTCCTACCATCAATCATTTTTATGAGAAATTATTATTGTTGAAAAACAAGATGAATACTCCAACGGCCAAAACACTGGCCGAAGCCCGTCATCAGTACATGCAAGATTATCTTGACCAGTTTTATGCGGAATGGAACAGTCTGAAATAAACGGCTGTATATGAAAATAGGGTGGTATTTTTCATGAAATACTACCCTGTTTAGACCAAACATTAAAATGAGGTTAGAATAAGATTAGGATTTTATAATGCTTATTTACGTTAGTTTGAGCCTGCTATTTTTGCGGTATGTTACTTAATATCAGAAAGCTATTATTGCTTTCCCCTCTTTTAATTTGCTATCATTCTCTTTTTGCTCAGGATACTATTAAACCGCAAAGGTTCAATTTTCACTTTCAGCAAACTATTATTACCCAAACCAAGCCATCGTTTTATGCACCTTATTCGGGCGATAACAGTTTATCGCCTAAAAGTGAAACGGCAACATCGTTAACCACCACCATGTTTGCCGGCGCACGTTTATGGAAAGGCGCACAAGTGTATTTCAATCCTGAGATGTCGGGTGGAGCCGGCTTAAGTAAAACTTTAGGCGTAGCTGGCTTTCCTAATGGTGAAACATTCAGGGTAG
Organism: Mucilaginibacter sp. CSA2-8R; assembly: GCF_038806765.1. Lineage (NCBI taxonomy): Bacteria > Pseudomonadati > Bacteroidota > Sphingobacteriia > Sphingobacteriales > Sphingobacteriaceae > Mucilaginibacter > Mucilaginibacter sp. CSA2-8R. The sequence goes on along the minus strand of NZ_CP152389.1, from coordinate 244,533 downwards.
GCAGTGCTGAACCTAAAATATACATTGCCCGGTTATACCTTGCCCAGGCTTTTACTTGGGGTAACGAGCGCGATACGGTTGCTGATGGCTTAAACAATTTGGCAGGCTTTAAAAGCAAGCGCTACTTTGCAGTTACCATCGGTAAGTTTGGCATGGCAGACTATTTTGATGCAAATACTTTCAGTCATGATCCGCGTAGTCAGTTCATGAACTGGTCATTGATGAGTAATGCGGCCTGGGATTATCCCGCCAATACCCGTGGTTATGTAATGGGAATTTTTACCGAGTTAGGTATGCCCACCTGGGCATTGCGCTTTGCTGCTACCATGACTACAACAACGGCCAACGGCTCTGTTTGGGATGAGCGGATACGCCATGGTAATACACAAACCCTGGAGTATGAAAAGCGATACGCCATCAACGACATGCCAGGTAAAATACGTTTGTTGGGCTATCGTAACAATGGCAAATTTGGCAAATACCGCGAGGTATTGGCTATAAGTACACCACCGGTTATTGATACTGCTTTGGCTTATGGCCGCCATAAATATGGCTTTGGCATTAATGGAGAACAATTTATAACACACGATTTAGGTGTGTTTGCCAAAGCAAGCTGGAATGATGGCCATACAGAAACCTGGGCCTTTACCGAAATTGACCGCTCTATAAGCTTTGGTAGTGTGTTAAAGGGTAACTCATGGAAACGCCCGGATGATGAAATAGGGTTAGCTTTTGTAGGCAACGGCATATCTAAAGACCACCGCGCTTACCTGGCCGCAGGCGGCTATGGCTTTATCATAGGCGACGGCAAGTTAAATTACCGCCCCGAGCTTATTGCCGAATTATATTACAAAATTAACGCGTATCAGCATAAACTTTGGCTCACGCCCGATTATCAATTTATTGCCAACCCGGCCTATAACCGTGATCGCGGCCCGGTAAACGTGTTTTCACTACGAGCACATATTGAGTTTTAAATCATTTATTAATGCGGTTATCAAATGTATTGATAACCGCATTAAACTTTTTCAATTTAAGCTTTTTTGGCTTCTGGAAAGTTTAAGAAAAACGTTGTTCCTTCACCGCCAACTGTTTCGTACCACACTTTACCACCAGCATTTTCGATTGAGTTTTTCACAAAGGCTAAGCCTAAACCGGTGCCTGAACTTTTAGTAGTAAAATTAGGCTCAAAAATACGCTCGCGCAGACTTTCCGGAATTCCGTTGCCGTTATCCTTAATTTGCAGTAACATACTACTACCATTATAAGTATAGGTAATATCAATAATACCAAAGCGGCCCTCGGGCATGGCTTCTATTGCGTTTTTAAGTAAGTTGTTGAAGCACCGCAGCAGCTGGTCGCGGTCGGCCATAATTAAAAATTCTTGCTCGGGAGCTTCGTAAATAATCCTCACGTTCTCCATGTGCTTAAAAATAACTACGGCCTGACCTAAAATTTCAAATAGCCCTAAACGCTGCATTTTAGTATCGGGCATTTTGGCAAACGCAGAAAACTCAGACGCTATAGACGATAAACTTTCAATCTGCTCCACAAACGATTTGCTGAAGCGCTCAAACTTGGCGTCGAACCTCGGGTCTTTATCTTTCCAAGATTTTTCGAGCAGTTGCAAACCGAGTTTTAATGGTGTTAACGGATTTTTAATTTCGTGGGCTACCTGCTTAGCCATTTCGCGCCAGGCGCTTTCGCGTTCAGACTGGGCCAGGCGTTGTGCACTTTCCTCCAGTGCAGAAATCATCTTGTTATACTCTTTAACCAATGCGCCAATTTCGTCATCACGCTCCCACTTTATAGGCTCATTCTTTTTACCGTACATTGTTTTACTTAAGTTGTGTTGTATAAAGCTCAAAGGCGCTGTTATTTTGCGGGCAATTAAAACCGCAAACACCCCTATAGCTAAAAATATCAGGGCATAAATATTAATCATGGCGTTGAGGAAAGCCCCTATCCTCTCTTTATAATCAGCTTCGTTAGCAAAATAGGGCAACTGCAAGTAGCCTATTGTTGCATTCGTTCGGGTATTACGTATAGGCACGTAGGCTGTTTTATAATTCAGCGTACCTATGCGTTCGCTGTTGATCAATACCGACTTCTGCAATTTACTCAATAACACAAATGCCTTTGCGTGCATACGCTTACCTAAAATGCCATAATCGTAAATTTTAGGCTGGGTATACAGTACAGGTACGCCAGCTGCATTAAACAAAATTAAGTCTGTAGAAAAATCGTCGGCAAGGCTATTAAAGGCGGTTTGTGTCTTCTCGTCAATATGGTCTAAATCCTGCGATAAAACGTTATCAAACTTAGCTGCAATACTCACCACCTTGTTACTGATGATCTCGTCTTGCTGCTCCTGGTACTGCGCCCTGATAGACAAGAAGGTAATTACTCCCACCATAGTAAGGGTAGCTATTACGGCCAGTATCATAGAAAGCTGAATGCGGGTCTTATACAGCAGATGGTCAAAATGCAAACCAAAATTCCAGTGCACATTATGCGGTGTAAACTCTATAATGCTAATGTGCTTACGCAGCCAGTTTACTAATAATATAAAACCGCTAAATATGAGCAAAGACACAAAAAAGAAGGTAAGCGATGCCAGAAATGTAATCCAGCTATTATCCGGTTTAGATACAATAATTACTTTGCGTGCGCTTGGCTGATAGATGAGGTGACTGTACCTGATTAATTTATGGAAGCCCGGACTATCATCATAATTTTCGGCCGTGGTTTTAAATACGTTTTGCTTTAGCTTTCCTTTCAGTTGAGTATTTACTACGTTATAATCATAGCTTCCACTTTGGCTAACCAATTTGCCATCATCATAAAACGCGTAGGAGTATGCTTTAAAACGATTATCCGAAGCAAGGGGGTGGTCAACTAATAACTCCGGAAAAGAAACTGTGGATTGGACAGGCTTTGATTTTAACTCGACGATGATAGTGCCTAAATTACGTTCTTCTTGGTAAACGGGCAGAATAGCAAAATAGCTGTGAATGCCAAAATTGTTATTTTCACGGTAAAAATAATCAGACACTTTGTAGGCCGAGCTAAACATGACCATGTCTTTAAAATCGGCCAATACATATTTGGTATCAGGCGGAATTGCTTTGCCCGCACTGTCAAACTCATGGATTTTACAATCATAGTTAGACAGGTATCCGTCAAAATAGAATCGTTCAAATCTGTTTTTCAAGTATCCAATGTTGTGATCACGGGATTTCAGATACTGCTGCAAAACAGGGTCATTGATGATTTGCTTTTCGACGGCTTTAAAAACGTGGGTTACTCTCGGGTCGTCTCCGTTATCAAGATCTTTGATTAATTGCTTACGGACAACCTGCTCTTTAATCGATTCATAATGGTTAAGCTCGGTTGCAGCAATACAAGAACATAGCAATAGTATAGCAACATAAGATATAACATCCAGTTCGCCATCGTCATAACGTGCGGCATAAATTCTGATGAATATTAGTATGCCCCATGAAATGTATAACCAGGTAAATGCATAAAAGGCACTGGCTATAGTAGCAATTATGATACCTCCGGCAAATATGGCCAGTTTAAAGCGGTCATCAATATGTACATGTATGTTAATAACAAGTAGTGTTTCAACCAGCAGATAAAAAATCAAAAAGCTAAAGCATACCATGAGCAACCCAATCAAACTGTAAAGCGACAGGTTAAGCACATTATTCACATCAAAATTAATGTGAGAATGTAATACCAGCAAGCTGGCCATATATGCAAGGAGTGTTGAAACTGCAACGAGTAAAAATACACCGCCTATGTAAGCCGCGTACGCTGCTCCTCCATGTAATGTTTGTTTTGTTATACGGTAACGGTGATAGTATATAAAAGCCATCAGCCAGCATAGCCCCAAAATATTCAGGCAAAAATCACCCAACGTAGGGAGCAGGAAGCCGTATGAAAAAAGGTCAGGACTAAAAAGATGCATCCGGCTGCTAAAATCGGGCACCCTAAAATATAACCCAGCTAACCGGATAGCTATTATAAAGACGGTAAGTAGTAAAAAGGCAGCGCCCACCCTTTTTTGATAAATCAGATGATTACAAAAACTGGTCACTAATGCGCATAAAGCTAAAATACCGATAACCCACAGTGCAAACTCAAGCTTTGCAAAATTGTAGTTTACAGCAGTAGTGTTAGCCTTAACCGAAAACAAATAATGCTTGTTGATATCATGAATATGATACACATCTTTATCGCCTATATCTGCTATATCAATGTTATGGGCATCAAGCAGTTGCGGCTCAAATACATTGCTCAGATACTGATTTTGAATGCGGAAATTATTTTTGATGAAGATAAATGCCAGCGCTGTAAAATTACCTTCAGTTTTACGTATTACTTCAAAATAGCCATTCTCTTCTTTACTAAAACAGCTGCCCTCTTTAAACTTTTTAAAATTGGGCGGCATTATCTTGATACCCGTCCAAAACTTTACCTTATCGTTTCGGTATGTTACCAGCCAAATCCGGTCTTTTACAGTTAGCTGCTCCATTAAGCTCAACGCTACCTGATGATGATCGGGCAGGGTTTTAAGCTCATCGAAACTGCTACCGGTAAATAATTTCTCTACCTGCTTTTCTTTTTGATGAAGATTAGTTTCGAGTGTTTGAGCGCTTTTAATAAAGCTGTGATGCGGCGTATAGGTATTACGTACAATAATTGCGGTAAGTAAAAAACTTACACACAGCAAAGCGAGGAGGATACGTATTTTAGTAAAAACGGTCAACTTTAATAGCAGATGATGTAATCAAATATACCATAAAAAACAAAAGCCACTTTAGTTTGTGGCTTTTGAAAATTTTCAGGCGGTAACGCTTAAACTGGCAGTTGCAACATTGCGGTCAACCTTTTTAACCAATCCCTGCAAAACATTACCGGGACCTACCTCAGTAAATGATGTAGCACCATCCTGTAGCATATGAGTTACGGTTTGTGTCCAGCGTACGGCGCCGGTAAGCTGCGCTATTAAATTATGTTTAATGGCAGCAGTATCTTTATATGGTTTGGCATCTATATTTTGATAGATAGGACAAACCGGCTCTTGGATGTCTGTATTTACAATGGCATGCTCCAGCTCAACACGGGCAGCTTCCATCAATGGTGAGTGGAAGGCACCACCCACGTTTAATACTAAAGCGCGTTTTGCGCCGGCTGCCTTTAACTTTTCGCACGCCTGCTCAACACCAGCAATGGTACCCGAAATTACCAACTGGCCGGGGCAATTGTAATTAGCCGGAACTACTACATCGCTCACCTGCTGGCAAATGTCTTCAACCGTAAAATCATCTAAACCTAAAACGGCAGCCATGGTTGACGGCTGAATTTCGCAAGCCTTTTGCATGGCATTAGCACGGGCAGCTACCAATTTTAAACCACTCTCAAATGATAATGCACCGGCAGCTACCAAGGCCGAAAATTCGCCTAACGAGTGTCCGGCAACCATTTCGGGTTTAAAATCGTCACCAGCTGTTTTAGCTAAAATAACCGAATGCAAAAATATAGCAGGTTGCGTTACTTTAGTTTGTTTCAAATCTTCGTCGGTACCGCTGAACATAATATCGGTGATACGAAATCCTAATATCTCATTAGCCTGTTCAAAAAGCTGACGCGCCTCATCAAACTGATCGTACAGGTCTTTACCCATACCTACAAACTGGGCACCCTGCCCCGGAAAAATATATGCTTTCAAAATAGAAATTAGTTTATTGTGTTGATTAGTTAAGTAGTTACATAAAAGCTAGAATATCAAAAGTCTTGACTCCTGATTCTTTACGCTATAATCGAGGGCTTAACTTAATCTGCTGGTTATTAAATTTAAAAATTCGGTACGGGTTTTTTCTTTAAAAAACTCTCCGCTAAAAGCCGAAGTGGTAGTTACCGAGTTTTGTTTTTGTACGCCGCGCATACTCATGCACAAATGCCGGCACTCTATCACTACTCCAACGCCTAAAGGCTGTAAAGTATCCTGTATACAATCCCGGATTTCGTTGGTTAAGCGCTCCTGCACCTGCAAGCGACGGGCAAACACATCAACAATACGCGGTATCTTGCTCAGCCCAACCACATGCCCGTTAGGAATGTAGGCTACGTGCGCCTTACCAAAAAACGGCAGCATATGGTGCTCGCACATTGAGTATACCTCAATATCCTTCACTACTACCATCTGGCTGTATTCTTCTTTAAACATGGCCGATGTCAAAATTTCTTTGGCATCCAGGTCATAACCATGAGTAAGGTATAACATGGCTTTGGCCATACGCTCCGGGGTTTTTAACAAACCCTCCCGGTCAGGCTGCTCCCCTATTTGCGTTAATACGTTGTGGTAGCTGGCCGACAGGTTGGCAATCAGTTCAGGGTTATACCGGTCGATTTTCTGGTAACCGTCAATACCTGCTTCGCGGTTGGGCAGGTTGTCGTCGTCGTCAATCATCATATTTTAATTGCCAAAGTATTCGGCTGAGTTATTTTCGGTTTCAAACAGTTTTACCGAGTGTAAAAACACCCCTTCATGGGCCTCAATAGGGCCTTTTAACTGGTTAAATATTTCGATGCAGAGTATCTCGGTCGAGGCCATTTTACCCTGCATAAAATCAACATCTTTGTTTAAGTTTTTATGGTCGAGCTTCTCAATCACGTAATCATTGATGATTACCTTCAGGTCTTTTAAATCAATCAGGTAACCGGTTGCATGCGTAATTTCGCCTTTTACGGTAACAAACAAATTATAATTGTGGCCGTGCCAGTTAGGGTTAGCACATTTGCCAAAAACCTCCTGATTTTTTTCTGCGCTCCACTCCTCGCGGTACATCCGGTGTGCAGCATTAAAATGCTCTCTGCGCGTAATATGTATCATCATAACAATTGTTGGGTGCAAATATACAAAACAAAAACAGGCAAGTTGTTTTATCTTAGCCGGCATGAAGATATTGGTAGTTGCCGCCACCCTGCCCGAAATTGAACCGCTTATCAGCGCCTGCGGTTTACCGGTTGTTCAACCCTCGGGAACATCTAAAAGCAATATCAATGCCCCTCTCCAATCATCGCCCTGTACTGTACTCATTACCGGCGTGGGTATGGTAGCTACAGCATTTGCGCTGGGCAATCATTTAGCAACCCATCGTTACGATTTAGCTACTAACCTGGGCATAGCCGGCAGTTTTGACCGCAGTATTGCCTTGGGCGATGTAACTGAAATAACGCAGGACACCTTTACAGAATTAGGAGCCGAGGATGACAACCGTTTTATCACCTTAGATGATTTAGGATTTGGTAAAACCACTTATGCTACCCCTGCCCGGTTATCTGATTATAGCCCCACTCTTGCGTTGACGCAAGCTATCGGCGCTACGGTGAATACCGTACATGGCGAAGAGAACTCAATTGCAGTGCTACAAAGCCGTATTGCACCCCAGATAGAAAGCATGGAGGGCGCAGCATTTTTCTATGCCTGCCAGCAAGCCGGTGTACCGGCCCTGCAAATCAGAGCAGTGTCAAATTACGTTGAAAAGCGCAACCGCGAGGCATGGAAGATAGGTTTAGCCGTTAAAAATCTGAATAACTTTGCCATAAACCTGTTGCAGGAATTAGGCTGCGTGCTGTAAACCAATACTTACGCAGGCAACCGGCAGCATAACACTATTAATATGAAATTAACTCTTGGCTTTTCGCCCTGCCCTAATGATACCTTTATTTTTGATGCCCTCATCCATCATAAGATAGATACCGAGGGGTTGGAGTTTGAAGTATTTTACGACGATGTAGAAACTTTAAACCACAAAGCCATGCGTGGCGAACTGGATATTACTAAGCTGAGCTACCATGCATTTGCCTATGTAGCCAACCAGTACGTGCTATTGGATGCCGGCAGCGCCTTGGGCTTTGGCGTTGGCCCCTTACTGATTTGCAATGGCGACGAGCAAAAGGTTGAAGCCGACCTGAAATCTGAAAACCGTACGGTACGGATTGGCATTCCGGGTAAATATACCACGGCTAACTTTTTATTGAGCCTGGCTTTTCCGAACGCTATCGAAAAGCAGGAAATTGTTTTTTCGGACATTGAGCAGGCTTTGCTTGACGACCGCATTGAGGTAGGCCTCATCATACATGAAAACCGCTTTACTTACCAGGACAAAGGGCTGAAAAAGATAATGGATTTGGGCGATTACTGGGAAAAACAAACCGGCTGTGCCATACCCTTAGGGGGTATTGTAGCTAACCGCAAGTTACCAGCTGATGTGCAGCACAAAATAAACCGCGTATTGCGCCGGTCGGTTGAGTTTGCTTTTGCCAACCCTAAATCAGGATTAGAGTTTATACGTTCGCACGCACAGGAAATGAGTGAAGAAGTAATGTATAAACACATTGATTTATACGTAAACCAGTACTCGCTTGATTTAGGTACTGAAGGTAAAAAAGCCATCCAGTTGATGTTTGACAAAGCCACGGAGAAAGAAATCATTCCGGCTATCAAAGAGAATCTATTTTTAACCGGAACGGCTGTTCATTAAATACCAGCTGTTTGCTCAAAACAAAAAGACCGTTGGATATTCAATCCGAGCGGTCTTTTTATTTTAAGCGGTATTTGATATCAGAATCAATTTTCTGCCTCAGGTAAGTGTGGATACAATAACTGGTCGTATGGATAACGTTCGGTATGTATAGCAATTACTTTATCGTACAATAACTTCCTGAACTCATCTACATTCTCTTTTTTAAGCGCCGAAATAAATATGGCCGGACTGTTGTTGCTGGCCATCCAGCTATGCTCAAAATCTTTGATAGTTAACGGCTGTGCCGGGTCATCAGGATGAGTTTGTGTAGGTTGGTAAGCATCAATCTTATTAAATACCGTAATTACCGGTTTATCAATAGCACCTATATCTTTCAACGTCTCGTTCACGGTGTTAATCTGGTCTTCAAAATTAGGATGCGATACGTCAACCACATGCACTAAAATATCAGCCTCGCGAACCTCGTCTAAAGTAGATTTAAAACACTCCACCAAATGGTGAGGCAGCTTACGGATAAATCCGACCGTATCCGATAACAGGAATGGCAGATTCTCAATCACCACCTTGCGCACCGTAGTATCCAGCGTGGCAAACAGCTTATTCTCGGCAAACACCTCCGATTTGGAAATCATGTTCATGATGGTAGATTTGCCAACGTTGGTATAACCCACCAAAGCTACACGCACCAATTGATGACGATTTTTGCGTTGGGTTTCGTTTTGCTTATCTATTTGCTTAAGCCGTTCTTTTAACAGCGATATCTTGTTCAGGATTAAACGGCGGTCAGTCTCAATCTGCGACTCACCCGGACCACGCATACCAATACCACCTTTCTGGCGCTCTAAGTGGGTCCATAAACGGGTAAGGCGGGGCAAAAGGTATTGCAACTGGGCCAGTTCTACCTGCGTTTTGGCTTGTGCTGTTTGGGCACGGCCCGCAAATATGTCTAAGATGAGGTTACTTCGGTCCAGTATCTTTACCTGAAGTTCGTTTTCAATATTACGCAGCTGAGAAGGTGATAACTCATCATCAAACACCACCATATCAATCTCTTCGGCAATTACATACGCTTTTATTTCTTCCAGCTTACCCGAGCCAACAAAGGTGGCGCGGTCGGGCCGTTGCATACGCTGGGTAAATGTTTTAACGGTTTTACCGCCGGCGGTATCCACCAAAAACTCCAGCTCTTCTAAATATTCCCGTTCCTGTGCTTCGGTTTCATTAGGTGTAATGATACCAACCAATACAGCGGTTTCCTGCTTGATAGCAGTATCATAAAATTTTTGTTTCATTAACGTTTATATAACAATCAAGATGCCAGTTTAATAAAACAGGCTAAGTTGCAGTTTACAAGTATTAGGGATGCCAAAATAGCAGAAAATCAGCCGGATTAAATCATTTACAGTGCACAAGATTTGGTGCCGCTTATTATTTGCCCCCGTACAAGCGTACTAAATCCTTTTTTAAATTACTGAACACGTAGTCGTGCTCTTGCTCTATGCCTAACTTTTCTAAAGGCTCCCAGTATATCCGTGGTGTTAATACTGATGTGTAGGTGGTAATGCGGGTAAGTTTGCAGCGGTTACCGGCAACCTTATCAAAGCGATAAATCGCCTCTTTAAAACCCAGCCATTTACGGCCGGTAAGGTTGTAATTTATCACGTCCATCTGCAGTAACTTACCTCTTTCTAAAGCTGTTATTTTTTCGGTAATTGTTCCGCCGCCAAAATCATCATTACTTAGCCTTCCTCCTTTAAAGTAGCAAGTGCGTATACCACCCACTGCTTCTTTTTCAAGTATACATTTGGTTGGTACAGGCAAATCAAAATTCATTAAAAAAGGCTTTTCAGCGTCGAGTGTATCTACCGATTTAATAGCATCGTAAACCTGGTCAGGTGTGTAATTGAACACCTGCTGCGTCTGTACCGCAATAATTGATTGAGGGTTCTCTACGATAATATGCTCGGCAGGCGCCGCTATCAAAAAAGGCATTAATGGCATTAGCAGCACATGAAACTTGCTGGTTGATTTGAGGTTGCCATACCGTTTTACCAAATGGGTAATTACGTAACCTAAAAAAATAAGCGGAACAATAACTGGCAACGTCATTACGATGCACAGCAGGCCCGACATACCAGGAATATATAAACCTGCTAACGTAATAACGGTAGCAGCAACTGCTCCCCATAAGGTATATTGCTTATTAGGCATTGCGCCGATGGAGATACCGAGCACTATGGGCAGCAAAATAAAAAGTATCCAACTATAATTAATCAGCCCTAACAATAAAAAGACAATGCCCGTACCAAAAAACACGAATGTTAGAATGATAGACAGCCGGAAACTTCTGTCTTTAAAAATTGAATGCATGCCGCAATTTAAGGTATTTTAGCTGTACAGATTTTTACTCTCGATAAACTTGAGCACGGCATCGGGCACAAAATACTGTACATTTTTTTTCTGGGCGATGGCCTGCCGTATAAAAGTGGCCGATAGCTCCATCAGCGGTGTCATGGTGATGGTCACGGATGGGTGTGAGGCCAGTTCGGCATTTTCATAGCCTGGGCGCGGATACACCAGTACTTTATGATCGCGTAAAATTAGTTTGTAATTCTTCCATTTAGGCAGGCTCACCAGGTTGTCTGAGCCCATAATCAGCACAAATTCGTGCTGAGGGTATTGCTCTTTTAAATGGGTAAGCGTATCAATAGTGTATGAAGGCTGCGGCAGTTTTATCTCTACATCGCTTACTTCTAACAAGTCAGCGTTATCGGTAGCCAGCCGGGCCATCTCCAGCCTGTCGTAAGTGTTAATCAGGCCCCCATATTTTTTAAAGGGGTTTTGGGGCGTTACCACCAGCCATACCTTATCTAAATCGGTATAGTTAGCCATATAATTGGCTATAATTAAATGCCCGATGTGTATGGGATTAAATGAACCGAAAAGCAAGCCTATTTTCATGAGCGTATGCAACTAACAGTTATTCAATAAATTTTATTTGCCCTGATGCAAGTGCAGTTAACTATTTAAAAAGTCGCCAACCATTTTTTCGGCCTCGGCACAGGCTGTTGCCAAGTCATAGTTCTTTAAGATAACATCAAACCGGGGCGCATAGTTTAGCTCCTTTTCTGCCTTTTCAAAACGCTCCTTTAGCTTTTCTTCGCTATCTGTTCCGCGGCCTGTTAAACGCTCTTTAAGCACTTCTAATGATGGTGGCTGTACAAATATAGCCAGAGCCTGCTCCTGGTACTTACGCTTAAGATGAAGGCCGCCTTCTACGTCGATATCAAAAATTACTGTTTTGCCTTTTTTCCAGATACGTTCAATTTCCTGGCGCAGGGTGCCGTAAAAAGTACCGGTATAAACTTCCTCAAACTCCACAAACTGCTTTTTGGCAATGCGGTGCAAAAACTCAGCCTGACTGATAAAGTAATAATCTTTGCCGTTTTCCTCGTCGCCGCGCGCCTCGCGGGTGGTGGCTGATATAGAAAACTCCAATTCAGGAAATCTAGAAAGCAAATGATGTACGATGGTGGTTTTACCGGCGCCGGAGGGAGCGGAGAAAATTAGCAGTTTACCCATGTTATTATATTGGAGAGTAGTTGATTGAGTGAGTGATGCAACCGTTACCTGATTAACAGGACGGTCATTGTCCCTTACCAATCAACTATTTACTTACAGTACGTTTAATAGTTGTTCCTTTATTTTTTCCAGTTCCTCTTTCATCCCTACTACCAGTTTTTGCATGGCAGCATCATTGGCTTTAGAACCAAGGGTATTAATCTCGCGGCCAATCTCCTGTGATATAAAACCTAACTTTTTACCGTTGGCATCAGCACTCTTAAGTGTTTCTAAAAAATACTCGCAATGGGTTTTCAGTCTTACTTTTTCTTCGGTAACATCCAGTTTATCAATATAGTAGATCAGTTCCTGCTCAAAACGATTGTGGTCAACATTGTCGCCGCCTACGGCATCCGCCAAAAACTGGTTTAAACGTTCGCGTATTAAGGGTATGCGTTTGGGCTCCTCAACCTCTACCAGTTGCAGGTTGTGCATAATGGTATTGATGCGTTGCGTTACTTCATTCTGCAAAACGCTGCCTTCATCGGCACGAAACTGCTGAAAATTAGCCAGCGCCTGCTGAAAGGTACGCTCAACTGATTTCCATTCTTCTTCGGTAATGGTATCTTCGGTATATTTAACTACCTCAGGCAGGCCCAATGCCAGTTGCATCAGGTTACCGGTAGGTTCATTTAATTCAACACTTACGGCTTTAAGTTGCTCGTAATAATGTTTCAACAACTTAGTATCGATACCGGCAGCTTTAACAGCAGACCCGGTTTGCTCAACATTGATACTTAAGTTTACCTTTCCGCGTTCAATTTGCTTGTTGCACTCGGTGCGCAACTGAAATTCTTTTTCGGAAAAAGCTTTGGGAATTCGCAGCGAGAGTTCGAGAAACTTGCTGTTTAGAGATTTGATCTCAACGGTGTACTTGGTGCTGCCTGCATCATGCGTAGCAATGCCGTACCCTGTCATTGATTTTATCATGTGCAAAGATAGCGTTTTTTAACAAATGATTGAGGCTTGAATCACAGCGCATTAACTCTTAACCTTTTTTAACAGATTATACGCACCCTTATTGACTAAATTTGCACCTTGATGAAGTCGCTGATACAGCACATAAAAACATTTTTAATAATAGTTGCAACACTGTTACCAACCAGTGCGTTTTCGCAAATGCTGCAGCAGATTAACGGTATAATTTTCAATCAGAAAACATCAGGCAGGCTGGCTGTAGTAACCATAAGCAATTTAAAACATCCAGCTGTGGCTACCAGTAGTAACCTCGGTATGTTTAGCATTAAAGCCGCACCGGGCGATACCCTATTATTTGTCAAACCCGGCTTTACTGAACTAAAACAGGTAGTAACGGCCTCGACCGACATGATAGCCTACTTACTACCGGCACTACAGTTAGATGAAGTAGTAGTAAGGGCAAAAACTAAACAACAGGAACAAAAAGAAATTTTAGATGCTTACCGAAGCAAAGGCATTTACTATAATGGTAAGCCACCGGCTTTGTCTATTCTATCATCGCCCGTAACAGGTTTGTACGAGTTGTTTGGGAAAGGGCCGCGACAGGCACGCCATTTTGCGGCACAAATGCAACGCGAAAATCAGCAAACAGAAGTTAACAAGCGTTATACTTTTGAACTGGTAAAACGGGTAACCCAACTGCCCGATGACGAAGTGCAACAATTCAGGCTCACTTATAATCCGCCTTATCCCGAAATTTTAAAGTGGAATGATTATGAGATGATCCAGTTTATTAACCGTTGCTTAGATGGTTATAACCGGGCTAAAACTTTACCCCGATTGACACCTTTGATAAAAAAGACAGGCGTTAACACCGCACAAAAAGACAGTATTTAATTTTATATACCTAAGGCCTCGCAGGCCTTTTCGGCGGCAAGCTTTTCGGCATTCTTTTTACTGAATTCTTTACCCAAGCCCATAATATCACCGTCGATATTTACCTGCACCGTAAACAGCTTATTGCTTTCGCCATCCTGGTTTTGGGTAAGTTCAAATATCACATCTTTACCATGGCGCTGGCACCACTCAATCAATTTGCTTTTGAAGTTGGTTTCGGTTTGCTCGAGCGTATGGATGTCGATGTGCGACTTGATAATGCGATTAATCAGGAAACTCTTGGTAAAATCGTAGCCTTTGTCGAGGTATACGGCACCTATTAGCGCCTCAAAGGCATCACCGTACAGCGAGCTTTGCCGGGTAGAATTAACCATGCGGTTATCATATTGTATTAACTGATCGAAGCCTAATTTGCGGGCTAGCGCATTGAGGTTGTTGCGACTTACAATTTTTGACCTCAGTTCGGTCAAAAAGCCTTCATCCTGGTAAGGGTACATTTTAAACAGAACTTCGGCAACCACACTGCCTAAAACAGCATCGCCCAAAAACTCTAACCGCTCGTTACTATTTTTTACACCCTTTTTTACAGGCTGTGCTACCGATTTATGCCTGAATGCCAATCGATATAAAGACAAATTGCCCGGCACGAAGCCGAGCAAATTCTTTAATGTTTTTACGTATTTACGATGCGGGGATAAATAAAGCTTGTATAACCGGCTAACTGGCATTCAAAAGCTGTATTACTCTTCGTATTTTTTAAATATCACCGATGCATTATGGCCACCAAAGCCAAAGCCATTACTTTGTGCTGCCCTAACCGTACGCTTTTGCGCCTGGTTAAACGTAAAATTAATACGCGGGTCAAAAGCAGGATCGTCGGTAAAGTGGTTAATGGTAGGCGGTACAATATCGTTTTTTACAGCCATTATAGCTGCAATAGCTTCAACTGCACCCGCTGCACCTAATAAGTGCCCCGTCATTGATTTAGTTGAGCTGATATTAACACGAAATACGTCATCGCCGTAAGCTTGCTGTATAGCCTTTACTTCCTGCGGATCACCGATTGGTGTAGATGTACCGTGCACATTTACATAATCAATATCTGCAGGGGTCATGCCGGCATCCTCAAGGGCAGCCTTCATTACCAGGGCTGCACCCAAGCCTTCAGGGTGCGGAGCCGTCATGTGATAAGCATCGGCACTCATGCCGCCACCCATCATTTCGGCATATATTTTTGCACCACGGGCTTTAGCATGCTCTAACTCTTCCAGTATAATGGTACCTGCACCCTCACCTGCCACAAAGCCATCGCGATCTAAATCAAAAGGCCGTGATGCCGTTGCCGGATCCTCGTTGCGGGTAGACAAAGCGTGCATGGCATTAAACCCACCTATACCGGCTTCGTTAATAATTGCTTCAGAACCGCCACTGATGAACATATTAGCTTTACCCAAACGGATATAGTTAAAGGCATCAATCAGTGAGTTATTGGATGATGCACAAGCCGAAACTGTAGTAAAGTTAGGGCCACGCAGTCCATACTTGATCGAGATATGCCCGGGAGCAATATCTGCAATCATTTTGGGTATAAAGAAAGGATTAAAGCGCGGCGTGCCATCACCTTTGGCAAAGTTAACTACTTCGTCTAAAAAGGTTTTCAGGCCGCCAATACCAGAGCCCCAAATAACACCGATACGATTAACGTCCAGCTTTTCAAAGTCCAGTTCGGCATCTTTAACCGCTTCTTCTGTCGAATACAAAGCGTATTGCACAAACGGATCAAGCTTACGGGCGTCTTTACGGCCCAAAAAAGCATCGGCGTCAAAGTTCTTAACTTCGCAAGCAAATTTTGTTTTGAAATGCGTAGTATCAAAACTTTTGATAAAGGCAGCCCCACTTACTCCGTTAATTAACCCGGTCCAGTATTCCTGAACCGAATTACCTATCGGAGTAAGTGCACCAAGCCCGGTAACTACTACTCGTTTAAACTCCATCTAATATTATTGTGGGAGCTTAGATTATTTAACGTTTTTTTCCAGGTAAGCGATAGCTTGACCAACAGTGCCAATAGTTTCAGCCTGATCGTCAGGAATAGCTACGTTAAATTCTTTCTCAAACTCCATGATCAATTCCACGGTGTCCAATGAGTCAGCTCCCAAATCATTGGTAAAGCTTGCTTCAGGTGTAACTTCACTTTCGTCAACACCTAATTTTTCCACGATAATTGCTTTTACTCTTGAAGCGATATCAGACATAATAATCTATGTTAAAATGATTAAATAAAAATTCTGTGCAAAGAAAAATAAATTTAGTTAAATATCAAATCTAAAATCTTATGCTTTCATACAACAAAATTTTATACCAACAGTTTCAGTTAGTAGTTTTGTACCACAAATATATTTGTAGCTGATTTTGAGTAAGAAGGTTTTAAAGTTTGAGATAGATCTTGACTTCGTTTTGATCGCAATCAATACTCCTTTAAAGGATTACCGCGTTTGCCATTTCATTAATAAATATTTAAATTTCAGCTTTAAAAAAATACCCGATCTGGCCGTTGATATTTACCAGGGTACCACCGAACCTGCTTTTTTTTCAATTTACCACCACCAGTGGGAGTCTACCGAAACCGACTTTTATTTTATAGCCAATAAGGGATCTGATGGGCTGCTTATACCCGAAATGCGGGAGGTAGATTACTTTTTTATGATCAAAAATTTCATAGACGATACCGACCTAAACAGCATTATCAGTACGCTTAACCGTATACCCGAAATTATTGCCGCCGTAAAGATTGAACCAAAAAAAATAAAATCACGGGAAAATCTCTTATTTTAGCGCCAAATTTTATAAGTGTAAAGAATACACTCTGAATACGTTAATTAATATAGACCATATAAATCCAAGATATGAAATTGTCTTTTAACCGTACTAAAATTGTAGCTACCATGGGCCCTGCATCTGCTAAAAAGGATGTATTACTGGCTATGGTAAAGGCAGGTGTAAATGTTTGCCGCCTCAACTTTTCGCATGGCAGAGCCGAAGATCATCAAAAAACAATTGATCTGATCCGCGAAATTAATGAGCAATACAAAACTAACATTGCCATGCTGGCCGACTTACAAGGCCCTAAAATCCGTATCGGCCTGGTAAAAGATGGTGGCATACACCTGGTAAACGGCAAACACATCAACATGACCACCCGCGAGTGTATTGGTGATGAGAACCAGATCTACATTACTTACGAAACTTTTCCGCAGGATGTACAGACCAACGAAATCATTTTATTGGATGACGGTAAGCTGCAGCTTAAAGTAATTGAGACTAACCGTAAAGACAACGTTTTGTGCGAGGTTATTCATGGTGGTATCTTAACCTCACGTAAAGGTGTTAACCTGCCTAACACTAAAGTGTCTATCCCGAGCTTAACCGAAGAGGATTTGGTTAACCTGCAGTTTGCACTGCAAAATGATGTAGAATGGATTGGTTTATCGTTTGTTCGTACCGGCGAAGACATTGTTGAATTAAAACGTATTATCAGCCGCAGTGGAAAGGCATCACGTGTGATTGCAAAAATTGAGAAGCCTGAAGCTATTGATAACATTGATGCTATTATTGCCGCTACCGATGGCGTAATGGTGGCCCGTGGTGACCTGGGTGTAGAGATGCCTTTGGAGGAGGTGCCTTTATTGCAAAAAATGATTGCCCGCAAATGCCGTGCAGCATCAAAACCGGTAATTGTAGCTACCCAGATGCTCGAAACCATGATTACTACGCCACGCCCAACCCGTGCCGAAGTAAACGACGTAGCCAACTCGGTACTGGACGGCGCTGACGCAGTAATGCTAAGCGGCGAAACCTCGGTAGGTGAGTTTCCGGTTATCGTTATTGAAACAATGGCTAAAATTGTGCGTAACGTTGAAGAGCGTGGTTATCCTTTTAATTCGGCTAAATATTCGGAGGTTGATGCCAACAGCGCTAATTTCTTGAGTAATGCCGTTTGTGAATCGGCGGTACACTTGTCACAGCAAACCAATGCGGTGGGTATCGTATCTATGACTTTCTCTGGCTATACTGCCTTCGAAATATCAAGCCATCGCCCTAAAGCTAATACTTACATTTTCACTTCTAACAAGCAACTACTTAATGCACTGAGCCTGGTTTGGGGTGTAAGAGCTTATTACTATGATGAGTTAGAAAGCACCGATAAAACCATCAGCGATGTAAACAACATCCTGAAAAGCGAAAACCTGGTTGAAGTAGGTGATGTGTTAATTAATACTGCAGCAGTACCTATTTCTGCTCAAGGCAAAACTAACATGCTTAAAGTTACTGTAGTAGAATAATAAAACCGGTAACTCCATAATACTATTTAAGCCGTAAGCCTAAAAAGCTTACGGCTTATTTTTTGTGCTGATAGCAACTACGCCATTTTTGCCTTTATCGCCATATAAACGGGTTGCATTCTCATCTTTATAAACGTCAATCCGATTAATTTGGTCAGCTTTTACATTGTTAAGCAGCAAGCCTTCAGGAGCTTCTTTGCCGTCAATAACAATCATGGGCTGGGGCGCATTGGTATCCGTTTTTTTACGGCTTAATACCAGCATTTTAAGGGGTTGTTTACTGCTGGTGCTATCTGTAACACTGGTACCATTCAGGTTAATATGCCTTATAAAACTTACACTTTTTATTTTGGCACTTTTCATTTCTTCTTTCTTTGGCTCTGGCTCACCGTCTTCAGATAACGTAAACACAACAGGCACGGTATACTGCACCCTTACCTTGCGGCTGTTTTGCTCACCGGGTATCCATTTGGGCGATGCATTAATTACCCTTACGGCTTCCTCACCTAAACCCAGCCCCGGGTCCCTGATGGTATGCACATCGGTTAATGAACCATCTGCCTCCACAATAAAGGTTACTATAACCCGGCCTTGCCTCCCCTGGTCCTGAGCCTCCTTCGGATAGCGTAAGGTTTTGTTCAAATATTTCCCAAAACTTTCCATCCCTCCCTGAAAAGATGGCAGCTTTTCAACCGATGTAAAAACCTCATTATGAACAGCAACATTGGTGTTGGTAACTGGGGTTAAATCTGCATTATTTATCTCAACATTTTGCGAATGGATTTTGGCTGCTGCATTGCGCTTGAGCGCCAAAACTCCGGCTTTTTTGGCCAAATTTTTACGGCTTGTGTTTGTGCTTAGTCCTGTGGTAGTTTCAAAAGGTACCGGTGCAGCTACATCAAACATGGTTTCGGCTTGGTTATGTAAAGTTTCAACCACATCGCTGTTGTTGATGGTAGCCGACGATAAGGCAAGCATCAGGGCAAATAAGGGGGCTGAAAAGCCATACTTTAACAAAGCGCTGTAGTGCGATTTGCTTTTTTGCAGCATTACAATACGCTGCTTTAAAATACTGCTATTAAAAAAAGGATTAAGCAAGTGATGTACCGGCGCATTAAAAGTTTGGCTTACCAATAGCATAGCATATTCAGCCTTACTGGTACCTGCCTGTACGGCGTTTTGGTCGGCAATAAACTCATGAATATTTTTGACAGAACGCCGGTACAGGTAAACCACCGGGTTAAACCAGTTGATAATCATCAGCATTTCCATCAGCATCACATCGGCCGAGTGCCATTGCCGGGCATGCACTTCTTCGTGCGCCATAATTACGTCCCGGCTTTCCAGTTGCTCGTCAACCTCAATATTTTTAAAAAACGACCAGGCAGCAGCTACTTTTTTATTTTTTAGTAACTGCCGGAGCACCACAAACTGCCAGAGTAATTTAACCGACAGCACAACAATACCGGTGGCATAAATGCCGCCCACTATTTCGCCAATTGTTATGCGGTCAGGTTGTATAGCCTGTATACCATATACTAAATTAGGGCTGGCACTGTACAAAGTTTGATGCACCTTTTGGGTGATCAACCACTGTTTCACCCAGTCCGACTGTATGGCCGGGATGAGAAAAGAAATAATTGCCGACCCTAACAAATATACTCGGTTGAGCTGAAAAAACGTTTCGCGCTGCAACAGCAGAGCATAAAACCCGAAAAATAAAATCAGGTATAAATTAGACAGCAATAAATAATGCCACCAGGTCATACAGGTATAGGTTTATTTGTCTTTAAACTTTTCAATAAGCTTCATGATCTCATCAGCTTCTTTAACGTTAATTTTTTCCTTCTGTACAAAAAAGGAAAACATACGCTTTACCGAGTTATCAAAATAACCAGTCAGCAATTTATCTGATGCAAAATTCTGGTACTCTTCTTTACTGATGATGGGATGATACTCATGACTTTTGCCATAAGCTGTATGCCCTACAAAGCCCTTGGTTTCTAATATGCGTATAATGGTAGATACCGTATTGTAAGCAGGCTTCGGCTCGGGCAATTGTTCAATCACATCCTTTACGTATCCCTTTCTGATTTGCCAAAGCACATGCATCAACTGTTCTTCTGCACGGGTTAGCTCTTTAATTTCCATATTACTTGTTCCTTAATAGTTATACTAAAGCTACAACTAATTCTTTAGGCACCAAACTTTTTTTAGCGCTACCGAACATTTAGGCAATGTTGGCAGTTCTTAAAAAGATTTTATAATATTTCAACCGCAAATGCATATCACTTTTCATGGCGCTGCACGTAATGTTACCGGCAGCAAACATATTGTACAATTAAACGACGGCACCACCATTTTACTGGACTGCGGTATGTTTCAGGGCCTGGGACCTAAAACAGAAAACATGAACGAGCACTTTGGCTTTAACCCGGCTAAGGTAGATTACATGATTTTATCGCACGCCCACATTGACCATTGCGGCCTGATCCCTAAACTGGTAGCCGAAGGCTTTGACGGCACCATATTTTGTACCGCCCCCACCATGGACCTCACCCGTATTTTACTGATGGACTCGGCCAAAATACAGGAACAGGATAATGAGTACGAAAACAAGAAACGTAAAAAAAAGAATGAAGAACCTTTAACAGCCCTTTATAACGAACAACAGGCCATAGAAGCACTTCGGTTGTTTAAGATAATAAATTATAATGAAGAGGTGGAAATTACACCGCACATTAAGCTTTTACTTACTGATGCCGGCCACGTGATTGGCAGTGCCGCTATCCACCTCAGCTTAATTGAAGATGATAAAGAAACCCGCATTACCTTTAGCGGTGATGTAGGCCGTTACGGTGACTTGCTGTTGCGCAGCCCGCAAACCTTTCCGCAGGCTGATTACATTTTGCTCGAATCAACTTATGGCGACTCGCTGCACAAAGAAATTGGTCCGATTGAAGATGAATTGCGTGACACCATTCATCAAACTTGCGTTGTAAAAGGCGGCAAGGTTATTATTCCGGCTTTTAGCGTAGGGCGCACCCAGGAGTTACTGTATGCACTTAATGCGCTTGAACTGCGCGGCGAATTACCCGATGTAAATTATTATGTTGACAGTCCGTTATCAGACCAGGCTACGCAGGTGATAAAAGATCACCCGGAAGAATATAATAAACAGGTAAGCGAGGTACTGAAAGTGGATGCCGATCCGTTTGGCTTTAAAAACCTGCGCTTTATACAGTCTACCGAAGAATCAATGGCGTTGAATACCGATAACCGGCCAAGCGTCATTATCTCCTCATCGGGCATGGCCGAAGCCGGCAGGGTAAGGCATCACATCCGTAATAATATCAGCAACAACAAAAACACCATATTGATTGTGGGCTACTGTGAACCCAGCTCCTTGGGCGGCCATTTAATGCGGGGCGACCGTGAGGTCTACATTTTTGGCGAAAAGTACGAAGTAAAAGCAGATGTGAACGTAATTAAAAGCATGAGTGCCCATGGCGACTACGAAGACCTGCTGCACTTTTTAGCCTGCCAGGATCCTGAAAAAGTAAAACAGCTTTTTTTAGTACACGGCGAATACGAAACACAGCAAAAGTTTGCCGAACATATTCATGAAAAAGGGTTTAAGCATATCGAAATACCTTACCAGCATCAGCGATTTGATTTAGATTAATCTATAACGACAATGCCGGATAAAACCTAATTCATCCGGCGTTGCAATTCATATCCATCGTTTCTTTATTAATTAATCAGTTTTCCGCTTAAATCTACCGTGCGGGCAAAAGGGTTAAGGTATTTATTGGTGAGCACAGCAAATTCGCGCCGTGTTAAAGGATGATTCATATCAAACGGTTGTTTAAATTTATAGGTTGCCTGCCAGTCCTTTTCTATTTTGGCCTGCAAAGGTTTAGGCTCACTTAAAGTAATTTCGCTGATGAAGGATATTAAGTTACCCAACGTAAACTGCTCACCGGGCTTCACTTTGTTAAACCATAAAAAAGCGCGGGTGTAAATTTCTTTAATCACAGGTTCAACTTCGGCAGTGGTTACCGTAGTATCCGCTTTAAATCGTATGGCGGCGGTTTTACCGTTAACCTGCGGTATACCATGCAACATGCCCGTAGCGCTTACCTGCTGTATAGCCCTAAAATTAGGATCGGCTAGCGGCACATCCGAAAAAGGCATCAGGTAGCCTTTAAAGTCCAGTAACTCCCCTTGTATAGCCCGTACATTTAGCTTTTGAGTAGTGGTTTTAAAAAACGCACAATAAGCAGCAACTGTACCAGCGCCCTGCCCTAACACCATTTGAACCGATGGGTAAAACGTGCTGGCATTAACCAGGTGAGTAGTAGATAAAGCTTTTTCGGTTACCAGCAAATTAGGCAAGTCTTTAATAATTACCGCACCTAATGGTATGCTGTAAGCCGGGAACGGCGGATACGGCGTTTGCGGACCGCGTTTATCCACATAATGCTGTCCTGGCGACGCATCACCCACGGCAATGGAGGTACGGTATAACTTTGAACTGCGGTTATAAGGATTCAAAATGTCATCCAGCACCATCCGAATCTGCCCCTTAGCTCTCCGGTACTCACGCATGTACGGAATAGGTGGCAAACCATCGGGGGTACCAAACTCGTCTGTCGGGGCAAAGTTTTTCAGGTTACCGGCGGTTTGCAGGTAATAGATCAGCCCTAATACCCGCAACCGAATTTCTTTGTAATACTGCTCGCGGTTTTCGGGCGATAATAGCTCGGGGGAGGCCTTGTAAGAGTTGGCACACTCGCTCCATTTAATCATAAATTTATTGTTAGGCAACCGTCCTCCTAACACCATTTTTAACAGGTCTTTGCCTTTTAGGCAGTCATACTGCGCGAGGTCATAGCCGGCGGGTTTGGTTATAGTATGGTCGGTTCCGGTGCCATAATCTTTTAAAACCGCACACCAGGTAATATCCTGTATTACGGGTATAGCGTCTTCGGGCGCCAGTGGTTCGCCGGTATCTTTGCGACTATCAAAACCCGTACTGAATTGCGCACCGGCCTTTGCGGCTACATCGCCGGTACCGGTAGCATCAATTAATACCTGGGCTTTAATCGTATTGGTTTTGCCTTGCTCGGTGATGGTTACCTCCCAGCCGGTACCGTTTCTTTTAACGGTCGTCCAGGGGGTATTCATCTTTAAGGTAAGATTTTTTACCGTGTCTGTCATCTTTCTTAAAATGGCCGCCCCGGTATAAGGCTCAAAGCGCAATACAGCATTTACGGTTGTATCAAAGCCCGGCGTCTTTTTGTAAAAATCGCGGATATGCTTTCTAAACTCGCCCCATATACCCGAAGGCAGGTTACGGTTCCCTTCCACAACGCACATACCGCCAGTAGTCATTTCGCCGCCCAGCCAACTGCCGGGCTCTACCAAAATGGTCTTTACTTTACTGCGGGCGCACTGCAATGCAGCAGCCGTGCCGCTGGCACTGCCGCCAATTACCAGCACATCAGTTTTTATGGTTTCGGCATTGGCATAAGACAAGCCTAAACACAAAAGGCCGGTAAGTAACTTTTTCAACATAGAACGGTTAAATCAGGTTCGATGTGCTAAATTAGGGCAAACCTTTAGTATTGAATGAAATATTGTGTAACAAAATATTTGACGTTATCTGCAGTAGGCGCTGTTGGCTTTTTATCGGGTGCTTTTGTAATTAAACATTGGGAGCAGGTGCCTATCACCACCAGTGTAGTGCAAGAGGCAGAGAAAATTATCGGTCAGCAATTTACTCCGCCGCAGGCCGATTCGATGCTGAACATGCTCAATAACTTCAGCAGTTCTTACGAGAGTCTGCACAAACTGAACATGCCCAATAGCGTAGTGCCTGCGCTCAATTTTAACCCGGTACCTGTAGGTTTTGTTAATCCCGACAAACAAGACGGGTTTAAAATGAGCAAGACCACAGGCACAAAACTACCTGCCGATAAAAATGAGCTTGCCTTTTACACCATCAGGCAACTGGCCGATCTGGTTAAAAGCAAGCAAATTACCAGCGTAGAACTTACCCGGTTTTTTATAGACCGCTTAAAGCAATACAATCCACAACTGTTTTTTGCAGTAACCATTACCGAAGAACGTGCCCTGCAAAAAGCAGCCGAAGCAGATGTCGAAATCAAAGCCGGGCACTACCGTGGCGTATTGCACGGCATCCCATTTGGTGTAAAAGATTTGCTGGCCCAAAAAGATTATAAAACAACGTTTGGTTCAGTGGCTTACCAAAATCAACAGCTTAACGTTAATGCTACGGTGGTAAATAAACTGGAAGCTGCCGGAGGCATTTTGATTGCCAAAACCACTTTAGGCGAGCTGGCTATGGGCGATGTTTGGTTTGGCGGCAAAACCCGCAACCCCTGGGACGTTAAGCGCGGCTCGAGCGGCTCTTCTGCCGGCTCGGCCTCGGCAGTAAGTGCCGGGTGCTTGCCTTATGCCATTGGATCAGAAACTTTAGGCTCAATTGTATCTCCATCAACCGAATGCGGCGATACCGGCCTGCGCCCATCGTTTGGCAGAGTGAGCAAATACGGCGCTATGGCCCTAAGCTGGAGCATGGATAAACTAGGCCCTATTACTCGCAGTGTTGAAGATGCTGCTATTGTATTTAACACCATACAAGGCACCGACGGCAAAGACCTGAGCACCATAGCTGCATCATTTAATTACGACGGCACTGTAAAGAGCCTGAAAGGCTACAAGATTGGCTACGTTAAAAACGACTTTGAACGCCGTTCACAAAACCATGCCACCGACTCGGCCACCCTTGCCAAACTAAAAGAATTGGGTGCTGAGCTTGTACCTATCGAATATCCTAAGATGCCAATAGGGGCCATGACATTTGTGCTGGATGCCGAAGCAGGGGCCGCCTTCCAGGAATTGGTGCTTTCGCACCGCGACGACCAGTTGGTGCAGCAAAACAAAAACGCCTGGCCCAATATTTTTCGGGCCTCGCAATTTATTTCAGCAGCCGAATATATACAGGCTAACCGTGCCCGCACCTTATTAATTCAAGAATGGTACGAAAAACTGAAAGGGCTTGATTTGTACATTACGCCATCCTTCAGTTTAAATTTATCGATGACTAATTTAACCGGCAACCCGTGTGTGGTATTGCCTAATGGCTTTAACGCGAGCGGCCGCCCTATGAGTATTACGTTTATGGGACAGTTGTTTGGCGAGAGCAAGCTGTTACAGGCAGCTAAAATTTACCAGGATGCTACTGATTTTCATAAAAAGCATCCATCTTTAAACTTTAAAAGCTAAATAGTCACATGTCTACAACAATACTAAACGATGAGCAGCTACGCTACCCCACCGGAAAGTTTAAAGCGCCCGAAACTTATACGCCCGAATATATTGAGCAATGTATTGAAACCATCAAAACTTTACCTGCTCGCTTACGAGCTGTGGTTGTTCAATTAAACAGCACACAGCTTAATACTACTTACCGGCCCGGCGGCTGGACTTTGCAACAAGTGGTGCATCATTTAGCCGATAGCCACATGAATGCGCTCACTCGCATTAAGCTGGCGCTCACCGAAGAAAATCCCACCATTAAGGGTTACGATGAAGCCGCATGGGCTACACAAGCCGACGTTAAATTACCTTTAGAATCATCATTAAAAATGCTGGAAGGTATACACCAGCATATGGTGGCTTTATTCGAGAGCTTTAACGAAGAGCAATGGCAACGTACCTTTTTTCATCCTGAAAGAAATATTACCTACACCTTGCATCTTTCGGTAGCCATGTATGCCTGGCATAGCAACCATCATTTGGCACACATTACCCAAACCATGAAACAATGGTTTAATTAAGCTCCTGAAAATACCGACATTTCACAAAACAACAAAGGTAGGCCGTGCGGCCTACCTTTGTTGTTTTGTATGGAAAGATGAGATAATATTATCCTTTTTTCACTTCTTTAGCCCAGGCATCTTTCAGGGTAACGGTACGGTTAAACACCAGCTTATCATCGGTTGATAACTTATCTAAAGTAAAATAACCTTTACGAATAAACTGGTAACCTTTACCCGGCAGGGCTGTAGCTAAATCGGGCTCTACAAAAGCAGAGATCACCTGTATGCTGTTAGGGTTTAAATCATCTTTAAAATCACCTTCTTCGGCAGCAGGATTTTCAGATTTAAACAAGCGGTCATACAATCTTACTTCGGCTGTTTTAGCATGTGCAACACTAACCCAATGGATAGTGCCTTTTACATTAATACCACTGGTATCCTGACCCGATTTTGATTCGGAGATGTATGTACAATGCACTTCAGTTACGTTGCCGTCAGCATCCTTTACAAAGTCTTCGCACTTTACAATATACGCATTCTTTAACCTCACCATCAAGCCAGGTGCCAGCCTAAAAAATTTCTTCGGCGCTATTTCCATAAAGTCTTCGCGCTCAATATACAATTCGCTACTGAATGGGATATCACGACCGCCTTCGCCACCCTCAACCTCCGGGTTATTTTCGCCATGCAAGGTTTCGGTTTGCCCGGCCGGGTAATTAGTAATCACCAGTTTAATAGGGTCTAACACGGCCATACGGCGCCAGGCTGTTTTATTTAAATCCTCACGGATGCAAAATTCCAGCAAACCCACATCAATCAGGTTTTCGCGCTTGGCTACGCCAATACGCTCACAAAAATCCCGTACAGAGGCTGGGGTATAGCCACGGCGACGTAAACCACTGATAGTTGGCATCCGCGGATCGTCCCAGTCTTCTACATGGCCTTCATTTACCAGCTGCAGCAATTTGCGCTTGCTCATTACGGTATAAGTAAGGTTTAAGCGGGCAAACTCGTACTGCCTCGAAGGAAAAATCTCTAACTTATCAATAAACCACTCATACAACGGGCGGTGAGGGATAAACTCGAGCGTACAAATAGAATGGGTAATTTCCTCAATAGCGTCTGATTGCCCATGAGCAAAATCATACATTGGGTAAATACACCATTTATCGCCGGTACGGTGATGGTGCGCGTGTTTGATGCGGTACATGATGGGATCGCGCATATGCATGTTAGGCGATGCCATATCTACCTTGGCACGCAACACTTT
The DNA here is from genome assembly GCF_038806765.1 of Mucilaginibacter sp. CSA2-8R. Taxonomy (NCBI): domain Bacteria; kingdom Pseudomonadati; phylum Bacteroidota; class Sphingobacteriia; order Sphingobacteriales; family Sphingobacteriaceae; genus Mucilaginibacter; species Mucilaginibacter sp. CSA2-8R. The sequence goes on along the minus strand of NZ_CP152389.1, from coordinate 217,073 downwards.
AGCTCCATCCGGATATTTGCCGGCTTTCATATCTTCAAACAGCTGCACGTTTTCTTCGATAGAGCGGCTGCGGTATTGATTAGCTACACCAGGTTCGGTAGGCGTGCCTTTTTGGGCGGCAATTTCTTCGGGTGTACTGTCATCCACATAAGCCAAACCTTGTTTTATTAAATTCAAAGCAAAGGCGTACAGTACATCAAAGTAATCAGATGCGTAAAGCTCGTTGGCCCACTCAAAACCTAACCAGCGCACGTCGGCCTTTATGCTTTCTACGTATTCAGTATCTTCGGTAACAGGGTTGGTATCATCAAAACGGAGATTAGTTTTGCCGTTGTAACGCTTAGCCAGCCCAAAATTAAGACAAATAGACTTTGCATGCCCGATATGCAGGTATCCGTTAGGCTCGGGCGGGAAACGGGTATGTATACGGCCATTATTTTTGCCAGACTGTAAATCGTCCTCAACAATTTCTTCAATAAAATTCAGTGATCTTTCTTCGCTCATAAGAATAGTAACTAAGCAAAAGTAGCAAAATTTGATGCTTTTAAGTACTTCGCAATTACGTATTGCCTGCACCACTAAAAGTATTATAGTCTTTGTTAATAGATATTAAGATTATATAAATATCAATTCATAGTATTGATTCATAAATAACTATTGCTAAATTGTTGCAAATTTTCCCATTTTTGTAGATAACATTGCCCACTTGATATTGAGCAATGGCAAAAAGTTATTAATATGAACAGAATTCTAATCATTGATGATGAAGTTAACACCGCATTGTTGCTGTCAAAATTTTTGACGCGCAACAATTTTGAGGTGCACACAGCATCAAGCGGAAGTATAGGGTTAGAACACTTAAAAACTAATAATTATAATCTGGTACTGTGCGACTACCGACTGGAAGATACCGATGGTCGAGAGATGCTGAAGATTATTAAAGCCCAGTATCCGGAAACCGGGGTGATTATTATTACCGGCTACTCTGATATCAAGATGGCCGTGGAGCTTATTAAAATGGGTGCTTATGATTATATCACCAAGCCGCTGTATCCTGACGAGATATTAACCACCATTAATAAGGCCATTGAAACCCACCATGCGCTATTCCATTCGGCAGCACAGGAAACAATTGCAGTCACAGGCGCAAATAACCCAAAACAGACCCGGGAAAAAAGCAGATCGGTTACCTTTTCAAACGAATTTGTAACGGGCAGTAGCTCAGCATCTAAAGAACTGTTAAGACAAATTGAGCTGGTATCGCCTACTAACTACAGCGTTATTATTATGGGTGAGAGCGGTACCGGTAAAGAATCGGTTGCAAAAAGTATACATCAAAACAGCCCTCGTCGCGATCAGCCGTTTGTAGCGATGGACTGCGGCTCGCTGACGAAAGAACTGGCACAAAGCGAATTTTTCGGCCACGAAAAAGGTTCGTTTACCGGCGCACTATACACTAAAATCGGCCACTTTGAAATGGCCAATGGCGGCACTTTATTTTTAGATGAAGTGGGCAATTTATCGTATGATATTCAGGCTGCCCTGCTGCGCACTGTACAGGAACGCAAGGTTAAACGCATTGGCTCAACCAAAGAGATTGATCTGGATGTGCGCATTATTGTAGCTACTAACGAAAATTTACAGGACGCCATCAACAAAGGCCGTTTCAGAGAAGATTTATACCATCGCTTTAACGAATTCAGCATCCACATGCCACCGTTACGTGAGCGCGATAATGATGTGGTACAACTGGCCAGCCACTTTTTAAAAAGCGCTAACCAAGAACTTAACCGTAATGTGGTTGCCTTCTCGCCCGAGGTAATAGAATGTTTTAGAACCTACCGCTGGCAAGGCAATATCCGCGAGCTTAAAAACGTGGTTAGGCGTGCTACTTTACTTACTGAGGGTGATGAAATACAGATGAAAGCATTGCCGCTTGAAATGCTTGCTTTTGATAGAATACACACTCATGAAACATCTTTAACTCTAAACAACAGCTCAATTACACCGACAGTTAAAGATGTAAGGCCCGACTTAAAAAATGCAGCTTTAGAGGCCGAGTATGAAACAATTTTACAAGTTTTGCGTCAGGTAAACTTCAACAAAACCAAAGCGGCCGAAATATTAAAAATAGACCGGAAAACGCTATATAATAAAATGAAGGCTATTAACTTAAACAAATAAATGAACGGGCAGGATCCACAAAAGCAAATTACCGAAGATCAGCTGCGCAATTTTAAGCACGATGTTAAAAACCAGCTTTCTAACATTAATCTGGCTTTAGAACAACTGCGCTACGAAATTGAACACCCATCAGATGATGCACTGTTTTATATGGATACGATTACCATGAGCTGTGCAAAAATCAACAATTTAGTACAGGGCATCTAAAATTAAGCCCAACTTAAGTTTAAACAAAAAAGCGCTGAACATTACAGCGCTTTTTTGTTTACTTAAAAGTTTGACCCTCAGCCATGCCCGTTTTTAGTTATCAGCAGCGTAATAATATTGTACTGGTAAGCATCATTGTGCTTGGCTGTTTTTTGCTATATGCCCTGAGTACTATTTTTAGTGCCATACTCGGCGCTATTGTGCTGTATGTAATGTTTAGGCCTCTTTATCTGCACTTAACCGAAAAACGCAGGTGGAATGCTACTTTGTCTGCCCTGCTCATCATTTTTATTTCACTTATTGCCATCGTAATTCCTTTTTTACTGCTGAGCATTATGGTGATCGAAAAAATTATCAGCTTTAAAACCAGCTCACTGCCTATTGACTCATGGGTGGATAAAATTGACATGGTAACGGCCGAATACCTGAGTCAGCCCCGTTTTGCTGAAGACACACTTAAAAAGCTCGGCACCTATGCAGCCGACCTGTTCCCATCCATATTAGGAAGTGCAGCCAACATTATTTTAACATTGTTGGTGCTTTACTTTTTGCTGTATTTTATGTTAGCGCAATTACGCGAGTTTGAGGCCGGATTACTCAGGTATGCTCCTTTCAGCGAGCAACATGCTCTTAAATTTGCCACTGCTCTAAAGAACTCTACTTACTCTAACGTTTTAGGCCAAGGCATCATTTCGCTGGTACAAGGCTTTTTGCTGGCTAACGGATTTTGGATTGTTGGCCTTCCGGATGCGATATTTTGGGGTGTGATTGCCACTTTTATTTCTTTTTTACCAGTGGTGGGTGCACCAACTTTATCTATCCCTGCAGGGTTGTACTTAATGCTTATTGGCCGAACTTGGTCGGGTGTGTTTATTATGGCTTATGGACTGCTGTTTATTGGCAATTTAGATCATGTACTGCGCATGATAATCAACAAAAGAATAGCTAATACTCATCCGGTTATCTCTATTATAGGGGTATTTATCGGCTTACCTTTATTTGGTATTCTGGGCCTGGTATTTGGTCCGGTACTTTTGTCGTACTTTATACTCTTGACCGAGATTTATGAAACGAACCGGATGGCGGCAGAACGACTGGAAAGGATCCGTGCCACACCAGACGATGAACAATTTTAACAATCGATATAAACAAAGCTTTATCTTAGTCGTTACTTAGATAACTGGTTACAACATTAAATTTTAATCACCATGAATACAAAAGACGTAGCTGACCTAATCAAAAAAATACCAAGTTTTAAAGTAAAAAAAGACGATGGTTTGGGCGATGCAGGCAAAGTAGCCTTGGCTCTTTTAGCTGGTTTAGCGGCCGGTGCTGCACTGGGCATTTTATTTGCTCCTGATAAAGGCACCGACACGCGCGATAAATTATCAGAGTCGTTAAATAACTTAAGTGATACCATTAAAGAAACGGCCGCATCAGAAATAGATAAGTTATCTTCATTAAAATCTAAAGTGGTAGATAATATTAAAACTAAACTGAACGGCGCTGAACAGGATTATCAAGACGATCTTGAACACGCATAAATTAAGTTATTCCTGAAACCACATCCTTCGGGATTAATCTAATTTTTAGATGGAAGAAACCAAAGAAGCAGAACAGCCATTACAACCACCCATACTTGACCAGTTAAAGGAGTACATTGAAACCCGCTTTACTTTATCAAAGTATAAAGCGATTGAAAAAAGCACCTCCGTAGCGGCTAGTTTGGTCACGGTAGTAGTGGTTACCATAAGCCTTCTACTCACCTTTTTATTTGCAACCTTTACATTAGCCTTATTTTTAGGTGAGGTAATGGGCGCTGCCTGGAAGGGCTTTGGAGTAGTGGCTTTGTTTTACCTGATTATTGCACTCGTCTTTATTTTTGCAAAGTCAAAAATAGAAAAGCCGATTGTTAACCTGCTTATTAGCAAAATGTTTAAGTAGCCATGGATATACCTGTAAAAAACATAGATGATCTGCGTTCGGAGATCATCCGGCTCGAGAAGCATAGGCAGGAGCAAGAAATGGACCTAAAAAAACGCTTTAGCAGTCCATCGGCTATTTTTGCTTCTGTACGTTCCATATTCCCGAAGGCGCCAGAGGGTGAAGCCGGTGGTAACAATAATTTTGGCTTAAGCACTTTGCTATCGCCCGATATTGTTAGCTTGATTTCGCGCTTTGTACTTCCAATTGCTTTAAATAAAACGTTGTTTAAACGGTCTAACTTTATTGTTAAAACATTAGTAGGTTTGGTTTCGCAAAAGGCCTCTACTTATATCAGCGAAGATTCAGTGACCTCAGTATGGGGACGAGTAAAATCGCTGTTTGGTAAAAGGCCGAAAACGGCTGTTATGCCATCAACAGTTAAACAACCTGAAACTATAGTTGAAAAAGAGGTGATTGCCGATCCTGTTCCGCCAATATCACCTAACATCAGACCGGTATAACTAACACACATATTATTCAAAACAAATGCTCCTCAAAAAGGAGCATTTGTTGTTTCTTGGCAGGTGTGTATTCTTTACTTACTTTTGTGCCTTTAATTTTAAGTAGTGGGAAAAGATAAGTTAAAGCGCTTTGCCGAAATAGCAACTTTTGATAACGTTAAACAATTAGAAGATGGCTTGCCCTATCAAGGCAAATGGGCAGCCGACTTTTTTAAGAATGACAATCCGGTAGTGTTAGAACTGGCCTGCGGAAAAGGCGAGTATACCGTTAACCTGGCTCGCTTATTCCCTGAAAAGAATTTTATAGGAATTGATTATAAAGGTAACCGCATTTGGCGTGGCGCTAAAACTGCTATAGAAGAAAACATACCTAACGTTGGCTTTCTTCGTATCCAGATCGAAAATCTAACCGACTATTTTGGCCGGCACGAGGTTGATGAGATATGGATAACCTTCCCCGACCCGCAACCGCAAATAAGCCGCGAAAAGAAACGCTTAACCTCCCCCCGCTTTTTAGAAAAATACAAGCAGGTATTGAAGCCCGGCGGCCTCATTAATTTAAAAACTGATAACGATGACCTGCATGCCTATACCGCCGAAAAGGTTGAAGAGTTGGGTTTAAAGCTCTACGTAAAAACCGAAGACCTGTACCATTCACCTTTTACTACCGAGGTGCTGAACATTAAAACCTATTACGAAAAAAAGTATTTACAGGATAATAAGAACATCAACTACCTGCAGTTTTCGTTAGAATAAAACACTATGCCCGGGGATAACTTTTTTGATCGTGTGTATGAAGTAGTCAGGTTGATCCCTACCGGCAGGGTAACCTCCTACGGTGCTATTGCTGCCTACCTGGGTTCAAAAAGCTCATCGCGTGTAGTAGGTTATGCCATGAAAGCATCTGTTGGCCCTAACAGCTTTCCTGTGCCAGCCCACCGTGTGGTTAACCGCACTGGTTTGCTAACCGGTAAATTTCATTTCGGGTCTGAACGAATGGAGCAGATGCTCCGCAGTGAAGGCATTGATGTGGAAAACAATCAGGTACAGGATTTCGACAAAGTATTCTGGGACCCGGCTATTGAACTGGCTTAGCATCGCCAAGTAATATCAATCAAAATTCATATAAAATACAAAAGGCCTCCGCAGAGGCCTTTTGTATTTTATCAGGTACCGTATTCGGTAGTAGTTACTTCGCTTTCCTCAAACTCGTAATCGGTTAACGGAGGACAAGAGCAAATCAGTGTACGGTCGCCATAGGTATCGTTTACACGACCTACCGATGGCCAGAACTTATAGTCGGCCACGTAAGGCAACGGGAACGCTGCTTTTTGACGGGTATACGGATGGCTCCACTCATTACCGGTAATAACCGCTGCAGTGTGAGGTGCATTTTTTAAAGGGTTATCAGTTTTATCTAACAAGCCTTTCTCCACATCGTCAATTTCATGATGGATGGCAATCATGGCATCACAAAAACGGTCCAGCTCGTGTTTAGGCTCCGACTCGGTTGGCTCAACCATTACCGTGCCGGCTACCGGGAAAGAAACGGTTGGCGCGTGGAAACCATAATCCATTAAACGTTTGGCAATATCGGTTACCTCAATGCCAAAGTTTTTAAAGCTGCGGCAGTCCAATATCATCTCGTGTGCACAACGGCCTTGTGCACCGGCATACAATACCGGGTAGTGCTGTTCTAAACGTGCTTTAATGTAGTTAGCATTAAGGATAGCATATTTGGTAGCGCTGGTTAAACCCTCGCTGCCCATCATAGCAATATAAGCGTGCGAAATTATTAATATAGACGCAGACCCCCAAGGTGCGGCAGATACTGCGGGGATAGATTTACCCTGGTCAATATTAACCACAGCATGCCCCGGAAGGTAAGGAACCAGGTGCTTAGCTACACCAATAGGGCCCATACCGGGGCCGCCGCCGCCGTGTGGTATACAGAAGGTTTTATGTAGGTTTAGGTGGCAAACGTCGGCACCGATGTTTGCCGGGCTGGTTAAGCCTACCTGTGCATTCATGTTAGCACCGTCCATATAAACCTGGCCGCCGTTTTGGTGAATGATATCACACACTTCAATAATCGACTCTTCGAATACACCATGTGTAGATGGGTAAGTTACCATCAGGCACGAAAGTTCGTTTTTGTATTGCTCTGCTTTGGCTTTCAGGTCAGCTACGTCGATGTTGCCATTTTCGTCACATTTTACCACGATAATTTTCATACCGGCCATTGCTGCCGAAGCAGGGTTGGTACCGTGAGCAGATGACGGAATTAAAGCGATGTTGCGGTGATCATCACCCCTATCTAAATGATAAGCGCGGATTACCATTAAACCAGCATACTCCCCTTGTGCACCTGCATTAGGCTGCAGACTCATGGCTGCAAAACCGGTAATTTCGCTCAACCATTTGTTTAGCTCATCAAATACCTGCATGTAACCGCCGGTTTGATCTGCCGGTGCAAATGGGTGCATTTTGCTTAGCTCGGGCCAGGTAACCGGTACCATCTCGGTAGTAGCGTTAAGCTTCATGGTACATGAACCCAGAGCAATCATCGAGTGGCAAAGTGATAAATCTTTTGCCTCTAATGATTTGATATAACGCAGCATTTCGTGCTCAGAATGATGCGAGTTAAATATAGGATGCGTTAAGTAAGCCGACTGGCGTTGCAATTCGGCTGGGATAACCGTTTCCAGTTTCGACTTAAGTTCGTCAAAGCTTACATCATTCAACGGTTTGCCTTTTACCTTGGCGAAAAAGCGAATGATGGTTTTAATATCTTCCGGCGAAGTGGTTTCATCCAAAGCTATACTTACCATCGAACCATCATAATGCAGGTTCATCTCGTTGTTCAAAGCCTCGGCGTGGATAGAACCGGCTAAATGACCTACATCAAACTTCACAGTATCAAAGTAGGCTTCGTTAAGCTGCTCGTAACCTAATTGTTGTAAAGACTGTGACAGTAAGACAGCCAAACCATGTACACGCTCGGCAATCAGTTTTAACCCTTGCGGACCGTGGTACACGCCATACATACCGGCCATAATAGCCAGCAGTGCTTGTGCTGTACAAATGTTAGAGGTTGCTTTATCACGACGGATATGCTGCTCGCGGGTTTGTAATGCCATACGCAGCGCATAATTACCGGCACTATCAATGGTTACACCAATAATACGACCCGGCATTGAGCGCTTGTATTCTTCTTTAGTAGCAAAAAACGCAGCATGAGGACCGCCAAAGCCCATAGGTACACCAAAACGTTGGCTGGTACCTACCACAATATCGGCACCCCATTCGCCCGGAGGCGTTAACAGCAACAAGCTCATTAAATCGGCCACTACGGTTAACTTAATATTTTTTTGGTGAGCCTGACCTGCAAAGTCGGTATAGTTATATACAGCGCCGTCTTTAGCCGGATATTGTACAATAGCACCAAACATCTCGTCGGTCAGTTCAACCGTGTGATGATCGCCGATGACTAACTGGATTCCGTAAGGCTGCGAGCGGGTTTTTAAAATATCAATGGTTTGCGGAAACAGCTCCTGGGATACAAAGAAGGTGTTTGCCTTTTGGTTTTTACGCAAGCTGTATTGCATAAACATGGCCTCGGCAGCAGCCGTGCCCTCATCAAGCAACGAGGCATTGGCAATTTCCATCCCGGTTAAATCAAGCACCATCGTTTGGAAATTTAATAAAGCCTGTAAACGACCCTGTGCAATTTCGGCCTGGTAGGGTGTATATTGCGTATACCATCCCGGATTTTCCAGAATATTACGCTGAATAACCCCCGGTACAATTACATCATAGTATCCCTGACCGATGTATGTTTTAAATACCTTGTTTTTTGATGCCGTTTGCTTCAACGTATTCAGGTAATCAAACTCACTCTTAGCAGCGGGTAAATTCAATGGCGCTTTAAGCCTAATCTTTTCAGGAACGGTTTGTCCAATCAGTTCATCTAACGAGCCAACACCAATAGTTTTAAGCATTTTGGCAGTATCTGCCTCGTTAGGTGCAATGTGCCTGGCTTGGAATTTCTCCTGGTAATCAATATTCAGTTTCATGAACGGGATGCCCTTATTTGTTTGCCGCAAAGGTACGATTTTAAGCCCTGATTAACAATTGATAAACAAATAGTGACAATGCCGTGGGTTTGCTTAATACTACCTTTTAAAGCCCATAACAAATATGCCCGGGGTTAACAATTTTAATTATTTTTGCGGGTTAATAAGTGTAAATGAAAACATATTTCCGGCTGCTCTCTTTTGCTAAACCCATCGAGAAATTTGCTATCCCCTATTTTATAACTACTGCCTTTGCCGTTATATTTAACACCCTCAATTTAGCATTACTGGTACCGCTGCTGCAAACTTTGTTTTCTAAAGGTGCCAAGCCTTTGGTGCAAGCCGGTGCTGCCAAGCCTTCCATATTTAATCTGAACGAGTTTTTTAATTACTACGTCGACCTTATCATTCACCAATATGGGCCTTGGGGAGCCCTTAAATTTGTATGTGGTGTAATTGTAATTTCTGTTTTTTTGGGTAATTTATTTCGCTACCTATCCCAGCGTACGATGGAAAACCTGCGAGCGCATACTTTGCTTAACCTGCGCCGCTCGGTTTTTAATAATGTAATGGATCTGCACATGGGCTTTTTCAGTAATGAGCGCAAAGGCGATATTATCTCTAAGATTTCTTCTGATGTGCAGGTGGTGCAATATTCAGTTACGGGTACCTTACAAGTAATTTTTAAAGAGCCTTTACAGCTAATTTTATACGCAGCTGCGTTGTTTGCGATCTCTGTAAAATTAACCGTTTACTCGCTGTTAGTTATTCCGGTTTCGGCATTTATCATATCTCGAATTGTAAAAAAATTAAAGCAACAGGCTATTGCACTGCAGCAAACCTATGGCGTAATGATTAGTTATCTTGACGAAGCCTTATCGGGTGTAAAAATTATTAAAGCGTTTAATGCAGGCAACTTTACCAAAGACCGCTTTAACGCCCAGAACGAAAAATATACCAAAATTGTTAAATCAATGGCCAGGCGGCAGCAGGCAGCCTCACCTGTATCAGAAACCTTAGGTGTGAGTATGATTACAGCACTTGTGCTATACGGCGGCTATCTTATTTTGACTAATAACGACTCCGCGTTAACTCCCGCTGCCTTTATTGGTTACATTGCTATGTTTTCGCAGGTAACCAGGCCCGCTAAAGCTATTTCAGATTCGTTTAGCGGTATACATACCGGTATTGCAGCCGGCGAAAGGGTATTAAAATTAATTGACGAAAGGCCACAAATTGTTGATGCCCCTGATGCGATTGCCTTAAATGGCTTTAATCAAAACATTAAACTGGACCATGTTACCTTTGCTTACGGCGAAAAAAAGGTTTTGAGCGATATTAACCTCGAAATACCTAAAGGTAAAACTATTGCCCTGGTCGGCCCATCGGGCGGTGGCAAGTCAACCCTGATGGATTTACTGCCCCGCTTTATTGAACCGCAAAGCGGATCGGTAAGTATTGACGGCCATGATATTAAAGAGGTAACCATGGAATCGGTGCGAAACTTAATGGGCATTGTAAACCAGGAGTCTGTCTTGTTTAATGATACTATATTTAATAATATCGCCTTTGGTAAACCCAACACTACTTTAGAAGAAGTGCAGGCAGCTGCCCGCATTGCCAATGCACATACCTTTATAGAAAATACTGAAAATGGTTATGAAACCAACGTGGGCGACCGCGGTACTAAACTTTCGGGCGGACAAAAACAACGTATCTGTATTGCTCGCGCAGTATTGGCCAACCCACCGTTAATGCTGTTAGACGAAGCTACTTCGGCTTTAGATACTGAATCAGAAAAACTGGTACAGGATGCGTTAAACAACTTGATGAAAAACCGCACATCGCTCATTATTGCGCACAGGTTAAGCACCATACAAAACGCCGACCTGATTGTAGTTTTAGAAAACGGCCGCATAGCCGAGCAAGGCAACCATACCGAACTGATGCAAAAAAACGGGCTGTACCGCAAGTTGATTGATATGCAGTCGTTTCAGGGCGAGGCATAAAACAAACAGGCCGCCTGCAATGTGTGCAGAGCGGCCTGTTTGTTTTAACGGATATATAAAAGGATCTGAAATATTAGAATTTAAAGCCTAAGCCCACTTGCCAAACCTGGTTTCTGAACGCAGGTACACCCGAGCTGCCATTAGGATTGTTTTCACGAAAATCAATATTATAACGTCCGCGCAATTCAACATTACGGTTTAAATCAATAGATACACCTGCCACACCGCCGATGAAGGTTTTGTCGCCGTTGTAAGTGTAACGGTCTTGCTGAATAACATTAAATCCATCATAATAGGTGTTACGGGTATTCATCAGGAAAGATATCTGCGGACCAACCAAAACATTAAATGCCGGGGCCAGCTTTAACTTAAGTAACAAAGGCACATCAATAAAATTAGCACGTTGTGCAAAATCGCCGTAAACAGTATTAGCACGGTAGCCTTTTTGCGAGTATAAAATCTCGGGCTGGAAAGACAGCGGGTAAGCGATAGGCACATCTACAAACAAACCTACGTTAGCGCCTAACTTGGTGTTGGTACTAAAATCTGAATTTCGGGAACTGATGGTATTGGCAATATTTAACCCGCCTGTTAAACCCACCCTCGGACGATAATAATCGTCAGCTACGCGCTGTCTGCGGTAACCATGGCGACGCTGTGCGTCAGCGGTTCCAACTATCAGCAGCACCATGGCTGCAAGTAATAATTTTTTCATTGTGTTGTAAATTTAAATTCAAACTGAATGCTTTATAGATGCGATAAACCGCCATTGGTTTATTTGCCGGTTAATTTTTTTTAATCAATTATTTAAACAATCTTTTTATCTGCACATTATGATGTACAGGTTGCTTATTTTTGAACCGGTATTATAACACTTCGAACCGTGAGATTATTTTTAAGTGCAGCATTGCTTTTGGCAGCTGCCCATGCCACTTTTGCACAGCAGCAAAGCAGTTTTATATCAACATTAAGCGAGCAAAACCATTGGGTAGACTCGGTTTTCAGTAAAATGAACCGCAGGCAAAAAGTAGCCCAATTGTTTTTTATACGCGCTCATACCAACAAAGGCAAAGCTTACGCCGACTCAGTAGCTAATGTTATTAAGCACGAACAACCGGGCGGGCTGGTATTTTTTCAAGGCGGCCCGGTAAGGCAGGCGGCTTTAAGCAACCAGTATCAACAATTAGCTCATATCCCTTTACTTATTGCCATGGATGGTGAGTGGGGATTGGGCATGCGGCTGGACTCTACCCTTTCATACCCATACCAAATGACTTTGGGCGCTATACAGGACGACAAACTGTTAAACCAAATGGGGCAGCAGGTAGCTTATGATTTTAAGCGCCTGGGTATGCATTTAAACTTTGCACCGGTAGTTGATATTAATAATAACCCGAATAATCCGGTAATTAATTACCGCTCTTTTGGCGACAACAAATACAAAGTAGCATTAAAATCTATCGCTTATATGCAGGGCATGCAGCAGGGCGGGCTTTTAACCACGGCCAAGCATTTTCCGGGTCATGGTGATACTAACGTAGATTCGCATTATGACTTGCCGCAACTCAACTTTACCCGTACCAGGTTAGATACTTTAGAAGAATATCCGTTTAAGCAGGTTATTCAGGCTGGCATAAGCGGCATCATGGTGGCACACATGAGCATCCCGGCATTAGATACTACTAAAAACTTACCATCCTCGCTTTCGCGGCCCATTATTACCACTTTGCTCAAAGACTCATTAGGTTTTAAAGGCTTGGTTGTATCTGATGCTATGGAGATGAAAGGAGTAGTGAAATATTTTCCGGAAGGCGAAGCCGATTTAAAAGCCTTTATAGCTGGCAATGACATTTTAGAGTTGTCTGAAAACTCGTGGCGCGCCATCAAGAAAATTAAAAAGGCAATCCGGCAGCATTTGGTTGCCGAGGCCGAACTGGATGCTAAAGTTAAAAAAGTATTGGCAGCCAAATATTGGGTGGGCTTAAACCATTACCAACCGACGGATTTGCAGAACATCTCTGAAAACTTAAACCGCGAACCTGCTAAAGAATTAATTCAGGAATTAAGTAATGCGGCAATAACTTTATTGCAGGATAACGGCCTGATACAGCGCCTCAACTTTGAGCAGAAAACAGCCCTGGTGAGCATTGGCACCGCCACCAACACCACGTTTCAATTAGAGCTGGCTAAAACGTTTGCCAATAATACTTTATTTAACATCGATAAAAATGCATCGGCCAGTGATGTTGCCAAAGTGTTAAATGAAGTAAAAAGCTATGGCCAGATTATGGTTGGTGTACATGATATGCGCTTGCGCCCGCAAAGCAAATTAGATTTTAGCACCGCGGTTAAAGATGGCATTACACAACTGGCTACATCTCCCAATGCAGCAATCAGTCTTTTTGCTAATCCTTACAGCATAGCTACTTTGCCTGGTATCGAAAAAGCCAGCGCTTTAATAGCTGCTTATCAAAAAGATGATGGCATGCAGCGTGCAGCAGCTAAAGTATTAAGCCGGCAGTTAACGCCATCAGGTAAATTACCAGTTACAGTGAATACCATTTTTGTAAATGGCAGTGGTATAGGTCAGTCTAAGCAAGCATTATGAAACTCAGAATAGCCAGGCATACCCAACATCTGCAAAACATTATTAACTTTTATGTTGATGTTATGGGGCTGCAAATATTAGGAAAGTTTAACGACCATAACGGCTACAACGGCATTTTTTTGGGCTTAAGTGAGCACGACTGGCACCTGGAATTTACTACATCTGCTGAAGCACCGCAACACCAAACCGATGAAGACGACTTACTGGTATGGTATGCCGCCAGCCAGCAAGAATATGAAGAAATTAATCAACGCTTTGTTCAACACGCCATCACGCCAATAACTGCTAAAAACCCATACTGGAACGACAACGGAACTACTTACACCGATCCGGATGGGTTTAGAATTGTAATTGCAAAACCTCCCACTTATGCCTCATTTTAAAGTTTGCACAATCATTATAGCCCGTTGAGGTGTTATAGCTCTAAGAATACTAACTTGCAACTTTTAATTTTTGCTGATGATACGCTTGTCTGTTAATGTTAATAAAATAGCTACACTGCGCAATTCGCGCGGCGGTAACAATCCCGATTTGATACAGGTTGCCAAAGATTGCGAGCGTTTTGGTGCGCAGGGCATTACAGTACATCCCCGCCCCGACGAGCGCCATATACGCTATGATGATGTGTATGCTTTGAAAGACATTGTAACTACTGAATTTAACATTGAAGGCAACTGCGAAGAAAAAAAGTTTGTTGATTTGGTTTTGGCCGTAAAGCCGCACCAAGTAACCTTAGTACCTGATGCACTTAACCAACTAACATCTAACCACGGCTGGGACACCATTACTCACCAACGTTATTTACAGGATATGGTAAAGTGCTTCAAAGACGAGGGCATCAGGGTATCGCTGTTTGTTGACCCGCTGGTAGATATGGTAGAAGCCGCTGCCGAAACCGGAACCGATCGCATCGAGCTATATACAGAAGCCTATGCCAGCCATTATCACCAGGGGATTGAATTGGCGGCTGCCCCCTACATTCAGGCGGCAGAAAAAGCTATAGAAGTTGGCTTGGGTCTTAATGCCGGGCACGACCTGGATTTAAAAAATCTGAAATACTTTGCCCAGCATGTTCCGGGTTTGCATGAAGTAAGTATTGGCCATGCCTTAATTTGCGATGCTTTATACTACGGCTTGGAAAATACCATCCAAATGTATTTGCAAAGGCTTGCTGTTTAACTTTTAATGATTTTATAATTGCGGTACTCGCTTACCCGCCAGCCGGTCCAGTCTTCAATTTTTTGCAGGATGCGCCGTCGCAAAGAGAGTTTCTTTTTGATAGCTACCGGATCGAGCTCCAGCTGCCAGTTTTGTGCCTGGATGCGGCGTTGCAGCACTGCCGGATGAGTATCGGTAAAAGGCAATAAACGATCTGCATTCTTAAAATCAAACTCAAAAGTTTGCGGCATATTTTCGGCCATCCAGCTATCATCATGATAAAACTGGTTAAAGTTGCGCACCTTATTACCCATACCCTGCGGCGGTTTTACCCAACCGTAATGATAAATATAAGCGTCAATTAGTTTTACATTTAACTTCCGGCCGCCCAATCTAAAACCTTGGGCATCACGATAGGAATGCACGTTTTTGTTGTTCCGTAAAATGCGGATCTCGCGCCTGTACCAGCGCCGTGAATGGGCATAGTAATCATACGATCCATAAAAATGCACATATTTAAACAGCAAGCCCTCCACATGAACATCAGTTAAGTTATCCTGCATCTCCTGACTAATGAGCGGCAGATATTTTTCGTGCACCACCTCATCACCCTGAATATAAAAAGCCCAGTCGGCATCGGGAGATATGGCAGCAAAGGCTTTATCTGTTTCGGCGGCAAAAACCGCCCCCCCCTCTCTCAGGCTTTCGTCCCAGACGGTATGAACAATCCTGATTTTAGGTGAATTAATTCCCCTGATCAATTCTTCTGTATTATCCTCACTGTTACCCAGAGCCACCACAAATTCATCGCAAACCGGCAATATAGACGTAATGGCCTCCACCACCGGGTAATCATTTTTTACCGCATTGCGAATGAAGGTAAAACCGGCAACTTTCATAATGTTTATAATGATGAGTAGGTTGTATTAAATAATATTAGATTTCAAAGCCATATTGTTTAAAAACAGGCCTCCAAAAATCGGCGTATAAGTCCCAGGCATGGCAACCAAATGGCAATTGCTGGTCGTTAATTTTCAAGGCCCGCTCCGGAGATGACTCGAAGGCAAACTGCAACCCAACCTTAAGCGCCGGAATGTTTAATACCTTTTTTTTACGGTTTACCTCTATACTCCAAAAAGCATCTTCGTTGTACTCATGCACCCCTTGTTGTTGCAGGTAAAAGGCTATTTTATCCTGCAACTGTAAGGCCAGGTCATAAAATTTCTTTACCCTCCGTAATGAAAAACCGCCATTGCCCACTTTGTTTTCAAACTGCTTTTCGCTCGGTACCCCATTCTTTTTAACATCAAAACGAGTATGTACTGCATATTGAATTTTTGACTTGAGGGCTTTGATCAAATCTGTATGTTCCACCGGGCGTATCCAGGGGGCACCTATATAATCTAAATCTCGGCTGCACCAGTCAAGTAAGTTATCTTTAAATACAAAGGCATCTAGCTGATGGATCAATATATATTCAAAAGATTGGAATTTAGCATAGAACTCCGTAGATAACATGAGCCGGTTATAGCCATCAATACTTGCGAAATAATGGTTATCAAAGTTAATAACCTCGTCAATTTTAACC
This sequence comes from Mucilaginibacter sp. CSA2-8R, assembly GCF_038806765.1. Lineage (NCBI taxonomy): Bacteria > Pseudomonadati > Bacteroidota > Sphingobacteriia > Sphingobacteriales > Sphingobacteriaceae > Mucilaginibacter > Mucilaginibacter sp. CSA2-8R. The sequence continues at coordinate 200,796 of NZ_CP152389.1, read as the reverse complement.
GTATCTGCAAAATCAGGCAATGCAAGTTTATAGGGCTTAACAGCTATTTTAATATGGTTACTTAATATACGTTCGCATTGCTGCAAAGCAACTTGCTCGTACGCAGTAAGGCCCGGCTTATAAAACGGTATCACAACGGCTACTTTCCCCTTTAAACTCATGTGCAGGAGGTTTACTAAATTAACGTGAATATAAATCCTCCACCAAGGCTTCAAGGTGATCCTGAAAAAGAAAATCGTGCCCATTCTCGCCCTCGGGCACTACGTTAATTACTTCAAACGCTACTTCAAGTATACGTGGTACCTTTAAAGCCTCGGCTATTGAGTATGGGAACGACTGATTGCCGATGAAAACTTTGCATCCGGCAATAACTTGTGCCAATGCCATAAAATCATTTACCTGTACCCATTCGGCTTTTGGCAGGTACTTTTTAATTTCCTGGTATTCGCTTTCTACCCCTACAAATTTTAAAGATTCATACTTATTCAAAAACCGATAATCGATAGTTTTATTCTGGTAGCGGGCACTACGGGCAACCACTATAGTATTTTTGTAAGCTGCATCAGGTAGTACCTTAAGCCATGGCTTCCACAAATCAGGAGTAACACCGGTGATGTAACCACACCAGTGAGCTATATTGCCCTTGTCCTGTGGTATAAGTCCAGCCCTGAAGTAGTCAAAATCAATATCAATTTTTTGATTGGTGTATACGTCGCATAGATTGATGTAAGACTGCGCACTAATTAATGCAATCAGCATATCGGCCATTTTACGGTTAAGCATGACGTTGCCTAAAGGGTGCGTACTATACTCGGGCAAAATTAAGGGTTTACCTAAAATAAGGTACAGGTTAATTTTTGCGCCGGTAAGCTCATTAATTTTTTTTAACGTAGGCAAGGCATATATCACATCGCCTGCATTACCGCTATGGGTAATATTTAACTGGCCGGTAACGCTGCTTAAAGCTTTAATTTTAGGCAGACTGTTGAGCCGTTCAGAGCCCAGCAAAAAGTTAGTGAACTGGCTCCTGTTATAATTTACTAATTCCCACTTATACGTTTTGTAAGCAGGCCGGTCGGTATACTTAAGCCAAAGCTTACTTGCCAGGTTCTTTTTTTTAAACATATCTTATATCCGGCTTAGTTTAACGTAATGCTACTTTCAGGCAGGGCCTGCTACCGCTGCAAATATATTGCACAATCAATAAAAAAGCAGATGGCACTTTTATGTTACCATCTGCTTTTCTGCTGCACAAGGTAAATAAGTTGCTTACTTACTGTTCATAATGTCTTCAACATGTTTGGCTTCTACAGGTATATTGGCCATCAAATCGCGGTTACCGCCTTCGGTAATTAAAATATCGTTTTCTATGCGTATACCTAAATTTTCTTCGGGGATATATATACCCGGCTCACAGGTTAAAATATTACCCACTTCAAATGGTTTATAACGGCTGGCATAGTCGTGCACGTCAATGCCCAGGTGATGAGAGGTACCATGCATAAAATATTTTTTATACAAAGGCGCTTTAGGGTCCTGCTTTTCTACCGCATGGCGGTCAAGCAATCCTAAACCTATTAATTCGCTGGTCATAATTTTTCCTACCTCATCATGGTAATCATTCCATACTGTACCCGCCACCAGCATTGCGGTAGATTGGCGCATCACACGCAATACAGCATCATAAACCTTGCGCTGGCGCTCGGTAAAGCGGCCGTTAACCGGTATAGAACGGCTTAAGTCGGCATTATAATTACCATATTCGGCAGCAAAGTCAAATAAAATCACATCCCCATCATGGCATATCTGGTTGTTATCATTGTAGTGCAGTACAATAGCATTACGGCCCGAAGCTATAATGGGATTATAAGCATGACCGGTAGCACGCTGGCGTAAAAACTCATGGCTAATCTCGGCTTCAATTTCGTATTCAGCAACTCCAGGTTTTACAAACTTAAGTACACGTACAAATGCATCACCGGTAATATCGCAGGCCTTTTGTGTAAGTTCAATTTCAACTTCTGACTTAATTACGCGTAAATCTCGCAGTATAGGTGCAGCACGTTCGTAATAATGCAAAGGATATTTGCCGCGCAATTCTTCCAAAAAGCGCAGATCGCGGTAAGGTACACCCGGTAAGTAACGGTCGTTCTCGTTGGTATTAATATAAATGTGATCTGCATAGTGAATGATGCTATGCAGTATTGCCTCAAAATCGTGCAACCAATATACTGCTTCTATACCCGATGCCTTGCGGGCCTCTTCTTTGGTGTATTTGTGTCCTTCCCATACCGCAATGTGTTCGTTAGTTTGTCTCAAAAAAAGTACTTCTTTGTACAACGGATTAGGACAATCCGGAAAAAGCAGCAAAATACTTTGTTCCTGATCTATCCCTGATAAGTAAAAGAAGTCGGCATTTTGTTTGAACAGGAAGTTTTGATCACCGCTGCGGGTGTATTCATCAGCGGCGTTAAATATTGCCAAAGACGACGGCTTTATTCGTGAAACGAAATTTTTTCTATTTAAAATAAATAAGCTGTTGCTTATAGGATGATATTTCATAAAATAAAATTATTAATTTTTAGAAAACAAAAAATTGCATTTATTTGTCTCCAATATTAAGAAAATTGGAACGGAGTTTGGTTGACGAGCAGACATAAGTACTAATTTTATTAAGTAAAATCACAATTAAAATTTGTTTAATCTTGAAAACTATGAACTATTCTACATTAAAGAAAACAGTCGCGCTTTCTTTTGCATCGCTGCTTGCGGTTGGTATGGCCAACGCGCAAACCGATTCAACTAAAAGCAGCATGTCAAATTCAACCGGTACAGCTAAAGTGTTTGGTGGCAGAGGTCAGTACAACACCTGGAGCTTTGGTTTAAACGTAGGTGCAACATCTCCTGCAGTGGCTATCGGTGGTGTAAACGATTACACTGATTATGTTGTATCGCTTGGTTACGGTGCATCATTAAGATGGCAGTTAGCCCATTCATTTGGCTTACAATTAGACGCTCGTGGCGGTAAAGTAGCTGGTAACAACAACAGCGCTCAAGGTGGCGTTCGTGATGGTATGGCTTCTTTCGACACACGTTTTTGGCAAGGAACTTTAAGCGGCGTTGTTAACGTTGCTACTATTGACTTCCTGCGTCGTAAAAACTCTGTTAACTTCTTCGTTAACGCAGGTGCTGGTTTGATCTATTACAACCCACACTTCATCACTGCATCTGGTTTAGAAACTCGTTACAAAGATGCTGATGGTGGTAACCATTATGTAAAAAGCTTAGTGATCCCAGTTGGTGCAGGTGTTAAATTCAGATTGAATGACGCTTGGGCATTTAACTTAGGTTATACTGCTAACTTTACTGATGATGACAACTTAGACGGTTTAAAAAGAGGCTACCCATCAAGAGATAAATACTCTTACGGTTACGGTGGTTTAGAGTACACTTTCGGTTCTTCATCAAAACCAAACCTGGATTGGGTAAACCCAGTAGCTATGATGTATGACGAATTGTACGATGCTGCTTTACGTCAAGAAGTTGAAGCTTTGAAAGGCCGTGTAACTAACGTTGAAAACGCTGTTAACGACCTGAAAAAAGATACTGACGGTGACGGTGTAGCTGATCAATTTGACAAATGTCCAAGCACTCCTGCTGGTACAGTTGTTGACGGTGCTGGTTGTCCAATTGTATTCCCTAAAGCGGATTCAACTGCAACTCCTGCTGCTCAAGCTTACTCAAACATCCAGTTTGACTTTGATAGCTCAGTATTAAGAACTTCTTCTTATGCTGTATTAGACTTAGTATCTGCTGACATGCGTTCTAACTCTAAAAAAGTAGTTACTTTAAACGGTTATGCATCATCTGAAGGTACTGCAGCTCACAACCTGCGTTTATCAAGAGATCGTGCTAACTCAGTAAAAACTTACTTAGTTAACTCTGGTGTTGAAGCTCGTCGCTTAAAAACAAAAGGTTTAGGTGAAACTAACCCAATTGCTGATAACTCAACTGAAGAAGGACGTGTAATGAACCGTCGCGTTGAGTTCAAACAATAATTTCTAAATTAATTAGAACTTGAAAAGGCTCCGGATAACCCGGAGCCTTTTTTTTATTAACTTTGTTTTATGTACTTCTTCCGCAGAAAAGACGACAAACGTCCGTCCAGTTTTAATTTGAAGGTGATGCATGTCATTAATGCCATGGCCATCATCATGTTTGTACTGGGCATCATCTGGAAGTTGATTGATTGGTTTATCCTGAAAAAATAATGAGCACAATTATAAATACCCCAAACGCCCCTGCGCCCATCGGTCCATATAACCAGGCTGTTATGGCAGGCAACATGCTTTTTGTATCCGGACAGATTGCTTTAGACCCGCAATCGGGCGAATTGGTGTTAACAGACCTTACTACCGAAACCACTAAGGTGCTGGAAAACATCAAAGCTATTTTAACTGAAGCTGGCCTTGACTTTAGCCATATTGTAAAAACCAGTATCTTTTTAAAAGACATGGGCGATTTTGCCAGGGTTAACGAAATTTACGGCTCTTACTTCACCGGCAACTACCCTGCCCGCGAAACAGTACAGGTTGCTGCTCTGCCTAAAAATGTCAATGTTGAAATTTCGGTAATTGCTTACAAAGGCTAACTGGCTACTTAAAATAAATCTTGAACGCATCGGTATTTCAAACCCCTGTTGATTATTTAAAAGGAGTAGGCACAGCAAGGGCCGAGGTACTCAAAAAAGAGCTTGGTATCTTCTCTTACGAAGACCTGCTAAAGCACTATCCTTTTAAATATATTGACCGTACCCGCTTTTACAAAATAAGGGATATACAGCCGGAACTACCGTATGTGCAGGTAATTGCCAGGCTAACACATAAAGAAATATTAGGTGATAAGCGTACCAAACGACTAATTATACAAGCGCAGGACGACACCGGCGTAATGGAATTAGCCTGGTTTCAGGGTATTAAATGGGCCGAAAAAAGCCTGAACATCGGCAAGGCCTATATCATTTTTGGCAAACCGGCGCTGTTTAACGGCAAAGCGCAAATGGCTCATCCGGAGATGGAGCCTTACTCGCCCGATACGCTAAAGCGTAAGGGTAACCTTACTTTACAACCCGGTTATAACTCAACAGAAAAGCTGAAAAGCTTTTCATTAGATAGCAAGGGGCTTCAAAAGCTAATCAGCATTTTGCTGGAGCAGCATGCAAAAGACATACAGGAAAACCTGCCTCAGTACATTTTACAAAAGTTTAAGCTTATTAACCGGGTTGATGCCTATCGTAACATCCATTTCCCCGAAAGCCCCGAGTTGCTTTACGAAGCCCAGCGGCGCTTAAAGTTTGAAGAGTTATTTTTAATACAGCTACGGCTGCTTAAAAATAAATTACTCCGCACCCATAAATTTAAGGGTAATGTGTTTGATAAAGTTGGCCAATACTTTAACACTTTCTACCAAGAAAAAATTCCCTTCCCGCTCACTAACGCACAGAAGCGTGTACTTAAAGAAATAAGGCTCGATACCCAGCGCGGCGTACAGATGAACCGCCTGCTACAGGGCGATGTAGGCAGCGGCAAAACTGTAGTGGCTTTAATGAGTATGCTTTTAGCTATTGATAATGGGTTCCAGACGTGTATGATGGCGCCTACCGAAATCTTGGCTAACCAGCACTACCTATCGGTTAAACATTTGGTAGGTGATGATTTTGTAGAAGTTGCTTTGCTTACCGGATCTACGAAAAAGAAACAACGCGCCATAATTCATGAAAAGCTGCTGAACGGAGAGCTAAAAATACTGATTGGCACCCATGCCCTTATTGAGGATGCGGTACAATTTAAAAACTTGGGCTTTGTGGTAATTGATGAACAGCACCGCTTTGGTGTTGAGCAACGTGCCAAATTGTGGAAGAAAAATATTATACCGCCACACGTATTGGTAATGACGGCCACTCCTATCCCCCGAACGCTGGCTATGACCTTGTATGGCGACCTGGACGTATCGGTGATTGACGAATTGCCCGCCGGCCGTAAGCCTATTGAAACGCTGCATTTTTACGAAAGCCAGCGCCTGCAAATGTTCGGCTTTATTAAACGCGAAATTGCCTTGGGCCGCCAGGTTTACGTAGTATACCCGCTAATACAGGAAAGTGAAAAGCTGGATTTAAAAAACCTGATAGATGGCGCTGAAACACTGTCGCGCGAATTTCCATTACCGCAATACCGCATTAGTGTAGTACACGGAAAAATGTCGGCTTCGGATAAAGATTTCGAGATGCAGCGCTTTGTTAAAGGCGAAACGCAGCTGATGGTAGCCACTACGGTAATAGAGGTGGGTGTAAATGTGCCCAATGCCTCCGTAATGATTATTGAAAACGCCGAGCGTTTTGGATTGTCGCAACTGCACCAGTTACGCGGGCGCGTAGGCCGGGGAGCCGAGCAATCTTACTGTATTTTGATGAGTAGCCAAAAATTAAGCCGCGAAGGCAAAGTACGGCTCGAAACGATGGTGAAGACGAATAACGGTTTCGAAATATCGGAGATTGACCTGCAATTGCGCGGTCCGGGTAACATTGAAGGCACCCAGCAAAGCGGTGTGCTTGATTTAAAGCTGGCCGACCTGGCCACCGATCAGGAGATACTGCTTTTAGCACGTAAAACGGTAGAAGAAATTTTTGCCCACGACCCACAATTAGCTTTACCCGAAAACCAAATCTTACAACAGGCTTTCCAGGCTAAAAGTGGCGGTTTAAGTTGGGATAAGATTTCCTAATCGTTATCTTAACGGCATTAATACAAATACTCTTCATGAAAATAAAAGCTATCGCTTTCTCTGTGCTTGCAGCACTTGGTATGTCTTGTTCGGCACAGGCCCAAACCGATTCGGTAATGATGCGCAAAATTTTTGACGAGGCCTTAGTTAATGGCCAATGCTATGAAAACCTGCGTTACCTGTGCAAAAAGATCGGACCGCGTTTAAGCGGCTCGGCAGGCGCTCAAAAATCGGTTGAGTGGAGCAAGAAACTAATGGAAGGTTATGGGTTTGACCGGGTTTACCTGCAGAAGGTAATGGTGCCGCATTGGGTGCGCGGCGAAAAAGAGCAGGGTTACATTGTTACAGGCACTAAGCGTACTCCTGTTGCCTTAGCCGCCTTGGGCATGTCGGTGGCTACGCCAAAAACAGGCATCACTGCAGAGGTTATCGAACTGCATAGCTTAAAAGAATTGGAGACGCTTGGCGAGTCTAAAATTAAGGGTAAGATTGTATTTTTTAATCGCCCGTTTGATGAGCGCTTTATCGAAGCCGGATCGGCTTATGGCACTGCCGGCGACCAACGAAACACCGGCCCGGGAGCGGCATCCAAATATGGTGCGGTTGCTGTGCTTGTTCGCTCATTAACATCTGCGCTGGATAATTATCCGCATACCGGTGGCACCGGTTATGGCACCAATAAACCAATCCCTGCCGCAGCTTTATCAACTATAGCCGCTAATCAGCTTAGTGCTAAGCTAAAGCAGCAAGCCGGCACTCCTGTAAAATTCTATTTAAAAACCGATTGTCAGACTTTGCCTGATGTACTGTCGTATAATGTAATAGGAGAAATAAAGGGTTCAGAGAACAACAACAAATACATAACGGTTGGCGGCCACTTAGATTCGTGGGATTTAGCCGAAGGCGCGCATGACGATGGTACAGGCGTTATGCAGTCGGTAGAAGCTTTGCGTATTTACAAAACATTAGGCTACAAACCTAAAAATAACATCAGGGCTGTTTTTTTTATGAACGAGGAGAATGGGCACAAGGGTGGTTTAAAATATGCTGAACAAGCCTTAAAAGACAAAGAGGAACATATTGCAGCTTTAGAAACTGACGAAGGCGGCTTTACCCCTCGTGGCTTTAGTTTTGACCATGCCACACCAGCGTTTATGGCCGGCATTAACCGCCAGTGGAAAAAACTGTTTGAGCCATACGAGGCCGACCGTTTAGTGATAGGAGGCAGCGGTACAGATATTGGCCCATTAAGAGAAACGCATCCTAATGCTATGCTAATCGGTTTTCGTCCCGACTCGCAGCGTTACTTTGATATACACCATACGCCTAATGATGTATTTGAAAACGTAAACAAACGCGAGCTGGAATTAGGGGCAGCGTCGATAGCCTCGCTTATTTATTTGATTGACCAACATGGTTTAAATTTTTAGCATTAAGAAGTTTTTGCATTAACGAGCTGGGGTTTGCACCCTGGCTTGTTTTATTTTAGTTAACAGGGAAAATTTGTATTCTATCTTGCTTATATTTTCTATTTGCTTTAACCATCTATTTATGCCGTTTAGTTCTCTGCCATATAAACTGTTAATGCTGTTGCTTTTTACTTGTAAAAATCCAGACAAGCCTTTTGCAGTAGATCATACATCAGCAAGCCATGGTATTCATTTAAACGAGGCTGATAAGAGTTTCAATACAAAAACTTCTGACCGCATTGAAACCGGGAACGTTAGCCCGGCACAGATTGTCAGTTTTGCTCAATCACTTAAAGGCATCCCTTACAAGTACGGCTCAACTAACCCCAGCGAGGGGTTTGATTGCTCGGGTTTTATTACTTACGTTTTCAATCATTTTAATATTAACGTTCCGCGCACTTCAGTAGATTTTACCTCAGTGCCTAAAGAAATTAAGCTAAGAGATGCTAAAGCAGGCGACATCATATTATTTACCGGTACCGATAGTACCAAACGGAATGTAGGGCATATGGGCATTTTTGTGAACAAGCCGGGTGAAGAACACATTTTTATACATGCCACCTCTGGCAAGGCCAACAGCGTTACTGAAACGCCATTGAATGCTTATTATCAGGGACGCTTTGTAAAGGCGATACGTATCTTTTCGCAAAATAATTAAGATTGTTACCTGCTTATTTTAATTTGAGTTAAAGCCTGTTATTCAAAATGCGTTAATTTTGCAAAGCATCAAATTAACTGCTTGTGGAAGAACGACAGGAGACTCCGGAAAAAAAAGACTCATTCGCTGCATTACGGTATAAAGATTTTCGCGCATACATTGGTATGCGTTTCTTTTTTACGCTGGCTTACCAAATGCAGGCCGTGGTTATTGGCTTTTACATTTACCAGATTACTCATAGTAAACTTGCGTTGGGCTATATCGGCTTGTGCGAAGCCATCCCGGCCATCAGTATTGCCCTGTATGGCGGCTACATTGCCGATAAATACGAAAAGCGTAAACTGCTGCTTGCCATATTTTCAGTAGTGTTATTTGCTTCGCTTACCATATTTACTATTACATTAAAAAGCATGAGCCACCTGGTACATGCCGGCTGGGTGGTGCCCATTATTTATGTGATGATATTTTTTAACGGCGTGGCCAGGGCATTTTATGGCCCGGCAACGTTTGCTATTTATGCGCAAAGTATACCTAAAGAGCTTTATCCTAACGGCAGTACCTGGAGCAGTTCGAGCTGGCAGATTGCTACCATTATGGGGCCGGCTATTGGCGGCTTAATTTTCGGTCATTTTGGTATTACGCCAACCTTCATCATCATCAATATCTTATTGCTGGTTTCGCTTATACTGGTTTATATGCTGCGTACCTATCCGCCTATATACATACCTAAAGAAAGTATATGGCAAAGCCTATCGGCAGGTATCAACTTTGTGCTCAGAAACAAAATGATGCTGGGCGCCATGAGCCTCGACTTGTTTTCGGTATTCTTTGGCGGCGCCATCGCCTTGCTGCCGGTATTTGCCAACGACATTCTTAAAGTTGGCTCAGAAGGCTTAGGTATTATGCGGGCTACCTCATCATTAGGTGCTGTACTCACCATGCTGGCCATGACTAGTTTTTCGCCTATGAACCGCCCCTGGCGCAATCTACTGATTGCTGTGACCGGCTTTGGCATGTCAATACTTTGTTTTGGCTTATCTAAAAGCTTTTATATTTCGCTCATCTTCCTCTTTACTGAGGGTGCGTTTGACAGCATCAGTGTTATTATACGTGGCACTTTAATGCAATTACTTACGCCTGATGAAATGCGCGGAAGGGTTTCGGCAGTAAACTCTATGTTTATCGGGTCATCTAACGAGATTGGAGCATTTGAATCCGGATTTACAGCTGAACTGATGGGAACAGTTCCGTCAGTAATTTTTGGAGGCTGTATGACTTTACTGGTAGTAACAGTTACCTTCCTCAAAACGCGTAACCTTATTCCTACTAAACTGGCTGACGTAAGTACGCCGACTAAGAAAGTAGTATAAATTACTTACCTAAGCCGGCGTTACCATTAAACATAACGTTTTTAGTGGATGTGCGCTGTTTATGATACCTCACTTTCGGTAAACGCATCCAGCTCTTCCTGTAGTTTGCGTTCTCCTGATTGTTGCCGCCACATGGCGTAATACAAACCCTTTTGCTCCAGTAACTCGTGGTGGTTACCCACCTCTACCACGTCGCCGTTTTCTAACACATAGATACGGTCGGCGTGCATAATGGTACTTAAGCGGTGAGCAATAATCAGTGTAATACGATTTTTTAGATTAGAGATATGTTGTACCGTTTTGCTGATCTCCTCTTCGGTAATAGAATCTAAAGCCGAGGTAGCTTCATCAAACAACAATACATCAGGGTGCCGTAATAAAGCACGGGCAATACTTAAGCGCTGCTTTTCGCCACCCGATATTTTAACACCACTTTCACCAATTAGGGTATGAATACCATCGTCGGCGCGCGAAAGCATGCCCTGACAGGCCGCCTTGTTTAGCGCATCCAAACATTCTTCATCCGTCGCGTCGGGCTTTACAAAAGTAAGGTTATCTTTAATTGTGCCCGAAAACAGCTGTGTATCCTGCGTAACAAACCCAAGGCGGCGCCTAAACATATCTAAGTGATAATTGTCACTCTCAATGCTGTTATACATTATTTTACCGCTGATGGGTTTGTATAAGCCAATTAATAACTTAATGAGCGTAGACTTACCCGAACCAGACGGCCCAACAAAGGCCACTGTTTCGCCTTTATTAGCATGAAACGAAATATCCTTTATAGCATACCGTTTAGTACCGTTATACTTAAACTGTACATTTTCAAACGAGATCTGATCAATATGTGTTAAATCAGCCGGGTTATCGGGGATGGCCTCCAAAGGCCGGCTCATAATACGGCGATAATTAGCCAACGATATTTGTGCCTCGCGCCAGGTTAATGCCATGTGGCCAAACTCTTGTAATGGGCCGAACAGGAAGTATGCATACAGCAAAAAGCTGAAATACTGCCCTGCAGAAATTTCTTTATCAAAAATAAGTACCAGTAGTACAACTACCATGCTGCTGCGCACCAGGTTAACAGTGGTGCCTTGTACAAAGCTGAGCACACGCAACAGTTTTGTTTTAGCAACTTCTAAAGCAAGTATTTTGTAAGTATTCTTATTTAAACGGTCAATTTCCTCGTTAGCCAAGCCATGGCTTTTAACCAGTTCGATATTTCTTAAAGACTCGGTAGTTCGACCGGCCAGCACAGAAGTTTTTAAAACGATAGCACGGTGAATTACCTTAACGCGCTTTGATAATATCCAGCTTAACCAGGTAATAATAGGAACGGCGACAAAAAATACCAGTGTTACTTTATAACTGATAGTAAAGGAATATACAGCCACGAACACAATACCAAACATTGCCATAAAAGTAACGTTGATAGATGCCTTAACCAAGTTTTCAATATCACTGCGTATGCGCTGCAACATGCCCAGTTTTTCACCGCTACGCTGATCCTGGTGCTCGTAAAACGGCATAGCCAGCGCATGCTTCATTCCATCAGCGTAAACCTCGGCACCCGATTTTTGCGCAATGGTGACGGTGTAATAATCTTGAAAATTATTGGCTATTCTGGAAAACAAGGCTGCGGCTACAGCTATGGTAACCAACCATACCACACCGCTTATAAAATCTAAACGGGAGTACATATCCCGCTTTACAATGTAGTCATCAACTATTTTTCCGGTAATTAACGGGTCAACCAAAGCAAAGCATTGGTTTAGCGCTGTCATTAAGAGCGCCATGCCTACCGAAAACTTATGTTTTTTAAGGTACTTAAACAATATATCCATAGAGTAAACGGACAGTTATAAAAATATTACAACAATTAAAACGTCCGAATGCGAAGAATACTTGCCTTTTATTTGATTTTTACGAAACTGTTAAAATTTAAGACTGATATTAAGAGTATACTATAAAGCCTGCAAACAAAAAATACCACTAATTACGAAAACGAAAATTTAATTTAACATTACTATTTGCCGCATGGATGCTTTAAGCAAATCCCAAATCACAACTTTAAGATGTATATTACGCTTCTGTAGTAAATTTTTCACCGATTTGCTGTCGCCACATAGCGTAATACAAGCCCTTTTGACTGATTAGATCCAGGTGCTTGCCTTCTTCAATAATCTGCCCTTTCTCTAACACATAAATGCGATCAGCATGCATGATGGTACTTAAACGGTGAGCAATTAAAATGGTAATATGCTCTTGGTGCTCCGATACTTCTTTAATAGTTTCCGTAATTTCTTCTTCAGTTAAAGAATCAAGGGCCGAGGTGGCCTCATCAAATACCAAAATATCGGGCCTACGCAATAAGGCACGTGCTATAGATAAGCGTTGCTTTTCGCCGCCTGATACTTTAACACCACCTTCACCAATTACGGTGTCAAGTCCCTTATCAGCACGGGCCAGCAAAGTTCGGCAAGCAGCACGCTGCAAAACCTGCATACACTCTTCATCAGTAGCGTTGGGGCGAACAAATTGCAGGTTTTCGCGAATAGTACCCGAAAACAGTTGCGTATCCTGTGTTACAAAGCCTATCCGCTCGCGCAGGCGATCTAAATCAATTTCCTTACTCAGCACACCATTATATAAAATATCGCCTTGCAAAGGCTGATATAAACCCACCAAAAGCTTCACCAAGGTGGTTTTACCTGAACCCGATGGCCCAACAAAGGCAATGGTGGTACCCGTTTTTACCCCAAAACTAATATGGTTAAGAGCATTGCGGTTAGCGGTTAAATGCTTAAAGCTTACGTTAGCAAAAATCAGGTCTTTCACTTTTTCTAACAGTACCGGCTTTTCGGGCTTAACCTCAACAGGCGTGTTAATGATTTGCTCAAAGTTTGCTAAAGAGACCTGCGACTCACGCCAGGCCAGGATAACGTTCCCTAACTCCTGCAACGGGTTAAACAAAAAGAATGAGTAAAACAGAAAGGTAAAATACTGCCCCGGTGATATAGTTTCTTCAAATATCAACAACAGCAAAATTATCACCATAATACTGCGTACCAGGTTAACAGTAGTACCTTGTACAAAGCTCATACTGCGCACGTACTTAACTTTTTTTAACTCCAGGTCGAGTATCTTGTACGTGGTTTTGTTGAGGCGGTTAATCTCCTGATTTACCAAGCCTAAACTTTTTACTAATTCAATATTACGTAAAGACTCAGTGGTTGATCCAGCCAAAGCTGTAGTTTCGGCTACGATGGTGCGTTGTATGTTCTTAATGCGCTTGCTTAAGGCGGTACTCACAAAACCGATAACCGGGATAGCTGCGAAGTACACCAGCGTTACTTTATAACTCACGCTAAACGAATAAAAAATAACGAACACCATACCTACCAGGCTCACAAACAGCACACTGATGAATGATGTGATAAACTTTTCGCAGTCTAGGCGTACTTTTTGCAAAATACCCAAGGTTTCGCCGCTGCGCTGGTCTTCAAAAACCTGGTATGGTAACTCAAGCGAGTGTTTTAAACCATCAGCGTACATATTGGCACCAACCTTTTGAGTAATGATGTTGGTAAAGTAATCTTGAAAGTTTTTGGCTATACGCGATACCATGGCCGCTCCAACAGCTAAACCCACCCAGGTAAGCACACCCCAAACAAACTCATGATGATTTAATAGCTTACGTTTTTCAATAAAACGGTCGACAACACGACCAGTAATATATGGATCGAGCAGGGAAAAACTAATGTTAACAGCCGCTAAGGCCAAAGCCAGCAACACTACCCAACGATGTTTGGATAAATAGGTTAAAAGTAACTTCATAGATTATGGCGCAAAAATAAAAAAGGGAATGATGCAATATGCTCATTCCCTTTAATTTGACGTTGATTTAAGATTTAAACCGTCATAATGTCTTTCTCTTTTGCGTCGGACAGTTGATCTACCTTTACAATGTAAGTATCAACCAGTTTCTGCACGTCGGCCTCTCCTACTTTAATTTCGTCTTCAGAAACGCCTTCGGTTTTTAATTTCTTAATTTTATCATTAATATCTTTACGGATATTACGGATGGCTACTTTACCGTTTTCGGCCTCACTTTTTAAACGTTTAACCAACTCACGACGACGCTCTTCGGTTAGTGGCGGTACATTAATACGGATAATACTGCCATCGTTTTGAGGGTTAAAACCTAACGATGATTCTTTAATTGCTTTTTCGATAGGCACCAGTAACGATTTTTCCCACGGCTGGATTACGATAGTACGTGCATCCGGGGTATTTACGTTACCTATCTGGCTTAATGGCGTAGGGGTACCATAGTAATCTACCACTAAACCATCCAGCATAGCCGGACTGGCTTTGCCAGCACGTATCTTTGATAACTCGTTATCTGTATGACTTATAGCTTTGTCCATCAAAGACTTGGCATCATTCAGTTGTTTCTTAATGAGTTCGCTCATTGTATTTTATTTTTTGTAATTGCAAAAATAGTAAATCCTGATATAGTCGGTAACGCGAGTAAGTAATTAAGATAACAAAAACTCCAGTTTTTGATTTAATAAATGCTCCATCATTAAAACTGTATCTGGGATATATTAATGATTATTTTACTAAAGTGCCTACTTTCTCACCTTGGGCAATCTTTAAGAAATTACCCTCTTTGTTCATATCAAATACGATGATGGGCAATTTGTTTTCCTGGCATAACGTAAACGCAGTCATATCCATTACATTCAACCCTTTGCTGTAAACCTCATCAAAGCTTACCTCATCATAACGGGTAGCGGTAGGGTCCTTTTCCGGGTCGGCGGTGTAAATACCGTCTACACGTGTACCTTTTAACACAACATCTGCCTTAATTTCGATAGCACGTAGCGAAGCAGCAGTATCGGTAGTAAAGTAAGGGTTACCTGTACCTGCACCAAAGATGACTACTTTGCCGGTTTCTAAATGAGTCATGGCGCGGCGACGGATATAAGGCTCACAAATCTGCTCCATTTTAATGGCCGATTGCAAACGGGTATCTACGCCAATACCTTCTAAGGCACTTTGCAAAGCCATACAATTAATTACGGTGGCCAGCATACCCATATAATCAGCTTGCGCACGCTCCATACCCGATTTTTCGGCGCTTAATCCCCTAAAAATGTTACCTCCGCCCACAACAATGGCTACTTCAATGCCGGCATCACAAACAGTTTTAATATCATGTGCGTATTGCAGCACACGTGCATTATCAATACCGTATTGCCTTGCGCCCATTAACGATTCGCCGCTTAGCTTCAGTAAAATTCTGTTGTACTTCATGCAGATAATGATTTTATAGTATTTAGTGAAATATTAGTTGTGTACTTTACCTTTAAATACGGTAAATTTATGATTAAGCCCGGCATCAAAAATAATCAAATCTGCCTCAAATCCGGCTTCTACTTTTCCTTTAGTTGATAAATTAGCTAATTGCGCCGGATACAATGAAGCCATATTGATAGCCTCGCTCAATTCGATACCCGCAAAATTTACGCAATTAGCTACGGCTTGTAACATGCTTAGTGCCGAACCGGATAGCGTACCATCGGGCATTACGTACCGATTGTCTTTATACTGGTGCTGGTAAGTACCTTCAGTTGCCTCAGTAACGGCATCAGTAATTAAAAACAATTTGTTACCTAAATTACGCTTAGCCAGTTTAATCATGGGGTACGAAACATGGATACCGTCGGCCACTATACTCGTATAAGGCTGTTCTTCAAAAATAGCCGGGATAATGCCCGGTTCGCGATGATGAATGGGCGGCATGGCATTATACAGGTGTGTTACTGCCGGGATGCTTTGATTTAAAAACTGTTTACCCTGCTCATAAGTTGCATTGCTATGGCCGGATGACAGGATGATATTTTGGCTACGCAGATAGTCAATAACTTCTTCATCCTGCAATTCAGGCGCCACAGTCATCATTTTAATTTCGCCGTTAGCCAGTTCAATCCAGCTTTTAACCTCTGTTAATGTAGCTTTCTTGATATACTTTTCGGGATGAGCGCCTTTTCGTGCGGCATTAAGATACGGGCCTTCTAAGTGCAAACCCAAAAAGTTACCTACAGCCTGCTTACTATACAACTTGGCAGCATCAATTGCCTTTAAAACAACCTCTTCACTATTAGTTGCCACAGTGGCAAAAAACCCTGTACACCCTTGTTGCAGCAGTGCAACTTCCATTTGCCGCAAGGCCGCCTCACTGGGTAACCCGCCGAATAAGGCACCGCCTGCACCGTAAATTTGTAAGTCGAGTAGTCCAGGCGCTATGTAGTCGCCTTTCAGGTCAATCAGCTGTGCACCGGCCGGTATGTCCTGTTCGTTAACAACAGCTAATATCTTATCCTGATCAATAATAACAGCTTTACCTGAGGTGATGGCACCACCGGTTACAATTTGAGTGTTGTATAACGCTGTTAACATTCTGGTTATTAAAATAAAGTTCAAAAAAAATCCCCGCCTTTTGAAAGGCGGGGATTTAATAATTAAGCTCCTAAAGCAACTCGCTTAAATGCGGTTACCGTTAAACCTTTTTCAACACCGTTTAAAAACTGAACAATAGTTTTAGACGGGTCTTTTACAAACTCCTGATTTAACAATGTAGAATCTTTATAAAATTTGTTCAGTTTACCCTGAGCAATTTTTTCTACCATTTCTTCGGGCTTGCCTTCAGCGCGGATTTGCTCTTTAGCAATAGCTAATTCACGCTCAATAGTAGTAGCGTCAACATCACCTTTATCTAAAGCAACAGGGTTCATGGCCGCAATTTGCATCGCCACGTCTTTACCGGCTTCTTCTGCACCTGCAACATTAGCGCTTAAGCCAACCAATACACCTAAACGGAAGTTACCGTGGATGTAAGCAACTACTTTCTCGCCTTCTAATACTTCGTATTTAGATACACCGATTTTCTCGCCGATTTTACCGGTCATGTCAGTAATAGCTTCACCAATTTTAACACGTGAAGTTTCGGTATCGATTTCCAGGTTGTTTAAATCGTCAATAGTAGCCGGTAGGTGTTGTACTGCCCCGTTTGCAATAGCGTTAGCAAACGCAATAAACTCAGCATTTTTAGCCACAAAGTCGGTTTCGCAGTTTAAAGATATAATTACGCCACGTTTGCCATCCTCAGAAGTACGGGCAATAACCACACCTTCGTTAGATTCTCTGTCTTGACGGCTAGCTGCTACTTTAGCGCCTTTTTTTCTTAAATAGTCAATAGCTGCTTCAAAGTCGCCGTTGGTTTCGGTAAGGGCTTTTTTGCAGTCCATCATACCTGCACCGGTTTGCTGGCGCAGTTTGTTTACGTCTGATGCAGAAATTTGTACTGTAGACATTGTTTTTATGGATTGTATGCTATGTTTTGCCTGTATGGCAATTCATAGCAAAATTAGTGATCTGTTTATAAAAAGAAAGTTGCCAATTGCAAATTGCAGCATTTAAATACTAACAACCCGCAACCGGCAACTTTATATATGCTTATTAAGCAGCGCCGTTACCTTCAGTGGCTGTAGTATCAACAGCGTCTGATGGTGCTTCAGTTTCAGCAGCTACACGACGACGACGGGTGCCTTCGTTAGCAGCAGCATCACTGCCGCCATCAACTTTTGCTTTTGCAGCAGCACCTTCTTTTTCAGTTTCGTCTTCTTTTTCGCGTTTACGCTCATCTAAACCTTCCTGAATAGCCTGGATAATGATACCGGTAACCAATGAAATTGATTTGGTAGCGTCATCGTTAGCCGGAATAGGGAAATCGATGTTTGAAGGGTCAGAGTTAGTATCTACCATTGCAAAGGTAGGAATGTTTAACTTCAAAGCTTCAGATACAGCGATATGCTCTTTCTTAACGTCGATCAGGAACAATGCAGCCGGTAAACGGTTTAAATCAGAAATACCACCTAACAAAGTTTCCAATTTAATACGCTCACGCTGAATCATCAGACGCTCTTTTTTAGAAAGATTGCTGTAAGTACCATCTTTAGTCAATTTGTCGATGTTTGACATCTTTTTGATTGACTTGCGCACGGTAGCAAAGTTAGTTAACATACCACCTAACCAACGCTCGGTTACGAAAGGCATGTTTACTGTTTTTGCATAATCGGCAACGATATCTTTTGCTTGTTTCTTGGTAGCTACAAACAAAACTTTACGGCCTGATTTTACAATTTGTTTTATAGCTGAAGCAGCTTCTTCAACCTTGGTTAAGGTTTTATTTAAATCGATAATGTGGATACCATTACGCTCCATGAAAATGTACTGCGCCATTTTCGGATCCCATTTACGGGTAAGGTGGCCAAAGTGTACACCTGCATCCAGTAAATCCTGATATGTTGTTCTTGCCATTGTTGTGTCCTCCTTAAAATATTAACGTTTACTGAATTGGAATTTCCTGCGTGCTTTACGACGTCCTGGTTTTTTACGCTCAACCATACGGTCATCACGAGTCATTAAGCCTTTGGCACGTAATGCAGGTTTTTTCTCAGCATCAAGTTCAACAATAGCCTTAGCGATAGCTAAACGAACGGCTTCTGCCTGTCCTTTTACACCACCACCGGCAACATTTACCATAATATCGAATTTACCTTCTGAACCGGAAACCAGTAAAGATTGGGTAGCAACGTATTGTAATGGCAAGGTTGGGAAATACTCTTTGTAATCTTTACCGTTAACGGTAAGGGCACCGTTACCTTCGTTTAAGTAAACGCGGGCAACAGCTGTTTTTCTTCTACCTGAAGTGTTAGTTGTTGGCATTTTTTCTTTTCTCCTTTAAAATTAAAAGTTAATGGTTGTAGGGTTTTGCGCAGCATGCGGATGCTGAGCACCGGCATAAACGTGCAGGTTGCCATAAATGGCACGGCCCAAACGATTTTTAGGTAACATACCACGAACGGCTTTCTCAATAACGCGCTCAGGGAATTTAGCCATTAACTCCTTAGGAGAAATGAAACGCTGACCACCTGGATAACCAGTGTAAGAAACGTATTGCTTGTCGGCAAATTTGTTTCCGGTCAGTTTTACCTTGTCTGCATTGATAACAATAACGTTATCACCGCAGTCTACGTTTGGAGTGAAGCCTGGTTTGTGTTTACCTCTGATGATTGCAGCAATCTTAGAGGTCAAGCGCCCCAAAATCTCGCCTTCCGCGTCAACAACAACCCATTGTTTGTTAACGGTTTTTTTGTTGGCTGAGACAGTTTTGTAACTTAACGTATTCACTTGCTTTAAATTAATTTATATGAAACAGTTTACTATACCCCGTAATTTCGGGACTGCAAAGATACGAGTATCCAATTAATTTACAAGTGGTTTGCAAAAAATTCATGAAGAAGAAGTCGGGTAATTAATGTAGTATTTTTCTTAACGCTTTTGCGTCAGGTAATTCTTCCCCTATTGCAACGTCTTCATACATAATTCCTATTGCATGCTTTCCAACGTCAAACGCCATGACATCGCCTTTAACGTTGATGGTAAAATGCAAATTGGGCTGTTCGGCTCTAAACAAAAAGTAACTTCGGTAATTGAAAGTTTGCTGTACAGGGTACTTTGTTTTTTTATTAATAGAGTATATAGATATCATAACAGCCGTATCAACGTGCACAGAGCTGTGCACTTCATACATCCTGATTTGTTCAACACCCGAACTTTTCCACGATTTAATATAGTAGTTTTTGATGCGCTCTTCGGTAAATTTGTATCCGTTTAAATTAAGCTTTGTAAAAAAATTAAACGCCTTAAAATTAAAGTTACGATCTTCATGGGCAAGGTTTATTCCATGAGTATGATGCAAAATATCCCTCGCCCGTTTTAAATCAGGCCCGAGCATACATAATACCGGCTGCTTTATTAGTGTTAAAGCAGATAACCAAAGCAGTATTATTGAGCGTAACACTTATAGTTTGTTATAAATTGGCATCAAAATGCTGATTCACCAAATCCATCACCATATTAGCACGTAATGGTTTATGATAAAAAGTGGTAATGTTTTTATCACGCAGGGCACGTTCGCGGTCAGAGTTGTTGAGCGAGGTAGTAAGCATAATAACCACAATGCGCGCTTTCTGGCTGTCGCTCAATTGCTGGTAAGCTTCCATAAATTCCCACCCGTTCATTCCCGGCATATTGATGTCTAAAAAAATAATGCCCGGCTTGCTCATTTGATCGGTCTGCTCATATTTACCGGTGCTGGTTAAAAAATCGAGTGCTTCGCTAGCTGAGGATAGGGCCTGTACTTCTACTTCCAATCCTGTTTTTTCAATTACCTTTTTATGAATCAGGTTGGTGGGCTTATCATCGTCAATCAACAGCACACACTCCAGGTCTTTAATTTTTGGCATTGAGTGGTTAATTATATTTATAATGCAATAGTAAAACTAAATACGCTGCCTTTACCCGGCACCGACTTTACACTAATATCTCCGTTGTGCATCACAGCTATCTTTTTGCAATTTGCTAACCCAATCCCATTGCCCGAAAACTCTTCACGGTTATGTAAACGCTGAAATATTAAAAAAATCTTTTCTTCGTGCTGCGGCTCAATACCTATTCCATTATCGCTTACATTAAATCGCCACCCTTTTTTAAAAGGCTCTGCACTTATTTCAATTACAGGCGGCACATCTTTACGGTAAAATTTAAGCGCATTAATAATCAGGTTTTGAAAAAGCTGCCTTAACTCAGTAGCATACGCGGTTACAGATGGCATCTGGCCATAAATAATTTGCGCTCCTGTTACAGCAATACGCTGGTCTAAATCACTTACAATATTGGCCAGCAACCCATTAACATCAACTTTCCTTATGCCATTTTCTCTACCAATATGCGAGTAGTCGAGCAAATCTTTGATGAGGTTGCGCATCCGGCTGGTTGCTTGATTAATGTACTCCATATAAAGCTGCCCGTCACCGTCAAATAAATGCCCGTACTCTTCTTTAAACAATTCTACAAAGCTGCTTACGGTAAGTAAAGGCTCCTGTAAATCGTGAGAGGCAATGTAAACGAACTGTTCCAGTTCCTTATTTTTTAGCTGTAGCTCTTTCAGGTGTTGCTGTATGGCTTCGGCCGCCAGCATTTTGTCGGTTAAATCGCGCGTTACTTTAGTAAATCCTACAATACTACCCTGTTCATCGTGTATAGCAGTAATAACAATGCTTCCCCAAAATTGGCTGCCGTCTTTACGCACCCGCCAACCTTCGCTTATGGCCTTGCCTTTTGTTTTAGCAGTTTCTATAAGTGATTCTGGTTTGAGGTTTTCGCGGTCTTCATCCGTGTAAAACAGCCTGAAATTCTTTCCGATAATTTCGCTCGCTTTGTACCCTTTTATCTTTTCAGCGCCTTTGTTCCAGTTTTCAATATTCCCGTTCTCATCTAACAGCAGTATCGCGTAGTCTTCAATTTCTTCAACCATCTTTGACAGCCGAAACTGCTTCACTGCGTTGTTCATACTTTAATAAAGCTAATGGAGAGATATTAAAAGGTTACAATAATTTAGTACCTGAAAACTAATAAAAGATAAGCACGCGTTAAAAAGAAAAGACTAAAAATTAGCTGATAGGTCAACAAATTAACTTAATGGAAATCTCCACCCTTACTAAAAAGCAACTCAGTTATTTTCACAATTATGTAAGCTCAAAGCCATAAATGAAAACGTTCGGTACAGCTATCTGCCGATAGCCCGATAATTGTACAAAGATGATGATGAATGCTATTAAACTAAGTGTGCTCGACCAGTCGCCGGTACGAAAAGGGGTAACGGCAGCGCAGGCCGTACATGAAACGGTGGAGCTGGCTAAACTGGCCGACGCGTTAGGCTACACCCGTTATTGGGTATCAGAACATCATAATACCGGTAGCCTGGCAGGTTCAACCCCCGAGGTTTTGATTGCTCACCTGGCTGGGCAAACCAAATACCTGCGCATAGGGTCGGGGGGCGTTATGCTGCCTAACCATAGTGCTTTAAAAGTTGCCGAAAATTTCAGGATGCTGGAAGCCCTGTTTCCGGGCCGTATTGATTTAGGTATGGGCCGTGCACCGGGTACCGACCGGCTGACAGCCTCCGTGCTCAATCCTTCTAACCAGTTTAACGAGCAGGACTTTGCCGAACAATTGATGGACTTGCAAAACTATTTTCATGACACGGCCGAAGATGGGCCGGTAGCTGCCCGCATCAGAGCTATACCCATGATTGATACTGTGCCGGCGCAATGGCTGCTTAGCTCGAGCGGGCAAAGTAGTTTGTATGCGGCTCATTTTGGTATGGGCTTTTCGTTCGCACACTTTATTAACCCTATAGGTGGAGCCAATGCTATCGACCTTTACCGGGCACGGTTCGAACCGTCTGAAGATTTAGCACTGCCCGAAGCCAACGTGGCGATCTTTGCCTTTTGCTCAGAAGATGAAGAAAAATTAAGGCAGCACCAGGCTATAATGGATTATCGCTTTATACAGTTTGAAAAAGGTGGTGGAATTAATCCGTTAGGCTATGATGACGTTAAAAATGCTACTTATACCCTGCAGGAGCAGGAACGTATCCAAATTAACCGACGCCGCGTCATCAGCGGTACGCCCCAACAAATGAAAACTATCATTACTAAATTGGCTAACACTTACCAGGTTGACGAGGTAATGCTGGTGACCATTACTGAACACTTTGAAGACCGCCTGGAATCATACCGATTACTGGCCCGTCAGTTTGAACTGGACATGAGCAGACAAAGTGCCCATGAACATTTTTTGCAATAAAACGTAAAACCGGGAGTTAATTATAATACGTATACTAACCAAAGGTAAGCACAAAAAGAGACTGTTTTATTGTGGAAAACTATTAACATTTAGCTTATTAAGTGCTACCTTTGCGCAAATTAACAACACTCTTTAAAATCATTTATAGTACTGTACTATAATATACTTACAACGTGATTATTATTATTTTTTTCTTCTGCCACTGGTTTTTATCCTTGTTTTTTCAAACGTTTTACCTGCACCGGTATGCGGCTCATAAAATGTTCAGCACGCCAAAAGTAACTGAACGTATTTTTCACACGCTTACCTTTATTTGCCAGGGATCATCGTTTCTAAATCCGCGTGCGTATGCAATTATGCACCGCGAACATCACGCTTACAGCGATACCGAAAAAGACCCGCATTCGCCGCACTTTTTTACGGATGTGTTTCAGATGATGTATAAAACTGCAATCAGTTTCAGAATTTATGAAAAGCGTATACGCGAGCCCGAAGCCCAATTCAGAGGCAACTATCCGGAGTGGCGTTTGCTTGACTATTATGGTTCGCATACTGTTACCCGTATTGGGTTCGGCTTGTTATATGTAGCCTTTTACGCCGCTTTTGCTGATGCCTGGTGGCAGTGGTTGTTGTTACCTATCCAGTTTATCATGGGCCCTTTACATGGCGCTATTGTAAACTGGTGCGGACACAAATACGGCTACTCAAACTTTGACAATGGTGATAAATCTAAAAACACCACCCCTTTCGACTTTTTAATGCTGGGTGAGCTTTTCCAGAACAATCACCACAAACGCCCTAACAGCCCTAACTTTGGTGCCCGCTGGTTTGAAATTGACCCGGTTTACCCGGTGATGAAAGTAATGCACTGGATGCGCATTATCCGCTTACGCAAGCCGTCGGCTGTTTAACATTACAGCATTCATGATATTTGCAGGTCGTTAACTAATTAGCGACCTTTTTTATTGCCTCTTGCTAATTGTAACACATCGTTTAATAAGCTAAAATCTTACTGCCAAACCCCTATCTTTGCCCCTCATAAACAAACAACTATGAGTGTATCGGTTTTGGCTCAAACCTTAAAAGGTTCTGAGATTATTAAAATAGGAAACGAGATAAACGAACTTAAACGCCAGGGCCAGCAAATTGCCAACTTAACCATCGGCGATTTTGACCCGCATATCTACCCTATCCCTGCCGAATTGCAGCAGGGTATTATTGAGGCCTATCAGGACCATCAAACCAATTATCCGCCGGCTGACGGATTACTGGACCTGCGCAAACAGGTGGCTACATTTTTAGCCGAACAGCACCACATTGAAGTAACCCCTAATGAGGTTTTAATTGCCAGCGGATCGCGTCCTTTAATTTACTCTACTTTTTTAGCTCTGATTGATCCGGGAGATAAGGTAATCTATCCATTACCATCATGGAATAATAACCACTACGCTCATATTACCGGCGCGCAGGAAATACAAATCAGCACCACGCCCGAAAATAACTTTTTACCTAAAGCAGGTGATATTGCCCCGCACATTAAAGGAGCTACATTGCTGTGCTTATGTTCGCCGCAAAACCCTACCGGTACCATGTTTGAGAAAGCCGACCTGGAAGAGATTTGCGACCTGGTGATTGCCGAAAACGCGTCGCGCCAGCCCGGCGAAAAACCACTGTACATTATGTACGACCAAATTTATGCCATGCTCACTTTTGGCAAAAAGCATTATGACCCGGTTACCCTGCGCCCCGAATTAAAAGATTATACCTTATACATTGACGGCATTTCGAAATGTTTGGCTGCCACTGGTGTACGTGTGGGTTGGGGCTTTGGACCAGAAAAGGTTATTGCCCAAATGAAATCTATTGTTGGCCACATGGGTGCCTGGGCACCAAAGGCAGAACAAGTAGCTACCGCCAAGTATCTGCAGCAAACTGATGCTTTGCACCAATACCTCAATAATTTTAGCGGCCGCGTACAGGAAAGCCTGAGCACACTGTACAACGGCTTTAAGCAACTGAAGGACGAAGGTTTAGCTGTGGATGCTATTGAGCCTATGGGCGCTATTTACTTGACGGTAAAAGTTGATTACATTGGCAAAACCACACCTGATGGCCAGGTATTGCAAACATCAGCCGATATTAATTTTTATCTGATAAAAGCGGCCAAAGTAGCTTTAGTGCCGTTCTCGGCATTTGGCACCGGCGAGGATGTAACCTGGTTCCGTGCATCGGTAGGCACCTCAACACTCGAAGACATCCAGAACATGATACCGCGAATTCGCGAAGCCTTAAGCGCACTGAAATAGCCATCAGTAGTAAACGTTTATAAAAATAAGCCGTGCTGCTGGTTTTGCTAAACATGACCAACAGTACGGCTTATTTTTTTATAGGCACGTACATTTTATGTTAGCTAAGCCGCATCAGATATAAACCTCACCAACCGCCGTTTGGCTACCGGCAACAGCGTTTGCTCTAAGGGGAAAGTCACATTGCTTTGCACATGGTACATGGCCGGGTTAGGCAAATGCCTGCGGTTTTTGATGAGTTGCTGTTTGATAGCTTGTGGTGTGTTTACCAAACTTTGCTCAAAAATATCAATCAGGTTAATGTGGATGCCCCGGTACTTATCGCTTTGGTTTTCGAACAAGGCAATCTGATATTCATACACCCAATTAGTTCTGTGGGTGCCGTTGCTTAGCGTAAAATAGCCATTGTAAGGCATCAGCGGTACTAAACCTATGGGGTCAATATCCAGGCAGCTTTCTACAAAATCGTAAATCTCCTGCCCCGTTTGCAGGGCGGGGTCCATCTTTTTTAAGGCGTAGGTTATAATGCGCTCTATTTCCTGCATGGTGTAATCATCCTGCACCATCTTTTTATAAGTAAGCTTTACTGCTTCAAAGTCGGCTTTGCTTATCCGCTGCGGAAAGGTTTGTTGCAGTACCGTTTTATTATCTTTAAAATTAAGCAGGTTACGGTAATGAAACATCAGGTCGGCCAAGTTAGGGTATAAATGACTTTTATCGAAGTGCCGGTTAATTTCCTGCAAATAAGCCAGTAAAACATACTTTTTGTGTTCAAAATCAAAAACTCCCTCTATAAACCAATCTTTACTCAGTGATTTCATACGCAACTATGTTATTGTTTAACCTAATTTAAAAATAAAAAAGCCAAATTTGCAACATGCCCGCCGGAACACTTTTTTTAATACCGGTTCCGCTTGCTGATGATGCCGCGGCCCAATCATTTACGCCCTACCTGGTACATACCATTAACCAGATTACCGAGTATATTGTAGAGAACGAAAAGACTGCCCGCAAGTTTCTTAAACAAGCCGGCCTGACTACCCCGCAAAACCAACTCATCATACACGATTATGGCAAGCACCAGCGCAGTGCAGATATTGCCACCTTTTTTAGCGGTTTAACTGCCGGTCGCGATGCCGGTTTAATGAGCGAGGCCGGTTGCCCGGGCGTAGCCGACCCTGGAGCAGACATCGTAGCCGAAGCGCATCGCCGGGGCATTAAGGTAGTGCCTTTGGTTGGACCAAGCTCTATTTTATTATCGCTGATGGCCTCGGGGTTTAACGGGCAGAGCTTTACTTTTCATGGTTATTTGCCTATTGATAAAGGCCAGCGCAGCAAGCGCATTAAAGAGTTAGAAAGCCAGGCCGAACGCTTTGGTCAGACACAGTTGTTTATCGAAACCCCATTCCGTAATAACCAATTGCTGGATGAAGTGTTAAAAGTTTGCAAACCAGCAACCCGGCTATGCATTGCCTGTAATCTTACCGCGCTCGACGAGATGGTACAAACCCAAACCGTTGACCAATGGAAAAAGCAGCAACCTGATTTGCACAAACGTCCGGTTATTTTTCTGCTGTATAAAGCATGATTCGGTCTGATATATTCGCAGCTATTATTTACTGATTGACTTAATTCATCAGCCCAATATTTTTGAGCATATTTGGATATGACACCTGTTGCTCAAAGCCCAACCCAGGTATTAATTGTAGGCGCCGGACCATCAGGCTTAATGATGGCAGCACAATTACTGCGCTACGGCCTGCAACCTGTTATTATTGATAACCGTCAGGGGCCAACCCGCCAGTCAAGAGCGCTGGCCGTACAAGCACGCTCCTTAGAGATTTACCGTCAGTTAGGCATTGTCGATACCGTTATTGCAGAAGGCTTTGCAGCCGCAGGCGTCAACTTTTATGATGAGGGCGAACAAAAAGCCAGTTTTGCTATACAAAACACTGGGCAGGACGAAACGCCTTTCCCCTTTGTACATATCTATCCACAAAATAAGAACGAACGAACGCTGCTCAATTATTTGACAGATAGAAGCTGCCCGGTATACTGGAATACTTCATTAACAGATTTGCAACAGCAACCGGGCGAAGTTAAAGCAACCCTGAGCAATGGCGAACAACACTATACTTTAACCTGCCAGTGGCTCATTGGGGCCGATGGTGCACATAGCCAGGTAAGGAAACAGCTGCAAATTCGGTTTAATGGAGATACCTATCACAGCCGGTTTTACCTGGCGGATGTAATTATGCCGGGTAATGAGAAACTAATTAACATTTATTTAGCGCCGAGAGACTTTGCCGCATTTTTCCCGATGCCTGGGCAGGGTGCTTATCGCATTGTAGGCAATATTCCGCCAGAGTTAGTCAACAAGCCAGAATTTACGTTAGCCGACGTGCTGCCTGCTTTAAAAAAGATTACCGGCAGTAATCTGCCCGTTTTAGATTGTACCTGGTTTACTACCTACCAGTTGCATCACCGCATGGCGGTCAGGTTTAGCCTAGGGCGTTGCTTTTTAATTGGCGATGCGGCCCACATTCACTCTCCTATTGGCGGGCAGGGCATGAATACCGGACTGCAGGACGCTTACAACCTAGCCTGGAAACTTGCAGGTGTAATACAAAATAAATTAAAACCGGAGATATTAAACAGCTATGCTGCCGAGCGCATGCCGGTAGCTAAAGACTTACTTCAAAGTACTGACCGGGCATTTAAAATAATTATATCAGATAGCTTATGGGCCAGGCCGGCTAAAAAGTGGCTTTTACCAGTACTGTTACGCAAGGCATGGCAAAACGAAGCCTTAAGGTTTAAGCTTTTTAAACGCGTATCGCAAACCGGTATTAGCTACACCCATAGCAGCTTAAATTTGCATTTGAGTCAATTAACTACTATTAAAGCAGGCGACAGGCTACCTTATTTAAAAATATACGACGAGAAAAAACAGCAACAAACCGACTTACACGCCTGGTGCGGCAAACCCGGTTTTACTTTAATTACCATGGGTTTATTGCAGGAATTATACGTATTTAGCCTAGCCAAATGGATTACGCAGAATTATAATGGATGGCTTAACTTTTATCACCTGCCGCCATCGGTAAAAAACCAGCGGGTTTTTGATACATTTGGGATTAACGCCGGGCAAAGCAAAGCGCTTATTGTGCGGCCCGATATGCATATTGGCTTTATTAACGACGTGGTAGATCTGGAAATGATGAAAAATTACCTCGAAAATGTAGCAGGATGTATTCCCTACCCTACCAGTCCGGCTTAGCTTAAATTGCCGGACTCTCCAAGGCTTAACCGTGTATAGTTTCCTTTTTACCGTAATTTTTAATCACATCGGCCTCATAGGCCAAAAAGGCATTCCAGCGGCTGTCTACATCAATTTTGCCGGCATACTTTTTTGCCAGGCGTATAAAGGTGGTGTAATGGGTAGCCTCACTAATCATCAGCTCATGATAAAAAGCGGCCAGCTCGGCATCATTGATATTTTCGGATAGCACCTTAAAGCGTTCACAACTGCGTGCCTCAATCATAGCAGCAAAAAGCAGGCGGTCTATCAGTTGCTCTTCGCGGCTGCCACCCTTTTTCATAAATTTGAGCAGCTCGCCTACGTAATCATCTTTACGCTCGCGGCCCAATGTATAGCCGCGGGCCAAAATAATGTCGTGTACACGCTTAAAGTGATCCATTTCTTCCTGCACCAGCAAAGCCATCTCCTGCACCAAATCGCTCAGGTTAGGATTTTGCACAATGAGCGTAATGGCATTACTGGCCGCCTTTTGCTCACAAAAAGCATGATCGGTTAATATTTCCTCAATATTACTTTCCACCACGTTGGTTACCCAACGCGGATCGGTGGGTAATTGCAGTTTTAAAATGGTTCTTTCGCTCACAGCTGTAAAGATAAGATTTTAGTAAAGAGAAGTCGTTCCATCAATTAAACAGTATTTCTTTACCTAACAACTACCTATTTCAATTCAGCCACAAAGGCTTCCATTGCCGCACCCGGATTGGCCTGGCGCATAAAATTTTCGCCAATTAAAAAGCCGTTAAAGCCTACCGCTTTTAATTGCTTTATGGTTTCCGGGTTACTGATAGCGCTTTCAGATATTTTTAAGAAGCTATCAGGAATATGCTCTACCAGCCGGAACGAGTTTTCGACCGATACGGTAAAATCGGCCAGGTTACGGTTGTTAACGCCTACGGCATCTATGTTATCATCCAGGCTACGCTCCAGCTCTTCCAGGTTGTGCACCTCAAGCAGTACATTAAGGCCTATGCTTTTGGCCAGAGCCGCAAACTGTTTAATTTCGGCTGGCGTAAGTATAGCTGCAATCAGTAAAACAATATCGGCACCCAGGGTTTTGGCTTCCACAATCTGGTACTCATCAATCATGAAATCCTTACGCAAAATAGGCACATAACAAAACCGGGCAGCGGTGAGCAAATCGGTTTTGCTACCGCCAAAAAAGTTGCGGTCGGTTAGTACCGATAAAGCCGAAGCACCGGCCTGCTCATAGGCCTTGGTTACCTCACGAACTTTAACGTCATCGTTAATAATACCTTTTGATGGCGATTTGCGCTTAAATTCGGCAATAATTCCGGTACGGTCCGGATCCAGCAAAAAATCGCGGAAGGATAATGGTTCCCGCGAAAATAATTCGCGCTCTTCTAATTGTGTATAAGAGGTAACCATTTTAGATGCCATTACCTCTTTCTTTTTACGCTGTACTATTTTATCTAATATTGTCATAAATCATCTCCCCCACTTATAGTAAACGTAAAGCAGGAGGCCAACTAATATATTTAATATAAATTCTCTTCTGAAGATGCTGCCTGCTTTTCTATAAAACCGCCTACCGATGGTATGCTAAGCCAGTTACGCATCATTTCTTTACCGTACTCGGTAAGTACCGATTCGGGATGAAACTGTACACCGCGTACATCTAATGTTTTGTGACGCAGTGCCATAATCGAGTTATCTTTTTCGTCGATGGCGGTAACTACTAAATCATCAGGCAAACCCTCTTTCGAAACCACCCATGAGTGGTAACGGCCTACATTAATTTGCTCGGGCAAACCGGTAAACAGGGCCTCAGTGGCATCAGTTACTTTAACAGGCGTTGCGATGCCGTGCATTGGCCGGCTTAAATTATACAAACTGCCACCAAACGCTTCGGCAATAGCCTGCTGACCTAAACAAACGCCAAATATACTTTTGGTAGGCGCATACGTCTTAATTACATCCAGCAGCAAACCCGCCTCAGATGGGATACCCGGCCCCGGCGATAAAATAATTTTATCAAACTGTTCTATATCTTCCAGCTTAAACTGGTCGTTACGCCACACCTCGCATTCCAAGCCTAATTCATTTATCAAATGCACCAGGTTGTAAGTAAACGAGTCGTAATTATCTACAATTAAAATTCTGCCTGCACCTTTATTTTCTGTGGCCACTTTACCGTCTGTATTATTCATAGTTACTTAAGCTTTTACAGCCTGCTAAACTTGTGTTAATTCTTTAATCTACAATTCCTGCGCCATCTCAATAGCTTTACGCAAGGCAGCTACTTTATTATTGACCTCGTTAAGTTCACTTTGGGCAACCGAATCAGCTACAATACCGGCACCTGCCTGGTAATGTAATACACTATTTTTGCTTAGCAGCGAGCGTATCATAATGGCATGGTTAAAATCGCCATTAAAACCCAGGTAACCTATCGCGCCGCTGTAAAAACTACGTTTAACGTTTTCGTTCTCGTCAATAATTTCCATCGCCCTAAATTTTGGCGCACCGCTCAGTGTACCGGCCGGGAAGGTATCGGCTACTATTTTAAACGACGAAACATTAGGCTTTAACTTACCGCTTACATGCGAAACCAGGTGAATTAAATGCGAATAATACTGCACCTGTTTAAATGCCTTAACGGCAACCTGCTCGCAATGGCGACTTAAATCGTTACGGGCCAAATCTACCAGCATTACGTGCTCGGCAGATTCTTTAGGATCATTTTCAAGCGCTTTTGCAGCCTCGGCATCATTCTCGTCGTTACCGGTGCGTTTAAATGTACCTGCTATAGGGTAAATGCTGGCTACCCGGTTTTTGATGGTAATCTGCGCCTCAGGCGATGAACCAAAAATGCGGAAATCACCGTAGTCAAAATAAAACAAATAAGGCGACGGGTTAATGGAGCGCAGGGCTCGGTACACGTTAAACTCATCGCCGGCAAAGGCTTGCGAAAAAGCACGTGATGGCACAATCTGGAAAACGTCGCCACGATAAATGTGCTGCTTCATTTTCTCAACAATGGCCATAAAACCGTCGTCGGTCAGGTTCGACTGCTCAGCGTCTTTACTTTGAAAATAATATTCCGGAAAATCTTTACTCTTCAATAGGTATTGCATTTTTTCAATACCCTCGTTGTTATCCGGCGTTTCACCAAAACGATTCTCGAATATATAAAGCTCGTTCTTAAAATGATCTATAGCGATGATGTATCGGTAAATATGATACTGCATTTCGGGCACCTTGCGAGGATCATCAGCTATTTTTTTTAAGGTGATGGTTTCAAAATGCTCTACCGCCTCGTGCGTAAAATAACCAAACATACCACTGCTGATCACTTTGAGCGGCAGGGTGTTTGCATCAAAACGTTTTAAAAAGGCATCTATCTGGTTTACCAGATTAAATTGCCCTGCAGCAAAAGTTTCCTCACTGCCATCTGGGTACTGCTCACGCAATTCGCCCTGGTTTAAAACTAAACCGGCAATAGGCTCACAGCATATATAGCTTAAGCTGTTATCTCGGCTATGGTAATCAGAACTCTCTAACAGCAACGAATTAGGAAATATATCGCGCAATCGCAGATAAATACTTACCGGGGTAGTGGTATCGGCAAGCAGTTTTTTATAGTTAGTATGTAGTTTAAACTTTTGCATAAATGGGTTAACAAATATCCATAAAAAAACCCGGCGTGGTTAGCGCCGGGTCTCAAATCAGGTTTATAATTGCTTAATTTTTTAATTCATAAACTTACCGGGCTCCTTTAATTAAGGTGCCACCAGCCAAGATTATGCAATTGTTTTGTCATATATACAAAGGCAAATATAGAAAGAAATATGGCGCTGCAAACTTTTTATGAAACTTTTTTTCGTTATGCAGGGCAATAATTTTTGCTAAAACCTGTTAGCCGAAACAAAATGCGCTTTTACAATCCGGTTACGCCTAAAAACGGACGGTGACTTTGCAGGATAGCTACTACAATTACTACCACGGCCAGCAAATAAAATATGGCAATAGCGCGGTGTTTATCCTCCGGAACAACTGCTTTTTTAGATCGGCTGTGGCCAATGGTAATTAAAATCAATGCAAATATCATCATGGCAATGTGCTCAACAGTCCAGTAGCGGGTGGTAGCATCTTTCATGGTATTACCGCCAAACTGTACAAAGGGGCTCAAAAAATACAATGCCAAGCCAATCAGCAATTGTGTGTGCGCCGAGATCATGGCAAATAAGTTGAGCTTACGGTTTCCCTTCGAATAGGTTTTGTGCCCTAACCAACCCACCAAAGATTGGATAATAGCCACTAAAACAAGAGCCAGCACAATAAATCTTACAAAAGAGTGCAGGTATCTTAAAATTTCGTACGCAGACATAGTATTAATTTTTCGACAAATATAAAAGAAAATACCCCACCCTATTCTTTTTGAAAAAATTGATGTAACAATCAAGACAATATTAAAAAATCGCAAAAATAAGCCTCTTAAATAGATATATTTAAAGCGATTAACCCAAATACTGCAAAATGAAGAAAATTTTACTTGCTTGTTTTGCCCTCCTGATTACCCATTTAAGCTACGCCCAGGAAACTTTCCCGGTTAACGGCTCGTGGGATATCCGATCTGGGCAGTACGCCTTCACTAACGCTACTATTGTTGTGAACGCCAACCAAACCATTAGTAATGGTACATTGATTATTAAAGACGGTTACATTGAGTCGGTAGGTGCCGGCGGCTCCGCACCTAAAGGCTATGTAACTGTTGATTTAAAGGGCAAATTTATCTATCCCGGATTGGTAGATGCCTTTACTACTTATGGCATACCCGAAGTGCCTCGCCAGGCAGGCGGCTTTGGCGGTTTTAACCGGGTATCAGTACCCGTATCTACCAAGCCAGGCCCTTATGGCTGGAATGACGCCATCCGTCCGGATGTGCAGGCCCGTAAACTATTCCACGTAAATACAATTCGTGCCGACGAATTAAAACGTAATGGCTTTGGTGCGGTGCAAACCCTGGTTCAGGATGGTATTGCACGGGGCACGTCATCGGTATTAACACTGGCCAACGCCAGCGACAACGAGGTGATGATTAAGGATGAAGTTGCCGCACATTACTCGTTTAGCAAGGGTACAGCAGCTACTAATTATCCGTCATCATTAATGGGCAGCATTGCGCTGCTGCGTCAAACTTATTACGATGCCCAATGGTACAAAGGTCAGAACAAAGAATACAACATCTCTTTGGCCGAGTTTAACCGCACCCAGGCTCTGCCGCAAATTTTTGAAGTGAGCGACGTGCAAAGCATTTTACGTGCAGACAAAATAGCTAAAGAGTTTGCCAAACAGTATATCTACAAAACCGACGGACAAGAGTACCAGCGCATTGATGTTATTAAAGCATTAAATGCGAGCTTTATTGTTCCGCTAAACTTTCCGGCAGCGTTTGATGTGGAAGATGCTTTAGAAGCCCGCAATATATCATACGCCCAAATGAAAAACTGGGAACTTGCACCAACCAACCCTGCAGCGCTCGAGAAAGCAGGCATCCGCTTTGCAATAACCAGCGCGGGCTTAAATAATGCACGTGATTTTTGGACAAACCTGCGCACAGCCATTACCAATGGGTTAAGCGAAAAGCAGGCATTAATGTCATTAACCGAGGTACCGGCATCTATGTTAGGTGTTAGCGATAAAGTAGGAAGCCTGGCGAAAGGCAAAGTGGCTAACTTTATTATTACCTCGTCTAACCTGTTTAAATCAGACAATATCATTTACGAAAATTGGGTACAAGGCCAAAAATTTGTAGTAAGCAAAATGGACGTGAGCGATTTGCGCGGAACGTATTCATTAAGCGGCAGCGGCCTGGCTAACACTACCTTGGTTATTGGTGGCACACCAGGCGCATACACCGCCAACATTAGCCGTACCGGTGCTGACAGTGCCCGCGCACAAGGCACCATTGTACGTACAGGCGATTTGGTAAACCTATATTTTGATCTAAAAAATAAGCCATCGGGCAACATCCGCTTAAACGGCTACATCACTTCTTTATCGCCTGTTACATTGCGTGGCGAGGGTGCGCTGCCTGATGGTGGTGCAGTAAGATGGACAGCTACCTACACAGGCGCTGCCCCCACAGGTGGTTTTAGCGGCAGAGGCGGCCGCGGTGCAGGAGCCGATCAAACGGCTAAAACACCAGTGGTAGGCCCGGTAGTTTATCCGTTTGTGGCTTTTGGCAATACCAGCATCCCTAAAACAGAAACTACCTTATTTAAAAACGCAACCGTTTGGACTAACGAAAAAGAAGGTATTCTGCAAAATGCAGATGTACTGATAGAGGGCGGTAAAATTAAAGCTGTTGGTAAAAACCTTTCGGCCGCAGGCGCTAAAGTTATTGATGCCACCGGCAAGCACATTTCGGCAGGTATTATTGACGAGCACTCACACATCGCTGCATCAAACGGTATTAACGAAGGCACACAATCCGTAACTTCTGAAGTGCGCATAGCCGATGTAATTGATGCCGAAGACATTAATATTTACCGCCAGTTAGCCGGTGGTGTTACTACCTCGCACATTTTGCATGGTTCGGCTAATGCTATTGGCGGCCAAACCCAATTGATGAAACACCGCTGGGGATTATTGCCCGAGCAGTTAAAATTTGAAGGCAGCGATGGCTTTATCAAATTTGCATTGGGCGAAAACGTAAAACAGAGCAACCGCTCGGCCAGCTTTGGCGATGCTAACGTCCGTTTCCCGCAAACCCGCATGGGTGTGGAGCAGGTATATATTGATGCCTTTACCCGGGCTAAAGAGTATAAAGCTGCGCGTGCTGCTAAAAACAGTACCACACGCCGCGACCTGGAACTGGATGCCCTGGTAGAGATATTAGATGGCAAACGCTTTATTACCTGCCACTCTTACGTACAATCAGAAATCAATATGCTGATGCACGTAGCCGACTCCATGGGCTTTAAAATTAACACGTTTACACACATCCTGGAAGGTTATAAAGTGGCCGACAAAATGAAAGCACGTAGAATTGCCGGCTCTACCTTTTCTGACTGGTGGGCTTACAAAATGGAGGTAGCCGAAGCTATTCCTTACAATGGCAAATTAATGCACGAAGTAGGTGTATTAACCGGCTTTAACTCTGATGATGCCGAAATGGCCCGCCGCCTTAACCAGGAAGCTGCTAAAGCAGTAACCTATGGTACAATGAGCCAGGAAGATGCGCTTAAACTGGTTACCCTTAACCCGGCTAAAATGATGCACATCGAAAACCGTGTGGGTAGTTTAAAACCAGGCAAGGATGCTGACTTGGTATTATGGTCGGCTAACCCGCTGTCTATTTATGCAGTAGCCGAAAAAACTTATGTTGACGGTGTGCCTTACTGGGATTATGCCAAAGACGCCGAACAGCAAAAAGCGTTAAAAGCTGATGAAGGCCGTATCATCCAAAAAATGATTGAGTCTAAAAGTCGCGGCAATGCTACGCAACGCCCGGCATTTCAGCGTCCGCGTTTGTACGAGTGTACCGACATTGAAGATGCGGCTTACGTTATTGCTGATGAGTATAACGGCATGAAGCAAAATCAAACAGCTATTGAAAAAGCACAACATTAATCCTCTCATCCCTGATACAGTTATGAAAAAGAAATTAGTTTTAAGTTTTGGAGGATTAATGCTCAGCACGGTCCTCGCGTTTGGCCAGGCTACTATTATGCCGGCCAAGCCACAAGCCGGCCCCGTGGTAATTA
This sequence comes from Mucilaginibacter sp. CSA2-8R, assembly GCF_038806765.1. Classification (NCBI taxonomy): domain Bacteria; kingdom Pseudomonadati; phylum Bacteroidota; class Sphingobacteriia; order Sphingobacteriales; family Sphingobacteriaceae; genus Mucilaginibacter; species Mucilaginibacter sp. CSA2-8R. Next base: position 164,378 of record NZ_CP152389.1, on the reverse strand, counting down.
CCGGAGCCACCATACACGTGGGCAACGGCCAGGTTATAAATAACGGCTACATCGCCTTTGACAAAGGTAAAATTACCGCTGTTGGTACCGGCACTGCCCCTAACACTTCTGGTGCAACCGTAGTTAATGCCAACGGCAAACAGGTTTATCCAGGCTTTATCTGTCCTATTACCTCGTTAGGCTTGGTAGAGTTTGAATCGGTGAAGGCTACTGATGACGAAACTGAAACCGGCGAATTAAATCCACATGTGCGTTCGCTTATTGCTTATAATACCGATTCAAAGGTAATTCCTACTGTTCGCTCAAACGGTGTTTTGCTGGCGCAGCCTACCCCTCAGGGCGGCACTATGCCGGGCCAGTCGTCAGTAATGATGCTAGACGGATGGAACTGGGAAGATGCCGCTTATAAAAAAGACATCGGCATACATCTTAACTGGCCTGTAGCCCGCACGGCACGCGGCCGTCGCGGAGGTTTTGGGGTACCGGCAGGCATCCCGCAAGAGTCGCCGGCTGAACGTGCACAAAAAGCCATTGATGATATTGCCAGTCTGTTTTCGCAAGCAAAAAGCTATAACGAAAGTAAGCCTGCCGTGATTAATACGCGTTTAGCAGCTATGGCTGGGTTATTTAATGGCACGAAAAAACTATTTATTAATGCTGATGGCGCCAAAGAGATTACCCAGGCAGTAAACTTTGCCAAGCAATTTGGAGTACAAGCCGTTATTGTTGGCGGTCGTGAGTCTTACTTAGTTACTGATGTTTTAAAAGACAATAACGTACCAGTAATAATTAAAGAAACCCAAGCCCTGCCCGATAAGGATGAAGACGATGTATACCTACCCTATAAACTGCCGCACTTATTACAAGATGCCGGTGTATTATATGGCTTAACTGGTACTGGTTTTTGGCGCCAGCGCAATTTACCTTTTGAGGCAGGCCAGGCTGTAGGCTATGGCTTGAGCAAAGAGCAGGCGGTATCCATGATTACACTAAACAATGCCAAAATTTTAGGCTTGGATAAAACTACTGGCACACTCGAAACCGGTAAAGACGCCAACCTATTTATCTCTACCGGCGATGCATTGGATATGCTGACCCTGAATGTAGAGAACGCTTACATACAGGGAAAAGGCATTAGCCTGGATAATTTGCACAAGCAACTTTACCGCCGCTATGCCGAAAAATATGGTTTGAAACCCCAGTTGAGTGATAAATAACAAGCAGTAATCTCAGCTACAAGATAAAAGCTTGCCAAATTCGGCAAGCTTTTATTTTTAATTAAGCATGGCAATTAATACCTGCGTAGCTACATCATCATACCTGGCATATTCATTTTTTGATGCTGATGGTTTTTCATCATCTTCATGAGTGATGGGTTAACCCGGATATAAATTTCAAACCCTATTGGGGTTTTGCCATACAAGGGCTGCAATGCAGTTGGCGAAAAGTTGAAAGATGCCTGGGCTCCCAACCGTAAGTCAGTATTTTTGATTTGGGTGATTATTTGGTTGGCACCCAATGTTATCGCATTGATATTGAAAGCAGGATTAGCCGGAAAGCTATTATCCAAAGCCAACTCTTCCGCATTTTTACGCACAAAAATGTAGTTGCCATATAAGGCCGTTTTGTGCAGTTGCAAATTGCTCTCCAGCATAGCCGAAGGTAACGTTTCGCCACCATGGTTGTAATGGTTTTGCCCGTATACCAGCGAAGCCGTGAAATGGCTATCCTCGTTAAGCTGTTTGGCATACATAGCCGACGCGGTAAAAAGCTTCACATCATGATCGGGATCTAAGGCCTCTGGGCTTTTAATCCATCCGTGCGACACCTGCAAGGCCCAGTTCCGGCTGGGGTTGTAAGATAAACGCATTGCGTAAGAGTCAAATTTTGGAGCATCAAAACCATACCGCTCCTCGTCCGGTTCGCGCCCTTTAAAAGTCGAGCCTTCCAATTTTACATTTTTGTACCTGAAACCTAACGTAGCGACACCAAAAGTAATATGGGTAGCATCAGCATAATGGTGCTGCAATGGCGCATCAGGATTGTTCATGCCCGACAGGCGGTGCATAAATACCGGCGGCCCCAGAGCAGGTTCGCCCGGATAGCCGATAGAAGCATATACATCCGTTTGCGGGGCAATGCGTTGCGAATAGGCTATGTTCAACTCAGAAAATAAATCGTGTGGGTGCTGGCGGTCAACCAGCTTTTGCCCTTGATATGATTCGCCTGTTTGATAAAGCAAAGGGTAACCGTTCAATCCCACCAAAAACGGGTCGAGCGAGATCATGGCATTGGCCGAAAACAAACCGTTGCGGCCTACTTTACGCTGGGTCATGCCCATCAACCAGTTAGGCGCATCAAACTCGTGCCCGCCGCGACTGCCCGATTTAAAAATGTCTTGGTGGGTATAACGGGCAAAAAAATTGCCATGCACCATGCTCATCCACTTTTTGCCATGCACCATGTAACCATAAACCGGCGTTTCGTCAGGCACCCACGACGAACCAGAACCGTTACGGTTCATGGGCAAATCGCGAGATAACTGACTGCTCATCATCATCGAACTGCCAGTATCAACTGCTAACACCTTTTCAAAACGATGGCGAGCCTCCGGCGGGTTCATTTGCTTACGGTGCTCGCTATGAGCAATACTATCCGTTTGGTTATGGTGCTCATGCTGGGCAAAGCCTGCCTGCCACGCTAACAAGCCGGTAACCATTAAAAATAACGTCTTCATCATTACCTCAATTAAAGATGTTAAACAAGTTATACTCTACCCGCACCAGGTACATGTTTTGGGTATTGCGCACCATGCGGTTAGTTAATGGTGTACGGTAAGATAAATCAACCCGCAGATTACTGTTAAATATAAACTGCACCGCCGGTGCAATATCCAGGTAATACTGCCCTTTGCCAGGGTTGGTTTTACCTAAAAGTTCGGCATACAGGTTTATGTTGGTTTGCTCGTAGCTGGTGTAATTTTTTGGAAACAACAAGTACCCTGCCGAAAAAGCGTAAGCAATACTATTATAATTTACCGGCTCATACCCTCCACGGTTTTCAAACGCCCGCAGGTAGCTCAAATTACCCGATAATGCCAGCTTGTGCAGCAGTTGCGTAGCCACCAGTCCGCCTTGCACTCCGGAGTTATCACCTTCAAAAGCAATTTCCTGATTGGGCGTACGGTTTTTAATGCTGGCCGCCTTGGCAAAGGCCGCCATTCGAAAATGCCGCTGCACACTATCTACCGAGTAAAAACGATATTTGGCATAAGCGCTTATCCCCTCAAAATGCTGACTCTTTTGATAGTAGTCTGATGCGTAGAGTGTGCCATGCACCATCAGATTTTTATTTACGCCATACATCAGCTCAAACGTAGTACGGTTTTTAAAATCGGGCTTAAAATAACCCTGATTTTCCAGCCGTATACCTAATGATTTTGCTGCCATGTTACTTGCGGGCTCGGTGTTTACGTATAACTCTTGCGCCATAAGGGGGCATACCCATACCAGTATACCCCAAAAGGTAAGCCATAGCTTTTTATACATTGCTATAATTGCTTACAGTACTACTTGGTAAACCTTACCGTTGCTTTGTGCAGCAGTTACGTTATTATATTTTTTCAGAGTAGCCGCCGGCGCCAAACCTTTACTTACAATGGTAACAGGCAAAATACCTTCAGGGCTTTTTGCGCCTGCGTTTACCACCTGGTAAGTGTCGCCACTGTAATTAAACTTGTTGTCGCTTAATTTAAGCTTATCAAAGTTAATGGTGGTTTTTAGTTGATTAACTGCAAAACCGGCGCTTTGCACCTTTTTTCCTATCAAGTCCAGGTTAACAGGTGCGGCCGAATTAAACGTAATCATAAATAAATTACGGTTAAGGTCTGGCTTGATATCACTGATGAAAGGAAGGGTACGTAATGATTTTTCGGTAGCCTTTGAGCACATAGAGCAGGTTAGTCCGCTCACTTGTAATTCGGCTTTAACAAATTGCGCTTTAGCTGCGCTTACAGAGATAGCCAACAAGACTATAAAGATTTTTATAGTTTTCATGAAATTGATCAAATAAATAATTGCAGAATAAAACAGTAAGGCATAGGCTATGCTACACAGCCATGCATTAACGCAGTACAATTAAAACTTGATCAAAGACGGAAGGTGCAGTTACGAATAAAAGTAGCGACTTTACTGACCGGCTCACTTTTGGGCGGACCACGGTCAAAGAATTTTTCCAACAGCGCTTTCTGGGCTGAAAACACAAAATCTTCGAACGGAAGCTTTGGAATTTCGAAGGCAAAAATCTTGGCCAGGAACGAGGACTCGCCTGCCTGGTGGTCGTCTTTTACCTTTACCTCAACCTTATGGTTTTTGCAGCAATTCATTTTCATGCCGCAGGTAGTATCAGATTGATGTTGTTTAGCAGATGCCGAGATTTTTACCGACGCCACCTTAGTGCCGCAGTAATGCAGATTAAGCGCAAACCCTAACACCGTAATAGTGTAGAGTAAAGCCAAACCTAAAGCTCCCGACTTTTTAAACATGCTGCAAAGTTAAGCTACAACCTGATGACTTGCAAGTACTTTATTGCAATGATATAATCTAAAACTCTAATTAAATTGAAAGCCAAAGGCTACTCATCCGAATTTTGTTCGAAAATATACCCATCAACCCGTCCACTCAGTATGTAATCATTATCATCTTCTGATATACCATTAACACCTTCGGGAGTTTCGTCCGGATCGAGCGAGAAGTATACCTTACTGCCAATGTGGTAAAACTTACACGAGTCTACCTCATACTCTCCGGCCACCGGAATACTTTCAAAACTACTTTTAAAAATATCAGTAAACGTGAGCATCACATCAGCCTCCGCATATCCCAGCTCAAACATAATACTGATGGCGGGTTCACCTTCTACCAAATGCTTTTTAAAGTTTTTAACCACAGCATTGAGCAGTGTTAAATCGCCGGTGAGGTAATTAATAATGTCAGAATTCTGGCCTATAAATTTCATACAGCAACCGGGTTTATCTCTATCTCTCCACTAAAAACTTTTACCGCCGGCCCTTCTAAAAATATGTCGTTATACTTTTGTCCATCGTAATCAAACCTGATGTTCAGGTTACCACCCAATACTTTGATAGGCGTATTGATAGTACCGGTTTGCCCGTTAGCCTGAGCCATGGCCAAGGCCACGGCCGTTACCCCGGTTCCACAGGCATAGGTTTCGTCCTCTACCCCGCGCTCGTAAGTACGTACAAAGTATCCTTCGTCAAGCGGCTCTACAAAATTTACATTAATTCCTTTTGCCAGGTAGGTGGCATTATTACGAATGGTGCGTCCTTCGGCAAATACATCTTTGTGTGCTAAATCATTGGTCAACTGCACATAATGCGGCGACCCGGTGTTTAGCACATAAGCCTCAGCGTCACGCTGTACCATGTCAACATCTATCATTTGCAAGCTCACCCAATCGCCAGATTCGGAAACCTTGGCATAATGCGGACCATCAACAGCCAAAAAGTCAGTCTCCGTATTTATAATGTTCAGATGCTTGGCAAAGGCTACTATACATCGCCCGCCGTTACCGCACATACTGCTCGGCTGCCCGTCGGCGTTATAATAAACCATTTCAAAATCATAACCTTCGCGGCTTTGCAAAAACATCATTCCATCACCGCCAATGCCAAAGCGCCTGTCACACAACGCACTGATTAACTTTGGGTTATGATGATCAATACTTAAATCCCGATTATCAACTAAAATAAAATCGTTACCGGCACCTTGATATTTATAAAAATTAAGCTTCATTTTATACGTATTCATTAAAGCCAAACACGCTATAACAACTGTTAAAAGTTATCATCTTGCATTTAACATTTTTTAACAATAATCGGAATAACTTATTGTTGTTCCTATCGTCTTAATGGTATTAAATTTGAAAGGTTGATTGTAACCTGATAAATAACAGCAAAGAAAAGAAAGATAATATGAGAAAAATTGGTTTAACCTTATTGACCGCCTTTGTAGGCGGTGCAATGGCGCTCGGTACCTACAAGGTATTTGAGAAAGATCCACTGGAAGGAATGACCTTTGAGGAGCGTCAGAAAGTTTATTTTACAAACAATCCGGTATCAACAAACCGTGTTATGTCATCGGCGGGCGAGCTTGATTTTACGCAAGCCGCTGCTTCCGTTACCCCGGCCGTAGTTTATATCCGTACTACGTATGCCAATCAGCCGTCATCAGGCCGCAGCAGTGGCCGCGACCCTTTGGAGGAAATGTTTGGTGATATGTTTGGTCAGCGCAGTGCACCGCAGCGCAGTGCACCGCAACGTGCTTCGGGCTCCGGTGTGATTATTTCGCCTGATGGTTACATTGTAACCAACAACCACGTAGTAGCCAACGCCAGCAAAGTAGAAGTTACTACTAACGATCACCGTACTCTGCAAGCTAAAGTAATTGGTACCGATCCTAATACCGATTTGGCTTTAATTAAAGTGAGTGCCACTAATTTACCTATTGTAAAATTAGGTAACTCTGATGACGTGCGTGTAGGCGAATGGGTATTAGCCGTAGGTAACCCTTTTAACCTTAACTCTACGGTAACTGCAGGTATTGTAAGTGCTAAAGGCCGCAACATCGGTATTTTAGGCCGCGATAACGAAGAGGAAGAAAGCAGCCCGTTTGGTCCAAGCCGCTATCAGCAGCAGCAACAGCCTCGCTTAAACAAAGCTATCGAGTCATTTATCCAAACTGATGCTGCCATTAACCCTGGCAATAGCGGCGGTGCCTTAGTAAATACTAAAGGCGAGTTGATTGGTATTAATTCGGCTATTGCATCACACACCGGCTCATACGAAGGCTATGGCTTTGCCGTACCGGTAAACCTAGCTAAAAAGGTGTTGAATGACCTGGAAAAATTTGGTTCGGTTAAACGCGGTTATATTGGCGTTAGCTTTACTGAACTGAACCCTGATGTTGCGCAAGAGCTTAAAATTAACACCACTAACGGTTTATATGTAAGCGAATTGGTTGCCGGCGGCGGTGCTGAGGCAGCAGGTATACAAAAAGGCGACGTTATTACTAAAGTTGAAGGCACCCCGGTTTATGAGTCGTCAGACTTGCAAGAGCGCGTGGGCCGCTTACAGCCAGGTGATAAGATACATTTAACTGTGTTGCGTGCCGGTAATGAGAAAAACGTTACCGTAACCTTAAAAAGCGATGCAACAGCCACTAACCGTACAGCTGCCGTTTCAAAATCGGCCGAAGAGCTGTACAATAAGTTAGGTGCAAGTTTCCAGCCGTTAACCCCGGCTCAGAAGTCTAAGTTCCGCTTAAACTCTGGTGTGGTGGTAACCCAGGTTCGCCGCGGTGGTTTCTTCGAGAACTATGAAATTCCGGAAGGCACCATTATTACCAGCATCAATCAGCAGCCTATCAATAGCACTAACGACATTGACAAGGCGATTACTAATCTTAAAAACGGACAAATGACCATTGAAGGTTATACCTCAGATGGTGCACGTTTCCGCAACAGCTTTGATGTGAGATAAGCATTTAAGGTAGTAAACAGATAAAAGCAGAAGCCCGGAACTGATTGGTTCCGGGCTTTCTGTTTTACGACACTTTGGCGTGAAAAAATTTATTTTGCCTTAATTAAATTGAGATGTCACTTGCCTAACAAGAACACTGCATGATTAACTTTATGCAATGAATAACAGCACAAAACTCAGTAGATATTTTTACCATCTCAATTTGTCTTTTATACCGTTATTGATATTTATTTCATTTCCCCGAATAGTTGTTGCGCAAATTGACTCTTTACCTATTCATAACGAAAATGCAATATTATTGCATTCGAAGGTCATGCCTGAAGACAGGACGATTTGGATACATCTTCCAACCAGCTACTCTACTACAAAAGATTCCTATCCTGTATTATAGGTACTTGATGCAGATAATCATTTTAGTCATGCCGCCGAAGCAGTAAGTTTTCTTGCAGGATATGACCGCAACAGAATGCCTGAAATGATTGTTGTTGGAATAGTGAACGTTGATCGTGGCAGGGACTTTACCCCTGCCTATGTTAAAAAAGCCAGTGGGGCCATTGATAGCTTTAAAGCAACAACTAATGCCGGAGCCGGGAGATTTTTGAAATATATAGCAGATGAGGTGATCCCATATATTGATACACATTACCGGGTACAGCCCTACCGGATACTTGCCGGACACTCTTTGGGTGGCTTGTTTGCCTTGTACGCTAAAGAGCAGATGCCAAACCTGTTTCCGGCCATGATTTTAACGAGTCCTGCGATTAACGGAATTAACGACAGGATGCTTGTTAATCTCCAGTCTTTTATAAAAACATCGCACCCACATAATGGCAAACTGTTTATAGCGATAGGTAACGAAAATACGCAGCAGGTTGATGCATTAACGTCGGAATTGAAGCAATTTGCCCCAACATGGTTAAGCTGGGCATACAAAAAATACAACGATGAAAACCATTTTTCTGCTCCTTACAAAGCTCTTTTTGATGGCCTTAAGTTTGTTTATAAAGACTGGTTTATCGACTATTATGGCAATACAAACATTACTTACCAGGATATTCTTCGGCACTTTAAAGTATTGTCTGATGAATTTGGATATAGCATAACCGCTACAGAAGACTTCGTTAATAATTGCGGTTATAATCAGCTAAATTCAGGACATATAAAAAATGCCATCAGCCTGTTTGGTGAAAATGTGAAAGCCTACCCCAATTCTTATAACGCTTATGACAGCCTTGGAGAGGCATACCTAAAATCGGGCAATACTTCACTAGCTATATATAACTATAATAAATCAATTGAGTTAAACCCTCACAATGAAGCGGGAAAAGAAACACTTCAAAAACTCATGAAGGGCAAAAAGTAAATCTTAACAGCAATGTTCTTCTACCCTTTATTTACATAAAAAAGGCCTGACATCATGATGCCAGGCCTGCTTATTTAATCTTAACCTATAACTTTCCTTTCTAACAAATCCCTTAACGCATTGTGCTATGCTGCGATGCTTTACGGGCAACTACCCTGACAGGTACCATTTCCTTTTTACGGAGTTTGTAATTGTTATATATCATTACTGCCGAAAAGATCAGCATAAACGCTACGATATAAAAAAACAATGCTGTCATCATGATCTTTGTTGTTGGGTATAAACGTTATACGCAGCTGGTTTGCCGAAAGTTGCTTGTTTTGCAATTATATTTTAAGCCACTTTTTACGTACTGTAATTTGCTGCGGCGTAGGCGATGGCAAACTTTCAATATGATATTTTACCTGTTTATTTTGAAGTAAGGTAACCGGTATGGTCAGCATCTGCCCGTCGCGCATTACAACTATCGCTATTTTATCACCTACGCGCTTGTTCAACATAAGCGTTTTAGGATCAGTAGCTGGCACACCATCAATAGACACCAATTCGTCGTTCACATTTAAGCCATCTACCCAAGCCGATGTACCGCGCAAAACACCGCTGATTTTGAGCTTGCCATTAACCAAAACCATTCTGATACCCAGATCAGGACCTTCCAGACCGGCGTATTCGTCTACTGCTTTATAACCTGCGTAACCTAAATACTGGTTATAATCCATATCATCAACCCCGTTAACGTACTTACGGTAAAACTCATCCATGTTTTTACCGGCAAATTTCTCAACGGCCTGTTTAAACTCAGCATCTGTATAACCGCGCTTTTTAGTTTTGTAATACTCATTGTACATATAGTGCATCACATCATCTAACGATTGGCGCCCTTGCGTAGCGTTAATAATTTCCAAATCCATCAGCATGCCTACTACCGCACCTTTATTATAATAAGAGATGCTGGTGTTAACCGTATTTTCGTCCGGGCGATAGCTTTTAATCCAAGCATCAAAACTGGCCATGGCTAAAGGCTGCAACTTAGAACCCGGTGTATTATCAATCGTATTAAAATCGGCAGCTAAGGCACCTAAGTAATGCTCCACCGGGAATAGTTGTGTACGTCTTACCGCCAGGTTATCGTAATAAGCTGTAAAACCTTCGGCAATCCATAAATTGGTGGTATAATTTTCATTATCATAATCAAAAGGGCCTAACGCTATAGGGCGTAAACGCTTTACATTCCACAGGTGAAAATGCTCATGCGCTACCAAGCCTAAAAAGCCTTCGTAAGTAGATTCTTTGGCATAGCCATCACGAGCGGCACCTAGTACGGTCGAGCTTAAATGCTCCAAGCCACCGCCGCCTTTTGAATAATTATGTACAATGAATACATAACGCTTGTTGGGGTTTTCGCCAAAAATGGCTGTTTCTACTTCAACAATTTTGGCCATGTCTTTTTTTAAGCGCTCTTTGTCATAATTACCGCCGCCATACATCGCTACTTCATAATTTACGCCGGCTGCTTTAAAACCAAACACATCCTGGTTACCCACCTCAATAGGCGAATCATATAAAATATCATAGTTAGGGGCTTTTACCATAAATGGATCATTACCCACCATATCCAAACTGGTTGATACCTTATCCCAATTTTTATACGGTTTTATATGAATAGTTGAAGGCAAATTCAGTCCGCCTTCGGGATAAAAGAACATATTAGATGTAGCCAAAAAAGCATGCGTAACATCGATGAATGCCGTACGCACCGAAATTTCGAAAGAATAAAAACGATACTTTACCTTAACCGAACTTAAACCCTGCGTATTGATTTGCCAAACGTTTTTGCGGGTTTTGGTAAAAGCCAGGGCCTTACCGTTGCTTTCGGGGTTAAAAGATTCTACGTTTTTTGAAAACTCGCGCACCAGATACGATCCAGGTGTCCATACCGGCATATGCAAATTAAGCTTGCTTTGCGACAGGCCTTTGATATCCATCTCAATATCGGCGTAATGAGCCTGTGCTTCCGGAAAACTAACGGTATAAGAAATTTGCAGCGCCCCGGCTGCCTCAACAGATAAACTCATCAGAAAAAAACAAAAAATTACAACAACATTAAAACCCCATTTTTTCATGCGCCCAATTTAAACATTTATTACAGCTTAACAGTTGGTTAACAGCGATTATACCTGTTGTAAAATGGTTGATACATACCTGATGACGCTGCAATAAGACCTTATTTTGCAGGTTAGTACAACAGCTATGCACAGATATGGTTATTACAAGCCAACTGGGCGCAGCTTACATTTAATTTGACCAAACAAAGCAGGCGGTTATCAATTGCATAAAATAGCTGCAAAACTTTAAATTAACACCAATTACAGAGGAAAGACTGTCCATGAATATTAGATACATCGTTTATATTGCCATAGCTTTAATAGTGGGATACCTGATTTACAATAAACTTCATGGTAGTAAAGAGAAAGATGGCCAGGCACAGGGTGGTGGTGGTGCCGGCGGTGGCAAAGACGGTAAGAAAAAGGGCGGCCCGGTACCTGTAACCGTGCAAATTGTTAAAGACACCGTAATGAACAATGATATTGAACTCACCGGCACGGTTGACCCTAACGAACGGGTAAGCCTGGTGAGCCAAACTGCGGGTAACATTACCAATATTTATTTTAACGAGGGCAGCCATGTAACCAAAGGCCAGGTTTTGGTAAAGGTATATGACCAGGATTTGCAGGCTTCATTAAAGCAAACGCAATTTCAACTAACCTTAGCTAAAGAAAACGAATACCGCAACCGCATATTACTGGATAAAGAGGCTGTAAGCCGCCAGGAATACGATACCTCCTTGTCAAGCTTTAATACTTTAAAAGCACAGGCCGATGTGGTGAAGGCCCAGATTGCCCGTACCGTTATCCGGGCACCGTTTAGTGGCACTATTGGTTTGCGTAGCGTAAGCCCGGGCGGTTATTTATCACCAACCACGCCCATCGCTACGCTGGTGAATACCGACCCTATGAAAGTGACTTTTTCGGTACCCGAGCGCTATCGCCCGTTAATTAAAGTAGGCAGCAAGGTAAACTTTACCGTTGCCAGTTCGCGCAAAACGTTTTCGGCAACGGTTTATGTCATTGATCCGGCTATTGACCCGGTATCACGAACACTAACGGTACGTGCAAGGGCAGCTAACCCGCGTAATGAAATAAGTGCCGGCGGTTTTGCTAAAATTAATTTGATATTAGAACAAATACCACGCACTATACTGGTCCCTACACAATGCGTAATACCCGATTTAAAATCGAGCAAGGTATTTATTGCCCGTAATGACAGCGCTGTTGCCGTACCTGTTAAAACAGATACCCGTACAGATGTAGCTATTGAGATTACTGACGGTTTAAAACCCGGCGATAGTTTAATTATTTCGGGCATTATACAATTGCGCCCTAAAGTTCCTTTAAAAATTACCAAAGTAGTTCATTAAGTAAAGTTTTCCGGGTGCCATTGCCGGCATCCGCTTATATAAGCTGTTAAGCATGAGTTTATCCTCAATTAGTATAAAGAGGCCGGTACTGGCCACAGTAATGTCGGTTGTTATTGTGGTGTTTGGAGTTATTGGTTACAAGTTTTTGGGTATCCGCGATTTCCCGTCGGTAGATCCGCCTATCATTAGCGTAAGTACCAGTTACTCTGGTGCCAATGCCGATGTTATTGAATCGCAGATTACCGAACCGCTCGAAAAGGCCATCAACGGCGTGCAGGGCATCCGTAACATATCCTCAACCAGTTCGGTAGGATCCAGCAATATTACCGTAGAGTTTGATCTGGATGCCGACCTCGAGACTGCAGCCAACGACGTACGCGATAAGGTTTCGCAGGCGCAGCGCCAGTTACCGCAAGACATTAATGCACCGCCGGTAGTTAGTAAGGCAGATGCCAACTCGGATAACATTATTACACTCACGGTAAGCAGCAACACCCGCAATATTACCCAGATTAACGATTATGCCGAAAACGTTCTACAAGAGGGTTTACAAACCATACCGGGCGTAAGTGCTATCAACGTACAAGGACAGCGGCAATATGCTATGCGCTTATGGATAGACCCCATGAAACTGTCGGCCCTGAGCCTTACCGCTTCGGATATCAGCGCCGCGCTGTCTCAAGAAAACATAGAACTGCCTGCCGGTAAAATTTCGGGTAATAATACTGAGGTAACCGTAAGGGCATTGGGCAAACTGGTGACCGAACAGGATTTTAACAACCTGATTATCCGCTCAGATAGTAACCGGGTAATTCGTTTCCGCGATGTTGGCTATGCCGTTTTAGGCTCGGCTAATGAAGAAACGGCTTTTAAAGAGTCGGGCGTGTTGCAGGTAGGCTTGGCCGTTGTACCACAACCGGGGGCTAACTATGTACAAATAGCTAAAGACTTTTACAAACGCCTTGACCAAATCAAAAAAGACCTGCCGCCAGACATTAAATTACAGGTAGCGCTGGATAATACCCGGTTCATCAACCAGTCGATTGAAGAGGTGGAAGAAACGCTGATTATTTCCTTTGTGCTGGTAGTAATTATAATTTATCTTTTCTTCCGCGACTGGCTCATCGCTTTCCGGCCACTGATAGATATTCCGGTATCTCTAATCGGGGCTTTCTTTATCATGTACGTGTTTGGGTTTTCTATCAACATCCTAACCTTGCTGGGCATTGTACTGGCTACAGGCCTGGTGGTGGATGATGGTATTGTGGTAACCGAAAACATCTATAAAAAGATAGAAGACGGTATGCCGGTACGCCAGGCAGCCTTTGAAGGATCGGCCGAGATATTTTTTGCGGTAATATCTACTTCGGTTACGTTGGCTGCGGTGTTTTTACCCATTGTATTTTTGCAGGGCTTTACAGGCAGGTTATTCCGGGAGTTTGCGGTGGTAGTAGCAGGTGCGGTATTAATATCGGCATTCGTATCGCTGTCATTAACGCCGATGCTTAACGTAAAACTGGTACGCAAAAACCACAAAAAGTCGGCATTTTACGAAAAAACGGAACCGTTTTTTCAGCGCATGAACAATGCTTACACCCAAACGCTGGTGTCGTTTATGCGGTATAAATGGGTAGCTATTGCCATCTTGGTGGTTTCAATCGGATTGATTGGGGTATTAATTAAAGCAATCCCGTCGGAGCTAGCCCCGCTTGATGACCGCAGTTTGTTGCGTTATACCGTTACCGGGTCTGAGGGTGCAACGTACGAGTTCATGACTAAATACATGGACAAGGTTTCGCAACTGGTTGAAGACTCCATTCCGGAAGCTAAAGTGAACCTGGAGATCGTATCGCCTGGTTTTGGTGGTAACAGTTCGGCCAACTCGGGATTTGGCCGTGTGGGTTTGGTTGACCCGGATAAACGAACGCGGACCCAGGCGCAGATTGCTGACTGGCTGAACGCTAAACTTAAACGCTTTCCGGATGCCCGGGCACTGGTAATACAAGAACAAACCATAAGCGGCGGCGGCAGCGGCGCACGTACGTCGTTACCCGTACAGTTTGTAATACAAAATCAGGACTTTGAAAAAATACGTAAAGTGTTACCTACTTTTTTTTCTGAGGTAAGTAAAAGCCCTGTATTTTCTACATCTGATGTTAACCTGAAATTTACTAAACCCGAGCTGCGGGTTACTACCGACCGCGACCGGGCGCGTGATCTTGGTGTATCAGTAGAATCTATTTCGCAAACACTGCAGCTTTATTATAGCGCAGGCCGTTTAGATTACTTTTTGATGAGTGGAAAACAGTACCAGGTTATTGCCCAGGTTGACCGTGCCAACCGCGACCAACCACTGGACCTAAAATCAGTTTACGTGCGTAGCACCAAAGGCACATTGGTACAACTGGACAATGTAGTGAAGGTAGAAGAAAGCGCCTCGCCACCGGCCATATATCACTTTAACCGTTATAAATCAGCCACTGTGCAGGCTGGACTGTCACCAGGTTACACCATTGGCGATGGTATTGCCGAGATGCAACGCATTGCCAATAAAATGCTCGACCCATCGTTTAGTACGGCACTAAGCGGTCCGTCACGGGATTATTCTGAAAGCTCGTCTAACATTTTGTTTGCCTTTGGTTTTGCCTTGTTGCTGATTTATTTGGTACTGGCAGCACAGTTTGAAAGCTTTATGGACCCGGTTATTGTGATGCTTACTGTACCGCTGGCTATTGCTGGTGCCTTTGTGTCGTTATGGCTATTTGACCAAACCCTTAATATATTCAGCGAAATCGGGATGATTACTTTGGTAGGCTTAGTAACCAAAAACGGTATCCTGATAGTAGAGTTTGCCAACCAGCGTATGGAGCACGGCCTGGCCAAATACGAAGCCGTTGTTGAAGCTGCAACCGCACGCCTGCGCCCAATCTTGATGACTAGTTTAGCCGTAGTGCTTGGCGCAGTACCTATTGCATTTGCTTTAGGTGCGGGTGCTAAAAGCCGTGTATCATTAGGTATTGTAATTATGGGAGGGATGATGTTTTCGCTGATTTTGACGCTGTATGTAATACCCATGATGTATGTATTGCTGGCTGCCAAAACCCGCCGCGACCCAGACCAGGAACCACCGGAAGATGCCCCTAAAAAAGAGCCATTATTAATTGAAAACCTGTAAGTATTCTATGAGTTTAAGAAATCTGTTTTGCCTTGCCATAGTATGCTTTACGGTTTTTACCTCCGTAAAGGCACAACCCGGCAAGGTACCCGGCGCCCCTACACTAACCTTAAAAGATGCAATGGAAATTGCATTGCAAAATAATTATAATATACGTTTATCACGCAATACCTCTAAAATAGCAAGCAATAACGTCACTCTTGGTAATGCAGGTATACTCCCAACAGTAAGTGGTACTTATACCATTGCTAACAGTATTTTAAATACTACCCAAACGCGGTCCGATAATACGGTGAACCGTATTATCGGAGCTAATAATACCGGCAATAATTACGGCGCTACCTTAAACTGGACCGTATTTGATGGCTTTAATATGTTTGCTACGTACGACGCCTTAAAGCAGCGCGACAAGCTGGGACAGGTAAGGTTGCGCGATACTGTACAACAAACTGTAGCCGCAGTATTAAACGGTTATTACGACCTCATTAATCAGCAAAAACAAATTGAGGCGCTGCAAAGCGTTATTGCCATATCGCGTACTCAACTACGTTATGCTAACGATCGCTTTCAGGTTGGGCGTGTGGCACGTTTGGATGTGTACAACGCTGAAGTAGCTTTAAACACCGATACATCGACTTTGATTAGCCAGCTGCAAAATTTTAAAGCGAGCAAAATTGAGCTTAACCGCATCATTTCGCGCGATCCGGCTACCGAATTTAATGTGTCTGATACCATTATTGTAGATGAAAAACTTGTACTGGCCGATATTATTAACCAAGCACAAACGCAAAACCCGGCTGTATTATCTGCCGCCATCAGTCAGCGCATTTCCGAAATTAACTTAAAGCAGGTACGGTCCACCCGTTACCCTCAGCTTACGGTAAATACTGGTTATAACTGGAATACCAGCCGCAACCCGGCAGGCTTTGCCAGGGTGCAAAACTCTAACGGACTTAACTACGGACTGGCGGCCACCATAAATATATTTGACGGCTTTAACCAGTGGCGCCGCGAACGTAATGCTAAATTACAGATTGAAAATTCGAAGATTAACGTAGCGCGTACCCATGTAGAAGTTGAGGCCCAAATTAATACGCTTTACAGCAGCTACTTATCAGGATTGGATTTAATTAAGCTTGGCCAGTTAAATGTAGAGCTGGCCCGCAAAAGCCTGGATATTTCTTTAGCCAAATACCGGCTCGGAACTATCACCCCACTTGAGATACGCGAGGCACAACGTAACTACCTGAATGCCCAATCTATATTTTTTAATGCTCAGTATCAATCTAAGGTAGCCGAAACTACATTAAAACAAATTACAGGCAATATTAACATACAGTAAAACATATACTTTATTTTTTTTATTGCTGCAAAAGCATAAATTTGATGACCATGTATAAAGGCTATAAAACCTGTTTGCTGATTGATGACAATTACATTGATAATTTTGTCACCAGACGTATATTAGAAAACAGCAACTTTGCCGAAAACATCGTGGTACAGCAGTCTGCTTTCGATGCTATCGAAGCCATTAAGACCGGCCAGGTAAAGCCGGATGTAATTTTTCTGGATTTGCGGATGCCAATGATGAATGGTTTTGAATTTTTGCAGGAGTATGATAAGCTTCCGGAGCAAAATAAAAGCGCCAGCAAAATATTTATGCTTTCTTCGTCTCTTGACCCGGTTGATGTAAAACGCTCTGGTCAGAATAAATACATTACGCAGTTTATTCATAAACCCATTACCCAAAAAATACTGGAAGAACTGAGCGCATGATATTAGTAGCCGATAGCGGATCTACAAAAACCGACTGGGTGCTGGCATCAGATAAGCAAAAGCCG
Organism: Mucilaginibacter sp. CSA2-8R; assembly: GCF_038806765.1. NCBI lineage: Bacteria > Pseudomonadati > Bacteroidota > Sphingobacteriia > Sphingobacteriales > Sphingobacteriaceae > Mucilaginibacter > Mucilaginibacter sp. CSA2-8R. Next base: position 146,963 of record NZ_CP152389.1, on the reverse strand, counting down.
GTAAAATTTAGTACAGGCGGCTTAAATCCGTATTTTTTATCCGAAAAAGAAATCGTTAAAATTATTCAGGATGATGCACCGGTAATGGTTAACCATTTTCCGCTGATTGAAGAAATTTACTTTTTTGGCGCGGGCTGCTCCAGCCCCGACAAGCGTGAGGTAATTTCTAACGCCCTTACACAATTATTTCCTCGTGCGTTTGTTAGTGTGGACAGTGATTTATTAGGTTCTGCGTACGCTACTTGTGGCAGCCATAAAGGTTTGGTATGCGTAATGGGTACCGGCTCTAATATTTCGTTTTTTAATGGCGAAGAAGTGTCGGCAGGCAAACATGGCCTGGGCTATATTTTAGGCGACGAAGGCTCGGGCACTTGGTTTGGTAAGGCTTTAATTACACAGTACCTATATGGCGTAATGCCTGCCGAGGTACAGGCGCAATTTAAAGAAGCCTATCACTTAACTAAAAACGAGGTGATTACTCATGTGTATTTTGAGCGTAGGGCTAACTCCTACTTGGCTTCGTTCGCCAGCTTTATGTCGGTGATTAAAGATACAGAGTATGGTAAAAACCTGCTCAAAAAAGGCTTAACCGATTTCATCGAAATTAATATTAAATCCTACCCCGAATATCAACAGCACGTTTGTCACTTTGTAGGCTCTATCGCTTACTTTTTCCGCGAAGAGCTTAAAGCTTTATGCCAAGAAAACGGCATTGCCGTTGGTAAAATTATCCGCCACCCTATTGATGATTTACTTCACTTTATTATTAGCCGCAATCATATACAGGTTCAGGAATAAAGTTTCTGTTTAAAAAACAGCTTGTGCTTGACCGAAACAGAGTCGGCTAAGCACAAGCTATCTATAATCATCCGCAAATTTTTATTTAGGCTTACTTAATAGATTTACAAACAAGCGGTAAGCGCCTGGTACGCCTGCAGGCAATTGCCTGAAAAACGCTAGCGATGTGTAGACAAACCTGCCCTTGCCATAATCAGCGGTAATTAATGACCCTTTGTTGGGGTTTTCGCCCACATCATTCATTTCAAATAAGGTTTTGTATTCGGGAGCAATATTGCTTACAAAATACAAGCCCCGTTCTTGTACCCATCCATCAAAATCGGCTTGGGTAATTTTATTAGGATAGTTTAACAAAGCGCTTTGCGGGTCAGTAACAGTTACTTTAGCAAACTCGTCGGTTACCCGCTGGTTAACTACATTAAACGGATACGGGCCAATTTGCGGCACCACTAAACCGGCAAAATTATTATACTGCACCACCAGGTTGCCACCATTTTTTACATACTCCATTAACTTAGGCTGCTCAAACGCCAACCGCGTATCAACATTGTAAGCTCTAACACCGGTTACTATAGCATCATAGTAAGACAAGTCAGTATTCATAATTTCGCCTTCGGTCAGGAAATGTACATCGTAACCCACCTGTCTCAGCGCTTCAGGTATAAAGTCGCCCGCGCCGGCTATGTAGCCAATCCGTTTACCGGCTGTTTTCAAATCCAGGTTAACCAGCTTAGCTTGAGCCGGCGGGAATAACGTAATGTTAGGAATATGCTCATACCTAATGCGTTGCAAACCCATGCTGAATGCTTGGCCATTAGCAGTTACTAACGCCTGCGCAATACCATTTTTAGCAGATGCAGTAGACGTAATAGTAAAATTTTCTGTCCACTCGTCACCTTTGTGCTTATTACTGAAATTAATTACAGCCGGGCTTACCTGCCAACCGGCTACCGGTTTAATGCTGATACTGCCGCCACCGTTGGTAAAGCTTTTAAGTTTTACCTGTAAATGCTGCGGCTGTGTGTTACTATACACATAAACTTTGTTCTCGATTGTGGCGGTAAACGGTGGAGCAATTTCAATAGGTTGGTAAACCTCTCCCCTAACCGGGTCAACGTACTTGTAGGCCAGGCGGCGCTCAAAACTGATAGGTTTGCCGTCAATAATAAATTCGTACGTTACTTTCAGCACATCCGGATTTTCGGGATTCCCTGCCAGCCGGTCGTCATTTAACGTATATGTACCAATGCCGTGCGGTTGACTAAGCCAGTAAGGCTGTGTTACTGTGGCTGCATAAGCTTTAATTAATTTTTCTTGTAATTGATTAGCCGGTATAGTTATACCTGCATTACCAAAGATTAATGCCTGCTTTTGTATGCTGATACCTTTCAGTTTTACCTGGTCGTTGTAGCGGTCGAGCACATGTGCGCGGATAGAAATGCTATCGCCCAGAGCATAGCTGGCTTCGGTAGCGTAGCTTTCAAACCACAAACCTGCACATGCAGCTATCAAATCATCCAATTGCTTTATTTTTTGTGTACGCCAGTAAGCATCCGGTACCTTTTCTATCTTACTGCGTAACTGTACCAGCGCCTGTACTGATTTTTCGGGACTATTGGCATCAAAATCCCTGGTAACTGCAGTTAAGTTTGCAGCAATATCTTCGCCGCCTTTAACCCGGCGCCAGTTAGTAGTTACACCATCCAGCAATTCGTTTTGCGGAGCATCGCCCAACAGGGTTTTAAAATATTCTAAAGCCCGGCCGCGCTGGCGCGCCGACCCGAAGCCCTGCGATTTATGGTTAGAACGGCTCTCGGCAGCAATTTCGCCATAGCCTTTTCCTAATATCGGGTTGTATACGCCCACATCAATCTTAAACTGGCTATCGCTGGTAGTATTAGCGCTACCGAAATTAAAGGTATTCCATAACAAACGTTTGGCTTGCCATGGCTGCACATATTTTAGCTGTTCAGGGTATCGTTTCGGATCGGCAGCAGCAGCAAATGCCTCCTGCGCCAATATGGCTGATGAAGTGTGGTGCCCATGTCCACCCTCGCCGGTAGTTGGGAAGCGGCAAATCATTACATCGGGTTTAAACTGGCGTATCACCCAAACCATATCGCCCAAAATTTTATCGCGATCCCATATTTTTAAAGTTTCTTCCGGCCCTTTAGAAAAGCCAAAATCATTAGCCCGGGTAAAAAACTGTTCTGCACCGTCCACACGCCGGGCAGCTAACAGCTCCTGGGTACGAATTAGCCCTAACAGTTCGGCCTGTTCGTTGCCAATCAGGTTTTGCCCGCCATCGCCACGGGTTAAAGCCAGGTAGCCGGTTCGGTAACCTTTCTCCTGTGCTAAATAAGCCAGCAAACGTGTATTCTCATCATCCGGGTGGGCGGCAACATATAGTACGCTACCTAATACGCTTAGCTTTTTAAAATCCTGTTTTATAGTAGCTATATCAGCCGGCGGCGCTGTTTGTGCGAAACTCACATGCACCAGCAATAGCAGTAAAGGTAGTAGTTTAGATATTTTCATAAGCAAGTAAATTACACTTGTATCGTTTGTGCAAATATTGAAAACAAATAAGAAAGCTAAGGTATTAGGCTTTAAATATGTCAATGAATAAAGCCTTTTTTAGTTTTGATTTCAAGCATTTTACATAAACATTACAAGATTCACTAACGGTTAATCAATCGTTTGATTAACTTTGCACATCGAAAAGTGATGGAAAAAGAAAAGATTGATAAAAGAGACCACATTTTGGACGTAGCCGAAAGGATATTTGCCGAGTATGGTTTTGATGGAGCTTCTACCCGATTAATTTCGGGAGAGGCAGGTGTAAATATGGCCATGCTTAACTATTATTTCGGCTCTAAAGAAGGCTTGCTGATAGCCATTTTTGAGCGCCGGACTTCTACCTTTCATAGCTTAATCAGAGATATTGGTAAAAACGAAAATACTACCTCGTGGCAAAAGGTTGAAGAATATGTAAATGCTTATCTGGATCGGGTTTTTACCAATAACTGTTTTCAGAAGGTAATTCACCAGGAAATGGCAGTGAAGCGTACCGGCGAGTTGGCAGACAAGGTTATTCAGATGATGATGCAAAACGTTCTGGAATTCAGAAAAATATTACATGAGGGCATTGAGAAAGGTGAGTTTGGCAAAGACACCGATACTGATATGGTTATAGCAACCCTGTTTGGAATTAAAAACCAGTTGGTTAATGCGCCGCAGATTGCCAGCATTATGTTAGGTTATGATACCCAAGATACGCAAAACATCGACGAAAAATTAAAACCCCGGGTAAATAACTACCTAAAAAAATTACTCAAAGCATATTTACTTGTTGAAAATGACAACGAACACTAATACAACCGACAATCACTACATTTTAAAAAAGCTCCTGGCAAAGCCATGGCGTGCGGGCATTGCTGCCGTTGTTACGGCAATGGTGTTAGGCAATCCGGCTGCTGCCCAAGACCGTACCCTTACCCTGGATGAAGCCATTAAGTTAGGGGTAGAAAACAGCAAAACCTTAAAGTACTCACAATCAAAAATTGACCGCGCCGTAACGCAGTATAACCAGGCTAAAGACCAGGCATTGCCAACCGGAAGCGCCAGTTTTATGTACAGCCGCGCTCAAATACCGGCTAACCGGTTAGATTTAGGCCCCGATGCCTCTTTTAGTCTGCCTAAAAGTGCTAACGCTAATTTAGGTATTGTATCGGTTGAAGAAGTAATATATGGCGGTGGCCGCTTACGCTATGCTAAAGAATCTACTGATTTACTGATCCAGGTAGCTAAACTGGATGCCGATAAGGATAAAGAGCAAATTGCCCTGAACGTAGTTAACGCTTACTATAATCTGTATAAGGTTTTACAAAGCAAACGCGTTGTGGAGCAAAACTTAAAAGCGATTGACCAGCAGATACACCAGGCACAACGCTTTTTTGATCAGGGCATTGTAACCCGTAACGACGTATTGCGTTTCCAGCTGCAGCGTTCAAATGTTGAACTGAACGGCATTGAACTGGAAAGCAACCGCAAAGTAATTAACTACAGTCTTGACATTTTATTGGGATTGCCTGAAAGTACCCAAATTAACATAGACCAGATAACCAATAATAGTTTGCAGGTAGCACCATTAGCCAGTTACCTGGATACAGCCTTAACCGACCGCCAGGAACTGCGCACTATTGATTTGCGTACTCGCGTAGCCGAAACCAACATCAAAAACGTACAGGCCAACAAGCTACCTACTGTAGCGGCAACTGCTGGCTTATACTACGTTAACGCCTCGGCTAATCCGTTTCCTAACAGTGGTAAATTTATTACGCCTTTAACAGCAGGTTTGGCTTTAAACTGGAACTTTGGTTCACTTTGGAGCAATAAAAATAAAGTAGCCGAAGCTCGCGTTCAGCGCGAACAAACCGTGATTGAAAAAGGCATAACGGTTGATAACGTAAAGACAGAGGTTAACCAGAATTATCAAAACTACCTAACATCTGTTAATAAGATTAAACTGCTCGAAACCTCGATTGAACAGGCTACCGAGAATAACCGCATCCTGACATCAAAGTATGCAAACTCAACCGCCTCGGCCACAGACCGTGCTGATGCTGAAACTTTACTGTACCAAGCCCAGATTAACTTAGAATTAGCCAAAGCTGACGCTGTACTAGCTTATTACAACCTGTTAAAAGCAACCGGAAAACTTACTAAATAATAAAACAACACAACTCTACTATTAATACAATGGCACAAGAACAAGAAATTCAACACGAAGAGAAGAAAAAACCTAACCGGGTTATACCTATCATATTAGGTATCATCATTATTGCAGGTTTAATTTTCGGTATAAAAGAATACATTTATTCAAGTAAGCACGAAGACACTGACGATGCGCAAGTTGATGCTGACATTAGTCCGGTGGTTGCCCGCGTAGGCGGCTATGTGGACAGCATCTTTTTTGAAGATAACCAACACGTTGACAAAGGCCAGGTACTGGTTAGAATTGACGACCGCGATTACCGCGTTAAGTTAGAGCAGGCACAAGCTGCACAGCAAGGTGCAGGCGCTAGCATAGGTGTAGGCGAATCGCAGATTTACAGCACAGCAGCTAACGCAGCCAGCGCTAAAGCACAAGTTACTTCTGCTGCTGCTAAACTGGAAAAAATGCAAAAAGATTATGCACGTTACGCTAATCTGGTTAAAGACGGCTCGATTACCCAGCAACAGTTTGACCAGTCTAAATCTGACTTGCAGGTAGCTAGGGCTAATTACCAGGCGGCTATAGATCAGTATAAAGCTGCACAACAACAAGTAGGTACTACCCGCAATCAATTAAAGGTTACCAACACCGGTGTTAACGCTCGCCAGGCTGATGTTGACTTTGCTAAACTACAGTTAACCTATACTACCATTAAAGCACCGGCCAGTGGTATCACCTCTAAAAAGAGCGTACAGTTAGGCCAATTGGTACAAGCCGGGCAAACTTTGTTTTCGGTAGTTAACGATAACAGCTTATATGTTACCGCCAACTTTAAAGAAACTCAGTTAGAGCACTTGCGCAACGGCCAGAAAGTAAAAATTGAAGTTGACGCTTTTCCTGACCTGGATATTGAAGGCTCGGTTTATAACTTTTCGCCAGCTACCGGCGCTCGTTTTTCTTTACTGCCTCCGGATAATGCTACCGGTAACTTTGTAAAGGTAGTACAACGCGTACCTGTTAAAATTAAAATAAACGCCAATAAAGAAACCTTAGACAAATTGCGCGCCGGTATGAGCGTAAATGTTTCGGTTTCTATCAAAGACTAAATTTAAATGGCTGAAGTAGGATTTAAAAAGTGGATCATTACCATTACGGTAATTACAGCTTCGCTGCTGGAGCTGATTGATACCACCATTGTAAACGTATCCTTGCCAACCATACAAGGTAATCTGGGGGCCACGCTCGAAGACGTGGCCTGGATTACAACCGGTTACGCAGTAGCCAACGTAATTATTTTACCTATGTCGGGTTGGCTGGGTAGCTTTTTTGGGCGAAAAAATTACTTTTTAGCCTCTATTATTATATTTACCATTGCCTCGTTTTTATGCGGTAATGCTACAAGCTTATCAGAGCTGGTTATATTCCGTATTGTACAGGGTATGGCCGGGGGCGGGTTAATATCTACCTCGCAAGCTATCCTGCTGGAAACCTGGCCCCGCGAACAGGTAGGTACAGCTACCGCCTTATTTGGCTTAGGTGCCGTTGTAGGCCCAACTGTTGGACCAACCATTGGTGGCTACATTACCGACCACGCCTCATGGCCATGGATATTTTATGTAAACATCCCGGTAGGTGCACTGGCTGCGTTTTTTACTTACACGTTTGTACGGGAAACACCCAGAGATGGACGCGACCGACCGATTGACTGGTGGGGCATTGCACTGCTGGCTATTGCCGTAGGCAGCTTGCAGACCATTTTGGAAAAAGGCGAGTCTGAAGACTGGTTTGCTACCCCATACATTACCGTGCTTACTGTTACCGCAGTAGTTGGCGTGTTACTGTTTTTATGGCGCGAGCTGAGTACTGACCATCCTATCGTAAACTTTGGTATCATGAGGCACCGCAGCTTCTCGATAGGCATGTTTACTTCCTTCATCCTGGGGTTTGGTCTGTATGGTTCAGTGTTTGTATTTCCAATATTTTGCCAGGCTTTACTGGGCTTTTCGGCGCAGCAAACAGGTGAGTTACTCTTTCCGGGCGGCTTGTTTACCATAGCTATGATGCCATTTATTGGTAAGATGCTTAACAAAGGTATACCGGCCCAGTTTATGGCTACTATTGGTATGTTCCTGTTCTTTGTATTTACTCATATGCTATCCAGTTCAACATTAGCAACTGGTCGCGGAGACTTCTTTTGGCCTTTAGCTATACGTGGTATTGGTATGGCGCTGTTATTTGTACCGTTAACTACGCTGGCCATTGCCGATTTGAAAGGTGCGGAGATTGGCCAGGGTGCAGGTTTAAATAACATGATGCGCCAGTTAGGCGGCTCGTTCGGTATTGCTGCCTTAACTACCATCATCCACATCCGTCAGGGTGTACACCGCAATAACTTGCTGGTTAATATTAATGAGTATAACCCGGCGTTTACCCAGCGCTTGCAGGCGGCCATCCATAATTTTATGGCGCATGGGCATGGCATTGCAGATGCCACACGAATGGCCTACGGCTCCATAGAAGGCACTATTACCCGCCAGGCGATGCTGCTTACTTACGACGATGCCTACTGGCTTACCGGCCTGGTTATGCTGTTTTCAATACCGTTACTATATCTGCAGCCTTTCCGCAGAAATTTAAAAGCGGCGGCTGATGCACACTAAAATAAAAAAGCCGTTCTGGAGTCAGCAGAACGGCTTTAAATACTAAGTAGAATCAATTTGTTTTGTTTAACGCCTAAGACCGTAATTTTAAGGGTTGAGCATAAAATTACCCGGCCTTAAGTGTGTTTAATCTTGGTTTTAAATGTAGCTTTTTTTATATTAAAAAGCAAGTAATTTCAAATAACCTTAAAAAAAATGGAGCTGATTAGAAAATCAGCTCCATTTTTTATTTAAAACCTTGGTTATTAGTTAATATACAATTTTGCCGGTAGCTGTAACTAAGGAGGCTATACGTACGGCATCAAAAATGCGCTCTTCGGTAGTGCCTAATTTGATTAGCGAGTCTTCGTGTGCATTTACACACATTTCGCAACCGTTTACAGCAGAAATAGCCAGGCTCATTAATTCAAAAAACTCTTTGCCCGTTACAGGTTTCATCATCAACTGCATACGTATACGTGCCGGAATTTGCGTGTATTTCTCCTTCTGCGTAAAATGACGGAAACGGTAAAAAACATTGTTAGATGCCAGTAATGACGCACAACCTGCTGCCTCGCCGGTTTCGGCTGCGGTAGCACCCTGCTCTTCGGCGTATTTTGTAAAGTATTGTGTTAACGGCTTATTGTTATTATTAATTGCGGTGCTCAAAGCCAGCAAAGCGCATTCTTTAGCGCTTAGATGCTCTGAGGTAAGCGTACTGGTTAAGTTAAGTTTTAAATCGCGCAGATAGCGTGATTCGCCTTTTTCAAGAAGGGTTAAACTATCGGTACGGTAATTTTTATCAACGCCTACGCTTTGCAGCAATTCTTCTATGGTTTCAGTGCTTTCGCTCATCTTAATTTTAATTGGATAGCTAACAAACAGGCTCACTTACACAAGTGTTGCCCCTTTACAAGCCAGTGAATAATACAGTGTGGTTTAGAAACAAAAATCCCCGTAGTGTTTGATACGGGGATTTTTATAAATACTTATGCAGTTAACGTTTCCTGACCTTTTTCCCAGTTACAAGGGCAAAGCTCGTCGGTTTGTAAACCGTCTAATACACGTAAAACTTCTTTAACGTTACGGCCTACATTCAGGTCATTAACACATACCCAACGTACCACACTGGTAGGGTCGATGATGAAAGTAGCACGATACGCAATTTTTTCGGTTGGCTCTAAAATGCCTAACTCTTCGGCTAACGATTTTGAAGTGTCAGCAAGCATAGGGAATTTCAGGTCGCGCAGATCATCGTGGTGTTTTCTCCAGGCAGCATGCACAAATTCAGAATCTGTTGATGCACCAATTAAACGGGTTTCGCGGTCGCGGAACTCACTATAGTTTTTGTTGAACTCAGCAATCTCTGTAGGACAAACAAAAGTGAAATCTTTTGGCCACCAGAACATTACCGTCCAAACGTTATCGTCATTAGCTAAAAAATCTGAAGTGATATCTTCAAACTCTTTACCTTTTTCGAGGCTTACTACAGCTTTTTTATTAAATGACGGGAATTTTTCACCAACTGTTATCATAGTATGTTATTTGTTATAATTTTCACAAATATAACTAACTTAAGTTTTCAAGGTCATTCTATTAATCAATAGCACATAGATTTTATCTATAAGTTGCATCTTACAATATCAATCGTTCTAATTGCACCGTGGCTTGTATTTTGCTAGTTCAGGTACATGGAATTTGCTGAACTACAAGCGCTAAAAGCACAATACAAACCCAATGATATTAAGATTTTATTTATTGCAGATGGCCTACCTGTAAAAGACAAATATTTTTATTTGAAAAACTCTAACATGTACAAAGCAGTAAAAGAGGCTTTTACAAGGGTGTTTGGTAATTTTAAAAGTGATGACGAGTTTTTAGCTTTTTTTAAAGAAATGGGCGCTTATTTTGAAAATTTGAGCAAAGTGCCTATTAAAACACTCCCGCCGCCCGAGCAGCGTAAAGCGCGGCAGGAAGGCGTGCAGTCGTTAGCTGAGCGATTGTCCGAGATGCATCCCCGGATCATCATTATATCCTTAAAGGCTATTGAACCATATGCCCGGGAAGCCATCAAACTAGCCAACCTGGCATCAGTTGAGCATATAGCAGTTACACCCTTTCCAGTTAAAAGCATGACCAATGTAAACAACTGTATCAATGGCATTGTAAGTGCCCTAAAGTCGGTTGATTGGGAAATATAATATTATAAAAAAGCGCCGCTTGCTGAATAACTGCGAACGGCGTTTTTTTCAGATATTAATTACTTACTACTTCAATGTTTCCTCAAAAAGCTTGTAAATACGCTTATACTCGTCTGTCCAGCTGCTGGGCTGTACAAAGCCGTGGTCTTCTACCGGGTACGAGGCCAGTTCCCAGTTGTCTTTGTGCAACTCAATCAGCTTCTGCGACAGGCGGATAATATCCTGATAATTTACATTCACATCTACCATACCGTGGCACATTAATAATTTCCCTTTTAAGCCATTAGCAAAATAGATAGGCGAACTCTGCTTATAGGCCTTTTCGTCGTTAAACGGTTCATTTAAAATGTTAGATGTATAACCATGATTATAATGAGCCCAATCAGTAACAGACCGTAGCGCTGCACCAGTAGCAAATACATTGGGTTGAGTAAACAATGCCATTAAAGTCATAAAGCCACCGTATGAGCCGCCATACATGCCCACATGCTTGGGGTTTACACCATATTTTTCTACCAGGTATTTAATGCCGTCAACCTGATCGTCCAGGTCTTTGCCGCCCATATGGCGGTATATTCCAGTGCGCCAGTTGCGCCCGTAGCCTGCACTGCCGGTGTAATCAATATCAATGACGGTGTACCCATTGTCGGCCAGCAAATTATTAAACATATACTCTCTAAAATACGAGCTCCACCAGTAGTGTACGTTTTGCAGGTAGCCTGCACCATGCACAAATACCACGGCAGGCTTAGCCGGGTTCGGTACTTTAGGCGTATATACCCGCGCGTAAACATCACTGCCATAACGGTTTTTAAAAGCCACCATTTCCGGATCTCGCCAGGCATAGGAGTTAAATTCTGCAGAAGTAGATCGGGTAATCTTAACTGCTTTAGCGCCCGGCTTATTAGATTGCAGATATAGCTCCCAAGGTTTGTTGGCATAAGAATAGTGGATTGCCAACCATTTTTCATCAGGTGATAGCGTTACTTCGTTGCCGCCCTTCATGCCGGTTAATCTTACGGGCGCACCCCCAGTTACCAACAAACGGTAATAATGCGCTATACCCGGATGCTCCATATTACCGGTGAAATAGAAATACTTGTTATCATTAGACAGATGCAAATCCGACACTTCCCATTTACCGCTGGTAAGCTGCTTTTTAGCCCCTGTGGTAACGTCTACCACATAAATATGCGAATACCCGCTGGCCTCGCTCTGGAAAAAGAAATGAGTATCATCCACCCAACCGGTACTGCCCGACGAGAAACCGCCGTTAATTCCAGGCCCGCCAATCCAGGCTTCATCGCGCTGACGGTCTAACAAACTCAGCTGACCAGTTGCGGGGTCGAGTTTCATAACCCAGCGGTCTTTATTATCCTGCGAGGTAACTATAGCAACTGCATACTTACCGTTACCATTCCAGATAGGCCCTTGCACTACTACTTTACGGTCTTCGTTTTGCTTGGTACGCTCTTCCAGTTGTTTAGGGTAGTCTTTTACATAATCAGGCAAATCTTTAATGCCGGGTATTTCTTTGGTAGATATAGCATACACGGTGTCGCGTTGTCTGTCGAAAATAAATGATTGCGACGTGGGCTGCGGGCTGCCCACTTTAGTGCGGTTGGGGATATCCTCCGTAAAACCCGAAGCTGTTACATATGATGGTACCTGGGTTATTTTAGCGCCATCGGCCAGCTTAATCAGCCGGTAAGTAATATAACGGTTATCGGGGCTCAATTGCACAAAGCTCAGCGATTGGTCGCCGATGGTAATAGCTTTAAGGGCTTTAGTTTGCATCGTCTTACGCTCTATGGCATCTAGCCGGTCATCTTTTTCCTTTTCCCTGATAACTTCAAATAACTCTGTTTGCTCGTTACGCAACCAACGCTCCTGTGCATTGCCCGTTGCGGCACTATTTTGCTGATTGCCGCCCCCCATGCGCCCTGCTCCGCTACGTGTACCCGAGCCGACAGCACTAGCATTACTTGCAGCAACGCCGGTACGGGTAAAATTAGTTAGCTGGTTAAGCTCGCCAGTGTTAAGCTTTATGCTGTACAGGTTATCATTCCGCATAAACAGCACTTGTGTTTCGTTGGCACTAAAAGCAGGGTTACTTTCACGGTCAACAGTAGTGGCCAGGGGCTTTATCATGCCCGATTTAACATCCGACAAAAAAATATCGCCGTTGCGTTCAAAAAGCTTTATGGTGTGCCTTTTGTTCCAAACGCCATTTCCGCTTAATGCCTTACGCTCGTTTAAACTTACCTTCTGCGGCGTGTAGTTACCGGTGGTGATGGCGTACATCACACTGCGGTCGGCATTTTCTGGATTCCATTTAAAATAAACCTTTTTACTGTCGTCGCTCCACCGTATATTTTCGGGCGAGGTGCCCATCCACTTAGGGTCGCTCATTATTTTTTCGACGGTTAGCTTTTCCAGTTTTTGTGCATACAGGCTGCCGGCACACAGAATAAGGTATAATGTAAAGACTTTTTTCATATATCGGAGTAATCAATAGCAGGCTAAATATAAGGTCAATTGTATTATTATAAAGCTTTTAAACCCTTACCATATTATTTTTACTTAATGAAATTAACAGGAACCGGCTTTGTAATGCGGCCATGGCAAATTGATGATGCCTTATCATTACAGCAGCATGCCAATAATTTTAACGTAAGTGCCTATTTGTTAGACCGCTTTCCATTCCCGTATACCCTGCCCGATGCCGTTAGCTGGCTCAACAGTCAGCCAAAAAAACCAGGTCCGCTAAGTAATTTTGCCATCACTATAAACGGTAAAGCTGTTGGCGGTATAGGCTTAGAGTTTAGGCATGACGTTTACCGCAAAACAGCACTGATTGGTTATTGGCTGAGCGAAGCCTACTGGGGGCTTGGCATTATGCCCGAAGCTATAAAACTCATGACTGCCTACGCCTTTGCCAACCTGGATTTGATTTGCATACAAGCCGGCGTACTAAGTGCTAACCCAAAATCAATGCGGGTGCTTGAAAAAGCCGGTTATCGAAAGCAGGGGGTGTTGCAAAAATGCATCATCAAACACGGCGAGGTGATGGATGAGCATGTGTACGCTGCGTTTAAGGCATAGCTATGCTCCTTTCCTTAAAGCAATAGCTACGTGTTGTTTGCGGTTGTATTGAAATTTGCTTAATTAGCGTTTTACCTATTATAGCTTATCAATTTTTAGTCAAATTGCTGTACCAATGAAAAAAACAAGCTGTTTATTCTGGACTGCTTATTTAACTTGCAGCCTATGTTCTGCGCAAACTATGAATATTAAAACACCATCATACCCTCAAACTCAAAAAGAAACGGTTAACGACACCTACTTTAATAATACCGTTGCTGACCCTTACCGCTGGCTGGAAGACGACCGCGCCGAAAATACCAAGGCTTGGGTGACTGCTCAAAACAAGGTAACCCAAAGTTACCTGAGCCAGATACCCTACCGCGAAACCATCCGCAAGCGGCTGGAAACTTTATGGAACTATGAAAAATACAGTGCCCCTTTTAAAGAAGGCGCTTACACTTATTTTTATAAAAACGACGGTTTGCAGAGCCAGGCCGTATTGTACCGCCAAACGGCCGGTGGCCAGCCCGAGGTATTTTTAGATCCTAACAAATTCTCGAAAGACGGGACTACCTCATTGGCTAATATCGGTTTTAGCAACGATGGTAGTTTGGCGGCATACCAGCTCTCGGCAGGTGGATCTGACTGGACCAATGCTGTGGTGATTAAAGCAGCTGATAAAACCCAGATTGGCGATACTTTAAAAGATATCAAGTTTTCGGGTATTGCCTGGAAAGGAAATGATGGGTTCTATTACAGCAGCTACGACAAACCTAAAGATGCCAGTCAACTATCGGGCATGACACAGCACCACAAGCTGTACTATCATAAATTAGGTACACCACAAAGCCAGGATCAATTAATTTTTGGAGGCGAACAGACACCCCGTCGCTACATAGGCGCTTACTTAACCGAAGACGAGCGCTATCTGGTAATTACTGCTGCCAACTCTACTACCGGTAATGAATTATACATTCAGGATTTAAGCCAGCCCAACAGTGCTATTGTAAACATTGTAGATAATATGGACAATGTACACGCCGTGATAGACAACATAGGCAGTAAGCTATATATTTATACCAACCTATATGCACCAACCTACCGGCTGGTAACGGTTGATGCGGCCAATCCGCACTCAGGTAACTGGAAAAATTTGATTCCGAAAAGTAAAGACGTGCTCGAGGTATCAACCGCGGGCGGAAAGCTGTTTGCTCATTATTTAAAAGATGCCACCACATTTATACAACAATATGATATGAATGGTAAACTGGAACATGCCGTTACTTTACCCTCGGTAGGTACAGCATCGGGCTTTGGAGCTAAAAAAGAAGAAAAAGAGATTTTTTACACCTTTACCTCGTATACCTACCCGCCTACAATCTTTAAATACAACATCGCAACAGGGCAATCTGAGGTTTATAAAAAGTCCGGGGTACAGTTTAATCCTGAGCTGTACGAATCTAAACAGGTATTTTATAAATCGGCGGATGGCACCACCATCCCGATGATTATTACTTACAAAAAAGGCACAGTGCTTAACGGACACAACCCGACCTTGCTATATGCTTATGGCGGTTTCGGCGTAAGCCTTACCCCTGCCTTTAGCACCAGTAACATTGTGTTGCTCGAACAAGGCGGTATTTATGCCGTGCCTAACCTGCGGGGCGGCGGCGAGTACGGCGAAACCTGGCATAAGGCAGGTATTAAACTCCGCAAGCAAAACGTGTTTGACGATTTTATTGCAGCTGCAGAATATCTGATTAAAAATAAATATACGTCTAAAGATTACCTGGCCATTGCCGGCGGCTCTAACGGCGGACTGCTGGTGGGCGCCACCATTACCCAACGCCCCGATTTGTGCAAAGTAGCCTTCCCGGCGGTGGGAGTATTAGATATGCTACGTTATAACAAATTTACTGCAGGCGCCGGCTGGGCTTATGATTATGGCACGGCTGAAGAAAGTGAGGAAATGTTTAATTACCTATATCATTACTCGCCTTATCATGCATTAAAAACGGCGAGCTATCCGGCTACCCTGGTAACCACTGCCGACCATGACGACCGTGTAGTACCAGCTCACTCGTTTAAGTTTGCTGCGCGTTTGCAAGAATATCAGCAAGGCCCTGCACCTGCACTAATCCGCATAGAAACCAATGCCGGGCATGGCGCCGGCCGTTCTACTGCACAAATCATTGGGCAGGAAACTGATAAATGGGCCTTTATGTTTGCCAACATGGGTGTTGACTATAACCCTGTTAAGTAATTGCTTTACACGGCTAATACACTTTACATAATAGCATAAAAAGAGAAAGCCGCTTACAATAAGCGGCTTTCTCTTTTTATATATTTTAATTGCATTAGTTCCATTTTCCGTGGCCACGGCCGCGATCATGATCGTTACCGCGTCCGTTACCACGACCAGGGCCTTTATCCCAGCCGTTGTGACGGCCGTTATCGCCTTTATATTTGATTTTGGCATTTTTTATAATTACCTGGTCATGGCGACCGCGGTATTGCGCATAACGGGTGCGGTATACATTGTTGCGCTCCCAAGGGTTACGGTCGTTAATTACTACTTTGTAGCTGTTATAAGGGTCAAAGTTGCCGAAACGTGATGGCAGATTACGTGCATGTACCCAACGATTGTTATTATAGTAGATATACTCACGGTCGGGTACTGAGTAATAAGCATCAATATCAGGCATGTAGTAATAGTTTACATAATCATACCCTGTAGGGCCCCAGTCTGGCTGGCTGCCAATGTTTACATTTACTCTTACTTGTGCTTCTGCTGTGTTATTAAATGCAAAGCCACTTACTAAAATAGCTGCTGCAATGATGATCTTTTTCATAGTATCTAATAATTTGATAATATGACAATCATTACTGCCCCAAAGTTTAAAAAATGATTTGTATCTGTTTGGTTACAATTTCAATTTTAGCGATTAATGCTTATCGCTATCATCAGCAGGCTTGGCAGCAGCCAGCGTAAGTTGCGGTTTGCCAATAACTTTGTATACCCCTTCTCCTTTTAAAATAGCGGCAATCTGAATTTTATCCTGCATGGTTTTTACGGCTTGCGCCAACTCATTATCATACTTAAAATTGGCCTCGTAACGTCCCTTTTCAAAATAATAGCGCGAAGCTATTTCGTTTTCGAGTACTTGTTTAATTTCGGCCTTGTGCACCTGCAGATCATTCTTTTTAGTACTGGAGAGTTTATTTCTGAGTGCCTCTAATTCGGGCTGCAATTCAGAAAATTGCTTGTCTTTAGAGGCTTCGGTTTTTAAGGCCGACAGTATTTTTTCGCTGGCAGTGCTGTAGCTGTAATTTTTACCCGATAAGTATTTTACAAAGTCGGCATAATCTTCATCACTTAAATTAAAATTTTTAGCCGGGTTTATTTTAGGATGAGTATTGCGGTACAAACTGGCATAATCAAAAATAAGGTATTTGCCTACCAGCGTTTGGGTGATGTCGGCAAAGCGCTCTTGTTTAATAGCAATATCCGGATAAACACCGCTGCCATCATAAACCGAACGGCCTGCACGGGTTTTATATTCGTGCAATGATGAATCAGCCATTTTTAAAACGCTGCCATCATCTTTACGGTGGGCATAATCAAGCGCTTGCACGCAACGGCCCGATGGGATAAAGTATTTAGCAATAGTTATCTTAACCAAACTGCTGTAGGGCAAGCTAAACGTTTGCTGCACCAACCCCTTACCATAACTGCGCTGGCCAATAACAATAGCACGATCCAGATCCTGCAGCGAACCGGCCACAATTTCGGAAGCCGAAGCCGAACGGCCGTTGACTAATACTACCAAAGGCAGGTTAGGCTCTAATGGTGCATTTACGGTACGGTAAGTAAAATTCTTTTCTTTAATCTTTCCTTTTTGCGATACCACTTCTACATCACGCTGTACAAACAGGTTCACAATTTTTACCGCCTCCTGCAAAATACCGCCGCCGTTTGAGCGTAAGTCAAGGATGATACCGTTAGGGTTATTTTTTTTGATGCTGGTTAAAGCTGCAGTAACTTCATCGGCCGAGTTTTCTAAAAACTTATCCAGCTTAATATAGCCCATGTTGCCTTCTACCATACCAAAATAAGATACGTTAGGCTGCTTTATTTCTTCGCGCACCAGGCTTTTTTCAATCTGCTCGTCGCCGCGTTTAACAGTTAGCTTAACACCAGCGCCCTTACTGCCTTTAAGCAGTTGGCTCACCTGGTCGCCGTTACGGCTGGTAAGCTCAATATCGTTAATTTTAATAACCTGGTCGCCGGCGCGGATGTCGGCCTTTTGTGCCGGGAAACCCTCAAACACCTCAGAAACATACACTTTGCCATTGCGCGAAAATATGCCGGTACCAATACCGCCATACTGCGTGCTTACATAATGCAGTTTATAATCTTCAATTTCCGATTCGGGTACAAACTCGGTATAAGGGTCTAAACCGTTCAGCATGGCATCAACCCCGGTTTTAACCATTTGGGCCGAGTTAATGTCATCTACATAATTTAAATTAACCTCTTTATATACCGACGCAAAAACATCCAGGTTTTTTGATATCTGAAAAAGATCGTCGCTAAAGCTCCACACACCGGTAGCCAGTAATGCGCCACCAACTATCACACCCGCTCTACGGTAAATTTGCTTTACACTCATTTGGCTTTTAATATAGCTGTAAATTAGACAGATATATAAATATATGAAAAACCCTCCTGTTTTAGCAGAAGGGCACTAAAATTTTACAAGCGGTTGTTGTCAATATTTACCAGCGCCTTTTTAAGGGTAAATACCACGTAATCCTGATCGCGGTTTACCAGGGTAGCCAGCTTACTAATCAAGCTGTCTTCCTGCCCTTCGGTATATTGCAATTGCTCATCGGTAAGCTCCCGGTATTTACGCTTTAATTTGATTTTAACACGGGGCCAGTCTTTATTACTGATACTGATTGCTGCCATAAAAACAAAAATATAAAAAAACGGCATTTAAAGTATACAAGCCGAAATCTTAAAAACAACGATGCTTTTAGATAGATGCTAAACTGATTACCTTTTTATTTCTTGCAGCTTCTGCCAAATCATATCGGCAATGGCCTGCATCCCCTTATCGCCGGGGTGCCCTTTAACAGACTGGTCAACATTAAGCCGGTCAAAAGCATAATTGGTAACGTCGAACCCCAGCGGTTCGAGCGATAAATATGGCTCGTGCTTTTGCATCTCGGCGCTGGCATACCGCCTGTCGGGCCAAAATGAGCTTACCGACAATACCGTTAAATTAGGGTTACCATTTTTAAAATAACTAATTAAATCGCTATAGCGTTGCTGAAACATTGCGGCATCAAAACCTGCCTGCTGTACGTTTTCACCAATGCGCAATATCAACAAATCGGGCTTCAATGTGCGGTAGGCGCGGAGGTAGTTGTTGAAATCATACTGCTTATAATTTAGCTCAAATGCCGCAATATTAAGCGCACGCACCCGGGCTAATGAATCTGCCTGCCCGAATTTTTCGCTTAGCAAATGCACATAATCATTTTCGCGGCTGCTGGCTGCCATGCCCCAGCTATCGTTCCAGCCAATAGCCGTATTGCGCTCTGAGTAAGTAATGCTGTTACCCAAAATAACAACGTTGGTAAACGCCTTAGGTGCGGTAGCCGGGCGTATGCCGCTTTTTTTACACGACCCAACAACCAGTGTTAATAAAAGCAGGTATAGGTATTTAATCATTTATGAGTTTGCTTAGCGCCAGGCTGCGGCAAACTTACTAAAATTACCGGCTGCCTTTAATAGCCTGCACTTTAAGGTTTGGCCTTAAAACCCTACTTTTGAGGATTGATGACAGCCCGAAATAAAATATACTTTGCCTCTGATATTCACTTGGGTGCGTTGGGCTACCAAAGCAGCCGCGACCGCGAAGCCCGTATAGTGCGCTGGCTAGACAGCATTAAGCACGATGCACACGAGCTGTTTTTGGTAGGTGATGTATTTGATTTTTGGTTTGAGTATAAAACGGTAGTTCCGCGCGGCTACATCCGTTTTTTGGGTAAACTGGCCGAACTGGTAGATAGCGGTATAAAGCTGTACCTGTTTAAAGGCAACCACGACATGTGGATGTTTGACTACTTTGTGAAAGAACTCAACGCTACCATCATCAGTGATGAATTGATTTTAGAGCGGCAGGGTAAAAAATTATACCTGCACCATGGCGACGGCCTTGGGCCCGGCGATAATAAATACAAAATGCTCAAAAAAATATTCCGCAGCCCTTTGTGCCAGTGGATGTTTGAGCGCCTGCACCCTAATTTGGGCGTAGGTATTGCCAACCGGTGGTCGCAGCATAGCCGTTTGGCTAATGCCGACGGGCAAGAGCAAAAGCTGTTTGAAAATGAATGGCTGGTAAGCTTTGCCCGCGATGTACTTAAAACCGCACATTACGACTACTTTATTTTTGGCCACCGCCACATCCCGATGGTGATTGACCTATCGGCCGGTAGTAAATATGTAAACCTGGGCGAGTGGATTTTTAGTAACTCTTACGCCGTAATGCAAAATGGCACCGTGCAGCTTTGCTATTTTGAACAAGAGGCGCCGGTTGTTCAAAACACCGTTGCATAAATTCAAAATAGGTTATAAAAAACAACGCCATTCCTGTACAGGAATGGCGTTGTTTTTTATATGAGGGGCGGTTAGTAAATACTATGATACACCAAAAGGTGCAACCAGCGCTACTACCTGAGCCATAGTTAACGGCTCGTCAAAGCTTTCAATAGCGGCAGTGATAGATGTAGTACCACTTACTGCTGGCAGTTTGGTAACATCCAGGCCACCTTGCATCACGTTATTTTCGCCGGCGTAGTTACCGTCTACGGCAGAAATACCGGTATCATTAGCCATTGAAGCGCTACCCGAAATCCAAGGTTTAATATTAACACCTCTTGATCTGCGGATTTGGCGAACGGCCGAAGCATGACGGGCCTCAACCGAGTGGATAGCCAATGCAGCAGATAATACGGTTTGATTACCTAACAGGTTAGGCGCCTGTCCTTTGTAAGCACGCACACCGGTATCTTCTAAAGCCTGAGCAACCGCCAGGAAGGTATCGTAATTGGTAAATACCGTCGGAAAAGTACCTTTAGCAGTAAAATCGTAAGATGCAGCGGGTTTTACCGCAGCCGAACCCAAAATCCCTTGTAAAAATGCAACGTGTTGGTTTTCGTGGCCCTGTGCTGTAGTCAGGTATGCTTTATCGGCCGCAGGGATGTTTAAAGCAGTTGCGGCAACGCCCTGGTTGTAAAAGGCAGCTTCCAGGTACTCCAGTTTTAACGCGTAGTTTAATACATCGTTAACACCTACAGTTGCAGTTTGGCCATACGCTTTTTTAAACAACACGCTAACAGCGAATGGTAAAGCGGCTACGGCTACTTTCGAACCAAAGCTGGTAATATTTTTAATAGCAGCACGGCGCGGACTTACTCTGTCCTGAAATTCCGGATCTACTTTTTCTATTTCTGATATGATATTGAAAAAATTCATGATAAAGACAGATTAAATGTTGTAACCATAATTGTTAGCACTCACCTTGGTACTCAAGAACATGTTAGCTGTTGGCAAAACCTGGGCAATCGGCATTACTTTATCCAAACCGTTATTGTCTACCACAGTATTATCTGCATAGCTACCAGGGCTGATCAGGTTACGGATGTAAGCCGCGTGACGGGCCTCTACCGATACAATTTTACCGGCCAATGTTAAGTAACCAGCATCTTTAATTAAATAACCTGCACCGTTGTAAGCAGCAACACCTAAATCTTCGAAAGCTTTAGCAGTGTTTAATACGCTGGTACGATCGGCAAAGTTGATGGCGGTAAAATCTACGGTTAAACCCATGATGGCATTACCACCTAAGGCAGCTTTAAAAAACTCGCGGTGGGCTACTTCGTGGTCGCGGATGTCGGTTAACAGCGCAGTCTCGGTAGCGGTGATGTTAGCATAAGGAGAAGCAGCTACACGTACATAAAACGCAGCTTCTAACTGCTCCAGCGCATAGGCATAGTTCAGGATGCCTACATCGCCCGAACCGATATCGATAACGTTTGATGAATTGTTGTTTTTGTCTTTTTTACATGCACTGGCCATGGCGATGGTACCAGCGGCAACCCCAATACCGGCATAGCGTAAAAAAGACCGGCGGGCCATATTTTCACGAAGGGTTTCTTCTTGTGGTAATGTTTCCATAATAAATGTTATTAATTAGATCCTCAGTAAGTTGGTTTATTATAACATAACGAATACCGTGTGACGCTGGATTGACAAAAACTACTTATTATCAACAACTTATACGAGTAATCTAAATAGGAGTAAGAACGGAGCCCAGATGTCAGAAGTTGGTGAGCCTGTTTTGGCTTTAGATGGACCTGCTAAAACGAAATTGCAGAGCGTATAAGCAATTTTGTGTTTTATAAGGTTACCTACTGAAACTCAGTATATCATTTTACTTCAGGC
This sequence comes from Mucilaginibacter sp. CSA2-8R, assembly GCF_038806765.1. Taxonomy (NCBI): domain Bacteria; kingdom Pseudomonadati; phylum Bacteroidota; class Sphingobacteriia; order Sphingobacteriales; family Sphingobacteriaceae; genus Mucilaginibacter; species Mucilaginibacter sp. CSA2-8R. The sequence continues at coordinate 125,006 of NZ_CP152389.1, read as the reverse complement.
TTACTTACTGTATTCACTTATATGCAAAATTTTGCATGAGTTTGCGTATTTTTGTGAAATTTTTTGCAGAGAGTTGCTCCGGGACATATTTTTATTTTGCCCGAAACAGCGCTGCAACCACGCCGAGGAGATAGATATACCATGTTAGATAAATTAGAAGCGATCAGAGACCGCTGGCAAACCGTTGAAAACGAATTAAGCAGCCCGGATGCCATGGCTGACATGAAACGTTTTGCCCAGCTCAATAAAGAGTATAAAGATTTGGGTGTTATTGTAGATCAGTATAAGATTTACGCCAACATCATGAGCAATATAGACGCCAACAAAGAAATTTTAGCTACCGAAAAAGACGAAGACTTTCGTGAGATGGCTAAAATGGAACTAGACGAACTGATTGCCCAGCGCGAAGAGAAAGAAGAAGAAATCCGTTTGATGCTGATTCCGAAAGATCCGGAAGATGCGCGCCCTGCTATTGTGGAGATTCGCGGTGGTACCGGTGGCGACGAGGCCGCCCTTTTTGCCGGCGACTTGTACCGCATGTATATGCGTTATTGCGAGCGTATGGGCTGGCGTACTGAACTGGTGGATTACACCGAGGGTACCTCGGGCGGTTATAAAGAGATTGTGTTTAACGTAAACGCCGAAGATGCTTACGGTACCTTGAAATACGAATCGGGCGTACACCGGGTGCAGCGCGTGCCCGATACCGAAACCCAGGGCCGTGTACATACCTCGGCCGCATCGGTAGTGGTATTGCCCGAGGCTGATGAGTTTGATATTGATTTAAAAGTGAGCGATATCCGTAAGGATTTGTTCTGTGCTTCGGGCCCGGGCGGACAGTCGGTAAACACCACGTATTCGGCCGTGCGTTTAACGCACATCCCTACCGGTATTGTGGCCCAGTGCCAGGACCAGAAATCGCAGCTCAAAAACTACGACAAGGCTTTACAGGTATTACGTTCGCGTATTTATGAGGTAGAATTGCAGAAACACCTGGAGGTAACCTCTAAAAAACGTAAAACCATGGTATCTACCGGCGACCGGTCGGCCAAGGTGCGTACCTATAATTATCCGCAGGGCCGGGTTACCGAGCACCGCATTGGTTTAACCATTTACAACCTGCCCAACGTAATGAACGGTGATTTACAGGAGATTATGGAATCGCTGCAGTTTGCCGAAAACGCCGAGAAACTGAAAGAAGGCACGGTAGCTTAATTATTTCAGAAAAAGTTGAAATAATTTTTGCTTACTGCCGTCCAATTTCTATATTTGCATTCCCAAACGGGAGGAGTGGTAGTTCAGCTGGTTAGAATACATGCCTGTCACGCATGGGGTCGCGGGTTCGAGTCCCGTCCATTCCGCAAAAAGCGCTTACATCATTGATGTAAGCGCTTTTTTTGTTTGGGGGGGGAGTTCTTTTAAGGAACGAGTATTCATCGCTTTACCTTGTTCAAGATACTCGCGCCGGTATAGAAGAATTATTTAACATTTGTATTCTAGTTTTCATGTTATTTGATTATGCAATGATTAGTCATCAATAGATAATTTTTTTCATTGTTATTAATTTGAAAATGTTTTCCCTTGATGACAATTAATAATTATAAGCTAGCTTAATTAAAGCATTGTATATAAAAAGAAAAAAAACAAGAGTATGTGTCAGATTTATAAAAACACATAACATAAAATCTCCTCACTTACATATTATGTAATTTTCATATATTTGTTATTATCGCGATTTTAAGTGCTTAAACTATCACATCCAGATTATTTTTTACCTACCGTTGAAGCTGTTGCTGCTGGAAATATTTTGCGGACTGGTACCACACTTCCACAAATTGTGACAGGTATCTGTATGCAAACTGGAACAAAATCAGATTACGTTGTAAAATTTATTACATCCCCCCGGATGTCTCCCGAAGCAAGTGCAAGGGAACTTATCGCTGCGCTTATGGCGCGTGAACTTGATTTCATTGTTCCTGAACCAGTACTTATACATATCTCTGATGCTTTTGTCGAAACAATGCGAGGCGATGAAAACTTTCATATTGCATCAAATAGCTTGGGCTTTAATTTTGGAAACGAATACAAAACAGGGTATTTTCCCGTTTTAAAAGATCAACAAATTAATTCTGAATTAGAATCAAAATTAATAGATCTATATGCTTTCGACATTATGATTAGCAATGCAGATCGTCGATTAGAAAAGCCCAATTTTTTGACCAATGGAGATGAAATTTTAATATTTGATCATGAACTAGCGTTTGGATTTACTTTGGAGATTCCTTTTTTAAGAAATCCAGAACCTTGGACGATTAGAGAACAGGATTTAACTTGGATAAGAGATAATTTTTGCTTTGTCAGAATTAAAGGTAAACAGTTTGATTTTTCAAAATTCCAAGAAAAATTAAAATTCATAGACGACTCTTTCTGGAACAAAATTGAAACCATTCTACCTGCCGACTGGTTAACTGCCCAAGCTGGTGATATAAAAATTTATATAAGTCAACTAATTTCAAATGCGGATTTGTTTGCGAATGAGCTAAATCGGATACTATTATGAAAACATTTGAGTATCAAATTATAAGATATCTTCATGATCGGACAACAGGAGAATTTGTTAATGTTGGCGTCATATTATATGAACCGGAAAGTCGTTTCCTAGATACTAAGATACTGTCTAGGTTTAGCCGAATTTCCAGCTTTTTTGAAGAATTTAATGGCTATTTTTTGCTTAGCACGTTAAAACATTTTCAAAAAGCAATACGATCTGTCAATCTAGATCTAATATTTTTTAATTCTAGTAATTTCAAGCAGGCGTCAAATAAGTTTGGCTTAACTGAGATTACCAATAAAATTTTGATTCCTGATGACAGCGCATTATATGTTTCTGAATCAAAAAAGGCGCTGGACCTCGATCCACAAAAAGCTCTTGATGATTTATATGATCGCTTAGTTGACAAATATACAGCAGACCCTCATAAAGAGATTCATACCGATGCTTACGCTTGGAATAAAGTTTACAAAACTCATTTTGATAAATTAGGAATTACAGCAAGACTTAAAGATCATACGGTTAAAACCGACAATGATAAAATTACATTTGACAAAGCGTGGAAAAACGGAGTTTGGAACTGCTATCAAAGCCTATCGTTTGATCTAAAAAAAGATGATGCTATCAAAAACAAAGTCTACAAGTGGTCTGGAATAATTAAAGAACTTGAGTCTTCTAAAGAAAAAATAAATCTTTATTTTCTGACAACATCTCCAAAAACGAACGAGCAATTAAGCTCTTTTATTAAAGACACTCTTTCTCAAAGCGATGATGATATTAAAGTTACCATTATTACAGAGAATGAAGCAGAGCAGTTTGCTAGAAAAGTCAAGTTAGCAATAGAGAAAACTTATTAAATTATTTTTCATTGTTGTAATCCTCTCCCGATATTATAACACTTTTGTTATCTTAAACAAATAATCGGTAACACAGATTGTTCTTTGTAAATGAGTCGTGACTTTAATAACGTAATTTAGTAAGCTGTTTAAATAAGAGCTTTGAACAGCTTACTGGCAACAATATTATGTTGAGTTTTCTTGCAATTTGAAACACTTGTAATATTTTGTTGATATCAGAAGTAAGTATGAAAACTTGTCGTTGTTGAATGACTGAACTTACTCTTGAGCAATTAATATCATTGGATTTTTTTAAGATCCTTAAAAGGCGTTAGCTTATCATAGCGTATTCTATATTTTTTTGTCTCGCTTTTAACAATCCAAATCTTATCTGATTCAGGATCGACCGAGATAATGGGATCGGTAATTTCAATTCCTGAGTCACCAAAATCCAAATCCTTTCCTAGAAGCTTGCCTGTAACCTTTTTATTAGCTTCAAAAACAAGCGTTCCTCCTGGAGGGATTTGCTTTAAGGACTCATAGAATTTTATCTTTAGAAGAAAAGGATTATCTAAAGCTACTTCATGCATACCATTCTTTACAATATTAGCTAAATGCTCTGCATGGGCAAGCACAGATGGTGAATAATCGGCGACAGAACCTTCGAAACGTATTTCAAAAGCTTTTTCGAGTACTCTTAAATTTTGGAAGAAGTTTAACATTTCCTTAAAATATGTTGGCTCTACATTTATTTTTTCTGCTGTTATATCGTACTTAACACCATCAACGAATGCTATAGCTTTTCTTCCAGTATAATACATAGCCAGCGCTGTAAATATCTTAATCCCTTTATTAGTGGATGGAAGCACCTTTGGATTTTTTAAATTAAGATTTACCTCAAAGCCATTTTTTATAAAATCAAATTTTACAATAAATCCGAATGTATCTATTTCAGCTTCTATCTTAATCTTCTTATCACTGATTTTGATTATTTCTAAGTTGAAATTTTCTATGTAGATATCATCTTCAGGTAAATCTATAGCACAGCTTCTTTTGTTAGGCAGCGTCATTACAACTAACTCCGAAATGTTATTAAGGCCAAGATTCATTTTAAAATCTTCTACAAAATATTCAAGGCTTGCTAGGCTTTGTAATGGTATTGACACCTTTTTGCCAATACCCTCATTTACCAATCGATTTATTTGCTTAGCAATTTTCTCATCTGAGATTGTAAAATTAATTTTTTGCTTACTTAATCCGTTGGGGCGGCTAAGACTACTTAACTTAGGCTCACCACCTTCATTACTGATGACGGAGTTGAAGTCATGAAGTTGCATATACTGATTAAAAGTATCTTGAGATACTGTTCTATTTTCTAAATCAGCGGCAAGATTTAGCTTTAATGTTTCATCCAGTCTATTTAAAAAACTGTCAGCATTCATATCAATATACTCGATTTTTCGCTGCTCCAATTTTTTCCTCTTCAATTCGGGCCAGTTGGGTGCAACCAAAAAGCGTTGCTTACGGTTATCGCCAACAACCCTATCTACAACATCAATCCAAGACCAGACGTTTTCATCTTCAAAGCCATAAGCAAGGAACAATAAAGTTTTTGTTGCAAAAACATTTAAGAGGGAACTCCAAAAGGCATCTTTTAAATCTATAGTTTGGAATTTAGCATAGTCATCATCAGTTATGACGATACCCCCCATATTACTCAAATCTCCATGGGGCTTGTAAATGATTGGCAAACCCACTTCAATATCCGGCACGTCTCTTCCCGTTCTGACTATAACAGCGCGATGGGCATAGCTACCATCAATCAAAGAATCATAATTGGTTGTAATGATTTGCTTAAAGTGAGGAATGCGACTCAACATTTCATGTAAATGAGTTGCCTCCGGCTTACGATCAAACTCTTTTCGCAATACTCTATTAAGTGTATTCCGCGATCCGTTTTGCAAAGCAACTAAAGCGCCTGCCGTTTGACGTAATGAAGGAGCAGAGCCGAGTTGTGCTTTTTCATCCTCAGATAACTCATCCATTAATTTGGTTTGTAATTGAGCACCCGATGGGAATCCTGCATACATTGAAAAGCCAGCACCGATCCAAATTGCTACATCTTCTTTTCTTATTAGCTTTAAAATACTATCCAACCTCATTCAGTAAAATTAAAATCTTTTACCGCTTCTATAAATCTTTGTTGAAAAACTGTATAAACTCAAATATCTTTTTCGGAATGTTTCCCTTATTTAAAAGCAATAGTTTTTTATTGATAATTCTAACATAAATTCTAACGTTCTTAAACTTTTATTAAAAAGCTCCATCTGATATGTTTTCACCCCCACTCCGTCGGCGCTTTCCCAAACTTCTTCTTAAACGAATGCGAAAAATGCGAGAGGCTTTCGAAGCCGAGATCGAGGTAAATGGCGGTGGGTTTGCGGTGCTGGTGTTCGATGAGGCGGCGGGCTTCGGTAAGGCGTTTATCCTGCAGCCATTGGCGGGGTGCCATGGCAAACGTTTTCTGGAAGTCGCGCTTAAAGCCGGCCAGGCTACGCCCGGTAAGCTGGGCAAACTTTTCGACCGGCAGGTTAAAATGAAAATTGCGCAGCATAAACTTTTCGAGGTCTATTTTATGCGGTTCCGAAAAGTCGAACAAAAAGTTGCGCAGGGCAGGCATGGCCAACAGTAACAGCTTCACCCCTTCTTTCACCTTCAAAATACCCATCTCGTCGGTCATGGCCGCGCCCGAGCTGCGGGCATAAGGCACAATGGATTGAAAGTACCCCTGCAAAAACTCGTTCACTGGTATCAACAAATTAGGCGGACCAATATACTTGCGGTCCGCCTCTATTTTTTCTTCCAGCGCTATTTTACGCATCAGGTCTTCCTGCAGCGATATTACAATGGTTTCGTAGTTAGCGCCAGGCAGCGGCGTTTTAATAAGCGTACCCGCCTGGTTTTTGCCAATCAGCAGCACATCGCCGCCGGTCATGGTAATGGTTTGCCCCACAGTTTCCATGGTAAACCGGCCCGACACCTGAAATACCAGCGTGGGGTGGTTCCAAAAGCAAACCTTCTCTTTCCGTTCGGCCGAGAGGTACGAATAAAAAATCACCCCCGGTAATATCTCTGCTGGACTGGTCATTTTTAGCGTTGTAAATAAGTGCCGCCCACAATGGCGCCCGGTGCAAAAGTAGTGTTTAAAGTATTCAGTTCCTGGGGTGTAAAGGTAAGGTGCATGGCCTCGATGTTTTCGGGCAGGCGGCTGCGGCGGCTCATGCTTACCAGCGGCATGATGTGCTGGCCTTGTGCATTAACCCAGGCAATAGCCAGTTGAGTAGGCGTTACGCCTTTTTGCTGCGCCAGCTGCTTTAACACCTCTACTTTTTCCAGGTTTTTCACCAGATTATCACCCTGAAAGCGCGGAAAATGGCTTTGGTAGCTGTTTTCGGGTAGCGGGGCTTTCATATCGCCGCTCAGCAAACCTTCGGCGGTATTGGCAAAGGCTATTACGCCGATGCCTAACTCTTTAGCGGTGGGTAGCAAATCGTGCTCAATCTGGCGGTCGGCCAGCGAGTAGCCAATTTCGAGCGCGGTAACCGGGTGTACGGCATGGGCCTGGCGCAACTGGTCGGGCGTAATTTCTGATACCCCTAAATGGCGCACCTTGCCTTCTTTAATCAGGTCGGCCACGGTGCCAATAATATCCTCGACCGGTACGCTGCCATCCATGCGGCTGGGCTGATACAAATCAATGGTCTCTATCCCCAAACGGGTAAGCGAGTAGTTGATAAAGTTTTTGATAGACAGCGGGCGCAAGTCCATACCCAGCCAATGCCCGTTATGAAATATAGCGCCGAATTTTACGCTGATAAAAGCCTCATCACGGCGGTGTTTAATGGCCCGGCCAATCAGCATTTCGTTGTGTCCGGCCCCGTAAAAGTCGCCAGTATTTAAAAAGTTAATACCGTTATCCAGCGCCTCGTGAATGGTGGCGATGCTCTCGGTTTCATCAGGCGTTGGTCCGCCCCAGATAGACGACATGCGCATACAGCCCAGCCCCAGTTTACTCACCAGCGGGCCGTTTTGCCCTAAATTAATTTTTTCGATAGTTTTCATAGTTGACTTTTTGTGTTTTAACATTACAAAGATGAGGCAACTACAAAATCATTAATTACCTGCAAGGCTCAATTTACTTGTCTGGGTGGCTCAAGATTGGTGATTTCGCTGATTGAAGAGTGATTTCATTGATTTCTTTTTGATTACGCTGATGGGAAAAGATAATTTGATTTAAGACTCAATAACTGATAACCGAATAACTTAGTAACTGAATCACCTAATAACTTAAAACACAAAGAGCCTCCTTTAAGGAAGCTCTTCGTGTTTATGAATACATTATGCTTATCTGGCGCCTGGAGGGCAGTGTTCGCGCAGGAATTTGGTATAGGTGGCCTGTAGGTGCTGGCTGGTGCCTTCGCCTTCGTAAATACCGTGCGAACGGTTAGGATACGACATCAGCTGGAACATCTTGTTGTATTTTACCAACTGGTTAATCAGCTGCTCGGCGTTGTTGTAGTGCACGTTATCGTCGCCGGTACCGTGTACGTACAGCAGGTTGCCACGCAGGTTTTTAGCGTACGTAACCGGCGATCCTTTGATGAAGTACGAGCGGCTTTCTTCGTCAATAGGTACGCCCATGTAGCGCTCCTGGTAAATATTGTCGTAAGTTAACTGGTTACCTACGGCAGCAACGGCAATACCGGTTTTATAAATCTCCGGGTATTGGAACATCAGGTTAAGGGTTGATGAGCCGCCACCGCTCCAGCCCCAAACGGCCACGCGCGAGGTATCAATAAAGGCATTACGCTTAAACAATTCTTTAGCAGCCATGGCCTGGTCGCGCACATTCAGGATACCAATGTTGCGGTAAATAGACTTGCGCCACTCGCGGCCCTTAGGCACCGGCGACCCGCGGTTATCCATCGATACATAAATGTACCCATCGTTCATCATGTTGCCGGCATATTCGCGGTTATAACCTGCACCATACGTATCAGCAGCAGTTTGCGAAGCCGGTTCGCCGTATACGTAAAATACAATAGGGTATTTTTTAGAGGGGTCAAAGTTGGCAGGTTTCATCATCCAGCCGTCCATGCTTACGCCATCCTCGGTCTTCACGGTAAAAAACTCCGGCCTATTTTTCACGGCCGATGGGTCGACTTTAATCGTGGTAGGTTGCCCATTAAGCGGCTGGTGCGCAGGCAAACTGATGGTTTCGGTGGCTGGTGCAGTGTAGCTATTGTTAAACGAGTGGATAGCCACTAAACCGTTAGGCGCAATATCATAACGGTGGGTGCCCGGCTGGTTAGCCGGCGATACACGCTGCAAAGGGCCACCGCTTAGTTTTACCCGGTACAGGTAACGCTGGGTAGCATTTTCGGGCGATGCCATAAAGTAGATAAAACCGTTGGTTTCGTCAATCAGGTTAATGTCTACCACATCATAGTTGCCTTTGGTTAACAGTTTGGTTTGGCCAAAGCGATCAATGCTGTAGGCATGGCGCCAGCCGTCTTTTTCGCTCAGCCAGATAAACTTTTTACCTTTCTCAATCCAGTCCCAGCCTATTGGGTCGTTTTTGGCATCAATCCAGGCTTTGTCGGCCTCCTGGTAAATTATTCGCGAGGCATTGCTTGATATATTACAGATGTAAATTTTGCTTTCGTTTTGTGCGCGGTTCAGTTGCTGCAGCACCAGCTCGTTACCGTTGCCGGCCCACTCCATCCGCGGAATATAGTGCTGTATGGCATCACCCGGTACATTTACGTTGATGGTTTTACTATCGTTTACGTTCACTACTTTAATTTTGCACGAGCTTGGGTCGGTACCAGATACCGGGTACTCTACCGGCACCGTAAACGAGTAAGCCGAATCGGTAGTGTTCAGCATCAGGTAATTCCTGATCTTGGTGGCATCAATTTGCCAGTAAGCCACATTGCGGCTATCCGGCGACCATCGGAAACCGTCGCGGCAATCAAATTCTTCTTCGTAGGCCCAGTCAAAGGTACCGTTAATCATCCGGGCTGTGCCATCGGTAGTTAAAGGTTTAATGGCACCGCTGGCCAGGTCTTCTACATAAATATTGTGCCCGCTTACATAAGCAGCCTTGGTACCATCGGGCGATATTTTGGCAAACATCAGCGATGCTTCGGGCTTGCCTTTACCTAACTGGGTCAATGCTTTGGTTTTGATGTCGTACACCCAGTAATCTCCCCGGGTATCCTGGCGCCAAACGCGGCGGGTATTGGTGTTAATCAGCACCTTTTGCCTGTCGTCCGAAAAAAAGAAGCGCCTTACGGCAATAGCCGACTTGCCTGCCGGTGTTAGCGCAGCACGGTCAACCAGTACATTTTTTTTGGCCGCATCGCGGATGTCGAGTTCGGCAATTTCTCCGTTAACTGCCCGGTAATAGTGGTAACCATCAGCGGCCCACTGCAAGCCTTGTGCCTTTACGGGGCTTTGTATCAGCATGGTACCTGCCGAAAACAAAACAACCAAAACCCGTTGGCAAAATTTCATGTTCATATCAATAAAATTATTAAAATTACACAGGCTTGCTGGTGTAATGCAGCCTGAAAAATTGCGTTAAAATAATACTTTAATACAATTAGCGGTTAATGCCTTTTTATGAAAAAATTATACCTCTTATTCATCTGCTGCCTGCTGCACCAATTTACATGGGCCCAAAACGCCAACCGCAGCCGCTTTATTACCGATAGCCTGGATAACTACCTCAATAAGGCCCTGACCAACTGGCGGGTGCCGGGTGCTGCCATTTGTGTTGTGAAAGACGGGCGTATTATTTTGCGCAAGGGCTACGGTATTAAAGAACTGGGCCTGGCTACCAAGGTAGACGAGAATACCCTGTTTATGATTGGCAGCAACACCAAGGCCTTTACCGCTACGGCCATGGCCATACTGCAACTGCAAAACAAGCTGCAGTTAGATGATAAGGTAACCAAATACCTGCCCGATTTTAAACTGAACAACAAAGACGCTACCGACATGGTAACCCTGCGCGATTTGCTTTGCCACCGTATTGGCTTTGGCACCTTTCAGGGCGATTTTATTTACTGGACCAGCGACCTTACCCGCAAAGACGTAATGGAGCGCATGAGCCGCATTAAAGCCATGTACCCCTTCAGGAGTCGCTGGGGCTATACTAATGCTGCCTTTTTAACCGCAGGCGAAGTAATTGGCAAAGCAGCAGGCAAACCATGGGAAGACTATATCAAAGAAACTATTTTATCCCCTTTGGGGATGAGCAGCACGGTGGCTTTATCGGCCAGCCTGGCTACCTCGTTTAATAAATCGGCGGCACATACGCTGGTGGATGGCCGGTTGACCGCTATACCCTACCCTCAGATTGATAACCTGGCCCCTGCGGCCAGCATCAGCTCATCAGCTACCGATATGAGCAAGTGGGTAATGGCCTTACTCAATAATGGCAAGGTTGGCCCTAAAGAAATTATTCCTGCAGCAGCCATCCGGGCTACCCGCCAACCGCAGGATTTGGTAGGCAGCGACGAAGAAGGCGGCTTTACGGCGTACGGCCTAGGTTGGTTTTTAAAGGGTTACGAAGGCCACCGTATGGTGATGCATACCGGTGGGGTAAACGGCTTTGTATCGTCGGTAACGCTGGTACCCGACCAAAACCTGGGCATTGTTATTTTAACTAACACCGACCAGAACAACCTGATTGAAACCGTTAACCTGGACATTATTGATGCTTACCTTAAACGCCCATTTGTAAACCATAGCAATACGGCTTTAAACGTAGTACGTAACAGCCAGCAACGCGTATTGCAGCAAGAAAAAGCCTGGCGCGACAGTACACTGCTTAACCCCCGCCCGGCGCTTAGCCTGGATGAGTACACCGGCAAATACAGCAATGAGTTGTATGGTAACCTTACCATTACCAAAGGCGATGCTAACGATTTGGACGTACGCTTTGAGCATCACCCTAAAATGTTTGCCCGCCTGCAGCCATTGGGCGGCAACCGTTTTTATGCGACCTTTTCGGACCCAACCTTCGGGCGCACGGTTTTTCCGTTTACCGTTCAAAACAATAAAGTAACGGGTGTACGGATAAAAGTGTCTGATTTTGTGGAATACGCTCCTTACGATTTCAAGAAAAAATAAATGCGGGTGTTGGTTATGGGCTGAGCGGTTCACTTAAATACTACTATATTTAAGCCTTACTAACCGCTTCGAACATGACTAATACCTCTTCGCGCCTGCAATCGCTCGATGTTTTTCGGGGTCTTACCGTAATGATTATGACCCTGGTAAATAACCCGGGCGACTGGGGTCACATCTACCCTCCGTTAGAACACGCCGCCTGGAACGGCTGCACCCTGGCCGATTTGGTGTTTCCGTCTTTCCTGTTTATCGTGGGCGTTTCCATCGTATTTGCCATGCAAACGGCCAAGCAACAGCCCGAAAATCATGGCAGGCTCATGGTTAAAATTTTAAAGCGGGCATTGATTATTGCTGCCCTGGGGCTGTTTATGTCGTTCTTTTTAAACTGGGATTTTTCAACCCTGCGGTTTCCCGGCGTGTTGCAGCGCATTGCCGTAGTCTATCTCATCTGCGGTTTAATTTTTATCAAATCGGGCTACCGTTTTCAGGCTATATTAGCCATAATTATTTTAGTGGGCTATCATTTACTGATGACTAAAGTACCGGTACCTGATACCGGCGTAGCCAGCCTCCAGCCCGAAACCAACTTAGGTGCCTGGCTGGACCGCAACGTGTTTACGACTGCACACTTGTGGAAGCAAAGTAAAACCTGGGACCCTGAAGGCCTTTTAAGTACGCTGCCTGCTATTGCCACCGGGTTACTGGGCGTGCTCACCGGCACCTGGCTCAAACACCCAACGTATTCTCCTAAAATAAAAGTTTACGGCATGCTGGCAGCCGGAGCTTTACTAATGGCTGCCGGTTTACTATGGAATATTTGGCTGCCCATCAACAAGGCTTTATGGACCAGTTCTTTCGTGCTGTTTACCGGTGGTATCGGATTGCTTTTCTTTGCGCTTTGCTATTGGCTGATAGATATTGAGGGGTACCAAAAAGCTATTAAACCCTTTGTGGTATATGGCGTAAATGCCATCACGGTTTTTGTAGTATCCGGCCTGGCGGCCCGCAGCATGAACCGCATTATGGTAAATCACGACGGCAGCAAAACCAGTTTAAGCAATGCCCTTTACCAGCAATTTTTTGTTCCTCATTTTTCTCCCCTTAATGCATCGCTGGCCTGGGCCATTGCCTATGTTTTGGTGTGGATGATGATTTTATGGGTGATGTATAACAAACGCATTTTTATAAAAATATAACTAGCAATGACTTTAAAATCAATACTTATCGGCGCACTGTTCGTTCTGCTTTCAGCATCTTTTGCTCAGGCACAAACCACTGCCACAATAAAACCATCACAACTTAAAGCTGCCGAAGATTTAATTGCAGCCAGCAATATCGAAAGGCAGATGAGCAGCATATATGCCAACATGGTAACTGCCGCCAGCTCTCAAATACCGGAAGATAAAAAGGCGAAGTTTAAAACCATTATGCTTACCTTTTTGAGCAAGTACATGAGCTTTACCGACCTTAAGCAGGAAATGGCCCGGATTTATGCCGAGGAATTTACCGAAGCCGAGCTAAAGGAAATAACCCGTTTTTACTTAACCCCAGTAGGCAAAAAAACCATCGAAAAACTGCCATCATTGCAGCAAAAAGGCATGGCCATTGCTCAGCAAAAACTACAGGCCCACCTGCCCGAATTGCAGCAAACCATACAGGCCGAAATGGGAAAATAGTAATGCCTTTTGATTTTTTCCTGATGCTTTTATCAAAAAACGTTATGTATGCTTAGTTGGTTCAAAAGAAAAAGCAATACTAATTCCTTTCTATCTCATTGGAATATTGGGGAGCTAAATGGCTTTAAAGAGATAGATAATGACGACTCAATACAGTTTGTTGATGAAGGTTCAAATAAAATAATTTATTTCTCGACGTTACTCATTTCTAATAATAATCATTTATTACCCAACCTCCATAACGTTGAACCAACTGTATCAGAGAGCGCAAACGGATGGCAGCTTAAAGGCGTAAAAAAATCGGGTAATAAGATTCTTCTTTGTGTTATCTCATTAAAGCACCAAGATGATATTGAATGGGCAAAAAACTTTTTTAATTTGATTGTGCCAAATTCACTCGCTAATTAAAACAACTTTTTTATACAAACTACCATGAGACAGCCGCTAACAAAAATGATAACTTTGGCAGACAGTTTGACGTTTATGCACTTATGTTCGGATTTTTTAAGAAGAAAGAACCAGTAGAAATTTTTGATTACGACTTTGTGTCGGTTGATATGCACTCGCATGTGTTACCCGGTATTGATGATGGCGCACAAACGGTTGAAGATTCAGCTATTTTGATCAAAGAAATGATGGCGGCCGGTATCAAAAAAGTTATTGCTACCCCGCACATCATGGTAGATTATTTTAAAAATGATGCCGACAGCATTTTTGATGCCCTTACCCGCTTAAACGAACACCTGCAAGCCGAAGGCATTGATATACCCATTGAGGCCGCTGCCGAGCATTATTTTGACGAGCACTTCTTAAAATTGATTGACAACGGGCAGCTCATGCTTATTAAAAATCAATATGTATTGTTCGAAACTGGCTTTACAGCCAAACCACCCAATCTGATTTACACAGTACAAAAAATTGTGGATAAAGGCCTCACGCCAATCCTGGCTCATCCCGAACGTTATCCTTATTTGTCACTCGAAGAGGTGGAGAATCTGAAGGGATGGGGTTGCCGCATCCAGTTAAATACCATTAGCCTTACAGGCTATTATGGTAAAGAAATAAAACGGTCGGCTGAGGCTTTGGTAGACGGCGGATATATTGATTTTATCTCCAGCGATATGCATCACCCGCGCCATGCAGCGGCGTTTAAAAATGCGTTGCAAACTCCTTATTTAAAAAAACTAAAAGACGCCGGTCAATTACAAAATATATCCCTGTTATAAGTTAAGTTTAATTTCGAAAACGTTTAATCCGGCTTGGCAGATTTTAGATTTAATTAAATTCAAACTTCCGCAAAATGCCCTTTATGATTATGCAAAGGGCATTTTCCTTTTTTGGAATCAGTATAAATAAACCTTTTGTTAAAAGCTTTTAATAAAAACAGGTAGCTTGCTATACGTAAATCCAATTAACTTATGGAAGACCAACATAAAGGGGTTGAAGCTGAAGATACCCTTCAGCCGAAAGACAACCCACGGCGTGATTTTTTAAAAAAATCGTCGCTGCTTACGGCTGTAGCACTTACGCCTGCCGTAGCAGTTAAAGCCGCCGAAAACCACCTCGATGAAAAGGTTGCCGCCGCATTTGAAAAGCTTTCGCTTGATGTTACGGTAAACGGCACTGCACATAATTTATCTGTTGAACCACGGGTAACCCTACTTGATTTGCTGCGTGAGCAACTGCATTTAACCGGCACCAAAAAAGGCTGCGACTACGGGCAATGCGGCGCCTGTACCGTGCATGTTGACGGGCACCGGGTTAATTCCTGCCTTACCCTGGCCATGATGGTGGATGGTAAAAAGGTAACTACCATTGAAGGCTTGGCTAAAGGCGACGAACTGCACCCCATGCAGGAAGCCTTTATTAAGCACGATGGCTTTCAATGCGGCTACTGTACGCCGGGGCAAATCATGTCGGCTGTAGCCTGTATCCGCGAGGGGCATGCCAACTCGGAAACGGAAATCAGGGAGTACATGAGCGGTAATATTTGCCGTTGCGGAGCATACCCCAACATTGTAAATGCTATACAGGAAGTGAAGAACGGAGGTCAGCAGGTATGAAGCAGTTTCAATACGTTCGTCCAGCCAACCAGCAAGGCGTTTTGGCAGCTATAGCCCAACCAGGCACTAAAATTATTGCCGGGGGCAGTAACCTGGTCGATTTAATGAAGCACGGTGTGATGACTCCCGATAAACTGGTAGACATCAACAAACTCCCGTTGCGTAACATTTCGGGCATCAGCAATGGTTTACATATCGGCGCTTTGGCTTTAAATAGCCAGGTAGCCGAAGACCAGCAGGTGAAAACCAAATTCCCGCTGCTATCACAAGCTTTAAATGCTGGTGCGTCAGCACAGTTACGTAATATGGCCACTGTAGGCGGTAACATGATGCAGCGCACCCGTTGCCCTTACTTCTACGATACCGCCATGCCCTGTAATAAACGCGCACCCGGTACAGGTTGCGGCGCTAAAGAAGGTTTTAACCGGATGCATGCCATTTTTGGGTTCAGCGATAAATGTATTGCGGTACACCCCAGTGATATGTGTGTAGCATTGGCAGCACTGGATGCTACCGTACTGATACAGGGTCGTAAAGGCACAAGACATTTAAAATTTGCTGATTTTCATCGCCTGCCCGGCACTACACCCGAGCTGGATAATAACCTGGCCAAAGACGAGCTGATTACCGGCGTGGAAATACCCAACAATAATTTTGCGCAACACAGTTATTACCTCAAAGTGCGCGACCGGGCTTCTTATGCCTTTGCCTTAATATCAGTAGCTGCGGCTTTAGATATTCAAAATGGTATTATCAAAGATGCCCGGCTGGCTATGGGTGGCGTGGCGCATAAACCATGGCGCTTAACAGCCGCGGAGCAATTGTTAAAAGGCAAACCGGCTACGGTAGCCTCTTTTGAGCAGGCAGCGCAGGTTGCCATGCAGGGAGCCAAAGCATTTAAAGACAATGCTTTTAAACTTCAAATGGCACCGGCCTCCATCACTGAGGCATTAACCCACGCAGCAGGCTTAGTATAAACCATCATCCTCATGAAACAGCAAGAACTTTTAAATATACCGCCCTTTACCGAGGGTATTGACCGGGTAGATGGCCGGCTTAAAGTTACCGGAGCCGCTAAATATGCTGCCGAGTTTGAAGTGCCGGGCATGACTTACGCCGTTTTTGCCAACAGCACCATCACCAAAGGCACTATCAAGGCCATAGATACTAAAGCCGCCGAAAGAGCACCTGGTGTTTTAGCCGTGTTCACCTACTTAAATTCGCCCAAGGTTCCCGGCTATCAAACCGGCGGCGACCCAAGCAAACCTCCAACCGGCGGCGGTCCGTTAAAGCTATTTGTAGATAATACGGTAAAATATAATGGTCAGCCGGTAGCTATGGTGATTGCAGATAGCTTTGAAAGGGCCACCTACGCGGCATCGCTGGTTAAGGCTGAATATAATAAAGAGCCGCACCAAACAGATACCTCTAAAGTATTAGATAAAGCCGCCACACCTAAAGGCCCGCGCTTTTCCGACTACAAACGCGGCACGCCCGACGACTGGCAAAGCGCCCCGGTAAAACTGGAAACTGAATATGTAGTGCCCATTGATGTGCATAACCCGATGGAGCTAAGCGCCATTATTGCCCATTGGACGGCCGATGATAAGGTAACCGTTTATGACAAAACCCAAGGCGTAAAATCTACCCAAAACGCCATAGCACAAGCATTCAAGCTCCCGCCCGACAATGTACAGGTAACTGCCAAATTTGTAGGCGGAGCTTTTGGTAACGCCCTGCGTACCTGGCCGCACGAAATTGCTGCCGTAATGGCTGCCAAACAAATAAAGCGACCTGTTAAACTGGTACTTACCCGCGAAATGCAGTTTTACACAGTTGGCTACCGCCCGTATACCTGGCAAAAAATAAATATTGGAGCTACTGCTGATGGCAAATTAACCAATATTGTTCATGAAGCCCGTGCACAAACGTCAAGCTTTGAAGAGTTTACCGAAGGCACCGTTAACATGACACGTTTTATGTACGCTTGCCCCAACGTAGGTACTATTTATAAAATAACGCCTGTTGATGTAAACACACCTACCTGGATGCGTGGCCCAGGCGAAGCTACCGGCGCTTTTGCTTTGGAATGTGCGATAGACGAACTGGCTGATAAGCTCAACATGGACCCCATTGAACTGCGTGTACGCAACCATGCCGATACCGACCCCGAAAACGGGAAGCCTTTCAGCACCAAATATCTGAAAGAAGCCTACCAGATGGGAGCCGATAAAATTGGCTGGCAGAACCGCAAAAATAAGCCACGCTCAATACAAGAAGATGGTTGGTTAATTGGTTATGGCATGGGGTCGGGCGTATTTGGTGCCGGTCGTGGCCGCGCTACCGTAAAAGCCACGATGCAAAGCGATGGTACATTGTTACTGCAAACTTCGGTAACCGATATTGGCGTAGGTACAGGCACTGCCATGACACAAATAGCTTCTGAAGTATTTACCGGTATTCCAGTCAGTAAAATTAATTTTGAGTTGGGCGACTCATCCTTGCCGCCATCCCCAACACAAGGTGGTTCTATGATTACCTCAACCGTGGGTGGTGCAGTGCATGATGCCTGTGTAGCATTGAAGGAAAAATTTCAGCAGCTAATAGGTAACGGTGGCACCGATAAACCGGATTACGCACAGGTACTAAAAGATAAAAACCTGCCACAGTTAGACGTGACTATTACCTCATCAGGCAGTTCGGAGATGCGTAATTTTTCGAGCTACTCCTATTCTGTGCATTTTGTGCAGGTAAAGGTTCACCCAAAAACCGGTGTAGTACGCATTAACAAAGTAGTATCGGTAGCCGATTCCGGTCATATTGTAAGTCCTAAAACAGCACGCAGCCAGGTAATAGGCGGTGCTATAGGCGGTATTGGTATGGCCCTGATGGAAGAAGGCGTGATTGACCACCGGTTTGGCCGCTACGTTAATGCCGACCTGGCAGGTTACCATGTTCCGGTACATGCTGATATTCCGCAGATTGAAGCTTTATTTGTAAACAAGCCCGATTATAAAGTAAACCCTATGGGCGCCAAGGGCATGGGCGAAATTGCTTTAATCGGCATGTCGGCTGCGGTGGCTAATGCCGTTTACAATGCCACCGGTAAACGTGTACGCGAATTACCTATCACTCCTGATAAATTGTTAAGTTAACGTATCACCAAATAATTAAGATTAAATCCCATCAACATAAAACCTGATGGGATTTTTTATATTATTGATTAGAGTGAAAATTAAAAGAAATTATATCGCCATCG
The DNA here is from genome assembly GCF_038806765.1 of Mucilaginibacter sp. CSA2-8R. Taxonomy (NCBI): domain Bacteria; kingdom Pseudomonadati; phylum Bacteroidota; class Sphingobacteriia; order Sphingobacteriales; family Sphingobacteriaceae; genus Mucilaginibacter; species Mucilaginibacter sp. CSA2-8R. The sequence continues at coordinate 106,419 of NZ_CP152389.1, read as the reverse complement.
GCCTGATACTTGGTCTTGCCCTTGGTATTGCTACACGTAAATTAGTTGTTGGCCTTGCCATTGGGCTAATTATCGGATTTATAATCAACAGCCTGCAAAACCGGAAGGAAAACTAACAAAAGACATTTACAACGAAGGCCCGGCTTGCATGAAAGCAAACCGGGCCTTATTATTTTACAACAATGTATTAGGCTGTAAAAGCTTGCAAAGCTTTCTCTACACGGGCAATAGTTTCCTGTTTACCCAACAGCGCCACAATGTCAAATACATGCGGACCAAATTTACCGCCCACCAGCATCACCCGTAATGGCAGCATGGCATCACCCGCCTTTAATCCTTTTTCGGCGATTAAAGCCTTAAAGTTATTTTCTAAGTCGGCCGCACTCCAATTTTCGGTTTCCTCGATTTGTTTAATGAATGTTTTAAACAGCTCTGTCTTAGTCTCGTTCCATTTTGGCTTAACGGCATTTAAATCATACTCCTCAGGTTGCTTAAAAAAGTACCAGGCATGCTCGTAAATATCGTTGATTAAAACTAAGCGGTCTTTTACCAGTTCAATCGCTTTTGCCAGATATTCATCACTCTCAACCGTGATGCCCTTATTTTGCAAGGCAACTTTACATTCGGCCACTAATCTGTCGCTATCTATCTTTTTAATCCACTCAGCGTTGTACCATTTGGCTTTTTCATAGTCAAACTTAGCACCAGCTTTACTCACCCGGTCCATCGAAAATTTGCTTACCAATTCATCAAGCGTAAATATTTCCTGGTCGGTACCATCGTTCCAGCCCAACATCGCCAGCAGGTTTAAAAATGCCTCAGGTAAAAAACCTAACTCACGGAAACCAGGTGTCAGCTCGCCGGTTTTAGGATCGGTCCAGCTCATCGCATAAACCGGAAAGCCCAGACGTGAGCCATCGCGTTTGCTTAATTTGCCATGGCCATCAGGTTTTAATATTAAGGGCAGATGTGCCCACTCGGGCATGCTATCTTTCCAACCCAGATATTCCCACAATAACAGATGCACCGGTGCCGATGGCAACCACTCCTCGCCTCTAAAAGCATGCGAAATTTTCATCAAATAATCATCTACTACCACCGCTAAATGGTAAGTCGGCATATTATCAGCCTTTAGTAACACTTTATCATCAACCGTATTGGTATCAAAACTAACCGGTCCGCGAAGCATATCAACAAAACTGATAGTTTCATCTTCCGGCATTTTTATACGGACCACGTGCGGTGTACCGTCTTTCAATAACTGCTCCACCTCGTGCTCAGTCAAACTCAAAGAGTTACGCATCTCGTTACGGTAAGCACTACCGTACTGAAAGTTAGGTACCTCTTTGCGCTTTTGTTCCAGCTCTTCGGGCGTATCAAACGCATAATAGGCATGGCCATGCATCACCAGTTTTTCGGCGTATTCGCGGTAAAGCGGTTTGCGTTCGCTCTGGCGGTAAGGCGCAAATGGGCCTCCGGTAAGTGCGCTTTCGTCAGGATTTAAGCCGCACCATTTTAAACAATCAAATATATAGGCTTCGGCACCTTCCACGTAACGGTTTTGATCGGTGTCTTCAATACGTAAGATAAAAGTGCCGTTGTGTTTACGGGCAAACAGGTAATTAAATAATACCGTGCGTACACCACCCAGGTGCAAACCACCGGTAGGACTGGGTGCAAAACGCACCCTTACTTGTTGATTTGACATGCAACAAATATAAGTTTAGTTGAGCAGTATGCTGATTGGCTTACTGTCAAAAAAAGGAATCCCATCAAAATAAAGCCTATAAATCAGCCTTTCACATGCCTATTTATCATTTAAAAGACCAGTTTAAATTTTTAATGACAATTAAATGAAACGGTGATTTATTTGGCGTTGTACATTTGCTTAACAGTGTTAAATGATTTACACTGATTAGCAATGGCAAGTAAAGAACGTATAGCACGCTTAAAAGAAGAAACCAGGATTAACATTCTGGATGCCGCCCTGCAAATTGTAAAGCAGGAAGGATGGCAGGCTTTGAGCTTACGCAAAATTGCCGATGTTATTGAATATACCGCCCCTATCATTTACGAATATTTTGCGAACAAAGAAGCCATACTGCTGGAACTTACACGCAAAGGCTTTTTATTATTAGACCGCGAACTACAACAGGCCAAAGCCGAGCACCGCTCACCGGCAAAACAGTTAGAAGCCATGTGGCTGGCTTACTGGAATTTTGCTTTTGATAACAAAGAACTGTACCAGGTGATGTTTGGGGTATCTACTAATTGCTGTTGCGAATTAGTGAACCAGTTGCCCGAGGCCGAACTACCGTGGGATGCATTTACACCTGCTATTGGCGAGTTAATGCATATTGAGGATATGGACTCGGATGTAATATGTACCAAGTATTATACTTTCTGGTCGGTAGTACATGGGCTAATCTCTATCAATATTTTAGGCCGCAATTCTTCGGACGATATTAACCGTCAGGTATTGCGTGACGCTATAACCGGTATTATCAGATCTATCACGCCATAAATTTTTTTTGCCTATAATATACAGTGTTAGATAATTTAACACTGTTAAATATAAAAATTAAGTAAATCTCAACATCATGAATACAAAACCCACCTGCCTGTCACATAAACTTAACGCTGTTAAACGATTTAATAACATTAAATCAACGTTCTGGCAACTTGCCTCAGACAGCGCTCCACTCATTAATCAAATCATCAAATTGCTTAATTATTAAACTTATCCTATATCCACACTTACGCCAAACAACAACATCATGAAAAATCTCATCTTAGCAATCAGCATCCTCACCTTATATAGTTGCAAACCTAAACCCGAAGTTGCCCAGGCACCTCCGCCACCCTTACTACCGGTAGCCAGTGTAAATTCGGCCACACAAACTACCTATCAGGAGTATCCGGCCTCTATTGAAGGCACAGTAAACGTTGAAGTGCGTCCGCAGGTTAGCGGCGCGCTTGATAAAGTTTATGTAGACGAAGGCGCTTACGTAGCTGCCGGCCAGCCTATATTTAAAATAAACGAACAGCCATTCAGAGCTGCGCTTAACAATGCCTTAGCCAGCTTACACGCAGCAGAAGCAGCGCAAACCAATGCCCAGCTCGACGTTAGCAAGTTAACCCCACTGGTAGCCAATAAAGTAATATCAGACTACCAGTTAAAAAATGCGCAGGCAGCCTATCAGGTAGCTAAAGCCAATGTAGAGTCGGCCAAAGCCAATGTATCAACAGCGCGTATCAACTTAGGCTATACTCTAATTAAAGCACCGGTTAGCGGTTACATTGGCCGCTTGCTTAAAAAGCAAGGCAGCCTTGTTAGTCCGCAGGATGCACAGGAACTTACCCAACTGTCGGACGTGCATAACGTGCATGTGTACTTCTCTCTGGGCGAAAAAGACTTTGTGCATTTTAAAGAACAGTATCCCGGCGAGACGCTAAAAGACAAGTTGAAGCATTTGCCACCGGTAAATTTATTACTGGCTGATGGCAGTGCTTATGTTAAAACAGGCCACATTGATATGATTGATGGCCAGTTTGATAAAACTACCGGAGCCATTACCCTTAGAGCCAACTTTGTAAATCCTAATGGCTTGTTACGGTCAGGCAATACCGGCAAAATACGCCTGAGCCTGCAGCATGATAATGTATTGGTGGTACCGGAATCGGCCACATTGGAAATGCAGGATAAAATATTTGTGTTTACCCTGGCCGACAGCAATAAAGTAAAACGAGTACCAATTACCGTTGGCGGCAAAAGCGGCGACAATTACCTGGTAACCAATGGCCTTAAAGCCGGCGACCAAATTGTATTAAGCGGTGTTGACCACTTACAGGAAGGTGCTGTGATACGCCCAGATAAACCGGCTGATAAAATTGCTGCCGTTACTAAAAAATAACCCTTACACTAAACTTCAACATCATGTTTCAAAAATTTATAGAACGGCCAGTGCTTTCTACCGTGATCTCCATTTTACTGGTGATTGTGGGTGTGCTGGGTTTATTCAAACTGCCTTTGCAGCAGTTTCCGGATATTGCGCCACCGGCGGTATTGGTTACCGCTATTTACCCCGGTGCCAACGCCGAAACGGTATTACGCTCGGTTGCTCCATCGCTCGAAGAATCCATCAACGGTGTGGAAAACATGAGCTATATGAGCTCAACTGCCAGTAACGATGGCTCATTGGCCATTACCGTTTACTTTAAACAAGGCACCAACCCCGACCAGGCTGCGGTAAATGTGCAAAACCGGGTGGCCCAGGCTACCAGTCAATTACCTGCCGAGGTGGTACAACAAGGTATTACTACCACCAAACAGCAAAACAGCCTGATTGGTGCAGTAGGTATATACACCGACGACCCTGAAAAATATGACCAAACCTTTGTGGCCAACTACGCCCAAATCAACATTATTCCCGAAATTAAACGTATTCCGGGTATTGGTTCGGCTTCTATTTTTGGCGGTGTAAAAGATTACTCTATGCGGGTATGGCTTAACCCCAACCAAATGGCGGCTTACAAAATTACGCCTGCTGAGGTAATGGCTGCTATTCAGGATAAAAACCTGGAGGCTGCGCCGGGTAAACTGGGCGAACGCAGTAAGGAAGTTTTTGAGTACGTTATTAAGTATAAAGGTAAACTTACCCGCCCTGAAGATTACGATAATATTGCCATCCGTGCCAATGCTGATGGCTCAATACTGCACCTAAAAGATGTAGCCCGCGTAGAATTGGGCGCTTATTCGTACTCCAGTATTACCCACTTAAACGGTAAAGACGGTATTGCTATTGGTTTAATTCAATTAGCCGGATCTAACGCCAACGACATCCAAATTGCGGTAGACAAGGTGATGGAAAAAGCCTCGAAAGATTTTCCGGCTGGCATAAAGTACAACCAATTTTATCGTACTAAAACAGCACTGGATGAATCTATTAACCAAGTAGAGCATACGTTGGTTGAGGCATTTATATTGGTGTTTATCGTAGTGTTCATCTTTTTACAGGATTTCCGCTCTACACTCATTCCGGCTATTGCTGTCCCGGTAGCTATTTTGGGTACGTTCTTTTTTATGAACCTGTTTGGCTTTTCTATCAACCTGCTTACGCTTTTTGCACTGGTACTGGCCATTGGTATTGTGGTAGATGATGCCATTGTGGTGGTAGAGGCTGTACACGCCAAGATGGAGCACGAGCACCTGGCTCCTAAAGTGGCAACCACCAAAGCCATGCACGAAATTACCGGTGCTATTATTTCTATCACCCTGGTTATGGCAGCGGTATTTTTACCGGTTGGTTTCATGACGGGCTCAACAGGTATATTTTATCGGCAGTTTGCCTTTACCATGTCTATCGCCATTGTTATTTCGGCCGTAAACGCGTTGACTTTGAGCCCTGCTTTGGCTGCTTTATTTTTGAAAAGCAACCATGCACCTGCCAGAGAGCATAAAACTAAACAAAACTTTAAAACCCGTTTTTATGCTGGTTTTAATACCGCCTTTAATAATATTACCAATCGTTATGTAGGCGGCCTTAAATTGCTGGTTAAACACAAATGGTTAAGCATGGGTGCCCTGGCCGTGGTAACTGCGTTAACCGTTTACATGGTAAGCACCACCAAATCGGGCTTTATCCCTACCGAAGACCAAGGCTTTGTGGCTATATCCGTTTCTACTCCATCAGGTACATCACTAGATGGCACTACCAAAGTGCTGCAGGTTGCCGAAGATAAATTGCGGGCACTGCCATCATCAAGGTTTGTTACGTCAATAGTAGGTTTTAACCTGTTAACCAATTCTAACAGCCCATCGGCCGCGGTAGCTTTCGTATTGCTGAAACCCAACGAAGAGCGTGGTAAAGTAAAAGACATCGAAGCTATCCAAAACGAAATCAGGGGCCAACTGGCTGCTGTAAGCGGGGGTACCTTTTTTGTATTCAGTTTCCCGACTGTACCAGGTTTTAGTAACGTTGAAGCACTTGACTTTGTATTGCAGGATAAAACCGGCGGTAAACTGGACAAATTTAGCGGCATAGCCAATAACTTTATTGGTAAGCTAATGCAGAAAAAGGAGATTGCTTACGCTTTTACTTCTTTTAAAGCCGATTACCCGCAATTACAATTAGAAGTAAATGATGATAAGGCCAACCAGTTAGGTGTTAGCGTTAAAGATATTCTGCAAACCATGCAGGCGTACTTCGGTAGCGCCCAGGCGTCAGACTTTAACCGCTTTGGCAAATACTATCGTGTAGTGGTGCAGGCCGATATTGCCGACCGTACCGACCCGGCCTCTATAGACCGTGTATTTGTTAAAAACAAACAAGGCGAAATGGTGCCGATCAATACGCTGGTTAACCTTACCCGGGTTTACGGTTCAGAAACGGCATCACGTTATAACCTGTTTAACTCTATACAGATCAATGCCATCCCTAAGCCGGGATACAGCTCTGGTGATGCCATCCGCGCTATACAGGAAACCGCTAAAGAACAACTGCCGCAAGGGTTTGCCTTCGAGTTTTCGGGTCAAACCCGCGAGGAGATTTCGTCGGGCGGACAATCGGCTATTGTGTTTGCCTTGTGTTTAGTATTTGTTTACTTTTTATTATCAGCACAGTACGAAAGTTACCTGTTACCTTTGGCAGTTATCCTTTCTATTCCTACCGGTATATTAGGTGTGTTTGTGGTATTAGGCCTTACAGGCATCGAAAATAACATTTATGTACAGGTAGCCCTGATTATGCTCATTGGCTTGCTGGCCAAAAACGCCATTTTGATTGTGGAGTTCGCCGTTCAGCGTCGCAAAGCCGGCCATGGACTGATCGACTCGGCACTGGAAGCTTCCAGGCTCAGGCTACGCCCTATTATAATGACTTCTTTGGCATTCGTATTTGGTTTGTTCCCAATGAGTATTGCCACCGGTCCGTCGGCGCAGGGTAACCACTCTATCAGTATGAGTGCAGCCGGTGGTATGGTATCAGGTGTAATACTGGGTTTATTTATTATTCCGGTACTGTTTGTCATCTTCCAGGGCCTGCAAGAGCGGATTACCGGAGTGCCTTTGGCAGTGCTAAATGGCGATAATAATACATCAGCCGACCATTCGAAGCCTGAACCTTACCAGTTGCAAGACTATTAATCACAATTTCCAATTCATCAAAGTCATGAAAACTAAATATTTGTTACCGGCCTTAATACTCTTAGTGTTAAGCGCCTGTAAGGTTACTAAAGATACGGTAACTCCCACCCCGGCTTTGCCTACTGCATTCAGAAACGACAATCATGCCGACGATACTACCAGTATTGCAAACATACCCTGGAGGAGCTTTTTTACCGACCGGCCACTGCAGCAGTTACTGGATAGCGCTATCCGTAAAAATTATGATCTGCAAATTGCATTAAAGAACATTGAATCGGCTGATCTTTTGTTCCGCCGTGTAAAATGGGACTACGTGCCGCAGGCCAGTATTAATGTGTCGGCCAGCAGTAACCGCCCGTCTGACAATAGCCTTACCGGTGTCAGCATCCGCCAGTTCAATATTGGCAGTAAGCATATCGAAGATTACTCGGCCAGCTTACAGTTATCTTGGGAGGCCGATATCTGGGGCAAGATCCGTACCCGGCAACAGGCGGCCCTGGCCCAATACCTGCAAACCCAGGAAGCCCGCAAAGCCATACAAACCCAAATTGTTGCGGCTGTTTCGCAAGGCTATTATAACCTACTGATGTTGGACGAGCAATTAAACATTGCCAAAAGTAACGAGCGCTTAAACGATAGTACCCTGCGCATTGTGAAACTGCAATATGATGCCGGTCAGGTTACGCTGTTGGCTGTACAGCAGGCACAAGCACAACAACAGGCAGCTCAAAAGCTGATTCCGCAGTTTGAACAAAATATCACCCTTCAGGAAAATGCACTGAGCGTTTTAGCAGGCAGGCTACCTTCGGGTGTTGACCGGGCAACTGCCCTTACACAAATGACCGTTGCGGCCCCGGTTACTGCCGGCGTACCATCGGCCATATTAAGCCGCCGCCCGGATGTAAAAAGTGCAGAACTTGATTTAACTGTTGCCAATGCCAATGTGGGGCTTGCTAAGGCCGAAATGTACCCTGCCTTGCGGATTACCGCAGGTGGTGGTATAAACTCCTTTAAAGCCAGTAACTGGTTCAATGTACCGGCCTCGTTATTTGGCATTGTAACGGGCAGTGTGGTACAGCCATTACTTAACCGCAAGGTATTAAGCACTAACTACCAGGTGGCTAAAATAACACGCGAAAGAACGGTGTTGCAGTTTAGGCAAACTGTGTTAACCGCTGTAGGCGAAGTATCGGACGCCCTTGTCAAGTTAGAAAAGCTGCAACAGCAGCAGCAGATTGCAGCCGACAGGGTAAAAACTTTACAACAAGCCACCCAAAATGCCAACCAGCTATTTAAAAACGGCCTGGCTAATTACCTGGAGGTTATTACCGCCCAAGGCAATGTACTGCAAAGCGAGCTGGAACTGGCCTCTATTAAACGCGACCAGTTATACGCCGTATCAGATCTGTACCGCTCATTAGGTGGTGGCTGGAATTAAAAAAAGACCATCACAAAATAAGTAAGCCCATGCTTCCGGCAGCTTAGTAAGCTTTTGGAACATGGGCTTTTTGTATGATTAGCTTAAAGCTCTATTTCCAATATTTGGAAGCAAACTCAATAAAGTATGGCCAGTTTAATGCTGGGGTATGCCCCCCATGGTGAAGCCGGAAAGCCAAATCGCCGCGGGCTACCATTTGGTCAACTGCAGGATAAGTAGTAGTCTCTAAATCTTTTTTACCCAGCAAGCGATATACCGGACCGGCAGCAACCTCGGCCATAAAAGTGCCTTTGGGCCCGGCCCAATCATCGCGATTAGCGCCAACGCCTATAAAAACGGGTCGGGGCGCTGCTAAAGCAATCAGTTCGTGCGCATCAATGGGCAAGTCGGTACAGTTAAGCGGACCGGCATATTTTAAAAAGTTGCCTGCCATCCAATGGTATGCTCCGGTTGAGCAAATATTTTCTACCTGCTCGCCTGCATTATGCCGGTGCAGCTTGGCACCGCCCTCGCCCGACGAGCTGCTGTAAACCATAGCAAAACGTGGGTCGTAAGCCATGGCTACCAGCACGGTTTTGCCGTAGCGCGAATGTCCTTCTAAAGCTACTTTTTTGGCATCAAGAGAGCGGTCGGTTTCTATATAATCCAATGCACGGCTGGCACCCCATGCCCAGGCACGCACCGCGCCCCAATCGTCCGGTTTACGAAACTGTCCTTTATTCATCAAACCGATAATGCCCTGAGTAAGCCCGGCACCATTATCGGCCTGGATGCTTACCGGCAGCAACATAGCATAAGCCCAGCCTTTGGCCAGCACCTCATCCTGCCACAAGTTAGTTGTATCGGCAGGGCCGGTTAACTGCCTGAAATCTTCCGGAAAACTTAATTCCATCATCACCGGCACCGGCTTCTTTGCTTTTGCCGGTTGGGTAATCACCAGTTGTATGTCAACATTCACATCTGGATAGTTACTGTTATCTACATGCCCTTTCAGCGTTTTAATTACTACGGGTACCTGGTGGTGCATGGCATTTACCCGGCTGGTTACAGCCCAGGTTACCCGTGGCATGTTTTTAGGCACGCGGCCATAAACCTCGCGGTCAAAAAACTCTACAACCTCGGGTCGCCGTTGCTGCCACCATTGTTTAGCGGTAGTTACAGGTTTACCGTTATTTAAAACCAGCGCCTCCGGTATTTTACCGTATAGGCCTAACTTGCCTAACTCAGTCTTAGGGTCGAGCGCTTTAACCAAGGCCGGATCCGGCCCGCGGCGCAGGGTGGTAATTTGCAATTGTTGCAATAACTGCTGCCGGTCTTGCGCAACGTTACTTTTTGATTTATCTACCGCTTGGGCCTGCACCTGTAAAAGGGGCAAAGCAGCCAGCAAAACGGCATAAACAACACTTTTTATCATCAGCAATCTTAAAACGAACAAGGTATGAAATAAAACCTCGGGTAAAACCTTTGCCTTTTGTAAAATTAAGGTCGCACAACATCTAACTACTTAGCAACAAACGATTCATTATGTCGAAGAATTTTAAAAATTTTGAAAGCTGACTGTACTCCGAAAAATAATTTTCAATTTTGAGCTTGAAAATGTATGCGAGCCGCATAACGTCCACATATAGCAATGTTTATCACTAAACACACTTGGTTTTGACACTTATTTGCCGTTCCTGTATCGATATGAATAGCGCCAAATCATCTGCGTTATTGCTGTTACTGAAAACAGTCTTAACCTGCCTGCTTTTAACCGGGTTGAGCTTTTACAGGGCCAATGCACAAACTGACCGAAGTGTGTCTTTACCGCAATTGCTTACCGGTAAAAAAAAGGTAACTGACACGCTGCAAAGAGATACCGTTTTAAACGGGCAAAAAGACCTGCCTGATGTTTTTAAGGCACTGTTCCACCTCAAACCATCTAAAGAAAACGACTCCATAGGCAGTAAGCCCATCATCTCGATAGTGCCGGCACTGGGCTATACCCTGGTTTCTAAACTGGCTATTGTGTTATCTGGTAACCTGGCATTCCGTACCGGCCCTAAGTCGCGTGTATCTACTGTGGTGGGAAGTGTATCTTACACCCAAAACAAGCAGATTATTGTGCCTATACAAACTGCATTCTGGACTAAAAAGAACGACTATGTTTTTGTAGGAGATTATAGATTTTACCAATACCCGCAAAGCACTTTCGGTTTGGGCAGCAGTTCAAGCATCAAAGATGAGGAACCTATGGATTTTTCGTTCGCCCGTTTTTACGAAACAGCGCTGCGCCATATTAGTGGTAACTGGTATGCTGGCTTAGGTTACGCCATAGATGCCTACTGGAATATTACTCAGGAAACTCCGCTGGACGGGCAACCTTCTGCTTATCTTCGTTACGGAAAATCTTCGCGCTCGGTAGCCTCCGGTCTTACGTTCAACATCCTACACGATTCGCGCGATAACTCTATTAATCCCAGTAAAGGCTGGTATGGCAGTTTACAGTACCGCAACAGCAACAAATGGATGGGCAGCACCGCAAATTGGCGATCGCTGATTGTTGATTTGCGTAAGTATATCAACTTCCCGTACGGTTCTAAAAATGTGCTGGCTTTTTGGTCGTATAACTGGGTGGTGCTAAACGGCAGGCCATCTTACCTTAACCTGCCCAGCAGCTCGTGGGATGCAAACTCGGCTACTGGCCGGGGTTACATTCAGGGCCGGTTCAGGGGTGCGCAAATGTTTTACCTGGAAAGCGAGTACCGTTTTAACCTGACCCAAAACGGCTTGATTGGTGGGGTATTGTTTGCCAATGCACAAACACTTTCGGCCGAGCCCGGCACCCGCTTACAGCGCATACAACCTGCTATTGGACCAGGGCTGCGGCTTAAACTAAACAAAACATCGCGTACCAATATTGCCATTGATTATGGCTTTGGCCGACAAGGCTCACGAGGATTATTTATTGATGTAGGCGAGGTATTTTAAGTTATAATTTTATTATTTTAAGGCCTTTCAATTTGCACATGAAACGCCTGATATTTAACCTGTTACCTGCACTGTTTTTAACACCTTGCTGCTCTGCACAAGCACAGGCCGACCAACCCGACACTGCCATATGTAACCGCATACGCCGGGCAGAGTTTAACAGTTCGCAAATTCCGCAAATTGCCCATTATTTAACCGATGTAGCCGGCTCAAGGTTAACAAACTCTGAGGGCTACCGGCGCGCGGCAGACTGGACCGTGGCCACTATGAAAAAGTGGGGCTTGGCCAATGCCCAAACTGAGCCTTGGGGCCAGTTTGGCAAGCAATGGGATTTAGAATCGTTTACCATCAGCATGACGGAGCCTTACGTAACCCCGCTTAGGGCTTACCCCAACCCGTGGTCGCCCAATACTAATGGTTTGCAAAAAGGGCAGGTTGTGGTTATAAGTCCGCAGCAATACATGGATAGTGTTTACCTGCAACAACACATGCCCGATTTTAAAAATAAGTTTGTTTTACTTACCGGCAAAGCGCCTCAAACTGATGCTGCCTTTATGCCTACGGCTACACGCTTGGCCGATACTGCACTGGCTAACTTAAAGGATAAGTACATGGAAAAGCGTGAAGGTGTAGAAGGCGAAATTGCTTTTATGCGCAAGCTGATGGGACTTGATATGACGCTTAAAAAAGCCGGCGCTTTAGCCATTATTTTTAGCGGACGGCAAAGCACTAACGGAAACGTATTTGTGCAAAGCAGCTACGGCTACAAATTAACCGACCCGGAAACTTTACCGCAAATAAGTATTGCGTTAGAAGACGCACAGAAAATTAAGCGGCTTTACCAATCGGGTCACCGTGTTGAAATTGCTTGCGAGGTAAAAGGCAAATTTTCTACCCAAAACACAAAAGGCTATAACGTAATAGGCGAAATACCAGGTATTGATGCTAAATTAAAATCACAACTGGTGATGCTGGGCGGGCACCTGGATTCGTGGACGGCAGCCACCGGGGCTACCGATAATGCTGCGGGTTGTATTGTGATGCTGGAGGCTATGCGCCTGTTGGATTCGTTAGGATTAAAGCCAAAACGTACCATCCGCCTTGCCCTTTGGGACGGTGAAGAGCAGGGCCTGTTTGGCTCATACAATTATGTTAAAAATCATTTTATAGACAGTAAAACTTACCAATTAAAACCGGAGCAGGCCAAAGTATCAGTTTATTTTAATTTAGATAACGGTACCGGCAAAATAAGGGGAATACACGCGCAGAACAATGCCGCAGTACAGCCAATTTTTACGAATTGGTTTGCGCCCTTTAACGATTTAGGTGCTGCTAAGGTAACGCTAACCAATACCGGCTCTACCGATCACCTTTCTTTTGATTGGGCTGGCATTCCGGGCTTCCAGTTTGTGCAGGATGAAATTGATTATGAAACGCGTACCCACCACAGTAACATGGACGACTATGATCACTTACAGATAGAAGATCTGAAACAAGCAGCCGTTATTGTAGCGTCGTTTGTTTACCAGGCCAGTGTAAGGCCCGACATGATTCCGCGTAAGCCATTAAAAAAAGAGATGTTTGTTTTTGAGGGATTATAGCTTAATTAAATTGTTGCCTGAACTCGAGTGGCGACAAGTTGGTTTTAGTTTTAAACAGCTTGCTAAAAGATTGGGCATACTCGAACCCCAAACTGTAAGCCACCTCACTAACTGATAAGCTGGTGGTAGATAAAACTTCTTTGGCCTTTTCAATAAGCTTATCGTGAATGTGCTGTTGTGCATTACGGCCGGTTAAAGAACGCAACATATCGCTCAAATAACTGGATGACATATTAAGCTGTTCGGCAAGCAAGGCTACTGTTGGCAAACCACGTGCAATTGATTGCTTCTGACTAAAATGCTCCTCAAGGATATTTTCCAGCTTTTGCAGCAAATCGTTACTTACCACTTTACGGGTAATAAACTGCCGCTTGTAAAAGCGATTAGCAAAGTTAAGCAGCAACTCAATCTGGCTGATAATTACATCCTGACTAAAATCATCAATTCGGCTGTTTAGCTCCGTTTCGATCATTTTAAACAGGGAGATGATAGTTTCTTTTTCGTGGTCAGACAGATGCAAAGCTTCGTTGGCAGTGTAAGAGAAAAAGCCATACTGCTTCATTTTCTGAATTATTGGATAGCCCTGTAAAAAATCAGGGTGTATCAGCAAAGTATAAAGGGAACAAGTTGCTGCCTGCGTATCGTCATCAGGATAATTACCTATAATTTGCCGCGGTGCCGCGAACAATAAACCGCCGCCATCAAAATCATAATGGTGCTGTCCGTACTTTAACTTGCCACTCAGCTGGGGTTTATATGATATTTTGTAAAAGTTGAGCACATGAGAGCCGGTTGGTGCAACTACATGATCGGGCGTATTTGCACCATTAATTAAACTTATTAAAGGATGCAGCGGCTTGGGCAAGCCAAAAGCCCGGTGCGCATCAGTAATAGAACTGAACTGGTGATAATTGCTTTCTTCCTTTTTCATACAAAATGTTTTAAGCACAACGGCCAGTGTCTTATCAAAGATCGGCTGTTGTGCTATAATTTTGACTAAGCAGGGTTCTTTTTACAAGTTACTTACTTTGCGTTGCCTTGTGCAGCGTTTGAAACATCAGCCCATGCTTCCCAGGTAGCCAATCGGTCTTGGTAAGTTGCGCGTGTCCAGGGCAAGTTATGGCTACCTAAAAAGATGCGCAAAGGAGGATTTTCGGTATCTACCACTTGAAATAAAGCGTTAGGGGTGGCATTAGGATCGCCTCGTTCCATACCCCGCAGGTTTTGAAAAAAGCTTTCTTTATAAGCCTTATACTCATCCATACCTGCTGTAAATTTTAACGATTCCTGACTGCCAAACTCGGTAGCGTAAGCGCCGGGCTCAATAATCGTAACTTTGATGCCAAACTGCTTTACCTCTTCGGCCAAACTTTCGTGAATGGCCTCAAAAGCCCATTTAGAAGAACAATAGTAACCGATAACCGGTAGAGTAACGTGCCCCAGGTTGCTGGAGGTACCCAGTATATGACCGTAGCCTTGCTCACGCAGTATAGGCATTACAGCTTTAATAACGGCAACCGGGCCCAAAACATTAGTTTCATATAGCGTCCTGATCTCATCTGCATCAGCTTCTTCAATCGTACTTACTAAAGAGTAGCCTGCATTATTCAGCACGATATCTAACCGGCCAAAATGCGTATAAGCTTGCTGCACAGCTGCTTTTACCTGATCGGTCCTGGTAACGTCCAGTTCCAGAATTAGCACGTTATCACCAAACTGCTCTTTCAAATCGGCAATGCTTTCCTGCTTACGCGCTGTAGCGGCTACTTTGTCGCCACGCTTTAAAGCAGCCTCAGCCCAAACACGTCCAAATCCACGTGACGAACCGGTAATAAACCATACTTTATTATTCTCATTTTGATGTGCCATAATATTTTAATTATTAATAGCACAAAGTTGTACAATACTCCAAAGCTATTTTTAAGCTAATTGAGGAATGTTGTGTTCAAAACGAAGCGCATAAGACAGCGTACAATTACTTGTACACCGTCTTATGCGGATGGTTATTATAATTTAATGGTATAGCTAAACGAGGTGGGCTCAGACCATACCTGGTATTGAGCTAATGGCCTCGGACCGCAACTGGCCGAACCAACACCCAGCGTTTTTGTTGATATACATAAAACGGTAGAATTGCTGGCCGGCAAATCTATTTTATACTCTACCGGAAACATCTGCTCATCAGTATGCGGCAAGGCAGCTACCTGCATCAAATTTGCGTCGGCTTGTATGGTAAGCGGCGATATATTACTACCTGTCATTTTTGCCCAGCGCACCTCTTCATGGTTGCCTCTTTCCATTGGCTTTTCATACTCGTACTGCTCATTTACCCCAATGTTGTACACTCCCGTTTCGGCAGCACTTTTACGGTCCGAATAATTTTCAAAGGGACCACGTCCGTAAAAATTCATATGGTCAAGCTGTTTATTTAACAGCATGCGCACGCCAATGCGCGCCAGATTAATTTTAACGCCGGTAAACTGCAGATCGTTATTTACTTTGATGTTGCCATTGCCATTAATGAGGTAAGTGGCCGTGTGGTAAACGCCAAAACCTTCTTTACCGGTTTCTTTAGTTACTACAGTTACGTTAACCGCATTTGGATTAATTTGCTTAACATTAATTTTTACTAAGCTATGCTGCAAATTTTGAACACCATACTTTTCCCATAAGCTATACGCCCACATATCATCATTACGGTGCGGTGCCCGCCACAGGTGCACTTTTGGGCCGCCATCAGGCAGTATGATGTTCGTGTTGTTTTTGTTAATCTCGCTAATTAAACCCGTTTGCTTGCTTATTGTAACGAAGAAGCCCTTGCCACTTACTTTAACAGCGTTTGCATCCTGGTTGTAGGTAACCGGAACTGCAGTAACAGCTTCGGTTGTAGGCAAAGTATTTATTGGTAATTTGAGCTGATCAGCTGCAACCTCAAACCCTTTAGGCGCCCATAAGCTTGTCCCTTTTTCCAGGTAAGATACACGTAAAAAATAGTCGGCTCCGGGTTTAGGGCTTTCTACTTTGTAAGGTATAAATGCTCTACCCTCGCGCCTGGCCGGAATATTGGGTAACTCAAAAGTACCTTTTTGAATTTCAACTCCGTTTTCCGAAAGGCTCCATTTACCTTCAAAACCATCCAGGTTAACAAACTGGTACTTATTTCTGATGGAAATCATACCGGTAGCCGGGTCGGCTAAATTGGTGGTTATCCATTGAAATGCTTTTTTCATTTCGGGATAATGAGGTTTTACAGTTTTGCGGTCCCAAGCCACCACTCCTTTATGAATAAAGTAATGATCATTAGGATACTCGCCAAAACCGCCGCCGTAAGCCAAAATAGGATGTTTAGGGTCGCGCTTGTTCCACAAGGCCTGGTCCTGAAACTCCCAGATGGCACCGCCTAAAATTTCGGGGTTATTGTCAAAAGCTGCCGAGTATTCATCCAGCGACCCCATGGAGTTAAACATAGCATGTACAAATTCACAAATATAAAATGGCTTGGTTAAGGTCGGGTTTTTAGCAACTGCTATGTAATCGGCAGCTGTACCGTACATTCTTCCATCCAGATCGGCAGGGTTATTTGCACCTACGCCATAACGTTCATAGTGCACCGGCCGCGATGGGTCTATTTGTTTAACCGCTGTTAGTGCGGCGCCAACGTTGGTTCCGCCGATGCCTCCCTCATTTCCTAACGACCAAATGATTACCGACGGATGATTTTTAAAGTTTTCTACGTTAGCTACGTTGCGGTCTACAATTGCAGCTTTAATGGTTGGCTCTTCGTCAAACTTACGGTCATAACCGTGATATTCCATATTGGCTTCGGCAACCAGCCAGATGCCCCACTGGTCGCACAACTCATACCATCGCGGGTCATCAGAATAGTGGCAGGTACGCACGTGATTACAATTGCCTTGTTTAATGACTTCCAAATCGCGGATCATTTGTTCTTCGGTGATGGCATGGCCCACGTCTGACCAGTGCTCGTGGCGGTTTACCCCTTTTAATTTAATTGGTACCCCATTAACCAAAAACACCCGGCCCTTTATTTCCAGCTTACGAAATCCTACTTTTTGCGATAGTAATTCGCCCTGAGAAGATTTAAGCACCAGCGTATACAAATAAGGCGTTTCTGCTGTCCATTTGTTGGGGTTGGTTACGTCAAACTTAAGGGCAACCTGTTCTTCTTTACCCGACGGCAATTTGCTGCCTTTAACCGTTCTTTGCGCAACAACAGTGCCTTTGTCATCATACAACATTGCTGTTAAATCGGTAGCCGGGGCATCCTTAGTATTGTAGTTTTTAATTTTGGCCGATACCTCTACAGCTGCATTAGTATAGTTTTTATCTAAATCCTGTTTAAAAAAGAAATCGCGGATATGGGTTTGCGGAGCACTCCATAGCGTAACATTTCTGAATATGCCGTGCAGCCGCCACATATCCTGGTCTTCGAGCCAGGTGCCGGAACTGTATTGGTAAACTTCGGCAGCAATGGTGTTTTTCCCGGGTTGCAGATATGGCGTCAAATCAAATTCGGCAGCGTTACGGCTGTTTACGCTGTAACCTACCTTTTTGCCATTAACCCATAAAAAGAAACCGCTGTCAACCCCGTCAAAAGTTACAAATGTACGTCTGCCTGCCCAGTTAGCCGGCAATGTAAAATCGCGGCGGTAACTACCTACCGGATTTCTTTCTACGTAAGCTGTATAGCGCTTATCCGGCTCGCTCATTACCCGTGGGTAATCTCGTTTGATGGTGTAGCCCAGGTTGCGATAAAAAGGTGTACCATAACCCTGCACTTCCCAGTTAGAGGGCACCGGTATTTCGGCCCATTTAGATACATCATAATTAAGCTCATAAAAATTTACCGGCCGCTTTTCGGGGCTCGGTACCCACGAAAACTTCCATGGGCCGTTTAAGCTCTGAGAGTATGATGAGGCATGCCGGTTGGCCTTTAATGCTTCCTGCATATCGGCATAAGGCATCAGGGTGGTATGGTAGGGCTCTTTGTTGATGCCTAATATTTCAGGATTTTCAATTTCTGCAGGATAATCAATCCCCGGTTTGAGTTGAGCTGATACAGGCGTAAATGCCTGAAAAAATACAGATAAAAGGATGATGCAAAAGGCAACTTGTCTTTTCATACTTAAGTTATTGGTTGTGGCGTAGCCGCTGATGGTTAGATAACAAAGAAAAATGGGCATATTGGCCTATTCAAAATTAGAAAGCACCAGTAAATCACTGAAACAATAATACATATAATCGTAGTACTAATGTTCAACCATGGAGTGTTAGTAACAAGGAGGTTACTTAAACTATAAACTGCGAGGTTAGCAAGGCATTAAATTATATCTTTTTGTACCTGCCAGAAATCTAACGGTTGCTAATTCCGTTCTCTTTGCTCCACCTGTACGGCAAATTTTGCAGGTACTATTTTAACACCTTTAAAGTCGGCGTAAGCTCGGGTTACTTCGGCACCGAAATAAAATATTGCAGCTGTATAATATATCCAGAGTAAAATAACAATCAGCGAACCTGCGGCCCCATAGGTTGAACTTGCGCCCGACCTTTCAATATAAAAAACAATGAGCAACCGGCCCAGCATAAACAAAAACGAGGTAAAAACTGCACCCGGCACAATGTCTTTCCACCGGGTTTTTACGTCAGGAATCACTTTAAAAATTACACTAAAAATAACCAACGTTACCACAAAACTGAGAACAATGTTCAGTGTGTTGAATAATACGATGGTAATGTCGGGCAAAAATGTCTCCAGCCTGTCGTTTATAGCTAACAACGCACCGTTAATAAATAAAGAAACTAATAGCAGAAAACCTAAGATGACAAAGATGGACAAAGACAATAATCTGTCTATGATTAATTTACCCCAGCCCTTTTCCGGACGAACCCTTATCTGCCATATAATGTTGACAGAATCTTGAATTTCGCCAAAAACGGAAATTGCACCAATAGTTAACGTAATGATGCCAATAATAACTGAAATAGTAGACTTACCCGACGCTTCCAGGCTTTTGATGGTATCTTGTACCTGTATTGCAGCATCGTTACCTACCATACCATTAATTTCTGAAAAGACTTTGCCTTGCATAGCATCCCGCCCGAAGAAAATGCCAGTAAGCGATATCATCAGCAACAGCAGCGGAGCTAAAGAAAAGATGGTGTAAAAAGCTAACGACGCACTTAAACTAAGTGCCCTGTTGTTTATAAAACTAAAAAATGCATTTTTGAATATTCCGGCTCCATTTTTCAGAGCCTCTTTAGTTAAATAACGGCTAATCATTAAACTGTAATCAGTGTTGTTTACATACAAATGCAGTTATAGGTTGTTTACTGTAACACGCTTTATAAAGTGTACTATTAAAATTACTTGTGTGTAAGCACCTCCTATTTTTCAAGCACTATAAATATTAATTAAATAATTTTACCTTTTAGAAAATACATGGATTATTATACCTACCTTGTAGACTTATTAATAACAATATAATGCAAGAAGGAACAGTAAAATTTTTTAATGAAACTAAAGGTTTCGGTTTTATCACCCCAAGTAACGGTGGCAGCGAGATCTTTGTTCATTCAACCGGTCTGATTGACAACATTCGCGAAAACAGTGTTGTTAGTTTCGACGTAGAGCAAGGTCGTAAAGGACCTAATGCCGTAAATGTAAAATTAGTTTAACACACTATATAAATCATTGAAAAGCATCCTCTTGAGAAAGAGGATGCTTTTTTTTTACACAGGTTTTTGCATCCGGCTGTTTACAAAGCAGCCAAACAACGATCAATAAAATGGAAAAAGAAATAAAAAATGAAGATCTCAAAATAGAATTGCGAACCCTGACCAAGGATGATTATCTGGGCTTAAAATCATCGATGATGGAAGCCTATGCCGAATGGGAAGGTGCCTCTGTTTGGGGAGAAACCCACATCAGCAAATTGATAGAGCTGTTTCCGGAAGGCCAAATCTGCATTTTGGTGAATGGAGCTATAGCGGGCTGTGCGTTATCTTTAATTGTTGATTATGATCAGTTTGGCGATACGCATACCTACGCGCAGATTACCGGCAACTATACCTTTTCGACGCATGATCCCAAAGGTGATGTTTTATATGGCATTGATTTTTTTGTACACCCCGATTTTAGAGGGATGCGGATAGGACGAAGATTGTACGATGCGCGGAAAGAAATATGTGAAAGGTATAACCTGCGGGCCATTATTGCTGGCGGACGCATACCTAAATACAAAGATTACTCTGATAAACTTAGCCCCAAAGCTTATCTTGAAAAAGTAAAGGGTAAAGAAATACATGACCCAACACTGTCGTTTCAACTGGCTAATGACTTCCACGTCAGAAAAATTTTGAAGGGTTATTTGCCGGGTGATACACAATCGTTAGAATATGCCTCATTGCTGGAGTGGAATAACATTTATTATAACGAAGAGGCTGCACACATCAATTCTAAAAAATCAATTATCCGCCTGGGCCTGGTACAATGGCAAATGAGACCGTTTCCTAACCTGGAATCATTGTGCGAGCAAATTGAGTTCTTTGTAGACGTGATTAGTGATTATCAAAGCGACTTTGTATTGTTTCCGGAGCTGTTTAATGCACCGCTGATGACCGATTATAACCATTTGAGCGGAGCCGAAGCCATGCGCAAAATAGCCGACTTCACCATCCCTTTACGGGATAAGTTTATTGATTATGCCATCAGTTATAACATTAACATCATTACAGGGAGTATGCCTTACCTTGAAAATGGTGTATTGCAGAACGTGGGCTATTTATGCCGCCGGGATGGATCGTACGAAATGTACCGCAAAATTCATTTAACGCCAGCCGAGCAAAGTGCCTGGGGTATGGTTGGCGGCGATGCGATTACAACGTTTGATACCGATTGTGGCAAGATTGGCATCTTGATTTGTTACGACGTTGAGTTTCCGGAACTGCCACGCCTGCTGGCCGAGCAGGGAATGCAGATTTTGTTTGTTCCGTTTATGACAGATACCCAAAATGGATATACCCGTGTTAGGAGTTGCGCACAGGCCCGCGCCATCGAAAATGAATGTTATGTAGCCATAGCAGGCAGCGTAGGCAATTTACCCAAGGTGCACAACATGGATATACAATATGCACAATCGGCCGTATTTACACCTTCCGATTTCTCTTTTCCGAGTAACGGCATTAAAGCAGAAGCTACACCCAACACCGAAACCACGCTGATTGCAGATGTTGACGTAGACCTACTGAAAGAGCTACACAGTTTTGGAGCCGTACGAAATCTGAAAGACCGCAGATTAGATATCTACAAGATTGTTAATAAGAGCAGAAGGTAACTGAAAAATGTTCAGTTTATATTAACTGCCGTACATATCTCACAAAAAAGGGAAAGAACGCATTTGAAAACGTCTTTCCCTTTACCGGTACCCCCGACGGGAATCGAACCCATATCTAAAGTTTAGGAAACTTCTATTCTATCCGTTGAACTACAGGGGCCTAATGCAGTAACCCTGCAAAAATGCAAATTTTGCATGAGTATGCAATCAACTAAAAAATATCTTTTGTGTTGCCATGCTACATCGCTTACATGAGCAGTATTCCAAAAGATAAATTTTACACCTGCAAGTAAATGCTTTATATCTGTGATATCCTTTTAATTTGCTGTTGTTGCCGCAGTGGATGTTTGCGGGAGCTTAGCGTTTAAAAAGAAGTCGCCACGCTGGCGTTGAAACTCGGGTAAGTAGTAAGGCTCTGTGTTGATGTTTACAATTTTTGAAACATAAAACTCGTGCTGGTAAGCCATCGGTTTTACTACGCTGCCATCCTGGGTATAAAGAGTTAAATAACTTTTAAATTTTAGCGGCGAATTATCTTTCATAAAATCGGCCACCTGTATTTCGGCCCGCATACTGCTGTTACCATCAAAAAGGTTAATCTTTTCTTTACGATAGCCGCTATCCGGTAACTGAAAACGATCTTTGGTTAACAAAATGGGCACATTACCGGCTTGTGAATGGGGCGGCAGAAAGGTAGTGTTTTTAGGTAAATCGGCTACCGCGCTAATAGTACCTGATGTGCTGCTGTAATTACTTACCGCTGATCTTGGCCGGCTTTGCCAGCTGTAGGTCTGTCCATCGTATCGGCCCGAAATATTTACTTGATTAGGCATATAGCTAACGGCATCATTGCCAATAATAGCAGCCGAGCGTTGCCAATCCACATACAAAGGTTTATCCATTTTGTTAAACACCTGTATGCTCACCGGAGCGTTGTTACCCGAAAAGGAATAAGTGATTTTAACTGAGTCGTTCTCAAAGTTAAAAACGCCGGTTTTGTCGTCTTTGGTAGTGTTGGTACTGCTGAGGACGTTAACCTGATAAGTACTGCATGATGCCAGTGCAAGCACTAGTAAACCCAGAGCAGACAGGAAAGATGTTTTCATAGTGAATAAGATTAAAGCAGGTCTAATATAAATTGGTTTTTAGACTAAAATATACCGCCCTGGTTTAATCTTATGTTATCTTTTCACTGTATTTCTTATCGCACTACCGACCCATTGTGCATGCCCTCACCCGGCGAAACAAAAGTAAGTTTACCCTCGGCATTCTCCGCCATTAAAATCATTCCTTGTGATAGGATACCTTTAATTTCGCGCGGTTCAAGATTTACCAAAATGCTCACCTGTTTACCAATAACAGTTTCCGGCTCAAAGTATTCGGCAATACCTGATACTACGGTACGCTGGTCGAGGCCGGTATCAATCGTAAGCTTTAATAATTTCTTGGTTTTGGCTACCTTTTCGGCAGTCAAAATAGTGCCGGTACGGATATCCATCGCCGCAAACTGCTCATAACTGATGTTACTTTTAGCAGGTACCAGGTTAGGTGCGGCTTCTTCTACCGCAGTTTCTAATGCTGCCTTTTTAGCAATCAGTTTCTGTACCTGCCGCTCAATCACCTCATCTTCCAGTTTTTCGAATAACAAACTTGCCGCATTTAACTGGTGGCCGTTCTCAAATACCAGTTCCTCGTCAAAGTAAACGGTATCACCAGACCAGTTTAGCATGTTCAATATCTTTTGAGCAGTGCCCGGCATAAACGGCTGTATGCAGGTAGCAATATGCCCCATCAGCACCAGGCAGTTATGTAATGCTTCGCGGGCACCTTCAGGATTAGTTTTAATAGTTTTCCAGGGCTCCTGCTCGGTTAAGTAGCGGTTACCCAAACGAGCAATCTCCATCGCCGTTTGTTGTGCCTGCCTAAATTTGTAACTCTCAAAACTTTGCTCCAACTCGTCGTATAAACGGTCCAGCTCTGCTTTTAAGTTAGCATCCGTTAAAGTTATCGCAGCACCGGTAGTTTCAATTTTGCCTTCAAAAAACTTGTGCATCAGTATCATTACCCGGTTTACCAGGTTACCTAAAATGGCTACCAGTTCGTTATTTACCCGCGCCTGATAATCTTTCCAGGTAAACTCGCTGTCGCTGGTTTCGGGTGCAATCGCCGTGAGGTAATAACGAAGTTCGTCAACCCGGTTCGGGAAATCCTCCAGGTACTCGTGCATCTCGATGCTCCAGCCACGGCTGGTCGACATTTTATCGCCCTCGAGGTTCATAAATTCATTGGCCGGCACATTTTCGGGCAGTATAAACTCGCCATGTGCCTTTAGCATGGCCGGAAACACGATGCAATGGAATACGATGTTATCTTTACCAATAAAATGTACCAGCTTGGTTTCCTGATCCTGCCAGTACGATTTCCAATCTTGCCCGTTATCTAAAGCCCATTGTTTAGTGGCCGATATATAGCCAATCGGCGCATCAAACCAAACATATAACACTTTACCGTCGGCTCCTTCAACAGGCACTTTTATCCCCCAATCCAAATCGCGTGTTACCGCACGGGGGTGCAGGCCACCATCAATCCAGCTTTTGCACTGCCCATAAACGTTGGTTTTCCAGTCTGCAGCGTGGCCTTCCAGTATCCACTCGCGCAGCCAGCTTTCGTATTTGTTAAGCGGCAGATACCAATGCTTAGTTGGCTTTAAAACAGGTTTGTTACCGCTCAGGGTTGAGCGTGGGTCAATCAGTTCTTCAGGACTTAACGAACTTCCACACTTTTCGCATTGGTCGCCGTACGCGTTATCGTTTGAGCATACCGGGCAGGTGCCTACAATATAGCGGTCGGCCAAAAAAACACCCGCCTGCTCATCAAAATATTGTTCAGATTCGCGCTCTTCGAAATCGCCTTTATCATTTAATATCTTAAAAAATTCTTGCGCTGTTTCGTGGTGCAGGGGCTCGCTGGTACGGTGGTATATATTAAAGGAGATGTTTAGTTTATTAAAGCAGTATTTAATCAGCTCGTGGTATTTATCAATAATAGCCCTTGGCGTGGTACCTTCTTTCATGGCCTGGTTAGCTATTGCGGTACCATGCTCGTCAGACCCGCATACAAACACTACATCGCGGCGTTTAAGGCGCAGGTAACGCACGTACAAATCGGCGGGAATGTAAGCACCGGCTAAGTGACCAATATGTTTAGGTCCGTTGGCATAAGGCAATGCCGCAGTTATAGTATATCGTTTATATTTTTGAGCTTCCAAAATGTAATCCGGTTTTTATATTTTGCAAAGATAATTCAATTATGAGCATAACTCCCCCATATCTGCAAAAAGGTGACCGTGTGGCCATCGTATGTCCGGCCAAAAAACTACCCAAACCTATGGATGATGCTGTTGCCCTGCTGCAAAGCTGGGGTTTAGAGGTGGTATTGGGCCAAACCATCAATGCCGAACATCACCAGTTTGCTGGCACCGATCAATTGCGTGCACAGGATTTACAGCAATACATTAACGACGACAGCATCAAGGCCATTTTTGCGGCCCGTGGCGGCTATGGTACAGTGCGCATAGTAGACCTTATAGATTTTGACCGTTTAAAGACTAACCCTAAATGGGTTGTTGGCTTTAGCGACATTACGGTATTGCATGCACACCTGTCTCAAAACTTTGATTTGTGCACTATTCATGGGCAAATGCCTATTAATATCCCGGATGGTACAGCGGCTTCGGTTGAAACTTTAAGGCAGGTATTATTTGGCGAAACCGTTAGCTATAAGTTTTCTGCACAGCCGTTGAACCGACTGGGCTCGGCTAAAGGCACATTAATTGGCGGCAACCTGGCTATTTTGCAATCCATAGCCGGATCGGTGTCTGATTATGAATACGACGGTAAGATTTTATTTATTGAAGACGTAAGCGAATACTTATACAGCATTGACCGGATGATGTATATGCTGAAACGCGCCGGCAAACTAACTAACCTAGCCGGTTTAATAGTAGGCGGATTTACCGATGTAAAAGATAATGATATCCTCTTCGGCCAAACTGCTTATGAAATTATCAAAGCTTTAGTTAATGACTATAATTATCCGGTTTGCTTTGATTTTCCGGCCGGACATGTGGCAGATAACTGGGCCATGGTATTTGGTAAAGAGGTGCAGTTAGTTGTGAGCCAAACTGATTCAACTATAACTTATTTATAGAAAAAATGACCGGCTCTTTTGATAAGGGCCGGTCATTGAAAACTACTTAATTACACAGTATTAGTTATTTGTGATTAACTTATTATTTAATAACTCGCTGTTAGAGATTGGCCAAATGTATCTTGGATCTGACGGCGGAATAGCCTGAACTAGCACAGTTCCGTTTGTACTTATTTTGGCCGGTATGGTTTGCAGTGTACGCATTAAGTCAGTATTGCGCAAACCTTCGCCTAAAAATTCAATATTTCTTTCCTGTAATATAGCGTTTACCAGCGCAGTGCTGTTAGCAAAACTGCCTGCCGTAAAAACGGTACTGGCGTCCGAGCGGCCACGTACAGCGTTCAATAGTGCGATAGCTTGTGCATCTACTCCTTGTGTACGGGCACGCGCTTCAGCTAAATTTAATAATACCTCGGCATAACGCATTACTGGTGCCCAATCCGGATACGGACTTGGCTGATTGTACTTTGTAATGTAAACCCTTCCGGTTGAGGTGTTTGTAAACAACAAACCAGTTCTTCTCACATCAGTTGCTTTCCAATTCGGATCAGCTATCACACCCAAAGGATTTAAATAATACTCGGCAACACCGGCAACGCTGGCATTTTGATAAAAATAATAGGCCAACTGGTTTTGAGTGCCAGGATTTTCGGTACCGGCCACAAAAGGTATTGAAAATATTGACTCAGTAGTGGTATACGGCGACCTGAAAACGTTTACAATATTGGGTTGCAGAGCATTAGCCACACGACCGGCAGGGGCGCTACCAGCAGCTGCAGTGAACGTACTGGTACCTACTATCTTGTTAGCCTCAGTAATTACATCATTATAGCGGCCCATGGTTAAATACACCCTTGTTTTTAACGCAATAATGGTATTGCGGTGTGCACGGGTGGTATTATCAGCAGCCGAACTGTAAGTTAAAGGCACCTGGGTTTCTGCCTCATCCAGGTCTTTTAAAATCTGAGTATATACCTGAGCTACGGTGCTTCTGGCCAGATCAAAATTTTGATAAGATGAATTACCTTTTAACCGCAAAGGCAAGCCCGGACTTGAGCCATTATTTTCAGTATAAGGTCGTGCATACAATTGCAGCAAAGAATAGTAAGACAATGCTCTCACAAATTTAGCTTCGCCAATATAATTGTTCGATAAATTGGCATCACCCAGTGTAGTGCTACCAGTGCTTCCCATACCTTCAATAAAAAGATTAGCCAAATTGATAGCATAATATGACTGCTGCCATACGTTTTGCACCTCGTCTGTAGTGGCTGTTACGTTTTGAGACCATGTGTTGTAAGCAGTAAAACCATTTTGCGATAAGTTAAGCCAGTTTTCGGCCTTAACCTCCTGGTAAACTTGGTAACGCCCACCGTACAGCGCTGAATAATAATTTCTTAAACCCGAAGCATATAAAGCCAGTACCTGGCTTTTAATACGCCCCGCTGTGCTAAATGGCTGTCCATTAGCATCTGATACCTGTGTTTGATTTTCAGGTGTTAATAAACTTTTTTGGCAGGAGTTCATAACGAGGGCTCCAATACCTAATATGATCGTTAAAAATTTCTTTTTCATCTTTTAATTACTTTAAGCGTTAAAACTTAGCGGTAAATCCTGCGGTGAACGTACGTTGATTAGCTGCCGAATTTCTGTCAATACCTTGTGCAGTGTTGTAAGATTGTCCGCTACCGGCACCATTAGATGACACCTCAGGATCTGAACCCGGATATTTGGTAATAAATAAAAGATTGTACCCGGTTACATAGAACCGCAAGTTTGAAAGACCAACCTTGTTTAATACCGATTTTGGCAGCGTATATCCAAAATTGAAGCTTTTTACTTTGATGAAATCATTTTTGAATACGTTAGCTGAGATAGGCAATGTAGAACCATTTGATACGTTATCACTTGCCACTAAACGTGGTACACTGGTAATTTGGCCAGGTGTTGTCCAGCGGTCCAATACATCTGTGGTGTTGTTCCAAAAACGCTGGTCATGTAGTCCGGCATTTGTACCATAGTAAGTATATCCACCAATCTGGTAAGTTAATAAAACGTTTAGATCAAAGCTCTTATAGCGGAATGTGTTGTTAAAACCACCAAAAGCCTTGGGTGCTGTTTGTTTGTAATTAACCGCATCAGCACTTTGAGTGATGGCAGGTGCTCTTGTACCATCCTCATACTCCCACTGGAAACGACCGGCAGCAGGTACATGGTTGTACAAAACTCTGCGTCCGGAGCCATCTAAAAATATGCGACGGCCACTTGCCGGATCTACACCTTCGGTACGTACAATATATAAACTACCTACCGAATGACCAACTTCGCTTATACTTGCTGTTTCACTACCTGATGTTGCTGTTAAGATTCGGGTTTGCCCATCAGCAAGACCAGTTAGCTGGTTACGGTTGAACGAAATATTAAACGATGTATTCCAGCTAAACGCTTTACCACGAATGGCATCAGCATTTAAAGCAAACTCAAAACCCTTATTAAACATAGAGCCAATGTTTATAACCGGGCTTGACGGCAAACCGGCCGAAGGGGCTGTTTGCACCGGAAGAATCAAATCTTTAATGTCGTTTTTGTAATAGGTAACCTCACCGGTGATTCTATCATCCAAGAAGCCAAAGTTTGCACCAATATCTGTTTTAGTAATGGTTTCCCATTTTAAGTTAGGATTACCGGTTTGATTAAAATACAAGCTGCCGCCTGCGTTGTATAATCCGGTAGCATAAAGGCCGTAAGAATCATAAGCACCAATTGCATTTGAATTACCAACCCGACCGTAGCTGGCACGCAGTTTAAAGCTGCTGAATAGTTTATCAGCCTTAATGGCAGTCCAGAATTTCTCGCGGGCAATCTCGTAAGCAATGGCACCACCAGGAAAATAGCCGGCTTTGTTATTTGCACCAAAGCCCGAAAACTCATCACGACGTAAAGTGGCGCTTAAATAGTACTTTTTATCAAAATCGTAATTTAAACGTCCAAAAAATGACACCAGATAATCTTCAGAATAGTTTAATCCTGACGGAACGTTAGTACCAAATCCAGCCTGTATTACATTGAAAGCAGGATCGGATATTACGGTACGGTTGATACCAAAACCTCTGGAAATGGTACGTTGTTGCTCGTTACCTAGTAATAAACTTAAGTTATGTTTACCGCCAAAGCTGCGATCAATCTGTAAAGTATTATCCCAAACCCATCTTTGATTTTTAAAGAATGTTCCGGTGGCTGATGCGGTTGGGTTACCATCACCTTGTATTGGGTTTTGAAATATGTCGACATTACGGTACAAATAATCTATACCATACTGAGTTTTAAAGGTAATCCACGATAACGGCTTTACCTGTAAATACAAGTTGGATGCTATTTGATTTAACTCGTTGTTAGAACGGTTTAAATCCAAAATAGGTGCAATATTGTAATAACCCACACCTATACCCCTGTTAGCAGCTAAACCCAGCGTATTGCCGCTCACATTGTAAGAACCATCAGCATTATATGGACTGATGTTTGGAGGCAAAACTAAACCAATACGACCCAAACCTGTAATACCGAAGCCCTCACCATTTTGTGAGCCTGAACTGGTAGCAGCAGTATTTAAACTGTTGCTGTATGAAAGCTTACCACCTATAGTAATAATTTTACTGGCTTTATGATCAAAGTTGGCCAGCATTTGCTTCCTGTTAAAGTCGTTTTTTTCAAGTAACCCTTGTTGTTTGCTCCAGTTGGCTGATAAGTAGTAACTGGTTGACTCGTTAGCACCTGATAAACTTACTGTACTGTTATAGGATGTAGCCGTTCTATAAATTAAATCGAGCCAATTAGTGTTAACAATATTACCGTTACCATCTAAGGTGTTTTCGTAATATAAATCGTTAGATGCTCCGGTTCTGCGATAAGTACCTGCGTTAACTAAGCCTTCGTTTTTAAGTACAGTATAATCTGCTGCACCCAAAAGCTTAGGTAAACGGAAAGGCTTACTCTCTCCAATCCAGCTATCCAGCGTTACTACTGTTTTGCCCCTTTTGCCCTTTTTAGTAGTTACAAAAATTACTCCGTTAGCTGCCCGGCTACCATAGATGGCTGTTGCTGCAGCATCTTTACCTACATCGATACTCTCAATATCTTCCGGATTGATACTACCTAAAGCATCACCCGCGGCTGCCGTTTGACCATTGTTGTTACCGCTAAAGCTTGGTACACCATCAATTACATAAAGTGGCTGTGAGCTACCATTAATAGAGTTTGTACCCCGAATGCGGATTACCGGTGTAGAGTTTAATACACCAGCCGGAATGTTTACCTGTGCACCTGCAACACGGCCACCTAAAGCTTGTTGAAAATTTTGAACCGGTTGTTGTGCTACATCCCTACCTTTTACCGATGAGATACTGCCTACTACATCGCGCCTTACTTGCGTACCGTAGCCTACCACTACCACTTCGTTTAACGCACTTGCAGTTCCGGTTAAGGCGACACTTAGCTTGTCACTTGTTGGTGTTGCTATTTGGGCATCAAAGCCAACAAAAGAAAAGATCAATGCTTGTCCTGATGCAACTTTAATTGAATATCCACCATCTGGGCCGGTTTGCGTTCCGGATTTCGAACCTTGAATCATCACACTTACTCCTGGAAGCGGCTGACCATCGGTTTTACTGGTTACTGTACCAGTAACAGTTCGGGTTTGAGCATAAGCCTGAGCGCTTATCATCACAAAAACCCACAAAAGTCTTCGTAAAATTTGTTTCATCAGTTAATAGTTTAGTTAATTGGCAACAATTTATGATAAACTATTTAATTATGGCAACTATTCAATTTAATTTTAACACTTTTCTAATTAAACACTAAAGCTTTTTACAAAAATCTATAATATTTAGTGTTCTTTTTCTAAAAATACTCATTTAAAAAATTATTTACTTCGAAATATCATGCATCTCATCATTTTATAGAGTAATTAAGCAAATTGTAACCTTTTTTAAATATCCACCCATCCTTTATATTTTACCATTCATCGAATTATATATCTACAATGCCTATATTTAATGAGCTTTGTAGTACATGAAAGCAGAACTGAGTTATCATAACGGATCTATTGCCAGGATCAATCTGGTAAATGCTCTTATTGGGATTGTTATAGGTATATGCATCAGTGCCGTGCAATCGGCTTTTAATAACCGGCTCATGCCGGTTAAAAATGTACTGCTTACTACTATGTTCAGTGTCATTATCACACTGAGCATTACCAACAGTGTTATTTTATACCAACGTTATCTCAAACCCCAAAAAGTAAACATCTGGAAATTTGTTGCGGTATACTATGCCTGCAACCTGCTGGGCATGTTTGTGGGCATCGAGCTGTCTTACTTTATTCTTTCACTGCTGTTTAGAACCACTTACACTCCGTTAAAGCATTTTGATGACTATAAATTCACGTTTGTTATTGTATTGATTATAGGCACCATATTTTATTTTTATATGGCACAAAAGGCCAACATGCGGGCCCGGCTCCAAGAAACAGAACTGGATATAGCCAAGCTTAAACAATTAAAAACACAGGCAGAGCTACAAACGCTACAGTCTAAAATAAACCCTCACTTTTTATACAACTCCTTAAATTCTATTGCCAGCCTGATTCATGAGGATGCCGACAGGGCCGAAGAGATGACCTTAAAGCTGTCAAAACTATTTCGGTACAGTATTAACTCGCAACAGCAAAATATGGCACGGGTATGCGACGAAATGGAGATAGTTAACACCTACCTTGATATAGAGAAAATTCGCTTTGGTGATCGCATTAACTTTAGCACTACAGTACACGATGAATTAAACAAGCACCTGGTTCCACGTTTTTTGATTCAACCCCTGGTTGAAAATGCGTTAAAGCACGGCTTGCAAAATGTACCGCAAAATGGCATTTTAAATGTTGCTTTGCGGCAACAGCAGCAACGCTTAATTATTGAGGTAACCGATAATGGCCGCCCCTTCCCTCAAGAGTTAGAGTTAGGTTATGGGTTACAAAGCACTTATGATAAACTGGCTTTAATTTATGGCGATGATTACGAGATACAGTTGATTAATACCCCTCAAAAGCAATTATTTATCAGCTTACCGTTAACCGTAGTACCCAACCAGCATAGCAAGTTAGGTTATATTAACGCCTGCCTGTTTTAAGCCACTATACGCAATTTATAACTCTTATAATTAATCAAACGCACCATTATAATTTAATGAAAACCTGGAGAACCTTAATTATTGACGATGAACAGCTGGCCCGGCAACGACTGAAACGTTTGCTTAAACCATTTGAAGAATTTGAGATTATAGGCGAAGCCGTTAATGGCGCTGATGGATTAGAACAAATTGAGGCATTGAAACCCGAATTGATATTTTTAGATATAGAGATGCCTTTATTAAACGGATTTGAAATGTTAAGCCGTTTACAGCATCAACCAAAAGTAGTATTCACCACCGCTTACGACCAATATGCCATTAAGGCGTTCGAAGAGGACTCTATAGATTACCTGCTTAAGCCTATTGAAGCCGAGCGTTTAGCCAAAACCGTGAAGAAGCTACAGCAAAGCATGCAGCAACCGGTCCATGCCTTACCGCTGGAGGCCCTGATGCAACGGTTGTTTGTTAAAAAAGAGCTGAAGACCTTAACGGTAAAAATTGGCGACAAAATTTTACTCATTAAACTCGCTGACATTGTATACATTGAGGCTGAAGACAAATATGTTTTTCTGCACACCACTGACGGCCGTAAACATCTTACCGATTTTACCATTACCACATTAGAAGAGAAACTACCTGAAGCATTTATACGCATTCACCGCAGCAGCATTATTAATACCGAGCACATTAAAGAAATAAGAAAAGGCTTTAACGGCGCTTTGGTGTTTGTGATGGATAATACAGCAGGCAGCAAGCTTACCTCGAGCCGCTCCAACGGCGATGTGCTGCGCGAGCGGTTTGATATTTAGTATTCTTCGCTGATGAAGATGCGCGGACTTTGAAATGTAAATGCAGTTACGCCATCTGCTATTGTTTGGTATTGCTGAGGTGCTGTGAGTTTGAGGTTTTGCACTGCAATTTCCTGGTTAGAGGATAATACCTCTACCACTTGGCCGGCAGGCCGCCATTTGCTAAAGCCTGATGCTATAGCATAAATTTTTTTTCCCTGGTAAAAGATAACCAGGTTAATTTGATTAATGTACGCTGAAAATATGTCTGTTTCTAACCTATCGGTGATGATGTTTACCGCCGGATAGCCTTGCGTTAACAAGTAATCAAGCCCTGCCTGCAAGTTTGATTGGCCATCTACAGGTATCCATTTAACATCAGATTGATCAAAATAACTTACAGGGTTTGCAACAATCAAGTCTACCTTGATGCCGTAAACTACCAGTTGTTCGGCAACCGGAAGCGTAGCTATCAGGGTTGGGCTCCACTCCAGCAACTGCCCCAAATCTTCGTCGCCAAAGTTTTCAAGGCTCAGAATTAACAGCGCCGGCTCCTGCTTTTCGCGAACAATGTGATGAGATGACATATTTATATGGGTTTATACTATGTTTGCAGCTAATGCAGCCTTTATAATGTGAGTTCAAATATAAAATGAATTACAGCCAAACCCAACCCCATAACTTTGCCGTACTGGTGCATACGTGCGACCGGTACCAATTTTTATACCCGGGGTTTCATCATTTTTTTACTCAGCATTGGGATTTTAACACCAACTGCAACTACTATTTTGCGACTGAAGAACTGACTGTAAGTCTGCCCGGCTTCAACAATATACAATCCGGCAAAGGCGAGTGGGCCGACCGGCTGCGTTACCTGCTGCAAAGCACTATAAAAGAAAAATACATTATCTATTTTCAGGAAGACATGTGGCTTACCAAGCCGACGAGCAGTTCTTTTTTTAACCAGATTTTTGACTTGATTATCGCGCAGCAGTGGCAACAGGTAAAGCTCACCAGTTCGGATGTTTATAAAACTCAACCAACTCAGCATTTTATTGAAGGCTTTAACATAGCCAAACTCGAAAATGCTACATCGGGATTTTTAATGTCGCACCAGGTTACCATCTGGGACAAAGATTACCTGATTGCACAATTGCACAACGGTGAACACCCCTGGCGCAACGAACGTAGGGGCACCAAGCGGCTTAAAAAACTCAACCCGGATATTTACCAAACAGATTACTTTGCCGAGAACGGACATCCGCCCATTAATAATAACCAACTGCAAGCAGTACGGAGCGAATATTTTACCATATCGGGCAATAGCATGCTGCAGGAAAATGTACTGCCTTATATTAGAAAGCTGCAACAAGCCGGACCCGAGCAGCAAGCTTATGCCGGCGAGCTTTTAAATCACTACCATAACCAGCTTACCCACGACGGGCAACCTAAGCCCCGTAAAGAAGATATTTTTAAGAAAATAAAACGCTTTTTTAAAGGCGGGTAGTGTTATTTATTGCGCCTCAAATAAAATCAATTTATACAAAAACGGCCCCTCAATTATTTTGAAGGGCCGTTAAAATTTATAATCAGTTTATTTTTTTAAAGCTTCGGGTATTACCTTACCTATGCAGCCGCTTGGCATCTGAATGTGTAACAGTGCGGCCAGCGTAGCCGAAATATCGGTCATGTGAGTGTCGCGGTTTAAACTGCCATGCTGTATGCCCCAACCCATAAAAATTAACGGGATGTGAGTATCATAAGGTGAGCTAACTCCGTGCGATGTGCCGGTGCGGCTGCGGCTGGCATACCATCCCGGTTTCATCACCACTTGTATGCTTCCGCTACGCTCCGAATTATATGCATTGATGATACGCTCGCGCAAATCAGCAGGGATGCTGGCCTCCTGTGCCTTTTGCATATCTACTACATACAGTACACCCGGCTGTTTGCTTAACCAATCTGTACACTCCTGCTTAATTTTAGCGGTGTTGCCTTTACCGGCAGCAACAGCTACATTATTAAAGTTTACCTGGTAGTTGTCAAAACTTAATACGGCACGTTTAATATCATCTTCTTTTTCAATAATGCGGTTAAGCTCATTTACTGCAGCAGTGCCGTCAAACAAACCAGTCGGGATATTATGCTCTTTTAAAAAGGTACTGTTATTAGCTGCACCATGGTCGGCCGATAAGAAAACGGTATAGTTTCCTTTACCCAGCTTACCATCCAAATAAGTGAAAAACGCAGCCAAATCACGGTCGAGGCGTAGATATACATCCTCAGCTTCGATAGAGTTAGGACCAAACTGGTGACCTATATAATCGGTAGATGATAAGCTTACGGCTAAAAAATCGGTTTGTGTGCCCTGGCCTAAACGCTCGGCCTCCATCGCCGCTTTGGCAAAATCGAGTGTAAAGGTATTGCCGTAAGGGTTACTGCGTATAGCGCTATAATCTGAACCCTTTATAGCCGGAATATTATGCGGAAAAACCGGCGCCGTTTCGCCGCGGTAAGCGCCCTCAAAAGGGGTATTGTCTGCAGTGCTTTGTTTATAGCTATCTATCGGGTATAGCGTATTCCAGGGTTTGCTCAAATAAGCGCTCACCATCTTTTTACTATTAAACGTATTAACCCAGGCAGGTAAACTTTTGGTATAATATGTACTGGTAATCCAATTACCCGAAGCATCATCAAACCAGTACGCGCCATCAGGCGTATGGCCTGCAGGTAAAATACTACCCCGGTCTTTTAGTGCAATACCAATTACTTTAGAACGAAAGTTAGTCGCCATTTTTAGCTCATCAGTAATGGTACTCGCCTGTAAGTTACGAGGCGACATCTTGCCGGCCGGAGAGGTAGAGCCTACCGATTGCACCGTAGTATCTTCGGCACAATACATGTACCTACCCGTGGCCTGTATAAAAAAGTTGTTAGCAGCAATACCGTGTATAGATGGCACAGAACCGGTATAGATGCAAGAGTGACCCGGCCCTGTTTCGGTTGGTAAATAATCAATGTGGGTATTTTCGCAGGTAAAACCCTCGCCCAGCAATCGGCGAAAGCCTCCGGCTTCGTAACGTTCGTTAAAACGGTAAAGATAATCCCAACGCATTTGGTCAACTACTAAGCCTACCACCAGTTTTGGCCGGTTTAAGGTATAAGTGCCGACTGCTGGCTTGGCTTTTTGTGCCACAGCAAACGAAGATGTAAAAGCAAGAACCGCTAAAAGCTGGCATTTGATGTTCATACTGAGTATGGTTTGTTAAAAAGTCCAAATATCAGCATTGCTATGAAAACACAGTGTGACTTTTTTGTTATAAATTTTACAAAAAAGCAGTCGTCGTTTAAATATCCATCACTTCTTTTTTCTTTTTCGTTTTCAGTTTTTTGGGGATAAAGTGCAGGATCTCATTTTTAAGGGCCTCAATCATACGCCGCTTTAAAAAATTACGCTGTATAACAATACTCACTTCGCGGGCCGGCTCCGGCGATTTAAAGTATCTTATTTTCTCCAGGTTTTTATCGCTCAGATCATCTAACGCCAGTTCGGGCAATATCGTGGCCCCGTCATTTTGATCTACCATACGTTTCAAGGTATCAACACTACCGGTATTGTACTCAAAATGCTGAAACCCTTTGGTTGATTTGCGCCGCTGGCAGATGTTTAACACCTGCTCGCGCATGCAATGCCCTTCGTCCAATACCCAAAGCTCTTCTATATCAATATCCTCAGCACTTATATTTTTCTTTTTGTATAGCTTACTGGCTTTAGATACATAAGCTACAAAGTTTTCGTAAAATACCGGAATTTCGGTCAGGCTATTCTCGCGCAAGGGGGTTGATAATATACCACAATCAATTACGCCCAACTTTAATTGCTGAATAATACTCTCCGTATTTTGTTCCCAAACCACCAGTTTTACCTGCGGGTACTTTTCAACAAACCGGCTAATAATGCGTGGCAGCAAATAGGGTGCTATGGTAGGGATAATCCCTATTTTTAATTCGCCGGTGAGCTCTTTTTGACGGTCGGTAATAATTTCCTTTATTTTATAGCTTTCGGCCAGCATAATGCGTGCCTGTGCAATAATTTCCATACCTACCTCAGTAGCTACTACCGGTTGCCGGGTACGGTCAAAAATCTTTACACCAAGTACATCTTCCAGTTTTTGTATCTGCATACTCAGGGTAGGTTGCGTTACAAAACACTTATCTGCCGCAAGCACAAAGCTCTTATACGTATCAACGGCAACAATGTACTCAAGCTGCGTAATGGTCATATCTATAAAATCTATGAACAAATATAAGATGTATCATTTTTGTTTATGGATTATTGAAATTTTTTTATTGTTAAATTTCCAATAATATTAAATATCAAAAAGGCCCTTTAAATGCTTGTATTAAAACATTTAAGAGGCCTTAAATTAAAAACCGGCAACTTATTCTACCGTAACTGATTTTGCCAGATTACGGGGCTGGTCAACATTACAGCCGCGCAACACGGCAATATGATAAGACAGTAACTGCAGTGGTATAGTTGCCACCAGCGGAACAAAAGCCTCAGCAGTTTGCGGTATTTCGATTACATAATCAGCCATACGCCTAACTTCGGTATCGCCTTCGGTTACAATGGCTATTAAACGACCGCTACGTGCCTTTACTTCCTGAATATTACTAATCACCTTTTCGTACGACGAATGCTGGGTAGCAATAACCACTACAGGCATCTCTTCATCTATTAAGGCAATTGGCCCGTGCTTCATTTCGGCTGCAGGGTATCCTTCTGCGTGTATGTAAGATATTTCTTTAAGTTTGAGCGCTCCCTCTAAAGCTACCGGGAAAGAGCTGCCCCGACCTAAAAACAGGCAATTGCGGCTGTTTTGAAAATCATAGGCAATCTTTTTGATATGCTCTTCTGATTGCAAAGCTTTTTCAATCAGTTCAGGAATTTCATCCAACTCTGTTAAAAACTCAACCAGCTTGCCGGTAGTAATTGATCCTCTTATTTGGGCCGTATAAAATGCGATTAACGTTAATACAGTCACCTGCGCCGTAAAGGCTTTAGTCGAAGCTACACCAATTTCGGGCCCGGCATGGGTGTAGACGCCGGCATGCGTAGCACGCGGAATGGATGAACCTACTACGTTACAAACACCAAAGATGGTGGCACCGCGTTCTTTAGCCAATTCAATAGCCGCCATAGTATCAGCCGTTTCACCCGATTGCGAAATGGCTATGACCAAATCTTTTTCGCTGATGATAGGGTTACGGTATCTAAACTCTGACGCATATTCTACCTCCACCGGAACGCGGGCATATTCTTCAATCAAATACTCAGCAACCAAGCCGGCATGCCATGAGGTACCACAGGCTACAATAATGATACGGTCAATATTACGAAGCTTATCCGCATACTCTTTAAGTCCGCCCAATTGAACTTTACCTTGTTGCGGATAGATACGTCCACGCATACAATCACGTACTGAGCGGGGCTGCTCATAAATCTCTTTAAGCATAAAATGCTCGTATCCGCCTTTCTCCAGCATCTCTAACTGCAGTTCAAGCTTTTGTATGTATGGCACCCGAACGCTATTGTCAATATTTTTGATCAATAGATCTTCCCGGCGGATGTAGGCAATTTCATTATCGTTCAGGTAAATGACGTTCTTGGTATATTCTACAATAGGTGTAGCATCAGATGCAATAAAATATTCGCCCTCGCCTACCCCAATAACCATAGGGCTGCCCTTGCGTGCAGCAATAAGCTGATCGGGTTCATCAGCGCTCATAATAACAATAGCATATGCACCAACTACTTTGTTTAAAGCAATACGTACCGCCTCACGTAGCTCCAGCCCGGTTTCTTGCTGTATGTCTTCAACAAAGTGAATCAATACTTCGGTATCGGTATCACTTTTAAATATGTGCCCCTTAGCAAGCAGTGCTTCTTTAAGCACTGCATAATTTTCGATAATGCCGTTGTGAATAATGGTTAGCTTACGGTCTCCGGATGAGTGCGGGTGGGAGTTACGGTCGCTTGGGGCACCATGTGTAGCCCAGCGGGTATGCCCCATACCTAACGAGCCCTTTGTACTTAAATCTTTTGCAAAGTTTTCCAGATCGTTCACCTTGCCGGCCTTTTTATAAACCTTCAGCTCATTGTCGAGCAAGGCAACACCTGCGCTGTCATAACCGCGATATTCCAGACGGTGCAGACCTTTAATTACGATGGGATAGGCATCCCTATAGCCGATATAACCTACAATTCCACACATAGTATAAATGGTAAAATTGTAAAGTTATCAAAATGCACTTATCAGCCTAAAGGTATTTTAACGTAAAACGTTTAAGCCTCTGCAACTTTTGAACTAAAAAGAAAGGCCTTCAAATTTGAAGGCCTTTCTTTTTAGTTATTCTTGGTGTATATCACATTTAGTTTTAAACGGTACGGTGATGATTTATCTGTACCAACCGCAACCACCCTGCCGGCGGTTTGTATGGTTGAACTGATGGCTACCTGAGTTGCCCGGCTCGTAGTATCAATGGTACCAATATAAGTACCATAGTCAGTTACCCGTCCCCTCAGCAAATCCTGAAGGTAACCTGTAATTACAAAATGATATTCTTTTTGAACAGGTAAGAAGTAGCCGCCAAATACCGAAGTTGAAAAGAAACGAGGATCTAATGCGCTGCTACTGGTACCGTTAGCATCAGGCAACTGCTGCCGCTGTTTAGCAATATCTAACCGATACATGGTAAGCTGTGGTTGCGGCACAAAAGGCGGCAGGTACGTACCCGGCTTGGGCGTAACTACCAACTCTGCCCGGTTAATAGCTATACTGCTAACATCCGCCGAACCAAACATGCTTTTCAAATTAGGAAAGCTTATCTTGGCTCTTAAGCCGGCTAAACCTTGTAAATAAAAGGTTTGATCGGAAGCGGTAGAGGTAAGTGCACTTTTTACCGCTGTTGGGTAAGTATTATAACGAGGCTTTATATAAGGCACGTTACTTATGACCGGTAAAGTAACTACCGAAGTATCGGTAACGCCGTTATTTACTACACGATAATAAACATTTACTCTGCTTGAATCTAGGTTAAACATTGCGGTACCACCTATCTGATTGGCCTGATCGCGCTTCATCCTAAGATAAATACCATTAAAGGCGTTTTGAAAAGCAGTGGTTGACGCAATAGCGGTTGCGTTGTTAAACAACAGGTTTGGAATGGTATTGCTATTTAAACGTATACGCAGATGAGCGGCAACATTACGAAGCGTATCAGGCGCACCTTTAATAATGTTAAACATCCGCACACGGGTTTTTGGCCTTATGTTAACCGCACCAATTGCATTGTTTAATGTAGCCAGTGAGTCATAGCTCCAGGCTCGGTTTACATAATAAGCGTTTTGGCCAATTTTCTCTTTAAGCGGATAAACATTTACCCGATACTTTGAATTTAAAGAATCGCCGTAAAAACCGTCTGCATAACGCAATTCCATCACTACCGAATCGGTGGTTACGGTGCCGGTAGGCACGGTATATGCCGAGCCGCCAGGTAAATTAAGCGCGGCAGCTATGC
This sequence comes from Mucilaginibacter sp. CSA2-8R, assembly GCF_038806765.1. Classification (NCBI taxonomy): domain Bacteria; kingdom Pseudomonadati; phylum Bacteroidota; class Sphingobacteriia; order Sphingobacteriales; family Sphingobacteriaceae; genus Mucilaginibacter; species Mucilaginibacter sp. CSA2-8R. The sequence continues at coordinate 66,151 of NZ_CP152389.1, read as the reverse complement.
CCGACTCTGTAACGCCCAAGATATTATCATTTAAGTCAGATAAAGCCACCTTGGTCGAACCGGCCCCGGGTGCTTGTGTAGGCACATTATCAGTATCCGTTTTAACAACAATATCGTCATAAACCATCAGGGTACCATTAATCTGCTGGTCGCCCACCGGCAAGCCAATATCATTCTGGTTTTTGCAACTACCCAAAATAAAAAGACTTATCAACAGGGTTAATAAGTCTATCCGGAAAAATTTCATATGTACTTTCAAATCTTAAGCAACGTTTACCAGTTCATCAGTGGTAATTTCGTCGTAAAAATTGTAATAATTTTCGAAATCAGCGGTCGAATCAAACTCTAAAACAGGTTTTTGGCTGTTTTTAACATAATTTAACACTTCAGTATCTAAGTTTTCGCTGGCTAAAACCACCGCATCACTATACTGTACAGCACCTTCGTGCAAGGCGTTATTGGTACCCGGCTTAAAGGTTTCGGTATGCTGCTCGGTCATATCGCTCATCACTGCTTTGCGGGCGAATTCCGGATTTAAACTATCTGTGAATGCGTTTTCGTAAATCGAATACACCACCTTAGAATGTTTAAACGTCGGATCGTCCTTATAAGTAGTTTTAAGGTATGCAGGTACTAAAGCGCTCATCCACCCGTGGCAATGAACCACATCAGGCGACCATCCTAATTTTTTAACCGTCTCTAATGCACCTTTACAAAAGAATATCATGCGCTCATCGTTATCGGCATAAAACTTTCCGTCTTTATCGCCAAAAACATGCTTACGCTGAAAATACTCTTCATTATCCAGGAAATATACCTGCATCCGTGCAGCTGGTATAGAAGCTACCTTAATAATCAGCGGATTATCATTGTCATTAATAATGATATTCATTCCCGACAACCGTATCACCTCGTGAAGCCTGTTCCTGCGTTCATTAATGTTCCCAAAGCGCGGCATTAAAATACGAATCTCAAAGCCTTTGTCTTGCATAGCCTGCGGAAGCTGGCGGGTTATTTCAGAAATCTTGGTGAGTTCAAGAAAGGGAGACATTTCATGAGTTATGAACAAAAGCTTAGATTTACCCATCTCTATATCAAAATTAAGTTATATGTAAAGAAGTTCAAATAAAATTTGAGTGTGCAAATATACACATTATCTTATGAACTATCAACGATTTATGCAAGTAGTTTTGGTTTTAAGCGCGTAAATACACACCTTTGCCCGCTTTTTTAATTATTTTTTAGTTGAAAATATTTACTACCAAAAAAGAGGTTGGAGATTACCTCAAACAGCTGCAGGCCAACGGCAAAACAGTTGGATTTGTACCTACTATGGGCGCCCTGCACCAGGGGCACTTATCATTGCTTGCGCAAGCTAAAAAGCAAACCGATGTAGTGGTGTGCAGTATTTTTGTAAACCCTACCCAGTTTAACGACCCTGAAGACCTGGAAAAGTATCCCCGCCCTATTGAAGCCGACATTTTAAAGCTGGAGCAAGCCGGATGCGATGTGCTGTTTAACCCACCGGTTAGCGAAATGTATAACGGCCCCGAAGAATGGCACCTTGATATTGGCGAACTGGAACATTTACTGGAAGGCAAATTCAGACCAGGGCATTACCAGGGCGTAACGCAGGTGGTAAATAAACTTTTCAGCATCGTTAACCCTGATGTTGCCTTTTTTGGGCAGAAAGATTATCAGCAGGTGATGGTAATTAACCGAATGGTGGAATTACTAAACTTACCGGTGAAGATTGTAATGTGCGCCATTGAACGCGAACAGGATGGTTTGGCCATGAGTTCAAGAAATATACATTTATCTGCCACCGACCGCCAGCATGCTTTAGTTTTATACCGCGCCCTGCAACAGGCCAAAGCCAATTATGTGGCCGGTCATTCGGTAGAGCAAATTGAACAGCAAGCTTCGGCCGTTATTGACGAGGAACCAGATACACAGCTGGAATATTTTGAGATAGCCGATGGGCAAACCCTGCAGCCAGCTACTGCACAGAGCAGGAGCTTAGTAGCACTGGTAGCTGCCCGTGTTGGCCATACCCGCCTCATTGATAATGTGGTAATATAGTGATAACACGCTGTTGTATTTAATTGCTAACTTTGTATTATGATTATTGAGGTGTTGAAATCTAAAATCCATCGTGCTAAAGTAACGCAGGCCGAACTAAACTACGTAGGCAGCATTACTATTGATGAGGATTTAATAGAAGCGGCGAATATTATCCCAAATGAAAAGGTACAGATTGTTAATAATAACAACGGTGCCCGTTTCGAAACTTATGTGATTAGAGGCGAACGCGGAAGCGGAACAATTTGCCTTAATGGCGCTACTGCCCGCCTGGCGCAGGTAGGTGATATTGTGATTATTATGTCGTACGCTTACATGGAACAGGCTGAAGCCCGCCAGTACGAACCTATTTTAGTATTTCCTGATACAGATAATAAATTAATTCGATAAATTAGGCACCCTGATTTAATTGAATTTTTTGATGAAATATATCTTAGTTGCATGCTGTCTGCTATTAGCTACCGGCAGCCGGGCACAACAGGCTTCTTCCTCTAAAGTATTGCAGGTATTCTTTTATAAGAATGACGGTTCTAAATTATCCACTGCAGACAGCGCCGACTTTATTCGGGCGGTAACCCTGCCCGACTCCGGATCAACCTTATTCGGTATCAGCGATTATTATCGCAATAACAAACCTAAGCTGATGGGTAAATCGACGGCTATTGACCCTCCTATAATGCAGGACCAGTGCGTAAGTTACTATCCTAATGGTAAGCGCGAATCGGTTTTAACGTATGATAATGGCCAGTTAATTGGTACAGGCTATTTATTTTACCCTAACGGCAAGCTGCACCTAAGCGTTACTTACGATACCGCATCAAACAAACTACCTGAAGAAAGAGCGTTTATAAGCAGCTGCATGGACACCACCGGCACAGCCACCGTAACTGATGGCAACGGCCGCTACGTAGATTACAACCCAAATACCGGAACTGTAAGTGAAGAAGGCCCTATTAAAAACGGCAAACCCGACGGCGAATGGCATGGCAATTACCCCACCGAAAAGGTAACTTACAATGACACTTACAACAACGGCAAGTTTGTATCGGGCTATTGCGTTACGGCCAATGGCACCAAATATACCTACACCCGTCGTCAGCAGTCGCCTGAGTTTAAAGGTGGCGATCCTGCTTTTGTGGCGCTCATCAAAAAGAAATTTAAATACCCAGCTACGCTTAAAAATAAATCAACCAATGGGGTGCTAACTTTCCTGGTAGAAAAAACCGGCAAAGTAAGCCATGGTCGTTTTTTAGGCAACATTTCTCCTGAAATTAATAAGATTATTACTGATGCCATTAATGCCTCGCCTAACTGGAAACCGGCTATTCAGAATGGCTTACCAATAAACTCCTCCTGGTTGGTTACGGCAACATTCGGTACACCGACAGCACCGGTTAAAAAAACAGCAAAATAGCAATATGATTGCCGCTTGCTGACTTACCGGCTTTTTTGAGCAGCTTAGCTAAATTACCTTTTTAAGCCCCGAGCTCAGGCAACACTTAAGTTTGGTGTTAGAAGAAGCTTTTGCTAAAAAGAATGATACTGCTCAAAGCCGGACTTGTAAGAAAACGCTTTTCTAAGCGCTTTTTTTAAAAAGTACGGCTTGGCTTGCACTACTTGGTTTATGGGCAAAAATTTTTCATAAGCTTACAGCTTCTTTATGCAATATTTATATAAGCAGTTGTTAGAAATTAATATTATCAGGCGGTTGCTTACCGAGCAAATATTTAATAAACAGTAGCTATCTTTAACCATAATTACTGAACCTGTATGCGCTCACTTATCACAATATTACTGTCATCCATTCTTTTCAGTGCTTATGCACAACGCCAAAATGTTTATTACATTAAAGGTATAAGCCAGAAGGTATCTACACGGGATAGTGCAGACTTTATTCGCATAGTACGTGAGCCCGATTCGGGTTCTGTGCTATATAAATTAACGGAGTACTATGGCAATGGTACCCAAAAGCTGCTTGGCCTATCATCAACTATTGACCCGATTAAATTTGAAGGAATAAGCACAACGTTTGATAAGAACGGCAAACGCCGGACAGTTCTGAATTTTAAGGCGGGACGCCTTTTAGGTGATCAATACTATTATTACCCCAATGGCAAACTTAGGGAAGCCAGAACATATCTTGCTCCTGGTAAAGATTTTAAAGAAATTTATCTCATAAATACCTACAATGACTCAACCGGCAAAGCATTAGTAACCGCAGGTAATGGCCATTACCAAAATCAGGATTATCAAAATAAAACGTTTTCTGAAGGGGAATTGAAAGATGGTTTAAAACAGGGTGAATGGAAAACATCTGTTAAAAATGACAGCATCATCGTTAACGAAATTTATAACTCCGGCACTTTTGTAAAAGGTACAGCAAAATTTGCCAATGGAGAAGTAGTGACCTATGATAAGCCAGAAACATTACCACAATTTCCGGGCGGCGTTGATGGATTTGGTAGATTTTTGGGCAGAACACTTCGGTACCCTGCGGACGCCCAACGAAATGGCATCCAGGGACGGGTGATGCTTTCGTTTGTAGTAGAAAAAGACGGTAGCCTTACCAACATTCATCCTGTTGGCGCATCGCCGTCACCTTTGTTAACCGAAGAGGCTACCAGAGTACTGAACGAAAGCCCAAAATGGCAACCAGGCATGCAATATGGGCGCGCGGTGAGAGTACAATATACGGTGCCTATTATATTTAATTTAGGTCGATAATAGCTTAATTATTCGGCCATTATTAAATTATCATTTTTTTAAATCAGATACCTGTTAAAGTCCTATCTTTGCATCCCGACGCTGAAGTCGGGTTTTTTGCATTTCAGCGCATAGCTTTTTGAGTGTTTACCGTTAATCATTTGCCATCTAAAAAACCGTGCGCAAATATTAACCACGGACTTTTAAACAACAAATATTGATTTAAGACTATGCCCAAAGATACCTCCATCAAATCAGTACTGATTATCGGCTCAGGCCCTATCATCATTGGTCAGGCTTGCGAGTTTGACTATGCCGGTTCACAAGCTGCCCTTTCGCTAAAAGACGAAGGCATCGAAGTATCCATCATCAACAGCAACCCGGCAACCATCATGACCGACAAAGTAATTGCCGATCATGTGTACCTGCTGCCCCTTACGTGCGAAAGCCTGGAAAAAATTCTGAGCGAACAGCATATTGATGCCGTGTTGCCTACTATGGGCGGCCAAACGGCATTAAACCTGTGTATTGAAGCTTCAGAGCGTGGTATTTGGGAGAAACACAATGTTAAGGTAGTTGGTGTTGACGTTGCTGCCATCGAAAAAACCGAAAACCGTGAGGCTTTCCGCCAGTTGATGGTTGACATCAATGTTGGCGTAGCTAAATCTAAAATTGCTAACTCGTTTTTAGAAGGTAAAGAAGCTGCGCAGGAAATCGGTTTTCCGCTGGTTATCCGCCCGAGCTATACGCTGGGTGGTAAAGGTGCCGGCTTTGTACACAAAAAAGAAGATTTTGATGCTGCCCTGAGCCGTGGCCTACAAGCCTCTCCTACCCATGAGGTACTGGTAGAGCAAGCGGTTTTAGGCTGGAAAGAATATGAGCTGGAGTTGCTGCGCGATAACCGCGACAATGTGATCATCATCTGTTCTATCGAGAACTTTGACCCGATGGGCATCCACACTGGCGACTCCATTACCGTTGCACCGGCCATGACCCTTAGCGATCGTTGTTACCAGGAAATGCGCAACCAGGCCATCAAGATGATGCGTGCCATTGGTAACTTTGCAGGTGGCTGTAACGTTCAGTTTTCGGTTAACCCGGCTAATGAAGAGATCATCGCCATCGAAATTAACCCGCGCGTTTCGCGTTCATCAGCCTTGGCGTCTAAAGCAACCGGATACCCGATTGCTAAAATTGCTGCCAAGCTGGCTATCGGTTATAACCTGGACGAGGTAGAAAACCAAATTACCAAAACTACCTCTGCTTATTTTGAGCCAACCTTGGATTACGTTATCGTTAAAATCCCGCGTTGGAACTTTGATAAATTTAAAGGTGCCAACAAAGAACTGGGCCTACAGATGAAATCGGTAGGTGAGGTAATGGGTATTGGCCGCAGCTTTATTGAGGCGTTGCAAAAAGCTTGTCAGAGTTTAGAGATTGGCCGTGCAGGCTTAGGTGCCGATGGTCGTCAAAGCCGCAACTTAGACGAAATTATGCATAGCCTGGAGCATCCAAGCTGGGACCGTTTGTTTCACGTTTACGATGCGCTGAGCTTGGGCGTGCCTATTGAGTCGGTACGTAAAGCAACTAAAATTGACCGCTGGTTTTTAAACCAGATACAGGAAATTGTAAACCTGGAAAGCGAGTTGCGCCGCTACTCTATCAATAATATCCCTGATGATATTTTGCTTACCGTTAAGCAAAAAGGATTTTCGGACGTGCAGATTGCCTGGATATTAGGTGTGAATACCACCGAGGAGGATGTATATAAACGCCGTAAAACTTCAGGCATTAACCGGGTTTATAAAATGGTTGATACCTGTGCGGCAGAGTTCCAGGCACAAACACCATACTATTACTCAACTTACGAAGGCGAGAACGAATCTGTCGTATCTGATCGTAAAAAGATTATCGTATTAGGTTCAGGCCCTAACCGTATTGGCCAGGGTATTGAGTTTGACTATAGCTGTGTGCATGGTTTATTAGCTGCTAAAGAAGCAGGCTATGAAGCCATCATGATCAACTGTAACCCCGAAACCGTATCAACCGACTTTAACATGGCTGATAAGCTATACTTTGAGCCGGTGTTTTGGGAGCATGTTCGCGAGATTATTGACCTGGAAAAACCAGAAGGCGTTATTGTACAGTTAGGTGGCCAGACAGCCTTAAAGATGGCTGAAAAGCTGCATGAGCATGGCGTTAAGATTATTGGCACCTCTTTTAACGACATGGATATTGCCGAAGACCGCGGCCGTTTTTCTGATTTGTTGAAAGAGTTAGGCATTCCTTACCCTAAATATGGTGTTGCCGAAAGTGCCGAAGAGGCCTTAAAAGTAGCACATGAAGTAGGCTATCCGGTTTTGGTACGTCCAAGCTACGTACTGGGCGGCCAGGGTATGAGCATTGTTATTAATGATGAGGATCTGGAGCGTGCCGTAGTAAACCTGTTACGTAATTTGCCGGGCAACCGCGTGTTGATTGACCACTTCTTAGACCGTGCCTCGGAAGCTGAATCTGACTCGATCGGTGATGGCGAGGATGTACACATTGTGGGTATTATGGAGCACATTGAGCCTGCCGGTATCCACTCGGGCGACTCTTATGCTGTATTGCCACCGTTTGATTTGTCGGACAGCGTGATGGAGCAGATTGAAGAATATACCATCAAGCTGTCAAAAGCTTTGAATGTTCGCGGTTTGTTAAACATACAGTTTGCAGTTAAAAACGATAAGGTTTATGTAATTGAGGCTAACCCACGTGCTTCGCGTACCGTGCCGTTTATTGCCAAAGCTTACGATGCGCCATACATTAACATCGCTGCCAAAATTATGCTGGGTGCCAATAAGCTTAAAGATTTTAAGATTGAACGCAAGCTGGTAGGTTATGCTATTAAAGAACCGGTATTCTCTTTCGATAAATTCCCTGAAGTTACCAAAGAGCTGGGGCCTGAAATGAAATCAACCGGCGAAGCTATTCGTTTTATTCCAAACTTAATGGATCCTTACTTCCGCCATCTGTACAAAGAGAAATCGATGTATTTGAGCAAATAGTACAATTTGTTAAAAATAAATCAGAAGGGTGTAAGCTTAACCGCTTACATCCTTTCTTATTTATTTACCATTAACCCAACTGCTTCAAAGCTAAGCGGCTGCTTACCCCTGTTATTTGGCCTTTGAGTTGCTTGCTTACTGCCAGCTTGGCGCTGGGCATCAAAGGCGTTAAACTGCTTGGTTGCAACACCGGATATAATTACTTCGCGCCCTTTGATGTTTGGGGGCAAACTGATGCCGTTGGTTTTAAAGCGGGCATTAATCACTTTTCCGTTACCGGCATCTATGATAAACGTTCCTTGTTTGGTATTGGTTACTTTGAGTATTTTACCTACAATAGCGGTAGTGATGCGGGTACGTTTACCCATAAACCCCTCCAGTTTCGAGGCTGGCATCAACCCTACGGTACTCGGACTTCTACCAAATACCATCCCATGGGGTAATTTTTCCGGCCGTTGTGCAAAAGCACTCAGGTTATTGATCACTAATAAAAAGGCTGCAAAAAATATAAGACGCTTCATCATCGTAACAATTTCGAAACTGATAACAAATCATCATCTGTTTTGCTTCATGTTAACAAACTTTAACACTTCTTTGCCATTATATTGCCTAAGGTTTAGTTAATTAGCAAGCTGAATTAAAAGCAGGTTATTAATTTTGTGATTAGCCCCGGCCATATCAAGGTTAATTACAGTGTAAAGGCCATTTAGCAAACGGAACACGGTTAATTACATATTTGACTAATAGATTTTAGATGACATTGAAACAGATTTACACCTTAAAAAATAGTTTATTGACCTGCTTTGTAGCAACGGCTGTGAGTATGGCGGCTTGTAACAAATCATCCAATGTCGATCCGGTAGCACCCTCTGCTACTACGGTTCCGGTATTGGCTAACCTCACGTCAACGGGTGTGCAGGCCAGCGGTATGCTTACTGATTATGGCTCGTCGCCCATCATTACCGCTTCGGGCGTGGTATATAGCGCGAGTAACTCCAACCCTACCATAAGCGATTCACAAACCAGTACAGGTACCAACGCAATTTTTAAAAGTGATGTAACCGGGCTTACCCCCAACACTACTTATTATTTGAGGGCTTACATTAAAAGTGATGCCGGAACAGGATATGGCAGCGTAATAACTTTTAAAACCAGCGCCAGCACAGCCGACACCAGCGTAACCGTATCTACACTGGCCGGAAGCAGCACCGCAGGCTTAGCCAATGGCACGGGTGTTAATGCATCTTTTAACAGTCCAAGCGGCACGGCCGTTGATGCGCAAGGCAACGTTTACGTAACTGACTCATTTAATCACCTGATTCGTAAAGTAACACCTGCCGGTGTGGTAACTACCTTTGCCGGTAGCGGTGCCCTGGGTTTTAGTGGTGGAACAGCCACTACGGCACAATTTTACAGCCCTAATGGCATAGCCACAGATGCGACAGGCAATGTGTATGTATCAGACCTGGGTAATAATGCTATCTATAAAATTACCAGTAGCGGTACGGTAACCATACTGGCCGGAAGCGGCACAGCCGGGTATGTGAACGGCGCCGGATCAACAGCTGCTTTTAATGCCCCGCAAGGTGTAGTAGCTGATGCATCGGGCAACGTTTATGTAGCCGATCAGGGTAACAATCGTATACGCAAAATAACATCAGCGGGTGTAGTGAGTACGCTTGCCGGAACCGGTGCCGGAAGCAATATTAATGGGGATGGTACTACAGCCACATTTAATCGCCCTTACGGACTGGCTATTAATGCTTCGGGCAACTTGTATGTAACCGACTTGGGCAACTACGCTATCCGTAAAGTAACTGCAGCCGGCGTAGTAAGTACGTTAATAGGCAACAGTGCAACTACTGGCTTACTAAACACACCAACCGGTATTGCTATTGACTCACAAGGTGTATTATACATTACCGACCAGAGCGGCCGGATACTTACCATTACAACGGCCAATGTGCTATATTCATTGGCAGGCAAACCCAACACCTTGGGTTTTGCTGACGGATCGAAAACCACAGCGCAGTTTTCTGCACCAAACGGTATTGCCGTTGATGCTAATAAGAATATTTACGTGGCCGATAATAACAACAACCGTGTAAGAAAACTGGTAGTAACCACCAAATAACTATTACACCGGCTATAAAACAACGAAGGGGCTGATTTTGTAAAATCAGCCCCTTCGTTGTTCACCAATAAATTTATCCAAACAAAAGCCCGAATACTTCTTCAATACGGCTCACCGGTTTAATCTCAATTTTGTAATGAGACAAATCGAGCTGGTTTTTATCGTTTTTACCGGATGGCAAGTTGTATTTAGAAATAAAGATCTGCTCAAAACCCAACTTTTGAGCTTCAGCTATACGTTGCTCAATCCGGTTTACGGCTCTGATCTCGCCCGACAAGCCTAACTCGCCTGCAAAACAGGTTTTTGATGATATCGGCATATCCTCATGAGATGATATAATGGCAGCAGCCAAACCCAGGTCAATGGCCGGATCTTCCACTTTGATACCTCCCGTAATATTCAGAAACACATCCTTAGTACCTAACCTGAAGCCGCAACGCTTCTCGAGCACGGCCAGCAGCATGTTCATGCGGCGCGTATCAAAGCCCGTAGCCGACCGCTGAGGTGTGCCATAGGCCGAAGTGCTCACCAATGCCTGCGTTTCAATAAGCATAGGCCTAAGGCCCTCTAACGTAGCACTTATGGTGATACCGCTCAGCGCCTCGTCCCGTTGCGACAACAAGATCTCTGACGGATTGGACACCTCACGCAAACCGGCACCCAGCATTTCGTAAATACCCAACTCAGATGCCGAACCAAAACGGTTTTTTATTGCTCTTAAAATGCGGTAAACGTGATGCCTGTCACCTTCAAACTGCAATACGGTATCCACCATATGTTCCAGTATTTTGGGGCCGGCTATCATGCCGTCTTTAGTGATATGGCCTATTAAAAATACCGGTGTCGAACTTTCTTTGGCAAAACGCAGCAACTCAGCCGTACACTCGCGCACTTGAGATACGCTGCCCGGTGTAGACTCGATATGCGCCGAGTAAAGCGTTTGTATCGAATCAACAATCACCAGATCAGGCTGCAATTGTTCAATCTGCTTAAAAATGTTTTGCGTGGATGTTTCGGTTAAAATGAAACAGCCGCTACCGCTTAACCCTGCAGACCCAGGTTGCGGGGCCGAGATACGCTCCGCCCGCATTTTTATCTGCCGGTCGCTTTCCTCTCCAGATACATACAATATTTTGGCAGCAGGCATACTTAACGCCAGTTGGAGCATCAAGGTAGATTTACCAATGCCTGGCTCACCACCAATAAGTACCAGTGAGCCTGCAACAACGCCGCCGCCCAGTACACGGTTAAATTCATTATCAGGTGTCAGAATGCGGTGCTCTTCGGCAAAATCAATACTGTTAACCGGTACCGCCTTATTAGCCCTTTGTGTGGATGTTGATTTTGGGCCGCTATTATTGTTGCTGGGCTTCCAGTTCGGTATAGCCGCATTAGGCTTCTCAACCACCTCTTCTACAAAAGTATTCCATTGCCCGCATGAAGGGCATTTGCCCAGCCACTTTGGCGACTCGTAGCCGCAGCTCTGGCAAAAATATGCTGATTTTGTTTTAGCCAATTGATTTCGATGTGCAAATTTTATATATACAGATGTGTAAATGAGACCAGTCAGATAACACAGCGCAAAAGGTTTTACTAATATAAATATACAACAAAGGGCTGATAGTAACTATCAACCCTTTGTCATTTGCTAATGCATTTAGCTTTTAATTATTTTACGTTTAGAGTTTTATCTCTTCGTCTTTAGCGTTCATAAAACGGAATTCTGTAATCTGGTATGATGGATTGGCTTTAACCTTTATCCACTGACTATATTTAAAATACCATTTCATCTGCCGGCTTATCAGGCCTTTTTTAATGTAAGCTTCGATGTACGGGTGTACAACAAGCGTAATGTTTTTTTCATTTTGCTCTACCAGGATGTAATTGAAATTGTTCTCAATATCATCTAACAGCAAAATACTGGACCTGATGGTCCCGGTACCGTTACAGGTTGGGCAAACCTCACTGGTTACAATGTTCATTTCGGGGCGCACACGCTGACGTGTAATTTGCACCAAACCAAATTTGCTTGGCGGCAAAATGGTGTGCTTAGCCCTATCATGTGCCATCTCATCGCGCAAATAATCAAATAGTTCTTTACGGTTGGTTGGTTTGTGCATGTCAATAAAATCGACTACAACAATACCGCCCATATCGCGTAAACGTAACTGCCGTGCTATTTCGCGGGCTGCCTCTTTGTTTACCTGTAAGGCGTTGTCTTCCTGGTTTTCTTTGTTTGCCGTACGATTGCCGCTGTTAACGTCAATCACGTGCAGGGCTTCGGTGTGCTCAATAACCAGGTAAGCTCCACCAGCCAGATTTACGGTTTTTCCAAAAGCAGATTTGATTTGCTTTTCAATCCCGTAGTGCTCAAATATCGGATCGCGGTGCTTGTGCAACCTAACGATGTTTTCCAAATCAGGTGATATCTCATGTACGTAAGAACGAACTTCCTCAAAAATAGAGTTCTCGTTAACGTATATGTGCTGAAAATCAGCATTTAAAATATCTCTTAACAGTGTAGAAGTACGGTCAATCTCGCCTAGTATCTTTTTAGAAGGGTCGGTAGCCGGTAAACGCGTCATGAAAGATTCCCACTTGGATATTAAATCCAGCAGGTCTTTCTGCATTTCGGTTACGCCTTTTCCTTCTGATACAGTACGAATGATTACCCCAAAGTTGGCCGGTTTTATACCTTCCACTATTTTACGCAGGCGGGTACGCTCTGTGTTACTTTTGATTTTTTTAGAAATCGAAATCACATCAGAAAACGGCACCAGCACCACATAGCGGCCGGCAATAGATAAATCGGAACTCAGCCTCGGGCCTTTGGTTGAAATAGGCTCTTTGGCAATTTGTACCGGTATCAGCTGGTTTTTAGTTAACACCTCAGATATTTTACCTGATTTGTTAATGTCAGCTTCCAGCTTTAAATCGTCCAGTAATTTGGTTTGGTAACTCCCTCCACGTACCTGTTTTGTTAATTTGAGCAGGCTTTGCACTTGCGGACCTAAATCCAAATAGTGCAAAAACGCATCCTTCTCGTATCCTACATCAATAAAAGCAGCGTTAAGCCCGGGCATTATTTTTTTAACACGGCCCAGGTAAATGTCTCCAACAGTGTAGTTATTGGAAACCTGCTCTTTATGAAGTTCTACGAGTTGTTTATCCTGCAACAGGGCAATAGTTGCCCCGGCAGGGGATGAATCGATAATTAATTCTTTTACCAACTGCTACTCCATTTCTTCAAAGCGGCATTACACCGCGTACAATAAGAGGATAAAAACAAATAAAAAATTTGCCTGTACTCACTATAACAAGCACAGGCAAACACACCGTTAAAACGGCTTATTTCTTTTTATGTCTATTTTTTCTTAAACGTTTTTTACGTTTGTGGGTAGCCATTTTATGTCTCTTACGTTTTTTACCGCTTGGCATAGTACTTAATGTTTTAAAGGGTTATTTAATTTTTTAATTCGTTAATATAGTTGTCGATGGTTTGGCCCATGGTTGGGTCGCCCATCATTTCCTTACATTTTACGTAGGCATCAATTGCCTCTTTTTTCATGCCCAGCTGTTTATAGCTTTCGGCCAGGTAAAAGTAAGGCTCCACCTTAGAGCGCTTGCTGTTTAAGGCAATCATATGCTTAAAACGTTCAACTGCTTTTTGATACTGGCCCGACTTCATGGCAAACTGCCCCAAATTTAAGTTTGCATTCCAGTTGTCTGGATCAGCACCTACTACTTCGCGCAATAGCATAATACCCTGCATCGGCGAACCACCTTCAGGATCGGTTATACCCAAGCTGGTTTGGTTTACATAAGCCACTCCCAGGCCTGTCTTAGATTCTGTATCAGCAGGCCGTAAATCCATTGCTTTTTTGAAAGAAACGATAGCGTTGCTTACAAACGCAGGTTGCATGGTAGTATCCTGAGTAAATTTGTAGGCATCATTAAAACGGCTGCCTGCAGTAAACCAGTTTTCAAAATCGTTTTTGGCTTGTGCCAAATCCATATAATAAAAAGCAGCAGGTGCAGGCTGGTTTACGTTATCCCATTCATGTGCAAGTTCGGTTTGCAATTTAAGCTTCTCGCTTGCCGAACCTGCTTTTTTCAAAGCATCTTCAAGCGAAGTAATTTTACCGGCTAAATTGGCCCCAATGGCTGATTTTGCCGGTACTGATACCGCAGCCACGTTTATTTTACTGGCAACCGGGCTTTCGGTTGCTTGTTTACCCGGAGCCGCGCGCTCTTCTTTTGGCTTAACCAAGCCCTTAACGGGCTGCAAATACAAATAGCCCATCACCGCAACTACGGCCACTACAGTAACTATTTGCTTTTTAATCATATTATTAAGCTTTGCTTGATTTAGTTTTATTACCTGTTCTTACCTTTTCAACAAAAGTTTTGGCTGGTTTAAAGCTGGGTACAAAATGTTCAGGTATAATAATAGCGGTGTTTTTTGAAATATTACGTGCGGTTTTCTTAGCTCTCTTTTTTACAACAAAGCTGCCAAAGCCTCTCACATATACATTCTCGCCGCTAACCATCGATGTTTTAACTACTTTAAAAAACGCCTCAACAGTTTCCTGAACGTCAACTTTCTCAATCCCTGTTTTAGTTGATATTTCAGCTATAATTTCCGCCTTAGTCATATCTGTTTTTTATTAATTATTTTTTGTAAATACTTAACTGTTTTGGGGTTGCAAAAGTATAAGTTTAATTGTAAACTTTGAAATAAAACGAGGTTTTTTTTGACGGCACTTGCCTAAGCAGCAAAACATTACCTCACAATTACGGTTAACGCCTGCCTGTTTTGTAAATTTGTTAAGCATGAATTTTTCTAAAGAGCTGGCGCAATGGTACCAGCAAAACAAGCGCGATTTACCCTGGAGGCATACTACTGATCCTTATATTATATGGCTTTCTGAAATTATTTTGCAGCAAACACGCGTAGAACAAGGTTTGCCTTACTTTAACCGTTTTTTAGAAAATTATCCCAATGTAACTGCCTTTGCCAATGCCAGCGAAGATGAGATATTAAAGCTTTGGCAAGGATTAGGCTATTACTCGCGCGGCCGTAACATGCTCAAAACCGCCAGGCTTATTCGTGCTGAATTTGGCGGTCAGTTTCCATCTGCCTACCAGGATTTAATTAAGCTTAAAGGTGTTGGCGATTATACGGCATCGGCTATCTCTTCTTTTTCGGCCAATGAGGCCCATGCCGTGGTGGATGGCAATGTTTACCGGGTGCTGGCACGTTACTTTGGCATTTCAAAACCAATTAACAGCACACAGGGACAAAAGCTTTTTAAACAGTTGGCTAACGAAGTTTTAGACACCGCTGAACCGGGTTTACACAACCAGGCAATGATGGAATTTGGCGCTATGTTATGCAAACCTAAAAACCCGGCTTGCGGTATATGCCCGGTGCGGTTAGGTTGTGAAGCTTTTAAAACCAATGCAACTACACAACTCCCGGTTAAGTTAAAGACGGTAAAAATCAGAGAGCGCTTTTTTAACTATTTTTTGGTTTATGAAAATGGTAAGGTATTAATGAATAAGCGTACCGAAAACGACATTTGGCACGGCCTTTACGACCTGCCTTTGGTTGAATCAGACCGCTTACTGCCAGTACACGAAATTGTTACATTGCCGCAGGTTGAGCACTATTTTGGTAAGAACTTACCTATTGAAGAGGCATTTGGTTTACAAAAACACATTCTGACGCATCAAAAACTAACCATTCGCTTTATCCGCGTTAAAGAAAAACCTGTTTTACTTAACGAGAACTGGTTTTATACAGACATAGAAAATCTAAAAAAATTAGCATTACCAAAAATCGTTTTTATATTTTTAACTAATTTTTTTAAATTTGAAAACAATTCCCTCTTTTCTAACTAAAACATGTCTGGAATAAATAAAGTAATATTAGTTGGTCACTTAGGCAAAGATCCCGAGGTTAGGCACCTGGATGGCGGTGTATCTGTAGCCAGCTTTCCGTTAGCTACCTCAGAAAGCTACAATAAGGATGGCCGCAAGGTTGAACAAACCGAATGGCATAATATTGTGATGTGGCGCGGCTTGGCAGATGTAGCCGCAAAGTACCTTCAAAAAGGAAAATTAGTTTATATTGAAGGTAAACTCAGAACCCGGTCTTTTGAAGATAAAACCGGCATTAAAAAGTACACCACCGAAATTGTAGCCGAAAACTTTACCGTATTAGGCCGCAAAAGTGACTTTGACAATGATAGCAAGCAAGCTGTGAAGGCCGAAGATGCCGACAATGGTTTTAATCCGGCTAACGACGCGGATGACCTTCCTTTTTAATAGAGATATGGCATAAATTATTCGAGAGCCCGTCTAAGTGTTAGATGGGTTTTTTTGTGCCGTTTTATCGACATGTACAATCATGTATTATAAAATTTCTGTGTTTTCAACGTATGCTATCTTAATATACATGATGAGGTGGCTTAAATATTATAATTAATAGCCAGGGTTAATTTTGGCTTCTATCTAACGTATTGACAGATGTGCAGATTTGTTTAAACCTCTGCTAATTTATATCCTTGTCCGCGTATGCTTTGTATAGAAATTGAATGCTCATCTTTTAAAAATTTGCGCAAGCGGGTGATATAGACATCCATACTGCGTGCGTTAAACCGGTTGTCTTCACCCCAAAGTTTCAACAGCGCTAATTTTCGATCAAGTAATTTATTTTTATTTTGTAGAAGCAGCAATAACAAATCAGCTTCGCGCTGCGACAAATACGCAGTACTTATTGAACTGGTAACTTCTAATCGCTGATAATTAAAGCGCAGCTGGCCCAATTGATACTCTGACGTTGTTGTAATATTCTCATCATTCTCACTTCGTCGTAATAGTGCTTTGATACGCAAAATCAACTCTTCCATACTGAATGGCTTTTTCATGTAATCGTCTGCGCCAAGTTCCAGTCCTTTAAGCACATCTTCGGTCTGCGTTCTTGCGGTCAAGAAAATAATTGGCATTCGTTTGTCTACCGTGCGGATGTCTTTAACCAAAGCAAAACCGTCTTTTTTTGGCAGCATCACATCAACTACGCATAAAACAGGTTTTAATAAGTGAAATAAGCTCCAACCTTCAATACCATGTGCAGCTACTGCAACTTCAAACCCCCGGCTTTCTAACGACTCCTTAATAATCGATGCCAGTATGGGTTCATCTTCAACCAGCAATATTTGAGTTTTACTCATCATACAGAAAATGAGATAATGAATGTTGTACCCTGCCCAACTTTACTTTTAGCCATGGTTTTTCCTTGTAATGATTCGGCCAGAGCTTTTACATGGCTTAACCCTAAGCCATAACCTTTAACGTCGTGCAAATCACCGTTATTAACCCTGTAAAATTTATCAAATATGTAAGGCAGATCTTCTGCACTAATGCCGTTGCCATTGTCACTTACAATGAGCTGCCAGCCTCCGGGCGTAATAAAAGCTTTTACTAAAATATTGGCTTCTGTGCCAGCATACTTTAATGCATTATCCAACAGATTATTCAGGATCGTCTCAATTTTATAAGGGTCGGTGTATAATAACATTGGGTTTGGCTGACAGGCTATCTCTATATTATTATTGCCGATGATCTGGAAGCGCCTGACTGCACCATCAAGCAGTGTGTACAGATCTACTTGTTGCAGCTGCTTGGTGCCAGGTTTACGGTCTATCATACTAATATCCATAATCCTTTCAACCTCCCCTTCCAACTTGTCTATAATAGCCGAATTGATGCCCGTATAACGATTCAGCTTCTCCGGCGAAGCCGCCACATCAAACCTTGCAATTGCTTCGTTAGAAGAACGAAGAATGGTTAGCGGCGTTCTGAGCTCATGGGTAATATTACTTATAAACTCGTTTTTCAGCCGGTCAAGTTTTAACTGCCTGCGAATAATTAAAGCCATATACCATAAGCTCCCTGCAGAAAGCATAATCAGCAAAAACGAAACCAACGCGGGCAACAGATTATGCCTAAACATCCATCCGCTGCTGTCCAGCTTTGCGATAATAACCACCGGCGACTTGTAAAACTCAATCCTTGATGCAACCTCGTTTGGCAGTATACTTAAAGGCTTTTTTCGCAGGTTCAAAGTTACAGGCATCACGATACCCTCTTTAACAAGTTCTTTTTTATATACGCTTGTTAATGCTTTTAAATTAAGCGGCTTGTGCAATTGTTGCGTCATGAGCCTAGCTATCAATGCCCGTACATAGGGCTCGTGCTGCTTATCTATGGCAACGGTATTAAACTCGGCATCAAATACTTGTTTACGTTTGGGCGTATCTAAATCAAAGGCCTCTACACTGGGCTTGGTACGCATAAACACTGTTAACGACGGGTTTTTATAGTTAAGGGAAGTAGGCAGTTCAACTTGTTGAGACTGATATAGCGCTATGCTTTTTTCTAAAGCCCGGGTAGCTGTGGTATGAAAACTACGCTGCGCATTATTAAAATTATAATATAGCCAGTACAACTGGAACAGCACAATACTGCTTACCGTAATGGCGGCAACAATAAACGTAAGTTGTAGTCTTTGCTTCACTACTAACAAATATAACGTTTATCATAAGCATCAATTACGCAGTTAACACTCGTTAACACTAAACCCTTTACTGTTAACATTTGGCACGGCTGTCCCTGATAATTTTGTCATAAAAAAGATTATGATAAAATATTTAAGCGTAGCGGCCTTGCTTGGCATCTCATTATCAGCATTTAGCCAGCAGACAGACTTGGCCAAATATGTATTACCTGATGGCAAAGCTGTTACCCATAGCCAATTAGATAGCGTAGATAAAGCCTGGGGCGGACACGGGTACTTAATGAAACATAGTGATACCGACCCGGATGCAATAGCAGTTTCTCCGATGACGGATGAATACCTGAAAAAACAAGCGGATGAAAAAGAGAAGCTTAATGCATTATTGAACAACCCGGCGCCCGATTTTACATTAACGGATCTTGGCGGTAAAAAATGGACGCTTGCAGCATTGAAAGGCAAAACTGTTGTTTTAAACTTTTGGTTTACTACCTGCCCGCCCTGCATCCAGGAAATGCCTGAATTAAACGCATTGGCAAAAAATTACAACAAGGGTCATGTTGTGTTTTTAGCATTAGGCCGCAACAGTGCACCACAAATCAAAAGTTTTTTAAAAGTTCATCCCTTTAATTATACACACTTTCCAGATGCAGATTCGGTTGGCAACCTGTACCAGATAAACTCGTATCCAACATCTATAGTGATTGATCGTGAAGGGATCATTCGGTTTATACAGGTAGGGGGTAAAAATATCCAACCGCAGATTGACACTGCTATCCACAAAATAGTTCAAAATTAATTTTTTATTAAGTACTGTTATGCCAGTTCAACAATTTAGTTTTTTTACCGACGGCTTGTTGCCGGGACAGCGTCAGACGAGTGATTATACCGTTGACACTAATTTAGATGATGAGCGCCTATGGATTCCGTTTGGGCCAGGCGTTGCTTTTCAGCCTTGCCAGTTTAACCTGAGCGGCGGCGGCTTTATTGTTATACTTAGGGCAGATCCGGGTGCTCAGATGCCTCCGCACTTTCACTCAACTTCGGTTATTGGCTATACCCTACGGGGCAACTGGCGCTATCTGGAGCATGATTGGACAGCTAAACCCGGCACCTTTATTTACGAACCCGCCGGAGAGGCGCACACTTTAACAGTAGATGCAACTGAGCCCGCACCGGCCATGATTTTGTTTGTAGTTACAGGCGGCTTTATTTACATTGACAAGGTTACCGACGGTAATATGTTAGCTTATGATGACGGCTTTACCATATTGGAAATTGCGCGTAAACATTACCAATCGGTAGGTTTAAACCCGGCTTTGCTGGATGCTATGATCCGGTAACCATCATAAAAGAAATAGTATCTGCGCTGTAACATCATAACACCTGACTTGTTATTGCGCGGATACTTGCCTTAGGATAAAACTTAACGTTCTTCCAGCCATTGCAGAAAGGCCGTTGACTTATCTTTTCCAACCAATAACTTCTCTTCTGTTTGTACCGTTAGTTTTACCAGTAATTTGCGGGCAAAATAATGCTCTACCTCTTTAATGGCTTTAAAGGCTATCAGATACTGCCTATTAACTTTAAAAAAGCTTTTATGGTTTAATTGGTTAGCTGTTTCGTCTAAAGACTGATTGATGCCCAATATTTCGCCATCAAAAGTAACCAGCGTAGTTTGCTCATTACGCACAAAAGCGTATGCGATGCTAAGTACAGGCACCGTAATGTATTTGCCGTTTTTAAAAACCAGGAAGCTTTGCTTTTCTGCCTTTGGCTGGTTGGCCTGCAGCAGCTGGGCAATTAGCGCAGCAGGCACCATATTGTTGCCTAAGGCGCTGCCAATTTTATCCAGCTTTGCAAAAGCTGCCTTAACCGTTTCTTCAGAAAACGGCTTTAAAATGTAATCTACGCCATTAGCTTTAAAGGCTTCAAGGGCGTATTCATCAAAAGCAGTACAAAAAATAACCGGCGATTCAACTTTCGCCTTTTCAAAGATTTCGAACGATAGTCCGTCTGCAAGTTGGATATCCATAAATATCAGATTAGGTGTAGGATTGGCTGCCAGGTACTCTACCGCCGAAGATACGCGCTGCAATGGCCCTTCTATTTGGCTACCCGGCCTGATGCCGGCGATGAGCCGGATAAGTGCCCTGCCCGTTTTTAGCTCATCTTCAATTACTAATATATTCATGGGCAGGAAGTTTTACCGTAAAGTACTGATCGTCTGCTTTTACCTCTATAGACAGGCCGGTTAAATGCAGGTACCGCTGATTGACATTTTCCAAGCCGATTTTTGTAGAGGGCTCGGGGATACTTTTAAGCTGCAAGTTATTTTGTACAATAATCCAATTATCAGATGAGGTTACTCGGATGTTTAAAGGCTGATCAACAGATACGATATTATGCTTTACGGCATTTTCGGCCAGCAGCTGTAAGGTAAATACAGGTATCGTAGCTTTTTGGTGCCCGGCAGATATATTTACCTGTAAAGACACGCCTTCTTCAAACCTTGCTTGTATCAGGTAAAAATAAGCGTTAAGCATTTTCAACTCTTCATGCACAGGCACCACATCTTTTTGCCGGTTCTCTAATGAGTACCGGTAAAATTCAGATAACTTTACAATAAAATTGGCCGAATGCTCATCGCCCACTTCTACCATAGATTTGAGCGTATTTAAGCTATTAAACAGAAAGTGAGGATTAACTTGCTGCTTTAATAGTTCGTAGCGGGCTTCTAAGTGGTCTGATTTGGTTCGTTCGAGCTCAACAGCCATTACCTGATTAATGTAGCTTTGATACAGCAGGTACAAAAACATGTAAATGGTTAAATTAATTAACACGCCCCTAAACTGGTACATCAAAATCATGGAGCCTATTAAATGGTCTTGAAACAGCAACTGATTTACAATTACCAGCAAACCCATAACCAAAAAGCCTAACAACAGACTCCAGATTAAACGCGCGCCAAAAAACCGGGTGGTAATGGCATGATTAGCGTACTTAGGCAGTGTATATAAATTATAAAACCATACATACAGCGAATACAAAAAGGCAGTAAGGCAGTCCACTAAAATCTCTGCTAAACTTACTTTGAGCTGCAGTATTTTAGGAATAGAGGCTAAAATACCCATAAATACAGCCGACAGCCAGATCACATTTTGCGAAATGACAAATACTTTTAAGTTTTCGCGCTGTATATACCTTTCAAAAATCATGGCGTAATAAATGCCTTTTGCGACAATATATATTTAACCCGGGCTGCATTGCCGGTAGTATCGGCTAACTTAACTAAATTTTTACCCAAAAGCCTCTGGTAGTTATACTCTATAGCGTCAGCCTTACCTGTTATTGTCAGCGTTTCGGCCGAGATGAGGTTGCCGGGTATACGCGCGCCAAACCAATGCGCATCATCCTGCTGGCGCCAGGTAATTAAAGTAAATGACTGGCCCAGTGCATGAACAGGGTGGCTGGCAGTGTCGGCTGCATAGGCTTCTGCATTACCATACAAAATACTTGTGGTGTGCGTACTGTTGGTAATAAACGAGGTGATTACCTTTTGGTGCAGCTCAGATAGTTTAAATGTGTGCGGTAAAGATGCCTTTGCGTTAATTAACCGATCAGGACTGGTAACAGGTTTACAACCAGCCAACACCGCCACCATACCGGTAAAAAAATGAGGTAGTAGTTTCATAACTAATTTTTGATAGGAAAGGTGAAAACTAAATCGTTAGCTGCCATGGGTTTATGGCAGTTTATACATTCGGTAGTAAACATTACATCCTTGCCATAAGGCGCAAGCCTAGGCGTTTTAAACCTTGCGAAACCCCAGCCTGCGGTAGAGCGGTACTTCTCGGTGTTTTTAATCATAAACTCTACTTGTTTAAAAGCACCCGGAGTAACATTGCCCTGTGTATCCTGTATCTTATCCCAGGCCGCTTTAGCCAGTATAGCTCCGTTTGGCCATGGGTTGATGCGATGTTCTTTTACGGCTTTAACGGCAATATTATTACCGTAAATAACCCGCATGGTACCGTTATCAAACCGGTCTGACGTGCTGATTATCTGCCAGTTTTTAAAATCGGGCAGGTAAGTAATATCATTTAAAGTTTTAGGTAACGGCTGTGGCAATGGGGTGGCATAATGCTGTTTGCTAAGCGCATTTATTTTAGCCGTATCGTTAGGTACTTCGTGCACCATGCCGGTTAAATAATTTTTGAGTACTGAGATATCCTGTTCGGATATTTTAGCCCCCTGATGTACCAATGTATAACTTTTGATGGGCATGGCGCCTTGCTCCATCTGGTTTACGGCTTCCCAAAGCTTTCCTTTCCTGTCGGCAGGCGACAATTTATCCCAGTTAGAAAAATTGAGCCCCTTTCGGCCTTCACGGATATGCTCGGCCACTTGCCAGTACACGGGTTGTACCTGGTCATACCAGCGCAAATTGGTTTGGTTAGAGTGGCAGTCATAACAAGCTCTCACCAATATAGCCTTAACATCAGCCGGTGCCTGCAAGTCTCCGGTTACCGGTGGATTCTCTACACGGGGCCTGAAAAACTGCAGACCAATCATTACCAGAACGGCAGCTACTCCTGAGCTTAAAAGAAACTTTTTCATCTTTTTAATTAAATTTCCTGGTGTAAATTACCTTAGCAACCTTTGCTTTACCAAGCAAAAAGCCGTGAACACGGCACATGAAAGGGTAAAACCGGCAAAAGACAGTTGAGCGCTATGGGTGTTGCGCATGCCGGCTTAAGAACTTGGTTCTTATTCAATGAAAGTACCTGCTTTGAATCTTATAAAAAATTAATCAGGTTGTAAGCAGCAGTAATGTTGGCGTGTATTTTACACTATACTATTCAGCGTTTAACGCATTATTTAAAGGCGCTTCAAAAGCTTTTCCCTGATTTGCCTTATGGTGCCTTCCTTATCCTCTTCCAGTTTTTTTATCAAATCTTCGTTGCCCGGCGGGTTGTATTTAGAACCCCAAATCATCAGCTCTACGATGGCGGGAATTAAATCGATCCCTTTTTTAGTAAGGCTGTAAATAAACTTATTTTTCTTTTCGGGCGATACGGCTGAGGTAATAAAGCCGTTTGCCTCCAGCAGTTTAAGTCGGTGTGCCAGAATATTAGTGGCTATTTTTTCTTTAGACGTTAAAAAATCACCGTAGGATGATTTGCTGGTAAATATCAGATCCCTTAAAATCAGTAATACCCATTTATCACCCAAATAATCTAATGAGAATGATACGGGACAATCTGATCTATGCTGAATTTCTTTCATGACATTAAAATGAAAATTAATACTTGCAATTTACAAGTAAAACATATTACATTTGTTTACTTGCAAACAACAAGCAAATTTAAAAATTAATTTTAATTATACAAAGCCATGAAAATGACAAACAAAACAGTGCTGATAACCGGAGGTGGATCGGGCATTGGTTATGCAACCGCAAAATTGTTGAGCGAAAAAGGTAACAACGTAATTATCTTGGGCCGTAACCAAGAGAAACTGGCTAAAGCTGCTAATGAACTGGGCGTAAATTATATAGTTACAGACGTAACAGATGCCGGTGCAGTAGATAACCTTGTTGCCAAACTGGAAGCGGATTACAATAATTTGAGCGTGTTAATTAATAACGCCGGTGTGGGCTTTGTTTATAAACTGGGCGAAGGCGCTAACGCAGCAGAGAAAGCACGCCAGGAGTTTGAAACTAACTACTTTGCCCCGGTTCGTTTGATAGAAGCCTTGTTACCACTACTTAAAAAACAGCCTGAAGCCGCTATTGTAAACATTACCTCTAATGTGGCTTTTCATCCGTTAGTTGTTTTGCCAACCTATTCAGACGCTAAAACTGCCCTGCACTCACACTCAGTAGCTTTGCGTTTAACCTTGTCATCAGATACTAACGTTAAAGTGTTTGAGGTAATGCCTTCGCTTATTAACACCGACGCTACCAAAGATATGGGTGGAGAGCAGAACGGATTGCCGCCGGAAGTAGCCGCACAAGATATTTATAACGGCATGAGTGATAACCGGTATGAAATATTTGTTGGTGAGGCTGAAAAGCAATATGCCGATTACTTTGCTGACCCAAAAGCAGCCATAGCTCAGTTTAACAAAGGGCTTTATTAAATCATGCCGCCGGCAATGCTGTTCGTGTATAAGAACGGCATTGCTTAAAAGCCTATCGATTAACATTTGCTTCATTAATAGCATTTAACTATTCAGTACTGTGATGACAGACAGAAGAGACTTTATCAAACAAACCGGCCTGCTATCAGCAGCAGGTATCATTAGCATAAATCAGCTGGCCATGGCTGAAAAGGCAGAGAAAACGGCATACACGCCCACGCACTCAAAATGGGCAGATGGATCGAGGCTTGTGGTTTCGGCCACGATGCTGTTTGAAGCCGGAGGGCAGCCCGATAATGCACCCAGCCCTTTTCCTCCTAACATGAAGCCAGGATATAAGGATTTACCTGCAGCTACCTGGTACGAATACGGGTATAAAGAAGGCATCCCGCGGATGCTGGACAATTGGGATAAATTAGGTATTAAGGTAACATCACATATAGTGGGATCTGCTGTACTGAAAAACCCCGCCTTGGCCAAAGAGATTGTAGACCGGGGGCATGAGGCATCGGGCCATGGTATGACCTGGAAAGATGAGTACGACATGACTTATGATGACGAGAAGAAATTCATCAAAGAAGGTTTAGACACTATTAAAAAAGTAACCGGACAAACCGCGGTTGGTTATAACGCTAACTTTTTGCGCCGCAGTGAAAATACGCTGAAAATATTACAGGAACTGGGCTGCATTTACCATATAGACGATTTGAGCCGCGACGAGCCGTTTATCATTAAAGTTAATGAAAAGGATTTTGCGGTTGTTCCATACACCATACGCAACAATGATTTGGGCATGATTGACTTATGGAACTTTTCGCCCGACCAATTTATTACACAGGTGAAGATGGATTTCGACCAGCTTTATGAAGAGTCGGCAACGCGGCGCAGGCAGCTTTCCGTAACGTTTCATGACCGTGTTAGCGGCACTCCGCAAATGGTTAAAGCAGCAACCGAACTCATCAGGTACATGCAGAAGCACCCAGGTGTGGCCTTTAAACGCAAAGACGAGATAGCCAAAATGACGCTTCAAGACCCCACCAGCATTCGTGAGTAAAATTGATTGAAACTTTCAGAAAGGCCATACACATCATTTTATGGCCTTTATCAAATTGAAGCAGTAGCAATATTTTGCTGCCACACTTAAATTAAAGTAACCGCTATGACAAAAATATTGGTAACCGGGATATCGGGGATGATTGGAAAACTTACAGTTGAGCACTTGTTAAAAAAAGAAGTTCCAGCAAGCGACATCATTGGGCTATCCCGTAAAAAAGAAGAACTTACTGATCTGACTGCCCAAGGTGTTGAAGTTCGCTTCGGTGATTATTTTGATTACGATTCATTAGTAAATGCGTTTAAAGGTGTTGATAAGGTGATGCTGACCAGTGCAGTTGCTTTTTCAGACCGGTTTACCCAGCATTATAATGTAATTACTGCCGCACGCCAGGCTGATGTTAAGCATGTGGTTTATATGTCTATTATGCGCAAAGAAGGCTCGGGCCGTATTATGCCGGAGATTACGGAATCAGACTTGTTTACCGAACAGGTACTTAAATCTTCAGGGCTTGATTATACCATTGTATATCATCCGCCTTTTACAGATGTATTGTCTATCTACTATGGTTCTAAACCTTATGAAAATGGAATTAAGGTGCCGGCAGCAGATGGCAAGATGGCACCTGCAACAAGAGATGAACTGGCGGAAGCACATGCTGCAATACTTACCACGCCGGGACACGAAAATAAAACCTATTCATTAGGGGGCAATGATGCTGTTTCGTTTGCCGGCATCGCTAAAATTCTGGCAGAAGTAGAGCGAAAGCCTGTACCTTTTTCCACCATCACACCCGGGGAATATATTGATGGGATGGTAAAAGATGGAACTCCCCTAAAGGTTGCCGAATTTTTAACCAATTGGGTAACAGCCATTGAAAGTGGTGAATTTGAACATCAATCAGGAGATTTAGAGCGGCTGCTAGGCAGAAAAACAAAAACTTTTACGGAGTACATAGAATCATCTTTGGTCTAACGCTACGCTGTGTGCGATATACGAGATAGCTTCGGTAACTCTATCTACACCGTTTTGCAGCAAATTAATTTTATCCGTTATCTAAGTCACCCCATCTATTACACATACCCGAAATGTTTAGCAATACGCAAGTATTCCGGAACATGTACTACATGCTTTTTTGCAAGCCTAACAATATCAAAAATTATTTCACTTCGTTCGTCGGGCTTTTTTAGCTGCAAATCTTTTTGTAAAGATGTAGTGAAATCGGCCGAGAGGCTGTCTAATATCTGCAAATTGTCTTTGTAAAAATTTTCTGTTAACCCTAAATCGGCAGCATCAGATATTTGCTTTAACTCTTTAAGTAAACTAATAAAAAGCTGCCGGTATGGCCCGTCCAATTGCAGGTCGGCGGCTTTTTTATTGTAATAGGCTGCACAAGATGCAAACGCAGACGTAAAAGTTAACTTCCGGAATATCTCGTTGGTAACACGTGAACTGTAATTTATTTTAATTCCGCTGTGTAAAACATCTTGTTCCATTTGTTTCCTTAAATTATCCGCTTTACTTACCTGACCATCCTGCCCATAGTAAGTCTTGAAAATGTTATTATTCTGGCTCACTTCTCCCGGTCCGGATATGTACCCTGTAATATAAATGCAACCATCATAAACATCAAGGTTGGGCAATAACGAGCGGAGGTAATTACCTGCACCCAGCGAATTGAGTATAGGGATAATCATGGTTTGCTGATGAGCCGCATTTTTTAGGATACCCATAATACTGCTTAATTGATAAGCCTTTACGCAAACAAATACTACATCAAACTTTAGATTTTCGATAGAGTTATCCGGTACAGCTTTAATGTTAGTAACACAAACCGGCTTTTCGCCATAGGTCTTGATGGTAAGCCCCTTGTTTTGGATAGCTTGCAGGTGTTCGCCGCGCGCTATAAGCGTTACGTCAATCTGGTTTTTTGCCAAATAGCCTGCTATAAGGCCGCCGGTTCCGCCAGCACCAATTACTAGATATTTCATAAATAAATTATTATTGGTTTTGTAATTTCAGATCGTATCGTTCTTCGCGAAGCGTTTTACCCCACTGCTCCATTTGCACAGACTCGGTTGGCATAAAGCCAGCTTTTTTATACATAGCAATGGCCTTTTGTTGCACATCTGTTGTTAGCAAATAAACATTATTAAACTGTTGTTCGCGGCAGTGCGTAAGTGCTGTGGTAAGCAAATGTTTGCCTACGCCTGTTCTCCTAAATATAGGATGTACCAAAAACCATCTTAGCTGCGCCTCATTTTTGGCTTTAGATAAAATTGCAATGCTTCCAATAATTTGCTGGTTATATGTAGCAAGCCAAATTTTGTCTTTTTGCGTGTTGTAATGCTCTAAAAACTCATAAAAGGTTTTGACTACATAACCTTCAAACTCTTGCGAATAGCCAGATTCGCGTGCATATAATACACCATGCAGATAAATTAAATAGCCAACATCGCCAGGTTTCAATCCTTCCCTGTAGGCTACTTGTTGTGAAAGCACCAGGTTGCTGTAATTTGCCGATAACAGGTTTTCAACTGTTATCATAGAATTTACCAGCATCCCTGTTTCATCTGGTGATAATTTTTCTAAAAATGCCTCAATCTGCTGGTCAGATCTTCCTTGCAGTTCATGGAGCAAGTTTGCCCCCTGAATGGTTAGGCTGATAAGATGAATACGTGAGTCATGTAACGATGGTGTACGTGTTATTATACCATCGTTATTAAACATTTTCACAATTTTACTTAAATAACCTTTATCCAACCCCAGCATAGAACCCAATTCCTGAGACGAGATTGGCTGATGTAATCCTATCTCAAACAAAATGCGGGCCTCGGCCAGTGAATAAGGTCCGTTTAAGATATGCTCGTTTAATAATCCGAGATGGGCGGTATAAAAACGGTTAAAACTTCTAATTTGCTCTATTGCCTTTTTCATAAAACAAATATAATAACAAGTTGACAAATGTCAACCATAAAAGTTGACTTTTGTCAACTTTGCTAAGTAAGGTATTTTCTGTAGTCGAGATTCAGATTATAAATGTCAGTAACAGCGTAATAATCTCATTTACAGCTCTCCATAACTATGTTTGATTAAAACTCTATTGCTGTACTAACTGCAAGGCATTTAATACGGGCAAACCCTTTACTGGCAAAAATTCAATTTGTATACCTTGATTGTTATCGACCTTAAGTTTGATTACTTTTTTTACTGCGGTTGCATACCCATATTGTTTGGCAATGTTAAAGTTTTTCAGGTACATCTGCCCATTTACCCGAACATCAAATACACGGTCTACCTCTTGTTCTTCCGGTTTATGGTTGTTGTCCAGATTATAGGCTAAAGCTTCTTTAGATGGTCCGCCTAAAAGCTCTGCAAAGTGCAGGATTAATTTGTAATTGCCTTTAGGTACATCAAACTTATAGGCCGTAATTCCGACCTGCTGGGTTTGATAAACCGGGTCCATATCAGTTTGCTTGATATCCTTATCACTACCGTACAAAATCCTGTTATTGGTTCCGCTGTAGGGTTTACCACCCAAAAATCCCCAGCTTCCTGCTACGTAGGCTTTGCCCGGAATCCAAAGTATTCTGGCTTTTTCATCAATAAACATTCTGTTTGCACCTAACAGAATGTTGTAAAAAATCTTGCCGGTTTGATTGCTGGGCTGGCTGGCATAATTTTTAAATAACAACGATACCGTATCAGTAAACTTTTGCTTAGCAATTCCAACCGCTTTTAAATTATTTTTACCGTTTATGAAGGGCACCTCCCATTGAATAGCCCGGTCTTGAGCCTTTTTAATACCTAACGACTTGCCGTTATAAAACAACTCGGCTGCATCTAAATTAGTAACCACCGTTACGGGTTGTGTACAAGTTGCCAACAAAGAATCATTTATACCGCCACGGTAATACCAGTTTGCAGAAGCAATTTTTATAAAAGGCTTTTTACTTAAATAGGCCTGGTAAAGATGATAAGTATCTTTAGGTTTACGGTCAATAGTTAACAGCCCCTTGTTGTTTATGTGGGGCATGGTTTCTTCACGGGTTTCAGAGTTAAAATCAGCCAGATTCCAGGCGGCGGCACCGCTAACAAATGGCCGTTTAAGAATTTCATTAAGATAAACCTGGTGAAATTTTATCGCATATTCAACACTCTTATCAAACCTAACCGGTGACTGTGAACGTATTCTGGGGTCGGCATCAGCACCGTATTCAGTAATAAGCACCGGTTGGTCAGGTAAATCCAGATGATGCTTATCCAAAAACTTTCCAAAATCTGCCGTGCTTCCGCTATACCAGCCCTGATATAAATTCCAACCTAAAACCTGTGGAATTTTAGTTAAGCCAATACGGTTATAACGGTCAAAATCACCATGGCAAGCCATCATTGTATACCGGCCCGGATCTTCTTTCCGGGTCAGCTTTTCCAGTTCTTGCGCCAACTCACGGATGTGCTGATAATATATTTCCTGCCGGGGTTTGTCCGAAGTAAATTTCGGCCTCAGCAGCACTTCGTTCATGTACCCCCAAAGGATGATACTCGGATGGTTAAAATTCTGCCGGATCATTTCTACCTGCATATGCTTACAGTTAAGGCTGAAGGCTTCAGATTCTGTTATGGCATTTACAATGGGTATTTCAACAGAAGCTAATATACCCAGCTCATCACAAGCTTTTAATACTACCGGGTCTTGCGGATAATGAGCTATACGTACAAAGTTTCCACCCATGCGCTTTATCCACTCCATATCTTTTATTTGCAGATATGCGGGCACAGCATTACCCATATCCTTGTAATCCTGATGCCGGCTGGCGCCCATAAGTTTTAAAGGTTTACCGTTTAGATAAAAACCTGTGTTAGCGTCAAACTTAAACCATCGTAAACCAACAGCATTTACAATACGGTCTAATGTTTCTCCGGTTTGCTGATCGGTAATACTGGTAAAAACCTGATAAAGATAGGGGTTGGCCGGCGACCATAATCGAGGATTGGTAAGCGTTTTTAAGTTTTGGTGCAATTCTTTTTGTTCGCCCGCAGCCAGACGTAAAGTAGTTGTATAACTGGTAACTAACTTTCCTGCTTTATCAAGCACTACCTGCTTTACGTTAAGTACTTTAGATACGTTTGAATTGTTTTCTAACAAGCTTTTTACGCTGATATGTGCAGAGGCACTGTCAACTACAGGGGTCGAAATGTATACCCCGTCTGAGCCGTCGTCTTTTAAGGTAAAATGTACAGATTCGGTAGACAGCAGGTTAACTTCGCGATAAATACCACCAAAGAAAGTAAAATCGGCTGTTAGCGGGGCTATATCCTCGTTAAAACGATTAGTTACTCTGACCAAAATTTCGTTTAAACCCTTTCCGGGTGCTTTCAAAAAGCGATCAATAGGCACAACAAAACGGGTATAACCACCGGCGTGCTTTCCGGCAAGCTTGCGGTTAATAAAAACCTCCGCTTCCTGGTTAATCCCGTTAAAAGAGAGAAACAATTTTTCATTACGCGGAAACTGATCAGCAGCGAAACTTTTTCTATACCAACCAACGCCACGGTAATATCCAGGCTGGTCATCTGTTACGTCTTTATCGTTCCAGGTATGAGGCAACGATACTTTGTGCCATGCTAAATGGCTAATTGTTGAAAGCGATGCATCTGCAGAAGAATCCTTACTAAAATACCAATCCTGATTTAGGGCAATACACTGTCTGCCCGGCGTCGCCTTTCTATTTAAAGAAAATAACAATTGCGGACATAAGCCAAAAACAAAAATGCAAATGAGCTGGCTAATAATCTTCTTGTTAAGTATCACTGTCAACATAAGTAGGATAGATTAAGGTAAGACGGTTATAAGTCAACTACCGGTTTTCTGTTAGCTAACCTGTTTTGCCGGGTTAGTGCTTCGAGGTAATAATAATCGGCGTAACTAATTGGCACATCAATTTCGCTGTTAGCGGGTTTGTGTCCGGTACTGTGCAGTAATATAAATCCTTTACTTCCGCCCGGCATAGCTTGATAATTTTTAGTGAGGCTATGTACAATTTGGTCAGCTATTTTTTTATACTGCTTCCCATTTTTACTATACGTACTTAATTCGTATAAGGCTGATGCTATCAGAGCGGCTGCCGATGCGTCACGCGGAGCATTAGGTCTGTCTGGCGCATCAAAATCCCAATAAGGCACTTTATCTTTAGGTAAATTAGGATGGTTATAGATAAACGCCGCAATGGCCTCAGCTTGCTTTAAATAAACCGGGTTTTTAGTTTCGCGATAGCACATGGTATAGCCGTAAAGCCCCCATCCCTGCCCCCTGGCCCAAGCCGACGAATCGGCAAAGCCCTGGTGAGTTTGCTTGTGTAACACAGCCCCGGTTTCAGGGTCATAATCTATCACATGGTAAGAACTGTAATCAGGCCTGAAATGATTTTTCAGGGTTGTATTGGCATGATTAACCGCTACCTTATAAAACGTGGAGTCGCCCGACAATTTGGTGGCCACAAACAACAGTTCCAGATTCATCATATTATCGATGATAACCGGATATTTCCATTCTTTGCGATTATCCCACGATTTTATAGTGCCAACCGTTGGATTAAAACGGGTAGATAATGTTTTAGCCGCTTGTATGATTACATCTTTATAATGCTGCTTTTGAGTTAAGCGGTACCCGTTGCCTACACTACAATAAATTTTAAAGCCAACATCGTGTGTGCCTTTATCAAATTGTTCGGGCTCTATTTTAGCAGTGTATTGCTCAGCAGCAGCACGCCATTTGTTGTTATGAGTGTACTCATACAGATACCACAACTCCCCCGGGAAAAAACCGCTAACCCAATCTTTTGAAGGGATGAGCACTAAATTACCTTTATCATCAAGCGTACGCGGAGATACCGGATTAGGTTTAGTACTGGTACCATGTGTTATTTCTTTCAGCATAAATTCCGTCTGCTTCTCAGCAAAGGGGAATGCTTTCCGGTAATCGCTTTGCCCGTAAACTACATTGCTTAGCAGACAAAGGGATAGGGATATAAGTTTATTCATAAATAGTTTTAAGCCAAATGGGCGATTGTTTTTATTAGTGCCTGAGCCGCAGATCTCCAAGAAATAAGTTAAATAGGTATTAGATGCTCATAGCTGCTTATTTTAATGAATGAGCCCAGCAGGTCCGGCAACTTGCTGCAAAGCAAAATTTATATATTTATCTACCGGTTTCGTGCTCTTATTGGTTTCCTTACCTGATTTAATACCAGTTGCCAGTCGTCATAATCTGCCCCTCCTACTTGCTGAATAATTTTTAGTAAAGAAGGATCAAAGTAAGCGGCCAACGATAAAACTACAATACCACTTTTAGGATCGAACAGATGGCCGGTCACATAACCTTTTTCGCCATTGGCGGCACGATCGCGGTCAAATTTCACACGGCTGTTGGTAAACTCACCATGGGTTTTCTCGCCGGTCATAAACGGCAACAAAAAACCTACTGACTTTTTTACTGAAGCAGTGTTGGTTGCTTGCACCGTATAATAATTTACACCTTTAGCCCGGTTTATTACTATAAAAGCTTTTAGTAAAGGTTCGAGCGTATAAATGTGATAATGCAGCGCATCCCGCTCGGCAAAGTCATAGCCAGATCCGTCTGCATACAGGTTTTGGTTTAATTGCTTCTCTATAAGTTTGTTAATAGTATCCCGGTATTTATCGGCGTGTATAGTGTAAACAACCTGCGTAATCACTTTAATGCGGTGAGAATTCCAGTTGTTTTTTGAAGTTGATCTGTCCGGATTGGCCGACGGGCTGCTAAGCTGAGCTAAGGCGATACTTTCCATCCAGGCATCAATATCTTTACGCTGTTCACTCGAAAGCTCGTCTCTGATTAAATCATAACCGGTAAAAAAGTCTTCCATCTTGGTTTCATCAATCGGATCGCCGGTAGCCTCATTAATTTTAGCCCACTCGCTTAAATACTGTTGCGCTTTATTCAAATAAGCTTTATCATTAAACAGGCGATAGTAAAGTGCCATTGCATAAATTTTGGGTCCGTCAAGAACGGCGTTTAAGCTGGCTGTTTTAGCCGGGTTACCCTCCAGTAATCCCTGCGACGTTACTTTTTTAATGGGGTTAGGATTCTCTTGCAGCGACTTTTCGGCTAATTTTTTAAGCGGAGCATACGTTTGCTTTACCTTAGTATCAGTTTCTAAAGCCTTTTTTAGGGCTTTAACTTCAGTTGCTGTTAAACTTACGTATTGGGCTCTTGCTCCTGCTACTGTCATTAACAGGCTAAGCATTATAAATAACTTCTTCATTTACCGGGGGGTTATCGAAATAGATGCAGTATGCCTTACTTAATTTATTTATAGTTTATCTTACTTACCATACGTAAGTAGCAACCGAACCGCTGTTTAGCATAGCTTTAATCATGCGCCCTTTATAACTGACGCTAAATTTTTGGGTGGCTGCATCATTATTAATTACAATAAGTACAATTTGGTTATCAGCTGTTTTAAATGCTACGTTAGATAAGTTTGCCAGTATATTAGACTGTATACGTACCGAGCCGGGCCGCACAAACTTGGAAGCATGTGCCACAACGTAATAAGCCGGGTTACGTATCACTTTATCATGATCAATTGTTATTCCTCCCATACAGCTCGTACATCCACCCCTATCTGTATGTGGGTTACTGGCAGGGTCGGCTGCCAGGTTCCATTCTAATACATTGCGGCTCCAATTGCGTGTAGCGCCGATGGTAAGTTTAGTAATGTGCTGTGCCAAATCTCTTTTAAAATTTCCGGGTGCACCCAGCCATTGCTCTGTAAAGTATACTGCTTTGTCAGGATGCGCTTCATGTACCTCAGATAGTGCCTCAATTTTGCCGGCATATAAATGAAAAGCTGATCCGTTAATATACTTTTTTGCCTCCGGGTCATTGAGTATTGAGATAGGATACTCCGGCTTATCGCAATTATGATCATAAATCACAATCTTGGTTTTTAGATTGGCTGCTTTAAATGCCGGACCTAAGTTTGCTTTTACAAACCTGGCCTGATCGGGCGCTAACATGAGCATGCTTGGGTTATTACCCGGGTGCAATGGTTCGTTTTGAACTGTAATGGCATCAATGTTAATCCCTTCAGCTTTCATCGCCTTTATATACTTCACTAGATAACGTGCGTACACATCGAAACAGTCCGGTTTTAAGCTGCCACCACGAGCGTCATTATTATCTTTCATCCATACCGGGGCCGACCATGGTGAACCCAGTATTTTTATTTTGGGGTTTACAGCCAATATTTCTTTCAATACCGGGATTATGTCTTTTTTGTCTTGTGCCAGGCTGAATTTAGTTAAGGCAAAATCGGTTTCTCCAACTGGCAAATCATCGTAAGAAAAAACAAACTCATTTAAATCTGATGCGCCAATACTCACTCTCAAATAACTGATACCTATGTTTTTGTCATTAATGGCAAATAACTCTTTGATTAGGGCAGCCCGACGGACTGGTGTCATTTTCATCATGAGTTGGGCACTGCCACCGGTTAACGAAAACCCAAATCCATCAATAGGCTGAAATGTCTTTGTGTCATCAATATAAATAGTCGAATCGTTATTATCAGCTTCACCGAAACTCAATGATGTCTGCTGTTTTTCAAATAATGCCGATTGGTCGGCATTAGTTAACCATACATCAGCATTTCTATTTTTTTGCCCGAATAAGGTGGCATTAGTTAGCACCAGCGAGCATATTACTAAAAGTTGTTTAGCAAATTTCATACGGGCTTAATCAATTAATAATGTAGCAATAGAGTGTGGCAAGCTGGTTGTACTGGCTGCTCTGCCATTCATGTACAAGCTGTAAGGTATTTTTGTATCACCGCCGTTCATCACCACCACAGCAATTTTACCATCAGGGTTCAAATACGCAGTAGTTATCAGCTTATCGCGACTGGCTGAACTGATGATGCGTTTGGCACCTGGCTTTATATACTTTGAAAAATGGCCGATGTAATAATATTCACTGGTGTAATGCAAACTACCGTCTCTGGTATCAGCATGTATAGGTGCGAAACAAAAATTACCTACGTGATTTGGGCCTCCCTTTTCATCAAGCAATACATTCCAATCGGTCCAGGCAATGGTACCCGCATTAAAGTCATTGATCATGCTATTTCCATACCTCTCACCTAAAGACCAATCATCCAAGCGATTGAAATCAAATTTTTCAATACAGCCTTCGGTAAAGATTAAATTCTTATCCGGAAAAGCTTCATGTACATGCCGGGTACTTTCAAACTGCATACCTCCACCTGTCCAGGTTTCATACCAGTGAAAACCAACACCCCAAACATACTTAGCAGCTTCCGGGTCATTTAATACTGCCGCAGCACGCTCGTACAACAAATCCCGGTTATGATCCCATATAATCAGCTTCTTACTCCCTAAACCATCTTTGTGTAAAGTTGGGCCTAAGTATTTTTTTACAAAATCTTGCTCTTCGCTGGCGGTAAATAAGCACGACTCCCATTTCTGCTTCGCCATAGGTTCGTTTTGTACCGTTAAACCCCAGATAGGTATGCCTTCTTTTTCATATGCTTTGATGAACTTAACAAAGAAATTAGCCCAGTTTTGGCGAAATTCGACTTTTAATTTGCCTCCATGCAGCATATCGTTATTGTCTTTCATCCAGGCCGGTGGGCTCCAGGGGCTAACAAATAAATTCAATTTACCACCGGCTTCGCGCTGTGCTGCTTTTATAAAAGGTATCCGGTACTGCTTATCATGACTAATATCAAAGGTTTTAAGATCAGGATCAACATTAGGAACATAGCTGTAACTGCTGCTCGAAAAATCACAGCTCTGAATATTAGTGCGGGCAAAAGTGTAACCTATTCCTGTTTCTTTATTAAAATAAGCAGTTAAAAACGCTTTTTTATTATTGTCAGATAATTTAGCATACGTTTCGGCAGCAGCATCGGTAAGCGCGCCACCAATGCCAACCATGGTTTGAAATGTTTTAGTAGGGTCAACAAAAACGGCCACCTGGGTTTCTAACGGCTGTGCAGCCGAAATCAAATTCAGCTTTTCGGTAAGCGCGAGTTTGTAATCAGTATTTTTAGCCGTGGTGTAAACCGTTACATGATTACCAAAATTGGGAGATGGCTTGGTTTGCCCAACAACAGCCGTCACTGTACATAAGGCCGTTGCTATTATAAGATACTTGAGCATAAATGATATTGAACTTTGAGCGCAAAACAAACGCAAGCAAACAAAAGCCGTTATTTACCTTTGTTTGCTTGCGGTTTATAGTTATTATAAATTATTAACCCGGAATTTTGTCGAGTGCCGGAACGTTCAACTCAGAGCCTGCATAACCTTTGTTTTGGTTAATACGTCCATTAGTATTCAGGTCAATATCATGCTGCGGAATAGGCCACAACACGTGATATGGCGAAATGGTATAATGGTTACCCGAATTGGTAATTACATTCGGATTTTTGTAGAAATCATTTTTCTCCATAATGCGATCATAAAAGAAATTGCTGGTCGAAAAATTAGCTACGTTATAACTTTTGCCGTTGTAGGCAGGTATACCCGTTTGTGCAAAAATATAAGCCATGCGGGTAAGTTCTGTTTTGCGGGGCTCTTCCCAGTACAACTCGCGTTGGCGCTCGTCTAATATAGTACCAATATTTACTTTGCCGGCGTCTGTAAGAGGTTGTGCTTGTGCACGGGTTCTAACCATATTAATGTCGGCCATAGCTTGTGCCGTTTGCCCTTTCCAAACGTAAGCCTCAGCACGTAACAAGTACGTTTCGGCTAAACGGAACACATACCAATCGGTGTTAGTACCACGCGGCGGGCTCCAATATTTGTCGGTTGCGTATTGCGACGAACCAATAAACACTTTATAGTGAGGCCAGCTAAACCAAGCCCTGATGGTGTCACGCGCACCGTTCAAAAACACTTGGTTTACATTTGCAGGTGTATACTCAACCAGCTTTTTACCATACCAGGCCGGATCGCCATTGGTGTTTTTTAATGCTGGATTATTATAAACCAAATCGGTCATGTTGATCCAGTTACCCGGCGCATGTCTTAAATCGGTGTTATCCGTCCAGATGTATTTTGCGGCGTAAGGCGTAGGGCGCATACGTCCGATGCCACGTCCGTACATAAGCGTTAACGGAAATTCGGCAGTAACAGCATCAGACATGCCTGGTTTGCGAGCACCAGGAGTGAGAATGGTTCCATTGTGCCACATCGGGCAGCAATTACGCATCACCTGAGACCCAAAAGGAGTGGCACCATCCAGGTTTTCACGGTCTAAAACAACATACAAAGCTTCGGTATTAGCCGCAATTGACTTATTTTCCGGACGATGCAAATCCCAGATAACGTTTTTAGATGCGTCACCGCCATTAATGCCAAAACGTGTTGTCATGAGTTTGTATGGACCGTTTATGGCTACGTTACAAGCCGCAATGGCATCATCAAATAAACCTAAGGCTAAATCTACCTTAGCCAACAGATGCGCTGCGCCGCCTTTTGAAATATCGCCTTTGGCATTTCCATCAGTTAAATTAGCCACGGCAAACTCCAAGTCAGTCTTCATTTTACGAAGGATGACTAAGCGTTGTGTACTATAGTAAGAAGTATTTACCGACGCTTCTTCTTTTAACACCAAAGGCACATCACCAAACTCATGTACTAAACGGTAGTAACGATAAGCACGATGAAAGTAAGCTGTGGCTAGTACTTTGTTCCGGTCGGCCGCAGATGCCCATGTAGCATTATCAATACGCGAAATAATCACGTTCGCATCTTTAATACCGGCATACCAGCCGTACCAGTAACGTCCTATTTTATTGTAATCATCCCCATCAAGGTTAGCTGTAGGCGTAATGCGTATATTTAAATCTTGTGCAGGTGTAGTTTTATCGGTGGTGCCGTCAACCGCTGCATCTGTAAAAAGCGACTCGGTAAGTAACGGCGCCGAATCGCCAAAAAATTCGAAACGAACACTCGGGTTTAAAGCTTCCAGTGCGTTTCTGAAAGCATCAGGTGTAGTTAAAGTTACATCCGGCGTAAATTTAGACGGAGCTTCGGGTATTAATTCGCTGCGTTTGGTACAGCCTGCCGCCACAAAAACTGCGGTTACCGCTATACCTGCTATTATATTTTTATTCATTATTTTCATAATACAATCTCTTAATCTGGTTAAAAAACTAAGTTCACACCGGCTGAAAGATATCTTGGAGTAGGTCCGTTGTTTTGTGGGTCCCAAAGTGCCCAGTTAGAAAATACAGCGGCATTAGCGGCGTTTACATAAATTTTAGCGCTTTGCATGCCGTAGCGTTTAATCAGTTTTGAATCGAAGGTGTAGCCTAACGAAACAGTTTGCAGGCGCACAAATGATGATTTGCGCCAAACGTTAATGGTTGTACCAGATGAGCCTGAATTTAGACGGGCATAATCGTTGATTGGGTTATCTGGTGTCCAGTATGGTAGCACGTAAGAGTTCATACGGAAAAACCCTACGCTACCTGGGCTGTTTAAAGCCTCGTTAAACTGGCGCAATTGGCCAATACTTGAAATCAGCAAAAAAGAGGCGTCAAAGTGTTTAAAAAAGTTAAATTCGTTACGCAACGACCAGTTAAACTTAGGACTTTGAGATCCTAAAAACTGCTTATCATCATTGGTGAACCTGAAATCGCCGTTCACGTCCTGTAATTTAAAATCTC
This sequence comes from Mucilaginibacter sp. CSA2-8R, assembly GCF_038806765.1. Lineage (NCBI taxonomy): Bacteria > Pseudomonadati > Bacteroidota > Sphingobacteriia > Sphingobacteriales > Sphingobacteriaceae > Mucilaginibacter > Mucilaginibacter sp. CSA2-8R. The sequence goes on along the minus strand of NZ_CP152389.1, from coordinate 26,664 downwards.
CCGGACGGGCACCATATTTGGCAGCTTCGGTAGCTTCGCCGGTTTGCCATACACCCAGTATTTTATAATCCCAAACGGTGTTGATATCCCGGCCAATGAACCAGCCATTGCCAATGACGTTATTTTCTCTATAAGTTGTGGTGCCATTAGCATCTGTTACCGGATACTCACCAAACAGGTGTACAATCTTGTTACGATTTAAAAAGAAGGTGCCGCCGGCATTCCAGTTGAAATTTTTGCTTTTGATTATTTTACCTTCCAGCGATACCTCAAAACCTTTGTTGCTAACTTCACCAATATTGGTTAGATAATTGTTTGACCGGTTATCACCACCTGCTGCAATAATACCGTTTCCGGTGTTTAGCCCCTGTATGTAAGAAAGCTCTTGTGCCGTGATCATATCGGTAGTTTTGCGGTTCGGATATAATTCTACAGAGCCGCTCAAGCGGTTTTTTAATATGGCAAAGTCGAAACCAAAGTTTAAACCAGTGGTGCGCTCCCAGGTAAGACCAGGGTTTTGAAGCGAACTGGTGTACACCGCATTATAGTTGGTAACTGTACCGGAAGCATCAACTGTAGGATAACGGGTAGTAGTGAGTAAGGCCAAAGCCAAACTTGGATCGGCGGTGCCGGTAGCCAGTCGGTTACCGTTAGAACCAAAGCTTACCCGTATTTTACCGTAATCTAACCATTTGAAAGCGTCAGACTTCATGAATTTTTCATCCGTAAATATCCAGCCTAAAGCTCCGGACACATAGGTTTGCCGCGGCGATTGTAAACCAAAAGGAGAAAAACCATCTCTGCGCACTGTTGCGGTTACCAGGTAACGGCTCATCAATGAGTAATTAATCCGCCCCATCAGTGCATCAGCGTTGTAAACCCGATCATCACTGCTTACTACGGGCAAGGTACCTGCACCAATACTATGATAGCCTAATACATCGCTCGGACTAAATTGACTGTTGTCAGTTCGGGTATACCAGCTTTGATATTTCTCTTTATTCAACAAAAAAGTAGCATCAAAATTATGAACGCCGAACGTTTTGTTCCAGGTAAGTATATTATCCAGGTTGTAACGGTACCGGTTCTCTTGCGTACGTGCAGCCGTACCTTTAGCTAACTCATTTGGATTGGCAACCGGACGGAAGAAAAAGTTACGGTAGGCCTCGATTTGAGGAGAAAAGTTCATGGTATATTTAAACCCGAATGGCAAATCTACCCTGGCAAATAAAGTAGAAAATAACACATTTTGTATAGCTACGTTCTGGTTATATGCCTGGCCTAAAAACGGGTTTCGCTGGTTCAAACCATTGTCATCAGTAGAAATACGACGTAATGAACCATCGGCTTTGTAAAAATCGCCATAAGGCGAGGAATTCCGTATCTGTGTCCAGTCTGCCTCATGACTATCGCCGCCAAGGTTACCTAAAGTGCTGGCATCACTTTCATCGCGGCTGGCAAACTGTGAGTTTATACCAACCGTTAAAAAGCTGGCTGCTTTACCTTCCAAATTGACCCGGAAACGGGCATTACGGTAGTCGCCCCCTTTAATCAGGTTCTCATTTTTCGTATAGTTGCCCGACATATAGTAGCTGATCTTTTCTGAGCGGCCTGACATACTTACGGTATAATCTTGCCGGATGCCGTTACGGAAAACCAGCTTTGACCAATCAATCACGTTACCGGCCTGGTAGTTGGCAATCTCGTTGGCAAACAAACCTACGCGCTGCAGCCAAACCGTAACCGGATCGCCGGTAGCACCGTTCAAAAACTGATCTACCGTAACACCTGCCGGCAAAGCACGCGGGTCGCTGTAGTAGTAGTAAGGATTGTTTACGTTGGTGGCCCTGGCTACATCTGCACGCCAGTTCAAAAAATCCTCGCCCTGATAATATTTCTGATTTTGTAATAACTGTGCAATACCTGTATTGGCGTTCAAGGTAATTTGCACATTGTTACCCCGGCCTTTTTTAGTAGTAACAGCGACCACTCCCCCGGCAGACTGTGCACCGTATACCGCCAATGCACTTGGATCGCGTAACACGTCAACCCGCTCAATATCATTTGGATTAATATCGGCTAACTGGCCAAAGTAGATTACACCGTCCAGCACAATTAAGGGCTGTACGTTACCACTTAGTGATGACCGGCCCCGTATCTGCAAATCGCCGGTGTTACCACCCTTGGCTGATGTGTTCAGACCTACCGTAATACCTGGTACATTTCCCCGGATAATGTCGGTAACGCTTGCCGGATTTTCATTGTCCAGCCGTTCGGCCTTTATGGTAGATATAGCTCCGGTAACATCTTTAACTGCACGTGTACCGTAACCAATCACTACCACATCATTTAAATTGTTAGTGCTTTCGGTTAAGGTAACCATAATAGTTTTCTGCGAGCCAATAGGAATGGTTTGTGGTGCAAAGCCTACATAAGTAAAAGTAAGCGTGCCATTAACAGCTGGAACTATCTTGAAATTACCATTAGCGTCGGTTTGAGTATTATTGGTTGTACCGTCGGCTTTAACGGTAACTCCTATCAATGGCTGTCCGGTTTTATCCTTCACCTGTCCGTTAATAGCCGATACTTGAGCCATTACAATTGAACATTGGTAGGAAAGAAATAAAATAAGAAGAGTAAAAAGTTTTCTCATAAAATTATTGGTTAGAAAATAAATGATTTAAAGAAGCAGTTGGATGCACTGCTCAAAATGGTTCATCACCGGCTAATCAGCCATACACTGTTAAATAGTTCATAAACTTAGCTTGGTTATTAAATTGGTTAAGCCTCAAGCACTATGGCCTGGAAAGCTTTTGGTAACTGAATTCTGGTCAAAATTATCTAAAAGCAAACAAATAAAACAAAAATTTTTTTCGCAAATGCCTGATAATAAATGATTTAAAACAAATTTAACACGGTTTATGAAAAGTTGTACTTATAAAATTAGTGCTGATTTATAACGCGCTGCGGCATTTATAATCTGTTGATTAAATAGTTTCAATACGCTTAAATCCTGACTAAGAATTTCAAAGAATAACTTACTTATACAGGCAAAATGAGCTGAAAATAATTAGGCGAATTTATCTTGACGACAATGGAACTATTTAGGCCGCCATCAGGCAATTAAGTGTTAAAATGACGTCTAATAACGTTTTATTGCTATTTTTTCTTTTTAGGATTCTTGATGATAATTAAAAGCATAAAAGAAATATCTTTATACTTTTATTACTTGCCGTTGCTTAATTAGCTCGAACCAATCAAGTTTTAAATCCAGAAAAACCAATTTTAATCAGGCCAGTCCTACATCCATCGTTAAGAAATCATTTATGTTTAGAAAAACATGCTTGAATGTGTTTTTAGTGGTATTTATGCTATGCAAAACAAGTATGGCACAGAAAGCTGTGCAGATAGATGAGCACACCAATCAACATATTTTTACAGGTACTGAAGTTGAATTTCTGAAAGACTCTGCCAATCGCTTCACGATCGATGATATACAACGTGCAGATAAAGAGCACCGCTTTACAAAAAACGATGATTATTATCCTGAAAGTAGACCTGGTATACCTTATTGGTATAAAGTAAAGTTACAAGTACAGGATAGCAGAACGGGCGTCCCGGCAGTGATAGAATTTTTTGATCAAACCACTAATGATATTGTGGCTTTTATGCCTACTGCAAAAGGCACTTACATTCAAAGCAGATCAGGTGCTGACCTTGACTTTACTAACCGGCTGTACGACCATAAAAATTTTGAATTTCAACTTCAACACCTTCCCGAAGGCTCGTACACTTGTTATTTCCGGGTAAAGCCTAAAGACAAGGTTAATATTATTATGGTATACCGTACCGTAAGTTTCTTTATACACTATGCCTTAACGGAGTATTTAACCTACGGCCTTTTTTATGGGATTATACTCATATTCAGTTTACATAATTTGCTTATGTTTCTGGCTGTCAAAAAGCGACGGTATATATACTATGTGCTGTATATACTAAGCGTTGGCCTTTTTGAAATGAGCACGGATGGTATTGCATTTCAATACATCTGGCCTAATGCTCCCGGTTGGAATCAATACGCATATGGATTTGCACTTTTTAGTCTGAGCTTTTTTGCCTTAGCCTTTACGAAAGAATTATTAGACGTTCGTGAAAATGCTCCAAGGTTAAATAAAATCATCAACATAGTGATCGTGTTGCGAAGCTTTTACTTTGTTTACTGTTTATTATTTAACAAAAGCCTGTTCTATTACAAGTTCATTGAATTTATCCCTCTTGCTATAGCTTTTATAACAGGGATCTCTATTTGGATTAAAGGCTTTAAGCCAGCCCGGTTTTTTGTAGTTGGGTACGCTTTTTTATGCTTAGGATTTATTATCAAGGCTTTGGCCGCACTGGGCTATACGCGTATGCTTCCAGGCGCAATTGGCAATTATAGCTTAGGGATGGGCTTTGTATTAGAGATGCTGTTTCTTTCTTTCTCTATTGGTGACCAGGTTAGGTTATTGCGCCGGCAGAAAGAAGAAGCGCAAGATGCTACTATTAAACAAATGGAGGTAATTCATGATTTAAAGGATTCTATCAATAAAGAACTGGAAATAAAAGTAGCAGAACGGACAAGGGAGGTAAATGAAAAGTCGAACGAGATACTAAAGCAATCTCATATTATAGAAATGCAGAATATAGAGCTTGTTACCATTAACCAGCAACTACAAGATCAAGCTTCAGAAATTACCCGAATGAATGTTTTACTGGAGAACGATAACATTCAGTTAAAAACTAATATAGAAAAGGTAACCGATGCCCGCGCACTATCTACCGAATTAACTTTTGAAGAATTTAGCGCTAAATACCCCGATCAGGAAACCTGTAATAAATTTCTTGCCGGCATCAAATGGGTTGGTGATTTCGCATGCATTAAATGCGGGCACCACCTTTACAAAAACGGCCGTGCACCATACAGCCGCCGATGCAGTAAGTGTAATTATGAAGAATCGGTTTTATATAACACAATTTTCCAGAATAACCGTATACCTATCAATAAGGCGTTTTACATTGTATATCTAATATATACTACTAAAGGCAAAATTTCATCGTATCAGCTGTCTGAAAAGCTTAATATCAGACAAAGTACTTGCTGGCAATATTCGTTGCGCATTAAAGAAGTACTAGAAAGTCAGAAAAGAAATAAGAAAAGCTTACAACAAGGATGGAGCAAGCTTATCCTAAACACTGAACCTTTGACGGTAAAGATATAACTGAATGAGAATAAGTTTTTTTTTAGCTGTCCTTTAAAACTTTGAGGGTGACCTTTATTATTATAGGCGCCTTATCTAAAATATCTTCTTTTCTACCGATTCCAAAAGTTCAGCATCTGAATATTATGAATTGATCAGTGTTTATGTATAATCAACTACTTTTTACTCTTTTATCAGCTGCACTTAAAGAAGAAGCATATTCGTTATTTAATTTATAGGCAGTTATATGTAATCGCTGCTTATTTTTTAAAGCGTTATCCAACTCGTGCTGACAGATATAAACCGTGCTCCTAAAAGCAAAAAGAGCATATTCAATTGGTTAAACAACCTCTTAATATGCTCTTAATTTATACATTTTAGTCGGGATGGCAGGATTTGAACCTACGACCTCCAGCACCCCATGCTGGCGCGATACCGGGCTACGCTACATCCCGAGGTAATTAAACAGCTAAGCTTTTTAATTACTTGGGCAGCAAATATAATTGTTTTGAGAAAAATTAAAAATAGGAATTAAAGTAGTGGTTTCACCAATACAGCATTTGATTAAACTACAATGTTGTCAATCACCTTGGCTATACAGACTTCTATTGAAATAGTTAAATAATTAACCTTCACAAAAATATTTGAACCTATAGTTGTAACGTTATTGTCAGATTTATTTCTTTTACTTTTTTGGCCTTAAAACACAAGAAATTAAGAGATAACTAATGTTCAGAAATGTGAACATATAAACTAAGTTAAAGATGTTTTAACTGTTTTGAAGAGTGAGAGCAATGTTTTATCAAGCAAAAGCTGACAGCAGTAAAACATTGTTATATAAACTCATTAAATGTAATAGATATATTACATTTAATACTTTAAAGTATGGCACAATAAATGATGGACACTAAAAATGAACAAATAATAGTTCACAGTGTCCTACAAGATGTATTCATTTTAATACATAAAAGTATTAAAATGAAATTTCCATACGAGAGCCAGCCTCGTTATTAAGATATTTTTAGATTAATTTTTTTTACTCCAAGTTTTTATTATTGCGTTTTCCGTATGCTAATTTATCGTGCTTTTGACGAAAAAAATATAAAAATGGTATGTTCGGCCCTGTATACGATATGTGTTCAGCATTTGTTACAGTAATTTTTATTTTTTTTCATGCCAATAACATATCAGTTAATTTTTAATGACTTATAAAGTTAATTTCAAAACACTCTGCATTAATAAACTTCGTGTCAGTTGGCATAAGCATTGACGACTGTTTATTAATCAGAAATTAACGGATTTTCGCCATTAAAACTGACCACAAAAATATTCAATCTGTAAAGTAACCAGTTCAGTAAACCAAATGGTTGCGAATATTTAGATTGAGCCTCTTGAAAAAATTTTTAAACGGAATAAAAAAATATAAACCAAGTACAACCAATATGAGAAAGGTAATTTTTACTCTCTTATGCACTTTGTTAATTTCATCTGCTTTTGCACAATTTAATTCTTCAAGAGACGATCGCGCTTACTGGAATGGATTTGTTGATTATGTGCAAGCTAAAGGCTTCACAGGCAGCAAGGATATGAACAGAAGAGATCTGAATATTGCTGAAAAGTTATTTCATGACTATAACGCGGTTAACAAACGTTCGGTTGATTACAAATCATTTGTTACACTGGTACAGCGCGATATCCAGCAGTACCGTAAGCAAGCGTTAGATCAAATCAAAATTAGCCGTGTAAAACATGCTAAAAACTCAAACTACCCTTTAATGTTTAAAGGAACCGACGAGCAGTTCATGGCTGGCCTATCAGTAGTTGACGGTTTTGCAGGTGTACAAACCACTGCCTGGAGATTCCCGAATGAGATTGTTTTAGGTTTAAATGAGTTGCGTTTTAACGATATCTACGCAACTAATAGCGAAAATTAAAAGCTTGTTATAATACAACTTATAAATACCTGGCAACAGGTAAAAAAGCGCCGGCAAATTAAAGCACTGGCGCTTTTTTTATTTACCTCCCCTTTGACACGGTATCTGCTCATTAATTTTTACCCTTATAAATAAGAACTTAGTCAAGATTTCTTAAATCCTTAAACTTTTACTGCGGTATAGATTATAAATATTTTAAAAAAATTTCGTTTAGTTTTATATTAGCTACGGTTACATTAAGTATGCAGTCATCTGATAACTACTCGGCATTAATTAATAAGGTGGATGCTTTTATACGCAAATACTACCTTAATAATCTACTGCGGGGGATTATCTTTTTAGGTGCCGGGCTGCTTACGGCATACATCACCATTACATTATTAGAGTACTTTGGCAACTTTAATACGTTGCTCCGCACAATTCTTTTTTACTCATTTATTCTGCTTAATTTATTGCTTCTGCTTTGGCTGGTCATTCCATCTTTGTTTGCCTATTTAAATTTAGGTAAAACCATTAGTCATGACGAGGCTGCACAAATTATCGGTCAGCATTTTGGCGATGTTAAAGACAAGCTTCTTAATACTTTACAACTAAAAAAGCAGGCCGAACAAAACGAATATCATCGCCAGCTGATTGAGGCCAGTATTAATCAAAAAATAGTAGCCTTAAACCCAATTAGTTTTCCTTCGGCTATAAATTTAAAGCACAATACGAAGTATCTTAAATGGGTGGGCTTTCCTTTAGCGCTTATTATTCTAATTGCACTGATCGCACCTACGGTACTGACAGAAGGAACCAAAAGGCTCATTTACCACAACCGGCATTTTGTACCTAAAGCTCCTTTTAAGTTTATTGTTCAAAACAATGATTTATCGGTATTGCAGGGTAGCGATCTTAAACTTGATATCAAACTTGAGGGTAATAACCTGCCAGCTAACGTTTATCTCGAAACTGGTAATAATACGTTTAAGCTGGATGCAGACAATATATCTAAGTTTCATTACTTGTTTACTAACCTTCAGCAAAACACAAGTTTCCGTATTACGGCTAATGGTTACAGCTCTGAAGCTTACATGATTCGGGTAAATCTAAAGCCGTCGCTGCTTAATTTTGATGTCGAGCTACACTATCCAGCTTATTTACATAAAGCTTATGAAAAATTAAGTAACGCCGGAGATTTAAATATCCCAGCCGGTACCATCGTAAAGTGGCAGGTACACGCACAACATGCTGATCAAATACAATTTACAACCGGCAACAATATAAAAGTGTTGAATACTGAAAGCAACGGTAACTTTGAAAACACCGAAAAAATATACAAAAGTACACTATATAAAATACTGCCTATGGCAGGCGGTAACAGGCATGGCGACGAAAGCAGTTACCGTATCAATACTATTGCGGATGAAATGCCAAGCATTAATTTGACAGAAAAGCAAGATTCGGTTAGTAGTAAAGCTATTTATTTTAATGGTGATATTAAAGACGATCATGGCTTTTCGGCTTTAACGTTTCATTATAGTACCGGCAGACCCGGAAGTACTACAAAAAGTATTAGTCGACAGGTTAAAGCTAACCTTAGCAGTACACAAAGCACCTTTTTTTATTATTGGGATTTAAAAGATTTAGCGGCAAAGCCCGGCGACCAGGTAAGTTATTACTTTGAAGTGGCCGATAATGATGCAGTATCCGGTCCAAAAAAAGCACGATCACCTGAACATACCTTACAGATACCTACCGAAAAGGAGATCAATCAACAGCTTGATGCCAATACACAGGCTGTAAAACAAAAAATGCAGTCGGCTATCAAATTGGCCGGACAGGTAGAACGCGATGCGCAAAAGCTCAATCAGCTATTGCTTAATAAAAATACTTTGAGTTTCGATGAGAAGAAACAAGTTGAAGACCTTTTAAAAAAGAAAGCACAACTTAACAATCTGGTTAAAGAGATACAACAAGAAAACAAAAAAGACCAGTTTGACCGGCAAGAAAACCAGGAGCAGAATACTGAGCTACAGCAAAAGCAAAAAAACATAGAAGAGCTGTTTAATCAAGTTCTTGACGAAAAAACTCAGGATATGCTAAAAAGACTACAAGAACTCCTGGAAAAAGACCAGAAAGAAGGTACCCGTTCTGAGTTATCGAAAATGCAAAATGATAATAAATCATTAAAAAAAGAACTCGACCGGATGCTGGAATTGTATAAGCAGTTAGATTTTGAGCAAAAGCTTAACCAGAATATTAATGAGCTTAATAAACTGGCCGAACAGCAACAAAAACTGGCTGAACAAACCTCACAGCCTAACGCCGACAAGCAGCAATTGCAAAAAGAACAGCAGCAAATACAGCAAAACTTCGAAGAAATAAAAAAATCAGTACAAGAATTGGATAAAGCCAACCAACAGTTGGAGCAAAAGAATAACTTTGAAAAACCGGAAAAAGAACAACAGGCTATTGACGAGCAGATGAAGACCAGCCAGGACCAATTGCAAAAAAACAACCGGCCTAAAGCAGCGCAATCGCAGCAACAGGCGGCTAAGCAAATGCAACAACTGGCACAAAAAATGCAACAAAACCAACAACAAGGCGAAGAAGAAGAGAATATGGTTAATGCTCAGCAGTTGCGCGAACTTTTAAAAGTTTTAGTAAACAGTTCGTTTGAGCAGGAAAAAGTAATGCAGTCTTTAAAAGGCATGAGTGCTAACGACCCAGCTTATGTGGGTACAGCGCAAAGGCAAAAAGACATTAAAAACAATTTAAAAACAGCCGAGGATACGCTGTATGCGCTGAGCCGACGCATACCGCAGATACAAAGCACCGTTAATAAAGAAGTAAAAGGTATTAACGATAATATAGACCGGGCTATTGATTTATTAGGCGACAGGCGTACAGCAGAAGCTAACCGCAACCAGCAATACGCCATGACATCCATGAATAACCTGGCACTGATGCTGAGCGAAGCTTTAGAAAACATGCAAAATGCCATGAATAAAAGTGGCAGCAAAGGCAGTAAAAAGCAGCAATCAATGCAGCAACTGAGCCAGATGCAGCAACAGTTAACTAAAAACATGCAAAAAATGCGCGACCAACTGCAGCAGCAAGGCAATCAGAGCCAAAGCGCTAAAGGACAGGGTAACGCAGCCAATAACATAAGTGAACAAATGGCCCGTATGGCCCGCCAGCAGCAGCAAATAAGGCAACAACTGGAACAATTGAGCCGCCAGCAAAACAAAGATGGCACCGGAAAGTTGGGTAACCTCGACAAAATTTCGAAGGAAATGGAACAAACAGAGGGTGAACTCGTAAACAAGCGCATAACGGACGAATCTTTAAAAAGGCAGCAACAAATACAGACCCGGTTATTAGAAGCCGAAAAAGCTGAGCAGGAAAGAGAGCAGGATAAACAACGGGAAAGCCGTGTAGGGAAAAACTTACCGCCAGGATATATTAAGGCTTTACAAAGCTATCAGCAACAGAAAGCCAAACAGACTGAGCAAGTACAAACCGTACCTCCGGCATTAAATCTGTACTATAAACAAAAAATAAAACGTTACTTTGACCAACTTAATGCAAAATAACACATCACCTGACAGTGTGCAAACAGGGGAACTGTACACGCTGCAACTTCCGTCAACCTTAGATAGCATTACGGTGCTTGAAAACTTGATTGAAGAAATTGCTGATAAGTTTAAGGTAAGCGAAGACGCTTTCGCTAATATGATGACCTGCCTTAATGAGGCGGCCAACAATGCTATTGTACACGGAAACAAACTTGACCCTGATAAAAAAGTAATTGTAAACGCCGATGTTGACACTAAACGCGCCGTTTGGACCATTACTGATGAAGGTGAAGGCTTTGATTACAATCACTTGCCCGACCCAACTGCCGAAGAAAACTTAGAAAAACCTACCGGCCGCGGCGTTTTTATTTTAAAACACCTGGCAGATCAGTGTATTTTCAATTCGAGCGGTAACGAGGTTGAATTGCATTTTAAATACTAAATGCCCGTTATTAATTTTTTTGCAGAAGATACCGGCTACAAACTAAAAAACAAGCTGAATCTTAAACGTTGGATTAAAGAAACCATTATAGCAGAAGGCTATAAGCTACAAGAGTTGAATTATATTTTATGCTCTGATGCTTATTTGCTTCAGATTAATCAGGAATACTTAAACCACGATACGTATACCGATATCGTGACTTTTGATAATTCGGACATACCTGGCGTAATCACCGGCGACATTTTTATTTCTGTTGACCGCACGCAGGAAAATGCTGAAAAATTTAAGGTAAGCCCCGAAACTGAGCTGCACCGTGTAATTATACACGGTGTTTTGCATTTACTGGGCTATAAAGATAAAAAGCCGGCAGACAAGCAGTTGATGACGGCTAAAGAAGATGAATATATTGCCCTAAAAACTTTCTGATTTTTAAACGTTTACCTACCTTTACGTTAAAACAAACCAAGCATCTTTTATGAAAATTTTAGCCGTTATTTTGGCCCTACTTTTTACCGCGCCAAGCACTGTGTATGACTTCAAAGTAAAAAACATTGAGGGCAAAGATTTTAAACTTTCTAAATATAAAGGGAAGAAACTTTTAATAGTGAATACTGCATCTAAATGCGGTTACACCAAGCAATATGCCGACTTACAATTACTTGCCGATCAGTATAAAGATAAAGTGGTAGTTATCGGTTTCCCGGCTAACAACTTTGCCGGCCAGGAGCCCGGAACCAACAGCGAAATACAAGAATTTTGTAAAAAGAATTTTGGCGTAACTTTCCCTTTATCTGAAAAAGTAAGTGTTAAAGGTTTAGATATAGCTCCTATTTTTCAGTATCTAACTACTCAGGAAAATCCTGATTTTACCGGTGAGATTAAATGGAATTTTGAGAAATTTTTGATTGACGAGAATGGAAAGCTGATTCATCGCTACCGTTCAAACGTTAAGCCTTTATCAACTGAGATTACCAGCCAGTTGTAAGCCGATTGCTGATAAACGATTTACAAGCGCCGGAAATAATATTTCGGCGCTTTTTTATTTACTCTGTTTAGCTGCTTTTTCCTGTTCTTTAGCTTTCTTTTTCTGCTCCTTTTCCTGCTCTTCCTTAATTTTTTCCTGAGCTTTACTTGCCGAATCTATTTTGCGTTGCTGCTCTTTCTTCTTTTTCTTAAAAAAACCTCTTAGCAAAAAATTGTGCTGGGCAGCTTTCAAATCTTCGTTAAGCGTTACAGTTGTTTTATTGGCATTGTTGATAGTTGCTTTGGCAGATGATACTGTACTGGCCAAATCGCGGGCTATACGGTCATTTTTAAGCAATTTGCCTAAGCTACCCTTACCATGATTAATATCGCTTACAATCTGGCTTAAATCGCCTGTTAAGGCAGCTGCATTATCCGCTACCTTGGTCAATTTATTAATTACCTTGTCTATATCCAGCGGATTTACAGACGCAAGTTTGTCACCAGCATCCACCTGTGTTTTACTGGTAGCGCCGCCGGGGCTAATTACTACCAGTTTATCTCCCATCAAACCGTCACTCCCGATACTTACCTTCGAGTCTTTTTTGATAAACTTACGTACATTACTGTTTATAGTTAAATCAACCCTTACTGAACTATCTGTCACGATGTTAATTCCTTCTACAACCCCCACGTTAATACCGGCAAAACGTACATTATTGCCTACCATCAATCCGTTTACATTTTTAAATACGCCATAAACACCAAAAGTTGAACTGAACATACTTTTTTGATTACCTATTAAAAATATACCCAGAAATATAACAACCAGTCCTATTAAAACAAACAGACCTATTTTTATTTTTTGTGCAGATGTCGTCCTCATATCGTGTCCAGAAAATAAGATTTTACAAATTCATTATTTGATTGCTGCAGCTCTTCAAAAGTCCCCTCAGCTATATATTCGCCATCGTGCATAATCAGCACCCGGTCGCCGGTTACCCTGGCACAATCCATATCATGGGTAATAATAATTGATGATGTTTTAAACGTTTGCTGCATCTTTAATATCAGTTCACTTATTTCGCGCGAGGTGATAGGATCTAAACCAGTAGTAGGTTCGTCATAGAGCATAATTTCAGGCTTTACAATCAACGTTCGGGCTAAGCCTACCCGCTTACGCATCCCGCCCGACAAATCACAAGGCATCTTATCTATAGCCTCCGGAAGGCCTATTCCCTCCAGCACTTCCAGCACCCTTTGGTCAATCTCATTTTGGTCTTTGATCTTTATTACACGGGTAAGTGCAAATTCTAGGTTTTCTTTAACCGTCATCGAGTCGTATAAGGCACCACTCTGAAATAAAAATCCAACTTTGGTGCGCAGTTCTTTGAGCTCTTCATTATTAAGTTCTGGCACTTCTTGGCCAAAAACTTTTACCGAGCCTTCATCAGGCGTAAGCAAGCCAACAATGCACTGGATAGTTACTGATTTACCTTGGCCTGAACGCCCGAGCACAATTAGGTTTTCGCCGCGGTGCAGCTTCAGGTTAATGTTCTTTAAAACTTCTTTGTCGCCAAAGCACTTGCGCAGGTTACTGATTTCAACAACAACTTCTTTAGTCCTTTGCCTATTATGTTCATCTTTTAAACGATACTGCTTTACTGTTTCCATATTTAATAAAACAACACGTTTGTAATTTGTACCGCCAGCATATCAATAAAAAAAATCCATAATGATGCCGTTACTACCGCCGAGTTGGCCGCCACACCAACGCTCTCCGTACCTTTGTTAGATGTAAATCCTTTATAACAGCCCACAAAACCGATAGCAAAACCAAAAAACACGGTTTTGATTAAGGCAGGCAAATAATCAGTAAAATCGAGCGCAGCTACACACTTGGTGAAGTATAAGTTAAAAGTGATATCGTCTGTAATATTGAGGGCGACATAACCGCCGATTAAGGAGATCAAGTCGCCGGTCATGGCCAGTAAGGGTACCATTAAACTGGTAGCCAGTATACGGGTAACTACAAGGTATTGCACCGGGTTAGCACCTGATACCTCCATGGCATCAATTTGCTCAGTTACGTTCATGCTGCCTAATTCGGCTCCTATACTCGAGGCTATTTTACCTGCACAAATGATAGCCGTGATCACTGGGCCAATCTCGCGTACAACCGCTACCGACAATGTATGCGGCAACATACTCTCGGCACCAAAATCAACCAAGGTAGGCCGTAATTGTAGAATAAGCACCAGCCCCATAATGAACGAAGTAATACCCACCAGCATAATAGATCGGTATCCTATTTCGTAACATTGCCGTACAAACTCCGACCACTCGAAGCCGCCCGAAAATGTATTGCGAAAAAATCGGCCTAAAAAAACAGTTTGATCGCCAACGCTTTCCACCCATTTTCGCCAACCGGAATTCATTATCTGTTCTGCCATAAAATTTTAGCCTAAGCGATCAGTAAAACGGTATCTAATAATTGGTTTAAATAGCTAAACACAGCTTTTAACCATGTAGCAGTTAGTGTAAGTTCATAAGCTAGTTTCATAATTGATTTGCAAACTACAGATGAACGTATAATTTAAACATCTAAGTTTTACGTTTTGTTTTTAGGTCACATTAGCCCACAGCTCGATGTATGTTTAAACATGCAATTAATAGTGTTTAATAAGTTTATGTATCTTTGTAATTAAGGATAGAACTATGGCAAACAAAGCAGTTATAGCAGGGGCAAGTGGTTTTATAGGGACTGAATTGCTGCAGCTTCTTTTGCAAAGTCAGCAGTACAGTGAAGTACTGACCCTGGTGCGTCATGAATTGCCGGTAAAACATAAAAAGTTAGTGCAATTGGTAGTTAACTTTGATAAGTTAGAACAGCATCAGGCCGCTATAAATGGGCATGCTATATTCTGTTGTTTAGGGTCTACCCGTAGCAAAACACCTGATCTGTCGGTTTACCGGAAGATAGATCATGACTATCCGCTTCAACTGGCACAAATAGGCAGGCAAAATAAAATACCACAATTTCATTTAGTCTCAGCCATTGGTGCCGATAGTAAATCAGGTAATTTTTATACAAAGCTTAAAGGTCAAACTGAGAATGATATTCAACAAGTGGGCATTTCATCTCTGCATATTTATCAACCTTCGCTTTTAACAGGTGACCGTAAAGAGTTTAGGTTAGCCGAAAAAATAGCGGCCGTGGCCATGAAGGTTATTGATCCTATACTATTTGGTGATCTTAAAAAATACAGAAGCATACCGGCTGCCACAGTTGCACGTGCTATGTATCATCAGTCTTTAAATACAGAAGAAGGGGTTTTTATACACCCTTCAAATCATATAAAACAATTAGCGTGAGTACTTATTTATCAGCAGAAAATTTAGGTCATTCTTTTCATGATCATTGGCTGTTTCGTAACCTTACTTTAGGTATTAACCGCGGCAGGCGGGTGGCCTTAGTGGGTGTTAACGGAGCAGGTAAATCTACCTTATTAAAATTACTATCCGGTAAGATATCCCCTACTGAGGGTAAAATTGTTTCGGCCCGCGATTTACGGCCAGGTTATTTGGAACAAGACCCTCAATTTGAAAAAGGTGCTACTATCAGCGATTACATCTTTCATAAAGATAATATACAGCAACAGTTGATATTGAAATATGAGCAGCTGTTAGAGAACGACCCTGACAATACTAAAGCTATTGAGAAAATAACAGAGGAGCTTAGCGCTGTCAACGCTTGGGAATATGAGTACCAAATTAAAAATATTTTAGGCCGCTTAGATATACACCAACTTCAGCAACGGATAGATACACTATCGGGCGGACAGAAAAAACGTCTGGCCTTGGCTAAACTGTTAATTGAAGACCCAGACGTATATGTACTGGATGAGCCAACCAACCACTTGGACATTGATACTATAGAGTGGCTAGAAAAACTACTAACCGAAGGTGCCAAAACCATATTGATGGTAACCCACGACAGGTACTTTTTGGATAACGTTTGTAACGAAATTATAGAGATAGACCGAGGAAAAATATTTCCTTACCACGGCAATTACCAGTACTTTTTGGAAAAGAAAGCCGAACGCGAAGCTAACAATGACGCACAGTTCCAAAAAAATTCAAACCTGTTGAAGAAAGAATTGGAATGGATGCGCCGTCAACCGCAGGCACGCAGCACTAAATCCAAATCGCGTATTGATGCATTTTATGAGCTGGAAGAAAAGACTAAAAATGCAGGCCCTAATGCTAAAGTGGAACTGAGTGTAAAGACCTCCCGCCAAGGCAACAAAATTATGGAGGTGCACCATATTGCCAAAGCATTTAATGGCAAACCTATTATCAGTAATTTTAATTATGTATTTAAAAAAGGCGATCGTGTAGGTATAGCCGGTAAAAACGGTGCGGGTAAGTCAACCCTTCTTAACATTTTTACAGGCTTGGTTCAGCCAGACAGTGGTATGATTGAAAAAGGCGAAACCACTGTGATCGGTTATTTTAACCAGGCTGGTATGAGCTTTAAGGATGATGAGCGGGTTATTGATGTGGTAAAAAACGTTGCCGAATACATTACTATGGCTGATGGTAAAACTATATCCGCTGCGCAACTGCTTACCCTTTTCCTCTTCCCTCCTGCACGGCAATACGGATTTATTTCATTGCTGAGCGGTGGCGAAAAGAAACGTTTACACTTACTGAATATCTTGATGAAGAATCCGAACTTCTTGATTTTGGATGAGCCTACCAATGATTTAGATATTGATACCTTAAATGTACTGGAAGACTTTTTAACCAATTACACGGGTATTTTGTTAATGGTATCGCACGACAGGTATTTGCTGGATAAGTTAACCGACCAGCTTTTCATCGTGGAGGGCAACGGCATAGTTGACATTTACAATGGCAACTATTCTTCTTTCCGTTTAGAACAGGAAGAGGCCAAACAAGCATTAAAAAGCAAAGCGGCTGCCCCGGCGCCTGCATCTGTAGCAGTGACTGCACCCAAGAAAAGTAAACTTTCCTTTAAAGAGCAACGCGAATATGAGACACTCGAAAAGGATATTAACCAGATAGAAGATAAGATTAGCATCCTTACGCAGCAGATGAACACCGTAACTGACCATCATCAACTGTTCCAAATTTCGGCAGATATCGAAGCTTTAAAAGCAACAGTTGATGAAAAGTCAATGCGCTGGATGGAATTAGCCGAGTTACAATAAATCGTTATGAAACTATCAGATATCATTGCTTCGGTTGGTGTAATTATATTACTCATTGCCTTTTTACTCAATTTATTTAAAAAGATTGACGCAGAAAGCAAGCTATATGCGCTGATGAATTTTGTGGGCGCAGGGTTGTGTGGCTATTCATCCTACTTAATTAGCTTCTACCCTTTTGTAATATTAGAAGGCATTTGGGCGTTTGTAGCTTTATTATCATTATTAAAAGTTCCACGTGGAACGTAATTTTTGAGTAGTAACTTTGTAAAGTTCCACGTGGAACATCAATTAAAAAATGTTTAAAAAATACGATGTAATAGTTGCCGGAGCCGGGCACGCAGGTTGTGAAGCTGCTGCAGCCGCAGCTAATATGGGTTCGTCGGTGCTATTGATAACCATGAACATGGGTACAATAGCGCAAATGAGCTGCAACCCGGCTATGGGTGGTGTAGCTAAAGGACAAATTGTGCGGGAGATAGATGCATTAGGAGGAAAGTCGGGCATTATTGCTGATAAAACAACCATCCAATTTCGGATGCTAAATTTATCAAAAGGTCCTGCGATGTGGAGCCCAAGAGCGCAAAATGATCGTATGCGCTTTGCCGAAGAATGGAGGCTTACATTAGAACGTACTAATAATTTAGACATCTGGCAAGACACTGTTACTTCGCTAATAATCAAGAATAATACCGTTTGTGGTGTTAAAACTTCTTTGGGCGTAGAGATAGAGTGCGACGCTGTAGTGCTTACCAATGGTACATTTTTAAATGGTGTAATACACATTGGCGAAAAGCGCTTTGGTGGTGGTCGTACCGGCGAGAAGGCAGCTACCGGTTTAACAGAGCAGTTGGTTGAATTAGGATTTGAAGCGGGCCGCATGAAAACCGGCACTCCCCCACGTATTGATGGACGCAGTTTAAATTACAGCTTAATGGAAGAGCAATGGGGAGATGAAAATCCGGGAAGATTTTCGTTTACCGATGTAGCTAGGCCAACCGAAAAACGTTGCTGCTGGATAACCTACACCAATTCAGAAGTGCATGAAACCTTAAAAGAAGGCTTCGAAAAATCGCCAATGTTTACTGGCCGTATTAAAGGTTTAGGCCCGCGCTACTGTCCTTCTATCGAAGATAAAATAAATCGCTTTGCAGAGCGCGAACGCCACCAGATATTTGTGGAGCCTGAAGGTTTCCATACTGTCGAAATTTATGTAAACGGTTTTTCCACCTCTCTACCAGAAGATGTACAGTACCGTGCACTAACACAAATACCCGGTTTTGAGAAAGCTAAAATGTTCAGACCAGGGTATGCTATCGAGTATGATTACTTTCCGCCTACCCAGTTGTCGTTGACGTTGGAGACGAAGAAAATCAGCAACCTGTTTTTGGCTGGCCAGATTAATGGCACCACTGGTTATGAAGAAGCGGCGGCACAGGGGCTGATAGCCGGTATTAATGCTCACCAAAAAGTACACGATAACCACGAGTTAGTGATGAAACGGTCAGAATCATACATCGGTGTGCTGATTGACGACTTGGTAACTAAAGGTACTGAAGAGCCATACCGCATGTTTACCTCAAGAGCAGAGCACCGCCTGCTGTTACGTCAGGATAATGCCGATATCCGCTTATCTCCTATTGGGCACGACCTGGGCTTAATTGACGATGAACGTTTAGATAAAGTTAAACAGAAAATTAAAAACTCTGACGACATTGTAACTTATGCAAAAACTAAGTCTATTGAGGCAGCTCAAATAAACGACACTTTGCAGGAACTGGGTACTACCCCACTTTCGCAAAAGGTTAAGCTGGTTTCATTAATCAGCAGACCACAGGTAGGATTTAATGAGTTGCGTAAAGCTGACGCACCGTTAGATACATTACTTTCGGCTTATGATGATGAAACTGTTGAGCAAGCCGAAATAAAAATTAAATACGAGAGTTATTTTGATAAAGAACTGGAGGTTGTAGAGCGCATGCGTAAAATGGAGGATAAAGAAATTAATCCCGAATTTAATTATCAGCAATTGGTGTCACTATCAAAAGAAGCCCGCGAAAAATTGATGCGTATTAAGCCGCGTACGTTAGGTCAGGCTTCGCGTATATCAGGAGTATCGCCATCTGACATCTCGGTGCTTATGGTACACATTTCCAGGTAGGTCAAAAAATTGAATTTTTCGGTTAAAACGATCGAATAATGGCTTTAATAGAATTTATTAAAGCCATTATTTTTACTTTTTAATATCAGAGTTCCAGAAATATACAAAATCGCTTATAACGCTTAAAAATGCCTTTATATTTAAAGCACAAATATTCATTCAATATTTTTACTATTATCGGACTATGGCTGCTCATTGGATGTGCTAGCGTACAAAGACCGCAGGGCGGACCACGCGATAAAACTCCACCGGTACTTTTAAAAGCATCACCCCCCAATAAAACAAGAAGATTTACTGCCAAGCAGATTCAACTGGACTTTGACGAATATTTTAAGTTAACTAATCCATACACCGAAATCAGTGTAACTCCTTTTATGGAAAAGCAACCGGAGTACATTACCAAGGGCCGGAGCTTACAAATTAAGATAAACGACACCTTACAAAAAAATACGACTTACGTATTTAATTTTGGCAAGGCTCTGGCAGACGTTAATGAATCTAACGTGTTGAAAAATTTTACCTATGTATTTTCAACTGGCGACGAGATCGACTCTTTGAGTATTACCGGTAAGGTAAATAATACGATTACGGCCCAAGCCGAAAAAGAAGCAACGGTAATGATTTTCCCGGCAAAAATGGACTCAGCCATGTTTGGTAAAAAGAAACCTTCTTTCTTCACCACTACAGATTCATCAGGCAATTTTGCATTAAACAACCTGCATGCCGGTGACTATACTATTTATGCACTTAAAGAAGCATCGCCTAACAAAATATATAACGAGGATGATTTGGTGGCATTTTTGAAAACGCCGTTGAAACTCGATAAAAATATAACAGGCGTACAGCTTAATCTTTTTAAGCAGGAACCGGAAAAATTTAGAGTGAGTACCCGAAAAATGGATAATGAAGGACGCGGTTTCCTTATTTTTAACAAGCCCTTAAATAATCCGTCAATTAAAATAAACTACCCTCCTGCTATTGATGCGCAAAAATTTGTAGACTTTAATAATATGCGAGATACAGCCTTAATCTTTTTCCGTAGTATGGAATTCGACTCGCTGAGCTTATCTGTTTTGGATGATGGTAAACCTTTAGATACCATAGCGCTACGTAAAGGCCGTAACGAGAGTTTTAAAAGAAACTTAGGCGTGCAATACAATATCAATGTTGATAACAAACTCCGGCCAGGCGCTGATTTATTGATGACCGCTAATTTCCCGTTAGAAACCATCGATAATAGTAAAATAAAGTTGCTGGAAGACTCCATTCCGGTACCTAACCTGTCTGTTATCAAAGACCCAAATAACCCCCGTAAGTTCACGATTAAGCAACGCTGGAAACAGGCCGCACGTTATGAACTATCATTTGCAGACGAGGCATTGACAGATATTTACGGTGATAAAAACAAGGAGAGTACAAAGCGCTTTATGATAGATAAAACGGAAAACTACGGTACCTTGACCTTAAAAGTAACCGTACCAGACACCGGGCGAAGCTACATTGTACAGATGTTTGACAGCAAAAAGAATTTGATGCGAACTGATGTCATTACTAAAAATACATCACTGGTTTATAAAAACTATTTTACCGGAAAGTACCAGATTAAGGTTACGTATGACACCAACAAAAATGGTAAAGGCGATAGCGGAAACGTAAAAAACAGAACTTATCCCGAAAAAACCTGGTATAACCCCAAAGAGCTAACGTTGAGGCCAAATTGGGAAATGGAAGAACCATTAGCTATACCGAAAGAAGAAACTACTAAACCGTAAACCAGCTGGCATACAAGTTATAATTATGCGGCAGCTGCTGTAATAAATTTAACTGTTCATTAGTTAACGGTTTAATTTTTTTAGCCGGCGTACCCGCATACAGGTAGCCGGATTCGCAAATGGTATTTTCCAGTACTACGGATCCGGCTCCAATAATAACATTCGACTCCACCACGGTTTTATCCATCACAATGGCGCCCATACCTACCAGCACATAGTCATGCAGGGTACAGCCATGTATAATAGCCTTATGCCCTACCGATACATAATTACCAATAGTGGTAGAAGCTTTTAAATATGTAGCATGTACTACTACACCATCCTGTATATTGCTGTGGTGGCCAATAGTAATGCTGTTTACATCGCCCCTGATTACAGCATTAAACCAAACCGAGCAATGACTGCCCATGGTAACATCACCTACTATGGTGCAGTTATCAGCTATAAAGCAATTCTCACCCCAAGCCGGAAGCTTATCTTTAACAGGCAGTATCAAAGGCATAATTTACAACTATTTAATATTCAATAATTTATCTAACTGCTTACTTTGGCGTTTGCTGAGCACTTCGATGGTCATCGCTACATCAGCAATGGGGCGGTCGCGTTTGTCCTTTTCAACGGGAGCAATTAATTCTACCATATCAATACCACTTACTACCTCGCCAAACACGGTATAGTTATGGTCGAGATGAGGCGCACCGCCGATAGTCTTGTAATACTGGCGCTGCCATTGCGGAATTTTGTAACCTTTTAGCCGGGTTTGTTCCAGGGTATCAAGTTTACCATCAGTAAAACGTTTACCTTCTACAATGTAAAACTGTGTACTGCTGGACGCCTTTGCAGGATTATCGTCGCGGGCCGCACCTAATGCTCCTCTTTTGTGAAACAAGCTATCGTTAATCTCGGCCGGTATGGTATACTTCAATCCGCCGTTACCTAACTCTACACCAGGCTTGGCATCTTTAGATGTTGGGTCGCCACCCTGAATCATAAAATTCTGTATCACCCTGTGAAATAAGGTACCGTTGTAAATTCCCTGTTTGATCAGTTTAACAAAATTATCACGATGCTTAGGCGTTTGATTGTACAGCCGGATAATACATTGTCCGTAAGAAGTTTTAATACAAACATATTGATTTTTAGGTGGCTTGGCACCGGCAGATAATACTACAAATAACAGGCATACTAACAGTAACTTCTTCATATTACGAGGCTTGCATTTCTTCGAAGTAATTAATGATGAGTGATTTCATCAGCATCTCCTGCTCCAATAATGTGTAATTGGGCACAGGTTTCGCTAACTTCCAATGCGGCCATCCATCCTGATCGGCACCTTCCAGCTCATAAAAACCCATTTGGCTAAACAGCTTGCAATTGGCAATGTGCATCAACTCTTCTTTTTGCCTTTTGGTGAACTTACGGGGCCCCTGCCCTAACTCTTGTACGCCAATTAAAAACAGCATCACTTTGATATCAGGCAGGTCGGTATCAAAATCTTCAGCAATACGCTGCTGCAGTTCGCTCCATTTTGCATTAATTTCAGCAGGTTTCATAGCCGGCAAAGATACAGAGAATAACAGCAAGACTTCCGACCAATAAACAATTGCAAAAGGCGCTTGTATGTATTGAATGTACAATAAGTTATGCTATTTGGTTATTGCGCTACTATGGTCGGCCGGAGCATGGGCGCAATCAGACACACTTTCCATCACACTCGAAAATATAAAATATCCGTATATCCTAAGTTTTCTACCCATTAAAGTAGAAAGCCAGGATGTACGCATGGCTTATATGGATATTAAACCTGTTAATAGCAACGGTAAAACAGTGATGCTACTGCATGGCAAAAACTTCGGCGGCTATTATTGGACTAACATGATTAAAGCACTTAATCAAAAAGGCTTTCGGGTAATTGTGCCCGACCAAATTGGTTTCGGTAAATCATCCAAACCTTTTATCCACTATAGCTTTCACCAACTGGCCGTTTTTAACAAAAAACTATTGGATACCCTTGGAATTAATAAAGCGGTGGTTTTAGGCCATTCGATGGGTGGAATGCTAGCTACACGTTTTGCGTTGATGTACCCTGCCACAGTTGATAAAATTGTATTAGAAGACCCGATAGGACTGGAAGATTACCGCACTTTTGTACCCTACCAATCGGCAGAGCAGGACTACGTAACCGAGCTTAAAACCAGCTACGAGAGTATCAAAAAATATTATCAGACTTCATACTTTACACAATGGAAACCAGCGTACGACTACCTGGTGAAAATAGGCGCCGGTGTAAGTAAGAGTGCCGACTTTCCGCGTTATGCTAAAGTAGCCGCGCTAACTTTTGAAATGATTTATGAGCAGCCGGTTTGCTATGAATTTGGACTACTCAAAGTACCGGTTGTCTTATTTACCGGCAAGCAAGACCGCACCATTGTAGGCAAGGCTTTATTGAGCGAAGAAGGAAAAGCCCAACATGGCCAATATCAACTATTAGGCCCGGCTACGGCCAAAAAAATACCTAATTGTAAACTTATAGAATTTGACAATTGCGGACATATCCCGCATATTGAGATACCTGACGTATTTATAAAATCACTGATTGCAAACCTTTGATTATAAATTAACTGAAGGTTTGCAATCAGATGGATTTAAAGAATATTTAGTTGTTATGTTTAAATGCATTCCAGCCCTGTGCCTTAAGCTCGTGTACCTGGCCGCTTTTAGAAATCAAATTACAGCCTGCTGAAGGCTCTGTAATGTAGCCAATGATACTTATATCCACATCGTGTTTCATTTTATCATAATCGGCTTGTTTGATAGTAAACAACAGTTCATAATCTTCGCCGCCACTTAATGCGCACACCGTAGGATCCAGGTTAAATTCGCGCGCTGTCTCGTAAGTCATAGGGTCGATAGGAATCTTCTCTTCGTATAGCTGACAGCCTTTGTTGCTTTGTGAACAGATATGTAATATTTCGGAAGCTAAACCATCCGATACATCAATCATGGCCGTCGGTTTAACCTTTAAATCGCGCAGTAACTGCACAATGTCCTGGCGGGCTTCGGGTTTTAACTGGCGCTCAATGATATAATCTTTACCTTCTAAATCAGGCTGAATTTTTGGATTCTCGAGGTATATCAGTTTTTCACGTTCCAGTAACTGCAAACCGGTATAAGCACCTCCTAAGTCTCCGGATACACAAAGCAGATCGCCTTCCTCGGCACCATTACGATATACAATTTCTTCTTCGTTGGCATAACCCAATACAGTTACGCTGATCACCAGGCCTTGTTTGGATGACGTAGTATCACCGCCAATAATGTCAACTTTATATTTTTCGCAAGCCAGGTAAATACCTTCGTACAACTCCTCAATAGCTTCTAAAGTGTACTTACTCGACATACCGATTGATATCGTTACCTGCGTAGGCGTTCCATTCATGGCGCAAATGTCGCTCAGGTTTACCTGAACGGATTTGTACCCTAAATGCTTTAACGGCGTATAGGCTAAATCAAAATGGATACCTTCCAGCAGCATATCGGTAGATACCAGCACCTTTTTACCAGCATAATCCAATACGGCAGCATCATCGCCTACCCCTTTTAAGGTACTTGCATGTGTAAGCTTAATGTTTTTGGTTAAATGATTAATTAAGCCAAATTCACCAAGTTCGTTAACATGGGTTTTATCTACATTATCAAACATATCCATAGCTGCCTGTTTTGAACTACAAAAATACAAAAGCTGTTTTAAACAACCGGGAGATAATACGTTTTGTGTGTAAGTTGCAAAATATGTTAGCAACCCACTAAAACTTGTTAATAAAAAAAGGAAGACCCCACATTGGATCTTCCATCAAAAGTATTCCGTCAATTAAAAATTATAAGCCTAACTGTGCCGAAATATCCAGCATTCGTTCAATAGGCTTTACGGCTTTTTCAATAATATCGGCCGGTAAAGTTATTTCTGGCATCTCGTTTTTAAGGCACAAATAAAGCTTCTCCAGCGTATTACGTTTCATGTGAGGGCAATCATTGCAGGCGCAGGTGTTATTCGGTGGAGCGGGTATAAACGTCTTTTCCGGGTTGTCTTTCTCCATTTGGTGAATGATGCCCGACTCCGTAGCCACAATAAATTCTTTTTCCGGGCTATTGGTCGCATATTTTAAGATACCGGTGGTAGATCCGATATAATCGGCTAACTGCAAAATATGTTCTTCACATTCCGGGTGTGCTAACAGTTTGGCGTTCGGATAGCGTTCTTTAAGCTTAGTAATTTTCTCGCGGCTAAAAATTTCGTGTACCATACAGGCGCCGTTCCATAACACCAGGTCGCGACCGGTCTTTTTGGCCACATAAGCACCCAGGTTACGGTCTGGTCCGAAGATGATTTTCTGGTCGGCCGGTAAGCTTTCCACAATCTGCACGGCATTACTCGAGGTACAAACAATATCGCTCATAGCCTTAAGCTCAGCAGTACAGTTCACATAGGTAATCACCAGGTGATCCGGATACGACTCTTTAAACTTTTTGAACAAGTGCGGCGGACAGCTGTCGGCCAGCGAGCAACCTGCTTTCAGATCAGGTAGCAACACCTTTTTTGTAGGCGACAATATCTTGGCAGTCTCAGCCATAAAGTGTACGCCGGCAAATACAATAATGTCGGCATCGGTTTTGGCAGCCTGCTGAGATAAGCCTAAACTATCACCAATGTAATCGGCTATATCCTGTATCTCGCCTTCCTGGTAGTAGTGCGCCAGTATCACAGCGTTCTTTTGCTTTTTCAGCTTTTCTATTTCGTCGTACAGGTCAAGTGTCGGGTCTACTTCCTCTTCAACAAAACCTTTAATATTAATTTCTTCTAAAACGTCCATTGTCAACAGTACAATAAATACAATTAAATTATATAAATATATCTTCTTATTGTTTATTAGTGTGTTGGTAATGTTGGTAAATCAGTTGTTAAAACCTTTGTAAAAGCACTTATTCATCATGTTTCCACAGGTTGTTAACAATGGAAGCTGGTTAAGTATCTGATTTACAACATCGCCTCGTTATCCACAGCTATGTTAATAAACAAAGGTGTGAATTAAATAGTTGTTTTCCGATTGTGAATTTCGACCGAAAATTGTCAGGTATCCAGCCGTTCGGTTGGGGATAAATAAAGTTTTTGATCGGGTTATCCACATATCGAAAAGTTATTAGCATTTTCCTTACTCAAAACTAACATCTTTTAACGGGGTTATTCACACAAGTAGTACTTTTACACATCTTAGACGCTATTTATGATAAAAAATGTGGATTTCCTGGTCATAGGTTCGGGCATTGCCGGATTAAGTTTTGCACTTAAAGCTGCCAAACACG